>NZ_JBSSGB010000001.1:0-722500 GCF_054063215.1 Bradyrhizobium sp. USDA 4353
CATCGAACGAGCACCACGTAGACTCATATTGGCTGCTAATTCGCAGAGAGAGATCCAGCCGTCGCAGCACGGACGGTGTGCTCCCTCTCCCCGTTCTTCACGGGGGCGCGACGAGCTTCGCTCGCGCTGAGAGGGTTGGGGTGAGGGGCAGCCACACCCACCGACCGTGCGGAGAGCCCCCCTCACCCGGATTGCATCTTTCGATGCAATCCGACCTCTCCCCGCGCGCGGGGAGAGGTGAGAACTGCGCAAGCCTGGCGATGCGGGCTCGAGTAAACACCAGGAGATAACCGCACGATGTGGGCATCGATCGTATCGGAATGGCTGAGCCTGATCTTTCGCTGGCTGCACGTGATTGCGGCCGTCGCCTGGATCGGCAGCTCGTTCTACTTCATCGCGCTCGACCTCAGCCTGAAGCCGCGCGAGGGCTTGCCGAAGGGCGTGATGGGCGAGGCCTGGCAGGTGCATGGCGGCGGCTTCTATCACATCGTCAAATATCTGGTGGCGCCGGCGCAGATGCCGAGCGAGCTGACCTGGTTCAAATGGGAGGCTTACACCACCTGGCTGTCCGGCTTCGTGCTGATGATCGTGGTGTACTATCTCAACGCCGATCTGTTCCTGGTCGACAAGTCGATCCTCGATCTCACGCCGGTCCAGGCCGGCCTGTTCAGCTTCGGCTCGCTGGCGCTGGCCTGGCTGCTCTACGAAGGCGCCTGTCGCAGCGGGCTGGCGAGGCACGAGCTTCCGTTCGCGATCGGCGGCTACGTCTTTCTGGTCGCGCTCACCTACGCCTTCACCCATGTGCTGAGCGGCCGCGGCGCCTTCAACCAGATCGGCGCGATCATCGGCACCATCATGGTCGCCAACGTGTTCGCGGTGATCATCCCCAACCAGAAGAAGATCGTGGCCGCGCTGCTCGCGGGCCAGGCGCCCGATCCCAAGCTCGGCAAGGCCGGCAAGGAGCGCTCGGTCCACAACAACTACCTGACCCTGCCGGTCGTGGTGCTGATGATCAGCAATCATTATCCGCTGCTGTTCGGCACCCGCTACAATTGGGCGATCGTCGCCATCGTGCTGGCGCTCGGCCCCGTGATCCGGCATTTCTTCAACGAGCGTCACAAGGGCAACCCGTCGCCGTGGTGGGTGTGGGGCGTCGCCGCGGCGGGCATGATCGCGATCCTGCTGTTGTCGGCAGCCGGGCCGCGCGACGCCAAGGCGGCGGCCGTAGCGACGCCGAGCTTCGCTGAGGTCACGGATATCGTGACCTCCCGTTGCAGCATGTGCCACGCGGCCGAGCCGGTGTGGGACGGTATCGTCACCGCGCCGAAAGGCGTGCTGCTCGACACCGCCGACAACATCCAGCGCAACGCGCGGCTGATCGCGCGCAACGCGGCCTGGTCGAACGCGATGCCGCCCGGCAACATCACCGAGATCACCGGCGACGAGCGCGCCGTGCTCGCGGCGTGGGCTGGCGCGCAGTAGAGAACACGCCGCTGTCCAATAAAGCGCCCTCTCCCCTTGTGGGAGAGGGCATGTAGGAAGGTGCCGCACGCTCGGTTGGGTGAGGGGTTTCTCTCAACGAGCGTCGCTGGCGGAAAGGGACCCCTCACCCAACCGCACGTGTGGATGGGCCGTGCATGCCCTCTCCCACAAGGGGAGAGGGCGCTGCATCGGACAGCATGCGTCGCTGATCGTCCGTAGATGGGCAAAGGCGCGCCACCGCAGTCCATGTGATGCGCCGCTGCATCACGCGCCGTGCCCACCATTCGCACCGCGGACGCGGATCGACGGTGGGCACGCTGCTGCCTTCGGCAGCCGCTTTGCCCACCCTACGGCAACTCCAAACTCCGCTGTCGTCCCGGCCTTGAGCCGCCGCAACGCGCTGGCGCGCGTCGTAGCTTGTCCGGGACGACGATGGGGAGATGACTGATTCACATTTCAAAGAGCGCAGCGTGAGGATCAGTAGGAACATCAGGACATCACAGGACGTGAGATCGCAGTCCCGCGGCGCATGGCGCCCGGGTGATGCATCGGTCGTGTCCCTCTCGGCGACGAGAGGGCGCAGGGAAGGCCGGACCTCGGCTGAGGCCCGTGGCCCCCGTGCGAGAAAAATGCACGGGGCAGGAACCACAGGTACAGCCGGACAGACCCGGCCCTCCCTGCGCGATGGGTTTCACGCTTATGGCGTGCTCTCCCCGGTGTCCGGCTTTTAGCCACCGTCGCCTGCGGGCTCATCATCGCCCAAAGACTTGACGCCAGCTTCGGGGCGCCAGGACCACACGCTTTTGCGTCCGCGCCGGACAGCGCTCGTCGCGCACCGCCAACACGGCCACCGCTCCCCACCCCCACGTATCGTGACGACGCGTACGCCCCTCTGCATGAGGCGGGATGGCGATAGACAACCACAATTTCCGATAAAGCGAAACAAGAATATTTTTGGCGAGAAGACTGGACAGGCCAAATCAGCCTGAGAGCACTCACAAAATTCGTCTTGGGGCGCACGTGTCGCAGAGGTGTTCGTGGCGAGCATTCCGCCGTCGTCCGAACTGTTAGTCACCCGTCGCGACATCCGAGGCACGCCTGGAACAGGACCGCACCCGGACAATACCCGCGATGCGACAGGTCTATCCAAACTTCACTCCAGTTGGCGCGACCAGTGCGTGAAGCGCATGAGGAGACAACCGGACGCTCACAACTCGTAGTTGATGGCGATTACAGGCAACGACGAATGATCTCGGGCGCATTCGATTGTCCGCATCCGCTTGCGGCAAAATTTACCGTCCATTTGGACGCAGCTTGGCGGCCGGCATGTTCACGCTAGAGTGAGTTCAACACTCAGCTCTCAGCGAAACGCCCCATCATGTCGATCTCCGTCAAAGGCCTTCTGGCCATTGTCGCGCTCATCGCGCTTGCCTGCGTGGCAAGCTCGGTCCTGAAACTTTATCTCGGGCTGCTGTGCATTTCGCTGCTGGTCAGCTTTGCCGTGGTCGGCGTGATCGCCCGACTGGTGGACGGCATCGCGCGCCGGCGCCATCGCGGCCCGGAACGGCGGCGCGGCCGGCGGCGCCGCGCGTCGGCGCGCGTCCAGAGCCCGCAGCCTTTGCCGATCACGAGCGTCGACCGCATCGATACGCCGTCAGCCGCGGGGCAACTGTGATGAGCAGGATGCGGGCCGTCGGATGGGCCACGCTGCTTTGCCTCATCACCTGCACGAGGACGCATGCCGAGCGGCCTGCCTTCTCCGTCGTCGATCATCCCTCGCAGGACGGCCGCTGCGTCGAGGACATGGGACGCGGCGACCTCGATCGCTCGGAGACCGCCTGCCTTGCCCAGATCCCGAGCTTCGCCCAGCGCAGCGGCGCCGCGCTGAAGCTGACGTTCCGCAACGGACGCAGCCGCATCTATCGCAACCAGGATGCCAAATGCGCCGAAGGCGACACCAAGGCCTGCGTCAAGTTTCAGCTGACGGGCTACTTCCCCGAGCATGATCTGTTCCTGGTGGAATGCGGCCGCCTCGACGGCGTCGATTGGCTCCTGGTGCGCGGCGACAATGGCGACGAGATCGGCATCGTCGCGCCGCCGCATTACTCGCCGGAGAAGCGCTGGCTGGTGGCGGTCGCCGCGCGCCTGAGCTCGTCGGGACCGCCCGAGGGCATCGATATCATCGCGACCAAACGTGATCGCACCTTGAAGGATTGGCACTATCGGACGCCGGAGGACAGCAAATGGCGCTACGAGTTCGAACGCTGGGACGGCGAGGACCAGATCATCCTGTCAGCCAAGCCGATCGAGGACACGATGGCGCCGCGCCTGATTGCGATCCATCGGAAGAAGAGCGAGTGGCAGTTCAAATAGCCGCGCTGATCGCCTCGATCCGCCGCCCGTATCTCAGCCCCTCGTCCGCTTCCGCTTCGCTTCGAGCGCCGTCAGATAGGCCGCCATCATCTCAGGCAGAGCAGCAACGACAACGTCGCGGCTGCGCGGGTCCTGCTCGCGCGTGAACAGCAGCGTGCCGAGCACGACAGCGTCGAAGGTCGTGGCAGCCTGCGCGCCAAGCTCGGCGCCGAGCCTCGCGCGCATCACGCGGTCGATCACCGCCCTGAACTCGGCATGCATGGCCTGGTCGTGCAGATCCAGCGTCGCCAGCGCATCGGGATGGCGCACGAAGTAGCGGATCGCCCAGCCAATCAGTTGCTCGATCATATCGGCGGGCGACAGCGCCGCCCACTCCGCGTCGCTTGTTTGCAGCACGCGATCGAACGCCGGCTGCAGCTCGGCATCATGCCGCTCGGCCAAGGCATCGAGCATCTGATCTTTGTCGCGAAAGAAGTGATAGACCGAGCCGATCGATGCGCCCGCGCGCTCGGCCGCCGCATGCATGCTGACCGCTGCCAGGCCGGACTCGGCGATGAGCGCTGCGGCCGCGTCGAGCAACTGCTCGCGACGCTCGCGCCCGCGCGCCTGGCGCGGCGCCCGCGCCGTGCCGCGCGTGGCAGCGTCCGACTTGGTCACGTCTTTCCGTCGCACGTCCTGCATCGCTCTCGTATGGCCATCCCGGTGCGCGGCGAAGCGCTGTGCCTGCCGGCAGAGGGATTCTTGGCCCACCAACGGGAATTTTACTAGACAATTTTTTCTAGAAATGATTGTCTAATTCACGCGCTGTCAAGGGAACAATGATCTGCTCGTTCCCGAAAGCCCTGACCCTGCCAACCGGCGACCCCGGCGCGGGTTCATTGGCGCGATGTGCAAACGTCCTAAAATGCGCCGGACTCGCGACGACCGCAGCTGCGAGCCCAGGTCGGAGCGACGACGATCAACCCTCAGGCCCGAGCCGAACGTGCAACCCATGATTCCATCCACGCGATCTTCCCCTGCGGCGCGCACCTCACGCTCCCGCCTGCTCGCAGCGCTCGGCTGCGCCGCGGTCGGTCTGCTGCTCGCGGGCTGCGAGCAGAAGACGGCCGCGACCGCGCCACCGGCGCGGCTGGTCCGGACCGAGATGGTGAAGCTGTCGGAGCGGCGGCAATCGATCACGCTGACCGGCGACGTGCAGGCGCGCGTGCTGGCCGAGCTGTCGTTCCGCGTCAGCGGCCGCGTCACCGAGCGGCTGGTCGAGGTCGGCGCCCACGTCAAGGCCGGGCAGGTGCTCGCCAGGATCGATCCGGCCGAGCAGCAGGCGGATCTCGATTCCGCCCAGGCCGCCGTGGTGGCCGCGGAGTCGCAGGTCAAGGTCGCGACCTCCAACTTCAACCGGCAGCAGACCTTGATCACCAGCGGGTTCACCACCCGCGCGACCTTCGACCAGGCGCAAGAGAATTTGCGCACGGCAGAAGGATCGCTGGAAGCCGCGAAAGCACAGCTCGGCACCGCCAAGGACGCGCTGACCTACACCGAGCTGCGTGCCGATGCCGACGGCACCATCACCGCGCGCAACATCGAGGTCGGCCAGGTCGCGCAGGCGGCGCAATCGGTGTTCACGCTGGCGCATGACGGCAGCCGCGATGCGGTCATCGATGTCTACGAGGCCGCGCTGTCGCTGAAATTCGACGACAGCAAGGTGGCGCTGGCGCTGCTCTCCGATCCCTCGGTCACCGCCAAGGGCACCGTGCGCGAGGTGTCGCCGACCATCGATCCGAAGTCGGGCACCGTCCGCGTCAAGATCACGATCGAGAATCCGCCGCCCGAGATGGTGCTCGGCAGCGCCGTCAGCGCCACCGGCTTCATCAAGCCGGAGCAGCGCATCGTGCTGCCATGGAGCGCGCTCAACGCCGCGGGCAAGACGCCGGCGGTGTGGCTGGTCGACGCGAACAAGACGGTGTCGCTCAAGCCGATCACGATCGAGGACTACGAGACCGGCACGATCATCGTGTCCAGCGGGCTCAAGCCCGGTGACCGCATCGTCACCGAGGGCGGCAAGCTCTTGAGCGTCGGGCAACAGGTCCGCTTTGACGAGGAGGCGCGGTCGTGATGATGCCGATGCGTTCTGTATTTCCCCTGCTCGCGCTCGGCGTCCTCGCCGGCTGCAATGAGAAGACCGAGGCGCCCGAGCCGGTCCGGCCGGTGCTGTCAATGAAGGTCGAGCCGCAGGCCGCCAACGCGTCCGCCGTCACCGGCACGATTGAGCCGCGCTACAAGGCTGATCTGAGCTTCCGTGTGCTGGGACGGTTGATCGCGCGTCCGGTCTATGTCGGCGACAAGGTCACGCAGGATCAGGTGGTCGCCGCGATCGATCCGGCCGCGCTGGAGCTTGCGGTGCGCGCGTCTGCCGCGGAGGTGTCGCGCAGCCAGGCGCAGCTCACCAATGCGACGGGCACCGAGGGCCGCCAGCGCACCTTGCTGGAAACCGACGCGACGACCAAGGCGACCTTGGAGAGCGCAGAGCAGTCGCGCGCGGCCGCGCAGGCCTCCGTGATCAAGGCGCAATCCAATCTCGCCAAGGCGCGCGAGCAGCTCGGCTACGCGCAACTGAAAGCCGATTTCGCCGGCATCGTCACCGCCGTCAGCGCCGAGGTCGGCCAGGTGGTATCGCCGGGCCAGAGCGTGGTCACGGTGGCGCGGCCGGACATTCGCGAAGCGGTCATCGACGTCGGCGACGACATCGCCGGGGGCTTGCAGGCGGGCACGCCGTTCACGGTGCGGCTGCAGGTCGATCCGAGCGTCAGCGCGACCGGCAAGGTGCGCGAGATCGCGCCGCGCGCCGACGCCACGACGCGCACGCGCCGCATCCGCATCACGCTCGACAATCCGCCTGAGATCATGCGCCTCGGCACCACCGTCACGGCCAGCATCGACGCCGAGCAGAAGATGGTGATCCGCCTGCCGCGCTCGGCCGTGCTGGAGCAGAACGACAAGCGCTTCGTCTGGCTGGTCGATGCAGCGAGCAAGACGGTGAAGCGGCAGGAAATCACGGCCGCCACCAACGAGGACGGCAGCCTCCGCATCACCGGCGGCCTCGAAGCCGGGCAGCGTGTCGTCACCGCCGGCGTGAACAGTCTCAAGGATGGCCAAGCCATCCGCATCGATCAGGAAACGCAGCCGTGAAGTCCTTCAATCTCTCCGACTGGGCGCTCGAGCACCGCTCGCTGGTCTGGTACTTCATGATCGCCTTCATGGCGGCGGGCCTGTTCTCCTACATCCATCTCGGACGCGAGGAGGATCCGGCCTTCACCATCAAGACGATGCTGATCCAGGCCAAATGGCCGGGCGCCTCCGCGGAGGAGATGACGCGCCAGGTCACCGATCGCATCGAGAAGAAGCTCGAGGAGCTGCCGGCGCTCGACTACACCAAGAGCCTGACCGTGCCCGGCCAGACCACGGTGTTCGTCAATCTGCGCGACACGACCAAGGCGCGCGACGTGGTGCCGACCTGGCTGCAGGTCCGCAACCTCATCAACGACATCAAGGGCGACTTTCCCTCGGGCGTCGTCGGCCCCGGCTTCAACGATCGTTTCGGTGATGTGTTCGGCAACATCTACGCCTTCACCAGCGACGGCCTGAGCCAGCGCCAGTTGCGTGACCGCGTCGAGGAGGTCCGCGCCAAGGTGCTGACGGTGCCGAATGTCGGCCGCGTCGACATCGTCGGCGCCCAGAACGAGGTGATCTATCTCGAATTCTCGCCGCGCAAGGTGGCAGCGCTCGGCATCGACCAACGCACGATCCTGAACGCACTGCAGGCGCAGAACGCGGTGTCGCCGTCGGGCGTGCTGCAGGCCGGACCCGAGCGGGTCGCGGTGCGCGTCTCCGGGCAGTTCACCTCCGAAGAGAGCCTGAAGCAGATCAATCTGCGCATCAACGACCGCTTCTTCCCGCTCACCGACGTCGCCACCATCACCCGCGGCTATGAGGATCCGCCGACCTCGCTGTTCCGCTTCAACGGCCAGCCGGCGATCGGGCTTGCGATCGGCATGAAGGCCGGCGCCAACCTGCTCGATTTCGGCGAGGCGCTGAAGGAGGAGATGACCAAGGTCGTCGCCGACCTGCCCGTCGGTGTCGGCGTGCATCTCGTCTCGGATCAGCCGAAGATCGTCGAGGAGGCCGTCGGCGGCTTCACCAAGGCGCTGTACGAGGCCGTCATCATCGTGCTCGCGATCTCCTTCGTCAGCCTCGGCGTCCGCGCCGGCCTCGTCGTCGCGATCTCGATCCCGCTGGTGCTCGCGATCACCTTCCTGTTCATGGCCTATACCGGCATCTCCTTGCAGCGCATTTCGCTCGGCGCGCTGATCATCGCGCTCGGCCTGCTGGTCGACGACGCCATGATCGCGGTCGAGATGATGGTGGCGCGGCTTGAAGTGGGAGACAGCTTACGCAAGGCCGCGACCTACGTGTACACGTCGACCGCGTTCCCGATGCTGACGGGCACTTTGGTGACGGTCGCCGGCTTCATTCCGATCGGCCTCAACAGCAGCGCCGCCGGCGAGTTCACCTTCACGCTGTTCGTCGTGATCGCGGTGTCGCTGGTGGTGTCGTGGATCGTGGCAGTCCTGTTCACGCCGCTGCTCGGCGTCACCATCCTGCCCGCGACCCTGCCGGCCCATCACGCCGAGGGCGGCCGTCTGACGCGGATGTTCCGCGCCATGCTCAATGCTTGCATGCGCAACCGCTGGACCACGATCATCGTGACCGTCCTGGTGTTCGCGCTGTCGGTGTTCGGCATGCGCTTCGTGCAGCAGCAGTTCTTCCCCTCCTCCGACCGCAACGAGCTCGTCATCGACTTCAACCTGCCGCAGAACTCCTCGATCGCCGAGACCAATGCGCAGATGGCGAAGTTCGAGCAGGAGGCGCTAAAGGGCGATCCGGACATCGACCATTGGTCGACCTATGTCGGCTCCGGCGCGCAGCGCTTCGTGCTGTCGTTCGACGTGCAGCCGGCCGACGTTTCGTTCGGCCAGATCATCATCGTCACCAAGAGCCTGGAGGCGCGCGATCGCGCGCGCGGCAAGCTGCAGGCCTATCTGACCAAGACCTTCCCCGGCACCGATGCCTATGTGCATCTGCTCGACATCGGCCCGCCGGTCGGCCGCCCCGTGCAGTACCGCGTCAGCGGGCCCGAGGTCGCCAAGGTACGCGAGATCGCCCAGGAGTATGCCGGCGTGATGCGCGGCAACAACCATCTCGGCGCGGTCATCTTCGACTGGATGGAGCCGTCGCGGGTCGTGAAGGTCGACGTGCTGCAGGACAAGGCGCGCCAGCTCGGCGTCACCTCCTCCGACATCGCCAACGCGCTGAACGGCGTGCTCGACGGCACCTCGATCACCCAGGTGCGCGACGACATCTACCTGATCGACGTGCGCGGCCGCGCCCAGGCCAAGGAGCGGCAGTCCTTGGAGACCCTGCGCGACCTGCAACTGTCCGGCTCCAACGGCCAGTCGATCCCGCTCGCCGCGCTGGCGACCCTGCGCTACCAGATCGAGCAGCCGGAGATCTGGCGCCGCTCGCGCCTGCCCACGGTGACGCTCAAGGCGAGCGTGATCGACCAGGTGCAGCCGAACACGGTGGTCGATCAGCTCAAGCCGGCGCTGGCGGCCTTCAACGCCAAGCTTCCGGCCGGCTACAAGGTCGTCACCGGCGGCGCGGTCGAGGAAAGCGCCAAGAGCCAGGCGCCGATCATCGCGGTCGTGCCGATCATGCTGTTCACGATGGCCACCATCCTGATGCTGCAGCTGCAGAGCTTCCAGCGGCTGTTCCTGGTGTTCGCGGTGGCCCCGCTGGCGTTGATCGGCGTCGTCGCCGCGCTGCTGCCGAGCGGCGCGCCGCTGGGCTTCGTCGCCATTCTCGGCGTGCTCGCGCTGATCGGCATCCTGATCCGCAACTCCGTGATCCTGATCGTGCAGATCGAGCATCTGCGCGAGGAAGGGCGGCCGCCCTGGGAGGCCGTGATGGAGGCGACCGAGCACCGCATGCGGCCGATCATGCTGACCGCAGCCGCCGCGTCGCTCGCGCTGATCCCGATTGCGCGCGAGGTGTTCTGGGGCCCGATGGCCTATGCGATGATGGGCGGCATCATCGTCGGCACCGTGCTGACCTTGCTGTTCCTGCCGGCGCTCTACGTCGCCTGGTTCCGGATCAAGGCGCCGGACGCAAAGGCGGAGCCCGAGGCCAAGCCGCACGGGGCGTAGTCGCCCGGGAATCGCGGATATTTGCATGGGATAAGCCGTCCGCGTGGGTTAAACGCCGCGCGGCGGCCGGTTAGATTCGGCTCCCATGGAGAGATGCGAATCATGACCGATCCTCAGATCGTCTGCCCCTCCTGCCGCACCGAGATCAAGCTCACCGAGCAGCTCGCAGCGCCCCTGATCGCGGAGACGCGCCGGCAGTTCGAGAAGCAGCTTCAAGCCAAGGAGGCCGATTTCGGCCGCCGCGAAGCGCAGCTCAAGGCCGCGCAGGAGCAGATCGCGCAGGCCAAGGCTGCCATCGACCAGCAGGTCGCCGCCAAGCTGAAGGCCGAGCGCGCGGCGATCGCGCAGGCCGAGGCTGAGCGGGCGCGCCAGGCCGTCGCCGATGAGATGAGCAACCGCGATCGCCAGCTCGCCGAGCTGCATCAGGTGATCGTCAGCAAGGACGCCAAGCTCGCGGATGCGCAGAAGGCGCAGGCCGAGATGCTGCGCAAGCAGCGCGAGCTCGACGAAGCGCGACGCGAGCTCGATCTCACCATCGAGACCAAGGTGCAGGAAAATCTGGTCGCGGTCCGCGACAAGGCGCGGCTCGAAGCCGAGGAGTCGCTGAAGGCCAAGGTCGCCGAGAAGGAAACCCAGATCGCCGGCATGCAGCGGCAGATCGAGGAGCTCCGCCGCAAGGCCGAGCAGGGCTCGCAGCAGCTCCAGGGCGAGGCGCTGGAGATCGAGCTGGAATCACAGCTACGCGCGCGCTTTCCGCGCGACCTCGTCGAGCCCGTGCCGAAGGGCGAGTTCGGCGGCGACGTGATCCATCGCGTGGTCGGCCCAGGCGGCCAGGCCTGCGGCGCAATCCTGTGGGAATCCAAGCGCACCAAGAACTGGAGCGATGGCTGGCTGGTCAAGCTGCGCGACGATTTGCGCGCGGCGAAGGCGGATATCGCGCTGATCGTCTCCACCGCTTTGCCAAAGGGCGTCGACGGCTTCGACCTGATCGACGGCGTCTGGGTTGCCGAGCCGCGCTTCGCGCTGCCGCTGTCGCAGGCGCTGCGTCAGTCGCTGATCGACGTCGCCTGCAGCAAGCTCGCGCAGGAGGGCCAGCAGACCAAGATGGAGATGGTCTACGCCTATCTGACCGGTCCCCGCTTCCGCCACCGCATCGACGCCATCGTCGAGCGCTTCACCGAGATGCAGTCCGACCTCGATCGCGAGCGCAAGACCATGATGCGGCTCTGGGCCAAGCGCGAGGAGCAGCTGCGCGGCGTGCTGGATTCCACGGCGGGACTGTATGGCGATCTGCAGGGCATCGCGGGACGTGCGATGCAGGAGATCGAGAGCCTGGATGTGCTGCTGATCGAGGGCAAGAGCGAGGCCGCGGAGTAGTCAGCGCTTAAGCACGCGCCGCATGCATCAGCATCTGATTGCTCTGTCGTACGAAGTTTTTGGCCCCGATCTCGCAGCTGGCGCAGTGCAACCTCGCCCCGCCAGGGCGAAGCGAAGCTTCGCTAAGGCGGGGAGAGGTCGGATTGCATCGCCAGATGCAATCCGGGTGAGGGGGTACAGGTCTCACCACACACATCACCCGCGCGGCTGCCCCTCACCCCGACCCTCTCCCCGTAAGAACGGGGAGAGGGGGCGCACCACGGATCGTGCGGCGATAACTTAGTCTAGATCAATAATGCGCTCACGCCGCCGGGATGATCTTGCCGGGGTTGAAGATGTTCTGCGGGTCGAGCGCCTGCTTGACGGCGCGCATGGCGTCGAGGGCTTCCTGGCCGAGCTCTGATTTCAGGTATTTCTGCTTGCCCTGGCCGATGCCGTGCTCGCCGGTGCAGGTGCCGCCCATCGCCTGGGCGCGCTCGACCAGGCGATGCATGAAGTCCTCGCCGCGGGCCATCTCGTCGGCATCGTCGACGTCGCACATCAGCGAGCAGTGGAAATTGCCGTCGCCGACATGGCCGACGATCGGCGAGGTCAGCTTGAGACGCGCGAGATCCTCCTCGGTCTCGCCGACGCAATCGGCCAGACGCGAGATCGGCACGCAGACGTCGGTGGCGACGACGCCGACGCCAGGGCGGATGGCCTTGACGGACCAATAGGCATCGTGCCGCGCCTGCCACAGCCTGGTGCGATCCTCCGGCTTGGTGGTCCAGGCGAAGTCGCCGCCGCCGCACTCCCTGGCGATCTCGGCGAAATTCCGCGACTGCTCGGCGACCTCGGCCTCGCTGCCGTGGAACTCCAGGAGCAGCAGCGGCGTCTCCGGCAGGGTCAGCTTAGAATAGGCGTTGCACGCCCGCACCTGCGCCGCGTTGAGCAGCTCGATGCGCGCCATCGGAATGCCGGTCTGGATCGCGAGGATCGTCGCCTGGCAGGCGCCGCGCACGGTCTCGAACGAGCACGATGCGGCTGCGATGGTCTCAGGAATGCCGCGCAGCCGGATCGTCATCTCGCAGATGATGCCGAGCGTGCCCTCGGCGCCGATGAACAGATGAGTGAGGTCGTAACCGGCGGCGGACTTCTTCGCGCGCGTACCGGTCTTGATGATCTCGCCGTCGCCGCGCACCACCTTCAGCGCCAGCACGTTCTCGCGGATGGTGCCGTAGCGCACGGCATTGGTGCCCGAGGCGCGCGTGGAGGCCATGCCGCCGAGCGACGCGTCGGCGCCGGGATCAATCGGGAAGAACAGGCCCTGGTCGCGCAGATATTCGTTGAGCGTCTTGCGGGTGATGCCGGGCTGGATGACACAGTCGAGATCCTCGGCATGCACCTCCAGCACCTTGTTCATGTCGCGCATGTCGATGCAGATGCCCCCCGCAGGTGCGTTGACCTGGCCCTCCAGCGAGGTGCCGGTGCCGAACGGGATGATCGGCACGCCGAGCGGGGCGCAGATGCGAACGACGTCCTGGATGTCGGCGGTCTCCTGCGCCAGCACCACGCCATCCGGCGGCTGCGTCGGCAGCCAGGTCGTGGTATGGCCATGCTGCTCGCGCACGGCCTGCGAGGTGATGAGCTTGTTGCCGAAGCGGGCGGCGAGCGCGTCGAGCGCGCTTTTCAGCGCCTCCGGCGCGGGCCGCTTCAGGTCGTGATGAGGGATCGTCGTCGCCACTTTGTCCTCCGGAAGTTGGGCGGACCGTGGCAAAGGACGCAACAGGGGTCAAGGGAGCAAACGGTAGAGCCGATGAGCGATAATGCAGTGCCCACACAGGCCGGCACAGGCCCGTTCCTGTCGTCCATCATGCAGATCGAGCCGCAATGGATCGACTACAACGGCCATCTCAACATGGCCTATTACAACGTGATGTTCGACCGCGCGATCGACCAGATCTGGGCCGAGCTCGGCATCGGCCCGGCCTATATGAAGGAGCGCCAGGGCTCGACCTTCACCGCCGAATGCCATGTGCGGTACTTGCGCGAGATCCATCTTGGCGATCCCGTTCAGATCGCGGTGTGGCTGATCGCCGCCGACGAGAAACGGCTGCACACCTTCGAGGAGCTGCGCCACGCCGGCGAAGGCTGGATCTCCGCGACCTCCGAGAACATGTCGGTTCATATCGACATGACCAAGCGCAAGGTCGCGCCGTTCCCTCAGGACATCCAGGCCAACATCGGCCGCGTGTTGCAGGCGCATGCTGCGCTGCCGCGCCCAGAGGGGCTCGGCCGCGCCATCGGCATGCCGGCGAAACGATCAGTCTGATCGCACCCAGTCCGGCAGGCGATCGAACCAGGGCTGCGCCTCTTCGAGCTGGCGGGCGAGTTGCAACAGCCGCGCCTCGTCGCCGAGGCGGCCGACGAACTGCACGCCGAGCGGCAGGCCGTCGGCGGTCCAATGCAAGGGCACGCTCATCGCCGGCGTGCCCGTGAGATTGGCGAGTTGCGTGAACGGGACGTATTGCAGGCTGTCGCGGGCGATCTTGTCGATCATGCCGTCGAGCGCGCCCCAGCGTGTCAGCAGTCCGAGCAGGCCGATGCGGTCGAGCATGTCGAGCAGGGTCTGCTCGGCGGTCGACGGATCGCCCTGCCCGTGGCTGACCGGCGGATGCGCGAGCGTCGGCGTCAGCAGCAAGTCGTAGCGCGCATGGAAACCCGCGAGCGCGCGCGCAAAGCCGTTCCATTTCAGGAGCTGCCTGGTCAGTGCGCCCGCCGAGATCGCGCCGCCGAGCGTCGACAGCACCCGCGTCAGCAGCTCGAACTCCTCGCGCTTCGCGCCCTTGGCGCGGGCATCGGCCACGAGGGCTGCGACCTGGCCGAAATAGATGTGCAGGAACGAGGTCGCGAGCGCGGCGCCGTCGAGGTCGGGCGTCGCCTCTTCCAATTCGTGACCGAGACCCTGCAGAAGCTTCACCGCGCTGTCGACCGCGAGTTTCGCCTCATTGTGAACCTCGGTGCCGATCGGCGAGGCCGTGGTATAGCCGATGCGCAGCCGGCCGGGATCGCGCGCCGTGACGTTGGCGAAGACCACGCCGGGCTCGGCCACCAGGAACGGATCGCCGGGCTCAGCGCCCGCGATGACGTCGAGCGCCAGCGCCGTGTCGCGGACACTGCGCGAGATCACGCCTTCGCAGGAGGCACCAAACCAGTATTCGCCGAAGCCGGGCCCTGACGACACCAGCCCGCGCGACGGCTTCAGCCCGAACAGGCCGCAACACGCGGCGGGAATGCGGATCGAGCCGCCGCCGTCATTGCCGGCCGCCATCGGCACCACGCCCGAGGCGACCGCCGCGGCGGCACCGCCGCTGGAGCCGCCCGGCGTATGCGCCGCATTCCAGGGATTGCTGACACGGCCGAAGGCTCGGGAGTCGCTGACGCCCTTGAGCGCGAGCTCCGGCAGATTGGTCTTGCCGAAGATCACCAGGCCCGCTTCGAGATAGCGCCTGACGACAGAGGCATGCTCGGCGGCGACCACGGCGGACAGCGCCTTGCTGCCATAGGCCGTCGGCAGGCCCGCATAGTCCTGCGCGCAATCCTTGATCAGGAAGGGCACGCCGGTGAACGGGCCGGAGGCCAGCTTCGCCAGCTGGGTACGCGCCTCGCGCTCCATCAGTCTGCAGACGGCATTGGTCCGGGGCTGGGCCCGCTCGTTCTGCGTCAGCGCGAGCTGCAGCAGCTCGGCCGCGCTGGTCTCGCCCGCCTTGACCGCAGCGGCCAACGCCGTCGCATCGCGCTGCACGTAGTCCCGAACGTCCACGCTACCCTCCCCATGCGCCATTGTTTGCCGTCATCGTAGCTGATTCTGGCTGCAACAGAGGCGCAGTTGCGCCGAAAGCGGCGGCATCGCGGCATCCCGAAGGCAATCCTGGCGGTATGATGCTTGGCCTCGGTCGATTTGACGGCCGGATTGCGCATCTCGCCCTGATTTTAGTTAATTTGATTCAGATCATTCGTCGCGTTCCTTGCGTCGGCCTAACCTTACGCATCGTTAGTTGCGTAGAGTTGACGAGAGAGCGATGGGACGCCTCGCAAGCCTGCTGAGCAGAGCGCACGGACCGCATGACGATGTCGCGGCCGTCCCCGTGACCACCGCCGACTACTTCATCCTGCTGTCGCGCGCGATGGAGAACCTGCCCGATTCCAGTCCCGAGCGTCGGGCCGAAGTCTATCAGTCCGCACGCCAGGCGCTGGTGACCCAGCTGCAGGCGATGGATCCGCCCGTCTCCCGATCCCGCATCAAGGCCGAGCAGCGCGCGCTGGACGACGCGGTGGAGACGCTCGAAACCCGGGCGCAGACCGCACCGGATCCGACGGACGATCCTGAGACTAATGAGCAGCCAGCCGATCCAGAGATTTCAAATCTTTCAATTGCACCGAGTGAAGACGACAGCATGACCCAGCATCAGTTTCAATCCAGGTTTGCCCCCCGCCCCGCCGTCGAGGAGAAGCCGATGTCACGGCTCGATGAAATCAACCGCGTGCTGCGCAAGCTGCAGAGCGACTCCTTCGGGGTCGAGGCCTGCGCCTTGATCTCCGAGGACGGGCTGATGATCGCGAGCGTGCTCGCCGCCGACATGGAGGAGACGCGGGTCGCCGGCATGACTGCGACGCTTCTCTCGCTCGGCGGCCGCGCCGCCATGGAGCTCGGCCGCAGCCATCTGCAGGAGGTCATCATTCGCGGCGAGTCCGGCTACGCCGTGCTGGTCAGCGCCGGCCGCGGCGCGCTGCTGCTGGCGCTGACCAACGAGAACAGCAAGCTGGGCCTGACCTTCTTCGACATGCGCGAGGCCGTCCGGTCGCTGCAGAAGGTGCTGTAGCGCAATCATACAAATGGGCCGGCGCGCCGCGCCGGCAGGAGGTGCGTACATGGCCAATACCGTCCTCTATGATGACGGCGTTCACAAGAACATCCTGCTGGAGGATTTCAGCGCCGGCGATCTCGCCGTGCAGGCGAACCAGCACCTGATCATCCACGACCGCGTCGGCATGCTGCTCGATCCCGGTGGCCACAAGGTCTACTCCAAGGTGCTGGGCGAGACCTTCAGCGAGCTCTCGGGCGGCCGGCTAAAATATCTGTTCCTGTCGCATCAGGACCCCGACATCGTCGCGGCCATCAATGGCTGGCTGATGACCACCGATGCCGACGCCTACATCTCCTCGCTGTGGACGCGCTTCGTGCCGCATTTCGGCTTCGACCACATCGTCGCCGACCGGCTGAAGCCGATCCCCGACGAAGGCATGGTGTTCGATCTCGCCGGCTGCAAGCTCTATGCGCTGCCCGCGCATTTCCTGCACAGCGAGGGCAATTTCCAGCTCTACGATCCCGTCTCCAAGATCCTCTACAGCGGTGATCTCGGCGCCTCGATCGGCGTCGACTACATCGTGACGCGCGACTTCAAGGCGCATATCCGCTTCATGGAGGGCTTCCACCGCCGCTACATGGTGTCGAACCGGGTGATGAAGGCATGGGCTGACATGGTGCGGCCGCTCGACATCGAGATCATCGCGCCACAGCATGGCGCGCTGTTTCCGGACCAGGCGATGTCGCAGCAGTTCATCGAATGGTGCGCCGGGCTCGAATGCGGCATCGACCTGATCACGCCATTGTTCAAGGTGCCGGGGTTCAAGGTGCCGGTGGGCTGACATGCTGGCGCCTTCGCCCAACATCGTGTTTTCTCCGCCTGCGCCGCGCGCAGATGCGTATCTCGTCGCCGGTGAAGATGCGCCAACCTGGCTCGCGGCCGCCTTTGCCATCGCGGGGACCCTTGTCGCGGTCATGTCGGCCGCGCTCTGGCAACAGGCAGCGGCTGCCCCGGACACCGTGGCCGCCGTGCCGCAGACGATGATCACCCAGCCAGCGCCGAAGCCGCAGGACACGCCGGTGCCTCTGCCCGCACTGATCACGGCTCCTCCGATGCCCTTGCCCTCGGCGATCCCCATCGAGCCGCCTGCCCCGCCCGTATCAACTGCCCGCACCGAGCCCCAGAGCGCTGCGAAGGCGCCCGCCGAATGCTTCGCACCGCTGGCCATTGCGTTCGAGCGCGGCAGCACGCGGCCCCATCCGGGCGACATGAAGCGCGCACAGGCGGTGCTGCAAAAGGCGCTCGCGCGGCATGGCGATGCGACCATCCTGATCGAGGGCCACGCCGACGCCAGCGGCAGCGAGGATCTCAACGTGCTCTTGAGCTACTCGCGCGCCAAGGCCGTCGCGGAGCTCTTGAGGAAGGACGGCATTTCGCCGCAGCGGATGTCGGTGAGCGCAGCCGGCGCAGGCACCGCGCGCGGCGACTCCGCGGCGGCCGCGAACGATCGCAAGGCTGTTCTGCGCATCGCCGGTGTCGACGATTGCGATCACCTCACGGAAGCGAAGCGACCATGACCTTCTATGCCATCGTGAGCGGCCTCGGTGCCGCCATCCTGCTGCTGACCGCAGGCTATCTGTTCGGTGCGCGCCAGGGCGCTGTCGCCCGCGATCATCTGCGCCGGCAGGTGCAAGTGCAGGCCGCCAGCCTCAATCAGTTGCAGGACCAGAGCAGCCACGACGCCAGCGAGCGGGAGACGAGCCTGCGCAGCGCGATCCAGGACTTGCTGGCGCCGCTGGTCGAACGCGAGCGCATCTCGCTCGATCTCGCGCAACTCGCCGCGCGCCCTGGGCGGCGCCGCGAGCTCGTGCCGCTGCTCGACCGGATCGCCGAGGTCGGCCGCTTCGAGACCGTGCTGTTGACGAACGAGGAAGGGCTGCCGCTGGCGGCCAACACAGCCGGCCATCACACCGAGCAATTGGCGGCGGCGGCGACGCGGCTGGCGCTGGTCGCCGAGAAGATCGCCGACGAGAACCACATCGCGCCGCTCTCGGTGATGTTGCGCGACGAAAGCGAGACGACGACGCTGTGTCGCATCTTCCGGGTGCAGGATCAGACGCTCACTTTGACGGCGCTGTCCAACGATGCCCGGCTCGCCTCCGTCGCGCTCGATCCCGCGCTGGCCAAGGTGCAGGTCGCGCTGACCGCGCCGGCCTGAGCCACAACGCAAAGGGCGCAGCACCTCTTGCGAGGCACTGCGCCCTTCGCCGACCTCATTGTCAGGGGATGAGGCCGACTACACGCGGGATCGGCCGCGGGCGAGGCCCACGACAGCCGACACCAGGAACAGCACGATGGCGATGAAGAAGATGATCTTGGCGATCTCGATGGACGCACCGGCGATGCCGCCGAAGCCGAGGATGCCGGCGATCAATGCGATAACCAGGAAGGTGACGACCCAGCCTAACATGACACGACCTCTGTCTCTCGATTGCGGTTCAAAGCGACGCGGAGCTTGCGCCGTTGCCAGGACAATCGAGGCCGGGAACAAAGGTTCCGGCGCTTTCGGGCGGTAAAAATTCGCGATTCGGCGGAACAAATTTGGCGGAAACCGGCGTGCAGCGCCCGCCGGCTGCCGATTTAGGGCTGTAAAACGCGCCGGGCGGCCCCATATCACCGACAATCCCTGCTATGAGGGCTCCTCCCTGCAGACCCCTTGATGTCGTCGTATGATGCCGTCAGAGGGATGAGACTGATTCGCTGATGACCGAGCCCAACCGCGTGAGCCGCTTTCCTGCGCCTGACCACCAGCCCGCACCGGGCGGCATTGCCGCCCGCGCCCGCGCCGCCGCGAGCGGCGGTGCGCGCTATCTCGCAGGTCTGAACCCGGAGCAGCGCGAAGCTGTCGAGACGCTGGATGGTCCGGTGCTGGTGCTGGCCGGCGCGGGCACCGGCAAGACGCGTGTGCTGACGACGCGCATCGCGCACATTCTCAGCATGGGCCGTGCGCGTCCGAGCGAGATCCTGTCGGTGACCTTCACCAACAAGGCCGCGCGCGAGATGAAAACGCGGCTCGCCGAGATGCTGGGACAAGCTGTTGAAGGCATGCCGTGGCTCGGCACCTTCCACTCGATCTCCGGGCGCATCCTGCGCAGCCATGCCGAGCTGGTGCAGCTCAAGTCCAATTTCACCGTGCTCGATGTCGACGACCAGATCCGCCTGCTCAAGCAATTGCTGCAGGCCGAGAACATCGACGACAAGCGCTGGCCGGCGCGCATGCTCGCTGGGCTGATCGACGGCTGGAAGAACCGCGGCCTGGCGCCGTCGCAGGTGCCCTCGGGCGAAGCCGCCGTGTTCGCGAACGGCAAGGGTGGCAAGCTCTATGCGAGCTATCAGGAGCGGCTGAAGATCCTCAACGCCGCCGATTTCGGCGATTTGCTGCTCGAGAGCATCCGGCTGTTCCGCGAGAACCCGGACGTGCTGCGGCAGTATCAGAGCCGCTTCAAGTTCATCCTGGTCGACGAGTATCAGGACACCAACGTCGCGCAATATCTGTGGCTGCGGCTGCTGTCGCAGGCGCCGACGCGTGCTCCCGCCACAGCCGCCGCTGCCCCCTCTCCCCTTGTGGGAGAGGGTGGATCAGTTGAGCGCAGCGAAACTGAGCCGGGTGAGGGGTTCTCTCCGCTTGCTCCTGCGCCTGCGGACAGAGACCCCTCACCCGCCTCGCTGCGCTCGGCACCCTCTCCCACCTTGCGAAGCTCCGCTTCGCTTGGGGGAGAGGGGAAGGACGTTTCCGCGGCCACGACTGCTCCCAAGAACATCTGCTGCGTCGGTGACGACGACCAGTCGATCTATGGCTGGCGCGGCGCCGAGGTCGACAACATCCTGCGCTTCGAGCACGATTTTCCTGGCGCCAAGGTCATTCGCCTCGAACGCAACTACCGCTCGACCGGCCACATCCTCGCCGCCGCGTCGCATCTGATCACGCACAACGAAGGCCGGCTCGGCAAGACGCTGCACACCGAGGACGTCGAGGGCGAGAAGGTCACCGTCACCGGCGCCTGGGATTCGGAAGAGGAAGCGCGCGGCATCGGCGAGGAGATCGAGGAGCTGCAGCGCAAGGGCGAGCATCTCAACGACGTCGCCATTCTCGTGCGCGCGTCCTATCAGATGCGCGAGTTCGAGGACCGCTTCGTCACGCTCGGCCTGCCCTATCGCGTCATCGGCGGCCCCAGATTCTACGAGCGCGCCGAGATCCGCGATGCGCTGGCATACTTGCGCGTCATCAACTCGCCGGCCGATGATCTCGCCTTCGAGCGCATCGTCAACGTGCCGAAGCGCGGGCTTGGCGATGCCACCGTGCAGATGCTGCACGACCACGCGCGCAAGCGCCGCATCCCGTTGTTCGAGGCGGCGCGCGCGGTGGTCGAGACCGACGAATTGAAGCCGAAGGCGCGGGGATCGCTGCGCGGACTGATCCTGCAATTCGAGCGCTGGCGCGCCCAGCGCGAGGTGACGCCGCATACGGAGCTCGCCGAGATCGTGCTCGACGAAAGCGGCTACACCGAGATGTGGCAGAAGGACCGCTCGGCCGACGCGGCCGGACGCCTCGACAACCTCAAAGAGCTGATCCGCTCGATGGAGGAGTTCGAGAATTTGCACGGCTTTCTCGAGCACATCTCGCTGGTGATGGACCGCGAAGGTGCTGGCGACGAAGAGGCCGTGTCGCTGATGACCTTGCACTCGGCGAAGGGCCTGGAATTCGACAACGTGTTCCTGCCGGGCTGGGAGGAAGGCCTGTTCCCAAGCCAGCGGACCCTCGACGAGCAGGGCCGCGCCGGCCTGGAGGAGGAGCGTCGCCTCGCACATGTCGGCCTGACTCGCGCCCGCCGCCGCGCGAAAATCTATTTCGCCACCAACCGCCGCATCCACGGCACCTGGACCACGACGATCCCGTCGCGCTTCCTCGAC
Source organism: Bradyrhizobium sp. USDA 4353 (assembly GCF_054063215.1). Classification (NCBI taxonomy): domain Bacteria; kingdom Pseudomonadati; phylum Pseudomonadota; class Alphaproteobacteria; order Hyphomicrobiales; family Nitrobacteraceae; genus Bradyrhizobium; species Bradyrhizobium sp. USDA 4353. The sequence goes on from NZ_JBSSGB010000001.1 coordinate 21,311, forward strand.
GAGCTGCCGGCGGCGAGCGTCGAGATCACCGAATCCAAGGGCGGCTCAGGCTGGGGCGGCGCCGGCGGCTACGGCCCGTCGCGGTTCGACAATGTCGAGTCGTTCGGATCGAGCTATTCGACACCCGGCTGGCAGCGCGCGCAGGCGCGGCGTCCCGGCGCCGCGCGCGGCGGCTCCGAGAGCGGCTTCAGCGAGCCACAATCGCCGTTCAGCGGCCGCGATCCGTTCGGCGGCACTTTCGGCCGCAACAAGCGCGGACCGCTGACCATCGAGGGCGAGTTGGTGGCGAAATCCACCGGCGCCACGTCGGAGTTCGCGCCTGACGACCGCGTGTTTCACCAGAAGTTCGGCTATGGCCACGTCATCAAGATCGACGGCAACAAGCTGACCATCGCCTTCGACAAGGCCGGCGAGAAGCACGTCGTCGACAGCTTCGTGCAGCGGGCGTGACCTCGCGGCCACGGCAGGATCCGCCGCTGCGCGCACGATCGCAATCGAACTTCACACTTCGCCTTGGTTAGGCCTTGACCGTGGCGGCGCGCGTCGTATGAGATGCGTGCATGGTCCGGGGATGCAATCTGTTCATTGTTGCGATCGCGCTCAGCGTGCCGTCGTTTGCGACGGCGCAGACGATGAGCTTTGGCGACTCCGCAGGGCTGATCGCATCGAGCTGCGGCGCCGACATCACCGCCAATTGCCGCGGCGTCAATCTCGATTCCAATCGGCTGAAGGAATGCCTGTCGCGTAACCAGGACGTCGTGTCCCCGCAATGCAAGGCGACGTATTTCAAGGCGTTCGAGGCGATCCAGAAGCGCATCTCGGCGCGCGTCACCGTGGCGAACGCTTGCCAACGTGAGATCGTCAAGCTGTGCGGCGGCTCGACCAAGGAAACCAGCAAATCGATTCCCTGCCTGCTGACCACCAACGGCGTCAGCGCGCGCTGCCAGCAATCCCTGGGCGAGGCGGGGTATCGCTGATGCGGCGGACGTCGACATCGCGGCTGGGACTGATCGCCGCATCGCTGCTGCTGGCAAGCGCGCCTGCGCGCGCGCAGGAGGTGACGCGCGAGGATATCGTGCGCCAGCTCAGCCGCTTCGAGACCGCGCCGGCGCTCGATCTGCCCGCGCTCAAGCAGCAGACCCAGGAACGCTCCAAGATCCGCAGCCGCAACGAGCCGCCGCCGCAGAAGCGGACGCCGATTGCGCCGGAGCTCATGAACCTGCCGGCCTTCAACGTCGACATCCAGTTCGACCAGGATACGCCGATCGTCCGACCGGAATCGTATCAGGCCGTCGGCCGGATCGCCGACGCGATGGTGTATGCGGACCTGCTGCCCTACACCTTCCTGATCGTCGGCCATGTCGAAGCCAACGGCAAGCGCGAGTCCAACGTCATCCTGAGCCAGCGCCGCGCCGACGCGATCCGCGACATTCTTGCGAATACCTTCAAGATCTCGGTCAAGCGGCTGCAGTCGATCGGCCTCGGCGAGGAGCAACTGCTCGACCCGTCGAAGCCGACCGCCCCCGTCAATCAGCAGATCCAGATCATGACGGTCGCGAAGACCGTCGAAGAGGCTGCTCCGCCGCCTGCGGCCCCGGCAGCTCCCGCCGCACCCGGCAAGCAGGCCCCCCGCAAGCACCGCAGCTGACGCAAGCGAGGTCTGCGCTGGCGCCTTGAACCCGCGGCGTCACCGGCACGACTGTTCTCCAAAGGACTCTTTCGGCGTCTGGTGCCAATGGAACCCGTTCTCAGACGGGTGCATTGGGCTTTCCGCGCAGCCGGCCAGAGTGCCCTGGGCATCATTGTCGGTTTGTCCATGCAGCCGCTTGATGGTATAGCCCCCTCTTTACGGCCGTCGATTGAGCGGGGGTCGATCTCAGTGACGAGCGAGCCAGTCATGAACGCCATGTTTCGACGCCAGATGATCGACTACGTCGAATACCATCGCGATCCGCGCAACGGCTTGATGCATGTGCTCGGAATCATCCTGCTGTTCCTCGGCGCCGTGCTCCCCTTGAGCTTGTGGCATTTCGACGCTTTTGGCATCCGGATCAGCCTGGGCGCCGTGCTGGCCCTGCCGGTGCTGGTGTATTGGCTGCTGCTCGATGCCGCACTCGGCGCCGGCATCCTGGCCTTCGCCGTGCTGTTCCTTGCTGCGGCCATGATGATTGCCGATCACGTCCACGGATTGGCCCTCTGGGCCTTGTTTGCCGCGCTCGTGATCGTCGGGCTGGTGTCGCAGGCCGTGGGCCACAAGTTTTTCGAGCGGAACAATCCGTCTCTGCTGGATCATCCAGCGCATCTGTTTCTTGGACCGATGTTCGTGATGGCGAAATTGTATATGGCGTTGGGTTTCCGGCCGTCGGTGGCCGACCTCATCGCGCCGAACTGGTCGCCTGATCGGGTGGCATCGGACCGTCTTCAAGGCGATCAACGCTCGCGTCCCTGATGAAAGTCCTCGTTACCGGCGGCAGCGGTTTCATCGGCCACCACCTCGTCTCCGCACTGGCGACGCGGGGCGCCGAGGTGCGGGTGCTCGACATCCGCTCGCCGAGCCACATGATCGCCGATGTCGAGTATATCGAAGGCTCGGTGCTCGATGCCGGCCTGGTGAAGCAGGCGGTTACCGGCGTCGATCAGGTCTATCACCTCGCCGGACTGCCGGGCATGTGGATGCCCGACCGCGAGGACTTCTACCGGGTCAACTGCGTCGGCACGGAGACGGTGCTGGCCGCCGCGCGCGCCGGCCGTGTCCGCCGCTTCCTGCATTGCTCGACTGAATCCATCCTGTTCGACTATCCGGGCTCGACCGGCGCCGCTGCTGCGCCGACCGCGCCGCCGGCTGAGGCGATGCCGGGCGCCTATACCCGCTCCAAGGCGCTGGCCGAGGCGCGCGCGATGGCCGCGGCCGCGGACGGCTTTCCCGTCGTGGTGGGCACGCCGACGATGCCGATCGGGCCTCATGACAGCAACCTGACACCGCCGTCGCAAATGCTGCTACACTTCCTGGACAGCCGCGTGCAGCTCTATCTCGATTTCATCGTCAATCTCGTCGACGTTCGCGACGTCGCCGCGGGCCTGATCCTGGCGATGGAACGCGGCAAGGTCGGCGGCCGCTACGTGTTCGGCGGCGAGAGCCTGCCGCTCAGCCGCATCCTGGAGCTGATGGCGGCGATCAGCGGCCGCAAGCATGTGACCGTTTCGGTGCCGGGACGCCTGGCGGAGCTCTCGGCCGGCATGCTGGAGTTCATCTCCGATCACCTCACCAAGCGCTGCCCCTCCGGCACCGCCGAGGGCGTGCGGATCGCCCGCTCCGCCTCGGACCTGTCGATCGACAAGGCCAAGCGGGAGCTCGGCTATGCCCCGCGCCCGATCGAGCCCACCTTGCGCGAGACCATCGCCTTCCTGCTCGATTCCGAGCAGGCCAAGCGGCTCGACGAGAAACAACACCCTTTTCGCACCGCGGCCGAATAGCTAAGAGCGGCCGGTCCCACGTCTCATAACGGTTTCCAAGACATGTCCGGCGATGCCAGCCCCATCTCGTCAGTTGCGTTCAGCGGCTGGACCACCACCTGGCCCACCTCCCTGCTCGCCATCATCTGGCTGATCTGGCTCGCCAGCTGGGTCGGCGCCTCGTTCTGGTCCGGGCAGACCCGCAAGCATGTGACGGTGATCAAGACCAGTCGCTACCACGCGCTGATCGTGCTCGGCGGTATCCTGTTCACGCCGTGGACCTCGCGCCTTCTCGGCGAGAGGCCGTTCTGGCACCCCGGCGAGACCGGCGTTTACCTGCTGACGATCGTGACCCTGGCCGGCATCGCGTTCACCTGGTGGGCGCGCATCCATCTCGGCCGGTTCTGGTCGAACGCCATCACCCACAAGGAAGGCCACAAGGTCATCGACACCGGCCCCTACGGCATGGTGCGGCATCCGATCTATACCGGCCTGATCCTCGGCATGATCGCCACGGGCATCGCAGTGGGAACGGTGACTGCCGTGCTCGGCGCGATCCTGATCTCGCTCGGCATGGCCTGGAAGGCGAAGATGGAAGAAGGGTTCCTGGCGCAGGAGCTGGGCCCCGATTACGTCGCCTACAGCCAGCGCGTGCCGATGATCATCCCGTTCCTGCCGGCGGGCTAATCCGGCGGTGGGCCTAAAACACACGACACAACGCCGCGATCTCCTTCTCACCCTGCCCTGGAGGGGGAGTGTCGATCGCGCGCGAAGCGGGCGAGCGGGGTGGGGTGAAGCCGCGGAACCGGTGCAAGTGGAGAGATCACCCCACCCCGGCTCACATGACGCTGCGCTCCATGTGAGCCGACCCTCCCCCTCCAGGGGAGGGTGAAAGCGCGGCTGTTCTAGCGCCGGACGGCGGCTTCCGGCGGCTGGGATGCCGGCTGGTTGGCCGCCTGCGGGAGCAGATGGCGCGGCAGGATGATGCGCTGGCCGGGGACCAGCGGCTGGGCGGCGAGGCCGCGATTGGATTGCTGGAGCGCCCAGAGCGGAACGCGGTTCGCTGCCGCGATCTGGTCGAGGGTTTCGCCCGGGCGCACCGGCATGGCGACGCCGCTGTCCCACAGCTCGACCGAAACCTTCGGCGGCACCAGATAGCGCAGCTGGACCGGATCGACGTCGGCGGTGGCCGAGGTCTGCGACAGCTGGCTGATCATGCTGACCAATTGAGCGTGCACATCCTCCATCTTGTCGATGTTGATATGCGTGACCTCGTCATGATCCTTCATGTCGAAGCTGGCGTAATGACCGCGGAAGCCGGGCTCCGGCTTGACGTCGCCGCCGCCGAGGATGTTGTCCGACAGGAACAGATTGATGAAGCGCTGCACGTTCGGCGGCACGCTCTTGGTGGCATGCGCGGGGTCGACGGTGACCACCAGCGCCACCGGGATGTTCTGCTCCTGCAGCGTAATCGCGATGCGGACGCTGCACAGCCCGCCCATGGAATGGCCGATCAGCACGATCGGCGCCTGGTCCTGGCGGTAGTTCTTGGCCACCTGCAGCGCGATCAGGTCGCAGAGGGTGAATTCGTAGACGCTGGCCCAGAAGCCGGCCTTCTCGATCTTCTCGGCGAGGCGGTCCATGCCGGTCGAGAACAGCGGGCCGAGCGCACCACGGAACAGATAGACCCGCGGCGGCGGCAGCGTTGGGACGGGCTCCGGCGAACGCTCCGGCGCCGCAGGGCGGATGGCGGCCTGGGTTGGCGCCGTTGCGGTCTTGGCGGGCTTGCTGGGCGTGGTCGCAGTGGCGGCTCCCGCCTTGGCCGTCGCCGGCGCTGATGTCGCGACGAGCCCGATGACCAGCAGCCCGGACAGTCCCTGCCCGGCCACGGCCTGGGCGGCGTCGAGCCAGCCCCTCGCAATTCGCGACAAACGGGTCATTCGCGCTCCCGGGAAAGCTCAAGCTTGAGATCAGGCAGGACCATGTCCTCCCTGCCATACCGCTTGTCGTCGCCGAATGGGAGCATTTTGGGGCGCGTCAGGCGCCCCACCGGGTGACTACCGGTATCCAGTAGCGCTGGCCGCCCGCTGCGGCGCCGCCATGCGGGTGGGCGGCGCGGCGGGCTGACGTCCCTTGCCGCCGAACACGACCGAATCGATCGCCCCGATCACCTTCTGCTGCATGATCTGGTTCTTCTCGATCGTAATGTGGCCGACGCCCGGGACAGCCGACCCCACGTCGACATTCTCCAGCTTGCCGTGGAAGCCGTCGTCGCGGCGGACCGGCTCGCCGGCGCCGCTGGCGATGTAGAAGTTGATGTAGCGCTCGGCATTGCCGCCGACGAGCTTGGTCTTGAACACCGAGTCGAGGCCGATCGCGAGCTTCACCGGCACGCCGAGCTGCCCGAGCTTGTTGATCATGTCCGGCAGCGCGGTGGCGCCGGAGGAATGGCCGACCAGGATGATCGTCTTGATGCGGCCGGCGCGATAGGCGGCAGCGGCCTCGTCGGCCAGCGACGACCACGATACGAAATTGGCGACCGTGTTCGGGATGCCCTGGGAATCCAGCTTGCCGGCGATGTCGTCGAGCCCGAGCGAGAAGATGTTGAGCACGCCGCGCAGCAGATAGACATGCGTGGTGCTGGCCGCGGCCGCGGCCGCCGGGCTCGGGGCGGCGCGGACCGGTCCGGCTCCGAGCGGGAGAACGAGCGCGAGCGCCAAGGCGACCATGCCGAGCCAGCGCGCCGGCAGGCTGCGCGTCGAAATGGTGCGGGTGGTGCTGAAACGTGGCGTCATCGGTCCTTCTCCACGGCGGAAATGTCGAGACGGCGCGAACCGTACAAGAGATGCTCGCGGACGCAACATGGCGCGACACCGTGGACGGCGTTCGTCCCTCCGACGTGGCCGCACAGCAACACTGGATGGAATTGGCCACCGAAAAGCCGCGATAGTGACACGATCCATTCACGGGCCCGCGATTGCGGGACGGCATCGTCGTTCCTATCTGTGCGCTTCCCTCGCCTCTGCGCCGTTCTCCTCGGCGCAGCTCCCGAATCGCAACGAATCCCCCGTGATGGCTCCCGTCATTTCCGTGTCCGGCCTGTCGAAGACCTATCCGTCGGGCTTCACCTCGCTCAACAACATCAACCTCACGATCGAGCGCAGCGAGATCTTCGCCCTGCTCGGCCCGAACGGCGCCGGCAAGACGACGCTGATCAGCATCATCTGCGGCATTGCCAATGCGTCCACCGGCAAGGTCGCGGTCGGCGGTCATGACATCAACGCCGACTACCGCGCCGCGCGGTCGATGATCGGCCTGGTGCCGCAGGAACTGCACACCGATTCGTTCGAGAGCGTGTGGGCCACCGTCAGCTTCAGCCGCGGGCTGTTCGGCAAGCCGAGGAATCCGGCGCTGATCGAGAAGATCCTCAAGGACCTCTCGCTGTGGGACAAGAAGGACGCCAAGATCATCACACTGTCCGGCGGCATGAAGCGCCGCGTGATGATCGCCAAGGCGCTGTCGCACGAGCCGCAGGTGCTGTTCCTGGACGAGCCGACCGCGGGCGTCGACGTCGAGCTGCGCAAGGGCATGTGGGACGTCGTGCGTGAGCTCAAGGCGGCCGGCGTCACCATCATCCTGACCACGCACTACATCGAGGAAGCCGAGGAGATGGCCGACCGCGTCGGCGTCATCAACAAGGGCGAGATCGTGCTGGTCGAGGACAAGGCCACGCTGATGCAGAAGCTCGGCCGCAAGCGGCTGAGCCTGCAGCTGCAGCACAAGATCGAGACGATCCCGGAAGCGCTGGCGCCCTACCAGCTTGCGCTGTCCGATGACGGCTGGAAGCTGTCCTACGATTACGACACCAAGGGCGAGCGCACCGGGATCACCAGCCTGCTCGGCGATCTCCGCACCGCCGGCATCCGCTTCGTCGATCTCGAGACCAAGCAATCCTCCCTCGAAGACATCTTCGTCAGCCTGGTGAGCCAATGAACCTGCGAGCCGTCGGCGCAATCTACAAATTCGAGATGGCGCGCACCTGGCGCACGATCCTGCAGAGCATCGTGTCGCCGGTCGTCTCGACCTCGCTGTATTTCGTGGTGTTCGGCGCCGCGATCGGCTCGCGCATCAGCGAGGTTCAGGGCGTCAGCTATGGCACCTTCATCGTGCCGGGCCTCGTGATGCTGTCGGTGCTCACGCAGAGCATCGCCAACGCCTCGTTCGGCATTTACTTCCCGAAATTCATCGGCACGATCTATGAGATCCTGTCGGCGCCGATCTCGCATGTCGAGATCGTGCTCGGCTATGTCGGCGCGGCCGCGACCAAGTCGATCATCCTCGGATTGATCATTCTGGCCACGGCCGGGCTGTTCGTGCCGCTGCACATCCAGCATCCGGTGTGGATGCTGTCGTTTCTGGTGCTGACGGCGGTCACGTTCAGCCTGTTCGGCTTCATCATCGGCATCTGGGCCGACGGCTTCGAAAAGCTGCAGATGATTCCGATGCTGGTGGTGACGCCGCTGACGTTCCTGGGCGGCAGCTTCTACTCGGTCAACATGCTGCCGCCGACCTGGCACTCGATCGCACTGCTCAACCCGGTCGTCTATCTGATCTCCGGCTTCCGCTGGAGCTTCTATGAGATCGCCGACGTCCGGGTGGAGATCAGCGTCGCGATGACGCTCGCGTTTCTGGCGATCTGCATGACGGCAATCTGGTGGATCTTCAAGACCGGCTACCGGCTCAAGCGCTGAGCCGGCGCTGCGTCAGTCTGCCTTCAACGGGCGCAGTGAAAGCGGCCGTAGCCGTCACGGTAGCCGCGGCAGTGATAATGCCGGTGGTAATAAGAGCGGTGCGGGATGCCCAGCGCGCCTTCGACGGCGCCCACGGCACCACCGACACCGGCGCCGACAGCGCCTCCGACCACCCCGCCCACCGGGCCGGCGATGCGGTTGCCCTCGTGAGCGCCCTCATGGGCGCCACGGATGATGCCCTGGGCATGAGCGAATTGCGGGAGCGCCAGCCAGGACAGAGCGAGAAAGAACAGCGCAAGCGCTGCGAGCAGATAGGTCAGGCGCTGCGGCGCGCGGTCGTCGAGCACCGCCGTCTTGGCCTTCATCGTGAGCATTTTGAATCCTGGGAACCGCATGGAGGAATGTCTGAAACGCTGATGCGGCCAAAAGGTTGCGCGCTGGCGGCAAATGCGGCCGATTAGAGAAGTCCTAAACTCCGGTCCCGGCGGCGGCGTGATCAGTCGCGAAAATGTCAGCCTCGATGAACGAGCCCAAGCCTTTGCCTGTCACGCGCCCGCCATTAAGGTTGAGACACCGCCAAGCTGGAACAAAGCCTGGACTTCCGACATAGTGCAGGCCGATAGCGAGCCGCGGCATTTTGAAGTCTTGTTCTGAGGCTCTTTTGGACGTCACGTTCTGACAGTCGCAGGCCCGGAGGCCAAAGGTTACATGCGTAGGATTCTTTTTGCGGTTGCCGGCTTTGCCTTGCTGTCCGCCACGCCGGCGCTCGCCAAGATCGACATCACCGTCGACAAGAACAACCAGATCATGACCGTGGCGGTCGATGGCGTCGAGCGATACCGCTGGCCGGTCTCGACTGGCATCCCCTCGCGCGAGACGCCGAACGGCACCTTCCGGGCCTTCCGCATGGAGGCCGACCACTTCTCGAAGGAATTCGACGACGCGCCGATGCCGCACTCGATCTTCTTCACCAAGGTCGGGCATGCGATCCACGGCACCGACTCGGAAGGCCGGCTCGGCACGCCCGCCTCGCACGGCTGCGTCCGGCTATCGAAGGCGAATGCCACGACGCTCTACGACCTCGTGCAGAAGGACGGCGTGCTCAACACCACGGTGACCCTGACCGGATCGGCGGAGGTGGCGCTGGCGCGCAATCCGCGCCGCGGCACCGCCGTGGCCCGCCGCGATACCCAGCCGCAGCAATATGACGACAATGGCGAGCCGGTGGTGCTGACGCCGCAGCCGCAATTGCTGCCGGGACGCCAGATCGTGCCGCAGCAACGTCCGGATGACGGCTACATCTATCCGGCCGACGGCAGCGACAACGGCGTGCGCTATCCGGCGCCGCGCGGCACCAGCCGCCAAGTGTACGGCGCGCAGGCCTATCCGCAGCAATATGATTACGACAGCGGCAATCCGAGCTACGCGCAGCCGCGCTATTACCAGCCGCGCCAATACTACCAGCCGCGCGGCTATTACACCTATCAGGATTGATCCGATCCACTTTGAGCCTGAATGCAGCCGGACGCGCCCTGTCGCCTCCGGCTGCATTCGTTGCAGGGCAGCCTGATGCGGGGCATGCTCATTCGGCGCTGGCGCGCTCGAGCGTGGCGGGCGCAGCTTCCGTACTCGCCTGCCCGCGCGCGGCGGGCGCACGCTTGCGGCGCTGCACGAGATATTGGTCGGCGAGCACGCCGATCAGGATCACCGTGCCCATCACCGCGAAATTCAGCGAGCTCGGAATGCCCAGCAGGTTGACCAGGTTCTGCAGCACCTGCAGCAGGATCGTACCGAGCACGACGCCGATGATCGAGCCCTCGCCGCCGCGTAGCGAGCAGCCCCCGAGCACGGCCGCCGCGATGGCGTAGAGCTCATAGAACGAGCCGTGCACCGCCGGCGAGATCGAGCGGGTGTACATCGCGAGCAGCACGGCCGCGAGCGCGGTCAATCCGCCGCAGATCACATAGGCTGCGATGGTGACGCGATCGGAACGAATGCCGGAATAGCGCGCCGCCTCGTCATTCTTTCCCACTGCATAGAAATAGCGGCCATAGACCGAGCGGTGCAGGACCACCCACGCAACCCCCGCCACGATCACAAGCGCGACGATGCTGTGCGGCAGCGGAAAGCCGAGCACATTGGTGCGGCCTGCGGTCAGCCATTCCAGCATCGGGAAGCTCGCGCCATAGCCGAAGCCGGCGGTCGCGTCCTCGGTGTAGTAGCGGGCGGCACCGCGATAGATCAGCAAGCCGCACAGGGTCACGACGAAGGGCTGAATCTTCATCTTGGTGACGAGCGTGCCGTGGATCATGCCGATGGCGACGCCGCCCGAGATGATCAGTGCAAAGGCCAGGATCCAGTCGATGTCGCGGTTGACGATCAGGTCGATGAACAGCACGCCGAGCAGCGCGATGACGGATCCGACCGCCAGCTCGATGCCGCCGACGATGATGACGAAGGCCTCCGCGATCGAGAAGATGCCGAACATGCCGACCTGGTTGGCGGTGTTGGACAGGTTGCCGACCAGCAGGAAGCGCGGGTTGATGAAGGCCACGACGGCGCCGACCACCAGGATCAGGACCAAGAGGCTGAGATCTTTCTTCTGCACGGGGCGCCTCGCTCAGATGGTGTGGCCGACGGCGAGCTGCAGCACATTGTGCTCGCTGAACTCGGCCCGGTCCAGGAAACCGGAAATCCTGCCCTCATGCATCACGGCGATGCGGTCGCTCACCCCGATCACCTCTTCCATGTCGCTCGAGATCATCAGGATGGCGACGCCGGCGTCCGCCAGCCGCCGCAGCATATCGTAGATCTCCTGCTTGGCCCCGACATCGATGCCGCGCGTCGGCTCGTCGAAGATCAGGACCTTCGGCCGCATCGACAGCCATTTCGCCAGCACGACCTTCTGCTGGTTGCCGCCGGACAAGGTGCCGACCTGCATCTTGACGTCGGGTGCCCGGATCTTGAGGCGTTCGCGCTGGCGGTCGGCGTTGTCGGTCTCGCGAGACCTGTCCACCAGACCGAGGCTTGCGTAGGACGCGAGATCCGGCAGGGAGATATTCTCGGCGATCGGAAAGTCGAGCAGCAGGCCGCAGCCTTTGCGGTCTTCCGGAATGAGATAGATGCCGCGGTCGATCGCCGCGCGCGGCTCGGTGATGCGGACGGGCTCGCCATCGAGGCTGATATTGCCGGCCAACAAGGGTTCGACACCGAAGATGGCGCGCGCGAGCTCGGTCCGTCCGGAGCCGACGAGGCCGGCAAGGCCGAGGATCTCCCCGCGGCGCAGTTGCAGGCTCACGGCCCGGCGTGGATAGGTGGACGTGACGGCATCGACGACATTGAGAACAGTGTCGCCCGGCAGCGTAGCCGGCGGCACGTAGCGCGACCGCAGGTCCCGGCCGATCATCAGCCGGATCATCGCCGCCGGATTGAGCTCACCGCGCGTCAGCGTGCCGACGGTGCGGCCGTCGCGCAGCACGACGGCGCGGTCGGCGCATTGCACCACCTCGTTGAGGCGATGGGTGATGAAGATGACGCTGACGCCGTCGGCCTTCAGGCCGGCGATGACCTGCATCAGCCGCTCAGTCTCCGACAAGGTCAGGCTCGAGGTCGGCTCGTCCATGATGACGCAGCGCGCGTTGAGCGACAGCGCCTTGATGATCTCGACTAGCTGCCGCTGCGCCAGCGACAGCTCCGCCAGCGGCGTATCCGGCTCGAAGTCCGCCGCGAGGCGCGCGATCAGCGGCCGCACCTTGGCGCGCAGCGTGGCGCGGTCGATCAGCCGCAACGGTCCGCCGAACACCGGCTCGCGGCCGATGAAGACATTGTCCGCGACGTCGAGATTGTCGAACAGGTTCAGCTCCTGATGCACGAAGGCGATGCCGGCCGCGATCGCATCCGTCACGGTGTAGCTGGTGCGGTCGACGCCATCGATACGAAGCGTGCCGCTGCTCGGCGGTACGACCCCGCCGAGCACACGCATCAATGTCGACTTGCCGGCGCCGTTCTCGCCGAGCAAGGCAATCACCTCACCGGGCGCGACCGACAGGCTGACGTGGTCGAGCGCGACCACGCCAGGATAGGTCTTGCCGATGTCGATCAGCTCGAGAAAAGGCCCGGACACGCCGGCCGCCGCATCACTTCTTGAGCATCGACTTCATCTGCGCCATGAAGTCCTCGACATTGCCCTTGTCGATGACCTTGCCGGGCACGATGATGATGCCGTTCGCCGGCACGCCGGACTTGTCGCCCTGCACGACCTTGGCCATCAGCTTCATGCCCTGATAGCCCCACTCATAGGGCTGTTGCACGACGGTGCCTTCGATGGCGCCGTCCTTGACGCCGCCGAGGGTGATCGGATCCTCGTCGAAGCCGATGATCTTGATCTTGCCGAGCTTGCCGGCCTCCTTCAGCACCTCATAGATGCGCGGCGTGTTGTAGGAGTAGAAGCCGACCAGGCAGCTGACATCCGGCATCGCGGCCAGAATGTCCTCGACGTTGCGCTTGGCGCGGGTCTGGTCGATCTCGTCGCCGCGGACGTCGACCAGCTCGACCTTCGAGCCCTTGATCGTCTCCTTGACGCCCTCGATGCGCTCGCGCGCATTGTCGGCGCCGGGCAGACCGACGAAGCCGACGCACTTGCCGCCGTTCGGCAGCGCCTTCAACATCAGCTTGCCGGCATCCTTGCCGAGTTCGGTGTTGGAGGAGCCGATATAGGCGATGCGCTTCGACTGCGGCGCGTCGCTGTCGGTGGTGAACAGCACCGTCTGGCCGGCGATCTTGTTGAGGTGCTCGGTCTGGTTCTTCGGATCGACCGCGCTCACCATGATGCCGGCCGCGCCGGCGGCGACGAGGTCATCCAGCATGCGCTGCTGCACGGCGGCCGCGGCCTGCTCCGGATATTTGAGCTGGAGATTGTAGTCGGGCAGCTCGCCCTGCGCCTTCTTCAGGCCGGCCTCGGCGATCTTCCAGAAGTCGGACGCGCCGTTGACCACGAACGCCAGGACCTTCTTGTCGGCGGCTCCTGCCGAGCCGACGCCGAGCGCCATCGCCAACAGAGCAGACGCACCAGCCATCCAAAGACGCTTCATCGAACCCCTCCCATGTCAGCCGGTCTGCTTGATGCGACCGGCATTTGTAATCACCACAAGAACTCATAGGCCCGAGCGGACAGCGTCCGCTCGGTCGGGCCAAACATCTCCGCTCGATCCCAGCAGCCCCGACGTGCTCGTTCCGCTAGGCCAAGCGGCATCAGCCCAAGGGGTCGTGGAGATGTGAATCGAAGATCGCCCGTGCGTGCCTGTGCCGGCCCTTCGAACATCATTGTGGTCGGGAACCAGATATGAGGCACGCACCTCAGGTAGCATGGTCGGGGCAGCCACGCAACAAAGCCGATGAGAAAAGCGGATATTCCTGCGTTTTGCGGCGCAATACGCGCACATAGCCATCCATGCGCCTGGCGAGCTTCTACTGCAATGCAACCGAAAGGAAAGCGCAGTGCGAGGTGCGCACCTCTTGTCACCGCGCGTGTCATGGTCGCCGCAACGAACCGCAGGCCTTCCGGGCGAGGCGCCGTCGGCGCGCGCTATTCGCCATCGCGCAGCCGCCGATACACGGCGCCGAGAATGTTGGAATAGTCGTCGGTCCAGACCCGCTCGCCATCGGTGGGCTCGGTCTCGGTCCATTTGTTCGACGAGGCGAGCTTGCCGACATCGGCCTCCTCGCGCGCGCTGACGACGACGTCGGTGGCAAAGATGTACTCGTCGTCCCGGCCGGAGTCCTCGTTGTAGACCCAGCTCTTCATGTCGTTGGCGTCGGCAATGCCGACCACGACGCTCTCCAGCTCCAGATGACGGTTGGAGACGTGCATCACGACCGCGCCCTGCGGCGCCAGCTTGGCCTTGTAGATCGCCATCGCCTCCTCGGTTGCGAGGTGGATCGGGATCGCATCGGACGAATAGGCATCGACGATGATGAGGTCGTAGACGCCGTCCGGCTCCTTGGCGAAGGTCAGCCTGGCATCGCCGATGACAGGCTTGAAGTCCGGCGCACAGCTCTTGATGTAGCTGAAATATTTCGGGTCGCTGGCGGTATCGACCATGGTCTGGTCGATCTCGAAATACTTCCAGTCCTCGCCCGGCTCCGCCGCGCAGGTCAGCGTGCCCGAGCCGACGCCGATCACGGCGACCTTGAGCGGCGCGCCCTTGCGCTCGCGGATCGCGGTGATGGCCCGGCCGATGCCGCCGTCCTTGTGATAATAGGTGATCGGCTCGGGACGTCCGGTCACCTTGGAGCCGTCGGCGTTGAGATACTTTTCCGCGCCGTGGATCGTCGTGCCATGCATCAGCACGTGATAATGGCCATCGGAGGTGACCACGATCTTGTGCACCCCGAAGAAGCTGCGCACCGTCTCGACGCGGCCGTCATCGGCCGGATAGGCGCGGATGAGGACGAGCGCGAGCGCAGCCGTTGCGAACACCTTCCAGCGGTCGCCATTGAGCAGCAGCGCGAGCAGCGCCGCCAGCACGCCCACGGCGCCCGCGACATAGACGCGATGATCTTCGAGATAGGTCGTGACCTTGCCGGTCATGGCAGCCGGAACCAGCAGGGCGACGGCGATCGCAGCCAGCACGATCCAATACCAGCGTGTCAGCTGCGGCCAGCGCTCGGTCACTGCCGGGCGGCACAGTGCGGCGAACGCGAGCAGGATGGGATATTCGGCGACCCAGGAGAAGGTGAATGGCGCAATCAGCCCGGCGAACAGGCCGCCGACCATGCCGCCGAACGACAGCGCAACGTAGAAGCCGGTGAGATATTTCGCGGCCGGCCGCGTGCGCGCGAGCTCGCCATGGCAGGCCATCGCGATGATGAAGAAACAAAGCTGGTGGCCGCCGAGCGTCAGCGCGAGGTTCTGCTCGCCGCCGAAGGCGAGCAGCACGACGACGCCGGCGATCGCGAGCGGCTGCAGCGCCAGCATCCATTTGTGCGGCAGCAGCGGCCGCGTCTGGAACACCAGCACCCAGGTGAGCAGATAGAGCGACAGCGGCAGCACCCAGAGCAAGGGCGCGGCAGCAACGTCGGTCGAGATGTGGGCGGTCACCGCGATCAGCAGGCCCGAAGGCACCGCTGCGAGGAAGATCCAGCGCAGCCGCAGCAGCCAGCGCGGTGCCGGCGCGTCGCTTTGATCGGTCTGCAGCAAGCTCCTGATGGTCACCGGCGAGCGCAGCAGCAGCACGCCGCAGCCGGCGATCAGCGCGATCAGCAGGCCATAGCCGCCCGCCCAGATCAGGTTCTGCGTGCGCAGGCTGAAGATCGGCTCGATCAGCAGCGGATAGGACAACAGCGCCAGGAAGCTGCCGATGTTCGACGAGGCGTAGAGAAAGTAAGGATCGGGTCCCGATGGATGCCCCGTGCGCACGAACCACGCCTGCAGCAGCGGATTGTTGGCGGCGAGCGCAAAGAACGGCAGGCCGATCGAGGCCGCGAACAGGCCGAGCAGCCAGACCGCATAGCCCGATGTCGGCGGATCGCCCCAGTGGCCCGCGATCGACAGCGGCAGGCTCAGCAACGCGAAGCCGAGCAGCAGGAGATGGATCGCCACCGGGATTACCCGGCTGCGCAGTTGCGTCAGGAAATGCGCGTAGGCGTAGCCGGCGAGCAGCAGCGCCTGGAAGAACACCATCGCCACCGACCACACCGCCGGCGAGCCGCCGAGCCGCGGCAGCACCATCTTGGTGAACAGCGGCTGCACCGAGAACAGCAGCAGCGCGCTGACGAAGATCGCGGCGGTATAGACGACGAGCACCAGCCGGTTGCGGGCGGCGGAGGGCTGGGCGACGGCGGCGGGCGAGGCGATTGAGGTCATGACAACTCCAGCATCGGCGCGGCCGGTATCGGATGCAACGGCCGGATCGCGACGCGCAGACGACACATAGCGGATCGAAGGGCGGTATGGCGAGCAGCTGCGGCAAAACCGAGTTCCCCTTGACGCGGCGCCGATCCGGGGCGACAGCACGTGCAGAGGTTCCCGGCGCACCGGCACAGCCGGTCATTAAGCAAGGCTATTTGAAGCGGACATGAACGAGACCGACGTCATCATCATCGGCGCGGGCCATAATGGCCTCACCTGTGCCGCCTATCTCGCCAAAGCGGGGCTGCGCGTGCATGTGGTCGAACGCCGGAAGGTGATCGGCGGCGCCGCCGTGACCGAGGAATTTCACCCGGGCTTCCGCAACTCCGTCGCGTCCTACACGGTGAGCCTGCTCAATCCGCGCGTGATCTCCGACCTCAGGCTGCATGAGTACGGCTTGGAGATCGTCGAGCGCCGCGCGCAGAACTTCCTGCCCTCCCCCGATGGCCGCTATCTGCTGACCGGCGAGGGCCGCACCCAGGCCTCCGTCGCTCGCTTGAGCCCTGGGGATGCCGAGGCGATCGGCCCCTTCTCGGCGCGGCTGGAGGCGATCGCGGATGTGCTGCGCAGCCTGGTGCTGCGGGCGCCGCCGAACCTCGTGGCGCAGTTCGGGCTGCCGGCGATCCGCGAGGCGTTCAATGCGCTGGGCACCGCCAACACGCTGCGCGGGCTGTCGCTGGAGCAGCAGCGCGACCTGCTCGATCTGTTCACACGGTCCGCCGGCGAAATGCTCGACGAGATCTTCGAGACCGACCTGGTCAAGGCGCTGTTCGGCTTCGACGCCATCGTCGGCAACTATGCCAGTCCCTACGCGGCCGGCTCGGCCTATGTGATGCTGCATCACGCCTTCGGCGAGGTGAACGGCAAGAAGGGGGTCTGGGGCCACGCCATCGGCGGCATGGGTGCGATCACCCAGGCGATGGGCCGGGCGCTGAAGGAGCTGGGCACGCTGGTGGAGGTCGACTGCGGCGTCCGCGAGGTGATCGTCGAGCGCGACCGCGCCGTCGGCGTCGTGCTCGAGGACGGCCGTACGCTCCGCGCCCGCTACGTCGTCGCCAACGTCAATCCGAAGCTGCTCTATACCCGGCTGGTGCCGGCCGGAGCGCTGCCCGCGCCCTTCCTCAGCCGCATCAGAAACTGGCGCAACGGCTCGGGCACCTTCCGCATGAATGTGGCGCTCAGCCGGCTGCCCTCGTTCAGCGCGCTGCCCGGCGAGGGTGATCATCTCTCCGCCGGCATCATCCTGGCGCCCAGCCTCGGCTACATGGACCAGGCCTATCTGGATGCGCGGGCGCATGGCTGGAGCCGCGATCCCGTCGTCGAGCTGCTGATCCCATCCACGCTCGATATGACGCTGGCGCCGGCCGGACAGCACGTCGCCAGCCTGTTCTGCCAGCACGTCGCGCCGGAGCTGCCCGACGGGCGCTCCTGGGACGATCATCGCGACGAGGTCGCCGATCTCATGATCGCGACCGTCGACCGCTACGCGCCGGGCTTCGCGGCCAGCGTTCTCGGCCGGCAGGTGCTGTCACCGCTCGACCTCGAGCGACAGTTCGGCCTGCTCGGCGGCGACATCTTTCACGGCGCGCTGAGCCTGAACCAACTGTTCTCGGCCCGTCCGATGCTGGGCCACGCCGATTATCGCTCGCCGCTGAAGAGCCTCTACCATTGCGGCTCGGGCAGCCATCCCGGCGGCGGCGTCACCGGCGCGCCCGGCCACAATGCGGCGCAGGCCATCCTGGCCGATCATCGCGCCCTGTTCGGTTGAGGACAGGCTGTGGACGGACGGTGGAAAGACCTGCCCGTCACCGCGTGAATAAGCGGTGCAAGACCGGCATTGCCGGATGTGGACGATCGCCGCAAAGGCTGTGCACAACGCTGTGGGACGTCTGTGGATCAGTGGTTGAATTGGCTGTCCAAAAACGAAAAACCGGGCACTCAGGCCCGGTCCCTCGAGAACGCCGCTGCGGCAGATTTACTTCAGTGACGAGTTGATGGAGTCGAACTTGCTGCTGAGCGAAGAGCCCAGTCCGTTGACGGCGGCGATGATCGCCAGGGAGATGCCGGCTGCGATCAACCCATATTCGATCGCCGTGGCACCGGATTCGTCGCGCAAGAACTTAAGAACAATGCTCTTCATCTCTACCTCATTTCCCAGCCCAGGAACCAAGGCTTTTCGGTTCCTATGGCAGGAACAGTAGCCAGGGAGAACCTAAGGTTGGTCTAATGAGGGTCGATCAACTCGTTGAGATATTTTCCGGCAATTGCGATGCAACTTTTAGGCGACGGGCACGCGCGGCAACGACAACCGGAAGCTGCCGCCATTTCACGGCTTTTCCGCCAAAGAGCTTGCGCCGGCGGTGAGATCGCTTAACCACAGCCGACGAATTCTCCCGGACCATGCCCATGACCTCGACTGAGACGCCCGCGACCTACAAAGCCACTTTCACTGTCGCGGACGAAGCCACCGCCCGGCCGGCGGTGGATGTCCTGACCGAAGTGTTCTTCGAGGGCGACGCGGCGGTTGCCGCCTTCGAGCGGCCGGATGGCCAATGGGATGTCACGGTCCACTTCGCCGATCCGCCCGACCAGGCGCTGGTGCGTGAGCTGGTCGGCGGAGCAGCGGGAGCCGCCGTCGCCGAGAACCTGACCTTCGAGGCGGTCGAGGCCAAGGACTGGGTCAAGGCCAGCCTGGATGACCTCGTCCCCGTCCCGGCCGGCCGCTTCATGGTCCATGGCCAGCATGATCGCGAACGGGTGCCCGGAAACAAGCTGGGCATCGAGATCGAGGCGGCGCTGGCGTTCGGCACCGGCCATCACGGCACCACGCGCGGCTGCCTGCTGCTGCTCGACCATGTTCTGAAGCGATGGGCGCCGCGCCACGTGCTCGACCTCGGCACCGGAACCGGCGTGCTGGCGATCGCGGCCGCCAAGGCGACCCGTCGCTCCGTGCTGGCCAGCGACATCGATGCGCCCTCGGTCAGGGTCGCGCGGGACAATGCCCGGCTCAATGGTGCCGGTCCCCTGGTCCAGGTGATCCGCGCCACCGGCTTTGCCGCGGCGGAATTTGCCGAAGCCGGCCCGTTCGACCTGGTGCTGGCCAATATTCTCGCCAACCCGCTGCGGCAACTGGCGGCGCCGATGCAGCGCCACCTCGCGTCCGGAGCCTTCGTGATCCTGTCAGGCCTATTGACGCCGCAAGCGCGCGCCGTTGTCGCCGCATATCGCGCGCGCGGCCTGGTTCCGGTCAGGCATCTCAGGATCGAGGGCTGGAGCAGCCTCTTGCTGCAGAATCAGCGGTGAGAGCGGGCCAGCTTGCGTCACCATTGACGATCGCTGGCCTGCGATGGGCGTGACGTTGCGGCGAACGCGCGACGATTACGTCTTCGGCTGACTTGGCTGTGAGCCCGCCTCGGAACTCTTGCGGGATCCGCGACGGACACGAGGTTCGACGAGACGGTTGACGAGATGGGCCAGCGCGCTACGCGGCTTCTCGACCGGTGTGGGAGCAGGCGCGTGTGGCGCCGGCGCCGACAGTTTCTCGAAGGTAAAAGCAGGCATTGTGCATCCCCTCGCCGCTGAGTTGAGGCACTCCCCGGATCGTGCGACCGTGGCTGATCTTTACGATCTTGGTCGTCCTATCCGCACGTTTCCTCGCCGCATCTCTTTCGGATGACCGGCATGCGACAGCAAATCTTTTTGCACAGGCGAATGCAAGGAGATTCTTCGTGCACTGCACGCCTAACTGGATGAGTATCCGTTACGCGATAAGACCCACGCCTAAAGTATGAGACCGATGTTCGAAGCCCTGTTCCAGACGTTCGAAGAACCCGAAACCGGCGTGGCGCTGACGGCAAGGCTCGCCGCGCTGCGCGAGGAGCTGGCCCGGCGCAAGCTCACAGGCTTCATCGTGCCGCGCGCGGACCAGCAGCAGAACGAATATGTGCCGCCCTCGGACGAGCGGCTGGCGTGGCTGACCGGCTTCACCGGCTCGGCCGGCCTGGCGATGGTGCTGCCGCAGCAGGCCGCGATCTTCGTCGACGGCCGCTACACGCTGCAGGCCGGCAAACAGGTCGACGGCAAGGCGTGGAGCGTCGAGTCGCTGATCGAGCCGCCGCCGGAGACCTGGCTGACCGCTCATCTGCAGAGCGGCGACCGCGTCGGCTTCGATCCCTGGCTGCATACCACGGCCGCGGCGGAGCGCTTTGCGGCCGCCTGCGCCAAGGCCGGCGCGGAGCTGGTGCCGGTCGAGAGCAATCCGATCGACAGCATCTGGACCGAGCGCCCGCTGCCGCCGCTCGGTGCGGTCTCCATCCACGGCGCGGAATTATCCGGCGAGGCCGAGGCCGAGAAGCTCGGGCGCATCCGCCAGGAGATCGAGCGGCTCGGCGTCGAGGCGCTGGTGTTGTCCGACTCGCACAATGTGGCCTGGACCTTCAACATCCGCGGCGCCGACGTGTCGCACACGCCGCTGCCGCTGTCCTATGCGCTGGTGCCGAAGAGCGGACGGCCGACCATCTTCATCGACAGCCGCAAGCTCTCGAACCTCGCGCGCGATCATCTCGAGCAAAGCGCCGACGTGGCCGAGCCCGATGCGTTGACGACGCGGCTGACGGAGCTCGCGCAATCGGGCGCTGCGATCGCGCTCGACAGCGCGACAGCGGCGGATGCGCTGACGCGATTGATCCAGGGCGCCGGCGGCAAGCCCGTGCGCGGCGCCGATCCGGTCAGCCTGCTGAAGGCGGCCAAGAACGGGGTCGAGATCGAAGGCACGCGGCGCGCGCACCGGCGCGACGCCGTCGCGCTGGCGCGCTTCCTCGCCTACATCGATCGCGAGGCGCCCAAGGGCAGCTTGACCGAGATCGATGCGGTCGAGGCGCTGGAGAGTTTTCGGCGCGACACCGGCGCGCTCAAGGACGTCTCGTTCCCCACCATCTCCGGCACGGGTCCGAATGGCGCGATCGTGCATTATCGCGTCACCCGCAAGAGCAACCGCCGCATCATGCCCGGTGATCTGTTGTTGATCGATTCCGGCGCGCAATATCAGGACGGCACCACCGACGTCACCCGCACCATCGCGGTGGGCACCCCGACCGACGAGATGCGTGATCGCTTCACCCGGGTGTTGCGCGGCCATCTGGCGATCGCCCGCGCGCTGTTTCCCGACGGCACCACCGGCGCGCAGCTCGACACCCTGGCGCGCCAGTTCCTGTGGCAGGCCGGCATCGATTTCGAGCACGGCACCGGCCACGGCGTCGGCAGCTATCTGTCGGTGCATGAAGGCCCGGCGCGGATCTCCAAGCTCGGCACCACGCCGCTCAAGCGCGGCATGATCCTGTCCAACGAGCCCGGCTACTACAAGACGGATGCCTTCGGCATCCGCATCGAGAATCTCGAGCTGGTGGTGGCCAAGGAGATCACCGGCGCGGAGAAGCCGATGAACGGGTTCGAGGCGCTGACCTTGGCGCCGATCGATCGCCGGCTGATCGATGTCAACATGCTCAGTGCCGAGGAGCGCGCCTGGCTCGACGCCTATCATGCCCGGGTTAAAGAGACTGTTCGCGCAGCCCTCGATGAGGCCGACCAGCTCTGGCTCGATCAGGCGACCGCGCCATTGTAGTCGCCCAACTATCAGGGCAGTAACTACAAGATCGTCACGATAGTCCCTGGAACGACGAAGCTGAGCACCCTCGACAATAAGCGCGGTGCCCATGACTGGGCCCTCTCGCCTTGCGGGAGAGGGCATGTAGGACAGTTCGGCGAGCTCGGTTGGGTGAGGGGTATTTCTCCACACGTGCGCACGCGGAGAGATACCCCTCGCCCAACCGAGGATTGGATGGGCCGGCGATGCCCTCTCCCGCAAGGGGAGAAGGCACAGTCACGCACAGCGCCGAATGACGTTCAAGCAGCCCGTCAGGCGCTTAGGGCACGGGGGGTCACGACCACCGCCGGCCAAACGCCGGCGGCTCGGCGCCGGGACTGAACGGATAGATCTCTCCAAGATTGCGGCAAGCGCAGCGTGCCCAGCCGACAGATCAGGGCACGAACTACACGAGCACCGTCGCAGCATCGGTTGCAACTGTCCCGCTGCCGGCATGGGCGCATGCGGAAACAGGCATTTCCGTGACGCGGGAGGTCGCTACAGTCGGGCCGTTCACCTGATTTGAGCGGCACCATGCATGGAATGATCAGCAGACCGCCGGGCGCGATCGGAACGCGCGCGGTCCCGTCGCGCACGCTGCTGATCCTGCTGGTCGTGATGACCGGGCTGGCGCCCATCTCGCTGTACCTGCTGGTTCCGGCGCTCCCGCTGCTCGCGACCACGTTCGGACACGACGCCTCCGTTGTGCAGATGACGGTGTCGTTCTACATGATCGGCATCGCGATCTCGCAGCTTCTGCTCGGACCGCTGTCCGACCGGTTCGGTCGCCGCCCCGTGATGCTGGCGGGGCTCGCGCTCTCGATCGTGGCGAGCTTCGGCTGCATCTTCGCCGAGACCTTGCCGCAGCTGATCGCGGCGCGCTTCTTCCAGGCGCTCGGCGGCGCCAGCGGCATGGTGATCAGCCGCGCCATCATCCGCGATCTCTATCCGCGCGAGCGCATCGGCGCGATGATCAGCCTGGTCGTGGCCGTGATGATGATCGCGCAGATGCTGTCGCCCCTGACCGGCGGCCTGATCGAGATCGCGTTCGGCTGGCATGCCATCTTCTACGTCGTCGCAGCGGTGTCGATTGCGGTCGGCGTCGCGGTGACCCTGGCGCTGCCCGAGACACGCCCTGCCCGCGTCGAAGGCGCGAGCTTCCGGCGCGACGTCGTCATGCTGGTCAAGAGCCGCGCCTTTCTCGGCTACATGCTGTGCCAGGTGCTGGCCTCGCAGATCATCTTCGCCTTTGCCGGCGGCGGACCCTACATCGTCGAGGTGCAGATGGGCCGCTCCTCGGCGGAATATGGCGCGTGGTTCGCGACGACAGGCTTCGCCTATTTCGCCGGCAATTTGTTCTGCGTCCGCTACGCGCCGCGTCATTCGCTCGACCGGCTGATCTGGTTCGGACTGATCTTGCAGCTCACGAGCGCGGCGCTGAACTTCACCTGGAGCCTGTTCGGCTTCAACCAGATGCCCTCGGTGCTGTTCGGGACGCAGATGCTGCTGATGTTCGCCAACGCCTTCGTGATGGCGAACTCCGCGGCCGGCGCCATCAGCGTCCGGCCGGGCGCCGCCGGCACCGCCTCCGGCGCGATGGGCTTTCTGCAGATGGGCCTGGGCGCGCTGACCTCGCAGCTCGGCGCCTATCTCGGCGGTCACTACGCGACCACGCTGCCGCTGACATCGGCGATGCTGACGCTGTCGCTGGCCTGTGCCTGCAGCATGATCTTCCTCGTCCCGCGTACGCCGATGACGGTGACGAAGGAGCTGATCGAGCAGGCGGAGGAGGATGAAACCGGGGTGATGTGAGGGATCGCGCTCGCTACTCCCCAATCAGTTGCAGCCACTCGTCCTCGGTCAGCACCTTGACGCCGTGCTTTTCGGCCTCCTTCAGCTTCGAGCCGGCCCCGGGACCGGCGACGACGTAGTCGGTCTTCTTCGACACCGAGCCAGAGACTTTGGCGCCGAGCCGTTCGGCCGTCGCCTTGGCCTCGTCGCGCGTCATCTTCTCCAAGGTACCGGTGAACACCACCGTCTTGGTCGCGATCGGCGAGTTGCGCTTGGGTTTCTCGGCATCGAGGATCTTCACCTCTTCGGTCAGCCGCTCGACGATGCCGCGATTGTGGTCCTCGCGGAAGTACGCGGCGACGCTCTTGATCACGGTGTCGCCGATCTGGTCGAGCGCATCCATCTCGGCGATCGCCTCCTCATCGGCGGCGGCGACCTTGAGGCAGGCGTCGTGGAACGACTCCCACGAGCCATAGCCGCGCGCCAGCGCCAACGCGGTGGTTTCGCCGACATGGCGCATGCCGAGCGCATAGATGAAGCGTTCCAGCGCGATCTCGCGGCGCGCGTCGATGGCGTTGAACAGATTGCGCACCGAGGTCTCGCCATAGCCCTCGACCTCCTCCAACTTCAGCTTGGCGTTGCGCTTCTGCAAGGTGAAGATGTCCGAGGGCTCCTTGACCCAGCCTTCATCGAAGAAGAACTGGATCTGCTTCTCGCCGAGTCCGTCGATGTCGAAAGCGCGGCGTGAGGCAAACAGCTTGAGGTGCTCGATCTTCTGATAGGGACAAGCGAACTCGCCGGTGCAGCGCGCGCGGGAGCCCTCCTCGCCGGCCGCGGTCTCCTCGCGGACCACGTCAGTGTGCAGCGGGCACGGGCATGTCTTGGGGAATTGAAATTCCTTCGCTTCGGCGGGCCGCTTGTCGAGGAGGACGTCGACCACCTGCGGGATCACGTCACCGGCGCGCTGGATCACGACGGTGTCGCCGATCCGGATGTCGCGGCCTTCGCGCAAGCTCTCGCCCTTGTTGCCGATGCCCTTGATGTAGTCCTCGTTGTGCAGGGTGACGTTCTGCACGATGACGCCGCCGACGCCGACCGGCTCGAGCTTTCCGACCGGCGTGAACGAGCCGGTGCGGCCGACCTGGATCTCGATGTCCTTGAGCACGGTCATGGCGCGCTCGGCCGGGAATTTGTGCGCGATCGCCCAACGCGGCGTGCGAGAGACGAAGCCGAGCCGCTCCTGCCAGTCGATGCGATCGACCTTGTAGACGACGCCGTCGATGTCGTAGTCGAGCTCGGCGCGCTGCTCCTCGATGGAGCGATGGAACGCGATCAGTTCCTCGACCGAGTGGCAGAGCTTGGTCAGCGGATTGGTGGTGAAGCCGCAATGCTCGAACCATTTGATCATGCCGCTCTGCGTGCCGGCCGGCATCGCGCTCATCTCGCCCCAGGCATAGGCGAAGAAGCCGAGCGGACGGGACGCCGTGATGGTCGGATCCTTCTGGCGCAGCGAGCCCGCGGCGGAGTTGCGGGGATTGGCGAAGATGGTGTCGCCGGCTTCCTTCTGGCGTTCGTTGAGCGCGAGGAACGCCTGCTTGGTCATGTAGACCTCGCCGCGGATCTCGCAGATGTCCGGCAGGTTGCGGGCCGTGCAGCTTCTGCGGCACGTCCCTCAGGGTACGGATGTTGGCGGTGACGTCCTCGCCCTCGGCGCCGTCGCCGCGGGTGGCCGCCGTAACCAGTTCGCCACCTTCGTAGCGCAAGGACATCGACAGCCCGTCGATCTTAGGCTCGGCAGAGAAATCGATGCGATCGTCATCCGCGAGCTTGAGGAAACGCGCAATGCGGCCGACGAAGTCGCGCACGTCCTCCTCGGCGAAGGCGTTGTCGAGCGACAGCATCGGCACGGCGTGCCGGACCTTCTTGAAACGGCCGGACGGCGCTGCGCCGACCTTCTGCGAGGGTGATTCCGTGCTGACCAGCTCGGGAAAGCGCGTCTCGATGGCGTTGAAGCGGCGACGCAGCTCATCATACGCCGCGTCCGAAATCTTCGGCGCATCGTCCTGATAGTAGAGACGATCGTGGGTTTCGAGCTCGAGCGCCAGCCGCTTCCATTCGACCTTGGCCTGCGCCTTGGTGAGGTCGGCAACGTCGATGGGCTGCTTGGGTTTTGCTGTCGATTTTACTGTCTTGGCCATGCTGCGGACTGTCTGCTCGTCAAACCCGGGGCGACCCGAAGGCCGCCCCGGGGGACGGTTTACACAATGCGCGCGGCGGAGCCAAAAGCGTTCGGGTCGAACCCTCAACTTATGCCGCGGCAGCCTCCAGCAGACGGTCGGCGGCGGCGCGGGCCTCGGCGGTGACCTCGGCGCCGGCCAGCATGCGGGCGATCTCCTCGCGGCGGTGCAGGGTGGCCAGCGTGTTGACGCGGGTGACGACGCGCTTGCCGCGGTCGAGCGCATCCTTGGAGATCAGGAGATGCTGGTCCGCCCGCGCGGCGACCTGCGGGGCATGGGTCACGGCCATCACCTGGACCCCGTGCGCGAGCCGCGCCAGCCGGGCGCCGATGGCATCCGCCACCGCGCCGCCCACGCCGGTGTCGATCTCGTCGAACACCAGGGTCGGCGCGGAGCCGCGGTCGGACAGCACCACCTTGAGCGCCAGCAGGAACCGCGACAGCTCGCCGCCGGAGGCGACCTTCATCATCGGGCCCGGCCGTGTTCCCGGATTGGTCTGCACCCAGAACTCGACCCGGTCGATGCCTTCCGGACCCGGCGCATCGGCGTCGCTGTCGACCTGGGTCATGAACTTGGCGCGTTCCAGCTTCAGGGGCCCGAGCTCGGCATGAACCGCGCGGTTCAGCTTCTCGGACGCCTTGGTGCGAGCCGCCGACAGCTTGGCCGCCGCGGCGGCATAACGGCCATCGGCTGCCGCTGCCGCGGCTTCGAGCTTCTTCAACTGCTCGGCGCCCGCATCGATCAGCACGACATCAGCAGCGTATTTCGCGGCCAGCGCCGCCAGGCCGTCGACCGGGGTCGAATATTTGCGTGCCGCGGCGCGCAGCGCGAACAGCCGCTCCTCGATGCGCTCGAGCTCCAAAGGATCGAAATCGGTGGCCGCCAGTGCCGCGGTCAGATGCTGGTCGGCCTCCTCCAGCGCATTGATCGCGGCATCCATTGCCTTGACGGCCGGGTCGACCAGCGCCGGCGAGCTGACCGCGCGCCGCTCCAACCGACGGACGGCCGCAGCCAGCGCGGCAATCGGCGACTGGTTGCCGCTGACCGCATCCTGCGCATCACGCAGGTCGCCGGCGATCTTCTCGCCCTGCATCATCGCGGTGCGCCGGGCGGCAAGCTGCGTCTCCTCGCCCTCCTTCGGCGCCAGCTTCTTCAATTCATCCGAGGCATGCCGCAGATAGTCGGCCTCGCGGGCGGCGCGCTCCATGCCGGCGCGATGCTGGTCGAGCGCCGTGACGGCGGTCCGCCGGGCGGCCCACAGCGCCTCGACGCCGGCGACCTCTTTCTCCAGACCCGCGAAGGCATCGAGCAGGCGGCGGTGGGTGGCGGCATCCACCAGGGCGCGCTCATCGTGCTGACCATGAATCTCGACCAAGGTGGCGCCGATCGCCTTCAAGGTCTGCACGCTCACCGACTGGTCGTTGATGAAGGCCCGGGTGCGACCGTCGCCATACTGGACGCGGCGCAGGATCATCTCGCCATCGGCATCCAGGCCGTTGGCAGCCAGGATGCGCGCGGCGGGATGGTCCTTGCCGATTTCGAACACCGCGGTGACCTGGCCCTGGTCGGCGCCGTGCCGCACCAGGCTGGCGTCACCCCGGCCGCCAAGGGCCAGGGCAAAGGCATCGAGGAGGATCGACTTGCCGGCGCCGGTCTCGCCGGTCAGCACCGCAAGCCCACGGGAGAATTCGAGATCGAGTCGTTCGATCAGGACGATGTCACGGATCGACAGTCGCGCCAGCATGGAACCGAAGTCCTTCGTAACGGGGCAGGATGCCCCTGAGCGAACGACTCGATGCTAGCAGCAAAACGAGAACAAAACAAGAATTGAGAACAAAGAGAGACCAGCTTCAGCCGGTCCCGGACGCGGTCAGCCGAGCCCCAGCTTCTTGAAGGCGCGCGAGATATAGGAGCCCTTGTTCTCCTCGGGCTCGACGCCGCCGGACTTCACGAGATTATAGGCATCCTTGTACCACTTACTGTCCGGGAAGTTGTGGCCGAGCACGGCGGCTGCCGTCTGCGCCTCGCCGACGATGCCGATGGTCATGTAGGCCTCGGTCAGGCGGTACAGCGCTTCCTCGACATGGCGGGTGGTCTGGTACTGCGTCACCACGGTCTTGAAGCGATTGATGGCCGCGGTGTAGTCGCGCTTCTGCATGTAGTAGCGGCCGACGTCCATCTCCTTGCCGGCGAGCTGGTCGCGGGCGCCCTCCATCTTGGCCTTGGCGCTGGTCGCGTATTCGGAGGTCGGATATTTGCGCACCACCTCTTCAAGCGCCGCGATGGCCTTCTCGGTGCGGCCCTGGTCGCGGCTGATGTCCGGGATCTGGTCGTAATGCGAGGCGGCGATCAGGTATTGCGCGTAGGCCGCGTCAGGGCTGCCCGGATGCAGGGTGACGTAGCGCGTCGCGGCGCCGATGCAGCCGTCATAATCGCCAGCCTGATAGGACGCGTAGGCCGACATCAGCAGCGATTTGCGCGCCCAGTCGGAATAAGGATGCTGGCGATCGACCTCCTCGAACTTCTTGGTCGCCGCCTTCACATCCTTCTTCTCGTTCATCAGGAACAAGCCCTCATTGTAGAGCTTGTCTGCCGGCTCATCGACGAAGGTATCGTCCTTGGCCAGGAACTTGTCCCAGAGACCGCCGGTGCCGCAGCCCGCCAGGGGCAGCGCGAGCATGACCAGCGACGCTGCGAGCCGAACGCCGCGGGCGGCCGAGACGGGATGGGGGAATTCGCGCGTGAGACGCTGGTTCGACATGCTTCTCTGGAACCCGATGCCTGTGATCTGATCTACGCCGCGCACCATGACCATCGTCTCATGATCGCGAAGGAAAGAGCCCCGCTTGTGGCGCATCACGCTGCCACGGCCTCTCTAGCTGAAAACACTTCGTCAACCAACCGCATAGGAAGCCAATCCGTCCGGATTAAGGCGAGACCGAGGCTGCCGCCTCGCATCATGGTTACCGACGGAAAAGCCTCTGGAAAAGCTACAAAAACAGCGAAGACCCGGAACGGTCCGGGATCGTTCGGCAACAATGGCTAACGAAAATGATGAGAAGCCATCGCTGCGCCGAGCGCACGATAAAGCCCTGCAGACCCCCGCGACCAGGACCTCGTCAGGCCATCACGACCAGACGATTCGCGGATCAATGAGCTCAGGACACGTCCGGGCCGAAGGCCGGGGCGATCATGCCACCGACCATGCCGCCGACGACCTCGGCCGCCACGCGGGGACGGCGCACGGTCTCACCTTCGACCAGCCTCCAAGCCGTACGGTCGGCCATCAGCGCGGTCAGGACGGCGTGGTTGAGCTTGTGGCCGCCGCGGACCGAGCGGTAGGTGCCGAGCAGCGGCAGGCCGGCCAGCGCCAGATCGCCGATCGCGTCCAGCACCTTGTGGCGGGCGCATTCGTCGGCGTAGCGGAGACCTTCCGGATTGAGCAGACGCTCCTCGTCGAACACGAGCGTGTTGTCGAACGACGAGCCGAGCGCGAAGCCGGCGTTCCAGAGACGGGAGACATCGCTCATGAAGCCGAAGGTGCGGGCCCGCGCGATCTCGCGGCGGAAGCGCTCCGGATTGAGCTCGAAATGATAGGCCTGACGGCCGATGACGGCGTTGGCGAAGTCGACCTCGACCTCGACGCGGAAGCCGGAGCTGTTGGGGCGAAGCTCGCC
This sequence comes from Bradyrhizobium sp. USDA 4353, assembly GCF_054063215.1. Taxonomy (NCBI): domain Bacteria; kingdom Pseudomonadati; phylum Pseudomonadota; class Alphaproteobacteria; order Hyphomicrobiales; family Nitrobacteraceae; genus Bradyrhizobium; species Bradyrhizobium sp. USDA 4353. The sequence continues at coordinate 50,770 of NZ_JBSSGB010000001.1, forward strand.
CATCGAGGCGCCCATCGTCACCTGGACCGGCTTGAGCACCTGGATGTAACGGCGGGGAGCGGACTGGTTGATGATGCCGGCCTGGTCGATCGCAGCGACGAACGCAGCGGCGCTGCCGTCCATGATCGGCACTTCGGGACCGTCGACCTCGACCAGGGCGTTGTCGACCCCCATGCCGCGCAGCGCGGCCAGGATGTGCTCGGCGGTGGAGACCAGCGGACCGTTGCGGTCACCGAGAACCGTAGCCAGCTCGGTGGCGATCACCGATCCGAAGGAGGCCTGGACCTCGCGGTCGGCGCCATCGAGGCCGGTGCGGAGGAACACGATGCCGGAGTCGATCGGCGCAGGCCCGATCGTCAGGCTGACCGGCGCACCCGAATGGACGCCCACACCCGTGACGGTGGCTTGCGAACGAAGCGTTGTTTGCCGGCTGAATTTCATCGACGACTGCCCAAGACCCCGCCTGAACCCTTCATCGGCCGCCCCTCGCGAACCGACTCATTTCCAGGCATCCCCAAGTCACGGCAGAACTTAACGAGCCCCCCAAAGAGCGCCAACTCACGCTTCTTTACGGATTGTTACCCCATCTCTGCCGTATTCGCGCCAACCCTTAACCAAACTGGAACGTGGCCTTAACCCTCCCCGTTCCGCATCTAAACACCGAAAGAATAATTAATCATTTAAAATCAGTTAGTTGATCGACCATTCGGGGTTCCCGAGAGGCCAATGAACAGGCCCGGCTCTGACGAGCCGGGCCTGTTCAGCACCCGCGGGGCTGTAACAATTCTCACGTGGCCTGCCGGCGCAGGAAGGCCGGGATATCCAAATGGTCGTCGCCCTGTGGCGCGGGGGCCACAGGCGCGGGACGGCCATGGACGTCCAGACCCTGCGGAGCGGGACGGCGTGCGTATTCCGAGACGGGCGATTCGTGACCCGCGACCTGCTGGGCAACGTTCCGCTGCGGCTTTCGTTCCGGCAGCGGCGGCATCTGCGGCATCGCCGGGGCGGCGGCACGGCCCGACATCGGCGGCTCGCTCTCCTCGTCACGACGGCCGAGGCCGACATTGGCGAGACGCTGCAGCAGCGACATCCGGGTCTTCTGCGGATGCTCCTCACCCTCGTCACCCCGCGCCTGCCGGATCTCGGCCTGGGCCGGCATCGGCAGGTCCTCGAACTTCGGCATGCGCGGCGCGCGGGTGGGAACCCGCTCGGCGGCCTGCGGGATGAAGGTCTCCGGCGGAGCAGCCGGCTCGACCGGCGCGGCGCGCTGGGCTTCCGGCTCGGGGAACAGCGACGGCTTCTGCGCGATCGGACGCACGGTCACGTCGCCATAGGACGCCGCGGTCGGCACCGGAGCGGGAGCCGGTGCGGGCTCGTTCGCCATCGCCGCAGCCACGGCAGCCAGAGTGTCGCGCTCGAGATTCGGAGCCGGGCGCGGCGCCGGTGCGACCGGCGCGGGCGCAGGTTGCGCGACGGCCGGAGCCTGCGAGGCCTGCTGCTCGAGCTTGGCAGCGCGTTCCGCCAGCCGCTGATTGTCGGCGCGCAGGCGCGCGGTCAGGTCGGCGAGACGGCTTTCAGGAAGACCCGCATGAGCGGTCGGGGCGGCGGCAATCGGAGCGACAGCCGCCGCCGGCTGTGCAGTCGTCGTGACGCCACGGTTGAACTGCGCCTGCTCGATGCCGGTGGCAACGACGGAGACGCGGATCAAGCCGTCGAGCGATTCGTCGAAGGTGGCGCCGACGATGATGTTGGCGTCCTGGTCGACCTCCTCGCGGATGCGGGTCGCGGCTTCGTCGACCTCGAACAGCGTGAGGTCCTTGCCGCCGGTGATCGAGATCAAGAGGCCGCGGGCGCCCTTCATCGAGGAATCGTCGATCAGCGGGTTGGCGATCGCGGCTTCCGCGGCGGTCAGCGCGCGCTTCTCGCCGGAGGCCTCGCCGGTGCCCATCATCGCCTTGCCCATCTCGCGCATGACGGCGCGGACGTCGGCGAAGTCGAGGTTGATCAGGCCTTCCTTGACCATCAGGTCGGTGATGCAGGCGACGCCCGAATACAGCACCTGGTCGGCCATCGCGAACGCGTCGGCGAAGGTGGTCTTCTCGTTGGCGACCCGGAACAGGTTCTGGTTCGGGATGATCAGCAAGGTGTCGACCACCTTGTGCAGCTCGGAGATGCCGGACTCCGCGGTGCGCATACGGCGCGCGCCCTCGAAGTGGAACGGCTTGGTGACGACACCCACGGTGAGGATGTTCATCTCGCGCGCGGTCTTGGCGATGACCGGAGCAGCGCCCGTGCCCGTGCCGCCGCCCATGCCGGCGGTCACGAACACCATGTTGGCGCCCGAGAGATGATCGCGGATCTCGTCGATCACCTCCTGCGCGGCGGCCGCTCCAACGTCCGGCTGCGAGCCGGCGCCCAACCCTTGCGTCACCTGCGTGCCCATCTGGATGATGCGCTGCGCCTTGGACATGGTCAGCGCCTGCGCGTCGGTGTTGGCGACGACGAAGTCGACGCCCTGCAGGCCGGCCGTGATCATGTTGTTGACGGCGTTGCCGCCCGCGCCGCCGACGCCGAACACGGTGATCCGGGGCTTCAGCTCGTGGATATCAGGAGGGGTAATAGTGAGTGCCATGATTGCCTCTCGATCACGCGCGCGTGGGTTCGCCCCGGCCGCCGGCCGTGGGTGGTGTTGGTGAAAATCTGTTGGGACGGACGTCGGTCATCAGAAGCCCTCGCGTAGCCATCGTCCGACCTTTCCGAAGTAGCCGTCGGTTCCTGTCCCGACCTGCCGCGTATGCCGCGGTTCGACGTGTTCGAGATGCGCGTATTGCGGATAGACCAGGAGCCCGGTGGGCACCGCGAAGGCGGCGTTCTTGGCCTCGTTGGGAAGACGGCCGAAGCCGAGCGGACGGCCGACCCGCACCGGGCGGTCGAGGATCCGGGTCGCCAATTCGACCAGACCCGTCAGCTGGGAGGCGCCACCGCTGAGGACGACGCGCGCCTTGGGTTCTGCCGCAAAGGGCGAATCCTTCAGCCGGTCGCGGACCATTTCAAAAATCTCCTCTGCGCGGTGCCTGACGATGTTCGCGATGGTGGCGCGGGACACGATCTGCGGAACATCCCGCTCGTTGTCACCGGCCGTCGGAACAGACATCAACTCACGCGCGTCGGACCCGCCAGTCAGCACCGTGCCATATAACGTCTTGATTCGCTCGGCATCTGCAATGCACGCTGATAGTCCGCGCGCAAGATCCATGGTCACGTGATGCCCGCCGAGCGCAAATCCGGAGGCATGGACGAAGCGGCCGCCGGAATAGATTGCGATCGTCGTGGTGCCGGCGCCCATCTCGACCACGGCAGCGCCGAGGTCGGCCTCGTCGTCGGTCAAGACCGAGAGACCGGCAACATACGGGCTTGCCGCCATCGCCTCGACATTTAGATGGCAGCGCTCGACCACCAGCATCAGGTTCTTGGCCACGGTGGCGTCGGTCGTGACGACATTCATGTCGACACCAAATTGTCGTGCCAGCATGCCGCGGGGATCGCGGATGCCCTTCACGCCGTCGAGCGTGTAGCCGACCGGCAGCGCATGCAGCACCGCCCGCCCCTCGCCGGTCGCATGATGCATGCCGGTCGATGTCACCCGGCTGACATCGGCCTGCGTCACGGCGCCGCCGCGGATGTCCGAGGTCGCCTCGATCAGGTGGCCCATGACGCGGCCGCCGGCGACCGGCAGCAGCACGGACTCGACCCGCACCTTGGCCATGCGCTCGGCCAGCGCGACCGCCTGCCGCACCGCCTGCTCGCATTCGACCGGATCGACGACCGCACCAGCCTTGACGCCGCGCGACTGGATCTGGCTGTAGCCGATCAGCTCGACCGCATGGGTGCGGCCGCGCAGCGCGTCGCTCGGCGGCGCCGGCCTCAGCCGCGCGATCATGCAGGCGATCTTGCTGGTGCCGACGTCGAGCGAGGCCACCAGCGCGGTGCGCTTCTGGCCCATCGGGCGCGTCTTCGGAGTCTGGCGATCGAAGCCGGTCATGCGTCACCGGCTTTCTTCTTGGACTTCTTGTCCTTGAACAGGTCCTCGCGCGCCTTCGCCGCATCGTCGGACAGCTGCACCGTCAAACGGTCGGACAGCCGCATGTCGATCGCGACGATGTCGCGCGAGAACAACTTGTCATCCTGGTCGAGCTGGCTGAGCGTCGCCAGCGCGTTGCCGACGTCGTTCTCCGGCAGACGAATGTCGAGGCCGTCCTTGGTGCGCAGGTTCCAGCGGCGCTCGCCAACGAACACGGCGGCCTTGGTCACGGCGCGCACCTGCGGATAGCGCGCGAGCAGCGCCAGGAAATCACGCGCACGGCTCTCGGCGCCCTTGCCGACCACGAGCGGCAGCGTCAGGAACGGGCGCGACACATATTGTTCGAGCACGGCGCCGTCATCGGCGATCACCGACAGCCGGCCGTCCTGCTGCCACAGCGCGAACGCCTTGCGCTCGACGATGTCGATCTGCAGCTGGTTCGGGAAGAACTTCTGCACCGTCGCCTCGGCGATCCAGGGATTGGCCTTGAGCTTGTCGCGAACGGCGGCGGCATCCAGGAACAACAGCGAGGAGCGGCCGGAGACGCCACCGATCGCGAGGATCTCGTCCTGGGTCAGCTGCTTGCGGCCGTTGATTGCGACTGCGGTGATCCGGAAGCCGGCCGCATTGGCGAGCGCATTGCGCGTGTCGGACAGCGCCGCATTGACGTCCTGCGCATGACCGCCCTTGACGATGCCGAGCCAGACGCTGCCGAACAGCAAGCCGACGGTCGCGATGGTGCCGAGACGGCGCGGCAGATAGCGCTCGACCAGCTCGACCACCCGCGGCGGCGCCTCGCGCTCGACCAGCGGCGCCAGCGTAGCCGGCCTGTGATCTCGTGGGACCGGCCGCCCGCGGTGCGGCTGCTTCTTGCCGGCGCGCGCCAACCTCACGCGCGGAAGACGGGCTGAGACATACTCGCGCAGCAGGATCGCCGCGCCAAGGGCAGCGGCTTTCAGGTCAGCTTGAGGCCTCTGCGATCGAGCGAGGCGTCCTGCACCATCCATTGCACGAGCTCATCAACTGTTGCGCCCGCAATACTCGCGGACCCACGCCCACGGTCCCGGCGGCTGGTGACCATCGCAATGACGAGGTCACGACCCGGCAGCCGAGCACCACTGAGGCGCCAGCGTTAACCTTCGGACGTCCTGGTAAACAAAAAGTAAAATAGGTCCGAGGAGACGATTTTTTTCTCCGATTTATGAGGACCTTGCTCGGAATTCTTAAGCATTTTACGGGTTACAGGAACCTCCGGGGAACGACGGGCCGGGTTCCTCCGGTGCGATGAGCGAACACTCGTTAACGGCGGACGCGGCGTTCCGCCAAGGCGATCTGCTGCTGCAGGAAGTCCGGGAAGGCAATGCCCTGGGCGGCCAGCGCCTTCGGATAGAGCGAGGCGGCGGTGAGACCGGGCAGCGTGTTGGTCTCGAGATAGACCGGTCCGTTTGCCGAGACGATGAAGTCCGTGCGCGAGTAGCCGCCGCAGGACAGCGCCCGATGCGCCTTGATTGCCTCTCGCTGCAGCGCTGCCGTCACCTCCGGACTGAAACGCCCCGGACAGATCTCCTTCGTCGCTGCGGCCAAGTACTTCGCGAAATAGTTGAAGGCGCCATCTGCGGGAAGGATCTCGATCGGCGGCAGCGCGATCAGCGAGCCGTCCGCCTGCTCGAGCACGCCGCAGGTCGCCTCCGTCCCAGTGACGAACGGCTCGATCAGATACTCCTCGGTCGCGGCGGCCGCCTTGACGGCGATGAGGTCCTGCTTGGCGTTGACGAAGATTAGTCCGAAGCTGGAGCCGTCCTTGACCGGCTTGGCGATCAGCTTGCCGTAACGCGCGAGCGCCGCTTCCGCATGCTCCGGCACAATGCCTTCCGCCGCGGTGACGCCGCCGAGCACGGCGAACCGCTTGGCCGCAACCTTGTCGAAGGCAAGGTGAGAGGACGCCGAGCCCGAGCCGGTGAACGGCACGCCCCGCATCTCACACATCAGTTGAAGCTCGCCATTCTCGGCGCGTCCGCCATGCAGGCCGAGCACCAGGAGCCGGTCCTCGGCGTGGGCGCGATCGAGCGCCGCGGCGAGCGTGCCGATCCTCTGGCCGTCGGCCGTGAACGGCTCCTCGAACGGCTTGGCATGGGCGATCAGCGCCGGCCCGCTCGCCTGATGCACGGTGTCATCGGCGTCCCAGAACCAGAGGTCGGCTTCCGGCAGCGCCGCGTGCAGCGCCTTGGCGCTGGCGACCGAGACGAGGCGTTCCTTGTTGGTGCCGCCGAACAGAATCGTGGTGCGCATCAATGGCTTCTCGATTGATTTCAAAACGCGGTCGCGGACTCCAGGACTTCACTTGAACCGGCGAGCGTCAGCTCGCTTTGATTCCGATCCGCTTGATTTCCCACTGCAGCTCGATGCCGGAAGTCGCCTTGACGCGCTCGCGCACGGTCTCGCCGAGCGTCTCGATGTCGTCGGCGGTGGCGCTGCCGGTGTTGATCAGGAAGTTGCAGTGCATCTCCGAGACCTGCGCGCCGCCGACCTTGAGGCCACGGCAGCCGGCGGCATCGACGAGCTTCCAGGCCGAATGTCCCGGAGGGTTCTTGAAGGTCGAGCCGCCAGTCTTCTCGCGGATTGGCTGCGCGGTCTCGCGATGCGCCTGCACCTCGGCCATGCGCGCCCGGATCGCCTCCTTCGCTGAAGGCGTCCCGCGGAATCGCGCGGCGGTGAAGATCAGCGAAGGGTCGACACCGCTCGCACGATAGGTGAACTTCATGTCGGCATTGGTGAAGCGATGCGTCACGCCCTGGCGATCGATCGCGGTCGCCTCGATCAGGATGTCCTTGGTCTCGCCGCCATTGGCGCCGGCATTCATGCGCAGCGCACCACCGATCGTGCCGGGAATGCCGAACAGGAATTCCAGTCCGGCGAGATCGGCTGAAGCCGCGACCTCGGCGACGCGCTTGTCGAGCGCGGCGGTGCCCGCAGTGACGATCTCGCCGTCCGCCTTGACCTCACCGAACGCACGCGGCGCCAGTCGGATGACCACGCCCGGCACGCCGCCATCGCGGACGATCAGGTTCGAGCCGACGCCGATGACGTAGACTGGAAGTTCCCCCGGAAGGTGCTTCAGAAAATAGGCGAGGTCATCGGTGTCAGCCGGCGTGAACAGCACCTGCGCCGGGCCGCCGACGCGAAACCAGGTGAGCGGGGCAAGACTCTCATTGGCGAGCAGCCGGCCGCGCAGCTCGGGCATCGCCGCTTTGAGGTCGGGTGTGATGTCGGGGAAGCTCACTGCGCGCCTCTCAGTTTGCGCCCTGGCATTGTCAGGGGCGACACAGTCTTTTCGTTCCCTCCCCCCTTGTGGGGGAGGGGCAGGGAGGGGGGTGAGCCGCAGACGCCGGCGTTCGTGGTCCCCCCCTCTCCACCTCTCCCCCACAAGGGGGGAGAGAGCCGAGCGTGCCGTGTCGTTGTCAGCTCGCGTACCAACATCGAGACTAGCCCAGCGCCTTCAACTCATTCGGCAGCGCGTAGGCCCATTGCGTGATGTTGCCGGCGCCGAGGCAGACGACGAGGTCGCCCGGCTTGGCGAGATCCTTGACGATGCCGGCGAGACCGGCGGCGCTCGGCAGCGGCACGACGTCGCGGTGGCCATGGGCGCGCAGGCCGAGCACGAAGTGGTCGCGGTCGATGCCCTCGATCGGCGCTTCACCGGCCGGATATACGTCGGCGACGACGACGGCGTCGGCGTCGTTGAAGCAGGTGCAGAACTCCTCGAACAGCGACTGCAGCCTTGTGTAGCGATGCGGCTGCACCACGGCGACGACCTTGCCGTTGGTGGATTCGCGCGCCGCCTTCAGCACGGCTGCGATCTCCACGGGATGATGGCCGTAGTCGTCGATGACGGTGACGCCATTCCATTCGCCGGTACGGGTGAAGCGGCGCTTGACGCCGCCGAAGCCGGCGATGGCCTTGCGAATGGCCTCGTCGGACAGGCCGAGCTCGCGGGCGACCGCGATCGCGGCGGTGGCGTTCGAGGCGTTGTGCCGGCCGGGCATCGGCAGCGCGATGTCGGCAATCTCGTGCGTCGCGCCGCTCTTGCGGTCGCGGAACACGACCTTGAACGACGAGCCGCCGCCCATCGGCGTGAGATCGACGAGCCGGACATCGGCCTGCGGGTTCACGCCATAGGTGATGATGCGGCGGTCCTCGATCTTGCCGACCAGCGCCTGCACCACCGGATGATCGATGCACATCACCGCGAAGCCGTAGAACGGGACGTTCTCGACGAAGGCGCGGAAGGCGTCCTGCACGGCATCGAAGGTCTTGAAGTGATCGAGATGCTCGGGATCGACATTGGTGACGATGGCGACATCCGCCGGCAGCTTCAGGAAAGTGCCGTCGCTCTCGTCGGCCTCGACCACCATCCACTCGCCGCCGCCGAGCCGCGCATTGGTGCCATAGGCATTGATGATGCCGCCATTGATGACGGTCGGATCGAGCCCGCCGGCATCGAGCAGCGCCGCGACCATCGAGGTGGTCGTGGTCTTGCCATGGGTGCCGGCGATGGCGACGCAGCTCTTCAGCCGCATCAGCTCGGCCAGCATCTCGGCCCGACGGACAACAGGAATGCGCTGCGCACGCGCGGCCATCAGCTCGGGATTGTCGCGCTTGATCGCGGTCGACACGACCACGACGTCGGCACCGGCGACGTTCTCGGCCTTGTGGCCGACGCTCACGGTGATGCCCTTCTCGCGCAGGCGCGCGACATTGGCATTGTCCGAGGCATCGGAACCCTGCACCGTATAGCCGAGATTGCACAGCACCTCGGCGATGCCACTCATGCCGATGCCGCCGATCCCGACGAAGTGGATGGGTCCGATTTCGCGCGGCAGTCTCATGGGGCGTCTCGTCTCAAAGGGGGCTCCGCCGCGCCCGTCGGAGGGCGAGCGGCCGCGAATCACCCGCCCTTCTTGCAAGACATGGCCGACCGGGACAAGCCCGCTTCGACCGCAAAGATCGCCAAATCGAGGGTCAACCGCCTGACTTTGGCCGATTTTCCGGCTCCGCTCCCCCCGAAATCCTGGGTGCCGCCTGCCCTCGCCCCGCGATTTTTCACGATTCGTTAAGTGCAACCTCAGGCCAGACGGGCGCAGTCCGATACCTGCAGTTTTTGCGCGTTCACTCCGCGCACCGTCGTGGCATGGGCCTCTCCAAGCCGCGGCCACACGCGCCGCGTGCAATGCCGATGGAGTGACCCGACGATGTGCGCGCTGTGTGAAACCAAATCTCCCCTCCTGTCCCGGCGCCGGCTGCTCGGCAGCGGCGTCGGTCTGCTCGCCGCAGCCACGCTGGGCGCCGGCACCGCCTGGGCCAAGGATGCAAACAAGACCGCGCCGAACGCCATCTCCGCCGACGAGGCACTGAAGCGGATCATGGACGGCAATGCCCGCTACGCCGCCGGCAATCTCGACAACAAGGATTTTTCGGCCGGACGCGCCGCACGCGCCACCGCGCAATATCCGATCGCGGCGATCGTGAGCTGCGCCGACTCCCGCGTCGCACCGGAGCTGGTGTTCGATCAGGCCCCCGGCGAGCTGTTCGTGGTCCGCGTCGCCGGCAATTTCGTCAATGACGATGGTCTGGCCAGCCTCGAATATGGCGTGAAGTTCCTCGGCATTCCGCTCGTGCTCGTTCTCGGCCATAGCGGCTGCGGGGCCGTCGACGCCACCATCAAGGTGTTGAAGGACGGCACCAAGCTGCCGGGCCATCTGCCGGAGCTGGTGAACGCGCTGAAGCCGGGGGTGGAGGCCGCGATCGCCAGGAAACCGCAGGATCTGCTGGCGGAGGCGACGAAAGAAAACGTCCGCCACAACGTGCAGCGCCTGTCGAAGGCCAAGCCGATCGTCAGCAGCATGGTGGCCGACGGCAAGGTGAAGATCATCGGCGGCGTCTACGACATCGAGTCCGGCCGCGTCGTCACGCTCTGACACTTGCCGACAGCAGCGCGCGGTCAGCACGCTCGCCGGCCGCCGCCAGCCAGCAGATCTGATGGCAGAACCAGGCTTCGACCGACTCCACGAATTCAGGCGTCAGCGACAACCGCTGGCGCCGCTCGTCGAAGCGCAGCAGGCCGCGCCCCTCCATGGCCGTGAGCAGGTTGCGGATATGCGAGCGTGACACACCGAGCGAGGCCGCAAGCTCGGCGGTCGACACGTCGACGGCGGCCCGGCCAGCAGCAGAGCGGGCGACGAGCGTCAGCGCCAGATGAATGCCGCTGTCATGCTCGTCGGTCCAGGCGAGATCCGGAAAATTCGTCAGCGGCCGGTTGGCGCGGCACAGCCATGTCGCACATTGCCGGATCATCTCGGCGAAAAAAGTGTCGTCGCTATGCAGACGCCGGATCAATCGCTCGCCCCGTGTCAGCTGGGCGTGGCAGTCGAGGTGAAGCGCGAGCCAGCCACGAAGGCCATCGAGGATGATCGGCCCCGGAACCAGATAGCGGATGCGGGCATCGTTGGGATCGCGCTCCACCTTCACCAGCGCCAGACCGCGCAGCATCGCAACGAAGACCGCGGTCTGTCGCGGCCCCGGCAGCCGTGCCTGCAACCGAGTCAGGGTCGGACGCTCGGTGGCGTCGCGCGCCGACACATGCATCATGACGATATGCGCGGCGATCTCGGTGGGAGCACGCTGCCCGAACAGCTTGATCATCAGGCGCTGGCCGCGCAGCGGCGCGACCAGCTGGTCGCAGAAGTTGACGAAGACCGGGACGAAGGACGGATGATGCCGCAGGCGCATCGGATCGTGCTGCGACTGCGTCACTCCGGTCATGCCCAGCCTGCGCGCGCTCCGCTCAAGGCGTGGCGGTCTTGATGACGAGATCGGCCAGCCGCTCCGCGGCATCGAGCCGGCCCGCGGCGCGCGCGGCCTGAACCATAGCGGTGAGGCGCGACGGCTCGGCGGCTAGGGACGAGATCTCCGAGGCCAAGCGGTCGGACGTGAACTCGCTCTGCACGATCCGGATCGCGGCGTTGGCGTCCGACAGCACGCCGGCATTGGCGAACTGGTCCTGGTCGATGGCGCCGGGCAGCGGCACCAGGATCGAGGGCCGGCCGATGGCAGCGAGCTCCGCCACGGTGCCGGCGCCGGAGCGGGAGATGACCAGGTGATTGGCGGCGAGCCGCGCCGGCAGGTCGGTAAAGAACGGCGCAAGCTCGGCATTGATCTTGAGCCGATCGTAGACCGCGCGAACCCGCGCCATGTCCTCCTGGCGGACCTGCTGGGTCAGCACCAGCCGGCTCCACAGCGCCGGCTCCAGCCGCTCGATCGCTCCAGGGACGACATCGCTCATGACGCGCGCGCCCTGGCTGCCGCCGATCACGAGCAGCCGCAAGGGACCCGCGGGCTGCGGCGCCGCATAGGGAACGGCCGCCGCTTCGAGAATTGCGGGACGCATCGGCGTGCCGACGGTGGTGGTCTTGGCCGATAGCGCGGGATCGCGGTCGAGCACGCCGGGCAACGAGGTCGCGATCGCCTTCACGTGAGATGACAGGAAGCGGTTGGCGCGGCCGAGCACGGCGTTGGCATCGTGGATCAGGCTGGGCACGCCGGCGAGCCGCGCGGCAAGCAGCGGCGGCACGGTCGGATAGCCGCCGAAGCCGATCACGGCCGCGGGCTTGAGCCGCCGCATCAGGTTGAAGGCAGCCAGGGTGCCGGTGCCCAGCAGCAGCGCGGTGCGCGCCAGCGCCACCGGCGAGCGGCTGCGCACCGTCTCGCTCGGGACAACGTCGATCATGTCCTTGGTGAACAGGCCGCTATATTTCAGCGCGCGGGCATCGGTGACGAGGCGGACGCGATAGCCGCGCTTGATCAGCTCGACGCCGAGCGCTTCGGCGGGAAACAGATGGCCGCCGGTGCCGCCGGCGGCCAGGAGAATGAGAGGCGCAGATGAGATCATGCGGGCTTGTTTACAGGCAATGTGTCGTCATTGCGAGCCGGCCGGCCTCTAGGCGTAGGTGCGCAGCGTTCCGGCCGCATCCGTGACCTCGGCCTCGATCCGCGGCCGCTGGCGCGTCAGCGCCAGCATCATGCCGACGCCATAGGCCAGCGACACGATCGAGGAGCCGCCATAGGAGATGAAAGGCAGGGTCATGCCCTTCGCGGGGATCAGCTGCAAATTGACCGAGATGTTGATGGCCGCCTGGATGCCGAACAGGATCGCGAGGCCCGAGGCGGCGAACCGCGAAAAACCGTCCTCGCTGGCATAGGCCCGCGTCAGCGTGCGGATGACGATGAAGCCGAACAGCGCGACCAGCGCCAGGCACAGGATGATGCCGAACTCCTCGGCGGCGACCGCGAACACGAAGTCGGTGTGGCTGTCCGGCAGGCTGCGCTTGGCGATGCCCTCGCCCGGCCCGAGGCCGAACCAGCCGCCGTTGGAAAACGCCTCCATCGCTGTATCGACCTGGAAGGTGTCGCCCGAGGCCGGGTTCATGAAGCGCTTGATGCGCCCGGCGACGTGGGGAACCAGCAGATAGGCGCCGAACAGGCCGGCGGCGGCGGCGCCGGCGAGGCCGGCGACCCAGATCATCCGCATGCCGGCGATGAAGAACAGCGAGCCCCACACCATCAGGATCAGCATGGTCTGGCCGAAATCCGGCTCCATGACCAGGAGCGACACCAGCATCAACAGCAGCACCAGCGCCATCGTCGTCGCCGGCATGTCCGGCCGCCGCGCCGACTCCGAGAACAGCCAGGCGGCGACGACGACGAAGGCCGGCTTCGCCGCCTCCGAGGCCTGGATGTTGACGCCGACGATCGTGATCCAGCGCCGCGAGCCCTTCACCTCGGGACCGATGGCGAGCGTCAGCACGATCAGCACGATGGCGATCGCGAACACTACCAGCGCGCTGCGCCGGATCTGTCGCGGCGACAGGAAGGAGACGCCGATCAGCACGATGAAGGACGGCAGCAGGAACAGGACGTGGCGGTTGAAGAAGTGGAACGGATCGAGCCCGATGCGCGTCGCCACCGGCGGGCTCGCCGCCAGGGACAGGATCACCCCGCACAACATCAGCGCGAGAATGGAGCCCAGCAGCGGCTTGTCGACCGTCCACCACCAGTCCGACAGCGGATTGCGTTCTTCACGGGAGAGCATCGGGCGTCCACCTGAGCCGAATGATTCAGCCCATTGGCGCTCAGGATGGTTATCGAAGGGTTAAGGATGCCCTACGCGTTTGAGCCAGGAAACAGACCGGCTCGCAATTCGACCTGACCGATATCGCGCACTCCATCTCGGGCCCGACATAGGACATCGCGGTCGCTCTGAGCCAGACTCGGCAAGTCGCCATCCTTGAAAAAACCGAGAGCCTTCAATGGCAGGGCAGCATCGCTCCTGAACATCCTCGCGAAGCCGGCGAGCGCACGTTCCAGGGATACGCCTGCAAGCAGCATCGCAGCAATGTCGCGATAGTCCTTCGCCTCGGCGCGATCGAGGATCGCCTTCAACTTGGTTGCAAGAAGATCTTCCAGAGACGCAACCAGTAGGACCCCATCCCTGGTCGGCAACGGATCGTTGAGCCGTCCCAACGCAAGGCCGCCAAAGAAAGAGACTTTCACTTGGCCGTCCGAAGTGTCCACGTTCAAGACGAGAGAATTGATGTCTTCCTGAATTGGTCGCGCATACCGCATGAATAAGAAAGCTGACGAGATCCTTTCCTTGTCGAGCGGCGACGCATTGAAAAAATCGAAGTCGACGGACGTTCTGTGACCAAGATGCAGCGCAACCGCCGTTCCGCCGTAGAGCACAAAACCAAGCTCCCGAGCCGGAGAAAGCTCGGTCCAAAGCTTCAACTGGGCCGGGGGCAGAAGATCGAGGTGTGGCTCAAACGGGACCGGCATCGAAAGATCTCGCCGGCGCCTCCACAGGGATCGTTCGTCCCGTCGCGCGCGTGAGGCGGCCGCGCCAGAATTCCCAGGATCGCGCATCGATCCAGCCCGGCTGGGCATTGAGCATGATGTCGACGAGCAGATCTGGACCCAGCTCCTGCTCGAGTTTGCGGATCTCGTCGTATCCGGCAAAGCTCATCGCCTGTGCGATGATCCGTTCAGGCGAGCGCGGCTCAGATCCCACGGGGGCCCACCAGAAGAACCGCCGTTCGAGATCGGAAAGCTTGTCTCCGGGAATGAGTAGCTCCGCCTGACTTGCCATGCTGCCACCCTAGCACGATCACGGTTTCAGAACCAGCAGCAGGCCTTCAAACCACCTTCTCTACCCCGGGCAGTGCCTGCACGAGATCGCGGAAGCGGGTGCCGCGGATTTCGAAATTGCGGAACTGGTCGAACGAGGCGCAGGCGGGCGACAGCAGGACGACGGCTTCCCGCAAACCCGACGCCTCGGCGTCGGCGGCCGCCTGCTCCACCGCGACTTCGAGTGTGCCGGACATCGCGTGCGGCACTTTTTCGCCGAGCGTGCCGGCGAACTCGGCGGCGGCTTCGCCGATCAGATAGGCCTTGCGGATGCGCGGGAAGAAGCCGGTCAGGCTGGTGATGCCGCCCGCCTTCGGCTTGCCGCCGGCGATCCAGAAGATATCGGCAAAGGACGACAGCGCGTGCGCGGTCGCGTCCGCATTGGTGCCTTTGGAATCGTTCACGAACAGCACGTGGCCACGGCGGCCGACTTGCTCCATGCGGTGTGCCAGCCCGGGGAAGCTGCGCAGGCCCTGCTGCAGCACGTCCTCTTTCACGCCGATTGCGAGCGCGGCCGCGGCGGCGCACGCCGCGTTCTGGGCATTGTGCTGGCCGCGCAGCGAGCCGATGCCGCCCAGCCGCGCGACCTCGCTGCGCGCGCCACCGGCGCTGCGCAAGATGGTCTCATGCTCAGTGTAGAGGCCGTCAGCCAGCGGGTTCTTCACCGAGATTCGCACGACGCGCTTGCCGGCCCGGTCGAGCCGGTCGGCGATGGCGCGGCAGAAGCCGTCGTCGACGCCGACAACCGCAGTGCCCGCAGGCTGAACACCGGCCACCAGCCGCTCCTTCACCGCCGCGTAGTTCTCGATCGTGCCGTGGCGATCGATATGGTCCTCGCTGACATTGATCAGGATGCCCACGCTCGGATCGAGCGAAGGCGTCAAATCGATCTGATAGGACGACATCTCGATCACATGGACGCGGCCCATCCGCGGCGGCTCCAGCGACAAAATCGCGGTGCCGATATTGCCGCCCATCTGGGTGTCGTAGCCGGCGACCCGCATCAGATGCGCGATCAGCGCTGTTGTCGTCGACTTGCCGTTGGTGCCGGTGATCGCGACGAACGGCGCGTCCGGCGCGTGCCGCTTGCGCTCGCGGCAGAACAGCTCGATGTCGCCGATCACCTCGACACCGGCTTCGCGCGCCCTCAGCACGCTCCAATGCGGTACCGGATGCGTCAGCGGCACGCCGGGCGCGAGCACCAGCGCGGCGAAGTTCGCCCAGGACACGGTGCGCAGATCGGCGGTGATAAAGCCGGCCTTGGCCGCTTCCGTCACGCGGTCAGCACCGTCGTCGGCCGCAATCACTTCGGCGCCTCCGGCACGAAGCGCGTGGCACGAGGTAAGACCCGAGCCGCCGAGCCCGAACACGGCGACGGTCTTGCCGGCGAATGAGGTGACGGGGATCATGTCAGCGCAACTTCAAGGTCGACAGGCCGACCAGCGCCAGCATCACCGAGATGATCCAGAACCGGATCACGATCTGCGGCTCGGTCCAGCCGAGCTGCTCGAAGTGGTGATGGATCGGCGCCATCCTGAAGATGCGTTTTCCGGTCAGCTTGAACGAGGCCACCTGCACGATCACCGACACCGCCTCGAGCACGAACAGGCCGCCGATGACGGCCAGCACGATTTCGTGCTTCACCGCGACCGCGATCGAGCCGAGCATGCCGCCGAGCGCGAGCGAGCCGGTATCGCCCATGAAGATCGAGGCCGGCGGCGCGTTGAACCAGAGGAAGCCGAGGCCCGCGCCGAGCACGGCGCCGCAGAGCACGGCGAGCTCGCCGGTGCCCGCGACATAGTGGATCTGCAGATAGTCGGAGAACACGGCATTGCCGGCGAGATAGGCGATCAGGCCGAAGCTGGCGGAGGCGATCATCACGGGCACGATGGCAAGGCCGTCCAGGCCGTCGGTCAGGTTGACCGCGTTGCCGGCGCCGACGATCACGAAGGCGCCGAAGATCACGTACATCCAGCCGAACTTGAAGATCAGATCCTTGAAGAACGGAATCGCCAGACCGGCCGAGGAGGGATCGCGCCCCAGCCGGACCAGCGCGTAGCAGGCGACCAGCGCGATCGCAGCCTCGATCAAGAGCCGCGCGCGTCCGGCAAAGCCCGAATGCGACTGCTTGGTCACCTTCAGATAGTCGTCGTAGAAGCCGACGAAGCCGAAGCCGAGCGTCACCGCGAGCACGATCCAGACGTAAGGGTTGAGCGGATTGGCCCACAGCACGGTGGAAACGACGAGACCGGACAGGATCATCAGGCCGCCCATCGTGGGCGTGCCCTTCTTGCTGATGATGTGCGACTGCGGGCCGTCGGTGCGGATCGGCTGGCCCTTGCCCTGGCGCAGGCGTAGATGATCGATGATCCAGGGCCCGAACAGGAACACGAACAGCGCACCGGTGACCACGGCGCCGCCGGTGCGGAACGTGATGTACCGGAATACGTTCAGCACTCCGCGAAACACCGACAGGCTCGGAAACGTATTCGTCAGCTCGATCAACCAGTAGAACATCCAACCCGCCTATGCCGTCTCACCGAGACTGCGAACACGAACTCGTCGACGCGAATCCGGCCCACCGCCTCTTTTAACCATGATCGGAGCCCGGTGCGAATCGCAGCCGACGGAATGTTCCGTCCGGCGTGGACCGGTCACCAATGAATCATCGCCCCTGCCGCGCCGCGATATTGCCCGCTGTCACGCGCTGCCCTGCAGCGCGGCGGCGAGCTTCGACACGAACTTGTTGACCCAGAAGATCTTCTTGCTGCCCTTGATGACCACGACGTCGCCGGGCGCAAGCAGCGCCGCGACCTGCTTGGGGTCGAGCGTTGCGGGATCCTCGTGCCAGCCGAGCCGCTTGTCCTGCGGCAAGGCGTCGAACAAATGACGCATCAGCGGGCCGACGCAATAGACACCATCGATCCCGGCGAGGTGACTGACCATGCCGGCATGATAGGCCGGCGCCTCGTCGCCGAGCTCCAGCATGTCGCCGATGACAGCGATCCGCCGCCTGCGCACGGGCCGCGCCTGCAGACCGTCGAGGGCAGCCGCCATGCTGGCCGGATTGCCGTTGAAGCTGTCGTCGATCAGCACGATGTCGCCGACGGTCTGCTCGACGCCGCGTCCCGTCATGATGCCGACGTGGCTGAGAGCTGGCGCCAGCTGCGCCGGATCGAGCCCGGCCGCGGCCACTGAGGCGAGCGCCGCCAGGGCGTTGTGCAGGCGATGCGGCGCGCCCGGCGTCAGCGCGAATTCGACGCGGCGGCCGGCGATGTCGGCGGTCACGTCCCAGCTCTCGCCGCGAGACGTGTGCGACAGCTCGCGCACCTCGGCCCCGCCGCCGAAGCGGATCGTCTTGCCGGTCCATTCCGGCGCCGAGAGATCGGCGGGCAGCACAAAGATGCCGTCGGCCGGCAGGCCGCGCGCGATCGAGACCTTCTCTTGCCGGATCGCCTCCAGGCTGCCGAGCTTCTCCAGATGCACCGGCTGGACGTTGACGACCAGCGCCACGGTCGGCTGCGACAACTCGGTCAGCCGCGCGATCTCGCCCTTCTGGTTCATGCCCATCTCCACGACCCAGACGGAGGCCGAGGGATCGGCATTGCAGAGCGTCAGCGGCACGCCCCAGAAATTGTTGAAGCTCGATGGGCTCGCAGAGGCGCCGGGATAGGCGGCAATGAACTCCTTGGTCGAGGTCTTGCCCGCGCTGCCGGTCAGTCCGATCACAGGCCCATGGAAGCGGGCGCGGGCAGCGCGCGCGAGCGCCCACAAACCATCGATCAGCGTGTCCGGCACCACGAGCTGTGGCACCGTGATGCCCTCGATCCGATGCGGCACGATCATCGCCACCGCGCCGGCCTGCTCCGCATTGGCCGCGAACTCCCAGCCGTCCCGGCTGGAGGCAAAGCTCGACACGAAGCCGCCGCTCGGCGTGCCGCTGAGCGCCACAAACAGGCTGCCGGGCTTCACCGCGCGGCTATCCTGCGTGACGAAGTCGATCGGCGTGTCCGGATAGTCCCCTGTCAGGCCGAGCGCGCGCGCCGCCTCGGCCACGGTCCACAGCGCCTTCGTCATGATCCCCTCGCCGCCAATACGTCCGCGACCGCCTCGTGATCGCTGAAATGCAGGGTGGTGCTGCCGATGATCTGGCCGACCTCATGCCCCTTGCCGGCGATGATCAGCGCGTCGCCCGGCTGAAGCTCGCTGATCGCGAGCTTGATCGCCTCGGCGCGGTCACCGATCTCGCGCGCGCCCGGCGCGGCCGCCAGGATTGCGGCGCGGATGGAGGCCGGGTCCTCGCTGCGCGGGTTGTCGTCGGTCACGATGACGCTGTCAGCCCCGGCGGCGGCGATTTCCCCCATCAGCGGCCGCTTGCCGGTGTCGCGATCGCCGCCGGCGCCAAACACCACGACCAGCTTGCGCGCGGCATAGGGACGCAAGGCGTGCAGCGCCTTCGCGAGCGCATCCGGCTTGTGAGCGTAGTCGATGAAGATCGGCGCGCCATTTTGCTCACCGACCAGCTCGAGCCGCCCCTTGGCGCCCTCGAGCGTCTCCAGCGACTCGAACACGGCTTGCGGATCGCTGCCGGTGCCGATCGCAAGACCGGCAGCGACCAGCGCGTTCTCGATCTGAAAGGCGCCGACCAGCGGCAGCCGGACCGAATACATCCGGCCGCAATGCTGGATCTGGAGCTGCTGCGCAAAGCCGTCCACCGCCGCGGCCACCAGCCGGATGCCCGGCCCTGCCCCGTCGCCGCTCGTTCCCACGGTCATCAGCCGAAGCCCGCGCGCCTCAGCCGCCGCGATCACCTCCGGCGAGCAGTCATGATCAGCCGAGATCACGGCGGCACCACCCGGCGGCACGAGATCGCGAAACAGCCTGAGCTTGGCGTTGAGATAGTGCGCGAGGTCGGGATGGTAATCCATGTGGTCGCGCGACAGGTTCGTGAACCCGCCGGCCGAGACCTTGACGCCATCCAGCCTGAACTGATCGAGCCCGTGCGACGACGCCTCGAAGGCGAGATGCGTGACGCCGTCCTGGGTGATCTCGTCGATCTGCCGGTGCAGCGCGATCGGATCCGGCGTGGTCAACGACCCGTAGACCGTGCGCTTGTCCGACACCAGGCCGACCGTCCCGATGCTGGCCGAGCTGTGACCGAGCTTCTGCCAGATCTGCCGAGTGAAGGCTGCGACCGACGTCTTGCCGCTGGTGCCGGTGACGGCCGCGATGGTCGCAGGTTGCCGAGGAAAGAACCGCGACGCGGCAAGCGCCAGGGCCCGCCGCGGGTTGGACAGCGCGACGAATGGAACCGGGAGCGGCCCGTCAGGTGCCGAGGCACCGGCCACGGCGACCGCGCCCGCCGCAATGGCGGCTGCGACGAAGCGGGCACCGTCCGTCTTGGTTCCCGAGAGGGCGAAAAACAGGTCGCCGGGCCGGACGGCCCGGCTGTCCACGGCAAGGCCGGAGACGTCCACGGCGGCGATCTGCGGATCGAGCCCCGCCTGATCGCCGAGGAGGTCGTGAAGTTTCATCCTGGTCCCGTACCGGTGCCGGCCCGCCCAGCGGGCGGAACCTCGAAAGCCGATGATTCGCGGACGGCTTACTGTGTCAGCCGCGATGCCGCAAGAATTTGGCGGTCGGACGGCGGCAGGTCGAAACGGGGCTCGATGCCGAGCAGCGGCCCGATCCGGGAGATCACATTGCCGGCGGTCGGCACCGCGTTCCAGCCGGAGGTGATGAAGCCGTAGGTCTCCTTCAGCGCCTGCGGCTCGTCGAGCATGATCAGGAGCTGGTATTTCGGCTTGTCGGCCGGGATCACGGCCGTGAAGAGGGTCAGCACCTTCTTCTTGGCATAGCGGCCGTTGATCACCTTCTCGGCGGTGCCGGTCTTGCCGCCGATGTAATAGCCCTTCACGTCGGCCTTGCGCGCGGTGCCGACCTCGGCGTTCAGACGCATCAGATAGCGCATCTTCTCCGAGGTTTCCGGCTTGATCACGCGCTTGGCGATCGCCATCGCCTCCGCTTCGGTGCGCTTCATGAAGGTCGGCGGGATCAGCAGGCCGCCATTGACCAGCGCGCTGACGCCCATCACGCCCTGCAGCGGCGCCACCGCCATGCCATGGCCGAACGCGATCGTGACCGTGTTCAACTCGGCCCAGCGCTTGGGCAGGATCGGCGAGGCGCTCTCCGGCAGCTCGGTGCGCAGCCGGTCGAACTGGCCCATCTTGCGCAGGAACGCCTTATGGCCCTCCACGCCCTGCGTCAGCGCGATCCTGGCCGCGCCGACGTTGGAGGAGAAGTAGAACACCTCCTTCATGTTGAGGAAGCGGCCCTTCGGCTCGTCGTCATGAATCGCGAACTTGCCATAATGCAGCGGCCCGCGCGCATCCCATAGCGAGTTCAGATCATACTTGCCGGTGTCGAGCGCCATCGCCAAAGTGAACGCCTTGAACGTCGAGCCCATCTCGTACACGCCGGTGGTCAGGCGATTGATCCGATCGGGATCGTGCGCTTCCTTCGGATTGTTCGGATCGAAGTCCGGCAGCGACACCATCGCGATGATCTCGCCGGTCCTGACGTTGACGACCAGACCGGAGGCGGCCTTGGTCTTGAACTTCTCCTTCGCCTTGAGCAGTTCGTCGCGCAACGCATGCTCGACGCGCAAATCGACCGAGAGCTCGACGGGCTTCTGCAGGCGATCGGTGGCGAAGCCGGCGCGATGCAGGTCGGCGAGGCCCTGATTATCGAGCCACTTCTCCATGCCGGCGATGCCCTGGTTGTCGATGTTCACCAGGCCGATCAGGTGGGCCACCTCGTTGCCGGTCGGATAGACCCGCTTGTTCTCGCGCAGGAAGCCGACGCCCGGCAGGCCGAGGCGATGGATGTCCTGCTGCTGCTTCGGCGTCATCTCGCGCTTGAGCCAGACGAAGCCCTTGCGCGACATCATGCGCTCGCGCACCTCGTTCGTATCGAGATCGGGCAAGGTCGCGGTCAAGAGCTCGATGGCCTCGTCCTTGTCGATGAGGCGGCGCGGCTCGGCGAACAGGCTCGGCGTCTTGACGTCGGTCGCCAGCACGGCGCCGTTGCGATCGACGATATCGGGCCGTGCGGTCGCGATGGCGTCCTGCTGCGCGGCTCGCCGCGCACTCGGACCATCCGAGCCCGCCGCAAACATCACGAGACGGCCGCCGATGACGGCATAGACCGCGGCGAAGGCGATGATCGCAAGGCCAATGCGCGCCCGCGCCTTGGCGGTGCGATCGACGTCGCGCCCGTAGAGCAGCGTGCGCACCAGGCGCTGCCGCCACGGCTCCTGCGGCTTCACGTGCGGCCGAGGCTGGTCGGTCATTGCTGATCCTCCGGACGAGAGACCGATCCGGTCACGGGGGGTTCTTCATTGATGGCGTCGATCGTATCGATCATCGAGCCGATCGGATCCGGATTGTCGGGACGGGCGAAGCGCGGCGGCCGCTCCGGCAGGTTCTTCAGGCTATCGTATTGCGTGGCGTTGAGCGGCTTCAGCGGCAGATGCCGCTCGACCAGCCCCTGCAGCCGCAGCGGCGCGTCGAGCTTGGCCCATTCCGAGCGCAGGATGGCGATCGCCTCGCGCTGCTCGCGAATTTCGGCGCGCAATTGCAGCACGCGCTCGACGCGCGCCGTCGACTCCATCTTGATCCGATAGACATAGGCGGCCGCGAAGATCAGCGAGCAGATCACCACGAGATGCAGGAGGCGCATCGGTCAGCCTCCCCGCAGGACGTCGGCCAGACGCGGCCAGGGGGACGAAGAGGACCGGCTGTGCGCCGGCGCAGCCGTGCGCTCAGCGCCGCGCAGCTTGGCGGACCGCGCACGCGGATTGGCCTCGGTTTCAGCCTCCCCGGCCACCACCGGCTTGCGGTTGAGAAGCTGAAAGCTCGGCGTCTCCTGCGCGATCTCCGGCAGATGGCGCGAGCCGCCGCCGGTCTTGCTGCGCTCGGCGAGGAAGGTCTTGACGATGCGGTCCTCGAGCGAATGGAACGAGACGACGGCGAGACGGCCGCCCGGTGCGAGTATGCGCTCGGCTGCCGACAATGCCTCTTCGAGCTCGTCGAGCTCCTCGTTCACGAGGATACGCAGCGCCTGAAACGTGCGCGTCGCCGGATGAATGTCGCCCGGCTTCGATCTCACCACGCGCGCCACGATGTCCGCGAGTTGCCGCGTCGTCGTGATCGCCTGCTCCTTGCGCGCCGCCACGATGGCGCGGGCCACCCCGCGGGAGTGGCGTTCCTCGCCGAAGATATAGATGACGTCAGCGAGATCGCGCTCGGAGGCGTGCGCAAGGACATCGGCAGCGGTCGCCCCCTCCTTGCCCATGCGCATGTCCAGCGGACCGTCGAACCGGAACGAGAACCCGCGCGCGGCGGAATCGAGCTGCATCGACGACACGCCGACATCCATCACGATGCCGTCGACGCGGTCGAGCCCCTGCGCGGCGCAGATATCGGCGATGGCCGAGAAGCGATTCTCGACCAGCATAAGCCGGCCGCCCGCCTCGGCAACGAGGTCAGCGCCGCCCGCAATCGCGGTGCTGTCGCGGTCGATCGCGATCACTCGCGTTCCCGCTGTTGCCAGGATCAGACGCGTGTAGCCGCCCGCGCCAAAGGTCGCATCGACATAGGTTCCGCCATCGCGCGGCGCCAGCATCTCGACCGCTTCAGGGCCGAGCACCGGGATATGGCGCTGGTCAGCCGTGCTCACGCGGCCGCTCCACACGGATGCCGCCGACCCGGACTGACTATGCTCGGCTGCGAGCCCATCGCGCCTTCGATCCTCGCGCCTCGTCAATTCACCAAGCCGTCGCCCCGGACGGTCGACCGCCCACCTCACAAGGGACCGAGACCCGGAGCGCGAACTCCGCGCGCGGGCGATCGCCGGTCCGTCAACGATCGCGCGCGGCCGGATGCCCCCGACAGCGCTCGAACCGATGATATCCCGTGCAGGACCTTGCATGTGGCGGCTTGCCGTCCCGAAAGCCGGCTTGGCTCTTCACCACTTAGTAACGGCCTTTAGCGTTAACAAACCGTTGACGGTCTGTGGCGGATCTTAGGCGCTCACCTGGAACAGCCGAGCCGTGACGAGCGAGCGGTGCGGTCCCCACCACCTCGCCTTCGCGCAATGCTCTGATCAATATGAAGGGCCGGCATGCGATTTCGATTGCGGCTGGGACATGTAAAAGAGTAGTGCCTGCCCATATTCAATTTGATTCATTGCCATCGCCGCCTCCGCTTCGAGTGCTTCATGACCGATTCAACCGACAAGTCCGAATCGAAGCGGCCGCGCGCAGTGCCGATTCCGAAGGGCGTCTCAGACCTGCCTGTTTTCACACCGGATTCGTCGATCGCGTCCGACGTGATCCCGTCGGCAAATTTTGGTGAGCGCAAGGGTGGCCGCCAGCCGGACATGGTCATCCTCCACTACACCGGCATGCCGGATGTCGAGGGCGCGATCACCAAGCTGTGCACCGCCGGCACCGAGGTCTCGGCGCATTACATCGTGCTCGAGGATGGCCGCATCGTCCAATGCGTGCCCGAGGCGCTGCGCGCCTGGCATGCGGGGCTGTCGTCCTGGGGCGGCGAGGAGGACATCAACTCCTGCTCGATCGGCATCGAGATCGTCAATCGCGGCCACGACTGGGGCTATCCGGACTTTCCACCGCGGCAGATCGCCGCCGTGATCGCACTGTGCCGCGGCATCATGCTCCGCCGCAACGTGCCGGCGCATCGCGTGCTCGGCCATTCCGACGTGGCGCCGTCGCGCAAGAAGGATCCGGGCGAGAAGTTTCCCTGGCACTCCCTCGCCAATTCCGGCGTCGGCCATTGGGTCCAGCCCGCGGCGATCACCAAGGGCGAGACCTTGAAGCTCGGCAGCATTGGCGACGATGTGAAGGGTCTGCAGAAGGCGCTCGCGAAGTATGGCTATGGCGTGCCGATCACCGGCAAGTTCGACGGCCTGACGATGGAGGTCGTCACGGCATTCCAGCGGCATTTCCGCCCCGAGAAGGTCGACGGCATTGCCGATCGCTCCACCTTGTGGACGCTGCATGCCCTGCTGACGAGCCTGCCGGCGGAAGACACCGCACCGCGGGTCTGAGCCGTCACACCTTGGCGTCGAGCTCGGTGAGCCGCCGCGCATAGAGGCGCTTGAGCGGGAGGAGTTGGGTCGCTTCGCTGGCCGCAACATAGGCTGCGCGCGCCTCCTCTCGCCGGTCGAGCCGCCGCAACAGATCGGCGCGCACGGCCGGCAGCAGATCGTACTGCTTCAAGCCGCCACGCGCGGCCAGCGAGTCCACCAGCGCGAGCGCGCGCGCCGGCCCGTCGACCATTGAAACTGCAGCCGCATGATTGAGCTCGATGACGGGCGATGGCGCGATCCGCAGCAGCACCTCGTACAGGCCGACGATCTGGCGCCAGTCCGTGTGCTCATAGCTTGGTGCCTGCGCATGGAGCGCGGCGATCGCCGCCTGCACCGTATAGGGCTGTGGTCGACCTTTGACGCTCAAGGCCTGTTCGACCAACGATAATCCCTCGGCAATCTGCCCGCGATCCCACAGCGCGCGGTCCTGCTCCTCAAGCAGAACGATGTCGCCCGACGCATCGGTGCGTCCGGCGCGGCGCGCATCGTGCAGCAGCATCAGGGCGAGCAGGCCCTTGATGTCGAGCGCCTGCGGCATCAGGCCAAGCAAGAGCCGGCCGAGCCGGATCGCCTCGTAGGCGAGATCGTTTCGGATCAACTCGGGGCCGGAGGTCGCGAGGTAGCCTTCGGTGAACACCAGATAGATCACGGTCAGCACGCCGCGCAGCCGCTCGTCGAGCGCCTCGCGCCCCGGTACCTCATAGGGGATGCCGGCAAGGCGGATCTTCTGCTTGGCGCGCACGAGGCGCTGCGCCATCGCCTCCTCGGTGGCGAGGAAGGCGCGGCCGATCTCGGCCGTGGTGAGGCCACAGACCGTGCGCAAGGTCAGCGCGACCTGGACCTCCGGCGCGAACGCCGGATGGCAGCAGGTGAAGATCAGCCGCAGCATGTCGTCGTCGAATTCGGACGGCGCCTCTGCGTCTTCGCTGATCGCGTCGCGTTCGATCGCGTGAGCGATCTCCTGCTCCTTGTCGCGAAAGCTGCTGCGACGCCGAATGCGGTCGATGGCCTTGTTGCGCGCCACGTTGACGAGCCAGGCGCGCGGATTGGCGGGGGCCTCGCTCCCCCGCCATTTGAGCAGCGCCGCCGCGAACGCATCCTGCAAAACGTCCTCGGCGAGATCGAAGTCGCCGACGAGCCTGATCAGTGTCGCGAGGGCGCGGCTCCCCTCGTCGCGAAACACTTTCTCGATTGCGTCAGGCGTCATCGTCGTCGGCCCGCGGCGCTGGCTTCAGTGATTATACTGCCAGACCGGCCGCACTTCAATGGAGCCGAAGCGCGCGCCCGGAATGCGCGCAGCGATGCCGATCGCCTCGTCGATGTTGTTGGCTTCGATCATGTAGTAGCCGCCGAGCTGCTCGCGCGTCTCCGCGAACGGACCATCCGTCGTCAGGATCTTGCCGTCGCGCACCCGCACCGTCGTGGATGTGGTGGTCGGCTGCAGCCGGTCGCCGCCCTTGAAATTGCCGCTGGCGATGATCGACTGGGTGAAGGTCTGGTATTCGGCCAGCATCTTGCCTTCGGCCTCCTTCTCCATCTTCGCGTATTCGACCTCGTTCTGATAGATCATCAGCAGATATTGCATCGGACTTGCTCCCTTGTTGCGGCGAGATCGCCGACATCCAGTCGAACGACGTCGACCCGGGACGACACGGGCAAGATAATATTTTTCGTCGCCACGGCGACGACTTGACGCGCCGGCTGCAAAGCCCCATTCACAGCGCGTCAGTCGGCCGGACGGCCGCTCCGGCAGGTGCCGAAAGGCCGCCGGGGAGGAAAGTCCGGGCTCCATCGACATGCGGTGCCGGATAACGTCCGGCGGGGGCGACCCCAGGGACAGTGCCACAGAGAACGAACCGCCCGCCTCCGCTCTCACGGGCTCCGGCGCGGTAAGGGTGAAAAGGTGCGGTAAGAGCGCACCGCGGGGCCGGCAACGGAACCGGCATGGTAAACCCCACCGGGAGCAAAACCGAATAGGGACGGCCACGCGGAGACAATCGTTTCGACGATGACGTCCGCGGGAGCGATGTCAGGCTCGCCGTCCGGGTAGGTTGCCCGAGGTCTCGCGCAAGCGCGATCCCAGAGGAATGGCCGTCACGTATCGTCATGCGCAAGCTTGGCGGTGCCCTACAGAACCCGGCTTACAGGCCGGCTGATATGTTCATGAGGGGCTCGACGCTCAAGCGTCGGGCCCCTCACCATTTGTTAGCCCGCGGCGGAGAGCTGGCCGAACTCGGTGGCCTGGCGCTCGAACAGGCTGCGATAGAGTCCGCCGGGCCGGCCGACGAGCGCGGCGTGATTACCCTGCTCGACGATGCGGCCGCGGTCGAACACCAGGATGCGATCGAGGCTGCGCACGGTCGCCAGCCGATGCGCGATCACGATCGCCGTCCGGCCCTTCATCAGCCGCTCCATCGCCTCCTGGATCAACGCCTCCGATTCCGAGTCGAGGCTCGAGGTCGCCTCGTCCAGGATCAGCACGCGCTTATCCGCCAGGAACGCCCGCGCCAGCGCCACCCGCTGCCGCTCGCCGCCCGACAGCTTGACGCCGCGCTCGCCAACGAGCGTCCCATACCCCTTCGGCAGCCGCATGATGAACTCATGCGCGTTGGCGAGCCGCGCCGCCTGCTCGATCTCCGCCTGGCTGGCGCCGGGGCGGCCATAGGCGATGTTCTCGGCGAGCGAGCGATGGAACAGGATCGGCTCCTGCTGCACGATCGCGATCTGGCTGCGCAGCGAATCCTGCTTCGCATGAGCGATGTCCTGCCCGTCGATCAGGATCCGCCCGCCACTGACGTCGTAGAGCCGCTGCACCAGCTTGACGAAGGTCGTCTTGCCGGAGCCGGAGCGCCCGACGAGGCCAATCCGCTCGCCCGGCCGGATGTCGACCGACAGCCGGTCGTACAGCGGCACGCGATGGCCGCCATAGTGGAACGTCACTGCGTCGAACAGGATGTGCCCGCCGGTCACCGTCATCGCCTTGGCATCGGCGGCATCGACGATGCCGATCGGCTCGCCATGGATCGCCACCAGCTCGTCCATGTCGTTGACCGCGCGCTGCAGGTTGTTGATGTGCATGCCGACGTCACGCAAGTAGGCGTGGATCACGTAGTAGCTGGTAAGCACATAGGTGACGTCGCCCGGCGAGGCCCGGCCGGCCATCCACAGCAGCACGGCGCCGCCGATCACCGACGAGCGCAGGCACAGCAGCACCCCGAGCTGCACGGCCGCCGTGGTGTTGTAGCGCAGCCAGGTGCGGTTGACGCGCCGGGACCAGCGGTTGACGACGCGCATCAGCCGGCCGTCCTCGCGCGCCTCCGCCCCGAACGACTTCACCACCGCATTGCAGCTCAGCGCATCCGCCAAGGTGCCGCCGACCTTGGTGTCCCAGGCATTGGAGATCCGCGCGGCGGGGGCGATGTAGCGGGTCGAGAACACGACCGTCATCGCGACGTACAGGACGGCACCGACGGCAATCACCCCGCCCAGCACGCCCCAATGCAGGCCGAGCAGCATCATCGAGCCGAGCAGCACCGAGAGCGACGGCAGCAGGGCCAGCAGGATGGTGTCGTTGTAGAGATCGAGCGCCCACATGCCCCTGGTGATCTTGCGCACCGTGGAGCCGGCGAAGCTGTTGGCGTGCCAGTCGGTGGAGAAGCGCTGCACGCGCACAAACGCCTCGCGCGCGACGTCCGACATGATGCGGAGCGTGAACGGCACGATCAGTTGCAGGCCGGACAGCCGCAGCACGATCGAGGCGAAGCCGAGCGCCACGATGGCGGCGAACGCCACCAGCGCCGAGTGCCGCGCATCTGAATTTGCCGGGCCGAGCGTCAGCGCATCGACCAGCTTGCCGGAGAACAGCGGCATGAACAGGTCGGCGGCGGTGGCGCCGAGCAGGCACACGGCGATGCCGAGGGTCATGCGCGGCTGCTTCAGCCAGTGACGGGTGACGAAGGGGATCACGACGCGGATCGCGGCGGGACGCTTGTCGGCCTTCAGGCCGGAGACGTTGAGGGTCATGGCTTCATCCGGCCGCGCTCGTCGCGCAGGGCTGGCTCCAAATGAAGCAGACGCGACGCGGCGCGCGGTCTGCGAATGAGTAATCAGGCGTTGGGAAGTGAGACGGTGGCGCTCAATGCGAGCGACTGACTACCAGGACCGGCATCGACCTTGCGGGCGTCGAGAGCACGAGGGTCGACAGCGCTGATATCGACCGGGTGCATGCGGTCTGCAGATGCGATGTGGTCATGCAGATCTCCCCGGTTCGAGCGGCAATCTGCATTCCATACCAGCGACGGTACGATTTGGCAACCCGCGCGACGCGCGGGCTTCTCACGTCAATGTGCGTCGCCGCCGCCGGCCATCGGCGAGCTCGGCTTGTTCAGCAGCAGCACCATGAAGCTGAGCGCGATGTAGAAGCAGGTCAGCATGAAGAAGGCGTCACCATAGCCCATCACCACGGCCTGGCGATGCACGATCTGCGATAGCTGCTTCATCGCCATGACAGCGGAATCGCCCATGCCCTGCAGCTTCTGCTGCAGCATGTTGAGCGTCTCGACCGCCGTGGCGTTGCCCCAGTTCACGCGCTCGTGCAGGCGCGAGATGTGCAGGTCGGTGCGATCGTTCAGCACTTGGTTGATGATCGCGAGCCCGACGGCGCCGCCGAGATTGCGCATCAGGTTGAACAGGCCCGACGCGTTCTTGACGCGGTCCGGCGCCAAGGTGCCGAGCGCAATGTTGTTGGTCGGGACCATCGCGCACATCATGCCGACGCCGCGCAACACCTGCGGCAGGAACAGCTCCCAGAAGTCGTAGTCGCGGGTGATGCCGGTCATCTGGTAGGAGCCGATCGCGAAGATGACGAGGCCGAAGGCGATGATCAGCCGCATGTCGATCTTCACCATCAGGCGGCCGACCACCGGCGCCATCAGGAACATCACCACGCCGGAGACGAACATCGTCTCGCCGATCATCAGCGCGCTGTAGCCGCGGACTTCGGCGAGATAGCGCGGATAGATGTAGGTCAGGCCGTAGAGGCCGATGCCGATGCAGAATTGCAGCAGGCAGCCGACCGCGAAATTGCGGTTGCCGAAGGCGTAGAGATCGACGATCGGCTCGTCCGCCGTCAGCACGCGCCAGAAGAAGCCGATCGCGGACACCGCGCACACCGCGGCGAAGATCGCGACCGAGGTGTCCTGCAGCCACTCATATTGCGGCCCCTCCTCCAGCACATATTCCAGCGAGCCGAGGAAGCCGGCCATGAACAACAGGCCCCACCAGTCGAAGCGCTCGAGCAGCTCGAAATGCGGCTCGTCGAAATCGACCAGCGCCAGCACGCCGATGGTGATCAGGATGCCCGGCGGGATGTTGACGAAGAACAGCCAGTGCCACGACATCGCGTCGGTGATGTAGCCGCCGACGGTCGGGCCGACGGTCGGCGCCAAGGTCGCGACGAGACCGATGATCGGGCCCACGATGTGGAATTTGGAGCGCGGGAACACCGTGTAGGCCGAGGCGAACACGGTCGGGATCATGCCGGCGCCGAGAAACCCCTGCAGCGCGCGCCACAGGATCATCTGCTCGATCGACGAGGCGAAGCCGCACAGGAAGCTCGAGATGGTGAAGCCGGCGGCCGAGATCGCGAACAGCAGCCGCGTGCCGAGCGCGCGCGACAGGAAGCCTGACAGCGGAATCGCGATCACTTCGGCGATCAGATAGGCAGTCTGCACCCACGACACTTCGCTGGAGCTCGCCGACAGGCCGGCCTGGATCTCGGTCAGCGAGGCCGACACGATCTGGATGTCCAGGATCGACATGAACATGCCGAACACCATGATCAGGAACGCGATCAGCCTGCGCGGCGCGATGCGATCCGACGGCGCCGCGGGCGCGCTCATGGTGGGGTCGGCTGTGGTGGCGGTGGCCATGGTCTCATTAGTCCGCTTGGGTCGAGGACCGCGCCGCATAGACGGTGCGCTCCCCTCCCCCTTGCGGGGAGGGGTCGGGGGTGGGGGTCCACGGCGGCAGTCTCGCCCGGAGTACCCCCCTCCCCAACCCTCCCCCACAAGGGGGGAGGGAGCTCACTGACGATGCCGAAGCATCTCGTTCAAGGTCAAGCTGCAGACCCAAAATCTCCGCAGCATTTTGGCTTAGACGTTCAACGTACTACTTCCCCTGCACCGTCGCCGGTGCATCGAGATCCGCGTCATTGTCCGCATCCTTGGCGCCGTCGGTGGTGTCCACCGTGACGTAGACCGACATGCCGGCGCGCAAGAGGTTCTGGCGCGCAACCTCCTTCGGCACGCGGATGCGGACCGGCAAGCGCTGCACGATCTTGGTGAAGTTGCCGGTCGCGTTGTCCGGCGGCAGCAGGGTGAACACCGAGCCCGCGGCCGGCGAGATGCTGTCGACCGCCCCCTTGAAGCCGCGCGAGCCATAGGCATCGACCTTGATCGTGACCGGCTGGCCGGGGCGGATGCGCTTGAGCTGGGTTTCCTTGAAGTTCGCGTCGATGAAGACGTCGTCCAGCGGCACGACGTTGCCGAGCCGCTGGCCGACCGCGACGAAGTCGCCGGTGTTGACCAGGCGGTTGGAGAACGTGCCGTCGACCGGCGCGCGCACCGTGGCGAATTCGAGATCGCGCTCGGCCTTGGCGAGCGAGGTCTTCAGCTCGGCGAGTTGAGCCTCTGCCTCGGCCTGCTGCGCCTTGGTGACCTCGACATTGTCGCGCGCGGCATCGAACGCGGCGCGGGCGGCGCGGACGGCGGCCATGCCCTGGTCGCGCGCCGCCTCCGACTGCTCGAAAGTGGCGTGCGAGGCGAAGCCCTTGGTGCTCAGCGCCTGCTGGCGCTCATAGTCGAGGCCGGCACGCTTCATCGCAGCTTCAGACGAGGTGAGGTTGGCCTGCGCCTGCTCGACTGCGCTCTGCTGGGCGGCGACCTGGCGGCCGATGCGCGCGATGGTCGCCTCCTGGGTCGCGATCTTGGCGCGCGCGGCGTCGACCGCGATCTTGTAGTCGCCATCGTCGATGCGGAAGATCACGTCGCCCTTGCGCACCACCGCATTGTCGCGCGGCACGATCTCATGGATGTGGCCCGAGACGCGCGCGCCGAGCATGGTGTTGTTGGCGCGGACATAGGAGTCGTCGGTCGACACCATGAAGCGGCCGACCATGACATAATGCGTGGCATAGCCGGCGGCGGCGAGCGCCAGCAGCAGGCCGATGCCGGCGAGCACGCGCTTGCGCTTGCCGGATTTCGGCGGCGCGGCGGGGGCGGCCGGGGGTTTCTGTCCTGCGGGTTGACCAGCCGGGGCGGCGGGCCGTTCGGCCGGCGCTTCAGCGGTGACCTCGGCGGAGTTGTCCAGTTTGAGCGACGCGGCCTCGTTGGACTGCGAACGGGCCGCCTCGGGCTTGGCCTGGCTCGAGACTTGGCTCGGCACACTCTCCGCCTCGGGCCGGCGTGCCCGCACAGCCTGTTCCCTCGCAGCAGCCATCAGAGACTCCCACCCATCACTGCGGGGCCGCATCGCCCCCGAAAAAATCGACCGAACCGTTCGGTCAATTTGACCTATATCATTGACCGAACCGTTCGGTCAATCTATATCTTCGCTGCTGCAACATACTCGCTCACGTCCTGCCGCGACGTTGCGTCGACGGGCATTTTCTGGAACAGCCTGAACCAATGATTGAAGGCGACCACACCACACCCCCGGTGACGCAGGACGAGGATTCCTCGAAGCGGCGCCAGATCCTCGACGGCGCCCGCAAGGTCTTCATGGACTTGGGCTTCGACGGCGCCAGCATGGGCGAGATCGCGCGTGCGGCCGGCGTCTCCAAGGGTACGCTCTACGTCTACTTCGCCGACAAATTCCGCCTGTTCGAGGCGATCGTCGAGGAGGAGACGGTGCATCGTGGCGCCTCGAATTTCAGCTTCGACCCGGCGCGCGATGCCGCCACCGTGCTGTACGAGTTCGGCTCGGCCTGGATCGCGGTGGTGTGCCGCCCGGGCGGCGGCTCGGCCATTCGCACGGTGATGGCGATCGCCGAGCGCATGCCGGAGGTCGGACGGCGCTACTATGATTGCGTCCTCGAGGGCACCATCAACCGGCTCGCGGCCTATCTGCAGGCTCGTGTCGAAGCGAAAGAGCTTGCGATCGACGACTGCCATCTCGCCGCCTCGCAATTCCAGCTGATGTGCCAGGCGACCTTGTTCCTGCCCTTCATCTTCCAGGGCGCGCCGGCGCCTGCGCCGGACGATGTTCACCGCGTCGTGTCGAGCGCCGTGCGCATGTTTCTCGCCACCTACGGCGTCAAGAACTGAGACATCGCTGACGCCCACCGCCTTGTCTCCAGACATGCGCTCTCCTTCTCGCGGCAGGGGACGCCCGAGCTTTGCAATCGGATCACCCTCGTCGTGATCGGAGGGCGCAGGGAAGGCCGGGCGCTGGCCGCGCCCGTGGCCCGCCTGCGAAAAAAAATGCAGGCGGCAGGTACCACAGGTCTGGCCGAGAACACCCGGCCTTCCCTGCGCGATGGGTTGACGGATTATACGCAGTCTCCCCGGTGTCCGGGCTTGTTAGCCACCGTCGCTCGTCCGATGCCCTGAGCATCCGCAACGAACTTGACGCCAGCATCGGGGCGTCAGGACCCTACGACTTCACCGTCCTGCCGGTCGCGTTCGTCCGCTCGCGATTCCAGCGCGCTGCGCGCCGACAGGCCACCGCTCCCCACCTCCAACCGCTCGTGACGACCGCGAAACGTCCCTCTTCGATCGAGGCGGGATGGGCAGAGTGAAACATGAAATTCGGAAAATTGGAAGATGAATATTTTTGCGCGCGGGACTGGACAGGGCAAATCAGGTTGATGGGATTGGAGAAATTGGTTTCTGGGCGCAGGGTGATTGTTGGCACCATCAGGCGTCATCTGCTCATGATTGCGCCCTCTCCCCTTGTGGGAGAGGGCATGTAGGACAGTGCAGCAAGCTCGGTCGGGTGAGGGGTATGTCTCTACGGGCAATGTGCCTGCGGACAGAGACCCCTCACCCAACCTTACGCGCGGATAGTCCGGAGATGCCCTCTCCCACAAGGGGAGAGGGCGCAGTCATGAGCAGCACAACTACTTCTTACCGCTCTTCGTGGTGTGGGAATGCGAGTGACTGTGGCTGCTGCTGTGGCTGTGCGAATGACTATGCGCGTGCCCATGCTCCGCGACCGGCTCGATCGGCATCATCGCGACGTGGCCGTGGCGGACGCCGCGTTCGGCGATGACGTGGTCGGCGAAGGCCTTGACCTCGGCACGCTCGCCCTTGAGCACGGTGACCTCGAGACAGCTCTCCTGGTCGATGTGGACGTGCAAGGTCGCCTGGGCGAGACCGGAGTGATCATGCGCCTCCTGCGTGAGACGCTTCGGCAGCTCGCGCGCGGCGTGATCGTAGACGTAGCTGAGGGTGGCGATGCACGGCCGGGTATCGCTGGCGCCGGTGTCGGCGCTCTCCAGACCGCTGCGCAGAAGATCGCGAAACGCCTCCGAGCGGTTGTCGTAGCCGCGCCGCGCCATGAAGGCATCGACCTCCGCGAGCAGATCGTCGTCGATGGTGATCGTCAGGCGCTGCATGCATCGTCTCCCGGCGGCAACACTGTTCCACGCGTATGATATTGAGTATGATGTTTGCTCGTTGACATCATACTGGTGTCACCTTAGCGTTCTTTAACACTCGACAGCGGGGCGATCCAAGCGAGCGTGTCGCGGGCCAATGACGGCTTGCGGCAGATGATGACGCACGTCCCGAGGCGAGACCGAGGGGCGTGACGATGCGGTGGCGTGGGGCGAGTGTTGGTGTGCTGATGGCGGCAGTGGCGCAGTCCTTGGCGCAGCAGGCGCAGGCCCATCCCGAGCGCCCGCCCGCCGAGTTGCCGACCGTCGACGTCGATGCGCCCAAACGCAGCGCGAAGCCGAAGCCGCAAGTGAGGCGCGAGGCGCAGCGGCCGAAGCCCGGCGCGCCGCGCACGGCCGCGGCCGTGCCCTCGGCGGCAGCGACCGCGGCTGCACCGTCCGGCGCGCCCAATGTCGGCTCGGGTGCGCCGCGCGCGCAGGGCATGGCGAGCGAGACCGTCATCACCGGCGAGGAGATCAACGCGCGGCCTGCGACGCGCCCCGGCGAGGTGCTGGAGGCGGTGCCCGGCCTGATCGTCACGCAGCATTCCGGCGAAGGCAAAGCCAACCAGTATTTTCTGCGCGGCTATAATCTCGACCACGGCACGGACCTGGCGCTGTTCGTCGACGACGTGCCGGTCAACATGCGCACGCATGCGCATGGCCAGGGCTATGCCGATCTGAATTGGCTGATGCCGGAGACGATCGGCCGCGTCGACGTCCGCAAGGGCCCCTATTTTGCCGACGAAGGCGATTTCGCCTCGGTGGGCAGCGTGCATATCGGCCTAATCGACAGCGTGCCCAAGGCGATCGCGCAGATGACGGCGGGCAGCTTCGGCTATCGCCGCTTCTTCGGCATGGATTCGGTGCATGTCGGCGACGGTCATCTGCTGATCGCGGGCGAAGCCGCCCGTTATGACGGCCCGTGGACCACGCCCGACGACGCCAAGAAGATCAACGGCCTGATGCGCTACTCGCAGGGCACGGCGACCGACGGCTTCTCGATCACCGGCATGGCCTATGCGAACCGCTGGACGTCGACCGACCAGGTGCCCGAGCGCGCGATCACCTCGGGCGTTCTCGGCCGCTATGACGCATATGATCCGACCGATGGCGGCAAGACCAACCGCTTTGCCCTGTCGGGCCGCATCGCCGGCACCGACGATGCCGGCTCGTGGAAGGCCAACGCCTATGTGGTGAAGAGCCAGCTCGATCTCTACAACAATTTCACCTACGCGCTGCGCGACCCCGACAATGGCGATCAGTTTCACCAGCATGACGACCGGCTGATGCTCGGCGCCAATGCGTCGCGCACCTTGAACGGCAGCTTTGCCGGGCGGCCGATGGAGACGACGTTCGGCATCCAGACCCGCTATGACGACATCGCGCTGGCGCTCAGCTACACGGCCCAGCGCAACTATCTCACTCCCGTCCGCAGCGACAAGGTCGGCGAAGGCAGCGTCGGGCTCTATGTCGAGAACACGGTGCGCTGGACGGATTGGCTGCGCACCACCGTCGGCTATCGCGGCGACTATTACCAGACGCACGTCTACTCGCTGTATAATGGCAACAACACCGGCGATGCGCAGGCGAGCCTCGGCAGCCCGAAATTCCGCATGGTGCTCGGGCCGTTCGCCCAGACCGAGTTCTTCCTCGGCGCGGGCTATGGCATGCACAGTAACGACGCGCGGGGCGCCACCACCACCGACGATCCGAACGCGCCGGGCAACCGGATCGACTCGTCGCCGCTGCTGGTGCGCACCAAGGGCGCGGAGGTCGGCGTGCGGACCCGCGTCATTCCGGGGCTCGACTCGTCGCTGAGCCTGTTCATGCTCAACCAGGATTCCGAGATCCTGTTCTCCGGCGATGCCGGCGACACCGAGGCCAGCCGGCCGAGCCGGCGCTACGGCTTCGAGTTCACCAACCATTATCGGCCGGCGTCGTGGATCGACATCGATGCCGACCTCGCGATGACGCATGCGCGCTTTGTCGGCGACAACACCGATCAGGCGGCGACCTATGCCTCGCTGGCCGGCTGGCCGCAGGCTCAGCTCGGCAACGCCCCGGGCAACTACATCCCCAACGCGCCGTCGATGATCGCATCGGCCGGCATTACGCTCGGCGAGAAGACCGGCTGGTTCGGCGGCTTGCGCTGGCGCTATCTGGGCTCCACGCCGCTGACGGAGGACAACTACTTCCGCTCCAATTCGACCAGCGTCTTCAACGGCCGCATCGGCTTCCGCGACGCCAATGGCTGGCGCATCCAGCTCGACGTGCTGAACCTGTTCAACACCAAGGCCAACCAGATCTCCTATGGCTATGGCTCGCTGCTGCCAAGCGACGCGCTGTTCCAGGCGTGCTACCCTCGCGCGGGAACGTCGACCGTCCCCACGCAAGTCTGCCAAACCGGCGTGATGGACCGCGTCCTGCACCCGATCGAGCCGCTGACGTTCAGGGTCACGGTGGCGGGGACGTTCTAGCTCGCCGCTGTCGACGTTCGCCCCGCTGTCGCGGCGCCGACGGTGCACTCCCCTCCCCCTTGCGGGGAGGGGTCGGGGGTGGGGGTCCGCGAACTCTGCTGTCAATGGTGAGCTCCGCCCTGTTACATCAGCGTCGCGCTATCGCCGCAGACAGCCAACAGCGTCTAAGGGGTGCCACTCACCGAGTTCAGCGCCCGGAGACCCCCACCCCCGACCCCTCCCCGCAAGGGGGAGGGGAGCGCACCGTCGCCTTGGCGAAGAGCTCGGCTTCATGAGAAGAAGAGCTCGGCCTGATACGGAGTCGACTTAGGCAGCTCGAAGCGATGCTGATGAAGATCGATATGCACGCGGCAGCGGCAGTGCGCTCCCTCTCCCCGTTCTTCACGGGGAGAGGGTCGGGGTGAGGGGCGGCGGCACGGGCGGTGTGAATGTCGATCGACAACAGTCTTTGCCTGACCGAGAAAGACAACTGCATCATCGAAGCCGTCATGAATGAGCAGGAATTGAACTCATTACTTGCTCTGCCCGTGCGGCTGCCCCTCACCCCAGCCCTCTCCCCGTGAAGAACGGGGAGAGGGAGCGCACCGCGCTCGCTGCGAGAGGGCAGCCCAACCAGGCGAGACCATACAAGCCCGCAGCTCGTCACCCGCACAACGGCGGACCATCCGCGACGATCGCGATCTCGAAATCGACGTCGTCCTCGCTGAACTCACCGCAGGCCTCGCGCGACGGCGGCACCCGCCACGGAATCGGCTTCGGCGGCAGCAGCGCCAGGCGCTGCGCATCGGCCACCGCGCGGCGGGCGATCTTCAGCGAGCGGCAGACCAGCACCGGATGCTCCTCGGTGCTGACCTCGAAGCCCACGCCAATCGCCCTGATGCGATACGATGCCATGTCCACCACTCCCATCCGGCGTGCAACCAGAACCCCGCGCGCCTTGTTCCTGGCGAGTGTGGCAGGTCTAGTGTCGGCCAATGGCGGACGGCAAAATTGGTCAACGGACTCCTAATGCGCATATTGCGCTGGTCGCGATTGCGTTCCGGGGCGGGACAGGAGGCGCACTCCGTTCATCCTGCGGAGGAGAAATCCACAGACGCGCACAAGCGACAAGCGAGTGGCGAATGTCGGGGCGCGAACACGAACAGCGAATTGAGCTTTCCCGATTCGCGCCCGTTGTTCTCAGCCTCAGCCTCAGCCTCAATAATCGCGGAGCTCGTCTTCCTCGTTGATCAATTGCCCGATCGACTTGGGCTGCTTGCGCGAGGCGATCGAGCTGGTCACGTCGGGATCGCGCTGGCCGTAGCCGTAGCGGCGCTGCTGCGCGCGCGCGGCGATCGTCTCGCCGGATTGCGCCGCCGGCTGGCAGATCAGGCGGCGGCTGGCGCGGCGCATCAGGTCCACATGGATGTGGTCGTAGTGATAGACGTTGGAGCCCGGCGCGAGCACGGTGGTGAATTGCTGGCACGCCCCGCCCTGGACGTCGCGCAGAAAGCCCTGCTCCTCCGGCAGGCCGATCCAGCCGTCCTTAACGGTGATGCGGCGGCCGTCGGCGAGCGTGAAGGCGGCGATGTCGAGCGCGTTGCCGAAGGCGTGCTCGGAGATGTGCGCGCTCGGATTGCCGTTCATGCCGCGACAGGAATAGGCCGAGATCTGCTTGATCTCGACCACGCGCTGGCCGAACCAGCGCTGCGCGGCCGGCTGCACCGACTCCGCGAGCCAGCGATCGAGCGCGGAGACGATCGGACAAGCGAGCGTGGCGGTCGGCTTCACCGCGACGGGACCGGTGGTGCCGATGGGATCGCGTGACGGCCCGAGCCGCGGCGGCGGCTCCTGCTGCGGATAGGCGGTGCGCGGCGCCGGCTGGGTTCGATATGGCGCGGCGGGGTAGGACGTGTCGGCCGGAAGATTGACGTCGTCCTCGCCGGCTGGCGGCTCGAGCTGCAGCGGCGCGCCGGGCGCGGCGCCATAGCTCGGCTGGGCCGCAGCGGCGTTCGGATAACCTGCGCTCGAAGGCGGATAAGACGACGCGGGCTGATAGGTGGACGACGGATAATTCTGCGGCTGCTTGTTGATCGGCCAGCGCGGCTGGCCGCCGATCGATCCCGGCGGGCGCAGGCTCTCATCGGCGAAGCCGTAGCTCGCGCTGGCTTCGCCGAGCGCCGCCACCTTGAGCGGGTAGTCGGCACCGCACATGCCGGGGCCGGAGATCGGATCGATGCGGACAATGTCCGCACTCTCCTTCACCGCTCCCGATTTCAGGCAGGCGATCTCGGCCTCGGCCCGCCACGGCTCGCGCTCCTGGAAAAATCCACGGCCGCAACCCGCAAGCGAGACAAGGACGATGGAGCCGACGAGATACAAACGAACTCCGCGCGTCATCTGCAGAGGTTTGCGGCAATTTGCTTAAGGAGCTGTCAATGCCGTCTGTTGACGGAGAAGAAACCATCTCCGTAACGGACCCCGCTGATCCCCGTGCAAGTGGCAGCGGCCCTGCCTTTTCTGCCGAGGGCGGACGACTATTCTTCGCTGCGCGCGCGAGATTGGCGCGATGAAACGCTGATGATGGGAACCGTGTCATGACCTCTGGCGGTCGCCTGAGCACGATGGTTGCCTATGCCGCGTTTGCCTTTGTTGGCGCGATCGTGATCGGCCTGATCTAGGATCGCAGCTCTCCGGGCCTGGGCGACGTCGCCGGCAAGGAGCGCTGACCGTGACGCGTCTCACAGATGTGTGCGCGTCATGGGCTTACGAGTTCCCTCAGGTTCACCACGCCGACCGAAGGGAGCTCATCCATGAAGACCGTGTCTCTGGCCGCCGCCGCCATTCTGATCGCGAGCAGCGCCGCGCAGGCCGGCAGCTCGATCGCGTTCGATTTCGACGGCCGCAAGATTCGCGTCACTATGCCGCGCAATTGCCAGTCGCTGTCCTGCCTGCAGGTCT
Organism: Bradyrhizobium sp. USDA 4353; assembly: GCF_054063215.1. Classification (NCBI taxonomy): domain Bacteria; kingdom Pseudomonadati; phylum Pseudomonadota; class Alphaproteobacteria; order Hyphomicrobiales; family Nitrobacteraceae; genus Bradyrhizobium; species Bradyrhizobium sp. USDA 4353. The sequence continues at coordinate 90,335 of NZ_JBSSGB010000001.1, forward strand.
CCGGCGTCGATCTCAGCGGGTTGAAATCCAAGCTCGACGATGACGATACGCCGGCGAGCAAGGCGCCTGCCGCCAGCGCCGCCGCTGCACCTGCTGCAACGACTCCCGCGCCGGCCGCGGCTCCGCCGATGGTGACTGCGCCCGCCGCTGTCGCCGCGCCGGTCGCGCCGGCTCCGGTCGCGCCCGCCTCGACCGTGCAGATGCCGGTGCCGCCGGCGCCGGTCACAGCGACTGCGCCGGCCGTGCAGCCGGCGCCCGCCCCTGCTCCGGCGCAGACGGTCGCCGCCGCCGCGCCTGCGGCCGTTCAGCAGGCTCCCGCGCCGGCCACTGACCCGACCTCGCCGCTCGGCCTGTGGGCCACCGAGGGCGGCAAAGGCAACGTCGTGATCGAGCCGTGCGGCACCAATATCTGCGGCTTTGCCGAGAAGACCCGCGAGAAGATCCTGATCAACATGAAGCCGAAGGACAGCAAATGGGTCGGCCGCATCCATGATCCCGACGGCGGCGGCAACTACGACTCGACCATCGTCCTGAAGAACCCGACCACCTTGCGCGTCCAGGGCTGCGCCTTCGGCGGCCTGTTCTGCGGCGGCCAGACCTGGAAGCGGATCAGCTGACGCCGTCCCCCCGCCGTCAGTGGATGCGAAGGCCCCGCCGGACCAGTCCCCCGGCGGGGCCTTTCGTTCACGCCACCTTGGCCGGGATCGGCGCGGCGGCGGACAGCGCCGCGCGCAGCGGCAGCGACAACCGCACGCGCAGGCCGCGCGGCGTGTTCGGCATCAGGGCGATGCCGCCATCGTGCTTCTTCATGATCTCCTGCGCGATCGAGAGCCCCAGGCCGAAGCCGCCGGCCGAGCGCGCCTGGTCGAGCTTGACGAACGGCTCCAGCGCGCGCGCCTGCAACGCCTGCGGAATGCCCGGGCCGTCATCGGCCACCTCGATGGCGATGATCCCATCCATTGTGCTGTCCAGGCTGACGATCACCTCGCTGCCATGCTTGACCGCGTTCTCGACCACGTTGGTCACCGCGCGCGACAACGCCCGCGGCCGGCCCTCGCAGACCAGCCGCTGCGGGCCGCGATAGCTGACGGCGTGGCCGACATCGGCGAAGTCGCAGCAGATCGTCTCCAAAAGGCTCGACAGCTCGATGCGCGCCGGCTGCTCGGCCTTCGTGTCGTCGCGCAAATAGTCGAGCGTCTCGTCGAGCATGCGGCTGACCTGGTCGATGTCGCGCAGCATCGCCGCGCGCATGTCGCCTTGCCCGATCCTATCAGAGCGCAACCGCAGCCGGGTCAGCGGCGTGCGCAGATCGTGGCTGATCGCCGCCAGCATCCGCGTGCGGTCGTCGAGCAGCGTGCGGATGCGCGCCTGCATCTCGTTGAGCGCGTCGGCGACCTGCACGATCTCCTTCGGCCCGCGCCGGGCGAGCGGCTCCTGTGCGCCCGGCGAGCGGCCGAACGCGGCCGCCGCGCGCGCCATTTCCGACAAGGGCCTGATGATCGCCCGCGCCGCATAGATCGACAGCAGCACGCCGAGGATCAGGATGAGGAACAGGAACACCATGGTCGGCTTGACCACGATCGACCAGAATTCCAGCCGCGGCACGTCGTCGAACACCAGCGCATGCTCATTATCGACCTGGACGATGATCTGCGTCGGCGGCGCCGCGCCGTAGCCGACGCCGTGCAGCAGGGTGACGTCGCGCAGCACGCCGAGCTGGCGGCGCGCAAGCTTCGACGTCAGCGGCACGCTGCGCTCCGGTTTCGGCAGCAGCGTGAGCGACGTCAACGGCACCAGCTCGACCTGGATGCCCGAGCTGCGCAGGCTCGACAGGCTGCTCTCGACGGCGACGGGATCCTTGGCGGCGCGGACGAAATGCACCGCCTCACTCACGCGGGCGACGCCATAGGCCGGCGATTCCTGCTCGTCGGGCGGATCGAAGAACAGCAGCACCGCCGCGATCATCAGCACCATGCCGAACAGCACCGACAACGACGCCAGGGTCACGATCTGCGTGGTGAGGCCGAGCCGCGGGAACGCGTTGCTGCAGGTCTTGCTATCAGGCTTCATCGAGGGTCTCGACCTTTGGCGTGAACACGTAGCCGCCGAGCCGCACGGTCTTGATCATGCTCCAGCTCTTGGCGCCGGGCTCGATCTTCTGGCGGATGCGGCTGATGTGGACGTCCATGCTGCGCTCGACCGGGCCGGCCTGGCCGCCATGCGCCAGCTCGATCAGCTGCTCGCGCGACAGCACGCGGCCGGCGTTGCGGCAGAACGCCAGGAGGATGTCGAACTCGGCGCTGGTCAAGGTGATCTTGACGCGGTCGGGATCGAACAGCGTGCGCGTCGCCGGCTCGATGCGCCAGCCGTCGAAGCTCATCGGCGCCTGACGCGCGGCGATCACGGCGGGATGGAGCTGCGAGCGGCGCAGCAGCGCGCGGATGCGCGCCACCAGCTCACGCGGATTGAACGGCTTGACGACATAGTCGTCGGCGCCGAGCTCGAGGCCGAGGATGCGATCGATGTCCTCGCCCTTCGCGGTCACCATGATGATCGGCACCGTCGAGATCTGGCGCAGCCGGCGGCAGATGCTCATGCCGTCCTCGTCCGGCAGCATCAGATCGAGCATGATGAGATCGACCTGCTCGCGCTGCAGGACGTCGTTCATCGCAGCCGCCGAGGCGACGAAGCGCGGCGCAAAGCCGTGCTCCTGCAACAGCTCGGTGAGCAATGCTGCGATCTCGCGGTCGTCCTCGACGCAGAGGATCCGCGCGGCTGCCGGCAGGTTGGCGTCGATAGTCACGGCGGTATTGTGTGACGACATCATGCGCGGAAGATGGTCGATTTTGGCCGAAAAGAACAGCCCGAAGCCGCGCCCGATCGTGGCGAAATCAAGCTGTATTGTTAAGGCGGAAACATTTCTTCACGCGACTTAACCCTGTGCAACGGCCATCACGCCTAAGGCTTGAGCGATCAAACAATCAATCAACAGGGAAGTCCTGCGGCGTGGCCGTCCAGCCGGCGCGGCCTCCTTCCGAACCGCGATGCAAAGCCCCGTGAAGCCAGCGCTGCTTGCCCTCTGCCTCTCCACGCCGCTGCTCGCCGGCTGCGCTGTCGGACCCGACTACATCACGCCGGATTTCGGCACGCCGCAGCGCTGGAGCAGCGATCGAAGCCAGCCAGCGCAACGGCTCGAGCTTGCGCAGTGGTGGCGCAACCTCGGTGATCCCTTGCTCGATCAACTGATGGGCGAAGCGGTCGGCGGCAATCTCGATGTCGCCGCCGCCAAGGCGCGCATCCGCGAGGCCCGCGCGACGCAGCGCCAGGCGGTGGGCGCATTGTTTCCAACCGTGAGCGGCACCGGGTCGGCGACCGAGACCCGCAGCGCCGGCTCGGCCACGAATGGCATCGCGATCGCACCCTCCACCTATAGCCAGTTCCAGGCCGGCTTCGATTCGAGCTGGGAGCTCGATCTGTTCGGCGCCAACCGCCGCGCCGTCGAGGCCGCGGGCTACGGCGTCGATGCCGCCGAGGATGATCTACGCGCGACCTTGCTGACGCTGATCGGCGACGTCGCCTCCAACTACATCGATGCCCGGGCCTATCAGGCGCGGGTGGCGCTGGCGCGGCGTACCGCCGCCTCGCAGCGCGAGACCGCGGCGCTGACCCAGCGCAAACAGAATGCCGGCTCGGCCTCGGCCGTCGACACCGCCAAGGCCGCGGCGCTTGCGGCCAGCACGGAAGCCACCATCCCGACCTATGAGGCGAGCTATCAGCAAGCGGTGCACCGGCTCGGCGTGCTGCTCGGACGCGATCCGACCGCGCTCAGCCAGCGCCTGTCGCGCACCTTGCCGATCCCCGCGCCACGCCTGCCGCTGCCGAAGGGCATTCCGGCCGACGTGCTGGTGATGCGTCCGGACGTCCGAAAGGCCGAGCGGCAGCTCGCGCAGTTCACCGCGAAGATCGGCCAGGCCACCGCCGCGCTGTATCCCGACGTCAGCCTGACAGGCACGGTCTCGACATCAGCGCTCAAGCTCGGCGATCTCGGCAAGAGCTCGACGATCGGCTGGTCGATCGGCCCGAGCGTCTCGCTGCCGATCTTCAACGGCGGCAAGCTGCGGGCCGCCGTCGAAGTCGCCGAAGCGCAGCGCGACGAATATCACGTTGCCTGGCGCAATGCCGTCCTGAGCGCGCTCGAGGACGTCGAGAACGCCATCGTCAACCTCGGCCAGGAGCGGCTGCGCATCCGCAGCCTCAGCGAATCCGCGCGGCGCTATGGCGAGGCCGCCAAGCTGTCGCGTTCGCTCTACCAGACCGGCTCCAGCACCTTCCTCGACGTCCTCGACGCCGAGCGCTCTCAATTCACCGCCGAGGACAGCCTGCTCGCCAGCCGCGCCACATTGGCGAAGAACTACGTGGCGCTCGCGAAGGCGCTCGGCGGCGGCTGGACCGGCCCGATCGACAGCTCGGTGCCGGAGGTCGTCGACAGCGGCACCGGCCCGCATCTCGCCCAGGCCGTTGCGCCCAGATGATCCCCACGTGATTCACCAGCGTCCCAAGTAGCCCGATGAATGCACCCCTGCCCCATCTGTCCAACCCGGTCGCGATCGACGAAGGCACCACGCCGTCGTCCAAGCCGAAGCCACGACGACGCTGGCCTCTGCTGATCACCGGTCTCATGATCCTTGCGGCGCTCGGCCTGGTCGTCCAGCGCGCCACCCGCAATCCCAACGCCAACCTCGCCACCGCGCCCGTCACGATCGGCGACATCGAGCAGACCGTGCTTGCGACTGGCACGCTGAAGCCGGTCAAGCTCGTCGCAGTGGGCGCCCAGGTCTCCGGCCGGCTCGTCGCGCTCAACGTCAAGCTCGGCCAGAAGGTCAAAGCGGGCGATCTCATCGCCGAGATCGATTCGCTCACTCAACAATACACGTTGCGCACCAACGAGGCCGCCTTGCGCAACGTGCGCGCCCAGCGCGACGAGAAGCTGGCCACGCTGGCGCTTGCGGAGGCGAATCTGGCGCGGCAGCAGACGACGCTGGCGCAGAAGGCGTCGTCGCGGGCGGACTATGACAGTGCCGAAGCCACCGTGAAGCAGACCCAGGCACAGATCGCGCAGCTCGAGGCGCAGATCGTCGAGGCCGAGGTCGCGATCGAGACCGCGCGGGTCAATCTCGGCTACACCAAGATCACTGCTCCCATCGACGGCACCGTGCTGGCGATCGCCACCCCGCAGGGCCAGACCGTCAATGCCGTGCAGTCGGCGCCGACGATCGTCGTGCTCGGCCAGGTCGAGACCATGACGGTGCGCGTCGAGATCTCCGAGGCCGACGTCGTCAGGGTCCGGCCGGGCCAGAACGTCTACTTCACCATCCTCGGCGATCCCGATCGCCGCTACACGGCAACCCTCGGGAGCATCGAGCCCGCGCCGGAATCCGTCAAGACCGACTCCAGCTTCTCCTCGACCACGACAACGACGTCGAGCAGCAGCAGCACGTCCTCCTCCAGCTCGACCGCAATCTACTACAATGGCGTCTTCGACGTCGCCAATACGGACGGGCGGCTGATGACCTACATGACCGCCGAAGTCCACATCCTGCTCGGCGAAGCGCGCAACGTGCTGACCATCCCGTCCTCGGCGCTCGGCAACCCCGAACCGGACGGCAGCTATCGCGTTCGCGTGCTCGACAGCGCGGGCGTCCTGCAGAAGCGCAGCGTCCGGATCGGCCTCAACAACAAGATCCGAGCCGAGGTGCAGTCGGGTCTGGACGCGGGCGAGCGCGTGGTCATCTCGGCCGCCGGCGAGGGACCGAAGCAGACCATCATGCCGCCCCCGCCCGGGGCTGGGGGTCCGTGATGGCGGAGCTTCTGATCGATCTGCAGAACGTCGGTCGGCGCTACGCGTCGGGCGAAGGAACCGTGCACGCGCTCCGCGGCGTCGACATCCGAATTGCGCGCGGCGAGATGGTCGCGATCATCGGCCAGTCCGGCTCTGGCAAGTCGACGCTGATGAACATTCTCGGCTGTCTCGATCGCCCGACCTCCGGCAGCTACAGGATCGCCGGGCGCGAGATGGGCTCGCTCGATCCCGACGAACTGGCGGCCCTGCGCCGCGAGCATTTCGGCTTCATCTTCCAACGCTATCATCTGCTCGGCGAGCTGACCTCGGGTCGAGAATGCCGAGGTGCCTGCGGTGTATTCGGGACTTTCCTCCGAGGCGCGGCGCCGCAAGGCCGCGTCGCTGCTGCAGCGGCTCGGCATGGGCGGCCGTATCGGGCACAGGCCTGGCCAGCTCTCGGGCGGCCAGCAGCAGCGGGTGTCGATCGCACGCGCCCTCGTCAACGATCCCGATGTCATCCTCGCCGACGAGCCGACCGGTGCGCTCGACCGCGCCAGCGGCGAGGAGGTGCTGCGCATTCTCGACGAGATCAGCGCGTCCGGCCGCACCGTCATCATCGTCACCCATGATGCCGGCGTCGCCCAGCGCGCCCGGCGCATCATCGAGCTTCAGGACGGACGCGTCATCTCCGACCGCCCCAATCCGCGCGCGTCCAGCCCCGCGACGGCCACGGCGAGCGAGGACCATCCGGCGCCGATCGCATCATGGTGGCGCAGCCAGCTCGACCGCCTGCGCGAGGCCGCCCGGATGGCGCTGCTCGCGATGAACGCGCACCGGATGCGCGCTTTCCTCACCATGCTCGGCATCATCATCGGCGTGGCCTCCGTCGTTCTGGTGCTGGCGCTTGGCCGCGGCTCTCAGGCGCGTGTCCTCGAGAACATCAACCGGCTCGGCACCAACACGCTGGAATTCTTCCCCGGCAAGGATTTCGGCGATACCAAGGCCAGCAAGATCAGGACGCTGGTGCTCGCCGACGCCAGGGTGATGGCGGAGCAGCCTTATGTCGATGCGATCTCGCCGACGGTGTCGACGACCAGCACGCTGCGGTTCGGCGCGATCGAGGTCAGCGCACAGGTCTCGGGCGTCGGCGAGCAGTATTTCCGCGTCAAGAATACCGAGCTCGCCGAAGGCAGCTATCTCGATGCCGATTCCGTGCGCTCCTATGCACAGGATGCCGTGATCGACGACAATGCGCGCAAGGCGCTGTTTCCGGATGCCGATGTCAGCCCGCTCGGCAGCGTGGTCCTGATCGGCAAGGTACCGTGCCGAATCGTCGGCGTCACCAAGCAGCAGCAGGCCGGCTTCGGCTCCAGCTCGACGCCGATCGTCTATCTGCCCTATACCACCGTGCAGGCGCGCTTCATCGGCAACCAGGTGCTGCGCAGCATCAGCGTCCGCGTCGACGAGGCGACGCCGATGGCCGACGCCGAGCGCGCCGCGACGGCGCTGCTGACCTCGCGCCACAACGCCAAGGACTTCTTCGTCCTCAACACCGACGACATCCGCAAGACCGTCGAGAGCACGACGCAGGTGCTGACCTTGCTGGTCGCGGCCATCGCCGTGATCTCGCTGCTGGTCGGCGGCATCGGGGTGATGAACATCATGCTGGTGTCGGTGTCCGAGCGCGTCGGCGAGATCGGCGTGCGCATGGCGGTCGGCGCCCGGCGCAGCGATATCCTGATGCAGTTCCTGATCGAGGCGGTGCTCGTGTGCTTATTAGGTGGCGCGCTAGGATTGTCGCTCGCGGTCGGCTTCGGCACCGTCTTCAACGCGCTCGATGTCGGCTTCCAGCTGATCTACTCGCCGCTCGCCATGGTCGGCTCCGCCGTGATCTCCATGGCCATCGGCATCGGCTTCGGCTACATGCCCGCCCGCAACGCGTCCCGGCTCGATCCGGCGACGGCGCTGGCGCGGGAGTAGTTTGTCGAGATTAACATCAATGGGCAGAGTGGATCTCGCATGCGGCGGCAGTATGCTCCCTCTCCCCGTTCTTACGGGGAGAGGGCTGGGGTGAGGGGCAGCCACACGGGAGGTGTCAACAAGGAGACGAACTCCATTCTCCCGTGACGACATCGCAAGATGTAGTCAGTGGAAAAGAACCGAGTTTGATTACACGCACCACCCGTGCGGCTGCCCCTCACCCCGACCCTCTCCCCGTGAAGAACGGGGAGAGGGAGCGCACTGCCGTTGCGGCGCGGGTTCGTGTTGATCGTCTCTACACCCATGCCTATCCCGATTCGTTCCGCGCGACCTAGCTCCTCAAGGCAATCTCGGTCGGCACCGGCGGTGCAAACCTCTCCCCGCTCTTTGCGGGGAGAGGTCGGATTGCGCAGCAATCCGGGTGAGGGGCATGGCACATAAGAAGCTACATCGATGCTCTATTGGACGCGTAGGTCGGCGGCTGGTAGTTGCACCACCGGTGTCGCTGCCCCTCACCCCGACCCTCTCCCCGTGAAGAACGGGGAGAGGGGGCGCACTGGCATTGCGGCGCGGGTTCGCGTCTATTGCCTCTGCATCTATGATGACTGTCCTAGTCCGTTCCGCGCGACCGAGCTCCTCAAGGCAATCTCGGTCGGCACCGGCGGTGCAAACCTCTCCCCGCTCTTTGCGGGGAGAGGTCGGATTGCGCAGCAATCCGGGTAAGGGGCATGGCACATACGAAGCTCCATCGATGCTCCATCGGACTCGTAGGTCGGCGGCTCGTAGTTGCACCACCCGTGCCGCTGCCCCTCACCCCGACCCTCTCCCCGTGAAGAACGGGGAGAGGGAGCGCACTGCCATTGCGGCGCGAGTTCGCGTCTATTGCCTCTGTATCTATGATGACTGTCCTAGTCCGTTCCGCGCGACCGAGCTCCTCAAGGCAATCTCGGTCGGCACCGGCGGTGTAAACCTCTCCCCGCTCTTTGCGGGGAGAGGTCGGATTGCGCAGCAATCCGGGTGAGGGGCATGGCACATACGAAGCTCCATCGATGCTCCATCGGACGCGTAGGTCGGCGGCTGGTCGTTGCACCACCCGTGCGGCGGCCCCTCACCCCGACCCTCTTCCCGTAAGAACGGGGAGAGGGAGGGCAGCGTGGCTCGGGGGCGAGTGTTGGTTCTCATCTATTAGCTTCGACAGCCTGTCACGATCTACTTGCGCGGCCTGCCCTACCGCTTCGCCGCCATCTGCGTGCTCGCCTGTGCCTCGGACGCTGGCGCGCCCTTGTCGGTCCATTCCGGGGGGGCGCCGAGGCGGCTGGCGACCATGCCGATCAGGCCGGGGTCTCTGCCATACGCCTCGCAGGCGGGGTTCTTCGGCTTGGCGCCGAGGGCGGCGCCGATGCGCTCGATGGACGGGATCTTGGGCGGCTTGCCGAAGGGCGTCTCGCCGGTCACCAGCAACTGGCCGAAATCGGCGCTGAACGAGCCCGCGAGATCATAGGCGTCGCCGGCCTGCGAGATCACCGGCGAGTTGGTGAACGAGTTGGCGCCGCGCGCCCACACCATGGCGGCCTGCTGCCGTCCCTTGCGATCGACCGCCTCCGCTTCGATGGTGAGGCTGCCGAGCCCGATCGGCAGCCGCGGGACCGGCACGGGAACGCCGAGCGCGCCGGGAACGGCGGAGACGACCTTCGAGGCACCCGCGGCCACCGGATCCGTCGCGGCCGCCTGCGTGATGAAGGTGCGCGTCGTCAGGTCGGCCCGCTCGTTCGGCAGCACGACCGTGAAACGCTCACTTAAATTGAGGCACAGCGCGCGATCGACGGCGTTCGTCACCAGCCGCTGCTGCGGCTCGCTGAGCACCGAGCCGACGTCGCCAGCAAACGTTGTCGGCATGATGCGCACCGTCGTCGCAGCCAGCACGTTATCCTTGTTGATGTTGAGCACCGACTTGGCGAGCAGTCCGTTCGACTCCTCCAGGGAACGATAGGACGCGAGCGCGCCGCTCTGCGTGATCGGCGCAGTCGCGCAGCCGGACAGGCCGACGGCCGCGCACAGCGCTGCCAAATGTGTGAGCGGCAGGACCCTGCTTGAGCTGACCAAACGCTGGATGTCGACCATGCCGGGATCGCCTCACGCTGACCAAATTGCGCCGGCTCGGGCGCCGCCTGCTTGTCCTCCGACAATCCGGACAGCATGGGGCGGAAGCGTGGAGAGATGTCCGCCGGCGCCGCGAACCAAGGAGAGAGTGCGGCAGGATTGTTGGCGTTACGATCGCGGGTTTCAGAATCCGCTGGTGATTGCGGCGATGCCCATGACCGCCAGCACAGCGCCGAGCCAGGCGGCCCCAGACGGCCGGAGACCGGTGCTCCACCAGAGCAGCGGCAGGATCATGACGGGCGTCGTGGACGACAGACTGGATACGATCCCGACCGGCCGGCTCGTCAACGCGAACAAGACCAGAGTCATGCCCACCCCCATCCCGAGCACGCCGCTGAGCGCGGATCGGAGGACGACGGATGCGCTCGCCGGGCTGGAGCGTCGGACGCCGGGCATGGCGGACAAGATCAGCAAGGCGACGAGTCCGATCGCAGCACGGATCGATGTAGCCAAAGCCGGATCCAGTCCCGCCGCCATGACAGGCCGGGCGATCAGGACGGCGGCGGCCGCGAACAACGCGGATGCAAGGCCGAACAGGAGGCCCGAACGCAGCGAGCCGTGGGTCTCATCGGCAATCGCGCCGGGTTGTCTGAAGATGATGGCGATGCAGACGCCCGCCATGATGCAGCCAATTCCTGCGCTCTTGATCACCGACAACGTTTCGCCCAGCAGCAGATAGCCGAGCATGGCAGCGAAACCTGCCCAGCTCGCATAGACCACAGACGTCAGGCGCGGCCCGAGCCGCGCCAACGCCGCATAGAAGCAGGAATCCGCAACCACGACGCCGAGCAGGCTCGAGCCCGCCAGCATCAGCAATTGAGTGACGGATGGCGACGCCCAATGCCCCCGCAGCGCGACGGTGATCAGCACCGTGACGAGCGCGGCGGCCAGACGGATGGCGTTGAACACCAGCGGGCCGAGATGACGAACGGCCGACGGAGCGACGATGTTGCTGACGGCGATGCTGAGCGCGGCTGCGAGCGCCGCCAGATCGGAGACCATGACAATCGGCATGCGTGTCCGGCATCGGACGATGGGATCATCCGACGATCATGGTCTGCGCTCGGCATCGGGTCAAGCGATGCTCACCCCAGCAATTTGTCCAAGGTGATCGGCAGATCGCGCACGCGCTTGCCCGTCGCATGATACACGGCGTTGGCGATCGCGGCGGGCACGCCGACGATTCCGATCTCGCCGACGCCCTTGATGCCCATCTTGTTGATGATGCGATCCTCCTCGTCGACGAAGATGACCTGGATGTCGTGGACGTCGGCGTTCACCGGCATGTGATACTCGGCGATGTTGGCGTTCATGATGCGGCCGAAGCGGTGATCGATCACAGCCTCCTCGTGCAGCGCCATGCCGATGCCCATGACGACGCCGCCCATGATCTGGCTCGCCGCGGTCTTGGTGTTGAGGATGCGCCCCGCGGCCACGGCGTTGACGATGCGCGTCACGCGGATCACTCCGAGCTCCTCGTCGACCTTCACCTCGACGAAGATCGCCGAGTGGGTGTTGTGGGCGTGCTTGTCGTCGTCCTCGAAGTCCGCGCCGCGCTCCTTCTCGATGCGATCCTTGCCGCCGTGGCGCATGACGTCGGACATCGGCACCGACCGGCTGCGATCCGCGATCGCGACAATGGCGCCGTCGGCCAAGGTGACCTCGTCGGCCGTCAGCCCCTGCAGCGGCGAGTCCGGCATGGTCTGCGCGATCTGCGACAGCTCGGCGCGGATGTCGTCGGCGGCATTGACGATGGCATGCGAGATCGAGGCGGCGGTCCATGAGCCGCCCTCGACCGGCGCCTTTGGCAGGGTGGAATCGCCGAGCTTCACGGTGATGCTGTCGAGCGGCACGCCCAGCATGTCGGCGGCGACCTGCGCCATGATGGTGTAGGTGCCGGTGCCGATGTCCGAAGTCGCGCTGGCCACTTCGACATGGCCGTTGGCGGTCATCACGATGCGCGAAGCGAACGGCATCTGCATCGCTTCCCAGGCGCCGCTCGCCATGCCCCAGCCGACCAGCTCGCTTCCGTCGCGCATCGAGCGCGGCTCGGCGCTGCGCTTCGACCAGCCGAACGCCTCGGCGCCCTGCTGATAGCATTCCTTGAGCCGCTTGCTGGAGAACGGCAGGTTCTTGTCCTGGTCGCGATCCGTGTAGCAGCGCAGCCGCAGCTCCAGCGGGTCCATCTTCAGCGCCACGGCAAGCTCGTCCATCGCGCATTCCAGGCCATACACGCCGCTCGCCGCACCCGGCGCGCGCATGTCGCCTGGTGTCGGCACGTCGAGCTTGGCGAGGCGGTGCGTCGCGCGCGACGTCTCGGAGGTGTAGAGCACGTCGCCCCAGCCGATGTCGTTGCGCGAGAACGCCTCGTGCTGCGACGTCATCGAAATGGCCTCATGCGTCAGCGCCGTCAGCGCGCCGTCACTCGTGGCGCCGAGCGCCAGCCGCTCGATTGTCGCGGGGCGGTAGCACAGGCCGTACATCTGCGCGCGGCTGAGCACGACGCGCACCGCGCGCTTGAGCTTGAGCGCTGCCATCGCCGCCAGCGCGACCTGGAACTGCGGCCGCAAGCCGGAGCCGAAGGCGCCGCCGACGAACGGCGACATCACCTGGACGTCGTCCTCCTTCAGCTCGAATACGCTGCAGACATAGCGCTGCACGTTCTGCACGCCCTGGGTCTTGTCGTAGACGACGAGCTTGCCGCCGTCCTTCCAGAGCACGGTCGAGCCATACAGCTCCATCGGATTGTGATACTCGATCGGCACGCCGTAATCGGCATCGTGACGCACGGGCGCGCCGGCCAGCGCCTTGGTCGCGTCGCCGCGCGGCTTGACCGGCTTGTCGACCTTGAAGGCCTGCTCGCGCTTGGCATGCAGATCGGTCGCGAACTCCTCGGTGTGATAGCGGACATTGACCAGCGTCGCGGCGAAGCGCGCGGTGTCCTCGTCCTCGGCCACGACCAGCGCGACCGGCTGGAAGTTGAAATGCACGCGGTCGTCGTACAGCGGACGATAGGGCGAGCCGTCCTCGGGCGCGACCTCATCGCGGTAGCCGTCGTCCTTGTCGGCCATGCGGACGCGGTTGGTGTGGGTCAGCACGTCGATGACGCCCTCGACCGCACGGGCCCGGCTGGTATCGATGCTGACGACGCGTCCCCTGGGGATCGTGGAGCTGACCACGACGCCGAAGGCGAGGTCTGGCGCCGAGAACTCGGCGGCGTATTTGGCGGCGCCCGTGACCTTCGCGCGGCCGTCGACGCGGGAGGTGGCAGTGCCGATGTGAGCGGTCATGAGATCACCAGATGGTCTTGATGGATTGGATCTGCGGCGTGCCGTTGGCGGCCTGCGTCAGCGTGCGGACGATGGCGCGACGGGCGAGCCGCGGCTTGAAGGCGTTGTGTCGCCGCGGCTTGGCGTCCTGGAGCAGGATGTCGGCCGCGCGCTCGAAGGTGGCGCGCTCCGGCGCCTGGCCGCGCAGCGCGGCCTCCGCAGCCTCGTTGCGCCACGGCTTGTGGGCAACGCCGCCGAGCGCGAGCCGTGCGTCGCTGATGACGCCATTGTCCAGCTCGATCGCCGCAGCGACCGAGACCAGGGCGAAGGCGTAGGACAGGCGATCGCGGATCTTGAGATAGCTGTAGTTGGCGGCAAAACCCTGCGCCGGCAGCTCGATCGCGGTGATGATCTCGTCGGCGCGCAGCGTGTTGTCGAGATCGGGCCGGTCGCCGGGCAGACGGTGGAAATCGGCAAACGCGATCGTGCGCTCGCCCTGCGGGCCTGCGACATGCACCGTGGCTTCCAGCGCGGCCAGCGCCACGCACATATCGGACGGATGCGTCGCGATGCAATTTGCGCTGGTGCCGAGGATCGCGTGATTGCGGTTCAGGCCGTCGATCGCCGAGCAGCCGGCGCCGGGCACGCGCTTGTTGCAGGGCGTGGCGACATCGTAGAAATAGGCGCAGCGGGTCCGCTGCAGCAAATTGCCGCCGGTCGAGGCCATGTTGCGCAGCTGCGCCGAGGCGCCGGCCAGGATGGCGCTTGACAGCAGCGGATAGCGGCTCTCGATCAGAGGGTGATAGGCCAGCGTGCTGTTCGGCACCAGCGCGCCGATCCTGACGCCGCCGGCAGTCGTCTCCTCCACTGCGTTCAGCGGCAGGCGGCTGATGTCGATCAGGCGGCGCGGCTGCTCGACGTGATACTTCATCAGGTCGATGAGATTGGTGCCGCCGGCGATGAATTTTGCATCGGGGGTATCGGCCTTCAGCCTGACGGCCTCCGCGACATCGCTGGCGCGTGCGTAGTCGAAGCTGTTCATTGGCCGCCTCCGATGGTCGGCTTATTCATGGCCTGCTCGATCGCGCCGACGATGTTCGGATAGGCGCCGCAGCGGCAGATGTTGCCGCTCATCAGCTCGCGGATCTCGTGCTTCGTCTTCGCCCTGCCCTCGGCGATCAGGCCGACGCCGGAGCAGATCTGCCCCGGCGTGCAATAGCCGCATTGGAAGGCGTCGTGATCGATGAAGGCCTGCTGCAGCGGATGCAGCTCGTCGCCCTTGGCGAGGCCCTCGATCGTGGTGATCTCGGCACCGTCCTTCATCACCGCGAGCGTCAGGCAGGAGAGCGAACGGCGGCCGTCGATCAGCACGGTGCAGGCGCCGCACTGGCCGTGATCGCAGCCCTTCTTGGTGCCGGTGAGATCGAGATGATTGCGCAGGAGATCGAGCAAGGTCGTCCAGGGCGCCACCGACAGCGTGCGGCTTTCGCCATTGATCCGCAGGGTGACGGACAGCGGGGCGGGTTTGGTGAGAGATGCGGCACTCTCGCGCGGCGGGCTCATGCGGGGTCTCCGTTGACGGACCCGCATCAACCCGCAATGGCGCGAATGGTTCTCAGCAATTTTCGCGTGGCGGACAGAAGGACTAGCGGCAGGCCGCGGGGCCCCTCAGGCTCAGGCCGCCCGGCCGAGCCAGGCCCGCATCTTCTGTGCCAGGCTGCGACGCCCGCCGCTGTCCGGCGCGTCACTGGTGGCGATGGCGCCGTCCTGCAGCTCAACATCCGTGTCGGGCTTCAACGCGTCCGCGCTTTGCTGGCCGTACTCAGCGACCGGCTCAGCAGCCGACGGCACGAGCGATTTGATTGCGGCGGCGACGGCCTCGACGCGTTCGAGATCCGCCGGCACACGCTCGGGAGCCGCAGCCTCGGGCGCGGCCACCGGCTCCGTTTGCGGCGGCAATGCCGCCTCGGCCGCAACCGGTTCGGAGCCATCCAACGCGGAGCTCGCATCGAGCGCCGGTTCGCTTGAGATCTCCGGGATCGCCTCCATGACCTCGACGGCCGGCGGGATCGCCTCGACGGGCTCGACCGCGGCTGGCGCGACAGGCAGCTCGGTCGGCGCGGACTGCGGCGCCGCGCGGCTACGGCGCTTTTTGGCAACCGCGGGCTTCTCGGTCGAAGGCTTTTCGACGGGTGCTTTCTCGACCGCAGCCTTTTCAACCACCGCCTTTTCAACAGCGGCTTTGGGCTCCTGCGCCGGCTTGGCCTTGGCCTTGCGGATCAGACCGGCCAGCGCATAGGGGCCGACCGTCTCCAGAAATGTCTTCTCGTGATCGCGCGACAGGCGCTCGACCGCCGCATCCAGCGGCAGCCAATCGACGGCGCGGACGTCGTCCATCAGCGGCTGCGTCTGCGTGCCGCTCGCTTCCATCCGCCAATAGTGCACGACCTTGGAGCGCGTGCCGGTGTCATAGACCAAGGTGCCGAGGAATTCATGCACGGTCACCTTGTGGCCGGTCTCCTCCAGCACCTCGCGCTTGGCTGCATCACGCGGCGTCTCGCCGTCGTCGAGCTTGCCCTTCGGCAGCACCCATTCGTCGCGCTTGCGCAGGCGCACGACCGCGATCCGCGGCGGTTGCTCCCGCCGCAGCACAATGCCGCCTGCTGCCATGATCGGCACTCTCGCCATCGCCTCTCCCACACCACCGGGTTGCAGCCCGTTGATTCGCCAGTTCAACGCCAGGATATGGGCAGGCGCAACGGTGAAATCGAGATGGCTGTCGTGCCGACGTCACATTGAACCTTCGGCGACGCGCCTGCGCCACAGTGGTTGGCCAGCACGGACGCGCGCGCCTTCCGAGATCCCTTCACAGAACGTGAAGTCACCGGGCGCGAGCAGGATGATCGTCGAGCCATGCTCGAACCAGCCGAGCTCGTCACCCTTCTTCACCGGGTTGTTGCAGACGTAAGACAGAGGCCGTTCGGTCTGCGCATTCAACACGCGATCCAACGCATGCAGGCGGATGCTCGCGACCAGGATCGCGGCGACCGGCACGATCGTGAACGGCTCGCCTGTTGCAAGATGGGTGCGGATCACGGCGCGCTCATTCTTGCAGAACAGCCGCTCGACGCGCTTCAACGCAATCGGATTGACGTTCCAGACGTCGCCATGGATCAGGCTGACATGCTCGAGCGTCATATCCGCCGGCGCGTGGAAGCGGTGATACATGCTCGACGTCAGCCGGATCGTGACGAAGCTGCCGTTGCGATGGGTCTCGACGACGGCGGGGTCCGCAACCAGATCCTTCAACGAGTACGGCGCGCCCTTGATCTGATACATCTCGCCGTCGCGAATCTGGCCGTGCGCGCCGATGATACCGTCGGAGGGCGTGGTCACGATAGCGGGATCGGGATCGAACGGCCTCTGGCCCGGCTTCAGCTCGCGGGTGAAGCAGGCGTGCAGGCTCTTGAACTCGCTTTCTTTGGCCTCGGAGAGGTCGAGGTCGGAGAACAGCTTCCACAGCGCGATGGAGGCGTCCTTGACCAGCGGGTTCTCGATCTTGGAGAACCAGCCCATGAAGCGGGTCAGCGTCGCACGCGGCACGCGGTTGGTGAGCAGGAAGTTAAGATCTTCCTGTTGGGTGAAGGAGGCGATCAGGCTTTTGATTGTCATGAATCTGTCAGCAGGTGGGGTTAGCGCTTTTGGACATGATGGAAACCTCGATTCCTTATGTATCGCTCGCCGTTGGCGCTGCCGTGACGGCCGCCGTCGCCCCGAAGGTCAAGGCCCGCATCGAATTGTCGCGCGCCAAGCACCGCTCGCTGGCCGGCCATTCCAAGATGTCCCGCCGGATCTCCAAGCTGATCCCGCGCTATGAGTTCGACATCGACGACTTCTTCCGCTCCGACGGCGCGCCGCAGGCGATCGCCACGCAGCGCCAGGACGGCTTCTTCCGGCTCGGCGCGCTGTTCCAGGAGAAGTTCGCCAAGAGCCGTGCGCTGACCGCGGAGGCCGCGAGCCGCATCTCCGATTTGCAGTTCACCCAGGCCTACCGGGTGCCGTTCCAGTACAGCAGACTGGTCAAGGAGCAGCTCGGCGCCGGCTCGTTCATGCAGTCCTCGTCGGGCGTGACGATCACCGATCTCGACGGCAACCAGTTCTACGACCTCACCGGCTCCTACGGCGTCAACATCTTCGGCTACGACTTCTACAAGGAGTGCATCGCGGCCGCCGAGCGGCGCGCGCAGGCGCTCGGCCCGGTGCTCGGCCTGTATCATCCGGTCGTCGCCGACAATGTGAAGCGGCTGACCGAGCTGTCCGGCATGGACGAGGTCTCGTTCCACATGTCCGGTACCGAGGCGGTCATGCAGGCGGTGCGGCTCGCCCGCTACCATACCGGCCGCTCGCACCTGGTGCGATTCGCCGGTGCCTATCACGGCTGGTGGGGCGACGTGCAGCCCGGCGTCGGCAACCCGATCGCGCCGCACGAGACCTACACGCTCGCGGAAATGTCCGAGCGAACCTTGCACGTGCTGCGCACGCGGCGCGACATCGCCTGCGTGCTCGTCAATCCGCTGCAGGCGCTGCATCCGAACAGCAACGCGCCCGGCGATTCGGCGCTGGTGGATTCCTCGCGCAAGGGCCGTTACGACCGCGAGGCCTACACGGCCTGGCTGAAGCAGCTCCGCGAGGTGTGCACCGAGCGCGGCATCGTGCTGCTGTTCGACGAGGTCTTCCTCGGCTTCCGGCTCGCGCCCGGCGGCGCCCAGGAATATTTCGGCGTGAAGGCCGACATGGTGACCTACGGCAAGAGCCTCGGCGGCGGTCTGCCGATCGGCGTGGTCTGCGGCAAGAAGCAGTATATGCGCCGCTTCCGCGACGACCGCCCGGCCGACATCTGCTTCGCCCGCGGCACCTTCAACTCGCATCCCTACGTCATGACGGCGATGGACGAGTTCCTGAGCCGGCTCAACAGCCCGAACTTCCGCGCCATCTATGACGGCCTCGACGACACCTGGAACGGCCGCGCCGCGCAGCTCAATGCGGAGCTCACGTCTAAGGACCTGCCGGTGCGAGTGTCCAACATGCAGTCGATCTGGCTGGTCGAGTACACCGTGCCGTCGCGCTACAATTGGATGCTGCAATATTATCTGCGCGCCGAGGGCCTGGCGCTGAGCTGGGTCGGTACCGGCCGCTTCATCTTCAGCCTCAACTACACCGACGCCGATTTCGCCGAGGTCACCAAGCGCTTCGTCGCGGCCACCGAGAAGATGAAGCAGGACGGCTGGTGGTGGAACGACGGCAGCCTCACCAACAAGGCGATCAAGCGCCAGATCCTGAAAGAGATGCTCGGCGCCGCCTTCGGCCGCTGAGGCCTCTCTCACCCTCCCCTGGAGGGCAGGGTGATCGCATACGACGATCGGAGTTTGGCGCTGGTCCATCTCCACAACGTCATGGCCGGGCTTGTCCCGGCCATCCACCACGTCGTTCGGCATCCTGAGAACGACGTGGATGCCCGGGACAAGCCCGGGCATGACGGAGAACATCATCGGCAGCATCGTTCGCCGAGACAGCTTTGCACGTCCATAAGCGATAGCCCCGCCCTGGAGGGGGAGGGTCGCCTTGCGGGGCGCGCAGCGGCACGTGAGGCGGGGTGGGGTGATCTCCCCGCATTCACCGGCGCGCGCGGACAGATCACCCCACCCCGACGCCCGCTGCGCGTGCGTCGACCCTCCCCCTCCAGGGGAGGGTGGCACTGCCCTCCTGGCTCCGTGCGCGATTGATCTCACTTGCGCTTCCTGCAAGACACTGACAGTCCCCCACAAACACCGATGCCCGGGACTGGCCCGGGCATCGCGACGTTTCAGACTTCAAGCCAGCTCAGGCGTGCTGCTCTTCGAGGCCTTCGTTCATCAGATGCAGGCCCGGATCGATCAGTTCGCCGCGCAGCAGCGCCAGCGGAGCCGAGCGGTACTGCATGAAGTCGTTGAACGGGTCGGTGATGATCTTGGTCATCCAGACGAGGCCGGTCTCGACGTCGCGGATGAAGAACAGCTGAACGGTGCGGAAGACAAGACCGCCGATGCCGATGACCAGCCACAGCTTGGCGGTTTCGCGGGCGAAATCCATCGCCGTGGTCCAGGGCGACAGCAGGCCGAAGAAGGTCGGCTGCAGGTAGAGCACGACAGGAGCGGCGGCCCAGATCGACATCAGCACGACCTTGCGCTGCAGATTGTAGCCGACCTTGATCTCTTCCTTGTGCTCGTGGGTCGCCTGGTTGACGTGGTCATAGCCCTTCGGCTCGAAGAAGAAGTGACCCGCCTGGCGCGAGGTCATCGACACCAGCCAGCCGATCAGCGCCGACATCAGCGGGTCGAACACCATCATGACATAGGCGATCAGGAAGCTGAGCGCGCTGACGAAGTGCAGGCTCTGATTGATGCGGCTGTGGTGATAGTAGCGGTGGTCGTCCCAGCGCTGGATCCGCAGCTGCTCCAGAAAGTTCTTGATCATGGTTGCTCCGAAGAATGAGTTGCAGGTCGTGTACAGGGATTCGATGTAGTTCGTGTGACATCATCAAGATGTCACACGAACGGACGCAAGGAAACGTCGAAAACTACGGGGAAGGCCGCGCGCAGCGGTAGGAGGCTGCCGCGCCCTCAGGCGGCGGCAGCGAGATCCATCTTGCGGAAGCGGACCAGCGAGAAGTGGCCGAGCGGCGGAATCAGGCGGCGCTCCACCAGCTCCATGCGCTGCGCGCCGGCGAGCCAGCGCATGTAGCGCGACCAGCCGAACTCGGCGGTGCGGAAACCGAGGCGGCGGACCACCGGCTGCAGCGCCTGCTCGATGACGCGGCGCAGACCGTCATCGGCGCTGACGCGGGTCAGGATGATCAGCTCGCCGCCCGGACGCAGCACGCGGGCGAACTCGTCGAGCGCGACCTCCGGATTCGGCACGGCGGTGACGACATATTGCGCCATCACGACGTCGAAGGAATCATCGGGAAAATCGAGGTTCTCGGCATCCATCACCGCCAGACCCTCGACGTTCTTCAGCCGCTGGTCGGCGACGCGGCGCATCGCCTTGCCGAGCATCGCCTCGGAGATGTCGGTGCCGAATACGCGGACATGCGGCGCATAGAGCGGCAGCGAGATGCCGGTGCCGACGCCGACCTCGAGCACGCGGCCGCCCATCTTGTTGGTGGCTGCGATCGCGGCCTTGCGGCCCTTCTCGAACACGCCGCCGAACACGAGGTCGTAGATCGGCGCCCAACGGTCATAGGCCTGCTCGACCTGCTCGCGATCGAAATCGAGCTCGCGCGTACCATCGAGCTTCATGGTTTCTGCCATCTTTACTTCTCGCTACTTTTGAAAGTGATTTGTTGACGCGATAGTTCCTGTCAGCCACGCACCACGCTCTCGCCGGCCACGACCGGTGCGGGACGGATGATGCGGGACGGCTGGAGAACGGCGAGATTGCCGATGAACTGGCGCGCGCTGTTCTCCCAGGAGCGGTCGAGTGCGAAAGCCCGGCACGTCTCGCGCGACATCGTCAATGCCTTCAGGCAGGCCGCGCGCAGATCCCAGTCGATCGCGCCGATCGGATGATCGGCAATGACGTCGAGCGGCCCGGTGACCGGGAACGCCGCCACCGGCGTGCCGCAGGCGAGCGATTCCAGTTGCACCACGCCGAACGTATCGGTCAGGCTCGGGAAGACGAAGACGTCCGCGGCGGCCATATGCGCCGTGAGGTCCTTGCCCTTCTTCTCGCCGAGGAAATGCGCCGTCGGGAAGCGGCGCTCCAGCTCCGCCTTGGCCGGACCATCGCCGACCACGACCTTGGAGCCCGGCAGATCGAGCGACAGGAACGCTTCGAGATTCTTCTCGACCGCGACGCGGCCGACAGACAGGAAGATCGGTCGCGGCAGATCGAGCGTAGCCGGCTCATCGGGATTGAACAGCTTGGTGTCGACGCCGCGGGTCCAGAAGCCGAGCTTCTTGAAGCCGCGGCCCGCGAGCTCCTGCCGCAGCGAATTCGTGGCAACCATCGTCATCGCGGCCGCATCGTGGAAGCGGCGCATGACCCAGTAGCCGACGGCATCGGGAATGCCGGTGCGCACCGAGACATATTCAGGGAAGCGCGTCGTGTAGGACGTCGTGAACGGCAGGCCGTGGCGCAGGCAGTAGCGCCGCACCGACCAGCCGATCGTGCCTTCGGTCGCGATATGAATGGCGTCGGGCGCAGCCGCCTCGATACGACGAGCGATCTCGCTCGGCTTGGGAATCGCAAGGCGCAGACCCGGATAGGTCGGCACGCCGAACGACGGAAAGCCTTCCGGCGTGAGGAAGGTGATGTCGGCGCCGAGACCGGCAGCCGCCCGCGACAGCGATGTGAGCGTGCGCACCACGCCATTGACCTGCGGGTGCCAGGCGTCGGTAGCGATTAAGATCCGCATAAGGCGATCCGGAGAGTTGCAGCGATTCTGAACAGCCGCAAATTCCGACATTGTTATTTCAGGCGTGTGACGTCATCGAACTGTCGAAGGTGTTTTTGCCTGCCTCGGGCCGTTTTCCCCGCGATCTGTGGCGCAATCGCGCGGGCGCTGTCGTGAAACCGTCATGAAACAAACGGTTAAGCCGACGAAACCGTTTTGCCGGCACCGCGCAAACGCAGCGAAACTTTTCTCCCTTATGAGTTGCAGCATCGGGCGCTCGTCCAATGCGCCAAAACAATGATGACAGGCAGCTGATTTCAACGGTGCCGATCGGGATGACCGGCACGGCGTCAAATAATCAAACAGGGGACGTCCATGCTCACCTCAGGCAAAATCCGTTCATCCTCCCATATTCTGCTTGGCACGCTGATCGCCGGCGCCATGATGGCCGCCACCCCGACACACGCAGCGCCGCCCGCGCCGCTTCCCTTTCCGTTCCTGCTGCCGCCGCCGGTCGCGACCTATGAGCCGCCTGCGGCCGCGCCGCAGATCATCGATCCGCGCGAGGACGAGGCCACGGACTATGAGCTGCCGGCGCGGCTGCGCCGCCAGACCGTGAGCTACGCGAGCCGCGAGGCGCCCGGTACCATCGTGATCGATACACCTAACAAGTACCTTTACTACATCCTCGGCAACGGCCAGGCGATGCGCTACGGTATCGGCGTCGGCCGCGACGGCTTCACGTGGTCGGGCGTGCAGTCGGTGACGAAGAAGGCGGAGTGGCCGGATTGGACGCCGCCGCCGGAGATGATCGCACGCCAGCCTTATCTGCCGCGCCACATGGCCGGCGGTCCCGGCAACCCGCTCGGCGCCCGCGCGATGTATCTCGGCGGCACCGTCTACCGCATTCACGGCACCAACGCGCCCGAGACGATCGGCACCCATGTGTCGTCGGGCTGCATCCGCCTGACCAATCAGGACGTGATCGACCTCTATTCCCGCGTGAATGTTGGCGCCAAGGTGATCGTGCTGCCGATGGAGCGCCGGGCCGATCTCGGCCGCGTGACGCGCTGACGGGCGCGCCCACTCTCTTCTCCCATCCCCTTTTCGGATCCTCCCTGACTGGACCGCCGTGGCCGCATACGCCCCGGCGGTCACTTCTTTGCGTGCCCTGCCCCATTCACCATCACGGCCGATTGATGGCTCCCGGCTCCGCCGGCTGCCCTGGCGCGCCTCTGTCCGGCCCTGTAAGCTCGGCAATCTTGTATTAACCGCGTTTTCGCCCGCGCGCGGCAGCAGCCGGCACGCGGGCGGCTGGAGTCCGTGGAATCCGACATGAACCTTCCGACGCCCCGACCGGATTGGCAGGGCAAGCCTCACCCGCTCGCCCCGAGAATGCAGCCCCCGCCGCGGCGCTCGCCGCCACGGCTGCGGCTGATCCTGATCGGCGCTGCCGGCGTCGCTGCCATCGTGCTGATCGGCATCATCGCGTGGGAAGTCTTTCTGTTCTCGGGCAGCACGCCGGCGCCGCAGCTCACTCAGCTGCCGCCGCTGCCCCCGGCCACGCGCAATTCGATCATGATGGCGCCGGTCTCGATCTCGCTCGGTGCCATCCGGGACGCGGCCGAGAAGGCGACCCCGCGCAATTTCTCCGGCAAGGCCGATAATCCCGTCAGCCAGATCCTGCAGAACGCCGATATCGGCTGGACAGTCAACCGCGGCGCCATCGCCGCGACCGGCACACAGGATACGCTGTCGCTGGCGACGCCGCTGTCGGGCCGGCTGAATGTCACGGGCTCGCTGTCCTCGAAGGCCACCGGCGCGATCGGCGACGCCCTCGGCGGCCTGCTCGGCTCCGATGCTGCGAAGCAGATCGGCGGCATCAACATCAAGAATCTGAACGCCACCGCCGACATCAAGGGCAACGTCCTGATCGCGATGCGGCCGCGGCTCGCCAGCTCCTGGTATGTCGAGCCGAACTTCTCCGCCCAGGTCAATCTCGGCGACACCGCGCTCACGGTGGCCGGCGCCCGGGTCAACGTGCCGGCGCAGATGAAGCCGGTCATCGACAAGACCGTCAACGATCAGCTCGCCGTGCTCAGCGACCGGCTGCGCAAGGACCCGACGATGAAGCGCAACGCGCAGGCGCAATGGGCCCGCGCCTGCCGCTCGGTGCCGCTGCAGGGCACCGCCCCCGGCCTGCCCGCCGTCTGGCTCGAGATCAAGCCGACGCGGGCGCTCGCGGCCCAGCCCGTGATCGATTCCAACACAGCCAGCATCACGATCGGCATCGAGGCGGAAACGAAGGTAACGGCTGCGGAGACCAAGCCGGTGTGTCCCTTCCCCGAGAAGCTCACGATCATTCCGCCGACGGCCGGCGGCATCAACGTCGCCGTTCCGATCGACGTGCCCTTTACCGAGCTCAACAAGCTGGTCGATTCGCAGCTCGCGGGGCGGACCTTCCCCGAGGACGGCTCCGGCCCGGTGGCGGTGACCGTGAAGCACGCCACCGTCGTGCCTTCCGGCAACCGGCTGCTGATCTCGCTCCAAGTCAAGGGCAAGGAGAAAGAGAGCTTCTTCGGCCTGGGCGCCGATGCGACGGTGCACATCTGGGGACGGCCGATGATCGACCAGGCGCAGCAGATCCTGCGTCTCTCCGACCTGCAGCTCGCCGTCGAATCGGATGCCGCCTTCGGCCTGCTCGGCGCCGCCGCCCGCGCCGCGGTTCCCCATCTGCAACGCGCCTTGATGGAGCGATCCGTGATCGACCTCAAGCCGTTCGCCGACAATGTCCGCGACAAGATCGCGACCGCGATCGCCGAGCTGCAGAAGAACGAGAACGGCATCCGGGTCGATACCGACGTGAACAATCTGGCCCTGACCGACATCGCCTTCGATGCCACCACGCTGCGCGTGATCGCCACGGCCGAGGGCACCATGACCGTGCGGGTGAATTCGCTGCCGCCGCTCTAAAGCGTGATCCGCAAGACGTGCGCAGCGGCATTCCGAAAAGACCATGCGCAACAACAACGTAAAGCGCGATGACGATCCATCCTGATCTCATCGCGCTCTCGTCTGAAAGCTTTCGCAACCGTCCCATGCGCCGACTTGCTTTGCAGCACGCAGCAAGGCGGCTACAACTCTCCCACTAACAACAACAATCTCGGGAGAGACATATGAGACCTTCGGCGCAAGCCGCCGCTGCAGCCATCGCGCTCGCAGCCCTCTGCGGAACCGCATCTGCCCAGACGATCTCGGATGATATCGTCAAGATCGGCGTCCTGACCGACATGTCGAGCCTGTATGCGGACGCCACCGGCAAGGGCTCGCTTGCGGCCGTGCAGATGGCGGTCGAGGATTACGGCGGAAAGGTCAAGGGCAAGAAGGTCGAGGTGGTCTCGGCCGACCACCAGAACAAGCCCGACGTCGGCGTCAACATCGCCCGCAACTGGTACGACAATGAAAAGGTCGATGCCATCTTCGACGTGCCGACCTCCTCGGTGGCGCTGCCGATCTCGGCGCTGACGCGCGAGAAGAACAAGATCCACATCAATTCCGGCGGCGGCTCGTCCGACATCACCGGCACGCAATGCTCGCCGAACACGGTGCACTGGACTTACGACACCTATGCGCTGTCCAACGTCGCCGGCAAGGCGATGGTCAAGCGCGGCGAGGACACCTGGTTCTTCATCACCGCGGACTACGCCTTCGGCCAGGCGCTGGAGCGCGATGCCGCCAACGTGGTGAAGGAGGCCGGAGGCAAGGTGCTCGGCGACGTCCGCCATCCCCTGAACTCGTCCGACTTCTCGTCCTTCGTGCTGCAGGCGCAGGCGTCGAAGGCCAAGGTCGTGGGCCTGGCCAATGCCGGCGGCGACACCCAGAACGCGCTGAAGCAGGCCGCCGAGTTCGGTCTGGCGCAGAGCGGCCAGAAGATGATCGCGCTGCTGATGGAGATCACTGACGTGCATTCGCTCGGGATCAAGTCGACCTCCGGCCTGATCGTCACCGACGCGTTCTACTGGGACATGAACGACGAGACCCGCGCCTTCTCCAAGCGCTTCAACGACAAGGTCGGGCATATGCCGACCATGATCCAGGCCGGGCTCTATTCCGCGACCATGCATTACCTCAAGGCGATCGAGGCAATCGGCACCGACGAGGCACCGAAGGTGATGGAGCAGATGCGCGCCATGCCGGTGAACGACTTCTTTGCCAAGAACGGCAAGATCCGCATCGACGGCCGCATGGTCCACGACATGTATCTGTTCGAGGTCAAGAAGCCCGAGGAGTCGAAGAGCGACTGGGATCTCTACAAGCTGATCGCCACCGTCCCAGGCGACGAGGCCTTCCGCCCGCTCGACAAGGGCGGCTGCCCCCTGGTGAAGTAGGAAGAGCTCCTTGTCGCCGCAGTGAGACTGCGCAATACAGTGCCCTCTCCCCCTGTGGGAGAGGGCATCGCCGGGTCCAAACCGGCTACATAGGTGACAGAACAAACCGACGACATGGGTGACAGGTTGAGGTGATCGGCAGGAGGACTTGCCGATGGGCTGGAAGGAAACCTGCGCTGTGGACGAACGGATGCGTTTTGTGTTGGCAGTTGAAGCGGGAGAGAAGTCGTTTGCGGCACTCTGTCGGGAGTTCGGGATCAGCCGGCAGCAGGGCTACAAGTGGTGGCACCGCTACCAGGAGGAGGGTTTGGAGGGTCTGTTCGACAGGTCCCGAGCGCCTTTGCATCACCCCCAAGCAATCTCGGGGAAGATCGCCGAGCTCTGCCTCGAAGTCCGACGGGCTCATCCGACCTGGGGACCAGCGAAGGTACGCGCCTTTCTCAAGCGGAAGCGGCCCAGCACGACATGGCCCGCGGCCAGCACGATCGGAGCGCTGTTTGACCGCGAGGGTCTCACGGTGAAGCGGAAGATTCGTCGCCGCAGCCCTCCTTCGAGCTTTCCATTTGCCGATTGCGAGCAAGCCAACGATGTCTGGTGCATCGACTTCAAGGGCTGGTTTCTGACTGCGGATGGCACCCGTTGCGAACCGCTCACGCTGACGGACGCAGAGAGCCGCTGTCTGCTGCGGTGCCTGCCGTTGCAGCGTACCGACGGTGAGCATGTCTGGCCCGTGCTGGATGCGGCATTCCGCGAATTTGGCCTGCCGCTGCGGATGCGATCGGACAATGGCGCCCCCTTCGCATCACAGGGTGCGGGCGGGTTGTCGCGGCTATCGGTGAAGCTGATCAAGGCCGGCGTCACACCGGAGCGCATCACGCCCGGCAAGCCGCAGCAGAACGGCCGCCACGAACGTATGCACCTGACGTTGTTGCAGGACACCGCGAAGCCGCCGGCCCGAACGTTGCGCGAGCAGATCAAGCGCTTTCAGAGCTTCCAGCGCATCTTCAACGAAGAACGGCCGCACGAGGCTCTCGACAACGCAACGCCAGCCGAGCGCTATCGTCCCTCGCCGCGCGCCTATCATGGCGTGCTGCGCTCACCCGAATACGAAGCGGACAGGGATGTCCGGCGTGTTCGCCACAATGGCGAGATCAGGTGGGGCGGCGAAACGATCTACATCAACCAGGCGCTCGCGGGTGAGCCGGTCGGCCTCTTGGAAACCGAGACGGGCTGGACTGTGAGCTATGGACCCGTCCTGCTCGGTACCATCGATCCAAAGAAGCACCTGCTCAGGCCGCCGAAGCGAAAGCGCCGTGGACTTGTGGACAACGCTACGCGTTGCCCACAGGGTCCACAGCGGCAAACGCAGCAAAAACCACAACAATTGAAGATCTGAACAAAACGAGAATTGTGTCAACTATGTCGTCGGTCAGATCTGTCACCTATGTCCCCGGTTGCTCAGCCGGCTCATCCAATTGCTCGGTTGGGTGAGGGGTCTCTCTCAACGAGCACACGCGTGGAGAGAGACCCCTCACCCAACCGAATCTGCTCCACCTTCCTACATGCCCTCTCCCACAAGGGGAGAGGGCGCAATAACAACCATTGCATGGTTCTACATTCCGCCGGGCACTCCCAGGTAGCCCGATGCAGCCGCCTCCCACCACAGCACCTCTGCCCTCCGTATCGCGCTTGACGCCCCCCCATCAAAGCCGCAACACGGGGTGTAGACGGTGTCCGCGCCTTGCCGGACGTTGCCGCTCAGGAAACATTCCGTAACAAAAAATTTCGCAAAAGGCCGCGATTCTAGGTCAATTGAAACCATGGCCCAGACACAACCCCACATCCTGGTCGTCGAGGACGACCGCGAGACGCGGACGCTGATTGCGAAATATCTGCGCAACAATGCCTGCAACGTGACGACCGCGACCGACGGCCGCGAGATGACCCGGATCATGGGCGATCACCGCATCGACCTCCTGATCCTCGACGTGATGCTGCCCGGCGAGGACGGTCTCACTCTGTGCCGCAAGCTGCGCGCGGAATCGCAGGTGCCGATCATCATGCTCACCGCGCGCGGCGAGGACGTCGATCGCATCCTCGGCCTCGAGATGGGCGCCGACGACTATCTGCCCAAGCCGTTCAATCCGCGCGAGCTGCTCGCGCGCATCAACGCCGTGCTGCGCCGGCAGGCGGCGGCGATGACCGCCAGCGCCACCGAAGGCGCCACCGCGCTGAGCTTCCTCGGCTGGAGAATCGATTTCCGCCTGCGCGAGCTGCGCAATCCCGAAGGCGCGCGCGTGGCGATGACCAGCGCCGAGTTCGATCTGCTGCGCACCTTCTGCGAGCGGCCCGGCCGCGTGCTGTCGCGCGACAGCCTGCTCGACCTGACGCAGGGCCGGAGCGCCGGCTCGTTCGAACGCTCGATCGACGTTCTGGTCAGCCGCATCCGCCGCAAGATCGAGCCGGATCCGCAGGAGGCCACGATGATCAAGACGGTGCGGTCCGGCGGCTACATGTTCACGCCTGTCGTCGAGGTGGTGACGGCGCCGCAGAGCCATTGACCGGTCGAATCGGGACAGGCGCGTGATGACGTCGATCGGCTTTCTCAACCTGAAGGGAATCCGCGGCCAGATCACGGCGCTGGTGGCCATCTCGATCGTGGCGCTGCATGCCATCATCACGGCGGCGTTCCTGATCTATCGCGCCGAACAGCCCGAGCAGGAGAACGAGGCCGGGCCGTTCCAGCTCACGACCGCCATCCGCATTCTCGGACGTGCTCCGACCGACGAACGGCCGCGGCTGATCGCCGATATCGCGCGCGCCTATCCGGAATTTCAGCTCACCCCCTACACCGGGCCAGAGCCGGCGGATGCCGGCCGCTTGCGTGAGGCACAAGGCGCCGACGCTCGCCCCGTCCCACCGGACATCTCCGAAGGGCGGCCGCACGGTCCAGGCGGCTTCCGTGGACTTGGCCCGGGCTTCCGTGTCTTCATGCCGCCACCGGGCTCGCCTGTGCGCCACGTCATCTTCACGCTGCCGGACGGCGGGATGGTTTCGGCCCGGATGACCGACCGGCCGCACCGGCCGCCATTCTGGGGCGCTCCCTGGCTGACCACGATCATGTTCGCGCTGATCAGCATGACCTTGCTCGGCTTGTGGGCCGCACGCGCGCTGACATCGCCGCTGTCGAGCTTCGCCAAGGCGGCCGAGAATTTCAGCCTCGATGGCGACGCTCCCGCGCTGCCCGAGCGCGGTCCTGAGGAGATCCGCTCGCTGGCGCGCGCGTTGAACCGGATGCGCCAGCGCATCACCGCACTGATGAACGACCGCACCAAGATGCTGGCGGCGATCAGCCATGACCTGCGCACGCCGCTGACGCGCATGCGGCTACGCTGCGAATTCGTCGAGGATGAGCTGCAGCGCAGCCGCATGCTCGCCGATCTCGACCAGATGCATGCCATGCTGGGCTCGGTGCTGTCCTTCCTGCGCAACGGCCGCAAGCTGGAGCCGATGACATTGGTGGACATTGCGAGCATCCTGCAGCTCGTCGCCGACCAGTTCGCCGATGTCGGACACAATGTCGGCTATGTCGGTCCGGCGCATGCCATGGCCACCGTCCGGCCGGACGACCTGATGCGCTCGGTGACCAACCTGGTCGAGAATGCCGTCAAATACGGCACCGAGACCATCATCCGCCTGACCGTCCAGGGCGAGAGACTCGTCATCGATGTCGAGGACAATGGGCCCGGCATCAGCGATGCGCGCAAGCCCGACATGCTGGAGCCGTTCGTGCGCGGCGATGACGCCCGCAACATGGACGAAGCCACCGGCTTCGGCCTCGGCCTGTCAATCGCGAAGGCGATCGTTCAGGCCCATGGTGGCGAGTTGTCGCTGCACGACCGCACGCCGAGCGGACTGATCGCGCGCATCGAGCTGCCGCTCAGCAGGTCGCATCTTCGCCCGGCGGCATGACGCGCGAACGCGCCCGGACGAGTCCGGGCGCGCCGCATCCAGATAGTCATCGCGTGGCCTGAGGCCGATTACTCCGAGTACTTGAACTCGGGCATCGACTTCAGCTGGTCCTTGCTCGCATTGATCATCGCGTGGTCGGGATACCAGCGGCTCTTCGACGAGCTCATCGAGGACGACGACGAGGTGCCGGTGGCGGCGCCGGTCGTGGTGGTGGAGGCCGGCGGCGTGGTCGACGAGGTCGTGCCGGAGGCCGGAGCGTTGGAGGCGGTGTTCGACTGCACCGGCTGATCCGAGAACTTCACCTGGTCGAAGGAGACGGCGACGAGGTGCTCGCCCATGCCGAGGAAGCCGCCGACGCCGATCACGACGCCCTTGACGTTGCCGCTCTTGTCGACGAGCAGATCGTCGATCGAGCCGACATTCTCGTTGTTGTTGTTGTAGACCTTGACGCCGACCAGCTTCGAGCTGCGCCAGTCACCCTGATAGGACGCCGCGGTGGTGTCGCTCTTGATCGTGGTGCTGGTCGTGGTGGTGGTGCTCTCGGCGGCGAAAGCCGCGGTCGCGAGCAGCAGGGAACCGGCAAGGCCGGCCGCAACAGTCTTCATCACCATGTGGTGTCTCCTCTCAGTGAATGGTGACGAGAGAACGACACCGGCCATTCCGCGTTCCGCCGGAACCACGATTTCGTCATGCTGCGCGACAAGCGGTCTCAGTGCAGCGCGGCACTGTTACTTTGTGACAGTTCGAGGTGGATGTGTTGACGGGCAGGCAATCTGCTCACTGCGAGGACGGTGGGCCCCCTCTCCCCGTTCTTCACGGGGAGAGGGTTGGGGTGAGGGGCAGCCGCACGGGAAGTGTTTGTAAGAGACACATCTCCAAGCGCGACGGTCTCACCGCGAGCATCGAGATCTTCTCGAGATCAAGCCTCGTTCTGAAAGTCCGCCGGAGCGTGCGTCCAGATCAACATGATCGCAGCGATGCCGCTCCAGGCGACCACCTGACGTCATGCCTTTGCGGGGGGGTTCGGGTCTTGTTGTTAGATGCAAACGGGCCGGCGGAGAACAGACGCTTCTGCTCAACGAGCACTTCCCGTGCGGCTGCCCCTCACCCCAACCCTCTCCCCGTGAAGAACGGGGAGAGGGAGCCGAGCGTCAGAGCGGCGAAGAGCTCGCGATCAACCTACGCCGCCAGCGCGCCGTCTTCGTCGACCGCTTCCGCGTAGAATGCGATCGTCTCGTAGCGATAGTCGCAGAGCCGGCAGTGCCAGAGATAGGAGGTGCGGCGGCCGTCCTTCTCGACCCAGGAGGGCAGCGCGATCGGCTCGCCGCATTGGGCGCAGGGATTGTTACGTGGCAGGTCCAGCACGCGCACGCCGGGCAACGTGCCGTCGAGCCCGCGGAAGTGAATGTCGGCTGCCTTGATGCCGTCTACCTTGGTGTCGGTTGCCTTCACGGCCATGACGCGCTCCCTCTCTGTTCAGGCTTCTGATGAGCCAGATTGAATCAGTCAGGCTTGCTGTCGAACTGACGCGATCGATGATAGCTGCGCGCGACCTGATTTGCACGCGCCCGGATGCCGCGCGACATCCAACCTCACGCAGTTGAGATCGGATCGGTTCTGTCGATTCCCGCCGATACCGACGGCGGGCCGCCGCGCCCTCCTTGCAGCCGGTGACGGCTGGCGATGTCATCGGCAAGACACTTTCGGCAGCAATCAATGGGAGAGCAGCCTCCTCCCGGGCCGTCCCGTCATCCGGGACCGCCCGGAGCATCCCGCCCGAATTTCGCCATATTATCGCCCGGCCTTTGCACCAATTACGGTGTGCAAAGTGTCAACGCGTGCTTGGGGGGCTGCTCGGCACGCGCACGGTTCCCGGGGGATCCTGACTGATGAAACGTCTTGTGCTGACGGCCTGCCTGGCAGGCTTTGCGATGGCTGGCCACCTGCCGTCCGTCCTGGCGGCCGAGGATGCGAACGCCGCATCCGACGCGAAAGCCCGCTCCGGCAAGGTCAAGCTCGCCCATGTCCGCGCCGACAGCATCAAGGACCTGGCCGCACGCAGCGCCGTCACCAAGACCGCGCGCGAGGTCGAGGCGATCGAGGCGGTCAGCAGCGCCGATACCGGCGAGCCGATGGATGCCAATGCCGCAGCGCCCGCCGACGATGCCGTGCCGGCCGATGCCCCCGCCGCCGAGTCGCGCGAGAGCGACCGCAAGGCCGCCGACGCCAAGCCCAAGCACATGAACACCGGCCATCCGCATATCGACGCGCTGGTCGCCGTGCATGCGGCCGCCAATAACATTCCGGAAGCGCTGATCCACCGCGTCATCGTGCGCGAGAGCAAATATCAGAAGGACCTGGTCGGCCGCTGCGGCTGCATCGGCCTGATGCAGATCAAGCTCGGCACCGCGCGCGGCCTCGGCTACACCGGCGACGCCGCCGGCCTACACGATCCCAACACCAATCTCACCTATGGCGTGCGCTACCTCGCCGGCGCCTACCGCGCCGCCCGCGGCGACCATGACCGCGCGGTGGCCTATTTCGCCAAGGGCTATTACGAGGAGGCCAAGCGGCAGCGCCTTGCCGATGCCGGCCCCGCCGGCCGGCCCGAGCGCGTCAGCGCCCCGCTCGACATCACGCCGAAGATCGCGACCTCGCGCCACGCCCGCGCGCATTGAGGGGGTTGGTTCCTAAGCCGTCCCGGATGTCTTTCCGTGACACTCCGTTGACACCGGGGCGTATCGGGCTATTTTAAGCGCGTTCCGAGGGGAGCTCCGAGGGGGAGCTGAGATACCGCACGTGATGCGGTGACCCTTTGAACCTGATCCGGGTCATGCCGGCGAAGGGACAGGGATGCAGCAGACAACGACCCGCGGGGATCGTCCCGTATCCATCATCGGCGCCGGTATTGCGGGCGCCTGGCAGGCCTTGCTGTTCGCGCGCGCCGGCCACGATGTGACCTTGCACGAACGCAGCGACGCCGCGCTGATGCTCTCCACCAGCCATTGGGCCGGCGGCATGCTGGCGCCCTATTGCGAGAGCGAGGTCTCCGAGCCGGTCATCAGCCGCCTTGGCCTCGC
This sequence comes from Bradyrhizobium sp. USDA 4353, assembly GCF_054063215.1. Taxonomy (NCBI): domain Bacteria; kingdom Pseudomonadati; phylum Pseudomonadota; class Alphaproteobacteria; order Hyphomicrobiales; family Nitrobacteraceae; genus Bradyrhizobium; species Bradyrhizobium sp. USDA 4353. The sequence goes on from NZ_JBSSGB010000001.1 coordinate 123,457, forward strand.
CTCGCTCGACATCTGGCGGCGCGAGATGCCGGAGACGCCGTTCAACGGCTCGCTGGTGATCGCGCATGCCCGCGACCGCGCCGATTACGACCGCTTCGCCCGCCGCACCTCCGGCTATCAGCGCCTCGATGCGGCTGCTCTCGCCGAGCTGGAGCCATCGTTGGAAGGCCGATTTCGCGAAGGCCTGTTCTATCCGACCGAGGGCCATGTCGAGCCGCGCCGCGTGCTGCCCAGGCTGCATCAGCGCATCGTCGAGGCCGGCGGCCGGGTGCTGTTCAACAGCAACGTCAGCGCCGCTGATCTCGACGGTCTCGTGATCGACTGCCGCGGCCTGGAGGCGCGCGACGCCGAGCCCGAGCTGCGTGGCGTCAAGGGCGAGATGATCCTGATCGAAACCTCCGAGGTGCAGCTTGCGCGCCCGGTGCGGTTGATGCATCCGCGCTTTCCGCTGTATCTCATTCCGCGCGAGGACAATCTGTTCATGCTCGGCGCGACCTCGCTGGAAGCCGAGGACACCGGCGTCAGCTTGCGCTCGGCGCTGGAGCTGCTGGGCGCCGCCTACTCCGTGCATCCAGCGTTCGGCGAAGCGCGCATTCTCGAATTCGGCTCCGGCCTACGGCCGGCCTATCCCGACAACCTGCCGCGCATCACCGTCAAGGGCGAGCGCGAGATCCGCGTCAACGGCCTCTATCGTCACGGCTTCCTGATCGCACCCAGCCTGGCGCAGGCGACGTTGAACTACGTCGCGCACGGCCAGATCGACAATGAGGTGATGCGATGCGCGTGACCGTCAATGGCGAGGCGCGTGACATCAATTCGACCGACGTCGCCGCGCTGCTGTCCGAGCTCGACTACGAAGGCACCCATTTCGCAATCGCGCTGAACTACGACGTCGTGCCGAAAAGCCGCTGGGCCGAGACGGCGCTGAAGGCGGGCGACGAGATCGAGATCATCACGCCGCGGCAGGGAGGGTGAGGATGCTCATGGAGCTCACGCTCTCGCCGCGCCCTCTGCTGTCGTCCCGGCGAACGCCGGGACCCATAACCACCGGCCGCGGTGATGGCGCCGGGTCTCTCCCCGCGTGCCTCAATGCAACACCTCGCGGTATGGGTCCCGGCGTTCGCCGGGACGACAGCTGTACTCGTGGCGACCACCGTCCGACATGACGGAGACAATCCATGCTGAAATTCTACGACAAGACCTTCGCCTCGCGCCTCCTGATCGGCACGGCGCTGTATCCCTCGCCCGCCATCATGCAGGATGCGATCCGCGCTTCGGGCGCGGAGATCGTCACGGTGTCGCTGCGGCGTGAGGCCGCCGGCGGCAAGACCGGCGATGCGTTCTGGAAGCTGATCAACGCGCTCAATGTCACGGTGCTGCCGAACACCGCTGGCTGCCGCAGCGTGCGCGAGGCCATCACCACCGCCAAGCTCGCGCGCGAATTGTTCGGCACCCCCTGGATCAAGCTCGAAGTGATCGGCGACAACGATACGCTCCAGCCCGACGTCGTCGGTCTCGTCGAAGCTGCGACGATCCTGATCAAGGACGGCTTCGAGGTCTTTCCCTACTGCACAGAGGATCTCACGGTCGCCACGCGCCTGGTCGATGCCGGCTGCAAGGTCGTGATGCCCTGGGCCGCGCCGATCGGCAGCGCCAAAGGCATCACCAACCGCGATGCCTTGAAGCTGCTGCGCGACCGCCTGCCCGACATCACCCTCGTCGTCGATGCCGGCCTCGGCGCGCCGTCGCACGCGGCCGAAGCGCTGGAGCTCGGCTACGACGCCGTGCTGCTCAACACCGCGATTGCCAAGGCCGCCGATCCGATCGCGATGGCCCGCGCCTTCAGGCTCGGCGTCGAGTCCGGCCGCATGGCCTACGAGGCCGGGTTGATGGACGCCCGCGATTTCGCCTCGCCCTCCACCCCTGTCGTTGGGACCCCGTTCTGGCATGCCGTATCCTGATCGCTTCTATCCCGTCGTCGACAGCCTCGCCTGGGTCGAGCGCCTGACGAAACTCGGCGTCGGCACCGTGCAATTGCGCGCGAAAAATCTCGACGACGGCCAGGCGCTGCAGATCGTCACCGACGCGCTCGCCATCACCAAGGGCACCGCGACCAAGCTGATCGTGAACGACTACTGGCGCGCCGCCATCGTCGCGGGCGCGCAGCATGTTCATCTCGGCCAGGAGGATCTTGCGGAAGCCGACGTCAAGGCGATCAAGGACGCCGGCCTGACGCTCGGCCTGTCGACGCATGACGATGCCGAATTGGAGACCGCGCTCGCGGCCAAGCCCGACTACGTCGCGTTGGGGCCAATCTTCCCGACCACCCTGAAGGCGATGCGCTTCGCGCCGCAGGGCATCCCGAAGATCAGCGTGTGGAAGCAGCGCATAGGCCAAATCCCGCTGGTCGCCATCGGCGGCATCAAGCTGGAGCAGGCCGCGGAGATCTTCGCCGCTGGTGCGGACTCGATCGCGGTCGTCAGCGACGTCACCCAGAACGCCGATCCGGACGCGCGCGTCCGCGCCTGGCTGGATGCAGCGAAGGAGCCGGCGTAATGCGCCCGCATGTTGCGAATGCGCCCGAGAGCGATTGTGCCCCTACGTCGCCTCGAAAGAGGTCGTTCCCTCCCCCCTTGTGGGGGAGGGTTAGGGAGGGGGGTAACTCCGGGGTCGGTGGGTGTGGCTCACCCCTCTCCCCACCCCTCCCCCACAAGGGGGGAGGGAGCCTGAACAATCTGCGCCCCTTACGTCCACGTGCGCTCGCGCCTGCGCGATGTTGCACGAAGCCGTTTCCGCAAACGCGGTGCGCCCCCTCCCCCTTGCGGGGAGGGGTTGGGGGTGGGGGTCCACGCGCACTGCTGTCAGTGAGAGGTCACATCCAGCAATCGCCTTCGTTGAAGAGCGGCTCACTCATCGGCACCACCTTCCGGGCACCCCCACCCCCGACCCCTCCCCGCAAGGGGGAGGGGAGCGCACTGCCATCGCCGCGACATCTCGCTTCAAAACGTACATCCGCTGCACCAGCCGCTTCAACACATCGCGCCTCGCCCTCTCGCCTCTGAACTCCGCGCCCGCGCTCGGCCCGGCCGACAAAAATTGACCAGGAGGATCCCATGAACATCCGCTCCAATCCCGACACCACCCTGCCCGCCGTCACGACAGGCCCGCTGCCGTCCTCGCGCAAGATCTACGCGACGCCTGATTCCGCGCCGGACCTGCGCGTGCCGCTGCGCGAGATCATCCTGTCGGAAGCGGCCAGCGAGCCGAACCTGCCGGTCTACGACACCTCCGGCCCCTACACCGATCCGACCGTCACCATCGACGTCAACGCCGGCCTGCCGCGCAATCGCACCGCCTGGGTCAAGGAGCGCGGCGGCATCGAGGAATATGTCGGCCGCGACATCAAGCCGGAGGACAACGGCAATGTCGGCGCCGACAAGGCGGCGAAGGCGTTCACCGCGCATCACAAGCCGTTGCGCGGCCTCGACGGCCACAAGATCACCCAGCTCGAATTCGCCCGCGCCGGGATCGTCACGAAGGAGATGATCTACGTCGCCGAGCGCGAGAATCTCGGCCGTAAAGTCCAGCTCGAGCGCGCCGAGGCCGCGCTCGCCGACGGCGAGAGCTTCGGCGCGTCAGTCCCCGCCTTCATCACCCCGGAGTTCGTGCGCGACGAGATCGCGCGCGGCCGCGCCATCATCCCCTGCAACATCAACCACGCCGAGCTGGAGCCGATGATCATCGGCCGCAACTTTCTCACCAAGATCAACGCCAATATCGGCAACTCGGCGGTGACCTCGTCCGTTGAGGAAGAAGTGGACAAGATGGTGTGGGCGATCCGCTGGGGCGCCGACACCGTGATGGATCTCTCCACGGGGCGCAACATCCACACCACGCGCGAATGGATTTTGCGCAACTCGCCGGTGCCGATCGGCACCGTGCCGATCTACCAGGCGCTGGAGAAGTGCAACGGCGATCCGGTGAAGCTCACCTGGGAGCTCTACAAGGACACGCTGATCGAGCAGTGCGAGCAGGGCGTCGACTACTTCACCATCCATGCCGGCGTGCGGCTGCAATACATCCACCTCACCGCGTCGCGCGTCACCGGCATCGTCAGCCGCGGCGGCTCGATCATGGCGAAGTGGTGCCTTGCGCATCACAAGGAGAGCTTCCTCTACACCCATTTCGACGAGATCTGCGACATCATGCGCAAGTATGACGTGTCGTTCTCTCTGGGCGATGGCCTCCGCCCCGGCTCGATCGCCGACGCCAACGACCGCGCCCAGTTCGCCGAGCTGGAGACCCTGGGCGAGCTCACCAAGATCGCCTGGGACAAGGGCTGCCAGGTCATGATCGAGGGCCCCGGCCACGTGCCGATGCACAAGATCAAGATCAACATGGACAAGCAGCTCAAGGAGTGCGGCGAGGCGCCGTTCTACACGTTGGGGCCGCTGACCACCGACATCGCGCCGGGCTACGACCACATCACCTCGGGCATCGGTGCGGCCATGATCGGCTGGTTCGGCTGCGCCATGCTGTGCTACGTGACGCCGAAGGAGCATCTGGGTCTCCCCGATCGCAACGACGTCAAGACCGGCGTCATCACCTACAAGATCGCCGCCCACGCCGCCGACCTCGCCAAGGGCCACCCCGCAGCCCAACTGCGCGACGACGCCCTCTCCCGCGCCCGCTTCGAGTTCCGCTGGACCGACCAGTTCAACCTCGGCCTCGACCCGGACACCGCGAAGAGCTTCCACGACGAGACCCTGCCGAAGGAAGCCCACAAGGTCGCACATTTCTGCTCGATGTGCGGCCCCAAATTCTGCTCGATGAAGATCACCCAGGACGTCCGCGACTACGCCGCCACGCTCAATGACCCCGCGACGGTTGGCATGACCATCTCCGGCACCATCGAGGACGGCATGGCCCAGATGAGCGCCAAGTTCAAGGAAATGGGCGGCAGTGTGTATCTGGACGCGGAGAAGGTGAAGGAGAGCAACAAGGCGTTGTCTTGACGCCCTACTCTCTCGATCGTCATGGCCGGGCGCAGACCCGGCCATCCATCAAAGCCGGGCGCAAGCCCGGCTTTTTTGTATGATGGTCTACGAAGTGGCGCACCGCACACAGATGGCCGCAGCGCCCCCTCGGAGTGACCTGCTCGATACTCATATGGAGACGTCATGCCCATACACCACATCTCCGCCCCACCGCGCATCAAAGCCCCACCACTCTCATTCGGTACCCGCATCGGCGATCTCCTCTTCATCTCCGGCATTCCCGGTTTCGACGCCGGCGGCAACCTGCCCGATGAGTTCGAGGAGCAGTTCGCCAATGTCGTAACCAACTTCACGCGCGTGCTGACCGAGGGCGGCGCCGGCATCCGCGATCTCGTCAAGGTCAACGTGCTGCTGACGCGCGCGGCCGATGTGGCGGTGATGAACCGGCTCTATGCGGCGGCGTTCGGGCCGGCGCCGTATCCGGCGCGGACGACGTGCGTGGTGGTGGCGTTGCCGGATCCGAAGATGCTGATTGAGATCGAGGGGGTTGCGGCGGTGGTGACCAAGGCGTAGCAGTTTAGCGAGGCGGCAAGGGCACTCTAGCTACTTGCGCGGGTGCGCGTGAATGTGCCCTCTCCCCTTGTGGGAGAGGGCATGTAGGGAGGTGCGGCGGGCTCGGTTGGGTGAGGGGTATGCTTCCGCGAGTCGAGCTCTCGGAGAGAGACCCCTCACCCGACAGCAGGCGTTGAGAGGCCGCGCATGCCCTCTCCCGCAAGGGGCGAGGGCGCTGTATAGCACGGCGCGGTGCTGGGCCGCGTTACGCACAATGGCTGTAGCACCAGTGACGCCGCGCCCCCGACCGTCCACCGAGCTATGGGACGTTGATCTGCTTCCTGCTCGTGGCACCGATCACTTCGATTCCCTTTGTGCCGCGCACATGGGTAATGTCGAGAACAACATGATACGGTGCCGTCTGCGGCAGACCCGGGCCGCTTTGGCAACCGACGACTTCGATGCCCCAATAGTCCGGTTGCCGGATATAGATCAGCGGATGCAATTCGACCTTCATCGTCACCCAGGGCTTGGTGCCGGTGACGATCAGGAAATAGGTGTTCGACACGATGCCCGGCACCACGGTCGCGCTGTCGAACGTGATGATCCTGCACGAGGTGGACTGAGGTAGAGCCTCAAATGCCTTGAGATGCGCCTCTTCCATGACAAGCTCCCTTGAAATGACACTCAAAAATTCACGGGATGAAACAGCCGCCCATCCTAAGCTCTAGACGACATTATTTACAACCATTGATTACTCTACTATGTTGACGAGATCGATGTCCTCATTGTCAGAGGTCCCAATGACGACGCGTCGTGTCACGTGGATGCTGTGCACCCTGATCGGCTTTCCCGCGGCTACGCTTGCTGGCGAGGCGCCTCGATCGGCCGTCAGTATGAGAGTGGCCCAGTCCACGTGCGAGCAGGTCATTTCCTGCGGCCTCAAAGACGGCAAGTGGAAGGAATATCCGACGCCTTGCGCGGCGAGAGATGACGGCGCAACCAATGTGAGGCCGAAGACAGGCCAGAGCTGCGAGGCAGCAACGAAGTAGTCGCTTGGGTAGAACGAGGACAGCGACTTTCAGTGCGGCTCAATGCTCGCACGGCAATGCTGACTGAGACTGTCCAGCGCGGGAGTCGCGCATCTCATCTTTGGACTTTAAGGTCTGGAGATCTACTTCGAGGCGTATGGATGCCCCGTCATCGTAGAGCTTCGCAAAATGAAAGAGGGCATGTAGGACAGTGCGGCAGGTTCGGTTGGGTGAGGGGTATGCTTCCGCGAGTTGCGCTGGCGGACAGATACCCCTCACCCAACCGAGGGCGTTGAGAGGCCGTGCATGCCCTCTCCCGCAAGGGGAGAGGGCGCTGTATTGCGCAGCGCGGTGCTCGGTGACAGCGCTCATGAGCAAGCCGTGAAGACCGCTCTCGGCCGCCGGCGCCCGAGCTGCACGCATTGAGCCCGATCAGCACCGAGCGGAGCTCAGATCGCCAAGCCCCGCCCACACCCGCCCACTCCTGCCGCAACCCAGCGTGGTGCCGCCGCGCGCGCCACTATTTCTCCTCTTGCGCCACATTTAATTTTTAAATATCATAAAATGATCCGAAACATTATATCCGAAAATATCCCGATTAATGTTTTATATCTGGCCGATCCATGCCCTGCCCGGCCTCCTGCGCGATGCCGCATTGGCGCTGCGCGACGGCATCCGGGATGCGGTCCGGGCGCAGGTGTATCCGCTCGGCTATGTGCCCTCGCATGACGGGATGCGCGGGCTGATGACGTTGGGCGTGGTGACGGCGCATGTGTCGCATACGTTAGTGCCGGGCGCGGTACTGTATATCGACCTGTTCTTCGTCGCGAGCGCCTATTACATCACCGGCCTGTTGCTGCGGGATGTCGACAAGCACGGCCATATCCGGTTCCGCGAGTTTTATGCGCGGCGCTTCGCGCGGATCGTGCCGCCGCTGCTCTTGATGCTCGCGGCCTATCTGCTGTTCACCTGGCTGCTGCGGCCGCCGTTCCTGCCGGCGCTGGAGCGCGCGGCGATCGCGCTCTCCTACGTCGCCAACTACTGGTACGTGTTCGATCCCAAGACGATCGAGGACATCGGCCATACCTGGACCTTGTCGACCGAGGAGCAGTTCTATCTGCTGTGGCCGCTGACCTTCGCGCTCTTGGTGAAGCGCTTCGGCGTGACCTGGCGGCTCGTCGGCGCCATCTGCGCCATTGCGGCTACGATCTGGGCGTGGCGGGTGGCGCTGGTGCTGGATGGCGCGGAGTGGCGGCGGCTCTACACCGCCTTCGACACCCGCGCCGATGCGCTGATGGCGGGCTGCGCGATGGCGGTCGTGCTGCGGCTGGTGCCGCACGGCGCTTCCCCTAAGCTCGACCGGCTCTGGCCGAAGCTGGCGTGGCCGCTGCTGCTCTACTGGGTCACGGTCACCTTCCTGTTCTGGCCGGCGGACGGGCCGAGCATGAACTACTATTTGTTCGGCAGCATGGTGTGCGGCGTGCTGCCCGGCATCCTCGTGCTGACCATGCTGGCGCGCAGCAGCGGCACGATTCTCCACCGCGTCTTCGAATGGCCGGTCGCGATCCTGCTCGGCCGGATCTTCTACGGCATCTATCTCTGGCACCTGCCGATCCTGAACTTCCTCGACAGCTACGGCGTCTGGTGGCCGCTGCGGCTCGCGATCGGCCTGCCGCTGTCGATCATTGCCGCGACCCTGTCCTACGCGCTGCTGGAGCGGCACTTCCTGCGCCGGCGCTCGCCGGCCGTGCCGCCGCAGGCCGCGCAGCCGAACAGCCACGCCGCGCAGGTCCCGATGCCCGCATCGCGGTTCAGGCCCGAGCCGGCCGCCAAGCCGGACCTCGGCTTCGTCTCGCGCCAGGCAGCGCCGCTCGACGCGGTGAACGGGCCTGCACGTCAGCGGTCGGTGATCCGCCGCTGAGCGGAGCTCTCCGGCACGCGTCGCCCGGTTTCAATCGACGCGATCCCGATTGCGCCGCTCATCGCGCGGATTTGACGCATGATGCGGCCATCACTGCCTTCAAAACGAACGACGCCGCCGCGACAAGGCGCCCGATGGCTGGGGCCTGTTTGTTGCCGGAGTTTTCCTGATGTCTCGTTTCACCACAATCGGTCTTGCGTGCGCCTGCGCCATCGCTGCGCTCGCCGCCGCCCCGGCACAGGCCGGCTATTACATCCTGCGCTGGGAGAACACCGGCATCTGCCAGGTCTGGAGCGAGGCGCTCACCTTCAGGCCGCTGCAATGGCCCTCGCGCTACCAGGTCATCAGCCGTCCCGTGCCGACCTTCAACGATGCCGTCACCCTGCAGGTCAGGCTGCGCCGCCAGGGCCGCTGCACACTATGAACGCCGAGGGGCACTGCGCCGTATCGGCGCACGTGCCGGACACTCTCTGACTCACTGACATCGCTGTGAACGACCGACGTCTGTGCCTTGCCTTGCGGGCGCTTTTGTCGCACCACTTCGGCCCGGCGGCCGCGCGTCCATCGCGCGTGCCGCCGCAGGTGATTTGGTTGGTTCGTTTCAGGAGATTGACGATGCGCCGCTTGACCTCTCTCGCCGCTGCCGCCGCGTTCGCCGCTGCCTCGGTCGCCGCCCCCGCTTTGGCCGCACCGGCGGCCAAGAGCGGCTACTACGTGATCCGCTGGGACAACACCGGCATCTGCCAGATCTGGAACACCGATCTGCAGTCCAAGCCGGTGGAATGGCCGTCGACCTACAAGGTCGTCTCCAAGCCGGTGCCGACCTTCGTCGAAGCCACCAACATCCAGCTCAAGCTGCGCGACGAGCGCCGCTGCTTCCTGTAAGCGGCGCGTCAGGCGCGGCCGATCCTTATCAGGCCGCGCCGGCGACCGGGCTCGCCTGCATCGGCACGAAGCCGGGCAGCGCGGCGATCCGGGCCAGCCATGCGACGACGTTGGGATAGGGCGTGAGCGACACGCCGCCCTCCGGCGCGTGCGCGGTGTAGCTGTAGAGCGCGATGTCGGCGATGGTCGGCGTCGCGCCGGCGAGGAACGGCCGGGTGCCGAGCTCGCGCTCCATCACCGCGAACAGATTGTTGGCGATCTGATGCGCCTTGGCCATATCGAGCGGGCCGCCGAACAGCGTCGCGATCCGCGCCGCCGCGGCGCCGAAGGCCAGCGGACCAGCCGCTGCCGACAGCCAGCGCTGCACCTGCGCTTGCCCCAGCGGATCACGCGGCCACCAGCGCCCGGAGCTGTCATAGCGACCGGCGAGATAGACCAGGATCGCATTGGAGTCGGGGATCACGGCGTCGCCGTCGACCAGCACCGGCACCTGACCGAACGGATTCAGCGCGAGGAAATCCGGCTGCTTGTGCGCGCCGCCCCTGAGGTCGACGTCGACGAGCTCGCACGGCAGGCCGAGCAAGCTCAGCATCAGCCGCGCGCGGTGCGCGTGGCCCGACAAGGCGAAGTGATACAGACGGCGTTGCGACATCAGGTGCTCCCATGGCTGTGCCGCATGGTCTATGCCGAGGCCACCCGATCAACAACGCCGCCCGGCATCAATGGCTTGTTGCAGACAGCGCAATAATGCGACAAGCGCGCGATGGACCGCCTGCCCGATCAGCTCCAGCCCGGCCTGCGTCTCGTCTTCGTCGGCACCGCCGCCAGCGAGCGCTCGGCCGCGACCGGGCACTACTATGCGCATCCCGGCAACCGCTTCTGGCGCACGCTGCACGAGGTCGGCCTGACGCCGCGGCTGTACCTGCCGGCGGAGTTTCCAACGCTGCTGTCGCTCGGCATCGGTTTCACCGACCTGTGCAAGCTCGGCGCGGGGATGGATCATGTCGCGCTGAAGGCCGGCGTCGATGTGGCGGGCTTCGTGACGAAGATCGTCAAGCATCAACCGGCGACGGTGGCCTTCACCAGCAAGAAGGCCGCGAGCCTGTACTACGGCCGCCCGACCAGCACGATCGCGCTGGGACGGCAGCCGGAGCAGGATGATTTTCCGACCACGTTCGTGCTCGCCTCGCCGTCCGGCGCGGCCTCGGGTGCGTGGACGTTGCAGCCATGGCGCGAGCTGGCGGAGCATGTGGGAAGGAAGGCCTGATACGCGGTGCTCATGACGATCGGTAGGGTGGGCAAAGCAGCCGCCCGCAGGGCGGTCGCGTGCCCACCATGCATCCGCGCACTCAGCAGCAAGGTGGTGGGCACGGCGCGGGATGCAGCGTAGCAAGCCACGCGCACGCGGGCGCGCCTTTGCCCACCCTACGGGCCTGACGCTCGCAACTGGTTAGTAGTCAGCATCATGATCATGGCGAAAGGCGATGATCTGAATATGATGCGAGCAATGCCAGTTATTGCGCCCTCTCCCCTTGCGGGAGAGGGCATGTATGACAGAGCAGCAAACTCGCTTGGGTGAGGGGTATGCCTCAACAAGCACAACTCACGGAAAAATACCCCTCACCCAAGCGAGTAAGTTGATAGGTCGGGGATGCCCTCTCCCGCCCTGGCGAAGCTATGGTTCGCCTTGGGGGAGAGGGCGCTGTATCAGATAGCGCGATGCTCGGCGGCAGACGCTCTCGCATGTCGTGCAACGTCGAATGCGGATCTGGGCCAATTAGAGATGGGCCAGCCCGGCCCACCCGACGGGCACTCCACGCATACATCCCATGCGCCAACTGCCCGTCGTGTTGGTTTGTCGCAGCGATCAGCCCTTGCCATGTCGGGCAAATCAGCACGATGCTCTCGCTCAACCCGCCTCATGCAGAGGGACGTACGCGTCGTCACGATACGTGGAGGTGGGCCGCGGTGGACGCGATCGCTGCGCTGGACGGGCGCAAAGCGGTTGCGTACGGCGAATTCGTGATGTCCTGATACCCCGAAGCTGGTATCACGCGCGCGGGTGCGAATTGCCTCCCGTGCGTCATGGTGGCCAAAACGCCGGTGCACCAGGGAGACCACGTATAAGCCGTCAGACCATCCGCGCAGGGAAGGCCGGGATGTCCCAGCCGAGCCTGTGGTTCTGCCGCGTGCTTTTCTTGTTGCACGCGGACCATGGGAGCGGCGAGCTCCCGGTCTTCCCTGCCCCTCTCGGGATTTCGACGGGGCGACGACGAAGCATCCCTCGCGCAAGATGTGCGGCGAGAACGTGGGGTCGTGCCTGCGTGACGCCGGCGCCGACCTCATCCTCCGTGTCGTCCCGGACAGGCGCGCCGCGCGCGCCGATCCCGGACCCATAACCCCAGGGAGACGTTCGTGGCACAGATGGTCGACCTGCCGCGCCAAGCCACATTCCCCGCAGCGCATGGCTCCCGGCTCGAGGCCGGGACGACGTCGTTGTTAGTCAGGAGGCACCGACCATCAATGCCGCAACTACCTGATCGTGATCGCCAGGCCCGACAGATCGACATTGGCCAGCAGGCCGATCTGCTCGCCCGAAAGCTCGAGCACGGCGCCCTTCTGGTTCGTCAGCACGATGCCGCGCACGCCGCGGCCGACGGCGAGGCCGGCGCCGGCGGCGCCGTAGACGCCCTCGACATCCGACGGACGCCAGATGTTGCTGACGCGGCCGCGCAGCACGGTGCGCGAGCCGCCGAACACGAGACCCCAATCGAGACCGCCGGTCGACAGCGGATAGGCGCGGCCATGGAAGTTCAGCACGCCGCTGCCGCCGGAGCCGCCGATGATCCATCCGGCCTTGTAGATGGTCAGCGTGATGAAGCCGCCGTCCGCGCGCGCGGCGCCGGGCAGGACGGCAAAGGCTGCGGCCGTCAGCGCCACCGCGAGACCACGGACGAAGGATGCAATTCTCATGGATGAAGTCTCCAGCGAAGTGAACTTGAGGTAATTCGATGGCCACGTGTGACGATCGCGGCCCATCAAGCGAATCGATCCGGCCGAATTTAGCCCTTCGCGCGGCAGCGCGCATGCCGCGCCGCGACTGTGTTCGAAATGCCGCCCTCGCCAGACAGCGACGATTGCCAACCAGCGCCTATCCTGGTCGCATCCACCTCGCCGCATCGCTCGCGTGGCAAAAGGACGGCGACGCCGGCAAAATGGGCCGAGACCCCAGCGAAACCAAGGCCATTTCGGGGTATTCGGCGCTCCCAAGGCGGCCGGAGGCGGATGTTAAGGCGCCGTTAACCTTGTCCGACCACGGTGATTTACGGGCTGGATGTTCAGTTGGTCTCGATGTTTTCGCGTCGTTTTCGGTTTCGGCGCGGGCGTTGATCGGGAGGAGTTATGTCACAAGAGTTGTCAGCCGATGCCGCAAGTCCTTCACTCGTACCCCTCGTCATGCCGCCGTCTCCGTCTGCGGCGGAGGTCCTGCCGCTGTTGATCGGCACGCCGCTGTCCGAGATCGAGCGCGAGCTCATCGTTCAGACATTGGTCCGCTGCAACGGCAATCGCACCCACGCTGCACGGCTGCTCGGCATGCCCGTGCGGACCTTGCGGAACAAGATCCGCAGCTACACGGCCGACGGCATTTCGGTGCCGGCCTATTCGGCCTGAGACGACGGCGGCCACGCGGTCTTCCACGGCGTGGAACTCATCAGGATGCGACGCCGATTGATGTTGATCAGTCGGCCTCGCAGCCCGCCTGCAATTGCTGCGATCATCACGGCTCTGTTAGGCTTTGCCGCGAATCAGGGATGTGGTGTGGAGTTGCGGTAGTGGCAAAGAACCCGGCCGGACGCGGCCTGCAGGGCCCGGTGGGTCCACGTGGCCCGCAGGGGCAGCCCGGACGGCGCGGGCCGGATGGCCAGCGCGGCAAGCCCGGTCCCGACGGCAAGGCAGGCCCGCAAGGCAAGCCAGGTCCACAAGGCAAGCCCGGACCGCAGGGGCCGCGCGGAGAGCAAGGCCCGCCCGGCAAGCCAGGCCCCGAGGGACCGCAGGGCCCGCGTGGCGAACAGGGACCTCCCGGCACGCTGCCGACCATCGATCAGCTCATGCCCTGGCTGGAGCAGATCTTCGCCGCCTATGACGACTACAAGCGCAACCGGGATCGCGAGGCGCACGAGCGCGACGCGCAGCTGATCGCGGTGCGCGACATCTTCGCCGCCACCGAGCATGACGAGGCGCTCGAAGAGGCCTTCGAGGACGACGATCCGCACGAAATCGACATCCCCAAAAAGAAGAAAAAGAAGAAGCACAAGAAAAAGAAGAAGCACGGCAAGCACGCCGCCGAAGAGCGTGGCGAAGACCACGGTGACGACGAGTTCTGAGGCGCGACCGAGCGGACGCGGCGGGCTTCAGCCTTTGCCGAACCTGGTCGCAGAGCGCTCGCGCGCCTTGGCCGCCTCGATCTCGCGGTCGCGCGGCGGCGCCTGGGTGTGCAGCGAGGTCAGCAGCCGGCGCGCGGCGTCGGCGACCTCCTCGACCGCATGTGCGAAGGCGGCCTCGTTGGCCTGTGACGGCGCGTTGAAGCCGGAGAGCTTGCGTACGAACTGCAGCGCGGAGGCCTGAATCTCGGCCTCGGTCGCTGGTGGCTCGAAATTGAACAGTGTCTTGATGTTGCGGCACATGACGGGATCAATCCGGTGCTGAACCAGGTCGGGGATCGTGCTATCATGCTCGTGACGCGGCCGCAAAGAGCCGCGCTCTTGCAGGGGGATCCGATGCTTCGACCGTTTGCCGCCGTCTTCGCCGCCGTCATTCTTCTTTGTGCGGGACTTGGCGCCGCCGCAGCCGCCGACTACCCCGCCCCCAAGCAGGGCGATGTGATCGTCAAGGACTTCAAGTTTCACACCGGCGAGACGCTGCCCGAGCTGAAGCTGCACTACACCACGGTCGGCGAGCCGACCGGACAGCCCGTGCTCGTGCTGCACGGCACCGGCGGCTCCGGCGCCAGCATGCTGGTGCCGACCTTCGCCGGCGAATTGTTCGGCAAGGACCAGCCGCTCGACGCGACCAAGTACTACATCATCATCCCCGACAGCATCGGCCACGGCCAATCCTCGAAGCCGTCCGACGGGCTGAAGACCAAGTTTCCGGCTTACGACTATGCCGACATGGTCGATGCGCAGCACCGGCTGCTGACCGAGGGCCTCGGCATCAAACATGTGCGGCTGATCATCGGCAATTCGATGGGCGGCATGCACAGCTGGGTGTGGGCGACGCGCTATCCGGAATTCATGGACATCGCGGTGCCGATGGCCTCGCAGCCGACCGAGATGGCGGCGCGCAACTGGATGCTACGCCGGATCATGCTGGAGACCATCCGCAACGATCCCGACTACAATGGCGGCAACTACACGGCGCAGCCGCGGATGATGAAATATGCCGTCACCGCCTATGGCACGGCGACCGCGGGCGGCACCCTCGCCTATCAGATCGCGGCCCCGACGGCGGCCAAGGCCGACAAGATGGTCGAGGAGCGGCTCGCCCAGTCGGTCCCCACCGATGCGAACGACTTCATCTATCAGTGGGAGTCCTCGCACGACTACAATCCCTCCGCCGATCTGGAGAAGATCAAGGCCACGGTGATGCTGATCAACTCGGCCGACGACGAGCGCAATCCGCCGGAGACGGGCATCACCACGGATGCGATGAAGCGCGTCGCCAACGGCAAGGTGCTGCTGATCCCGGCCTCCGCCGAGACGCGCGGCCACCTGACCACGGGCAACGCGAGGTTCTACGTCGAGCCGCTGCGCGAGCTGCTCGCCACGGCGCCGCAGCGGGGGATGTAGTCCGGGATGGAGCTTCGCATGCGCGCAACGATCCTGGCCGCTCTGACGCTCAGCTCGCTGGCCTGCGCGCGCCTCGCGCTGGCGGTCGACAACGGCCAGTTCGACAACGTTCCCCCTGACGTGCGCGCCTGGTTCAAGAGCGTGATCGCCCCCAACGGCGTGCCCTGCTGCGACATCTCCGACGGCCACCGCACCACCTATGACGTACGCGACGGCACCTATTGGGTGCCGATCGAGGGCCGCTGGATGGCGGTGCCGGAGCGCGCCATCATCCGCGACCGCGGCAACCCGATCGGCGAGGCCGTGGTGTGGTACGTTCATCACCGCGGCGACATCGTCATCAGCTGTTTCGTTCCCGCCGATGCCGTCTGACCTGCACGCAAGATCGCCGCTTGCCCCACAAGACGACCGGACGCGCATGGTCATGCGCTGGGTGATGGCGGCGTTCTACATGGCGGCGGGGATTGCGCATCTCGCGATCCCCGAGCCGTTCCTGCGCATCACGCCCTCGATCGTTCCGTTTGCCCCTGAGGTCATCATGATCACCGGGCTATGCGAGATCGCCGGCGCGTTGGCGCTGGTCACAGGGCCGATGCGGCGCTGGGCGGGGATCGGGCTCGCAGCCTACGCCGTTTGCGTCTGGCCCGCGAATTTCAAGCATGCACTCGATGGCATCGACCTGCCTGTTCTCGGCAGCAGCTGGCTCTATCATGGCCCGCGCCTGGCGTTTCAGCCGGTGCTGGTGTGGTGGGCGCTGTACAGCGCGGCCGTGATCGATTGGCCTTGGCGTCGTAAGGCCGAGCAGTAGGATGCGAACAGGAGCAACGTCGTGAGCAACCCAGCCAATGCCGATCTCGCTGCGATCTATCCGCAGCCGCAGGAGCGCGTGATCGCCAAGGTGCGTCCGGCGCTCGACGCTCACAGCCGGAAGTTCATTTCGCTCTCGCCGTTCTGCGTGATGGCGACATCCGGCAAGGATGGCAGCGTCGACGCCTCGCCGCGCGGTGGCCATCCGGGGTTCGTCCACATCGACGGCGACCATCGGCTGCTGCTGCCCGATCGCCCCGGCAACAACAGGCTCGACAGCCTGAGGAACCTCTCCGAGGGCACGGGTCAGGTCCAACTCATCTTCTTCGTGCCGGGACTCATCGAGACGCTGCGCGTCGGCGGCACGGCCTCGGTGTCCGCCGATCCCGATCTGCTCGGCAAGCTGGAGGAGTTCGGCAAGCCGCCGCGGAGCGTCGTCAGCATCGCTGTGCAGGAGGTCTACTTCCATTGCGGCAAGGCGATCATGCGCTCCAAGCTGTGGGCGCAGGACGCGCAGGTGCCGCGCTCGACGATGCCGAGCATCAGCGAGATCATCCACGATCAGACCAGCCTCGGCGCGCCGGAGCCTCAGGAGGTTACCGACGCGCGGTGGCGCGAGCAGCTTTGAGAATGCCATCCATTCGCAAACTTACGTCAGCGTCGCGTCATCTTTCCTAGTCCATCAGTGGCGCGCTCGCAGTCGCGAGCCCACATGTTGATGCAGCTCAGCAGCCGCCGACGCGGTCCGGGCTAGCTGATGACCTGTCGTTTTGAAAGCTGGAAACGAGCTCAGTGATGCCCGCGCCACGTGCTGCCTATCTTGCGCGACCTTGCCGTCTGGCAGGCGCGCTGCTCCTGATCGCCTCATGCGCGACGCCCTCGGCCGTGTCGGCCGAGGATGTGAAGCTCACACCGGCGCAGGCGCAGAACCTCGGCATCCGCGTCACGCATCCGATCTCGAGCCGGAGCGACAAGACGCTGCCCTACCCGGCGCAGATCGTGATACCGACGCCGCAATTGTGGGTCGTCAGCGCTCCGGTCTCCGGCATGGTCACCAATCTCGCGGTCGCGCGCGGCGATCGGGTCAGTGTCGCACAGCCGCTGCTGACGCTCGAGAGCCCGAGCTTCGTGTCGTTGCAGCGCGAGTACCTACATGCACTCGCCCAGGAGGCTCTCGCTACTCAGCAGTTGAAACGCAATGCTGACCTGTTCGAGGGCAAGGCGATCCCGCAACGTGTGCTGGAGTCCAGCCAGGCCGAGGCACGTCAGGCCAGCATCACGGTCGCCGAGCGACGGCAGATGCTGCATCTCAGCGGCCTCTCGGACAAGAGCATCGGGCGCCTGACCGATGAGGCGGCGATCAGCGCGACGCTGACCGTGAACGCGCCGCAGGCGGCCTCCGTCGTCGACATCATGGTATCGCCGGGCCAGCGCATGGAGCAGGCCGCGCCGCTGGTGAAGCTCGCGCGGCTGTCGCCGCTCTGGGCAGAGATCGCGATACCTGCCACCAACATCGGCGCCATCAGGACCGGCGCACGCGTCGACATCGACGGCTACGCGACGCCGGGCCGCGTCATCCTGGTCTCCGAGACCACCGACGCCGCAACGCAGACCATCCTCGTTCGCGCCGAGATCCCCAACAACGGCGAGCTGCATTCCGGCCAGACTGCTGCGGCACGGATCGGATTCATCTCGGCGGGCGAAAGTGCCTGGGAGATTCCCTATAGCGGCCTCGTCCGCCGCGGCGAGCAGACCTCGATCTTCGTCGCCACGGAAGGCGGCTTCCGTCAGGTTGCCGTCACGCTGCTCGCAGAGGATCAGGACCACGTCGTCGTGTCCGGACCGATCACCGAGAAAGACGAGGTCGCCATTGGCGGCATCTCCGCGCTGCGCGGCATTCTCTCGCGGCTGGGGCAATGATGCTGCAGCGGCTGGTCGCCTTCGCGCTGTCGCAGCGGCTCTTCGTCGTCCTGAGCGTATTGCTGCTGCTCGGCGCGGCCGCCGTGTTCCTGCCGACCCTGCCGATCGATGCGTTTCCGGACGTCTCGCCGGTTCAGGTCAAGGTCATCATGAAGGCGCCGGGCCTCACGCCCGAGGAGGTCGAGCAGCGCATCACCGTGCCGATCGAGCTCGAGCTGCTCGGCCTGCCCAACAAGAGGATCCTGCGCTCCACGACCAAATATGCGCTCGCCGACATCACCGTCGATTTCGAGGACGGCACCGACATCTATTGGGCGCGCAATCAGGTGTCGGAGCGGCTGTCGAACATCTCCCGCGATTTTCCCGAGGGCGTCAGCGGCGGGCTTGCGCCGATCACGTCTCCGCTCGGCGAGATGTTCATGTTCACGATCGAGAGCCCGGAGCTGTCGCTCGCCGAGCGGCGCAGCCTGCTCGACTGGGTGATCCGTCCGGCGTTGCGCACGGTGCCCGGCGTCGCCGACGTCAACGCGCTCGGCGGCTACGTCCGCGCCTATGAGATCGTGCCGCGCAACGACGCGCTGGCGGCGCGCGGCATCTCCTCCGAGCTGTTCCGCAAGGCGATCGAGGCCAACAGCCGCAATGACGGTGCCGGCCGCGTCAACCAGGGCGAGGACAGCGCGCTGGTGCGGATCGAGGGCAGCATCCGCGGCATCGAAGACATCAGAGCCATCGTCGTCGACACCCGCGACGGCGTCCCGATCCGGGTCAGCGATGTCGCCCGCGTCAAGATCGGCGCGCTCACCCGCTATGGCGCGGTGACCACCGACGGCAAGGGCGAGACGGTCGAGGGCCTCGTGCTCGGGCTGCGCGGCGCCAATGCCGGCCAGCTGGTGCGCGACGTGCGCGCGCGGCTGGAGGAGTTGAAGCCGTCGCTGCCCGCCAGCGTCAGCATCAACGTGTTCTATGACCGCAGCAGGCTGGTCAACCGCGCCGTCGGAACGGTGGTGCGGGCGCTCGGCGAGGCCACCGTGCTCGTCATCGTGCTGCTGCTGCTCTTCCTCGGCAATTGGCGCGCTTCGCTGGTGATCGCGCTCAGCCTTCCCTTGGCGATCGTGATCGCGCTGCTGGTGATGCGCGCCGTCGGCATGTCGGCCAACCTGATGAGTCTCGGCGGCCTCGCGATCGCGATCGGCATGCTGATCGACGCGCTCGTGGTCGTGGTCGAGAACATCGTCGGCAATCTCGGCAAGCATGATCCCGGCCGAACCGCGCCCCTGATCCACGTCGTGTTCCGCTCGGTGTGCGAAGTGTTGCAGCCGGTCGCCTCGGGCGTGCTGATCATCATCATCGTGTTCGTGCCGCTGCTGACCTTGCAGGGCCTGGAGGGCAAGCTCTTCATCCCCGTGGCGCTCGCCATCATCTTCGCGCTGGCCGCCTCGCTGCTGCTCGCGCTGACGGTGATCCCGGTGGCGACCTCGTTCGCCCTCAAATCGGCTTCCCATGAAGATCCGCTGTTGATCCGCGCCGCGCAGCGCATCTATACGCCAGCGCTCGCCTGGGCGCTGGACAATGAGCGCAAGGTCATCATGGCGGCCGTCCTCAGCCTGGTCGCGGCTGGGTTCGGCTACAGCCAGCTTGGCAAGACCTTCATGCCGACGATGGATGAAGGTGACGTCATCGTCAGCGTGGAAACGCTGCCCTCCGTCAACCTCGATGAATCGCTGGCCATCAATGCCCGGCTGCAGACGGCCTTGATGAAGGTGCCCGATATCGCGGGCATCATCGCCCGCACCGGCTCGGACGAGCTCGGCCTCGATCCGATGGGCCCCAACCAGACCGACACCTTCCTGGTGCTCAAGCCGGCCGACCAGCGGCAGAGCGAGAACAGGGACGGGCTTCTACAGAAGCTTCGCGACGTGCTGTCGGACTTTCCCGGCATCTCGCTGAGCTTCACCCAGCCGATCGACATGCGCGTGCAGGAGATGATCAGCGGCGTGCGCGGCGACGTCGCCGTGAAGATCTTCGGACCCGACATCACGAAGCTCAACGAGATCGCGGCGAAGCTGTCGGCGATCCTGTCGAGCGTGGAAGGCGCGGAGGACGTCTACACCACCTTGAACGAAGGTGCGCAGTACTACACGGTCACCGTCAACCGGCTGGAAGCCGGCCGTCTCGGCCTGTCGGTCGATTCGATCGCCAACGCCTTGCGAACCCAGATCGAGGGGCGCACGATCGGCACCGCGCTCGAAAACGGGCGGCGGACGCCGATCCTGGTTCGCGGCAGCGAGACCACGCGCGAGGCGCCGACGCTTCTGGCGATGCTGCCGCTGACATTGGCGGCCGGACAGCACGTGGCCCTGTCGCAGGTCGCGCGCATTCAGCGCGTCGACGGCCCGGTCAAGATCGACCGCGAGGACGGCAATCGCATGAGCGTGGTGCGCAGCAATGTGCGCGGCCGCGACATGGTCGGCTTCGTTCAGGCCGCACAGCAGAAGGTGGCGGGCGAGTTGCCGCTTCCCGCCGGCTATCGGCTGACCTGGGGCGGGCAATTCGAGAACCAGCAGCGGGCCGCCGCGCGGCTTTCCGTCGTGGTGCCCGTCGCGATCGGTCTGATCTTCGTGCTGCTGTTCACGACGTTCGGCTCGGTACGCCAGGCCCTGCTGGTGCTGGTGAACATTCCCTTCGCGCTGATCGGCGGCGTGTTCGCGCTGGTGTCGACCGGAGAATATCTCTCCGTGCCTGCCTCCGTCGGCTTCATCGCCCTGCTCGGAATCGCCGTGCTGAACGGGGTCGTGCTGGTGTCGTATTTCAACCAGCTCCGTGCGCACGGACTGTCCGAGCAGCGCATCGTCGTCGAGGGCGCCAGGCGCCGCCTGCGTCCGGTGCTGATGACCGCCAGCATCACCGCGCTCGGGCTGATCCCGCTGCTATTTGCGACCGGTCCGGGCTCCGAGGTACAGCGTCCGCTGGCCATCGTGGTGATCGGCGGATTGTTGTCGTCGACGTTGCTGACCTTGATCCTGCTGCCGATCCTGTATCGCCGCTATGGGGCGGCGAAGAAGGAGGCGATGTGACGAGCCAAGCCTTGTGCCTGACGCTGATCGCGCCGCGCGAGCTGCGCGACGAGCTGTTCGATTTCTTGAGTGAGCAGACGGATCTGGTTTCCGGCTTCACCGCCTCCGATGCCGCCGGTCACGGCGCCCGCGTCCGGCTGCGCACGACGGCGGAGCGGGTCAAGGGCCATGCCGACGAGGTCGTGGTGAGGATCGTGCTGCAGGAAGCAGACAGCGAGCGGCTGCTGGAGCGGCTCAGAAGCGCCTTCGCGGGCACCAAGCTGGTCTATTGGGCGATGCCGGTGACGGCCTTCGGGATGATCGACTGAGCCCGCGCGATGTCTGCGATGGCCTTGCCGGTCGATTCAAGGCTTGAAAGCTTCGCCTTGAACCGACCTGTTGCAGAGAGGGGCGCCGCAAGGCGGCGAGCATCAATGCTCGCTCTCGAGTCCGCCGACGTGCTTCTGGGTGTAGAGTTCGAGGCCGATGCGGCCGATCAGATCGAGCTGCGTCTCGAGGAAGTCGATGTGATGCTCCTCGTCCTTCATCAGCCGCTCGAACAGGTCGCGCGACACGTAGTCCTTGACGCCGTGGCAGTAGGTTGCGGCTTCCTGATAGAGCGTCCGCGCGCCGATCTCGGCGGCGAGATCGCACTCGATGATCTCCTTGACGTTCTGTCCGATGCGCAAGGGGTCGAGCACCTGCATGTTCGGGAAGCCGTCGAGGAAGAGGATGCGGTCGGTGAACTTGTCGGCGTGCTCCATCTCCTCGATGGATTCCTTGCGCCAGACCTTGGCCATCTCCAGAAGGCCCCAGTTGTTGAGCAGGCGGTAATGCAGCCAATACTGGTTGATGGCAGTCAGCTCGCTGCGCAATCCCTTGTTGAGATATTCGATGACCTTGGGGTCGCCCTGCATAGATAAGCTCCGAAAAAGTTAGAGGCCGCAGGCGCTCCATAACAGGTTCGAAGTTCGGAGACGACCCCCGATCATGTGCATTTTTAGGGCGAAAGGGACGAGATTGAAGGCAAACGCACGTCAGCAGGCAGCCAGCGCGAACCGGCTCTGAATGTCGTCCTCGGCTACCGCGGGCGCGTGGCCATGTGCATGGGCGGGGGCATGTGCATGGGCGTGCGGGCAACCCGACTGGCACGCGCGCGCGCAAGGCCCCAGCGCCTCGTCGATGATGGTCTTGATCGTGCGCGCGCAACGGCCGCACTCCGCACTGCAACCCAGGCAGCCATAGACCTGCTTGGGGCTCCGCGGCAATTCGTCCGCGGATGTCACCGCCTTGCGGATGTCGTGATCGCTAATGACGTTGCAGGAACAAACAATCATGAGAACCGGCCACTCGTCTTGGGTCAGCTATCGATAGTCATCCGCATCTCCCCGCGCAAAGGGAAACCGGCGCTTTTGAAGCTATTCCAATCTCGTAGTTGACCTAGAACGGATCTAAGAATGCGATCTTGTCGCAGATCAAACTGACTGCAAATCGCCCCTTCAATCGCCCCCGCCTCCGTCGCCTCCACCCCCGTCGCCACCGCTATCCGATCCGCCGCCATCGACAGGATTTCCCATGACGTCCGTCCCGGTATTGCCGAACCAGCCTGAGGAGGTTCCCGATTCCCACGGCCAGGAGCCGCCCGAGTCCGCTCCTGTCGTATCGGCGCCGCTCCGCCGTCGCGTCCAATCCACCACGACCAGCAGGACGTAGCAGGCGCCTGCAGCCAGGCAGATGGCGACCGCGACGATCAGGGCGCTGGGCATTCATTCTCCCGACTGTTGTTTTTTGTGCGACGCAGCATTGAACGCATTCTCCGGATGGGTCGTCCAATGGGGCGAGCCCGTTCATTGATCATTCAAGCGGGATGTGGGAACGTGTGGCATGGCTTGATGCGCCATCTGCCGACCTGGAGTGAGAGAGGTTAAAGGTCATGAAGAAGACTCTTGCGGTCCTGGCCGCCGTCGCGACCGTGTCGAGCGCCGCGCTGGCTCCTGCCCCGGCTGAAGCGCGCAACGGGCGCGTTGCTGCAGGCGTCGCGGCGGGGCTGATCGGCGGCGCGCTCATTGGTGGCGCCATCGCCGCCGGCAGCAATCCCTATTATTACGGTCCCGGATACTCGTACTCGCCGGGCTATTCCTACGGGCCGGGCTACTCCTACGGACCGGGCTACTCGTACTATGGCGGCCCGGCCTATGTGTCCGACCCCGGCTATGCCTGCTACTGGCAGCGCCAGCGCTTCTGGGACGGCTATGGCTGGCGGATCCGCCGCGTGCGCGTGTGCGAGTGAGCGTTCACCTTCATTAATTCCATGACCTTGCACCGGAATTTCGAATGATCCTGGCCGGCGTGGCCAGAAAAAACCGTTTTTCCGTCGCATCAGGTCAGAGAGAGTTTACGGAGGGTTGACGGATTATCGTGTTTTCTCACGATGCTGACAGCCCTTCGAGCGTGAATCACCAACCCGGCGCCTCCAGGGGCGCTCCTCCAGGAGATCTCGGAAGATGAAGAAGATCCTGACCGCCGTGCTTGCGGTTGCGACAATCGCCGGCTCGCTGAGCGTGACTGCACCGGCTGCGAAGGCCGGCGACGTCGGGGCCGGCGTGGCCGCGGGCCTGATCGGCGGCGCCCTGATCGGCGGCGCGATCGCCTCCAGCCGTCCGGCCTATGGCGGCCCGGTCTATGTCGAAGCCCCCCCGCCGGCCCCGCCGCCGTGCGTGTGGCGCCGTGAGCGCTATTGGGACGGCTATGGCTGGGTCTCGCGCCCGGTCCGCGTCTGCTACTGATCGAAACCACGCATTTCGATGCGGCACGAGCCCGGCCCTGCGGCCGGGCTTTTTGCTGTCTGGCTCCCGGGCCTACCCGCCCCCGTCAGCGCGCGGCGTTGATCGCCTGCAGCACCGTTTCGCTCGGCCAGCAATCCACCTTCAGGCCGGCCCGTTTCTGGAACGTGCCGAGCGCGGCACGGGTCTGCATGCCCGCCTTGCCGTCCAGCTTGTCCCCATAGAGCCCGAGGCGCGTGAGACCCTTCTGCATCGCCTCGACGTCCTTGCTGCGCAATTGCTGGGACGCGGACCACGGCCTTGCAAATCCGGCCGGGCTGGTCATGCGGTCGGCGAGGTGGCCGACGAACAGCACGTAGAGGTCGGAGAAATTATACTCCTTGATGACGAAGTAATTGGCGGTCGTCAGGAACGCCGGGCCATAGATGCCCTCGGGCTGCAGCAGGGAGGCCGGCTGCTGCTGCTCGGCGGCGCTCAGCCGCTGGCCACGCACAGGCACGAAGCCGGCCCGCAGCCATTCCGCGATCGGCTTCTTCACCTCCGGCACGCCCATCGTGCAATCGACATTGGCCGGCGGCTTGACCTCGTAGGCCCAGCGCACGCCGCTCTGCCAGCCCTTGTTGGCGAGCTGCTTGGCCGCCGAGCCTAGCGCATCCGGCACCGAGTGCCAGAGATCGACCTTGCCGTCGCCGTCGAGATCGACGCCGTGCTTGTAGTACTCGGACGGCAGGAACTGCGTCAGGCCGACTGCGCCGCCCCAGGACGCCCGGAGATCGCGGCGCGTCACCACGCCGTCGCTCAGCATCTTGAGCGCCATGATGAACTCGGTGCGGTACTGGTCCTTGCGCCGGCCGACATAGGCCTGCGTCGCCAGCACGCGCAGCGCGTCATACGGCAGCGCATAGCGGCCGAAATCGGTCTCACGGCCCCAGATCGCGAGCACGATCGGCCCGGGCACGCCGAAGCGGCGCTCGATCTCGGCCAGAGCCGGCCGGTATTGCTGGATCAGCGTCTGGCCATGCGCGGCCAGCCGGGCAATCGAGGCTTCCTTGATGTAGTCGGCCGGCACCTGCACGAACTCGGCCTGCGCCGGCGCACCGGTCGCGGGACGGCCGGGCAGCAGCAGATCGGGCAGCTTGTAGTCAGGCTCGAGGCCGCGTGTCTCGGCATCGAACGTCGCACGCGACACGCCCTGCTCCTTGGCTTCGGGCCAGAGCGAGGCGACGAATTGCGTAAAGGCGGAGTCGGCGGCGTAAGAGACCGACAGAAGCGGCGAAACCGCGAGCAGCAGAATAGCGAGGAGCGCGCGCAACAGCACTGCTGGGCGTCCGCCCTAAGCTTCTGTCAGCTCAAGGCGCTTCTCCACGCGCTCGAGGCGACCCGAAACACGGTCAACGCGCTCCGAAAGCTCGGCAATCCGAACGTGCACCTGCCCAAGCTCGACGTGCACGTGGGCAACTTCGCGCTCGAGCCCACCCACGCGCTGCTTCACCTCGCGGACATCCTCGCGAAGCAAATCGAGCGTGCCCCGGATGAGACGCAGATGTTCAAGGACGATGTTTTCCACCTCGGTCATGAACCATGTCTACCACGATGCGAACGGGAAGTGAACGACCGACTTGCACTGCCTTACTCAGTGCTCCGCCGCCCGCTTCGCGTCCTCGATCGCGGCGTTCGACAGCTTGTCGACCACGGCGATGCCGATCGCGGAGAGAATGAAGACCGTGTGGATGATGGTCTGCCACATCACGCCGGTCTCGGTGTAGGTCGACTTGCCCGATGACAGCGCGCCGGCCTCGATGAACGTCCGGAGCAGATGGATCGAGGAGATGCCGATGATGGCCATCGCCAGCTTGATCTTCAGCACGCTGGCATTGACGTGGCTGAGCCATTCCGGCTCGTCCGGATGCCCCTGCAGGTTGAGCCGCGACACGAAGGTCTCATAGCCGCCGACGATCACCATCACGAGCAGGTTCGAGATCATCACGACGTCGATCAGGCCGAGCACCGCGAGCATGATCTGCTGCTCGGAGAAATCGAAGGCGTGCGCGAACAGGTGCCAGAGCTCCTTCAGGAACAGCACGACATAGACGCCCTGCGCGATGATCAGTCCGACATAGAGCGGCAGCTGCAGCCAGCGCGAGCCGAAGATCAGCATGGGAATGGGGCGCAGCGCACCGCCCTTGGAGGACAGGGACGCGTCGGAAGAAGACATGTGAGGAATCTCGCGGCGGGGGGGGATTGCGGATCATCTATCTACGCAATCGCAGCACGCGGAAAAGCGACAAGGGGCCGCAGCCGGGGCGCGACGCTTTGTCTCGGAACAGAGACCGCGTCGCGCCCCGGGAGTTCGGAAATCAGCGCGTCAGCTTCTTGTACTTGACCCGGTGCGGGATCACGCTGTCCTGGCCGAGCCGGCGCATCTTGTCCTTCTCGTAGTCCTGGAAGTTGCCCTCGAACCATTCGACATGGCTGTCGCCCTCGAAGGCCAGCATGTGGGTCGCGATGCGGTCGAGGAACCAGCGATCGTGGCTGATGATGACGGCGCAGCCGGCAAAATCCTCCAGGGCCTCCTCGAGCGCGCGCAGCGTGTCGACGTCGAGATCGTTGGTCGGCTCGTCGAGCAGCAGCACGTTGGCGCCGGACTTCAGCATCTTGGCAAGATGGACGCGGTTGCGCTCACCGCCGGAGAGCGCGCCGACCTTCTTCTGCTGGTCGGCGCCCTTGAAGTTGAACGCCGAGCAATAGCCGCGCGAGTTCACTTCCTTCTTGCCGAGCAGGATCAGCTCGTTGCCGCCGGAGATCTCCTCCCACACCGTCTTGTTGCCGTCGAGCGCGTCGCGCGACTGATCGACATAGCCGAGATGCACGGTCTCACCGACGGTGATGGTGCCGGCGTCGGGCTTCTCCTGCCCGGTGATCATGCGGAACAGCGTGGTCTTGCCGGCGCCGTTCGGGCCGATCACGCCGACGATGCCGCCGGGCGGCAGCTTGAAGGTGAGATTGTCGATCAGCACGCGGTCGCCGAAGCTCTTCGACAGGCCCTCGAAATCGACGACGTTGTTGCCGAGGCGCTCGGCCACGGGAATGATGATCTGCGCGGTCTGGGTCTGCTTCTCGCTGGCCTTCTTGAGCAGCTCCTCGTAGCGCTGGTAGCGCGCCTTCGACTTGGCCTGGCGCGCCTTCGGCGAGGCCGCGATCCACTCCTGCTCGCGCGCCAGGGTGCGTTGATGGGCGGCGTCCTCGCGACCCTCCTGCTCCAGCCGCTTCTGCTTCTGCTGCAGCCAGGACGAGTAGTTGCCCTCGTAGGGAATGCCGCGGCCGCGATCGAGCTCCAGGATCCAGCTGGTGACGTTGTCGAGGAAGTAGCGGTCGTGGGTGACGATCAGGATCGCGCCGGGGTAGTTGCGCAGATGGCCTTCGAGCCATGACACCGACTCGGCGTCGAGATGGTTGGTCGGCTCGTCGAGCAGCAGCAGGTCGGGCTGGTCGAGCAGCAGCCGGCACAGCGCGACGCGGCGGCGCTCACCGCCGGAGAGCTTGGTCACATCGGAATCGTCGGGCGGACAGCGCAGCGCATCCATCGCCTGGTCGACCTTGCTGTCGAGATCCCACAGGCCCTGGGCCTCGATCTCGTCCTGCAGCTTGGTCATCTCGTCGGCGGTTTCCTCGGAGTAGTTCATCGCCAGCTCGTTGTAGCGATCGAGGATCGCCTTCTGCTTGCCGACGCCGAGCATCACGTTCTCGCGCACCGTGAGCTTGGGATCGAGCTGCGGCTCCTGCTCGAGATAGCCGACGCGCGC
The DNA here is from genome assembly GCF_054063215.1 of Bradyrhizobium sp. USDA 4353. Classification (NCBI taxonomy): domain Bacteria; kingdom Pseudomonadati; phylum Pseudomonadota; class Alphaproteobacteria; order Hyphomicrobiales; family Nitrobacteraceae; genus Bradyrhizobium; species Bradyrhizobium sp. USDA 4353. Next base: position 151,058 of record NZ_JBSSGB010000001.1, read on the forward strand.
GCCCTCTGCGACCCAGGCCTCGCCGGTGTAGTCCTTGTCGATGCCTGCCATGATCTTGAGCAGGGTCGACTTACCCGAGCCGTTGACACCGAGCACGCCGATCTTGGCGTCGGGATAGAAGGACAGATGGATGTTATCGAGCACCTTGCGGGTCGGATAGGTCTTGGACAGACCCTGCATGAAGTAGACGAACTGGCGCGCCATCGCGTGTCCCTCGAAACCTGCCGGAATTTTAAGGAAAATGGTTGCCGCTGATGTAACCGCGCGGTCCCCAAAGGGCAACCGGCGAGGCGGTCATTGGCCGGGACAATCACCGGGAGAATGAGGGTCCGAGCATCCCCGGCCGGCACGGATGATTACGGGTCCCTCACCATGTGTGCGGTCGATCACGACAATTGCAACCATCTTTTAATTAATTCGGCGGGACACTCGAGCTTGGCGCGCAAGAACCGCGCGCCCAACCGGCGAAAGCCCGAGACGACAACAGCGAGAGCCCGTCATGGCCACCCTTTCGTCAGCCTCCCTGCCCGCCGTGGCGGCAGAACGCCCGAGCCGATCCGGCCTGCTCGATGACGTCAGGACCTTCTGGCGCGAATTCGTCACGCGGGCCTTCAACCCGTACCGGCCGGAACTGCATTACATGCGCGGCCCGGGCCCCGCCTGGCGCGCCAAATATGGCGATGACGCCGCGTTCCGCCTCAAGGCCAATCTCGACTGAGCGCCTGGCGCGCTCCTGCTCCCGACGCGGCGCCTTGCGCCGTTGCCCGTTTACGCGCAAGCATGGCTCCATTCCTGACGGCGTCCATCGATGGCGCCCTCTTCCGATGAATGGACTCTGCCGATGACGCGGCTGCGCTGTGCAATCCTCGACGACTATTACGATACGGCCCTGTCGCTGGCAGATTGGCCGCGGCTGGCCGACCAGGTGGACGTCACCGCCTTCACGCACCCCTTCGCCACTGAGGACGCGGCGGCCGCCGCCCTGGCCGACATCGACATCGTCTGCGCCATGCGCGAGCGGACGCCGTTTCCGCGTACCCTGATCGAACGCCTGCCGAAGCTGAAGCTCCTGATCACCTCGGGCATGCGCAATGCCGCGATCGACATGGAAGCGGCCAAGGCCCGCGGCATCGTCGTCTGCGGCACGCAATATGGCCGCGATCCCACCGCGCCGCTGACCATGGGCCTGATCCTGGAGCTCACCCGCAAGATCGGCCAGGAGAATGCCCGGATGCATGCCGGACAGCCTTGGCAGGCGCTCGGCGGCGTCGAGATCGAGGGCAGGACGCTCGGCATCATCGGCCTCGGCAAGCTCGGCAGCAAGGTCGCGGGCCTGGCGAAGGCCTTCGGCATGAAGGTGATCGCTTGGAGCCCTAATCTGACGCCGGAGCGCTGCCAGGAGGCCGGCGTCGGCTACGCGGCGAAGGACGAGCTGTTCGCGACCGCCGACATCATCACCATCCACGTCGTGCTCAGCGACCGCTCGCGCGGACTGGTCGGCGCCGCCGATATCGCGCGGATGAAGCCATCGGCCTATCTGGTCAACACCTCGCGCGCGCCGATCGTGGACGAGGTGGCGCTCTTGCAGGCGCTGCGCGAGAAGCGCATCGCGGGGGCCGGCCTGGACGTGTTCTCGGTCGAGCCGCTGCCGGTGGCGCATCCGCTGCGCGGGCTCGACAACGTCGTGCTGACGCCGCACCTCGGCTACGTCACCGAGGAGAGCTTTCGCGCGCATTATGGCCAGATGGTCGAGTGCATCTCGGCCTGGCTCGGCGGCGTCGAGCCGCCGCGACGGCTGGCCTGACAGTTCGCCTGAAAGCGGCTCAAAACAAAACACCCTCCGCAAGGAGGGTGTTTTGCAATCTCATCGATCTCGGCTGCGTCAGCGGATAGTCACCGGCGGCGGCAGCGGCTGCATCGTCGCGGGCTGGGCGACCGGCACGTTGGCCTGGGCCTGAACCGGGGCCGGCGCAGGAGCGCCGTTGGCAGCGGCCGCCATGTTCTTGGACGAACCCGCCGGCGCGCCGCCAGGCATGACGACCACGCGGGTGCCGACCTTGACGCGGTCGAACAGGTCCGAGACGTCCTCGTTCAGCATGCCGATGCAGCCCGAGGAGACGAACTTGCCGATCGTCGAAGGCTGGTTGGTGCCGTGAATGCGGTACACGGTCGAGCCGAGATACATCGCGCGGGCTCCCAGCGGATTGCCGGGGCCGCCGGCCATGAAGCGCGGCAGGTAGGGCTGGCGCTCGATCATCTCGCTCGGCGGATACCAGTCAGGCCACTCGGTCTTCTTGGTGATCTTCTGCACGCCGGTCCAGGTGAAGCCCTCGCGGCCGACGCGGACGCCGTAGCGCATCGCGCGGCCATTGCCGAGCACGAGGTAGAGATAGGTGTTGGGCGTATCGACGACGATCGTTCCCGGCGGCTCCTTGGTAACGAAGTCGACCTCCTGACGGCGCAGGTTCGGCGGCAGCGGCGCGGGCGCAGCGTCCGGCTGCTCTTCCGGCGGCAGCGCGGCTACCGTCATCGGGCGGTCGCCGGCCGGCGGCTGCACGGCTCCGGTCACAGCCGGAGCGCCACCCACGGCACCCGGCGGGCGCGGCGCGCCGGCATCGCCGCCAGGCGCGCCATTGCCATAGGCACCACCATAAGCCTGCTGGCTGGGGTCCCGACGATCGCCATAGATCACCGGCGGCGGACCGGCCGGACGGCCATAGCGCGGATCATCCGGAGACATCACCGGACCATTGGCGGCGGAGCCATAGGTCGGCGCCACGGCGGGACGCCCATACCGGGGATCGTCGGGCGACATCACCGGTCCCGTCGGCGCGCCACCATAAACAGGCCCATTGGCCGGACGGCGATAACGCGGATCATCCGGCGACAGCACCGGACCGGGCGGCGGCAGAGCGGCCGAGTTGCCGGGAGTGTCCTCGTCATCGAGCGCGTCGAAATCCGGCCCCTGGCCGCGCGCATCGGTCGGGTAAGGTGTCGGCGCGGGCGAATACGCACCGGGCGCCGTCTGATAGACTTGCTGTGCCTCAGCAAACGAAGCTGCCGCCGCGCTCGCTGCCGCGACCGCGCAAACCGTCAGGATTTGTCTGATCATCATTGCCCTTGCAGTATCCCCAAGCCGCCGATTGGGACCTTTGCCTCGCCAAATGGCCGAAGATAGCGGCGCATTCAAGACAATTCCGGCCAGAGCGGTCCCATTTCGGCAATTTGTGATCATGTCTCCGTCGTTGCACGGAAGTCTCACGGCGCTGAAAAAGTGCAATGCAGCCGCGGCAGGCCGCATCAACGCCGCGATTTGCCGAGCGGGCGGGAACACTTTCGGTATTCTGACTTCAGCCTGATTCGCGATGCACGGCAGAAGCCGGCTCCGTCGCGAACGCGGCCATTCCCTGTGATCACCGCGTTCCCTACTGGCTCGAATGTCTCGGCAGTCCCGCTGCCGTGGCGGAGAGTTTCCGTCAATGCTTCCCGGCTTTCGTTTCCTCGTCGCCGCGATCGTCTGCTCCATCTCTCTCACCGTCTTCGGCATGGGCGCTGCCGCCCTGCTGCGCGCCGCCCATGAGCAGTTCGCCAGCAATTCGTCCTGGCGCTCGACGCAGGCGTCCGGCTTCACGACATTCCTGCCGCCGGCCGAGCCGGCGCCGGTTCTGGCCGTGCTGCGGGTCGAGCCGATCCCGCCGGTGACGCCGCCGGCCGCCGTCGTCGAGGCTCCCGTGACGACTGCGACTGCACCTGCCGATCAGCCGAGCGCGCCGGCGCCTGCCGTCACTGCGCCTGAGAAGGTCGATGTGGCGACCATCACGGAAGCCGCCGCCTTGCCGACGCCCTCGCTGCCGGCAGAAACGGTCGACACCAGCAAGACCACCATCATGCCGAAGACGATGGCAGCGCTCGACGATCGCCTCGACACCGCCAAGCCCGATGCGGCAAGCCCGGCGGTTTCAGCCACCGTCGTCGAGAAGGCGACTGACAAGCCGCGGATGGACACGACGTCCGAGCCCGCAGCCCAGCCCGCGTCGCCGGCCTCCAGCGAGGTTGCGCCAGCACCGACCCAGATCCCAGTGTCTCCACCCGCGCCGCAGATCCTGGCCAGCGCCGATCCGACCATGACCGCGATGGCGCCCGCAGCGGGCACTCCTGCACCGGCTCCGGTCGTGCTCGATCCCATCGCCGCCAAGCTTGCGGCGCTGGCTGAACAGCCGGTGCGTCAGGAGCGCCCGGCCGCCGGCGAGCATCGCGCCTCGGTGAAGGTTGCGAGCGTCCAATTGCGCCGGAGCATCTTGAAGAAGCGCAAGGAGCGCGAGAAGCAGCTTGCCGCCCGGCGCGCCAAGCAGCGACGCGTCGCCCAGCGGGTCAGGGCCGCGCGGCAGGCGGCGGCCCAACAGCAGCAGCAACAGCAGGCGTTCCCCGATCCGTTCGGACAGCCCTTCTCGCAGCCGCAAGCCATCGGTCAGCAAGCCGCGGCACCACGCACGCAATAGAAGCGTCGATCAGGCCGGTCCCGTCGCAACCGGCGGGCCGTTCTCGACGCCCCATTCCGACCACGAGCCGTCGTAGAGCGCGGTGTCGCGGATGCCGAGCCGATAAAGCGCCAACGTCAGCACCGCGGCCGAGACGCCGGAGCCGCAGGAGGTGACGATCGGCCTGCCGAGATCGACGCCGGCCGCGCCGAACGCCTGGCGCAGCTCATCGAGCGGCTTCATCACGCCGGTCGCGGCGTCGAACAGCTCCGCATAAGGCAGATTGCGGCTGCCGGGGATGTGCCCGGAGCGCAGGCCGGCCCGGGGCTCGGCGACCTCGCCGGCGAAGCGCGGCGCCTGGCGCGCGTCGATCACCTGCTCGGCATTTCCTGCGAGATTCGCGACCATCTGCTCGATCTTGCGCACGCGTGCGGCATCAAACATGGCTTGATAGTTGCCGAGCGCCGGCGTCACCTGACCGCTATCGACCGGCCGCCCCTCGGCGATCCACCTCTTCAAGCCACCGTCGAGCACGCGCACGTCCGTGTGGCCGAACGACAGGAACATCCACCAGGCCCGCGGCGCAGCGACCCAGCCGCCGGCATCGTAGACCACCACCGTGTCGCCATTGCTGACACCGAGCCGGGCGGCGTCGCGGCCGAACTGCTCCGCGCTCGGATACATGTGCGGCAGCGGATTGGAATGATCGGAGACCTCGTCGACATCGAAGAACACGGCGCCGGGAATATGCGCCTTCAGATAGTCGTCCTTCGGCAATGGCAGCACGCCGGGCATCTTGAAGGTGGCGTCCAGCACCTTGACCTTGGGATCGCCGAGATGCGCCGCGAGCCAGTCGGTGGTGACGAGCGGGTCGTTGGGGGTGGTCATCTGCAAGCACTCCAGGCGTCACATTCAGTCGTCATCGCCGGACTTGATCCGGCGATCCATCTCTTCAAGCGATGGACACGCGGGTCAAGCCCGCGTGTGACGCGTTCGTTCAATCCTTCTTCTTCGGCGCCCAGGCTTCGACCGGGCCGCCAGCGTCGCGCCAGGCGGCAAAGCCGCCCCCGATATGAGCCACGGGCTTGAGCCCCATATCCTTTGCCGTCTTGGCCGCAAGCGCGGAGCGCAGGCCGCCGGCGCAGTGGAAGATGAAGGTCTTGTCCTCCTGGAAGATCGGCTTGGCGTAGGGGCTCTGCGGATCGATCCAGAACTCCAGCATGCCGCGGGTGCAGGAAAACGCGCCAGGGATCCTGCCCTCGCGTTCGATCTCGCGGGGATCCCTGATATCAACGATCACGACGTCATCGCGCTTGGCCGCCTCGATCGCCTCAGCCGCAGAGAGCGTCTCGATCTCGGCATTGGCCTCGTCGAGCAGCGCCTTGATGCCGCGGGTGATGGTCTGGGGCATCCTCGAACCTCCCTGCTCCGTCTTTGCGGAGCGTCGTCTTGCCTGGTGTGATTCCGGGCCGGTCTACCGCACCAGCTCCTTCATCGCCGCCTCGAGTCCTTCGATCGTGATCGGGTACATGCGCTCGGAGAAGATGCGGCGGATGATGGTGGTGGACTCCGAGTAGTCCCAATGCTTCTGCGCCACCGGATTGAGCCACACCGTATGCGGATAGGTGCGGATCACGCGATCGAGCCACACCGACCCCGGCTCCTCGTTGACGTGCTCGACCGAGCCGCCAGGCACCATGATCTCGTACGGGGACATCGAGGCGTCGCCGACGAACACGACCTTGTAGTCGTGCGGATATTTATGCAGCACGTCCCAGGTCGGCGTGCGGTCGGTGAAGCGCCGCTTGTTCTGCTTCCACACGCCCTCATAGAGGCAGTTGTGGAAGTAGAAATATTCCATGTGCTTGAATTCGCTCTTCGCCGCCGAGAACAATTCCTCGACCTGGGCGACGTGCGAATCCATTGAGCCGCCGATGTCGAAGAACACCAGCACCTTGACCGCATTGCGCCGCTCGGGCCGCATGTGCACGTCGAGATAGCCGTGATTGGCGGTCTCACGAATGGTGGTGTCCAGATCGAGCTCGTCCGGCGCGCCGGTGCGGGCGAATTTCCGCAAGCGCCGTAGCGCGACCTTGATGTTGCGAATGCCCAGCTCAACATTGCCGTCGAGATCCTTGAACTCGCGGCGGTCCCACACCTTCACGGCGCGGTTGTTGCGGTTCTTGTCCTGGCCGATGCGCACGCCTTCGGGATTGTAGCCGTAGGCCCCGAATGGCGACGTGCCAGCCGTCCCGATCCACTTGTTGCCGCCCTGGTGCCGGCCCTTCTGCTCTTCCAGCCGCTTCTTCAAGGTCTCCATGAGCTTGTCCCAGCCCATGGCCTCGATCTCTTTCTTCTCCTCCTCGGTGAGGTACTTCTCGGCCAGCTTCCTCAGCCACTCCTCGGGGATCTCGGCCTTCTCCATCGCATCCAGGAGATTTTCCAATCCCTTGAACACGGTGCCGAACACGCGATCGAACTTGTCGAGATTGCGCTCGTCCTTCACCAGCGCCGTGCGCGACAGATAGTAGAAGTTCTCGACCGAATGCTCGGCGAGATCGGCATCGATCGCCTCCATCAGCGTGAGATATTCACGCAAGGAGACCGGGACCTGCGCGTCGCGCAGTGCTGTGAAGAATTGCAGGAACATGCCCATTAGATCGCGCGGCCAAGAGGGCACGTCAAGGGCCGCTCCTTGGGCATGGCCTGGACCGGGCGGCTTTTTGCTCTACAATCCCTGGGAACCACGGATGGAATGGGGGTTTTCATGGGTATCATTGCAGCGCTGATCATCGGCGCCATCGCGGGCTGGCTGGCGGGACTGATCGTGCGAGGCGCCGGTTTCGGCCTGATCGGCAACATGGTGGTCGGCATTGTCGGCGCCCTGGTCGCGAGCTACGTGCTGCCGGCGCTGCACATCGCGCTGGCCAGCGGCACTTTGGGGGCGATCTGGACGCCACGATCGGCGCGGTCATTGTGCTCGTGATCCTCTCATTGATCAGGCGCGCTTGATTATTTCCGCTTCTGATGGCAGCCATCATCTCAAGGCCGCTGCCGCGGCGTAGCCACTCAACACAAGTTCGAGCCATACAAGTTCGATCCGGAAGCGAGGCGTGATGAAATTTACCGGGACCCAGGACTACGTCGCCACCGACGACCTCAAAGTGGCCGTCAATGCGGCGATCGTGCTCGAACGGCCGCTGCTGGTGAAGGGCGAGCCGGGGACCGGCAAGACCGTGCTGGCCGAGGAGGTCGCCAAGGCCGTCAACGCGCCGCTGCTCACCTGGCACATCAAGTCCACCACCAAGGCGCAGCAGGGCCTCTATGAATACGACGCCGTCTCCCGCCTGCGTGACAGCCAGCTCGGCGACAGCCGCGTGTCGGACATCAAGAACTACATCAAGCGCGGCAAGCTGTGGGAGGCCTTCACCGCCGAGCAGCGCCCGGTGCTGCTGATCGACGAGATCGACAAGGCTGACATCGAGTTTCCGAACGACCTGCTGCTCGAGCTCGACCGGATGGAATTTCACGTCTACGAGACCAACGAGACCATCAAGGCCAAGCTGCGCCCGATCGTCATCATCACCTCCAACAACGAGAAGGAGCTGCCCGACGCCTTCCTGCGCCGCTGCTTCTTCCACTACATCAATTTCCCCGACGCGGACACGATGGGGCGCATCGTCGACGTGCATTTCCCGAACATCAAGAAGCGGCTGGTCGAGGAAGCCTTGCGCATCTTCTTCGAGGTGCGCGACGTGCCCGGCCTGAAGAAGAAGCCGTCGACCTCCGAGTTGCTCGACTGGCTCAAGCTGCTGCTCAACGAGGACATCGGCCCCGAGCAGCTGCGCGAGCGCGATCCGCGCAAGCTGATCCCGCCGCTGCACGGCGCGCTCCTGAAGAACGAGCAGGACGTGCACCTGTTCGAGCGGCTCGCCTTCCTCAGCCGCCGCGAGGTCTGAGACCTCGCTCCCCGGAGCGACGGGGCGAAGCATTTGCTCGCCCCGTTCAATGTCCGACCATGCGCCCGAGCGCACGGATGATGCCGTCGACCGCGATCGGCTTCTCGCAACGGAGAATGTTCGAGAACCGGTCCGGAATGATCGACTCGTCATAGCCGGTCGTGAATACGAAGGGCACGCCGCGTTCCACCAGCAGATCCGCCACCGGGAACGCCATCTCGCCGCGCAGATTGACGTCGAGCACGGCGACTTCGATGCGCTGCTCCCGCTTGATCAAATCGAGCGCGTCCGGGACGGTTCCCACCGGCCCCAGAACGGTGCCGCCGGCATCGCCGAAAGCGCAGCGCAGCTCGTCCGCCAGCATGTATTCGTCCTCGACGATGAGGATGTGTCGATCGCGAAGCGAGCGTTCAGGCATGCTCCTCGAGCTCCAATGTGGTGAGCGAAACAGGAATCGAGATGGTGCAACGGACGCCGTCAGGGGCGAAGGTGTAGGAGGTCCTGGCGCTGAGCTGATAGGGCAAGGCCTGCTCGATCAGCTCCCGCCCCTGCCCCGTCCCGCCGGGCATCGCGCCGGGTGGCGGCATGTCGACGCCGCTCTCGCGCCAGTCGATGTGCAGCCAGGGCGTTTCGTCCGCGCTGTGGCGTTCGAGCGACCAGGACACCGCGAGATGGCCTGAGGGCTGCGCCAGCGCACCATATTTGACCGCGTTGGTGGCGAGCTCATGCAGCGCCATCGCGAGCGTCTGCACGGTCGAGGACCGCAGCCGCACGCCGGACGGCCCCGACAGCTCGACGCGCTCAGAGCCGCCCGCCACCGCAGACAGCTCGCTGCGGATCAGATCGTCGAAGCTGACGCGGTCATGCTCCGTCAGGCGCGACAACAGCCCCTGCACGCGGGACAACGTGTCCAGCCGATCGCGGTAGCGCGCGCGGAAATCGGCGAGGTCCGTGCTGGCGCGCGCCGTCTTGTCGGCCATCGAGCGGACCACGCCCAGCAGGTTGCGCGTGCGATGCTGCAGCTCGGCCACCAGCACCTTCTGCCGCTCCTCCCATTCGCGCCGCTCCGTTACGTCGACCATCGCACCCGTCATGCGGATCGGCTGTCCGGCATCGTCGTAGAAGAAGCGACCGCGGCCATACAGGCAGCGCACGCTGCCGTCCGGGTGGACTACGCGAAACTCGCGCGCATACTCCTCACGCAGCTCCATCGCCCGGCGGAGTGCCGCCTCCGTTGCGGTGCGATCCTCCGGATGAAGTCGCGCGGTCCAGGCTTCGTAGCTAGGCGTCACCTCGCCGACACCGTAGCCTTCCATGCGGAAGTGCTCGTCCGACCAGTAGACCTCGCCGGTCGCAACGTTCCAGTCCCACAAGCCCAGCCGCCCGACCTCGACCGCGTTGCGCAGCCGCTCCTCGCTCTTGCGCAGCTCATATTCGGCCTGCTTCTGCTCGGTGATGTCGCGTGTGGCCCCGAACCACTCCACGATCTCACCGTCGTCACGACGCATGGGAATGGCGCGCGAATGCGCCCAGCCCAGCGTGCCGTCGACGCGGATCACACGGTGCTCCAGCTCGAAGACGCTCTTGGCCCTGATCGCCCCGGTGATAGCGGCCCTGACCTGCGGCTGATCGTCCGGATGAATGTACTTGGCGAGCCAGTGCCGGCTCGGCGCCATCGTGTCGGCAATGAAATCCTTGCCTTGGAGATAGCGCATCTCCGTCCAATCGGGGCTCATGCAAAAAACGATATCGGAGCTTGCCGTGACGAAAGCACGGAAGCGCTCCTCACTGGCGCGCAGACGCTCGGTCGCCTCGGCGCGCAAGCGCGCCATCTTCAGGTGCGCCTCGACCCGCGCCAGCAGCTCGCGGGCGCTGAAGGGCTTGATCAGGTAATCATCCGCACCCGCTTGCATGCCTTCGACGCGGCTTTCCTCGCCCGCACGCGCCGACAGCAGGATGACGGGAAGGGTGCTGACCTCCCTGTCGGCGCGGATGCGTGCGAGCAGCTGAATGCCATCGAGCCGCGGCATCATGATGTCGGACAAGACGAGATCGGGCTTGGCCCTGGCGATCGCTGCGAGCGCCGCCTCGCCGTCGCCGACCGACACGACATCGTAGTGCGCCGCGAGCAACCGGCGGACATAGTCGCGCATGTCGGCATTATCGTCGGCGAGCAGGATGCGGGCGCGAGCTTCGCTCCCTTCCCCTTCCTCAGCCGTCGAGATCTCCATGCCGGAAGCGGCATGCTCGACAACCCCAAGCGGATCCGGCAGCCAGTGCAGAGCCTCCTCGATGAAGGCGCGCGCACCGCGCACGGTCGGCGCCTGCGCTGCGGAGAGGTCGATCTGCCCGGACGGAAGGTGGCTCCGGCCCTGCGGAATATCAACCGTGAAGACGCTGCCACGTCCGAGCGTACTGGTGACGGCGATCGATCCGCCGTGCAGCCTCGCAAGCTCCTGCACGAGGGCGAGGCCGATCCCCGAGCCTTCATGCGTTCGGCCATCCGCACCCGCGACACGATGAAAGCGCTCGAACAGCTTCGGCAGCTCGTCCTGCGGAATGCCCGTGCCGGTATCGCGAACGGCGAGCTCGAATTTTCCGTCGATCGCGCGCAGCTTCACCTCGATCTCGCCGGTGAAGGTGAACTTGAAGGCGTTGGAGAGCAGGTTGAGGACGATCTTCTCCCACATCTCGCGGTCGACGAAGGCGGGCTCTTGGAGAGGCGGGCAATCGACGATCAGCTTCATGCCCGCAGCCTCGATCGCCGAGCGGAACACGCTGGCGACCTCCTCCGTCAATCTCGCCAGATCGGTCGGGGCGAAAACGGCCTGCATCCGACCGGCTTCGATGCGCGAGAACTCCAACAGCGAGTTGACGAGCTTGAGCAGCCGCAGGGCGTTGCGCTGGGCGATCTCCAGGCCGCCGCGGTCCGGTGGCAACGGCCCCTCGGGCCGCGACAGCACGTCGTCGAGCGGCCCGAGCATGAGTGTGAGCGGTGTGCGGAATTCGTGGCTGACATTTGCGAAGAACGCGGTCTTAGCCCGGTCGATCTCGGCCAGCGTCTCGGCGCGCCGCCGCTCCTCCTCATAAGCGAGCGTCTCGGCGAACGAGCTGCCGAGCTGGGTTGCCATCAGCGTGAAGAAGCCCTGGTGCTCCTCATCGAGCGCGCGGCGCGGATTGACGCCGCAGATCAGGATCGCGGTCGGCCGCTCGCGTCCGGTCGTGACCGGAAGCAGCAGTGCGAGCCGTGGCGGTTCGGGCCAGGCGCCTCTCGGCACATCCGGAAACCTTGCGCCCGCGAGCTCGACGCGAATCGGCGCCACCGCATGCGCCGCCTCCCGGAGCGGCCAGAGTGCGTCAGCCTCGGCATCGAGAGCGATCTGCTTTGGCGCAACGGCACCGCCGGGCTCGACGCCGGACGCGCCGAGCAACTGCGCCGATCGTCCATCCTCGCTCGGCTGGTAGATCAGCGCAAACGGGACGTCGTGCGCATTCTCGGCGAGGACAGCGGCCACGCCACGGCAGGCATGCTGCAAGCTCTCGGCGCGACCACGCGCAGCGAGATCGCGCAAGGTCCGCATGCGGCGCTCGCCGACGACTTTCGCGGTGGTCTCGATGACTGGCGTGAACACGCCGCCGACGCCGCCGGTCTCGTCGCGAATCGGCGAATAGGAGAACGAGAAGTAGGTTTCCTCGAGATAGCCGTGGCGATCCATGAACAGCGGCAGGTCGCGCGAGCGCGTCGCCTCGCCGCGCGCGATGACCTGCTGCAGCATGGGGCCGATGACATCCCAGATCTCCGGCCACACGGCGCGGCCCGAAGTGCCCAGGGCGAAGGGGTGCTTCTGCGAGCCCAGGATCGATCGGTACTCGTCGTTGTAGAGCATGACGAGCTCGGGTCCCCACCAGATCAGGATGGGGAATGCACAGTCGAGGCAGGTGCTGATGGAGGTGCGCAACGATTGCGGCCAGCACTCCGGCGGGCCCAGCGGCGATCGCGACCAATCATGGGCACGCATCAGCGCCCCCATCTGTCCGCCGCCCTGGAGGAAATCGGCCCCGGACGCGAGGACCTGAAACGTCGCACGGCTGGCGTCCGAGTGCTCGTTCACGCGTTGCCCCATTGTTGCCGGACAGTAACCCGAAATGCGCGCGCTCGCCAATTCATGGGCTCTCCCGCGACAACGACGGTCCAGCATGGAACCGGCGAGCAAGCCGTGGGTTCCATATTCGGCAACGCCATCCACAGCCGATCCGGAATACGGGACAAGCCACCCGGAATGCTCGACGGGCGCGCCACGACTTGATATCCGCCACCCTCTGCGAGACGCGGGTTTGAGTCGGGGCACATGACGGTTGCGATCGAGATGGGGCAGACGGCGGCGGGATCGGCCGCAGCGCTCGACCTCGAAGAGCTGCTGGCGACGCGGCTCCTCGTGCAAGGCAATTCCGGCTCCGGGAAATCGCATCTGCTGCGGCGGCTCTTGGAGCAGAGCGCGCCCTGGGTGCAGCAGACGATCATCGATCCCGAAGGCGACTTCGTTACGCTCGCCGAGCGATTCGGCCATCTCGTGATCGAGGCCGAGGATCACACCGAGCGCGCCCTGCAAGTCGCCGGCGAGCGGGCGCGCATCCATCGCGTCTCGACGGTGCTCAACCTCGAGGGCCTCGACGCCGAGAACCAGATGCGGCGGGCGGCCGCCTTTCTCAACGGGCTGTTCGAGATCTCGCGCGACCATTGGTACCCGATGCTCGTCGTCGTTGACGAAGCCCAATTGTTTGCGCCCGCTGTGGCGGGAGAGGTCTCGGACGAGGCGCGCAAGGCCTCGCTCGGCGCGATGACCAACCTGATGTGCCGCGGCCGCAAGCGCGGGCTCGCCGGAGTGATCGCGACGCAGAGGTTGGCGAAGCTTGCCAAGAACGTTGCGGCCGAGGCGTCGAACTTCCTGATGGGGCGCACCTTCCTCGATATCGACATGGCCCGCGCCGCCGATCTGCTCGGCATGGAGCGGCGCCAGGCGGAAGCGTTCCGCGACCTCGAGCGCGGCCAGTTCATGGCGCTCGGCCCCGCGCTGTCGCGCCGGCCGCTGGGCCTTCGCATCGGTCCGACCGATACCAAGCCGCGCAATGCGACGCCGCGGCTGATGCCGCTGCCGGAGGCCTCGCTCGAGGACGCCCGCTCCGTCATCCTCGCAGCCCCGCCGCCGGAGACCAACGCGCGGCCGCAGCGCAAGCCGCAGCCGGAGCTGCTCGACCAGCTGATGGCGGCGAAGTCCGCCGCGCTGGAGTTTCGTCCCGAGCCGCCGCCGCCCGAGGTCAGCGAGGAGGAGCTCGCCGAGCGCCGCGCCCGCGTCGAGCGCGTGCTGCGCGCTGTATTGGCCGAGCCCGATGCCGGCTTCCGCGCCGTCGGCGTGCTCTACCAGGAGTTCGTCGTCCGCTGCCGCATCGAGGGGCTGGGCACGGCGGTGCCCGACCTCAACGAATTCCGCCGCATGCTTACCCGTGCCCGCGCCGGTCTCGGTGGCGACGAGACCTCGGACGATGCCGGCTGGCAGGACGTCACCTTGCGCGCCTCGCTGCTGCCCGAGGACATGCAGGGCGTGTTCATGATGCTCGCCCGCGCCGCCAAGGATGGCCGCCCCTGCCCCAGCGACGCCGCGATCGCGCGCGCCTACGGCTCGCACTCGCTGCGCCGGGCGCAGCGGCTGCTGACCTATATCGAGGACCAGGGCCTGATCGTCTGCCAGCTCGATGGCGCCGGCCGCCGCATCGTCACCCTGGTCGAATTGGCCTGGGCCACCGCGCCCGGTGATCCCAACGCCGACGACGCCGATCAATCGCTCGTCACCTCTTCGTCCTGACGACGCGCCCGGATCGCTCCGGGCGCATCGCGTTGTTGTCCGCGATCAGGTCGCGGCGATCTTGCCCATCGCCGGATCGCTGATGCTGGGACGGCCGTTCTCGACGTGACCGGCGAGCTGCCAGTTGAAATTGGCGTCGCTGTCGGTCGTGACCGTCAGGTCGTACCAGCCGTGGGTCTGCTGCAGCCACACCTGCGTCTCCAGACGCTGGCCCCGCTGCAGGCGATGCCGCTCGCTCCGCCCCGTGTAGTTGTCGAGGAGCGTGACCACGCAGCTCGCGCCCTTGTTGGTCAGCGCGATCGCGAGGCTGCGGGTATCGTCGTCATCGCCCCAATTGCAGAGATGAACGGTGTCGACATCGACCAGCGCCGAGGTCGAGACGACGCCGCCCTTGAAGTGGCGGTAGAAGCCGTTCGGGCCGTAGACCGACAGATCATACTGGCCGGCGCTGGCCGCGAGGTCCCACACGCCGTTGAGCGACTTGCCGGACTCGACCGTGTAGCTCCACGGACCGGTCGCGGTGTTGCCGGAACGGACATGGAAGCAGACGCCCGCCTGGCCGGGATTGACGAAGCGGATGCCGAACTTCTTATGTGCCGCATCAGCATCGCCGTCGACGCGGAGGTCATAGGGCAGCGCGCGCGCGCCGGACGGATGCCGGGCTCCTGCTGCGGCAGCACCTGCTTGGCCGGCGGCACCGGATGATAGTCGTCGAAGCGCGCGCCCGAGGTGATGTCGGAGGCCGGCGGCTTGAAGCCGGCCGTGCTCGGCAGCGGCGCGAGACCTTCGTTCGGCGAGGTGAAGTTGAACGCCGAGGTGAGATCGCCGCACACCGCGCGACGCCAGGCCGGGATGTTGGTCTCGAACAGATCCTTCGCATGACGATGGAAGCGGCGCTCGATGAAGCGGATCACCGAGGTGTGGTCGAAGACCTCCGAGCACACGAAGCCGCCGCGCGACCACGGCGACACCACCATCATCGGCACGCGCACGCCGAGGCCATAGGGGCCTGCGAGATGATTGGCATCGCCGGCGAACAGGTCAGTGCTGACATCCACGGTGGACTGGCCATAGGCCTGCGACATCGCCGGATAGGGACCGACGACGTGATCGAAGAAGCCGCCGCCCTCATCATAGTTGATGAGCAGCACGGTCTTGCTCCACAGCTCCGGATTCGAGGTGAGGATGTCCAGCACCTTGGAGATGTACCAGGCGCCAGGACCCGGCAGCCAATTCGGATGCTCGCTGAACGCCTCGGGCGCCGCGATCCACGACACCTGCGGCAGGGTGCCGTTGCGGACGTCGTTGCGCAGGCCGTCGAACAGGTTCTCGAACGTGCCGCCATTGGCGATGTTGCTGCCGCGCAGCGCCTTTTCATACAGCGGGCTGCCGGGCTGCGAATTCTGGTACTGATGGAAGTACAACAGCGAGTTGTCGCCGTAATTGCCGATCCAGGGATTCTGCGTCCAGCCCCAGGAGCCGGCCGCATTCAGCCCCGTGCCGATGTCCTGATAGACCTTCCAGGAGATGCCGGCCTTCTCCAGACGCTCCGGGAACGTCATCCAGTCATAACCGGCCTCGGCATTGGTGATGACCGGGCCGCCATTCTTGCCGTCATTGCCGTCCCAGCCGGTCCAAAGGTAATAGCGGTTGGGATCGGTCGGTCCCATCACCGAGCAGAAATACTGATCGCAGATCGTGAAGGCGTCGGCGAGCGCGTAGTGCCAGGGCAGATCCTGCCGGTTCATGCAGGTCATCGTCGTGGTGCCCTTGTTGGCGATCCACTTGTCGTAATTGCCGTTGTTCCAGGACTTCTGGCCGTCGTTCCAGCCATGCGCGACGTCCTCGACATAGACCTGGCCGGCATTGTCGACACGGAACGGCATCACCGAGCCGGCACCGTTCGGCTGCTGCCAGACCGGATTGCCGTTCGGCAGCTTCACGGCGCGCGGGTCGTTGAAGCCGCGCACGCCACGCATCGCGCCGAAGTAATGATCGAAGGCGCGGTTCTCCTGCATCAGCACCACGATGTGCTTGACGTCCTCGATGCTGCCATGGCGGTTGAACGCCGGAATGGCGTGCGCGCGCTCGATGCTCTGGCTGAGCGCCGCGGTGGCCGCCGAAGCGCCAAGCAGGCGCAGGAACTCGCGACGGTTGTGCGCGATCGTGTTCGACATCTCGTTCAATCCCTTGGTGATGACGGTGTCGAGCGGCTTAGGTGTCGGCGTTAACAGCCGCGTGACCGAGCGGTTAAGGATGTGTTGCACGGATTTGACAGCGGCCACCTGTGCTGCACATGCCATGGCGCGCGGCCGAGCCGGTGCATCGCCCGTTACGCCGTGGCCATGGCCCTTGCGCCACAGCCGAAAAGCTGAATGATCCGTTCGGTTTGAGCGACGAAAGGGCAAAGCCCGGTCCCGGACCGGGCGCGTTGCGTTGTTGAGGATGGTTTGCATATGCCGACGTTGACGGTGCAAGCGGCGGGACTGCAGGGCGCGCCGGCGTGGCTCTGGCTGCAGGTCGTCGCCAACCTCCTCGTTGCCAGTGCGTTCTTCACCATCGCCTACGTGGTCGGCACATTCCTGCGGCGGCGCTGGCGCGACGTGATGTTCCGTGGCGTGGTTGGCGCGCTCGCAATCTTCGTGGCCGTGCTGGGCGTCGCCCACCTGCTCGCCATTGCGGACATCTGGGTTCCGACCTCGACCGTCGAAGGCCTCATCAATATCCTGCTCGGCGTGATGTCGATCGGCATCATCGTCGTGATGCTCAAGATGCTGCCGCAGCTCCTGGTGTTGCCGACGCGCATCACCCTGCAGAAGGCCTATGCGCAGCTCGAGGAGGAGATCAGGCAGCGGCGCGCCGCCGAGGCTATGGTCAAGCGCTTCCAGGAGATCGAGGCCAACGAGGCGCAGGTCCGCCAGGCGCAGAAGATGGAGGCGATCGGCCAGCTCACCGGCGGTGTCGCGCACGACTTCAACAACATCCTGACCGTCATCACCGGCACGATCGAGATCCTCGCCGACGCCGTGAAGGACAAGCCGCAGCTCGCCGGGATCGCCAACATGATCAGCGCCGCCGCCGAGCGCGGTGCTGATCTCACCCGGCATCTGCTCGCCTTCTCCCGCCGTCAGCCGCTGCAGCCGCGCGCCACCGACATCAATGCGCTCGTGGTGGATGCGGCGCGCCTGCTGCGCCCGACGCTCGGCGAGCAGATCGAGATCGAATCGATGCTGGCGCATGACAGCGCCCCGGCGTTGATCGATCCGAGCCAGCTCTCGACCGCGATCCTCAATCTCGCGCTCAATGCGCGCGATGCGATGCCGGATGGCGGCAAGCTGACGCTCGAGACCAAGAACGTCACGCTCGACGAGCACTATGCGCAGCTCAATCGCGACGCCAAGCCGGGCAGCTACGTCATGATCGCGGTCAGCGACACCGGCGAGGGCATTCCGGCCTCGCTGCTCGACAAGGTGTTCGAGCCGTTCTTCACCACCAAGGACGTCGGCAAGGGCTCCGGCCTCGGGCTCAGCATGGTCTATGGCTTCGTCAAGCAGTCCAACGGGCACGTCAAGATCTACAGCGAGCAAGGCCACGGCACGACCGTGAAGCTGTATCTGCCGCGCGCCGCCAGCGCGCCGGAGCTGCCGGCCGCCGAGACCGGCCGACCGGCAGTCGCGCGGGGCGACGAGACCATCCTGATCGTCGAGGACGATGCGCTGGTGCGCGACTACGTCGTCGCCCAGGTCCGCCGGCTCGGCTATCGCACGCTGTCGGCCAGCAACGCCGCCGAGGGTCTGTCGATCATCGACAGCGCCGAGCGGATTGATCTGTTGTTCACCGACGTCATCATCCCCGGCGGCAAGAACGGCCGCCAGCTCGCGATCGAGGCGGAGAAGCGACGGCCCGGGCTGAAGGTGCTGTACACGTCCGGCTACACCGAGAACGCGATCGTGCATCATGGCCGGCTCGACGCCGACGTGCTGCTGCTCGCCAAGCCCTATGTCAGCGCCGATCTCGCGCGCATGATCAGGACCGCGCTGGAGGCGTGAGGCGTCTCGCGCTGGACCTCGCTTCATCTCGTCTGCCACAGACCGCGCACCACACTCGGTGTCGTCCCGGCCTCGCGCCGGGACCCATACGCCGCGGCGGTTGTGGTCGGGCGAGATGGATCGGCCATCGTGCCCCAAACTGCTCCCTGGGGTTATGGGTCCCGGCTCAAGGTCGGGACGACAGCGGAGGTCTTGGCCGGCGCCTTCCATCACATCGCTGGCTTGAAGACAGATCATCGCCTTCCCGCGGCACGTGATGCCCGAGTCATGCATCGCTCATGTCCCTCTTGAAAGACGAGAGGGCGCGGAGAAGGCCGGGAGCCTGCCGCCCCCATGGCCCGCCTGCAGAAGAAAAATGCAGGCGGCAGTCACCACAGGTTTGGCCAGAACATCCCGGCCTTCCCCGCGCGATTGGTTTTAACGGTGTCCTTCGTGCTCTCCCTGGGGATCGGCGTTCTTGCCCCCATCGCCCGCGTGTGCCGTCAAGCATCCACCGCAGACTTGACCTCGGCATCGAGAGGCCAGGACCACACGACTTCGCCGTCCGTCACGTCTGCGCTCGTCGGGCGCAGCCGTCACGTCCATCGCAGCCCACCTCCACGTATCGTGACGACGCGTACGTCTCTCTGCATGAGGCGGGATGCAGGGATGAAACCATGAATTCTGAAAAATCGCAAGATATTTTTATTTCAGCGAACAAGACGATCAACCGTCAGTCGGTCGGGGGCTCGCCGGCCCTGTCCTTCAGGACCTCGCGCGCCGCGGCCGCGATGCGCTGGCACAGAGAGAGCGCGGCTTCGCGGTCCCTGACATGGAAGATCTCGTCGCTGATCAGGCGGTCGTCGAGCCAGGCGCGGAACGCCTGCTCGCTCTCCGGCGTAAACGTCCCCTCCTCGTAGAGGAAGCCGCTGAGCGGGCCCTCGATCACGTAGTCGGTATCGGCGGCCAATTGCGAGGAACGCGCACATTGCGCCCAGATGCGGCCATCGGCGTCGATGCACGCCAGGGTGCCGTCGTCACGCTCTTCGACTTTCATCCGCGGCTCGTCACGGCAGAGCCATCATATATGACGATCGGAGTTTTGGGCAGGTCTCTCACCACATCGTCATGGCGGGCTTGTCCCGGCCATCCACGTCGCTCGGCGTCCTGAGAACCACGTGGATGCCCGGGACAAGCCCGGGCATGACGGAGAAAATCGCTAACCCTGCCCGGGACACTTGATCTCCTTATAGACGGCATCCGCGAACGCCTTGATGCCGGTGTTGATGCGCAACGGCGAGGTCAGCGTCTGATAGGTGACGATGCCGCGGGTGATCGACAGCACCTTGTAGCTCTCGGCGATCTTCGTCTTGTAGCACTTGCCGACCTGGATGGTGTCCTCGGTCAGTGGCATGGTCTCCCCTCCGCTCTCGACTCGCTCATCTGACGTCACGATTCACACCAGTGGCGACGCGTGGCGCACGCCCGGGACCGGTGGCTCGCGGTCGACGGCCTTGAGCGCGTCGAGCGCTGCAAGCAGCGCCAATTGTCCGTCGGCGATCGCCTGCTGCGCGGTCTCGCCGATGCCGATGACACCGGGAATGTCGGGGAAGGTGACGAGACAACCGCCGCCATCTTCGGCGCCCAACGCCGTCAACTCATAGGAATAGGCGTCGGCGCCGCTCATCGCGCGACCTCATCCATGCCGTCGATCATCGCGACGAAGGCGCGGATATGCGGCGGCCTGATCGGAGCCTTCAGCGGAATGGTGACGCAATGCGGGACGGACGGATGCAGGAAGACCTCGTGCGTGCCGGTGATCTTGCGAAACTTCATCGCATATTGCGAGGCGATGATCTCGAGATCGACCGGCTTCCAGTCGCCACGGGGATCAGCGCGTAAGGCTTCGACGCGCTGGTTGTGCGGCCTGCCCTGTCGGCTTTGCAACACGGGGCTGGAGGGAGACCCGCCATTGTCGGTTGCGGCTCGGGCACCAGTTGGACGGACGAGACCGAGAAACGCCCCGATGAAGTCGCCCACCGTGTCGTTGCGATGCGCGAGCCGCCAGTTCTGCGACAGCACCAGCTTGGCGCCGCTCTGCGCATTGTGGAGCGCGACGAGCTCGTCCATCATCGCCAGGACCCTGACAGCGCTGAGATTATAGGGCTCCTGCGTGAACTTGCGCTTGAGGTCGATGCGCTCCTTGCGCAGGCTGGCATTCGTGACCAGCCAGTCGACGATCGTCCCGACCCAGAACGCCTCGGTGTTGACAGCCTCAGACATGATCGTTCTCCGGACCACGCGCCGTCGGCGCGCAGCCGCTGCCCGGAGATCGATACAAGACCCATGCCACTGGGCCGCAACTGCCGGCGGAGGGACGCCGGCCGGGCCTGTCGATCCGTCTGCGCGATGGCTCGCGCAGACGGCTTCGCGTGCTCGGTCAGCCGAAGCTCACCACCAGGGGCCGCCCCACGGTCCGCCACCCCAGCCGCCATAGTAACGGCGCGCGTAATAGGGACGGCCGTAATACGGCGCGTAGCCGACGCCGGCATAGCCGTAGGGCCCGCCGCCGTAATAATAGGGATCATCGTCGTAGTAATAGGGCGTTGCCGCCGCGGCGATGCCAGCGCCGAGCAAGGCGCCGGCTGCGAGACCGCCGAAGCCCCAGCCGCCACCGCGCCATCCGCCGCCGCGCCAGCCACCACCATGCCAGCCGCCGCCATGCCACCCGCCGCCGAACCCACGGCCGCCATAGCGCACCTCGGTGGTGCTGAGCGGCGCGGCGTCGGGCTTGGCGGCGGCCGACAGCGCCGTCATCGGAGCAGACATCGCCGGCGCGTTCGCACCGGCCAGCAGCGCACCCGACAGGGCCAGCGCCGCCACGTAGTTCAAGCTTCGCATCACTAGGACTCCTCGACAGAGATCATCACGCATGACGGCTCCCCGTTCTGATGGGGCACCGTCGTCCGCCGCGACCGCGACGGCTTGGAGCACGTGAGTTGCTCGAAAGCTACGAACGGCTGGTTTGCGCTGCCGTTCCACGCAAAGCGCCGGCCGTTGCAGGAACACGGGCGTTTGATGCTGCATCCTTTGCGCCATGACAGGTGCGCTCCCCTCCCCTTGCGGGGAGGGGTCGGGGGGTGGGGGTCTCCAGGCGCTGAACTGATGATGAGCAAGGTCTGTTTTGCAGAACGAATCAGGCGAGTTGCTGAGGAGTCGGGTCATCATGGAGAGCGCGTTCCGGGACCCCCACCCCCGACCCCTCCCCGCAAGGGGGAGGGGAGTTCACCGCCGTTGCGGCTTGAGTTGGAAACCCGAACTCACTGCGCGTAAGGGCGGCGGAACAACAATGCTCCCCATCAGCCATCAATGCCGGCCGAGATTGCTGGAGCTTCCGGACGTGTCGTCGCCGGTGCTCGGGCTGTTGTTGTTGAGCGAGCCGGTCGTGTCGTTCGGCGCCGACCGCGTGCGACCCGATCCGTTGCCGGCCGTTGCGGCGGCGTCGTTCGAGCCGCCCTGCCCCATGCCGGTGGTGCCCGTATTGCCCTGCGCCTTGTCCGGTGCTGATGACGGCGCGTTGTGCGACGGGCCTGCGCTGCTGCCGCCGGTGCCGCTGCTTCCGGACCCGCTGCTCTGGGCCAAGGCGAGCGTGCTCGACAGCGCGAGCATCGCGGCGGATGCGATCAAGATAAGTTTCATGAGGACGTCCTTCGTTTGAGAAGGACGACAAGGCCGGCTTCGTCGGGACGTTCCTCAGCCCGTCAGCCGCGTCGCTTGCGCGCCTGCCCCACGGCGGCCTGCTTGCGCAGGCTCTCAGCGGCGCCGCCGACGATCTCGGAGATCTGCATCAGTTGCTTGGCGAGCGGGCTGGTCTTGCGCCAGACCATGCCGATGCTGCGCTGAGGCTGCGGCTCGGCGAAGCGCGCCAACGACACCGAGGCCGAGCGGGTCTCGACGCCGACGGCCATCTCCGGAATCAAGGTCACGCCCATGCCGGCGCCGACCATCTGCACCAAGGTCGAGAGCGAGGAGGCATCGAGCATCTCGCGCGGCGCCTGCATGTTGCAGAACGACAGCGCCTGATCACGGAAGCAGTGCCCCTCCTCCAGCAGCAGCAGCCGCATCTCGCGCAGGCTCTCGCTGCTCGGCACGTCTGCGCCTTCATATTCCGGCGGGCGCACCAGCAGGAAGTTCTCCGAGAACAGCGCGACCTCGGTCAGCGACGGCTCCGACACCGGCAGCGCGACGATGGCGGCGTCGAGCCGGCCTTCGACCAGTTCCTCGATCAGCTTCGGCGTCTTGGACTCGCGGACATGGATGTCGATCTCGGGATGCTTGCGGGTGAGATCGCCGATCACTTTCGGGAGAAGATAGGGCGCGACCGTCGGGATCATGCCGAGCCGCAGCCGTCCCGTGAGCTTGTCGCGCGAGGCGCGGGCGAAATCGCCGAGCTCGTCGACCGAGCGCAGGATCTCGCGGACGCGCTCGGCGAGCTGCTCGCCGAACCGCGTCAGCACCACCTGGCGCGCATTGCGCTCCAGCAGGACGCCGCCGAGCGCGTCCTCCATCTCCTTGATCTGCATCGACAGCGCCGGCTGCGAGATCGCGCAGGCTTCCGCGGCGCGACCGAAATGGCCGAGACGCGCCAGCGCGTCGAAATAGCGAAGCTGCCGCATCGTGAGGTGGATCATCAGATTATCTTATTGTTCATCGACCTGAAGTCAATTTCCGGACCACAATCTCAGGATGTACCGACAACGCGCAATGCCGCTCAACGTTTGCGCGGCGTCACACCATGTTCATCAGATAATCTTATCGTTGCAATCACCAAACTCAATTTCCCCTGATCGAAGGAGCCGCGTAGGGTCCCGCCACCCGTTGCAGGGGGAACAATGCCGTTCAGGTCAGGAGGCAAACATGGATGACGTCAGCAAGTGCCCGTTTTCGGGCGGCTTGAAGGGATTCAAGAACAAGGACTGGTGGCCGAACCAGCTCGATCTGTCGGTGCTGCATCAGCATTCGAACCTCTCCGATCCGCTCGGCGAGGCGTTCGATTATGCCAAGGAATTCAAGAGCCTCGATCTCGATGCGCTGGTCAAGGACCTGACCGCGCTGATGACGGACTCGCAGGAGTGGTGGCCGGCCGATTTCGGTCATTACGGCCCGCTGTTCATCCGCATGGCCTGGCACGCCGCCGGCACCTATCGCATCGGCGACGGCCGCGGCGGCGCCGGCACAGGTCAGCAGCGTTTCGCGCCGCTGAACAGCTGGCCAGATAACGCCAACCTCGACAAGGCTCGCCGCCTGCTGTGGCCGATCAAGCAGAAGTATGGCCAGAAGATCTCCTGGGCCGACCTGTTCGTGCTGACCGGCAACGTCGCGCTGGAGTCGATGGGCTTCAAGACCTTCGGCTTCGGCGGCGGCCGCGCCGACACCTGGGAGCCGGAGCAGGACATCTATTGGGGTCCTGAAGGCAAGTGGCTCGCCGACGAGCGCTACAGCGGCGACCGCGAGCTCGCGGGCTCCCTGGCGGCCGTGCAGATGGGCCTGATCTACGTCAACCCGGAAGGCCCGAACGGCAACCCGGACCCGGTCGCAGCGGCCCGCGACATCCGCGAGACGTTCGGCCGCATGGCGATGAACGACGAGGAGACGGTGGCGCTGATCGCCGGCGGTCACACCTTCGGCAAGACCCACGGCGCGGGTGATGCGTCGCTGGTCGGTGCGGAGCCGGAAGGCGCCGACATCGCGCAGCAGGGTCTCGGCTGGGCCAACAAATACGGCTCGGGCAAGGCCGGTGACACCATCACCTCCGGCCTCGAGGTGATCTGGACGTCGTCGCCGACCAAGTGGAGCAACAACTTCTTCTGGAACCTGTTCGGCTATGAGTGGGAGCTGACCAAGAGCCCGGCCGGCGCGCATCAGTGGACGCCGAAGGGCGGCGCTGGCGCCAACACCGTGCCGGACGCGCACGACAAGTCCAAGCGCCACGCGCCGTCGATGCTGACCACCGACCTCGCGCTGCGCTTCGATCCGGAATACGAAAAGATCTCGCGCCGCTTCCTGGAGAACCCGGATCAGTTCGCCGACGCCTTCGCCCGCGCCTGGTTCAAGCTGACCCACCGCGACATGGGCCCGAAGGTACGCTACCTCGGCCCGCTGGTGCCGAAGGAGGATCTGATCTGGCAGGATCCGGTGCCGGCGCTCGATCACCCCGTCGTCGACGACAAGGACGTCGCTGATCTCAAGGCGAAGATCCTCGCCTCGGGTCTCTCGGTGTCGCAGCTGGTCTCGACCGCCTGGGCCTCGGCCTCGACCTTCCGCGGCTCGGACAAGCGTGGCGGCGCCAATGGCGCACGCATTCGCCTCGCTCCGCAGAAGGACTGGGCGGTCAACAACCCGGCCGAACTCTCCAAGGTGCTCGCCAAGCTCGAAGGCATCCAGAAGGAGTTCAACGCGTTAGCCGCCGGCGGCAAGAAGATCTCGCTCGCCGACCTGATCGTGCTGGCCGGCAATGCCGGCGTCGAGGCGGCGGCCAAGAAGGCCGGCGTCGAGGTGACGGTGCCGTTCGCACCGGGCCGCACCGACGCCTCGCAGGAGCAGACCGACGTCGAGTCGTTCGCCGTGCTCGAGCCGACCCATGACGGCTTCCGCAACTATCTCGCGGGCAAGCAGTGGCTGTCGGGCGAGGAGCTGCTGGTCGACAAGGCCCAGCTGCTGACCCTGACCGCGCCGGAGATGACCGTGCTGGTCGGCGGCCTGCGTGTGCTCGGCGCCAATGCCGGCGGCTCCAAGCACGGCGTGTTCACGGCGCAGACGGAAGTGCTGAGCAACGACTTCTTCGTCAACCTGCTCGACATGGGCGTGGCCTGGACCCCGGTCGATCAGGGCGAGCACACCTTCGAGGGCCGCGACCGCAAGTCCGGCGCCGTGAAGTGGACCGCGACCCGCGCCGACCTGATCTTCGGCTCGCACTCGCAGCTGCGCGCGCTCGCCGAGGTCTATGCCAGCTCGGATGCCAAGCAGAAGTTCGTCAAGGACTTCGTCGCCGCCTGGACCAAGGTGATGAACCTGGACCGGTTCGAGCTGAAGGCCTGATGCCGTTGCGTCTCAACTGAACACGATCAGCGAGGGCGGCGTTTCACCGAAACGCCGCCCTCGTTTTTCTTAAAGCGTGATCCGGAAAAGTGCGCCGCGGCTTTCCGAAAAGATCATGCGCAAACAACAGCCTAAAGCGCGATGACGATTCATCCTGATCTCGTCGCGCTTTAGACCAGCGGTTGCCGTTTGAGCGCATCGAGCCGCTCGATGAATTTCCGCTTGTTCTCATGCCTCGTGCGGATCGCAGCGATACGCTGTTCGAACGCTGGCATCTGCTTCGTCTGATGCGCGAGCGCGCGCAGATCGGAGATCAGGGCCGCGGCCGCATCATAGCCGGATGGGTTACGGCGCTCGATCTCGGTCTCGACCTGCTTCCAAACGGCGTCGCCGCGGCTCTCGAGCGTCTTCAACCTGGTCTGGCGTTCTCTCTTCTCGCGCTCCAGCCGACGCTTGCGCTCGGCCTCAGCCGCTTTAGCCTCGGCCGCCTCGCGGGCCGCGGCGATCTCGGCGGCGCGCGCGCGCAGCGAGGCGGCGGTGCGCTGTCCGTCCGCTCTCGCAACGGGACGTCGGAAACGGCGCCGCAGCTCGGGGCCGACGCGGCCATCGCCTTCGACGACACGCAGCAACAGCTCGATCTTATCTGCATTCGGCAGCGCATCGATGTGCGCACGGAGCTCGGCTTGCGACGGTTTCACGGCAGCCGCCTGCCGTTCGGCCGCGGCCTCCACCAGGTCCGGATCGAGCAGCAGGAAATCGGCAAGGCTGTCGAGCGCTCCGCTCACCGGACCGATCCCGGGCAACGGCTCCAACGCATCGTCGGGCACGAGCTCGGACTGAACCGCCATCAGCCAGAGCAGATAGAGCGGTCTGAGGTCGCCATCGAGAAGATCAGTGCGAAGCGGCGCAAGGGCCGCCATCCACTTCGATCCATCATCCGCATAGTCGTCGGATTCGAAATCATAAAGGTTGATGTCGATGATGACGTCGTCGCCCGACGTGGTCACCTCGACACAATCGAGCTCGCCCAGGAACGGAGCAGCATCGGACGGCTCCAGTGCCGCCCTGGGCAGGCGGATCATGAAGCGTCGGGCATTGAAGTTGGCGACATAGACGTGCAGGTCGAACCATCGCCGCATCATGTCGCGCGGATCGGCGTTGAGATCGCCCCACTCGTAGTGATTGGTGAAGCTCGCGCCGGTGATGCGGGCGCGCGACGAGATCGCGCGCAACTGGTCACGTGCCGTGGCATCAAGAACGCGGTCGATGGCCAGAAACTCGTAATACTGATATTCGCTCATGCGGACGCCGTTTGCGGTAACCGGATGAGCAAACCTGACCGCAGGGGCGGCTTCAGTCCATCCCCTGCGGTCTCACCTTGCCGATCAATCCACAACAGGCTCTCACCGCTCCGCGGCCGAGCCGCCGCCGTCGATCTGGCGGCCCATCAGGGCAATGGCCTTCTGGTACACGCCGGCGGCGTTCCAGGCTTCGATGGCGGCGAAGTTCGGCTCGCCGGGCTGATAGCCGGCGCCGGCCTTCCAGCCATTGGCGCGCAGGAAGTTGGCGGTCGAGGCCAGCGCGTTGGCGGCGACGTCGAGATTGCCGACGCCGTAAGCGAGGATGTTCTTGGGCATGAACTGCGTCTGCCCGACCTCGCCATGCATCGAGCCGCGCGTCGCGCCCGACAGCACGCCGCGGTCGATCAGCTTCAGCGCGGCATAGAGCTGCTCGGTGAAGAATTCCGGCCGGCGGCAGTCATAGGCCAAGGTCGCGATCGACGACAGCATGTGCTGATTGCCGCGCTGGCTGCCGAAGCCGCTCTCCATGCCCCAGATCGCGATCAGCGGGCCCGGCGGCACGCCATAGCGCTGCTCGATCGAGGCGAACATCGCCGCCTGCGACTGCTTGAGCTGGCGGCCGCGCGCGACGATCGCCGGCGCGCCGCGCTTGGCAAGGAACTGATCGAGCGAGAGCTGGAAGCTGCGCTGGCCGCGATCCGCCGCGATCGTCGCGGTGGCGTAGTTGGTCTGCATCAGCGCCGACAGCGCGGTGTTGCCGACGCCCTTGGACCGGGCCTCCTCGCTGAACTCGCGCTTCCACGCCTCGAAGCCCGCGGGCGACGTGCCGCACTGCGCCGCTTTTGCACCGCCGGTGAAAGCCGCGAGCAGTGCGGCGGCGGCGAGAGGAATCGTGAGAAGGGCTCGGCGCTTGATCATTGATGCTCCTGTGGTGGCGTCGGGTCACGCGGCCGCGCATGACAACTGCACGACATCGAAAGCCTGTCGGCGCGGCAATATCGGCCGCGAGGTTGAAACCGCGACAACCTAACGGAAATGGCAAAAAATCATAGCCGGTGACGCCTGTCACCGCGCACGCTTCGAAGGACAAGGTATCGGCAAGTCCTGCCGCGTCGGTTCCAGACGTCGGCTCCCGCAATCGTGATCCGCCTACATAAACATGAACGCGGCCGCCTTGATCCTTCGGCAAGAATAATACTATACGGTATCGTTTATAAGACGGGAGTGTTGGGGTGCGATCGCGTTCGGTATTTGCGGCCGTTGGTCTGGCCGGCTTTGGCAGTCTCGTCCTGCTGCTCGGCGGCTGCGCATCGGTCGAGCGCGTGGCCTATTCGGCCGACGAGGCGCGACGCGCCAGGATCGAGGGCTTCGGCACCATCCGGATGTGGGCCGACGCGCCGCCCCAGAGCTTCGACAGCGCGGCGTTCAAGCCGCAGCCGCAGGCGAACAAGCCGTTCGCCTATCTCGCGCTGTCCGGCGGCGGCGGCGACGGGGCGTTCGGCGCCGGCATTCTCAACGGCTGGAGCGAAAGCGGCACGCGTCCGGAGTTCACCATCGTGTCGGGCGTCAGCACCGGCGCGTTGATTGCGCCCTTCGCCTTTCTTGGCCCGGCCTACGACCCGACGCTGAAGGAGATGTACACCAGCGGTCTCGCCAGCTCGTTCGCGGCCTCCCCGAACGCCCTGAAGGCCGTGTTCGGTTCATCGCTGTTCGACGTCCAGCCGCTGCGCGACGCCATCAGCCACTACACGACGCCGGAGTTGCTCGAGGCGATCGCCCGAGAGCATGCCAGGGGCCGGCGGCTGTTCGTGGTGACCACCGATCTGGACGCCGCCCGGCCGGTGTTGTGGAACATG
Organism: Bradyrhizobium sp. USDA 4353; assembly: GCF_054063215.1. NCBI lineage: Bacteria > Pseudomonadati > Pseudomonadota > Alphaproteobacteria > Hyphomicrobiales > Nitrobacteraceae > Bradyrhizobium > Bradyrhizobium sp. USDA 4353. The sequence goes on from NZ_JBSSGB010000001.1 coordinate 179,639, forward strand.
GGCGAGATCGCCTCGGCGCGGACGCTGGACGCGCTCCAATTGTTCCGTCAGGTCTTGACCGCGTCGGCCAGCGTTCCCGTGGCGTTTCCGCCCTCGATGATCGCGGCCTCGTCGGACGGCAAGCCGATCGAGGAGATGCATGTCGACGGCGGCGTCTCGACCCAGGTCTTCACCTTTCCGGACCGCCTGCTGATGCAGCCGGCGTCGTCGGGGCGGATCGCGTCACAGAAGCCGGCGATCTACATCATCATGAACGGCCGGATCTCGACCGACTTCCAGCCGGTCGAGAACAGCGCGAAGGCGATCGCCATCCGCTCGCTGGCCATGAAGAGCAAGCGCGAGACCCAGAGCTACCTGGTGGCCACCTACCAGTTCGCCCGGCACAACGCGATGTCCTTCAACATGGCTGCCATCGACCCATCAGTCCCAGAGGGCCAGGGCATCGGCTTCGATACCGACTACATGCGCTCGCTCTATGCGCTGGGCTATGACGGCGCGCGCGCGGGACGGCTCTGGAGCCAGACACCTCCGGTGCCGCAACCTTGACAGAGCTGCCGCGGCATTATAGAACTATACAGTTTCGTTTTTGCGCAACCGTTTCCCAAGGGAATGCTCTACAAGCACCGACTGAGATCGGAGACAGCAGGCCGCCATGAGACGAATCATTCTCCTCACCGTCATCCTGTTGTCATGGACGTCACTCGCCCACTCAGCCGTCGGCGCGACCGATGAGCCGGCGTCGGCAAGCCCGCAGGCCTCCACCGATCCGGCGCTGAGCCAGGAGACGATCGACCGCGAGCTCGACCGGTTCCGCCGAACGGAAGTCTCGCTGCACCAGGCGTTGCGGATCGCGGAGAAGATCCATCCGGGATCGAAGACCGCCGACATCAGCTTCGAGGGCGGGCTGGACGTGCCGATCTACAAGGTCCGCACCCTGCAGAGCGGGCAGATCTGGGAATCCGACATCGACGGCGCGACCGCCAAGGTGCTGAACACGGCGCTGTTCTCGACCGTCGACGGACTGAGCGAGAGCGACCGCAACAGCCTGACCGCGCTCAGCGGCGTCAAGCTCAAGATGTCGGACGCGATCAAGATCGCCGAGCGCTCCGCCGCCGGACGGGCAATCAGCGGCGGCCTCATCAACAAGGACGGCAAGCTCGCCTTCATCGTCGTGGTGGTGAGCGGCAAGGACCTGAAGCAGGTGACGCTCGAGCCGGCATCGCTTGGGCGGCGCTGAGCGGTCTCGCTCAGGGCTTCGGATGAGTAGAGCATGATCCGGAAAAGTGGAAACCGGCCTTCCGAAAAGATCATGCTCAAACAAAGAGATAAGATCATGATGCGTTTCCGCCGAAACGCATCATGATCTAGGTCTTGGCATCTAAGTCTTGGTAGTCAGCGTAAGGAACACCTTCACCCGCTCGCGGACGAAGCCGGGCATCTCCTTGCGCAGGGTCTTTTCCTTCACGCCCATCAGCGCTCGCATCAACAGCGGCAGCACGATCAGGTCGATGAAGATCTCGGCGGACGCTTCGGCCGCCTTGGACGGCGCGCGCTTGGCCGAGCTGCCGGAGCCCATCGTGTCGGCGAGCAGCCCCGCCACCGCCTGGGTCGCGCGCTTGCGCGAGAGCTCGTGGAATTGGCAGCTGAGATCGGGAAAGCGGTAGGCCTCGCCGATCGTGACCCGCAGCAGCCCGATCGACTGCTTCAAAGCGCGGTCGACGATGGCCATCGCGAGGCCGGCAAGCCTTTCCTGGGCGGTGCCCGCAGGGGGCGTGTAGGACGAGCCCAGATTCATCAATTCGCCGATCGAGCGCACGACGACGGCGGCAAACAGCGCCGGCTTGCCGGCATAGCGTGCGTAGATGGTGGGCTTGGACGCCGGCGCCCGCTCGGCGATCTCATCGATGCTGGTGCCCTCGAAGCCGCGCTCGAGGAATACCTCGCGCGCCGCGTCCAGGATGCGCTCCTCGATATTGCCGGCCAGCGCCTTCGGTGGCCGGCCGACCCGGCCACGCAACGCCACCGTGCGCGCGACATCGCTCCGTTTAACCTTGGCCTGCGTGCGGGCCATACTCTACGACCTCGACTCGACATGTGAGCACGTCGTCAAGGGATTACATGTTCTCGGCTGAACGGCAATAGAACGCGACTAGGAGGAGCTATGCGCACCGTGGTGTACATAATCTGACATGCGGGTATCCCTCGCACCTCAAGGCATCACATGATGAGCTCGCTGAGGTCGTCCAGCACGGCCAAGGCTCCATCAAAAGTGTCGTCGTGGAAATAGAGACTGCGCGTGATCAGCACAGGCACGCCTGCGCGCGTCGCGGCCATCAGCCCGTTACCGGAATCCTCGATCGCGAGACAACTTGCCGCGGGGAGGTCGAGCTGAGACAGCACCTCGAAATAGACATCCGGCGCCGGCTTCTTGCGCGCGACATCATCAGCGGCAACCACAGCGGCAAATCTGGCCTCCCAGTCCGGGCCCAGCACCGGCGCCAGCAAGGCATCGATATTCACCCGCGTCGTCGTCGTGGCGATCGCGACCCGCTGCTGGCGCGCCCAGGCCGCGTCGAGCAGCGCCCTCACGCCCGGACGCAGCGGACAGCCCTTGTCGGCCATGATCGCCGCAAACCGCTCGGTCTTGATCCGGTGCAGCCTGGCGACCACCGCGTCACTCAAGGGCGGGCCGGAGCGCCGCATCTGATCGAAGGCACGGATGCGCTCCTTGCCGCCGGCGACGCGCAGCAGCTCCTTGTAGATGCGCCGCCCCCAATGCCAATCGATGCCCGCCGCAACGAAGGCTTCGTTGAAGGCCTCGCGATGGATTTCCTCGGTTTCCGCCAGCGTGCCGTCGACGTCGAGAAGCAGCGCTTCAGCATCGGCAATGCGGCGTCGGAGATCGTCGAGCGGCGAATTCTTCACCAGCGCGAGGCTCATGGTTGGGCTCCCGTTTTCGCGTCCCCCTGAGCGAAGACGCGGCTCGCCAACACGTCGCTGGCTTCGATCGACATCACGTCGTCGGACGTCAGCACGCGGTCGAGCCGCGACACCAGCCGGTTGGCCTGGCGCAAGCGAATGCGATCCAGCGCATTGCGGATCGAGCGCGCATTGGAGAATAGCGGCTGGGTGCGCCGAACGGTGATGTATTTTTCGAAGGCCGCCCGCGCCTCGGGCGAGAACCGATAGTTCTGCCCCTCCAGCATCATCTCCGCGATGGTCAAAAGCTCGCCTTCGGAATAATCCGGGAAGTCGATATGGTGGGCGATGCGCGAGCGGAAGCCGGGATTGCTCTGGAAGAATTTTTCCATCCGGTCGGCATAGCCGGCGAGAATGACCACGAGGTCCTCGCGCTGCGACTCCATGATCTGCAGCAGGATCTCGATCGACTCCTGGCCGTAGTCGCGCTCGTTCTCGGGGCGGTAGAGATAATAGGCTTCGTCGATGAAGAGGACGCCGCCCATCGCCTTCTTCAGCACCTCCTTGGTCTTGGGCGCGGTGTGGCCGATATATTGGCCGACAAGATCATCGCGGGTGACGCTGATGACGTGGCCGCGGCGGACGAAGCCCAGGCGGTGCAGGATGCCGGCCATGCGCAGCGCGACCGTAGTCTTTCCGGTGCCGGGATTGCCGGTGAACGACATGTGCAGGGTCGGGAAGGTCGTCGTCAGCCCCATCTTCTGGCGGATCCGCTCCATCAGCAGAAGTGAGGCGATCTCGCGGATGCGCGTCTTGACCGGTGCGAGGCCGACCAGCTCACGGTCGAGCTGCTCCAGCACCGGCGCGATCTCGACGCTCTCGAATTCCCGGCGCAGATCGATGGTCTCGACCGGCGTCGCCTCCTTGGCATCCGCCTGCGTGGCCTGCATCATGGGCTGGTGCTCCGCTTTGGCCGAAGTTCGCACACGCTGGCGGCAGCTCCTCCCGCGAACTCCGGCAAGCGGGACGCCGTCGAATCGGATTTAACAATCGGACTTCATCAGTGCGGCAGAGCCGGCGCTGAGGTCCCCGCCCTCGATAAGGATGAGACCTCAGCGCAGCCGTTGTTACGAGTAGCGCTCGCCCTCGGGACGCTCGGCCGCATAGGACCGTGTCGAGTAACGCAGATTGCGCCCGACGGTTTCCTGACGATCGAGCCGGAAGCCGGGCTCGTTTGCCGGCCGGTTGACGATGAACGACAGCCGGATCGACTCCCAGCCGTGCGAGGAGTCGAACGCCGAGATCCGGATGTAGCGGTCGCCATAGATCTTCCGACACTCCGACAGCTCCCGCATGATGCCGGCGGCATCGCGCAGGTCGAACATCGGCAGGCCCCACATCTCCCAATAGGTGTTGCGGGGATGCGGGTCGTCGGTGAACTCGATGTTCACCGCCCAGTTCTTCTCGAGGCAGTACTGGATCTGGGCCGTGATCTGATCATCGGTCAGATCCGGCAGGAAGGAAAAGCAGCCTTGGGTCACGCGCATGATGGTATCTCCTGAAATGGCTGAAAGAAGCGAGCCGGTCTCCAGCCCGCATCGCGGTAGCGCATCGAACGAAGTCCAGAGCACGATGCGTTTTGGTCTGACGAGCGGCACCCGCGATCTCCGTCCACCTCTCCCAAAGGGAGAGGTCGGATTGCATCGCCAGATGCAATCCGGGTGAGGGGTTACAGTTCATCCGGCAGCCCCTCACCCGGCGCTTTGCGCCGACCTCTCCCCGGCGGGGAGAGGTGAACTGAAATCGCGGCAAGCGCATCGATCGAGCAAGAGCACACCACGCTCTAGGCCGCCGGAGTGACGGTCGGCACGAAGTCCGGCGAGTCGGTCGATTCGTAGTTGAAGGTGACGTCCTTCCAGATCTCCAGCGCCTCGCGCAGCGGCGTGCAGGTCTGCGCCGCCTTGGCCAGGATCTCCGGGCCCTCATGCACGTAGTCGCGCCCCTCGTTGCGGGCGAGGATCATGGCCTCCAGCGCGACGCGGTTGGCGGTGGCGCCGGCGGCGATGCCGCGAGGGTGACCGATGGTGCCGCCGCCGAACTGCAGCACGACGTCCTCGCCGAGCAGGTCGAGCAGCTGGTGCATCTGGCCGGCATGGATGCCGCCGGAGGCCACGGGCATCAGCTTGTTCAGGCTCGCCCAATGCTGGTCGAAGAACACGCCGTGCTCCAGCCGCATCGGATTGAAGTCCTCGCGGCAGATGTCGTAATAGCCGCGCGTGGTATTCGGGTCGCCTTCGAGCTTGCCGACCACGGTGCCGGCATGGATGTGGTCGACGCCGGCGAGGCGCATCCACTTGGCGATGACGCGGAACGACACGCCATGCGCGCGCTGCCGCGTATAGGTCGAATGTCCCGCGCGATGCAGATGCAGGATCATGTCGTTCTTGCGCGCCCATTTCGCCATCGACTGGATCGCGGTGTAGCCAATCACGAGGTCGATCATGATGATGGTCGAGCCGAGCTCCCTCGCGAACTCGGCGCGCTCATACATGTCCTCCATCGTCGCCGCGGTGACGTTGAGATAGGTGCCCTTGATCTCGCCGGTCGCCGCCTGCGCCTTGTTGACGGCCTCCATGCAGTACAGGAAGCGCTCGCGCCAATGCATGAAGGGCTGCGAGTTGATATTCTCGTCGTCCTTGGTGAAGTCGAGCCCGCCCTTGAGCGCCTCGTAGACGACGCGGCCGTAATTGCGGCCCGAAAGACCGAGCTTCGGCTTGACGGTGGCGCCGAGCAGTGGTCGGCCGAACTTGTCGAGCCGCTCGCGCTCGACGACGATGCCGGTCGCCGGGCCCTGGAAGGTCTTCACATAGGCCACCGGCAGCCGCATGTCCTCCAGTCGTAGCGCCTTCAGCGGCTTGAAGCCGAACACATTGCCGATGATCGAGGCCGTGAGGTTGGCGATCGAGCCCGGCTCGAACAGATCGAGATCATAGGCGATATAGGCGAAATAGCTGCCCGGCGAGCCCGGCACCGGCTCGACGCGGTAGCACTTGGCGCGATACTTCTCGGCGGCGGTGAGGCGGTCGGTCCACACCACGGTCCAGGTCGCGGTCGAGGATTCGCCGGCGACAGCAGCGCAGGCCTCGACCGGATCGACGCCGTCCTGCGGCGTGACGCGGAACAGCGCGATGACGTCGGTGTCCTTGGGCTGATAGGACGGCTCCCAATAGCCCATCTTTTTGTATTCCATCACGCCGGACTTGTAGCGATCCTTGCCGCGGACGGTGATCGACTGGTCGTTCATGTGTTCCTCCTGGCTGTTTCGTTGTGGCTGTAGACGTCACGCAGCTTCGGTCATTCCCCCCATTCGCGGATCGAGCGCGCCGGAGCGATAGCGCTTGGCCATCTCCGACAGCGGCAGCACCTTGATCCTGGATGCGTTGCCGGCGGCGCCGAACTGCTCGAAGCGCTCGCGGCAGAGGTCGCGCATCGAATCCATCGCCGGCTTCAGGAATTTGCGCGGATCGAACTCGGCCTTCGACGAAGCGGCCACCTTGCGGAAGATCGCGGTCATCGCCAGCCGGCAATCGGTGTCGATGTTGACCTTGCGTACGCCGTGGCGGATGCCGCGCACGATCTCCTCGACCGGCACGCCCCAGGTCTGCGGCATCTCGCCGCCGAACTGGTTGAACATGTCCTGCAGCGACTGCGGCACCGAGGACGAGCCGTGCATCACGAGATGCGTGTTCGGCAGCCGGCGATGGATCTCCTCGATCACGTTCATCGCCAGGATCTCGCCGTCCGGCTGGCGCGAGAATTTGTAGGCGCCGTGCGAGGTGCCCATCGCGATCGCCAGCGCATCGACCTTGGTGGCGCGGACGAAATCGACCGCCTGGTCAGGATCGGTCAGCAGCTGGTCGCGGCTGACCTTGCCTTCGAGGCCGTGGCCATCCTCTTGCTCGCCGCCGCCATGCTCGAGCGAGCCGAGCACGCCGAGCTCGCCCTCGACGGAGGCGCCGACCCAATGCGCCATGTCCGTGACGCGGCGGGTGATGTCGACATTGTACTCATAGTCCGCCGCGGTCTTGGCGTCGGCCTTCAGCGAGCCGTCCATCATGACCGAGGTGAAGCCGTACTTGATCGCGGTCGCGCAGGTCGCCTCGTCATTGCCGTGGTCCTGGTGCAGGCAGAGCGGGATCTGCGGATACATCTCCTCCAGCGCGTCGATCATCTTCGACAGCATGATGTCGCCGGCATAGGAGCGCGCGCCGCGCGAGGCCTGAACGATGACGGGGGCATCGACCGCAGCCGCCGCCTCCATGATCGCGAGCCCCTGCTCCATGTTGTTGATGTTGAACGCCGGCACGCCGTAGCCGCGCTCGGCGGCATGGTCCAGCAATTGTCTGAGCGTGATCCGCGCCATGTTCGTCTCCGTCCCTGTTCGATGTTGTGTGTGGCGCGTCGTCAGTCGGCGCGCGCCCGGATGATGTTGCGCATGGCGGCATCGGCTACGGCCGCCGGCGTGATGCCGAATTGGCGGTACAGGACATCGGCCGGCGCCGAGGCGCCGAAGCCGTGCATGCCGACGAACTCGCCGGCATCGCCGAGCCAGCGCGCCCACTCGCCTTCGATGGCGGCCTCGACGCCGATCCGCGGCGCATGTCCGAGCACGTGAGCGCGATAGTCCGCGCTCTGCTTGCGGAACAGCTCGAAGCACGGGGCCGAGACCACCGCCGCATGCACGCCTTCGGCCTCGAGCAGCTTGGCTGCCTCCAGCGCGATCGCCACCTCCGAGCCAGTCGCGATCAAGGTCACGTCACGGCCGGCTTCGGGCTCGACCACCACATAGGCGCCGAGCGCCACCTTGTTGTGGTCGGACAGCTCGGTCCGGAAGGCCGGCAGCGCCTGGCGCGACAGGCACAGCACCGATGGCGAGGTCTCGGCGCGAAGCGCGCAGTCCCAGGCCTCCGCCGTCTCGACCGCATCGGCCGGACGGAACACGAGGAGATTTGGAATGGCGCGCAGGCTTGGGACATGCTCGACCGGCTGATGCGTCGGGCCGTCCTCGCCGAGGCCGATTGAGTCATGGGTCATCACGTGAATGACACGGATACCCATCAGCGCGGCGAGACGGATGGCCGGACGGTTGTAGTCGGCAAAGGCCAGGAAGGTGCCGCCATACGGAATGAAGCCGCCGTGGAGCGCGACACCATTCATGGCCGCGGCCATCGCGTGCTCGCGGACGCCGTAATGGACGTAGTTGCCGTCCATGCTGGTCGGCGTCACCGATTTGTGCGTCTTCGCCTTGGTCAGGTTGGAATGCGTCAGGTCGGCCGAGCCCCCGAGCAGGTTCGGCAGCACCGTCGCGATCACGTCGATGACGTTCTGCGAGGCCTGCCTCGTGGCGATCTTCGGCTTCTCGGCCGTGAGCTGCGCGATGAACTGCGCCATGCGCTCGGTGTAGGCGGACGGCAGCTTCTTGTTCAGCGCATCGTGACAGGGCGAGCGGTCAGACGTAGTGAGCTTGCGCGCGCGCTCCTTCCAAGCTTGGCGCATGCTGCGGCCGCGCGCGCCGATCTCGCGCCAGCTCACCAGCACGTCGGCGGGAATCTCGAACGGCCGGTGCGGCCAATGCAGGGCAGCGCGCGTCTTCTCGACCTCCTCCAGCCCGAGCGGCGCGCCATGCGCCTTCTCCGAGCCCTGGCGGCCCGGCGAGCCGAAGCCGATGGTGGTGCGGCAGGCGATCATGCTGGGACGGTCGCTCTGGCGGGCGGCGGCAATCGCCGCTTCGATCGCCTGGGGATCATGGCCGTCGATGCGGGTGGTCGCCCAGCCCGAGGCAGCGAAGCGGGCGAGCTGATCGTCGGAGCAGGCCAGCCCCGTCGAGCCGTCGATCGAGATGCCGTTGTCGTCGAACAGCACGATCAAACGATTGAGACGGAGATGACCGGCGAGCGAGATCGCCTCGTGGCTGATGCCCTCCATCAGGCAGCCGTCGCCGGCGATCACATAGGTGTAGTGGTCGACGAGATCGTCGCCATAGCGCGCGTTCATCAGGCGCTCGGCGAGCGCCATGCCGACGGCGGTCGCGATCCCCTGCCCCAGTGGTCCGGTCGTGGTCTCGACTCCCGGGGTGTGACCATATTCCGGATGCCCCGGCGTCTTGGCGCCCCATTGCCGGAACGCCTTGATCTCGTCGATGGTCACCGCCTCGTAGCCGGTCAGATGCAACAGCGCATAGAGCAGCATCGAGCCGTGGCCGGCCGACAGCACGAAGCGGTCGCGATCGGGCCAGGTGGGATCGGCCGGATCGAACTTCATGAAGCGGGAGAACAGCACGGTGGCGACATCGGCCATGCCCATCGGCATGCCCGGATGGCCCGACTTCGCCTTCTCCACGGCGTCGATCGCGAGGAAGCGGATGGCGTTCGCCATCTCGGCATGCGCAGGATCGGCTTTCGGGGCCAGCGTTTGCACGGCGGTGGCGGTCATAGCGTGCGCCTCTTTCGGTCCATCAGTTGCATGATCATCGGGGTGAGAATGAGCTGCATGGCGAGATCGAGCTTCGAGCCATGGATCACGATCGAATTGGCGCGCGACATGAAGCTGCCCTGGATCATCGACAGCAGATAAGGGAAGTCGATGCCGCGCGGATTCTTGAGACGAATGACCACCATCGATTCATCGGGTGTCGGGATCCAGCGCGCGATGAACGGATTGGAGGTGTCGACTGTCGGGACGCGCTGGAAGTTGATGTCGGTCTCGGAGAACTGCGGGATGATGTAGTTCACGTAATCCGGCATGCGCCGCAGGATGGTGTCGGTGACCGCCTCGGTGGTGTAGCCCCGCGACGCACGGTCGCGGTGCAGCTTCTGGATCCATTCCAGATTCATCACCGGCACGACGCCGATCTTCAGGTCGGCATGCTGGGCGATGTTGACCTTCTCGGTGACGACGGCGCCGTGCAGGCCCTCGTAGAACAGCAGATCGGATTCCGCCGGCAGCTGCGTCCACTCGGTGAAGGTGCCGGGCCTGGCGTCATAGAGCCGCGCCTCCTCCTCATCGTGCACATAGTGACGTGTGGTGCCGGTGCCTGTCTCGGAATAGTCGCGAAAGGTCTTTTCGAGCTCCTCGAACAAATTGGTGTCGGGGCTGAAATGGCTGAAGTGCTTGTTGCCGCGCTCGGCCTCCTCGACCATCTTGCGGCGCATCTCCTCCCGATTGTAGCGATGGAAGGCGTCGCCCTCGATATAGGCGGCCTTGACGTTCTCGCGGCGGAAGATGTTCTCGAACGTCTTCTTGACCGACGTGGTGCCCGCACCGGACGAGCCCGTGATCGAGATGATGGGATGACGACGTGACATGGCTTTTCTCCGGAACTCTCGCCGAGCCGGGGAGGCTCAGCAGCGCGCGCTCAGCGGAACAGGCCGCGGCGGGCAAACAGGGGCGCATCGCTGGTTTCGAACAGCGGCTCGACGCCCTCATGCAACTGGTCGACATCGCGCACGAGGCGGACGTCGCCCATGATCAGCGGCGCGCGCTGGTGCGGCGAGCGGGCCGACAATTCCAAAATACGCGCGCGGCCGCTCGAGGCGGAGCCGCCGGCCCATTCCATGATCAGCGCCATCGGATGCGCTTCGTAGACCAGCCGCAGCCGGCCCTCGCGATAGCCGGGGCGGGAATCGGCGGGATAGAGGAACACGCCGCCGCGCATCAGGATGCGATAGGCCTCGGCGACAAGCGAGGCGATCCAGCGCATGTTGAAGTCGCGGCCGCGCGGGCCGGCCGCGCCGGACAGGCACTCGTCGACATAGTTGCGGACGGTGCCGCTCCAGTGCCGGCGGTTCGAGGCGTTGATCGCGAACTCCGGCGTATCCTGCGGAATGCGGATGCCGGATTTGGCGAGGATGAACTCATGCAGGATCGGGTGCAGCACATAGAGGTCGACGCGATGGTCGATCGCGAGCACCAGGCAGGTCTGCGGGCCGTAGACGAAGAAGCCGGCGGCGAGTTGCGCGGTGCCGGGCTCGAAGAAGCTGGAGAGCACGTCGCGGCCGCGCGGCCGGATCGAGAAGATGGTGCCGACCGAGATGTTGTTCTGCAGGTTCGAGGAGCCGTCGAGCGGATCGATCGCCACGCAAAGTGGGGCAGCCTCGTTGACCGTTTCCGGACGATCGCCCTCCTCCGACAGGATGCCGGCGACCGGCGCCCGGCGCAGCGCGTCGCGCATCAGATTGTCAGCGACGATGTCGAGCGCCTTCTGGATGTCGCCGTCAGTGTTGACGGTGGCGGCGCCTTCGTCGACGCCGGACAGTGGCGCGATGGCGATCTGCCGCGCCAGCTCGCGGGCAGCGTCTGCGAGGGCCTCGATCACCGTGGCGCAGTCGCTGTCCGCATTCTGCAATGCGAGATGCGCTTGCAATGTCTGATGATCCGCTAGGTTATTCATAGGCCACTCCCTCGCCATCAGCTCCTCTGCCGGGAACTTGATGAAGCCGCACGAAAGCGTCGTGCCGCGCTGCTATCAACACACCGATTTGCCTGATTAGGGAAATTTCAATATCTTTGGGTCGACCAAAGTTTTCCTTATGCGATCGATCTCGTCGAGGGTTCCATGAGCCGCCACTTCTCCCGCGATCTCACCATTCGCCAGTTGCGCGCGCTGGTGGCCGTGCAGAATTCGGGCTCCGTGACTTCGGCCGCCGGCCGCCTGAACCTCACTCAGCCGGCCGTGACCTTGCAGATTCGCAATCTCCAGGAGCTCGCAGGGCTGCCGCTGATCCAGCGCACCACCGACGGCATGATCCTGACCGAGGCCGGGCGCACGGTGCACGCGCTCGCCGAACGCGTCGAGGCGGCGCTGCTCGATTGCGAGCAGGCGCTCGACATTCTCGCCGGCCGCAGCGGCGGCCGAGTCGCGATCGGCGCCGTCAGCACGGCAAAATATTTCGTGCCGTTTGCGATTGCGGAGTTTTCGCGGCGCTTTCCCAAGATCGACGTGACCCTGCGGATCGGCAACCGCGACAGCCTGCGCGAGGCGTTGCGCGGCTACGATCTCGACATCGCCATCATGGGCCGTCCGCCCGCCGACATCCCGGTGGATATGCGGCCGTTCGGCAAGCATCCGCACATCATCATCGCGCCGGCCGGCCACCGGCTGGCGCGGCGCAAGCGCATCGCCGCCGAGGATCTCGCGGCGGAAGTGTTCATCACCCGCGAGCCGGGGTCGGGCACGCGGCTGCTGATGGAGACGTTTTTGGAAAAGCGCGGCCTGCATCCCAAGACCAGCATGGAGATGGACAGCAACGAGACCATCAAGCAGGCTGTCATCGCAGGCCTCGGCATCGCCTTCATCTCGCAGCACACCGTGGCGCATGAGCTTAGCGAGGGACGGCTGGTCATGCTGAAGGTGGTGGGGCTGCCGATCGTGCGCCACTGGCATGCCGTCCGGCGCGCCGACAAGCTGCTGCTGCCGCCGGCGCAGGCGATGCTGGACTTCTTCGGCAAGGAAGGCGCGCGGTTTTTGCCCCGCTGAGCGCGACACCCGAAGTCCTGACGGTGCCGCCTCGCGCATGGCCTGACCTCACCAGTCGATCACGAAACGGCAGGCGGATGCGCCGATGGCCTCGCAACTGATCTCGCGCGCACGGGCGTTGCGATGCACTAGGCGGGCGAACAGTGTCTCGAAGGTCGCGGCGTAGAAGTCGCAGATCGGATGGACGGCCCCCTGCCCGCGGCACAGCGGGCAATGGCGGATTTCGTAAGTGGTCGGCCGCCCCGGACGCGCGGTGAAGATGCCGGTGCCGGCGAAGGTCCAGGCATGCGCCGAGATCGCGCGCGACAGCGCATGGCTGGCGAGGCGCGCCGGGAAGACGCGGAGCACGCGCTGGGCGGGCCTGGGAATGCGGTTTGCGAGCAGATAGAGCGCGGTCAATTGTCCCGCCTTGAAGCTCACCGCGCGGGCTGCATCGTCGTCCAAGGTGGCCCTGAGGGCGCGATGCAGGCGGATGACCTCGGTCTCGTCGACCATATCGGCCGGCGGCGTCGCGAGATATGGCTCAAGCCGCGCGGCCGCGAAGACGCGGCGCGCGTCATCCTCGCCGTGCAGCAGACGCAACGCCTCCGCGGTCTGGATGATCGCGTTGGGCCCGATGCGCCCGGCGGCGTGTTCCGAGGTGGCAGCGGCGCGCGGCAGCGTAACATGCTGGGCGCACGTGCCGTGCATCTCAGTGCACTCCTGTCTCGGCCTCTTCGCTCATCTGCTCGGTGCCGCCGCCGCAGGCCATCACCTGCGCCTGCTGCGGCCCGGTCAGCTTGCGATTATGGCTCGTCTTCCATTCGACCTTGCCCGGCTCGGCGCGCTTGCGCGAGGTGTCGAAGCCGAAATCGACCTTGCCCTTGGATTGCGGCCCCCAATAATTGACGCGGCCGAGATCGTAGAACTTGCGCTCGAACCCGGACTTCAGGAACGCCTTGAGGCAGCCCAGCAGATAGCGCCTGCGCTCGCCGGAGCCGGCCCAGGGATAGGAGAACAGCGCCTTGTGCATGTAGAAGCGGCGGTAGTTGTTCATGACGCCGTCGAGCAGTTCGCCACGGTCCATCGCATCGGGCTTCATGATCGGCGTGACGAAATTGTACTTCTCGTAGTCGAAGATCTCGACCTTGTCGCCGAGGTCGCGGAACAGGTCGGAGAACGGCCAGGGCGTGTACATCGCCCAATTGGCGAGATCAGGCTTCCAGTCGCGCGCCATCTGGTAGGTCTCTTCCAGCGTCTCGCGGGTCTCGTTCTCCTGGCCGACGATGAACTGCGCCTCGACCACGATGCCGGCGTCGCGCAGCAGCTGGATCGCCTTCTTGTTCTGCGCGACCGTGGTCTCCTTGTTGAAGCGGTCGAGCTTCATCTGCGCGGCGGCCTCGGTGCCCAGCGAGACATGGATCAGGCCGGCCTTGCGGTACAGCGGCAGCAGCGCCTCGTCGCGCAGGATGTCGGTGACGCGGGTATTGATCCCCCAGAGGATCTTGAGGTCACGCCGGATCAGCTCCTCGCAGAAGGCTATGAACTTCTTCTTGTTGATGGTCGGCTCCTCGTCGGCCAGGATGAAGAAGCCGACATCGTGCTCGCGCATCAGGGTCTCGATCTCGTCGACCACCTTCTTCGGGTCACGGATGCGGTAGTCGCGCCAGAACTTCCACTGCGAGCAGAAGCTGCAGGTGAACGGACAGCCGCGCGCCATGTTGGGGATGGCGACGCGCTTGTTCATCGGGATGTAGATGTATTTGCTCCATTCGAGCACGCTCCAGTCGGGCGTGATCGCATCGAGATTCTTCACCGTCGGCGCCGCCACCGTCGCAACCACCTCGGTGCCGTCGCGGTAGGCGATGCCCTTGATGCTGCGGCGATCATTCTGCCAGCGGCCATCCTCGCGGGCGCGCATCAAATCGACGATGATCTCCTCGCCCTCGCCGCGCACGATGGCATCGATCCACGGCGCTTCCGTCAGCACCTGCTGATACATGAAGGTGGCATGGATGCCGCCGAGCACGGTCAGCGCGTCCGGATGCTCCTCCTTGGCGATCTCGAGAAGCCGCTCCGCCTTGTAGATCGACGGCGTAATCGCGGTACAGCCGATCACACCGGGCTTCTCAGCGCGTAGAAGGCTGCGGACCTGCTCCTCGGAGAGGTCGTTGGTCATCGCATCGATGAAGCGGAGATCGGTGAAGCCGGCGGCCTTCAGCGCGCCGGAGATGTAGGCCGCCCAGGCCGGCGGCCAGTTGCCGGCGATCTCGGCCCCGCCAGAGTGATAATTCGGATGCAGCAACAAGATCCGCACGGCGTTCTCCCCCGATTATCAATTTGTCCTGACATCATAACGTCAAGCTGGATTGACAAATTGATCTGGCGCAAACGCCGCGCGGATCGCGCTCTAATCAAGCCGCCTGCGCGAGGCCCATCTCGGCCCAGATCTCCGACAGCGCCGAGACCAGATGCTCGATGTCCTCGTCCGAGTGGAAGGGCGACGGCGTGATGCGCAGCCGCTCGGTGCCGCGCGGCACGGTCGGATAGTTGATCGGCTGCACATAGATGCCGTAGCGGTCGAGCAGGATGTCGCTGATGCGCTTGCACAGCACGGGGTCGCGCACCATCACCGGCACGATATGGCTGGGATTGTCGAGATGGCTGACGCCCGCTTCATCGAGCCGGCGGCGCAGCCGCGCGACGCGGTCCTGGTGGCGCGCACGCTCATGGTTGCTAGCCTTCAGATGCCGGATGCTGGTCAGCGCGCCGGCCGCGACCGCAGGCGGAAGCGAGCTGGAGAAGATGAAGCCCGAGGCGAAGCTGCGGACGAAGTCGCAGACGGTGTTGGTGGCGGTGATGTAGCCGCCGATCACGCCGAATGCCTTGGCGAGCGTGCCCTCGATGACCGTGAGGCGATCGGCGACGCCATCGCGCTCGGAGATGCCGCCGCCGCGCGGGCCGTAAAGGCCGACGGCATGGACCTCATCGAGATAGGTCATCGCGTTGAACTCGTCAGCGACGTCGCAGATGTCGGAGATCGGCGAGATGTCGCCGTCCATCGAATAGACGCTCTCGAACGCGATCAGCTTCGGCACCTTCGGGTCGAGATCCGACAGCTTGTCGCGGAGATCGGCAACGTCGTTGTGGCGCCAAATCCGGGTCTCGCAGCGGCTGTGGCGGATGCCCTCGATCATCGAGGCGTGATTGAGCTCGTCCGACAGGATCACGCAACCGGGCATGCGTCCGGCGAGCGTCGACAGCGACGTCCAGTTCGAGACATAGCCGGAGTTGAACAGCAGCGCCGCCTGCTTGCCGTGCAGGTCGGCGAGCTCCTCTTCCAGCAGGATGTGATAATGGTTGGTGCCGCTGATGTTGCGGGTGCCGCCGGCGCCGGCGCCGCAGCGGTCGAGCGCCTCGTGCATCACCTCCAGCACCTTGGGATGCTGCCCCATGCCGAGATAATCGTTGGAGCACCACACCGAGACCTCGCGCTCGCCATGCGGGCCGCGATAGGTCGCACGCGGGAAGGCACCCGCCTTGCGCTCGAGATCGGCGAACACGCGGTAGCGCCCTTCGCGCCGGAGACCGTCGAGCTGGCGGCGGAAATAGTCTTCGTAGTTCATGGTACTCCCCCCTGTGCTGTCGTGTTCGGATCGACCACTGTCGTGATGGATGCGGTCAATCCGGTGATGGTTTGCGCCTGCGCGTCGTCGCGTGATTGGCGATAGGCCTGCCGGAACTGTTCTTCCAGCCGCTGCCGCGCCAAGGCGGCGGCCGTCTTTTGCGCCGACATGGATGTTTTCGCAGGCGCCGGCCGCTCTGCCTCGGGCATTACCGGCATGACGGCCAGGACCGGCCGCGCCATCGGCGTGACGGGCACGGGTGCCGGGATGGCAGTGACGGCCGCCATGACCGGCTCCGCCGGCGCGCTCCAGCGCCAGAGATTGATGACCGGCATCGGCAACGCCATGAAGCCGTGTTCGAGCAGGCCGAGCGCGATCAGCGATGCCAGGAGCGACAACGCGACGCCGTCGAAGGTCGATTTCGCGCCGAGCGCGGCGGCGGCGACCAGCACGGTCGCGGTGGTCGCCGCGGCAATCGAGAATGGAAACAGCAGGTTGATCGACTTCTTTGCGAAGTAACTACGCATGAAGCGCACCTGCTGCGGCAGCAGCTCGTCATTCAGGGTGCGCACGCCGAGAAACAGATTGATCTTAGCGCTCTGCCTGAGCACCAGCAGCGCCGCGAAGGTCCACCAGCTCAGACGGTTCGGCGCCCCTGACGTGACCGCGAAGACGAGTCCCGCCGTCGCGATTAGCGCCAGCTCGTGATAGGCGATCGCCTGCAACGCGAAGCCGACGCGCGAGGCCGGCGTGCAATCGCGCGGGCACGGCTCGGGCCGCGGCCCGGTGATCCAGCCGGCGAGCAGCGACATCTCGACCGTGCCCCACAGCAGGATCGCGCAGGTGAAGGCGCAATAGGCGTTGGCGTCATCGGCGGCCTGGCTCGACACGACGACGCCGGACAGGGCCGCGACGAAGGCCGCGGCCGTGCCCCATTTGAACGCAGCCGGATGGCGGGCGGCGAGCCCGACCAGCGCGAGCACGGCGCCGGTCGAGAACCACCAGACGAACACGACATAGGGAATGGCAATCGCGGTCGCGCCCATGTCCGGCTCCTTGTCACCAGGCGGGTTGCAGCCTGATCTCGCGCGGCAGCTCGTTGCTCTTGGCCGGCAGCAGATACAGCCGGCCGAAAGTCAGCGCCGCCTTGAGCGGCAGCACGGCGCGCTTGAGCGCGCCCATCACGCCGCCCTGCGCCTTGGCATCGGCAATCGCTTCCGAAATCTGTCGCAGCTGCTTCAAGCCCTCCCAGAAGCGCGGATTGTCGATGTCGAGCATCACCGGGAAGACCTGCCGCGAGATCTCCGAGGTGATCCGGAAAACGCGCATGTCGTACTCGTCCACCGGCATGCCGAGCGCTTCATAGAAGGCCGGCCGCATGTGGTCGCGGACATGCATGGTGGCGAACACCGCGAGCAGGAAGAACTTGATCCAAAGCTTGTTGTAGCCGCTCAAGAGCTTCGGATCGGCGCGCATCAAAAGCGCAAACGCCTCGCCGTGGCGGAACTCGTCGTTGCACCACTTCTCGAACCACTTGAAGATCGGATGGAACTGACGGTCCGGATTGCGCTCCATCTGGCGATAGATGGTGATGTAGCGGGCGTAGCCGATCTTCTCCGACAGATAGGTCGCGTAGAAGATGAACTTCGGCTTGAAGTAGGTGTACTTCTTCGTCTTGGTCAGGAAGCTGAGATCGACGCCGATGCCGTGATCCTTGAGGATCTCGTTGATGAAGCCGGCGTGCCGGGCCTCGTCGCGGCTCATGAACTGGAACAGCTCGCGGATGTCGGGATTGCTGATCCGCTTCTTGATCTCGGCATAGAGCACGCAGCCGGAGAATTCGGCGGTCAGGGACGACACCAGGAAATCCTTGAACTCGGCGCGAAGCGCCTCCGGCAGCTCGTTGAGATCCTTCTCGAATTCCGGCGTGCGCACGAAGTGCTTGCGGTTGTGGTCGGCGCGCAGCTCGGCCATGACCGCATCCCATTCGCGGCGCACCAGGTCGACATTGAGCCGGTCCATCGCCGCGAAATCGGTGGTGTAGAAGCGTGGTGTGAGGATCGTATCCTCCAGCGCCATCTTGGTGGAGATGTTTCCGGATCCGCCTTCCATTGCGATCATCTGACCCTCCCGTCCGAAAAGCTGACGTCGTACAATTCCGTGAGTTCGAGATAGCCCGCGACATGCATCATCATGCGCTTCACCGGACCGGCGCGAACGACAGTGGCCGTACGGCGCAGATTGAGTTGCTCGCCGAACTTGACCGTGATCGGATCACCATGAATGACGACCTCGTCGCCCGGACGGATGTTGACGTCGCGGTCGAGCGTGACATGGGCGTGCAGGGTCTCGGAGGTCTGCTCGACCTCGATGCTGCAGCCGATGTCGAAGCGGCGGGGCTCATTGGCCCATAATCCCTTCATCGCGTTTCTCCCATGCTCATCAGCTCCGTGAACCGGCGCTTGTTGTTGTCGCCGAACGGACCGAGATCGACGCGCCGTCCGGTCGCCGGATCGTCCAGGCTCATGCGGCCATCGGACCAGCGGTTGATCGTGAACGCTGGCCCCGAGCCGATCGCGTGACGTTGGCGGTCATACGCCATGCTGCGCAGGACGGTGCGCAGGAAGCCGTCGCCGCCGGCCTCGACGACGCCGACGACCCTGCCGCTGTCCGGCGACACCACGGAGATGCCGCCGTCGGGACGGTCCTCGAAGCGCAGCGCCACCGTCTGCACGGCCGCGGCGTGGTTGGTGTGGACCGCGCCCGCCCCCGTCCAGCGGCCGACACCGGCCGCCACGAGGGAGAAGAGAACCAGAGCAATAGCCGCGCGGAGCGCACCCTTTGGAATGACGATGTCGGGCTGGTGATGCTCCACGTGAAGCCCGGCATGGCCCTCGGCTTGGCTCATGACATCCTCCTCGTTCAAGCCGCGCTGGCGACGGCGCCGGCCGGCGACGCGCCTTGTGGCTGGCCATTGGTCGCGGCGATCGGCTGCGCCGCAACCGCGCCATCGGAGGCCGCAACCAGCGCCTTGGCCAGGATCTCGGCCACCTCGCGGGCGTCTGCCACGCCGCGCAGCATCGGCTCGACCTCGTTCAGCCGCCACGGACGCGCATGCGGCCACAGCAGCAGGTAGGACAGCCGCTGCTGCGCGGTGACGCCGAGCGGCAGATCGCCGGAGCCGTCGGAGAACAGCTTCACGTCGGCGCGCGAGACCTGCTTGAACGGCACGTTCAGGGTCATCGGCAGCACCGCTCCGAACTGCAGCAGCACGCGCCTGGAGGTGATGGTGTACCGCGTGGTGCGGCTATAGAGCACAGCGAGCCCGGCGAGCAGCACCGTCGCGATCACCACAGGAATGATCAGCGACGACGCGCTGCCCAGCGACACCGCGAGCGGCTGGTGATCCAGCGCGCCCGTCAGGACGCGAGCGCCGAACAGCGCCGCGAAGTAGGCGAGCACCAGACGCAGGTGGAAGACACGCAGCAGCAGCGCCTTCACCTTCGGCTGTCCCTGCCAGAGCAGGCGCTCGCCTGCCGGCAGCATCAGCTGATCCTGATCCCGGCGCCTGCTCACAGCAGCGGCTCCTGGCGTGCAGCGGTCGCATACAGGTGGCCGCCGCCATAGTAGCCGACGATCTTGTCCTCCTCGAGCTTGGTGACCTGATCGGGGCTGGCGAGACCGGGCACGTTGGCGAATTGCGAGGAGAGGATGGCATCGACCAGCACCGCCTTGCGCGACCGATCAACGATGGCCATGGTCATCGGCAGCAGCACGTGGCGTCCGACGATGCCGTCGACCTCGACTTCGAGATAGCGGATCAGCATCTCGGCGCGGTCGACCCACACTTCACGCACCTTGCCGCCGAGCTTGCCGTCGCAGCCGAACACCGGCATGCCGCGCGGATCCGGATCCTCCGTGGCGATGAAGATGCTGCCGTCGACGCGCAGCGGCACGATCGCCGGGATATTGTCCATGGTCAGTTCCGGCTCGTCCTTGCGCGCGGCGTAGGAGCCCGGGCCGACGCCGTCGAGCATCGGATTGCCGGTCGGCAGATACGGCGTGCCCGGCCACGGATACATCGGCGTCACCGGCGCATCCGAGCGGTCGTTGTCCCAGTTCGGCAGGCTCGCGGTGCGGCCGCCATGCATGTGATAGGTCTTGCGGCTCGGCGGC
Source organism: Bradyrhizobium sp. USDA 4353 (assembly GCF_054063215.1). Classification (NCBI taxonomy): domain Bacteria; kingdom Pseudomonadati; phylum Pseudomonadota; class Alphaproteobacteria; order Hyphomicrobiales; family Nitrobacteraceae; genus Bradyrhizobium; species Bradyrhizobium sp. USDA 4353. The sequence goes on from NZ_JBSSGB010000001.1 coordinate 199,874, forward strand.
GTCGGGAAGCCGTTGCCGCTCGAAGGGACCTGCCGGCCGAGCCGGCCCTCGAACTGCAAGGGATAGCCTTCGCGCTTGTCCTCGGTGCGCAAGTAGAAAATCAAGGCTGCGAAGAAGATCCAAAACCCGTAAAGCACCACCTGGGCGACATCGATGTAACTCGTGAAAGACGTCTGCATGGTTTCCTCCCCGACTGGGCTAACCTGGAAATTCAACGATTCCGAATTGTAGTTTGTGCGGCTCCGCCGCGCGCCGCCGCACCAGTGGCCCGATGACCGCCAGCGTGACGAAGAGCAGCGCGATTTCGACGTGGTAGACGATGCTGTAACCGGTCGCGGGACCGGCGAGGGCGATGCCGAGGCGGCCATCCATCGCGAGTTGCGACATCACATCGCGAATGGCGCCGCCGCCGGCGATCGCAACACCAGCAGCCGTCGCCTGCACCGCGCCCCAGGCGCCGAGTGCCAACCCGCTCTCGCCGTTCTGCACCAGCGCCATCGCGGCGGTCAGCGTGCCCACCGCGAACAGGCCGCCGCCGAAGCCGATCAGGGTCGTGCCGATGCGGAACAGCAAGGGTGACGCGAGCGGCGCCGAGAAGATCACGGCCGAAAATGCGAACAGGCCGACGAGCCCGCCGAGCGCAGCAATGCGATAGGGATCAGAGCCCTTGCCGAGCCGGCGCGCGGAGAGGCCGAAGCCGGCGAGCGTGCCTGCGGCGAACAACGCGGTCAGCGCGGTCGTTTCGCCGACGGTGAGATGCAGGATTTCCGCGCCATACGGCTCGAGCAGAATGTCCTGCATCGTGAACCCGGCGGTGCCCAGACCGACCGCGATCAGCACGCGCATCGAGCCGCCGGCCTCGCGGAATTGCCGCCAGGACTCGCCGAAGCGCGGCCGCTCGCGGCTCGCTGACGTGCGCGAGGGATCACGCGCCTCCTGCTTCCACAGTGCGATGACGTTGAGCACCATCTCGGTGAGCGCCGCGCCCTGTATCACCTGGATCAGCCGCATCTCGCTGAAATCGGCGAGCAGCCCGCCGAAGGTCAGCGCGCTCGCCATCATGCCGAACATCAGCATCACGTAGAGGAAGGCGACGACCCGCGGGCGCGAGTGCTCCGGCGCGATATCGGTGGCAAGCGACAGGCCGGCGGTCTGCGTCGTATGCAGCCCGGCACCGACCAGCAGGAAAGCCAACGCGGCGCCCATGCGGCCGGCGATCACCTGGCCCGGCGCATCGGCTGCGGACAGCAGGAGCAGTGCGAACGGCATGATCGCGAGGCCGCCGAACTGCAACAACGTGCCCATCCAGATGTAGGGCACGCGGCGCCAGCCGAGCACCGAGCGATGATGGTCGGACTTGAAGCCGATCAGCACGCGCAGCGGCGCGAACACCAAGGGCAGCGCCACCATGGTCGCGACCAGCCACGAGGGAACGCCGAGCTCGACGATCATGACGCGGTTGAGCGTGCCGTTGAGCAGCACCACCGAAATGCCGATCGACACCTGGAACAGCGACAGCCGCATCAGTCGCGACAGCGGCAGCTCGGTCGAGGCGGCATCCGCAAACGGCAGATAGCGCGACGACAGCCGCGTCCACAGTTGCAGGACCGATGGTGCGCGCGCGCTCATGACGGGCGGAGCTCCAGCGCCTGCGAGATGTAGAAGCCGTTGGCGATGCGGCTGCTGCGCGCGCAACGCCAGTCGGCGAGATCGGGGCTGTCGGCGATCAGGCGCGACAGCTTCTGCTCGGCGACCGGCTCGATCGAGGGCGCGCGATTGCCGCGCGGGAACAGGCCGCCGACAGCGTGCATGATTGCGAGCAGCGGCGTGCGCGGCGCGTAGGTCATCAGGATCGATTCGGAGGTTCGATTGGCGAGGCCGGCGACGATCCGCACGGCATCCTCGGCGCGGTAGTGGATGAACGAATCCATCGCGACCACGAAGTTGAAGCCGCCATGCCGGGGATCGAGCATGTCGCCGGCGACGAAGCGGATCGCGTCGGGACTGATATCGTCGGGCAGCCGGCGCTGCGCGATCTCGATCAGGGTCGGCGAGATGTCGACGGCGACCACGTCGGCGCCACGGCGCGCGGCTTCGATGGAGAAGCTGCCAGTGCCGCAGCCGGCATCTAGAATCCGCGCGCCGCGCAGTTCGAGCGGCAGCCACGACAACAGTGTCCGCCGCATCTCGTCGCGGCCCGCGCGCACGGTGGCGCGGATGCGGCCCACGGGCGCATCCGACGTCAGCCGCGTCCAGGCGGCGACCGCGGTGCGGTCGAAATAGGTCTCCACTTCACTGCGGCGGGCGAGATATTCCGCTGTTGTCATGTGCCAGCCCCACTCAATCGAAGCCAAGGAGATCGAAGATGTCGCGGTCCTTCAGCGGCACCGCATGGATCGGCTCGACGCCGGCGAGCAGCGAGGCCGCCAGGCGCAGATATTCGTTCTGGGCGCGCTCGACGTCGGGTGACGGCTCCATCTCGAACAGCGTGCATTTCTTCAGCCGGCTCTTCCGGATGACGTCGAGATCGGGGAAGTGCGCCAGCGTTGTCATGCCGATGCGCTCGTTGAACTTGTCGATCTGGTCGGTGGCGGCGCTGCGATTGGCGATGACGCCCCCTAACCGCACCGGATAGTTGCGCGACTTGGCCTGGATCGCGGCGACGATGCGGTTCATGGCGAAGATCGAGTCGAAATCGTTGGCCGCGACGATCAGCGCGCGGTCGGCGTGCTGGAGCGGCGAGGCGAAGCCGCCGCAGACGACGTCGCCGAGCACGTCGAAGATCACGACGTCGGTGTCCTCGAGCAGATGATGCTCCTTAAGCAGCTTCACGGTCTGGCCGACGACATAGCCGCCGCAGCCGGTGCCGGCCGGCGGTCCGCCCGCCTCGACGCACATCACGCCGTTATAGCCCTGGTAGACGAAATCGTCGGGGCGCAGCTCCTCGGAGTGGAAGTTCACCTGCTCCAGGATGTCGATGACGGTCGGGACCAGCCGCTTCGTCAGCGTGAAAGTCGAGTCGTGCTTGGGATCGCAGCCGATCTGCAGCACGCGCTTGCCGAGCTTCGACAGCGCGACCGAGAGGTTCGATGAGGTCGTGCTCTTGCCGATGCCGCCCTTGCCATAGACCGAGAACACCCGCGCATTGCCGATCACGAGGTTCGGGTCCATCTGCACCTGGACGCTGCCGGCCCCATCGGGGCGGCGCGGGGCCGTCGTCAGCGGCGGTCTCAAGGTCACGTTCATGCGGCAACTCCCACGCCTTCGAGGCGATCTTCGAGCTCTTCCCCGGCCTTGCGCAGGACGTCGAGCATCTCGGCATCCGGGGTCCAGTAATTGCGCTCATGCGCCTCGATCAGGCGGTTGGCGATCTTCGCGGACGCGGCCGGATTGAGCGAGGCGAGACGCTCGCGCATCGCGGGGTCGAGCACGAAGGTCGTCGTGATCTGCTGATAGACCCAGGGCGCCACCTGCCCCGTGGTGGCCGACCAGCCGACCGTGTTGGTCACATGCGACTCGATCTGGCGCACGCCCTCATAGCCATGGGCGAGCAGCGCCTCGTACCATTTCGGATTGAGCGTGCGGGTGCGGGTCTCCAGCGCGACCTGCTCCGACAAGGTGCGCACGGTGCCCTCGCCGCGGGTCTGGTCGCCGATATAGACCGGCGCCGCCTCGCCCTTGGCACGCTTCACCGCGCGGCTGATGCCGCCGAGCGTATCGAAATAGTGATCGATAGTGGTGACACCGAGCTCGACCGAGTCGACGTTCTGATAGGCGGCGTCGACGCCGGCAAGCACATGGCCGAGCAGCGCATCGCGCCGGACAGGCCGGCCATCGGTGCCGTAGGCAAAGCCCTTGCGGCGGGTGTAGACGTCGGCGAGCTCGTCCTCGTCGGTCCAGGCGCCGCAATCGATCAGGTGGTTGACATTGGCGCCATAGGCGCCCTCGGCATTGCCGAACACGCGCAGCGCGGCGTCCGCGATCTCGCCGCCATGCGCGGCCTGGAAAGCCAGCGCGTGCTTGCGGACGTAGTTGAACTCGGCGGACTCATTCGCCGATGCCGCGAGCAGCGCGGCTTCGGCGAGCAGCTTGGTCTGCAAGGGCATCAGGTCGCGGAAGATGCCCGAGAGCGTTATGACGACGTCGATGCGCGGGCGTCCCAGTTGCTCCAGCGGGATGAGCTTGGCACCGCAAAGGCGGCCGTAGCTGTCATGGCGGGGCGCGGCCCCCATCAGCCATAGCGCCTGCGCGATCGGGCCGCCCTCGGTCTTGAGATTGTCGGTGCCCCACAGCACCAGCGCTATCGTCTCCGGCAGCGTGTGGCCCTCGCCGGCATGGCGGGCGAGCAGCCGCGCGACCTGGCGCTCGGCATCCTTCAGCGCGAAGGCGCTGGGGATGCGGAAGGGGTCGAAACCGTGCAGATTGCGCCCGGTCGGCAGCACGTCGGTGTTGCGCAGGAGATCGCCGCCGGGGACCGGGCGGATATAGCCGCCGTCCAGCGCATGCAGGATCGCCGGCGTCTCGCTGTCGGTCGCGAGCAACTTCTCGAGTTCGGTGCGCTTGGCTGCGTCGGTGATCCCTGCGAGATCGAGCAGCTCCTTGCGCTGTTCTTGCGGAGGCGGCGCGCCGACGACGTGCAGGCCATGCGGGATCAGCGAGTATTCCAGCTCCAGCACGCTCGCCGAGAGCGCGGCGATCTTGTCATCGCGCTCATCGCTCCACAGCGGCTCCGCGGCGGCGAGATCGACCGCTGCTGCCTGCGCCTGGATCAGCGCCGCGCTGTCGCCCCTCACCTGCTCCGTCGCGTCCGGCGCCAGAGTGCGCCAGGCATCGAGCGACGATTTCAGCTCGGCGAGGCCCTTGTAGAGTCCTGCACTCGTGATCGACGGCGTGAGATAGCTGATCAAGGTGGCTCCGCCGCGGCGCTTGGCGAGCGCACCCTCGGACGGATTGTTCGAGGCATAGATGTAGAAGTTCGGCAGGTCGCCGATCAGCCGCTCCGGCCAACATTCGGCGGACAGTCCGGCCTGCTTGCCCGGCATGAATTCGAGTGCGCCGTGGGTGCCGAAATGCAGCACGGCATGGGCGCGATACTCCTCGCGCAGCCAGCGATAGAAGGCGGCGAAGGCATGGGTCGGCGCGAAGCTGTGCTCGAACAGCAGCCGCATCGGATCGCCTTCGTAGCCGAAGGCGGGCTGCAGGCCGACGAAGAGGTTGCCGAACTGCTCGCCGAGCACCATCAGGCTGGCGCCGTCGGTCTGGTGACGGCCGGGCGCCGGCCCCCATTGCTTCTCGATCTCGGCGAGATGCCGCTCGCGCCGGACATGCTGATCGACAGGGATGCGGACAGCGACATTGGCCGCGGTGCCGAACCGCTCGGCATTACCTTTCAGCACACGGGCGCGCAGCTCATCGACCGTGGCGGGCACGTCGATCGTGTAGCCGGCGGCACGCAGCGAGGTCATCACGTTGTGCAGCGACTCGAACACCGAGAGATAGGCTGCGGTGCCGGCGCTGCCGCCGTTCGGCGGGAAGTTGAACAGCACCGCCGCGATCTTGCGCTCGGCGCGGGCCGAGCGGCGCAGCTCGACCAGGCGGGCGACACGCGCGGCAAGTTGCGCAGCGCGCTCCGGCAGCGAGGCCATGTCGCGCCCGGCATCGGCCATCGCCGATCGGCCGCCGAACACGGTCGGGCCGACCGCGCCGTCGAGCTCGGGGATCGCGACCATCATCGTGGCTTCGACCGGGGTCAGGCCGCGCGCATCATCGTGCCACTGCTCGACGGTCTGGAACTCCAAGGGATGTGCGGCGATCAGGGGCACATCGAGCCCGGCCATGACCTCTTCGGCAGCGCGCGCGTTGTTGTAGGCAGGACCCCCGACCAGCGAGAAGCCGGTGAGCGAGACCACCGCGTCGACCGTCGAAATGCCGTCCTTCTGGAAGTAACGCTCGATCGCGGGGCGCGAGTCGAGGCCGCAGGCGAACACCGGAACGACGGCGAGCCCGCGCGCCTCGAGCGCCGCGATCACGCCATCATAATGGGCCGTGTTGGCGGCGAGCAGATAGGAGCGCATCAGGATCACGCCGACGCGACCGGCCGGCTTCGGCAGAGCCGGAAGCTCCTCGATCCGCTCGGCGATGCGCTGCTTCAGGCGCGGATGATAGAGACCGACATCCGGATAGGTCACCGGCTCGGCCGCCTTGAGCTTGCCGCGCAACGCCGCGCGCGGGCCGTCGGCGTAGCGGCCGACCAGGAAGCGCACCATGTTCGCAAAGTTCTGCTCGGAGCCGGCGAGCCAGTATTGCAGCGTGAGGAAATAGGCGCGCAAATCCTGCGCGGTGCCGGGGATGTAGCGCAGCAGGCGCGGCATCCGCTGCAGCATCTTCATCTGGCCCTGCCCGCTGGCATTGCCGGAGCGGTTGCTGCCGCGCAGCCGCTTCAACAGGCCGAGCACGCCGGTCGCCGAGCCCGACATCGTCAGCTTGCCGAGGCGCGTGAGGCGCACCACCTCGCCGGCCGAGAGGCAGCCGATCATCGCATCGCACTGATCGCGGCGGGCCTGCAGGGCGGGCAGCACCGGCTGGATGTGGTCCTCCATGAACAGCATGGTGGCGACGACGATGTCGCCGGTCGCGATGTCGGCGAGACAATGCTCGAGTGCGGTAGGGTTGCAGCCCCATTCGTCGGCCGCGTGCACCTTGAGATCGAGGCCGGGCAGCTCCGCCTGCAGGGTCGTGCGCGCACGCACGGCAGCCGAGGCGAGATGGCTGTCCATCGTCACGATCACCACCCGGATGGGTGTGACGTCAGCGACCGAAATGCGCTTTGGCATCGTACAAGGTCTCGAGCGTGATCAGGTTGACGTTGCGCTCGCGCGCGAAGCGTTCGGTGTTGCGGCGCGCCTTGCCGCGCACGAAGAAGGGAATCTTGGTCAGCTCGCGCTCGGCGTCGGACGCCCAGGCGAGTTCGGTGGAAGTGACGGTTTCGACGACGCGCAGCTGGGGCTGCTGCGGCGGAGCGGCCGGCGCTGCGCCGAGATGGGAGGGCGCGTGATCGGCGAACTCGTGATCCTCGCGGAACATGCCGAGCAGATGCTCCTCCAGGCCCATCATCAGCGGATGCACCCAGGTGTCGAACAGCACGTTGGCGCCTTCAAACCCCATCTGCGGCGAGTAGCGCGCCGGGAAATCCTGCACGTGGGTCGGCGACGAGATCACGGCGCAGGGAATGCCCAAGCGCTTGGCGATGTGGCGCTCCATCTGCGTGCCGAGCACGAGCTCGGGCCTGAGCTCGCTGACGCGGGCCTCGACTTCCAGGTAGTCATCGGTGATGAGAGGCTCGACGCCGTAGAGCGCGGCGGCCTCGCGGATCTCGCGGGCGAATTCGCGGGCATAGGTGCCGAGGCCGACGACCTCGAAGCCGAGCTCCTGCGTCGCGACGCGGGCGGCGGCGACCGCGTGAGTCGCATCGCCGAAGATGAAGACGCGCTTGCCGGTGAGATAGGTCGAGTCGACCGAGCGCGAGTACCAGGGAAGCCGGCTTTCGGCGCGTGAGAGAACGGGCGCGGGGTCAATGCCGGCAAGGCTTGCGACCTCCTTGATGAAGTCGCGCGTCGCGCCAACGCCGATCGGGATCGTCTTGGTATAAGGCTGGCCGAACTGGCGGTGCAGCCATTGCGCTGCTGTCAGCGCGATCTCCGGATAGAGCACGATGTTGAAGTCCGCCTGCGGCAGGCGGGCGAGATCAGCCGGTGTCGCATTCCACGGCGCGACCACGTTGATCTCGATGCCGAGCTCCACAACCTGCCTGGTCACTTCCGCGAGGTCGTCGCGGTGACGGAAGCCGAGCGCCGTCGGACCAAGCAGGTTGCAGACTGGACGAGCGCCCACCTTCCGTTCATGGCGGGGGGAGCCATCAGCGGAAGACGCAGCCAACGCCCGTACAATCCGGTAGAAGGTTTCCGAGGCGCCCCAATTCTCCTTGCGCTGATAGGCCGGCAGCTCGAGCGGGATCACCGGAATCGGAAGCCTCAAGGCCTGCGCGAGCCCGCCGGGATCGTCCTGGATCAGCTCGGCGGTGCAGGACGCGCCGACCAGCATCGCCTGCGGCTGGAAGCGCTCATAAGCCGCGCGCGCCGCGCTCTGCAGCAGGTCAGCAGTGTCGCCGCCGAGATCGCGCGCCTGGAACGTGGTGTAGGTCACGGGTGGCCGGCGGTCGCGGCGCTCGATCATCGTGAACAAGAGATCGGCGTAGGTGTCGCCCTGCGGCGCGTGCAGCACGTAGTGCACGTCGCGCATCGCGGTCGCGATGCGCATCGCGCCGATGTGCGGGGGGCCTTCATATGTCCAGACCGACAGCTGCATCTCACACCGCCAGTCGCGTTTGCCGCAGCAAGGGCCGCGCGAACAGCTCGGCGAGATCGCCGGCCTGGTCGAAACCCTGGATGGGCGTGAAGATCAGCTCGATCGACCATTTGGTGGTGAGGCCCTCGGCCTCCAGCGGATTGGCCAGGCCGAGCCCGCAAACGACGAGATCGGGACGTGCATCACGGCAGCGATCGAGCTGGCGCTCGACGTCCTGGCCTTCGCTGAGCTGCGTGCCGGCGGGCAGCATCGCAAGCTCGGCGGCGAGATGATCGCGATGCAGGTAGGGCGTCCCGACCTCGACCAGCTCCATGCCGATCTCGCGCGCCAGGAAGCGCGCCAAGGGAATCTCGATCTGCGAATCCGGGAACAGGAAGACGCGCTTGCCGGCGAGCTGCGCGCGATAACGCGCCAGCGCCTTTTCCGCGCGCGCCTTGAGCGGCGCGATGGTGCGCTCGACATGGGCACGCGAGACGCCGAAAGCGTCAGCCGCCGCAGCGAGCCACAGCGCGGTCCCCTCCCCGCCCAACGGAAACGGCGCCGCGATCCGGCGGCAGCCGCGCTCTTCCAACGCGCGCGCGGTGTCGCCGAGGAAGGGCTGCGCGAGCAGCACCCGCGTTTCCGGTCCGATCGCTGGCAGCTCCGACGAACGGCGCGGCGGCAGGAAGGAGACCTGATCGATGCCGAGCGCGGCGAAGGTACGCTTGAACTGGTCTTCGACAACATCAGCGAGCGCGCCCACCACGAGCAGCGACGGCCGCGCGGCGTGATCGGCTGTCGGCAGCACCGGCACAAGCGCAGCCAAGCACGCATCCTCGCCTTGCGTGAACGTCGTCTCGATGCCGCTGCCGGAGTAGTTGAGTACGCGTACGCCGGGCGAGAAGCGCTGCGACAGCCGCAACGCCGCCCGCGACAGATCGAGCTTGATCACCTCCGACGGGCATGAGCCGACCAGGAACAGGAGCTTGATATCAGGCCGCCGCGCCAAGAGCTGCGCGACGATGCGGTCGAGCTCGTCATTGGCGTCGACGAGGCCGGCGAGGTCGCGCTCCTCCATGATCGCGGTGGCGAAGCGCGGCTCGGCGAAGATCATCACGCCGGCGGCCGACTGGATCAGATGCGCGCAGGTGCGCGAGCCGACGACGAGGAAGAACGCGTCCTGAATTTTCCTGTGGAGCCAGACGATGCCGGTGAGCCCGCAGAACACCTCACGCTGGCCGCGCTCGCGCAGCACGCCGTCAGAAGCAGGGGCAACGGCACAGGCTTGCGCGTGAACAGTCATGCCGCGCGCTCCGCACTGGCTGTGGCCACCGCCTGCTCCTGCAGCCGCGCGGCGCGCAGCTTGAGCAGGAACTGCGTGGCGTTGATCGCGTAGGCCGCATAGGCCGCGAGCACCAGCAGCATCTGCTGCTGCGCCGATCCGATATGTCCGATGATCGCGGCGAGATAGGCCGTATGCAGCGCGATCACCAACATCGAGAACACGTCCTCCCAGAAGAAGGCCGGCGCGAACAGATAGCGCCCGAACACGATCCGCTCCCAGATCGAGCCGGTGATCATGATGGCGTAGAGCAGCGTCGTCTTCAGAACGACCGAAGCGGTCGCAAGCCACAGGCCTTCACCGGTCGCGAGATAGCGCGCCACCAATCCCAAGCTGATCAGGAAGACGAGAAATTGCAGCGGCGCCAGAATGCCCTGCACCAGGGTCCAGGGCGTTTCGTCCCGCCGGCGCTTTTCCTCAGGCGTGTAAAGCGCTTGCCGCTTTGCACGCGGCGCCGCCTCGGGTGTGAAGCAGAGTTGACTCCACAGCGACGGATCAGTGGCGGACGTGAATTGGGCGTCACACGATGTGTAAAGATGATTTGACAACACCAGTTCCGGGTGGTGCGATGACGGCAACCACAGGGACATAATTGGTGCACCGCACTCGGTTTGATCAACGTCACGTTGTGCAGTTCGCAGGTGGCGCATCGCAAATCCCCGAGTGCGTGCCCGATGGGGAAACGCTAGACCTGGGCAGGACGAGTGTCAATCAAAATTGACGTCAAATAATATTGACGCAACGAGTGACGTGCGCTCATATGGAGGGGAGGCGCTGATGACCGAACTCAATGAGACAGCCCGATTTCCGCGAGCACGCTTTCGGACGAAGCGTGGACAGGCCGGTTTTCAGCCGTCGGCATCGCCACGCGTCAACGTGCCTTTACACAGCACCCGTCATCCCCAACTGAACGGAGCGATCGAGGCCGAGATCATTCCGCGGCTGGTCATGGCGCATGCCTCCGCGCTGGAGCGCGTGCCGGCGATCATCACGGCCTCTGCCCAGGAGGCCGCCGACTTCGCCGAGCTGGTGCTCGACGCCGATGACGACGGTGCGGTCGCCTGCATCCAGGCGCATCGCGATCACGGTGAGACGCTCGAGCGAATCTATCTCGATCTGCTGGTGCCGACCGCGAACCATCTGCGGCATCTCTGGGCCGATGACGAGCGCGACTTCGCCGACGTGACGCTCGCGCTGTGGCGGCTGCAGCAGCTGCTGCGCCATTTCAGCCCGGCGTTCTGCGCCGAGCTCGCGGTGGCGCCGACCGGATTGCGGGTGCTGCTGACGACGTCCCCCGGCGATCGCCGCGAGATCGGCCACATGATGTTCGGCGTCGTGCTCGCCGGCGAATTCTTTCGCCGCGACGGCTGGGATACTTGGATCGAGCCGGATACGGCGGATCGTGGTTTCATCGACACGCTCCGCTCGCAATGGTTCAACGTCGTCGAGTTCTTCGCCACCAGCGACAAGAAGCTTGACGATCTCGCCTCAAACATAAGGATGGTCCGGCGCGAGTCCTCCAACCAGGACATCGGCGTGCTGGTCTGCGGTCCTGCGTTTATTGAACGGCCTGAACTCGTTCTCTTGGTCGGCGGCGACGGTGTTGTCTCCGACATGAGCAGAGAGGCTTCGCAAGCCCGGCACGTCGTCAGTCTTCTGACCGAACGGCGATAGCTGAGGTGCAGTGAAGATGAATGCTGGAACGAGACTTGCCGCGCGAAGGCTCCTTGATTGGGAGGACAACGGCGTTGGTGAGGGCGTTCAGAGCTCCGAAAGAGTCGCTTGGCGATCTCAATGCGGATGTTGCGGCCATGCTGGTGGCCGCAGCCTCCGACATTGCGCTCGCGCTCGACGCCGACGGCAACATCCAGGACCTGGCCTTTCAACAGGCCGGCCTGCCGCTTGAATTGAGAAACACAGACGAGTGGATCGGCCGATCCTGGCAAGCAACAGTGTCCGAGGAAAGCCAGACCAAGCCAGAGCTGCTGCTCGCCGAAGCCTCGGAGCGCAAGGTGTCGCGCTGGCGCGAGGTGCGCTACCCGGCCGCGCGCGGACCTGACATCCCGATCCTGTTCGCGGTCGTCGCGATCAAGGGCGCGGCCCGCTACATCGCAGTCGGGCGCGACGTGCGCGCGACCGCCGCGCTCCAGCAGAAGCTGATCGAGGCGCAGGTTGCGATCGAGCGCGACTACTCGCGCATGCGCAATGCCGAATCGCGCTACCGGATCCTGTTCCAGATCACCGCCGAGCCGGTCCTGATCATCGACGCGACCAGCCACCGCATCGTCGAAGCCAATCCGGCCGCCGCCGACCTGCTCGATCACGGCGCCGCCAATCTGATCGGCAAGCTGTTTCCGGATGCGCTCTTGATCGACGACCTCGCGATGTCGCAATCGCTGTCGCTGGCGATCCGCTCGCAGGGCAAGATCGAGCGCGCCAAGGTGACGCTCGACGGCGGCCGCGACTATCTGCTCGACGGCACCTTCTTCCGCCAGGACACCTCGTCGTTCTTCCTGCTGCGCTTCTCGCCGCAATATGGCCAGCCGGCATTGCCGAAATCGTCCGACGTGAACACCCAGCTGGTGCAGTTCGTCGAATCGGCGCCTGACGGCTTCGTCATCACCGACATGGACGGCCGGCTGCTGCACGCCAACGCCACCTTCCTGCAGCTCGCCCAGATCGAGAACATGCACCAGATCATGGGCGAGACGATCGACCGCTGGATCGGCAAGTCGGCGGTCGACTTCTCGGTGATGCTCAGCAATCTGCGCCAGCACGGCACGTTGAAGCTGTTCTCCAGCGTGGTCCGCGGCGAGCATGGCTCGCCGGTCGATGTCGAGATCTCCGCCACCACGGTCGGCGCGCCCGGCCAAGCCCGGCTCGGCTTCACCATCCGCAATGTCGGCCCGCGCATCTCCGCCGACGGCGGCGACCACGCCTTCATCCCGCGCTCGCGCGAGCAGCTTGCCGAGCTGATCGGCCGCGTGCCGCTCAAGGAGCTGGTGCGCGAGACCACCGACGTGATCGAGCGGATGTGCATCGAGACCGCGCTCAAGCTCACCGGCGACAACCGCGCCACCGCAGCCGAGATGCTCGGGCTCAGCCGCCAGAGCCTCTACGTCAAGCTCCGGCGCTACGGCCTCGCCGAGCCGAGCGAGGAAGACAGTCAGTTGGAATAGTGGGAAGAGTTCTGCAATGACCGAGATCGCGCCCGTCCAGCTTTCGCCAAGGATTCCGTCAAGGCTTCAGCCCTCGGCCGTTCTCGAGTTGTTGAAGCCGATCACCTGGTTTCCACCGATCTGGGCCTTTGGCTGCGGCGTGGTGTCGTCGGGGGCGCCGCTGGCGCCACGCTGGCCGATCGTGATCGCAGGCCTCGTGCTCGCCGGGCCGATGGTGTGCGCCACCAGCCAGGCGGTCAACGACTGGTTTGACCGTCATGTCGATGCGATCAACGAGCCGGACCGGCCGATTCCGTCGGATCGCATTCCCGGCCGCTGGGGCCTTTACATCGCGCTGATCTGGACGGTGCTGTCGCTCGGCGTCGCCACACTGCTCGGCACCTGGGGCTTTGCCGCCGCCGCACTCGGCCTGGCGCTCGCCTGGGCCTATAGCGCGCCGCCTATCCGGCTGAAGCAGAACGGCTGGTGGGGCAATAGCGCGGTCGGGCTTTGCTATGAAGGCCTGCCGTGGATCACCGCGGCGGCGATCATGAGCGCACAGGCGCCATCCTGGCCGGTGCTGGCGATCGCGCTGCTGTACAGCGCGGGCGCGCACGGCATCATGACGCTGAACGACTTCAAGTCGATCGGCGGCGACCGCGTCAGCGGGGTCAATTCGCTGCCGGTGCTGCTCGGCCCCGAGCGCGCCGCGCGCCTCGCCTGCATCACCATGGCGCTGGCGCAGGTCGCCGTGCTCGCGCTGCTCGTCCTCTGGAGCCGTCCGGCGCATGCGATGGTCGTCACCGCGCTGATCGCCGCCCAGCTCGTGCTGATGCGCCGGCTGCTGAAGAATCCGCGCGAGCTCGCACCCTGGTACAACGGGACCGGCGTGCTGCTCTACGTGCTGGGCATGCTGGTGACGGCGTTTGCGCTCGCGGGGATGTCGGCATGACGACGACCACCCCCGCTCCGCTCTCCTGGTTCGGCATCGTCAGGCTCGGCCTGGTGCAGACCGCGCTTGGCGCGGTCGTGGTGCTGACGACCTCGACCCTGAACCGCGTGATGGTGATCGAGCTGGCGCTGCCGGCGATGATCCCCGGCCTGCTGGTCGCGATCCACTACGCGATGCAGGTACTACGTCCCTGGCTCGGCCACGGCTCCGACGTCGGCGGGCGTCGGTTCGCCTGGATCGTCGGCGGCATGGCCGTGCTCGCGGCCGGCGGCCTGCTGGCCGCAGCAGCGACAGCGCTGATGGCGAGCCAGCTCATGCTCGGCCTCGTCTTGGCGGTGATCGCCTTCATCATGATCGGCATCGGCGTCGGCGCCGCCGGCACCTCGCTTTTGGTGCTGCTCGCCAAGCGCACCGCGCCGGAGCGGCGCAGCGCCGCCGCCTCGATCGCCTGGATCATGATGATCGCAGGCTTCATCGTCACCACGGCGGCGGCCGGCAAGGCGCTCGATCCGTTCTCCGGCGAGCGGCTGATGCTGGTGTCCGGCACGGTCTCCGCCATCGCGATGGTGCTGACCCTGCTCGGCGTGTGGGGCATCGAGCAGCCCGAGCTGTCCGCCGAGAGGGCTACGGCGACAGCCGAGCGCGGCGGCTTCATGGAGGATTTTCGCGAGATCTGCCGGGAGCCGCAGGCGCGGCGCTTCGCGATCTTCATCTTCGTCTCGATGCTGGCCTATAGCGCGCAGGACCTGATCCTCGAGCCGTTCGCCGGCAGCGTGTTCGGCATGACGCCGGGCCAGACCACGCAGCTCTCGTCGGTGCAGCACATGGGCGCGCTGATCGGCATGATCCTGATGCCGGCGATGGCGAGCCTGCATGCCGACTGGCGCACCAAGCCGCAGCCCTGGATCGTCGGCGGCTGCCTCGCCTCGGCGCTGGCGCTGCTGAGCCTCGTCGCCGCCGCCACCGTCGGACCCACATGGCCGCTGCGCGGCTCGGTGCTGCTGCTCGGCATCACCAACGGCGTCTACGCCATCGCCGCGATCGGCGCGATGATGAACATGGTCAGCGAAGGCCGCGACAATCGCGAGGGCACGCGGATGGGCCTGTGGGGCGCCTCGCAGGCGATCTCGTTCGGCATCGGCGGCTTCGTCGGCACCGCGGCAGCGGATGCCGCGCGCGCCTTCATGCCGTCGACCGCCTCGGCCTATGCCGCGGTGTTCGCCGCCGAGGCGGCGCTGTTCGTCCTTTCCGCCTGGCTCGCGATCTGGATCAAACGCCCGCGCGAGCAGCCATCGGCGCTGGCGGCACAGCCGGCCAATCAGGGAGCCTAGCGATGAGCACCTCGTCCGAGACGTTCGATGTCGTGGTGGTCGGCGGCGGCCCGGCCGGCGCTACCGCGGCCAATGACCTCGCCCGCCAGGGCCACCGCGTGCTGCTGCTCGACAGGGCCGGCCGCATCAAGCCGTGCGGCGGCGCCATCCCGCCGCGGCTGATCGCCGAGTTCGAGATTCCCGACCATCTGCTGGTGGCGCGGATCTCCTCTGCCCGCATGGTGTCGCCGAGCAACCGGGACGTCGACATGCCGATCGATGGCGGCTTCGTCGGCATGGTCGATCGCGAGCATTATGACGAATGGCTGCGCAACCGTGCCGCCGAGGGGGGCGCGATCCGACGCACCGGCACCTACAGCCATATCACCCGCGACGACGGCACCACCGTCGTGCATTACGAGCGTCGCATGGACGACGGCAGCATGCGCGAGGATAGCGTGCGCGCCCGCGCCGTGATCGGTGCCGACGGCGCCGTCTCTGCGGTGGCGCGGCAGTGCATCCCGGAAGCCAGCGAGATCCGCTACGTCTTCGCCTATCACGAGATCATCCGCTCGCCGGACCGCAGCCATCCGCTGTTCGACGCCACGCGGTGCGACGTCGTCTATCGCGGCCAGCTGTCGCCAGACTTCTACAGCTGGGTGTTCCCGCACGGGCCGACCACCAGCATCGGCACCGGCAGCGCCCACAAGGGCTTCTCGCTGCGCGGCTCAGTCGCCGCCTTCCGCAAGGCGGCCGCGTTCGACGACCTCGAGACCATCCGCCGCGAAGGCG
This sequence comes from Bradyrhizobium sp. USDA 4353, assembly GCF_054063215.1. Taxonomy (NCBI): domain Bacteria; kingdom Pseudomonadati; phylum Pseudomonadota; class Alphaproteobacteria; order Hyphomicrobiales; family Nitrobacteraceae; genus Bradyrhizobium; species Bradyrhizobium sp. USDA 4353. The sequence continues at coordinate 215,771 of NZ_JBSSGB010000001.1, forward strand.
CGCCGATCCCGCTGAAGCCGCTGTCACGCTGGGACAATGGCCGGGACGTGGTGCTGGCGGGCGATGCCGCGGGCGTCGTGGCGCCGGCCTCGGGCGAAGGCATCTATTACGCGATGGCTGGCGGCCGCGCCGCGGCTGATGCGGTCGCGCTGTTCTTGAAGACCGGCGACGCCAAGTCGCTCGCCTCCGCCCGCAAGACCTTCATGCGCAAGCACGGCGCGGTGTTCTTCATCCTCGGCATGATGCAGCGCTACTGGTACACGAACGACGCCCGCCGCGAGCGCTTCGTGTCGATCTGCCGCGACAAGGACGTCCAGCAGCTGACCTGGGACGCCTACATGAACAAGGAGCTGGTGAAGGCCAAGCCGCTGTCGCACGTCCGCATCTTCTTCAAGAACATCGCCCACCTCACGGGCCTCGCGAAGGCGGCCTGAGCTGCTCACGCAATGGACGAGCTGTATCGCAGCCCACATGTGGTGGACATGATCCTGGGGGTGGTGGCCGTGGAGTTCGCGGCGATCACCTGGATCTGGCGGCGCCATCGTCGCGGCATCAGCCCGCGGGCGCTGCTGCCCAACCTGCTCGCCGGCATCTTCCTGCTGCTCGCCTTGCGCTGTGCGCTGTCGGATGCGTCCTGGCTCTGGCTGGCGGGCTGCCTCGCCGCATCCGGTGTCGCAAATGCCGCGGATCTCAGGCAGCGGTGGCGGTAGGCGTACCGGCGCTCGCGCTTGCCTGAAATGGTCTCGCCGGCAATGCACTGTTGTCAGGTATGCCCGCCGGCTCGCGACACCCAAAGGTGTCGTCCCCCGAAAGCGGGGACCCATAACCACCGACGGGTGTGATCAGCGAAGAAAGACGATCCAGACCGTCTTCACCAACTGGCCGTCCGCGGTATGGGTCCCGGCGTTCGCCGGGACGACAGTGGTGTGTGCCGACGGATCTCGGGCAAGCCCTCACAGATGAGGGCTCACGCCGACCTCAGCTTACTTCTTCTCCGAGAACGTCTTCAGATAGGCGATGACATCCTTGCGCTGCTGCTCATTGGCGAGCTTGAACACCATCTTGGTCGAGCCGGTGGCCTGGTCGGCCTTGCCCTTTTCCGTCAGGTATTTCTTGAGGAACGCGCTGGGGTCGACCAGGTACTCGAAGATGTTGTCGTCGGTCCAAACCAACCCGGCTTCGCCGGCATGCTTGTTCAGCTCGGAATAGGCGAAGCCCGGATACGTCCCGGTCGGGCGGCCGATCACGCCCGTGAGCACCGGGCCGACGGCGTTCTTGGCGTCCGGTCCGATGCGGTGGCAGGTCATGCATTGCTTGAAGACCTGCTCGCCTTTCGCGGCGTCGCCGCCTTCCAGCGCCGACGCGGCGCCCGCCGACATTGCAATCGCGACCGCTGCAACCAAACCCGCCTTGAGCATGCCAATCCTCCTGATGTGTCGTTCCGTTAGCGCATGTGATTTTACTTTACAGCTATCAATGTCATGAACGCTTGTCATGCTCACATGAAATGAAAGTGAGCGAATAAGTCGCAGTTCGACCATGCAGTGAGCGCAGGAATACCAACGAAAGTTGGATGCCCGGAAATAAGCCTTGACACTGAAGGCGCTGCGTGGACTAACGACATTCTCAAGACTCTCAATACGTTAGCGGGATACGGCGCATCACCTTCAAAATGCGCGCCAAACGAGCTGGCCGCGCTCCCGTGAGCGTCTTTGAGGGTGCCAAGATAACGGGTGCCAAGACCATGGCCGAGTTTCACGGTCCACGACCCGACGTGACATTGCTGCTCGACATGGACGGCGTGATCCGCGAGGCCACGCTGTCACCGAACATGTCGGCGGAGAATGTCGACGTCTGGCTCGGCCGCGCCTGGTCCGAGATCGTCGACGATGCGAGCGAGAAGATCGAGCGCATCATGCAGGACACCAAGCACACCGGCATTTCCGCGTTCCGCCAGATCACGCAGCGGTTCCCGAGCGGCCTCGAGCTGCCGATGGAGTTCACCACCGTGCTGCTCGGTGGTCGCGCCGGCATGCTGGCGATCGGCAAGAACCTGCAAGCGGTCGCCGAGCTGCAGGCGCGGCTGATTTCGGCGCAGCAGACCATCGAGCGTGATTATTGGCGCCTGCGCGAGATCGAGACCCGCTACCGCCTGGTGATCGAGGATTCCAACGAGGCCGTGCTGCTGACCAAGGTCTCGGACCTGCGCATCGTCGAGGCCAACCGCACGGCGGCCGCCGCGCTCGGCGTGTCGAGCCGGCGCCGCGACAATCTGGTCGGCCGCGAATTCCTGCACGAAATTCCGGAGAAAGACCGCGAGCCGGTCGAGCTGATGCTGCGTCGGGTGCGCGACCAGGGCAAGGCGCCGGGCATCGTGATCCATCTCGGCGAGGACGCCGCCCCCTGGATGCTCCGGGGCTCGCTGATGACCAGCGACAACGCGCCGATGTTCCTTTTGCAGATGGCGCCGATCGGCAAGTCCATCCAGCCCGGCCCGGTCGCGGATGATCCGGAAGGGCTGATCGACAACCTGCCCGATGCCATCATCAGCATCGATGCCACCGGCACCATCAAGCGCGCCAACCGCGCATTCCTGGAGCTGATCGAGATCGGATCGAAAGAGGCCCTCATCGGCGAGAAGCTCAGCCGCTGGCTGATGCGTCCCGGCGCCGACCTCTCGGTGCTGATCTCCAATGTCGAGCGCCACGGCATGGTCCGGCTGCTGTCGACCACCATCCAGGGCGAGCTGGGCACCGAGACGGAGGTCGAGATCTCCGCCGCGGCGCATGGCCAGGACAGCCAGCGCCGGATCGGCCTCGTCCTGCGCAACATCGCCCGGCGGTTGTCGCCGACGGCGGAGCATGACAATCTCAGGGCGGCGCTCTCAGGTCTCAACGAATCGGTGGGCAAGACCCCGTTGCGCGATCTGGTGCGGAGCACGGTCGAGGTCGTCGAGCAGCATTACGTCCGCGCCGCGCTCGAGCTGGCCAACGGGAACCGCACCTCGGCGGCTGAAATTCTCGGTCTGAGCCGCCAGAGTCTTTACGCCAAGCTTGATCGGTATAATCTAAGCCAACTTGAAGAAAACGGCGAGGAAACCGAAAAGGGGAGCTAGTTGCCCGTTCCGCTGACGACGCCAGCCTTCGGCCACGCTACTCTTGCGAATTGCGAGCGCGAACAGATCCATCTCGCAGGCTCGATTCAGCCGCATGGCATTCTGCTGGCGATCAAGGAGCCGGATAACACAGTCATCCAGGCGAGCGTCAATGCGGCGGAGTTTCTCAACACGAGCTCGGTGGTCGGCCGCCCGCTGCGCGATCTCGGCGGCGATCTGGCGCTGCAGATCCTGCCGCATCTCAATGGTCCGCTGCATCTTTCGCCGATGACCCTGCGCTGCACTGCCGGCTCGCCGCCGCGCCGGGTGGACTGCACCGTCCATCGCCCCTCCAATGGCGGGCTGATCGTCGAGCTGGAGCCGGCGACCAAGACCACCAACGTCGCGCCCGCGCTCGACGGCGCCTTCCATCGCATCACCTCGTCCTCCTCGCTGATCGGCCTGTGCGACGAGACCGCAACCATCTTCCGCGAGATCACCGGCTACGATCGCGTGATGGTCTATCGCTTCGACGAGGAGGGCCATGGCGAGGTGCTGTCGGAGCGGCGGCGGCCGGACCTCGAGGCCTTTCTCGGCAACCGCTACCCGGCCTCCGACATTCCGCAGATCGCGCGGCGGCTGTATGAGCGCAACCGCGTGCGCCTCCTGGTCGACGTCAACTACACGCCAGTGGCATTGCAGCCGCGCATCTCGCCGCTCAACGGCCGCGACCTCGACATGTCCCTGAGCTGCCTGCGCAGCATGTCGCCGATCCACCAGAAATATCTGCAGAACATGGGCGTCGGGGCGACCTTGGTGTGCTCGCTGATGGTCAGCGGCCGTCTCTGGGGCCTGATCGCCTGCCATCACTATGAGCCCCGCTTCGTGCCGTTCGACATTCGCGCCGCCGGCGAGGCGCTGGCCGAGACCTGCGCGATCCGCATCGCGGCGCTGGAGAGCTTTGCGCAGAGTCAGTCGGAGCTCGTGGTGCGCCGGCTGGAGCAGCGGCTGGCCGAGGCGGTGTCGCGCGACGGCGAGTGGCAGGCGGCTCTGTTCGACGGCTCGCAATCGCTGCTGCAGCCGCTCGGCGCGAGCGGCGCCGCGCTGCTGTTCGAGGGCCAGGTGATGACCGCCGGCGACGTGCCGTCGACGCAGCGCATCCGTGACCTCGCCGCCTGGCTGGACCGGCGCCGCAAGGCGCCGGACGCTGCACAGGGGCTGACCGTCACCGCCTCGCTCACCTTCGACGAGCCGTCATTCAGCGATATCCGCGGCGTGGCGAGCGGGCTGATCGCAGCGCCGCTCTCCGCCAGCGATGGCGAGTATCTGTTGTGGTTCCGGCCCGAGCAGGTGCGAACGGTGACCTGGGGCGGCGATCCGCTGAAGGCCGTGATCATCGGCGACGATCCCTCCGATCTGTCGCCCCGCCGCTCGTTTGCGCAATGGCACCAGCTCGTCGAGGGCAAGTCCGAGCCATGGTCGCCGGCGGAGCTCGCCTCGGCGCGGCTGGTCAGCGAGACCGTCGCCGACGTCGCGTTGCAGCTCCGCTCGGTGCGCATGGTGATCGCGCAGGACCAGCTCGCCACGATCAGCGCCCAGGTGCTGCGCTCGGAGCAGCCGGTCATCATCGCCGATGTCGAAGGCCGCATTCTGCTGATGAACGAAGCCTTCGAGCAGCAGCTGCGCGCCTCGCATCCGCACATTCCGCATCTGCGCGATCTCGGCGCCTACTTCTCCGCGCCGGCGGAGTTCCGCGCCAATCTCGACGATCTGATGCGCAACAAGCGCAGCTGGCGCGGCGAGCTGACGCTGACGGGCGGCGCCTTGCCGCAACGGCCGCTCATGCTGCGCGCCGATCCCGTGATCGCGCCGCACGACCGCGTGCTCGGCTTCGTGCTGATCTTCTCCGACTTGACCGAGCGCAAGACCGCGGAAGCCGCCCGCGCCCGCTTCCAGGAGGAGATCGACGGCGCGCGCCGCCCGAGCCTGCGGCTCGATCAGAGCGCCAGCCTGATCTACAAGGAGCTGGCGGCCTCCACGGTCGAGAACGCCCAGCTCGCCGCGCTGGAAGTCACGCACGGCGCGGAGGCCGGCAGCATGCCCGAGATGCTGGAGAGCATCCGCAACTCGACAGCCCGGACGCTCGGCATCCTCGAGCACCTGGTGTGGTATCGCTCGCAGAGCGAGGATTAAGAGAGTTTCGAGTGAGCGGCGTGGAGGGAGCGAGCCCGGGCTTTGCTTCGCCTAGTTGGTCATGCGGGGCACAGTCGTCCGCCAACTCAAAAGCCCTCTGATGATGTGATCCGAGATGGTCCCACGACCGCGGTGCGCTCCCCTCCCCCTTGCGGGGAGGGGTCGGGGGTGGGGGTCCGCGCACTCCGAACGTGATGGTGAGCACGACGACTTCTCACATCGCGTAACAGCTCTGGTTGCGGTGACCTCAGGAGCAAAATAGCTCTGTCGTACGGAGCTCAATCAGAAGCAGCGCGACTCGTGGACCCCCACCCCCAACCCCTCCCCGCAAGGGGGAGGGGAGCTGACCGTCCCCGCGGAAACATCTTGTCTCCAAGCGATTGTAGCGTTCAATCGCGTCGTCCGAAGCAGGCGCTTGGTGTGAACCCTATCCGCCCAGCCCCGCGGCCACTTGCAGCGCCTGCGACAACGTGATGTTCAGCTGGAAGGCCGTGGCCGCCTCCTCGACGACGACAGCATGCTCCGTCATCGCGGCACCCGCCTGCTCCAGCGCATCACGATAGGCACCCTTGAACCGTGGGATGTTCGCGATCTCCGGAAACTCGTAGAACGACAGCGCCTCGTGCGGCAGCGAGAGCGAACGCGCGAGAATCTTCTTGATGATCTGACCGCCGCTGAGATCGCCGAGATAGCGCGTATAGGCATGGGCCAGCAGCGGATGGCCGGAGCCCGATCCCGCCTCCCGGATCGCGCCGACGTAAGTGATCGCTTCAGGCAGAAGCGGCAAATCGCGGGCATCGAGTTGCGCAAGGTCGGCTGCGATCGCAGCACTGCGATGCAGCTCGGGCCGCACGATGAGGCCGGTCACGGGAGAGGCCGCATGACGTCGCAGCTCGGCTTCCATCGCCTCATAAACCGGCAAGAGATTCCGTAGCAACAGCGCGTAGGCCGCTCGCGTGCCGCGGCCGCGCAGCAGCTCGGCGACGATGCCGGTCCGCTCGGCGGTCAGATGCAGCGTCTTGGTGCGCTCGCGCATCGCTTCCAACAGACTGGCCGGACGCGTGCTGCGCCCGGCCATCTCGATCTGCTCAACTCTGTCCAACATGTCACGCCCTGCAGGACTTCAGCGCGCCGGCGCCAGCCCGTGTTTCACGCCCCAGTCGAACCAATTATCGACGACGGTGCCTGACAGTAGGATACCGATGCCGCCGGTCAAGGTGCAAAGCACGGCGAACCACCAGGCCCAGCGATGGATCGACTCGGCCGTCGCGTTGAAGCCCATCGTCCAGCGCCAGAACAGCGCACCGCGTTCGAAGGCCGTGCCGCGGTCGACGATCTGCTCCAGCTCGCGCTCGCCGCCGTAGCGGCTGATCGCCAGCACCGTCGCGCCATGCATCGCGAACAGCAGCGCCGACCCATACAGGAAGGCGATCGAGAGCATGTGGAACGGATTGTAGAACAGATTGCCGTGGGTGATGGAGAAGTTGTTGGTCCAGTCGAGATGCGGGAAGATGCCGAACGGCACCGCCTCGCTCCAGCTGCCCATGAAGATCGGCCGGATGAAGCCGAGCACCAGATACAGCCAGATGGCGGAGGCGAACGCCCACGACACATGCGTGCCGAGGCCGAGCGCCCTGGCCCGACGATAGGTGCGCGCCCACCACAACAGGATCGACGTCGTCAGGAAGAAGCCGGCCATCAACCACCAGCCGCCCTCCTGCAACGGCGGGAAGATCTGCAGGCCGTATTCCGGAGCCGGCGGCTGCAATGACAGCCAGAAGAACTGGCGGATGAACTCGAGCGGGCTCCAGTTCACCGACGCCAGCATGTTGAGACCGATGATCTCGATCGCAACGAAGCCGGACGCCAGTGAGGCGAGGCCAAGGAAGCCGAGATAGACCGGGCCGACCTGGGCGTCGCCGAGCTTACCGAACCAGTAGTTGAAGCTGCCCTTGCCGAGCCGCTCCCAGATACCCGGCTCGATCGGAATGCCCGGGTAGATTTTGCTACGAACTTGGATCTGCGTGAAGATGTTCTGGTATTGGGCCATGACGACCTCTCCTTGAACTCATTGCGGCGGCGACCAGATCGGAATGCGGCGCCACCAATCCCACCAATCCGACCAGGCATTGCCTTCGGGCATCAGCCAGGCAGGTCCGGAGATGACGATGCAGACGGCGCTGAAGAACACCGCCGACAGCGCCAGGAATAGGCCGAGGCGGTGGATGCCGAGCGTGCCGATGGAGTAGCCGATGAGATCACGGAACATGGTGTTCTCATGCTCCGGCGACTTCATCTCCTGGCCCTTGCCCGGATTGGCCGCCGACAGGATCAGCGAGCCGTGCAGCGCGAGCGCGAGACACGTCGTGAAGAAGAACGTGATCGCGATCATGTGCGCGGGATTGTAGTGGAAGTTGCCGAACTGATAGCCGGTGTTCGACACCCAATCGAGATGGGTGATGATGCCGTAAGGGAAGGCATAGCTCCACGAGCCCATCAGCACCGGACGGATCACCTCCAAGGTGAAATAGGCGAAGATCGCGAAGCCGAAGGCGACCGGGACGTGGTAGCCGATCGCGAGCTTGCGGCAGATCTCGACCTCGCGCAGCGCCCACGAGACGAACGCGCCATGCGCGCACACCGTGATGAGCTGCCAGAAGCCGCCCTCGGTCAGCGGCGCGAACGAGAGGCCGTATTTGGCGTCGGGCGGATTGATGCTGATCTGCCAGATGTTCCAGGTCGGCCCGAGTGCTGACGCGTAGAGGATCAGCGCCACGCCGACGAAGGTGAAGAAGATCGTCGTCACGCCGAAGAAGCCGACGTAGAACGGTCCGACCCAGAAATCGAAGAGATCGCCGCCGATCAACGTGCCGCCGCGGACGCGGTATTTTCGTTCAAAGCTGAGCATTGCCATCGGTCCTGCCTCCGCTGCCCGTCGCTCGATATGTGACGTGTCGTATCGCGAGGTCGTGAGCTCGCAGAGCCCCAGATGATTGGAGCTCTCGAGATTCGAAATCGTGGAGATTTGGGAAGCGGGCGAGCAGGGTCTGCCGCCCAGCTAACGTCCGCTTCCCATTGTTGAGCCGAAGCTCTAGGTGAGCTTCACCGGCGTGACCGGAGCGGAGATCGACGACGTCTTCGCCGCACGAGGTCCTTCCAGCCAGTTGAAGCGGTTCGTGCTGAGCAGGATGAAGTGAATCACCAATGCCAGACCGAACAGGAACACGCCGAGAGCCACGAGAACCCTGCGGGGATCGAACAGCAACCACAAGCGCCACATAGTTATCTCCTTTCGATCAGGTCAGGTAGGAGAGCGCGAGCGTGGCGTAGTGGGTTGCCCCATCCAGCGCCGCCTTGTAGCCTGTCGGCCCCGGCAGCCAGGGACGCCACATCCAGGCGAGAATGTGGGCGACGATCGCAACCGCCGTGAAGACCACAAAGCTCGTCATGAAGATGCTATGGAATTCCCTAGCCTCCGCTTCGGTCAGCCCCGACAGAGAGCCTCCCTTGTTTGGTTCCACCATAGTAGTACCTCCTGGTGTTGGCCTTTCGGCCGGATGCCGCCCACTGTCGCAAGCGGCGTCGAAGCGCCATCCCGTTGCCGGGATGGCATCCGCGCGGCGAGCCGCACGAATTCCTTGCAAGACTCGCGGGGCCTGAGATCACGACCCCGGCGTCCGAAACCTTTCCGGGCCGTCACAACCCCATGAACGACGAGGTCGCGCAATTCGCGGCCTTGATCCGCGCTTCGCCGACAATCGCCCCGAGCGGCGCCGGACGATGGCCGGTGATGACCGAGCCGATCCGGCGCAGCACGCCCTCGACGATCAGCACGGCAAAGCACACCGCGTAGACCAGGAGATAGTCGATCCGCTCGCGCGATCTCGGCGCGACGTCACGATCCATGCGTTCGTACAACGACATCGTCCTCTCCCTCTCCGCTATCCCGTTGCCTACGCGGCCTGGCCCGTTGCGAGCCGTGACCGCGCCTGCGCGAGAACGTCTTCCGTCACCGTATCGAGCCCCGCCTGGCGCGCGCCGCGCTCGGCCGCATCGCGCAGCCGCTTGGCCGCGGAGATCCGCACCAGCACCGGCTGTGTCTCGATGATCTGATCCAGCGCCAGCTTGGCGCCGTCATCCCATGGCAGCTCGCGCTCGAGCCGCGACGGCGTAGCCGCGATCTGATCGAGTTGCATTGCGAGCGGCAGGATGTTGAACAGCGCATCGAACAGCGCGTTGCAGACCTCCTGCACGACATAGGTCGCGCCGGCATAGCCCATGAACGGCGTGCCGGTGTGGCGGCGGATCACCGTGCCCGGGAACGAGGCCGGGATGTAGATCGCGCGGTTGCCCGCTTCCGCCGCATACATGCGCTCATTGTAGCTGCCGAACAGCACCAGCGGCGGCCGCTCATGAATCATCTTGCGGATCGAATCGTTGTCAGTCTTGGCGCCCGCGCAGCGCGAGATCGCGAAGTGGCAGGGCAGACCGAGCTCGGTCTCCAGGAAATTGCGCAGGCCTCGCGCATAGGTTTCGGACGCGACGATGCCGAAGCTCGCGGTGCCGAAGAAATCCTGCGTCACCGAGCGCCAGAGATCCCACACCGGCTTGATGGTCGTGTGCTTCTCACTGATAATGAACGGCTCGGGATCGAGCCCCGTCAACTCGCCGAGCGAGCGCAGGAATTTGGTTGTCGAATGCAGCCCGATCGGCGCCTGCAGATAAGGCCGCTCCAAGGTCTCGCAGAGCAGACGGCCGAACTCGCGATACATGCAGATGTTGACGTCGGCATTCACCAGCTTCGGCACGTCGGCGAGATGGCTGCCGAGCGGGAACACCATGTTGATCTCGGCGCCGATGCCCTCGACCAGCCTGCGGATCTCGGCGAGATCCGACGGCATGTTGAAGGTGCCGTAGATCGGCCCGATGATGTTGACCCGTGGCTTCTCGCCATCAGTGCGCGGCTTGCGCTCGGGGATCTTGCGGGAGCCGTATTCGCTCCACAGCCAGCTCAGCGCGCGGTTGGCGCTCTGCCACTGGTCCTCGTCGATCGTGCGCGGCAAGAAGCGCTTGATGTTGGAGCCTTCGGGCGTGACGCCGCCGCCGATCATCTCGGCGATCGAGCCGGTGACGACGACAGCCGGCAGGTCCGGATCGAGCGCAGCCCGGGCGCGCTTCATCGCCTGCTCGGTGCCCTTCTGGCCCAGCTCATCCTCGCCGAGGCCCGTGACGACGATCGGCAATTCGTGCGGCGGCAGGCCATCGGTGTAGTGCAGCACCGAGGTCACCGGCAGGTTCTCGCAGCCGACGGGGCCGTCGATGATCACCTGCAGGCCCTTGATCGCGGTGAACGCGTAGACCGAGCCCCAATAGCCGCCGGCGCGATCGTGGTCGAGGATCAGCATTACACCATCTCCTCGGACTTGCGCTTCTTAGCCTGCGCCGCGACCGCCTTGCGAAACTTGTCGCGGAAGTCGGGACGCGCGACGGGCGTTCCCTGCCACACGCCCGCGGCATCGCCCTCGCCGACACCTTCGAAGAAGTCGCGCATCTCGTCGAAGCGCGCCTTGCCTGCGATCGCCGCGTTGACGACCTGCGCCAGCGAGCCGGCGCCTGAGACGCCGAACAGCGGCCGCGCGGAAATGAGGTTGGTGAAGTACAGCGACGGGATCGCGCGCGCCTTGGCCTTCTGCACGACAGGCGTGGTGCCGATCGCGAGATCCGGCGCGAACTCGTCGACCGCCGCGAGATCCTGCTCCAGCGAGGCGCGGTACTGCACACGGACGCCGCGCGCCTCGAGCCAGGCGCAGTCGGCCTCCGACCAGCGGGTGCGAGGACATGCGGTGCCGACATAGCGCAGATCGGCGCCGCTCTCGACCAGCAGACGACCGACCAGGAGCTCCGAGCCCTCATAGCCCGACAGCGTGATGCGGCCGCGAATGGGAGCTGCCGCCAGCGCCCCGCGGATCGCCGGCAGCACCGTATTCTTCGCCGCATCGATCTGCGCGCGGCCGACGCCGCAAGTCATGCCGACCGCTTCGAGCCAGTCCGCAGTGCCGTCGCAGCCGACCGGTGCGGAGCCGATGATCGGACGGCCCGCCGCCTCGAATTCGCGGATCGAGGCCGTGTAGAACGGATGGATCGCCGCGACCGCCGCACAATCCAATGCGCCATACAGCTCGCGCCATTCGCGCGTCGGCACGGTGGGCCCCGCGGCGAGGCCGAGCGGCGCCAGCAGCATGCCGATCCCCACGGGATCGGCCGGGAACATTTCGCCGAGCAAGGTGATGGCCGGCTTGTCACTACGCGGCGCGCGCGGCGCCTGCACCGGCCCCTGCTCCGCCTCGCGCCGCGCATAGTTCAGCATCGCACCGGCGAGCACGTCCTTGGCCTCGGCATGGGTCGGCACGCCGAATCCGGGGACGTCGATGCCGATCACGCGGACGCCGTTGATCTCCTTCGGCAGGATCTGCAGCGGCACGCCCGAGGCGGTGGGGACGCAGAGATTGATGATGACGACGCAGTCGTAGTTCGCAGGGTCCGCGAGCTTGAACACGGCGTCGCGGATGTCCTCGAACAGCTTGCCGGTGACCAAGGTCTCCGAGTTGAACGGGACATAGCCGACGCTGCGCCGCGCGCCATAGAAATGCGAGGTGAAGGTCAGGCCATAGACGCAGCAGGCCGAGCCTGACAGCACGGTCGCGGTGCGGCGCATGCGCAGGCCGACGCGCAGCGAGCCGAACGCCGGGCACATGCTCTGCGGCTGGTCGTGCGGCCCGGCCGGATAGTCGGCTGCGTAGCGCGCCAAAACCTCGCTCTTGCCGGCGGCATCGGCCGCGCGCTTGAGCTCGGCCTTGCCGGCGTGGCAGCCGAGCGCCTCGGGCTGCGCCGGCATACCTGCCGCGCTGCTATCCGCGCTCACCGCCTGATGGACCACCGCATCGCTCATGGCACTAGATTCCGCTGCTCGGCACGCACTGATCACACATTGTCGTAGATCACTTCGAGCGACGGCTTCGCGATCGCCGTGCTGCCGCACATGTCCTCGAGCGTCGCCTGCTCCAGCACCACGTCGCGGCCGACTTCGGAGGCCTTGAACAGTCCGAGCAAGCCGTCCTGAGTCAGGGGATGCGGATGCTGCGGCGGCGCCTCGGCGACGTTGGTGGCGAGCTGCTCGAACAGCGGCGCCCAGGCCGTGCCGGGCTTGCCGATGATCTGATAGCTCGCGCTCTTGCGGCGGATGTCGTCGTCGGCCGGGATCGAGGACAGCACCGGAATGCCGACGGCGTCCGCAAAGGCCTGCGCCTCGCCGGTGCCGTCGTCCTTGTTGATGACGATGCCGGCGACGCCGACATTGCCGCCGAGCTTGCGGAAATACTCCACCGCCGAGCAGACATTGTTGGCGACGTAGAGCGACTGCAGATCGTTGGAGCCGACGATGATCACCTTCTGGCACATGTCGCGCGCGATCGGCAGACCGAAGCCGCCGCAGACGACGTCGCCCAGGAAGTCGAGCAGGACGTAGTCGAAACCCCAATCATGGAAGCCGAGCTTCTCGATCAGCTCGAAGCCGTGGATGATGCCGCGTCCGCCACAGCCGCGCCCCACTTCGGGCCCGCCGAGCTCCATCGCGAACACGCCGTCGCGCTTGAAGCAGACGTCGCCGATCTTGACGTCCTCGCCGGCGAGCTTCTTCTTCGACGAGGTCTCGAGAATGGTCGGGCAGGCGCGGCCGCCGAACAAGAGCGAGGTCGTGTCGCTCTTCGGATCGCAGCCGATCAAGAGCACCTTCTTGCCCTGCTGCGCCATCATGTAGGACAAGTTGGCGAGCGTGAAACTCTTGCCGATGCCGCCCTTGCCGTAGATCGCGATGATCTGCGTAGCCTTCTTCGGCGCAGCCGTCACCGGCGCGTCCGGCTCGATCGCAGCCTCCGCACGCAGGGCATCTGTCATCGCGGCGATCTTGGTGGGGGCGTTCATGCGGCAGCTCTCCAGTCCAGGACCATCTTGAGACATGACGGATCGTCGAACGCGGTCCGGTAGGCGCTCTCGGCCGATGCGGCCTCGGCGTGATGCGTGATCAGCCCGTCCAGCGACAGGCGGCCTGTGTCGATCAGGTTGCGCACCGCGAGCAGGTCCTCGTGCTTCCATTCGGCGGCGACACGGATCGCCGCCTCACGCATGAAGGCCGGCGGATAGGAGAAAGTCAGCGGCGCGCTGTAGAAGCCGGCGAGGATGATCTCGCCGCGCGGCGCGAGGCGCGCGATCAAGCTATCGAGCAGACCGGCATCGCCGCTGGCGTCGAAGATCAGGCGGTAGTCGCGTTTCTCGTCCCGAGCCGGATCGATGACGCGATAGCCCATCGCGCCCGCGGCGCGTTGCGGATTGCTCTCCCACACGACCGGCGGATCGCCGCCCATCGCGATGATCAGCCTTGCCAGCAAACGGCCGAGCACGCCATGACCGACCACGCATTCGGCCTGGCCATCGCCGCCGATCGACAGCGCATGATAGGCGGTCGCCGCCAGCGCCAGCAGCACGCCGCGCTCGCCGGTCGACTCGTCGATCGCGACCAGCCGCTGCGGCGGCACCGTGAGACGCGAGGCCGCCGCGCCGAACAGGCTGCGTACCTCGCCGAAGCAGCGCGCGGCGCCCGGCACGAACACCCGCTCGCCCTTCCGGAAACCGGAATGCGGCGCGGCCTGCGCCACGCGGCCGACGGCCTCGTAGCCCGGCACGAGCGGATAGCCCATGCCCGGAAACTGCGGCATGCGGCCTTCGTACAGCAACCGCTCCGTGCCGGTGCTGATCGCGCTCCATTCGATGTCGACGGTCAGGCAGTCCGGGGCGTCTGCGAGCACCAGGTGCTGCAGCGATAATTGCCTCGGCCTCCCCAGTACGACGGCGATCGCGTCCATTGCCCAACTCCCCGGCGACGCCCGCTTAGTTACGGGTGTCAGGTTAGTCGGACCACGCAAAGTGTCAATATAAATTTACATTGAGAGTGTCAGCTTTTCGCGACAATCACGCTGGCGATCAAAGGGATGCGCGTGCGAAGCGCTCGCACCTGCGAAAAACCTGCCAGGTTCAGCAACTCGCGCAGCCGTGCCGCGCTGCGGGGCCGCCCCTGCCCCATCGCGCGGAGATAGATTTCGAAGTAGGCGCTGACCCCGTCGCTGCCGCCGGCCGCCTCGCGCATCGGCTCGCCGAGCAGCAGCACGCCATCAGCGGGCAACGCCGCATGCACCTTGGCCAGCAGCCGCGCCACCGCGTCGTCGTCATGGTCGTGCACCACGCGAATCAATGAGATCACGTCGGCGCCGGATGGCAGCGGATCGTCGTAGAAACTGCCCGGCGTGATCGTGGTGCGATCGGCCAGCCCGGCCTTCGACAGACGCTCCCGGGCAATCGCGGCGACCCCGGGCAGATCGAATAGCTGCAGTTGCAGCTGCGGCGCCGCCCGCGCGGCGGCGGCGAGGAAGCTGCCGTCGCCGCCGCCGACATCGAGCAGGCAGCGATGGCCGGTGAGCGGATAGGCTGACAGCACCACGTCGGCAATCATCGGCTGCGAGGCCGCCATCAGCGCCGTGTAGGGGGCGACATCGTCACGCGTCAGCGCCGCGCCGCCACGGTCGAGCGCGTAGGGCCAGTAATGCGCGAGACGGCGTTCGCGATCCTGCCCGCGCAGCAGTGCCAGCGGATCGCCCAGATCGGCATAGAGCGCGGCATGATGGCGGACCATCGCGGCGATGCCGGGATTGCCGAGCAGCGCCGCGCCGAGCGGTCCGAGCCCGTAGCGCGCCCGGCCGCGGCGCTCGAGCAATTGCAGGGCGCAGGCCGCCTCGCACAAGCTCTCCATCGCGGGCTCGGGCACCGCCGCGCGCGAGGCCAGCGCCGCGAGCTCGCACGGTCCCGCGCGCAGCGTCTCGAACAGATCGAGCTGCACGCAGGCTGAAAGCGTTTGCGAGTAGACGAAGCCGGCGCACAGATCGAACAGCTCCGCCGCCCGCTTGCGCGCAATCGGCCGCGTCAACGGAAACGTCGCAGCCCAGCGCTGGAACGCCGCACTCGCCAGCAGCGAGTCGCGCCAGCCGCGCCAGCGATCGCCAAAGCTGATCGGGGGCGGCGTGTCGTGGGGGACGGCGGTCGACACGGATCAGTGCCCCCATAAAGAAGCAGCGGTGTTTCGACATGCACCGCTGCCCACCCTCCCCTGGAGGGGGAGGGTCACCGCGCGCAAGGCGCGCGGTGGGGTGGGGTGAGCCAGGAAACAGGTGCGGATGGGTCGAGGCGAGATCAAGTTCCGCTGCATCGGCCCTTCACGGACCATCGGCACCGCACCCGCGGACAGTCCGTCACCCCACCCCGCCGCGCATGCCGCTGCGCGCATGCGCGGCGACCCTCCCCCTCCAGGGGAGGGTGGGCATTGCGAGCGCCGCGCGAGCGTGGCCATTATTAGCAAGCTCAAGCCGCCGACGCCGCCAGGCGGCGTGGCACCAGGCGCTTGGCTTCCTGCTCCATCAGCATGCGGAGCTCATGGGCGTGAGCACAAGGCGGCATGGTGCGGATGCCCTCAGCGACGAGATCGTGCAGGTAGCTGACGGCGCCGGTGAGCCCATACAGCAGCACGGCGTTGGGCCGTCCGAGCGCCGCGTCCTGCCCGACCGGCTTGCCCGCCTCCTCCTCATCGCTGGCTGCATCGCGGATGTCGTCGGCGACCTGATAGGCCTCGCCGATGGTCTCGCCGAGCGTGCGCCACGCCTCCGGATTGTCATGCCCTGCCGCGGCGGCGCCCGACACGGTGGCGGCCGCAAACAATGCGCCGGTCTTCGACCGATGATAGCGCGACAGATCGATCTCCGGCTCGCATTCCCAGGCTTGGCCAGCCGCAATGCCATGCGGCACGCCGACGGCGTCGCCGATGGTGGCAATGAGCTGTGCCAGCCGCAGCGACGAGCAGCGCGACTTGGCAAGCGTCTGGAACGCGAGCACGATCAGCGCGTCGCCCGCGAGCACCGCGAGCGGCTCGCCGAACGCGGCATGCACCGACGGTCGGCCGCGCCGCAGCTTGGCATTGTCGAAGCACGGCAGATCGTCATGGACCAGCGAGGCGCAGTGCAACAGCTCGATCGCCGATCCCGCCGCATCCGTCGCTGCCGGCTCGTCGTCGCCGCAGGCGGCCGCCACGGCGTGGCAGAGACGGGGCCGCACCCGCGCGCCCCTCGGGAACACCGCCGCCTGCATCGCGGCCGAAAGTCGTGGCGGACAGCCGGGCCGGTCGGCCAGCGCGACCGCTGCGACGAGGGATTTCTCGATCCGGGCCATCACGTCCATGCCAGCCTCCCTTGCCGCGACGCCATCCGGGCGGTCGCTTATGTAAATTACAGCTTACACCAATACTGTAAATCATGCTAGACATTTCCAGCGTCAGGTCCCGCGGACAGGAGTGCGAGCAATGGCCGATCACCGCGTGATCGTGGTTGGCGCCGGCATTGCCGGCCTCAGCGCCGCGCTCACGCTCGCGGCGCGCGGAGCCGAGGTCACGGTGCTCGAGCGTGCGGCTGCGCCCGGCGGCAAGATGCGCCAGATCGCAATCGGACCTGCGCGTATCGACTCCGGTCCGACCGTGTTCACGATGCGCTGGGTGTTCGACGAATTATTCGACGAGCTCGGCACCTCGGTCGACGATCATCTCACCTTGACGCCGCTCGACATCCTCGCGCGCCACGCCTGGACCGATCGCCATACGCTCGATCTGTTCGCCGAGGAGAACCGCTCCGCGGACGCGATCGGCCGTTTCGCCGGGCGCAGCGAGGCCGAGGGCTATCGCGCCTTCTGCCGCGATGCGCGGCGCATCTTCGAGACGCTCAGGGATCCGTTCATCCGCACGCCGGCGCCGAGCATGACGCATCTCCTCCGCAATGCCGGCTTCCGCGACCTCACCGCCATCCGCCCGTTCCAGACCTTGTGGAGGGCGCTCGGCGGCTATTTCCGCGATCCCCGCCTGCAGCAGCTGTTCGGGCGCTACGCCACCTATTGCGGCTCGTCGCCCTTCCATGCGCCGGCGACCTTGATGCTCGTCGCCCATGTCGAGCAGGCCGGCGTCTGGTCGATCGACGGCGGCATGCAAGAGCTCGCCGCGTGTCTCGCGGCGCTGGCGCGGCGCCACGGCGTCGCCATCCGCTACGACAGCCAGGTCGCCGGCATCGTCACGCAGAGCGGCCGCGCGACCGGTGTCCGGCTCGCCGATGGCGAGCAGATCATGGCCGATGCCGTGATCGCGACGGCCGATGTCGCCGCGCTGGCGCAGGGCCTGTTCGGCACGGACGCGGCGCGAGCGCTGCCCGCGATCCCGGAGTCCGCGCGCTCGCTGTCGGCGATGACCTGGAGCTGCCTGGCGCGCGCCGACGGCTTTCCGCTCGTGCGGCACAACGTGTTCTTCTCGCGCGACTACCGCGCCGAGTTCAATCAGCTGATCGAGCGCCGGATGATGCCGGCCGAGCCCACCGTCTATGTCTGCGCGCAGGACCGCGACGACGAGCCGCGTGAGCCCGGGACAAACGAGCCGCTGTTCGTCCTGATCAACGCGCCGGCCACCGGCGATCATCATCGCTTTCCGCCCTCGGAGATCAGCCAATGTGCCCGCCAGACCTTCGACCTGTTGCAGCGCTGCGGCCTGAGCATCGCGACGAGGCCGGAATTGACCCGCGTGACGACGCCGGCGGATTTCAACCGGATGTTTCCGGGCACGGGGGGCGCGCTGTACGGCCGCAGCTCGCACGGCTGGATGGCCTCGTTCCAGCGGCCGGGCGCACAGACGAAGCTGCCGGGGCTCTACGTCGCGGGGGGCAGCGCGCATCCGGGACCGGGCGTGCCGATGGCGGCGCTGTCGGGCCGGATGGCAGCCAACAGGGCGATGGCGGACCTCGCTTCGACCGCGCCGTCCCGCCGGACGGCTATGCGTGGTGGTATGTCGACGCGCTGAGCGACGACGGCCGCTTCGGGCTGACCATCATCGCCTTCGTTGGCAGCGTGTTCTCGCCTTACTATGCATGGGCGCGGCGGCGCGGGCCGGCCGATCCGGAGAACCATTGCGCGCTCAACGTCGCACTGTATGGCGAGCGTGCGCGGCGCTGGGCGATGACCGAGCGCGGCCGCGGCGCCATGGCTCGCGACCAGTCCAGTTTTGCCATCGGGCCGAGCAGCTTGAGCTGGACCGGCCGCGAGCTGTCGATCGAGATCAGCGAGGTCAGCGTGCCCAGGCCGCTGCCGCTGCGCGGCAGAGTGCGCGTCGTGCCGACGGCGCTGAACGAGGTCGCGTTCACGCTCGATGCCGAGGGGCGCCATCGCTGGCAGCCGATCGCGCCCTGCTGCCGCGTGGCCGTGGACTTCGATCATCCCGACCTGCATTGGCGCGGCGACGGCTATTTCGACCTCAACCATGGCGATGCGCCGCTGGAGCGCGACTTCCAGAGCTGGCAATGGTCGCGCGCCGCGACCCGCACCGGCACGGTGATCTCCTACGACACGGTCGCACGCGCCGGCGCCGACAAGACGATCGCGCTGCACGTCGATCCCGATGCGACGCTGGAGCGGATCACGCCGCTCACCGAAACACGGTTGCGCAAGACGTTGTGGCGCGTCGACCGCAGCGCCCGCGCCGATGCGGAGACATGCGTGCGCGTGGTGAGTACCTTGGAGGATGCCCCGTTCTACGCCCGCAGCCACCTTTCCGCGCACGTCCGCGGTGAGGAGGTCGCCATGATGCATGAAAGCCTCTCGCTCGACCGCTTCCAGATGCCGATCGTCCAGGCCATGCTGCCGTTCAGGATGCCACGGCGTGCTGGCTGGAGAGGATGACGTTGGTCACTGCCATTTCGTCACACTCCGCTGTCGTCCCGGACAAGCCGTGATGCGCGCCAGCGCGTCACGGCGCCGATCCGGGACCCATACGCCGCGGCCGTCGTGACGGGCAAAGGCCAATCGGCGGCGTGCCTCAAACCACTCCCTGGGGGTATGGGTCCCGGCTCAAGGCCGGGACGACAGCGGTGTATTTGGATGCGTCGGGATCAATGCTGGCAACTCCCGAGCGATGCGGCTGTAGCCGGTAGGGTGGGCAAAGGCGCGAGCGCGGCAAAGCCGCGCGCGCGACGTGCCCACCATCAGCATCAAACGCGGGGCGCGGTGGGCACGGCGCGCGTGCCGATCTCCACTCATCGCAGCCATATAGGCGCGCCTTTGCCCACCCTACGAGGAGTTCTCGTCGGCGGCACGCTCCCTCGCCTCGCGCTCGGCGCGCTGGCGGTCGAGGCGGCGGCCTTGCCACTCGAGCACGAGCCAGCCGAGCACGCAGAGCGCGACGACGACGAATTCGAGCAGGCCGCCCATCTCGCTCATGATGTCTTGCTCATGATGTCTCGCTCATGAACCGCGTCTCACTCGCGATGTCGAGACGACCGGATCCTCACGACGCCCGCCCCGAACGCAACAGCTGGTCGCGACGCTCCAGCCGTTCGAACAGGTCGATCACCCACAGCGCACGGTCATGCATCGTCCGTCGCGGCGGTCCGAGCGCATGTGGGCGTTGCGCATCGGCAACTAACACGGCATCGATCAGCACCCGCGCCTCCGGGCGCGCAGGGGCCAGCGACGGCTGCGCCTGCAGCAACGACACCGCCGCGGCCTTGCCGAGCAGCTGCAGCTTGCGCGACATCGACACGAAGGCGCGCTGCGACATCGAATCGAACCCGGCGCGCGCCACTTCGCGGCCGATCTCGGCATAGATCAGCCGCGCCGCGTGAATGCCGGGCCGGCAGGTCCATGGCAGATCGGCAATGCCGGCGGCGGCGCGGGCATAGAAGACATCGGCGACCGCGAGCAGCCGCGCGGTGACACGGCCGATGCGATCGTCAAAGAACGGCGCGGCCCGCCAAGTCGCGACGTCGAGCCCGGTCTCGCGCAGCCATTGCTGCGGCAGATACAGCCGGCCATTGCGCGCATCCTCGCCGACGTCGCGGGCGATGTTGGTGAGTTGCATCGCGATGCCGAGATCGCAGGCGCGCCCGATCGTCTCGGCCTCACGCCTGTTCATCAGCAGCGACATCATCACGCCGACCGTGCCGGCGACACGCACGGCATAAGCGAGCACGTCGCTCAAGGTTTCGTAGCGACGGCCTTGAGCGTCCCAGGCGAGGCCTTCGAGCAGCGCCTCCGGTAGCGCGCGCGGAATTGCAAAATGCGCAACCACACCGGCCAGCGCACGATCGACAGGACTGTCGTCGGGCTGAGCATCATAGATCCGGTCGAGCCGCTCATGGAGAACCTCGATGGCATCGACGCGGCGGCTGGGACCATCGATCGCATCATCGGCCTCGCGGCAGAACGCGTAGAGCGCAATGGCGGGATCGCCGACCGATCGAGGCAACACTTTCGACGCGGCGAAGAAGGTCTTCGATCCGCCCCGCAACATCCGCCGACAGATCGCGATATCTTCGTCCCAGCTCATCGGCGCTCCAGCTCATGCGGCGCCGGCACGAGATCATCCAGCACGCGCGCCGAGGACAACACACCGGGCAGGCCAGCGCCGGGATGCGTGCCGGCCCCGACCAGATAGAGTCGCTCGACCTCTTCGCTCTTGTTGTGCGGCCTGAACCAGGCGCTCTGCATCAACACCGGCTCGAGCCCGAACGCGGCGCCGCGATAGGACGACAGGCGATGCTCGAAATCGTCGGGCGTCAGCAGCCGCGAGGTGACGATCTGTCCGGCGAGATCGGGCAACAGCGTCTCGCTCAAAGCGGTCTCGATCCGCTTGCGGAACGGCTCGGCGGCAGCCGCCCAGTCGATGCCGCTCTCCTGATGCGGCACCGGCGACAGCACATAGAAAGCATCGCAGCCGTCGGGCGCCAGCGACGGATCGGTCGCGGTCGGCCGGTGCAGATAGAGGCTGAAATCATCCGCCAACACCTTGCGGCGGAAGATGTCGTCGAGCAGCTCGCGGTAGCGCGGACCGAGCAGGATGGTGTGATGCTCGACGTCGTCGTAGCGGCGCTTCGTGCCAAAATACCAGACGAACAGGCTCATCGAGTAGCGCGCGCGATCGATGCGCGCATCAGTCCAGCGCCGGCGCGAGACCGATGGCAGCAGGTGCTTGTAGGTCCAGGCGGCACAGCCATTGGAAACGACGACATCGGCGCCGATCGTCTCGCCGGATTTCAGGCGGACGCCGGTGGCAGCGCCGTTGCTGGTCGTGATCTCGGCCACCGGCGCCGAGCAGCGGACCTCGCCTCCCAGCCCTTCGATCAGGCTGACGAGACCCGTCACCAGCGCGCCTGTGCCGCCCATCGCGAAGTGCACGCCCCAGCGGCGCTCGAGATAGGCAATCAGGCAATAGATCGACGTGGTCGTGAACGGATTGCCCCCGATCAACAGCGGATGGAAGCTGAGCACGATCCGCAGCCGCTCGTCGCGGACATGCTGCGACACGAGGCCGTAGACCGAGCGAAAGCTCTGCAGCTTGATCATCGCCGGCGCGATCTTGGCCATGTCGAGCAGCGACAGGAACGGAACGTCGCCGAGCTCCTCGAAGCCCTTCTTGAAGATCGCCTCGCTCGCGGTCATGAAGCGCTCATAGCCGTCGAGGTCACCGGGCGAGATCCTCGCCACCTCGGCACGCATCGCCGCCGGGTCGGCCGAGCAGTCGAAGATCGTGCCGTCGTCGAAGCGGATGCGATAGAACGGCGAGATCGGCTTCAGCGTAACGTCGTCGGACATCCTCCGTCCGCACAGCTGCCACAGCTCCTCGAACAGGAACGGCGCGGTGACGATGGTCGGGCCGGCATCGAAGGTGAAGCCGTCCTGGCGGTGGACATAGGCCCGGCCGCCGGGCGCATCGAGCTGCTCGAACACGGTGACACGATAGCCGCGCGCGCCGAGCCGCACCGCCGCCGCAAGGCCGCCGAAGCCGGAGCCGATCACGACCGCATGCGGCCGGTCTCCGAGCGCAGCCGGAACAGCGGCCTTGATGGTGGAGACGTCGAGCATGACGGAAAGCGTAAATTGAAATTGACGATTTCGCCAGTCAAAAATGTCAATCTAGTTTGACATTTCCTGCTGCACCGCGAGCACACCGGCGCGCTCGGCGGCGGCGAGGATCAGCGCCGCGATCCGCGCCGGCTCCTCCTCGTGCGCCAAATGGCCAAGCCCATCAATGAGTTCGAGCTGCGCTTGCGGCACCAATTGGCGCACCCGGCGGGCTACGTCAGGGGTGATGGCGTGGTCGTGCGTGGCGGCGATCAGCAGCAGCGCCGTCTTGAGCCGCGGCAAATCACGCACCAGGGGATTGAGGTCCCAATTCGCCATCATCTCCAGCGCGGCGCCCACGTGACCGGGGCTGCCGACGAGACGGCGATACAGCCGCTCGCCATTGGCATCGAGCGTCGATCCGGTCGCCTTGAGCAGGCGGTGCACCGCCGCCGGATCGCGCCCGCGCCAGGCGAACAACCGCGGCACCAGCGGGTTCAGCGCCATCATCTTGGCGAGCGGCGACAGGAATTGCGCGGCGACGCCGCCAAACGGCAGATAGGCGCCGTTCAGGCTGACGATCAGTTTTGGCGCGATCAGGCCGTCGAGCGTCATCCGCGTGAGGATCGCAGCACCAGCGGAATGGCCGATCGCGATCTCAGGCTTGATCGCGAGCTGCTCACACAAGGTGGCGAGATCGCGCGACATGCCCGGCAGCGACAGCCGCTGCCAGTTCGGCGTGGAGGTGAAGCCATGGCCGGAGAGATCGGGCGCGACGACGGTGAAATGCCTGGCCAGCAAGGGCGCGAGGTCGCGCCAGGAATGGGTCGCTGCGCCCGTGCCATGCGCCAGCAGTGCGACCGGCCCTTGGCCCATGATCTGGACGTGCCAGCGAAGGCCGCCGGCGTCGACGAAGCGGCTCGCCTCGCGGTTCGGCCAGGTTCGGCCGTCGATGCTCCAACTCGGCTTGTCGCTCATGCCGACGACCTGTTCGGACGGCCCATCCCCGCGCCGCTGCGGCTCACGCGCCGGCGGCGCGCGCCAGGAAATCATCGTAGCCTGCGACGACTTTATCAAGCTGCTCGAAATGCGGCATCGCCCCGGTCTGCATCACCTGGATGGTCCAGTTCGGCAGGCCCTCGACGGCATGCTTGCCCTTGTAGTCGACGAAGTCGCCGCGCACGCCATGCACCATCCACACCGGCATCGCCAGCGCCTGGTAGAGCTTTAGGGCCTGGGCGCTGAACAGATAGCCGGAGACGAAGGAATACGGTGCGTTCTCGGCGCCGGGCTGATGCGTGGTGATATAGTCGTATTCCAGCAGGCCTTCGTCGATATCCTTGCGGCCAAAAGTCTTCTGCAGGAAGAAGCGGATGCTGGCGCGCGAGGTCAGCAAAGTGAAGAAGCCGCGCTTCCACAGCGGCACGGTGAGGATGTTGCGGACCCAGGGCATGGATTGCGTCGTATCCTTGTTGCCCGCCTTCTTGGCTGCGGCTTCAGCGCGACGGTCGAAGCCGGTCGGGCTGAGCAGCGCCAGCGTGCGAAACAGGTTCGGCGCCTCGGCCCCCGCGCGCGCGGCGAACTCGCAGCTGAGCGACAGCGCGATCGCATCGATCGCGACATCGCCGTGTCGGCGACGAACCTCATTGGCGGCCAGAAGGATGGCATCGGTCATGATGCGCGGCGTGTAGATGCGGTCGGCGCGGTCAGACAGGCCGAAGCCCGGGAGGTCGAGGGCGTAGACCGGACGACGCTGCCGATAAACCTCGAACAGCGGCCTCATCTCGTACGCGGTGGCTGCGGCGTTGACGCTGTGGATCAGGAGCAGCGGACGCTCGGTGGAGCCGGCCGGACCATCGCCATAGCAGGCGATGCGGCCGATGCGTGCATCGGTGAGCTCGAAGCGCGGCGCGTCGAGCGGCGGCCGGCATCGTCACGGCACGGGCACCGGCCGCATGATCACTTAGGGTGGTCGAAGCGACCTGCATGGCGTGCTCCTGTGTGACGGATTGATGTCGAAAGACGCGATCATGCTGCCAGCGACGGCGCCGAGCATAACAATGACCGGAGCGCTTGTCAGTCACCGTTGGGAACGCCGCTTGACGGCGCGTGTTCCACCGAGTTCAGCGGTGGCCGGCCTGGGCCATCACCGCCTGCGACAGCCGCGTGGCATCGGCGTGAGGCAGCGCGACGTAGCGGGCCTGCATCGCGCCGGCGAGCTGTGCCGCCTTGTCCTGCGGGCGCGGCGAAGAATCGACCAGCACGACCGGGATTCCGGTGAGCGCGAGCTGCTTCGCCGCCACCAATGCCTCCGCCTCGGCTTCGCTGCGGCCACCGCCATCGCGCGCGACATTGGCGCGGCCGTCGGTCATCAACACGATCGTCGGCGCCTGCCCCTTGGCCTTCACAGCAAGAGCCAACTCCGTCGCCGCGAAGATCGCAGACGACAGCGGGGTGCCACCGCCGCCGGGCAGGCCGGCGAGGCTGCGCTTGGCGCGCGTCAGCGACCGCGTCGGCGGCAGCAGCAGTTTGGCCAACTTGCCGCGAAATGCGATCAGCGCCACCTCGTCACGGCGGATGTAGCACTCGGCGAGCAGCAGCTCGACCGCGCCCTTCACCTCCGCCAGCCGCTGCAACGCCGAGGAGCCGGAGGCATCAACGACGAAGATCGTCGTCGTGCCCGAGCGCTGCTTGAAGCGGGTGATGCGGATGTCGTCCTTGTGCACGATGAGGCGACCGCTCTTGCCGGCACGTTGCGCCCGCCGCCGCAACGGCTGCCACGGCGCTGCCGCGCGCAGCGTCTCGAGCACGTTGAGCCGCGCCCCGGCGCGCCACTCGCCGCGCCGCGCGCCGATGGCACGGCCGCGCTTGGGCGCCTTCTGCGCATTGCCCTGCCGGCCCGCGCTGCTCGATCGCGCCCGCATCGCGCGTTCGTCCTGCAGGCGCTGGAGGAGATCCGCGGGAATGGCCGCCTGCGCCGCTTCGAGCACTCGGTCTTCGAGCGGACCGTCGTTGGTGCGGTCGTCCTCGGCACTCTCGGCCTGATCATTCTGCGGCTCCGGCGCCTCGCTACTGTCGGCATCTTCCTCAGTCGCAGGCAGCCGTGTGGCGCGCGGCGCCAGCACCAGCCGCGCGGCGCAGGCGACGTGGGACTCGGCGACGTCAGTCTCACCGTCGAGCGCCGCTGCAATGCGCGCCACGCGACAGGCCAGCAACGGCGCGCGCAACGTGTCGATGCCGAGCGCGACAGCCGTGGTGGTCAGTGCGCCGATAGCATCGTCTGACAGCCGGACCTGCGGCAGCAACGCGCGTGCTGCGGCAATGTCCGACGATTTGAACAGGCTCTCGCCGAGATCGGCGCGGGCCACCGTGCTGAGATCGATATGACAGGCCAGGCGGTCGGCAAGCGCCGGCGACACGCGCTCATCGCCGATGCCTTCGTCGAGCGCAATCAGGCCAAAGCGGGCCGGCGCACGCAGCGACAGGCCATCGCGCTCGATGCTGACGACGCCGGTGTCGAGAGCCGCGCAGAGATGCGCGACCGTCGATGCGGCCATGCGCTCGGCCATGACGGCGATCAGCACGCCGCCATCGGCCTCGGCGAGCAGGCCGCGCTGCATGACGGGGCGACCAGCCTGCAAGGTCGCGGCGAGATCGAGGCCACCGAGCAGACGATCGTCGGAAATCGACGGCGGGAGCTTGCGAATGGTCACCGACAGCGGAGTCAGCTCGCGCAGCAAATCGAGCCACTGCTCGCGCACCGGACCTGCCTCGGCGCGCAACAGCACCGACGCAGTTGGATCGATCGCGGCCAGCGCGGCCGCGGTGACAGCATCGGCCCAGATCGCGGCGCCCTCGCTCACGATGCGAACAGCTCGGCAAGCGCGCGCTCGACGCGCACCGACGAGCCGGAATCGTCGAGCGGATTGCGTCGCAGACGATGCCGCAGCGCCATCGGCGCGACGGTCTTGAGATGACCGTCATCAACCGCCTTGGCGCCGTCGAGCGCCGCCGCCGCGCGTGCCGCGCGCATCAAGGTGAGCTCACCGCGCAAGCCGTCGGTGCCGAGCGCCATGCACAGCCGTGCCGCGTTCTCCAGCTCGCGATCGGCGACCTTGACCGAACCGATATGGGCGCGCGCCGCAAGGATGCGCTTGCGCTGCTTGGCCTCCTCCTTCTCCCAATGCGCGACGAAGGCGGTGGAATCCGTTTCGAACGCGTCGCGCCGTTTGATCACCTCGATCCGCGTGGGCAGATCGCTCGGCGTCTTGACCTCGACCGACAGCCCAAAGCGATCGAGCAGTTGCGGCCGCAGCTCGCCCTCCTCCGGATTGCCGGTCCCAACCAGCACGAGGCGCGCGGGATGACGGATGCTGAGGCCGTCCCGCTCGACGACGTTTTCGCCGGAGGCTGCGACGTCGAGCAGGAGGTCGACGAGATGATCCTCCAAGAGGTTGACCTCGTCGATGTAGAGGAAGCCGCGGTTGGCGCGCGCCAGCAGCCCCGGCTCGAACGACTTCTCGCCATGCGCCAATGCGCGTTCGAGATCGAGCGCGCCGACGACGCGATCCTCGGTGGCGCCGAGCGGCAAATCGATGACCGGCACCGGCACCTCGTGCGCCTTCAGCGCGGCCGGCTTCTTGCCCTTGCCGCCCGGCTTGGAGCGCGCGCGGCATTCGGCGCATTGCCCGGCGACATCGGCCGGATCGCATTGATAGGGACAGCCGACCACGGCGCTCATCGGCGGCAGCAGCGCGGCCAGCGCGCGCACCGCGGTGGACTTGCCGGCGCCGCGATCGCCGAAGGCCAGCACGCCGCCGACCTTCGGATCGACGGCGGCGATCATCAGCGCCAGCTTCATCTCGTCCTGGCCGACAATGGCCGAGAACGGAAAGGCAATTCCCATGAGCGTCCCCTGCATCGCGGCATCTCGGCCGCGTTGGCGGCATGAGACCACAATCAGGGGCCGCTCTTCAACCCATCAGAGATCAGCGAGCGAGGCTCGGCAGATCGAGCCCGTTGGCCTCGGCGCAGGCGATGGCGTCGTCATAGCCGGCGTCGGCATGGCGCATCACGCCGGTCGCGGGATCATTCCACAACACGCGCTCCAGCCGCCGCGCCGCGTCATCAGTGCCGTCGGCGACGATGACCATGCCCGCATGCTGCGAATAGCCGATACCGACGCCGCCGCCATGATGCAGCGACACCCAGGTCGCGCCGCTGGCGCAATTGAGCAGCGCGTTGAGCAGCGGCCAGTCCGACACGGCGTCCGAGCCGTCCTTCATCGCCTCGGTCTCGCGATTGGGGCTCGCCACCGAGCCTGAGTCGAGATGATCGCGGCCGATCACGATCGGCGCCTTCAGCTCGCCGCGCGCCACCATCTCGTTGAAGGCGAGCCCGAGGCGATGGCGGTCGCCAAGCCCCACCCAGCAGATCCGCGCCGGCAAGCCCTGGAACTTGATGCGCTGCCTCGCCATGTCGAGCCAGTTGTGGAGATGCTTGTTCTCGGGCAGCAGCTCCTTCACCTTGGCATCGGTCTTGTAGATGTCCTCGGGATCGCCCGACAAAGCCGCCCAGCGGAACGGGCCGATGCCGCGGCAGAACAAGGGGCGAATGTACGCCGGCACGAAGCCGGGGAAATCGAACGCGTTGGCGAGGCCCATGTCCTGCGCCATCTGACGGATGTTGTTGCCATAGTCGAGCGTCGGAACGCCCATCGCGTGGAAGTCCAGCATCGCCTGGACGTGGCCGACCATCGAGGTCTTCGACGCCTGCTCGACGGCTTTTGGATCAGAGGCGCGCTTGGCTTCCCATTCGGCGAGCGTCCAGCCCTTCGGCAGATAGCCGTTGATCGGATCATGCGCGCTGGTCTGGTCGGTGACGATGTCAGGACGCACGCCGCGGCGCACGAGCTCGGGGAAGATCTCGGCGGCATTGCCGAGCAGGCCGACCGAGACGGCCTTCCTGGTCTTGGCGGCCTCTTCCATCAGCGCCAGCGCCTCGTCGAGCGAGCCAGCCTGACGATCGAGATAGCCGGTGCGCAGCCGCATCTCGATGCGGCTCGGCTGGCATTCGATGGCGAGCATCGAGGCGCCGGCCATCGTCGCGGCCAGCGGCTGCGCGCCGCCCATGCCGCCGAGGCCCGCGGTGAGAATCCATTTTCCCGCGAGATCGCCATTGTAGTGGCGGCGGCCGACCTCCACAAAAGTCTCGTAGGTGCCCTGCACGATGCCCTGGCTGCCGATGTAGATCCAGGAGCCGGCCGTCATCTGGCCGTACATCATCAGGCCCATTTTATCGAGCGCATTGAAGTGATCGAGCGTCGCCCAATGCGGCACGATGTTGGAATTGGCGATTAGCACGCGCGGCGCATCCGGGTGCGTGCGGAAGATGCCGACCGGCTTGCCGGACTGCACGACCAGAGTCTGGTCCGCCTCGAGCTTGCGCAAGGATGCGACGATGCGATCAAAACTGTCCCAGTCGCGCGCGGCGCGGCCGATGCCGCCATAGACGATGAGCTCGCTCGGCTTCTCGGCAACGTCGGGATCGAGATTGTTCATCAGCATGCGCAGCGGCGCTTCGGTGAGCCAGCTCTTGGCGCTGATGTCGCTGCCATGGGGGGCGCGGATCACCCGTTCATTGTCTAGACGTCGGTTCATGGGTCCCTCTCATCCAAGCCTAGGAAACGGATCGCGCCCGAGTGCATCGGCAGCAGCGCGGGCCAAGGCGCCGGCCGCGACGAGCGCGGCGGCTTTCGCGAGATCGTCGGCCATGTAGCGGTCGCTCTCCAGCGCCGGCACGTGCATGCGCAAGGCGCCGATGACGGCGGAGAGCGCGGCGCTGGTGCCGTGCGGGACGCGCAGCTCGATGCCCTGCGCGGCGACCAGGAGCTCGATGCCGATGATATGAGCGAGATTGTCGACCATATCGTGCAGCCGCCGCGCGGCATGCGCGGCCATCGAGACGTGGTCTTCCTGATTGGCGCTGGTCGGCGTGGAGTCGATCGAGCATGGCAGCGCGCGCTGCTTGTTCTCGGCGAACAGCGCCGCCGCCGTCACCTCGGCGATCATGAAGCCGGAGTTCAGGCCCGGTTCCGGCGTGAGGAACGGCGGCAGGCCGAAATTCAGCGCGGGATCGACCAGGGTGGCGATGCGCCGCTCGCTGATGGCGCCGAGTTCGGAGAGCGCCAGCGCGATCTGATCGGCGGCGAACGCGACCGGCTCGGCGTGGAAATTGCCGCCGGAGATGATCTCGCCAGTTTCGACCAGCACAAGCGGATTGTCGGTGACGGCATTGGCTTCAGCAGTGAGCGTGCGCGCCGCCTGCGTCAGCAGATCGAGCGCGGCGCCGGCGACCTGCGGCTGGCAGCGCAGGCAATACGGATCCTGCACGCGCTCTTCGCCTTCCAGATGCGACAGCCGGATCGCGCTGCCGTCGAGCAGCTCGGTGAGCACGCGACCAGCCTCGATCTGGCCGGGATGGCCGCGCAGCGCGTGGATCTCAGGCCGGAACGGCGCCGTCGACGCCATGGCGGCATCGACCGACAGCGCACCCGTCACCAGCGCGGCGTTGAGCAGGTCGTGCGCGCGGAACAGGCCGGCGAGCGCATAGGCTGTCGAGAACTGTGTGCCGTTGATCAGCGCGAGCCCTTCCTTCGGCCCAAGCGTGACCGGCTGAACTCCGGCACGCGCGAGCGCATCGCGCCCGGCGACCAAGCCGCCGTCGACGAACGCCTGCCCCTCGCCGATCATCACCGCGGTCATATGCGCGAGCGGCGCGAGGTCGCCCGACGCGCCGACCGACCCCTGCTGCGGGACGAACGGCAACACACCGTGGGCCAGCATCGCCTGCAACTGCGCGATGATCTCGCGCCGCACGCCGGACGCGCCGCGGCCGAGCGAGATGATCTTGAGCGCCATCATCAGGCGGACGACCGGCTCCGGCGTCGCAGGACCGACGCCGCAGCAATGCGAGAGAATCAGGTTGCGCTGCAGCTGCGCCGTCTGGTCGGGCGGGATGCGCTTCGAGGCGAGCTTACCGAAGCCGGTGTTGATGCCATAGACGGGATCGGCGCCCTGCGCCGCCTTCGCCACGATCGCCGCCGCGGCTTCGACGCGCGGCCAATATTCTGAATGAAGCGTGAGCGATGCGCCGGCGTACACGCGTGCGAGATCATCGAGACTGACGTGGCCGGGCTCAGCCATGATCGTGCTCATTGACCCCTCCACACGCGCTGATGCAGCGGATTGAAGCCCATGCGATAGACCAGCTCGGCGGGGCGCCCGATGTCCCAGATCGCGAGATCGCACCACTTGCCGGCCTCGAGCGTGCCGGTCTCGGCTAACAAGCCCAGCGCGCGGGCGCCTTCGCGCGTCACGCCGGCGATGCATTCATCCACGGTCATTCGGAACAACGTCGCTGCCATGTTCATGGTCAGGAGCAGTGACGTCAGCGGCGACGAGCCCGGATTGCAGTCGGTCGCCAGCGCGAGCTTCACGCCATGCTTGCGGAATAGTTCGACCGGCGGCTTCTGCGTCTCGCGGATGAAGTAGAACGCTCCGGGCAGCAACACGGCCACCGTGCCGCTCCGCGCCATCGCAGCAGCGCCGGCGTCGTCGGTGTGCTCCAGATGATCGGCCGACAACGCGCCGAACTCGGCCGCGAGCGCGGCGCCACCGAGATTGGAGAGCTGGTCGGCATGAAGCTTGACCCGCAGGCCAAGCGCCTTGGCCGCCGCGAAAACGCGCGACGTCTGCGCGGCTGAGAACGCGATGTTTTCCATGAAGGCGTCGACAGCATCCGCGAGACCTGACTTGGCAACCGCCGGCAGCATCTCGTTGCAGACGAGATCGATGTAGCGGTCCTTGTCGCCGTCGGCCTCGATCGGCAGCGCATGCGCGCCGAGAAAGCTGGTGCGGACACTGACCGGCCGCTTGTCCCCGAGCGCGCGAGCGGCGGCCAGTTGCCACAGCTCGGTCGCGGTCTCCAGTCCGTAGCCGGACTTGATCTCGACTGTGGTGACGCCCTCCGCGAGCAACGCATCGAGCCGCGGCAAAGCGCTGGCGATCAGCTGCGCCTCGGTCGCGGCGCGCGTGGCGGCCACGGTTGAGACGATGCCTCCGCCGGCGCGCGCGATCTCCTCGTAGCTTGCACCGGCTAGGCGCCGCTCGAACTCATGGGCGCGATCGCCGCCGTAGACGAGATGAGTGTGGCAATCGACGAGGCCCGGTGTGATCCAGCGTCCGTCGCAATCGATGCGCTCGGGCGCATCGGCATCGGCAGCAAAATCCGCTTGCGGTCCGGCGAAGGCGATGCGGCCGTCACGGGCGGCGATCACGCCCTGCTCGACCACGCCGAGGCCCGGCTGCCCTTCGCGCAGGGTTGCGAGCCGCGCATTGTGCCAGATCCGGTCGAAACGCTCGGCCATGCGGCCTCCCATTTTCACGAAAGCTTGACGGGCGATATGTCTATACATAAACTCGCCTCCGCCGTCCTGTCCAGCGGGTTGATCGACCATGGCGTCCCTGCACTTCGCATCCGCGCTTCTGCCCCATGGCTGGGCCGAGGACGTGCAGGTCGTCATCAGCAACGGCGAGATCACACAGGTCTCCGCGGGCGTCCCGCCGACGCTCGACGACGAGCAGCATGAGGTTGCGATCCCCGGCATCGCCAGCCTGCACAGCCACGCATTCCAGCGCGGCATGGCCGGGCTTGCCGAGATCAGCGGCCCCTCGACGGACACGTTCTGGACCTGGCGCGAGACGATGTATCGCTTCGCGCTGTCGATGCGCCCGGAGGATGTCGAGGCGGTCGCGACCCTGCTGTATGTCGAGATGCTCGAGCGCGGCTTCACGCGAGTCGGCGAATTCCATTATCTGCATCACAATCGCGACGGCACGCCGTACTCTGATCTCGCCGAGATGGCGCGGGCCGAGTCGCAGCGGCTGCCCAGACCTCCGGCATCGGCCTGACCCTGCTGCCGAGCTTCTACGCGCATGGCGGCTTCGGCGGCGCGGCACCGCATGACGGCCAGCGCCGCTTCATCTGCGACGTCGATCAGTTCGGTAAGCTGCTGACGGCTTCGCGCAAGGCGATCAGCACGCTGCGCGGCGCCAATCTCGGCATCGCGCCGCATAGTCTGAGAGCGGTGGCGCCTGATGAATTGACCGCATTGCTGCCGCTTGCCGAAGGCGGCCCGGTTCACATCCACGCCGCCGAACAGGTCAAGGAGGTCGAGGACTGCCTCGCCTGGTCGAGCCAGCGCCCGGTGCAATGGCTGCTCGATCACCACGCTGTCGATACGCGCTGGTGCCTGATCCACGCGACACACATGACCGCGGACGAAACAGCAGCGCTCGCACGCAGCGGCGCGACGGCCGGCCTCTGCCCGGTCACCGAAGCCAGCCTCGGCGACGGCATCTTCCCGGCGCGCGACTATCTGCGTGCGGGCGGCCGCATCGGCATCGGCACCGACTCCAACGTGCTGGTCGGCGTCAGCGATGAGTTGCGCCAACTCGAATACGGCCAGCGGCTGACGCATCGCGAGCGCAACATGCTAACGTCAGGCCCGGCTGCGTCGACAGGCCGCACCTTGTTCGATGCCGCTCTTGCCGGCGGCGCGCAGGCGCTGGCGCAACCGCTCGCCGGGCTGCAAGTCGGCGCGCGTGCCGATATCGTCACGCTCGATCTATCGCATCCGTCGCTCGCGGGGCGGTCGCAGGATGCACTGCTCGACGGCTGGATCTTCGCGACGTCGCACGATGCCATCGACTGCGTCTGGGCCGGCGGTACGAAAGTCGTGCAAGGCGGTCATCACCGCTCGCGCGAGGCTGCGCGGCGCGGCTTCAATCGGGCGGTGCGGAGGCTGCTTGCATGAGCCTCGCCGAGGATCGGATCAAGCCGGGCGCCGGCACGCTCTACAAGACGATCCGGCAGGACATCGAGCGCCGCATCCTCACCGGCGAATGGCCGCCCGGCCACCGCATCCCGTTCGAGCACGAGATCATGGAGCACTATGGCTGCTCGCGCATGACCGTGAACAAGGCGCTGTCGGAGCTCGCGCAGGCGGACCTGATCGAGCGGCGACGCCGTGCCGGCACCTTCGTGCGGCGGCCGCAATTTCTGTCGGCCGTGCTGAAGATCCCGGACATCCGCGCCGAGATCGGCGCGCTCGGCCGCGCCTATGGCTATGAGCTGATCTCGTCGGCGCGGCGCACGGCCAATACGGCCGATCGCGAGCGGCTCGGCGTGAAGACGCCATGCAAGGTGATCGCGATCCGCTGCCGCCATAGCGCCGACAATTTGCCGTTCGCGCTCGAGGATCGCCTGATCGATCTCGACGCTGTGCCCGACGCGGCAAAGGCGAACTTCAAGCTCGATCCGCCCGGCTCATGGCTCCTGCATCACGTGCCCTGGACCGAGGCTGAGCATGCAATCAGCGCGATCGTTGCCGACGAGACCATCGCCGATGGCCTTGGCATCGCCGAGGGCGCGCCATGCCTCGTCATCGAACGCCACACCTGGCGGCAGGGCCGGCCGCTCACGGCTGTCAGGCTGGTCTACCCAGGTGACCAGCACCGCCTCGTCGCGCGGTTCAGGGGCAGCGAATGAAAGATCCGCGATCTGAGCACGAGATTTGCAAGAGCGGCGGCGAACGCGCCGGACAATTGCGGTTCTCCGTGACCGCACCGACACCTCGTTTCAACAGCAAAGGATGATGACGATGCGCAAACTTGGACTGCTTGCCTTGACGGCCACGCTGCTGGCCTCGACGACCGCTTTCGCCGATGACGTCAAGGTCGGCATCGGTATTTCCGGCTGGACCGGCTTCGCGCCGCTGACGCTGGCGAAGGAAGCCGGCATCTTCAAGAAGAACGGCCTCGACGTCACCATCAAGAAGATCCCGCAGAAGGACCGCCACCTCGCGATCGCCGCCGGCGACGTGCAGTGCGCCGCGACCACCGTGGAGACCTGGATCTCCTGGAACGCCAACGGCGTCGCCACCAAGCAGATCTTCCAGCTCGACAAGAGTTTTGGCGCCGACGGCATGGTCGTGCGCAACGACATCGCCTCGATCAAGGACCTGAAGGGCAAGACGGTCGCTGCATCCGCGCCGGGCACCTCGCCCTATTTCGGGCTGGCCTGGATGCTAAAGAAGAACGGGCTGACGGTGAAGGACGTCACCGTCGTCAACATGGAGCCGGGCCCGGCCGCGCAGGCTTTCGTCGCCGGCCAGAACGATGCGGCGATGACCTATGAGCCGTATCTGTCGACGGTGCGTGCCGCGCCCGACAAGGGCAAGATTATCGCCACCACGCTGGACTATCCAATGGTGATGGACACCTTCGGCTGCACGCCGAAATTCCTCACCGAGAACCCGAAGGCCGCCAAGGCGCTCGCCGACAGCTATTACGAGGCGCTCGACATGATCGCCAAGGACCAGGCCAAGGCCTATGAGATCATGGGCGCGGACGTGAAGCAGAGCGGCGAGCAGTTCGGCAACTCCGCCAAGTATCTGCGCTGGCAGGACAAGGCCGCGAGCCAGAAGTTCTTCGAGACCGAGTTCAAGACCTTCAACAAGGACGCAGCCGAGCTGCTGCTCGAGGTCGGCATCATCAAGCAGATCCCGAACGTCGAGGATCTGTATGATGCCAGCTTCATCAAGTAGCCTCAGAACTCGCTCTAAGTAGAGTCGTCATTGCGAGCGAAGCG
Source organism: Bradyrhizobium sp. USDA 4353 (assembly GCF_054063215.1). Lineage (NCBI taxonomy): Bacteria > Pseudomonadati > Pseudomonadota > Alphaproteobacteria > Hyphomicrobiales > Nitrobacteraceae > Bradyrhizobium > Bradyrhizobium sp. USDA 4353. The sequence continues at coordinate 250,788 of NZ_JBSSGB010000001.1, forward strand.
AAGCAATCCAGGGGCCGAGGGTGCGGCTCTGGATTGCTTCGTCGCTTCGCTCCTCGCAATGACGGCGTTGATACACTCTGCTCAAAACTGCGTCCGCCTGCTCTGAAGCAAGTCTGTTCCACCGACCCGCACCAGCCCACGAAAGCCTCCTCCGTGATCCGTCCTCTCGATCCCGTCAGCGCCCGAACAAGAACAGCCCTCGGCCTCGCCTTCTTCGTGCTCTTCGTCGCCGCCTGGTCGCTGGCGACGTTCGGCGGCTATGTGTCGAAGACCTTCCTGGCCGATCCCCTGACCATGCTGCGCGAGGGTTGGGATCTGCTGGTGAAGTTCGGCTTCCTCTACGACATCGGCATGACGGTCTGGCGCGTGGTCGGCGGCTTTGTGCTCGCGGCTGCCATCGCCGTGCCGCTCGGACTGCTGATGGGCGCCTATAAGCCGGTCGAGGCGTTCCTCGAACCGTTCGTCTCCTTCGCGCGCTACCTGCCCGCCTCCGCCTTCATTCCGCTCTTGATCCTGTGGGCCGGCATCGGCGAGTTGCAGAAGCTCCTGATCATCTTCATCGGCTCGGTGTTCCAGATCATCCTGATGATCACCGTCACCGTCGGCAACACGCGGCGCGACCTCGTCGAAGCGGCCTACACGCTCGGCGCCAGCGATCGCGGCATCATCGCCCGCGTGCTGCTGCCGTCGGCCGCGCCTGATATCGCCGAGGTCCTGCGCCTCGTGCTCGGCTGGGCCTGGACCTACGTCATCGTCGCCGAGCTGATCGGCTCCTCGTCCGGCATCGGTCACATGATCACCGACAGCCAGGCGCTGCTCAACACCGGGCAGATCATCTTCGGCATCATCATCATCGGCCTGATCGGGCTGATCTCTGATTTCCTGTTCAAGGCGTTCAACGCCTGGCTGTTCCCGTGGAAGCTCGCATGACCACGCTCGTCATCGATCAGGTCACCCGCATTTTCCCGGCCCGCCAGGGCCACGCGCCGACGCGCGCGCTGGAGCCGGTCGATCTCACCATCGGCAACAACGACTTCGTCACCATCCTCGGCCCGTCCGGCTGCGGCAAGTCGACTTTGCTGCGCATCGTCGCCGGCCTCGATCATCCGACCAGCGGCAAGGTGCTGCTCGACGGAAGCGAGGTCGAAGGCCCCGGCGCCGATCGCGGCATGGTGTTCCAGTCCTACACGCTGTTTCCCTGGCTCACGGTGCGCGAAAATATCGCCTTCGGCCTGCGCGAGCGCGGGGTGCCGGAGGACAAGCGCAATGCCGTCGCCGACCGCTTCATCCAGCAGATCGGCCTGAAGGGGTTCGAGAACCACTGGCCCAAGCAGCTGTCCGGCGGCATGCAGCAGCGCTGCGCGATCGCGCGTGCGCTCGCCAATGATCCGAAGATCCTGCTGCTCGACGAGCCGTTCGGCGCGCTCGACAACCAGACCCGCGTGCTGATGCAGGAGATGCTGCTCGGCATCTGGGAGCGCGACCAGAAGACGGTGCTGTTCGTGACCCATGATATCGAGGAGGCGATCTTCCTCGGCAGCCGCGTGCTGGTGATGAGCGCCCGCCCTGGCCGCATCAAGGCGGATATCACGATCGATTTGCCGCATCCGCGCTCGTACAAGATCAAGACCTCGCCGGAGTTCGTCGCGCTGAAGGAGCGCCTGGTGGAGGAGATTCGGGCGGAGGCGCTGAAGGTGGCGGCGGAGGCGTGAGGTCGAGTCGCTAACTCGATTGAGCGCTATCTCTACAGCGGGCCCGCGGTACCCCTCACCCGAGCGCTTTTGCCGCCCTGCTATACATGCCCTCTCCCACAAGGGGAGAGGGCGCAATAACGAGCACCGCGCTGACCCAAATCACGAGCTGCTTTCAAGTGACCGCCGCGACAAGACTGCGCAATACAGCGCCCTCGCCCCTTGTGGGAGAGGGCATCGTCGGCTTCTCCGCGGGCTCGCTTGGGTGAGGGGTTCTCTCCGCAAGCAACCCTCGTTGATGCATGGGAAAGCACGTTCCTTGGCCGTCAAGTTCGGCCGCCTCGCGAACTCGCGAAGCCCCCAATGCGCTTCAACCACGGCGCCAGATGAAACACGCTCATCAGCAGATACATCACCGTCATGTCACCGAGCGGGGCACCCGCCGGCATCGCCGAGCAGATCACGTCTGCTCGGCCATCCCTGGCCATGACGTTCAGCACCGCCATCAGCGCGAAGGTCGGCGTCGCTGCGAGGCGCAGGGCCTCGGCGAGGTCCGGCATCATGCGCGGCTTGGACGGGAAGAACGCCATAGCTTCACTCCCTGCTCTCAGCGCGCGGCGTATTCGTCGCGGCGGCGCCACCACACGCCCTGCTCGTTACGCCCCTTCGGCGCGCGATCGAGCCACTGATAGGCGCCCCAGAGACCATCGAGACCGCGGGCGTAGGCCGAATAGGTGTGATAGACGATGCCGTCCTCCAAGATGAACGCACTCATGCCGGGACGGTCACGCATGAACGTTGCACTGTCGGTACCGGCCGTCGCAGCGATCTCGGACACCATCGGCGGGACATCACCGGCGCCCATCGGCGGGCTGGTGCGGTAGTTGTATTCGGTGCCGCCCTGGCGCTGTTGCTCCTCGGTGATCGCAACGTTGAAATCAAAATTGAAGTCGCTGCTGGCCGATGACGCCCACGGGAAGCTCCAGCCCATGCGCTTCTTGTACGCCGTCAGCTTCGCCAGCGGCGCGCGCGACACCGCCCACAGCATCACGTCGTGGTTGGCGAGGTGGACCTGAAAGCCGTTGAAGCCGTCGGCGATCATCGAGCAGGACGGGCAGCCGGCCTGGAAATCAGGCCCGAACATGAAGTGATAGACGAGCAGCTGCGAGCGGCCCTTGAACAGATCGGGCAGCGTCGCCGGCCCCTCCTCCGTGTCGAAGCGATAGCTCTTGTCGACTCGTACCCAGGGCAGCGCCTGCCGCCGTTGCGCCAATTCGTCACCGCGTCGCGTGAATTCCTTTTCAGCTTGAAGCAGGTCGAGCCGTGCCTTGAGCCAGTCCTCGCGAGTTCCCGTCAGATGCATGGTCATGTCTGTCATCCCTTTGCGTGTTGACCGCGACTGAGACTAGGATCGGTGCGGGAGGAGACGAGAGTGACAAGTGTGGCGGGATTGGCATGGACTCGTTGATCTCAGCGGCGGCGCAGGCGCTGGCCGCCGGTGATCCGCTCGGCGCGCTGAACCGGGTCGCTTTGCGCGCTGATCCGCCGGCGCTGGCGCTGCGCGGCATCGCGATGGCACGGCTCGGCGATGTCGTGCGCGCAAAGGCGCTGCTGCGGCAGGCCGCGCGCGGCTTCGGTCCCAAGGCAGTCATGGCGCGTGCGCGCTGCGCCGTCGCGGAAGCCGAGATCGCGCTGGCGGCGCGTGATCTGTCGTGGCCAACGAAGGCGTTGGCCGAGGCGCGCGAAACGCTGGAGCAGCACGGGGACCGCACCAATGCCGCCTACGCGCGCAGCCTCGAGATCCGGCGCATGGTCCTCATCGGCCATCTCGATGCCGCAGAGCGAGGCCTGGCCGAGCTCGATCCCTCGCCGCTACAGCCGGCGGCGCGCACCATCTATGAGCTGATCGTCGCTGGCCTGGCCTTGCGCCGGCTGCAGACCAAGGCGGCGCAGGCGGCGCTCGAACGGGCCGCGCGCATGGCGCGTCAGGCGCGCAGCCCGGAGCTGCATGCCGAGGTCGAACGGCTCTCGGCAACGCTGACGGCGCCGGCCGCGCGCCTGATCCGAGGCGCCGAGCAACGGCTGCTGCAGCTCGATGAGGTCGAGGCGCTGTTACGGTCGGACAGGCTGATCATCGATGCGTGCCGGCTCGCGATCAGACGAGGCGACCGCATCGTGCCATTGGCGCGGCGTCCGGTGCTGTTTGCGCTCGCCCGCAGGCTGGCAGCGACCGCCCCCGATGATGTGTCGCGCGCGGAGCTGATCGCGGAAGCATTCCGCGGCAAGGACGCCGACGAGTCGCATCGCGCGCGTTTGCGCGTCGAGATCGGACGCCTGCGCCAGCTGTTGAAGGGCATCGCCGAGGTCAATGCCACACGCAACGGCTTCGTGTTAGCTCCCTGTGACGGCGGCGAGATCGTCGTGCTGGTGCAGCCGATCGAGGATGAAAATGCACCCGTGCTGGCCTGCCTCGCCGACGGCGAGGCGTGGTCGAGCTCCGGCCTCGCGCTGGCGCTCGGCTTAAGCCAGCGCACGGTGCAGCGCGCGCTCGATGCGCTGGCGCTGTCGGGCAAGGTCCAATCGTTCGGGCGCGGCCGCGCGCAGCGCTGGACCTGTCCGGTCGTGCCGGAATTCGCGACCAGCTTGTTACTCCCGGCGTGGTCATCGCTCGATTAACGTGCCGCTGTCAGAAGCCATGGATAGACCCAGATGAGACGAGCCCCGGCCGAGATCCTCCGCGAATACGGCCCCTTCGCGGGTGACCAAGTGGCTGGTGTCACCCATGACGGCCGGCACGTCTGGATAGCGACCGGCTCGAGCATCAAGGCGTTCGATCCGGCCGATGGCGCGGTCAAGCGGTCGCTCGACATCGCCGCCCATGCGGGCACCGCCTTTGACGGCAAGCATCTCTATCAGATCGCCGAAGCGCAGATTCAGAAGGTCGATCCGGACAGCGGCGAGGTGATCTCGACCATTCCGGCTCCGGCTGGCGGCGGAGATTCCGGGCTGGCATGGGCGGAGGGCTCGCTCTGGGTCGGCGCCTATCGCGACCGCAAGATTCACCAGATCGATCCCGCCACAGGGCAGATCCTGCGCAGCATCGCCTGTACGCGCTTTGTCACCGGCGTCACCTGGGTGGATGGCGAGCTGTGGCACGGCACCTGGGAGGACGATGTCAGCGACATCAGGCGGATCGATCCGGCGACCGGCGAGGTGCTCGATCAGCTCGACATGCCCGCCGGCACCAGCGTGTCCGGCATGGAGTCGGATGGCGGCGACACGCTGTATTGCGGCGGCGGTCACAGCGGCAAGGTGCGCGCGGTCAGGCGCCCGCAGCGCGGGCGTGGCTGAGCGGGGGGACTCTCGCCGAAGAGCTGCCCGACCGGTCCGCGAAGCTTACTTGCCGATCGACGTATAGGCGGCCTTGCGGAAGTTGGCGTTCGCCTCCTCGCGCGTCTGCAACTGCTGGCCACCGCCGCTGCCGACCGGCTTGGTCGGCGTGACGACCGAGAACAGCACGAAGCCGCCTGCCTTGCGCGGGAAGATGAAGTACTCGGCGATGTCAGACTTTTCGCTGTCCTCGCAAGACGACATGCCGCGGAACACGACGGCGCTGTCGACCAGCTCGCTGTTGCGCGCGGAGATGAACTTGCCTTTGCAGTCGCGGGCATCGTTGCCGATGATCGTGGCGGCGACCTCCAGGCCATCGAGATTGCGCTGCGGCGGCACGATCCGAACGAAGCCGGTGGCATTGTCCGACTTCCAGGCGACCCCGCCCGCTGTCAGCCACACCGGCCGCTCGCCGCTGCCGAGGATCGCCGGATGCGACAGCGCCGCCTTGAGAATGAAGTTGGAGGCGATCTGCATCGCTTCGAGCTGCAGCTCTGGAGAATCGTCCGATGCCCGTGCCGGCTGCACCGTCGCCGTCACGGCCGGCGCGGCGACAGTCGGCGCTGCCGGACGCTGCGCCGACGGAGCATTCGGCTGCACCGTGAAGTTCGTCGCGGCCGCCATTCCGCCGGCATTGATCAAGCGCACGCAGTTGGCGAGTGATGGCAGCAGCACGGAGGTGCCGTTGAGATCGAACTGGAACAGGTTGCCCTGCGCGAAGGCCGACATCGTCCGCGCCGCCCGGAACGCCTTGATCAGGCTGGAGTCGTTCGGCATCGGCACGACGACCATATTGGCCGACCACACCGAGCCCTCGACATTGTAGGAGTTGCGGCCATCGAAGCTCAGCACGATGGGAAACTTCTGACCCTGCGTGAGCGACCAGGTGGGATGGATGAAGGCGAGCGCCCAATTAAAGGTCGGCAGCGCGAGCACGCCGAAATTGATGCCGCTCTTGTAGCTGGCGGACGCGATGCAGCTCGAGAACTTGCCGGTGTTGTCGTCGGTGTAGGCGCCGCCCGACCAGCCGGCCACGGAGATGGCGCCATACGGCCCCTTCGCATGCGCCGGCGCGTTCAACGCAGCCATGGTCAGCGCCAGGAGCGAAAGCATCGTCCCGCAGATCGCACGCCGTACTGTCATCCCAAGTCCCCTTTTTCGCCGCATTGTTGCAATTCCCGCGGCTACGTCAAGTAGCACCGGCGGCTGACCGGCCACTCTAGGGATAGGACAACTCGCCGCCATCCTCCGCGAGGGGACACAACATGTCGCGGTCCTCGTCCACAGCCCTTCATGGGGACGTCATCGAACTCCGCTAGCGCTCACGAGGTCTCAAGCAGGGGATTTCGCCCAATGTCCGCCACGCTGCCCGTCCTCGGCGCCGCCCTCTCCGTCAAATCGATTCCGGCCCATACCGACTGGCTGCTGGAGCGCCAGCGTGATCTCGAGATCCAGGACTTCTTCCGCGCCGATCTGCTCGACAGCGACTGGCGCGGCACCGCCAAGGAAATCAAGTCGATGCTGTCAGGGCACACCGGGCGGCTCGGCATCCACGGCCCGTTCTGGGGCTTCACCATCGCCAGCCACGATCCGATGATCCGCCGCGCCGTCACCAAGCGACTGCTGCAGGGCCTGGAGGTCGCGGAGTTCCTCGGCGCCACGCAGATGGTGATCCACTCGCCCTACACCACCTGGGACTACAACAACATCGACATGCTGCCCGACAATCGCGAGGCGCTGATCGAGCGCGTCCGCGCCACGCTGTCCGACGTCATCGCCTCCGCCGAGCAGGCCAATTGCGAGCTCGTCATCGAGAACATCGAGGACAAGAATCCGCTCGATCGCGCCGGCCTCGCGCACGCGCTGGGCAGCAGCAAGGTGCGGGTGTCGCTCGACACCGGCCACGCCAACTACGCACATCATTCCACCGGCGCGCCGCCAGTCGATTACTATGTCGACGCCGCCGGCGACATGCTGGCCCATGTGCATCTGCAGGACACCGACGGCTATGCCGACCGCCATTGGGCGCCGGGCGAAGGCAACATCCGCTGGGTCGCCGTGTTCCGCGCGCTGGCGAAGCTGAGCTCCAATCCGCGCCTGATCCTCGAATTGCGCAACCATGATCACGTCAAGGCTGGCGCGGCATATCTCGCCTCGCTCGGTCTCGCTCAGTAAGCAACGACTGTTTTCCTGACAACCTCCAGAGAGATTGCCATGACCAAGCTCACCCGCCGCGGCCTGCTCGGCGCCGGCGCCGGCGCCGCGATCGGCGGCAGCTTCATCCTGCCGCGCGTCTCGATCGCGCAAAGCGACAACCGTCCCTCGGTCACCATCGCCGTGCAGAAGGTGACGAACTCCAACGTGCTCGACGTGCTGCGCGAGCAGTCCAATGTCGGCGAGCGCGTGTTCTACTCGTCGCTGTGGGAAAGCCTGATCTCGAAGAATTTCCGCGGCAATCTCGAAGCCGTGCCCGGTCTTGCCACCGAGTGGAAGCGCATCGACGACCAGACCGTCGAATTGAAGCTGCGCCAGGGGGTCAAGTTCCACAATGGCGACGAGATGACCTCCGAGGACGTCGTGTTCTCGTTCAGCCGCGAGCGCATGTTCGGCGACAGCGAGGCCAAGAGCCGCACCACCATCAAGGCGTTCGAGAAGATCCCGACGCCGCGCCCCGGCAAGGAGCTGCCGCCGGACGTCATCGGCGTTGCCCGCCGGATGTGGCCGGATCTCGTCCGCGTCGACGCGGTCGACAAATACACGGTGCGCTTCGTCAACGCGACGCCCGACGTGACCATCGAAGGCCGCCTGATGCGCTACGGCTCGGACATCATGAGCCGACGCGGCTGGGAGGAGGCGGCGAGCTATCTCGACTGGGCGCGCAAGCCGATCACCACCGGTCCCTACAAGATCGTCGAGTTCAAGCCGGACGTGTCGCTGACGCTCGAAGCGCATGACGAATATTGGGGCGGCCGTCCGCCGCTGAAGCGCATCCGCTTCGTCGAAGTGCCGGAGGTCGCGAGCCGCATTAATGGTCTGCTCTCAGGCGAGTATCAGTTCGCCTGCGACATCCCGCCGGACCAGATCGCCGGCATCGAGAAGAACGCCGCATTCGAGGTCCAGGGCGGCACCATTCTCAATCACCGCCTGACCGTGTTCGACAAGAACCATCCGCAACTCGCCAATCCGCTGGTGCGCCGCGCCTTCACCCATGCGATCGACCGCCAGGCCATCGTCGACAGCCTGTGGGCCGGCCGCACCCGCGTGCCGAAGGGCCTGCAGTGGGAGTTCTACGGCGACATGTTCATCGCCGACTGGAGCGTGCCGGCGTTCGACCCGAAGCTGGCGCAGGATCTCCTGAAGCAGGCCGGCTACAAGGGCGACACGATTCCCTACCGCCTGCTCAACAACTACTACACCAACCAGACCGCGACCGCGCAGGTGCTGGTCGAAATGTGGCAGGCGGTTGGCCTCAACGTGCAGATCGAGACCAAGGAGAACTGGTCGCAGATCCTGGAGCGCGCCCCGACCCGCGCGGTACGCGACTGGTCGAACTCGGCGGCCTTCAACGATCCGGTGTCGTCGCTGGTCGCTCAGCACGGCCCGAACGGCCAGCAGCAGCAGGTCGGCGAATGGACCAATGCCGAGCTGAACAAGCTGTCGGAGTTTCTGGAGACCTCGACCGATCGCGCCGCACGCAAGAAGGCGTTCGGCCGCATGCTGGAGATCGCCGAGCGCGAGGACCCGGCGTACACCGTGCTGCACCAGAACGCGACGTTCACGGCGAAGCCGAAGTCGATCAAGTGGAAGGCCTCGCCGGCTTTCGCGATGGACTTCCGCAACGGCAACTACGGAGCGTAAGGCCGTGGCGCCGCTGGTCAGCATCTCCGGCCTGAAGGTTGCCTTCGACGGCACACAAGTGCTGCACGGCATCGATCTCGACATCGCCAAGGGCGAGGCCGTTGGCCTCGTCGGCGAGTCCGGATCCGGCAAGTCGGTGACCTGGCTCGCGGCGCTCGGCCTGTTGCCGGCCAAGGCGAAGATCGCCGGCTCCACCACGCTCGATGGCCGCGAGCTGATCGGGGCCGAGGGCAAGGTGCTCGACCAGGTGCGCGGCCGGCGCATCGCGATGATCTTCCAGGATCCCGCCAGCGCGCTCAACCCGGTGCTGACGATCCGCCGCCAGCTGTGTGAGAGCCTCGGCCTGCATCGCGGCTTGCGTGGCGAGGCCGCGCGGGTCGAGGCGCTCCGACTGCTCGACCTCGTCGGCATTCCCGATGCGACCAGGCGGCTGTCGGCCTATCCGCATGAATTCTCCGGCGGCCAGGTCCAGCGCATCATGATCGCGATGGCGCTGGCCGGCCAGCCTGATCTCTTGATCGCCGACGAGCCGACCACCGCGCTCGACGCCACCATCCAGGCGCAGATCCTCGATCTGCTGGCGGCCGTGCGCCGCGAGTTCAACATGGCGATGGTGCTGATCAGCCACGACCTCGGCGTCGTCGCCGAGAATTGCGACCGCGTCTGCGTGATGTATGCCGGCCGCATCGTCGAGCGCGCGCCGGCCACGGCTCTGTTCGATGATCCCTGGCACCCTTACGCACAAGGCCTGATCGGCGCGCTGCCGCCGCTCGATGGCGCACGCCGGCGGCTGCAGGCGATCCCGGGCACGGTGCCGGATCCGCGCGCGCTGCCGAGCGGCTGCGCCTTTGCGCCGCGCTGCAATTTCGCGGGCGACGGTTGCCATGCCGGCGTGCCGCCGCTCGCGCCGGTCGAGGCGGACCGCGCGGTCGCCTGCCTGCGGCCGCAGCGGCTGCCGGTGGAGCTCGCCGCCGAATGACCACGCCGCTCGTCGAGATCAACGCGATCTCGCGCACCTATCGCATGCGGTCCGGCCTGTTCGGACGCCCCGCCTCCGTCCACGCCGTCGACGGCCTGAGCTTCTCGATTGCCAAAGGCGAAACGCTCGGCATCGTCGGCGAGTCCGGCTCCGGCAAATCCACCACGGGACGCATGGTGCTCGGGCTCGAGCCGCCGGATGAAGGCCACGTGCGCTTCGATGGTGCACCGATCGCGGCACCGGGCACGGCGGCGTGGCGCGCCCAGCGCGCGCGCATGCAGATGATCTTCCAGGACCCGCTCGGCGCGCTCGACCGCAGGCTTCCCGTCGGCGAGCAGATCCGCGAGCCGCTCGACATCCACGATATCGGCAGCAAGGCCGAGCGCGACGCGCGCGTGCACGAGCTGCTGCAATCAGTCGATCTCAACGACAGCCATGGCCACCGCTATCCCGGCGCACTCTCAGGCGGCCAGCGCCAGCGCATCGTGCTGGCGCGCGCGCTGGCGACCAAGCCCGACTTCCTCGTCTGCGACGAGCCGGTCAGCGCGCTCGACGTCTCGATCCAGGCACAGGTCGTCAATTTGCTGGTCGATCTGCAGGCGCGGCTTGGCCTGACCATGCTGTTCATCAGTCACGATCTCCGCGTGGTCAGGCAGATCAGCAGCAAGGTCGCGGTGATGTATCTCGGCCGCATCGTCGAATATGGCGACGCCGACGATCTGTTCGCGCGGCCGCAGCATCCGTACACGCAGGCGCTGGTCTCGGCGTCGCCTGCTCCCGGCCGCCGCAGCACGGGTCGCATCGTGCTGACCGGCGATCCGCCCAATCCGGCCGCGCGCCCCTCCGGCTGCGCCTTCCATCCGCGCTGCCGCCATGCGGTCGCGCGCTGTCAGGTCGAGGTGCCCCAACTCACCGCGCTGGATGCGCAGCGCCAGGTGGCGTGCCATCTCGCGACCGGTGCGCCGTCGCAGAACCAGGACGCCGCGTGATGCTCCGCTTCTTCGCCATCCGCGTCGCCCGCGCCCTGCTGACGATCGCACTCGTCGTCACCTTTGCCTTCATCGTGCTGCGGCTGTCGGGCGATCCCGCGCTGATGATCATGGGACCCGAAGCGCCGCCGGAGGTGATCGAGGCGTTCCGCAAGGCGTGGGGCCTCGATCATCCGATCTGGGTGCAGTATCTCGACTACTTCAAGGCGATCGGACAGGGTGAGCTCGGACGCTCAATGCGCGATGGGCGCCCGGCGATCCAGCTCGTGCTCGAGCGCATCCCGGCCACTCTGGCGCTGACCATTCCTGCCCTCCTGGTGAAGGTGCTGCTCGGTATTCCCGCCGGCATCTACGCCGCGTTGCATCGCGGCTCGGCCATCGACCGCGCCGTGATGATCACGGCGGTGGCCGGCTTCACGGTGCCGAGCTTCGTGCTGGCCTTGATCCTGGTGCTGATCTTCGCCGTGCAGCTCGGCTGGCTGCCGTCCGGCGGCCAGGACTCGTGGCGCCACGCCATCCTGCCGATCGTCACGCTCGGCTTCGGCGGCGCCGCCGTGCTCGCGCGCTTCACGCGCAGCGCGATGCTGGAGATCCTTGGCCAGCCCTATATCCGCACGGCCTCCGCTAAAGGCGTGCCGTGGCGCCGCGTCATCACCGACCACGCGCTGCCGAATGCCGCGATCCCCACCGTCACCATCCTCGGCTTCATGGTCGGCAGCCTGATCGCTGGCGCCGTCGTTGTGGAGAGCGTGTTCTCCTGGCCCGGCGTCGGTCGCCTGCTGGTCGTCGCCGTCGCCAATCGCGACCTCGCCGTCGTGCAATGCATCCTGCTGCTGGTCGCGATGACGATGGTGACGTCGAACCTGATCGTCGATTTCCTCTACGGCCTGCTCGATCCGCGGCTGCGCAGCAAGGGAGCCGCGGCATGACCGACGTCGCGATGAAGGCGCCTGTCGCAAGGCGGCTGCGCTGGCCGAACATTCCTGTCTCCGTCGCGATCGCGATCGGCTGGATCGCGGCGATGCTGATCGTGGCCATCTTCGCCGATCAGATCGCGCCTTACGGCTTCACCAAGTTCGACCTCCGCAACCGCCTGTCGCTGCCCGGCAACCCCGCACATCTTCTCGGCACCGACGAGCTCGGCCGCGACGTCCTGTCCCGGCTGATCGTCTCGATCCGCATCTCGCTCTTGATCGCGTTCGGCGCGACCGCGATCTCGGCGATCGCCGGCACCACGCTCGGCTTTCTCGCCGCGCATTTTCGTGGCCTCGTCGAGCAGGCCGTGCTGATGCTCGCGGACTTCCAGGCCAGCATGCCGTTCCTGATTCTCGCGCTCGCGGTGCTCGCCTTCTTCGGCAATTCGCTGCCGCTCTTGATCGGTCTGATGGGCCTGTTCGGCTGGGAACGCTACGCGCGCATCGCGCGTGGGCTTGCGATCTCCGCCAATGCGCAGGGCTATGCCGCCGCCGTGCGCCAGCTCGGCGCGACGCCGCAGCGCGTCTATCTCAGGCACATCCTGCCGAACATCGCCTCGACCCTGATCGTGTCGATGACGCTGGTGTTCCCCGAGGTGATCCTGCTCGAATCCGGCCTGTCGTTCCTCGGCCTGGGCGTGCAGCCGCCGATGACCAGCCTGGGCAACATGGTTGGCTATGGCCGCGAATATCTCACGCGCGCCCCGTGGATCATGCTCGCGCCGGCGATGACCATCGTGGTGACCACGCTTGCCGTCTCGGTGATCGGCGACTGGCTCCGCGACAAGCTGGATCCGACGTTGCAATAGATTGATCAGTGGCGTGCGTCCTGGCTCGCCGCCGAAGCGTGGTCGCAGACGATCAGGGCATGCCCCGCCTGCTCGCTCGCGAGCGCCATCCATTTCGACGCCTGCTGCAGCCAGAGTTCGCGCCGGGCGGGATCACGCTCGGCTTCCTCACGGCAGCTGGACGCAGCCGCCAAACATGCCGATTTCCTGTCCATGGGCCATGGTCCGACACGTCAACGGGTGCGGCACTTACATAGGATATCGCGATTTCAGGTTGTGATCAAACTCTCCTGAGAGTTCGAGCTCGACGATTCCACGTAGCGCATCGGCAATGAGTGATGTGCGTGGCATGCCGCGACCGCAGCATGGCCGAAGGCGACCGCGATCTGATGCAGATCCGTGACGACATCGCCGATGCCATAGAGGCCGTCGACCCCGCAGCGCTGCTTGGCATCGACCTCCAGAAAGCCGTCCGACGTATGCCGCGCGCCGAGCTTGATCGCGAGGTCGGATCGAACGTCGGCGCCCATGGCCGGATATACGATCTCGAACCGCTCGCTGCTGCCATCGGCAAAGTCGGCAGCGATCGCCCCCTCGCCACGGTGCAGCGAGTGAAGCGGCGGCGTGATGCGGACGCCGGCCGCGTCCAGCTCTCGGCGTTTGTCGTCGTTCTGTTCGTCCCCGACCGGGATCAACGTGACGTCGGAGCTGTAGACCCGCATGAAAAGGGCCTTGCCGGCGGCGTGACCAAGGGGACCGACGATCGCGATCTTGCGGTCGGTCGCCTCGAAGCCATCGCAGACGGGACAGTAGCGCAGCTCGCCGTCACGAACGGCAGAAGTCCAGTCGGCGAGCGGCGTCTGCTTGTCGACGATCCCCGTGGCCAGGATCGCCCGCTGCGCCACGATCGGCTCGCCCTCATGCGACGCAACGATCTCGCCGTCTTGGGCTTCGAGCGCGGTCACCATGCCGCGGATGATGGGCACACGGAGCTCCTCAACCTGCCGCTGCATGCGTGCGAGCAGCTCGCTGCCCGGAAGACCATTCGGGAAGCCCGGCAGATTGTGACTTCGCGGAATCAGCGCCGCGCGTGATGCGCCGCTGTCGACAATCACCACGTCACGCCGGAAGCGCGCCAGATAGATCGCGGCCATGAGGCCCGCTGGCCCGCCGCCGATGACCAGAATCTCGGTGCGCATCGCTGCCCTCGTGTTGGATCGATGGAACCAAATGTCGAGAGACGGAAGCGTTCCTGCGGGATCTCGCGTCAACCAGTGCAGACAGCGGAACACGAACGGAACTATTTGCCGCGGACACCGTTAACCTATGTCGCTGCCGCGGCGGAAAAGCCGTGTCAACTTGTCAGCGAGGGGGAATTGGTTTGCGAGGGCGCGTGGATGAGATTTGTGAATTCGACTGATGAGAGCTTGATGGCGTATTACGAAAGCGTCCGCAAGCAAGTGGCCGCAGACAGCCGGATCGGGGGACCCTACCGGCTGATCGGCGAGCGGGCCAAGCAATACGCCCAGGAGCTCCAGGCCGAGATGCGGCGCCGGCAATTGCGCTTCACGCCGATCGAGTGGCCGAACTAATTGATGAAGTAGCTGAAAGCGCAGTGTCGGTTATTGCGCCCTCTCCCCTTGCGGGAGAGGGCATGTAGGACAGAGCAGCAAACTCGGTTGGGTGAGGGGTATCTCTCGGCGGAATCGCTTGCCGAGAGATACCCCTCACCCAAGCGAGCACGTGGATCGGCTCTCGATGCCCTCTCCCGCAAGGGGAGAGGGCGCAGTATTGGGCAGCGTCGCTGCGGCGTCGCAGGAAGAACGTACGCCGCTCACTCCCAGCTCCAGCTCGCAAAATCATTCTCGAACTGCGGCACGTCCTTCCAGACGCCCTTCAGCTTCTTGTTGATCACCGTGATCCATTGCGGCTGGAACAGGAAGCCGGCGGCGGCGTCTGACGCCAGCAGGCGCTGGGCATCGCCGAGCAGCTTGGCGCGGTCGGCCTCGGCGGGCGTGTCGACGATCTGCTGATAGAGCTTGTTGAACGCCTCGGACTGATAGCCGAAGTAATAGTTCGGCTCGGTGAACTTGCCGAGATCGAACGGCTCGACATGGGAGACGATCGTGAGATCGAAATCATGCGGGCCGTTGAAGACCTGCGACAGCCATGCCGCCCATTCGAGGTTCTCGATCTTGGCTGTGATGCCGACCTTGGCCAGTTGCGCCGCGAGCACCTCGCCGCCCTGCCGCGCATAGGCCGGCGGCGGCAGCCGCAAGGACAGCTGCAGCGGCGTGGTGATGCCGGCTTCCGCCAGCAGCTTCTTGGCCTTCTCCGGATCGTAGGGATTGATGTCGGTGGTGTCGACATAGCCGAGCGAGCCCGGCGTGTAGAAGCTGCCGATGGGCGTGCCCAACCCGTCGACGGCGCCCTCGATCAGCGCCTTGCGATCGATCGCGGCGAGAATGGCACGGCGGACGCGGACGTCGTCGAGCGGCTTCTTCCTGTTGTTGATGGTGACGATGGTCTTCGCCTTGGAGCCGCCGATCAGCACCGTGAAGCGCGGGTCGGACTTGAACTGCGCGATGGTGCGCGCCGTGGTGCCGCGCGGGAAAGCGTCGACGTCACCCGACAACAGCGCCGCGACCTGCGCCGCGGGATCGGAGATGAAGCGGATCGTCACCTTCGACAGCTTGACGGCGGCAGCGTTGCGATACTCAGGCCATTTGTTGAGCGTGAGCGACGAGCCCTTGGACCAGGCGCCCAGCGTATACGGCCCAGTGCCGACCGGCTGCGTGGCGTTGGTCGGCGCGCTCTTCGGCTCGACGATCGATGCGGTCGCCTGCCCCAGCAGGAACGGCAGGTTCGGCTCGGAATATTTCAGCTTGATCTCGATGGTCTCGGCGTCGGGCGCGTTCACCGCCTCCATCGCCTGGAACAGCGCCTTGTCCTTGTTGGTGCTGTTGGCGGCACCGGCGCGCTCGAACGAGAACTTCACCGCGGCGGAATCGAACGGCTCGCCGTTGTGGAATTTGACGCCCTTGGCAAGCTTGAACGTGTAGCTCTTCAGGTCGGACGATGGCTGCCAGCTCGTGGCCAGCAGCGGCGACACCGAGCCGTCCTCGTTGATCTTGGTCAGCGTCTCATAGACGTTGTAGAGCGTCACCTCGGCAATGGCTGCCGCCGCCGCACTGGTCGGATCGAGCCCCGGCGGCTCCAGGGTCATGCCGACGACGACGCTGTCCTTCTTGCTCTGCGCCGAGGCAGGCGCCGCGGCCGCAACGAGCGCGGTCAAAGCAATGATCGATAGTTTTTTCAGCATTGTTTGTTTCTCCCGGACGGAACCGAATTATGCGTCAAAGCGGCTTGGAGACAAGGGGCGGATCTTCCCCGGCGGCCAGCGCCGGCAGCGCCATCACGCTTTCCGCGTGGTGGCAGGCAGCCGAATGTTGCGGGGTGAGCGGCCGCAGCGCCGGAGCGGTCTCGCGGCAATGGGAATCCGCAAGCGGACAGCGCGGCGCATAGGCGCAGCCGGTCGTGCCCAGGGACTGCGAGGCGATCGGAATGTCCGCGCCCCGGCGCCTGACAGCGCCCGCCTGGGCGCGCGGCACCGCGTCCAGCAGCGCGCGCGTATAGGGATGCGCGCATCGGCCGAACAGATCCTCAGGCCGTCCCCGCTCGACGATGCGGCCGAGATACATCACCGCGACCTCGTCGCAGAGATAGTCGACGACCGCGAGGTCATGGCTGATCAGGACGTAGCTGAGACCGAACTGCTGCTGCAGATCCTGCATCAGGTTGAGCACCTGGGCCTGCACGGAGACGTCGAGCGCCGAGACCGGCTCGTCGGCGACGATCAGCTTCGGCTGGGTGATCAGCGCGCGCGCAATCGCGATGCGCTGGCGCTGGCCGCCGGAGAATTCGTGCGGATATTTGTCCATGTCGGCATCGCGCAGGCCGACCTGTCGCAGCACGCTCCCCACGCGCGTGCGCAAGGTGTCGCGACCGGGGCTTTCCAGCACGGTGAGCGGCTCGGCGACGATGCGCGCGATGGTCTGGCGCGGATCGAGCGAGCCATACGGGTCCTGGAACACCATCTGGAAATCCCGCCGTGCGCTTCGCAGCTCATCGGCCGGGAGACGGTTGAGATCGCGCCCCGACAGCAGCACCGATCCCGATGACGGCGTCTCCAGCGCCATGATCAGTCGCGCCAAGGTCGACTTGCCTGAGCCGGACTCGCCGACGATGCCGAAGCTCTTGCCCGGCATCAGCGACAGCGACACGCCATTGAGCGCGAGCACCTGCCCCGGCGGCCGCAGCAGGCTCTCGCGTGGCAGCGTATAGCGCTGCACGAGATCGCGGACTTCCAGCAGCGGCGTCGCTGCATCTTTCCGTGCCCCGACGCTCACGCGACCACTCCCACCGGAACGCGCGCGAGCGCGGCATCAGTCCGGATGCAGCGGGCATGATGCCCTGCGCCGATCTCGATCGCCGGCGGCAGCCCCGCGCGGCACGCATCGATGACCAGATCACAACGATCCGCGAACGGACAGCCGGCGGGCAGATCGGCGAGCTCCGGTACGGTGCCGGCGATGGTGGCAAGCCGCATGCCCTTACGGGCGCCGAGCCGCGGCCGCGCCCGGAACAGGCCCTGCGTGTAGGGATGGCCCATGCGCGAGAACACCGCGTCCGTGCTGCCGCTCTCGACCACCGTGCCGCCATACATCACGATCATGCGCTGGACGTTCTCGGCGATGACGCCGAGATCGTGCGAGATCAGGATCATCGCCATGCCCTGCTCCGCCACGAGGCCGGCGATGAGGTCGAGAATCTGGCGCTGGATGGTGACGTCGAGCGCGGTGGTCGGCTCGTCGGCGATCAGCACGTCAGGCTTGCACGCCAGCGCCATCGCGATGGTGATGCGCTGACGCTGGCCGCCGGAGAATTGGTGCGGATAGGCGTCGAAGCGCCTGACGGGATCGGGTAGACCGACACGGTCGAGCAGCGCGATCGCCTCGCGTTTGGCCTCCGCGGCCGAGCAGCCGGTGTGGCGCAGCAGCGGCTCGGCGACCTGATGACCGATCGTGTGCATCGGGTTGAGCGCGGTCATCGGCTCCTGGAAGATCATGCTGATGCGGTTGCCGCGCAGCTTGCAATAGTCGGCATCATCGAGACCCGCCAGCTCGCGGCCGTCGAGCTTGATGCTGCCGCTGACGACCGCGCTGTCCGGCAGCAGCCCGAGCAGCGCCAGCGCGGTGATCGACTTGCCGCAGCCGGATTCGCCGACGATGCCGAGCGTCTCGCCGCGCCTCAGCGCGAACGAGACCTCGCGCACCGCCTGCGCCGGGCCGCGGCTGGTGTTGAGCCGGATGCCAAGGCCGGAGACATCGAGCAGCGGCTGTTTGTCTGCACTCATCGCTGCCTCGCCAGTCGCGGATCGAGCAGGTCGCGCAGACCATCGCCGAGCAGGTTGAGACCGAGCACCGCGAGCGCGATGGCAGCCCCGGGATACACCGCAAGGCTCGGCGACTGGAACAGCAGCGTCTGCGCATCGTTCAGCATGCGTCCCCAGGACGGCTGCGGCGGCTGCGTGCCGAGACCGAGATAGGACAGCGCGGCCTCGGCCAGGATCGCCAGCGCGAACTGAATGGTCGCCTGCACGATCAGGATCGACAGGATGTTCGGCAGCACGTGCTCGATGGTGATGCGGAAGCGGCCCTTGCCAGCGGCGCGCGCCGCGAGGATGAACTCGCGCGCCCAGATCGCGCCGGCGGAGCCGCGGGTGACGCGGACGAACACCGGGATCTGGAAGATGCCAATCGCAGTGATCGACGTCACCATGCCCGGCCCGATCACCGCCGCCAGCATGATCGCCGACAGCACCGCGGGAAATGCGAAGGTGAAGTCGCTGAAGCGCATCACCAGCTCCTCGGTCCAGCCGCGTTGCGCAGCGGCGACGAGCCCGAGCGCAACGCCGCAGGTGAGGCCAATGCCGACGGCGATGATGCCGACCAGGATGGTCGCGCGCGCGCCGACGAGGAGCAGTGAGACGATGTCGCGGCCGAGCACATCGGTGCCGAGCCAATGCGCCGAGGACGGCGGCCGCAGCTTGGACGCGACGTCGATCTCGTAGGCCGACCACGGCGTCCACACCAGCGACAGCAAGGCGGCGCCGAGCACGACGAGGCAGAGCAGCGCGCCGATGACGAAGCTGCGATGCCGCAACGCGCGGCGCCAGAACGCATTCGGCGCGGGCGCGGCGCCGGCCTGAAGTGTCACGGACGCACTCACAGCTCGTGCACCTTGATGCGCGGATCGATCACGGCATAGAGCACGTCGACCACGAAATTCACGATGATGACCATGGCCGCCAGCAGCATCACGCAGTTGCGGACGACGATGAGATCGCGATTGGCGA
This sequence comes from Bradyrhizobium sp. USDA 4353, assembly GCF_054063215.1. Classification (NCBI taxonomy): domain Bacteria; kingdom Pseudomonadati; phylum Pseudomonadota; class Alphaproteobacteria; order Hyphomicrobiales; family Nitrobacteraceae; genus Bradyrhizobium; species Bradyrhizobium sp. USDA 4353. The sequence continues at coordinate 269,875 of NZ_JBSSGB010000001.1, forward strand.
TCGACTGGAAGATCAGACGGCCGAGACCCGGCAGATAGAACACGTTCTCAATCACGATGGTGCCGGCGAGCAGATTGGCGAATTGCAGGCCCATCACCGTGAGCACCGGGATCATCGCGTTGCGCAGCACGTGCTGCCACAGGACCTCGCGCTTGCTGAGGCCCTTGGCGCGCGCGGTGCGCACGAAATCTTCGCGCAGCACGTCGAGCACCGCCGAGCGCGTCACCCGCGCCAGGATCGCCGCCTGCACCACCGCCAGCGCCACCGCCGGCAGCAGCAGCGCGCGCAGGCCGGGCCAGATGCCGTCCTCCCAGCCGGGGAAGCCGCCCGCCGACAGCCATTGCAGCTTCACCGCGAACAGCAGGATCAGCAGGATCGCGAACCAGAAATTCGGCAGCGCAATGCCGATCTGGGTCAGCGACATCACGCCGACATCGCCGATGCGGTTATGATTGGCGGCGGTGTAGATGCCGGCGGCGAGCGCCAGCACCGTCGTCAGCGCCATGGCCATGATCGCCAGCGGAATGGTCATCGCCAGCCGCTCGCGGATCAGCTCTGCGACCGGCGTGCCATAGGCGTAGCTGTTGCCGAGATTGCCGGTGGCGAGGCCGCCGAGCCATTGCAGGTAGCGGAGCGGAAGCGGCTGATCGAGCCCGAGCTTGATCGTCAGCGCCCTCACCGCATCGGGCGAGGCGTCCGCGCCCATCAGCATCTGCGCGGCATTGCCCGGCAGGGCATCGAGCACCAGGAAGATGATCAGCGATGCCCCGATCAGGGTCGCCAGCAAGGTCAGGCATCGCCGCAGCAGAAACACACTCATTCGAGCCGAAACTCCTCATTCTCGGCGGTCGCACGTTCTACAGCTTTGGCCCGGGATGCAAGCCCCGCCGCCTGCATGATCCCCCCTCGCCGGCGCAGGACTCTCACATACGGGCGCGATATCTTGAGCCCGTCTGCATCCTCCTCGTCATGGCCGGGCTTGTCCCGGCCATCCACGTCGTCCGGCGTCCGCGGATAGACGTGGATGCCCGGGACGAGCCCGGGCATGACGGAGTAACAATCGGCCGCGACTCGTGCCGCCTCAATGTCATAGCCGATCGCCGGCGCAGGACACCGCCGAGCCGCTTGATCCCGGTCAACGGCCCGGCAGCGGCGATCGGCAACATGAGCCGGAACGCAGCAGTGCAAGGCCTTTCCCGATCATGACCACACGTCCGAACTTCATCTGGGGCGCCTCGACCTCGGCCTTCCAGATCGAAGGGGCGGCCCATCTGGACGGCCGCGCCGACAGCATCTGGGACGTGTATCTGCGCGCGCCGGGCCGCATCAAAGGCAATGAGACTGCGGAGGTCGCCTGCGACCACTACCGTCGCTATGCCGAGGACGTCGCGCTGATGCGCGAACTCGGCCTCAACGCCTACCGGTTCTCGATCGCCTGGCCGCGCGTGCTGCCGCAAGGGCGCGGCGCGGCGAACGAGGCCGGCCTCGCCTTCTACGACCGGCTGATCGATGCGCTGCTCGCCGCGGAGATAGAGCCCTGGCTTTGCCTCTACCACTGGGACCTGCCCCAGACGCTGGAAGCGCTCGGCGGCTGGCCAAACCGCGACATCGCCGGCTGGTTCGCTGATTACACCGCGCTGGTGGCGCGGCGCTATGGCGACCGGGTCAAGCGCTTCGCCACCTTCAACGAGCCGTGCGTGTTCACGCTGTTCGGCTACGGCCTCGGCTGGCATGCCCCGGGGATCGCCGACAAGGCGGCGCTGCACAAGGCCATTCACCACGTCAATCTCAGCCATGGCCGGGCCGTCGACGTGCTGCGCAGGGATGTCGCGGGCGCCTCGATCGGCGCGATCCATAATCGCCAGCCCTGCTATCCCTGCTCGGCCGATCCCGCCGACGCCGCCGCGGCGCTGCGGCTCGCCGCCTATTGGAACGACGCTTTCCCGTTTCCGCAGGCCTTCGCCAGCTACCCGCCGGCGCTGCTCGAGGCCATCACGCCCTATGTGATGCCCGGCGACATGGCCGACATTGCGCGGCCCCTCGACTGGTTCGGGTTGAACCATTACTCGCCGCACTACGTGAAAGCCGACACCAACCTGATCGGCGCCGCCTTCGGCCCCGCGCCCGACAAGGTCCCACGCAGCGCGATCGGCTGGCCTGTCGTGCCGGATGCATTTCGGGACACGCTGCTGGACATCCATCAACGGTTCCAGCTGCCCATCTACGTGCTGGAGAACGGCACCGCCGCCAACGATGCGATCGATGCCGCGGGCCAGATCCAGGACCCCGACCGGATCGGCTATCTCAAGGCCTATGTCGCGGCGATGGAACAGGCGATCGCCGACGGCGCCGACGTGCGCGGCTACTTCGTCTGGTCGCTCTTGGATAATTTTGAGTGGGGGGCGGGCTATTCGCAGCGCTTCGGCATTGTCTATGTCGATCACGCCACCCAGCGCCGCATTCCCAAGGCGTCGGCACGGTGGTATGCGGACATCATTGCCGGCCACCGGAACTCCCATGACCCGGCAGGCCGCACAACCGGGCGGATGACTGAGGGATGAGCGAGCGCGTTCTTCTGGGCGATATCGGCGGCACCAATGCGCGCTTCGCGCTGCTGGCGGACGGGGTGATCGGCGAGGTCGCGCATCTGAAGGTCGCCGACTTCCCGACCATCGCGGACGCGATCACCGACTTTCTGGCGCGCCATGCCACCGGCGGCCCGCCGACCGCGGCCGTGCTCGACATCGCCGGTCCGATCGAGCGCAACCGCGGCATGCTGACCAACTCGACCTGGGTGATCGACGGCGCCGAGCTTGCCGCACAGTTCAATCTGCGCTCGGCGAAGCTGCTGAACGATTTCGAGGCGGTCGGCTGGTCGCTGCCCGCGCTGCATCCCGACGATCTGTTTTCCCTCGGCGGCAACGCCGCGGTCGATGGCGCGCCGATGCTGGTGATCGGTCCGGGCACCGGCTTCGGCGCGGCCTGCTATCTCCCCAATGATGGCCGTCCGGCCGTCGCCGTCACCGAAGCCGGCCATGCGACCTTGCCCGCGACGACGGCGCGCGAGGCCACCGTGCTCGCCAAGATGCGCGAGCGCTTCGGCCATGTCTCGATCGAGCGCGCGCTGTCCGGCATGGGCCTGGAGAACGTCTATCAGGCGGTCGCTGCCATCGACGGCGCGAGCGTGCCAAGGCGTGACGCGGCGGCGATCACCCACGCGGCGCTCGACGGCAGCTGCGCCACAAGCCGCGCTACGCTTGACATGTTCTGCGCCTGGCTCGGCGCCGTCGCCGGCAACCTCGCGCTGACCTTTTGCGCCCGCGGCGGCGTCTACATTGCCGGCGGCATCCCGCCGCGCTTTCCGGACTATTTCGCCAAGTCCGACTTCCGCCGGCAGTTCGAGAGCAAGGGCCGCTACGACAGCTATCTGCGCCCGATCCCGGTGCATCTCGTCACAAAGCCTGATATCAGCTTCCTCGGCCTCAAATCCTTCTACGAGTCCGGCCTCCCCGCGCACTGACAGAGATGAGCGACATCATCACGATCACGCCGAACCCGGCGGTCGACGTCTCGACTGTGGTCGAGGCGATCGTGCCGGTGGCGAAGCTGCGCGGCACCACGCAGCGGCGCGATCCCGGCGGCGGCGGCATCAACGTCGCGCGCGTCATCACCCGGCTCGGCGGCGACGTCACGGCGCTCTATCCGGTCGGCGGCCCGACCGGCCTGCTGCTGAAGCAGTTGGTCGATAATGAGGGCGTCACCAGCCGCACCTGGACGACATCAGACGATACGCGCGAGGACTTCTTCGTGCAGGAGCGCAGCACCGGCCAGCCCTATCGCTTCATCCTGCCGGGTCCTGCGCTCAGCGAGACCGAATGGCTGGCCGGGCTCGCGCTCGTGAGCGCGCTCGATCCCTTTCCGCGCTTCGTCATCGGCAGCGGCAGCCTGCCGCGGGGCGTCCCGAGCGACTACTACGCGCGCATCTCAGCCATCGCGCGGGCGCGTGGCGCGCAATTCATTCTCGACACCTCCGGCCCGGCTCTGGCCGCGGCAGTCGCCGGCGGCGTCGATCTGATCAAGCCCTCGCTGCGCGAGATGCATGAGCTCGTCGGCGGCGAGCTGCCGGATGCGACGGCCTGGGAAGCTGCGGCGCGCATGCTGGTCACGACCGGGAAAGCCAGAACGGTGGCGCTGACCATGGGCCATCTCGGCGCGCTCCTGGTGACATCGGAGCGCGTGCTGCGCGCGCAGCCCTTGCGGATGGTGCCGGTTAACGCTGTCGGCGCCGGCGACAGCTTTCTCGGCGCGCTGGTGGCCAAGCTCGCGGCTGACGCGTCGCTCGAGGACGCCTTCCGCTTTGCCGTCGCTGCCGGCGCCGCGGCGCTGCTGCGCACCGGCACCGCCCTGTCCGACCCCGCCGACATTACCCGTCTGCTGGCTGACGTGCGGCTTCAGACGGCCTGACGTCTACCTCGGCGGCATCATTCAGCAGGTCGAGTGACAACAACAATCCGCCGACGCGCTCCAGCGACGAGATCCAGTCGGCGACACGGCTGTAATTGTCGACCAGCCAGTTGAACGAGCCCTGCACCAAGGTGAAGGCCGCCGCCGCCTGCGTCAGCTCGCCCAGCGACATCTCGCTGCTTAGGAATTTCGGCGCGCACAGCACGAGGCCGATGATCGGCGCGAGCAGCGTGTTGGTGTGTGACACCAGGGTCGTGCGCATCAATCGCCAGCACAGCCGCCGCCACTGCCGGATCGTCCGGTCGAGCGCCTGCCACAGCGCGGCGATGACCCCGCGCGTATCCGACTTCGGCGCAACACCTTCGCCGATGTCGCGCAGCCGATGCGCTGCCGTGATCAGCTCCGACTCGGCCTGGTTCTTGACCTGGATGACATGCGTCAGCGGCGAGCCGACCCACAGCATCGCGCCGGTGACCAGCCCGGAATACACCGCGACGCTGACGACGAGATAGCCGGGAATCCAGACCTGGAGACCGGCGAGGCTGAATCCGATGGGGCCACCGACCTGCCACAGCACCTGCAGGAAGATCACCGCCGTCAGCAGCGAGGAGATCACGTTGACCGCGAAGTCGACCGGCGCGTCGGTGGCGATGCGGACGTCCTCGGCAATGCGATATTCCGGAATCTTCTGATCCCCTTGCACCAACGCCAGCCGCGCATAACGGTCATTCTCGATCCAATAGTCGATCACCTTGGCCGCGAGCCATTGCCGCCAGTTGCGCTGCATGGCCATGCGGCCCCAGACGGACGCCACCGCCAGGGCCACACTGGCGAGACATAGCGGCGCAAGCAGCATAGCCTGCTCGCGCAGGCGCGTGGGATCACGGCCCTCCAGCGCATTGAAGAAATCCCTGTTCCAAGTGTTGAAGCGGAATTGCACATAGAGCTGCAGCGTGACGATGCCGACCAGGATCGCGCAGAGCAGCCAGACCCGCCACGCCCGCCACCCGCACCAGAAATTCCGCGCCGTCAGCCAGAACCGCGACCATTCGCGATGGCTGTCCTCATTGTCCTCGACCAAGCCGGCTGGGAGGTCGTCCGGTTCATCGACAGCGAACGGCTCTCGCTGGGGAACTTTTGTCATAGGATCATCTAAGGAGGCCCGCCGGCCTGCTGCTTGATCTTGCGCAAGTCGGCCCCCGCCGGACGCGACAAACTACGGCCTGCGTTGCGATGCGGGAGACAGGCCATGACGGCATCCGGTACCATCCGCTGGTTCAAGGATATTCGGATCGAGGACGTGCCGGAGGTCGGCGGCAAGACGGCCTCGCTCGGCGAGCTATATTCCGCGCTGACCGCGCAGGGCGTGCGCGTGCCCAACGGCTTTGCGCTGACGGCCGCGAGCTATCGCGATGCGCTACGCGCCGATGGCGCCGACGATGAGCTGCGCAAGCTGCTCGCCGGCCTCGACAAGCGCCGCATCGCCGATCTCGCCAGGCGCGCGGCGAAGGCGCGCGCCATCGTCTTCGAGGCCACGGATCGTGATGATCTCCGCCGCGAGGTGGCGACGGCGTACAAGCAGCTCGAGCAGGAATATGGCCGCGGCGTGGCGGTTGCCGTGCGCAGTTCGGCCACCGCGGAGGACCTGCCGAATGCGAGCTTCGCCGGCCAGCACGAGAGCTTCCTCAACATCCGCGGACCCACGCAGCTGTTCGAGACCTGCCGCCGCTGCTTCGCCTCGCTCTACACCGACCGCGCGATCTCCTATCGCATCGACAACGGCTTTGCACACGACAAGGTCGCGCTGTCGGTCGCGGTGATGAAGATGGTGCGCTCCGATCTCGGCGCCAGCGGCGTGATGTTCTCGCTCGACACCGAGAGCGGCTTTCGCGACGTCGCCTTCATCACCGGCGTCTACGGATTGGGCGAGACCATCGTGCAGGGCGCGGTCGATCCCGACGAGTTCTACGTCCACAAGCCGACCTTTGCCGCCGGCTTCCGCAGCGTGCTGTCACGCCGGCTCGGCGCCAAGAGCAAGCGCATGGTCTACGCCAAGGCCGGCGCACGCGGTGCCACCACCCGCATCGAGCCGACGCCGCCGGCCGAGCGCGCCAGATTCTGCATCGATGATGCCGACGTGCTGGAGCTGGCGCAGGCGACGATCACCGTCGAGCAGCACTACTCGCAGAAGGCCGGCCGGCCGACGCCGATGGACATCGAATGGGCCAAGGACGGCCGCGACGGGGCGCTCTACATCATCCAGGCGCGGCCGGAGACCGTGGCCTCGCAGCGCCGGCCGGACTCGGTCGAGACCTACGCGTTGAAGAAAGCCGGCAAAGTGCTGGCGACCGGACGCGCGGTCGGTGAGAAGATCGCCGCCGGCAAGATTCGCATGATCCGATCAGCCAAGGACCTGCGCGCGTTCAAGCCCGGCGAGGTGCTGGTGGCGGCCTCGACCAGTCCGGACTGGGAGCCCGTCATGAAGACGGCGGCCGCGATCGTCACCGATCACGGCGGCCGCACCTGTCATGCCGCGATCATCGCCCGCGAGCTCGGCGTGCCCGCGGTGGTCGGCACCGAGGATTTCAGCAAGCGCGCCAAGACCGGCGCGACGGTCACGGTGTGCTGCGCCGATGGCGATGCCGGTCATGTCTATGACGGCGCCCTGCCCTTCGCGGTCGAGCGGCTTTCGATCGACAGACTGGACAAGCCGCACACCCACATCATGGTCAATCTCGGCAATCCCGAGCTCGCCTTCAAGACCGCGCTGCTGCCGAATGACGGCGTCGGCCTGGCGCGCATGGAGTTCATCATCAACCAGTCGATCGGCATCCATCCGATGGCGCTGGCCGCGCCCAGCAAGGTGACGTCAGCAAAAGAGCGCGCGACGATCAAGCGCCTCACGGCGCGCTACAAGAAGCCGGCGGACTTCTTCGTCGAACGTCTGTCGGAAGGCGTGGGCACCATCGCCGCCGCGTTCTATCCGCGTCCCGTGATCGTCAGGCTGTCGGACTTCAAGACCAACGAATATGCCAGCCTGATCGGCGGCGCCGATTTCGAGCCGAGGGAAGAGAACCCGATGCTCGGCTTTCGCGGCGCCTCGCGCTACGCGCACCCGGCCTATGCCCAGGGCTTCGCGCTGGAATGCGCGGCGCTGAAGCGCGTGCGCGATGCCATGGGGCTGGCCAACCTGAAGATCATGATCCCGTTCTGCCGCCGCGTCGAGGAGGCGCGCAAGGTGATCGCCGCGATGGCGGAGCATGGCCTCGTCCGCGGCGAGAACGGGCTCGAGATCTACATGATGTGCGAGATCCCGAACAACGTCATCCTGATCGATGAGTTCGCCAAGCATTTCGACGGCTTCTCGATCGGCTCCAACGATCTCACCCAGCTCACCCTCGGCGTCGACCGCGATTCCGACATCGTCGCGTTCGATTTCGACGAGCGCGATCCCGGCCTGCTTGCGATGCTCAAGCTCGCGGTCGAGGGCGCGCATCGCAACCGCCGCCATGTCGGCATCTGCGGCGAGGCGCCGGCCAACTATCCGGACGTGGCGCGCTATCTCGCCGAGCTCGGCATCGACTCCATCAGCGTCAATCCCGCGAGCCTGGTGCGCACGATGGAGGTCGTCCGCGCCGCCGAGCAGGCGCTGATCGCGCGGGCCCCGCAGGCGTTGGCGAGCTAAAGCATGATCCGGAAAAGTGGAAACCGGTTTTCCGAAAAGATCATGCTCAAAGAAGAGACTAGATCATGATGCGTTTTCGCCGGAACGCATCATGATCTAGGACGCGGCTCGCCTCGTCAATGGTCGCGCGGACGGTGATCGTCTGATGGCACGATCCCGTCGTGATCCCTGACATCGGCAAGAGCGCGCTCGGCTTCGGCGATCAACTGGCGGATGGGAGCGGACTGCTCGCTCGGAACAGCATGGCCGTCAGCCTCGGCAAGCTGGTCGAGCCGGCGCAGGATCTGCCGCCAGGCCTGGAGCGTACGCCTGAGGTGCGTGAGCTGCAACGCGACCGCGTCATCGAGCGGGAGGCTCATCCGGTCCTCGCGCGCGACCCGTGCTGCGGCCGTCGGAAATGGGATGATGTCGGCCAACGGCGCTCCACGAGATTGCCTACAGAGCGTGGCCGATCCACCGGATGTGAATCGCAACCGCATCTGCATGGCCGCGTTCTCCGTTGAAGCGGCCTCAGGCCAGATGCGGCGCATTGTCACCGGGGACCTTAAAGAACTCTGTACTTTCGCCACCCGTGGAACTCCGGGCGACCGCCACCGGGGCGATCAGACTCCGTAGGCCTTCGGGGACGGCGGTCCTCTCTCCGTCATCATGGCATGCCTGACGGCCGCCGCCATCGATGCCTCGACGTCGACCAGTGAGCAGGCCAGCCCCTGCGAGGCAACAGGCCGACGCTCAGCAGGCCGATGGCGAGTGGCGCAAACAGGCTGCGCCTCCGGCGCGTCGCCATGATCATCGCCCCGCATTTCTCACGGGGCGCGTCACCGCGCTTCTTCGAAGCCCGCCAGCACCGCCGTCAGATTTTGCCCGAGAATGTCCGACAGATAACCGCCCTCCTGCACGAACACGGTGGGCAGGCCAAGCCGTGCGATGGCGGCGCCGATGCGCCGGAAGCCGGGAGTCGTGACGGACAGCCCCTTGAGCGGATCATGCTCGGACGCATCGAGGCCGAGGGCGACGACGAGCGCGCCGGGCGCGAAGGCGTGGATCGTCTTCGCCGCCGTTTCGAACGCCTTCAGATAGGTGTCGTCGCCGCTCTTCAGCGGCAGCGGAATGTTGAGGTTGGCGCCGAGCCCGGCACCGGCGCCGCGCTCATGCGCATAGCCCCACACGAACGGATAGTAGTGCGTGGGATCGGCGTGGATCGAGATCGTGAGCACGTCCGGCCGCTCGTAGAAGATGCCTTGCGTGCCGTTGCCGTGATGGACGTCGACATCGAGGATCGCGACGCGCTCGTGGCGCTGACGCAGATGCGCCGTCGCGATCGCCGAATTGTTCATGAAGCAGAAGCCGGAGGCAATGTCGCGATAGGCGTGATGCCCGGGCGGACGGCACAGCGCGTAGACGGCATCCTCACCGTCGAGCAGCAGCTGCGCCGCCGATGCGGCGACGTCAGTCGCGGCGCAGGCGCCCTCCCACGTCCCCGGCCCGATCGGCGCCGAGGTGTCGGTCGTGTGCCAGCCGAGCCGTCCGACGATGTGCGTCGGATAGGTCGCGGCGTTGCGCACCGGGTGCATGTTCGGGATCATCTCGGTGCCGGCATCGCCCAGTGCGGCCCACGCCTCCCACGCCTCCTCCAGGAAGCTCAGATATTCCGGACTGTGGACGCGGGCGCGCGCCTCCTGGCCGAAATGCAGCGGCGCCACCAGCTCGTGATGCCCGGCCTTCAATCCCGCAAGCAGACGATCAGCCCGCTCCGGCTGCTCGGTCGTCCGCTTCACGACGCCCCGCACCAGATAGAATTGCGGATCATGGCTGCGATGCAGCTCGGTGTAGACGGCCTTCACGCGCAAATGCTCCTGTTCGCTCGTGCGAACGATTGTGCACGCAGCGGCGGCCGAGACAAGCACAGATGAGTTGCACGCCGTCGCGTGAGGCAGGCAACTTCCAAGGCGCGGAACGCAACCGGCTGCGCGCCAAATTGTCGGGAGCGAGTCCGCCGGGATCAAGGCCGCGCGGCGGGTGAGACGCGGTGGATCTGAGGAGAGAGACGGCTACGGTCCGCCCGCGAAACCTTCGCGAATGATCGTCATCGTCCTCATGCCCCGCATCTCTCAACGAGCAGTTGGACGCAGCAGCCGGGAACCAGGCTCAACTGCATGAAGCCCGGGTGATCGATCCAAAATTTGGATCGATCGATACAGGCTTCGGTTTGGACCCGGGCCCGTTCCGTCCTCTAGGACAGTTCTTGAGGAACGTTTAAGAGAGGTAGCGCGCATGAGCGCAATCGTAACTACGGCAGAATTGCGCCGCTCGCGGGTGCGGCTGTTCATCGTGACCATGCTGTTCCTGGTCACCACCGTGAACTACGCCGATCGCGCCACGCTCTCGATCGCGGGCCCTGCGCTCTCCAAGGATCTGCATCTCGATCCCGTCGCGATGGGCTATGTATTCTCCGCCTTCGGCTGGTCCTATGTGATCGCGCAGGTGCCGGGCGGTTGGCTGCTCGACCGCTTCGGCTCGCGCTGGGTGTATGCGTTCAGCATCGTGATCTGGTCGATCTTCACCATGATGCAGGGCTGGATCGGCTTCTTCTCCGGCGGCGCCGCCATCGTCGCATTGTTCGCGCTGCGCTTCCTGGTCGGCCTTGCCGAGGCGCCGAGCTTCCCGGCGAATGCGCGCATCGTCGCCGCCTGGTTTCCGAGCAACGAGCGTGGCACCGCCTCGGCCTTCTTCAACTCCGGGCAATATTTCGCGACCGTGATCTTCGCGCCGCTGATGGGCTGGATCGCGCATGAGTTCGGCTGGCGCCACGTCTTCACCGTGATGGGCGCGCTCGGCATCATCATGGGCCTGGTCTGGATCAAGACCATGTATGGCCCGAAGGAGCATCCCGGCATCAACGAGGCCGAGCTCGACTACATCAAGCAGGGCGGCGCGCTGGTCGACATGGACGGCGCCAAGGATGAGACGACGGACGGCAAGGCCCAGGGCGGACCGACCTGGTCGCATATCGGACAGTTGCTCTCGAACCGCATGATGCTCGGCGTCTATATCGGCCAGTACTGCATCAACACGCTGACCTACTTCTTTCTCACCTGGTTCCCGGTCTATCTCGTCAAGGAGCGCGGCCTGTCGATCCTGCAGGCGGGCTTCGTCGCCACTCTGCCGGCGCTGTGCGGCTTCATCGGCGGCGTGCTCGGCGGCTTCATCTCGGATGCCATCCTGCGCAAGACCGGCTCGCTGACCCTCGCCCGCAAGATCCCGATCGTCGGCGGCATGCTGCTGTCGATGGCGATCATCGGCTGCAACTATGTCGACGCCCAGGCGCTGGTGGTCGGCCTGATGGCGCTCGCCTTCTTCGGCAAGGGCATCGGCGCGCTCGGCTGGGCCGTCGTCTCCGACACCTCGCCGAAGGAAGCCGGCGGCGTCTCCGGCGGCCTGTTCAACACCTTCGGCAATCTGTCCAGCATCACCACCCCCATCGTGATCGGCTACATCCTCTCCGCCACCGGCTCCTTCAATGGCGCCCTGGTGTTCGTCGGCCTCAACGCTTTGGTCGCCGCATTCGCCTATCTCTTCATCGTCGGCCGCATCCAGCGCGTCGAGCTCCGAGCCTCCTGAGCACCACGCCTCGCTTCGCGTGGTCTCAAACTCGAACGGCGGCCTCAGGCCGCCGTTTTTTTTTGCGTTGTATGAGAACCCGCCAAGTTGCCGCGAAGACGGTGCGCTCCCCTCCCCCTTGCGGGGAGGGGTCGGGGGTGGGGGTCCGCGAGTCACGCTTCGCGCGATGCGCACTATCTCACCGAGCATCTCGAGTGAGTGCTTGAAGACATTTCGTTCAGCGCATCTCACCGAATTCAGCGCCCGGAGCCCCCCACCCCCGACCCCTCCCCGCAAGGGGGAGGGGAGCCGACCGCCGCCGGGGGCTCCCTTCTGCGAAATAAAATCTTCTTGCTATTTTTCAGAATTCATGATTATGCTCCCCGCATCCCGCCTCACTGCAGTAGGGGCGTAGCGCGCGATCGTCACGACACGCGAGGCGGCGATGCGCCGATCCGGGACCCATACGCCGCAGCAGGCGTGAGGCGCCAGCTGATCATAACCAGCCTGCCTCAAGCCGCTCCCTGTAGTTATGCGTCCCGGCGCCGCGTGCGCAATTGCGCACCAGGCCGGGACGACGCCGGTGAGTGTCGATGCGTGTGGGCCCATCCGACAGCCTCGATCGCGCTGCCGTAGGGTGGGCAAAGACGCGCACGCGGCAAGGCCGCGGGCGCGGCGTGCCCACCATCGGCATCAGATGGGGAGCGCGGTGGGCACGGCGCGCGCACCCCTTTTTACGCTCGGCAGCGGTCGTGCCGCGCCTTTGCCCACCCTACGGCAGCGCGTTCCCCTCGTCCGCAATCAATGCTACCAACGCGGCAATGCCCGCCCCATCCATTCCCCGGAAGCATCGATGTTCGATCTCAACCAGCTGCGCTGCTTCGTCACCGTGGCCGAGGAGCTGCATTTCGGCCGCGCCGCCGTCCGGCTGAACATGACGCAGCCGCCGCTGTCGCGGCAGATCCAGGTGCTGGAGCACATCATCGATGCCGCGCTGCTCGAGCGCACCAGCCGCTCGGTGAAGCTGACGCCGGCGGGACGCAGCTTCCTGCCCGAGGCGCGGCGCATCCTGAAGATGGCGGAAAGCGCGGCGCAGGTGGCGCAGCGCATCGCCAGCGGCAAGAGCGGCTCGCTCAAGATCGGCTTCACTGCGGCCGCCGCCTATGGCTTCCTGCCCGAGCTGGTCGCCGCCTGCCGCACCGAATTGCCGGAGGCCGACCTGTCGCTGAAGGAGATGGTCTCGGGCGACCAGATCGAGGCGCTGGCCTCCGGCCAGATCGATGCCGGCCTGCTGCGGCCGCCGATCGCACGCCCCGAATTCGCCACCCGCCGCGTCGTCGCCGAGCCGCTCTGCGCCGCCCTGCCGCGAAGGCATCGCCTCGCCTCAGCAGAGAGCGTGTCGATCCGCGATTTCGACGGCCAGCCCTTCATCATGTATTCGCAGACCGAGGCGCGCTACTTCCACGATCTCCTGGTGTCGCAATTCATGCGCGCCGAGGTGCTGCCGCGCTATGTCCAGCATCTCAGCCAGATCCACTCGATCCTCGCGATGGTCCGCGCCGGGCTGGGGCTCGCCATCGTGCCGGAGGCGGCGGCGAACCTGAAGATCGCCGACGTCCGGCTGCGGCCGCTGAAGCTGCGCAATCCCATGCCGGCCGAGCTGTTCCTGGTCTGGCGGCGCGACCATGACAATCCGCTGCTGCCGGCGCTGATCGATCTCGCGGGCCGTCTGGCGGCCCTGCAGCAGCCGGAGGATTGATGCCGGCACGGCATCAATCAATACCGTGATTGGCTTGGACCAGCATCGAACTTGGTCCTACGAAACCCGCGATGAGGACGCGCGCTGGTGGAGCCCGCCGTGCCGTTCCCCGGAACATTCGTGAAGGACCCGCGCGATGAGCAAGATGACACCTCAGGAAATGGCTGCGAAGATCGGCAGCGGCCTGCTCTCCTTCCCCGTGACGCCGTTCAAGGCCGACTACTCCTTCGACGAGGCCACCTATCGCGCCAACATGGACTGGCTGTGCGGCTATGAGGTCGCCGGCCTGTTCGCCGCCGGCGGCACCGGCGAGTTCTTCTCGCTCACAGCAGCCGAGGTGCCAGAGGTCGTCAAGGTCGCCGTCGACGAGACGCGCGGCCGCGTGCCGGTGCTGGCCGGCACCGGCTACGGCACCGCGATCGCCCGCGAGATCGCGGTATCAGCCGAGAAGGCCGGCGCCGACGGCCTGCTGCTGCTGCCGCCCTATCTGATGCATGCCGAGCAGGAGGGTCTCGCGGCCCATGTCGAGGCGATCTGCAAGTCGGTGAAAATCGGTGTCATCGTCTACAATCGCGACAACGCGATCCTGCAGCCGGACACCTTGGCCCGGCTGTGCGAGCGCTGCCCGAACCTGGTCGGCTACAAGGACGGCATCGGCGACATCGAGCTGATGACCCGCGTCTACAGCAAGATGGGCGACCGCCTGACCTATATCGGCGGCCTGCCGACCGCGGAGACCTTCGCCCTGCCCTATCTCGACATGGGCGTGACGACCTACTCCTCGGCGGTGTTCAACTTCGTGCCGGAGTTTGCCACCAACTTCTATGCCGCAGTGCGCAAGCGCGATCACGCCGCGATCCATGCCGGATTGAAGGATTTCATTTTGCCGCTGATCGCGATACGCAACCGCAAGAAGGGCTATGCGGTCTCGATCATCAAGGCCGGCATGAAGGTCATCGGCCGCGATTCCGGCCCGGTCCGCCTGCCGCTGACGGATCTGACCGAAGCCGAGATGGCCGAGCTGACGGCGCTGGTGAAGGCGCTGCCGGGCGCCGTCTCGGCGCAGCAGGCGGCGGAGTAAACACTAAGGCTGTCGCCGTAGTGGCAGCCTTTCTCCTCATCCTGAGGAGCTTGCGCAAGCAAGCGTCTCGAAGGATGAGGCCACAGCTGGGGCCTCGTGGTTCGAGACGGCGCTCCGCGCCTCCTCACCATGAGGATCTGGCACCCAAGGGGGTCCTGCACACCGACCATGAACACGCCATTCGGCGTGTTCATGGAGAGGGGAAGCAAGAACGAGATACGAAGGAGGAGCATCATGAGTCACGCAGCCACCAGCACAGGAATCTCCGGCGCGCCGGTTGTCACCGGCATGGAGGTCATTCCGGTCGCGGGCCGTGACAGCATGCTGCTCAATCTCTCGGGCGCGCATGGGCCGTTCTTCACCCGCAACCTCGTCATCCTCACTGACAATTCCGGCCACACCGGCGTCGGCGAAGTGCCCGGTGGCGAGAAGATCCGGCAGACGCTGGAGGATGCGAAGAGCCTGATCGTGGGCCAGAGCATCGGCGCCTGCAACACCATCCTCGCGACGATGCGCACCGCGTTCGCGGACCGTGATGCCGGCGGCCGCGGCAAGCAGACGTTCGATCTGCGCGTGATGATCCACGCGGTCACGGCCGTCGAGTCCGCGCTGCTCGATTTGCTCGGCCAGCATCTCGGCCTGCCTGTGGCAGCGCTGCTCGGCGAGGGCCAGCAGCGCAAATCCGTCGAGGCGCTCGGCTATCTCTTCTTCGTCGGCGACCGCAGGAAGACCGACCTGCCCTACGCGTCAGGCGAAGGCGAGCGTGAGGGCTGGTACACCTTGCGCCATCAGGAAGCGATGACGCCCGAGGCCGTGGTGCGGCTGGCCGAGGCCACCCACGACGCCTACGGCTTCGCCGACTTCAAGCTGAAGGGCGGCGTGCTCAAGGGCGAGGCCGAGATCGAGGCGGTCACCGCGATCGCAAAACGCTTTCCGCAGGCGCGCGTGACGCTCGACCCGAACGGCGCCTGGTCGCTGGACGAGGCGATCCGTCTCTGCAAGGACATGCACGGCATCCTCGCCTATGCCGAGGATCCCTGCGGCGCCGAAGCCGGCTTTTCGGGGCGCGAGATCATGGCGGAATTCCGCCGCGCCACGGGCTTGCCGACCGCCACCAACATGATCGCCACCGACTGGCGGCAGCTCAGCCATGCGTTGCGGCTCGGCGCGGTCGACATTCCCCTCGCCGATCCCCATTTCTGGACCATGCAGGGCTCGGTGCGAGTCGCCCAGACCTGCAAGGACAACGGCCTCACCTGGGGCTCACACTCCAACAACCATTTCGACATTTCGCTGGCGATGTTCACCCATGTTGCGGCCGCCGCACCCGGCAAGGTGACCGCGATCGACACCCACTGGATCTGGCAGGATGGCCAGGCGCTGACCAAACAGCCGCTGCAGATCAAGGGCGGCCGCATCGCGGTGCCCGAGCAACCCGGGCTCGGCATCGAAGTTGACCGCGGCGCCATCGAAAAGGCTCATGAACTTTACAAGAGCCACGGGCTCGGCGCACGAGACGACGCCGTCGCGATGCAGTATCTGATCCCCGGCTGGACCTTCGACGACAAGCGGCCCTGCCTCGTGCGGTGACGGACCTGATCGGCTAGATTGTGCCAGCACAGTCGCGCAAGCCTGGAGAGTTTTGAAATGAACGCGATCCTCAAGAATTTCATTGCCGGCGAGTGGGTCGACGGCAGCGGGGTCACCCGCAACATCAACCCGTCCAACACCAACGACATCGTCGGCGAATACGCCAAGGCCGACAAGGCGCAGACCGAGAAGGCCATCGCCGCCGCCAAGGCCGCCTTCCCGGCCTGGTCGCGCTCGACGCCGCAGGAGCGCTATGATGCGCTGAACAAGATCTCGGCGGAGATCCTGTCGCGCAAGGAAGAGCTCGGCCGCCTGCTCGCCCGCGAGGAAGGCAAGACCCTGCCGGAGGGCATCGGCGAGGTCGCGCGTGCCGGCCAGATTTTTGCGTTCTTCGCCGGCGAGGCCCTGCGCCTGACCGGCGAAAAGGGCGCCTCGGTCCGTCCGGGCCTCGATGTCGAGATCACCCGCGAGGCGGTCGGCGTCGTCGGCATGATCACGCCCTGGAATTTCCCGATCGCCATTCCCGCCTGGAAGATCGCGCCCGCGCTCTGCTACGGCAACACCGTGGTGTTCAAGCCGGCTGAGCTCGTGCCCGGCTCGGCGCATGCTTTGAGCGAGATCATCGCGCGCTCCGGCATTCCGGCCGGCGTGTTCAACCTCGTCGTCGGCTCCGGCTCGGTGGTCGGCCAGACCCTGCTCGAACATCCGGACGTCGCGGCGATCTCGTTCACCGGCTCGGTCGGCACGGGCCGCAAAATCGCGCAGGCCTGCGTGCTGTCCAACCCGATGAAGAAGTTCCAGTTGGAGATGGGCGGCAAGAACCCGCTGGTCGTGCTCGATGACGCCGACGTCAAGGTCGCGGTCGAAGCCGCCGCCAACGGCGCCTATTTCTCGACCGGCCAGCGCTGCACGGCGTCCTCGCGCCTGATCGTCACCGAGGGCATCCACGACAAGTTCGTCGAGGCGCTGACCGAGCGCTTGAAGGGCCTCGTCGTCGACGACGCCGTCAAGCAGGGTACGCATATCGGCCCGGTCGTCGACGGCAACCAGCTCGAGCAGGACCAGCGCTATCTCAAGATCGGCCAGGACGAAGGCGCCAAGCTGGCCTGGGGCGGCGAGCTGCTCAACCGCGAGTCCCCCGGCTTCTACATGCAGCCGGCGCTGTTCACCGAAGCCAACAACAACATGCGCATCGCGCGTGAGGAGATTTTTGGCCCGGTGGCCTGCGTCATCCGCGCCAAGAACTACGACGAGGCGCTGGCGATCTCCAACGACACCGAGTTCGGCCTCGCCGCCGGCGTCTGCACCACCAGCCTGAAATACGCCTCGCACTTCAAGCGCAACAGCGAGGCCGGCATGGTGATGGTCAATCTGCCGACCGCCGGCGTCGACTACCACGTCCCGTTCGGCGGCCGGAAGGGCTCGAGCTACGGCGCCCGCGAGCAGGGCTCCTACGCGCGTGAGTTCTATACGACGGTCAAGACGGCCTACACCTTCCCGGTGTGAGCCTGACGGTCGTGACCTAACAGCCGGGCCGCATCCGCGGTCCACTCCCTCTCCCCGTTCTTCACGGGGAGAGGGTCGGGGTGAGGGGCAGCCACACGGACAGTCTCCGCGGCGAGCCCCCCTCACCCGGATTGCATCTGACGATGCAATCCGACCTCTCCCTCCGGGAGAGGTGAAGAGAGACCTGTAGGGTGGGCAAAGGCGCGAAGCGCCATGCCCACCGACAGCCGAGCGAGACGAAAGACGGTGGGCACGCTTCGCTTTGCCCACCCTACGAGGTGAGGGAACGGAGCCAGCATGAACCAGCAGGTCGTGAATCAGGAGCCGCGGATCATCAAGCTCAACGCGCGCGACAATGTCGCGATCGTGGTGAACGATTTCGGCCTGCCCGCCGGCACCAGGCTCCCTGACGGACTGACACTGAAGACCTTCGTCCCGCAGGGCCACAAGACCGCGCTGGTCGACATCGCCGAGGGCGCACCGATCGTGCGCTACGGCGAGATCATCGGGTATGCCAAGTCGCTGATCGCGGCCGGCGAGTGGGTGGACGAGGCCCGCATCGACATGCCCGAGGCCCCTGCTCTCGATCAGCTCGAAATCTCCACCGCCGTCCCCGCGCCGCTGCCGCCGCTCGACGGCTACACCTTCGAGGGCTATCGCAACGCCGACGGCTCGGTCGGCACCCGCAACGTGCTGGGCATCTCGACCTCGGTCCAGTGTGTGAAGGGGACGCTCGAATTCGCGATCAAGCGGATCAAGAGCGAGCTCTTGCCGAAGTACCCCAACGTCGACGACGTCGTCGCACTGACCCACGCCTATGGCTGCGGCGTCGCGATCACGGCGCCCGATGCGGTGGTGCCGATCCGCACCTTGCAGAACCTCGCACTCAACCCGAATTTCGGCGGCGAGATCCTGGTCGTCGGCCTCGGCTGCGAGAAGCTCGCGCCGGAGCGGCTGCTGCCGGAAGGCACGGAAGATTCCATCGTCCGCATGCAGGACGAGGCGTTCGACGGCTTCGGCGCCATCGTTGACGCCATCATGACCCAGGCCGACCGCCGCCTCGCCGAGCTCAACAAGCGCACGCGCCAGACCTGCCCGGCCTCCGACCTCGTGATCGGCCTGCAATGCGGCGGCAGCGACGCGTTCTCCGGCGTCACCGCCAATCCGGCGGTCGGCTTCGCTGCCGATCTCTTGGTGCGCGCCGGCGCCACCGTGATGTTCTCGGAAGTCACTGAAGTCCGCGACGCCATCCAGCTTTTGACTCGCCGCGCGATTAACGAGGAGGTCGGCCGCGCGCTGATCCGCGAGATGGATTGGTATGACGCCTATCTGAAGCGCGGCGGCGCCGATCGCAGCGCCAACACCACGCCCGGCAACAAGAAGGGCGGCCTTGCCAACATCGTCGAGAAGTCGCTGGGCTCGATCGTGAAGTCCGGCTCCGGGCCGATCCATGGCGTGCTGGCGCCGGGCGAGAAGGCCAAGCAGAAGGGCATGCTGTTCGCCGCAACGCCGGCCTCCGACTTCATCTGCGGCACCTTGCAGCTTGCCTCCGGCATGACCTTGCAGGTGTTCACCACCGGCCGCGGCACGCCCTACGGCCTCGCGGCCGCGCCCGTCATCAAGGTCGCCACCCGCACCGAGCTAGCGCGGCGCTGGAAGGACCTGATCGACTTCGACGCCGGCCGCATCGCCACCGGCGAGATGACGATCGAGGAGACCGGCTGGGAGCTGTTCAAGCTGATCCTCGACGTCGCGAGCGGCCGTACCAAGCCGTGGTCGGACCGGTGGGGCATTCACAACGACCTGACGCTGTTCAATCCCGCGCCGGTGACTTGAGGAGGAGCTCGCTCACGCTGCCATGTTCGTTGATTCACTCAGACCTCTCCGCGTCATTGCGAGCGAAGCGACGAAATCCAGAGTCCCGCCCACCATCCTGGATTGCTTCGCTTCGCTCGCAATGACGGGTATGCTGAAGCCGGGAGCCTAGATAACCAAGGGCGGGGAGGAAGAGCCAAATGTCCAGCGTCAGCCGCTTTGCCGCGATCGCCGCAGCAGCCCTCCTCCTCTCCATCAGTCCGTCCCGCGCCGAAGACGCCATCCCCGGCGTCCCTCGCGAACTGCTCGAGGATATCGCGACCGGCAGCCGCGTGCTCGCGGATCTCGGCGTGGTCGATGCCTTCGGCCATGTCAGCGCGCGTCACCCGACGAATCCGAAGCACTTCCTGATGGCGCGCTCGATCGCGCCGGCGCAGGTCACGGCCGCCGACATCATGGAGTTCGACGAGAACGGCGAGCCGGTCGATGCGAGGAACCGCGCCGTCTTCCTCGAGCGCTTCATCCATGCCGAGGTCTACAAGGCCCGTCCCGACGTCAACGCCGTCGTGCACACGCATTCGCCCGGCGTCGTGCCGTTCAGCGTCAGCCGCACGCCGTTGAGACCGCTGTATCACAACGCCGCCTTCCTCGGCGAAGGCGCTGTGGTCTGGGACATCGCCAAGGAGTTCGGCGCCACCGACATGCTGGTGCGCAACAACGCGATCGGCAAGTCGCTCGCATCAGCGCTCGGCGACAAATCCGTGGTGCTGATGCGCGGCCATGGCGACGTGACGGTCGGTCCGGCAGTGCAGGCCGCGGTGTTCCGCGCCTACTACACCGACGTCAATGCGCGGTTGCAGGCCCAGGCCATGGGCCTTGGCTCTGAGGTCACCTATCTCAGCGCCGAGGAGGCCGCCAAGGCCGACGGCGTCAACATGGTGATCATGGACCGCGCCTGGGCGCTGTGGAGGCAGAAGGTGCAAGGACAGCTCGGCAAATAGAGGGTGTGCCGACCGCAGCAGCAAGACCTGATTTTGCCGCAAAGTTGACACATGATTTAACTGAGTCGCCACCTGTTTGATCATCATTTATCGGGCCGATCGCTGCGGATGTCCTTGTCATTGTCCCGTCTCGCCGCTATCGCGCTCGGCTTCAGCCTGAGCACGTCCTGCTTGGCGCAGGAGCCGCTGGCCAGCGCGCCTGAGGAGCGGCCGGACATCGATCTCTACGCGCTGATGTCCGGCACCTGCCGCACGGCGAAGGTCGACGGCCGCGAATTTCCCTGCAAGACCGTGGCGTTCTTCCACAGCGAGAAGGGCCGCGCACATTTCACCGTCGCCCTCGATGATCCCAACGACGAGAGCCACATCATCGCGTTCTCCGGCATCAACGGCCGCCGATCGATCCAGAACGTCTACGAGCTGCCGATCGACCGCATGCTGCTGAACTCGAAGCATCGTCCGAAGGTCGACGGCATTCCTGTGCCTGCTGCGCAGAGCTCGTCGGGCCTGTGCCGCCAAGTCGGCAATTTCGCCCTGCTGAAGGTGACGAGCGTCACCTGCTCCGCCAAGGACGAGGCCGGCCGCGCCTACGAGCTGCAATTCGTCTCGGATGGCACACCGATCACCCTGCGCCGGGTGCGACAGACTATGACCAACGCCGAGCACAACCCCTACCAATAATCAGCGCTCTGCTCGCGCCGCCCCGCGCTCCAGATGCAGAAAAACATTCGATCCCGTTGAACGTGTGCCGGTCCGAGCCGACCTATCGGCAAAGGGGAGGACCGCCATGCCGATCGAACCGACCGACCTCGATGCCGCGAATGCCCAGCATGAGGACGGCGTCACGCTGTCTTTGTCCGGCGGCGGCTACCGCGCCATGGTGTTTCACATCGGCGCGCTGCTCCGCCTGAACCAGGTCGGGCTGCTCAGCCGCCTCAAGCGGATTTCCAGCGTGTCCGGCGGCTCGATCACGTCGGCCTATCTCGGTCTGCGCTGGAAGGATCTGCAGTTCGACGGTGCCGGCAAGGCGCAGAACTTCGACATCGTCGTCAACGGCCTGCGCAAGATGGCAGACACATCCGTGGACATCGGCGCCGTGATTGGCGGCATTTTCTTGCCGGGCACCATCAGCGACCGCGTCGCGGAGGCCTATGACGACGTTCTGTTCAATGGCAAGAAGCTCGCGGACCTGCCGGACGACAGCGGCGGCACGGCGCCGCGCTTCGTCATCAATGCCACCAACGTCCAGTCGGCCGTGCTATGGCGGTTCTCGCGCCGCTTCATGGGCGATTATCGTGTCGGACTGGTCGATGCCCCCGACGTGTCGCTGGCAACGGCCGTCGCCGCGTCGTCGGCCTTTCCTCCGATCCTCTCGCCGCTCACCCTGCCGATCCACCAGCCTGTCCGGCAGGTCGATGGCGCCGACCTCTGCCGCCCGCCTTTTACGACCAGCGCGGTGCTCAGCGACGGCGGCGTCTACGACAATCTGGGCCTGGAGACCGTCAAGCGCTTTTCGACACAGTTGGTCAGCGATGCCGGCCAGAAGATCGAGGCCGAGGAGGATCCGCATCACGACTGGGCACGCCACTCGCTGCGCGTTCTCGACGTCATCGATAACCAGGTGCGGAGCCTGCGCAAGCGCCAGCTCATCGATGCCTATGAGCGAGGCGATCACACCGGCACCTATTGGGGCATCCGCACCAACTTCGCCGACTACAAGCTGACGGCAGATCCGCTCGACTGCCTGCACAGGAAATCGGCCCCGCTGGCCGCGATCCCGACCCGGCTGCAGAAGATGCCGCACGACGTCCAGAACCGGCTGATGAACTGGGGTTACGCCATCTGTGACGCGGCGCTGCGGGCGCATATCGACGCAAGCCTGCAGCAGAAGCTCGGCATCCAGATCACCCCGCCGACCGACTTCCCATTTCCCGGAGGCTATTAGCTAGATCGATCACGAGGCTGCGGAAGAAGGGGGGAACATGACGCATCGACGGCGCTTCAGATGCGACGACGTCACGCCGACGGACGACGCGCCAGCGCAGCTGCCGCGCGAGATCCCGGAGGACATCTTCTCGACGGCGGAGATTCCGTATCCGTCGGAGCGGCCGCTGAACGTCTATGCGTTCGATCCCAGTCTCGGCAAGTTCGTCGGCAATCAGATGATCACGCATGTGCGCTACGAGAGGCTGACGCCGGGCCCAATCGGCGAGCGCTTCGCGGTGATCGACTACGACGGCAGCCAGAAGACGTTCTACAAGCCGGTCGATCTCGACGACCCGAAGCTGCTGATGACCCATGGCCTGCCGCCCTCGGAGTCCGACCCGCGGTTTCACCAGCAGATGGTCTACGCGGTGGCCAGCGAGACCCTGCAGCGCTTCGAGTTCGCGCTCGGCCGGCGGGTACGCTGGCGGACCCGTCTCGACCCTAGCCATCCGCCCGCGCCGCGCGGCGCCTCGCGACGGCTGAGCCTGTTCCCGCATGCGATGTGCGAGGCCAACGCGTTCTACAGTCCGGACGCGCACGGCATCCTGTTCGGCTATTTCAAGGCCAGCCGCACCAATCCCGGCCGCAACCTGCCGGGCCAGACCGTGTTCACCTGCCTGTCGCACGACATCATCGTGCACGAGACCACGCATGCGATCGTCGACGGCATCCGCGAGCATTTCATGGAGCCGACCAATGTCGATGTCGCGGCCTTCCACGAGGCGTTCGCCGATCTCGCCGCGCTGTTCCTGCACTTCTCGCACAAGGAGGTGCTGGTCGACACCTTGCAGAAAACCGGCGGCAAGCTGTTCGAGTACAAGCTCAAGGGCGATGCCGAGCTGGCGCCGGGAGGCACGCCCGCGATTCAGTCACAGCTCACGACTGAAAATCCGCTGATCGCGCTGGCGACGCAATTCGGCGAAGCCGCCGGGCGGCAATCCAGCCTGCGCAGCGCGCTGATGACCCCGGCGACACCCGACGGCGCGAAGGAGATCTCGACCAAGATCGAGCCGCATGAGCGCGGCGCGATTCTGGTCGCCGCGGTGTTCGATGCGTACTTCACCGTCTACGGCCGCAGGACATTCGACCTGTTCCGGATCTTTCGCGCCGGCGGCGGCAGCGTCGACAAGTCCGATTTGCCGGCGCCGCTCGCGAACCGGCTGGCGATGGAAGCGAGCCGGACGGCGGAGGAATTCTTCACCATCTGCGCCCGCGCGCTGGACTATTGCCCGCCGGTCGACATCACCTTCGGCGATTTCCTGCGCGCGCTGCTGACCGCGCATCTCGACTACACGCCCGACGATCCCGATCGCATTCGCGATGCGCTGATGCAGGCCTTCCGTTTGCGCGGCATCGTCGCCGAGAACGCAACGGCGTTCTCGGAAGATGCGCTGTTCTGGCCCAAGGTCGTGCGCGGCAGCTTGCGCGTGCCCGGCCTGACTTTCGGTGATCCGAACGGCCTCACCAGGGAGGAGAAGGACCACAATGGCGACGTGCTGCGCGCCTTCGCCGCAAGCCATGCCGACAAGCTCGGCTTTGATGCAAAGGCCGGCAAGATTGAAGCACCGTCGTTCCATCCGATGTTCTCCACCGGCAAGGACGGCAAGCTCTATGTCACCATGGTGGTCGAGCTGGTGCAGACCATGCGGGTGCCGTTCGGACACGGCATCCCCGGCACATTCCCGTTGCGCAACGGCGTGACGCTGCTGATCGCGCAGGATCCGCCCGAGCACGACAAGCGTCCCGACGCGCGCGTGCGCTTCGTCATTCCCAAGCTCTACCGGCCCGAGCGCGAGGAGCGGGTGCGCAATTTCTACATCGCAAGCGGGCGCGCGACCACCCAGCCGAGCGGGGAGGATGACGACAGGCGCTTCCGCCTGAACTTCGCACTGCTCCATGCAGGAGTCTGACATGCCCCGCAGCCGCACGACATCGGCAAGGTCCAGCTCTCCGCGACAGCACGAGTCCACCGGCCGAGCCGGAGCCTCGCGCAAGCGATCTGCGCCGCCGGCGAAAGTCGCTCCCTCCCCTGCCCTCCCGGTGAACGCCGCCAACGGCCTGCGCGTGCGCATGTACCGCGTCGGCTTCGGCGACTTCTTCCTGCTCAGCGTCCCGACCGCGACCGGCTTAAGCCATATCCTGATCGATTGCGGTGTGCACGCCAAGGACCTCGGCAGCATGCGCGCGGCCGTCACCCAGATGGCGAACGACTGCAACAACCGGCTGGCGCTGGTGATCATGACGCATCGCCACGCCGACCATATCTCGGGCTTCGGCAGCTGCGCCGACATCTTCGCCCAGATCGAGGTCGCGCGGGTCTGGATGCCCTGGTTCGAAAACCCTGCCAATCCCAACGCTGCAGCGTTCCAGGCCAGCCTCGTCGCCATGGCCGGTGATCTCGGCCGCCAATTCCGGGCGCGCCTGGCGGCAGGACCAGATCCGGAGGCCGATCAGTTGCTGAGCATGGCCGAGAACATCACCGGCGGTCTCGGCATCGCCGCCAACCAGAGGGCGCTAGAGGTGCTGCATGGCGGCTTCAAGGGCACGCAGCCGGCGCACGACTACTACAAGGCCGGCGATTCGCCGACGCTGCCGCCCGATCTCGCGGCGGCCGGTCTGACTGCGGAGATCCTCGGACCTCCGGTCGACGACACGCTGATCGGCCAGATGACCAACAAGAACCAGCAATATCTCGCGGGGATGACGGAAAGCAGCGACCAGCCGGAACGGCTCAAGCCGTTCGGGAACGCGTTCCGCGGCAAGCGCGAGGACTATGGCGACAAGGCCTTCGCGCCCTATGGCTTTGACCGCATGATCCGCATGCTGGAAGGTGCGCAGCCGGACGTCCTGGCCGCCCAGGCGCAGGACGCTGACAAGACGCTGAACAATCAGAGCCTCGTCATCCTGTTCTCCTTCGGCGGCAAGACCCTCCTGTTCGCCGGCGATGCGCAATGGGGCAATTGGGAGAACTTCCTCTATGGCGGCGCCTATGGCACGCCGGGTCATACCCAGCTCACAGCCAGGGCGCAGGACATTCTCGGCAAGATCGACTTCTACAAGGTCGGTCATCACGGCAGCGCCAATGCGACGCCGAAGGATGCGGTGAAGGCGATGCGCATCGGCTGCGTCGGCATGTGCTCGACCCAGGAGCACGCCTACAACGAGGTGCCGCGCGAGCCGCTGCTCGATGCGCTGCGCCAGCGCATGAACGATCAGCTAGCGCGCAGCGACCAGGTCGCGGCCGGTGCGGAGGCTCCGGCGAATCCGGATGCAGGTCCGCTACCGAAGGCGTTCACCGCTCCGGCGCAACAGCTCTTCATCGACTATGATTTCTGACGTCGCGAAGAGCTCAATTCCTGCAAGACGTCCTGCGTGGCGCGGCCGAGCCGCCGCGCGGCGTCGGCGAGATCCTTCGCCGCAAAGCCGGAATAACCGAGGATGAAGCCGTCCGGCCCGCGCTGGACGATCCTCGCATCCGACAGCAGCCGGCATTCGAGGCCGGCCCGCTCGCGAATCATCTTAGCCGCCCCCTTCGGGGTGCCATGCGGCAACGTCGCCAGCAGATGCAGCCCCTGCGCCGGCGCCGAGAGATGTAGTGTGCCCTTGGCATGCTTGACGAGCGCCTCGGCGACGACGTCGCGCGCCTGCCGATAACGCGGGCGCATCCGCCGCATATGGGCTGCGATCACGCCGTCGGCCATCAGATCCGCCAGCGCGTCCTGCATGAAGGAAGGTGGAAACCGGTCCTGCGCGGCGCGCGCGGCAACGATGCGTGCCACCAAGGCCGGCGGCACCACGAGATAGCCGAGCCGCAAGCCAGCGAACAGCGTCTTGCCGAACGTGCCGAGATAGATCACGCGCTCGCCGCCGATCCCGGCCAGCGCCGTCAGCGGCGGGCCGGCGAAGCGATATTCGCTGTCGTAATCGTCCTCGAAGATATACGCCTCCGCACGGCGCGCCCAGTCGAGCAGAGCGATGCGGCGCGCCATGCTCATCGCCACGCCCGTGGGAAACTGATGCGAGGGCGTCACGTAGACGGCCTTCGCGCGCGCCTCAACCTTCTCCCCCGCGCTTACCACGAGGCCCTCGCCATCGACTGGTACGGGCACGAGCTTTGCGCCGGTGGAGCTCAACGTATGGCGCGAGGCGGCGTAGCCCGGATCCTCGAACCAGACGGCGTCTCCCGGCCTCAGCAGCGCATCGATGCACAGCCGCAATCCATGCTGTGTGCCGCTGACGATCAGGATGCAGCTCGGATCGCAACGCACGCCGCGATTGGCGGCGAGGTAGTGAGCGACCTGCGTACGCAGATGCAGGCTGCCGCGCGGGTCGCCATAGCCGAGATCACCGGGCGCAGCTTGCGCGATGCGGCGCCGGCTGGCCGCGGCGAGCCGCCTCAGCAACGAAGCATCGACCAGCGTGGCCCCAAGTGCGAACGGGCGGGTGGCGGGAATGCGAATGTCCAGTTCGGCCACCGGTGCGGCGGCCCGCGGCGCCGGCAGTTGAGCGGCGACGTAGGTGCCGGCACCATGCCGCGCCTCGACCAACCCATCGGACAGCAGCGCCTCATAGGCAGCGACGATCGCATTGCGACGAACGCCGAGTTGTTCGGCGAGGCCGCGTGTCGAGGGCAGCCGCAGGCCCGGCGCCAGCAGCCCGTCGACGATGGCCGACCGCAGCGCCGAATGCACCTGCTGCGACTGGCCGCGGATGGCGCGATCAAGCCGGATCGGCAGCGCCAGCACGTCGTCCCGGCGGCGCGAAGTGGTTGCTGAATTTGGCATCGAAGTGGAACTCCCGGCAACCACTTTGCCATGGCATGACATCACCGCAAACAGGAGACTGACGATGACCGAGACGATCGCGGCGAGCTATCCCGTCGACGAGACCAACCGCGTGAAGCGCCGCCACGATCGTGGCCACTACGATCATGCCACGGTTCACGCGCTGCTGGATTCGGCTGCGCTCTGCCACGTCGCCTATGTCATCGACGGCCAGCCTTATTGCACGCCGACGCTGTATTGGCGCGAGGGCAGCACACTGTATTGGCACGGATCGAGCGCCAGCCGCATGCTGCGCAATCTCTCGGAAGGAGAGCCCGCCTGCCTCACGGCCACGCATCTCGACAGCCTGGTGCTGGCGCGCTGCGGCTTCAATCATTCCGCCGACTACCGCTCCGTGCTGGCGTTCGGCCACGCCAGGCTGATCGAGGATCTGGCGGAGAAGGAGCGTGCGCTGGTGATGATGGTCGACCGCTTCTTCCCCGGCCGCACCGCGACCTTGCGCCCGAGCACGGCGCAAGAGATCAAGGCGACTGCTGTCGTGGCGATGGAGATCGAAAAGGCCTCAGCGAAGATCCGCAGCAAGGGTCTGGCGGATGACGAGGAGGACTATGCCTTCCCCACCTATGCGGAGCGCATCCCGGTGCGCACCGTGCTCGGCGCGCCCGAGCCGTGCGACCGCCTGCTGCCCGGCGTGACGCGCCCCGCCACGCTCGCCGGCTTCAGCGCCGGGCGGCTGCTGGATGAGGCACTGACGGAGGCGTATGCGATGAGCTATCCGGCGGGGTAGTCGCTTAGCGTTTTTCGGTCGTCGATGATGAGAGGCAGCAATCTCGGCAGCCACCGCCGACATCCGGCGAAAGCCGGGATCCATAACCACAGGGAGCGGTTTGAGGCACGAAGGCAGCTACCAGCTCGCGCCTCATGTCTGCTGCGGCGTATGGGTCCCGGATCGGCGCCCCGCCGCGCGTTCGCGCGTCGGGGCTTGTCCGGGACGACAGCGGAAATCATCAGGCGCGGAGACTCCCGTGAGGGCATAAACGCGCCGGCTCCGCGGCCGTCATCGCGAGCGTCAGCGAAGCGATCCAGGGGCCCTAAGGCGGTTTATATGTTGCCGCTTGCCGGCTATTGCGACCTAGACGAACCCAGCCTACCGCTCAATCATCCTGTTCCAGCGCGTGTTCCACTCGGGGCGCTTGGCGTTGATGACATCCCAGTCCAGCGTGACCGCGGTCTTCATGTAGGTGTGGAAGGTCGCGAGCTTCTGCTCAGCCACCGGTGTCGTCGCTTTCGCCATGGTGTTGAAGGGCACGATGTTGCCGGCCGCCAGCGCCTTGGATTGCGCCTCCGGTGACAGCAGATATGCGGCGAGCTTCTGCGCAAGCTCGGCGTCCGGATTGTTGGCGATCACGCATTGCGCCACCATCAGCACGACCGAGCCTTCCTTCGGCTGCGCGTACTCCACCGCAATGCCCTTCTCCTTCAACGTCGACACCGCGGTCGGCGTCAGCGGGAAGATGGCGGCCTCGCCGGTCTGCACCATCTCCGAGATCTTGGCGGAGTTCGGAATGTATTCGAGCACGTTCTTGCCGATGGAATCGGGGAACGCCTTGAAGCCCGGCTCGACATCGGCCTCGCTGCCGCCCTTGATGCGGTTGAACATCAGGAAGGCGTGCAGGCCGAAGGTCGAGACCGAGGCCGACTGGAACACGACCTTGTCCTTGTATTTGGGATCGGCAAGATCGAGCCAGGAGGTCGGCGCCGCCCAGCCCTTCTCGTCGAACAGCTTCTTGTTGTAGGCTAAGCCCGTCATGCCGATGTCAATGCCGGCCGCGATATCGCCCTTGAGGCGCGCAAACGGCTCGAGCTGGTTCAGCTCTTCGCTCGGCTTGAGCTTCTCGCACAGGCCGAGGCCGGCGGCGCGGATCATCACGCCGTCGTCGAGAAACATCACATGCATCTGCGGCTTGTCTTTCGCGGCGATCGCCTTGGCGAGGATCTCCGAGGACGTGCCGGGCACGACAACGATCTTGACGTCGTTGGCCTTCTCGAAATCCGGAAACACCGCCTGCGTATAGGTGCGCTCGAAATTGCCGCCGTTCATGCCAACGTAGAGCGTTTTGGTTTCGGCGTGCGCGACTGATGTGGCGAGCATCAGCGCGAGGGCAGAGCCGAGCGCGGCACGGGCGTCAATCATGGCGAGATCTCCTTCGATCCTGTCGTCATTGCTGCGGGAGTTGCACCGACCGGCTGCGATGCGGGTGAGAAACGGGTGATCGCGAAGGCGTCGATCGGAGTCGCGGTCTCGCCGTCGCGCACCAATTCGGCCAGGACTTCGCCGACACCCGGCGCGATCTGAAAGCCCGCGCCCGAGAAGCCGAAAGCGTGAATGAGACCCGGCGTCGTGGCGCTCGGCCCGATCACCGGATTGCGGTCGGGCATCATTGCCTCAGTGCCGCTCCAGAACCGGATCGCCTGCGCGTGGCGCAGCGGGCCGAACAGCGCGCTGGCACGCTGCATGATCGTGAGCGCGCCGTCGCTGCGCGGACGCGAGTAGTCGGGATCGGCGAGCGGCGCGGCGCGCTCGCCGCCGACCACGACATTGCCGCGCATCACCTGCCGCGCATAGATGCCGCCGCCCTCGATGCCGATGTTGACGGTGAGGAACGGATCGAGCGGCTCGGTCACGATCATCGAGGGATAGGTGCGCTCCAGCGGTACGGGCTCACCAAAGGCCGCAGCAAAGGTGTCGGCCCAGGCGCCCGCGCTGTTGATGAGCGTCCTCGCTTTGATGGCAACGTCACGGGCTTCCAGTGTAAAGCCCTCGAATGTTCGGGTGGCGCCGACCACTGTTGTATTTTCCAGCACCTCAGCTCCGGCGCGGCGAGCTGCTACCGCAAAGGCGGTCGCAACCAACCGCGGATTGGCGTGGCCGTCACCGGAACAGAACGAGCCGCCGACGACGTTGCCGCCGATGCCGAAGCGTTCGCTGAGCTGATTGTGGCCGATAAGTTCGAGCTCGAGTCCGAAGGACGCGACATCTTTGGCGTAGCGCTCCAGGCTCGCCATGTCCTCAGGCGTGCGCGCCAGCTTGAGATGGCCGGAGCGCAGGAATTCGCCGTCGATGCCGATCAGCTGCTTCAGCCGCGGCCAGATCGCGTGCGAGCGCTGCGACAGCGGCAATTGCTCTGAGGGCCGGCCCTGCCGGCGCACGCCGCCATAGTTGACACCGCTGGCCTGCGCGCCGCAAAAGCCCTTGTCGAGCAGCGTGACCGAGAAGCCCATGCCGCGCAGCGCCAGCGCCGCGGAGCTGCCGACCAGGCCGCCGCCGATGATCGCGACATCGCAGTCAATGCGCCGGGTCATGCTGCCTCTCGTCGGTGGACAGACTCACGGTCAGCGGGATCGGCTTGATCGGCGCCTGCGCGCGCAGCCGGCCGACCGCGCCGATGTCACGCCGCGCCTGCGCCGCAAGCAGCTCGGCCGCAGCGGCGCCGCACATGCGGCCCTGGCAGCGGCCCATGCCGATGCGCGTCACCGCTTTCAGTCGGTTCATTTCGATGAGGGCGAAGTCATCGATCGCGCGCCGCGCCTCGCCGGCGCTGATCTCCTCGCAGCGGCAGAGCAGCGTCTCGTCGGCAATGTCGTCCGCCCAATGCGCCGGAAAGGGAAAGGCCGCTTCGAACGCGTCGCGCAGACGGTCAAGCCTCGCGAGCGTGTGTTCGAGGGCCGTGGCCCGCGCGGCATCATGCGGCAGGCCGCGATCCCTTAGCAGCGCCAGCGCGGCGCGCTCGCCGGCAGCTTCCGCCGCATCTGCGCCGGCGATGCGCGCGCCGTCACCGGCGAGATAGACGTCCGCGACGCTGCTGCGGCCGCTGGCATCGCGCAGCGGCAGATGCGCGCGGTCGCGGGAGTCGAAACGAAAAGCGCAGCCGGCGAGATCGGCGGCCTGAGTCTCCGAACGCAGGTTTAAGCCATAGCCGACGCCGTCGCAGGCGATCGCGTGCTCGCGTCCGCCGGCCCGATAGAGGATGCGTGCAACCCGGCCCGCGCCTTCGATGCGAAGATCGGAGACGCCGAGTTGCACGCGCGTGCCGCGCAGCGCCAGCTCCGCCGCCATGCGTAGGCCACGCAGCACGATGTCAGGCGCGAGCGGCAGCGCGCGCAGCAGGTTGAGTTTCGCCGACAGCGGCGCGACGTCGAGCACGGCCGCGACCTCGACACCGGCCTTCATGTATTGCCAGGCGACGAGATACAGCAGCGGGCCGGACCCGGCGAACACCACGCGCCGGCCGATGGCGCAGCCCTGCGCCTTGAGCGCGATCTGCGCGCCGCCCAGCGTGAACACGCCTGGCAGGGTCCAGCCGGAAATCGGCAGCACGCGATCGGTCGCGCCGGTGGCGAGGATCAGACCGTCATAGCTCACACGGTGATTGGTGCCGTCGCGGAGAAGGTCTGCGGCACCGTCGCGCAGATTCCACAACAATGTATTCGGCCGGTAGTCGACCTCGTTGCCGAGTGCCGCGAAGTCGCGATGCAGCAGCATTGCCTTCGCGGCCTCCGAGCCATAGCGTGCGCGGTCATCGCGGCCGTCGGGGGTGAGCGGCTGGCGATAGATCTGCCCGCCGCAGGCGTGGCCCTCGTCGATCACGACGGGCCGTAAACCCGCGGCGGCCAGCGTGATCGCGGCGCGGATGCCGGCCGGGCCGGCGCCGAGGATCAAAGGCGGTGCGCGCTCAGCCATGGCTGCGCCTCCTCTGCGTGATGATGTGCATGCCTTCGCTCAGCGGAGTCGTGCAGGCGCGCAGACGCTCGCCGGTGTCGAGCTGCACCCAGCAATCCTGGCACGCGCCCATCTGGCAGAAGCCGGCGCGGGGCGACGCACTGAACTCGCTCTCGCGCAGGCGCTCGCCGTGACAGAGCACCGCCGTCAGTACGGTATCACCGGCGCGGCCCTCGCAGGGCACGCCGTCGATGGTGAAGAAGATCACCGGGCTATCGGTGCGGGCGAGACGATGCAGCAGCGGCATGTGTCAGCCCTGGCCGACGAGGATTTTGTCGAGGCCGAAGATGCGGTCGAGCAGCAGCATCGCCGCCGCCGTCACCGCGATCATCAGGGCCGACACCGCGGCCATCATCGGATCGATCGATTCGGTCGCGTACATGTACATGCGGACCGGCAGAGTGACGGTGGCGGGCGAGGTGATGAAGATCGACATCGTGAGCTCGTCGAAGGAGTTGATGAAGGCCAGCAGCCAGCCGCCGGTGATGCCGGGCAGGATCATCGGCACCGTGATGCGGCGGAATACGATCCAGCCGGAGGCACCGAGCGTGACGGCCGCCTGTTCGGCGCTACGGTCGAGGCCGGAGAGCGCGGCCAGGACGAGGCGGAGCACATAGGGTGTGACGACGACGATGTGACCTGCGGTCAGCCAAGTAAGGCTGCCGGTGGCGCCGAGCAGCGCGAACAGCCGCAACAGCGCGACGCCGAGCACGAGATGCGGGATCATCAGCGGCGACAGAAACAGCGCGTTCAGCGCGGCGCGGCCACGGAAGTCGTAGCGGTCGAGCGCGAGGCCGGCGGCGACCGCGAGCACCACGGCGATCGTCGCCGCTATCACTGCGACCCATAGGCTGTTGAGGAAGGAGGCGACGAAGTCCGGATGCGCGAACACGGCCGTGAACCAGCGCAGCGAAAATTGTGTCGTCGGCAGCGTCAACGTGTTCGCGGGCGTGAAGGCGACGAGGCAGATCACGACCAGGGGCGCAAGCACGAAGGCCACGACGAGCGTGTGGAAGATCAGCGCGATCGGACCATTGCGGTGCATGCCGTTCACCCCAACGTCCGTCGCGCGCGGGTCTCGACGACGCGCTGATAGGCCAGCATGATGACGAGGTTCATGACCAGCACGAGGATCGCGATGGCCGCGCCGAGCGGCCAGTTCAGCTCGTGCATGTACTCGTCATAGACCAGGGTCGCCGCCATCTTCAGCCGGCGGCCGCCGAGCAGCGCGGGGATCGCGAAGGCTGACGCGGAGAGTCCGAACACGACGAGGCTGCCGGACAGAAGGCCCATCGAGACCTGCGGCAGCACCACGCGGCGCAGCGCGGTGAAGCGCGAGGCGCCGAGCGTCCAGGCGGCAGCCTCGACCATCGGATCAAGCTTCTGCAGCGAGGTCCAGACCGGGATCACCATGAACGGCAGCATGACGTGGACCAGCGCAATCACGATCGCGGTCTCGGTGTAGAGGATCTTGACGGTGCCGAGGCCGAGGTCGCGGAAGGCCTCGTTCACGAGCCCGGTGGGACCGAGCAGCATGCTCCAGCCGAAGGTGCGCACCACCACCGACACCAGCAGCGGGCCGATGATCGCGAGCAGGAAGACCGAGCGCCAGGGCTCGCGCATGCGCGACAGGATGTAGGCCTCGGGCGCGCCGATCACGGCGCAGATCAAGGTGGTCAGCGCCGCCAGCCGCAAGGTGCGCCAGAAGATGGTGATGAAGTAGCTGTCGGAGAGGATGGTGGTGTAGTGCGCAAGCGTGGTCTCGTCCTTGACTCCGCTGGCCGCGTCGTAGACGTGGAACGAGAGCATGAAGGTGAGCGCGAGCGGCACGAGCACGAGCGCCGTGAACAGCAGCGCGCCGGGCGCGGCGAGCAGCCAGGGTATCGTGCCGGTGCGGGCGCTGCTCATGCCTGCGGCGCTCCGTCCGGCCCGGCCGCCTTGGCGCTTGCGCTGCTCCAGATTAGTCCGACTGGATCGCCCTCGCGCGCCGGCTCCTCGCCGGCATTGGCCATGGAGACGCCGATCGGTCCGGCGTTCGTCTCCACGGTGAAGAACCAGGCGCTGCCGAGGAAGAAGCGCGCCTTGACGCGGCCGTCGAGCACGCCGGCGCCGGGCGATGTCAGCGTGATCTTCTCCGGCCGGACCGCCAGCACAGCCGCCGCGCCCTCCGCAAGCCCTGCGCCAGCGCACGGCAGCACGCGGCCATTGATCTCAACGCCGCCTCGACGCCAGACGCCGAGCAGCCGGTTCATCTTGCCGACGAAGGAGGAGATGAAGGGCGTCGCAGGACTCTCATACAACCCATACGGCGCGTCGACCTGCATGATGCGGCCCTGCTCCATCACGACGACGCGGTCGCTCATCGACAGCGCCTCGCTTTGGTCATGCGTCACCATGATCGTGGTGGTGCCGACGCGCTGCTGGATGCCGCGCAGCTCGAACTGCATCTCCTCGCGCAGCTTGGCATCGAGGTTGGACAAGGGCTCGTCGAGCAGCAGCACCGGCGGATCGATGACGAGCGCACGCGCCACTGCAACGCGCTGGCGCTGGCCGCCGGAGAGCTGGCGCGAATAGCGGTCGGCGAGCGCGGCGAGTTGCACCAAAGCCAGAGCTTGTTTGACGCGCGCGTCGCGCTCGGCGCGCGCAACCTTACGCATCTCCAAGCCGAACGACACGTTCTGCGCCACCGTCATGTGCGGAAACAGCGCGTAGCTCTGGAACACGATGCCGAGGCCGCGGCGATCGGGCTTCTCATGGGTGATGTCGCGGCCGTCGAGCGTGATGCGCCCCGCAGTGGGCTCAACGAGGCCGGCGATCATCTGAAGCGTGGTGGTCTTGCCGCAGCCGGAAGGGCCGAGCAGCGAGATGAACTCGCCCTTGGCGACG
This sequence comes from Bradyrhizobium sp. USDA 4353, assembly GCF_054063215.1. Taxonomy (NCBI): domain Bacteria; kingdom Pseudomonadati; phylum Pseudomonadota; class Alphaproteobacteria; order Hyphomicrobiales; family Nitrobacteraceae; genus Bradyrhizobium; species Bradyrhizobium sp. USDA 4353. The sequence goes on from NZ_JBSSGB010000001.1 coordinate 304,812, forward strand.
CTGAGAGTGACGTCGCTGACCGCAGCGGCCTCGCCGTAGCGCTTCGTCAGACCGTCCAGCGTCAGGAAACCCATGCGTCCTCGCCCGGGAGGCTCCCTGCCATTGCCTGGGAATGGCCGCCCGGAACAGATTTCACGTCGGACGGCGACCGACCGTCAATCATGAATTCCGGTATCCTGAATTTATCTCAACAAAATTCTGTTATGAAATCTTTGGCCGCTTCATTCCTCCCGCTTTTCACCGAGACAGATGACAACCGCCGATACCGACTCCACATCAAGCCTGCGACGGGCCCTGAAACTGCTGCGCGTGCTCGCCGAAGGCGATCCCGAGGGGCTGCGGCTGAAGGACATCGCCGAGGCTGCCGGGTGCAGCCAGCCCACTGCGCACCGCATGCTGCAGGACCTTGCCGCCGAGGGCTTTGCCGAGCAGGCCGCCGGCAAGCGCTATCGGCTCGCGCTCGACTTCTACGTGCTCGCCGCGCGCGCCGGCCAGGCCAGCGGCTTGCGGGACGCAGCGCGGCCAGCGCTGCTGCGGCTGTCGGCCACCTTGAGCGACACGATCTTCCTGCTGGTGCGCAACGGCTTCGATGCGGTGTGCCTGGACCGCGTCGAGGGACCGTTTCCGATCCGCTCCTTCACCGGCGACATCGGCGGCAAGGTGCCGCTCGGGCTCGGCCAGGGCAGCCTCGTCATTCTCGCCAACCTGCCCGAGGGCGAGCAGGAGGCGGTGATCCGCTTCAACATTCCGCGCCTGCTCGACCGAGGCTTTCTCGACGAGGCCTCGCTACGCAGCGCGATAGCGCTAGCGCGCGCGCAGGGTTGGGTCAACACCAGCAACGGACTTATTCCGGGCATGGCAGGCGTCGGCGTCCCCGTGCTCGACGCACAAGGGCGCGCCGTCGCGGCGCTCAGCGTCGGGACATTGGCCGAGCGGCTGAATGCGGATCGCCTGCCGCATGTCGTGAAGATCCTGCAGAGCGAGGCACAGGCCCTCGCCGGCAAGCTCAACCCGTTCGACGTCGCCTTGCGCTATCCGTCGCGCAGCCTGAGCACGATCGGGACGAGTTGATCGGACCGATCGCCGTTGCCCGCGCGCATCTCAGCTTCAGCTCCGCCTCGGCTCAGTTGGCGATCATCTCGTGGCTCGCCAGATCGATCGTCACCTTGTCGAAGCGGGACTGCGCAATGCTCCCCTCGCCGACCACATGGAAACCGATGCTGAGCTTGTGGGCATCGGCGCTGATGCGCAGATAGCCGTAGCCGCGATCATTGTACTTCTCGAGCATCAGCCCTTTGCTGGTCACCGACGGCTCGACGTCGAGATAGTGGACGTCGGATCCGAAATGAGGTTCCCGCGCCGGCGTCCCGCGTCTTGCGCGCACGAGCGAATTGACGTGATGCCCGCCGTCGCCGCAGACGATGAACGGAACGTCGCGATCCTTGCCGCCGAAATGAACCGTGCGGGTATAGCGCTGGTAGTTGTGCGCATGTGCGGAGAGGAAGGCGTGCGGGTAGACCCCGACCTTGGCGCAGATGGTGTCGATCTGCCTGAGCATATCGGTGCTGCTGCCGTGCAGCCCGCCGCCGGCCCCGGTTGCGGACGGCGCCGAATAGCTGAACGGCGGATGATGAACGGCGATCAGCAGCGCGCCCTTGTAGCCGTCGGTCTTCGCCTTCGTCAGCTGTGCCTCCAAGAAAGTGAGCTGATAATCCGGCACGGCGGGCCAGCGTCCGCCGTCGCTGGAGATGACGCCGGGGTCCTCGAGCGCGTTGCTGAACAGGCAGAGCACCCGGGCGAACGGCACGTCGAGCGCGAAATACACGCCGGGCTGGGTCATCGCGGTGCGATGAAGGGAGGCTGCTTCGCGCGTCACCGTCGGCGCCTCCGCGCAGAAATTGCGCGCGAACACCTCGAGCGGCGTCTCGCCAGCGGGCGTGCCGGGAAGAATGAAGGAATCGTGGTTGCCGGGGATCGCGAAGATCGGGGCGGGATAGTCGCGGAACGGCGCATAGAACTGATCGTAGTAGTACTGCGACTCGCCGAAATCGTAAACCACGTCGCCGAGGTGGAGCAGGAAGGACGGCCGGTTGGCCAGCTCGGTGATGTTGCAGTCCATGGTCAGCTGATCGGCGACCGACAGCTCGTCGGCATATTGCTTGCCGTCGGTGGTGGCGCCGGAATCGCCGATCGCGTGGAATACGATCCGCCCGGCGGACTGGATCTTCTCCACGACCTCGGCGCCTCGCGCGCCATAGGCGGCGGCAAGCGTATAGAGCTCGTCAGGACGAGCGCGCGATTGCTTGAAGCCGACGACCTTGGTCTTGAGGAGTTCGCCGATCTGATGGAACACCTCCCTGTCGGACGGATGCTCCTGCATGAAGCCGGTCGGATCAGGCGATGGCACGCCTTCGCCGAACGAGGGTTCGTGGAAGATCGGCTGTGAGAGGACGTGATGCGTAGCGCGCGGCATGAGGATTTCCTCCGTGCAAACGAATGATGGTGCAATCGCAACTTCAAAGCGGGACGTCAGGCAATCCGAGATTGTTATCTATCATTGTTACGTCTTCAAGACGAGTGACACGGATCAATCGCCGGATGTTTTTTGGGCAGGCCCCTGCTTAATTGTTGCGCCGGTGTCGTCCAAGATTTTGTGCGCCCACGGACAAGTCATTCCTTCGCATGCGCACCTAAGCTGGCCATCGAGCTTGGGCCGGGGCGACGGCATCCATGCACCGCCCGACCAGCGCGACATCATCGTTCGAAGGAGCTGGCAACATGCAGACGAGGCTATTCACCGGAGCGCGGCGCGCGTGGCTTGCCGCGCTCGCCGTCATCATCGCGGCGGGACTTCTCGCCCCCATCGATGCGCAGGCGGCGACACCAGCGGGATGCGCCGCGCTGAAGGAGAAATATCCGGACTGGAAGGGCAAGACGCTCGTCAACGCCATCAATCCGCACACCCCGGGCTACGAGTCGATCGACCCGAAGGATCCCAGCAAATATGTCGGCTTCGACATCGATCTCGGCGAGGCCATCGGCGACTGCCTCGGCTTCAAGCTGACCTACAAGGCGGTGACCTTCGCCGCCCTGCTGACGACGCTCGCCAGCGGCCAGGCCGACATCGTGATCTCCGACATCTACGCCACCAAGGAGCGCGCCAAGGCCGCCGACTTCATCACCTACTCCAAGGTGTTCGATGGCGTGCTGGTCGCCAAGGGCAACCCGAAGGGCATCAACGGCATCAACATGTCGATGTGCGGCGCAGCCGCGGCCGAGAACACCGGCTATGTCGAGGTGCCGCTGATCCAGGATCTCGCGCCGAAATGCAAGGAAGCCGGCAAGCCCGAGCCGACGATCCAGCTCTACGACAACAACGCCAACTGCATCCAGGCGATCCTGGCCGGCCGCGCCGACACCTATGTCAACGACGTCAACACGGTCGACCAGGCGGTGAAGGCCTATCCGGACAAGCTGGAAAAGGCGATCGCCGTCACCATCCCCTATTCGGTCGGCATCGCCGTCCCGAAGGACAAGCCCAAGTTCCGCGACGCCGTGCTGGCCGCCCTGATCGAGGTGCAGAAGGAAGGCATCCACCAGGAGCTCTTGAAGAAGTGGCAGCTCGATCCCGCCAACTTCAAGGAGCCGGACATTTTGACGGCGGACTAATAGCCGCGCGGCTACGTACGCAAAGCCCTAGCCGCCGAGACGGTGCGCTCCCCTCCCCCTTGCGGGGAGGGGTCGGGGGTGGGGGTCCACACGGGCAGTCTTTCCTGGGTACCCCCCTCCCCAGCCCTCCCCCACAAGGGGGGAGGGAGCGCACCGGTATCTGGGCGACAGATGCGTGAACCACACACGTAGCTGACGATCTCAGCATCGACGCCGTACGACGCGACTACGTAGGGTGGGCAAAGCGTAGCGTGCCCACCGTCTTTCTTCCGCAGCACCGCGGTGGGCACGGCGCTCCGCGCCTTTGCCCACCCTACGTACTCAGCCAGGCCGCCCGCTCATGTCCCTCTTCCTGCACTATCTCAGCATGCCGTACCTCCTGCAGGGCATCGAGCTGACCCTGCAGGTCACCGCGCTCGGACTGGTCGGCGGACTGATCCTCGGCCTCATCCTCGCCGCGATGCAGCTCAGCCGGTTCTGGCCGCTGGCTATGATCGCACGCGGCTACACCGTGATCTTTCGCGGCACGCCGCTGATCCTGCAGATGGTGTTCGCCTACGACGCGCTGCCGCATATCGGCATCAAGCTGCCAGCGGTGGTGGCCGCCGGCCTTGCGCTCGCCTGCAACGAGGCGCCGTTCATCGCCGAGATGCTGCGCTCCGGCGTGCTCGGTGTGGACCGCGGCCAGCTGCTCGCCGGCCAGGCGCTCGGCATGACGCCATCCGTGCTGATGCGCCGGATCATCGCGCCGCAGGCGATCAGGACGATGATCCCCGCCTTCGGCAACGAAGCCGTGAGCGCACTGAAGAACTCCTCGCTCGCCTCCGTGATCGCCGTGCAGGAGCTGACCCTGCGCTCGACGCAGCTCGCGTCCTCGACCTTCGACTTCTTTTCGATCTTCTTCGCATCCGGCCTGCTCTATCTGGTGCTGACCGGCGCGATCAGCGTCATCCAGCTCGCCCTGGAATGGCTGCTCGATCTCGATCGCACGGCGAAGCAGCGCAAGCTGGCGGATTACCTGCCGTGGCGCCGTGTCGATCTCGCAACGAAGCTGGAGCTGGCAGCGAAGACCTCCCCCGACATCGAGGCAGCCCCGCCCGAGCCCGCTGAGCTGAAAGAAACGCCACCGCTTGCGCTCTCGATCGAAGACCGTGCCCGACGCGCAGCGACCATCGCCCGCAACAACGTCGCTGTCGAGGTCAAGGAGCTCCGCAAGGCCTATCACGGCAACAAGGTGCTCGACGGGCTCGATCTCACCGTGCGCATCGGCGAGGTGATCGCGCTGCTCGGTCCCTCCGGCTCCGGCAAGAGCACCCTGCTCCGCTGCATCAATCATCTGGAGAATTGGGATTCCGGTGAGATCCGCGTCGGCGGCCGCAAGCTTGGTTTCGACGACAAGGGCCGCAAGCTGTCGCCACGCGCCATCGCCAATGAGCGCGCCAATGTCGGCGTCGGCATGGTGTTCCAGCAGTTCAATCTGTTCGCGCATCTCACCGCCAAGGAGAACATCGCGGGTCCGCTGCGGTGGGTGCATGGCCTCGGCCGTATCGAGGCCGAGCGCCGCGCGATCGAGTTGCTCGATCGCGTCGGGCTGTCGCATCGCGCCGATGCGCTGCCGCGGCATCTCTCCGGCGGCCAGCAGCAGCGCGTGGCGATCGCGCGTGCGCTGGCGCCGAACCCGAGCGTGCTGCTGCTGGACGAGCCAACCTCGGCGCTCGATCCCGAGCTCATCAACGAGGTGCTGGAGGTGATCCGTCGCCTCGCCATCGATGACGGGCTGACCATGATCATCTCGACCCATCAGATCCGCTTCGCCGACGAGATCGCCGACCGCGTCGCCTTCCTCAACGGCGGAATCATCCTCGAACAGGGACCGGCCCACGAAGTGCTGACCAACCCGCGCCATCCGCTGACCGCGCGCTTCCTCTCGGTGATGGAAGCCGAGCGGCCGAAGGACGCGGTGGCATGAGCGTGTGGTTCGCAGCCAGCCCGCGGCCATCCTTCGAGACGCCCGCCTGCGGCGGGCTCCTCAGGATGAGGTCTGAGGGTGCGGCGCGCTCACTCTCTCCCCTCTCCATGAACACCCCTCGCGGCGTGTTCATGGTCAGTGTGCAGGACCGCCTTGGGTGCCAGAACCTCATGGTGAGGAGGCGCGCAGCGCCGTCTCGAACCATGAGGCCCATCCGTCTCGATCACATCGCAACGATCTCTGAGCAAAGAGGCCTCGCATGAAGCACCATCTGCTGCCGGTGTCCAACAAGACCGTCCACTGGGGCTATTTCTCCAAGGTGGTGACACCCGCGCTCACCTTGCGCTCCGGCGACCGCGCGACGATCGAGACGCTGACGCATCACGCCAATGACGACTATGAGCGCATGATCAAGGACGATCCCGGCGCCGAGAGCGTGTTCAGATGGACGAGGGAGCACAAGGCCGTCGCGCGGCGCGGCTCGGGGCCGACCGAGGGCCCGTTCATTCGCGGCTCCGGCGAAGGCATCGGCGTGCATCTGCTGACCGGCCCGGTCGCGATCGAGGGCGCCGAGCCCGGCGACGTGCTGGAGGTGCGCATCCTCGACATCCGGCCGCGGCCGAGCCAATGCGGCTGCCACGCCGGCAAATGCTTCGGCTCGAACGCTGCCGCAAATTGGGGCTTCCACTATCACGATCTGATCGAGGAGCCGAAGCCGCGCGAGGTCGTGACCATCTTCGAACTCGACACCTCTGGCGAGCCGTTCGCCAAGGCGGTCTACAACTACATCTGGACGCCGCAAACCGATCCCGACGGCATCGTGCACCCGACCATCGACTATCCCGGCGTGCCGGTCGATCACACCACGATCAAGAAGCGCGAGAACATCCTGCCCGGCATCAAGGTGCCGGCACGGCTACATTTCGGCACCATGGGTCTGGCGCCGTCGGAAGCCGACTACGTCTCCTCGATTCCGCCTGGTTACACCGGCGGCAACATCGACGATTGGCGCATCGGCAAGGGCGCGCGGATGTATTATCCGGTCGCCGTGCCCGGCGCCTATTTCTCGGTCGGCGATCCCCACGCGGCGCAGGGCGACAGCGAGCTCGGCGGCACCGCGATCGAGACCTCGCTAACCGGCGACTTCGAGTTCATCCTGCACAAGAAGAGCGATCTCGCCGGCACCTCGCTCGAGGGCCTGACGCATCCGCTGCTCGAGACCAATGACGCCTGGTCGGTCTACGGCTTCACCTATCCGAACTATCTCGCCGAGCTCGGCGCCAATGCGCAGACCGAGATCGCCAACCACTCCAGCCTCGACCGCGCCATGCGCGACGCCTTCCGCAAGCTCCGCCGCTTCCTGATGACGGTGCATCACCTCAGCGAGGACGAGGCGATCTCGCTGATGTCCGTCGGCGCGGATTTCGGCGTCACGCAGGTGGTGGATGCCAATTGGGGCGTGCACGGCACGATCCGGAAGAATGTGTTCCGGTGTGATTGAGTCTGTCGATGCTGGCTCAAGCTCTCTCGCCGAAGGCGGTGTGCTCCCTCCCCCCTTGTGGGGGAGGGTTGGGGAGGGGGGTACCCCAGGCAACACTGCCGCCGGGGACCCCCCCTAACCCCTCCCCGCCTAGCGAAGCTCCGCTTCGCGCGGGGGGAGGGGAACGGACCGCTGATGCGGTGGCAGAATCGAACACAATGACGTTGAGAGCAGAAGACTGAGCACCACCGGCACACGACCCACAGTGAAGCTCATCTGGCACGGGGGTTGCTTCGAAATCCCGGACCCGGGGCGTGCCATGAGTTTCCGTCCGTTCACCAGCGAATCCTATGCGCAGGGCGAGCGCCCCGAGGCGTGGCGCGATGTGCTGAATTCGGTCGGGCTGCAGCCTGCCGCGAAGTCGCCGTTCGACGATGGGCACGCGACCGCCTCGAATCGCAGCGCGCCGGGCGTTGCGCTGTCGCGGCTGTCGGCGGGTACGCAGGCCATTGCTGCGGTTCCGCAGGTCCAGGAGGACCTGCCGATCGCGCTGCTCGCGATCGAGGATGGCGCCGTGCTCCGCTGCGGCGACGCGCACCGCATCATCCCGTCCGGCCATCTGATCCTGCTGCCGCGCACAGGCGATTGGAGCCTTGCCTTCCAGCGCGATCTGCGCGCGATCGTGCTGTCGGTCACGTCAGCCGCCCTGCACGGCCGCATCAGCGGCAAGCTGAAATTCGCCAAGCCCCAGGTGATCGCGCCGAGCGGACTCGCCGACGTGGTCTGCCGCACCATGGAGGCGACCGCGCGGACCGTCGACACCCTGAGCGACGCCGAATGGAGCACGGTCGCGCAGAGCCTGGTCGATCTCCTGCTGACGCTCGCACATCAGCAGGCGGTGCCGACCTCCGAGGCCGGCAGCAGCGCGACCCAGGCGGCGATCCTGCACCGGATCTGCCAGGCGATCGAGCGCCAGCTCGAAGACGCCGAGCTGACGCCCACGCGCGTCGCCCAGGCGGAAGGCATCTCCGAGCGCTATCTACAAAAACTGTTCGAGAACGCCGGCGACAACTACACGCACTACGTCAAGGAGCGGCGGCTGCAGCGCGCCTGGGCCGATCTCTCCAATCCGGCCGAGGCGCATCGCTCGATCTCCGAGATCGCTTATCGCTACGGCTTTGCCGATTCAGCGCATTTTAGTCGCAGCTTCCGCGCCCGCTTCGGCCTGTCGCCGCGCGAGTTCCGGCAGCAGAAGGCGGAGCAAGCGGTGACCTCAGTGGCGCCACGCGGCCAGCGCGGCTGGCCGCAGGATGCGCTGGCGCAGCAGCGCGGCTGCCAGACCGCGGCTCCGTCGAAAAGCGATATCGCCCTGCCCGCCCCGGCCAACGATCAACATGCAGAACAGCGACATCATCATCTGGCGGTCTCTGCGGAACGCGTGCATTGGGGCTATTTCAGCCGATCGCTGCCGCCGCAAATCGAGATCGCGTCCGGTGACACGATCACCGTGGAGACGCTGACCCAGCATGCCTCCGATGATCCGGAGCTCATGATCGCGGGCGATGACGGCGCGCTCAGCGTGTTCGGCTGGAGCAAGGCTAAGAAGAACGTCGACCGCCGCGGCGCCGGGCCGATGGACGCCAGCGTGTTCGGCCGCGGCGCCGGCGAAGGCTTTGGCGTGCACATCTGCACCGGGCCGGTGGCGATCAAGGACGCGCAGCCCGGCGACGTGCTGGAGGTGCGCATCCTCGACATCGTGCCGCGGCCGAACCGGAGCCCGAAACATAGGGGACGCGTGTTCGGCTCCAGCGTCGCGGCGTGGTGGGGCTATCACTACAACGAGCTGATATCAGCGCCGGCTCCGCGCGAGGCGGTGACGATCTACGAGATCTTCGCCGACGCGCCCGAGCCGCACGCGCGGGCGCTGTACTCCTATCGCTGGGAGCCGCAGACCGATCCGGCTGGCGTGGTGCATGCGACCTACGACTATCCCGGCGTGCCGGTCGCGCCCGGCAGCATCAAGCGCCGCCACGGCGTGCTCGACAACATCCGCCTTCCGCTGCGGCCGCATTTCGGCGTCATTGCGGTCGCGCCGCGCGAGGTCGACTTCGTCGATTCGATTCCGCCGTCCTATTTCGGCGGCAATCTCGACAATTGGCGACTCGGCAAGGGATCGACGGTCTATCTGCCGGTCGCGGTGCCCGGCGCGCTCTTGTCGGTCGGCGATCCCCACGCGACGCAAGGCGACGGCGAGCTCGGCGGCACCGCGATCGAATGCTCGATGACCGGCACCTTCCAGGTCATCCTCCACAAGAAGACGCAGCTCGCAGGCAAACCCTTTGCCGATCTCAGCTATCCCTTGATCGAAACTGCAACCGACTGGGTGCTGACCGGCTTCAGCCATCCGAACTACCTCGCCGAGTTCGGCGCGCAGGGCCAGAGCGAGGTCTACGCGAAGTCGTCGCTCGACCTCGCGATGAAGGACGCCTTCCGCAAGATGCGCCGCTTCCTGATGCACATCAAAGGTCTCAGCGAGGACGAGGCGGTGGCGCTGATGTCCGCCGCGGTGGATTTCGGCGTCACGCAAGTGGTCGACGGCAATTGGGGCGTCCACGCGATCCTGAGCAAGCGGCTGTTCGAGGATGCGGATTGATGTGACGTTGAAGCGTAGGGTGGGCAAAGGCGCGCCCGCTCTGCTGCTGTATCAAATGACGTGTCCCGCGCCGTGCCCACCGCCGCTTTGAATGGTGGGCACGCGTCGCCTGCGGCGCCGCTTTGCCCACCCTACCTATCAACTCGTAGAAGGACCCTCACCATGCAGTTCCACATGATCGCAGGCGCCACCAAGCCGGTGGCGCCGTTCAGCCACGCCGTGGAGACTGACGGATTCGTCTTCGTCACCGGCCAGATGCCGGACTCACCGGAGGCGAAGGGCGTGCTGCCGGAGGGGATCGTGGATCAGACGAAGGCGGTGATGCAGAACTTGAAGTACATCCTCCAAGGTCTCAACCTCGGCCTCGAACATATTGTGATGTCTCGGATTTACCTGACCGAGTTCAAGCGGGATTATGCGGCAATGAATGAAACCTACCGTTCATTCTTCCCCGCAGACCGGTTGCCGGCCCGCACCTGCGTCGGCGTCACCGGCCTCGCCTATGACGCGCTGATCGAGATTGATCTCGTCTGCCGTCGACCCTAGTTCCGAATGGTAAATTAATCCTCAACACCTGCTCCCGTCATTCGATCTGAGCTGAGGAGGCAGACGCTGCTGCCGATTGTGTGTCGACGGCCGACGGTGTCAATTCGCCCGACGAATGAGGCGGATCGAAGGGGAGTTATCATGCCGTATCAGTTTTCCAATCGCCAGGAGATCCGCAAGCCGGCGGTGACAGCCAAGGGCGGCATCGTCGCGGCGCAGTCGCGACGCGCGGCCGAAATCGGCGCCGATGTGCTGGCGGCCGGCGGCGACTGCATCGATGCAGTCATCGCGACCGGTTTCGCGCTCGGCGTCGTCGAGCCGTGGATGAGCGGGCTCGGCGGCGGCGGCGCCATGGTGCTGTATCGCGCCAAGGAGAATCGCGTCGAGGTGATCGACTACGGCATGCGCGCGCCGGACTCTCTGCGCGTCGAGGACTATCCGCTGACGAATGACGGCAGCGTGTCGCCCGACATCTTCCCGTGGCCGCGGGTCAAGGACGACCGCAATCTGCACGGTCCCGGCGCCATTGCCGTGCCCGGCGTCGTCGCCGGCATGGAGGCGGCGCACCGCCGCTACGCCAAGCTGCCCTGGCAGGACCTGGTGAAGCCGAGCGTCGCGCTCGCGGCCGAAGGCCTGCTGGTGGACTGGTGGACCACCGTGATGATCTCGAGCTGCGCCGCCGATCTGCGCCGCTATCCCGGCAGCGCCGCGGCCTATCTCAAGGACGGCCTGCCGCCGAACCCGCAATGGGGCGCAAAGGCGGTGACGCGGCTGCCGCAGGAGCAGCTCAAGGCAACGCTGTCGCACCTCGCCCAAGCCGGCGCGCGCGACTTCTACCAGGACGACATCGCGCGCTCATTGACGCGGGACATCCAGGCTGCCGGCGGCGCGCTGTCGGTCGAGGATCTCGCGGCGTTCGAGGCGCATGTCCGCGAGCCGCTGCGGATTCCCTATCGCGGCGGCACCGTGTTCGCCACGCCGGAGCTCACCGCAGGCCCCACGCTGGCACATGCACTGCGGCTGATGCAGGCGAACATCGCGACCCACGGCAAGGCGCCTGATGCCGCCGCTTTCATCGCCTATGCCGAGGCGCTCCAATCGGCCTATCGCGAGCGGCTCAACGACATGGGCGATGCTGCGGGCAAGCGCGCGCTCGGCGCCGAATATCTCGCGCCCGCCTGCACCACGCACTACTCCGTCGTCGATCGCGACGGCAACATGGCCGCGGTGACGCAAACGCTGCTGTCGGGCTTCGGCTCGAAATTCCAGGCGCCGCAGAGCGGCATCATGATGAACAACGGCATCATGTGGTTCGACCCGACGCCCGGCACCACCAACTCGCTGGCGCCCGGCAAACGCTGCCTCACCAACTACACGCCTGTGGTGGCCGAAGCCGCCGATGGCCGCCGCCTCGCGCTGGGCGCCTCCGGCGGCCGCCGCATTTTGCCCGCGGTGGCGCAGATGCTGTCCTTCGTGATGGATTACGGCATGGACCTCGACGCCGCGATCCATCAGCCCCGCATCGACGCCAGCGAAGGCGACGTGGTCGGTGCGGACACTCGGCTGCCCGCAGAGGTGATGAGTGCGCTCGCGGCGAAGTTCGAGACCGTGCCTGCGCCGGTCCAGACCATGCCGATGAAGTTCGCCTGCCCCAGCATCGTACTGCGCAACGGCGAGACGAACAGCGGCGCCACCGAGATCGCGCATGCCTGGGGTGATGCGGTCGCGGAGAGCTGAGACTGAGCCCACCTGCGCACCCCGGCAACGGTGCTCTCCCTCTCCCCGTTCTTACGGGGAGAGGGTCGGGGTGAGGGGCAGCCACACGGGCGGTACTACTTCTCTGCAGCGAACTCACATCGCAATGGGAGCCAAAGTGCCCGTCCGAGACACCTGCGATCCGGGCCGCGTGCGTGCCATGCCCCTCACCCGGATTGCTACGCAATCCGACCTCTCCCCGCAAAGAGCGGGGAGAGGTTGCACCGCGCAAGCTGCGCGATCTCGGCAGACATAACGTCGGCGAGCAAACAAGCGCAGCTAGCCCACCAGCGCCTTCACCAGCCCGCTCTCGGCATCCGCCAGTTCATCAATCACATCGAAATGGTGCCGGTCCGGCGCCTCGACATAGGCCGTGGATGCGCCGAGCCCAGTCCAGATATTGGCGAGCAGCTCCGCCTGGCGGCGGAATTCGTTGCGTTCGGCGCCGCCGACCCAGGCGGTGACCTTGGCGCCATCGATCGGCGTCAGCAGGGCGGGACTCTCGTGCAGAGCTGTGTCGTCATCGATATGCAGCGTCTCGTTCATCGCGGTCCGCTGCAGCGGGCGCAGATCGTGCAGGCCGGAGATCGAGACCACGCTCGTGATGCGCTTCTGGCGCTCAGGCGACAGCGGCGCGTCGCGGCATATCATGCGGCTGACGAGATGGCCGCCGGCGGAGTGGCCGGTCAACGCCACCGGACCGGCGACCTCGTCCATCGCCTTCGCGATCGCCTGCGCGACGTCGGTGGTGATATCAGCGAGGCCGACCTCGGGGCACAGCCGGTAGGACGGCATTGCGACCGCAAAACCGCGCGCGATCGGTCCCCGCGCGAGATGCGACCAGAAGCTCTTGTCGAGCCGCATCCAGTAGCCGCCATGCACGAACACGACGAGGCCTTTCGGCGTGCTCTCCGGCAGGAACAGGTCGAGCCGCTGACGTTCATGCGCGCCGTAGGCGATGTCGATCTTCGCGCGGCCTCGCCCCGCGAGCTCCTTGCGATAGGCTTCCGCCGGCGCGACCCACAGCCCGGGCCAGCGCTCGCCGCCGGGAATGTTCGGGCCGTTGGCGTAGGCGTTGTCCCAGTCCTTGACGGCATACAGCATGAGAGTCTCCTGATCGAATGAGCGCGACGGCTCTACAGCCCGGTGCGCAGCTTCCACAGTTCGGGGAACAGCACGATCTCCAGCATCTTGCGTAAGTAGTTCACGCCCGAGGTGCCGCCGGTGCCGGTCTTGAAGCCGATGATGCGCTCCACCGTCGTGACGTGGTTGAAGCGCCAGCGGCGGAAATAGTCTTCGAAATCGACCAGCTTCTCGGCGAGCTCATACAGCTCCCAATGCCGCTGCGGATCGCGATAGACGCTGGTCCAGGCCGCGGCCACCTCTGGACTTTCGGTGCGGGAGCCGCGCCAGTCGGTGCGCTGGCCGTCGGCGCCGATGAAGAAGCCGCGGCGCGCGAGCAGTCGCAGCGCTTCGTCATAGAGGCTCGGCTTGGCGAGGATCGCTTCCAGCTCCGCCGTCAGCTCCGGATGATGCGCATGCGGGCGCAGCATCGCGAGGTTGCGGTTGCCGAGCAGGAATTCGATCGAGCGATACTGGAAGGACTGGAAGCCGGAGGATTCGCCGAGCTTGTCGCGGAACAGCGTGTACTCGCTGGGGGTCATCGTGCGCAGCACATCCCAGGCGCCGTTGAGCTGCTCGAAGATGCGCGACACCCGCGCCAGCATCTTGAACGCGGGCTGCACATCGTCCCTGGCGATCGCGGCCATCGCGGCCTTGATCTCGTGGATCGCGAGCTTCATCCACAGCTCGGACGTCTGGTGCTGGATGATGAACAGCAGTTCGTCATGGGCCGAGGACAGCGGCGCCTGCGCGTCGAGCAGGCGATCCAGCATCAGATAGTCGCCATAGGACATCCGTCCCTTGAAGTTCATCCGCGCACCTTCGGTGGCGGGATCGTAGGGCGCGCCGCTCATGTCACGAGCTCCTTCTGGCGGTACTCGGGCTTGTCCCAGAGCTTGTTGTCGAGCACCTCCGCGAGGATGTCGACGGCGCCGCGCACCTCGGCCTCGCCGACATAGAGCGGCGTGAAGCCGAAGCGCAGCGCGTCCGGCGCGCGGAAGTCGCCGATGACGCCGCGCGCGATCAGCGCGCGCATGATCGCATAGCCGTCCGGATGACGGAACGACACCTGGCTGCCGCGCCGCGTCGCATCGCGCGGAGACGCCAATGTGAGCGACGGACAGCGCGTCTCGACCTCGGCGATGAACAGCTCGGAGAGCGCGATCGAGGCGTTGCGCACATCCTGCATCGAGACGCCGTCCCAGGCGTCGAGCGCCGCATCGAGGGCCGCGAGCGCGATGATCGGCGGCGTCCCGATGCGCATGCGCTCGATGCCACCGCCCGGGCGATAGTCGAGATCGAAGGCGAATGGCGCCTCGTGCCCCATCCAGCCCGACAGCGCCGGCGGCGCGATATCAGCGTGACGTGGGGCGACGTAGATGAAGGCCGGCGCGCCCGGGCCGCCATTGAGATATTTATAGGTGCAGCCGACGGCGAAATCGGCATCGGCGCCCGCGAGATCGACCGGCACGGCGCCGGCGGAATGCGCGAGGTCCCACACCGTGAGCCCGCCAACGGCATGCGCTTTCTTCGTCAATGCGGCCATGTCGTGCATGCGTCCGGTGCGGTAGTCCACCTCCGTCAGCATCAGCACGGCGATGCTGTCGTCGATCGCATCCTCGACCTGCTCCGGCTCGACCACCTTCAGCGACACGCGATCGCCGAGCATGCGGATCAGGCCCTGCGCCATGTAGAGATCGGACGGGAAGTTGCCGCTGTCCGACAGGATTACGCGGCGGCCCGGATTGAGCGACAGCGCCGCGGCGAGCGCCTGATACACCTTGATCGACAGCGTATCGCCCATCATGACCGTGCCGGGCGCTGCGCCGATCAGCCGCGCGATGCGATCGCCGACGCGGCGCGGCTGCACCATCCAACCGGCGCTGTTCCAGCCACGGATCAGCTCCTGCCCCCATTCCGCTTCGAGCATCCGGGCCACGCGGGCGGGCACCGCCGCGGGCAGCGCACCGAGCGAATTGCCGTCGAGATAGATGACCCCGTCAGGGATCCTGAAAAGCGATCGGGTGTGAGAAAAATCCGCCATGCTGCCTTGCTCTGTTCGCGATCCCGGATGCATGATTCGGGCCGTAAGAGACCAGATCGACCGGCGGGCCGTTGTCCGCCGCCTGATCTGGCTCTGTCACGACAGCCGTCACGGAGCAAGTGCGATGCGAGTGCCAGCCTGGCTTGTCTGTCTCTGCCTGCTGTGGTCCCCGGCCTTCGCCGGCGACGACGTCACCGCCGCTCAGAGCGTCATCCGCGCCCAGGAGCAGGCGCTGGCCCGCGACGACGGCGCAAGCGCCTATGCGCAGGCCGCGCCCGAAATCCAGGCGCTCTTTCCCAGCATCGAGGTGTTTATGGCGATGGTGCGGGAGGGCTATGCGCCGGTCTACCGCCACAAGAGCTTCGAGTTTGGCGCAGCGCAGGCGCAGGACGGCGTGATCGCCCAGCGCGTCCACATCGTTGACGCCAATGGCGAGGCCTGGGAGGCGCTCTACACGGTGCAGACGCAGCCCGACGGCAGCCTCAAGATCACCGGCTGCTCATTGTTGAAGACCGGCCAGTCGGTGTGAATCAGTTCAGCGCGACGGCGTCGGCGGACCGCCGTGCTGCTGGCGCCATTGCAGGAACTGGCGGAACAGCGCGCTGCGCTCGGCCGGATCATTCGAGATCTGTCCGCCGGTCTGGCGCACGAAGGTTTCGAACTGCTGCTGCTGGACGTCGGCGACCTGCGGTCGCGGCGTCATGTTGCGCGCGACCAGCCAGTCATCCGCCGCCTTGAAGCGCTTCCAGCCGGGAATGACGGCGACGATGCTCGACTCCTTCCATTTCGGATGCCGCGGCGGCTTCATGAACTCATCGTAGTTGGCGAAGAACGCCTCGACGAAGCGCGCGACCTTGCGATAGCGCTCGGTATTCTCAGGCCAGTTGTAGCTGACGAGCAGCATGCCGATCGCCACCGTCTCGACGGTCTCGCCGGGATTGAGCAGGTTCGGATATTCCTCCGCCGCCAAAGTCGTCGGCAGATACAAATCCTGCAGTCGGCGGTCATAGGGAATCTTCACCAGATGTAGCGCGCGATTGTCGTTCCTGATGTTGCGGGCGAGCTGAAACACCTTGCCGGTCGACACGATGTAGGCATCGGCCTCGCCGTCGATCAGCTTCTGGATCGATTTCGCATCGTCGGTCGCGTAGTCGAACGACGCGGTCATGCCGAGCCGGTTGAAGATCACGCGCGCGGAATAGAAGCCGACATCGGTCGGCGCGATGATGCGCTTGCCGTTGAGGTCGAAGATCGAGCGGATCGAGGAGCGCGCGATGACGTGGATCTCGTTGTGATAGAGCCGCGCGATGTAGCGGAGCTGCGAGGTGATGTCGGGGATGCCGTATTGCAGCCGGTAGAATTCGGGCACGTCGGCGGCGACCGCGCCCATGTCGATGCTTTTCAGGAACAGGATATCCGAGACGTTGCGCACCGGCCCCTTGCCGAGCACCGGCAGCACGCGGACATTGGTCTGGTCGTCGAGCACGCGCGCCATGTCGGAGCCGAACACCGACGTCGCGCCGCCGGCCGGCGCGGTGATGATGGTGACGGTGCCGTCATTGACGTCGTTCGGATTGGGCAGCCGCCACACGTCCGGCCCGCTGCCTGGCGCAGGTGACAGCGACGCCGGCAGGCCGACGGGACGCGGCGGCGCCGGCGCCGTGGCCGCGTTGGGCTTGGCCGCAGCCGGCGCGACCGGCACGATCACCGAGCGGGTTGCCGCGGAGCGCGGCGGCTGAGCGGCTTGCGGCTGCTGTTGCAGTTGCGGCCAGGCCTGCGCTGATACCTCGCTCATCATCAGCCCGGCGGCGAGCGCGGCAATAACCCCAAGCGAAACGGCGCGTGAAACGATGGACATAGCGCAACGGCCTCCTGCACCATCGCGATGCCGCCGCAGCAATCTCCACCGGTCCGGAGCATTCGCCTCAAGGCCTGCCCTTCGTCAGGCATGCAACGGGCGACCGCGGCCTCGGCTGAGACCTCGCGACAAATCCACTTCGCGATGCGAAGCGCGCGGGACCCCACAGCCCTCGCTGGCCTCGATCGAGTTCCTAGTTGCGGAATCGGATTCGATGGATTTGCGGCGGCGGACGGGATTTTGTATGACGACGTGCATATGAAGCCGGATCGAGGTCCGACTGTGGCCCCCGCGCAACGGCGCTCCGCTCAGGCCGCCAGCCGGTGTTGCCGCCGGGCCAGGATCAGTAAGGTCACCACGATCGTGAGGTTGAGCGCATTCCACGCGATGCCGTTGGCGAAGGCCGCAGCATAGGAGCCGGTGGCGTCGAAGATCACGCCCGACACCCAGCCGCCGAAGGACATGCCGAATACCGAGGCGAAGATGACGATGCCGACCCGGGTCGCGGCCTCGCGCGCCGGCATCGCCTCGCGCACGATGATCGCGTAGCTCGGCACGATGCCGCCCTGGAACAGGCCGAACATGCCCGAGATCAGATACAACGACGTCAGGCCGTCGAAGAACAAATAGAACAGCAGCGCAAATCCCTGCGCCAGCGATCCGATCAGCAGCGTGCGCATGCCGCCGACGCGGTCGGCAAGGAATCCCGAGCCGATCCGGCTGACGATGCCGAGCGCCATCATCAAGGACAGCATCTGCGCGCCGACGGCGACGCCATAGCCGAGATCGCCGCAATAGGCGACGATATGCACCTGCGGCATCGCCATCGCCACGCAGCAGGCGATCGCGGCGACGCTGAGCAGCACCGTCAGCGCATTGGTGGAGATCGGCAGGCTCAATTGCGGCGGCGGAGCCTGGCTGTGGTCGTGCGCGCCGGGGCCGCCCATCCGCGCGCGCAACACCAGCAGCAGCGCCGACATCGTCACCGCGCAGAAGATGCCGAGCGCGACATGGGTGGCGCGCCAGCCGATCTGCTGCACGCCATAATTCACCAGCGGCGGCCACACCGTGCCGGCGACATAGTTGCCGGAGGCGACGATGGTGACGGCAAGCCCGCGATAGCGCTCGAACCAGTGCGACGCCTCCGCCATCAGCGGCGCGAAGGTCACGGAGGAGCCGAGCCCGATCAGGAAATACACCGCCTGGAATTGCCACAGGGTCACCGAGGCGCCGGCGAGCAGATAGGCGGCGGCCGTGGTGGCGATGGACAGCGCCATCGCGGTGACGATGCCGAAGCGGTCGGTGATGCGGCCGACGATGACGCCGCCGAGGCCGAAGCCGAACATCGTCAACGTATAGGCCAGCGACACCGCGCCGCGGCTCGCGGCATATTCGGCCTGCACCGTCGGCAGCACCACCACGACGGTCCACATCCCGGCGCCGCCGATCGACCCGATGACGAGCGCCAGCGCCAGCCGCGCCCAGGCCTGGCGCAAGTCCGGTGTGAAGTGAGGCGCTTCCTCGAATCTTGTCTGGGGTCCGTGCACGATGGCCTGCAACTTCGTCGCCGCATGCCCTGGGGTCAAGCCGCATTGCTGCGGGCTTGGGCATGCAGAAGCAGCGCAACAAAGGCGCTTCGGCCAATCGAGCGCATGCGTTTGCCCGAACGGCGTTGCCGCCCAACGTGATGAGCAACGCGATCGAGACCGTCGTGTATGTGGGGGCAAGCTTTCGCGCAGCGCGCGGTGTCCTCCCTCTCCCCGTTCTTCACGGGGAGAGGGCTGGGGTGAGGGGCGGCCACACCCACCGACCGTGCGGACAGCCCCCCTCACCCGGATGGCATCTAGCGATGCCATCCGACCTCTCCCCGCAAGCGGGGCGAGGTGAACAACGAGCGCGCGGTGTGACTGCCGCAAAACGAGCCCCGGCGAGAGTTGTTGTGCCGAAGCACGGCACGCGACAACGTGAAGAGTGGACCGGTGTCCTCTCCTCTTTGCAGCGCAGCGCCTCCTGCGCTAAGGTGCATCCCGAACGGAGCGATTTGCGCGCGGATGTCGTTGGGGCTCACTCGGAACATGCTGATGGTGGCGGGGCGGTTGCTCGTGCTCGCTTACCTCGTCTGCGTGCTCAGCCCGGGCGTGGCGCTCGCCTTCTCCCATGACGCGGCGCCCTGTCTCGACGACGGTTCCGTGACGATGACGGTCTCGCATCATCACGCCGCGCATCATGAGAGCAGCGACGGCGCGATGGTGCCGCAGATGTCTGCGGCCCATGCGCATCACCACGGCAATGATCGCGTGGCCGATGCCGGCCTGCAGACGCGGGACGTCCCTGCGCCCGCTCGCTCGCATCACGACCACAGCAAGCTGCCCGGTCCCTGCTGTGCCATGATGTGCGCGGTCGGCCTGACCGCCGCATTGCCGGGCGTGACCCTGCCCTCGCCGGTGGCCACGGCCAGCGAGTCCGTCGGCGAGGCCAGCCTCCCCGGCCGCGCGCCGCCACTCCTGTATCGGCCCCCCATCGTCCTGATCTGAGCGAACGACGCGGCTGCGCGCCTCGCACGCGCCGCTGCTCTGTTGTCATCGACAGATCAAAGGACTCTTCATGTTGTCGCAATCGAAGGCGACGTCCGCGGCTGCACGTGCGGCGCGGCGCAGCCTGCTTCTTCCATGCGTCGTGAGCGCCACGCTGCTCGCGACGACAGGGCTCGCCGCCTGCCAGCCGCGCACGGTCGCGCTGTCGGGCGCCGATCCCGCCGATCCCTCGGCGCGCGTTGCGCCGGTGCGCACGTCGTCCGTCATCGCGCCCTACACGCCGTTACGACCCGTGGCCCCGGCAAGTTGGGGCCAGCGCGCCCCATCCGGCGCGCCCCGCACCGAACCGAGTCGTTAGGAGCGCCCGATGCAGGGGATCAAACGGATTGCCGCCTTGGCGGCCGCGACGGCGCTCGCCGGCTGCGCCTCGTTCTCGCCCGACGGCGGCATGAGCGTCGTCGCCGACATCACCGCACGCACGACCGCCAAGGAGGTCGCCTCGGTCAGAACCGAGGACGATGCCGCGCGCGTGCGCGACGCGACGCGCAAACTGCTGGCGCGGCCACTGTCGGCGGACGCCGCGGTGCAGGTTGCGCTGTTCAACAACAAGGGGCTGCAAGCGGCCTTCCATCAGCTCGCGCTGAGCGAGGCGGATGCGATCGAGGCCAGCCTGCCGCCGAACCCGACCTTCTCGCTGATGCGCATCAGCGGCGACGGCGCGTTCGAGGCCGAGCGCCAGGTCGCCGGCGACATCCTGGCGCTCGCCACCCTGCCGCTGCGCTCGGAGATCGCGCGCGAGCGCTTCCACCAGGCGCAGTTGCGGGCCGCGCTCGCCACGGTCCGGCTCGCCGCCGAGGTCCGCCGCGCCCATGTGCGCGTGGTCGCCGCCAATCAGTTGGTGGCGCTGCTGGTCGAGGCGCAATCGGCGGCGGAAGCCGCTGCGAAACTCGCCGCCAAGCTGGGCGAGACCGGCGCGCTCAACCGCCTCGATCAGGCTCGCGAGCAGGTGTTCTACGCGGAGACCACCGCCGAGCTTGCCACGGCGCGCCGCGCGGCGGGCAGCGCGCGCGAGCGGCTGATCCGGCTGATGGGCCTGTGGGGCGACGATCTCGATTTCCGCCTGCCCAACCGTCTCCCCACGCTGCCGCGCCGGCCGCTGACCGAGCCCTTCATCGAGCGCGATGCGGTCGCGCATCGCATCGACCTGCAGATCGCGCGGCAGGAGCTGACCGCGCTGGCGACCTCGCTGCAGCTCACCGAGGCCACGCGCTTCATCACCCTGCTCGACCTCGCCGGCCTCGACCGCAAGACCGGCGAGGCGGACGGCCGCGTCATTCGCGAGCGCGGCTATGATGTGCAGTTCCAGATCCCGATCTTCGACGGCGGCGAGGTACGGGTGCGGCAGGCGGCGGAGACCTACAACATCGCCTTCAACCGCCTCTCCGAGCGCGCCGTCACGGTCCGCTCCGAGGCCCGCGATGCCTATCGCAGCTATCGCGCCGCCTATGACATCGCCGGTCACTACGCCCGCGAGGTGCTGCCGCTACGGCAGATCATCAGCGAGGAGATGCAGCTGCGCTATTCCAGCATGCAGGTCGACATCTTCGCGCTGCTGCTCGAGGCGCGGCAGCGCCTCGCATCACGCCGCGCCGCGATCGATGCGGCCAGGGACTTCTTCCTGGCCGAGGCCGAGCTGTCGGCCGCCGTCAATGGCGGAGTGACGGCCGGCGAAGATACGACACAACAGACCGCGAGCGCGCTCGCGCCAAGCAACGACTGACAGGAGAGCATGCATGTTGTCACGCCGAACCCTGCTCGGCTCCGCGGCGCTGGCCGGCGCCTCCGCCGTCTCGGGCCGCGTCCAGGCCGCCGCGATTCCGGAAGCCGCGACCATGGACAAGACCGTGATGCAGCCGCCGCTGCATCCCACCGCCGGTCCGGACTATCAGCCCGTGGTGACGCTGAACGGCTGGTCGCTGCCGTTCCGCATGAACGGCGATTGGAAGGAATTCCATCTCGTCGCCGAACCCATCACGCGCGAATTCGCGCCGGGCATGACCACGCACCTCTGGGGCTACAACGGCCAGTCGCCGGGACCGACCATCGAGGCCGTCGAGGGCGACAAGGTCCGGATCTTCGTCACCAACAGACTGCCGGAATACACCACCGTGCACTGGCACGGCGTGATCCTGCCCTGCGGCATGGACGGCGTCGGCGGCCTGACCCAGCCGCACATCAAGCCCGGCAAGACCTTCGTCTACGAGTTCGAGATGAAGCACGCCGGCACCTTCATGTATCACCCCCATGCCGACGAGATGGTGCAGATGGCAATGGGCATGATGGGCATGATCGTCGTGCATCCGCGGGGAGCGCAGCCGCCGCCCGTCGACCGCGACTACGTCTTCGTGATGTCGAGCTATCGCATCGAGCCCGGCAGCTATCTGCCGAAGGTCAACGAGATGACCGATTTCAACATGTGGACCTGGAACGCCCGCGTCTTTCCCGGCATCGATCCGATGCCGGTGCGGCTCGGCGATCGCGTGCGCATCCGCATTGGCAATCTCACCATGACCAATCATCCGATCCATCTGCACGGCCACAAGTTCAAGGTGACCGGCACCGACGGCGGCTGGCTGCCTGAAGCTGCGCAATTCCCGGAGACCACCACCGACGTGCCGGTCGGCACAATACGCGTGCTCGACTTCACAGCCGACAATCCCGGCGACTGGGCGTTCCATTGCCACAAGTCGCATCACACCATGAACGCGATGGGCCACGACATGCGCAATCTGATCGGCGTGTCGCGCAAGGAGCTCGCCGCCGCCGTCGGCAAGCTCGCGCCCGAGGGCATGGTGATGGGCCACACCGGCATGGCGATGGGCAGCATGGAGATGCCGGCGCCGAACAACACGCTGCCGATGATGACCGGCACCGGCCAGTTCGGCCCGATCGAGATGGGCGGCATGTTCACCACCGTCAAAGTGCGCGAAGGCCTCGCGCGCGACGACTATCGCGATCCCGGCCCGTATCAGTTTCCGCAAGGCACCGTCGCCTACGAGGTCGCAAGCGCGCCGGAGCCGGTACGACGGAGCAACGGACCGTAGGGCGGATTAGCGCCAGCGTAATCCGCCACGACAGCACACCACAGCGATATGGCGGATGACGCTCCGCTCATCCGGCCCACGAACTGATACCGCGATCACGCGCAACAGACAGATGATCAGGAGCACGTTATGAAGACCGCAATCTCCCTCGTCGCGGCGGCCGCTGCGGCCCTGATAGCCCTCGCATCGGCGCGCGGCCATGAGCAGCATGGTCCGCGCGGCTATTCCGCCGGCGAGCCCGGCGATCCCAAGCAGCCGTCGCGCACCATCGAGGTGCTGCTCAGCGAGATGGAGTTCACGCCCGCACGCATCGAGGTGAAGCGCGGCGAGCAGATCCGCTTCGTGCTGCGCAACGCCGGCAAGGAGGATCACGAATTCCTGCTCGCTACCAAGGCCGAGAACCTGAAGCACGCCGCCGTCATGAAGAAGCACCCGCATATGGAGCACGACGAGCCGAACGGCACGCGGCTCGCCCCCGGCAAGACCGCCGAGCTGCTGTGGCGGTTCAGCAAGCCGGGGACGTTCGAATACTCCTGCCTGATCCCCGATCACCGCGAGTTCGGCATGACCGGCCACGTCACCGTCAAGTAGTAGACGCCATTTCGTAGGGCGGATGAGCGCAGCGTAATCCGCCCGACGCATCCACCCAATCAACAGAAGGAAACAAGCATGAAATCGTATCATCATCTCACCACCGCTGCCGCGCTGGTCGTCGCTCTCATGACCTCAGCCGTCGCGGCCGACACGATCAGCGGTGATGTCAAGAAGGTCGACGAAGCCAACGCCAAGATCACCCTGCATCACGGCCCCGCCAAGAGCCTCGGCATGGACGAGGCCATGACCATGGTCTACCGCGTCAAGGACGCCGCTTGGCTCAAGGGCCTGAAGCCCGGCGACAAGGTCAAGTTCGAGGCGGTGGAGGAGCCCTCGGGCTACACCGTGACGAAGATCGAGAAGGGCAAGTAGAACTGCCTTTCTCATGTCATTCCCGGGCGCGCCTCAGCGCGAGCCCGGGATGAGGTGCCGATCGATCAACCTATCGACGTAGGTTCGATCGACGAAGATGCCGACAGGCGTCGCATCCACTGCCCGTCGGGTTACTTTGTCGCAACCCGACGGGCCTTGTGTCGTCGGGCAAATCACTGGCACCTTCTTGCGCATCCCGGCCCGCCACGAGGGGCGCTTCGCGATCGTCACGAGCGTGGGGCTGGGGATGCGATGGACGCGACATGTCGCAGCGGGCGAAGGCCTGCGGACGAACGGCATGGCGCGGACGGCGAAAGCGTGTGGTCCTGGCCTCCCGACGCTGAGGTCAAGCGGGTGGTGATGATCCGCTCGTGACGGGGGCAAGACAGCCGGTCCCCGGGGAGAGCACGTATAAGCGTTAACACCATCGCGCAGGGAAGGCCGGGATGATCCGGCTGAACCTGTGGTTCTGCCGCGTGCTTATTTGCTGCACGCGGACCATGGGTGTCGGTCGGCACCCGGCCTTCCCTGCGCCCTCCGTGAGCTGGAGGGACAAGGATCAAGCATCACTCGGGCTGGATGGGCCGCGAGAATGAAGTGTCGTGCCCGAGGTCGCGCCACACCCAAGGCCGTCGTCCCGGGCTTGACCCGGGACCCAACCACCGGCCCATCTTTGGCGCGCAAATGTCCGCGATATCGCTTCCATCACTCCCGCCGGTGGCTATGGGTCCCGGCTCAAGGCCGGGACGACGGCGGCGTGCGGGCGACCACCGGGAATCTCCGCTTCCGCGCCGCCCGCAGCCGTTCACGCAGTCGTGTGGCGCCCCCTGTAACGCCCGCAACTCACGCACGTATCTTGCGACAGAGGCCGGACCGGGCCAGTGTTTCGGCCGGCCAACGAGACAAACAACCCAACGAGGATCGAAGATGCGCCTCACCCGCTCCATGTTCCTGAAAACGGCCATGCTCGGTGCCGTCGCGGTCGCCGGCATCCTACTCTGGCAGCCGCTGCACGCCGCCGAGGAGGCGGTGGTGATCCCGCCTCCGGCGCAGGACCAGCCGGCCGGCGACGGTCTCGAAACCGCTGTTGTCGCCGGCGGCTGCTTCTGGGGCGTCCAGGGCGTCTACCAGCACACCGCGGGCGTGGTCAGCGCCGTCTCCGGCTATGCCGGCGGCACCAAGGCCACGGCCGACTATCGCACGGTCTCGACCGGCAGCACCGGCCACGCGGAGTCCGTGCAGATCAAGTTCGACCCGAAGAAGGTCTCCTACGGCAAGATCCTCCAGATCTTCTTCTCGGTGGTGCACGACCCGACCCAGCTGAACCGCCAGGGCCCCGACACCGGCCCGCAATATCGCTCGGCGATCTTCACGACCTCGGAGGCACAGAAGAAGGTCGCCGAGGCCTATATCGCCCAGCTCGACAAGGCCAAGGTGTTCGGCAAGCCGATCGTGACCAAGGTCGGCAAGCTCGAGGCGTTCTATCCGGCCGAGGACTATCACCAGGACTACCTGACGCTGCACCCCAGCCAGCCCTATATTGCCTATAACGACCTGCCGAAGATCGACAATCTGAAGAAGATCTTCGCCGAGAACTACATCGAGAAGCCCACGCTGGTCGGCAACGCCAAGGCGACGAACTGAGCGTCGCGCCGGCCACCAGCGCAAATGCAGGCGGACCCACCGGGTCCGCCGGAGGATCATAAGGATGAGCGACACCAAGACGAACACGCCCGAGACCGGCGACAAAGTCGTCAAGAGCGAGGCCGAGTGGCGCCGCGAGCTGACGCCGATGCAGTATGCCGTGCTGCGCGAGAAGGCGACCGAGCGTCCGTTCTCGGGCGAGTACGAGCATGAGCATCGCGCCGGAACGTATGTCTGCGCCGGCTGCGGCCAGACCCTGTTCGAGTCCGACGCCAAGTTCGATTCCGGCTGCGGCTGGCCGAGCTTCACCCAGCCGGCGACGGAGAGCCACATCGACGAGGAGACCGATTATACCCACGGCATGGTCCGCACCGAGGTGCTTTGCTCGAAATGCTCTGGCCATCTCGGCCACGTCTTCCCGGACGGTCCCGGCCCGACCGGATTGCGGTACTGCATCAACTCGGCGGCGCTGAAGCTCAAGCCGCGTTGACCCAAGGGGATCGCGCCCTCGGATGTCGTCCCATGGACGGTATCCGGGGGCGGGCAGAGCTCAATGAGCCCGGCTCTGTCGGTCAAAATCAGCCACAACAGGCCAGATTTTCGCAAGACGCATGAAGCTCGCCTGCATTCACAAGTTGCAGATCAATTAAGTTGTTGAAAAAATAGGATATTTCCAAAGGGCTGCGGGCAGCCCGGATTTACGATGTGACCGGGCAGGATTCGCATTTCTGTCAAATCGGCCTATATTAGGGGCCGTAACTGACATGCAGGGCTGGGCCGCCTGGAGCGGCAAGATTCCGCCCTCCACACCCGCAATCGCTGGCGTCATTGCCAAGCTTGATCGTTCGAAAGCTCGCGTCAGCGCTCTTAGCCGACAAGAAGAGGTCTCAGACCATGCGTCCAATGCGTCCGTTCAACTTCAACACCTCTGCCGAACTGTTCCCCGCCGCCATTCGCAAGAAGAAGCGGGCGGGCTTCGCCTATCGGCGGTTCGGCACCGCGGCCGAGGCCGTGCGCTTCGCCATGGAGGAGTTGCCGGCGGACTCGCTCAACGGCGCCTATCTGCAGGTCGAGGAAGCCCGGTTCGACCAGAACGGCATCCGCACCCTGTATGAGAGCGAGGCGTTCCCGCTGCCGCGCCGCGCGGTCGAGGACAAGGCGCCCGACGCCGATGCGGCCTGACGGCAGCCCAACCATCAGACGACACCCTGCCCCGCCCAGTGCGGGGCAGTTTTTTTCTGGGGGTGCTTTTGTTCGCTTTTGCCTGATGTCAGCGCGGTTGGGTATCCAACCACCGCCGCAGGATCTTGGCGTTGCGCATGTTGGCGCGGAACAGCACGTCGAAGGCGTCGCCGGCCACCGGCACCATGCCGATCACGCCCTCGACCGCGACATTGCCGAGCATGCGGGTGATGACGTGCCAGGGCGCGCCGAGCGCGCGGGCCTCGCGCACCAGCCACAGCGACAGTGCGGTCGCGATGAGATCGCCGAAGACGGGGATCAGGCCGATGATGCCGTCGATGCCGTAGCGGATATTCGTGCCGGGCAGGACGAAGGCGACGTCGAGCAGCTTCGCCACCGCCTCGAGCCGGGCGATGCGCTGCTCGCGCGTGAGGTTGCCGAACGGGTTGGCGCCCTGGAAGTCGAAGCGCACGCCGTCGGCGCCCGCAAAGGCGCCGCGGAACGAGGACTGGAACGGAGATTGCGGAATCTCACGTCCGTCCTGGTCGATGATCGGCCCACGCGCCTCCTTGGCGTCGAAATGCGCCTGCGAGGCACGTCCGGAGGCGCGGCGGGGCGAGGTGGAACTCTGGTTCTGCATGGCCATGACATAGAAACGCACGAGGCCGGGGACAAGTTGCGTCGAATGGCCGCCGGGCAGCATCTAACGCCCGCGCGCCCCGGTCGGGGTCAGCCCGAAGCGGCGCCGGAAGCAGCGGTTGAAATAAGAGAGATCGTTGAAGCCGCAGGAAAACGCGATATCGCTGATACGGCGCCCCTCCTCCGCGAGCAGGTCCATCGCCTTGCGCAGACGGAGCTCGTTCACCCGCGCGGAGAAGCCGGCGCCGGCCTCGTAGAGCAGGTCGTTCACATAGCGCTCCGACAGGCCGGCGGCCGCGGCGAGCTTCTGCGCCGAGAAGTCCGGCTCGGCGAAGCGCGCATTGAGGATCGCCAGCACGCCGCTCAGGCGCACGCTGCGCAGCCCGCCGCGCCGGGCCTTGAGCATCACCTCGCCGCGCACGCCAAGGCCGAGCGCGACCAGATCGAGCAGATGCTGCGCGATCGCCGTGCCCGCTTCGTCAGCGGCCGTGGGGCGGGCGAGCAGCAGCTCGCTGTAGTCCATCGCCAGCGACAGCGCCCCGCCCGGCTCCAGCTCGCGTCCGACGAGATCATCGACGCCGGGCACCATCGAGCGCAAGGTCACCATCGGCAGATGCACGTTGACGAAGCGCTTGTGGCTCGCGCCATCGGCGCTGAAGAACGGCTCGTCGAGCTTGAGCAGCACCATGGCGCCGGGGCGCAGCACGAACTCGCGGCCACGATGCACGACCATCGCCTCGCGGCTCCCGGCGTTGCGCGCCAGGCAATAGCGGTCGTCATTGGTGGCCAGCACCTGGCGACGCTCGCGCCTGACGCGGGTGAAGGTGCCGTCGCAACGGCCGAGCAAGGTGGTGCCGATATGGATCGCGTTCATCGCAGCGCGAAACGGCACGTCCTCTGCCGGATCGAGCTCACCTGTGTTGGAGAAGTGCTCGAACAATTCCGCAAAGCACAAGAAGCGCTGCCTGTCGTCAAGCCCGTTCGGCAGCATGTCGGTGGACAGCATTTTCCTGACGATGGTCATCGCGGCCGGACCCGAGGGCAAGGGAAAATCTGCAAGCGAAAATCTGCAAGATCAATGTGGCAGGCGCGGGATGAACGGCCGCTGACGTCAGCGGAGCACATCGAGCGGAGAGCGGGAGCGCCGATCAGTCCAAGTCGCGGCCCCGTCCATGCTGATGAGTCCAAGACGGCAGCATCGGGTTCAACTACCGATGCGGACGGACGCACGCCACTATGCATGCGGCTCCATCAGTCCAGTCGACAGCCATCAGTGCGAGGAGAGATTGAGATGACCATGTCTTCCGCAGCCCGCAGGCTCGGCCTCGGCGCCGCCCTCACGGTCGCCATCGGGATCGGCTACGCGCTCGGCGCGCAGCCGCACATGACCGCAACCGTCACCCTGCTGCAATCGGCCCGGGCCGAGCTCGCTCAGGCGACACCCAACAAGGGCGGCCATCGCGAGCGCGCCCTCGGGCTGATCGATCAGGCCATCACCGAAGTCCGTGCCGGCATCGCCTTCGCGGCGGGCGGCTAGCGAGGGTCACACCAGGGAGATCATCGATGCGAGCCATCCTGACCAGCCTCCTGCTCTTCGGAGCCCTCACCGCCGGCGCATCCGCGATGCCGCCGGCCCCTATCAGCACCACCGGCCTCGAGCCCATGGTCATCCAGGTCGCGGGCGGCTGCGGACCTGGCTGGCACCGTGGCCCTTATGGCGGCTGCCGGCGCAACTTCGCCAACCCAGCAGCCCACGCCTGCCCGCGGGGCTTCCACATCGGCCCCTATGGCCGCTGCCGCGGCAACGGGAGATAATAGAACGCCTGATCGCGCTATGCCGTCGGCGGCTCAGCGAGGGCGGCCGGCGGCGTCTCGTCGACGAATTTGTGCACCAGCCAGGACGACACGGTCGCCGGAATGAAGCCGACCAGCCCGTACAAGATCCATTGCAGGGCACCATATTCGGAGCCATGCGACGCGTAGTTGAAGCCGGCCAGAAGGAAGCCGATGCCGCCGACGATCAGCATCCGCGCGACCGGCGGGATGCGCCGGACGTGAAACAGGATGTCGTCGATCGCGCACATCATCAGCGCCGGCAGGAAGCCGAAGAGATAGCTGAACTGCAGCGACGTGACGAACACCTTGAACAGCTTCGCCACCTCGCTTGCATCCGTGTGGGTCCAGTAGCCGGACATGTAGGTGGTGACCAGCAGCAGCGCGAAGCCGCCCAGCGCCGGACCGACGGCAACGAAGATCAGATAGCGCTTCATGCCACACCTCCTGCCGCGCCGATCCTAGGATGGCGCGAAGCCGTCATCGTCCGGTCAGTCCCCCCACACCGCGAAGGCGTCGTTGAAGGCGCGCTCGCCGGGTGCGCCCTTCTCGATCGCGATGATCGCGCGGCGCTGGTTGCTGTAAACCAGGGGAACGTCGAACCAGGAGCGCTCCTTCAGGAGCTGCACGTTGCGGGTCCGGTCGGCGTCGACATTGGACAGGCCGACCAGGAAGAAGCCGTCGGTGACCTTCACGGCCAGGCCCGCCAGCGGCGTGCCGCGCGACTGCTCGTTGGACTTCATCAGGATGCCCGGCACGTTGCCGACGCCGCCGCCGTCGAAATTCTGCGGCAGGATGAACGTCAGCTCGGCCGTATGGCTCGCCGGCAGCGACGTGTCCGTGTTGCGGCGGAACGACATCGTCATCTTGAACTTGCGGTCGGGAATCTCGATGTCGGCGCGCACGGCGATATCGGCCTTCTGGGTGCCCGTCGCCTTGATCTGCTCGGTGCGCCAGACCACCGAGCCGAGATATTGCTTGCCCTTCGGGTCGTTCGGATCCTCGTCATACAGCACGACCTTCTGCGCCACCGGCGCGATCTGGTCGGAGGATGGCGACTGGCCGACGCGGTCGGTGATCTTGGGCTTGCTGAGCGGCGCGCCGGTGTCCTTCGGCGCCTCGACCGTCGAGCTCGACTTGAACAGTCCGGTGACGGCACCGACCAGCGGCCGGCCCCACAGGATGCCGGCGCCGACCAGGATCAGCACGATGCCGGCGGCAATCGCGGCCTTGAACGGGAACGTCGAGCCGCCGCGCTCAGGCTTCTTCTTGATCTCCCCGCCGGCGGCCCGCGGGCGGCCCGACGCGGTGGCCGGCACCGCGTAGCGCTCGGCCTCCTGGACGGATTCATCATACGAATAGGCCGGCTCGGGCAGCGGCGGCCGATCGTCATCATCCTCGAGCCGGTCGAGGTCGGTCGCGGGAACGTTGGCGTAGGTCTTGCGCGCGGCCCGGTTGGCCTGGGCGGTGGCCTTGCCGAGATCGTCGACATCGGCGGTGATGTCGCGGAAGCCGCGCATCGAGGGCGTCGCGGCAGCCGGGCCGTTGGCGTCAGGCGCACGGCGCGGGGCGGCTGGCCGCTCTCGGACCGGCGGTGGCGCATCAGGGGCAGCGGCCGGGTTCGGCTGAGGCCGGATGGGCGCAGCCGGAGCCGCAGCGGCGGGCGGCGGCTCGGGCCGTGCGGGGCGCAACGGCTTGGCCTCCACCGGCTCGGGGCCAGGCGGCGGACGATCGTTCCGCGGAGCGGGGGCGGGAGCTGGACGCGGTCGCGGGGCGGGAGCGGCGGCCGGCTCGGGCGTCGCGCCGGGTTGGGCTGCAGGAGCCGCCGGAGCATCGGCATTGCGGGCGCCGGCCCGGCGCAGCGCGTCGCCGGGACGGGCCGCGCCGCTGGAGGTCCGCTGCGCCTCGCGCGCGCGCTGGGCGGCTTCCGCCTCGACCTTGCGCACGGCTTCCTCGAGCGACAGCCGCTCGCGGGTGATCTCGGATTCGCTGAGCGGCGGCTGAACGCTACGCAATTGCGCGATCAGCGCCGCCCGAGCCCGCTCGTAAAGCGCACGCCGGCTTTCGCCGGGAGCGTTGGGGTCCAATCCGGCAATGGCGCGGGCTATCAGCGGGTAGTAGTCGGCCATATCAACTCAATTCGCGGGCTGCGCTGTCGGGTCCCGTCACGCCTCGAAGGGATTCTGGACCAGGATAGTATCCTCGCGTTCGGGGCTGGTGGAAAGCAGCGCAATTGGGCAACCCACCAGTTCCTCGATGCGCCGGACGTATTTGATGGCCTGGGCCGGCAGGTCGGCCCAGGAGCGCGCGTTCGCCGTCGGCTGCTTCCAGCCTTCGATGGTCTCGTAGATCGGCTCGACCCGGGCCTGAGCGCCCTCGCCTGCCGGGAAGTGATCGATCTCCTTGCCGTCCAGCTTGTAGCCGGTGCAGACCTCGATGGTGTCGAAACCGTCGAGAATGTCCAGCTTGGTCAGCGCAAGACCGTTAATGCCGCAGGTCCGCACCGCCTGGCGGACCAGCACCGCATCGAACCAGCCGCAACGACGCGGCCGGCCGGTATTCGTTCCGAACTCGCGGCCACGCTCGCCGATCTTGCGGCCGGTCTCGTTGTCCTGCTCGGTCGGGAACGGTCCCTGGCCGACGCGGGTCGTGTAGGCCTTGCACAGGCCGAGCACGTAGCCGATCGCCCCCGGTCCGAGGCCAGCGCCGGTCGCGGCCTGCGCCGCCACCGTGTTGGACGAGGTGACGTAGGGATAGGTGCCGTGATCGACGTCGAGCAGCGCGCCCTGCGCACCCTCGAACAGCAGGCGCTTGCCCTCGCGGCGCTTGATGTCGAGCAGCCGCCACACCGTCTCGGCATAGGGCAGCAGCTGCGGCGCCAAAGCGGTCAGCTCGTCCAGAATGACCTTGCCGTCGATCTGCTCGAGCCCGAGGCCGCGGCGCAACGCGTTGTGGTGAGCAAGCAACCGGTCGATCTTGTGCGGCAGCGTATCGAGGTCGGCGAGGTCCATCAGGCGGATCGCGCGGCGGCCGACCTTGTCCTCATAGGCCGGGCCGATGCCGCGGCGGGTGGTGCCGATCGCGGTCGCGGCGCTGGCGGATTCGCGCCGCGCGTCGAGCTCTCGGTGCAGCGGCAGAATGAGCGTGACGTTCTCGGCGACGCGCAGATTGTCCGGGCTGATGGTCAGGCCTTGCGCCTGCAGCTTGCCCACCTCGTCGAGGAAGGCCTGCGGATCGAACACGACGCCATTGCCGATCACCGACAGCTTGCCGGCGCGCAGCACGCCGGACGGCAGCAGCGCCAGCTTGTAGGTCGCGCCATTGATGACAAGCGTATGACCGGCGTTATGGCCGCCCTGGAAGCGCACGACGATGTCGGCCTGCTCCGACAGCCAATCGACGATCTTGCCCTTCCCCTCGTCACCCCATTGGGCGCCGACGACGACCACGTTAGCCATTCGCAGCTCTTTCCTCTGCCAAGATCCAAAACAGCACGATCGGCTCGGTCGATATCGCTTCCGATGAGGGGCCGGCCCGGCCAACCATGCGCCCAGCCCAAATCGCGGCCGGGACCGCTCGCTTGCGAGGCGACCCACCGGATAAAGGAAGCCGCCGGGCTAGGCAAGCAAGAACGGGCCTCCGGAGCACACAACAGCGCCACCAAGCCTTTGATAAGCCCCAAAATTTCATGCCGCCCCGGCCGCGGATCGGGCGACCCGGCCCTGCGCTTCTGGCGGCGCATGGTAACGGGCGAGGTCATTCAGCACTGGAACGGCGGCGAATCTACGATCGAGTTGCAAATCGACAGCCTATCTGCTCACCCCGGCGGGGTCTCAGGCGGAGATGCGGCCATCGACGACCTCGATGATGCGATCACAGCGCCGCGCCAGGTCGAGGTTATGGGTCACGAGCAGAAAGCTGGTCCCGACCGTCCGATTTACCTCCCGCATCAAGCCGAACACGGCCTCCGCGGACTTGCTGTCGAGATTGCCGGTCGGCTCGTCCGCCAGCACCAGATCTGGGTTCATCGCCAGCGCCCGGGCCACCGCGACGCGCTGCTGCTGGCCGCCCGACATGTTGCTCGCGAGATGGTTCGCAAATTTAGCCAAGCCGACCTGGTCGAGCAGCTTGCCCGCCCGCGCCTCGATCTCCGGGCTCGGAAAGCCGCGGTCGACCAGCAGCGGCATCATCACGTTCTCCTTGGCCGTGAAGGCGGAGATCAGGAGATGCGACTGGAAGATGAAGCCGATGGTGTGGCCGCGCAGATGCGTGAGCTCGGTATCGCCGAGCGATGCGATGTCATGGCCCTTGATCGTGAGCCGGCCGGAGGTCGGCCGGTCGAGCAGGCCGACGATATTGAGAAGCGTGCTCTTGCCCGAGCCGGACGGGCCGATCAGCGCGACGAACTCGCCGCGATCGACCTCGAGGTCGATGTCGTGCAGCACCTCGGTCTCGGTCGGCAGGCCGACATTGTAGGCCTTGCACACCTTCTCCAGCCGCAGGATGTCCTCAGCCACGGATCGCCACCACCGGATCGAGCTTGGCCGCGCGCAGCGCCGGCGCGGTCGCCGCGAGCAATCCCGTCACCGTCGCGAGCAATGCCGTGATCACGAATAGCTGGCGCTCGAGAACGAGCGGAAACAACTCCGAACCATCGGTTTGGCGCTGCACTGCGTGCCAATAGATCAGCGCGCCTGCGCCGAGCGCCGCACCGAACAGCGAGCCGACGAAGCCGAGCAAACCGCCCTGCAGCAGGAACACGCGCAGGATCTGGCCGCGCGAGGTGCCCATCGCCCTGAGGATGCCGATCTCCTTGGAGCGCTGGATCACCGACACGATCAGCACGGCGGCGATGCCGAACGCGACCGACATCGCGACGAAGACGCGGATCAGCGTGTTGGAGGTCTCCTGCGCCCGCACGGCCACGAAGAACTGAGCGTTGGTCTTGATCCAGCTGTCGGCCTTCACCAGGTTGGCGGCTTGGATGCGCTGGGCGATGTCCTCGGCCGCGTAGATGTCCTGCACGGTGATGTCGATCGTGGTGACGCCGCCGATCATGCCGAGCAGCGACTGCGCGGTGCGCAACGCGACATAGGCGGCGCGCTGGTTGACGCCCTTATTGCCGAGATCGACGAGGCCGGTCACCGTCAGCACGCGGTTGGCGCCGGAGGCCGCCTGGACATTCAGCTTGTCGCCGACCACGGCGCCGAGGTCCTTGGCCAGCTCGATGCCGATGATGATGTCCTCGCTGGTCAGCCGTGGCTCGCCGGCGACGATGTAGTCCGGCACGCGCACGATGGTGAAGTAGCTCTCCGGCTCGACGCCGGACAATGTGACGGCACGGCTGGCATCGCCGCGAATGGCGAGCGCCGAGCCCGAGATGGTCGGCGACACCGCGGTGATCTCCGGCATCGCCAGCATCTGGGCGCGGATCTTCGGCCATTGGTCGATCGAGATCACGCGCTG
Source organism: Bradyrhizobium sp. USDA 4353 (assembly GCF_054063215.1). Lineage (NCBI taxonomy): Bacteria > Pseudomonadati > Pseudomonadota > Alphaproteobacteria > Hyphomicrobiales > Nitrobacteraceae > Bradyrhizobium > Bradyrhizobium sp. USDA 4353. The sequence goes on from NZ_JBSSGB010000001.1 coordinate 339,276, forward strand.
GCTCGGCCGCTGCACGATGGCATCCTCGATCACGCCATTGTCGTTGCGCAGCGGACGGGCGACCTGATCCGGCGACAGCAATTGAATCTGCGGCTGCGAGGTCAGCACGCGCTTGATGAAGTTCGCCTCGAGGCCCGCCAGCATCGCCGACATGAACACGATCACGCCGACGCCGATCGCGATGCCGCCGATGATGAACAGGGTCTGCAGCCGACCCTCGCGCAGGAAACGCACCGCAGCGATCCACTCGAAGGGCAGCCAGCGGTTCACGGCAGCACCGGACGGAAGCGCTGGCCGGTGACGAGGCCGGAGCTCGCGGGCACGGCGATTTCGCCGACACCTAGGCCATCGACGATCTCGACATGGCTGTTGCCGCGGATGCCGGCGCGCACCGGCCGCTTGACCGCGCGGCCGTCCTTCTCACCGAGCACCCAGGGCTGCCCCGAGGTGAGATCATGCACCGAGCGCACCGGCAGCTCCAGCGTATCCTTGCGGGAGGCGACCTCGATGTCGACCGACACCGTCATGTCCTGGCGCAGATAGTCGGGCGGGTCCTTGACGATCAGCTTGACCTGCACCGAGGCGCGCGAGAGATCGACGCCGGGATTGATGTAGCTGAGCACGGCGGAGAAGCGCTTGTCCGGATAGGCATCGGCCGAGGCGAGCGCTGTCTGCCCGAGCGCCAGCTTGCCGAGGTTGCGCTCGTCGATCTGCAGCACGAGCTGGACATCGCCGGCAGGCGCGAGAACGAGCAGCGCCTTGCCGGGCTGCGCCACGGTGCCCTTCTCGACATTGCGCGTGATCAGCACGCCGTCGCGCGGCGCCGAGATCGTCGCATAGCCGAGCCGCGATTGCGCGGTGTCGAGATTGGCGTGGGCCTGGTTCAGCTGCGTCTCGGCCATCACGTAGTCGCTGCCGCCGGGGCTTGCGGTGAACACCTGGAATTCTGCTGCCCGCTTCTGCGCCAGCGCAATGTCGAGCGTCTTCTGCGCCTCGTCGAGCGACGCGCGTGTGGCATAGCCGTTGGTCGTCAGTTGCGAGGTCCGGTCATAGGTCTGCTGCGCGTTGAGCAGCGTCGCCTGCGCCTGGCGCAGCGCCTCTTTGGCCGACGGCAGGGTCAATTCGGCGAGCTGGCGCATCCGCGCCTCGGCCTGCGCCACCTGCCCTTGCGCCTGCACCACCGCGGCCTTGAACTCGCGCGCCTCCAGCGAGATCAGCGGCTGGCCCTTGGTCACGCGCTGGCCTTCGAGCACGAGAACCTCATCGACCGTGCCGGTGATCTGGCTGCCGATCTCGACGCGGAATGGCGTCTCGACATGGCCGCTGGCGACGACAGTCTCGACGAGATCGCCGCGGCGAACCTGATCGACCACGATCGCCGGGCCGAGCATGACGCGCGCGCTCTGCCAGCCGCCGAGACCGAGCAGCAGGATCACCGCGAGAATGAACCAGCGGTGCGCCAAAAAGATAGACCAGATCGTCGGCACTGGCTTGCTGCTCTGGCGCGGGAGGGCTGCGGCTTGATCGACCATATCCGTCATTGCAGATGGCGCCCAGGGATCGGGCGGGATCTCGTCCTCGTGAACATGCAGCCGTCAGCCCCACGGCGCGTTGTCCCCAACGTAGGTCATCGCCGCATCAGGATGTTGCGCTAGGTCAACCGCGGCGCGATCGTTCATGCAAATCAGGCACGATCGCCGCGACACCTCGTCCACGAAGACACCTCGTCCACGAACATGAACGGACGCCTGTGACCACCGAAACGACCTCCGTCCTGCACAAGTTCTGGCGCTTCGCTCCCGCCCAGGCGGGCGAAGCGCTCGGCTGCGGCCTCGATGGCCTGAACGACGCTGACGCCGCGCAGCGGCTGCTGCGCTACGGCCGCAATGCCGATACGCCATCCCAAATCGTCGGCCCGCTGCGCGCGATCATGCGCCGGCTGCTCGAGCCGCTGTCGCTGATCCTGCTCGTCGCCGGCATCATCTCGATGGCCACGGGGGACGTGATCGGCGGCGCGATCATCGTGCTGATCCTGACGCTCTCGATCGGGCTCGACACGGTGCAGGAGGGACATGCGGTCAGGGCGGCCGAGGAGTTGCGGCGGTCGGTGGCGTTGAAGGCCGAGGTCAAGCGCGACGGCGCCTATCGCGAGATCGAGGTGGACGCCGTCGTCCCCGGTGACATTCTGCGGGTGCGCGCCGGCGACATCGTGCCGGCCGATGCGCTGATCCTCGAGAGCAAGGCTTTCACCGCTGGCGAGGCTGCGCTCACGGGCGAGCCCTACCCCGTGACGAAGCAGGCTGGCCCTGCTGCCGATGAGAACGACACCTCGAACGCGCTGTTCCGCGGCTCGGTGGCGCAGACCGGCGAAGCCGTTGCCCTCGTCGTCAATACCGGACCGAATACGATGTTTGGCGCGGCGGCCTCGGCGCTCGCGGAAGCACAGGGGCGTACGCCGTTCGAGCGCGACCTGCATGAATTCGGCCTCGTCATCGCGCGGCTCACGCTGGCTCTCGTCGTCATCGTGCTCGCCTTCCGCGTGCTGTTCGGCCGTGACGTGCTCGACTCGCTGTTGTTCTCGGTCGCGCTCGCGGTCGGACTGACGCCCGAGCTGCTGCCGATGATCACGACGGTGACCTTGTCGCGCGGCGCGCTGCGCATGGCCAAGCGCAAGGTGATCGTGAAGCGGCTCGCGGCCATTCACGATCTCGGCGCGATGTCGGTGCTATGCACCGACAAGACGGGCACGCTGACATCGGCGGAGATCACGCTCGCCCGCAGCATCGCGCCCGATGGCAGCGATCACCCGCGCCCGGCCGAGCTCGGCGCCATTGCCGCCGCACTTGGCGGCGATCGCGGCTCGCTGGATACGGCACTGGTCGCGGGCGCCGACCATGCCGCGGCCGGATGGATTCTCGGCGGCCAGCAGACCTTCGACTTCTCGCGCCGGCTCGGCTCGGTGCTGGCGGTGCGCGGAACTGATCAGGTGCTGATCGTGAAGGGCGCGCCGGAGGCCGTGATCGAGCTCTGCACGCAGCAACGGCAGGCCAGCGGCATCATCGCGCTAGACGACAAAGGTCGCGACGAGATGCGCGAGCGCGTCCATGCATTGGCTCGCGAGGGACTGCGCACCGTCGCGATCGCCTCGAAACCGTGGAGCAGCGCGCCGCGCGAGGTCGAGACCGAGGACGAGCAGGAGCTGATCTTCGAAGGCCTGTGCGCGTTCGCCGATCCGCCCAAGCCGACCGCGGCTCACGCGATCGCGCAGCTCGCCCGCGCCGGCATCGCGCTCAAGATCTTGTCCGGCGACGATCCGGTCGTCGTCAAGCGGCTGGCAGGCCTCGTCGGGCTGAAGGCTGATCGGGTGCTGTCCGGCAGCGACATCGCCGAGCTCAGCGACGACGCGCTCGCGGTGCAGGTGCGGTCGGCCGACGCGTTCGGCCGGCTCGCTCCCGACCAGAAGTCGCGCATCGTGAAAGCGCTGCAGGCCTCGGGCGAGATCGTCGGCTTCCTCGGCGACGGCATCAACGATGCGCCGGCTTTGAAGGCGGCGGATATCGGACTGTCCGTGGAGGGCGCCACCGGCGTGGCGCAATCGGCGGCGGACATGATCCTGCTGGCCTCCGATCTCGAGGTCGTCGCCGACGGCGTCGAGGAAGGACGGCGCACCTTCGCAAACATCCTGAAATACGTGCGGATGGGTGCGAGCTCGAATTTCGGCAACATGCTGTCGATGGCGGTGGCTTCGATCATGCTGCCGTTCCTGCCGATGCTGCCGACGCAGATCCTGCTCAACAACCTGCTCTATGATCTCTCCGAGCTCGGCATCCCCTTCGACCGCGTCAGCCCGCAGGCCACCGCCTGGCCGCAACGCTGGGACATGAAGCGATTGCTGCGCTTTGCCGCGATCATGGGCCCGTTGTCGTCGCTGTTCGACTTCCTCACCTTCGGTGCCCTGCTCTATCTGTTCCACGCCACCCCGGACGAGTTCCGCACCGCATGGTTCCTGGAATCCATGGCGACGCAGATCCTCGTCATCTTCATCATCAGGACCAACGGGCGTCCCTGGAGCAACCGGGCCGATCCGATGCTGACGGCGTCATCGCTCACAGCACTGTTCGCCGCACTCGTGGTGCCCTTCACGCCGGCTGGTGCCTGGTTCGGCTTCGTCGCACCGCCGATCACCGTCCTGGCCGCGATCGCGGCCCTCGTTGCCGTCTATCTGGTCTGCGCGGAGGGCCTCAAATCGATCGCTGTTCAATCCAGGGCTGGGAGCACTCACCGGCGGGATCACCACGAGCAAGCATGACCGCCGCCGCTGCATGGTCGCGATGCATCTGCCCTCTTGATAGGCAGCGACAATTGGTGTCTGTCGAGGAGGCCGGGGAGGACCAGCGGCCGGGATGACCGGGCCGGATGCCCAGGGCATACCAACCGGGACCAACACCGCCGCATGTCTGCCGCCGATCCCACAGCATCCGCCGCGCCCGCGCGCGCCTGGATCGCGAACCAACCCTATGTGCTGCTCAGCATCACGGCGCTGTGCTGGGCGGGCAATTCGATCGTCGGCCGCCTCGCAGCCGGTCACATCCCGCCCGTCACTCTGTCGTTCCTGCGCTGGTCGCTGGCGTTCCTTCTGATCCTGCCGATCGCCTGGAAGCAGCTTCGCCAGGACTGGCCCGCGATCCGGTCCAAGCTCGGCATCATGATCGCGCTGTCGGTGACCGGCATCGGCGCCTTCAACACGCTGCAATATTGGTCGCTCGAATACACCCAGGCGCTTAACACGCTGCTGCTGCAATCGGCGGGTCCGCTGATCGTCGCGCTGTGGTCGATGCTGTTGCTGCGCGTGCATCTCACCTTCGCGCAGGCGATCGGCATCGTGCTGTCGCTCGCCGGCGTGCTGCTCATCCTGACGCGCGGCCACCCGACTGCGCTGGCCGACATCAGCTTCAACAAGGGCGACCTGATCTTCCTGCTGGCGATGGCGGTGTTCGGCTTCTACTCGGTGCTCACGATCAAGCGGCCGCAGATCCATGGCCTGTCGATGGTGGCCTTCACCTTCGGCTGCGGCGCGGCCAGCCTGATCCCGCTGCTGGTCTGGGAGCTCACGACGCGCCCGGTGATGGCGCTTGACACGCAGAACCTGCTGTCGCTGCTCTACGTCGCGATCTTTCCCTCGACCATCGCGTATCTCTGCTTCAATCGCGGCGTGCTGCTGATCGGCGCCAACCGCGCCGCGCCGTTCTTCCATGTGGTGCCGGTGTTCGGCTCGATCATGGCCTTCGTCTTCCTCGGCGAGCAGCCGCAGATCTTCCACGTGATCGGCTTCGCGCTGGTGCTGGCCGGCGTCTATGCCGCCTCGCGCAAGCAGGCGACCTGATGCGAACGGCTCATCCGAGCGCCTTCCAGGTCATGTAGACTGTCATCAGCGAGACGAAGCCGATCAGCAGGATCCGCAACCGGTCTGGCGGAACGCGGTTCGCCAAGCGCGCGCCGACATCGGTGCCGACCGCAAGGCCGATGATCACGGCGGCTAAAATAGACCATTGCGGCGTGGCGCCGTGCTGCCAATAGATCCACGCCGACGGGATCGTCATGGGCACCAGCGTCAGCGCGAGGCTGATCATTTGCGCCCGATGCTGCGCCATGCCGAGCATCGCGCTCAAGCCGACCACGGTGGCAAGCCCACCGCCGATGCCAAGAAAGCCTGAGGATACGCCGGCCGCGCAGCCGACCGCCAGCAACGCGCCGCGATGCGGCTCAGGCACCGCATCCGGTGTTTCGCCCGGCTGCTTCTGCGATCGCCGGCGCAGCAGCAGGATATCGAGCAGAAGCAGGTAGACGACATAGGCCCAGCGCAGCACCGCTGATGTCGCCGCGTTCGCGATCAGCGCGCCGACGATGCCGCCGATGAGGAATCCGAGACCCAGCCAGAGCAAGATCGTCGCGGTCACGCGGCTGCCGCTCTCCCAATAGCGCCTGATGCCGGCCGCGCTGGTCGGCGGGATCTGCGCGACCAGCGAGAGCCCCTGCGCGACATGCTGCTCGGCCCCGAGCAGCAGCACGGCGAACACGACGAGGCCGCCGCCGGGACTGACGCCAAGCAGCCCCGAGGTGAAGCCGCCGACCAGCCCGGTGCCGAAACCGCCGATGAGATCAGGAACGTTCATCGCTTCGACCTCGCCCGCCCTTTGGTGCTCACCGCCGCACCGCGAGTCCCGTCAACAGCGTCTCGAATGCGGTCATCGCTTCGGCGGAGGAGAACGGCTCGCCCCACAGCCGCTGCAGCACGAAGCCCTGGAACATTGCGACCATCGTGCGGGCCATGCTGCGCGGATGAACCGAGCGGTCGATCAGCCCGAGGCGCTGGCCGCGTTGCAGCAGCTCGCCGATCAGCGCGACTGGCTTGCGAACACCGTCGCTCACCTGGGCGCGGATGTCATCGTCGCGCAGTGCCTCGGCCCAGAGCTGCAGCGCGATGCGGCGGCTGCGCAGCCCCTCCTCCTTCTGCATGTCCGCAAGCGAGGCGCGGGCGACGGCGCGCAACGCATCCAAGGGATCGGAGATGTCGCGCGCGGCAGCCAGCAGCGCCGCATCGCAGGCATGGCGGTGCTCGCCGATCGCCTGGATGAGCTCCTCCTTGCTGGAGAAATGGCCGTAGATGCAGCCCGCGCTCAGACCGGATTGCGCGATCACATCGGCGATCGTGGTTTGATGAAAGCCCTGCCGCGCAAAGCAGACCTCTGCCGCCTGCAGGATCTCGTCCCGGCGCGCGGCCATCGTCTCAGGCTTGAGTTTGGGCATCCGCAGCTCCAGCCCGTCCAGCCGCATGATCGCGGCCCCCGCACGACCGCGATTGTCGCTCCAAAAGGCCTCGGCATCATACAAAACGAATATTCGTTTTGTAAAGCCCTCGCTCGATTTTCGGCATGGCGCCATCCCGCGGGGCGCTCTTGTCCCGCCGGCGGTTTCGGGCACAAGCTCGGATCATCAAGAGAAGCCGATTCCTTGCCCGCTCCATCTCATCCGACCTCGCCGCTGGCCTGGCTCAACAACCAGCCCTATCTGCTGCTGACGCTGGCCTCGCTGTTCTGGGCCGGCAACATCGTGCTGGCGCGCTATGTCGCCGGGCACGTGCCGCCGCTGACCTTGTCCTGCATCCGCTGGATCGGAACCTTCCTGATGCTGTGGCCGTTCGCGCGGCCACATCTCATACGCGACTGGCGCACCTTGCTCGCGAGCTGGCCGCTGCTGCTGCTGCTCGCGCTGACCGGCTTTGCCATCAACAACGCGCTGTCCTATTGGGCGATGCAGTACACCCAGGCGCTGAACGGCCTGCTGATCCAGTCCTCCGCTCCCCTGTTCGTGGCGTTGTGGTCGCTCGTATTGTTCGGCGTGCGGCTGACAGCAGCGCAGCTTGCCGGCATTGCGACGTCATTGACCGGCGTGCTGGTGATCCTGCTGCGCGGTGACCTGGGCGCCCTCACCGCCATTCAGTTCAACCGCGGCGACCTGATGTTTGCCGGCGCGCTGCTGGTGTTCGGCATCTACTCCGCGGTCATGACGCGGCGGCCGGCCGTGCATCAGCTGTCGCTGATCTCGTCCTGCACTGCCCTGGGCGCCGTGCTGCTGCTGCCGCTGGCGGCCTGGGAGTACAGCTCCGGCTTCGTGCTGCAGCTCGATCTGCTGTCGGTGCTGACGCTCGGCTACGTCGTGGTGTTCGCCTCGACGCTGGCCTATCTGTTCTTCAACCGCGGCATCGGCCTGATCGGGCCGAACCGGGCCGCGCCCTTCCTGCATCTGGTGCCGCTGTTCGGCTCGGTGCTGGCCATCCTACTGCTCGGCGAGGAGTTGAAGCCGTTCCACCTCGCCGGCTACGCGCTGGTGGTCGCCGGCGTCGTCATCGCCTCCCGCGTGCCGCTGCGCAAGCCGGACCCGGCGCCTAAACGCTGAGCATGCGGCAAGACGCCCCAGCGGACCGGGCCGCCATCATCCGACTGTCATCGAAGTGTCAGCGTCGCGTCAGGCGTGCTGGTCACAACGCGCATGGTTCAAGCTCGCAGGAGGCTTCCCATGCATCGATATCTGCTTACCACCGTCGCGGTCCTCGCTCTCGGCGCCGGCGCGGCGCTCGCCCAAGGCGAGGGTGAATTTCCGGCCACGCTGGCGGGTCATGCCGTATTATCAGCCGAATCCTTCATCGACGCCCCCGCCGATGCGCCCGACGATCTCAAGACATCCGGCAAGTACACCACCGGCAAGCGCGTCGACGCCATCGGCAGCGTGATGGGCAAGTCCTATGAGCGTCCGACCGGCGTCTCGCTGCCGTTCAAGGGGCAGCCGCTGCAGGGCCATTCCGGCATCAAGAAGATGGCCGACGGAACGTTCTGGGTCCTCACCGACAACGGCATGGGCTCGCGCTACAACTCGCCGGACTCGATGCTCTATCTGAACCGCTACAAGATGGATTGGGCGGGCGGCAAGGTCGAGCGGCTGGAGACGATCTTCCTGCATGATCCCGACAAGAAGGTGCCGTTCCGCATCGTCCACGAGAACACCGCCAAGCGCTATCTGACCGGCTCCGATTTCGATACCGAAGGCTTCCAGATCATCGGCGACACGATCTGGATCGGCGACGAGTTCGGCCCCTACATCATCAAGGCGGACAAGAGCGGCAAGGTGCTTGCGGTGTTCGAGACGGTGGCCGACGGCAAGCCGGTGCGCTCGCCCGACCATTGGGCGGTGCAGTCGCCGGGCGCGCCGGGGGCGACCTACACCAACGTCAACCTGCGCCGCTCGAAGGGTTTTGAGGGCTTCGCCTCGTCCACCGACGGCAAGTTCATCTACGGCCTGCTCGAAGGACCGCTGTGGGACGCCGACAAGAAGGATTGGGAGAAGGTCGACGGCAAGGAAGCGTCGCGCATTCTCGAATTCGACGTCGCCGCGGAGAAATTCACCGGCCGCTACTGGCAATATGTGTTCGAGCAGAACGGCAACGCCATCGGCGACTTCAACATGATCGATCCCGCCCAGGGCCTGATCATCGAGCGCGACAATGGCGAGGGCACCTCCGACAAAGCCTGCCCGCAGGGCACGCGCGGCGAGAGCTGCTTCCCCGATCTCGCCAAGTTCAAGCGCGTCTACAAGATCGAGCTGTCCGACGCCAATGTCGGCAAGCCAGTTCGCAAGATCGCCTATATCGACCTGATGAAGATCAAGGATCCGGACAAGAAGGCACGCAAGCCGCTCAACGACGGCGTCCTCACCTTCCCGTTCTTCACGATCGAGAACGTCGATCGCGTCGACGACACCCACATCATCGTCGGCAACGACAACAATTTGCCGTTCTCGTCGAGCCGCGATCCCAACAAGGCCGACGACGACGAGTTCGTGCTGCTCGAGGTGGGTGACTTCCTCAAGGCCAAGTAACGGGCCTTCGCACCTCACGGCGCTGGCGTTGCGACGCCAGCGCCGACGCCCCTCAGGCCGTGCACACCTTGGCCATGAAGCCGTCGACCGCCTGTTGTAGCAGGCCGGACTGGCTGTCGAGCTCGCGGGCGCTGTTCAGCACCTCGGAGGCCGCCATGCCGGTGGCTTCGGCAGCCTTGGTGACGCCGCCGATATGGGCGCTGATCTCGTTCGAGCCCGCGGCGACCGACTGGATGTTGCGCGCGATCTCGCGCGTCGCGTCGCCCTGCTGCGCGATCGAGGTCGAGATCGAGTTGGTGATCTCGCTCATCTGCGCGATCGTCTGGGTGATGCCGCTGATGGCGGTGACCGCGTCCTGGGTCGAGGTCTGCATCGCCGCGACCTGCGCCGAGATCTCCTCGGTCGCCTTCGCGGTCTGGTTGGCGAGCGCCTTCACTTCGGAGGCGACGACCGCAAAGCCCTTGCCGGACTCGCCGGCGCGCGCGGCCTCGATGGTGGCGTTCAGCGCCAGCAGGTTGGTCTGCGCCGCGATCGAGTGGATCAGCTTGACGACCTCGCCGATCTTCTCGGCGCCGGTCGACAGCACCTGCACGGTGGCATTGGTGCGCTCGGCGTCGCCGACCGCCTTGCTGGCGATCTCGCTGGAGCGGGCGACCTGGCGGGAAATCTCGTTGACCGAGCTCGACAGCTCCTCGGCCGCCGAGGCCACGGTGCCGACATTGTCGTTCGCGCTCTGCGTGGCCGCGCTGACCGTCGAGGCGCGCGAGCTCGCATCGCTCGCCGTCGACGTCATCGACTCCGCCGTGTGCTGCATGCCCTCGGCAGCCGACGCCACCGAGCGGACGATGCCGTTGACGCTGCGCTCGAAGTCGGCCGCAAGGCTCTGCATCGCGGCGCGCCGCTCCGCCTCGGCACGCTGCTTGTTCGCAGCCTCCGCCTGCTCGAGCTCGCGCATGCGCAGCGCATTGTCCTTGAAGATCTGGACCGTCGCCGCCATCCCGCCGATCTCGTCGCCCCGCCCGACTCCGGGAATCTCGCCATCGAGCTTGCCGTCCGCGATCTCGCGCATGCGGCCACCGAGACGATCGAGCGGCACGCTGATGCTGCGGCTGATCAGCCAGGCGATGCCGCCGGCGATGACCGCGATGCCCGCGCAAGCCATCCACATGAGCCATTTCAGCGGCTTCATCTTGGCGTCGAGATCGTCGACATAGACCCCGGTGCCGACGAACGTATTCCAGCCGGGAATTGCGACCGCGTAGGAGATCTTGCGGGTCGGCTGCTCCTGGCCGGGACGCAGATATTCGTAGTGCAAGGTGACTTCGCCGTTCTTGGCGACGCCATCCCGCAGCTCGACGACCAGCTTGCGGCCGTTGAGCTCGAAATCGATCACGTTGGAGCCGCGCTGCTTCATGTCCTGCGAGATCACGACGTTGCCGTCCATCGTGTAGGCGAACAGATAGCCCATGCCCTTGTCGAAGGTCATGGTCCGGCCGCGATTGACGAACTCGTCGAGCGCGGCCTCCTTCGTCATCTTGCCGGCTTCGACCTCCTTGATGAGGCCCAGCGCCATGTTGCGCGCGGTCTCGACGATCGCCCGGCATTGCTCGATGCGGGCGTTGACCATCTCCCGATGCATCAGGTCGGCGGCGAATGTACCGGCTGCCGCGAGCCCCAGGAGAGCGACGCCGACCACAATGGCCAGCTTGGGGGCGATCTTCATATTGTTCAGCAGCACGCGACGCACTCCGCCCGATCGATCTCAACGACCTGTCAAGATTAGCTGCCGGTTAAATGATCAGGCGATCGTTAGGGTTCGGTTGCGAAGCCTCCCCGTAAAAACCCGGATCAGCCGGGTACGGCTTCATCCGCAGCCACAGCCGCGGACGCCGGCCGCAGGGGCGCGAATTCCTCGGCCGTCAGCGTCTCCTTGGCGATCAGCAACTCGACGCCGCGCTCGAGATCGTGGCGATGGCCGTCGAGGATCGCACGCGCCCGCGCGCCGCCCTCCGCGATCAGGTCGCGCACCGCGAGATCGATCTCGCGACCGGTGTCCTCGGCTGCCGATACGATCTGGTCCTGGGGCTGCAGGAACGACGCCTGCGGGTGCGGCGCGTAGGTGCGCTGGCCGACCGTCTTGTCCATGCCGTACTTGGTGACCATCTCGATCGCGATCTCGGTCGCGCGCTGCAGGTCGTCGGCGGCGCCGGTCGAGACGTCGCCGTCGAAGATGATCTGCTCGGAGGCGCGGCCGCCCATCAGCACGGCGATGCGGTTCTTCAATTCGCTGACTGCGAGCAGGAAGCGATCCTCGGTCGGCCGCTGCATGGTGTAGCCGAGCGCGCCGACGCCGCGCGGAATGATCGAGACCTTCTGCACCGGATCGACGCCGGCGAGATTGGCCGCGACCAGCGCGTGCCCCATCTCGTGATAGGCGACGCGGCGGCGCTCGGCCGGGCTGAGCACCCGGCTCTTCTTCTCGATGCCGGCGACGATGCGCTCGATTGCCGTGGTGAAGTCCTCGAACGTCACCTCGTGACCCCCACGGCGGGTCGCGGCGATCGCGGCCTCATTGATCAGGTTGGCAAGATCGGCGCCGGTGAAGCCCGCGGTCAGTGCGGCGACCTTGTCGAGATCGACGCTCCCGGCCATCGTGATCTTGCGGACGTGAACCTTGAGGATGGCGAGCCGGCCGCTTCGGTCGGGCCGGTCGACCAGCACCTGGCGATCGAAGCGGCCGGCGCGCAGCAGCGCGGGATCGAGGATCTCGGGGCGGTTGGTCGCTGCGAGCAGGATGACGCCCGAGCTCGGATCGAAGCCGTCGAGTTCGGCGAGCAACTGATTGAGCGTCTGCTCCTTCTCGTCATAGCCGCCCATCTGCGCGCCGGCGGAGCGGCTGCGCCCGAGCGCGTCGAGCTCATCGATGAAGATGATGCAGGGCGCGGCCTTGCGCGCCTGCTCGAACAGATCGCGCACCCGCGCGGCGCCGACGCCGACGAACATCTCGACGAACTCGGAGCCCGAGATCGAGAAGAACGCGACGCCGGCTTCGCCGGCAACGGCGCGCGCCAGCAGCGTCTTGCCGGTGCCGGGCGGACCGACCAGCAGGATGCCTTTCGGCACGTGGGCGCCGAGCCGGCCATAGCTCTTCGGGTCCTTCAGGAACTGCACGACCTCCTGCAGCTCGAACTTGGCCTCGTCGACACCGGCGACGTCGGCGAAGGTCACCTTGGTATCGGTCTCGACATAGACCTTGGCGCGCGACTTGCCGATCGACATCAGGCCACCAAAGCCCTGGCGGTCCATCACCTTGCGCCCGAGGAACACCCAGATGAGATAGAACATCAGCGCCGGCACGACCCAGGACAGCAGCGTCTGGATGACGCCGCCCGACGGCACGCCGGTCACCGTGACGCCCTTGGCCGCGAGCTTCTCAGCCAGCGGCGGATCGACCCGCGCCGTGATGAACGCCGTCTTTCCGTCGGCCTGCTTGTCCTTGAACTTGCCCTGGATGGTGTCCTGGCTGACCGAGACCTCGGCGATCTTGCCCTGCTCCACCAGTTGCTCGAACTGGCTATAGGGAATGGTCTCGACGGTGTTGTAGGTCGTCAGCAGCCATTGCAGCAGCAGCATGCCGACGCCGGCCAGGAAGATGTAGCCGACGGCAATGGCCTGCTTGCGGGTGTTGGAATCGGATTCCATGTTGGGCACTCGTCCAGTGCTCCCGAGCATCGATCCACGATGATCACGGCCCGGAGCTGCACGAGCGTTTAACAAGCGCCACCCTCGGGCCGCTTGTCCTGGATCAAGTCCGGCCGACAGACCGGCGGGCATCCGACATTGCCGGATGCCGCCTGAACCCGATCATTCCAGATCAATCGGTTGATAGACTCCGGATTTGTCGAGCTGGGTGCCCCAGACCTTGTGCAGCGCCTGATGATCGCCGCGGCTCAGATTGAGCGCGGCGCCAAGGCCCATGTCGAGATTGCGCGTGCTCTCCAGCGCTTCCACCAGGCGTTCGGTATCGAGCTGCGGCCCGCAGCGCTTCAGCGCGTCGATCAGAAGGTTGGCCGCGATATAGCCTTCGAGCGAGATATAGTCCGGCACCTCGCCGGGCGCGACTTGTGAAAGCGCCGTCTTGAAATCGAGCACGGTGCTCGAATAGCCCGAGACGGCCGGCACCGCCTGCGTCACGATGACGTTCTCGGTGAAGCGCGGGCCGAGCAGCATCAACTCCTGCGCCAGCGCGGTGGCGCCGACGATCGACATGTTGGTGTAGATCATGCCGGGATACAGGTCGCGCGTCTTCTCGATGAACTTCGCCGCCGGCCGCGTGGTGCCGACCATCACGATGGCCTTGATCGGCACCTTCTGCGCCTTGAGCTGGGCGACCGCCTCGTCCATGTCGATCGAGTTGCGGGCATAGAGCAGCCGCACGATCGCCTTGTCGTTGAGGCCTGCTGCGCGATAGGCCCTCGCGACACCGGCGAAGCCTTGCTCGCCGAGATCGTCGTTCTGTCCGAACACCGCGATCTGGTTCGGCCTGATCTTGCGCATCTTCAAGAGATAACGCACCGCGGCGTCGGCCTCCTCGACGAAGCTCGGACGGTAGTTGAAGACATAACGATCCGGCGGATCGCGCCGCACCACGCTGCCGCCGGTGAAGGGCGCGAAGAACAGCACCCTGCGCTCGAGCGCGAACGGCACGGCCACGGCCGCAGTCGGCGTGCCCAGATTGCCGACGAAGCCGAACACCTGCTCCCTCTCCCACAGCTGCTTCATCGCCTCCGGCGTCCGGGCCGGCTCGAAGCCGTCATCCGCGGCAATCAGCTTGAGGGCTCGTCCGTGAACGCCGCCGGCGGCGTTGACACGCGCGAACGCCACCTCGATGCCGCGCTTGTAGCTCTGCCCATTCTCCTTGGCGCTGCCCGTATAGGGGATCACCATGCCGAAGCGGATCTCCTGATCGGTGACCCCGCGCACATTGCCCGATGCGACCGGTCTCACCGTGCCGGGGGCGGCATTGGCGGCGGCCGGCGCAACCGTGGCCGATTGGGTCGGCGGCGCGCTGACGCTCCGCTCGAGATCGGCGAGCTGGCGCTCGACCAGCCGGCAGTCGGCGCGTCCGGCATTGACCGCAGCACGGCCCTCCGCGATGTTGCGCTCGAACTCGCGGGCCAGCTCGTTGCGATCGTTCGGATTGGTCGACGCCTCGCGGATCGCTTCCTGAAACTTCGTCAGGATCGCCTGCACGCGACGCGCCGCGATGCTGGTGCATGCCTGAGACGAGCCGACGATCGGGCCGACACGGCCAGCCAGTTCGCGGACCAGATTCACAGTGTCAGCCGAGAAGGCGCCGCTTGCACTCCCCGTCAGGACGACGGCAGCAAGAACCGCGGGGCAACGCGAGCGCCGCGCGATGCACGAGGCGAGAGACAAAAATCGCATCTTGTAGACTGAGGCCTCCGTTCCTGTCCGCCGGGCGACGCGCACAGACCGAACGCAAGGATGAGGCCACCGCGACAATCGCGGTTGCGGTAATTCGGATATCGTCATGACGATATGGAATGCCGGAAACGTCAGGAAAGAATCGGCGTGGTCCCGAAGATCGGAACGAGCCGGTCATTTTTTCCTACGGCCGCTTGATCGCGAAAGCTCTTTTTCCCGTATCCTGCAGCCGTAACGTCCGAATGCCGCTTGCTACTTGCGTCCGCGTCCGGGTGAAGACACGGCATTGCCGGCATCTACGACGGCTTTAAGTTCGGATCAGGGCAGACGTGACGCAATCAGGCCGCACCTGCGTTGACCCGGCAGATCGTGCCGGAGCGGAATCTGTAACTCCTGATATCAACGGATTCCGCGGCCCGATCTCAAGTTGTTAGGACGATCATCGTGACGCGGGCGGATGCCTGGCACTCGGTCATCCGCCCACGATCGATCAGCCTGACGGGCTCATCACCACCGTCTTGTCCTTCGGCCAGCGAACGCGCCACGCGAACGAGATCTCCTTCGTCTCACCGGGCCTGGCATCGAGCATCCATTCGGTGACGCCGCGACGATCGCGAACATTGGTCGAGGTCGGCGGCGTGGTCGCCGGCAGCATCTCGACCGTGATCTCCTCGTTCTCGCTGACCGGGAGCTGATCCTGGATCGCGACCTTCACCGCGAAATCATGCGCGTTGCGAACCGTCGTCTTGAAAGCGCGCTCGTCGATCTTCGCCGTCGTCACGATCAGACCGGCAGATCCCTCGTTGCGCTTCACCACGCTGCGCTCGACCTTGACCTTGTCGTCGGCGCCGAAGCCGAGACGTACGGTCTCGTCCTTGCCGGACGACGCAAGCTTCGAGGTGCCGACGAACATGCCGTCGCGATAGATCGAGACCTTGCCCGGTAACAGCGGCGCATCCTCTGGCTGCGTGAAGCTGGCTTCGAGATAGGCGGTGGGATCGGCGACGGGCGCAGACCTAATGATCAGCTCCGGCGTGATCGTCGCGGTCGAGATGCGCAGGCTCTTGGCGCCATCATTGGTGCCGACGGTCACGCGACCGGGAAGCCGGAAGGCGGTCTGGTAGGCACCGATCTCGACCGCCGTCTCGCGCTCTTCAGCTCTTTTCGGCTCCTGAGCTGCCGGCGTGGGGACGAACGCCTCGACGCTACGACGTCTGGCGAAATTGTCCGACATCGTACCGAGTTGCGGCATCGGCGGAGGCGGTGGCGGCGGATATTGGGCGATCACGGTCCGGAGCTCAGGCGCGCTGCCGCCGCGTCCCGTCCGCACCGTCGACACCGAGAGCGCGACGTCAGACCAGTCCTCGCCCGTAGCCTGCTGGATCTCGGCGCGGCGTACCAGCTCGAGCGCGGGTTTGCGGTCCTTCGCCGACGTGTCGAGGCGGGCGTCGTAGAGCGGCACCCAGCGGGCGTTGCGCACGGCGTAGGTGACGCGCAACTTCGCCTTCGTCGCCGCAGCGGCAGACAGCTCGATCTGAACTTCCAGCTTGCTCGGCGGCTTCTCCGCGCGATCGGCCTCCAGCCGCGCGATCTCACGATCGATCTCGCGCTGTTTGCGCTCGGTCTCACGGATCGCCGCGTCCGCCTGCCCGACTTCTTCCGCAACAGCGGCGAACGCCGTGCGCCATTCGGCGATCGGACGCGCCTCGCCCTTTTCCCCGAGGCCCGCGGGCGACGCCTCGGCGAATCGCTCGGCGAACTTCTTGCGCGCAAGCGCGGCGGCAATGGTGCCGTCGAGATTTGCGCGCTCGTCCTTCAGTGCCTCGATACGCTTGTCGATCTCGGGCAGATTGACCGGAGGGGCCGGGCGCGGCGGCTTCGCATCGACGGTGCCGATCACGAGCTTCGCGCCAGCCTCGCCTTCGACACGCAGCGACGAGACATCGAGCCCGAGCGGAAAGTCCCTGGCGATGGCCGTCGTTTCGCCGGCCGGAAGATCGAGCGAGACCAGCCGCGTGACGCTTGCGCCATCCGGATAAACCGTCACGGCATCGACGATGGAAGTCGCATCGAGATCGCCCGCGCAAGCGGGGCCCGCGGCGAAGGCCGCGCCCAGAACGAGCCCCGTGGCCATCAGGCCCTTGTGTCGCATGGTCATCACTCTCTCCACAGCCCAGCGCCCTCGGGACCGGAACAGCCGGTCCTTCGTCGAGCGTTAGACGCGAGCAGAGCGGGACCGGTTCAAGCTGCCGGAAGCGCGTCCCGAAAAGACAAGGGCAACATGGCGAAAGCCATGCTGCCCTTGTCGGATGACCGATCCGAACGTGGGATCAGAACGTCAGCGCCTTGGCCTGCTTGACCTGCGGCAGCGCCTGGATCTTGGCGAGCAGATCGGCCGGCACGGCGCCGTCGACCTCGACCAGCGCGATGGCGTCGCTGCCCGGCGCGACACGGCCGAGATGGAAGGTCGCGATGTTGATCTTGGCATCGCCCAGGAGGCTCGCGAACTTGCCGATGAAGCCCGGCTTGTCCTCGTTGGTGACGTAGATCATCGACCTGCCGAACTCGGCGTCGACGCGGATGCCCTTGATGTCGACCAGGCGCGGCTTGCCGTCGGCGTAGACGGTGCCGGACACCGCGCGCTCCTGCTGGTCGGTGGTGACCGCGACGGTGATCAGGCTCTCATAGTCGCTCTCGCCGGCGCGCAGCACCTCGTCGACGACCATGCCGCGCTCCTTGGCAATCACCGGCGCCGACACCACGTTGACCTCACCCAGCATCGGCCGCAGCAAGCCGGCCAGCACCGCCGAGGTCAGCGCCTTGGTCTTCATCTCCGCGACCTGGCCTTCATAGGTGATCTGGATCTTGGTGATGCTGCTCTCGGTGAGCTGGCCCGCGAACGAGCCGAGCTTCTCGGCCAGCGCAATGAACGGCTTCAGCTTCGGCGCTTCCTCGGCCGTGATCGAGGGGAAGTTGATCGCGTTCGAGATCGCGCCCGTCAGCAGATAGTCCGACATCTGCTCGGCGATCTGCAGCGCGACGTTCTCCTGCGCTTCGGTGGTGGACGCGCCGAGATGCGGCGTGCAGATCACGGAGGGATGGCCGAACAGCGGATTGCTGGTGGCCGGCTCCTCGGCGAACACGTCGAGCGCCGCGCCCGCGACATGCTTGCTGTTGAGCGCCGCGAGCAGCGCCGCCTCGTCGATCAGACCGCCGCGGGCGCAATTGATGATGCGCACGCCCGGCTTCGTCTTGGCGATCGCCTGGGCATCGATGATGTTGCGGGTCTTGTCGGTCAGCGGCGTGTGCAGGGTGATGAAGTCGGCACGCTTGAGCAACTCGTCGAGCTCGACTTTCTCCACGCCAAGATCGCGCGCGCGCTCCTCGGTGAGGAACGGATCGAAGCCGATCACCTTCATGCGCAGGCCCTGCGCGCGGTCGCACACGATCGAGCCGATGTTGCCGCAGCCGACCACGCCGAGCGTCTTGCCGGTGATCTCGACGCCCATGAAGCGGTTCTTCTCCCACTTGCCGGCCTGCGTCGAGGCGTCGGCCTGCGGGATCTCGCGCGCCAGCGACAGCATCATGGTGATCGCGTGCTCGGCGGTCGTGATCGAATTGCCGAACGGCGTGTTCATCACGATGATGCCCTTGGCGGTCGCCGCGGGAATCTCGACATTGTCGACGCCGATGCCGGCGCGGCCGATCACCTTGAGCCGCTTGGCGCGCTCGATGATCTTCGCCGTCGCCTTGGTTGCGGAGCGGATCGCAAGGCCGTCATAGTCGCCGATGATGTCGGCGAGCTTGTCCTTGTCCTTGCCGAGGTTCGGCTGGAAGTCGACCTCGACGCCGCGGTCTTTGAAGATCTGAACGGCCGCGAGCGACAGTGCATCGGAGATGAGAACTTTGGGCTTGGTCATGACGATGATCCTTCACGCCCTCTTCGAGGGACAGCGCAGCGCGCCGGGATAGGGGAAGCTGTAGGGTGGGCAAAGCGAAGCGTGCCCACCGCCCTCTCGCGTCAGGTGACATAGTCGGTGGGCACGGCGCTCACGCGCCTTTGCCCACCCTACGAAGCTTCGATGAGGCTCAGGCCGCCTTCGGCAGCGCCGCCTTGGCTTCCGCAAACGCCCAGTCGATCCACTGCGTCAGCAGCGCGACGTCGCTCGCTTCCACCGTGGCGCCGCACCAGATGCGCAGGCCGGCTGGCGCGTCGCGATAATGCGCGAAGTCGAAGCCGGCGTTCTCCTTCTCGACCAGCGACACCAGCTTCTTGGCGAACTCGGCCTGAGCATCGGCCGAGAGCGCCGTGATCGCGGGATCGACGACCTTGAGACAGACGGAGGTGTTGGAGCGGATCGCCGGATCCTTGGCGAGGAAGTCGATCCACGGCGTGCGCGCCTTCCAATCGGCCAGCACCTTGGTGTTGGCGTCGGCACGTGCGATCAGCGCCTTGAGGCCGCCGATCGACTTACCCCAGTTCAGCGCGTCGAGATAGTCCTCGACGCACAGCATCGACGGCGTGTTGATGGTCTCGCCCTCGAAGATGCCGGCATTGAGCTTGCCGCCCTTGGTGAGGCGGAAGATCTTCGGCAGCGGCCAAGCCGGCTTGTAGGTCTCGAGACGCTCGACCGCACGCGGTGACAGGATGAGCATGCCATGCGCAGCTTCGCCGCCGAGCGCCTTTTGCCAGGAGAAGGTGACGACGTCGAGCTTCGGCCAATCCAGCGGCTGCGCAAACGCGGCTGACGTCGCGTCGCAGATCGTCAGGCCTTCGCGGCTCGCGCTGATCCAGTCGGCATTCGGCACGCGCACGCCGGACGTGGTGCCGTTCCAGGTGAAGACGACGTCGCTCGCCTGATCGACCTTCGACAGATCAGGAATCTCGCCGTAGCCGGCGTGCAGCTTGGTAACGTCCTTGAGCTTGAGCTCCTTGACGATGTCGCTGACCCAGCCCTCGCCGAAGGATTCCCAGGCGATGGTGGTGACGGGCCGCGCGCCGAGCAACGACCACAGCGCCATCTCGACCGCGCCGGTGTCGGACGCCGGGACGATGCCGATCTTGTAGTCGGCGGGCACTTCGAGCACGTCGCGCGTCAGCTCGATGGCCTGCTTGAGCCGCGCTTTACCGATCTTCGCGCGATGCGAGCGGCCGAGAGGAGCGTCCTTGAGATTTTCGGCGGTCCATCCGGGGCGCTTGGCGCAGGGGCCGGAGGAGAAATGCGGCACGGAAGGCCGCTGCGAGGGCTTCGCTGCAGTCATCGTCTATCCTTCCAGATAGTAAGCCTCCCGTTGGGGGGAGGTGTCCCGCCGGGGTGATTAAGCGAAGGGCCGTTCCGCGTCAAGGAACTTCGCGCCCTCTGATTTGCGGTTCACGCAGACGTGGTTGGCATGCAAGTCGAACTCATTCAGGCGCGGCGCCGATCGGCGCCTGTCCGCCGGGCGGACGATGCAGGAACGTCATCGACGCGTAGGCGCCGATCCAGGAGCCGACGGCCGCAAAGCCGACATAGATCCAATTTTCCGTGTAGCTGATCACCGCGAAGGATGACAGCGTGTACCAGATCGCGCTCCAGTTCGCGGCCGACAGGCGCCGTCGGGCGACGACCGCCGACGTGAACATGACATACACCGCGTCCGTCGCAGCCGTTGCCAGCACGACGCCGAGCGCCGTCAAGGGATTGATCTCGGTCATCGGTCCTCCACACTCCTGGTTGCCGTGCCGCACAAATTCGCAGCGTTGTGTCGCCGGACATGCTCATGCACAATGAAGCGATCTGCACGCGCCGAACAACAAGGATAGAAGAATGGAACGCGTCCGTCTCGGGAGGAGCTCACTCGATGTTACCCGGCTGGGTCTCGGCACGGCGCCGCTCGGCGGCCTGTTCGAGCCGGTCAGCGAGGCCGATGCGGAGGCGACGATCACGGCCGCCTGGGCGCGCGGCGTGCGCTTCTACGACACCGCCCCGCTCTACGGCTTCGGCCTCGCCGAGCAGCGGCTCGGTGCCTTCCTGCGCACACAGCCGCGCGACAGCTATGTGATCTCCACCAAGGTCGGGCGACTGCTGCGCCCCGACGCTGATGCAACGGAGGAAGACCCGCACTACAAGGGCGTGCCGCCGCTGCGGCCGCGCTTCGACTATTCCTATGATGGCGTGATGCGGTCGGTCGAGGAGAGCCTCATCCGGCTCGGCCTCGACCGCGTCGACATCCTGCTGGTGCACGATCCTGACGATCACTACGAAGAGGCCGTCTCGGACGCCTTCCGCGCATTGCAGCGGCTGCGCGACGACGGCAGCATCAAGGCAATCGGCGCCGGCATGAACCAGTCGGAGATGCTGGCGCGCTTCGCCGAGGCCGTGCCGGTCGACTGCTTCCTGCTGGCAGGCCGTTACACGCTGCTCGATCAGGGTGCGCTGACCGCCCTGTTCCCGATCTGCCAGAAGCAGAACATCGCGATCCTGCTTGGCGGCATCTACAATAGCGGCATTCTCGCCAATCCGCATGGCCAGGCGAAGTTCAACTACGAGGATGCGGATGCGGCCCTGGTGGCGCGAGCGCGCCAGCTCGACGCGCTGTGTAAGCAGCACGGCATCGAGCTCAAGGCCGCCGCCATCCAGTTCTGCCTCGCCCATCCGGCCGTGACGGTCGGCCTGCAAGGCGCGCGCAACGCGCAGGAGGCTGCCGACAACATCGCGCTGGCGCAGGCGCCGATTCCGCCCGCGTTCTGGCGCACGCTGCGCGACAGCCATCTCGTCGATGCCAGCGCGCCGCTGCCGGGAGACGCGGCATGAGCCGGAGGATCGATGCGCACCAGCATTTCTGGGATCCCGGCCGCGCCGACTATCCGTGGATGGAAGGCGACGCGCTGGCGCCGATCCGCCGCCCGTTCGGCCCCGCAGACCTCGCGCCGCTGCTCGCCAGGAACGGCCTCGATGCCAGCATCCTGGTGCAGACGCGATCCTCCCTGGACGAGACGGAGGAGTTCCTGCGCATCGCGCATGAGTGGCCATTCGTGGCCGACGTCGTCGGCTGGGTCGACCTGACCGATGCAGCAGTAGGCACGACGATCGACCGGCTGCGCAATCTGCCGGGCGGCGACAGGCTGGTCGGCATCCGCCATCAGGTTCACGACGAGGCCGACCCCGCTTGGATTTTTCGCGGCGATGTCCGGCGTGGGCTGGAGGCCGTGTTCGCACACGACCTGACCTACGATCTATTGGTGCGCACGCGCGAGCTGCCGGCGGCGATCGCGACGGTGCGCGCCTTTCCAAAAGCACGCTTCGTGCTGGATCACGCCGCCAAGCCGCCGATCGCCACCGGCTTCGACCAGGACTGGGCCGATCGGATCGCCGAGCTCGCGGCGTGCGGCAATGTCTGGTGCAAGGTGTCGGGGCTGGCGACAGAGGCGGTCTGGACCGACTGGGACGCCGAGCGGCTACAGCCCTATGTGACGCATGTCGCGCGCTGCTTTGGCCAGGACCGGTTGATCTTCGGCTCGGACTGGCCGGTCTGTCTGCTCGCGGGCGAGTACGACGCGATCAAGCAGGCGCTCGAGCGTTGCCTGGCGCAGCTCGGCCCCGATGTCCGCGACAAGGCCTTCGGGCCGAATGCCGTCGTTGCCTACCGCCTTCAACATACGCCGGGCGATCGCGGGACGAAGACGTAGAACGGAGCAGCGATGCTCTCGTTGGCGCAATCCATCTCGGCACGCGCAGTGCAACCTCTCTCCGCCCTTCGCGGAGAGAGGTCGGATTGCGCAGCAATCCGGGTGAGGGGCATGGCACGCGCGATGCCCAGTTCACAAGTCCATCGGACGGGTACATCGCTGTGCGCCAATGCGGAAGCTCAAGCGCATTCATCGCTGCGGCAATCATCGACAGAGAATGCGCGTGCTGCAAACAAGGTAGCACCACCCATGCAGCTGCCCCTCACCCCAGCCCTCTCCCCGTGAAGAACGGGGAGAGAGAGCGCACTGCCCTCGGCAGCGGCCCCTCGCATCAATCGCCAGAGTGGACAACCCGCACCACGAGCGGATCCGATCAGAACCGCATGACCATGCCGAAATGGCTCTTGGCAAAGCCGAGGCGCTCATAGAAGCGCTGCGCATCGGTGCGGCTCTGGTGCGTCATCAGCTCGATCAGATTGCAGTGACGGCTGCGCGCCTCGGCAATCGCCCATTGCAGCAACTGCTCGCCGATCCCCAGGCTGCGGCGGTCGGTGGCGACGCGGACATCCTCGACCAGCGCCCGCGACGCGCCTTGTGAGCTCAGGCCCGGCAGGATGCACAATTGCAGGCAGCCGACCACCCGGCCCGCCTCCTCCGCCACGACCAGCGTGATGTTGGAATCGCGCGCGATGGCGTCGAACGCGTCGAAATAGGATTGCGGCAGCGGCTCCTGGATCCGCTCCCGCGCACGGCCGAGATGATCGTCGGCGAGCATCGCGATGATGGCGCCGACATCGTCGCGGCGCGCGGAGCGGATGATGATAGACATCGAGCTCACTCGGTGCAACGACAGGCTCAGAACTTGTAGCCGAGACCCGCGCGCACGGTGTTGACGCTGGTGTCGACCGTCGACGTGAACCGCACATATTCGTATTCGGCGCGCGCGAACAGTCCGCCGACCAGATTGACGTCGACGCCGAGACCGGCGCTGTAGCCATAGATCAGGTGGTTGTGCTGCAGGTTGTTCGCGCTCAGCGGCGCCAGCGCCGTGTAGCCGCCGAGCTGGGTGGTGCTCACGCGATCCTGCACCGTGACGGTCTGGCCGATATCGGCATTGCCGAGCGAGAGGCCGAAGAACGCATAGGGCAGGAAGCAGCCGAGCGCATAGCCGGCGCGACCGCGAATGGTCGCCATGTCCTTGATCGAGATCTGCGAGGTCTGCGTCGAGGTCACGCTGTGGTAGTTGCCGTCGGACAGCGCGGCGGCGCTGACGAGCGAGCGGGTCGACGAGGCCATGCCGCCGTATTTGCCGTGCATGTAGCTCGCCTCGACGCCGAGCACGACGTCATCCCATTGGCTGTTGTAGCCGACGAAGCCGCCAAAGCCCGAGGATCGCGAGGACTGCTTGCCCAGATTCATGTTCCAGGACGACACCTGCATCTGGCTTTCGATCAGCGTATTGGCGAGCACCGCGGCCGTCATGTTCTGGGTCGAGCCGTTGAAGTTCTCGTCAGACGAGCCGTAGCCGCCCTGGACGCCGACATAGTAGCCGTCCCAGTTGACCCGCGAGTTGCTCAGGCCCTCGGTCAGGCCGCCTCTCAGGATCGGAAGGTCGGGCAAATCGGCGGCCTGAGCCGCCGAGACCATGCCGCACACCGAAACCGCCACCACCAGGCTACGCATCGCAACGCTCCAATCAGCACTTGAACTCTCTGCAAGCGATCATCGCGCGTTAACCTTAATCATCCGTTTCCGGAACACGACGCGCGCTAATTCTTTCGCCGAAAACGCAACCGCCGGACTGATGAGACAGCAACTCCGAAACGCGAAACGGCGCGGGAGGCCCGCGCCGTTTGCGTACTCACAACCAGGATTGTCCGGATCAGCCCTTGCGGATCAGCGGCATCATCGGAGGCGGCGGAGGATTGTCGAAGTTCCAGCGCACGCCGAGCTTCAGGTCATGCGAGGTGATGTCCTTGAACTTGAAGATGTTGCCGGTGGTGGTGCCGGTGTAGGTCGACAGCACGCCGGTCTGCCCCTGCCCGAGGTCGACATAGCTGTAGGCCAGCTCGAGCACCAGGTTCGGATTGACGTTGTAGGCGAGACCCGCATGCGCCGCCCAGGCGAAATTCCACTTCGAGGAGCTCGGCGCCGTGGCGAAGCTCGTGGTCGTGAACGGCAGGTTGTTGATGCCGGTGTCGGTGAAGTTCGAGATCGTCACCCGCGAGCCGCCGACGCCAGCGCCGATGAACGGCGTCACGCACCACCAGGTGCCGAGATCGACATAGGCGTTGGCCATGACCAGCCATTCGGACTTGCTGGCCGTGTAGTTGTCGATGCCGCTATAGGGCACACCGCCCGCGGTCGCATTGAAGCGATCGGTGCCCTTGAAGTTGGAACTGCCGCGATACTGGCCGGTGACGTCGGCGCGGAACCAGCTATTGAAGCGATAGCCGACGCCGACGCCGTAGATGCCGGCGGCATCGAAGCCCGAGGTCTGCTCGAACGAGGTCATCGGCGTATAGGCCGACTCGCGGCTGTAATGAACGTCCTTGACCTTCTGGTTGCTGAAGCCGATGTCGCCGCGCAGATACCAGCCGCCGAAATCAGCCGCCGGCGGCGGCGCGTAGACGGGCGGGGGTGCGATCGGCATGTCGGCCGCAAAGGCCAAGGTGGAAAACAGAGAGGCCGCTCCGGCGGCGATCAAAGACATAACGCTACGCATTGGCTTCGTCCCTTTGGCCGGTGAGGCGTTCGGAAATGGGCCCCACATCACAACTGACGGCTGTACAATCGCACCAAATGCTTAAGCAGCGCTTAACCCTAATTATTAGGGTTGATATTTCATGAGCGCGCAGGCGCCGTTAACGGGCGTGCAAGGTGTCCTAATGATTGGTTATCGAGCGGACTTCCCGTCGCAGGACTAGAAACTCATTAGTTGACTTCGACTGCCTCACTCATCATCTCGCCCCTCGGACAGAGGCAAGCCGCGACACCATCTATCGCCGCAGCGGCGGTGCGCCCCCTCTCCCCGTTCTTCACGGGGAGAGGGTTGGGGTGAGGGGCAACCGCACGGGCGGTGTAACTCCTGCGCAACGAACTAATCAGATCAGATCTCAATGCAATCCAAGCGGGCGGAGTTAGTGTGCCCGTCCGATGGACCGTGACCTTGGCCTCTTATGTGCCATGCCCCTCACCCGGATTGCTGCGCAATCCGACCTCTCCCCGCAAAGGGCGGGGAGAGGTTGCACCGGCCGCGCCGACGCAGCTTGCCTCAATAGAGCGCGCGACGACCCTCATCTTGGCCGACGCGAAGAGCGATCCCCTGCAAAACAAAAAAGCCTGCCATCGAAGGATGGCAGGCCTTGCTGATGGATTGATCAGTCGACGATCAGGCCGCGGCGGCGGCGTGACCGACGGCGGCGACGATCTCGTCGACGACCTCCTCGACCAGATTGCGGTCGTCGCCTTCGCCCATGACGCGGATGACGGGCTCGGTGCCGGAGGAGCGCACGAGCAGGCGGCCGTGGCCGTTGAGGCGCCTCTGGCCGGTGTCGATCGCCGACTTCACCGCGTCGGCATCGAGCGGCTTGCCGCTGCGATAGCGGACGTTCTTGAGGATCTGCGGCAGCGGATCGAACTTGTGGCAGACCTCGGAGACCGGACGGCGCAGCCGCTGCACGGTCGCCAGCACCTGCAGCGCCGCGACGAAGCCGTCGCCGGTCGTCGCGTAGTCCGACAGGATGATGTGGCCGGACTGCTCGCCGCCGAGATTGTAGCCGTCGGCCAGCATGCGCTCAAGCACGTAGCGGTCGCCGACGGGCGTGCGCACCAGCTCCATGCCCTGCCCCTGCAGGAAGCGCTCGAGGCCGAGATTCGACATCACGGTCGCGACGATGCCGGGCCGCGAAAGACGGCCGTCCTCTTTCCAGCTTTGCGCGATCACCGCCAACAGCTGATCGCCGTCGACGATATGGCCGCGCTCGTCGACCAGGATCACGCGATCGGCGTCGCCGTCGAGCGCGATGCCGATGTCGGCGCGCATCTCACGCACCTTGCGGCACAGCGCCTCGGGCGAGGTCGAGCCGCATTCCTTGTTGATGTTGAAGCCGTCCGGCTCCACGCCGATCGAGATCACGTCGGCGCCGAGCTCCCACAACGCCTCGGGCACGACCTTGTAGGCGGCGCCATTGGCGCAATCGATCACGACGCGCAGGCCGTCCAGCGACAGATCGCGGGGCAGAGTGCGCTTGGCGAATTCGATGTAGCGGTCGTGCACGCCGTCGATGCGGCGGGCGCGGCCGAGGCTCGCGCTCTGCGCAAGCTTCTTGTCGAGCGATTCATCGAGCAACTGCTCGATCTGCTTCTCGACATCGTCGGACAGCTTGAAGCCCTGCGGGCCGAACAGCTTGATGCCGTTGTCCTCGAACAGATTGTG
Organism: Bradyrhizobium sp. USDA 4353; assembly: GCF_054063215.1. Lineage (NCBI taxonomy): Bacteria > Pseudomonadati > Pseudomonadota > Alphaproteobacteria > Hyphomicrobiales > Nitrobacteraceae > Bradyrhizobium > Bradyrhizobium sp. USDA 4353. The sequence goes on from NZ_JBSSGB010000001.1 coordinate 366,263, forward strand.
CGAGGCCGAGATCATGACGCCGAGATCGGCGCGCATCGACTTGGTCAGCATCGCCACCGCCGGCGTCGGCATCGGGCCGACCAGCAGCACGTCCATTCCCACCGAGGTGAAGCCCGCGACCATGGCGTATTCGATCATGTAGCCGGAGAGGCGCGTATCCTTGCCGATCACCACGCGGTGGCGATGCTCGCCGCGCTGGAACAGAAGGCCCGCGGCCTGCCCCACCTTGAGCGCGAGTTCCGGCGTGATCAGGCCGTTGGCACGGCCACGAATCCCATCGGTCCCGAAATAGTTACGGCTCATATGACCCCCAGCAACGGCTTTCTGGATTTCGTTACCGGCGGGCGCGAATCACGGCACGGCCCATCCGGTCAGCCCGCGGGTTATAGTCTCCTTAAACCCGCCCTGGCTTCAAAAAATGTGATGAATCATTACCAGGAAACTGCCGCACCCCCGGTAAGCTGCTGTTAACGCTAATTTTTCTAAAGCGAGGGGCCGGGCAGCCCGGGCCCCTTGTGCGCTGCCGCGCTGGCCGCGCGGGACCACATGGCCTGTCGGATTTCGCCTCTCTTGCCGGCTGCGGCGCACCCACGCCCTGCCCTTCCATCCGCCGGGCTGGCTGCCCGTCCAACTTGGATTTGGCTGCCGAAGCAAAGATGCTAGAGGACTGCAAGCTCAAAAACGAGACGTCGGTGGGGAGCCGAACACTGCGATGAAGCACATCACCTGCATTGAAGACCTGCGCCTCTTGCACAAGCGCCGCGTGCCGAAGGCGTTCTTCGACTACGCCGACCGCGGCTCCTATGCCGAGGAGACCTTGCGCGCCAATCGCGACGACCTGCAGAAGATCAAGTTCCGGCAGCGCATCCTGGTCGACGTCTCCAAGCGCGACCTCTCCACCACCATTCTCGGCGAGCCCTCGTCGATGCCGCTGATCCTGGCGCCGGTCGGCCTGCTCGGCATGCAGCATGGCGACGGCGAGATCCACGCCTGCCGCGCCGCGCAGGCTGCCGGCATACCCTTCACCCAGAGCACGATGTCGATCTGCTCGATCGAGGACATCGCCGGCAGCGTCGAGAAGCCGTTCTGGTTCCAGCTCTACGTCATGAAGGACCGCGGCTTCATCAAGGCGCTGGTCGAGCGCGCCATCGCGGCGAAGTGCACCGCGCTGTGCCTGACGGTCGACCTCCAGGTGATCGGCCAGCGTCACCAGGACATCAAGAACGGCATGAGCGTGCCGCCGGAATGGTCGCTGTCGAAACTGTTCGACTTCGCCACCAAGCCGGCCTGGGTGCAGGGCGTGCTGCAGGGCAAGCGCCGCACCTTCGGCAACATCGCCGGCCACGTGAAGAACACCGAGGATCTCACCAAGCTCTCGGCCTGGACCGCCGCGCAATTCGACACCTCGCTGAACTGGAAGGATGTCGACTGGATCCGTTCGATCTGGCCGGGCAAGCTGATCATCAAGGGCATCCATGACATCGAGGATGCCAAGCTCGCGGCCGCGACCGGCGCGCAGGCGATGGTGGTGTCCAACCATGGCGGCCGTCAGCTCGACGGCGCGCCGTCGTCGATCCATGTGCTGCCCGGCATTGCCGAGGCGGTCGGCGACAAGATCGAGATCATGTTCGACGGCGGCATCCGCTCCGGCCAGGACGTGATGCGCGCGCTCGCGCTCGGCGCCAAGTCCTGCATGATCGGCCGCGCCTACGCCTACGGCCTCGGCGCCGGCGGCCAGCTCGGCGTCGCCAAGGCCATCGACATCATCCGCAACGAGCTGCTCACGACCATGGGCCTGTGTGGCGTGAACACAGTGGCCGAGATCGATCGCAAGGTGCTGGCGGATTAGTTGGAGGCCACGCTGCCTCACCGCGAACGGTGCAACCTCTCCCCGCGCTTTGCGGGGAGAGGTCGGATTGCGCAGCAATCCGGGTGAGGGGCATGGCACTGAAGAAGCTCAGATCGCAGTCCATCGGACGGGCACAGCGACTTCGCGTCGATGAAGCATCGAGCGCGCATCGATCATCATTGCCGAGCTGACAGAAGATCAGTTCGCAGCAAGAGAAACTACACCACCGTGCCGCTGCCCCTCACCCTAGCCCTCTCAGCGCGAGCGAAGCTCGTCGCGGCCCCGTGAAGGACGGGGAGAGGGAGCGCACCGTCTGCTACATCGGCGGCGTGATGCCGTCGCGGCCGACGCTGACGCGGCTGGTTTCGAGCGAGCCGTCGGGCAACTGCTTGACAGTAGCCATGACCTTGGCGCCTGCCTTCAGCTCGGCCTTGTCGCCGGGCACGAAGGTGACGATCGGCGTATCCGGCGTGATGTCGACGCGCTTCTCGCCACCCTTGTACTTGACCAGCAGCGTGTGACCGTCGGTCGAGACCGAGCTTTCGGCCACGGTGGCGTTGGTCATGCTCGAATTCGGCTTCAGGTCCCAGGGGCGCGAGCCTTCGCCGGTGCCGCGCATCTCCTCAGGGAAAATGTGGATCTCGACCGCCTTCGGCGCGCCGTCCGGACCAGGCACCGTGGTCGCGCCGATGAATGATCCCGGCTTGATGTCGGAGAGCTCGGCCTTGACCACGCCGGACACCCTGAGATCGCCGGCCATGCGCAGCTTGAAGATCTCGCCGCTGCGGGCTTTGATCGTCATCGTGTCGGCATCGACGCTCTCGATCGCTCCGCGCAAGCGCGTCGGCACCGGAGCCTGCTGACAAATAGCGAAAGACGACGTCATCGCAACCATGGCGAGTGCGATCGCTGGACGTATCAGGGTGAAACGGGAAGACATGCAGAAGGCTCCGACATTTTCTGGCTTGGACTCTCGTCGAGGTCCGCAAGCGGTTTGGCGAGACTACGTGGATTGAGACGCTGGATGGCCACGCTTATTCCATTCTCAAGCCATTGTGAGAACGCGTGTGGCGATGCCTCCCGAAAGATCCGACGGATGACTTTGCTCGGGACGATCAGCGCGGCCCGGCCGGCAACAGCTCCGGCCGGTACTCGAAATGCATCGTGTCGTAGTGATACCAGCGGCCGCCCCAGATGAAGCCGTGCCGCTCGAAGATGTCGACGATCTCACGTGGGAAGCGGTTCTTATAGGAAATGGTGGCCAACTTCTTCGCGTTCCAGAGCCAGTAGTCGGAGTAATCCAGGTTCAGGTCGATCGCTGCCGCGTAGCCATGCATGCTCATGCGGCCGGTGTCGGCCACAGGGCGGCAAGACAACACGCCCGCGATCGGAAACGCGGCACGCTTGATCTTGGGATCGAGCTCATCGATCTCCGCCGAGATCCGCTTCAGCCGCTCGGCGACGCCATTGACGCGGGTGACGCTGACCGACTTGCCCCAGCTCTTCGGCAGCCAGGTGATGGTGACGAGGTTTCGGCTCACGCCACCTGCGGTGCAGTCGCCGTACATCTTCTTGAAGAAGGCCTCGTTCCGGAAGCGGCCGGGATCGGCGTTGACCGCTGGCGGCGACGGCTCGCCCCGCGGATAGGGTAGGCTGAGCTGATCGAGGATGGTGGCGTTGCGCAGCATGTCGTTGAAGGGCCGCTGCGGATCGAGCTTGCCGACCGGCATGCGCGTGCCGTCGCGCCAGATGATGGCCTCGTCGTCATGCCCGGCCAATGCATCGGGATAAGCGAGCACGATCCGGTCGAGCATGCTGCCGATAGTTTCACATCGCGCTGCGGATGCGGTCAGCAGCAGCAGACAGATTGCGACCGAACACGAGAGAGGAGCAGCCTTTCGGATCACGGCCGCCTGCTCATCTGATCGATCAGCTTGACGTTGGCCTCCTCGATATTGTTCAGGACCGGATTCCAGGTCGAAGGCGCGTACCAGGCGAAACGGCCGAAATACGCCTTCAGATCGGCTGCGTCGAAGAAGCGTCCGCGCCGGGCGAAGATTTCGTTCTTCGCGAGCCGCAGCTCGGCCTTCGACAATCGCGCCAGCTCGGCCGGTGTCAGCAGTCGGCGGTCGGAGTCGGGAAAGATGAAGCCGCTCGGCTGCGCTCCACCATTTTCGGCACGATCGAGCAGATCGACATTGGCCGCCTCGACCGGGTTCAGGACCGGATCCCAGGTGCGCGGCACATACCAGGCGAACTTGCTGAAATAGCTCGTGAGCTCGGGCGAGGAGAAATAGCGGCCACGGCGCGCGAAGATCTCGTTGCGGGCGATGCGCAGCTCGTCCTTCGTCCGTCCTTGCAGGTCGGCGACCGACAGCAGGCGCTGGTCGGAATCGGGGAAGACGAAATCGGCCGATCGCGGCGCGCTGGCAAGGGACGGCGGCGGTGGAGGCGGCGGCGCGACGGCCGCCGCGCCGGCGGCAGGCTGCCCCGCCGCAGGCCCCGCGAAATAGAACGTGCCGTCGATCGGCGACGACGCGACCCAGGGCTGCTGCGCGCTGGCGGTCGCCTTCTTCACCGTCAGGCCGACCTGATTGAACGCCTGCAGCACATCCAGCCCCGGCCGCTGCACGGCGTCGACCAGCGCGCGGGTGTACGGGCTGTGTCCGTCATCGCCATCGAGCGCGACATTGCCGGGCTGCGTCGCGTAGGACAGGATCGTCCCCTCCGGCGCGCGGATCTGCGCGAGACCGCCATCGCTCGATCGCAGCCCACGCCCGCCGAACGGATTGTTGCGGCAGGCATCGAGGATGACGATGTTCAGCTTGGTGCCGGCCGCTTCCATCTGGCGCAGCACGAGACCGACATCGACCATCATGAAATCGACATCGGCCTCGCGCGCAGGGTTGGCGCTGACGGGAACGAGATAGTTGGTGCCGCGCACCTGGATGCCGTGGCCCGCGTAGTAGAACACGGCGACATCGGCGCCGAGCAGCTGCTTGCTGAAGGCCTGGATCGCCTGGTCGAAGCGCAGCTTGTCGAGATCGAGCTGCGCCGCCCCGCCGACCAGCGTGAAGCCGAGACGCTGAAACGTCTCGGCGACCAGGCGCGCATCATTGGCGGGATTGGCGAGCTTGCCGACGCTTTGGTAGTCCGAATTGCCGACCACCAGGGCGACCTGGGTCGCGGCTGCGCACGGCACCACGCTGAGCAACAAGAAGACCAAAATACCGATAGCTGATCGTCGCATCGTCCGTCCCTGAAATTCCGGACGTCGTTCTAGCTTGCCCGGCAGGTCAAATCGACTCCGCCAATGCGGCCATATCGCGGATGCCCATCGCCTAGCTCTTGCGGAGATCGGCCTCGACCAGCGCGCGCAACTCGGGCGTGACCTGCGGACGCCGGCCGAACCACAATTCGAAACCGCGCACCGCCTGATGCAGCAGCATGCCGAGTCCGTCGGCCGTGCGCAGGCCCCTTGCCCGTGCGGCACCGAGCAGCTGCGTCTCCAACGGCACATAGACGATGTCGGCCACGACCGCATGCGGCGACAGCAGGTCGATATCAAGCGTGAGCGGCGGTTGGCCGTGCATGCCGAGCGAGGTGGTGTTGACGAACAGGCCGGCGCGCGGCAGCAGCGCACCGACGCGATCCCAGCCCTCGGCGGCGACGCGACTGCCGAACTGATCGGCCAGCGCCTGGGCACGCGCGGCGGTGCGGTTGATGACATGCACCCGGCCGATGCCCCGCTCCAGCAGGCCGAACACGACGGCGCGCGCCGAGCCGCCGGAGCCGAGCACGAGCGCCTCGTCGGTGCGGTCCCAGCCCGGCGCGGCTGCATCGAGATTGCCGATGAAGCCTTCCACGTCGGTGTTGGTCGCGCGGAGCATGCCGTTCTCATACCAGAGCGTGTTGGCCGCGCCGACCGCGCGGGCGCGCGCATCCGGCTCGGTCAATTCGAGCACCCGCTCCTTGTGCGGGATCGTGACATTGGCGCCGACGAAGCCGCGGCTGTGGAGATGCATGACGAAGTCGGCCAGCTCTTCCGGCGGCACCGCCTCGATGGTGTAGCCGCCGGCGATGCCGAGCGCGTGCAGCCAATGATGATGGATCAAGGGCGAGCGCGAATGCGCGGCAGGCCAGCCGATCAGGCACGCGGCGCGGGGTTTGGCGGCAGAGGTCATGGCCGTGACATCGGACAAGCCCCGGCCGGAGTCAATGCTCTCCGGGAAGGCTCACCGCGGCCAGGAAGGCCAGCAGCAACGCCAAGCAGCCGCCTGGCCAGACAGCCATCAAACCCAGTTGCAAATAGGCCCAACCACCTGCCACAGAGCCCGCAGCCAGCGCAGCCCAGAGCAGAAGGTTCGGCAGCCAGCCGAGCCGTGGCCCGCCGCTGACGGCGAGCGCCAGCCCCTGCCCCACCTTGACCAGCGCGCCGGTCACATAGGTCAGCCCGAGCCCGCCGCCGCCCTTGCTCTGGAACGCGGCATTCTCCAGCCCCATCGCCAGCACGATCGCGGCGACCGCGCCGGACGGCCGCGCAGTCAGATGACAGAGCGTCGCGCCGACCAGCAGCGCACCTTCGACCAGCAGCAAAAGACTCTGAACCTCTCGAGCGCGTCGCCGCATGATCAGGCTGCCGCCGGCTGCGCCGAGCACGAACAGGCCGATCAGGCCCAGCGCGCTGCCGGCCTCCGGCCAGCGGCCTTCGGCGAGGCTGACGCCCATCCGGGTCGAGTTGCCGCTCATGAAGGAGACGAACAGGCCGCCGAGATGCAGAAAGCCGATCCCGTCGATATAGCCTGCGAGCGCGCTGAGCGCGCAGGCGAGGAGGACGTTGCGGCGGCTGTCGAGCATGGCGACACGCCCAACCCTCGCGCAGCGATTTCGTTCGAGCCGGGAGCGTGATCCGTTCGGGTCTCAGCTCGCCGCGAGCCCGTCGGCGATCTCTTCCCGCGGCGTCTCCTTGCCCTTGATGTCGGCCACCGCGCGCTCGATGGTCTCGCGATAGCGCACCAGCGGCGGCCGGACGCCATGGGTCAGCAGCGCCCGCCGAACGCTCGGCGACGCCCCGGTGATGAACAGCCGGATGCCCTGGCGCTTGGCCTTGGCGGCCACCCGGCTCATCGCGTTGGCCGCGGTCGAATCCAGAAACGGGACGGCAGCGAAGTCGACCACGAACGCCTTGCGTCGGTCGGCGATGGAGTCGAGCACGGTGCCGACGGTCGAGGCCGCGCCGAAGAAGAACGCGCCGGTGATGCGATAGACCAGCACGTCCTTGTCGGCGCTGAGCTTGGGATTGTATGGCACGCGTGCGCCATCCTCGAAGTCGGCGCGGTCCTCGGCCACCAATGGCGAGCCATCCTCGACGCCGGTCATCTGCGCCATACGATTGATGAACAGCACCGCGCCGAGCGCGAAGCCGACCAGGATGCCCTCGGTGAGGTCGCGGAAAATGGTGAGGCCGAAGGTCGCGAGCAGCACGGTGGCGTCGCCCCAGGACGAGCGGACCAGCGTGGCGAATTCGTGCTTCTCGGCCATGTTCCAGGCGACCACGACCAGCACGGCAGCGAGCGCCGACAGCGGGATGTAGCTCGCCAATGGGGCTGCGATCAGCATGAACACCAGCAGGAACAGCGAGTGCAGCATGCCCGACACCGGCCCGCGCGCGCCGGCCCGGACATTGGTCGCAGTGCGGGCGATGGTGCCGGTGACGCAGATGCCGCCGAACAGCGCCGAGCCGACATTGGCAAAGCCCTGCGCCACCAGCTCGCAGTTCGAGCGATGGCGGCGCCCTGTCATGCCGTCGGCGACGACGGCCGAGAGCAGCGATTCGATCGCGCCCAGCAGCGCAAAAGCGATGGCGTCGGGAAACACCGCCTGGATCTTGGCGAGCGAGAACGCCGGCAGCGCCGGCGCCGGCAGCTCGCGCGGAATGCCGCCGAACTTGGTGCCGATGGTCTCGACCGGCAGCTGCAGCGCATAGGTGCAGGCCGCCGCGACGACGACCGCGATCAGGATGCCGGGCCAGGTCGGGCGCAGGCGCTTCAGGCCGACGATGATGGCGATCGACAGCGCGGCCAACGCGACCGCGGCCATGTTCGCCGTCGGCGCGCCATGCGCCAGCGCGATGAGCTTCGGGATCAGCTCGCCCGGCTCCTTGGCTGTCAACGTGATGCCGAACAGATCCTTCAGCTGGCTGGCGAAGATGATGACGGCGATGCCGGCGGTGAAGCCGACCGTGACCGGATAGGGAATGAACTTGATGTAGGTGCCGAGCCGCAAATAGCCCGCGAGCACCAGCATGATGCCGGACATCATGGTCGCCAGCAGCAGGCCGTCCACGCCCTGCCGATCGACGGTCGCCGCGACCAGCACGATGAAGGCGCCGGCGGGACCGCCGATCTGGAAGCGGCTGCCGCCGAGCAGCGAGATCAGGAAGCCGCCGACCACGGCGGTGTAGAGGCCGCGGCCGGGCGAGACGCCGGAGGCGATCGCGATCGCCATCGACAACGGCAGCGCGACGATGGCGACCGTCAGGCCCGCGAGCGCATCGGCGCGGAAATCGGCAAGGCCGTAGCCCTCGCGCAGGACGGTGAGAAGCTTTGGCGAATAGAGCTCGGCGAAGGTCGGCTGATGATGTCCGACCCGTCCCGGCTTGCCGTGCTCGCTTGCGATGCTCATGCCCGTCACGCTCCCGTCGCATCTTCAGCGCCAGGCGCCACGATGCGTCTCACACGGAGAGCGCTGGGCGGCCTCCGTGCCGCGCGATGAAGCTAGCTCGCGCCATCGCGCGTAGTCTCAGTTTGACGGCCCACGCGGTTGGGCGGTCCCGGGTCCTTCAGGCGAACACCGCGCCCGCCATCCTCGCTGCGGGCATGCTCACCGATCAGATCCACGCCCGCACGATTGAGCGCATCGACGACCTTGGTCAGCGAGTCCACCACGCCGCGGACGTTGCCCGTGGAGGCTTCCATCCGCTGGATCGTCGGCAGCGACACGCCGGCCAGCTCGGCCAAGGTTTTCTGATCGATCCCGAGCAGCGCGCGGGCTGCCCGCATCTGGAATGACGTGATCACGATGGCCTCACGTGGCAGACACCATAGTTGATGTCTAAGACAAAGACAATGATGTAAAATACATTATCTGAGGACAATAGCAAGCGCTGGGCGCCTATGTCCGTGGCCTTCGCCTCAGGCCGGAACCTGCTTGGGAAAGTCGAGCCGAACCGTCGTGCCCCGGTCGCTGATGGTGGTGAGCTTGCCGTGCAGCTGCGCGGCGAGGCCCTCGCAGATCCGCAGGCCGAGGCTATCGCTTTTGGCGGGGTCGACGCCGGGAGCGAGACCCTTGCCGTCATCCGCGATCGTCAGGACATAGCGCGCCTCGTCGAGCGGCTTCAGGCTGACCGTGATGGTGCCCGCCTCGTCGGGGTCGAAGGCATGCTTCAGCGCATTGGTGACGAGCTCGACCACCAGCAGCGACAACGCGGTCAGGCGGGTCAGATCGAGCTGGGCCGGCGCGAAATCGACCACGCAGGCGACGTGGCGCGCGCCGCTCGACTCCAGCACGTCGTTGCAGATCGTCTGCAGATAGGGCCCGATGTCGAGATCCATCCGCCCGGGATCATGCAGCATGCGGTGGACGCGGGAGATCGTCTCCAGCCGCGTCTGGGCCTCGCTGAGGATGGCGGTCGCGCGCGACGGGTCCGCCGCCGCCTGCCGCTTCTGCAACATCAGCAATCCGGCGATGAACTGGATGTTGTTGGCCACGCGGTGCTGCAGCTCCTGGAACAGCACGCGCTGGTTTTCGTAGAGCCGCTCCGAGACGGCGCGCTCCTGGCGCAGATGCCGCGCGGCCTCGTGCATCAGGTGGATCAGCGTGATGTCGACCGCGACGATGAGCGCGTAGAAGCCGATCGCGAGTGCGCCCTGATAGCCGGACGCCGGCATGAAGAAATACCACGCCAGCGCGCCACACAGCGCTCCGCAGAGGATGCCCGGCCCCACCCCGCAGAAGAAGGTCGTCAGGATGACGGCTGGGAAGAATGTCAGATAAGGAAAGCCGTCCGGCAGCGTATCGACCAGGACCAGCCGCAGCCCGAAGGCCGCGATCGTGGCGCCGATCGCGATCGCATATCCCAGCACAGCGTCGCGCCGGAGTCGTTCCGTCGCCTGGGCGGCACGCAGATAGAAAGGGGCGGACGAGAGCTTCTGGATCACGGCAGACAAGGTAAGGGACAGAGACACTCTCAGGCCCGCGCCATGATCCCCTCTGGATCGTTATCACCAGAGGGGACGTGGGCGGCAGCCGATCATCATCGGTCGGCCGATGACGGGCATATCAGGTCTGGAGATCGAACGGCATCATCATAGCACCATCCGCGGAACTCGGTTGGTGCATAAGTGCACATAGGCGCGCCCCTTCGGGCACTCAGGCACCGGGGGGAGCCGTCCGGGCTGACGGCCACCTCCCACCAGCTGAGACAGCAGCCGGGCCCAAGGGCCCGGCTGCGCATTCAAAATACAGTCCCGACTCAGGCCGCGTCGCGATGCGAGGCGATGATGTGATCGGCGGCGCGGCCGGTCACCTCGGCCATGTGGTCGAACGTCCGGGTGAAGCTGCCGGCGCCGGCGGTGGCCGAGCGCAGCTCGACGATCAGATCGCCGATCTCGGCCTCCGGCATCAGCGCGCGGACGCAGTCCCAGCCCGGCCACCCGTCGCGGGTGTCGAACGACAGGATTTGGCCGCGCCGCGCCGAAAGGATGGCGTTGATCTTGGCGGTCGCCTCGCTCGGACAGACGATCTCGACGGTGTGGATCGGCTCCAGCAGCACCGGCGCGCATTGCGGCAGGCCCTCGCCGACGCCGGCCCGCGCCGCCGTCCGGAAGGCCAGGTCGGACGAATCCACGCTGTGGTAGGAGCCGTCGGTCAGCGTGACCTCGACGTCGATCACCGGAAAGCCGAGCGGTCCGCGCGCCAGCGCATCGACGACGCCCTCCTCCACCGCGGGGATGTAGTTGCGCGGCACCGCGCCGCCGACCACCTTCTCGGCAAAGCGAAAGCCTTCGCCGCGCGCCAGCGGCTTGATGTCGAGCACAACGTCGCCGAACTGGCCGTGGCCGCCGGACTGCTTCTTATGGCGGCCGCGCTGGGTGATGGCCTTGCGGATGGTCTCCTGATAGCCGATCGCAGGCTGATGCGATTTGACGTTGACGCCGAAGCGGTCACGCAGCCGCTCCAAGGCGACGCGCAGATGCATCTCGCCCTGCCCCCACAGCACCGTGTCGTGGGTGCGCGGGTTCTGCACCATCGTGAGCGACGGATCCTCCTCGTGCAGCCGCTGCAGGGCCTGGCCGAGCTTGACGTCGTCCTTGCGGTCGACGGCCGCGATCGAGAGCGCCAGCACCGGCGGGCATGGATCGATCTTTGTCAGCGCGGTCGGCGCGATCTTGCCAGTCGCAATGGTGTCGCCGGTCTTGACCGCATCGAGCTTGCCAAGCGCGATCGTGTCGCCGGCCTCCGCAACTGCACGCTTGCTGTCATAGGCGCCCGTCGCGGCGAGAACGCCCGACACGCGCGCCGCCTCCCCCGAGGCCGCGTGCAGCGTGGCGCCGTCGTCGAGATGCCCGGACAGCACCCGCGTCAGCGACAGCTTGCCGCCGTGCTGGAGATGCAGCGTCTTGAACACGTAGCCGAGCGCCTCCTTGGTCTCCTTCACGCCGAGCCGCTTCGCGGTCTCAGTGATGCCGGGCGCCTCGTGACGCAACGCCTTCATCAATCTCAGCACGCCGTTCTCGCGCAAGGCCGATCCGAGCAGCACCGGGCAGATCAGGCCCTCGCGCAGTTCACGCGCGAGATCGTCGAATACGGCGTCGCGCGGCGGCGGGATGTCCTCCAGCAACTGCTCCATCAGCGAATCGTCGTGGTCCGCGAGCTTCTCCAGCATCGAGAAGCGCGCCTCCTTCTCGCGATCGAGATCGCCGCCTTCGAGCGCGATCACCTCGGACGCCTTGTGCTCGCGGTAGATGAAGGCGCGCTCCAGCGCGAGGTCGACAAAGCCCTCGATCAGCTCGCCGTGCCAGATCGGAATCTGGCGCAGCACCAGCGGCACGCGCGAGGCGGGCTGCAAGGTCGCGAGCGTCTCGCGGATGCGCGCATTGGCGCGGTCGATCTTGTTGAGGAACAGGAAGCGCGGAATGCGCAGCTCCTCGAGCTCGCGCAGGATGATCTGCAATTGCGGCAGCTTCTTCTCATCCGCCTCGCACACCACGATCGCGGCGTCGACGGCCGGCAATGACGCGCGCATGTCATGCGCGAACTCGATCGAGCCGGGACAGTCGAGGAAGGTGTAGCTGTCGCCCATGAAGGTCGTGGTCGCCGCGGTCATCGCCACGCTCATCTTGTGATGACGCGCCTCGGGGCCGGCATCGCCGACGGAGGTGCCGGCATCGACGCTGCCGGCGCGCGGGATCGCGCCCGTCCGCGCCAGGATCGCTTCCAACAGAGTGGTTTTACCGCTTTGGAAAGGGCCCACCAGCGCGATGCACCGTGGACCTCGGGGACTTCTCAGGTCGTGTCCCATTTCGCCGCCTCCTGTTTCTGGAGCTCGGCCCGTGATTGGGTCGGCAAAGCCGAATGCTCTGCCTCGTCTGCCGCTTTGGCAAGCAGGAGGGGAGCGAAAAACGTTGCTGCAGTGCGGAGAGCGCACCGGTCTTCCCGCACGATTGCGGGAAGACCGGTTGGTCAAGACAAAGAAAAGGTCAACGTCCCGGACGCAATTCGAGGCTTTCCAGTCCGGCCGAGACGGCAAGGCCGACCTGCCCCTGCACGCTGAGCGGCTGCAGCGCGATCGAGTTGGAGGAGCCGCCGACCAGCACGTTGCCGCCCAGGCCGACACCGACCGCGGCCGAGCCCTGCGCGCCGGCATAGTCGCCGGAAAGATCGCCCGGCCCGAGCCGCGCCACCGGGGCATAGACCACCCACGCCAGCAGCGATTCCTGGGTGATGCCGAGATCGAGGCCGACCTTGCGGATGGTCGCGACGTAGCGGTCCTCGGGGATGCCGTCGGCGCGCAGCACGCAGCCGAGATGGGTCACCGAGCCGACGATGAAGCCGACGCTGGCGCCACCGCGGCATTCGAGGACGCCGACCCGCACGCGATCTTGCGCATGGGCCGCGCCGCCGCAGAGGACGGCCGCAGCAGTGAGCCCGGCGAGGATGGTCGAGCGCATGAATAAACTCCGGCTGAAATGAAGCTGTGATGCAGACCCGTCGACCGGACTGATGATCACGGGCGATCACATCTATGCCACAAGGCTTACAGCCGTACCAGAAGCACACGCGTTCATCTGCCTGAACGCGTCAGGCATCGCCCCGCGCAGCTGCGAGGCATTGTCGTCGTGCTCAGCGATAATAGCGCGAGAAGTAGGACGAGGGCTGGCTCGGGCTCGGATGAATCGGCAGCAGCGGCACCAGCTCGACCTCGGTGATTCCCGCAGCGAGGTTCATGCCGGTCTGCCCCTGCAAGCTGATCGGCTGCAGCTGGGTGGCACGATCGGTGTCGCGCAGCAGGAAGCTGCCGCCGAAGCCGACCAGCGCGGCGGCGTTGGCCGACACGCCGCCATAGCGGCCGCCGAGCTCGCTGCGGCCGAAATCATTGACGGGCGCGGTGACGGCCCAGGCCATCCTGGTCTCATCGGTCAGGCCGAGATCGAGACCGTAGCGGCGGACCTTGGCGACGTAGCGCTCCGGCGCACGGCCCTGGCTGCGGAAGACGCAGCGTAGGCGGGCGTTGGACATCACGAGCTTGCCGGTGGTGCGGCGTCCCTCGCATTCGAGCACGCCGACGCGCATGGGCCGACTGGCGTGGGCCTGCGCCAACGGCGCGACCGACACGAGCAACAAGACCGACAGCACAAGCAGCCGCATCGAACTCAAACCCTACGCAACCCAAACTTACCTCCGGACAAAAGAAAGGCGCCATGTTCAAAACATGGCGCCTTTCGGCCTGGAACTTGACTTCTGGTGTTTCGAGGCCGCTGTTGCCTGATTACCTCAGATTGCCGCAGAAGCGCTGGATACGCTTGCAGGCGTCCTCGAGGTCCGAGGTCTTGGTGGCGTAGGAGATGCGGAACGCCGGGCCGAGGCCGAACGCCGACCCATGCACGACGGCGACGCCCTCGGTCTCCAGCAGCTCGGTGACGAAGGCCTCGTCATTGTCGATCACCTTGCCCGACGGCGCGGTCTTCCCGATCGTGCCGGCGCAGGACGGATAGACGTAGAATGCGCCCTCGGGGCGCGGGCATTCGATGCCGTTGGCCTGGTTCAGCATCGACACCACGAGATCGCGGCGCTCCTTGAACACCTTGTTGTTGGCCGGGATGAAGCTCTGCGGACCGTTCAAGGCTTCCACTGCCGCCCATTGCGCGATCGAGCACGGATTCGAGGTCGATTGCGACTGGATCGTCGCCATCGCCTTGATCAATTGTGCCGGGCCGCCGGCATAGCCGATGCGCCAGCCGGTCATGCAATAGGCCTTGGAGACACCGTTCACGGTCAGCGTGCGATCGTAAAGCGACGGCTCGACCTGCGCCGGGGTCGTGAACACGAAGTCGTCATAGACCAGGTGCTCATACATGTCGTCGGTCATGATCCAGACATGCGGATGCTTGACCAGCACGTCGGTCAGCGCCTTCAGCTCGGCCTTGGTGTAGGCCGCGCCGGTCGGGTTCGACGGCGAGCACAGGATCAGCCACTTGGTCTTCGGCGTGATCGCCTTCTCCAGCGCCTCCGGCTGCAGCTTGAAGCCATGGGCTGCGGTGCAGACGACCGGGACCGGCTCGCCGCCGGCGAGCGCCACCATCTCCGGATAGCTGACCCAATACGGCGCCGGGATGATCACCTGATCGCCCGGATTGATGGTCGCCATCAGCGCATTGTACAGCACCTGCTTGCCGCCGACACCGACGATCACCTGGTTCGGCTTGTAGGTCAGCCCGTTCTCGCGCTGGAACTTGCCGATGATGGCTTCCTTCAGCTCGGGAATGCCGTCGACCGCGGTGTACTTGGTCTTGCCGGCCTGGATCGCCTTGATCGCGGCTTCCTTGATGTTGTCAGGCGTATCGAAATCCGGCTCGCCGGCGCCGAGGCCGATGACGTTACGGCCTGCCGCTTTGAGGACGCGCGCTTTGTCCGTGACCGCGATGGTCGCGGACGGCTTCACACGGTCGAGCGCAGCGGCGAGAAAGGACATCATCAGCTCCTATGCAGGCGTCTTGGATCACGCGTCGTGGATCACCCTTTTCGGGCCACGACCGGTCATGTCAGGGAAACGCCTGCTTTTAAGGCCCGAGCGCCCGCATCGCAAGAAGCTTGGGCACATGGCTCCCAAGACTTTAGAGAACGTTAAAGCGGCCGGGCTAGCGTGAGCCAACGATTGTCCCAATTTCCAGGCCGAAATGACCACCATCGCGCGCGCCCTGCGATCCGGCGACTGGCTGACGGCCGCACGGATCAAGTCCTACAGCTGGATCCTGCTCGCGGTGACGTGTGCTGCGATCGCCGGCTGGATCGCGCTGTCCGATGGGCTGATCGACCGCAACGGCAAGCCGATCGGCACCGACTTCTCCAACGTCTATGCGGCAGGCGTGCTGACCCTTCAAGGCAAGGCCGCCGATGCCTATGACCCACCGCTGCAGCACGCGACGGAGAAGGCCGTGTTCGACGGCCGCAACGTGCCGTTCTTCGGCTGGCACTATCCGCCGTTCTTCTTCGCCATCGCCGCGATCACGGCCCTGCTGCCCTATGCCGGTGGATTGGCGCTGTGGGTGGTCTCGAGCCTGCTGGCCTATCTCCTGGTAATGCGCGCCATCCTGCCACGCCCCGAGACGCTGCTGGTCGCCGCCGCCTTTCCGGCCGTGTTCGTCAATATCGGCCATGGCCAGAATGCGTTCTTCACCGCCGCGCTGCTCGGCGGCGCCTTGCTACTGATGGAGCGCGGCCGGCCATGGCTCGCCGGCGTGCTCATCGGCCTGCTCGCCTACAAGCCGCAATTCGGTGTCCTGATTCCCATCGCGCTCATCGCCGGCGCGCGCTGGCCGACGATTGCCGCCGCGGGCGCCACCGTGATTGCGCTGGTCGCGATCAGCTTCGTCGCACTCGGCAGTGACGTCTGGCACGCCTTCTTCCAGTCGATGACCTTCACACAGACCGTGGTGCTCGAACAAGGCGGCACCGGCTGGGAGAAAATCCAGTCAGTGTTCTCCGCAGCGCGTCACTGGGGTGCCGACATCAGAACCGCCTACACGCTGCAGGCCTTGCTGGGACTGTCGCTCGCGGCCGGTCTCGCCTGGCTGTGGCGGAGCCAGGCGGCGTTCGACCTCAAGGCCTCGGCGCTCGCAAGCGCGAGCCTGCTGGCCACGCCTTACGTGCTCGACTACGACCTCGTCGTGCTGGCGGTCGCCATCATCTTCTTCGCCCGGCACGGCCTCGCCAACGGCTTTCGCGACTACGAGCTCAGCCTGCTTGCCGCCGCCTGGATCGTGCCGCTACTGTCGCGCAGCATCGCAGGCCTCACGACGGTCCCGCTCGGCCTGATCGTTCTGGTGAGCCTGTTTGCGTTGACGCTGCACCGCGCGCTCGCCGATCGCAGCTCCGAGATCGACGCGCACGCGCGCATCGCGCAGGCGTGATCTCTGCTTTCAGCAGCTGTTGGAAAGTTGTTGTCTGCGCGTGCAGTGCAGTAGCGCATTTCGACTTTTTCCATCCGACAGGACTTGCAGCCTGCGCCCTTCGGCATCATTGTCTGGCCGCATTGCGGGACGATCTCGCGTGCCGATCTGCGATTCGACCGCGCGATGATTCCTCGAACTCGACATTGGCCGGATGTACAAGCTCTATTCAATGCAGCGCTCAGGCAACAGCTACAAGGTCCGGCTTGCGCTGGCGCTTTTGAACGCGCCCTATCAGGCGATCGAGATCGACATCCTCAGAGGTGAGAGCCGCACGCCGGACTTCCTCGCCAAGAATCCGAGCGGCCAGGTGCCGCTGCTCGAGGTCGGCGACGACCGCTACATCGCCGAGTCCAACGCCATCCTGTGGTACGTCGCCGGCGGCACACCGCTGGTGCCGGAATCGCGCATCGAGCGCGCCGAGGCGCTGCAATGGATGTTCTTCGAGCAGCATGCGCTGGAGCCGAACATCGGCGCCGCCTATTTCTGGCTGCTGCTGGTGAAGGGCGGACGCGATCTGCAGACGCATGCGCTGGAAGACTGGATGGAGCGCGGCTACGCAGCTTTGCAGGTGATGGAGAATCACCTCAAGGGCAACGACTACTTCGCGGCGAAGCAGCTCACGGTCGCGGATATCGCGCTCTACGGCTACACCCACGTCGCCGATCGTTGCGATTTCGATCTCTCGACCTTTCCGAAGATCCGCAGCTGGCTGCGCCGGGTGGAGCAGACCCCCGGCTTCGTGGCGATGGACTGGCAGCCCGCCCTGATCGACTCCGCAGGGATCGCCGCCGACTACGATTGAGCCGCGACCGTAAGACTACCGACCGCCCGTAGAACAGCGGGGAAAATACACGTATTAGCGGGAACAAATACCGCTAACGCCATGTTTCCGCCGCTTTTGGTCGTTGACCGCCGCATTCCTGCCCAGCGCGACCTTAGAATTTACCTCTGCGAGTGATTCGCTCGCGGATGTAGGGGTAAGGGATTCGTCGTATGTCCCGGTGGCGTCGTGCTTCTGTTCCGAGCTTCAGTTGGGTCCGCGGCCACGTCGCGGGATTGGAACCCGATGGCGACCCCAGCACCATCGTCAGCGGCTTCCACGGCAACGCCACGCTGACCCTTCCTTCCGGCCTGACCACCGCTGTCGCCGTCGTCATCGCCGCCTGCACGATCTCATTGAGCTTCACCCTCACCGTGCTGTCGGCTCGCGCCGTCTTGTCGTTGCTCGCTTAGCAGGAAGTCATTTTGACAACCCTTCGCGGTTTTCGCGACAACAGGCGATGATTGTCTCGCGCTCCAAATGGCGATGAAATCAACGGTCGTAATCGTTGCCGTGACCCTGGCACTCGCGATCCTGCTGGCGGCGTCACTTCTGATCATCATCGAGCGGCGCGGCGAGCTCTCGCTGTCTCCGGTGACCGAGGACGGTCAGATCCTTCATGCTGAGCTGGTCAGGCCATCCGGCGCGGACACGGATTCAACAGTCTCCGATTGATCGATGGCCTCGCGCTCGGTATCGAGAGCCTGAGACATCGAACAGGCGGCCTTCATGCATGAGACACTCACCGTGCGCGCGGTCGCGTACGCGGACTATGATCGATGGCTGCCCCTCTGGGACGGCTATAATGCGTTCTACGGCCGATCGGGACCGACCGCCCTGCCGGCCGAGATCACCGCGACCACCTGGGCGCGCTTCTTCGATGCCGGCGAGCCGGTCCACGCTTTGGTCGCCGAGAGCGGCGGCGAGCTGATCGGCCTTGCGCATTATCTGTATCACCGCGCCACGACGTCGATCGCACCGCTCTGCTATCTCAACGACCTCTTCACCAGCGAGGCCGCGCGCGGCAAGGGCGTCGGCCGCGCGCTGATCGAAGCCGTCTACGCGGCAGCGCGCGCCGCAGGCTCGGGACGCGTCTACTGGCAAACCCACGAGACCAACACCACGGCCCAGGCGCTCTACGACAAGGTCGCCGAGCGCTCGGGCTTCATCGTCTACCGCAAGTCCGTGTAGTACTGCACGGGCTGTCACTCAGCCGTCACGCCCCGCGCCTACGCTCATACCCGAGCGCTTGATCAGGCCCCCCCGTCACAGATCAGGCGTGTCAGCGGTCCCCGTCAGTCGCCGTCTCTGACCGGGGCCGCACTTTTTTGGAGCTGCAGGTAACCGTGAGCCGGCCGGTCTCGACCGCATCTCACGCGACATTCGTCGTCGGATCCAGCTTGACCGAGGGCAACGGCGGCGACGTCTTGGCCTGCGCAGCCTCGATGCACACCTTGACGGCCTCGCCCATGCTCACGGTGACCAGGTCGGCCTTGGTCGCTTCTTGCAGCGCCTTCGCTGCGTCCTGATCGAGATCCGCCGCGCAACAGACCAACATCACCTTGGCCCTCGGGAGGCGCCGCTTCAGGCGGCGGACGCCGTAGCGCATATGGGCAACGCCGGAGTGGCCGAGGTAAACCAGGCAGGCAATCGCAATTCCTGCCGGCTCGAGCTTGATGACGTTCGCGGTCGACAGCGCCTCCGCTCCCGACACCTTCGTCCCCAATCCGTGCGCCGAGAACAACTGCGCAAGAAGCACCGCAGCCGCTTCGTCGATCGGTGTTCGACCAGCCATGCAGAGCAGCGGCTGCTCGCTTCTCCAGCCCTCTGCGAGACTCTCCTTGCTGAGCACCGGTAACGTGTCGGCAGCCCGGTTGCTCGCCGAGTCGTCGATGGCTGACGCCGCCTCGGGATCAGTCGTCGTCTCGCCGGCCGCCGGAGCGTCATTCTGGTCGGAGAGATCGACGGTCAGCTCAGTCACCGCATCGCGGATCGTCGCCAGGCGATCATAAGCGAGCGCCCCTCGGTCGGCGTCGGCCTGGGCCAGCTGCAGCCCCTTGACGGCGACCTCATCGCAATAGGCGATCAGGGACCGCTCCTTCAAAAACTCCTCGGCTTTCTCCGCCGCTTCCGTCGGATCGTTTGCGAGCATGCGCTGATAGAAGATCTCGGGCGGGGACAGCGCCGGACGATCGCCGAACATCACGTCGAGAAACTCCAGGCGCTCGACATGCCGTCCGATGACGACAAGGCAGACTGTCAGCGGCGTCGCGAGCACCAAACCGATGGGCCCCCACAGAGCGGTCCAGAACGCGGCTGACACCACCACGGCCACGGGGGACAGACCCGTGCTACGCCCATAGACCATCGGTTCGATGACGTGGCCGAGCAGCGGCTCGACGACGACAAACAGCGCCAGCGTCCAGATCAGCATCGTCCAGCCGGGGTCGACTGCCGCCGCCAGCGCCAGCGGAAACGCAGCAGCAATGACGGCGCCGATATAGGGCACGAAGCGAAGGGCTGCGGCGAGGATGCCCCAGAGAATGGCGCTGGGAATGCCGATGAGCCACAGGCCAACGCCGATGACCACGCCGAAGCCACCGTTCAGGGCGAGTTGCGTGAGAAACAGCCGGCTGAGCCTCAACGCCGCGTCATCGAGCGCCGCCGTGGTGCGCTGGAGATCAGATGAGCCCGCCAAGCGAATGAGCCTGTTCCGGAGATCCTCGCGCTGGAGCAGGATGAAGATCACGAAGATGATGATGATGCCGGTGGTCGCCAGGGGATGAATGAGCGGCGAGATCAGCGTGCGAAGACTATCCAACGCTCCGGGATCAGGCTGTCGGACCTCGACCGGAATCGGAGCCACAGGCGTCGAAGGAGTCCCCCGGAGTCCGCTCGGCGGCCGGGGCGCCTCTGGCTCCTTCGGCCGGTCGAGCTCCTTGCCCAGATCCTTGAGCATGTCCGACGCGCGCTCGAGCGTCCCTCGACCGGCCTTGGTGTCGCGGAACGACTGGATCTTGTTGCTCATCGTCGATTGATAGTTCGGCAACTCGCTGGCGAGCTGGGTGAGCTGCGTGGCGAGCAGGCTGCCGAGCGCAAAGATCACCACAAAGGCGAGAACGACGACACTGACGACCGCGAGCCCGCGCGGCGCGCGAAGCCGCTGAAGCTGCGCCACCAGCGGCGCCAGAACGAAGCTGAGCAGAATGGCCAGCGCAACCGGCACGAGGATGTCACGGCCGAAATACAACAGCGCGATGATGATGACCGCGAAGATCGCGACAGCCAACGCGCTGACCAGGCCGAGAACCTCCTCGGCGGTACGAACCTTGAGCGGCTGTCGGCTGATCATCTCCCGATAACAGACGAGGGAGGCTCCAGTTCCCAGGCAGACCTTTCGTCGCATGCGGGTCGGATCGGCTTGGTCCGACAGCCGGATCACGCGTTCGACGAACATCAGCCGCCGCCTGTGCCCAGAGACGCTTTGTGCCGAGAAGGCCGCCACGGGCGTGGTCAGCTCCCTCTCCCCGTTCTTACGGGGAGAGGGTTGGGGTGAGGGGCAGCCGCACGGGAAGTATCAGCTCCGACAAGCTAATCTCTCCTCCTTAGCTCCTGCTGAATGATAGCAAGCACCCCTTCGATGTTTCCGAGAACATCGTTGTTCCAGACGCGAAGAACTCGATAGCCTTCGTCCGCCAACCGACGGTCACGGACGATATCCTGGTTGACTCGCTGTGTTGACCACCATCGACTTCGATGATGAGACATCTCTCACGACACACAAAGTCGCAGATATAAGTAGCGATGGGAAGTTGCCGAACAAACTTGTGACCATCGATCTGGCGGTTGCGGATCCTGCTCCAAAGAACCGTCTCCGCCTTCGTCTGGGCGGCCCGAAGACGCCGGGCTAGCCCGACGGATTTCACATCTGGGCCTCTCATGTGGCCTGCCCCAACAGGTCGGCAGTGATGAAACTACTAATCCTGCAGTCAGCAAGACACGAGCGCTGGCTGTCAAAAATGATCACTACCCGTGCGGCTGCCCCTCACCCCGACCCTCTCCCCGTGAAGAACGGGGAGAGGGAGCGCACCGCCGTCGCGGTGGCAGCGAGAATGAAACGAGACTTACTTCTTCCCGCCCACCGTCTGCTTCACCTCGAACCCCTCGAACTGCGGAGGCCCTAGGTAGAGCGGCTTGTTGTCGCCGGCGCCCTTGTGGGCCATGCGGAAGGCTTCGGATTTGGTCCAGTCCTCGAAGGCCGTCTTCGACGCCCAGATGGTGTGCGAGGCGTAGAGCGTGTGGTCTTCGGCTTCGGGGCCCTTTAACAGGTGAAACTCGACGAAGCCGGGCACCTTCTCGAGATGGCTGTCGCGCGACAGCCAGACCTGCTCGAAGGCGGCTTCCGAGCCCTTGGCGACGCGAAAGCGATTCATGGCGATGAACATGCTGATCTCCTGGATGATGTGCCGCTGCACCCAGGATTAGCAGACTTTGCGCTGCGATGCGCCTGCGGATAGAGCCACCGATGGGGCGATCTCTCGCGCGATCGAAGGCGGACCCAAGGCGTCCCACACGAACGGCTGAGTGGCCTTACGCCACCAGCCCCTTCATCGGCTTCACGGCCGCGCTCTCGGGAAACACGCTGTCGCCGAGCGCGCGCTCGCCGAGGCCGAGATGATCGGCGAGCACGCCCTTGAACACCGCGCGCAGATCCATGGTCGGCGCGAGATCACGTCCCTGATAGAGGCTCGCCATCTTCAGCGTCGGCCAGTCTGCGATGACGCGCCCGCCCTTGATCGCGCCGCCGGCGAGCAGCGCGATGGTGCCGGTGCCGTGATCGGTGCCCTGCGTGCCGTTGATCTTCGCCGTGCGGCCGAACTCGGTGGCGACGACCACCACCGTGTCGCGCCAGCGCGGGCCGAGCCCGCTTTCGAACTCGGCGAGCGCGCCATCCAGACCGGAGAGCAGCTGCGCGAGCCGGCCGACCGCGCCGCCTTCATTGGCATGCGTGTCCCAGCCGTCGAACGCCAGCGCCGCGATGCGCGGACCATCGTCGGCCGCGATCAGCTTCGCCGCACCACGCGCGACCTGGCGCATCGCCGCGATCTGATTGCCGCCCGGCTTCGGCTTCATGTCATCGCCGAACGCGACCTTCTCCAGCTTGAGCCCCTGCGACAGCGCAGATGCCAACGCGGGATCGCGATGCGTGTAGAGATCGACCAGCCGCATCGCCGTGTCGTCGTCGGCCTGCGGCAGGGTCACCGGCGCCCAGCCCACGGTGGGCGCGGCGCCGCGCAGCACCAGCGGCGCGGTTGGCCCAACCGCGAGCGCGCCGGAGACGCGCGGCCCGCGCGGCAGCGCCTCCATCGCACGATTGAGCCAACCCGATTGCACGCGGCCGGGACCAGCAAAGCCGCTTTCGAGCACGTCCTGGCCGTCGAAATGCGAGCGCTCGCGATACGGCGTCGCCACCGCATGGAGGACGGCCGCCTTGTTGTCGCGGTACATGCGCGCGAATTCCGGCATCGACGGATGCAGCGCAAAGAACGAATCCAGCGGCAGTGCCGGGTTCGGCCCGGCGATGGAAAGCGCAATCGCGCCATGCAGTCCGGCATAATCGGGATCGCCGACCGGTGCGACCGTGGCGAGCCCGTCGAGCGCGCCGCGCAGGATGACGACGATCAGCCGCGGATCGCGCGCGTCGGCCGCGCGGGCGAATTTCGGCAAATAGGCCCAGGCGGCAAAGGAGGCGCCGGCCAGCATCAATTGCCGTCGCGAGGTCAACAGCGAGGTCGTGATCCGCTCCATCGTCATCTCCTCTGGAATTCCGGCGCCATCAGCAGCAGCGCCAACGCCTGCTGGCGCGATTCCGCGCGCTCGATCGTGCGCCGCGTCTCGGGCGACGTGGCGTCACCCGCGACGAGATCAAGCAGGTCACGCGGATCGATGTTGTTGCCGAGCCGTGCGGCGAGCTGCGCCGAAATGTCGAGCCGCAGCTTCATGCCCTCCGGCGCGGCCCACATCGCATTGCTATCAGCAAATCCGTTGGGACCGGCTGGCGCCCACAGCGGCTGGCCGAGCGTGTTGAGCGAGTTGAGATAGAAGCCGGGGTCTTCGGGAACGCGCGCCAGCAGCCGACCGCCGGCGACCAGGAACTCATAGGGCGAGCGGATCTTGGTCAGCGGCGCCGACCACGCGTCATCGGACTCGATCAGCGCCAGCGTCACCGCCTTGAGATCGCCGTCGCTTTTCTTGAAGACGGCCTCGAGCCGTGCGACCAGCGCCGGCGGCGGATCGTCGGCGATGAAATGACGCGCGAGCTTGGTCGCGACGAATTTCGCGGTCGAAGGATGGCGCGCGATATCGGCGAGCGCCGCCTCGCCCTGCGCGACGCCGTCATCCTGATAGACCTTGCCGAGCAGGGTCTGCGGCCCCGGCTGATGCGCATTGGCGTTGAAGACGAAGCTGCCCGGCGCGCCGTTGCGCGCATTGCGGCCGGCAAAGCTCCAGCCGGTGATGATGCGCGCCAGCGAGGTCACGTCCTCCTGCGTGTAGCCGCCGCCGACGCCGAGCGTATGCAGCTCCATGATCTCGCGCGCGAGATTCTCGTTCAGGCCACGCTTGCGGTTCTGGCCGGCGCGCGAGTCCGGTCCGAGCGATTCCTGGTTGTCGAGGAAGAACAGCATCGCCGGATGTTGCTCGACGGCCTTGAGCATGTCGGCGAAGCGCCCGAGCAGGTGCGGCCGGATCGCCTCGCGCTCGAAGGAGCCGGCCCACATCCGCGCCAGCTCGCCTTTGCCTGCGGAGATGCAGAAATGGTTCGACCAGAACGCCACGAGACGCTCGGTGACGCCGCAATCGGCGAGCACCGCGCGCTGTAGCCGCGCCAGCGCTTCGGCACGGAACGTCTTCTGGACGACGTTCGGCGGCTGCTGCGGCTGAGCAGGTTTCGCCTGTCCCGCGTCTCCCGCGGGAGGCGCCATGCTGGCGCCCGTGGTCGGCGCAGCCGGAGGCGTTGCGGTCATCGGCGCCTCAGTGCCGTTCGTCGACGGGCCGCGGTTTTGGCTGGGCTGCTCGGTCGGCGGCGCCTCGGCCGTTTTGGCTGCGGCTTCGCGCGCCCGCTTGACCTCTTCCTGATAGGCGAACACGGCCTCGGCCAGGGCCGGCGTCGGCTGCAGACCGGGCACCTCGAGCAACGCACCGTTCGGCCGCAGCAGCTCCGCCTTGACGAAGCCGCGCGGATCCGACGCCGCATTGAGGAGATCACCTGAAGCACCGCCGCGCGCGCCGAAGCCGAAGCGGTTCAACGCCACCAGGGCCGCCTGGGGATCACGGGCCATGCCAAATCCTCATCGAATGCTGCGTCAGACTGGGTCCGCCAGCATCGTGAACAGGTTCGATGCCGGTGTGCTGGCGCCCGGTATTGCTGCGCACTATACTTGCCCCAGCAGATGAACCGGACATGAAAAAGGACCGGCCGAACGTGGTTCCGAACGTGACAAATCGTTTAGCAAACGCGACCGCGCGAAAGCTCATCTGCGAGTCCTGCGGCACGGAATTCAGCTGCGATCCCGGCGGCGCGTGCTGGTGCTTCGACGAGAGCGTTCGCCTGCCGCTGCCGAAAGCCGGCCAGAGCCGGTTCAAGGACTGCCTGTGCATCAATTGCCTGACGAAGCTGGCCCGCGACGCGGAGCCGGCCTCGTGACACGCTGGCACGTCGAAGCCGTCCTGATCGACATGGACGGCACCCTGCTCGACACCGAGAAGGTCTATCTCGACGCCTCCATCGCGGCGTTGAATGCGCTCGGCTATCGCGATGGCGTCGTCGAGCTCTGCCACGCAATGATCGGCATTCCCGGCCCCGACAATGAGCGCACCCTGCGCGATCATTTCGGCGACAACTTTCCGCTGATCGAGGTCAACCGCCTGTTCGCCGCCAAGACCGCGGAGATCCTGCATGCGGGCATGCCGCTGAAGCGCGGCGTGATCGACCTGCTCGATGCGATCGAGGCGGCCGGCCTGCCCAAGGCCGTCGTCACCTCGTCATCGCGCAGCACGGCGGCCGAGCATCTCCGGCTGGCGGGCATCGACCACCGCTTCGATGCGGTGTTGACACGCGACGATGTCAGCCGCGCCAAGCCGCATCCGGATCTCTATCTGCTCGCCGCCGAGCGGCTGCGCACGCGCGCGCCGGCCTGCGTCGCGATCGAGGACTCCAATCCCGGCGTCGCGGCGGCGCATGCGGCAGGCGCGATCACGCTCATGGTGCCGGACATCGTGCCGCCGACCGAGCAGTCGCGCGACAAATGCGCGGCCGTGCTGCCGCATCTCGATGCTGTGCGCGAGATGCTCGGCTTGCGCCTGCAGCCGGTGCTGACGACCTGACGCCGAGTTAGCGCGAACGCGATCGCCTAGACCGCGTCGGCAACGCTGCCGCGACCAGCGCCCGCGCCGCCTCGCCCGCCGTCTCCATGTAGCTGGCATCGCGATGCAGCAGCACGACCGCGAACGCGCCGTCGAGCAGCAGCAGCATCTGCCGCGCCAGCTCGCCTGCACCGTTGATACCGGCCTCGGCGAAAATCGCCTGCAGCCAGGCCTCGAACTTCTTCTTGTGCGCAGCCCCGATCTTGATCGCAGGATGACCCGGCAGATTGGCGAGCTCCGCGGTCGTGCGCAGGAAGCCGCAGCCGCGCCATTTTGGATGCCGTGCGGAGGCCGCGAGATGACGGAAGATCGCGGCGATCTTATCCGGCAAGGCGCCCTCGCTCTCGTCGAACCAGCGTTTGAACAGCGCGAGGTTCGGCTGGTCACGGGCAGCGAGATAGGCGGCGACGAGATCGTCCTTGCTGCGGAAATGATAGTACAGCGTCTTCTTGGTGATGCCGGCCTTCTCGGCCACCGCATCGACGCTGACTGCGCGGATGCCGTCGGCATAGAACAGCTTGTTCGCCGCGGCGAGAATACGCGCACGGGTCGGATCTGAGGAACGGGCCATGGCAGCGCTCTGCAATGTATACTGACCAGTGAATATACTTTGCCTGGCCTCGCGCCTAGTCTCGGCTGCACCAACTGCCAGCCAGCGAGGCGCTGCCATGACCGATCCCGTTCTGCTTCACGTCTCCGATCACATCGCCCTGCTCACGCTCAACCGGCCGCAGCGGCTGAATGCGCTGAGCTACGCCCTGATCGACGCGCTGATGGCCGCCCTCGACCGCATCGAGACCGACACCGCCATCCGGGCCGTGATCCTGACCGGCGCCGGCGAGCGCGCCTTCTCGGCCGGCGCCGACATTCATGAATTCTCGGAGAGCGTCCGACAGGGCCGCGCTGTCGCGGTGCGCGACTTCGTGCGGCGCGGCCAGGCGATGACGGCGCGGCTGGAGGCATTCCGCAAGCCGGTGATCGCCGCCGTGAACGGGCTCGCCTTCGGCGGCGGCTGCGAGATCACCGAGGCCGTGCATCTCGCCGTCGCCAGCGAGCGCACCAGCTTCGCCAAGCCGGAGATCCAGCTCGGCATGCCGCCGACCTTCGGCGGCACACAGCGGCTGCCGCGGCTGGTCGGCCGCAAGCGCGGGCTCGAATTGCTGCTGACCGGCGATCCGTTTCCGGCGCAGCGCGCGCTGGAGATCGGCCTCGTCAACGCGGTCGTGCCGCATCACGAGCTGCTGCCCGCGGCACGCGCGCTCGCCCAGCGCATCATCCGCCACGGCCCGGACGCCGTCGCCAGCGTCATCACCGCGACGACGCGCGGGCTCAACATGGCGATCGGCGAAGGGCTGGATGTCGAAAGCGAGCAGTTCGCACGCTTGGTCGGCGGCGGCGAACTGGACGAAGGTCTGGCGGCGTGGCGTGACCGCCGGTCGCCGGCGTCCTAGACCGGATATCCCGGCGACTTCCGCGCCATGCCGTCGAAGGCGTCGAGCAACCGCTCGCGCCAGGCGTAGACGCTGTCAGTCTCCTCCAGCAGCTTGAACGGGCTGACCACGCGCGCCCATTGGAAGCCGCCGAACACGATGTAGTCGGCATAGTCAGGCGCATGGCCGCCGATGAAGGGATGCGCCTTCAAGGTCTGGCGCAGCGGCTCCAGCGATTTGCGGAAGCCGATCACCGCCTGGTCGCGGGGCGCCATGATCTCTTCCAGGCTCTTGCCGAGCCGCGCTTCGCGCGAGGCGCGGAAATACGCCGCGTCCTCGGCCGCGAGATTCTGCGGGATATCAGCGATGATCAGCGGGAAGATGCCGCCGACGACAGTGATGTCACCCCAGGCGTTCAGGAAGCGCGCCATCGCGCGGCCGCCGGCGCCGCCGAACAGCGAGGGACGATCGGGATAAGTGTCTTCGAGATAGCCGGCGATCACCCAGGAATCGACCACCGCGCGCTCGCCGTCGAGCAACACCGGCACCTTCTCCGCACCATGCGGCGCCAGCGCGCTCTTTTCGGTGAAGCGCCAGGGGATCCTCTCCGCGCTCAGGCCCTTGTGCGCCAGCGCCATGCGCGTGCGCCAGCAGAACGGGCTGAACGGCCGCCCGGCGTCGGTGCCCACGAGTTCGAACAGCTTCAGTGCCATGCCCGGTCGATCCTCCCTTTGGTGGATCGAGTCTAGCTGAGGATACGGCCGTTGTCGCGCAGCAGCTGCGCGCCGCTCGCGGTGACGACGATGCAGAGGCCGATACCTGCGATCGCCTCGCGCGCGACATAGCCGAGATCGGCGGCATCCTCCCACACCGTCAGCCGCGGGCAGCTGGTGCGCCAGGTCGCGACCACCTCGGCATGGCTGCGCGGCTCACGCGCGATCCATTCGACGAAATCCAGCACCAGCGGATCCGAGCTCATGCGTCCCTCATTCGGCTGCGACGGAGCGCTGCGCGAGCAGCAGCAGCCAGCCGCCATAGAGGATGTAGTAGCTCGCGACCGCCGTAATGATGCGGCTGGCCCAGGTGCGGAACTGCTGCTCGCTCATTGCCTCCAGCAGCCGCCGCGCCAGCGTCGTGCCGAGCATGGATGCAGCGATCGCCACGAGCGCGAGCACCGGATCGAGGCTTGCGGCCTGGTCGATGATCCCGCCGAAATAGATCAGCTTGGTGAGATGGCTCGCGACCTGGCAGGTCGCCTTGGTCGCCACGATCGAGCGGCGGTCGAAGCGCGCGCCGAGGAAGAAGGTGTCGAGCAGCGGGCCGGACACGCCGGTCATCAGCATCAGCCCCATGCAGATCATGCCGTAAGCCGCGCCCTGCCAGACGCTCTCGGGATCCGGCTTGAGCGAGGCCGGCATCATCCGCGCCATGAACGGCGTGACGCCGAGCAGCAGCAGCGCCGCCGGCTTGTCCGGCACGTAGCGCACCAGCGACCAGGCGCCGAGCGCCAGGGCGCAGCCGATCAGATAGACCGCGACCGGCCGCCAGCGGATGTGCCGGCGCCACAGCACCGCGCGCCAGCCGTTGGAGGCCATCTGGGTGATGGCGTGCAGCACCATCGCAGCCGGCAGCGGCATCAGCGCGAGCAGCACGCCGATCAGGATCAGCCCGCCGGCCATGCCGAACAGGCCCGACAGAAACGCCGTCGCGACCATCAGCAATCCGAGCGCTGCAATCAGGACGGGCGTCATGGCTGATCTCCTCTGCCCGCAAGGATCTCGCACTGGCGACAACAGTGCAAACCGAGTTATCTTGCCCTCCATCAGTTTTCCTGAGGGCTCGCATGCGGCGGCTTCTGTTCCTGAACGGCATCAAGGCATTCGAGGCGGCGGCGCGCACCGGCAGCTTCGCGGCCGCCGGAGGCGAGCTCAACGTCTCCGCCGCCGCGATCAGCCGCATGGTCAACCTGCTCGAGCAGCGGCTCGGCGTGGTGCTGTTCGAGCGCAAGGCCAATCGGCTCGCGCTGACCGCCGCCGGCCGCGCCTACCAGAGCGGGCTGACGCCGATCTTCGACGCGCTGTCGAGCCTAACCGCGCAGATCATGGCGCCGTCCTCGATGCGCGTGCTGACGCTCGGCGTCGGCCCCACTTTCGCGATGAAATGGCTGATCCCGCGGCTCGCCGATTTCAGCACCGTGGAGCCCGACATCGAGGTGCGCATCACCACCGGCGGCGCGGCGGTGCCGTTCGGCGACGATTGGAGCTGCGGCATCAGGCTCGGCGACGGCGCCTGGCCGGGCCTGGTCGCCGAGCCGCTGTTCGCCGCCGACCTGCTGCCGGTGTGCACGCCGCGGCTGGCCGCGACGCTGAAGCGGCCGGCGGATCTGAAGGGCCCCAGCCTGCTGCGCGTGTCGCACGCGGCCGAGGACTGGTCGCTCTGGTTGAAGGCCGCGGGCGTTACGCGCGTCACCGCGCGAGGTACGGAGTTTCAGTATTACGGCCATGCGCTGCAAGCGGCCATCGACGGCCTCGGCGTCGCCATGGGCATCCGTCCCTATATCGACGACGACCTCGCGGCTGGACGCCTGGTTGCACCCTTCGCGCTGACTGTCCCAAAGGGCGAGCGCTGGTATCTGGTCTATCGCAGCTTTCAGGCCGGACAGCGCGATTTCACCGCGTTTCGCCGCTGGATCATGCGCGCCGCTGCGCAATCCGCCACACGGAATGCGCAACGCAAGGATACTAGCAAAAAAGACGTTGCCGTGTGAACCGGTTCACAGTTGGCCCGACGTATTCATGCTGTCATTGCCGTTCGGGATATCCAGGACTGCGCAATGACGTACTTGTACGAGGACTTCGCCATCGAGCCGTTCGAAGCAGGAAAGGGCTTGTGGCACGCGCGGATTCGCCGCGCAGACATGACTCCCGTGGTGATCAATGGTGTCTCGTTTCCCTCTCTCGAAGTCGGCTTTGCCTGGTCGGATGCAGACATGGCGATCGCCGATGCCAAGAGTCACATCGACCGCTTTCGCAAACGGTGGAGATAGTGCGGCCCAATTGCAGCCAACGGAGGATATCGAACGAACCCCGGGAAAAGACGGATAGCGCGGCGTGAAACAATCTCCGAGAGTACCGTTGCGATGCGTCCACTTTCGCTGAAGACGGCTCCAACACATTCACTAGGCCGTCATTCACAACGCCAATTCGAAATGCCGAGTGTATTCGTAATGCGGACTGCAATTCATGGCTGAGCCTGCCGTCAAACACCTCGCTTTTTCGGTTCGCACGCGATGCCCGGACTGTGATGCGGAACTGAGCATCCTCAGCGTCATCAATGGCCGCGGCGGCTCGGAATACTGGGCGCTGCAATGCGTGGCCTGCCACGGCGTCCATCTCGACATCGTCGAACCACCCACCCGGCACTAGCTCTCCCGGCCCGCTCGGTGTCGAGCCGTCACTGCGCGGTCGCTTGCCCAGGGTGGTCGCCAAAGGTGAGCCGAGGTCCGCAGCTCCTGCTGCCACCATGCTGTCAGCAGGGCTGGTGACAAGGCGCGTTCACTCTTTCATGTCGGCCCCATCGGTCCCATATTCGGGCCATGGCGAAGACCCCCGACACTCCCAAGAAGCCCGGCCGTTCCCCGAAGTCCAAAGCGCATCGCCCGGATGTTCAGCCGATCGCGCCCGCGCTGGCGGAACTGCTGAACCCCGCCATCAACCGCGGCGAGAGCGGCATCGGCTCCTCGACGGGATTGAAGCCGCCGCCGGACAATTCCTGGGACCGCCGCAGCGGCGGCGAAGCGGCCGCGCATCGGGCGCGGGCCTCCACCAAGGGCAAGAGCGAGGATGTCGCGGCGCGTGACGGGACGGAACGCGCGATGCCGCTCCGACCGAATCCGCAGCCCGCCGGCGCGCGTTCCTCCAATGCCGCTGAGAGCGACGGCGCGGACCTGACCGGCTTCGCCGAAGCCCCACAGGCTAATTTCGGCACCTCAGCCAGCATCCCCACGCTCGATCCGGAGCTGGCGCGGCAGCTCGGCCTGCCCACCGCGGAGGACGATGACGAAGCCCTCGCCCGCCCGCCGCGCAACAAGATGGAGGCGCTCGGCGTCAAGGCCACCGCGGAAGCGCTGGAGGCCCTGATCCGCGAAGGCCGTCCCGAGTTCCGCAAGAATGACGGCTCGCTGAAGGTCTGGACCCCGCACCGCCCCCCGCGTCCGGAGAAGTCGGAAGGCGGCGTCCGCTTCGAGATCAAGTCGGCCTATGAGCCGAAGGGCGACCAGCCGCAGGCCATCAAGGAACTGGTCGAGGGCATCAACCGCAACGACCGCACCCAGGTGCTGCTCGGCGTCACCGGCTCCGGCAAGACCTACACCATGGCCAAGGTGATCGAGGCGACGCAGCGTCCCGCCATCATCCTCGCGCCGAACAAGACGCTCGCCGCGCAGCTCTATGGCGAGTTCAAGAGCTTCTTCCCCGACAACGCCGTCGAGTATTTCGTCTCCTATTACGACTACTACCAGCCCGAGGCCTACGTCCCGCGTACCGACACCTATATCGAGAAGGATTCCTCGATCAACGAGCAGATCGACCGCATGCGCCACGCCGCGACGCGCGCGCTGCTGGAGCGCGACGACGTCATCATCGTCGCCTCGGTGTCCTGCATCTACGGTATCGGCTCTGTCGAGACCTACACCGCGATGACCTTCGCGCTGAAGAAGGGCGAGCGCATCGACCAGCGCCAGCTGATCGCCGATCTCGTCGCCTTGCAATACAAGCGCACCCAGCACGACTTCACCCGCGGCACATTCCGCGTCCGCGGCGACGTCATCGATATCTTCCCGGCGCACTATGAGGACCGCGCCTGGCGCGTGAACCTGTTCGGCGACACCGTCGAGAATATCGAGGAGTTCGATCCGCTCACCGGCCACAAGCAGGACGAGCTGGAGTTCATCAAGGTCTATGCCAATTCGCACTACGTCACGCCGCGCCCGACTCTGGTGCAGGCGATCAAGTCGATCAAGCATGAGCTGAAGATCCGGCTCGACCAGTTGCACGCGCAGGGCCGTCTGCTCGAGGCGCAGCGGCTGGAGCAGCGCACCACCTTCGACATCGAGATGATGGAGGCGACCGGCAGCTGCGCCGGCATCGAGAACTACTCGCGCTATCTCACAGGACGCCTGCCCGGCGAGCCGCCGCCGACCTTGTTCGAATATGTGCCCGACAATGCGCTGGTGTTCGCCGACGAGAGCCACGTCACCGTGCCGCAGATCGGCGGCATGTTCCGCGGCGACTTCCGCCGCAAGGCAACGCTGGCCGAATACGGCTTCCGCCTGCCCTCCTGCATGGACAACCGTCCGCTGCGGTTCGAGGAATGGGACATGATGCGGCCGCAGACGGTCGCGGTGTCCGCTACGCCCGCGGCCTGGGAGATCAACGAGGCTGGCGGCGTGTTCGTCGAGCAGGTCATCCGCCCGACCGGACTCATCGATCCTCCCGTGGATATCCGCCCCGCCCGCACCCAGGTCGACGACCTCCTCGGCGAGGTCCGCGCGACCGCGCAGAAGGGCTATCGCTCGCTGATCACGGTGCTGACCAAGCGCATGGCCGAGGACCTCACCGAATATCTGCACGAGCAGGGCATCCGCGTCCGCTACATGCACTCGGACATCGACACCATCGAGCGCATCGAGATCATCCGGGATCTGCGCCTCGGCGCGTTCGACGCGCTGGTCGGCATCAACCTGCTGCGCGAGGGCCTCGACATCCCCGAATGCGCGCTGGTCGCGATCCTCGATGCCGACAAGGAAGGTTTTCTGCGCAGCGAGACGTCGCTGATCCAGACCATCGGCCGCGCCGCGCGCAACGTCGACGGCAAGGTCATCCTCTACGCCGACCAGGTCACCGGCTCGATGGAGCGCGCGATGGCCGAGACCACGCGCCGCCGCGAGAAGCAGATGGAGTACAACACGCTCAACGGCATCACGCCGGAGAGCGTCAAGAAGTCGATCGGCGACATCCTCAACTCGGTCTATGAGCGCGACCACGTGCTGATCGAAACCGGTGGCGGCACCACCACCGACGACGTCATCTCGATCGGCCACAATTTCGAGGCCGTGCTCGCCGATCTCGAAACGCGCATGCGCGAAGCCGCCGCTGACCTCAACTTCGAGGAAGCCGCCCGCCTCCGCGACGAGGTCAAGCGCCTCCGCGCCACCGAGCTCGCGGTGGTCGACGACCCCACCGCCAAGCAGCGCACCGTGCAGGACAAGGCCGGCGCCTACGCCGGCGCGAAGAAGTATGGTGACGCCGCCAACCTGCCGACGGCCGCGATGAAGGGACGTGGCACTGCCCGCGGCTCATCAAGCCGCGCGGGCAGTCCTTCCGTTCCCTCCCCCCTTGTGGGGGAGGGTCAGGGAGGGGGGCCCGCGAGTCGTGGCGGCCGTGGCAGCGGAAAGTCTGCCAACCGCGACCCGCTCGCGCCGTCACTCGACGACATCCTCAACGGCGGCTCGCGCAGCGGCTCCAAAGTCCACAAGCCCCATCTCGACGAGATGCACGGCCCGGAGTCCCTGCCCTACCGCCCCAACGCCAAGTTGCCGCCAAAACCCTTCGGCAGCAGCAGCAAGATCATCCAGCCGACAAACTCGCGCGAGTCCGGCCCGGAGTTTGGCCCCGCGCCGCGCTCGACGGGTGGCGCGCCGGGGAAGCGCGGTGGATGGAAGAAGCGGTAGTTGCGCCTACCGCGCCTCCGGCAAGCTCACACCGACGAACTCACAACTCATACTGCCCGTGCGGCTGCCCCTCACCCCAACCCTCTCCCCGTGAAGAACGAGAGAGGGAGTGGACCGTTGTAGCGGCAATAGCTCGGATCACGTTGACAAATTGGCCGGTTCATTGAGGCAATTGTTGTCGGCGCAGGCGGTGCAACCTCTCCCCGCTCTTTGCGGGGAGAGGTCGGATTGCGCAGCAATCCGGGTGAGGGGCATGGCACATGCGGAGCCAGATCCGAGGTCCATCGGACTCCCGTGCCAGGTGCGTAGGGCGGATTAGTTAGGCGAAGCCGTAATCCGCCGCAACGCGGACTCTCCCGTGGGCCCAGCTTGTCTTCACTCATCCGCATCGGTAGTCTGACCATCATCTCGACGTTGGCTTGCAGCATGCCCAACTATCGTCGCACCTTTGTTCCAGGCGGCTGCTGGTTCTTCACCATCAACATCCTCGATCGGCGTCTTCGTCTGCTGATCGAGCACATCGATCTCTTGCGTTCGGCCGTAGCTGCGACTCGGGAGAGATACCCTTTCGAAATCGATGCCTTCGTCGTCATGCCCGATCATCTGCACGCCGTCTGGACGTTGCCGCCTGATGATGCCGACTCTCAACGCGCTGGCGGCTGATCAAAACCCGCTTCGCACGGGAGTTGCCGAGAACTGAATGCTTAAGCTCGATTCGTCTCGCAAATGGAGAGCGGGGCATCTGGCAGCGGCGATTCTTGGAGCATCTGATCCGCGACGAGAATGATTATGCCCGACACGTGGAGCATTGGTACATCAATCCAGTGAAACATGGTCTGGCCAGCAGCATGGTCGAATGGCTTCATTCGTCATTTCATCGCGATGTGCGCGCTGGGCTTTTTCCAGCGACTGGACCGGTGGCCGCTGTAGGTTATGATTGGTCATGAGCTGGTTGACCAAGCGACGTATCCGCTCGGCCTTCGGCGCCTTCATGTCGAAGAGTGCGCTGCGTGCCCTCGAGCATGGCGACGTGTCGATACCCCCGCCGGCAATGACGAGGGTGTGCCACGTTCTGCTTCAGGTCCGTGACGACACGGCCGAGGACATATCGAGGAATGTGTCCGTCGTGACCGAGTTGATCCTCGGCGAGGGAGCGATCATCGAGAGCGTTCTATCGTCGCTGATCTCCGCCGTCTTCGTGCCGGGGCCACCGGGAACGGGCCATGACATCGAACGGGCTCTCGGGCGGCTGGGTCCGAATGTCAGGGCCGTCTACCACTACGGCGAGTACATGCGCGGCATGTTCGGCTCACATGCTCGTATGACCTATGGTACCCTTGTTCCTGAGATGAGCACGGTGCTGGAAGTTCTGCTTTGCTCCGAGTTCGGCACAGCCATACGGCTTGGTCGCTGAGCCGGCCTTGAACTGCTCGGCGCGCCAGATCGCCTCCTGAAGGCGTGTCAGGCCGCCTCGTCCGTCATGAGCTTTTTGGCCGCCTGCACCAACAACCCGGACCGGGTAAAGCCGTGCGCTTCGGCATAGCGATCGATTTGGGCCAGCACGTCTTCGGGCAGCGTGACATTCACGCGCACTGCCCTGGACTGCTCGACCTTGGCTGGAACGAGAACAGCGACGCCGGAGCGGTTGGTTCGATGGGACATGATCTGCTCCAGTGAGGATGGCTCGGGAATGGCTTCGCCGTCCTCGACGAGACCTTCGATATGTAACGCCAGGGCTTCCTCGGCCATCACCCGCGCGTCATCCAGAGTTGTCCCCGCTGTCACGACGCCGGGCAAATCCGGAAATGAGACGCCGAAATGGCTATCAGCATCCTTGTGAATGAGACCGATGTAGTACCGCATGATGCTCACCTCAGCTTGAGACCTGCTTGCTTCTCGATGCTTTTCAGCGTGCCGATCGGGAGGTCTCGCGACGGATGAGGAACGGTCACTCGTCCCTTTTTGGACGGATGCTTGAATTGGACGTGGCTGCCCTTCTGGGCGATTTGAACCCACCCGTCCCGTTGCAGAACCGAGATCACGTCCCGACTATTCATGTGTGTATTTATACACACAGACTTGGCGCGTCAACGTAGTCTGAGGGGATTCCGGCCGTCCGCTTCCGGTCTTTGTATCGCTGCTCCCGAGTATCGTCACACGCCAGGGCTAGACAACCTTGCGACAGACCCTGCGAAGCTCGCCCTTGGAGGGTCGGGGTGAGGGGCGCCCCACGGGCAGTCCCTCCACCTCCAAAGTCCACAAGCCCCACCTCGACGAGATGCACGGCCGGAATCCCTCCCTACCGCCCCAACGCCAAGCTGCCGCCCAAACCCTTCGGCAGCAGCAGTAAGATCATCCAGCCGACGAATTCGCGCGAGTCCGGCCCGGAGTTCGGCCCCGCGCCGCGATCGACGGGTGGCGCACCGGGCAAGCGCGGTGGGTGGAAGAAGCGGTAGTTGCGCCTACCGCGCCTCCGGCAAGCTCACACCGACGAACTCACAACTCATACTTCCCGTGCGGCTGCCCCTCACCCCAACCCTCTCCCCGTGAAGAACGGGGAGAGGGAGCGCACCGTTGTCGCGGTATTAGTTCGTAGCACGTTGAGAGATCGCCCAGTTCATTGGGGCAATTGTTGTCGGCGCAGGCGGTGAAACCTCTCCCCGCTGTTTGCGGGGAGAGGTCGGATTGCGCAGCAAGCCGGGTGAGGGGCATGGCACAAGCGCAACTCCGCGGAAGGTCCATCGGACCTACGTGTCAGCCCCTCGCGCCACCAACCACCCTACTCCCTGAAAGTAGTCGTCGCGGTTGGCGCCGTCATAAGCACCAGAGCCCATGCAGCAGGCCTTGAAACCTGCGTCCGGAGCCGCATGGGCAGAGATCGTTGCGGCCGAGCTTTTCGCTGAGCTCGACGTCGCCGTGAACGAACCGCCGTCCACGCTTCACATGCGTCTCTGAGGGATAGGAATTCCGCCGCTTACGCGTGACGCTGAAAGCTGGGGAGGTTGTCGAGATCATGGATCTTGCGCATGATGGCCTCCATCGTTGGATGCGCAGCCTGATTGCCGCGCCGCGGCTTTGCTAGCAGCTTGGATGAATGCTGGAAAGTCACGCTGACCATCGCCGGCTGACGGGCAGGCCAGGCTGTGTCCTGCTGGTCACGATCGAGGAGACCGCAGCGTTCAGATCTGGACGATGAACGTCAGATAGATCATCAGGCCGATCGCCAGGAATATGACGATGACACGACGCCAATTGTAGGTGACGTCCTCTGACCGCGACCGCCATGCGTGACGGAGGAAGGCCGCGATCGCGATCAGGTAGATCAATGCAAAGACGAGACCCCAGCCGTACTTCCAGTAATCATACAGCGGGTCGTGGCGCCAACAACGCATGCAGCGTCCCAAACAAGGCAATTTCGCCGATCAGCAAATCAATCCTAGATCAACCTGACGCCAGAGAGAATAGCGGGCCTGAGGCACGACCGCACGCCCGTCGCCCAAATCAGTCCGCGCTTGCGAAAACCTGTCCAGCCCCCCGCACAAAAATAAACCGCTTGGCGATTTCGCCAAATCAGCATTACTCTCCCGCCTGTTCCGTTGCGTCGGAGGGGACGTATCGCGGTCGTCACGGACGTCGGCAGCGGAATGCGGTGGGCATGTCGGGTCGCAGCGTGAAGTGATTTGCGCCGACGAACGGTCCGGTATGCACGGTCAAGTCGCGCGGTCCTGATACCCCGAAGCTGGTATCACGCTTGCGCCGGCGCTTCAGGCGCCGCGCAGGCAACGGTGGCCAGAAAGCCCGGCGCACCGGGGAGAACGCGAAGCAGCCGTTAAAGCCATCGCGCAGGGAGGGCCGGGTGTATCAGGCCAGACCTGTGGTACCTGCCGCCTGCATTTTTTTCCGCAGGCGGGCCACGGGCGCGGCCAGCGCCCGGCCTTCCCTGCGCCCTTCTCTGTGGAGGGCGATGCTGAGATCAAAGCTCGGGTGCGAGATGCGCCGCGAGAACGAGGCGACGTGTCCGCGGTGTCGATTGCTGATGCAGGTCGTGGTTGGAGCCGTGAATGCGCCTCATCCTCCCCTGTCGTCCCGGACAAGCCGCAGCGCGTGGCGGCGCCGATCCGGGATCCAGACGCTGCGGCGGTCATGATGAGCAAAAAGCCAACGGCCAGCGTTCCTCGATCCGCACCCTGGGGTATGGGTCCCGGCGTTCGCCGGGACGACAGCGCTGGTCTTCGGGACAGCCGGGCCCACATCTTCCCGCCATGGCAAGATGCACGTTCGACCGAGGTCAGTCGATCAGATCAAGTCCGACAGGATGGGGCGACTACTCAGTCGAACAAGCTCGACACCGACTCTTCCGCCGCCGTGCGGCCGATGGCTTCGGCGATCAGCGGGGCG
Organism: Bradyrhizobium sp. USDA 4353; assembly: GCF_054063215.1. Classification (NCBI taxonomy): domain Bacteria; kingdom Pseudomonadati; phylum Pseudomonadota; class Alphaproteobacteria; order Hyphomicrobiales; family Nitrobacteraceae; genus Bradyrhizobium; species Bradyrhizobium sp. USDA 4353. The sequence continues at coordinate 404,646 of NZ_JBSSGB010000001.1, forward strand.
ATCGGGAGGGCGCGGATGTTCGGCGCGCCGCGGACGGCTTCGGTCGGCAGGATGGAGTCGGTGATGACCAGCTCCTTCAGCCGGGACGAGCTGATGCGGGTCGCGGCGCCGCCGGAGAGCACGCCATGGGTGATGTAGGCGTAGACGTCCTTGGCGCCGTATTTCAGCAGCGCATCGGCGGCGTTCACCAGCGTGCCGCCGGAATCCACGATGTCATCGATCAGGATGCAGGTGCGGCCCGAGACGTCGCCGATCACGTTCATGACCTCGGACTCGCCGGGACGCTCGCGGCGCTTGTCGACGATGGCGAGCGGCGCGTTGATGCGCTTGGCGAGGCCACGGGCGCGGGCCACGCCACCGACGTCGGGCGAGACCACCATGACGTTGGAGAGATCGAACCGCTCCTTGATGTCGCGCACCATCAGCGGCGCGGCAAACAAATTGTCGGTCGGGATGTCGAAGAAGCCCTGGATCTGGCCGGCATGCAAATCGAGCGTCATGACGCGGTCGACGCCGGCATGGGTGATGAGGTTGGCGACCAGCTTGGCAGAGATTGGCGTGCGCGAGCCGGATTTGCGGTCCTGCCGGGCATAACCGAAATACGGAACCACGGCGGTGATGCGGCGCGCGGAGGCGCGGCGCAGCGCATCGGTGATGATCAGGAGCTCCATCAGCAGGTCGTTCGCCGGATAGGACGTCGACTGGATGATGAAGACGTCGGAGCCGCGCACGTTCTCCTGGATCTCGACGAAGATCTCCATGTCGGCGAAGCGCCGGACCACGGCCTTGGTCAGCTGCAGCCCGAGCTCGGTCGCGATGGCGGCGGCCAGAGGCGGATTGGAGTTGCCGGCGACGAGTTTGATGGAGCCGTTCTTGGCCGACATCGCGATTTCTCCTCGCGTCTCGCTGGAGACCTTGTTCAGCATATCGGACTATCCGTGGAACCGGCGGTTTTACACGGGCGAGGTGATATCAAGGACATAGCGCGGCTGGCAACCCGCCGCGGCCGTTTTCCCGGTCAAAAAACGGCGCAAAATGCGCCGCTTTGCCTAATGGTCGGTGTAGCCGAGGGCGGCGACGCTGCTGCCGTCGGAGGCCGGCAAAGCAGGCTCGGCGGCTGCGATCGCAGGTCCACGGGTCACAGGCGCCGCTGCAGGAGGCGCGCTGTCCGCAGGCGCCACGCCGTTCAGCATGTTGCTGAGCCCGCTGAAGCCGGCCTGCGCGATCTTCCTCAGCACCATGTCGTCGACGGCGCCCCAGGGATCGCGGCCGCCGCGGCCGATCGGCTCCTCGCCGGACAGGCGCAGCGCGCGTTGCTGATTGCGATCGTAGACGTCGAACACCCAGGCGATGACGCTCTTGCCGCTGACGACCTGCGCCGAGAGATAGGTGCGGACGCGATAGGCGGCCGGCGCCTCGCGCGAGACGATGGCAAGGCTGCGCAGCTTGGATTCGCTGTCGAGCACGCTGACCATGCGGTCGAAGATCTGCGGCGGCGGGCCGTCGATCTGCTCGAAGGCGATGGTGGCGCCATCGGACGACGGCGCCATGGCGTAGGCGTTGGCGGGACCACTGCTGCCGCTGCTGGCGCAGCCTGCGAGCGTGGCGGCGGACATCATCAGCACAGCAGCAACGCAGGCGTGCTGCGCAGCGCGGCTGATCAGTCGCAATGGTGTCGTCGCTCCCCTCATCGTCGGGAGCGATATCGTTAAAATCGATTAACGTCTAGGTCGCGGCTGCCACAGATTGGGACAGAACGTCGTCAGTTGTAGAGAAACGGTTAAGCAATCCACATGCGGCCACAATGGCGCCCAGCTTCAGCCTTCGAGCATGATCGCGTGCACGTGACGGCCGTAGTCCGGTTCTTTCCGGTGCACCGAGCGGCGGTAACTGAAGAAGCGCTCATCGGCATAGGTGTCGAGGCCGAGGTCGTCGATCAGCAGCACGCCGGCTTTTTCCAGCCGCACCCGGATGAAGCCGCCGAGGTCGAACATCGCATGCCCCTGACGCTCGGCCGGCAGGAAGAAGCGCGCATGCTCGGCATCATCGTCGATGAAGCGGGTGACGAACTCAGGCCCGACTTCGTAGCTCGGCTGGCGGATCAAGGGACCGATCGCGGCGACGATCTGCCCGCGCTCGGCGCCGAGCTCCTCCATCGCCTGCAACGTGGCTTCGAGCACGCCGGTCAACGCGCCCTTCCAGCCGGCATGCGCCGCACCGACGACGCGCTTGTGCGGATCGGCGAACAGGATCGGGCCGCAATCGGCCGTGGTGACGCCGATCGCGAGATTGGGCGTGGCGGTGACCAGAGCATCCGCCTTGGGCCTGACGGCGCCGTCCCACGGACCGGTCGCCACCACGACATCAGGCGAGTGGATCTGATGCACGCTGAGGAGCTGCTCCGGCGCGACGCCCATATGCGCCGCCATCCGGCGACGGTTTTCCCGCACGGCCTCCGGCACGTCGTTCGATCCGAGCCCGCCATTGAGGCCGGCATAGATGCCGTCGGACACCCCGCCCTCCCGGGTGAAGAAGGCGTGGCGCAGCCCGGGGATTGCGGACATCACATCCGATGACACCAGCATCATGCGCCTCCCGTCTTCTCGCTCGTATGCTCGTCGCTGATCCCCGCGAGGATCGGAATGCCGGGATCGGACACGCCGAGCACCTTGAACAGCGAGCCCATGCCGTCGCGCCCGGTGCCGGTCAGGCGCTTGAGCCCGCTCGCAATATCGGCGGAGACCTCGGGCGAGGCCTTCTGCATCAGGGTGAGCGCCCGCGTCTCGATGCCGAGCCGCTGCAGGAATTCACCTTGGGTGATCGGCCCATGAACGCGCGCGCCGACCGCTTCCGCCGCCCGCGCCAGCGCATCGAAATCGACATGCGCGGTGATGTCGGCGAGGCCCGGCGTCTTGAGCGGGTCGGCAAAGCTGTGCCGCGCGATCGCCTGGAAGGTGTCGCCGACATCGCTGCGGACATGGCCGTAGTCGATGATGACGGCGGCGCCGCGCTGCTCGCGAATGCGCTTGGCGATGGCCATGATCTCGGTGTTCGGCCGCCATTCGAAGATCGCCCCCGACGGAGCGGCGCGCACCAGCGGCGACAGCAGCAGCTCGAAGCCCGGCGTCGGATCGGCGGCCGTGCCGTAGACGAAGTTCTCGTCGTCATCGAGCTCGACGACGCGCTCATGCCAGCCGGTTTCGCGCCTCACCATCTGGTGCACCGGCAGCACGTCGAAATACTCGTTGGCGAAGATGACGCTCGGCCCTTCCGGCACGTCGTCGAAATTGTCGTGCCAGTTGACGTTGCGCAGGCCGGTCAAGGTCGCCTTCTGTTTTTCGCGCAGCACCGGGTTGATCTCGACGAGGTGCACCGAGATCGTCTGATACAATGGCGGCAGCACGCGCAGCGCCCGCAGCGCGTCCGACATCATGGTGCCGCGGCCCGGCCCCAGCTCGATCAGCCGGAACTGTTGCGGCGAGCCCGCCGCCTTCCAGATCGAGGCCGCCCACAGGCCGAGCAGCTCGCCGAACATCTGGCTCACCTCCGGAGCGGTGGTGAAGTCACCCTCGCGTCCCAGCGGATCGCGCGCGATGTAGTAGCCGTGCTCCGGATGCGTCAGGCACAGCTCCATGTAGCGCCAGACCGGCATCGGTCCGGACGCCTTGATCAGCCGCTTGATCTCGGTGTGGAGCGGAGAGGTTTCGATCACGGCTGGGCCTGCAGCGCGGGAGTGGCGTGATGAACCCCGGGCTTGCGCAACGCCCTGATCACCAGGATCGCGCCGACGATCAGCATCGGCAGCGACAGGATCATGCCCATGGTGAGATGGCGCCAGAAGAAGCCGAGCTGCTCGTCCGGCTCGCGGAAGAACTCGCTGACGATGCGGGCCACACCATAAAGACCGATGAAGCTGCCGAGGATCAGGCCCGGCCGCCTCAAGGCGCCGAACCGGATCATGATCGCGAGCACGATGAACAGCGCGATGCCTTCGAGACCCGCCTCGTAGAGCTGGCTCGGATGGCGCGGCAGATGGGTCGGATCGCGCGGGAAGATCATCGCCCAGGGCACGCTGGAATCGGCCGGGCGGCCCCACAATTCGCCGTTGATGAAATTGGCGATGCGACCGAGCAACAGGCCGATCGGGGCCACCGCGGTGGTGATGTCGCCGAGCGACAGGATCGGCAGGCCGTTGCGGCGCGCGAACCAGATCACCGCGACGACGCAGCCCATGAAGCCGCCATGGAAGGACATGCCGCCATTCCACAGTTGGAAGATCTCGAGCGGATGCTTGATGAAGTGCGGCAGGTTGTAGAACAGCACGTAGCCGGTGCGGCCGCCGAGAATGATGCCGAGCGTGGCCCACAGGATGAAGTCGTCGAGCTGGATCAACGACACCGGCGCCGGGCCGCCCCACAGCCGCTCCTTCTTGAGCAGCGATCGGGCATAGAGCCAGCCGATCACGATGCCGCAGATATAGGCCAGCGCGTACCAGCGGATCGCCAGGGGACCGATCGCGATCGCCACCGGATCGAACACGGGGAAGTCGATGAGGAGAGGCGTCATTCACAGGCTTTCGTGGGCATGCGGTCCGCAGTCCGGCTGCACGCGAGCGATACGGCTTTGAACAGGCCTCGCCGCAGGCGACGACGCGATGCCGTCCAGGGCCGCTCATACAGCGCGGCGGGCCGACGCAACAAGTACGATGACAAGGAAACCGCGGCGTGACAAGACGAGCGCATCTTGAAGCCGGCGGGACGGATCGCCATTGTGTGACCGAGCGCGTCACGGGAAGCGGAGTTTTAAGCGATGACCCAGACCAACAACCGGTTTTTCGACGAGATCGGCCGCCTGATGAACGATGCCGCCGGCGCCGCCCAGGGCATGAAGCGCGAGGTCGATTCCGTCATCCGCAACCAGGCCGAAAAGATCCTGAACGATTTGGACATCGTGAAGCGCGAGGAGTTCGAGGCGGTCAAGGACATGGCCCGGCTCGCCCGCGAGGAGAACGAGGCGCTGAAGGCCCGGATCGCGGCGCTCGAGGCCAAGCTCGGCGGGGCGGCCGGCGGTCAGCCGGGCTCCGGCAGCGCCGACGGCTGAGGCCGGGCGGGCAGCACCGGGGCGGGAGGATGGGGCCACCGGCCCCTTCATTTCCTTGTCATTTCCCGGGTTTGCCGCTAGAACGCCGCCACGTCCGCGGCCCCCGCACCCCTGGAGGCTTGCCGAGAGGACGTCCAGCAACGGGCCGCATTGCGGCCTTTAACTTTTTAAAACAAGGACTTGAGCAAGATGGCGACCGTCAGAGAACTGAAGGCGACCGCCCGTCCGTCAGTCGGCAAGGGGGCCGCACGGGCAGAGCGTCGCGCCGGGAGAGTGCCCGGAGTGATTTATGGAGACAACCAGCCCCCCCTGCCGATCTCGGTGGAAGACCGCGAGCTGCGCCAGCGCATCCTCGCAGGCCGGTTTCTGACCACGATCTTCGACATCAGCCTCGACGGCAAGAAGCACCGGGTGATCCCGCGCGACTTCCATCTCGATCCGGTCAAGGACTTCCCGATCCACGTCGACTTCATGCGGCTCGGCCAGGGCGCGACCATTCGCGTCTCCGTGCCCCTGCACGTGGTCGGCTCGGAAGGCGCGCCGGGCGTGAAGCGTGGCGGCACGGTCAACATCGTGACCCACACGCTCGATCTCGAGTGCCTCGCGGAGAACATCCCGCAGTTCATTGAGGCCGACGTCAGCGCACTGGAAATCAACCACTCGCTGCACGTCTCGGACGTCAAGCTGCCGACCGGCGTGAAGACGCTGTCGCGCGAGGACGCCACCCTCGTCACCATCGTGCCGCCGTCGGGCTATGGCGAGGAGCAGAAGGCTGCTGCTGGCGCTGCCGCGGCTCCCGCTGCTGCCGCTCCGGCTGCCGGTGGCAAGGCGCCTGCCGCCGCTGCGAAGGCCCCTGCTGCCGCGGCCAAGGCCCCCGAGAAGAAGAAGTAAGCCGATCCGCTGTCGGGGCGCGCGGGCTTACCTCGCGCGCCCCGGAGCGACGGCAGGTCCCGGTGCCGCGCCATGCTGCTGTTCGTCGGTCTCGGCAATCCCGGCGCGAAATATGCGCGCAACCGGCACAATATCGGCTTCATGGCCGTGGACGAGATTTGCCGGCGCCACCGCTTCTCGCCCTGGCGCCGCCGGTTCCAAGGCGAGGCCTCGGAAGGCACGCTCGGCTCTGAGCGCGTCATCCTGCTGAAGCCGACCACCTTTATGAACGAATCCGGCCGCGCCGTGCAGGAAGCCGCCAGCTTCTTCAAGCTCGGCGTCGGCGACGTCACCGTGTTCCAGGACGAGCTCGAGCTGGCCCCGGGCAAGCTGCGCGTCAAGGTCGGCGGCGGCATTGCCGGACATAACGGGCTGCGCTCGATCTCGGCGCATCTCGGCAACGACTACCGCCGCGTCCGGCTCGGCATCGGCCATCCCGGCGTCAAGGAGCTGGTGCACGGCCACGTGCTGTCGGACTTCGCCAAGAGCGAGATGCCCTGGGTCGAGGCGCTGTGCGAGGCGGTGGCCGACAGTGCTGAATTGTTGACGGGCAAGCGCGACTCCACCTTCGCCAACAAGGTGCACCTGGCGCTGCAGGCCAAAGGTTTTCTGGACAAGGGCGACGCCGGCGCCGCGTGAGGCGCGCGCGATGTCGCCAAAGAGGATGCGAGACGGATCATGGGATTCAAATGCGGGATCGTCGGCCTGCCGAACGTCGGCAAATCGACGCTGTTCAACGCGCTGACGGAGACGGCGGCGGCGCAGGCAGCGAACTATCCGTTCTGCACCATCGAGCCGAATGTCGGCGAGGTCGCCGTCCCTGATCCGCGGCTGGAGAAGCTCGCGGCGATCGCCAAGTCCGGCCAGATCATTCCGACCCGGCTGACCTTCGTCGACATCGCCGGCCTCGTGCGTGGCGCCTCCAAGGGTGAAGGCCTGGGCAACCAGTTTCTCGCCAACATCCGCGAGGTCGACGCGATCGCGCATGTCGTGCGCTGCTTCGAGGATTCCGACATCACCCATGTCGAGGGCAAGATCGCCCCGCTCGCGGACATCGAGACCATCGAGACCGAGCTGATGCTCGCCGACCTCGACAGCCTCGAGAAGCGGGTGGACAACCTCGCCAAGAAGGCCAAGGGCGGCGACAAGGACGCCAAGGAGCAGCACGATCTCGTCACCCGCGCTCTGGTGCTGCTTCGCGACGGCAAGCCGGCCCGGCTCATGGAGCGCAAGCCGGAGGAGGAGCGCGCGTTCGGCATGCTCGGCCTGTTGAGCTCGAAGCCGGTGCTCTACGTCTGCAACGTCGAGGAAGGCTCGGCCAAGGACGGCAACAGCTTCTCGCAAGCCGTGTTCGCCCGCGCCAAGGACGAAGGCGCGATCGCCGTGGTGATCTCGGCCAAGATCGAATCGGAGATCGCGACCCTGTCGCGCGAGGAGCGCGTCGACTTCCTCGATACTTTGGGGCTCGAAGAGGCCGGCCTCGACCGTCTGATCCGCGCCGGCTATCAGCTGCTCGACCTCATCACCTACTTCACGGTCGGTCCGAAGGAAGCGCGCGCCTGGACCATCCACCGCGGCACCAAGGCGCCGGCGGCGGCGGGCGTCATTCACACCGATTTCGAGAAGGGTTTTATTCGCGCCGAGACCATCGCCTATGCCGACTATGTCGCGCTGGGCGGTGAAGCCGGCGCCCGCGAGGGCGGCAAGCTCAGGCTCGAGGGCAAGGAGTATGTCGTCGCCGACGGCGACGTGATGCACTTCCGCTTCAACAACTAACCGGACGTGTCGGGGGGCGGACTACATCCGCCCCTGCTCGCGGATGGCGCCGAGATGCTCGTTGATACGGAAGACGATCAGCACGAACTCGGCGATGATGCGCGAGAACACCATGCCGACGATGATGCCGGCGAGTGACGACAGCAGCATCAGGAAACCGCCGAACGGGCTGATCGCCATCTCCGAGAGGCCGGTGAAGACGCCGCGAATTCCCGACAGGATGATCAGCACGACCACCAGCCAATAGAATGTCTTGATGATGGTGGGCGTGATGAAGCGGTCCCACTGGAACAAATCGCGAAATTCCAACATCCTGATCCCCCAGCACCTTCCGAATCGCAACGCACAGCCGTCTTTAAGTCCTGCTCGAATCCGGCGCCAGCCGACATCGGCGGCTCAGATCTCAGCCCGGTATCAGGCGCCTTCTGGCGCTCTCTCTACGACGCGACCGGGCGTCAGCCATGCGAGCGGCCCGGTTGTGATTGCTGCAAAGTGCGGCCACAATCGGGCTTCTTTCAGCCATTCCCGCCCCCATGACCCTCACCTTCGAAGATTTTCCGCAAGGCCCGTTCGGCAGCTTCGGCCCGCGACACGTCACCCGCGACGAGATCATTGCCTTTGCATCTGAGTTCGATCCGCAGCCGATGCATTTGGACGAAGAGGCCGCCAAGCAGTCGATGCTCAACGGCCTTTCTGGATCCGGCTGGCATCTCTGCTCGCTGATGATGCGCATGATGTTCGACGGCTTCATCGGCCGCACCGCCTCGCTCGGCTCGCCCGGTGTGAACGAGGTGCGGTGGCTGTCGCCGTTGCGGCCGGATGATGAATTGATGCTCGACGTCGAGGTCATCGAGGCGCGCGTGTCGCGGAGCCGTCCGTCGACCGGGATCGTCACCTTCAAGTGCAGCATGCGCAACAAGGCCGGTGAGAGGCTGTGTGAGATGGTCTCGCCGATCATCGTCGAGCGGCGTGCCGTCGGCGCGGAGGTGGCGTGATGCGCTTCTTCGAGGATCTTGAGGTCGGCCAGCGCCGCGAGCTCGGCTCCTACACGTTCACGGCCGAAGAGATCATTCGGTTCGCGCGGCAGTTCGATCCGCAGCGCTTCCACCTCGATGAGGAGGAAGGCCGCAACTCGCTGTTCGGTGGCTTGGCTGCCTCGGGGTGGCACATCGGCTCGGTCTGCATGAAGCTGATCGTCGCCGACAACCAGCGGCTTGCCGAGCTCGCGCGCTCGCGTGGCGAGCCGGTTTCGGTCGGTGGACCGTCGCCCGGATTCCGCGAGCTGCGCTGGCTCAAGCCGGTGCTCGCAGGCGACACGATCGCTTTCTCCAGCGAGATTGATTCGCTGCGCGCCTCCGCCTCGCGCCCGCAATGGGGCATCCTGCAAGCGCGCAATACCGGCATCAATCAGCGCGGCGAGCTGGTGTTTTCGGTGCTCGCATCGGCATTTGTCCCGCGACGGAACAACCGTTGAGGCGAAAAGGTCACGCTTGGTAGGATTGTCAGCGCGGAACGAACTTCGCGCTAACGCATTCTGAACCCGGTCTCTATAAGACAGCCCATCAGGGATCAGGATGTGGGGGATGAGTATGGCAGATCGCAGTGGTCTGAAACTCCTCGGCTTTATCTTTGCCAGCGTGACGCTCGCGGTGATGCTCGCCACGGGAATGGTCGTGAAGGGATACGCCGACGGTTCGTATTCTTTGGAGACGTCGGCTTCCGTCGACGAGTGACGAGCTTAAGAAGTCGTTAACCACGACGAGCAGCAGTTACGACGAACGGCGCGACCTTCGTCCGGCGGTCTACCGGCTCCAGATGAGCACCATGACCGCCATCGCAATCACCAGCAATCCGACGAAGCGGACCATGATGGTCCCGATCCGCTGAGGCTGCGGCCTCAGGGGGATCGGATCGGTGTTTTCCGGCCGGATCATTTCCATGAAATTGACAGTCCCCCGACAAACTCGCCCGCAAACAAATGGGCAGGAGTTGGTCGCGACGCTGTCGAACAACGTTCAACATTGCTCATTGCAAAGAGAAAAGCCGCCGTGCGAGGCCTCGCACGGCGGCTGCTCTATTCGCTTGCAGGTGGAGATAGCTTAGCTGCTGCGCAGCCCGTCGGCGGCGCGCTTCCACTGCGTGACGTTCTCGGCGATCGCCCGGGTGGACTTCATCGCCGCCTGGCTGAGCTGCGCGTAGCTCGCGATCTCGCGCTGAACGCGCTGGCCCTCGGCATGCAGCAGCTCGCGCAGACTCTCGAGCTCGCCGATCAGGTTCTCGATCTCCGACAAAGACGTGCCCGCCACGCGCTGAATCAACGTCGTGACGCTGTTGACGGCCGCGTCGGCATCGATGGCAGCCTCGGCTGTGGCAGCAGCATTGGGGCGGCGCAGATAGGCGATGTCATTACGCACGAAATCACGAATGCCGGCCTCGACTTCGGAGACCGCAGCGAGATCCGTATCCAGCTCGGCTTCAGTTCCATCGATCTTGTCCGGACGAATGGCATTCATCGGCTATTTCCTCATTTCGCGTTCAAGCGAGCGCGGTGTCCCCGCACGACGAACTTCTCAAAGCCTATCAGTGCGGCCAAATTGGGCCGCAACGCGGCGAACCTGCGGCGACGGTTCGATCATTCGTGGCAGGCTGCCGCAATTCGCCGGGCTTACCAGCTCCGCTTGAAGCCCGCCGAAATGCTCTTGCTGATCCCGCCTTGCGGAGTCTCGCTGACCGAGCCGGATACGCTGAGACCATCCGACAGCTTCTGCTCGGCGCCAATCTTGCGCAGCCATTTGTCGTCGCTCGACGACAATGTCTGTCCTGCCGTAACGCTGGTGCCCGTATCCTGGATCGAGAGCTTCGCGGATTGCTCGGTGTCGAAGCTGCGGCTGGTCTTCGGCGCCGCGCCGGGAATTGGCACCATGCCCTGCTGCGTGACGTTGTAGCCGTTCTGCAGAGTCAGATTGTAATGATCGATCGGCACCGCCTTAGTGATGGTGGTCCCGAGCCGACTCTGGTCCGAGCCAGGATCGACGCGGGCCTCGATCGCGGTCTTGTCCCAGATCGCGCCGGCGCCTGGTGCGGTCACGGCCGCCCACGCCGAGCCTCCGGACTGGGGCGCGCTGCCGCCATTCTCGGCCTTCTCGGCCAACAATTCCGACATCGTGGTCGGCTGCCGCGCGACCGTCATGTCGGCGCCGACACGCGCATCCCAAAACGGCGACACGGACTGCTTGACGGATACGCCCGAGGCAAGATTGCCCTTGTTCTGGTTGGACCAGTCGAGCGCGGCCGCCTTCTCCGCGGCAGCCTTGCGCTTCGCCGCGGCGGCCGCTTCCGGGCGATCCAGAAATGTCAGTTCGTCGATCGCGAGCTGGCTCCAGTCGAGCTTGTCGACGTCGATGTCCTTCATCGGGTCGGCTGCGGCGACCTGATCTTCCGGCTTGCCGTCGTCCTGATCCTGCGGCTCCGGCGCGATCTGCTGCCAGGGCGAGATCTGCAGCGGCTGCGGCGCCTGCATCAGTGTCTGCGCTTGTCCGGCGGACGCAAGAACGCCGAAGCCGGCCGTCAGAAACGCCAGCGCGCAACCATACGATCTCATGAGAGCAACCCCCGCCGCCCGAACCTGTCTGCCGGAATATGGTGGAATCTTGGCGCAAAATTATGACCGCGCCAGTCACGAAGTGTTGGGTTGTGGAAAGCCGAAATGCAATCCGCGCGCGCCCCGGCAGTTAGTGCGCGTCTCAGACGAAGCTGCCGATCCGCGGCAGGTCGATCGGCCGGCCGAGCGTCTGCTCCACGAGGTCGAACGTGTCGATCAGGATGCGCAGCCGCGCCAGCTTGCCGGCACGGAATTGCATGAATTGAGCGAGCCGCGCCGTGATCGGCCTGTCGGAATCCTGTCTCGTCATCGCGCATCTCACCATCGTCGCCGCGCCGCTCTCGTCCAGCATCAAGGTCTCGCGGTCGAGCTTGCGGATGTGGACGTTGTCCGCGATCTGCCGGACGGTCTCGAGCACGGCCTCCTTGCCCAGGCGGGCGCCGAGGAAAGGAAACATGTCGATCGGGCCATAGATGGCCCAATCGATCTCGTCATCGAGAATCGCAGCGAGGTCGTCGAGATGGCGTTCGTTGATCGCGCGATGCAATGCGCGCGACAGACGCCAGAGGCTATGCTCCGTCATCTCCGGTGATCCTGATCTGGCTTGCAAGGCGCCGCGCCGGACTTGAGGCGACATGACCATGATGTCGCGCCGGGGCGCCTAATCTGTTTTCTCTATTCTCCCTGCATACGCCAGCCAGACGCACGCGCAACGGGTGTTTTTGCATTGCACAAATGCATCATGCCTGGCGGCCAGGACGGAGCACGCGTTGACGTCGCGTTAACCGTGCTCGTGCGGCACATGCTGGCGTGCGAGCGCCACCTCGTGGTCGCGGAAAGCCGCCATCCCGAACATCGTCGCGCCCGCCAGCCCACCGATCAGGGCGCCCAGCGGCATGAAGGTGAAGAACACCAGCATGCCGGCATAGCCCTCGAACTCGCTGGTGCTGAACATCTCGATCCAGGCCAGCCCAAGCCCGATACCGACCGTCGCGCCGCCCACGACTCCCATCACCAGTCCTGCCATCGCCAGGAAAGCGATCTTCATATCCATCGATGCCCCATCAACCACCCGCTGATGGGTTCCCTCCGTCTGCCGCAGGTTCAACGCCACAAGCGAAGGCTTGCTGACGTTTCCGTGATCAGCTCGGATCGTCATGTGGCTGGCGCCCCCGCACGCGAATCAAGGCCGGGCGGTCCCCGCGACCAGCAACCGGCTGAGGTCGCATTCGAGCACCTGCTGCACCAGGTCGAACGTATCCATGATCTCGCGGATGCGGCTGACCCGACCATCCCGCAGCGTGTAGAAGGCGGCGAGGTCGTACTGCACGATGCGGTCGTTGTCGCGCTTGCGCAGGAAGATGCGGAGGTCGGCGGCGACCTGGTCGCCTTCGCAGATCATGGTCTTGATCTCGTGCCTAATGTCGGCATAGCGGCTGCGGCCGGCCTCCCACATCTGCCTGACCTCGGCCTTGCCGTGGCGGCGTCCGAGATGGGGAAAGATGTCGATCGGCGCCGAGGCGAAGTGCTCGACGTCGTCAGTGCAATGAGCCAGCACGGCGTCGAAATCGCCGGCGGCATGAGCCTCGAGCAGCTTGCGCACGCGCTGCTTGTTGATGTGCTCGATCATCCTGTCTCCACTGACCGGAAGCCCTTATCCGCGCCCCTCGTTCTGGAGAGATTGGCTGGGGAGCGTCAATCGCGGAGCGCCAGCCTAAGGTGACAATGCGCCGACACGGTGAATCGAAGCTTGGCAATCGGTGATGCGCGCGATCATTTCTTCCAGCCCGTAGGTCATCGCGGTGACCAAAAGGTTCGCGCCTTGGCCTCGGCAGTCTCAGGCCGGAACTACGACGCAGAGCCGTCGTTAGAGGAGCATCATCTCTGCGGAGCTCGATCATGAAGACCATGCTTGCCTTGTCCGTTGCAGCCATCGCGCTGCTGTCCGCCCCGGCTGCCGAGGCCAAGGGCTGCATCAAGGGAGCCCTCGTCGGGGGCGTCGCCGGCCATTATGCCGGTCACCACGGCGTGCTCGGCGCAGCTGCGGGTTGTCTCTACGGCCGTCATCGCGCCAAGGAGCAGGAGCGTCAGCAGCAGCAGGGCCAGGTCAACGGCCAGGGCCGGACGTAAGGGGCGGACGTAGTCGCGACCGGCGTCAACCGGCATTGCGGCAACGCTTCGTCAGTGGTCCGTAACACGGCCGGTGTGACGCGCCTCACGGTGCGCGCAATGCGCACGGGCTACACGGGAGCGGTCAGGTCCTCGTCGAGGGCCGCCGCACCCGGATGCTCCGCCATGCACCCCGTTTTGTCTTCCAGCGCATCTGCCCCGAAGGCTCCCCTGCTCAATCTGCTCGAAGGCATGGTGCTGACGGCGCTATTCCAGGCCATCCCGACCTATGCCGGCGCCGCGCTGATTCTCAAGCTGGCGCGCAGCAACGCGCTACATACGAACATCATCGGCTTCGTCGCGATCGCGACCATCATTCACGTGCTGATGACCTCCGCTGCCGGCCCCCGCTACCCGCATGTGCTCAAGCAGGCCTACGCCGCGGAGTTCTATGACGCGACGCTCGGCGTCGCCGACAAGGTGCTGCGCTGGCGCATGCAGCCCGAAGCCTCGCTGCAACTGCTGACCTCGACGGTGATGCTGGCGATCCTCTCGATCGCCGCGCTCGCGATGGGCTGAGGGCAATGCCGCTTGCGCGGGAGGCCTCGGCATCGGGATGAACCCGCAAGCTCAGACCCAGCGCTCAGCCACCACGCCAATCGCCTTGCGCAGCCGAATGGCTTCCGCCACAACATCCTGGAGACGCCCCGGACAACAACAAGAACACGTCGAGCCACTGCCTGCCATGTTCCGCGCCATCGAACGCCCAGTGGGCCCGCCGCCGCAGCTCAGCCAGATCGCCGGCGATTTCGGTCCGCTCTACGCCTCGCACGGCTTCATCGGCTGGCTGTTCGCCATCACCGGACCTGTCGCGATCATCCTGTCGGTCGGCGCCAATGGCGGACTGTCGCAAGCCGAGATCGCCTCCTGGATCTTCGGCGTGTTCTTCATCAACGGGCTGATCACGCTGTTGCTGTCCTGGCGGTATCGTGAACCGCTCGTGCTGTTCTGGACCATTCCGGGCACCGTGCTGGTCGGCCAGTCGCTGACGCATCTCAGCTTTCCACAGGTGGTCGGCGCGTTCTATGGCACGGCGCTGCTGATGCTCGTGCTCGGACTGTCGGGGTGGGTGAAGCGCGCGATGCAGCTGGTGCCGATGCCGATCGTGATGGGCATGGTGGCCGGCGTGTTTCTGCGCTTCGGGCTCGACCTCGTCCGCGCCGTGTTCACCGAGTTCGCCATTGCCGGCCCGATGGTCCTGATGTGGCTGGCGCTGACGGCCCTGCCCGCGCTGGGCCGTCGCTGCCCGCCGATCATCGGAGCGCTCATCATCGGTACGGTCACGGCGATCCTGTTCGGCAAGTATGATCACGGCGCCTCGCTACAGCTTGCCCTGATCACGCCGGTGATCCCGACGCCGTCCTGGTCGCTGGCAGCCATGATCGAGCTGATCGTGCCGCTCGCGGTGACGGTGCTGGTGGTGCAGAACGGGCAAGGCTTTGCGGTGCTGACTGCCGCGGGCCACAAGCCGCCGGTCAATCTCGTCACCGTCGCCTGCGGCATCGGCTCGGCGCTGTCGGCTGTCGTGGGCGGCGTCTCGACCTGTCTCACCGGACCGACCAACGCCATCGTCGTCTCCGGCGGTGAGCCGAAGCGTCATTATACCGCGGCGATGGTCGTCGGCATGCTCGCGCTCGGCTTCGGTCTGCTGGCGCCGACCTTTACGACATTGCTGCTGATCGCGCCGAAAGCGCTGATCACGGCGCTTGCCGGTCTCGCCATGCTGCGCGTGCTGCAGACGGCCTTCGTCACCGCCTTCAAGACGCGCTTCTCGCTCGGTGCTCTCACAGCCTTTCTCGTCACCGTCGCGGACGTCCCGCTGCTCAATATCGGCGCGGCGTTCTGGGGACTGGTGGCCGGCTTCGCACTGTCCTGGCTGCTGGAGCGTGCCGATTTCGCTGCTGACGCGGCGGAGGCCTAGCGACCATCGCATCGCACCACGCTCTGTTGTCGCGATCGCCATGGGACAGGCCATGCCCTAGTTGCAGCGCCGCCGGATCGCGCTACACTTCCCGATCAAACAAAAAGTCTTCGGGGAGGATCTCAATGACCGCGATCACGCGCCGCAACATGCTTGCGGGCACGGCAGCAGCGGGCGCGCTGGCGCTCACCGGGCAACCTGCCTGGTCGGAGCCGCAGTGGAAGAAATATGCCGGCACCAAGCTCGAGGTGATCCTGGCCAAGGGCCCGCGCGGCGACAATCTGCAGAAGAACATCAAGGAATTCACCGCGCTGACCGGAATCGAGGTGGAGTCCGAGCAGATCCCCGAGCAGCAGCAGCGCCAGAAGGTCGTGATCGAGCTGTCGTCGGGCAAGCCGAGCTTCGACGTGGTTCACCTGAGCTATCACGTGCAGAAGCGGCAGTTCGAGAAGGCCGGCTGGCTCACCGACGTCACCGACATGATGAAGGATCCGAACCTCACCGCGCCGGACCTCGTCCCGACCGATTTCTCCGCCGCAGGCCTCACCTACGCCAGCAACGACAAGGGCCGCATGTTCTCGCTGCCATGGTCGGTCGACTACTTCATCCTCTACTACAACAAGGAGCTGTTCGCGAAGAAGGGCGTCGAGGTGCCGAAGACGCTCGACGAGATGGTCACGGCGGCGCAGAAGCTGACCGATCCGAAGGACGGCACCTTCGGCTTCGTCGGCCGCGGCCTGCGCAACGCCAACATGACTCTGTGGACGAACTTCTTCCTCAACTACGGCGGCGAGTTCCTCGACGCCAAGGGCAACATCCTGACCGATGGTCCGGAAGCGGTCGAGGCGACCAAGCTGTATCAGAAGCTCCTGACCACCTGCGCGCCTCCCGGCGTCGCTGGCTTCAACTGGATGGAGTCGATGGCCTCGTTCACGCAAGGCCGCTCGGCCATGTGGATCGACGGCGTCGGCTGGGCGCCGCCGCTGGAGGACCCCAATGCCTCGCGCGTCGTCGGCAAGGTCGGCTACACCGTGGTGCCGGCGGGCCCGAAGGGGCAGTATTCCGCGACCTATGGCGACGGCGTCGGCATCCCCGCAGCCTGCAAGAACAAGGAGGCCGCCTGGCTGCTGTGCCAATGGATGGTCTCCAAGACGCAGGGCGCGCGCCTGGTGCAGGCCGGCGGCGGCGTGCCGTTCCGCAACTCCGTGCTCAACGATCCCGGCATCCAAGGCGGCGTGAAGATGCCGAAGGAGTGGCTGCAATCGGCGATCGACTCCGGCAAGATCTCAAAGCTCGGCCTGCCCGTGGTCATTCCGGTCGCCGAATTCCGCGATCTCGTCGGCGCGGCGCTGACCGCCACTCTGTCGGGCGCCGATCCCGCGACCGAACTTAAGAAGGCGCATGAGCAATTCCGCCCGATCCTGGAGCGCAGCGAAAAAGCGTGAGCACGATGGTCGAACAGGTCGGCGCGGCAGCGAAAGCTGCTGCGCCGGAGCGCGCGTTACGGCCACCGTCGTACTGGCCGTTCGTGGTGCCCGCGCTGATCACCGTGCTCGCGGTGATCATCTTTCCCTGGCTGTTCACGATCTGGATGAGCTTTCAGGAGTGGAAGGTCGGCTCGCCCACGACCTTCGTCGGACTGGCGAACTATCTGCGGCTGCCGACGGATCCGCGCTTCGTCGAGTCGGTCGGCCACACGCTGTCCTACACGGCGCTGTCCGTGCTGCTGCCCCTGGTGCTCGGCACCTTCGCGGCGGTGATCTTCCACGCCCGCTTCCCCGGCCGCGGCCTGCTGCGGGCGCTGTTCATCATGCCGATGATGGCGACGCCGGTCGCGATCGCGCTGGTGTGGACGATGATGTTCCACCCGCAGCTCGGCATCCTGAACTATCTGTTGTCACTGGTCGGCCTGCCGCCGCAGCTCTGGGTGTTTCATCCGGGCACGGTGATCCCGTCGCTGGTGCTGGTCGAGACCTGGCAATGGACGCCGCTGGTCATGCTGATCGTGCTCGGCGGCATCGCCTCGCTGCCGACCGAGCCGTATGAGAGCGCGCAGATCGACGGCGCCTCGACCTGGCAGATGTTCCGCTACATCACCCTGCCCCTGATCATGCCGTTCCTGTTCATCGCCGCGATGATCCGTGCGATCGACGCGATCAAGAGCTTCGACATCATCTTCGCGATCACCCAAGGCGGCCCGGGCTCGGCGTCGGAGACCATCAACCTCTATCTCTACAGCGTCGCCTTCGTCTATTACGACCTCGGCTATGCCTCGGCGATCGCGGTGGTGTTCTTCGCGCTCATCATCGCGCTGACCGCACTCTTGCTGGTGCTGCGCCGTCGCGCGCAATGGAATGCGCTGGGGAGCGAGACATGAGCGTGAACACCCTGCTCGGCCGTCTTGGGCTGGCGCTCGGCGTCTTCCTCATCGTCTCGCCGGCGATCCTGTTCTTCCTCTGGATGATCTCGCTGTCGGTCAAGTTCGAGGTCGACAACGCCGCCTACCCGCCGGTGTTCTGGCCGGAGCACTTCGCCTGGAAGAACTACACCGACGTGCTGTCCTCCAACCGCTTCTTCACCTATTTCAAGAACAGCCTGCTGGTGACCGGCGCCGCGACGGCGCTCGCCATGCTGGTCGGCGTGCCCGCCGGCTACGGCATCGCGCGCATGGCCGCGCACAGATCGGCCATCGTGATCCTGATCGCGCGCATCACGCCCGGCCTGTCCTATCTCATTCCGCTGTTCCTGCTGTTTCAGTGGCTCGGCCTGCTCGGCACCTTGTGGCCACAGATCATCATCCATCTCGTCGTCACCGTGCCGATCGTGATCTGGATCATGATCGGCTATTTCGAGACCACGCCGATCGAGCTCGAGGAGGCCGCGCGCATCGACGGCGCCACGCGCTGGCAGGTCTTCCGTCACGTCGCCTTGCCCGTGGCCAAGCCCGGCCTCGCCGTCGCCCTCATCCTGGCGGTGATCTTCTCGTGGAATAATTTCGTGTTCGGCATCGTGCTGGCGGGACGTGAGACGCGGACGTTGCCTGTCGCTGTATATAATATGATTTCTTTCGATCAGTTGAGCTGGGGGCCGCTCGCAGCGGCGGCGCTGATCGTGACGCTACCAGTGCTGCTGCTCACCGTCACGGCGCAACGACAGATCGTCGCCGGGCTGACGGCGGGCGCCGTCAAGGGCGGCTGAACGTCATACAACGACGTCTCAGCCGAACGCGCGTTCGGTATATCATATGCCATGCGACCGCTGCGGCGGAATGTCCGTATTGCCTTGGTCAGGCCATGATCTGCACCTTGGTTACCTTGATGGAACCAGGATTCGGCCAACGGCTTGACGCGAGTTGCGATAGCCTCCAAAGGTTTCAAATTGTTTCCGTGCCGGCTTCGTTTCAGCCGAATACCTCTGCGCCCGCACGATCGACCGAACCGGGATTGGCGCTCTCGTCGGTTTGTCGTGCAGATCTCTCACCGGCTGAATGCCTGACCGACGAAAGCTGCATGACGTCCGATCGCGACGCCTCCGCGCCTGACCGATTGACTGCCCTGTTGCAGACCGAGCTGTTGGACTCGCCGCCCGAGCCCGGCTTCGACCGCGTCACGCGCCTGACGACGCGGCTGCTGCAGGCGCCGGCTGCGATCATCGCACTGGTCGATCGAGACCGGCAATTCTTCAAGAGCTCGGTCGGTCTGTGCGAGCCCTGGGCCTCGCTGCGCGAGACGCCGCTCAGCCATTCGTTCTGCCAGCATGTCGTGACCTCGTCCGAGCCGCTGGTCGTCAACGACGCCACAACGCACCCACTGGTGAAGGACAATCTCGCGATCCCGAGCCTCGGCGTCATCGCCTATCTCGGCGTGCCCTTGAGGCTGCCGAGCGGCGAGGTCATCGGCGCGCTCTGCGCCATCGACCACGAGCCGCGGCAATGGAGCGAGGACGACATCGCGCAGCTGACCGAGCTCGGCGAGATCGTGATGGACGAGATCGCGCTGCGCACCGAGAACGCGCGGCGGCGCAACGTCGAGCAGCACCAGCGCGTGCTCGTGCATGAGCTCAATCATCGGGTCAAGAACACGCTGGCGCTGGTCGACAGCGTGATCGCGCTCAGCATCCGCGATGACTCCGCACTCGCGGAATTTGGCGAGGTGCTGCGCGGCCGAATCGCCGCGCTGACCCGCAGCCACGCGCTGGCGCTGGACCGCGGCCGCGAGGCGATCGCGCTCGACGCGCTGGTGTGCGCCGAGCTCGCGCCCCTGCAATCCGATCGCGTGGTGGTCGACGGCCCCGAGGTTCAGCTGTCGCCGGGCATCGCGCTGTATCTGTCGATGGGCCTGCATGAGCTCGTCACGAACGCGGCGAAATATGGCGCATTGTCCAACGATGCGGGACGGGTGACGCTGAGCTGGAGCCATGCCGACGACCGGCTGCGCCTGTCATGGCAGGAGAGCGACGGGCCGGCGGTCACGCCGCCCGCGCGCACCGGCTTCGGCTCGCTGCTGTTCGAACGCATCATCGGCGCGGCCCTGAAGGGCCAGGTCACGCGCGACTTCGCAGCCGACGGGCTCAAGGTCACGTTCGACCTGCCGCTCCCGTCCTGACGCTCAATCGCGCTGCCCGCGCCGGCGCGTCAGCGTGATCTCGGCGAGGATCGACATCGCGATCTCCTCCGGCGTGATCGCGCCGAGATCGAGCCCGGCCGGCGCTTTCACCTTGTCGAGCAGCGCCGCGTCGATGCCATCCTTCAGCAGCTTGTCGCGCAGGCTGTCCATCTTGCGTCGGCTGCCGACGAAGGCATGATACGCCGCGTCACAGCCGAGCGCCGCGCGCAACGCAGCCTCATCGCCCTTGCCTTGGGTCGAGACCACGATGAAGCGGCGGCCGCCGCCGAGATTGTCCAGAGTGAAGCCGTCGACATAGACATCGCTGTTTGGCGTGCCCGTCAGATCGGCCGACGGCGCTGCGAGCGTCACGTGATAGCCGAGCGGCCGCGCCTGCGCCGCGAGCGCCAGCGCCACCGGGCTGGCGCCGAGGATCACCAGCGCGGGATGCGGCAGCACCGGCTCGACGAAGATGTCCATCGTGCCCTTGCTCGGGCACATGTTGGCGGCGAAGCGCACACCCTCCTTCGTCTCGCCAGCCCTGACGCCGAGCTCGGCGAGCAGGTTCTCCGGCTGCACCGACACCATCCGCGGCACGCCATCGGCCAACGCCTCCCGCGCCGCCTTCAGCACCGCCCCCCGCGCGCAGCCGCCGCCGATCCATCCCGCGACGATGCTGCCGTCGGGCCGGATGATCGCCTTGGCGCCGGCCTTGGCGGCCGTCACGGAGACCGTGCGCACGACGGTGGCGAGCACGAAGCTTTCCTCAGCCGCCTTGAGCTGTGCGGCGAGATCGAGGAGTTCGGGAGAGGTGGTCATGCCTTCCTCCTCTGCGAATTGTCGGCCCACGCCGTTGCACCAAGCACGGTCCGTTCCCTCCCCCCTTGTGGGGGAGGGTGAGGGAGGGGGGCGGCTGGCACCGGTGTCCGCGGTACCCCCTCCCCAACCCTCCCCCACAAGGGAGGAGGGAGCGCACCGTTGGTGCCGCAGCGGCGGGGCTCGAACTGCGAGTAGTAGGTTCGATCCACATCTCATAACCTCGCCAGATACGGCTCGAGCGCTGCGAGCGAATTCAGCGTGTGCGCGGGCGCGTAGAGATCGACGTAAGGCAGCGCGGCCTTGATGCCGCGCGCTTCGGGCGCGTAGCCGTCCCAGCCGAGCATGGGGTTGAGCCAGACGATGCGGCGGCAACGGCGGCGCAGCTGCGCCATTTCGCGATCGAGCAAGGCCGGATCGCCGGTGTCGTAGCCGTCGGAGACGATCATCACGCAGGTCCGCGAATGGATCACGCGCGCGGCGTGCCAGCGGTTGAAGGTCTGCAAGCTCTCGCCGATCCGCGTGCCGCCGCCCGCGCCCTGCGTCATCATCGAGAGCCGGTCGAGCGCCCGCGCCGCGTCACGCTCCTTCATCGCATCCGAGACGTAGGCGAGCCGGGTGTGAAACAAAAACGCCTCGGCTTCGCGAAACTGATCGAGCACGCCATGGATGAAGCGCAGGAACACCGCCGTGTAGGCGCTCATCGAGCCGGAGGCGTCGAGCAGCACCACGAGCCGCAACGGCTTGACCTTGCGGCGGCGATGCACCAGCGCGATTGGCACGCCGCCATGGCTGATGTTGCGATGAATGGTCCGGCGCAGATCGAGCCGCTCGCCCTTGCGTTGCTGCTGATCGCGCCGCGTCAGCCGCGTGCGCATCGCCCGCGCGAGCCGCGCCGCCGCCTCATGCGCCAGCGCGACCTGGTCGGGATCGGCGAGCTTGCGGAAGTCGGTGTCGCCGATCGACTCCACGCGCGAGGCGCCCTCGCGCACACCTTCGCCGGTCTCGCGTGGTGCGTCTTCGGACGGCACCTGATCCATCACGCCTTGTGGACCACGCTCGCCTGCGCCAGCGTCCTGCAGGCTCTTCAAGGACGGGCTATTTGCCGCCTGCGGCGATCCCGATGTGAGGACCCGCGAGCGCGCGCGCTTGCCGAGCCAGAACGCATCGAACAGGCCGTCGAAGCGCTCCCACTCGCTCTTGCGCGCCGCGAACAGGTGCTTGAACGCGGAGCGCAGCAAGCCGGCCCTGTCGGCATAGCCCGCCGCCATCACTGCCGCGGCGTCCTGCCCCTCAGGCAGACCGACCGCAAAGCCATTGTCACGCAGCGTCCGCAGGAAGGCACCGAGACGGCCGGCGACCAACCGCGCCACTGCGTCCAAGTCCTCATGATCGGGGGTGGCGCCGCAGCAGCTCATGCGACCTTCCCCAGCAGGCGCGCCGCGACCTCGCGCGTGATGCGCGCGCGGTCCTCGTGGGTCTTCAACAAACAGACCAGCGTGTCGTGGATGACCTCAGGCTGGTCCTTGAGATCGCGGATGTCGAGACCGACCAGCGCCGCGGCCCAGTCGAGCGTCTCGGCGACGCCAGGCACTTTGCGCAGTTCCTCCTTGCGCAGACCCTCGACCATCCGCGCAATCTGCAACGCGAGCTGCGCGGAGGCGCCATTAATCCGCGCCAGGATGATGCGGGCCTCGCGGTCGACATCGGGATAGTCGACATAGTGATACAGGCAGCGCCGGCGCAGTGCGTCTGACAGCTCTCTGGTGCCGTTCGAAGTGAGCACCACATGCGGAATGCTGGTCGCCGTGATGGTGCCGAGCTCGGGGATCGACACCTGGAAGTCGGACAGCAGCTCCAGCAGGAAAGCCTCGAACTCGTCATCGGCGCGATCGATCTCGTCGATCAGCAGCACCGGCGGCGTGGCGCGGCGGATCGCAGCAAGCAGCGGCCTTTCGAGCAGATATTTCTCGGAGAAGATCTGGTCCTCGATGGCGTCGGCATGGCCGCGATGCGCCTCGATGGCGAGCAACTGGCGCTGATAGTTCCACTCGTAGAGCGCGGCGCTCTGGTCGAGTCCTTCATAGCATTGCAGCCGGATCAGCTCGGTGCCATGCACCGACGCGAGCGCCTTCGCGACCTCGGTCTTGCCGACGCCGGCCTCGCCCTCCAGCAGCAGCGGCCGCTGCAACAGCTGCATCAGCGCAATCGCGGTCGCCAGCTCGCCATCGGCGATGTAGCCGCAGGCGGCAAGAGATTGCGCGATGTCGTCGCGGGTTTTCATGTTGAGTTCAACTGCCTCGCCATCGGAGGTGAGCTCCCCTCCCCCTTGCGGGGAGGGGGCGGGGGTGGGGGTCTCCAGGCACACTGCCCGTGGGGTACCCCCCTCCCTAGCCCTCCCCCACAAGGGGGGAGGGAACGTACTGCATGCGCGGCGGACGCTTGCGGGCTGCGACTAGGCGGCCACCACACCCAGGTTCTTCGCCGCCTGCCAATTGCGCCAGAAGTCGTGGGGCATCTGGATGTGGGTGGCGCCGAGGAACGAGAAGGCGTCGTTGACGGCGTTGGAGAACGCCGGCACGCCGCCGACATTGGGGCTTTCGCCGACGCCCTTGGCGCCGATCGGGTGGTGCGGCGACGGGGTTACCGTGTAGTCGGTCTCCCAATGCGGCGTCTCGACCGCAGTCGGCATGAAGAAGTCCATGAACGAGCCGGTGACGACGTTGCCTTCCGTATCGTAGCGGATCTCCTGGCCCATCGCGATGGCGAAGGCCTCGGTGAGACCGCCATGAACCTGGCCCTCGATGATCATCGGGTTGATGCGGGTGCCGCAATCGTCGAGCGCATAGAAGCGCCGGACCTTGTACACGCCGGTGTCGACGTCGATGTCCATCACGCAGAGATAGGCGCCGAACGGATAGGTCATGTTGGGCGGATCGTAGTAGCTGACCGCCTCCAGCCCCGGCTCCATGCCCGGCGGCACCGAGTTGTACGCCGCCCAGCAGATGTCCTTCATCGACATCGCCTTCTCCGGCAGGCCCTTCACGCGGAAGCCGTCGATGTCCCATTCGAGATCGTCCTCGTGGACCTCGAGCTTGTAGGCTGCGATCATCTGCGCCTTGGCCTTGATCTTGCGGGCGGCCATCGCGATGGCCGCGCCGGCGACCGGCGTCGAGCGCGAGCCGTAGGTGCCCAAGCCATACGGCGCGGTGTCGGTGTTGCCCTCCTCGACCATGATGTTATCGGCGGGAATGCCGATCTCGCTGGCGATGATCTGCGCCCAGGTTGTCTCGTGGCCCTGGCCCTGGCTCTTGGTACCCATGCGCGCGATGCCGGCCCCGGTGGGGTGCAGGCGGATCTCGCAGGAATCGAACATCGCGATGCCCAGGATGTCGCAATTCTTCGACGGACCGGCGCCGACGATCTCGGTGAAGAATGAGATGCCGATGCCCATGATCTCGCGCGTCTCGCCGCGCTTGAAAGCTTCGCGCTTCTCGGCCTGCTCCTTGCGGAGCCCGGCGTAGTCGACGCTCTCCATCATCTTGCGCATGGCGGTGTGATAGTCGCCGGAATCGTATTCCCATCCCAACGCCGAGTGATAGGGAAACTGCTCCGGCTTGACGAAGTTCTTCAGCCGCAGCTCGGCCGGATCCATGCCGAGCTTTTGCGCCAAAATGTCCATCGCGCGCTCGATGCAATAGGCCGCCTCGGTGACGCGGAACGAGCAGCGATAGGCGACACCGCCCGGCGCCTTGTTGGTATAGACACCGTCAACCGCGAGATGCGCGACCGGGAAGTCATAGGAGCCGGTGACGATGTTGAAGAAGCCGGCCGGCCATTTCGACGGATCTGCGCAGGCATCGAAGCCGCCGTGATCGGCGAGCACGTGCACGCGCAGGCCGGTGACCTTGCCGTCCTTGGTCGCCGCGATCTCGGTCGTCATGTGATAGTCGCGGGCGAACGCCGTGGCGGTGAGGTTCTCGATGCGGTCCTCGACCCATTTCACCGGCTTGCCGGTGACAATCGAGGCCACCGCCGCGCAGATGTAACCGGGATAGGCGCCGACCTTGTTGCCGAAGCCGCCGCCGATATCCGGCGCGATGACGTGGATCTTCTGCTCCGGGAGCTTCGCGATCAGCGACACCACGGTGCGGATGACATGCGGCGCCTGGAAGGTGCCCCAGATCGTCAGCTCGCCCTTGATCTTGTCGAACGAGCACACGCACTGGCAGGTCTCGAGCGGCGACGGGTGAGTGCGGTGATAGGAGATCATCTCCTTGATCGTGACATCCGCCTTGTTGAACGCCGCGTCGGTCAGCTCCTTGTCGCCGACGGTCCATTCGAAGATGTGGTTGTGGTGCTTGCGCGGGCCGTGTGCGCCGACCGTCTTGCCGGCGAGGTCCTCGCGCAGGACAGGCGCATCCGGGTCCATCGCCTTGAACGGATCGACCAGTACCGGCAGCGGCTCGTAGTCGACGACCACCTTGGACACGCCGTCATCGGCGGCGTAACGGTCGGTGGCGACGACGAAGGCGACCTCCTGGTTCTGGAACAGCACCTTGCCGTCGGCGAGCACCATCTGCACGTCGCCGGCCAAGGTCGGCATCCAGGCGAGGTTGACGGTCTTCAACGTCTCCGCGGTGATCACCGCGAGCACGCCGGGCACCTTCAGCGCCTCCTCGGTGTGGATGGCCTTGACCCGCGCATGGGCGTGCGGCGAGCGTACGAAGTCGCCATGCAGCATGCCCGGCAGCTTGACGTCATCGACGTAGTTGCCCTTGCCTTGGGTGAAGCGGATGTCCTCGACGCGCTTGCGCCGGCAGCCCATGCCTTCGAGAGCGGCTTCGCGTTGTTCCCGCGTGGGAGTCATGTCGTTCATTCCGCGGCCTCCTGGAATTCCACGCCGTTGATCTTGGCGGCGGCGTATTGGATCGCCTTGACGATGTTCTGATAGCCGGTGCAGCGGCAGATATTGCCGGAGATGCCGGCGCGGATCTCGGCTTCGGTCGGCGACGGGTTCTCCTTCAGCAGCCGATGCGCGCGCAGAATCATGCCGGGGGTGCAGAAGCCGCATTGCAGGCCGTGCATCATGCGAAAGCCTTCCTGCAGCGGCGACAAGGTGCCGTCGGCATTCGCCATGCCCTCGATCGTAGTGATCTCAGCGCCATTGGCCTGCACCGCCAGAATGGTGCAGCTCTTCACGCTCATGCCGTCGATATCAACAGTGCAGGCGCCGCAATGGCTGGTCTCGCAGCCGATATGCGTGCCGGTGAGCTGCGCCTGCTCGCGCAGGAAATGAACCAGAAGCGTGCGCGGCTCCGCGAGGCCCTCGACCTCGCTGCCGTTCACCTTCATCGTGACGTGGGTTTTGGGCATTCGGTGCTCCCTGAAAATTGCGTCGGCTTATGCCGACTTTGGGCCTGCTATCAGCCACCCGGGAGTGCGCTCCCCTCCCCCTTGCGGGGAGGGGTCGGGGGTGGGGGGTCCACGGCGGCGGTCTCGCTTGGGGCTACCCCCCTCCCCGCCCCTCCCCCACAAGGGGGGAGGGAGAGGAGAAAGCGTGCCGTGGGGCGAGATGGCAGCGCGTGCTTCACCACGGTCTAGGCAAAACGCTGCTACTTCGCCCGGCTCGCCGCGCGCTGCAGCGCGCGCATCACCATGATGCCGCCGACATGCACGCGGTACTCGGCCGGACCACGCGCATCCGACGCCGGCTGCATGATCGCGCGCGCCGCGTTTGCGGCGGCCTTCAGCGCCGCGTCGTCCAGCGTGGTCCCGATCACGGCATTCGCCGCATCGGTCGCGAGCAGCGGCGTCTCGTGCAAATTGGTCAGCGAAATGACGCAGCTCGCCACCTTGCCGCCAGCCATCGTCAGCACGACGCCAGCCGCGGCAGTCGCATAATCGCCGACCTTCCGCTTCAGCTTCTCATACGCATAGCCGTGCCCCACGGGCGGCACGGGAATGCTTACCCCGGTCAGGATCTCGCCAGGCTCGAGCGCGGTGAAATACGCCCCCTGGTAAAACTCCCGCGCCGCGACCTCGCGGGCGCCGTTCGGCCCCTCCAGCCGGTAGCTCGCGTCCAGCGCAAGCATCAGCGCCGGCATGTCGTTGCCGGGATCGCCATTGGCGACGTTGCCGCCGAGCGTGCCGCGGTAGCGCACCTGCGGATCGGCGATCAAAAGCGCCGTCTCGTGCAGGATCGGCAACGCCTCACCGATCTCCGCGGACGCCAGCAGCTCGGCCTGCGTGGTCATCGCGCCGATTGCGATGCGGTCGCCATCGCGGCAGATGCCCTTGAGGCCGGCGATGCCGTGCAGGTCGATGAGATGCGCCGGTGTTGCCAACCGCAGCTTCATCATCGGCAGCAGGCTGTGGCCGCCGGCGAGCGGCCGCGCCTCGTCGCCGAGATCGGCGAGCAGCTTGATCGCATCGCCGACACTCGCGGGCCGATGATAGTCGAACGGACCTGGAATCATGGCGTTCCCTCCTGGACTGTCTTGCCTTGACGGCTTGGCTTCGCGCGGGTGCCGCGGGCGTTCGTGCTGCAAGAGCGAAGGGCGAACACGGGCGCATCGCGTGGTTGGCGGCAGGTTCGATCCGGATCGACGGGTCGCGCAACGAAGCCGGCACGGAGAGCGATGAATTCGCACGAATTGCAGGCGGGCGCGCACGAATTGCGTCAGACAAGGCGACCTAATCGCGCCGATGGCGAAGTGGCGGGACGCACGAAGGCGCAGCAGCAGGAGATGCTTGCGGTCTCGGTCGACGTGCGTCGTCGAGATCGTCCGCCTCTGATGTTGCGAATGCGAACAGATTCAGGCCGGCCGCCGCAGCCCGAGCCGCGCCTTGACCTCGGCGACCTTGGCGCGGCTCACCGGCACGCGCGGCTTGGAAGGACCATCGAGCTCGATGATCGCGCCCTCGCCTTCCTTGCCGACGAAGGTCACATGCTCGATCGCGACGATGTGACTGCGGTGGACGCGGATGAAGCGGCCGGGATCGAGCTGCGCCTCGGCCTCGGAGATCGACCACGGGCACATCCGCTCGCGGGTGCCGTCATGCACCCTTGTGTAGTGCGCATCGGCGCGGACGCTGCGGACGTCACCGGCATCGATGAAGTGGGTGCCGTTGGCGCCTTCGAGCGGCAGGCGCACGGCCGCGATGCGCGGCGGCTGGCCGATGCCGCCGAGCGGCGCGGCCTTGATGCGCGCAGGCGCGAGCGGCTCGACCGGTTCCGGAACAGCCGGCGCGACGGATTGTGCTGGCGGCGGGGGAATGACTGGTTCTGGCGCCAGCTCCGGGACAGCCTCGGCCGGCACCGTCATCGGCTGCGACGGGCGATGCGGATCGGGCACCAGCGACAACAGGAAGCCTGCCGCGACCACGAAGCACAGCACGGCCACGACGATCGCCAGCACCTGCGGCGATGCGGCAAGGCCAGCGGCAGCATGCTGATGTCCCTCGCCGGCCGGCACGACATGCATGCCGAGCATCGCCGTATAGTGCATGCCGGAGACCGCGATGCCGAAGGCGAGCGCGCTGATGGCGAGCCGCAGGCCATCCTGCCGCGCCAGGAAGATGCGCAAGCCCCCATAGGCGGCGACGATCGCGATCGCGACCGACAGCGCCACCAGCGCGGGATCATGCGTCAGCCCGAACGGGCCGGCGAGCCCGTGCATGCCGACATAATGCATGCTGGCGATGCCGGCGCCGAGCAGCAGCGCCGACGGCACGACGCGTTGCGGTGAGGGATCACCGATGCTGACGAAGAACAGCGAGATGCCGACGACGAGGGCGCAGATCAGAAAAGAGATGATGGTCGGCAGCACCAGATAGACGGCGTCTGCCGGCAAGGGCGCGGCCATCATGCCCACGAAATGCATCGTCCAGATGCCGACCGCCAGAATGCCCGCGGCCCCGGACAGCAGCACCCGCGGACTGGTCTCCGGCCCGCTGCGGATGCGCGCGGTGAGACTGAATCCGGTATAGCCACCCAGGCTCGCGACCACGACCGAGAGCGCGACGAGATAAGGATCGTATCCTTCGATCATCCTTGCCGGCCGCCCGTCGCCACGGGCCAGCCTCCTCCCGGGAGAGGTTTTACAGGGGGCCAGCGGGGAATGACAACACAAGGCGGGGAGCGCGAGGAGGCGTGATGTCGCTGGGCGGGGAGCGTTGAACGTAATGCGGCTCTTGGGCGAGTGAGATCCGGACTTTCACCGCGGAGGTGGTGCGCTCCCCTCCCCCTTGCGGGGAGGGGTCGGGGGTGGGGGTCCACGCATTCCGCTCAAAATGATGAGCCTCGAGTCCGAGAAAGCATATTGGCAGACGTGAGTCTCACGGAATTCAGTGCCCGGAGACCCCCACCCCCAACCCCTCCCCGCAAGGGGGAGGGGAGCGGACTGCCCGTGTCGCGAAAAGCGAGAATGACAACTCTGCCGTGAGAAGCGCGTGCGGCTGGCGTCCGCCGGCCACACGCCTTCGCCCTATCAGATGATCCCAGCCGCGACCTGGCTGCGCAGACGCTCCAGACTCAGCAACGTCTCCGCACACGCCGTGGCCACCTCCACGCCCTTGGTCGCAAAGTGCTTCCGGAAGAACTCGAAATGCGCCTGGGTCTCGTGGAATTGCTGCGGCGTCAGCACCGCGGAGAACACCGGCACCTCGGTGCGCAGCTGCACGTCCATCAGCGCCTTGATGACGGTGTCGGCGACGAATTCGTGGCGATAGATGCCGCCGTCGACGACGAGGCCGGCCGCGACGATCGCGGTGTAGCGACGGGTCTTGGCGAGCAGCTGGGCATGCAGCGGGATCTCGAATGAGCCCGGCACCTCGAAGATGTCGACGCGGTCGCGCGCGATGTGGCGTGCCTCGATCTCGTCGAGAAAGGCTGTACGGCATTCGGCGACGACGTCGCGATGCCAGGCCGACTGCACGAAGGCCACCCGCTGCGGCTTGGTGAAGCGGGGATGCGAGGGCGCCGGCGGCTGGTCCTCAGGCGGCGACGCGACCGGCGTATCCGCCGGCGGCGCGGTTTCGGTGGCAGTGTCGATGTCGGTGGTGTCGATGGAGTCTTGCAACATCTGATTCATGGTTGTCCTCGTTGAGAGACCAGAATCAGGGCACACGGAACGACGACGCCCCCACGCTGATGCGCGGGGTGCCGGGACCCGTTCTCTTTCATCCGGACTGTGACCGTCGGCTTCGGAGTCGCACCGAATCTGCTGACCCTTCTCTTCGAAGCGCGATCCGGAGAACGGGATTCTCCAGACCGTGCCCTGCAGAGAAGGCGCTCGCGGGCTCGCGCTCTCGACCGAGATTGCTTACCGCCGGTGGGGAATTTCGCCCCGCCCTGAGAACATGAGCCGCCCGGATGGACGGCCCGCAGGAACTATGCAGGCGCGCGTGGGCTGCGGCAAGGCCCGACGGCCGCGATCCGTGAGGGCCCGCCATGCAGCCCGCGGCCGTCGTTCCCGCGGCCAAATCAGCCCAGTCGGCGCCTTTGCGGCGATTCCGATTCCGTTTTGTTCTCGTTTGGCCATGATTCCACAGGTTGGACAGGAGTTGTGGACGAAGCGGTGTTTCGCTGTGGACGGACTCACCCCCCCGTTGCGCAGATTCCGCAAATCACATCAGTTTGTCGTCGCACGCCCGGGGGACCTCCGAGGCTGCAAGCCGGGTCTCGAAGCGCCGTGAGGGCGCGGGCCGGGTCGCCGCGTAAGTACCAACGAGATCAAGAAGACGAGGTCGAGACGGCATGTCCCTGCTCGAAAGCACTATCGATTCCGGAAATCATCCTTTGAGCGTCGTCGAGAACATCGCCGCCGACAACAACTGGATGTTCGAGCGTTCCGGCGAGGACGAGATCACGATCGCCTCCAAAGGGCAGTGGACCGACTACCAGATCTCCTTCACCTGGATGGGTGAGATCGAGGCGCTGCACCTGGCCTGCGCCTTCGACATGAAGATTCCGGAAGCGCGCCGCGCCGAGGTGCAGCGGCTGATCGCGGCCATCAACGAGCAGCTCTGGCTCGGCCATTTCGACATCTGGACCCATACCGGCATGGTGATGCACCGCCAGGCGCTGGTGCTGCCCGGCGGCATCACCGCCTCGGGTCCGCAATGCGAGAGCATGCTGGCCGGCGCCATCCACGCCTGCGAGCGCTACTTCCCGGCGTTCCAGTTCGTCGTCTGGGCCGGCAAGTCGACCCAGGACGCCATGGCGGCGGCGCTGTTCGATACGGAAGGCGAGGCGTAACTCGCCGGCGCCTGGACACACTCGGTGATAGGGGTAGGGAAGGCTTTTGGCCTCCCCTCCCTCCGAACCGTACGGGCGGTTTTCCCGCATACGGCTCTCCAGTTGGTGGTTTCTCAATCGAGACCGTCTCGCTGCTTGCTGGGTAGCGTAAAGAGTGAACCACCCAGCATTCGCGAAGGAGGCATTCCTGCCACCTGTGACGCCGTTGCCAGCGCCGACAGCACGCGCTCCGTCCACATCTCGGCTTCGACCGACGCCTGAGTTGCGTGCGGTCCCTCTGCATCTTGCTTAGCCTCTTCGGCACTCACAATGCTGCCTTTGCCTCGACATGATCTTCGCTCGTCCACCTTCCTGCCCTACCTTCCCTTGGAAGGGTTTTGCTACCCCCTCCTACAGTGGTCCGTGCACCAGACCACAACGGTACTATGCGGGCTCTGACTCCTGACGCTCTCACCCAAACGTCAGGTCTCTCCGCTTACTCCGCTTTGCCTTCCCGGCATTCCGACCTCAACCACGCGGGCTGTCCCTCGGTCGCTTTGGACGTCGCTTCAGCGCCGAGGGTTACTTCCAGGCTTCGCCAAGGACGAGCAGGCTCGCCACAGCTCCCCGCCGAATCAGGTTCGTGCTCCTACGGACTGCCAGTTCACCTCCGGTTGCTCTCCACCCCGCCTCACGGCGACGCAGTTACCTTCGATTATGGAGCTGCAACCAACTCCAGAGCGGACTTCCACCGCTCCAACAAAGCGTCCTCGCGGACGCACTCGTCCCGGCCTTGAGCCGGGACCCATACCGCGTGATATCGGCGTGGCGCGCGATGCTTGTCGCTCTGCCCTCGCTCCACTAGAACCGCCTGTGTTTATGGGTCCCGGCTTTCGCCGGGACGACAGTGGAGTGCGTCGTGGCTTCAGCGGACAACAACCTGCTTCATCACTTCACCGGCACGATCGTGCTCGCCGGCGCCGGCAAGATGGGCGGGGCGATGCTGACCGGCTGGCTGGCAGGGGGCCTCGATCCCAAGCGCGTCGTTGTGATCGAGCCGATGCCGTCGGCGGAGATTACGGTGCTGGCGGCCAGGGGCGTCCGGCTCAATCCCGCCGAAGCCATGGCGGCTGAGGTCGTCATCCTCGCCGTCAAGCCGCAGATGTTCCGCGAGGCGGGGCCGGCGCTGAAGCCGTGGGTCGGCGACGCCACGCTTGTGCTGTCGATCATGGCCGGCACCACGATCGCCAGCCTGCAACAGGTGGTCGGCGGCGCGGTCGTCCGCGCGATGCCGAACACGCCCGCTGCGATCGGCCGCGGCATCACGGTCGCGGTGCCCGCCGTCAATGTGAGCTCGGCGCAGCGCGCGCTCACGGATGCGCTGCTGCGCGCCACCGGCGCAGTGGAATGGATCGAGGACGAGACACTGATGGATGCGGTCACCGCCGTGTCCGGCTCCGGCCCCGCTTATGTCTTCCTGCTCGCCGAGGAGCTCGCCCGCGCTGGCATCGCCGCCGGCCTGCCCGAGGCGCTGGCCACGAGGCTCGCGCGCGACACCGTGTCCGGCGCCGGCGAGCTGCTGCGTCAGTCGGAGCTGCCGTCGGCGACCTTGCGGCAGAACGTCACGTCGCCCGGCGGCACCACTGCGGCCGCGCTATCGGTGCTGATGGGGACGGACGGCTTCAAGCCGCTGTTGGAGCGCGCTGTGGCGGCGGCAACGGCACGCTCAAGGGAACTGGCGAAGTAGCCTCCACACCTTCCGCCGTCATTGCGAGCGCAGCGAAGCAATCCAGGGGCACGCCCGCGGCCCTGGATTGCTTCGTCGCTTCGCTCCTCGCAATGACGGTGGAATACGCCGCCTAAGGCACCGCGAACCGCTTCTTGAACTGCTCGACATTGATCAGTCCGCGGCCGTGGCGGCCGTCGCCGATCCTCACCTCGCCATGATAGGCCTCGACGCTGAAGCGGATCACGCGGCGCTCGACCTCGATCACCTCGGCCACGGTGCGGATGGTGGCGCCGACCGGCGACGCGGCGAGATGGCGGACATTGACCTCGGTGCCGACGGTGACCCAGCCGGACGGCAGCACCGGGTTGATGGCATCGCCCGACGTCATCTCCATCTCCAGGATCATCATCGGCGTCGCATAGACCATCGGCATATGCGGCACGAAATGGCCCACGGTGCGCTCCGGCGGCACGACCAAAAGGCGCTCGGCGCGCAGGCCCGGCTTGATGATGTCACGTGCGTCCATGGTCGCTCCAAATTCCCATGTCGTCCCGGACAAGCCACGACGCGCGACAGCGCGGCGGGCGCCGATCCGGGATCCATACGCCGCGGCGGTCCTGATGGGCGACAAAGCCAATGACCAGCCTGCCTCGAACCGCTTCCTGAGGGTATGGGTCCCGGCTCCGCGTGCGCAATTGCGCACTAGGCCGGGACGACACCGGTGCTTATCGAGACGGAGGCGATGGCCGCGCTCCGCGCGGACGACAGTGAGGCTATTTCTTCTGCTCGGCCAGGCGCTCGACGAAGGTCTTGCCGCCCTTCATCTTGTGCGTCAGCGGCGCCTCGTTGATCTGGATGACGACGGCTTCGGGGTCGACGCCGAGATGCGTCACCAGCGCCTTGCTGATGTCGCGCATCATGTTGGTCTTCTGCTCGTCGGTGCGGCCGGCGGCCATGTTGATGGTGATCTCGGGCATCTACGTCCTCCTTCTATTCTGACCGTTCTCGCAACGGGTCTGTGAGTGAAACCGTCATCGCGAGAAGCGAAGCGACGAAGCGATCCAGGGCTGCTCCGAAAGATCGTTCTGCTTGGCCCTGGATTGCTTCGCTTCGCTCGCAACGACGCGTCGACCAACCGCGCCGCATGCTCGCCGAGGCTGTCGTTACCCCCAGCTCACGTCATGGCGCGCGAGCACCTCGCGGACGGCGGCGACGAGTTCGTCCTCCTTGGCCGAGAATTGCGCCGGGCGGCTCTCGCGCCATTCCTGGTTGGAGGCGATGGCGGCGGCGGCCTTGGCGCCCTCGATCAGGTCCTTGATCTGCACCTCGCCGCGCGCCTTCTCGTCCGAACCCTGAATGATGACGCAGGGCGCATTGCGGCGGTCGGCATATTTGAGCTGGTTGCCCATGTTCTTCGGATTGCCGAGATAGAGTTCGGCGCGGATGCCGTGGCCGCGCAGGGTCGAGACCATCTTCTGATAATCGGCGACGCGGTCGCGATCGAACACGGTGACGACGACCGGGCCGAAGGCCGGCCGCGTGTCGAGCTTGCCGAGCAAGGTCAGCGCCGCCTGCAGCCGCGACACCCCGATCGAGAAGCCTGTCGCCGGCACCGGCTCGCCACGGAAGCGCGAGACGAGGCCGTCGTAACGGCCACCGCCGCCGACCGAGCCGAACACCACCGGCTGCCCCTTCTCGTTCGGGATCGCGGCGAGCAACTGCGCTTCGAACACCGGGCCCGTGTAGTATTCGAGGCCGCGCACGACCGAGGGATCGACCATGATCTGGCTGTGATAGCCGGCGGCATCGACGAGGCGCGCGATCTCGACGAGCTCGTTCAGGCCGTCGACCGCGAGCTTGGAGTCGGCAAAGGTCTCGCGCAGCATGTCGACGATGCGGCGGGCGACGTCGTACTCGCTCTCCTTGCGATCGGCATCGCCGGCGAGTCGCTGCGCGACATCCTTGTCGCCGGCATAGGCGAGCGTCGGCGGCGCGACCAGCGCGCGCGCATTGACGAAGGTCTCGATCTTGGTGATCTGCGCGTCGTCGAGCCCGGCGCCCTTGGTGAAGTCACCGCTCTCATCCTTGCGGCCCGCGCCCAGCAGCTCGCGCACGCCGCGCTCGCCGAGACGGTCGAGCTTGTCGATCGCGCGCAGCACCGTCAGGCGGCGGCCGATGTTCTCGTCGCCGCCGAGGCCGATCGCCTCCATGACGCCGTCGAGCACCTTGCGATTGTTGACCTTGATCGCGTAGTCGCCGCGGGAAATGCCGAGCGCCTCGAGCGTGTCGGCCGCCATCATGCACATCTCTGCATCGGCCGCCGGCGATGCCGAGCCGACGGTGTCGGCGTCGAACTGCATGAACTGGCGGAAGCGGCCGGGGCCCGGCTTCTCGTTGCGGAAGACGTAGCCGGAGCGGTAGCTGCGATACGGCAGCACCAGGCCATCGGTGCCGTATCGCTCGCCGACATAGCGCGCGAGCGGCGCGGTGAGGTCGTAGCGCAGCGAGATCCACTGCTCGTCATCGTCCTGGAACGAGAACACGCCCTCGTTCGGACGGTCCTGATCGGGCAGGAATTTGCCGAGCGCATCGGTGTATTCGAACACCGGCGTCTCCACCGGCTCGAAGCCGTAGCGCTCGTAGACGGTGCGGATCTTCTCGACCATCTCGCGCGTGGCGGCGATCGCCGCCGGGCCGCGATCCTCGAGCCCGCGCGGCAGCCGCGCCTTCAGCTTCTGGGGTTTCTTGGGTTTGTCGGACATGGGACTCGACACGTAGGGTGGGCAAAGCGCAGCGTGCCCACCGTGGGTGACAAACACCGCAGGCGGTGGGCACGGCCCGCTTCGCGGTCCTTTGCCCACCCTACGGGATGGAATGCGTTGGCTTGGTTGGTAGCAGCCAGGGCGGGGTGCGGCAACCCGAAGGGCGGGGCAGGCAACCACGCATCACATTGGGTCACTCATGCCCAATGAGAGCCAGGATGTTCGCCTCACGGGCGGTGCGCCCCCTCCCCCCGCGCGAAGCGAAGCTTCGCTAGGCGGGGAGGGGAGTCGACCGTCCGTGCGGCGACAGCCCTACTTCACATCCCTGATCCACTGATGCGGATCCGCAGCTCGGCCGTATTGGATGTCCACCAGCTGCTTGCGCAGGCCCATGGCGACCGGGCCGGCGTCGCCGCCGTTGATCAGCACGTCGCCGCTCGTCGAGCGCACCTTGCCGATCGGCGAGATCACCGCGGCGGTGCCGCAGGCGAAGGCTTCCTTCAGCTTGCCGCTCGCGGCATCGGCGCGCCACTGGTCGATCGCATACGCCTCCTCGCGGACCTCGCGGCCGGCGTCGCGGGCCAGCTTGATGATGGAGTCACGGGTGATGCCGGGCAGGATGGTGCCGAGCGGCGGCGTCGACAGCGAGCCGTCGGCGAACACGAAGAACACGTTCATGCCGCCGAGCTCCTCGACATAGCGGCGCTCGATCGCATCCAGGAACACGACCTGATCACAGCCCTGCGCCATCGCCTCGGCCTGCGCCTTGAGGCTCGCCGCATAATTGCCGCCGCATTTGACACCGCCGGTGCCGCCCACGGCAGCGCGCGTGTAGTTCTCCGAGACCCAGATCGAGACCGGCGCCGGGCCGCCCTTGAAATAGGAGCCGACCGGCGAGGCGATGACCGCGAAGATGTATTCCGCCGACGGCTTGACGCCGAGAAACACCTCATTGGCGATCATGAACGGCCGCAGATAGAGGCTGCCCTCGCCGCCCGGGATCCAGGCGCGATCGATGCGGACGAGCTGCTCGACCGCCTCGATGAAGACGCTCTCGGGCAGTTGCGCCATCGCCATGCGCTCGGCCGAATTCCAGAACCGCTTGGCGTTGGCGTCGGGGCGGAACAGGTTCACGCCGCCATCGTCGCGCTTATAGGCCTTCAGCCCCTCGAAGATCTCCTGCGCGTAGTGCAGGACGGCCGCGGCCGGATCGAGCGGGAAGTTGGCGCGGGATTCGACGCGCGCGCTGTGCCAGCCTTTGTCCTGGCTGTACTGGACCACGGCCATGTGATCGGTGAACACGCGGCCGAAGCCGGGATTGGCGAGCTTGGCCGCCCGCTCCTGGTCGGAGGTCGGGTTCGCCGAAGGCTTGATGTCGAATGTCAAAGTCATGTCCTTGCTTCCCCCGCTCTGATCGCCATTCGCGAGTTCTGGCGCCGACCCGTCCGATCGGGCCAGTCGGCATTTGAATTTCGGACCTGCCGCGGCCGGCCTTTGGGCCGGTCACCAGGCAAGCGTGCCAACACAGGACATGCTTTTGCGCCCGGCGGAAGTCCAGTATGGTTTGCCGAAATGCCGCTCGACATCACACGGTTGTTCGATACGTCGCCCAGGGTTGCCCGTCGGGGTTGCTTTTGGCCCGTTCAGACACGTCCAGAGACGATCGCCCTCTAATGAAACGATCTAAAATTTCGTAGCGGGCGACTGTTTTGTAACATTGAACCGCAGAAACGTCAATATGGCTGACATAAATTTCTCGTCTCCGACGTTGAGCCCGGAACTGCGCGCGGCCGAGCCTCATGCGCCGGCCGGCGGCGAGGCGCTGCGCTGGGACATCATCGAGCTGCTGTTCTTCGCCTATCGCGACTTCGTCGGCGATGCCGACCATGAGCTGGAGGCGTTCGGCTTCGGCCGCGCGCATCACCGCGTGATGCATTTCGTCACACGCTATCCTGGCCTGAAGGTTGCCGATCTGCTCGACGTCTTGCGCATCACCAAGCAGTCGCTCGGCCGCGTGCTCAAGCAACTGCTCGACGAAGGCTATATCGTGCAGAAGACCGGCAACAATGATCGCCGGCAGCGCCTTCTTTTCGCCACCCCGAAGGGCGAGGCGCTGGTGGCCAAGCTAGCAGGATTGCAGACCAAGCGCATCGATCGTGCGCTGGAGCAGATCGGACCGGCCGGCGCAGAAAAAGTCCGGCAATTCCTGCGCGCGATGATCGATCGCGACGATCCGGACAAGGTGCTGGAAGCGATCTTCCGGACGCCCGTCACCGCTGCCAAGGAGTGACCGTGACGATCACCGCCATCGCCCCGCATCAGCAGCAGACGCCGGCCGACGACGCGCCGCATCTCCTGCTCGTCGACGACGACCGCCGCATCCGTGATCTGTTGTCGCGCTTCCTGCGCGGCGAGGGCTATCGCGTCACCACGGCGGCGAGCGCAAGCGACGCCCGAGCCAAGCTCACGGGGCTGCATTTCGATCTCTTGATTCTCGACGTGATGATGCCCGGCGAAAGCGGCTTCGACCTCGCCCGCTTCATCCGCACGCAGTCATCCGTGCCGATCGTGATGCTGACCGCGCGATCGGAGCCGGAGAGCCGCATCGAGGGCCTGCAGCTCGGCGCCGACGACTACGTCGCCAAACCGTTCGAGCCGCGCGAGCTGGCGCTGCGCATCGGCAACATCCTCAAGCGCGCCGCGCCGCCGCCGGCCGAGGAGGTCATCGAGCAGATCAGCTTCGGTCCTTTCGTCTATCATCTGGCGCGCGGCGAATTGAAACAGGGCGAGGAGATCGTCCATCTCACCGATCGCGAGCGCGAGATGCTGCGCATCCTCGCCACCGCCCGCGGCGAGACCGTGCCGCGCGGCGCCCTGACCGGCAACGGCACCGTCAACGAGCGCGCTGTCGACGTGCAGATCAACCGCCTGCGCCGCAAGCTCGAGATCGACCCCGCCAACCCGCTGTTCCTGCAAGCCGTGCGCGGCATCGGCTACCGGCTGATGACGTCGGGCTGAGGATGAGTGGGTTGACGATCCGACGCGGGCACCACCGCAAAGCTACATCTTTGCCCACGAAGTTGCGCACACACCCAGCGGCATACTCGGTGCACCCTCTCCCCTTGTGGGAGAGGGTGGATCGCATGAGCGGAGCGACATGCGAGCCGGGTGCGGGGTATGCCTCCGCAGATGAGATTGCGGAGGCATACCCCTCACCCGGTTTCGAACTTCGTTCGAAACCACCCTCTCCCACAAGGGGAGAGGGTGCACCGAGACCGCCGCACGCGCCCGTGCAACAACAGAGGGTTCGATACGCATGACCACCCTCGACACCGGCCTCACCCTCATCCGCACCGCATCCCGCCGCGTGTCGCGGGCCAACAGCATTGTCGGCAACGCCTTCAAGGGCTGGATGCCGACCGGCCTCTATGCGCGCGCGCTGCTGATCATGATCGTGCCGATGGTGATCCTGCAGACGGTGGTCGCCGGCGTGTTCATGGAGCGGCACTGGAACACGGTGACGCGGCGCCTGTCCGCCGCCGTCGTGCAGGACGTCGCCGCGCTGATCGACATCTACAAGGGCTATCCGCAGGACAAGGACCGCACCATGCTGCGCCGGATCGCGCAGCAGCGGCTCAATCTCGTGGTCGATTTCCTGCCCGCTGGCGACATGCCGCCGCCCGGGCCGAAACCGTTCTTCAACCTGCTCGACCAGTCGCTGTCGAGCCAGATCGGCCGCCAGATCAGCCGCCCCTATTGGATCGACACCGTCGGCCGCTCCAACCTGGTCGAGATCCGCATCGCGCTCGACGATGCCGTGATGCGCGTGTTCGCGCAACGCGGCGCTGCCTATGCGTCGAACACCGACATCTTCCTGTTCTGGATGGTCGGGACGTCATCGATCCTCTTGATCGTATCGGTGCTGTTCCTGCGCAACCAGATCAAGCCGATCCTGCGGCTCGCCGACGCCGCCGAAAGCTTCGGCAAGGGCCGCGAGGTGCCGAACTTCCGGCCGCGCGGCGCGCGCGAGGTGCGGCGCGCGGCGCATGCCTTCCTCGAGATGAAGGCGCGCATCGAGCGCGCGATGGAGCAGCGCACCGCGATGCTGGCCGGCGTCAGCCACGACCTGCGCACCATCCTGACGCGCTTCAAGCTCGAGCTCGCGCTGCTCGGCGACAGCCCCGAGATCGACGCCATGCGCAAGGATGTCGACGAGATGTCGCACATGCTGGAGGACTATCTGGCATTCGCTCGCGGCGACAATGGCGAGATCGCGCAGCCGACCGACATCTCGAACGCGCTGGAGGAATTGCGCAGCGATGCCGAGCGCAACGGCCATTCCGCCACCGTGTCATTCCATGGGCTGCCGGTGGTGACCGTGAAGCCGCAGGCGCTGAAGCGCTGCCTCGGCAACCTCGTCTCCAACGCCGCGCGCCACGCGGATGCGATCGCCATCACCGGCCATCGCGACCACCGCTATCTCACCATCACCGTCGACGATGACGGCCCCGGCATTCCCGCCGCCATGCGCGAGGAGGTGTTCAAGCCGTTCCTGCGCCTCGACGACGCCCGCAACCAGGACGAAGGCGGCACCGGCTTAGGCCTCGCCATCGCCCGCGACATCGCGAGGTCCCACGGCGGCGACATCACGCTCGGCGACAGCCCGATGGGCGGCTTGAGGGCGAGCGTTCGGATTCCGGTTTAGGCCGACTGTCGCCCAAACGGCGGTGCGCCCCCTCTCCCCGTTCTTCACGGGGAGAGGGTTGGGGTGAGGGGCAGCCACACCATCAGTGTCAGCGGCGAGCCTCGTAAGCTGTCATATCTCGCACGATCGCACTGAGACGTTGGACGACTCGGACTGACGAACTAAGCGGGACGAACGCTTACGATACGCACTTCCCGTGCCGCTGCCCCTCACCCCAGCCCTCTCCCCGTAAGAACGGGGAGAGGGAGCAGACTGCCGTCGTGGCAACCTGCTCATACTTCTCTAGAAGCTCGACGAGCCCACTCAGTCGCCAGTCCGCAGCCTACTGCTTCACGCCCGGAATCAGGTTCTTCAGCTTGTTCATGTCCTTGACGTTCATCTTCATGCCGCCGGGCATGACGATGTCACCGGGCTTCTGGTCGGGCTTGCAGGCGCCGAGCCACTTCGCCTCGATCGTCATCGCCGTGTCCTTGGTGCCGGCGCCGGTGGCGCCGCCGGACATCTTCGATGTGGTCTTCACCGTGTAGGCGGAATTGAAGTCGCCGGTGATCTCGGCATGCGAGGTCGTGCTCATGCCGCCGAAATTGCAGACGGCATCGCTGATATAGCCGGTCGCCGTCTTCTGGATCTCCTGCTTGGAGCAGACCTGCTGCGCCATCGGCGAGGCCATGTTGTTCATGTCCTTGTCGGTGGTCTCGTCGGTGCAGTGCTGCATCGTCATGTCGGGCGTCTGGCCGCCGGACCTGACCATCTTCAGCTCCCACAGCCCCGCCTTGCGGACCGGCAGGTCCACGGCGCGGGCCTTCGGGCTGGCGGCCACACTGAGAAGGCAGCAGGCCAACAGGCCGAGGGCGATGCGTGTGCAGGTCATGTGCTTTCGTTCCAGATCGTTGCGCGATGCCGGAGCGAATGCCGCCAAAAGATGGCAATTGGGAGAACGACGACGGAGCGAACGTCAGTCGGCCGAGGATCAGTACAGCGTCCGCAGCGGCCGCTGCGCCGAGCCATACGGTACCCAGCGGCAGGCGAACGAGACGTAGCCGCCATAGCGGGCGTCGACAGCGCCGAACTTCGCGACCTTGCCGTAGGAAGCGCAATGATCGACCGCGAGCTGGCGTGCGTCGGTGGTCTGGGCCAGCTGATAGGAAATGATGCCGCCGGTGTCGTTGCCCTTGAACGCCGGCACCACGTCGGCCTGGGCGGCCGTGGCGGCCAGCAACGTCCCCAAGGCCACGAGGCCTGCAGTCTTCACGAATCCGGCCTTGAGCGTCCGCATTGCAATCTCCCTGGTCTGGTTCGCCATTCTAAAGGTCCTGTCCGGCCAAGAAAAGAACACCGCTCCCCGGTTAACAGGACTAATCGTGGAGTGTTGCCGCGTTGCACTTGACCTCCTGTGGCCGCCGCGGCACGGTCCACGCTCCCCGGATCAGATTTTCGGACGGCCCATGCGCGACTTCAGCTCCTCCTTCAAGAGCTCCTCCTTCAAGACGTTCGGCGCCGCCTGCGGCGCGCTGCTTGCCGCCCTGCTCGCGACGGCCCCGGCCCATGCCGCCAATCCGCTCGAGATGAACTTCTGGCTGTCGGGCCCGAAATATGACGGCCGGGTCGCCCCTTGCGAGGCAGCCATCCCGACCATCGTCAGCCGGTTCCAGGAGAAGGAAAGCACCTTCTGGAATTCCTCGCTCCAGATCACCGGCGTGGCCAATATCCATGAGATCGCCTTCCGGCCCTGGCAGTCCGACAACATTCCGCGCCGCTTCTGCACCGGCAGCGTGATGATCAGCGACGGCAAGGCCCGCACCGTCAATTTCTCGATCATCGAGGACGGCGGCTTCGCCGGCTACGATCAGGGCGTCGAGTTCTGCGTCGTCGGCCTCGACCGCAACTGGGCGTTCAATCCGGCCTGCCGCGCCGCCAAGCCCTGATTCGGGTTTCGCCGAACAAGGCGGCTCGCTCCGAGCCCAGATGACGTGGCTGCCTCCGGGCAGCCATTTTGTTCTTGAAATGTTCCGGAGTGCTGCTAGGCTCCCGCCATTGTCCGGGGGAGTTCGCCATGTTCGATTGCCTGCGCCGACCTGCCGTCTTCTTTGCCAGAACCATCGTCTGCCTGACCCTGCTGCTCGGCGCGCTCGCCGTCAGGCCGGCCGATGCTCAGGACCGCCGGCAGAATGCTCCGGGCGCGTTCGATTTCTACGTGCTGTCGCTGTCCTGGTCGCCATCGTTCTGCGCCGAGGCCGAGGAGCGGGGCGGCCGTGGCAACCGCTCGCAGCAATGCAGCGGCCGGCCCTATTCCTTCGTCGTGCACGGGCTGTGGCCGCAATATGAGACCGGCTATCCCGAATATTGCGAGCAGCCGGCGCCGCGCCTGCCGCGCAACATCATGACCTCGATGCTCGACCTGATGCCGGCGCCGGGGCTGATCTACAATGAATGGGACAAGCACGGCACCTGCGCCGGCCTGTCGGCGAAGGCCTATTTCGAGGCGATTCGCAAAGCCCGCGCCGCCATCAAGATCCCGCCCGAGTTTCTCGATCTGTCGGAGGCCAAGACGGTGTCTCCGGCCGCCGTCGAGGAGGCCTTCATCAAGGCCAATCCCAAGCTGACCACGTCGGGCATCGCCGTCACCTGCAATCGCACGCGGCTGAGCGAGGTGCGGATCTGCCTGTCGAAGGACCTCGAGTTCCGGAGCTGCGACGAGGTCGACCGCCAGGCTTGCCGCCGCGACGAGGTGAACATGCCGCCGGTGCGCGGCGGCTAGGAGCTCCGCCCGGTCGCGCCGTTCGTGCGATCGCAGACAGCGGACGTCACGACGGGGTACCCTTTTGGCGTGGAACGGCGTAACTCCGGCGGCATGAACTACCGACACGCCTTTCATGCCGGCGGCTTCGCCGACGTCATCAAGCACATCGTGCTGACGCGCATCCTGGTCTATCTGCAGGAGAAGCCGGCGGCGTTCCGGGTGATCGACACCCATGCCGGCGCTGGTCTCTACGATCTCACCGGCGACGAGGCCACCCGCAGCGGCGAGTACCTCACCGGCATCGCGCGGCTGCTGCAGGCGCGTCTGTCGGACGACGCCTATGCACTGCTTCAACCATATCTCGACGTCGTCCGGTCGTTCAATCCCAAGGCCGAGCTCGTCGCCTATCCCGGCTCGCCGCTGATCGCGCGTGCGTTGCTGCGGCCGCAGGACCGCATGACCTTGTGCGAGCTGGCGCCGGTGCCGCGCAAGCAGCTGATCGATGCGCTGCGCCGCGACACGCAGGCGCGCGTCGTCGATCTCGACGGCTGGGTTGCCCTGCCCGCCTTCGTGCCGCCGAACGAGCGCCGCGGCGTGGTGCTGATCGATCCGGCCTTCGAGGCCAAGGATGAGTTCGAGCGTCTGGCCGACCGCTTTGCCGCAGCCTATGCGAAATGGACGACCGGTATCTACGTGCTCTGGTATCCCGCAAAGAGCCGCCGCGCGACCGAGCAGCTCGCCGAGCGCGTCGTCCAGCTTGCGGCTGCGGCCAAGCCACCCGGCAAGGTGCTGCGCATCGAGTTCAGCGTTGCGCCGCAGATCGAAGGCGAGGCGCTGACCTCGACCGGGCTCCTGGTCGTCAATCCGCCCTGGACATTGCATGATGAGCTGAAGCTCATCCTGCAGGAGCTCGTCCGGCCGCTCGGCCAAGGCGGCGCAGCACGCTTCCGGCTGGAAATCCCCAAAGCTTGACAGCGGTATTGGTCGAAAAGCCGTAGTCAATCGGCGCGGAACCGTATTATTGTGTCTGATTGTAAGACTGGCTTTACGTTCCGCTTCCGCGAATGGTTGCGGCGGGGTGATCAAGGCCTAATAAGATCCGGCGATCCGGCGCGGCGAGCGCTGGGCGTTAAGGTGGCCAACGCTTTCCGATCAAAGTGATGTCCGGTCGGACGCTGCGCAGGGCGCGCAGTGGAGGAAGCATTGCGGGGGAGGAGTTTCCCGATGGCCATGACTGGGACAGTCAAGTTCTTCAACGGTGAGCGCGGCTACGGCTTCATCAAGCCGGACGACGGTGGTCGAGATGTGTTCGTGCACATCACGGCGGTGGAGCGCGCCGGCCTGAAGGATCTGACCGAGGGACAGCGTATCAGCTTCGAGGTCGAGCCCGACAAGAAGGGCAAAGGCCCGAAAGCGGTGAACCTGGTCCTGTCGTCCTGAGGCGAGCCCGCCGGCCACCGCTCACGCGTCAGCGTGACTGCAGCGGCGGGCGCCTCGACGTCATTCGTTCGTTGGTTTTGGAAGCCGCCGGCAGCGCAGCCGGCCCGCGTGCACAGCGTTTGCTGCTTCGTAC
The DNA here is from genome assembly GCF_054063215.1 of Bradyrhizobium sp. USDA 4353. Taxonomy (NCBI): domain Bacteria; kingdom Pseudomonadati; phylum Pseudomonadota; class Alphaproteobacteria; order Hyphomicrobiales; family Nitrobacteraceae; genus Bradyrhizobium; species Bradyrhizobium sp. USDA 4353. Next base: position 449,312 of record NZ_JBSSGB010000001.1, read on the forward strand.
GTGCAGGCTGCGCGCGACGCTGCACGCCTCCAGATCGCATCGAGGATCATGATAAAAAAATTCCGGCCGCGCGAGCGGCCGGAAGGTTGTCGTTCGACGTTTCTTCTTCCTATCCCGTTTTGCCATCAGAACCGGAAGTTGATGCCCAAGCGCACCAGTCCCGTCCGATAGTCGTTCTTCGCCCCCGTAATCACGAAATTGCTGCTGTCGAGATCGACATAGAGATACTCGATCTTGGCGCTCCAGTTCTGCGTCAGCCCCACCTCGGTGCCGACGCCGAGCGTCCAGCCCACCGCAGTGTGCGATTCCGACAGACCGAACGTTTCCGCGCGCAGCGAGCCCAGCGCGAGGCCGCCGGTGCCGTAGAACAGGATGTTGTTGAAGGCGTAGCCGGCGCGACCGCGCATCGTGCCGAACCACGGGTTCGAGAATTTCCACGGCGCGAAGGTGTCGTTCGCCCCGGTCAGGTTGAAGTCGCCCTCGATGCCGAACACCCAAGGGCCGTTCTGCCAATTGTAGCCCGCGGTGATGCCGCCGGTCAGTCCGGACGGCTTGGTCGAATTGTTGCCGACCGTGCCCCATTCATAGCCCAGCGTGCCGCCGAGATAGGGACCGGCCCAGCTATAGGCATTCAAGGGCTGATTGACCGTGTAGGGCGCACGGCTGCCATAGCCGAGATCGGCCGCCTGCGCCGGCACCGATCCGAGAGCCGCGCCCAACCCCGCCACCGCGGCAGCACTGACCAAGAACCTGTTCATCGCTCACTCCACGCCACTCGCCGCAACCCGCCGGAGCAAGCACCGCGACACGCGCGGGCCGGCATGGTTACGGAACTCCGTCTTTTTTCGTGAGCATTTATCGAGAGTTTTAGGTTAAGCCGTTGTTAAGCCCGGTTAGCGGGCCATTAACGTGCTTAACGAAGCGTTACCGCCTGCTTGTCTCCCTGCCCTGTGCATGGCGCCAGCGCCCGCTGGCGGGAGCGGCTGCGAGCGCTTAATTTGGCGACATGACCACCGACAGCTCCGATCCACCCAAGGCGCCGGCGCCTGACAGCCGCCGTGGCGCGACGGCCGACCTGCCGCCAGATGCCGCCGACACGCCCGATCTCGACCCCGCCGCCCCCGCGGATGAGGACGATGACGGCCGCCTGCCGGAGCTGACGGAAGAGAGCCTGGAGCCGATCGGCGAAGGTCCGCTGGCGACCGGCCATGCCGCGATCGAGAACGCGGTGCGCTTGGCGCCGACCTCGCCCGGCGTCTACCGCATGCTCAATGCGGCGCACGACGTGCTCTATGTCGGCAAGGCCAAGAACGTCAAAAAGCGGCTGTCGTCCTATGCCCGCGCCAACGCGCCGCTGCCGGCGCGCATCCTGCGCATGATCGCGGCCACCGTGAGCGTCGAGATCGTCTCGACCACCACGGAGACCGAGGCGCTGCTGCTCGAGGCCAACCTCATCAAGCAGCTCAAGCCGCGCTTCAACGTGCAGCTGCGCGACGACAAGTCGTTCCCCTACATCCTCATCACCGGCGACCATTGGGCGCCGCAGATCCTCAAGCATCGCGGCGCGCAGTCGCGGCCGGGGCGCTATTTCGGCCCGTTCGCCTCCGCCGGCGCGGTCAATCGCACCATCACGGCGCTGCAGCGCGCGTTCCTGATCCGCTCCTGCACCGATTCGTTCTTCGAGAGCCGCACCCGTCCCTGCCTGCTGCATCAGATCCGGCGTTGCTCCGGCCCATGCACGCAGGAAATCGACTTCCCCGGCTACACTGAGCTGGTGCGCGAGGCGACCGACTTCCTGTCCGGCCGCAGCCAGGCGGTGAAGGCGCTGCTCGCAAGCGAGATGGAGAAGGCATCAGGCGAGCTCGAATTCGAGACCGCCGCCGTCTATCGCGACCGTCTCGCGGCGCTGTCGGCGATCTCCTCGCAGCAGGGCATCAACCCGCGCACGGTCGAGGAGGCCGACGTGTTCGCCATCCATCAAGAGGGCGGCTTCTCCTGCGTGGAAGTGTTCTTCTTCCGCACCGGCCAGAACTGGGGCAACCGCGCCTACTTCCCGCGCGCCGAGAAGACGTTCACGCCAGAGGAAGTGCTGTCCGCCTTCCTGTCGCAGTTCTACGACGACAAGCCGCCGCCAAAACTGATCCTGCTGTCGCATGAGATCGAGGAGGCCGAGCTGCTGGCCGAGGCACTGTGCGTCAAGGCCGGCCACAAGGTCGAGGTGTCCTGCCCGAAGCGCGGCGAGAAGAAGGACCTGGTCGGCCACGCGCTGACCAATGCGCGCGAGGCGCTCGGCCGCAAGCTCGCGGACACCGCGACGCAGAGCCGCCTCTTGGAAGCGATGACCGCGACGCTCGCTCTGCCGCAGGTGCCGAAGCGCATCGAGGTCTACGACAACAGCCACATCCAGGGCACCAACGCGGTCGGCGCGATGATCGTCGCCGGTCCCGACGGCTTCATGAAGAACCAGTACCGCAAGTTCAACATCAAGTCGGAGGGGCTCACGCCCGGCGACGACTACGCGATGATGAAGGAGGTGCTGCAGCGCCGCTTCAATCGGCTGGTCGCGCCGTCCGAGAAGGACCTTGCGCGGGCCGCGAAGGAGGACGACGTGCCGCAATGGCCCGACCTCGTCATCATCGACGGTGGCCGTGGCCAGCTCAATGCCGTCCGCGAGATCTTCACCGAGCTCGGCGTCAGCAACGTTGCGCTGATGTCGGTCGCCAAGGGTCCGGATCGCGACGCCGGGCGCGAGACGCTGTTCATTCCCGAGCGCGAGGCGATCAAGCTCGAGCCGCGCGATCCCGTGCTGTATTTCATCCAGCGTCTGCGCGACGAGGCGCACCGCTTCGTCATCGGCTCGCACCGCAAGCTGCGCAAGAAGGACATCCGCGAGGCCGGCCTGCAGGAAATCCCAGGCATCGGCCCGTCGCGCAAGCGCGCCCTGCTGCATCACTTCGGTACCCTGAAGGAGATCGAGCGCGCGTCGATCGCCGATCTCGGCAAGGTGCCGGGCGTCAGCGCCGAGAGCGCACGCAAGATCTTCGAGTACTTCCACAGCAACGCGAGCTGACCGCGATGCTGCGCCATCGTCGCGGTGCTCAGAACGGCTTGACGACGACGAGCACGGCGATCGCAGCAGCGCTGCCCACGATCAGCGGCGGCACATGGGAGAACCAGCGCGGCACCGGCGCCTCGGACCGCGCCAGCCGCCGCAGCATCCCCGCGAGCACGCCGTGCAGCGCGGACAGCCCGGCTACGAGGCCGAGCTTGATCGTCAGCCACAGCGAGCCGAACCATTGGCCCTGCATCGCGAGCGCGAGGCCCGCGCCCCACACGACGAGCATGGCCGGCGTCGTGACCCGCCGGTCCCAGCGGCTGACCGCCGCGATCATGCCCCTGCCCGCGGCGTTATCCGTGGCCGCATGCGCGGCGAGGGTCACCGCCGCGGCCAGCATCCCGCCGCTCCAGCACAGCACCGCGGCGACATGCAGCGCCTTCACCCAGACATAGATCATGGCGCGGCCAGCGCCGTCTCGCGGCGCGCCAGGACGCCGGCATTGACGAAGCCGCCGAACGGCACGAGTGCAGCGATCGTCATCCGGATGATCTCTGCCCGCGACCAGCCGCCGCCGGCGGCAAGCTGGATCAGCATCCAGACATAGGTCAGGAAGGCGAGACCGTGGATCGGCCCCATGATGCGGGTCGCGATCGCGACGCCGGCAAAATGTTTCAACGGCATCGCAACGAGCACCAGCAGCAACAGCGTGCTGCCTTCGAGCAGCGACACCGCGCGCATCCGCTTCAGTTGCGACAGCTCCTCGGCGTGATCCGGGGATGTCATCATTCGACCTCCTTCAGGACCTTTTCGACCTGGGCGAGCCGCAGCTCGATCTGTCCGAGACTGCTCTTGAGCGCGGCGAGCAGCTCGACGCTCGTCTCCTGGGCCCGCACCGCCCGTTCGGTCAGCGCGCGATAGCCCTCCTCCGTGGCGACCTGCAGCCCGGCCTGCCGGACGGCGGCGACATACTTCATCGCAAACACCAGGATGATGGTGACGAGCACGAGGATGGTGATGAGCAGGAAGATGGCGGCCTTGTCAGCCATGGGGGTCTCCTTCCGATTTGATGGAGGCGGGGACGCTCAGCGTCTGGACTGCCTCGGCGATCGAGGACGGCGTGAGCGCGATGTCGAAGGGCGCGACCTCGAAATAGTTCAGCGCCTTGCCGTCGGCAGACAGCTCCAGCCGGCTGACCACGAGCCCCGCCTGTTCGAGCTTGCGCAGATGGAGGTGCAGCAGCGGCCGGCTGATCCCGAGCTCTCGAGCGAGCTGGCTGACATAGGTGCGCCCGTTGAGACGCAGCGCGGCCAGCACCCGCAGCCGATGCGGATTGGCCAGCGCCGACAGCCTGTCCAGCAGTTGATCACCTTGGCTCGGCATCTGCCGCTGCTCCTACCTGTCAGAATATTCTGACAGGTAGGACAAGGCGTCAACAGTCAGAGACACCTGTCAGAGAAATATTTCTCATCTTCCATATTTACCCGGATAAAAATATAGATCGACCGGCCAATCGCCACGGAGCCCCTATCATGACCCCCGATCAGCGCAAGGCGGCCACCGCCGCCTACAAGGAGCGCAAGACCCCGGCCGGCATCTTCGCCGTCACCTGTGCAGCGACCGGCGCCCGCTGGATCGGCTGCGCACCCGACCTGGAGAAGATCCAGAACCGTCTCTGGTTCACCCTGCGCCAGGGCGGCCACCGGCGCGGCGGATTGCAGGCGGCCTGGGCCGCCCATGGCGAGGCCGCATTCAGCCTGGAGGTGATCGAGACCTTCGACGAGGAGACGCTGGCCTATGTCCGCGACCGCGTGTTCGCGGAGCGTCAGGCACATTGGTGTGCCGTTCATCAGGCCGAGGCGATCTGACGCGGAGTCGCGCTGCTGTCATTGCATCGCAATAAGAAGGGAGCGGCGCGCGCGTCGCTCGGAGCGATCTCGACACTGGCGCGGGCGCGCCGGGTTGCTTAAGGAAGCGTTACCGCTCTCTTTGTATCCCGGCGGGAGAGTTCCTATCTCCGCAAGACTTCGTTGCGAACAGCGTCATATCTGCGTCATCCTGCCATAGCCGATCGGCTCGGAGGTTGACGTTCGAACGGCGGCAGTATTGGTACACCGGATGAATATTGCGACCACACGCGTGCCCAGCAAGACGTCGACGTCCCTGCCGAACATCCTGACCTATACGCGCATCGCCGCGATACCGGTCGTGGTCGGTTGCATCTACGCGCAGTCGATCATGGACTATCCGCTGTGGCTGCGCTGGGTCGCGGTGGCCGTGTTCATCGCCGCCGGCGTCACCGATTATCTCGACGGCTATTACGCCCGCATCTGGAACCAGCAATCGGCGTTCGGCCGCATGCTCGATCCGATCGCCGACAAGCTGCTGGTCGCCTCGTGCCTGCTGATGCTGGCCGCCGACAACAGCATTCATGGCTGGACCCTGTGGGCCGCGATCGTGATCCTGTGCCGTGAGATCCTGGTGTCGGGCCTGCGCGAATATCTCGCCGCGCTGCGCGTCAGCGTGCCCGTCACCAAGGTCGCGAAGTGGAAGACCACGATGCAGCTGATCGCAATTGGCTTCCTGCTCGCGGGCGAGGCCGGCGACCTCGTGGTTCCCGTGGTGACGATGATCGGCATCGTGCTGCTGTGGGCGTCGGCGATCTTCACCATCTACACCGGCTACGACTATTTCCGCGCCGGCATCCATCACCTCATCGAGGAAGATTCGCGATGAAGGTGAAGTATTTCGCCTGGGTGCGCGAGCGCATCGGCAAGGCCGAGGAAACGATCGAGCCGCCGGCCGATGTCCGCACTGTCAGCGAGCTGATCGCGTGGCTCACGGCGCAGGGCGAAGGTTACGCCTATGCGTTCGAGAAGCCGAAGGTGATCCGCACCGCGATCGACCAGACCCATGTGCAGCCGGAGACGGCGATCGCCGGCGCCCGCGAGATCGCGTTCTTCCCGCCGATGACCGGCGGCTGACGCCAACGAAGATTCGTCCATGACCGCGATCGTCACCGTCCGGGTGCAGCACGAGGATTTCGACACCGCCGCCGAGATCGCGGCGCTCGGCAGGGGACGCACCGATATCGGCGCCATCGTCAGCTTCTCCGGCCTGTGCCGCGGCAACGACCCATGAGACGCCGATCTCGGCGCTGACGCTCGAGCATTATCCAGGGATGGCCGAGGCCGAGATCATGCGCCATGCCGAGCAGGCGATGGCGCGCTGGCCGCTGCAGGGCCTCACCGTGATCCACCGCTTCGGCCGCATCACGCCCGGCGAGAACATCGTGCTGGTGGTCACCGCCTCCAGCCACCGTCAGGCGGCGTTCGAGGCGGCCGAGTTCCTGATGGATTATCTCAAGACCAACGCGCCGTTCTGGAAGCGCGAGGAAACCGAAGACGGCGGCAGCTGGGTCGAGGCCAGGAGCCACGACGATGCCGCCGCGGCGCGCTGGACGAAGTGATGGCGAAGACAGCGAAGGCGGCTGCGCCGCGCAAAACGGCGGCTCCGAGGCTGCCGAAGGTCAATGCCGGCGAGCTCGTCACGTTGCTCGACTACCTGCGCTATGCGGTGAGCTGCTTCCAGAACGCCGATCTGGTGTTCGCGCACGGCACCACCGATCCGGTCTCCGAGGCCGCGTTCCTGATCGGCGAGGCGCTGCATCTGCGCCCGGAGCAGTTCGAGACCTTCGTCACGGCGCGGGTCACCGCCGCCGAGGGCAAGACCATCCTCGACCTGGTCAATGCCCGAATCGCCACGCGCAAGCCGGCGGCGTATCTCGTCAACAAGGTCTACATGCGCGGCCTGCCGTTCTATGTCGACGAGCGCGTCATCGTGCCGCGCTCCTTCATTGGCGAGCTGCTGGAGACACATTTTGGCGGCGCCGAAGCCGACGGCACCTCGCTGATCGACGATCCCCTGGCGGTCGACAGCGTGCTCGACCTCTGCACCGGCTCGGGGTGCCTCGCGATCCTGGCCAGCCGCCACTTTCCGAACGCTGTCATCGATGCGGTCGACATCTCCAAGGATGCGCTCGCGGTCGCAGCGAAGAACGTCGCCGACTACGATCTCGGCGAGCGCATCTCGCTGCATCGCGGCGACCTGTTCGCGCCGCTGAGCCAGCGCCGCTACGACCTGATCATCAGCAACCCGCCTTATGTCGATGCCGAGGGCATGGCGGGCCTGCCCCGGGAATGCCGCGCCGAGCCGGCGCTGGCCTTCGACGGTGGCCCCGACGGGCTCGACATCATCCACCGCATCATCGCCGAGGCCCGCGACCACCTGACCGCCGAAGGCGGGCTGCTGTGCGAGGTCGGCCGCGACCGGCCGCAGATCGAGGCGGCGTACCCGGACCTGCCGCTGCTGTGGCTCGATACCGAGGATTCCGAGGGCGAGGTGTTCTGGATCACCGCGCGCGATCTGGTGTAAATCTCCGCGCGAAGCGCTGACGCGAAATGACGCAGCGGACTTCCAATATTCGGCACAAACTGCTGCCGCTGTGCAGAATTCGCTCACCAGGGCAGCGGGAACGCCGGACCTTTGACGTTTCCGTTGGCCCGCGAAACTGATAGCTTGCCGCCGGCCCGGATCATCGGCTGACCACGTCGGCGCGCGCATTCAGGCCGCTCACGCATGATCCGTTTCGGTCCGTGTCTGGCAACCGGTTTGCCACCTTTCCGGGTCATGCTGTCGCCGTCGCACAATCTGCCTTGAACGTCCGAAGAGGTCCCCATGCTGGACAAGAGCCCCCGCCCCGCCGTCACCGTCCCGAATGATCTTGCCGCGCATTGGATGCCGTTCACGGCCAACCGGGCCTTCAAGAAGAATCCGCGCCTGCTCGCCGGCGCCAAGGACATGCACTACATCACCGTCGACGGCCGCAAGATCATCGACGCCGCCGCCGGCATGTGGTGCTGCAATGCCGGCCACGGCCGCACCGAGATCGCCGAGGCGATCGGCAAGCAGGCCGCAGCCCTCGACTACGCGCCTCCGTTCCAGTTCGGCATTCCGCAGGCGTTCGAGCTGGCGAACCGCATCGCCGACCTCGCGCCCGCCGGGCTCGACCACGTGTTCTTCTGCAACTCCGGCTCGGAAGCCGCCGACACCGCGCTGAAGATGGCGCTTGCCTATCACCAGATCAACGGCCAGGGCAGCCGCACCCGCCTGATCGGCCGCGTCCGCGGCTATCACGGCGTCGGCTTCGGCGGCACCTCGGTCGGCGGCATCGTCAACAACCGCAAGATGTTCGGCACCCTGCTGACCGGCGTCGACCACATCCCGGCGACCTATGACCGCGAGAAGCAGGCCTTCACCAAGGGCGAGCCGGAGTATGGCGCGCACTTCGCCGAGGAGCTCGAGACGCTCGTCGGCCTGCATGGCGCCAACACCATCGCCGCGGTCATCGTCGAGCCGATGGCCGGCTCCACCGGCGTGATCCCGGCGCCGAAGGGCTATCTCAAGCGGCTGCGCGAGATCACCCAGAAGCACGGCATCCTGCTGATCTTCGACGAGGTCATCACCGGCTTCGGCCGCCTCGGCCACGCCTTCGCCGCCGAGCGCTACGGCGTCACGCCGGACCTGCTGACCTTCGCCAAGGGCGTGACGAATGGCGCAGCCCCAATGGGCGGCGTGCTGGTGCGCGACACCATCCACGACGCCTTCATGAGCGGCCCGGAGCACATGGTCGAGTTCACCCATGGCTACACCTACTCGGCGCACCCGATCGCCTGCGCCGCCGGCCTCGCCACGCTCGACATCTATCGCGACCACAAGCTGTTCGAGCACGCCAAGGCGATCGAGCCGACATGGGCCGACGCCGTGATGTCGCTCAAGGGCCTGCCCAACGTGCTCGACATCCGCACGGTCGGTCTCACCGCCGGCATCGACCTCGCGCCGCTGCCCGACGCCGTCGGCAAGCGCGGCTATCAGGCGATGGAGCAAGCCTTCCACAACACCGACATGATGCTGCGCATCGCCGGCGACACCCTCGCTCTGACCCCGCCGCTGATCATCAGCGAGGATCAGGTCGGCGAGATCGTCGAGAAAGTCGGCAAGGTCATCAAGGCCGTGGCGTAAGCTGCGCGACAACAATCGACAGCAACAGATAAAAATGGCGGCTCAAGGAGCCGCCATTTTTATTTGCGAGCGCCCGGCGCAGCCTTTGCTATGCTGCAACAGTCACCGTTCTATCCGTTCCCTCCCCCCTTGTGGGGGAGGGTCAGGGAGGGGGGTAGCCCAGGATGCCGCACGCAGTCGTCAGCGACCGCCAGCGCAACAGAGCGAAGCAACTTCGCCAGACGATGACTCCGGCCGAGACGCTGCTATGGCGGGACATCAAGGCGAATCGAATTGAGGGCGCAGGCTTTCGCCGTCAGGTTCCGATTCAGAACTACATTGCAGACTTCGTCTGCTTCGCGGCAAAGCTCGTGATCGAGCTCGACGGCGAGTCACACGACTTTGCCGAACGGCAAACGAAAGACGCCAAGCGCGACGCGTTTTTCGCAGACGAGGGATTTGCAGTCCTTCGTTTCACCAACGCGCAGGTGATGTCGAAGCTGGAGGGTGTTGTTGAAGCCATCCGCCAGGCCGTCGTCGACCGCGCCCGCGGCTCACCCCCCTCCCCGACCCTCCCCCACAAGGGGGGAGGGAGCGGAGAGAGTGTCGCCAGCGGCCCGGATGACACGGACGGTGCGGGCACCGGCAAAACTCCGCCATGCAATTCAAGCAACGCCAACTAAGGCCAACTCGACAGTAGTAAGCTCGGATGAGCAGGCGACGACCAAGTTGCAGAGTTAGCGGGCTCGGGAACCTTCCCAAATCCTCCACGTTCATGTCGCGAGCCGGCGGTTCGCGCGCGGCAACGACTTTGGAGGACGCGCATGCTCGCACCGCCAGGAGAGCTCCTGCAATTGGGCCTCGAGCAGAGGCTGAACCGCGTCAAGCGCGCCACCCAGGCCTATATGCGGGATCGCACGCGGCAGGCGACGGGCACGGTGACGTCCTACGCCGTTGCCGCCGGGCTGTTTGCCACGGCGGGCATCTTCCTCATCGCCGCCTGCATCGTTGGACTCACCGCCCTGTTCCGTTGGGTGGAAATGACCTACGGCCTGTTCACCGCCTTCGCGGTGGTCGGCGGCATCTTCGTCGTCCTGGCGGTGATCTGTGCGGTGATCGCGGCGATCAAGCTGCGCAGCCCGACCCCGCATTATCCCTCGCTCGGCAGCCGGTTGCGGGTGGCGATCGCGGCTCCCGTGGCGCGGCAGCCGGACAGCGACGACATCGATCCGGATACGATTCCGCTGGCGCCGTCATCGACGGACCATACCAGCGGACGCGCCGGCGCGCTCGGTCGCGTCAACGTGCCCGTTGGCGTCGCCGTTGCTGCGCTGCTGCTCGGCGTAGCGGCTCTGCGCCGGCGTCAGCGTCATGCTTCAGAGGCCTCCTGAGGCCTCTCGGCGCGGTTCGACACAGGTCGAGACCGCGCGGGATTACTTGAGCTGATCAGCATTGCGCGGCGAGGCGTGAAGCTTCTGCTGCTGACGATCGTAACCGCGCTCCGAGCCAGCGGAGCGCGCATCGTTCAGGGCGGGCTGAACTTGCCAGCACGCATCGACCGTTATTCTACGGGATGCGACCCTACGATGACACTCCACCTCTCCGCGTGAACTTGCGTAAATGACACGCGGCCGGGAAATCATCGGCGTCTCCCGGTATTTGAATCCTGCCGACTATCCTCGCGAATCAACAGAAGTGCTAAGGTCGCGTTTGGTTGGGAGCGTCGCGCAGCATGATTCGTATCTCTACGATTTTCATCGCCGTTTGCATGGTTTTGGTCGCAGCATCGCTCGGCCTGATCCTGTACTCGGTGGCAGGTATCAGTGGATCCGAATCCGCGATCGTCTCGCTGGCCGCGCTGACCTTCCTGATTCTTTACAACGCCGTGTCGATGCGGCTGCGCGACCGCTCCGACGTCGGCAGCCAGATCGCCGATCTGTCGCGTGGAACGGCCGACCTCGCCCGCCAGGTCGCCGAATTCGGCCGGCGGCTGTCGGCCGTCGAGGGCCGGATGGTGTCGTCCAGCTCGGTGAGCGCGGACCGCCTGCAGGGTGTGATCGGCGAGATCAATGAGCTCGGCGGATTGATGAAGCAGCTCGCCGTGACGGTCGCGCAGCACGAGGACCTCATCGCCGCGATTCCGCAAGGTACGGCGGCGCCCGTTGAGCCCGCCGCGACTCCGGTGCGCGAGGCCGCGCCGGTGGCCACGGCGGTCTATCCCGACCCGACCACCGCAAGCTCGGCCAAAGTCGATCTGAAGCCGAAGGAAGCGACCACCACGTTCAGCGCAGCGCCCGCTGCTGCGTCGAAGCCGTCGCCGGCTCCACAGCCCCCAGCCGCGCCCGCCGTCATGGCGCCGGTGCCGTCAGGGCCGCGCAGCCAGCCGCAGATCCTCGCCGCCGTCAAAGGCGCGATCGAGGACAATCGCCTCGACATCTACCTGCAGCCGCTGGTGACGCTGCCCCAGCGAAAGGTCCGCTTCTACGAAGCGGTGACGCGGCTGCGCGACGAGCGCGACCAGGTCGTCGCGGCGGAGGACTTCATCGGCATCGCCGAGGCGGCGGGCCTGGTCGGTCGCATCGACCACATGGTCCTGCTTCGCTGCGTCCAGGTGCTGCGCCGGCTGATGGTCCGCAACAAGGATGTCGGCATCTTCTGCAACATCTCCTCGGCGACCCTGAGCAGCCCCTCGAACTTCTCCCAGTGCCTCGACTTCCTCGAAGCCAACCGGGCGCTGGCGCCGTCCTTCATTCTCGAATTCAAGCAGTCGACCCTGCGCGGCCTGGGACCGACCGAGACCGAGCATCTCGCGGCGCTCGCGCAGCGCGGCTACCGCTTCTCGATGGACCATGTCACCGACCTCCGCTTCGAGCCGCGCGAGCTGGCCGATCGCGGCGTCCGCTTCATCAAGGTGCCGGCCGCGCTGCTGCTCGATCCCAAGCAGAGCTCGCTGTCCGACATCCACCCGACCGATCTATCCGACCTGCTCGGCCGTTTCGGCATCGACCTGATCGCCGAGCGGATCGAGGGCGAGAACAGCGTCGTCGACCTGCTCGATTACGACGTCCGCTTCGGCCAGGGGTTTCTGTTCGCGCCGCCCCGCCCATTGCGACCCGAGGGCGCATCTGCTACCGGCGAGGCCGCTGCCACCCCACCGGGCGGGCAGGAGATCAAGATCCAGGACCCCAATGCCGCCGGCACTCCCTCCCTCGACGCGTCGAATGCCAATGCTGCGCCCCGCAGCGGCAACGCCGCTCTGGTCCGCCGCATCGCCGGAAACATCTAGTTCAAGTTGCCGGCCATGACCGCGTTGCGATTCGAGGAGCGGCTGCGCGATCTGGTCGGCCGCAAGCGGGTGCTGCTGAGCGACATCTGGGGCGTGGTCCATAACGGGTTGGAATCGTTCCCCGAGGCCTGCGACGCCCTGCATCGCTTCAAGAGCGAGGGCGGCACGGTCATCCTGATCACCAATGCGCCTCGGCCCGCCGACTCGGTCCAGCGCCAGTTGCGCAAGCTCGGCGTCGCCGACGACGTCTACAGCGCCATCGTCTCCTCGGGCGACCTGACCCGGCATTACGTTGCCGATCACCCGGGCGGCAAGGTGTTCTGGCTCGGCCCCGAGCGCGACAACTCGATCCATCGCGGCCTCGATCTGGCGCTGTCGCCGCTGGAGCAGGCCTCCTACATCATCTGCACCGGCCTCTACGACGACGAGACCGAGACCGCCGAGGACTACCGGCCGATGCTGCTGCAGGCGCGGGAGCGCAAGCTGCCGCTGATCTGCGCCAATCCGGACATCGTGGTCGAGCGCGGCGACCGGCTGATCTACTGCGCCGGCGCCATCGCCGAGCTGTATCGCGAGCTCGGCGGCGAGGTGATCTTCTACGGCAAGCCGCACCGGCCGATCTATGAGCGCGCCATGCAGCTCGCCGAGCAGCATGCCGGCCGGCCGGTCGCGCGCGAGGAGGTGCTGGCGATCGGCGACTCCGTCCGCACCGATCTCGCCGGCGCGCATGGGTTTGGCATCGACTGCCTGTTCGTCACCCGCGGCATCCATTCCGAGGAGTTCGCCGGCATCGACCAGCTCGACCCGGCCTCGGTCAAGGAGCTGTTCGGCCACCCGCCCCGCGCCCTGATGCGCGAGCTGAAATGGTGACCCTGGCCTGAAACGAAAAACGCCCGGCCAAGTGCCGGGCGTCTTTCATTTCGGCGTGGATCAGGCGGGCGTCAGGCCGTCGCCATGTCCGGGAACACCGCGTCGATCTTGGTCTTCAGGGTCGCCGCGTTGAACGGCTTGACGATGTAGTTGTTCACGCCGGCCTTCTTGGCCGCGATCACGTTCTCGGTCTTGGATTCCGCCGTGATCATGATGAAGGGCGTGGTCGCCAGGTTCGGATCGGCGCGGACCTCGCGGAGCAGGTCGTAGCCGGTCATCGGCTCCATGTTCCAGTCGGAGATCACGAGGCCGTACTTCTTGGCGCGCATCTTGTTGAGCGCCATCGAGCCGTCGCTCGCGTCGTCGATGTCCTCGAAACCGATCTGCTTCAGAAGATTCCTGATGATACGGATCATGGTGCTGTAATCGTCGACGACGAGCACCGGCATCGTCAAATCAACCGCCATCTTGACTCCCCCAACGCGAACACAACGCGCAGACTGTTACCAAAAATGCTCTTTTGGCAGGTCTTTCAGCGACCCCGCCATCCGGCCCCAGGAGTAGCATCAGCCGTTAAACAGCGCGTTAACTGCGCTGCGGCTGCATGTCGCTATTGCTGCGCTGCATGAAATCCGGGCCCCCTTTGGCTTGACTTCGGCAGGCCGCCCGCCCACGGTCGAACCCGCCCGCCGGATCGGCGGCTTGAAGAAATTCGCGAGATATTTCCGACAGATGCCCGCCTTCACGATCATCCGCGATTCCACCCCGCCACAGGACATCCTCAAGGGCGCGGTGGTGGCGATGGGAAATTTCGACGGTGTCCATCTTGGTCACCGGGCCGTTATCGAGGCCGCCATCGAGATGGGCCGAGCCAAGGGCCGCCCCGCCCTGGCGCTGACCTTCGAGCCGCATCCGCGACGGTTTTTCAGCCCCAATACCCCGCAATTCCGGCTGACGGACGAGGCCGCCAAGCTGCGGCTGCTGGCCGGAACCGGCCTTTCAGGCGCGGTGGTCATGAGCTTCGACAAGGGCCGTGCCCAGACCTCGGCGCAGGACTTCATTCACCACGATCTCATCGGCCGGCTCGGCGTGGCCGGAATCGCGGTCGGCTACGATTTCCATTTCGGCAAGGGCCGGGTCGGCTCGCCCAGCCTGCTCGCCAACGAGGCGCCCAAGCTCGGCATCACCGTCGAGGTCCAGCCGCATGTCGACATCGACGAGCGGCCGGTGTCGTCGACCGCCATCCGCGAGGCGCTGGCCGAGGGCCAGGTCGCAGAAGCGACCGCCATGCTCGGCGGCCCCTGGTTCGTGACCTCGGAGGTCATCCACGGCGAGAAGCGTGGCCGCGACCTCGGCTATCCCACCGCCAATATGCGGCTCGACCGCGATTGCGGGCTGCGCCACGGCATCTATGCCGTCCGGGTCGGCCGCGGCCGCGGCGCCAACCGGGTCCTGATCGACGGCGTCGCCAATTTCGGCCGCCGCCCGACCTTCGACAACGGCGCGCCGCTGCTGGAAAGCTTTCTGTTCGATTTCAAGGACAGCCTCTATGGTGAGGTGCTGGACGTCGCCTTCATCGGCTTCATCCGCGAGGAGGCCAAGTTCACCTCGATCGAGGCCCTGATCCGGCAGATGGACGACGACAGCGCCAAGGCGCGCGCCTTGCTTTCGGCCAATGCCGGCCTCTTCCCCCGGCTCGGCGAGATCGAATAGGCCCCGTCAAGCGAGCCGGCCGCAGGATGACTTTGCGATTTGGCCGTCCGGCTGCTAAGAGGAGGCCCCATGTTGATACGGCGCACCATCGGCATTAGCGGCCCGGCTTCCGCCTGAGCTTTTCGAGCTCGGCGCAAGACCGGGATGTCTCTGCTCGTTCCGCCGCCCGCGATCCTCACATCGCGCCTCCGCGCCCCTCTTTGAGCTCATCAGATCACGATGTCCGACAAGCCGCAAAAATCCGACGCCCAAAAAGCCGACACAAAAGATTATTCGAAGACCCTCTATCTGCCGCAGACGGAATTCCCGATGCGCGCCGGCCTGCCGCAGCGCGAGCCGGAGCTCCTGAAGTACTGGAACGACATCGATCTCTACGGCAAGTTGCGCGAGACCGCCAAGCACCGGCCGAAATTCGTCCTGCATGACGGCCCGCCCTATGCCAACGGCAACATCCATATCGGCCACGCGCTCAACAAGATCCTCAAGGACGTCGTGACCAAGAGCCAGCAGATGCTCGGCCACGATTCCAACTACGTGCCGGGCTGGGACTGCCACGGCCTCCCGATCGAGTGGAAGATCGAGGAGGAGAACTACCGCAAGAAGGGCAAGACCAAGCCCGACTTCCGCGACTCTGCCGCCATGGTCGCGTTCCGCCGGGAGTGCCGCGCCTATGCCGAGCATTGGCTCAACGTGCAGCGCGAGGAGTTCAAGCGCCTCGGCGTGATCGGCGACTGGGACCATCCCTACGCCACCATGACCTATCCGGCCGAAGCACAGATCGCGCGCGAGCTGATGAAGTTCGCCGCCAACGGCACGCTGTATCGCGGCTCCAAGCCGGTGATGTGGAGCGTGGTCGAGAAGACCGCGCTCGCCGAGGCCGAGGTCGAGTACGAGGACTATCAGTCCGACACGGTCTGGGTGAAATTCCCGGTGACCTCGCCGGCGCATGGCGCGCTCGCGGGTGCTTCCGTGGTGATCTGGACCACCACGCCTTGGACCCTGCCCGGCAACCGCGCCATCTCGTTCTCGCCGAAGATCGCCTATGGCCTCTATGAGGTCACCGACGCCCCCGCCGACAATTGGGCGAAGACCGGCGACAAGCTGATCCTGGCCGACGCGCTCGCCGAGGGCGTGTTCAAGCAGGCGCGCGTCACGTCCTATAATAAACTGCGCGACATCCCCGGCGACACGCTCGATGCCGTCGAATGCGCGCATCCATTCAAGGGCCTCGAAGGCGGCTACAATTTCATCGTGCCGCTGCTGTCGGGCGAGCACGTCACCGACGACACCGGCACCGGCTTCGTCCACACCGCCCCCGGCCACGGCCGCGAGGATTTTGACGTCTGGATGGCCAATGCCCGCGAGCTTGACGGCCGCGGCATCGCGACCACCATCCCCTACACTGTCGACGAGAACGGCGCGCTGACCGATCACGCGCCGGGCTTCACCGGCAAGCGCGTCATCAACGACAAGGGCGAAAAGGGCGACGCCAACGAGGCCGTCATCAAGGCGTTGACCGAAGCCGGCCAGCTGCTGGCGCGCGGCCGTCTGAAGCATCAGTACCCGCATTCCTGGCGCTCCAAGAAGCCGGTGATCTTCCGCAACACGCCGCAATGGTTCATCGCGATGGACAAGCCCATCGTGGACTCCCCTCCCCCTCGCGGGGAGGGGTCGGGGGTGGGGGGCCACACGGGCGCTGCATCTGCGGCTCCCGGCGATACCCTCCGCGCCCGCGCGCTGCAGGCGATCTCGGTCACGCAATGGGTGCCGGCCGCCGGCCAGAACCGCATCAACGGCATGATCGCCAACCGTCCGGACTGGGTGATCTCGCGCCAGCGCGCCTGGGGCGTCCCGATCGCCGTGTTCGTGCGCGAGAAGGGCGACGGCTCCGCCGAGATCCTGCAGGACGAGGCGGTGAACGCCCGCATCGCTGACGCCTTCGAGAAAGAAGGCGCCGACGCCTGGTACGCCGACGGCGCGCGTGAGCGCTTCCTTGGGTCCCGCGCCAACGAGGACTGGAAGAAGGTCGACGACATCTGCGACGTCTGGTTCGATTCCGGCTCGACCCACGCCTTCGTGCTCGAAGACCCCGTGCACTTCCCCGGCCTCGCCGGCATCAAGCGCAAGGTCGATGGCGGCCAGGATACGGTGATGTATCTGGAAGGCTCGGACCAGCATCGCGGCTGGTTCCACTCGTCGCTCTTGGAGAGCTGCGGCACCCGCGGCCGCGCGCCTTATGACGTCGTGCTGACGCACGGCTTCACGCTCGACGAGAACGGCCGCAAGATGTCGAAGTCGCTCGGCAACACCGTCGAGCCGCAGAAGGTGATCAAGGACTCCGGCGCCGACATCCTGCGACTCTGGGTCTGCGCCACCGACTATGCCGACGACCAGCGCATCGGCCCGGAGATTCTGAAGAACACCATCGAGACCTACCGCAAGCTGCGCAACAGCATCCGCTGGATGCTCGGCACCCTGCACCATTACAGGCGCAGCGAGGCGGTCGCGTTCACCGAGATGCCGGAGCTGGAGCGGCTGATGCTGCATCAGTTGTCGCAGCAGGCCGAGGTGATCCGCCGCGCCTATGCCGCGTTCGACTACAAGACGGTGATCGCCTCGCTCGCGGCGTTCATGAACACTGAGCTCTCAGCGTTCTATTTCGACATCCGCAAGGACACGCTGTATTGCGATCCGCCATCCTCGGTGGGCGCGCAAGGCGGCGCTGACAGCCATCGACCTGATCTGCGACGCCATCCTGAAATGGCTGGCGCCGGTGCTGTCATTCACGACGGACGAGGCGTGGCGCATGTATCGCCCCGACGCCGAGCCGTCGGTGCATCTGACGCTGTTCCCGGAGGCGATGGCCGGCTATCGCGACGACGCGCTCGCCGCGAAGTGGGAGACCATCCGCAACGTGAGACGCGTCGTCACCGGCGCGCTGGAGCTCGCCCGTGCCGCCAAGACCATCGGCTCCTCGCTCGAGGCCTCGCCGATCATCTATGTCGCCGACCGCGCGCTGCTCGGCACCTTGTTCGACACGGATCTCGCCGAGGTCTGCATCACCTCGAACTACGAGGTCCGCGAAAGCGAGGCGCCGGCCGAGGCGTTCCGCCTCGATGCGGTGCCGGGTGTCGGGGTCGTCGTTGAAAAGGCCGTCGGCAAGAAGTGCGCCCGCTCCTGGAAGATCCTGGAGAGCGTCGGCGAGGACGCCGAATACCCCGACGTCTCCCCCCGCGACGCCCAGGCGCTGCGCGAATGGAAGGAGCTGGGAGTCGGCGTGTAGTGGCTCGAACACTCGTACTTGGTTTGGATCGAGGTCGCGGCGCGCTCCGCCCTAACCTCTTCCCGCTTGCGGGGAGAGGTCGGATTGCATCGCCAGATGCAATCCGGGTGAGGGGGTACAGGTCTCGCCATGAACACCGCCCGTGCGTCTGCCCCTCACCCCAACCCTCTCCCCGTAAGAACGGGGAGAGGGAGCGCACCGTCGTCCGCGGAGCACCTCGCGCCCAATGACCCCCCGCCTCCGCCTCGGCCTCATCGCCGGCCTCGCCACCCTGGTCATCGACCAGGCCACCAAGCTGTGGCTGCTCTACGGCTTCGACCTGCCCAACCGCGGCACGGTCAAGGTCACGCCGTTCTTCGATCTCGTCCTCGCCTGGAACATCGGCATCAGCTTCGGCTGGCTGCAGAACGACTCTCCGCTGGCGCAATATGGCCTGATGGCGGTGAAGGTCGTGGCCGTGGTGCTGCTCGCCATCTGGATGGCGCGGTCGGAGACCAAGCTCGCGACAACAGCGCTCGGCCTGATCATCGGTGGCGCGATCGGCAACGGCATCGACCGGCTGGCCTATGGCGCGGTGGTCGACTTCGCGCTGTTCCACATCGAGATCGGCGGCACGGTTTACAACTGGTACATCTTCAACATGGCCGACGTGGCCATCGTTGCCGGGGTGGCGGGCCTGCTGTATGACTCCTTCTTCGGGGGTCCCGCCGCAAAAGCGCCCTGATCGGGGTCGATACCGGCCGGTATCGATCCCAGGTCAAGAGCCTGACGTTCTTCACGTTTTTGAGATCGGCCCGACGACCGGACGGCCCGTGGAGGTCGTGGGTCCTCTGTAGTTGGATTCGCGGCCGGTTCGTCGAGCACGAGCACTGGACAAGCGAGGACAGGGAAAGCCATGCGCAAGACCGAAGTCTCAAGCCGGATCGTGACCCACACGGCCCTTCGCGCCCTGCGGCTGTCCGCCGTTGCGCTCGGCATCGGCCTCGTGATGGCCGCGGGCACTGCCCGCGCCCAGGAGGACGAAGAGGACGACAAGACCTTCGAAGAGAAGATCATCGACAATCTGATGCGCGGTCTCGGCGGCACCAACATGGAGACGCCGACCATCAATTACCGCGAGCGCTCGCCGCTGGTCGTGCCGCCCAAGCTCGATCTGCCGCCCCCCGCCTCTGCCGCCCAGGCCACTGCGCCGAACTGGCCGAAGGACCCCGACGAGCAGCAGCGCCGCGCCGCCGCTGCGGCGCGCAAGAAAGAAAACAAGGACCCGGTCGCCGCGGCCCGTCCGCTGACCCCGGCCGAGATGAAGATGGGCCGGACGGCCGCCACCAAGCAGACCGAGCCGATTCAGCCGGGCGCGAACACCAATCCGATGCTGAGCCCGGCGCAGCTCGGCTTCAAGGGCTCGCTGTTCGGCCTGTTCAAGGGCGGCAGCGATACCGAGACCAAGCAGTTCACCACCGAGCCGCAGCGCGAAACCCTGACCCAGCCGCCCCCGGGCTACCAGACCCCGTCCCCGAGCTATGCCTATGGCACCGGCGGCGCGCAGGAGCCGATCGGCGGCAAGCAGCTGGACATCATGACCGGCAAGGAACGGTGACGGCGGCTGCGGTCCGTCGTTGTCCGGAGATGCCGGCTTGGCTGGCATTAGCGAAATTTAATGTCTTGCGGCGGCAGCATGTCGCCGTTTTGTGACGCCGGGCCCCGTCCCGCGCGGTGTAGCATGCTGCGCTCAAACCCGATCGCCCGATCTCGCGGGCCTTCAGAAGGATCATGATGTCCTCGCACCGGTTCACCTTCGTCGCCGCCGCGCTCGTCTCCCTCCTCGCGCTCACGGCCGGCGCTTCGGCGCAAACGACGTTCGCCTCCGAGCCCCCCGCCAGCTTCACGCTTCCCAACGGCCTGCAGGTTGTCGTCATCCAGGATCACCGCACCCCCGTGGTGACGCAGATGATCTGGTACAAGGTCGGCTCCGCCGACGAGACACCCGGCAAATCGGGCCTGGCGCACTTCCTCGAGCATCTGATGTTCAAGGGCACCGAGGCGCATCCGGCCGGCGAGTTCTCCAAGACCGTGCTCAAGATCGGCGGCAATGAGAACGCCTTCACCTCCGTCGACTACACCGGCTACTTCCAGCGCGTGCCGCGCGACCAGCTGCCGAAGATGATGGACTTCGAGGCCGACCGCATGACCGGCCTGGTGCTGAAGGACGAGAACGTGCTGCCCGAGCGCGACGTGGTGCTCGAAGAGTACAACATGCGCGTCGCCAACTCGCCGGAAGCCCGCCTCAACGAGCAGGTCATGGCGGCGCTCTACGTCAATCATCCCTACGGCCGTCCCGTCATCGGCTGGAAGCCGGAGATCGAGAAGCTCAGCCGCGAGGACGCGCTCGCCTTCTATCGCCGCTTCTACGCGCCCAACAATGCGATCCTGGTGATCGCCGGCGACACCGACGTCAACGAGGTGCGTCCGCTTGTCGAGAAGACGTTCGCGAAGATTCCCTCGCAAGCCGACATTCCCGCCCGCCGCATGCGGCCGCAGGAACCGGAGCCGATCGCGCCGCGCACCGTCACGCTCGCTGACCCGCATGTCGAGCAGCCCTCGATGCGCCGCTTCTATCTGGTGCCCTCGGCGACGACGGCCGCGCCCGGCCAGTCGGCCGCGCTCGACGTGCTGGCGCAGCTGATGGGCAGCGGCAGCAACTCCTATCTCTACCGCGCGCTGGTCGTCGACAAGCCGCTCGCGATCAACACCAGCGCGTCCTATCAGGGCACATCGCTCGACCCGACGCAGTTCTCGATCGCGGCCTCGCCCCGGCCGGGTGTCGACTTCGCCCAGGTCGAGGCGGTCGTCGACAGCGTCATTGCCGAGCTGGCGCAGAACCCGGTGCCCGCGGCCGACCTCGAGCGCGTCAAGACGCAGCTGATTGCGGAGGCCATCTACGCCCAGGACAACCAGGCGACGATGGCGCGCTGGTATGGCGGCGGTCTCACCACCGGGCTCTCCATCGAGGACATCCGAAGCTGGCCCGATCGCATCCGCGCCGTGACAGCCGAGCAGGTCCGCGCCGCCGCGCAGACCTGGCTGCAGAAGAAGCGCTCGGTCACCGGCTATCTGATCAAGGACAATGCCGCCAAGCGCGAGGAGAAGCGGTCGTGATGAACACAATGAGCTTCACCCGCCGTCTCGCCTGCACGCTCGCGGTTGCCGCTGCCGCGCTGGCGCTTTCTCCCGCCGCGCAGGCCGCCACCAAGATCCAGCGCCTGGTCTCGCCCGGCGGCATCGAGGCCTGGTTCGTGCAGGACGCGACCGTCCCCTTGATCGCGATGGAATACGCCTTCGAGGGCGGCGCCGCGCAGGATCCCCAGGGCAAGCCCGGCGTCGGCAACCTCGTCGCCGACCTGCTCGACGAAGGCTCCGGCGATCTCGACTCCAAGACCTTCCATGAGCGGCTGGATCGCCGCGCCATCGAGCTGTCGTTCCAGGTCGCGCGCGACAATTTCCGCGGCTCGCTGCGGATGCTGCGCGACAACAAGGACGAGGCGTTCGAGCTGCTGCGGACGGCGCTGACCTCGCCGCATTTCGACGCCTCCGACGTCGAGCGCATCAAGTCGCAGGTGCTGTCCGGCCTGCGCCGCGAGACGACGAATCCGAGCTCGCTCGCGGGCCGCAAATTCCTCGAGCTCGCTTTCCCCAACCACCCCTATGGTCGTCCGTCCAACGGCACTCTTGAGAGCGTGCCGAGCATCACCGTCGACGATCTCAAGGACTACACCAGGCGCATCCTCGCCAAGGACACCTTGAAGGTCGCCGTCGTCGGCGACGTCGATCCGGCCACGCTCGGCAAGCTCCTCGACCAGACTTTTGGCAGCCTGCCGGCCAAGGCTCAGCTCACGCCGGTGCCCGACGTCGTCGCCACCAAGCCGCCGCAGCGCGTGCTGGTCTCGCTCGACGTGCCGCAGACCGTCATCACCTTCGGCGGCCCCGGCATCCGCCGCCACGACCCGAACTTCATGGCGGCCTATGTGGTGAACCACATCCTCGGCGGCGGCGGCCTGTCGTCGCGGCTCTACAAGGAGGTCCGCGAGAAGCGCGGCCTCGCCTACTCCGTCTATGACGCGCTGCTGTGGATGGACCACTCCGCCCTCTTCATCGGCAACACCGCCACCCGCTTCGACCGCGCCGGCGAGACCATCGCCGCGGTCGAGCAAGAGATCCGCCGCATCGCCGAGGAAGGCCCGACCCAGCAGGAGCTCGACGAGGCCAAGTCCTACATCAACGGCTCGCAGATGCTGGCGCTCGACACCTCCTCGAAGCTCGCCCAGGCGATGTTGCAATACCAGCTCGACAAGATGCCGATCGACTACATCGAGAAGCGCAGCGAGATCGTGAATGCGGTGACCTTGGACGATGCGAAGAAGGCCGCCAAGCAGCTCTGGAGCCAGGGCCTGCTGACCGCGGTGGTCGGCCGCACGCCGCAGGCGGCAGCCGAGCCGGCGCAGGCGCCGGTTACGGCCCCGGTGACGAAGACGAACTGAGGGAGCAGCGGCGCTCTCGCCGCCTCGGCGAGTCACGCTCACCATTTCCGCAGCTTGCAGCGGCATGCTCGGTGCGCCTCGCATTGCTCGTGTGACCACAAGCTTGTCGGTGCGGCCGCTGCAACCTCTCCCCGCCCTTTGCGGGGAGAGGTCGGATTGCGTAGCAATCCGGGTGAGGGGCATGGCACACTGCCAGCCCCGGTCGCAGTCCATCGGACGGGCATTGCCGCTCCGAATAAATCGATTGCTCCAGCAAAGCGCACCGCCCGTGCGGCTGACCCTCACTCGGCCTAGAGCGGGGAGAGAGCCGGTCGTGCAGGCTGGCTGAAGTCGCACAGGCGAGCGGCGGCAGCCGGACAGGAGCGCTCACCCGCGACCCTATCGGCCTCGTGCTTCGTCAGCCCTCTTGGCCAGCCACGCGCGTGCAATCGCAACGTCCTCCGACGTGATCCCGTGGCCCGTGTCGAGCACATCGTGCGTCACGACAGCACCGGCGCGCTCCAGCCTCTGCGCCAGTCTCAGACCATCGCCATGCGAACGCCGCGTGTCGTTCCGTCCGTCGAGGATCAGCACGGGCGTCGGCTGCATCGTCGTCGACAGCTCTCTCGACAACGGCGACAGCGGCCGAAACAGAATCGCGCTCCGCAGCAATCCCGGCCGCATCAGGAGCAGCGCAGCCGCCATGATGGCGCCGTTCGAGAATCCCACGGCGACCGGCGCCGATAGTCCGTGATCATGGCGGCACGCGGTGATGAACGCCGCCAATGAAGTGGCGCGCGCGGTGATGTCCGCCTCATCGATCGTCCGGTCCGGATGCCGGCGAAAGAATGCAAAACCTCCATCGATCTCGACGCTGCCCCGCACAGCGAGGGCCGACGCCGCAGGCGCCAGCTCGCCGGCCACGGGCAGGAGGTCACGTTCCGTGCCGCCGGTCCCGTGCAGCAGCAGCAGCGGCGCCCCGACAGGATCGGCGCCCCGAACGAAGAGGTGAACCATTCCGCTCATGACGGCCATCATGCCAAAGCGGCGCGCGGGCTTCCACCTCCATTCATTTCTGAAAAAAATAATCTTCTTGCCATTTTATGGAATTCATGATCTTATCCGCCCATCCCGCCTCACCGCAGAGGGGCGCAGCGCGCGATCGTCACGACACGCGAGGTGGGGATGCGATGGCCGCGAGAGATCGCAGCGTCCTCGGTAACGAGGGCGCGGACGAACGATCTGTTGCGGACGTGAAGTCGCAGCGTCCTGACACCCCGATGCTGGTGTCAAGCCGCGGGGGCACCGACGTGCCGCGTGGTGATGGTGGCCAACGAGCCGGGCACCAGGGAGACTGCGTATAAGCGTTCCACCCATCGCGCAGGGAATGCCGGCGTGTTCCGGCTTTGCCTGTGGTACCTGCCGCCTGCATTTTTTCCGCAGGCGGGCCATGGGTGAGGCTGTCACCCGGCATTCCCTGCGCCCTCTGCATGTTTGCGAGGGGCGGCCTGATTGTAGACCTCGGGCGCAATGTGCCGCGGGAATGCACCGCTATGTCGGTCGCTGTTTGAGATGTAAATCGGACCCAGAGCATGCTGCCGTAGGGTGGGCAAAGCAGCCGCCCGCAGGGCGGTCGCGTGCCCACCATGCATCCGCATTCTCGGTGAGAATGGTGGGCACGGCGCGCGAGAGAGCGGAGCAACAACCACACAAGCGGCGCGCCTTTGCCCCCTACGAACCGTGAAGTCCTTGACGCCGACCGCCGTCGTCCCGGACAAGCCGCGGCGTGGCGCCGATCCGGGACCCATACGCCGCAGCCGAAATGAGGCGGAAGGTGGTCATGACCAGCCTGCCCCAAACCGCTCCCTGTGGTTATGGATCCCGGCGCCGCGTGCGCAATGGCGCACTAGGCCGGGATGACAGCGGAGATTTTGGTAGCGTCGCGGCCCCCTAATGGATCTGGTCACTGCCCACCCGCGCACACCGCGGCTAAACACGCTATGGTGCTCTCAAAATCCTTCGATTCCCCTGGTGCCCCATGCTGCGGATCTCCCGCGACCTTGCCATCGACGAGAACGACATCGAGATCTCGTTCGTCCGCGCCTCCGGGCCCGGCGGGCAGAACGTCAACAAGCTGTCGACCTCGGCGCAGCTGCGCTTCGACACCAGCCGCATCACCCTGCCGGAGGATGCCGCCGCACGGCTCACCCGCCTCGCCGGCCAGCGCATGACCAAGAACGGTGTCATCGTCATCCAAGCCGAGCGCTTCCGCACCCAGGAGCGCAACAAGGCCGACGCGATCGAGCGTCTGGTGACGCTGCTGCGCGAGGCGATGGTGCGGCCGAAGGTGCGCCGCCCGACCAAGCCGACCTTCGGCTCCAAGCAGCGCCGCCTCGAAGGCAAGAAGCTGCGCAGCGACGTCAAGGCCGGCCGCGGCGCGCGCCGCTTCGACGATTAGTTAGCGACGCTGACATATGCTGCATTGCAGACGAATCATGCGCCTGCTTTGTTCTCGCTGAAACAGCCGGCTACTACCACGCCGCATCGGCTGCGACCTACTCTCAGAAAAAACGAGAGCGAGGATCGATGTCGGCATGGCGTGCGGCGCGGCTTGCGCCTGTGTTCTTCGGACTGTTTTGCAGCGCGGTGCTCGGCACCACGATGGCCTCGGCGCAGATGGCGCTGCCCTCGCCCAAGCCCGTCGACGGCGCGACCCTGTTCAAGCAGCAATGCGCTGTCTGCCACACGCTGAGCAGCACCGAGCCGATGCGCCAGGGACCGCCGCTGTCGAAGGTGGTCGGCCGCCGCGCCGGCTCGGTCGACGGCTTCCGCTATTCCGCCGGCTTTGCGAAAGCCGATTTCACCTGGGACGAGGCCAAGCTCGACGCCTGGCTGACCAATCCGCAAGAGCTGATCCCCGGCGCCGTGATGGCCTACCGCCAGGCCAAGCCGGACGTGCGCGCCGCGATCATCAACTACCTCAAGGACAATTGAGATGGCCAAACCCGTTCATTCCATGATCCGCGTCTTCGACGAGGCCAAGGCGCTGGACTTCTACAAGCGCGCCTTCGGCCTGGAGATCGCCGACAATCTCCGCTTCGACGGCTTCGCGCTGATCTATCTGCGCCATCCCTCGTCGCCGTTCGAGGTCGAGCTGACCGTGAATTTCGATCGCAAGGAGCCGTACACGCTCGGCGACGGCTATGGCCATCTCGCCGTCGTGGTCGACGATGTCGATGCCGAGCACGCCCGCTTCGAGCGCGAGAACCTGGCGCCCGGGCCGCTGCGCGACTTCAAGCACAATGGCGCGACCTTGGCGCGCTTCTTCTTCGTCAGCGATCCCGACGGCTACAAGATCGAGGTGATCCAGCGCGGCGGCCGCTTCGGCTGACGTCCGCGAGACTACGGAACTACAAACAAAAAACCCACGGAGGAACTACCCATGAGAGAAGTCGATCGCCGCAACAAATACGACCGCCGCGTCTTTCTCAAGGGCGCGGCCTCGACCGTGCCGGCCGCGGCCGTCGCATCTGCTACCGGCTTAGGGATCACCGATGCCTGGGCCGAGGATGCCAAGGCGCTGACGCCGACCACATTGAAGACACTGGTGAAGGTCGCGCGCGACATCTATCCGCACGATTTCCTCGCCGACCGCTACTACATCGTCGCGGTCAAGCCGTGGGACGGCAAGGCGGCGGAAGATGCGGCCGTCAAGGCGATGATCAATGACGGCGTGGCCCGGCTCGACCAGGACGCGAAAGATCGCCACAAGGTGCCGTATGCGCAGGTGCCGTGGGAGACCGACCGGGTCGCGCTGCTGCAGGGCATCGAGCAGACCACCTTCTTCAAGACCTTGCGCGGCGACCTCGTGGTGTCGCTCTACAATCAGAAGGAGCTCTGGCCGAAGTTCGGCTACGAGGGCTCCTCCGCCGAGCATGGCGGCTACATCAACCGTGGCTTCTCCGACATCGACTGGCTGCCCAAAGCCTGACGCCGGCGAACAACAAAGAGAACACGGAGGAAACCACAATGGCAAAATTCGATCTGAACGATTCGAGCGTGGTCGTGATCGTGGGCTCGGGCGCCGGCGGCGGCACCCTGGGCAACGAGCTCGCGCAGAAGGGCATCAAGGTCGTGATCCTGGAGGCCGGCGGCCGCTACGAGATCCCCGACTTCATCAATGACGAATGGGAGAGCTTCACCCAGCTCGCCTGGACCGACATGCGAACCACCTCGGGAAGCTGGCGCGTGGCGAAGGACTTCGCCAATCTGCCGGCCTGGATCGTGAAGGCGGTCGGCGGCTCCACCGTGCACTGGGCCGGCGCCTCCTTGCGCTTCGAGGAGCACGAGTTCAAGGCGCGCACCACCTATGGCGGCGTGCCCGGGACTACGCTGCTCGACTGGCCGGTGACGCTGGCCGAGATGGCGCCGTGGTACGCCAAGGCCGAGTTCAAGATGGGAGTCACGCGCACCAACGACATTCCCGGCCTTCCCGGCAACAACAACTTCAAGGTCCTCGAAGCCGGCGCCAAGCGGCTCGGCTACAAGACCGTGCACACCGGCAACATGGCGATCAACTCGCAGCCGCGCGACGGCCGCGGTTCCTGCCAGCAGATCGGCTTCTGCTTCCAGGGCTGCAAGTCCGGTGCGAAATGGTCGACGCTCTACACCGAGATTCCGAAGGGCGAGGCCACAGGAAATCTCGAAGTGCGCTCCGGCTGCATGGCGATCAAGATCGAGCATGACGCGTCGGGCAAGGTCACCGGCGTGGTCTATGCCGACGGCGACGGCAAGATGCAGCAGCAGAAGGCGCGCATCGTCGCCGTGGCCGGCAACTCGATCGAGAGCCCGCGGCTCCTGCTCAACAGCGCCTCCAGCCTGTTCCCGGATGGCCTCGCCAACTCCTCGGGCCAAGTCGGCCGCAACTACATGCGGCATATGACCGGCAGCGTCTATGCGACGTTCGAGAACCCCGTGCACATGTATCGCGGCACCACGATGGCCGGCATCGTGCGCGACGAGGCCGCTTTCAATCCGAAGCGCGGCTTCGTCGGCGGCTATGAGATGGAGACCCTGTCGCTCGGTCTTCCTTTCATGGCCGCGTTCCTCAATCCCGGCGCCTGGGGCCGCAGCTTCACCGCGGCGATGGAGACCTATCCGCGCATGGCCGGCATGTGGCTGGTCGGCGAGGACATGCCGCAGGAGACCAACCGCATCACGCTCGATCCCGTCGCCAAGGACAAGTTCGGCATGCCCGTGGCCTCGGTGCATTTCGACGACCATCCCAACGACCTCGCGATGCGCGCCCACGCCTACAAGCAGGGCTCGGCGATCTACGAGGCGGTGGGCGCCACCGTGACCTATCCGACCACGCCCTATCCCTCGACGCACAATCTCGGCACCAACCGGATGAGCGAGAAGGCGCGGGATGGCGTGGTCAACAAGTTCGGCCAGACGCACGACGTGAAGAATCTGTTCGTGTCGGACGGCAGCCAGTTCACGACAGGCGCGGCATGCAATCCCACGCTGACGATCGTAGCGCTGGCGATCCGGCAAGCCGACTACATCGCCGGCGCGATGCAGAAGAAGGAGATCTAGAGCGGATGATATGGGGCCTCATGATTCGAGACGCGTCGCAAGTGCGACGCTCCTCACCATGAGGGGCCAAATGCGAAGCCGGAACGGCTCATCGTCCATGAACACGCCGAACGGCGTGTTCATGGAGAGGGTCTCAGATCTATCCGCGACAAAGGTCCTCATCCTGAGGAGCCTGCCGAAGGCGGGCGTCTCGAAGGATGGCCGCACCCTACTCCGCCGCGTCCATGATCGCGGCCGCAGTGAACTCCGGAATCGCAGCCGTTGCCTTCGACCGATAAATCAAACAGGAGCAGCGCAGCAGCGACGCGAAATTCTTCACCTCGCCGTGATGATCGAGCACCTCGGCATACAGCGTGGTCACGAACTTGGCGACGCTCATGCCCTCCTTCGCCGCGATCTCCTCGAGCGTGTCCCAGAACGCCATTTCGAGCCGGATCGACGTGCTATGGCCGCCGATCCGCAAGGAGCGGGTCTGCGACTCATAATCGCGCTGAGGCTGGTGTGCGAACAGGCGGCACATGGGCTCCCTCCGGCAGATTGTGATTTTCGCGAAACGATATACTGGCCCCGCCTGCCTCACAATCCCGTTGGAGAACGTGGCTTTCGCCTGCCGCACTGCATAAAAAACGCTATTCTCGCAGAATTACGTACCTTCAAAATCCAAGCCAGTCCCTTCATGCCCGTCCGCCAACTCCCCGAGCAGGTCATCAACCGCATCGCCGCCGGCGAGGTGGTCGAGCGGCCCGCGAGCGTGGTCAAGGAGCTGGTCGAGAACGCGATCGATGCCGGCGCCCACCGGATCGACATCTTCACCGACGGTGGCGGCCGGCGAAAGATCGCGATCACCGATGATGGCGGCGGCATGACATCCGCTGATCTCGCGCTCGCGGTCGAGCGCCACGCGACGTCGAAGCTCGATGACGAGGACCTCCTGCAGATCCGCACGCTCGGGTTCCGCGGCGAGGCGCTGCCGTCGATCGGCTCGGTGGCGCGGCTGTCGATCACGACGCGGCACAAGAGCGAGCCGCACGCCTGGGCGATCAGCGTCGATTGCGGCGACAAGTCCGACATCGTGCCGGCCGCGCTGAATCAAGGCACCCGCGTCGAGGTCGCCGATCTCTTCCACGCCACGCCCGCGCGGCTGAAGTTCCTCAAGACCGACCGCACCGAGGCCGAGGCGATCCGCGAGGTGGTGCGGCGGCTGGCGATGGCGCGACCGGACATCGCCTTCACGCTCGCCGGCGAGGAGCGCGCGCCGATCACCTGGGCCGCCGCGCTGCCCGGTGCGCCGGGACAATTGACGCGACTCGGCGACATCTTAGGAGCCGACTTCCGCAGCCATGCGATCGCGGTGCGCAGCGAGCGCGATCATGTCGTGGTCGAAGGCTTCGCTGCCGCGCCCGCGCTGACACGGGCCAATGCGCTCGGGCAGTATCTGTTCGTCAACGGCCGCCCCGTGCGCGACAAGCTGATCCTCGGCGCGGTGCGCGCGGCCTATGCCGATTATCTGCCGCGCGACCGCCATCCGGTCGTGGCGCTGTTCGTGACACTCGATCCGCGCGAGGTCGACGCCAACGTGCATCCCGCCAAGACCGAGGTGCGCTTCCGCAATGCCGGTCTCGTCCGCGCCCTGATCATCCACGCGCTGAAGGAAGGCCTGGCACGCGAAGGCCGCCGCACCGCGGCCAATGACGGCGGCGCGACCATCGCCGCGTTCCGCCCGGCTTTCACGCCGCCGCGGCCCAATCCTGGTCCGATGAACTGGGATTGGCAGCGCTCGCCGTCAGCGCCGGTCGCGCCGATGCCGCGCTATGACGACGCGGCTGCGGGACCGGCAGCGTTCTCATCCGCAGCCTTCGCCGAGCCGATGCAGGCCGCGTTCGACGTCGGCGGCCCGCGCGCCGATCTGCGGCTGCACGAGCAGCCGGCCGCGCCCGACCTGCTCGACCGTCCGCTCGGCGCCGCGCGCACGCAGATCCACGACACCTACATCGTCGCGCAAACGCGCGACGGCCTCGTCATCGTCGACCAGCACGCCGCGCATGAGCGCATCGTCTATGAGCGGCTAAAGGCTTCGCTCGCAGCACACGGCGTGCAGCGGCAGATCCTGCTGATCCCGGATATTGTCGAGCTCGACGAAGCCGCCGTCGAGTCGCTGCTCGCGCGCACCGATGAGCTCGCCTCGTTCGGGCTCGCGATCGAATCCTTCGGCCCCGGCGCGGTCGCGGTGCGCGAGACGCCGTCGCTGCTCGGCAAGATCAATGCCTCGGCGCTGCTGCGCGATCTCGCCGAGCACATGGAGGAATGGGGCGAGGCGCTGCCCCTGGAGCGCCGCCTGATGCACGTCGCCGCCACCATGGCCTGCCACGGCTCGGTCCGCGCCGGCCGACGGCTCAAGCCCGAGGAAATGAACGCGCTGCTCCGCGAGATGGAGGACACACCCAACTCCGGCCAGTGCAACCACGGCCGCCCGACCTATGTCGAGCTGAAGCTCGCCGATGTCGAGAGGCTGTTCGGGAGGAGATAGCGACGACGCTTGAGGCCACGACCATAGCTACAAACTCGGTGTCGTCCCGGACAAGCCGCAGCGGCGCGACGCGCCGCGGAGGCGCCGATCCGGGACCCATACGCCGCAGCGGACGTGAGGAAAAAGAACGGCGTGGCGATCAGCCTGCGTCCCAACTCAATCCTGTGGTGATGGGCCCCTGCGTTCGCAGGGGCGACACCGAGGGTGGATCACGAACCGCGCAAGAACACGAACTCGGTGTCGTCGTAAGCGCGGCGTTCCAACTCTTCGAACCCCTCTGGCGCCTTGAACGCAGCAGCCTTGGACTCCTCGACCACCAGCAACGCCGATGGCACGAGCCAGCCACCCTCGCGCAGCGAGGCCAGCGCCGTCTCCGCCAGCCCCTTGCCATAGGGCGGATCGAGAAACACCAGCGCGAACGGCTCGACCGGATGCGCCGGGCCGAGATTGGTGGCATCGCGGCGATACACCTTGGTGACACCGCCCAGCCCGAGCGCCTCGACATTGTTGCGCAACAGCGCCCGCGCCTCGGCGCCGTTGTCGACGAACAGCGTGAACTCGGCACCGCGCGACACCGCCTCGATGCCCAGCGCACCGGTGCCGGCGAAGAGATCGAGCACGCGCGCGCCCTCGATCGGATTGTCGTAGGCGTGCACGAGAATGTTGAACAACGCCTCGCGCAGCCGATCCTGCGTCGGCCTGATATCCCGCGACGCCGGCGACGCAATGTTGCGGCCCTTCAGCCGTCCACCGACGACACGCATCACGCGCCTCTGCGTGCTTTGAGAGACGCTATGGCTCCGGGCGAGCTGCCCTCCCCTCCCCCTTGCGGGGAGGGGTTGGGGGTGGGGGTGCCACGAGCGCGAATCTTTCCTGGGCCACCGCCCTCCCCAACCCTCCCCCACAAGGGGGGAGGGAGCGGAGAGACCACCCGAGCGTCAGCGAGGAGCGCTGCGCTCGCGGCATGCATCGCAGCCGATCGCATCGCCCTACTCGTCGTCCCGCGGGCTGATATCGCGCTTGCCGTGATAGCCGCGCTTCGGCCGGCGCGGCGGACCGGGGAAGCGGGCTTCGGCTTCGTGACGCTCGCGGGCCTCCTCGCTGCCGGTGCGCTGGACCAGGACGCGGCGGCCCTTGCGGTCGGCGACGACCTCGCGCTTCGGCTTGGGCTTCGGATCCGGCAGCGGCTCGCGATTGCCCGCGCCGGCCGGGCCGAGATCGGCGCCGGATTGCGCGATGACCTTCTCGCCGAGCTGCTCGCGCAGCACCCGCGTCTTGACCTCCTGCACCTCGCCCTCGGGCAGCTCCAGCAGCTGGAACGGACCATAGGAGACGCGGATCAGGCGGTTCACCTCGAGGCCGAGATGCGCGAGCACGTTGCGCACCTCGCGGTTCTTGCCCTCGCGGATGGCGACAACGAGCCAGACATTGGCGCCCTGGTCGCGCTCCAAGGTCGCTTCGATCGGGCCGTACTTCACACCATCCACTTCGACGCCAGCAGCGAGCTGATCGAGCTGCGCTTGCGTGATCTCGCCATGGGCGCGGACGCGGTAGCGCCGCGTCCAGCCGGTGTCCGGCAGCTCGAGCACGCGTGCGAGGCCGCCGTCGTTGGTGAGCAGCAGCAGGCCCTCGGTGTTGAAGTCGAGCCGGCCGATCGAGATCAGCCGCGGCAGGCCCTCGGGCAGATTGTCGAACACCGTCGGGCGGCCCTCGGGGTCGCTGTGCGTCGTCATCAGCCCGCGCGGCTTGTGGTACAGGAACAGCCGCGTCCGCTCGCGCTCCGGCAGCGGCGCGCCGTCCACCTTGATCTCATCGTTCTCGGTGACGTCGAGCGCCGGCGAGTTGATGACACGGCCGTTCACCGAGACGCGGCCCTGCGTCACCATCTCCTCGGCGTCGCGGCGCGAGGCGAGACCTGCGCGCGCCAGCACCTTCGCGATGCGCTCGCCGGTCTTGCCCGGTCGCGGCGCTTCGTCGGGCACGACGCGCTTGCTGCGCTTCTCGGTGTCCTGCTTGCGCTCGCGATACGGACCGCGGCCGCCGAACGCCGGGCGCTTGGCGAAGATCTGGCTGTCGTCCTCATTGTCGCGGCGCGGCCGATCGAATTTCGGCCGGTCGAACTTGGGACGATCCTCGCGCGTGCGGTCGGAGCGCGGCCGGTCGAAACTGCGTCCGCCTTCCCGCGGCGGACGTGCGCTGCGCTCCGGACGGTCGCCATCGGCGCCACGTTTCTGCCACGGCTTGCTCTCGCCTCTCGGCGGACGATCGCCGAACTCCTTGCGCGGGCCGCTGCTGAACTTCCGCTCGCCGCGATCGCCGTCGGCGCCGCGCGAGAACTTGCGCTCGCCGCCGAACTTGCGCTCCGCACGCGGACGGTCGCTGCGATCACGCGCGCCCTCTCCGCGCGGCGTATACGGCCGCTTCTCACCATCGCGCTCACGCGGGGCGTAAGGTTTGCGCTCGCCGAACTTGCGGTCCGACGACCACCCTGCCGGGCGGCCCTCGTCGCGACCGCGCGGCGTGTAGGGCCGCTTCTCGCCGCCGCGCTCGTCGCGGTCGAATTTCGGCCGGTCGCCACGCGGCTTGAACGCGCGCTTCTCACCCTCACCCGACCGCGCCGCATACGGCCGATCGCCACGCGGACGATCGTCGCGGTTGAAGCGCGGCTTGTCGCCGTAGGACTTGCGCGGTGCGTCACCCTCGTCGCGGCGGCGCGGCGCCCGGCCCTCGTCGAACGAGCGTTTGCCGCGGCTGCCGGTGTCCTTGTCGCCGAAGCCGCGCTTGGCGAACTTCTTCTCCGGCCCGCGCGCGGCGCCCGAGCGTCCCTTGGGTCCCTCGGACCGCCCCCGCGGGGCGCCGCCGCGGCGGCCGCGGGAATCGTTGTCTTTATCGGTGGTGCGGGGCATGAAGGTCTCACTTCGGGGTGCAGGACGCGGGGTGCTACGCGCGCTTCGGGAGCAGCGCATGTCACGCGAAAATGGGGTCCGGTTGTGCTGAAGGGCGATCCAGTAGCAGACTTGGGCGGGCGTGACGAGCCATGAACAGCCCTTCTTTCATGGATTTGGCGCTGAAAGCGGCCGAATCGGCCGCAATTTCCGGCGAGGTCCCGATCGGCTGCGTCGTGGTGCGGAACGGCGAGGTGATCGCCACGGCCGGCAACCGCACCTTGACCGATCGCGACCCGACGGCCCATGCCGAAATCCTGGCCTTGCGCCAGGCCGCCCAGGCGATCGGCAGCGAGCGTCTCGTGGATTGCGACCTCTACGTCACCCTGGAGCCGTGCACGATGTGCGCCGGCGCCATCTCCTTCGCCCGCATCCGCCGGCTGTATTATGGGGCGGCCGATCCCAAGGGCGGCGCGGTCGACTCCGGCGTTCGCTTCTTCGCCTCGCCGACCTGCCACCACGTGCCGGAGGTCTACTCGGCCGTCGGCGAGCAGCAGTCGGCGCGGATGCTGAAGGAGTTCTTCAAGGCGCGGCGCTGATGTCACTCGCTCAGAAAGAACTCGCGCAACAGCCGCGCCGTCTCTGCAGGGCTCTCCTCGGTGAGGAAATGCCCGGAATCGACCGGCCTGCCGCGCACATTGGTCGCCCATCTCTGCCAGGTATCGAGCGGCGTCGCCGCCGCCCGCGCGATGCCGGCATCGCCCCACAGCGCCAGCATCGGGATGGTGATCTTCCTGCCCGCGTCGAGATCCGCCTTGTCGATCTCGTAGTCGGCATGGGCCCCGGCGCGATAATCCTCGCACATCGCATGGATACGGGCCGGGTCGCGGAACGGCGCGAGATAGTGCTGAAGCGCGCGAGGGTCGATGGCATCCAGCGTCTTCGATTTGGTCTGGCTCGCCATCTTCTGCTTCAGGAAGAACTCGCCCGCCCCCGAGATCAGCGTCTCCGGCAGCGGCGCTGGCTGGGCCAGGAACGCCCAGTGATAGATCTTGAGCGCATAGGCGCGGTTCATGCGCTCCCAATAATCATAGGTCGGCAGGATATCGAGCACGGCCAGCTTCGACAGCCGACCGGGATGATCGAGCGCAAGGCGATAGGCGACGCGGCCGCCGCGATCGTGACCGGCCAGCGCGAAGTGCGCGTGACCGAGTTGCTCCATCGCCTCGATCATGGTGTTGGCCATCGCGCGCTTGGTGTACGGCGTATGCTCGGCGTCGCTGTCGGGCATGTCGGACCAGCCATAGCCGGGCAAGTCGGCGATGATCAGCGTGAAGCGATCAGCCAGAGCCGGCGCCACGCGATGCCACATCACATGCGTCTCCGAGAAGCCGTGCAGCAACAGCAGCGGCGGGCCGCTGCCGCCGACACGCGCGAAGATCCGTCCCGCTGACGTGTTGATCCATTCGGACGCAAAGCCTGGAAACAGATCGGCGAGCTCGGACATGTTGGCACCTCACAGCAAGCGATCGCGCTGACGGAACCCGCGCTGATCAATCGCTATGCTACCGCCGCGCCGCGCGAGGCGCAAAACGAGATGCGGTGCGTCGGTGGCCTAACAGTTATGGGAGACTGGATACAACGACGCCTCCTGAAAGCGCGCTATGCTCCGTGCGCCGCAGCAGCTCTGTGCGGTCGAACGACCCCGCCGCCGCTACGGCAGACCTGAGCCGACATCCGCTCGGGCGTTGCCGCGCTCATGCGCGACTGCCTGCCAGGCGATGTCGCGGCGGCAGAAGCCGTCGGCCCAGACGATGCGATCGACGGCCTGGTAGGCGCGCTGCTGCGCCTCTTCCACCGTCTTGCCGGAGGCGCAGACATTCAGCACCCGCCCGCCATTGGCGATGATCGCTCCGTCCTTCGCGATGGTGCCGGCATGAAAGATTTCCACGCCCGCGATCTTGGCGGCCTCGTCGAGACCCTCGATCACGCCGCCTTTCTTGTAGTCGCCGGGATAGCCCTTCGCCGCCATGACCACGGTGACGGCCGGATCCGGAAACCAGCGCAGGTCGAAATTCTTCAGCTGCCCGTCGCAGGCTGCCAGCAGCGCCGGCACGAGATCGGACATCATGCGCAGCATCAGCACCTGACATTCCGGATCGCCGAAGCGGACATTGTATTCGAACAGCTTGGGCCCCTGCGCGGTCAGCATCAGGCCGGCGTAGAGGATGCCCTTGAACGGCGTGCCGCGCGCATTCATCCCGGCGATGGTCGGCAGGATGATCTTCTTCATGATCTCGTCATGGATCGCCTGCGTCACGAACGGCGTCGGCGAATAGGCGCCCATGCCGCCGGTGTTCGGCCCCTGGTCGTGATCGAACACCCGCTTGTGGTCCTGCGCCGAGGCCAGCGGAATTGCCGTCTCGCCGTCGCACAGCGCGAAGAACGAGACCTCGCGCCCCTCGAGAAACTCCTCGATGACGACCTCGGTGCCGGCGACACCGAAGCCGCCGTCGAACATCATTCGCACCGCGTCCTCGGCCTCGGCCAGCGTCTTGGCGACGACGACGCCCTTGCCTGCCGCCAGCCCGTCGGCCTTCACGACGATCGGCGCGCCGTGCTCGCGGACATGGGCCAGCGCCTCCGGCGCATTGTCGAAACGGCCATAGGCGCCGGTCGGAATGCCGTATTCGGCGCAGAGATCCTTGGTGAAGCCCTTGGAGCCTTCGAGCTGGGCGGCGAGCTTGCGCGGCCCGAAAATCTTGATCCCGGCAGCCTCGACATCGTCGACGATGCCTGCGGCCAGCGGCGTCTCCGGCCCGACCACCACCAGGTCGACCTTGTTAGCCTTGCAGAAGTCGATCACCGCCGCATGATCGGCGACATCGAGCGCCACGCATTCGGCCTCCTTGGCAATCCCCGCATTGCCGGGCGCGCACCAGAGCTTGGTGAGCAGCGGGGAGCCGGCAAGCTTCCAGGCGAGCGCATGCTCGCGGCCGCCGGAACCAATGAGGAGAATGTTCATCGTCGATGCCGTCACAGGGGGAATGGGTCAATTTGGAGGCCCCAATTGCCCGGCCCTTGCAGCAGAGTCAAATCATGGCTCCGGCGGTTTGGCAGCCGTCCCGGCGATGATTTCCTGCAGGCTGGCGACGTGGCGGGCAAACGCCGTCCGGCCGGAGGCGGCCAGCATCACGGTGGTCTGCGGCTTCTTGCCGACGAAGGCCTTGTCCACGGTGACGTAGCCGGCGCGGGCCAGCGTCTCGATATGGGCGCCGAGATTGCCGTCAGTCGCCCCGGTCAGCTTCTTCAGCCGGACGAATTCCAGACCCGTGCCGGCCGGCAGCGCATTCAGCGCCGCCATGATTCTGAGCCGCAGCGGCTGGTGGATGATCTCGTCGAGCTCCGCCAAGGCCGCTAGCTCCGCCGCATCCACACGCCGCCGAGGATCAGGCCGACACCATTGACGACGGCCATCCACAGCGGAAACGCCGCGCCGATGAAGGCGTAGCCGATCAGGGTCAGCACGATGATTCCGAGCCCGAAGATCGTAAACGCGATGCCGAACCAGAGGCCCGCGAGACAGTAGAACAGCATGAAATAGATCGGCCAGAACGCCCCCATCTCGCGCGGCCCGAAATGGCCGATCGTCTCGACGAAGAAGCCGAAGGCGAACAA
The DNA here is from genome assembly GCF_054063215.1 of Bradyrhizobium sp. USDA 4353. NCBI lineage: Bacteria > Pseudomonadati > Pseudomonadota > Alphaproteobacteria > Hyphomicrobiales > Nitrobacteraceae > Bradyrhizobium > Bradyrhizobium sp. USDA 4353. Next base: position 486,781 of record NZ_JBSSGB010000001.1, read on the forward strand.
CATCACGAAGGCGAGCAGCGGCCTGACGTCGAAGCTGCCCATGCCCGAGCGCGCCTTCTCCGCCGCCCCAAGCACGATCGATCCGGCGATCCCGAGCACATAGACCGCGAGCCACGCCTTGTCGGCGTAGACCGGGGTCAGATAGGTGACGAGATTGCCGGCAAAGACCAGCGCGCCCCACAGGATCATCAGCAGGCTGGAGAGCCTGTAGATCTGCGACTGGCGCACCCGCCTCGTGATGTCCTCGATGTCATCGAGGGCGCGTGCGGCTTCCAGGCGGTCGATCATGCGGTTCGAAACCTCTAGCGCGTGGCCACGTCCTCGGCGATCGCAGCGACGGCGGCAGGCGCCGACACGATCTCCATGTGATTGACGCCGGCGACCAGCTTGACGTCGACAGCGGGCGCGACCGCGTGCACGGCATCGGCATATTTGTCGGCAAGCATCAGCTCGTCGGCGGCGCCCGCGATGACGGTGACCGGATGCTTGGCCGCGGTGAGATCGGCCTTGTAGCCGGCAGTCGCGAAATTGCGAAACAGCCGATAGCTGTAAGCCGAAACGACATATTTCTCCGCGTTCGGCCGCACGGCAAAAGCCAAGGCGGGCAGCGCCTCGCAGCACGGCAGGCCGGCACGGCTCAGAAAGCCCAGCGCAAGGATGCGCGGAATGTCGGGGCTCGCCCAGCCGCCGGAATTGTCGCGATTGGTCGGCGCGTCATAGCCGAGATAGGGCGCGAGCAGCACGGTGCGAGCGAACAGGTCCTGGATCGGCGAACCGGCGACGCGGAGTGCGAATCCGCCGCCGGCGGAATGGCCGAGCAGCACGATGGGCTGGGTCGGGGCTGATCTCCGCACCTCGGCGACGAGATCGGCGAGGTCGTCTTCGAGCTGGCCGCGATAGCCGATGTCGCCGCGGGTGCCGGAGCCGCCATGGCCGCGGATGTCGGGCGCGAAGGTGTCGATTCCCTTCGCCGCCAGCCCATCAGCGAGGGCATGCACAGCTATGCTTGAGCCCGATGAGCCGTGGACGAGAATAGCGATCTTGCCGACCGGCGTCGCGCGTGCCGGGTAGTGGCGATAGGCGAGCTCAGTGCCGTCGCGGGCGCTGAAGCGCTGCAAGGGAGGCATGGTGCTGCGGTCGACCCGGCCGGCCGTCTCGGAGATCGACGTCAGCTCAGGCGGGCGCACCAGCGGGGTCGCGAGCATTGCGCCGAGGATCAGCGCCAGAGCCCCCGCGAGGCTAAGTCCCAAGCCAACCAGCCGAAACACGATTTTGACGGCTCTCATCCGTCCCTCCTGAACGTCTCTCAATAGAGTACTCTGTATAATAGAGTTATCGAAAAGGCAACGGCTTGATTGGCGGAGCTGGCCGAAAGCCCCTACCTTGGCGCCTACTCCCAAACCCGAATCAGCCAGCAATGCCGCCTGCGGAAGCCCTGCCCAACGCGCCCGAATTCACCGTCACCGAGCTGTCCTCGGCGCTGAAGCGCACGGTCGAGGACCAGTTCGGCCATGTCCGGGTGCGCGGCGAGATCACCGGTTTTCGCGGACCGCATTCCTCAGGTCATTGCTATTTCGCGCTCAAGGACGAGAGCGCCAAGATCGAGGCGGTGATCTGGAAGGGCGTGCATGGCCGCATGCGCTTCAAGCCTCAGGAGGGGCTCGAGGTCATCGCGACCGGCAAGCTCACGACCTATCCGAACTCCTCGAAATACCAGATCGTCATCGAGGCGCTGGAGCCGGCCGGCATCGGCGCGCTGATGGCGCTGATGGAGGAGCGCAAGAAGAAGCTCGGCGCCGAGGGCCTATTCGATCCCGCGCGCAAGCAGCTCTTGCCCTGGCTGCCGGAGGTGATCGGCGTCGTGACGTCGCCGACCGGCGCGGTCATCCGCGACATCCTGCACCGGCTGGAGGATCGCTTTCCGCGCCGTGTGCTGGTGTGGCCGGTGAGGGTGCAGGGCGACGGCTCGGCCGAGCAGGTCGCGGCCGCGATTCGCGGCTTCAACGATCTGCCGGAGGATGGCCCGATTCCCCGCCCCGACGTGCTGATCGTCGCGCGCGGCGGCGGCTCGCTGGAGGATCTCTGGTCGTTCAACGAGGAGATCGTGGTTCGCGCGGCCGCTGAGAGCATGATCCCGCTGATCTCGGCCGTCGGCCACGAGACCGACGTCACCCTGATCGATTTCGCCGCCGACAAGCGCGCGCCGACGCCGACCGCTGCGGCCGAGATGGCGGTGCCCGTACGCAGCGAGCTGATGCAGGAGGTCGCGAGCCTCGCCCGCCGCGTCAGCGTCTGCTGGCAGCGCGGCCAGGAGAGCCGCCGCAACGAGCTACGCGCCGCAGCCCGCGCTCTGCCCGGTCCGAGCGACCTGCTCGCGATCCCGCAGCAGCGGCTCGATGCGGCCGCGGCCAGCCTGCCGCGGGCGCTCAAGACCAACACGCACGTCCATTTCCGCCAGTTCGCCGCGGCCAGCGCCAAGCTCACCTTGCGCGTGCTGCATGGACAGATCACGCAGGCCGATCATCGCCTGGTCGTGTCGTCCGAGCGGCTGTCGCTGTCCGCGCGCAGCCTGCTGCATCGGCGGCGCGAGCGGTTCGAAGCGCTCGATGCCCGCTTCAAGGCGTCGCGGCTCGCTTATGCGCAGGCCAAGCGGCAGGCGATCGCGCGCGAGCGCGACCGCACCGAGCGGCTCGCCGATCGCGCCAGCCGTGCGCTGGCGACCTCGATCCTACGCTTACGGGCACGAACCGATCATGCCGGCCAATTGCTGTCGGCGCTGTCCTATCGCAGCGTGCTCGCGCGCGGCTTTGCTTTGGTGCGCGACGAGGCCGGCCATCCTCTGCACCAGGCGGCAGGCATCGAGGCCGGCGCGACGCTGTCGCTGGAGTTCGCCGACGGCAGGATCGCAGCGACGGCCGGCGCTGGAAGCCCTGCCCCAACGTCTGCTCCGGCTGCGCCAAAGCCGGTGCGGGAGAGCAAGCCGGCCGCGCCGAAGCGCACGCCTGATCCTGCCGATCAAGGCAGCCTGTTCTGAGGACCGATCAGCGCGCCAGCCAGTCGGCGACAAGCTTCTGTGCGTCGGCGCGGGCTTCCGGATCAGAGCCGACATGGCCGCGCTCGGGCGCGGCGGCATCGGCGCCCGCGACCTGATGCACCGGCAGATTGAGCCGATCGAAATCATGATAGGCGCCGGGATAGACCACGATGCGGGTCAGCGCGCTGCGGCCGCGCGCGCCATCGATCATCTGCCGGCACGCCGGCGGTGAATAGACATCGTCGAGGCCGCCGATGAGAATTAGCGTCGGAACCCGCGCGCTCCAGCCGAGGCCCGATGACGCCCGGCAATCTGGATAGAACGCGACGGCCGCACGGAAGTCCGGCGAGGCGTGGTCGGGCAATTGCGGCCGCACCGCCCAGAGCAAAGCGCTGGCGCCGCTCGCCCAGCCGACCAGGCTGATGCGGTCCGGCATCGCCCAGGATTGCTGCAGCAGCCATTTCTGCGCGATCACGATATCGGCGACCCGCTCGCGCCGGCCGCTGATGCGGCGTTCCTTGACGCGGCATTGCGGCCCGAGCCCGCGCGAGCCGTAGCTGTCCGGCAGCAGCACGGCCTTGCCGTCCTTGACGAGATCCAGCGCCCAGTCGCGATAGCGCGGCTGCACCGGCTCGCTGCGGCCGGCCAGCCCACCGCAGCCATGCAGCGCGATCACGGTCGGAAACGGCCCCTTCCCGCCCGGGCGGTAGAGCTGCGCATGCAACACGTAATTGTCGGCGGGAATCTCGACCGCAACGGGCGACGGCTCGGCGGAGGCCGCCGATGCCGTGGCGCAGAGCAGAGCAACGACGACGGTGGTGAGGAAGCGCATCAAACCAGCCGGGGAAGACAAGCGGCGGAGACCTGAAACCTAGCTAGCACGGCCCTTCCGGCCGCCGCATCACAAATCGGTGGGTTTGCGGAAGCGACAGTCCCCCCTATCTATGCTACTGAAATCACCGGACATCATGAGGTTGTGCGCACGGTGGCGGCGTACAGGGAGTGGAGATCGCGGACGTGCTCAACAAGTTCGGTCCCTCGGGCCAGGGCGAAGCGCAGGTGCAGTATCTGGATGGGGATTTCCGCGTGATCTCGCCGGGAAGCTATGTGCGCTGTGCGGTCACCGATGCACGGATACCGCTCGACGAGCTGAAATATTGGAGCGTCGACCTGCAAGAGGCCTATGCGGTGCCGAGCGCGGTCCTGCAGCGGCACTATCCCGGCGCGCTGAAGGCGAATGGCTAGTCTAGCGCTTTGTCAGCGCCGACAGCCGTTGCGTGACGTAGCTGCGCACCGCAGCCTGATCTGCGAATTGCAGCGTCACCGGAAATGCGGTGATGCCGCGGTCGGCGTGAGCTGATCCGCTGCCGCCAAGCCGCGCCAGATCTTTCTCGGTCGTCACCAGCGTCAAGCCGTGACGCGCCGCCTGATCGCTCAGGGAGGCGATGTCCTCGGTTGAAAAGGGATGATGGTCGGGAAAGGCGCGCTCGGCCTCGATGTCGAGCCCGCTGGCACGAAGCGTCCTGAAGAAGCGCTGGGGATCGCCGATCCCGGCGAAGGCCAGGAGCGGCCGTCCCGCCAGCGCAGCGATGACCTTTGCGTCCGGCCGCAGATGGGCCCTGAAGACCGGCTTTCCCTGGGCAGCGACGGGTGACGCGACGGCCTCGCCCGCGTCCCCGTCCCCGACCACCAGCAGCGCGTCGGTCCGTGCCAGTTGCGGCGGCAGCGGCGCGCGCAGCGGCCCGGCGGGAAACACCCTGGCATTGCCGAGCCCACGCGCGCCATCGATCACGATCAGCGCGAGGTTCTTGGTGATCGACGGGTTCTGAAATCCGTCGTCCATCAGGATGACGGAGGCGCCCTGCGCCTTGATCAGGCCGATGCCGTCGGCGCGATGGCGCGACACCACGACCGGCACACGGGCCGCCATCATCAGCGGCTCGTCGCCGACATCGGCGGCAACATGAGCTTTGGGATCGACCAGCACAGGCCCGCGCAGCCGGCCGCCATAGCCGCGGCTCAGCACGACCGGCCGCTCGCCGAGCTCGCGCAGCAAGCCGGTCAGCGCCAGCACCGTCGGCGTCTTGCCGGCGCCGCCGACATGGAAGTTGCCGACGCAGATCACCGGCAGCCCGGCGTCGATCCCCGGCTGTCGCATCCGGCGCGCGGCGACAGTGCCGTAGAGCATCGAGAGCGGAGACAGCAGACGCGATTGCCAGGATCGGGGCCGATGCCAGAAGGCCGGCTCACGCATCGCCGGCGGTCCCCATCTCCAGCCTGATCTGCAGCAGATACGGCTCGAGCGCGGACAGCGTTCGCTCCAGCGCACCGCCGAGCTGATCGACGACGCGCGATCCCTCGGCGACCAGGCTGTTGCAGGCCGCGGGGTCCGACAGCAGCTGGCGGAGCTGCCGCACCAGCGCGTCCGGATCATGCGCGAGCCGCGCACCGGCCGCCCTGTCCAGCGCCTCATAGACGTCGGTGAAGTTGAAGACGTGCGGCCCGTGCACGATGGCTGCGCCGAGCTTGACGGCTTCGATCGGGTTCTGGCCGCCATGCTCGACCAGCGAGCCGCCCATGAAGACGACCGGCGCCAGCCGATAGAACAGGCCGAGCTCACCCATCGTATCCGCGACATAGACATCGGTGCCGGCGAGCGGCTGCTCCTCGCGCGAGCGCAAGGCGGGCTGCAACCCCGCGCCCGCGACGAGCTCGGCGACCGCGGGACCACGATGCGGATGACGCGGCACGATCACGGTGAGCAGCGACGGATAGATGCCCGCAAGCACCTTGTGAGTTGCAATCAGGATCTCTTCTTCGCCGGGATGGGTCGACGCGGCGACGATCACCGGACGGCCGCGCGTCATCGCGGCCAGCCGGTCGAGCTTGGCCGGATCGGCAGGCGGTGCCGGCACGTCGAGCTTCAGGTTGCCGGTCGTGACGACGTTGCGCGCGCCGAGCGCGGCGAACCGGTCGGCATCGGCCTGCGACTGCGCCAGGAACAGATCGAAGCGGCCGAGCAGCGCGGAGATCGTGCCCGCCATGCGCCGCCAGCGCGGGAACGAGCGCGGCGACATCCGGCCGTTGATCACGACCATCGGCACCCGGCGCGAGGCGCCGGCCAGGATCAGATTGGGCCAGAGATCGGATTCGATGAAGAGGCCGAGCGAGGGACGCCAATGATCCAGAAAGCGCTCCACGAAGCGCGGCGTGTCATAGGGCACGTATTGATGGATCACGTCGGGCGGGAAGCGCTTGGCGACGATCGCGGCCGAGGTCACCGTTCCCGAAGTGATGAGGATACGAATGTTGAGCCCACGCAGCCGCTCGATCAACGCCGCCGCCGCCAGCACCTCGCCGACGCTGGCACCGTGGATCCAGACCAGCGGTCCCTCGGGACGGGTATCGTGACTCAGGCCACGCCGCTCGTCGGTCCTGTCAGGATCTTCCTTGCCGTGCTTGAGGCGTTGCCGGATCAGGGCCGGCGCAAGCGGCACCGCCGCCGAGGACAACCCGCGGTAGACGCGCAGGGCCATCGGCAGCGGGCTAGCCACGAGCGGCTCCTAAAGAGTCGGCTCCCAAAGAGTCGGCTCCTGACGTCACCGGCGGCGGACAGGCCTCGGGGCGGCCGACGAGCTCATAGGCGCGGCGCATGCATTCGTTCAGCGTGGCCTCGAGATCGAGGCGCGCCTGCTCCATCATGGCAGCGTCGGCATCACGCGGCACGTTGATTTCCTTGATTCCCACCAATGCGCCGCGGCCGAATGGCAAATTGATGGTCGTGCTGTCCCAGTTCTTCAGGCGAATGAAGCGGCTCGTGACCATTGCGAACGGCATGATCGGACGTCCTGACTCACGCGCGAGCATGATGATGCCGAGACCCGCAATCCGCGCGCGCTTCGGCACATCGGCGGTCGATGCAACATTATAGTTGTCTTCGAGCGCCTGCACCATCTCCCTGAACGCCCCGACCCCACCTTTGCGGTGGAAGGAGCCGCCGTGATCGCCGGAGCCGCGGATGGTTCCGATGCCCAGCCGCTCCGCGGCGATTGCGTTGAACTCGCCGTCGCGATGCTTGGAGATCAGCACCTTGGCGCGGTAGCTCGGCTTGTTCCTGATGAAGGGCGTCAGCAGATGCTGGCCGTGCCAGAACGCGAAGATCGCCGGCATCTGCGGCTCGACGATCTCATAGACCTCGGGCGGCTCGAAGGTGAAGCGGTTGGTCAGCCACACCAGGCGCAGGTACTCGGCCGCGAGGAACCCGACGGCGCGCTGGAACCAGCCGCTGCGCAGCGTATTGCGGATCAGATGTTTCAAGTCGGCAGCTTCGCGTCTTACTTCGCGTCCTGACCGGGATCGAGCAGCCGGTGCAGGTGGACGATGAAATAGCGCATATGGGCGTTGTCGACCGTCATCTGCGCCTTGGCGCGCCAGGCGGCGTGGGCCGTCGCGTAGTTCGGATAGACGCCGACGATATCGACCTTGTCGAGATCCTTGAACTCGTTCTTGTCGAGGTTGACGAGCTCGCCGCCGATCACGAGGTGGAGGAGCTGCTGCGAGGCGCTGTCTGTCATCGGTCTCGTTCCTAATCAACGCGCCTGCGGGTGGCCTGGCGGCGCGGTCCGAGGGGATGATCAGCTCTGCGGCAACCGGCGATAATGGCTGACGATGTCAGCATGTCGATCGCGTCCCGCTGCTACCAGCACCCCATGGGCCACGTCCGGACGATTATAGAGGATCGCCTCGCCCGACAATGCGCTCATTTTACCACCCGCTTCCTGCACGATCAGATGAGCCGCCGCAAGGTCCCAATCGCGGCTTTGTCCGCCTGCAAAAGCGGCATCGAGCGCACCATGGGCGACACGGCACAGTCTGAGCGCCAAAGACCCGATTCGCGGATGCAGCTCGATCTTCTTCGAGTCCTGCGCGAGCCGCTCAACCAGCGGTTTGGGCCCGGCGACCCGACTGAAGTCGATGTCGTTACCCGTGGAAGCCCGGACCGTCTCGTCGTTCAAGGTGGTGCCGGCGCCGTGCGCCGCGAAGAAGAACTCCTCGCTGACGGGGACGTAGACCGCGCCAAGGATCGGCGCCCCCTGCTCGACCAGCGCGACGCTCACGCACCAGTCGTTGCGGCCGCCGAGATAGGAGCGGGTGCCGTCGATCGGATCGACGATCCAGACCCGGGGACCGGTCGAGCCTGGCGGGATCATCGACGCTCTCCTCGGACAGCCAGCCGTAATCGGGTGTTGCCGATCGAAGCCTGCGCTCGAGCAGATCGTTGACAGCCATGTCGGCTTCGGAGACCGGGGACGACGCCCCCTTGGTCCATTTGCGCAGATCGGTGCCGAACATCGCGTGCGCCAGCTCGCCGGCCTCGCGCACCGCCTGCTTCAGCAGCCCGGCATCCGCAGCCAGGCTCACCCCGCCGGAGCTCTCGATTTCACCGTCCGCCAAGCGTCAGCCCTTCGATGCGCACCGTCGGCGCATTGACGCCATAGCGGAATTCCAGATCGCTCGCGGGGGTCATCGACTTGAAGATCTCGAACAGGTGGCCTGCGATCGTCACTTCGCTGACTGCATAGCCGATCTCGCCGTTCTCGATCCAGAAGCCGGATGCACCCCGGCTGTAATCGCCGGTCACGCCGTTGACGCCCGAGCCGATCAGGTCGGTGACATAGAAGCCCTGCTTGATGTCCGAGATCAGCTCCTTGGCGGTCACGACGCCGGCTTCGAGATGCAGGTTGAACGGGCCCGGCGACGGCGAGGACGACACGCCGCGATGCGCGTGGCCCGTCGTGGTCATGCCGAGCTCGCGAGCGGTGGCGGAGTCCAGCAGCCAAGTCGTGAGAACACCGTCATCGACCAGCGCCGTCTGCTTCACCTTGACGCCCTCGGCGTCGAACGGCTGCGAGCGCAAGCCGCGCCGGCGCAGGGGATCGTCGATGATGCGGATGCCCTTGGCGAACAGCTGCGCGCCGAGCTTGTCCTTGAGGAAGCTGGTCTTGCGCGCGATGGACGCGCCATTGATCGCACCGACGAGATGGCCGACAAGCGAGCCGGATACGCGCGGATCGAACACCACGGGCACCTGGCAGGTCGCGACCTTGCGCGGATTGGCACGCGCCACCGCGCGCTCGCCGGCGCTGCGCCCGACGGCTTCGGGGGCCAGCAGATCGACGCCGTGAGGCGCCGCCGTGTAGTCGTAGTCGCGCTCCATGCCGGTGCCTTCGCCGGAGATCGCCGTGGTCGAGATGCTCTGGCTCGAGCGCAGATAGGCGCCGTGAAAACCGCTGCTCGTCACCAGCACCATGCCGCCGATGCCGGCCGATGCCGATGCGCCGCCGGACTTGGCGACGCCCTTGACGCCAAGCGCGGCTGCCTCCGCCTCCTGCGCCCGCCGCTCCAACTCGGAGGTGCCGGGGATGTTGGGATCGAGCAGATCGAGCTCGGGAATGTCGCGCGCCAGCAACTCGGGATCGGCGAGCCCGACATATTTGTCATCGGGCGCCACGCGCGCCATCGCGACCGCCCGCTCCGCCAGCCGAGCCACGCCGTCGCCGCTGACGTCGTTGGTGGACACCACCGCCTGGCGCTTGCCGACCAGCACGCGCAGGCCGACATCGTCGCCTTCCGAGCGTTCGGATTCTTCGACGCGGCCGTCGCGGACCTCGACGCCCTGTGAGATGCCGCGCACTGCGATGGCGTCGGCGGCATCGGCGCCGGCCTTCTTCGCAGCCTCGACCAGCCGCTCGGCGAGCGTTCGTAGGGCGGACTGATCGAGCAGGTCTGATTGGGCTGAGGTCGATGATGCAGCGGCTGAGGGGGAAGAGGTCACGAACACGATCCGATCGATGTCAGGTGGGCGGCGAAGACGTCTCAATCCAGACGAAATGTGGCCTGTTCACGCCGACTTCAAGCAGGGCGGCAGCACCACGTCGGATTGTCGGCAAATCGGCAAGGTCTCGTCAATCATGCGGGGCAAGCGCTTGTCAATCATGACGGTAAGAGGATCATGCGTGAGATCTGATTAACCAGCAATCTTAAGCTGATACGGGCGAGGCGCGTGGCAAGGTCTCACGCATCGACCGGGAGAATAATCCCGGCGGGGAGACCAAGCCGTGAGGCGTCAAACAGCATCAGGCGGAAGCAATTCCGCTGGGTCGAGCCGCGTGCTGCGGCTCGACCCCCTTTCCCTGCCCGTCTCGTACAGCGCGCACGACATTCGTGCCGATGGCGGGATCCGGCAGATCGAATTGCACCGGGAGCGCGTCGTGCTGCGCCGTGCCGTCAGCGGCATGCGCATGGCCGTGAATCTCCGGGTCAGCGATTTCCTCGGCATCGCGCTGCGCGAGGTCGACGACACGCAGATGATGCTGATCCTACTGCATCGCGACCCCTCGCTGAGCATTCCGCTCTGCGTCAGCGACGACCAGGACGACATCGTCGCCGCCTGGGCAATGTGGAGCGAGACCTTCGCGCTGCCACAACTGCAAGAACCGAAGCGTGACGCTGCGCCGCGCCGCCGGCGTCGCAACGCCATTCGCGCGCGCCGTCCGCGGTTCCTGATGCGTCGCCGTGTCGGGCACCTGCTCAACCCCGCGATGATCTATCGCGGCGAGCGCGAGATCATCGCGCGGACCTGATCAGGCCGCGCGGAGCACCGCGTCAACCAAGAGAGCCGCGAACAGCAGCAGGCCTGCATCACGGTTCGATTTGAAGAGCCGCAGGCACAGCGCGGGATCCGCCGTGTTCAGCCGGCGAACCTGCCAGGCGAGATGCGCGGCGAAGCCGCCGAGTCCCAGCCACGCTGCGACGTGCACATGGGCAGTGACAAAGGCTGCGCCAATCAGCACGACGGCAAGTGAATAGAACACCACCAGCGCCAGATGCGTGCGCTCGGCGAACAGCCGCGCTGTCGACTTGATGCCGATCAGCGCATCGTCCTCGGCGTCCTGATGCGCGTAGATCGTGTCATAGGCGATCACCCACGAAATCGACCCGGCATAGAGCAGCAGCGCCGTCGCATCGAGGCGTCCGAACGCCACGGCAAACCCCATCAGCGCGCCCCAGGAGAAGGCGAGGCCGAGCACGACCTGCGGCCACCAGGTGACGCGTTTCATGAACGGGTAGATCGCGACGATCAGCAGCGAGGCGATGCCGGTCAGAATCGCGAAGCGGTTGAATTGCAGCAGCACCACGAGGCCGATCAGGGCCTGCGCCACCAGAAAGGCTAGCGCCTGCTTCACGCCGACCTGCCCGGCCGGAATCGGACGGGAGCGCGTGCGCTCCACCTTGGCATCGAGATCGCGGTCGGTGATGTCGTTCCAGGTGCAGCCGGCGCCGCGCATGACGAAGGCGCCGACGAAATACAACACGATCCAAACGGGCAGCATCGAGAGGTCGCCGGACATGCCGGCTGCCAGCGCCGCCGACCACCAGCACGGCATTAGCAGCAGCCAGGATCCGATCGGGCGATCAAAGCGCGCAAGCCGCAGATACGGCCGGCTCCAGGCCGGCGCCAGCGTATCGACCCAATTGCCGGTCGCGTCTGCAACGCGGACGGCGCTGTCGCTCATCGGGTCAGGACGTTGCCGGTCAGCGTGTCGAAAGCCGAGCCGCCCTTCTTCGCCGTATTGGCTTCGGGCAAGGCGGCCGACGAGCCGAGCACGTCGCTGAGGCCGGGCGCGGGAGCCGGTCCGCCGCCCTTCTGCATCTGCTCGGCGACGTTACAGACCTTCTGCTGAATGCCTTCGGTGCCCTTGTGGTTGGTCTTCAACTGTTCGGCGATCTGGGCGGGAATGCCGCAGCGCGCCGAGTTGGCCTCGATGTATTTGATCATCTTGACCTCGGCCTGGCTGAAGTTCTTGAACAGCTTGCAGGCCTCGACCGGCGTCGCCTTCTTCTTGCTCGCCTCCTGGATCAGCTTGCCCCGGCGCTCGGCTTCCTCACGCAGCGGCACGAAATCCTTCATGCAGCTGTCGGACGGCCCGGCCTGCTGGGGCGCGCCGAAACCAGCACCTCCGCCGCCGCCGAACGCGGCCGGACCGGCCGGCGGGAACGCATTTGCCGGCGCCGCCATCGGCGGCGGCGCGCTGCCATTGATCGGCGGGAACGGCGATGATGAGGAGTTGGTCTGCGTCTGGCCCGGCAGCGGCGCGGGAAACGCGCCTTGCGCCGCGACCTGCCCTGCGGAGAGCATGACGGCGGCAATGGCGAGCGGCACGATGGAATGGCGGACGATCAAGGCTGGTTCTCCGGCAAGACCAAGAATCCTCAACACTTCCGGACGAAAGCACGATCCGATCAGGGGCTTTTACGATTCCCGCCCGCCCGGCACAACCGCGGATTTGGGCAGCCGCGGCCGAGAGACGCAGTGCGGCCTCAAAAGGGATCGAATCGCCGCCTGATCACGTTGTGTTCATCTTAGCCGTGGCAGCCACTGCAGGATCGCCACTCGTCCTCTGGAGCTGCGGACCGGCCTGTCGCGCCACCCATCCACGTCGAGCCGGGAACCACGCTCAGGTCGCGGTGCAGACCTTGCGCATCACCGCGAGGGTATTTTCGTGATTCGCCTTCAACTGGTCGGTGATCTTCGCCGGGATTCCGCATGAGGAGGCGTGCGCCACCGCGAAATCGATCATTTTCGTCTGGGCGAGCTCGTAATCATGCACCAGCTGACACGCTTCCCCCGGCGCGAACCGGCGCTCGGTCGCAGCCTTGAGCAGCTTGGCGCGGCGTGCGGTCTCGTCCCGCAACGGGGTGAAGTCCTTGACGCAGCTTTCGGGCGGGCGGAAGCCGGCTACGCCCGCGCCTCCCTGACCCGCAGGGGTCGCCGGCTGCGGCGCGGCTGCCTTGTCGTCGGCCCTGACAGCTGCGGAGAGCGCCATCACGACCGTCGCAGCGATGGCCCAAGTCGAATGTCTAGAGATCACGGCTGTTCTCCTCGCAAGCCCCCGCCAAGGCTTCCGGCAGCGCCGGAGTCCCGCCCGAATGGACGACCGCCATTTCCGCACCGATCGAAGCGGACAAATCTGTCGGCAGCACGGCCGAAACGCGCCCTCTCCTGTCCGGCTGGCGCGGCGTGCCGGCTTTCCGCCCTGCGTCGCCTCGGCTAAGCAAGCATCACTCCCGCCAGCAGCTTCGTGCCATGCCCCAATACGACTTCACCGCTCCGCGCCTTTACGTCGATGCGCCCCTCCTTGAGGGCGGCGCAGTCCCGCTGGAGCGCAATCAGAGCAACTATCTTGGCAACGTGCTGCGGCTCGGCGCGGGCGATTCGGTGCTGGTGTTCAACGGCCGCGACGGCGAATGGCAGGCTGCGATCGCCGGGCGCAAGCGGCCCGAAATCCTGGCCATCCAGCAGCGGATCCGGCCGCAGGACCGGCTGCCCGACATCGCCTACGCCTTCGCCCCGCTCAAGCACGCCAGGCTCGACTACGTCGTGCAGAAGGCGGTCGAGATGGGCGCCGCTCGGCTCGAGCCGGTCCTCACCCGACACACGCAGGTGGCGCGGGTCAATGGCGAGCGGATGCGCGCCAACGTGATCGAGGCGGCCGAGCAATGCGGCATCCTCAGCCTGGCCGAGGTCAGGGATCCCGTGCCGCTGGAGCGGTTCCTGCGCGAGCGGGCGGCCACACGGCTGCTGGTGTTATGCGACGAGGCCGCCGATGTCGCCGCGCCGCTCCAGGCGCTGCGCGACGACGCGCCGGCCGGCATCGACGTGCTGATCGGCCCGGAGGGCGGCTTCGCGGCCGAGGAGCGCGAGCTGCTGCTGCGGCAGCCGCGCGTGATCAGGCTGGCGCTCGGCCCGCGCATCCTGCGCGCCGACACCGCGGGCGTGGCCGCGCTCGCTTTGGTCCAGGCGACCCTGGGTGATTGGCAGGGAGGCGGCGGTTAAGGCATCCCCGCGGATTGTGGCCCGCCCCGGCCATTCGCAGTCGAAACCGTCAAATGACCATGCTAAGGGGCAGCCGCCGCCCTTGAGGGGGCGTCTCATCCACTTTGGAACTCGATCGACATGACCGGACCCGCTCCGACCGGACCCGCCGCGTGGGCGGACACGCTGTTGCAGTCCTTCGCGGACGCCGGCTACGCGCGCGCCGAGCCGGCCATCCTGCAACCGGCCGAGCCGTTCCTCGACCTCTCCGGCGAGGACATCCGCAAGAGCCTGTATCTGACGACGGATGCCGGCGGCGAGGAGCTGTGCCTGCGGCCTGACCTGACCATCCCCGTCGCCCGCGACTATCTCGCCTCGGTCCGCGCCGGCCAGCCGGCCGGGTTCAGCTATCTCGGGCCCGTATTTCGCTACCGCAACGGCCGTTCCAGCGAGTTCCTCCAGGCCGGCATCGAATCCTTCGGCCGCAAGGACCATCCGGCGGCGGACGCCGAGATGCTGGCGCTGGCAATGGAGGCGACGGCCGCGGCGGGGCTGGCCGAGGTCGAGATCCGCACCGGCGACGTCGCGCTGTTCACGGCGCTGATCGACGCGCTGAATCTCTACCCGGTGTGGCGGCGCCGGCTGATCAAGGATTTCAACCGCAAGCGCACCTTGGCGCAGGATTTGGAGCGGCTTTCCATTGCCGAGGTGGCGCCGCGCAACGAATATGAGGGCGTGCTCGCAGCACTGGCCGGCTCCGACCGAAAGGCGGCGCTCGCGCTCGTCACCGACCTGATGTCGATCGCCGGCGCCACCGCCGTCGGCGGCCGCACGGTCGCTGAAATCGCCGACCGCTTCCTGGAGCAATCGACGCTGAAGAGCGGCGCCCTGCCCCGCGATGCGCTCGACCTGATCAAGCGCTTCCTCTCGATCTCAGGCACTCCGACGGACGCGGTCAAACAGCTCCGTGCGCTCGCCGCCGACGCCAAACTCGACATCTCCGCGGCCATCGACGCGCTCGACGCACGCACCGGCTTCATGGCCGCGCGCGGCATCGAGGTCGCAAAGGTACGCTTTGCCACGTCGTTCGGCCGCGGCCTCGATTACTACACCGGCTTCGAGTTCGAGCTGCATCATTCGGGCAATGGCGACGAGCCGCTGGTCGCGGGCGGACGCTATGATGGCCTGCTCAGTCAGCTCGGCGCCGCCTCGTCCATTCCGGCCGTGGGCTTCTCGATCTGGATCGAGCGCCTCGCCCAGAGCAGCGCCGCGGGCACAGCCGCGCGCGGGAGAGCATCATGAGCGGCCCCCTCGTCCTCGCCGTTCCCTCCAAGGGACGCCTGCAGGAGAATGCGGAGGCGTTCTTCGGCCGCGCCGGGCTGAACCTCTCCAAGCCCGGCGGCGCGCGCGACTATCGCGGCACGATCTCCGGCCTCGACAATGTCGAGATCGCCTATCTGTCTGCGAGTGAGATCGTCTCGCAGCTGGCGCGCGGCACCGTGCATCTCGGCGTCACCGGCGAGGACCTCGTCCGCGAGGGCATCACCGACGCCGACAAGCGCGTGCTGCTGATCGACACGCTCGGCTTCGGCGGCGCCAATGTCGTGGTCGCCGTGCCGCAGGCCTGGATCGACGTCCGCACCATGGCCGATCTCGACGACGTCACCACCGGCTTCCGCGCCCAGCACAATCGCCGCATGCGCGTCGCGACCAAATACATCAACCTGACGCGCAGCTACTTCGCGAGTCACGGGATCGTCGACTACCGCATCGTCGAGAGCGCCGGCGCCACCGAGGGCGCGCCTGCCGTCGGCACCGCCGAGCTGATCGTCGACATCACCAGCACCGGCTCCACGCTCGCCGCCAACGGGCTGAAGGTGCTCGACGACGGCGTGATCCTGCGCAGCCAAGCCAATCTCGTCGCCTCGCGCGATGCCGACTGGTCGGACGGTCCCCGCGAGAGCGCGCGGATCATCCTCGACCACATCCACGCCAGCGCCCGCGCCAGGAAATACCGCGAGGTCCGCACCCGCTTCAAAGGGTGCGACGCAGCAATGCTGACCAAGGCGCATAACCGCTTCGGCGTCGTCGCGCCGTTCGGCGGCCCGACCTCCTCGGGGATGCTGACGCTGCACTGCCCGCCCGCGCAGATCTACGCGCTCGGCAGCTTCCTGCGCGCGCATGGCGCAGAGACGGTGTCGGTGGCCTCGCTCGACTACGTGCTCGACCGCGAGAATCCGCTGTTTGCCCGCCTCGAGGCCTTCCTGCGATCATAAATCGCCGTTCATCGTAGCGACAGGCAGCGGCAGCTACCATATGTTGGCGGGCGAATGAGGATTCCAAAGCGATGCTGGGAACTGACGTCTCCGACCTGACCACGACTGCGGCCGACGCCGCGTCGCAGGGACTGTCGATCGTTATCCCCGTCTACAACGAAGGCGCGGGACTGACGGCGCTGCACGAGCGCCTGAACAATCTCGCCCGCACCCTGCGCCAGCGCTTCGGCCTGGCTTGCGAGCTCGTCTATGTCGACGACGGCAGCCGCGACAACACGCTCGCCATCGCCCGCACCTTGCAGGCCGATGCGCTCGACGTGCAGGTGGTGTCGCTGTCGCGCAATTTCGGCAAGGAGGCGGCGCTGATGGCCGGCCTCGACCATGCCCGCCGCGGCGCCGTGCTGTTCATGGATGGCGACGGCCAGCATCCGCCCGCGCTGGTCGAGCAGCTCGTCACGCATTGGATCAAGGACGGCTATGACGTCGTCTACACGGCGAAGGCGCATCGCGACAACGAGCCGTTCCTGCGCCGCGTCGCGGTGCACGGCTTCTACGCGCTGATCAATTGGGGCGCGCGGCAGAAGATCCCGGAGGATGCCGGCGACTTCCGCCTGCTGTCGCCGCGCGCGGTCGCGGCGCTGCGCCAGCTGCCGGAGCGCAACCGCTTCTTCAAGGGACTGGCGAGCTGGATCGGCTTCCGCCAGATCCGCGTCGACTATGAGCCCGCGGCACGCGCGCACGGCGTCACGACCTTCAATCTCACCGGCCTGCTCGGCCTGTCGATCGAGGGCCTGACCTCGTTCTCGGTGGCGCCGCTGCGGGTGGCCAGTCTCTTAGGAATTTTGCTCGCCTCGGCCGCCTTCCTGTTCGGGCTCTCGATCCTGTGGGAGACCTTCACCACCGGCAAGTCGGTGCCGGGCTATCCCTCGCTGATGGTCGGCCTGATGACGATCGGCGGCGTGCAGCTGATCATGATCGGCATCATGGGCGAGTATATCGGCAAGATCCTGTCCGAGCTGAAGGCGCGGCCGATCTACTTCGTCGCCGAGCACAGCGAGAAGCGCGCGAACCTCGATGCGCGCAGCGACGGCGAGAGGACCGCCGCAGAATGAGCGAGGCGCCGCACCGGCGCATCTGGCTGTGCGCCGATGACTACGGCATCAGCCCCGGCGTCAACACAGCGATCCGCGACCTGATCGCGCGCGGCCGGCTGAACGCCACCTCGGTGATGACGGTCGGCGCGGCGATCGGACGCAGCGAGGTCGCGGAGCTGACCAAGGTCGCCGCCGACAGTCCGCGCTGCGCGATCGGCCTGCATGTGACCCTGACCGCGCCGTTCCGGCCGCTGACCATGCATTTCCGCCCCGCCGAAGGCGGCATGTTCCTGCCCTTTCCAAAGCTGCTGCGCGCCGGGCTGATGCGCCGGCTCGACCCCGAGCTGATCCGCGCCGAGGTGATGGTTCAGCTCAACGCCTTCGGCGAGCTGTTCGGCCGCGCGCCCGATTTCGTCGACGGTCACCAGCACGCCCAGCTCTATCCGCAGGTGCGCGAGGGGTTCCTCGCCGCCGTCAAGGACGCCGCGCCAGCGGCCTGGGTGCGCCAGGGCGGCCGCAATGCGCCGCTGATGCAGCGGCTGGCGGCGCCGAAGGCGCTGCTGCTCGACGTGCTGAGCGCGCAATTCCGCCGCCACGCCAAGCGCGCCGCGATCCCCTTCAATCCCGCCTTCGCCGGCGCCTATGACTTCACCAAGGCCGCCGATTTCGGGACGCTGATGGACGGCTTCCTGCACGAGCTTCCCGAGGACGGCCTCGTGATGTGCCATCCCGGCTTCGTCGACGATGTCCTGATCGAGCTCGATCCGCTGACCGTGCAGCGCGAGCATGAGCACGCCTATCTCGCCGGCGAGCATTTTCCGGGCCTGCTGGAGCGCCGCCGGGTGACGCTCGCCTGAACGAACAAAATGCCCGCTGACCGCGTTTGATTCGCACGCTCGTCAGACGCTTTGTCGCATACGGAAATTTAATCCGCGGCCCGGCTGGCCGGACCACAAAGTCCCCCTAAATGTTGGCCGCGCTTCGCTGGAACCGGCAAGCGGCAGGAGAACCACATGACACCGCAAGAACGCCAACTCATCGACGACCTGTTCGACCGGCTTGCCAAGCTGGAGGCCGCGCCGCGTGATCCGGAGGCTGCCGCCGCCATTTCTCGCGGGCTGCAGCAGGCCCCCAACGCCGTCTATGCGCTGGTGCAGACGGTGCTGGTGCAGGACGAGGCCCTGAAGCGCGCCAATGCCCGGATCGAGGAGCTGCAGCACGCGCAAAGCGCGCCGCCGGCGCAATCCGGCAGCTTCCTGGATTCGATGCGTGACAGCATCTTCGGCTCGTCGGGCAGCCGCGGCTCCGTCCCGAACGTGCCGCCGCCGTCGTCGAGCCGGCCGGTCTGGAACAGCGGCCAAGCGATGCCCGGCGGCTATCAGGGCCAGCCCGGCTACCCGCCACAACCCGGCCCCTATGACCAAGGTGGCTTCGGCCAGCCGCGCGGCGGCGTGTTCGGCGGCGGAGGCGGCTCGTTCCTAGGGACCGCGGCGGCCGCAGCGGCCGGCATGGTCGGCGGCTCGCTGCTGCTCGGCGGCATTCGCTCGATGATGGGCGGCGGCTCGCATCAGGCGTTCGGCGACACCACGATCATCGAGGAGCGCGGCGGTGGCGGCAGCCCCTGGGGCGGCAGCGATCAGTCGAGCGGCTCGCTGGCGCAGGATGCAGGTCTCAACGACATCGGCCGCTCCGGCGATGGCGGCAGCCGCGCCGGCCTGTTCGACCAGGCGAACTACGACGACAACAACGGCAACGACAGCGATCCGACGGACTTCGATGTCGATGACAGCTTCGGCAATGATGATGACGGCGGCAGCGACTACGCCTGATCGCCAATTGCGATGACACAGCCAGGAACGACGAAGGCCGCCCGGAAGGGCGGCCTTTTGCATGACGCATGACGCGGAACCAACGCTACATCACGATGACCCGGGCGCCGACATTCACCCGGCCATAGAGGTCGATGACGTCCTCGTTGCGCATCCGGATGCAGCCCGAGGACACGTTGGTCCCGATCGTCCAGGGCTCGTTCGAGCCGTGGATGCGATAGAGCGACGAGCCCAGATACATCGCGCGGGCGCCGAGCGGGTTCTGCGGCCCGCCCTCCATGTGCCGCGGCAGATCGGGCCGGCGCGCCAGCATCTCCGGCGGCGGCGTCCAGTCCGGCCATTCGCGCTTGGCGGAGATGGTCTTCACGCCCGACCAGGTGAAGCCCGGACGGCCGACGCCGATGCCATAGCGCAGCGCCGTGCCCTGCCCCTGCACGAGGTAGAGGAATTTGTTCGGTGTATCGATGACGATCGTGCCCGGCCTTTCTTTGCCGTCATAGTCAACGACCTGTTTCTCGTATTTCGGATCGAGCGGCCGCTGCGTCTGCTCATACGCCTCCTCGTCAGGATATCCCTGTTGGGGCACGACGCCCGGCATCGCCGGCTGCGTCCCATAGGTGGACGGCTGCTGCTGATACATGGGCTGTTGCGGGGGCGGAGCGCCGCGGACGCCTTGGGGATCGCCGAACAGGAATTCGATGAAGCCGCCGCCCATCCGCGAGCGCTCGACATAGGCGGTGCGCACCGGCGCCGTCTGCTGCGGCGGCCCGCTATAGATCACCGTCGGCTGCTGAAATCCCTGGGCCGCAGCCCGATCCACACCGCAATAGAGGACGCATGCGCCGGCCAGCAGCGCTGTAGAGAATGATCTGAACATCGACGTACTCTGTACTGTTTCGTCTGAAGACTGTTCGCCGCGCGCAGGCGGCAACGCCGCCCGCGTATCGTCAATAAAGAGCAAAACCCGATCGCTTTGGTAAACGCAGAGGCCTCCGGGATTCACCATCGCCGCAGCGAAGCGCTGATTTGATAGCTAGCGTTTATTTTGCGTGAAGCGCGGCGGAGCTTGGTTAATCGTTCGTATCAGGCGCACGCAGGCGTTGCGCCGCCGCAGTTCCTGGCGTGAACGCGATGTTAAATAGCCACAGCGTAGAACTGAGCCCAACAAGAGGTCAGGGATACTATCATGGCTGTTCGCAAGCGTTTCCGTATCGAAGAAGCAATCGTCGGCCATATGCCGGAGCCCGACTTCGTGGGTGGCGAGATCGGCCCCAACCACAAGGAAATCATGGACGAGCTCCGCGCCATCCGCGCCCAGATGGCCAATGCGATGCGCAGCGGCGGGAGCAACTCGACGGCCGCGGCCATCGAGGAATCAGCCCAGCGCGAGGTCGCCGAGGCGCGCGCGCTGCTCGAGACCTATCGCGCGCAGATCGAGCAGTGCGAGAAGCTCAAGGTCGAGCTCGACCTGATCCACGACGCCATCAACCGCACCAAGGGCGAGATCGCCACGCTTCATGCCAAGAGCTTCAACGGCGAGGAGATGGCCAAGGTGAATGGCGAGCTTGGCGCCGTCGTCGGCGGCACGGAGCAGGCCACCCAGCAGATCCTCGAAGCGGCCGAGGCGATCGACCAGGCCGCCAGCGCGCTCGGCAAGGTCGACTCCGCCGACCAGCAGAAGATCCTCAGCGAGGACATCCAGGAGCGCGTGGTCTCGATCTTCGAGGCCTGCAACTTCCAGGACCTGACCGGCCAGCGCATCAACAAGGTCATGACCACGATGAAGTTCATCGAGCACCACATCGTGGTGATGATGGACATCTGGGGTGGCGTGGATGCCATCAAGGCGCATGTGCCGCCGATCGTCGACACCCGCGAGGGCGACGCCAGGCTGCTGAACGGCCCGAAGGCCGAAGGCGATGTCGGCCACGCCTCGCAGGACGACATCGACGCGATGTTCAACTGAGCGGCCCTCGCTCCTCAGCCCCAACAAAAACGCCGGCGGAACGCCGGCGTTTTTCGTTTGTCTGGTCTAGTCTGGCCGGGCGAGCGGAGCTCAGGCCCGCGGTCCGCAGCGGACATAGACCATGGTCTGGTAGCGGGTGGCCGCATCCTTGTCGACGAAGCGGGTGATCAGCACCCTGCCGTCGAACGAGACCACCTCGCGGTCCTGCTCGCCGCCGGGAGGACCGGCGGGACCGATGTAATTCTTGCCGCTGGCCGAGCCCTTGAGGCGCAGCTCCTGCGGGGTGGCCTGGTCCGCCAGATGCATGATGACGCCGCCGGAGGTTCCCGCGCCGATCACGTAAGGCTGCTTGCACTGCGCCAGCGCCATCTTCTCGGTGCGCGCCCGGTCGTTGGGATTGTTGTAGGCCGCGAGGCCCCATTTGCCCACGAGGTCCTCCGCGCGGATCGTCGCCGGAACCTCGGGCTCCACAGCCACCTCCGGCGGCGCCGGACTGGAGGGCGACAAATTGAAGCCGCCGCCGCACGCTCCCAGCAGCATTGTGAGCGCTGACGCGATCGCGAGATTGGCAACCGGCCGCGCGCACCGTGAACTCGTCATGGCATCCCCTTAGGAACAAGATCGTGGCTGCCCCGTCCGGCAACCAAGCGCAAAACGCGCATCAGAGCAATGACGTCGGATGACGACGCCGCTCCACTAACATGTCTGGCCCGCGACAACATCCCCCTAACAGCCTGAACAACCGCTTAACCGGTGCCCCTTGCTTGACAGGAACAGCGGCAAGCCATATTCCGGCGATGGCCTTTAGCACTCGGAGGGCTTGATTGCTAAAGCCCCGAGTCTCGTGGCCCCAACTGGGCGCCAAATGTGGCCGGATTCAGAAATCCAGACGATCACCTACCAAAGCACCCGCAAAGGGACCTGTCATGGCTAAATCGAAGTTTCGTCCCCTGCACGACCGCGTCGTGGTTAAGCGCATCGACGCTGAAGAGAAGACCAAGGGCGGCATCATCATCCCCGACTCCGCCAAGGAAAAGCCCTCGCAGGGCGAAGTCGTCGCCGTCGGCCCGGGCGGCCGCGACGAGAGCGGCAAGCTGACCCCGCTCGACGTCAAGGTCGGCGACCGCGTGCTGTTCGGCAAGTGGTCCGGCACCGAGGTCAAGCTGGACGGCGAGGAGCTCCTCATCATGAAGGAGTCCGACATCATGGGCGTCGTCGCCTGATCCGAACCGCCTGATCCGAACAGCTCTGGGCGGCCTCCCGGCCGCCCCGGGCCACCAGCGTTTTTCAACCTCGTTCAGGCGACAGGCCGGCGATCACGCCCCTGGCCGTCGAGGTCCACTCCAGGAGAGATTTCAAATGGCAGCCAAGGACGTCAAATTCTCTGGCGACGCGCGCGACCGCATGCTGCGCGGCGTCGACATTCTCGCCAACGCCGTCAAGGTGACGCTCGGCCCGAAGGGCCGCAACGTGGTCATCGAGAAGAGCTTCGGCGCTCCGCGCATCACCAAGGACGGCGTCACCGTCGCCAAGGAGATCGAGCTCGAGGACAAGTTCGAGAACATGGGCGCGCAGATGCTGCGCGAGGTCGCCTCCAAGACCAACGACCTGGCCGGCGACGGCACCACCACCGCAACCGTGCTCGCCCAGGCCATCGTCCGTGAGGGCGCCAAGGCGGTTGCCGCCGGCATGAACCCGATGGACCTCAAGCGCGGCATCGACACCGCGGTGGCCGCCGTCATCAAGGACATCGAGAAGCGCGCCAAGCCGGTCGCCTCCTCCGCCGAGGTCGCCCAGGTCGGCACCATCTCCGCCAACGGCGACGCCGCGATCGGCAAGATGATCGCCCAGGCGATGC
Organism: Bradyrhizobium sp. USDA 4353; assembly: GCF_054063215.1. Classification (NCBI taxonomy): domain Bacteria; kingdom Pseudomonadati; phylum Pseudomonadota; class Alphaproteobacteria; order Hyphomicrobiales; family Nitrobacteraceae; genus Bradyrhizobium; species Bradyrhizobium sp. USDA 4353. The sequence goes on from NZ_JBSSGB010000001.1 coordinate 509,714, forward strand.
AGAAGGTCGGCAATGAGGGCGTGATCACGGTCGAGGAGAACAAGTCGCTGGAGACCGAGGTCGACATCGTCGAGGGCATGAAGTTCGACCGCGGCTATCTCTCGCCGTACTTCGTCACCAATGCCGAGAAGATGACCGCCGAGCTCGACGACGTCTACGTGCTGCTGCACGAAAAGAAGCTGTCGGGCCTGCAGGCCATGCTGCCGGTGCTCGAAGCCGTCGTGCAGTCGGGCCGTCCGCTGCTGATCATCGCCGAGGACGTCGAGGGCGAGGCGCTGGCCACCCTGGTCGTGAACCGCCTGCGCGGCGGCCTCAAGGTCGCCGCCGTCAAGGCGCCGGGCTTCGGTGACCGCCGCAAGGCCATGCTCGAGGACATCGCGATCCTGACCGGCGGTCAGCTGATCTCGGACGACCTCGGCATGAAGCTCGAGAACGTCACCATCAAGATGCTCGGCCGCGCCAAGAAGGTCGTGATCGACAAGGAGAACACCACGATCGTCAACGGCGCCGGCAAGAAGGCCGACATCGAGGCGCGCGTCGGCCAGATCAAGGCGCAGATCGAGGAGACCACCTCGGACTACGACCGTGAGAAGCTGCAGGAGCGTCTCGCCAAGCTCGCGGGCGGCGTCGCGGTGATCCGCGTCGGCGGCGCGACCGAGGTCGAGGTCAAGGAGAAGAAGGACCGCGTCGAGGACGCCCTCAACGCGACCCGCGCCGCGGTGCAGGAAGGCATCGTCCCCGGCGGCGGCGTGGCGCTGCTGCGCGCCAAGAAGGCGGTCGGCCGCATCACCAACCCGAACTCGGACGTCCAGGCCGGCATCAACATCGTGCTGAAGGCGCTCGAGGCTCCGATGCGCCAGATCGCCGAGAACGCCGGCGTCGAAGGCTCGATCGTGGTCGGGAAGATCCTGGAGGAGAAGTCCGAGACCTTCGGCTTCGACGCCCAGACCGAGGACTATGTCGACATGGTTGCCAAGGGCATCATCGACCCGGCCAAGGTCGTCCGCACCGCGCTGCAGGACGCCTCGTCGGTCGCCGGCCTCCTGGTCACCACCGAGGCCATGGTCGCCGAGCTGCCGAAGGACGCGGCGCCGGCGATGCCGGCCGGCGGCGGCATGGGTGGCATGGGCGGCATGGGCTTCTAAGCCCAACCATCATCACCAAGCCTCCTTCACCAAGACGTCACGAAGGCCGCCTCCGGGCGGCCTTCTTTTTGGCGGAGTGTCCCTGTGGGGGTGCAGTGATGGCCAATTGGCGCTACAGCTAGCCGCCGATTCCGCTCCCACAAGGATTTTCAGATGCGCGCTATTTTGCTTGCGTTGGCCGTGATTGCAGCGGCCGCGCCGGAACTCGGTTGGGCCCAGAGCAAGAGCGGGACCAAGGCCGCTCCCGCCAACGAGACCCGCTATTTCACCTCGATCGATGGCCTGATGGACGGCAATGCCGACGTGATCCTCAAGGAGACGCGCCAGGGCAAGACGGTCACCGCGGCCACCCTCGACGTCTGCTATCCCGTCGCCAAGAATTCGGACCGCAAGGACCGCTTCGTCGTCACCCTCACCGTCAACGGCCAGACCCTGACCGGCGCGACCCAGAGCAACGGCGCCAAGGAGCCGGTGACGGTGAAGCTCACGCGCAAGCCGACCGGCGACAATTTCGAGTTCCGCGGCCAGATCGCGATCGGCAAGACCGTCACCGAGGTCGCCTCGACCGACAACTCGGATGTCAGCGAGAAGGAATTCCAGGAGAGCCAGTCGACCGACGACGGCATCAGCGCGCAGCCGAAGGATTTCACCGACGTTTCGCCCGAGGCGGTCTCCGTTCGCCTCAAGCTCGATGCGGTGCCCGACTTCCTGAAGAGCCTGAAGGGCGAGAATGTCGAGGTCTCTCTCTCCAGCCTGATTGTCGGCTGCGACGCGCTGCGCGCGGGCGAGCAAACCATCAGCATGACCGTGGACCCCGAGCGCGCCGGCGCGCTGATCGCCAAGGCGCGGGCCACCAACGGCGTCGTCACCGCCGGCTGGACAGCCGGCACCGTCGAGATGGACCGCACCATCCGCTTCGCGGCCGCTGACTGGCGCGACGGCGACAAGATCAACCGCGACAAGCTGGCGAACGCGATCTCCGACGTGCTCGCCAAGACCTACAACGCCAAGCCGACCAGCGCGTCCTGGAACCCGGTCACCGGCAAGCTGAAGCTGACCCTGAAGCGGCCGAGCCAGCTGATGCCCTCGCTCGAGCTGACCGATGTCATCGAGGTCACCGGCCTCGTCTCCACGGACAAGCCGGGCGGCGCGGACGCGCTGATGCTGTGGATCAGCAGCCCGACCACGACCACCGTGGACGAGAGCTCATCGGCCAAGCTGATCCTGTCGGACGAATCCTCCGGCGACGAGGAAAGCGACACCCGCGACGACGGCGGCGCCATCGACGAACTGGCCAAGGTCTTCAAGGCCAAGCGCTGGGACGCCGACAACTCGGTCTGGAAGTAAGGCGAGCCCGACGGCAGGCGCCGCGATTTCGGTCGCACCCTCCCCTGGAGGGGGAGGGTCGATCGCACGCGAAGCGGGCGAGCGGGGTGGGGTGAACCGCGGACATCGGTGCGAGTGGAGAGATCACCCCACCCCGGCTCACATTTCGCTTCGCTCAACGTGAGCCGACCCTCCCCCTCCAGGGGAGGGTGACAGCGGGACTGGCCCAAGGCTGCTCAGTCGCACCGAAACTCATCCTTCTCTCTTGGATCGTCGGGAGAAGGGGGGCGGCCGCACTGCGCGACCATCGCTCGATGATAGCACGACAGGCGCCGCGATCTCGGTCTCAACCTCCCCTGGAGGGGAGGGTCGATCGCACGCGAAGCGGGCGAGCGGGGTGGGGTGAACCGCGGACACCGGTGCGAGTGGAAAGATCACCCCACCCCGGCTCACACGCGCTTCGCGCCTATGAGCCGACCCTCCCCCTCCAGGGGAGGGTGGCAGCGGGGCCTCCACTTCGATGATGCGTCACTACGATTAGAAGCGGCGGTCTCTCCTCAATTCGTATTCAGCCGGAAACGCAGCGTCTTCGGGCCGATGAAGGTGATCAAGTCACCCTGGCGCTTCCAGTTGGTCGCCGCGCTGAGCGCCGCGATCAGCTCGTCGTCGGCCTGGGCGCGCGCCGCCGGGCAGTTACGATCCTCGATCTGGCCTGCGATGAACACGATGGTGTTGCCGGCGACCGAGAACTGGCCCTTGCCGCCCTTGCACCAGAGCTCCAGCACGGTCTCGCCGTGGTCGCCGATGTCGAGATCCGGCACCCGCTTCGAGCCTGCTTGCGGCAGCGCATCGAGCGTCATTTCCATGCCGAACGGAAACTCCTCCGCCGCGGCCACCGGCCCGGCTGACATCACCAAGGCCGCGACCATGCCGACAACGGCCCGCTTCACAACTCGCATCTTTCCTCTCGATCGATCATCACGCAAACGAAGCCGCCTTGTAGGCGATCGACTCGATGGCGGCCAGCACGGCTCCCGCACAATTGTGTTCCAAACATAGCAAACCCCGCGCTGCCGGCGCAGCGCGGGGCTCTTGTCACCAGCCGTTTGCGTCGCAATCCCCAGCGCTACTTCAGCACCATCGCGGTGAACGGATAGACATAGGCCTGCAAGGTCACGAACAGGCCGACCAGACAGGCCAGCACGATCGAGTGCAGGAAGACGTAGCGCAGGATCGAGCTCTCGTGGCCGTACCAGTTGGTGGCGGTCGAGGCGACGACGATCGATTGCGCATCGATCATCTTGCCCATCACGCCGCCCGAGGAGTTGGCCGCGCCCATCAGGATCGGCGACAGGCCAAGCTGCTCGGAGGTGATCTTCTGCAGATTGCCGAACAGCACGTTCGAGGCCGTATCCGATCCCGTCAGCGCCACGCCCAGCCAGCCGAGCAAGGTGCCGAAGAACGGATACAGCACGCCGGTCGCGGCGAAGGCGAGACCGAGGGTGGCGTCGACGCCGGACAGCCGCGTCAGCGTGCCAATCGCGAGCATCGCCGAGATCGTGATCAGCGAGATCGCGCACAGCCGGATGGTGCGGCCATATTCGGCGATCAGCTTGCCCGGTCCGACGCCCATCAGGAAGCCGGAGATGATCGCCGCGATCAGCATGCCGGTGCCGGTGAAGGTCAGATAGGTGAACGAGAACACAGCGCCTTCCGGCGTCGGCTTCGCCGCCACCGGCTGAACCTTGTAGATCAGCTTGTCGAGTTCGGGCACCGGATAGTTCCAGGAGAAGATCCCGTTCGCCCAGGCCTTGAATGCCCCGTTGCCCCAGATCAGCATGATGATGCAGACGATAATCCAGGGCAGCATCGCGCCCCACAGCTCGGCTTGCGTCAGCGGCGTGCGGTCGAGCGGCTTGGCCGCCGCCATCGTCGCTGCCGATTCGTCACGGCCGCGCAATGCCGGGGACAGCCACAGCTGCTTCGGCTGCCACACCTTCAGGAACAGGATCAGCGCGCCCATCGAGATCAAGGAGGCGCCGATGTCAACGATCCATGGATTGATGTAGTTCGAGATCAGGAACTGCGGCACGGCGAAGGAGACGGCTGTGACCAGGATCGCCGGCCAGACGTCCTTCATGCCCTTCCAGCCCGCGAACGCCCAGATCACCCAGAACGGCACGATCAGCGAGAACACCGGCAGCTGCCGGCCGACCATCGCACCGAGGATATAGGGGTCGAGACCCGTCACCGAGGCCAAGCCCTGGATCGGCGTGCCCAGCGCGCCATAGGCGACGGGCGCGGTGTTGGCGATCAGCGACAGGCCGGAAGCCGCGAGCGGCGAGAAGCCGAGGCCGATCAGCACGGCGCCGGTGATGGCCACGGGGGTGCCGAAGCCGGACGCGCCTTCAAAGAAGGCGCCGAACGAGAACGCGACCAGCAGCAGTTGCAGCCGGCGGTCTTCCGTGACGCCGCCGATCGCCCGCTTCAACAGCTCGAAGCGCCCGGTCGAGACGGTGACCTGATAGAGGAAGATGACGTTCAGCACGATCCAGCCGATCGGGAAGAAGCCGGTGACGACGCCGAGAAGCGTCGCGCGGATCGACATGTTGGCCGGCATCGTGAAGACGAAGATGGTGATGACGTTGGTCAGGATCACCGCGATGATCGCGGCGATATGCGCCTTCACCTTGCCGCTGGCGATCAGCACCAGCAGCGTCACCACCGGCACGGCGGCAGCGAGCGTCGACAGCGCCGGGCTGCCCAACGGGTCGTAGATTTGATTCCACATGACGACGTCTCCCCCCAATTGTTGTTGTTGGACCCGGTCCGGCGGGGCGGATCAGGTCTGTCCGGTCCGGCGGCCAGACCGGACGGGCCGGCCCGAAAACCAGATCACAAACGCGGCAACGCCCCACTCTGCTCAAATTCTCGCGAAATCTGGCAGCGGCCACCGTGCCTCTTGTATGCAGCATGCTACGGTTTGCCGCATATGACCGACAAGCCGGTGGGCGCCGGCTCCCTTACGACTTTCGTCTAGACAGGCGTCCCAGGGTGCGGAATTCTCGTTCCAGGTCAGCCCATTAAGCCCTTTTTTCAGGAGCAGTCCCTCTGTGAACAATTTGCGCTCGACCCTCGCCATCGTGTGGCGGATCGCCATTCCCTACTTCCGCTCCGAGGACAAGGTCGCCGGCCGCATCCTGCTCGCCGCCGTCATCGCCATCGAGCTCGCGCTGGTCGCGATCAACGTGCTGGTCAATCAGTGGCAGAACCGGTTCTACAACGCGCTGCAGGAGTACAACTGGGACAGCTTCATCCGGGAGATCGGGATCTTCGCCCTGCTCGCGACGACCTTCATCGTGCTCGCGATCTATCAGCTCTACCTCCAACAATGGCTGCAGATCCGCTGGCGGCGGTGGATGACCGAGACCTACCTCCGGCAATGGCTCGACAACGCCAATCACTACCGCATGCAGCTCAAGGGCGACGCGGCCGACAACCCCGACCAGCGCATGTCGGACGACGTGAAGCTGTTCGTCGAGAAGACGCTCTACATCGTGGTCAACCTGCTCAGCTCGGTGGTGACCCTGGCCTCGTTCGTGGTCATCCTCTGGGGCCTCTCGGAGGCGGCGCCGCTCATTTTGTTCGGCACGGAGTACCACATCCCCGGCTATCTGGTCTGGGCGGCCCTGATCTACGCGGTCGCCGGCACGGCGCTGACGCATTGGATCGGATCGCCGCTGATCAACCTGAATTTTGAGCAGCAGCGCTTCGAAGCCGACTTCCGCTTCAATCTGGTTCGTGTTCGCGAAAATTCCGAGCAGATCGCGGTGCTGCGCGGCGAGGCCGCCGAGCATCGCCTGTTGGCGGGCCGGTACGGTCATGTCGTGCAGAACTGGTACAAGATCATGAGCCGGACCAAGCGGCTGACCGCGGTCACGAGCGGCTACTCGCAGGTCGCCACGATCTTTCCCTACGTCATCGTCGCCCCCGCCTTTTTCGCCAAGAAGGTCCAGTTGGGCGGCATGATGCAGACGGCATCGGCCTTTTCGAGCGTGCAGAGCGCGCTGTCCTTTTTCGTGAGCACCTATAGCTATCTGGCCGAGTGGCGCTCGACCGTCGCCCGCCTCGACGGCTTCGAGATGTCGATCGCGAGCGCCGCCAAGCTCGCCGAGGAGCCGCAGACGATCGATGTCGTCGGCCATGCCGGCGACGCGATCGAGCTCGCCCAGCTGCTGCTCAAGCTGCCCAACGGCCTGCCGCTGATCGTGGCCGATGAGTTCAGCATCAAGAGCAGCGAGCGCACCTTGCTCACGGGGCCGTCCGGCGCCGGCAAGTCGACCTTGTTCCGCGCCATTGCCGGCGTCTGGCCGTTCGGCACCGGGGCGATCAGCGTGCCCGGCCATGCCAAGCTGATGATGCTGCCGCAGCGGCCGTACTTCCCGATCGGCACGCTGAAGGCCGCGATCGTGTATCCGGCGGGGACGGACGCGTTCGGCGCCGAGCAGATCAAGGACGTGCTCGTCGCCGTCGGCCTGCCGCAGCTGGCCGACCGGCTGGACGAGGACGGGCACTGGAACCGGATGCTGTCGCTCGGCGAGCAGCAGCGGCTGGGCATCGCCCGCGCGCTGCTGCACAAGCCTCAATTCCTGTTCCTGGACGAGGCCACGGCGTCGCTCGACGAGCCGAGCGAGGCCCGGCTCTACCGCGTCATCGCCGAGCGGCTGCCGCAGACCACCGTCGTCTCGATCGGCCATCGCTCGACCTTGCACGACTTCCATGACCGCAAGGTCGAGCTCGTTCGCGACGGCGACCGGTTCTCGTTGCGGCCGACCGGACAGGCCGCTGATGCCCCGGCGGGCGGAGCGGAGTAGCGGATCCAGGCTTGGCGGCGACTCGGGGATCGCGATCTCCGTCACCCCCTTCCTTGCGGGACGATCGCATATCACCGTCGGAGGTTGGCGCTCGTCCTTCTCCGCGTCGTCATGGCCGGGCTTGTCCCGGCCATCCACGTCGTTCGGCCTGCCGAGAACGACTTGGCTTGCCCCGGACGAGCCGGGGCATGGCGGGGAGGAACGAGAGACCAAAAGCAGAAGGGCGGCAGATTGCTCTGCCGCCCTTGCTGGACGTTCGATCCGCCGTTGGCGATGATTATTACTTCAGGTTGGTCATCGCGGTCAGGTCGAAGGAGAGCTTGGCGATGCCGGTCGCGCCGCACCACTTCGAGCCGGCGCCGCCCGGGTTGATCGGGCTGACGTTGGTCGTTCCGCCGGCCGTGAAGTCGCTGGTGAATGCGTTGCAGCTCGCCTTCGACAGGTTGGTGTCGGAGTAGCGCAGGTCAAGAGTCATGACCTTGTAGGTGAAGCCGACGCCGATGTTCCAGGTGTTGTAGTCGGCGTATTTGATGCCGTTGGCGAAATTGCCGAGCGGGCTGACCACGCCATAGAACGAGTCAGACGTACCCAGCCACTGGCGGCCGAACTCACCCGACACATACATGCCGACGCCGCTGGAGCCGAACGTGGTGCTCGGCGCCGTCCACTTGCCGGTGATCGAGGCATAGTTGCCCCAGGCGCCGGAGTTCAGGAAGCTCGGGGTGTAGAATTCGGTGACGCCGAACGTCCAGTTGTCGTTCACCGTGTAGTTCATCTTGCCGTAGACTTCGAAGAACGACAGGTCCTTCTTGATCACGTTGGCGTTCGCCAGGAAGTTCGTGGCGCACTCGGCGCTGAGCGGACGGCCGGCCGTATCGGTCGCAGCGCCGTAGTAGCAGGTGCCGCCCGGATACAGATAGCCCCACACGCCGATGTCGAAGGCGAAGGCGCCGAAGGTCGGGCGGATACCGCCGTAGATGTCGACCTCGGCCGCGGCGCGGTTCGGGAACGAGATGCTCTCCGCCGACACGCCGACGTAGAACTGCAGGTCCTTGTTGACGTTGAAGCGCGGCTCGAAATAGGCCGTCACCGACGGCTTGTGGTTGGACTGGGTGATGCCGCGGAAGACGTAGTCGCTGACGATGCCGCCACCGAACGCGATATCCCAGGGATCGAACGCCGGAGCCGGAGGAGCCTTCAGAGCCTTCACCGCCATGTCAGCGGCCGAAGCCGAACCCGAGAACATTGCCAGCGCCGTTGCCAACAAGGCCAACTTCTTCATGAGCATTCCCCATCACCCTGATTTTCGAGCATCGACCCCGGACCGGCCCCCCAGGGCACAACACGATCGACTGCGTCATCCGGACGCAATTTGTGACAGGGTGCCGCCGCACGTGAAGCAAAAAAGCGCGGCATCTGCCGCCTTTTTGGGCGTTTTGGCTTTTTCTGCGGCAGGTTGTTAGTGCGTGTTGCAATTGAACAACAAATTAGCGTGTGAAAGAGCCCTCTCCCGTGCACATGAGCGTGCGATCGGCCGCTTTCGGGGGATCTCCCATCGATCAAAATCGCCCGTTATGGGGCACGGATTCGCGCGGCCGTAGATTTTCGGGTGTCGTGCTTCAGAAGCGCGCGCCAAAAAACAACGAGGCCGCAAGCGTCGCCGCTGCGGCCTCGTCGAATCAATCTGGGGTGGAGACGATCGGAGCTGAGCTTTACGAGCCCGCCCCCTCCTCGCTTTCGTGAGCCTCAGGGGCGGCGCTCGGGGTCGCCCAGCTGGTCTCGGCGGCGGTCTCGCTCGCCTCGGGGGTCTCGACCAGCGGGGCCATCTTCGGCGCCCGCTTCTTGGCGGCCTTCTTCTTCGGCGCCGCGGGAGCCTTCGCAGCGGACTTCGCAGCCTTCTTGGCCGGAGCCTTCTTGGCGGCGCCCTTCTTGGCAGCGGCCTTCTTCGCCGGCGCCTTGGCCTTCTTCACCGCCTTCTTGGCGGGGGCCTTCGCAGCCTTCTTGGCAGCTTTGGCGGCCTTCTTCGCGGCTTTCTTGTCCGCCTTCTTGCCGGCCTTCTTGCCGGCCTTCTTGGCAGACTTCTTCGCCGTGCCCTTGGCCGCCTTGGCCTGCGCCATCAGCTTCTTCTCTTTCTTGTCCTTCTTCTTGTCCTTTTTGTCTTTCTTGTCCTTCGCCATCGAAACCTCCTGTAGCCGCCGAGCGATCAGATCATCCGGCGGGACGGGCCGGCAGACCGCACGCGCCCATCTGTCAATTCAGTCCTGGGCGCGGACCGCCCGTCGCCCAGTCGAGAAGCTCAACGGTGTGGACGACGGGGATGCCGGTGCCGCTGGCAATCTGCATCATGCAGCCGATATTGCCTGCCGCGATCACATCCGGCTTGACCGTCGCGATGTTGGCGACCTTGCGATCGCGCAGTCTCATCGCAATGTCAGGCTGGAGAATGTTGTAGGTCCCCGCCGAACCGCAACACAAATGACTCTCCGGTATATCTTTCACCACGAATCCGAAATTGGAAAGCAATTCTTTCGGAATGCTCGTGATTTTCTGCCCATGTTGCAGCGAGCATGCGGAGTGATAGGCGACGGTGATGTCGTGATGCTTCGCCTGAGCGCTCAGCTCGAGCGTGGCGAGATACTCGCTGATGTCCTTCGCCATCGCCGAGACGGCAGCTGCCGGCGCTGCATATTGCGGGTCCTCGCGCAGCATGTGGCCGTAGTCCTTGATGACGGTGCCGCAGCCCGACGTCGTCACCAGGATCGCATCGAGTCCGCCGCGCGCGGCCTCCGCCGTCCACACGCCGACATTCGCCCGCGCCCGCGCCGTGGCGTCGTCGTCCTGACCCATGTGATGGGTGAGCGCACCGCAGCATTGCTCGTCCTTCACCAGCACCACCTCGATGCCGTGCCGCGTCAGCACGTTGATCGCGGCCTGGTTGATTCGCGGCGCCAAGGCTTGCTGCGCGCAGCCCTGCAGCAGCGCGACGCGGCCGCGCCGCTCGCCCTGCGCGGCAAACACGTTGCCCCCCGCGGGTCCCGGCGGCGGCAGCGCCGCAGCGGGCGCGAGATCGAGCATCGCCCTGAGGCGGCGCAGCAGGCTCGGCGCGGGCCCCGTGGTCTGCGACGACGCCGGCAACAGCGCCTTGAAGGGACGGCCGAGCCGCGCCAGGGTCATCGCCCAGCGAAACGCGCGCGGCCGCGGCAGCACGTAGGCCAGCGCGGCCCGGAGCCAGCGGTCGGTCAGCGGCCGCTCATACGTCTCCTCGATCCGCACCCGCGCCTGGTCGACCAGGTGCATGTAGTGCACCCCCGAGGGACAGGTCGTCATGCAGGACAGGCACGACAGGCAGCGATCGATATGCTTGACCACGTCCGAGGTCGGCGCCTGCTCCTTCTCCAGCATCTGCTTGATCAGGTAGATGCGGCCGCGCGGACTGTCGAGCTCGTCGCCGAGCAGCACATAGGTCGGACAGGTCGCGGTGCAGAAGCCGCAGTGCACGCAGGCGCGCAGGATCTTGTCGGCCACCGCGATATCGGGATCGGCGAGCTGCGCCAAAGTGAATTCGGTCTTCATGACGCAACGCTCCGACGCATCCGCCCACGATTGAGAACAGCCTTCGGATCGAAGGACACGCGAACCCGCTCCTCCAGCGCGGCGACGCCGGATGGCTGCGGGGGAAACACATCGACCGCCTGGCGCACCTCGTCGAAGGCGCGCAGCAAGGTGGCATGGCCGCCGGCGGCGCCTGCGAGCTTGCGCACCACGCTCGCCGAGCCGTCGGCCGCCGGCGGCAGCGCCGCCCAGATCAGCCCGCCGCCCCAATCATAGATCACCTCGCCGCCGGTCTGGCGCGCCAAGGCCTGCCCGAGCGCGCCGCCGGAGACCGGCGGGCAGACGATCCGCCACACCGTCCAGGCGCCGAGCTGGCCATGGGCCGCGAACGGCACGACGTCGCGCACCGCGCTCCAGATCGCCGCCGACGCCTCATCCGCAACCACATCGGCAGCGCCGAACGGCGCCAGCAGCTTGGCGAGCGATCCCGCGCGATGCACGGCCGAGGCCGTGATGCCCTCCAGCCTGACCACCGTCACAGCCTCGCGCGGCGAGCCGGCCGCGCTCAAGCCCTCGACATCAGGCCGCAGCGACGACGCCGGCAGATGCGCCGCGCCGGACACGTCGAACGGCGAGCCCAACGCCGCCGTCATCGCCTGGTTGGCCTTGAGATCATCCAGCCCGCGCAGCACCAGCGTGCGCTCGGCCTCCGGCCGCGGCATCACCTTCAAGGTCGCTTCGGTCATGACCGCCAGCGTGCCCCAGGAGCCCGCCAGCAGCTTGCAGAGGTCATAGCCGGTGACGTTCTTCACCACCTTGCCGCCGGTCTTGAAGCTCTCGCCGAAGCCGGAGACGGCATGCGCCCCGAGCAGATGATCCCGCACCCCGCCGGCGCGGACGCGCCGCGACCCCGCCAGCCCCGAAGCGATCATCCCGCCCAGCGTTCCCCGGCCCGTGGTTCCGAGCAGCGGCCCGGTATCCATCGGATCGAACGCGAATTGCTGGCTCTTCGAATCGATCAGCGACAGGAGGTCGCCGAGCGGGGCGCCGGCCTGCGCCGTGATGATCAGCTCGTTCGGCTCATAGGAGACAACCGCGCTCAGCGCCGACAGGTCGAGCACGGCATTGGTCGCCGTCACCTGCCCGATCCCGCGCTTCGAGCCATGCCCGATCACCTCGAGCGGCTGCTCACTGGCGATGGCCGCGCGGACCACCTCCTCCACATCGGCCGCATTGCGTACTTTGAGGGCGTCCACCACTGCTCGCCTTGCTTGTTGATGATGAAGGCAGCCGCGACGCGCGGCCACCGGCGTTGGACTCGTTCTAGAGCATGATGGCTGAAAAGGGCAGCCCGGGGTGACGAAAAGATCGTGCGGGGACAAGGGGATGGGAGGGAACGACCGACGCGTCGAGCGGAACGTTCGAGCTTTGGGCCGCAGACTCACCAGCAGCGCTGCCGAGGCGACACGGGCCGTTACCCCACGTGCAGTGCGCTCCCTCTCCCCGTCCTTCACGGGGAGAGGGTTGGGGTGAGGGGCAGCCACACGGGTGGTGCACTTGTAGTTCGTAGGGCGGGTTAGCGAAGCGTAACCCGCCGCCCTTTCGAGCCACTCGGCGGATTACGCCTTCGGCTAATCCGCCCTACGCGCTATAAATCCGCGCGGCGCAAACGCTGGTTCAACCGACGATATCCACAGTCAACCCAGAGTTTAAGTAGAAAATGTTCTGTGATTGTTCTACAATCGAGAACATGAAAAAACTCACGCCCAGCCAAGTCATAGGAGAGATCGGTGAGGCGGCGGCGCGGCTGCAGTTTTTAAATATCGGCTTTCAGTTCGACTGTCGTTCGCGCCTGGAAGCGGGCATCGACGGCATCGCCGAGGTTATGGACCGAGGAAAGCCGCTAGCGCGAATGATCGCGGTCCAAGTGAAGGCGACTGCGACAGGCAAATACACCTCCGAAAACGACGAAGGCTTTACGTATCTTCTTCGTGGCGAAGATCTCGAATATTGGAGAGGCACGAACCTGCCTCTTATCATCGTCCTATACCGTCAGTCCGACGAGACGTTCTTCTGGCAAGAGATCAAGGTTGGCGTTGGTCTGGAAGAGCGGCGTTTGAGCTTCAATAAACAGCGAGACGCTCTGACAAAAGACTCAGTCGACCGCCTAGCATCGCTGACAGTGCCCAAGGCAGGTTTCGGATACTACGTGCCGCCTCTGGGAGGAGGCGAAGACGCACTGGTCAATATCCTGCCGATTAGCTTGCCAGCGGAAGTTTTTGTTGCGACGACGCAGTACACCGGAGGGCGAGCTGCCGCGATTCTTTTAGACCGGGACGAGCCGCCGCGTTTCGATTGGGTGATCAATGCTGGGACCTTTTGGTCGTTTTCTGATCCAAGAAACTCCTGCTGTCGCGCATTAGTTGATCACGATCAGGTTGAGGGTATAGAGACACACTTGCTCGCCTTCCATGAAGATGAGAACGAACGAAATAGATTTTCTCACCTTCTGCGTCAGACGCTCCGCCACCAGACTTACGCTGATCTACGCTGGGACAAAGAGAGGCGACTGCTTTACTTCAAAGCGACTGATCGCAACACTTCGCGTACCTTTTTCTATGAATCCGCAAAGAAGAAGACGGACGCTGATGTTGTCAACGTTGTACGCGCCAAGAATGACGAGACAAGAGTAGATTTTGTTCGCCACCACGCGTTCATTCCTCGATTCGAGCACCTTTACGATCAGTGGTTCCTCATCATAGCCCCAACCTATTTTTTCACGATCGACGGCTTCATTCCACATTCATATCCGCAGGCACTGCTAGCCGGCAAAAAACGGATGGATAAGAGCGCATCGCTGCGCGGGCAAGTCATCATGTGGCATCGCTTTCTGACTCAAGAGGATAGAGCAGAAGGCGGCCTTTTCGCTGCAGTTAGCAACGAGCCTCGACTTCGGTTTGGCGAGCCTCCGAGGGTCAGCCTACCAACCCGTGTACCGGAAGATGTATGGTCTACCTCGAAGAAGGCAGCGCAAGATGACGAAGACGCTCAGACATCAATGAGCTTCAAATGACGCGCTTTGAAACAACGATATTCCCCGAACCCGAGCTAGAATTCGGCGATCAGCATCACCACCCCGATCCGCGCCTGGGTCTTTTGGAGGCAGGTCCGCTACAGTATCCGCTCGGCGAATTAATTAAGATAGCAGTAGTTGGAAGCACGAAAACGATCGAGGATGCTCAAAAGTTTATGGAATCCGCTTCGGCGGGCCTGGCTGGCAAAACGGAGAAGCACCCTAATCTACATCCCGACTTCCCTGGACTAGGGAACAAAAATCCATTCCGGTGCAAGTTAGAAATTGTTCAAACTGTCGCGCTGCCTCAAGCACGCATCGACAAGATTCGAAAAGAGCCGCTGAATGAGAAGGCCGTTGAATTGGCCGTGGACGAAATTGTTGCTCAACTACAGGCGCTGGACGAGAGCAGCACTCGGCCAGATGTTGCTATAATCGCCCTCCCCGTCTCCTTGATCGAGCGCGTCTGGAATGCAAAGGTCGACTCGGGCGGTACGACGGAAAAGGACGACAGCGGGGGCTCGGATGCACCCAATTTCCGCGGAATGCTAAAAGCTAAGGCCATGCGGCTGAGCTTTCCCACTCAAATAGTGTGGGAAGATGTATTCGACGAAAGGGCGCTAATTCCGCGCAAGATAAAAGAAAGCACGGTTCGAAAAATTCAGGACCAGGCAGATCGCACATGGAATCTGCTCACTACGGTTTACTACAAGGGAACCGGTCGCATTCCTTGGCGGCGCCTCCCTAAGGAAGGAGAATTTTCCGCCTGCTATATAGGCATTAGTTTTTATCGTGAGGTTGGGGGACAGCAGCTCTTTACAAGCGCGGCCCAAATGTTCGATGAACGCGGGCGCGGCTTTGTTCTAAAAGGCCGTCGCGCACACACTGAGAGCCGGGGAAGGCACCCCTACATGACGCGCGAAGATGCGCGCCACTTGGTTGATCAAGCACTCGCTGCCTACAAGCAGCATCATATGAATTATCCGGCACGCATCATCGTCCTGAAAACTTCGAAATTTCGCAACGAAGAAGCCGAAGGAATTATAGAGGCGCTCGACGCAGTTGGGGCTGAGCTCCGTGATCTAGTTTGGGTTCAGGAGTCCGTGTCAGTTAAGGTGTTGCGTGACGGCAACTACCCTGTACTGCGTGGTACTTTCGTCGAGCTCGACGGTAAGGGATTGCTCTACACAAACGGCAGCATCCCCTACTATGGCACGTACCCGGGACAATACGACCCGAGGCCACTCCTTATCTGCCCTCATGAACGGAGCGATAGCACCGTCGCGCAACTCGCTGACGAAATTTTCTCTCTGACAAAAATCAACTGGAACTCGACTCAAATCAATCAGAAGCTACCTATCCCTATTAGGGCATCGCGAGCGGTAGGCGAGGTCTTGAAATATGTTACTGACGACTTCGTCGTGTCGGATTACCGGAAGTACATCTAGGAGCACCATCTTGCATTTAATCTTGGTTCACTTCGCGTTTTGCCTTCCCCAAATATCCCACCACCTCGACTTTTGACTCTCGTTCATTTTTTGCTTCCAACTCAACCGCACTTTCTGCAATTCCTGCTCATCCTCGCTGGTCCAAGCAACCCAATCTAGCGCAAGGACATTTTCGCAAAGTAGCTTTAGTTCATTGGGAGTGAGATCACCTTTCAGCCGATTTGCTTTGTGCGAGATGACCCAGACATTACCCTTGACGTAACCAAGGCGCGGATCTTTTCGGTCGAGCGTTGGAGAATTCTCCGTGTGCTGGCCTTTGCCGACAGCTAGCGGAACGCGACGAAGTGGACACTCCTTTGGAATATCGAAATCTAACCTGGTGATATCGAACTTGATCGAGTACTTCTTAGCTCTGTGCCTTGCACCATAGAAAAGACGATCTCTTGCATCCCAGTAGTCGTAGAACCGATCGCTAACCCAAGTATCACAGGCGTCCAACCCCGCTACGTGTTCTTCGACATTCAATCCGCGCTCTCGCCAAGATTTAGCAATTTCATAGTGCAGTTTGTGAAGCGGCTTCCATCCTCGATTCGTCTTGATATAGAACATGGGTCGGCTCCCCTGCGTCCGAGGTAGACTCTATTCCTTTGTACTCTCAAATTCGAGCGCACGCCCGAACCACAAATTTATCTTTCGCTTTTCCGAATTCCATGCCATACTCCCCCCGACTCACCCCTCCGAGAGGGGCGTACGCGCGGTCGTCACGATACGTGGGGTGGGGATGTGGTGGCCGTGTCGGGTCGCAGCGTGGCTTCGTGCCGCGCCGACGAACGAATCCGATGCGGACGCGAAATCGTGTGGGCCTGGCCTCCCGGTGCTGAGGTCAAGCCGGCGATGACGCCTTTCGCGCGTCGCGTCGGCGACGGGGACAAGACAGCCGATCCCCGGGGCGAGCACGTATAAGCGTTAAGACCGCCACGCGGGGAATGCCGGATGTTCGGCTGAACCTGTGGTGACTGCCGCCTGCTTTTTTGTTGCAGGCGGGCCATGGGTGAGGCCTTCACCCGGCATTCCCTGCGCCCTCTCGATTGGATTTGGAGGGCAGACGGACGCATCACCTGGGCGGAGGACGCCGCGGGGCTGCGAGGTCATGTCTGGTGCAGTTGCGACGAACAGATGAATCTCACGCGGAGGAGCTGGCTGTTGGGGCCTCATGGTTCGAGACGGCGCGCGGAGGTCGTTATTTGCTCTCATGCGCGGACGGGCGCGCGCCTCCTCACAATGAGGGTCTTGCACCCAACGGGGTCCTGCACACCGACCATGAACACGCCGAGAGGCGTGTTCATGGAGAGGAGGGAGATAAACGACGGAGCTGTAGGGTGGGCAAAGGCGAAGTACTGAGCTCTCCTCACGCGGGATCGCAGTGGCGCCGTGCCCACCGTCTTGCCGCGCGACGCGCTGATGGACGGTGGGCACGCGCCGCCTTTCGGCGTCGCTTTGCCCACCCTACGATCTCGTCGCTGCGTGATCGGGCGGATGTGGCGTCGGGCTCTCTCCGCCGTTATTGCGAGCGCAGCGACGTGTCCGCCGAAGCTCGAAGAGCGAAGGCGGAAGCAATCCAGAGTCCCGCCCACGCCCCTGGATTGCTTCGGCGCAAGGGCGCCTCGCAATGACGGCGTGGAGAGGTCTGCGCGCCTCAGAACCGCGGCAGATCCGGGAACGCCAGCTTGCCCGCGTGCACGTGCATCCGCCCCAACTCCGCACACCGATGCAGCGTCGGAAACACCTTGCCCGGGTTCAACAGCCCCTGGCTGTCGAACGCACATTTCACGCGCTGCTGCTGGTTGAGGTCGATCTCGGTGAACATGTCCGGCATCAAATCGCGCTTCTCGATGCCGACGCCGTGCTCGCCGGTGAGGACGCCGCCGAGCTCGACGCAGCAGCGCAGGATGTCGGCGCCGAAGGCTTCGGCGCGCTCCATCTCGCCGGGCTTGTTGGCGTCGTAGAGGATGAGGGGATGCAGATTGCCGTCGCCGGCATGGAAGACGTTGGCGCAGCCGAGCTGATACTTCTCCGACAGCTCGCGGATGCGCGCCAAGGCCTTGGGCAGCGCGCCGCGGGGGATGGTGCCGTCCATGCAGAGATAGTCCGGCGAGATGCGCCCCACCGCGGGGAACGCCGCCTTGCGACCGGCCCAGAACAGATTGCGCTCGGCCTCGGAGGTCGAAATCCGGCAGGTGGTCGAGCCGCAGCCGTTCGCGATCGCCTCGACGCGGCTGATCAGCTCGTCGACCTCGACGCCGGGGCCGTCGAGCTCGATGATCAGCAGCGCCTCGACATCGAGCGGATAGCCGGCATGGACGAAGGCCTCGGCGGCGTGGATGGCGGGCTTGTCCATCATCTCCATGCCGCCCGGAATGATGCCGGCGCCGATGATGCGGGCGACGCATTCGCCGGCGGCCTCGACCTCCGCGAAGCCGACCATCAGCGCACGCGCCGTCTCCGGCTTTTGCAGGATGCGCACGGTGACCTCGGTGACCACGCCGAGCAGCCCCTCCGAGCCGGTGATCAGGCCCATCAGGTCATAGCCGGCGTTCTCCGTGCACTTGCCTCCGATGCGCAACACCTCGCCATTCATCAGCACGAGCTCGCAGCCGAGCACGTTGTTGGTGGTCATGCCGTATTTCAGGCAGTGCACGCCGCCGGAATTCTCCGCGACATTGCCGCCGATCGAGCAGGCGATCTGCGACGACGGATCGGGCGCGTAGTAGAAGCCGGCATGCGCCACCGCCTGGCTGATGGCGAGGTTGGTCACTCCCGGCTCGGTGACGACGACGCGGTTGTCGAAATCGATCTCGCGGATGCGCTTGAACTTGCCGAGCCCGAGCAGCACGCCATCTGCCAAGGGCAGAGCACCGCCGGACAGCGACGTGCCGGAGCCGCGCGGCACCACTTTTATGCCTTGAGTGTGGCAGTACTTCAAAACCTGCGAAACTTGTGCCGTCGTCTCCGGCAGCACCACGACCATCGGTGGCTGGCGGTACGCCATCAAACCGTCGGACTCGTAGGGAAGCATCTCCGCGGCGCTGTCGATGACGCCCTCGCCCGGCACGATTACACGCAGTGCAGCAACGATTTCGCCGCGGCGCGCCAGCACCGCAGAATCAGCCTCCGGCATCATGATCGCCATTGCGCGCCTCTCCTGAAGTCGATTTCGACCGTCATATCAACCACAACCGCGGCGCTTTGGGTAGGCGGCCGCGCGGCTTTCGCTGTTTGCGGCCGCGCAAAGATCGCGACGATATTGCTGAACCCGATCGCGCCGAGCGACTTGTGTGAGCGTGGAGGCCATGCAACAAACCTCCGCACAGACTTGTCTCGTAACCCACAGAGCCTGATCCATGAAGAAATTGACTTTGAGCGCGCTCGTCATCCTCGCCTCGTCGTCGCTGGCGACGGCCGCACTGGCGCAGGATGCCGCCGCCGGCAAGACGTCCTTCAACAAGTGCCTGCCCTGCCATGCGATCGGCGAAGGTGCGAAGAACAAGGTTGGTCCGGAACTGAACGGTCTCGACGGCCGCAAGTCGGGCACCGTGCCGGACTACAATTATTCGGAAGCCAACAAGAACTCGGGCATCACCTGGAACGAGGCCGTGTTCAAGGAATACATCAAGGATCCGAAGGCCAAGATCCCCGGCACCAAGATGACCTTCGCCGGCATCAAGAACGAGACCGAGATCAACAATCTCTGGGCCTACGTGTCGTCGTTCGACAAGGACGGCAAGCAGAAGCAGTAAGCGGCGCGACGTCAGCTCCGCCCTCGAAGCCCCGGCCGCGCGCCGGGGCTTTTTCGTTTTCAAGGCGCAACCGCCTCCGTCGCGGTGAGCGCGCCGACCATGCGGTCGACCTCGGCGGTCACGAGCTCCGGCACGGCGTTCTGGACCATGTGGCCGAGATCGGGCACGACGATCAGGCGGGTCTGCGGCAGCACCTGCGCCAGCCGCCGCGCGTGGATGTCGGTGTAGACGGTCTTGTCGGCATCACCGGCCAGGATCGTGACGGGGACCTTGATCTCGCCATAGCGCGGCGCCTGCTCGATCACAGCCTGCTTGAGGGTGACGAGGTCGAGCGCATTGGCGAGGAATTCGCGCGGGCGCAGCAGCAGCGGCGTCGCGCTCTGGTCGACGAAATCGTCCGGCATTGGCTGCGGCGCAAACACGCCGCGGGCGCCGGGGCCCATCAGCGCCAGGCCGAGCGGCAAAGTGATGGTGTGGGCCAGCAGCGGGCCGATCACGGGGGTCGTCACCGCCGCATTGTACTGCCCCACCCCGCCGCGCCAGGGATAGGCGACCGGCGCGAGCATCACGAGGCCGGCGACCCGATCCGGGAAGTCCAGCGCCATGCGCAGGCCGAGCGCACCGCTCCAGGAGTGGACCACCAGGATCACCGGCCCGGTGCCGAGCCGGCCGAGCGCCTCGTCGAGCATCCGGGCCTGCGCGGCGGGCGTGGAATCCTCCGCACGCTCGCGCGGGCTCCAGCCATGGCCGGGACGGTCGACCAGCAGCACCCGGTGGCGCTCCGCCAGCATGTCGCCGAGCGGCTTGCGCATCGCCTCGAGGTTCGAGCTGGCGCCATGAAGGAGCAACAGCGGAGGCTTTTGGCTGTCGCGCGGACCGATATCCACAAGATTGATGGTGGCGCCGTTGACAACGATCGGCTGTCCCTGGGGCGGATAGCGGCGCTCGACCACCGCCACGCCAGCCCGTGTCACCAGCGCGAGCACGGCCAATGCGCCCACTAAGAACATTGAAATCATTGAGAGTTTTCTGCCTGTCACAAAGACAGTTACGGGCGCGAAGGCTGGGGGTTGCAGATCCAGCGGCGTTGCCCGGTCGTTTCGGCCTGGAAACCTGTCATCACTGCGTCGTCGGCCATTTTATAACCATGGTCGGGACTTTTCCTCGCAATCGGCTGATGACCGTGAATTACTTCCGGTTGGGTCATTGCAAGACGTCACCTGCGATGACCGGCCCTGCGTTTAGTTTGGTGTTTTGGGAGGGGGTTACCGATGAGCTTTCGTTCGAGCGAGTCTGCGATCGACGAGATCGTCGCGAGCTGCAATGGCGATATCCGCGGCGCGCTGAAGGCGCTGCTGCTGGTCAACGAGCATCTCGAGGCCGAGATCGCGCAGTTGTATGCCGCAGCCGCGCAATACGGCATGCCGGATCGCCGCAGCACCGCGTTTCACTAAGCCGGCTGATCGGAGCGCATAGCGCCGATCAGTCCTGCTGTCAGTCCTCCTGCGTCAGGTCCTTGTTCGGGCATGCGTTGATCGTCGATCGCGCCAGCTTGGCGTCGTCCTTCGATTTGAACGGTCCCGATGCGAACCAGATGTCCCCGATGATGACGGGGTTGCTGGTCACGATCTCGCAGCGATCGGTGGCGCGATTGCCCACCACCCAGAACAGGTCGTCCGCCCAGGCGGCCGTCGCCGTCATTCCCAAACCCGTCATTCCCACGAGCGCTGCCGTCAGCACTGCACGCCGCATTGCGCCGTCTCCTGGCCAAGTTGTGTCCGGTCAACGGCAATTGGGATCGCGTGGATCGCCCGGCAAGCACGGCCGTCCGGATAGGGTTAACCGGCCGTTAAGCCTAGATGTCGCGGCCCTCGACCTTCTCGGTCAGGGTTTTGACCAGCTCCGGCACCTTGTCGAGGTGCGGATTGACCTCGAGCGCCTTGCGGAAGGCATCCAGCGCCCGCTTTTCCTCGCCGAGGTCCTGCATGATCATGCCGAGACCGGCGAGCGCGCCGAAGTGCCGCGGCTCCCTCACAAGCACCTGCTGGATGTCGGCGAGCGAGCGGCCATAGTCGTTCTGGAGATAGTAGATCGTCGCCCGGCGGTTCCAGGCTTCGACATAGTCCGGGCGGAGCTTGATGACGGAATCGAGCAGCTTGAGCGCGACCTCGTTCTGCTTCGCGTCCATCGCGGCCTTGGAGCGCGCCATCAAGAGCGCGACGGTATCGCTCGGGGTCTGCAGCCAGATCGCCCAGATCCGGGCCTCGACATGCTTGGCGCTGATCTCGTCGGGCGCGGCCTTCAGGGCGCCGAACAGGAAATCCAGCCCCTTGGTCTTGTCGGCGCCGACTTTCGGCAGCTTGGACGGCGCTTCCGGGGGTTTTGGCTTGGCGCCCGATCGAGGCTCACCCTGCGCGAAGGCGAGGTGCGGTATGCAGATGACGGAGGCGGCGAGCAGAATCGCCAGGGAGGAGCGCTTTGCCATGCGCCAAGTCTAAACGCAGAAAGCGCGCCCTGCAAAGCAGAGCGCGCGTCAAAGACCTGTGAGCAGGCTGTGCAGAACCGGGCTCAATCAGCCCTGGCGGGCCTTGAAGCGGCGCTGGACCTTGTTGATCACGTAGACGCGGCCCTTGCGGCGAACCAGACGGTTGGCGCGATGGCGGCCACGCAGCGACTTCAGCGAGTTACGGACCTTCATGGGACATCCTGATACGTTCGAAAGGCCGTGTTGGACAGGCCGGACGTGGCAAATAGAAAGGGATTTCCGCAAGCGACCAAGCCGCCCGGAGTGGCCGGTTTCTAACCACCGACTTAGGCGATGTCAACGATTGAGGCGGCGGCTTCAACAGAGCCTGCGCTGGAGGCGGCGGGGGAACCTCGGCCGTCGAACTATTGGCGATTGCCAAATTCGTTATATGGTATAATCAATTTCACAAAGCCAAAAACCGAACGCCGGGAACGCCCATGCCAAAGCTCGCTCTGCCCAAGATCGACGACGTCGTCGCCATCGACATCCACACCCATGCCGAGGAGCCGTGCGGCATGCATGCCGATGACGGCTATGACGATTTCCAGGCCCAGATGGCCGAGTACTTCAAGTCGCCGCACAAGCACCCGCCGACCGTGCCGGAGACCGCGGCCTATTACCGCTCGAAGAACATCGCGGCCGTGATTTTCCCGGTCGATGCCGAGCGCGAGACCGGCTTCCGCCGCTACAACAATTACGAGATGCTCGAGGTCGCCTCGGACCATCTCGACGTCCTGATCCCCTTCGTCTCGATCGATCCGCACAAGGGCAAGCTCGGCGTGCGCGAGGCGCGCAAGCTGATCGAGGATTATGGCGTCCGCGGCTTCAAGTTTCACCCGACCATGCAGGGCTTCTACGCCAATGACCGCCTCGCCTACCCGCTCTATGAGGCGATCAACGAGGGCGGCGCGATCGCGCTGTTCCACACCGGCCAGACCGGCGTCGGCTCGGGCATGCCGGGCGGCATGGGCATGCGGCTGAAATACTCGAACCCGATGTACATGGACGACGTGGCGGCCGATTTCCCGGACCTCAAGATCATCCTCGCCCACCCCTCCTTCCCCTGGCAGGAAGAGGCGCTGTCGGTCGCGACCCACAAGCCGAACGTCTATATCGACCTCTCGGGCTGGTCGCCGAAATACTTCCCGCCGATCCTGGTCCGCTACATCAACTCGATTTTGCAGGACAAGATGCTGTTCGGCTCGGACTGGCCGGTGATCACGCCCGACCGCTGGCTGGCCGATTTCGCCAAGCTGGACATCCGCGAGGAGATCCGGCCGAAAGTGCTGAAGGCCAACGCGCGCAAGCTGCTCGGGATCTGAGATCGTAAGCCAGCATGAGCCTTGACTCCGTCCGCGCGTTCTTCGCCGCAAAGGCCCCCGACATCGAGGTCCTCGTCTCCGCCCAGAGCTCGGCCACCGTCGCGCTCGCGGCGGAGGCCTATGGCGTCGAGCCCGCACGCATCGCCAAGACATTATCGTTGCGCGTCGGCGACCGCGTGATTCTCATTGTCGCGGCCGGCCACGCGCGGATGGACAACAAGAAGGTCAAGGCGCTGTTCGGCGGCAAGCCGAAGATGCTCGGCCTCGACGAGGTCGCCGATATCACGGGACACGAGGTCGGCGGCGTCTGCCCGTTCGGCTTGAAATCGCCGCTGCCGGTGTATTGCGATCTCTCGCTGAAGGCGTTCGACATCGTCGTGCCGGCGGCGGGCTCGACTCACAGCGCCGTGAAGATCACGCCGGAGCGGATGGCCGAGCTGACGGGAGCCGAATGGGTCGACGTCTGCGAGGTGCAGGCCTGAGCGGCGCAGGCGATCACCGCTTCTTTGCTTTCGCGAGCTCCCTGACCAGAAACTCCGAGAGCACCTCGACCCGTGCCGGCCGCGGCCCGCCGGGCGGCATCACCAGATGCATCGCCCCCTCTGGCTGGCTCCAGCCCTTCAGCACCACCTCGACCTCGCCCGACGCGATCGCATCGCCCACGATGAAGTCCGGCAAATCGGCAATGCCGAGCCCAGCCAACACCGCCGGCAGCAATGCCTCGCCATTGTTGACCCGCAACTGCCCCGCTGGCCGCACGCTCGCCTGCTCGCCGGCCGCATTGGTGTAGTGCCAGACGCCGGCGGTGGAGAGATAGGCATAGCCGAAGCATTTGTGCTCGGCGAGATGCATCGGATGCGTCGGCCGCCCGTTCCGCTTCAGATAGGACGGCGCCGCCACCGTGTAGCGCGGCATCGAGCAAAGCCGTCTTGCGACCAGCGAGGAGTCCGGCAGCCGCGCGATGCGGAGCGCGAGATCGAAGCCCTCGCCGATGAGATCGACGGTCGCGTCGCTCATGTGCAGGTCGATCGAGACCTCCGGATACTGCTCGAGGAAGGCCGGCAGCAGCGGCGCGATCTTTTTGACCCCGAACGTCATCGGCACCGCGAAGCGCACCAGCCCGCGCGGCGTCAGCGACTGCGCCAGCGCCTCGGTCTCCGCGGCCTCGCCATCGGCCAGCAGTTGCGCGGCGCGCTCGGAGAGGCGCTGACCGGCATCGGTGAGCGCCAGGCGCCGGGAGGTGCGATTGAACAGTCGCGTGCCCAGCCGCTCCTCCAGCCGGCTCACGGCCTTGGAGACGGAGGCCTTGGACAGGCTCAGCTCCTGCGCCGCGCCCGCAAAGGAGCGCAGCTCGACGACCTTGGCGAAGATCGCCATTGCCTCGAAATCCGGGAGTCGCGCCATCAGCTTGGTCTCATTTTCGGAAACAATAGGTTTCAACAGTTTCTATTTCTATACTCCGGTTCCCGGTCTATTCCAATGCCCAACAGCGCGGCGGCCCTAGCCGACCGTCGCAACCACAGGAGCAGACCCATGATCGAACTGAAGCCCTTTGCGGCGCTGGGCGGCGCCGACCACGGCTGGCTGAAGGCCAAGCACCATTTCTCGTTCGCGAGCTATTACGACCCCAGCAACATGGGCCATGGCGCCCTGCGCGTCTGGAACGACGACGAGATCGCGCCGAACACCGGCTTCCCGGCGCATCCGCATCGGAACATGGAGATCATTACTTACGTCCGCGAAGGCGCGATCACGCATCAGGACAGCCTTGGCAACAAAGGCCGCACCGAAGCCGGCGACGTCCAGGTGATGAGCGCCGGCAGCGGCATTCGGCACTCCGAGTACAATCTCGAGCCGACCACGACGCGCATTTTCCAGATCTGGATCGAGCCGACCACCGACGGCGGCCAGCCGACCTGGGGCGCCAAGCCGTTCCCGAAGTCGGACCGCTCCGGCAAGCTGGTCACGCTCGCCTCTGGCTTTGCCGATGACGCCGACGCGCTGCCGATCCGCGCCAAGGCGCGCGTGCTCGGCACCACGCTGAAGGCCGGCGAGACCGCGGAGTATACGGCCGACAAGGCCCGCCATATCTATCTTGTGCCCGCCGCCGGCAGCGTCGAGGTCAACGGCGTCCGTGTGAACGCCCGCGACGGCGCTGCCATCCGCGACGAAGCCACGCTGAAGATCACCGCGCTCGAAGATTCCGAGCTGGTGCTGGTCGACGCCGCCTAATCGTTTGTCACGGTCGCGGTCGACGATCCGACCGCGACCATCTTTCTCATCACCCTCATCCCCATGGAGACTGTCATGACCAAGGTTCTCGTTCTCTATTACTCCGCCTACGGCCACATCGAAGCCATGGCGAACGCCGTTGCCGAAGGCGCCCGCGAGACCGGCGCCACCGTCGACATCAAGCGCGTGCCGGAGCTGGTACCCGCCGACGTCGCCAAGGCCTCCTACTACAAGCTCGACCAGGCCGCGCCGATCGCCAAGATTGAGGAGCTCGCCGATTACGACGCGATCATCGTCGGCACCGGCACCCGCTTCGGCCGCATGGCCTCGCAGATGGCCAACTTCCTCGACCAGGCCGGCGGCCTCTGGGCCAAGGGCGCGCTGAACGGCAAGGTCGGCGGCGCGTTCACCTCGACCGCGACCCAGCATGGCGGCCAGGAGACCACGCTGTTCACGATCATCACCAACCTCCTCCACTTCGGCATGACTATCGTCGGCCTCAACTACGGCTTCGCCGGCCAGATGAAGCTCGACGAGGTCACCGGCGGCTCGCCCTACGGCGCGACCACCATCACCGGTGGCGACGGCAGCCGGCAGCCGAGCGAGAACGAGCTGGCGGGCGCGCGCTATCAGGGCCGCGTGATCGCCGAGACCGCAAAGAAGCTGCATGGCTGATGCGACTGGGGCGGCACTTCGATCATCGAAGCGCCGCCCCATCTCGTCGAAAGAATGTAAAGGAGTCCGCAATGCCCGCTATGTTCGAACTGGTGACGCTGGCCCGGCTGGCCCGCCATCCCCTGCAGATGATGGCGCGCCATTGGTACTGCAAGGGTTTGTTTCGCGCGAGCCGCGGCCAGCGCCGCTGCGGGGAGTGTACGGCCGTTAAAGCGGCTTGATCTGCACCTTCTTGAACTTCACCACGCCCGAGCCGTATTGCAAGGCGATCGGGCCCGCCGCATGCTTGCTGTCATCGACATCGGCGGTCTTTTCGCCGTTGAAGATCACGGTCAGACGCGTGCCCTTGGCGGTGATCTCGAACGTATTCCACTTGCCGCCGGCTTTCGGCATCGGATCGACCTTGGACACATCGACGATGGCGCCGGTGCCGTATTTCGGATCGGGCCGCTTGTCGAAGATGTTGACCTCGTAGCAGATGTTGGAGTCGATCTTCTCCGCCTGGTCGCAGCGGATGAAGATGCCGCTGTTGGCGGCGTCGTCGACCCAGAACTCGGCCTTGATCTGGAAATCCTTGTAGCTGGTCTTGGTGACCAGATAGGACGGATCCTTGCCGTCGAGCTTGTCGGCCATCAAGGTGCCGTCCTTGGCCTCCCAATTGGCCTTGCCGACCTCGGTGAACTCCACCTTCTTGTCGCCGTCCACCAGCGTCACCCAGCCGTCATCGGCCGACGCCGTCCTGATCATCGTCAACGCCGCGCCTGTCATCACCAATCCAGCCGCGAGCACGCCCCAGCATTTCCGCATCGAAACTCCTCCCTGCATTCTTGTTGCTTCGCCACGATAGCAAAGCGCCGGACAATGCAAACGAGTTTCGATGCTGCACTTGCTCTCGCCTACACAGCGGTCGCCCGCGCAAAATCGACATAGATCTCGCGCAGCCGCGTGGCCACCGGTCCCACCTTGCCGTCGCCGACCGGCTTGCCGTCGATCGTGACCACTGGCTGCACGAACGAGCTGGCGCTGGTGATGAAGGCCTCCTTGGCGGCGAGCGCCTCGTCGACGGTGAACAGCCGCTCCTCGACCTTGAGCTGGCGCTCCTCGGCGAGCTTGACCACCGCCTTGCGGGTGCAGCCCGGCAGGATCGCGTTCGAGTTCGGCCTGGTGACGATGACGTCGTCCTGGGTCAGGATGAAGGTCGATGACGAGCCGCCCTCGGTGACATGGCCGTCCTCGACCATCCAGGCTTCGCTGGCGCCGGCCGCGGCCGCCGCCTGCTTCGCCAAGACCTGCGCCAACAGCGCCACGCTCTTGATGTCCCGGCGCGGCCAGCGGATGTCGGGCACGGTGATGACGCCGATGCCGGTTTTGGCGGAGGGCGCGTCGACGATGTTCTTTGCGGTGACGAACATCACCAGGGTCGGCTTGACGTCGCCTTTCGGAAACGGGAAGTCGCGGCCCTTGTCAGCGCCGCGGGTGACCTGCAGGTAGACCATGCCCTGGTCGAGCTTGTTGCGGGCGACCAGCTCTTTTTGCAGCTCTTCGATGCGCGCAAGACTCTCCGGCAGCGCGAGGCCGATCTCGCCGACGGAGCGCTCCAGGCGGGCCAGGTGTGAGTCGCTGTCGACCAGCTTGCCGTCGAGCACGGCGGCGACCTCATAGATGCCGTCGGCGAACAGGAAGCCGCGATCGAGCACCGAGACCTTGGCCTCTGACAGGGGCACGAAGGCGCCGTTGACGTAAGCGATCGGGTCCAAGGCGATATCTCCTATCAGTTACGCGATGGGCGACGGGCGCACCGCTCTCTCCTCACCTCTCTCCCCGCGCTTGTCCGCCGTAGCTCGAAGAGCGAAGGCGGATGCGGGGAGAGGTCGGATTGCATCGAAGATGCAATCCGGGTGAGGGGGGCTCTCCGCACGGCCGGTGCGCGTGGCTGCCCCTCACCCCAACCCTCTCCCCGTGAAGAACGGGGAGAGGGAGCGCACCGCCGCTGGGGCGATGGCGCTCGTACACGATTCACATCAGTGCGACAGGATCTTGGACAGAAACTGCTGCGCGCGCTCGCTGCGGGGCTGGCCGAAGAACTCTTCCTTCTTGGCGTCCTCGACGATCTCGCCGCGGTCCATGAAGATGACGCGGTGGGCGACCTTTTTCGCAAAGCCCATTTCGTGGGTGACGACCATCATGGTCATGCCTTCGCGGGCGAGGTCGACCATGACGTCGAGCACCTCGCTGATCATTTCCGGATCGAGCGCCGAGGTCGGCTCGTCGAACAGCATCGCGATCGGGTCCATCGCGAGCGCGCGCGCAATGGCGACGCGCTGCTGCTGGCCGCCGGAGAGCTGCGCCGGGAATTTCTGCGCGTGCTCCTTGAGGCCGACGCGCTCCAGCAGCTTCATGCCCTTGGTCTCGGCCTCCGCGTGGCCGCGGCCCAGCACCTTCTGCTGGGCGAGGCAGAGATTATCGATGATCTTCAAATGCGGAAACAGCTCGAAGTGCTGGAACACCATGCCGACGCGCGAGCGCAGCTTCGGCAGATTGGTCTTGGGATCATTGACCTTGAGGCCGTCGATCGTGATCGTGCCGTCCTGGAACGGCTCCAGCGCGTTGACGCATTTGATCAGGGTCGACTTGCCCGAACCGGAGGGCCCGCAGACCACCACGACCTCGCCCTTGGCGACGGATGTCGTGCAGTCCTTCAGCACCTGGAAGGTCGGGCTGTACCATTTGTTGACGTGGCTGATTTCGATCATGGGAGCCGACTACCTGATGATGGCGATGCGCGACTGCAGGCGGCGGACGCCGTAGGACGCGATGCAGGAGATGGTGAAGTAGACCAATGCGGCGAACAGGTACATCTCGACCAGGCGGCCATCGCGCTGCGCGACCTTGGAGGCGGCGCCGAGGAAATCCGGGATCGAGAGCACGTAGACCAGCGATGTGTCCTGGAACAGCACGATGGTCTGGGTCAGCAGCACCGGCAGCATGTTGCGGAACGCCTGCGGCAGCACGACGTAGCGCATGGTCTGCGCGTAGGTCAGGCCGAGCGCGGAAGCCGCGGCCGGCTGCCCGCGCGAGATCGACTGGATGCCGGCGCGCATGATCTCGGAGAAATACGCCGCCTCGAACATGATGAAGGTGATCAGCGACGAGGCGAAGGCGCCGACCTTGATCGGCCTGGACGAGCCGGTCAGCCACTGCCCGATATAGGGGACCAGGAAGTAGAACCAGAAGATGACGAGCACCAGCGGCAGCGAGCGCATGAAGTCGACATAGAGGCCCGCGATCCAGCCCATCACGCGATAGCCTGAGAGCCGCATCAGCGCGATCAGCGTGCCGAAGATCAGGCCGCCGGTCGCCGACAGCGCGGTCAGCGTCAAGGTGAAGGTCATGCCGTCGATGAAGAGATAGCTCAGCGAGCGGCGGATGACGTCGAAATCGAAATTGGCCAGCATCTCATTTGCCCGTGATGTAGCCAGGGATCGCCACCGCGCGCTCTAGGAGCCGCATGCCGATCACGACGATGATGTTGATGACGAGATACATCAGGGTCGCGGCGCTGAACGCCTCGAACACCTGGAAGGAGAATTCCTGCATCGCGCGCGCGGCACCGGTCAACTCGATCAGGCCGATGGTGATCGCGACCGCGCTGTTCTTGACGGTGTTGAGAAACTCCGACGTCAGCGGCGGCAGGATGATGCGGAAGGCCATCGGCAGCAGCACGTAGCGGTAGACCTGCAAGGTGGTGAGGCCGAGCGCGGTCGCCGCCATCTTCTGGCCGCGCGGCAGCGAGCCGATGCCGGCCGCGAGCTGCACGGCGACGCGCGCCGACATGAACAGGCCGATGCCGACGGCGGCCGTGTAGAACGGCGCATTCGGCAGTTGCTTCAGCCACAGGCCCGCCGCGCGGGGCAGCAGCTCCGGCAGCACGAAGAACCACAGGAACAGCTGCACCAGCAGCGGCATGTTGCGGAAGAATTCGACGTAGAGAAAGCCGATCCAGGTCGCGAGCTTGGACGGCAGCGAGCGCAGGATGCCGACGATCGTGCCGAAGATCAGCGCGATCACCCAGGCCGACAGCGAGGTCACGATCGTGACCTTCAGCCCCGCCAGCAGCATGTCGAAATAGGTGCCTGCCCCGGTCGGGTTCGGCTCCAGGAAGATGTGCCAGTTCCAGGTGTAGTTCACGGGGACATCCAGAAAGGGTTAGCTGGGGACTGAGCCGATGCGATCAGCTGATATGATCGGGGTCATCGGATCAAGCTCATTCCGTCCAGCGAAGGCAATCAACGGGCCAGTGTTGCCGCATTCACTTCAATTCATAGCCCGACTGTTTCCGCACCGGCAGTGCGCTCCCTCTCCCCGTTCTTCACGGGGAGAGGGCTGGGGTGAGGGGCAGCCACACGGAAAGTCAGTACGCATGGAGCGATTCCCATCTTACGGATCGCATCAGCAGGCAAATCAGGACCGTCACACGCACCACCCGTGTGGCTGCCCCTCACCCCGACCCTCTCCCCGTAAGAACGGGGAGAGGGAGTGGACCGTCGTCGCCGCGCGGTCGGTGCGCTCCCCTTCCCCCGCGCGAAGCGGAGCTTCGCTAGGCGGGGAGAAGTTGGGGGTGGGGATCTCAGCAAAGGCTGGCCGTGGTGGCCCCCCTCCCCAGCCCTCCCCCACAAGGGGGGAGGGAGCGCACCGGCGTTGCGGCGAAAACTTAAGACGACAGCGCCTTACGGCTTGTACGACTCCGGGTCCGGCGAATCCGAGGGCTTGGCGAATTCGGCCTTCAGCTCGGCGGACATCGGGGTGTTCAGGTTCAAGCCCTTCGGCGGAATCTTCTGCATGAACCACTTGTCGTACAGCTTGGCACCCTCGCCGCTGGTGTAGATCTTGGCGGTGGCGGCATCGACGACCTTCTTGAACTGCGGGTCGTCCTTGCGCAGCATGATGCCGTAGGGCTCGGGCTTGGAGAACGCGTCGCTGGAGACGACGTAGGCAGCCGGATCCTTGGAGCCGGCGACGAGGCTGGCGAGCAGGATGTCGTCCATCACGAAGGCCACGGCGCGGTCGGTCTCGACCATCAGGAAGGCCTCGGCGTGATCCTTGGCCGGGATGATGTTGATGCCGAGGCTGCGCGCGGCATTGGCTTCGGTGAGCTGCTTGATGTTGGTGGTGCCGGCGGTCGAGACGACCGTCTTGCCCTTCAGGTCATCGATCTTGGTGATGTTGCTCGCCTTCTTCGTGACGTAGCGGCTCGCCGTCAGGAAGTGGGTGTTGGTGAAGGAGATCTGCTTCTGGCGCTCGGCATTGTTGGTGGTCGAGCCGCATTCCAGGTCGATGGTGCCGTTGGCGAGCAGCGGGATGCGCGTCGACGACGTCACCGGGTTGAGCTTGACCTCGAGCTTATCGAGCTTCAGCTCCTTCTTCACGGCATCGACGATGCCCATGCAGATGTCGATCGCGAAGCCGACCGGCTTCTGGTTGTCGTCGAGATAGGAGAACGGAATCGAGGAGTCGCGGACGCCGAGCGTGATGGCACCGGTCTCCTTGATGTTCTTCAAGGTCCCCGTCAGGTCCTCGGCCTGCACCTGACCGGCGCACAGCGCGGCGGCAAAGGCCAGACCAAAAAGGCGAAGCTGCTTCATCTGTATCTCCTCAATCCGGCAGGCCGCCGGATGCTTGCATAAACCAGAGTGAACTCAAAATAGTCCCGCCGGCCTCGGACGATCTCCGGCCGGACAAGCGGGCACCATAGACCGCCCTGCGGCGGGAAGTTCTCGGACGCTTGCGACAAATTGCCTGTCCAGCGCCCCGTTCGACAAGACATTCGGGTTGATGCGGCAGCGCCGAACGCCGGGATGGTAAACTACGAGGGGCGCAACGGTCGGGCGACGCGACGAAAGTCTGAAGCGGGCATCGCATTTGCTCATCATGCTTCGGTTCCCATCCGTAGCGGACCTCATGACTTCAAAAGCGACGCTGCTGCCGCGATCGCAGTGCGCTCCCTCTCCCCGTCCTTCACGGGGAGAGGGTTGGGGTGAGGGGCAGACGCACGGGTGGTGTTCGTGGAGAGACCTGTACCCCCTCACCCGGATTGCATCTGGCGATGCAATCCGACCTCTCCCCGCACGCGGGGAGAGGTGAGGACCGCCCGCGCTGCGAGATGTGTGGCACATACAAGCTCCCAACTCACAGGGGCTTCCGCAACTCCCCCAAATCCCAGAACAGCCCCGCCATCAGACCCAACGCCTCTTCCGTGACATCCACAAGAATGTGCTCATCCGGCGCGTGCTGCGAGCAGCCGGGATAGGAGTGCGGGACCCACATGGTCGGCATCTTCAGCACGTCGGCAAACACGTCGTTCGGCAGCGAGCCGCCGAAGTTCGGCAGCACCGCCGGCGCCTTTCCGGTGCTCATCTTGATCGAGTCCGCCGCCCATGTGATCCAGGGGCTGTCGATGTCGGCCCGCGAGGCCATGAAGCCTTGCGTCTTGCTGACCTCGATCATCGGGAAGCCGTGCGCGACGAGATGGGCCTTCACGTCCTCGACGATGGTGTCGACCTTGGTGCCGACCACGAACCGCAGTTGCAGCACGGCGCGGGCGACGCCGGGAATCGCATTCGCCGGCTTGTCGATATTGCCCGAGGAGATCGCCAGCACCTCCAGCGTGTTCCAGGCATAGAGCCGCTCCGCCGGAGTGAGTCCCTCCTCGCCCCAATTGTCCGACAGCGCCGGCTCATCGGCTGTGGGCTCGACCTTCACGTCGGCGAGGATGGCTCGGATCGCATTGGTGAGGCGCGGCGGCTTCAGCTGCTCCAGCTTGATACGGCCCTGGCCATCGACCAGCGTGGCGATCGCGTTGGCGAGGATGGTGGCGGGGTTGGCGAGCACGCCGCCCCAATTGCCGGAGTGGTTGCCGCCCTCGCGCAGATTGACGTCGAGATGCAGCCGGATGCCGCCGCGGCAGCCGAGAAAGATGGTGGGACGCGCGGTCGACAGCCGCGGGCCATCGGAGCCGATAAAGACGTCGGCCTTCAGCGCTTCGCGCTTGAGATCGGCCACCTTGGCGAGGTCGGGTGAGCCGATCTCCTCGCCCATCTCGATGATGAACTTCGCATTGAAGCCGAGCTTGCCGCCGCGGGCTTCGCGCACCGCGCGTAGCGCCGCCATGTTGATGCTGTGCTGGCCCTTGTTGTCGGCGGTGCCGCGGCCGTAGAGGCGGTTGCCGGCCGGGGTCACCGCCCAGGGATCGCGGCCGTCGCGCCACTCGCCGGTCATGCCGTCGACGGTGTCGCCATGGCCGTAGCTCAGCACGGTCGGCGCGCTGTCGCTCTCATGATAGGTCGCGATCAGGAATGGTGACTTGCCGCTCGGTGAGGGCACCAGTTCTGAGATGAAGCCGAGCTCGGCAAAAGACGGCGTTAGCTCGTTGGTGAGATACGACGCGAGCTCCTCCTTGCGCTCGGGATTGAGGCTTTCGGTCCGGTAGGCGACCCGGCGGCCGAGCTCGGCCACGAAGTCTCCGCTCGTCAGGCTTTGACGGGCACGGGCGATTGCATCAATCCTGGTCATGGCGCTTTTCCAGTCACAACGAAGGCGGCGTCATATCGGGATCAGGGGAGAAGCGGAAGGGGCTGGATTTGAATTCAGTGGGAGAAAGGCCCGGTCTCGGTTTTCGGAACCGTTCCCCGCTCGCCTTAGGGACATCAAACCACGAGCGCGCGCGCCTCATCCTCGAGGCGCAATCGCGCGCCCGAGCTTGTCGCACTGAACACCCTCGAAAGACGGAGGGCGCGGGGAATGCCGGGTGGACGACGGAGAGCGCGGGCTACGCGCTCACCGTCGCGTCATACGCCGGATAATCCGTGTAGCCCTTCTCCTCGCCGCCGTAGAAGGTCGGGCGGTTGTACGGCGTCAGCGGCCAGCCGTGTTGCAGGCGGGCGGGCAGGTCCGGATTGCTGATGAAGTAGCGGCCGAAGGCGATGGCGTCCGCCTGGCCGCCGGCGACCGCGGCTTCCGCCGGCTCGCCGGTGAAGCCGCCGGCGCCGATCAGGACGCCCTTCCAGATCGGACGGAACAGAGCGATCGCCGACGGCGCGTTCTGCCAGTTGACGTCGGCGCGGCCCGCGCCGGAGGAGCGCGGCTCGATCAGATGCAGATAGGCGATGCCGAGCTTGTTCAGCGCCTCGATAGCGTAGGTGTAGAGCGGCATCGGATCGGGCTCGCCGGAGCCGTTGGCGATGCCGTAGGGCGACAGCCGCACGCCGACCTTGTCGGCGCCGCAGGCCGCGATCACGGCCTCGGTGACCTCGAGCAGGAAGCGGCAGCGGTTCTCGATCGAGCCGCCGTAGCGGTCGGTGCGCTGGTTGCTGCGGGTCTGCAGGAACTGCTCGATCAGATAGCCGTTCGCGCCGTGCACCTCGACGCCGTCGAAGCCGGCTGCCATCGCGTTGCGCGCGGCCTGGCCGTAGGCGGCGACGAGCGGCGGGATCTCCTCGGTCTCGAGCGCCCGCGGCGTCTCGTACGCCGCGCCCTTCCCCTCGGCCGTCATCGCCTTGAGATCGTCGGGAATCGCGATCGCCGACGGTGCCACCGGCAGCGCGCCGCCCGGCTGGAACGACGAATGCGACACGCGGCCGACGTGCCAGAGCTGCAGGAAGATGATCCCGCCCTTGGCGTGGACGGCGTCGACGACCTGCTTCCAGCCGGCGATCTGCGCCGCGCTGTAGATGCCTGGCACGTTCGGGCTGCCCGTGCCGGTCGGCAGCACCGGCGAGGCCTCGGCGATGATCAGGCCGCCGGGGGTCGCGCGCTGCGCATAATATTCGACGTTGAGCGGACGCGGCGCGAGCGTCTCCTTGGCGGCGCGCATGCGCGTCAAGGGCGCCATCACGACGCGATGCTTGAGATGATACGGACCGATCGTGAGCGGCGAAAACAGCGCAGGCAGCATTTCTCCCCCAGAGGCATCGTGATTGTCGGTTGGGATCATCTTGTTCGCAAAACATGACGGTGGCAATGTCAACGCGACCTCGGCACGAGCAGACCCTGCATGCCGAAAGCGGACGTCCTGCAACCCCAGACCATCCCTCGCGTTGCAGCCGCGATGACCTATCATGCGGTGACCCGTATGATCTTGCGGCCGCCCTCAGACGTCATACACCACGATCTCATCGTCCAGCCGGAGACCCCCGCCGTGCCCCACCCTGCTCTGTCAGCCGATCACACCGCCATCGTCACCGGTGGCGCCTCCGGCATCGGCCTCGCCGCCGCCATCCGCTTCGCCGCGCTCGGCATGAACGTCTGCATCGCCGATCTCGACGAGGCCCGGCTGCGCGATGCGGCTGCCAAGGCCGGCGCCGCCGCGACGCGCGGCGAGGCCGCGGTCATGACGGCCAAGGTGGATGTCAGCAGCCGCGACAGCGTGGTTGCGCTGGAAAAAGACGTGCGTGCGCGCTTCGGCCGCGTCGACGTGCTGATGAACAATGCCGGCATCCAGCCGGGCAGCAAGATGTTCGGGCCGGAGGAGAATTGGCAGCGCATTCTCGGCGTGAACCTGTGGGGCATCATCCACGGCTCGCAGGTGTTCGCGCCCAACATGATCGCGCAAAGGCGGCCGGCGCTGATCATCAATACCGGCTCCAAGCAGGGCATCACCACGCCGCCCGGCGATCCCGCCTACAACGTCTCCAAGGCCGGCGTGAAGGCGTTCACCGAGGCGTTGCAGCACGAATTGCGCAACACGCCGGACTGCCGGGTGAGCGCGCATCTGTTCATTCCCGGCTTCGTGTTCACGCCGCTGACCGCCAATGGCCGGGTCGAGAAGCCGGCCGGCGCGTGGACGCCCGAGCAGACCATCGACTTCATGCTGGAGCGCGTGACGGCCGGCGACTTCTACGTGCTGTGCCCCGACAATGACGTGACCCGCGCGCTCGACGAGCGCCGCATCCTGTGGGCGGCCGGCGACATCGTCGAGAACCGTCCGCCGCTGTCGCGCTGGCATGCCGACTACGCGGAGGCGTTTGCGGCGTTCGTCAAGGGATCATCCTGACAGCGTGTCCGGGCTTGCCTCAGGCGCCTGCACCAGCAGGCGCCTGACCAATGCCAGCGCGGTTTCCGTGGCCGGGTCGGCCGCGATCACGGAGACCGCGAGCACGATGAGATCGACCGGCTGATGCGACAGCACGATCACATGCGTCGCATGCCGCGCGGCCATCAGCGCCACCATGCGCTCGACCGCGGGATCAGTGGCGGCCAAGCCCCAGGGCGCATCGGCCCGGCGCAGCACGCGACGTGAGGCGAGGAAGTCGCGCAGCAGCGGCGGATCATAGGCGGCAAGCTCCGCCTCGCGATAGCGTCGCGCGCTTTCGAAGATCGGCTGTCGCGTGAGCTCGGCGATCAGCTCGTCGCGCGTCGCCGCGGTTGCGGCGCCGATCGAATCGAGCACGCCGGGCTGTCGCGCTTCGAGCATCGCGCGCAACGCATCCCCTAAAAGGCCGATCGTCAGCACGCCTGCGACCGCGACCGCGCAGAAGCGCATCAATTGCGCTGCGTCGACATCAGGCGCCAACGCCGCTGTGGCGGCGCCGAGCAGGGCCGCGCCCGCCATCCGCAACCATGTCAGCCACACGCCCTGACGCTGCGCCTCGGCGCTGGAGCCTGCGATCAGCATCGCGGTCACCGCGAGCAGCGCCCCTAGCGCGCCGAGCCGCACCGGCATATCCGGAGCGAGCACGCGGAAATCGGTGACGATGAAGGGAATGACGATCAGCGCGCCGAACGCGACGCGGTCGATGGCGCGGTTTTCCCAGGCGAGCAGGCTAGCGCGATCGCGCCGGAGCAAGAGCCAGGCGCAGGTCGCAAAGCCGGCGAGCTGGAATGCCGACAGCACGGCGGTATGATGGTTCTCCAGCGCGACCGGGCCGAGCGCGCCGGCCAGCGCGAGCACGATGCCGCCGATCAGCGCGGCGAGCTTCAGCCCGCGATGCGCATGCCGGCGCAGCAGCCCCTCGGTGACGACGAGCGCGCCGAGCGGGATCAGCGCCGCGGGAATCAGCGAGATGCGGTCGAGCGTGGCGTTATCCGTCCACCAGGCGATGCCGCGCAGCAGGAACAGCGACGCGACCAGCGCCAGCAGCGCGACGAGCCGCGCGGTCAGCGGTCCCCTGGGATCGCGCCGGTACAGCATCGCCGCGGCGACGGCGAGGCCGATCGCGCCACAGAGGTTGACGATGGAGTCGGCGACGACGCTCGGCATCATCGCCCGGCCTCGCTCGACGGAACGCGCGGACGCAAGGTGCCGAACGGCCTGGTGTCGTCGAGCCAATGCAGCAGCGGCAGGATCATCCGTTGCAGCGCCAGCACGGCCGAAGTGGCCAGCAGCGCCGGCAGCGAGCCGGAGGGAATTTCGCGCAGCAGATAGCGGCGGGCGGCGGCGAGATCGATGCGACCGAGCTGCAGCAGGTCATCGCCCCTGGCGTAGTCCAGCTCGCGGGCGCAGAAGCCGTTGTAGATGTCGTCGCGATGCTTGGGCGCGTCGGCAAAGGTCTTCTTCAGCGCATCCGAGCCGCCGGTATAGGCATTGGTGATGACGAAGCGCGTCTCGTCGAAGCCGGCCTCGTCGCCGACGCCGAACACCGCGCGATGCGCGGCCATGATGCCGCGCGCGAGCTCGAGATGCGCAAAGCTTTGCCGCGCCTCGGGCTGCGGTGAGGGATAGACGTCGGAGAAGGTCTCGCAGACTATGCCGGCCACCGCCGGCACCTGCGTGACATTGGAGATCCATTTCGGCCGCAAGCCATCGCGGATGAAGAGGAGCAGCGTGGTCAGGCCGTAGAGCACGCCCGACAGGCCCTTGCCGCGCGCCTCCGGGTCGACCATCACGAGCCCGAGATGGACGACCTCCTGCGTCTCGCCGTCGCGCGAGACCTGCATCACGGCAAGCGCATTGAAGGCGATCGGCTTGCCGGTTGCGGCGTCCGACACCAGCGTGATGATGGCGCGCGCGAGCGCCTCGCGCTGGCCGGAGAAGATGCCATAGGTGAGGTCGCCCGCGGACAGCGTCTTGGCGGCGACGGTGCGGAGATCGGCAGTGAGCGCGACCAGCGCCGCGTCGTCCAGGGTCGTGCCCGGGCTCTCGACGATGCGCGTGCAAAACTCCGGATGCGTGCGCAGCGACAGGTCCATCGCTTCCTGGCCGAGCGCGGTCAGCCAGAAGCCGATGTTGTCACGAATGCGCCTTGCGGCTGCGACGATGTTCATTCCCCTCATCCGCCGGGCGCGAACGCAAATGGCTCGCCGGAGCCCTGCCTGCCTTTCGCGTCATATGCGCTGCCCGCGTTAATACGTGATCACGCCGAGCCGCGAAGCCGCCGTCAGGGTAAATGCAGCTTGAACGATGGTCATACAGCAAAGTCTGCCCATGTGGCTGCCCCTCACCCCAACCCTCTCAGCGCGAGCGAAGCTCGTCGCGCCCCCGTGAAGAACGGGGAGAGGGAGCGCAGCGGGGCCGCGGTGATCTGGTGCGCTCAAAGCAGACGTCAGAAGGATCATGATGCTGATCTCAACTCCGAGGCGGAGATACGCATGATGGAGATCTCGCCGGCTCGGCAATGGCGGTCTGCTCCCTCTCCCCGTTCTTCACGGGGAGAGGGATGGGGTGAGGGGCCGCCCCGCGCGCCGGCCTCTCCTGGAGTGAGCAGGGAGGCCAAGGGCTACGCCTCACGCCGCCTTCGACACTTCCATCAGCAGGCGCTCAGCGCGGGCGTCCTCGATGCGGTTGACGAGCTTGCTGCTCTCGTGACGGTCGCGCAGGGTCTTGGTCAGGGTGACGCAGGTCTGCACCAGCATGACGATGCCCATCGTCAGATAGCCCTTCATCCAAAGATCGATCGGCATGAAGAACAGGCCGAGGACGACGAGGAGAGCGGCGGCAGCGAACGAGACGTAGGAGAAAGTGACGAAGGCACCGCTGTGGGGCTGGGCGTTCTGGTTCATGGTAGGCTCCTATGAGGTTGGTTGGTTGGATGCGTTGAGAGTGGTCGTTCGAGAAAATCAGTTCGCAGGCGCGGTGCGGCCAGCCTTCAGCCGCGCCAGCACGTCGTCAGCCGTGGTCTTGATGCGCGGGCCAAAGCCCTGCTCGGCGAGCTTCTCGGCGGTGGTGATCGGACCGGTGGCGGCGTCGAGCTCCATCAGCGCCTCGTCGGCGGCCTGCGCCTCCATCTGCCGCTCGCGCAGCCGCTTCAAGGTCGCTTCCGCCTCCGGCAGCGTGCATTCATAGGGACGCGCCGCCTCGATGCCGCCGCGGCGCAGATTGCGCACGGCTTCCGCGGCGCGGGCGATGCGGCGGCCGCGGTCGAGCTCGGCGATGCGGGCTTCAGCGCCGGCGACATGCTTCTTCAGCCGGCCGATCTCGGTCGCGAACAGCGCCCTTGCCGTCTTGGCCGCGTCGCGCTCGGCCTCCAAGTTGGCGATCGCCTGCGCGGCCTCGCGGGCCAGATCCTCGCGGCCGCCATCAAGGGCGGCAGTGGCGCGGACCTCGAGATCGGTGATCCGGGCGAGCGTCGCTTCCAGGCGCTTGCCCTCCTGCTGGTCCTGCGCGATGGCCAGCGCCAGCGCGCGCTTGCTGCGCTCGACGGCCGCGGCCGCATCGCGCATCTGCTGATCCAGGATCACCAGCGCGGTCCGGTCCTGCAGCTCCTCCTGCGCAACGGCAACGGTTCCCCGAAACAGCGTCAGAACGGTCTTGAACATTGTGAACTCCCTGCTATGAGCATCGCTCATGAATATTCTCTAGCTCAAATTTGAGCGCCGCTCAAGAGATATTTTGAGCGCCGCTCATGATCGTGGTTAACAATGTCTAAAACCCTGGAAAGACGCGCGAAACAGCGCGAGGCCCTGATCGAGGCCGCCGAGCGGATGATCCGGACGCGGGGTCTAGCCGGCCTGAAGACGCGCGATCTCGCCCAGGAGATCGGCGTCGCCAACGGCGCGGTCTACAATCTCGTCGCTGATGTCGACGAGCTGGTGCTGATGGTCGGCTCACGCACGCTGGCGCGGCTCGATGCGGAATTGTCGGCGGCGGAGAGCGCCGGCCCGCCCGGCCCGGCGGCCGCGCTGGAGCGCATCGCGATCGCCTATTGCGACTTCGCCGCTGATAATCTCGAGCTCTGGCGCGCATTGTTCGAACATCGCATGCCGGCCGACAAGCCCCTGCCCGATTGGGCCATCGCCGACCAGATGCACCTGTTCCGCCACATCCATCAGCCACTGGCGGCGCTGTTTCCGCAGCGTTCGTTCGACGACATCAGCATTGTCGCGCGCAGTCTCTTCTCCGCCGTGCATGGCATGGTCGCGCTCGGTCTGGAGCAGAAGCTGATCGCCGTGCCGCTGGCGCTGCTGCGCCAGCAGATCGCGACCATGGTGAGGGCGATGGTGGCCGGGCTGGTGGTGAATGAGACGAGTGGTGGCTGACGAGAGCTTGATAGAGCGCACCCCGCGGTCATCTCCTTGATGCCAACCAATCAGACACCGCAACGAACATCACGCCACCCCCGCCTCGCTGATGCCACAGCGGCTCTCGCCCGCTTGATGCTGATCGCGCGAGGCGAACAAACAACCGCCGCATTGCTTCGCAGTATCATGCCGAGGTTCGGACGTGTTCCAGACAATATCGGGAACTGCTGATCCACGAGTACTCATCCACTGACGCTCGATGGCGAGTGTTAGTTCGTGCGACATGCGCAGATGTCGGAGCATGGCCAGGTTCGCCGGCCGGCAGATCCTGCAGCGTATTGCGCCGCGCGAGCCAAACAAGAAAATCCAACGAGAGCGGCCGCGCGAGCCAAGGGGGAAATCGTGAGACATTTGCGTGCGCCCAATGACGACCGTGATCCGCCATTCTCGCCCGGCCATGCCGATGGCCGGCATCCGCATTATGAAGCGCCGTGGCGTGACGAGTACGAGCGGCCGACGCCGGCCGAATTTGCCTCCCGCTTCGGCGTGCAGCAGGTCCCACCGCCGCCCCCCGAGCGCAACATCACCGGCCTTCTGAGCATTGTCGGGCTCATCGCCGTGGCCGCCGGCGTCGCCGGATTTGCCGCGATGAAACTGCCGGCGCGGTGGACCGCTGCCCTCTCTGCCAACAGCACCGTGGACGTCGCCGCCGCGACCGCGGCGCCGTCATCGCCGCCCCGAGCGCCGCAGAGCGCAGCACCCGTGCAGGATAATCTTCCGACCGGCGCGCTTGCGAGCGCCCTCCCTGCGGCCGCGCCGGACCAGACCATGCCGTCGCGCGAGGAAGACCGTGCGCCGAAGTTCGACCCGCGGATGGCAAATGCCGCGGTGGCGCCGCCGGCCAGCACACGGCCTCCGGTGCAGGGCGTCACCGACACGGAGATCAGCTTCGGAATGGCGGCGCCGTTCTCGGGGCCGGCCAGGGAGATGGGCCATCAGCTCAAGCTCGGCATCGACCTTGCATTTTCTCAGGCCAATGAGGAAGGGGGCGTGAACGGCCGCCAGCTCAAGCTCTACACCGCCGACGATGCCTACGAGCCGACGCGGACCTTGAACGCGATGAAGGAGCTTTACGAGCAGCACAAGGTGTTCGGCTTCGTCGAGAATTACGGCAGTCCGACCGCTCTGGTCTCGGTGCCCTATGCGCTCGAGCATCACACGCTGTATTTCGGCGCCTTCACCGGGGCCCCGTCGCTCCGCCACGATCCGCCGGACCGCTACGTCTTCAACTACCGCGCCGGCTATGCCGAGGAAGCCCACGCGCTGGTGAATTATCTCGTCAAGACCCGCAAGCTGCGTCCGCAGGAGATCGGCGTTCTCACCCAGCAGGACGCCTATGGCGACGCCGGCTGGGACGGTGTCAGCAAGGCCATGCACGGCTTGCGCGGCGGCACAGGCGAGGTCTTCCGCATGAGCTACAGCCGCAACACCGTCAATGTCGACGAGGCCATCGCGCAACTGCGCCGGCAGAAGCATGGCATCAAGGCCGTCGTGCTGGTCGCGACCTTCCGCGCCGCGGCGAAGTTCATCGAGAAGACCCGCGACCTCTATCCGGACATGATCTACGCGACGATCTCGGGCGTCGGCAGCACCGGGCTGGCCAGCGAGCTGACGGTGCTCGGTCCCAAATATGCCGACGGCGTCATCTGCACCCAGGTCACGCCGGCGGTCGACGGCTACGCCTCCGTCACCCTGAACTACAAGAAGGCGCTCGCTAAATATTTCCCGGGCGAGCCGGCCGACTACACCTCCCTGGAAGCCTATCTCACCGCCAACCTCCTGATCGAGGGCCTGCGCCGCGCCGGCCCCGCCGTCGATACGGAGTCGCTGGTCGACACC
Organism: Bradyrhizobium sp. USDA 4353; assembly: GCF_054063215.1. NCBI lineage: Bacteria > Pseudomonadati > Pseudomonadota > Alphaproteobacteria > Hyphomicrobiales > Nitrobacteraceae > Bradyrhizobium > Bradyrhizobium sp. USDA 4353. The sequence goes on from NZ_JBSSGB010000001.1 coordinate 552,035, forward strand.
CTCGAAGCGATGCAGAACTACGAGCTCGGCGTCGGATCCAAGGTGAGCTTCGGCCCGTCCGACCACCAGGCGCTGCACAAGGTCTGGGGGACGCAGCTCGACAAGACCGGCCAGTACCACGCCATCGATCTGGAATGAGGCGACGGCCTGAGCGCTCGCCTGCCTCGCGAGCGCTCTGCCCTGGTCAAAATTTCATCAGCGCAAGCAGGCATGCCCGCGCTAGATTCGCCGGCGGCGGCGCATGGACGCTGCAGGCGATGCGCGGGCGAGAGGCGATCCATGTCATTGTTCATCCGCGGCGGCACGGTGGTGAACCACGATCACTCCCGGCGCGCCGATGTCCTGATCCAGGGCGGCACCATTCTCGCGGTGGGCAACTCGATCGAGCCGCCGCTGTCGGCGGAGGTGATCGATGCCGACGGATGCTACGTGATGCCGGGCGGCATCGATCCGCACACCCATCTCGAGCTCGGCTTCATGGGCACGGTGTCGGCGGACGATTTCGAATGGGGCACCAAGGCCGGGCTCGCCGGCGGCACCACCATGGTGGTGGACTTTTGCATTCCCGATCCCGGCCAGTCGATGCTCGCGGCCTATCAGGACTGGCGGCGGAAGTCGGAGAAGGCGGCGGCCGACTACGGCTTCCACATGGCCGTGACCTCCTGGTCGAAGCAGGCGCTCGACGAGATGGCGGTCGTCGTCCAGACCTACGGCATCAACACCTTCAAGCACTTCATGGCCTACAAGGGCGCCTTGATGGTGGATGATGACGAGCTCTACAACTCGTTCGCGCGCTGCGCGGAGCTCGGCGCCATGCCGCTGGTCCATGCCGAGAACGGCGACGTCGTCGCGCGGATGCAGGAGGCGATGCTGGCGCGCGGCATCGACGGGCCGGAGGGCCACGCCTTCTCGCGGCCGCCGGAGGTCGAGGGCGAGGCGACCAGCCGCGCCATCATGATCGCCGACATGACCGGCGCGCCGCTCTATGTCGTCCACACCAGCTGCCGTCAGGCGCATGAGGCGATCGCGCGCGCCCGCGCCGCCGGGCAGCGGGTCTATGGTGAGCCGCTGATCCAGCATCTGCTGCTCGACGACCGCGAGTATCGCGCTGCGGATTGGGACCAGGCCGCGGCCTGCGTGATGTCGCCGCCGTTCCGCGACAAGGCGCATCAGGACAGCCTGTGGGCCGGGCTGCAATCCGGCTCGCTGCAGGTGGTCGCGACCGATCATTGCGCCTTTACGCTTGCGCAGAAGCGGCTCGGCCGCGGCGATTTCCGCAAGATCCCGAACGGCACCGGCGGGCTCGAGGACCGCATGCCGCTGCTATGGAGCGCCGGCGTCGGCACCGGGCGGCTGACCAAGGAGGAGTTCGTCGCGGTCACCTCGGCGAACATCGCGCGCATCCTCAACATCTTCCCGCGCAAGGGCGCGGTCATGGCCGGCTCCGACGCCGACCTCGTGGTGTGGGATCCGGCCGCGCACAAGACGATCAGCGCGAGCCGACAAGTGAGCCGCATCGACTACAACGTGTTCGAAGGCTTCACCTGCACAGGCGGTCCAACCGTCACCGTGTCGCGCGGCCGGATCGCCTTCCGCGACGGCGAGCTGCGTGCGGAGGCCGGCGACGGGCGCTATATCGAGCGGCCGGCCTTCCCGCCGGTGCACGTTGCGAACTCCACCTGGAAGGAGATCACCGCGCCTCAAGGCGTCGCGCGCGACATGATCACGCCATGATGCCCGCTTCAGATGATGCGCGACCCGGCGGCATTTACCGGGCGGAAACCGTTCCTGTCGTTGAATGCGAGCATGGCACAGTTGCGCATGGAAGTTCGTGATTCGGCCGGCACTCCGCTGCCGGGCTATGGCGATGCATTCTTCGACCTCAGGCTGCCCGGCGATCATTGCCGCGTGGCGCAGACCCTGCTCCGGATGATTCGCGGCGACGATGTCCGCTCGCCGGTCCACAGCGTCCACTTCTTCCGTGACGGCGCCGAGATCGGCCGCTGGTCGATGGAAGACGAGCATGTGGAGCAGATGCTGATGGACGCCTTCGCGCACACGCCGCCGGCAGCTGCGTAGCAGCTCTCGCCCTCTTCCCGACGCGCCGCTCAGGCGATGCGCGGATGCGCCGTCTGGTGCCAGGCCCAGGCCGAACGGATGATCGTGCCGAGGTCCGAACAGCGCGCCTGGAAGCCGAGCTCCTGCCGGGCGCGACGTGGATCGGCGACCAGCACCGGCGGATCGCCGGCGCGGCGCGCGCGATGAACCAGCGGGACCTGCTCGTCGGTCTCGTGCCGGATGGCATCGACGACCTCGCGGACCGAATGGCCGGCCCCGGTGCCGAGATTATAGGTGCCGCCGGCACCGCCTTCGAGCAACCGCACGAGCGCGGCGATGTGCGCCTCGGCGAGATCGTCGACATGGATGTAGTCGCGCACCGCGGTGCCGTCGGGCGTGTCGTAGTCGGTGCCGAAGATCGCGAAATCCGTGACATGGCCGAGGATCGCCATCAGCGCGCGCGGGATGAGATGCGTCTCGGGATTGCGCAGCTCGCCGATCCGCCCCTCTGCATCGGCGCCGCTGGCGTTGAAATAGCGCAGCACGCTGGCCGAGAAGCCGTAGGCAGCGCGATAGTCGGCCAGGATCTGCTCGATCATGTATTTGGAGCGGCCATAGGGATTGATGGCCGGTCCCGCCGCGCTTTCCGGAATCGGATCGCGCCCGGCCTCGCCATAGACGGCGCCGGTCGAGGACAGCACGATCGACGTGCAGCCGGCCTCGCGCATGCCCTGTAGAAGGCCGAGGGCTCCGGTGACATTGTTGCGATAATAGGTCTGCGGATCGGCGATGGAGTCACCGATGATGCTCGAGGCCGCGAAGTGCATCACCGCCCGAACATCGTATCGCCGGATGGTGTCCGCGACCAAGCGGCTGTCGGCGATGTCGCCTTCGACAAGCGGTCCCCATTGGACGAAGCTGCGATGGCCGGTGGACAGGTCGTCATAGCAGACCGGCGTGAAGCCGGTCGCGGCGACCGCCTTGCAGCAATGAGCGCCGATATAGCCGGCACCGCCGGCGATCAGTAACGCGCCCCTCGTTGTCATGCGCCCGAATGCTTTCGTCGTGGAGATGAAAAGGCAGAGCCCGAACGCAGAACGCGCGGCAGCATAGGTCGACGTTGCAGGTGAGGCAAATGCAACGGATCGCAGTGATCCCGTAGGCGACACGCGATGCTTGCGCAGCCGCGCATCGCCCGGCCGGCGCCGTTAACCTCCGCGCACCGCCGCCATCGCGTGACGCGCACGCCGGATGCTGCATGTGGTCGGGCGTCTGCTGATCACGCCGACATCTAGCCGTGAACAGATTTCAAACCGTGAGTCGCGGCTGATTCGGACGCGGTTCGTTCCAGCCGCGTTCTGAACGTTAACGGCCCTGCCATCAGCGTCGCATTCCGGGACATCGCGCTCGGCCGTCGCTGACCCCGGTTCCGTGGCATGGGACCACGACCTGCGAATGCATATCTCCTCACCTGGGAGTCCAGGTGGCACGTCCCGCAGAATGGGCTACTACTCGTCCGGGCGGTGAATGGCGCACGACGGAGGCCTGTCTTGAGTGAAACATCGAGCAATGTCGATGCGGCCTCGCGCGCGGCAGCACCTCCGCCCTCGCCCGCTGCGGCTCCCGGTCTATGGGCGCGCCTCGCGATTCCCCTGCTGGCCGTCATCGTCGCACTCGCCTTCGTGGCGCTCGCGACCACGCGCTGGAATGCCTGGACCGGCAACGCCACCACGCAGACCACCAATGACGCCTATGTCCGCGCCGACCTCACTCAGTTGTCGAGCCGGGTCGCCGGCGAGGTGCTGAAGGTCGCGGTCAGCGATTTTCAGCAGGTCAAGGCCGGCGATCTCCTGGTGCAGATCGATCCGGCCGACTACCAGGCGCAGGTCTCGCAGGCCGAGGCCAATGTCGAGGCCGCGCAGGCGGCACTCGACAATCTCAGCAACCAGGTCGAGCTGCAATATGCGACCATTGCGCAAGCCGAGGCGCAGCAGGTCTCTGCAGGCGCCGCCGAGGTGCAGGCCCGGCAGGAGGAAGAGCGCCAGCAATCGCTGTCGCAGAGCGAGGCCGGCACCAAGCAGCGGCTGGAGCAGGCCACGGCCGCCTATGCCAAGGCGCAGGCCGATGTGCGCGCCAGCCGCGCCGTGATCGCCGCCCAGCGTCATCAGTTGGAGGTGCTCACCGGCACCAAGAAGCAGCGCGGCGCCGACCTCGCCGGCGCCAAGGCAGCGCTCGCCGCCGCCCGCCTCAAGCTCGGCTACACCAGGATCACCGCGCCGTTCGACGGCGTCGTCGGCCAGCGCCAGGTGCAGACCGGCGACTACGTCAATATCGGCAGCAGCCTGATCGCGGTGGTGCCGCTGCCGCAGGTGTTCGTGATCGCCAACTACAAGGAGACGCAGCTCACGCATGTCGCGCCCGGCCAGCCGGTCGACGTCAGCGTCGACTCCTTCCCCGGCGAGATGCTGCACGGCCGGGTCGAGCGCATTGCGCCGGCCTCCGGCTCGCAATTCGCGCTGCTGCCGCCCGACAACGCCACCGGCAATTTCACCAAGGTCGTGCAGCGCATTCCGGTGCGCATCGCGCTCGACGCCAACCAGCCGCTGCTCACCCGGCTGCTGCCGGGCATGTCGGTGGTGACCCACATCCGCACGGCAGGCGCGGCCGATGGCGCCAAGTGATAAGACAAGCGAGAGCATCAACCCGGCCGATCGCGGGCCGCTGTCGCGCGGCGGGCAGGCGACGCATCCGCTGTTCGCGGTCGGCGCCGTGCTGCTCGGCGCGTTCCTCGCCAATTTCGACAGCCGGCTGACGTCGGTCGGCCTGCCCGATCTGCGCGGCGCGTTCTCGCTCGGCTTCGACGAGGGCGCCTGGCTGTCGACCGCCGCGATCGGCTCGCAGATCGTCATCGCGCCCGCCGTGGCCTGGCTCGCGACCGTGTTCGGCCTGCGTCGCGTGCTCGGCATTCCCAGCCTGATTTACGCAATGGTGTCGCTGATCATTCCGTTCGTGCGCGACTACCCCACTTTGATCACGCTCGCGATCATCCACGGCATGCTGCTCGGCACCTTCGTGCCGGCGACCCTGATGATCATCTTCCGCAATTTGCCGATCCGCTGGTGGCTGCCGGCGATCTCGATCTACTCCATCCGCGTCGGCTTCGCGCTGGACACGTCGACCTCGCTGGTCGGCTTCTATGTCGAGCATCTCGGCTGGCAATGGCTGTATTGGCAGGGCGTCGTGCTGGCCCCGCTGATGACCTTGATGGTTTATCTCGGGACTCCCGCCGAGCCGGTCAATCGCGCGCTGCTCGAGAAGGCCGATTGGGGCGGCATGCTGCTGCTCGGCAGCGCGGTGGCGATGATCTATGCCGGCCTCGACCAGGGCAACCGGCTCGACTGGCTGCAATCCGGCACGGTGGTGGCGCTGCTCGCCAGCGGCGCCGTGCTGTTCGTGCTCTTCCTCGTCAACGAGACGCTGGCGCCGCAGCCCTGGGCGCATTTCAACGTGCTGTTCTCGCGTAACATCGGGCTCTCGCTCGCGGTCATCCTGCTGTACACGCTGACCAGCCTGTCGAACGCGTCGCTGGTGCCGAACTTCCTCGCCACGATCACGCAGCTCCGCCCGGAGCAGAGCGGCTCGCTGCTCTTGATCTATGGCGCGCTGCCGATGATCGTGCTGGTGCCGCTGTCGATCTGGATGCTGCGCCATCTCGATCCGCGCATCGTCGTCGTGCTGGGCCTGAGCGCCTTCGCAGCCGCCAATCTGATGGGCACGCAGCTCACGCACGCTTGGGCGCGCGAGGACTTCATCGGCATCGTCGTGCTGCAATCAATCGGGCAAGCCCTGACTCTGCTGCCGATCATCATCCTCGCGCTGTCGAATTCCGATCCGGCGCGCGCGACTTCGTTTGCCGCCTACATCCAGATCATGCGGCTCGGCGGCGCCGAGATCGGCGTCGCGCTGATGGGCACGTGGCTGCGGGTGCGCGAGCAGGTGCATTCGGCCAATCTCGGCCTCAACATCCAGAGCGGCGACAGCGACGTCGCCCGCGCGCTGCAACGACTCGCCGGCTATTTCGCTAGTCACGGCGGTGCACAAGCCAAGGCCCGCGCCGTCGGCACGCTCGCCGGACAAGTGCAGCGCGAGGCCAACGTGCTCGCTTATCTCGACGCGTTTTGGCTGTGCTTCTGGCTGGCCATCGCCGCGCTGGCGCTGCTCGCGCTGATCACGCGCGCGCCACAGGGGCCGTTCTCGCCGACGCCGCTCGGCTTGCGCGCCGCGTGGATGCGGCGGTTCGGATCGTCGGGCGACGTGAGCAGCCCACGCCGTCGCGTTTAACGTTTGCACAGACGACGAGCCACACGAGACGCGCGCAAGCTCTGCATGTTGCGCGTCGCCTTGCGGAGCCACGACATCTAGCCGTGAACAGATCTCAAACCGTGATTCGCCAGCGATTCGGACGCGGTTCGTTCCAGCCGCGTTCCGAACGTTAACGGCAGCACGCTACGCCGTCGCATTCCGGGACATCATGCGCGCGAGGGTTGCGGCAGCTCGTCGAGCGGCCATTTCGGACGCTTGATCTTCTTGTAGGGCAATTTCGTCACATCGCGCGCGACCACGCCGGGCGCATCGACCATGATGATGCCGGCCGCGATCGGCGCGAACGATGCGCGGAAATGCTGCGCGGATTTCACCACCACGAGCTTGCGGGTCGACGGATCGCAGCCGAGCTGGGTGAAGAAGTCTTCCCCGAACGCCTGACAGCGGAACGTCGTGATGACCACCTCGACGCCGCCGGTTGCGATCAGCGCGCAATCGCCGAGCTTGGCCGGCGTGCCGGCCAGCCCCGTCATCACCATGTTCTCCTTCAGCGCCTTGACCTCCCAGGTCGCATCGACCGGATCACCCGACAGCGGGCCGATCTTGCCGCCGATCCGCAAGGGCAGCTTGGCGCCGACCCCGGCATCGAAGGCGATGCGAACCGCGATCGGATCCCACATCGGGCCGACACAGACGTTCTCGATCTTCCGCTCGAGCACGCGGCGCAGGATGAAGGTGGAATCGCCGGGCGCGCCGCCGCCGGGATTGTCGCTGGCATCGCCGAGCACGATGGTGCCGTCCCTGGCGAGCGCCTGGTCGAGCGCGGCATCGACGCCGGGCATGCGCTCGGTCACGGCCTCGCGCATGCCGATCAGCTCGTCCGCGAGCTTGCGCGCCAGCGCTTGCGCCTTCGCGCCATCGGGATCGACGGCGGCATCGCTGTAGACCAGCACCTTGGTACCCATCGACGGCGTGTCGCCCCAGCCGAAGCCGTGCACGATGGACGCCGAGACGATGCCGTCCTTGCCCTCCAGCGCGGTGATGCGATCGACGAAGCTGCGCACCGGCTCGCGCGTGGTGTGCAGGGTCACGATCATGTCGGTGTCGACCAGTGCCTTGCGCAGCGTCAGCCGCTTTTCGGCCAGCTCGGTGCAATGCCTCACCAGATCCTGCGCGCGCTCCAGGATGTCGGTGTGCGGATATTCCTTCCAGCAGATCAGGAGATCGGCGCTCTCCACCATCAGCTCGCTCATATGGACGTGCGGATCGAGCGTCGCGCCGATCACAACGTCGGGGCCTGCGATCTTGCGGATCTGCGACAGCAGCTCGCCCTCGCAATCATCATAGCCGTCGGCGATCATCGCGCCGTGCAAGCCGATCAGCGCCATGTCGATCGGCAGCGCAGCCTTGAGATCGGCGAGGATCTGGTCGCGCAAGGTCTCGAACGCCGCGCGGGTGACGAGCCCGTTCGGCACGGCCGCCGCCATCAGGCCCTCGATCAAGGTCCATCCCTTGGCCGGCCCGACCTGCCGCGCTGCCCACAACGGCCCGCCATGCATCTGCATCTTGTCCGGATGCTGGCCCGCCCGGAAAATACGCGCGCTCATGGAAGGTCCCGAGCCCCGTCGGCATCGGCGCAAAGGTGTTGGTCTCGGTAGCAAGGGCGGCGGAGAAGACACGCATGAAGGATTGGCTCTTGGTTGGCGCGATGACAATGGCGGCCGCAGGGGACCGCATCGCGCCCGCGAGCACAAGACAGTACGGCGGCAGGGCGCCTCGTCGCCCAGCGCATGGGGCCTCCTAGGCTGGAGCAGCCTGAAACTATCTCAACGTCACGTTGGGTTTTTGCGAGAGGCGGTAAAGATTCAAAGCCTCTCTGACCTTCGCAAGGTATTTGCCCGGCACATATCCGTAGAGGCAGGTCGGTTCGGACGAACCTCGCTGCCCTGCCGGTCGGCGGAGGGGTCTCAGATCAGGCCCCGGCCAAACAAACGCATTGTACTCGCTGACATCGATCCACGATCGATCATCGTCAAGGCCAAGCCGCTGCTTGATCGACACAGGAATTCCGAGTTTGGAAACATCGCTCGCGGACGGCGCAGTGTGGGTAATCGGCACCACATAGACCAAACGTCCTGGGCCGATGTCAGTCTTGATGAGGACGACCAGCGACGGCCTGTCCTTCCGGCCCGATGTCTCTCCCCGGGCCTGCTCATGCTTCCAGAGAAATGAATAGCTCAAGACCATTCCGACTTTTGGTTCGTCGGGAATGAACACCGTGCAACTCAGCGCTTGTTGCTGGGATTCATCTCCGGGTCCGGATCGTCCTCGTAGTCATAATCATGCTCAGGAGGGACCTCGGTGTTATCCATCATCGCCAGATCGGCCTCGGAGAGCTCAAGTGTCGATCCGGCTCGCCTGTAGGAAGCCCAGAGCTGGTGAAAGGTTTCCGCAGACACAAGGTAGATTGTCTCACGCCCTGACTGCGTGATCTGCACCGGCTCTTTCAGGGCCTGATCGTGCCAAAGGCCGAAGTTCTTTTGAACGTCTGAGGCGGCGACTGATTTGCGCAAGGGACTCTCCCAAACGAACCGACCCCAATTTATTCCTCCGCAGAGCTTGTTTCAATGGATCCGATCCGCACCGACTGATCCGCGATGGTCTTGATCGCGACCTCGGCGACCTGCGCCAGCGACTGACGGTCGGCGCCTGAGGACGCCATCACGCTCATGCCGGTGATGACGGCGGAGACGTAGCGCGCGAGCGCGGCGGGGTCGGCGCTCTCGGCGAGGTCGCGCTCTTGCTTCGCCCGCTCGAAGCGATGGCGGAGTTGCTCCTCGGTCTGGGCGCGGCGTGCCGCCAGCTCGAACGGCACATTGGATGAGCCGGAGCCGCAGGCGAGACCGCCCAGCACCAGCAGGCAGCCGGGCGGGTTGGACGGATCGGTCTGCTTCTCGGCGACGCCCATCAGCATCCGCGCGGTGACCTCGCGGGCGGTCGGCGCGCCCAGCACCTCCTCCATCCACTCTTCGCGGCGCTGGGTGTAGCGGTCGAGCGCGGCCTTGAGCAGCGCCTCCTTGCTGCCGAAGGCGGCATAGAGGCTCGGCGGGTTGATGCCCATGGCGTCGGTGAGCTGGGCGATGGTCGCGCCCTCATAGCCATGACGCCAGAACACCTCCATCGCCTGGTCCAGCGCGGTGTCGCGATCGAAATTCCGGGGCCGTCCGACGCCCATTGTGCAAAACTCCTGTTTTCGTCTCCGCCCCGACTGATTCTTATCTATTTGCGATTCCTAGCCATTTCTTTGATCTGCCGCAGCCGCCAAAGTTCCATCTAGGATTTTCGTAGCATCCGTTACATAAGTCTCTTGCGAACGAGTTGCCAGCGCCACATTTGTAGCGAGCACTACAAATCTGGAGCGCGACAATGCCTTCGCCTGAGACAAGTTCCCCGAGCCGCCTGAACCGGTGGCTGAGCACCGTCGCCGTCGCCGGCGTGTTGATTGCTGCCGGTTCTTACGCCGGCTCGCAGTACTTCCATTTCAGTCCCGTGCCGCAGGCGGCTCACGCCGCCGCGCCGGAGCAGGCCGTCCCGGTGACGGTCTCCGTCATCGAGCCGCGCAAGGCGAGCCTGTGGGACGAGTTCTCCGGCCGGCTCGAAGCGGTCGAGCGGGTCGAGGTCCGGCCGCGCGTCGCCGGCGCCATCCTCGCCACCAATTTCACCGAGGGCTCCCTCGTGAAGGCCGGTGATGTCCTGTTCAAGATCGATCCCGCGCCTTACGCCGCCGAGGTCGATCGCGCCCAGGCGCAGCTCGACGCCGCCCGCGCCCGCGCCTCCTTTGCCGCCAATGAACTCGAGCGCGGCGCGCAGCTGGTCGGCAATTCCATCGTGACAAAGCGCGACTACGACCAGCGCGACAACGGCAATCGCGAGGCGATCGCCAACGTCAAGGCGGCGGAGGCGACGCTTCAGACGGCCAAGCTCAATCTCGACTACACCCAGGTCCGCGCGCCGGTGGACGGCCGCGTCGGCCGCATCGAGGTCACCGTCGGCAACCTCGTCGCCGCCGGATCGGCTTCGCCGGTTCTGACCAATTTGGTCTCCGTCAATCCAATCTATGCGAGCTTCGACGCCACCGAGGACGTCGTGCTGCGCGCGCTGGCCGCCGTGGCCGACGCCTCCGGCAAGCGCGGCAATCTCGACCGCATTCCCGTGGAGATGACGACGTCGGGCGGCATCACCGCGTCAGGCCATATCCAGCTGATCGACAACCAGGTCCAGGGCCAGACCGGCACGATCCGCGTCCGCGCCGTGTTCAAGAACGAGACCGGCACCTTGATCCCCGGCCAGTTCGCCCGCGTCCGCATGGGCCAGCCGCAGCAGCAATCCCTGGTGCTGCTCGACGAGCGCGCCATCGGCACCGACCAGGACAAGAAATTCGTGATGGTCGTCGGCGACGACGAGCGCGCGGTGTACCGCCCGGTGACACTCGGCGGCAGCGTCGAGGGATTGCGGATCATTTCGGCCGGGCTGAAGCCCGGCGAGCGTGTGGTGGTCAACGGCCTGCAGCGGGTGCGGCCAGGCGCACTGCTCAAGACGCAGGTGGCCGCGATGGGCGCAAGGGATGGGGCCAACACGAAGCAGATGGCGCAGCGCTGATCATGATTAGTCGACTCTAGTTCGACGCAGGCGGTGTGCTCCCTCTCCCCGTTCTTTACGGGGAGAGGGTTGGGGTGAGGGGCAGCCACACCCACCGACCGTGCGGAGAGCCCCCTCACCCGGATTGCATCTGGCGATGCAATCCGACCTCTCCCCGCAAGCGGGGAGAGGCGCAGACCGAGCTCGCAGCCCGACCGATCAAGACAACTAACAACGTCAGCCACACGCTGACCTTCCCGACCACGGGGCCTCCCATGAACCTCTCCAAATTCTTCATCGACCGGCCGATCTTCGCAGGCGTGCTGTCGACGCTCATCTTTCTCGGCGGACTAATCGCCCTGTTCTCGATGCCGATCTCGGAATATCCCGACGTCGTGCCGCCCTCCGTGGTGGTGCGCGCGACCTATCCCGGCGCCAATCCGAAGGTCATCGCCGAGACGGTGGCGACCCCCATCGAGGAACAGATCAACGGCGTCGAGAACATGCTCTATATGAGCAGCCAGGCGACGACCGACGGCGCGATGACGCTCACCGTCACGTTCAAGCTCGGCACCGATCCGGACAAGGCGACGCAGCTGGTGCAGAACCGGGTGCAGCAGGCCGAGCCGCGGCTGCCCAACGTCGTGCGCCAGCTCGGCGTCATCACCAAGAAGAGCTCGCCCGACCTCACCATGGTCGTGCACCTGATCTCGCCCAACGGTCGCTACGACACCACTTACTTGCGCAACTACGCGGTGCTCAACGTCAAGGATAGGCTGGCGCGCATCGACGGCGTCGGCGACGTGCAGCTGTTCGGCGCCGGCGACTATTCGATGCGGGTGTGGGTCGATCCGCAGAAGGCGGCCGAGCACGGTCTCTCCGCCAGCGACATCGTCAAGGCGATCCAGGCGCAGAACGTCGAGGCCGCCGCCGGCGTGGTCGGCGCGTCACCGAGCGTTAAGGGCCTCGACCTGCAGCTCTCGGTCAATGCTGAAGGCCGTCTCTCGAACGAGGACCAGTTCGCCGACATCGTGGTGAAGACCGGCGCCCATGGCGAGGTCACGCGGCTGCGCGACATCGCGCGCATCGAGCTCGGCGCCTCCGAATACGGCCTGCGCTCGCTGCTCGACAACAAGCAGGCGGTGGCGATCCCGATCTTCCAGGCGCCCGGCTCCAACGCGCTTCAGATCTCCGACAATGTCCGCGCCACCATGGCCGAGATCGCCAAGACGATGCCGGAAGGCGTCGAGTATCAGATCGTCTACGACCCGACCCAGTTCGTGCGCTCCTCGATCGAGGCCGTCGTGCACACGCTGTTCGAGGCGATCCTGTTGGTCGTGATCGTCGTGATCCTGTTCCTGCAGACCTGGCGCGCCTCGATCATCCCGCTGCTGGCGGTGCCCGTCTCCATCGTCGGCACCTTCGCGGTGATGCATCTGTTCGGCTTCTCGATCAACGCGCTTAGCCTGTTCGGCCTGGTGCTGGCGATCGGCATCGTCGTCGACGACGCCATCGTCGTGGTCGAGAATGTCGAGCGCAACATCGAATCGGGGCTGTCGCCGCGCGACGCCACCTATCAGGCGATGCGCGAGGTGTCCGGGCCGATCATCGCGATCGCGCTGGTGCTGGTCGCGGTGTTCGTGCCGCTCGCCTTCATCTCCGGCCTCACGGGTCAGTTCTACAAGCAGTTCGCGCTGACGATTGCGATCTCCACCGTGATCTCGGCGGTGAACTCGCTGACTCTGTCGCCGGCGCTGTCGGCGCTGCTGCTCAAGGGCCACCACGATCCGAAGGACCGCCTCACCCGCATCCTCGACCGCTCGCTCGGCTGGTTCTTCCGCGGCTTCAACCGCGCCTTCGTCCGCGCCTCCGACAATTACAGCGGAAGCGTCTCCCGGGTGATCGGCGGCAAGGCCGCCGTGATGGTCCTCTACGTGCTGCTGATCGGCGCCACCGCCTTCCTGTTCAAGCAGGTGCCGGGCGGCTTCGTGCCAGGCCAGGACAAGCAATATCTGGTGGGCTTCGCCCGCCTGCCCGACGGCGCCACGCTCGACCGCTCCGAGGAGGTGATCCGCAAGATGAGCGACATCGCGCTGACCCAGCCCGGTGTCGAAAGCTCGATTGCCTTTCCCGGCCTGTCGATCTCCGGCTTCACCAACTCCTCCAACGCAGGCATCGTGTTCTCAGGGCTGAAGCCGTTCGACGAGCGCAAGGATCCGTCGTTGTCGGGACCGGCGCTGGCGATGCAGCTCAACAAGAAATACGCCGGCATCCAGGACGCCTTCATCGCGATGTTCCCGCCGCCGCCGGTCAACGGCTTGGGCACGATCGGCGGATTCAAGCTGCAGATCGAGGATCGCGCCGGCCGCGGCTACGACGCGCTGAATGACGTCACCACCGCCTTCATGGGCGCCCTGCAGAAGTCACCGGAGATCGCCGGCGCGTTCTCGAGCTTCCAGGTCAACGTGCCGCAGCTGTTCGCCGACATCGACCGCACCAAGGCGCTGCAGCTCGGCGTCCCCGTCACGGAGGTGTTCAACACCCTGCAGATCTACCTCGGCTCCTACTACGTGAACGACTTCAACAAATTCGGCCGCACCTATTCGGTGCGCGTGCAGGCCGACGCGCCGTTCCGGGCCCGCGCCGACGACATCCGTCAGCTGAAGGTGCGCTCGTCCTCCGGCGAGATGGTGCCACTGTCGGCGCTGCTCAACGTCCGGCAGAGCGCAGGTCCCGAGCGCGCCATCCGCTACAACGGCTTCCTGTCCTCGGACATCAACGCCGCAGCCGCGCCCGGCTTCTCCTCTGGTCAGGCGCAGGCGGCGGCCGAGAAGATCGCGGCCGAGGTGCTGCCTCCTGGATTTGCTTTCGAATGGACCGACCTGACCTATCAGGAGTTCATCGCCGGCAATTCCGGCCTCTGGGTCTTCCCGCTGGCGATCCTCTTGGTGTTCCTGGTGCTGGCTGCGCTCTATGAGAGCCTGACGTTGCCGCTGGCGATCCTGATGATCGTGCCGATGGCGCTGCTGGCGGCGATGGCCGGCGTCTGGATCTCGAAGGGCGACAACAACATTTTCACCCAGATCGGCCTGATCGTGCTCGTCGGCCTCTCCGCCAAGAACGCGATCCTGATCGTCGAATTCGCGCGCGAGCTCGAATTCGCCGGACGCACGCCGCTGCGCGCGGCGATCGAGGCCAGCCGGCTGCGGCTGCGGCCGATCCTGATGACCTCGATGGCCTTCATCATGGGCGTGCTGCCGCTGGTGCTGTCGACCGGTGCCGGCTCGGAGATGCGGCGCGCGATGGGTGTGGCGGTGTTCTCAGGCATGATCGGCGTGACCGTCTTTGGCCTGTTCCTGACGCCCGTGTTCTACGTGCTGCTGCGGACGCTGACCGGCATGAGGCCGCTCACCCAGCATGGCGGCCACGGCACCGTGGCGGCTCAACCCGCGGAGTAAACGCCGATGTGAACAAGCGTGATGTCGGACACGGAGAAACGCGATCGTCTCTTTTACGTACAGGCAAGTGACGGTTGGCGTCCTCATCACGCTTCCCCCGATGATCCGGTGCACGATCAATTTTCGCAAGATGTGAACCGGATCACAGACCAGCGCAGCGAGATGGAGGACGCCAACTCCAGCACGTTGCGCCGACCCGGCGGCCTGTCCCGCACCAGGCCGCCGGGTCAATTTGACCAAGGAGTTGCAGCATGGATTTTTTGAATCAAATGGTCGCAGCCCGGCTCATGAAGACGGCCGAAGGTTTTCAGCGCATCGGCGCGCATCGCGCATTCCGCCATCTGGCGGGCCCGGCCAGCGCCGCTGTCAGCGCACGCCCCACGGTCGGCTTGGTCGTCGATAATTCGTGCGACCCATCGCTGTCGCAGATCTGCCCGGAGCGCGACGGCTGCGGCGCCGGCCTTTAAGCCGGCGCTGGTCTGTCGACGCCGACCGAGCATTCCCGCAGCCATCCCGACGTCACGCTGTTGCAGTGCCGTTTCGCATGGCGCTAACGCCAAAATAGCATCAACATCCGGTGAAAACTCGCGCTTGCCAGCGGAATGGGCAGCCGATAGCTTTTTTGCACCTTTCAAAGTGCGACGGATCATTGAGCATGTTTTCTCTGCGAACCAGCCTTCGGACTGCAACGGCGTCAACCAGAACGGACCGGGCACGCGCGATGCGACCTGGTTCACGCACTGTGCTGGTGGCCGCGGCTGCGATGCTCGCGCTTGCCGCGTCGGCAGAGGCGCGCGACCTCACGGTCGTGTCGTGGGGCGGCAACTACCAGGACGCGCAGCGCAAGATCTACTTCCAGCCGTTTGCCGCCAAGCTCGGGGCCACCGTGCTCGACGAGAGCTGGGACGGCGGCTATGGCGTGCTGCAGGCCAAGGTCAAGGCCGGCGTGCCGAACTGGGATGCGGTGCAGGTCGAGGCCGAGGAGCTCGAGCTCGGCTGCAGCGACGGCATCTATGAGAAGATCGACTGGAGCAAGCTCGGCGGCAAGGACGGCTTCATTCCGGCCGGCGTCAGCGATTGCGGCGTCGGCGCCATCGTCTGGTCCACCGGCATGGCGTTCGACGGCGACAAGATCAAGGACGGCCCGAAGACCTGGGCTGATTTCTGGGACACGACCAAGTTTCCGGGCAAGCGCGGCCTGCGCAAGGGCGCCAAGTACACGCTCGAATTCGCGCTGATGGCCGATGGCGTGCCGGCCACCGACGTCTACAAGGTGCTGAAGACCAAGGAGGGCGTCGAGCGCGCCTTCAAGAAGCTCGATGCGCTGAAAGCCGATATCGTCTGGTGGGAGGCCGGCGCGCAGCCGCTGCAGCTGCTGTCATCGGGCCAGGTGGCGATGACCTCGGTCTATAACGGCCGCATCACCGCGATCAACCGCACCGAGGGCAAGCATTTCGGCTTCGTCTTCCCGGGCAGCATCTACGCGGTCGACAGCTGGGTGGTGCTGAAGGGCTCGCCGAACAAGGACGCGGCGATGAATTTCATCGCCTTTGCGAGCCAGGCCGAGAACCAGGCCAAGCTGCCGGAATACATCGCTTACGGCCTGCCGAACATCGCCGCCGCCAAGCTGGTGCCGGAGAAATACGCCGCGGAGCTGCCGACCACGCCTGACAATCTCAAGCAGGCGATCGCGCTCGATGTCGGCTTCTGGACCGACAATTCGGAAGAGCTGTCGAAGCGCTTCAACGCCTGGCTGGCGCGCTAAGAACCCGACGATTCGGACGCACGATCCTCGCATCGTGCGTCCGCCTTAACGTGCAAGCGTACCGGCGCGATTGGCGCCGAAAGCCTCCGTCATGGACACCCCCTTCATCTCGTTCCGGCAGGTGGTCAAGCGCTTCGGCCCGCTGACCGTCGTCGACCATCTCGATCTCGACATCACCAGAGGCGAGTTCATCGCCCTGCTCGGCCCCTCCGGCTCCGGCAAGACCACGCTTCTCATGATGCTCGCCGGCTTCGAGCAGGCAACCAGCGGCACGATCGAAGTCGGCGGAGTGAGAGTCGACGGGCTGCCGCCGCACAAGCGCAACATGGGCGTGGTGTTCCAGAACTACGCGCTGTTTCCGCATATGAACGTGCGCGACAACATCGCCTTTCCGCTGAAGATGCGGAACACGCCCAGGGCCGAGATCGCCACGCGCGTCGCGCGCGTGCTCGACATGGTCAAGCTCTCCGCGATGGCCGAGCGCAAGCCGACGCAGCTCTCAGGCGGCCAGCAGCAGCGCGTGGCGCTGGCGCGCGCGCTGGTGTTCGAGCCGCAGGTGGTGCTGATGGACGAGCCGCTCGGCGCGCTCGACAAGAAGCTGCGCGAGCAGATGCAGCTCGACATCCGCGACCTGCACCGCCGACTCGGCCTCACCATCGTGTTCGTCACCCACGACCAGGACGAGGCGCTGACGATGTCCGACCGCATCGCCGTGTTCAACCACGGCAAGATCGAGCAGATTGGCACGCCGCGCGAGATCTATGAGCTGCCGCGCACGCCGTTCGTCGCCGAGTTCATCGGCGAGACCAACCTGCTCTCGTGCAAGGTCGACGCCCACACCGACGATGCGGCGCGGCTGACGACCGACTCCGGATTGACGCTGTCGGCCCATGCCGGCGCGGGACTCATCGACGGCGGCAAGGTGCGTGTGTCGATCCGCCCCGAGGCGATCCGGATCAACGATCACGCCGCGGCAACCGCGAACCGCGTCACCGCGCGGATTCTTGACGCCGTCTATTTCGGCGATCACATGCGCCTCGTCGCTGCTGTCGGCGAGCAGCGGCTGATCATCAAGGGCGACCGCATGAGCGAGGCGGCGGAGATCGGCCGCGAGGTGGCGCTGTCCTTTGCCGCGTCGGATGTCTGGGTGGTGGGATCATGCGACCAGTCCTCAGCCAGCGCCTGAGGGCCGCCCTGCTGCTCGCGCCGCTCTTGGCGTTCATGCTGTCGTTCTTCGTCGTGCCGCTGGTGACGATGATGAAGTCGGCGGTCTCCGATCCGGTCGCGACCGAGGCGCTGCCCCGCACGGCGAAAGCATTGTCGGGCTGGGACCGCATGGGCGCGCTGCCCGCATCGACGCAGGCGGCCTTCGCCGAGGACATCCGCGCATTAAAGAATGACGAACAATTCGGCGACCTCGTCCGCCGCCTCAACAGCGCCCAGTCCGGCTTCCGCAGCCTGCTCGGCAAGACCCGCCGTGCGCTCGATGGCAGCAGCGCGGTTGATCTCGCAAACATCGACTCGCGCTGGAGCGAGACCTCCTACTGGACGACGATTGCCGAGGCCGTCGCCTCGCCCTGGACCGACAAGAACCTGCTCGCCGCTGTCGATCTCGAGCGCAATGCCTCGGGCAGCATCGCGGCGATGCCCGAGGGCGCCTCGGCCAACCGGCTGATCATGATCCGGACCTTCGTCACCTCGGCGCTGGTCACGCTCGCCTGCATCCTGATCGGCCTGCCCTATGCGATGGTCGCGGCGTCCGTCGAGGGCTGGCGCCGGCAGATCCTGCTCGGCGCCGTGCTGCTGCCGCTGTGGACCTCGCTGCTGGTGCGCACCGCGGCGTGGTATGTCGTGCTGCAGGACAACGGCCTGATCAACGCGACCTTGAAGGGGCTCGGCCTGACATCTGCGCCGATCCCGCTGATGTTCAACCGTCTCGGCGTGGTTATCGCGATGACCCATGTCCTGCTGCCGTTCATGGTGCTGCCGATCTTCAGCGTGCTGATCGCGATCCCGCGCAATCTGATGCCGGCCGCAGCCTCGCTCGGCGCCCATCCCTTGCGCGCCTTCTTTCACGTGCTGCTGCCGCTGTCGATGCGCGGCGTCGTCTCGGGCGCGCTGCTCGTGTTCATGGCGGCGCTCGGCTACTACATCACCCCCGCGCTGATCGGCGGCGCCAACGACCAGATGATCTCGTCGGTGATCGCCTATTACGCGACCGGCGCGGCCAACTGGGGCATGGCCGGCGCGCTCGGCCTGGTGCTGCTGGCGATGACCATCCTGCTCTATGCCATCTATATGCGCCTGACGGTCGAGGAGCAGCGCGCATGAGGCCGCTGCCGATTATCAAGCTCGTGTTCGCCGCGCTCGTGGTGATCTTCCTGCTCGGCCCGCTCGTCGCCTTGCTGCCGCTGTCACTCACCGACAGCGTGTTCCTCAACTATCCCATCCCGGGCTATTCGACGCGCTGGTTCAAGGAGCTCGTCACCGCCGACTCCTGGCGGCTATCGATCGTCAACAGCCTGCTGATCGGCTCTGGCACCACGCTGCTCGCGACCCTGCTCGGCACGCTCGCCCCGCTCGGCCTGCGCGGCAAGCGCGCGTCCCTGCTGGTCTCGACCTTGCGCACCGTTTTCCTGCTGCCGATGGTCGTTCCCGCCGTGGTGCTCGGCGTCGGCATGCAGCTGATGTTCGCGCGCTACGGCCTCACCAACACTTATCTCGGCGTCATCATCGCCCACACCGTGGTGGCCGTGCCGTTCGTGCTGGTCAACGTCTCCTCGGCCTTGCAGGGCGTCGATATCCGCCTCGAGCAGGCCGCCGCCAGCCTCGGCGCCGCGCCGCCCACCGTGCTGTTCTCCGTCACCCTGCCGATCGCACTCCCCGGCATCATTTCCGGCGCGCTGTTCGCCTTCGCCACCTCGCTCGACGAGGTCGTGCTGACCCTGTTCGTCGCCGGCCCCAACCAGCGCACTTTGGCACGGCAGATGTTCGCCACGATCCGCGAGAACATCAGCCCGGCGATCGTCTCGGCCGCCGCGGTCTTCATCGTCGGCACCATCGTGCTGTCGCTCGCGATGCTGGCGATCCGGCGGCGGACGGCGTGACGCGCTGACCTTAGCACACGCGCCGCCACAGCGCGGCCTCATGGTTCGAGACGCGCCGCAACTGCGGCGCTCCTCACCATGAGGTTCTGGCACCCAAAGGGATCCTGCACTCCTCTCCATGAACACGCCAATCGGCGTGTTCATGGAGAAGAGTGAGCGTCAGGGGCGGCGCTGTACATGAGCATGTTGCCTATAGAGAGCTGGACGAGCGCGGCGCGGCGAGGTCGGTGCGCTCCCTCTCCCCGTTCTTCACGGGGAGAGGGTTGGGGTGAGGGGCAACCAGGGGCACCGGCTGAGCGGGAGAGCCCCGAGCGAGCGTTCGGGTTGGACTGTCCGGACAACTGACTGCTAGCGCCTGGAGTGCCCTACCCCGCCTTCACATATTTCCGCCAGTCGTGCTCCTCCTTGAACCCGAGCACCTCGCGCGCCTTGCGGTTCGACAGCGGCGCCTCGCGCTCGCCGAGCTGGCGGGTCACCGGCACATTCGGACAATAGCGCCGCAGCAGTTCCTGCGTCGGCATGTTGGCCGTCACCGTGTCGTTCACCGCGTTGAACACCTGGAAGCCGAGCCCGTCCTTGGCGATCGCCAGATGCACGATCTCGCCGAGATCGCGCGCGTCGATATAGGACCACGCATTGCGCTTGCGCGACGGCGGGTCGGCGAGGAAGCGCGGGAACATGTCGTATTCATGCGGCTCGATGACGTTGCCGATGCGCAAGCAGTAGATGTCGATGCCGTAGCGCATCGCGAACGCCCGCGCCGTCTTCTCGTTGACCACCTTCGACAACCCGTAGGAATCCATCGGGTCGATGTCGTAATCCTCCTCGAGCGGGAAGCTGTGGAAGTCCTTGTCGCCCTCCGCGAAGCAGACGCCATAGGTGGTCTCGCTGGAGGCGATGATGATCTTGCGCACGCCGAGCTTGGCCGCTGCCTCGATCACATTGTAGGTCGAGATCGTGTTGACCCGGAACGTCTCGTTATCAGGCTCGATCAGCACCCGCGGGATCGCCGCGAAATGCACCACGGCGTCCGGCGCCTGCGCGGGGCGGCCCGCATTGAAGCCGCCGAAGCCGTAATGCGTCGTCAGCGCGTTGAACGCCTGGCCGCTATCGGTGAGATCGGCGATCAGCGTGTTGATCCCGGGATGATCGAACGGCTTGAGGTCGACATTGAGCAGCTCATAACCCTTGCCTTGCAGATGCGGCAGCACATGCCGCCCCGCCTTGCCGGTTCCTCCGGTGAACACCACCCGCTTTGTTGTCATTGGTCTTGCCATCCTCGTGAGTGCGTCGACGCGACCGTTCTACCAGCTTTCCTCGCCACTGCTCCATAGGAACCTGAATCAGGGCGGCCCTAGCCGCTCGGAACGCTCGCCCGATGCCCATTTGCCCGCTCGACGGACCGCTACGGCGCAGGCCGAAATGAACCTTTATGCCGGTTGCGCTGACTTAGGTCATATCGGACGAGACGGACGGTCGCAAATGACGACTCTGGCCAGAGCTATTTCAAAGGCCTTTTCTGATTCAGAAAACGGCATTTCAGACGCGCTGCTCAAGCAGCTCCTTTTGGCCGCTGCCGCAGTCCTGCTGGTGGCGGCGCTGACGCTGACCTACGGGCTCGATCTCAGCCCCGGCTTGTTCTGACCGGGCGACGTCCGGCACAGCACGACCGGCCGGCAGATCCAACAGCAACCTTGGTCAGCCACTTGAGATTCGTCTTGCGGGACATCCGTTTCTGACCCCGGTCATGCGAGAGCCCATCGAAGATGCGACTTGCAGATCAGGGATCGCGATTGGTCCGATCAAGACGTCGGCAATCTGGCGAACCGACTGAACAATCTCCGGGAGGAGAAATCGACTTCCGAACCCAGCCAATGAGGTAGTCTGCCTCGGCAACAGCGACTCTTGGCATCATCGATCGCCAACTTCCGGTTGCCGCCCGGCAGTGGACATCGCTGGTGCCGGTCGATAGGTTCGGAGTAGGCCAGCGGAAGTGAACGCGACGAATGAGCTAACACCAAGGGCTATTTGCCGCCATCAATACGATGAGCAATGTAGAGATGCGTTTCATAATCGACGTCGAGGCCGCCTCCTTCATCGTCGATTGCCTTTGTGATGTCATCGAGCAGGCCTTGACGCGTCTCTGCCCCGAGTAACCGAACGTCTGATCGCGTGCTCAGTAAGTCCGTGTAGCTGGATGTCGTGTGCTGCCATTTCCACGGGTAGGACTTGTGCTCCACGGGTCCGAACAACTGCGACTGGTCAAAACAGTCCTTAAACTGGCCATTTGGCAGGTACCAAGCTTCGGGGGGCAGTCCGCACGAGCCCGTGTGACGTCGCCAGATGTCCTTCATCCGTCCCACTAAGCGTGAGGTAGTCCGACGGGCACGTGTCCGAAGACCGCGAGTGTTCCGTTCGTCGAAAGAAGTTGGGCGGCTTTTACAAACCGAACTTCTGGGGATACCCAGTGCCACGCCTGCGCCGCGAAGATGAGAGCGAACCTTGAACTATCAACTGGCCACGCCTCGAAAGTCGCTTCAGCCAGCTTCACGTTGGCGAAGCTCGCCAAAGCCTCGCGCGCGGAGCGGATCATTGCCGGTCCGGGATCAATCGCGACGATCTGCAAACCTCGCTTCGCAAAACTTTTCGTTGCTTGACCCGTTCCACAGCCAATTTCGAGAGCAGCATCGGTTGGCTCCAGGTTTGCGAACGATATGACATCGTCAATCAGAGCCTCTGGGTAGCCGGGACGTGAGGTCCTATATGCGTTCGCAACCTGATCGAATGTGAAACGCTGCTCCATCCTTTGCCCCTTTTTTGGCGGTCAGGGAACATAGCCTGAGCGGCGTCTGTGGGTCCAATAGCCGACTTCCGGTTTGTCAAAGCGAACGTTCAGCCGTCCGGCGGCTTAAATCCGGCAGCTTTCCGAGCCCGCATTTTTCTCTTTCCTTTTTTCCGAATTCATGTATATCTATCGCCATCCCGTCTCACAAGAGGGGCGCTTCGCGGTCGTCACGAACGTCGAGGCGGGATGCGGTGGGCGTGTTGTTGCCGCAGCGTGGTTTTCCGCGCCGACGAACGGCAGCGATGCGCACGGTCAAGTCGCGTGGTCCTGACACCCCGACGCTGGTGTCACGTCCGTGGTGGCGTTCACGCGCCGCGCTGATAACGGTGGCCAGAAAGCCCGGCGCACCGGGGAGATCGCGAAGCAGCCGTCAAAACCATCGCGCGGGGAATGCCGGGTGTTCTCGGCTGAACCTGTGGTGACTGCCGCCTGCTTTCTTTTCTGCAGGCGGGCCATGGGTGCGGCCAGCGCCCGGCATTCCCCGTGCCTCTTCCGAGGGAAGAGGGACATCGATCAGCAAGACTCGGACGCGACAGCGCGCCGCGAGGCAGCGAAGCCATGTTTCATCACTATCATCACGATCCAGCCGCCGTCATTGCGAGCGAAGCGACGCAATCCAGGGGCACGCGTGCGACTCTGGATTGCTTCGTCGCAAGTGCTCCTCGCAATGACGGAGATAGAGAGAGTGACAGAAGCCATCGGCCTGGATTGCTGGTTCAAGCCAGGGCTGTACCCGGTCATGGCGACCCAGCGGCAGAAGGAGCTACGCTGGCGTTCGCAACGCCGCAGCCCTGGGAGCGTCTCGGCAAGGAGCGCCGATCACTGCGCGTTCACAACGGAGGATCTTCAGTGATCGAAAACTGGGACCAGGCTGGGCCACCGGCGCTTTCGGCCGATGGTGGGCACGACAGGGATCGAACCTGTGACCCCTACCATGTCAAGGTAGTGCTCTCCCGCTGAGCTACGTGCCCTAATCCAACGATCCGTTCGGGTGGGCGTCCCTATATCGGCTCCCACGCAGGCAGGCAAGGACGCAAAATGCCGAAATTGGGAATAATCCCCGAATTGGCGGCGCGAGATCCCGGCGGCTCAGGCCGCCAGCATCTTGTTGACCTCGCTGACGAGCTCGCGCAGGTGCACCGGCTTGGACAGCACCTTGGCGTTCTTGGGCGCCTCCGAATCGGAGTTGAGCGCGACCGCGGCGAAGCCGGTGATGAACATGATCTTGATGTCCGGATCGAGCTCGGAGGCGCGGCGCGCCAGCTCGATGCCGTCCATCTCCGGCATCACGATGTCGGTGAGCAGCATCTCGAACGGCTCCTCGCGCAGCCGCTGATAGGCCGACATGCCGTTGTCGTGGGGCGAGACCTGGAACCCGGCATTTTCCAATGCCTTGACCAGGAAGCGGCGCATGTCGTTGTCGTCTTCGGCGAGCAGGATCTTGTGCATGGCTTGGGAGTCTGAACCGGTGAGAGGCGGAGCGTTGCCGCCACTAAGCCTGACGGGCGGTAAATTTCGGGTGAAAGATTGCGCCTTTTGATCCGACATCGGCAAGGCAATTTGAGGGCTGAAGCTTGGCCGTTCGCGGCGCCGTGGCGCCCCAGGTCAGAGTTGTTCCAAACGGCGGGTGAAATTTTCCATTGCTTTTCGCTTGGCAGAACCGCCCGGATTATCGAAGATGCCGGCTTGCGCATCAGCAGTAACGGCGTTGTCCAGCGCTCTACGGCCGGAGGATACCGGCGCATCGACGGACATGACATCGAGCGACGTGACATAAACGGACGTGACATAGACGGACGTGACATCGACCCAAATGACGTGGAAGCACGTGACACTGAAGCACGTGACCGAGGGGACGGCGCCCAGCAATGACGGACTTTGAAGGCGAATTGCCGCCGTTCGAGATCATGGAGCCGGCCGAATGGCGCGCGCCCATCATCTTCAACTCGCCGCACTCCGGCTCCGTCTATCCCGACGAGTTCCTGCTGGCCTCGCGAATCGACCTGCCGTCGCTGCGACGCTCGGAAGATTCGTTCATGGACGAATTGATCGCCGATCTGCTGGAGCGCGGCTTCCCGGTCGTGCGCGTGCACTTTCCGCGCTGCTATGTCGACGTCAACCGCGAGCCCTATGAGCTCGACCCCCGGATGTTCACCGGGAGGCTGCCGAGCTTCGCCAACACCCGCTCGATGCGGGTCGCGGGCGGCCTCGGCACCATCCCGCGCGTCGTCGGCGACGGCCAGGAGATCTATCGCGACCGGCTGAACGTCGACGAGGCGCTGCACCGGATCGAGACGCTGTACAAACCCTATCACCGCGCCTTGCGCCGGCTGATCAACCGCGTGCACCAGCAGTTCGGCACCGTCGTGCTGGTCGACTGCCATTCGATGCCGTCGGTCGGCGTGTCCCGCGACGAGCCGCGGCGGCCCGACATGGTGATCGGCGATCGCTACGGCACGAGCTGCGCCTCGCTGCTGCCGGACCTGTTCGAGGACGTGCTCGGACGGCTCGGCTACTCGGTCGGCCGCAACAAGCCTTACGCGGGCGGCTTCATCACCGAGCATTACGGCAATCCGGCCTCCGGCCTGCATGCGATCCAGATCGAGCTCAACCGCGCGATCTATATGGACGAGCGCAAGCGCGAGCGCGGCCCGCGCTTCGCCCAGGTCGCCTCCGATCTCGCCGTGCTCGCCGAGGTGCTGGCGACCGTGCCGCTCGGCGACCTCGGACCGTTCCAGGCCGCCGCGGAATAGACGGCGCACGCCGTCTCCTGCGGAGGCGAGGCTTCGCGCGATCGCGTCGGCGCAGGCTCGGCGTAAAAAAAAGGGCCGCTTGAATGACAAGCGGCCCAAGTCTAGGGAGGAAACGCCCAAGGAGGGCAGCGATAACGCAAAGCGCTACCGCACCGCAACAATATGCAGATGCGCTGCACAAAACGCAAGGGTTTTTCGGCTGAACTCCATGCAAAAAACACAGGCCGGGTTGCATTCAGCGCGACCCCGACGGTATTTCATATGAAACGTCAATGGCTTGATCAAAAAGTCTGATCAATCGACGGGCGCCCCGTACCTTTCGGTTTGAGTTTCGATTTGAGAGGGAACATTGGAAACCCGCGTAAGGCGAAGCCGGCGGTGACGGAGCGATATCCAAGGCCACCGCGCCGCTCCATCTCCGGGTGCGCAGCTATGGGCTTTGCGATAGGCATAGCCGCATCATCTGCCATTCCGATTCCCTCATCGAAGGACGCGCCGTGACGGTCATCGATTTCTCCGCCTTCATCGGTCGCCTGGCGACCGCCTCGGGCGAAACCATCCTGCCGTTCTTCCGGACCTCGCTGCTGGTCGACAACAAGAGCAACCGGCACGATTTCGATCCCGTCACCGAGGCCGACCGCGCCGCCGAGGCGGTGATGCGCCGGCTGATCAAGGCGAACTTCCCCCAGCACGGCATCGTCGGCGAGGAGTTCGGCAATGAGCGCGAGGATGCCGATTACGTCTGGGTGCTCGACCCCATCGACGGCACCAAGTCGTTCATCGCGGGCTTTCCGACCTGGGGCACCTTGATCGCGCTGCTGCACAAGGGCACGCCGGTGTTCGGCATGATGCACCAGCCGTTCATTGCCGAGCGCTTCGCCGGCGACAACGGCTCGGCCAACTACAAGAACGCCAGCGGCGAGCGCCGGCTGTCGGTGCGGCGCTGCGAGCGGCTCGAGGACGCGGTGTGCTACACGACGAGCCCGCTGCTGATGAACGAGAGCGATCGCGCGACCTTCGCCAAGGTCGAGGCCGAGACGCGGCTGTCGCGCTATGGCGGCGACTGCTACTCTTATTGCATGCTGGCGGCCGGCCATCTCGATCTCGTCATCGAGACCGAGCTCAAGCCCTACGACATCGCAGCCCTGATCCCGATCATCAACGGCGCCGGCGGCATCGTCACCGACTGGGAAGGTGGCCCGGCGCAGAACGGCGGGCGGATCATCGCCGCGGGCGACAAGCGCGTGCATGAGGCGGCGCTGAAGCGGCTCGCGGGCTAGTCCCCGTAGAACTACGTACTACGCACTTCACCGTGCTGTGTTAACCCCTCATTGAGAGGCCCTGCCTAGCTTTTCAGCAGATGCAATTAAAATGCACATGAAATTCTGCTGAACTGGAAATGCTCGCGATGATGGGTCTGTCGCTCCGCCTGACACACAAGATCATGGCCATCGGCCTGATCGGCGTCGTTGCCCTGGTGACCTTTGGCGCGATCTATTGGGCGGGAAGCACAACCCAGGACGCCTCCCGCGCCCTTGCGGCGCAAGCGCGGGACATCGAGGACCTGAACCAGAAGCTTGCGACCGACCTTCTGGAGGCGCGGCGGGCGGAAAAGGATTTCCTGCTCCGCCACGACCCGAAATACGCCACCCGCCACGCCGAGCTGAGCACAGCCATCCAGCGCGATCTCGACGAGCTCGGCCGCAAGAGCCGCGCCGCCGGCGAGCGGACGATCGTCGACAAGGTCGACGCCGTCAGCAAGGGTGTCGCCG
Source organism: Bradyrhizobium sp. USDA 4353 (assembly GCF_054063215.1). Lineage (NCBI taxonomy): Bacteria > Pseudomonadati > Pseudomonadota > Alphaproteobacteria > Hyphomicrobiales > Nitrobacteraceae > Bradyrhizobium > Bradyrhizobium sp. USDA 4353. The sequence continues at coordinate 578,754 of NZ_JBSSGB010000001.1, forward strand.
CCTACCGCCAGGAGTTTGCCGAGGTCGAGCGCGGTCAGGTCCGGCTCGGATTGAACGAGACGCTCGGGCTGTCCGGCTCCTTGCGATCAGCCGTGCACGACATCGAGGCCAAGCTCAAGGAGATCGACGATCCCAAGCTGATGAGCGGAATGCTGATGCTGCGGCGGCATGAGAAGGATTTCATGCTGCGTGGCGATGCGAAATACGTCGCGCAGCTCAAAAGCGCCGTCGCCGACTTTTCCAAGGCGCTCGCCGCGACCGATCTCGCCGCCGACATGAAGTCGGATATCGGCCAGAAGCTCGACAGGTACCAGAAGGACTTCCTCGCCTGGTCCGACCAGTTCCAGGAGGCCGCGCGTCACAGCGCCGCGATGTCCAAGACCTTCGCCGAGATCGAGCCCTCGATCGCGGAGATCGGCAAAGCGGTCGCCCAGCAATATGCCGCCGCGCTGGCGGCCAATGTGGACGCCGAGCACGCCGTCAAGCGCGGCATGCTGTGGACGCTCGGGATCGCGCTGATCCTCGTCAGCTGCGTGTCGTTCCTGATCGGCCGCGGCATCTCCCATGCGATTCGCAACATGGCGCAAGCGATGACGCGGCTGGCGGGCGGCGACGCGTCGATCCGGATTCCGGGTGTCGGCCGGCGCGACGAGATCGGCGAGATGGCCGGCGCCGTGGAGATCTTCAAGACCAACATGATCGAGACCGAGCGGCTGCGCGCCGAGCAGGCCATGGTCGAGCAGCGTCAGGCCGCGCAGCGCAAGGCCGACATGGCGGCGCTCGCCGCGAGCTTCGAGGCTGCCGTCGGAGAGATCATCGAGACGGTGTCATCGGCCTCCACCGAGCTCGAGGCGTCGGCGACAACCTTGACGCGGAATGCTCAGCACGGCCAGACCTTGGCGACGACGGTCGCTTCGGCCTCCGAGGAGGCCGCGGCCGGTGTGCAATCCGTGGCGTCGGCGACCGAGCAGCTCTCGGCGTCGGTCGACGAGATCAGCCGCCAGGTGCAGGAATCCGCGCGGATCGCAGGAGAGGCGGTCGGTCAGGCGCGTCGCACCAACGAGCGGGTCAGCGAGTTGTCGCATGCGGCAGCGCGCATCGGCGATGTCGTCGAGCTGATCAACTCCATTGCCGGCCAGACCAACCTGCTCGCGCTGAACGCAACCATTGAGGCCGCGCGCGCCGGCGATGCCGGCCGCGGCTTTGCCGTCGTCGCCTCCGAGGTCAAGGCTCTGGCGGAGCAGACAGCAAAGGCGACCGGGGAGATCGGACAGCAGATCGCAAGCATCCAGTCGGCCACCGCCGAATCCGTCGACGTCATCCGGGAGGTGTCCGGGACGATCGAGCGGCTGTCCCACATCTCCGCGGCCATCGCTGCGGCGATCGAGCAGCAGGGCGCCGCGACGCAGGAGATCTCCCGCAACGTCCAGCACACCGCGCAGGGAACGCAGCGCGTGTCCGACAACATCGTCGAGGTTCAGCAAGGGACCGCGGAAACCGGCTCGGCATCTGCACAGGTACTCTCGGCAGCGCAGTCGCTGTCGGAGGAAAGCAGCCGGCTGAAGCTCGAAGTCGGCCGTTTCCTTGACACCGTCCGCGCCGCCTGACCGCTCACGCAGCGCTCCTGCGCAGGTGCTCGACGAGCAGCCTGGCGGGGCGCGGCAAGGTCTTGAAGCTGCGGGCGCAGATCACCAGCCGGCGATCGGCCCAGGCATCGCGCAGCGCGATCAGGCTGATCGGCATCGACCGCACGCAGCGCCGCGCGGCCGCTTCCGGCACCACGGCGATGCCGATGCCGGCCGCCACCATCTGGCAGATCGCGTCGAAGTCCCGCAGCCGCGCGCGCACATGCTGGCGTATCCCGAGCCGCGCGACGTGACGGCCGATATGGACGTTCAGCGCAGTCCCCTGGGTGAGGCCGATGAAGTCCTGCCCCGCCGTCTCGCTGAAATCGATCTGCCTGCGCCCCGCGAACGGGCTTGGCTTGCCGGCCACCAGGATCAGCCGGTCCTCGCCAAATGCAAAGCGCTCGATCGTCTCGGGCAGCGCGTGCTCCGCCGCGAAGCCGAGATCGGCGCGGCCGGACGCGATGGCTTCGGCGATCTCGGTGCTCTCGCGCTCCTCGACGTCGACATTGATGTCCGGGTTCTCGCGCAGGAAGCTCGCGAGCGCCCGGGGCAGATGCTCGGCCAGCCCGACCGTGTTGGCGAGCAGTTGCACATTGGCGCGCTGGCCGGATGCGAAGCCCGACAGCTCCCCCTGCATGGTCTCGACATTGGCCATGATGATGCGGGCGTGCTCGAGCAGGCTCTCGCCCGCGGCGGTCAGATCGACGCCGCGGCGGCCCCGCTTGAACAGCGCCACGCCGAACGCATCCTCCAGGCCCTTGATGCGGGCGCTGGCGGAGGCCAGCGCCAGATGCGCCCGGTCCGCGCCGCCCGTGATGCTGCGCGCCTCGGCGACGGCAATGAACAGCCTCAGATCCACCAGATCGAAACGCATGCGTCTATGCCTCTGTCCAGACCGAAGGCTATCTCCGTAAGCTCCACATTGTGTCGCGGTCAGCCGTTGGTCAATGTCGCATCATGATCGACCCGCTCCTGATCTTCATTGCCTTCGCCTTGACCTTGGCCGGCTTCGTCAAGGGCGCCCTCGGCCTCGGCCTGCCGACCATCTCGGTGGGGCTGCTCGCGATCGCCATGCCGCCGGGCCGCGCCTTGGCCATCGTCATCGTGCCGGCGGTCATCACCAACATCTGGCAGACCTTCGCCGGCCCTTATCTCCGCGACATCGCCAAGCGTCTCTGGCCGCTGATGGCGGGCACGGCAATCGGCATCTGCCTGAACGCCGGCGCGCTCAGCCACGCCTCGACGCGCTGGGGCAACATCGCGCTCGGCGTGCTGCTCATGCTCTACGCCGTGCTCGGCCTCACCCGCTTCGCCTTCAAGGTCGCGCAACCTCATGAAAAGTGGGTCGGCGGCATCGTCGGACTGATCACCGGCCTGATCTCGGCCGCCACCGGCGTGCAGGTGGTACCGTCGGTGCCGTACATGCAGGCCATCGGGCTGGAGAAGGACGAGCTGGTCCAGGCGCTCGGCGTGTTCTTCACCGTGGCCACCGTCACCCTGGCCTTCAACCTGACGAGCTCCGGCCTGCTCAGCACCGCGACCGCCCTGCCCGGCGCGGTGGCGATGGCTTGCGCCTTTGCCGGCATGTATGCGGGCCAGGCTGCGCGGTCGCGCTTGCCAGCCGAGGCTTTCCGCCGCGTATTCCTCATCGCCATGATCGTGCTCGGGCTCTATCTCGCCGGCAGTGCGATCATCGAGCTGATATGGTGATCAGCGCGCCTCCAGCATCGCGATCCTCACACCGAGATAGACGAACAGCCCGCCGATCGCGCGGTTGAGCCAAAGCAGAGCTGCGGAGGAGCCGCGCACACGACGTGCGGCGCGGGCCGCGACGATGGCGACACCAAGACACCAGATCGTGCCGTTGACGATGAAGATCGTGCCGAGCAGCAGAAAGGCGAGCGGCTTATGCGGCGCGTCGGCTGCGACGAATTGCGGCAGGAAGGCGAGGAAGAACATCGCCACCTTCGGATTGAGAACATTGGTGAGCGCGCCCTGCCAGAACACCTGGCCCAGCGCCACCGGCGGCGTTGCAGCGGCCGCGCTCGTTCCTGAGCCCGCCTGGCGCCGGGCCAGCAGTTGCGTGATGCCGAGATAGACCAGGTAGGCGGCCCCCGCCCATTTCACCACCGCAAACGCCGTTGCCGACGCGGTGAGCAGAGCCGACAGCCCGATCGCGCTGCCGAAGACATGGACGAGGCAGCCCGCGCTGATGCCCAAGGCAGCCGCGGCGCCGCCGCGCCAGCCCATCTGTACGCTCCGGCCGACGATGTAGGCCGTGTCCGGCCCCGGCGTCATATTGAGGAGAAGCCCGGAGACGAGGAAGAGCAGCAGGTCGTGAATGCCGAACATGATTGAACGTTTCCTAACGATATCGGTCTAAATCTCAAGCCATCCTGGTTTTGCCGTCCCGAGTGGCGGCCGACCCTATGACCGCAGGTAGCCAATTGGTTCTGGAAAAGGATTGGATTCGGCCGCCTCAGCCATGGTATGCGCGAGGCGGGAGCACGACGTGATGGAAAGACGCCTCGCTGCCATCCTTTGCGCCGACGTTGCCGGCTATTCGCGCATGATGGGGATCGATGAGGCCGGCACGCACGCCGCCTTCAAGGCCCATCGCGGCGCCATCCACCCGATCATCCTCAATCATGCCGGCCGTATCGTCAAACACACCGGCGACGGCTTCCTGCTGGAGTTCGCGAACGCCGCCAGCGCGATCCAGTTCGGGGTCGAGATGCAATGCCTGATGGCGGAACGCAATGCGCATCTGCCGACCGACCGCAATATGCGCTTTCGTCTCGGCATCCATAGGGGCGAGGTCACGATCGACGATGGCGAGGCCTTCGGCGACGGCATCAATGTCGCCGTCAATCTCGAATCGATCGCCACGCCGGGCGGCGTCGCCATCTCGGGACGCGCCTATGAGGAGGCGAGCCCGCAGCTTCCCGTCAGTCTGACCAACGCCGGAAGCTTCCAATTCAGGAATCTCCAGGAGCCGATCCAGGCGTGGACGTGGGAGCCCGACAGCGATGCCGCGCTTTCGGCGCGCAGAACTGCGGCCAGCGTGCCGCCGCCCTACCGCACGGCGGTCGTCGGCGTGTTGCCGTTCGCCAATCTCGCCGACGGCACCGACGAATATCTCGCCGACGGCCTCGCTGATGACCTGATCCATGCCCTGTCGCTGCAATCATTCTTTCGCGTCCTGAGCCGGACGTCGACGTTTCGCTTCAGGGACCGCGGGATCGACCCTCGGCTGGTCGCCCGCGAGATCGATGCCACCTATCTGATCCAGGGAACGGTGCGGCGCTCACAGCAGAAGATCCGCGTGACGGCCGAGCTGATCGCACCCGAAACCGGCGCACAATTGTGGGCCGGACGGTATGATCGGGACATCGGTGATCTCTTTGCGATGCAGGACGAGATCACCACCAGCCTCTACGCCGCGCTGATGCCCGAGATCTATCGCGCCGAAGCCTCGATTCCCCTGCGTTCGCAGGCGGCCGATCCGACGGCATGGGACCGTTTCCTGCGAGGCCTGTCCCACTACTATCGACCGACCAAGGCCGACTACGAGATTTCGATCACGCTGTTCCGCGAAGCGATCCGGCTCGACCCGACGCTTGGCATCGCGCATGCCTATCTCGCGACCATCCTGATGCAGGGCATCAGCTTCGGCTGGATCAAGGGCTCGCGTGAGCTCTGGGACGAGGCCAAGAGCCTCGCACTCGACAGCGTCCGGCTTGACCCTCGCTTCTCCTACGCCTACGCGATCCTGGCCTTCGTGCACGCCATGCAAGGCGCACACGACGACGGCATGAAAGCGGCGCGCAAGGCGACCGAGCTGAATGCTTACGACATGGGTGCGCGCGGGGTGCTTGGCCTCTGCCACATGGTCATCGGCGAGCATCAGCAGGCGATCGATCAGTTCTCGGTCGCCGCCCAGCGCGGCAACAGCGATCCACGCTATCAATGGCCGGCGCTGAACGCCTACAGCCACTATCTGCTCGGCCGGTATGAGGCGGCGCTGTCCTGGGCGCGCGAGGAGCTGTTCCTCTATCCCAACCATCTGCAGGCAATGACGATCCGGGCCGCGAGCCTGGGCCAGCTCGGCGACCGCGATCAGGCCCGGGACGCCATCGCGGCGCTGGGCGAGCAATATCCGTGGCTGACGTTGGACCGCCACCTCAAGAACATCCGGTGGAAGCAGCGGGCCGATATCGACCACTACCGCGAGGGACTGATCAAAGCGGGGCTGAGCTGAGGCCATCGCGGGATCGATCGCCGAGCTGCCACATGGCCTACACATTGCTTCCGCAAAATCATTGGATTCGAGCAACACTGCCGTGTTATCGCCCTGAGTAGGAGCGAGGAAACGAATGGAGAGACGGCTGGCCGCCATTGTCTGTGCCGATGTGGTCGGTTACTCGCGGATGATGGGCGCCGACGAGGCGGGAACCCATGCCGCCTTCAAGGCCCATCGCGGCGCCATCCATCCGATCATCCTCAATCACGGCGGCCGCATCGTAAAGTACACCGGCGACGGGTTTCTGCTGGAGTTTCCGAGCATCGTCGGCGCCATCGCGGCCGCGGTCGAGCTTCAGAAGCTGATGGCCGAGCGCAATGCTCATCTGCCGGCCGATCGCGTCATGCAGTTCCGCCTCGGCGTGAACATGGGCGATGTCATCTTCGATGAGGACGAGGTGTTCGGCGACGGCGTCAACACCGCGGTGCGACTTGAAGCCGCAGCCCCTCCCGGCGGAATCGCGCTGTCCAACAAGGCCTATCAGGAGGCCTTCAAGCATCTGACGGTCACCTTCGTCGACCGCGGTCCGTTCCGCTTCAAGAACATCGAAGGCACCATCAACGTCTGGACCTGGGACCCGTCCTCGCCGGAAAAGAGCCGCGAGACGCCGCCCGCCACGTCGCTGCCGGCGGAGTACCGGACCGCCATCGTGGGCGTGCTGCCCTTCGCCAATCTCAGCAGCGAGACCGATGAGTACTTCTCGGACGGCCTGGCGGAAGACCTGATCCACGCGCTGTCGCTGCAATCCTTTTTCCGGGTGCTCAGCCGCAATTCGACCTTTGCCTTCAAGCATGCCGGCATGAGCGCCCGCCTGATCGCGCGCGAGATCGATGCGACCTATCTGATCCAGGGCTCGGTGCGGCGCTCCGGCAACAAGATCAGGGTCACCGCCGAGCTGGTCGCCCCCGAGAACGGCGAGCAGATCTGGGCCGGCCGCTACGACCGCGACATCGGCGACCTGTTCGCCGTTCAGGACGACATCACCGCCAATCTCTGCACGGCGCTGATCCCCGAAATCTACCGCGCCGAGGCGGCCGTGCCGGTGCGGTCGTCGACCACGGATCTGACGGCCTGGGACCGTTTCCTGCGCGGATTGTCGCACTACTACCAGCCGACCAAGGTCGACTACCAAAGCTCGATCGCGCTGTTTCGCGACGCGATCAAGATCGACCCGGGCCTCGCGATCGCCCACACCTATCTCGGCACCATCCTGCTGCAGGGCATTCATTTCGGCTGGATCCGGAATTCGCGGGAGCTATGGGACGAGGCGATGGCGCTCGCCGAAGCCGGCGTACGGCTCGATTCCCGCTCGTCCTTCTCCTATTCGCTGCTGGCCTATGTGCACGCCATGCAGGGACGGGTGGAAGCGGGCATGGAGGCGGCACGCAAGGCCCTGCAGCTCAACCCCTATGACATGGGCGCGCGTGGCGTGCTTGGCGTGTGCCATCTCGTCGGCGGCGAACACCGCCAGGCCATCGAGCTGTTCTCGGTGGCGGCGCAGCGTGGCAACAGCGATCCGCGGTACCAGTGGTCGGTGCTCAGCGCCTTCAGCCACTACATGCTCGGCCAGTATGACGCGGCGCTGTCCTGGGCGCGCGAGTCGCACTATCAAAATCCCAACCATCTGCAGTGCCTCGCCATCCGCGCCGCCGCGCTGGCGCAGCTCGGACGGTCGGTCGAGGCAGGCGAGGCCGTCGCCGCGCTGCTCAGTCAGCATCCGTGGATGACGATCGACCGGCTTCTGAGCAACATCCGCTGGCGTAATCCTGCTGATATTGCTCATTATCGCGACGGCCTCGTCAAAGCCGGCGTGCCGCTCACCAAGCTGACCCTGGTCGACACCAAGGCGAAATACGCGGGCGAATAACGTAATCTCGACTTGAGGTTGACACGGCGGCGGGTTACGCCATCATTCATAATTGCATTGTAACGTTCAGACGCTGAGGGCTTTCGCCCTTCCGCGGCGCAATTCGGCGCCGACCTTGTTTGTTTGCGTGCCGTTTGTTTGCGTGCCCGTTTTCATCACTCAGGTGCTTTTCAAGGATGTCGCACGATGCAAGAAGACAGCGCCCGCGTCCGTGACGCCCTTCCGGGACAAGTCCCCGTCTCGCCCGACAATCCCTGCCCCTTCCTGCGCGCGCTCGTCGCCGGCGGCTTCGTCGAGGGGCACAGCGTCCCGCTGAGGACGATCGGTGATCGGGTCGAGGCGGCCAGCGGCGAGACCGGTTTCAAGAAGCGCATCGTCGGCATCGAGACCTTCGGCGTCGCGCTGATTGCCAACGGCCTCTCGCCGCTGCGGCTGCTGAGAAGCCTGTTCTCCGGCGCCGATCTCGATGAGCTGCGCAACGGCCCGCTCGACAAGCATGGCGGCGGCTCGCGCATCCTCGATGCCGAGGCCAAGGTCCACCCCGAGGAGATCGATCGGTTCGCGAGCTTCGGCAGCGACTATCCCGATCCGAATGGCGGCACCGAGCGCGGCTTGAACGCGGCGCAGATCCAGACCTTCATGAAGGCCAATCTGCAGCGCGACGGCGACCAGGCGCGCTGGTATTTCCCGATCCTGATGCAGGGCGAATGGCCGGTGCTGCTGAACATCCTCGGCAAGGGCGAGGGCGACGGCCGCTATCTGTCGGTCGCCGAGGTCCGCACCCTGTTCGTCGAGCGCCGCTTTCCGCAACGCATCGTCTCGCGCCTGATGGCCAAGCCTAAGCCCGCCAACATCATCTGGCGGATCGGCAAGGCAGTCGTCGGCACGGCGCTGCTGGCTGCCCTCGCGGTGCTGCTGACCTGGATGGCCGCCCCCGATGCAGTCAGCGACAAGCTGAGCGCCATCCTGCCGAAGAAGGCTGCAGCCCTGATCCCGCCGGCGCTGCCGGAGGTCGAGCCGACCAAGGCCGCCTACTGGCTCGACCAGGGCTGGACCACCAAGGACCGGCACTGGTTCCACCATGTCACCCAGGGGACGGCGACCTTCCCGATCCCCTACGCCTGGTTCATGGCGATGGAGCAGCCTTATTTGTCGCTGTTCGGCACGCCCGGCCTGATCTCCGACAGCGCCTATCTCGAACGCTTCGGCTTCATCCCCAGCCCGAAGAGCGTCGACGGTGATCCCAGCGCGCTTCGCGCGTTCGGCTATGCGGCCACGACGGCTGCCAAGACTGACATCGCGCCCGCCCTTCCCGCCACCTTGAAGCCAACGCCGGCCGGCAATGAAGGCGGCCTGCCGGTCGGCTTCGCCCGGCTCTCCGGCGCGACCGATCCCGCCACGGGCGCCGCCCAGTCGGACAAGATCGGCCTGACCTGCGCGGCCTGTCATACCGGCAGCATCCACTACAAAGGCGTCAGTGTGCGCTTCGACGGCGGGCCGGGGATGGTCGACCTGCGCAAGCTCGAAGAAGCCATGGGCTTTGCGATGATCTTCACGCAATATGTGCCCGGCCGCTTCTCGCGCTTTGCCGACCGAGTGCTCGGGCCGAATGCTTCGGACGCCGATCGCGATGCCCTGAGGAAGGGGCTGAAGGCGGCGACCGACTTCGCGCTCAACATGCAGGCCAAGAACTACCAGACCGCGATCGAGGCGAAGGGCCAGACCGAGACCGAGGAAGGCTTTGGCCGGCTCGATGCGCTGAACCGGATCGGCAACCAGGTGTTCTATCTCGACATGGCCGTCAGCGGTCTGCCGAACATGCTCGGCAACCAGGAGGCCATCGACGCGCCGGTGTCCTACCCGCCGATCTGGACGGTGCCCTGGTTCTCCTGGGCGCAGTATGACGGCTCGATCTCGCAGCCGCTGATCCGCAATGCCGGCGAGGCGCTCGGCGTGTCCGCGCAGATCAACTTCTCGCCGGAGACGGCGAGCGACAAGCTCTGGCGGTCGACGATGGCGATCGAGAATCTCGTCCATATCGAGGACATGCTGCGCGGCCCCGATCCGTTCGCGACCACCTCGCCGGCCTTCGGTGGACTGACCTCGCCGAAATGGCCCGAGAAGCTGTTCGCCGGCGACGATGCCTGGAAAGTCGATCCGGCCCGCGTCGAGCGCGGCCGCAAGATCTACGCGACGATCTGCGTCGAATGTCACCTCGGCCCGGTTGCCGATCCCGTGTTCGACAAGACCTATCCGGACAAGAGCTTCTGGAAGATCAAGCCGGCCGATGACTGGGAGACCAAGGGCTGGAACGCGAAGGGGCCGATCCTCGATCTCGTGCAGAAGCCGGTCGAAGTGATGCAGACCGATCCCGGACAGGCCAGCATTCTCGCCACTCGAAAGGTCACGGTGCCGGGCTTCCTCAATGTCGATCCGGCCAAGGACCTGAAGGGCTGCCAACTGCCGCAGGGCTCGACCACTGAGATGTCGTATGCGCTGGCGCTGATGGCCGTCGTGCAACGCGCCAGCGACAAATGGATGGAAGACCGCAAGCTCTCCCCGGCCGAGCAGGCGGCGCTGTGGGGGGATCGCCCGAACTGTCCCAATCCCGCCGGCAAGACCTATCGCGCGCGCCCGCTCAACGGCGTCTGGTCGACCGCGCCCTATCTGCACAATGGCTCGGTGCCGTCGCTGTACTGGCTGCTGACGCCGGCGGCCGAGCGGCCGACCTCGTTCTGCCAGGGCGCCCGCGACTATGACCCCAAGCATGTCGGCTTCGACGTCGCGAAGGGCGGCGAGACGGCCTGTAAGGTCGGGCAATCCCTGTTCGCCACCAAGGACGGCAGCGGCAAGCCGATCAAGGGCAACAGCACGCTCGGCCATTCCTTCGAGGGGCCGACCAAGCCCAATCCCAAGGACTATCCGAACGGCGTCATCGGCGGCGCTTTCTCCGAGGAGGAGCGCTGGGACCTGATCGAGTACCTGAAGACGCTGTGAGCCCATCAGGCGACGCGCCTTGCCGATGGCGAGGCGCGCCGCCGCTGTCATGCAGCCCTCCATTCGCCGGGGCCGACGCAGCGCCGGATCGCTCCCTGCTCGCCGAGGGAATGCAGCATCACCCAGCCATTGACGACGAGATCGCGCACGCCCTGATGGCGCAGCATCACCTCGTCCATCGCGCTCTCCGGCGCGGCGATGAAGACGTTCAGCCGGACCGGCTCGTGAATGAAGCGGCTGCCGTCATGCACCGACTGCCATGGCAGGCCGACGCGGAGATCGCCGGCATTGCCTTCGAGCACGCCGAGCTGGCCGACGATGTTGTGCAGCACCTTGTTGCCGCTGCCGAAGGCCGCGTTGTTCACGGTCGAGCCGTAGTATTGCAGATTGATCCAGCTCGCGACCACCATCGGCGCCGTCATGATCAGCTCGAGCGTCCGGTAGCCGTCGTCACGCGCCGCCTCGTAGGAGTGCAGGAAGGCGCGGCCGCCGAGATCGAGCCCACGGGTGAAGGTCCGCGGCGCGGCGATGAAGGCGGTGTTGCCGGCGAGCCCCCATTCCGGGCGCACCTGCGACCAGTCGCGGCTGCGTGCGATCACGGCGTCGTCGACATCGGACTTGTCGCGGATGCCGAGCAGCGCGCTGCGCTCGAGCCGCGCCAACCGGCCTGCCTCCGTCAGTCGCGCCTTCAGCCGCGCGAGATCCTGCGCGAGCGCCGCCGGGACGTCGTCCTCGTCGAACAAGGTCACCGCGTCGGTGGTGGTGTCGTGCAGCGCGCCGAAGAACCAGCAATCGGCGGGGATGTCGATTCCCTTGGCCCGCAGCCCCTCGCGCACCCGCCAGTCGTTGAGCACGGCCGCCGCGACCCGCGCGTTCGCCTCACCCGTGTGGCCGCCGCAGGCGCCGCAATCGAGCCCTGAAGCGTGCGGGTTGTTGACGGTGGTGCTGCCATGGCCGGCGAGCAGCACCAGCCGCGCGAACGGCCCGGTCATCGACATCGCCTTCAACACTGCCTCCGCCATCGCGACCCGCTGCGGATCGGTGAAGCCGGTGGCCCGTCCGCCGAGCTCACCCGGCACGAGTCGCGGCTGGACACGCGCGGCGATCTCGGGATCGAGACCATCGACCACCGGTGACGGCACCGGCCGTGTCACGCCCGCGCTGTCGGTCGCGATCTTGGCGGCAAAGCCGAGGCCGGCGGTCTCGACGAAGGAGAACGACGACACGGCCGAGACCTTGAACGACTTCCACGCCTTGGCCGCCCGCCGCCGCAACAGCCGCAGCCCGAGCACCTCGGCCTGCTCCACGTCATCGGCGTCTTTCACCGCCTCGCAGACGATGAAGGCTGGTTTCAGCAGCACCGGACATTGCGCGCCGCCCCGGCTGTGGCCGATCGGAACGTATTCGATCGGGAAGCCGAAGAATCCGGCGAAGCCGATGGTCTCGGCTTCCGGATACGCAGTCTCCAGCGCCCGCCGGAAAATCTCCGAGCGCACGTCGATGCAGAACGCCGCCTGCACCGGCGGCCGTGCCGGCAGCCGCGTCACCGCCGCCTGGGTGCCGTGCTTGGCGAGCCGGGCAACGAGCTTGCTCCGGATCGCGATCTCATAGGCCTCGTGCAGGACCAGATCGATCGCGAGCTCCGGTGTCTCTTCGAGCCGCTGATCGGCCGGCAGCTTCGCCGCTTCCGCCATCGCCTGCGCCCAGGCCGCCTTGAAGGCGTCGTCGGTGCGTTCCTGATACAGCGCGTAGCCCCAGGCGAGCCGGATCGCCAGCAGCTCCAGCAGCGTGTCGTCCCGCAGGCCGTCGAGGCCGGCGCTCCAGCCGATGTAGCGCGCATAGGCCGACCAGCCGCCGAGATCGAACAGCGCTCGCACCAGATAGTCCTCGACCGCGCGCGCGGGGATGCCGAGCCTATCGACGATCAGGCCGATCGCCTGCACGGGATCGGCAGGCAGCTCGGCAACAGCCTTGCGGAATCCGGTGAGCCCCATCACCTGCGGATTGCGGTCATAGGCCGCAATTGCCCGCCACGCGGCGTACGGCTTCAGCTTGCGCACCGGGCTCGGCCAGCTCGCCTGGCCCTCATCGAAATAGGTGGCGCAGAACGCCGAGATCTCGTCGATCATGAAGGCGACCAGCGAGACGTAGCGATCCCCCTGGGCGAGCCGGTCGAGCACCTCGGCCACTGTTGCCACCACCGCGGGCGGCGACGACGGCGCGGCCTCGGCGCGGGCCTTCTGCTTGAGCGCCTCGACATCGAGCCCCGTCGAGGGATGAAGCGCGAGCGCCCGCGCCAGCGCGGCATCGTCGATCCGGCCGTCATCGAGCGCCTGCCGATAATAGGCGCGCGGCATCAGCATCCGCGTCCGTACCACGCGCTCGAACGTCGCGGCCGTGGCGGCGAAGCTCTGCGAGGTGAAGCCGAGGAACGGATTGACGGCGACGAAGTGCTTCAGCGGCCACAGCGGCGCGATCCGCTGGCAGGCGCTGTCGATACGAGCCATCAGCGCGGCCTCGGCGGAGGTGTCGATCGGGTCGGTCATGGACATGGCAAGGGCAGCGTGGGTCATCTTGATCTCCGGCTCACGGCTTGGACGGAAGGTGCGAGGTCGAGCTTCGCGGCCACACCGTCAGCACGAGGCGGTTGGCGAGGGTGTTGAGATAGAGGCCGTTGCGCAGGTGGACGTAGGCTGCGATCCAGAACGGCGCGTCGGCGCGGCGCATCATCTGGTTCTGGAACACGGTCACCGCCGCGAACGACACCACCACCGCCGCCGCGATCAGCATCGGCACGATGCCATCCACGGGGCGCGATGCGGGGATGCTGCCGCCGACCAGCCAGGCCGTGCCGGCCTGCAGCGCAAAGTACACGATCGCAACGCCGGCTGCGGTGACCGCGGCGCGGGCGATGACGAAGGCGTTCGGCCGCTCGTCGATCGCGTTGGCCATCAGGTGCACCAGCCCCATCAGCAGCACCGAGCCGAGCGCGATCTGCGCCGGGTTGGTGCGGAGCGTCATGCCGAAGGCGAGCCCGGTCAGCAGTGCGAGACCGATCACCGCGACCAGCGCCAGGATCAGCCGCGCCGCATGCGGCTGGCCGCCGGGGCTCGGCGTCCACGACGCCCGGGCGAGGTCGATGATGCTGCCCGACGACAGGAAGGCATGCGCCTTGTAGAGCGAGTGCGCCACGATGTGCAGCAGCGCCGCCGAGAAGGCGCCGAGCCCGCATTGCAGCAGCATGAAGCCCATCTGCGCCACGGTCGAATAGGCGAGCTGCACCTTGACCGAGGTCTGCGTCAGCATCACCAGCGAGCCGAACAGCGCAGTGGCGCCGCCGACGACCGCGAGCACGTCGAGCGCCGGCGTCGCCAGCAGCAGCACGTCGCTGAGCCGGAGCACCAGGAAGCCGCCGGCATTGATGATGCCGGCATGCAGCAGCGCCGACACGGGTGTCGGTGTCTCCATCACCTCGATCAGCCAGCCATGCAGCGGCAGTTGCGCGGATTTCAGCATCGCGGTCGCGACGATCAGGAGCGCTGCGATGGTGACGATCGCCGAGCCTGCGCCCTCGCCCGCCCGGGCCTGCGCAGCGAGGCCTGCGATCTCCAGCGTGCCGAACCGGATGTAGAGCAGCAGCGCAGCCGTCGCGAGGAAGGCGTCTCCGAGCCGGCTCGCGACGAACTTCTTGCGCGAGGCGCGGATCGCGGCTGGCCTCGTCTCGTAGAACAGCAGCAGCTTTCCGAGCGACAGGCTGGTCGCGACCCAGGCCGCGAACAGCAGCACCACATTGCCCGCGATCGGCAGCATCAGCACCGCGGCGAGCGTCAGCAGCAGCCAGCGCGTGAACCGGACCTGGCCGGGATCGCCGTCGAGATAGTTGCGGCTGTAGCGCACGACGACCAGGCCGATGAAGCTCACCAGCACGGAGAGGATCGCAGCCAATGCGTCGAGCTGCAGCGACAGGCCGAGCCCGTACGCGCCGAGCAGCGGCGTCCGCCCTGCCCCGAGCACGGCTGCAGCGAGGCTCGCCGTCGCGGCGAAGCCGAAGGCAATCGCAGCGGCGGCGATGGCGCGGCTGGCGACGGCGCGGGCGTCGGCTTTCGTGCCCAGCAGGGCGGCGAGGGCGAGCGTGAGCGGCGCGAGCGCCGCGAGGCAGGGCAGGATCTGGGTCATGGCGGCTCGGAGGGTTGATCAAATGAGACGATGGCCCCCTCGTCTTACCGGCCCCGAAGCCTTCTTAAAATTTCAATCATTGAACCTGATCGTTAGAAAATATAGAACGATCGCCATGCCCCATCTGAACTACCATCACCTGCGCTATTTCTGGATCATCGCCAGCGAAGGCAGCATGAGCCGCGCCGCGCAGCGGCTCAACGTCTCGCCCTCCTCGTTGTCGGTACAGGTCAAGGCGCTGGAGGATCAGCTCGGCCAGAAGCTGTTCGAGCGCACCGGCCGCTCGCTGCAGCTGACGGAAGCCGGGCGGATCGCGCTCGACTATGCCGGCAGCGTGTTCAAGTCCGGCCATGAGCTGATCGAAACCTTGTCGGGCCTGCGCCCGGGACGGCAGCTGCTGCGGGTTGGGGCTGCAGCGAACCTGTCGCGCAACTTCCAGATCGCGTTCCTCAAGCCGCTGATCGGACGCGGCGATGTCGAGCTGATCATCCGTACCGGCCAGTTCGCCGATCTGCTGGAGCAGCTCGATGCGCACAAGCTCGATCTCGTGCTCGCCAACCATCCGGCCGCGCCGGACATGCGCAGCAATTTCGACAACACGCTGATCGACGAGCAGCGCGTCAGCCTGGTCAGCCGCAAGCCTACAAAGGCGGCCCGCTTCCGCTTTCCGCAGGATCTGGCGACGACGCCGGTGATCCTGCCCGGCCGCGGCAGCGCGTTGCGCTCAGCCTTCGATGCGCTGGTCGGCTCCAGCGGCATCCGCCCGATCATCGCCGCCGAGGTCGACGACATGGCGATGCTGCGCCTGATGGCGCGGGAGAGCGGCAGCGTCACCCTGGTGCCGTCGATCGTCGTCATCGACGAGCTGCGCACCGGCGTGCTGGTCGAGCGCGCGCGGCTCGGCGCGCTGAAGGAGCAGTTCTTCGCCGTGAGCCAGCAGCGCCGCTACCCCAACCCGCTGGTCGCCGAGCTGATCGGCTCGCGCGGCAGGACGGCGGGGTGACGCCATACGAGTCGCAGCGGTGTGCGCTGCCAGATCCAGCGCCCTCTCCCCCCAAGGCGAAGCGAAGCTTCGCCAGGGCGGGAGAGGGCACAGTCATGTGCACCGCGCTTATTCTCCAGAAGCAGTCGCTGCCGTGATGAACCTAATAGCGGGTAGGGTGGGCAAAGGCGCGCTCGCGAGGTCACGGCGTCATACGCAACTCTGTCGCGCGACGTGCCCACCGCGTCGATCCGAGATCAAGATGGTGGGCATGACGCTCCGCGCTCTCGCGGCGGCATCCGTCCGAGCTATGCGCATCTTCACTTGGGCGATGCGACGGCGACGGGGCCGTCACCCCTCGCGCATGAGAGGCATGTCATCATCGTTAGGTGGGCGATGACCGCAGCCGGGCCTGGATGGCCATCGGCGGGCGAGCCGCCTGTGAGGCGGCTCAGGCGACCGGCTCCCAACTCTGTCGAACCGGGAGCGGGCCAAATCGTGTGGGCAGCCCGATCAGAACATGCCGGGAGGGCTGACGTCGATCCCGCGCTGAACGAGCACCAGCGAGGCGACCACGCCGGTCAACGCGAACATCGTCACCAGGCCGAAGCCGGAATTGAGAGCATGAGGGCCAAGCAGCTTGCGCGCAATCATCTTCAACATGAACGTCTCCTCCAGAATGTCTTGAATGCGCTTCACTACAGCGACGGCGCGTTACCGGCGAGTTTCCAGACACAGGGAGATCGGCACGTAGTGAACGCATGGTTGAGCGGGCCGCGCAGCCGGCGTGAAGCCCGCTTAACTGTGACCGGCGCGATCTAATTACTTCGCTGGAAGCACGGAACGTCGCACTAATAAGTTGCGCGACCCTGCAACCTCTCGCTGGGCGGAGCACTGCCTCCCGGGCAGGAGACCAACGACTCGAAGGCGAATGATCGGACGACCATTACCAGGACGTGCAGAAGATGGCGCCGGCAGATCGGAAGCCGGTTGCGACGCGAGCCACTTCGCACGCCGGCCATCGATCACTGCCGATGACGACGTCCGTCCTCGAACTAATAGAATGGGATCGGGCTCACCGCGCCGCCTGCGGGAGCAATGTCGGCGGATGCGGCGCCACCGGCAAAACGATCCCCGGGGCTCATTGGGTGGCGGGCCGTTTCATCGTCCGGGCACATGGCGCGCGCGGATCTCGAGTCGTGGCATCTGTCGTGCCCGCCTCGACGATGGCTCAGCAGCGAACCGAGGTTGTAGTTGACAGACGAAGACAACAACGCGATCAGTCGACAGCGGCTGAAGCGCGTCAGAATCGCGGGAACAAAAGTTCCACACGGTAGTTCGGGTTCCGCCGCGGCAGGCAGCTTTCCTCGCAAAAGCAGATGTGACGACGCCCGCGGCTGGAGCGTTGAACCGCGCAAGCGGGGAGGAGATGGCGTGTTTCCTGGGGCATTGCGGATCGCGAGAAAATCCCGGACGATCCGGTTCGGGACTTGGCCGATCTCGGCCTACCTCCTCATTCTCGCGCTCGCGACTGCCGTTCCGATCACCGCCTGCGCCGCGTTCCTCGCCTATCACTTCGTCGCGGAATCCTCGCAGTATCGCAAGGTCGAGTATGAGGACAGGCTGCGGCTGATGCGCAATGCGACCGAGCTGCGCCTCGCCAACATCATCGAGGATCTTCAGATCCTGGCGCTGTCGCCGCTGCTTGCGGAAGGCCGCTACGAGGAATTCAGGGATCACGCGATCGACGCCGTGAAGCTGATCGGGGGCGTGGCGATCGCGTTGTATCAGCCTGACGGGCAACAGCTCGTCAACACCCGGCTGGAGCCGGGAACACCGCTGCCGAAGCGCGTCGCCTTCGATGCCGAGCGCCGCGCGATCGAGACCGGCCGTCCGCAAGTCTCGGGCCTGCAGAGGGCGGTGGTCGATGGCCAAGCCATCGTCACGATCGCCGTGCCGGTGCGGATCGCCGGAGAGATCCGCTACGCCCTGAACGTCGGACTGTCGCCGCGCTATCTGTCGACCTTGATGGACGACTACGTGTCGGGGAATCTCGTCGGCAGCATCATCGACCAGCAAGGGCTGCTGCTCGCGCGGCGGCCGCTGCTGGGTGACGACGATCTGATCGGTCAGCCCACGATCCCGGAAGTCGGAGGTCACATCGGACAGGCCGCAGCCTGGTGGATCAAGGCGGTCTCGCGATCCGGCATCCCGACCTACACGTCGCTGCTGCGCTCCGAGCAGAGCGGCTGGACGGTCAATCTCGCTCTGCCGCGCGATGCGATCGATGGCCCCTTGCATCGGACGATCGGCTGGATCGTGGCGCTCACCGTCTTCACATTTGCGCTCGGCATGGTGCTCGCTCGCCTGCTCGCGCATCGCTTTGTCGCCGAGTTCGCTGATCTCGAGCGCTACGTCTCGGGGCTGCAGGCCGGCGCCGTGGCGCCCCGGATGAGGCGGATCGCCGAAGTCAATCGCATGAAGCACGTGCTCTACGAGGTGGGCGGCGAGCTCGCGGGCGCCCTGCGCCAGCAGCGCGACCTGCTCGACGAGATCAATCACCGCGTCAAGAATACGCTGGGGACCGTGCAATCCATCGCGCGCCTGTCACGCGCGAGCGCCGTGGATGTCGAGCATTATGTCGCTGCATTCGAGGCGCGCATCCTTGCGCTCTCCGAGGCCTATAATCTGTTGACCGAGAACAACTGGGTCGGCGCCGACGTCACGGCCATCGTCGACCGCACGCTGGCGCCCTATGCCGGCCCCGACCGCCTCACCATCAGCGGCCCCCGCCTGCTGCTGCCGCCCAAGCTGACGCTCGCGCTCTCGGCCGCGATCCAGGAGCTCAGCACCAACGCCGCCAAATACGGCGCCTTCTCGACGCCCGCGGGCAAGCTCGACATCGCCTGGACCGTTCAGGAGAGCGGCATGGTCCGGCTGGTCTGGATCGAACGCGACGGGCCGCTGGTGCGCAAGCCCACGCGGCGCGGCTTCGGCACCAAGATGATCACGCGGATGTTCGGCTCGGAGACCGGCTGGTCCGTCACGCTCGACTTCGATCCGGGCGGCCTGCGCTGCGCGATGCAGTTCGGGGTGCAGGAGGAGCACACCGGTGAGCCGCGGTTGACCGCCTGAGTTCCGCGTTCCGCGCAGATCCTTTGCCCCCTGAGCGGGCCTATGACCGGCCCTGGTCTCAGTGGGGTGCGCACGCGGCCTGAGCGACTCTCCGTCGGCGGGAACTTTGCCGCTGAGAAGTAATATAAAACCTCCAAACTTTTCAACGGCTTAAACTCAAATGAAAGACCCATGCGCGATATTTTGACGCATGGCGGTCGGACTTGCGACTGCTCGTGCGCAAGCCGACCGGGCGCGCCGGAAACCGGCCCCTGCTCGTCATGGACACGGGTCAATGAACGGCAAGTCACCGCACCGGACAGGGAACGGGATCTTGGAGGTCAAGCGTGGGTAACAGCCGACGACTGCGCCGGGCCGCGGCTCTCACGGCGCTCTTCTTCCGGGACCGCAGGGCCAACATCGGCGTCACGTTCGCGATAGCCCTGCTGCCGATCCTGGCGGGGATCGGATGCGCGACCGACTATTCCATGGCGATGCGGTTGAAGGTCAAGCTGCAATCCGCCGCGGATGCCGCGAGCATCGCCTCGATCGCGGTCAACTCGGCCGGCTATGCAGCGGCCATGGCGATGACATCCGACGGATCGGTGAGCGCCGGCGTCGCGGAAGCCAACAGCATCTTCAAGGGCAACGCCTCCACGATCCAAGGCTATACGCTGACGGCTGAAAGCAGCACCGTCACCAAGAGCGGGGCGTCCCTGACCTCGCAGGTCCAATTCACCGCCAGCATGCCGACGACATTCCTGGGCGTGATCGGATTTCCCAATCTGACGCTCACCGGCCGCTCGTCATCCTCCGTCACGCTGCCGCTGTATCTGGACTTCTATCTGACCCTCGACGTGTCGGGCTCGATGGGCCTGCCCTCGACGACGGCGGAAGCGCAGCGCATGCAGGCGATCAGCCCCGACAATTACAGGCAATATCCCACCGGCTGCACGCTCGCCTGCCACTTCTCTCCGCAGAACAGCGCCTGCACGGATTCAGGCACGCAAGGCTACCCGACCAACAATTATTGCCTGGGCTATGCGATCTCGCGCGTCAGCCAAAGCGGCTACAAGAGCCTGCTGACCACCAACAAGAACAATCCCAAGGGCGTTCAGCTTCCGTCGACGATCGTGTCCGGGCTGCCGAACTCGCTCTACAACAAGCTGCCGACGGTTGCGAACTGCCCGACCGACGGGACGGATGCCTGCATCCAGCTCCGCCTCGATGCCGTCGGCTACGCCGTCAATCAGCTGTTCACGACGGCGAACAACACCAAGAAGGTCAGCAACCAGTTCCGGATCGGCCTCTACCCGTTCATCCGCTATCTCTATTCCTATTATCCGCTCACCACCAATATCAGCGGCTCGACCAGCGATTCGACGACCATCAACTACGCCGCGGCGAACCTCGCGACCTTGCTCGACACCAACACCAACGCTTCCCTCGGCTCGGGCGGGACGCATATCGATACGGCGCTCTCCAGCGTCAACACCCTGATCACCAGTGTCGGCAACGGAAGCGCCACCAACAACACCCTGCCTTACGTGTTCCTGGTGACCGACGGCGCGCAGGACCCGCAGGTGAAGGGCGTGCCCAACGGCTCATGGTCCGGCAGCAATCACGCCACCACGATCAATCCGGCCACCTCATGCACGCCGCTGAAGAACCGCGGCATCATCATCTCGGTGCTCTATATTCCCTATCAGCCGATCAACCCGGTCAATGCGTCCTTCGCCGGCGACGAGGACGACTATGCCAACAATAACATCCCCAACATCCCACCGAGCCTGCAAGCCTGCGCATCACCGGGCTTCTTCTACACCGCGAACACCCCGGCGGACATCACCTCGGCGCTGAATGCGATGTTCAATCATGCGGTCTCGGAAGCGCATCTGACGCGATGAGGGAACGGCCTGGATCAGGCACAGCCCGCAGCTAGCGGACTGCACGACGTCAATGAGCAGGGTCGCGCGCGGCGGCGATTGCCCAGGCGAGGAAGATCGAGATGACGTCGCCGAGGTGATGCGGGCCGCAGAAGGCTTCGAACACCGCGCCGCGGACCCGGCAATGACACCAATCATCATCCTCGTCGCCCTGAACCTTCACCTCGGTGAACGGGCGCTCCGCCAGCTCCGTGTCGAACAGGTCGATCCTCAGGACCCATCCTGGATTGTCCAAGGTGTCGATCTTGATCCCGTATTGATGCTCCCACTGGCCGTCGCATTGGGAGGCGTACCAATCCTGGAGGACCTTCAGAGGCTCGCGCTGATCCCGCATCTGCATCTCATTCATTGGGGCGCTGCGGCCCGTGTCGAGGCGGGTCGGAAACGTCAATTGCCCGCATCTGGATCCGGGCGGCCGGAGCAGGATGACGCAACCCGCCGATCTGCGCGAGAGCCGCCGGGGCACATTGTTCGGACATGCTTTCGTGGACGTCACCTCGCCGCTCCATCGCGGCAGTTGCAAGCAGCGCCGCCTCGATCGTGTCGCTTGTATTGGCGCGGCGGACCGTCATGATCGTCATTGCTGGCGGGTCGGGACACCCTTAAGCTTCCCACAAATGCCGCCGTCAGCGCGGTGACCCGGGAGGTGTCTATGCGAAGTGCCCTCGCAGCCGCAGGGCTGGCCGTCGTCTCGTCCGCATTCACGATGCCCGCTTGGGCGGAGGATCCGCCCGGCATCACCGCGAGCGAAATTCGCATCGGCCAGACCATGCCCTATAGCGGGCCGGTGTCGGCGTTCGGCATCCTCGGCAAGGGCGAGGTGGCCTATTTCAAGATGGTCAACGACCGCGGCGGCATCAACGGCCGCAAGGTCAACCTGCTCTCGCTCGACGACAGCTACGTGCCGCCGAAGACGGTGGAGCAGACCCGGCGCCTGGTCGAGAGCGACGACGTGTCCTTCATCTTCTCGACCATGGGCACGGCGCACAACACCGCGATCGCAAAGTATCTTCAGGGAAAGAAGGTGCCGCAGCTGTTCGTGGCCTCGGGCGCCTCGAAGTTCGGCGATCCCCAGCAGTTTCCGCTGGTCTTGATGGGCGTGATGGCGCCGTTCCGCAACGAGGCGCGGATGTATGCGCGCTACGCGCTGCAGACGAAGCCGGACGCGACGTTCGCGATCCTGGCCCAGAACGATGATTTCGGCCGTGACTATCTCGCCGGCCTGAAGGACGTGCTCGGCGAGCGCTTCGACACCGCGGTGACGGTGGCGAGCTACGAGGTGACCGAGCCGACCATCGATTCCCAGATCGTGAAGCTGAAATCGAGCGGCGCCGATGCGCTGATCATCGCGGCCACGCCAAAATTCGCAGCGCAGGCGATCCGCAAGGCCCATGAGATCAGCTGGCGGCCGATGACCTTCCTGACCAACGTGTCAGTGTGGGTGTCCTCGGTGATGGAGCCGGCTGGCCTGGAGGCCGGCACCGGCATCATCTCGACGGCCTATGTGAAGGACCCGCTCGATCCGGCCTGGGCCGACGATCCCGGCGTCAAGGGCTGGCGCGACTACATGGCGAGATACGTGCCGGACGGCGACATCCGCGATTCCAACTACGTCAACGGCTACAACAACGGCATGGTGCTGGAGCACGTGCTGAAGGCCGCCGGCAATGACCTGTCGCGCGAGAACATCCTCAAGCAGGCGTTGTCGATCAAGGACCTGGATCTGCCGATGCTGCTGCCCGGCATCAAGGTCAACACGTCCGAAGGCGACCACCTGCCGGTCGAGCAGGTGCAGTTCATGCGCTTCACCGGCAAGCAGTGGGAGCGGTTCGGCGAGGTACTGTCGACCAAATAGCGGCGGGTTGGCGTTTCGGCGCCGAAAGCGTAGACCTCTCCTGTCGACCACAGGAGAGCCGCGGCGCGATGTCCGAGACAGATGCCCTGACGCTGAAATTCCGCTGCCCCCGGGAGCTCGAGGGTCTAATCCCGCAACCGGTGCCGGCGCCGATGGGCATACCCGACTGGGTCAAGACGATGCCGGCGACCGCGTTCAGTCAGCTCAACCAGGCGGAGGAGCAGACGGTGAAGCGCTGCCCGCCCTTCATCGACGCGATGACGGCGGGCTTTCTCATCCCGCTGGTCTGCGACCTCAAGGTCGAGGACGGCGGCATTAGCTGGGACAATGAGCTGCCGCCGGGCGGCGCGATCGACTTTCCGCGCTCGCCGGTCAGCTTTCACGACGTGTCGCAGGTGACGGGATCGCCGCTGTTCGAGGCCGACCGCTTCCTACTCAAGTTTCACAATCTCTGGACCATCGAGGCGCCCAAAGGCTGGTCGCTGCTGTTCACCCACCCGCTCAACCGCTTCGACCTGCCGTTCACGACCGTCACGGGCCTCGTCGACAGCGACCGTTTCCACGACAGCTTCGTGCATTTCCCGGCGCATTGGCACGACACGGCGTTTCGTGGCGTGCTGCCCAAGGGCACGCCGGTCGCGCAGTGCATCCCCGTGAAGCGCCAGCCATGGACGCTCCAGACCTCGGCCTTCACCGACGAGGACGTCCAAGAGATTCACAGCGTGCGTGACGCGCTGAAGCGCGAGCAGGGCATGTATCGCAAGCAGTTCAGGGCTTGACCGCCCCTGCTCCATTGGCGCCGAGGAATTTGGCGGCATCGCTCGGGCGGAAGAAGAAGCGGCCGTGCGAGCTGACGGCCATCGTGTAGGCGGCCCTGCTGAGCAGATGCGGCCGGCCGCGCATGACCGTGCGCAGCGCCGCCTCGGCGCCGGCGCGGTCGCCGAGCTCCATCAGGCACATCGCGAGATTGGCGCGGCTCTGGGTGTCCTCTGGCCGCAAGCCGAGCGCATGTTTGTAGGTGCCGGCCGCTTCCGCGTAGTCGCCATCGAGGAACTGCACCCAGGCGAGCTCGATCAGGATGTCGGGACGGCCCGGCGCGGCCTCGCGGGCAGCCACGAAACTCTCCCGCGCGCGGGCCCGCTGATTGCCCTGCAGGCAGAGCCGCCCGAGATCGAGCTTGAGGTCGACGCTCTCCGGCAGCAGCGACAGCGCCTGCTCGATGATGGATATGCCCTCAGCGAGCTGGCCGGATTTCGCCAGCCGCCCGGCCAGCTCCTGGAACGCCGGCAGGTAGGGCGGACGCCGCGCCGCGGTCTTGCGCAGTTGCGCGAGGCCATCGGCCACGCGCCGGGACTCGCACAAGGCCGCTCCGAGCAACGTCTCCAGCTCCGGATCAGGGCCACGCAGCACCGCCTTCTCAAGCGGCACGATCGCCTCGCCGGCGCGCTGCTGGCCGAGCAGCGCATGGGAATGAACCAGCAATGCGGCGCGATCTGTCCTGGCGTTGCGCAGGATAGACGCCGCGATCTGCTCGGCACGCGCGAACTGCCGCGCGCGCAGCGCCTGGACCGCCTCCTGCAAGGCCTGCGCCTGCAATTGTTTGCGTCGTTCACTCACTGCTGCTGCCGTCCCAGTGACACGATGCGACGACTAAACCGGCAGCCCTGGCCTGTCCAGCAGACGCCCCGCGCAGGCAAAAAGGCCTTGGCACCGGAAGCGCGCCCGCCGCGTTGACGATCCGTAGCAACAAGGAGAGAGACGATGAGCGGGAACGCACGCGACAACGACCTGCGTCTGCAGGACTCCGAGGCTACGCTGAACCCCGGCGATGAGGCGCCACGCGGAACACCGGGCACCGGCGAGGATGTCTGCCCCGACTGCAACGGCAGCGGACGGCTCCATGAGGCGCCGTGCCCGACCTGCGGAGGCCGCGGCACGATCGTCCGAGGTGTCGGCGGCGGCTGATTGTCTACGCGACGACGCTGCGTTCACCCGAACAGCGGCGTGCCCGGCACGAAGGCGTCGAAGGCGGCCCAGAACTGCGAGCGGTAGCGGTCCTGCTCCTGCAGGATCTCGTGCTTGGCGCCGGCGATGACCAGATGCGAGCCGGCGCGCAGGTGATAGGCGAACTCCTCGATCGCCGCGGTTGACACCACGGTGTCGCTGGAGGCGGCCAGCATGAGGATCGGCTGGCGGATCTGCGAGGGGTAGGTCATGCCGCGGAACGTCACCATCGCCGAGAACGCGGCGTCGGCCCAGGCCACCGTCGGCGAGGCGATGCCGAGCGTCGGATCCTCCTCGAGGATCGCGGCGTTGCGCGCGTAGCGCACGGGATCGGAGGTCAGCGGGTTGTTGACGAACGGCGCGAGCCCGCTGATGTCGTCATTGCCGCCGGGCACGTAGCGGCCGCCCTGCCCCGCGATCCGCATCGCGCGCAGCAACAGCCGGGCAGGGAGCGAGGTGCGGTTGCCCGGCAGGTCGATCATCGGCGCCGACAGCACGATACGGTCGAACCAGCGCTTGCCGGCATGGGAGAGCCGCAGCAGCACGGTGCCGCCCATCGAATGCGCCAGCGCGAAGTAAGGCGGCGGGCAATCCGGCAGCACCACCTCGGTGATGAAGGTCTCGACGTCGACCTCGTAGTCGGCGAACGAGCGCACATAGCCTTTGCGGGAATCGCGCAGGCGGCGGGACGAATGGCCCTGGCCGCGCCAATCGATGATGGCGACCGCAAAGCCGCGGTCGCGCAGGTCACGCACCGTCTCGAAATACTTTTCGATCGACTCGCTGCGGCCGGTGAACACGCAGACGGTGCCCTTGCGCCCGGCCGGCGGCGCCCAGCGCGCAA
This sequence comes from Bradyrhizobium sp. USDA 4353, assembly GCF_054063215.1. Lineage (NCBI taxonomy): Bacteria > Pseudomonadati > Pseudomonadota > Alphaproteobacteria > Hyphomicrobiales > Nitrobacteraceae > Bradyrhizobium > Bradyrhizobium sp. USDA 4353. The sequence continues at coordinate 604,470 of NZ_JBSSGB010000001.1, forward strand.
AGCGCAGCTCGGCGCCATCAGGGGTCTTGATGGTGCCGGCGGTGGCGTTCTCGGGGACGGGATTGGCGGGAATCGAGACGAGCGTCATGAGGCGCCCATCGAATAGGTGAAAGGCCCAGGGAATCAAGGGGTGGAACGGCAAAAAGAGCCCGTTTGGGCGCTCTTGAAGGTGCAAACGTCCGACCCATATCGAGATCGTGCAGGCCGTCACGGCTGCACGACAGCCCGGCCCGATGGCGGGCGGGTTTGCCTAACAGTCGCTCAATGGAGGACTTGACCATGCGTACCTACGATCTCACCCCGTTCTATCGTTCCACCGTCGGTTTCGACCGTCTGTTCTCGCTGCTCGACCAGGCCACCGCCGAGCCCAGCCCCGGCTATCCGCCCTACAATATCGAGCGCACCGGTGAGAACGCCTACCGCATCACCGTCGCCGTCTCGGGCTTTGGCAAGGATGAGCTCTCCCTCGTCGCGAAGGAAAACACGCTGACGATCAAGGGCGAGAAGGCCGCCAACGAGAACGGCAAGAAGAGCGAGGTGCTGTATCGCGGCATCGCCGCCCGCGCCTTCGAACGCAGCTTCCAGCTCGCCGACCACGTGGTGGTGAAGAACGCCAGCCTCGAGAACGGCCTGCTCCACGTCGATCTCGTCCGCGAGATCCCCGAGGCCAAGAAGCCGCGGTCGATTCCGATCTCGACGTCGGCGCAAGGCACCGAGCAGCCGGCGCTTGAAGGCACCGCCGAGAAGGCCGCCGCGTAAACGGCCCGACGCTCTGCTAAGAATACGAACGCCCCGGGACACCGGGGCGTTTTTGTATGCTGGGTTCGGTCGAGGTTTTCGCGGCCGTCGCCGGCCCTGGGCTTGGTTCTCAGAACGATAGCCGATAGGTCCTCGGCTGTTGTCACTCCAGCCCCTGGGCCGGCGGCATCTTCGCGGTGGGCAGGATCTGCGGCGCCGGCTTGGCTGCCGGCGCAATCGATCCGATCGTCTGCGGAGCGGCTGCTGCCGACTGAACGGGCTTGGCGTCCGAGGGCTTGGCGTCAGACGATTTGGCCTCGGCCGGTTTGGCCTCGACCGCCTTCGCCGTATCGGCATTGGCTTCCACTGGCTTCGTTTCGGCCGGCTTGATGTCGGCGATCTTCGGCACAGCAGCCTTTGGGGCGTCGGTCGGCTTTGGCGCGAGCGCGGCCGTTTGCGGCGACGGCGCCGCCGGTTGGACGGCCGGAGCGGCTGGCCTCGGTGCCTGCGTCGGCGCAACGGCTGCCACCCGCGGCGCGACTGGTGCCGGGGGCACCAGGCGCGGGTCGGCGCGGATCACGGTCGGCGGCGGCAGGCGGTCGAGGCCGCCGCGCGGGGCCGGCTCGAAGCGCATGCGCTCGTAGTCGTCGCCCGACTGGAACGCCGGCACGAAGCGGAGGATGCGGCCGGAGCGGGCATCTACGACCAGCTTGCCGTCCTCGCCCTGGCGGTCGAGCACCGCGACGACATAAACGTTGCCGCGCTGGCGCGGCGCGCCGAGCGGCGAGAAGCCGTTATCGCGCAGGATGGCATAGACCTCATGCACCGGCAGGAACGCCGGCGCGTAGCCGTAATCCTGCTGATAGCCTTCACGGTAGCCGTCCTGCCGATACCCGTCCTGGCGGTACACCGGCGCCGGCGGCGCGTAGCGCTCCTCCCGGTATCCGTAGTCCGCCCCTGGTCCATAGCCGTAGCGCGGCGGCGCGGGCACGACCGCAGGCGGCGGCGCCTCGGAATAAGGCGCATCGAAATCGGAGACCGCCGTGTACGGCCCGCGCATCCCCGGCAGCGGCTCGGCCTGGGCGGCAAAGGCTGCGATCAACGAGGCCGAGACGGCTCCAACTAGCAACTTCATGGCTCAAAGCTCCTGCATGCCCCCGCACGTGAAGCTGTTCGCTTCTTCTCAAGTGCCGCGGAAGGTCTGCCGCGATTCCGGCGGTCCTGGGTCGGAGTGTGGGCGGGATCGGGGCGCGGTGTTGCAAAATCGAGCGATGCTCGTGATCGGCTGGCGCCGACGGGTCGTTCGGAGAGCGAAGAAACGGGAGATTTGCCGGGAGAATGCCCGCATCGGTGCGGCGGAATCGGGGACTCCGGGCCGCTTGTGTGATAACGTCAAGTTTGGCATCTTGCGGTTTAGGACAGAATTGCTGTCTAAAATTTCGTTGCAAAGGTGACCGAGACTTTGCAATGATGTTACGGCGCCCGATGACCTTGCGGCATGGGCGTTGCGACATGAACAGGCCGTGATCATCCAGCGGGGACGTGGTCCCCCGGTGACTGGCCTGAACTCTGCAAATGCGGCTCGCTGAGAAGGACGAGCGTTGGTTCCGGAGAGGAACCCGCGCAGCGCCCGGGGTGCGCCGGACTGTGTACCGGACTGTGGTGAAGGCCCTGACCAATAACTGATGGGGACGGATATGAGCGGATCGAAGGTCGAGCACGGAAAGTTGGGCGGCGCGGTGCTGGCTGTGGATTCGCACGAAAAACCGGCCGAGATCACCCGCGAATTGCATACGTGGCGCCCGGAAGCCGAGGGTCTGTATGACCCCGCGCAGGAGAAGGATTCCTGCGGCGTCGGCTTCATCGCCAACATCAAGGGTGAGAGGTCGCACCAGATCGTTGCGGATGCGCTGAACATCCTGTGCAACCTCGAGCACCGCGGCGCTGTCGGCGCCGACCCGCGCTTCGGCGACGGCGCCGGCATCCTGGTGCAGATCCCGCACGCCTTCTTCTCGCGCAAGGCGAAGGAGCTCGGCTTCACGCTGCCGGCTCCCGGCGAGTACGCCATCGGCGCGCTGTTCATGCCGCGCGACGAGGCCTGGCGCAACGTCATCAAGAGCATCATCGCCGACCAGATCGAGGATGAGGGCCTGGTGCTGCTCGGCTGGCGCGACGTGCCGACCGACAACTCCTCGCTGGGCGTGACGGTCAAGCCGACCGAGCCGCGCAGCATGCAGGTGTTCATCGGCCGCAACGGCGCCGCCAAGACCGAGGACGAGTTCGAGCGCAAGCTCTACATCCTCAGAAAGTCGATCTCGCAGGCGATCTATCAGCGCCGCGACCGCGGCATGTCGGGCTACTATCCGTGCTCGATGTCGTGCCGGACCGTGATCTACAAGGGCATGTTCCTGGCCGACCAGCTCGGCAAGTACTACGCCGACCTGCACGAGCCGGACTTCGAGAGCGCGCTGGCGCTGGTGCATCAGCGCTTCTCGACCAACACCTTCCCGACCTGGTCGCTGGCGCATCCGTACCGGATGATCGCGCATAACGGCGAGATCAACACCTTGCGCGGCAACGTCAACTGGATGGCGGCGCGCCAGGCGTCGGTGTCATCCGAGCTGTTCGGCAAGGACATCAGCCGGCTCTGGCCGATCTCCTATGAGGGCCAGTCCGACACCGCCTGCTTCGACAACGCGCTCGAATTCCTGGTGCAGGGCGGCTACTCGCTGCCGCACGCGGTCATGATGATGATCCCGGAGGCGTGGGCCGGCAATCCCTTGATGAGCGAGGAGCGCCGCTCGTTCTACGAATATCACGCCGCGCTGATGGAGCCGTGGGACGGCCCCGCCGCGATCGCCTTCACCGACGGCCGCCAGATCGGCGCCACGCTCGACCGCAACGGCCTGCGGCCGGCGCGCTATCTCGTCACCAAGGACGACCGCATCGTGATGGCGTCCGAGATGGGCGTCTTGAAGATTCCGGAGGACCAGATCGTCACGAAATGGCGGCTGCAGCCCGGCAAGATGCTGCTCGTCGATCTGGAACAGGGCCGCCTGATCCCGGATGACGAGATCAAGGCGCAGCTCGCCGCCAGCCATCCCTACACCGAGTGGCTCGCCCGCACCCAGATCCAGGTCGAGAAGCTGCCGGACGCGCCGACCAAGGGCGCGCGCACCAACCTGCCGCTCTTGGACCGGCAGCAGGCGTTCGGCTACACGGCCGAGGACATCAACATCCTGATGACGCCGATGGCCGCCACCGGCGAGGAGGCGACGGGCTCGATGGGCAACGACGCGCCGATCTCGGCGCTGTCGGACAAGCCCAAGCTGCTGTTCACCTACTTCAAGCAGAATTTCGCCCAGGTCACCAACCCGCCGATCGATCCGATTCGCGAGGAGCTGGTGATGAGCCTGGTCTCGATCATCGGCCCGCGGCCGAACCTGTTCGATCTCGAAGGCGTCGCCTCGACCAAGCGGCTCGAAGTGCATCAGCCGATCCTGACGGATGCGGACCTCGAGAAGATCCGCTCGATCTCGGAGGTCTCGGACAGCCACTTCGTCTCGCGCACGCTCGACACCACCTTCGATGCGAGCCTGGGCGCCGCCGGCTTCGAGCAGGTGCTCGATGACCTCTGCGGCCGCGCGGAGGCTGCCGTCCGCGAGGGCGTCAACATCATCATCCTGTCCGACCGCATGGTCTCGAACGACCGGATCCCGATCCCGTCGCTCTTGGCCTGCGCCGCCGTGCATCATCACCTGATCCGTACCGGCCTGCGGACGTCGGTCGGCCTCGTCGTCGAGAGCGGTGAGCCGCGCGAGGTGCATCACTTCGCGTGTCTCGCCGGCTATGGCGCCGAGGCGATCAACCCGTATCTTGCCTTTGAGACCATCATCGCGCTGAAGGACAAGCTGCCGGGCGCGCTGAGCGACTACGAGGTCGTCAAGCGCTACATCAAGTCGATCGGCAAGGGCCTGCTCAAGGTCATGTCGAAGATGGGCATCTCGACCTACCAGTCCTATTGCGGCGCGCAGATCTTCGACGCGGTCGGCCTTCGTGCCGAGTTCGTGCAGAAGTTCTTCGCCGGCACCCACACCCGCGTCGAAGGCGTCGGCCTCGCCGAGATCGCCGAGGAGACCACGCGCCGCCACCGCGATGCGTTCGGCGATGCGCTGGTCTACAAGTCCGCGCTCGATGTCGGCGGCGAATATGCCTTCCGCACCCGCGGCGAGGATCATGCGTGGACCGCCGAGTCGGTCGCGACGCTCCAGCATGCTGTGCGCGGCAATTCCAAGGACCGCTATCAGGCGTTCGCCAAGCTGCTCAACGAGCAGTCCGAGCGGCTCTTGACCCTGCGCGGCCTGTTCCGGATCAAGTCGGCCGAGGACGACAAGCGCAAGCCGGTCCCGCTCGACGAGGTCGAGCCGGCCAAGGAGATCGTCAAGCGCTTCGCCACCGGTGCGATGAGCTTCGGCTCGATCTCGCGCGAGGCGCATACGACGCTCGCGATCGCCATGAACCGGATCGGCGGAAAGTCGAACACCGGCGAAGGCGGCGAAGAGGCTGATCGCTTCAAGCCGCTGCCGAACGGCGATTCGATGCGCTCGGCGATCAAGCAGGTCGCGTCTGGACGTTTCGGCGTGACGACGGAGTATCTCGTCAACTCCGACATGATGCAGATCAAGATGGCGCAGGGCGCGAAGCCCGGCGAAGGCGGCCAGCTGCCCGGCCACAAGGTCGATGCGACCATCGCCAAAGTGCGTCACTCGACCCCGGGCGTCGGCCTGATCTCGCCGCCGCCGCATCACGACATCTATTCGATCGAGGACCTCGCGCAACTGATCTACGACCTGAAGAACGTCAATCCCGACGGTCAGGTCTCGGTCAAGCTGGTCTCCGAGATCGGCGTCGGCACGGTTGCCGCGGGCGTTGCCAAGGCGCGCGCCGACCATGTGACGATCGCGGGCTTCGAGGGCGGCACCGGTGCCTCTCCCCTCACCTCGATCAAGCATGCGGGCTCGCCGTGGGAGATCGGCCTTGCCGAAACGCACCAGACCCTGGTGCGCGAGCGGCTGCGCAGCCGCATCGTGGTCCAGGTCGACGGCGGCTTCCGCACCGGGCGTGACGTCGTCATCGGCGCCCTCCTCGGCGCCGACGAGTTCGGCTTTGCAACAGCGCCGCTGATCGCGGCCGGCTGCATCATGATGCGCAAGTGCCACCTCAACACCTGCCCCGTGGGCGTCGCCACCCAGGACCCGGTGCTGCGCAAGCGCTTCACCGGCCAGCCCGAGCACGTCATCAACTACTTCTTCTTCGTCGCCGAGGAAGTCCGCGAGATCATGGCTTCGCTCGGCTACCGCTCGTTCAACGAGATGGTCGGCCAGGTGCAGATGCTCGACCAGTCCAAGCTGGTCGCGCACTGGAAGGCCAAGGGTCTCGACTTCTCAAAACTGTTCGTGAAGCAGAAGGAAGCGCCGGGCCAGAAGATCTTCCATTCGGAGAAGCAGGATCATCACCTCGACGCCGTGCTCGACCGCAAGCTGATCGAGCAGGCGAGGCCCGCGCTCGACCGCGGCGCGCCGGTGAAGATCGAGGCCGAGATCAACAACACCGACCGTTCGGCGGGCGCGATGCTTTCCGGCGCGGTGGCCAAGATCTACGGCCATGCCGGCCTGCCGCAGGACACGATCCATGTCAGCCTGAAAGGTACCGCCGGCCAGGCGTTCGGCGCCTGGCTTGCCAACGGCGTCACTTTCGAGCTCGAAGGCGAAGGCAACGACTATGTCGGCAAGGGCCTGTCGGGCGGCCGCATCATCGTCAAGCCGCCGCGCAACTCCGGTATCGTGCCGGAGGAGTCGATCATCGTCGGCAACACGGTGATGTACGGCGCCATCTCCGGCGAGTGCTTCTTCCGCGGCATCGCCGGCGAACGCTTCGCGGTGCGTAACTCGGGCGCGGTGGCCGTCGTCGAGGGCGCGGGCGATCATTGCTGCGAATACATGACCGGCGGCATCGTCGTCGTGCTCGGCAAGACCGGGCGCAACTTCGCCGCGGGCATGTCGGGCGGCATCGCCTATGTGCTCGACGAGGCCGGCGACTTCGACAAGCATTGCAACATGGCGATGGTCGAGCTCGAGCCTGTCTTGTCGGAGGAGATGATCGCGGAAGCTTCCTATCACCAGATGGGCGACCTCGAGGCGCATGGCCGTGTCGACGTGTTCAAGAACCTGCTGGCGTCCGACGTCGAGCGCCTGCACGTCCTGATCTCGCGTCACGCCAAGGCCACCGGCTCCAAGCGTGCCGCCGACATCCTGGCGAACTGGAAGGAGTTTGCGCCGAAGTTCCGCAAGGTCATGCCGGTCGAGTACCGCCGCGCCCTTCGCGAGCTCGCGGCCAAGGCCGACGCCGAGCCGAAGATCGCGATCGGGGCTTGATGTCGCTCCTCATGGAGAGGAGGCGCGAAGCGCCGTCTCGAACCATGAGGCCGAGAGCGGGGCCTCGCCCTTCGAGACGCGGCGCAAGCGCCGCTCCTCAGGGTGAGGAGAAGCAGGACACGAAACCCTCATGGTGAGGAGGTGCGCAGCACCGTCTCGAACCATGAGGCCGAGATCGAGGCCTCATCCTTCGAGACGCGGCGAAGGCGCCGCTCCCCGGGGGTGAGGAGAAGCAGGAAACTAGATCCTCATGGTGAGGAGGCGCGGAAGCGCCGTCTCGAACCATGAGGCCCGAGCAGTCAGGGACGTCGTAGGTCATGGGCAAGGTCACAGGTTTTCTCGAAATCGAGCGGCACGATCGCAAGTATGCGCCGGTTGCCGAGCGGCTGAAGCATTTCCAGGAATTCGTGGTGCCGCTCTCCGAGAAGGAGCTGCGCGACCAGGCGGCGCGCTGCATGAATTGCGGCATCCCCTATTGCCACGGCACCGGCTCGGCCGCGCCGGGCACGCCCGGCTGCCCGGTCAACAACCAGATCCCGGACTGGAACGACCTGATCTACAACGGAAACTGGGAAGAGGCGTCGCGCAACCTGCACTCGACCAACAACTTCCCGGAGTTCACCGGCCGCATCTGCCCCGCCCCCTGCGAGGCGTCGTGCACCCTGAACATCGACGACAACCCGGTGACCATCAAGACGATCGAATGCGCCATCGTCGACAAGGCGTTCGAGCAGGGCTGGATCAAGCCGGAGCCGGCCGCCGTCAAGACCGGCAAGAAGGTTGCGATCGTCGGCGCCGGCCCCGCGGGCCTCGCGGCCGCGCAGCAGCTCGCGCGCGCCGGCCACGAGGTGCATGTCTATGAGAAGCACGCCAAGGCCGGCGGCCTTCTGCGCTACGGCATTCCCGACTTCAAGATGGAGAAGGGCATCATCGACCGCCGCATCACGCAGATGGAAGGCGAAGGCGTCGTCTTCCACTATGGCGCCCATGTCGGCGGCAAGGACGGCATCGATGCCAAGTCGCTGCTGAAGGATTACGACGCCGTGGCGCTGACCGGCGGCGCGGAAGCCCCGCGCGACCTGCCGATCCCCGGCCGTGACCTCGCCGGCGTCCATTATGCTATGGATTTCCTGCCGCAGCAGAACCGCCGCGTCGGCAACGAGGCCGTCAACGCCACCGACATCCTCGCTACGGCTAAGCATGTCGTCGTGATCGGCGGCGGCGACACCGGCTCCGACTGCATTGGCACCTCGCTCCGCCAGGGCGCCCTCTCCGTGACCCAGCTCGAGATCATGCCGGCGCCGCCGGAGCGCGAGAACAAGGAGCTGACCTGGCCGAACTGGCCGCTGAAGATGCGGACCTCATCGAGCCAGGCCGAAGGCGCGGTGCGCGAATTCGCGGTGCTGACGCAGAAGTTCGAGGGCGAGAACGGCGCGGTCAAGAAGCTGCACTGCGTGCGCGTCGACGCCCAGTTCAAGCCGATCGCCGGCACCGAGTTCGTGCTCGATGCCGACCTCGTGCTGCTGGCGATGGGCTTCGTGCATCCCGTGCATGAGGGCCTGCTCAAGAGCCTCGGCGTCGACCTCGACCCGCGCGGCAACGTCAAGGCCAATTTGTCGGACTACCAGACCTCGCTGCCGAAGGTCTTCTCCGCCGGCGACATGCGCCGCGGCCAGTCGCTGGTCGTCTGGGCGATCCGCGAAGGCCGCCTCTGCGCCCAGGCCGTCGACAAGTTCCTGATGGGCAAGACCGAGCTGCCGCGCTGAAATCGCCGTGGTTGATCGGAGTCTCGCTGTGCGTCAGCGGATATGTATCAAGGCAGAGCAGCGCGCCCGTCCGATGGACTTGTGACCGGCGATCCAGCTGTGCCATGCCCCTCACCCGGATTGCTGCGCAATCCGACCTCTCCCCGCAAGAGCGGGGAGAGGTTGCACCTCTCGCGCCGAGAGAGACTGCCTCAAAGCATCAGACTTCCCATTTGCGCCTCGACCCAAGCCTCGACCCAAGCCTCGACCCAAGCCTTGCCACAAGCCTTGCCCAAGAGCGCGGTGCGCTCCCTCTCCCCGTTCTTCACGGGGAGAGGGTTGGGGTGAGGGGCAGCCGCACGGGCGGTTCAATTTTGCGTCCGAATGGTGAGTACGCCCAGAGAGATGCGTGTCTGGGAGCAAAAAGGGGTGGGGGCTTCCACGACGTGAGTCTCCGCGCGGCCCGAAGTGGCAGGTCAGGCCGTCGTTCTCAGATCGATCGGATGAGCGTCGAAGCGTCAGGGTCGACGTTTCAGCCGTGAAGCCCCCACCCGTCCTGGCCGTCAGGCCAGCTCGGATGAGCCGCGCATGTCGCGGCTCTAGATCATGATGCGTTTCGGCGGAAACGCATCATGATCTTATCTCTTTGTTTGAGCATGATCTCTTCGGAAAACCGGTTTCCACTTTTCCGGATCATGCTCTGAGGTCAGGCGGCGCGCGGGCCACAGCGGGCGCGGCCCTGCCCTATGATCTCGCGCGGGATTGGTCGCGTCGCGTGCACCACCGTGTCAGCCATGCTGGACGATCCCATTGTTCCACGGCTGGATGCCGCGAGCCCCGTCAGGTCTGCGCAACCTAAAGGTGCGATTCTTAAGATCGACCAAACGGAAGTTTCGACCTTCGAAACAAATGACGCACGCGAAACATCTGCGTTCGTCAGAGTTCAGCAAGTGATCATTGTTCGATCTACGAACAATGCAGTACCGTATCTTGATACCGCCGTCAACCTACTATCCGCGCCCAGATCGCCTCGACCGGAACCGGTGGCGTCACGCGAAACACGTCATCGATGATCCGGCCAAGCTCGGCGGCGCTGGCGATAATCCGCTCCTCGATCACCTCGCCGTCGCGCGCTTGGCGCTGATAGCGGCGGCTGACCAGCTTGTGCCGCACGGTCCGCTCCACGCGCTCCATCATCAGCGTGTGCGTGGCCGGCACATTCGCATTGGTGGACGTGTACCAACTGCCGAGCACGTAGTCGGCGTGGATCTGCGGCGCGAGATCGAACGCATACATCATCCGCCAGCCGGTCGGCTGCTTAGCGCTGATCGTGTAGAGCGCATCCCAGGTGCCGATACGGAACGTGCCCATCGGCGTGACCTGCTCGGGCCCGACCTCGATCGCGATCGGCGCATCCATCAGGCAGATGCCGAAGCCGACGTCGACGAGATACGGCCGGCCTTCGGCTTCCACCAGCAGCATCATGTGCTGCCGCGGCCCGAGCGGATCGGTCGGCTGCGAGCGCCAGCGCACCCGCCCGGTGAGGCCGGTGACCTTGAAGCCGATGGCCTCCAGCGCCGCCTGGAACAGCACGTTCTGCTCGAAGCAGTAGCCGCCCGCGACGGCTGTGCACGAGCTTCTGCTGCACCGAGGCGAGATCGACATGGACCGGACGCCCCATCAGCGGATCGAGCGCCTCGAACGGCAGCGCGTCGACATGCGCGGCCTGCAGCGCGCTCAGCGTGGCCCGGTCGGGCGCGAGCGGTCCGCGATAGGCGATGCGGGCGAGATAGGACTTCAGCTCGAACTCATCCGCCATCGCAGCGCCTCCCTTCAGCTCTCGATCCGCGCCCAGACCACATCGACATCGACCGGGAATGTGACGCCGAAGATTTCCTCGACCACCCGCTGCAACGCCTCCGGCGTCTCGATGATCTGCTCGCTCCGGATCTCGCCGTCGCGCGCCTCGACGACGAGGCGACGGTTGACGAGCTTATAGCGCAGCTCCGATGTCAGCCGCTCCAGGATCAGCATCGAGGTGAACGGAGTCAGCGGGCTGGTCGAGGTGAACCAGTTGGAGAGCATGTAGTCGGCGTGGATCTGCGGCGTCAGATCGAACACATACATCATGCGCCAGCCCGTCGGCTGCCTCGCCGCGAGCCAATACATCCCATCGGACAGCGTCAGGCGGAACGTGCCCATCGCCGTCCGCTGCGCGATGTCCGGCACCATCCGCAGCGGCGTATCGAGCAGGCAGGAGCCGAAGCCGACATCGGCGATATAAGGTCCCTCCGGCAGGTCGACCTTCAGCATCATATGCGTGCGCGGCGTATGCGGCGCGGTCGCGTCGAGCCGCCAGCGTACCCGCGCCGACAGCGGCGTCACCGCGAAGCCGATCGCCTCCAGCGCGGCCTTGAACAGCGCGTTCTGCTCGAAGCAATAGCCGCCGCGACGGCCGTCGACGATCTTGGCCTGCACCGACGCGAGATCGATGTTCACGGGCCGCCCGAGCAAAGGATCGATGCCCTCGAACGCGATCGCATCCACATGCGCCGCCTGCAATCCGGCGAGGGTCTCAAACGTGGGCGTCAGCGCCCCGCGATAGCCGATGCGCGCCAGATATTTGTCGAAATTGAAATCGGAAGGCATCGTACGAAAACTTCCAGCGGCCCAGGGCGCGATATTAATCATCGTCATTGCGAGCGCAGCGAAGCAATCCAGGGCTCAGCAAGGATTCTGGATTGCTTCGTCGCTGCGCCCCCCGCATGACGGTGGAGTGAGATCACGCCACCCCGGCGCGCAAGAGATCGTGCATGTGCAGGATGCCGACCGGCTTCGCGCCATGGGTCACGATCAGCGTCGTGATCTTGGCGGAGTTCAGGATCTCCAGCGCCTCGGACGCCAGCGCCTCGCGGCGGACGGTGCGCGGGTTGGCGGTCATGATCTCGTCGACGGAGACCGACAAGAGATCAGACCGCATCTTCCGACGCAGATCGCCGTCGGTGATGATGCCTGCGACATGGCCGCGGCCGTCGACGATGATGACGCAGCCGAGGCCCTTGGCGGTCATCTCTTCCAGCGCATCGGCCATGCCGGTGCCCATTGGCTTCAGCGGAACGGCATCGCCGGAGCGCATCAGATCGGAGATGTGCTTGAGCATGGCGCCGAGCTTGCCGCCCGGATGGAAGTTGGCGAACTCCAGCGCGGTGAAGCCGCGGCCTTCGAGCAATGCGATCGCCAGGGCATCGCCGATCGCGGCCTGCATCAGGGTCGAGGTGGTCGGCGCGAGATTGTGCGGGCAGGCCTCGCGGGCCTTCGGCAGCTCCAGCACGATGCGCGCCGCCTGCCCCAACGACGACTGCGCATTCGAGGTGATCGCGATCATCGGGATGGCGAAGCGCTTGGTGTAGTTGACCAAGGTCTTCATTTCCGGCTGCTCGCCGGACCAGGACAGCGCGATGACGACGTCATCCGAGGTGATCATGCCGAGATCGCCATGGCCGGCCTCGGCGGAATGGACGAAGAAGGCCGGCGTGCCGGTGGAAGCCAGCGTCGCGGCCATCTTGCGCGCGACATGGCCGGACTTGCCGAGGCCGGTGAGGATCGCGCGGCCCTTGGCCTGGCGGATCAGCTCGACGGCGGCGGCGAAGGCCGCCCCCAACGGGCCACGCAGCGCGGCGGAGATCGCGGCGATACCGTTGCTGCCGGCGTCCAGTGTGCGCAGCGCCGATTGGATGTCCGCGTTGGCGGGAGGGGCTTCGGTCAACGGCTTCGATCTCGGCATTCTCTCATCCAAGGCTGAGACAGTCAGGCGCCGCTCTTTAGCATGGGTAAGGCGGCAAGGCGCCATCAACAGCCCATTAACCATATTTGTTTTTACTCCCTTAACGACGGTGTTGGCCGGCGGCGCGGGACTCCCCGACGACGCATTTGATTTTGTTGGAGTATTTTCATCGTGGGGTGGAGGCCTGACAGCGGCCGCAGGGGGCGCGCAATGCGGCGCGGCGTCTCCGCCGCGTGCCTGCTGCTCGGCGCGCTCGGGACCGGCGCTGCTCAGGCGCAAACCCTTGATGTGCTCCGCCCCGTTCGCGACGGCTTCCTCGCCCCGCAGGAGTCGCCGCTGCGGCGCACGGCGGTGAGCGGCCTTTCCGACGCCGTCCCGACGCCGGGCGTCCCGGCCGCCCCTGCTCCGGTCAGCTCAGCCCCCTCCGCCAACCGTGTCCCGCTGCCGGGCGTGCCCGCCGCCAGCGGCGCGGCCGATGTCGGCTATGATTCGCTGAACCGGACGCGCAAGAAGGCGAAATACTATCCCGCGCAGCCGCGGCCGAAGCCGGCGCCCGGGCCCGGCACGCGGCCCTCCGGCGAGCTGACCGGGCAGTTGCGCCCGACCCTGCCACCTTCTGCCTCCGCCAACCGGCAGCCGGTCCCGCCGGCGATGGCCGGCACCGTGCCCGGCCAGCCGCCGCGCAAGCGGCTGCGGATCGACGACGACCCGTTCGGCGCGGTCGGCGACTATGTCGGGCCGTTCCTGGTCAAGGGCGCGGTCGAGCTGTCGGCCGGCTATGACAGCAACCCGGCGCGCCTGGCGCGGCCGCGCGGCATGCCGGCCTGGATGATCGCGCCGGAATTTCTGGCGGTGTCGAACTGGGAGCGCCATGCGCTGGTCGCCGATCTCCGCGGCTCGTTCACCGGCTATGGCAGCACCCTGCCCGCCATCATGGACGGCGGCATCAATTCGGCGCCGACCACGCTCGATCGCCCCGACTTCACCGGCCATGTCGACGGCCGCCTCGATGTCACCCGCGATACCTCGGTCGGCGCCCAGCTCCGCCTGCGCGCGGCGACCGACAATCCCGGCAGCCCGAGCGTGCAGGCCGGCCTCGCGCGCTATCCGGTCTACACCACGCTCGGCACCACCGTCGGCTTCGACCAGCGCTTCAACCGGCTGCAGGTCTCGGCCCGCGCGACCGCCGACCGCACCAGCTATCAGCAAAGCAAGCTGACCGACGGCACGATGACGTCGAACGACGACCGCAACTACAACCAGTTCGGCGGCATCGGCCGGGTGTCCTACGAGGTCACGCCGGCCCTGAAGCCGTTCGTCGAGGTGCAGGGCAACACCCGCACCTATGACCTGCAATACGATCGCTCCGGCTATCAGCGCGATTCCGCCGGCGGTTACGCCAAGGCCGGCACCTCGTTCGAGTTCACGCGGCTGCTGACCGGCGAGCTCTCGCTCGGCTACGCCACCCGCAGCTACACCGATCCGCGGCTCAACCGGCTGCAGGGCTTCTTGACCTCGGCCTCGCTGGTGTGGTCGGCGACGCCGCTGACCACGGCGCGCTTCCTCTCGGACACGCAGGTCGCCGAGACCACCGTCGCCGGCGCCTCCGGCGTGCTGGTGCGCACCTACACGGTGCAGGTCGACCACGACTTCCGCCGCTGGCTGACCGGCATCGGCAAGTTCACCTTCGGCACGCTGGACTACCAAGGCTACGGCCGCAACGACCGGACGTATTCGGCCGAGGGCAATCTCGTCTACAAGATGACGCGCAGCCTGTGGGTGAAGGGCACGCTTCGGTATGACAAGCTGGACTCGAATATTGCGGGTGCGGCGTCGTCGGGGACGGTGGTGATGCTGGGCGTGAGGCTGCAGAATTAAACAGCAAGTTTTGGCGTTTAACTAGCAAGATAGTGAACGACACGCTACTCATGACCGCTCCCTCTCCCCTTGCCGGAGAGGGCATGTAGGACAGAGCAGCAAACTCGGTTGGGTGAGGGGTATGCTTCGGCGATCACGAATCGCAGAGAGATACCCCTCACCCAACCGAGGATGTTGATGGGCCGGCGATGCCCTCTCCCGCAAGGGGAGAGGGCGCTGCATCTAACAGCGCAGAAGGCCTATGCCGCGGTCACCGTCAGATGCGCGCCATCGGCCTGCACGATGCGCACGCGGCTGCCCGCCGGGGTATCCGGGCCGGCGACGCGCCACACCGTGTCGTCGATCCGCACCGTGCCGTTGCCGTCGATGATCGGCTTCTCCAAAGTGAACTCGCGCCCCACCAGCGCCGCGGAGCGGCGGTTGAGGAACGGGTTGTCGCCGGCCTCCGCCGTGCTCCTGCGCGCGACGTGCCGCCACAGCGGCACGGCGGCGATCGAGAACAGCGCAAACATCAGGATCTGCAGCTGCCAGGCGGGCGCAAAGCCGAACGAGATCACGCCGACCACGAGCGCGGCGAGGCCGAGCCAGATCAGGAACACGCCCGGCGCCAGCAGCTCCAGCGCCATCAGGATGACACCGAAGATCAGCCAGTTCCAGGTGCCGAGCGTCACGAACAGGTCGCTCATGATGACCTCCCCTGCCTCACGCCTGCGGCGGCACAGGCGGCTTCGGCGGCGTTCCGGCTGACGGCACCGAGCCGCCGCGGCGCGCCGCTGCGACCGCCGAGGCCGCGCTCTCGCCGAACGTCGCCTTGGCGATCTCGCCGATGCCGGCCAGCGAGCCGAGCATGCCGGTCGCTTCGATCGGCAGCATGATCACCTTCTGGTTCGGGGAGTCCGCGAGCTGCCCGAATGCCTTGATGTATTTGTCGGCGATGAAGTAGTTCAGCGCCGCGACGTCGCCCTTGGAGATCGCATCCGACACCATCTGCGTCGCCTTGGCCTCGGCTTCCGCGGCGCGCTCGCGCGCTTGGGCGTCGAGAAACGCTGATTCGCGCCGGCCTTCCGCCTGCAAGATCTGGCTCTGCTTGGCGCCTTCCGCGCGCAGGATCTCCGACTGGCGCTGGCCTTCCGCCTGCAGGATGTCGGCGCGCTTGACGCGCTCGGCCTTCATCTGCCGGCCCATCGCCTCGACAAGATCCGCCGGCGGCACGATGTCCTTGATCTCGATGCGGTTGACCTTGAGGCCCCACGGTGACACCGCGGCGTCGACGACGCGCAACAGCCGCTCGTTGATCTCGTCGCGATGCGAGAGCACCTGGTCGAGATCCATCGAGCCCATCACCGAGCGGATGTTGGTCATGGTCAAGGTGATGATCGCCTGGTTGAGGTTGGCGACCTCGTAGCTCGCTTTCGCCGCGTCGAACACCTGGTAAAAGGCGACGCCGTCGACCGTCACGGTGGCGTTGTCCTTGGTGATGACCTCCTGCTCGGGGATGTCGATCACCTGCTCCATCATGTTGATCTTGCGCCCGATCTTGTCGAAGAAGGGGACGATGAGGTTCAGGCCCGGCGACAAGGTGCGGGTGTATTTGCCGAACCGCTCCACGGTCCAGTCGAACCCCTGCGGCACGGTTTTCACGCCGGAGTACAGCGTGAAGATGACCAGCAGCACCAGCGCTATGGCGAAAATGTCGAAACCGCTCATGGATCCTCCAAGGGAGGAGACAGCGTCTCCTCACCGAACTCTGCAGCAATCACAATCTAGGGATTGCCGCACGATTTTGTCGGAGGTCCGATGGGCGCGGTTCAGGAAGATATTTTCGACGGCCGCGGGGCCGCCGATCTTGTGCCGAGGTGCAGCTGACCTACGGCCCGCAATACCGTTGCCGGCTCAGAGCCAGCCCTGCAGCTCGCGGAGCACCAGCTGCCGCAGCACCTCCATGCCGGGCTCGCTGTCGTTCAGGCACGGCACGGCCGAGAATTCCTCGCCGCCATTATGCTTGAAGATCTCGCAGTTCTCGCCGGAGATCTCCTCCAGCGTTTCCAGGCAGTCGGCCGAAAAGCCCGGCATCACCACCGCGATGCGCTTGACGCCGTCCTTGGCGAGCTTCTCGATGGTCTTGTCGGTGTAGGGCTGCAACCACTCCGAGAAGCCGAAGCGCGACTGGAAGGTCAGCAGCAGCTTGGTGTCGTCCATGCCGAGCCGCTTGCGCAGCAGCTCCGTCGTCGCAATGCACTGCTCGCGATAGGGATCGCCCTTGTCGACATATTCCTTCGGCATGCCGTGGAACGACGCCACGATCAGCTCGGGCGTATACGACAGCGTCTTGAGGTGCTCCTCGATCGAGACCGCCAGCGCCTCGATGTAGAAATCGTCGTTGTAATACGGCGGCGTCACCCGGATCGTCGGCTGCGCCCGCATTTCGGTCAGCACGCGGAACGCCTCGTCACAGACGGTCGCCGAGGTCGCCGCCGAATATTGCGGATAGAGCGGCACCACCAGGATGCGATCGCAGCCTTTCGCCTTGAGACCGTCGATTCCGGCCTTCATCGAGGGATTGCCGTAGCGCATCGCCCAGTCGACGATGACGTGGCTGCGGTCGGCCATGCTTGCTGCGAGCTTCTCGCTCTGCGCGCGCGTGATCGTCTTCAGCGGCGATTCGTTCTTCTCGGTGTTCCAGATCGACAGGTAGTCCTTGGCCTTCTTGCGTGGCCGGACGTTCAGGATGATGCCGTTGAGGATGATCTTCCACAGCAGGCCCTGGTCCTCGATCACGCGGCGGTCGGACAGGAATTCCTTGAGGTAGACGCGCACGCCGGCGGCATCCGCCGTATCGGGCGTGCCGAGATTGACGAGCAGCACGCCGACCCGCGACGTGGTCGCGGCCGGTGACGGCTTCGCATCGACGGGCCTGACTTCGACAGGCCTGGCATTGTCGAGAGAGATGGCGGCGGTCATGATGCCCGTGACTGGTGAAGGGCGTGGCTTGGCGGCTTGTTTCGACATTGTCAAGATAAGGGCCATTTCACCGATGTCATCGGGCTGGAGGAGCGGGGCTGGAGGAGCCATGACGATTGCTGAGCTATGCATTTTCGCCAGCGTAATGCTCTACCTCATAACGATCGTGCCGGCGAAATGGATCAGCGTCGACGGCGCCGGGCGCTACGACAATTCTAGACCGAGGGATCCCGCCTTTTATGACGGCGGCATCCGCGAGCGGGCGCTGGGCGCCCACCAGAACGGCATCGAGGCGTTCCCGTTCTTTGCGGCGGCCGTGCTGCTGGCCGAGTTCCGGGCCGCGCCGCAGAACCTGATCAACGAGCTGTCGGTGCTGTTCGTGATCGTCCGCGTGGCTTACGTGCTGACCTATATCGGCGACCGGCCCTCGCTGCGCTCGATCCTATGGACGATCGGCTTCCTGATCACGGTTGGAATCTTCTTCCTCCCCCTGCTGCGGCAATACCTGCAAGTGTGAGCCCCACCGCCCGTGAGCGGCGTCACATCCCTGTCCTCGCGGGGATGCTAACCACAAGGGCGGAACACCCCCGTCTGTACGCCTTTCGTTTCTGATCTGATCTCGCGCGCTACGGCCAGTTGATTGGATTTGGCAGTAAAATTCCCTATAGGGCGGGGTGAATTCGACGGCTGTCGCGGCGCTGGAAGCCGCCAGAGGGATTGTGATGAACGTGACCAGCTCGGCCTCCGCGCGCGCGGCGCGCGACCCGGGAAATTACCAGACCGCCCTGCAATCGACGGTGCGGGCGGCGTCGGACTGGCTGATCGCCAACCAGAAGCCTGATGGGCACTGGGTCGGCCGCGCCGAATCCAACGCCTGCATGGAGGCGCAATGGTGCCTCGCGCTGTGGTTCATGGGCCTCGAGGACCATCCCTTGCGCAAGCGCCTGGGCCAGTCGCTGCTCGACAGCCAGCGCCCGGATGGCGCCTGGCAGGTCTATTTCAACGCGCCCAATGGCGACATCAATGCGACCGTGGAGGCCTATGCGGCGCTCCGCTCGCTCGGCTACCCGGATAGCGAGCCGGCGGTGCGCCGGGCGCTGGAATGGATCGAGGCCAAGGGCGGCCTGCGCAACATCCGCGTGTTCACGCGCTACTGGCTGGCGCTGATCGGCGAATGGCCGTGGGAGAAGACGCCGAACATCCCGCCCGAGGTGATCTGGTTTCCGCTCTGGTTTCCGTTCTCGATCTACAATTTCGCGCAATGGGCCCGCGCCACCCTGATGCCGATCGCGCTCTTGTCGGCGCGGCGGCCGAGCCGGCCGCTGCCGCCGGAGAACCGGCTCGATGCGCTGTTTCCGCGCGGGCGCGACGCGTTCGACTATGAGCTGCCGGTGAAGGCCAATGCCGGCGGCTGGGACACCTTCTTCCGCGGCGCCGACAAGGTGCTGCACGCGCTCCAGAGCTTCGGCGACCGGCTCAATCTCGGCCTGTTCCGGCCCGCAGCCCGCAGCCGCGTGCTGGAATGGATGATCCGGCACCAGGATTTCGACGGCGCCTGGGGCGGCATCCAGCCGCCCTGGATCTACGGCCTGATGGCGCTCCATGCCGAAGGCTATCCGGTCAATCACCCTGTCGTGGCGAAGGGCCTCGATGCGCTGAACGACCCCGGCTGGCGCGTCGATGTCGGCGAGGCCACCTACATCCAGGCCACCAACAGCCCGGTGTGGGACACGATCCTGACCCTGCTCGCCTTCGACGATGCCGGCGTGCTCGGCGACTATCCGGAAGCCGTCGGCAAGGCCGTCAACTGGGTGCTCGCGCGCCAGGTGCGCGTGCCCGGCGACTGGTCGATGAAGCTGCCGCACGTCAAGCCCGGCGGCTGGGCATTCGAATACGCCAACAATTACTATCCCGACACGGACGACACCGCGGTGGCGCTGATCGCCCTCGCCCCGCTGCGCCATGATCCCAAATGGAAGGCCAAGGGCATCGACGAGGCGATTACGCTCGGCGTCGACTGGCTGATCGGCATGCAGAGCCAGGGCGGCGGCTGGGGCGCGTTCGACAAGGACAACAACCAGCAGCTCCTGACCAAGATCCCGTTCTGCGACTATGGCGAGGCGCTTGATCCACCGTCCGTGGACGTCACAGCTCACATCGTCGAGGCATTCGGCAAGCTCGGCATCTCGCGCAACCATCCGTCGATGGTGCAGGCTCTCGCCTATATCAAGCGCGAGCAGGAGCCGAGCGGCCCATGGTTCGGCCGCTGGGGCGTCAACTATATCTACGGCACCGGCGCGGTGCTGCCGGCGCTGGCCGCAATCGGCGAGGACATGACCCAGCCCTATATCGGCCGCGCCTGCGACTGGCTGGTCGCGCATCAGCAACCTGATGGCGGCTGGGGCGAGAGCTGCGCCTCCTACATGGACATCTCAGCCGTCGGCCGCGGCACCGCCACGGCGTCGCAGACGGCGTGGGCCTTGATGGCCCTGCTCGCCGCCAACCGCCCCCAGGACAAGGACGCCATCGAGCGTGGCTGCATGTGGCTGGTCGAGCGCCAGTCCGCCGGCACCTGGGACGAGCCGGAGTTCACCGGCACCGGCTTCCCCGGCTACGGCGTCGGCCAGACCATCAAGCTGACCGACCCCGCGCTGTCGGAGCGCCTGATGCAGGGCCCGGAGCTCTCCCGCGCCTTCATGCTCCGCTACGGCATGTACCGCCACTACTTCCCGCTGATGGCCTTAGGCCGCGCGCTGCGGCCGCAGGGGCATGGGTAAGGCAGGGCTGGTGACGCAGGGGGCGAGCAACTAATAACTATTGCCTCCGCGCGGTGCCTTTGAATGCGCCCTCTCCCCTTGTGGGAGAGGGCATGTAGGACAGCGCGGCAAGCTCGGTTGGGTGAGGGGTCTCTCTCCGCGAGCGTGTTCGTGGAAAGAACCCCTCACCCAACCGCATGCGCGGACAGGCCGTACATGCCCTCTCCCACAGGGGGCGAGGGCGCTGTATCGCACAGCGAATTCGCTGCAACATTGAATAGGTTCTAGGTCCGCGCGGTTGCTTTGCCACGCGGACAAACAATGAGGCACGCTGTCGCCACGCACTCGCCGTCGTCTCGGGCTTGACCCGGGACCCATACCCCCAGGGAGCGGTTCGAGGCAGGCGCGTCGTTGGCACTTCGCCCAACATGACCGCCACGGCGTATGGGTCCCGGATCGGCGCCACGACCGCGCTGTCGCGCGCTCGTGGCTTGTCCGGGACGACAGTAATTGTGTTGCGCGATCTCGGCCCGCCACCCACCGCTGTCATGCCCGCGCAGGCGGGCATCCAGTACGCCGCGGCGGATGCGTTGGACAGCAGCGTCGTAACAAAGCGCCCTCCCCCGCTCAGAAGCAGGTCGTCCGTTCCGCCGCCATGTAGCCGAACAGCAGGCCGACGCCGAACAACAGCACCAGCCCCGCCGCACCAAGCTCCAAGCCCCGCATGATCAGAGCGCCGCCGCCGTCGCGGCCGGCGCTGAGGCGGCGGGCGATGTCCTTGGCGGCCACCGCGATGACGGCGATGGTGGCGACGGTGATGGCCGTGCCCATGCCCATCACGATGGTGGCGGCGACGCCGGCCCAGAACATGCCTTGGGCCAGTGCGAACACCAGCACCAGGATCGCGCCCGAGCAGGGGCGGATGCCGGCGGCGAAGATCGCCTGGAAGCCGCGCTGCCAGCCACCGGGGCCGGCGAGCTCGCTCGGCGCGGGCCCGTGGGAATGGCCGCAGCCGCAATCGTCGCCGTGGACGTGATCATGGTGAGCATGATCGTGGTGGACGTGATCGTGACCGGCGTGCCCATGCGCCGCCGCATGCGCATGCCCGTGGTGATGATCATGCCCATGATGGCCGTGGCCGTGGTGGTCGTGGCCATGATGGTCATGGCCATGGTGATCATGCTGAGGCCCGCGATGCTGATGATCCTGCGCATGGCCATGATCATGACCAGCATGCGCCACCGCGCCCGCGGGCGCACCAGCCAACGCCAGCGCCGGCGCCGGCGCCGGCGGCTGCCATGTCCGCAGGAACGCCGCGCCTTTCACCCAGACCAGCCGCGCGCCGAGCAGCGCGATCAGGCCGTAGCTCGCGATCTCCACCACCTTCTCGGCGCTGCACATGCTGGCCGCCGTGGCGTTGAGCAGCACCGCGCCGATGCCGACGATGGTGACCGCGACCAGCGCCTGCATCAGGCCGGAGGCGAATGACAGCACGATGCCGCGCTTGGCCGTCTCCTGGTTGGCGACGAGATAGGACGCGATCACCGCCTTGCCATGGCCGGGACCCGCCGCATGGAAGATGCCGTAGGCGAAGGAGATCGCCAGCAGCCACCACACCGCCGAGCCGTCCTCCTTGGCCGCGCGGATCGTTGCCGACATCTGGCGATAAAACTCCGACTGCTTGGCGAGCAGCCAGCCGACGATGCCGCCGACCTGCGGCTCGCCCGCGGGCGCGCCGAACGGAGACTTGGCAAGCAGCACGTGCGAGGCGGCATCGGCAGCCAAAAGCGCAGCGAGGATCGCGGCGCAAGTGAGAAAGGGTCGGGCGGAGATGGGGCGAGGCGTCATGGACATTCCACTGAGATCTTGTTGGCGAAGTTCATTCCGAAATTGGCGTTCGCCCCGCCGCTCAGGAATGTCTGCTCGTTCATGGTCTGCGCGACGGATCCGCCGTCGCTCGGTCTCACCAGGCCGAGCTTGCAGCCTGCGGGAGCGCTGACCAGCTTGACGGGATCCTTCTCCGCCATCTGGAAATCGATGAAATAGCTGGGATCATAGACCTCGACCTGGAGCTGGCTGGACTTCACCGGCGCCTTCAGCGGCAAAGTGAAGTGCAGGGTCAGCTTGGTGTCCTTGTATTCGAGGTAGTAGTCGACGGGATCGACGAGCTTCTGCTTGCGGCCGTCCGCCTTCACGAAGGTGAAGTAGGCATATTCCTTCAGCGACTCGGCGTTGGTCTGCGCCAGCGGCGCCAGCTCCTCCCTCGTGTAGACGCCCTTCTGCTTGGTCTCGAGCCCCTGCAGCGCATAGGTCGCGAACATGTCGTCGAAGGTCCAGGCATGGCGCACGCCGGTCACCGTGCCGTCGGCTGCATAGAGCAGCTCGCTGGTCGCGGTGACCCAGACATGCGGATGAGCACTCGCCGCGCTCGCGCCGAGCACGAGCGTCAGCGCCGCGAGAACGACACGAACCACCGCCATCACCTTCACCTCAAGCCGCCGCGGGGATATCGAGCAAGCCGCGCCGGCGCAGCAGCGCATCAGGCTCGGGCTCGCGGCCGCGGAAGGCGACATAGGCCGCCTCCGGATCGAGCGAGCCGCCGGACGAGTAGACGTTGTCATGCAGCCGCTTGGCCACCGCGGGATCGAAGATGTTGCCGGCTTCCTCGAAGGCACCGAAGGCATCCGCATCCATCACCTCCGACCACATGTAGCTGTAATAGCCCGCTGCATAGTGGTCTCCCGAGAAGATGTGGCCGAATTGGGTCGGCCGGTGGCGCAGCGCGATCTCCTGGGGCATGCCGATCTTCTCCATCTCCGCCTTTTCGAAGGCGCGCACGTCTTTCGACGCTGCGGCCGGCTGAGTGTGGAACTCCAGATCAATCAGCGCCGAGGAGACGAACTCGACCGTGGCAAAACCCTGGTTGAAGCGGCGCGCAGCGAGGAAGCGCTCCAGCAGATCCTGCGGCAACGACTCACCGGTCTGGTAGTGCTTCGCGAAGGTCTGCAGCACCTCCGGGCGCTCCTGCCAGTGCTCGTAGAGCTGCGACGGCAGCTCGACGAAGTCGGTGAAGACAGACGTGCCCGACAGCGACGGATAGGTCACGTTGGAGAGGATGCCGTGCAGGCCGTGGCCGAACTCGTGGAACAAGGTGCGGGCGTCATCCGGCGACAGCAGCGACGGCTGGCCGTCCGCCCCCTTGGCGAAGTTGCAGACGTTGATGATCAGCGGCGCGGTGTCGCCATCGAGCTTCTGCTGGTCGCGCAGCGAGGTCATCCAGGCGCCGGAGCGTTTCGACGGCCGCGCGAAGTAGTCGCCATAGAACAGCGCCTTATGGCGGCCGTCGGCTTCCTTGATCTCCCACACCCGGACGTCCGGGTGCCAGACCGGGATGTCCTTGCGCTCGGCGAAGGTGATGCCGAACAGCCGCGTGGCGCAGTCGAAGGCGGCCGCGATCATGTTGTCGAGCGCGAGATAGGGCTTGATCGCGGCGTCGTCGAAGTTCGCCTTCGCCTGGCGCAGCTTCTCGGCGTAATAGCGCCAGTCCCAGGCCTCGAGCTTGAAGTTGCCGCCCTCTTCCGTGATCAGCCGTTGCAGCTGGTCGCGATCGGCCAGCGCCTTGGCGCGCGCCGGCTTCCAGACGCGCTCCAGCAGGCCGCGCACCGCCTCCGGGGTCTTCGCCATGGAGTCCTCGAGGCGATAGGCCGCGAAGTTCGGGAAGCCCATGATCTTTGCGGACTCCTCGCGCAGCGCCAGGATCTGGCCGATGACCGCATTGTTGTCGTTGGCATTGCCGTTGTCGCCGCGCGCGGTGAAGGCCTTGAACACCTTCTCACGCAGGTCGCGCCGGGCCGAGCTTTGCAGGAACGGCTCGACCGAGGAGCGCGACAAGGTCACGATCGCCTTGCCGGGCATGCCGCGCTCCTCCGCCGCAGCCTTGGCGGCCGCGACGAAGCTGTCGGACAGGCCGGCGCGGTCATCCTCGCCGAGCTCCAGGAACCAGTCCTGCTCGTCGCCGAGCACGTGATGGCTGAAGGTGGTGCCGAGCTGGGCGAGTTGCTCGTTGATCTCGGCCATGCGCGCCTTGGCCTCGTCCTTGAGGCCGGCGCCGGCACGGCGGAAGCGGGTGTAGGTGCGCTCGAGCAGCCGCTGCTCCTCGCCGGTGAGCGTCAGCGTCTTGCGGTTGTCGTAGAGCAGCGCGATGCGACCAAACAGCACGGCATTCATCATGATCGGGTTCCAGTGCCGCGCCATCCGCAGCGACACCTCCTTGTCGATCTCCAGGATCGCCGGGTTGGAATGCGCCGACACCAGGTCGTAGAAGACGGCGGCGACCTTCGACAGCAACTTGCCCGAGCGCTCCAGCGCCGTGATGGTGTTGGCGAAGTCGGGCTCGGCCGGATCATGCGTAATCGCGGTGATTTCCGCAGTGTGGTCGGCGAAGGCGCGCTCGAAGGCCGGCAGGAAATGCTCGGGCCTGATCGCGTCGAAGGGCGGTGTCTGGTGCGGGGTGTCCCAGGCCACGAGCAGCGGATTGCTTGGGGCGTCGGTCGAGGCGGTCGTGTCGGACATCGGCTCTTGCTCTCCGGATCAAACAGGCGCCCCTCTTACCACGGAGCCGGTCCTTTTTGGGTCATTTCCCCTTGAAGGGCGGGACCTTTTCGGAGAGATTGCGCCCCTCAAAAGGACCCTGGACCATGTGCGCAGACACCACCTCGAAGCCCGCCCGCCAGATCGCCTGGCAGAGCGTGATCACCGTCATCTCGGCGGCGATCCTGATCGGCGCGGAAGTGTTCGGCGCGGCCTTCGCCGGCGGCTGGGCGCTCGCGATTCTGTTCGGGCTCGGTGATCAGGGCGCGCACATCCTGCAGGCCGTGCTGTTCGCGGTCGGCGTGTTCGTGATGATCGGCTTCATCCGCGGCGCACAGCGCATCGAGCCGTTCACGAAGCGCGCCTGAGTGCCGCGAAAACACTGTCCTGCAAGCGTGAACGCGTTACAGAAGTTTAAGCTCGCTTAACGTTCGTTCAGACACTGCGCTGCTCTGTGTGTCGCGTAAGCACAGATTAGGGAAATCTTTCGCGGCGCTGAAAAATTCCTTGCGAACGAAATTCAAAACGCATATTTCCGGTCTTGCCCAATTTCGCACGTGCCTGTGGTCGTGTGTCAGTCGGTAGGTATCCGGACAAGAGGCCGGACAGCCGCCAAGGGATGAGGAACCGAGGGGCGCTCGGATCGTTGCGATCAAGATCATCATGATCGAGATCGTCATGCTCCAGGAGCCCAGCATCTCTCTCAAGAGATGCCGCTGAAGGTCACCTCCTCTTTTGCAACCGTGACTGGCAGCCGGAGGCGAACCGGCGCACCCCGCTCTCAACGGGGGACGCGACTTAAAGCAACGACGGATCGGGCTTTTTTGGTCTCTACCGGCAGTCCAACGCCGGCGCGGGCTACTGAAAAGGCTTGTCCTTCATTGCCAGGTGTGCGGGCGGGAAATTCCCAACCAATCCACGGCAGCACAATTCGGCTTCGGGTTCGAGGTTTTGGCGCCTTTCCATCGGGCGGCAAGGCCAAGGCACCCGTGTCGGGATCATTTTGAACGGGCCACGTCGCAAACGGGCCGTTTGGAGGGTGCTATGACCGAACGTATCCGGGAATTCCTGCGCAATCGCCGTGAGGAAGGTCTGGACCACGAGCCCTGTCTCGTCGTCGACCTCGACATCGTCCGCGACAACTACATGAGCTTCGCGAAGGCGTTGCCGGACAGCCGCGTGTTCTACGCGGTCAAGGCCAACCCGGCGCCGGAAGTGCTGTCGCTGCTCGCCTCGCTCGGCTCCTCCTTCGACACGGCGACAGTCGCTGAGATCGAGATGGCGCTGGCTGCCGGTGCGACGCCGGACCGCATCTCCTATGGCAACACCATCAAGAAGGAGCGGGACATCGCGCGCGCCTATGCGCTCGGCATCCGCCTCTTTGCCGTGGACTGCGCCGCCGAGGTCGAGAAGATCTCGCGCGCCGCGCCCGGTGCCAAGGTGTTCTGCCGCATCCTGTACGATTGCGCCGGCGCCGAGTGGCCGCTGTCGCGCAAGTTCGGCTGCGATCCGGAGATGGCCGTCGAAGTGCTGGACCTGGCGAAGCGCCTCGGCCTCGAGCCGTGCGGCATCTCGTTCCATGTCGGCTCGCAGCAGCGCAAGGTGAAGGCGTGGGACCGCGCGCTGGCGATGGCCTCGACCGTGTTCCGCGACTGCGCCGAGCGCGGCATCAACCTGACCATGGTCAACATGGGCGGGGGCTTCCCGACCAAGTACCTGAAGGACGTGCCGCCGGTCGTGCAGTACGGCCGCTCGATCTTCCGCGCGCTGCGCAAGCATTTCGGCAACCAGATCCCGGAGACGATCATCGAGCCGGGCCGCGGCATGGTCGGCAATGCCGGGATCATCGAGTCGGAAGTGGTGCTGATCTCGAAGAAGAGCGACGAGGACGAGCTGCGCTGGGTCTATCTCGACATCGGCAAGTTCGGCGGTCTCGCCGAGACGATGGACGAGTCGATCCGCTACGCCATCCGCACCCCGCATGACGGCGCGGACATGACCCCGTGCGTGCTCGCCGGCCCGACCTGCGATTCGGCCGACGTGATGTACGAGAAGCTGCCGTATCCGCTGCCGGTGACGCTCTCGATCGGCGACAAGGTGCTGATCGAGGGGACCGGGGCGTATACCTCGACCTACTCGTCGGTGGCGTTCAACGGCATCCCGCCGCTGAAGACGTATCACATCTGATCTGGCTTGCTTCACCTCTCCCGCTTGCGGGAGAGGTCGACGCGAAGCGTCGGGTGAGGGCAGCCCCACCCCACCTCTCTCCCGCCCGCGGGAGCGAGAACGAAAGCCGTCCTCATCAACCTGACATCACGTGTTTGCGCGCGGGCGACAGCTCGCCGCGCAGGCGGGGACTGACATGCCATGACCGCTTTTCGCATCCCTTCGACCACGCCCCTTCGGACTGCCGCTCCGTTCGTGATCCGCAGCGAGCGTGCCTCCGACGTCGCGGCGCGCGAGACGCTGCTCGACCTGTGCTTTGGCGACAATCGCCATGAGCGCACCTGCCAGCGCCTGCGCGACGGACGCGCGCCCGCCGCAGGCCTTGCCCTGTCGGCCGTGCGCGGCGGCAAGCTCGTGGGAACGCTGCGGTTGTGGCACGTCAGCGCCGGCGGACGCGATGCGCTGATGCTCGGGCCGCTGGCGGTCGACCCGGAGGCCCGCAGCCTCGGCGTGGGCGCTGCGCTGATGAATGCCGCGCTTATGATCGCGGCGTCGCGCGGCCATGGCGCGGTGATTCTGCTCGGCGATGCGCCCTACTACGCCCGCTTCGGCTTCTCCGTTGCCAAGACGACCGAGCTGGAGCTGCCCGGCGCGTTCGAGCGCGCCCGCCTGCTCGGGCTGGAGCTGGTCGAGGGTTCGCTGGATGGCGCTGCCGGCATGATCGTCGCGACCGGCTCTGCTGAACGTAAGGCGCGCCGCAGCCGCCGGGACCGGGCGATATCATGCGCGGCATGACCGCGCCCGATCGGCCGGCGCCCGCGAAGCGACGAACCTTGCTGCCGACAATCGTCCTGATCCTGCTCGGGATCATGATCGTCCGCGACATCGTGATCCGGCGCTGGTCGAGCAGCCCGCCCGCCGGACCTGATGTCACCAGGCTTCGTTAGGCATTCTAGCAAGCCCCGGTTCCTGCGCTCCTCCAGGGGTTGCGCAGGTGCAGCAAAAGCTCTTTAACCCCCGAAATTCCCCCGACGAGGTGTCCCATGGCGCGCCGTTTGATCTCTACCGGATCACCGTTCGAGAAGACCGCCGGCTATAGCCGCGCTGTCATTGACGGCGACTTCGCCTTCGTCGCCGGGACCACCGGCTATGATTACACCACGATGACGATGCCGGCCGATGTCACGAGCCAGTCACGCAACTGCTTCAAGACCATCGCAGCCGCCCTGCAGGAGGGCGGGTTCGAGATGGCCGACATCGTCCGCGCGACCTACTACCTGACCGACGTCAACGACGCCGACGCCCATTTTGCGGTCTGCGGCGAGGTCCTCGGCGACATCCGCCCGGCCGCCACGCTGGTGGTCGTCGCCGCGCTGTTGAAGCCCGAGATGAAGGTCGAGATCGAAGTCACCGCCAAGCGCCGCACCGTCTGACCACATCCCAAAATCCCATCCACCCACGCACCTTCCGCGGAGACCCCATTCATGAGCTCGCAGATGCACGCGAAGATCACCGGCCCCATCGTCATGATCGGCTTCGGCTCGATCGGCAAGGGCACCCTGCCTTTGATCGAACGCCATTTCGATTACGACAAGAGCCGCTTCGTCATCATCGATCCGCATGACGACGGCGCGCTGGCAACGAAGCACGGCGTGCGCTTCATCCAGCAGGGCGTGACCCGCGACAATTACCGCGAGCTGCTGGTGCCGCTGCTCACCGAAGGCGGCGGCCAGGGCTTCTGCGTCAACCTCTCGGTCGACACCTCCTCGGTCGACATCATGACCCTGTGCCGCGAGATCGGCGCGCTCTACATCGACACGGTCGTCGAGCCGTGGGCCGGTTTCTATTTCGACAAGCAGATGGGCCCCGAGAAGCGCTCCAACTACGCGCTGCGCGAGACCCTGCTCGCCGCCCGCCGCAAGAGCCCGGGCGGCACCACCGCCGTTTCCACCTGCGGCGCCAATCCCGGCATGGTGTCCTGGTTCGTCAAGCAGGCGCTGCTCGACATCGCCCGCGATACCAACACCGAGATCGTCGAGCCCAGGAGCCGCGAAGGCTGGGCGCAGCTGATGCAAAAGCTCGGCGTCAAGGGCGTGCACATCGCCGAGCGCGACACCCAGCGCTCCAAGAACCCGAAGCCGATGGACGTGTTCGTCAACACCTGGTCGGTCGAGGGCTTCGTGTCCGAGGGCATGCAGCCGGCCGAGCTCGGCTGGGGCACGCATGAAAAGTGGATGCCGGACAATGGCCGCTGCCACACCGAGGGCTGCGGCGCTGCGATCTATCTGCTGCAGCCGGGCGCCAACACCCGCGTGCGCTCGTGGTGCCCGACCCCTGGCGCGCAATACGGCTTCCTGGTGACGCACAACGAGTCGATCTCGATCGCCGACTACTACACGGTGCGCGACGGCGACAAGGTGGTGTACCGTCCGACCTGCCACTACGCCTATCACCCGGCGAACGACGCGGTACTGTCGCTGCACGAGATCTTCGGCGCCACCGGCAAGATGCAGGAGAAGTGGCACATCCTCGATGAGAACGAGATCGTCGACGGCATCGACGAGCTCGGCGTGCTGCTCTACGGCCACGGCAAGAACGCCTATTGGTACGGCTCGCAGCTCTCGATCGAGGAAACCCGCCGCATCGCGCCATACCAGAACGCGACCGGCATGCAGGTGTCCTCCGCCGTGCTCGCCGGCATGGTCTGGGCGCTGGAAAACCCGACCGCCGGCATCGTCGAAGCCGACGAGATGGACTTCCGCCGCTGTCTGGAAATCCAGACGCCGTATCTCGGCCCGGTGAAGGGCTACTACACCGACTGGACCCCGCTGAACGATCGCCCGGGCCTGTTCCCGGAGGACATCGACACGTCCGATCCCTGGCAATTCCGCAACATCCTGGTGCGGTAAATCCCCGCTGTCGTCCCGGTCCAGCTGCGACGGCATCGCCGTCGCAGCGCCAACCCGGGACTCATACGCGCAGCAGATGTGAGGCGCGAGCTGGAGCGTCGAGCCTGCCCCAAGCCACTCCCTGTGGCTGATGGTGTGGACGGCCCCCTACGGCATCAGTTGTGCCAGAATGAGGTTGTCGAAGTCTCATACCAGGGAGCCGTCCGTGAGCCAGATTATCCGCATTGGAATGGATACGTCGAAGTATATTTTTCAGCTGCACGGGGTGGATGCGGAAGAGCGTGTGGTGCTGCGCAAGCAGCTGTCGCGTAAGGCGATGTTGAAGTTCTACGCCGATTTGCCGCCGACAGTGGTGGTGATAGAGGCCTGTGGGGCATCTCACCACTTGGCGCGGGAGCTCGGCAAGCTGGGCCATACGGTCAAGCTGATCGCACCGCAGCTGGTGAAGCCGTACGTTCAGCGCAACAAGAACGATGGTCGGGACGCAGAGGGGCTGTGCGAGGCCTCGAGCCGGCCACGGATGCGTTATGTGCCGGTCAAGACGGCGGATCAGCAGGCCGCCTTGATGCTGCTGGGCATCCGGGAGCAACTGGTCGCCCGTCGCACCCAGCTGAGCAACATGATCCGTGGTTACGCGGCTGAGTTCGGCCTGACCGTGGCCAAAGGACTCGACAAGCTCGCCTCGTTGCTGACCACGATCGAACAGGACGAAAGCGTGCCAGAGCCGGCGCGGGAGCTGTTTGCGATGCAGGCCAGCGAATACGCGCGCGTCCAGGGGGATTTGAAGGCGATCGATGCCAAGCTTCTCGCCTGGCACCGCGCCAATGCCTTGAGCCGGCGTCTGGCACAGATCCCGGGCATCGGTCCCATCACTGCCGCGGCGTTGGTGATGAAGGCGCCAGATCCCCACGCCTTCCGCTCCGGCCGACTGTTCGCAGCCTGGCTCGGCCTTACGCCAAGGGATCATTCGACCGCAGGAAAGACCCGGCTCGGCAAGATCACGCGGGCAGGCGACGAGCGATTGCGCCAACTGCTCGTGGTGGGCGCAACCGCGGTCGTCCAGGTCGCCAAGGCGAAGGGAAAAGGGCCTGCCTGGCTCATCGATCTGTTGAAACGCAAGTCGGCGAAGCTTGCCGCGGTAGCGCTTGCCAACAAGATGGCGCGCATCGCGTGGAAGCTGATGACCACGGGCGAGACCTTTGATGCGGCTCGACTGGCTGGCCTGGCGAAGGCCCCCGTCGCGGCCGCCGCGTAACAAACAAAAGTTTTCGGCTGACCGGAGGGCTATCCCACCGGCCGAACCGGAGCTGCAAGAGCAGAGGAGATGGTGCGATCGATCGAACCGAGATGCGAGGAATTCCGTGGGACCCATTGGCTGAACAAGGTCGCGTGGTTGATTGGAACTCGTGTCGCGGAAACCATCTTGGCCAGCGGTCCGAAAGGCCGCACCCAAAGGCCGGACATATAGATGCAAGCGATCTGGTCGAACCTCAACGAAGCTCTTGTGCCACGGGGGCCGTCCACATATGGGTCCCGGCGTTCGCCGGGACGACGTCGGAATTTGTCGCCGCATTCGCGCGCCGCTCTCTCCTCCGTCATGGCCGGGCTTGACCCGGCCATCCACGAAGCCGCACGGGCGGACAGACGTGGATGCCCGGGACAAGCCCGGGCATGACGATGTTGAGGCAGTATGCGTGCTGTCGAGCACTTGTCTCGCGGCGGCCAGCTACTTCTTCTCCATAGGAGGCGCGACCTTCTCGGCCGGCGCGGGCGGCAGCGCTGGCTTGGCGGCTTCCGTCTGAGCGGACGTGTCCGGCCGCGCGGGCTCCGGCGCCGGCGTGGTCGGGCGGGTGCCGCCGGGCTTGGATTCGGCCGGGGTCGCCGACGGCTCGGGGGTTGCCTGGGCCATGTGGTCGAGATGGCCGGCCTTGATCTCGGTGAACGAGATGATCGCGACCAGCGCGCCGATGCCGAGCAGGCCGGCTGCGAGCCAGAGGTCGCGGCGAAGGATGCGTTTGCTGTTGATCGGGGCCATCGGTCGTCCTCCGCATCGTCCGACGCGCCTCACGCCACCGCATGTGGCGCTCGCATCGGATCATGCGCGGGAACAACGGATTGACAGCGGCGCGGTTCCCATTTGGGCCTGCGCCGCTATGTCCCATGAACCCTTGGAACGGACCCTCAGAGCCGCAGTAGCCCCGCCTCGCCGCTCTCGTCGGAGAATGCCAGCCAGGTTCCCTGGGAATTCCAGGCCAGCGCCACCACCGGCGGCGTCTCGTTCCGCCGCACCAGGATCTCGGCGCCGTCATGCATCCGCACCATCAACACGGTGCCATCCTCGTAGCCACAGGCCAGGATGTCCTGCTTGGGATGGCAGGCGACCGCCGTGACCTTGGCCTTCATCGGCGCCAGCATCGCCGGCTCCTTGCCCATCGGCCCGTCCTTGCCGACGAACGGCCAGAGGATGACCATGTCGGCGCCTGAGGTGGCGAGAAACCGCCCGCCGCTGCCCCACGACATCGACTTCACCCGCGACGGATAGCCGGTCATCCGCATGTGACGGCTGTCCGCCAGCCGCCAGCCATGCAGCGCCGACTCGTGCATCGAGGTCACCAGGAATTTGTTGTCGGGACTGAAGGTGACGCCGAGATGCGATCCGGCCCATCCCAGGAATTCCGGCTCGCCCGCCATGTTCGGAAACCACAACGTCGCGCCGTTGTAGTGCGCGATCGCCAGCCGCAGCCCCTTCGGCGCGAACGCCAGCCCGCCGGCGGTCGAGGGCACCTCGAGCGACTTCTCCTCGCCCTTGGGCGCGCGCACGAACGCGGTCTTGCCGACCGACCAGGCGATGGCGCCGTCCGGATGCACGGCGACATTGTCGATCCAGCGCCGCTTCGGATCGGTCGCGAGCACGGTCACGCTGCCGGCCTTGTCGAGCGAAGAGACCTTGCCGTCATCGCCGCCGAACAGGATGCGCGAGCCGTCCGACACCGCCGACAGAATGCCGCCGCCGCACACTTCGACCTTGCTGACCTCGCCCTCGGGATCGACGATTGCGACGCTCTCCTCGGTGCCGACGAAGGCGGCGCGATCGCCGAGATAGTGCACGGATGTGACCGCCATGCCGAGCGAGACCGGCTTCACCTTGTCGGTGACGGAGACGATGGATGCGGCCTCGCCGCCCTGGTCGAACGAGCTCATCAGGATACGATGCAGCGCTCGAAGCCTTCGCGGATGGCGTCCTCCGGCAGCTCGCGGCCGATGAAGACGACGCGGCTCTGCCGCGCCTCGTCCGGCTTCCACTTCCGCTGGTGATCGCCTTCCAGCATCATGTGCACGCCCTGGAAGACGTAGCGGTCGTCATCGTCCTGGAACGCCAGGATGCCCTTGGAGCGCAGGATCTTGCCGCCCTCGGTCTGCACCAGGTTCTGCAGCCATGGCATGAATTTCGACGGATCGAGCGGCTTGTCGGAGCGCAGCGACAGCGACTGCATCTCCTCGTCGTGATAGTGCTTCAGGCCGTGGTCATGATGGTGGTGGTGATCATGGCCGTGGTCGTGATCATGGTGGTGATGATCGTGATCATCGCCGGCGTTGAGGAATTCCGGCTCGATTTCAAGAATACGATCGAGATCGAAGGCGCCGCGCTCCAGCACGTCAGCAATCGCGATCTGGCAGCGCTCGGTGCGATGCAGACGGGCGTAAGGATTGATCGCGCGGATGCGCGCCTCGACTTCGGCGAGCTCCGGCTTGGTGACCAGATCGGTCTTGTTCAGCACGATGACGTCGGCGAACGCGATCTGGTTCTTGGCCTCGGGGGCATCCTTGAGCCGGTCCGACAGCCACTTCGCGTCGGCCACGGTGACGACGGCATCGAGCCGCGCGTTCTTCTGCACGTCCTCGTCGACGAAGAAGGTCTGCGCCACCGGCGCCGGATCGGCGAGGCCGGTGGTCTCGACGATGATGGCGTCGAACTTGCCCTTGCGGCGCATCAGGCCGGAGATGATGCGGACGAGGTCGCCGCGCACGGTGCAGCAGATGCAGCCGTTGTTCATCTCGAACACTTCCTCGTCGGCGCCGACGATGAGGTCGTTGTCGATGCCGATCTCGCCGAACTCGTTGACGATGACCGCGTACTTCTTGCCGTGGTCTTCGGAGAGGATGCGGTTGAGAAGCGTGGTCTTGCCGGCGCCGAGATAGCCGGTCAGCACCGTTACGGGGGTCTTGCTCGCGTCGGACATGCGCACTCCGAAAACTTGCGTCGAAAATGGCTCAAGAGCACGGATAGCCGCGAGGGTAAAACCCTAACGGACAAGCGCGCTCGTCAGGGCCCTTATATTGTGCCTGACCAGGGCAATGTAAGTGGGAACGGGGCCGTTTTCCGCGCTCAGGGCGTCCGAATACAAGGTGCCGCCGATCTTGGCGCCCGTTTCGGCCGCGATCCGGCCGATCAGCCGGTCGTCGTTGAAGTTTTCCAAAAAGACCGCCGGAATCCCGGCTTTTTTCACCTGGCGGATGATCTCTGCGACATCGCGGGCCGACGGCTCGGTCTCGGTGGAGACGCCGAGCGGGGCGATGAAGGCGATGCCATAGGCATCGGCGAAATAGCCGAAGGCGTCATGGGTGGAGATCACCTTGCGCCGCTCGGCCGGGATCTTGTCGATCTCGGTCCGGACGTCGCGGTCGAGCGCATCGAGCTCGCCGAGATAGCGCTCGGCATTGGCCTTGAACGTCTCGGCATCGGCGGGATCGGCGGCCACCAGCGCGTCGCGAATGTTTGTCACATAGACCTTGGCGTTGCCGACCGACTGCCAGGCATGCGGATCGGCACCCGAGCCGCGCTTGCGCGGCGTGATGCCGGCCGTCGCCGTGATGATCGGCGCCTTGCTGCCGGAGGCCTGCTGCAGCCGCGGCAGCCAGCCTTCCAGCCCGAGGCCGTTGACGATGAGGAGCTTCGCAGCGCCGACCTCCTTCGCGTCATGCGGCGTCGGCGTGTAGACATGCACGTCGCTGTCGGGGCCGACCAGCGAGGTGACGGCGACCTTGTCGCCACCGACCTGGCGGACGAAGTCGGCTGTTATCGAGAAGCTGGTGATGACGCTAAGCTTGGTCTCCGCGGATGCGGGGACCACGAGCGACAGGAGCAGGAAGAGGACGGGCAGCAGACGTTTCATGGGAATGGGCTTCATGCTTCGAGGTGACGTCCCGGAAACAGTTGCGGAAGCACGCCGCCCACGCGTCCGAACAGCACCGAGCCGAGATAGATCAGGGATGCGACCAGGATGATCGCGGGACCCGAAGGAATGCGGGTCTGGAACGACAGCACCAGGCCGATGTAGCCGGAAACGATCGCGGAGCCGACCGCGATGCAGATCATCGGCGTGACGTCGCGCGACCAGAACCGCGCGATGCCCGCGGGGAGGATCATTAATCCGACGGCAAGCAGCGTGCCGAGCGCCTGGAAGCCGTTGACAAGATTGACCACGATCAGGCCGAGGAAGATCAGATGTGCCGGCGCGCCGGCCCGGCTCACCGTCCGCAGAAACAGCGGATCGACGCTTTCGACGACGAGGGGCCGATAGATCACCGCGAGCACGACCAGAGTGATCGTCGCGTTGGTCGCGACCATCAGCAAGGTGGGATCATCCATCGCCAGGATGTTGCCGAACAGCACGTGCAGCAGGTCGACATTGGTGCCCTTGACGGAGACGATGGTGACGCCGAGCGCGAGCGAGGCCAGATAGAAGGTCGCGAGCGAGGCATCCTCCTTCAGCCCGGTCGAGCGCGACACGAGGCCGGACAGCAGCGCCACCGCAAAGCCCGCGACGAGGCCGCCGGTGGTCATCGCGAACAGATTGAGGCCCGAGAGCAGGAAGCCGATCGCCGCCCCCGGCAAAATGGCGTGCGCCATGGCGTCACCGACCAGGCTCATACGCCGGAGCATCAGGAAGACGCCGATCGGACCGGAGCCGAGCGCCAGCGCGATCACGGCCGCGAGCGCGCGGCGCATGAACTCGAAATCCGAGAACGGAGCGACCAGCACCTCGCGCAGCATCACGCCGCCTTCGAGGATTGCGCCGGCGCGCAGGGCGCTGCGGCATCGTCGAACGCCTCGCACATCCGCCGTGCCTGCGCGAGATTGTCTGATGTCAGCACCTCGGCCGTCGCTCCCCAGGCGACGGCTTCGCGCGCCAGCAGCAGCGTCTGCGGAAAGTGCGCGCGCACCATGTCCATGTCGTGCAACGCCGCCAGCACCGTGCGCCGCTCGCCATGCCAGTGCTCGATCAGCCGCAAGAGGTCGGACGAGGTCTTGGAGTCCATCGCGTTGAACGGCTCGTCGAGCACGATCACGCGGGCATCCTGCAGCAGCACGCGCGCGAACAAGAGGCGCTGCATCTGCCCGCCCGACAGCGTGCCGATGCCGCGGCCCTCGAAGCCGGTGAGACCGACGGCAGCAATCGCCTGCGCGATCTTCTCGCGCGCGGCAGCGCCAATGCCGCCGAAGATACCGACCGAACGCCACAGCCCGGTGCTGACGAAGTCGAACACCGAGATCGGAAAGGTGCGGTCGATGTCGGCGATCTGCGGCAGATAGGCGATCTCGCGCGGCCTCAAGCCGGCGGCGGAGATGCTGCCGGCCAGCGGCTTCAACAGCCCGACGATGCCGCGAAACAGGGTCGACTTGCCGGCGCCGTTGGGCCCGATCACGGCCAGCAGCGCGCCTTCGGCCACGTCGCCGGAGAGGTGATGCACGGCCGGGTGCCGGTCATAGCCCAAGGTGACGTCGCGAAATTGTAGCTGCGCCATCGCTGTCACCGCATCGCCAGGATGACGATCACCCACAGCACCGCACTGGCCGCGATCGCCGCGCCCAGCCGCGTTGCCACCGGCATCCGCAGGATCGACCAACGCGCCGGCTGCGCCGGATGCGGCGCGGCGGGGCCGTGGCTATGGGCATGAGGGTGATTGTGGCCGTGACTGTCCCCATGCGCGCCATGCGCATGGCTGTGGTCGTGGCTCTGGAGGGCGGACTGGGTCATTTCGTCATAATGTTATATTATAACATCACCCCTGTCCACCGCCGGTGAATGACGCCGTGACCGCCTGGATTGGGAGGACAGACCGAATTCCGGCGGGACTTTCTCCTTGGCCCCTGGATCGCTTCGCTACGCTCGCGATGACGGAGGTTGTGGCGACGCTCGGTGCCGCCTGACTCGTCCTTGAGGCACACGCTGCCCCGGCCTTGCTCCGTCATCGCGAGCGTAGCGAAGCGATCCAGGGGCCAAGCAAAAGGTCGAGATTTTCGCCGTCGCTCGGACGGACACGGCGCCTCAACTCAAAACTCGCACCAGCGCCAGCCCGGCGAACAGTCCCGCGATCGAGATCCCCACCGACCCAAGCACATAGGCCGCCGCCAGCCCCAGCGCTCCGCGCTCATACAGCAAGGCCGTATCCAGCGAGAAGGCCGAGAACGTCGTGTAGCCGCCGAGGATGCCGGTCATCAGAAACAGCCGCCAGTGCTGGGTGGCGCCGCCCTTGAAGGTGAGATAGCCCGCGATCAGGCCCATCACGGTCGAGCCGGTGATGTTGATGATGAAGGTGCCCCACGGAAAATCGGTGCCGAGCGCGCGGGCGCTCGCCATGTTGACCGCGTGCCGGATCGAGGCGCCGCAGCCGCCGCCGAAAAAGACGAGCAAGTAGCCGAACAGCTGATTCACAATTACTCCCCCCGCACGGCATCGAGAGAACGAATGCCCTGCCCTCTTCCCCGCAACAGGCAAAACTTTTGCCGCAGCCACCTCACCCTGGCAAGAATGACCCGCGTCACATCAGCGTCAAAGACCATGCACGTCAAAGAAAAAGGGCGGCGAGCTTAAGCTCACCGCCCTCCTCCGTCGATCACGTCAGATCAGACAGCCTTGCTGTAGAGCTCTTCGACATATTCCCAGTTGATGAGGTTCTCGACGAACGCCTTGAGATAGTCGGGACGGCGGTTGCGGTAGTCGATGTAGTAGGAGTGCTCCCAGACGTCGACGCCGAGGATCGGGGTCGCGCCATGCACCAGCGGGCTTTCGCCGTTGGCGGTCTTGGAGATTTCCAGCTTGCCGTTCTTGACCGAGAGCCAGGCCCAGCCCGAGCCGAACTGGCCGACGCCGGCGGCGATGAAGTCTGCCTTGAACTTCTCGTAGCCGCCGAGGTCCTCGTCGATCTTCTTCTCCAGCGCGCCCGGCAGCTTGGTGCCGCCGCCATTCGGCTTCATCCAGGACCAAAAGTGGATGTGATTGTAGTGCTGGCCGGCATTGTTGAAGATCGGTGCGTTCTTGCCGAACGAGCCCTTGACGATCTCCTCGAGGGACTTGCCTTCGAATTCGGTCCCCTTGATCAGATTGTTGCCGTTGGTCACATAGGCCTGGTGATGCTTGTCGTGATGATACTCCAGCGTCTCCTTGGACATGTAGGCGCCGAGGGCGTCATAGGCGTAAGGCAGGGGGGGAAGCGTAAAGGTCATGGGGTCGGTTCCGCAACTTATGGGAAGACGGGATTTAACGGGACCTCCTTATAGAAGGTTCCGAAGCCGTAAAACACCGTGAATTTGGAAAAAGCGAGCCGGTTTGATGAGCATCGAGATCGACGTGTTGAATGGCGATGCCGGATGGCCACAGGCCAAGCCGCTTTATGATGCGATCTGGCCGCCTGAGGTGGTGGCGACCTTACCCTGGGCCGGTATCACATTTGCGCATGCGGATCTGCGCGTGCTGGTTCAGGACGAGGATGGCGACGTGCTCTGCCATGTCGGGATCTATCGCCGCCTGACGAAATGGAACGGACAGAACGTCAACATCGCCGGCATCGGCGGCGTTTTGACGCGCGCCGACGTGCGCAATCGCGGTCTCGCCACGATCGGGCTGAACGCCGCGATCCAGACGCTGCGGCATGAGGACTCGATCAACTACGCTCTCCTGTTCTGCGCGCCCGATCGCGTCGCCTTCTATGGCGCCCGCGGCTTCATCCCGTTCGACGGCGACGTCTACGCGGAGCAGCCCGACAAGGGCCGCATCCGCTTCGACACGTTGTCAGCGATGGTGCACGACGTGAAGCGCACGGCGCCGACGCGCGGCACGATCGACCTGTGCGGATTGCCGTGGTGAGGCGTCGACCTCCAGCCGTCGTCCCGGACAATCGCGCAACGCGCGCGCCGATCCGGGACCCATACCCCCAGGGAGCAGTTTGAGGCACGGACGGTGCGCTCCCTCTCCCCGTTCTTCACGGGGCGAGGGTCGGGGTGAGGGGCCGCCACACGGGAAGTGCATGCGGCGAGGCACGTCCGAACTCTTTCAACTCTCGCTCCGCTCGGAGCCTGAGGGCTCTGCTTCTTCACGCACATCACCCGTTCCGTTGCCCCTCACCCCAGCCCTCTCCCCGTGAAGAACGGGGAGAGGGAGCGCACTGCCGCTGCCGTACCGGCCGGGCTCTCTCCGCCGGCTGGCCCACAAACAGGAGGCGACTTCCGAAAAAAATAATCCTCTTGCGCATTTCCGAAAATCATGATTATCTCCGCGCATCCCGCCTCACTGCAGTAGGGGCGTAGCGCGCGATCGTCACGACACGCGAGGCGGGGATGCGGTGGCCGCGAGAGATCGCAGCGTTTTCGGCAACGAGGGCGCGGACGAACGATTCCTGGCGGACGTGAAGTCGCAGCGTCCTGATACCCCGAAGCTGGTATCATCCGCGCAATGCGCGTGAGCGCATTGTCGCGAGCGCGACGAGGCTTCGCCTCGCGCGGAGGTGGCCAACAAGCCGGCGCACCAGGGAGACTGCGTATAAGCGTGAAGACCATCGCGCAGGGAATGCCGGCGTGTTTCGGCTTTGCCTGTGGTACCTGCCGCCTGCATTCTTTCCGCAGGCGGGCCATGGGTGAGGCTGTCACCCGGCATTCCCTGCGCCCTCTGCACGATTTGCGAGGGACGAACTGATCACAGAGCTCGGGCATGAGGTGCCGCGAGATTGTGACTGCACGCCCTCGCCCGCCTCAGCTGTTTGAACCGTGAATCCGCTCCACCCACAACTGTCGTCCCGGACAAGCCGTGACGCGCGCAGCGCGGCATGGCGCAGATCCGGAGATCCCATCCGCCGCGGCGCTGGGGATGGGCAAAATGCCAATGACCGGCCTGCCTCAAACCTCTTCCTGCAGGTATGGGTCCCGGCTCAAGGCGGGACGACGCGACTGTTTTGCAGCCGCAATCTTGGCCGCCGAACACCATGAGACAACCGCGCAAGGAATTGAGACGCCCGGTCATAAATGCACCTGATCGTGATGACACTGCTTTGGACAACCACACCTCTGCGATTGCAACTCCGCTGTTTGCTGGTAATCAAGCGCGGCTTGAACGGGGGGTACCATGATTTGGAAATTGCGTCTGGCTGGTCTCGCACTCGCGTCGTTCGTGATCGCGCAGCCGGCCTTGGCCGCCGACGATCCGACCGGCACCTGGCTGACCCAGGCGGGTGACGCCAAGATCAAGGTCGCCAAATGCGGCGCCAATCTGTGCGGCACGGTGGTGTGGCTGAAGGAGCCGATGGACACCGACACCGGCAAGCCGGCGGTCGACAACAAGAACCCCAATCGCGCGCTGGCCAACCGCCCGATCATGGGACTGCAGCTGTTCGAGAACATTCATCCGGATGGACCGAACAAATGGTCCGGCAAGATCTACAACGCCGATGACGGCCAGAGCTACACCAGTCACATCTCGGTGTCCGGTCCGGATACGCTGAAGGTCGAAGGCTGCGTCGGCGCGATGTGCGGCGGCGAGACCTGGACGCGCGCGCGCTGATCGACCTCAGGCGACCGCCGCCTTCAGCGCCGTCGCCGCCGACGCATAGCCGCCCTGCGCCCCGTCGATGAAATGGACGTGGTCGGGGCGGATCGCCGATGGCGTGAAGCAGGTCATCATCGCCGAGGCCTGCCGGTGCAGCCCGTAGCGGACGATGCCTTGTGACGCTGCCGCGCTGAGCCGGCGCTCCAGCTCCTTGGCAAGCTCCTCGGTGCAGTCGAGGATCATGCGCAGCGCGTCGTCGTATTTCCGGAAGTCGGAATTCTCGACCACCTGCTGCCGGTAGAGATCCGGCACGAAGCCGCCGATGCTGATGCCGAAGCGCATGATGGCATAGACGAACAGCGTGCGGCCGAGGACCCGGACCCAGCGCACGACGCCCGGGCCACGCGACGCGCGAACTTCGTAGTTCAGGCCTTGCGGCGGCCATTGCAGCGCCGGCCCGCCGGGGGGCACCGGCCGCCCGGCCTCGGGACTGCGCTCGGTCAGCGTGATGATGTCCTCGATGACCCGGCGATAGGCCTGCGGCTCGGCGCCGGCGGCCGGCAGCACCAGCACCGACAGGATGAGACCACGCGCCGACGGCATCTCCTCGAACCGGCAGGACAGTCCTGACAGATCGGGTTGCGTGCCTGATGGCGCCGGAGGAATCGCGAACTCGCCCCGCTTCATCGCGGCCTCGGCCCAGCCCAGGCCACCGCCGGCGAACATCGCGTAGGACAGATTGGCCGACGGGCCGTAACGCGCCACCCGTACATCCTGGCCCGCCGACCGGATCGCGCTGACCGGCACCAGCGCGACGCGCATCGCGAGCCCAAGATCGTCGCTGACCCAGCGCGCCGTGGCGGCCAGGGCCCCACGGGCCGCTGCGGCATCGTCAGGTCCGACCGCGAAGCTTGCGCCGTCGCCGCCGAACACGAACGGGAATTCGCGTCCCTCAAGCGCATTGGTCACGGCGGCGATGACCGCGGCCCCGGCCATATTGACCGCCTTGTAGCGCTTGTCCGCGATCGCCTTGGTCGATTCGACGATATCGGCCGTGCCGATCAGCCAATCGTCGGGCAGCGGCTTATAGAGCTCGGGATCCATCAGCCGCGAGAAGCCGCGAAACACCGGGATCGAGGCATAATAATCTGCAGCGCTGGGCTTCGACATCGCGAGGTCATCCGTGCGGAGAGCGCCTTCCATGCGGAGCTATGGACATCCCTGTCAAGCGGGTTCGGCTCCGGGACGGCGGCCGCCATGCTCGCGCCATGTTATCGTTCCGTTGGGTTCGGCGTGCTAGCCTTGCGGGAT
Source organism: Bradyrhizobium sp. USDA 4353 (assembly GCF_054063215.1). Taxonomy (NCBI): domain Bacteria; kingdom Pseudomonadati; phylum Pseudomonadota; class Alphaproteobacteria; order Hyphomicrobiales; family Nitrobacteraceae; genus Bradyrhizobium; species Bradyrhizobium sp. USDA 4353. The sequence goes on from NZ_JBSSGB010000001.1 coordinate 646,562, forward strand.
GAGTGCCGATACCCCGCCTGTCCCCCAGCTCGCCGCCCGCGCCCTGCAGATCGCAGACCGCATCAACACCGCCGGTTTCGAAGGTCAGGTCCTGTCCGCCACGCCGCTCGCCGTCCGCATCGGCGAGACCGGCATCGCGGTGGTCTTCCGCTACGGCGTCGTCGTCTTCGTCGGCCTGTCGGTCGCCGAGGAGCTCAACTTCCTCGATCAGCTCAGCCCGCGGCTGTTCGGCCCGATCGCGCCGCATGAGGAGGAGACCGCCAAGGTCCAGGTCGCCCGCGAGTCCGACGAGCCGATTCCGGTCGGCGGCCCGATCCAGGTCAAGGAATTGTCGCTGGAGCGGCTGCTCATTGTCGCCGATGCGCTGGCCAAGAGCGTCGTGCTCGGCCGCAGCGAGCGCGAGATCGCCAACGTGTTCGACACGATCGAGCCGTTCGCGCGCGAGCTGGCCTCGCAGGGGCGCACGTCGCGCAGCCGGGTCGCGATGGTCAAGCTGCTCGGCGCCGCGCTCTTGGTGCAGCACCGCGTCTCCGGCCGCGTCGCTGTCGGCGAGAAGCCTGACGTGCTGTGGGACCGCCCCGATCTCGAGCGGCTCTATGCCCGGCTCGAGGACGAGTACGAGCTGAAGGAGCGCGAGGAGACGCTCAACCGCAAGCTCGCCGTGATCGCCGAGACCGCAGAGGCAGTGGCCGACATCATCGACACCAAGCGCTCGCTCCGGCTCGAGATCATCGTCGTGATCCTGATCGCCTGCGAGATCGTGCTCGGCTTCTACGAGATCTTCGCCCGCGGCGCGCATTGAACGCGCCTGCCACGGACGCGTCATACATCTCTGGTTGTATTTCCGGATCGGCGTCCTATCATTCGCCGCAGTCCTGTCGGGGATCGTGGAGGCACCATGACGAGCCGCGTTGCATGTTCGGGGCAGGGAATCGCGACCATCATGGCTGCCGCACTCGCGACCGCGGTCGTGACAGCAGGCGCGGCTGGACCGGCGCGGGCGGCCTCCGAGCCGGTCACCGTCTGCACCGCGCTCGACATCTGCTATTGCGTGCATCCGGAGTTCAAGGATGCGATCACCGCCAATGTGGCGCGCGTCCGAAAGCTGATCGCCGATCAGCGCGCGCAGGGAAAAGCGGTGGGGTATCTCAGTGTGCCGCTGTCACCGGCCGGCGGCGGTGCCTTTGCGGTCAACACCGCCATCGCGGCCAAGATTGCCGAGCGTGTGACCGAACGCTTCGGGCCCCGCGCGGTTTTCGTGCTCAATCCCGGCGCCGAGGGCGGCGACGGCCTGCGGGGCGCGAGCGGCGCCGACTACATGTACATGTGGACGCAGATCCTCGAAGGCGACAGAGGCCTCGGCGAGGCCTTCGACTTTTTCTACTTCTCGGGCCCGAACGATTTTGCCAAGTACTTCGATCTCACCGGGACGCATGATCTCGAAAAGCTCGAAGCCTGGTTCGACGACAAGATCGCACCCGACCCCACGTTCAAGGACGCGATCGCCAATGGCAGCCTGACCCGTCCCGGCTTCCGCAACTACTACGGCCTGCGCGCCTCCGTCGCATTCAGCTATGGTTCACACGATGAATGGAACATTGCCCGCATGATCAATGATCGGCGCCGGGGTGCGACGGACTATGGCATCGCCAACCAGCTTGCGGTGTTCTTCGACGGCCAGCCAACGTCCCCCGGAGGCTATGAATCGCCGACCACCGCCGGCGATGTCGGTCGCTGCATCAAGTAGCTGCGGGGCGCATCGCTCATTACTCCAGCGCGCTGACGTTCCACGTCGCATGACGGACGCCGGGCAGCTTGGCCAGCTCCGCCGTCACCCGGTCGAGCTCGGCCGTCTCGGCCGCCAGCGGCACCAAGGTCGCGGTGATCTCCGCGATGTCGTCGGAGCGGTAGGCGACCTCGGTCTCGCGCACCGGATACTTCGCCGCCTCCAGCCGCTCATCGAGCGCCTCGCGCAATTGCGCGGCATGCAGGACGTCGGTGGTCACCACGATCTCGTAATTGGCCTCGGAGGTCGCCGCGTTGAGCGGGATGCGGTCGATCGCATTCACCAGCGGCCGCAGCAAGGTGTTGCCGGCGAGCACGAACAGGGTCAGCGCCACCGACTGGGCGACGAGGTCAGCGCCCGCGCAGGCGCCCACCGCCGCCGACGCCCACAAGGTCGCCGCGGTATTGAGACCCCGGACGTTCATGCCTTCCTTCATGATCGTGCCGGCACCGAGAAAGCCGATGCCGGAGACCACATAGGCGATGATCCGCACCGCGCCGTCGGCGCCGGTGAGGCGGTTGCCGAGATCGACGAAGGCCGCCGCGCCCACCGCGACCAGCACATTGGTGCGCAGGCCGGCGCTGCGCTGCCGGAATTGCCGCTCGGCGCCGATCAGGGTGCCCAGCACGAAGGCCGTGAACAGGCTGACGAGCGTGTCGAGGAAGTCATAGAGCTGGAAGGTGTGCAGGAAGCGCATGAGCAAGAACTGTCTTCGGTCCTATGCCGGACCGTCTGCCTGGCAGCAGACATACAAAAGTCCCCCGGCGGCCGGATTGCCGCGAGAAGGCCGTCTTCTTAGGCCGTCCTTGATCGAAATCAAATCCCATTCCCTCAACCCTATCCTAGGCTGACATGATCAACAGGCAGATGACGCCCAACATAGCGCCGATGTCCGACTCGCGAAGGGATCACAGTCCCGCCGTCCGGCTGGGACACGACGCGGTGAGCGCGGTGAAGCTGTCGCAGCAGCTCACCGCCGACATCGATGCGTGGGCCGAGACGCACGAGGTTACGCGCTCCGATGCCATCAGCCAGTTGCTCGCGATCGGGCTGCGTGCCTCCACGCCGATCCCGGCCGCACAGCCCAAGCTGAGGGATCCGCTGACGATCGAGCAGAACGCGATCCGGCAGATCGACCAGATGCTCGACCCGAACCTGCCGGCCGACGAGCGCGAGCGGCGCATTCGCCGCCTGATCGACGGCCCGGCAGAGTTTGCCGGCGAGCGCATCGACCTGCCGAGGCATCTCGACTGAGTTACGCCGCGGAGCGCGCCGCGACGGCCTCATAGATGTCGTCCTCCTGCGCAGTATGCATGCGCACCAAGGTCTCGATCGCCTCGATGACCCGCTGCGCATCGCGGATCAGATAGCGGTCGACCTTCTCGGACGGCAGGTCCTCGACCACCCGCCCGAGCAGCCGCGCCAGATGCAGGATCTCGCGATGCGCGCGGCTCATCGCCGACAGGCCATGGCTGTCTTGCAGCAGCCGCGCCAGCCGCGGATAGACCGAGCCCTCGTCATCGCGCTCATGCGCGACGACCTGGTCCTGCACCAGCACATTGGCCTCCGTGATAAGGCTGACGGCACTCTCCGGCGCGACCTCGTCGAGCGCATCGACGATCACCCGCAGGCGATCGAGCCCACGCAGCAGCGCCTGATGGTCGTGCCGCAGGCCGCGGCCGTCCTCCACGGTGATCTGGCCCGCCTTGCCGCGGCCGGCCGGCAGCAGCGCACGGAGCGCGTTGAGGATGACGGCCACATCGATCGCCTCCTGCACCAGCGCCGCCGGCACCGGCTGCAACAGGCCAAACGCTGCCGCGCCCATCGCGATGAAGGACAGCGCCATGCCGGCAATGATGCTTTCCAGCGCGATGCGTCGGGCACGCTGCGCGATCACGATCGCCTCGCCGACGCGGTCGAGCCGGTCGGCGAGGATGACGACGTCGGCCGCCTCCGACGAGGCGCTCGCGCCACGCGCGCCGAGTGCGATGCCGACATCGGCGGAGGCCAGCGCCGGCGCATCATTGATGCCGTCGCCGACCATGATGGTCGGATGCAACCGCTGCTCGCTTTTGACTGCGTCGACCTTGTCCGAGGGGACGCGGTCGGCGAGCACCGCATCGAGGTCGAGCGCAGCGCCGATGGCCTGGGCCGCCGCGGCGCGGTCGCCGGTCACCATGACCATGCGGACAATGCCGGCCTCGCGCAGCCAGCGGATCGCCCGCGGCGTGTCTGCGCGCAATTCATCGGCCAGCAGCAGCGCGCCGATCGGCTTGCCATCGACAGCAACAAGCACCACCAGCGCCGAGCGCCAGGACGCCCGGCGGATGGCCCGCGCGGCCCATGGCGGCGGCGCGTGATTGCCGAGGATCATGTCCGGCGAGCCGGCGCTGACGCGGCGGCCGTCGATGATCCCCTCGAGGCCCGAGCCCATCGTCTCCCTGACGCGCTCCGGCACCTCGAGCTTGAGTCCGCGAGCATGGCCAGCCTCGACGATGGCATGCGCCAGCACATGATGGGAGGCCTGTTCCAGCGAGGCACCGAGCAGCAACACGTTGTCGGCATCCTCGCCCGGCGCCGCCTCGACCGAGAGCAGTCGCGCGCCGCCGACAGTGAGCGTGCCTGTCTTGTCGAACAGCACCGTGTGCGCCCGCGCCAGTGCCTCCAATTTGCCGCCGCCCTTGACCAGGATGCCGCTGCGCGCTGCCTGCGCGACGCCTGCGATGAACGCGACCGGTGCCGCAAGGATGAGTGGGCAAGGCGTCGCGGCGACCATCACCGCGAGGGCTCGGATCAGATCGCCCGATGCAAACCAGGCGGCGGCCGCGATCGCCAGGCTCACCGGCAGGAAGATCAGCGCGTAGCGATCCGCAAGCCGTACAAACGGCGCCTTCGCGGTCTGCGCCGAGGTCACCAGCTTGACGATCCCCGCATAGGTGCTCTCGCCCGCAGTAGCGGTGACCGAGAGCTCGAACGTCTCGCCGGCATTCAGCGACCCAGACAGGATCGCCATGCCGCGCGTCTTCGACACCGGGATCGGCTCGCCCGTCAGCGCCGATTCATCGACTACCGCTAGGGCCGACTCGACCACGCCGTCGACCGGCACGATCTCGCCGGCGCGGACCATCAGGCGGTCGCCCACGGCCACGTCGGCCACCGCAACATCCTCGATGCGATCCTCACGCCAGCGATGGGCCAGACGCGGCGCCCGGTCGACCAGCGCGCGCAGGTCGTGCTCGGCACGCGCGACGGCGATGTCCTCGAGCACATTGCCACCGGAATACATCAGCGCCACCACGGCGCCCGCAAGCGGCTCGCCGAGCACGATCGCCGCGCTCATCGACACCAGCGCGATGGCGTCGACGCCGATGCGGCCGGCCAGGACATCGCGGATGATCGAGACGATCAGGCCGGCGATGACCGGGACGGTCGAGGCAGTGAAGGCGATGCCAGCCCATTCGGGCCGGCCGACCGCCTGCGCGAGGCCGCCCGCGGCGAGGCCCGCGACGGCGATTGCGACGAGGGTCCATCGCAGGATGCGTTCGAACATGGCGATCAGTTCCGGAATTGCGCCGGCACTATCGCCGCGACCGCCGCTCCGAGGCTTGAGCGAAATCAACCGCAGGCGCGGCCGATCATCGCATCAGGCGGTATTGCCGGCGTCGACCGTCAGCACCGTGCCGGTGACGTTGCGCCCGCCTTCGCCGAGCAGGTACTCGACCATTGCGGCGACGTCTGAGGTCTCGGGCAAACGACGCAGCGCGCTACGGCCGGCGATGCGATGCTGCTGCGCCTGGTCCATTCTCTGCGTCAACTCGGTCGCGATGAAGCCCGGCGCGATCGCATTGACGGTGATGCCGACCTTGCCGACCTCGCGCGCCAGCGAGCGCGTGAAGCCGTTGGCAGCGGCCTTGGTCGCGCCGTACACCGAAAGCCCGTTGTAGCCGGTGCTGGCGATGATCGAGGAGATGTTGACGATGCGCCCCTCGCCCGCCGCCATCATGTGGCGCGCGACGTATTTGGTGAGGATCATCGGCGCCAGCACGTTGAGCCGCACCAGCGCCTCGATCTCCGAATTGTGCATGGTCGCGAGCAGGCCCTCGGTTCCGATGCCGGCATTGTTGACGAGGCCGTAGAGCGGACCGAACTCGTCGCGCACCGACTTCACGAAGGCGGGGATGGCATCGACGGCGCTGAGGTCGCAGGCGCGGAAATGGATGCCGGCGCTGCTCGCGCTGAACTCGGCGATGGCTGCGCGCAGCTCGTCGCTCTCGCGACGGGCCACCGCGATGACGTCGTAGCCGGCAGCCGCGAGCCTGCGCACGATGGCCAGGCCGATGCCGCGGCTGCCGCCGGTGACAAGGACGTTACGCATCGGCGCGCGCCAGCTTGCCGGCCGGCGTGACATCAAGCGCCGGCACGAACCGAATCATCGCCGGCACCTTGTGGGCGGCCAGACGCGCGCGACACTCGGCGAGGATCTCGTTGCGGACGGCATCCGTCCGCGCCGCATCGCTGTCCCTCGTGAGCACCACTTCTGCCACGACGATGCCGCCGGTGATCGGACTTCGCCGCGACTTGGCGCGCGACATCCGCACCTCGGGATGGCCGTTGATCACGGCTTCGATCTCCTCGGGATGCACCTTCAGGCCGCCGACATTGATGATGCCGTTGCGCCGCCCAACGAAGTAGTAGCGGTCGCCGCGCAGCTCGACCATGTCGCCGGTGTCGACATAGCCGTCGGAATCGGTCAGCGCCGCCGCCGTGCGCCCGACATAGGCATGCGCCGCGCGCTTCGAGCGGATCCGCAGCGAGCCGTCGACAACTTTCATATCGACGGGGCCGCGGCCCTCGCCGAGCAGCGTTGCAGGAAAGCCTTCCAGCCCGTCATTGACGGCAAAGCCCACGCCCGCCTCGGTCGACGCATAGGCGTGACCGATCGAGGCGTTCGGGAATGCCTCCCTCAATCCATCGAGCACGGCCTGATCGGCGATCTCGCCCGACAGCCGCACATAACGCGGGGCGAATTGCTCGGCCGATCCGCTCATCAGCAGCTTGCGCCAATGCGACGGCGTGCCGGAGATATGCGTGACGCCGCGCGCAGTGAGGCGCGCGACGTGATCGGCCAGTGCCTCGCCCGGATCGGACAGCACCATGGAGCCGCCGCCGACGATGGCGCGCAGGAAGATCTGCAGCCCGCCATAGCGGCGGATGTCGTAGAACGTCGCCCACACCGGCAAGGCATCGCCAGGCGCCGGCCGATCACCGATGATGGCGCCGCACAAGCCCTCCAGCGTATGGCCGACGATCTTCGGCACGCCGGAGGTGCCCGAGGTCAGCATCAGCCATTCGGTCGCGCGGACCGTTGGCGCGACTTGGGCCGAGAGTTGCGGCAGGCCGACGGAGATAACGAGATCAATGCCACGGCCCGCGAAGCGCTCCGGCTCGTCGGTGACGACGGCATCGATCCCGGCATCGGCAATGATGCTGCCGAGATGCTCGTCCTTCAGATCGGGCGGGCACAGCAGCATGCGCCGGGCGACGCCATCGATCTCGATCAGCGCCAGTCCCGCCAACAATTGGCTGGAGGTCGCGAGCAGGACCGCGCGGCCGTCGAGCTCGCCGGCGCGGCCGCCGAGACAGCTTCCGCGCGACAGCTCGGCCAGCGAGACGACGTGGCGCGGATCGGAGATCGTCCGCTTAGTCAGCGCCGTGCCGAGATGGTCGCGCAGCGCGAAGATCTCACGCGGGGACATTCTCATACGCCCTGATGAAGTCGCCGATCGTGTTCGGGAACGTGACCTCCTCCGACAGAGTGAACGGATCGACGCCGAGATCGTCCTCGAGACGGGCAACAAGGATCGCGAAGGCGAGCGAGTCGAAGCCGGTCTCGTGCAGGGTCAGCTCGTCGGTCAGCGGCGGCAGCTTGACCTTCTGCTCCTCTGCAATCTGCTTGATGGCTGCAATGATTCTTAACCGTACCGACATGGCGAAATCCGTCATTGTTCAAACGATGCGACCGACACTAGAGCGACAAGGTGAAGGAACCCGGACCTTCGCGGTATGTTTTGAGACCGTTGGTAAATGCACCTCGTGGCCTATGATTAAAATCATCTACAAACGGACCTCGCCGCTCGCGATCTGCGCATAGATGCCAGCGTCGAGCGGGCGGTAGGCTCCGGTCGCCGCATCACGGATGTACAATGGCTCGGACACGATCGCGGGATCGAAGCCGTCGCGCATCAGCTGCTGCTTCTTCTGCTTGAACGTCTCGGTCGACTGCAGCGACGGCGTGATGCGCAGCGCCACCGGCTGCGCATAGGCCGGCAAGCGGCGCGCCAGCTCGGCCGACAGCCTCGCGAGATCGAAGTCCGCTGCGACAACCAGCGCCGCCATGCCGGCGCGACCATCGTTGCCCGGCACCGCGACGCCATAGGTCGAGGCCTCCACGACTCCCAGACATTGCAGGATGGCGTCATTCACCTCGCTGGTCGCGACGTTCTCGCCCTTCCAGCGGAAGGTGTCGCCGACCCGGTCGACGAAGTAGAAGAAGCCCTGCTCGTCCTGGCGCATCAGGTCGCCGGTGCGGAACCAAGCATCGCCCTCGGCGAAGACATTGCGCAGGATCTTCTTCTCGGTCTCCGCGCGATCGGTGTAGCCCTCGAAGCGGCCGCCACCGTCATCGGCCTTGCCCATGCGGCCGACGGCCTCGCCGACCTCACCGCGCGCACATGGCAGGCACAGCCCGTCGGGCCCGCGCAGCGGCGCGCGCTGGTCCTCATCGAGCTGAATGATCGCTGCCGGAAAACGATGCGCGAGCAGCGACGGCACGCGACCGATCGAGCCCACTCTCCCCTCGACATTGTAGAGCGAGAAATTGCCTTCGGTCGCCGCGTAGAATTCCATCACCTGCGGAATGGCGAAGCGCGCCTGGAACGCCTCCCAGATATCGCCGCGCAAGCCGTTGCCGCAAGCCAGCCGCAGCCGATGGGCGCGATCGAGATCGGATGGGGGCGCTGCGAGCAGATAGCGGCAGAGCTCGCCGATATATTGCACCAGCGTGCAGTCGTGGTGGACGATGTCGCGCCAGAACTGACGGGCCGAGAACTTCTCCGCCAGCACCGCCGTGCCGCCGGCGCGCAGCATGCTGCAGGGCGCGACGATGCCGCCGACGGAATGGTAGACGGGAAGACAATCATAGAGGCGATCGTCGGGACTTGCACCCGTGAGCCCCGCAAACCAGCCGCCCCAGCTCAGGATGCGACGGTGGCTGATGCTGGCGGCCTTGGGCAGGCCGGTCGTTCCCGACGTATAGATCAGCAGTGCGCGGTCGTTGATCGTGACGGCGGGACGTTCACTGGCCTGCAGCGGGCGCGAGTCGATCGCGGCGAGCGCCGCGTCGAGATCGCCCCCGGCATTCCACACACGCGGCGCCTCGGAGATCAGCGGCATAGCGTCGGCATAAGCAGGTTGAAGCTCGGTGGCGACGATGATGTGGGCTGGTGCGGCGACGTTGAGGCAGTGCGCCAGCGAGGGTCCGACCAGATTGGTGTTGATCAGCGCGACGACGCCGCCGACGCGGCTGATCCCGAGCCAGGCCGCCAGATAGTCCGGCCGGCTCGGCATCATCAGCGCGACGGTGTCGCCGGGGGCGATGCCCTGGGCCAGCGCCCATCGGGCATATTGGTTGATGCGCGCAGACAGCGCGGCGTAGCTGAGCGTCTCGCTGTTCGAGATCAGCGCCGGACGACCGGGCTGCCTGACAGACCAGTCATCGATCACATCGGCAAACAGCAGGGTCGGCTCGGCCTCGATGCGCGATGTCAGCTCGATCGCCTTGAGCCAGATCTTGGCCGTCGACGGCCTCCGCCCGGGCGTGATGGGGTCCGCAGATCGGTCCGCGCGCTCGGTTGTCATGCCTGCCACCGCTTCCAGAATAGCGTCCTTATAGGTCGCGCGGCCTGACCAGGTGTTAACCGGCAGGGTTAACTCGCATGGAGCGGAGCGGGATCGAAGTAGATGCGAACCTTTACGAAGTAATCGGAAATACCGGCTAGGTTGGCTCTCCCAGAACATGCCAAAGCGAAGGCCGGCATGCCCAAGGAATTGACGATCACACGACGTGCCGTGCTGCAAGGCGTGGCCTGGAGCGGCCTTGTTGCCATGCATCCGGCTGCGGCGACCGCCGGCGGCGAAGCTCCCTACCCCGCCCGATCGGTGACCTGGGTCATTCCCTTCGCGCCGGGCGGCGCCACCGGCCGCCTGTCGGTGCTGATCTGCGACCGCCTGTCGCGGCAGCTCGGCCAGGCCTTCGTGCTCGACCACCGCCCGGGCGCCGGCGGCGCCACCGCTACACGAAGCGTCGCGAACGCGGCGCCGGACGGCTACACGCTGCTTGCGACCTCCACCGCCAACATCATCACCGCCTCGCGGGAGTCCGCGCAGGACGGCGACGACATCCTTCCCGTCGCGGGGATGGCGCGGATGCCGCTGCTGCTGCTGGTCAGCAAGGAGCTGCCGGTCAAGACGTTGCCCGAGTTCCTGGCCTATGCGCGGGCGAACCCCGGCAAGCTCAGCGTCGGCTCGGCCGGGCCCGGGACGGTGCAGCAATTGTCCGCGGAGTTGTTCCGGACGCTCGGCGGCATCACCTGGTCCGTGCTCGCCTATCGCGGCTCCGGCCCGGCGCTGACCGACCTCGCCTCCGGGCACATCCACGCGCTGTTCGACAACACCGCCTCGGCCACCGACCTGGTGCGCAGCGGCAAGATCCGGGCGCTGGCGGTGTCGACCCGGGAGCGGGCGCAAGCCTTTCCCGATCTGCCGCCGGTCGCCGACGTGCTGCCGGCGTTCGAGACCTCCGGCTTCTACGGCGTCGCCGCGCCGCGCGGCACGCCGCAGGCGATCGTCGACCTGCTCAACCGCGAGATCAATGCCGCCCTGGCCGATCCCGAGATCCTGCACCACCTCGCCGAGATCGGCGCGACGCCGATCACCGGCGACGCCGGCGTCTATGCCTCGACCTACCGGGCCGAGGTGATGCGCTGGCGCAAGCTCGTCGCCGCGCAGGCGGACCCCACCAAATAGGACGTGGCGCCCGCCCGTCGTCACCTCATGCCGCCACGCCCTGCAGCACCAGCCGGTTGAGCCGCGCCGCGAACGCCGCGGGATCCTCCGGCAACTCGCCGTCGAGGATCTGCGCCTGCTCCAGCAGCAGGAACGAGAGATCGTCGACCTTGGCCTTGTCGGCCGCGGCCTTCGCGACCGCAACGACCAGCGGATGGCGCAGATTGATCTCCAGGATCGGCTTGGTGCGGGCGCCGCGCGCCTGCTGCGAGAGAATGCGCTCCAGCTCGCGATCCGGCCCATGGCTGCCGGCCACGAGACACGACGCGCTGCTGGTCAGACGGGTCGACACCTTCACGTCGGTGACGTGATCGCCGAGGCTCGCCTTGATCAGCGCAATCGTATTCGCTTCGTCCGCCGCCGGCTTGGCCTCGTCCTCGGCCGCCGTCTCGGTCACCGGGATCGGATCGAAATTGATGTCGCCCTGGCTCAGCGACTTCAGCGGCTTGCCGTCGAACTCGAGCCGCGCCGAGGTCCAAAACGCGTCGACCGGATCGGTCAAGAGCAGCACCTCGACGCCGCGCGCCTTGGCCGCCTCGAGCCGCGGATTGGACTTCAGCCGCTCCAGGCTGTCGCCGACCAGGAAGTAGATCTCGGTCTGGTTCTCCTTGAGGCCCTCGACATATTGCTTCAGCGAGCGCTTCTCGCCCGTGGTCGTGGTGAAGCGCGACAGCGCCAGCAGCTTGTCGCGGCGCTCGAAGTCTTCGTAAAGACCTTCCTTGATGACCGCGCCGAACGAATCCCAGATCTTCTCGAAGTTCGCCGCGTCCTTCTCGGCGAGCTGCTCCAGCTCGCTGATCACCCGCGTCGTCACGGCCTTGCGGATCTGGCCGAGCTGCGGATTGTTCTGCAGCATCTCGCGCGACAGATTGAGCGGCAAATCCTCGCTGTCGATCACGCCGCGGATGAAGCGCAAGTAGGCCGGCATCAGATCGGCGTCGTCGGTGATGAAGACGCGGCGGACATAGAGCTTGACCTTGCCCTTGCGCGCCGGCTCGAACAGGTCGAACGGCTTGGTCGAGGGCGCGAACAGCAGCACGGCGTAGGAATAGCGGCCCTCGGCGCGGTAGTGCAGCGTCATCGCCGGCTCGTCGAAGGCATTGGCGATCGACTTGTAGGCCTTGGCGTAATCCTCCGCCGACAGCTCCGACTTGGAGCGCTGCCACAGCGCGCTCGCCGAGTTGATCTGGCGCGGCTCGCCCTCCTCGGCGACCAGCATGATCGGGAACTGGATGTTGTCGGAATAGGCGGTAACGATGCGCTCGATTTCGTAGGTTTCGAGATATTTCTTGGCGTCGTCCTTGAGGTGCAGCACGATCTCGGTGCCGCGCGCCACCCGCTTGGCGTCCTCCTCGGAGGCCGGCGCCACCTCGAAGCCGGCGCCCCCCGTGGAGGTCCAGGTCCAGACCTCGCTGCCGCCGGCGCGGCGGCTGATCACGGTGATGCGGTCGGCCACCATGAAGGCGGAATAGAAGCCGACGCCGAACTGGCCGATCAGGCCGGTGCCGTCTTTGGCTTCCGACAGCTTCTGCACGAAGGCCTTGGTGCCGGAGCGGGCGATGGTGCCGAGATGGTCGATCAGCTCCTGGCGGTCCATGCCGATGCCGCTGTCGGCGATGGTCAGGGTGCTGGCCGCCTTGTTCGGGATGATCCGGATCTGCGGCGGCTCGCCCTCGCCGATCAATTCGGGCCGGGCGATGGCCTCATAACGCAGCTTGTCACAGGCGTCGGAGGCGTTGGAAATCAATTCGCGAAGGAAAATATCGGTCTCGGAATAGACCGAGTGCACCATCAGATGCAGCAGCTCGGAGACTTCGGCCTGAAACGAATGGGATACGGCGGCGGTGTCGGTCATCGTCATGCGTCTTCCCGGACAGAATGGCGGTGGAGGAGAGACCGTCGATATAGCGCCGACATTGCCGTGATCAAGAGTTTGAGCGGGGGCTGGCAGCCGCGGCCGGAGGCGCGCCATCCGCCCGACCGGTGCGCCCCCTCTCCCCGTTCTTACGGGGAGAGGGTCGGGGTGAGGGGCAGCGGCACGGGTGGTGCTTGCGGTCGGACTTGTCCTCTCCAATCCGACTAGCTCTGCTGGCCATGATAGGTTGGATCGCATCACAAGAACCAATCCGCATAAAGGGGATCCGTCTCTCCGCTTGCACCGCCGGTGCGGCTGCCCCTCACCCCAACCCTCTCCCCGTGAAGAACGGGGAGAGGGAGGGCACCGCTCGTGCGGCTGGAAGCGAATGTGGTGAATTTTGACATGGATCAATGACCGCAATTGCCGAGACGACGCATGTTGCTCGATACGCTTGGCGCACCGCGGCGCTTATTTGTTGCATATGCAACAAATCTCTCTCCGCGACGCTCACATTCATTGTGACAACATCATAATGTCACCTCAGCTTCACTGAAGCGCTCTACGGCTCGGTCCCGTTCCACAACGCCCACGGGGATTCGCATGCCGCGCTACTACAAAGTCCTGCAGACGCAGCGCTTCGACGACTATCGCTACTATCATCAGAGCCGGATCAATCAGACGCTGCACCTGGTCAGCGCCGTGATCTTCCTCGTCTGCTACGCCCTGCTGTTCAAGGATCCGGCGATGGCTGGCCTGGTCGGCTGGCTGGCGATGCTGACGCGCCAGACGGGACATTTCTTCTTCGAGCCGAACGGCTATGACCACGTCAACGGCGTGAGCAACGACTACAAGGAAGCGGTCAAGGTCGGCTACAATCAGACCCGCAAGATCATCCTGCTGACGGTGTGGGGCCTGGTGCCGGTCGCGCTGTTCGCCTTCCCCACTTTGTTCGGCGTGTTCGAGGCACCTGCGACGCGGACCGACTTCATCCGTCACGTCGGCGTGCTCTGGCTTGCAGTCGGCATCGGCGGTGGCCTGTTTCGCGTGATCCAGCTGTTTGCCACGCAGGACGTTGCGACCGGCCTGATCTGGGCGTTCAAGGTGCTCACCGACCCCTTCCACAACATCGCGCTGTACTGGAAGTCGCCGCTGGCGCTGCTGCGCGGCGAGCTGATCGACCCGACCATCAAGGACGCCTCGCATTGGGGCGCGGCCGAGGACGACGACGCCGAGGAAGCCGCGCATCTCACCTGATCGGGCGCTCGCGCCTCCACCGCCCGTTGCGCGGGCGGTGGAACCAGGCCACAGCTTCAACATCATGGAACGACTTCTCCGCTGCGCCGTTGCGGCCTCAGTGCTGGTGGTGCCTTCAGGAGCTTTCCATGTGTGACTACAGCCTCCATACTGTCTCTTCCCGTGATGCCAAGATCGACGACGTGCTGGTCTCCTGTCGCTTCCCCGGCACGGAGACCCGCGGCTTCTCGACCAAGGACGATCCCTTGACGGCGGTGTGCCTGCGTCCGGGCACCGAGCTCGCCTTCGAGGGCGACGTGCGGATCAAGGGATTCTTCTTCCGCCGCAAGGTCGGCGCCCATCTCGCCCGCTTCCGCCAGGTCGACACCAACAAGCCGACCGAGCACCACGACGCGCTCGAATTCTCCAACGGCCGCATCGTCAAGGTCACCGACCTCGCCACCGGCCAGCGCGCCCGCGTGCTGCAGATGCCGGCCGATCCGGCGACCAAGCGTACGGGCACGCCCGTGACCATCGAGCTGCGCGCCACGCAGCTGTGAGACCTTCGACCACCGACGGTGGCGCCGCCTCGGCGCTGCCGTCGCACGTATTGTGAGTGATGAGATCCATGTCCACGATCTCCCGAGGTCGATGGACAGCTTTTTCATGACGATAGTGGGCATGCGCGCTCACGATCCCGCGGCACGGTGTGCCCGGGTGATACGGCCGTCAGCCCTCGAAAACCGAGAGGGCGCGGGGAAGGCCGGGTGCTGACCGCGGCCCATGGCCCGCCTGCAACAAGGAAAGCAGGCGGCAGTCACCACAGGTCGGGCCACCAAGCGGCCTCCCCCGCGCAATGGTTTTACGGTGTCCTTCGTGCTCTCCCTGGGGATCGGCGTTCTTGCCCCCATCGCCCGCGCGAGCCGTCACAGCATCGACCGCGAACTTGACCTCAGCGTCGAGAGGCCAGGACCACACGACTTCGCCGTCCGTGCCGGCCAAGCGCTCGTCCAGCGCCGCCACCACGTCCATCGCAGCCCACCTCACGTTCGTGACGACGCGTCCGTCCCTCTGCTCGAGGCGGGATGAGGAGAGATAAACATGATTTCTGAAAAATAGCAAGCTTATTCTGTTTGCAGGATACGCCTTGCCTTGGCGGCAGAGGGCGCAGTAACAGCCGCCGCGAGCTCGGCTGAATGAGCTGCGTTAGATGGCCGCCGGAACAGCGGACGCCTCCGCAACGCTGCGCGATACAGCGCCCTCGCCCCTTGTGGGAGAGGGCAGCGCCGGCCCATCCTGGTGCTCGGTTGGGTGAGGGGTCTCTCTCGGCACGCCGAGCTCGCGGAGACATACCCCTCACCCAAGCGAGGTCGTTGCTCTGTCCTACATGCCCTCTCCCGCCCTAGCGAAGCTTTGCTTCGCCTTGGGGGCGAGGGCACAGTAATAATCACCGCATGCTCGGCTGAAAGGCCGCATTAAATGTCAGACGGAACAGCAGTAACCTCCGCACCGCTGCGCGATGCAGTGCCCTCGCCCCCCAAGGCGAAGCAAAGCTTCGCTAGGGCGGAGAGGGCATCGACGCCCATCCTGGTACTCGGTTGGGTGAGGGGTCTCTCTCGGCACGCCGAGCTCGCGGAGACATACCCCTCACCCAAGCGAGGTCGTTGCTCTGTCCTACATGCCCTCTCCCGCAAGGGGCGAGGGCACAGTAATAATCACCGCATGCTCGGCTGTAAGGCTGCATTAAATGTCAGACGGAACAGCAGTAGCCTCCGCACCGCTGCGCAATGCAGTGCCCTCGCCCCTTGCGGGAGAGGGCATCGACGGCCCATCCTCGTGCTCGGTTGGGTGAGGGGTATCTCTCGGCACGCCGAGCTCGCGGAGACATACCCCTCACCCGAGCGAGATTGTTGCTCCGTCCTACATGCCCTCTCCCGCAAGGGGCGAGGGCACAGTAATAATCACCGCATGCTCGGCTGTAAGGCTGCATTAAATGTCAGACGGAACAGCAGTAGCCTCCGCACCGCTGCGCAATGCAGTGCCCTCGCCCCTTGCGGGAGAGGGCATCGACGGCCCATCCTCGTGCTCGGTTGGGTGAGGGGTATCTCTCGGCACGCCGAGCTCGCGGAGACATACCCCTCACCCGAGCGAGATTGTTGCTCCGTCCTACATGCCCTCTCCCGCAAGGGGCGAGGGCACAGTAATAATCAGCGCGCCCGCGGCGAGATTAGAAGCATGTGTGATACAGGAGGCTGCAGGCCCACTCAATCCGGCAGGTTCGTAAACTTCGGCCGCCAGACGCCGAGGATGACGTTCACCGTCGCGACGCCGAGCATGACCCAGATGGCGCCCTGCTCGGTGCCGAAATTGGGGGCGAGGGTTGCGGGATCGATCTGGCCGGCGACGGCGCGGGCGGCTTCGTCGGCGGCTTCCTGCATCGGGCCCTGCACGGCGGCGAAGCCCCATTCGAAGACGAGGATACCGGAGGCGAGCTTGGCGAGCGCCCAGCCGGCGCTGTGCAGCGCGCGGTTGATGGCGATGGCGAGCAGGCCGGCGACCAGGGTCAGGCCAAGCGAGGGGAAGAACACGTAGCGCACGATCGCCCCCATCGCCGCGCGCATCTCGGCGTAGTGCGCCAGCGACACCGAGGGCTGCGGAATCATCCCGAGCAGCACCACGAGACAGGCCATGGCGCCCATCATGCCGATCGCGCCCATCGTATGCAGGAACTTCATCAGCCGTCGCATGGCGTGCCCCCGGATGTCGCGAACAGGGAAGTTGGAGAGGACTCCCGCATGCCGCCGGTCCCGTCCATGGTCTGCCGCGGTGCAAGGACGCCCGCGCCGACCACATTGGACTATACGATCGATCGGCCGCCGCGGTTCAGCCGATCGCGCCCTCTACCAATGCCGCGTGCCCGGCGCGCCCTTGAACGGCCCGACCACCGCCGAGGTGATCCAGCCGCCGTAGAAATCGCCCTCCTGCGCGGCCACGCGCTCGTCGCCGACAAAGCAGGCCTCGACGCGGGAGGCATAGAAGGCCAGATGGCCGGCGATCG
Organism: Bradyrhizobium sp. USDA 4353; assembly: GCF_054063215.1. Lineage (NCBI taxonomy): Bacteria > Pseudomonadati > Pseudomonadota > Alphaproteobacteria > Hyphomicrobiales > Nitrobacteraceae > Bradyrhizobium > Bradyrhizobium sp. USDA 4353. The sequence goes on from NZ_JBSSGB010000001.1 coordinate 663,620, forward strand.
GCGCGAAGGCCGGCGTCGGCTGCTGGTAGCTCCACGCCGCCTGCTCCGACACGCGGCCATCGACATCGATGGTCCAATAGCTCGCAAAGCCCTTGAACTCGCAGAACGACCGGCCGGCCGCGGGACGCAGCCACTGCATCGCAACATGCTGTGGCGGGAGGTAGTAGACCGGCGGGTGGCTGGTCTCGAGCACGCGATAGCCGTCCTGCGTATCGGCGATCGTGATGCCGGCGAACACCACGCGCAGCCGCGTGGCGCAACGCTCCAGCCGCGGCGGCCGCGGATAGTCCCACACCGACTCCTGCCCGGGTCCCGGCGCGATGCGTTGCATGACCATGTCTCCCTATGCGGCGAAGCGGCCGCCTCAGGCAATAAACGTGGGACACATCGATGAGGATCAATCAGGGAAACAGTCGGGCCTCATGGTTCGAGACGGCGCTACGCGCCTCCTCACCGTGAGGATTGGCGCCGGGGCGGCGCTGCACATCGAGCATGAGCATGTTGCTTATGGGGACTGGAACGAACGTCGGCGCGGCGAGGTCGGTGCGCTCCCTCTCCCCGTTCTTACGGGGAGAGGGTTGGGGTGAGGGGCAGCCACACCCACCGACCGTGCGGAGAGCCCCCCTCACCCGGATTGCATCTGTCGATGCAATCCGGCCTCTCCCCGCACGCGGGGAGAGGCTGGCAGCGAGCGTTCGGGTTGGACCGTCCGGAAATCGACCATGAACAAACTGATCATGCAGAGAATTTGCGCCGAGCGCGCGAGTGCACATGAACCATGACCAGCGCGCTCATGTAGACGCGACTTGCACGGGGTGCTCAGCTCACGCGATCGCCTCGAGATAGCGCGTCACGGAACGGTCGAACGCCGCTTTTCCGTCCTCGGCGACGTTCTTCTGCCACCAGGCGCCGTAGATGCGGTCGAAGGCCAGCGGCGCCACGGCATCGGCGATGCGGCGCACGGCGGCGGGGCCGAGTGGGATGTAGTTCGGATAGGAATACATGAAGCTGACATGGCGGCGGTCCATCGCCACCATGGCGATGTCGCCGGCAAACAGTGCGCCCTTGCCGCCGGCGCCGTTGCGCCAATGCAGCATGGTCGCGCCGGCGAAATGGCCGCCGGTGCGCAGCAGACTGATGTCGTCGGAGATCTGCAGCGTGTCGCCGCTCCATGGCACGATGGCGGGATGCGGCCGGGTGACGAAGGCTGCATCCTCGCCATGCAGATAGGCCGGCGCGTTGTCGAACGCGGCGCTCCAATCGGCGACTGCGCCATAGTAATGCGGATGCGAGATCGCGATCGCCTTGAGCCCGCCGAGCGCGCGCACCTGCGCGATCGCCGCCTCGGTCGCCAAGGGGATGCAGTCCCACATCACGCAGCCGTCCGGCTCGGGGATCAGCAGCGCGCGCTGGCCGATCGCGAAGCTCGGCTCCAAGGCGAGGCCGGTCAGGCCACCATCCGCGCGGCAGACGACCTGGTGGCGGGTTGCCAACTCGTCGCGGCTGAGGAAGCTCTGGCCGTTCCAGCTCACATATTGCCGCTCGTCCTCGCAGACGACGCACTGGGCTGGCGGCACTGGGGTGTCGGGAAACTGCGCGCCGCATTGTGAGCAGGTCCAGAGAGCCATGGATCACCGGGATGTGCGAAAGCGGGGATGGCGAGGATAGCATGCCGGCCATCCCGCAACAGCATCGCGCGCGGCATCGTGATTGCCTATCGTCGGCGCGACACTCACCGGGAGCCCTGGACATGCCGACCGCCTTGCGCCGCGCCGCCGTTCACCGCCTGCCGATGCGCGGGCCCGACGATGTCGGCGCGTTGCAGGCGGCGATCGCGCACGGCACGATCGACCCGGCCGGCATCGTCGCCATTCTCGGCAAGACCGAGGGCAATGGCTGCGTCAACGATTTCACCCGCGCCTTCGCGGTGCGCTCGCTGGAGGCGCTGCTCGAAAAACATCTGGCGGCTGACGCGGTCCGGCAGATCGCGATGGTGATGTCCGGCGGCACCGAGGGCGCGCTGTCGCCGCACATGATCGTGTTCGAGGCGCGCGAGGATGAGGCCGGCGCACCGCGCGCTCATGCCAAGTCGCTGGCGCTGGGGCGCGCGCGGACGCCGGTGCTGCCGAGCGAGCATCTCGGCCGGCTTCAGCAGGTCGAGCAGGTCGCCGCCGGCGTGCGCGCCGCGATGGCCGATGCCGGCATCACGGATGCCGGCGATGTCCACTACGTCCAGGTGAAATGCCCGCTTCTGACGATGGAGCGGATCGAGGCGGTGGAGACGCGGGGCGCCCGCACCGCCGTGCGCGATACGCTGAAGTCGATGGGATTCTCACGCGGCGCGTCGGCGCTCGGGGTCGGCGTCGCGCTCGGCGAGATCGCGCTGTCCGACCTGTCGGATGCCATGATCTGCGCGGACTACACGCGCTACAGCGAGCGCGCCGCCACATCGGGCGGGGTCGAGCTGCTCGATCACGAGATCATGGTGGCCGGCATGTCCGCGGATTGGAGCGGCCCGCTCGGCATCGATCACGCCGTCATGCGCGATGCAATCGACATCGAGCCGGCGCGGGCCGCGCTGGCCCGGCTCGGGATCGATGCGGCGGGCCAGGTGCCGGTGGCCGCGCGCGGCCGCATCGCCGCGGTGCTCGCCAAGGCGGAGGCGGCGCAGAGCGGCAGGCTGCGCGGACGCCGCCATACCATGCTCGACGACAGCGACATCTCCTCGACCCGCCATGCCCGCGCCTTCGTCGGTGGGGCGCTGGCCGGATTGTTCGGCTTCACCGACCTGTTCGTCTCCGGCGGCGCCGAGCATCAGGGCCCGGATGGCGGCGGACCGATTGCGATCATCGCCGACCGCGGCTGATCGCGCCCTCAGCTTACCCAGCATTGGTGAAACCCGCAGGGGATGCGCCCCGGTGGGGCATCTTCGCGCGACACGGTATTTCACGACCGGCGAGCGCCCCATCGGCACTAGATGCGACTGATTATCACATGCATATTCCCGGTTCCGCCACCCACGGAACCAGTTTCGGTCCCATTCCACCCCCTTGTTGAGAAGCATTCGCAATTGGAACGGGCCGATTGCGGACCACGAACCAGAGTCAGCTCTGCGTATCCAATGGGGTGGTTGAGTATGGGACAAGCCGTTTTTCCAGCAAGTCTGCGCGCCGGGGTGGCGCATTCAGGGGGCGCCGCTCCCGACCTGACCGGGAGGGACATCTCCGGCGTGAAGGTGTCGGCGGTGGCGAGCCTGATCGCGGTGGCATCGTTCTCCGGGGCCGAGGCGCAACAGGCGCCGCTGCCGTCCGTCACCGTCGAAGCGCCGGCGAGCCGCGCCAAGCCGGCGGCGTCGCGGCCATCAGCCGACCAGGTCCGCGCCCAGCAGCGCGCTGCGCCGCGCCGCGCGCCAGCCGCAGCAGCAGCCGGCGCCCGCCGGCCCGCAGACGCCGCCCGACGCCAATCCTTATGCCGATGCCGCCGCGCCCTATAAGGTCGACCGCGTCGCCTCCGGCAAGTTCACCGAGAAGCTGGTGAACACGCCGAAGACCATCACCGTGATGAGCAAGGAGGTGATGGAGGACAAGCGCATCACCACCTTGAAGGAGGTCGGCCGCTCCACCGCCGGCGTCACGCTCGGCTCCGGCGAAGGCGGCAACGCGTTCGGCGACCGCTTCTTCATCCGCGGCTTCGATGCCCGCAACGACATCTTCATCGACGGCATCCGCGATCCCGCGGTGTCGGTGCGCGAGAACTTCTTCACCGAGCAGGTCGAGATCCTGCGCGGCCCCGCCTCGGCCTATGCCGGCCGCGGCACCGCCGGCGGCGCCATCAACATCATCACCAAGCAGGCCGGCGACCGCAATTTCTATAATGCCGAGTCGACGATCGGCACCGACCAGACCAAGCGCGTCACGCTCGACGTCAACCAGACGATCTCGCCGACCTTCGCGGTGCGCACCGGCGGCCTGTTCCAGGACGCCAACGTGGCGGGGCGCGACCACGTCACCGATGACCGCTGGGGCGGCTTCGTCTCGACCAAATGGACGCCGAACGATTCGCTGAAGGTGACGACGAACTACGTCCACACCGATCTCTCGGGCTATCCGGATTTCGGTGTGCCGTTCTACAAGCAGGGCAACATCCCGGTGACCTCGGCCGGCATCCCGCGCAACACCTGGTACGGCTTTCTCAACCGCGACTTCCAGGCGGCGCGGCAGGATTTCGGCACGCTGGCGGCCGAGCTCAAGCTCAGCGACAGCGTCACCTTCTCGAGCAAGCTGCGCGGCGAGCATTCCGAGCTGAACTATATCGGCACGCTGCCGAATGCGAGCGTGACCGGCACGGCGAGCCCGGATCCGACCAAATGGGTCTTCAACGCCAGCCCGCAGAGCCGCTATCAGACGGTCGACAATTGGGCCAACCAGAACGACCTGACGTTCAAATATGATACGGGATCGATCAAGCACACCACGGTGATGGGCACCGAGTTCTCCAAGGAGAAGATCTCGATCGACCGCTATGCCGGCCTGGCCTCCGAGGCGTTCGGCACGGCGGGCACCGCCACCGGCGGGCTGCAGAACCAGAGCATCTACAGCCCGGCCTATACCAACCTGCCGTTCACGACCGTGGGCTACCTGACCGGCAACCCGACGCGCTACGACGTCGACAGCAAGAGCGCCTATGTCATCGACACCGCGAACTGGCGTGACACGCTGATCTTCACCGGCGGCGTGCGCTATGACGGCTATGCGATGCGCTCATCGAACAACACGGCGTCGGCAACGGTCGATTCCGACCTGTTCAACTACAATGTCGGCCTGGTGTTCAAGCCGCTGCCGATCGGCAGCCTCTATGCGGCCTATGCGACGTCGGCCAATCCGTTCGGCTCGGAGCTCGACGGCACCGCGACGGATTACGGCGGCATTCCGCCGAACAGCACCATCATCCTCGGACCGGAGCGCAACAAGGGCGCGGAGATCGGCACCAAATGGGAGCTGTTCGACCGGCATCTGCTGGTGACCGGCGCGCTGTTCCAGACCACCAAGGACAATGCCCGCGAGACCGTCAACGGCCTGCTGACCTCGGGCGCTGCCTATCGCATCCAGGGCATCGACATCGAGGCGGAGGGCAAGCTGACCGATCGCTGGAGCATCTTCGGCGGCCTGGTGCTGATGCAGTCCAAGGTGACACAGAGCGGCGTCGCCTCCAACAACGGCCTGCAGCTCGCCAACATCGCCCACCAGTCGCTGAGCGTGCTCTCGAAGTACAAGCTCGATGACGGCTGGGAGATCGGCGGTCAGGCCGTGTACCGCTCCAAGGTGTTTGGCGGCACCTTCGCGGCCAACACCGGCAACGAGCTGCCGAGCTACTGGCGCTTCGACGCTTTCATCGAGAAGCAGTTCGACAAGAACTGGAGCGCCAAGCTCTACGCCCAGAACATCACCAACCAGCTCTATTACGACACGTTCTATCGCAGCAACGTGCCGTTCACGCAGGTCGCGCCGGGACGGGCTTTCTACCTGATCACCACTGCGAAGTTTTGAGGGGATCACGACCGAGCAATGTTATCGCCCGATTCCCGCCGCACCTCGCAGGTGCGGCGGGTGCCGCGGCGAGACGAAACGCCGCAGCCTGAGAAATTCCGACACAGGGGGTGGCGTCATCCGGCGGTATCACGTGCCGCCACCCGCCTGATCAAGGATTGCAGCGGATCAGCGCGCGCAACCAGTAGGTTTCATCTGTTGCCGCAATGCGACAACTTGCGAGCAATTGTCATTCTCGGAAACGGATGGACACTTTTCGCATTCCGGCCATCGGCGGATCCAGCTTTGGACCGCTTTCCCTCGCTTCTTGACTTGCATTCGCAACTGGCGCGGCCGGTTGCGGCGTTCAACGAGCCCGAGGCTCCCAGGGGAGCCCGAGGGTTCCAAGCCCAAGTCTCAAGTTGCGTAACGAATGGGGTGGTCGAGTATGGGTAAGGCAGTCTTTCCAAGGAGCTTGCGGGGAGCAAGCTGGCACGCAGAGGAACCCTCCGCCGAGATGTCCGGCGTGACGGTCTCGGCGGTCGCGAGCCTGATCGCGGTCGCATCGTTCTCCAGTGCCGAAGCCCAGCAGGCGCCGCTGCCGTCCGTCACGGTCGAAGCCCCGGTCGCCCGTCCGAAGCCGGCGGCCTCTCGCCCGAGCGCCGAGCAGACCCGCGCCCGCGACGCGATGCGCCGCGCGGCCCGTCAGCAGCAGCAGCAACAGGCGGCCGCGCCGAAGAGCAGCCTGCCGCCCGACCGCAACCCCTATTCCAGCCCCGCCTCAGACTACAAGGGCGAGCGGTTGCAGGCCTCCGGCAAGTTTCCGGAGAAGCTCCTGAACACGCCGAAGACGGTCACGGTGCTGAGCAAGGAGATCCTGGCCGACAAAAACTCCACCAGCTTGAAATCCGCCGTGCTGTCGACCGCCGGCGTGACGCTCGGCACCGGCGAAGGCGGCAACGCCTTCGGCGACCGCTTCTTCATCCGCGGCTTCGACGCCCGCAACGACGTGTTCATCGATGGCGTGCGCGACGCCGGCGTCTCGGTGCGCGAGAACTTCTTCACCGAGCAGGTCGAGATCCTGCGCGGCCCGGCCTCGTCCTTCGCCGGCCGCGGCACCACCGGTGGCGCGATCAACATCGTGACCAAGCAGGCCACGACCGAGAACAGCTTCTACAACATGGACACCACGCTCGGCACCGACCAGACCAAGCGCGTGGTGATCGACGTCAACCAGAAGATCACGCCCACCTTCGCCGCGCGCGTCGGCGGGCTGTTCCAGGATGCCGGCGTCGCCGGGCGCGACTACGTCACCGACAACCGCAATGGCGGCTTCATCGCCACCAAATGGACGCCGCTCGACACCGTGACGCTCGCGGCCAACTACATCCACACCGAGGTCTCGGGCCGCCCGGACTTCGGCGTCCCCTATTATCGTCCGAGCACGCTCACCGCGGGCGCGCCGTTCCCGGAAGTCGGCGCACCGCGCAACGCCTGGTACGGCTTCGTCAACCGCGACTTCCAGCGCATCGGCCAGGACATCGGCACGCTCAACGCCGAGGTGAAGATCACCCCGGACCTGACGATCTCCGACAAGGTCCGGGTGTCGCGCTCGACCCTGAACTACATCGGCACGCTGCCGGAAGGCGCCACGATCACCAACCCGATCGAGAACTCGGTGATCCGCGCCAACCCGCAGAGCCGCTTCCAGCAGACCGACGTGCTCGCCAACCAGCTCGATGCGACCTACAAGTTCGACACCGGCCCGTTCCGGCACACCCTCGTCGCCGGTCTCGAAGTGTCGCAGGAAAAGGCCCTCATCAACAGCTACACCGGCCTGACCTCCGAGCAGCAGGGCCTGCCCTTTTCGGGATCCGGCTCGCTGTCGGGGGTGAGCGTGTTCAACCCGCAGTTCACCAACCTGCCGTTCGGCATTCCCTCGCTGAGCCAATTCCCGACCAACCTGAAGGTCGACACCGTGAGCGTCTATGCGCTCGACAGCGTCAACTACCGGGATCTCGTGATCCTCAATGGCGGCGTCCGCTATGACAAATACGACGTCCGGGTCGATGGCTTCGGCACGGTCAACGGCGTCGCCAACGTGCCCGGCTCGACCGCAGCTTCCAGCGGCCTGCCGAACTTCAACCTCGGCCTGACCTTGAAGCCGGTGCCCTATGCGAGCTTCTATGCGGCCTATGCGACGTCGTCGAACCCGGTCGGCGCGGAGTTCGACGGTCTCAGCGCCGCCTATGGCGGCCTGACGGCGGTCACCAATGGCGGCGCCAACCAGGTGTTCGGGCCCGAGAAGAACACCTCGATCGAGATCGGCACCAAATGGGAGCTGCTCGACGGCCGCCTGCTGGTGACCGGCGCGCTGTTCCAGACCGAGAAGGAGAATGCCCGCGAGTCGTTCAACGTCACGAAACAGACGGCGACCGCGGCGTGCCCCTATAACGCCACCACGGGCAGCGTGCCCTGCATCTCGGCCGGTGCAGCCTATCGCATCCGCGGCATCGACCTGCAGGCGGGCGGCAAGCTGACCGACAAATGGAGCATCTTCGGCGGCCTCGTGCTGATGGAATCCGAGGTGACCAAGTCGAACATCCTGCCCGCGAACACGGCGCTGTTCGCCAGCAATGTCGGCCTGCAGCTCGCCAACACCGCGCACCAGTCGTTCAGCCTGCTGACGAAGTACGAGATCAACGACACCTGGGAGATCGGCGGCCAGGCGGTGTACCGCTCCAAGATCTACGGCGGCACATGGCTGGCGGCCAACCAGGGCACGGAGCTGCCGAGCTACTGGCGGTTCGACGCCTTCGCCGAAGCCAAGATCAACAAGAACTGGACCGCGAAGCTGTTCGTTGCCAACATCTTCGACAAGCTCTACTACGACGCCTTCTATCAGAGTGCCGCGCCGTTCACGTTCGTCGGCCCGGGACGGAGCGCATCGATCGTCGTCTCCGGACGGTTCTGATCGCAGGCGTCCCGCAACCGGGGCCTGCATCCGGCGGGCACATATCGAGTTGATGAGTTCATGCTGATCTGTGTCCCCGGAATTCTGAGCAAGGACGATGTGGCGGAGTTCCGCCGCATCATGGACCAAAGCGACTGGGAGGACGGCCGCTCGACGGCCGGCGCCCAGTCGGCCATGGTCAAGCGCAACGAGCAGCTGCCGCCCGACAGCGAGGTGGCGCGCAAGCTCGGCCACCGCATCATCTCAGCGATGACCGCCAATCCCCGCTTTCTCGCCGCCGCCATCCCGCAGCAGATCTTCCCGCCGCTGTTCAACCGCTACGCGGCCGATTCCGGCCATCATTTCGGCATCCACGTCGACAACGCCGTGCGTGGCGACAAGCTCACCGGCCTGCGCATCCGCACCGACCTGTCGGTCACGCTGTTTCTCTCCGAGCCCGAAGAGTATGACGGCGGCGAGCTTGTCATCGAGGATCTCTATGGCTCGCACGAGGTCAAGCTGCCGGCCGGCGACCTCGTGCTGTATCCCGCCTCCAGCCTGCACATGGTGACGCCGGTGACGCGCGGCGTCCGCGTCGCCTCGTTCTTCTGGCTGCAGAGCATGATCCGCGATCCCCTGGCGCGCAGCATGATCTTCGATCTCGACACCACGATCCAGGGATTGTCGCAGCGGCTGGGACGCGACGATCCGGAGATGGTGCGGCTGACCGGCCTCTATCACAACCTGATCCGCTACTGGGCGGAGGTCTGAGCTCCGCATTCACCCGCTCCCGCGGGTCAATCATCGATCGCGATCGGCCATGAGCCGGGCTGCCCCGACGGAGCAGCCCGGCTCAAATGTTTTCTGGAGCATCTGGCGATGCTCGACGACGGATGCGCCCCACCTGCGCGACCGGGCGCTCTCTCCGTCCCGATCCGTTCACCTCTTGGGTTGCACGTCTTGTGTGCACGTTCGCAAACTGCTGACAGCGCGCGACCATCTTTGTCGAGGTGGACGAGATCGCGCACCGAAGCTGCGCTCCAGGAGACGTGCGCAAGACGACGCCACTTACATGGACAGCGCGGCTCATTAGAATCGATGGAAGACCGAACGGCGGCATTTGCGTGACCAGCGTGTCCCACTGGAAGCGCCCGCATCATTCGAACCATTCCAGTTCAAGGCTTTCAGATAGTTAGCGCCGTCCTCGCCGCCTTGCGCGCTGATCAGGTGATCGCTGGATTCGATCCTACACATCGCACCGCACGCGCCGGCTTGATTGCCGACATCGATGGACCCGCATTGAGTCAAGGCGCCGTCTCAAAACAGCCCCGTTACGCCAGGAAACATTACCGCAAGTTTAACTACCAAGAGGTGTGCAGCAACATGTTCAGGAACGTTCTTCATGTAGGAGCGGTGATTGCCGCCGTCTCGGCCGGCGCGATGGCGCGCGCCGAGCAGCCGGCCACCGCGCCGAAGCCTGTCCAGGCTGCGACTGCGCCGCAGACCGCAACAACGACTCCGGCGAGCGCCGCCGCAGCGAAGAGCGTCCCCACGGCGTCAAAGCCTGTGACCACCGGACAAGCAACGACGTCGCCGGCTCCAACGCAGACAGCGCAAGCCACGCAGGCCGCCGCGCCCGCGTCTGCCGCCCCGGCACCGGCGGCGACGACTCCCGCAGCTACAACCAGCGCGGCGCCGCCTCCGGCCGCGACCACGAGCCAGGCGTCCGCTACCCCACCGGCCGACGCGCAGGCGCCCGCCGCCACCGAAGCCGTGACGGACGCGGCTGCCACCGACAAGTCGAAGGAGCAGGCGGAGAAGCCGGCGCAGTCGGCTGCGCAGGCCGCAACGCATGTTCCGCATGATCTGTCGCCGTGGTCGATGTTCCTCGCCGCCGACATCCTGGTGAAGTCGGTGATGATGGGCCTCGCGCTGGCCTCGCTCGCCACCTGGACCGTGTTCATCGCCAAGACCGTGGAGTTCGCCGTTCTCCGCCGCAAGCTGAGCAGCGCGCTGCGCAAGGTCGACGACGTGCGCTGGCTGTCGGAAGCCAAGGTCGCCTTGGGCTCGAAGCAGAGCGTGCTGACGGCGCTGATCGATGCGGCCATGCATGAGATCAGGATGTCATCGGAGCTGCCGCCGCATGGCGTCAACGAGCGCGCCGCGTCGAGCTTCGCCGAGATCGTCCGCGCCGAAGGCCGCCGCTGCCGCACCGGCATGGGCCTGCTCGCCACCATCGGCTCGATCTCGCCCTTCGTCGGCCTGTTCGGCACGGTCTGGGGCATCATGAACAGCTTCATCGGCATCTCGAAGTCGCAGACCACGAACCTCGCCGTGGTGGCTCCGGGCATCGCCGAGGCGCTGCTCGCGACCGCGATCGGCCTCGTCGCCGCGATCCCCGCCGTGATCATCTACAACCACTTCACGCGCGTGACGAAGGGCTACATGGAGCTCGTCAACCGCTCCTCCGGCGCCACCGCCCGCATGCTGTCGCGCGATCTCGATCGCGGCCAGAGCCACCACACCCCGCAGGGCCGGAGCTTCGAGCCGATCCACGTCCACTCGTCGCCGCCGATGGCGCTGGCCGCGGAGTAAGCGATCATGGCCGTCTCTCTCTCGGAAGCCGATGGCGACGACGATCTCGGTGAATCCGCCGACATCAACGTCACGCCGTTCATCGACGTGATCCTGGTGCTGCTGATCATCTTCATGGTGGCGGCGCCGCTCTCGACGGTCGACGTTCCTGTCGATCTCCCGACGTCGAGCGCGACGCCGCAGAAGAAGCCGGACAAGCCGATCTATGTCAGCATCAAGCCGGATCTGACGCTCTACGTCGGCGAGGAGCAGGTGAAGCGGGCGAGCCTGGTGAGCACGCTCGAGCACATTCCGGATGCCGCCAAGGACAAGTTCATCTTCCTGCGCGCCGACCGCGGCGTCGCCTATGGCGAGCTGATGGACGTGATGGAGCTGCTGCGAACCGGCGGCTATCCGAAAATCAAGCTGGTCACGGTCGAGGGTGTCCCGCAAGCGGCAGCGCAAGCCGCGCATTGAAATCAGTGTAACTGACGGAAGTAGAGAATGGTCGAACACAAGTATCAAGGAGCGACCCGCCGCTTGTGGATCTCGGCGGCGATCGGAGCGTTGATGCTGCATGGCGGCGGGGCGGCGCTCGCGGTCGCTCATCTCAGCGGCCAGGACACCGACGGCGGCCTCGGCGCGGCCGGCGCCGAATTCGCCCTCGAGATGGCTTCTCCTCAGGTCGAGGAGAACGATCTTCCGCCCGGCCCCGACAGCGATGCGGCGGAGGCCGCGCCGGAGCAGATGCAGCAGACAGCCGAGGTGAAGGAGACGGACGCGGTCAAGGACAAGCCGACCGAGACCGAGGAGGAAGCCGACCGCGTCGTCACGCAGAACGAGCCGAAGAAGCCGGAGAAGGAAGAGGAGCAAAAGGCGGAGCAGCAGGCCGAAGCCTCGGTGGCGTCGGCCGCGCAGCAGGAGTCGGCCCGCAAGGCGCTCGACGAAGCCGCGCCGCCTGCGGAGACGGCGAAAGCGCCGAATGTCGGCCTCGGCAAGGACAAGCAAAAGCTGACCGAGAACTGGGGCCGCAAGATCAGCGCCTATTTCGAGCTGCACAAGCGCTATCCCGACGGCAAGAAGCACGCCGGCACGGTGAAGGTCGCGCTGGTGCTGAGCCGCGCCGGCAAGGTGATGTCGGCCTCCGTCATGCAGTCGTGCGGCGATCCGATGTTCGACGACGCGGCGATCTCGATGATCCGCCGCTCCGATCCCGTCCCGGCGCCGCCGGCCGGACTGACCGACGATCAGTTCAGCTTCAGCCTTGATGTGAACTTCAATCAGAAGAAGTAGTCGCGCGGTCCAACGCACACCGGTCTGCAGACTGAGCAGCGCCCGCAATGCCACGGGCGCTGCTTCTTGTTTGCGAGGGGCGAGACGGCTGCGTTGCCAAGTCACGATCGACGAGCTCAGCCGTCACGCTGAGGAGCCCGCGCTGGGCGGGCGTTTTGAGGGGCGAGGCCCCGTTGTGGCGAGCGATCCTGCAAGTTAGTGACTCCGTCATGCCCGGGCCTGTCCCGGGCATCCACGTCGTTCTCAGAATGCCGGCCGACGTGGATGGCCGGGACAAGCCCGGCCATGACGACGCGGAGAGATGAACTCAGACCTCGATCGGCATACACGATTGCCCCTGAGGGTGACGTACGACCGTCGATCGTGGCGCGTTCAAGCGGCGCTCTCGTATCGGCTTGAGAATCCATAGCGCCCTGCACTGACTTAGAGGAGCGCGCCCAAGGCGGGGTCCTGAGGGCGAGGAACTCGATCGTGGCCTCATGGTTCGAGACACGTCGCGAGCGACAACCGCACCTCAGATTGGCGCACTTGGCGCGGCGCTCCTCACCATGAGGTTCGGCACCGAAGGCGGTCCTGCACACCGACCATGAACACGCCGAAAGGCGTGTTCATGGAGAGGGTCAAGAGCCAAGGGTGATGCCGTGGGCGATACTCCGGGACTGCCGGCTCCGCCACCTCAATACTGCACCCTGGCGCCAACCTGCACCACCGTTGCCGACAGGTTGTTCTCCTTGAAGTTCGAGCGCGTGTCCTCGCGCCGGACGCTGGCGCGGAATTGCAGCAGGCGGGAGAACTTGTAGAGCATGCCGAGCTCGACGAGATAGCGGTTGTCGACCCGGGTCGTGCCGGTGAAGGCATCCTGGCCGTAGCCGGCAAGGAAGGTGCCGACCAGCCACGGTTCGAACTGGTGCTCGACGCCGACGGTGACGTCGCGCTTGAGCACGCCGGAGATGCCGACCTCGGTGCTTTCGACGACCTGCGACTTGGCGCCGAATGCGATCGCCGTCTCCTTGGCGAACTGCCAATTCAGATTGGCGTCGGCAATGAAGCCATTGACCGGCTTGAGCAGCGGATCCTGGAAGCGACGCGTGAGATAGCCGACTGCAACGTCGCCCGTCAGCTTGTCCGCATAGTTGAGGGTCACGCCTGCCTCGACCGCGGTGCCGGTGGAGTCGCGGCGAAAGCCCTCGGCATCGACGGCGATGTCGTGCACGCGGCGGTCGACGGCGACGTCGACGAACGGCCGAATCTCCGGCGTGAGATTGTAGGTGACGCGGCTCTGCGAGCCGTACTGCACGAAGTTGCGGTCGGCGTTGCTGACGATCTGGCCGTCCATCAGCGGCGCATTCTGGAACGCGACGCGGTCGATGGCGGCCTTGGTCGAGACCTCGAAATCCTCGAACCGCTTGGTCACACCAGCGGAGCCGCCGACGGTGGAGGCCAGCGGAATCTTGGCGAAACGGCCGGTGAAACGCGGCGTGCCGGGATCATCGGCATCGACGGCAACGTGGCCCTCGCCGTTGAGCGCAAACGTATCGGTGATGTCGTAGCGCCCATTCACCTTCGCGTCGACGGTGGGCCGCGAGAGCTGCCGGAGCTTGGCATAGTCGATGTAGCCGACGCGCACATCGGCGTTGAGCAGATGCTTCTCGAACTGCGAGCGCACGAGCAGCACCGGCGCAACGCTGACGAAGGCGGAGCCCTTGCCTTGCGGAACACGCCCGGGATTGCTGTCGAAGCCTGAGGACATTTCGAACGCAGGCTTCAGGATGAAGTTTCCCACCGTGATGCCCTTCGGCTCGTAGGGATCCTCCTCCATCATCGCCGGCGCTTGAGGCTGCTCCTGCGGCTTCTGTCCTTTCACCGGGGGCAGCCGCATCTTCGGCTTGTCGGCCAGGACCTTCGGGATCGGCTGCGCATCCTGCCGGGGAATCGGCGGCAGATTTTGCGGCAGCACGCCGCGCGTCGCCGGCGGTGGACTGACGGCGAAAGCCAGCGCATCGAGGCAGCGATTGGGGACATTCGTCGTCGACAGCCGGCCGGGCGTCGACAGGCAGCCGCCGACCAGAAGGCCTGCGGAGGGCGCGCCGAAGAAGCCGTTGCGCACCGGGGCGAGGCGCGGCGCCGGCTCGCGGCGCGCAGCCTGAGGCAATGCGCCCGCTCCGGGATCGATCGGCGAGCGCGTCGTCCGCGCCGGCGGGCGCTCCTGCATCTGCTCCGGCGCGTTCGGCTCAGGATCGGTGCCGCCCGGCGAGACGATCACTTGCGGGATGACCACCGGGCCGCTGCCATTCGCCGGCCGCGCCGGCTGGCGGCGGCGATTGGGGACGACGATGACGGGCCCGCCCTCATTGATCCCTGGATCTGCATAGGCCCGGGCCTGCGTGCCGGGGATGACGGTCTGGGCGGAGGACGGCGCGATCCCGAACGATGTCACGAGCAGCACGATGATCGCCACCGCCGCCTCTCGACACCGCAGGACGTCGCCGCGAATGCGACGTCCAGGCGCGATTGCATGTCGTCCTGCTCGTTGCAAAGAGCACCGTCTCCATCGCGTGCGGCAATTCTTCAAAGTCAAAGCTTCCGCGGTGACGTGCCGTGGGTCACGACGCCGCGAAAGCCCTGAGGTCACCGTGTCGTCAGATCACTCGACGACCAGCGTGCCCTTGTTGGTCTGATGGAAGTCGTCGAAGAACTCGTAGCGGCCGGGCTTCTGTGCCTTGACCTTCACGACGCCCTCCATGTTCGGCTTGATCACCGTCTCGAACTGCAAAGGCTCGCTCTCGAACTCGACCGGCGCACCATCCAGGTTCTTGACCTTGAACACGATCGGCGTGTCGGCCGGGACCTTCAGCTCGGCCGGCTGAAACTTGTTGTCCTTCACCGAGATCTCGATGGTGGTCTCGGCTGCACCCGCAGGCATTGCAACCGCTGCGGTCAGCAGCGTCACGGCTCCTGCGGCGAGTACGTTCTGAAAGAGCTTCATGATCTATGTCCCTGTCCCGAATTCACCCGTGTGCCGGATGTCTTCTCTGCCCGCCGCTCGCGACCAGGCTCCGACACTTCATAGAACGACTATAAAGTTTCGAATGCGGCAATTTGCCGTGCCGAATTTTGGCAAACTCGTTGTGTGCGACAAAGCGTGTCGATTTATTAGTTTCGGCACCATCGGCATGAGATGCAGCGCATGGCTCGATGCGCACGCGCGCAACGTCACGCGCCCAGCACCGCGAAATCAGCAGCATTTTCCGCAGGAAATGCGATGGCTGCGCGATCGGATTTAGTTCGCCTTCCGGACTGTTCTGATCTGAGACATTGCGGCCGATCGCCAAGCCGGCGAGGCGTTGCGGAGATCACGATGGCTCCCAGCCGATCACGGCGAGCTTGCGGCATCATCCGGACGCAGAGGCCGAATCATCGATGCAGCTCCAGCACCGAACATGCGTTCGATTATGTCGCCGATCTGCGCACGCGGTGCATCCTGACGTCGTCTCAACCTGGCGCGTGCGCGGATCGCACCTTTCGCAGATCCTCGACGAGCCTACCTGCCGACGCCGAGCCGCTTGTCGTGAACGCTCGGGGAACGCGGCATGCGCGCCGGAGCCGGCGGCTTCGCGGCCACCTGCGGACTTGCACGCAGCGGCGGCAGATCCGGCACGACCGAAATCTGCTCGTCATGAACCACAGGCTCGGCCTCCGGCTTGCGTCTCACGGTCGCGACGGCCGCAGGCGGCGGCGCACGCAGGACGCCCGGCACGCGCTTTCGCCCCGTGAACATCGCGCGCGCCAGATTCTCACGCTGCAGCAGGCTCATCCACAGCGTGCCGAGCACGTGCACGGCGATCAGCGCAATGATGGCATTGGACGACAGCGCATGCGCCTGCTCGATCCAGCCGACGCCGAAGAATCGCACAGAGACCTGCATGAGCCCGCTGATGGTCGAGACGATCAGGAGCGCGAGCATCACGACCAGCATCGCGGCGCCTGCCGGGTTCAGGCCGAGATAGCGTCCGGTCTCTCCGCGCAACATGCCGACAATGTATTGAGGCGCCGCGCGCAGCTTGAGGCTGATCCGCGCGAACAGCGAATGCCGGCTGCCGATCAGCCCCCAGATCAGCCTGAAGGCGAGCAGGCCGATCACGGCATAGCCTGCGGTCCGATGCAGCCGGTCGAACCTGTTGGGCGTGACGCAGGCGACGAGCACGGTGGCTGCGAGAGCCCAGTGCCAGACGCGCAGCGGAAAGTCCCAGACCGCAACGGTCTCCGAACGTGAGTTCGCCGGGGCCTCGGACGAGACGCTCCGGTGTGCCTGTCCTGCGTCACGCATGATCGTCAGATCACTTTGCCTTGGTATGCTTCAGCGCGAGGTCCTCCGGGCTGTAGAACAGCTCGAACAGCTTGCCGCCCTTGACGCCGTAAACCTCGTAGCAGCTGCCCTCGATCTTGGTCTGGCGCACCTCGTAGCCCGCCGCCTTCGCCTTCGCTTCGGCATCGGCCACGGTCTTCCACGACGCCTTGTCGAGCTTGGTGCAATCCTTGTAGCCGTCGGCGAGTGCTGCGGAGCCGGATGCTGCGCCCACCGCGAGTGCCACGACCATGATCTTGATGACCTGCATTATTCAAATCCTCCTCGAAGACTGCGCCGTCGGGCGCCTCCAGCGCTCAATGCGCGAGCTACAAAGGGAGGGAGATTTCAACGAAACTTGGACAGCGCCTGCCGCGCGACGTGGCCTGCGATCGGCCTGTGCGTCGCAACTCGTCCCGCATGCGGCCGCATTGTCGCTGGCACTCGGACGCATGTACGCTCCAGACAAGATCGAACCATGTCGGCGCAACGCTGATGTTTTCTGATGCCGCCCGGCTTGCGCCGTTGCGCTCGCTTGCAAGTGACATTGATTCGCAAGCACGTATCGCCGGCGAGATGGAACGTCCGTGCTCTCCCCGCGCGCGACGCTTGGCTGCTCAGACAGCCAAGACCACACTGCTGCCCGATTGTAGCTGTGACCAGGGTGCGGCAACACGGCAGCCAACAGCGACGCGCTGCGACCTTAGGCCTCGAAAATATTTTTGATCCCAGCGTTTCGTCGCCGGCCGAAGCGACGCAACGGCCGCGACATTCGAGTGTCACGGCGCGCCCCCGCGCCACTCAGCGCACAGCCGGGCGGAGCAACGCGCGCGGGCGCTGATCGTCGCAGGCCGAGCTCAACCGCGATCGGCGCCCTTGCCGACACGGACGGCCGACCAGGACGGTGGATCGCTGCAGGGAAAGGACTCGTCGGACGCTTCGGCAACGCGGTCCCAATGCGCGTCGGGATCTGCCATGCCCTGGGGACCAGACGTGCGACCGTTGCCGGGCGAGCTTCCTTCGTCCTCGTCGCCGCGGAGCGCGGCATGGGAGCGCCGCGAGGGCTGTGATGCGTTCTTGGACATTGGGGCCATCCATGGCGGACAAGGATGGTGACGGATCGCCTCGCCGCTTGGATCGACAAGCGCTGCTGTGATCGTTCGTTCCTGAAGCGTTGGCCGGCGCAGCTCACGACGGCGCGTGCGCGCTGGTGACCGAGATATGCAAGAGCCGGCCGCGCCTCGGCGCGGCTCCTCCGTAGAGCGATCAGCGCGTGCCGGAGAAGACGCGGCTGATGAAGTCGGAGCTCTCCGGCGACTTCGTCATCTCCGGCGTCACCGCCGACTGCAGCGGCAGCGGCTCCGCCGGCGCGGCGGCGCGCTCCATCAGCTTGCGCCGCTCATTGGTGCTCCTGGTGGCGCGCGCCTGCTCCTCGCCGCCCGACTTGCCCACGGTGATCATGATCTTCTCGGAGACCACGGGTGGATCGAAGTTGAGGTGCTTGGTATCGCCGAGCACGAGCTGCAGCGTATGCTTGCCGGGCGGCAGCTCGATCCGCGCCTCGGTCTCGCCGGCGGCATAATGGATGTGCTTCTTGTCTCGCGGGATCGCCTCGCCGGCCTGCATCGTCTCGTCGACATCGACCAGCAGATGATGATGGCCGCTGCCGGCGAAATCATCTCCCGCATGGGTGACGCCCATGTTGCGCAGGCCGAAGCGGCAGATGAAGGCACCGCTCACGGTCTCGCCGTCCGCCGGCGAGATGAAATAGACGCGGGCATCCTTGGCGGCCTTGGTGCCCTTGGCCGAAGCTAGCGACGGCGCCAGCGCGAGCGAGAGGGTCAGGATGAGACAGAATCGGCTGGACGTGGTCCGCAACATTTCAGAGCCCCTATGGTGACGACGCGACACGGAAGCCTAAGGTCGGATGCCGGATGCGGCCATCATAGCGGTCGCGGCTTCCTGCGCGTGCCTCGGCCGCGCCGTTCTTCCACGAACCGGAGCGGATGACGCGCGCGTAGCTGCCCTCTTCGAGCCAGGCCGAGCCGTCGGCCGGCGCGCCCTTGTAGTTCTTGTGCCAGGAGTCCGCGACCCACTGGCCGACGCCGCCGCCCATGTCGAAAAGGCCGAACGGGTTCGCCGGCACGCTGCCGATCTTCGGCGGCTGATCGGAATCGGCATCGCTGCCGCCGTTGCAGCCGCGGCAATTGGCCATGTTCGGGCGCATGCGGTCGCCCCACCAATAGCGGGTGCGCTGGCCGGCGCGGGCGGCATATTCCCATTCGGCCTCGGTCGGCAGCCGGAACGTCTTGCCGGTCGCTCGCGACAGCCAGGTCAGATAGGCCTGCGTGTCGTCATAGCTGACATTGATGACCGGGCGATCGTCGGGCCCCGAGGCGATGTCGGGGCAGCTTGCGGCCGCGACGCACTGCTTCCACTCGCCGACGCTCACCGGGTGCTTGCCGAGCGAGAACGGCCGGATGCTGACCTGATGCGCCGGCTGCTCGGAATCGTCGTCGCCGCCCATCGAGAAGCTGCCGCCGGAGATCGTGATAAGCTCCGGAACGCGCAGCTTCGGCTCGGGCTCCGGCGCGGCGCGCGGCGGGGCCGCAGGCTCGGCAACCGGCGGAGCAACGTCCATGCTCGCCGTCGGGCGCGGAGGGACGAAGCTGCTGGACGGCGGCCGTGAGCCGGACGATGAGTCCGAGGGCGGAGCTGCACTCTCCAGCAGGATCCGGCGCGGCGACGCTGGCGGCACGCTGGAGAGCGCGTCCCGCTGCGCGCCGGACGCGCCCGTCAGTCCGCCGGGGGGCGACTGGATCAGCAGCCTGATCTCACGCAGCGGCAGCAGCACGCCGCCGAGAAAGACGATGCCGAGCACCAGGACGCCGATGGTGGCGCGGATCAGCGTCTTGCGAAGCCCGGCCGATCTGGCGAGCAACGAGCGCCACCAGCCGGCATCCGCCGCCTGCTCTTGATCGTCATGGAGACTCTCGTCCCAGCGCTCGGTGAAGCCGGGCGTGGGCTCGGGAGCGATGTGCGGTCGCGCTGGAGGCACGGGCGGCGGCTCTTGCCGCAGCGTTGCATCGGCCTCGCTCGCCTCCCATTCGGGCTCGAGCGACTGCTCGAGCGCGCCGCACATCATCAGCAGCAGACCGCCATCGCTCTTGCCGGTCCAGCGCTCCTGCACCTCGGGGCACTCGACCTGGTCCTCGACGCTGAGGAAGCTCGGCGGACGCATCGCGCTGAGCGAGACCTGCACCGTCCGGCCGCAGCGCCGGCACGCGACGGCGCGGGAATCCGACGGCAGACTATCCTCGGCGAGCCGGGGCGCCCGTAGCCATTGCAATGCCGAAGTCTCGCTCATGCCGTCCTCGTCCTGCTCGCTCGCCGCGTCCCTTACTGCCCCCAGCTGGCGAAGGCGTCCTTGAACACGCGCTCGCCCTCGACGCCCTTCTCGATCGACAGCAGCGCGCGCGTGCCGCCCTCGTAGACGATCGGGATGTCGAACCACTGCTTGCCCTTGAGCAGCATCAGGTTGCGCTTGGTGTCGACCTCGTTGGCGGACAGCGCCACCATGAAGAATTTCGGCGTCACCTTGGCGGTCTGCGTCACCAGCGCGGTGCCGCGCTCGGCCTCCTCGCCCTTGAGGCCGATGCCGCGCAGGCTCGTCAGTCCGCTCAGCGCCTGATCCTGCCAGTCGAATTTGAGTTCCATCACATGGCTCGCCGGCATCTCCATCTCGGCGTTGCGCCGCAAGGAGAGCGTGACCTTGGTGCCGTTCTCGATCTCGATCTCGCCCTTGATCGCGGGGGCGGCATCGACCCGCGGTCCCTTGCTCTGCTCGACCGACCACGTCACCTTGCCGGGATAGCGCTTGCCTTTCGGATCCTGCGGATCCTCGTAGTAGAGATAGGCCTGCGCAGGCGTGCTGACCGGCACGCTCATGCCGACGGTGGCGTGCTCCTCGGCCGCGGCAGCGACGACGGGCTTGCCGTCCGGCATGATCCGCTCGGCGCTGACCTTGCGCGGGCCCGGCTCGCCGGCCGGCAGCGTCGAAGCCGCGGTCGCATCGCTCAACGGCACCTGCAGCCATTCCGACGCGCGCTGCCAGGACACGGCCGCGCCGACGATCGCCAAGAGGCCGACCGCAGCGACCGCCATCACCCGCCGGCTTGGCAGCCGCCGGCGCGGCACGGCCGTGGTTTCCGCCGCCTGGAAGGCGACCGCGACGAGCGACGGATGGATCTTGGTCTCCTCGGCCGGAGCAGCAGGTGCCGGCGTCGCAATCACATCCGGCTTCGCCGGCTCTGCCGGCGCGGCGCTCGCGGCCGACAGCTCCATCACAACTGCCGCAGGCTTCTCTTCCGTGGATCGCTGTGCGACCGGCTCGGGCGTATCGACGACGATCCGCGGCGCTTCGATCACGCTGAGGGTGCGCTGTTCGCTCTTGTCGACGCTGACCGGCTGCACCACCGGCAGCGCAGGCGGTGTCGGCGACACCACCGCCTCGGGCGCGGGCGCGCGCGGCGGACGCCGGCGCAGCACGCGGATCTCCGGCGACGGCTTGGCCGGCGCGCTGGTGTCGAGCCGCGGCGGCAACGGACGGTCGCTCGCGCGGCTTGCAGGCGCAATGCCGTCGGCGCCGGAGCGGCGGGCCATCGAGAGATATTTCGCGACGGTCGCGATCTCCTCCTCCAGGGAATGCGTGGTGCTCGCCGAGCGCGGCGCCGGACGCCGTGCGGCGGCGGGACTCCGTGCCGGCTTCGGCAGCTCGGCGACGCGCGTGTCGGCGGGCTTGGAGATCTCTGCCAGGCGCGGCGCGGGATCGATCAGCGCAGGACGCGGGCGCAGCTCGATGATGCGATCCGGGAACAGGATCTCGGCGAGATCGCGCAGCGACGCATCGGGCAGCAGCAGCCGTCGCAACGGCGAGGGAATGCCGCGCAGCATCTTGGGATCGCTGCGGCCGACGGCGGCAGCGATCCGTCCAGCCGCGGTGAGCACGGCGTCGCGACGCTCATCGCTGACCAGCACCTTGCGGGCGCGCAGCATCGCGGTGAGCTCGCGCAGATCGGAGCGCGAGGCGTGGTCGACGACCAAGAGATCAAACGTGCCGATCCGAGCCGGCAGCAGCTCGGCGACACGCCAGGCCGGCATGATGTGGCAGGGGACCTCCTCGAGCCAGCCCTCCAGCGACTTGCGCGCGGCGAAGCGCAGACGGCGGGCGCTCGGGCCGGAGCAGGCCTGTGCCATCTTCTGCATCGTGTCGCTGAACCGCTTCAGCGACTGCCTGACGGCGCCGCTCGCGTTCTGGGCGATGCCGAGCGACATGCGGGCGCTGATCACGGCTTCGAACAGCGCAAGAGATCGCTTTTCGAGCCGCAGGCGCTGCGCGGCGAGATCATGCAGCAGCTGTCGCTGCTCGGGATTGTCGATCCGTATCAGGACGGCCCAGTTCCAGGCCGTCATCCAGTCGGACAAAGTCTCTGCATCCTCGGTCCCCGCAACCGATCGCAGCCGATCCGCGAGCTTCGGTGCGCCGGCAGCGAGCGTGAGCCGGCACGCCGTCCTGATCAGCTCGTAGTCCGCGCCGGCGGCGCGGATCTCGTCCATGGCGCTGAGAATGCCCGACCAGCGCGCTTCGAGCTCATCGGCCTCGGCTTCGGCATCGCCGACCCGCGAGAGCACGTCTGTCTGCACCGCGGCGGCGAGCTCGCCGGCGCCGGCGAACAATTCGCCGAGGCGCGCCAGCTCGACCAGCGGGCCGGAGACCCGCTTCATCACGCTCCGGATCGCGGCGGCGAAGGCCGTCGGCCGCTGCATGTCGGCCAGCATCGCGCTGACCTCGGCGTCCGGCATCGACAGCTTGCGACAGGCATCGACCACGTTGCGCATGGCGAGCGCCGCGGTCACGATGGCCGCGTCGACGCTCTTCACGATACGCTCGAGGTCATCGAAGGCGCGCGCCGATTCCAGTTGCAGCACCGGGGCGTCGATCTTGGTCGCAATCGCCGTCCATCGCGACCGCAGCGTATGCAGCTCGTGCCGCCACAGCAGGAAACGCGCGACAACCTGCCAGTCCGCCGGCGCCTGCGGCGCGATCCCGTCCACCGTGATGGCGTCGACCGCCGCCTTCAAGGCGCGGCGCGACGGCGTGAAGCGTGCGAACGGCTTCTCACCGGCCGCGAGCCGCTCGACGATGCGGATCGCCTCGCGCTTGGTGAAGGCCTCGACCGGCGCCTGCACCTGCCGCTTGGCAAACTCCGCGCTGCGCGACAGCTGGAACGAGGCATCGCGCGCCCAGGCCACGACCTTGTCGAGACCGGCGGGAGCGTCGGTCTTGCCGGCCCCGAGCGGCGACAGCTTTGCGAGCCAGGCTTCGTCGGCAATCGCACGATGGCCGGCGGCGAGCGCATCGAGATCGGCCGCCAGGCGATCAGTGGCGTCCAGCCCGAAGGTCGCGATGGCGTCGAGCGCCAGATCCTCGTCACGGCCGTCCTCGGACGTCAGCGCCGCCTGCTGCCGCAGCTCCTCATGCAAGCGCAGGAGCGTCGCCGTGTCGGGCAGTTGCGACGCATCCGGCAACACATCGTCGATGTGCTTGAGACGATCCCCGAGCCGCAGCCGCGCGTCGCGCGCTTTGTCGACCGCCACCACCACCGGGTCACCCGCGTCGAGCAGACGCTTCGGACGATCGACGAACCAGGCGTAGCAGTCCTGCGCGCCGATCAGCGCTTCGAACAACTCGAACGGCAGCTCCGGCACCGCGCCGGCCAGCCGCAGATGGCGCCGGACGATGTCGGAGATCTCATCGTCGAGCGAGGCGATCTGCGTTCGCTTGGAGATGATGTCGCGCTCGAGCCGGCCGATCTGGCCGACATGATCGCGCAGGCTCGTCGCCTCCACGATCGGCTGCAACCGGCCCGCCAGCGCCTCGGCCTTCCTCAGCACCTCCTTGTCGGTGCCGGTCGAGCTGACGGTCAGCTCGCGAATGCCGGATGGCAGCTTCTGGTGCAGCAGCGACAGCGCGGTCTCGTCTCGCGACACGACCAGCACCCGCGCGCCGAGCGCAAGGTGGTGGCAGACCACGTTGACGAGGGCCGCGATGCGATCCTCGCGCGTCCCGGACTGCACGACCATCCCGTCCACGCGGGCGAGCTCGCGCACGACCTCCGCATCTTCAGCCATTGACGGTAGCGGAAAGAACAGATCGCCCTGCTCGACCACCTCCTGCTTCGGCGCAGGCGCCAGATCGATCGGACCGCCGACGATGCCCGAGAGCTGCCGGCGCGCATTGACGTGCCCTCGCCCGTCCGGCTGCGCCACCAGCGCGCTGACGGCGGCCGACAGGCAGCATTCGGTTTGCGGCGCGTGCTCGATCGCGGTCTTGAGCCGATCGATGTCGCGCAGCGCGAGGCTCTCCGGCCGCCGCCGCGCCGCGATCAGCCAACGGCCGGTCGCAATCTCCGCTTCAGCATAGTCGCTCGCTTCCGGATCGCGCGACGGCTTGCGGCCGCCTTGCGCGCCCGCGGCGCTTGCGATCTGCTCGAGGCTGATCGGCATGAACGGCGACAGCTCGCCGCGCTCCTCGAGCGCATCGATCAGGCGATCGGACTTGTCGCGCAAGGCGAGCGCCACGTCGGGCGCGACGGCATCGAGCGCCCTGAGATTGACGGTTGCGGCGGCGAAGCGCGGCCGGACCCGGACCTCGGCATCGGGACGTTCGATGATCTCGATCTCGACCGGCCGCTCGAACAGCGGCAGCTCGCATTCGCGCCCGCTTTGTCGCCACGACGACAGCGCGATGCCCCACATGATCTCCATCGCCCGGTCGGCCCGGATCGCGGCGGCCATCTCGCGCAGCCGCTGATGGACCGCCATGGTGCGGCGGCGCATGCGTTCGGTCTCAGCCCAGTCGCTCCAGGCGCCGTCGAGATAGCGCTCGATGCGCTGAACGAGATCCGGACGCAGCTCCAGCCGCAGCCGGCCGGTCCAGGCGCCAAGCGTGGTGCCAGGCGAGAAATCCTCCGGCCGCGCATGACGGGCAAAGGTGAGACGGTTCTTCTCGATCTCATCGACCGTGACCTGAATGCTCTCGCGCGGTAACGGACGACGCTCCGGATCGGACGACAGCTCGACCCAGACCTCGAGATCGGCATCGATGGCCGGCGGCTCGGTCGCGGCGAGCGCCTCGACGGCGAGCCACACCGGGCCATCGACATCGAACGTGTTCAGCACGATGCCGGGAAGGCCCTCCAACTCCTCGCGGTCGAGCGCAAGGCCGTGATCCCCGACGAACAGATGATCCGTCTGCCGTTCGGCCGACGATCGTTCGGAGCGGATGATCTCGGTGAGGCTGCCGAGCACATCGCGCAGCGGCTCGGCGGAGGTCCCGGTCCCCAGACCCTCAGCGGTCTGCGCGACCCAGGAGTCCGGCGCGACCTCGGGCTCCGGCGCGGCGGCTCCAGAAGCCCCGAGAGCGCCGAGCAGCCGCTTGCCATGATCGGCTGAGACGAGCGACGCGGCGCGGTCGGTTGCCTTGCCGTCAGTCGGTCGCATGTGCACTGGATGGCTCATCGTGCCGCTCCCCCTGTGAGCTGCGCCGCAATACCGGCTCGCGCCAGGCGAGAGGCTGACCGACAAGGACGGCCCTGCCCGTGATGATCACGATGCGCCGGGCGATCGGAGCGTGGGTTCAGTCTGGACAAGCTTGCCTCGCTGCAACGTCTTGGAACTCCCGACTCGTTGCGGAGGCGTATGGCGAAGGTAGGTCACATCAATGACCCGACAGGTAGATGAATGTGACGATTGTCGATCCAGCGAGGATTTCGGGAAAAACTCCCGGACTACACGCTGATGAAAATGGCCCGTAAAGAGCGGCTAGTCCTCAGGTTTTTAGTCAGCGCCGCGCTCGGTCGCCGCAGCGTGTGCGTCACCTGCGCGAATACGGTAGAACATGTCTAAGAATACTTCTAACGCTCAAGAAGAAACATGCCGAGATGTGCCGGACATCCGATCTCCGCGTCGCCCCAGGGCCCGCGCCCATGTTCGGCCATCACCATGCCGCGCTTGCGGCGAAGCCGTTGGATGGCACGCCACGAACATCTGCCCGCCCGCGTATCATGCGCGTCCGGGCGGCGCTGCTTGAAACAGCAGAAAAGCTGAAGTAGGCGTTATTTCAATGACAATAACGCCGTCCCGACGACATCAGCGCGATCGGTCCGGCACTGCATGGTTAGGCATCCGATGAGAGCTGTGGCCGCATGCGGTGCGATCCTGATGGCGCTGATCTCCGGGCCATGGGGAGGATATGCGCAGGCGGAGACCGCCGCGGCCGGGCGTGAGCCCGCGACGGTCAAGCTTTCTGCAACGCAACAAAAGCAGATCGGATTGCAGACGGCGGTGCTGGCGGCGGAGTCGCATCCCGAGCAGATCCGCGCCTACGGCACGGTGCTGGACGTGGCGCGGCTCACCGAGCTCACCAACAACTACGCCAACGCCCAGGCCCAGTTGCAGACCGCGCAGGCCAAGCTGGATGTCGCGAGGCTGGCCTATGAGCGCGCCCGCGATCTCGTGCAGTCGGCGGCGATGCCGAAGAAGGATGCCGAAGCGGCCGAAGGCACCTTCCGGACTGATCAAGCAGCCCTCGCCGCAGCGGACTCCCAAGTGAAGACGTTGATGGCGACCGCGCGGCAGGAATGGGGCGCGGTGATCGGACGCGGCATCATCGAGCGCTCGCCTCAGGTCGTGCAACTGATCGAGCGCGAGCAACTGCTGGTTCAGGTCACGCTGCCGCCGGGTGTGACCCTGGCCGAGCCGCCGCGCTCGGCGCTGGCGCAGGCGCCGACGCGGACCGCCAACATCGATCTGCGCTACTTGTCGCCGGCCACCCGGACCGACCCGCGCATCCAGGGCGTGAGCTATTACTTCGTCGCGGCCGGCGACAGCGGATTGCTGCCGGGCATGAACACGACGGCCTATGTCCCGTCGGGGAAATCCTATGACGGCGTCTTCGTCGAGGACACCGCCATCGTGCAATGGCAGGGCCGCGCCTGGGTCTATCTGCGCGCCGGTCCCGAGACCTTCAAGCGGCATCCGATCCGCACCGACCAGCCGGTCTCGGATGACGACTACGTCGTGCAGGACATTCCGTCGGGCTCCGAGATCGTCCTGCGCGGCGCGCAGGTGCTGTTGTCCGAGGAAGCCAAGAGCGAGCTGCGCGGCGGCGATGATGATTGACGGCGTTCGCCTGGCCGCGACGGGGCCGCAGGCCGCGCTGGTCTCGTTCGCGATCCGCTTCCGCGGCATGATGCTGGCGCTGGCCTGCACCATTCTCGTTCACGGCGTCTTCTCGCTGGGCAGCGCGAAATATGCTGTCTTCCCTGAGTTCGCGCCGCCGCAGGTGTCGATCCAGACGGAGGCGCCCGGGCTCAGTCCCGAGCAGGTCGAGGTGCTCGTCACCCAGCCGATCGAGACCTCGATCAACGGTCTTGCCGGCGTCGAGAGCATGCGCTCGTCATCGATCCAGGGCCTCTCCGTCGTGTCCGTGGTCTTCCAGCCCGACACCGACGTGTTCAGGGCGCGGCAGCTGGTGACCGAGCGGCTCACCGTCGTCACGAACGGCCTGCCCCAGGGTGTCCGCGCGCCCTCGATGACCCCGCTGGTGCCGGCGGCGGGCACCGTGCTGGCGATCGGCCTGACCTCCGAGCAGCGGTCGCTGATGGAGCTGCGCACCGTCGCCGACTGGACCGTGAGCCGGCGGCTGCTCGCCGTCCCCGGCGTCGCACAGGTCACGACCTATGGCCGGGACGTGCGGTCCCTTCAGGTGCAGGTGCGATCGGACGATCTGGTCCGCTTCGGCGTCGGCATGAACGATGTCGTGGCGGCGGCGCGCAAGGCCACCGGCGTGCGCGGCGCCGGCTTCGTCGATACCGCCAATCAGCGCGTCATCCTGCAGACGCAAGGCCAGTCGCTCACGCCGGAGCAACTGGCACGCACGGTGCTGCTGCATCAGGGCGGCGCCAGCGTCGTGCTCGGCGATGTCGCAACCGTCGTCAACGCGCCGGAGCCGCCGATCGGCGGCGCGCTGATCGACGGCCAGCCCGGCATCATGATGATGATCAGCCAGCAATATGGCGCCAACACGCGCAACGTCGCCGCGCGCGTCGAGACTGCGCTGCAGGAGCTGCGCCCGGCGCTGGACAGCGAGAAGGTCAAGCTGCACGCCGATCTGTTTCGTCCGGCGACGTTCATCGATTCCGCGACGAGGAACGTGCTGGTGGCGCTGCTGATCGGCGGCGCGCTGGTCGTGATCGTGCTGTTCCTGTTCCTCTACGACTGGCGGACCTCGGTGATCAGCTGCACCGCGATTCCGCTGTCGCTGTTCTCGGCCGTGCTCGTGCTGCAATGGATCGGACAGAGCCTGGACACGATGACGCTCGGCGGCCTTGCGATCGCGATCGGCGAGGTGGTCGACGATGCCGTGATCGGGGTCGAGAACGTCGTCCGCCGGCTGCGCGAGAACCGCGCTCTGCCCTTGCCGCGCAACGAGGCCCGCGTCGTCTATGACGCCATGCTCGAGGTCCGCAGCGCGGTGGCCTATGCCACCTTCGCTGTGCTGCTGGTGTTCGTTCCGATCCTGGCGCTGCCGGGGCTGGCCGGGCGGCTGTTCGGTCCGCTCGGCATCGCCTATATCCTCGCCGTCGTGGCCTCGCTGCTCGTGGCGCTGACGGTGACGCCGGCGCTGTCGATGATGCTGCTCGCCGGCCGCAAGCCGCGCGCCAGTCGCGAGCCGCCGCTGGTGCGCTGGTCGCGCCGCCACTACGAGCGGCTGCTGCGGCGGCTGAGCCGCTTCCCCAAGCTGGTGATGGCGGCCGCGCTGCTCGTCACGCTTGGTGGCGCCGCTTTGGTGCCGCTGTTCGGCGGCACCTTCCTGCCCGACCTCAAGGAGGGCCATCTGATCCTCCACGTCTCGACGCTTCCGGGTACCTCGCTCGATGAATCGCTGCGGTTGGGCACCTTGATCGCCGCAGCACTACGCGACGTGCCTGAGGTGCGCAGCGTCGCGCAGCATGCCGGCCGCGCCGAGGCTGGCGTCGATACCGCGGGCACGCATTCCAGCGAGATCGAGGTCGATCTGAAGCCCGGCCTGTCCGGCGACGAGCAGGAGCGCGCCGAGCAGCACATCCGCGCCGCGCTCGCCAACTTCGCCGGCATCAACCTGTCGATCAAGACGTATCTCACCGAGCGCATCGAGGAGACGCTGTCCGGCTTCAACGCCGCCGTCGTCATCAACGTGTTCGGTCCGGATCTCGATGATCTCGAGCGTGCGGCGAACGACATCGCCCGCGAGCTCGGCGAGGTCTGGGGCGCGATCGACATCCAGCAGCAATCGCCGCCGGGCATGCCGCAGGTCAACGTGACCCTGCGCCCGACCGATCTGCAGTCCTGGGGCCTCGATGCGGTGGAGGTGCTGGAGCTGATCCGCACCGCCTATCAGGGCGACGTCGTCGGCCAGGCCTATGAGGGCAACGTCGTCTTCAACGTCATCGTCAAGCTCGATCCCGATGCCAGCGCGCGCCCGACCGAGATCGGCAACATGCCGATCAGGACGCCGAGCGGCGCCTACATCCTGCTGAAGCAGGTTGCCGACGTCTACGGCACGGCCGGGCGCTACGTCGTGCTCCATCGCAACGGCCAGCGCGTGCAGACGGTGACCGCCAATGTCAGCGAGCGCGATCTCGAATCCTTCGTCACTGCTGCCAAGCGCAAGATCGCCAAGGAGGTCAAGCTGCCGCCGGGCGTGCATGTCGAGTTCACCGGCGCCGCCGAGGCGCAAGCCAAGTCACGGCGCGACCTCCTGCTGAACTCGCTGCTCGCAACGATCGGCATCGTGCTCCTGCTGTCGCTCGTGACAGGCCATTGGCGCAATCTCGTGCTGGTGCTGCTCAACCTGCCCTTCGCCTTCGTCGGCGGCGTCATCGCCGTCGCGCTGACGGGAAGCGTGCTGTCGCTGGGGTCGATGATCGGCTTCGTCACGCTGTTCGGAATCGCGCTGCGCAACTCGATCCTGATGATCTCGCATTACGAGCATCTGGTGAGCGAGGAGGGACGTAGCTGGGGCCTGGAGACCGCGATTGCCGGTGCCGCCGACCGCCTGGTGCCGATCCTGATGACCTCGCTGGTGACCGGCCTCGGCCTGCTGCCGCTCGCGCTCGGCGCCGGCGAGCCGGGCCGCGAGATCGAGGGGCCGATGGCCATCGTCATCCTCGGCGGATTGCTGACCTCGATGGCGCTGAACCTGCTGGTGCTGCCGACGCTCGCCCTGCGCTTCGGGCGGTTCGTCGCGGATGCGCCGCCGAATCGAGATGCCGCCGTTGCCTGATGAGCGGCCGGTGGTGAACGCTCAACCCAGCGAGCGCAGCCAAGCCAATCGCGCAATGGCCTGCGCCGCGAGCCGCTGCAGCAGATCCAGCTGGGCAGGCTCCGTCGCGCGCTCCGCCTGATCGAGATAGGCGTCCGCGAGCGCCTCGGCGATGTCTGGCGCATCTGCCTGCGCGAGCGCAGCAGGTAGGCGGATCAAGTCAGCCCCATCGGTTGCCATCGCCGCAGCCTCCTGCGCCAGCTCGCGCATGCGATCCGCTTGCGGACCTCGGCGGCGCGTGGCCATCTCGCCGAGCAGCTCGGCAAGACGATGTTCGAGCTGCCCCGCTGCAACAGGTGCTCCGGACGTCACAGCCAAGGACGCGCGCTTGGCGTCATTCTCCCGGTGATAGGCGCGGCGCCGCTCCTTGCGCAGCGTCGCGACATGGCCGAGCTCTTCGCGCGCCATCGTCTCCGACGCCGACTTGACCTCGGCGTTGTCGCTATAGGCCGCGAGATAGGACCAGAACGCGAAGGCCCGCTCCTCGTTGCGCACGGCCATCGACAGCGCCCGGTAGGGCGTCATCAGACGCGAGCTCTCGATCTCCGCCACAGCATTGGCATCAAAGGTCTCCGGCGCCTGCCAGCGCACCAGCGACGCATCCGGCGCGCGTCCGGTTCGCGCGTGTGACCATTTCACGACGCTGTCGACATGCTCGCGCTCGGCTGCCGCGAGATCCGCAAACACATCTGCAAGATCACCGCGGCCCTGACGCTGCATCTCCTCGGAGAGCTCGGTGTAGCGATCCGCCGCTTCCTGTTCCATCGCATTCGCAAGCGCGAACATCTCGTCGAGCGAGTTCAGGTTCCCGGCCGGTTCCGACTTGAGCAAGAGCGTTCGTGACAACAACATGATGGGAACGGCCTTAAGTGCTTGTCCGCGCCTGTTTGATCCAGCGCAAAGTTCATCGCGACCCGACCCACTAGACATCTCGCCACAGCAGGAGTCAATTTAGGTTGGCTCGATTTGCTTCGGGGTCGCCAACGGCGACGATCCCTCTTCCCAAACACACGACTGATAGGAATACGCGTCCTTCGGGGGCGGGCCGTTCCGCTTGAGGTGATCATGGTTGCGAGTGATATCGCCACCAATCGAGGACGCATGGCTGCTGCGATTGCAGCAGTCATCATCGCGCTCTGCCTGATCGCAGCGCCGCGCACGGCGCATGCTGCCGGCGATCTCGCGAACTATCTGCCAAAGATCACGCCGGGCCAGCTCTTTCCCGAAGCGGATCGGTTCGGCGCGCCGCAAGGCGAGCCGCCGATTGCCCCCGTCTATCGCGGCGATCAGCTCAAGGGCTACGTCTATCTCAATTCCGATTTCGCGAACGCGGTCGGCTACTCCGGCAAGCCGATCCACATCCTCGTCGGCATCGATCCGAAGGGCGTCATCACCGGACTGAAGCTGGTCGACCACAAGGAGCCGATCGTGCTGATCGGCATTCCCGAGCCGCGCATCGTCGCCGCGCTCAACGGCCTGCTCGGCAGGGACATGACGCCGGTCGCGCGCGGCGCGGAGCATGCGCCGCAGGCCGACATCGTCTCCGGCGCGACGGTCACCGTGCTGGTGATGCATGACAGCATCGTCCGCGGCGCGATGCGCCTGATCCGCAGCGGCCGCATCGGCGCGAGCACGGCAACTGCCGCCGCTCCACAGCCCAACGTGGTGAAGTCGGTCGATCCCGACAAGAGCGAGATCCGCGACTGGACCAGCCTGCTCGGCGACGGCTCGGTACGACGGCTTCACCTCAGTATCGGCGACGTCAACGACGCGTTCGCGAAGTCAGGCAATGCAGCGGCCGCGCAGAATCCAGAGCCAGGCGGTGCCGACGACACCTTCATCGATCTCTATGTCGCGCTCGCCAGCGTGCCGACCATCGGCCGCAGCCTGCTCGGCGATGAGGGTTATCAGCGGCTCAAGGCCCGGTTGCAGCCGGGTCAGCAGGCGATCATCATCGCCGGCGACGGCGCCTATTCGTTCAAGGGCTCAGCCTATGTGCGCGGCGGCATCTTCGATCGCATCGAGGTGCTGCAGGACGGCGCGAGCACGCGGTTCCGCGATAAGAACCACACGCGGCTCGGCGGCCTGGAGGCCGCAGGTGCTCCTGCCCTGCGCGAGATCGGGTTGTTCGTCACGCCGCCCGAATTCACGCTCGACCCGATCGAGCCATGGCAATTGCAGTTGCTGGTGCAGCGGACCACGGGCAATCGCGACAAGGCGTTCCTCACGTTCGACCTCAACTACACCCTGCCCGACATCTACCTGAAGCGGGAGACGCGCGCCGCGGCCCCCGCGGCGAACGCGCCTGCGGCGGCTCCTGCTCCGGCCACGACGACGCCAGCCTCGACCGACGACACCGAAGAGCCGCTCTGGATGCGCATCTGGCGCACGCAGACCGTCACCATCGGCATCACCGCTGTCGCCCTCGCCGTCCTTACCGGGATCTTCTTCTTCCAGAACGTGCTGGTGCGCCGTCCGCAACTCTACACCTGGGTGCGGCGCGCTTATCTCTTGTTCGTGCTGGTCTGGCTCGGCTGGTACGCCAACGCGCAGCTCTCGGTCGTCAACGTCGTCACCTTCACCAACGCGCTGCTGACCGGCTTCCACTGGGAGTTCTTCCTCGCCGCGCCGCTGATCTTCATCCTGTGGGCCGCCACGGCGGCAGGCCTGCTGTTCTGGGGTCGCGGGCCGTTCTGCGGCTGGCTGTGTCCGTTCGGCGCGCTGCAGGAGCTGACCAACACGGTGGCGAAGTGGTTGAAGGTGCCGCAGATCACCGTGCCCTGGGGCCTGCACGAGCGGCTCTGGCCGATCAAATACACCATCTTCCTCGGCCTGTTCGGCCTGTCGCTGTACTCCGTCGCGCTGGCCGAGCAGGTCGCCGAGGTCGAGCCGTTCAAGACCGCGATCATCCTGAAGTTCGCGCGCAGCTGGCCGTTCGTGCTCTACGCGGTGGCGCTGATCGGCATCGGCCTGTTCATCGAGCGCTTCTTCTGCCGCTATCTCTGCCCGCTCGGCGCCGCACTCGCGATTCCCGGCCGCATCCGCACCTTCGAATGGCTGCGGCGCTGGAAGGAATGCGGCTCGCCCTGCCAGCGCTGCGCCAAGGAATGTCCGGTGCAGTCGATCCATCCCGAGGGGCACATCAACGTCAATGAATGCATCTACTGCATGCATTGCCAGGAGCTCTACTACGACGACCAGCGCTGCCCGCACATGATCCAGGTCCGGCTCAAGCGCGAGAAGTTCGAGGCGATGTCGTCGCCGACGATGCGCGCCGGAAAAGCCGGCCCCAAGACGCTCATCACCCATGCCGGCCAGCCGCTGACCGCGCCTGCTCGATCCTCCGATCTCACTCGCCCATCATAAGGAGACCACGATGGCGCACGACGACGACCACAACAAACTCAGCCGCCGGCAGATCGTCGGCACGGCCGCGCTCGGCGCAGCCGGCGTAGCCGGCAGCATCGGCCTCGGCAAGAGCCTCGAGACCACGCCGGCCGCGGCACAGCCGCGTCCCGCGCAGAACAAGGCGGAGGTGGCGCCGGGCCAGCTCGACGAATACTACGTGTTCTTCTCCTCGGGCCAGACCGGCGAGCTGCGCATCGTCGGCATGCCCTCGATGCGCGAGCTGATGCGCATTCCGGTGTTCAACCGCTGCAGCGCCACCGGCTGGGGCCAGACCAACGAGAGCCGCAAGATCATGACCGAGGGCCTGCTGCCGGAGACGCGCGAGCGGCTCAAGGACAAGCTCGGCATCTGGATGAACGGCGACACCCATCATCCGCACATGTCGTTCACCAACGGCACCTATGACGGTCGCTACATCTTCATCAACGACAAGGCCAACACCCGCCTCGCCCGCATCCGCACCGACGTGATGAAGTGCGACAAGATCATCGAGCTGCCGAACCAGTACACCATCCACGGCATGCGGCCGCAGAAGTTCCCGCGCACCGGCTATCTGTTCTGCAACGGCGAATATGAGGTGCCGCTGCCCAACGACGGCACGGTGCTCGACGACAAGTCGAAATACTTCTCGATCTTCTCGGCTGTCGACGGCGACACGATGAAGGTGGCCTGGCAGGTGATCGTCGACGGCAATCTCGACAACACCGATTGCGACTACCAGGGCAAATATGCGTTTGCGACCTGCTACAATTCCGAGAAGGGCGTGACGCTGGCCGAGATGACGGCGAGCGAGCAGGATTGGGTGACGATCTTCAACATCAAGCGCATTGAAGAAGCCGTCAAGAAGGGCGACTTCAAGGAGATGAACGGCGTTCCCGTCATCGATGGCCGCAAGGGCTCGCCCTACACCCGCTATGTGCCGGTCTCGAACAGTCCGCACGGCCTCAACACCGCGCCCGACGGCATCCACGTCGTCGCCAACGGCAAGCTGGCGCCGACCGTGACGGTGATGGACGTCCGCCTGATCGACGGCCTGTTCGACGACAAGATCAAGCCGCGCGACATCGTCGTGGCCGAGCCGGAGTTGGGTCTCGGACCGCTGCATACCGCCTTCGACGGCCGCGGCAACGCCTACACCACGCTGTTCCTCGACAGCCAGGTCTGCAAATGGAGCCTCGACCTCGCCAAGCGCGCGTTCAAGGGCGAGAAGGTCAATCCGATCATCCAGAAGCTCGACGTCCAGTATCAGCCGGGCCACAACCACGCCTCGATGGGCGAGACCCGCGAGGCCGACGGCAAATGGCTGCTGTCGCTGAACAAGTTCTCCAAGGATCGCTTCCTCAATGTCGGTCCGCTCAAGCCCGAGAACGATCAGCTGATCGACATCTCCGGCGACAAGATGGAGCTGGTGCATGACGGCCCGAGCTTCGCCGAGCCGCATGATGCCGTGATCGTGCACCGCTCCAAGCTCGAGGGCCGCGTGACCTCGATCTGGAAGCGCGACGATCCGTTCTTCGCCGACGCCCGCAAGCAGGCCGCGGCCGACGGCGTCACCCTGGAGAGCGACGGCAAGGTGATCCGCGACGGCAACAAGGTCCGCGTCTACATGTGGTCCAGCGCGCCGGCCTATGCGCTCGAGAAGTTCGAGGTCAAGCAGGGCGACGAGGTGACGGTCTATGTCACCAACATCGACGACGTCGAGGACCTCGTGCACGGCTTCTGCATCGTCAACTACGGCGTCAACATGGAGATCGATCCGCAGCAGACCTCGTCGGTGACGTTCATCGCCGACAAGCCCGGCGTCTACTGGTATTTCTGCACATGGTTCTGCCACGCCATGCACATGGAAATGCGCGGCCGCATGCTGGTCTCGCCGCGGAACGCCTGACGATGCGGCGGATGCGCCAGATCACGACATCGGGGCTGGCGGCGGTTCTCGCCGCCGGCCTCGCCTTGCCTGCTCGCGCGGCGACGCTGCAGGTCGCGCCCGAGACCAAGGATCTGCAGGCTGTGCTGGATCGGGCCGTTGACGGCGACGAGATCTCGCTGTCCGACGGCACATATCGCGGGCCGCTGCGCGTCACGCACAGCATCACGCTGACCGGCTCCCCGGGCACCACCATCACGGCCGACGGCCAGGGCAGCGTCATCACCGTGACCGCGCCGGGCGCGGTCATTCGTGGCCTCACGATCCGCGGCTCCGGCCACTCGTTGGAGCAGATGGATTCCGGCGTATTCGTCGAACAGGCCGCGCACGACACGGTGATCGAGAACAATCACATCGACGGAAATCTGTTCGGCGTGTACCTGCATGGCTCGGCCAACGCGCAGGTGCGGCACAACAGCATCATCGGCCTGCGCGCGGCCCATCCCGGCGGCGCCGGGAACGGCGTCTCGGTGTGGAACGCGCCGGGCGCCAAGGTGATCGACAACGACATCCGCTACGGACGCGACGGCGTGTTCGTGATCACCAGCCGCAACAACGTCTTCAGCCATAATCGCTTCAGCGATTTGCGCTTCGCTGTCCACGACATGTACGCCAATGACGGCGAGATCTCAGGGAATGTCTCGACCCGCAACATCATCGGCTATGCGATGATGTTCTCGAAGAACCTCGTGGTGAAGGACAACGTCTCCGACCACGACCGCGACCGCGGCATGCTGTTCAACGCGACCAACGGCTCGCAGATCTCCGGCAACAGCGTCATCGGCGGGCTGCAGCCGGCGGAGCGCTGGGCCACCGCCGAGAACCGCGGCGCCGACGAAGGTGTGCCGCAGACCGAGACGCGTTCGGTCACGCAAACGGGCGGCGTTCGCCCGGGTCCGGAGAAATGCGTGTTCGTCTACAACACCAACAACAACCGCATCACCGACAACTGGTTCGAGGGCTGCGAGATCGGCGTGCACTTCACCGCCGGCTCAGAGGGCAACGACATCCGGGGCAATGCCTTCGTCAACAATGCCAGCCAGATCAAATATGTCGGCACCCGCCATCTCGACTGGTCGAAGAACGGCCGCGGCAATTACTGGAGCGACAATCCCGGCTTCGACCTCAATGGAGACGGCGTCGCCGACACGGCCTATCGGCCGAACGACCTGATCGACCGCGTGCTGTGGACGGCGCCCGCGGCCAAGGTGCTGATCAACAGCCCGGCCGTGCAGGTGATCCGCTGGGCGCAGGCGCAATTCCCGGCGATCCTGCCCGGCGGCGTCGTCGACAGTCATCCGCTGATGTCGCCGCCGGCGCGCCGCACTGCTGCAGGGAGCACACCCCGATGAGCGCGACCGTCCATATCGCCGACGTCGTCAAGCACTACGGCAAGGTCGAAGCCGTGAAGGGCGTGTCGTTCGATCTTGCTGAAGGCGAGATGGTGGCGCTGATCGGCCACAACGGCGCCGGCAAGACCACACTGATGAAGATGATGCTGGGCCTCATTCGCCCGACCCGCGGCACGATCGCCGTGCTCGGCGAAAATCCCGCCGCCGGCGAGTTCTCGGCGCGGCGCCAGCTCGGCTATCTGCCGGAGAATGTCGCCTTCGATGCCGCCCTCACCGGCCGCGAGACGCAGGCGTTCTATGGGCGGCTCAAGCGTGAGCCGGTGAAGGACGCGCTGGCGCTGCTCGAGGTTGTCGGCCTCGGCCATGCCGCGAAGCGCCGCGTCAACACCTATTCCAAGGGCATGCGCCAGCGTCTCGGCCTGGCGCAGGCGCTGATCGGCAGGCCGCGCGTGCTGCTGCTCGACGAGCCGACCACCGGGCTCGACCCGGAGCTGCGCCAGACGTTCTATGAGGTCATCCAGAAGCTCGCTGGCGAAGGCACCACCGTGCTGCTCTCCTCGCACGCGCTGACCGAGTTGGAAGAGCGCGCCGGCCGCGTCATCATCATGAACCGCGGCGTCAAGGTCGCCGACGGCACGCTCGACGAGCTGCGCCGCCTGGCGAGGCTGCCGACGCGGATCAGAGTCAAGGTGGCCGACCTGCCGCCGTCGGGCGCGCCGGCCTGGCTGCCGGCCGCCACATCCTATCGCCGGATCAACGGCCACATCGTCGAGATCGACGCGGCGCCGGACGACAAGATCGACCTGCTGCGCCGCGCAACGGCCGACGGCAACAGTGTGCAGGATCTCGAGCTGATCCCGCCCAATCTCGACGAGCTCTACGCGCATTTCCTGCGCCACGCGGAGCGCCCGCAATGAACGGTCTGATCACCATTACCGCCAAGGAAATCCAGCAGGCGATTCGCAATCGCTGGGTGCTCGCCGCAACCTTGCTGCTCGCCGGGCTCGCGCTGTCGCTGACCTTCCTCGGCAGCGCGCCGACCGGCACCGTCGGCGCCCGTGCGCTCGATGTCGTCATCGTCAGCCTGTCGAGCCTGACGATCTTCCTGATCCCGCTGATCGCGCTCTTGATCGCGCATGACGCCATCGTCGGCGACATGGAGCGCGGCACCATGCTGCTGCTGCTGAGCTATCCCGTGGCGCGCTGGCAAGTGCTGCTCGGCAAGTTCCTCGGCCACCTCGCGGTGCTCGCCTTCGCCACTTGTCTCGGCTATGGCGCCGCCGCCGTGGCGCTGCTGATCACCGGCAGCAGCTTCGACGCCGAGGGGCTCGCTGCGTTCGCCGCCATGATCGGCTCGTCCGTGCTGCTCGGCGCCGTCTTCGTCGCGATCGGCTATCTCGTCAGCGCCGTCGTGCGCGACCGCGGCACGGCCGCGGGGCTTTGCATCGGGCTGTGGCTGCTGCTGGTGCTGATCTACGACATGGCCCTGCTCGGCCTCCTCGTGCTCGACCAGGGCCGCACCATCTCCGGCGGCGTGCTGAGCGCGCTGCTGCTGCTCAACCCGGCCGATGCGTACCGGCTGTTCAACCTCACCGGCTTCGCCAATGTCAGCCTGTTCTCCGGCATGGCCGGGCTCGCCGCCAGCAGCACGCTTTCGGTGCAGGCGCTGCTGACCGCGCTAGTGCTGTGGACCGTGATCCCGCTCGCCGGCGCCACGCTGGCCTTCTCCCGGAGGGAGCTATGAAACGCTTCGCTGTCGCCTGTGCGCTCGCCGCCGCGTTCGTCCTGACCGGCTGCAACGACAAACAGGCCGCGGCACCGCCACCGCCGATCAAGCTGACCCAACAGGCGATCGGGCATTATTGCGGCATGAACCTGCTCGAGCATTCAGGTCCCAAGGGGCAGATCTTCGCCGCCAGCCTGATCGAGCCGGTGTGGTTCTCCTCGGCGCGCGACGCCATCGCCTTCACGATGCTGCCCGATGAGCCGAAGGACATCCAGGCGATCTACGTCTCCGACATGGGCAAGGCCGCAAGTTGGGACAATCCCGGCGCCGACAATTGGATCGAGGCGCGCAACGCGCTGTTCGTGATCGGCAGCCGGCTCAAGAGCGGCATGGGCAGCGACGAAGCCGTGCCGTTCTCGGAGCGGTCAGCCGCCGAGCGCTTTGCCGCCGAGCATGGCGGCCGCGTCGTCAGCTTCAGCGACGTGCCGCGCGACTACGTGCTGAGCGCGGCGGAGGACAGCGCTGGCGCTGCCGAGCCGGACGCCGGGAAAACCAATTGAGGTGCCCGTCATGACGCATCACTTCTCGCGCCGGCGCTTCATCCAGATCAGCGCTGCGGTCGCCGGTCTCTCGATCGCTCCGCTTGGCACGCCGCGCGCCAAGGCCGACACCAGCCTGGTCCAATGGCGCGGCACCCTGCTCGGCGCCGTCGCGACCATCAAGCTGCACCATCACGACCCACATGAGGCGGAGCGGCTGATCGCGCTATCGATCACCGAAGCGCGCCGGCTGGAACGGCTGTTCAGCCTGTACCTGACCGACTCGGCCCTGGTCGCCCTCAATCGCACGGGCGTGCTGCTCGATCCGGCTCCGGAGCTGGTCGACATCCTCGCGCGCTCCCAGCGCTATGCGGAGTTGACCGATGGCCGCTTCGATCCCACCGTGCAGCCGCTCTGGGCGCTCTACGCCGACCACTTCGCGCGGCCCGATGCAGATCCGAGCGGCCCACAACAACCAGCCGTAGCCGATGCACTGGCGCGCGTGGGCTGCGGCAAGCTCTCGATCAACCACGATCGCATCGTCATGCCGCGCGGCACGACGCTCACCCTGAACGGCATCGCGCAAGGCTATGTCACCGACAGGATCGTCGAGCTCTTGCGCAGCCAGGGCGTGCAGCAGAGCCTCGTCGACATGGGCGAGGCCCGCGCGATCGGGGCGCGTCCGGACGGTCAGCCCTGGGAGATCGCGATCGAGGATCCCGAGCACACCGAACGCACCGTCGCGATGCTCCCGATCGTCGACCGCGCCGTCTCGACATCAGGCGCCTACGGCTTCCGCTTCGATCCGCAAGGCCGCTTCAACCATCTGTTCGATCCACGCAGCGGCGGCTGCGCGCAGCGCTATCGCAGCGTGACGACGGTCGCGGACAACGCCACCGCGGCGGATGCGCTGTCCACCGCCTTCAGCCTGATGTCGCCATCCGAGATCCGCGCCGTGCTGCCCCGCTCGGGGATCGAGCGCGTCCACCTGATCGACGCGACCGGGGCGGCCAGCGACCTCGTCGCCTGAGCGCCGCCATCGCGCGACCGCCTCGAATCTTCGCAACTCAAGCGCGGGCCGCCCACATCGGCGGGAGTGATAGCGGCTGCGCATCTTGCGCCGCGGCGCACCCAAGGCTCATCTTCCTCCGCGCATTGGAACCTGCTGCTCACGTGGCTTCGTTGTTAGTTCAATCCCCAACATGAATTCTCGTTAAACCGGCAACGTTTGCCGTGACGGCACGTTTGATGGACAGCAGCAACGCCGCTCCCCCGTCACGTCCGATCGAGGATCACGTCCATGAACGTCAGCGAATTCGTTTGGCACCGCCTGTCCGAATGGGGTCTCCACCGCGTCTATGGATATCCCGGCGACGGCGTCGGCGGGCTGGATGTGGCGCTCGACAAGGCACAGGACGTCATGAGCTACGTCCAGGTGCGGCATGAGGAGATGGCCGCATTCATGGCGTCGGCGCATGCCAAGTTCACCGGACAGCCGGGGCTCTGCTACGCCACGTCAGGTCCCGGCGCGATCCATCTACTCAACGGGCTCTATGATGCGAAGATGGATCACGTGCCCGTGGTCGCGCTGGTCGGCCAGGCCGCGCGGGCCTCAATCGGCGCAAGCTACCAGCAGGAGGTCGATCTCAAGACGCTATTCAAGGATGTCGCGGAATATGTCGAACAGGCGACCGTGCCGGAGCAGGTCCGCCATCTCGTCGATCGCGCCGTCCGCATCGCGCATACAAGACGCACGGTGACCTGCATCATCCTGCCGAAGGACCTGCAGGAGATGGACTATGAGGATCCGCCGCTCAAGCATGGCACCACGCACACGGGCCTCGGCTATGCCGCGCCGGCGCAGGTTCCGGATGACGCGCAGCTGCGCGCAGCCGCGGAGGTGCTGAACAGCGGCCGCAAGGTCGCGATGCTCGTCGGCGCCGGCGCGCTCGATGCAACTGATGAAGTGATCGCGGTCGCCGAGCGGCTGCAGGCCGGCGTGGCGAAAGCGCTGCTCGGCAAGGCTGCAGTGCCGGACGATCTTCCCTTCGTGACCGGCTCGATTGGCCTGCTCGGAAGCAAGCCGAGCTGGGACATGATGAAGTCCTGCGACACCTTCCTGATGGTCGGCTCCGCCTTTCCCTACAGCGAGTTCCTGCCGAAGCCTGGCGATGCCCGCGGCGTGCAGATCGACATCGACGGCACCAGGCTCAGCCTGCGCTATCCGATGGAGGTCAATCTCGTCGGCGACAGCGCAGCGACCTTGCGCGCGCTGCTGCCGATGCTGGAGCAGAAAAAGAAGGACAGCTGGCGCAGCGGCATCGAGGACGGCATCCGCGACTGGTGGAAGACACTCGAGCGCCGCGCGATGGATTCCGCCGATCCGCTCAATCCGCAGCGCGTGTTCTGGGAGCTGTCGCCGCGGCTGCCGGACAATGCGATCATCACCGCCGATTCCGGCTCGGCGGCGAACTGGTATGCGCGCGATCTCAAGATGCGGCGCGGCATGAAGGCCTCGCTCTCCGGCGGCCTTGCCTCGCTCGGCGCCGGCACGCCTTACGCGGTCGCCGCCAAGATGGCCTATCCTGAGCGCACCGTGATCGCCTGCATGGGCGACGGCGCGATGCAGATGAACGGGCTGAACGTGATGATCACGATCGGCAAATATTGGCGCGAGTGGAGCAATCCCCGCCTCATCGTGCTCGTGCTCAACAACCGCGATCTCAACCAGGTCACCTGGGAGGAGCGCATTCAGCTCGGCACGGGCAAGACGCTGTCGACGCAGAGCATCCCGGACTTCTCCTACCACCGCTACGCCGAGCTGATCGGGCTCAAGGGCATCTTCGTCGATGATCCCGATCACGTCGGCGCCGCCTGGGACGAGGCGCTCGCGGCCGACCGTCCCGTGATCCTCGAGGCCTACACAGATCCGAACGTGCCGCCCTTGCCGCCGCACATCACGCTCAAGGACGCCAAGAACTTCATCAGCATGATCCCCTCGGAGCCGGAGCTCGGCAGCGTGCTGAAGAACAGCGCCAAGGAGCTCGTCACCAGCATCCTGCCGGGGAAAGACTGATGCACGCGGCCGTTCCGATTGAGAGCATTCGCGTGAGTGCCTTCGAGATCCCGACCGACCGGCCAGAGGCGGACGGAACGATCAGCTGGACGTCGACGACCATGGTGCTGGTCGAGGCGTTCGCGCGCGGCAAGATCGGCATCGGCTACACCTATGCGCATGCCTGCATCGGCCGGCTGATCTCCGACACCCTGGCGCCGCTGGTGGAAGGCAGCGACGCACTCGCGCCCGAGCTTACGTGGGCCGCGATGCAGCGCGCGATCCGCAATCTCGGCCGCCAGGGCTTGGCGGCCACCGCAATCTCGGCAATCGATACCGCGCTGCATGATCTCAAGGCGCGGCTGCTGGATCTGCCGCTCTGCGCGCTGCTCGGCAGCTTTCGCGAGGAAATCCCGATCTATGGCAGCGGCGGCTTCACCAGCTATTCGGATGACGAGCTGCGCAGGCAGCTCGCGGGATGGGTCGCCGAGCAGGGCTGCGCTTACGTCAAGATGAAGGTCGGCTCCGATCCTGCGCGCGATCCGCATCGGGTCGAGGTCGCCAGGCTCGCGATCGGGGAGCGCGCGGCATTGTTCGTCGATGCCAACGGCGCCTACAGCCCCAAGCAGGCACTCGGGCTGGCGCAGCCTTTCTCGGATCTCGGCGTGAGCTGGTTCGAGGAGCCTGTGTCGTCGGATGATCTGGCCGGCCTGCGGCTGGTCCGCGAGCATCTTCCCGCAGGGATCGATGTTGCGGCCGGCGAGTACAGCTACACGACCGATCAGGTGCGCAACATGCTGCAAGCCGGCGCGGTCGACGTCCAGCAGGCCGACATCACACGCTGTGGCGGCATCACCGGCTTCCGGCAGATCGCCGCGCTGTGCGACGGGTTTCACACCGATCTCTCCGGCCACTGCGCGCCGTCCCTGCATCTGCACGCCGCCTGCGCGGCGCCGCGGCTGCGCCATCTCGAATGGTTTCACGACCATGTCCGCATCGAGCACATGCTGTTCGACGGCGCGCCGCGGCCGAAGGACGGCAAGATCCGTCCCGACCTCACCCGCCCCGGGCATGGCCTTGTCTTCAAGCACGCCGATGCGGCGCGCTACGCAGTGAGTGCGACATGAGCAACGACACCGATTGGCTGATAGGAGCCGGCCTCGCTTTCTCCGCCATCGCCGCGACGGCGATGTTGCAACCGAAACGTCCAACCAAACTCTCGGCGACGCTGGCGAGCCTGCCGCAGCGCGCAGGCCCGCATCCGCGCGCCGCTGTCCGCGCCGCGCGCCGGCTCAATCGCGCCGCGGGCATGCTGGCGGCCTCGGTGCTCGCCGACAGCAGCGTCGAGCATTATCGCGGCTCGTTCAAGAACAAGGCGATGTATACGCCGCTGGCCGTGTCGGCACTCACGCTCGCGATGAGCGCGCACGGCACCGCCGACCGGCGACCCTGGGCGCACCGGCTGCGCGATGGCAGTTACCTGCTCGCCGCCGCCACCGGCCTCGCCGGCACCGGCTTCCACGTCTACAACGTCACCAAGAAGGTCGGCGGCTTCAGCTGGCAGAACCTGTTCTATGGCGCGCCGCTCGGCGCACCGATGGCGATCCTGCTGTCGGGCCTGCTCGGCTTCTGCTCCGAGCGCGTGCGCGACACCAGCCGCGCGCAGCGGCCGCATGTGTTCGGCCTGCCGGCCGCCCGCACCATCGCGGCGGTCACGGCGGCCGGGCTGCTCGGCACCTCAGGCGAAGCCGGGCTGCTGCATTTCCGCGGCGCGTTTCACAACCCGGTCATGGCCGTGCCCGTGACCTTGCCGCCGCTCGGCGCCGCGCTGCTGTTCAATGCCGCCGCGCGCGATCCCGATGATGACCAGAACCGCAGGCATCCTTTGACACGCGCCTGGATGTGGTTGCTGGCGGCAATGGGTTTCATCGGCGTCGGCTTCCACGCCTATGGCGTGTCGCGCAACATGGGCGGCTGGCGCAATTGGAGCCAGAACATCCTGGCCGGACCGCCGCTGCCGGCACCGCCGAGCTTCACCGGTCTCGCGCTCGCCGGCCTCGCCGCGCTCGGCCTGATGCGGGAGCATCCCGATGCATGATCGTTCGCACCCACCCGCGATTCCAAATCGCTATCCGGACTACGACGTGCTCGCCAAGCGCAACGGACCGTCGTGGAACGAGAAGACGCGCGAAGTGATCGCCGAACGCCTGTCGGTCACGACGAC
Organism: Bradyrhizobium sp. USDA 4353; assembly: GCF_054063215.1. NCBI lineage: Bacteria > Pseudomonadati > Pseudomonadota > Alphaproteobacteria > Hyphomicrobiales > Nitrobacteraceae > Bradyrhizobium > Bradyrhizobium sp. USDA 4353. The sequence continues at coordinate 707,967 of NZ_JBSSGB010000001.1, forward strand.
GCCGCAGTTTTTCTCCGCCAGCGAATTCCAATTGATCCAAGCGATTGCCGCGCGGATCGTTCCTCAGCCATCAACACGGCCGCCGATCCCGGTGGCTGCGCTGGTCGATCGCAAGCTCCACGCCGATATCGCCGACGGCTATCGCACTGATGGAATGCCCCGCCACCGCGAAGCGTGGCGGCGCGGCTTGCGCGCGCTCGAGGCCGAGGCGCTCGCAGCATTTCACCAGCCATTCGCCGAACTCTCGGAGGCGACGCAGGATCGGTTGCTCCAGCGCGCTGAAGCCGGCGAGCTCAAGGCCGCCGACTGGGGCGACATGCGCTGCGACGAGTTCTTCAAGCGCCGCCTGCTGCACGACATCGTGCTGGCCTACTACGCGCACCCGACAGCATGGAGCGAGATCGGATGGGGCGGCCCCGCCAGCCCGCGCGGCTATGTGCGTCTCGACGTCAACGAGCGAGATCCGTGGGAGCCGGCCGAAGCCGAGCCGGGCCACGAGACTGACGCTGCAAGGACGAACCGCCATGTCCGATAAAATGTCCGATGATCCGCAGACCACGCCGCGCGCAACGGGCGGCCGCGTTCCCGACGTGTTCCGCCCCGGCGGCTGGGTGCCGATGCGCAGCTATCGCGACGACGAGGCGGTCGATTTCGTCATCGTCGGCACCGGCGCCGGCGGCGGCACGCTCGCCTGCAAGCTCGCCGAATATGGCTTCTCGGTCGTCGCGCTCGATGCCGGTCCCTACTTCCGTCCGCTGGAGGACTTCGCCTCCGACGAGGCCGAGCAGACCAAGCTGTACTGGACCGACGATCGCATCACCGACGGCGCCAATCCGCTGCAGCTCGGCAGCAATAACAGCGGCAAGGCGGTCGGCGGCTCGACCGTGCATTTTGCGATGGTGTCGCTGCGCTTCCGGCCCGAATGGTTCAAGTCGCGCACCTTGCTCGGCTATGGCGCCGACTGGCCGATCGACTGGCGCGAGATGTGGAGCTACTACACCGAGGTCGAGCAGGCGCTGAAGATCTCAGGCCCGGTCACCTATCCCTGGGGACCGAAGCGGCCGCGCTATCCCTATCGCGCCCATCCGCTCAACGCCGCCGCGCGCGTGCTCGCACGGGGATGCGAGGCGCTCGGCATCTCCTGGACCGAGACGCCGCTCGCCACGCTCTCGGCGCCGCGCGGCCTCGCCCATCCTTGCGTGTATCGCGGCTTCTGCGTCGCCGGGTGCTCGACCAACGCCAAGCAGAGCGCGCTGGTCACCTGGATTCCGCGCGCCCTCGCTGCCGGCGCCGAGATCCGCGATCTCGCGATGGTCGGGCGCATCGAGGTGGATGACCACGATCTCGTGACGGGCGTGCACTACCATCGCAACGGCGGCTGGCACTTCCAGCGCGCCCGCAACGTCGTCGTCGCCGGCTACGCGATCGAGACGCCGCGGCTGCTGCTCAACTCGGCCACCGACCGCCACCGCGACGGCCTCGCCAACAGCTCCGGCCTTGTCGGCAAGAACCTGATGACGCAATCCAACCAGGCCGTGTGGGGGCTGATGGAGGACGAGATCCGCTCCTACAAGGGCCCGCCCTCGCTCGCGATCACCGAGCACTGGAACTACGAGGACAAGGGCAAGGACTTCTTCGGCGGCTACGCCTATATGAGCCAGGGCCCGCTGCCGCAGCTCTGGGCCAATACGCTGGCGCAGGCGCGCGGGCTGTGGGGATCGCGTCTCGTCGCGGAGATGACCAACTATAATCATGTCGCCGGCCTCAAGATCGTCGGCGAGATGCTGCCGCAGGAGCGCAATCGCGTGACCTTGGCCGACGAGGTCGATCAATACGGCCTGCGCATACCCCGCGTGACCTATTCCTGGTGCGACAACGACCGCCGCCTGATCGACCACTCGCTCGCCTTCATGACGCGCGCGCTGCAGGCCGCGGGCGCCAACGACATCTGGACCCAGGACGACGACACCTGCCATCTCAACGGCACTGCGCGGATGGGCGATGATCCGCGCAGCAGCGTCGTCGATGCCGACTGCCGCAGCTGGGACATCCCCAATCTCTGGATCTGCGACGGCTCGGTGTTCCCAACCGTCGGTGGCGTCAACCCGTCGCTGACCATCCAGGCCATCGCCTGCCGGACGGCAGACCGCATTCGCGCGATGGCACAACGCGGCGAACTGGCGCGACCGGCCAGGCGCGGATTACAGACGCGCGCAGCCAGCCAACCTGCATGAGCCGTAAAGAAGACACAAAAACGAAAACGCCCGCAGCCGAAGCTGCGGGCGTTCCGGTATCTTTGGTTGCGGGGATAGGATTTGAACCTATGACCTTCAGGTTATGAGCCTGACGAGCTACCGGGCTGCTCCACCCCGCGTTAACTTTTGCACGGCCTTCAGGGAATTGTCGGGTGCTCCTGGCTGACGCGTCTGAGCGCCGCCGAGTTCATCCCAAAGGCTTCCTGAGAAGGCTTGAGCCCGTCGGCCGGTTCGGCCATCGGGTGCGGGCGGTATGTACCAATGCGAGGCTGGTTTGGGAAGGGTCTTTTGGAAGTTTTTTTGCCGGATTGTGACAGCGGCCAGCCGAATCCGTGCCCCTGAAAAATCCAAGTGAAATCATATAATTAAAGTTGAAAGCGCGAAAGATGCTGCTCGGCGGCGGCACAACGTCCGCGGTTGCGCGCGAGGGCCGCCTCAGGGGCAACAGCTACTGCGGCGAGGCGCAGGCCCGTCCCGCCCGCCGACCATTCGGCAGCATCGCCCAGTCACCGCGCTTGCCAACGGTTCCTCAACGCGGCAGCTTCGACGGCGAACCAGAACGACGGCCGGAACGCGGCCGCAGCCCATGCGAGGACACGTCGATGGACCACTCCCTGAAGAGCCCCCCGGTCACCGCGCTCGACGACACCTTTCACGCCATGATCGAGGCCTCACGCAGCGCGTCGCCACCGGATCTCGCTGCGCGGCAGGACAGCCTGCGGCGGCTACGGGCCATGCTGGCCGACAATGAGAAGCGCCTGGAGCAGGCGATATCGGCGGATTTCGGCCATCGCTGCGCCGTGGAGACCACCATCGCCGAAACGCTGTTCCTGCAAACCGAGCTGAAGCACACATTGAAGATGCTGCCGCGCTGGATGGCGCCGCGGCGGATCGCGACCTCGCTGCAGTTCTTCCCCGCGCGCAACCGGCTGATCCCGCAGCCGCTCGGCGTTATCGGCATCATCGCGCCCTGGAACTATCCGCTGCAGCTCACGCTCGCGCCCGCGATCGGCGCCATCGCGGCCGGCAATCGCGTGCTGATCAAGCCGAGCGAGCTGACGCCGCAATTCTCGGCGCTGCTGCGCGAGCTGATCGCTGCGGCATTCGATTCCATCGAGTTGTCCGTCACCGGCATCGAGGAGGGTGTCGCGCAAGCCTTTGCGGCCCTGCCCTTCGATCACCTCGTCTTCACCGGGTCGACACGCGTCGGCCGCATCGTGGCTGAAGCTGCGGGGCGCAATCTGACGCCGGTCACGCTCGAGCTCGGCGGCAAGTCGCCGACCATTGTCGATGTCTCCGCCGATCTCGACGAGGCCGCCGAGCGCATCGCCTATGCCAAGCTGCTCAATGCGGGACAGACCTGCATCGCGCCCGATTACGTGTTCGTGCAGGAAGCGCGGCGTGACGCCTTCGCCGGCAAGCTCCACGGCCACATGCTCAGGATGTTCGGCACCAACCCAGCCAATGGCGACTACACCTCGATCATCTCCGACCGGCACTATCAGCGGCTCGAAGGCCTGTTGCGCGATGCGATCGCGCGCGGCGCCAAACCTTTGAGCGCAACGAGCCCGGAAGATCCTGCCTGGAAGAAGTTGCGGAAATTCCCGCCGACGGTCGTTGTCGGCGCAACTGCCGAGATGGCGATCATGCAGGAGGAGATCTTTGGTCCGCTGCTGCCGATCCTGACCTATCGCGACGCCGACGAGGTGATCCGCTTCATCAACGCCCACGACCGGCCGCTGGCGCTGTACTGGTTCGGCAAGGACGGGGCCGCGCGCGACGACGTGCTGGCGCGCACCGTGTCGGGCGGCGTCACCATCAACGACTGCCTGCTGCATTTCGCGCAGATGAACCAACCGATGGGCGGCGTCGGCGCCTCCGGCGTCGGCCACTATCACGGCGAATGGGGCTTCAACAGCTTCAGCAAGCTGAAGCCGGTGTTCTATCGCTCGCCCTTCAATCGCATGAAGGATCTCTATCCGCCCTACGGCGCCAGCATCGCCCGGATCGAGAAGCTGCTGCGGTTTCTGAGCTGATCAACACCTGATCACGGGGCGCGCGAAGCGCGAACCCGGAATGACGGCAAAACAACACGAAGTCCATCAGGGAGAGATAGCGCGTGGCGGAGGACGTCGATTTCATCGTCGTGGGCGGCGGCAGCGGCGGCGCGACGGTTGCGGGGCGGTTGTCCGAGGATCCGGGCACATCGGTGATGCTGCTCGACGCCGGCGGACGCAACGACAATTGGATCGTCACCACGCCCTACATGCTGTTCCTGATGGTCGCAGGCCCCGTCAACAATTGGTCGTTCACGACCGTGCCGCAGCCGGGCCTCAACGGCCGCATCGGCTATCAGCCGCGCGGCCGCGGCCTCGGCGGCTCCTCGGCAATCAATGCGATGGTCTACATCCGGGGCCACCGCGCCGACTATGATCGGTGGGCCGCGCTCGGCAACACCGGCTGGTCGTATGACGACGTCCTGCCCTATTTCAAGCGCGCCGAGAACAATGCCGAGTTCAATGGCGCGTATCACGGCCAATCCGGTCCGCTGCCGGTCAACCGGCTGCGCACCGACAATCCCGTGCACGAGATCTTCCTCCGGGCCGCCCGCGAGGCGCAGTTTCCGATCCGCGAGGACTTCAACGCGGAGACCCAGGAAGGGCTCGGCCTCTATCAGGTGACTCAAAAGAACGGTGAGCGCTGGAGCGCGGCGCGCGCCTACATCCAGCCGCACCTCGGCATACGCCGCAATCTCCGCGTCGAAACCGCGGCGCATGCCTCGCTGATCCTGTTCGACAGCAAGCGCGCCGTCGGCGTGAAGTATCGCCAGGGCAAGGAGGTGAAGGAGATCCGCTGCCGGCGCGAGGTGATCCTGGCCTCCGGCGCGTTCCAGACCCCGCAACTCCTGATGCTCTCAGGCGTCGGCGATGCGGCTGCCCTGGCCAGGCATGGCATTGCCAGCGTGCATCATCTGCCGGGCGTCGGCCAGAACCTGCAGGACCATCCCGACTTCATCTTCGCCTACACCTCGGACAACCCGAACTTCTCGTCGCTGTCGCCGAAGGGTATTAGGAGGCTGCTCGCCGGTATCGGTCAATACCGGCGCGAGCGGCGCGGCGTGCTGACATCGAACTTCGCCGAATGCGGCGGCTTTCTGAAGAGCGACCCCAACCTCGACATTCCCGACATCCAGCTGCATTTCGGCATGGCCGTCACCGACGATCACGGCCGCAAGCGCCACGGCAACGGATTCTCCTGCCACTTCTGCCTGCTGCGGCCGAAGAGCCGCGGCACCGTGGCGCTCAGAAATGCCGATCCGCTGGCGCCGCCGCTGATCGATCCGAACTTCCTCGGCGACGAGGACGACGTTGAGGCGATGGTCGCCGGCTACAAGACCACGCGGCGGCTGATGGAGACGCCGGCGATGCGGAGCCTCGCCACGCGCGACCTGTTCACCTCCGACGTCAGGACCGACGACGACATCCGCAGCGTCCTGCGGGCCCGCGTCGACACCGTCTATCACCCCGTCGGCACCTGCAAGATGGGCGTGGATGATTCGCTCGCCGTCGTCGATCCTCAGCTGCGCGTGCACGGCCTGTCCGGCTTGCGCATCGTCGATGCCTCGATCATGCCGACCCTGATCGGCGGCAACACCAATGCGCCGACGATCATGATCGGCGAGAAGGCCGCGGACATGATCCGGGGCGAGATGCGCGCCGATTAGGTCAGCAGGAAGCCGCCGTCGACGGTGACCACGCTGCCGGTCATGTAGCGCGACGCGTTCGAGGCCAGCAGTATGATGGCGCCGTCGAGATCGCTCTCATGGCCGACGCGCCGCTGCGGGATGCGCTTGATCAGCTTCTCGCCGGCCGGAGTCTCCCAGACGTCGTGGTTGATGTCGGTATCGATGTAGCCCGGCGCCAGCGCATTGACGCGGATGTTGTTGGCGGCGAGCTCGAGCGCCAGCGCCTTGGTCGCCTGCACCACGCCGGCCTTGGAGATCGCGTAAGGCGAGATGAACTTCACCACGCTGAAGCCAAGCACCGAGGCGATGTTGATGATGTTGCCGCCTGCTTGGCGCGCGATCATCCGGCGTGCGACCTCGGTCGCGGCGAAGTAAGCGCCCTTCAGATTGGCGCCGATCACGGCGTCCCAATCGGCCTCGCTCTGCTCGACGGCGAGCTTCTCGACTGCGATGCCGGCATTGTTGATCAGCACGGTGATCGGGCCGAGCGCCGCCTCTGCGGCATCCATACCCTTGGTAATCGAGGCATTGCTGGTCACGTCCATCTCGACCGCGACGGCGCGGCCGCCTTTCGCCTTGACCTCCTCCTCCAGCGCCTTGAGCTTGCCGGTCTGCCGCGCGGCGAGCGCGACCGCTGCGCCATGGGCGGACAGCACGCGGGCGAACTGCCGGCCGAGCCCCTGGCTCGCGCCGGTGATCAGAATCACTTCGCGGCTGACGTCGAACAGATTGGACATGGCGATACCCTTGCGTTTCCCTCATTTCTTTGGCGCGAATTGATACAGACGATTTGAAGGAGCGAGAAGGCGAATTGTTTACGGCAGCGGCTCTACAACCACTGCATATCAGTCATGAATCCTTTCGACCTCGCCGCTTGTATTGCCCTGATGGTCGCCGTCTACAGCGGCTTCGCCACCGGTCTGCTGCGCAGTGCGATCACGATCCTCGCTTACCTGCTTGCGATGCCGCTTGCGATGGGGGCGGTGGCGGCCATGAGCCCGCAGCTTCAGGATGTGCACGGCGCGCCGCTGGCGCAGAACTGGCTGCAATTCTTCGCGGCCTTCGTGGTCATCGGCGTCGCGCTGGGCAAGATCGGGCGCATCATGCTGGACGAGGCGATCGGTTCCGAAGCCGGCTTCGGAGATCGCCTGGCCGGCGCGCTGCTCGGCGCGATCAGGGTCGGCATGGTCGCGACCACGCTCGTTCTGGTCTTCGATCGGATCGTCCCGCCGGACCGCCAGCCGCGCTTCCTCGAGGGCTCAAAGCTGCGGCCGATCCTCTCGCTCGCAGGCGCCAAAGGCTTCCGCTCGCTGCCGCCGGAGGTCGCCGGTCTGATCGATCGGCTGAAGCAGGAGCGGCGCATCTGAGCGCGAGCCATGCCATTTGGAGCCATGCCATCTGGAGCCATGCAAATCGGCACGGGACGGCTGCCCTTATCAGCGGCGGCCGGCTTGGCTAGAATGCGCGCATCATCCAGCCACTGACATATCGGAGTGATCAATCGTGGATCTCGGGATCAAGGGCCGCCGCGCCATCGTCTGCGCCTCCAGCAAAGGATTGGGCCGCGCCTGCGCCATCGCGCTCGCCAATGAGGGCGTGCATGTGACGATTACCGCCCGCGGCGCCGAGGCACTGGCCAAGACCGCGGCCGAGATCCGCGCCGCCAATCCCGGCATCACGGTGACCGAGGTCGCCGGTGACATCACCACGCCGGAAGGGCGCGCCGCTGTGCTCCAGGCCTGCCCGGATCCGGACATCCTGATCAACAATGCCGGCGGCCCGCCGCCCGGCGATTTCCGCAACTGGACCCGCGACGACTGGATCAAGGCGATCGACGCCAACATGCTGACGCCGATCGAGCTGATCAAGGCTGTCGTCGACGGCATGATGGCGCGCAAGTTCGGCCGCATCGTCAACATCACCTCGGCCGCGGTGAAGGCGCCGATCGACATTCTCGGCCTGTCCAACGGCGCCCGCGCCGGCCTCACCGGCTTCGTCGCCGGCCTGTCGCGCAAGACCGTGATCAACAACGTGACGATCAACGCGCTGCTGCCGGGCCCCTTCGAGACCGACCGGCTGCGCTCGACGGCCAAGGGCGAGGCCGAGAAGCGCGGCGTCACGCCGGAGCAGATCCTCGCCGACCGCGCCAAGACCAACCCCGCCGGCCGCTTCGGCGATCCCGAAGAATTCGGCGTGGCCTGCGCGTTCCTGTGCGGCGCGAAGGCGGGCTATATCACCGGGCAGAACATCCTGCTGGATGGCGGCGCGTTCCCGGGGACGCTGTAAGCGCAGCATCTGCTGTCGCTGATTTTTGGGTACAGCGGTCGCTGCGCGCGTACCTCTCCCCGCTCTTGTCCGCCGTAGCTCGAAGAGCGAAGGCGGATGCGGGGAGAGGTCGGATTGCATCGAAGATGCGATCCGGGTGAGGGGGTACAGGTCTCTCGCCGAACACTCCCGGCGCGTAGGCCCCTCTCACACCTCCCGTGCGGCTGCCCCTCACCCCAACCCTCTCCCCGTGAAGAACGGGGAGAGGGAGCACACCGTACGCGCGGAAGCCAGCCGGGCTCGAACTAAGAACTACTGCTTCGTGATCTCGTCCTCGTCGCGCTGGCTCGGGCTCGACGAGTCCGCCGTGGTCCGCCCTTCTGTCCAGTCGATGCCGAACGCATCGAGTCCTTCCGCCAGCAGATCGCCCAGCATCGGCTCGCCCAGCAGGTAGCGCGCGGTGTGGCGGTCGCGCTGGCCGGCGGCTTCGCGGCGCAAATCGTCCCATTCGTCGATGTCACCGTCGCCGCGGCCGAGCCGCATCAAGGCGACGAGATCGGTCTGCTCGTCCTCGCTCATCGCGTTGATGAAGCCGGTGATCTCGCGCACGACCGGATCGTCGCCGGTATCCTGAAGCACGTCGATCATGTCGTCATCGGCGGCATTCGAGCCGGAATCGTCGTCGGTCGCCTGCTCCTTGACGTCGAACTCGCGCGCCTTCTCGATCAGGAAGGCGACTTTCTCCGGTGAAATCGTCAGCTCGGGCATGACACTCTCCTCTTGGACTGGCCACGACAACGCCTGTTCCGGAGAGTCGATCCATTGCACTGGAACGCGCGACGCGGCATCGTCGCCGCCACCAAGAACAAGATGGGGAAACGTGCATGCGGTGGACGGTCGGCCGGGTCAGGATCACCAAATTCACCGAGCTGGAGACGGTCGGCGGCACCCGCTTCATCCTGCCGCAGGCGACGCCGAAGGCGATCCGCGAGCTCTCCTGGCTCACCCCCGATTTCGCCTCCGCCGAAGGCAGGCTGAAGATGTCGATCCACAGCCTGGTGCTGGAGACCCCGACCAGCCGCATCGTGGTCGATACCGGCCTCGGCAACGACAAGCAGGGCCGCAGCGTGCCGATATGGAATGCCCGCTCGACGCCCTTCCTGGAGACGATGAGCGCGGCCGGCTTCCCGCCTGACAGCATCGACATGGTGATCTGCACGCATCTCCATGTCGATCATGTCGGCTGGAATACGCGGCTCGTCGACGGCCGTTGGGTCCCGACCTTCCCCCATGCGCGCTACATCTTCGGCGGTTCCGAATATCAGCACTGGCGCGACCACAGCGAGTCCGCCGACGAGACCGCGACCTTCGCCGATTCCGTGCAGCCGATCGTCGCGGCCGGCAGGGCCGAGTTGGTCGCGAGCGATGCCGTCATCAGCGACGAGATCACGCTGATCCCGACACCCGGCCACAGCCCGGGCCATGTCAGCCTGCACATCCGCTCCGATGGTGCGCAGGCCCTGCTGAGCGGCGACGTCGCGCACCATCCCTGCCAGATGGCGCATCTCGATTGGAGCTCGACCGTCGACGTCGACCCCGTTCAGGCCGCCGCCACCCGGCAGGCGCTGTTCTCGCGCTTCGCCGAAACTGGCACGCTCGTGATCGGCGGCCATTTCGACGCCGGGCATATCCGACGCGACGGCGCCGCTTTTCGCTTCGAGGCAGTGCCGGGCAGCGGCAGCGCATAGCCCGCGAGGTTGAATTTCGCCCCGCCATGCTCCATGACAGGGCTCTGGAATACCAAGGATCTGAGGGAGAGAAACCAATGAAGCTCGTTCGCTACGGCGACAAAGGCGCGGAAAAGCCGGGCCTGATCGATGCCTCCGGCCAGCTGCGCGACCTGTCGGCCCATGTGAAGGACCTCGATGGCGCTGCCTATGCGCCGGAGTCGCTGAAGAAGCTCGCCGCGCTCGATCCGGCCTCGCTGCCCGCCGTCTCCGGCAAGCCGCGTCTCGGCGCGCCCGTCACCGGCATTTCCAAGTTCGTGGCGATCGGCCTCAACTACTCCGACCACGCCAAGGAGACCGGCAACCCGATCCCGGCCGAGCCGATCTTCTTCCTCAAGGCCAACACCGCATTGTGCGGTCCCTATGACCAGGTCGAAAAGCCGCGCGGCTCGACCAAGCTCGACTGGGAGGTCGAGATCGCCGCGATCATCGGCACCCGCGCCAAGTATGTCTCCGAGGCCGAGGCGCTGAACCACGTCGCCGGCTACACGATCTGTAACGACGTCTCCGAGCGCAACTTCCAGATCGAGCGTCTGGGCCAGTGGACCAAGGGCAAGTCGCACGATACGTTTGGCCCGGTGGGCCCGTGGCTCGTCACCAAGGACGAGATCCCGGACGTGCAGAACCTGTCGATGTGGCTCGACGTCAACGGCCAGCGCCGCCAGACCGGCACGACGGCAACGATGATCTTCTCGATGGCCAAGTGCATCTCCTACGTCTCGCAGTTCATGACGCTGCTGCCGGGCGACATCGTCACCACGGGCACGCCTCCCGGCGTCGGCATGGGCATGAAGCCGCCGACCTTCCTCAATGTCGGCGACGTCGTCACGCTCGGCATCGAGCGCCTCGGCGAGCAGCGCCAGGAGATCATCGAGGCGTAACGTCGAGACGTCAGGCGGCCCCGATCTTCAACGTCGTCATGCCCGGGCTTGACCCGGGCATCCACGTCTTGAACGGCGGGCCATTACAGAGCCCTTGGATGGCCGGGCCTTCGCCGCGCCGAAGGGGCTTCGGCCCCGCAGGCGGGTCAAGCCCGGCCATGACGACGGAAAGAGCATTCCAGGAGCATCACATGAAACTCACCTTCTCGCCCGCCTCACCGTTCGCCCGCAAGGTGCGGATCGCCGCCATCGAGCTCGGCCTGATCGACCAGATCGAGTTCACGCCGGCCACCGTGATGCCCGGCCAGGCCAATGACGAGTACATGAAGATCACGCCGCTCAAGAAGCTGCCGGTCCTGATCCTCGACAATGGCGACGTCATCCTGGATTCCTACGTCATCGTCGAATATCTCGACGAGCTCGCCGGCGGCAACAGGCTGATCCCCGCCTCCGGCCCGTCGCGATGGAAGGTCAAGAGCGAGCATTCGATGCTGCAGGGCATGCTCGATTCCATGCTGCTGTGCCGCTACGAGGCGATGGTGCGCCCGGAGGGCACGCGCTGGCAGGCCTGGTCCGACGATCATTGGAACAGGGCCTGGATGGGCATGGCGCGCTTCAATGCGCAGCCCGACCTGCTGACGCGCCCGTTCGACGTCGTCTCCATCGGCCTCGTCTGCGTGCTCGGCTATGCCGATTTCCGCTTCGCCGATTGCGGCTGGCGCAAGGCCTATCCGGCGCTCGACGCCTTTCACCAGAAGATGCTGGAGCGCGAGTCCGTGAAGATCTCCGTTCCCCCGGCCGCGTAACTGTCTGGAAGAAAGTGCCGCGATGCTGAAATTCTCGGTTGCCGACACGACCATCCATCGCATCATCGAGCAGGAGACCACCTTCCTGCCGGCGCGCGACATGTTTCCGGATCTGACGCCGGAGATGCTGGCGGCCGAGCGCGAGGCGTTGCGGGCCGCGAATGCACTGGATGCGCAGGACACCTTGATCCTGTGCTTCCAGTCCTACGTGGTCAGGACGCCTCGCCACACCATCCTGATCGACAGCTGCATCGGCAATGACAAGCCGCGCGCACGGCCGGTCTGGAACATGAAGAGCGACGACACCTACGTGCGGGCGCTCGCCGCCGCCGGCATCGGGCTCGACGACATCGACGTCGTGATGTGCACGCATCTCCACACCGATCATGTCGGCTGGAATACGCGACTCGACAATGGCCGCTGGGTGCCGACGTTTCCCAAAGCGCGCTACGTGTTTGCACAAACCGAATACGACTATTGGGTCGCGCAGAATGCCAAGGCCGAGGTGCCGCCGTTTGCCGACAGCGTGCTGCCGGTGGTCGAGGCGCAGCGGGCCGACATCGTCAGCGACGACTTCGCGATCGGCGATCATGTCCGCTTTGCGCTCACGCCGGGGCACACGCCGGGCCATATCGCGGTTGCCGTCGGCAAGGGCAAGGACGACGCGGTCTTCGCCGGCGACCTGATCCACACGCCGTTGCAGCTCGCTTATCCGGAGCTGTCACCAAGGTTCGATGTCGATCCCGCACAGGCCGCCGTGACGCGGCGCGCCTTTCTCGACCGCTATTGCGACACGCCGACACTGTGTTGCACGGCGCATTTTCCGTCGCCCTCGGCCGGCCGCATCACGCGCAAGGGCAACGGCTTCGCCTGCGAGGCGATCTGACGCGCGGTCTGCCGGCCGCGCGCTCGCGTCAATCGAACAGGCTCGGCGTGTAGTTCACCGCCGCGCCCTCGATCGCCAGCATCTTCAGCTTGGTGTCGACGCCGCCATTGGCCGAGAAGCCACCGGGCTTGTTGCCCGCCGCAAGCACGCGATGGCACGGCACCACGATCGGACACGGGTTGCGTCCGAGCGCCTGGCCGACCTCGCGCGACAATTCCACGCCGCCGAGCTGCTTGGCGATGTCGCCATAGGTCAGCGTCTGCCCCGGCGGGATCCGCCGCGCGATGTCGTAGACGCCGCGCTGGAACGCGCTGACACCGTCGAGATCGAGGTCGACATCGCTGAGGTCATCGGGCTCTCCGGCCAGCAGCGCCTCGATGCGGGCGATGACGCGCTGCACATGCGGCGGCGGCTCAGCCTCCACGATCCCGGCATCCCGCTGCTGCATCCGCGTCCTGATCTGCGCCGCGCTGCCCATCGGCAGTTGCACCGCGTTGATGCCGCGTGGGCCCCAGGCGATCGCACAGGTGCCGATCGCGGTTTCGAACAGTGCATAAAGGTGGTCTGACATGGCGGGCTCCATCGTCGCTCTGCCCCGTATCATCGGCTGAGCAAATTAGGCTTGGAGAATGTTGCGATCCACCCGGATTCTGCCAATGTCGACAGGTGGAGCGGGAGAGGCAGCCCGGCGAAGACCGGGCGCCTGCGTCGAGGAAGCAAGCCAGGAGAGCGCCATGAAGCTGACACCGGAGCAGATCGCATTCTTCAACCGCGAGGGCTGGCTGTTCCTGCCCGAGCTGTTCAGCCCGGAGGAGACCGCCTTCCTCGCCCGCGAGGCGGAGGCGATCTATGCGGCCGACAGGCCCGAGGTCTGGCGCGAGAAGAGCGGCGCGCCGCGGACGGCGTTTGCAGCGCATCTCTACAATGACGCGTTCCGCGTGCTGGCAGCGCATCCGCGCATGATCGAGCCGATCGAGCAGATCTTTGGCGAGAAGCTCTACATGCATCAGTTCAAGATCAACGCGAAGTCGGCCTTCACCGGCGACGTCTGGCAATGGCACCAGGACTACGGCACCTGGAAGCGCGACGACGGCATGCCCGAGCCACGCGCCATGAACATCGCGATCTTCCTTGACGAGGTGATGCCGATCAACGGTCCCTTGATGCTGGTGCCGCGCAGTCAGCATGCCGGCGATCTCGAGGCCTCGCACGATCTCGCCACCACATCCTATCCGCTGTGGACGCTCGACGAGGCGACGGTGACGCGCCTCGTCGCTGAGGGCGGCATCGTCGCGCCGACCGGCAAGCCCGGCGGCATGCTGATGTTCCACGGCAATCTCGTGCACGGCTCGGCCGGCAACATCACGCCCTATCCGCGCAAGATCGTGTACCTGACGCTGAACGCGGTCTCGAACCACATTCGTACTCCGACAAGGCCGGAGTACATTGCACACCGCGACTTCACGCCGATCGAAACGCTGCCCGACGATGCGTTGCTGCAGCTTGCGCGCGCGCATCGCGAGGCGGCGGAGTAAGGCACGCCTCTCGCCACAAAAGAGGTCGTCATGCCCGGGATTGACCCGGGCATCCATCCTCTCGGGAAAGCCGCCCGCTGAGAGATGGATGCCGGGTCTTCGTCGCCGAAGCGGCTTCGGCCCCGCAAGCGGGTCAAGCCCGGCCATGACGACGGAATGAGTAGCTGCATATCGCGATCATCTTTGGACCTAGACATTATTATGAACCTCCATTCCCTCCTCCAAGCCCGCGCTGCCGCCGGCAAGCCTGTCCGTGTCGCGCTGATCGGTGCCGGCAAGTTCGGCTCGATGTTCCTGTCGCAGGTGCCGCATGTCGCGGGCCTCGAGGTGCCCATCATCATCGATCTCGATCCAGAACGTGCGCGTGATGCCTG
>NZ_JBSSGB010000001.1:727500-4175000 GCF_054063215.1 Bradyrhizobium sp. USDA 4353
GTGGGTTTCCCCATTCGGAAATCCGCGGATCAAAGCTTCTTCGCAGCTCCCCACGGCTTATCGCAGCGTAGCACGTCCTTCATCGCCTCTCAGCGCCAAGGCATCCACCGAACACCCTTAAGGCACTTGATTGCTCTCATTATCAATGTCCACACACTCGGCAGAATGTTCACTGCTCTCACCTGCCCCGAAGGACGAGGCGTAGGAGACAGCGAGGACACTGATTAGAAAGACCAGCTTGCTTCTTAAGATCGAACCGATGGCCATGCGGTCAAGCGCAGCCAACAGAGTCATTTACAACAAGCAGGATGCTTCACAGCACCAAGCTTGCGCCGAAATGACCCGGAGATAGTGAAGGCGTCGGTGCAAAGTCGAGGTGCGGACCGCTTGCGCGGTGGCCCTCATTGCACGACCCTACTCGGATCGATCTCCTCTTCACGATGTCAGATAACACGCAGTTGCCTGTAGTCCCGGTGAGGACCAGACAATGCGAAATGTTGTCTCGCGGACGAATTGAACACGGTGGCGAAAGCCCGTCTTCGCCAAGTGGCTACGCCGGGCACCACGCTCCGCCCTTCGGCTCCTGCGTGGATGATCCAGCTTGCTCTACCCTTTGGCCGCGCCACGCGTAGCCCGAAGGGCGAAGCGTGGTGGAGCCTGTCGGGATCGAACCGACGACCTCATGCTTGCAAAGCACGCGCTCTCCCAGCTGAGCTAAGGCCCCATAGCCAGAAGACGAATGCGCAAGCTGCACAGCGTCGATGATCTCGATCGGAGCCGCCCGTCTTCGCCAAGTGGCTTCGCCGGGCACCATGCTCCGCCCCTTAGGGCTCTTGCATGGCTGCGCCGTGCGTAGCCCGAAGGGCGAAGCATGGTGGGCCTGGGAAGACTTGAACTTCCGACCTCACGCTTATCAAGCGCGCGCTCTAACCAACTGAGCTACAAGCCCTAACGCTTGAGAGGCTCGGATCAAGTCAACCACCCGGCGCCTCACAGCGCCATGATGATGCACAGCGCCAAGCCCCAGGCAGCGTGTTCGTCCGCGAAGAAAGAGAAACGAAGACGGCGAAATCCCGCCAATGGAGCTCACACAAGACCTGGCGGTCTCGGTGGCTCCTGATGTTTCTAAAACAGCTCGATAGCTGATCAACCCGGAGATTGATCGATCCGAAGATCATGCTGAAGAGCCATCCTTAGAAAGGAGGTGATCCAGCCGCAGGTTCCCCTACGGCTACCTTGTTACGACTTCACCCCAGTCGCTGACCCTACCGTGGTCGGCTGCCTCCATTGCTGGTTAGCGCACCGCCTTCAGGTAAAGCCAACTCCCATGGTGTGACGGGCGGTGTGTACAAGGCCCGGGAACGTATTCACCGTGGCGTGCTGATCCACGATTACTAGCGATTCCAACTTCATGGGCTCGAGTTGCAGAGCCCAATCCGAACTGAGACGGCTTTTTGAGATTTGCGAAGGGTCACCCCTTAGCTTCCCACTGTCACCGCCATTGTAGCACGTGTGTAGCCCAGCCCGTAAGGGCCATGAGGACTTGACGTCATCCCCACCTTCCTCGCGGCTTATCACCGGCAGTCTCCTTAGAGTGCTCAACTAAATGGTAGCAACTAAGGACGGGGGTTGCGCTCGTTGCGGGACTTAACCCAACATCTCACGACACGAGCTGACGACAGCCATGCAGCACCTGTGTTTCGGGCTCCGAAGAGAAGGTCACGTCTCTGCGACCGGTCCCAAACATGTCAAGGGCTGGTAAGGTTCTGCGCGTTGCGTCGAATTAAACCACATGCTCCACCGCTTGTGCGGGCCCCCGTCAATTCCTTTGAGTTTTAATCTTGCGACCGTACTCCCCAGGCGGAATGCTTAAAGCGTTAGCTGCGCCACTAGTGAGTAAACCCACTAACGGCTGGCATTCATCGTTTACGGCGTGGACTACCAGGGTATCTAATCCTGTTTGCTCCCCACGCTTTCGTGCCTCAGCGTCAGTATCGGGCCAGTGAGCCGCCTTCGCCACTGGTGTTCTTGCGAATATCTACGAATTTCACCTCTACACTCGCAGTTCCACTCACCTCTCCCGAACTCAAGATCTTCAGTATCAAAGGCAGTTCTGGAGTTGAGCTCCAGGATTTCACCCCTGACTTAAAGACCCGCCTACGCACCCTTTACGCCCAGTGATTCCGAGCAACGCTAGCCCCCTTCGTATTACCGCGGCTGCTGGCACGAAGTTAGCCGGGGCTTATTCTTGCGGTACCGTCATTATCTTCCCGCACAAAAGAGCTTTACAACCCTAGGGCCTTCATCACTCACGCGGCATGGCTGGATCAGGCTTGCGCCCATTGTCCAATATTCCCCACTGCTGCCTCCCGTAGGAGTTTGGGCCGTGTCTCAGTCCCAATGTGGCTGATCATCCTCTCAGACCAGCTACTGATCGTCGCCTTGGTGGGCCATTACCCCACCAACTAGCTAATCAGACGCGGGCCGATCTTTCGGCGATAAATCTTTCCCCGTAAGGGCTTATCCGGTATTAGCACAAGTTTCCCTGTGTTGTTCCGAACCAAAAGGTACGTTCCCACGCGTTACTCACCCGTCTGCCGCTGACATATTGCTATGCCCGCTCGACTTGCATGTGTTAAGCCTGCCGCCAGCGTTCGCTCTGAGCCAGGATCAAACTCTCAAGTTGAACTTGAAGCTTTGAACCGGCTGATCACAACGTTTGACGAGGTCCCACCAATCGATCCCGCGCTTCACAGCGCAAAGACCATGGTGTTACCTTTGAAACATTGTCCGCCAAAGTCTTCTCGTCCGATCCCAGAACCAAAAGCCGAAGCTCTCAATCCCGAGACCCGCAAGGACTCCGCCGTCCACGTTTCTCTTTCTTCATCTTCACTTGTCAAACAGCCCGGGACCTCAGTCCCACCCTCTCTCGGAAGGGTTCCGCAACCTTATTCGACGGCGATGTGCAACCGGGTTCTACCGGCTGTGCACCACTCAACGAAGTGAGGAGCAGGATTGGCGCGAATGCTCGCCTCGGTAAGTCCCGAAGCGGCGCCGCGCTCAGTGATCGGGTGTATAGGGGGAGCCGATCGGGGTGTCAACGACGAATTTCATGAAATCGTCGCATCGGGTGATTTTTTTCCGTAGCCACCCGGAAGCCCGATTTCTTGCGGACATCGTGCCCCACTTGGGCCACAATCCTGCGACGATTTGTTAAGCATCGACCTGAGCTGATTTGCTCCAGCGGGGACTGCCATCGGCTCACGGTGATCCAGATCAAGGAATTGGCGAGCCCTTCGCCTGATTCAGACGACCGAGACGACATCGAGAGATCCTAAAGAACAACAGCGGTCCGGGGATTTGAGGGTTAGACGCCCGAGAGCCTCGAACCGTCAGAGACGCGCCATCATTCCGAGCCGTTTGTCTTAGACGGTCTGTCCTAGACGGTTTGTCTTGGATGCTTCTGTCCTGGACGGTAAGCCAACCGGCAGCTGAGTGATCTCGGTGCTGACTTTGAACTTGGGGGACGTAGGTTGAACCATCGGACGTCACGCGGCGGGATTGGGCGCGAGATCGGCATGATCGATCTCGGGCATGAGCCGCCGCTATCGGTCGATGGCTCCGAGGCCGCGGTGATCGATCGCCGCCGCGTCTCCGTCCAATGGTTTTCAGGCACGATTCTGACAGGTCTCTGCGGCGCGGCCCTGATCGGCGGCGCCGTTTTCGCGTCGCTCGACGGCGAGCTGACCTTCGCCCGCATGCCGGAGCGGGTGGAGAGCGCGCTGCGCGGCGCGTTCGGCGCCAATGACCGCGTCGCAACCTTGCGCAAAAGCGACCGCCTGCCGCCGCCGAGCGAAGCCGCCGCCGCCCGCAACGTCGTGCGCGTCTCGACCGTGACCCGCGCCGGTTCGCGCGAGGTGATCCGGGTTCGCCCCTATGTGCGGATCTCGGGCAACCTGTCGATGACGACGAGCGATCTGTCGGCGAAGATCCCGCCTTTCAATGCTCAGCGCCTGCTCACCGACGGCGAGAACGACAAGACCGGCCCCGGCGACGATCCCAACAATCCCGCGGCGATCGAGCCGGACGCCGAGGTCTCCTTCGTCACCAAGGACCTCGCGACGGTGCTGCCGAAGGCCAAGATCGCAGCCTCGGTGGCGCTCGACGAGATCGTCATGCGGGTGCGCGACGCTGCCAATTGGCGCGGCAACAATGGCGGCGTGCGCTACGCCTCGCTCGCCAATGCCGCGGCGGACGCAGCCGGCGCCCAGGGCGTTCAAGGTGTCCAGGGTGGCGACCTCAAGCTGTCCTATGCCAATGACGGCACCCTGCCCGACCCCTATGCGGGCTTCGAGACCCGGGTGGTGCCGGAGAACGTGACGCTGCTGCCCAAGACCAAGGAGCAGATCACCGGCGGCAACCCGCTCGGCGAGCGTGTCCATCTGGTCAAGAAGGGCGACACGGTCGCCACGATCCTGCGCGACCAGGGCGCCACGCCCGACGAGGCCAAGGCGATCGCCGGCCAGCTCGGCGCCCGCGGCCGCGACGGCGGCCTGAAGGAAGGCGAGAAGCTGCGCATCATGATGGCCCCGGTGAGCCCCGCTCCCGGCGCCCGGCTGCAGCCGGTCCGCGTCATCGTCGCCAACGAGACCATGATCGAAGCGGTCGCCGCCCTGTCGGACCTCGGCAGATATGTCGCCGTCGACGTGCAGAGCATGAACACGGTGACCGAGACCGCCGATAACACCAATGACGATGAAGAGGATGACGGCACCGGCGTCCGCCTCTACCAGAGCATCTACGAGACCGCGCTGCGCAACAAGGTGCCGGCTCCGGTCATCGAGGACATGATCCGGATCTACTCCTACGATGTCGACTTCCAGCGCAGGGTGCAGCCGGGCGACTCGTTCGATGTGTTCTATGCCGGAGACGACGACGACAAGCCCGGCACCACCGACAAGAGCGAGGTGCTGTTCGCCTCGCTGACGGTCGGTGGCGAGACCAAGAAATACTACCGGTTCCAGACTCCCGACGACAGCGTCGTCGATTATTACGACGAGACCGGCAAGAGCGCGAAGAAGTTCCTGGTCCGCAAGCCCGTCAACAACGCGATCATGCGCTCCGGCTTCGGCGGCCGCCGCCACCCGATCCTCGGCTATGTGAAGATGCACACCGGCGTCGACTGGGCCACCGCCTATGGCACGCCGATTTTCGCCGCCGGCAACGGCGTGCTGGAGAAGGTCGGCACCGAAGGCGGCTACGGCAAGTACATCCGGATCAAGCACAACAACGGCTATGAGACCGCCTACGGCCACATGTCGGCGTTCGTGAAGGGCATGGAGCCGGGCAAGCGCGTGCGCCAGGGCCAGGTCATCGGCTTCGTCGGCTCGACCGGCCAGTCGACCGGCCCGCACGTCCACTACGAGATCCTGGTCAACGGCCGCTTCGTCGATCCGCTGCGCGTGAAGCTGCCGCGCGGCCGCTCGCTCGAGGGTCAGATCATGGCGAGCTTCGAGAAGGAGCGCGACCGCGTCGACCAGATGATGACCGGCCGCAACGGCACCTCGCGCATGTCGGACGCCGGCCCGATCCAGGTGAACCGGTAGCTATTCAGGTCTTGCAAGACGCAAACGGCCCGCGCTGATCGCTCAGCGCGGGCCGTTTCGCTTTTGAGCCCGGCGAAGGCCGGAGATCAGTTCAGCTTGCGCTTCGGGATCGGCGCCTCGAACGTCGCGATCTCGGCCGTGCGATGCGCCTTGCCGTTGAAGGTCAGCACATTGCCTTCCGAGGAGATGGCGACCTTGTCGCCATCCTTGATGTCGCCGGCGAGGATCATCTCGGCGAGCGGATCCTGCACGCTGCGCTGGATCACGCGCTTCAGCGGGCGTGCGCCATAGGCCGGGTCCCAGCCCTTGGCGGCGAGCCAGTCGCGCGCATCGCCATCCAGCGACAGCGCGATCTTGCGCTCCTCCAGGAGCTTCTGGAGCCGCGAGAACTGGATCTCGACGATCCGGCCCATCTCGCTCTTCTGCAGGCGGTGGAACAGGATGATCTCGTCGACGCGGTTGAGGAACTCAGGCCGGAAATGCCCGCGCACCGTGCCCATCACCAGCTCGCGCACCTCTGACGTATCCTCGCCCTCCGGCTGATTGACCAGGAACTCGGAGCCGAGATTCGAGGTCATGATGATCAGCGTGTTGCGGAAGTCGACGGTGCGACCCTGGCCATCGGTCAGGCGGCCGTCGTCGAGCACCTGCAGCAGCACGTTGAAGACATCCGGATGCGCCTTCTCGATCTCGTCGAACAGCACGACCTGATACGGCCGGCGCCGCACGGCCTCGGTCAGCGCCCCGCCCTCGTCATAGCCGACATAGCCGGGAGGCGCGCCGATCAGCCGCGACACCGAATGCTTCTCCATGTACTCGGACATGTCGAGGCGGACCATCGCGGTCTCGTCGTTGAACAGATATTCGGCGAGCGCCTTGGTCAGCTCGGTCTTGCCGACGCCGGTGGGGCCTAAGAACATGAACGAGCCCATCGGCCGGTTCGGATCCTGCAAGCCCGCGCGCGAGCGCCGCACGGCGGTGGCGACCGCATGCACGGCCTCGAACTGGCCGACGACGCGCTTGCCGAGCGAATCCTCCATCCGCAGCAGCTTGTCCTTCTCGCCCTCGAGCATCTTGTCGACCGGCACGCCGGTCCAGCGCGAGACCACCTGCGCGATATGGTTGGCGGTGACCGCCTCCTCCATCATCTCGCCGGCGTTCTCCTTGGCCTCGATGTCGGCCAGCCGCTTCTCCAGCTCGGGGATGCGGCCATAGGCCAGCTCGCCCGCCTTCTGGTACTCGCCGCGGCGCTGCGCATTGGCCAGCTCGATGCGCAAAGCATCCAGCTCGCTCTTGAGCTTCTGCGCGTTCGACAGCTTGTCCTTCTCGGCGCTCCACTTCGCGGTCAGCGAGGCCGACTTCTCCTCGAGATCCGCAAGCTCCTTCTCCAGCGCCTGCAGCCTTGTCTTGGAGCCGAGATCGCTCTCCTTCTTCAAGGCCTCCTGCTCGATCTTGAGCCGAATGATCTCGCGGTCGAGTGAATCCAGCTCCTCGGGCTTCGAGTCGACCTGCATCTTCAGCCGCGCCGCCGCCTCGTCCATCAGGTCGATGGCCTTGTCGGGCAGGAAGCGGTCGGTGATGTAGCGGTTCGACAGGGTGGCCGAGGCCACCAGCGCGGAATCGGTGATGCGCACGCCGTGATGCTGCTCGTATTTGTCCTTCAGGCCGCGCAGGATCGAGATGGTGTCCTCGACCGTGGGCTCAGTGACGTAGACCGGCTGGAAGCGGCGCGCGAGGGCGGCGTCCTTCTCGACATGCTTCTGGTACTCGTCGAGCGTGGTCGCGCCGATGCAGTGCAGCTCGCCACGGGCGAGCGCAGGCTTCAGCAGGTTCGATGCATCCATCGCGCCGTCGGCCTTGCCGGCGCCGATCAGGGTGTGCATCTCGTCGATGAACAGCACGAAGGTGCCTTCGGCGGCCGTCACCTCCTGCAGCACGGCCTTCAGCCGCTCCTCGAACTCACCGCGATATTTCGCACCCGCGATCAGCGCGCCCAGATCGAGCGACAGCAGCCGCTTGTCCTTCAGGCTCTCCGGCACGTCGCCATTGACGATGCGCAGCGCGAGGCCCTCGACGATCGCGGTCTTGCCGACGCCGGGCTCGCCGATCAGCACGGGATTGTTCTTGGTGCGCCGGGACAGCACTTGGATCGTGCGGCGGATCTCCTCGTCCCGGCCGATCACCGGGTCGAGCTTGCCGTCGCGCGCCGCCTGGGTCAGGTCGCGGGCATATTTTTTCAGCGCATCATAGGCGTTCTCGGCGGTCGCCGAGTCGGCCGTGCGCCCCTTGCGCAAGGATTCGATCGCTGCGTTGAGATTCTGCGCGGTGACGCCGCCCTTGGCGAGAATGCTCCCGGTCTCGCTCTTGGCATCGAGCGTGAGCCCGAGCAGCAGCCGCTCAACGGTGACGAAGCTGTCGCCGGCCTTCTCGGCGGCCTTCTCCGCCGCATCGAAGGCGCGCGCCAGCTCGGGCGACAGATAGATCTGCCCGGCGCCGCTGCCCGACACTTTCGGCATCTTGTTCAGCGCGTCCTCGGTCGCTTTCAGGATCGCGCGCGAATTGCCGCCGGCGCGATCGATCAGGCCGCCCGCGAGTCCCTCGCTGTCGTCGAGCAGAACTTTTAGAAGATGCAGCGGCGAGAACTGCTGATGGCCGTCGCGCACCGCGAGAGACTGCGCCGATTGAATGAAGCCCCGCGCGCGCTCGGTATATTTGTCGATATTCATGATGTTTCCCTCAGCCTGCTGTGACGCCCCGAAGGCACGGTTCCAGCATCTTCATTGGGTTTGTGACCGCGCACGTTGACGTCCATCAACGCCGCAACTCTTGACGTCGCCGGGGTGCACCCGACTTGAGAGGAAATGTGGGAAGGCGGCCGAAAAACGGAAGGGGCGGCTTCACAAAATCGTGTGCCCTGGCCGGTCGGGCAGGAATCTCCTATGACGCGCCATGAGCCAGATCAGCCCCGCCCGCATCACCGGCCTGTACCGCTATCCCGTCAAGGGCCTTACCCCGGAACCATTGCAGACCGCCCCGTTGCGGGTCGGAGAAACGCTGCCGGCCGACCGCCGCTACGCGCTCGAAAACGGCCCCACCGGCTTCGATCCGGCGGCTCCGGTCTGGAAGCCCAAGACGGCCTATCTGATGCTGATGCGCAATGAGCGCCTCGCCGGCTTCAAGACCGTCTTCGACGACGCAACCAACGTCCTCACCATCCGCAAGGACGGCGCCATTGTCGCGCAGGGCGATCTCGAGAGCACTGACGGACGCGCCGCCATCGAGGCGTTCTTCGCGCGCGAGTTCGCCGAGGAGCTGCGCGGCCCAACCAAGTTGCTGTCGGGCGGCGGCTACGCCTTCACGGACCTGGCGCGCAAGGTGATCTCGATCATCAACCTCGCCTCGGTGTCTGATATCGAGAAACTAGTCGGCGCTGCCGTGCACCCGCTGCGCTTCCGCGCCAACGTCTATGTCAGCGGCTGGCCGGCCTGGCACGAGGCGACACTACTGGGCGAGACCCTGCGGATCGGCACGGCGCGGCTGAAGGTCGTCAAGACCACCACCCGCTGCGCCGCCGTCAACGTCGACCCCGACACCGCGGCGCGCGACCTCGACATCCCACCGGCCTTGATGAAGGCCCGCGGCAACAACGAATGCGGCATCTACGCCGAAATCATCGCAGCCGGCGACATCGCCATCGGCGATGAGCTCGCCGTGGAGCAGCCGCGGCTGG
Organism: Bradyrhizobium sp. USDA 4353; assembly: GCF_054063215.1. NCBI lineage: Bacteria > Pseudomonadati > Pseudomonadota > Alphaproteobacteria > Hyphomicrobiales > Nitrobacteraceae > Bradyrhizobium > Bradyrhizobium sp. USDA 4353. Next base: position 736,837 of record NZ_JBSSGB010000001.1, read on the forward strand.
TGTAGTTCGCTCTCGCCGCATCGGCGGTCTGCTCCCTCTCCCCGTTCTTCACGGGGAGAGGGCTGGGGTGAGGGGCAGCCGCACGGGAAGTGCAATTTATCTGCCGCGAACCTGTGCTTGTCCTGTTAGTACGTCTCAACCAGACTTCGGCGCCAGCCGCCATGCCCGTCCGATGGACCTGCTTTCACGGCCGCGGATGTGCCATGCCCCTCACCCGGATTGCTTCGCAATCCGACCTCTCCCCGCAAAGAGCGGGGAGAGGTTGCACCGGCCGCGCCGAGATGTGGTGCGTCAAAACTGCGAAAGGTAAACCACCGTCGCCGCACGAAGCCGCACGGGCGGTACCGCTTTCCGCAAAGGCCGAACTGATCAGTTCGGCATCACATAGGCGTACACGCGGCCGCGCGACACGGCGCTCTCGCGCACGCGGTGGCCATAGTTGCCGGAGATGACGATCGGGTTGCCCTGGGCATCGACGCCAGAGACCACGCCGACATGGCCGCCGCCGCGGCGGCTCATCACGGCGATGGCGCCGACCTGCGGGCCGGAGACGCGCTGGCCGTAGCTCGCGAACGAGCGCGCCATGTCGGAGCCTGTGCCGCGATGGCCGGTGCGCTCCAGCACCATGTTCATGAAGCGCGCGCACCACAGGCTGCGACGCCCGGTCGGATTGCCGCCGCCGACATAGCTGCGCGCGGCAGCCACGACGCTGCTGCCACCGCCGAAGCCGCCCGACGATGCCATGCCGTCAGACGCCGTCCCCGGCATCATGAGGCTGGCCTGCGCGTCGGCGACGCCCTCGACCTGCATCCGCGCCACGCCGCGCTCCCAGCGCGACTGCCGGGCGAACGAGCGACGGTGATGATGAGTCCTTGCGTAGTGATGGCCGCCGTGGCTGCGGTGGGCATGATGCCCGGAGCCGTGATGCGGACGGGCCGATGCCGGTGTTGCGGAGGCGGCAATCACGGCCGCTCCCATGGTCAGCGCAACGACGTGCAGCGACCGGCGAAGGGTAGACACAACCATACTCAATCCTTCTGTTACTTCCCCCAGTACCCTGACTGGTACTCAGACTTGGCACCCCCCGGTCCTCAGCGCGGCCCCTCTGCAAGCCGCCAGCGGGGGTCCGTAAAAAGTCGCGGTGTGACGAAACCATGACCATCGACGGCAAAAGGCCGGCGACGAGAGGGTGATTCCGAGTCTATCCTGGGGCGAAAACAAGGCTGTCGGCCGGGCCATTGTCGCGCATCACGCGACACGTCATCATCAGGCACGCGACACGGGAGGAGCTGACGATGCCCCATACGACGGCGAAAGACGGGGTTCGCCTGTATTTTGAAGAGGCAGGCCAGGGCACGCCGCTCATCTTCCTGCACGAGTTCGCCGCCGACCACACTAATTGGGAGCCGCAGCTGCGCTATTTCTCGCGCCGCCACCGCTGCATCGCCTACTCAGCCCGCGGCTACACGCCGTCAGACGTGCCGGCTTCGCCGGACGTCTACAGCTACGTGCATTTCTACACGGATGCGCTGGCCGTGCTCGATCACCTCGGCATCGCAGCCGCGCACTTCGTCGGCCTGTCGATGGGCGCCTACTCCTCGCTGCAGGTGGCGCTGAATGCGCCCACGCGCATCCGCTCGATGGTGCTGGCCGGGGTCGGCTCCGGCTCGGACCTCGCGCAGCTCGAGGCCTTCCGCGCCCAGTGCCGCGCCACCGCCGAACAGTTCGAGACGCTCGGCTCAGTCGAGACTGCCAAGGTGACCCGCGAAGCCCCCGGCCGCATCCCCTTCCTGGTCAAGGACCCGCGCGGCCACGCCGACTTCTACGCCGCGCTCGCCCGCCACGATGCCAAGGGCTCGGCCAACACCATGCGCGGCTTCCAGAGCGGACGGCCCTCGATCTACACGATGACCGACGCCATCCGCCGCGTGACTACGCCCGCTTTGATCATCTGCGGGGACGAAGACGACGCCTGCATTGAACCCAGCCTGTTCCTCAAGAATCATTTGCCGGCGTCGGGGCTGGCGGTCTTTCCGAAGTCAGGGCATGTGTTGAACCTGGAGGAGCCGGCGCTGTTCAACGAAGCGGTGGAGCGGTTCATCGCGCTGGTGGAGGCCGGGCGATGGGAGCCGCGCGATCCGCGGTCATCGGGAGCATGAATGCCGAAAATCAATTTAGCGCTCGCAGCGGCCGCTCTCATCGTAACATCGACGGTGCCGGCCAAGACAGCCGAGCCGTCCACGATCATCGGCGCTTGTTGGGAATACAACCTCTACAAGACAGACACGAAGAACGGAGTGGAGCGCACCAGATTGGAGGCGTCCCACAAGATCTGCTTCCGGCCTGACGGTGTGGCCGACGGCGTCACCTATCACGCACACGACGCATGGGATTGGAGCGAAGAATACACGCTGAGCGGCAATGAGCTCCGCTTAGGCGGCGAGAGATTCGGCGACATCACCGTCATCGATGGACAGAGTTTCACGATTGAGGCCGGAAGCGACCGCCGAGTCTACAAGTATCTATGCCGGAATAAGGCTGAAAATGCCGCCTGCGAGCAGTTTTAGTCTCGCCGACACGCCTGCCGTGGATTCCCGAGAGGCCGCGGCGTATGGGATGCCTGCCTGGGAGGGCATGAGAGCAGAGGCCGTGGCCGCCCTCCTTCGTCATCGCGAGCGCAGCGAAGCGATCCAGGGGCCACACGGAAGGACCTCACGCGTAGCCGCTGGATTGCTCGTCGCTTGCGCTCCTCGCAATGACGAGCGGGGCTGATGACATCGCCCTACTCCCCGATGATCTTAATCAGCGCCCGCTTGCGCCGGCCGCCATCGAACTCGCCGTAGAAGATCTGCTCCCACGGCCCGAAATCGAGCTTGCCTTGCGTGATCGCCACCACGACCTCGCGACCCATGACCTGCCGCTTCATGTGGGCGTCGGCATTGTCCTCGCCGGTGCGGTTGTGGCGATAGCCTGACACCGGCTCGTGTGGCGCCAGCTTCTCCAGCCATTGCTCGTAGTCGTGATGCAGCCCGCTCTCGTCGTCATTGATGAAGACAGAGGCGGTGATGTGCATGGCATTGACCAGAACCAGCCCCTCACGCACCCCGCTCTCCCGCAGCGCCGCTTCGACCTCAGGCGTGATGTTGATGAAGGCGCGCCGGCTCGGGATATCGAACCACAGCTCCTTGCGGAAGGATTTCATGGGAGAGGCACCTCATCAGCGTTGGCGTGTTTGTCTGCATTCTACCAAGCAAGCGGCGCCAGCGTCGAGCGCTCGACCGCATCGATCCTCCTGCCGGTGCACGACGGGCAATTGCCGCATGCATACCATGCATCCACTGCCCGTCGTGTTAGTTTGCCGCACGCTGCACACTTGCACCGTCGGGCAAATCAAGCGCAGATTTCCGCGCGTCCCGCCTCGCAGCAAGAGGGGCGTATCGCGGTCGTCACGAACGCTGAGGTGGGATGCGGTGGGCGTGTCGGGTTGCGCGTGAGTTCGCTTGCGCGGACGAACAATTCCGATGCGCACGGTCAAGTCGCGCGGTCCTGACATCCCGACGCTGATGTCAACTCACGGCGAAGCTTTCGCTTCTCGTGGGGATGGTGGTCAGAAAGCCCGGCGCACCAGGGAGAACGCGAAGCAGCCGTAAAGCCATCGCGCAGGGAAGGCCGGGTGTTCCGGCTCGTACCTGTGGTACCTGCCGCCTGCATTTTTTCTCGCAGGCGGGCCATGGGTGCGGCCAGCATCCGGCCTTCCCTGCGCCTCTGCGTTGTTCGGGGGCGGTGATCGATGCAGAGCCCGGGCGCGGATGCGCGGCGGGATCGGAGCGTCATGCCTTCGGCTGTTTGAGATGCCAAACGCGACAAGCCCAAAGGCTCGCCTGTTATGAGTTGCGTCGCACGGTGGTCAGGGGCGGGCGATCGATCGCCCAGCACTCAGCTGTCGTCCCGGCGAACGCCGGGACCCATACCGCGTGATCTATCGGTGAGACGAAACTGCGAGTCATCGTCCCATGACCGCCGGTGGTTATGGGTCCCGGCGTTCGCCGGGACGACAACTGAGGATGACGATACGTTGGCGGCATACGAGCCTCCGGCAACAGGACGTGCCCCTACCGCCGCTCCCCGCGGCTCAGCAGGAAAACCCCCTGCTCGCCGAACATGTTCCAGAACCACCAGGGCATCGCCACGCGCAAGGGACGGCCGTAACTATCAAGCGCCACCGCACGCTCCATCTTCACGCCGATCTCGTCACACAGCTGGACGAAGTCCTTGATGGTGCAGAAATGAATATTTGGCGTGTCGTACCAGGTGAAGGGCAGATTGTCGGTGCGCGGCATGTGGCCGCCGACGAGCAATTGCAGGCGCAGCCGCCAGAAGCCGAAATTCGGGAAGGTGACGATGGCGCGGCGGCCGATGCGCAGGAGATTTTCCAGCACGGCCTTGGGCCGTCGCGTCGCCTGCAGGGTCTGCGACAGGATCACGTAGTCGAAGGCGTCGTCGGGATAGTCGACGAGATCGGTATCGGCATCGCCCTGCACCACCGCGAGCCCCTTGGCGACGCAATGATTGACGCCCTCGCGCGACAGCTCGATGCCGCGGCAGTCGATGCCGCGGCTCTCCAGCAGTTGCAGCAGGTCGCCGTCGCCGCAGCCGATGTCGAGCACCTTGGAGCCGCGCTCGACCATGCCGGCGATCAGGAGATGATCCGGACGATAGGCCAGCACCTCGCCGCCCGTGAAGCCGTTCAGCGGCAGCACACCTTGCAGGCTCATGCCTCAGCCTCCCGTCACGGTCTTGAGGCCGCGCGCCTTGCCCGCGGAGTCGAGAAACGCGCTCGCGATCTCGAAGAACTCGGGCACATCCAGCAGGAACGCATCATGCCCCTTGTCGGTCTCGATCTCGGCGAACGACACCCGCGCGCTGGAGGCATTGAGCGCATGCACCAGCGCCCGCGACTCCGAGGTTGGGAACAGCCAGTCGCTGGTGAAGGACACCACGCAGAAGCGAGTCTGGATGCCGCGGAAGGCGGCGGCCAGCACGCCGTCATGGTCGGCGGCGATGTCGAAATAGTCCATCGCGCGCGTCAGATAGAGATAGGAGTTGGCGTCGAAGCGCTCGACGAAGGACGAGCCCTGGTAGCGCAGATAGCTCTCGACTTGGAAATCGGCGTCGAACGAGAACGTCGGCAGCTCGCGGTCCTGCATGCGGCGGCCGAACTTGCGATGCAGCGCGGCGTCCGACAGATAGGTGATGTGCGCGGCCATCCGCGCCACCGCGAGACCGCGATGCGGATGCGTCGCCTTGTCGGCGTAGCGGCCGTGATCCCATTCGGGATCGGCCATGACAGCCTGGCGGCCGAGCTCGTGGAAAGCGATGTTCTGCGCCGAATGCCGCGTCGCGCAGGCGATCGCGAGGTTGGCGAACACGCGCTGCGGATAGGCCACCGTCCATTGCAGCGCCTGCATGCCGCCCATCGAGCCGCCGACCACGGCGAACAAGGTGTCGATGCCGAGATGATCGATCAGCATCGCCTGCGCCCGCACCATGTCGGGAATGGTGATGATCGGGAAGTCGAGACCCCAGACCTTGCCGGTCGCAGGATTCAGCGACGCCGGACCGGTCGAGCCCATGCAGCCGCCGATCACATTGGAGCAGATGATGAAGTAGCGCGCCGGATCGAGCGGGCGCCCGGGGCCGACCAGCGTCTCCCACCAGCCGGGCTTGCCGGTGACGGGATGACGGTTGGCGACATGCTGGTCGCCGGTCAGCGCGTGGCAGATCAGCACCGCGTTCGACTTGTCGGCATTGAGCTCGCCATAGGTCTGGTAGGCGATCTGGAACGGCGAAAGGTCGACGCCGCAATCGAGCTTCAGCGGCTTGGTCGCATCGAAATGCGCTACCAGCGAGCTCGGATGGTCGACCTCGTGCGAACGCTCTTCCGGCGTAACGCTGCGCAGCGCGGAGGTGGATTTCGGCGTCAGGCCTGTCATGTCTTTCACCCCGGCCTTCCGGCAAGGGCTCCCGAACCACGTGACGTATCAGGCCATAAAAAACCCGGCCTGAACTGGGGTTCGGCCGGGATCGCTAACGTCCCCGGCCTGTTTAGCGAGTTTTTTAACGTGGCTGCAAGCCGGCCGGCTCAAATGACCACGGAACAGGCAGAAGCTAGTCCCGCGGGCGCTCCGCGTCAAGGCAAGCTCGGGTTGACCGCCGATCGGGCTCCCCAACGCCACAGTCCCGGCTGCAGACCAGCCAAGCCTAGGCAGCACAAGGTAAACTTGCTGTTGCGCAGGCCCGGCGCATCGGAGAGAACGGCATCCGTTCCCGTCGGCCACGCGTTTCGCCGTGGCCCGTCAAGAGTGACCCGGACCATGTCGTCGACCCCGCCCCCTGCCCCGCCCTCGCTCGCCGATCTGCGCAAGGAGATCGACGCGATCGACGAGCAGGTGCACCAATTGTTGATGCAGCGGGCCGATATCATCGACCGGCTGATCAAGGTCAAGAAGACCCAGGAGGTCGGCTCGGCATTCCGCCCGGCGCGCGAGGCCGACATGATGCGCCGCCTGGTGCAGCGTCATCGCGGCATCCTGCCGCTCGACACCGTCGAGGGCATCTGGCGCGTGATCGTCTCCACCTTCACCTATGTGCAGGCGCCGTTCTCGGTGCATGCCGACGTGTCGGTCGGCGAGTCCGCGATGCGCGATTCCGCCCGGTTCCATTTCGGATTCGTGGTGCCCTACGTCGCCCATTTCAGCGCCCAGGCCGCGGTGGAAGCAGTGGCGCGCTCAAAGGGCGATCTGGCGCTGGTGTCGACGACCTCGGGCCATACGCCGTGGTGGATCACGCTCGAGCCCGCCGGCGCGCCGAAGATCATCGCGCGCATGCCTTTCATCGAGCGCGCCGATCATCCGGCCGCGCTGCCGGTGTTCGCCGTGTCGCGCGTCGCCGACGACGCGCTGGTGCTGGAGGTCGAGACCTGGAGCATCCGCGTGTCCGGCTGGAATGCGCAGGTGTCGCGCGCGCTGTCACCGCTCGCCGACGTCGTCGCGGTGCCCGATACTGCCTTCGACAGCGCTGCGCTTTTGGTGTCGATCGAGGCGCCCTCGGACCTCGACAAGATCAAGGCTGCTCTGATCGCGGCCGGCGCCTCGGTGCGCTCGGCGGCCCTCGTCGGCGGCCATGCGAAACGCTATACGGTTCCCAACTGAGACGCCGCGCGCCAGTGACTATCCCTTGGAGTTGATGATGAACCGCCCCGTGCCGAACCCCGGCATTCTCGACATCGCGCCCTACACGCCCGGCAAGAGCCCGAAGCCCGAGCCCGGCCGCAAGGTGTTCAAGCTCTCCGCCAACGAGACCCCGTTCGGTCCCTCACCCAAGGCGATCGAAGCGTTCAAGAGCGCGGCTGATCATCTCGAGGATTATCCGGAAGGGACTTCGCGGGTGCTGCGCGAGGCCATCGGCCGCACCTACGGTCTCGATCCCGACCGCATCGTCTGCGGCGCCGGCTCCGACGAGATTCTCAATCTGCTGGCGCACACCTTCCTCCGCGAGGGCGACGAGGCGATCTCCAGCGCGCACGGCTTTCTGGTCTATCCGATCGCGACCATGGCCTGCGGCGCCAAGAGCGTGATCGCCGCCGAGGACGAGTACCGCACCGACGTCGACGCGATCCTCGCCGCGGTGACGCCGCGCACCAAGCTGGTGTGGCTCGCCAACCCCAACAATCCGACCGGCACCTACATCCCGTTCGACGAGGTCAAGCGGCTGCGCGCCGGCCTGCCCTCGCATGTCGTGCTGGTGCTCGACGCCGCCTATGCCGACTACGTCTCGCGCAACGACTATGAGTTCGGCATCGAGCTGGTCGCGACCACCGAGAACACCGTCGTCACGCACACCTTCTCCAAGATCCACGGCCTTGCCGCGCTGCGCGTCGGCTGGATGTTCGGCCCGGCGCACATCGTCGATGCCATCAACCGGATCCGCGGACCGTTCAACGTCTCGTCGCCGGCGATGCTGGCGGCAGTGGCCGCGATCGAGGACACCGCGCATCAGCAGATGTCGAAGACGCACACCGAGACCTGGCGCAACCGGCTGACCGAGGAGATCGGCAAGCTCGGGCTGAAGGTCACGCCGAGCGTCACCAATTTCCTGCTGATCCACTTCCCCGTGGAGAAGGGCAAGACTGCCGTCGAGGCCGACGAATTCCTGACCCGCCGCGGCCTCGTGCTGCGCGCGCTCGCCAACTACAAGCTGCCGAACGCGCTGCGGATGACGATCGGCACCGACGAAGCCAATGGTCTCGTGCTCGAGGCGCTGCGTGATTTCATGGGGGCGAAGTGAGCGTCCCGGGGCATTTCGAACGCGTCGCGCTGATCGGCTTCGGCCTGATCGGCGGCTCGATCGCACGCGCGGCCAAGCTGCAGGGCGTGGCCGGCGAGATCGTCACCACGGCGCGCTCGGAGAAGACGCGCGCCCGCGTCGCCGAGCTCGGCATCGTCGACCAGGTCGTCGCGAGCAATGCGGAAGCGGTCAAGGATGCCGATCTCGTCATCCTCTGCATTCCCGTCGGCGCTTGCGGTCCGGTCGCGGCGGAGATCGCTCCGCATCTGAAGCCCGGCGCTGTCGTCTCCGATGTCGGCTCGGTGAAGGGCGCGATCGTCCGCGACATGGCTCCGCATCTGCCGGCGAACGTCCATTTCGTCCCGGCGCATCCGGTGGCCGGCACCGAGAATTCCGGTCCGGATTCCGGTTTTGCCGAGCTGTTCATCAACCGTTGGTGCATCCTGACGCCGCCCGACGGCGTCGATGCCGGCGCGATCGATCGTCTGCGCGCGTTCTGGGCGGCGCTCGGCGCCAAGGTCGAGATCATGACGCCGGATCATCATGACCGCGTGCTCGCGATCACCAGCCATTTGCCGCATCTGATCGCCTACACGATCGTCGGCACCGCCGACGAGCTGGCCCAGGTGACGGAGTCCGAGGTCATCAAGTTCTCCGCCGGCGGCTTCCGCGACTTCACCCGCATTGCCGCGTCCGATCCCACGATGTGGCGCGACATCTTCCTGAGCAACAAGGATGCCGTGCTCGACATGCTCGGCACCTTCACCGAAGACCTGTCGAAGCTGACGCGGGCGATCCGGCGCGGCGATGGCGAGGCGCTGTTCGATCACTTCACCCGCACCCGGGCGATCCGCCGCGGCATCGTCGACATCGGCCAGGATTCGGCAGCGCCAGATTTCGGCCGGCCGCTGCCGCAGTTGAAGAAGAGCTAGAACAGCGGAGGCACGCGCGCGACCTTGAACGGACCGAGCACCACGGCACCATCGGAGAAGCGCAGCGGGAAGGTCCGCGCCTTGCGTCCTTCCAACGTGGTCTCCTTGCCGAGCGCATTGATGCCGAGCGCGACGCCTACATTGGCGTTCTGCTTGACCACCTTGCCGAGGCCGGGAATAGCGCGGTCGAGCGCCCCGAGCAGATTGCTGACGTCCTGCGACTTCACGCCCGGCGCGACGCGATCCAGCGTTCCCTGCGGCACGCCGTTCTCGAGCATCTTGTCGAGGCCGAGCGCCGGAATCACCTTTTCGATCCCGGCCACCGTCATTTGCACCTCGCCATCGATGTTGCCATTGGCAGTGAGGGTGAGTGTGCCAGCAGCGATGGCGAGCAGCTCGCCTTGCTGGATGCGCGCCTGGACGATCTCGACATGACCGCCCGCCGCCTGGATCTCGCGAAACCGCTCAGGCCAGGGCTTGGGACGGAAATCCTTCAGCCCGGTGACGCGGCCCTGGATGTCCGTGTTGAACGGCTCCGCCAACAGCGGATGAGCGCCCTGGATGCTGCCGTTGGCGATCTGCAGCGCCGTCTCCAGCACCGGCTGATCCGACGGCGTCCCCTCGGCAAGACGGCCGTGCAACTCCGCGTGATCGGCGCGCGCGGCCGGCACCGCGGTGTTGCCCTCGACGCGCTCGATGGTCGGTTGCTCGAACACGAGGTCGGCGCGCTGCGGCGGCCCCGGCAGACCGCGCACGCTGGCCTGCCCGACGCTCCAGTTCGCATTGAACGAGGCTGGGCCGCGGCCGTCGGCGATCGTCGCAGGTCCCTTGAACTCCGCGATGATCCGCTTCGGATCCCAGACCTGCGCGACAACCAGGATTTCGTCGAGCTTGGCGTTCATCAGCGGCGTGCCCGCGGCCTGCGAGAACAGCGCCACGGTCGGATCAGAACAGCGCACCTCGAGACGGAACGGGAAGCCGGCGACCGAGCGCTTGGCGCAATCATAGACGCGGCCTGCCTTCGCCTCGCGGGCGCGCCAGGCGTCGGCCTGGACATCGACCTGCGAAGCAGCGAAGAACCAGAACGCGCTCCATGCGACGGCGGCGATCAGGAGCAGGATGGGGGCGATGAAAAGCCCCCAGAGCGGGCGCCTGCGGCGCGCTTGCGGCAAACGAGACATGCAGGACACCCTTTGGGCAGCAATTTTGGCGATTCCACGATCACGGATTGTGTACATAAATTAACAATTCGCGAGCACCACACTTAGGCGTCCGCTGTCATGTCCGCAATGACTCTCTCCCCACGCGATCTTCCCGGCGGCGATCTTTGGGTGTTCGGCTATGGCTCGCTGATGTGGCGGCCCGGCTTCGACTTCGTCGAGCAGGTGCCGGCACGGCTGATCGGCGAGCATCGCGCGCTGTGCGTGTATTCCTTCGTCCATCGCGGCACGCCGGAGAAACCAGGCCTCGTGCTCGGTCTCGATCGCGGCGGCGCGTGCCGAGGCATTGCATTTCGCGTCACAGCCGACAAGCGCGACGACACCATCGCGTATCTGCGCGCGCGTGAGCAGGTGACGTCGGTCTATCGCGAGGTGACGCGCTCGGTGTGGCTGGAGAACGACGCGCGCGAGCGGGTGAGTGCGCTGGTCTACGTCGTCGATCGTGGCCATGTGCAATATGCCGGCCGGCTGTCGCTGCAGGAGCAGCTGCGCCATGTGCGCCAGGGTCACGGCCAATCCGGCGCCAATCGCGACTACGTGATCTCGACGGTGAAGGCGATCGAGGCGCAGGGTTTTCGCGATACGCAACTGCATCGACTGGCAACGATGCTGCACGACGACGGCCACTCGCTGCATCCGGCACCGGACGGTGCGGCATGAGGCGGATCAGGCCTGCACTTCGGCCGGCACGCGCCCGAACAGTTGCGCCTGCTCGGCCTGTCCCGCGGCCACGAGACGTCCGGTCGCCTCCTCGATCATGTTCTGGAGGCGCGTCATGAACTCGTCGCGCGGCAAGCCCGGCGGCAGCGGATCGAGAAACTCAACCACCAGCGTGCCCGGATAGCGGAGGAACGTGCGGCGTGGCCAGAACAGACCCGAGTTCAGCGCTACCGGCAGGCAAGGCACGCCGCAATCCGTGTAGATCAGACCAACGCCGCCCTTGTAGTCCGGCGGCGCGCCCGCCGGGCGGCGCGTGCCTTCCGGAAAGATCACGAACTGGCGGCCGTGCTTCACCTCCTCCGCGGCGCGCCGCATCACCTGCTTCAGGGCGCGGGCGCCGGAGCTGCGGTCGATCGCAACCATGTTCGCCTTGAGCAGGTACTGCCCGAACAGGGGAATGCGCAGCAGCTCGCGCTTCAACACGAAGAACGGCGCGTCGAAGAAATGCAGCAGCGAGATCGTCTCCCACATCGACTGATGCTTGGCGGCGACGATCAACGGCCCGGTCGGGATCTTCTCGACGCCGCGATATTCGACCCGGATGTTGCAGACGACGCGCATCAAAAAGATGTTGCTCTGCGCCCACCAGTTCGCGACGCGCAGCAGCGCCTTGCGCGGCATGGCCAGCGTCGGCAGCGCGACCAGCGCCCAGAACACGAAGTTCGGATAGAACAGGATGTTGAACAGCAGCGAGCGCAGGAAGATCAGAACCATCAGGATTCCAGTTTAATTGGCCAGCACCGTCGCCGGACGGCGCGAGATCGCGCCGGTCGGCGGCTCGCTCTCGGGCACGAGATCGATGCCGAGATCGGCAAGCCGAAGCCGCGCTTCCGCGGCGACATATTTGGCATATTCGGACAGCAGCAGCCGCAAGGTGGGCCCGCTGGTCCACCACGGCTCGTCGCGCCACTTCTCGCCGACGACGGCATAGGGAATGAGATCCATGCTCGGCATTGCGTGGGACAGCTCCACGATGGCGCGCGGCATGTGATAGTTCGAGGTCACCACGATCAGCGACTTGAAGCCGCGCTCAGCCGCCCAGCGCCGCGCCTGTGCTGCGTTGCTGCGGGTGTTGATCGCGGAGTAATCGAGATCGACGCAGCAATTGATGAAGGAGCGCGCCTCCGGCAATGACCGGGTGATGTCGTTGGCGTCGTTGGTCGGGTGCACGCCGGAGATCAACAGCCGCCGGCCATAGCCGCCGGCCAGCAGCTCAACCGCATCGGACACCCGCGACGAGCCGCCGGTCAGGACCACGATGCCATCGGCCTTGCGCTCGGGCTTGATCTCGGCGCCGCGCAGTTGCGACAGAAAGCCGACGAAGCCGACCGCGGCGACGAAGAAGCCGAGGCCGAGCGTGGCCACGAGGCCCGCGAGCGTCCGGCCCACCACCACATAGAGCGGCAGCCTGCGCCTGCTATCGTCGGTCTTCGCCCCCATGCAATGCCTGGGCGTATCCCTGCCTGCCTGCGCACGGCGCCATGCCGTCGCGCGTTTCCATCGTTCAAGTCCGGGCAAGCAGGCAGGTTTCGCCGGCTTCCCGATCACGTTCGCTCGCCACCCAATCTGGCACGCGACCATCCTCGTGTTCGTGACCCGGCTCACCCCGTGCTGCCTCACCCCGGCGCAGACGATTTTAGGCGGTTTTCGGGCCAAGTGAAATGCGCATCACGGCGGCTGGGGACAGACGCCGCCATCAGTCGATGCTCGCCAGTGTCGTGAACAGGGTCCGGCGGGCCGCCCAGCCGGTCACCGCCGCGATCACGATGGCCTGCAGCGCGATCGCCACATAGCCGAGGGGGCGCAGCGAGAACGTGCCGAGCAGCGCCGCGAACTGGTCGCCGACCGGCGTGCCGGAGAACCAGTTGGCGATCGACTCCGAGAAGCCGAAGCCGAGCATCGCAAGCCCGCCGCCGATCACGCCGCCCTCCAGACCGAGTTGCAGGAAGTGGCGCAGGAAATGATTGGCAATGTAGCGGTCGCCGGCGCCGACGAAATGCAGCACCTCGACGATCGGCCGGTTCGCAGCCATCGCGCCGCGGGTCGCGAACGACACCGAGATGATGGTGGCCGCGATCACCAGCACGAGAATGCCGAAACCGGCGAACAGGGTCGCGCCGGTCATCGAGCGCATGCGCTCGATCCAGGCACGGTGATCGTCGACGCTGGCGGTCGGCGCGACCTGGGTCACGCGGTTGCGCAGCGCGTTGAGATCGAAGCTGGTGCCGGGCTGCACGCGGGCGATGATGACGCGCGGCACCGGCAGCTCATCGAATGATAGCCCGCTGCCGAGCCATGGCTCCAGCAGCTTGCTGGATTCGTCCTTGGTGAAGGGCCGAACCTCGACGATGCCGGACTGCGCCCGCATCGCCTCCGTCACCAGTGCAATGTCACGATCGAGATCGCGGCCGGTCTTGGGCCGCACCTGGACGGTGATCTCGCTGGCGACTTCGGATTGCCACTCCGCCGCGGACTCGCTGATCAGCAGCACGCCACCGGTCGTGATCGAGGCGAGGAAGGTCATGATGGCCACCACGGCGACCAGCGCGCGGCCGGCGATCGAAGCCCGTGGCACGATCGGCGACACGATGCGCGCCTGCGCCGGCAGTTGCGGGCGGTCCTCGCCGAGATCGACCAGGAGGCCGCGATCGTCCACGCTACTCATAGATGTGCAATCGTCCCTGGTGCAGCACCAGCCGCCGGGCCTCGTATTGGTCCATCAGCGTGATGTCGTGGGTTGCGATGATCACCGCCGTCCCCGAGCGGTTCAGTTCGATGAACAGCCGCAACAGGCGGCGCCCCAAGGTCGGATCGACGTTGCCGGTCGGCTCGTCCGCGAGCAGCAGCTGCGGCCGCGAGATCACGGCGCGCGCAATCGCCGCACGCTGCTTCTCACCGCCCGAGAGAATCGGCGGCAGCGCATCCATCCGCTCGCCGAGACCGACCCATTTCAGGAGATCGATCACCTCTTTGCGGTAGCTCGACTCGTCACGCCCCATGACCCGAAACGGCAGCGCGACGTTCTCATAGGTTGTCATGTGGTCGAGCAGTCGGAAGTCCTGCAGCACGATGCCGATGCGCTTGCGCAGATCGGCGATCTCCTCCTTGCTCAGCAGCGAGATGTCGTAACCGAACAGATTGACCAGCCCGCGCGTCGGCCGCAGCGACAGGAACAGCAGCTTGAGCAGCGAGGTCTTGCCGGCGCCCGACGGGCCGGTGAGAAACTGGAAGGAATGGGCCGGAATCGCGAAAGTGAGGTCGCGGAGGATCTCCGGCCCCAGTCCATAGCGCAGCCCAACATTTTCGAACCGAACCAAAGCCTCAGCTCCGTTCGACGGCGTGCAGGGTCGATCCGCACGCGGCAAGCCCGGGATGACGATCGCCCGATTGAGCGCCCGTTATGGTTTCCGGTTCGTTAATGGTTGCCATGTACCAATGGCGCGATTGCGTTCCGACGTTCGTCAACATGGTGGTCCTTGTAGCACGAACTGCCGGAAACAAAGCGGCAATGCCCGTTGGAGACCTGGCGCGATGTTCATCGTTTGCCCCCATTGTGCGACATCTTACGCCATCGACCTGGCAACCCTGGGTATGGCCGGTCGCAGCGTACGCTGTTCCCGTTGCAAGGAGGTCTGGCTGGCGCGACCGGAGGACGCGGTCGAGGCGCCGGCCCCGATCCCGGAAATGGCCGAAGCCGGCGCGGCCTCCGCGCCGCGTGACGCCGCCGACGAATGGGAGGCGCTGGCCCGCGAGGAGCCCGACGAGCAGGCCCCCGAGGTGGACAGCCCGCCGATCGCCGCCGGC
Organism: Bradyrhizobium sp. USDA 4353; assembly: GCF_054063215.1. Classification (NCBI taxonomy): domain Bacteria; kingdom Pseudomonadati; phylum Pseudomonadota; class Alphaproteobacteria; order Hyphomicrobiales; family Nitrobacteraceae; genus Bradyrhizobium; species Bradyrhizobium sp. USDA 4353. The sequence goes on from NZ_JBSSGB010000001.1 coordinate 751,859, forward strand.
TGGCCGGAGGATGCGGTGGCCGAGGAGACCGAAGATGCCGAGGCGGAGGCTCCCGCGCAGGGCCGGCTCGCACGCCTGGCCGGCCTTTCCAAATTCATCAAGCGGCCGGCGTTGCCGGACTTCCCGGGCAAGAAGGTGTTCAACCTGCCGGCGCTGACTGCCGCCATGGCGGCGCTGACGGTCGCGCTTGTGGTGTGGCGCGCCGACGTGGTCAGGGTGTTGCCGCAGACCGCCTCGCTCTACAAGCTGGTCGGGCTGGAGGTGAACCTGCGCGGTGCGGCCTTCAAGGATGTGAAGCTGGCGACCGAGACCGTCGACGGCAAGCCGGTGCTGGTGATCGAGGGCACGATCGTCAGCACCACCAAGAAGGCAGTCGACCTGCCGCGGCTGCGCTTCAGCGTCCGCGACGCGCAGGGCACCGAGATCTACGCCTGGAACACCCTGCTCGAGCAGCCCGTGCTCAAGCCCGGCGAGCGCATCGCATTCAAGTCGCGCCTGGCCTCGCCCCCTCCCGAAGGCCGCAATATCGATATACGGTTCTTCAACCGGCGCGATCTCGCCGCCGGCAGTGCATGATGGTTCCGGTCTCGTGGATTGCCCGCGGGGCCCACGAGACGGAGACGAAACGACATGTCGCGCGTGCTGATCGCCGACGACGAAGATTCGATGCGGACGCTGGTCGCTCGCGCGATCGCGATGGACGGGCACGAGACGGTCACGGCGCAGGACGGCGCCGAGGCGCTCGACATCCTCACCCGCGAGAACGGCGCCTTCGACCTGCTGCTGACCGACATCCAGATGCCGATCATGGACGGCATCGCCCTGGCGCTCTCGGCCGCGCGCGACTTTCCCGATCTGACGATCCTGCTGATGACCGGCTTCGCCCACCAGCGCGAGCGCGCCTCCAATCTCAGCGCCATCGCGCATGACGTGATCACCAAGCCGTTCTCGGTCGCCGATATCCGGACCGCGGTAGCCGACGCGCTGGCGTCGAAGGCGGCGCGGACGTGAGGGACTGCGGCGCCGGAGAAGGCCGGGCGGAACCCACTTGAAATCCGCCTCTCCGGCATGATCTCTCCCCGACGCCTCGCGCATGCCGGGGCGCGTTGCAGGAGACCGGCTTGAGCGTCGCATTCACCAAGGAAGAGAGCGCCGAGACCGCGGCGGAGACGATGCTGCCGGACCGACCGGTCTCGCCGCATCCGAACCTCGTCACTGAGGCCGGGCTGAAGGCGCTCGAGGCTCAGTTGCGCGAGGCGCAGGCCGCCTATGACGCCGCGCAGGGGATCGAGGACGTCAACGAGCGGCGGCGTGAATCCGCGCTGCCGCTGCGCGACGCCCGCTATTTTTCGACGCGGCTGCGGACGGCGCAGGTGATGCCACCGCCCGCCTCCACCGACACGATCGCCTTCGGCAGCACGGTGACGTTCGAACGCGGGGACGGCCGCGTGCAGACCTACCGCATCGTCGGCGAGGACGAGGCCGATCCGAAGCTCGGCATGATCTCCTACGTCTCGCCAGTGGCGCAGCGGCTGATGGGCAAGGCGGTCGGCGACGTCGTCAACGTCCAGGGCCAGGAGATCGAGATCGTCAAGATTGCCTGAGGCAAAATGAGGATCGGGATCATCTCCGACACCCACGGGCTGCTGCGGCCGGAGGCCGAGCGGTGCCTGGCCGGGGTCGATCACATCCTCCACGCCGGCGATATCGGCCGGCCCGATATCGTCGTACGCCTCGCGCTCATCGCGCCGGTCACGGCGATCCGCGGCAACATCGACACCGCGGACTGGGCCAAGGCCTATCCCGAGACCACCACCGTGCAACTCGGCGGGCGGATTTTTCACCTCGTCCACGACATCAGTGACCTCGGCCTCGATCCCGCAGCCGATGGGATCGACGCCGTGATCTCCGGGCATTCGCATCGCGCGCGAACGGAGATGCGCGACGGCGTGCTGTACCTCAATCCCGGCAGCGCCGGGCCGCGGCGCTTCAAGCTGCCGATCACCCTGGCGACGCTCGATGTCGCCGCGGGCCCGCTCGCGCCTGTGATTCACGATCTCAGCGCGGGCTGACACGCCTCGTTCCTCAATAATCCTTCAGCAGCCGCTCGATGTAGTCGAGCTCGACCTGCGGCCGCGAGGAATCGCCGAGGCGGCGGCGCAGTTCTTCGAGGATGCGGCGGACGCGCTGGACGTCGATCTCGCCCGGGATCTTCTGGGAGAAATCGTCGATGTCGCGTCCCGGATGCATCGGGCGGCCCAACGGATCGGTCTGCTGCGCACCCTGCTGGCGGCCGGCGCGCTGACCGGGGCCATCGCCCGGCTGGTCGCCGTCCCCCTGCTGCATCGCCTCGGCGAGGCTCTGCGCGCCCTTCTTCAGCGCATCGAGCGCCTTGCCCTGCGATTCCACCGCGCCATCGGCGTTGCTGTCGCCGAGCTGGCTGCCGGCATCGCCCATCGCGCCATCGGCCTCGTCGAGACCGTCGCCGGAGTCGCCCTGCTCGCCTTGGTCACCCGGCTCGCCGCCTTGTTGTCCTTGCTGGCCCTGCTGCCCCTTCTGGCCTTTCTGACCCTTCTGTCCCTTTTCGCCCTTCTGGCCCATGCCGCGCTTGGCGAGCTGCTCCTGCAACTGCTTGAGCCGGTCGCGCAGCGCCTGCTGGTCCTGCTGCAGGTCGCCCATGCTCTGGTCCTGGTCGCCCTGCTGGCCCTGCTGATTCTTGCCGCGGTTGCGCCGGGAGTCCTGGCCCTGCTTGAAGGTCTTGTCGCGAAGCTGCTGCTGCTTGCGGATCATGTCGCCGAGCTCGTTGAGCGCCTGCTCCATGTCCTGGTCGCCGCCCTGGTTGGGCTGCGCCATCTGCAGGTTTTCCAGCATCTGCTGCAACTGCTCGAGCAGCTCGCGCGCGCCCTCCTTGTCGCCCTGGCGCGACAGCCGCTCCATGCGGTCGATCATGTTCTGCAGGTCCTGCTGGCGCAGCACCTTGGTGTTCTGGTCGAGCGGCCGCTGCGCAGCTTGCGGATTGTTGCGCAGCTGCTCGGCGAGCTGGCGCATGTAGTTGTCCATCGCCTTGCGCAGGTCCTCGGCGAGCTTCTTGATCTCCTCGTCGCTGGCGCCGCGCTCCAGCGCCTGCTTCAGCGCGTCCTGCGCCGCGCGCAGCGCCTTGTCGACGTCCGAGATGTTGCCGTCCTCGATCGTGACCGCGAGCGCCCACAGGCTGGCGACGACCTCGCGCAGCGCATCGTCGGTGCGCGCGGCCTCGAGCTGGCGCGTCACGGAATGCAGGCCGAGATACTGGCCGGGCTCCGGCGTGAACAGCTCCGGGGCGATCGCCAGCGCATCGAGCGCGGTGAACACGTCGGCATTGCGGTTGGCGTCGAGGGCCAGAATCCGGCGCTGCTCGATCAGCGCCCGCGCCAACGGCTTTGTGAACAGCCGCTCCGGCAGCTTGGTCTCGAACGGCTCGCTGGTGCCCTCATTGCCGGCCTCGTCCTTGGCCGTCAGCGTGAGCGTGACGTCGGCGCCGGCATAGGGGTCCTCGCTCAGATCCTTGACGGTCTGGCCGACGCCGTTGCGTGTGCGCGCGTTCGGCAGCACCAGCGGAAACTCCGGCGGCTGGAACAGCGGCCGCGCCGCTTGCGCGTCCGCCGTCTTGGAGTCAGCCTTGGTTTCAGCCGCGCGCGCGGCGACCTTGGCGCGGGCTTCGGTGACGCCGTAATCATCCTCGATCTTGTAGGACAGTTTCAGCGAGCCGCGCGCCTGGCGCTCCGGGTCCTTGGCCATGCTGATGACCGGCGGCTTGTCCGGAGTCGCCGCGAACACCCATTGCGGCTGGCCGGCCGGCGCGCGCACATGCACGGTGCCGTCGGACTTGATGACATAGTGCTTCTCGGTGGTGCCCTTCGGCGCGGCTTCGCCGGCGGCGACCTCGTTCGCCGCGGCCTCCGTGACGCCGCCGCCGGTGATGACGTCGAGATTGCCGCCGCTGGAGCGGATGATCAGGGTCGAGCCCGCCGGCACCACGATCGGGCCGTTCGCCGGCACCGCGCCTTCCTTGTTGGCGGCGGACAGGATGATCGGCGGCTTCGCGGTGTAGAGCGGCGGCTTGATCCAGGCATCGACGCGGATCGTGACCGGCGTCAGCACGCCGTTCCAGTCGAATGCGGAGGCTATGCGCATCGGCCGCTCGTCGCCGGCCGCGACATAGGTCGCGACCAAGAGCACGACGACCAGCGCGCGCACGGCCCAGGGATCATGCAGGGACAGCCGCGGCCGCGGCGTGCCGGCGCGGATGCGCTTGATCGAGGCGAGCGTGCGCTCGCGCTGCGCCTGCCACAGCGCCTGCGCGATCGGATCCTTGGTGGTGAGCGTATCGGTCAGCGCGGTCGCGGGGCGATGCGCGATGCCGGAGCCGCGGTCGAGCCGCGCCAGGCCCTCGTCGCGGCTTGGCCAGCGATACCTGAGCATCGGCACGGCGGCGCCGAGCAGCAGCAGGAGAAACAGCGCGACGCCGATCATGCGCGCCGCGAACGGCAGGCCGAGCCACAGCCCGGCCCAGGACACGATCAGGAACAGGCCAAGCACCATCAGCAGCCGCGCGAGATGCGGCCAGCCGCGCTCCCAGGCGATGGCGTACTGCGCCCGCTTGAGCGCCTGCGCCAGCTTCAGCCGCGCGAGGCCGTCGCTGGAAGGCCCGCCGCTGAAAGGTCGATCGGGAGTGCTGCTTGCCGGCGAGGCCGGCTCGTTCGTGAGGCCGCTCAACAGTCTCTCCAGGTTGCCCGGATGTTCACCCTAGCACAAAGGCAGCCGTGAGGCACCCGTTCCTGTTGGGCATTCCCTACGGCGGAGGCGGTTCACACGGGAGTGTGACCGGGCAGGTTCCCGAAAATTCACGGGAGCCGGCTGTCCGGCCGCTCGTCGCGGCCAGGGATCGCGGATACGCTGGCCGCTCCGCGAGCTTCTCCCCGAGCGCAAACGGATCAGGCCTCATGAACCTCCTCCTCGTGGCAGTCGCGCCGATCTGCTTGTTGGGAGGACTCGTCGCCGTGGTGGTCGCGATCTACTCGTTCTTCGTCATGTTGCAAAACGAACGACCTGACAACCGCACATGGCTCACGTCGTTGCTGGGCCCGCTCATTCTCTTCATTCCCGGCCTCTGGACGGCGGATGGCAACGCCGCCCGCCTGCGGCTGATCTATAGCTTGCTCGTGTTCGGCGCGTGCTTTTTGATCCTGAGCCTGCTCGGAGTCGGACAAAAGTAACGTCCTGCACAACTCCCGTGCCCCCTGTGCCGTGCCCCCTGCCCCGACGAGGATGTCGCCGAAGCCTTGCATCGCGTGACGCGCGCCGTCATCGCTCCCGCATGCAGCCGTGATGATCCGTTCTCGCGGCCTGTTTCGCCCGAGCTTTGCAAACAGAGATGACCCTCCTCCAACAGAGGGCGCAGGGAAGGCCAGGTGCCGACTGGCACCTGCGGTCCGCGTGCAACACATAAGCACGCGGCAGAACCACAGGCTCAGCCGAGATCACCCGGCCTTCCCTGCGCGATGGTGTTACGAATTATACGCGCTCTTCCCGGGGACCGGCTTGTTGGCCCCGTCGCGGACGACACGTCCTCGCCCACTTGGCATCAGCACCGGGATGCCAGAACCACGCGACTTCCTCGTCGCACCGGGATCGTTCGTCCGCGCGAGCAAGCCCACGCTGCGTCCCGATGCGCCCACCGCATCCCGCACCCGACGTCCGTGACGATCGCGAAGCGCCCCCTCAGCGGGACGGGATGCGGAGAGTAGAGCATGATTTCGGATAATGCGCAATAGGGATATTGAAGTAGAGCGCCAAATTATTTTCGTTTGCCGAGAGCCGCTCGCGTGCCCGCGCCGAAGGCGGTATAGTCCAGCAGTGTGACGAGACCGGAGGCTCTGCACCCATGACGCCCCAAGACATTGCCGCCCTCACCCCTCAGGAGCGGTTCGACCTCCTGACCGACCTCTGGGACAGTCTGTCTGCCGAAGGCGTGATACTGACTCCGGTGCAGGAAGCCGAACTTGCGCAGCGGGCCGCCGCGCTCGGTTACGCGCATGACGAATTGGAATGGACCAAGCCGCTGCTGGCCGAGGCCATCGCCGAGATCGAACACGGCGAGGGCGTGCCGCTCAGCGAACTCGAGGCGCGTCTCGACGCCCTGTTTAGTGCACCGTAATCAGTGACGTGTTATTGAGGTGCCAGACCATGAAGCTGATTGATGTCGAGGTAGACAAGCCACAAAGCAACCTTGTCAAGGTGGGTGGCTATTTTGGCAAGCGCCGGGTCATCTACGAGATCCCGCGCGAACCGCTTGATGATTATTTTCGGCACCGCCCCCATCTGACCGATCTGGAGCGTCACACGCTAGTAACTAGCAACCTTGAAGCGATCACTGTTGTAATGCAGCAAAAGTGCGAACAACAGGAGTGGGTCGAGACCGATCGAGGCACGGGACCGTTTTGGCTTCTAAATTTCGATGCACGAGATCTGAAGCTAAGCGATCACCAGCTTGTCGCTGATGAATTGGCGAAGGCGAAGCACGACCCCCATTAGGCACGACGCCCGCTTGCTCGCAAACCGATAAGATGTGCCCTAAGTTATATGACCTGACGCATGACGACGCCATTCAAACAAAACGACGTTTTTAAGCACGTGGACGCAGACCCGCTCAACGCGTGCGTTGGCAACAACGGCGGTCCATACGATCTCTACGACTACGCGAAGGGCTACTTCGAGGCGACTAAAACCCTTATCGACAACCTCCAAGACGAAGGCAACCATATAGACCTCATTGTCTATCCAATATGCTTCAATTTCCGTCACGCCATCGAACTTTACCTCAAATACGTCATCACCGATCTGGCGAAAGTCAAAGGCACCACTCACAAATTTAAGACCAAGCATGCCCTTAGCAAGAATTGGCGTGCAGCTAAAAGTCTGTTGGGGCTTATCGAAACAACCAGTGAAGATTTGGATTATTTCGAGAAGGTCGTAAGGTGCATCGACGAAGTGGACACGACCGATGGCCAGACTTTCCGTTTCCCTGGGAGCATTAAGGGAGACAAGCACCTTCAGGAGTGGTCGACCATTAACCTGCCGACTCTTGGAGCCCATAGTGATAAAATAGCGACTATTGCCCATACTTGGCACGGACGCATCGAGAGCGCCGTAGAGTCCGCCAACACTTCGGCGGAAGACAAAGCCGAGCCGACTGATTTTTCTGAGCTGATTTCTCCTAAGGAGCTTCGACTAGTCTAAGCTCTCCTTATCCGGCGATCACTCAACCTTGCCAAAGAAGTCATCTTGAAGGTACTTCGTTGGCAGCAGGGCTGAAGAGGATGGCGAGATGACCCGGCATCCTCGGACTTCAGATTTGCCGAGACGCTTAGCAAGCCGTCCATCGACACTAAAGAACTCGACGGCTTGAACCGTCAAAGCGGTAGCGATGTGTATGCGGTCTGCAACTTTCTCCCACAGGCCATCAACGACAGCCAAGTCGCGTGCCAGCAGAACAATCAACGGAGATGTTGCAGTAGTGATGATGCCGTCTCGTCCAGACAAGAGCAGCCTCTCAACTTGGGGCTTTAGGTCCGCTGGCGGCGGCTTGTCACCCAAGTGAATAACCTCTCCGATCGTAATCATGGACGTGTGAAGCTCGACCTCCCCCTCTCTAGCCGCACGCATGGTTCGTTCAATCATGTCCACTTCGGAAAGCGGATGCGTCAGAGGCAGCCCTCGCTGCTTCTTTAGCGCCTCGATCAGGCAGCAAGCATCAATGTAGATCTTCGGCTTCGCCATCGCGCATCTTGTCAATAAATTCGGAGGTTGTCAGGTCGCCAGTAAGATCGGGCGCCAGACCAAAAAACTTATCGAACTCGGCATCGGATAACGGCGCGTAAGACTTCGCCCAACTCACACGCACCTCCTTAATTCGGCCAGTAGCGCGCTCAGCGACGACGGAGCCAGAGAGGTTTACGACCGCATCCTTATCCTCATATAGTCGATAGATTTGATCATACATCTCGGTCTTGTAGAAGCACTTAACTAGCTCATTCGACACCAACTCACGCAAATTGAAATAGCTAGAATCTTTGTACCAAGTACCTAGCCTTCCCTGCAGAGTTCCTTCGTACCTGTAATCTACATTGTAGGCAGCATCTACATTGAGCGTGGTCTTCTTCGAAATACTCTTCCATTCAACACTTTCAAGCGGAGCATCGGCATCTACAATGCCTAACTTTACTATTTCGTCGCTATCTATAACCGTCCCAAGTTCGACAAATTGACGGACCGTACTGGGACTGAACTCTCCGTTGATGTACCCGTGCGGATCTGCGAAATCAGAGAAGAACCGGAGCCCGTTGTTGAATTTCGCTACCGCAGCGGGATCGACATTGTTGGCGTACTCGACGACAGAGCCAAAAGACCCCTCATAGAAATTCTTGGCAACAAAATCGCCCAATTGCGGAGAAGCTCCAACGTCTGTAGCCAGCAGACGAATGAACTTCTCTAGTTCACCAGAAATCTTGGCGAGCTTGTCCAGACGGACTCCTTCGCCGCCGGGATTGAGCTCGATTTTGAGCCGAATGCGGGTCACAAAACGACCTCTTTTGCAGCCTGGAGGAAGTCCCTGTACATAGATCGCAATTCAATCATACCACGGGATAGCGTTCATTATAGGTTCAACTCCAGAAAGGTTTCATAATACCATAATTGCGGAGAAGCTCATATGCCTCTCATGACTATCCAAGGCACACCGTATCGATCACAATAGGCTGCTCAGCAGCGATCCGAGACAGACCCATCGCAGTCTCGTCGCAGTCACCCTCACGGCCAAACCGGCGCCCCCTCCAGCCCCGCCGTCTCCGGCAGCCCGCACATCAGATTCGCATTCTGCACCGCCTGCCCGGCGGCGCCCTTGCCGAGATTGTCGACGACGCCGAGCGCGATCACCAGATTGCGCTCGGGGTCGGCGGCGTAGCTGACGAAGGCGAGGTTGGAGCCGGTGGCCCATTTGGTCTGCGGCGGCTTGTCGGTGACGCGGACGAAGGTGCGGCCGGCGTAGAAGCTTCGGGCGGCGTCCAGGCACTGTTCTGACGTGGCGCGGCCGCGGGCGTAGATGGTGGCGAGGATGCCGCGGGTCATCGGCACCAGATGCGGCGTGAACACGAGGCCGGCGGCGCTGCCGCCGCTGATCCGCGCGATCGTGCTTTCGATCTCGGGCATGTGGACGTGTTTGAGCAGGCCGTAGGGGATCAGGTTCTCGTTGCTCTCGGCATAGCCGAAGCCCGCGCCGCCGCCGCGGCCGGCGCCGGAGATGCCGGTCTTGGCATCGATGACGATGTTCTCGGACGCGATCAGCCTGTTGGCCAGGAGCGGCGCCAGCGCGGTCAGCGCCGCCGCCGGGAAGCAGCCGGGATTGGCGATGCGGGTCTTGCCCGCGATCGCCTCGGGCCAGACGTCGGCGAGGCCGTAGGTCCAGCCGTCGGCGTAGCGGTGGTCGCCACCGATGTCGACGATCCTCACCTCGCGCGGGATGCGCGCCAGCGCGTCGCGCGAGGCGCCGGTGGGGAGCGAGGCGAAGAGAACGTCGAGCTGCGGCAGGCGCGCAAGGTCCCACTTCTCGATCTAAATCAATCACGAGATCGGCGAGCTTGGCCGGCACGCCGGGGAAGCGCTCCGCCAGAAGCTGGCCGGCGCTGCCCTCGCCCGCGGCGTAGACCAGCTCGAACGAAGGGTGTCCCGCGACCAGGCGCATCGCCTCGCCGCCGCCAAAACCGGAGATCCCGACGATGCCGACGCGAATGCTCATGGGTGGGGTCCTCGTGGTGGGGGGACTGAATTTGCGCGTCTTACCATTGGATCGTGATGCGGTTCTACGGGATCGCATCACGATCCAATCCGCCTGTTTGCGCATTGTCTTTTCGGTAGCGGGGTTTCCGTTCGTTCCAGACCATGCGTTGGTATCTCCGCGTGATACGAAAACCTTACGGCAGAGAGCGCGAAGTGGTAGGAAATCGCGGTGATCCGGAGCTTCAAGGGGAAGTTGGCTGAGCCGATCCTTCAGGGCCGCGTTGTGCCGAAGGGTTTCCCGACCAATCTCGCCCGGATCGCTCGCCGCAAACTGATCATGGTGGACTCGGCCGAGGTACTCCAAGCCCTGAGCTCGCCTCCCGGCAATCGCCTCGAGGCTCTCAAGGGCGACCTTGCGGGCAAGCATTCGATCCGCATCATTGATCAGTGGCGGATCGTGTTCCGATGGACCGACGCCGGTCCTGAGGATGTGGAGATCATCGACTATCACTAGATCTGGACAGGCCCGACGTGGCCATGGACAAGCGAGAACTCAGATGGCGAAGAAACTTCCGCCGGTTCATCCCGGTGAAATCCTGCGGGAAGAATTCCTCGTCCCGCTCAAGCTCACGCCCTATGCGGTCGCCGCCGCGCTGAACGTGCCGCGCACCCGGATCGAACGCATCGCGCGTGAAGAGAAACCGGTGACGGCCGACACCGCGCTGCGGCTCGGCAAGTTCTTCAAGACCGGTGGCGCATTCTGGATGAACATGCAGGCCCGCTACGATCTCGAAACCGCGGAAGACATGCTCGCGCCTGATATCGAAAAGATCGCGGCTTACGAAGCGGTGTGAGCCCAACTGGGCCGAAGAGCGCACCTTCGAGATCAACGCGCAGTCACCCTCCCCTGGAGGGGGAGGGTGAGAACGCGATCGCAGTGCCGTCCGTCGACGTCATTGGCACGTTGGAGAGCGCAACCGCACGAGCGGCTTGCGCGTCAGCCTGCCCTCACAGCCACGGCGCCGGCGTGTCCATCGCGATCAATTGCTCGACCTCGATGCGCGGGCGGATCACGGCGGACTGGTTGCCCTTGACCAGCACCTCGGGGACCAGCGCGCGGGTGTTGTAGGTGGAGGCCTGCACGGCGCCGTAGGCGCCTGCGGTCATGATGGCGAGGAGGTCGCCGGGCGCGGGCTCGGGCAGCGCGCGGTCGAGCGCGAGGTAGTCGCCGCTTTCGCAGACCGGGCCGACGACGTCGGCGATGAACGACGGCGCGTTCGGCGCGGCCTGCTTCACGGGCAAGATGTCGTGATGCGCCTCGTAGAGCGTCGGGCGGATCAGGTCGTTCATCGCGGCGTCGATGATGACGAAGTTCTTGGCCTCGCCGTGCTTCACATAGATCACCTTGGCAATGAGGATGCCGGCATTGCCGACGATCATGCGGCCGGGCTCAAACATCAGGGTGCAGCCGAGATTGTGGCTGACGCGCTTGACCATCGCGGCATAGGCTGATGGCTCCGGCGGCACGGCGCGGTCCATGTGATAGGGGATGCCGAGGCCGCCGCCGAAATCGACATGGGAGATGTCGTGGCCGTCGGCGCGCAGCGTCTGCACGAATTCAGTCAATATGCGGAACGCGGTCTCCATGGGGCCGAGATCGGTGATCTGGCTGCCGATATGGACGTCGACGCCGGTGACCTTGATGCCCGGCATCTTGGCCGCGCGGGCGTAGACCCGGCGCGCGTGGTCCAGCGGAATGCCGAACTTGTTCTCCGACTTGCCGGTCGAGATTTTTGCGTGCGTGCCGGCATCGACGTCCGGATTGACGCGGATGGAGATGCGGGCGGTGTGGCCGGTCTCGACGGCGAGGCGCGCCAGCAGATCGAGCTCGGGCTCGGACTCGATGTTGAGGCAGTGGATGTCGGCCGCGAGCGCGGAGCGCAGCTCGGCCTCGGTCTTGCCGACGCCTGAAAATACGATCTTGCGCGAGGGGATGCCAGCGGCCAGCGCCCGCTTCAATTCGCCGCCGGAGACGACGTCGGCGCCGGCGCCGAGCTTTGCCAAAGTGCGCAGCACCGACTGGTTGGAATTGGCCTTCATCGCGTAGCAGATCAGCACGTCCTGCCCGGCGAAGGCGTCCGCGAACACGCGGTAGTGCCGCTCCAAAGTGGCGGTGGAGTAGCAGTAGAACGGGGTGCCGACGCGGCTCGCGAGCTCGGCGAGATTGACAGCCTCGGCGTGCAGCACGCCGTCGCGGTAGTCGAAATGGTTCATGGGTTCGTGTCCGCGCGCGGCTTGCGAGTGAGTGATTGTGGCGGCGAATTGCCGGGAAATGGCAGGGATTGTCAATTCGGGCGGCCACCCTCCCCTGGAGGGGGAGGGTCGACGCGCGGCGCGTCAGCGACGGGCGTCGGGGTGGGGTGAAGCCGCGACCGCGGTGCGCGTGGAGAGATCACCCCACCCCGCCTCGCATTTCGCTTCGCTCAACGCGAGCCGACCCTCCCCCTCCAGGGGAGGGTGAAGCATCGCCCGCGGAGCAGGCCCTATTTGCTGTCGAGCAGCGGATCCAGGATGAAGGGTTTCTTCTGGCCGCGCGAGGCGGCGGGGGCGCCGTCGGAGCCGTAGCCGGAGTTGAAGACGCCGGGCTTGGCGGCGTTTTCCATCGCGGTGTCGGTGGGCGCGGCGGAGAGCTGCGGGGCCGGCGGGGAATTGGCGGGCAGGTCCAACCCGGCCTTGCGGCCGCAGGCGGCGAGCAGGAGCGCGGAGGCGCCCAGGACGAGAACGATCCGGGCGGCGGAGGTTGGACGGCGAGCGCTAGTCACGTGTGAAATCCCCATGCGGGCGGCACCATACAGAGGTTGATCCGCCCTGACGAGTGCCGGAGAGCCACGCCAGGGGGATCAAATGTTGGAGGGAGGCCCTACTTTCGCTGCTTTTCCAGCCGCTTCAGCCAGGCCTTGGCCTGGGAGGCGACGTTCTTCGGCGCGGTGCCGCCGAAGCTGGTGCGGCTCTTCACGGAGGATTCGACGCTGAGCACGCCGAGCACGTCGGCGGTGATCTTGGGCTCGAACTCCTGCATGGCCTCGAGCGGCAGCTCGTGCAGCGCCACGCCCTGCTTCGAGGCGAGCGCGACGATGCGCCCGGTGACGTGATGGGCGTCGCGGAACGGCATCTTGAGGGTGCGGACCAGCCAATCGGCGAGATCGGTGGCAGTGGCGTAGCCCTCGCCGGCGGCGGCCTTCATGCGGGCTTCGTCCGGCACCAGGTCGAGCGCCATGCCGGTCATGGCGCGGATGGCGAGCGACAGCGCGGCGAAGGCCTCCATCGCGCCCTGCTTATCCTCCTGCATGTCCTTCTGATAGGCGAGCGGCAGGCCCTTCATGACGATCAGGAGCCCGTTGAGCGCACCGATGACGCGCCCCGTCTTGGCGCGGACCAGCTCGGCGGCGTCCGGATTGCGCTTCTGCGGCATGATCGAGGAGCCGGTGGTGAACTTGTCCGACAGCTTGATCAGGCCGACCAGCGGCGAGGTCCAGATCACGATCTCCTCGGCGAAGCGCGACAGATGCACCGCGCAGATCGATGCGGCCGAGAGCGTCTCCAGCACGAAGTCGCGGTCGGAGACGGCATCGAGCGAATTGGCCATCGGGCGGTCGAAGCCGAGCGCCTCGGCGGTCGCGTGGCGGTCGATCGGGAACGAGGTGCCGGCCAGCGCGGCGGCGCCCAGCGGGGACTCGTTGAGACGCTTGCGGGCGTCGAGGAAACGGCCGCGGTCGCGGCCGGCCATCTCGACATAGGCCAGCAGATGGTGGCCGAAGGTGACCGGCTGCGCCGTCTGCAGATGGGTGAAGCCGGGCATCACGGTGCCCGCGAATTCCAGCGCGCGGGTCGCGAGCGCCTGCTGGTATGCGGCGAGGGCGGCGTCGATGTCGTCGATGGTGTCGCGGACGAACAGGCGGAAATCGGTCGCGACCTGGTCGTTGCGGGAACGCGCGGTGTGCAGCCGGCCGGCGGCGGGGCCGATCAGCTCGGACAGCCGGCTCTCGACGTTCATATGGATGTCTTCGAGCGCCCGCTTGAACGCGAACGACCCCTTGGTGATCTCTGACAGGATCGTGTCTAGACCCTTGGCGATATTTTTCGCATCACCCGCGGTGATGATGCCCTGGGCGGCGAGCATGGCGGCGTGCGCCTTGGACGCAGCGATGTCCTGCGCGTAGAGGTGGCGATCGACGTCGATCGAGACGTTGATGTCCTCCATGATCTCGTCGGGACGTTCCGTGAACCGGCCGCCCCACATCTTGTTGCTCATGCCTGCCGCTCTTCAACCTTGATGACCGCGTCTGGATGGGACACACCATTTTGGTGGCCCCGAAATTCGCGCCTCTGATAGCCGCAACCGACCCGAGATGACAAACGATAAGCCAGAGACGTCCCCCGCCCGCCCCGCCTCGCGCGGCCGAACCGTGCTGATCGCCGTCGCCGTAGCGGCGGTTGCCGTGGCCGGCATCGCGGCGGCCTCGTTCGGGGGGCTCTTGAAGGGCAAGCCGGCCGGCGACCAGGCCTGCCAGGCGGCGGTCGACACCGCCGCACGGCTGGCGCCGCTGATCAAGGGCGAGGTGGCGGCGCTGACCCCCGCCAAGGCGCCGCTGCGGCTGCCGGACCTCGCGTTCGAGGACGCCGCGGGCAAGCCGGCAAAACTGTCGGATTTCCGCGGCAAGACGGTGCTCTTGAACCTCTGGGCGACCTGGTGCGTGCCCTGCCGCAAGGAGATGCCGGCGCTGGACGGCCTGCAGGCCAAGCTCGGCAGCGACGCCTTCCAGGTGGTCGCGGTCAACATCGATACCCGCGACCCGGAGAAGCCGAAGGCGTTCCTGAGCGATGCCAAGCTGACGCAGCTCGCCTATTTCAGCGACGCGAAGGCAAAAGTGTTCCAGGATCTGAAGGCGGTCGGCCGCGCGCTGGGCATGCCGACCTCGGTGCTGGTCGACGGCAATGGCTGCGAGATCGCCACCATCGCCGGCCCCGCCGAATGGGACAGCGCCGACGCGCTCAAGCTGATCCAGGCAGCGTCGTCGAAGGCCGCCGCAGGGTTCTGACACTCGGCAACGCCACCCCGGCCAGACGCTCCGTCCACTCTCCCCACCGGGGAGAGGTCGATCGCGCAGCGATCGGGTGAGGGGGTCTATCCTCGCGCACGCTCTGCACCGAAAGCCCTCACCCGGATTGCATCTGACGATGCAATCCGACCTCTCCCGTCGGGAGAGGTGGTGCCTTCGCCGATGCCACCGAGGTGAATAAAACGTCGAGCGCCCGTCGCGCTCAGGCGGCGATATTCAGGTTGCCGCCGACGCCGGGGCCGACATTGGCGAGCGACAGCGTCTGCTGGGCGCCGCCGAGCAGGGTCAGGACGGCGTCCTTCTGCGCGTTCAAATTCTGCTTCAACACCGACATCGCGACCTGCTGCTGGGTCGCACTCGCCTGCTGCGCCATGACCGCAGCCACCAAGCTCATATCCATACGCACATACCTCGTCTGAGCTGAACGGTAGCCGATCAGCCTTAACGAAGCGTATGGATCGTATCAGATTGTTTCAGCGGGTCGGCACCGGCTTGGGGCCGCGATAGTCGTAGAAGCCGCGCTGCGTCTTGCGGCCGAGCCAGCCGGCCTCGACATATTTCACCAGCAGCGGGCACGGCCGGTACTTGGAATCGGCCAAGCCCTCATGCAGCACCTGCATGATCGACAGACAGGTATCGAGGCCGATGAAATCGGCGAGCTCGAGCGGGCCCATGGGATGATGCGCGCCGAGCTTCATCGCCGCATCGATCGCCTCGACATTCCCCACGCCTTCATACAGCGTGTAGATCGCCTCGTTGATCATCGGCAGCAGGACGCGGTTGACGATGAAGGCCGGGAAATCCTCGGAGACGGCGACCTGCTTGCCGAGCCGCCCGACGAACTCCTTGGCCGCCTCGAAGGTGGCATCGTCGGTGGCGATGCCGCGGATCAGCTCCACCAGCTCCATCAGCGGAACCGGGTTCATGAAATGGATGCCGATGAAGCGCTCGGGGCGATCAGTGCAGGCGGCGAGCCGCGTGATCGAGATCGACGAGGTGTTGGAGGCGATGATCGCCTCCGGCTTCAGGACGGCGCAAAGGTCGTGGAAGATCTTGCGCTTGACGTCCTCCTTCTCGATCGCGGTCTCGATCACAAGATCGCAATCGGCGAGGCCGTCAAGGGTGTCCGTCAGCGAGATATGCTTGAGCGCCTCGCCGCGGGCGTCCTCGGTGATGACCTTCTTCGCCACTTGGCGGGTCAGGTTGCCATTGATGGTGGCCATGCCCGACTTCAAGCGATCGGACGTGACGTCGTTGAGCACCACGTCGAGACCGGCCAGCGCCGCGACATGCGCGATGCCGTTGCCCATCTGTCCTGCGCCGATCACACCGAGCTTGTTGATCTGAGCCATGTTGTCATCCACCGGGACGGCGCACTGCAGATGCCCGTCCAACCCCTTGAAGAAGGAACACCGGCCGCCAAGGTCCCATGCGGCCGGTGTTCACACCGTTACTTGCCGAGCGCGTCCGTCAGCTCGGGCACCGCTTGGTAAAGATCCGCTACCAGGCCGTAATCGGCGACCTGGAAGATCGGCGCGTCCTCGTCCTTGTTGATCGCGACGATCACCTTGGAGTCCTTCATGCCGGCCAGATGCTGAATGGCGCCTGAAATGCCGACGGCCACGTAAAGTTCCGGTGCGACGACCTTGCCGGTCTGGCCGACCTGCCAGTCGTTCGGCGCGTAGCCGGCATCGACCGCGGCGCGCGAGGCGCCGACGCCGGCGCCGAGCTTGTCCGCCAGCGGCTCGATGTACTTGGCGAAGTTCTCGCGGCTCTGCATCGCGCGGCCGCCGGAGACGATGATCTTGGCCGAGGTCAGCTCGGGACGATCGCTCTTGGCGACCTCCTCGCCGACGAAGCTCGACAGCGCGGGATCACCGGCCGCAGCAACGCTCTCCACCGACGCGCTGCCGCCCTCGCCCGCGGCTGCGAACGTAGAAGTGCGGACGGTGATGACCTTCTTGGCGTCCTTGGACTTCACGGTCTGGATCGCGTTGCCGGCGTAGATCGGCCGCTCGAACGTGTCGGGCGCGACGACCTTGATGATCTCCGACACCTGCATCACGTCGAGCAGGGCGGCGATGCGCGGCATCACGTTCTTGAATCGCGACGTCGCGGGCGCGACCACCGCGTCGTAGTTCGCGGCGAGCTTGACGACGAGATCGGCGAGCGGCTCAGCGAGATCATGCGCGTAGGCCGCATCATCGGCCAGCAGCACCTTCTTCACGCCGGCGAGCTTGGCGGCGGCTTCCGCCGCGCCCTTGGCACCCTGGCCAGCGACCAGCACGTCGACATCGGCGCCGAGCGCGGCAGCCGCCGTCAGCGCCTTGTTGGTCGCGTCCTTGATCCCGGCATTGTCGTGTTCAGCAATCAGCAGCGTGGCCATCAGAGCACCCCCGCCTCGGTTTTGAGTTTGGAAACGAGCTCGGCGACGTCCTTCACCTTGACGCCGGCCTTGCGGCCCGCCGGCTCGGCGGTCTTGATCACCTCGAGCCGCGGCGTGAGATCGACGCCGGTGTCGGCGGCGGTCTTCTCGGCGATCGGCTTCTTCTTCGCCTTCATGATGTTCGGCAGCGACGCGTAGCGCGGCTCGTTGAGGCGAAGATCGGTGGTGACGATCGCCGGTCCCTTCAGCTTCACGGTCTGCAGGCCGCCATCGACCTCGCGGGTGACCTTGAAGTCGGAGCCTTCGACCTCGAGCTTGGAGGCGAAGGTCGCCTGCGCCCAGCCGAGCAGCGCGGCCAGCATCTGGCCGGTCTGGTTGCTATCGTCGTCGATCGCCTGCTTGCCGAGGATGATGAGTCCGGGCTGCTCTTCCTGCGCCACGGTCTTGAGGATCTTGGCGACCGCGAGCGGTTCCACATTGCCTTCGGCCTTGACCAGGATGCCGCGATCCGCGCCCATCGCGAGCGCGGTGCGGATCGTCTCGGACGCCTGCGCGGGCCCGATCGACACCACGACAACCTCGGTCGCCTTGCCCGCTTCCTTCAGCCGCAGCGCTTCCTCGACGGCGATCTCGTCGAATGGATTCATCGACATCTTGACGTTGGCGAGCTCAACGCCCGATCCGTCGCTCTTGACGCGGACCTTGACGTTGTAGTCGACCACCCGCTTGACCGGCACCAGAACCTTCATCGATCCTCTTTCGCTCTATATCTTCCGGGGTTGATCTTTCGGGCGCGGAACCTAAAGCGCCCGTACCCCCCGGTCAACGCGCGAGGGGCGAAAAAACGCCACCCCGCACGCCCCCGGGTTAACGGTTTTGCCCCGGCACCCACAACACGTCGCCGGCACCGTTCCGGTTTGCAGCGCGGCTGGCCACGAACAGGAAATCCGACAGCCGGTTCATGTAACGAATGGCAGCCTCGCTGACCGGCTCGTCCGGACGGGAAGCGAGTTCCGCCATGATCCGTTCCGCCCTGCGGCAAATAGTACGGGCAACGTGGAGGTGCGCCGCCGCCGGGGTTCCCCCGGGGAGCACGAACGAAGTGAGCGGCGCGAGCTTCTCGTTCAACGTATCGATGTCGCGCTCCAGGCGATCGACCTGGCTCGCCACCACGCGCAGCCGCTCCGCCTTGCCCTCGCGCTGCGGCACGGCGAGATCGGCGCCGAGGTCGAACAGATCGTTCTGGATCAGCCCGAGCATCGCATCGATGTCGGGCGCGTCGGCCAGATGCAGCCGGACCACGCCGATCGCGGCGTTGGTCTCATCGACGGTTCCGTAGGCGGAGACGCGCAGATCGAATTTCGGCCGCCGCTCGCCATTGCCGAGCGCCGTCGTACCGTCGTCACCGGTCCGCGTGTAGATGCGATTCAGAACCACCATGGTGAAATCTCAATATCCTTGTCTCGACGTCAGGGCCCGATCTCAGCGCCCCGTCTTAGCGCCCCATGGCCCAGATCGTCGCCATGGCAATGACGATCGCCACGAACTGCAGGATCACCCGCCAGCGCATCAGCTTCTGCGACAGGTTCGGCGAGCCGCCGCGCGTCATGTTGACGAGGCCGAGAAACAGCACCAGGGCGACCGCGCCGACCGCGATCGGAAGGATGAATTTACCGAGAAGTGAAGCCATTGGTGTTAGATAACACCGCGAACGCAGGAGCGCCATGCCGGATCGGGGCATCCGCCCCTGCAACCGCTGGCTTTTGGCACCGTATTATTGGATTGTATCAGGCCAATTCCGTTGCGGAGTGCAGGGACAAGTGAAGGCGCTTCGCACCATCTTCCACGTCGTCATGGATGCGTTCTACACCTTCCTCGCCGACGACGGCTGGGCGATCGCTAGCCATATCGCGCTGTCGACCCTGATGGCGCTGTTTCCGTTCCTGATCGTGCTGACCTCGCTGGCCGGCTTCCTCGGCTCCAAGGACCTTGCCGACCAGGCCGCCGGCCTGATCCTCGAGACCTGGCCGGCCCAGGTCGCGGACGCGCTGACCGGCGAGATCCACGACGTGCTGACCACGACCCGGACCGACGCGCTGACGATCGGCGCCGTGCTCGCGGTCTACTTCGCCTCGAACGGCGTTGAGGCGCTGCGGGTCGCGCTCAACCGCGCCTATGGCGTCATCGAGCAGCGCCGCTGGTACTGGCTGCGGCTGGAATCGATCGGCTACACCCTGGTCGCCGCCGTCACGGCGCTCGCGATGTCGTTCCTGATCGTGCTCGGCCCGCTGATGCTGGCGACGGCCCGGCGCTATCTGCCGCTGGCGGTCGAGGCCAATGAGCGCTTCGTCAACCTGTCGCGCTACGGCATCACCATCAGCGCACTCATCGTCGCGCTGTTCATCCTGCATGCCTGGCTGCCGGCGGGGCGGCGCAGCTTCATGCAGATCATGCCCGGCATCGTCTTCACCTTCGTGGCCTCGCTGGTGTCGGGCATCGTGTTCGGCCAGTATCTGGCGCGCTTCGCCAACAACTACGTCACGATGTATGCAGGGCTCGCCTCGGTGATCATCGCGCTGGTGTTCCTGTATTTCATCGCCGCGATCTTCGTCTATGGCGGCGAACTCAACGCATCGATCATCAAGTCGCGGCTGCCGCGCGGTGTGTCGCTGCAAGAAGCGCAGTCGCTAGAGCCCGCGGCGAAACGGGCTTGAGCAGGAACGCATCGGCGCCTGCGGCGCGCGAGGCCGCCTCGTCCTCGCCACGCCCGGACACGCCGATGATCGGGATGTCGCCATGCGGGGCACCGAGGGCGCGGATCTGCGCGATCGCCTCGACGCCGGTGATGCCCGGCAGCACCATGTCCATCAGCACGGCGTCGTAATGGCCTGTGGCGACCCGCTCCGGCGCGGCCTCGCCGCGGCCGATGAACTCGGCCTGGTGGCCAAGCTCGTTGAGGATGGTGTTGAGCACCACGCGGCCGAACGGGTTGTCTTCCACGCCGAGGATGCGCAGCGGCCGCGTCGGTGCGAGCGTCACCCCGTCCTCACCACCGCCTACGGTCGCGAGCGGCGCGGCCGCGATCATCAAGGTGACGGTCAGCGTGAAGGTCGTCCCGCCGCCCTCATGCGGCGTGACCGCGACGTCGCCGCCCATCGCGCGCGCAAGCTGCCGGACCGAGGACAGGCCGAGGCCGGCGCCGCCGAACCGTGAGGCGATCGAGACATTGGCCTGGCTGAACGGGCGGAACAGCCGCTTGATCTCCTGAAGCGTCAGGCCGATGCCGGAATCCGAGACGCGGAAGGCCACCGCGACCCTGCCTTTGGCCGTCCCCTTCACCCCCTTGCCGCCGCGACCAGCCTTCCCGGCCAGGGCGATCTCCAGCCCGACGCCGCCCTGCTCGGTGAACTTCACCGCATTGTCGATCAGGTTTTCGAGCGCCGCGCGCAGCCGAACGGGGTCGCCGATCACGAGTCCCGGCAGCGCATCGGAGACCACGACCCGTGCCTCCAGCCCCTTCGCAGCGGCCCGGCCGGACAATGAGTCGCCCGCCGCGCGCGCCAGCACGCGCAGGTCGAACAGATCCTCGCGCAGGATCGCGCCGGTGGTCTCGTCCTTGGCGGCATCGACGAACAGCGTCGCCAGGCTCGACAGATGCTCTGCCCCGGCCTTGATCGTATCGACCCAGCGTCGCTCGCGCTCGCCGAGCTCGGAGGTGGCGAGCAGGTCGCTGATGGCCAGAATGCCGGTCAGGGGCGTGCGCACCTCATGCGCGAACACCGCCAGCGCCGCCTCGACCACGCCTGGCCCCGGCGCGGCTGCGCCACTCCTGGGCACGGGATTTGCCGCGACCGCCTTCGTCGCTGGCGGCTTGGCTGTCCGCCGTCGCGCCCCAGCCGGTGCCGTGACCTGAGGAACATGCTTCTGCAGCGGCCGCGCCTTCGCGCGCTCCTTCGTCCGCTGCCTCGTCTGCTCCTTGGCGGGCGCAGCCTGCGCCGCCGGCGTCTTCGGCTTTCCTGCTTTCGACGATGGCGTCCTGGCAGCGGCCGTCTTGCCTCCGCGCGCCTTGGCCGCGGTGGATGGCCGCGGCGCAGCCGGCTTGTCCGGGCGGGCCCGGCGCCCCGTACTCATCTTCCGAACGCGCTTCATCATGGCCCCTGTGACATGAACTCCGACAAACGAAGGGGCACTGCTACTGTCATGTCTCGTCGTGCCGCTTTCGATTGAAGCTCCCGATATCCCGCGCCATTGAGCAGCATGGCACGGTCGTTTCCGGGTGTCACGATGCCCCGGAGGTTGTCCCCGCCGGAAACATTCGCAGACGCCGGGACTTGCGACAGGAGGCGGCTAGACCAAGCCGATCCTGTGTCGGATTTCCGCCGGCGAGACGCCTTCCGCGCGCAATATGCGCAAACCCGTCGCCTGGGTGGACTTGGACAGCTTATGGCCCTGCGCGTCGCGAATCAGTTGGTGGTGCCGATAGGCCGGCGCCGGCAGGCCGAGCAGGACCTGCAACAGCCGGTGCACGCTGGTGGCATGAAACAGGTCCTGGCCGCGCACCACCTCGGTCACACCCTGGAGCGCGTCATCCACGACCACGGACACATGGTAGCTGGTGGGCGTTTCCTTGCGCGCCAGGATGACGTCGCCCCAGGCCTCCGGCCTCGCTTCCACCGTGCCCGTCTCGCCATCAGGTCCGCTGCCGGCCTCATCCCAGCTCAGCCGGCCGGCGCGCGCGACCGCCGCGGCCATGTCCAGCCGCAACGCATAGGGCGCCCCGCCCGCCATCAGCTCTGCACGCTGCGCTTCAGAGAGCATTCTGGCGTGTCCCGGATAGAGCGGCGCCCCATCGGGATCGCGCGGCCAGCCGCCGTCGCCGTCCCGTTGCGCCACCAGCCGCGCGATCTCGGCCCGGCTCTCGAAGCTCGGATAGACCAGTTCCATCGCCTGCAACCGCGCCAGCGCGGCGCCATACTCGGCAACATGCTGCGATTGCCGCCGCACCGGCTGCTCCCAGGCGATGCCGAGCCAGTCGAGATCCTCGCAGATCGCCTGCTCATAGTCAGGGCGGCAGCGCGTCGGGTCGATGTCCTCGATGCGCAGCAGGAGCCGGCCACCGGTCTCTTGCGCACGTCGGAAGTTCAGCAGCGCGGAATAGGCGTGGCCGAGATGGAGGTAGCCGTTGGGGCTCGGGGCAAATCGGAAAACGGGTGGCATGGCATATCGTCCTTGCAGGACTTGAGCTCGCGTGATCCGACACTCATGCTCCTTCGCGGGCACCTTCGATCCGAGATGGATGCGCGGGTCAAGCCCACGCATGACGATGCAGGAAGCCTTCGTACGATGACCCTCCATCTCGACAGCCAGGCCGTTCTCGAGGGTGCGATCCGCGACCTCGTCAAGCAGGATCCGCGGCTTGCGCCGATCCTGGAGGTCACCGGCATGCCGGCGCTGCGGCGGCGCGAGCCCGGCTTTGCGGGGATCGCCCACATCGTCTGCGGCCAGCAGCTCTCCACGGCCAGCGCTGCGGCGATCTGGGGCCGGCTGCAGGCGGCGTTCGATCCGTTCGAGGCCGAGGCGATCCGCCGCGCCCGCGCCGACCGGCTGGGGCGCCTCGGGCTCTCCGCGGCCAAGATCAAGACGCTGAAGCACATCGCGCGCGAGCTCGGTGCCGGGCGGCTGAGCCTCGACGTGCTCGCCAATGAGGACGCCGATGCAGCACACGCCACCTTGACCGCCCTGCCCGGCATCGGGCCGTGGACGGCCGACGTCTATCTGCTGTTTTGTCTCGGCCATGGCGACGCCTGGCCGGCGGGCGATCTCGCCGTGCAGGAGGCGGTGAAGGTCGGGCTCGGCCTCAGCGCGCGACCGACCGCCAAGCAGATGATGCCGCTGGCCGAAGCCTGGCGGCCGCTGCGCGGCGCCGCGGCGCATCTGTGGTGGAGCTATTATCGCGTGATCAAGAGCCGCGAGGGCGTCATCGCTTCGGCGAACTAACAACATCCGCGAACGCCGTTTGAAACAAAGTTGGGGTTGCAAAACGGTCATCGATGCCGGCCAGGATCGCATGTAAGACATCCACCAACACCCGAGGTCATCACCATGCCATCGACCGACTTCATCGTTGCACGCAACGACCTCAAGACGTGCCGGACGATCGTCACCGAGCTGCCCGAGGGCGATGCGCTTCCCGCAGATGCGCTGCTGGTCAAGGTCGACCGCTTCGCCTTCACCGCCAACAACATCACCTATGCGCTGCTCGGCGAGCCGCTGAAATATTGGCAGCTGTTTCCTGCCCCCGCCGGCTTCGGCATCATTCCGGTCTGGGGCTTCGGCGACGTGATCGCCTCGCGCAATCCAGCAATTGCAGAAGGCGAGCGCCTGTTCGGCTACTTTCCGATGGCGACGCATCTCCTCATCGAAGCGGCCGATGTCAGCAAGCGCAGCCTGCGCGATGCCGCCGCGCACCGCCAGGGCGTGGCCCCGGTCTACAACGCCTATGCGCGGATCGGGGACGATCCCGCCTTCAGCGGCCGACAAGGCGACTACCAGGCGCTGCTGCGTCCGCTGTTCATGCTGTCGTTCCTGGTCGACGACGCTCTCGCCGAGCAGGCGCATTTCGGCGCGTCGATGGTGATCCTGTCGTCGGCCTCGAGCAAGACCGCGTTCGGGCTTGCGCACCTGCTGCAGACGCAACGCCGGGGCATTCGCGTCGTCGGCCTGACCTCGCCGGCGAACACGGCGTTCGTCCGTTCGCTCGGCTGCTACGACGAGGTCGTGACCTATGATGCTGTGGACAGCCTCGATGCCGCCGCTCGCGTGGCGTTCGTCGACATGGCCGGCAACGCGCGCCTGCGCACCGCGCTGCATCGGCATTTCGGCGATCATCTGGTCTATTCCGGCCGCGTCGGCCTGACCCATCAGGACGGCAGCGACGATGCCGAACCCCTGCCCGGCGCGAGGCCCACCTGGTTCTTCGCGCCCGACCAGATCAGGAAGCGCGCCAAGGAGTGGGGACCGGGCGGCATCGAGACGCGGCTCGGCGCGGCGTGGCGCGACTTCGCCCCGCGCCTCGACGGCCGGCTGACCATAACGGAGGGACGCGGGCCGGAGGCCGTGCAGCGGGTCTATCTCGATACCTTGCAGGGGCGCATCCCGCCGCATGAGGCGCACATGCTGTCGATGGCGAGCTGAGCGGGTTTCCGCCGGCGGCCGAACCCGTGTAGCGTTGCGCACACGCAGCTTGCATGGGGAACAAAGGCGATGCCTCATCTCGGGACCGGCGACCACACCTATCGCGTCGTCAAGCACTGGGCGAAGCTGCCGGACGGCTGGGCTCTGACCGACGTCGCCGCGGTCGCCGTCGACAGCAAGGATCGCGTCTACGCGTTCAATCGCGGCGCCCATCCGATGATCGTGTTCGATCGCGACGGCAATTTTCTGCGCAGTTGGGGCGAAGGCCTGTTCAGCCGCGCGCATGGTCTGTCGATCGATGCGGACGATAATCTCTACTGCACCGATGACGGCGACCACACCGTGCGCAAGTGCACCGTCGACGGCAAGGTGCTGCTGACGATCGGCCTGCCGGAGCGGCCCACGCCGTTCATGAGCGGCGAGCCGTTCAACCGCTGCACCCATACCGCGCTGTCGCCGTCCGGCGAGATCTACGTCTCCGACGGCTATGGCAATGCGCGGGTTCACAAATACACGCCCGAGGGTAAGCTGATCAGGAGCTGGGGCGAGCCGGGATCCGATCCCGGGCAGTTCAACATCGTTCACAACATTGCGACCGATGCCGACGGCTTCGTCTACGTCGCCGATCGTGAGAACCACCGCATCCAGATCTTCGATTCCGACGGCCGCTACGAGACGCAGTGGAACAACCTGCACCGGCCCTGCGCGCTGTGCGCCTGCGGGGCCAAGCGCAAGACCTTCATCATCGGCGAGCTCGGCCCGGGCCTGCCGGTCAATCTTAACGTTCCCAATCTCGGGCCGCGGCTGACGATCACCGACTCCACCGGCAAGCGGCTGGCGCGGCTCGGCGGCGAGCACGGTCCGGGCCTGCAAACAGGGCGTTTTCTCGCGCCGCATGGGCTCGCGATCGACAGCCGCGGCGACATCTATGTCGGCGAGGTCGGCGTCACCAATTGGAGCACGAGCTTTCCCGGCCAGCCGATGCCGGCCGAGGTCAACATCCACCGCTGCTTGCAGAAGCTGGAACGGGTGCCGGCCTGAGGTCCCTTCTGCAACTGAGTTGCACTGCGGCGGAGCGCTGCAACGCCATGCTTTCGACGCGCTTTGGACCGACCTTCGAAAGGCGGGAGAAGTGATGTCAAGCCATTCTTGGGGCTTCACAATCCCGTCACGCTGCATGTAGTATGTGAGGGCATGCTGCTTCGCAGCCGTTATGGAGGCCAGGAGCGTTACTTGAACGCACATGTCTCGCAAGGCGGTTGGCCGGTGTTGGTGCTGAACGCGGACTTCCGGCCGCTGAGTTACTACCCGCTGTCTCTCTGGTCGTGGCAAGACGCGATCAAGGCGGTGTTCCTCGATCGCGTCAATATTGTCGAGTACTACGACAGGGCGATCCGAAGTCCATCGTTCGAGATCCAGCTCCCCAGCGTGGTGTCGCTGAAATCCTTCGTGAAGCCGTCGACGCATCCGGCCTTCACCCGCTTCAACGTCTTCCTCCGCGACCGCTTCGCCTGCCAGTACTGCCACTCCGGCGACGACCTGACCTTCGACCACGTCATCCCCCGCAGCAAGGGTGGCCAGACCACCTGGGAAAACGTCGTCGCCGCCTGCTCGCCCTGCAATCTGAAGAAGGGCAATCTGACGCCGCAGCAGGCCAAGATGTTCCCCAAGCAGGCGCCCTACGCGCCCACCGTCCACCAGCTCCATCGCAACGGTCGGCTGTTCCCGCCGAACTACCTGCACGACAGCTGGCTGGACTATCTCTATTGGGACACCGAGCTGGATCCGTAGCGGATTGCACGGTCCCGCTCGTTCGATGGCGTCTTGGCCACCATGCTGATCGTCTGTCGCCCGCCGACCGGCGGGATCCGGGCCGTCAACCATAAGCGGTATTATCCGGCGGATTAACCCGGTCTTAGGCCCCTGTTCAGCATGCTCACGCGGAAGGGCCGCCGACAAGGCTGGCCCGTTCCCACCATCGATCGACAGGGCCATCCGCTTCGCATGCAGACCGCTTCCACCGACACCAAGGCGGCGGCGCTCGCGAAGGCCCAGGCGGCGAGCTCGCTGCAGAACATCGCGCTCACGCTGTTCGCCAACGTCGCCATCGCAATCTCGCTCGCGCTGCTGATCTATCTGCGGGAGGGCAGCACGCCGATCCTGTGGTGGCTTGCCGCGGCGGTGGCCTTTGCCGTGCTGCGGGCCGGGTGGGTCTCGCACCTGAAATCCTCGGGAAAGATCGAGCGCCATCCGCACCGCGTGCTGCGCGGCCTGACAATCATGGCGTTCGCCAGCGGATTGCTGTGGTCGGTGGTCCCGCTCGGCCTGCCGGCCTTCACGCAGGCCCACAACGTCAACGACGTCGTCTTCATCATGGCCGGCACGACGACCGGCGCGATCATCCAGAGTCTCGCTTATTCGCCGATGGCGATCGCCTTCGGCGCGCCGCTGATGGGCGCGACGGTGCTGCGCATGCTGCTGTCCGGCGGCGACGTCGGCTACATCGTCGCCGCCGACATCGCGTTCCTGACCGTGATGCTGTTCCGCGCGGCCCGGCTCGGCGAGCGCAATTTCATCGCCAGCCACAGCACGACCATTGCGGCAACGGAGCTGGCGGAATCGCTGGCCTCGGTCAATCATACGCTCGAGCGCCTGGTGCGGATGGATTCGCTGACCGGCCTCGCCAACCGCAGCCACTTCCGCACCGCCGCGGGCGCGGCCTGCGCCGCCGGCCATGGCGTGGCGTTCGTGCTGTTCGACGTCGACAACTTCAAGACCATCAACGACACCCGCGGCCACGATGCCGGCGACCGCGTGCTGCAGACGGTCGCGGCGCTGCTGCGGTCGGCGTGCGGCGAGGACGATCTGCCGGTGCGGCTCGGCGGCGACGAGTTCATCGTCGTGCTGCAAGGCAAGGACGTCGCCGCCCGGGCCGTGGCGCTGGGCGAGCGGCTGATGGCGGCGCTGCTGCGGCCGGTGCTGATTGCGGGCCAGCCCTTGAGCGTCAGCTGCTCGATCGGCATTGCCGCGCAGGCGGACGGCGCCATCGACATCGAGGAGCTCTCCGCCCGCGCCGACGCCGCGCTGTACCGTGCCAAGGACGACGGCCGCGCCTGCATGCGGGTGTTCGACGACCGGATGCAATCGGCGCTGACGATGCAGCGCCGGCTCGATGTCGAGCTGGCGACCGCGCTGGCGCGGCGCGAGCTGCATGTCGAATTCCAGCCGCAGGTCGCGATGGCGACCTGCGAGGTGATCGGCTTCGAGGCGCTGCTGCGCTGGAAGCATCCTTGCGCCGGAATGATCCCGCCGCCGGACATCGTCTCCGCCGCGATCCGGCTGCGGCTGTCCGGCCAGCTCACCGAGTTCGTCGGCGAGCGGGTCTGCGCGTTCCTGCGGGCGCTCGACCGCAAGAAGGCGCACGGCATCCGCGTCTCGATCAACGTCTCGCCGCGCGAGTTTCCGATCCACTCGCCGGCGCAGACGCTCAAGCTGGTCACCGAGCGCTATGGCGTCGATCCCAAGCGGATCGAGATCGAGGTGACCGAGGAGGCGATGTTCGATCCCAAGCGCTGCGCCGACGAGCTCAAGCTGATCGACGAGCACGGCTTCGCGCTCGCGATCGACGATTTCGGCGTCGGCCATTCCTCGATCGCCAATCTGATGGCGGTCGAGATCGACACCATCAAGATCGACCGCTCCTTCATCGACGGGATCGCCGGCAATCGCCGGGACCAGCAGCTCGTCGCCGCCATCACCGCGGTGGCGCTGCCGCTCGGCCATCGCATCATCGCCGAGGGAGTCGAGCGCGAGGAGGACGCGCAGTGCCTGCGCATGCTCGGCTGCTCCTATGGCCAGGGCTGGCTGTACGGCAAGCCGATGAAGGAGGACGACGCGATCGCCTGGCTGGTCCAGCACCGCAACGCGACCGCCGCCGTCGAGCCGCTGCCGCGCAGCGCGTGACTGCACCCCGTCATGGCGGCAGCACATGCGTAAGCTCCCGGCGCGAAGGCACCGGCCCATGCGGCGGCAATGACGAGGATCAGGCCGGGGATCAGCCGCAGCGCAAAGGATGAGCCGCCGCTGGTCCAGGCCACCACGATCTTGCTGATCGTGTTCGCCGACAACGCCGCCAGGATCGGCACCACCGCGTCAGCCGCGCCGATCTTGCCGGACGCCACCAGCGTTGCTGCGGCGACCGCCGGCGCGTGCGTATCGACGAGACCGGCGACCGCCGCGCTCACCACCAAGCCGGCTTCGCCGAACGCCTCGCGCAAGCCGGCTGACAGCACCAGCACCGCCGAGATCGTCAGCGCCAACAGCAAAGCGCCCGGCAGGCTGAAGGCGTGTCCGGGCGGCAGGTCCGCCGCGCCGCTCTGCCGCAGTCCGATGATCGTGAAGATCACTCCATAGATCACGGCGGCGCCGCCGGCGCACAGCAGCGGAATTAGCAATGATTGCAGCGCCGGCAGGCTCGTCGCCGCCAGCACCGCCGCGAGTTGCACGATGGTCGCGACGGTGGACAGCGTCGCGCCGGCGGCTGCGGCACCGCCGAGCTCCGGCGCCTTGCGCGCCCGCGCGCCCATCGCACCGATCGTCGCGGTGCTGGAGACGAAGCCCGAGGCGAAGCCGGAGACGGCAAGGCCGCCGCGCGCGCCGAGCAGCCGCATCGCGACATGTCCCGCGGCACCGATCGCCATCATCAGCACGACCAGCATCCAGATGCTGCGCGGATTGAGCGCACCGAACGGACCGACCGGCTGATCGGGCAGCAGCGGCAGCACCACGAGCGTCGCCGCGGCGAAGATCAGCCCGTCTTTGAGCTCGCTCTCGCTGAGCACCGAGCGGACGAAGCCGTGCAGCACCGGCCGCGCCGCCAGCAATACGGCCAGCACGACAGCGACGCCTGCGGCCAAGGCAGGCCGCTCGGTGGCGAGGCCGCCGAGCAGCACGGTCAGGATCAGCGCCGTCTCCGACGTCAATCCGGGATCGTCGCTGCGCGAGCGCAGATAGGCGATCGCGATCAGACCCATGATGCCGGCCGCGACGACCGTAAGCAGCAGCTTGCCGCCGGCGAGCATGCTGATCGCGCCCGCCAGCGAGGCCGCAGCGAAGGTGCGCAGGCCGGCTGGCGAGCGCCCCGGCCCCTCGCCCTTGCGGCGCTCGCGCTCCAGCCCGATCAGCAGGCCGATGCCGAGTGCGACGGCGATCGCGACGATCTCGGGGCTGCGGCTCATGATCTCCGGCATCGATTCGATCCTGCATCACAACGTTTCGCCAGCGCGGGGAATAGCGGGGCTCCTGATACATCCGCATCACGCTTTCTGGCGGGTTAGCGTGAGGGCGCGACGACGCGCTGATCCATATCAGCATATCCATGACGAGATCCTGCGCAGATATCTGGACACGCCTTCGCGCTCTCGCGGCCCAAGCGGCCCGAGCTGCGCTGATCGATCCCCCTCTTGAGACGAGAGGGTGCAGGGAAGACCGAGCCTCGACTGAGGCCCGTGGCCCCCGTGCGGAGAAAAGTGCACGGGGCAGGAACCACAGGATCAGCCGGCACGACCCGGCCTTCCCTGCGCGATGGTTGGAACGGCTGCTCCGCGCTCTCCTCGGGGACCGGCTTGTTTGCCCCCGTCATCGGCGCGACGACGCACGATTGTCATCGCACGACCGTCACGAACTTGACGCCAGCTTCGGGGCGCCAGGACCACACGGCTTGACCGTCCGCGAGCTGCCAGTCGTCCTGCGCATCAGCGCACTGACAGGCCCGCGGCCACCACTCCCCGCCTCTACGTATCGTGACGACGCGTACGCCCCTCTGCATGGGACGGGATGGGGGGGAAGATAGGCATAGATTCCGAAAAAGCGAAACATGAATATTTTTCGCCGAGGCACTGGACAGCGACGGCTGATTGCGCGCGCAAACGCCGCATGATTTGGGCGACGGGCAGCGAGGGACAACCGGCAGACGCCGTCGTCCGCCAATGGCGAGTGCGCGCGATAGCTTCCCTGACGTGCCGCAGCGGCTTAGGATGCCCTCGTCCTCACGTTCCGGAATGCGCGCCGTGGCTGACTTCGAGCCGATCTACACGACGAACGATACTGAGAGCGTCGCCCGTTTCGTCGCAAAACACTATGCGCTGCCAGAGCCGCTCACCTGCCGCCTGATGAACCGCGGCTTCAACGACGTCTATCTGATCACTGCGGCCAGCGGCGACCGCTACGTCCTCCGCCTGTCGCAGCACCGCGCCCGCGGCCCTGCCGATGTCCGCACCGAGACCGACTTCCTTGCGCATCTCGCGCGCTGCGGCGTGCCGGTGGCCGCCGCGAGTCCGGCCCGCGACGGCGCGCTGTTCGTGCACGGCGAGGCGGCGGAAGGCTCGCGGGAAGGCGTGCTGTTTCACGCGATCGAGGGCCGGGCCCCGGACGTCGCCTCGCCAAGCGATGCGCGCGCCAACGG
Organism: Bradyrhizobium sp. USDA 4353; assembly: GCF_054063215.1. Taxonomy (NCBI): domain Bacteria; kingdom Pseudomonadati; phylum Pseudomonadota; class Alphaproteobacteria; order Hyphomicrobiales; family Nitrobacteraceae; genus Bradyrhizobium; species Bradyrhizobium sp. USDA 4353. The sequence continues at coordinate 782,835 of NZ_JBSSGB010000001.1, forward strand.
CGTGACGCTGGCCAGGATTCACGATGCGGCGTCGTGCTATCGCGCGGAAGCGCCGCTCTACCGGCTGGATCTCGATCATCTGCTGCATCGGCCGCTCGCGCGCGTTCAACAGCTCTGCCGCCTGATCGATGCCGAGGACGGCGGCTTTCTCGAGGGCGTCGCGGCCCGAACCGCCGCGCGGATCGAGGCGATGCAAGGTCTGACGTGGACGCATTGTCACGGCGACTGCCATGGCTTCAATGCGCGTATCAGCGCCGACGGCACGGCCGTGTTCTTCGACTTCGACGACGGCGGCCCCGGCTATCTGGCCTACGATCTCTCGGTCTTCCTGTGGGCGAAGCTGTCGTTCGGCCGGCGCTTCCATGCGGCGTGGCACGCCTTCGTGGACGGCTACCGCTCTGTCCGCCCGATCTCGGCCGCGGACCTCGAGGCCGCTCATGCCTTCGTGATCGTCAGGCACATCTGGCTGATGGGCGAGCAGGCCAGCCGCGCACCCGAATGGGGCAGCGAGAACATCCGCTGGGTGACGCAGCAGCGTGACTTTCTCGAAGGATGGGAGGCGGAGCAACTTGCTGATCGGCTGGTCTGAGCACATGAGAGCCATTGATCCGGCTTCCCAGCCCGGCCTATGCTGCCGCTATTGTCCGGGGCGACACGATGAGCACTGACCTTACCGACCTCAGCCAGCTTGATCCCACGATCATCGATCTGCTTGCAGAACTGCCGCGATCCGGCACGATCTGGCCGGTCGAGGCGCGAAGGATTTGGCTTGCGCGTCTGGAGGCGCAGCTCAGCCTCATCTACCTCAAGCAACCTAAGGGTTCGATGAACACGCGGGCCTCGGAACTGATCAGCGCCGGTATCGCGGAGGCCGCGAGCAGGACGGCGAACGACAATCACTGAAGCACAGGCTCCATCCCGCTGCCTTGCATGGCTATCGCATATGACGATCGCAGTTTGTGTTTGTCTCTTTCCACACCGTCATGGCCGGGCTTGTCCCGGCCATCCACGTCGTCCAGCATCCTGAGAACGACGTGGATGCCCGGGACAAGCCCGGGCATGAGGGAGTAACTCATCAGCAGGATTGTTCGCTAGGATAGCTTCGCTGGCCGGCCGTGTCGCGGCGGCCACAGCCGGCAACTCAGCCGATCACGGGCCATTGTCAATCCATCATCGATGTGATTAGTACGCCGCCGGTGTCGAGCATTCCGCTCCGCTGCATGAGGAGAAAGACGATGACTGCGATCATCCGTTGCTCCGCCAGGAGCCGCCGGGCCTGATCCTCGCGTGAGGCGGGGTGCAGGTCGGCCTGCGTGCGTTCGCGCGCGCTGTTAGTCCCAGACCACATCTCCTGTCTTTCTCCAAGGTACTCACATGGGCAATTCCCATCGCGTGGACGGCCGTGCGCCGGTCCACGGCTTCTACTCGTCCAGCTCCTGGATCGAGGGCGCCGCCGTGCGCCAGCTCGAAACGGTGGCTGATCTCGACGGCGTGCGCGCGGTCGCCGGCCTGCCGGATCTGCATCCCGGCAAGTTCGGTCCCGTCGGCTGCGCCATCCTCGCCGACCACATTCACCCCGCCTTCGTCGGCTCCGACGCCGGCTGCGGCATGGCGCTGTATCAGCTCGATCTCGCTTCGCGCCGCATTCGCGTCGACAAGGCGGCCGACCGGCTGCGCGATGTCGCCAAGCCGTATGACGGCGACATCGCTGGCGAGCTTGCAGCGCGTGACCTCGCGCCGTCCGACCTCGACGCGTCGCTCGGCACGATCGGCGGCGGCAATCACTTCTGTGAATTGCAGGCGGTCGAGCAAGTGTTCGATGAAACGGCCGGCATCGATCGCGATCGCGCTTTCCTGCTGGTGCATTCGGGCTCGCGCGGCCTCGGCCATGCGCTGCTCGAACGGCATGTCGCTGATGGCCTGAAGCCGCTCGCGCCTGACAGCGCGGAAGGCCAGTCCTATCTCGCGGCGCACGACCATGCGCTGCGTTGGGCACGGCTCAACCGCGACGTCATCGCACGGCGTGCGGCATCGGCGTTGCGTTGCGAGGCCAACCCTGTCTGCGAGTGCTCGCATAATTGCGTGGTTCATCGCAGCGAGGGCGTGCTGCACCGGAAGGGCGCGGCTCCCTCCGACCAGGGGCTCGTCGTCGTGCCGGGCTCGCGCGGCGCGCTGTCCTATCTGGTCGCACCGCTGGCGACGGCGCCGAAGGAGGCGCTGTGGTCGATCGCGCATGGCGCGGGGCGCAAGTTCGACCGGTCGTCGATGATCGGCCGGGTCGGAGCCACCAAATCAGATCGCGAGCGGCTGGCGCGCAATCCGTTCGGCGGCCGCGTGATCTGCGAGGACCGCGCACTGCTCGCCGAGGAGGCGCCGGAAGCCTACAAGCCGATCGCAGGCGTGATCGCCGATCTCGAAGCGTTCGGGCTGGCGCGCGTCGTGGCCAGCTTCCGGCCGCTGGTGACGGTGAAGAAGATCGCCACCGAGCGGCGACACAAGGAGGACCGCCGATGAGACGGCTTCTCCTCACCTCGGGACGTGGTCCGGCGGAATGCCGGATCGCGGTCGCGCATGCGCTCACCCGGCTCGCAGCCGAAGCGGAGGCTGCGGATTGCGATTGCGCGATTGCGCCAGGAGAGGCGGATCGTCACGGACCGGCCAGCGCCGTTGTCGTGCTGGACGGGCCTGGCGCCGACGCGCTCGCGCAGCGCTGGACCCGGGGCTCGCTGCTCTGGGTCTGCCGCAGTCCGCTGCGGCCGCATCACGGCCGCAAGAACTGGTTCGTCGGCGTGGTCGATCTGCCGCTGCCGCAAATGGTGCCGGCGTTGGCGGCGGCCGACGTCCGCTTCGAGAGCTTCCGCGCCGGCGGCCCGGGCGGCCAGCACCAGAACAAGACCGAGAGCGCGGTGCCCGCCGTGCATCTGCCGAGCGGCCTCACCGCGATCGCCCGCGACGGCCGCTCCCAGCATCGCAACAAGGCTGTCGCGCTCGCCCGTCTCGCTGCCTTGCTCGATGGCCACGCACGCGTGGCCGAGGCTGGCGAGGCGCGATTGATCCACGCTGCGCATGATCGCATCGCGCGCGGCGCAGCCGGCTTGCGCTTCGAGGGGCCAGCGTTCAGGCCGGCGGGGTAAACGAGAAGCGGCCAGGAGTGAACCTCCTGGCCGCTTCACGCCGCCCCTCATGCCTCACATTCGCACATGACATTGCGCTGCGAAACGGCTAAGCGGACCGCCCCCAAGACATCAACGAGACGAGCATGGCGGCAGCGGCCCATTGCGGCATCGACTTCGGCACTTCGAATACGACGGTCGGCCTCAGCGATCACGCCTCCGCGCAGCTCATCCCCCTGGAGGGCGAGCAGCGCACCCTGCCGAGCGCGATGTTCTTCGATTTCGAGGATCACGGCGTGCAGTTCGGGCGCGCCGCGATCGAGCGCTATCTGACCGGGCATGACGGGCGCTTCATGCGCGCGCTGAAGAGCATTCTCGGCACCGCGCTGATCCATGAGAAGACCTATATCCGGCAGAAGCCGGTGCCGTTCTCCGGCATTCTCGGCTTCTTCTTCGCGCATCTGAAGATGCAGATCGAGACGCGGCTCGGCCATGAGGTCAGCCAGGTCGTGCTCGGCCGCCCCGTGCGCTTCGTCGACAAGGACGATGCGGCCGATGCCGAGGCGCAGAGCGCGCTGGAGGGGATCGCGCGCGAGCAGGGTTTCAAGCACATCGCTTTCCAGTACGAGCCGATCGCCGCCGCGCTCGACTATGAGCAGCAGGTGAACCGCGAGGAGCTGGTGCTGATCGTCGACATCGGCGGCGGCACCTCGGACTTCTCGATCGTGCGCGTCTCGCCGGAGCGGCGCGGCAAGGCGGACCGCGAGGACGACATCCTCGCCAATGGCGGCATCCATATCGGCGGCACCGATTTCGACCGGCTGCTGAGCCTCAAAAGCGTCATGCCGCATCTCGGCTATGGCAGCCTCACCGCCGACGGCAAGCGCGAGCTGCCGACCGCGTACTACCACGAGCTCGCGACCTGGCACCGCATCAACCAGCTCTACAAGAAGGGCGTGATCCACGAGCTGCGCCAGATCCGCTACGAGGCCGAGCGGCGCGACCTCGTCGACCGCTTCATCAAGGTGGTGGAGGAGCATCGCGGCCATACGCTCGCGATCGGCGTCGAGCAGGTCAAGATCGCGCTGACATCGGCGAAGTCGCTAACCTCGGTGCTGTCGGAGAAGGACGATTGGGCGCGCATCAAGTTCACGCGCAAGGATTTCGACCGCGCCATCGCCGATTCCGTCGAGCGCGTTGTCCGCACCGTCACCACGCTGCTGGATGACGCCGCAGTCGAGGCCGCCGCCATCAACACGATCTTTCTCACCGGCGGCTCGAGCATGGTGCCGGCGCTGCGCGAGGGGATCCTGACGCTGTTTCCGGCGGCGCGCGTGGCCGAGACCGACCTGCTCGGCAGCGTCGGCATCGGGCTGTCGCTCGATGCGCGGCGCAAGTTCAGCTGAAGGCTCCGCTCATTCAGGGGCGGCTGTCGCAACCGCCCGCGCCGTCCGCTTCGGCGCGCTCTGAGGCTGAGCGCGCGCCGCGGGCTGCGGCGCGGCGGACGCCGCGTCAACGCTGCGGACGGGGGCGGGCTTTGCGCGCGGCCGGGCACCAACCGCGCCGGTCCGCCCCAGCTCTCCCGCCCGGATGATGCCCCACGGCCCCGCATTGGCCGGAGATGACGGAGATCCCGCGCCGGCTCGCTTCGCGCGCTGGATGCGCAGCGGCTCGGCACGCGGCGCCGGCGCGGGCGTGACCTCCGCAGGCGTCTCCACGCGCGGAGCGATCTCCGGCACGACGGGCTCGGCCTGCGCCCCGACAAGGAGCACCGGCCCGGGTTCGGCGGCGGGAGCGACCGCTGGCGATGCCGCTTCCGGCGCGGCTGCGTTCACGATCGGCTCGTCAGGCAAGGTCACGAGGGCCGGGGCAAGGACCGCAGCCGCTTCGCGCGATGCGTCGGTGGCATCGTCGGCCAGCCCGAAGAACAGATGGCTCGGCAGCAGACACCCCGCCACCGCCAAGGCGACGGCCAGGCTCGGACCGAGCCCGACCTTCATGGACAGGGCCGGGGCCGGCAGCGCGTTGCCGGCGCGCCTAGCCAGGTCGACAGCGGCGACCGCGATGAAGGCCGCAAGGCCGAGGCTGCCGCCGACCATCGGCAGAACCGTCGACGCCTGCACCAGAACAACTGCGAGGGTCAGCGCGGCCACGATCGGCTGCAGCGCTCCGGACAGCCGCTGCGGCGAGGACATGCCGAGGAAGCACCCTGCGTAATAGGCGTCGACCAGACAGCGCTGGTCGGGCCAAAGCGCCTGGATGATCGCCATTCCGGCAAACGCCAGCGTGGCCGAGACGAAGGTGCGTGCTGCCCGCCCCGCGTCGGCGACATGGGGAAGCCGCTGGATGAAAAGGGTCAGGAACGTGCCGGCGAGACACGCCGCCAGGATCGCGAGCGAGCCGTCAAGCTCCTGGTCGAATTGAGTGAGGTGTCCGAGATGCAGCGTGTCGCCTTGCCCGGCGAGCGACGGCCCGAGCGTGACGAATAGCAGCGATCCGAACGCCGCCAGCACGCCCAATCGTCCGCCGTAGCCTTCCAGCAGCACGATGCGCCGCCGGATTTCGATCGAGGTGAAGAGACCGAACAGCAGGCCACAGAAGATCGACAGCAGATAAAGCGACGCCTCCTGCGGCAGTCCGGTGCGAGCGACGCTTTCGCTGAGCTGTGCGATCGGCGTCATGCCGCTGAAGCTGCCGCCATAGACTGAAGACGAGAATGTGATCGCGGCGAGATTGCCGGGAGACGCAATGACCAGGCCGGCGCACAGCACGACCGTCACCGCCGCCGAGGCGAGCGCGGGCGGCAAGCCCAACGCGCTTAGATGCAGCGTCGCGAAACAGCCGAGACAGGCGCCCAGGAAGGACACCAGGATGGCGACTGAAAGATCGAAGCGCCGCGCTTGCGGACGCGGCTCGAACAGGACCGGCAGGCCTGTTCGCCATGGCGTGGAATCACATGGCTCGGAATAACATGGCGCGGACTCGGAAGCCTGCTGCATCAACGAACCACCCCCCGTGTGGATCGACCGGGGCCCCCGATCTCGCCGTCACCGCCGGACGAGACCCCTCAGCACCGCTTTGTGCACGATGACGTGAAAACATGGCGAAACACGAGCAGCCGTGTGGCCGCGGCGCGTTATCGCCGCAAAAAGGCTTGCGGGCTGCCGTCACGGCCCCGCGAATGTGGACGGATCGGGCGTCCACTCGGGCGGAGGCTGCACATCCTGGCGCGCCATGATGCGCGGCCGCGGGGCCACGCGCGGGACCACGCGCGCCTGGCTGCGCTTGGGCAGCATCGCCGGCACCGCACCCGCCTGGCCATAGCGGACGACCCGCCGCTGCGGCTCCGAGGACATTGGCAGAGGCGCGGCGGCGTTGGGCTCGCCGGACCGGCGCGGGAGCGGCTCTCCGCCATCCGGCCGCAGGATCTGCATCGGAAGCTCCGGCACGCCGGCGTCGGCCCGCGGCGACTCGGGCTGACCGCCCTCTCCTCTCGCGTCGTCGACCGGTGGCGACTGCCGCGCGGACGGCGCCACCGACAGCGGTGAAGCGGCCGGCGTCACGCGCGGCTGCTCGAACAGCAGCTCGCTCGATAGCAGCACCGCGGCGATGGCCAGCGCGGCGAGAAGACCTCGCGTCCACGCGATCATGGTCTGGCGCGGCGATTCTCCGGCTTCGATGAACAGCCGCGCGCCGGCGTCGACGAACAACACCGAGACGAAGGCGACATAGCCGAGGCTGCCGCCGACCGCAGGCAGGATCGGCGCGGTGAGCATCAGCAGCGCCGCGAGCAGGACGGCCGCCGCCATCGCCTGCAGCAGGCTGCGCAGCCGGCGCGACGACGACATGCCGAGGAAGCAGCCGGCATAATAAGCGTCGAGCTCGGGGGCGTTGCCGGGGACGACTTGCAGCAGCAGGACCAGGCCGGCGAACGCCACCGTTGCAGCGACGAAGATGCGCACCGCGCGCCGCGATCCCGCGATCGGCGCCCAGCGCAGCGCCGCCAGCGTCGCCAGCATGCCCACCGTGCACAGCAGGAAGGTGATCGCGGCGGCGACGAAGCCGAGCTCCGGCATCGGCCGGCGTGCGATCGGAAACAGCTCGCCATCGGGTCCGAGCATCGGCGCCAGGCCGACGAACAGGAAGGAGGCGACGGCCGCGAGCGCGCCGAGCCGTCCGCCATAGCCGCGCGCCAGCCCGCCGCGCAGCCAGAGGTCGAGCGCACAGGCGAGACAGAACATCAGGCCACAGAACAGCGCGAGCAGAACGAAGGCCGCATCGAGCGGCAGGCCGGCGCGGATTACGCTCGCATTCAACAGCGCCACCGGGGTCATGCCGACGAAGCTGCCGCCATAGGCCGACGAGAAGAACGTGCCGGGCACCAGGTCCGCCGTCCGCGTCAGGATCAGCGAGGCGCACAACAGCAGTGCGGCGGCCGCCGAGGCGACCGACGGCGAGAGGCCGGAGGCGCTGAGATGCAGGGTCATCAGGCAGCCGAGAAAGGCGGCGATGAAGGAGGCCAGCGGCGGACAGCCGAGCTGAAACAGCTCCGAGCCGTAAAACGGGATTGGCCGGCTCAATTGCCGTGTGCGCCACATGTGTGGATCGAACGCACGCTGCGCCTGCGACCCACGCGACCGATGTCCCGCCGTCCCGCGATTCATTCCAACACCTCATCGGGCGCAACCCTGGGCCCGTCCCGCCTATGATACCGCTGGCGGTTGTACACACGCTGCATCCCTGCAATTGCGTGTGTTCGATTAATGCACTGCAATGCAGCGTTGTGAAGCCATTTGGTTCCATTGCCGGAACGAAACAAATCCGTAACCTTAACGGCGACCGGATGGCCGTAATATCAATGACATGGACATGACTTGGCCGGACGCATATGCCGCTTGCCCGCAGCCGTGGTTAACGGCACCATCCGGCATGCTCACGCCCACGTTGCATACAGCCCGCCTGATCCTGCGTCCGCTGGCGCTCCGGGACGCTCCCGCGATCCAGCGCCATTTCGACAATTGGAACATCGTTCGCAATCTCGCGGCCACCGTGCCGTGGCCCTATCCGCCCGACGGCGCGGAGACCTTCGTCAAGTTGCAGCTCGACAGGATCGCGGCCGGCGAGGAGATCTATCAATGGGTGCTGGTGCTGCGCGACGGTGACGGCGAGGCTATCGGCAACATCCACTTCCGGCCGCGGATGGAGTCCGTCAAAGGCCACCGCGGCTTCTAGCTTGCCGAGCCCTATTGGAATCGCGAGCTGATGAGCGAGGCGATCGCAGCCGTGAACGACTTCGCCTTCGGCCCCCTCGGCCTCGATCAGTTCACGGTCTGCAACGTCGCGAGCAACGTCGCCTCGCGCCGGGTCAAGCAGAAGACCGGCGCGGAGTTCACTGGCTTCATCACGCTGGCGCACCACAATGGCGAGACGCGATCCGAGCAATGGGTGGTGCGGCGAGAGACGTGGCTGCAAGGCCGGCCCGATCGCGCCGCTCCCGCCTGAACCACAGCGCTACGCCTCCGCAATGACATCTACAACCTACGCGCAAGCACTACGCGTTGGAGGCGTGCCCGACTGAGTTCCTTTGCGTGCAGAGGAACTCGTCACAACTGTGAATTCTGCCAGTTTCTGCGAAGTCGAGACACTTGGAGGAGCATCGTTCACACTACCTTAGGTTCCACTCCGTAGTTTCGCGGGCATCACCCGGTAGCCGAGAAACGGCGCATTGCGGAGGGGATGAATGAAGGCATTGCTTCTCAAATTTTACGAAGACGAATCCGGCGCAACCGCCATCGAATACGGGCTGATCGCCGCGGGCATCGCGCTCGCGATCATCACCATTCTCAACAAGCTCGGACTGACCCTCGAGGGCATCTTCACGACGCTGACGACAAAGCTGAATGGTGGCTGATCCATCGAATTGTCTGGAAATGGCGTTCTCAGGGCTGGAGCAATCCGGTCGCCATGGTCGGACGGGCCGGGCTCTCAAGCCCGGCCTTTTGCTTTTGCGCGCGTCGACAAGAGGGCTCGCGGCTCAATGCGCCATGCTGCGCCCGGCCTCCTCACAGGCGCTCATGCAGCGCCGGCAGGATTCGGCACAGATCCGGCAATGCGCGTGCATGCCGGCGTGTGTCTCGCACTGCTCCGCGCAGAGACGGCAGATGGCGGCGCAGGACGTGCAGGTCTGGGCGCAGGAGTAGCGCTCCTCGATACAGCGCACGGGCGCATCATTGACTCGGCCGAACGTCCCCTCCGCGCTCAACACGCTGCTCGCATTCCGCTCCGCCGGAATGTCGAAGCCGGCATTGGCGGCGAAGAAGCCGGCATGCTCCACTGGCATGATCGGGAAATCCTCGGGCTTGCACGCATGATTGTGCCTGAACGAATGCGGGTCAGCTCGGTACCAGTCCTCTCGCTTATTGGCGCGCGGTGCGCCTCAATCGCGTGCGGCGAGACCTCAAGGCGTCGCGCGATCCGCGCGACGGAATTTACGACGTTGCCGTGCGCCACGGCTTCTGGCACTTCAGTCAGCTCTCGCTCGACTACAAGCGCCATTTCGCAGAACTGCCATCCGAAACCCTGCGGCGTGCGCGTATGGACGCCCCTGCGCAGTTGAGGCAAAACTCCTCGCATCACTGACATCAGCGGCGCTGAGCTGCTGAGCCAAGAATGGCGCCAACGAAGCGCCTGACGATGCGGAGGACCTGATGCTGATCCCGATGGCGGACGTGCCGCGCTGGTACGCCGAGCGCAAACCCAAAGACAGCATCGCGATCCAGCATGGAACGGACGCGCTGACCTGGGAGCAGCTCGAGCGCCGCGCCAATGCGCGCGCCCGCGCCTTCGCCGCCAAGGGCGTCAAGCCCGGCGACTTCGTCGCCATCGGCCTGCCTAACGGCAATGCGCTGTTCGAGACCAGCTTTGCCGTGTGGAAATGCGGCGCGACGCCGACGTCATTGTCATGGCGCTTGCCGCGTGGCGAAGCCGCCGCGGTGCTGGAGATCCTAAAGCCGTCACTGGTGGTCGGCGGCGAGGCCGATTGGAATGCGCCGAATGCGCTGCCGGCTGATTTCTCGCCGGAAGGATTTTCCGACGAGCCGCTCACAGCCCCGGTGTCGCGCTATTGGAAGGCGATGACCTCGGGAGGCTCGACCGGGCGGCCCAAGGTGATCCTCGATCATCAGCCGGCCGTCACCGACACCGCGGCGGAGCCACCGCTCGGAATCCCGAAGGGCGCATCGCTGCTCAATCCCGGCCCGCTCTATCACAACGCCCCCTTCATCGTCTCGCACTACGCGCTGTTCGCCGGCGGCAGCTTGACGGGCATGGTGAAGTTCGACGCCGAGGAGACGCTGCGGCTGATCCAGGCGCAGCGCATCCAATGGGTCAATTTCGTGCCGACGATGATGCATCGGATCTGGGCGCTGCCGGACGCCGTGCGCAACAGCTACGATGTGTCGAGCCTCAGAATCGTGTTCCACATGGCCGCGCCGATGCCGGCATGGCTGAAGGAGAAATGGATCGAGTGGCTCGGGCCTGAGCGCGTCTATGAGCTCTATGGCGGCACCGAGCGGCAGGGCCGCACCATCATCTCCGGCACCGAATGGCTGCAGCACAAGGGCTCGGTCGGCAAGATCGACGAGACCTGCGGCTTGCGCATTCTGGGCCCCGACGGCAACGACGTCGCGCCGGGCGAAAGCGGCGAGATCTACTTCCTGCCCGCGGACGGCGTCGGCAGCACCTATCACTATCTCGGCGCCGAGCCGAAGCGGCGCGCCGACGGCTGGGAATCGCTCGGCGACATCGGGCGGCTCGATGCCGACGGCTATCTCTATCTCGGCGACCGCCTGGCCGACATGGTCTTGCGCGGCGGCGCCAACATCTATCCGGCCGAGGTCGAGGCGGCGCTGATGGCGCATCCCGACATCCGCTCCTGCGTCGTGGTCGGCCTGCCCGATCCCGAGCTCGGCCAGCGCGTGCATGCGATCGTCGAGATCGACCGCGCGAAGGACGCCCAGGCCATCGTCGACGGCATGGGGACGTTCCTGGCCGATCGGCTGAGCCGCTACAAGCATCCGGAAAGCTATGAGCTGGTCGACACCATGCTGCGCGACGATTCCGGCAAGGTGCGCCGGACCCTGCTGCGCGACGAGCGCGCCGCCTGGCTCAAGGAGGGCCGCGACTTCCGTCTGATGCCGATCCGCGCGCGCCCCGCGGCCGACTGAGGGGACGACAATTTTTCGAACGTTTACGGCGCTGGCGTAGACTCCGAAGATGGTAGGAGTGATCGCGCCATGATTTCACGACGACGGTTTCTCGGCACCGCAGCCACGGTGGCGGCGCTGCCCTTGGCGCGGATTCCACGGGCGCGGGCCGAGCTGCGCACCATCCTCAACGATGCCAGCCGGCTGAACCCGACGCCGGTCGCCAAGCATGTCGTGATCTCCAAGCCCGCGACCGACGATTTGATCGCGCGGCTGCGCGCCGAGCTGAAGGAAGCAGCCGCTGCGAAACGCCCTGTCGCGGCCGCCGTCGCCCGGCATTCGATGGGCGGCCAGAGCCTGCCGCGCGACGGCACCGCCATCACGCTCGACGGCGGCGCGATCGAGCTCGACACGGCGGCACGGACCTACCGCACCGCCGCCGGCAATCGCTGGTCGGACGTCATCGCCACGCTCGACACCAAGGGCTTCTCGCCGGCAGTGATGCAGTCCAACAGCGATTTCGGCGTCGGCAGCACGTTCAGCGTCAACGCGCATGGTTGGCCGGTGCCCTACGGCCCGTTCGGCTCGACGGTGAAATCCATCCGCATGCTACTCGCCGACGGCACCCTGGTGCAGTGCTCACGCACCGAGAATGCCGAGCTGTTCGGGCTCGCCATGGGCGGCTATGGGCTGTTCGGGATCATCGTCGATCTCGAGGTCGAGATGGTGCCGAACCTCCTGCTCGAGCCGCGCTTCGAGCGGATGGCGCCGGAGACCTTCGCGGAGAAGTTCACGCAGAGCATCGATGGCGATCCCAACGTGAAGATGGCCTATGGCCGCATGTCGGTGTCGCGCAAGGCGTTCTTCGACGATGCGCTGCTCGTCACCTTCCGCCCCGCAGCCGATGCGCCCGCGACCCTGCCGGCTGTGGCGAGCTCGGGCAAGCTGACCGGCGTCGCCAACACGATCTACCGCGCCCAGACCGGCTGGGAGGTCGCCAAGGGCCTGCGCTGGTTCATGGAGACGCGGCTCGGCCCCGCCATCTCCGATAGCCGCTACACGCGCAACTCGCTGATGGCGGAGCCGGTCGCGAATCTCGCGCAGAAGGACATGCACCGCACGGATATCCTGCACGAATATTTCGTGGCGCCGGAGCGGTTCGGCGAGTTCCTCACCGCCTGCCGCGAGATCATTCCGAAGGCGCGCGCCGAATTCCTCAATGTCACGCTGCGCTACGTCGCCGAGGACAAGACGCCCGCGCTGACCATCGCGCCGGTGCGCCGGATCGCAGCCGTGATGTCGTTCTCGCAGGTCACCTCGCCCGAAGGCGAGATCGACATGCTGCGCACGACCGAGGCGCTGATCGACCTGGTCACCGCGATTGGCGGCGCGTTCTATCTGCCCTATCGTCTGCACGCGCGCCGCGACCAGGTCGAAAAGGCCTATCCGGCAGTGGCGCGCTTCGTCGCCGCCAAGCGGCACTATGATCCGAACCTTCTGTTCCGCAACGCGATGTGGGACGCCTATTTCGCATGACGACATCAGCCGACGGCTTCGCATTCGACCGCTATCGCATCGCCGCCCTCGCGCTCGCCGTAGCGCTGCTGTTCGCGGCCGCGACCGACTACATCCCCGCCTTCATCGATGCTGAAGGCCGTGTGTTCGGCCTGTTCCAGCTCGACATCTACAAGGACGCGCTGCACGTCGCCTCCGGCCTGTGGGCCTTGGCCGCGATGCTGTCGCGCCGCAGCGCCGTCTTCTTCCTGCGCGTGTTCGGCACGCTGTATTTCCTTGACGGCGTGATGGGCGTGCTCACCGGCTCCGGCTATCTCGATCTCTCCATCATCATCGACGGCATCCGCAACAATTCTTGGCTGGTGAAAGTGCTCTCCAGCCTGCCGCATCTCGCGCTCGGCGCTATCGGCATCGCCGTCGGCTGGTCACCCCGGGGCGCGAGGCCCGCGCTTGCATGAGCCTGCGTCGCAAGATCCTCTCTCTCGCCGGCGCGATCGTCGCCGCCGCGGCGATCGGCATCACGACGACGGTGATCACCGTCGAGACGGTCTGCACCGCCGACGTGCCCACGCCCGTGGTGACCTCGCAGTTCGGCATCACCGATCCCGGCTATGCGAGATCCCAGGGCGACAGCTTCCTGACCTTCCCCGAATGGTACATCGTCCACGCCTATAGCGATCTCGCCGGCGTCACCGGGCAGAAATCGGAATCCGACTTTCACTATCTTTCGAGCATCGCCGGCTTCTGGCGCAGCCTGTGCCGCGCGACGCGGCAGGCCGATGGATCCGGGCCCGCGACATCCGATCAGAAGCTGACGAACTACATCATCGGCTTCAGCTTCACCGCCGAGATGGCGCTGCAAGGCGCCTATGAACGGAGCTTGGGTGCGCTCACGGAGGAAACGACCGACGGCGTCAAGACCGCCGAGGACGCCTTCAACCTGGCGCTGCTGAAGGACTACGCCGCGTTCCTCTATCAGACGCGCTGGTATCGCTATCCGTTCTGGGCGAAGCTCGAGCAGCTCTGGCGCGACACGCCGTTCGTGCCCTCGCTGCGCTCGGTGGAGCGACGGTTCTCGCTCAGCCTGCAATATGCCGGGCGCGCGGCCTATGCGGCGGTCATCGGCTATGCCGCCGGCTACGATCCCGCAATCCTGTCGATCCAGAGCGTCGTGACCGGCCTGCCCGCCGCCGAGCTGGCAGCCATCCCCGGCGTGAAGGTGATCCGCGAGGTGACCGACGCCAAGGGCACGAGGGGCGTGCTGGTGCAGACCGAGCGCTACGCCAGGTTCGACGCCTTCGTGAAGGAGCTCCGGCGCCATCCCGGTACGGCCCTGGCCGAGGTCGCCGGCAACCACCGTATCCTGGTGACCATCGTCGTGCCTCCCGGCGATGGGCGGCTGGCAGCCTTCGAGGGACTGCCTATATTCAGTGTCCCGATCCAGTCCCGCCCCGGCGCGCGCCGCATCGGCGTCGACGTCCCGATCCGCTCGCTGGTTCAGGACGTCACCCGCTTCGAAGCCGCCGGCTATGATTTCGAGCATGCGTACGACTATTGACAGGCTGTCTCCAGCGCGCACCCTTCACGTGCAAGGGGTGCTGGTCGTTGCCCTCGCGTGGTTCGCGGGCATGGCGGCGCTGGCGCTGGTGGTCAAGCCCGAGGCCGTCGTCGTCTTCGGACCGGCCGACCGGATGATTCCGGCGGTCGTCGCCCGCGATGGAGCCTTGCTCGATGCCGGGCGTTTCCATGTCTCGGCGCGCACCGGTACGACGACGGTGGGCGAGCTCTATGCGGCCGGGGCATGGTTCGTCTGGCCCATGATGTCCAAGGGTTGCGGTCGCGGATGATCGGCGCGAGAGCGTCGTTTCTCCCGGCACGGCAGCGGAGCGGCGGAACTGGCGCCCGCGGCCAAAGATGTTAAGCTCGCGTTGACGCTGCGGCCAAGACGCGACAATCACGCGATACGAAGCAAGCTTGGTCGAAGTCCCCCCGGGGGGCATCGGCAGAGCAGGAGAAAGAAATGCCTTCTTTGACCGAATGGAAAGTGCCGTTCGCCTTCCAGCCTCGCGCCGAAGACTATCAATATGATCTCGACCACGCGCTGTCGTCGATCGTGGGTCTGCATTCGATCATCCCGCCGGATGCCTTCAGCGCGGAGACGCTCGGCACCGAGCGCGCCGGCAATGCGGTTGTGATCGATGACGGGCTGGTGCTCACCATCGGCTACCTCATCACCGAGGCTGAATCGGTCTGGCTGCACCTCAATGATGGGCGCGTGGTCGAAGGCCATGTGCTCGGGTTCGATTTCGCGACCGGCTTCGGCCTGGTGCAGGCGCTCGGGCATCTCGATCTGCCGGCGCTTCCGCTCGGCTCCTCGGCGGCGACCAAGATCGGCGACCAGGTCGTGCTCGGCGGCGCTGGCGGCCGGACGCGCTCGGTCGCCAGCCAGATCATCGCCAAGCAGGAATTCGCCGGCTATTGGGAGTATCTGCTCGACGAGGCGATCTTCACCCATCCGGCGCATCCCAATTGGGGCGGCACCGGCCTGCTCTCGCCCAAGGGCGAGCTGATCGGCATCGGCTCGCTGCAGCTCGAGCGTGAGCGCGACAGCAAGGCCGAGCACGTCAACATGATCGTGCCGATCGATCTGTTGAGGCCGATCATCGACGATCTCCGCCGCTTCGGCCGCGTCAACAAGCCGGCCCGGCCCTGGCTCGGCATGTACGCGACCGAGGTCGACGACCGCGTCGTGGTGATCGGCGTCTCCAACAACGGCCCGGCCGCGCGCGCCGAGCTGAAGGCCGGCGACATCATCCTCGGCATCAATGGCGACAAGGTCACGACCCAGAGCGAGTTCTACCGCAAGCTCTGGTCGCTCGGCGATGCCGGCGTCGACGTGCCGCTGACCGTGCACCATGAGGGCGTCACCTTCGACGTCACGGTGGCGTCGACCGATCGCGCCAAGCTGTTGAAGGCGCCCCGGCTGCACTGAGGCGGCGCGGCCTCACGCCATGACGTGCCAGGCCGCAGCGACCTGATCGTGCAGATGCGCATCATCAGGCAGCTGTGAGGTGGCCGTCGGATCGAAGCCCGGATGGGTCTGCGCGTAGGTCGCCATCGCCTGCACCAGTTGCGTGACCTGCGTATCGAGCTCCAGGCCGCCCGCCTTGATCTCCTGGAGTTGATAGGAGCCGCCGAGGAACCAGTCGGCGATCGTCACCTGCTGGTGGGTGCCGAGAATGTCGATCTCGAGATCGTTGCCGGATTTGACGAACCAGAAATTGTCGGCCGTGTAGGCGCTGCCCAAATCCAGCGTGCCGGTCGGCTTCGACAGCGACGCGACACCGTTGATGATGACGTCGTTGCCGTCGCCCGGCGCATAGACGTAGGTCGCGCCGATGCCGCCGACCAGGATGTTGTCGCCGGCGCCGCCGTTCAGCACATCGCTGCCCAGGCCGCCGATCAAGAGATCGTCATTGGCGGTGCCGTACAGCATGTCGTTGCCGCCGCCCGCGATCAGCAGCGCGCCGTCGGTGACGGCGATCGTCGCGCCCGACACCGGATCAACCATCACCGTCGTCGCGGCATCGCTCAGCGCCGCGCTGAGCCAGTCGAGATTATCCGTCTTGCCGCCCCACAGCGTGCTGATCGCCGTGTCGATCAGCTTGACATCCTCGCCGTCGGCGCTGGCCACCGCGTCGATCAGCGCGATCTTGCCGAGGATGTCGACCGCAGAGCCCGTAGCAGTCGAGGACCACAGGTCGGACGAGAGATCCGCGACGAGCAGGTTCTTGGCCGTGTCCTGGTAGAGAATGCCGTGCTCGTGCCCGATCACGCCCGGCGTCGTCGCCAGCACCTCGTCATGGTTCTGCGCCAGCAGCGCCGAATACTCCACGACGATGTCGGCGAGCGCCTTCTCGACACCGCCGTTCTTCAGATAGTTCGCCGCCGTCGACGCGCTGACGCTGTCGGCGAGCACGCCGCCGCCATTGAACAGCGCCTGCACGGCACTATTGCCGTAGCCGCTGGCGTCAGTCACCGTCGAATAGGCGATCATGTCCTTCATCTTGTCGGCCGGCGCGCCTTCGCCACCCACGCCAGCCGCGGGAATGCCGACCGCCTTGGCGATCGCGTCATCCTCGAGCGGCGCCATCAGCACCGCCGCCGCCTTCTTCCAGTCCTGCGCATTGTTGTCGCTCGCCCACTGCATCATGGTCAGCAGCGCGATCGAATGCAGCTTGACCGGGTCAAGCCCGAGGTCGGTGCCAGCGCCGAGCACGGTCTTCTGCTCGGACGAGATGCCGATCGCCGCGTCGGCGATCGCCAGCGCGCCGGCGACCGGTCCGAGCTGCAGCAGCGCCAGCGGCGCTTCCAACACCGGCGCCGCGGCCCGCACATATTGCAGGACCTCGCCGGAGAGCGAGACCATGTGAATGTCCGAATAGCGGTCGACCGGGTGCGAGCCGAGCGCGCCCCAGAAGCCGTGCAACTGATCGTAGCGGACCTCGGCGGCGAACTCGAACGGCATCGCGTCATACGCGTAGGCCACCTTGTCGTTCAGCGCCGCGATGTAGCCCGCCAAGCCGCCGCCGAGCGAGTGGCCGGTCAGCGAGACATGGGACGTCGTGGCCCATGTCTTGTAGTAGGCCTCCGCATCCGGAAACTGCGTCGGCCAGCCGGTGAGTCCGGCGCCGCCGAGCCAGGCCGGCACGTCGGCGATGCTGTCAGTGCCGCGATACGAGATGATCCGCGTCGATGGATCACCGGCGAGCTGATAGGTCGCCGCCTCGAAATTATCAGCCGCCGCGACGACAGAGCCCGCGACCAGCTCGTAGTTGCCGATGCGATTGAAATTGACAGAGAGCGTCGGACTGACGCCTCTGTTGTAGACGTCCATGGCGAGCACCGCGTTGATCAACGCGGCCGACGGCGAGCTGGTCATGATGCGCATCCTCCGTGGTAGCCGGTCGGCCATTTTGACCGCGGCCATGCGCTCCCTTGGGGAACTTCATTGCTGCGCCGTCGGCGTCCATGAAGTGCGACATCACGTCCGATGTTTGTCAATCGTGATTCGTCCACACGTGTATTAGCTGATCATGCTCCTGTCGCGCGATCTGCACATCCTCGGCTGCCTCACGCCACGAGGCGCACAACGAACGCCTGTTCGGAAAATGATCATTGCCCACGCCGCCGATTTTGCGTTGCATGACGGCGCTCGCCGGCCAGCGGGTGACAAGCGAAACCCGCTCGACCAGGAGATCTGCATGACCGACGCCGTGGTGGACGACATTCTCATCATGTTGCCGCCGCTGCTGCAGACGCTCGAAGCCCTGTCCTTCGTCGCGCGCTATCTGAACCCGCCGGATTTCGATCGCGTGATGGCCGAGATCGGCGATCCCGAGCAGACGCTGCAGACCGCGCGCGCTCATCTGACATCGTGGCCGGCGGATTTTGCCCATATCCGGCTGGCGTTCGATACCGCCTCCGATGCCGCGCTGATGTCCTTTGCCGGCCTGCGCGCGGTCCAGCGCGGTGAAGGCGATCTGGTCGACGTGTTCCGCGCCTTGCGACAGCTGCCGCGCGCGCTTGAGGCGCTGTTTCCGCTGGCGCCGACGCTGCCGCCGCTGAGTGAGTTCTTCCTGGATCCGGCGGTTGCCGACGACCAGACCGTGCGGCAGCTGCTCGCTGCGTCGGCCGGCAAGGATGCGGTGTTCCACGACCACAACGAGATCGGCAATCGCGGCGGCTTCTCGCTCTACGTGCCCGAATACTACACCGCCGACCGGGCCTGGCCTGTCGTGATGGCGCTGCATGGCGGCAGCGGCAATGGCCGCGACTTCCTGTGGAGCTGGCTGCGCGCGGCCCGTAGCCTCGGCGCCATCCTCGTGGCGCCGACCGCCACGGGGCCGACCTGGGCGCTGATGGGCGAGGACGCCGACACGCCGAACCTCGTGCGCATCCTCGATCTCGTGCGCAGCCGCGTCTCGATCGATCCGGCGCGGATGCTGCTCACGGGCATGAGCGATGGCGGCACCTTCTGCTATGTCAGCGGCCTGGAGCGAAGCTCGCCTTTCACGCATCTCGCCCCGGTCGCCGCGACCTTCCACCCGCTGATGGCTGAGATCGCCGACCGCGATCGCCTGCGCGGACTGCCGATCCAGATCGTGCACGGCCAGCTCGACTGGATGTTCCCGGTCGAGATCGCGCGACACACCGGGGATGCGCTGGCCAAGTCGGGCGCGCATGTCGTCTATCGCGAGATCGACGATCTCAGCCATTGCTATCCGCGTGAGGTGAATGTCGAGCTGCTGCGCTGGCTGATGAGCTGACACGGTCAGCTCCGCTCGTCCGACATGACCGATCGGTAAGATCGGCGACATAATCTCGACGGATTTTCTCCGCATTGATTATCGCTTGGCTCACAGCGGGGGCGCTGCACAGGGCGGATATGATGCCGCCGAAGGATCGCCCATGCCCTCGCCCGCCGCGCTGCCCTCCTCGGCCCGCCCCACCTCCGTCGTGCTCGCGGACGGCGTGAGCCGCCTGGAGGTCACGCTCAAGCTCACCACGGCGATCCTGGCGCTGGCTGCCGGCGTCTACACTTATCTTGGCGTGCGCGAGCTGCTCAACGGCAGCCCGACCACCGTGTTCTTCGCCGCCGTCATCTATTCCGTCGCGGTCTCCGTCGGCATCTACGCCTTCTGGGTGTTCATGATGCAGTTCATGCCGCACGTCACCAGCATGATGGGACGGCTGCTGATGGCCGGCTGCATGGTGCTGGGCTCGCTGATGATCGTCGCGATGTCGTCCTGGCTCAACGCCTCGGCGCTGGCCGGCGCCGCTGCCATTCAGCAGCACCTCGCGATCACCGTGCAGAACTACACACGTGATCTCGACCGCGCCAATAGCCAGGCGATTGCCGCACAAAGCCTGCTGCCCGACATCCAGCTCGCCTCTTCGCGCTTCGCCAAGCTGGCCGAGGCCGAGCGCACCGGCTCGCTCACCGGCACCTCCGGCTCCGGCACGGTGGTTCAGCTTCTCACGCAGATGTCGACGCAGCTCGATGGACTCGGACAGCAGGTGCAGGAGTCCGGCAAGCGCGTCTCCGCGCTCTACGAGCAGGGCGGCAAGAGCCTCGCCAAGATGCGCGAGCTGATCTCCGACCGCGGCCCGATCGCCAGCCGCAGCGATGCCTTTGCCACGGAGTCGCTGACGCTGATGGGCGTGATCGCCAATCTGCAGCAGACCTCGGTGGCGCCTGCCGTCAAGCGCGCGGCCACCTCGCTCTCCGCCGGCTTCATCGCACCCGCCGCGGGCGGACGCAGTGGCGACCTCGCCGAGCGACAGACCGCCGTGGTCGGCAAGGTCGAAGGGGCGATCGCCACGCAGGCCGCGTCGCTGGCGGACGCCGCCGACAAGATCCTGGCGCTGCCGCGCATCGAGCCGACGCGGTTTCAGACCTTGTCTCCGGCGGAGGCCGTGCTGCGCTATGCCGGCGACTTCATTCCGAGCTGGGCCGGCGCCATCTCGATCGACCTGATGCCTGCGGTGCTCGTCCTGATTCTCTGCGTCGTGCACGCCGCGATCCGCCGCGAAGGCCTGCCCGCCGCCAGCGCCTCGAGCCTCACGGCGAGCGACCTCGTGACGGCGCTGCAGATCGCCCGCGAGGTCGAGGAGGCAAGACGCGCCGCCGAGGCGCGGCCTGCCGTTGCGCCGGCCGACACGCCAATGGCGCCGGCTGACGAGCCGCAGCCGGCGGCGGCCGTGGCCAGCGCGGACGAGAACGTCACCTCGCTGTCCTCCGCACGGATCGGGAAGTAGTCCGGTGGCCTCGGCCCTGAACCGTCGCGTCCACGCCTGGCTCACCGACAATCCGGACGAGAGCATTTTGCGCTGGGTGTTTCGCGCCATCCTCGTGGTCACGATCGTGGTTCTCGCAGCCGACCTGATCGAGCTGAATGATCCGCATGCGTCCGATGCGGCCTCGCCTCAGCTCGACATTCGGACGGAGCCGACGGACGCCCCCGCCGAGACACCCTCGGTGCTCACGCCCTTGTTGAAGCGGCTGATGCCGCTGCCGAAGGGCGATCCCGCGCTGGAGCAGCCGATCAGCCTTGAGCTGCGCGGCGGCGGCCGGCTCTATGCGACCGGCACGATCACGCCGGGCAGCGCGCGCGCCTTCACCGACGAGGTCGAACGCCACGGCGAGTACATCAAGACCATCGTGCTGAACTCGCCCGGCGGCTCGGTGGCCGATGCGCTCGCGATGGGGCGGCTGATCCGCGCGCGCAAATTCGCCACCGAGGTCGAGGCCGGCAAGACCTGCGTGTCGTCGTGCCCGCTGGTGCTCGCAGGCGGCGTCGAGCGCCGCGTCGGCGAGCGCGCCACGATCGGCGTGCATCAGGTTGCCGCGGTGCGCGCCGCCAATGCTGCCCGCACCGACAACGACATGAGTCTGGCGCAAAACGTCTCGGCGCGCTGCCAGCGCTACCTCGCCGACATGGGGATCGACCTGAAGGTCTGGGTGCATGCGATGGAAACGCCGCATGACCAATTGTTCACCTTCAAGCCCGACGAGCTGAAAACGCTCAATCTCGTCACGTCAGGGCCGGAATCGCGTCCCGAAAAACCGCGCAGTTAGTTTGTTGGGTGACGCTTGAACCTTCCGCCGCACCGGCGGAACCAAGCTTCGACGGCGGCGTTGTCGGCCGTCACACTGGAGAACATGATCATGCGGACATTGGTGGGAATGATCCTGGGTGCGCTGCTTCTGGGGTTCGGCGTCTACATCCACGATTCGATGCAGACCTCGGAAGTCGCCAACGGATCGGGCGCGCAATCGCGCCGGACCATCGTGAACTGGGACGTCGCCGCGGACAGCTGGAATTCGCTGAAGACCCGCGCGCATGACGACTGGGTTCGCATCTCGTCCAAATAACCTAAAGCAACTCGTCTTCGGGGCGTCTCGACCGCGGGTCGGGGCGCCCTTTGCTTTTGTCCTAATTGGCAGCCTTGGCCTTGCGCGCATCGGCGATGACCTGCTCGAACTGCGCCATGGTCAGCACGCCCGGCACCCTGAACTTGCCGACGATGAAGGACGGCGTGCCGCGGAAGCGCAGGCCGCGCGCCTGCTTGTCGTTGCGCGCCAGCATCGCGTCGATCGCTTTTCCGTTGGTCGCGAGATCGCGCTTGGCGCGGTCGATGTCGATGCCGGCCTCGGATAGCAGCTCATCGATGCGCGGCTCGGTGAGCTTGGAGCTGACGCCGATCAGCGCCTCATGCGCCTTGGCATATTTGTCCTGAGACTTGGTCGCCAGCGCCATGCGCGCCGCGGTCACCGACACCGGCCCGAGGATCGGCCACTCCTTGAGAACCCAGCGAACCTTGCCGTCGTCATGCACGACCTGCTGCAGCTCGGGATCGAGCTTGCGGCAATACGGGCAATTGTAGTCGAACCATTCCACGATCGCGATGTCGCCCGCGGCATTGCCGAGCACCGGCGCGTCGGGATCGCGCAGCACCGAGGCCTCGTCGGGCTCGTCGGCGTCCTGGGCACGGCTTGATCGTGAAAAAACAGAAAGCGCGGCACCGGCGCCGAAAAGGGAGAGAAGCTCGCGCCGGCTGCTCGACAGGATCGCGTCCGATGTGCTGCGCTTCATCAAATCAGCTCCAGATATGCAGCAGGCTGCGTGTCAGCATGTAGAGCGCCACCGCCGCGATCACGACCGAGAATACCACGTTCAACGCGCCGCGCCGCTCCGAGAGATGGCGCGCCAGACGCGTGCCGGCAAGGCCACCGGCGATGCCGCCGGCAATGAACAGTCCGGCGAGGTCCCAGGCGACCAGCCCCGACCAGGCATAGCTCGCGGCCGTGGTGAGCCCGAAGGTCGTCACGGCGACCAGGGACGAGCTCACCGCGTTCATGATCGGCATGCCCGTCGCGGCCATCAGCGCCGGCACGATCAGGAAGCCGCCGCCGATGCCGAAGAAGCCGGACAGCGTGCCGGTGGCGAGGCCGAAGCCGACGATCGCCGGGACGTTCGCCATGCTCATCTTGACGTCGGGGATGCCGATGCGCGCGCGGGTCTTCAGCATCAGCAGCGCGATCACCATCATCACCAGCGCGAACAGCGCCAGCAGCTTCTGGCCGTCGACCATCTTGCCGAGCAGCGAGCCGGTGAAGGCGCCGACGATGCCGGCCGCGGCGAACAGCGCGGCGATCGGCCAGATCACGGTGCCGCCGCGCGCATGGTTGGCGAGATTGATCGCGGCATTGGTGGCGACCGCGATCGCGCTCGAGCCGATCGCGATATGCGGCTCCGGCACGCCGACGACATAGACCATCAAGGGCACCGCGAGCACCGAGCCGCCGCCGCCGACGAGGCCGAGCGAGAAGCCGACCATGCCGCCGCAAAGCACGCCGAGGATGCCTTGAGTCGCAGAAATCATGCCCGGAGCAGGTTCATTTCCCGGGCATCAAGGCAAGCCCCAAATTCACCGGAGCAGCAATGCCGCGCGGCCGCCGAACAATCTGCAGGCCGGCACGCCCCGCCAAGAGCAGCGGCCGGACGCGTCATGCATCCGGCCGCCGCAGTGCATCCCGTGCTGGCCTCGCTCAGGCCGCGCCCTTGAGCTTCTTCGTGCACTCGCTGTAATAGCCGCCGCCCTGCTGGATCCACTTCAGGCCGCCATTGGCGTTGGTTGCCTTGTTCGCGTTGTACTGATCGAGGCAGGTTTGCAGACGCGCCTTGCCCGGCTTCTCCTTGGCGTATTTGGCATCCACCGCGCTCGGATACACGGCCGGACCGCTCGGCGCGGCGGCCGGCGCCGCGTCCTTGGCAGCCGACTTGCTCTCCTTCGCGGGCTTCGCCTCGGCGGCGGGCGCTGCCGGAGCCGCGGGCGCGGCCGGCGCCGCGGCTGGAGCAGCCGCGGTGGCGTCGCTGCCGCACTGGGCCTTGCGGAAGTCGTTCCACTTCTGGCCGTTCAACGTGCCGGCCTCCTTCGCCTGCTTGTACTTGGCGCTGCACTCCTGCGAGGTCAGCGCCTGCGCCGGCGCGGCGGCGAATGCGGCCAGGCTGAGAGCGGCAATGGCAACCAATGACTTTGCGTGAAAACTCATTCTCGATCTCCCCGTGGAGCATGATGGAATGGGACCACAATCTTAGCTGGCGGCAGGTCTGCGACAAGGCGGGGAGGCTTGGCGTCGCGCGAAAATATAATTTGCCTCGCGTGCCGATCGGGCTCATTGCATTCACACCGGGTTCAGCATCAGCGGCCCTCCGCCGCGCGCTTCGTTCGAGGAATTCAGCATGACGTTCACTGCCCGCGCGGCGGCTGCAGCCACCGCAATCGCCACCCTGTTGGCCGCGGGTCCCGCCTTCTCCCAGCCCGGACTGGCGCTGCCGGCCAGGCCCGACGCTGCCACCGACACCTACGCGACACTGGACAAGTCGACCCGCCGGGCCATCTCGATGGCCTGCTCGAAGGAAGCCGATGAACAGGGCCTCTTCCGCGGCAAGGCGCGCGGCAAGTTCCGCTCCGCCTGCAAGCGCGACAAGGCGGCGGCCGCCAGCGCCCCGGCTGTGCCGGACAAACCCAAGTGATCCGGCAGGCCCGAGTGGTCCGCCGGGGGGCGGCGTAAAGCCTTTGTTGGCTTTCCTCCGCATGCATAGCCGCACCGCAGCGGCGGGGAATTGTTCCCCCGCTTCGGGTTTGGCATAAGGCGCCGTGCGCCAGATCATCTCCTCCCTCCCCTTCGAATGGCCGAGCCGCGCCAAGACCATGAGCGCGCTCGAGACGCTCGCGCTCGGCACCGCCGGCGGGCTCATCTTCCTGTTCGCCCATCTGCCGGGCGGGCTGATCTCCGGCGCGATGATGGCGACCGCGATCGCCGCCATTGCCGGGCGCCCCTTGGCGATGCCTCCGATCCTGACCCAGACCATCCTGCTGCTGCTCGGCATCTCCATCGGCGCGATCGTCTCGCGCGAGCTGATCACCCATGTCAGCGCCTATCCGGTCACGATCGGCCTGCTCGCGCTCGCGACGTTCTGCTCGACCTTCGGCTCCAGCCTCTATTTGCAGCGCGTCCATGGCTGGGACCGCACCTCGGCGCTGCTCGCCGGCAGCCCCGGCGCGCTGTCGCAGATCACGCTGCTCGCGGTCGAGCGCGGCGCCGACCTGCCGGCGATCGCTGTGGTACAGACCTTGCGCGTGATCATCCTGACCGCGGCGCTGCCGCTGGTGCTGGCGATCGCGGGCGTCGCGCCGGCGGCACCGATCTCGCTCGGCCAGAGCGTCGCCTCGCCGCTCGGCCTGCTCGCGCTGCTGGTGGCCTCGCTGGCCGCGGCCGTGCTGATGCAGCTGATCAAGTTTCCGGCGAGCTGGCTGTTCGGCGCGATGGTCGCGAGCGGCATCCTGCACGGCACGGACCTGGTCGAAGGCGGCCTGCCGGAATGGATGCGCGGCGTCGCGCTGGTCGGCATCGGCGCCCTGATCGGCAGCCGCTTCGCGCGGATGCGGATCAAGACGCTGGTCAGCCATGTCAGGGCGGCGCTCGGCTCGTTCGCGATCGCGGTCGCGATATCAGCGCTGTTCGTCACCGTGATCGTGCTGGTGACGCATGTGCGCTTCTCGGACACCATCGTCGCCTTCGCCCCCGGCGCGATGGACGCGATGATGGCGCTGGCGCTGACCCTGCACATCGACCCGATCTTCGTCGGCGCGCATCACCTCTCGCGCTTCGTCTTCGTCACCATCGCCACCCCCGGCATCGTCCATCTGTTCGGACGGCCGCAGGAGGATGTTGACGACTAGCTGCCGCTCGCCCGTGATCCTTGCGCCGCGCAGCGCTCAGCCGGCGCGGCATCCCTGGTCGCGACCTCTCCCGCAGGGAGAGGTCGGATTGCATCGCCAGATGCAATCCGGGTGAGGGGATCAGGTGAGAGCGATCGCGCGGATAGACCCCCTCACCCGGCGCTGCCCGCCGACCTCTCCCCGGCGGGGAGAGGTGAAGAGGCCCCGGCGATCGCCTTGCGATGATCAGGCCGCCGTCCTGCGCGTCATGCCCCAGCCGGCTCGGCATCCCTGGTCCCCACCTCTCCCGCAGGGAGAGGTCGGATTGCATCGCCAGATGCAATCCGGGTGAGGGGATCAGGTGAGAGAGATGGCGCGGATAGACCCCCTCGCCCGGCGCTGCGCGCCGACCTCTCGCGGGCGGGGAGAGGTGAAGAGGCCACGGCGATCGCCTTGCGATGATCAGGCGGCGGTCTTGCGCGTCATGCCCCAACCGGCGATCGCGGCGAGCAGCAGCGAGATCAGCACGCTGTAGCCGGCGAGCGACAGGCCGAGGAAGCGGAATTGCACCTCGTCGCAGCGCACGACATGGACGCTGTCGAGCCGCTCCAGCAGGCTGCCGGCGCTGCCGAGATTGCCGATCGGCCCAGTGCATTCGGTCGGTCCAGGCCAGAAGCCCCATTCGACGCCGGAATGATAGACGCCGAGCCCGGCATTGCCGAGCGCGGCCAGCGCGATCAGGCCGAGGCCCGCGAGCACGAGCGCGCGCGGCGCACCGCCCTTCGAACCACCCTTGGCGGCCAGCGCAATCACCAGCCCGAGCGGCACGATCGCGTAATAGGCCCAGCGCTGCTTCAGGCAGAGCTCGCAGGGCTGCAGACCCCAGACCAGTTGCATGTACCAGGCGCCGGCCAGCGCGGCCGCCGCGATGCCGGCCGCGAGCAGAGCCGCCGTCATCGCCGGGCTCATCGCCCCCGCCGCGGGGCGCGCCATCACAGAGGTATTGCTCATCGGTCCTCCCCGAACGGGCCTGCATCCGGCCCCAACCGGGCCGCTCCGGCTCCTACTCCCGGCCGCGAAACCTGTCGAGATGCGAGCCCATCACGTCCGTGCGGGTTGACCCTGCCCCGCCGCCCGCTATAGTCCGCCCCGCTTCGCTGGTTCCTGCCCAGGGCCAATGCGAATGCCCCTGTGGCGGAACTGGTAGACGCGCTCGACTCAAAATCGAGTTCCGCAAGGAGTGCTGGTTCGATTCCGGCCAGGGGCACCATTCGACCGTCCGCCCTTGTCCGCCGACGTCCGTTTCTCACTTAAAATCAAGGCAAAGCCGCCGATCGCCCGCCGCGGTCGTACGCCCCGGTTTGCTGGTATCCGCCCCGTCAGTTGGTATCCTCGCTGGTAGCTTGCTGGGGTGCTGGTATCGCGACTTTCGGGTGGAATCGAACCTATGCCGACCAAGACGGACACCTATTTCCGGCACCTGAAGCCGGCCGAAAAGGACTACAAGCGCTCCGATGACGGCGGGCTGTTCATGCTCGTCACCACCACCGGATCGAAGCTCTGGCGCTTCGCCTATCGCTACGACGGCAAGCAGAAGCTGCTCGCCATCGGCCCCTATCCGATCGTCTCGCTGGTCGACGCCCGCACCAAGCGGGACGATGCCAAGCGGCTGCTGGCGGAGGACATCGATCCCTCCGTCGAGCGCAAGGCCGAGCGCCGCCAAGCCAGGATTGCCCGGGCCAACACATTCGAGGCCGTCGCAAAGGAGCTGATGGAGAAATTCGAAGCCGAGGGCGATGCGCCGAGCACGCTGAAGAAGAAGCAGTGGCTGCTCGACTTCGCCAACCAGGAATTCGGCAAGCGCCCCATCGCCGATCTGAAGGCGCCCGAGATCCTCGACTCCTTACGGAAGATCGAAAGGCGTGGACGGCACGAGACCGCCACCAGGGCGCGCAGCACGATCGGCGCAGTTTTCCGCTATGCGATCGCTACCGGCCGCGCCGAACGCGACCCGACCGGTGACCTCCGCGGCGCTCTGATCACGCCAAAGGTGACCCACCGTGCCACGATCGTCGAGCCGCATGCCGTGGGCGCCCTCCTCCGTGCCATTGATGGCTTCGAGGGGCAGGCCGTCACGAGGTACGCGCTCAAGCTGGCACCTCTGATGTTCGTTCGGCCTGGAGAACTCCGAAAGGCCGAATGGACCGAGTTCAATATAGAGAGCGCCGAATGGCGCATTCCCGCTGCCAAAATGAAGATGCGACGCCCGCATCGGGTGCCACTCGCCCCGCAAACCCTCGCCATCCTGGAAGAGCTTCGCGAACTGACGGGAGGATCGAAGCTGCTCTTTCCGTCAGTGCGATCCTGGCACCGCCCCATCAGCGACAACACACTAAATGCCGCGCTCCGAAGGCTCGGTTACGACAAGACTGAAATCACGGTCCACGGGCTCCGGTCGACAGCCTCGGTTCTGCTGAACGAGAGCGGCAAATGGCACGCGGACGCGATCGAGCGCCAACTTGCCCATCAGGAGGCGAATGAAATCCGTGGCGCCTATACCCATGCCGCCGAGTTCTGGCAGGAGCGCGTGCGCATGATGCGGTGGTGGGCGGATGAGCTTGATCGCATGAGAGAGCTGGGCCGCGTCCTGAGAATGATCGCCTGAAGAAAAGGTAGAACGGAACTACTTGCGATTGAGCCGAACCCCATCACACCGAGGTGTCCGGCTCAAGAAGCGACAAAAGTGAACGGACCACCACCAATCTCCGGCGTCCGACGGTCGTCGTCGCAAGACGTCCTTCTCCTATCAGCTCATAGAGCTTCGTGCGCCCGAGGCCCGTCGCCTCACATGCTTCGTTAATCGTACAGGTGAGCTTCTGGGCGAATGGTATCGCCCGCAGCCGTGCAATGGTCGACGCAGATAAAGTAGCCTGATTCTCTTCTAATTCGCCGTTCTCTCGCCCGTTACGTTTCATGGACTCTCCTGCCAGCAACGACTCGACAAGACTAAGACCTGCGTGTGCGATGAGCATCGTCAAAGCGGACGTCGGAGAGCCATAGCGTACGACAGCGCACGTCGACGTTTATTCGACTAGTTGCGGACACCAGCGGCGGCAAGGGACTTTCGCGACCGCGAAAGCCGCCCTTGCTGGCGGGCTTCAGGCCAGTATTTTCTGACAGAACCAATCAGCAAAAACGCCAAGTAGAGCGCATGGACTGAGCATGACTCTCCAAATACAAAGGTCATATATTCGAATCGTTCCGGACGCGCCAGTGTTCGCCTTCGTCACCGACAAGCGACGCGAGAGGCCTCAAAGAACCGTCCTTCAGAACGTAACGCCAGACGCAAAGGCAAACTGGCATTGCCCTCAAGGGCCTCGCTAGCCCGGTCAACACCGTCGGCTGCGATCACCCCAAACTTCGTGATCAAATTGCCGATCAGTTTTGCATATGTATGAGCTTGGGAAACCTACCGGCATTTGGAGGTCGATCATGTCAAGGCGCGATCGACGAGCGAATTGATCGTGCTATGCTACTTCCGAGACCTTCAGCCACTGTGTCGAAGTGAGACTCTAAAAAGGGCGGGGCCTCGCACCTCACTCCAACGCAGGCATGCATCTGTCTCCCGCTGCTACCGGCTTTGATGCCAAGGGGCGCGCGGCCACCACAGCAATTGAGAGACGTCACCGCCTGCAAATCCCATTCGTAAAACGTTTCGCCGAGCGGGTCTAGCACGGCAGGGGCAAAAACAAAGAGGGATATCAATGATTTAGTGAACCTCAGCGGTTTTCGGGCACGTTGATCGCAAACAGGAGTTTCCTGCGACGCCCGCACCCGCCCCAGGAGCAGTCGACTACCGATGTCGGGGTTCAAGGCGCTGGTCCACGACATCGCGAAACCCGCTGTATGCAGGCGGCTTTTTTTCTTCCGTAGGGGTACCCCAACCCGCGACGTGATCTCCGGGCCCCCCGTTCAAGAGCCGTCTGGTACGCAACTCTTTGCCAAGGTTTGCAAAGGCGGATCCGAGTTCTCACCAACACCCGATATGGCGCCATGCCCACGTGAGCGGCAGCTCTCTGCTCGAGATCCGAGGCCTGCCGCAGAGCGTCAAGCGGCACGAGCGTGTTAAGACTCAGGAGCAACGGCGCGCTTCACGAGCGGCAGAAGCAACATTCGGTGTCTTAGGCGCGCTCTCGGAGGAACTCGATGTCCCGACCGCCTCCGCTTTTACTGGCGGAGGCGGCTGCTCATCCAGGCGGCCAAACGGACTGCGGACCACGCGCGTCGATCCACCGCAGACGCGCTACCGTCACGTATGCCAAGTGGCGCTGATGGCGCTTTGCAGGGCGGCGTCGGACGGCATCTGAGTCGCAGTGGTCGGATCGAAGCCGGGATGACCGGCGGCATAGGTCGCCATCGCCGAGACCAGCTGTGCCAGCTGGTTGTCGAGCGTCAGCCCGTCGGCAGTGCGGATCGCCGCGACCTGGGCGCTCGCGTCGGACGCGTACCAGCCGGCGATGGTCACGCGGTCGGAACTGCCAATCAGGTCGATGTCGAGGTCGTTGCCGTTCCGCACGAACCACAGCTGCTGATCGGTGGTCCCGGCTGCGAAATCGACCTTGCCCCGCGCGCCCGCAGGCCCGCTTGGCGCCGCGTTGTCAATGGTGATGTGGTCGAACGACGCGCCGATTAAGTACACGTCGCTGCCGCCACCGCCGCTCAGCGTTTCGTCGCCCGCGCCGGCGAACAGCGTGTCATTGCCGGCGCCGCCGGCCAGCCCATTGCCGGCCGCGGCCACCGTGAGGCCTACCTGCGCGGTCGACTGGCCGCCGAAGCCGTCGTCGACGGTGTAGGAGAACGCGGCCGCGCCCGCCGCGCCGGCGGTGAAGACCACCTGCCCTGCGGCATTGAGGCTGACGGTGCCGCCGGTGGCGTCCTGCACCGCGGTGATCGCGATAGGGTCGCCGCTGAGGTCGATGTCGTTCGCCAGCAGCTCGCCTGGAGACAGCACAATGCTCTGGCCGGCATGCAGGATGAAGCCAGCGTCGCGGACGGCCTGCGGCGGCGTCTCCGAAGGCGTCAGGTCGAGGCTGACATAGTTCTGGATGATCTGGCCATCGGCGCTCCGCACATTGTATTCGAACATCTGACCGCTGGAGACCGCCGGATCTGGCGTGAAGACGAGGTTGCCGCCGGAGAGCTCCGCCGTGCCGCCACTGGCCCAGTCGATCCCAGCGAAGGTGAACTGGCCGCCATACGGATCGTAGTTGTGGGCGACCAGCAGCGCCGTGGGAATCACCAGGGCATGGCCGTGATCGGCGACGCTGAGCGTGTAGTTCAGCGACGGCAGCGCCAGCCCCGCCGGTGGCTGCGCCAGCGCGATGATAGCGGCGCGGTCCCAGACGGTGCCGTCGTCGAATACGATCCGGCTGACGCCCTCACCCGTGTCCTGATAGGTTGGCTCGCGCCACCAAGCCACGATGCCGTTCTCCTGGATAGCGAACTGATTGCGCACCAGGATGGTCTGGCCGGTCGCATGGTCCGTGATCCGCAGGTCACTCGGATAGATCGAGGGCTGGACGGAGGAGGAGATGCGTTCGACCGAGATGTCGGCGGCGCTCATGCCCGACAGACGCAGCACCGAGGATGCGGCGCCGGTGTCCGAATGGAAATGTAGCACGTCATTGCCACTGCCGCGGACATAGACGAAGGTCTGCGCCTCGCCATTGCCTTCGAACAGCTCGTCGCCGGCCCCCGCGATCCACAGATCCTGGCCGTCGAGCGCGGTGACCTGCTGGCTGCCGTCGGCGATTCGGATCGCATCGCCCTCTGCCGTCTGCGGCACCACGGTCAGGCTGACATTCGCCGTCGCGGTGTTGCCCCAGCCGTCGCTGAACGTATAGGTGAAGGAGGCCTTTCCGGTGCCGGTCGCGTCGAACAGCACATTGCCGGCGGCATCCAGCGTCACCGTCGCGCCGCTCGCATCCTGGACCGAGGTGATGGTCAGCGGATCGCCGCTGAGATCGATGTCGTTGGCCAGCAGCTGCGCCGCATTGATCGTGAGCGGCCGTCCGGCCACGGCGACGTAGAACTGGTCGTCGACCGCCTGCGGCGGCGGCGCCGGAAAGTCGCCGCCGCCCTGCTGGATCCAGATCGAGCCGTAGCCGGTCTGGCCGCGGTCGTCGCGCACCATGAAGCTGATGGACTGGTTCCACGCGTTTGGCTGCGGCGTGTAGATGATGCGGCCGTTGCGATATTCGGCCGTGCCGCCATCGACCCAGTCCAGGCCGAGGATCGTCACCGGATGGTTCGTATCGTGGATGTAGGACCGCAGCACCGCGTCCGGAATCACATAGGCTTGACCGTGATTGGCGATCGTCAGCGAGAAGCCGTCCACCGTCAGCGGCGGATCCTGCGGCGGTCGCGGCGGCGCAGCCGCCTGGAGCGCGGCACGATCCCATGTCGTGCCGTCGTCGAAGACGATCCGGGTCGTGCCCGCGCCCGTGCTCTGCCCATTGCCATCCAGCGCGAACTGGTCGGCGACCCGGATGGTCAGGCCGGTCGCGTTGTCGGTGATGACGAGATCGCCGGCCTCGACCGCCCAGGGACTGCTGTAGTCGCGCGTCACCGTGAGATCGCCGGACGAGATGCCCACCAGCTTGAGGACCATCTCGCGATCGGCCGGGCCCGGCCAAGCGTAGATCGTCTCATTGCCGGCGCCGCGCTGATACACGAACGTGTGGCTGCGATCATCGTCGAAGAACATCTCGTCGCCATGTCCGGCGATGATGACAGGACCGACGGTGCTACCATAGACATACTGGTAGCCGTCGGGGATGTAGGTCGGCAGCTGGTCGAGAATCTCCGCCCGCGTCCACACCGTGCCGTCGTCGAACGCAATGCGCTCGATGCCCCGGCCCTGTGAATAGCCCGGCGAGGCCCCCACCACCTGGCCGTCGATCGTGATCACCTCCCCCGTCGATCCGACCGTGACCAGCAGGTTGCCGTTGACGTCGGCCAGCGTAACGTCGCCCGGCTGCACGCCGCGGAGCAGCAGCGTATCGACATGGGCGCCGGCATCCGCATCGTCATAGATCGTGTCGCTGCCGTCGCCGGGCTGCCAGACATAGGTGTCGCCGGCGGTAGCGAGGCCGTGCAGGCCGGTCACGCCCGGACTGGCCAGGATCGGCCGGCTGCCGTCGCCGAGGTTCAGGTTGCTGACATCGCTGCTTCCGGGCGCGGCGACATAGGCCGCATGATCGAGGATCTGCTGCGCGTCCCAGATGGTGCCGTCGGCGAAGACGACGGCCTCGATGCCGAGCCCGCCGCCGGGCGAGCCGTTGCTGCCATTCTTCGACGCGAGGTCGAACTGGCTCGTCACCGTCAGGGTCTCGCCGGTGGCGTTGTTGATGATGACGAGATCGCGCCGCTGGTTGTAGGACACTCCGACGGCGACGATGCCAAAGGTGACGTCGGCCGGATTGAGGCCGACAAGGCGCACGACGTCCGCCGCCTGCCGTCCCTGGATCATCGACTCGGCGATGGTGTCGTTGCCGTCGCCGGTACCCCAGAAATACGTCTCCGACTGTTCGGTGCCGGTCAGCGTCGTGTTTGCAGCCGCGCCCGCGAAGCTGCGCGCCGTTGTGCCGTTGGGCACGTCCGGAATGCCATCGGCGGCCAGCAGCAACCGTGCTGCATCCCACACCGTGCCGTCGTCGAAGATGACCTGCTCGATGCCGCTATGGCCGTAGGGCGTGGTCTGTCCGGTCAGAATGATCGGCTTCTGGCCGGCGACGCGCAGGATCAGATCGGTGCTGCCGGGCGTCGCATCACGCGCCACCGTCACATCGGTCGGAGCCACGCCCTTGAGCCGCAGCGTATTCGTCTCCCATGAGCCGAATGGACTGTAGCTGTGCGTGCCGCCCTGGTCGTCGATGCGCGTTACCCCGTCACCGATGCTCCACACATAGGTGTCGCTCCCGGCGCCGCCGACCAGCTCCTTGCTGCTTGCTCCCGCCGCCAGCACGTCGTCGCCATCGAAACCATAGACGATGCTGTTGCCGCTGCTTTGCTCACTGGCCAGCACAAGCGCCGCGATATCCGTCGCCGTCCAGACCACGCCGTCAGCGAACACGATCCGTCCGACGCCCCTGGTCAGGGCGAATTGCGAACGATCGAACTGGCCGGCCAAGGTCACCTGCCCCTGCGCGCCCCCGTCGACGCCATCGATGGTGATGACGAGATCGTTGAGGCGCTGCCCGGGCAGCCGGCTCAGCGTCACCTCGGTGGAGGCGATGTCGGAGAAGGTCAGCGTGCCGCCCCCCTGCGCCGACTCGATGCGGTCGAAGCCGCCGCCGCGGCTGTAGAGGAAGGTGTCATTGGCGCCGCCGTTGCCGACCAGCACGCGATCGGCCGTTCCCGCGTTCAGCGTGACGCCGTCGGAGAAGCCGTAGATCGTCTGATGGCCCGGCGCTGCGGCCGCCTGGTCCAGCAGCATCTGCTCCACCTGGGCGCGGCTCCACACCGTGCCGTCGGCGAAGGCGAGCTGGTCGAACGGCAGCATCGTGCCATAGCGCGGATCCAACAGCAGGCCGCCGGCGGTGGAGCCCCGCGCCGAGATCAGAATGCCAGCGCCGGTGCTGCCGAAGTCGACGCGCTGGATCTCTGCGTCGGCCGCCGCGAGGCCGGCGATCCGGACCGTCAGCGTGGTGCCGGGCAGGCCCAGCCCGCTGATGAACGGCAGCGAGGCGGCATAGCCCGCGGCGATGTCGTAGTCGATCTCATAGTCGCCGCCATCCGCCTGGATGAAGGTCGGCTGGCCGTTCTGGCTGATCGACAGCGTCGCCCCCGCCTGCGTATGTGCCTGCAGATCGGCCTGGCTCCAGACCGTCCCGTCCGCGAACATCACCTGCGAGATCGCGGTGTTGTCGCCATAGCGGCTGACAGTATCGGTGAAGGTGATGCGATCAGTCGAGCCGTCGAAGGTGAACACCAGCGTGCGGCCGAGCGCGGTGACATGCACCGAGGCCGGATCGATCGAAGGGCCGAATTGGATGGTGTTGGAGCCCTGGTCGAGGATGACGTCCTGGCCGTCGCCACGATTGAAGATGTAGGTGTCACCGCCATTGCCGAACGCCACATCGTCGCCGGCGCCGCCCTGGACCACCGATCCGCCGTCATAGTTCTCGATCCGGGCATCGATGGTGTCGCCTTCCACCGTTCCGACAAAGGCCTGCTGCGTCAGCGTGGCCGCATCGATCGTGGTGCCGTCGGCGAAGCTGAAGCGCTGCACCGGCGAGGACTGGTTGGCGACGCCGAACTGATTTAGAACGGTCAGCGAGTCGTTGCTTCCGGCGATCTTGATCACCAGGTCCTGGCCCACCTTCGACCAGGTCAGATCGGCCACCGTCACGTCGTCGCCGAACTGCAGCGTCGCATCGCTCGGGAACAGCAGTCCGCCCGAGGTGATGTCGATCGTCTGATGGCCGTAGCCGCGGCCGAAGACGTAGGTGTCGTTGCCGGCCAGCCCGTTGAGATAATGGCTGCCGCCGGCCGCGCCGGTGTCGATGATGTCGTCATTGTTGGAGCCGTAGACCCAGCCGCCCGGCAGCGCCACGGCGTCGTCGATCAACTGCTGCGCGACGCTGTCCCAGGCGGTCTGGCCGCCGGCGGCGAAGCCGAACTCCTCGATACGGTTGAAGCCGAAATTGCCGAGCACCGTGAAGGCGACGCCGAACTCGTCGGCGATGCGCATGGTCGCGCCATCGGCCAGCCCGAGATAGAGATCGGCCGAACTGCCAAAACGGAAGAACGTGACGTCGGAGCGGCTGACGCCGGCGCCGAAACGGACGTAGTCGGCAGCGTCATTGGTAAAATATTGCTGATTGTCGAGCAGCGTATCGTAGCCATAGCCGAGGCCGAACTTGTAGATGTCGCCGCTGTCGCCACCGCTGAGATAGTGCACGCCGCCAGTGCCGGAATCCAGCACGTCCATGTCGTCGGTGCCGGTGATGACCGGGCTCGCATCCGGATGCGAGGCAGCAAAGGCGATGTCCGGCTTGTCCCACACCACCCCGTCGGAGAACACGACCTGGGCGACGCCCCAGCTGTCATTGACGTTGCCGAACCCGAACAGGCCCGGCAGCACGCCGGTGAACTCGTTGGTGACGGTGACGCTCTCATCGGTACCGTTGACCTTGATGATGAGGTCCTTGCCGTTGCGATAGGCCGTCACATCCGTCGACTTCACGCTGGTGAATCGCAGCACGTCCTGGTCGCCGCCGCGCTGGTCGGTGGTGATCACGTCGTGGCCGAAATGGCCGCCCATCACGATATTGCCGGAGGCATGATTGTCGGTGACGGTCTGGTCGCCGCCGGCGAGATAGAAGATGCCGGCATTGCCGGTGCCGGTCAGCGTGCTGCCGCCGGTGACGATGGTGTCGCCGGGCACGCCCAGCGCATTGGCCGCCGCGCGGACATCGAGCGGCAGACCCACCGTCTCATAGGCATGCACCATGCTCGCGAACATGTAGGCGTAGGACACCTGTCGGCCCTCGCCGCGGTCGAGATCGCCGAGCACGATGTCGATCACCGGCTTCCAGCTCGCAAGCCAGGCCGCAGCGCCCGCGGCATCCTGCGGCGCGGCGCGGAAGATAGCCTCGTACATCGGCGCCAGCTGCTCGTCGGTGGTCGCAGTGAAATGATCGCTTGCGACGTCATAGGCGAGCCCGGGGAAGTATTGCGACAGCGGCCCCGCCTGCATCGCCAGCCGCACCGCCTCGGTGTTGAGCGCCTCGAAGGCGCCGCTGATGAACGCCGACATCGCCGGCAGCAGGCTCTTCGGATCGGAGGCGGTGTCGAACGGCAGCGGCTGGCCGAGATAGCGCTCCATGAAGGCGAGCTGCTCCGGCGTCAGCACGGTCCAGCTGTCGCCGTTCGAAAATGTCTGCGACAGGATCTGGTCCATCGAGGGCTGCGGATTGTCCGGGACGGTCTTGCCGCTGGCGAGCGCCCAATAGACCGCGCCGGTGGCCGGATCGGTGACCTCATAGGCGAAATCGCTGACGACCATGTCGCCGGCGCTGCCGGTGTGGACCAGGATCGGCACCGGCTTGTGCTGCGCGCTGCTATCGACCGTCCGCAGCACCCCATGTTCGTCCGGCAGCTTCACCGCCTGCGCCCAAGCAGTCAGGAGGGGCATCGCCGCATCGCGCAGCCCATCCACGCTGATCTGGTTGAGACGGCCGATATTGGCCTTGAAGGTATCGATCAGCGTCGGATCCAGCGTCATCGCGACCTGCAGATCGGTCAGCGTGCCGTAGCCCTTGAGGTTGGGCATCGCCGCCGCCTCGGCGCTGATGCTGGTGTCGCCGAGATAGGTCGAATGCAGCGGATCGACGGTGAACGATACGTCGTCGATCGCGCCGATCGTGCCATCGGCGCGGGTGAAGCTGCCGGTGGCGTTGACGATGTTGCCGGCTATGCTGACGCCGGTCTGCGTGGTCGCACCCACATTGATCGAGGCGATCCCGGCCTGCTCCAGCGTCAGCAATTCGCCGGCATCGACGCTGGCATTGCCGTTGGCGTCGTCCCAGACCTTGAGCTCCGCATAGGCGAGGTCCTTGGCATCGATGACGCCGTCGGCGTTCAGATCCATCGTCGCCAGCGCCGCAAAGCCGACCGGCGCCGGCGCGCCCAGCAGCTCGCTGCCATTGTCGATGCGGCCATTGTCGTTCTTGTCCAGCACCAGCAGGCCGGTTCCCGATTGCACCCAGCCGGTATGGATGGCGAAGCCGGTGTTGTTCATGTCGAACAGCGGACTGACGACGCTCTCGGCCGTCAGCCGGATGCCGTTCCCGGAGAGATCGAGCACCAGCGGGTCCGCAGAAGCATCGAACACCTTGTGCCCGGTCTGGGTGTAGCTGATCTCGTTGCCGAGCTTGAACATGTCGATCACGTTACCGACATTCGGCCGCGGATCGAGAAGCCGGTAAGCAGTGATGTTGTAGCGCCCAACCAAAATACCTGCGGTCTGATCCGCCACCGGGACACTCGGGCCACCCTGGTAGTTGGCGATGTAGGTCATCGCCCCGTCGGCCGCCTGGATCACAAGGTTGCCGAGATAATTGATCGCATAACGGACGCCAGTCATGACGTCGGTGACCCACGGACTCTCCGAATTCAGTGAGCCGAATGCGCCGTGCAGGACCTTCCCGCCGACCTCGAGAACCGTGTTCTTCGCATTTGCGCCATTGATTAGGATGTCGTCGGAGACGTCAATAGTGACTGTCCCGCCATTGTCATTGTTGACGACCGAGCCCTTGCCTAGGCTCTTGATGCGATAAGTCCCGCTGCCGACATTGACCTTGAGATTGATGACATCACTGTCGAGCGTGTCCTTGCCATCGCCGAAATCGACCTCCTTCCAGGATGCCGCCTCATCTCCGTGCAGGATGACCGTCACTTGCCCGGGATCGGCCTTGAGAACGTTGAAGTTCTTGAACTCGGTCTTGAAGCCTCTGATCTTGTTGTTATCGAACGTATAGGACTTCGGAATCTGACGAAGATCGAGGGTATTCTGCCCACCACCTCCATCGATCTCCTGGAGCTTGTTCAGCGCGTCGGCGAATGTCGGCCCGACGGTGACGCTGTCATCCTTATCGCCGAGCTTGATCTTCTCGATCGAGATCAGCCGATCCGTCCCACCAAAGCCGTTGTCGGTCACCATGATGGGAGCGACACCATCAACGGCGCCCGTCGCAGATCCGGGGTCGATCGTGACCTTTATGGCCCCACGCCCCGCGAGACCTAACGAGCCAGAGTAATCGGCTGTATCGACGCCATCTTTATCGATCTTCGTTCGACCAACATCCCCGCCATGCAACAAATTGTTGCCACTGCCACCTACCAACTTATCGTCGCCCGACCCGCCGTACAGAAAGTTGTTTCCAGGCCCTCCAAGAATCGTATCAACGCCAGCGAAACCGAATGCAACATAGGTTCCATGGCTTGACTGACGAGACATGTCGATGAGATCTTCGTCTCCATCGCGGAGCATGTCGCCAAATCTGGCGACGCTGACGGCTTGATCATCAGAATAGCTATAGTTGACTTTAAGCTGACTGAATCGCCCATCATCATCCATGATATCCGCAGGATACGACATCCGCAGGTCGAACCCCATTTGGGCCGCAACAACATTCGCATCCGTAACCGCAGAACCCGCATCGTCGAATTTTGGGTTGTTCAGATCTGCATCCGTTGTCCGCCCACCCTTCGCTGAACCATGTGGGTCACTATCCCTAGATATAGCATGAAACAGCTCATGAATAATCGTTATGGCCTCGTTCGATTGAACGAGTTTTCCAGCATTGTTGAAATAATACTCATGTGACATCCCCTCGAAATTTATACCAACAACTCCGTTGCCGAGCGGAAGCGGAGCAAAACCCGGCGAATTTAGACTACCGTCAAGCGATCTCAAATTCGTCTGGTAGAACTTAATTGTACGCCCTTGGCTCGTACCCGCCTCCAGCAAATCTCGCGCGTACGTGGAACCCACATATAATTGTTCCAATAACGCATAAATCCTGTCCCTTTCCGATCCACTAAAAGGAATTCCAGAGTTGGTTCCGCCAGTGCTCCAGCCGTCCCCATTTGGCCAAAAAGTTATCGCCGCCCTCACCGTCTGCCAACTCATCTCGCCCCCCCAACAGCTAGCGCGGCCTATTGAGGCAGCGCGTTTGCCCTTCGAACGTTTGCAGATATAGCCACTAGCTCCAATTCGCCCTTCACGTCGCGCCGAAACTCACCAGCAACAAACCCGTGAGACCCGACACCAAATCCTCCGCTACAATCTGTAAGAGCTGCGACTATTTTGAGAGCCCCGCCGTCTACTTGTCCTCTGATGACCCTGCTCACGCGCGCTTCCATTACCGCTTCCGAAGCCTCAGAGCTAGAAGTGTCACGGATCTCAGGATTCATTGTGACGATGGTCACTTCGATGATGACAGGAGCATCAACAGCTGTAGGAACATGACTAAAGATGATAGTCTGCTCAACGCTTGGATTTGAACAGGCAGACGCTCCAGAACCTGCGAGGAGGCACGCGGTAAATCCGACAAGAAGCGCCACAATTCTATTGATATTTGAATTCGACCATAGATTAGTTTCATTCACACACGGCCTCGACATCCCACCGCGACGAGCCGCGAAAAGCACTTTCACACGATCAACAACAGCTAGGCGTCTGGCGCTCGATGCTGCCTGGACAGTTTCCCAGCTCATTTTCCACCCCTCGTGATCGACAGGAATTTCGTTTGCTTGTGGGTAAATTCTTCAGACCAATCGCGCATATCGGCATTTTGTACAGCGACCAACTCAAGGCCACGCTGCTCATCATGACGAAGCGCTCCTAGTACAAGCCCCACTCCTGGGCCAACGCGGGTACAATCAGATATCCGGGTAACGATCGTTAAACTTCCAGTACCTATTGAGCCCTTAATCACCCGATCGACAATCGCACTCATCACCGCCAGGTGCGCTCCAGTTGAAGGATCACGCATTTCCGAGAGGTCATTGATCGTCACCTCGACGACGACGGGCGCATCTGTATCATCCGGAATAGATCCATATAGAATGTTTCTCTCCGAGCTTGGCATGCACGCCTCCGCTCGCATATCAGCGAGAAAGCTGAATGCAGGTAGCATTACAAAGACAACGATCAACTTGATACCGATGCTCTTCCATCTGATACTCATGGCACTGCCATTCTTTCGATTGGGCCACGCGTGACAGCAAAGTTCCAGCCCCGTTGCTTGTAACGACTCTAGGCTTGCTTTCTATTCGGCACACCGGTCCGGATGACTATCGTCACCAGCCCAGCTTTTCATAAGGGCGGGGCCGAAAGGCCTCGACTCCGTGCTCCCGGTCCTGGCGGCATCCCGGACGACCGATCGCTTGTGACCGTCGAACCTCCACCCCCGCCCCATATGCCCCGCCTTGCACCATCTCAGGTGGTGTCGTCCATGATGCACATTGGCCACGGCCTGACAACAAACGAATGAGTTCCATTTGATCGATGTATCGACTTTTGTCGCAACTACATCGATTTGATTCAATTCCTGCTTGTAGACGATTGGTTGTGGTACATGCCGCGCGAAGGCACACTCCTTTGACGTGCAATCGAGATCAACGCAGCCGCGCGCATGCCAATGGCCGACGCCCGCGCCTGCATGGCCCAATTCGATCCGCTCCTTCATCGCATCGAAGCACGTGGGCCGAATAGACTCCAGCGGACGCTTCGCAGGCGATCATCACCACGACGATGGACGGCGTGTCATCTCCATCGCGGATGGCATCGACGAGCGTAGCCCCGATGAACGGAAGAACTCACACCGATTGCCTTCACAAGAAGCCCTTAGATAACGCCGCCTGTCGGATTACGGGGCCTGCAAAGCACCCGCGGTGGAACCAACTTCCAACTCATTTGTCGGTTGCTCCAGAACCACGGCCATTGGGAGGTCGCGCATTCACTGTTCCCCAACGAGCATAGGCGGCCTCCCGGTCACTGAGCACCAGTTCAGGACTTCCTTTCGAATCGTGTCTCAGCTCCCCCACGACAACGCCGTGCGATCCGACGGGCAACCCGGCCATGTAACAACTGTAGAGGGGGGTCAGCAGTATCCTCAGCGGCCCTTCACCAATTTGCCCCTTGACGACTCGGTCGACCCGGCCGACGGCGATCTGATAGTAGTCCGAAGGACCCATGACATCGGCCTCTCTACCGATGATCGTCACCTCGACGATCACGGGTGCATCGAGGTTGGTCGGGACATCCTCGAACATGAATATGAAGTTACGCGGCGCGGGGCTTGGGACGGCACAGGCGAGTGCCTGGGCTCCTGCAAAACAGGCAACGGCAATCCCAAGGCACCATGCGCGCAACGTGCTCATCGCCAAGAGCAAAAATCGATGTATCCCGACGGCGCAGATATCGTTCCTCATGTTCCACCTCGTTCCAGATTTTCTAAAGCGGATACGATCAGGCGATGCGATGGAAGAGCGAGGCTCAAATGTTTCTCCGTGCGTAGCTTGTGGAGGTGGCAAGCGATATCTCCGTGATGCGGGCCCCGTCCAAAGTCTGAAGCCCGCCGGCATCGGTGACGCTGTTGCCGCTAAGGCCGCACTCAAGGATCAAGCCTATTCGCCACCAGGATGCCAACGCTACTTGTGGCTTTCTGAGGTTGGAAACGAGTTCTTTGCGACGGCGTTTGCATTTGATCAAATCGATTTACTCCTGCCTGAACTTCTTCTTCATCGATTCGATTTTGTCACTCACGCGCTACGAATGCTGCCGTTCACCGCTCCCGCAAACTCTCCTGCCGATATCGCAACAGCGGCGACATCACATATTCGATGATCCGTCTCGTCCCCGTCTTGATCTCCACCGTCACCGCCATGCCCGGCGCCAGCGCCACCATCTTCTCCTCGACCTGCATCTGCTTCTCGTCGAGAGACACACGCGCCGAATAGATGAACTCCTGCCCGGCGGGCTCGCTGGTCTCGGCCAGTGCGCCAGCGCTCTTGCCGCCGTTCTGCTCGTCCGCCGGCTTCTCCCGCACGATCGAGTCCTGCGACACGCTCAGCACCTTGCCGTGGACGAGGCCGTAGCGGGTGAAGTTGAAGGTGTCGATCTTGATCTCGGCGGCCTGTCCGACATTGACGAAGCCGATGTCGCGATTGGAGATCATGGCTTCGGCTTCGAGCTGACTGTCGGCAGGCACGATGAGCAACAGTTGTTGCGCCGGTGTGACGACGCCGCCGACGGTGTGCAGCGCGAGCTGCTGCACGGTGCCGTCGATCGGGGCGCGCAGCACCTGCTCGGCGATCTTGCGCTCGGCCTTGACGAGATCCTGGGTCAGCTCGTCGGCCTTCTTCTC
Source organism: Bradyrhizobium sp. USDA 4353 (assembly GCF_054063215.1). NCBI lineage: Bacteria > Pseudomonadati > Pseudomonadota > Alphaproteobacteria > Hyphomicrobiales > Nitrobacteraceae > Bradyrhizobium > Bradyrhizobium sp. USDA 4353. Next base: position 825,399 of record NZ_JBSSGB010000001.1, read on the forward strand.
GGCGTCGGTGAGATCCGACAGCACCTGGCGCTCGAAGCCGGAGCGGGTCTGCGCCAGCTGCTGCTCCAGCGCCAGCCGCGCGGCCTCGACCTCGACCAGGCGCCGCGTCTGCACGACGCGCTCGCTCTGCTGGTCGATCAGTCGCGACTGCGCATCGATGAAGGCGATCTGGTTGCCGTACTGGATCTCCTTGGCGTTGCGGCGGATGTCGGCGGTCTCCTGCAGGAACGGCAGGGTGGCGTCGATCTTGGCGATCGCGGCTTCGACCGACTGCGCCTCGGCGCGCTTCTGCGCGATCTGCTGCTGGTTCGAGGCGAGCTTCGACAGCTGCTCGGCGGCCTGGGCCTGCAGCGCGGCGCGGGTGCGCGCGACGTCGGTGGGTGCGGCGCCTTGAGGCAGGCTCAGCGGACGCAGCGAAGTGAGATCGGCAAAGCTGTCGCGCAGCACGCTCAGCCTGGCCACGTCGAGCCGCGCCTGCATCAGGCCCTGCGCGACGCGGCGGCGCTCGGCCTCAGTCACGGTGCGGTCGAGCTCGACCAGCACGTCGCCAGCGCGCACCTTGTCGCCATCCTGGACGTGGATCGCTGCGACCACGCCGGCCTCCAGCGGCTGGATCGTCTTGGTGCGGCCCGTCGGCACGATCTTGCCCTGCGCTGACGCAATGATGTCGACGCGGCCGATGATCGACCAGCCGACCGCAATCGCAAAGAACAGCATGATACTGCCGGCGACCGCGCGGCCCACGGGCGAGGCCGGCGTCTCGACGATCTCCAGCGCCGCCGGCAGGAACTCGCGCGCGTCGTTGCGGCGGCCCCGCCGCGCGTCCACCGAGATCGGCGCGTTGTCCTGCTTGTGCGTCTCAGCCGACGACATGGAGGCCCGCCTGGATCTGGTGCAAGGTCGCGTAGCGGCCGGCGCGCTTGATCAGCTCGTCATGGGTGCCGTCCTCGACCAGGCGGCCGCCCTCGATGGTGATGATGCGGTCGGCGTTGCGCACCGCCGACAGCCGATGGGCAATGATGAACACGGTACGCCCGGCGCAGATCTTGCGCATGTTGCGCTGGATGATGTTCTCGCTCTCATAGTCGAGCGCCGAGGTGGCCTCGTCGAAGATGAGGATGCGCGGATTGGCGACCAGCGCGCGGGCGATCGCGATGCGCTGGCGCTGGCCGCCGGACAGGCTGGCGCCGCGCTCGCCCACCACCGTGTCGTAGCCGTCGGGCAGGGCCAGAATGAACTCATGGGCGCCGGCGAGCTCGGCGGCCTGGATCACCCGCTCCATCGCCATGCCGGGATCGGCGAGCGCGATGTTGTCGCGGATCGAGCGGTTGAACAGCACGTTCTCCTGCAGCACCGCGCCGATCTGCCGTCGCAGCCAGGTGACGTCCGCGACCGTGAGGTCGACGCCGTCGATCAGGATGCGGCCGCCTTCGGGCACGTAGAGCCGCTGGATCAGCTTGGTCAGCGTCGACTTGCCCGAGCCGGAAGGGCCGACGATGCCGACCACCTGGCCGACCGGCACCTTCAGGCTGACGTCGTGCAGCGCCAAGGGACCATCGACGCGGTAACGGAAATGGACGTGATCGAACACCACCTCGCCACGAACCGGCGGCAGCGCCGCGCGGCCGGGATTAAAAGCCGGTTCAGGCGTGGTGTTGAGGATGTCCCCGAGCCGCGCCACCGACAGCCGCGCCTGGTGGAAATCCTGCCAGAGCTGCGCCAGCCGCAACACCGGCTGCGCCACGCGGCCAGCCAGCATGTTGAAGGCAATGAGCTCGCCGACGCTCAAGCTCCCCTCGATCACCAGATGGGCACCGAAATACAAGGTCAGCGCGGTGACGATCTTGCTGATGAACTGCACCGACTGGCTCGCCCAATTGCCGAGCGACAGCACGTCGAAGCTGGCACCGACGTAACCTGCGAGCTGCTCCTCCCAGCGCCGCTGCATCTGCGGCTCGATCGCCATCGCCTTCAAGGTCTGGATCGCGGTGACGGTCTCGACCAGGAACGCCTGGTTCTCGGCGCCGCGGTCGAACTTGACGTCGAGCCGCTTCTTGAAGATCGGCGTCACGCCCGCCGACAGCGCGATGTAGAACGGGAACGAGCCCACCACGATCCAGGAGAGGAACGGCGAGTAGTAGAACATCACGCCTAAGAAGACGAAGGTGAAGGCGAGATCGATGACGAGCGTCAGCGCCGAGCTGGTGATGAAGTTCCTGATGTTCTCGAGCTCGCGCACCCGCGCCACCGAATCGCCGGCGCGCCGCGCTTCGAAATAGGCGATCGGCAACGCCACCAGATGCCGGAACAGCCTCGCGCCGAGTTCGACGTCGATGCGGTTTGTCGTGTGGGAAAAGACGTAAGTTCGAAGCCCGCCGAGCACCGTCTCGAAGATGGTGACGGTGACGAGGCCGAACACCAGCACGTCGAGCGTGGTGTAGCCGCGATGCGTCAGCACCTTGTCGGTGACGACCTGGAAGAACAGCGGCGTGACGAGGCCAAACAGCTGCAGGAAGAACGAGGCCAGCAGCACCTCGCCGAGCAGCCGGCGATATTTGTGCATCGCCTCCAGGAACCAGGTGATGTCGAAGCGGCGCGCGAGATCCGTGAGCGAGGCGCGGCGCGCCATGAGCACGACCGTGCCGGTCCAGTTGGCCTCGAACTCGGCACGCTTGAGGCTCTGTGGCCGGTTGACCAGCGGATCCTGGATCAGCACCGCATCCACCGTGACCTGGCCCAGGATGACGAATGAACCATCCGCCCGAGCCGCGATCGCCGGCAATGGCAGCTTGGCAAGACCGTCCCAGCTCTGCCTGACCGCACGCGCCTTCAGCTTCAGCTGCTTGGCGCAGCGAAGCATTTCGGTGACCCCGACCGGCTCTCCCGCCAACTGATGTGCAATCTGCGCCGGATCAACCGCGACCTGATGGAAGCGCAGCAGCAATGTCAGGCAGTCAAGCCCCGTATCCCTCTGCCGCGTTTCCATTGCCCCAGCACTACTTGAAGTGGTGCAGATATGATGCATATGGGAAACGCTCTGACAAGAAACGAATGTGTTCTATTTTCGGAGATGTCCGACTGTCTCCGAACTGCAACGAATTAAACCACCGCCAATTGTGATTGCGCTTACTCCGCCAGGACTGCGAGCAGCGAGATCTCGGATACGAGAGATCATGACGCGCACGCAATCGCTGGTAAGCGCCGGCTCCTGCAATCGATTCGTTTCCGCACGAAGGCGCCGACATTGCTGCTGGCGATCGCGACGGTTGCGAGGCTGGTGGTCAGCGCGTCGCCATTGGAGATGACAGGAGGGATGCCAGCGCCGGATTGGCGTCGTCGTAGATGGGGGTCTGCGCGGCGTCCTCAGCCAGAGTCGTTGACGGTGCCCTTCTAGCGAAGTTGCGTTGGACCACTTTGAACGTTCGAGTCGTGAGTCACTGTCTCCGCCTGAAACGCTTGCTTCCCTTTCGCTGTCCATAGCGCTCTCGCGTGTTCGCCGCGATCTCCTTTGAGCTTGTCGGCGATCCAAAGCAGCGCGCCGAGAATGGTGGCACGATCACCGCCGACCAAGTCCACGAGACCGGCTTTGACCACAAGACCACCCAGTTCGATGAGATGCCGCGTGCGCTTGCGGCGTTCGACCTGCCAATTGCGCATGTCATGTCGTGCCCTTGCGGCTTGATACCGATTGTGGGCCGCCCGGCTGCGCAGGAGTGCTGTCAGCGTTGCGGTCAATTGCTGGCGCATTTCGCCGCGACCGGCCTTGAAAGAACGTGGCGCCCCGCTTGGCCCATGCCTCCCTCCTTCCGGCCTCTTTCGTCTCGGCCAGCACGATCAGCGCTCCCGCCAGTTCTTCCGCAGTGAGTGTGTCGGCCCCAGTCGCGACGACCAGTTCGCCGAGTTGGCGCACTTTGCGAGTTTTCAGGCCGCGCGCTTTGTCTTCGAGTGCCTTCAGGTCCGCATCAAAGTCTCGTGGTTTGCGCATCGTTGTCTCCATGAGTTCGATGGAGAAATGATACGCGAGCACACGGCAGAATGCTGTAAAGTCATCAGGACGGCCTGGGACGGTGCGGTCCCTCCCGAGATTTTTTCGAGGGAGGGCGCGCTTATACGTCGTTCCGACGTGCGCTTCGCTGTGCCAGTGATCGGCTCGCGATGGCGATCTATCATCTTCACGTCAAGATCATTGGCCGGAAGGCCGGGAGCAGTGCGGTGGCTGCGGCGGCCTACCGCTCCGGCTCGCGGCTGCGCGACGAGCGGCTTGGTCGTGAGCAAGATTTTTCCGGGAAGCGCGGCGTCGTTCATTCCGAGGTGATGCTGCCGGAGAACGCGCCGCAAGCCTGGAGCGACCGCGAGCGGCTCTGGAACGATGTAGAAGCGTTTGAAGTCCGCAAGGACGCCCAGCTTGCCCGGGAGATCGAGTTCGCCCTTCCGCGAGAACTGGCTGAGGCGCAGGGCATCAAGCTGGCTCGGGATTTCGTACGCGGCCAGTTCGCCGACGTGGGTATGGTTGCTGATCTCAATGTACATTGGGACAGGGGTGAGGACGGCATGCCCAAGCCCCATGCCCATGTCATGCTGACGATGCGCGCGGTCGACGAAAACGGCTTTGGCCGGAAGGTGCGAGAGTGGAACCGCACGGAGATGGTCGAGCGCTGGCGCGAACGCTGGGCGGAGCTTGCCAACGAGCGGCTGGCCGAGCTCGACATCGACGCCAGGATCGACCATCGCAGTCTGGAAGCCCAAGGCCTCGCGCTGGAACCGCAAAGCCAGATCGGCGCGCCCGCTAAACGCATTGAGGGTCGGGGCGTCGGAGGCGAGGGCGCTGAGGCTGACCGGGCCGAGATGCACCGCGAGATCGCGCACAACAATGGCGCGCGGATCGTCGCCCATCCCACCATTGGGCTGGACGCCATCACCCAGCAGCAATCGACATTCACGCGCCGCGATATAGCGAGGTTCGCGCACCGGCACAGTGACGGGCTCGACCAGTTCAGTGAGGTGATGGGCGCAATGCAGGGAGCGTCCGATCTGGTCGAGCTCGGCAGGGATGGGCGCGGCGAGGATCGGTTCACTACCCGCGGAATGATCCAGGCGGAACAGCGCCTGCACCGAGCCGCTGACTTGCTGGCGGACCGAGAGCGCCACGAGGTGCGTGATGCGGACCGCAGGACCGCTTTGTCACGCGCGGAAGCGCGCGGCCTGGTGCTGTCGTCCGAGCAAGCCAACGCTCTGGCGCACGTCTCGAATGGACGCGATCTCAGCGTCGTGGTCGGCCATGCCGGGACGGGAAAGAGCGCGATGCTGGGGGTGGCTCGGGAGGCCTGGGAAGCGGCAGGCTTCGAGGTCCGTGGAGCAGCACTATCCGGCATTGCAGCCGAAAACCTCGAGAGCGGATCGGGCATTGCGTCGCGCACGATCGCCAGCCTGGAGCAAGGCTGGGGACAGGGCCGTGATCTGCTCAAATCGAGCGATGTGCTTGTCATCGACGAGGCGGGGATGGTCGGTACGCGGCAGCTCGAGCGCGTGCTGTCACATGCTACTGAGGCTGGCGCCAAGGTGGTGCTGGTCGGTGATCCGCAACAGTTGCAGGCGATCGAAGCGGGCGCCGCGTTCCGGTCAATTCATGAGCGTCACGGCGGCGCTGAGATTGGCGAAGTGCGCCGTCAGCGCGAGGACTGGCAGCGCGACGCCACACGCGATCTGGCGACTGGCAAGGTGGGCCACGCGCTTGAGGCGTACCGGGCCCGCGGCAGGGTGCATGAGGCCGAGAGGCGCGACCAGGCGCGCGGCGATCTGATCGATCACTGGGATCGCGACCGGCAGTCATCACCGGATCGGAGCCGGATCATCCTGACCCACACGAACGAGGAGGTCCGCATCCTGAACGAGGCAGCGCGCGAGCGGATGCGGGCAGCGGGCGATCTCGGCGACGAGGTGGAGGTGACGGTCGAGCGCGGCGCGAGAAACTTTGCCAGCGGGGATCGGGTGATGTTCCTGCAGAACGAGCGCGGCCTTGGCGTCAAGAACGGCACGCTCGGGACCATCGAACAGGTCAGCGCCCAATCCATGTCCGTGCAGACCGACGATGGCCGATCCGTGCGCTTCGACCTCAAGGATTACAATCGGATCGACCATGGCTATGCGGCGACGATCCACAAGGCGCAAGGCATGACGGTCGACCGCGTCCATGTCCTGGCGACGCCCGGCATGGACGCCCACAGCAGCTATGTCGCCCTGTCGCGGCATCGCGATGAGGTGGACCTGCATTATGGGCGCGATGATTTTGCTAATGCAAACCGGCTCACCCGCGCCCTGTCGCGCGACCGCGCCAAGGATATGGCCTCGGATTATGAGCGCGCCGATCCGCTCCAGAGCTACGCCGAGCGGCGTGGGATCACCTTCCGCAAGCGCGTGGCCGAGATCGTGCGCAAGATCATGCCCGAGATGCTGCGCGACATTGTCGACGGCCTACGCACTCCGGCTGATTTGCCGGGACTCGAGGGCGGACAGAAGCCGGAACGGGCAACGCCGGAAAGGGAAAGCGGCGGTCCGGCAGCCGAGCGGCGCGGAGCCGAAGTCCCGGCAAGCAACGTGGCGCAAGATCCCGAAGCGGACACACGTCGCATCCGGACACGAGCGCTGGTGCGCCATGCCCGCGCAGTAGATGCGATCTTCGCGGCGCAGGAGACGAGCGGCACAGCGAGCCGCGAGCAGGTGAGAGAGCTGCAAGAAGCGCGTCGAGCCTTCGAGCAGGCGCGCCCCTTTGGCTCGCATGACGCCGAGGCCGCTTACAGGAAGAACCCGGAGCTCGCCCGCGAAGCGGCGGACGGGCGGGTCAATCGCGCCATCCGCGCACTCCAGCTCGAAACCGAACTCCGCAGCGATCCGGGCCGCCGCGCCGACCGCTTTGTTGAGCGATGGCGGGAACTCAACCAGACCAGCCAGCGCCTATATCAGGAGGGCGACCTGTCCGGCTACAAGGCCGCGCGCTCGACGATGGGCGACATGGCGAAAAGCCTCGAACGCGACCCGCAATTGGAATCCATCCTCGCCGGCCGCAAGAACGATCTCGGCATCGCATTCGAATCAGGCCGCCGGCTCGGCCAGGATCTGGCCTTCGCCCACGGCATCGATCTCGGCAGAGGCCGAAGCCTTGGAATTTGACCCATCCCGTTTGCCGCCGGCTCTACGCCACGCCTGGCGAACGCGCGAACTCCTATTGTCCGACTGGACCTGTTTGGCCTCTCTGGTCTCACAACACCTCAGAAGCGACCAGCGAAGGGCATCACGGCCATGCGCGAACCAGACCGTATCATCAGGTTGAAAACCGTCCTCGCCAGGACCGGGCTGTCCCGGTCCACCATCTACCGCAAGATCGCCGAGGGCACGTTCCCGGCCCAGCTCAAGATCAGCAGCAACGGTTCGGGCTGGCATGAATCCGAGGTCAGCCGCTGGATTGCGGATCCGGTCGGATGGCGAACCAAAAGTAAGTCGACTGTCGAGGGGTGATCTGTCGGACGTTGGAGGTCACAAAGGGTGGTGCCACCGCACGCGCGCCGCGGCTGTCGTACGGTCTAAGCAGCTTCATTCAAATCTGATCCCGTAGAGCTTGCCCCTCGTCCGACAAACGCATTTTCTAGGTAATCGAAAACGATCCGATAGCTCGACGAAGCACCTAGGTCAGGAGTTATCACCACAATTTGACTGAACAACCTCGACTCGACGCTCGAAGGCAGAGGCTCGGAGTCGAACCAAAACACACTGGATCTGTGTTGGCGCCGCTGCTGGTACCCTTCAAAGTCGTTCGCTGAACATCGTTGTTGAATCAATTGCATAGTTAGTCTTTTTGACGCCGGCCAGGGCACCACGCTTCGCCCTTCGGGCTGCGCGTGGCGCAGCCGAGCGGTGGCCCAAAGGGCGAGGCGTGTCTGCGAAGCGGCTTAGCGAAGCCGGGCATTTGAGCCCTCCAAGTCTCGCTTGAGCCGCGCTCTCTGATCTTGGATCAACTCTGTCAAACAGCCACGCCTCGTCAACCTCACGATCACCCCAGGCATGCGCGCGCCGTCTCGCGGCTGAAACAGCCCGAGGGTTGCATCCGTCGCGCGCCTCGACACATCAGAGGCGCAGGGAGAGCCGGACCTCGACTGAGGCCCGTGGCCCGCCTGCGGAAAAAATGCAGGCGGCAGGTACCACAGGTCCAGCCGGACAGACCCGGCCCTCCCTGCGCGCTGGTTTTAACGGTGTCCTTCGTGCTCTCCTTGGGACCGGGCTTTCTTGCCCCCATCACCCGCGCCAACACTGTCGCCTCGGCACGGGCTTGACCTCAGCATCGGGAGGCCGGGACCACACGACTTCGCCGTCCGCGACGCGAGCGCTCGTCCGGCGCCGCATCCACGTCCATCGCAGCCCACCTCCACGTATCGTGACGACGCGTACGCCCTCTGCATCGAGGCGGGATGGAGGGAATAGAGCATGATTATCGGAAAAAAGGAATAATAATTTTCCCGGTGCGATCGACCCGTCCCTAGGGCTGCAACGAATTCACTTGCAAGGCGTCACTCGTTAACCAAGCAAAGAAGCCTTCAGAGGCATTTGAAGAGCCTCATTCGCACCGAGCTAAGTCTAGGTAGTGGGTGGAACACCTTGCGCTTCGAAAGCGACCTCTAAGTTCAGATTGAGTCCCCTGACTCGGGGTTTAAATGCTGCCAGGAACTTCTCGTTCATGTCGACCAACCAATCAATGTGGCGCGGCCAGGAAGCGCGATCGTCGAGTTTGATGTCTCTATAAAGAGCGATAACCTTATCGCTTGCGTCTGGGTTCGGATTCCATAGCATCTGAGCGCCAGGGCGAGGTGTTTGAGGCGAGATAACCACCTTCCGCTCCAATAGCCTGTCGCGAAAGCTTGTCCAAAATTCGAGCTGTGTTCTCTGACCTTCTGACAAATTTCCCGTCGACTTAGCCACAGCCGCAGCCCTTACAATTTCATTCGGCTGACCAACTACAGTGAAACGAATGGCGGGCTTCGAGTTATCGATCTGCAGTACTTCAGGCTTCACAGCATAAACCGAGAGCTCCTCAGTGGTGCGGTCATTCAGCCATTGAATTGCCTTACGATGCTCTTCGGTAAACTCCTCTGCAATCCAAACCAGCACTGCGGCACCCAAAGTCGCACCGTAGGTCAGCAGCTTGCCGAGATGATCATGATTGGTTCGATTGAACTGGTTCTCAATAACGACGTAGTTGCCGGAAGCGTCTCGGGCCAGAACATCAGCGCTATAAGCACCGACAGGGACTTCCGTCCGTTCAAGCTGCAATTCTAACCCAATCACCTCTGAGAGCTTGGCGAGATTTTCTTCCTTCGCGAGCCAAGGCGTAAAGTCCAGCGCCTCGTGCGTCCAAATTTCTCTCAGGCTCACATTCTTCAAGACACCAAGCTTGTCGTCCACCTGAAATCTTCCCCTAGACGGCCGATCCAAATCATTAGTTCACAATCGCACAGATTTATACGCGCCTAGAAATAGAAGACACAATCAAAATTGCCACATCTCTGCGTAGCCAAAAAGTCCAATCCAAATTCAGGGACGGGCCGGGCTCGCCAAGCAGATTCTAATTAAATAGCGACGCGCCTTAGTGCGACGCACACTGTAACCGTCAGAATTGAGCCCGTCACGTCGGGAAGGCTGCTAAGCGTTCCCGACGCTGTGCCATCTGACAGAGGTTACTTCGACATGCTACCCGCCTGGTTCGTGCCAGGGCCGACATTGCCCTGGCTCGATGAGGTGGAGTCGCGGCCGGACTTCATGGTGCCGCTGCCGGGCTGCATGTTGGCGCCGGTGGTCTGCGACGAGGTGGCGGTCGAGGACTGGTGCTTCTTGTGGTGCTTGGCTTCGGCTGCGAACGGCGCGGCGGCGAAGCTGACGGCGACGAGCGTGGCGAGGGCGAGCTTGGTCTTCTTCATGGATCCGATCTCCATCGGGTTGAAACGACACGCTCGCCCAACCCGCTGCCGACGGCCGGGTTCCGGATTGCCGATCAAGCGTTGGTGTGCGCTCGGGCACGGTTGATCAGGAACAAATCCTGTTAGTTTGGACGCAGCAAGCTATGTTGCTTCGCAACAAGCTCACGCCGGTGCTTGTAACGGCGCCAATGCAGGCTGCGTTTTCGGGAAGGGCCTGAAGGTCATCATCATCAGGACGGCGCCGAGGCCCATCACCCAGGAGCCGACATAGAGCCACGTGTAGCTGGCAAAGCTGTCGTAGATCAGGCCGCCGGCGAGCGGGCCGGTCGCCATCCCCAGGCTACCGGCCATCGCGGTGCCGCCGATCACCGTGCCCATGATGCCCTGGGAGAAGTTGTCGCGCGCGATCGAGGCGTAGAGCGGCATGGTGCCGGCATAGAGGAAGCCGAACGTCGCGGCGACCGCGTAGAACGCGGCGAGGTCGCGCACGGCCACATAGGCCAGCGCGCCGAACGCCTGTGCCAGCAGGCCGAGGACGAGCACACGCTTGGCGCCGAAGCGGTCGCCGAGCAGGCCGAAGGCGATGCGGCCGCCGAGGCCGGCGAGACCCTCGATGCTGTAGATCGTCACCGCCGCCATCAGCGGGATGCCGCAGGTGACGGCATAGCTGACGGTGTGGATGATCGGACCCGAATGCGTGGCGCAGCAGAAGAAGTTGGTGACGAGCAGGATCAGGAACTGCGGCGAGCGCAGCGCCGCTGATCGCGTCATCTCCGGCGGTCCAGCGGCGGGACTTGATGCAACGGCGGCATCGGGTGCTGACAGTGGCGGGCGGCCCACCAGCAACGATGTCGGGATCATGATGGCGGCGACGACGGCGGCGATGCATTGCATCGCGGTGCGCCAGTCGTAGCTGGAGACGAGCCAGGCGGCGAGCGGCGACATCGTCATCGGCGCTATGCCCATGCCGGCCGACACAAGGGACACAGCGAGGCTGCGATGGGTGTCGAAGCAGCCGGTGACGGTCGCCATGACCGGCGGGAAGATCGCCGCCGTCGCGACGCCGGCGATCAGGCCGAACAGCAACTGGAACATGAGCAGCGACGATGTCAGGCTGGCCAGCAGAAGGCTCAACGCGAGCAGGGTCGAGCCGATCAGCAGCACCGGACGCGGGCCGATGCGGTCGGACAGCGTACCCCAGGCCATGCTGGTGCAGGCCATCGCCAAAAAGCCGATCGTCAGCGCGCTCGAAATGCCGGCGACGGACCAGCCGGTCGCGGCGGCCATCGGCTTGAGGAACACCGGCAGCGAGAACAGCCCGCCGACGGCGACGCAACCGAGCACGCCTCCCGCCGCCACGATCACCCAGCGATAATGCGATGTGCTCATCTTGCGTCTCCGTTCTTCCCTGCTCTTGCTCGAAGACGTGCGGATGACCGCCGGAACGACAGGAGACCTCAATTTTTTTCAGGGCAATGCGACGGCGGGAACCGGAGGACATCGCGACATCAATCGCTGCGACATCGCACGATAGATCGTTCGCGTTCAACTCATCAAGTCCCAGAAGCTCGCCTTGCGGCCATGCTCGAACTTCAGGCGCGCGAGATAGGTCGCATGCGGTTCGACGTCGCCGAAATCCGGGATGACGGCAGCGAAGCTGCCGCATTCGAGCAGATGCCGGGCGGCATGGCGATAGCGGCCGGTGCGGCTTCCCTGCAGCGTATCGTCGATCATCGCGCGCAGCAGCAGCGTGGCCGCGAGCGGATGCTTGCCGGCGAGCGCATCCGCAGCCGGCGCGAGCACGTGATAGGCCTCGCCGTTCAGCTCCCGGCTGCGTCCAAGCACGAGCTTCGCGGCACGATCCAGCGCCGGCCAGCGAATCAGGAAGTCGAGCGCCCATATCAATTGAGGATATTGTTCGGCATGATCGAGCGCGCGCCGCTCGGCCTCGACGTCGTCGAAATCCGGAAGCTGCTTGAGATGAGCGCGCAGGCGCCTTGCATCGAGGCTCCGCATGAAGCACGTCCAGCGTGCCGCCTGCGCCTCCTCGTTGCGCCCGAGGCCGTCGAGCACCTGGATGCGCGCATCCTCCCAATCCGGATCGGGACGGCTGGGATTACGAAGCTCGGCGGCGTCGAGGACCTGCAGCGCCTCCGCGCCTCGCCCGGCCGCCAACAGCCGCAGGGCAATCTCGGCGGAAATCTCGGAGCGGCGCGCCTCCGTGTCATCGAATTGCGCGATGTAGAGCTCGACGTCATGGGTCGCATCCGCGATGGCCAGCAGCGCCGAGCGGGCATTGCTGGTGCGGCGGCGCTGCTCCTCCTCCTGCTCATAGAGGCCGTCGCTGCTGCCCCAACCGGCGGCTCTGCGCTGGGTCTGCGCGGTGCGTTCGACCGGTGTCTTCGCAAACGCGATGAAGCGCTGCTTGAGATGATCAAGGCCGGGCCCGCCGAGCGCCGGCGCCACGGTCTCGATCAGCTCGCCATACTGGCCGTAGGCGTTACGGTCGAGTGCGACGAAGACGCGGTCTGCCAGGGCGATGGGATCGGCCTTGGCCAGTTGCGCGAGCGGGCCGAGATCAGAACACGCCGCGCAGAAGATGTCGTGAAGCACCCCGTCGCTGTCGTCACAGCGGCTGAGGACGCCGTTCGCCAGATCCATGAATTGCCACATCAGCTCCAAGGCTGCTGGAGAATCGTGTTCCGCCACCTGCTTGGTGATGCTGCCGCGCAGCGCTTCGAGGTCCCCGGCCAGCGGACGCAGCTTGTTGCGCTCGAGAAAGGTGGTGGCGCGGCCGATCTGCGCCAGCCGCTTGCGCAGCTCGGTTGCGAGCTTGGTGGGCGTCGCGATCTCGAGCCGCAGGCGCCGCTTGATCGCCGTGTCGAGCTCGGCGACCTCCAGCAACAGCTCGGCAAGGCGCTGCGCCCCGAGCTGCTCGAGCGCCTTGGCGGTCAGCGGCGTACTGGAGGCCATCGCAGCCCTCGTTGGCTTACAGGGGGGTCATGCCGTGCTGGCGCTTGGTCTCGGCGGTCTCCTCCGAGACGAGATATTCGATGAAGGCGCGGGCTGCCTCGGCGTGCGCGCTGGCCTTGCACAACGCGGCCGCGAACACCGTGCCCGGCTGCAGCGATTCCGGCAGCAGGCCGACGATGTCGATGCCGGGAGCACCGAGCATCTCGCTGAGCTGCTGGAAGCCGACATCGACCTCGCCGTCGGCGAGCAGCTTGGCAACGGGAATGCCGGGCTTGGCCTGCACCAGACGCGAGGCGCCCTCGCTCTCCAAGCCCCAGTCCCGGGCGAGCTTCTGCACATGGGTGCCGCTCGGACCGGTGGAGATGCCGATGGCCTTGGCGCTCTCCATCGCCTTGCGCACGGCGGCCTCGTCGAGCGGATCGGGCTTCGGCTGGCCTGCGCGCACCGCCATCGCCATCGGCGATTCCGCGATCTCGATGATGCTGCCGGGCACGAGATGGCCGTCGGCCTCGAGCTTCTGCAGGGCGTCGGATGCCAGCACCGCGAAATCGAACGCTTCGCCGGCGCGGATGCGCTTGGCGGCATCGACGCCGCCGACGGATTCGATCGTGATCACCTCCCCGGTCGCCTCCTCATAGGCGGCCGCGAGCTCGGCGAGGATCTGCCGGGTCGCCATCGAGGAAATGCCGGCGGCGGTGACGCTCATGGGGGGCTCCGTTGGACGAAAAGATTGCAGCGCTCCGAGACGACGCTGCGACGTCCTTTCGGATATGGCAAGCGGGGCCGCGGGGCAAGGCAGAGGGATGCGACGGTGTCGCGACGAGCCGCGCTGCGCCCCCTCTCCCCGTTCTTACGGGGAGAGGGTTGGGGTGAGGGGCAAGCGGCATCGGCGGTGTTCATGGGACACGGGGACTTAGAGCGGGATGCTGCGGAAGCTCGACTTCGTCGAGGATAAGCGCATGCTGAAGCGAAGCTCGGTCTTATAACTAAGACTGCCCGCGTGGTTGCCCCTCACCCCGACCCTCTCCCCGTGAAGAACGGGGAGAGGGAGCGGACTGCCCGTGTTGGGACGTCGCGCGCTTCGAGATGAGACGTAGTCCCCGCCAGCGCCCTACTTCGGCACGCTCTCCAGATCCTCCAGCCACGCCGCCGCATTGCCGTCCGACGGGGCGCGCCAGTCGCCGCGGGGGGACAGGGCGCCGCCGGCGACGACCTTGGGGCCGTTGGGCATCGCCGAGCGCTTGAACTGGCTGAAGGCGAAGAAGCGCTTGAGGAAGACCTCCAGCCACTTCCTGATGTCGCCGAGCGCATAGGCGTTGCGCTTGTCATCCGGGAAATGCGGCGGCCAGGCGCCCTCGCGCGAGTCCTTCCAGGCGTGATGCGCCATGAAGGCGATCTTCGATGGGCGCATGCCGTAGCGCAGCGTGTAGAACAAATTGAAGTCCTGCAGCTCATAGGGGCCGATCGCGGCCTGCGTGCTCTGCGGCGTCTCGCCGTCCTTCACCGGCACCAGCTCCGGCGAGATCTCCGCCGACAGCACCGCTTCCAAGGTGCGGTCGACATCGGCCGAGAATTGATGCGTGGCGATCACCCAGCGGATGAGATGCTGGATCAGCGTCTTCGGCACGCCGGCGTTGACGTTGTAGTGCGACATCTGATCGCCGACGCCATAGGTGCACCAGCCCAGCGCCAGCTCGGAGAGATCGCCGGTGCCGAGCACGAGGCCGCCGCGGTCATTGGCGAGGCGGAACAGATAGTCGGTGCGCAAGCCCGCCTGCACGTTCTCGAAGGTGACGTCGTAGACCTCCTCGCCGCGACCGAAGGGATGGCCGATGTCCTTCAGCATCTGCGTCGCCGCGGGACGGATGTCGAGCTCGGCGGCGCTGACTTCGAGCGAATTCATCAGTGCGTGCGCGTACGACTTGCTCTGTGCGCCCGTGGCAAATCCAGGCATCGTGTAGGCGAGGATGTTGGTCCTGGGCAGGCCGAGCAGGTCCATCGCCTTGGCGGCGACGATCAGCGCATGCGTCGAATCGAGGCCGCCGGAGACGCCGATCACGATGCGCTTGGTGCCGGTCGCGCGCAGCCGCTGCGTCAGGCCGGCGACCTGGATGTTGTAGGCCTCGTAGCAATCCTGATCGAGCCGGGCGGGATCGCTCGGCACGAAGGGGAAGCGCTCGATCGCGCGCCTGAAGCCGATGTCGCCCTCGGCCGGCTGTAGCTCGAAGCCGATGCGGCGCCAATGCTCGCCGCTGTCGCGTGCGCGCGCATTGT
Source organism: Bradyrhizobium sp. USDA 4353 (assembly GCF_054063215.1). Lineage (NCBI taxonomy): Bacteria > Pseudomonadati > Pseudomonadota > Alphaproteobacteria > Hyphomicrobiales > Nitrobacteraceae > Bradyrhizobium > Bradyrhizobium sp. USDA 4353. The sequence continues at coordinate 840,608 of NZ_JBSSGB010000001.1, forward strand.
CGTCGAACGTGCCCATCAGCGCGCGCTCCTGGCGCAGCAGGTCGAGATCGACGTCGGCGAAGATGGTCTGGCCGGTCTGGCGGAAGCGCTCGCTTTCGGCGAGCAGCACGCCGTTCTCGAAGATCGAGGTCTGGCCGTCCCAGGCGAGATCGGTGGTGGATTCGCCGACGCCGGCGGCCGCATAGATGTAGGCGGCGAGGCAGCGCGCCGAGGTCGAGCGGCACAGCAGCGAGCGAGATTCGGCGCGGCCGACAGTGATCGGGCTGCCGGAGAGATTGGCGAGCACAGTGGCGCCGGCGAGCGCGAGCTCGGAGGCGGGCGTGATCGGGATCCACATGTCCTCGCAGATCTCGACCCCGATCACGAGGCCGGGGACATCGGCGGCCGCGAACAACAGGTCGGTGCCGAACGGCGCCATGGTCTCGGCGACCTCGATCATCTCGCCGCGGAGGCCGGCGCCTGAGGCGAAGTGGCGGCCTTCGTAGAACTCGCGATAGGTCGGCAGATAGCTCTTCGGAATGACCCCGAGCACCTCGCCGCGATGAATCACGACGGCGCAATTGTAGACGCGATGCGCAAAGCGCAGCGGCGCGCCGACGATCAGGACCGGCATGAGGTCGTGCGAGGCTTCCACCAGCGTCAGCAGCCCGCGCTGGACGGCATCGAGCAGCGGGTCCTGCTTGACGAGGTCCTCGATGGCGTAGCCGGACAGGCACAGCTCGGGGAAGACCGCGACCGCCGTGCCCTGGTCATGGCAGGCGCGCGCGGCCGCCAGGATCGCCGCCGCATTGGCGGTCGGGTTGGCGACGCTGGAGGCCGTGACGCAGGCGGCGACGCGGGCGAAGCCGTGGCGGTAGATCGAATGGAAATTCATCGGGCAGTCCATCTCCTGTCGCCTGATCATAAGACATGTTCCATGACGGGAGCCATGACAAGGGCGGCAGGTCAGCACCGCCACATCTGCAGGCTGCACGACTTGCAGACAGCGTTCATTTGATTTGCGCCGTCCGGCCGATGCCGGATAGATCGGGGCTCCGCCATTCGAGCACATGCATGAACCTGTTCGTCATCGGCTTCGGCTATTCCGCCCAGCGCTTCGTCGATCTCCACGGCAGCGGCTTTGTGCGCATCGCTGGCACGGTGCGCGGTGCCGAGAAGCGCGCGCAGCTCGCGCGCTATGAGCTGGATCTGTTCGACGGAACGGTGCCTGCCGCGACGACGCTGGCCAAGGCCGCCGAGGCGGATGTGGTGCTGATCTCGGCGCCGCCCGGCGCCGGCGACGATCCCGCGCTCACCCATTTCGTGGATGCGGTCACATCGGGCCGCGCGCGCGTCGTATATCTCTCGACGGTCGGCGTCTATGGCGACCATCAGGGCGCCTGGATCGACGAGGACACCCCGCTGGCGCCGGAGCATGGCCGGGTGCAGGCGCGCGTCCGCGTCGAGGAGGAGTGGAGACGCCGGATCGGCGAAAGGCTGGCGGTGCTCCGGCTCGGCGGCATCTACGGTCCCGGCCGCAACGCGCTGGTCGAGCTGCGCGCCGGCCGGGCGCGGCGCATCGTCAAGCCGGGCCAGGTGTTCAACCGCATCCATGTCGACGACATTGCCGGCGCCATCCTGGGCGCGATCCGGCGCGAGACCGGAGGCGCCTGGAACATCGTCGACGACGAGCCGGCGCCGCCGCAGGACGTCATCGCCTATGCCGCAAACCTGATGGGCATCGCGCCGCCGTCGGAGCTGCCGTTCGACAGCGCCGAGCTGTCGCCGATGGCAAGAAGCTTCTACGCCAGCAACCGCCGAATCAGGAACGCCCGGGCCAAGCAGGACCTCGGACTGGTGTTCGCCTATCCCACCTACCGGGCCGGGCTCGACGCGCTGTGGGCGGCGGGCGAAGGGCGGAACTGACAAACACGGCTCAGGGGACGGCTCCGCAGGCCGCGCGCAGCCCGCGTCCGAACAGCCGCAACGCCCCCTCTTCCGGCCCGGCATCGCCGACGCGGTCGCGCCCCGCGAGTGAGCCGTCGATCCTGAGCATGGCCAGCCCATGGGCGAGCCCCCAGGCCGCCACCGCGGCCTGTTCGAGCGTCACGGCCGGTGCAGTCGAACCAAGGAATTCCCCGAGAGCCTGGTGCAACGGCGCAAAGGTCGACCGCTTCGCCGCGGAGACGTCGGGATAAGCGTGCCAATCGTTCACCCCGACGCCGAACATCAGGCGGTAGAGCTGCGGCTGACTCACCGCGAAACGGATGTAGTCGAGTCCGAGGCCTGTGAGCCGATCCTCGCCGGCCGGCCAGCGCGCCGCCGCCTCGGTCTGCGCGGCGGCCAGCGCCACGAAGCCCGCCTCCGCGATGGTCGCAAGCAGATCCTCCTTGCCGGCGAAATGATTGTAGGGCGCGGATTGCGACACCCCGGCCGCGCGCGCGACCGCCCGGAACGACAGCGCCTCCGCCCCTTCCTGCTCGAGCAGGTCGGTCGCGGCCGCGATCAGCGCCCGTTTGAGGTCGCCGTGGTGATAGGGCCGACCCTCGGCGGCTGGTTTCGTAGGCTGGGTTTTGGCGGGCGGTCGGGTCATCGCAAATCAATGTTGACAGTGATCATATTCGGCCCGATGATGTTAACACTGCTCATATCCAGACCCAAACCAGACTGGAGCCGCATCATGACCGCAGCGACGACTTCTCCCCCGGCTTCTTCCACGACGTCACGGCGGCGTGCGCTCGCCGGCGCTGCTGGAGGCATCGCATTGGGTGCGATCGCCGGAGCTGCGGCCATGGCGCAGGCAAGCCAACGTCCTGCCCCCACCATTATCGCGGCGCCCAAGCGGTTCGCGGGCAAGACCGTGCTGATCACCGGCGCCACGTCGGGGATCGGCCGCGCCGCTGCAATCGCCTTCACGCGCCAGGGCGCAGCCGTCATGTTCTGCGGACGGCGTGAGGCGCTGGGCCGGGAGCTCGAGGCCGAAATCAAGACTCAAGGCGGCCGCGCGCGCTACATCCGTGCCGACGTGCGTGTCGAAGCCGAGATGCGCGAGCTCGTGGCGCAGACCATCGCGAGCTTCGGCAGCCTCGACATCGCGCTCAACAATGCCGGCATCACGATCGAAAAGCCGCTGCACGAATACGAGGCCGGCGACTGGAACGACATCGTCGACACCAATCTGCGCGGCGTGTTCTTCGCGATGAAATACGAGATCGCCGAGATGCGGGCGCGCGGCGGCGGCTCGATCCTCGTCACCTCGTCCTCGGTGGCGCATCGCACGGGGCCACGCCGCAGCGTCTATACGGCGACGAAGGCGGGATTGATCGGACTGATCCGGTCGGCGGCGCTCGACTATGCCGACGACAATATCCGTATCAACGCGATCCTGCCGGGGACCACCGACACTGCGCTGGTCCGCCGCGTCGCCGGCACCGAAGGCATGCCCGACGCGATGTGGCAGATCGCGGCGAAGCAATGGGCCAACGCCAAGATGCCTGGTCTCAAGCGCATGGCGTCGGCCGAGGAGATCGCCGAGTTCGCGGTCGCGATGGCCTCTCCCGAACTCACCTACATGACGGGCGCGGCGCTGAGCTCCGATGGTGGAAGCGGCTGAATTTTGGAAGGCCGCACGAAACCTTTCACGCCACCGGCGATTGCACCGAGCAGAGATTGTCATGCGGGACTGACGCGACTGCACGTCGTGCGGCCCTCACGCAAAGGATGCTCGACATGCAAGCCGACCACCCCATCACCTGGCTCACCTTCTTCACTTTGGCTGCCGGCATCGTGATTGCCGCCGGGGCGTTCCTGGCCTTCCTGCGCTCGCGGCACAACCGCGAGATCGCGGCGGTCGCGCTCGAAGGCGACGGCCGTGGCCGCGGCATCGCGCCCTCGGGCGCCCTGCCCGAGCTCGGCGGCATCTTCGTGCTGGCCCTCATCGTCGCCGGCCTGCTGGTGGCAGGCTACCAGAGTGGCGGCGCGACGCGTTTTGCCGGCGGTGACAAGCCGACCCCGGTGCCGACCGCGCCGACCAACACCGACCGCGGCACCACGGTGGGCGCCGGTGCGGCGATCACCCCGCCGCAGGCGCCGACCATGACCCAGCCGGCCCGACCCGACCCGGACCTGCGTACCGCCCCGGCATCCTCGCCGACCGGCGCCGGCCCGGAGAGCGGCGGGCATCCGGAGGCCAATCCGCCGGCCCGATAAGCATTCCCGTCCCAGAAAGCACGAAGGCCGCGCAAAGCGCGGCCTTTTGCCATTCAGGACACCCAGGGCGCCACGATCAGATCATGGCTGCGACCTTGTCGAGGCCGATGGTGCGGGCGAGCCGCCGTACTTCATCCTTCTGGTCGTCGCGGAGCTGCCAGAGCAGCGGCATGGCGGCCGACTTGAGCTGCTGCACCTCGTCGGAATCGGGATCGATCGCGACAGCACCCGGCTTGGCGGCGCCCTGGCGGGTCGCATGGATCTTGCGGGCGACGGCGCGGAGCGCGGTCTCCACCGCCGGCCAATAATATTCCTGGCTCGACGACAGCCGCAGCCGATCCTTGATGCTGGCGATCTGGGTGTCCGACAGCAGCGAATAGGCCTTCTGCACCTCCGGCTTCAGCGGAGCCGGCGCCGGCTCGCTCCGGGCGAGAATCTTCGACTTCGGCACCACCGGCTCGGTCGCCACCACCGCCGCGGCGGAGGCGGAGGCCTTGGCCAGCTCGGCCTCGGACGGCGCATAGGCATAGGCCTGGCGCAGCGTGGTCTTCGGCGCGGCGACCGGCTGCTGCGGCTCGGGAGCCGCAAGTGTAACCATGGCGAGACGGTCGCCCTTGGCGTCGCGGTTGGAGATCGGGCTCTTGGCGACGACCGCCGGCATCATCGCACCGGCGGAGGGCACGCTGTCCCGCATCAGGACGCTGGTCACGGCCGCGCCTGCGATCAGAACACCCAGCAAAGCGACAAAAGCGATCGACTTCGTCACGCACATCTCCGTATTCCGGCCGACAGGCCGCACTTCGCCGTAAAGTGGGAGTTAATTAAGGCTATACGATGCCACAGAAACACCGAGGCCACCATTCCGCCCTGTGAACAGGGCGGATATTTTTTTCACGCAGCAGAATAGAGCTCCGCCGGCAGCTGCAGATCATAGGCCGCCTGGATGTCGGCAACGATGTCGGAAGCCTCCCACAGCGCCGCCGGTTCCACCGAATGAAGGCTGATGGTCCAGTTCCCGCCGCGCGCGGTGCGCGGCACGCTCATGATGTCGAACTGCACGTTGCGGCACAGCGGGTGGCGCTGCAGGGCATGGCCGACGCGGATGCGGATCTCATCGAGCGTCACGCGCTCCTTGCCCAGCCCCAACTCGATTCCCATCGCGCAATTCCGCCAATCTCGAACTTGGCTGATTGTGGAATCGGATGGTTAATGCCCGCTTAAGGAGAACGGCCGTGTTTCTCCGCATCAGGACACCTCTCCGGCGCGGCGATACTCATCAGTCGTGCGCGCGACCAGCGTCGCCACGTCGACGATGTCGGTCACTCCCGAGGTCGCATGGCCCGCGCTCCAGACGTCGCGCCAGCGCTTGGGCCTGCTCTCGCGCGCGCCGACATCGATGTCCTTGCCGATCTCGATCGCGCCGCGCGCCGGCAAATTCTCCGGGTCGAGCCCGGCGGCGATGATCGAGGGGCGAAGCATGCTGGTCGGCAGGCCGGTGAAGGCCGAGGTCAGCAGCACGTCGTCGGCCGTGCTTTCCACCAGCATCGTCTTGTGGCGCGCGTCGGCCATACTCTCACGCGTGGCGATGAACTTGGTGCCCATGTAAGCGAGGTCGCAGCCGAGCACCTCGGCCGCGCGCAAGGCAACGCCGTCGCTGATGCCGCCGGCGAGCACGATCGGTCCGGCGAAGAAGCCGCGCACCGCGCGCACGAAGGCGAAGGGATTGAGCCAGCCCGTCTGCCCGCCGGCGCCGGCCGTCAGCAACACCAGGCCGTCAGCGCCCGCCTCGACCGCACGCTCGGCATGGCGGATCGAGGCGACGTCGGCGAACACCAGCGCGCCGGCCTCATGCAGTGGCGCGATCACCGGCGCGGGCGAGCCAACCGAGGTGATCACGATATCAGGCCGATGCCGCAGCAGCACGGAGAGATCATCCCGGAGGCGCGCGTTGGAGCGGTGCACGATCAGATTCGGGCAGACCGGCGCGGGCGCAAGGCCGCTGACGTCAGCCGCGCGTGCGAGTCGTTCGGCGATCTCGCGCAGCCACGCGTCGAGCTCGTCGGGCGTACGGCAGTTCACAGTCGGGAATGCGCCGATGACGCCGTTGAGACAGGCCGCGCTGACGAGCTCGATTCCCGACACCAGGAACATCGGCGCTGCGATCAGCGGCAGGCGTAGCCGCGCCCGCAGCGCGGCGAATGGACTCTCTGGCATGGCGCGCTCTCCCTCAAGCGTTTGGCCTAAGGGGATAGCGACGCCGATGCTTGCGTTCAATCGTCGCCAAACAAGCTGAAGCGCGGGCCCTGCATGTCGACCGGCTGTGCCGCATAAGTCCGCGGCACGGAATCGTCGCGCACGGCCTGCTCGACGGCGCGCAGATCCTGATCGCGGCGCTGCCGGCGGCGCTCGACATAATGCCGATGCCGCTCGGCGCGGCGCTGCTCGGCAACGCGCTTGCGCTCAGCGTCGCGCGCCTTCTGGTCGGAGTCCTGCGCCTTATCCGCGACCTTGTCTTGTCCCTTGTCCTGTCCCTTCTCCTGCCCAGCATCCTGCCCCTTGGCCTGGACGTCACCGGGTTGCGGCATCGAGGAGGTCGGAGACACCGCCGCGGTCGTCGTGTCCGCTGCCGGGGCTTGTGGCTGCGACGCGGCACTTGCCGAGGCAGGCGTGACCGCGGGCGAGCCTGCTGCCGCCGTGTTGGTCCCTGCGGCGGGCGCCACCTTGACCGGGACCGTCGCGGCGGCCTGGGTGGCCGCGAGATAGGAGCTGACCGTCGGGCTCGGCGAGGACGCGTCGGGAACGGTGCGCTCGAGCTTGGTCGACTCCAGCGCAGGCGACTTCGGATGCATGCCCTCGGCAATCATCAACCCGCCGCCGAGACCGGCGGCGACGGCGATGGCGACCGTTCCGGCGCCTGCAAAGAAAGCTGTCGAGGTGCGCATGGCCGTACTCCCTGATTGTTCGGCCGGGCAACGCGGCGCGCGCGGTGATGTTCCGAGCCGAGCGTGACGCGCTTGAGCGCGAGCCGCATTCTGCTAGCCTTCGCGACAAGCCCTGCGACGCAACAAAGATCGGGGCAAATCGGGAGGCGTTCCATGCACAATCAGCTCCATTCATTCCCCGTCGTCTGCGAGCAGACGCTGCTCACTCTCTCGCGCCATCCCTCGCGCACCGCCTTCAGCTGGCCCGGCGGATCGCTGACCTATCAGGGTGCGATCGATCTGATCGGACGCATGCAGAGGGTGTTCATGCGGCTCGGCCTCGCGGCGGGAACACGCGTTGCGTTCCTCACTGCGAACCGCGCCGACGCCTGGTGCGCCGGCATCGCGGCGCAGCTGTCGCGGCTCGCCATCACCTGGCTACATCCGCTGGGCTCGCTGGAGGATCAGTTGTTCCAGCTGTCGGATTCCGAATCGCAGGTGCTGGTCGTCGATCCCATGGCGTTCCGCGATCGCGGCGGCGAGCTCGCCGCGCGCGCCCAAGGCGTGCACCACGTGCTCACGCTCGGCACCGCCGACTACGGCGCCGACCTGCTCACCGCCATCGAACAGGCCGGTCACGCCACGGCGCGCAACTTCGCCACGCCGAACGATGTCGCGACCCTGAACTACACCGGCGGCACCACCGGCAAATCCAAGGGCGCGCTGCGCCATCACCGCGAATATGGCGGCTTCGCCACCGCGATCCTCGCCGATTTCGAGATCCCGGAGCGCGCGAGCTATCTGACGGTGGCGCCGATCAGCCATGTCGCCGGCACCAAGGTGCTGCCGACCCTGATGCGCGGCGGCACCGTGCACATGCTGAAGGCCTTCGATCCCGAAGCCGTGCTGAAAACCATCGAGCGCGAGCGCATCAACTTCACGCTGTTCGTGCCGACCATGATCTACGTGCTGCTCGACCATCCCGCGCTGGCCAGGACCGATCTCTCCTCGCTCGAGCTCGTGCTGTACGGCGCGTCCGCAATGTCGCCGACGCGGCTGGTGGAGGGCATCGAGCGCATCGGTCCGGTGTTCTCGCAGCTCTACGGCCAGACCGAATGCTATCCGGTCTCCGTGCTGCGCAAGGCCGATCATGATCCGAAGCAGCCGGAGCTGTTCCTGTCGTGCGGCTTCCCGATCGCAGCCTGCGAGGTCAAGATCCTCGACGATGACGATCAAGAGGTCGCGCAAGGCGAGGCCGGCGAGATCTGCGTGCGCGCGCCGCATGTCATGGCCGAATATTGGAAGCGGCCTGATGTCACCGCCGAGACCCTGAAGAACGGCTGGCTGCACACCGGCGACATCGCCCGCCGCGACGAGCGCGGCTACATGTACATTCTCGACCGCAAGAAGGACATGATCGTCTCCGGCGGCTTCAACATTTTCCCACGCGAGATCGAGGATGTGCTGACGCAGCATGCCGATGTCGCGATGTGCGCCGTCGTCGGCGTGCCCGACGATAAATGGGGCGAGGCGGTCACCGCGATCGTCGTGCCGCGGGCCGGCACGCAGCCGAACGCGACCGAGCTGATTGAGCTGGTGAAGGCGCGCAAAGGCTCGGCGCACGCGCCGAAGCGGATCGAGTTCGTGGCCGAGCTGCCGGTGACCGGTGTCGGCAAGATCGACAAGAAGGTGCTGCGCGCCAGGTATTGGGAGGGACGCGGGCGGATGGTGGGATAGCGGCACGTCCACGCGGCTCCTCTCCTTCGCCGTTGCGAGCGAAGCTGGAGCGACGCGCGTGCCTCATGCCATGGCCTGTGGTTATGGGTCCCGGCGTTCGCCGGGACGACAGCGGAATGTGTGGCGAGCGGCGAACGCCGCGCGTCGCTCGCCCCGAATCTGCGTCCTCCGCAGAGGAGACTTGATCGGTCAGATCCTGGATGAGTCAGCGTCGCGCCTGCGCGGCATGGCCGATGACGCCGCGCTTCATGACGGCTCCCAGATCCTGATGAAACTTGGGTTCAACTACACGCCAGGAAACATCCGCGCGCGAATGATCCCGCGCAAACGCGGCCGTACTTTTACGGCCCGTCAGTCTGCTTAATTTTAGAGCAAAATTTATGTGTCGGCCGCTTAATCGAAGCGCGCGCGAACAATAGCAGCTCAACGACGAGCGCTCCGCGCACAGATTTGCAGCAAGTTGCCTGATCGGCCGCCGCAAACGCCAATCTTCCTGGAAGTCCTGAAAGCTGGAGTCGCAGATGTCGTTCTTTTCCAACCTATCGATTCGCAACAAGGTCCTGTTGGCCTTCGGCATCGTGCTGATGACGGCGATGGGGCTCGGCGGCTTCTCGATCGATCGTCTCGGGACCGTCAACGGCTCGGCCGCGGAGGTTCGTGACAATTGGCTGCCGGCGACCGGATGGCTGGGGACGATCTCCAAAGCCATCGAACAGTACCGCGCCCGACAGGGCCAGTTCCTGCTTGCGGCGACGCCCCAGGAAAAGGATGATCAGGAGAAGCTGATCAAGGAGACGCTGCAGCAGTTCGAGAAGACGTGGCGGCTCTACGAGCCGACCGTCACGACCGCGGAAGAAAAGGCGCTGGTTGCCGCGTTCAAGGGACCGTGGGCAACATACCTGGAGGACAGCAAACAGCTTCTCGATCTGTCGCGGAAGAACCAGACGGAGGCAGCCACCGCGATGTATATGGGCAAGCTCCGCGAGGAATTCACCAAGGCGCGGCTGGCGCTGGAGAAGGATCTCGCCTGGAACGTCGAACAGGGCAAGGTTGAGGCGGACAAGGGCGCGGCCGTGTATGCGTCATCGCGCACCTGGATCCTGGCCGTCATCGCGCTGGCCGCGCTGCTCTGCATCGCGATGGGCTATCTCATCGTCGCCGGCGTCTCGCGCCCGATCACCGCGATGACCGAGGCGATGCGCCGGCTCGCCGGCGGCGACATGTCCGCGCAGATTCCCGGCGCGGAGCGCAAGGACGAGATCGGCAACATGGCCGGCGCCGTGCTGGTGTTCAAGAACAACGCGATCGAGACCGAGAAGCTGCGCGCCGAGCAGGCGGAGAGCGAGAAGCTCGCCGCCGAGCAGCGCAAGCGCGAGATGCACGAGCTTGCCAATCGTTTCGAGGGCGCGGTCGGTGAGATCATCAACACGGTCTCCTCGGCCTCGACCGAGCTCGAGGCCTCAGCCACGACGTTGACCTCGACCGCCGAGCGCACGCAGCAGCGCACCACCACGGTGGCCGCGGCCTCCGAGCAGGCGACCGCCAACGTGCAGTCGGTGGCCTCGGCGACCGAGGAGCTGAGCTCGTCGGTCACCGAGATCAGCCGGCAGGTGCAGGACTCCGCGCGGATCGCCAATGAGGCGGTCGACCAGGCGCGCAAGACCAATGATCGCGTCAGCGAGCTGTCGAAGGCGGCGGCGCGCATCGGAGATGTCGTCGAGCTGATCAACACCATCGCCGGCCAGACCAATTTGCTGGCGCTGAACGCCACCATCGAGGCGGCGCGCGCCGGCGATGCCGGCCGCGGCTTCGCGGTGGTCGCCACCGAGGTCAAGGCGCTGGCCGAGCAGACGGCCAAGGCCACCGGCGAGATCGGCCAGCAGATCTCCGGCATTCAGGCCGCGACCCAGGAGTCGGTCGGCGCCATCAAGGAGATCTCGGGCACCATCGAGAAGCTCGCGGAGATCTCGTCGACCATCGCCGCAGCGGTGGAGGAACAGGGCGCCGCCACGCAGGAGATCTCGCGCAACATCCAGCAGGCCGCCCAGGGCACGCACGAGGTGTCGTCCAACATCGCCGAGGTGCAGCACGGCGCCAGCGAGACCGGCTCGGCGTCCACGCAGGTGCTGTCGGCCGCACAATCGCTGTCGCAGGACAGCAACCGGCTGAAGCTCGAGGTGGGGAGGTTTCTGAACACGGTGCGTGCGGCGTAGCGTTGCACCTTGTAGGAAGAAGTCGCTTAGTCCTTATCTAGCCGAGCTATCACGACAAGGGCGGTCTCCTCCCTCTCCCCGTTCTTACGGGGAGATGGAGCGCACCAGCCGCGCTGCGACTACTCGTGCCTTTCGTTCGTTGTTAGAGTCGGGCTCTCGCCGCAACGCCGGTGAGCTCCCCTCCCCCTTGCGGGGAGGGGTTGGGGGTCTCCGGGCGATGACTGTCGACAGTGGCACGATGCCCCAAAGCCACCCACGACAATCAGACTCGCGTGGGCGCTTAGCACCGCGCTCCACAACGAACAGCGGGACTCGGGGACCCCCACCCCCGACCCCTCCCCGCAAGGGGGAGGGGAGCGCACCGTCTTCGGAGCAGCGGTGGAACGCTGCATCGAGGAGTCGCCAAAAGGCTCCTCTCCTTCACCGCTTCTCGATCACCAGGCTCTGCACAACCCTTCCGAAATAGCCCCTGACATCCCCCAGCCGCGCCATGGCGAGCCCCGCGCCGTCCGGGCCGATCCAGCTCTCGGCGTCGAGCAGGATCCACTCGCCAACCGGCTCGCGGGCCATGTTGACGGTGAGGTCGGCGTTCAGAAACGTGTAACTATGGAAGTCGAGCGCGGCCGAGGTGCCGTTGCAGAAGTCGCTGGCGACCACCGCGCGCATCGCTTGCGACACCGCGTGGCCCTCGACCAGCGGCCAGTCGACGCGGTACCAGATCGCACCAGGGCCGCGGACGCCGAAGCGGCCGCGGGCCGCGCGCAAGGTCATGCCGCGGACGAAGGGGCTGGTGGAGAAGTCCGCGGGTTCGGGTTGGGCCTCATCGGGACCGACGAGTTCGACCGGCCGCTCACCGATGTCGGCGGGCAGCGGCACGGCATCCTGGCGGATCTTCAGCGCCGTCGCCGTGACCACGACCGTGTCACGCGCGCGCAGGCGCACGCCGCAGAGCTGAATCTTGCGGCCCTCGCGCAGCATCTCGGTCTCGACCGTGAGCTCGGCCAGCGGCACCGGCCGCATCAGGTCGATGGTGACGCGGGCGATGCGCATCGGCGACTTGGTCGGGATGCGTTCCGCCGCCCACACGGCGAGCGCCGAGGGCGCCGAGCCATGCTGCATGGTCGGATCCCACGGACCCGCAGCATCGGGGCTGACGGTGACTTGATTGTCCGTGACGCGGAAGATCGGCCGCATCAGCGCACGCCTCGCCACGCGTCAGCCCGCGCTGGCAAATGCGCGATCGGCGCCGCTTGGTAGTTCGATGTCGACCTCGAGCGTCGAGACATGCTTCCCCCGGTCCATGCGGACGATGACCTTGTCCGGATCGAGTACCACATGGCGCGAAACCACGGCGAGGATTTCCTCGCGTAGCTGCATCAGCAGATCAGGCTGGCCGCGCAGGCTGCGCTCATGCGCGAGCAGGATCTGCAGCCGCTCCCGCGCGACCGGCGCAGACGCGGCACGTCCGGTAAAGAGCCGCAAGACGCTCATGCAGCCCTCCGTCCGAGCAGCAGGTTCATCAGGCCCTTGCGCTCGCTTGGGATCTGCATCTCGACGGCCTCGCCGAGCAGGCGGCGCATCGCGTCGTGATAGGCGCGCGCCGGCGCGCTGGCCGGGCTGTTGAGCGTGACGGGACAGCCGACATTGGAGGCGCGCAGCACGTCCTGGCTCTCCGGCACGATGCCGAGCAGCGGCGTCGCCAGGATCTCGAGCACGTCCTCGATCGACAGCATCTCGCCGCGCGCGGCGCGGCCGGCATCATAGCGGGTGATGAGGATGTGCTTCTCGACGCGCTCGCCGTTCTCGGCGCGCACGGTCTTGGAATCGAGCATGCCGATGATGCGGTCGGAATCGCGCACCGAGGACACTTCTGGGTTGGTGACGATGATCGCCTCGTCGGCATAGCGCATCGCGAGCATCGCGCCACGCTCGATGCCGGCGGGGCTGTCGCAGATCACCCAGTCGAAGCTCTTGCGCAGCTCGTGGATGACGCGGCCGACGCCGTCCTCGGTCAGCGCGTCCTTGTCCTTGGTCTGCGAGGCCGGCAGCAGCCAGAGATTCTCCAGGCGCTTGTCGCGGATCAAAGCCTGCGGCAGCTTGGCGACGCCGTGCACGACGTTGATGAGATCGAACACGACCCGGCGCTCGGCGCCGAGCACGAGATCGAGGTTGCGCAGGCCGACGTCGAAATCGACGACGACCACCTTCTCGCCGGCCTGCGCCAGCGCCGCGCCCATCGCCGCCGTGGTGGTGGTCTTTCCGACGCCACCCTTGCCCGACGTCACAACAAGAACCTTCGCCATCTCTCAAATCCTCCCGTTACTCAGTTCAAAGCTACGATCTTCATGGAATGACCTTCGAGCCGGGCCTGGGCGGCCCGGCCGCGCAATGCATCGTCGATCTGCTCTGCGGTCTGGTAGTAGCCGTCGATCGCGACCAGCTCGGCCTCGATCTTCTGGCAGTAGATGCGCGCGGCGGAATTGCCGTTGATGCCGGCCATCGCGCGGCCGCGCAGCGCGCCGTAGACATGGATGGAGCCGCCGGCGACGATCTCGGCGCCGGAGGACACCGCGCCGAGCACAGTGACGTCGCCGTCCGGAAACACGATCGACTGGCCGGAGCGCACGGGCTGGTCGAGCAGCAGCGAGGTCGGCTGCTGCAATTGCGGCTTCTCCGGCTCGATCTCCTGCACGGCGCAATGCCGGCCGCCGGACAACAGCGGCGGCATGCCCAGCGACAGCCGGCCCTGCTCGACGCCTTCGAGGCCGAGCACGCGGATGTTGCGCGATTCGATGCTCTTGATGAGATGGGTGATGGCAAGCGGGCTCAGATCGACCGCGGAGAGATCGAGCACCACCGGCTTGCCGACGAAGAAGCCGGGCGAATTCTTCAGCGTCGCGTCGAGCTCTGCGAGCCAGTCGGCGACCGGCACCACCGGCGAGAACACGAAGGCGACGTAGGAGCGCCCGCGCAGACGAATAACAGGACGCACCGTTTCAGCGCTGGCACTCATGACCATCCGACCCAACCCTCTTAGCGATTGGTTAACTGTCGGCGCCAGATGGTTAACGGATGGTTAAATCGACGCTAAGCCGCTCGAAAATCGACAGCGGCGCGCCCGACATGGTTCGATGATGATCGAATCAAGGCGCAATCTTGGCGGCAATGAGACGCAAATCATGAGCAGATGCGTCAAGACTAAACTCGCCTCAATTTAATCACATCATGATGATAACTTTAACGTACATATAATTTGGAACCGACGGCTTTAAGCGGTTCCGATCGATTGACACTCGTCAGGGGGCGGGGCATGGGATCGACAGAGGCGCCGAAGGCACGATCAACGTGTCATGGCGCCTTGCAGGAAAGGGCTCTTGGCGTGCGATCGCTGATCGGCGCGAACCGTCTGATTCTGCATGTGATTCCGGCTGAACTGAAGTGGCAGAACCGCTCCCGCTCTTCGTTTGAAAACTTGCTCTCATACGACCGTGCAGAAGCGTATCAGTTTACCGGAATCGAGCGTCAGAGGAGTAGCGTATGAGTTCGTTGAGTGAACAGAATCCGATGAACCCGCAGGACCCGCTGCATTATGCACCGCGGTGGCTGCGCGAACGTCCGGAAGCCGCGCGTCTATCTCTCGTCGGTGACACCACCAAGGCAGCGGAGGCGGCCGAGCGTCCCGCTTCGGGACAGCAAGGACCGCTCGATGCTCGCCTGGAGACAGCCGTGTTCGAGTCCCTTCGTCAGTCGTTGACCCCCCAAGTCATGCGCGAGCCGCCGGAGTTCGAGCGCGAGCGCGACCGCCGTTCGGTCGTGTTCAAGATCGCCGGCCGCTTTGCAGCCGCCACCGGCGTCGCCGCCGTGGTCGCGCTGTTCTTCGTCAACATCGTTCCGGTGTGGCGCCAGCCCGACGCGAGCTCCTCCTTCGTCGCTGCCGTGCAGTCGATGAAGACCTTGCCGCCGGTCGCGGCCGATGTGCAGGACGCCAAGGCCGACCAGACCAGCGCTCTGCCGGAGCGGGTCGAGCCGCAGGCCCCTGCCCTGTCGCAGTTCAAGTCGCTGCTCGCGGACGCGCCGGCGCCGGCCGCAGAGGCCGATACGCCCGAAAAGCCCATGCTGCAGCAGTTCATGCAGTGGAATCAGAAGACGGGTCAGATGGAGCGGGTTCGCTAATCCGCCACGCCTGAGCCGAACTCAAACACCTCGCACAAGGCGATCATGATCGACGTCCTACCGCAGAAAGCGGCAGCACGCGGTCCGTTAGCTCACGCCCGTATCGCAGCGGTGCTGCTCGGGACCATCGTGGCCAGCGGAGCCCTCGCCGTGTCCGGCAATGCCTATGCCGCGCCCGGCGAGACCGTGAGCGTGGCGCGCCAGCTCGGCAGCCGCGTCGGACCGATCATCGGCTCGGCGCTGGCCTGCCGCGACATCGCGCGGCCGCGCATCCAAGCGATCATCGAGAAGTTTCAGCTCGTCATCCGCGAGGCCGCGACCAGCGAGGCCGACCGTGACGAATTGACCCGCCTGCTCGACCGTTATGTGGCCGAAGGTCGCAGCCTGGTCACATCAGGGCGGATGGACTGCCGCGGCGCCGAGCGCCAGCTCGCCGATCTCGAACAGTCAATCGCGGCGCCCCCGGCACGCGCCAACCTGCCCGGCGTGACGATCGCGCCCGCGGCCGCGGTGGCCGCCACAGCGCCGGCGCAGATCCTGCCGCCCGTGGTCGAGACGCGCGGCGTGACGCAGAGCGAGATCAAGTTCGGCATGGTCGTCCCCCATAGCGGTCCCGTCCGGGAAAGCGGGCGGCAGCTCAAGATCGGGGTCGAGGCCGCCTTCAACCGCGTCAACGAGGCCGGCGGCGTCAACGGCCGCGTGCTCAAGCTCGTCACCGCCGATGACGGCTATGACCCGGCGCGCACGCTCGATGCGATGAAGCAGCTCTATGAGAAGGAGCAGGTGTTCGGCTTCGTCTGCAATTTCGGCTCGGCGACGGCAGCGGTCGCTATCCCCTACGCGCTCGAGCGCCGCGCGCTGTTCTTCGCCCCCTACACCGGCGCCAATGTCGTGCGCCACGATCCGCCGGATCGCTACGTCTTCAACTACCGGCCGAGCTATGCCGAGGAGACCGACGCGCTGGTGCGCTACCTCGTCAAGATCCGCAAGCTGCAGCCGCGCCAGATCGTCGTATTCGCCCAGAACGACGCGTTCGGCGATGCGGGCTTTGCCGGCGTCTCCAAGGCCTTCCGCACGCTCGGCGTCAACGAGAATACGATCGTGCGCGTC
The DNA here is from genome assembly GCF_054063215.1 of Bradyrhizobium sp. USDA 4353. Taxonomy (NCBI): domain Bacteria; kingdom Pseudomonadati; phylum Pseudomonadota; class Alphaproteobacteria; order Hyphomicrobiales; family Nitrobacteraceae; genus Bradyrhizobium; species Bradyrhizobium sp. USDA 4353. The sequence goes on from NZ_JBSSGB010000001.1 coordinate 856,950, forward strand.
AACTATCCGCGCAACAGCATCGAGGTCGACGATGCGATCAGCCAGCTCCGGCTGCTGAAGACGCCGGTCCGCGCCGTGATCATGCTGGCCACCACCCGCGCCGCAGCGAAGTTCATCGAGAAGGCGCGCGACGTGTTTCCCGGCGCTGTCTTCGCCAACATCTCGGCGGTCGGCGGCTCGGCGCTCGCCAGCGAGCTGATGCTGCTCGGGCCGCGCTACACCGAGAATGTGATCGTGACCCAGACAGTGCCGGGCGTGTCCGGCTACTCCAGCCTGGTGCTCGACTACAAGAATGCGCTGGCCAAGTACTTCCCCGGCGAGGCGGCGGACTACATGTCGCTCGAAGGCTACATCTCGGCGAGCATCCTGATCGAAGGCCTGAAGCGCGCCGGCCAGAGCTTCGACACCGAGCAGCTCGTCGAGACGCTCGAGACCATGCGCAACGTCGATCTCGGACTGGGCGTCCAGCTCGGCTTCGGCCGCTCCGAGCACCAGGCGTCGCACAAGATCTGGGGCACCGCACTGGACGAAAGCGGCAACTATCAGCCGATCGAACTTGATTAGGATACCGCTGGAAAGGACGCCGGTCCCCGCTACCACAGACAAAAGCGCGACAGAGAAACCCGACATTAATTCGAAATGGCACGAATAGCAGAGCGATGAGGGTTAGCTAGAGAGCAAGTGGATAGTTCGATGACATTCCGTTGGTCCGCGTTGATCATCGGGAGCCTGTTTGGAGCTCCCTTCGGCACCGCCTTTGCGGCGGCCCCGGATATGGTCCGGGACCTCGCCGGCCGGGTCGGACCGATCGTGGGCCAGGCGTCGGCGTGCCCGGACATCGCGCAGGGACGTGTCCAGACCATCGTCGACAAATTCCGCGAGGCGATCCGGCAATCATCGAACAATGACAGCGAGCGCGATCTTCTGACCCGGACCTTCAACGGCTACATCGCCGAAGGCCGCAGCCGTACCGGAGCCGCGCAGGCGAACTGTCCAACAGCCGAGCGGCAGCTTACCGAGCTCGAGCGCTCGCTCAGCCAGCCGGCTGCGGCCGGGCCGGCCACCCAGGCCAGGGCCGACGCCACCACCGGTGCCGTCACCAGCGGTCCTGTGCGCGGCGTGACCGATCGCGAGATCCGCTTCGGCATGGTGCTGCCGTTCTCCGGCATCCGCAAGGAGACCGGGCGGCAGATGCGGCAGGGCATCGAGATCGCCTTCGCGCGCGCCAATGATGCCGGCGGCGTCAATGGGCGCACCTTGCGGCTCGTCGCAGCCGATGACGGCTACGATCCGAACCGTACGCTGGCGGCGATGACGCAGCTCTACGACAAGGAGCAGGTGTTCGGCTTCATCGGCAATATCGGCACGGCCAACTCGGAGGTCGCGATCCCCTACGCGCTGGAGCGGCGGGCGCTGTATTTCGCGCCGAACTCCGGCGCCGCGGTGGTCCGGCGCGATCCCCCGGACCGCTACGTCTTCAACTACCGGGCCAGCTACGCCGAGGAGACCGCCGCGCTGGTGCGCTATCTCGTCAAGATGAAGCGCATTCCGCCGAGGCAGATCGCCGTCCTGACCCAGCAGGATGCCTTCGGCGATGACGGCTTTGCGGGGGTCGCCAAGGCCTACCGGCAGTTGAACATCACCGATCCCGTCACGCGCTTCTCCTATCCGCGCGCCACCATGGATGTCGACGAGGCCATCAACCAGGTGAAGGCGCACAAGGGCGGGCTCAAGGCCATCATCATGGTGGCGACCGACCGTGCCGCCGCCAAGTTCATCGAGAAGACGCGCGATGCGGTGCCCGGCCTGATCTACGCCAACGTCTCCGCCGTCGGCTCGACCTCGCTGGCGACCGAGCTGAAGCTGCTCGGCCCGCGCTTCACCAACGGCGTCATCGTGACGCAGGGCGTCCCCGCCGTTTCCGGCTATTCGAGCCTCGTGCTCGACTACAAGAATTCACTGGCCAAATATGCTCCGGGCGAGGCGCCGGACTACACCTCGCTCGAAGGCTACATCGCGGCGACGATCCTGATCCAGGCGCTGAAGCAGACCAATCCGCTGGACACCGAACGGCTGGTCGACACGCTGGAGTCGATGCGCAGCCTCGATCTCGGTCTCGGCACTCCACTTGCATTTGGACGCGCGGAGCACCAGGCGTCGCACAAGATCTGGGGCACGGCGCTCGACGAAAACGGCACGTATCAGGCAATCGAACTGGAATAGACTGAGCTTGAGGGGAATGAACTGGTTGTATGCGACGCATTAGCAAGTCCTAAAGCATGATCGGAGAAAGGCGTGCCGGGTTACCGAAATGGTCATGCTCTTAGGAAAGGCTGGTCTGTGCATGGTGACGGTCTTATGTCTACTCCGTCGCGGACACAGAGCGTCAAATCACCAGGCGAAAGACCTGGATGGGGTCCATAGTGGGATAGTGGCAATGAGCTTTCGTTCTAGCGTGTTCTTGGTTGCGGCATTGCTCGCAACGCCCGCCAGCGCGGCGGGCACCAATGCGGATGTGGTGCGTAATCTTGCGAGTCGGGTCGGGCCGATCGTGGGAGCAGCATCCGCCTGTCAGGCGATCGACCAAGGCCGCGTCCAGGCCATTGTCGACAAATTTCGCGAGGTGATCCGGGAGGCCTCCACCGGCGGCTCGGATCGGGACGAGCTCACGCGCGTGTTCAACGGCTACGTTGCCGACGGACGCAACCGTGTGGGTGCAGCCCAGACCGACTGCAACACGGCGGGTCGCCAGCTCGCCGAGCTCGAGCGCTCGCTCGGGCAGACCGCGCCGAGCCAGACCGGAGCCAGCCTCGCCGGCGTGATCGCCCCGGCCGCGGCGGTTGCCGCGACGGCGCCGACCGTGACGCTGCCGCCGCCTACCGCCAGCAACGTCCAGGGTGTCACGGCGAACGAGATCCGCTTCGGCATCGCCGCGCCGTTCTCGGGCGCGTCGAAGGAGCTCGGCCGCCAGATGAAGATGGGCATCGAGGCCGCCTTCAACCGCGCCAACGATTCCGGCGGGGTTGCCGGCCGCTCGCTGCGGCTCTACTCCGCGGACGACGGCTACGAGCCGTCGCGCACCTTGGATGCGATGAAGCAGCTCTATGAGAAGGACAAGGTGTTCGGCTTCATCGGCAATGTCGGCACGCCGACCTCCGCTGTGGCCATGCCCTACGCCCTGCAGCGCCGCACGCTTTTCTACGGCGCGTTCACCGGCGCCAACATCCTGCGCAACGATCCGCCGGATCGCTACGTGTTCAACTATCGCGCGAGCTACGCCGAAGAGACCGACACCGTCGTGCGCTATCTCGTGAAACTGCGCCGCCTGCAGCCGCGCGACATCGCCGTGTTCGCCCAGCAGGACGCCTATGGTGATGCCGGCTTCTCGGGCGTGGCCAAGGCGTTCCGCTCGCTCGGCCTGGCCGACACCGCGATCACGCGCTTCAACTACAAGCGCAACACGGTCGATGTCGACGAGGCGGTCAACCAGCTCCGCGCGATGAAGAATCCGCCCAAGGCGATCGTCATGGTCGCGACCTACCGGGCGGCCGCGAAGTTCATCGAGAAGACGCGCGATCTGTACCCGAACATGATCTACACCAACGTGTCGTTCGTGGGGTCGACCGAGCTGTCCGACGAGCTGATGCTGCTCGGCCCGCGCTATGCCTCCGGCGTGATCGTCACCCAGGTGGTGCCGGCGGTCGGCGGCTATTCCAGCGCCGTGCTCGAGTACAAGGGCGCGCTGGAGAAGTACTTCCCGGGCGAGGCGCCATCCTACGTCTCGTTCGAGGGCTATGTCGCCGCCAACGTGCTGATCCAGGCGCTGCGCAAGGTCGGGCCGCAGCTCGACACCGAGGCCCTGATCGATACGCTGGAGAACATGCAGAACGTCGATCTCGGCCTCGGCGCCAAGCTCGGCTTCGGCCGCGCCGAGCACCAGGCCTCGCATAAGATCTGGGGCACGGCGCTCGACGAGCGCGGCAAGTTCCAGGCGATCGAACTCGAATAGCGAGCACGTCCCTCGCACCTCAACGATCCGAACGCGGCAGCCCACGGTTGCCGCGTTCTTTTTTGTGCAGGCGGAGGCAACGCCGTGCGCGGCGTGGAGGTGCATCCTGATGACGCGGTCGTAACGAGGTGGACGCGCCTGGGTGGCGAGTCAGGCTGCTTACAGCCCGTGCGATTGCAACGAAACGATGCCGACTCTCTCGGCCGTCATTCCGGGCTCGCCGCGCTGGCGCGCGCCGCCCCGGAATGACATCGCGTTTGAGGCGCAGCCGCAGGCCGTCACCTCACAGCGGCGGGTCGATCGCCTCGTCATATTCCTTCTTGAAGCGCGCGATCAGCTCGGCGGCGGGGAGCACCTCCTTGATGGCGCCGATGCCCTGGCCGGAGCCCCAGATCTCCTTCCACGCCTTCGGCTTGGCGCGCTCGCCCGAGGCGTCGGTGCCGAAGCTCATCTTCGAGGGATCGGAGGTCGGCAGATTATCGGGGTCGAGACCCGCGGCGACGATCGACGGCTTCAGATAGTTGCCGTGCACGCCGGTGAACAGGTTCGAGTAGACGATGTCGTCAGCGCCGGACTTGGTGATCATGTCCTTGTAGCCCTCGACCGCATTGGCCTCCTTGGTGGCGATGAAGGCGGAGCCGACATAGGCGAAGTCGGCGCCGAGCACGCGCGCGGCGCGGATGGCGCGGCCATTGGCGATCGCACCCGACAGCGCGATCGGGCCGTCGAACCAGCTCCGCGTCTCCGCCACGAAGGCGAATGGCGAGATCGTGCCGGCATGACCGCCGGCGCCGGCCGCGACGAGAATGAGCCCGTCAGCGCCCTTCTCGATCGCCTTGTGGGCGAAGAACTGATTGATGACGTCGTGGAAGACGATGCCGCCCCAGCGATGCGCCGCCTGGTTCAGCTCCTCGCGCGCGCCGAGCGAGGTGATCATCATCGGCACCTTGTACTTCTCGCACAGCGCCAGATCCTGCTCGAGCCGGTTGTTGGAGCGGTGCACGATCTGGTTGACCGCGAACGGCGCCGATGGGGCTTCCGGGTGCGCGCGATCATAGGCCGCGAGCTCCTCGGTGATGCGCGCCAGCCATTCGTCGAGCAGCGCGGCCGGCCGGGCGTTGAGCGCCGGAAACGAGCCCACGACACCGGCCTTGCACTGCGCGATCACCAGATCGGGCACGGAGATGATGAACAGCGGCGAGCCGATCACCGGGATCGACAGGCGCCCCTTGAACAAGGCGGGCATGGACATGGATGTGAATTCCTCGTTGTGAAATGCGGAGACGCTCGTGATCGCGAGCATGCCCGACATCATGCCGTGATGGCAATTCGCTCGCAGAGGGACCGGAAAAGCCCGTGGAGGGTCTTGCGTTCAGGCGCTGGCGCGCGCGAAGCCTACTGGCAGAGCGCCGAGGTCACGACCGTGTCGGTGCGGCAGTCGTCCGGCTTGCGCTGGCGGCCGGGGATCAGCACCTTCGGCGAGCAGGTCTCGGTGGAATCGGTATTGAGGCTCTTGCCTTCCTTGTAGCCCTTGCCCTGGCAGAGCTTGTCGGCGCCGAGCTTGCAATCCGGCGTGCCGTTGGCGGCGATCGGACAGACGATACGGCCGGACACCATCGTGGAGGGCCTGGTGAGGCGCAACAGCGCGTCCCCGGTCTCCTTGAGAACGCCGCCCTGGCTGTCACCACTCTTGGAATCAGTGTTGGGATTCGTCTTGGCATCAGCATTGGGCGCGGGCGGCTGGGCCGCCTGCCGCGGCGGCTGCGGCTGAGCGGCGGGAGCGGCAGGCGCGGCACTGTCCGTGGCTGGCGGCGCGACGGTGGGCTCCTGACGCTTCAACGGAATGATCGACATCTTGTCGAACAGCTTGCCGAGCTCGTCCATGAGGCTCGGATCCGAGGGCTGCGGGGTCGGCTCCGCGACCGGCTGCGCCGGCGTCTCGCGCATGCCGGCGATGGGCGCCGACTGCGCCAACGCCGCGGCCACAGGGAGCATCGCAGCCAGCACGGCCGAGCCCGCGATCAGCCCTGCGCGCCGCGACCGCATCAGATCAGCTTCAGCGCGACGACGAAGCCGGCCACCAGAACGGCCGCGCCGAGCGCCACCCAGAGACCGAGATGCTTCTCGATGTGCACCCGGATCCATTCGCCATATCGATTGAGCACGATCGCGGCGATGAAGAAGCGACCGCCGCGGGCCACGATCGAGCAGACGATGAAGAGGAAGAGATTGTAGCCAGCAAAGCCCGAGGTGATCGTGACAAGCTTGTAGGGGATCGGAGTCAGCCCCTTCAGCAGGATGATGATGGCGCCCCACTCCGCATAGGAGGCACGGAAGGCCTCGACTTTGTCGCCGAGCCCATAGAGATGGATCAGCCATTGACCGAGCGAGTCGTAGAGCAGCGCGCCGATCGCATAGCCGACCACGCCGCCGGCGACCGAGGCCACGGTGCAGACGCCGGCGAATAGCCAGGCGCGCTGCGGCTTGGCCAGCGACATCGGGATCAGCATCACATCCGGCGGCACCGGAAAGAACGAGCTTTCAGCGAAGGCGATCGCAGCCATGATCCAGAGGGCATGCGGCTTGTGGGCGGCGTCGATACACCAGTCATAGACACGTCTGAGCATGGCTCGCGATGAAGCAAACCGGGCCGCGTTTGTCCATGCGTTTGTCTTTGGGCGATGCGCCGCCGATAGCGGCCTAGTGCCGTTTGCGGATGACCCGGCTTTCAGCCGCGACGATCGGTCGCCCCGGAACACGCGCGGCCGCCACTTTTGCGACCTTCACCGGCGTTTTCGGCAGCTTCTCGGCGATCCCCAGCATCAGCTCGCGCCGTTCCATCTCGCGCCAGACGTCCTCGGGCCGGATTCCCAATTCGGCCCACAGCACCGTCATATTATAGATCATATCGGCGCTTTCGCGCACCACGGCCTGGGCATCGCCCCCGACCGCGTCGATCGCGACCTCGATGGCCTCCTCGGCGAGCTTCTTGGCCATCTTGCCGGTGCCCTGCTGCATCAGCTTGGCCGTGCGCGAGCGTGACGGATCCAGATCCCTGGCCGCCAGCACCGCGCGATAGAGCCGCTCGATCGAATCAGTCATCAGCGCACAATAGTTAAGATCAATGGCGGCGGCGTTAACGTCTGCGGCAGACATGAAAAAATCCGCCGGCGCGAAGGCCGGCGGATCGTTCGAGGTGACCCGTCGTCACCAGGGATTGTAGTAGCCGCCGCCGTAATACGGCTCGCCGCCGCCATAATAGTGATAGCCCGGGCCGCCGTAATAAGCGGGACGGCCATAGTAATAGTGGTCCTCGTAATAAGCGCGGCGGTTCTGCGCCGCCGCGATGGCGAGGCCGGTTCCGACAATGCCGGCGAAGGCCGCGGCGGCAGCCGCGCCGCCATTGCCGCGATAGTGACGGCGGCGGGCGCTGACGTCGGTCAGGCCGCTTTCATTTGCCGTCTTGGCCACGGCGCCCTTTTCCGCAGGGGCCGAGCCGGCGAATGCGAGCGTCGGCTGAACGGCCGTCAACGTCACCGCGGCCACCGCCGCCAGGACGGTGGCGCGACTGACGCGTGAGATATTTCCGCGCTGTGCGATCATGTGGATCCTCCGTACGATCAAATTTCGCGAGCCCAACTCCTCAACTGGGGTGACAGTTCCGCTATGGAAACCAGGAGTCGAAGCCGCAAATCGCCGCAGGCCTTGCTCATGGACCATTCATATTCGATCGGAAATAATCGAGCGCCGCGCGAACCTAGAAGCCGTCACGAAATTGACACATCGCGTGGGCGGGCCGAGCAAACGTGCCGCATGAACTGATTAGAATACCGGCGTGACAAGACCGGTGCGACCTGCGAAGACCGGCGTGACCTCATGCGTATGCAAAGACCAGTCACCCTGCTTGCCCTGGCGCTGATCGCGGCCTTCATCCTGCCTGCATGGCTGTCGGAGCAGGTTGCCGCAGCCGAGGAGCCCAAGCGTCCGGTCGCCGTCATGTTCGCGCTGGATCGTCCAATCGACGGCAGCATGGCACCGATGGTGCTGGCCGCGAGCCGTGGGCTGTTCGCTGCCCAGGGCGTGACCGTGACGATGACGACGGCCAAAGGCTCGCCGGATGCGATCGCGCGGGTGGCGTCGGGCGAGGCCGACATGGCGCTCGCCGACATCAACGAGCTGATCCGCTATCGCGACGCTCCGGGCAGTCAGCCCGTCAAGGCGGTGTTCGTGCTGTTCAACCGCGCGCCCTACGCCATCATCGCCCGCAAGAGCCGCGGCATCAACGCGCTCGCCGACATCGATGGCAAGACGCTGGGCGTCGCCGAGGGCGACCTGTCGATCCGGCTGTGGCCAGCGGTCGTGAAGCACAACCATCTCAAGCCCGAGACCATCAAGCTGTCGCGCGTTGGAGCTGCGGTGCGTGAGCCGATCCTGTCGGCGGGGCAGGTCGACGCCGTCAGCGGGTTCTCCTACCTCTCGGCGATCAATCTGCGCGACCGCGGCGTTCCCGCCGCCGATCTCGCGGTGCTGCGCTTCGCCGATTATGGCTGCGAGGCCTATGGGCATGCGGTGATCGTCAATCCCGGCTTCGCCGCCAAGCAGCTTGAAGCGGTGAGAGGCGTTCTACGAGCGCTGACATCCGGCCTCCATGTCGCGATCAAGGATCCGCAGGCGGCGATCACCGACGTGCTGAGCCGCATGGAGGACGGCTCGCGCGAGCTCGAGCTGGAGCGGCTGCAGACGGTGCTCGCCGACAACGTGCTGACATCGGACGTGCGCCGCGACGGCATCGGCGGCATCGATCCCGCCCGGTTCGAGCGCGCGCTCGACCAGATCGCCGAGGACCGCAAATTCGTCCATAAGCGCCCGCAGCCCGCCGACATCTTCGACGACGGCTTCCTGCCGCCCGCCGACAGCCGCCTCGTCAACTGACATCAGCGGATTGCGCTGTCACCCGGTGCCCATCCCTTGCTAAACATGCGTCGCGCCCTTCCGCGCGATTCCGCCGCCTGATCGAAAAGCGCCTCGCCATGTCCCTGCTCCGTGTCTACATCCGCGTGCTCCAACTGCTCGGCAAGGAGGCGCGGCTCGGCTGGATCGTGGCGATCGCCAACCTCGCGCTGGCGGTGGCGCAGTTCGCCGAGCCCGTGCTGTTCGGACGCATTGTCGATTCGCTGTCCGGCAATGCGTCGACCGCCACGGCCTGGCCGCTGCTCGCGGCCTGGGCCGCATTCGGCCTTTTCACGATCCTCGCCAGCGCCTGGGTCGCGCTGCAGGCCGACCGGCTCGCCCACCGCCAGCGCCACGCGGTGCTCACCAGCTATTTCGAGCACATCCTGCAGCTGCCGCTGACGTTCCATTCCGGCACGCATTCGGGACGGCTGATGAAGGTGATGATCAACGGCACCGATGCGCTGTGGCATCTGTGGCTGTCGTTCTTCCGCGAGCATTTTGCCGCGATCATGTCCGTCATCGTGCTGCTGCCGTTGTCGCTGTATCTGAACTGGCGGCTCGCGATCCTCTTGTTCGTGCTCTGCATCGTGTTCACGGTGCTGACCACCCTCGTGGTGCGCAAGACCTACGGCATGCAGAGCGAGGTCGAGGAGCATTACAGCAACCTCTCGGCACGCGCCTCCGACGCGCTCGGCAATGTCGCGCTGGTGCAGAGCTTCGTGCGCATCGATGCCGAGGTGCAGGGCCTGCGCCACGTCGCCGGCCAATTGCTGTCGGTGCAGATGCCCGTGCTCGGCTGGTGGGCGCTGGTCACCGTCATCACCCGCGCATCCACCACCATCACCGTGCTCGCGATCTTCACGCTCGGCATCGCCCTGCATCAGGCCGGCCTCACCTCGGTCGGCGAGATCGTGATGTTCGTGTCGTTCGCGACCATGCTGATCCAGAAGCTCGAGCAGGTCGTGTCGTTCATCAACAACGTGTTCATGGAGGCGCCGCGGCTCGCCGAGTTCTTCACGGTGCTCGATGCCGTGCCCGCGGTGCGCGACCGGCCCGATGCGATCGATGTCGGCCGGCTGTCGGGACTGGTCGAGTTCAACGACGTCTCGTTCTCCTATGACGGAAAGCGTCCGGCGATCGAGGACCTTACCTTCACCGCGCTGCCCGGCCAGACCATCGCGCTGGTCGGCCCGACCGGCGCCGGCAAGTCCACCGCCATCGCGCTGCTGCATCGCGCCTTCGATCCGCAATCCGGCTTCATCAAGATCGACGGCATGGATGTGCGCGGATTGAAGCTGGCCGCCCTGCGCCGAAACATCGGCGTCGTGTTCCAGGAGGCGCTGCTGTTCAACCGCTCGATCCGCGAAAACCTCCTGGTCGGCAAGCCCGATGCGACCGACGAGGAGCTGCGCACAGCGGCGGCCCGCGCCCAGGCGCTCGACTTCATCGATCGCGCCGAGCAGGGGTTCGATACCAATGCCGGCGAGCGCGGCCGCATGCTTTCGGGGGGCGAGCGTCAGCGGCTGTCGATCGCGCGTGCGCTGTTGAAGGATCCGCCGATCCTGATTCTCGACGAGGCCACCTCGGCGCTCGATGCCGTCACCGAGGCCAAGCTGAACGCTGCGCTCGATGAAGTGATGAAGGGCCGCACCACCTTCGTGATCGCGCACCGGCTCTCGACCATCCGCAACGCCACCCGAATCCTGGTGTTCGAGAACGGACGCGTGATCGAAAGCGGAACGTTCGATGAACTCGTCGCCAGAGGCGGCCATTTCGCGGAACTCGCCAAGGCGCAATTCATGGTTCAGGAAAGCGATCGTGCTTCGCTCTCTGCGCCGGCCAGCGCCGACGACACCGTCAAGGCCTGATGGCGGGACGCTTTCATCGTGGAATTGAATGGCTGGGCTCTGTTAACCAGCATCGAGCCGGTATAGGTTCGCGACCTGCCGCAACCCATGCGGCGCCGGACACGCTTGAAACCCGAAAGCCCGTTTGCCCACCTCGCGTCACCGAGGCGGGTTCTCAAAGGACCGGACCAGACCAGTGCAGACGCTTCGCCTGTTGTTCCGCTATTCCCCGCTGAAGATCATCGCTGTTGCTGCCGCGCTCATGCTCGCGCCTCGCCTCGCCCATGCCGAGGCGCTGCTGCTCGTCGAGGCCGACACCGGCAAGGTGCTCGAGGCGCAGAACGCGACCTATCCGTGGTACCCCGCCTCCGTCACCAAGCTGATGACGGCCTACGTCACCTTGAAGGCGGTGAAGGACGGCAAGATCTCGCTCGACACGCTGTTCACGGTGTCGCCGACCGCGGCGTCGCAGTCGCCGTCGAAGATGGGCTACCGGCCGGGCACGCAGCTCACCGTCGACAACGCGCTGAAGATGATGTTGGTGAAGTCCGCCAACGACATGGCGGTCGTGCTCGCCGAAGGCGTCGGCGGCTCGATCGACGGATTCTCGATCATGATGAACGAGACCGCGCAGCGGCTCGGCATGACCCAGACGAGCTACGTCAATCCCAACGGCCTGCCGGCCGACGGCCAGATCACCTCGGCGCGCGATCTCGCGATCCTGGCGCGCGCCATCATTCGCGACCTGCCGGAATACGAGTACTTCGTCCACATCCCCTCGATCCGCTACGGCCGCCGCGTGGTGCAGAATTTCAACCGGCTGATCGGGCGCTATCCCGGCGCCGACGGCTTCAAGACCGGCTTCATCTGCGCATCCGGCTACAATCTCGTGGCCTCGGCGACCCGCAACGGCAAGCGCCTGATCGCGGTGGTGCTCGGCGCCTCCTCGGGCCAGATGCGCGCGGTGCGCGCGATCCAGATGCTCGACCGCGGCTTCAACGGCAATCAGCTCAGTTGGCTGAAGGCGCCGCTCGGCAATGTCGAGCAGCTGGTGCCGGTCGATGCCACGCCGCCGAACCTGCGCGACGACATGTGCAGCGGCAAGCGACACCGTCCTGCGAGCGACGATGACGGCGAGGAGGCGAGCACCGAGGGCGAAACGACCACCGGCGGCACCCTGCTCGCCGGGCTGCAGGCCCCGGCCCTGAAGCCGTCGGAGATCCTCGCCGCGGCCCCCGCCCCGTCCGAGCCCGTGCCGGTCTATACCGGCCCGACCCGGACCGGCCCCGCCCTGATCGCCGCTGTCGCTGCGGACGCCGACGCGCAGACCCCGGCGAAGCACCGCGGCAAGAAGGCGCATGCCGCAGCCAAGAAGGACGCCAAGACCGCGACCCGGACGGCTGCCAAGACCGACGGCGAGGCCAAGACCGCCTTGAAGCCGGAGGCTAAGCCTGCTGAGGCCAAACCGGCGGCCGCACGCCACGTGGCAGCCAAGCACGATGCGGCAAAACCAGCGGAAAAGCCGGTGCCCGACGCTGCGGCCAAGGCGGCCAAGCCGAAGGCAGCCGCCAAGCCGAAGGCCGACGGCAAGCCAGCGCCGAAGGACGGCTGATCTCGCGCCGCACGCGGGCTCGTGGAGCCCCGCGCCCGCTGCGAGCCGTCCGAGCTTCCCTCTTTGGTCTACGCCCCGGCCGCTTGCCTTGCTCGGCCGGACATTCGATATTGGCCGCCGAATGCGGCCTGGGATGACCGGCGCCGACCATAAGAGACGATCAGGAGAGGAAGGGTTCATGGAGCGCATCTGGCTCAAGCATTACCCAGCCGGCGTTCCCGCCGATATCGACCCCAGCAAGTATCAGTCGCTGGTCGAGCTGCTGGAAGAAAGCTTCAAGAAGTTTGCCGACCGCCGCGCCTTCATCTGCATGGACAAAGCGATCAGCTATCGCGAGCTCGACGAGATGTCGGTCGCGATGGGCGCCTATCTGCAAGGCCTTGGGCTGGCGAGGGGCGCGCGCGTCGCGCTGATGATGCCGAACGTATTGCAATATCCGGTCGCGATCTCAGCCGTGCTGCGCGCCGGCTACGCGGTCGTCAACGTCAATCCGCTGTACACGCCGCGCGAGCTCGAGCACCAGCTCAAGGACTCCGGTGCGGAAGCGATCATCGTGCTGGAGAATTTCGCCCACACGGTGCAGCAGGTGGTCGGCCACACTCAGGTCAAGCACATCGTGGTCGCCAGCATGGGCGACCTGCTCGGCTTTAAGGGCGTGATCGTCAACCTCGTCGTCCGCCGGCTGAAGAAGATGGTGCCTGCGTTCTCGCTACCGGGCGCGGTGCTGTTCAATGACGCGCTCGCCGCCGGCCGCGGCAAGCGCTTCCAGAAGCCCGTGATCGGTCCCGACGACGTCGCCTTCCTGCAATATACCGGCGGCACCACCGGCGTCTCCAAGGGCGCCACCTTGCTCCACCGCAACGTCGTCGCCAACGTGCTGCAGAACGACGCCTGGCTGCAGCCGGTCATGGACCGGCCGCCGCATGTCGATCAGCTCCTCATCGTCTGCGCGCTGCCGCTCTACCACATCTTCGCGCTGACCTGCTGCTTCCTGCTCGCCGTGCGCGCCGGCGGCGCCAATCTGCTGATCCCCAATCCGCGCGACATCGCGGGCTTCATCAAGGAGCTGATGAAGTATCAGGTCAACACCTTCCCCGCCGTCAACACGCTCTACAACGGCCTGCTGCATCATCCGGATTTCCGGAAAATCGACTTCTCCAAGCTGAAGGTCTCCAATGGCGGCGGCATGGCGGTGCAGAAACCGGTGGCCGACCAGTGGAAGCAGGTGACGGGCTGCAGCATCGCCGAGGGCTATGGCCTCTCGGAGACCGCGCCGGTGCTCACCTGCAACGTGCCGACCTCGACCGAGTTCACCGGCACGATCGGCCTGCCGCTGCCCTCGACCTTCCTGTCGATCCGCGACGATGACGGCAATGAGGTGCCGCTCGGTCAGCCCGGCGAGATCTGCGCCAAGGGCCCGCAGGTGATGGCGGGTTATTGGAATCGTCCGGACGAGACCGCCAAGGTGATGACCGCGGACGGCTTCTTCCGCACCGGCGACGTCGGCGTGATGGCCGCGGACGGATCGGTCAAGATCGTGGACCGCAAGAAGGACATGATCCTGGTCTCCGGCTTCAACGTCTATCCGAACGAGGTCGAGGAGGTCATCGCCGCCCATCCGGGCGTGCTGGAGACCGCCGTGATCGGCCTCCCGGACGAGAAGACCGGCGAGGTCGTCAAGGCCTTCGTGGTCAGGAAGGACCCGAACCTGACGCCGGAGGACATCGTCAAGCACTGCCACGAGCAGCTGACCAACTACAAGGTGCCGAAGCAGATCGAGTTCAGGACCGAGCTGCCCAAGACCAATGTCGGCAAGATCCTGCGCCGCGAGTTGCGTGACGAGAAGAAGAATCCGGCGGCAGCCGCCTGATCCGTTGGCACTGCAGCCCCGTTGTGCGATGACGGAGTCGTGAACGCGGCGGGCCGTTGCCGTTTTCGGCCCGCCGAATAGTGTAGCGCGCACCGCGCAAGACACGTTTGAAGGCACGCTCGCAAGCACGTTCGCAAGACACGCGATCAGCACAGATCCAGGGGAAGGAGTTTCGATATGACGATCCAGGTTGGCGACAAGCTGCCGGAAGCCCAGTTCCGCGTGATGACGGAAGAAGGCCCGCAGGTCAAAACCACCGACGACATCTTCAAGGGCAAGAAGGTCGCGCTGTTCGCGGTGCCCGGCGCCTACACCGGCACCTGCCACAAGATGCATCTGCCCAGCATCTTCCTCAACGCCTACGCGATGAAGGACAAGGGCGTCGACACCATCGCGATCGTCTCGGTCAATGACGCCTTCGTCATGAACGCCTGGAAGCGCGACACCGACCAGCGCGACGAGGCCATCTTCCTGGCCGACGGCAGCGCCGAGTTCACCAAGGCGATCGGCATGGAGCTCGACGCCACCGCCCACGGCCTCGGCATCCGTTCCAAGCGCTATTCGATGCTGGTCGAGGACGGCAAAGTTACCAAGCTGAACCTCGAAGCCGCCCCGGGCAAGGTCGAGGTCTCCGGCGGCGACACGCTGCTCGGGCAGCTCTGAGACGACCAGCTCCGGGATCGAGGCGCGACGCCTCGCCACGAGCGAACAGGCTGGGCGGCCGCGCTGCGCGGCGGTCGCCCATGCCAGATGTTTTTATGGCCGATCTCAGGCTCACCCTCCATTGGAAGGTGGGCAGCGAACGAGCCGGCGCAGTCCAATGGCGGATATGGACCGTCTCACTCCCCGCTCGGCGGAGCCAGCGGCTGCACGATCTCCTGGAACGGCGTCAGGGCCTCGCATTGGGCGGCATGGGCCGCCAGCGCCGGATAGCGCTTGGCGTCGAACAGATGCGGATGGGCCTCTGATGTGAAACGCAGCACGCAGGTGACGGCGATGTCGGCGTGGCTGATGTCGGCGCCATACCAATATTCTGTCGTCACATCGGCGCGCTCGGCCTCCAGCATCGCCAGCACGCCGGCGATCTGCGTTTCACAACGCTCCACCCAAAGCGCGAGGCGATCCTTGCGCAGCACGCGCTCATAGATCAGGCTGACGGCCTTGTCGGCGAGCCCCGTGGCGAGCGCGATCGTGTGCAACTGCTGGCGGCGCAGCCCGCCGCTCGGCGCCAGCATGGCGCGCTCGGGGCCGATGGTCTCGTCGAGATGATCGAGGATCGCAGCGGACTCGATCAGCGCCTCGCCATTGTCGAGCACCAGCACCGGCACGCGCAGCAGCGGATTATAGGGCGCGATCTTGTCGGCATCGCCAAAGGTCGACCACGGCCGGTGCTCGAACGGAATGTCGTAGAGCCGCAGCGCGATCGCCGTGCGGCGAACGAAGGGCGAGTCGTACTGGCCGATCAGGAACATGGCGCATCCTCCTGTGTGCACCATTGAAGCGCCATTCGGCCGTGTTGTCAGCGAGCAAGTTCAGTCCAGCAGCGGCACATGCGCCGCGACATCGCGCGGCAGGGTGCCATCGAGCCGCGGGTCGGGCGCGATCTCGATCTGGCGACGATAGGGGCGAAAGCCGGAGCGCTGATAGAAGGCGAGCGCGCGCGGATGATCGAAGCTGCAGGTGTGGACCCACAGCCGCGTCAGCGGCTGCGCCCAGGCGCGGCGCAGCGCGTGGTTCATCAGCAGTCGGCCGGCACCGGTGCCGATCAGCTTGGACGTGACGCCGAACAGCACCAGCTCGCACTCGTTGTTCTTACGAAAGTCGAGCTCCAGCAGGGCTTCGTCGCCGCCATCGTGTTCGAGTGTATAGATCTCGACGCCGGAGACCCGAATGTTCGCAGCGAGCTCCGTGTCGCTCATGCGCGTGCGCTGCGACCACAGCCACTCCCAGCCGACGCGCGCGTAGAGGTCACGATACCAATCGAGACCGGGCTGCGCGACGCGGCGGAGAGCCCAATCACCGAGGGGGTCGGGCGGCAGCGGCGGCGGAGCCAGCATCTCGAGCGAGGTCACCACCGCGGCGATCTTGCCCGGCGGAATGTCGAAGACGCCGTCGGGAACGGACATCCCTACTCGCCCTCGTCGCTCGCCAGCACACCCTTCACCGCACGGGCCCAGCCCGCGAGCTTGCGCTGCCGCGTGGCCGCACTCATCGCCGGCCGGAAGCGATGTTCCAGCCGCCAATTGTCGGCGAATTTTTCCGGCTCCGGATAGACGCCAGCATTGAGGCCGGCGAGATAGGCCGCGCCCAGCGCGGTCGTCTCCTGGATCATCGGACGGTCGACCGGCGCGTCGAGCAGATCGGCGAGGCGTTGCATGGTCCAGTCCGACGCCGTCATGCCGCCGTCGACGCGCAGCACGATGGTGGCAGCCGACGCATCGGGCCAGTCGGCGCGCATCGCGGCCCATAGATCATAGGTCTGGTAGCAGACGCTCTCGAGCGTGGCATGCGCCAGCTCCGCCGGGCCGGTGTTGCGGGTGAGGCCGAACAACGCGCCGCGCACGCGCGGATTCCAATAGGGTGCGCCGAGACCGACGAAGGCCGGAACGAGATACACCGACTGCATCGAGTCCGACTTGTCGGCAAGAGGACCGGTCTCGGCCGCGTGCTTGATGATGCCGAGCCCATCGCGCAGCCACTGCACCGCGGAGCCCGCGATGAAGATCGAGCCTTCCAGCGCGTAGGTCCTGACGCCGTTGAGCTGATAGGCGATGGTGGTCAGCAGCTTGTTGTTGGACTTCACCGGCGTGGCGCCGGTGTTGAGCAGCGCAAAGCACCCGGTGCCGTAGGTCGACTTCATCATGCCCGGCGTGAAGCAAGCCTGGCCGATGGTCGCTGCCTGCTGGTCGCCGGCGATGCCGGCGACCTTGATCGGGCCGCCGAACAAATCCGGCGTGGTGGTGCCGAAATCGGCGGAGGAATCCTTCACCTCGGGCAGCATCGAGCGCGGCACGCGCAGCAGTTTCAGCAGAGTCTCGTCCCACTGCCCGGTGTGAATGTTGAACAGCAAGGTGCGCGAGGCGTTGGTGGCATCGGTCGCGTGCACCCGCCCGCCGGTCAGCCGCCACAACAGATAACAGTCGACGGTGCCGAACATCAGCTCGCCGCGCTCGGCACGCTCGCGCGCACCCGGTACATGGTCGAGGATCCAGGCGACCTTGGTGCCGGAGAAATAGGGATCGATGATCAGACCAGTCCTGGCGCTGACATCAGGTTCGTGCCCCTCTGCCTTCAGTCGCGCGCAGATGTCGGCCGTGCGACGATCCTGCCAGACGATGGCGCGGTGCACCGCCTGGCCGGTGGCGCGGTCCCAGACCACGGTGGTCTCGCGCTGGTTCGTGATGCCGATCGCCGCGATGTCCTTCGCCGCGAGACCCGCCTTCTCCAGCGCGTCGCGGCAGGTCATCACCGTCGAGGTCCAGATATCCTCCGGCTCGTGCTCGACCCAGCCCGATGCCGGGAAATGCTGCGGGAATTCCTGCTGCGCCACCGCGGCAATCGAGATGTCGGAGCGGAACACCATCGCGCGCGAGGACGTGGTGCCCTGATCGATGGCCAGCACGAAGGACATGGGGTTTCTTCCCGGAAGGTTGACGTTGGGGCGACAAGCAAGCGGATTGGCGGGGGAAGGTCAAGGTGGAGCAGACTCGGCCGTGCCACCCTCCCCTGGAGGGCGAGGGTCGGCTCGCATGAAGCGCAGCGGAATGCGAGGCGGGGTGGGGTGAAGCCGCGAAGGCGGTGTCTATGGAGAGATCACCCCACCCCGCCTCGCCTCTCGCTTTGCTCGCTGCGAGGCGACCCTCCCCCTCCAGAGGAGGGTGAAGACCGTCATCCGCAACGCCGCTCGGACACGAGGGCTACACTGCCGCGGTCGTCACGCCGCCGTCCACCACGATGGTCTGTCCCGTCATGAAGGTCGACGCATCCGACGCCAGATACGCCACCGCGCCGGCAATCTCGTGCGGCTCGCCGATGCGGCGGAGCGGGGTGGTCGCGCAGCGCTGCTTCAGGCGGGCTTCGTCCTCCCACAGCGCGCGGGCGAAGTCGGTCTTGACGAGGCCCGGCGCGACGCAATTGACGCGGACGCCCTGCGGACCCCATTCGCCGGCGAGGCTGCGGCACAGCGAGAAATCCGCGGCCTTGGAGATGCCGTAGGCGCCGATCACGGTGGAGCCGCGCAAGCCGCCGATCGAGGACACGATGATGACGGAGCCCTTGCCCCTGCTGGCCATCGGCGGGATGGCCTTGGCGCAGAGCCAGAGGTTGCTCTTGACGTTCGAGGCCATGATCTTGTCGAAGGCCTCGTCGGTGATGTCGAGCAGCGGGCCGTAGTAAGGATTCACGGCGGCGTTGCAGACGAGGATATCGACCTGGCCGTAGTGCTTCACCGCGCTGTCGATCAGCGCGTCGACCTCAGGCCTGCGCGAGATGTTGCAGGCAATGACATGCGCATCGCCGCCATTGGCGCGGATGCCGGCAGCGACCTCCTCGCAGGCGTCGGCCTTGCGGCTGGAGATGACGACCTTGGCGCCGAGCTGCGCGAGCAATTCCGCCGACGCACGCCCGATGCCGCGGCTGGAGCCGGTGATCACGGCGACCTGGCCGGCGAGGTTGAAGGGATTCGGGGTCATGATGATTGCTCCTGGCCGATCAGGTCGCCCGGATTGCGGGCTGCCGGGTCCTCCCGCCGTCATTGCGAGCGAAGCGAAGCAATCCAGGGCCGAGTGCGCGACTCTAGATTGCTTCGTCGCTTCGCTCCTCGCAATGACGGAGTGACTTGCAGAGCTAGATCAACCCACCCGCTTCGCTGACGCGACGCATGTGGTAGTCGGTGTCGCCGAAGGTCAGCTCGATCATCGACAGGCGCTTGAAGTAGTGGCCGATCCTGGCCTCCATCGTCATGCCGATGCCGCCGTGGAGCTGGATTGACTGCTGGCCGACGAACTTCGCCGATTTGCCGATCTGCACCTTGGCCGCGGCGATCGAGGTGGACCGCTCCTTGGCGTCGTCGAACTCGGCGGCCATGGTGGCGAACATCGACATCGAGCGGGCCTGCTCCAACGCCACGAACATGTCGGAGGCGCGGTGCTGCAGCGACTGGAACGAGCCGATCGCTACACCGAACTGCTTGCGGGTCTTGATGTACTCGACCGTGGTCTTGAGCGACTCGTCCATCAGGCCGACGGCCTCCGCGCACAGCGCAATGCGGGCCTCGTCGACGACACGCTCGATCAGCGGCAGGCCATTGGCGGGATCACCGATCACGGCATCAGCGCCGACCTCGACACCGGTGAAGGTGATGTCGGCGGCATGCAGGCCATCCTGCGTCGGATAGCCCTTGCGGGTAACGCCCTTGGCATCCGCTGGCACGATGAACACGCCGATCCCCAACTTGTCGCGCTGGCCGCCCGAGGTGCGCGCGGTCACGATCAAGGTGTCGGCATTCTCGCCGTTGAGCACGACGAACTTCTCGCCGTCGATGACATAGCCTTCACCCTTCTTCTTGGCCGACGTCGCGACGTCGAACAGGTCGTAGCGCGACTGCTTCTCGAGCTGGGCGAAGGCGAACGTCTTGCTGCCGTCGATGATCCCAGGCAGATGCTTAGCCTTCTGCGCCGCCGAGCCGCCATGGCGCAGGAAGCCACCCGACAGAACGACGGTCGCGAGATACGGCTCGAGCACCAGCGCGCGGCCCATCGCCTCCATCACGATCATGGTCTCGACGCCGCCGGCGCCGAAACCGCCGTCTTCCTCCGAGAACGGCAGGCCGAGCAGGCCCTGCTCGGCGAGCTTGGACCAGATCGCCTGGCTCCAGCCGCCCTTCTCCTTCATGTACAGCTTGCGCTTGTCGAAATCATAGGCATCCGCCAGCAGGCCGTCGATGCTGTCCTTGAGGAGGCGCTGCTCCTCGGTGAGATCAAAATCCATTGGTTTAGTCTCCAGTATCCCCATTCTCCGTCATGCCCGCGCGGGTCGCGGGCATCCACGTCGTGCCCGTGCGGGGCTGCGCATGGATGGCCGGGTCAAGCCCGGCCATGACGGCGTGCGTTGTCGAAGCGCTGCGGCTCACACGTCAGAGCCCCAGCACCGCCTTGGCGATGATGTTGCGCTGGATCTCGTTGGAGCCGCCGTAGATCGAGACCTTTCGGTTGTTGAAGTAGCTCGGCGCGATCTGGGCGGTCCAATCCATGGTCTCGTTGCTATCGTCGTCGCCATGGACGTCGTAGGGCGCGGCGAACGGGCCGATGACTTCCATGAGCAGCTCGGTGGTGGTCTGCTGGATCTCGGAGCCCTTGATCTTCAGCACCGAGGACGCCGGGTTGGGCTTGCCCTTGCCGTGCTTGCCCTCGTCGGCGACGACACGCAATTGCGTCAGCTCCAGCGCCTTCAGCTCGACCTCGCAAGCCGTGAGCTTCTCGCGGAACGACGGGTCCTCCAGCACCGGGCGGCCGCCGGCCTCGACCTTGGCGGCCAGCTCCTTGATGCGGCGGATGCGCTCCTTGGAGACGCCGACGCGGGCGATGCCGGTGCGCTCATTGCCGAGCAGGAATTTGGCGTAGTCCCAGCCCTTGTTCTCCTCGCCGATCAGGTTCTCGATGGGCACCTCGACGTCGTCGAAGAACACCTCGTTGACCTCGCGGCCGCCGTCGATGGTCTGGATCGGACGGACCGTGACCCCCTTCGACTTCATGCTGAAGACGATGAAGGAGATGCCCATCTGCTTCTTGGCCGAGGGATCGGTGCGGCACAGGCAGAAGATCATGTCGGCGTGCTGGGCGAGCGTGGTCCAGGTCTTCTGGCCGTTGATGATCCACTTGTCGCCGCGGCGCTCGGCCTTGGTCTTCAGCGACGCAAGGTCGGAGCCCGAGCCGGGCTCGGAGAAGCCCTGGCACCACCAATCATCGACATTGGCGATGCGCGGCAGGTACTTCTTCTTCTGCTCTTCGTTGCCGAAAGTGTAGATGACAGGGCCAACCATGCTGACGCCGAAGGCGAGCGGCTGCGGCGCAGGATAGGCCTGCAGCTCCTCGTTGAAGATGTAGTGCTGCACCGAGCTCCAGCCGGTGCCACCATATTCCGTCGGCCAATGCGAGACGCCCCAGCCCTTCTTGTTGAGGATGCGCCACCAGGTCACCATCTCGTCCTTCGACAGATGCCGGCCCTCGACCATCTTGCGGCGCGTCTCCGCGGGCACGTTGTCCCTGAAGAACTGCCGCACTTCCTCGCGGAACGCCTGCTCTTCCTTCGTGAATGCAAGATCCATTGGATCGCTCCCGTGTGTCGTGTGGTCCTGTTAGTTCGTCTCGCTCCGCCGTCGTCCCGGCGAAAGCCGGGACCCATAACCACCGGCGGACGTTTGGAGCACAGGCATCTGCCATCGTGCCCCAAGCGGTCATCACGCGGTATGGGTCCCGGATCTGCGCCCGCGAGCGCTGTCGCGCTCGCAGGCTTGTCCGGGACGACGGCTGTGGTTGTTACTGCAACACCTCGAACAGGCCGGCGGCGCCCATGCCGCCGCCGACGCACATGGTGACGACGGCGTATTTGGCCTTGCGGCGGCGGCCTTCAATCAGGGCGTGGCCGGTGAGGCGCGCGCCCGACATGCCGTAGGGATGGCCGACGGAGATCGCGCCGCCGTTGACGTTGATCTTGTCCGGGTCGATGCCGAGCTTGTCGCGGCAGTAGATCACCTGCACCGCGAACGCCTCGTTGAGCTCCCACAGGCCGATGTCATCGACCGTGAGGCCATGGCGCTTCAGCAGGCGCGGCACCGCGAAGACAGGGCCGATGCCCATCTCGTCAGGCTCGCAACCGTGCGCGACGAAGCCGCGGAAAATGCCGAGCGGCTGCAGACCGCGCTTGGCTGCTTCCTTGTCGCTCATGATCACCGACGCCGAAGCGCCGTCCGACAGCTGGCTGGCATTGCCGGCAGTGATGGTGAAGCCGTCGCCACGCACGGCCTTGAGGCCGGCGAGACCTTCGGCGGTCGTCTCCGGCCGCGGCCCCTCGTCCTGCGACAGCGTGATATCCTTGAACGACACATTGCCGGTGGCCTTGTCGGTCACCGCCATCTTGGTCGAGATCGGCGCAAGCTCCTCGTTGAACTTGCCGCCCTGCTGCGCGGCTGCCGTGCGGCGCTGGCTCTCCAGCGCGTACTCGTCCTGCTTCTCGCGCGAGATGCCGTAGCGCTTGGCGACCACCTCGGCGGTGTCGATCATCGGCATGTAGACGTCGCCCTTGATCTCCAGCAGCGCCGGGTCGGTGGCCTGGAACACGTTCATCTTGTCGTTCTGGACCAGCGAGATCGACTCGCCGCCGCCGCCGACCGCGATCTCGACGCCGTCGAAGATCACCGAGCGCGCCGCCAGCGCGATCGCCTGCAGGCCCGAGGCGCACTGGCGGTCGATGGTGGTGCCGCCGACCGACACCGGCAGGCCCGCGCGCAGCAGCGCCTTGCGCGCGATGTTGCCGCCGGTCGAGCCCTGCTGCAGGGCCGCGCCCATCACGACGTCCTCGACCTCGGCCGGATCGATCTTGGCGCGCTTGACGGCCTCGCCGATCGCGTGACCGAGCAGCGTCGCGCCGCCGGTGGCGTTGAGCGCGCCGCGATAGGCCTTGCCGATCGGCGTGCGGGCGGTGGAAACGATGACGGCATCGGTCATGGGCGACCTCCTGTTGTTGTTACGCTTGTTTGCTGTGAGATGTGGATGATTGCTGCTGGCGCAATTCGTGACGCGACAATTTGCCGACCGGCGTGCGCGGCAGCTCGTCGACGAACTCGACCGCCGCCGGCAATTCGTGCTTGCCGAGCTTGCCGGTGAGAAACTCACGCAGCTCCTCGACCGGGAACGGCGCAAAGCCGTCGCGCAGCTTGATGAAGGCCTTCGCCGCCTCGCCGCGATAGGCATCGGGAATGCCGATCACGATCACTTCCTGCACGGCAGGATGGGTGTAGATCGCCTGCTCGATCATCTGCGGATAGACGTTGAAGCCGCCGGAGATGATCATGTCCTTCTTGCGATCGACCAGGAAGTAGAAGCCGTCGGCATCGACATAGCCGATGTCGCCGGTGAGGAAGTGGTCGCCGACGAAGGACTGCGCCGACTCCTCGGGCCTGTTCCAATAGCCCTTGGTGACGTTCGGCCCCTTGACGCGGATCTCGCCGACCTCGTTGATGCCGAGCACCTTGGAGGGATCTTCCAGCGACACGACGTCCATCTCGATGCCGGGCAGCGCGATGCCGATCGAGCCTGGCTTGTCCGGTCCCTCCTTCGGATGGCTGGTGCCGGGCGAGCAGGTCTCGGTCATGCCCCAGCCGCTCTTCAGCTTCATGCCGACACGGCGCTCCAGGATGCGCGCGACCTCGACCGGAAGCGGCGCTCCGCCGGACCCGACGCTGGTCAGCGACGACAGATCGCGCTTGTCGAGATCCGGCAGGTTGGCGATTGCGATCCACATCGTCGGCACGCCCGGGAAGTAGGTCGCACGCTTGACCTCGATGTCGCGCATGACAGCCTCGACGTCGAAGCGCTGGTGCAGCGAGACCAGGCTGCCGATGCGGAGCGCAGTCAGCAGCACGACGGTGAGCGCATAGATGTGGAACAGCGGCAGCACGCAGATGACGCGGTCGCCGCCCTCATGCTGGGTCCGGGTGGCGCGCCCCCAGATCTCGATGATCGAGACCGCGGAGGTGA
The DNA here is from genome assembly GCF_054063215.1 of Bradyrhizobium sp. USDA 4353. Lineage (NCBI taxonomy): Bacteria > Pseudomonadati > Pseudomonadota > Alphaproteobacteria > Hyphomicrobiales > Nitrobacteraceae > Bradyrhizobium > Bradyrhizobium sp. USDA 4353. Next base: position 880,996 of record NZ_JBSSGB010000001.1, read on the forward strand.
GGTTGCCATGCGTCAGCATCGCGCCCTTGGGCAGGCCGGTGGTGCCGCCCGTGTACTGCAGCAGCGCGATGTCGTCGGGCGAGATCGCGGGCCACGCCGACGGCGCCGTGGCGCCATCGGAAAAAGCGCGATGAGTGATCACGGCGGGATTGTCGGACAGTGCCGTCTGCGGCGTGCCGACCTTGCCCCAATGATCATCCTCGCAAACGATCAGCCGGTCGAGCAGGCCCTTCGCCAGGAACTTCAGCGCCGTCGGCAGCAGCGCCGACAGGTTCGACGTCACCAGGATGCGCGCGCCGGAATCGGAGAGCTTGTGCGACAGCGCGATCTCGCCGTCGAGCGGCGACAGATGCACGACGCGGGCGCCGGCCTTGAGCGCGCCGAAGAAATTGATCGGATGATCCGGCGTGTTGCCGAGGAACAGCGCGATCGAGGCGCCCTTGCCGTAGCCGGCGCGGAGGAAGGCGGCGGCGGCTTGGTCGACGAGCCCGGCAAGCTCATTGAAGCTGATCGGACGATCGCGGAATTCGAGCGCATGGCGATCGCCGAAATCGCTGACGGACTTCGCCAGCAGATCCGGCAACGTGCCACTTGCAAGCGGCGCGTCCCAGCGGACGCCTTCCGGATAGAACTGTTCGCCAGGATGGGTCATGCGGACTCTGTGTTTGTTGCCGTCAGGCGGCCCCGCTCTCTCCGTTCCCTCCCCCCTTGTGGGGGAGGGTCAGGGAGGGGGGTGGCCCCGGGCAAGACTGCCCGTGTGGACCCCCACCCCCGACCCCTCCCCGCAAGGGGGAGGGGAGCGCACCTGCGAACGACGCGACGAGCAGGCTGCATCAGGCAGCCTTGGATTCCTTGGCCAGCGAGGCGAAGGTCTTGCCTTCGTCGGCGAGCTGCTTCAGCAGCGGCGCGGGCTCCAGCGACGGATCATTGGTCTCCTTGGCGTAGAACGCCAGCCGCTCGGCGATGTGCTTCAGGCCGACGCTGTCGGCCCAGTACATCGGGCCGCCGCGATAGATCGGCCAGCCATAGCCGTACAGCCAGACCACATCGATGTCCGACGGACGAGCGGCGATGCCTTCGGCGAGGATCTTCGCGCCCTCGTTGATCATCGGATACATCATGCGCTCGAGGATCTCCTCGTCGCTCACGGCGCGGCGCTTGAGGCCAAGCTTGGCCAGCGTCTCGTCGATCAGCTTCTCGACATCCGGATCCGGCAGCGGCGCGCGCGAGCCAGCCTCATATTTGTAGTAGCCCTTGCCGGTCTTCTGGCCGAAGCGGCCGGCCTCGCACAGCGCATCCGCGATCTCGCTCTTGATGCCCCTGTCCTTTCGCGAGCGCCAGCCGATGTCGAGACCGGCGAGATCGCCCATCGCGAACGGGCCCATCGGCATGCCGAACTTGGTGACGACGGCGTCGACCTGCTGCGGCAGCGCGCCTTCGAACAGCAGCTTCTCGGCCTGCTTGCCGCGCTGCGCCAGCATGCGGTTGCCGACGAAGCCGTCGCAGACCCCGACCACCGCCGGCACCTTGGCGATCTTGCGCGCGATCGACACCGCCGTGACCAGCGCATCCGGCGCGGTTTTCTCGGCGCGCACGATCTCGCACAGCTTCATGACGTTGGCCGGCGAGAAGAAGTGCATGCCGAGCACGTCCTGCGGACGGCTCGTCTCCGCGGCGATGGCGTCGATGTTCAGATAGGACGTGTTGGAAGCGAGCACGGCGCCGGGCTTGGCGTATTGATCCAGCTTGCCGAACACTTCCTTCTTCACCGCCATGGTCTCGAACACGGCTTCGATGACGAGGTCCGCGTCCCTCACGTTCTCCAGGCCGACCTTGCCGTCGATCAGCGCCATGCGCTTGGCCGGGGCATCCGCCGGGATGCCGCCGCGCGCGGCGGTCGCTTCCCAGTTCTTCTGCATGATGCCCATGCCGCGCTTGAGCTGCTCCTCGGCGGTCTCGATCAAAGTGACAGGAATACCGGCATTTGCGAACGACATCGCGATGCCGCCGCCCATGGTGCCGGCGCCAATGATGGCGACGCGCTCGACCTTGCGGCCCTTGGTGCCCTCGGGCACGCCGGCGATCTTGGCCGCCTCGCGCTCGGCGAAGAACGCGTAGCGCTGCGCCTTCGACTGATCGCTGGCCACCAGCTTGAGGAAGCCCTCGCGCTCGCGCTTCAGGCCCTCGTCGAACGGCAGGTCGATCGCATAGCCGACGGCATCGGCCGCGGCGAACGGCGCCTCGAGGCCGCGCGACTTCTTGGTGATCGCGGCGACCGCATTGGTGAAGATCGAGCGATCGGCCTTGGCGGCGGCGATCTTGGAATCGTCATCGCGCAGCTTGCGCAGCGGACGGTTCTCCGCCACCACCTTGCGCGCGAACTCCACGCCGCCCGACGCCGGACCTTCGACGATCTCCTCGATCAAGCCACTCTTGTGCGCCTCGGCAGCGCTGATCGGATCGCCGCCGACGATCATCTTGACCGCGAGCTCGGGGCCGACCGCGCGCGGCAGGCGCTGCGTTCCGCCCGCGCCCGGCAGCAGGCCAAGCTTCACCTCGGGCAGGCCGAGCTTCGAGTCCTTGGTGGCAACGCGGTAATGACAGGCCAGCGCCACTTCCAGGCCACCGCCGAGCGCCGTGCCATGGATCGCGGCGATCACCGGCTTCGGGCTGTTCTCGATCGTGCTCAGCACGTCGTTGAGCGCCGGCGGCTTCGGCGGCTTGCCGAACTCGGTGATATCGGCGCCGGCGATGAAGGTGCGTCCGCCGCAAGTCAGAACGATCGCCTTGATCGCGGGATCGTCGATCGCCGCCTTGACGTTGTCGAGGATGCCGCCGCGAACTGCGGCACTCAGCGCATTGACCGGCGGGCTGTCGATGGTGACGATGCCGATGATGTCTTGTCGATCAAGCTTTGCCACTTCGCTCACGCGTAAGCTCCTTGGGATGTCGTTTCTTTGCGGCCGGTTAACCGACCTGCCAATTCTGGGACCTTCATTTGCGCAGAGTATCAGCCTTGCTTGCGTCTACCCGCTGCCGAACCTCAATTCCGCAGTGCGAAACGTAATTCCACATCTTGACAGCCAGGGTTATTTTGAAGCACGAGCGTTGTCAACGAGGCTCATCAATCGACAGCCGATGACATGAAACGCCCAGGGAAGAAAGCTGCGACCGATCGCAACTTCGTCGTTGCGCTGTCGCGCGGCCTGGAAGTGCTGCGTGCCTTCCGGCCGAACGACGGCCTGCTGGGCAACCAGGAGATCGCCGCGCGCACCAACCTGCCCAAGGCCACGGTGTCGCGCCTGACCTATACGCTCACCAAGCTCGGCTATCTCACCCCGGTTCCTCGTTTCGAAAAATATCAGCTGGCGCCCTCGGCACTGCTGCTCGGCTACGCCGCGCTCGCCAATCTCGGCGTGCGCCAGCTCTCCGAGCCGTTTCGCGAGCAGCTGATGCGCGAGACCGGCGGCGCGGTCGCGATCGGCGGCCGCGACCGGCTCAGCATGATCTATATCGGGCAGAGCCGGCACGGCGTCGTCAATGTCGAGCTGGACGTCGGCTCGCGCATTCCGATCGCCACGACCGCGATGGGCCGGGCCTATCTGTGGGCGCTGGCCGAGGAGGAACGCACCGCGCTCATGCGCGAGATGCGCGAGCATTACGGCAGCCGCTGGCCGAAAATCCGCGACGGCATCGAGCGCGCCGGCGAGACCGTCGCCAGGCACGGCTTCGCGATCTCGGCCGGCGAGTGGCAGGACGATGTCCACGCCGTCGCCGCGGCGCTGAGACTCAACGATGGAACGGGTCCCTACGCAATCAATTGCGGCGCGCCGGCATTCCGCTTCACGGAAGAGCGCCTGCTCTCCGACATTGGACCTCGCCTCGTCGCGATGGTAAGAAAAATCGAAGCGGCGCTTGGCGGACTCGCGCCGCAAACTAATCAGACAAATAATCAGACGAGCCAATCGTCTCACAAAGAACCCAATAAAAAGCCGAAGCCAGGAGGAAAAGTTGCCCGTGTTGCCGAGGGTATCAGATAGCCTGCATCATCGCGGTCGGCTGGCGCCGCGCTCCAACCTGACCGATTTCGGGAGGGGCGAGACGAGATGACGCAGGCACAACTCGCCCCCACCAACGATCCGCTGCTCGCGGTCCGCGACGTCAGCGTCGTGTTCGGCGGCATCGTCGCGCTGAACGGCGTGTCGTTCGACATGCACAAGGGCCAGATCCTCGGCCTCATCGGCCCGAACGGCGCCGGCAAGACGACGCTGTTCAACTGCCTCAGCCGCCTCTACCAGCCGAGCGCCGGCGACATCCTGATGGAAGGCCGCAGCATCCTGTCGCGGCCGCCGCATCGCATCGCCGAGATCGGCATCGGCCGCACGTTCCAGAACGTCGCGCTGTTCCCGAACCTCTCGGTGCTCGACAACGTCCGCGTCGGAACGCATGCGCGGACCTCGAGCGACATCATCTCGGACTCGCTGCGGCTCGCCTGGATCCGGCGCAGCGAGACTGCCGTCAACACCAAGGTTCACGAGATCCTGGCCTATCTCAATCTCGAGGAGGTCGCGCACAAGACCGTGTCCGGCCTGCCGTTCGGCACCCAGAAGCGCGTCGAACTGGCGCGCGCGCTGGCGGCCGATCCGAAGATCCTGCTGCTCGACGAGCCCGCCGGCGGGCTCAATCACGAGGAAGTCTATGTGCTCGGCGACCTGATCCGCCGAATCCGCGACGACCGTCATATCACCGTGCTGCTGGTCGAGCATCACATGGGGCTGGTGATGTCGATCGCCGATCACGTCGTGGCGCTGAACTTCGGCCGCAAGCTCGCCGAGGGCACACCGGCCCAGGTGCAGGCCGATCCCGACGTCATCAAGGCCTATCTCGGGAGCAAGGATCAATGACGGCGCTTCTCAACGTCAAGGATCTCCGCGCCTATTACGGCCAGGTCCAGGCCCTGCATGGCCTCTCCTTTTCGCTCAACGAGGGCTCGCTGACGACCCTGCTCGGCGCCAACGGCGCCGGCAAGACCACCACCTTGCGCGCAATCTGCAACATGGTGCGCTCGACCGGCGCGATCGAGTTCGAGGGCAAGCCGCTCAACAACAAGTCGACCGAGAGCATCGTCCGCTTCGGCATCGCGCATGTGCCGCAGGGCCGCGGCACCTTCACCAACATGACGGTCGAGGAGAACCTGCAGCTCGGCGCCATCACCCGCGGCGACAAGGCGGGCATCGTCGCCGACATCGAGCGGATGTACGCCTACTTCCCGAAGCTGAAGGAGCGCCACACGCAGCAGGCCGGCACGTTGTCCGGCGGCGAGCAGCAGATGCTGGCGGTGGCCCGCGCGCTGATGCTGCGTCCCCGGCTGATGCTGCTCGACGAGCCGTCGTTCGGCCTCGCGCCGCTGGTGGTGCGCGATCTCTTCGGCATTCTCGGCAAGATCAATCGCGACGAGAAGGTCTCGATCCTCGTCGTCGAGCAAAACGCGCAGCTCGCGCTGGAGCTCGCCGACCAGGCCTATGTGATCGAGACCGGCCGTATCGTGATGTCGGGTGTCGCGAAGGACATCGCGAACGACGAGAACGTCCGCAAATCCTATCTGGGCTACTGACGGAGTCGGGACGATGGAACTCTTCACCAACCAGGTCCTGGCCGGCATCGCGACGGGCGCGATCTACGCCTGCATGGCGCTCGCCGTCGTGATGATCTACCAGGCGATCGACCATCTCAACTTCGCGCAAGGCGAGATGGCGATGTTCTCGACCTTCATCTCCTGGCAGCTGATGCAATGGGGGCTGCCCTATTGGGGCGCCTTCATCGCCACGCTGATCTTCTCCTTCATCGGCGGCATCGCGATCGAGCGCGTGCTGTTCAAGCCGCTGACCAAGGCGCCGATCCTCACGCAAGTCGCCGGCTTCATCGCTCTGTTCTCGATCATCAACTCCTGCGCCGGACTGATCTGGGACTTCACGATCAAGCAGTATCCCACGCCGTTCGGCTCCTCGCCCTTCCTCGGCAGCCAGCTGATCTCGACCCATCAGGCCGGCATGATCGGCATCACCCTGCTGCTCCTCGTGGGGCTGTACTTCTTCTTCCAGTACACTCGCGTCGGTCTCGCCATGCGGGCGGCGGCGGCGCTGCCCGAATCGGCCCGGCTGGTCGGCATCAACACGTCCTGGATGATCGCGCTCGGCTGGGGCATGGCGGCGGCGATCGGCTCGATCGCCGGCATGCTGATCGCCCCGGTGGTGTTCCTCGAGCCCAACATGATGGGCGGCGTGCTGATCTACGGCTTTGCCGCAGCCGTGCTCGGCGGCCTCACCAGCCCATTCGGCGCGGTGCTCGGCGGCTTCCTGGTCGGCATCTTCGAGAACCTCGCCGGCACCTACATCCCGCATGTGGGCAATGAGATGAAGCTGCCGATCGCGCTGGCGCTGATCATCTCCGTCCTGGTCATCAAACCCGCCGGCCTGTTCGGCCGCAACATCGTGAAGCGAGTCTGATCATGAGCGCAGTCGAGGAAATCGCATCCCCAGCGCCCGCGGTCGAGGCCGTTCCGAAGCGGGCCATGACCCTGAGCTCCGGCACCACCTTCGTCGTCGTGCTGCTGCTTCTGGTTGTGCCGCTGTTCGTCAAGAACTTCATCATCTTCCAGATGACGATGCTTCTGATCTATGGTCTCGCCGTGCTGGCGCTGAACATCCTGACCGGCGGCTCCGGACAGTTCTCGCTCGGACAGAGCGCGTTCTATGCCGTCGGCGCCTATACGTCGGCGATCCTGATGGAGCAGTACAACGTCAACTACGCGCTGACCCTGCCGATCGCAGGCGTGATCTGCTTCGGCTTCGGCTTCCTGTTCGGCCAGCCGGCGCTGCGGCTGTCCGGCGTCTATCTGGCCCTGGCAACCTTCGCACTCGCCACCGCCATGCCGCAGATCCTCAAGCTCGGCTTCTTTGAGCATTGGACCGGCGGCGTGCAGGGTCTGGTCGTGACCAAGCCGGACGCGCCGTTCGGCCTGCCGATGTCGCAGGACATGTGGCTTTACTACTTCACGCTGGCGATCACGATTGCGATCTATGTGTTCTCGGTGAACCTGCTGCGCTCGCGCTCCGGCCGGGCGTTCATGGCGATCCGCGACAACGAGATCGCCGCCTCCGCCATGGGTATCGACGTCGCGACTTATAAGACGCTGGCGTTCGGTGTCAGCGCGGGGATCACGGGCGTCGCCGGCGGGCTCGGGGCGATCGCGGTGCAGTTCGTGGCGCCGGACAGCTACACGATCGTGCTCGCGATCTCGCTGTTCCTCGGCATGGTCGTCGGCGGCGTCGGCTGGCTGCCCGGCTCGTTCGTCGGCGCGGCCTTCATCATCTTTGTTCCCAACATTGCCGAAGGCATCTCCAAGGGCCTGTCCGGCGCGGTGTTCGGCGTGTTGCTGTTCCTCGTCATCTTCCTCGTCCCGCACGGTTCGCGGCAGGTGGCGATGGTGGCGCAGCAGCTCATCGGCAAACTCAGAAAGAACTAAGGAGGAACTCTTGCAGGTCGCTCACCATCTACGGATCGCCGCCCTTGCGACGGCGGTCGTCGCCCTCAGCTCGGGCGCAGCCTTCGCCCAGAAGAAATACGACACCGGCGCGTCCGACACCGAGATCAAGGTCGGCAACATCATGCCCTATAGCGGACCCGCGTCCGCTTACGGCGTGATCGGCAAGACCGAGGAAGCGTATTTCAAGAAGATTAATGCCGAGGGCGGCATCAACGGCCGCAAGATCAACTTCGTCACCTATGATGACGCCTACTCGCCGCCCAAGGCTGTCGAGCAGGTGCGCAAGCTGGTCGAGAGCGACGAGGTCTTGTTCGTTTTCAACCCGCTCGGCACGCCGTCGAACTCGGCGATCCAGAAATATCTCAACGGCAAGAAGATCCCGCAGCTGTTCGTCGCCACCGGCGCCACCAAGTGGAACGATCCGAAGAACTTCCCGTGGACCATGGGTTGGCAGCCGAGCTACCAGAGCGAGGGCCGCATCTACGCGAAGTACCTGCTGAAGGAGAAGCCGGGCGCCAAGATCGGCGTGCTGTTCCAGAACGACGATTTCGGCAAGGACTACCTGAAGGGCCTCAAGGACGGCCTCGGCGACAAGGCCGCGTCGATGATTGTGATGGAGGAGAGCTACGAGACCTCCGAGCCCTCGATCGACGGCCACATCGTCAAGCTGAAGGCCTCCGGCGCCGACACCTTCTTCAGCGTCACCACGCCGAAATTCGCGGCGCAGGCGATCAAGAAGCTCGCCGAGATCGACTGGCATCCGACCCATCTCGTCGTCAACGTCTCGGCCTCGGTCGGCAGCGTGATCAAGCCGGCCGGCTTCGAGAACTCGCAAGGGATCCTCTCGGCCGCCTACGCCAAGGACGCTGCGGACGCGCAGTGGGACAATGATCCCGGCATGAAGAAGTTCTTCGACTTCCTCGCGCAATACGCTCCCGACGCCAACAAGCTCGACAGCTCGACGGTCTACGGCTACGGCGCGGCGCAGACGCTGGTGAAGGTGCTGCAGATGTGCGGCGACGACCTCACCCGCGCCAACGTCATGAAGCAGGCCGCGAGCCTGAAGGACTTTGCGCCGGACACGCTGCTGCCGGGTGTCAAGATCAACACCTCGGCCACCGACTTCGCCCCGATCGAGCAGCTGCAGATGATGCGGTTCAAGGGCGAGAAGTGGGAGCTGTTCGGCGAGGCCATCAGCGGCGCCGTCGAGTAGCTCACGAGAGCCATCGCGCATCGCCATCAACGAGCGGTGTCGATCTCCACTGGCCCTCCGTGCCACCGGCGCGGAGGGCTTTTTCGTGGATGCTCGGCACAGCTAACAGCGGCCGTCTCACGCCGGCCATTGATCTCAGGCTGTTCTTGCAAAGCACGCACCCGTCGAGATTGCGCGCTCTCTCGCAGCTGCACACGGCTGATTGCCGCAGCAGACCGCGAAAACACGGACCGTGCCGCGATGTCGCAGCCGCGCCCCACCTGCTCTGCTATAGTTTCCCCGTCACAATGAGAGCCTCCAGCAAGGAGGCCATGACAAATCATCACCAACACGGGAGACACGCACAATGATGATCACGCGCAGGGCCGCCCTCGCCTCGGTCGCCGCCATCGCCTTCGCCTCGTCAGGCGCATTCGCCGCCGACAAGAAATACGACACCGGCGCTTCGGATACTGAGATCAAGATCGGCAACATCATGCCCTATAGCGGGCCGGCCTCGGCCTACGGCATCATCGGCAAGACGGAAGCGGCCTACTTCAAGAAGATCAATGCCGAGGGCGGCATCAACGGCCGCAAGATCAACTTCGTCTCCTACGACGACGCCTATTCGCCGCCGAAAGCCGTCGAGCAGGCGCGCAAGCTGGTCGAGAGCGATGAAGTCCTGATGATCTTCAACTCGCTCGGAACGCCGTCGAACACGGCGATCCAGAAATACATGAACTCCAAGAAGGTGCCGCAACTGTTCGTCGCGACCGGCGCCACCAAGTGGAACGACCCGTCGAACTTCCCGTGGACCATGGGCTGGCAGCCGAGCTACCAGGCGGAGTCGCGCATCTATGCGAAATACCTTCTGAAGGAGAAGCCCGGCGCCAAGATCGCCGTGCTGTATCAGAACGACGATTACGGCAAGGACTATCTGAAGGGCCTCAAGGACGGGCTCGGCGCCAAGGCGGCCAGCATGATCGTCATGGAGGAGAGCTACGAGACGACGGAGCCGACGATCGACAGCCACATTGTCAAGCTCAAGGCGACCGGCGCCGATGTCTTCATGAACATCACGACGCCGAAATTCGCGGCGCAGGCGATCAAGAAGGTCAAGGAAATCGACTGGAAGGCGCTGCACCTCCTCAACAACGTGTCAGCTTCGGTCGGAAGCGTGCTGCGGCCGGCCGGCTTCGAGAATTCGCAGGACATCATCTCGGCCGCCTACCTCAAGGATGTCTCCGACCCGCAATGGAAGGACGATGCCGGGATGAAGCAGTTCCTGGAGTTCATGGCCAAGGATTTTCCGGAAGGCGACAAGCTCGATGGCGGTGCCGTCGTCGGCTACGGCGTGGCGCAGACCCTGGTGCAGGTGCTGAAGCAGTGCGGCGACGATCTCACCCGTGAGAACGTCATGAAGCAGGCAGCGAGCTTGCGCAGCTTCCGCACGGAGATGCTGCTGCCCGGCATTTCCATCAACACGTCTGCGACCGACTTCGCGCCGGTCAGTCAATTGCAGCTGATGCGCTTCAAGGGCGACAGGTGGGAACTGTTCGGCGATGTGATCTCGGCCGACGTCGGAGGTTGATGTCGGCGAACTGATCATGCCTCCTGCGGCGTCACGCCGCAGGAGGCATGATCTGCGAACAAGTCCACTTTCTTTTCCCACCATTCTTTAAGCTAGGAGTTCACGGAACGGCGGTCATGCGCCGGCACCGGTTACGCTGCGCGCGCGGCTAGGCTATGGGGACACCTTCGGAGTGAAACGAGTCGCCCTGATCGCGGCGAGTCCAACAACAAGGCCAAGCTCCAAGGCCGCGAAGGAGTCTCCCCACGTGACCACTGCCCTCACCCGCCGCACGCTCTCCGGCCTGCTCGGCCTCGCTTTGGCCGGCGCCGCCGTTGGCAGCGCCTACGCGGACAAGAAATACGACAACGGCGCCAGCGACACCGAGATCAAGATCGGCAACATCGTGCCTTATAGCGGCCCGGCCTCGGCCTATGGCTCGGTCGGCAAGGCGATGTCGGCGGTGTTCAAGAAGGTCAATGACGAGGGCGGCATCAACGGCCGCAAGATCAACTTCATCTCCTATGACGACGCCTACTCTCCACCGAAGACGGTGGAGCAGGCGCGCAAGCTGGTCGAGAGCGACGAGGTGCTGTTCCTGTTCGGCGTCCTCGGCACGGCGCCGAACACGGCGATCCAGAAATACATGAACGCCAAAAAGGTGCCGCAGCTGTTCGTCGCGACCGGCGCGACCAAGTGGAACGAGCCCAAGACCAATCCGTGGACCATGGGCTGGCTGCCGAGCTATCAGTCGGAGGCGCGCATCTATGCGAAATATCTCACGGCGCAGCAGCCGACCGGCAAGATCGCGGTGCTCTATCAGAACGACGACATGGGCAAGGACTATCTGAAGGGCCTCAAGGACGGTCTCGGCAGCGAGGCCTCGCGCGTGGTGCTGGAGGAGAGCTACGAGATCGCCGAGCCGACGGTGGAGTCGCACATCGTCAAGATGAAGTCGGCCAATCCTGATGTCGTCATCCTGTTCACGACGCCGAAATCGGGCGCGCAGGCGATCAAGAAGCTCGGCGAGATGAACTGGAAGCCGCTCACCATCATCTCCAACGTCAGCGCCTCGACCGCGGCCGTGATGCGGCCGGCAGGCGTCGAGAACTCGCAGGGCGTGATCTCGGCCGCCTACGCCAAGGATGCCTCGGATCCACAGTGGGCCAATGACCCCGGCCTCGGCGCGTTCCGCGAGCTGCTCGCGAAATACCTGCCGGAGATCAATCCCGTGGATTCGTCGGCGCTGACCGGCTACAACATCGCCACCACGATGGTCGAGGTGCTCAAGCGATGCGGCGACGAACTGACTCGCGCGAATGTCATGAAGCAGGCGGCAAGCCTGAAGCAGTTTGCGCAAGGCGGGCTGCTGCCCGGCGTCACCTTGACCACGGGGCCCGACGATTTCCAGCCGATCGAGCAGCTGCAGCTGATGCAGTTCAAGGGCGAGCGCTGGCAGCTGTTCGGCGAGGTCATGAGCGGCGAGCTGAAGTAGACAATCGCGCAGCCGCGGGCGGCACCCCATGAGCAGCCGCCGTCCGCTGTTGCGTTCCATCTTCGACGCCGCGGTCGCCGCGGCGCATCCCGATGTCGTGCTGCCGGGATTCCTCCCGGCAGCGCCAAAGGGACGGATCATCTGCGTCGCCGCCGGCAAGGGCGCCGCGGCGATGGCGGTCGCCGCCGAGCGGCACTATCTCGACACGCTCGGGTTCGATCCGGCGAAGCTCGTCGGCATCGCAACGACCCGTCATGGCCACGGCGTGCCGACGCGGCGCGTGAGAGTGATCGAAGCCGGCCATCCGATGCCGGACGAAGCCGGGCTGAAGGCCGCGGACGACACCCTGCAGCTGGCCGCAACGGCCGAAGCCGACGACCTGATGCTGGTGCTGATCTCCGGCGGAGGCTCGGCCAACTGGGTCGCGCCGGCGAACGGCGTCAGCTTCGCGCAGAAGCAGCAGCTGACCCGGGCGCTGCTGCGCTCGGGCGCGCCGATCGGCGAGATGAACATCGTCCGCAAGCATCTGTCGCGCATCAAGGGCGGGCGCCTTGCGAGAGCAGGCCAGAAGGCCGAAATCGTGACGCTCGCGATCTCCGACGTCCCCCACGACGATCCCTCGGCCATCGCCTCGGGACCGACGGTGCCGGATCCGACCACGCTGGCCGATGCCCGTGCGATCGTCGCCAAATACAAGCTCGAGGTCGATCCGGCGATTGCACGGGCGCTCGAGGATGCCGCCAATGAGAGCTGCAAGCCCGGCGATCCCGCCTTCTCCCGCGCCTCGTTCGAGCTGATCGCGCGTCCCGCAAGCTCGCTCGAGGCTGCGGTCGCCACCGTGAAGGCCGCCGGCTATGACGTCGTCGACCTCGGCGCCGATCTCGAGGGCGAGGCCCGCGAGGTGGCCGCCGATCACGCCAAGCTGGCGCGCGAGGCCCGCGCGCTCGGCCGGCGGATGGCGATCATCTCGGGCGGCGAGCTCACGGTGACCGTGCGCGGCCAGGGCCGCGGCGGGCCGAACCAGGAATATGCGCTCGCGCTCGCCGACCTTCTCCAGGACATGGAGGGCGTATCGGCGCTCGCGGGCGACACCGACGGCGCCGACGGCGGCGGCGGCAGCGCCTCCGATCCGGCCGGCGCGCTGGTCGATGCCGAGGTCATTGCGGCAATGCGCGGCCAGAATCTCGATCCGCAGGCCTATCTCGCCAACAACGACGCCACGGCGTTCTTCGCCGCGACCGGCGGCCTGCTGCAGACCGGGCCGACGCTGACCAACGTCAACGACGTCAGGGTGATCCTGGTCGACTGAGCACACGGCGCCGTCAGAACTCCTCCGCGATCTTGGTGAGCATCGCCAGCAATGTCTCGCGGCCGTCGGGGCCGAGCAGCTCGTTCAGCCGCGCCTCGTGCTTGGAGACGACCAGCTTCTTGGCGCGGGCGAGCACGCTCTTGCCCTTCTCGGTCAGCAGCAGGATGTGCGAGCGTCGGTCATTGGCCGAGCGGACGCGGGTGCAGAGGTCGCGGCTTTCCAGGCTGTCCAAAAGCGACACGAAATTGGGCCGGAGAATGCCGAGCGTGTTGGCGATCTCGGTCTGGTTGCGGCCGGGATTGGCGTCGAGCAGCAGCAGCACCGAGAACTGCGCCGGCGTCAGCTGCAAGGGTGCAACGCAGCGAAGGAAGTCCTCGAACACCTTCAACTGCGCCCGTTTCAGCACATAGCCGAGCAGATCGGAGAGTTCGCCGAGCTGGACCGCTTGCGTCTCCTCGACGGCTACGGCAGCTTCCTTGCGGCTGTCCCGCTTGATCACAGGCTTGGCGCTATCGGACATGGCGATCCGCCAAATTCATCTTTGCTTCCATCCCTGGTCTCGAATGCCGTAGCCGGAACAGCGGCCTTGAGATTATAATCGATAATTGTTATCCACTATATCAAACACGGGCAGCCATTCAACTGCTCCGACCAGCCGCGGGCGCAAGGCACCCCACGGCGTGCGGTCACCACAGAGGGGGAGCGTCCTGTCTTGAACACAACGATCTTGCTGTTCCTGTTGCAGGACGGCATTACCAACGGCGCGATCTACGCCCTGCTCGGGCTGGCGCTGGTGCTGGTATTTGCCGTCACCCGCGTCATCCTGATTCCCCAGGGCGAATTCGTCACCTACGGCGCGCTGACTTACGCCTCGCTCGCGGCCGGCCGCATGCCGGGCACCGCCAAGCTCGCGGTCGTGATCGGCCTCGTCGCCTTCGCCTTTGACCTCTATGCGATGCGCAAGACGCTGCACGTGCCGAAGGTCGCACGCGCCTTCGCTCTTCACGTCGCCTTCCCGGTCGTCGTGCTGCTCGCCAGCATGTGGGCGGCCGACCAGCGCATGCCCGCAGGCGTCAGCCTCGTGCTGTCGCTGCTGATCGTCGCCAGCATCGGTCTGTCGCTGTACCGCATCGTGTTCCAACCGCTCGCCCACACCTCGGTGCTGGTGCTGCTGATCGCCTCGGTCGGCGTGCACCTCGCGCTGCAGGGCCTTGGCCTGTTGTTCTTCGGCGCCGAGGGCCAGCGCGGCCCGGCCCTGCTCACCACCAGTGCGACGCTCGGCTCGCTGCGCTTCACCGGCCAGGGCATGGCGGTCTACGGCATCACCATCGCCTTCATCGTCGGCCTCTGGCTGTTCTTCGGCCTGACGCTGTACGGCAAGGCGCTGCGCGCCACCGCGGTCAATCGTCTCGGCGCCCGCCTGGTCGGCATCCGCACCACGCTGTCCGGCCAGATCGCCTTCCTGCTGGCCTCCACCATCGGCGCGCTCTCCGGCATCCTGATCGTTCCGATCACCACGCTTTACTACGACACCGGCTTCCTGATCGGCCTGAAGGGCTTCATCGCCGCGATCATCGGCGGCCTGATCAGCTACCCACTGACGGCAGTCGCCGCGCTCGTCGTCGGCATCGTCGAGGCGTTCTCCTCGTTCTACGCCTCGAACTTCAAGGAAGTCATCGTCTTCACGCTGCTGATCCCGGTCCTGCTGCTGCGTTCGCTCGCCGCGCCCGCGGTCGAAGAAGAGAAGGATTGAGCCGTGCGCGAGCGTTGGCCTCTCATCGTCTTTGCCGTCCTCGTTGCGGCGATCCCTTTCATTCCCGGCATGCCACCGTTCTGGATCGTGCTGCTCGACAATATCGGCCTGTCCGCGCTGGTCGCGATGGGCCTGGTGCTGCTGACCGGCGTCGGCGGCCTCACCTCGTTCGGCCAGGCCGCCTTTGTCGGCTTCGGCGCCTACACCACGGCGGTGCTGTCGGCGAATTACGGCGTGTCGCCCTGGCTGACCCTGCCGCTGTCGCTCCTGGTGTCCGGCCTCGCCGCGGTCCTGCTCGGCCTCGTCACCGTCAGGCTGTCCGGGCACTATCTGCCGCTCGGCACGCTGGCCTGGGGCCTCGGCCTCTACTACCTCTTCAGCAAGCTCGCCTTCCTGGGCCGCAACGACGGCGTCTCCGGCATCCCGCCGCTGTCGATCGGCAGTTTCAAGATGCTCGATCCCGGCACGATCTACTACGCGATCTGGGCCGCCGTGCTGATTGCCGCGCTGCTGACGATGAACCTGCTGGACTCCCGCACCGGCCGGGCCATTCGCGCGCTGCGCCGCGGCCACATCGCGGCCGAAGCCTTCGGCGTGTATTCGCCGCGCGCCAAGCTGCTGGTGTTCATCTACGCCGCGGTGCTCGCCGGCCTCTCCGGCTGGCTCTACGCGCACTTCGCCCGGGCCGTGAACCCGACACCGTTCGGCGCGCAGGCCGGCATCGAATATCTGTTCGTCGCGGTGGTCGGCGGCGCCGGCTATGTCTGGGGCGGCGTGCTCGGTGCAGCGATCGTCGTGATCCTGAAGGAGGTGCTGCAAAGCTATCTCCCGCTGCTGCTGCATGGCGAGGGCCAGCTCGAGACCATCGTGTTCGGCATCCTGCTCGTCACCTTGCTCCAGCTCGCGCCGACCGGCCTGTGGCCGTGGCTGACGGCACGGCTGCCGTTCAAGCCGGTCGCCAAGAAGCCGGACACCTCGCTCGAGCTGCCGGCCCGGGTGCGATCCTCCTCGGCGCCGAACGTGCTGCTGCAGGTCGACAATGCGCGCAAACAGTTCGGCGGCGTGGTCGCGGTCAACAACGTCTCGTTCGACGTGCAGGCCCGCGAGATCGTTGCGCTGATCGGCCCCAATGGCGCCGGCAAGAGCACCACCTTCAACCTGATCACCGGCGTGCTGCCGCCGACCTCCGGCAACATCTCGGTGCTCGGCAAGGCCGTCGGCAACGCGCCGCCGCAGGACGTCGTCAAGCTCGGCATTTCCCGCACCTTCCAGCACGTCAAGCTGGTGCCCGACATGACGGTGCTCGAGAACGTCGCGATCGGCGCGCATCTGCGCGGCCATTCCGGCGCGCTGTCGAGCATGTTCCGGCTCGACCGCGCCGACGAGGCCAAGCTTCTCGCGGAGGCCGCGCGCCAGATCGAACGCGTCGGGCTTGGCGACCAGATGCACCAGCTCGCCGGCTCGCTCTCCCTGGGCCAGCAGCGCATCGTCGAGATCGCTCGCGCGCTGTGCGTCGATCCGATGCTGCTGCTGCTCGACGAGCCTGCAGCCGGCCTGCGCCACATGGAGAAGCAGCGCCTCGGCGCGCTGCTGCGCGAACTGCGCGCCGGCGGCATGTCGGTGCTGCTGGTCGAGCACGACATGGGCTTCGTCATGGATCTCGCCGACCGCATCGTGGTGCTCGACTTCGGCACCAAGATCGCCGAGGGCACACCAGCCGCGATCAAGACCAATCCCGAGGTCATCAAGGCGTATCTCGGAGCCGCCGCATGAGCACCCTGCTGGAAGTCACTGACGCCCACGTTTCCTACGGCAAGGTCGAGGCTGTCCGCTCGGTCTCGCTCACCGTCGCCGAGAACGAGATCGTCACCATCATCGGCGCCAACGGCGCCGGCAAGACCACGCTGCTCAGCGCCATCATGGGCGTGTTTCCGCTCAAGGGCCGCGTCGCCTTCCTGGGTGAGGATCTCGCCCGCTACGAGATCGAGGATCGCGTGGCCCGCGGGCTGTGCCTGGTGCCGGAGCATCGTGAGCTGTTCGCCACCATGAACGTCGAGGACAATCTGCAGCTCGGCGCTTTCAGAATGAGCAAGGCGCATGCCTCCAGAGGCTTCGAGCACGTCTACACGCTGTTCCCGAAGCTGAAGGAGCGGCGCAAGCAGCTCGCCGGCACGCTCTCCGGCGGCGAGCAGCAGATGCTGGCGATGGGCCGCGCGCTGATGGGCTCGCCGAAGATGCTGATGCTCGATGAGCCGAGCCTGGGTCTCGCGCCGATCATCGTCGCCGGCATCTTCGAGATCGTCGCCAAGCTGCGCGAGGAAGGCGTCTCGGTGCTGCTGGTCGAGCAGAACGCCAAGGCTGCACTGAAGGTCGCCGACCGCGCTTATGTCATGGAGCTCGGCGAGTTCGTGCTCAACGGCAAGGCCTCGGAGATCGCGACCGACCAGCGTGTCGCGGCGAGCTATCTCGGCTTCGCCGAGGCAGCCGCGCACTGAACCGACCCTGAAATTGGAAAGGCGCTGTCTCAGGATGGCGCCTCCTTCGACAGCAGGAAGTCGACCATCACGCGCTCCAGCGCGTGGTACATGTCGATCCCGGTCGCCGTCAGGCAGCCGCGCTCACGCGCGGCGGCGATGAAGGGCGACACCTCCGGCTTGGTGATGACACAGCCGCAATAGGCTGACGGGCTCACCGTCGCCATGTCGACCGGCAGCGGATCGCCGGGTTGCATGCCGGCCGGCGTCGCGTTGACGACCATGTCGAAGCCGCTGGCGTCGGTGCTGCCGATGGTCGCGCCGCCTTTGCCGCGCTCATTGAGACGCGCGATCAGCGCATCGCGTCGGCCGGCATCGCTGTCGTGAATGGCGAGCTCGCGGACACCGGCATCGATCAGGGCCAGCGCAATCGCCGAGCCAGCACCGCCCGCCCCGACCTGCAAGGCGCGAACGCCGGTGGGATCGAAGCCCACAGCTTTCGCCGCGCCGACGAAGCCCAGACCATCGACCATGTCGCCGTGCCAACGGCCGTTCGCATCGCGCCGCATCAGGTTCACGGCGCCGATGAAGTGCGCGCGCTCGGTCGCGGTCGTGCAGGCGCGATAGCAGGCGAACTTATGCGGGATGGTTGCGACGATGCCGTCGAGATTCTTCACCCGCGTCATCGTTGCCAGGAAGTCGGCGAGATCGGCCGGCGCAACCTGGACCGCGACCAGGATCGCATCGCTCTCGCGATCCGCGAAGGCTTCGCTGACACCGGCGGGCGCGCGCACCTGCGCAATGGGATCGCCGATGATGATGTGGAGCCTGGTGGCGCCGGTGGGGGCGAAGATCATCGCGGGCCTCTTGGGAAACGAAGAACTTCTGGTCCAGATAACCGAAAGGCCGGCTCACCGAGCCGGCCTTTCCTCATCTGCTATGGTTCGTCGAGCTCATTTCGCCGGAACGTATTTGCCGTCCTTCACGGTCAGGATGATGCGGGCGCGGTCGTCGAGGCCGGAGCGATCCTTTTCGGTGAAGTTGTAGACGCCCTGCGAGGCCGCGAGATCCTTCTCGCTCAGCAGCGCCTGGCGGATCGCCTCGCGGAACTCCGGCGTGCCGGGCTTGGCGGTCTTCAGCGCCACCGGAATGACGCGCTTGAGAATCTCGAACGCGTCGAACGAGTGGCCGGCGAACTGGCTGCGGCTGTTCGGGCCATACTTGGCCTCATAGGCCTTGTTCAGCTCGAGGCCGGGCTTCTTGGTCAGCGCACTGTCGTCCTGCGTTTCCGGCGACATCACCGGGCCCGAGGCCATGATCACGCCTTCCGCCGCCTTGCCGGCGATACGGATGAAGTCCATGCTCGCCGCGCCGTGGGTCTGATAGATCAGACCGGTGTAGCCGCGCTCGCGCAGCTCGGTCTGCGGCAGCGCCGCGGCGGTGCCGGAGGCGCCGACCAGAATGGCATCCGGGTTGGCGGCGACCAGCTTCAGCACCTGGCCGGTGACGGAGGTGTCGGGACGCGCGAAGCGCTCCTCGTCGACGATGGTGACACCCATCGGCACGCCCTGGTTCTTCAGATCATTGAACCAGAGGTCGCCGTAGCTGTCGGAGTAGCCGATATAGCCGACGGTCTTGATGTTGTGCGCCTTCATGTGCTCGTAGAGCACCTTGCCCATGATCGGCACCGGCTGCGGCATCACCACCGACCATTTGGTACGCTCCGGCGTGACCGGGAACGGCGCCAGGCCGAAATGCGGAATGCCGGCCTCGTTGGCGACGTTGGACACCGCGATGGTCGGCGGGGTCAGCGCCGAGCCCATGATGATGTCGGCCTTGGATTCGGTCACGAAGCGGCGGGCGTTGGTGGTCGCCGTCGTCGGATCGCCGCCGTCGTCGAGCACGATCACCTTCAGCGGCACGCCGCCGATCTCCTTCGGCACGAATTCCAGCGCGTTGCGCTCGGGAATGCCGAGCGCTGCGCCCGGACCCGTCGTGGTCGTGGTGATGCCGATGGTGATCTCGCTGGTCTGCGCCAGCGCCGGGGCCGATGCCAGCATCGCAATGACGCCAGCCGCCGCCAGATAGGCCTTCCTCATCAAATCCTCCCTCACTCTTTTCGGTTCAGCTCGTGATCCGCCGATCCTGTTTGCAGTCCCGCCCCTGTTTCGGAACGTCTTCCAGTCGACCGGCCGATAGGTGTCCAAACGTGATCATAGCATTGAACACGAGAAGATCACGCCTCACCATCCGACCAAAGCACGACAGCTGAACATCCTTAAGACGGCCGCATGTCGCACCCATTCCGGCCTCATCCTTCGAGAAACTTCGCCCTCATCTCCTCTGGGAAAGGTGCCGATTTGAGCTTGTCCGGATCGGCCGGATCGCGGCCGACCAGCACCCGCGTCTCGAAGCCTTCGATCGCCAGCGCCTCGCCCTTGAACACCTTGTGGGTGACGTCGAAGGATGAGCGCTTGATGCTCTCGACCCGGCTCTCGATCGTGATCCAGTCGCCATAGGTCGAGGGGATGTAGAATTTCGCGCGGGTGTCGACCATGGGGATGCCGACCAGGCCGTAGCGGCGGACGATGTCCTGCTTGGAAAACCCGGCCGCCTCGAACATCACCGAAGTGGCGTCGTCGAACATCGCGAAGTAGCGCGGATAGTAGACGATATTGGCGGGATCGCAGTCGCCCCACTGGATCTGCACGTCGCGGCGGTTGACGAACATCAGTTGTGTACCTCGCTATCAGCCGAGGGGACGGTGCGCCCCCTCTCCCCGTCCTTCACGGGGAGAGGGTTGGGGTGAGGGGCAGCCACGAGCACCAGACTCGCGGAGAGCCCCCCTCACCCGGATTGCATCTGGCGATGCAATCCGACCTCTCCCCGCGCGCGGGGAGAGGTTGGGAGCGTGCTCGTGGCGAACAGTGGTGTGCATCGATCCAACTACGCTTCACCGTTACTAAGTCCGTAGGGTGGGCAAAGGCGCGTAGCGCCGTGCCCACCATTTCCAGCGGCGGTGGGCACGCTGCTTTGCCCACCCTACTTCTTGTTCCTCATTGCGAAAGGCGACGAAATCTCACTTCGGCGCCATGCGGAGCGAGCCGTCGAGGCGGACGACTTCGCCGTTGAGGTAGGGGTTCTCGACCATGTGCAGCGCGAGCGCGGCGAATTCGTCGGCATGGCCGAGGCGGCGCGGGAAGGGAATCGCGGCGGCGAGCGAATCCTGGGCTTCCTGCGGCAGATTGGCGAGCAGCGGCGTGAGGAACAGGCCGGGGGCGATGGTCAGGACGCGGATGCCGAACTGCGCCAGCTCGCGCGCGATCGGCAGGGTCATGCCGACGATGCCGCCCTTCGACGCCGAATAGGCGGACTGTCCGATCTGGCCGTCATAGGCCGCGACGGAGGCCGTGTTGATGACGACGCCGCGCTCGCCGGTCGCCTGCGGCTCCAGCTTGGTCATGCCGACGGTCGCCAGGCGCAGCATGTTGAACGAGCCGATCAAATTGACCTTGATGACCTTCTCGAAATCCGACAGCGCCATCGGGCCGTCGCGGCCGACGACGCGCTTGGCGACGCCGATGCCGGCGCAGTTCACCAGCACGCGCGGCTGCTGGCCGAGGGCCTCGACCGCCTTGGCCACGGCAGCTTCCGCGCCGGCGGCGTCGGAGACGTCGCAGATCACCGGCACGCCCTTGATCTCGGCCGCGACCTCCTCCGCCAGCTTGGCGTTGAGATCGAACACGGCGACCTTGGCGCCCTGCGCGGCGAGCTTGCGGGCGGTGGCGGCGCCGAGGCCCGAGGCGCCGCCGGTGACGATGGCGGCCTGATCCTTCAACAACATGTCGTCTCTCCCTTATTTCGTTGATCAGCCGGCGACGATGATGTCGTCGTCCGGCGTCGACGCGTAGATGCGCTCGATCAGGTCCTTGCGGTTCTCCAGCACGGCACGCTGGTTGATCGAGCCCTTGTCGGTGACCTCGCCCTTGTCGATCGACAAGGGCAAACCGAGCAGCACGGCGCGCGTGATCCGCGTCGAGGAGCCGGTCGCGGTCTTCAGGAATTTCGTGAAGCGCTCGCGGAACGCGGCCACGATCAGCGGATCCGACGCGGTTTCGGCGAGATCGTCGAACGGCAGCGTCGCGTTGATCAGCCGGCAGCCGTCGAGGTCGAGCACCACGATGGCGGCGATCTCGTCGCGGTTGATGCCGGCGATGACGACGTCGCGCGCCAGCGGCGCACAGGCGGCGATGAAGCGCGCCCGCAAGGGTCCGACCGAAACCCAGGTGCCGGACGCCAGCTTGAAGTCCTCGGCGACACGGCCGTCGAAATCGAAGCCGGCGTTGAAGTCGTTGGGATCGGCGGGCTTCAGCGCGTCGCCCATCTGGTAGTAGCCTTCGGGGTCGAAGGCGGCGGCCGAGACTTCGGGAATACGCCAATAGCCGGGGGTGACGTTCGGGCCCTTGGCGCGCACTTCCATCTTGCCGTTGTTCGGCACGAGCTTGGCCTCGTTGCCCGGCACCGGCAAACCCACGTGGCCGGAGCGGCTGGTGCGCGGATTGACCGACATGAAGAATGGCGCGGTCTCGGTTGAGCCGAGGCCGGTCAGCATCGGCACGCGATATCCCGTCTCGGACACCGAGAGCTCGTCGAGCTCGTTCCAGACATGCGGCGCGAGGGCCGCGCCGGAGAAGAACATCGCGTGCAGCCTGCGGAAGAATGTCTTCCGCAACCCTACGTCCTCGCGGAAATACGGCAGCAGCGACTCGTAGCCCTTGGGGACGTTGAAATAGACGGTCGGCGAGATGTCGCGCAGATTCCGCACGGTCTCCTCGATGCCGCCAGGCACCGGCTTGCCCTGGTCGAGATACATCGAGCCGCCATTGAACAGCGTGAGACCGATGTTGTGGTTGCCGCCGAAGGTGTGATTCCACGGCAGCCAGTCGACGATGACAGGCGGCTCGTCCTTCAGGAAGGCGAGCGTCTCGCGGATCATCACCTGGTTGGCGCAGATCATGCGCTGGGTGTTGATGACGGCCTTGGGATTCCCGGTCGAGCCTGAGGTCAGCAGGAATTTCGCGATCGTGTCCGGGCCGATCTTGTCATGGATGGCATCGAGGCCGGCGAACAGCGGCGAGGCGATCAGCTCGGACAGCATCGTGACCTTGCGGCCCGGCACGGAGCCGAACGACGCGACGATCTCGACGCCCTCGGGGACGTTCGCGATCAGCGCGTCCGCGAACTTGTCGGCGTCGTCGACGAAGACGAGGCCGGGCGTCAGCAGCTTCATCAGATAAGCGAGCTTGCCGTAGTCGCGCGACACCAGCGAATAGGCAGGCGACACCGGGCAGAACGGCACACCTGAATAGAGCGATCCGAACGCGACCAGCGCATGGTCGATCGAATTGCCGGAGAGGATCATCACCGGGCGGTCCGGCGACAGGCCGCGGGCGAGCAGGCCGGAGGCGATGTGCCGGCTCGCCGCCAGCAAGGTGCCGTAGCTCAGCTCGCGCCAGCCCTCGGGACCGACGCGCTCCGCCATGAACACGCGCTCCGGCGTCTCCTTGGCGAAGTGATGCAGACGGTCGGTGATGCGCTGCGGGAAATCGCCGAGCGGCTGCTTGGGGCGGAGATAGATGGTGCCGTCGTCGCGGCGTTCGACGTTGACGACGGGATCATTGAAGGAGATGGCGCGCAACGGATGAACACTGGCGCTGCGCGCCGTGTTGTCCGTTCCCCCCTGTGTGATTGTTGTTGTTTGCGCGGTCATGTCACGTCGGCTTCACTTTGGCTGTCTTGTGATCGAGGAAAGCGCGAATGCGGCCCTTGGCCTCCTTGTCGCTCTGCGCGACGGTGGCCATCAGCGATTCCATCAGCAGGCCGGTCTGCGGATTGGCTTCCGCGATCATCGGCAGCGCCTGCAGCACGGCGAAGTTGGTCAGCGGCGCGTTGTTCGCGATCTTGGCCGCGAGCTCCAGCGCCTTGGTCATCGCGCCGCCGGCCTCGACCAGATATTGCGCGAAGCCGTAGGACGAGCCTTCGGTCGCCGAATAGACGCGGCCGGTCAGCATCATGTCCATCATGCGGGCGACGCCGATCAGGCGCGGCAAGCGGACCGAGCCGCCGCCACCGACGAAGATGCCGCGCTGGCCCTCGGGCAGCGCGAAATAGGCGGATGGTTCGGCGACGCGGATATGCGCGGCGCAGGCAAGCTCGAGGCCGCCGCCGATGACGGCGCCCTTCAGCGCGGCGATGACCGGCACGCGGCAATATTGGATGCGGTCGAACACCCGGTGCCACATCTGCGAGTGCACCAGGCCT
Organism: Bradyrhizobium sp. USDA 4353; assembly: GCF_054063215.1. Taxonomy (NCBI): domain Bacteria; kingdom Pseudomonadati; phylum Pseudomonadota; class Alphaproteobacteria; order Hyphomicrobiales; family Nitrobacteraceae; genus Bradyrhizobium; species Bradyrhizobium sp. USDA 4353. The sequence goes on from NZ_JBSSGB010000001.1 coordinate 904,656, forward strand.
TCGGTGGCGTCACGCTCGCGCAGCTCGGAGAGGTCGAGGCCGGAGGAGAAATTGTCGCCGAGGCCGTGGATCACGACGCAGCGGATGTCGTCGGGCAGAGAGGTGAAGCACTCGCCGATCGCGAGGATGATGCCGTCATTGAGCGCATTGCGCTTGGCCGGGCGGTTCAGCCCGATCGTCAGGACCGCGCCCTGCTGTTCGATCTGCAGCAGAGACGGATCGCCTGTCGGCGTCGTGTCGGCGTTTCCCATGGGATCTATTGTGTCCTGTTCAGAATAGTTATGTTTTATAACGATCTTTGTAGGAGTCAATAAGCGTCGCCCGAGATCGTGTTGTGCAATGCAAAATGAACGGCGCCGAATGAACTACGCAAGGCGCACGCGCCGCATCGTAAGCCCCGGCAGCGCAAAGGCAAATGACATGATGCGGCATTCCCGCGGCGGTTTCGCGCCCGGGGCTTGCTGATCGTTCACCCTCTCGTGCAGAGGGCGCAGGGAAGGCCAGGCGTCGGCTGACGCCTGCGGCCCGCCTGCTAACAAGAATGCAGGCGGCAGGTACCACAGGTGCAGCCGGAGAACGCCCGGCCTTCCCTGCGCGATGGTTTTCACGCTTCCTTCGCGCTCTCCTCGGGGACCGGCTGATTGACCCCGTCGTTCGACACAGCGCTCCGCGCGCTGACGTCCACTTGACCTCGGCACCGGGAGGTCAGGACCACACGACTTCACGTCCGCGACACGCCGTTCGTCCGCGCGAGCTTTCGCCCACGCTGCGGCATGATCGCGGCCACCGCTCCCCGCCCCGCGTGTCGTGACGATCGCGCGCAACGCCCCTCGGCTCGGGACGGGATGACTGGATCAAATCATGATTTCCGACGAACCGCAAGACATTTTTATTTTTCAGAATTCCGTTGTCTCGGAAGTGATATGCGGCCGCCGGTCACGCTCCGTCACCTTCCTGGGTACGCATGGGACGCTTTTGACCCGAGGCAGAGTTGAGCCTTGAACTGGGCAATCTGCTGTAGCTGAAGCCAGCGGATTTACGTGGCGCAGCATCGCGACAAGTCCTGCAAGAATTGCTGGGCGGTGACCCGCTGCTCGCCTGCCGCAGATGGATCCAAGATGTCCAAGATCAGAACCGTCTCTCCGTCGGAGTGGAGCGAAACTTCGAACCGGTTGAATTCAAAACACCATCGAGATGCCGACGGCTCAGCCATCGCACGCATCAAGAGCTCTCTCACGTGAGGCGTGCACTCACACATGAGAAACTGTTGAAGAAGACTAGGGTGAGCTTTGATCTGTCCAAGCAACTCAGATGCCGACTGCCGCTCATCGCGGTCGCGCTTCGGGCCGAGTTCAGATGCCAGCTTCCTTGCCATCTCGACAGTCTGTCCAGCAGGAAACAAAATGGACAAGCGCTGATCCTGCCACTCGGGTCCGTTGACGTACACAGCCCAGCGCCATTGGCCGTCCTCGCACATCCCAACGATTCTTCGTCCGTTGATTGGGTGGGTGACGCACAAAGGGCCTTCCCACCATACTTCGTCGTGCATAGCGCGGCTCGTCAGTTGAGACCCGTTCATAGCACCTCGCCCCGATGATGTCGCCCGCAGGCCCGGGCCGGCCGGTGCCCCCGGAGCAACGACGCCCCAGGTCCACGCGGTTGCCGGCCTGACGCGACTTCGCAGATGAACGGCCCACAACACCCCATTCAGGGTGGCTTCAAAGCGCACGCGATAGAACGTTGATCGTCACCACACTTCCCAATGGAGGGGACCATGGTTTCGCTGAAGACTTCTCTCGCTGGCGGCGTTGCCGCGCTCGCCGTGACCGCCACCCTGCTCGCCGGCGCGGCGCCGGCCCAGGCGCATGACGGCCGCAACGCGGCGCTCATCGGTGGTCTCCTGGTCGGCGCGCTCGTGGGCGGCGCCATCGCGTCGGAAGCGCAAGCCTATGAGCCCGCACCGGTGTACCGCTCGCAATACCAGTACCGGCCGCAATACCAATACCGCTCGCACTATCGCGACGCGGCGTATGACGGCTACGGCTATGAGGGTTACCGCTACGTTCCGGCCTACCGTGACCGCAATTGCGACCATGGCGGGTACGGCCGCGCCTCGAGCTGGGACGACGAGGACTAGTCTTCGGACTGTCGCGCCTCCGAAGCTGTCGCGACGAACATTGCTGTCAGTGAGTTACTCCGTCATGCCCGGGCTCGTCCCGGGCATCCACGTCGTTCCCAGGATGCCGCACCACGTGGATGGCCGGGACAAGCCCCGGCCATGACGATGCTGGGACAGGCGAGCGCCAAACTCACACCGCCCTCTCTGATCGCTTGACGGAGACTGCCGTCTACAGCACCACGTGCACGTCGATGATGACGCGGTCGGCGTGGCGGGCGGCGGAGCCGATAAAGACGTGCTCCATCAGCCAGCGATATTTGTCGTGGCCGGTCTCGAAGCGCGGATGGGTGCGGAAGTAGATCAGCTTGGGATCGACGGGCTCGCCGCGCTTCAGCTTCTGCAGCAGGTCGACCGGTCCGAAGCGGATGCCGCGGTTCTCGACATAGATGGTGGCGCCGTCGTCGGTCTCGAAGGCGTATTTGGCTTCGAGGTCGATCAGCTCGTTGGGACGGATGACCTGGAAGTCGGCGCCGAAATTGCAGATTTTTCCGCTGACGCCCTCGCCGTTCAGGCCCGGGCCCTTCACATCGCCGCCATGGATCGGAATGATCCGGCGCACGCCGATGCCGGTCTCGCCGGCCGAGGTGACGGCGCCGATCATCACGGTCAGGGTGAAGACGTACTTGGTTTCGAGAACGGGCGTGGTCATCGGTTCATCATCTGTTGCGGCAGCCAGGTGGCGAGCAGCGGGAAGGCGATCAGGATCACCAGGCGGATCAGGTCGGTGGCGACGAAGGGCAGCACGCCCTTGAAGATCGTCGAGAACGACACGTCCTTCACCACCGATTTGATCACGAACACGTTCATGCCGACCGGCGGATGGATCAGGCCGAGTTCGACGGTCATCACGATGATGACGCCGAACCAGATCGGATCGAAGCCGAGATGCGAGATCACCGGGAAGATGATCGGCACGGTCAGGATGATCATCGCCATGGCGTCCATCAGGCAGCCGAGCACGAGATACATCACCATGATCAGCGCCAGCACGCCGTAGGGGCCGAGGCCGAGGCCGGTGAGGAATTCGGTCACCTTCTGCGGCGTCTGCGTCACCGTCAGGAAGTAGCCGAAGATCAGCGCGCCGATCAGCACGGTGAACACGGCCGCCGCGGTGCGCGTCGCCTGCAGCAGCGAGGCCAGGATCTTCTCCTTGTCCAGCCGACCGGTGAACACGCCGATCAGGAACGCGCCGGTGGCGCCGACGCCGCCGGCCTCGGTCGGCGTGAAGCGCGGCAGAAAGGGCAGGCCGTAGAGGCCGCCGATCACGAACAGGAATAAGAGCACCGGCGCCCAGATGCCCTTCAGTCCCGCGATGCGCTCGCGCCACGGCGGCGCCTCGCCCTTCGGGAGGAAATCCGGCCTGACCTTGCCGATCACCGTGATGGTGATCATGTACATGGTCATCGCCAGCAGGCCCGGGATGATGCCGGCAATGAACAGCTTGCCGATGTCTTGCTCGGTGATGATGCCGTAGACCGCGAGCACGGTCGACGGCGGCAGCATCGCGCCTAACGTGCCGCCGGCGGCGATGACGCCGGTGGCGAAGGATTGCGGATAGCCGAAGCGGCGCATCTCGGGATAGGCGACCGCGGAGAAGGTCGCGGCGGTCGCCACCGAGGAGCCGCAGATCGCCGCGAAGCCACCGCAGGCTGCCACCGTGGCGATGCCGAGGCCACCGCGGAGATGCCCGACGAAGCCGTTGGCGGCGCGGAACAGCTCGCGGCTCATGCCGGAGTTGGAGACGAACGTTCCCATCAGCAGGAACATCGGGATCACGCCGAACGTGTAGTCCGTGACCGTGCGCATCGAGGTCTGGCCGACCAGCTTCAGCGCCGCCGTGCCGTTGACGAGATAGGCGAAGCCGGAGACGCCGACGAGGCCCATCGCCATGCCGACGGGCACGCGCAACAGCATCAGGGCGAACAGGGCAACGAAGCCGATGACGGCAACCGCATCCGTGCTCATGCGGCACTACTCCGTGGGCTTGACGTGAGGGTCATGAATCTCCTCGGGATGGAAGATCAGGCGATAGGTCCGGATGGCGATCAGGAGCACCGCCGAGACGTCGCCGATCCAGGCGATGGCGAAGAACGGCCAGGTCGGCATGTGCAGGTCGAAGGTGAGGACGTTGTCCTCATAGGTACCGCGCACCTTGTCGAACAAGGTCCAGGTCTGCACGGTGACGACGAACAGCAGGACGAGCGTGGCGAAGATGTCGATCCAGCGCTGGTAGCGCGGACCGACATTGCCCCAGACGAGATCGACCGTGATGTGGGTACCGCGATACGATGTCGCGGCGATCCCCCAGAAGATCAGGATGCCGAGCAGCATGCGGCCGATGTCGAACGAGTCCGGGATCGCGTAGTTCAGCGTGTTGCGCAGCAGCACCGACAGGAAGATGTCGAGCGCGACGATGCCGACGAAGAACGCGGCGATCCACTCGATCCCGTCGATGATCCGATCCATGAAGGCGCGCTGCATGGCGTGTCCGTTCTCAAGTCAAACGTCTGAGAGATTGAAGCGAGCTGCTGCGCAGCAGGCGGTGGGCTCCCTCGCCCCGCCCTTGCGAAGCGAAGCTTCGCCAGGGCGGGGAGAGGGTTGGGGTGAGGGGCAGCCGCCCGGCAATACGCTGATGGAGAGGTACAGGTCTGGCCGCGAGCACCGCCCGTGCCGTTGCCCCTCACCCCGACCCTCTCCCCGTGAAGGACGGGGAGAGGGAGCGCACCGTCTGCCGCGCGATAGCTTGGGTGACGAGAGAGGCTACTGCGCCAAGGCGTTGTACTTGGCGAGCGAGGCCTTCAGCTCGGTCATGGCGGCGTCGGCGTCGACGCCGGTCTTCTTGACGCCGTCGGCCCAGGTCTTGAACAGCGGCTCGGAGGCCTTCTTCCAGGCGGCGGTCTGCTCGGGGGTGAGCTTGTAGACCTCCTGGTCGGCCTGCGCCTTGATCTTGTCGACGCCGGCGTCCTCGAACTTGCCCCAGGGCTCGCCGACCTTGCCGGCGGCCTCGGTGTTGCAGTTGTCGTCGATCGCCTTTTTTTGCGCCGCCGACATCTGGTTGTACTTGTCCTTGTTCATGACGAACACGAAGGTCGTCACGTACATCGGGGCGTCGATGTGGAATTTGGTGACCTTGTCGACGCCGAACAGCACCAGCGAGCCGGCCGGGAAGAACACGCCGTCGGCGACACCGCGCTCGATGATGTCGCGCACCTCCGGCGCCGACGACTGCACATTGGTGCCGCCGAGCTGGGTGACGAAATTCGCAATGGTCGCATCCGCCGGACGGATCTTCATGCCCTTGAGGTCCTCGGGCATCGTGACCTTCTTGGTCCGGGTGTGCAGCGAGGACGGCGTATGCACGAAGGCGAGGCAGTATTTGACGTCCTTCATCTCCTTCTCGGCATATTTGCGGTACCACGCGTCGAGACCTTCCGATCCGCCCTTGGCGTCGGAGACCAGGAACGGCAGCTCGCCGGCGCCGATGATCGGGAAACGGCCGGGCTGATAGCCGGGATTGACGTAGGTGACGTCGGCAATGCCGTCGCGCGCCATGTCGTAATGGTCGAAAGCCTTGCCGAGCTGCTGGGCCGGAAACACCTTGCCCTTGATGGTGCCGCCGGAGGCCTTCTCGACCGACGCGGCCCAATCCTCCAGCGCCTTCTGTAGCGGATGGCTCGCCGGGACCCAGTGCGAAATCTTCAGATCGAACGTCTTGTCCTGCGCGAGCGCGGGGGTGGTCACACCGGCAGCCAGCGCCAACGCCAGAAGCGTCTTCCTCATCGGGATGTTCTCCTCCATCGACGGGCCTTCGAGGGCCCTTTACTTCATTGTTATAGCATATAACGATCATTGCAAGCGCGGCGGCAGACTTGCCACCATCGCTCGCGCCAAGCGGAGCTTATCGCTGCAGCCGATGCAAGTCTGACGGACGAAAGTTGCAGGCTGATGGCGATTTCATTAACACGTTAAGGATCTCGACTTCACCCGAAATTGTACGGGCCGACCGATACACTGCGGGATTGCCGCACGTCGACGGGTGCCCTGCGACAACATGCGCCATGCGCTCCGGTGCCGACTGCACCCGTTTGAAACGGACGCGCAAAACACGTTTGAAACTTTGTAGGCGGTGCAAAGCACGCGCGGACATCGTTCAATGCTGACATCGTCAGCAATGATAGAGGCGCGCATGAGCACCATTCCGGCCGGCTTCGAGCCGCATTTCCGCAAGAGCCCGTTCACCGATCCCTGGGAGCCGCTTTATGCGAAGAGAACCGACACGGCCGTCATCCTCGGCCTGCGGTTGGCGACGCCGCACACCAATTCGCGCGGGCTGATCCATGGCGGGCTGATCGCCTCGCTCGCCGACAATGCCATGGGCTACAGTTGCGCCCAGGCGCTGGGCTGGGAGGTCTCGCTGGTCACGATCAACCTCGCCGTCGACTATATCGGCAGCGCCGGCATCGGGCAATGGCTGAGCGTCGAGAGCGACGTCATCAAGAGCGGGCGCACGGTGTGCTTCGTGCAGAGCCTGGTGCTGGCCGACGACGCCGTGATCGCGCGGGCCAATGCGACGTTTCGCGTCGTGCCGAAGAAGCCGTGACACGTCAGCCGAAGCGCCAGTTGCAGGTCTCAAGGACCAAATCGATGAATGCGCGGACCTTGGCCGAGAGCAGGCGGGAGCTCGGAAACACGATGTGGATCGGCAGCGGCGGCAGCTCGTATTTCGCCAGCACGCGCTTGAGGCGGCCGGTGCGCAGCCCCTCGGCCGCCTGATAGGCCAGCACGCGCGTTACCCCGCCGCCGGCTTCGGCGTATTGGACGGCAGCGTCCGCATTGTTGGTGACGAGCCTTGGGCTGAGCGTAATGCGCTGCTCCTCGCCATCCCTAACGAAGCGCCAATCGGTGGCATGGCCGAACTGGATGGCCTGGTGCTTGACGAGGGCATCCGGTGCGCGCGGCTCGCCGCTGGCCTTGAAGTAGGCAGGCGCACCGACGACGATCCGCCGCATGCTGCCGACCTGGCGGGCGACAAGCGAGGAATCGCCGAGATGGCCGATGCGCACCGCGCAGTCGATGCCGTCCTCGACCAGATTGACCTGGCGGTCCTCGAGGCGCAGCTCGGCGGCGACCTCCGGATAGCGGCCGAGATAGGCGGCCATGACGGGACCGACATGCAGCCGGCCGAAGCCGACCGGGGCCGACACCACGAGACGCCCGACCGGCTGCAGCCGCTCGCTCGCGGCAGCGAGCTCAGCCTCCTCGAGATCGGCCAGGATGCGCCTGGTGCGTTCGAGGTAGCGCCGGCCGGCATCGGTGAGCGTGACCGAGCGGGTCGTGCGCTGCAGCAGGCGGACGCCGAGATGCTCCTCCAGCGCGGCGATCAGCCGTGTCACCGCTGAGGGCGACAGCTTCATGCGCCGCGCCGCCGGCGCGAACCCGTTCAGGTCGGCCACCGTGACGAAGGCCTTGATGGCATCGATGCGGTCCATCCGATCATTGCAGCATTTGCAATGATCCAGTGTCAACTGTCCGGATTATTTCAGCCGTGATCTGGGACCATATTGGCATCACGGCGGCAGGCACTGCCGCAGCGACAAGGAGTCATTGCGATGACCCAGACAGATATCCGCACTCCCGGCGACGTCATGTTCTCAACCGCCGCGAGGGCGATCCAGGCCCGCAAGGGATCGCGCGACAGCTATGCCCATGTCGAAGAGACCCGCGGCTTCCGCCACGAGGTCGATGCCGATCTGGCCGGCCGCCTCGCCGAGGCCACCAGCTTCTATCTCGCCACCGCCTCGGCCGACGGCCAGCCCTACATCCAGCATCGCGGCGGGCCGAAGGGCTTTCTCAAGGTGCTCGACAGCCGCACCTTGGCGTTCGCCGATTTCAGCGGCAACCGGCAATACATCACGCAGGGCAACCTGTCGGAGAACCCGCGCGCCTACATCTTCGTCATGGACTACGCGCATCGCCGCCGCGTGAAGATCTGGGGCACGGCGCGCGTGGTCGAGGATGATGATGCGCTGACGGCCTCGCTGATGCCGAGAGGCTACAAGGCGCGGCCCGAGCAGGTGATCCTGTTTACGATCGAGGCCTGGGACACCAATTGCCCGCAGCACATCCCGCAGAAGTTCGATGCCGCCGATGTCGCGGAGGCGCTGGCTGTGCGCGACACCAGGATCGCGGAGCTCGAGGCGGAGCTGGCGCGGTTGAAGGGCGAGCCCGTCGCGCCCACCGTGTAGCTCAGGCGGCCTCCGCCGCCCTGCCCCACTCGAACTCCGGGAAATACGTGGCCATCAAGCGATCGACGTAGGCCACCAGGTTGACGAACTCTTCGGTGCGACGGCGCAGCTCGGACTCGAAGAACGGCGTGAGGATGCCGGCGATGACGGCGAAAGCGGTCGCGTCGGTGCCGCACGGGCGGTCGCCCATCAGATAGGTCCGCTCGCCGAGCTGCACCGACAGCGCGCGCAGCGAGCGTGCGGCGAGATCGATGTCCTCGTCGGGCGCATGGCGGCCGAGCCCGGAGATCAAATAGTTTTCGGCGACGCGGAACTGCGCGTCCTCGCGCAGCTTCTCGCGGCGATCGGCCGGCGCGCCGTCGAAGAAATGCGACGGCCCCTTGGCGAAGTTGACGGGATCGACCCAGCGCGCGCCGACCAGAGCGAAATACAGATGATGCTCGATCATGCGCTCGAGCGCCCAGGCCTGCGCCCGCGCGCGCACATCGAGACCGGCATCGAAGTCGAAGCCGTATTTGCGCTCGATGTGAGCGCGGATGAAGGTGGAGTCCGCAATCAGCGCGCCGCCGTCATCGATGAAGGGCAATTGCCCCTTCGGCGAGGCCGGCGGCATCGCCCGCTGCTTCCGATAGGCGAGGCCTGCCATCTTCAGCTGCACCTCCGTCTTGGTGACGAAGGGGCTGATCTCCGGCAGGCCGAAGCCCGCGCCCAAACCAAACAGCGTGATCATGACAGCACTCCCGACTTCCTGAGCAGTCGGCGGAGGCTACGCAGATGCTGCTGCCACCATGGTGTCAGCAGCGGCAGTAGCGTGGTGGCAAGGCCAAGGCCATAAAACATCATCATCGACATCACCCCTTCAATCCTGTTGTTGGCCCGGTATAAGGACGGGCTGCTGCCAACATCGTGTCAGCAGCGGCGGGGTGATCGCTTCCGCGGGGACACACCATGAGACGCGCCGACCGGCTGTTCCAGATCATCCAGGTGCTGAGACGCACGCGCCGGCCGTTGACCGCGGATGCGATCGCGGCCGAGCTGGAGACGTCGAAGCGCACGATCTATCGCGACATCGCCACCCTGATCGGCCAGCGCGTGCCGATCCGCGGCGAGGCCGGCATGGGCTACATCCTGGAGAAGGGCTTCGATCTGCCGCCATTGATGCTGACGCCGGACGAGATCGAGGCGGCTGTGCTCGGCGCACAATGGGTGTCGGTCAACGCCGATCCGGTGCTCGCCCGCGCGGCGGAGGATCTGATGGCCAAGATCGCCGACACGGTGCCGGAACGCTTGCGGCCGTTCGTGCTGGAGCCGGCCAGCCGGGCGCCGCGGCCCTGGACCCGCGAGCCCGACCGCATCGACATGTCGCGCACACGCTCGCAGATTCACGAGGGCCGCAAGATCAAGCTACGCTATCGCGACGAGCACGGCCGCGAGAGCGAGCGCGTGATCTGGCCGATCGCGATCGGCTATCACGATGCGGTCCGCATCCTCGCCGCCTGGTGCGAGCTGCGCCGCGACTTTCGTAGCTTCAGAACGGACCGCGTGGTCGAAGCGGACTATCTGGACGACAAATATCCCGAGCGCCGCGAAGCGCTGCGGGCGAAATGGCGGCGCAGCCTGGTCTGGGAGGTTCCCAAGGATGTCTGAGCCGTTGTCTGACGTAACGGACAACAGTCCCTGTCAAAGCTGCGGCGCATGCTGCGGCTATTCGTCGAACTGGCCGCGCTTCACGATCGAGGAGGATGAGGCGCTGGATCTGATTCCGGCCGAGCTGGTCAATGAGCGGCTGTCCGGGATGCGCTGCGAGAACGACCGTTGCTGCGCGTTGGACGGCGAGATCGGGCGCGCCGTCGCTTGCCGGATCTACGCTATTCGCCCCGAAGTATGCCGGATCTGCGTGCCGGGCGATGATGAGTGCGCGATGGCCCGGCGCAAGTTCGGCTTGCCGGCGCTGCCGTGAGCGGGCTCAGGCGGTGACGGGCGCGAGGTCATCGTCGAGATCGTCATCCAGCGGCGCCACGGCCGACAGCGGCTTGGTCGACAACGAGATCGGCTTTTTGCTGGACAGCGGGCTGACCCGCCCGCTCTTGCTGCCGCGGGACTGCGCGTAGAGCGCGGTGCCGACGCGACCGCCGAACTGCAACAGATCGTGCTCGGTGCAGGTGGAGGCGATCGCCAGCGCAAGTGAATGCAGATGGGTGCGCCGGTAGCAGAACAGTGCGAGCATCGCCCGGACGTCGGCGGAGACGCTCTCGACCAATGCAGGCAATCCGTTTTCATCGGCGCGGTACAGCGCGCCGAGAAGCTCCTCGCCGACCGGGCAGGCATCGCTGTCGAAGGCACTACGGCTTGGAAGCATCGGCTGATCCTCTTGTATGAAGGATGCAACGCGAATCGCTAACGCGGGGTTAACCATGTTGAAGAGCGGGCACAACGCCGGCCGGCAGCTCCGGCGCGGTTCCCTGCACGGCTCTCAGCCGTTCGCCGCCATGAAGATCGAGAGTCCGAAACCGGTGAGGTGATGCAGCGCCTGGTCGACGCCGATCAGGGTCCAGAACCAGGGATGCTCGATGGTCATGCCGAAGCGCGACGAGCAGATGCCCTTGATGCGATCGATGGTGATGTGAATGGCGAAGTCGATCGCGGCGACGAACCAGAATTTCGGCGCGACGATCAGGATCAGCACCAGGGCCACCGCAAAATGAATCAGGCAATGCACCAGCAGCGGCAGCGCCCAGCCTTTCCGCTGGTCCTTACCATAGGCCATCCAGGCGTTCTGCAGCACGAAGTCGCCAATGATGTGCTTGAAGGTGAGCAGCAGCATCCAGCCGACCAGCGCACCAACCGGAACCTGCGACGACAAAGCGGGAAAAGACAAAGCTGACGCTCTCGCTACGACTAACCCTTGGACGCACCGGGAACTGGAGGCGTTCAGCGCAATCTGATGAGAATACCCGGCCAATTCGACGCGTATGCGACGCTTATGACATCTCTGCCGGCGAATTGCACGCGAAAGGGAACCTCAAAGCGCACTCTGCTACCCTTCCCACACTTTCCGCGAGAGGTAAGGTTACCTGCCGAGCTGCCGATTTGCGGCGCTCAGCAGTGACTCACTCCGCCGCGTTGCTGCTCGGCGCCGGCTGCGCCCGCGCACGGATCTGCGCAATCGTTCGCTTCAGTGCGCCCTGCCCGGGTTCCGCCAGCGCCACCGCGCGGGCCTCGGTGATCGCGGCGGCGAGATCGGAGATCGGCAGCACGCCGTCGAAGGTCGGCTTGGCGAGGCCGTCGATGATGGCATGCCAATCCGCGAGCCCCTGGCGGTAGGCGTCGCCCTGCCCCTGGATCATCGTCGCCGTCTCGATCACGGCGTGCGCCGCCGCGGGCTGCTTGTCGAGCGCGCGCGCGATCATGTGCAGCCACCGCTCCACCCAGGCCCGCTCCTCGGCGTAGCGCACCGACTGCAGCCGCCAGCGCCGCAGCCCGGCCATCAGCTTCAGGCGACGCACCGCAAAGCGCGACCGGACGGAGAAACGGACCTTGATCCGGCGGCGGCCGAGCCAGCCGATCTGCTCGAATCCCGTCATCATCGAATCGGCGATCGCCTGCGGCAGCGCGCCGAGCAGCTCGTCGAGCCGAAACCGCCTGACGTCGTCGGTCTCCCGGCCGCCCGGCCTGCGCCCGCGCTCGAGGCTCATCAGTCGAAGCTGAGCGATCCGGATCAGGTCCTCATAGGCCATGCGCGCAGCAAGGTGCTGCGCGATCTCGCACAGCATGGCGGCATCGACGTCCGGTCTGCGCACGAACCGCTTGATGCGATCGACATAGAGCTGCGCATAGCTCGCGCCCTGGTACTCCGTCAGGAGATGAATGCCATCGCTCACCGCCTCGGCTGCGGCCTCCGACAGGCCCTCCGGCAAAAAAGGCGGTTCACCCTCATGGTCGCCGATGACATCGGCGAACAGGTAGCGGAGCGAGGACCGGACGCTTTCCACTGGGCTCCAGGCTCCCCGGATCAGGCCGATTTGGCGATGGGCGCAGCGGCTGTCTGCTGCGCCAGCCGCCGCTCGAGCGTCTCGATGTTCTGGAACAGCCGGGCGCTGGCGAGGCGCAGGAAGTAGAACGCGAAGGCCGGGTTCTGGACGTAGAGCTGCTCGACCTGATCGTAGGACACCGACAGGATCAGCCCGCCCTCGACGCATTCCAAGGTCTGTGTGCGCGTATTGGACGGCGAGATCATGCCGAACTCGCCGACGATGGCGCCGACCGGCAGCTCGATGCCCGATTCGACCAGGCGGAAGCGGCCGCTGACGATGTAATACATGCTGTCGGCCTTCTCGTCCTTGTAGAACAGCACCTCGCCCGGACCGCATTTGCGCTCGGTCATGAACGGCTTCAGCCATTCCATGGAGAGATCGCTGTTGACCGACTGCTTCACGTCGCGGACCAGCTGCAGCATCTGGTGCAGGCGGTAGCTGTTCAGCGGCAGCAGCACGCCGTGCAGGATCAGGACGGGATAATTGTGCATCGGGATGGCGGTCGCGATCAGCACGATGTTGGTGAGGATGGCGAACACCCTCAGCGGAATCATCGTCCGCATCGACAGCGTGGCGACCACGAAGATCGATGCGAAGAGGCTGCCGGCGGCGCCTGCATGTTCGACCAGGTGTGAGGTATCCATCGGGATCAACCAGACTTTGGGGATGCAAGGTTCAGCGGACGCCGAGGTCCGAGCCTTGCATCAGCTAGTTTCTTGCCTCGGCTAGTTTAGCGTGTCTACGCCGCCTTCTGCTATACGGCCAACAGACGACGTTTGAACCGGTATTCGAGCCGAGACCTGAAAATTCCCAGATCGAAGCCGCCTCCCATGCGCGCCCGTTCACGAGCTTTCGCCGCCGCGCGCGCGGCATCGTTGACGCGTGTTCCCCGCTCAGGGCAGTTTGGCGCCGCCGCACTCCCAGCGGCTTGGAAACAGTGACGGGCTCCCGCCTCCAATGACCAAACCGCAGTCCATGCCCGCCCTGGCCGCATTCATTGAGGCGACGGCCGGACGAAACATGACCGCGGCCGCCAATATGGCCGTGCTGCTCGGCATCAGCGGCGTGGTGTTGTCGACGGTCGACCCGGTCTTCGCGGCCGTAGGCGTATGGATCCTCGCCCTGTTATGGGCCTGCCTTGGCTTCTTCGTCGTCGAATGGACGATCCGGGTTCAGCGGGCGATGAGAACACGCCGGCTTGCCGGCTACCTCATCTTCGGCGGCGGCCTGCTCGATGCGGTCTGCGCCCTGGCCGTCCCGGTCGCGCTGCTCTCCGGGGTCCCGGCGCGGACGGCCTGGCTGTGGGGAGCTGCGTGGGTCCTCAAGGTCATTCCGGGCGTCCCCGGCCTGCGCCGGCTGCGCCGGGTGATGGTGGTCGAAGCGCGGCCATTGCTGTCGGTGCTGGTGCTGTTCCTCCTGGTCTTGTTTCTCGGCTCGGTCGCCGAATATGCGCTCGAGCACGATGCGCAGCCGGCGACCTTCGGCACCATTCCCTCGGCGATGTGGTGGGCCGTGGTCACCCTTACCACCACCGGCTATGGCGACGTCGTGCCGATCACGCCGCTGGGGCGGCTCGTGGCCGCCATGGTGATGATCTCGGGCCTCGGCGTGTTCGGCCTGTGGACCGGTATCCTGGCCACCAGCTTCGCCGCCGAGACCCGCCGCGAGAACTTCCTGAAGACGTGGGAATTGGTCGGACGGGTGCCGTTCTTCGCCACCCTCGGACCGGCGACGATCGCCGACGTCACCGAGATGCTCCGCGCCATCGACCTGCCGCCCCGCATCACCATCATCCGCAAGGGAACGCCGGGCGACTGCATGTATTTCATCGCCGCCGGCGAGGTCGAGGTCGAGCTGCCCGGCAAGAAGGTGCGGCTGGGCGAAGGCGCGTTCTTCGGCGAGATGGCGCTGCTCGGCAACAGCCTGCGCTCGGCCAACATCACCACGACCACGCTGTCCAAGCTGCTGGTCCTCGACCTCGTCGATTTTCGCGTGCTGATGGCGCGACACCCCGACCTGGTGCAGAGCATCGACGCCGAAGCACAGCGCCGCGCCCTCGAGAACGAGAACAGGACATGACGAACCGGATCACCCCCGCTGACGATGCGCCGAGCCCGCCGCTTCTCAGCATCGAGGGCCCGCGCGCCACCATCCGGCTCAACCGTCCGCGCCATCTCAACCGGCTGCAACCGGAGGATCTGGGCGCACTGATGGGCTTGTTCGATCGGGTCGAGGCAGACGCCAGTTTGCGTGTGCTGGTGCTGACCGGAACAGGCCGGGCCTTCAGCGCCGGCTTTGACCTCGGCTCGATCGGCGGCGCCGAGACGAGCCCGGCCGGCGGCGCGGGGCCGTCCTTCGAAGCGGTCGCGGACCGGCTCGAAGACCTGGCCCTGCCGACCATCTGCCGGATCAATGGCGGGATCTATGGCGGGTCGACCGACCTCGCGCTGGCGTGCGATTTCCGCATCGGCGTCGAGACGGCCGAGATGTTCATGCCCGCCGCGCGACTCGGCCTGCATTACTACCCCGGCGGCATCAAGCGCTACGTCTCCCGGCTCGGCGTCGACAATGCCAAGCGCCTGTTCCTCACCGCCGAGAAGATCGGCGCGGCCGAGATGCTGCGCATCGGCTATCTCACCAGCATGGTCGCGGCCGACGCGCTCGATGCCGAGGTGGACCGATTAGCAACGCAGCTCGCCGGCAATGCGCCTGCCGCCATGCGCGGCATGAAGCGCGCGATCAACGAGTTTGCCCGCGGGGCGCTGGACGATGCGGCGGCTCGTCGCAGACATCAGGACAGCCTCAGCGGCGACGAGATCCGCGAAGGAATGAGATCGTTTGCAGAAAAGCGAGCGCCGCGGTTTTGAGCGCAATGAGTGGTTTTTTCAGCGTTATTTTGCATACATCCCGCTGTATCCAGCCGGTGTGCCGACACACGTTGGACGAACTATCGACTTAAACTTCCAATTTGCGGTTGACAGCCTTTTGTCCGTAGCTAGCTTGGCTTTGGGCGGAGACTTTCACATGCAAGTGATAGATGCGTATTGGGGACGCCGGGCTCTGGACTATGTCGACGCGATCGAAGCGTCGGAGACCAGCGCCAGCGTGCTCTCCCAATTCGAGAAGATGATCGGTGACCTGGGCTTCCATGCCTACATCATGGCTGGCGTGCCGGCGACCGGCCAATCGCTGCAGCAGACCATCCTGGCCAATGGCTGGCCCCGGGAGTGGTTCGACTTGTATGCGCGAGAGCAGTTTCACCGCTACGATCCAATCCCGCGGCACTGCCTCTCGACCTTGAATCCATTCGCCTGGTCGGAAGTTCCCTATGACCGGAACGAAGAGCCGGGCGCCCATCGGGTGATGACGCGGGCTCGCGATTTCCGATTGCGCGAAGGCTTCTGCGTGCCGATCCATTACGACGACGCGGTCGGCGCAGTGAGCCTCGCCGGCGAGGAGCCCAACCTCGCGCCCGATGCCCGCGGCGCGCTGCATCTCATCAGCATCTTCACCCATTCGAGGCTGCGCGCATTGGCGCGCGCGGCGGCGAGCGGCCAGGGTCGACGCCTGTCGCGCATGGAGGCCGAGGTGCTGTGCTGGGCCGCACGCGGCAAGACGGCCTGGGAGACCGCGCGCATCCTCGGCGTCTCCGAACGCAACGTGCGTTGGCACCTCGAAGAGGCCCAGCGCAAGCTCGCCACCAAGAACAAGACTGCGACGGTTGCCACCGCTCTTGTCAACGGCGAGATCTCGATCTGATCTGGCGTTTTTGCCACTGGATCAAGTCGAGCACATCAGCAATCTGCAAACCCCAAGTTGCTTCAGACGACCGGGGGTTTCGATGCCTGAGATTCATGTCGTTCGAAAAGATAATCGCGCGCTCTACGAAAAATATTTCGATCCTTATTACCGGCTGCGTCACGATATTTACGTCAAGCAGCGCAAGTGGATGGACCTCGACCGCCCGGACGGACGCGAGATTGACCAGTTCGATACCGAGGATGCGGTCTACCTGTTCTGCATCGACAACGGCCAGTTGATCGGCGCGATGCGCGCGGTGCCCACGCTGCTGCCGACGCTGATGAGCGAGATCTTTCCCTATCTCAACCTGCGTGGACCGATCCAGCGGCCGGACGTTTACGAGCTGTCACGCATCTTCGTGATCCCCGAGCGCCGCGGCGAGCATGCCGGTCCGCGGGTCGACCTGCTGCTGCTGACCGCCATCATGGAGTACGGCATCTCGATCGGACTGACGGGCTTCTCGATCGTGCTCGAAACCTGGTGGCTGCCGCGGTTCGAAAAATGCGGCTGGAAGGCGCGGCCGCTGGGAGTCCCGCATATGATGGACGGGATGGCAGTGATGGCGGTGCTGGTCGATTGCGACGAGACGACGTGGAAATCGCTTTGCGCCCAGATCGGCCTGACACGCCCGACCTTGACGTGGCAGGGGCTCGAAGAGGTCAGCCGCCAGGCCCTGCCGGATATCTTTCTTCATCTTCCACCAGCCGTTCAGCCAGCGCAATGAGCTGCTCCCGGTGCCGCGTCAGCCTCAGCCTGTGGAACGCCTTCAAGAGGCGGTGACCAAGGAGCGTCGCCTCATCCACCTCGAGGGCGTAGAGGTTGGACGGCGTGTTCATGGAATCCATCGCTGACACTTCGGGTTTTGAACCGTGACTGAACCTTCAATCGAGAAGATCATCGAGCGTCTGCAATTCTGCATCGTCGACGCTCGGGCAATGCAACTCAAAATGTTAGAGAGGATTTTGTCAATATCATTGCTCGAAGCCCACGAGCTCAAGGAAAAATGCGCGCCCAAGGGGTCCGACAGCAGCCACTAGGACGGTGATGAACATCGCGCCAAATTGCCGCGCCGCGTGGCGCGCGTCAAACGCGAGTGCCGGGCCAAGGCCTTGATTTCCAGGGCAGCTTTCGCGGCGACCCCGCGGCCGCCGCAGCCCGTCTCCATCGGCGTTCAGCTGCGCGCAACACCGGCTTCGCAGCTTGGCCGCGATCGAAACATCCGATCAACACTTCTCGATCGCAGAGCTCGGCGCCTTGAATCTCGGCTTGGCGCTTCGCGATCGGTCTACTCGTCCACGAAGTGGACGGTCTCCGCAAGCGTGGCGCGACCGGTGCGATAGGAATTGGCCTTGTGGCCGAGATCGGCATAGCCGAACGAGATGCCGCAGACGACCTTGCGGTCGTCACCGAGGCCGAAATGCTGCCGCACCACATCGGCGTGAAAGGCGAGCGCGGCCTGCGGCACGGTGGCGACGCCCAGCGCCTGTGCGGCCAGCATGAAGCTCGTGACATAGCCGCCGCAATCGATCGCTCCATAGGTGCCGAGCGCCTCGTCGCTATGGATGATCGCCACATGCGGCGCGCCGAACAAATTGTAGTTCTCCAGCGCCTGCCGGGCATAGCCGGCCTTGTCGCCGCGCTCGATCCCGAGCGCGTTGTAGAGCTGAAAGCCGCTCTCCCTCCGGCGGTCGAGATAGACGCCCTTGTATTCACGCGGAAACGGAAAATCGCCCGAGGCCGGCTTGCCGCTCGATGCCGCAGCATACATGACTTTGCGGAAGGCTTCGGTCGCCGCACCCGAGGTGATCTCGACGCGCCACGGCTGGCTGTTGCACCAGGACGCGGTCTTCTGCGCAGCGGTGAGGATGCGCTCGATGGTCGCGCGCGGCACGGGCTCGGCTCGGAAGCTGCGGCAGGAGAAGCGCGCAGCCATGAGGTCTTCGAGCGTGGTGATGGGGTCGTCGCTCTGGGCAGCGCCCGATGCTGCGGTCATGGAGATCACTTTCAATTTGGCGCAATTGCGTCCCCTCGTGGTGAGGAGGCGCGGAGCGCCGTCTCGAACCATGAGGCCACAGTGGGCCTCATCCTTCGAGACGCTGCTGCGCAGCTCCTCAGGATGAGGGTCTAATTGCGTCCCTTGGTCGGAACCTTGTTGAACGGCACGTCCTTGTCCACGCGAATGTCACCCGGCAGGCCGAGCACGCGCTCGGCGATGATATTGCGCAGGATCTCGTCGGTGCCGCCGGCGATGCGCATCGAGGGCGCCGTCAGCAGCATTTGCTGGAACTGGCCCTGCGTCGTCTCTTCGTCGGCGCCGGTGAGCACGCCGGCGGCGCCTTCGAGGTCCATCGCGTAGCTCGCGATGTCCTGCAGCATGACGCCGGCGACCAGCTTGCCGATGGAGTTCTCAGGCCCGGGCCGGTCACCCTTGGACAGCGCCGAGATCGCGCGGTAGCTCGTGTACTTCAACCCGCTCGCCTTCACCGCCCACGACGCCAGCTTGGAGCGCGTGGCGCGATCGTCAATCGCGAGCCCGTTGTCGGTCATCAAGTTGGAGCAGAACTCGAACATCTCGGGGAAGCCAGTCGCGAGCCGCGCGCCGATCGACATGCGCTCGTTCATCAAGGTCGTCAGCGACACGTTCCAGCCGTCGCCGACCGCGCCGAGCCGCTGGGCGTCCGGGATCACCACATCCGTGAAATAGACCTCGTTGAACTCCTGCATGCCGTTGGCCTGCTTGATCGGACGGACCTCGACACCCGGGCTCTTCATGTCCAGGAAGAACATCGTGAGCCCCTTGTGCTTCGGCACATTGGGATCGGTGCGCGTGATCAAGAGGCCGTAGTCGGAGTAATGGGCGCCGGAGGTCCAGATCTTCTGGCCGTTGATCACCCAGTCGTCGCCGCGCTGCTCGGCGCGGGTGCGCAGGCCCGCGACATCCGAGCCGCCCGCGGGCTCGGAGAACAGCTGGCACCAGATCTCCTCGCCGGAGGCGAGTTTCGGCAGATAGCGCCGCTTATGCTCCTCGCTGCCATACGCCATCAGGGTCGGGCCGCACATGCCCTCGCCGATCTGGAACGGCTGCGTCAGCTTGCCGTAGACGCCCTCCTCCTGCTGCCAGATCACGCGCTCGATCGGCGAAGCTCCACGGCCGCCATACTCCTTCGGCCAGTGCAGACAGGCCCAGCCGGCATCGGACTTCTTCCTCTGCCAGGCCTTGCCGACATCGACGATGTCGGCATGCTTCAGCCGGATGCGCCCGAGCGAGGAGCTCGCGAGCTCTTCCTCCAACTCCCTGGGCGCGTTGGCCGCGACCCAGGCGCGCGCGGTCTCGCGGAAGGCGGCTTCCTGCGGGGTATCGTCGAAGTTCATGCCCTAGCCCTCACTTGATATGCGTAGGGCGGGTTAGCCGAACGCGTAACCCGCCACATCACTGGCATAGTTCAAGCCATCGGCGGGTTACGCTGCGCTAACCCGCCCTACGACTTTGTTGGATATATCTCCTCTCCATGAACACGCCGAATGGCGTGTTCATGGTCGGTGTGCAGGACCCTCTTGGGTGCCAGATCCTCATGGTGAGGAGGCGCCCCTTGGCGCCGTCTCGAACCATGAGGCCCGTGATGTCGGCCTCATCCTTCGAGACGCTGCTGCGCAGCTCCTCAGGATGAGGGTCTTAGGCGCGTCCCTTGGTCGGGACCTGATTGAACGGCAGGTCCTTGTCGACGCGGATGTCGCCGGGGAGGCCGAGCACACGCTCGGCGATGATGTTGCGCATGATCTCGTCGGTGCCGCCTTCGACGCGGGTGCCGGGCGCGCGCAGCAGCATCGCCTGGAATTTGCCGGCGGCCTCCGCCTCGGGGCCACTGAGCACGCCGGCGGCGCCCTGCAGATCGAGCGCGTAGGTCGCGACGTCCTGCACCATCGAACCGGCCACCAGCTTGCCGATCGAGTTCTCCGGGCCGGGACGCTCGCCCTTCGACAGCGCGGAGATCGCGCGCATGCTGGTGTATTTCAGCCCGCTCGCCTTCACCGCCCAGCTCGCCAGCTTGGAGCGCACGTTGCGGTCCTCGATCGCGGGACGGTCGTCGAGCATGATGTTGGAGCAGAAGTCGAACAGCTCGGGGAAGCCGGTGGCAACACCCGCGCCGATCGACATGCGCTCGTTCATCAAGGTGGTGAGCGCGACGTTCCAGCCGTCATTCACGGCGCCGAGCCGCTGCGAGTCGGGGATCACGACATCCGTGAAATAGACCTCGTTGAAATCCGAGTGACCGCTGGCCTGCTTGATCGGGCGGACCTCGACACCCGGGCTCTTCATATCCAGGAAGAACATGGTGAGGCCCTTGTGCTTCGGCACGGTCGGATCAGTGCGCGTCAGCAGGATGCCGTAGTCGGAGTAGTGTGCGCCGGAGGTCCAGATCTTCTGGCCGTTGATCACCCACTCGTCGCCGCGCTTCTCCGCGCGCGTACGCAATCCGGCGACATCCGAGCCGCCGGCCGGCTCGGAGAACAGCTGGCACCACACCTTCTCGCCGGAGGCCAGCGGCGGCAGATACTGCCGCTTATGCTCCTCGGAGGCGTAGGCCATCACGGTCGGGCCGCACATGCCGTGGCCGATGATGAACATCGCGGAGAGCTTGCCGAACGGCCCCTCCTCCTGTTGCCAGATCACGCGCTCGATCGGAGAGGCGCCGCGGCCGCCATACTCCCTCGGCCAGTGCAGGCAGGCCCAGCCGGCATCGGCCTTCTTCTTCTGCCAGGCCTTGGCAACGTCCAGAATGTTGGCGTTCTTCAGCGCGGTGCGGCCGAGCGAGGACGCGCGCAGCTCGTCCTCATACTGCTTCGGCGCATTGGCCGAAATCCACGCACGCGCCTCGGCGCGAAACGCGGCCTCCTGCGGGGTGTCATCGAAGTTCATGGGTCAAACCTCTCATCTCGTAGGGTGGGTAAAGGCGCGACGCGCCGTGCCCACCAATTCCAATACGCGGCTCCAATGGTGGGCACGCTTCCGCCTTCGCCCTTCGGGCTACGTCGGACAAGTCGCTTTGCCCACCCTACGAATTCATCGAACCTCACGCCGCGTTGCGCTTGCGCATGCGGTCGATCAGCTGATCCTCCCAATAGGACAGGCTGCCGAGGCCGAGCGCGAGCGCGTTGGCGCGGCGGTAGTACATGTGGCAGTCAAACTCCCAGGTGAAGCCCATGCCGCCATGGACCTGGATGTTGTTCTTGCCGCAATGCTGATAGGCCTGCGTCGCGCTGATGCGCGCCGAGGCCGCCGCCTCCGGCAGTTCCGGCGCATTGGTCGAGAGCGCCCAGGCGCCGTAGTACGCGTTCGAGCGCGCCAAGGTCGCCGAGACATACATGTCGGCCAGCATATGCTTCACCGCCTGGAACGAGCCGATCGGCCGGCCGAAGGCGATACGGTCGAGCGCGTAGTCGCGGCCCATCTCCAGCGCGCGATCGGAGCCGCCGACCTGCTCGAACGCCGTCAGCACCGCGGCGCGGTCGAGCACCTGGCTGATGATACTCCAGCCGTCGCCGGCGGCGCCGAGCGGCTCAGCCTTGCAGTTCGTGAAGGTGAGCTCGGCCTGGCCGCGGGTCGGATCGAGATTGGTCAGCGCCTTGGCCTCGACACCGCCGGCCTTGGCGTCGACCAGGAACAGCGAGATATCGCTGTCGCGGCCGGTCGAGGCCGTGCGCGCGGCGACGATGATGAGATCGGCGATGGCGCCGTCGGCCACCGGCTTCTTGGTGCCGTTGAGCACGCCGTTGCTAGCTTCGAGCTTGATCGCCTTCGGCGACGGATTGCCCGTGCCCTCGAACAAAGCGAGCGTACCGATCGTTTCGCCGCTCGCGATCTTCGGCAGCCAGGCCTGCTTCTGCGCATCGCTGCCGGCGAGCATCAGCGCTTCTGCGGCGAGATACACCGTCGACGAGAACGGCACCGGCGCCAGCGCGCGGCCGACCTCTTCTGCGATCACGCAGAGTTCGAGATGGCCGGCGCCCGCGCCGCCATATTCCTCGGGGATCGCGACGCCGAGGAAGCCCATCTCGGCAAAGCCCTTCCACAGCGCGCGGTCATAGGCCTCCTTGCCGTCGAGCACGACGCGCACGGCTTTCGGCGGGCACTTCTCGGCGAGGAATTTCCGCGCCTGGTCCCGCAGCTGTTTCTGATCGTCGGAGAAATCGAAGTTCATGGATGTCACTCGCCTTGGAAGTCGGATCAATACTTGCCGTCATTCCGGGGCGCGCGGAGCGCGAGCCCGGAATCCATACGCACGATCGTGGTTATGGATTCCGGGCCTGCGTGCTTCGCACGCATCCCGGAATGACGAATGGAAAGAGAGGGGCTCATCACAGCACGATCACGTCGCTGTCGGGCGTGGCGGCATAGAGCCGCTCGACCAGCGCGGCGCGGCGCTCGAGGCCGGCGCGCTGGTTGATGTAGCCCTTGTCGGTCAGCTCGTGGCCGTCGATCGACGGCGGCTCGGCCATCAGCATGGCGCGACCGATGCGCCGGCTGCTGGCGCCTTCGCACTCCTTGTTGTGCGCCTGGAGGCCGCGACGGACGCAATCGATCACTGCGGGATGCTTCACCACATCCTCGAACGTCGCTTCGGGGTTGCCGACCAGTTGACGGCAGGCGTGAAGGTTCGGCCATGCCAGCAGGCCGATGTATTCGCGGTCCTGCCCCGCCACCAGCGCATCATGGATCGCCGGCGTTGCCGCCGCGATCGCATCGGTGCGCAGCGAGCCGACATGCACGAAGGTGCCGGTCGTCAGCTTGAAATCCTCGACGACGCGGCCGGCGAAAATGATGCCCTGTACGGGATCGTTGGGATCGACGAACACGCCGGCATCGCCGATGCAGTAGAAGCCCTCCTCGTCGAACGCTTTCTTGGTCAGCTCGGGCTGGCCGAAATAGCCGGGCATGACGTTGATGCCGCGCAGCCGCAGCTCGTATTTGTCGCCGGTCGGCACCATCTTCAGCTCGACGCCAGGGAATGGCAGGCCGATCAGGCCGACGCGCTCGGTGTTCCAATAGGTGCCGGTCGAGGTCGGCGCGGTCTCGGTCGAGCCCCAGCCGGTGTAGAACACGATGCGCTCGCCGGTGGTCTTCACCGCCAGCGCCTGCATGCGCTCGTAAAGATCGTCCGGCAGCCGCGCGCCGCCATAAGCCATGATGCCCAGGTCCTTGAAGAAGGAGCGGCACAGCGCGTCATCCTTTTCCATCGCTGCGGCGAGCGCGGCGTAACCTGCGGGAACGTTGGCATAGTAGGTCGGCGACACCTCGCGGAGGTTCTTGATCGTCTCATCGAACATCCCGGGCATCGGCCGGCCGTCGTCGATATACAGCGTGCCGCCATCGATCAGCAGCGGATTGAACGCCGCATTGCCGCCCATGGTGTGATTCCACGGCATCCAGTCCAGCACCGTGGAGACCGGCGCATCGGGCGCACGCGGACGCGTCTGCATCATCATCGCCGCGTTGGCGCACATCATGCGCTGGGTGTTGATCACCGCCTTGGGCATGCCGGTGGAGCCGGAGGTGAACAGCAGCTTGCCCACGGTGTCGGGCGTGATCTGCGCGATCGAGGCATCAACGTCGTGGGTCGCGGGCGTCGCAGCGAGATCGGCGAAGCTGACGCTCGGAATGCCCTCGCAGGGACGCGCGACGTGAACGACGGTGACGCCGTCGAGATCGATCGCCCTCAGCGCCTTCTCGAAGGTCGGCCCGTCCTGCACCATGACGACGCCGGGCTTCACCAGGCCGAACAGATATTTCAGCTTGAGGTGATCGTGGCTCATCAGCGAATAGGCCGGCGATACCGGCGCCGCCGGGGAGCGGGCCTGCATCGCGGCGAACGTCATCAGCGCATGCTCGATCGAATTACCCGAGAGGATCGCGACCGGGCGGCCGTCGAGCTTCAGGTTGAGCAGGCCCTGCGTCAGCCCGTCGACGGTGCGCTTGGCCTCCGCATAGGACAGCCTGCGCCATTGTCGATGGGGGCCGGTGCGCTGCGCGAGCCAGGTTCGGGCCGGCGCCTCCTTGGCCCAACGGGCGAGCGGCGCGGCGAGATGCGGCTCATAGGCCTGCAGCGGAATGCGCGACTTGATGATGATAGCGCCATCGGCACGACGGTCCACGTCGATGTCGCGCGCCAGCCAGTTGACCTTGCGGAATGCCGGCTTCTCCAACACCTTCGCTGCCGTCCCGTCCATTTTGCGTCTCCCGAAATATCGTCCTTTGCGGATCTTGATATCTAGCGGTTGGTATAGACCGGCTTGCGCTTCTGGAGGAAGGCTTCAATGCCTTCCTTGAAATCTTCTGAGCGGCTGCACAGCACCTGATTGCGATCCTCCATCGCGATGACGGCCTCGATCGACGACGCATCGACGCTCATGTTGAGGCATTCCTTCGACAGCCGAAGTCCGACCGGCGAGGCTGTCATCATCGCATCGATGAAGGGAGCAGCCGCGCTCTCCAGCATGTCCTCTTCAACAATCTCCGACACCAGTCCGACCATCAGCGCGCGTTCGGCGCCGATGAAGCGTCCGGTGAGGATCAGTTCGGAGGCGACGGAGACGCCGACGAGGCGCGGCAAAAAGTAGCTGGTGCCGATGTCGCAGCCGCCGAGACCTAGCTTGATGAAGGCGCAGTTCATCCGTGCCGAACGCGTCGCGATGCGGATATCGGCCGCGAGCGCCAGCGCGAAGCCGCCGCCGGCCGCCGCGCCCTGCACCAGCGCGATGATCGGCTGCGGACAGCGCCGCATCAGCATCACGATGTCGGCAATGCGGCGCTGCGAGTCCAGGGACTCGGTGACGCTGGGCGGCTCGTTGACACCGCCACGACGCTGCATCGCGGCCTTGAGATCGAGGCCGGCGCAGAAGTTCTTGCCGGCGCCCTTGAGCACGACGACGCGCGTCGTGCGATTGCGCTGCAGGCTTTCGAAATAGGTGTTGAGCGCGTCGATCAGCGCCGGGTCGAGCGCATTCAGGCTCTCCGGGCGATTGAGCGTCACCCGGTCGACGCCGTTGTCATGCTCGATCAGCAGCGGTTGGGACATGGCGCGCTCTTTCCTCACCGTCATCCCGGCGAACGCCGGGATCCATAGCCACCGGCTTGATTGGTTAGAGCGCGGCGTCTGCCAGAGTGCGCCTCTCGCAGACGCCGCGGAGTATGGGTCCCGGCTCAAGGCCGGGACGACAGCGGAGTGTGCCGTCAGCGCGGGGCCATGCGGATGGCGCCGTCGAGGCGGATGGTTTCGCCGTTGAGCATCGGGTTCTCGACGATGTGGACGGCGAGGTTGCCGTATTCCGAGGCGTCGCCGAGGCGGGCGGGATGCGGCACCTGGGCGCCGAGGCTCTTGCGGGCCTCTTCGTTCAATCCCATCAGCAGCGGCGTCAGGAACAGGCCGGGCGCGATGGTGTTGACGCGGATCTTCTGGCTGGCGAGATCGCGCGCGGCCGGCAAGGTGAGGCCGACGACGCCGCCCTTCGACGCCGAATAGGCGATCTGGCCGATCTGGCCTTCATAGGCCGCGACGCTGGCGGTGTTGATCGCGACGCCGCGCTCCTCGCCGATCGGCTCGGCGGTGACCAGGCGCTCGGCGAACAGCCGCAGCACGTTGAAGGTGCCGATCAGGTTGACGTTGATGATGCGCGCGAACTTCGCCAGCGGATAGACGCCGTCCTTGCCGACGATACGCTGCGAGCCGCCGATGCCGGCGCAGTTCACCAGCACGCGGGCAATGCCATGCGCGGCCTCGGCCTTGGCGATGCCGGCCTTGACCTGCTCTTCATTGGTGACGTCGGCATGCAGGGCAACGCCGTTGAGCTCGGCGGCGACCTTCTCGGCATTCTCGAGGCTCTGATCGAGCACCGCGATCTTGGCGCCCTTGGCCGCCATCGCGCGCGCCGTGGCGGCGCCGAGACCCGAGCCACCGCCGGTGATGAGAACGGCAACGTTGTTCAACTGCATGGTTAAGTTTCCTCCCTGGTTTTTATTGGCGAATAGCGAATGGGGAGTAGCGAATAGAAAGAGGCCCTATTCGCTACTCCCTATTCGCCATTCGCCCGCTTCAATATCCCGCCGCAGATCAGCGCCTCCATGTGGGCGATGTACTGGCGGCAGACTTCGTCGGTCACCGGGCCGACGCCGATCGCGCGCGACATGGCGTGGCGGCCGAAGAACAGGTGATCGCAGGCGCCGATCAGGCTGGTGTAGAACAGCACGGGATCGACGGCGCGGAATTCGCCCTTGGCGATGCCCTCCTCGATCAGCCGGCGATGGAATTCCAGGAGCGGCGCGACGAAGAACTTCGACACCTCGTCGGCGGCCTCGGCGCTGCTCTCGTGCAGGAGATAATGGATCAGCCGGTTCATGTAGGGAAACCGGTGATAGGCGCGGATGATGCCGCTGATGTGCAGCTTCAGCTTGGCCGTCGGCGGCAGCGGCTGCGCCAAGAGATATTCGAGATTGGCGACCTCGGTGGCGGCGTCGCGCGCGAGCAGCGCCAGCAGCAGGCCGTCCTTGTTGCCGAAATGGTATTTGACCAGCGCGGCATTCGAGCCGGACTTCTGGGCGATGTCGCTGAGCGAGATCTCGATCGAGGACCGCTGGATCATCAGCTCGCTGGCGGCGTCCAGCAGCTTTTCCGCGGTGGCATTCCGCCCCACGGCAAGCTTTTCCGGCGCGCTGCTCTGCAGCTGAGGTCCCAAAACGGTGCCCACCTTGGACGTTTCCCACCTGATTGTTGGGCCCAGATAAGCCGAAGCAGGACTCGATCTCAAGAGTTAATTGATCGATTGACTAAAGCTCAATCGCGCATTTAAATCGGCGCCAATAACGAACCAAGTCTAGGGAGGAAACCTCATGGCGGAAGCCTATATCGTCGCGGCTGCACGCACGGCCGGCGGCCGCAAGGGCGGCCGTCTGGCCGGCTGGCATCCGGCTGATCTGGCGGCGAAGGTGCTGGACGCGCTGGTCGAGCGCTCCGGCGCCGCGCCGGACCAGGTCGAGGACGTGATCATGGGCTGCGTCATGCAGACCGGCGAGCAGTCCACCAACATCGCCCGCAACGCGGTGCTGGCCTCGAAGCTGCCGGAGAGCGTCCCGGGCACCTCGATCGACCGCCAGTGCGGCTCGTCGCAGCAGGCGCTGCATTTCGCCGCCCAGGCGGTGATGTCGGGCGCGATGGACGTCGTGATCGCCGCGGGCGTGGAGTCGATGACCCGCGTGCCGATGGGCCTGTCCTCGACCTTGCCGGCCAAGAACGGCTTCGGGCACTACAAGAGCCCGAGCATGGAGAGCCGTTATCCGGACATCCAGTTCAGCCAGTTCACCGGCGCGGAGATGATGGCGGAGAAGTACGGTCTCTCCAAGGACGAGCTCGACGAATACGCCTATCAGAGCCACCAGCGCGCGATCGCGGCGACGCAAGCAGGGCACTTCAAGGACGAGATCATCCCGCTGCAGATCACCCGCGCGGATGGTTCGACCGACACGCATCACATCGACGAGGGCATCCGCTTCGACGTCAGCCTCGACGGCATCAAGGGCGTCAAGCTGATCGCCGAGAACGGCAAGCTCACCGCGGCCTCCGCCAGCCAGATCTGCGACGGCGCCTCGGGCGTGATGGTCGTCAACGAGCGCGGCCTGAAGTCGCTCGGTGTCAAGCCGCTGGCGCGCGTGCATCACATGACCATGATGGGCGGCGATCCCGTGATCATGCTGGAAGCGCCGCTGCCGGCGACGCAACGCGCGCTGCAGAAGGCCGGCATGTCGATCGACGACATCGACCTCTACGAGGTCAACGAGGCCTTCGCCTCGGTGCCGACAGCCTGGCTGAAGACCACCGGCGCCGATCCGAGCCGCCTCAACGTCAATGGCGGCGCGATCGCGCTCGGCCATCCGCTCGGCGGCTCCGGCACCAAGCTGATGACGACTTTGCTCCACGCGCTGAAGCAGCGCAACAAGCGCTACGGCCTGCAGACCATGTGCGAAGGTGGCGGCATGGCAAATGTGACCATCGTCGAGCGGCTGTAACTCTCGTACCACCACGGGTGTCCTCCCGGCCTCGAGCCGGGACCCATAGCCACCGAATTGGAATATTGAGCGAGCTGGAGCCACAGCTCGCTCTCACCACAGGCCCCTGTGGTTATGGGTCCCGGCTCGAGGCCGGGACGACAGCTTTTTCCTGATTTAGCGGTGAGCCCATCATGACCCACCCGTCCATTTACGCCCAGAGCCATCCCGACAAGATCGCCTATCAGATGGCGGGGACCGGCAAGGCCATCACTTATCGCGAGCTCGACGAGCTTTCCAATCAAGGCGCCCAGCTGTTTCGTGCGCTGGGGCTGAAAGCCGGCGACCACATCGCCTTCCTGATGGAGAACCGGCTCGCCTTCATGGAGATCGCCTGGGCCGCGCAGCGCTCCGGCCTCTACTACACGGCGATCAGCCGCTATCTCACCAAGGACGAGATCGCCTACATCATCAAGGATTGCGGCGCCAAGGTCTTCATCACCTCGCCGAAATGCGCCGAGCAGGTCCGCGATCTCGTGACGGCGGACGGCCCGCTGTTCTTCATGGTCGACGAGCCCGAGCCGGGTTTTCGCTCCTGGGACAAGGAGGCCGGCGCGCAGCCGACGACGCCGATCGCCGACCAGGTCGCCGGCTACGACATGCTGTATTCGTCGGGCACCACCGGACGGCCGAAGGGCATCAAGAAGGACTTTGAAGGCAATCCGATCGACCAGCCCAACCCCTTCCTGCGCGTGCTCTGCGCCGACATGTGCGGCATGAATGCCGAGAGCATCTATCTGTCACCGGCGCCGCTGTATCATGCAGCTCCCTTGCGCTTCAACATGATGGCCATCGTGCTCGGCGGCACGTCGATCATCATGGAGCACTTCGACGCTGAGGATTTCCTGCGACTCGTCGAAAAATACAAGGTCACGCAGTCGCAGCTGGTGCCGACGATGTTCGTGCGCATGCTGAAGCTGCCGGAGGATGTGCGCAAGCGCTACGACGTCTCGACCTTGAAGGGCGCGATCCACGCCGCCGCCCCCTGCCCCGTCGACGTCAAGGCCAGGATGATCGAGTGGTGGGGGCCAATCCTGATCGAGTACTACGCCGGCTCCGAAGGCAACGGCGTCACCGTCTGCACCTCCAAGCAATGGCTGGAGCATCGCGGCAGCGTCGGCCGCGCCGTCGTCGGCAAGATCAAGATCCTCGGCGAGGACGATCAGGAGATGCCGACCGGCGAGATCGGGACGGTCTATTTCGCCGATGCGCCTGTTTTCTCCTACCATAACGATCCGGAGAAGACGAAGCGGGCCTACAACGCCAAGGGCTGGTCGACGCTCGGCGATGTCGGCTATCTCGACGCCGACGGCTTCCTCTATCTCACCGACCGCAAGTCCTACATGATCATCTCCGGCGGCGTGAACATCTATCCGCAGGAGACCGAGGACGTGCTGATCACGCATCCTGATGTCGCCGACGTCGCCGTGTTCGGCGTGCCGAACGAGGAGATGGGCGAGGAGGTCAAGGCTGTCGTGCAGCCGCACGACATGTCGCGCGCCGGCAAGGCGCTCGAGGAGCAGCTGATGCTGTTCTGCCGGCAGCATTTGTCGCCGATCAAATGCCCGCGCTCGATCGACTTCGAGCCGGAGCTGCCGCGCACACCGACCGGCAAGCTGGTGAAGCGGCACCTGCGCGAGCGCTATTGGCCGAAAAAGGGCGCGGCGTAGCTCCGCCCACGGTGTCGTCCCGGCCTCGAGCCGGGACCCATAGCCACCGTCTTCTGTTTTGCGAAGGCTGGAGCTGCCAGCAAGCCTCACCACACCGTTCTCTGGTTATGGGTCCCGGCTCAAGGCCGGGACGACACCGATGAGGGCCGCGATGACCTCCTCCTCCCCACTTCCAGCTCTTCCCGCTCTCCCCCTCCCGCCCTCCATCCGCTCACGCTATGTCGACGGCATCAACGGCCTGCGCATGCATGTGCTCGAAGCCGGGTTCGAAACGCCCGACCGCCCCTGCGTGCTGCTGCTGCACGGCTTCCCGGAGCTCGCCTATAGCTGGCGCAAGGTGATGCCGGCGCTGGCGGCGGCGGGCTATCACGTGCTGGCGCCCGATCAGCGCGGCTATGGCCGCACCACCGGATGGAGAGCCGACTATGACGGCGACCTCGCACCGTTCCGCTTCACCAATTTGGTGCGCGATGCGCTCGGCGTCGTCTATGCGTTCGGCCACCGCCATGTCACTGCTGTCGTCGGCCACGATTTCGGCAGCCCGGTCGCGGCGTGGTGCGCCATCATCCGGCCCGACGTGTTTCGATCGGTCGTGATGATGAGCGCGCCGTTCCCGGGTCCACCGGCGGCTCCGTTCGACATCGCCGACCATCCTCTCGTGCTACCCGATGATCCCGTGCATCGCGATCTCGCCGCGCTGCCGCGGCCACGCAAGCACTATCAATGGTACTACTCGACGCGAGAGGCCAACGCGGACATGCGTCGCGCGCCACAAGGCCTGCATCACTTCCTGCGCGCCTACTATCACCACAAGAGCGCCGACTGGCCGGGCAACACGCCGACGCCATTGCAGGCGTGGACCGCAAGCGAGCTCGCCAAGCTGCCGGCCTACTACGTGATGGACCTCGACAAGACGATGGCCGAGACCGTCGCCGATGTGATGCCGGACGCGGTGACAATCGCGGCCAATCACTGGCTGCCCGACAGCGAGCTCGCGGTCTACGCCGCCGAATATGAACGAAGCGGCTTCCAGGGCGGCCTGCAATGGTATCGCTGCGGCACATCAGGCCTGTTCGACGCGGAATTGCAGACATGGTCGGATCGCACCATCGACGTTCCGTCTGCATTCATCTCCGGCCTGCAAGACGGGGGCATCTACCAACGGCCCGGCGTGATCGAAGCGATGCAGTCCCGAGTGTGCACCAACATGATCCTGTGCGAGCTGATCGATCGTGCCGGGCATTGGGTGCAGCAGGAGCAACATGAGCGAGTGAACGAGCTCCTGTTCACGTTCCTGAACAAATCGACAGCCTGATTTCGGACGCCGTTGCGACCTAATCAGGCGAATCGAGGAACGAAAATTCGGGCTGCGACGTTTTGGCATCCGGGCGATGCGCATCAGGAGAAAGATTTATGGATAAGAAGATCGCAGGCTTGCTTGGCGCGGTCGCCGCTGTCGGCGCGCTCGGCTCGGCGCAGGCGTCAGCGGCTCCGGCCCCGACCGATGTGCTGAAGGCCAATTCCTACGCCGATCTGCTCGAGCCGATCCCGAACGCCGCCGCGGTGCTGCAGGCGCTCGACGAGCAGGCGCCGGCGGCCGAGCCGAAGGTGCAGCTGGCGCAATGGTACCATCACCACCATCATCATCACCACCATCACCATGGCTATTGGCGCGGCTATGGCTACGGCCCTGGCTATGGGTACGGCTACGGCCCCCGAGTCTATGTCGTGCCGCGCCGGTACTATCATCACCACCATCATCACCATCACCACTGGTATTACGATCGCTATTGATCGTCGTGAGGTGAAAGCCGTGAGGGCGCCGACCGCGAGGTCGGTGCCCTTTCGTTTGAGGACACGTTTGAATACGGTGCTGCCGCATCGCAAGGCTGCAGCTTGTTACGTCGTCATGCCCGGGCTTGTCCCGCCTGCGCGGCCGAAGCCGCTTCGGCGCGGCGAAGGCCCGGGCATCCACGTCGTTCAGCGTGCTAGGAAAGACGTGGATGGCCGGGACAAGCCCGGCCATGACGACGCGGAGAGAGGTGAGCAAAAAACTTGGACGATCATTTACGGTCGTCCTGCTTTGCTTTGGCGCGGGTGTCAGGACTTGCGCGCCTTCTCCTTGGCAGCACGATGCAGATGACGGTAGGTGCCGTCGAATACCGTGTCGGTGCTCGACAGCCATTCGGTCTCCTTGGCGAGCACGGGACGGCTGGCGTGGATGCGACGCGATTGCAGCTCGCGCTCCGCGGCCTCGTCGGGGCTCATCGGCTCGACCGTGAAGTTCGCTTCTTCGGGAATGACGATGACCTGCGCGAACGGCTCGCCTGGACGGAAGATGTGCGTGCGGCCCTCCGCGGGCGCCTTGAACACGCAGAAGAACAGCATCGGCCAGAAATTCCGGATCAGCGCCGGCACGGCGATCGGGCACGTGTCGGTACCATCGGTGTAGAAGCGCGGATGCGGCTCGGTGCGGATCGCAAAGCCCGGGGGCACCTTGAGATCGAGCAGGATCTGATAGGTGAAGAACGCATCGCCAAAGTTGCGGAACGGCGGCCATTGCAGGCTCGGGCTCGGTGGCTCGCCCCAGTCACCGGACATCTCGAGCTTGCCGTCGCGCGTGGTGACCCGCAGTTCGAAGTCATAGGGGTAGAACAGCTCGATGCCGTATTGAGCGCCCTCGGAGAACGGCACGCAGTGCCAGACCTGCTCGTGCGAGCCATTCGCGCGCGGCTGCCGCTCGCCCGCCCAGCCCGGAATGTCCATCTTGGTGCGCCGCGGAGCCAGTCTCGGATCATTCAGCCTGTATTTGACGCTGGTCATTGGAACTCCTTAGGTAGCCAAGCGGAAACGCGAACGGTGAATTTGCCCAGGGGTTCCCTGACTGGGGCCTGAATGCGACCTCACGAAATGTTTCGCGGCCACGGCGCGGCGGCAGTTTGACCGCGCTGCGGCAAATCCATATAGCGTTTAGAAACGTTCTAAACTGACAAAGGTTGAGAACGTCAAATCCGGGGACCTTGGAATGAAGAATTTCGCCGACCTCACCGAGCGCGAGATCCTGGCAATCGCGATCTCGGCCGAAGAGGAAGACGGCCGCATCTACATGAGCTTCGCCGAGGACCTCGCGGAGCGGTATCCGGATTCGGCGAAACTGTTCGAGCAGATGGCCGAGGAGGAGAAGGGCCACCGCCACATGCTGCTCGAGCTCTATGAGGAGCGCTTCGGCAAGAACCTGCCGCCGATCCGGCGCGAGAACGTCAAGGGCTTCATGCAGCGCCGGCCGATCTGGCTGACCAAGAACCTGTCGCTCGATGCCATCCGCAAGGAGGTCGGCACGATGGAGTTCGAGGCCGAGCGCTTCTATGCCAAGGCGGCCGAGCAGGCCAAGGATGTCGGCGTGCGACGGCTGCTCGGCGATCTCGCGCTGGCCGAGAAGGGCCATGAGCAGGTCGCGGCCAAGCTGACCGACGAGATTCTCAGCCCCGACGTGCGCCACAAGGAGGACGAGACGCGGCGGCGCGTGTTCGTGCTGCAATATGTCCAGCCCGGCCTCGCCGGCCTGATGGACGGCTCGGTGTCGACGCTCGCGCCATTGTTTGCCGCGGCCTTTGCGACGCATCAGAACTTCCAGACCTTCCTGGTCGGCATGGCGGCCTCGATCGGCGCCGGCATCAGCATGGGCTTTGCCGAGGCGCTGTCCGACGACGGCTCGCTGACCGGCCGCGGCTCGCCCTGGCTGCGCGGCGCGGTGTGCGGCGCGATGACGACGCTCGGCGGCCTCGGCCATACGATGCCCTATCTCGTTCCCGATTCCTGGACGAATGCATTCTGGATCGCCACCGCGATCGCAGGCCTCGTGGTATTCTTCGAGCTGTGGGCCATCGCTTATATCCGCGCGCGCTACATGGACACGCCGTTCATGCAGGCGGTGTTCCAGATCGTGCTCGGCGGCATCATCGTGCTGGGCGTGGGGATATTGATAGGCGCGGCGTAGCGGCGATCGCGGCGGGCGGAACTTCACTCCGGACACCTGATTGCGCCAGACCGAACACAATGGAAGGCTCGTCATGACACCACGCCTGCACTACGGCACGCCCGCAAAAGTCCTGCACTGGCTGGTGGTGGCGCTGCTCGCCATTCAATATCCGATCGGCTGGCTGATGCCGGACCTGCACGCCAATACGCCGCCGGGCACGCCGATGATCCTGCACATTTCGTTCGGCCTCACCATCCTGGCGCTGATCGTGGTGCGCTTCGTCTGGCGTCTCACCCATCCCGTCGCGCCCGAGAGCTCGCTGCCTGCATGGCAGCGGCTGAGCTCGGAGGCTGTGCACTGGGCGCTCTATGTCATGGTGCTGGCGACCACCATCTCCGGCTGGCTGTTCGCCTCCTATCGCGGCTGGAGCGTCTCCTACTTCTATTTGTTCAATCTGCCGATGCTGGCCGCGCGCAACCCTGCGGGCAACCGCGCCATCGACGGGCTGCACCAGGCCGCCGAATGGCTGCTGCTGATCCTCATCGTCGTGCATGTGGGCGCTGCGCTCGCCCACATCTTCGTCTATCGCGACCGCGTGATGCAGCGCATGCTGCCGGGCTGACCGCGCAATTTCGGTCAAGCGCCCGCCATCGGCCTCAGGTAGAAAGGACCTGCACGCACACAGGGAGCAGGACCTTGGCCACATCGCAATGGACGTTCGCAACCGCCGTCGAGACGGCGAAGGCTCTGGCACACCGCGAGATCTCGTCGGTCGAGCTCACACAGCTCGCGATCGACCGCATCACCGGACATGACGACAAGATCAACGCCATCTGCGTGCGCGATTTCGATCGCGCGCTGCAGGCCGCCCGCAACGCCGACGAGCGGCTTGCGCGCGGCGAGCGCGGGCCGCTGCTCGGCCTGCCGCTGACGGTGAAGGAATCCTTCAACGTCGCCGGCCTGCCGACGACCTGGGGCTTTCCGCAGCACAAAGGCTTCATCGCGGCCGAGGATGCGCTGACGGTGACGCGCGTGAAGGAGGCCGGCGGCATCGTGCTCGGCAAGACCAACGTGCCGCTCGGGCTCGGTGACTGGCAGAGCTACAACGACATCTACGGCACCACCAATAATCCGTATCACCTCGGCCGCACGCCGGGCGGCTCCTCCGGCGGCTCGGCGGCGGCGCTGGCTGCGGGTTACGGCTCGCTATCGCTCGGCTCCGACTTCGGCGGCTCGCTGCGGGTGCCGGCGTTTCATTGCGGCGTCACCGCGCACAAGCCGACCTATGGCCTGGTTCCGACGCGCGGCCACACGCCGCCGCCATTTCCGCCGCTGCCGAACGAGGCCGACATCGCCGTGGTCGGCCCGATGGCGCGTTCGGCTGCCGACCTCTCGCTGCTGCTCGACGTGATGGCAGGACCCGACCCGCTCGAAGCCGGCAAAGCGTATCGGCTGGAGCTGCCGCTGGCGCGGCACACGCGCCTGCAGGATTTCCGCGTGCTGGTGGTGGCGAGCGATCCGCTGCTGCCGACCGACAGCGCCGTGCGCGGCGCGATCGAGCGGCTTTCGGCCGATCTGGGAAAGGCTGGCGTCAATGTCGTCAGCGAAAGCCCGCTGCTGCCGGATTTCGCCACGACCACCCGGCTCTACATGCGCATGCTGCTCGGCTTCCTCGGCGCGACCATGCCGCCGCAAGTGCATGCCGAAGCGAGCCAAGCCGCCGCGCACCTGCCGAAGGAGACGACGACGCTCGCCGCCGAACGCCTGCGTGGCATGGCGCTGAGCCATCGCGACTGGGTGCAGGCCAACAACGCCCGCTTCGGGCTGCGCGCGCAATGGCGGGCATTGTTCGAGAGCTTCGATGCGGTGATCTGCCCGATCATGCCGACGCCGGCGTTTCCGCACGATCACTCGCCGGATCAGCGGGCGCGGCGCATCACGATCGATGGCGTCGAGCACGACTACAATGATCAGTTGGCCTGGCCGGGCATCGCCACCCTGCCCGGCCTGCCGGCGACGCAGATCCCGCTCGGGCTCGCCGATGGCCTCCCCGTGGGCGCGCAGATCGTCGGCCCCTTCCTCGAAGACCGTACGCCGCTTAAGCTCGCCGAACTGATCGAGCGCGAATTCGGCGGCTTCACGCCGCCGCCGCTGTTTGCGGATTAGTTCGGCCCTTGAGAGGCACAGGCGAACCCGTCACCCACCGCCGTCGTCCAGGCTCAAGGCCGGGACGACAGCCGTGTGCGGGGCGAAAGATTGCCATATCACGCATCGAACATGATGACGCTGCGCAGCGTCTTGCCCGCCTTCATGTTGACAAAGCCCTCGTTGATCTCCGACAGCTTCAGCTTGGCGGAGATCCAGTCCTCCAGATGCTACGCCCGTGCGGATCAGCAACTCGCGCGGCCCCGACTTGGGCACGCTGATGTCCTCGATGACGAGCGGCTTGTTGACCTCCATCAGCACGGCGGCTTTCATTTGGTGTTCTCCCTCGTTGTTTTCTTTTTGACATTCATCTGTTTCGACGCACTTGCTGCGCTCCCTCTCCCCGTCCTTCACGGGGCCGCGACGAGCTTCGCTCGCGCTGAGAGCGTTGGGGTGAGGGGCAGCCGCACGAACGGTGCGAAGTGGTGAGACCTGTCCCCCCTCACCCGGATCGCATCTGGCGATGAGAGCCGACCTCTCCCCGCATTCGCCTTCGCTCTTCGAGCTACAGCCTACGCTGCCCTAATCAGTTCGCCAACCTCCGCCATCGTCGCGTCGCGCTCGCCGAGCAGCAACGTTGCGATCGCATCATCTGTCCTGTTTTCTGCGAGCCGGAACGGATCAGAGGGCGTCAAGCGATGATCGACGACGAGCTTGGCCAGCAACAGGCGCCGTGCGTCGTCTCGCATGGCGTGAATGCGCGCGCTCTCCCAGGTGAGCGAAACCGCGCTCGCCGTGTGATACAGCAAACTGGTGGCACGGCGGGCCTCGGCTTCATTGTCGGCGCGCGACGCGACCTCGCGCGCGAAGCCGACCGCGCGATCGACCAGGCGGCGCAGCTGGTCGCGCCAGGACTGCGGGACGGCGGCGCTGTCATCGAGCCGTGCATGCAGATCGGCCGAGAGCGCGGATTCGGCGCCGTGGCGGCCGACTGCACGCTTCAACGCATCGAGCGCGACGATGTTGCCGGTGCCTTCCCAGATCGAGCCGAGATGCGCATCGCGCAGCAGCCTGGAGGTGGCGAACTCCTCGACATAGCCGATGCCGCCGCGCATCTCCATCGCATCGCCGCAGACCTTGCGGGCGTCACGGGTGGCGCGGAATTTCAAGGTCGGCGTCAAGATGCGCAACAGCGCGGCGGCATCCTGGCTGCCGGTTTCGGCGCGGTCCAAAGCATCGGCCGTGAGGAAGCTCATCGACAGCGCCTGCTCGGTCGGCAGCAAAATCTTCATCAATTGGCGACGTCCTAACGGCAGGTCGACGATCGGCTTGCCGAACACGACGCGATTGCGGGCCACCGTGATCGCGTCGTGCCAGGCGCGCCGCATCAGCGCGGTCGACTTGACGCCGTTGGACAGCCGCGACGAGTTCACCATCTCGGCCATCTGCACGAAGCCACGATCGAGCCGGCCGACCGCATAGGCGATCGCGCCGTCCAGCTTGATCTCGCCCGACGCCATCGAGCGGGTGCCGAGCTTGTCCTTCAAGCGCACGATCCGATAGTGGTTCTGCGTGCCGTCGTCGAGGAAGCGCGGCATCAGGAACAGGCCGACGCCGCGCGTGCCGGGCTCGGCGCCTTCCGGCCGCGCCAGCAGCATCACCACCTTGGCATCGGCGTTCGAGCAGAACCACTTCTCGCCATGCAGGCGCCAGTGATCGCCCTCGGGCACAGCGACCGTCGTCAACGTGCCGACGTCGGAGCCACCCTCCTTCTCGGTCATGAACTGGCCGCCCTGCGTCAGCTTGCGCATGTCCGTCTGCGTCAGGCCGTCGAGATATCTGGCCTTCAGCGCGTCGCTGCCGAAGCTCGACAGCAGCTTGGCGCAGCCGTCGGTGACGTTGATTGGGCAGCCCAGCCCGAACTCCGCCTGGTTGAACAGGAAGGTGAAGGCGTGCTTGGCCGCGACGGGATATTTGCTCGGCCAGCCGAGAATGCCCTTGCGGATCGACATCGCGTGAATGCCGAACTCGCCGAAGGCCGCGCGCTCCAGCTCGCGATAGGCGGGGTGATATTCGATCCATTGCACGTCGCGGCCGAAACGGTCGCGCTGGTGCAGCACCGGGCCATGGCGGTCGGCGAGCCGGGCGCACTCATCGAGATAGCCGCCTCCCAACTCGCCGAGCCGGTCGAGATGCGGCACCAGGTGGCGGAACAGCGCGTCGGGCAGATGGATGCGCAGGAGGTCGGCGAGCGCAGGATCGGCGCGATAGAAGTTGAGCCCGGTGGTATCGGGCGCCAGCACATCCGGCCGCCTCCCGCCGGTCATGACGTCGTCGCGCTTCAGGAACTGGTGCATGAGCGTTAAACCCTCGTTCGTTTCGACAAGTCTCTGATGGACTCTTCAGGTTGCATCTGATCGGGTACGCTACGTCTGACGTCCGCAGGTTCTGGGAGCCGCGCAATGACCAATCAGCCGACGGAGGCTTATCGCATCTTCGGGGCGGAGATGTCGCCCTATTCGGTCAAGGTGCGATCGTATCTGCGTTACAAGGGCATTCCGCATCAGTGGATATTGCGCAGCGCGGAAACCGAGGGCGAGTTCACCCGCCACGCCAAGCTGCCGATCATTCCGCTGGTGGTCGCGCCCGACGAGGTGCCGATGCAGGATTCGACGCCGATCATCGATGCGCTGGAGCTCGATTTTCCGGAGCCGTCGGTCCATCCCGGCGACGTGCTGACGAGCTTCATCTCAGCCCTGATCGAGGAGTTCGGCGACGAGTGGGGCAACAAATGGATGTTCCATTATCGCTGGGCCGGCGAGCTCGATCAGCGCGCCTCGGCCGGGCGCATCGCCCGCATGGTGGCGCCGAAGGCCGCCGACGCCGATGTCGCGAGGCTGTCGGACAAGATCCGCGCGCGCATGGTCGCTCGCCTCTCCTATGTCGGCTCCAACGAGGCCAACGCGCCGCAGATCGAGCAGGGATTCGTCGAGATGCTCGATCTCCTGGAGCGCCATCTCGCGCTCAGGCCCTACCTGTTCGGCGCTCGGCCAGCCTATGGCGATTTCGGCCTATGGGGCCAGCTCTACGAGCTGTGGACCGATCCGACCGCCGGCGCGCTGATCGAGGGCCGCGCCCCGCATGTGCTGGCCTGGATCCAGCGCATGCTTTGGCCGCGCGCGGAAGGCGAGTTCGAGCTGTGGCCGGAATTGTCGCTGACCTTGATGCCGATCCTGACGCGGCAGGTCGGGTCGCTGTTCATGCCGTGGTCGCTCGCCAATGAGCAGGCGATCAAGGACGGCCGCGACAGCTTCAGCGTCCAGCTCGGCGACATCGTGTGGACCCAGAAGCCGCAGAAATATCATGCGCGCTCGCTCCAGATGCTGCGAAGCAAATACGCCTTTCTGCACGACCGCAGCCGGCTCGACGTGGTGCTGGAGGAGATCGGCTGCCTCGCCGGCCTGCAGCCGCGCCCGGCCTGATCTCAGGCAGAATTGTGGGGATGGATGGTGGGAAGTTGGCCTTGGCTGCACTAGCTTGAGGGAAGCGGACGCTTTGCCGAGCAGCTTTCGAGGACATGCCCATGGACATCCCAGCCTACAAGATCGCCCTGATCGTCGGTGCCGGCGAAGGGCTCTCCGCCTCGCTGGCGCGGCTGTTCGCGCGCGAGAAAATTCGCGTCGCGCTGGCCGCGCGCAAGACCGAGAAGCTCGGCGCGCTCTGTCACGAAACTGGCGCCCGCGCCTATCCTTGCGACGCCACCAATCCGGAGGAGGTCGAGCGGCTGTTCGGCTTGGTCACGCGCGAGATCGGCGAGCCCGATCTCGTCGTCTACAATGCCAGCGCCCGGGCGCGCGGGCCGCTCACCGATCTCGTGCCGGTCGATGTGCAGAATTCGATCGCCGTCAGCGCCTTCGGCGGCTTCCTGGTGGCGCAGCAGGCGGCGCAACGCATGCTGCCGAACAAGCATGGCGCGATCCTGTTCACCGGCGCCTCGGCCAGCGTGAAGGGCTATGCGCAATCGTCAGCGTTCGCGATGGGCAAGTTCGCGC
Source organism: Bradyrhizobium sp. USDA 4353 (assembly GCF_054063215.1). Classification (NCBI taxonomy): domain Bacteria; kingdom Pseudomonadati; phylum Pseudomonadota; class Alphaproteobacteria; order Hyphomicrobiales; family Nitrobacteraceae; genus Bradyrhizobium; species Bradyrhizobium sp. USDA 4353. The sequence continues at coordinate 944,855 of NZ_JBSSGB010000001.1, forward strand.
TGCGCGGCCTCGCCCAGAGCATGGCGCGCGAGCTGTCGCCTCAGGGCATCCATGTCGCGCATTTCGTCATCGACGGCGGCATCAAGAGCGCAGAGCGACAGGAGCCGGCCGAGCGGCCGGACTCCATGCTCGATCCCGATGCCATCGCAGCGAGCTATTGGAGCGTGCTGCAGCAGCCGCGCAGCGCCTGGAGCTGGGAGATGGAGCTGCGGCCGTGGGTGGAGACGTTTTGAGTCCGCTTGAGCATCGGACAAGCAAACTGCGAGCGAATGCGCCCTCTCCCCTTGCGGGAGAGGGCAAGTTTGGCCTCTCCATTTACGCGTTGAGCTTTCCTACATGCCCTCTCCCGCGAGGGGAGAGGGCGCAATCATTGGCATCGCGATCGATTCCCGTGCGTTGCGCGTTCTTGCGAGTTTGGCCGCAACGCGGATGAGCTGATGACTGTCATTTCATCAGGTCGAGAAAAGCGAGATGCACTTGGCTCGCTCCCACGCCCTTCTCGAACCGCACCAACGTCCAATCATCAGCATGCGGCTGGATCGTGAAGCCGGCCTTCCTGGCGAGCGCGATCATCACGTCGTTGGTGCGCAGCGCGTCGCCTGACAACGTGATGCCGCCGAGGGCGGCTGCGCGACGCTCCAGATCCGCGATCAGCGCCGGGCCGATGCCGTGGCCGTGCCAGCGGTCATGCACCGACAGACCAAACTCCACACGACCGGCCTCGCGATCGAACGCGTAGCGTGCCTCGGCGACGATGCTTTCGACACCGTCCTGCTCCATCGTTGCGAGCAGGCTGTAGCGGTCGTTGCGGCCGAGCGCGACGAAATCCTCGAGCACGGCCTTCGGCAGCTCGCTGAGAGCGCCAAGGAAACGCCGATGGCGCGAGCGCTGGCTCAAAGATCGAACATAAGCCTGCAGCGCCTCGGCGTCATTCGATGTCGCGAAATGCAAGCTGACAAGCTCGCCACGCCTGGTGTGGATGACGTCGGGCGCTGCAAGTCGTTCGGCAACAGCGGGCGTCGGCATGGCGGCCTTCCTCGAGAAGAGATCTGCCGGCGCCCTCCTTTGCGGAGCGGCGCCGGCGCGGCGGGACGAGTGAGGGGCTCAACCCCGCCAGAACGGCTTGTCGATCTCGGCGGCGATGTCGCTGCGGGAGAGGCCGAGGTCGTGCAGCTCGCGCTCCGACCATTGCGCCAGCTCGTGCCGGGTGCGGTAGCGGAAGCGCCAGGCGGCGAGCAGCTCGGCCACATCGGACCAGAAGCCTGGCGCATGATGTTTCGTCATTGGCGAGGAGACGTAAAGGGTCATGAAAGCCTCCTGGGAAAGCAGTGAGGCTGCACTATCGAGGTCTTGCACTTCATCTACAAACGACATTTACTACCGTTTCGGATGAAATAAGCTCATGGACCGAGGGAGGCTCTGGATGACCCGGCTGCCGTCGCTGAATGGATTGCGGGCGTTCGAGGCCGCGGCACGGCATCTCAGCTTCACCCGCGCGGCCTCCGAGTTGAACGTGACGCAGACCGCAATCAGCCATCAGATCAAGCGCTTGGAGGACGAGCTCGGGCTGCGCCTGTTCGTTCGGCAGAACCGCAGCCTGACGCTGACGCCGCAGGCGCGCGATTATCTTCCGCTGGTGCGCGCCGCGTTCGACGATCTGCGGCTGGCAACCGAGCGGCTGGTGCGCAAGGACAACGCCAAGGTGCTGACGGTCTCGACCATCGCCTCGCTGGCCGCCAAATGGCTGCTGCCGCGGCTGACCGCGTTCCAGGAGGCGCATCCCACCATCGACGTGCGCATTACGACCTCGACCGCGCTGGTCGACTTCCGCAAGGACGATGTCGACGCCGCGATCCGCTATGGCCGCGGCCACTGGCCGGGTGTGCGGGCGGAATGGCTGATGGCCGACGAGCTGTTTCCGGTGTGTAGCCCGGCGCTGCTACAGGGCTCAAAGCCGCTGCGCTGCCCGGAGGACCTTGCCCATCACACGCTGCTGCAGGCGAGCGGCGGCTATGACGACGACTGGCGGCTTTGGCTGACGGCGGCCGGGCTGCCGGTGGAGATGTCGCGGCAGAGCCGGCTGAGCTTCGACCTGTCGCTGATGACGGTGCAGGCCGCGATCGACGGGCTCGGCATCGCGATCGGACGCACGGCCTATGTCCAGGACGACATCGCCAAGGGGCGGCTGGTGGTGCCGTTCAAGATGACCCTGCCGAGCGACGCCGGCTTCTACCTGGTCTCACCCGAGGGCCGGACCGATTCGCCGAAGCTGAAGGCATTCCGGCAGTGGCTGAAGGGTGCAGCGCAGCAGAAGGGGGTCTCGCCGATTCCTGTTCAGCCTTAAGGATTTGGCCTCAAATCTATTGGCCGACACGATGTCGCGTGGCAGATTGCCACACCTCATCCAACGGCCGGCGCAGAATGACTTCCGCACGAGCCACTCGACGGTAGGAGCTTTCTCGCGTGTCATCGACCTCACCCGCCCAGCAGCCGGCCACCATCAAGTCGCGCATCGGCGCGATCCTGCGCGCCACCAGCGGCAATTTCCTCGAGCAGTTCGACTTCTTCCTGTTCGGCTTCTATGCCGCCGCGATCGGCAAGGCGTTCTTCCCGTCATCAGACGAAACCGCGTCGCTGCTCAACACGTTCGGCGTGTTCTGGCTCGGCGCGCTGATGCGCCCGGTCGGCGCCATCGTGCTCGGCGCCTATATCGACAAGATCGGCCGCCGGCAGGGCCTGATCGTGACGCTCGGCATCATGGCCGCCGGCACGGTCGTGATCGCTTTCTGCCCGACCTACGAGACCATCGGCGTCGCAGCACCGATCATCGTGCTGCTCGGCCGCCTGTTGCAGGGCTTCTCGGCGGGCGTCGAGCTCGGCGGCGTGTCGGTCTATCTGTCGGAGATCGCCACGCCCGGCAATCGCGGCTTCTACACCTCGTTCCAATCGTCGAGCCAGCAGGTCGCGATCTTCGTCGCGTCCATCCTCGGCTATCTGCTTAGTGAGAGCATGCCGGCCGCGACCGTGACCGCCTGGGGCTGGCGCATCCCGTTCTTCGTCGGCTGCCTGATCATCCCGCTGATCTTCTTCCTCCGCCGCACCCTTGAGGAGACCCCGGCGTTCCTGGCGATGAAGAAGCACCCGACCACCCGCGAGGTGTTCGCGTCCGCGCTCGCCAACTGGCGCATCGTGCTGCTCGGCATGATGATCGCGATCCTGACGACGACGACGTTCTACTTCGTCACCGTCTACACGCCGACCTTCGGCAAGACCGTCCTCAAGCTATCGACGGCGGACGCGCTGCTCGTGACGTTGCTGGTCGCGGTCACCAACTTCATCTGGAATCCGGTCGGCGGCGCGCTGTCCGATCGCATCGGCCGCAAGCCGGTGCTGATCGGCATCGCCGTGCTGGCGCTGCTGACGGCCTATCCGGCGCTGAGCTGGCTGGTGTCGGCACCGACGTTCGGCAAGATGCTGGCCGTCGAGATGATGTTCTCGTTCTATTTCGGCATGTATAGCGGCACCATGCTCGGCGCGCTGGTCGAGATCGTGCCGGCGCATGTCCGCACCACCTGCTTCTCGCTGGCCTTCGCGCTCGCCGCGGCGCTGTTCGGCACCTTCACGCCGTTCGCCGCGACCTGGCTGATCGAGAAGACCGGCGACAAGGCCTCGCCCGGCTTCTGGCTGATGTTCGCCGCCGTGCTCGGCATCATCGCCGCGCTCACCGTCTATCGTGGCGGCCAGCAGGCGGTCGCCGCGCGCGAGCCGGCGACGGCCTGATCGGGTTGTCAGTTCACGCCGAGGGCGGCATCATCCGATGCCGCCCTTTTTGTTTGCGGCGACAGCGGAGACGAGGTCTGTCATGGATGAACTGATTGCGGTTGCCGAGCAGGTCGCGGCCCGGCTGATCGCGCGCAAGCAGAGCATTGCGGTGGCGGAGTCCTCAGCTGGCGGGCTCATCGCCGCGGCGCTGCTCGCAGTGCCCGGCGCGTCGGCCTATTTCCTCGGCGGCGCCGTGGTCTATACGCGCGATGCGCGACGCGTGCTGATGGACATTCCGGACGAGGCGATGAAGGGCATCCGCTCGGCCTCGGAGCCGTATGCGGAATTGCTGGCGCGGCAGATCAAGGCGCGCTTCGCCACCGATTGGGGCTTGTCGGAGACCGGAGCTGCGGGTCCAACGGGCAACCGCTACGGCGACGCGGCGGGACATGCGTGCTTTGCGGTGGACGGCCCGGCGTCTGCGGTGGTCACCTTGGAGAGCGGCAGCAGCGAGCGCGCGGCCAACATGCAGCTGTTCGCGAAGAGTGCGCTGGAGCTGTTGCTCACCAAGCTCGATCAGTAACTCGCTGTCGTCCCGGACAAGCCCGGCGACGCGAAGCGGCGGCGGGCGCCGATCCGGGACCCATACCGCGTGATCTGTCTTGGGGCAGGCTGAGGGTCGAACCTTGGCGTAAACCAATGTCCGCCTGGGGTTATGGATCCCGGCGTTCGCCGGGATGACATCGGAGTGCGAGGCGCTGCCGGTGGCCTCTCGCAACGAAAGGAGGCAGTGACCGCCCTCACTTCTCCCGGAACGCGCGCATCAGCTGGTCGTGCAGCGGCTTCATCAGATAGGAGATGACGGTGCGATCCCCCGTCTGCACGAACGCCTCGACGGGCATGCCCGGGATCAGCTTGACATCGCCGAGCCGCGCGATCTCCTCGGGCGGCATCGAGACGCGGATGGTGTAGTAGCTCTGGCCGGTGCGCTGGTCGGTGGTGACGTCAGGCGAGACGCGGCTGACGACGCCGTTCAATTCCGGCGTGGTGCGCTGGTTGAAGGCGGACAGCCGCAGCAGCGTCTTCTGGCCCACCTGCAGCTTGTCGATGTCCTGCGGATTGACCTTGGCCTCGACCTGGAGATCGTCGCTCTGCGGCACGATCAGCATGATGGTGTCGCCCGCGGTGATCACGCCGCCGACGGTGTGCACGGAGGACTGCAGCACCATGCCATCCTGTGGCGCGCGGATATCGACGCGGCGGAGCTGATCCTCGGCCGTGACCTTGCGCTCGACGAACTCGCCGATCTTGTCGGTGGTCTCGCGCAGGTCCTTGGAGACCTCGCTGACCATGTCCTTGTCGACCTGGATGATCTGCAGCTCGGTCTCGCTGATCTTGCCCTTGGCCTGGGCGCGGGCGGCGATGTATTGCGCACGCTCGCCATTGAGGCGGGCCGCGTCGCGCTCCAGCGTGGTGAGGCGCGACAGCTGCACCAGATGCTGCTCATAGAGCTGACGGACGCCGTCGAGCTCCTTCTGCACCAGCGCGATCTCCTGGTCCTTGGCGGCGACCTGCGCCGAGAGACCCTCGATCTCCTCGCTGAGTTGGGCGACGCGCTCGCGGAGCTGCGCCTTCTGGCCGATGCGGCCGTTTACGCGGACCTCGAACAGCTTGGTCTCGCTCGCTGTGAGGCTCTTGACGTCGGGATCGCTCATCCGCTCCAAGAGCTGCGGCGGAAACAGGATCTTGGCCCAGCCGCGCTGCTCGGCCTCGAGCCGGGCCGCGCGCGCCTGCAGCGCGTCGAGATTCTTGGTGACGATGGCAAGCGACGCTTTGGTCACGGTATCGTCGAGCCGCACGACGATGTCGCCCGACTTGACGACGTCGCCATCGCGCGCACGAAGCTCGCCGACGACGCCGCCGGTCGGATGCTGCACCTTCTTGACATTTGATTCGACCACGATCTGGCCCGGTGCGATCAGCGCGCCGGAGATCTCCTGCGTCGCGGCCCAGCCGCCCATCCCGCCGGCCACGGCAAGCACGACGCCCATGCCGACCAGGAGATGACGGCGGATCGACTCGCGCACGCTCTCGGGCTTGCGCACGCCGGGAATCGGACCGGTGATGACTTGGCTGCTCACGGCTTCGTCACTCCAGCCTCGGAGACAATCTTGATCGGCGAAGCCGGCCGCGGCTGTAGCACCTGCGCCAGCACCGTCTCCTTCGGGCCGAACGCCTGCGCGCGGCCATCCTTCATGACCAGCACCTGATCAACCGCCTCGATGCCGATCGGCCGGTGGGCGACGACGACGACGATCGCGCCGCGCGCCCGCGCCGAGCGCACCGCGCGCGACAGCGCCTCATCGCCCTCGGTGTCGAGATTGGAGTTGGGCTCGTCGAGAACGATCAGGAACGGGTTGCCGTAGAGCGCGCGCGCCAGCGCGACGCGCTGCGCCTGGCCGGCGGAGAGCGCTGCGCCCTGCTCGCCGATCTGGGTGTCGTAGCCGTCGCGCATCTTGATGATGATGTCGTGCACGCCGGCTTCCTTGGCGGCGGCGATGATGCCGTCGGCCGTGGCGTTCGGATCGAAGCGGGAGATGTTCTGCGCCACGGTGCCGGCGAACAGCTCGACGTCCTGCGGCAAATAGCCGATGTGCCGGCCGAGCTCGTCAGAGGACCATTGGTCGAGCGCCGCGCCGTCGAGCCGGACATGGCCGCGCACCGGACGCCAGACGCCGACCAGCGCCCGCACCAGCGACGACTTGCCCGACGCGCTCGGACCGATGATGCCCAAGCCGTTGCCGGCCGACAGCGCGAACGTCACGTCCTGGACGATCGCCTTGTTGTCGCCGGGCGCAACGATCGAGATGCCCTCGACCGAGAGCTTGCCGACCGGCGGCTGCAGCTGCGTCGGCGCCGATCGCTGCGGCATGGCTTCGAGCAGCTGGTTGAGCCGGCGCCAGCTCTGGCGGGCCGCGACAAAGCTCTTCCAATGCGCGATCGCGAGATCGACCGGCGCCAGCGCTCGTGCGCTCAGGATGGAGCCGGCGATGATGATGCCGGCGGTGGCCTCCTGGTGAATGACCAGATAGGCACCGACCGCGAGCACTGCCGACTGCAGCATCATGCGCAGCACCTTGGCGATGGCCCCTAAGCCACCGGCGACGTCGCTGGCGCGCTGGTTGCCGGCGAGATATTTCTCGTTGGTCTCGCTCCAGCGCGACAGCATGCGTCCGGCCATGCCCATCGCGACCAGCACCTCGGCATTGCGGCGGCTGGCGGTGGCGAGATCGTTGCGGCGGGCGGCGAGCCCCATCGCCTCCTTCGCCGGCGTGCGCGTCAGGAACTCGGTGACCAGCGTCAGCGTCACCAGGATGACGGCGCCGACCAGCGCGGTGACGCCGAGCAGGACGTGGAAGGCGAAGCAGATCGCCAGATAGAGCGGCAGCCACGGCAGGTCGAAGAAGGCGCCGGGGCCCTGGCTGCCGAGAAAGCTCCTGATGTTGTCGAGGTCGCGCAGCGGCTGCAGGCCTTCGTTGCGGCCGCCGACCGACAGCGGCAGCCGCACCACCGTGTCGAACACCCGCGCATTCAGGCTCTCGTCTAATGCAGTGCCGATGCGGCCGAGGATGCGGCTGCGGATCATGTCGAGCGCGCCCTGGGCGATATAGAGGCCGCCGGCAATGATGATGAGGCCGATCAGGGTCGGCACCGAGCGGCTCGGCAGCACCCGGTCATAGACCTCCAGCATGAAGATCGAGCCGGTCAGATACAGCAGGTTGATGATGCAGCTCATCACCCCGACGCCGATGAAGGCGCTGCGGCAACCGCGCAAGGCATCGCTGAGCTCGGATTGCCTCACGTGAGGTGCGGCCGCCATCACCACCATCTCTTCGATCAAATGAGCTGCGGGGACCGCCGATCAAAAGCACAAACTGGCGGCAAACAAGGCGAAATATACTGATTCCTGCGGCAAGCGTCCAACGACGCCCGCTTTAGCGTGAATCAGTTGTTGTGCTTGGTGTGTCTGAGGCGGCTGCGGAAACGTTCAGCCGCCGCGGGTTTGCGGCCCTAGAGCCGTCCGCCGGTCCGCACCAGCCGGACCACCAGCAGCAGGATGATGGCGCCGAGGGCGGAATACACGATCTCCGACACCAGTCCGGTTCCGAGGTGGATGCCGAGCCGCGGAAAGATCAGGCTGGCGACGAGAGCGCCGAGCACGCCGATGACGATGTCGCCGATGATCCCGAAGCCGGTGCCGCGCACGATCTTGCCGGCCAGCCAGCCTGCGATCAGGCCGACAAACAGGATGACCAGAATACCTTCGTTCGATACGTGCATGGCGTGCCCTCAACGTGGCGCCGCACGAGCGGTCCGGCGCGACGGCACCTTAGCGAGGCAACTGCGACGCTTCGACACGCGATGCGTGGTTCCCGGATATCACCGGCGGGTTTCGCGCGAACCGTTACGTCGCCGCCACACTCGCCGGGGTCTCGGCGAGGATGCAGCGCGCCAGCCGCTGCGGCCCGAGCTGAATGGCCGGCGGCAGCGCCTCCGCGCAGCGCGGCTGCGCATGGCTGCAACGCGGCGCGAACGAGCAGCTCTGCGGGGCCTGGTCGAGCGAGGGCGGCGTGCCCGGGATGGTCTGCAGCCGCTCGCCGCGCTTGGCGCCGTGCACCGTGGAGGCCAGCAGACCACGCGCATAGGGATGCACCGGCTGGCGCACGATGTCGCGCAAGCTGCCCTGCTCCACGATCTGGCCGGCATACATCACCGCGACGCGGTCGCAGATCTCGATCGCCACGCCGATGTCGTGAGTGACGAAGATGACGGACATGCCGAATTCGCGCTGCAGCTCGCGCAGCAGCAGGAGGATCTGGATCTGCACGGTCGCATCGAGCGCGGTGGTCGGCTCGTCGGCGAGCAGCACCTTCGGCCGGCACGCGAGTGCCAGCGCGATCATCGCGCGCTGCCGCATGCCGCCGGACATCTCGTGCGGATAGGACTCCAGCCGTCGCTTGGCCGAGGGAATGCGGACGACATCGAGCATCTCCAGCGCGCGCGCGGTGCCTTCCGCGTAGCTCTTGCCCTCGTGGCGCATCACCGTCTCGGCGATCTGCCGGCCGATCGTGTAGACCGGATCGAGCGCCAGCCCCGGCTCCTGGAAGATCATCGACACCGTGCGGCCGCGGAACTGCGACAGCTCCTCGTCGCTCATGGCGAGCACGTCGCGGCCCATCACATGGACCTGGCCTGAGATCTGCGAACGCTTCTTCGGCAACAGCCGCATCAGCGCGCGCATGGTGACGCTCTTGCCCGAGCCGGACTCGCCGAGCAGCCCCAGCACCTCGCCGTCGCCGAGCGACAGGCTGACATCGTTCACCGCGTGCACCGTGCGCTCGCCGGTGAAGCGGATGGTCAGGTTGGAGATGTCGACGAGATTGGTCATGATCGAGTTGTCGCTGGTGCAAGTTTGAACGCCACCGGCATGAGTCCGCCGCTCTTGCGGCGGATGCGGTGCCAGCCTCTCCCCGCTTGCGGGGACGCGACGAGCTTCGCTCGCGCTGAGAGGTCGGATTGCATCGAAGATGCAATCCGGGTGAGGGGGTACAGGTCTATCCGCGTACACTTCCCGTGCGTCTGCCCCTCACCCCAGCCCTCTCCCCGTAAGAACGGGGAGAGGGAGTGCACCGACATCGCGGACACAGTGGGGGCACGAATACTCATGGCAGCGTCGGCACCCTCGCGTGGAAATCAGTCGCCCTCTGGAACGCCGCGCCGATGGTGAGGATCGTGGCTTCGTCGAACGAGCGGCCGATCAGCTGCATGCCGACCGGGAGCCCCGTCGCCGTGAAGCCGGTGGGGATCGCGAGCGACGGCAGGCCGAGATAGTTCACGGGCCGCGTGAAGCGGGTGATGCGCTGGATCACGGCCTCCGCGCCCGGTGCGCCGCCGACGTCGCTGTCGGCGATCGAGGGTGTCACCAGCGGCGACACTGGGGCAATGATCGCATCGACAGCCGAGGTCGCCGCGACATGCGCGGCCAGCGCGGCGCCGCGCCAGCGCAGCGCTTCGAGATAGGCGACGCCGGACACGGCGAGCGCGTTCTGCAACCGCATCAGGACCTGCGGGCCGTAGTCCTGCGGCCGCTCGATCATCCAGCGCTTGTGGAACGCGGCGGCTTCGACCGCGAGCACGAGCTGACAGGCTGCGGTGAGCTGGCGCTGATCCGGCAGCTCGACCTGGACGACATCGGCGCCCTCGGTCTTCAGCACCGCAATCGCTGCATCGAGGCAGCGGGCCACCTCGGGATCGAGATCGTCGACATAGAAGGCCTTGGGCACGCCGATCTTCAAGCCCTTGATCGAGGCTTGCGTGGCCGCGACATAGTCCTGCACCGGCGCGTGGCTCGCGGTCGGATCCTCCGGATCGGGGCCGGCCATCAGGCTGAGCAGCAGCGCGCAATCCGCTGCGGTCTGCGCCAGCGGGCCCATGGTGTCGAGCGACTGCGACAGCGGCATCGCGCCCGCGCGGCTGACGCGGCCCCAGGTGACCTTCAGGCCGGTGACGCCGCAGAAATTCGCGGGCATGCGGATCGAGCCGCCGGTGTCCGAGCCGAGCGCCGCAAAGGTGAGACGCGCGCCGACCGCCGAGCCCGAGCCGGACGACGAGCCGCCGGTGACGTAGCCGAGCTTCCACGGATTATGCACGGCGCCGTAATGCGCGTTGTGGCCGGTCGGGCCATAGGCGAACTCGGCCATCTGCAAGGTGCCGAGCCGGATCGAGCCGGCATCCTTCAGCCGCTGTAGCGCGGTCGAGGTCGTCGTCGCGACGAAGTCGCGCCGGATCAGCGAGCCGCAGGTCGAGACGTGGCCGGCCTCATAGTACATGTCTTTGTGCGCCAGGGGCACGCCGTGCAGCGGCCCCTTCGGGCCATCTTTTGCAAGGACAGCATCCGCCTCGGCGGCGGCCTTCAGCGCAGGCTCGGACTCGATCGCCATGAACGCGTTCAGCTTCGGCTGCCATTGCGCGATGCGGTGCAGGACGGAGCGCGTCACCTCGACGGAGGACAACTTCTTCTCGGCGATCGCCTTGGCGACCTCCGTCAGCGTCATCAAAGCGGGTTCGGTGCTCATCGGCCCACCTTCAGCGTCTGCGCCAGGACATAACTCGCCGGTTCCAGGTCAAACGGGAGCGTGCCGGCGACGGCGGCGAAATTGTCGAACGCCGGTCCGATCGACTCGGCAATGCGCGTCGCGACCTCCTTGTCGACCGGCAGGCCGGAGGCCTCCGCGATGGCGTGAACTTGCTGGGGTGTGGGTCTGGTCATCTGCGCGTCTCGCTGCTGGTGTCCGTCAGGCGGCCGGCGCACGGCTGTGTCCCGAGCCCGGGATCGCCATGTGGCAGGCGGCCTGATGGCCCATTCTATCCAGCTCCGTCAATCTTGGCGCGGCATTCGCGCATAGCGCCTCGGCGAATGGGCAGCGGGTGTGGAAGCGGCAGCCGGCCGGCGGATCGATCGGGTTCGGCGGATCGCCGGACAGCGGCGGCGTCTCGGTGCGACGGTCAGGATCTGACGACGGCATCGCGGCGAGCAGCGCGCGCGTATAGGGATGCGCCGGCTTGGCCCAGACCTGCTCGACCGGGCCGAGCTCGACCACCTCGCCGAGATACATCACCAGCACGCGGTCGGAGATGTAGTTGATGACGTTGAGGTCGTGGCTGATGAACAGATAGGTCAGACCGAACTCGCGCTTGAGATCCATCAGCAGGTTCAGCACCTGCGCCTCGACCGATTTGTCGAGCGCGGAGACGGCCTCGTCGAGAATGACCAGCCGCGGCGACAAAGCGAGCGCGCGGGCGATGTTGACGCGCTGGCGCTGGCCGCCGGAGATCTCATGCGGATAGCGGTTGGCGAAGGTCTCGGGCCGCAAGCCGACCTTGCCGAGCAGCTCGCGCGCGAGCGCCCGCGCCGCATTGTCGGCCATGCCATGCACCTTCGGCCCGAACGCGATCGACTCCTCGATCGTCAGCCGCGGATTGAGCGAGGCATAGGAGTCCTGAAACACCATCTGCATGCCGCGGCGCAGCTCGCGCAACGACATCTCGTGGCCGACCTGTCGTCCGTCGAAGATGATCTCGCCGGCATCGCGCTCCATCAGATGCATCAGCAGCCGCGCCGTCGTCGACTTGCCGCAGCCGGACTCGCCGACGATGCCGACCGTCTCACCCTTGCCGATGTTGAACGAGACGTTGTCGACGGCCCGCACCGTCTTGCGCGCCCCGAACAGCCCGCCGCGCACGGGGAAATGCTTGGTCAACCCATCGACCCGCAACAACGGCTGCGCCTTGCCGCCGAGGTCCTCGATCGGCGAGAGGCCCGTGATGATTGCTGCCTCGCTCATGATGTTGCCCCCGATGCCGCCGCGTGGGTCCCTTCTCCCCTTGTGGGAGAAGGTGGCGCGGACGCAGTCCGCGACGGATGAGGGGTCTGCATCCGCGGAGAGAGACCCCTCACCCGGATTGCATCTGGCGATGCAATCCGACCTCTCCCACAAGGGGAGAGGTGCACCGCCGATGCCGAGCGATTGTTCGACAACATCAACATGCCCATCAGCTCCGGATATCCATCGCGCTGCGCAAGCCATCGCTCAGCAGGTTGAAGCAGATCGACACGGCAAAGATCATCACGCCCGGCAGCGCCGCCACCCAGGGATTGACATAGATCGCCGTGCGCAGCGTGTTCAGCATCAGCCCCCATTCCGGCTCCGGCGGCTTGGTGCCGAGGCCGAGGAACGACAGACCGGCGGCGAGGATCATCGACACCGAGATCAGCCCCGTCGCATAGACGAAGATCGGCCCGAGCACGTTGCCGAGCATGTGCGCGCGCATGATGGTGAAGGCATTCGCGCCCGACGCCCGCGCCGCCTCGACGAAATCGCGATTGCGCACGCCGGTGGTGACGCTCTCGGCGACGCGGGTGATCTGCGGCACGAACACGATGGTCAGCGACACGATTGAGTTGGGGATCCCCGCCCCGAGCGCGCCGGAGATCGCGATCGCCAGCAGCACCGAGGGGAACGCGTAGAACACGTCGATGGTGCGCATGATCATGGTGTTGACCCAGCCGCCGACATAGCCGGCAACGAGGCCCAACATCGTACCGATGCCGAAGGCGAGGATCACCGGCGAGATGCCGATCAAGAGCGACAGCCGCCCGCCATAGATCAGCCGCGCCAGCATGTCGCGTCCCAACTCATCGGTGCCGAGCGGATAATTCGGCGTGCCGATGTGGCGCAGGCGGCGGATCATCGAGCCCTGATAGGGATCGGCGAGGTGCAGGTAGGGCGCAAGCAATGCCGAGAGAAAGATCAGCAGCAGGATGGCGACGCAGACCATGGCGACCTTGTCACGGACGATGCGGCGGCCGACGGTGGCCCAATAGCCGCGCGCCTTGGGGGTCGGCGCAGCCTGCAGGGATTGATCGACCGCGCTTGGGGACGTGACGCTCATCGCTAGCCCCGCTTGATGCGCGGATCGATCGCGGCCTGCGCGATGTCGACCACCAGGTTGAGGATCACGAAGAACATCGCCAGCACCAGGATCGTGCCCTGCAGCAGCGGCAGATCGCGCTGGAAGATCGCGGAGTTCAGCAGCAGGCCCGAGCCGGGCCAGGAGAACACCGTCTCGATCAGGATCGAGCCGCCGAGCATGTAGCCGAGCTGCAGGCCCATGACCGCGAGCGCGGTCGGCGCGGCGTTCTTCAGCACGTGGCGGAACACCTGCGTCTCGCGCAGGCCTTTCGCCCGCAACGCCTCGACGAAGTCCTGACTCAAGATGTCGCCCGTCAGCGCGCGCACCGTGCGGGTGATGATGCCCATCGGGATCACCGACGTCGTGATCGCCGGCAGGATCAGGAAGCGGATATGCGCCCAGTCCCACGCCCAGGCGCCGGAGCCGGACGGACCGGCGCCGACAGCGGGCAGCCAGTTCAGCTCGACCGAGAAGATGATGACCAGCACCATGCCGAGCCAATAATGCGGCAGCGACACGCCGGCGATCGCGACCGAGGTTGCGACCTTGTCGATCCAGGTGTCGCGGAAATAGCCGGCGACGAGGCCGAAGAACAGGCCGAGCGAGAAGCCGATGATGGCAGCAGCGATCGCAAGCGTCACGGTGTTGGACACCGCGCGGAGCACCTCGGCCAGCACCGGACGGCCGGTCGCGATCGAATTGCCGAGATCGCCATTGACCGCGCGCCACAGCCACAGCCCGAACTGCACCGGCAGCGGCTTGTCGAAGCCGTAGGCCACGCGCAGTTGTTGCGCGAGCTCCTGCGACGCGTCGGCCGGCAGCACGGCGACCAGGGGATCACCGGGCGTGATGTGAACGAGCATGAAGCAGACGAGCGCGACGCCGATGATGATCGGGATCGCATAGACCATCCGCCTAGCAGCATAAGAGAGCACGAGTCACCTTCGGTTGACTCTCCTGACTACTGGAGAGTCACTTGATAGAAGCGGCACGAAGAAAGCTCCCCTCCCCCTTGCGGGGAGGGGTCGGGGGTGGGGGTCCCCACGAAGACTGCCGCCGGGGTACCCCCTCCCCAGCCCTCCCCCACAAGGGGGGAGGGAGCGCAGCGGAAGCTAACGACGAGATCAGTTATCCAACGCGATAACTACTCCACCGAGATCGGCGAGAAGTCGATGAACCAGCTCTTCGGCTGCACGACGCCTTTCACCTTGGGGCTCATCGCGCGCGGGCCGACGTCGTGGGCGACGTAGAGGAAGGCGGCGTCATCGACCGAAGCGGCATGCAGCTCGGCCAGCGCCTTGTCGCGCTCGGCGGGATCGAAAGTCTGGCGCGCCTTCTTCACGAGGTCATCGAACTTCGGATTGTTGATAAAGCCCCAATTGTTCGACACCGGCGGGGCCATCGACGACTGCAGGAAGCGCACCAGCGCGAAGAACGGGTCCATCGCCGCGTAGGTGACGTTGGTGGCATTGGCGCCGTTGGCGGAGGCATCCTTGGCGCCGCGGCGCCAATTGGTGAACAGCGTGTTCCACTCGATGACGTCGAGCTTGACGTCGAAATAGCACTCGGCCAGCGCCTGCTGCAGATATTCGTTCATCGGCAGCGGCTGCATCTGACCCGAGCCGGAGGCCGAAGTCTGGATCTTCACCTCGAGCTTCTTGTTCGGGCCGTAGCCGGCCTCCTGCATCAGCTTCTGCGCAGCGGCCTTGTCGTACTTGATCTCGAAGGTGACGTTGCCGCGCCAGGGATGCCCCTTCTCGAACGTGCCGGTCGCCGGCACCATCAGCCCGGCGAGCAGACCGTCGCGCAGGCCCTCGCGATCGACGCAGAGATTGGCGGCCTTGCGCACGCGGATGTCGTTCCACGGCGAGCCTTCGACGCGCGAGAACTGCCACGGCCAGACATGCGGCTGCTCATTGGCGTACAGCTTGAAGCCGCGCTGCTTGATCTCGGGCAGCGCATCCGGCGCCGGCGCCTCGACCCAATCCACCTGCCCCGACAGCAGCGCCGCGGTGCGCGCATTGGCCTCGGGCATCGGCAGCAGGATCATCTTGTCGGACTTGGGCACGCGGGCCTTGTCCCAATAGGCCTCGTTCTTCACGAGCTCCAGCCGCTCGCGCGGCGTGAACTTGGTCATCTTCCACGGGCCGGTGCCCGAGGCGTCCTTGGCGAACGCGGCCCACGCGGCTTGCGACTTCGCCTTGTCGTCGGCGCCGGTAGCGGACTCATAGAGCTTCTGCCACTTGGTCGGGCTCGCCATGAACAGGTTGGTGAGGTTGATCGGCAGGAAGCTGTCCGGCTCCTTGGTCGTCAGTTCGACGGTGAGATCGTCGATCTTGCGCGCAGATGCGAGCGTCGGCATGCGCGAGGCGGTGACGCCGACCTGGCTCGGATCGAATTGCGGCGCGTCCTGCTTCAAGACCTTCTCGACGTTCCACACCACGGCGTCGGCATTGAACGGCGAGCCGTCATGGAAGGTGACGCCGGGCCGCAGCTTGAACGTCCACTTGGTCTTGTCGGAATCGTCGACCTTCCACTCGGTGGCGAGGCCGGGGATGACGACGCTCGGCTTGTCCGCCGACGACAGGTCCCACATCGTCAGCGCGTCGTACATCGTCAGCCCGGTGAAGCGGTTGCCCTCAAAACCCTGGTCGGGCTGGCCGAGCGTGCGCGGAATGTCGGCGGCGGTCATGCCGATGCGCAGCACGGATTCCGCGCCGGCCTGCGCCGGCAGCACGAGAATGGCAGCGCTCGTCAGCATCGCGGCCGCAACGGCTGCGCGCTTGGTCATTGAGGTCGCTCGACGCAAAAGCACGATGGAGATCTCCAATCAGCTGGCTAAATTCTGGGCAGCATTATGCAACGCCTATGCCAGCAGTGCCCGTGACGGTCCGCCTGCGACGCGTGGTCACAACCGTTTGTACTCAAATGATCCCGGCCGAGGCTTGGCACCCCGATTGCAGGTCAGGCGCGTCGAATTGATCCGGTTTTCACGGAGCTTCACCCTGATGCGTATGAAATTGACCTTGCTGGCGACAGCGCTTGCGCTCGGCATCTCCACCCTTGCCGCGCATGCTGACACGGTTCTGCGTTACGGCATCTCGATGGCCGACATTCCGCTCACGACCGGCCAGCCCGATCGCGGCGCCGGCGGCTATCAGTTTACCGGCTACACGATCTACGATCCGCTGGTCGCCTGGGACATGAGCGTCGCCGACAAGCCCGGCAAGCTGATCCCGGGCCTTGCCACCGAGTGGAAGGTCGATGAGGCCGACAAGACAAAGTGGCGCTTCACCCTGCGCAAGGGCGTCAAGTTCCATGACGGCAGCGACTTCAATGCCGACGCGGTGATCTGGAATCTGGACAAGGTGCTCAACGATAAGGCACCGCAGTTCGACAAGCGGCAGAGCGCGCAGGTCAAGACGCGGCTGCCCTCGGTGGCGAGCTACGCCAAGATCGACGACTCCACGGTGGAGATCACGACCAAGACCGTCGACTCGTTCTTCCCCTATCAGATGCTATGGTTCCTGATTTCGAGCCCGGCACAATATGAGAAGCTCGGCAAGGATTGGGACAAGTTCGCCAGCCAGCCCTCGGGCACCGGCCCGTTCAAGCTGACCAAGCTGGTGCCGCGCGAGCTCGCGGAACTGACGAAGAATTCCGAATATTGGAACAAGGACCGGCTGCCGAAGACGGACAAGCTCGTGCTGGTGCCGATGCCGGAGGCGCTGACGCGCACCAACGCGCTGCTCGCAGGCCAAGTGGACCTGATCGAGACGCCGGCCCCGGACGCCGTGCCGCAGCTCAAGGCCGCCGGCATGAAGCTCGTCGACAACGTCACGCCGCATGTCTGGAACTATCATCTCAGCGTTCTCCCGGGCTCGCCCTGGACCGACATCCGGCTGCGCAAGGCGCTCAATCTCGCGATCAACCGCGACGAGGTCGTGGGCCTGATGAACGGTTTGGCCAAGCCCGCCAAGGGCCAGGTCGACCCGTCGAGCCCGTGGTTCGGCAAGCCGAGCTTCGAGCTGAAATACGATCTCGCCGCCGCCAAGAAGCTGGTCGAGGAAGCCGGCTACTCGGCGGCCAAGCCGCTGAAGACGACCTTCATCATCGCCCAAGGCGGCACCGGCCAGATGCTGTCGCTGCCGATGAACGAGTATCTGCAGCAGAGCTTCAAGGAGATCGGCATCAACATCGACTTCAAGGTCGTGGAGCTGGAGACGCTCTATACGCATTGGCGCAAGGGCGCGGCCGACGAGATGAACGCCGGCATCACCGCCAACAACATCGCCTATGTCACCTCCGATCCGCTCTACGCCATCGTCCGCTTCTTTGCCTCCGACCAGATCGCGCCGGTCGGCGTCAACTGGGGCGGCTACAAGAACCCGAAGGTCGACGCGCTGATCTCAGAGGCCAAGCAGACCTTCGATCCGGCGAAACAGGACGAGCTGATCGCGCAGGCTCACGCGCAGGTCGTTGATGACGCCGTACTGGTCTGGGTCGTGCACGACACCAATCCGCATGCGCTGTCGCCGAAGGTGAAGAAGTTCGTCCAGGCCCAACACTGGTTCCAGGATCTCACGACGATCGGGGCGGAGTAATCAGCTATCGTGCCGGCCTCGCAGCCGGCGTCTAGCTTGGCGGACGCGGTGTCTCGACCAGTCCCGCCAAACAATTGCAGCCGGTGGTTATGGATCCCGGCGTTCGCCGGGATGACACCGTTGTTGTGGCGTTCAGATTCGCCACAATGACGAATCGTAGGGTGGGCAAAGGCGCGCAGCGCCGTGCCCACCGTTCTTGCTCAGTATGACGTGGCAAGATGGTGGGCACGCTTCGCTTTGCCCACCCTACGGATCATCGCGCTACTTCGAGGTCAGCGCATGCGCGCCGTTCCAATCGTCCGGCGGCGGGTTCTGCTGATAGGCGCGGATGCGTTCTTCGTAGAGATCGAACAGCTTGGCCAGCTCCTTCGCCTCGTCCTTCCTTCGTCCTCGGGCGATCGCCGCCAGCGCCTCGTCCCAGTCGCGGCTGCGATAGGCGGCGAGCATCTCGATGGTCAGGTTGCGCAGCAGTTGGAAGCGCTCGGAGTACATCACGTCCTCGCGTCCATTGATGGCGTAGATCACCTCCGGCTCGGTCTTGCCCTTCACCATGATGAAGTCGAGCTCGAGGATCGCGAGCTTGTCCTTGACCGAAAGGGCCGTCTTCGAGCCGACAATGATCGGAAAGCCGTATTCCTTGGACTGGCCTTCGAGCCGGGAAGCGAGGTTGACACTGTCGCCGAGCACCGAGTAGCCGAAGCGCTGATCCGAGCCGATGTTGCCGACGACGCAGATGCCGGTGTTGAGGCCGACACCGATCTTGATCGGGATATAGACGTGGCCGCCATCGCGCGCTTCCTGCTCGCGTGCCAGATTCAGCTCGTCGACCCGATCGAGCATGTCGAGCGCAGCTTCGCATGCGTTGCGCTGATGCTCGGCATCGTCGAGCGGCGCGTTCCAAAACGCCATGATCGCATCGCCCATGTATTTGTCGATGGTTCCCTTGCGCGCCAGGATCGCATTGGTCAGGGGCGTCAGGAACCTGTTCATCAACCGCGTCAGGCCTTGCGGATCGTGCTTGTAGCTCTCCGAGATCGTCGTGAAGCCGCGGACGTCGGAGAACATGATGGTCATCTCGCGCTCCTCGCCGCCGAGCACGAGCTTCTCGGGCGAATGCGCGAGTTGCTCGACCAGCGCCGGCGAAAGATATTGCCCGAACGCCAAGCGGATCTGGCGGCGCTGGCTCTGCTCGCGCATGAAGCTCGCGAAGATCAGGGTGAGATAGATCCCCGTGGTCGACACCATCGGATAGGTGAAGTCGATCAGGAGCCGATGTTGCGTGTAGGCGTACCAGGATGCGCCGATTAACGCGCTTGCGAATAGGCCGCCGACGATCACCAGCGTCACGGCGCTGAGCTGCGGCGCGAACACGATCACGAGCAGGCCGAGGATCATGGCGGTGAAGAACTCGGCTGTAAGGCCCCAGAACGGCGGGGACAGAATCGAGCTCGTAAGGACGGACTCCAGGACCTGGGCATGCACCTCGACGCCCGGCATCGCGGGATTGACCGGCGTCGTCTTGATATCGTTCAAACCGATCGCGGACGGTCCGATCAGGACCAGCTTCCTGGCGATCTTCTCCGGGGGCACGCGCCCCTCGAGCACGTCGATCGCCGAGACGTAGATCGATGGATCGTGCCGAGCATAGTGCACCCAGATCTTTCCTCTGCGGTCCGTCGGGATCTCGAAGCCGCCGAGGCGAAGGCTGGTGATGCCGCCCTTATCGGCCTTGATCAGCACCGTGTCCGCGCCGCTCACCACCCGGAGCATCTCGAAGCTGAGCGCGAGCATCGTGGTGTCCTGAGCCTGCATGATCATCGGCACACGGCGGATGATGCCGTCGCGCTCCGGCGGGATCGTAAACAGTCCCCGTCCAGATGCGGCATGTTCGATCAAGGGAACGTTGCGCAACAGTCCTGGATAACTCTCCATGAAGCCATCGGCGTCGGGTCCGATCGTCGCGACGCCCGTCACCGGCAAGGTCTTGTCGAGATCGGCGCGCACCTCGTTGCTGGCCGTCTCGCCGAGCACGATCCGCGCCCGGCGCAGGGTGTCGGCAAGCACCTGATCGTTCGATGGCAGCGCCTTCAGCTTTTCGCGAGTCGCTTCGTCGAGGTTCGGAAAGGTCTCGGCTGCAAGCGCCGGATTGAGCCGATCCGGCTCAGCGAACACGACGTCGAAGGCGATGACGACGGCGCCGAGGCGCGCCAACCTGTCGACGATCTCGGCGATCCGCGTCCGCGGCCACGGCCATTGCCCCAGCTTGGGATCAGCGACGCTTTTCTCGTCAATATCGACGATCGTGACCGGGCGAATGGTCTTCACCCGCGGACTGACGACCTGGAAATTGTCGAAGGTGCGCAGGCGCAGCTCCTGCATTGGGGCAGGATCGGTCATCCGCAGTGCCGCGAAGGCGATCAGCAACAACAGACAGGCCGCGCGCGCATAGCCGAACCTGCGCGCGAACCATCGTGGGACTGCTCTCAACCGCTTCATGCAGCATCCGATAACACGCCGAGGCCGGCGATCCGAAACGTCTGATCATCTGAAAGAAGGCGGCGCCTGGCAATCCCGCCGTCCGCATGCGGGCGGCGGGCGCGGTCTCAGACGAGGTGGAAACCGTCGTGATGCGCCTTGAACTGGTCGAGCGTCACGCCCTTCAGCGTCAGCGTATCATGCGCCGCATCGGTGATGACGGTGTCGTGGCCGTTGTTGGCGGACTGAGCCGAGGCCACGAGCGCATCCATATTGGCGAACAGCGAGTGGTCGATCTCGACGCTATCCTTGGTGAGATCGAGATCGCCGATCGTGGCGCTGCCGAAATGCGGGTTGAAGACGAAGGTGTCGTTGCCGCCCTTGCCGAAGATCGTGACGCCGCCGCCGACATTGACGAAATTGTCGTCCTGCGCCGTGCCGTTGATCGTCGACGCGCCGTTGCCGGCCAGCGTGACCGTCAGCGGCTTGGTCGCGGATCCGCCATGGCCGTCGCTGACCTCAGCCTGGTAGGTGACGGTCAGCGTGTCGCCGGGGTTCAGGAAGTCCAGGTTCACGGCGTCGGGATGGTATGTCCAGTGAAGGACATTGGAGCCGCCGCCGGAGATGGCGGTCTCGAAAGTGATGGCGTGGGAATCGGCCAGCGCCTGGACGTGGGCGTTGGCGGGAAGGCTCGAAGCGCCATTATACTTGATGATGCCATTGTCGATCACGGCTGCCGTCAGCGTATCGCCGACATCCTTGTCGAGCACGGTGAGGCTGCCCGACATCTTGCTCACCAGCTTCACCGGTTGATCGGCGATAGAGCCAGCCGAGACGTTGTCGATCTCGAACGCATTCTGGCTGCTGGCGAGCACGACCTTGTTGAACGGCGACAGGCCGAGGAACTCGACATAGCCGTTCGAGGCCAGCGACGCCTGGCCGCCATTGGCGAGCAGCGGCGCGACATCGCTGCCCGTGTAGGACGCGACCAGCTTGGTGCCGTTGTAGAAGGAGATGCTGTTGTAGCTGTCGACCGAGCCCCAATACAGCCCAAAGCTGTTCTTGACGCTGTCGAAGGTGATAGTCTCCTGCGCGTGGTTGCCGATGCTGAGATAGTTGGTCTTGTCGGCACCGTCGGCCATGTAGGGCGCCGCCGACACCGGCGAGGAGCCGTGCACGATCCCCGCATTGCCGCTGGCCGTGAACGTCGCGTGCAGCGCCTCGCTGTAGAAGCTGCCATGGCCGCGCCCGTTGTCGGCGATGTTGCCCGCCGACACGTGATCGAACGTCTCGGTCGGCATGCCCTCGGCATTGGTGCTGGCGGTGCTCGCCAGCACTCTCGCCTGCTCGGCCAGGATGACGGTCTGGACGGTCGGGTTGGTTTCGCCGGTGATCACGGGCGCATCGTTGGCGCCGTTGACCGTGATGGTGACGGGCACGTCGACCACGCCGCCGTGGCCGTCATCGATCGACACCGTGTAGGTCAACGTCACGTGCTGACCGGCACCGAGGTAGTCGAACACCTTGTCCTTGGCAGCGAAGGTCCAGGCCTGCGAGCCTTTGCCATCGCCGGACTCGGTGAGCGCGCCAAGCGACAGCCAGCTCTTGAGCACGGACGGATCCGACGGCAGGCCACCATCATGACCCGAGGTCACGACCCCGGCCACCTTCAACACATGCGCGTCGGTAACATCGGCGTCCGCAAAGGTGATCGTGCCGCTCGCGGTGTCGAACTGGTCCGAGCCGGACAGCTCCGCGCGCTCGGCGACCTCGGCCGACGGCGCCTTGCCCGTCACGACCGGCAGGTCGTTGGTCCCGGTGATGGTGACGACGACCGTCGACGGCGTGGTTTTGCCCTGATGATCGTCGAGCGTCACCTTGGTGGTGACCGTCACGGTCTGGTCGGCGCCGAGGAAATCCAGCTTGCCGTCGGCAATGGCATAGGTCCAGTCGATCTTGCCGTTGTTGACGTTGCCGGTCTGACTGAGCTGCAGCGCGTGCTCGAGCGCGGCGATCTGGCCCGGCGTAAGCTGGCCAGACAGATCGGTCTGACCGTCGGCCGCGGTCCAGGTCACATTCTGCGTGCCGATCGACGCGGAGGGCCGGTCGGTCAGATCGACGTCGGTGAACAGAATGCTGCCGGTGACGCTGTGTGCATCGGACGATCCGGTCTGCGCGGCCGTTTCGGTGATCGTACCCGGCTTGCCGGGATCGGTCACCACCGGCGCCGCGTCATCCGCCATCAACGTGATCAGCGTGCCGCCATGGCCGTCATCGCTTCCCGCGAAATGCGCACCGCTGTAATTACCGATCAGCGTCAGACTGATGCTGTGGCCCTGGCCGTCGACGACCGTGAGCACGCCCGTTTCAGCATCGTAGGACGCCGTCGTGGCGAGGCTCCATTTGATCGTCTGCAGGTCGATCTTGTCGGAAACGCCGAGGCCGGCGATCTTGGCGGAGAAGCTCGCGTCGTCGACGACGAGCTCGCTGCTGCCCTTGCTGCTGAAATCGATGACCTGATCGATCTGGCCATCCACCGTCAGGGACGCGCCGTCATCGACCTTGATCGTCCCCGAGCCGCTCACGTCGCCGGTGATCTCGAACGTGCCGGCCGTGATCTCGATCGTGCCGTAGTTGAAGATCGTCCCGCTGAGGCCGCTCTGGCCGCTCGCCGTGATCGTGCCGTAGACATACAGCGTGCCGTCGCCGTTCACCTGGGTGCCGGCGAGGTCGAGAATGGCCTCGGGATCGACGGTTAAGACACCGAAATTTTCGACGTCCATGCCCGAAAGGGTCACGACGTCGTGGCCGGCGATCTCCAGCGTGCCGGCGATCCGCACCTCCAACGTGCCGCCGGTGATCGTCGTACCGCCATCCAGCACCAGGGTAGATTCCACCGGAGTGTCACCATCGTCGTCGATGATGATCTGACCGTCGGTGTTATCGATCGTGACGTTGTCGAAGGTGGTCGCAGCCGCGGTCTCGACATG
Organism: Bradyrhizobium sp. USDA 4353; assembly: GCF_054063215.1. Lineage (NCBI taxonomy): Bacteria > Pseudomonadati > Pseudomonadota > Alphaproteobacteria > Hyphomicrobiales > Nitrobacteraceae > Bradyrhizobium > Bradyrhizobium sp. USDA 4353. The sequence goes on from NZ_JBSSGB010000001.1 coordinate 968,220, forward strand.
CACGATGCCGTGGTTGACGAGATCGCCGCCGCTGATCGTGCTGTCCTCGATCAGCAGCAGCGCGCCGTCATCGACCTCGACCGTGCCGGAGTTGTCGACGGTCACGCCGACCAAGGTCGCGCCAGCCTGTGACGCGACCTCGAGGGTCGATCCGTTGCCGATGGTGATGTTGACATCCGTCAGCGAGGTGCCGCCTTCGACCTTCAGTGTGGCCGTGCCCTCCGCAAACGGACCAGTCTCGCCGATCAGCAGCTCCCCGCCCGAGACGGCGCTGCCGTCGATCGTGCTGTCATCGTCGACCGAGATCGTGCCTTCGCTGCCGATGGCGCCGCCGGCGATGCTGGTGCCGCTCAGCGACAGCGCACCGCCCAATGCAAGGGTGATCGCCGCCGCGTTCGCGTTGGTGATCGTCTCGTCCTCGAACGCATTGCCGCTGCCGGACACAGTGACCGAGCCGAAATTGTCGAGCGTGCCGCCGATCAATGCGGCGTGGCCGGCGAGCGCCACCGTGCCGTCGGCCATGTTGGTCAGCGTGCCGCCGGTGATCTCGGCCCGTGTCAGCGTCAGCGTCGCGGACTGCTCGACCGTGACGATGCCGTCCTCATTGTCGACGCTGGTATAGCCGTCCAGCGTGAGCTGGCCGGTGACGTCGATCGAGCCGGCATTCGTGACGGTCTCATCGGTCAGCGCGTTGCCGTTGCCCGACACCTCGATCATGCCGAAATTGGTCAGCTCACCATGGCTGATCGCTGCCCCGCCCTTCAGCACGAGCAGGCCGGGAGCTGGCTCGGGCGTATCCCCGCCTTCGCCCGGCGTGCTGTACATCTGAAGGACGAGCGCGCCCTGGATCACGATGGCGCCGCCATCGATGCTGCCGCCATCCAGGGTCAAGGTCGCGCCCGGGTCGACCTGGATCAGGCCAGAGCTGTCGCCCTCCGCATTCGCGATATCGCCGTGCACGGTCAACGTGCCCGCGGACAGCTCGATCGTCCCGGTGTTGACGATGCCGGCCGCCGCCCCGAACACGCCGCCGCCGGCGAGCACCATCGTGCCCGCATTGTGCAGCTCGCTCTGGTCCAGGATCTGCGCCGAGCCGTTAACATTGAACGTGGCGCCGGAGAAATTAGAGATGCGCGAATCGGCCTTGGCGGTCAGCGCGCCGCTGATCGTCAGCGTGCCCTGATTGTCAAGCTCGGGAACGGCTCCGCCGCCAAAGTCGTTCAGCGTGACCGATTTGGCAAAGGCGGCCGTATCGATGGTCACCGGGAAAGCCGGCGTCAGGCCGTGCAGCTGATCGGTGATGATGATGACGTCGTCGGTAGCGGTCGGAGCCAGACCGGTCGCCCAGTTAGCGCCGTCGCTCCACAGATGAACCTGCGCGCCGCTACTGTCGCCCGGGTGGGTGGTCGCGATCCAGACCACGGCCGGATCATCCGTCCCGGTGATCGTGACCGTGATCGTCTGCGACGACGTGGCGCCCTGGGAATCCGTCACGGTCATCGTGTAGGTGAGCGTCACCTTCTGGCCCGCGGGAATGAAATCCGCGACATAGACCGGGAGGTTCGCAAAGCTCCAATTGATCTTGCCGGTGCCGCTGCCGGTGCTGTCGGAAGCGAGCGACGCCGTGAGCGCCTGCTGGAACAGCGCGAGCGGCGCCGGCGGGATGCTGCCGCCGCCCTCGAGAACCGCGCCGGTCAGCTTCGCCGAAACCGTATGGGTGTCGGTGAGGTCGACATCCTTGAACGTCAGCGTGCCCGAGGTCGGATCATGAGATGTCAGCGGGCCGCCGGGCACGCTGGTGCCACCCGAAAACGCAATCGGCTGCACGGCTGCCGTGATCACAGGCTTGTCGTTGGTGCCGGTCACGGTGATCGTGATCGGCACCAGGGTGAATTCGTTGGACGGTGCGAAATTGTTGTCGACGCGCACGAGATAGGTCAGCGTCAGCGTCTCGCCCGCCGCCAGGAAGTCGAACGAGCTGTCCGGAACGCTATAGCTCAGCGTCGCCGTGCCGTAATTCTTGTTGTTCGGATCGGCCGTGACCGTGATCTTCACCGCGGTCGCCATGACGTCCTGCAATTGCAGGGCGTTCAGCGACGACGTGACATCGGCCTGCTGCGCGCTCTTATAGGTGTAGGATTTGAAGCTGACCGAGACCGTCGGCCGATCGATGCCGTTGACGTCGACGAAATTGACGCGGGTGAGAACGGTGTCGAGATCGGTGCCGTTCCCGGTCTGGCCGGCGCGCTCGGTCAACCCGAAGGCCGTCGTCAGCCGGCCGTCCGCATCGAGAATCCGAACCTCAGGCGCACCTGGAATGTGCGTCGGCTGATCGCCAGTCTGGCTCGTGCCCGTCGTCGGGCCGCTTACATCGACCACGCGAACGATCGGCGTTGCGCTGGTGCCGTTCGGCAGGGTCAGCGGCGCCAGCGGCTGCGGCACCCCGATGTCGGTGAAATGGGTCGTCGATTTCGGATTGGTGTTGTCGGTGAATTTCAGCGTGAAGACGTCGTTGATGAGCTTCTGGACGTCCGGCGTGAGCGGCACCGCGCTCTGGTTCACCACGCCGTTGCTGATCTGGATCTGCTGGCCGGCCTGGTTCACCACCGCGATCGGCTGCAGCGTCGTCTTGTCGAATAGGACGTAGGAGCCGGTGCGGCCGTCGGGCTCGACCAGCACCTGGAATTTCGCATCGGGCAGACCGCCCTGCCCCGGCACCGAGAAATCGATCTCGACGAGCACGGCCGTGCCGCGAATGCCCATGGTCGCCACAGGCGTGTCGACCTTCATGTCGCCGTGCTTGGCGGTCTCGCCGGCCACGAACGAGATGGTGCCGGCGACGAGGCTGATCAGCGACGAGTTGTTCGACCCGTTGGGGTCGTACACCATCTCGTTCAGCACCATCCGCGCATTCGAGGACAGGCCGAACACGGTGCCGTCGATGAAGGTGATGCCGAGCGTCGAGTTCGAGCCGGATTGGACGACGTCACCCTTCTCGACGTTGTCGCCATTGTGCAGCAGGATCGAGACGCCGTTGCGGATGACGGTCGCGGTGCCCTGCAGCTTGGTGACGTGGCCGATTACCTTGCTGACGCTGGCCGTGCCGCCGGCCTGGCTGACTTGGACGGCGCCGGAGAGCGCGTTGACGATGTCACCGGTCAGGTGCGCGCCGTCCGGCGAGGCCAGGGCCGCCCGCTTCTCGCCCCTGAAATAATCCGGCAGCACGAGTTCGCGGCCGTCGGACGACAGCACGAGGTCGAGGCCCGACCGCTTGAAATCGGCATTGAACAGGAAATGCGCGTCGGGAACGACGATCGCATCCGCCGGCGCATGGGCGGGCGGCGCATCCAGCTTCAAATGTGCCGGCGCGGACGGGCCCAGGCCGTGGGAGAAAAGCGCGGCGTCAGACTTGCCAGCGTAATTCACGGGGCCACCGACTATGGTTAATTATTACATAACAATTCGTGTTCAAGCCGTGCATATCACTGGCGAGTGTCTGGAGGAACCATCTTCAGCTTGTGCCCTCAGGGCCTGGAAACCGCTGCGTCCACGGGTTTGCTTCGATACGGTCAAGCTCTTGCCTTCTTCTCGACAAGGAAAATGTGAGTATAAACAAGTATTCATCGGCAGCGATTGGGCTCATCCAAGAAAATCACTGTATTCGTTCGACAAGAATTACCTGTCCCGACCATTCCATCCGCACCCCCATACTCCCAGGGCGAAATTTCGGACGGCGGATGGGGATCGGATCGGCACAAATCTACAATTTGCATCAATTGATGCCGAAGCTGCGGACAGCCCGACACCACAACCTGAACGGGATTTCACGTCTGGCGCGCGACCCCGACTTAGCTTTCGCTAAGATTTGTCGCATCACGGCAACACAACGTTCAGTCTGACTGCCACGATTTCTGAGGCGGAACCGCGGCCTTAAGCAGCGGCAAAGCTCACGCTCCCATGCTGGCCCCAACAAGCACCGGCTCCACCTGCGCGGCAGCGCGCAGGGCGAGCTCCGGGCACGGGGCGTCTCATGAACATGTTCGCGCTGATCCGCGCATCGTTGGCGGCTGCCATCGGCGCCGCGCTGTGGATCGGCCATCCAGCCAAGGCCGCGCCGGTCGCGCAGCCCTCAGGCGTCGAGGCCGTCATTGGCGAGGCGGAGCCGTTCGGCCTGCTGCGCGCCGAGCTCGGCGCTGGTCCGCTGCTGGCCAAGTGGCAGAGCCTGGCGGCCAAGCTCGACGACGAGCGCGTGCAACTTGCACTCTGCGATGGCGACCGCGCGCATTGCGTCTCGCCGGCCGCGCTGCGCCTTCTCGCCATTGTCGATCAGGCCCGCACTAAAGTGGGCCGCGCCCGGCTCGGCGAGATCAACCGCGCGATCAATCTCGCCATCCGGCCGATGAGCGACCTCGCCCAATATGGCGAGACCGACGTCTGGGCCTCTCCGCTCGCCACCTTCGGCCGCCTCGCGGGCGACTGCGAGGACTATGCGATCGCCAAATTCGTGGCGCTCCGGCTGGCCGGGATCGCGCCGCAGGATCTGCGCATCCTCATCGTCCGCGACACTGCGCGCGACGAGGATCATGCCGTCGCCGCAGCGCGGCTCGACGGACGCTGGCTGCTGCTCGACAATCAGCGCATGGCGATGGTCCAGGACAGCGATGCGCGACAGATACAGCCGCGCTTCGTCATCGACGACACCGGCCTGTCGATCCTGCAAGCTGCGCCGGCGATGGCCGCGATGAGCAGCGCGCCTGACGCGCAGGCCCCGGCCGCGGTGCCCGCGACCAACTAACCGTCGTGCCGCCGCGCAGCGTCAGCCCTTAGTGACGTGCACCGCCGGCGTGGCGCCGCCATTCCATTGGCCGTCGATGGCACGCTCGATCTGAGCGGCCAGTTGCAGCAGCAGGCCGTCATCGGCCTGCTTGCCGATCGCCTGGATGCCGAGCGGCAGGCCGTGCTCGTTGGTGGCGAGCGGCAGCGAAATCGCCGGAATGCCGCAGAGATTGGCAAGCGGCGTGAAGGCGAAGTTGCGCCAGAGATTGCCGAACCAGTCGAGCACGTCGGGATTGTCGCTGATCGTCAGGTATTCCCTAGTGCCGATCTTCGGCGTCGGCAGCGCCGTGATCGGCGTCAGGATGATGTCCCACGCCTCGAAGAAGGCGCCGAAGGCGCGCGAGGTGGTGTTGAACACCGTCTGCATCGCCGCGCGCTCGGCGAAGCTGGTGCCGCGGCCGGCCTCCCAGATGCGGATGTTGATCGGCTCGATCAGCTCGGCCGGCGGCCGCTCCAGCTTGCGCTGTGCGAGCAGGTTGTTGATGACGATCGCGAAGTTCGAGATGTAGCAGGTGGTCTGCGCCGCGAAGGCTTGGCGATAGTCCACGTCCGGCAGCGCGTAGCCGACGTGATGGCCGAGACCCTCGAGGAATTTGCCGACGCGCTCGAGCTCGGCCGCAATGTGCGGCGTCGCGCGATAATCGCCCCATTGGTGCGAGAGCGCGATCCTGAGCTTGCCGGGATCGCGCTTGATCAGCTCGACATACGGCTCCGGCGTGGTCCAATACGGCATGAACTCGCCGGGCGCGCCGCCGCGGCAATGATCGACGAACGCCGCAGTGTCGCGCACGCTGCGCGACTGGCAGCCCTGGATCGAGACCAGGCCTGTGAGATCCGACAGATGCGGCGCGATCGAGAACACGCCGCGCGACACCTTCAGGCCGATATTGCCGTTGACCCCTGCAGGAATGCGGATCGAGCCGCCGCCGTCGGTCGCATGCGCGATCGGCACGACGCCGGCGGCGACCATCGCGGCACTTCCCGCCGACGAGCCGCAGGTCGTGTAGTCGGTGTCCCAGGGATTGCGCGTGACATAGACGGCCGGATTCTCCGCCGAGCTGCACACACCGAACTCGGGGGTGGTGGTGCGCCCCATCAGGTTGAGTCCGGCCTTGCGCATCTTCGACGTCAGGTGCGTGTCGGCCGCGGGACGGTTGCCCCGCATATAGAGCGAGCCCTGCTCCTGCAGACGACCGGCCATGGTCGGGCCGAGATCCTTCATCAGGAACGGCAGGCCAGCGAACGGGCCATCGGCATTGGCGCCGGCCTTGATCGGATCTTCGATCGCGTCGGCGAAGACTTCGATCACGCCTGAGAGTTGCGGATCGACCTTGGCGATGCCCTCGGCGGCCTGCTGCGCCAGCTCTGCCGCGGTCAGCTCGCCGTTGCGCACGCGGGCCGCGAGCGCCACGCCGTCATGCCGGGCCCACTCGTCCCAGCTCATCGCCAAAGTCATCTGCTGTCCGATCCTTCGCGCTGACCACCGATCGATGCGACGATTCTGCGCTGTCTTGTTGTGGCGCGAACCTTAGTTTGCGAAGGCAGCGAGTCAATCAAGCAGGCTGCATGCCGCCAATACGGCGTGCTCATGCGCCACGGCTTACCGCCGCTCGCAGGACCCGTTCCGGAAATCGGGACTCGCGATCCCACGCGCAGCGCTGCGACCGGATCAGGCGATGCCCGGCCGGCCTTGACCCGCATCAAGGCGAACGATCGGTGCACGTGCTCGATGCCTGCATGGACATCCCGACCTTCCTCGCCGCAAGCATCGCCCTCCTCGCCACGCCAGGCCCGACCAATACGCTGCTCGCCACAGCAGGCGCGAGCCGCGGCGTCAGCGCCTCCGTTCGTCTGCTGCTCGCCGAGCTCACCGGCTATCTGCTCGCGATCCTGGCTCTGCGCGTCGTGCTCGGCCCGGCGCTCGCGGCGATGCCGATGATCGGTCATGTCCTGCGCATCGCGGTCGTGCTCTATCTGCTCCACCTCGCCGTCGCGCTGTGGCGCCACGGCGGCGGCGGAAGCAGCGATGCGATGCCGGTGACGCTGCGCCGCGTGTTCGTCACGACGCTGCTCAATCCCAAGGCCATCATCTTCGCCTTCACCCTGCTGCCGGCAGAAAGCGGAGCCGCGCACCTGCTGCCGTTCGTCATCGCGCTCGGGCTGTCGATCGCCACGATCGGCTGCGGCTGGATCGTGCTCGGCGCCAGCTTGCGCCACGGCCTGTCTGGGGTCGTACCGGCGAGGCTCGGCTATCGCTGCAGCGCTGCGGCGCTGGCCCTGCTCGCCTGCGTCATCCTGGCGCCGGCGCTGGCTGTGCTGTGAGCCGGTTCCCCTTGTTACATTGTTGCTGATCGACAACGCCTGACCCCGCGTGCTATCCGCTGGCCGAACAGGGGATGCCGTGCGCAGCATTGGCCAGCGATATCTGACGAGCCGTCCGGGCCTCTTACGCCGGATCGCGGCACTATGCGTGATCGTCGGCTATCTGCTGGCAGGGGCGCTGCATGGCGCCTGTGATCTCGACGTCGCGCATGCGTCGTCCGGCAAGCCGGAGATCGCAGCGCTGCTCGACCAGGCCGGCCATTCCGATCAGCGCGGCGTCGCCGATCATCATTGCCACGGCTGCTTCTCGGTCTCCGTGCCGCAACTGCAACTGGCCGCGGTGCCGGCCGACATCGTCGCCGCGACCGACTGGCCCATTCCCGTGCTCCGTGCCGGCATTCTGTCCGACGCCGAGTCGCCGCCCCCCAAACACCTGATCTGACGTCCCGTGCCGGACGGCTGCCGCCGTCCTCATTGCCCGTTCAGACAGGTTCATCTCGATGCCATTCCCTGCAATGGCTGCGCGCATCGCATGCGCCGCAGCTCTGCTCGCGCTGTCCGTGCACGGCGCGGCAGCAGAGACCCTTACCTTGCGCGAGGCGCTGTCGCGCGCGCTCGCCGCCAATCCGCGCCTGTCGGCCGCCGATCGCGACATCGGCATCGCCTCCGGCCAGCGGCTGCAGGCCGGCGCGCTGCTCAATCCGGAGCTGTCCTACGAGCAGGACAATTCGTTCGGCTCCGGCCCATATCGCGGCACGCGCTCGGCCGAGACGACCTTGCAGATCAGCCAGGCGTTCGAGTGGTTCGGCAAGCGCGATGCACGCATCGCCGCGGGACAGGCCGGCGTCCGCACCGCCGAGATCCAGCGCCAGGCGGTGCGGCTCGAAGTGCTGTCGGAAACGGCGATCGCCTTCGTCACCGTGCTCGCAACGCAACGCCGCATCCAGATCCTCGATGACCAGGTCGCAGCGCTCGATCGCCTGACGCCGCTGCTGCGGCGGCGCGTCGAGGCCGGCGCCTCGTCGCCGGCGGAAACCGGCCGTGCCGAGGTCGCCTCGGCGCTGGTGCGGGCCGACCGCGAGCGCGTCAAGGCGACCTTGGCGAGCGCGCGCCGCGAGCTCGCGGTGCTGACCGGCGACAGCTCGGCAAAGCTCCCAACCGTGACCGGGCGCTTCGACACAACAAGCCAGCCGCCCTCGTTCCAGACCGTCATCGCCGCGATCGACGCCAATCCGCAGCTCGTGCGCTGGACCGCCGTCTACGCGCAGCGCAATGCCGAGCTGCTGCTCGCACGACTGAAGCCTTATCCCGATGTCCGCGTCAGCGCCGGCTGGCGTCATTTCAACGAATCCCAAAACGATGCCGTCAGGCTCAGCGTCTCCGTGCCTATCCCGGTGTTCGACCAGAACCAGGGCAACATCCTCTCGGCGCAGGAGAGCGTCGCCAAGACCGAAGCCGAGCGCAAGGCGAACCGCAACGCGCTTCTGGTGATCGCCGGCCGCGCCTACGACTCGCTGCAAGGCTCGCTGCGCGAGCTCGCGGTGTTGCGCGAGATCGCCATCCCCCGGGCGCAGGAGGCCGCGGAAGAGATCGCGCAGGGCTACAGCGCCGGCCGCTTCTCGCTGCTCGAAGTGCTCGATGCGCAGGCGAGCGTCGCGCAGGCGCGGCTGCGCGAGCAGGAGGCGCTACAGAACATCCATGTCGCCGTGGCGACCATCGAAGGCCTCGTCGGCCGTCCCTTCACTCTGGCCCGGGAGACCGCGCGATGAGAGCATCCACCGTCATCTTCATTACGATCCTCGCGGCCGCCGCCGGCGCCGGCGCGTCGCGGTTTCTGGCCGAGGCGGCGCCGCATACCGAAGCCGCCCCCGGCAAGGCAAACCATGCCGAGAAAGCACCGAAGGACCACGTCGAGCAGGACGAGCACGGCGCCGACCGCATCCGCATCAGCGACGTGAAGCTCGCGGCCGCCGGCGTCACGCTCGCTGAAGCAGGGCCCGCGACCTTATCGGACACGCTGGCCTTTAACGGCGTGCTGCGCGCCAATCAGGAAGCGCTGGTGCAGGTGACGCCGCGCTTTCCCGGCATCGTCCGCGCCATCAGGAAGCGCATCGGCGACACCGTCGCCAAGGATGAGCTGCTCGCCTCCATCGAAAGCAACCAGAGCCTGACCGCCTATGATTTGAAGGCGCCGATCGGCGGCACCATCATCGACCGCCAGATCTCGCTCGGCGAATACGCCTCCGAGCAGAAGCCGGCCTTCGTGGTCGCGGACCTCTCGACCATCTGGGTCGACCTCTCGATCTATCGCCAGGATCTCCGGCGGGTCCGGCTCGACGACGAGGTGCTGATCGATCCCGATGACGGCCGCGGTCTGATCAAGGGCAACGTCTCCTACATCGCTCCGATCGGCGCCAGCGAGACGCAGACGGCGCTGGCGCGCGTCGTGCTGCCGAACGCCGATGGCCGCCTGCGCCCCGGCCTGTTCGTGACAGCGCGTCTGGTGCTCGCCAAGCGCAGCGTCGCCGTCGCGGTGCGCGCCAGCGCGATCCATACCTTGGAGAACAAGACCGTCGTGTTCGTCCGCGAGGACGGCGACAAGATCGAGGCGCGCCCCGTCGCAACGGGTGAATCCGATCCGACCTATGTCGAGATCCGCGACGGCCTTTCGGCCGGCGAGCACTACGTCGCCGAGAACAGCTTTGTCGTGAAGGCGGAGATGGGCAAGGGGGAGGCCGAGCATGATTGACGCGATCCTCGCTTTTGCCGTTCGCCAGCGCTGGCTGGTGTTGCTGTTCGTGCTCGCCGCAGCCGCGTTCGGGGCCTGGAATTTCACCCGGCTGCCGATCGACGCCGTGCCCGATATCACCAACGTCCAGGTGCAGATCAACACCAAGGCGCCGGGCTATTCGCCGCTCGAGACCGAGCAGCGCATCACCTTCCCCGTGGAGACCGCGATGGGCGGCCTGCCCCGCCTCGACACGACGCGCTCGCTGTCGCGCTATGGCCTGAGCCAGGTCACCGTCGTGTTCCAGGACGGCACCGACATCTACTTCGCCCGCCAGCAGGTCAACGAGCGCATCCAGCAGATCAAGGATCAGCTTCCGCCGGGCGTCGAGGTCGCGATGGGCCCGCTGTCGACGGGCCTCGGCGAGATCTTCATGTATGCGGTCGAGGCCAAGCCCGGCGCGAAGACGCCGGAAGGTACCGACTACTCGCCGACCGATCTGCGCACGGTCCAGGACTGGATCATCCGGCCGCAATTGCGCGGCGTGCCCGGGGTGATCGAGGTGAATACGATCGGCGGCTTCGAGCGCCAGTTCCACGTGCTGCCGGATCCCGGCCGCCTGATGGCCTACAAGATCAGCTTCCGCGACGTCATGACGGCGCTCGCCGCCAACAACGCCAATGTCGGCGCCGGCTATATCGAGCGCAATGGCGAGCAATATCTGGTGCGCGCGCCCGGCCAGGTCGGCACCGCCGCCGAGTTGAAGGACATCGTGATCGGCGCCCGCGGCGGCACGCCGGTGCGCATCGGCGACGTTGCCGAGGTCATGGAGGGACGCGACCTCCGCACGGGCGCCGCGACGCTCAATGGCGAGGAGACGATCCTCGGCACCGCGATGCTGCTGATCGGCGAGAACAGCCGCGCCGTGGCGCGCCGCGTCGCCGCCCGGCTCGACGAGATCGCCAAGTCGCTGCCCGAAGGCGTCATCACGCGCACGCTCTACGACCGTACCCATCTGGTCGAGGCGACCATCCGCACCGTGGAGAAGAACCTGCTCGAAGGCGCTGCGCTCGTGGTCGTCGTGCTGTTCCTGCTGCTCGGCAATATCCGCGCCGCACTGGTCACAGCCTGCATCATTCCGCTGTCGATGGCGATGACCATCACCGGCATGGTCGAGAGCAAGGTCAGCGCCAATCTGATGAGTCTCGGCGCGATCGACTTCGGCATCATCATCGACGGCGCCGTCATCATCGTCGAGAACTGTCTCCGGCTGCTCGCCGAGGCGCAGCACCGCAAGGGCGGCCTGCTCACGACGTCCGAGCGGCTGCAGACCATCGTCTCCGGCGCGCGCGAGGTGATCGGGCCGAGCCTGTTCGGCACCGGCATCATCGCCGTCGTCTATCTGCCGGTGCTGACCTTGACCGGCGTCGAGGGCAAGATGTTCACGCCGATGGCGCTGACCGTGCTGATGGCGCTCGGCGCGGCCGTGCTGTTCTCGATCACCTTCATTCCGGCGGCGGTGGCGATCTTCGTCACCGGCAAGGTCTCGGAGCAGGAGAACATCGTGATGCGGGGCGCGCGGCGAATCTACGCGCCGCTGCTGCGCTCCGCGATCTCCTACCGCATGACGGTCGCCACTGTTGCGGCCGTGATCGTCGTCGTGAGCGGCGTCGCGGCCACCCGGATGGGCGGCGAGTTCATTCCGAGCCTCGACGAGGGCGACGTCGCGCTCGCCGCGCTGCGCATTCCCGGGACAAGCCTGACGCTGTCCGTCGATCTGCAAAAGGCGCTGGAGGCCCGGCTGCGGCAGATCCCCGAGGTCAAGGACGTCTTCACCCGCATCGGCACCGCCGAGGTCGCAACCGATCCGATGGCGCCGTCGCAGGGCGACGGCTACATCATGCTGAAGCCGCGCAGCGAATGGCCCGATCCGGCCAAGCCAAAAGCGGAGCTCGTTGCCGAGATCGAGGCCGCCGCGGACGAGATCCTGGGCAGCAACTACGAGATCTCGCAACCCATTCAGCTGCGCTTCAACGAGCTGATCTCAGGCGTGCGCAGCGATGTCGGCGTCAAGATCTTCGGCGACGATCTCGACATCCTACAGGGCGCCGCGCGCCAGGTCGAGGCCGCGATCCGCGGCATCAATGGCGCCACCGGCGTCAAGACCGAGCAGGTCGCCGGCCTGCCGATCCTGACCGTGAAGATCGACCGCCAGGCGCTGTCGCGCTACGGCCTCAGCGTCGCCGAGGTGCAGAACGTGGTCGAGATCGCGATCGGCGGCAAGGCGACGGGAAAACTGTTCGACGGCGATCGCCGCTTCGACATCGTCGTCCGCCTGCCCGAGCGTCTCCGCGGCAATCTCGATGCTATCAGAGCCATTCCGATCCCGCTGCCGGCCGGCGAGGAGGCAGGCGCGGCGCCGCTTCGCACCGCGTTCAACGGCGCCGCCCAGCCGCGCTACGTGCCGCTGTCCTCGGTTGCCGCCGTCACCTCGGCGCCGGGGCCGAACCAGGTCAGCCGTGAGAACGGCAAGCGGCGCATCGTCGTCACGGCCAATGTCCGCGCCCGCGACCTCGGCTCGTTCGTCACTGAGGCGCAAGCTGCCGTAGCCGAGAAGGTGAAGCTGCCGCCGGGCTATTGGATCGGCTGGGGCGGCCAGTTCGAGCAGTTGCTCTCCGCCACCAAGCGCCTGACCATCGTGGTGCCGATCGCGCTCGCGCTGGTGTTCCTGCTGCTGTTCATGAGCATGGGCTCGTTCGCGGATGCCGCGCTGGTGTTCTCCGGCGTGCCGTTGGCGCTGACCGGCGGCATCGCCGCGCTGCTGCTGCGCGGCCTGCCGCTGTCGATCTCCGCCGGCGTCGGCTTCATCGCGCTGTCAGGCGTCGCCGTGCTCAACGGCCTCGTCATCATCGCCTTCATCGAGCGGCTGCGCCAGGACGGACGCAACATCCTGGCTGCCGTCGAAGACGGCGCATTGGCGCGGCTCCGCCCGGTGCTGATGACGGCGCTCGTCGCCTCGCTCGGCTTCGTGCCGATGGCGCTCGCGACCGGCGCCGGCGCCGAGGTGCAGCGCCCGCTCGCCACCGTCGTGATCGGCGGCATCATCTCCTCGACGGTGCTGACGCTGCTGGTGCTGCCGGCGCTCTACGTGCTGTTCAGGCGGGAGGAACGGCCCGCCTGAACGCCTCAGGACTGGTGCCGCTTGGTGATCGCGACCCGCGTCGCCTGGCCGTAGAGGCCTGACATCTGTTCGAGCTGGGCGGTCGTCGCCGCGCAGCTGTCGATCCAGCCCGGCAGGCCTTCGAACAGCGGCGGAAGCGTCGCCGCACGCAAGGCGGCGTAGTCCTCGGTGACTTCGCGGCCCCGCGCCGTGGCACGGTAGCGCGTCTCCTTGCGCGAGCTACGCCCTTCCGTCTCGATCAGTCCGGCGCGCACCAGCTTGCGCGTCGCATATTGCAGGTTGGGCACGTCGACGCGGTTGAGCAGCTGGCCGACCTCGGCGAGCCGCTTCGGCTCGTCGCCCATGCGCACGACGTTGAGCACCGCAACGTCGTCGCCGGTCAGCGGCACCTCGCAGACGGCGGCGAGGCAGGATGCCTTCCAGCGATAATAGGACTGCGCCAGCCGCTCCAGCGCGAGCTCGAACTCCGACAGCCGCCGCTCGGCATCGCTGCGCGCGAGATGCCACGAGCCCTTGGTGTCCTGACTGTCGCTTTGATCAGCAACTTTGTCGCCGCGCAAGCCAGCCTTGCTGCCCGCCGATTTTGCTTTCAGCGTCACCGCCTTGCGCTTGGCTGCGGCGTTCGTCGCCCGTTTCAAATTCCCGTCTCCCGATGCGGCTGCGCACAACGCTTGTGCAGCGCATGCTCAATCTCTGCTGTTTACATCCGATATTTTTACATTAAAAATTCAATGAAGAAAACACATCAGGCCCGGCGTCACTGTGGACGCTGGCAGGACCGGGGAGCATGACGATGGCTGGCACGAGCGCTGGACAGTGGATCGACATCGCCGCCGCCGATGGCGGCACGTTCAAGGGCTATCTCGCGGTGCCCGCCTCAGGCTCAGGTCCCGGCATCGTGCTCCTGCAGGAGATCTTCGGCGTCAACGCCTCGATGCGCGCGGTTGCTGATTACTACGCCGAGGAAGGCTATGTGGTGCTGGCGCCCGACCTGTTCTGGCGCTTCGAGCCGGGCATCGAGCTCGGCTATGGCGAGGCGGATTTCGGCAAGGCCTTCGGCTACTACCAGCGCTTCGATGTCAATCTCGCGATCAAGGACACCGCCGACGCGCTGAAGGTGCTGCGCGCCCGTCCCGAGTGCAAGGGCAAGGTCGGCGCGCTCGGCTTCTGCCTCGGCGGCAAGCTGGCCTATCTCACCGCAGCCCGGACCGATGTCGATTGCGCCGTCTCCTATTACGGCGTCGGCATCGAGGCCGACATTGCCGAGGCCAAGAACATCAAGGGGCCGATCGTCTTCCACTTCGCCGAACTGGACAAGTTCGCACCCGCCGAGGCGCGCGAGGCGATCAAGGCCGGCTTTGCCGGGCGCGACGATGCCGAATTCTATCTCTATCCCGGCTGCGACCACGCCTTCGCAGCACCGGAGCGCGCCAGCTTCGACAAGCCCGCGACCCTGATGGCGCATTCGCGCTCGATCGCGCTGTTCCGGAAAGTGCTCGGCCCGCATTACGACCTGTCGTCGCTGTGGGATAAGCACACCGAGCTCGAATTCGCCACCCGCTCGGCCGAGGCGACGATGGGCACGATGGTCGCCGAGCCCTATGTCAACCACATCCCGACCATGACCGGCGGCGTCGGCTACAAGGATCTCCTGCGCTTCTACGCCAATCACTTCATCCCGAAGACGCCCGCAGACACCAGACTGGTGCCGATCTCTCGCACCATCGGCGCCGACCGCGTCGTCGACGAGATGCTGTTCTGCTTTACCCATGACATCGAGATCGACTGGATGCTGCCGGGCATCCCGCCGACCGGCAAATATGTCGAGATCCCCCTCGTCGCGATCGTGCGCTTCCGCGGCGACAAGCTCTACAACGAGCACATCTATTGGGATCAGGCCTCGGTGCTGGTGCAGATCGGCCTGCTCGATTCCTCCAAGCTGCCGGTCGCGGGCATCGAGACCGCCAAGAAGCTGGTCGATGAATCCTTGCCCTCGAACACGCTGATGAAGCGCTGGGCCGAGAGCGCGCCGCACTGATCCGATTGCTTGGCGGCGCCGGCAGGGGCGCCGTTTCCGTCGCTCATCGTCCTTCGCTCACCCGGAGTTGCATCACCATGCGTGACCATCAGATCTCTCGCCGTACGATGTTGCAGCTCGCGGGCGCGGCTGCTCTGCCGCTCGCCACCGGCCTGCCGCTGTCATCAGCGCGCGCCGCGGCGGGCACCTTGACCATCGCCTACAACGTCAATTTGCCGTCGTTCGATCCGACCGTCGGCGTCTCCGCGGTCAATCCCACCATCCAGTCGATCTACCAGGCGATCTTCGATCCCTATATCGGTCAGGCCGCCGATCTCTCCTTCACGCCGGGCCTGCTGACGAAGTGGGGCTGGAACGAGGACCGCACCAAGGTCACGATGGAGCTGCGCTCGGACGCGACCTGGCACGACGGCTCCAAAGTGACGCCGGAGGACGTGGTGTGGTCGCTGACCCGCGCCGCCGACCCGAAGGGCGGCAATCCCATTCAGTTCGTGTGGTCGAAGATCAACAACTTCAAGATCGAGGGCCAGACCATCACGGCCGACGTCGTCGAGTTCGAGCCGGTGCTGTTCAAATGGATGGCGTTCCTCACCGGCTATGTGCTGCCGAGGGCCTATTACGAGAAGGTCGGCGCCGAGGGCTTCGAGAAGGCGCCGATCGGCTCGGGCCCGTACAAGGTCGATGCGTTCGAGCGCAATGCGTTCCTGCGGCTGAAGGCGCATCCCGGCTATTGGGGACCGAAGCCGGCGTTCGAGACCGTCGTCTTCAAGTTCGTCACCGATCCGACCAGCCGCGTCGCCGAGATCGAGTCCGGCGGCTCCGACATCACCTTCGAGATTCCCTACGAGGAGTTCGACCGCCTCAAGGCCAAGCCGAACCTCGCCGGCGTGACCCAGCCGATCTCCGACATCGGCATGATCTTCCTCACCGACATCGATCCGATGCTCGATCGCAATGTGCGCCTCGCCGCCAACCACGCCATCGACAAGAAGGCGATCGTCGAGAAGCTGTTGCGCGGCTATGGCGTGCCGATCGACACCTTGGAAGCGCCGGGCTACGCCGCGTTCGATCCGTCGATCAAGGTCGCCTACGATCCGGAGCTGGCGAAAAGCCTGCTCGCCAAGAGCGGCTATTCGACCACGAAGCCGGTGAAGTTCACCATCCAGACCACGCGCGGCTTCAAGCCGAAGGACTATGAGATGGTGCAGGCCATCGCCGGCATGTGGCGCAAGGTCGGCATCGAGGCCAATATCGAGGTCTACGAGATCGCCCAGCATTTCGAGCTGCGCGCCCGCCACGCGCTGGCGCCGGCCGCGTTCTACAATTGGGGCAACGCGATCGGCGATCCCACCACCTCGACCGGCTTTGCGATGTTCGGCCCGTCGCCGCACTCGGCCTGGAAGGGCAAGGACCTGATCGAGCGCATCGGACCCTTGTGGGGCGAGAAGGACGAGGCCAAGCGCATCGCTGGCTGGAAGGCGGTCGACAAATACATCGCCGAGGAAGGCGAAGTGATCCCGCTGCTGCAATACGTTCAGCCGATCGTGCACAAGAAGGGGCTGAAGGTCGTGCCGCAGGCCAACGGCATGATCCTGCCGCAGCTCGTCACCCAGGGTTGAAGCAAGGCTGAGACGGAGATCGAGCGATGCGCTGGAGCGCCATTCTCAAGCGCCTCGCTCTGATCCCGCCGACGCTGCTCGGCGTCGGCGCCATCGTCTTCGTGCTGCTGCGCGTGGTGCCCGGCGATCCCATCGCGATGATGATCCCGCCCGGCGCCTCGCCTGCTGATATCGCGCGGCTGCGCGCGCTGTACGGCCTCGACCAGCCGCTACTATCGCAATTTGTCACCTGGCTCGGCCAGGTCGCAACAGGCGATTTCGGCCGCTCGATCAGCCTGCGCCAGCAGGTGTTCGAGCTGGTCGGCGCGCGGCTGCCGGCAACGCTCGAGCTCGCTGCGCTCTCCGTTGTCATGGCGCTGCTCATGGGCGGCGCGGTCGCACTGATCGGCAGCCTCATGCGCGGCACCCGCGCCGAGTGGCTGCTCGACACCGCCAATGGCGTCTTCCTCGCCATTCCCGATCTCCTCTGGGCGCTGATCCTGCTGCTCGGCTTCGGCGTGCTGCTGCCTTTGCTGCCGATCTCCGGCCGGCTCGATCCGCAGCTCGCGGTCGCCTTCCGCACCCATTTCTATCTGATCGAAAGCCTGCTCACCTTGCGCCTCGATGTTGCCGCCGATCTGCTGCGCCACATGCTGCTGCCGTCGCTGGCGCTGGCGCTGCCGTTCGCCGCGCTGGTCGCGCGGCTCCTCAAGGCGCAGCTCGCTGAGGCCGAGGACCAGGACTACGCACAGATCGCCCGCACCCGCGGCTTCTCGCGTGCCACCATCCTGCAGCGCGAGGTGTTTCCCAACGCGCTGATCCCGACGGTCGCTTTGTCAGGTGTGCAGGTCACCCTGCTGCTCGGCGGCACCGTGCTCGTCGAGCGCATCTTCTCCTATGAGGGCATCGGCAACATGGCGATCGATGCCGTCATCAATCGCGACTTCCCGCTGATCCAAGGGCTGATCTTGACCTTCGCCGTCCTGTTCATCGCCCTCAATCTTGCCGTCGACCTGCTGGTGGCGCTGCTCGACCCGAGGCTGCGTCATGGCTGATCTCGTTCTCACAGGACCCATCACGACGTCGCCCGCGCGCTGGCGCAGCGCGCTCGCGCGCGGCGGGGCGCGGCTGTGGATCGGCGGCGGCCTCGTCGCGCTGCTGCTGCTGATCGCGCTGTTCGCGCCGGTCCTCGCGCCACATGACCCGGCCGAGCAGGACTTAATGTCGGCGCAACTGCCGCCGGCCTTCATGCGCGGCGGCGAAGCGGCATTCCCGCTCGGCACCGACAGCCTCGGCCGTTGCGTGCTGTCCCGGCTGATGTACTCCGCGCGCACCGCGGTTGCGGTGGCGCTGGTCGCCTCGGCGCTCGCCGCCCTCATCGGCGTCGCGCTCGGCCTGAGCGCCGGCGCCTTCGGCGGCGTGCCCGACCAGCTGGTGTCACGCATGATCGATGTCTGGATGGCGTTCCCGCCGGTGCTGCTGTCGATCGTGCTGGCCGCCGTCATCGGCGCCGGCCTGACCTCGGTCATCGCTGCGATCGTTGTCGTCGACTGGACGCGCTTCGCCCGCATTACCAGGGCCGAGACGCAGGCGCAGCTCGCGCGCGACTACGCGGCCGCGGCGCGGGTGCTCGGCCTCACCCGCATGCAGGCGCTGCGGCTGGAGATCCTGCCCAATCTCATCCCGCTGATCGTGACCCTGCTCGCCGTCGAGATGGGCATCGCGATCCTGGTCGAGGTCATTCTGTCCTTCGTCGGCATCTCCGTCACCGGCGATACCGCGAGCTGGGGCGGCATGATCACCGAGGGACGGCAGATCGTTTACCAGGCGCCGTGGATCATGGCGCTGCCGATCGCCGCCGTCATCGTGAGCGTGATCGGCTTCAACCTGTTCGGCGACGGTCTGCGCGCCGCGCTCGACCCGGTGCAGCGCCGATGAGCGCCGTGCTCGAGATCCAGAATCTTCACGTCGCGATCGGCGCCGCCAATGTGCTGCGCGGCGTCTCCTTGCGCGTCGAGGCGGGTGAGGTACGCGGCCTGGTCGGCGAATCCGGCGCCGGCAAGTCGATGGTCGGCCGCACCATCTTCGGCCTGTTGCCAAGCAAGGCCAAGATCACGGCGGGCCATGTGAGCTTCGAGGGGCGCGACCTGCTGGCGATGCCCGATAAGCAGCGCCGTGACCTGCTGGGACGCCGCATCGCGCTGATCCCGCAGGACCCGATGACCTCGCTCAATCCCGTTCGACGCATCGGCGCACAGATGGCCGCGGTGCTGCAACTGCATCTGAAGCTGTCGAAGCGCGCCGCGCTCGACCGTGCCGGCGAGCTGCTCTCCGAGGTCGCGATCCGCGATCCCGCCCGGGTGCTCGCTCTCTATCCGCACGAGCTCTCCGGCGGCATGCGCCAGCGCGTGCTGATCGCGATGGCGTTCTCCTGCGATCCGTCGCTCGTCATCGCCGACGAGCCGACCACCGCGCTCGACGTCACCGTGCAGCGCCAAGTGCTGCAGCTCGTCGAGCGGATGCGCCAGCGCCACGGCGCGGCGATCCTGTTCGTCACGCACGATCTCGGCGTCGTCGCAAAAATCTGCCGCAGCATGACCGTGCTGCATGCGGGCCGCGTGCTCGAGGACGGCTTGACCGCTGATGTCCTCGTGAAGCCGCATCATGCCTATACGCGCGCGCTGCTGGCGGCGACACCGCGCGCCGACCGTCCCGCGGATGCGTTGAAACCCGTGCCGCCGGCGCTGATCGAGAGTCTGTGGGCCGAGGCGCACCGGCTCGATCAGCTCGCCGCAGCGAGGCCGTCATGAGCGAGATCCTGCTCCGCACCGGCCAGCTCGGCTTCGCCTATCCGGCGCGCTCGGCGTCGCTGTTCGGCAAGCCCGTCATGCGCGATGTCATCAAGTCCGTCGATCTCGCCGTGCCGCGTGGCGCTGTGCTCGGCCTGGTCGGTGAGTCCGGCTCGGGCAAGACCACGCTCGGCCGCCTGCTGGTGCGATTGCTCGAACCGACGTCGGGCGGCATCCAGTTCGACGGGGTCGAGATCAGCCATCTGTCGGAAGCCGCCTTGCGCCCCTTGCGCGCGCGAATCCAGATGATCTTCCAGGATCCGCAATCCTCGCTGAATCCGCGCCTGCCGCTCGCGGTGACCTTGACGCGCCAGCTCGAAGTCTATGGCCGCATCCGTGGCCGTCGCGACCGCCGCGACAAGGCTGCAGCGCTGCTCGATCTCGTCGGCCTGCCGACATCGTTCGTCGACCGCTATCCGCATGAGCTCTCCGGCGGCCAGCGCCAGCGCGCCGGCATCGCGCGGGCGTTGGCGCTGCAGCCGGACTTCATCGTCGCCGACGAGATCGTCTCGGGCCTCGACGTCTCGACCCAGGCGCACATCCTGACGCTGCTGAAAGAGCTGCGCGCCAAGCTCGGCCTCACCGTCGTCTTCATCAGCCACGACCTCTCGGTGATCCGCGTGCTCTGCGACGAGGTCGCGATCCTCCGGGGCGGCGAGGTGGTCGAGCACGGCCCGGTCGGGCGCATCTTCGCCCATCCGCAGGCCGACTACACGCGCCAATTGCTCGCCGCCATTCCGCTCCCCGATGTCGAGCCGGGCTGGCTCGACGACACCCCGTCCCGTCAGCAACCCCAGCAGCAGGGATCAGCCGCATGAGCACTTCGGTCAAGGACTCCGTCGTCGTCATCACCGGCGCCACCGGTACTATCGCGACTGCTCTCATCGCCGAGCTGCTCGCGCGCGGCGCCGCCAAGATTTACGCGGCTGCGCGCGATGTCTCGGCGCTTACGGCTACCGACAAGATCGTGCCGTTGAAGCTCGATGTCACCAGCGATGCCGATGCGGTAGCGGCAGCAGCGCGGGCGTCCGATGCCACGCTGCTGATCAACAATGCCGGCGTCAACCACAACACCGCCTTCATGCTCGCCCCCGATCTCGTCATCGCGACGCAAGAAATCGAGATCAACTACCTTGCGCCGCTGCGAATGACGCGCGCTTTTGCGCCGCTGCTGATCAAGAACCACGGCGCGGTGCTCAACATCCTCACCATCCTCGCCCGCGTGAACCTGCCGCTGATGGGCTCCTATTGCGCCTCGAAGGCCGCAGCGCTGAGCCTGACGCAGGGCTTGCGCGGCGAGCTTGGGCCGCAAGGCGTGCGCCTTGCCGCCGCGCTGCCAGGCGCAGTCGATACGCGGATGACGGCAGGATTGCCGATCCCGAAGATGACGCCGGCGGAGGCCGCCAAGGAAATTCTCGACGGCTACGAGGCCGGCGAGGAGGACATCTATGTCGGCGACATGGCGAAGGGCCTCGCCGCCGGCTTGGCGCAGGATCACAAGGCGGTGGAGAAACAGTTGGCGGCAGGGTGACCTTGGCTCCGGTGGCGCCGCTTATGGCGAAGCTCCTGCCCAAATTAGCTGTTCGAGAGTCGCTCCTCCCTCGCCGCAGGTCTCACCCTCCCCTCGAGGGGGAGGGTCGATCGCGCAGCGATCGGGGTGGGGTGATCTCTCCCCACGACGAGCTGCGTCCGGGGCTCACCCCACCCCGCCTCACATTCGCTTCGCTCATGCGAGGCGACCCTCCCCCTCCAGGGGAGGGTGGCGTTGCCGCTCGACCGTCGTTCTCTCGAAACGTCTTGTCAGGAGACCATGATGCAGTTGCTGAAAGTCATTAGCTCAACCCTCGCCGCCCTCGCCCTCTCCTCCGCCCTCGCCTCAGCCGACTCCATCCCCGGCCTGCGCGGCCATGATCACACCGGCATCACCGTGCCGGACGTGAAGGCCGCCATCGCCTTCTTCACCGATGTCATCGGCTGCAAGCAGGCGATGTCGTTCGGACCGTTCTCGGACGACAAGGGCACCTTCATGCAGGACGTCGTCAACGTGCATCCGCGCGCCGTCATCCACGAGATCAGCATGGTCCGTTGCGGCTATGGCTCCAACATCGAGCTGTTCCAGTACGAGGCGCCGGACCAGGCCAAAACGCAGCCGAAGAACAGCGATTTCGGCGGCCACCACATCGCGCTCTATGTCGACGACATCGACAAGGCCGCCGCCTATCTGAAGTCCAAGGGCGTCCGCACCATGCAGGGTCCGATCCCGATCACCGAAGGCCCGGCGGGCGGCCAATCGATCCTGTACTTCCTGACGCCCTGGGACCTGCAGATGGAGCTGATCAGCTACCCCAAGGGCATGGCCTACGAGAAGAACGCCACCACTTTGCTGTGGTCGACCACCGAGCCCCAGAAGTAGCGCGAGAGCTCGACCCGCGACATCGACGGCACCCAGACTCCCTCTCCCGGTCCTTCACGGGGAGAGGGCTGGGGTGAGGGGCAGCCGCGCGGGCAGTGCGAGTGGAACGACCTGTCCTCCCTCTCACCCGAATTGCATCTGTAGCCTTATCATATTTCACGATCGACGTTTTGCGCTCATCGATCTCCACGCCGTCATGGCCGGGCTTGTCCCGGCCATCCACGTCGTCCGGCATGCTGAGAACGACGTGGATACCCGGGACAAGCCCGGGCATGACAGAGTAACTAACTTGGAGAATCGTTCGTCGCGACAGCCTCAGCTCAAGAAGGGACGAACCTTCTTAATTGAACGCCATCGGCGCCGCACTCGCCATCCAGCCATCGGACCGCGTATTGCGTGCGACCCGCTGATAGCGCGACGCACGGGCTTCGCGCGTGGCGCCGGCCGCCGCGCCGAACATCGTCGAGCCGCCGCGCGGATTGACGATCGTGTAGCCGGCGATGGAGCGCGGGTGCTCGCGGGTGACGTGGCCGCCGGAGTTGCCGTCATGCACCAGCCAGACATTGCCGGCGACCTGCTGCTGCAGGATCATGACGTGGCCCGAGCGGACCGCCGCCATGCCCGGCGCCGGCATGGCGCGCGGGAAGCGGCGCCAATTGGCGGCGAGGTTGAGCTCGGGAATGACCCGGCCAAAGGTGTAGAGCGACGCCTCGCAGCCGCAGAAGGCGTGCGGACATCCCGACGGACGGCCACCGACGACACGGGCTTCGCCGGCGCGCGCTTCACCCGGGATCGAGGCCATCGCGTTCATGAAGGCGTGGTGGCGGTAGGCGTAGCGGTGATGGGAGGAGTGATGATGATAGGACGTATGATGATGATGATGACGAGGACGCGCCTCGGCTTGAACGGAGAGAGCCAGCAATGCGGCGACGACAAGAACAACGCGGTACATTCGGAGGACTCCTGTACACTGTGAAATCCCCCTGCCGCGCGCCAATCACCCGGCAAACGTGTCCTCAACGTGACCGATTCCCCCATGAGCCATGCAATTGCGGGATGCGCCTGCCCGCTCCAGCGGTTCCGAATTAACGTATTTACTTGACTCATTGTCGAAGCCCCGTTCGGCAATTCGTCCGAGCCGACAAGATCTGGGAGGAAGAAATGACCGCCTTCCGCGGCAGTTGCCTGTGTGGCGCGATCGGCTTTGAAGTCGACGGCCCATTCGACAAGTTTCTGAACTGCCATTGCTCGCGCTGTCGCAAGGCGAGCGGAACGGCGCATTCGTGCGAAGTCGTCGTGCCAGCCGCAGCGCTCCGCTGGCTGCACGGCGAGGCGCAACTAACCCGGTTCGATCTGCCGCAGGCACGCAGCTTTGCCACCGCGTTCTGCTCGCGATGCGGCAGCCCGATGCCGCATCTCACACGCAGCGGCCGTGAGGCGATCATTCCCGCCGGCAGCTTCGATCAGCCGCTCGGCGCCGCGCCGGATCGCCACGTCCACTGGGCCTCGCGCGCCGATTGGTACGTTCACGGCGATGGTCTTCAGATCGAGGACTAGGACCGGCGTTGATAGGTGGGCCGAGGAGCCTTCGTGCCCGTCGGGCGACTCACAGACCGTTGTCGATGACGAGAACGCCTGTTCGGGGCCATGCGGGATGCAGGTGCCGTGCGCGCACAGTCTAATTTCATGAACGAGTTCATGCTGATTTGGCCTGTCCAGTCCCCGGGCTGAAAATATTCCGCTTTGCCATTTCGGAAAATCATGATCTTATCTCCCTCGTCCCGCCTCATCGACGAGGGGCGCTGCGCGGTCGTCACGAAGCGTGGGGTGCGGGATGTGGTGGGCGGGCCGGTTTGCAGCGTGATCACATTGCGCCGACGAACGAATTGGTCCGCACGGTCAAGTCGCGTGGTCCTGATACTCCGAAGCCAGTATCAAGCCTGCGCCGGCGCGAGAGCGCGGTGCAGGCGACGGTGACCAGACAGCCCGGGCGCCGGGGAGATCGCGAAGCAGCCGTAAAGCCATCGCGCAGGGAGGGCCGGGTCGTTCCGGCTGGACCTGTGGTACCTGCCGCCTGCATTTTTTTCCGCAGGCGGGCCACGGGCCTCAGTCGAGGCCCGGCTCTCCCTGCACCCTCGGTTTGGCGAGGGTGATCAGTTGCAACACTCGGACGCGAAGAGCGGGCGCGAGAATGCAAAGTCTTGACCGCAAACATCGCCGTCGTCCCGGACAAGCCGTGACGCGCAACGCGCGTTGCGGCGTAGATCCGGGATCCATACTCCGCGGCAGTCGTATGGGGCACGCGGAGCATTCAGTTCGCGCAGCAATTCCCGCCGGTGATTATGGGTCCCGGGTCAAGCGCGGGACGACAGCGGAGAATGCCGCGCTGCCTTCGCCATTGACCGTGGTCTCCATTGGCCTATCTCTTCATCATCCCACAAGAACGGAACTGGACACAAGATGACCGCACACCCCCGAAGCTTCGATAC
The DNA here is from genome assembly GCF_054063215.1 of Bradyrhizobium sp. USDA 4353. Classification (NCBI taxonomy): domain Bacteria; kingdom Pseudomonadati; phylum Pseudomonadota; class Alphaproteobacteria; order Hyphomicrobiales; family Nitrobacteraceae; genus Bradyrhizobium; species Bradyrhizobium sp. USDA 4353. The sequence goes on from NZ_JBSSGB010000001.1 coordinate 992,674, forward strand.
CGCCATCGATCCCGTGAAGCTCGACCGCCTTGCCGAGGTGGCGGTGAAGGTCGGGCTGCAATTGCGGCCGGGGCAGGATCTGCTGCTGACGGCGCCGTCGGTGGCGCTGCCGCTGGTGCGCAAGGTCGCCGAGCACGCCTACAGGGCCGGCGCGGGAATCGTGACGTCGTTCTTCTCCGACGAGGAGCTGACCTTGGCGCGCTATCGCTATGGTCATGACGAGAGCTTCGATCGCGCCGCCGACTGGTTGTATCAGGGCATGGCCAAGGCGTTCTCGGAGAACACGGCGCGGCTCGCGATCGTCGGCGACAATCCGATGCTGCTGTCCGGCCAGGATCCGGCGAAGGTGGCGCGCGCCAGCAAGGCGAACTCCAAGGCCTATCAGCCGGCGCTGGAGAAGATCACCAACTTCGAGACCAACTGGAACATCATTGCCTATCCGAGCGCGGCCTGGGCCAAGCTGGTCTTCCCGGATGTGCCGGAAGAGGTCGCTGTGGCGAAGCTCGCCGACGCGATCTTCGCAGCGTCTCGGGTCGATCGCGAGGATGCGGTGTCTGCCTGGGAGCGCCACAACGCGGTGCTGCGCGAACGCACCGAATGGCTCAACGGCCAGCGCTTCAGCGCGCTGCACTACACCGGTCCCGGCATGGATCTGACGATCGGTCTCGCCGACGGCCACGAATGGGAAGGCGGCGCCTCCACTGCGAAGAACGGCATCACCTGCAACGCCAACATCCCGACCGAGGAGGTGTTCACGACGCCGCACTGCCGCCGCGTGTCGGGTCACGTCAGAAGCTCCAAGCCGCTGTCCTATCAGGGCACGCTGATCGACGATATCCAGGTCAAATTCGAAGAGGGCCGCATCGTCGAGGCCAAGGCCTCGAAGGGCGAGCAGGTGCTGAACAAGGTGCTCGACACCGACGAGGGCGCGCGCCGCCTCGGCGAGGTGGCGCTGGTGCCGCATTCCTCGCCGATCTCCAAGAGCGGCTTGTTGTTCTACAACACGCTGTTCGACGAGAACGCCGCCTCGCACATCGCGCTCGGCCAGTGCTACTCGAAGTGCTTCGTCAACGGCACCTCGCTGTCGCCGCACCAGATCGCAGCCCAAGGCGGCAATCAGAGCCTGATCCATATCGACTGGATGATCGGCGCCGCCGAGACCAACATCGATGGTGTGCACGAAGACGGCCGCCGCGTGCCGGTGTTCCGCAACGGCGAGTGGGCGTGAGACATCAAGGGCCGGAGCACGATGTGCTCCGGCCCTTGTGTTAATGGCATGTCGCGCGGCGGGACTCGCCGGAGCGCATCGAAATTTATGGCGACCTGCTTATGGCGACCTGCTTATGGCGACTTGGCCTGGGTGGTGGCCTCGACAGTGACCGTGATCCGCTCGGACATGACCGGCTTGTTGTGCGGGATGTGGCTCCAGTCGCCGAGCACGAGCTGCAAGGTGTGCTGGCCGGGCGTCAGGGTGACGGAGGCTTCGGTCTGGCCCTTGCCGAAATGCACGTGGCCGGAATCGACCGGGATCGCCTCGTTCAGCGCATCGCCTTCGAGCGCGGGCGCGTCGATCAGGAGATGATGGTGGCCGGTGTTGGGCGCCTCGGTGCCGGAGGGGGCGACGCCCATGCCGGACAGGCCAAAGCGGATCAGGACCGGCGAGGTGACCTTGTCGCCGTCCTTGAGGTTGATGAAATAGGCCTTGGCGTTGTCGGGCGCGGGCGTCTCGCCGGCGATGACCACCGAGGTGGTTGCAAAGGCGGCGGTGGACAGCGTGAGGGCGATGGCGAGGCTCAGTCGGCGCATCCTGGGAAATCCTTATCTCTGCGACGGCGGAAAATCTTTAATGGTGACGGCACGTTGCAGGCCGGGCCAAGCGCCCCCTTCGGGAGGCATGGCCGCATCTTGCAGTGCGGTCGAACAGTAGATCAGAAGGTTTGGCGAGGCCGCGAACAAATTGCGGCGCTTGCGTGATGTTTATAGCGCTGGCGTGGTTGTGATGCGACGGCGGGTCGCGGCGATCGGATCAAATCTTAACGACTGCGGAAAGCACCGGTTAGGTGCAACCCGCTACGGTCGCGGGTCCATGCCGGCGCCCGCCGGGTCATTTCAGTTGCAGATATTTGAGGCCCCAGATGTCCCCCTCCTTGATCGAAACCGCCAATCTCGCCGTCGACCTGTCTCCGGCGCCGATCGAGCCGTCCTGGATCATCGAGGGCAATCCGACCGCGACCTCCTGCACCATCGCGCGCAGCAGCGATGGCCTCGGCTCGACCATCGTCTGGCATTGCACCGAGGGCAAGTTCAACTGGTACTACGATTTCGACGAGACCATCCTGATCCTCGAAGGTGCGATCGTGCTGGAGAGCGAGGGGATGCCGGCGAAGCGCTATGGGCCGGGCGACGTGATCTTCTTCCGCGACGGCGCGCATGCGAAATGGCATGTCGAGGGCCACGTCAAGAAGCTCGCCTTCTGCCTGAAGACGCAGCCTTATCTGCTCGGCCTCGCGGTGCGCGTGATCAACAAGCTCAAGCGCATGTTCCTGACGCCGGAAGGCCGCCGCGGCGCGAGCCTCGCAGGCGCCTGAGCTCACACTCCGTCGAGAATGATCACGGTCGGGCTCGACGGCAACAGCTCGCGCGACATCTTCAGGGAGCGCTCGGTGCGGCGGTCGATCTCGAACTGCTGGCCGATCTTGCGCATGAACTCGTCGAGCGGCGTCGCGAAGCGGTGCATCGGCAGCACCACCGAGGCGCGCAGCCGCTTGGTGATCTCGGAGATGCCGTCGAGCGACATCGTGTAGGTGCCGTCGATCGGCACCATCACCACGTCGAGCCGGCCGATCGCGGCGAAATGCGTCTCGTCGAGCTTGACGTGCAGATGGCCGAGATGGCCGATGCACAGGCCCGCGACCTCGAAGATGAAGATCGAGTTGCCGTCCTTGATCATGTCGGCGCCGAGCGAGTCGCTGAAATAGCGGCGGATGTCGGTGGTGATGTTGCGGATCAGGACGTCGCCGATGCGCTCGAAGATCTGCGCCGGCTTGCCGTCGTCGCCCCAGCCACGCAGAACGTGCGGGATACGCGGATCGGGCGCCAGCGTGTAGTGCGTCGAATGCGCCCGGTTCATGGTGATGACATCGGGCAGCCGTCCGACCTGATAGGCGCCGCTGTAGTCGGTGGCGATGCGGATGCCCATGGGCGTGTCGATGAAATAGGTCGAATGGCCGGCATAGGTGATGGTCACCTCGTTGCCGGACGCAGCCGTCCGGCGCAGGCTGACCGGCGTCGCCCGCGGCGTGTCGCCGGCCATCGCGAGACATTCGCTGCTGCGCGGTCCCGATTGCGCCAGCACGGGCGATGCGAACGAGACCAGGACGGCGAGCAGCGAGAGCAGCGAACGCAGCATGGCGGTTCCTCTTCAACAGCGCGTGTGAGTGTAGCGAGGAATTGCGATCAGAACTATCCTCATCGCAGCGCCCGAGGGACAGGGCGGGCACGCGGGAGGATGACATGAGTGATCGGGACGGATCGTCGCAGGCGCAAATGATGCAACCGATCAAGGCGGTCGATGCCGGAGTCCTGAGCATCGCCTATGTCGAGAGCGGCCCCTCGGATGGGCCCGTCGTCATCCTGCTGCACGGCTATCCCTACGACATCCACTCCTATGTCGACGTCGCCCCGCGCCTCGCCGCACAGGGCTGCCGCGTCATCGTACCCTATCTGCGCGGCTATGGGCCGACCCGCTTCCGCGACGCGTCAACGCCGCGCTCGGGCCAGCAGGCTGCCATCGGCGCCGATCTGATCGCCCTGATGGACGCACTGGCGATCCCGCGCGCAGTGTTCGCCGGCTATGATTGGGGCGGACGTGCGGCCTGCGTCGGCGCGGCCCTCTGGCCCGAGCGTTGCGCGGGTCTGGTCTCCGTCAACGGCTATCTGATCCAGGACATCTCCAAGGCGCTCGAGCCTGCTCCCGTCCCGCGCGAGCTCGCGTTCTGGTATCAATGGTACTTCCAGACCGAGCGCGGCCGCGCCGGCCTTGCGGCCAACCGCGCCGAGATCGCGCGCCTGCTATGGACCCAATGGTCGCCGAACTGGCGCTTCGACGACGCCACCTTCGCGCGCGCCGCGGCGGCTTTCGACAATCCCGATCATGTCGACGTGGTGATCAACAGCTATCGCCATCGCTTCGGTCTGGCGCAAGGTGATCCGCGCTACGACGAGCTCGAACGGCGATTGGCGGCGCTGCCCGTCATCACCGTGCCGACGATCACGCTCGATGGCGACAGCGACGGCGTGATCCCGGCGACCGACGGCCGCGCGCACGCCGCGAAATTCAGCAACCGCATCGCCCATCGCGTCATCCCGCGAGCGGGCCACAATTTGCCCCAGGAAGAGCCCGAGGCGTTCGCCGCAGCCGTGATGGAGGTGCTGCGCTGACGCGATCAGGACCTTGCCGGGCTGAGCTTCCAGGCGGCGAACAACAGACCTGCAGTCATCAGGCCGCAGATCACGGCAGCTTCCGGCAGCGCGATCGCGAGCGCCGCGGTCGCGGCCCAGCCGATCGACGAGAAGGCCTCGGCGAAGGTCGCCAGCCGCGACGAGGTCTGCCGCCGCCGGAACTGACTGCGGCGCGCCTGGATGCGGAACCAGAGCTGGATGGCGGTCGAGGAGATCGTCGCGATCAGCACCGCCGCCGCCGTCACCAGCGCCTGCCACGGCGCGACCCAGGCGAGCGCGAGCACCAGCGGCGCGAAGATCACCGCGATGGTCATCAGCACGACCTCGATCTTCGCGCGCACGATGCGCGTCGCCGGCAACGGCGCCGTTGCCACCAGCTCAGGCGCATCCTCGCCGGAGATCGTGAGCCAGGCGAGGCCGCCGGCGAGCTGGCCTGCCGCCATCACGATGACCGGCGTGATCAGGATGACGGCTTGCGACGTATCGGAATAGCTGCGCCACAGCAGCAGCGCCGGCGGCACCAGATACAAGAGCTGCATCAACGTCTGCGAGATCAGCCAGGGATCGCGCCGCAGCAGCATGAGCTCCTTGCGCCTGAGCGCCTGCTGCCGCGAGCCGCCGCGGAATCTGCGGAGCTGCGCGCCGGCGCGGCTCGAGACGCCTTGCGCGGCGGCGCTGATCGCGGTGTCGGCGAAGCGCGGCGAGAACACCATCATGACGATGCCGAGCAGCAGCAGCCCGGCCGCAAGCAGAAGCAGCAGCGCCTGGCCGTCGCCGAGCGCGGCGCGGGCCGGCAGCCAGACGAGGCTATCCGGATCGGGTGCGATGGCGGCTGCGGCATCGGAGGTGAGCACGGCGAAGCGCGACAGCGTGCCGTAGGAGACGATCGCCGCGATCTGCAGCATGATGACGAAGCCGGCGCCGATCACGGCCGCCAGGATCTGCGCCACCAGCCGCGTGCGTGCCGGCCCGATCAGGCGGAACAGGATGATGGTGATCGCAATGGCGATCGCGGCCGCCGAGAGGCCGACGGCCGCGACCACGACAAAAGCGGCGAGCCAGCGCGCGCCGCCTTCGATCAGCAGCACGTCGACGAAGGGCGTCGCCAGCAGCAGCGCCATGCTGGTCACGGACAGCGCGATGGCGGCGATGCGAACCGAGAAGATCTCGGCGAGCCGCACCGGCGACGACATGATGAGATCGAGATCGGCGCGGGCATAGAAGACGCGGGTGACCGACTCGATCGCCTGCGACAGCATCAAGGCCCAGGACAGCAGGATGGTCGCGGTGATCACGATCAGCGCCGTCTTGTCGAGCGGCGGCTGCAGGTCGGCATAGCGGCCGACGACGGCCCAGGCCGGCAGATGCATGATGGCGCCGAACAGCACGAGGCCAATGATCGCCGCGCGGGTGCGGCGGCGCCGGCCGGCGGTGATCATGGCAAGCCATTCCCGCCAGGCGAGCCTGAGCTCGTGGCGGGCGAACCAGGCGAGCGTCGCCGCCCGTGTCATGCCGCGGACTCGACATCGACGAGCGCGATGAACAGCTCTTCGAGGCTGGTATCGGTGCGGCCGTTCTGCTGGCGCAGCTCGGCGAGCGTGCCTTCGGCGACGATCCGCCCCGCGGCGATGACGCCGATGCGGTCGGCCATGCGCTCGGCGACCTCCAGGATGTGCGTCGTCATGATCACGGTGCCGCCGCGGCGGACCCGCTCGGCCAGGAGTCCCTTGACGTGACGGGCGGAGACCGCATCCAAGCCGGTCAGCGGCTCGTCCAGGATGATCAGTTGCGGGTCGTGCACCAGCGCGCCGGCGAGCGCCACCTTCTGCCGCATGCCCTTGGAGAACCCCTCGCAACGCTCGTGCAGATGCGGCTCGAGGCCGAGCGAAACCAGCAGCTCGCGCGCGGTGTTGCCCGAGCTCGCGGGATCGACGCCCCACAATCCGGCGACGAATTCGAGATATTCGAGCGGCGTGAGCTTGTCGTAGATCATCGGCTCGTCCGACACCCACGCCATCACCTGCTTGGCGGCAATCGGATCGCGCAAGGCGTCGATGCCGAAGATCGCGATCTCGCCGGCATCCGGCTTCAGCAGGCCCGCGACCATGCGCAAGGTCGTGGTCTTGCCGGCCCCGTTGGGGCCGACCAGCGCATAGAACTCACCGGCACGCACGACGAGGTCGAGCCCGTCGACGGCCGGCCGTTCGAAACATTTGGTTAACCCTCGCACAGCGAGGGCGGAGCTCTCTGGTGTCATGACCGCTCATTCGGTTCGCATCGACAACTTGGACGCAACTCGTTGCGGCGCGGTGAACGATCCCTCGATCGTGATCGCGATGGGCCATTCCCGGCCGGCCGGTTCCCAGCATCCGAACCCGATCGGCACCGCCGAGCCTAGCGCAATGATCCGAGCGCGGGGCGATTTCGTTAGGAGGGTAGGCAGCTCTGATGACGGCTGCGTGGCTCCGGCGAGGATGGACGTGGCGAACCAGCTGATCGCGAACGAGACGCGAGACGCCGCGTCGGGCGTTGCGCCGCCCCTGCCCCGGCATACCGTCCGGCTGGATTCCTTCCCGCGTGGCGGCGTCGCCGCGGTGTTCGGCGCCAGCGGCGGCATCGGTGCGGCGCTGAGCTCCGCGCTCGCCGAAAGCGGCCATTTCAATGCGATCCTCTGCTTCAGCCGGAGCAGCGATCCCGCGTTCGATCTCACCGATGAAGCCAGCGTCGCGCAGGCGTCCGAAACCGTTGCGGCCGCCGGCGAGATCCGCCTCGTCATCATCGCCACCGGCATGCTGCACGAGGCCGACGCGCAGCCCGAGAAGAGCTGGCGCGAGCTCGATGCCGCGCGTCTTGCCCGCGCCTTCGCCATCAACGCGACCGGGCCGGCGCTCGTGATGAAGCATCTGCTGCCGCGCTTGCCGCGCACCGGCAAGGCGATGCTCGCGGCGTTGTCGGCGCGGGTCGGCTCGATCGGCGACAACCGGCTCGGTGGCTGGTACGGCTACCGCGCCTCGAAGGCGGCGCTGAACCAGCTCGTGCATTGCGCGGCCATCGAGCTGGCCCGCCGCGCGCCCGACGCGATCTGCGTCGCGCTGCATCCGGGCACGGTGGCGACGAAACTGTCGGCGCCGTTCGCCTCGGCCAGCGGCGTTGCTCCTGTCGAGGCGGCGCGTCACCTGCTCGGCGTGATCGATCGGCTCGGGCCGCAGGACTCCGGCGGCTTCTACGATTGGCGCGGCACGCCGGTGCCGTGGTGAAGCAAACATGCCGAAGATGCGCCGCAAGTCCGATTTGCCGACCAAGATCTGCGCCGCGTGCGGCCGCCCATTCGCATGGCGGCGCAAATGGGCACGCGACTGGGACGAGGTGAAGTATTGCTCCGACCGCTGCCGGTCGGAGCGACAACGATCAGCATCGACAAGAGCGGCGCGACCCGGCACCTGAGGGAGACCATGCATGCTCGCCGGCATTCCCACGCCCATGCGAATTCTCGGACTCGGCGGACTGATTCCCTTCGTCGGCCTCGCGGCTGTGGTGATTGCCGGTCAAGAGCCGTCGCGGCTGATGGCCGTGCACGCCCAGATCGCCTATGGCGCCGTGATCCTCAGCTTCCTGGGCGCCGTGCACTGGGGCTTGGCCGTGCAGATGCCAGCGATGGCCGACTGGTGGCGCATGGCTTGGGGCGTCACGCCGGCCTTGCTCGGTTGGGTCGCCCTGCTTCTGCCGGCGACCTCGTCGCTGATCCTGCTGACGGCGGCGCTGCTCGTGGCGCTGATCGTCGACGAGCTCTGTTTCGGAGGCGACGACCGGCGATCCTGGTTCTTGAAGCTGCGGCGACTGCTCAGCGTCGGTGCGATGGCATCGATGTTCGCGACCTTCATCGCCGTGCTCTTTGGCACGCCGGGGGCGGCATGACGCCGTCGTCTGCTGTAGACAGAGCCGCGCCGCGTCGGGCAAGCTTTGGCCTCCTTCGCGAGGCGCCATGAACATCCTGCTGCTCAATCCCAACATCCGCTCTGATATCACTGACCTGATGCTGCAGGTCGGCCGCGAAGCTGCTGCACCGGGCACGATGCTGATCCCCTGCACCGCGCCGCGCGGCGTGCCCTATATCGCTACCCGCGCCGAGGCGCAGATCGGCGGTGCTGTGGCGCTGGAGATGCTGGCGGAGCGCAACGGCACGTTCGATGCCGCGATCATCGCCGCGTTCGGCGATCCCGGCCTGTTCGCGGCGCGCGAGCTGTTCGATGTGCCGGTGATCGGACTTGCGGAAGCGGCGATGCTGACCGCCTGTATGTCGGGACGGCGGTTCGCCATCGTCACCTTCGCCCAGGCGCTTGGGCCTTGGTACGAGGAGTGCGTGCGCATGCACGGGCTGATGGAGCGCTGCGCCGGCATCCGCATGCTCGACGGCAGCTTCAGGCAGATCTCCGACGTGCAGCACGAGAAGGAGGAGTTGCTGGTCGAGCTGGCGTTGCGTGCGGTGGAGGAGAACGAGGCCGACGTGCTGATCTTCGCCGGCGCGCCGCTGTCGGGCCTCGCCGCGCGCGTCGCGCATCGCATTCCCGTGCCGGTGGTCGATCAGGTGATCGCCGCGGTCAAGCAGACCGAGGCGCTGCTGGCGCTGAAGATGCGCAAGGCCACCGCGGGCACGTTCCGGCGGCCGGCGGCGAAGCCGACCACGGGGTTGGCGGAAGCGCTTGCGGCCCGGCTGGAGCATCGGGACGTGTAGTTGGATGGCGTGGTGGAGGGCTTGCTCGGTCTTTGCCTCTCCCCGCGTGCGGGGAGAGGCCGGATTGCATCGCCAGATGCAATCCGGGTGAGGGGGGCTCTCCGCACGGTCGGTGGGTGTGGCTGCCCCTCACCCCAGCCCTCTCCCCGTGAAGAACGGGGAGAGGGAGCGCACTGCCTTCGCCGCACCTCCGTGCTTCCTCACTGAAAGTGAAACGCGATACTGCCGTACCTCTCACGCACTCGCTTGTACACAAACGGCCGTCACTGCCTGAAAAGGCGGCACGCTTCTTGCTTTTTCAACACAGTTGAGCAGGAAGCCCAATGGCCAGCGTATCGGAAGCCAAGTCGCTCGTACTCGATCGGATCACGCACCGCTTCGCCAGCGGCACGATGGCCGTCTCCGACATCAATCTCGATGTGAAAGGCGGGGAGATCATCGCCCTGCTCGGGCCGTCCGGCTGCGGCAAGACCACGCTGCTGCGCATCATCGCCGGCTTCATCGGCCAAAGCGAGGGACGCGTCATCATCGGCAATGACGTCGTTGATGCGCTGCCGCCCAACCGCCGCGCGGTTGGCATCGTGTTCCAGAACTACGCGCTGTTCCCGCATCTCTCGATTACCGAGAATGTCGGCTACGGCCTCGCCGCGCGCGGCGTCGACAAGGCGACGCGCAACAAGGAGGCGCAGCGGCTGCTCGAGATGGTGCAGCTTGGGCCCTTCGGCGAGCGGCTGCCGCGGCAATTGTCCGGCGGCCAGCAGCAGCGCGTGGCGCTGGCGCGCGCGCTCGCGATCAAGCCGTCGATCCTCTTGCTCGACGAGCCGTTCGCCGCGCTCGACAAGAATTTGCGCCTGGACATGCAGATCGAGGTCAAGCGGCTGCAGCGCATGGCCGGCACGACCACGCTGATCGTAACCCACGACCAGGAGGAGGCGCTGTCGATGGCCGATCGCGTCGCGGTGCTCAGCCACGGCCATCTCGAGCAGTTCGGCACGCCCAGCGAGATCTACGACCAACCGCAGACGCTGTTCGTGAATACCTTCGTCGGCACGGCCAACAAACTGAAGGGCACGGTGCTTGCGACCGACGCGAGTGAGGTCAAGGTCGCGCTCGAAGCCGGCGGCGAGATCATCGCGCGTGCGCCGAACCCGGTTCGTGCCTCAGACAAGGTCACCGTCTGCCTGCGTCCCGAGCATCTCACCTTCGTCAGCGACGACTCCGGCTTCGCCGGCGAGATCGGGATGGCGCTGCCGCTCGGCGCCACCGTGGTGCACGAGATCAAGGCCAAGGACGGCTCCAGCATCAAGATCTCGCAGGCCCGCACCGGCGGGACGCCGCTGCGCGAGGCCGGCACGCCGGTGCGCGTGGCACCGCTCGCGGCCGGACTCGCGACCGTGTTCCCGCAATAGATAACCAAACATATCGGAGTGAAACATGATGCTTGATCGCCGCCAGCTCCTGACCAGCGCCCTGACGCTGGGCGCCATGCACGCCTTCCCGGGCCTGAGCCTCGCGCAGGCGCGGCCACTGGTGTTCGCGACGTTCACCGGCAGCTGGGAGGAGGCGCACAAGGCGGTGCTGGTGCCTGCGTTCCGCAAGGCCAACGCCGATGCGGCCATCGTGCTCGATCCGATGCTGTCGGTCGACCAGATCGCCAAGGTCAATGCCGCCAAGGCCAATCCGCCGATCGACGTCATGCTGCACGATCCGGGCCCGGCGCTGGTCGCGATCGGCCAGGATCTCGTCGAGCCTTACCCCACCGACAAGAGCACCTATTTTAAGGACCTGACTCCGGAAGCGCAGGACGCGATGGGCCCTGCCCCGTTCTTCCAGGTCGTCGGCCTGACCTACAATCCGGAGACGGTGAAGACGCCGCCGACCTCATGGACCGATCTGTGGAAGCCGGAGTTCAAGGGCAAGGTCGGCATCACCAACCTGAACTCCACGCTCGGCACCGGCTGGCTGGTCGAGATCGCGCGCATGCGCGGCGGCTCGGAGGCCAATGTCGACGAGGGCTTCAAGGCGCTGGAGGAGCTGAAGCCGAACCTCGCCGCTGTCGCCGCCAATCCCGGCGCCCTGGCGACCCTATTCCAGCAGGGCCAGATCGACATCTCGCCCGGCAATTTCAACGCCATCCAGATCCTGAAGGCCCGCGGCGTGCCGGTCGAATTCGTGGCGCCGAAGGAAGGCGCGATCGCGTTCAAGACCACGATCCACATCGTCAAGAATTCGCCGAACAAGGAGCTCGCCTTCAAGCTGATCGAGGCGGCGCTGTCGCCGGAGGTGCAGACGACCTTGATGAACTCGCCCTATCTGATCGTGCCGACCAACACCAAGGTCGCCATGTCCGGCGAGATCGCCAAGGTGCTGGCCAAGGACACCGCGGAGCTGAAGAAGAAGTTCGTGTTCCAGGACTGGAAGAAGATCAACGAGCAGCGCGCCTCCTGGATCGAGAAGTTCAACCGCGACATCAAGATCTGATGCGATGAAGAGCGCCACGACCGCGCCTGGAGACGTGACCAGCTTCAGCCTGGGGCTCGCATTGCCCTTAGGGTTGGTGTTCGCGATCTTCTTCGTGCTGCCGCTGGCGCAGCTGTTGTATCTCTCGCTGCACAACGACACCGCGGCGACGGTGTGGGGGCTCGGCCAGTACATCAAGTTCCTGACCGACCCCTTCAGCCTCGCCGTGCTCGGCTCGACGCTTCTCCTTGGCGCCGAGGTCACGCTCGCCTGTCTCGTGCTCGGCTATCCCATCGCCTGGCTGCACCAGCGCTCGGGCAGCCGAGTGCAGACGCTGATCATCATGATCGTGCTGCTGCCGCTGCTCACCAGCGTCGTGGTCCGCACCTTCGCCTGGATCGTGATCCTCGGACGGCAGGGCATCATCAACTCCGTGCTGCAATCGCTCGGGCTGATCGGCACGCCGCTGCGCATGATCTATACGCAGGGCGGACTGGTCGCGGCACTGGCCCAGGTGCAGATGCCGCTGATGGTGCTGCCCTTGATCACGGCGATCGGCCGCATCGATCCCAACCTGTCCGACGCCTCCGCGTCGCTCGGCGCCGGCAGCTGGCGTACCTTCTTCAAGGTGATGCTGCCGCTGTCGATGCCCGGCATCATCGCCGGCTGCACCCTCACTTACGCCGCGGCGATCACCGCCTTCATCACCCAGTCGCTGGTCGGCGGCGGGCAGATGCTGTTCATGCCGATGTATCTGTATCAGCAGGCATCGACCTTGCAGAACTGGCCATTCGCAGCCGCAATCTCGATCATCTTCCTGTTCGCGGTGCTCGCGATCGTCGCGCTGTTCTCAACGCTCGGCCGGCGCGCCCGCGGCTATGGAGACATCAGATGAGCGGACGGCAGCGCAACTGGGAGGCGCTCAGCTTCCAGATCGTGATGACAATCATCGCGGTGCTCGCGCTGATCCTGATCGTGTCGCCGTCGCTGGTGGTTGTGATCGTGTCCTTCACCTCGGGCTTCTCGCTGAAATTCCCGCCGCCCGGCTATTCGACGCGCTGGTACGTCGAGTTGTGGAACGCCTGGCAGCTGCAATTCGCCGCGCGCAACAGCGTCGTGGTCGCGCTGTGGTCGACGGGACTGTCGATCGTGCTCGGCGTTGCCGCGGCGCTGGCGATCTCGCGCTCCAAGGCGCTGACGGCGAAGCTGCTGGACTCGCTGTTCATGTCGCCGCTGGTGCTGCCGGCGCTCGCCTTCGGGCTCGCGGCGCTGATGTTCTTCTCGCTGATCGGCCTGCCGGTGTCGCTGCTGACGCTCGTCATCGGCCACACCATCGTCTGCGTGCCCTATGTCGTCCGCAACACGGTAGCGGCGCTGGCGCAGCTCGAGCCGACCCTGCTGGAAAGCTCGGCGATCCTCGGCGCGTCCAGGCTCTACACGTTCCGCCGTATTGTGCTGCCGCTGATCCGCCCGGGCATCATCTCCGGCGCCTTCATCGCCTTCATGTCGTCGTTCGACAACGTCCCGGTGTCGCTGTTCCTGCGCGACGCCGCCACCGACATGCTGCCGATCCGGATGTGGCAGGACCTCGAAGGCAAGCTCGACGTCACCATCGCCGCGCTGTCCAGCGTGCTGATCATTGCGACGATCGCGCTGATGGCGATCATGGAAAGGACGACGGGACTGTCGAAGCGGCTGACGGGGTGAGTTGCGCCCCGAAAGTCCCTCATGAGGCTGGCTGGAAGCGCGGAACGAAGTTCACCTCTCCCGAAGGGAGAGGCCGGATTGCATCGCCAGATGCAATCCGGGTGAGGGGTTGCGCTCACTCCTCGGAGCAAGCCCCCTCACCCGCTCACTTCGTTCGCGACCTCTCCCCGTCGGGGAGAGGTGGATCGAGTGTTTGGCTCCGTAGGGCCCATCATTGTGCCGCCTGCCCTCAAGCTCCGCGGAAGATCGAGTATCCCCAGGGCGTGAATTTCAGCGGCAGATGAAAATGCTCCTCGACCTTGTCGATGGCGAAGCGAAACGGCACTGTAGTCAGGAATTTGGTCTGCGCGTTTGCTCCGAAGAACTCGCCGATATGGAAAAGCACCTCGTACTCGCCGACGGTGACGCCGTCCCCCTTGACGACCGGCGCCTGAAGAGTGCCGTCGGCGCCGAGTGTTCCTTCAACGAGCAGCGTGCGATCGGGGGCGACGCGCCAGATCGCGACACCAAGGCCGCGCGCCGGACGCCCGTTTGCGACATCGACTGCATGAACCGAGATACCGCCAGCCATCGCTCACCTCGTTCTGTGCCCGGCGGCATGATAGACGCGAATCCGGCGGCAGCGCCAGTCGCGTCGATTGGGCTGGCTGAGACATCATGTCCATGAAAGCCTCTCAGATCGCCGCCGCCGTCATCGCGCGCCAGATGTCGGCCAGAGAGGCCGCCGAGCAGTCACTCGCGCATATCGCCGCCGCGAGTGACCTCAACGCCGTGGTCACGGTCGATCCCGAGCAATCACGGTCCGATGCCAAGGCCGTCGACGCGCGCATTGCTGCAGGCGAGACATTGCCGCTTGCCGGCGTCCCCGTCGTGATCAAGGACAACATCTGGGTCGGCGGCTGGCGCATCACGCAGGGTTCGCGAGTGTTTGCCGACTTCGTCGCCCCCGAGGATGCAATTGCAATCGCGCGGCTGCGCCGGGCCGGCGCCGTGATCGTCGGGATCGGCGCGACGTCCGAGTTCGCCTGCAAGGGCGTGACGACATCGCTGCTGTATGGACCGACGCGCCATCCGCTGAATCAGCAGCTCACACCCGGAGGCTCATCGGGCGGCCCGGCGGCAGCGGTTGCGGCGGGCTTGGTGCCGCTCGCGATCGGCACCGACGCCGGGGGATCGAGCCGGCGGCCGCCGGCGCATGTCGGCGTGGTCGGCTTCAAGCCGTCTTATGGGGCGATCCCCTATGGGCCCGGCTTCGCCGAGCCGTTCTGGCGCATCTCGGTGATCGCGCCGATCGCCACCGATGTCGCCGATGCCAGGCTGGCCTTCGATATCATGGCCGGCGCGGATGCCAGAGACCCGGACTCATTTTATTTGCCGTCGGCTGCCGCCGGGGCACCGTTGCGGCTGGCATTCTCGCCGCGGCTTGGGCTCGACGTCGCCGTCGACGACGCGCTGAGCGCCGGCTTGCGGCAGGCGGTCGACCGCCTCCGGGCCAGCGGCTTGCCGATCGAGGACAAGGATCCGGTCTGGCCGGCGGACCTCGCCGAGGACGCGGTGATGCCGCTGCAGCATGGCGGATTGGCCGCGCTCTACGGCAAGGCGTTCCGCGACGATCCCTTGCAATTCGATCCCGATATCGCCAAGCAGATCGAGCGCGGACTTGGCCTGAGCGGCGCCGAGGTCGGCCGCGCGCTAGAGGCGAGCACGCAGATTGCGCGCGCGTTCGCGGCGTTCTTCACGGAGGTCGATGTGCTGTTGGGACCAACGGTGCCGTGCGTCGCCTGGCCGCTCACGCAGCTTGGCCCGTCCCAAATCGGCGGCAAGCCTGCGAGCCCGCGCGCGCATGCGGTGTTCACGCCGTTCGCCAACCATGCGGGGGTGCCGGCGATCTCGATTCCGTGTGGCGTCAACTCACAGGGCTTGCCCTTCGGCCTGCAATTGATCGCCGCACGGGGGCACGATCGCATGCTGCTCGATGTGGCCGCGGAAGCAGAGCGCGCGTTGGCTGGTCGGATTTAGGCAATCCCTCGCACCGCGCGGTGCTCTCACCTCGCCCCGCTTGCGGGGAGAGGTCGGATTGCATCGTCAGATGCAATCCGGGTGAGGGGGGCTCTCCGCGAGTCTGGTGCTCGTGGCTGCCCCTCACCCCAACCCTCTCCCCGTGAAGTACGGGGAGAGGGAGCGCGCTGCCCGTGACGAACGAGACTGGGTCCAACTCACAAGTGGTTACGTCGTCCGCCCTCACCCCTGCTCGAACTTCTTCGCCAGCCTCGCCCGCGTGATGTGGCCGATCTGGTCGATGGCGTTGGCGATTTCGGTGTCCGTGTCGTTGCCGATGCGCCGCTCCATCTCGGCGATCACCGAGGCGCGGTCGGCGTGCAGGGCGAGCGCCACGATCAGCGGCATGGCGAATTTGTCGCGGTAGCGGCGGTTGATGTCGGCGACGCGCTCGAACTCGGTACGCGACAGCGACGTGAAGCCGAGCCGGCCCTGTTCGCCGATGGAGTCGTTCGTCATCTCGCCCGCCAGCGCCTCGCGGCCGGCGAGCTCGGGATGGGCACGGATCAGCTTCAGCTTCTCGTCGCGGCTCATGGCGCGGACAACGTTCATGAGCGTCGTATGCAGCGCATCCGCGGAATCGTCGAACGCCGACAGTCCGGCGTGATAGGCGCGGTCGGCCACTTCAGGCGAATGCTCGAAGATGTCGCCATAGCGCTCGACGAACAGCACGCGCGACATCTGCGACGGCCGCCACACGCCCGTCGGCGGATGCGTGCGGATCCAGTGCCGGGCGATGTCGAGCCGGGTCGCGACCCACACCTTGTCGTGGCTCATGATGTAGTCGAGAAACCGCGCCAGCGCCGCGGCGCGCCCGGGGCGGCCGACGAGACGGCAATGCAGGCCGACGGACATCATTTTCGGACTCTCGGCGCCTTCGGCATAGAGCGTGTCGAAACTGTCCTTGAGATAGGCGAAGAACTGATCGCCGGCGTTGAAACCCTGCGGCGTCGCAAACCGCATATCGTTGGCATCGAGCGTATACGGCACGATCAGCTGCGGACCGTGCGGGCCCTGGATCCAGTACGGCAGCTCATCGGCATAGGAATCGGCGCTGTAGACGAAGCCCTGCTCGTCGAGCACGATGTCGAGCGTATGCTCCGAGGTCCGCCCCTGATAGAAGCCGAGCGGCCGCGTCCCCGTCAGCTCGGTGTGAAGCCGGATCGCCTCCTCGATATGGGCGCGCTCATCGGCTTTCGAAAAATCGCGATAGTCGATCCATTTCAGGCCGTGCGAGGCGATCTCCCAATGGGCCTCCTTCATCGCCGCCACGGCCTCCGGGTTGCGCGCCATCGCGGTGGCGATCGCGAACACCGTGACCGGCAGCTTGCGCGCGGCGAACATGCGCCACAGGCGCCAGAAGCCGGCGCGCGAGCCGAACTCGTAGATCGACTCCATGTTCATGTGGCGCTGGCCCGGCCAGGGCGCCGCACCAACGATCTCGGACAGGAACGCCTCGGAGGCGGCGTCGCCGTGAAGGATGTTGTTCTCGCCACCCTCCTCGTAATTGATCACGAACTGCACGGCGATGCGGGCATCGCCCGGCCAGCGTGGATGCGGTGGCGTGCGGCCATAGCCGACCATGTCGCGCGGATAATCAGCACTCATTCGTCTCAGCTCCCGCGATAGGTCTGGTAGCTCCAGGGCGTCGCGAGCAGCGGCACATGATAGTGCGCGGCGGCGTCGGCGACCGTGAATCGGAGCGGGATCAGGTCGAGGAACAGCGGATCCTCGGCAAGGCCGTGGGCCTTGAAATACGCGCCCATATGGAACGTCAGCAGATAGGTGCCTGCGGTGAACTCGTCGCCCGCCAGCACCGGCGCGTCCGTGCGTCCGTCCGCATTGGTGCGGACCTGCTTGATCCGCCGCCAGGCGCCGCCGGGCCCGAGAATGTCGAGATCGATCGCGACATCGGCGGCCGGCATGCCCCTCACCGTGTCCAAAATATGCGTGCTGAGACGGCCCATCCGTGCTCCCCTGCTGCTGTTGCGCGAAGCCTAGCAGCGCCCGGTTAAAGCTTCGAGGCGTTTTGCCGGTCACCACCAGCCCAATGCGTGGTCACGCCTCGCTCCGTCCGAACCGCTCGACCAGGAAATCGATGAACAGCCGCACCTTCACCGAGAGATGCCGCGTCGGCGGGTAGATCGCATAGAGCGCCAAGGGCGGCGCCTTGTAGTCGGACAGGATCGTGGTCAGCGCGCCGCTCGCGAGCGCCTCGGCCACGATGAAGTGGGGGATCAGCGCGATGCCCTGGCCCTTGGCGGCCACGTCGCGCAGCACTTCGGCATTGTTGACGCACAGGCTCCAGGCCGGTTGGATCCAGTGATCGCCATCGCGGCCGGTGAGCTTCCATTGGTTGCCGGTCAGCAGGAAGCCATAGGTCAGCGAGGTATGCCGGCGCAGATCCTCCGGGCTCTCGGGCGTGCCGTGCCGGGCGAGATAGGCGGGCGCGGCGCAGATGACGCGGTCGACCGGCATGATCCGCCGCGCCACCAGGCTCGACGATTCCAGCTCGGCGATGCGCAAGGTGACGTCGAAGCCGTCCTGGACGGGGTCGAGCAAATCGTCGCTGAGCACGATCTGCAACTGCAGCTCCGGATAGCGCGTCATGAAGTCGGCCACGACAGGCCCGAGCCGCATCGTGCCGAACGACATCGGCGCATTGAGGCGCAGCAGCCCGCGCGGCGCCGCCTGCGACTGGCTGACAGCTTGATCAGCGGCATCAAGGTCCGCGAGGATCGCGACCGCGCGCTCGAAATAGCGCTGGCCCGACTCGGTCGGGCTGGCGTGGCGGGTGGTGCGGACGATCAGTTGTACGCCGAGGCTCTGCTCGAGCTCGCCGATATATTTCGAGATCGCCGAGCGCGACAGCCGCAACTGCCGGCCCGCCTCGGCGAAGCTGCCGCTTTCGACCACCTTCACGAATGCCCGGAGGCTGCTGAGCTTGTCCATGGTCCCCGGATCGCCATTGTCGCCAAATCGTAGACAGAGACGTCACAAGAGCACGGATTGTCTCTAAATCAAAGCAGCCCGATATTGCGTTCAGACATTCAACGGGCCCCGCCGGGCCCCGACACACAGGAGAGCCACATGCCCGGACTGCACCACGTCACCGCGATCGCCGGCGACCCGATCCGCAATTTCGGCTTCTACACCCGCGATCTCGGCCTGCGCTTCGTCAAGAAGACGGTCAATTTCGACGATCCCGGCACCTACCATTTCTATTACGGCGACGAGACCGGCCGCCCCGGCACCATCCTGACGTTCTTCCCCTGGGCCGGCGTGCGGGCAGGCCGCCGCGGCGTCGGCGAGACCCACCAGACCGCGTTCCGGGTGCCGCAGCGCTCGCTCGGATACTGGACGCAGCGCCTGACCGAAAAGGGCATCGCCTATGAGGCGCTGGAAAAGCGTTTTGGCGAATCCGTGCTGCCGTTCACGGATCCCGACGGCATGGCCCTGGCGCTGGTCGGCGTCCCCGGCGCCGAGAACGAGCCCGGCTACAGCAATGGCGACATTCCCGTTGAGCATGCGATCCGCGGCTTCCACGGGGTCACCCTGCTGCTCGACTCCGCGGAGAAGACCGCGGCCGTGCTCACCGACGTGTTCGGCTTCGCGGAAGCCGGTCGCGAAGGCTCGGTGATCCGCTTCAAGGCGCCGGGCGACGCGCAGGGTAGCGTGGTCGACATCTACGAGGCCAAGGGCTTTCTGCGCGGCGCGCAAGGCGCCGGCTCCGTGCACCACATCGCCTTCCGCGCGGCCGACGATGCCGAGCAGGGCGTGATGGCGCAAAAGCTGGTCGATCGCCACGGCCTGCATCCGACCGAGCAGAAGGACCGCAACTACTTCCGCTCGATCTACTTCCGCGAGCCCGGCGGCGTGCTGTTCGAGATCGCGACCGACATTCCGGGCTTCGCGGTCGACGAGCCGGTAGCCGAGCTCGGACGAAACCTGAAACTGCCCGCGTTCCTCGAAACGCATCGCAAGCAGATCGAGGGCGTGCTGCCCAACCTCGAAGAGGTCGCGTCATGACCGAGGCATTGTCCTTCACCCACCGCTTCCAGCCCGGAAGCAAGCCGGGAGCAGCACCGCTGCTGCTCCTGCACGGCACCGGCGGCGACGAGAACGATCTCTTAGCCCTCGGCGCCGCGCTCTCGCCCGGCGCGGCGCTGTTGTCGCCGCGCGGGCAGGTGCTCGAACATGGCATGCCGCGCTTCTTCCGCCGGCTGGCGGAAGGAGTGTTCGACGAGGATGATGTGCGACGGCGCGCATTGGAGCTCGGAGCCTTCATCGGCGAGGCGCGGCAACGCTATGGCATCGACGCGCCGCTCGCGGTCGGCTATTCCAACGGCGCCAACATCGCCGCCGCGCTGCTTCTATTGCAGCCGGAGGCGCTGGCCGGAGCGGTGCTGTTCCGCGCCATGGTGCCGCTCAAGCAACCGCCGGTCGTCAAGCTCGCACGCAAGCCAGTGCTGATCCTGTCGGGTCTGTCCGATCCGATCGTACCTGCCAGCAATTCGGCGCAGCTGTGCAATCAGCTGATCGAGGCCGGCGCTGACGTGACCCACACGACCCTGCCGACAGGGCATCAGCTGTCGCAGGCCGACGTCGCGCTGGCGCGCGACTGGCTCGCCGGACTGCAGCAGACGAAGGCAGCTTGACCGGCATCTGCGCTTGCGGCCCGCGCCGATCCTGATCGAGAATGCTCCCCATGGCATCGGACCGCACCCGCGGCCCGATGCTGAGATTTGGATGGGAGGAATCTGAGCATGGCCGTCGACCAGCTCTTCATCAATGCGCGGCTCGATCGCGGCGTACGCCAGACCATCACGGTCGACAACGGCCGTATCACTGGCCTGCTCGCCGAGACCGAGCGGCCCGAGGCGCGCGAGGTGATCGATCTCGGCGGCGCGCTGGTGGTGCCCGGCTTCGTCGAGGGCCACATCCACCTCGACACCAGCTTCTATGGCGATGCCTGGAAGCCGCATAAGCCCTGCACCAACGGCTTCGACGTGCATGAGCGCGTCACGTTCCAGGCCGAGAACATGGCCGCGGCCGCGCCGATGGACATGCGCGCCCGCAACCAGCTCGACCTCTGCATCGGCCACGGCACCACGCGAATGCGCAGCCATGTCATGGTCGATGGCTCCGTGGGCCTCAAATCCCTCGAGACCATTCTGCGCGTGCGTGAAGAGTACCGCGATTTGATCGAGATCCAGCTCGTCGCCTTCCCGCAGAGCGGCATCCTCAAGAGCCCCGGCACGCCCGAGCTGCTCGACGAGGCGATCAAGCTCGGCGCCGACCTCGTCGGCGGTCTCGATCCGGCGAGCTTCGATCGCGACGCCGAGAAGCACCTCGACGTCGTCTTTGGCGTCGCGCAGAAGCACGGCGTCGACATCGACATTCACCTGCATGATCCTGGCATGCTCGGCCTGTTCGAGCTGGAGCAGATCGCGGCGCGAACGCGCGCGCTCGGCATGCAGGGCCACGTTGCGGTCAGCCATGCTTACGCGCTGGGCGACCTTCCGATGGATGCGCTCAAGACCATTGCCGACGTGCTCGCCACGTCAGGTGTCGCCATCATGACCAACGCCCCGGGCGCGCGGCCCTTCCCGCCGGTCGCCCTGCTGCGCGCCGCCGGCGTGACGGTGTTCAGCGGCAACGACAACATCCGAGATAGCTGGTGGCCCTATGGCGACGGCGACCTTCTGAACCGCGCAATGATGGTCGGCTACCGCTCCGGCTTCTATATCGATGACGACCTGCGCAGCGCTTTCGACCTGGTTACCGGCGCCGGCGCAAAAGCCTTGCGGCTGTCCGACTACGGATTGCAGGTCGGCGCACGCGCCGATTTCGTGACGCTGAACGCCGAGCACGTCCCGGAAGCCGTGGTGGCCGTTCCCAAGGGACGCTCCGTCTACAAGGACGGCCGTCTCGTCGCCCAGGACGGCCGCGTCATCAGAGCAGCGGCGTAGGAAACGTCACTGCGCCTTCTCGGCCAGCGCCTGCAAGCGCGGGGGCTCGGCACGCGACACCGTCGCGGCCTCGATCCACTGCATCACCGCCGACAGCTGACCGCCGGACGCGCGGTACGCCTGCAACTGATAGTCCGCCGAGCTGCCGAACTGCATGATGGTCCGGCAGCGCTCGACCTCGGCACCACAACCCAAGGCCTCCGCATGCGGCGTCACGTCGGCGATCATCTGGTTCAGGATCTCCTGCCCCGTCACCGGGCCATCCTCAGTGACGAACAGGCAATCCGTGCCATAGCGCTGCGCCCGCCATTTGTTCTCGACCGCGATCGCACGCTCGACATTGCCGACGGCATCGGCAAGCTGCGGGTTGAGATCGAGATGGCGCGCCAGGCAGCGATACAGTGACGCCACGGCGACCGCGTCGTCGACCGCGGTGCAGACATCAGGCGCGCGCAACTCCAGGGTCGGATGCCGCAGCGACGGCCGCATCGCCCACCAGACGTGGCTCTCATCCGGCATCACGCCGGACTTCGTGAGTGCCGCGACATAGCGATCATAATCACGCTTGGACGTGAACAGCTCGGGCAATCCCGTGCGCGGCAGCTCGTCATAGGCGGCGAGGCGATAGCCCTTCAGCCCGGTCTCGCGCGAGTTCCAGAACGGCGACGACGCCGACAGCGCAATGAACACCGGGATGTAGGGGATCATCGCCCGCATCACGGCGAAGCGGCGTTCCGGCTCCGGCAGCTGAACATGCACATGCATGCCGCACAGCATGTTGCGCTGGCCGACGAAGCGCAGATCCTCCATCATCTCGGCATAGCGCGGCTTCGGGCTGGGCTGCGAGTTGCGCCACGTCGCCGTCGGATGGGTCGAGCAGGCCAGGATGGTCAGGCCGTATTGAGCCGCGACAGCGGCGACCTCGCGCCGGAGAAATTTGAGCTCCTCGCGGGCATCGCCGACGTCGACATGCACGTTCGTTGCGACCTCGAGCTGGGATTGCAGCATCTCGCGCATCGCCTGCCCGCCGGTCGACCAATTGGCCGCCTCGAACAGATCGTCGGGGGTGCGGATCGCGACATCCAGGGTCCGCGCATCGACCAGGAAATACTCCTCCTCGATGCCGAAGGAATATTCGGTGATGTCCTCGCCCCCCGTCGCCGAGCGGATGACCAGGCGACGTTCGTCATCGCTCAGGCCGAGCCTAAGGCGTTCGAGAATTTTCGGGTCCAATGCCATCGAATCAATCCTGTCAGATTCAAATGCCGTGAGTCTGCAGCCAGGCCTCCAGCAGAGCCGCCTGCCACAGCCGCGAATGACCCTTGGGACTCATCTCGGCTTCAGGGTGTTGCAGCATGTGGTCGACGAAATCGCGCAGATACAGCCCGCGAGAGCGCGCCTTGTCGGCGTTGAGCACGTCGCGCACGTAGTCGAGGAACGGCCCGCGCAAGTACCGCAGAGACGGCACCGGAAAGTAACCCTTCGGGCGATCGATCACCTCGGATGGCACGCAGCGGCGCGCCGCCTCCTTGAGGATATACTTGCCGCCATTCCTGACTTTCAGCTCAGGCGGAATGCGCGCGGCGAGCTCGACCACCTCGTGATCGATGAACGGCACCCGCGCTTCCAGCCCGAACGCCATCGTCATGTTGTCGACCCGCTTCACGGGATCATCGACCATCATGATCTCGGTATCGATCTGCAGCACCTTGTCGACGGCCGATGCGCGATCATGACCGGCGAAAAACCGCTCCACCAGGTCGAGGCTCACATCCTCGCCGATCAGATCCGGCGTCAGCAGCCGCTTGAGATCGGCATGCTGCCAGTCGAAATAGGCGCTCTGATATTGCTGCACGGGATCGTTCGCCGACAGGAAGCCGGGATACCAACTGTAACCGCCGAACACCTCGTCGGCGCCCTGCCCGCTCTGCACCACCTTGACGCGCTTGGCGACCTCGGAGGACAACAGGTAGAACGCGACGGCGTCGTGGCTGACCATCGGCTCGGACATTGCGGCGATCGCATGCGGCAAGGCTTCCAACGCGCGGTTGCCGCCGATCCTGATCTGCTCGTGATTGGTGCCGAACGTGCGTGCGATCACGTCCGAATAGCGGAACTCGTCGCCGCTGTGCTCGCCGACGGCATCGAAGCCGATCGAGAAGGTGCGGATGTCCTCATGTCCCAGCTTGGACAGCAGCGCGACCAGCAGCGATGAATCGAGACCGCCGGACAGCAGAACACCCACCGGCACGTCCGCGACGCGGCGACGATCGACCGCCGCGGTCATCGCGTCCAGCACCGCGTCGGACCATTCCTCGTGACTCATCGCTCGGTCCGTCGGACGTTGCTCGCCGACATTGAAGTGCCAGTAGCGCTCGCGCCGCTGCGTGCCGTCCGGCTCGATGGTGAGCAAGGTCGCGGGCTCGAGCTTCTTCACGCCATTGAGTATCGTGCGTGGCGCCGGGACAGCCGCATGAAAGCTGAAGAAATGGTGCAGCGCCGTCCGGTCCAGCGAGGTATCGACGTCGCCGCCCGCGAGCAGCGCCGGCAGAGACGAGGCAAAGCGGAAGAAGCCCGGCCCTTCGGTGTAGTAGAGCGGCTTGATGCCGAGCCGATCACGCGCCAGCACCACGCGACCGCTGTCGCGCTCCCACAGCGCGAAGGCGAACATGCCCTTGAAGCGCTGCACGCAGGACGTGCCCCAGGCATGGTAGGCCTTGAGGATCACCTCGGTGTCGCCGTCAGAGAAGAAGCGATAGCCTTTCGCCTGCAACTCGGAGCGAAGCTCACGGAAATTGTAGATGCAGCCGTTGAACGCAATGCCGAGCCCGAGCGCCGCATCGATCATCGGCTGCTGCGCGGCAGAAGACAGATCTAGAATGCTGAGACGACGGTGGCCGAGCGCGATGCCGCCTTGGACATAGAGCCCTGCCGCATCGGGACCACGCGCCTGCATGGCATCGTTGACTCGGCCGAGCGCCGCAAGCGCAGGCTGGCCCGAGGACCTGATTTCACCACAAATGCCGCACATCGCGGTTCCGAACGCTCCTGCTGTTCTACGTACCTCCTACAACCCTCTGTGATCGCTTACGTTCCTGGTCAAAAGCCGCTGGCGCCGCAGCAAACAGCGGAACGATCTCGGCCGGTCGCGACGCGCGCGCAACGAGCACGTGATCCGGCGGCACCTCGATCCAGTCCGGCTCCCTGTCGTACGGCTCCGAGACGGCGATGACCTGATCGCCGTCTTCGCGGTAATAGAGCGAGTTGGCGCGATCGTTTTCGGCGAAGCGAAACGCGTAGAGATCGTGACCGTTTGATAATGCCGACGTGAAGCGCAGATGCTCGCGCAAGCCGTCCTCGTTGACGAGCTCGCAGAGCGCACGCATCACCTTGCGCGTCGCGCCGATCGGGTCCTGATCGATGCCCGCGCCGACGATGGCGAGAAAACACCGCCTCGGAATCCGTGGTGCCCAAGCGCGACGGATAGAGCGCATCCGGGATCAGCGCCTCGACCTTGCGGCGCAGCCTGTTCCAGCTGCCGACGAAGCCGTTGTGCATGAACAGCCAGCGCCCGCAGGCGAAGGGATGGCAATTCTGTCGCGTCACCGCCGTGCCCGTCGCCGCACGCACATGGGCGAAGAACAGATGCGAGTGCAGGTGACGGCAGAGATAACGCAAGTTCTCATCCGACCAGGCTGGCCGCGTCTCGCGATACAGCCCCGGCTCCGGATGGTCGCCGTACCAGCCGAGGCCGAAGCCATCGCCATTGGTGCCGGCGGTCGACTCGAGCGCGCGGATGCTTTGGGTGACCAGCGAATGCTCGGGCTCGGTGACATAGTGTTCAAACGCGGTCGTCTCTCCGCGATAGGCGATCCAGCGGCACATGGCGGCGCTCCAATGCGATGGGATGGCTTTGGCGCGAGCGGCTACGCGCAATGCGCGATCGGCTCGCCCAGCCGAACGAAGGTCTCGATCCCGCGCGCGGTGTTGTCGAGCAGATCGCGCGCGGGCATCCAGCGGCCGGGCTCTCCGAACAGCACGACGGCGGAGCCGCCGAAACGGAAGGTCGACTTCTCCTGCCCACGGCTGAAGGGGCGCGCGAACGGATGCTGCTGCACGATCCGCCCGACCGTCAACGCGCCGATCTCGACGAAGCCGACCACCCCGAAATGCGCGGTTCGGAGCAATTGCACGACGCGCTCGTTCTGGAACAAGAGCCCGGGTTGATGCTGAAGCGCGTTGCGGTTGACGGTCCAGAGCCGCCCGCCGATCCGCTGCTGATGAATGGTCTCGCCGTCATCGATATAGTGCAGGTGATGATAGTCGACCGGCGCCAGCCGCGCGCCAATCACCGGGCCTCCTGCGAAGCGCGCGGCGAGCTCGGCATTGCCCAGCAGATGTTCCGGCCGCAACGAAGCGCCCTTGATCGGAAACTCCATGTCAGGACGCAGCTTCTCCCAAGCGAAGTAGCGCGCTTCGGCATACGCGCCCATTTGCTCGGCCCGCTCGGGAAAGCTGCGCATCCCGTCCCGAAACCTGCGCTCGAAGAAGGCGGCATAGGTCCGAAACGGCCCGGGCTCAAACTGCGACATGTCGATGCCGTGCTTGCGGATGAACGGCTCGATCTTGCGCGCACTGAATCGCGTATCCTGATAGGCGGCGATCAGCCAATCGATCGCGGGCTGCGACTGCAGCCATTGCATCCATGACCGGCGTGGCTCGCTCTCATAGGTCGCCGGACTATCGTCCATGAACTCCTGGAACACGCGACCGGACGCTCGGTCACAGACAGGAAGCGGCAGCGGCTTGCTCACGATCACGTCTCCTGCTGAGCTTCGAGGCAACCGGAAACGCCTCGCGCCATTCCAGGTTCCATCACCTCTCGGGAACCGGCACTCATCACGAGATGAGGCGCGCGCCGCGTTGGAACGTCAGGTACTCCCACAGCCAGTTGAGGGCCACCGTGATGCGGTTGCGCAGACCGATCAGGAAGTAGATGTGTACTACGCCCCAGAACGTCCAACCGAGCAGCCCCGTCAGCTTGAGGTGCTTGAGCGACACCACGGCAGACTTTCGCCCGATGGTCGCGAGGTCGCCCTGATGGTGATAGACGAACGGCGACGGACTGCCGATCGTACCGCTCACGTCGCGCGCAATCAGCTCGCCGACATAGCGGCCCATCTGCTTCGCCGCCGGCGCGAGCCCCGGCACCGGCTTGCCGGCGCTTTGGGCTGCGGCGATATCGCCGACGGCGAAGATGTTGGCGTGCGAGGGCACCCGGAGATGATCATCGACGATGATCCGCCCGGCGCGATCGGCCTGTGCGCCGATCCAACTCGCCGCTGGTGTCGCGCGCACGCCGGCGGCCCATAACAGCGAACAGCACGCGATATGGCGGCCGTTCGACAACGTAACGCCATCGCCCGTGCAATCGGTGACGGCTGCGCCGGTGATCACCTCCACATTCATTCGTTGCAGCGCGTTTCGCGTGTAGTCCGACAGTTCGCCTGCAAAGGTCGAGAGCAGCCGCTCGCCGGCCTCGATCAGCACGACCTTGGCTGATTGTGGATCGATGCGCCGAAAGTCACCGGCCAGCACGTTGTGGGCGATGTCCGCGATCGAGCCGGCCATCTCGACGCCGGTCGGGCCACCGCCGACGATGACGAACGTCATCAGCTTGCGACGGAGAGCTTCGTCGTCGGTCCGCTCGGCGCGCTCGAAGCAGGTCAGGAGCTGGCCGCGAATGCGGGTGGCATCCTCGATGGTCTTCAGACCCGGCGCGAAGCGCGCCCATTCCGGATGGTTGAAGTAGGACGTGGTGACGCCGGTCGCGAGGATGAGATAGTCGAAGGGCATCGGCGGCCCTTCCGAGGTGATCACCGCTGACGCGTCGAGGTCGACGCGATCGACCTCTGCCATGATGACGGTGGCATTGGTCTGGTCCGACAGGATCGCGCGGATCGGCCAGGCTACATCCGCTGGCGACAAGGCAGCGGTCGCGACCTGGTACAGCAGAGGCTGGAAGCAGTGATGGTTCTTGCGATCGATCAGCGTGACCGATACGTCCGCTTGCGCCAGCGCGCGGACCGCTTCAAGACCGGCAAAGCCGGCCCCCACCACGACGACTGAGCGTTTCGATGCTGCGTTCGTGTCCATGATCGAAGTTGCTGGCCGCCGGGGCAAAGGCATCCGGCAGCGAAGGGGCTCTGCGCACCGTTAAGACCTGCACTCGCGCGACGTTCCTAAGCACGACGCTGAGGAGAGCCCCTGCGCAAAAATCCGATCATCTCAGCGGATCTCCATCGAGAGCGTAGACAAGTAGGAACGAAGGTTTGCTGCGCCGGTCATTAGCTGACAACTCAAAAGGGAGATTCGTCTTGCAACGCAGATCATTTCTTCTCGCACTGGGCGCCCTCGGCTTGAGCGCAGGCGCCACACAGGCGCGGCCGCGCATGGTCGCCGACTTCCGAACCGCCGATCTCGCGGGGGGCGCGTTCGCGATGACGACGAGTCAGCTCGCCCTGACACGCACCGGCAACCCTGATGTCATCAATTTCGCTAATGCCGAGATCGCCGAGCAGGTGCAGGTCGCCACGGCCCTGGGCGCGGCGCCAGGATCGGCGCCGATGCGCACCGACCATGCCGTTCTGCTTCGTCAGCTCGAAGCCGTGCCCGCGGGCGGCGCATTCGACCGGATGTATGTGCAGGGTCAGATCAGGGGCCATCGCGAGCTTCTTGCGCTCAACAGCGCCTATCTGCGCACTGGCGGCAATCCGCAGGAGCAGCAGGTCGCGCAGATGTCGCTGCCGCTCATCCAGCGTCACCTCGCCATCCTGGACGGACTGCGCGAAATGGCGTAGTTGCGGTCGAGAATGGGCGCCGGCCTATCCGGTCGGGCTTGGATTGGAGTCGCCTGGCTCCGGCAGCATGCCGGTGCCCGGCGTCTTCTCGGAGTCGGTCAGCTCCGGACGTGCATGCGGTCCCGCCGGAGGAAGCGTTTCGTTCGCGGGCTTCCTCGACTCGCTGTCGCTGGCCCGTCTCGGGTCTTTGCCCGCCTCATCGGCCGGCTTCTCGCGATCATGGTCGCTCATCGATTTGCCCTGTCGGCTGGAGTGTTCGCACCGGGCGATCGACTTGTGTCGATACGCGCCGTTCCCGCTCACATCTTGCGCGCCACGAGCTTCATGCGCAGCTCCGAGATCGCCTCGCCGGGATTGAGTCCCTTCGGGCAGGCCTTTGCGCAATTGAGGATGGTGTGGCAGCGATAGAGCCGGAACGGGTCCTCGAGAATATCGAGCCGCTCGCCGGTGGCCTCGTCGCGGCTGTCATTGATCCAGCGTGCCGCCTGGATCAGCGCTGCCGGACCGAGGAAGCGCTGCGAGTTCCACCAATAGCTCGGGCATGACGTCGAGCAGCACGCACACAGGATGCACTCGTAGAGGCCGTTGAGCTTGTCGCGATCTTCCTCGCTCTGCCGCCACTCCTTCTGCGGCGTCGGCGTTTTGGTCTGAAGCCAAGGCTCGATCACCGAAAGCTGCGCGTAGAAATTGGTGAGATCCGGCACGAGATCCTTCACCACCGGCTGGTGCGGCAGCGGCAGCAGCTGCACCGGCCCATCATGGTCGCTCATCGACTTGGTGCAGGCGAGCGTGTTCTGACCGTTGATGTTCATCGAGCACGAGCCGCAGATGCCTTCGCGGCAGGAGCGGCGGAAGGCCAGTGTCGAATCGATGTTGTTCTTGATCCAGATCAGGCCGTCGAGCACCATCGGTCCACAATCCGACGTGTCGACGTGATAGCTGTCGATCTGCGGATTGCCGCCGATATCGGGATTCCAGCGATAGATGCGAAACTCGCGTAGCGTGATGCTCTTCGGCTTGGGCCACGATTTGCCCTCGCGAAGCGCCGAGTTCTTCGGGAGTCGGAATTCAGCCATGACGGAGTCTCGGGCGTTGGAAGATCGTTAGCCGCGACCAACCACCCGATCAGCCGCGCGTTCCTACGCGGCTGAAGCGACAATGTCGCATCATTCCTATTCGCCCATCACTCCCGGGCCTCGCCACGCTCGCGCACCAGCCTGAGCCATGCCGCCGCAGCCGGCGACAGATAGGCCCCCCGCCGCCAGGCCATGGCCAAGGTCCACTCGGTCTCTGGCTCGTCGAGCAGAACGAGACTGATCGGCACCTGCGTGCGCTGGGTGGCGATCATGCGCGGCAGGAACGCGACGCCGAGACCGGCGCCGGCGAGCTCGGCGATGAAGTCGATCTGGGTGCTGCGCGCCGCCACGATCGGCTCAAAGCCGTTGCGCCGGCAGGCCTCGCGAAGGATGCGGTTCAGCGCGAAGCCGGCCTCGAACAGCACGAACGGGGTCTCGCGCAACGCCGCGAGCGTGATGGTCTCATGCCGGGCGAGCGGATGATCGACTGCAATCAGCGCCATCAGCGGCTCCCGACGGACGATTTGCGCGGCGAACTCGTCCGCGATCGGCGGCAGCAGCCCGGCGAAATCGATATCGCCCGCGGCGAGCAGCTCGCTGAGGCGGTCGCTGCCGTGCTCGACCAGCCGGATCTCGATATCGGGATAGAGCTGGCGGTACAGCGCGAACAATGGCGCGAACAGCGTGGCGGATCCGATCGGCGGCAGGCCGAGGCGCAGCACGCCGCGCTTCAGGCCGCGCAACTCCGCCAGCTCCGCCTGCAGGTCGTCACGCTCGGCCAGCAGCCGAATGGCCCGGCGGTAGACGATCTCGCCGGCGGCGGTCATTCGGCTCTTGTGGCCGAGCCGGTCCAGCAGGGGCAGGCCGAGCTCGTCCTCGAGCTGCTTGATCGCCTTGCTGACGGTCGACTGCGTCGCAAAGACCGTCTTGGCGGCCTGCGAGAAGCCGCCCTGGCGAACGACTTCGGTGAAGGTTTTCAGCGCCTTGAGTTCCATAATGGTGAGCAATATTCCATTTTGGACTTGAAGTCATTCAATCAATTCATTTTCTACATGTTGCATTGCGTCATATCCTTGCTGCGCCGGGACGATTTCGGATCAGAGCCATGACGCAGCGCAACATCACCATCCCCCTTCAACGCCTGCTTCGCCGCAGCCGCATGCTTCAGATCGGGCTTTTGGGCCTGTTCTGGGCGACCGGCGAGATCCTGGCGCGGTCCACCGGTCTGCCGCTGCCCGGCGGTATCATCGGCATGGCGCTGGCGCTCCTGCTGTTCCTGGCGGGCGGGCTGAAGGTCGCGAACATGAAGCGCGGCGCCAACTGGATGCTGGCTGAGATGCTGCTGTTCTTCGTGCCGGCGGTGCTCGCGCTGCTCGACCATCGCGAGCTGTTCGGCCTGCTGGGCCTCAAGATCTTCGCCGTCATCATCGTCAGCACCACCGCCGTGATGTGCGTGACCGCGCTCACCGTCGACCTCTGCTATCGCTGGACCGAACGTCATGACGCTGGCAATGCTGTGGCGTGAGCCGCTGGTCCAGGCTGCGGTCTGGTCGCTGGCGACGGTCCTGTTGTATCTGCTTGCCAAGCGCGTGCACCGACGCTGGCCGCGCTGGTGGCTGATGCCGCTCGCGGTGGCGCCGGCGCTTCTGATGATCGCGGCGCTCGCGCTCAACGTCTCCTATCGCGACTACATCCGCGGCACGCATTGGCTGGTGGCGCTGCTCGGTCCGGCCACGGTGGCCTTCGCCGTGCCGATCTATGAGCAGCGCGCGCTGATCCGCCGCCGCTGGCCACTGCTCCTCGCCGGCATGGTCGCCGGCAGCCTCACCGCCGTCGCGACCAGCTGGGCGCTGGCCTATGTGCTCGGCATCGACGGCGAGTTGCGGCTGAGCCTGTTGCCGCGCTCGATGAGCACGCCGTTCGCGATGGAGGTGTCCGGCGAGATCGGCGGCATTCCGGACCTCACTGCGGTGTTCGTCGTGCTCACCGGCATCATCGGAGCCGCGGTCGGCGACATCGTGCTGGCGCGGCTGCCGCTGCGCTCGACGCTCGCCAAGGGCGCGCTGTTCGGCGTCGGCGCGCACGGCGCCGGCACCGCGCGCGCCCACCAGATCGGCCGCGAGGAAGGCGCGATCGCTGGCCTCGTGATGGTGCTGGTCGGCCTGATGAACGTGGCGCTGGCCCCGCTGATCATGCAGCTCATGAAGTAGCTCGCAGCGAGCCGATCCAGTTGCTGATCTCGGCCTGGCGCAGCCCGTCCTTCGCCACGTCCTGATCGAGCCCGAGCCGCCACAGAATGTCGCGCCGGGCACGATCATGGTGGAGCGCGGCGAGATCGGCCGCGTAGCTTTCGAGCTCGGCCATATCGGCGAAGAAGCCCTCTTCCACCAGCGGATGGCCGATGCGCCTGATGACCCAGGCGACGTCTTGCAGGCTGAATTCCGGGTGATATTGCACGCCCCAGAAACGGCCGCGGCCGCTCCTGATCTCGGCCGCCTGCACCTCGCTGAAAGCATTGCGGGCCGTGACCGTCGCATCCGGCGGCAAGGTCGTCACGATGTCGCTATGGATCGCCGGCGCATCGAACACCTCGCCACGCCCCGTATGCAGGGCATGGCCGCGGCCCGCCTCCGTCAGCGCGATCTTGCGCGCGAAGCCGACCTCCCGGCCGGCCGGATTAAGCGACACCTCGCCGCCTGCGGCCACCGTCGCGAGCTGCAGGCCCCAGCACGAGCCGAACATCGGCACGCCCTGGGCGAAGATCGTTCGCACCAGCTCGATCTGGCGCAGCGCCTCGGGCTCACGCTGATAGATGTTGAGCGCCGAGCCGGTGATGACGATGCCCTGATAGGCGTCGATCGGCTGCGGCAACGTCGCATCCGCATCAGCCGGCGTGGCGATGTCGACGATCGCGTCCGGCGCCAGCGCGCGCAGCACGTCGGCATAGCTCTCCGATGGCGTGTGCCCGGCAACCTCCGCCCAGCGCCGGCGTCCGGCCAGCGAGTTGCCTTCGAGGACGAGCAATTTCAGCACCTCATTCTCCGAATTCTCATCGCAACCGTCGCCTTACTGCTGATCAAGGACACCGCGCAGGAAGCGCGCTCCGCTCCCGCACCTCGGTGCGGTTGAGGATGGTGTGAACGTCGGCGTCGATCACCATCACCTCGGCCTTCGGATCATCCTTCAGGGCCGCGGCGCAAGAGCCAGTCACGGCGCGATCCTTGTTCCAGGGATTGGCCGCCGAAAAATACGGGTCGCGCGCCGAGATCGCATTGAGCACCGGCTCCTTCGGGCCAATGCCGAGCCGTGGGGAAGTAACAAAGTAGTTGTCCTCGCAGGACCAGGAATAGATCAGCCGCGCGGCGACGTCCTTGCCGGCGTAGCGGCCGACTGCCACCGCGCCCTCGCTGGTGCCGGCAATGACGACGCGCTGACGGTCGACCCAGCTCCAGTCGCGCGACGCCTTCAGCGCGTTCTCCAGCTCGGCCAGCCGGAGCGCATGGACACGCTCATAGATCGCGACATCGACGGGCGACGTATAGGTCAGCCGGTCCGGGATTGCGAGACTGTCGGGCGCGACCGACGCAACGCTGAGCTCGTCCGCCAACCAGGCCTGAAACTCCTTGATCGCCGGAGCCACGCCGCTCGAGCCGTGCATGACGATGACCAGCGGCACAATGCCGATCACGTCAGGCGCATCCTCGGCATACCCCTCCCAGCGCCGCCCGCCGGCCAGCACCGGCGGCAGCACGAGATTGGCCTTCGCCCAGGTCAGCGCGACGTTCTCAGGCGACGGCTCCAGAATCGACCCCTTGGTGTCCCCGGGCTTGTCGGCAGCGAGGACGGCGGTCGCGAACAGCAGCGTCAAACCAGCCAACAGACAGCGCAACAAGACCATCGCCAGGACCGACCTTTCGCAGCGGACAACACGGCAGCAACTCGCGTGGTTCATCTCACGACGTAGCGATCGGCACAAGCTGGTGGCAATGCTACTTTCCAAGATGAGCTGCCAGGAAATCATGCATCTCCGCGGTCGAGCGCGCCGTCGCATCCGGATCGTATTGCAGCCAGTGGCCAAAGTAGGACCGGCCCGGCCGGGGCGTATCGAAGGAATGATAGGCGCCAGGATAGACCTCGAGCTTCACGGGAGCCCCTTTGTCCGGGCGTAGCGACATCCATTGCTGGCAGTCCTGCGCCGGCGTCCAATCGTCCTTGTCGCCGATCAGGATCAGCGTGGGCACCGCCAGCCATCTCGAGGCGACACCGCATCGGGGATAGTAGGCGACCGCGACCTTGAAGGTCAGGTCCTCGGGCACCTCGTAGATCTTGACATCTCGCACCGAGGCAAGCCGCATCGCAGCGATGCCGCCTTGTGAGGAGCCGACGACGCCGATACGCGCGCGATCGACGAAGGGAAGCGACGCGAGATATGCCATTGCTCCCCAGGCATCGGCTTGACGATCGACCCCGGGACGCGTGCAGGCCTGCGTCAGTCCGCGGGCGCCGAAGCTGTCAACGGCGAGTGCGACGTAGCCCCAGCCGGTCAACAGCCGCGCGAAACGCTGGCGCGTCGGCTGGCTGAGCCCGCCACATCCGTGCAGGTACACGATCGCCGCGAACGGGCCATCGCCTGAAGGTTTTGACAGATATCCGCCGATGGCCTGGCTCGAAGCGCCCACCATCTCGCCGCGCTCCAGGGCCATGCGCTGTTGAAGCTGGCCCATGACGTAGGGCGCGGAGTTGAAGGTGACCGGCTCATCGAAGGTCTGAGCCAGGGCGCGCTGCGGCAGCCAAACCAGCGTGATCAGCAGTGCGACGCTCAACATGAACCGATGCATGGCGCGCGAGCCCTCGTGAGACCGGCGGCAGCATAGGTGCGATGGACGCGAGAATCCATCGGGATCGGCGAGCGCGCAGGCGTCGGGGATCAAGAGCGCCGGCAACGGCCGCGCAAGTGGCGCAAGTGATGGCGTGGGGTCACTGCCGCACACAAGAAGATGCTCGGCAAGCGAGGTGCTGGATTCGTCACATCCAGCGCGCGGCCGCAATCGCGAACGAGATGCAGCCACGGTGGGGCCGAGGACGACGGCAGCATCTCTTGGCGGGGCTCGTCCGCAGGGCTGTGAAGCTCCCGCGGCATCAGCACCATCAGCGTGGCCCTGAGACCTCTCAGGATGACCTTCATGGCGCGAGACCGCCGTGCCGACCGATGCCGGCTCAACGCCAGCGGGCGACCTCGGCGCTGTTCGGTCGCCGCTGTGGTTTCCTCGGCGGGCAGCAGCACGCGAAGCGGCTGCTCCGATGGACCGGTTGCAATCAACATCTTGCGCATGCGTCTCACCTTCGTGTTCTGGCGACCGATGCATCAGCCGCGTTCGATGCGACCATTGCGCCAGGTACGGTGACGGCGAGCTGTTGGCGGATGTCAGCCAGATGTCAGCTCGCCGTCCCACGTGCCTCGCTCCTACTGCCGCGCGCTGCGCGGGGCTTCGCGCTTCAGCTGCTCCAGCGCTTCCGGCATCATGCGGCCGAACATCGAGCTCAGCATCGCCGTCGGGATCAATCCCGAATTGCCGCTCTCCTGCCCCGGCCCGCCGGACATCAGGAATTGCGGCACCAGCGGCTGGTTGATCCGGGTCAGCGCGTCGGCGAATTTCGCGAAGTTCTGCTCGGCCAGCCTGAACTCCGGTCCGCCGTAAGCATCGACCGCGAGCTTGGTCGCTTGCGCGTTGGCTGCACCGACGGCGAGCGCGCGATCCGCCTCGCCCTGGCCCTCCAGCCGCGACTGCTCGCCGACGGCGGCCGCCGTCACCTTGCGCGTCTCGGCATCCTTCTGCGCGCGGGCGAGCGCGGCCGCGCCTTCGTTCTCGTTGACGCGGATCTGGATCAGCGACTGCGTCAGCGCGGCCTGCGCCGCGGCGGTCGCCTTGGCCTCGTTGAGCGTGCGCTCCTGGATCGCGGCCTTCTCCTGCTCCTGGAAGGTCTCGACCTGCTCACGCGCGACCTGGCGCATGCGCAGCTGGATCAGGATGTTCTCGATGGTCTGGTCGCCGGGCGCCGCCCGCGGCGTGCCGATCAGCACCTCCTGCAGCTCGAGCGAATAGCCCTCGAACTTCACCTTCATCTCGGCCGCGGACTCCTCCTGAATGGCGGCGCGGTTCTGCAACAGCTCGATCAGGGTCATCTTCTGCGCAATGTTCTTGAAGAACGCACTGACCATCGGGTCGAGCGTCTGCTCGACCAGCTTCTTCACGTCGCCGAAGCGCTGGATGATCATCGGCGCCTTCTTGTAGTCGATGTGCATCACCACCGAGAGCGGCAAGGTCGGCTCGAACGCGTCCTTGGTGATCAGCGAGATCTCCGACAGGTTTTCGTCGAGCTTCATCGCGCCGACCTCGCCGCGCACCCATTTGAGGATGAAGTTGACGGTCGGGATGATCTCGATCTTGCCGGCATAGGTGTTGAACGCGTATTTGCCAGGCAGCAGCGGATCCTTCCAGACGCCGCGGCCACCGTTCCTGACGAGCTCGCCATGGCGATAGGTCTCGCCCGACACGTCGGCCATGTGCGGGCCGGTGTAGAAGATGACGACGCCGACATTGCCTACGGGGATGATGGTCTTCGGCACGTTCTCGACGGTGGCGAACAGGCGGTTGATGTACCAGGTGCCCTCGACGATGACCTGAAGCTGACGGCCGCGATGGCCGCCGGCGGCGAGGAATTTCTCGGGCTCCTGGAAATTGTTGTGAAAGGTCGCGGCGTCCCGCAGCTCGGTGCCGACCTCGGGCGCGATGATCTCGCCGGGAGGCAGCGACGGGCCGTCATGTACGGTGACGATGCCGACCAGGTCATGATCGGCCGCCAGGATCACGGGCGTGAAGCCCCAGCGCTCGGCGATCGTCAGCTGCATGGCGTCGAGCACGATGCGCTCCTGGTCGCTCAGCGCGTGACCATAGACGCGCTCGTCGGTGATGATGGCGAACTGCGTCGTGTTGATCGCATAGGTGCCCTCGCGCAGGATCTTGCGCTGCGGACCCTTCTGGCCGCCGGCCAAAAGAAAGCGGCGTGCATCCTGGAAGTCGCTCCTGTCCTCGCTGTCGTTGGCGCCCAGCACCTGGGAGGCGCCAAGCGGCGCGCCGTCGCGGGCAAACACATAGGCGATCTTGCCCTGGCCGACCGTCACCAGATCGGAGGTGTGGATTCGGTACATGAAGGGGAAGAACAGGTGCAGGCCGCCGCGCAGCACCTCCGGCTCGAAGCCGGCCTCGCCGTTCAGCGCGATGAAGCCGTCGGCGACGGAGCCGCGGATGCTCCAGAGCTTCTCGACGATGCCGACCTGGTTGTTGGGGATGTAGCGGATGACGTTGGAAAGCTTCAGCAGTGCAAGCAACGCAATGATCGCCCCGGCCGCGAGGGCCGGCTGGATCACAGTGGTGATGTCCATGAGGGGTCTCCAAGTCGCGCATGGCCGGGGCGGCTGCTGCCGCCGCGCTGTCACCGCGCGCGATCATGCCGATCGATGTCGGCGCGCGAGAAACTAGACCTCCTGCGGATTTTTCAAAGACCATCGCCGCCGAAATATTTCGTCTCCCTGGTTTGAACCTGCGTCGCGATGCGGCGACTCAATCGCCTCGCAAACGCCGCTGCACCAGCGCCAGCAACTCGGGGTCGTCGAACGCCGCGGCGGACAGCGCGGCTCCCGCGGCGATCAGATCGTCATGGCCGAGATTGGTCCGCATGCCCACGGTGACGATGCCCGCGGCGGTTGCCGCCGTGATGCCGGCGCGGGAATCCTCGAAGGCGACAGCGCAGTCCGGCGCGGCATCCGCGGCACGCAGCCCTTCGAGATAAGGCAGCGGGTGCGGCTTGCCGTGCGGCAGCTCGTCGCCAATGATGACGGCGCGAAACCGGTCGGCGATGCCGATCCCCTGCAGGATCAGCTCGGCATTGGCGCGCGGCGCGTTGGTCACCGCGACCACCGGCACGGCCGCCGCCGCGGCCTGATCGAGCAGCGCCATCAGGCCCGGCAGCGGCTCGACCTTGCCGGCGGCGAGGCTGCGAAACACCGCCTCCTTTTCCGCCATGATTTCGACGCGCCGCTCGGGCGGCTCATCGGGCAGAAACTCGGCGCCGATCGACGCATTCGAGCGGCCGAGCAGTTCGCGTGCCGCCCGCGGACGGTCGAACACGTGGCCACGAGGCCCGAATACGGCATTGAACGCCTCGATATGCAGCGCATCCGTATCCGCAAGCGTGCCGTCGATGTCGAACAGCAGCACCGGCCGCCTATTAAGAACGCCTCGCATCAGCAAATTGACCTCAAACTCATCCGGATGTTGACGTGATCTGATCCAACTCTCGACCACAGCGGCTGTCGTTATCTCCGAAACGGCGTGAAACCGCGACGGGGGAAATTGCGATGATCGGCCATTTGCAAGCGACGTCCCATTCGAGATCCATCATGACGCTCGGCGCGGCCTCGGCGATGCTCACGGCCATGCTGCTCGCGGCCCCCGGCCCGGCGCAGGCGAGCGAGGACATGGTCAACGGCCAATACTGCAACTCGATGTGCAAGGCCTACATGTCCTGGTCCAATCGCATGTTGGCCATGACCCAGCCGAACTATGCCCGGCCTCAGGTTCGCGTGGCGGTCCCGCACAACCCGACGCCGGAGAAGATGGCCAAGGCGGAATCGAAGACGGAATCCAAAGCGGACAAGGCCGAGCCGCGGGTGACGCAGCATCCCGCCAAGCCGCACCGCCCAGCCAACATGAACTCCTTCGCGCAGCTGCCCGCCGGCGCCCATGCCGGACAGGCCGCCATGGACCCGCCGCAGGGCGACGACAGCTCGGTCGCCTCTGCCGGCGCAGAGATGGGCCGCATGCTGTCGGCCGATCCGCAGCCCGCGGTGGCCGGCCTGCGCGGTAGCACCACCGACGGCGCCGACATGCGGCTGGTCTCGATGCGCGACAGCGGCATGGCGCAGGGCCCGATGACGGTCGGCGAAGCCGGCAGCTCCCGGTCCCGAATGCCGTCGATCTGGATCATGCTCGCTGCCGCGGCGCTGCTGGCGTTTTTCGGCCATGGCTGGCTGAAGCGGCGCACCGAGGCGAACCACGGTCTGAACTGACACCCGACCGACCGGAACGGCCCTCCCGCGATACCCCGCGGGAACCATTCCGGACAAATTGATCGTCCGCCGCGGGCTGCGACAGGCGGCTCGGTTGAACTGACAGCCCCGTTTCTTTATGCGTGGGCGATGAACATCGCCCTCACCGCCCCGCCCCTGAGCGCTCCGTCCTTGAGTTCCTGGCCGCGCCACCGCGCCGACCTCAAGCCCGCGCCGTTCCTGCCGATGAGCCGGAAGGAAATGGACGCGCTCGGCTGGGATGTCTGCGACATCGTGCTGGTCACCGGCGACGCCTATGTCGACCATCCCTCCTTCGGCATGGCGATCATCGGCCGGCTGCTCGAGGCCCAGGGCTTCCGCGTCGGTATCATCTCGCAACCCGACTGGCATTCGGCCGAGCCGTTCAAGGCGCTCGGACGCCCGCGCGTGTTCTTCGGCGTCACCGGCGGCAACATGGACTCCATGGTCAACCGTTACACCGCCGACCGCCGCATCCGCAGCGACGACGCCTATACGCCGAACGGCGAGGGCGGCAAGCGGCCGGACCGCTGCACGCTCGTCTATGCGCAGCGCTGCCGCGAGGCGTTCAAGGATGTGCCGGTCGTGCTCGGCGGCATCGAGGCCTCGCTGCGTCGGATCGCGCATTACGACTACTGGTCGGACAAGGTGCGCCGCTCGGTGCTCGCCGACGCCAAGGCGGACATCCTGATCTACGGCAATGCCGAGCGTGCCGTGATCGAGGTCGCGCACCGCATCGCCGGCGGCGAAGCGCCGAAGGAGATCCAGTCGGTGCGCGGCACCGCGCTGTTCCGGAAGGTCCCCGAAGGTTTCGTCGAGCTGCACGCCGACGATCTCGATTCCGCCGACGAAGGCGCCGCGCGCGAGAAGGGCGACGTCGTCATCCGGCTGCCGTCCTGCGAGCAGGTCGAGGCCGACAAGGAAGCCTATGCGCGGGCCTCGCGCGTGCTCCATCGCGAGAGCAATCCCGGCAATGCGCGCCCCCTGGTGCAGCGCCACGGCGACCGCGACCTCTGGCTCAATCCGCCGCCGATCCCGCTGACCATGGCGGAGATGGATAGCGTCTACGACCTGCCCTATGCCCGCGCGCCGCATCCCTCTTACGGCGAGGCCAAGATCCCGGCCTGGGACATGATCAAGTTCTCGGTCACGATCATGCGCGGCTGCTTCGGCGGCTGCACCTTCTGCTCGATCACCGAGCATGAGGGCCGCATCATCCAGAGCCGCTCGGAAGGCTCGATCCTGCAGGAGATCGAGCGTATCAGAGACAAGACGCCGGGCTTCACCGGCGTGATCTCCGACATCGGCGGCCCCACCGCCAACATGTACCGGATGGCGTGCAAGGACCCGAAGGTCGAGGCGGCGTGCCGCCGGCCGAGCTGTGTGTTTCCGGAGATCTGCCCGAACCTCAACACCTCGCATGACGATCTCATCCGGCTCTATCGCAAGGTGCGGGAGGTCCAGGGCGTCAAGCGCGTGATGGTCGCCTCCGGCGTGCGCTACGATCTCGCGGTCGAGAGCCCGGCCTATATCAAGGAGCTCGTGACGCATCACGTCGGCGGCTATCTGAAGATCGCGCCGGAGCATACCGAGCGCGGCCCGCTCGACAAGATGATGAAGCCGGGCATCGGCACCTATCACCGCTTCAAGCAGATGTTCGATGCCGCCGCCGCGCAGGCGGGCAAGAAGTACTATCTGATCCCGTATTTCATCGCGGCGCATCCGGGCACGTCCGACGAGGACATGATGAACCTCGCGCTGTGGCTGAAGAAGAACCGCTACCGCGCGGATCAAGTGCAGACCTTCCTGCCATCGCCGATGGCCACGGCCACCGCGATGTACCACACCGGCGTCAATCCCTTGCGCGGCGTCCGCCATGGCGCCAGCGACAAGGTCGAGGCGATCAAGGGCCTGAAGCAGCGCCGGCTGCACAAGGCGTTCCTGCGCTATCACGACCCGGACAATTGGCCGGTGTTGCGCGACGCGCTCCGCGCCATGGGCCGCGCCGACCTGATCGGCTCGCGCCCGGATCAACTGGTGCCGGCGCATCAGCCGCCGGGAACGGGCAAGGCGGCCGTGACGCGGCGGCCGGTACGGCCCGAGCAACGGCCGCAGAAGTTCACGACCAAGGGCGTGAAGATCAGGAAGTAGTTGGCAGCCGTCGTCTTGTCATGAAGCGCGCTCTCGCCTCCTCTCCGCTGTCGTCCCGGGCCTGACCCGGGACCCAACCACAGGGAGATGTTTTGGGCACGCCTTGAGCCACTAGCCTGCCTTAAACACCCGCTGGTGGTTATGGGTCCCGGCTCAAGGCCGGGACGACACCGAGGTCGTTGTAAGGCCGTTCCAACTCGCAGGCGTGATGCGCATAGCTCATGCGTGCGCCTCCGCCTCACATCCATTGTACGACTTTCCAAACAGCCCACCACAGCCCCGCGGCGCGTCCGCGCCCGGGTCATGCTGCCGACATCGCCCTCGACAATGAGAGGGCGCGGGGAAGGCCGGACCTCGACTGAGGCCCGTGGCCCGCCTGCGGAAAAAAATGCAGGCGGCAGGTACCACAGGTCCAGCCGGACGACCCGGCCTTCCCCGCGCGGCTGGTTTTAACGGCTGCTTCGCGCTCTCCCTGGGGACCGGCTTGTTGCCCCCATCACCGCCGAGACGCGTCTTCCGCATCATCGACCGGCTTGACCTCAGCCTCGGGAGGCCAGGACCACGCGACTTGACCGTACGCATCCGGCTCGCTCGTCGGCCCGCTTGCGCGAGAGCCCCAAGCCCGACACGTCCACCGCTCCCCGCTCGCTACGCTCCGTGACGATCGGCCGAAACGCCCCTTGTGTTCAGAAATTCTGTCAGAATGTGCGAACGGGCGGTTCTCGCAAAACCGCCCGTCGCTGGATCTGAGCCCGTAACGCCCCAAACGCGGCAGAGCCTGTATCAGAGCGAGGGACAGCTCCGGTGATCTTCCTCAACCCGAACAGTTGCAAGGGCTTCGAGCCCATACAAGGCAAGGAAGGGAGTGGATGATGACACAGATCGCAAATGGTGTCGCTGGTATCGATGTGGCCAAGGACAAGGTGGACGGCTGCATTCGGAAACTCGGAGTACGGCAGACATTCCCGAGCAGTTCGCTTGGGCATCGCCAGTTGGTGGCCTTGCTTCGCAAGCACAAGGTGACCAAGGCCGTCATGGAGGCCAGCGGCGGCTATGAGCGCGAATGGGCCAAGGCGCTGCGCGAGGCCGGGATAGAGGTGCGGATCGTTGATCCCAAACGGGTTCGCAGCTTCGCCTTGTCGGCGGGTCGACTGGCGAAGAACGACACGATAGACGCAGAGATGATCGCCTGGTTCGCCGAGACGTTCGACGAGGCACCGAGCCAGATCTACGATGCTGCACGCGAGGAACTGGCGGGGCTGGTGAAAGCGCGCAAGAATCTGATGGATCTGAAAACCCGTTTGCAGAACCAGACCGAGCATGTTGTGCCGGGATTGGCGCAGAAGGCCCATTCCCAGGTGTTGAAGACGCTCGCGGCTCAGATTGCGAAGCTCGAGGCTGCGATCTTCGCCAGGGTCAAGGCGACGCCGGAATTTGCCGAGCGCGCCGAGATCATTGAAAGTGTGCCGGGGCTTGCCGTCATGACCTCCGCGCTCCTCATCGCAGGAGCGCCGGAACTCGGCAAGGTGAGTGATAGGATCGCCGCTGCCCTGATCGGTGTTGCCCCTTACGACGACGACAGCGGCAAGCGCCGAGGCGAGCGCCACATCAAGGGAGGTCGGCGCTGGGTGAGAAACGGCCTGTTCCTTCCCTGCCTCGGAGCAGCGACGCAGCATAATCCGGTGCTCAAGACCTACTATGAACACCTCATCGCCAAGGGCAAAGAGCCGAAAGTTGCCCTCATCGCCTGTATGCGCAAGCTGATCATCATCCTCAACACGATGATCGCCCGCGGCGAAAAATGGAATCCCAAGCAGCCGCGCGTTGCGATGAGCTGATCGAGCGCCACATGCGCTCGGTTCACGACCGAGCGCATGCCAAGCCAACAGGACGGCGAGCGGACGGGGTCAAGGCCTTCAGCCGCCGAAGGCGGGGGCGCGTCTCGCGCCAGCCTTGAGGCCGGCCGTTCGCCGGCCTACCTCAAAAGCACAGTTGCTCTTCATCGCGAACGGGATGGCCGAGAGCATCGATCTGATTTGCCCGACGACACAAGCCGGTGAGCGTGCGACAAACTGGCTCGACGGGCACTTGGTGCATGATAGCAATGCGGAGATTGCCCGTCGGGCATGGCGGCGACGTCGAGCACCGCCGAGTAACAATGCGAGACCATAGCGAGCAATTGCGTCGCTGGGGGGTCCAACATATACTCGATTAACGCTGCGAACGAAGGACGATTTCGTGACGTCGACCACCTTGACCGTGAACGTCGATGCGAGCGTGAATGAGCGTCTGGAACGGCTGGCCAAGCGCACCGGTCGGAGCCTCACGTGGTCGCGGCTGAACTGATCAACGACTCGCTTGATTTTTATTGAGTCGCACGCGGAGGGAATCCAGCAGGCCATCTCGTCATTCGATCAGGGTGAAGGCATCCCCCATGACGACGTCAGGGATTTGGATTGCGTCCTGGGGAAGTCCGACCGAAAAGCCGGTGCCTGCGACCGCGCTCGTCGCTTCGATATCCTAGTGGCTGTCGTGGACCGCTCACCGCTCCGAGCTAACAGCTCGAATCCCCGCTAGCCCATCGATAGATCCGGCTGCTCAACGGACCCGCTCCCATCGGATTGCTGACCTTGATGGTCACGCGCGAGCCGGAGCCGGACTTTTCGATGCGCGCCGCGACGAAGTAGTTCATCCGGATGCCATAGCTGCCTGCGACCAGGCGAAACTCCGCGAAGCCGCGGTCGCGGTGGATCTCGCCTTCGGCTTCGATCTGTCCCCCGCCCGGGTTGGCCGGATTGCCAAAGACCGGGACAGGCGGGTTACAGCTTTTGCCGGTCTCGATCAGGCGACGGTAGATCTCCTCGTAGCTTTCGGAAAAGCTTCTGCTGTCGGCGACGTCGCGCGAGTTCAATCCCTCCGGCGACGCCGCGCAGCCAACGAGCAGCGCCACGGTGGCGGCCGTTACCGCCGCGCGCAAAGCGAACTTCATTCCCATGAACGGTCCCCAGCGCCGAAC
Source organism: Bradyrhizobium sp. USDA 4353 (assembly GCF_054063215.1). Lineage (NCBI taxonomy): Bacteria > Pseudomonadati > Pseudomonadota > Alphaproteobacteria > Hyphomicrobiales > Nitrobacteraceae > Bradyrhizobium > Bradyrhizobium sp. USDA 4353. The sequence goes on from NZ_JBSSGB010000001.1 coordinate 1,036,315, forward strand.
GGTCGCCTCGCCCCCGAGTGATCACCGTCGTCATCGCGCGACCTGAAGGATATGCGAGTTCCCGTAAGCCGCGCAACACGCGACACGCCGGGTCCGGTGCTTCAGCCCCGGACGTCTCCCGACGATAGCCCTACCAACAGCGCCCGATGGCGGAAATCTCGGAACGATCGCCGCCGGCTCCCGTTAATTCCAATGCCTCGGATCGAACTCGCCAAGCCGCTCTCTCGAGCGATGCAGATCTATCGCCGCGTGGCCAGACACGATCTGGACCAGGGAACGCGGCGCGCGTTGGCGCGGCACATGCGGGGGATGGCCGAACAGGGCATGCATGATCCCGGGCGGCTGACCGTCTGCGGTCTGAGCTATTTGCGGCAACTCGAGAGGCAGCGCGACCGCGAGCGATCCTGACCGGTCGCGTGAAACGCGGTGTAGAGCATGCGTTGATCGGATCTCGGCCGATCAATCGTATGCCATCGCGCACTTGCTCAGTTCGCGCTGATCGCATGCAGATGCATCGCGAGCATCATCGGGTCGTGGTGAGACTCTGTGGAGTAGGACGCGTAGCTCGCGGTGTGATCATGGCTTGCCCCGGACTCGGTGCCGTTGGCTGCGGCCGCATCGGCTTGCGCATTCGCCAGCACCTGGGCAGCGCCGGCGGCATCGCCGAGCTTGGTCAGGCTGGCCGCCGTTTCGGCGGCCACCGCCGAGGCGATCGCAGCAGCCTGCGCCGGGGTCTGCATCGGCGCGGCGACGCCGGCGGCCTGGGGGAGCTGGGCGAGCAGCGCAGCGGTGTCCGGCGTCTTGATGTTGTAGCCGAGCGTTTCCAGCACGACGAGGTCGATCGGCGACAGCGTCTGCGAGGTCGTGGGGTTGTAGAACTCGTTCAGCGGATCATGGGCGCCCTGGATGCCGGTGTTGAGGAAGTCGGCCGGATCCGACATCTGGCCGTAATCGGCGATCTTGGTCACGCCGCCGTCGAGCGAGAAATAGGCGGGAGGGCCGGCGGCGATGTTGTTGTTGATCAGATTGTGGCCGGCCTTCGTGAAGTCGAACAGGTCGAAGATGTCGAGATTGCCCGGCGAGGGCACGCGGCCCAGCGCATGCGACAGCTCGTGCAGCGCGACGCCGACCAGCGACTGGTTGGGAATGTCGGTGTTGAAGACGGCGAAGCCGTCCTGGGTGGTCGCATCGTTCGGATTGATCAGGCCGAGCACCTTGGCCTGCGCATTGGCGACGAACACCTGGGAATGGCCCTGCACGGCCCTTGTGGTCGGCAGATTGTCGAACACGGTGTCGCCGGCCGCGGCGTGATCCTGCAGATCGGTGCGGAGCTGCGTGTAGTTGGCGAGCACGCCATTGCTGACATTGGCGCCGGCGCCGCCGCCGGTGCCGGCGAAGTCGATCGCGAGGTTGACCGTGGCCTTGTCGGTGATCGCCGAGGACAGGATCGCAGCCGCCTGCTCGACGCCGGCGCGGAAGCTTTCGGGCGCGGCCGCCGCCGCGGCATCGAAGTTCAGATTGAAGGTGAGGCCGCCGGTGTGGACCGAGACGGTCTCCGAACCGTCGGCATGCACGACCGGAGCCGAGACAGCGCCGGCGGGCAGCGTGAACGGCGTCGCGGCCGCAGCCGTCGCGGTCGTCGTGTTCTTCGCCGCAGCCGTGTCCTGCATCAGGGCATCGGAGCTCAATCCGAGCTGGTCATAGGTCAGCGTGTTCATTGGCCGGACTCCCTCCCGTGCCCCGCATCCTCATTTGCGAGACGTTCGCAATGGGCGGACCATCATCGGCAACTAAGTGCAAAGTCTGACGCCGTCGGACCCTCTTCAGGGCATCGGTGCCACGGTTTGGATGCGCGAGGCGCGCCTTGCCATGCTCCCGCCGCGCTGGTCAGTCGCGGCGAACGCAGGCAATCTGTCGCCGGCGTTCCGCCACACATCCAGCCACAGCTTTATCAGCCCGTCCGCATCGAGAGATCGTCATGAAGCATCGTCAGCTCGGCCGCTCCGGCCTCAATGTTCCGCCCCTCTGCTTCGGCTGCAACGTGTTCGGCTGGACCGTCGACGAAGCGGCATCATTCCGCCTGCTCGACAAGGTGCAGGACGCCGGGATCACCTTCCTCGACACCGCCGACGTCTATTCGCGCTGGGTACCCGGCCACACCGGCGGCGAGTCCGAGACCATCATCGGCAAATGGATGAAGCTGCGCGGCAACCGCGACAAGATCATCCTGGCCACCAAGGTCGGCATGGACATGGGCGACGGCAAGGTCGGACTGAAGCCGGACTACATCGCGCGCGCGGTGGACGATTCGCTGCGCCGGCTGCAATCCGATGTCATCGATCTCTATCAGTCGCACAAGGACGACGAGACGACGCCGCAGGAGGAGACGCTGGCGGCCTATGACAGGCTGATCAAGGCCGGCAAGGTGCGGGTCATCGGCGCCTCGAACTTCTCCGCCGAGCGGCTGCAGGCCGCGCTCGATATTGCCAAGGCCAACAATTTGCCGCGCTATGAGAGCTTGCAGCCGGACTACAGCCTCGCCGAACGGTCAGTGTATGAAGGCGCGCTGCAGCGCGTGTGCGAGCAGAACCAGGTCGGCGTCATCACCTTCTTCTCGCTCGCCGCGGGCTTCCTCACCGGCAAATACCGCTCCGAGGCCGATTACGGCAAGAGCCCGCGCGGACAACGCGGCATCCCGAAATACATGAACGAGCGCGGCATGCGCATCCTCGCTGCACTCGACGAGGTGGCGAAGGAGACCGGCGCCCAGCAGGCCTCCGTCGCGCTGGCGTGGCTGCTCGCAAAGCCGTCGGTGACGGCGCCGATCGCCAGCGCGACCAAGCCGGAGCATGTCGATACCTTGGTCGCGGCGACGCAGCTCGCGCTGACGCCCGATCAGGTTGCGCGGCTCGACGCCGCAAGCGCTTGAGTTGTTAGTTCGTTCATCTGGAGCACGGCGCGGCGCGTTGACGCATCGCGCCGTGGACTACGCAGATCTTCCGCACAACGCAATTCCAGCACAGGCGTGGAGCCAGTCGGGCTAATTTGCAGCGTCTCGAGCAGCATTGGGGGCATCGCCTCGCCGCGGCCAAAATTCGGCCCGGATCGAAACGTTAAGTGCGTTGCCAAATTAGAAAGACTCAAAGGGAAAGCGTTGGGGGCAGGTGTGTCGCGTGTTCGTCTGTGCGTACTCGTTTCGACAATCATGCTGGCGGCTACTGCGGCGTTCGGGCCCGGTGCCGAGGCACAGCAGCAGCCGCGTCCGGCTGCCGGCGCGGCCAATGTCGGCAATCTGCCGGATCGCGAGTCGCTGAACTCCGGCACGGTCACGGTCATCACCGCGCCGATCGGCGGGCCGATGTCGGTGATGGGCTCGGACATGGCCGCGGTGCTCGACGACGGCGAGAATCTCCGCGTGCTGCCGATCCTCGGCAAGGGCTCGGCACAGAACCTCGTCGACATCATCATGTTGAAGAACATCGACATGGGGTTCGTTGCGACCGACGCGCTGGAATTCGTCAAGACGGAATATAACATCCCGGACATCGCCCAGCGCGTCCGCTACATCGCAAAGCTGTTCCACAACGACGTCCACATCATCGCGCGGCGCGAGATCCGCTCGCTCGAGGATCTCAACGGCAAGCGCGTGTTCGCCGAGCGCTCGATCGGGCTGCCGGCCGCGCACACGATCTTCCGCCGCCTCGGCATCCGCGCCGACATCGACTCGGTGACGGACCCGACCGGCGGCCTGCAGAAGCTCGTCGACGGCCAGGGTGATGCCTGGATCGCCTCGGTGTCGAAGGACGCGCCGATCATCAAGGGCATCAAGAACGACGGCGGGCGGCTGCATCTGCTGCCGGTCCCGTATGACCGCGCGCTGCAGGACATCTATCTGCCGACGTCGTTCTCGTCGGAGGAATATCCCAATCTGGTGCCGCCGGGCACCAAGGTGGACGCGGTCGCGGCCTCGACCGTGCTGATGGTGTATAATTGGCCGGAGAATAGCGACCGCTATCGCCGCACGGCGCGGTTCGTCGATGCGCTGTTCGGCAAGATCCAGGTGCTGCAATCGCCGCCGCGGCATCCGAAATGGCGCGACACCGTGCTGTCGGCGCCGGTGCAGGGCATGATCCGCTTCAAGGCGGCGCAGGATTGGCTCGATGGCGCACGCGCGGTGCAGTCTCCCACGAGTGATGGCAATCCGGCCGAGTTCCGCAAGTTCCTCGACGAGCGCAAGGCGCAGGCGCGGATGTCGTCGGACGAGGCGGCGAAGCTGTATAGCGACTTCCTGAAATGGCAGCGGAGCAAGGACGCGCGCTGAGGCTGCGGATCGAGGCCGGCAGCAAGCCCAACGCCGCGACGGCTAGGCCTTTGCAGCGGCGCGGCGCCGGAGCGGCAGCGCCGCTTCGCCTGCCACGGATACGCTCGCAGGCTTCTGCGCTGCGCGTGCAAAGCTCAGCTCGACCGTGGTGCCGCCGCCCGGCGTCTCCCGCAGCTCGATGCGGCCCTGATGCGTCGCCATGACCTGCGACACGATCGACAGACCGAGACCCATGCCGTCGCCGCGCGCATGTCCGCGCTCGAACGGCTGCAGCAGGCGCTCGGGCTGATCGGAGTCCAGACCGGGGCCGGAATCGATCACGCTCAGCTGCGCCGCCGGGTTGACGTCGACGAGGATCGGACCGCCCGTGCCGGCATGCGTGACGGCATTCCTGATCAGGTTCGACAGCGCCACCGCGATCGCGGGCTCCGAGCCTTGAATCCAGACCGGGGTCTCGGGTGCGACGAAGCCGATCTCGAGGCCGGCCTTCAGCGCCATCGGCACATGCTCGGCCGTCACGCGCCGCGCCAGCGCGACGAGATCAATCTCCGTCAACTCCACCGGCTCCATCGAGATGCGGGCGAGCTGCAGCAGCATGGTGACGATCGACGACAATTTCTGGTTCTCGGCCACGAGCCGTGTGCGCAGAGCGGGGTCCTCGATCGTCTCCAGCATCGTCCGCGCATTGGTCAGCGGCGTTCGCAGCTCATGCGCGGCATTGGAGAGGAAGTTGCGCTGCGCCTCGGCGGCATGGTCGATGCGCGACAGCGCGCGGTTGAACGCGGTGACCAGCGGCAGCAGCTCCGCGGGCGCATCCTGCTCGGGCAGCCGGCGGCCGTCGGGCACGCCGTCGATCAGCTCGGCCGCCCGCGCCACCGCGCGAACCGGGCGCGCGATCAGCGCCGGCATGAACACCAGCGCCGCAACCACGGTCGCCAACAGGACGAGAATGATCGGCAGCGCGACGATCGTCGCATCGGTCAGCGTGCCCAGCATCAGCTGGGTCGAGGTGTAGGCGACGCCGCCGGTCTCGATCCAGACCTCGCCGACCGGCGTGTTGCGGACCGCGGTCATGCGCTTGAGATTGCGGGTCTCGCCGTCGATGACATAGGCCAGAAAGCTGGTGCCGTCCTGCGTTGACGGGTTCTTGTGCGGCCGCCATTTCGGGAGCGGGCCATAGCTGACCTCTCCGCTCTTGTCCGAGACGACGTACCAGAAGGTCGGAAAATCCTGGATGATCTTGTCGAGCCGCGCCGTCTGCTTGACGAGCAGCTTGCCGCCGGCATCGCGCGCCACCGCCTCCTTCAAGGCATCGGCGACATCGGCCGCGCCCCAGGTGCCGTCATCGTCGCCGCCGAACCGGATCAGCAGGGCGGCGGCGCAGATCAGCATGATCGTGCTGACGAGGCCGATCAGCGTCGCCGACAGCAAGGTGATGGAGCGCCGGATGCGCGCGAGCTTCTGCCATCTGACCCGCATCACTCGCCGCTCATGAGATAGCCGAGGCCGCGGACCGGCTTGATGGTGGCCTTGCAATGGGCCTCGCGCAAGCGACGGCGCAGCCGCGACACATGCGCCTCGATCGCGTTCGACTGGATCTCGTCCTCGAAGCCGTAGGCCGCCGATTCCAGCGTCTCGCGCAGCACTACACGGCCACTGCGGCGAACGAGCGCTTCGAGGATCGCAAGCTCGCGGCGCGGTACGACGATCGGCGTCTGATCGACGGTGACCGCGCGGTTGACGATGTCGTAGCTCAGGTTGGCGATCGAGACCATCGCGCCGCGATCGAGCGACAGCCGGCGCAGCACGGCGCGGGCGCGCGCGACCAGCTCGATCGGCTCGAACGGCTTGGCGACATAATCATCGGCGCCCTCGTCGAGCGCGCGGGCGATATCGGCGGGATCGTCGAGCGCGGTCAGCACGACGGTGGCCGGGCTCGGCTTCTGCTGCCGCAGGTCCGGCAACAGCTCCAGCCCGTCGCCATCGGGCAGGCCGCGATCAATCACGACGAGCTCGAAATTGCGCACGGCGATCGCCGCGCGGCCCTCATCCAGTGTGGTGACGACGTCGGACGAGCCGAAGGCCGTTGCGAGCGTATCCCGCAGCCAGATTCCGAGCTGCGGATCATCCTCGACGACCAGTACGCGCACGCTGTTCTCCTGCATGATAGGCAAGCCGGGGTCTTCTATCATTACGAACGGATTACAAGAGGATTACGTCGCCAACACCCACGTACCATTCTCGAAAAGCTCCTGATCGCAAGAGGGAGTTTTGCCCGGGCGCGGCCGAGCGCGTATTGTCTTGGTCGCATGGCCCGCGCTGAGGGGGATGCCGCGATCCGCATCTTCGACAGCACAAGCACGGTTGGCTTGTGCGTCGGAGCCCTTGCAATCGTATGACATGAGGACAACGGCCCGGGATCACGCTCCGCCGGTCAATCGCCGCTATGGCTTGACGTCAGTCTGTCGTAATCCTCTCCGCAGAGAACTTGAACAAACAAGCAAGCCCCAAGGAATCCTTCACATGAAGCCGGACGCATGATCGACCGTACAGGGCGGCAGCCAATTCCGGTTCCATCAGCGGCAAGGTCCCGGCGAACGTCGCATCCGGCGCACCGTCATTGATGCCATCCGGAATGTTCTACGATCTGTCTTTCTCCGCGGCCGCTGAGCGGTCGGACCGTAATCCGGCGGCGTGGCGCCGGCCGCTGCTGTGCTGGCTCGACGGCGTCGAGACCGGCTGGGCCGTGCCGCTGCTGCTGGCCGTCTTCGTCGCGGTGTGGACCGGCTATCTCGCGATCGCCTATGGCGGCGCCGGGCTGCACCCGGACGTCCTGGAGACCTGGAGCTTCGGGCGGCATTTCGACTGGGCCTATGCCAAGCATCCGCCGCTGATGGGCTGGGTCGCCGGCGCCTGGAGCGCGCTGTTTCCGGCGACCGACTGGTCGCTTCACCTGATGGCGATGACCAACGCCGCGCTGGCGCTGTGGTTCGTCGACCTGGTGTCGCGGCGCTTCATGACCGGCGACAAGCGGGTCATCGTGCTGCTGCTGCTGATGCTGACGCCCGCCTACCAGTTTCATGCGCAGCGCTTCAACGCGAACTCGGTACAGCTCGCGACATGGCCGCTCGCCACCTACTGCTTCCTGCGCGCGTTCGAAACGCGCAACGTGCTCTGGTCGGTCGCGACCGGCGTCGCGGCTGCGCTCACGCTGCTCGGCAAGTATTATTCGGTCTTCCTGCTGATGAGCTTCGCGCTCGCCGCGTTGGCCCATCCGCAGCGGCGGGCCTACTACGCCTCGGCGTCGCCCTGGATCTCGGCGGCGACGGGGCTCGCCGCGTTGTGGATGCATCTGGACTGGCTCGCCGCGAACGATGCAGCCCCCATTCATCACGCGATGACCCATGCGAGATCGGACATCTCGACCTCATTGCGGGATTCGCTGTTCTTCGTGCTCGGACTGGCAGCGGCGATGGCCGTCGCCGCCGTGACCTGGATCTTGGTCGCAGGCACCAGGATCAAGCGCTTAGGTTCGGAGATGGCCGCGCTGGACGATGGCCTGAGGCTGCTGTTCTACATCGCGATCGGCACGGTCGTCCTGCCCGTGATCAATGCGCTGGTGATGGGCACCGACCTGCCCTCGTTGTGGGCGCTGCAGGGATTGTTCCTGTTCGTGGTGGTGATCGTCGGGGGCGCCAGCTATGAGATCACGCGCTTTCACACCGTCAACATGGCGGTGTTGACCGCCGTCATCGCCCTCGTCGCGTTCACGATCGGCGCTCCGCTGCACGCATTCTATCGCAACAACCACGGCTATGAAGAGGGCCGCACCTTCTATCGGCAGACCGCGGAGGAGGCGACGCGGCTCTGGCGCGAGCAGACGGGAACGCCGCTCGAGCATGTCAGCGGCACCGAAAGCCTCGCGCTGGCCACGGCATTCTACAGCCCGGACCATCCCCATGTCGGCCTGCTCGCGACCGCGCAGCAGCGGCTGCAAGAGGCCGAACGGAACACCAGCGGCACCAAAGGCTGGGCTTTGCTCTGCTTCGAGGACCAGCAGGATTGCATCAAGGCCGCCGAGGCGATCGCCGCGGCCGGAGCGAGCTCCAACCGACACGCATTCACCGTGCAATCGCGCCTGTTCGGATGGCCGGGGCGAACGCGCGGCGTGGTCGCGTTCCTGGTCACCCGCTGATTGGTGCCAACGTCCGTCCAAAAAGGACGGACCAAGAAGAAAGGCCCCGCACTGGCGGGACCTTTCCCATCATGGTCAGGCTAATCGTAGACGCGATAACGGCGATGAACCACGCGCGGCGGGAGGTCATCATCATAGCTGTACACATAGGTGGGAGCTGCCGTCGCGAGCCGCTTCGGCAACGCGAACCAGGCCGGACGATGCGGTGACGACGGGATGAAACGGACTGCAGCGCCATCATCGCAGGCCGTCCGGGTGTGTGTGGGGCTGGGGTCACAGCCCGGACGACCTGCTCGCTGGACTCCGACGACGTTCGAAGCCATACGGCACCAGCTCATGATGGTAGACGCCGCAGTCGGGACGGAGCCGACCCCGTGAGGCCGGTTCAGCTCTGCAACGCCGATCCATTGTCTTTGCGGTCGAACCACACATTGCAGATCGGCAAGCTATCAATGCCGACAACGCAAATGGCTTTGCGAGTTCGATGCGTCCTCGACCGTAAGGACGTGAGGACATTGCAGTCCCGGGCTTACCGCAGCATTACATTCTGCGCGCCGATGCCGAGCTTGCAGCTATCGTGCGGATGAAAATCGAATTCGCGCGCTCTGCTCGCAGCGCTGGGAGATATCTTCCCCGCCACATGCGGGCAGTTTTCCCGGCATGGAATTGGATCAATTGCAACGAAGGTCATGGCAAGCTGGACGCCGCCGGACACGTGTTCTCCCGATCGTCACCAGATTTTCTCATTCCTCGGTGCAACGTAGCGATGATGCGAATCGGCGGGCGTCCCGCCTGACGTGTTGTGCGGCTCTCCTGCCATCTGCTAGGGAATGCGCCATCGCGATCGACCGGTTGGGAGAGTGGGTGTCTCTGACACGCGAACGGATCGAGGGGCTCGCGCCCGACCAGGCCTCGCTTGCCGCAGCGCTCAAGCTGGTGAAGCCCGCGAGCTGGCCGGTGCTGGCTGCCAGCACCGATGCCGAGACGCTGTGGGGCGAGTGCCAGGGTTCCGGCTCGACGCCGTACCGGGTCGTGACGGCCGCCGATGGCGGCGGCTACAAATGCACCTGCCCGAGCCGCAAGTTTCCCTGCAAGCATGTGCTCGCCGTGCTGTGGCTGCGGGTCGACAAGCCGGAGCGGTTCGAGAACGCAAGCCCGCCGCAATGGGTCGAGGATTGGAGCGCACGGCGGCGCGGCAGCAGCGGCCGCGCGCCCGGCAAGCCGAAGACCGAGGGCGATGAGACCAGCGCGGCGCCTTCGCTCGATGCGGCGCTGGCCGAAGCCGCGACGCCGGCCACGGTCGATCCGAAGGCGGCGGCGCGCGCCGAGGCGCAGCGCGAGCGCATCAAGGCCGAGCGCGAGGCCGCGATCCTCGCCGGTCTCGACGAGCTCGACCGCTGGATCGCCGATCAGCTCAATCAGGGCCTTGCCGATTTCGCCACGCGCGCGGCAGCGGCCGCGCGCACGCTCTCGACGCGTCTTGTTGATGCCAAGGCCGGCGGCCTGGCCGCGCGGCTCGAAGCGCTCGGCACCGAGCTGTTTCGCGTCGGCGACGAGCGCCGCGCCGATCTGGCGATCGAGCGGCTGGGCGCGATGACCTTGATCGCCTCGGCCTATAGGCACCAGGACCGCCTACCGGCGCCGCTGCGCGAGGATGTCAGGCGCGCGGTCGGTTGGTCGGTACGCCGCGAGGAGCTGCTGGCCGACGCCACTGCGCCACGCGCAAGCAGCGTCTGGATCGTCGCCGCCAATTTGTCCGAGGTGCAGCCCGACAAATTGCGACGGCTGGAGACGTGGCTGGTCAACGCACGCGACGATGTCAGTCAACCGCGCGCCGCTGTGCTGATCGACTTCGTGCCGGTCTCCGGCGGCGGCGCCGGCTTTCCGTTCACACCCGGCGAGGTGATCGACGGCGAGATCGTGTTCTATCCCTCAGCGGCGCCTTTGCGTGGGCTGCTGGCGAGCCGCAAGACCGCGGCCGCCGCAGCGTCGTGGCCGCGGCCGCTGCCGGGGCTCACGCCGGCGCTCAAGGACTACGCGGTGACGCTTGGCGTGCTGCCATGGCTGGAGCGCTGGCCCTTGCTGCTGGCGAATGTCGGGCTGCGCACCGTGGGCAAGGGCGCGCTTGCGATCACTGACGCCAGCGGCGCGGCCATCGCGGTCGAGCGCGGCCAGTCCGATCAGTTGATGCCGCTGCTTGGTCTCGACGGCCTGTCAATGCTGTGCCTGTGGGACGGCCGCATCGCGCAGGTGCTCGCCGCCGATACGCCGCTCGGCCGCTGGCATCACGAGGATTGACGATGGCGAGCCCGATCGATCCGCAGACCCACGCCCGGCTGCGCCAGTCCTTCCTGCTCGGCCTGACGCGCCAGCCGCTGGCCGTGCCAGCCGCCCTCACCGAGCTGTTGCCGCGAGAGCGCGAGCCGGCGCTGCCGCTGCTCGCGCTGGCGGCGCAATGGCAGCGTTTTGCCGGCGCGCCAGCGCTCGTCGCCGATGCCGTTCCCGACGCCGCGCGGCGGCTGCACGAGGACGCGCGGCCGATCCTGCCGGAATCCGCGCGGCGCGCATTGAAGGCGTTGGCGCGCAGCGTCGAGAAGTCGCTCGCGTCCAACGTCCTGCCGCTGGCGCTGCGCCGTATCCACGCCAGCGGCTGCCGGCTGCATCCGTTCGACCTGCCGGACTTTGCCGCCCACATCAAAGCCGAGGCCGGCGACCAGGGCCTCGCCGAACGCGCCTTTCTCGCGCTGATCGCCGCCGACTCCGACGAGGATGCGGCGAAGGGCCTGTTCTTCGAGCGCATCACCGTCGAGACCTGGACGACCTTTCCGAAGGCGCAGCGCCGTGCCTTCGTCGCCGGGATTCGCCGCGACAATGCCGCTGAAGGCCGGGCGCTGATCGAATCCGTCTGGAAGAGCGAGCCCGCGCCCGTGCGGGCCGCGCTGCTCGATGCGCTGGTGGTCGGGCTCGGCGACGAGGACAAGCCATTCCTGGAGAGCCTCGGCACCGATCGCGCCGACAGCGTCAAGCAGCTCGCTACTCAATTGCTGACGCGGATCGAAGAACGTGCCGAGCGCGGAACTCGCTTGGCGGAAGCGGCGCAATGCTTCAAGCGCACGGGCTCCTTGCTGGCCAAGATCGGCCTCGGCTCGGCAGCGACGCTGACCTTCAAGCTGCCGAGCGATGGGCTGAAATGGCAGGAGACCGAAGCGCTGCGCGAGCGGCTGTTCGGCGGCCTGCAGCTCTCCGCGCTCGCAGAAGCGGTTGGCGCACCGCCCGACGCGCTGATCGCGGCGCTGCCGCCGAGCGAGCATCGCGTGCTGATGCTGCTGATGGACGCCGCCGCGGCCGAGGGCGACGATGACACGGTGATGCGCATCATCGGCGCACGCCTCGGCGCCGGCGAGCAGCTCAACGGCTACACGTTGATGTCGCTTGCGACGAAGGCCCGCCAGCCGCTGGCCCCGTCGATCGCCGAACGCTCGCTGGCGTCGTCCGCCTGGCAGAAGACCGTTCAGGAGCTCGCTGAGGCGACCACGCCGGCCGCGCAGAAGGATGACGGTCGCCTGGTGCTGATGGCCGCGCTGATGCCGTCAGCGACGATCTCCGCGTTCACCGCCTCGCTCGCTGCCCTGCCGCTCTCGACGAGCCGGGCAGCGAAGGACTTCACCGATCTCGTTCTCGCGCTGCCCGCGTGAGCACGCCACATGATGCCGGGAGTACGCCCATGACCACCGCCGATGCGAGCCCCAAAGACGGCCAGCTACGCCGCTCAGCCGAAGCGCTCCACGCTCATGAGCTCGACGCGCTGGCGCAGGAGGATACGAAGCCGCGGCCGGCGCAATGGCGGCTGTCGCCGCAGGCGGTCGTCACTTATCTGATGGGCGGCCGCACCAAGTCCGGCGTCGAGATCTCGCCGAAATATATCGGCAACCGCCGGCTGATCGAGACCGCGGTGGCGACGCTCGCGACCGATCGCGCGCTCCTGATCCTCGGCGTGCCCGGCACGGCGAAGTCGTGGGTGTCGGAGCATCTGGCCGCCGCGATCTCCGGCTCGTCCGAGATGATCGTGCAATGCACGGCCGGCACCGACGAGAACCAGATCCGCTATGGCTGGAACTACGCGCTGCTATTGGCGAAAGGCCCCTCGCGCGAGGCGATGGTGGCGACGCCGCTGATGCGGGCAATGGAGGCGGGAAGGATCGTGCGCTTCGAGGAGCTGACACGCATGCCCTCGGACGTGCAGGATACGCTGATCACCGTGCTGTCGGAGAAGCTGATGCCGATCCCGGAGATCAACGATTCCATTCACGCCACGCGCGGCTTCAACATGATCGCCACGGCGAATGCGCGCGACAAGGGCGTCAACGAATTGTCGTCGGCGCTGAAGCGGCGCTTCAATGTCGTGGTGCTGCCGCTGCCCGCCGACCTCGACGAAGAGGTGAAGATCGTCACCAAGCGCGTCGGCGAGATCGGCGGCGGCCTGGAGCTGCCGACCATTGCGCCGGCCGACCAGGAGATCATGCGCATCGTCACGGTGTTCCGCGAGCTGCGCGACGGCCAGACGCTCGACGGCCGGCTGAAGCTCAAATCGCCATCCGGCTCGCTGTCGACGGCGGAGGCGATCGCGGTGACTATCGGCGCCTGGGCCGAGGCCGGCCACTTCGGCTCCGGCGTGATCGATGCGCAGAGCATGGCGGCCAATCTGGTCGGCGCGATCGTCAAGGACCCGGTGCAGGACAAGGTGGTGCTGCAGGAATATCTCGAGACGGTGGTGCGCGAGCGCAAGCCCTGGGCCGATCTCTACGGCGCCATCCGCGACGTGATGTGACATGGCATCAGCGCAGCCCGATCGCCTGCATCTCCTCGGCATAAGGCATCACGGGCCGGGCTCGGCGCGCGCGGTGCTCACGGCGCTCGATGCCGCCGATCCCGCGGTCGTGCTGATCGAAGGGCCGCCGGATGCCGATGAGCTGATCAGTTTCGCCGCCTCGCCCGCGATGGTGCCGCCGATCGCGCTGCTGGTGCACGCGCAGGACGATGCAGCGAATGCGAGCTTCTTTCCGTTCGCGGTGTTCTCGCCGGAGTGGCAGGCGATCCGCTGGGCGCTGGCGAAGCAGCGTCCGGTCCGCTTCATCGATCTGCCGGCCTCGCATCGGCTCGCCGAACGGGCCAAAGCGGCGAAGCGAGAGGATGATGCGGGCGAGGCCTCGCCGGAGGACGCCGGCGCAGCCGCGCCGGATCAGCCTGAGACGATCGATCCGGAGCTCGCGCAGATCCGGCGCGATCCGCTGGCCTATCTCTCGACCCTGGCCGGCTATGACGACAGCGAGGCCTGGTGGAATGCGCTGGTTGAGCAGGGCACGCACGGACCGGAGATCTTTGCCGCGCTGGAAGCGGCGATCGGCGCGCTGCGCGAGAAGATCGATCCCCTGCCCTATCAACCCGCCGACGAAGCGCAACGCGAGCTGCGCCGCGAGGCGCATATGCGCCTGGAAATCGCCGCCGCGCTCGGCGCGCAGGAAGGCCCTGTCGCCGTGGTCTGCGGCGCCTGGCACGTGCCGGCGCTACGCAAGAAGGTCGCGCTGAAGGACGACCGCGCGCTGCTCAAGGGACTGCCGCAGGTCAAGGTGACCGCGACCTGGGTGCCGTGGACCGAAACGCGGCTTGCCGCGTCGTCAGGCTATGGCGCCGGCGTGATCTCTCCCGGCTGGTACGCGCATCTGTGGCAGGGGCTGGAGCACGGTGAGAGGACTGCGCGCGATGCCACCGGCTTCACGACACGCTGGCAGGCGCGCGTGGCCGAGCTGCTGCGGCGAAACGGCCGACCGGCGTCGACGGCATCGGTCATCGAGGCGTCGCGGCTGGCGATCACGCTCGCCGCGTTGCGCGACGTCGCGCTGCCGGGATTGGCGGAGATGCGCGAGGCGAGCCTCGCCACGCTGTGCGAAGGCGAGACCGCGCTGTTTCGCCTGATCGAGCAGCAGCTCATCATCGGACAACGTGTCGGCGAGATCGACGACAGCGTGCCGCAGATGCCGCTCGCCGCGGATCTCGCGCGCTGGCAACGCAAGCTGAAGCTCAAGCCCGAGGCGCTGGACAGCGACATCGCGCTCGATTTGCGCAGCGAGGCGGGCCTCGCCAAGTCGCAGCTGCTGCATCGCCTCGCCTTGATCCAGGTGCCATGGGGACGGCTGCAGGGCTCCGGACAGAGCCGCGGCACGTTTCGCGAGAACTGGCGGCTGCGCTGGGAGCCGGAATTCTCGGTGCGCCTGGTCGAGGCGCTGGTGCATGGCACGACGGTCGCGCAGGCCGCAAGCAACGCGGCGATCAGCAACGCGCAGACGGCGACGTCGCTGAGCACGGTCGCGGCCATCGTGCGCGGCTGTCTCGAAGCCGGCCTGAGCGAGGCCGCCGAGACGACGATCGCGCTGCTGCAACAGCGCTCAGCCGCCACCAGCGACGTCAGCGATCTCACCGAGGCTGTGCCGCCGCTCGCAGAGATCCTGCGCTATGGCACCGCGCGTGAGCTGCCGACCGAGGCGCTGCGGCTTTTGGTGATCAGCCTGGTCGAGACGATCTGCGCCGGTCTCGTCTATGCCTGCCGCAACCTGCAGTCCGATGTCGCCGCCGATCTGCGCGGCCGGCTGGCGCGGCTCGACGCTGCGATCGGACTGATCGAGGATGCCGGCCTGCGCGAGGGCTGGCGGCGCGCGCTGGCCTCCGTCACCAATGACGCGGCGGCGCATCCCCTGTTGAAGGGGCTGGCGAGCCGGGCACTCTATGATCATGGCGTGGTCTCGCCGGAGCAGACGGCGCTCGCTCTGTCGCGCGCACTGTCGCACAGCGTGCCGACCTTGCAGGCCGGCGACTGGCTCGACGGCTTCCTCGGCCAGAGCGGCCAGGTGCTGCTGCACGATCACGCGCTGCGCCGGATTATCGACGGCTGGCTCGCGGCGATCGATGACGAGGCGTTCAACAATCTGTTGCCGGTGATGCGCCGCGCTTTCTCGAGCTTCGATCGCAGCGAGCGACGGCGGCTGCTCGATGAGCTCGCGAAACAGCGTCCGCTGGCTGCGGCGACGACGACCGAGGCCGCGCCGTTGCAGCCGCTCACGCCGCTGCCTGCCGGCACTGCCGATTTCGAGGCCGCGCTGCCGCTGCTGCTGACGATCCTCGGCGCGGACCGGCCGATGAAGGATGCCAAGCGATGAGCGATGATGCTGACGCCGAGCGCAATCGCCGCTGGCGCCTCGTGCTCGGCGGCGACGATCAGGCCGGGCTGTCGGATCGCGACCGCAGGCTCGATGCCGCGCTCGCCGGGCTCTATGACGCCGGCTCCGGCGGCAAACGCGGCGGCGGACGCCGTGGCGGTCTCGGCGGCTCGGCGCCGCGGGTGGCGAGCTGGCTCGGCGACATCAGGGAGTTCTTTCCCGCGCCGGTCGTGCAGGTCATCCAGAAGGATGCGTTCGAGCGGCTCGGTCTCAAGGAGATGCTGCTGCAGCCGGAGTTTCTCGCCGCGCTGGAAGCCGACGTGCATCTCGTCGCCGATCTGATGGCGCTGCGCTCGGTGATG
This sequence comes from Bradyrhizobium sp. USDA 4353, assembly GCF_054063215.1. Taxonomy (NCBI): domain Bacteria; kingdom Pseudomonadati; phylum Pseudomonadota; class Alphaproteobacteria; order Hyphomicrobiales; family Nitrobacteraceae; genus Bradyrhizobium; species Bradyrhizobium sp. USDA 4353. Next base: position 1,052,404 of record NZ_JBSSGB010000001.1, read on the forward strand.
CCGGAGAGGACCAAGGCGACGGCGCGTGAGGTGGTGGCGAAGGTGGTGAAGGAGCTGATGGAGAAGCTCGACGCCCGCACCACCGAGACCATCCGCGGCGCGGTCGATCGCCGCCGCCGCACAAGGCGGCCGCGCGCTGGTGACATCGACTGGCCGCGCACCATCGGGAAGAACCTGCGGCACTGGCAGGCCGAGCATCGCACCATCGTGCCGGAGACATTGGTCGGCCACGCCCGCGCGGCGCGGCGGACCAATCTGGAGGAGGTCATCCTCTGCGTCGACCAGTCAGGCTCGATGGGGACCTCGGTGGTCTACTCCTCGATCTTCGCGGCCGTGCTGGCCTCGATCCCGGCGATCGCGATGAAGCTCGTGGTGTTCGACACCAGCATCATCGATCTCACCGAGGAGCTCGCCGACCCCGTCGAGGTGCTGTTCTCGGTGCAACTCGGCGGCGGCACCGACATCAACCAGGCGTTGGCCTATTGCGAGCGCCTGGTGCGCGAGCCGTCACGCACGCACATGGTGCTGATCAGCGATCTCATCGAAGGCGGTATCGCCGAGCAGATGCTGGCGCGCGCGAAAGCGCTGGTCTCCTCCGGTGTGAACCTGATCGTGCTGCTCGCGCTCAACGACGACGGCCGCCCCGCCTACGACGCCAGGCACGCCGCGATCCTGGCTTCGCTCGGCTGCCCGGTGTTCGCCTGCACCCCGCACCAGTTTCCCGAGCTGATGGCCACCGCGCTGAAGCGCCAGGACATCTGGTCCTGGGCCGCCGCGCAGGACATCAAGCTGGTGCGGCCGGAGGACAAGGGGAGCTAGCGGGCTGGCCTATTGGAAGCACGCCCGATCATCTGTCCGAAGCCTGTTCTTGAGGAGTTGCTACTGCGTCGCTAATCTACAACTGTAGCAGCGAGGAGCGAAGATGAGCAGCAAGGCCAAAACGCTGACCGAGCAGGCACGTGCTCTGCCCCCGCAGGATCGCATAGCACTGGTTGAGGACGTGCTCGACAGCCTGGATCGGGCCGATCCCGAGATCGATCGACTCTGGGCGCAGGAGGCGAGCGACCGGCTGGCGGCCTACCGGCGCGGCGAGCTCGCAGCCAGAGATCTGCACGACATCATCGCCAAATACCGGCCGTGACGGTTCGTTTTGTTGAGATCGCCGAGATCGAGCTCGACCAGGCGATCCAGTGGTACGGCGCACAGGCGCCGGGCTTGGACAACGCGTTTCTGCTTGAGGTGCTCTCGGCCGTGGACCGCATCGCGCGTTTTCCGGAAGCCTGGCACCCAATCGGCGAAGGTATTCATCGATGCCGTCTCAGCCGATTTCCATACGGGCTGATCTACACCCTCGACGGTGATGATATCCTCGTCTTGGCTGTGGCGCACCTGCATCGCCGCCCCGACTACTGGCGTGATCGGCTGAAGCGATGACCCGCCCGCTCGCCTGAGACGAAGCCTCTGCGCCTGCGATCTGGCGAGAGCTCAATCCGGGCTTGGCCAGCCGAAGCGCACATTGAGGTTCGATGCCGCGTTCAATGCGTCGATCAGCAAAGCGCGTGGCCAGGCCGGCATCTTCGGCCAGCATGTTACGATGGCTGTCGGGTTGCGGCTTCTGATGATTCTCGACGAGCGGCCTGCCGCCGGCTGCGGCGATCGGCCGCGCGACCGACGTCTGACAGGCTCGATCGGATCACCCCGGATCTTACCGGTCGTAGTTCGACGGGGCCAAGCCTGACCATCTCGGGTCGGCCTCCATCGATTGCACGTCCATGGGCACAACGATCCAGCGATCGGTATCTTATACCCGGCGATGCGCCTTTTCCTCCGTGAAAGCCCGGATGCGAGCGGCGCCTCGCATCTGCGTAGCGCACATCAATGATGCACAACGAGCAGCTAATTAGATCGTCCGATTTGAATCGAGTTATCTGGATGCGCGAAATGCGCAATGCACTTTAGTGAATCTCTAATGCGCGTTTTGCACGATGCCGCCACGACGTGCTCGCTGGAGACGTGATGGTGTCTGAGTATCTGAAGTCGAAACAGGCCGTAAAACTACCGGCCGATTGCAGCATTTCTGCAATCCGGGAAGTCCACGGCATGATCCGCGACGCGTTTGAACAGCCCGCTGCGCTCGAGATCGACGGCTCCTGCGTCGACAAGGCGGATGTGACCTCGATCCAGCTTCTCATTTCAACCGCGAAGACCGGACGCGCGCATGGTCGCGCCGTCGCGCTGACGGCCCCCTCCGAGGCTCTGCGCAACGTCATTCGCCGCGCCGGCTTCGCCGGCGATGCCGCGGTCGATCATCACTTCTCGCACAAGATGGATGGCATCTGATGGCGACCATCCTGACCATCGGGGAGAGGGTGAAGTCCGCCGCCGACGCAGCGGGCTGCAGGTCCGATCGACTCATCTGCACCATGGCTCGGCGGGTCCGCTCATGAGCACCCCCGATTGGACCGAATCCTTCCGGCAGGAATCATCCGAGCTGCTCGAGACGCTCGAAGGCGCGCTGCTCGATCTCTGCGATCAGCCTGACGACCGCGAGCTGATCGATTGCGCGTTCCGCGCCCTGCATACGATCAAGGGCTCGGGGTCGATGTTCGGCTTCGACAAGGTCGCCAACTTCACGCACGAGTTCGAGACCGCCTTCGACCGCGTCCGCAAGGGCGAGATCCCGCCGACGCGCGAGCTCATCACGGTGGCGCTGGCGGCCAAGGACTACATCCGCGCGCTGATCGAGGCGCCTGACAGCACCGACCAGATCATCGGCGACGGCATCCTCGACGACCTCCGGCGGTTTGTCGCGCCGAGTACGGATCAGGAGACAGGTTCACCACAACCAGCGGCGTCTCCCGTCGTAGCCGATGAGGAGCCGCGCGATGACACCGCCCTGGCCGGGTGGCGCCTGCATCTGGAGTTCGAGTCGCACATTCTCCGCAACGGCTCGAATCCGCTCCATCTGCTCGACGATCTCTGCAGGCTCGGCCCCTGCTTCGCCGTCGCTCTGATCGATGACGTGCCGCTGCTCGACGCGCTCGATCCCGAGGAGTGCTACCTGAAATGGGACGTGACCCTGCACTCCGCCTGCAGCAGGGAGATCATCGACGATATCTTCATGTTCGTCATCGAGGAGATGACGCTGACGGCCACGCCGCTGTCGCGTCGCGAGCTGTCGCCGGCGGCGCAACCGCCGACGCCGAAAGCCCCCGCGCCGCGCACCGCCATTTCCGATCCGGCGCCAGCACCGACGCCGGCGCCAGCGCCCAACGAGGCAGAACGGGCGCCGGAGCCGCGCCGCGAGGAGCCCAAGCGCAGCGACGATCGCGGCATTGCGACCGTGCGCGTGCAGGCGCGCCGCCTCGACGAGATGATGGACCGCGTCGGCGAGCTCGTCATCGCGCAGGCCCGGCTCAGCCAGCTCGCCTCCGCAAGCTCCGACCCGTCGATCAAGATCATCGCCGAGGAGATCGAGCGCCTCGCCGGCAGCCTGCGCGACAGCACGATGGGCGCGCGCATGGTGCCCATCGGCTCGCTGTTCGGCCGCTTCCGCCGCCTCGTCCACGACCTCTCGCTCGAATTGTCGAAGCCCGTGGACCTGATCACGTCGGGCGAGGACACTGAGCTCGACAAGACGATGATCGAGTGCCTCGCCGATCCGCTGGTGCATCTGATCCGCAACGCGATCGATCACGGCATCGAGCAGACCGCCGTGCGCAACGCCGCAGGCAAGACCGAGAAGGGCCGCATCGAGCTGCATGCGATCCATTCCGGCGCGCAGGTGCTGGTGACGGTGCGCGACAACGGCGCCGGCCTGAACACGGCGCGCATCCGCGCCAAGGCCGAGGAGCTCGGACTGCTGGCGCCGGACGCCGAGCTGTCCGACGCCGACATTCACCAATTCCTGTTTCATCCGGGCTTCTCGACGGCGCAGACGATCTCGGCGCTGTCCGGCCGCGGCGTCGGCATGGATGTGGTCAAGCGCACCATCGAGAACATGCGCGGATCGATCGACATGGCCACGAAGCCCGGCGAAGGCACCACGGTCACGCTGCGCCTGCCGCTGACGCTCGCGATCATCGAGGGGCTGATGATCCGGGTCGGCGAAGGCCGCTACATCATTCCGCTGTCGGCAGTGGAGGAATGCGTGGAGCTCACCGCCGCAGACCAGCGCGCCCGCGGCCGCAACTTCCTCAACATCCGCGGCGACCTCGTGCCGTTCCTGATGCTGCGCGACATCCTCCACGCCACCGGCTCGCCGGACGAGTATCAGAAGACGATCATCGTCTCGACCGGCGAGACGCGCGTCGGCCTCGTCGCGGACCAGATCATCGGCAGCCACCAGACGGTGATCAAGTCGCTGTCCAAGCTGCATTCCGACGTCACGATCTTCTCCGGCGCCACCATTCTCGGCGACGGCACCGCCGCGCTGATCCTCGACGTGCCGCAGCTTGTCGGGCTTGCACAGGCGCATGCCGACAAGCACCATCTGAACGAGGCCGCCTGATGGCCCAGCAAGTCCAACAAGCCGCTGCCGCCTCGACCGATCATGCGCTTCAGGTCGTGATGATCGGGCTCGGCGACGAGAAATTCGCGCTCGACGCCGCGATCGTGCGCGAGATCATCGATCCCGTGCCGGCGACGCGGGTTGCCGGCGCCAAGCCGTTCGTACCGAGCATCATCAATGTCCGCGGCAATATCGTGCCGCTTGCCGATCTCAGGCTTCGCTTTGGGATGCCGCTGACCGAGGCCTCCGCCGATACCAGGATCGTGGTGGTCGAGATCGCGGTCGAAGGCGAGCCGGTGCTGGTCGGGGTCATCGCCGACAAGGTCTACGAGGTCAGCGAGATCTTCCATGCCGACATGCAGCAGACGCCGCGCGTCGGCGTGAACTGGAAACCCGAATTCATCCGCTGCATCACCAAATGGCGGGACGAGTTCGTGATCGTGCCGAATATGGAACGCATTCTGAATCAGTCGAGCAAGACTTCTGAGGGGCTACAATGAGATTCACGGTTAAGGCCAAGCTGGCTGCATCGTTCGGCGTCGTGATCCTGCTGTCGATGATCGCGGGGGCCGTCGGCTACATCAAGCTCACCGACACGATCGCGATGACGGATAGTATCGTGGCGGCGGCGGGGCGCTTGGAAAAAGGCATGGAGCTGGAGACCACGCTGCTGTTCCAGGTCCGCGCCGAGAAGAATGCGCTCCTGACCAGCTCAGACGCCGAGTTCGACCGCTTCACGGCGGAGATCGCGACGCTGCGCGCACAGATGATCAAGACCAAGGACGAGATCTATGCCGCCGCGACCGAAAGCGGCCGAAAGCTGCTGGACCAGGTTGCGGTTCAATACGGCAATCTCAACGCTCTCCAGGACGAGGCGCTGAGGATCGGCAGGGCGGACCGCGCGAAGGGCGCCGCCAGCTCGATGAGTGACGTGCGCAAGGCGGTGGGACAGACGACCAACGCCTTGAGCGAGTATGTTCACTACGTGCAGGGGCTGATGGCGTCGCGCGCCGAGCAGTCCAGGTCCGAGGGCGCCCGGTCGCAGATGTTGATGCTCAGCCTCGTGGCTGCGGGGCTGCTGGTGGGCGTGATATCTGCGCTGTGGATCGCCATCAACATCAGCCGCGGCCTCAGCCGCGCCGTCGGACTCGCGGAAGCGGTGGCGGTCGGCGATCTCAGCCAGACCATCGAGCACAAGAGCAACGACGAAGTCGGCGATCTCATCAAGTCGCTGAATGCCATGACGGCGAACCTGAAAACGATGGCCATCGTGGCCGACGAGATCGCCAACGGCAACCTCGTCATCGAAGCCAAGCGCCAGTCCGACAAGGACACGCTCGGCATGGCGCTGGAGCGCATGGTGGAAAGGCTTCGCCAGATCGTGTCCGAGGCCCTCACCGCAGCTCAGAACGTCTCAGCCGGCAGCCAGGAGCTCTCGGCCAGCGCCGAGCAGTTGTCGCAGGGCGCAACCGAGCAGGCGTCCTCCGCCGAGGAGGCCTCCTCGTCGATGGAGGAGATGGCGGCGAATGTGAAGCAGAATGCCGAGAATGCCAGCCAGACCGAGAAGATCGCGGCGCAGTCGGCCAAGGATGCGGAAGCCAGCGGCACGGCCGTCGGCCGCGCGGTGGAGGCGATGCAGACCATCGCCGGCAAGATCACCATCGTGCAGGAGATCGCGCGGCAGACCGATCTGCTGGCGCTCAATGCCGCGGTCGAAGCGGCGCGGGCCGGCGAGCACGGCAAGGGCTTTGCCGTCGTCGCCTCCGAGGTTCGCAAGCTCGCGGAACGCAGCCAGGCGGCGGCCACCGAGATCGGGCAGCTGTCGAGCGAGACGGTCAAGGTCGCACAGGAGGCCGGCAGCATGCTGGCGAAGCTCGTGCCCGACATCAAGCGCACGGCGGAGCTGGTCGAAGAGATCACCGCCGCATGCCGCGAGCAGGACGTCGGCTCGGCGCAGATCAACCAGGCGATCCAGCAGCTCGACCAGGTGGGTCAGCAGAACGCCAGCGCCTCGGAGCAGGTGTCGGCGACGTCCGAAGAGCTGGCGGCCCAAGCCGATCAGTTGCAGGCGACCATTGCCTTTTTCCGCATCGACGGGGGCATCGCACAGAACGGGGCCGAGTCGGCCGCCCCGATCGACGCCGCCGTCAGCCAACTGCGGAGCAAGGCTGCCAGCATGGCCGCGGCGGACCGCAGCCCTAAGAAGCCGGCCCCCGCCAAGTCCAGGCCCGCGCGTGCGGTCAAGGCCGCCGGCGGCGGCGGCTTCGCCTTCAGCCTCGACGACGGCGAGGACGAGCGTGATGCGGACTTCCGGCGCTAGGTCGAGGTATCGCGAGAGCAGAGGACAGGACTCAGCATGGCCGAGACCTCACAATATCTGACGCTTGGTCTGGCGGGTGAAACCTTCGGCATCAGCATCCGCAACGTTCGCGAGATCCTCGATATGAGGCCGATCTCGCGGCTGCCGCACGCGCCGCACTTCCTGCTCGGGATGATCGACGTGCGCGGCAGCGGCTATCCGATCGTCGATCTGAGATTGAAGCTCGACCTGCCGAGCGTGCCTGCGACGGAGGCGACGCGGATCATCATTCTCGATGTCCCCGTCGGCAACCGCCTGGTCGGGGTCGGCTTCGTCGCCGACTGCGTGTTCGAGGTCACCGACATCGACGAGAGCTCGGCTGAGCCCGTTCCGGAGGTCGGCGGCCGCTGGACGTCCGACTACATCGCCGGCATCGGGCGGAAGGGCGACAAGTTCGTCATTCTGTTCGATCTGGCGAAGCTGATGGCTCAGACCAGCCTGCCCGGCGCAACCCTCGGTGATCATGCCCCAGCCGCAGCTTAAGCCCGGCTGGGCGGAGACATTCGGTAGCGCGGGGACGTTGTCCGATGCGCATTTCCGCGCGCTCGCGCAGCTCATCGAAGCACAGGTCGGCATCCAGCTGCCGCCGGCCAAGCGCTACATGCTGGAGGGCCGGCTGCAGAAGCGCGTCCGCGCGCTCGACCTCGCCAGCATGCGCGAATATGTCGATGCCCTGTTCGACGCGGATCGGTTCGAGGACGAGCTGGTCCACTTGATCGACGTCGTGACGACCAACAAGACCGACTTCTTTCGCGAGCCGGCCCATTTCGATTTCGTTCGAAACACGGCAGTCCCCGAACTGATGAAGCTGCGTGGCGGCGGGCCTCAGCGCAACCTGAAGCTCTGGAGCGCCGCGGCCTCGACCGGAATGGAGGCCTACACGATGGCGATCGTGATGGATGACATGATCCGAGGAGGCTTGCGCGCCGACTTTCGCATCCTCGGCACCGACATCTCGAATCCCGTTCTGCGGATGGCGAAGAAGGCGATCTACGACATCGAGGCGCTCACGCCGGTGCCGGAGCATCTGGCGAAGCGCTATTTCCTGCGCTCGCGCGATCCGTCGCGAGCGGAATGCCGCGTGGTGCCCGAGCTGCGCAGCCGCGTCAATTTCGAGCGCATGAACCTGATGGACACGACGTACCCTGTGGACCGCGACGTCGACATCATCTTCTGCCGCAACGTCCTGATCTATTTCGACAAGCCGACCCAGCGCAAGGTCGTCACCCGGCTCTGCTCGCATCTGCGGCCCGGAGGATATCTGATGGTGGGGCACTCCGAATCCATGGTTCACAATGTCGTGCCGGGTCTGAAGCAGATCCGGCCGACGATCTTCACCGTGTAGACGAGGCGATCGCATGACCAAACAAAAGGTGCGTGTGCTGATCGTGGACGATTCCGCGTCTGTCCGGCAGATCATGACCTCGATCCTCGGTGAGGATCCGGAGATCGAGGTGACGGGGACGGCAGCGGATCCCTTCGCGGCGGCGCGCCGGCTGCAGATGCAGCTGCCCGACGTCATCGTGCTGGACATCGAGATGCCGCGGATGGACGGTCTCACCTTCCTGCGCAAGATCATGGCGCAACATCCGATCCCGGTGGTGATCTGCTCCTCCGCCACCGACGGCAGCTCGCAGCTGACCTTCGAGGCGCTCGAGGCCGGCGCCGTCGATATCGTCCCCAAGCCGCGCGTCGACACCCGCCAGGCCTTGCTGGAGTCGTCGGGACGGCTGCGCGACGCGGTGAAATCTGCGGCGCGCGCACGGGTCCGGCCGCGCTCGGAGCGCCGCATGCTCGTCGAGAAGAAGCTGACCGCCGACGCCATCATGCCGCCCCCGGTGGAGACGCGCTCGCGGCCAACGACGGAACGCATCGTCTGCATCGGGGCCTCGACGGGCGGCACCGAGGCGCTCGCCGACGTGCTCGAGGCGCTGCCGGCGGACTGCCCGGGCATCCTCATCGTCCAGCACATGCCGCCGGGCTTCACGGCAGCCTTCGCGCGCCGCCTCGACTCGATCTGCGCGATCCACGTGAAGGAGGCGGAGGACGGCGAAACGGTGCATGCCGGCTGCGCCTATATCGCGCCGGGAGCACGGCACATGCTGCTGCAGCGCTCGGGCCTGCGCTATCACATCGCGATCAAGGACGGCCCGCCGGTGTCGCGTCATCGCCCCTCGGTCGACGTGCTGTTTCGCTCGACCGCGCAATATGCAGGGCGCAATGCGCTGGGCGTCATCATGACCGGTATGGGCGATGACGGCGCGCGAGGACTGCTGGAAATGCGCAAGCTCGGCGCGGCCACGCGCGCGCAGAACGAGGAAAGCTGCGTCGTCTTTGGAATGCCCAAGGAGGCGATCGCCCATGGCGCGGTCGAGAAGGTTATCAGCCTTGATCAGATTCCCCGCGAGATCGTCAAATGGCACCAGGCCGGCCACCCGGCAGCGGCGAGCTAATCGAGATGAGCGACGCGATCCGATGTCCAGCCCCCCGTCCCTCTCGCCACCTGCGTCGGGACGCGCTGCGCGGTTCGAGCCTGGCCGCGATCAGTCGGGCTGCGGGCTCGCCAGAATTTCGCGCAAGGCGTCGGTCAGGCGCGCCAGCTCCGCCGCCGAGCCGATCGTGATGCGCAGATAGTCCGCGATGCGCGGCGCGGTGAAGTGGCGCACCAGCACCGCACGTTCGCGCAGGCCCGCCGCGAGTGCTGGGCCTGAACGGTGCGGGTGACGCGCGAAGAGGAAATTGGCGCTCGACGGCAGCACCTCGAAGCCGAGTTCGGCCAGCGCGGCGGTGAGATCCGCGCGATTGCGCATGATCTCCGAACGCGTCTGCTGGAAATGCGCCTCGTCCTCGACCGACGCGATCGCCCCTGCCTGGGCGGGACGGCCGAGCGGATAGGAGTTGAAGCTGTCCTTCACCCGCGTCAGGCCCTCGATCAGCTCGGCATTGCCGATCGCATAGCCGACGCGCAGGCCAGCCAGCGCGCGCGACTTGGACATCGTCTGCACCACAAGCAGATTGGGATGCTCGGCGATGAGCGGGATGGCGGTCTCGGCGCCGAAATCGACATAGGCCTCGTCGATCACGAGCACGGTGTCGCTGCGGGCCGCGGCAAGCCGCGCGATCTCCGCGAGCGGCAACGCGATGCCGGTCGGCGCATTCGGGTTGGCGATGATCACCGGCCCGGGACGGCCGATATAGTCGTCGATCCGCACGCGCATCCCGGCATCAAGCGGGACGGTCGTGGTGTCGATCCCGAGCAGGCGGCAATAGACGGGATAGAAGCTGTAGGTCACGTCCGGAAACAGCACCGGCTCCGACTGCTTCAACAGCGCGGCGAAGGTGTGCGCGAGCACCTCGTCGGAGCCGTTGCCGACGAACACCTGCGCGGGCGAGACTTGGTGATAGTCCGCCAGGACCTCGCGCAGGCGGGTGGCCTGCGGATCGGGATAGAGGCGCAGCGCATCGGACGCCGCCGCCCGGATGGCTTCGATCGCCCTGGGCGACGGTCCGAACGGGCTCTCATTGGTGTTGAGCTTGACGAGGCCCGGAATCTGCGGCTGCTCGCCCGGCACGTAGGGCGACAGCCCGCGGGCCAGCTCTGACCAGAAACGACTCACGACCGTTCTCCAGCGGACACGAACGTCGGCACCCGACGCAGCGCCGGGCGACAGAAAAAGTACGGATACGAGGGATGGGGTTTCATGAGCAAATGGCGCGCCCGGAACGATTCGAACGTCCGACCCTCAGATTCGTAGTCTGATGCTCTATCCAGCTGAGCTACGGGCGCGTTTTCGCTTTTGGCGGGCTCCAGGCCAGAAGGCTGGATCCCGGAAGGCCGGAGCGGCAAATGCTGGCAGGCCTTGCGAAGGGCCTCTGACTAACGGCTCGGAGGCCGGTTGGCAAGGCTGCAGCGCGACATTTTGTGACCCTTTTTTTGGGGACGGCTCCGGCGGAGGCGGACGGCTTGGCGTCGGGAACGCCCGGGCTGGCTCATGCGCTGGCGCGCTCGTTCCAGAACGTCTGGAGCTCGACCGGGCGGTCGGGGATCGTGATCCGGAAGGTGGCGCCCAGGGTGCCCTCGACCAGCTGGATGTCACCGTCATGGGCCCGCACCAGTTCGGCGGCGATGGCGAGGCCCAGCCCCGAGCCGCCCGGACGGCCGGCGCCCCGGAACGCCTCGAACAGGTGCTCCCGCACCTTGGCCGGTACGCCGGGACCGGTGTCGGACACTTCCAGGATCGCCACCGCGCCCTCGCGTCGGCCGGTGATGCGGATCTGGCGCACGCCCTCGTCGGCCGCGAGGCTGTCCAAGGCCTGCGCGGCATTGCGCACCAGATTGAGCAGCACGCGGAACAGCTGGTCCGGATCGGCATCGATCTTCAAACCGCGCTCGATCGCCGCGACCCAGGTGATCGAGGCGTCCGGCGCCAATCCCGCGGTCTCGCGCACCTCGGCCACCACCGACTCCACCGCGACCATGCGGCGGTCCGGCGCCGGCTCCTGCACCTTGCCGTAGGACAAGGTCGACTGGCAGAACGCGATGGCGCGCTCCAGCGAGCGCATCAGCTTCGGCGCGAAGCGCTGCACCCGCGGATCGGGCACGCTGGCGAGCTGATCCGACAACAGCTGCGACGAGGCCAAGAGGTTGCGCAGATCGTGATTGATCTTGGAGACCGCGAGGCCGAGCGCGGCGAGCCTACTCTTCTGATGCAGCATCGAGACGAGGTCGCGCTGCATGTCGGCGAGCTCACGCTCGGCGACGCCGATCTCGTCGGAGCGCTGGCTCGGCACGATGATTCGCGCCGCGCTCTCGGGATTCTCATGGAAGCCCACGAGACTCGCGGTCAGCCGCCGCATCGGCCGCACGAACAGGTAATGCAGGGCCAGATAGACCAGCGCCGCGGTCAGCATCGCGAGCAGCAGGGAGACGCCGAGCAGGTTGCGCGAGAAACGGTACATCGCCCGGCGCAGCGGCTTCTCGTCGGTCACGACCTCGATGAATTGCGCGCGGCCAGGCGACGGACCGATCACGCGCATGGTGTGATCGCCGGTCTCCATCATCATCTTCAGCGAGTTCACGATCGACGACCACACGGTCATGTCGCGCATGTCGTAGTCATGATCGATCGAGGCCGGCAGATCGGCGCTGGCGAGCAGCCGGCGCTGCTGACCCATCTTGATGGCGACGCCGCGCGCATTGATCGAGGTCAGGATCTGGCGCGCCAGCGAATCCGGCACCATGCCCGAGGGCGCAGCGTCGAGCACCAGCGCGGCGGTATTGGCGGCGGCCAGGCGGTCGTTGAGGCGGTTGGTCCAGAAATTCGCGATGGCCGGCACGTAAACCAGGACGGCCGCGATCATCACCAGCGGAATGGTCAGCAGCAGCAGCTTTCCGGACAAGCCGAGCCGGCGCGACCGCTTCGGTCGCAGACGCTCCAGGATCGGCTGGTTGTCGCTCTCTGTCACGTATCGCCCTTGTAAGAGACACCCCCACCCTTACGGGTCCGCAAGATGGGACTGCACCGGAGTCCGGTCAAATTACGGATCGCTCATGTTGAGGTTTCCAAACCGTTCATAATGGAACCCAGAATTGCGCGATCCTGATCGTCCTTGGCCCGACCGAGACATGGGTCTAGCGCTCCGTTTGCGTCCCGGTCTTGTACGCTATTGATCTGGCCACATGACCGGACGCTGACCAGCATCGATGACCACGGCGCTTACGCCGCCTGCTTCAGCCCCTGTCTCATGCGTCGCTCGAGCGGCCGGTCGGACGTCTTGCCGCGATTGACGAAGGCGGGACGCTCCCTTATAAGCCGCGCCAACCGTCCGCGATGACCCGGCTTGCCCGGGGCGGCTCGATTTCAGGGCCGGCAGCGGTCCGTTTCGGGCCAGGAAGCATCACCGGACATCCTCGACATTTCAAGCCGGCAAGTTGTCAACTGGCAAATTGCCCGTCAGCGGAGATCGACCCGTGAAGCGGACCTATCAACCCAGCAAACTGGTGCGCAAGCGCCGTCACGGCTTCCGCGCCCGCCTCGCGACCACCGGCGGCCGCAAGGTTCTGGCCGCGCGTCGCGCCCGGGGCCGCAAGCGTCTCAGCGCCTGAAGCCAGGGCGTCCGTCCCGGAGATTTCCATCATGGATCGGCTGCGGCAGCGGGCGGACTTCCTCGCCGTTGCCGATGGCGTGCGGGCGAACAGCCCTGCCTTCGTGGTCCAGCGTCGTGAGCGCGCGGACCAGGGCCCGATCCGGATCGGCTTTACCGTCACCAAGAAGAATGGCACCGCCACGGAGCGTAATCGCATCCGTCGGCGGTTGCGCGAGCTTGTGAAACGGCTCGATCCCCTGTCGATGCGCCCGCACAGCGACTATGTGCTGGTCGGCCGGCGGGACGCGCTGTCACGCGACTTCGATATCATGCTCGCCGACCTCCAGGCGACGCTCCGCCGCCTCGACCGGCCGCAGGCCAAGCAGCAGATCAAGCCGCAGCCGCGCAAAACCTCGGATGCGAGCAGGCGACACGCTCCCACGCGCATTCCCGTGAAACCGGATTGAACGACGAGACGATAAGAAAACGATGACCGACAATCGCAACACCATTCTCGCCGTCATTTTGTCCGGCCTCGTGCTGATCCTCTGGCAGGTCTTCTACAACGGCCCGCAGATGGAGAAGCAGCGCGCACAGGCGCAGCTGCAGGCCGAGCTCGCCAAGAAGCAGGCGCCGGCGCAGCCTGACGGCACCGCGCCGTCGGCCACGCCGCAGCCGAACGCGAGCGGCTCCGGCACCCCGAGCGCGCCCGGTGGTGCGACGGCTCCCGCCACAGGCGTGATGCCGCGGGACACCGCGATCGCCGCGACACCCCGCGTCAAGATCGACACGCCGCGGCTGACCGGCAGCATCTCGCTGAAGGGGGCGCGCCTCGACGATCTCGCCTTCGTGCAATATCGCGAGACGGTCGACCCGAAATCGCCGGCCATCGTGCTGTTCTCGCCGTCCAACACCGCCGAGCCCTATTACGCCGAGTTCGGCTGGGTCGCCGCACCCGGCGCCAAGGTCCAGGTGCCCGACCAGAACACGGTGTGGCAGCAGGACGGCAGCAACGCGCTGACGGCGACGACCCCGGTCAAGCTGACCTTTACCAACAGCGACGGCCTGACGTTCAAGCGCACCGTCTCGGTGGACGAGCACTATCTGTTCACGATCAAGGACGAGGTCGCCAACGCCGGCAGCGCGCCCGGTCACGCTGTATCCGTTCGGCCTGATCTCGCGCCACGGCACGCCGCACGTGTCAGGCTACTACATCCTGCATGAGGGCCTGATCGGCTATCTCGGCGAGAAGGGCCTGCAGGAATACACCTACAAGAAGATGGACGACGACAAGACGGCGAAGTTCGACGTCACCAATGGCTGGCTCGGCATCACCGACAAATATTGGGCGGCGGCGCTGCTGCCGATGACGGATGCCCGCCTGACCGCCAACTACTCCTCGAAGCTGGTCGACAATCAGCATCGTTACCAGACCGATTACGTCGAGGACGCTCGGACCGTCGCGGCCGGCGGCTCGGCCACCGTCTCGACCCGGCTGTTCGCCGGCGCCAAGGAGGCCGGCGTCGTCGGCATGGGCTTCCCGATCGGCGGTCTCGGCGGCTACAATCAGCAGCTCGGGCTCAACCATTTCGATCTCTTGATCGACTGGGGCTGGTTCTACTTCCTGACCAAGCCGATGTTCCTGGCGCTCGACTTCTTCTTCCGCTTCTTCGGCAATTTCGGCGTCTCGATCCTGCTGGTGACGGTGCTGGTGAAGCTCTTGTTCTTCCCTCTCGCCAACAAGTCCTACGCCTCGATGGCGAAGATGAAGGCGATCCAGCCGCAGCTTCAGGCGCTGAAGGAGCGCTATCCGGACGACCGGATGAAGCAGCAGCAGGAGATGATGGAGATCTACAAGAAGGAGAAGATCAACCCGGTCGCCGGCTGTCTTCCGGTCGTGCTGCAGATCCCGGTGTTCTTCTCGCTCTACAAGGTGCTGTTCGTCACGATCGAGATGAGGCACGCGCCGTTCATCAGCTGGATCAAGGACCTTTCGGCGCCGGATCCGACCAATCTGTTCACGCTGTTCGGCCTGATCCCGTTCGACCCGACCCAGTTGCCGCTGTTCGGGCACTACCTCGCGCTCGGTATCTGGCCGATCATCATGGGCATCACGATGTGGTTCCAGATGAAGCTGAACCCGACGCCGCCCGATCCGACCCAGGCGATGATCTTCAACTGGATGCCGCTGATCTTCACCTTCATGCTCGCGGGCTTCCCGGCCGGACTCGTGATCTACTGGGCCTGGAACAACACGCTGTCAGTGCTTCAGCAGAGCTACATCATGCATCGCAACGGCGTGAAGGTGGAGTTGTTCGACAACATCCGCGGCACGTTCAAGAAGAAGCCGGCGTGACGGCCAAGGCGGCTTGAGAAAGTCGGCGGCGCCATTGGCGACCGTCATTGCGAGGAGCGCAGCGACGAAGCAATCCAGAGTCCTTGCTCAGCCCTGGATTGCTTCGCTTCGCTCGCAATGACGAGGCGAGAGCATTTCATGACCACCAGCGCCGACACTGATGAGCGCCTGATCGAAAAGGGCCGCAAGCTGTTTGCGCAGGCCTGGCGCTTCACCCACGCTTCGCCGTCGATCGCGAGCCTGCCGCCGATGTCGGGGCAGATCGAGATCGCCTTTGCCGGCCGCTCCAATGTCGGCAAGTCCAGCCTGATCAACGCGCTGACCGGCCAGAATGCGCTGGCACGCACCTCGCACACCCCGGGCCGCACCCAGGAGCTGATCTTCTTCGAGGGACCGGCGAATGCGTCGCTGCGGCTCGTCGACATGCCCGGCTACGGCTATGCCGCCGCCGCCAAGACCAAGGTCGCGTCCTGGACCGAGCTGATCCACCAGTTCCTGCTCGGCCGCGCCTCGCTTGCCCGCGTCTATGTGCTGATCGATGCCCGCCATGGGCTGAAGGAGGTCGATCAGGAGATTCTCAAGACGCTCGACCGCTCCGCGGTCAGCTACCAGCTGGTGCTGACCAAGGCCGACCAGATCAAGCCCGCCGAGCTCGCGAGCCGCATCGCCGAGACCGAGGCCGCGCTGGCCAAGCATCCGGCGGCCTTCCCGCAGGTGATGGCGACGTCGTCGCGCTCCGGCACCGGCATGCCCGAGTTGCGCGCCGCGATGGCGCGGCTGCTCGAGGAGCGCGGCGCATCATGATGCGGTGGCGAATCCTGGTCGCGCTGGCCGGGCTGATGGGCGCTGCCGGCGTCGCGCTGGCCGCCAAGGCCGCGCATGATGCCGATGCGTCGCGGCTCGCGACGGCCTCCACCATGCTGCTGTTCCACGCCTGCGCGCTGCTCGGCACCGTCGCGCTGGCCGAGCGCGGCGTCGTGGCCAGGCGCATCGGCCTGATCGCCGCGATCGGCTTCGTCCTGGGACCGGCGCTGTTCGCGGGCGATCTCCTGATGCGGCAATTCGCCGGTGACCGGCTGTTTCCGTTTGCAGCACCGATCGGCGGCAGCCTGCAGATCGCAAGCTGGATTGCGCTTACGGTCTGTGCGCTGTGGCCGCGCCGGGCCTGATCCGGCGCTTTGCGCCCTGCCCGGCAATCGGCTAGAACGCGGCGCGACGCCCCCGACAGCCGAGACCTCCCAGACATGACCGACGCGACCACCATCAGCCCGCTCGATCAAGCCCGTATCCTGTCCGAAGCGCTCCCGCACATGCAGGAGTATGACGACGAAACCATCGTCATCAAATATGGCGGCCACGCCATGGGTGACGAGGAGACCGCAAAGGCCTTCGCGCGCGACATCGTGCTCTTGGAGCAGACCGCGATCAACCCGGTGGTCGTCCACGGCGGCGGGCCGCAGATCGCGACCATGCTGAAGCGCCTCGGCATCGTCTCCGAATTCGCCGCAGGTCTGCGCATCACCGACGCCGCGACGATCGAGATCGTCGAGATGGTGCTGGCCGGCTCGATCAACAAGCAGCTGGTCGGCTACATCAACGAGGCCGGCGGCAAGGCCGTGGGCCTGTGCGGCAAGGACGGCAACATGGTGCGTGCCGTCAAGGCGACCCGCACGATGGTCGATCCCGACAGCCACATCGAGAAGGTGGTCGATCTCGGCTTCGTCGGCGAGCCCGACAAGGTCGATCTCACGCTGCTCAACCAGCTCATCGGCTACGAGCTGATCCCGATCCTCGCACCGCTGGCGACCTCGAAGGAAGGCCAGACCTTCAACGTCAACGCCGACACCTTCGCGGGCGCCGTCGCCGGTGCGCTGAAGGCCAAGCGGCTGCTGCTGCTGACCGACGTGCCGGGCGTGCTCGACAAGTCGAAGAAGCTGATCCCGGAAATCTCGATCAAGGATGCGCGCAAGCTGATCGCCGACGGCACCATCTCCGGCGGCATGATCCCGAAGGTCGAGACCTGCATCTACGCGCTCGAGCAGGGCGTGCAGGGCGTCGTGATCCTCGACGGCAAGGTGCCGCACGCGGTGCTGCTCGAGCTGTTCACCAACCAGGGCACGGGCACGCTGATCCACAAGTGAGCACATTGCCCCCTCTCTCTCCGTCATGGCCGGGCCTGACCCGGCCATCCACGTCTCGCGGCGAGGCCGGAGCGAGAGACGTGGATGCCCGGGTCAAGCCCGGGCATGACGACGCGGGAAGAGCACGGCAAACAAACTCTTTCTGGACTCGTGTTGCGCCGGCCTTGGTGGTCGCGCTTCTTCCATTTCTCGCCGCCACCCCCGCACGCGCCGACCTCAAGCTTTGCAACCGCATGAGCTATGTCGTCGAGGCCGCGATCGGCATCGACGAGAAGGCGGCGACCGCGACGCGGGGCTGGTTCCGGCTCGATCCCGCCACCTGCCGCGTGGTGCTGCAGGGCACGATGACGGCGGATCGAATCCTGCTGCATGCGCGCGCGCTCAGCCTCTATGGCGCTTCGCCGATCGCCGAGAACGGCAACGATCAGCTATGCGTGGCGGCGTCCGACAATTTCGTCATCGCCGCCGCACGGCAATGCCGCACCGGGCAGACGCCGGCGGCGTTCACGCAGGTGACGCCGACCAAGACCGATGACGGCACCCTGATCGCCTATCTCGCCGAGAGCGCCGAATATGACGATGAGCAGGCACGGCTCGCCGGCATCCAGCGGCTGCTCGGCATCGCCGGCTATGACGCCTCGCCGATCGACGGCGTCGACGGGCCGAAGACGCAGGCCGCGCTCGCCGCGTTCCTGAAAAGCCGCGGGCTGGCGTCCGACGTCGTCTCGCAACCGAGCTTCTTTGCCACGATGGTCGATGCCGTGCAGACTCCGTCTCCTGTGGGACTGACCTGGTGCAACGACACGCCGCACAAGGTCATGGCCGCGGTCGGCACCGATGACGGGCGCACCGTGGTCAGCCGCGGCTGGTATCGCATCGATGCCGGCAAGTGCCTGCATCCCGACATCACCGGGCAGCCGAAAAAGGTCTACAGCTTTGCGGAAGCAGTCGACGACGACAACCGCACCATCAAGCTGAAGAACAAGCCGCTGAATTGGGGCGGCCTGGTGCAGCTCTGCACCCGCGAGAACAAGTTCGAGACCACCGAGCAAGGCGATTGCCCGAGCCGCGGCTTCACCGCGACCGGCTTCACCGCCGTCGACATCACCCGCGGCGGCAAGACGCTGCGCTTTGCGCTGCCGTGATGCTGGCTCAATGATGCCCAGGACGCCGGCCAACCCACAGTCGTCATCCCGGCGAACGCCGGGATCCATAACCACCGTCCGTGGTGAAGGCCACCGGCGTCAGCCATCCTGCCACAAGCGACATCACGCGGTATGGGTCCCGGCGTTCGCCGGGACGACAGCAGAATGTGCCGCCCTAGCCGGGCAGAACCGATCGAGGCAGACATGACGAAATCCCCCCGCGCCTTCGATCACGTGGACACCTGGGTGTTCGATCTCGACAACACGCTGTACCCGCATCACGTCAATCT
This sequence comes from Bradyrhizobium sp. USDA 4353, assembly GCF_054063215.1. Lineage (NCBI taxonomy): Bacteria > Pseudomonadati > Pseudomonadota > Alphaproteobacteria > Hyphomicrobiales > Nitrobacteraceae > Bradyrhizobium > Bradyrhizobium sp. USDA 4353. The sequence continues at coordinate 1,071,292 of NZ_JBSSGB010000001.1, forward strand.
CTGGCAGCAGGTCGATGCGAGGATCGGCGAGTTCGTGTCCAACTGGCTGAAGGTCGGTGCCGACGAGGCGCGCCGCATCCAGAAGGACTACTACCGCCGCTACGGCACGACGATGCGCGGCATGATGACCGAGCACGGCGTGCATGCCGACGACTTCCTGGCCTACGTGCACAAGATCGACCACTCGCCGCTGGAGCCGAATCCGGCGATGGGCGCGGCGATCGAACAGCTGCCGGGGCGCAAGCTGATCCTGACCAACGGCTCGGTCGATCATGTCGACGCCGTGCTGGCCCGGCTCGGCATCCGCGATCACTTCCACGGCGTGTTCGACATCCTTGCCGCCGAGCTGACGCCGAAGCCGGCGCGCGAGACCTACGACAAATTCCTCGGACTGCACGACGTCGATCCGACCCGCGCCGCGATGTTCGAGGACCTCGCCCGCAATCTGGTGGTGCCGCACGACCTCGGCATGACCACCGTGCTGGTGGTGCCCGACGGCAGCAAGGAAGTGGTGCGCGAAGACTGGGAGCTGTCGGGGCGCTATGATCCGCATGTGGACCATGTGACGGATGATCTGACCGGGTTCTTGCAGCGGCTGGTAGGCGCCTAAAGTCGCCGTCGTCCCGGCCAGGCGAAGCGCCCGGCGTAGATGAGGCGCGACGGCCTTCCGACAAACTCAGTGTCGTCCCGGGCTTGACCCGGGACCCATATCCACCGGCGGATCTGTGGGGCACCCAACTGGCTAATGATGTGCCCAACACGTCTCCCAGTGGGTATGGGTCCCGGATCGGCGCTCGCGCGAGAGAGCCTTCGCATGAGCGGACAGCCGGGCGCTCCGCTTGTCCGGGACGACAGCGGTGGGTGCCTTGACTCCCCTGCCCCAAACTCCGAAAAAGCCCGCCTGCCCCACCCTGCTCGTACATGACCGGCCCAGGCGACATGCCCGGGACCAAGCGAGGATCGACCGATGTCACTGTCCGCCCTGGAATCCACCATCAACAGCGCCTTCGATGCCCGTGACGGGGTCTCGACCTCGACCAAGGGCGAGGTTCGCGACGCCGTGGAGAGCGCGCTGGAGCTGCTCGACAAGGGCGAGGCCCGCGTCGCCGAGCGGGCTGCGGACGGCAAGTGGAGCGTCAACCAGTGGCTGAAGAAAGCGGTGCTGCTGTCGTTCCGCCTCAACGACATGAGCGTCATCCCCGGCGGCCCCGGCCACGCGTCGTGGTGGGACAAGGTGCCGTCGAAGTTCGAGGGCTGGGGCGAGAACCGTTTTCGCGATGGCGGCTTCCGGGCCGTGCCCGGCGCCATCGTGCGCCGCTCGGCCTTCATCGCCAAGAACGTCGTGCTGATGCCGTCGTTCGTCAATCTCGGCGCCTATGTCGACGAGGCCACCATGGTCGACACCTGGTCGACGGTCGGCTCCTGCGCCCAGATCGGCAAGCGTGTGCACATCTCCGGCGGCGTCGGCATCGGCGGCGTGCTGGAGCCGCTGCAGGCCGGCCCCGTCATCATCGAGGATGACTGCTTCATCGGCGCGCGCTCGGAGGTCGCCGAGGGCGTCATCGTCCGCAAGGGCGCGGTGCTGGCGATGGGCGTGTTCCTGGGCGCCTCGACCAAGATCGTCGACCGCGAGACCGGCGAGACCTTCGTCGGCGAGGTGCCGGAATACGCGGTGGTGGTCCCCGGCGCTCTGCCGGGCAAGCCGATGAAGAACGGCCAGATCGGCCCGTCGACCGCCTGCGCCGTCATCGTCAAGCGCGTCGACGAGCGCACCCGCTCCAAGACCTCGATCAACGAGCTCTTGCGCGACTGATCGTCCAGGCCCGGGCGGCCGCACTAGCCGCCGCCCGAACGGCCATGATAAGCGAGGGCATGACCGATGCCCTTACCATCACCCGTGATCTGATCCGCTGCCCCTCCGTCACCCCGGCCGACGCCGGGGCGCTTGGCGTGCTCGAAGCCCTGCTGAAGGATGCGGGCTTCACGACGCATCGCGTGACGTTCTCGGAAGCCGGCACCGCCGACATCGACAATCTCTACGCCCGCATCGGCACCGAAGGACCGCACATCACCTTCGCCGGCCACACCGACGTGGTGCCGCCTGGTGATGAAGCCGCATGGAGCCTCGGCGCCTTCTCCGGCGAGGTGAAGGACGGCTACATCTATGGCCGCGGCGCCGTCGACATGAAGGGCGGCATCGCCTGCAGCGTCGCCGCGGCGCTGGACTATCTCCGCGACAATGGCGGTCAGCCGAAAGGCTCGATCTCGTTCCTCATCACGGGCGACGAGGAGGACGTCTCGATCAACGGCACCATCAAGCTGCTGCAATGGGCAGCGGAGCGCGGTGAAAAGTTCGATCATTGCGTGCTGGGCGAACCGTCCAATCAAGAAGTCATGGGCGACTGCATCAAGATCGGCCGCCGCGGCTCGCAATCCGGCACCCTGATCGTCGAGGGCAAGCAGGGCCACGTCGCCTATCCGCACCGCGCCTCCAACCCAGTGCCGGACATCTCCCGCCTGATCGTGGCCCTCTCGGACGAGCCGCTGGACAATGGCAGCGCGCAATTCCAGCCGTCGAACCTCGAATTCACCACCGTCGATGTCGGCAACACCGCGACCAACGTCATTCCCGGCCTGGCCCGGGCGAAGTTCAACATCCGCTACAATGACTGCCATACGCAGGACTCGCTACGCGCGCTGGTCGAGGAGCGGCTTGCAAAAGCTTGCGGCAACCGCATCCGCGCCCGCATCGACTGGCTGCCGTCGAACTCCAACGTTTTCCTGACCAAGCCGGGTCCGTTCACCGATCTTGCGGTCGCTGCGATCGAAAGCGTGACGGGGCGCAAGCCGGAGCTTTCGACAACGGGCGGCACCTCGGATGCGCGCTTCATCTCAAGCTACTGCCCGGTGATCGAGTTCGGCCTGGTCGGCCAGACCATGCACCAGATCGACGAGCGCGCCTCGGTAGCCGACATCGCGACCCTGACCAAGATCTATCGCGGCATTCTCGATCGCTATTTCGCCTGAGCGGCGCGCCTGACTCGGATCAGGCGGCCTTCACCTCCGCCAGGAACTGATCGACCTCGCGGCGCAGGTCGGTGGCCTGGCCGGCGAGACTCGCTGCAGAATCCAGCAGCGAGCGCGCCGATCCTCTGGTATCGGCGGCGGCAGCGCTCACCAGTGCAATCGACGACGAAACATCGTTGGTGCCGCTCGCGGTCTGCTGCACGCTGCGGGCGATCTCCCGCGTCGTCGCGCTCTGCTCGGCCACCGCGCTTGCGACGGCTCCGGTGACGCCGCTGATCGTGTTGACGACGGCCGCGATCTTCTCGATCGCAGCGACCGTGCTGCCGGTCTCGTTCTGGATCGCCGCGATCTGGCTCTCGATCTCCTCGGTGGCCTTGCTGGTCTGCGACGCCAGGCTCTTCACCTCGGAGGCGACCACGGCAAAGCCCTTGCCGGCCTCACCCGCACGCGCCGATTCGATCGTGGCGTTGAGCGCGAGCAGATTGGTCTGCGAGGCGATCGCGCGGATCAATTGCACGACGTCGCCGATGCGGGTGGCGCTGCCGGCGAGCGTGCGCACCTTGTCGGTGGTGTCGAGCGCCTGGCTGGTCGCATTCGACGATTCCGACGCGGCTTCCGCGATCTGGCGGGTGATCTCCTTCATCGATGCGTCGAGCTCTTCGGATGCGGCCGCCACCGTGTTGACGCCGGAGGTCGCCTGCGCCGCGGCCTCCGCGACAGCCGTGGCACGGGACGCCGTGGTGCTGGCCGAGCCGTCGAGCGTTTCGGCCGACTGCTTCAGCCCGCTGGCGGCATCGCTCAACCGGCCGCACAGCGTGTCGATCACCTCGCCGAAGCGGCGGGTGAGCGCCTCGATCTTCTGCCGGCGCGCATCGCGCCGCGCCTCGGCATCGGCGCCCTGCAGCGCCAGCCGGTCGGCCTCCGCAGACTTCTCCTGCAACACACCGATGGCATTGGCGAGGGTGCCGACCTCGTCGGTGCGGTCACGATAGGCAATCGCCACGTCGCGCTCGCCGCCAGCGATACGACCGATCAGCTCGGTCAAGGTCGAGAGCGGCTTGATGACGCGGCCGTTGAACCAGATCGTGCCGAGCGCGGCAGCGGTGATGTTGACCACCAGCAGGACGAGCGCAAGGACGAAGCGAGCCTGGGCTTCGCTGATCGCGGCCTCGCTCTGCCGCAGCGCCTCGGTCAGCGCGGCATCACGCAGGGGCAGGATAGTGTCGAGGATCGGGAACAGCGAGCGCAGGAACTGATCGGGATCGAGCTCCAGCACCTTGCCGCGGTTCGGCGCCACCTGCGACGTATAGAGCTCGCCGCCGCGCGCCCAATAGCCGTTCTCCACCTCGGCGATCGCGGCGAAGATCGGCTTCTGATCGATCTCGGCCGCGGCGAGCTTGGCCGTCGCCCAGATGCGGTCGATGCGTCCCTTGAAGGCCGCCAGCGCCTCGGCCGGCTCGCCGGCCATCGGCTGCTTGGTCGCGATCATGCGAATGAGCGTGGTCGTGGCACGGCCGGCCCAGTCGCGCAGGTCCCAACCGATGACAGCCAGCCGAGCCGCCTGGCCGACGGCGGGATTGGCCGCATTGATGCGGCGAACGATGACCTCGACATGGCTGCCGGTCGCTTCCTGCACCGTGAACATCTGCGGCACGTAATCGCGCACGATCGCGTCGGGCCTGGACGACTTGGGCTGGGCCACCGCGTCGAGCGCCGTGCCCCGCAGCGACTTCAGCTTCTGCTCGATCGAGTCCAACGCCGTCAGGTCGTCACGCAGTTGCGCGAGGCTGCGTGCCTTGGCGAACGCCTCGTCCGATCCACCGGTGATCTTCTTGAGGGCCGCCAGCTCCTCGGCCGTCGCCGGATTGGCGGATGCGAGGCGCGGGTTCACCCAGGCGCGCTCGATGTTGAGCTTCTCGGGCAGCCGAAGCATGGCCGCGAGCAATTGCGCATCGCTTCCTGCCGTCCGAGCCGCCTGCAACGAGGTCAGCTGCTGCCAGGCGAACAACACGGTGGCGAGCAGGCCGATCACGGCCCCGAGCAGCAAGGAGAGCAGGAACACTTGACGAATGCGCACGACAGACCTCGCTGAACAACAGCCTCCAGGTTCGATACCAGCGAGGATTTCAATTTGAAGTTAAGAATGTCCGTCCCGCGCTGCCCAACCGGAACTAATTAGGACAGAAATTCTCATATGTTAACAACACGGACCAAAGGCCTGCTGCGGAACCGACCTCAGTAGTCGACCTTCACCAGGTAAAGTCCTTCCGGCGGCGCGACGACGCCGCAGGCTGCGCGATTGCGCGCGGCGAGCGCGGCTGCGAGATCGTCGGCGCTCCAGCGGCCCTGCCCGACCCACACCAGCGAGCCGACCATCGAGCGCACCTGGCTGTGCAAATAGGAGCGCGCTGACGTGATGACGGTGATGGCATCACCGTCCCTGACGACATCGAGCTGATCGAGCGTCTTCTCCGGCGACTTCGCCTGACATTCTGTGTCACGGAACGTCGTGAAATCATGCTTGCCGATCAGGCGTTGGGCAGCGGCATGCATCGCATCGGAATCGAGCCGCTGGGGCACGCGCCAGACGCGGCCGACCTCGAGCGCGAGGTTGGAGCGGCGATTGACGATGCGATAGCGGTAGTGCCGCTTGCGCGCGGAGAAGCGGGCCTCGAATGAGTCGGGCACGATCTCAGCATCGAGCACGGCGACCGGGTTCGGCCGCAGATGCGCGTTGAGGGCGTCGCGCAGCTTGTCCGTCCGGAACTCTTTCTCGATGTCGCAATGCGCGACCTGCCCGGTGGCGTGGACGCCGGCATCGGTGCGCCCCGAGCCGTGCACGCGGGTGGCCACGCCGCAGGTCGCCTGCACCGCATTTTCCAGCGCGCCCTGCACCGACGGCAGCGTCTCCTGCAGCTGCCAGCCGCAGAAGGGAGTGCCGTCATATTCGATGGTGAGCTTGTAGCGGGGCATTGCCTCGATCGCATGTGGGCGTCATTGCCGGGCTTGACCCGGCAATCCATCCAGGAACGAAGCTTGTTCGCGAGATGGATGCGCGGGTCAAGCCCGCGCATGACGAGCTGAGATGGTCAGCCGAAGCGCAGGCCCGGCGCGACAGGTGTGCCGCGCAGGAAATCCGCGGCCTTCATCGGGCCCTTGCCGGCGCGCTGCAGCTCGGTGACGCGGATGGCGCCGTCGGCGCAGGCGATGGTGAGCTGGTCGTCGAGGACGGTGCCGGGCTCGCCCGCACCGTCGGCAAGCGCACAGCGCAGGATCTTCAGCCGCACGGCTTCGCCATCGAGCACGACCTCGCTCCAGGCGCCGGGGAATGGGGACAGGCCGTGGATGTGCCGCAGCACGGCGTGCGCCGGCTTCGCCCAATCGATCCGCGCCTCCACCTTCTCGATCTTGGCGGCGTAGGTCACGCCGTCCTCGGCCTGCTTCCTCAGCGTCAGCCCGCCGCGCTCCAGCGCGGACATGGCGCGCACCATCAGGTCGGCGCCGATGCGGGAGAGCTTGTCGTGCAGATCCGAGGCGGTCATCGCATCGGTGATGGGAAGGCGCTCGGCCATCGCGACGTCGCCGGTGTCGAGACCGACATCCATCTTCATCACCATCACGCCGCTCTCGGCGTCACCCGCCATGATCGCGCGATTGATCGGGGCGGCGCCGCGCCAGCGCGGCAGCAGCGAGGCATGTAGATTGTAGCAGCCGAGCCGGGGCGTATCGAGGATCGCCTGCGGCAGGATCATGCCGTAGGCGACGACGACGGCGGCGTCGGCCTGGTGCGCGCGGAAATCGGCCAACGCCTCCTCGGTCTTCAGCGTCTTCGGCGTGAGCACGGGAATGCCGAGCCGCCGCGCCTCGGTCTCGATCGGCGTGGGCACCAAGGCGAGCCCGCGGCGGCCACCCGGCTTCGGCGCACGGGTGTAGACGGCCACGATCTCGTGGCCGTGGCCGGCGAGCTCGAGCAGGGTCGGCACGGCGAAATCCGGCGTGCCCATGAAGATCAGGCGAAGGGGCATGCAGCTCACTCGATGCGTTCCCTCCCCCCTTGTGGGGGAGGGTTAGGGAGGGGGGTGAGCCCAGGAAGCGGTGGGCGTGGGCCCGCCTCTCACCACCGACGGGAGAGAGCCCACCGGGCAAGCCGATGGGTCGCGAACTCAATCACTCGCCCGCGCGCTTGGCGGCCTTGGTGAACTTCTTCATCACGCGGTCGCGCTTGAGCTTCGACAGATAGTCGATGAACAGCACGCCGTTGAGATGGTCGATCTCGTGCTGGATGCAGGTGGCGTAGAGACCCTCGGCATCCTCCTCGCGGACGACGCCGTCGAGATCGGTGAAGCGCACGCGCACCCGCGCCGGCCGCTCGACCTCCTCGTAATATTCGGGGATCGACAGGCAGCCTTCCTCATAGACCGACAGCTCATCGGACTTGGCGATGATCTCCGGATTGATGAAGACCCGCGGCTCGCGCTTGGTCTCGCCGCCCGCATCTGGCTTGGCCAGATCCATGGTGATGACGCGCAGGGGTTGCGCGACCTGGATCGCCGCAAGCCCGATGCCGGGGGCGTCGTACATGGTCTGAAACATGTCGTCGACCAGCTGCCGGATGTCCGGTGTGACCTTCTCGACAGGCTTGGACACCAGCCGCAACTGCTTGTCGGGCAGGATGATGATTTCTCTGAGGGACATGGCGCGCGATTTAAGCCCCGAAGCAGGCGCGGTCAATGTGATGGCGCGCGGTTAAGACTTCGCTAACCATGAATTTCAACGATCCGTTAACCATACTTCTTAACCCGGCCTTAACCATAAATGTTCTCTCTTCGTTCGCGACACTTTGCGAATCGGATAGACGGGGGTGATGACTGCCAGCCAACAGCTGAATCCTGCGCTGAATTCTGCGCTCAATCCTGTCGTCGTCATGATCGGCGACCTGCCCGTCCGCGCCAGCGACGCGCTGATCGGGTTCGGCGTGCTGGTGCTGCTGCTGCTGGTGATGATCGGCCTGGCGGTGGCCCGCTCGGGACGGCGGAGCGCCGAGCTTGCGGCCCAGCAGGCAATGCGCACCGAGGAGATCGAACAACGGTTCGGCGAGATGATCCGGGTGCAGAGCGAGGCCTCCGGCCGCGTCGACGCCATGGCCCAGTTGCTCGCCGGCCGCCAGGTCGACCTCGCCCGCAGCGTCAACGAGCGCCTCGACGCCGTCACCCACCGCGTCGGCCAGTCGATGGAGCAGACCACGCGCCACACGATGGATTCGTTGCGCGTGCTGCACGAGCGGCTCGGCATCATCGACAATGCCCACCGCGATCTCAGCGAGCTGACGACGCAGGTCACGACCTTGCGCGACGTGCTCGCCAACAAGCAGTCGCGCGGCGCGTTCGGCCAGGCGCGGATGGAGGCGATCGTGCAGGACGGGCTGCCGAAGGGCAGCTACGCGTTCCAGTACACGCTCGCCAGCGGCAAGCGGCCCGACTGTGTGGTGTTCCTGCCCGATACCAGGCCGCTGTGCATCGACGCGAAATTTCCGCTGGAAGCCGTGACCGCGCTGCACGATGCGGAGACCGAGGACGAGAAACGCGCCGCCGCACAGCGTCTGCGGACCGACGTGCTGCGCCACGTCAACGACATCGCCGAGAAGTACCTGGTGGTCGGCGAGACGCAGGACACCGCGCTGATGTTCGTGCCGTCGGAGTCTGTCTATGCCGAGATCCACGATGGTTTCGACGACGTGATTCAGAAGGCCTATCGTGCGCGCGTCGTGCTGGTGTCGCCGTCGCTCTTGATGCTCGCGATCCAGGTGATGCAGCAGATCATGAAGGATGCCCGCATCCGCGACGCCGCCGACCAGATCCGCAACGAGGTGATCCATCTCGGCGACGACCTCGGCCGGCTGCGCGAGCGCGTGCTCAAGCTGCAAAAGCATTTCGGCGACGTCGGCGAGGATATCCGCCAGATCCTGATCTCCGCCGACAAGATCGAGAAACGCGCCGCGCGCATCGAGGAGCTGGATTTCGGCAAGCAGGACGCACCGATGGACTCGCCGCGGATCGCGCCGGCTGCAAGCACGACGCCGGACCTGTTTCCGCTGGCGGGGCGGATGCAGGCGGGGGAGTGATGGCGGCGTCGCGACAGCCGTCCAAATCTGCTACCACCCCGCCATGACCGCACCCGACGCGACATCCGACCTCGCAGCGACCGCTGCAAAGCCCGAAGCCAAGCCGGCTCCCACCTGGCGCGAGAGCATGGCCGTGTATCTACAGCCGCGCGTGCTCGTGGTGCTGTTCCTGGGCTTTTCCTCGGGCCTGCCGCTAGCGCTGTCCGGCTCGACCCTGCAGATCTGGATGCGCGAGCTCGGCGTCGATCTCGGCACCATCGGGCTGTTCGCGCTGGTCGGCACGCCCTACACGCTGAAGTTCCTGTGGGCGCCGCTGGTCGACGCCCTGCATGTGCCGCTGCTGACGCGCGCATTCGGGCGACGGCGCGGTTGGCTGGTGTTCGCGCAGCTCTTGCTGATCGCAGCGATCCTGCTGCTGGCTCTGACCGACCCGGCGCACGCACCGTTCATGGTCGCACTGGCAGCGCTGCTGGTCGCCGCCACATCATCGACCCAAGACATCGTCGTCGACGCCTTCCGCGTCGAGAGCCTGCCCGAGAGCGAGCAGGCCGCGGGCATGGCGGCCTATGTCGCGGCCTACCGCATCGGCATGCTGGTCTCGACGGCCGGCGCGCTGGTCGTGGTCAGCGCGTTCGAGAGTTCGGGACTGACCCGCCCGGTGTCATGGATGTGGGGCTACGTCGTGATGGCCGCGCTGGTGCTGATCGGCACGATCACGGCGCTTGCGGCGACGGAGCCGACCCAGTCGAAGCAGGCCGAAGCCGCGATGGGCGCAGACACCGCCCTCACCCGTGTCGCGCATGCTGCCGCCGGCGCCTTCCTCGAATTCCTCGGCCGACGCGATGCGCTGGCCGCGCTCGCCTTCGTCGTGCTGTTCAAGTTCACCGACGCCTTCTCCGGAACGATGACCGCGCCGTTCGTCATCGATCTCGGCTTCACCAAGGTCGACTACGCCGCGATTGTGAAGGGCGTCGGCCTCGCCGCCACGCTCGCCGGCGGCTTCGCCGGTGGCTTCGTGGCGCGGCGCTATTCGCTCGCCACGAGCCTCTGGATCGGCGGCATCGTGCAGGCGCTCGCGAACCTGTCGTTCTCCTGGCTCGCGATCGTCGGCGTCAATCAATGGGCGCTGGCGCTGGCGATCTCGGCGGAAAACTTCACCAGCGCGATCGGCACCGTGATCTTCGTCGCCTATCTCTCGGCCTTGTGTAAGAACCCGCTGCATACCGCGACCCAATATGCGCTGCTCACCGCGCTCGCCGCCGTCGGCCGAACCTATCTGTCGTCAGGCGCGGGCTACGTGGCCAAGGCCACTGGCTGGCCGCTGTTCTTTGTCATCTGCGTGCTGGCGGCGATCCCGAGCCTCGTGCTGCTGGCGTGGCTCCAGCGCCGCGGGCACTTCGATACGCTGGGACCCGTCAAGGTCTGAGACCCGGCGGGTCAGCGCTCCAGCGACGCCGCATCATCCTGCGGCTGCTCGCCTCCGGGCGCGCCTGCAGCCTGCCGCTCGTCGGTTTGCGGGCGAAACGGCGTTCGTCCCATCCAGGGCTGGACCTCCAGATGTTGCAGCCAATCCTTGACGGTCGGGATCCAACCCAGATCGTCCTTGACGTGCTGCTCGCCGATCGTCCTAACAGGAATGACCTTGCCGATGCTGTTGGTCAGAGTTGCGCCGAAGATGGCCTCGCACAGGAATATCCCTTCGCTGTGGTGACGCAGGGCGCGATGGCGAACGTCGGCCAGATGCGCCTTGCTTTCGTCGAACCAGTCGTGGATCGCCAGATAGTCGGCGGGCTCTCCACCGAACAGGCGGGCCGAGCGAACAGCGTGGTGATAGGGATGCGCCATGATCGCCTCTCATAGGCCGCCGCTATTTTGCGATGATGATGTTCTGCACGACCGGATCGGCGTTACGATCATCGGTGATGGTGCATGCTTCGAGGTCGACCCAGAACGCCCCGTACATGCAGTATTCGCCGGTCCCATATCCTCCACCGAACAGCAGCATGGCCCACTCCTCGACCAGCTCATCCGACATGACGGCGCGCAGCTCGGCGAGCTTTTGATGCCTGAAGCTGGCTGCGGATCGGAAACGAGATCCAACGGTCCGCAGCTGATCATGAACGCCGATGTCGAGAAGCCGCGCGGCCAGCGCATCGAGATCGAGGCGATCCCCCGCCTCGTTCTCGTAGTGATCGAGCCAGGAAAATCCCTCGTCGTGACCGCCATCGTAGCGGCAATAAGCCCGCCTGGCGCCGGCCGCGCGCAGCGGCGGAACCAGCGCCCCGAACAGCAATTGCTGGCGGCGCTGGTTGTCCAGGATCTCGCGGCTGATCTGCGCCGACGATATCCGCCGGCCGAACAGGCCACGGAAAAAGCTCCACCTTGCGGCGCGCACAGGCGGTGCGGTGATTTCCCCGTCAGGGGTCAGCAGTGAGAAAGGGACCGGCTCCTGTTGCCCGCCGAATTCGGGCGCAGGCAAATAGACGAAGTCGCTGGCCCGCGGATCCGGCGGATCGGAGTCCTCGTCGTGCCACTCGCGCTCAGATTCGTCGTAGATGAACGGCATTGCCTTCTCTCCTCTGCGGCGCGACACGCTAACCCGCGGCGGTCGAGGCAAGGAAGGACCATCGCGCAACAGCTATGACCGAGCGAGGATCGCGCGCTCAGCGCTTCACCAAGGTCCACTTGGTCACGACCGCCTCGCTGATCTGCCCGGCATCCTGCGCGCAGGCGATCTCGTCGACCTTCACCGCGATCTGCTTGCCGAGCAGCCCCTTGAGCTGCGAAGCCTGCGCGGGTGTCGCAGTGACGAGTTGAAAGGTCTCCGGGCCGGTCTCGAGATTGCACAGGCCGCTCGGCGGCGGCAGGCGGCGGGGCTCGCTGGTGATCTGATAGGCGGATGACGGCTGGCCCGGCTTGGCGCCCTTGACCTTCAACGCGGTCAGCTCGCCCGACAGCACGTCGCCGGTGTTCAGCGGCTTGCCGGCCTTCTGCGGCGCGTCGCCCTGCTGGGCGAGCACTGACGCTGCCGAGAGCGCCATCCAAATCGCGCCCAAAGCCAGCCGTTTGCCGAATCCGCGTTTCGTCATCATTCCACTTCCGTTTGTGCTTAGAACAAGGTCCGCTGCCGCATCGCGGCCGAGAGCGTGCCTTCGTCGAGATAGTCGAGCTCGCCGCCGACCGGCACGCCATGTGCAAGCCGCGTGACCTTGACGTTCGCCTCCTGTAGGAGGTCGGTGATGTAATGCGCGGTGGTCTGGCCATCCACCGTCGCGTTCAGTGCGAGAATGATCTCGGACACCTCCGGCGCATGCGCCCGCTGCACCAGCGCGTCGATGGTGAGGTCCTGCGGACCGACGCCGTCGAGCGGCGACAAGGTGCCGCCGAGCACGTGATAGCGGCCGTTGGAAGCCTTCGCGCGCTCCAGCGCCCAGAGGTCGGCGACATCGGCGACGACCACGATCATGGCGGGATCACGCCGCGGATCGGTGCACACCGTGCAGGGGCTCTGCGTGTCGATGTTGCCGCAGGTCTTGCAGACCTGGATGCGGTCGATCGCGACCTGTAGCGCCGACGCCAGCGGCACCATCAGCGCCTCGCGCTTCTTGATCAGATGCAGCGCAGCACGCCGCGCCGAGCGCGGCCCGAGACCGGGCAGGCGCGCAAGCAGCTGGATCAGGCGCTCGATTTCAGGACCGGCGACAGCCATCAGGTCACAATAGGTATGAGGGACAGCCCGTCATTGCGAGCCGAACTGGCCGCCGCGAGCGTGCGTCACCTCTCCCCGTTGGGGAGAGGTCGCGCCGCAGGCGCGGGTGAGGGGGTTCAGCAGGATGGAGGGACCTGTTGCCCTCACCCGGATTGCATCTGGCGATGCAATCCGACCTCTCCCTTCGGGAGAGGTGGATCTCATCTGCCGCACCCCACGAATGCATCATGAACTAGCCGAAGCCGAAGCCGGGCGGCAGGCCGAGCTTGCCGGTGATGGCCTGCATCTTCTCCTGCATCGCGGCTTCCGCCTTGCGGCGCGCATCGCCATGCGCGGTGACCAGCAGATCCTCCAGGATCTCGGCCTCCTCCGGCTTCAACAGCGACGGATCGATCTTGATCGACTTCACGTCCATCTTGGCGGTCATGCGCACGGCGACGAGACCGCCGCCGGAGATGCCCTCGACCTCGACATTGCCGAGTTCCGCCTGCATCTCCTGCATCTTCGATTGCAGCTGCGCCGCCTGTTTCATCATGCCGAGAAAGTCAGCCATCGGAGCACCTCGTCATCAGCTTAGAAATCATCATCATCATTGTCGGAGTCGGACTCGTCAGGCGGCTCGACAGCACTGGCGTCCGATTCGGGCGGCTCGGGGGCGAGGCGGCGCACTTCGACCACCTTGGTACCCGGGAACCGCGCCAGGACCTCCTGCACGCGCGGATCGGCTTCCGCGGCCGCCTCGCGCTCGCTCTTGGCGCGCAGGTTCTGCTCGCGCAAGGTCGCCTGGCCCTGCTCGTTGGACACGATCACGGTCCAGCGCCGACCGGTCCAATCCTCCAGCTTGCGCCCGAGGTCCGAGACAAGCGAGCGCTGCGCCGTCCGTTCCAGGGCGATCTCCAGCCGGCCCTCCTCGAAACGGACCAGCCGAACGTCCATCTCGAGCGCGCTCTTGGTGATCAAATCGCGATTCTTGCCGGCGAGCGCCACGAGCTCCTGGAAGCTCCCGATGCGCAGCGCCGGCTGATCCTGTGATGCCGGCGCCGGCGATGTCATCGCCTGCGGCCGCATGCCGCCGCCGACCGCAGCCAGCGTCGGCCCCTGCGTGCGCGGCGCCGGCTGCATCGGCGTCGAGCTCATGATCGCCGGCGCGCCCGCGCTCATGCTGTGCGCCGGTGCAGAGCGTCCGCCGCCACCGTTCGTGACGACCGGTGATCCCCCGCCATTCTGGTCGATCATGCGAATGGCTTCATCGGGCGTCGGTAGATCGGCCGCATAGGCGATGCGCACCAGCACCATCTCGGCGGCCGCCGCGGGACGCGTCGCGCCCTGCGTCTCGGCGATGCCCTTGAGCAGCATCTGCCACATCCGCGACAGCACGCGCATCGACAGCTTGGTCGCGAAATCACGCGCGCGCAGCCGCTCGGTCTCGCTGAAGGCGACATTGTCGGCGGTGGCCGGAACGACCTTCACGCGGGTGACGAAGTTCACGAACTCGGCGAGATCCGACAACACGACCACCGGATCGGCGCCGACGTCATATTGCTCGCGGAATTCCTTGAACGCAGCCGCGATGTCGCCGCTCGCGAGGTGATGAAACAAATCGATGACGCGGGTGCGATCGGCCAGCCCCAGCATCTGCCGGACGTCGTCGGCTCGCACTTCACCAGCGCTGTGCGCGATGGCCTGGTCGAGCAGCGACAGCGAATCGCGCACCGAGCCTTCGGCGGCGCGCGCGATGATGCCGAGCGCCTCGGGCTCGATCGTCACGCCCTCCTTCGTCGCGATGCCGGCAAGGTGCTTCATCAGCACGTCGGCCTCGACGCGGCGCAGATCGAAGCGCTGGCAGCGCGACAACACCGTGACCGGGACTTTTCGGATCTCTGTCGTCGCAAACACGAATTTGGCGTGCTCCGGCGGCTCCTCCAACGTCTTGAGGAAGGCGTTGAACGCCGCCGTCGACAGCATGTGGACTTCGTCGATGATGTAGACCTTGTAGCGCGCACTGGCCGGCGCATAACGCACGCTGTCATTGATCTGGCGAACGTCGTCGACACCCGTATGCGACGCCGCATCCATCTCCAGGATGTCCATGTGCCGGCTTTCCATGATCGCCTGGCAATGGGTGCCGAGCACCGGCATGTGGATGGTCGGCCCCTTCACCGAGCCGTCGGGCAGCTCGTAATTCAGCGCGCGGGCGAGGATGCGGGCCGTCGTGGTCTTGCCGACGCCGCGGACGCCGGTGAGAATCCAGGCCTGCGGAATGCGGCCGGTCTCGAACGCGTTCGAGACCGTGCGCACGACGGCCTCCTGGCCGATCAGATCCGCGAAGCTGGAGGGGCGGTATTTGCGCGCCAGGACCCGGTAGGGCTTGGCGGGAGCGTCGGCGCTGTCGGGCGGAACGGGTGGGGCGCCAGCGTCAGTCATCGAGCGATCCGCAAGTGAGCATTCCAGGCCGGCTTCGATCGCGGTCGTCGACGCCAACAGCCGCGACGCAATCAACCGGAGTGCGGTCGAGCGCCCGCCCTGCGCGGGGTCCCCGCCAACTTTGCGCGATTCGCTCGAGAAAACAGGTAGGAGACTGACGAGCGACCCGATCCGGACCTCGTTAGGGCTGCTTCCTTCCGGACCTGACCCGGTTGGCGAGTGGCTCGTCCACCGCCAATCTCCCGCTGCCTATTTGGGGCCAAACCGTCCGGAAAGCAAGCGCGAGCTTCGCCGGCCCGGCCCGCCATCCCGCGGGCTTGTGCCGCAGCTCGGAAAGGCTTTAGGTGCCGCAGCGCTTCCCGCATGAACGTCCTGCCAGGAACCCCGCCGCATGCCCGAATCAGCCTGGTCGCTGCATCCGCAATTGGCGAAGGACACCATCAATATCGGCGACCTGCCGCTGTCGCGGGTGCTGGTGATCAAAGACGCGAACTATCCCTGGCTCTTGCTGGTGCCGCGGCGGGAGGGCGCCGTCGAGATCATCGATCTCGACGAGGTCGCCCAAGCACAATTGATGACCGAGATCACGCGGGTGTCACGCGCGGTCAAGGAGATCACCAAATGCGACAAGCTCAATGTCGCCGCACTCGGCAACATGGTGCCGCAGCTGCACGTCCACATCATCGCGCGCCGCACCAGTGACGTCGCCTGGCCGCGCCCAGTGTGGGGCGTCGCCCCACCGGTGCCGCACGACCCGCAGGAGGTCGAGAGTTTCATCAGCGCTGTCAGGCGCAAGATCTGGCTAGGGTAAGAGATGTCGCCATTCGACCTGTTTCCGCTGGGCAAGCCGGCCTTCGTCGGCCATCCGATCGAGCGCGCCGCGCATCTGCGTTTCCATGACGACAAGCTGCTCGCCTTCGAAAGCCAGCCATCGACGCGCGCCTATGTCGTGCATCGCGATTCACTGGTGCTCAAGCGCGACGGCGACCAGCTCCGCGCCCTGCTCACCATCGACGAGGCGCTCAAGTTCGGCGCCAATCCCGGGACGATCTTCCTTGGCCTGCAGGACGGCGCGGCCGTGTTCGGCATGGGCATCTCGCCGGCGGCGGTCGAGAAGCTCGCCGGCCGCGAGGACGTGTCCGTGACCGAGTTGCGCGGCTTGGCCATGCAGGGCGCAATCCCGGTGGACCAGCTCGCGACCATCGCGATGGCCAAGTCGATGGTGTCCTGGCATCAGCGCCACGGTTTCTGCGCCAATTGCGGCACCAAGACCGCGATGCGCGAGGGCGGCTGGAAGCGCGAATGCCCTGCTTGCAAGACCGAGCACTTTCCGCGCACCGACCCCGTGGTGATCTCGCTGGTCGCCTCGGGCGACAAGTGCCTGCTCGGCCGACAGAAGCAGTTTCCGGCCGGAATGTATTCGTGCCTTGCGGGCTTCGTCGAGGCAGCCGAGACGATCGAGGACGCCGTGCGCCGCGAGGTGTTCGAGGAATCCGGTATCCGCTGCACGGATGTCACCTACTACATGACCCAGCCCTGGCCGTACCCGTCATCGCTGATGATCGGCTGCAGCGCGCGGGCGCTGAATGAGGACATCGTCATCGACCACAACGAGCTTGAGGACGTCCGCTGGTTCAGCCGCGACGAGGCCCGGCTGATGCTGCAGCGGCAGCATCCGGATGGACTGGCGGGACCGCATCCCTTCGCGATTGCCCATCATTTGGTCGGCCGCTGGCTGAGCGACGCGACCTAGCGGTAATTGAAAACCGTCAGGGATTTGACCGCTCGGCCTGAACGGCCCATCCTTGCCTTGGAACGATTTTCTCTATATGAGGGTTTCCTGACCTTCATATGGAACAAATTTCTCCATGTCCGACGTCTCCGCCCAGAGCCCCGAAGCCAACCGCCGGCTCGACGCCATCGACCGCAAGATCCTGATGGTCTTGCAGGAGGACGCCTCGTTGTCGGTCGCCGAGATCGGCGACCGGGTCGGACTGTCGTCGACGCCGTGCTGGAAGCGGATCCAGCGGCTTGAGGCCGACGGCGTGATCCTGCGCCGCGTCGCCCTGGTCGATCAGAACAAGATCGGGCTCGGCATCTCCGTGTTCGTGTCGGTCGAGAGCGCCGACCATTCCGACGCCTGGCTGAAGAAATTCGCCGAGGCCGTCAGCTCAATGCCGGAGGTGATGGAGTTCTATCGGATGGCCGGCGACGTCGACTACATGCTGCGCGTCGTCGTTGCGGACATGCAGAGCTACGACGTGTTCTACAAGAAGCTGATCAGCGCCGTTCCGCTCAAGAACGTCACCTCGCGCTTCGCGATGGAGAAGATCAAATCAGTGACCGCGCTGCCGGTGCCACCGGTGTAGTTCGGCGCACCTATTTGGACCGCTCCTCTCCGAGTCCCCACCAGGAGCGAGAGCAGACTTTTGTTTTTCGTCGCCGTTCTTTTGTTTCGTTTCCAATCATCGTTTACCGGAAGTTATCTCCATCCATCTATCTTCGGATGTGATGATTTCCGGTGCAACCATACCTTCGTCGTCGCGCGCCTGGCTGAATGCAATTGCCCTTTTGATCGCGAGCTTTGTCGGGGTGGCAGCGCTGTCGCTGCAGGTGCATCCCGGACGCGAGATCGTGGCCGTCGCCTTTCCACCCTGGTGGAGCGCGCAACAGACGATGCTCGCTGCAGCATCGGCTGACGCCGCTCTCGTGCGCACGACGACGTTTTCGTCGTTGCTGGTGGTCCGGCCCGGTGATCAAGACGGCTTGGCGCGACTGCGCGAGGCGGGAGCCTGGCTCGTCATCGACCCACAGGCGGTCTCCGCCTGCTTCGCAAAATGAATGATATTGGGGAGTGGAAATGACCGGCGAGACGGACGATCTGGCAATGCTCCGCGATACGACCAGCAAAGTTCTGCTGGCGGTGCTGTGGATTCACGTTCCGCTCGCTCTCATCATCGGGCTGTCGCGCGGCGACTGGATGATGCCGACCATGATGATGGCCGTCTTGGCCGCCGTCCCGACGCTCTCCTGGCGCAGCGCCGGCGATAGCCTGTCGACCCAGCTGACAGTCGCGGTTGCTCTCATGGGCGGCGTCTCCGTGCTCGTCTACCAGATGTCCGGACATGCATGGCAGATCGACATGCACATGTACTTCTTCGCGGCGCTGGCCTGTCTCGTCGCCTATTGCGACTATCGGCCGATCCTGGCCGGCACGATCGCGGTCGCGCTTCATCATCTGGTGCTGAACTTCGTGTTTCCGGCCGCGGTGTATCCCGGCGGGGCCGATTTCGGCCGCGTCGTGCTGCACGCGGTCATCCTCCTGATCGAGGCGGGCGTCCTCGTCGCACTCGCGCTCAAGCTCACTCAGCTGTTCGAAACCAGCATGCGCAAGACTGCGGAAGCCAATGCGGCGATCGCAGCCGAAGCGCGCGCCAACGCCGAGCGGATCGAGGCCGAGCAGCGGATCAAGCAGCAAAGCGATCTCGCCCGGCGCGAGCTCGCGGAAGGCTTTGAACGCAAGATCGGCGGCATCGTCGAAGCCGTGGCCGTCGCTGCGAACGAGGTGCAGAACCTGTCATCTCTGATGAGCCGGAACAGCGCTGACGCCTCGCGCCAGACGTCTGCCGCGGCTCACGCCTCGCAGCGGGCCTCGACCAATGTCGAAACGGTCGCGGCCGCGACAGAGCAGCTCACGGCGTCCATCGGCAGCATTTCCCAGCAGGTGACCCGCTCGGCGGAAATCGCTGCCAAAGCCGCCGAGGAGGCGCGCCGCACCAACAGCGTGGTCGAAAGCCTCGCCGCGGGCACGCAGAAGATCGGCGAGGTGGTCACGCTGATCCAGACGATCGCCAGCCAGACCAATCTGCTCGCGCTGAACGCCACCATCGAAGCCGCCCGCGCCGGCGAGCACGGCAAGGGCTTTGCCGTCGTGGCCAGCGAGGTGAAGGCCTTGGCCAATCAGACAGCCAAGGCAACCGAGGAGATCTCCAGCCAGGTGCAGAGCATCCAGAGCGCCACGGGCGATGCGGTCAGCGCCATCCAGCTGATCGGCGGGACCATCGCGGAGATCGACGGGATCTCCAAGGAAATCGCCACTGCGGTCGAACAGCAGGGGCTCGCGACCGGCGAGATCTCCGGCAATGTGCAGCAGGCCTCGGAAGGCACGCGGCTGGTCAGCCAGAGCATGGGCAGCGTGACGAACGCCTCCAACGAGACCGGCGGCGCTGCATCCCGGCTGCTGGAATCCGCGAACGGCCTGTCCTCGCAATCGGCTCGGCTCAAGTCAGAGGTCGATCAGTTCTTGAAATCGCTGCGAGCCGCCTAGTTCGCATCGTTGGACGTCTGCGAGCATGCCTCTTGGGAGGGCATGCTCGCGCTCGCGTCAGATCGTCTGGTTGTAGGCGCCGACTTGTGGATGCGTGCGCAGCACGATGTTCACGGCCTCGAACATGTCGTGCATGCGCCGCTCCGACACCGGGCTTTCCACCACGACGACGAGCTCCGGCTTGTTCGATGACGCCCGCACCAGGGCCCAGCTGCCGTCCTCGACCGTGACACGCACGCCGTTGACGGTGACGAGGTCGCGGATCAGCTGACCGCCCACCTTCCCGCCCTGCTGCTGCAGCGCCTGGAAGTGCTTCACCACAGAGTCGACCACGCCGTATTTGACCTCGTCGCCACAATGCGGCGACATCGTCGGCGACGACCAGGTTTTTGGCAGCGCCTCCTTCAGATCCGCCATCGACTTGCCGGGCGCGCGGTCGAGCATCTCGCAGATCGCGATTGCGGAGACGAGACCGTCGTCATAGCCGCGGCCGAACGGCTTGTTGAAGAAGAAGTGGCCGGACTTCTCGAAGCCGGCGAGCGCGCCGAGCTCGTTGGTGCGACGCTTCATGTAGGAATGACCGGTCTTCCAATATGCGGTCTTCGCGCCCTGCGCCCGTAGCACCGGGTCGGTCATGAACAGGCCCGTCGACTTCACGTCGACCACGAACTGCGCATTCTCATGGATCGCCGACATGTCGCGCGCCAGCATGACGCCGACCTTGTCGGCGAAGATCTCCTCGCCGGTGTTGTCGACGACGCCGCAACGATCGCCGTCGCCGTCGAAGCCGAGGCCGACATCGGCCTTGTGCGCGAGCACGGCGTCGCGGATGGCGTGCAGCATCTCCATGTCTTCGGGATTGGGATTGTATTTCGGGAAGGTGTGATCGAGCTCTGTATCGAGCGGAATCACCTCGCAGCCGATGGCTTCGAGCACCTGCGGCGCGAACGCGCCCGCGGTCCCGTTGCCGCAGGCGGCGACGACCTTCAGCTTGCGCTTCAGCTTGGGACGGTTGGTGAGGTCGGCGATGTAGCGCGCCGGGAAATTCTCGTGAAACTGATAGGAGCCGCCGCCGGTGGTCTTGAACTCGGCGTTGAGCACGATCTCCTTCAGCCGAGTCATCTCCTCAGGGCCGAAGGTCAGCGGCCGGTTGGCGCCCATCTTCACGCCGGTCCAGCCATTGTCATTGTGCGAGGCGGTGACCATCGCGACGCAGGGCACGTCGAGATCGAACTGCGCGAAATACGCCATCGGCGTCACGGCCAGGCCGATGTCGTGCACCTTGCAGCCCGCGGCCATCAGGCCGGAGATCAGCGCATATTTGATCGAGGCGGAGTAGCCGCGGAAATCATGGCCCGTCACGATCTCCTGCTTCACGCCCCGTTCGGCGATCAGCGCGCCCAGCCCCATGCCGAGCGCCTGCACGCCCATGAGGTTGATCTCCTTGTTGAACAGCCAGCGCGCGTCATATTCGCGGAAGCCCGTCGGCTTCACCATCGGCTCGGACTCGAAGGCGTAGGTGTTGGGGACCAGGGCGGGCTTCGGCTTGGGAAACATCAGGGGGAGCCTCGGGAAAATCACATCAAAGGACAAAGCAGTCGTGCGAGGCACGACGTCATCGGACAATGGCAGAAGGCAGATGAATGCAGGCAACAATCGGGCAGGATGGCCCTCCCTGCCCGCTCGATCACCGAGCCTGCTGGTATATGGGAGCCGCCAAGGCGTCGGCCAAGCCGATGTGGCGGAGCCTATTGCTCCAGCACCATCTGGCCGTTGGCATAGGCGAAGCGCTTCAGCTTCGACAGGAAGGACAGGCCGAGCAGGTTCTCCGACAGCGCCGCATCGGGCAGCACCAGCGCGTCGACGTCGCGCACGGTCAGCTCGCCGAGCTCGACCATCGCAAGCTTGGCCCGCGCCGCCTTCACGGTGCCGTTGGCCGTGGTCACCGTCGCGGTGTAGTCGCCACGCGCCGGGCGCAGGCCGAAGCGGGCGGCGGAGGTTTCGTTCAGCGCGACCATCGAGGCGCCGGTGTCGATCATGAAGCTGATGCGCTGGCCGTCGATGCGGCCATCGGCGCGAAAATGGCCGCGGCGGTCGGTCGGGACGCTGAGGCTGCGCTGGCCGGCGGCAGGGGTATCCACGGTCGCGCTGCGCACGGAGGTCGTGGCGGACGCGGGCGCCGGCGTCAGGCGATCGGCCAGTTGCGCCATGAAAGTGCCGAGGCCGACGAGAACGGCCGCGAAGATCATTATATTACGCATGACGCAACGCCCGACTTTACCCCGCAACCGACTTGACCATGAAAGCCGCTGACGGGCGACTGAGGCGGAGCGGCTGCCGCTGCCATTTTGGCGAAAACGATGAGCGAAGCGTTAACGTTGCCAGAGCAGACGGTATAATTTGCATCGCTCACGTCCCCCGCGGCTTGGCGCGCCGGGTCGGCATGGCGCTGGCGGGATCCTCGGGCCAGGGATGCCTGGGATAGCGGCCGCGCAGGTCGGTGCGAACAGCGGCATAGGAGCCGCGCCAGAAGCCCGGCAGATCGCGCGTCACCTGCACCGGGCGCTGCGCCGGCGACAGCAGCTCCAGGACCAGCGGCACGGCCCCCCTGGCGATCGAGGGGTGGACGTTGAGCCCGAACAGCTCCTGCAGCCGCACGGCGATGGTCGGGCCCTGCTCGGCCTGGTAGTCGATCGCCAGCATGGTGCCGGTGGGCGCCTCGAAATGGGTCGGCGCCTCCTTGTCGAGCCGGGCGCGCAGGTCCCAAGGCAGCAGCGCCATCACGGCGTCCGAGACGTCGCCCGGAGAGACCTCCTTGAGGGAGGTCTTGTCGGAGAGCAGCGGCACAAGCCAGTCGTCGCGCCGGGCGCTCAGTCCGGCATCTGAGAGGTTCGGCCAGCTGTCGCCCTCCGCCTTGCGGAGGAAGGTAACCCGGTCGCGCCACTGTTTGGCGGCCTTGGACCAGGGCAGCCGGTCGAGGCCGGCGGCACAGATGCCTTCGGCAAAGATGCGCGCGGTCTCCTCCGACGGCGTCAACGCCACCGGCGCATCGGCCATCACGATCGCATGCAGCTTGCGCCGGCGCCGCGCCCGCAGCGCCATCGCGCTCGGGTCAAAGCTGACCTCGTCCTTGGCTTCGATCTGCGCCGCGAAATGACGCTCGATGTCCTCGATCGCAAGCGGCGCCGCGAGCAGGATGCGACCGCTCGCGGCCGTGCCGGTCAACTCGCCTACTGCGATATAGGGCACCCGCGCCAACGACGAGGTTGGCTCGACGGCAGCGCCACGGCCATTGGCGAGCACGAAGCTGCCATTACCGCGGTTGCGCGCGACGCGGTCGGGGAATGCGAAGGCCAGCATCAGACCGGTGGTCAGCTCCCCTGTCCCTTGCGGCGATGAGGACGTACCGACCTGCTGCGCCCAGCGCCGCGCCATGTCACGCGCGCTCTGCGCCCGCGGCGAGCGATCGCGGCGGAGCTGATCGAGCCGGACCTCCAGGTCGACGCTGTCGCCGCCGAGGCCGCGCTCGGTCAGGATCGCCGCGATGTCGGCAGCCTGCGCGGCCGCGCCGTAATCGGCGGCATCGACGATCATCCGTGCCAGCCGTGGCGGCAGCGCCAGGGCGCGCAGCCGCCGGCCCTCGTCGGTGAGGCGGCCATCGCCGTCGAGCGCGCCGAGCTCATTGAGGAGGTCGCGCGCCTCCTTCCAGGCCGGCTGCGGCGGCGGATCGAGGAAGCTCAAGCTTGTGGGATCGCTGACGCCCCATTGCGCGAGGTCGAGCACCAGCGAGGACAGGTCGGCGCTGAGGATCTCGGGCTGCGTATAGGCGGCGAGCGACGCGGTCTGCGGCTCGTCCCAGAGCCGGTAGCAGACGCCGGGCTCGGTGCGGCCGGCGCGGCCGCGGCGCTGGTCGACGGCGGCACGCGAGGCGCGGACCGTCTCCAGCCGGGTCAGGCCGATATCCGGCTCGTAGCGCGGCACCCGCGCCAATCCAGAATCGACCACGATGCGCACGCCCTCGATGGTCAGCGACGTCTCGGCGATCGAGGTCGCCAGCACCACCTTGCGGTGCCCCTTCGGCGCCGGCGAGATGGCGCGGTCCTGGACCGCGGCATCGAGTGCGCCGAACAGCGGCACGATCTCAATGCTCGCGTCGTGAACGCGCTCTGCCAGCATGGTCTGGGTGCGCCGGATCTCGGCGGCCCCCGGCAGGAACGCCAGCACCGAGCCGGCATCCGCGCGCAGCGCGCTCGCGATGGTCTCCGCCATCTGCCGCTCGACCCGCGCATCCGGCTTGCGGCCGACATAGCGGGTCTCGACCGGATAGGCACGGCCCTCGCTCTCGACCACCGGCGCGTTGCCGAGCAGGCTGGCGACGCGGGCGCCGTCGAGCGTCGCCGACATCACGAGGATGCGGAGGTCCTCGCGCAGGCCCTGCTGCGCATCGCGCGCCAGCGCCAGGCCGAGATCGGCGTCGAGCGAGCGCTCGTGGAATTCGTCGAACAGCACTGCGGCGACCCCGGTGAGCTCGGGATCATCGAGGATCTGCCGGGTGAAGATGCCCTCGGTGACGACCTCGATGCGGGTCGCGCGCGAGATCTTCGAGCCGAAGCGCACGCGATAGCCGACGGTATCGCCGGCGCGCTCGCCGAGCGACTTCGCCATCCGCTCGGCGCTGGCGCGGGCCGCGATGCGGCGCGGCTCCAGCACGATGATCTTCTTGTCCCCGACCCAGGGCGCATCGCGCAGCGCCAGCGGCACCCGCGTGGTCTTGCCGGCGCCCGGCGGCGCCACCAGGACGGCGGTGTTGCTGCGTGCGAGCGTGCCGGACAACTCGTCCAGCACGGCATCGATGGGCAGCGGTGTGTCGAAGCGGAGGGGCAATCGATCAACCAATCATCACCCGCCGCGGCGGGTGATCCAGTCAGCGCAGACCGCCAGGCGCATGGCGATAGTCGTCCTGCATACCCCGCTTGCGCCGGATATGACAACGCCATGTCATTCGGCCTTCACCGACGGCCGGCCGACGCTCTCGTAGACGAAGCCATGGGCGGCCATCTCGTCGGGGCGGTAGACGTTGCGCAGGTCGACCACGACGGGACTGGCCATCACCTGCTTGAGGCGGTCGAGATCCATGGCGCGGTACTGCACCCATTCGGTGACCAGCACGATCGCGTCGGCGCTGGTCGCGCAGTCATAGGGATCGTCGTAATAGGCGATCTCCGGCAGCTCCTTCTTGGCCTGCTCGATGCCGACCGGATCATGCGCGCGCACCTTGGCGCCCATGTCGAGCAGCCCCGTCACCAGTGGGATCGACGGCGCCTCGCGCATGTCGTCGGTCTCCGGCTTGAAGGTGAGGCCGAGGACGGCGACCGTCTTGCCGCGCAGATTGCCGCCGACGGCATGCGCGACCTTGCGCGCCATCGCGCGCTTGCGGTTGTCGTTCACCGCCAGCACGGATTCCACGATGCGCAGCTGCGTGTCGTAGTCCTGCGCGATCTTGATCAGCGCCCGCGTGTCCTTCGGGAAGCACGAGCCGCCGAAGCCGGGACCGGCATGCAGGAACTTCGAGCCGATGCGATTGTCGAGGCCGATGCCGCGGGCGACCTCCTGGACGTCGGCGCCAACCTTCTCGGCGAGATCGGCGACCTCGTTGATGAAGGTGATCTTGGTGGCGAGAAACGCGTTCGCCGCGTATTTGATCAGCTCGGCGGTGCGCCGCGCGGTGTACATGACCGGCGCCTGGTTCAGCGACAACGGACGATAGATGTCGCCGAGCACCTTGCGGCCGCGCTCATCGTCGGTGCCGACCACGATGCGGTCGGGCCATTTGAAGTCGCGGATCGCGGCGCCCTCGCGCAGGAATTCGGGGTTGGAGGCGACGACGACATCGGCCTGCGGATTGGTCTCGCGGATGATGCGCTCGACCTCATCGCCGGTGCCGACCGGCACGGTCGACTTGGTGACGACCACCGTGAAGCCGGTGAGCGAGGCTGCGATCTCACGCGCCGCGGCATAGACGTAGGTGAGGTCGGCATGGCCGTCACCGCGCCGCGACGGCGTGCCGACAGCAATGAACACGGCGTCGGCGTCCGCCACCGGCTGCTTGAGATCGGTCGTGAAGTCGAGCCGCTTGGCCTTCACATTGGTCGCGACCAGCGCATCCAGGCCGGGCTCGAAGATCGGGATTTCTCCGCGATGCAGCGCGGCGATCTTGCGCTCGTCCTTGTCCACGCAGGTCACCTGGTGACCGAAGTCGGCGAAGCAGGCCCCGGACACCAGTCCCACATAGCCCGTGCCGATCATCGCAATTCGCATCGAAACCCATCCTTCAAGGTTAATACTTCAGCGTCTTAAACCATTTGCGGTTCAGGGGGAATTTAGAAAACGGCATGACGTTTGGATGACAAAGAGGAGTTTTAACGGCTCTGCTCCACAATGCGGCAGCTCCGCGCCAGAGAGGGACAGCATGACCGCGAATGGTACGCCGAAATCGGCCGGAACCGAGGCGCGCATCGACTGGGTCGACTACGCCAAGGGTATCTGCATCATCATGGTGGTGATGATGCATTCGGTGCTGGGCGTCGAGCTGGCCGCCGGCGAGACCGGCTTCATGCATGCCGTCGTCGCCTTCGCAAAACCGTTCCGGATGCCCGACTTCTTCCTGATTTCCGGCCTGTTCCTGCCGCTGGTGATCGACCGCGACTGGCGCACCTACATCGACCGCAAGGTGGTGCACTTCGCCTATTTCTACGTGCTGTGGGTGACGATCCAGTTCGGCTTCAAGGCGCCCGGCTTTGCCGCGGCCTCCGGCTGGCAGCATGCCGGCTACCTGTATCTCGAATCCTTCATCGAGCCGTTCGGCACGTTGTGGTTCATCTATCTCCTGCCGATCTTCTTCGTCGTCATCAAACTGACACGGAAGGCCCCGGCGCCGGTGATCTGGGGCATCGCGGCCGGCCTCGAAATGGCGCACATCGTGACCGGCTGGACTGTCATCGACGAGTTCTGCGCCCGCTTCGTCTACATCTATTCGGGCTATCTGTTCGCGAACTACATCTTCGCGCTGTCCGAGCGGGCGCGGACCCAGCCCCTGCTCGCCGTCGCCGGACTGCTGGCCTGGGCGGTGATGAACCAGGGCCTCGTCACGCTCGGCGTCAGCGAATGGCCGGTGATCTCGCTGCTGCTCGGCTATGCCGGCGCGGTCGCCATCATTATCGCCGGCACGCTGCTGGCACGCGCGCGCCTGCTCAACGCGCTCAGGTTCTGCGGCGAGCATTCGATCGTGATCTACCTCGCCTTCTTCCTGCCGATGGCCGCGACCCGCACCGTGCTGCTGAAGAAGGGGATCATCACGGGTATCGGCGCGATCTCGCTGCTGGTGACCATCGCCGGCGTGCTCGGTGCGCTCGCGATCTGGCGCCTCGCGCTGCGCGCCGGCGCCCGCTTCCTGTTCGAGCGCCCGATCGCGTTCTGGATCGCACCGCCGAAGGCGCGTGTCGCGATCCAACCCGCAGAGTAGCCTCACCCTCGGTGTCGTCCCGGGCGAAGACCCGGGACCCATAGCCACCGTCCTCCGTGTTGGGCATGCTGTGGCTCCAGCTTGGCGCCTCACGACCGCTGCGGAGTATGGGTCCCGGGTCGGCGCCCCGCCGCCGCTTCGCGCCGTCGGGGCTTGCCCGGGACGACAGCGGAATATGACGCGCCTGACGAGCGCTCCACAGCGCCCGAATTGCGTGGGGAACGCGTCCGAATCTGCCGTTCCGAGGGTGTCAATCCCGGCCAAATTCCCTACATTGCGGCCATGCCCAAAGCCCCCCAGAAAGCCGCCGTCACGCCCGCCGCTCCTGTGCCCGCCACCAAGAATTTGGCCAAGGGTGCGGCCAAAGGCGACCATGTGTTCCTGGTCGACGGCTCGTCGTATATTTTCCGCGCTTATCACGCGCTGCCGCCGCTCAACCGCAAGTCCGACGGCTTGAACGTCAATGCCGTGCTCGGCTTCTGCAACATGCTGTGGAAGCTGTTGCGCGACATGCCCGAGACCGACCGGCCGACGCATCTGGCGATCGTGTTCGACAAGTCCGAGGTCACGTTCCGCAACAAGATCTATGCGGAGTACAAGGCGCACCGGCCGCCGGCGCCGGATGATCTGATCCCGCAATTCGCGCTGATCCGCGAGGCCGTGCGCGCCTTCGACCTGCCCTGCCTGGAGCAGGGCGGCTTCGAGGCCGACGATCTGATCGCGACCTATGCTCGGCTTGCCTGCGAGCGCGGCGCCACCACCACCATCGTGTCCTCGGACAAGGACCTGATGCAGCTCGTCAACGACTGCGTCACGATGTACGACACGATGAAGGACCGCCGCATCGGCGTGGCCGAGGTCGTCGAGAAGTTCGGCGTGCCCCCGGAGAAGGTCGTCGAGGTGCAGGCGCTGGCCGGTGATTCCACCGACAACGTGCCGGGCGTGCCCGGCATCGGCGTCAAGACCGCGGCGCAACTGATCAACGACTATGGCGATCTCGAGAGCCTGCTGACGCGCGCGGGCGAGATCAAGCAGCCGAAACGGCGCGAGGCGCTGATCGAGAACGCCGAGAAGGCGCGGATCTCGCGCCAGCTGGTGCTGCTCGACGACAAGGTCGAACTGGAGGTGCCGCTCGACGACCTCGCGGTGCACGAGCCGGACCCGCGCAAGCTGATCGCCTTCCTCAAGGCGATGGAGTTTTCGACGCTGACGCGGCGCGTCGCGGAGTACTCGCAGATCGATCCGGCCGATGTTGCTGTGGACGAACAGCTGAGGAGTAAGGCGGGCACTGCTGCCTCCGTTCCCTCCCCCCTTGTGGGGGAGGGTCAGGGAGGGGGGTCCCCCACGAACGGTCCCGCCGGATCCCCCCCCTCCCCAGCCCTCCCCCACAAGGGGGGAGGGAGCCCCCGCACCGGTGATCCGCGCATCGACAAATCGGCGATGAGCAAGGGCACGCCGGCTGGTCTCGCCGAGACCCGGGCGGAGGCGGCGAAGAGCGCGCGGATCGATCGCGACAAGTATCAGACGGTGCGGACGCTGCCCGAGCTGAACGCGTGGCTCGCCCGTATCCATGATTTCGGCCGGGTCACCATCGACGTCAAAGCCAGCTCGATCGATCCGATGCAGGCAAGCCTGTGCGGCCTCTCGCTGGCGCTGGCGCCGAACGACGCCTGCTACATCCCGCTGGCGCATCGCCAGGCCGGCGACGGCGGCGGCCTGTTCGATGCCGGGCTCGCGCCTGACCAGATCAAGGCGAGCGAGGCGCTCGCGGCGCTGAAGCCGGTGCTCGAATCCGCCGGGCTCTTGAAGATCGGCTACAACATCAAGTTCATCGCGGTGCTGCTGGCGCAGCACGGCATCACGCTCGAGAACGTCGACGACATTCTGCTGATGAGCTACGCGCTCGACGCCGGGCGCGGCTCGCACAAGCTGGACTCGCTGGCCGAGCACGTGCTCGCTCATGCCGTCCTCAGCGAAGGCGAGCTGATCGGCAGCGGCAAGAACAAGCTGACCTTCGAGCAGGTCGCGATTGATCGTGCGACTGCACATGCAGCTGAGGCGGCCGATGTCATCCATCGCGTCTGGCGCGTGCTGAAGCCGCGGCTCGTCGCCGAGCGTATGACGGCCGTGTACGAAACGCTGGAGCGGCCGCTGGTGTCGGTGCTGGCGCGCATGGAGCGGCGGGGCATTTCGATCGACCGCCAGGTCTTGTCGCGTCTCTCGGGCGACTTTGCCCAGACCGCCGCGCGCGTCGAGGCCGAGTTGCAGGAGCTCGCCGGCGAGCCGATCAATGTCGGCAGCCCCAAGCAGATCGGCGACATCCTGTTCGGCAAGATGGGCCTTTCCGGCGGCACCAAGACCAAGACCGGCGCGTGGTCGACCTCGGCCTCTGTTCTCGACGACCTCGCCGAGCAGGGCAATGATTTCGCGCGCAAGATCCTGGAATGGCGCCAGGTCTCCAAGCTGAAATCGACCTACACCGACGCGCTGCCGACCTACGTCAATCCGCAGACGCATCGCGTGCATACCACCTACGCGCTGGCGGCGACCACAACCGGCCGGCTGTCGTCGAACGAGCCGAATTTGCAGAACATCCCGGTGCGCACCGAGGATGGCCGCAAGATCCGCCGCGCCTTCATCGCGACACCAGGCCACAAGCTCGTCTCGGCCGACTATTCGCAGATCGAGCTGCGGCTTTTGGCGGAGATCGCCGATATCCCGGTGCTGAAGCAGGCGTTCAAGGACGGCCTTGATATTCACGCGATGACGGCGTCGGAGATGTTCGGCGTGCCGATCAAGGACATGCCGAGCGAGGTCCGCCGCCGTGCGAAGGCGATCAATTTCGGCATCATCTACGGCATCTCCGCCTTCGGCCTCGCCAACCAGCTCGGCATCGCCCGCGAGGAGGCCTCGGCCTACATCAAGCGCTATTTCGAGCGCTTTCCGGGCATCCGCGCCTACATGGACGAGACCCGCGATTTCTGCCGCAAGAACGGCTATGTCGTCACGCTGTTCGGCCGCAAGTGCCATTACCCGGAGATCAAGGCCTCCAACGCCTCGGTCCGCGCCTTCAACGAGCGCGCCGCGATCAACGCGCGCTTGCAGGGCACGGCGGCCGACATCATCCGCCGCGCCATGACGCGGGTCGAGGACGCGCTGGCTGCGAAGAAGCTGTCGGCTCAGATGCTGCTGCAGGTGCATGACGAGCTGATCTTCGAGGTGCCGGAGGACGAGGTCGCCGCGACCTTGCCGGTGGTACAGCACGTCATGCAGGACGCCCCCTTCCCCGCGGTGCTGCTGTCGGTCCCGCTGCACGTGGACGCCCGCGCCGCCGACAATTGGGACGAGGCGCATTGAGCTGATCATACGGCGCCCCCCGCCTCATTGACTAGTGGTGTGAGCCCGGCCGCATCGCCGATCTCTCCTGTCGTCCCGGCCTCGAGCCGGGACCCATACCCCCAGGGAGCGGTTCGAGGCAGGCTGGCCATTGGCATTTTGCCCAACACGACCGCTGCGGCGTATGGGTCCCGGATCGGCGCCGTGTCGCGCTGGCGCGCGTCACGGCTTGTCCGGGACGACGGCGGAGTGAGAGGGCGCATTCACGATTCAAACAGCTGAGGACATGAGGGGCACGGTTTCGCAATCTCGCGGCACGTCGTGCCGGAGGCTTGCGATCAGTCCGCCCTCGCAAATAGTGCAAAGGGCGCAGGGAAGGCCGGGCCTCGACTGAGGCCCGTGGCCCGCCTGCGGAAAAAAATGCAGGCGGCAGGTACCACAGGTCCAGCCGGACAGACCCGGCCCTCCCTGCGCGATGGGTTTAACGTCTGCTCCGTGCTCTCCTCGGGGACCGGCTTTCTTGCCCCCGTCGCCTGCGCGACACGTCATGTCACGCCGACTTAGCGCCAGCATCGGGGCGCCAGGACCACACGGCTTGAACGTCCGCGAGCTGTCCATCGTCCAGCGCCAAAGCACCCGACAGACCCGCGGCCACCGCTCCCCGCCTCAACGTATCGTGACGACGCGTACGCCCCTCTGCATGAGGACGGGATGCGCGGAGTAGAGCATGATTTCGGAAAAATAGCAACATCTTTTTTGGGCGGCATGCCGCGTCATACTTACAACAGACGTCCATCGAGGTCGCTCGGCGCGCGGCGGCTTTACCGATCGTTAGGCACGATGAGATCACGCGTGGTGATCCGGATCGCGGGTAACACGGCGTGCAGCGTCCCCTGGCAGAGTTGGCCGGCCCGCTTGCGAGCGATCGCATGGCGGCGCTGATCATGCTCCTTCAACGACCGTGACGATGGTGCCGAAGACACTGGCCTCGACGAGCTCCATGACCGCGATCTCAGCCGCACCTCCGCTTGCGACGCGCGACCGGCGCGCGGTGCTGGCTCTGCTGATCGCGGCTGCGCTCTACAACGGCGTGTATCTCGTCACCTGGTGGCTGTCGTCCCCGCAGCCCGCATTCGGCGACTTCTCCGGCCTATGGTCGTTCGGCAAGTTCGCAGCGCAGTTCGGCGCCGCGATCTATGATCCGGTCGCGCTCGCCGCGTTTCAACAGAGGCTGGATCCCGCGCTCGGCGGCGGCGGCTTTCCCTATCCCTATCCGCCAACCTTCCTGCTGGCGCTGATTCCGCTCGGCATGATGGCGCTGCCCGCAGCCTATGTCTGCTGGATGGGCGTGACGTTCGCGGCCTATGGACTGGCGACGCTCGGCCGCGACTGGCGCTCGCCGTTCGGGCTCGCGCTGCTTGCGGCGCCGACGACCCTGATCAACGCAATCACCGGGCAGAACGGCTTTCTCTCGGCCGCGCTTCTGATCGGCGGGCTGCGCCTGCTCCCCCGTCATCCCGTCATCGCAGGCAGCCTGCTCGGCCTGCTCGCCTACAAGCCGCAATTCGTGCTGCTGATGCCGGTCGTGCTGCTGGCGTCACGTCGTTGGATCGCCATTCTGTCGGCGATCGCCACGACAGCGATCGTCGCCGTCGTCACCAGCGCGGCCCTCGATCCCTGGATCTGGCTACAATGGATGGTGAGATTTCCGGACTATCAGGCGCAGCTCGGGGCCAACCAGGCCAGCCTCGATCACATGATGCCGACGGTCATCGCCGGACTGCACGCGCTCGGCGCGCCGCCTCCGGTCGGCGTCATGATCCAGCTCGTGCTCTCCTGCGCGATCGTCGTGATGGTCTGGAACGCCTGGCGGCGCGGCATGACGGATCGGGCGATCGCGCTGGTCGCGGTCGGCAGCATCCTCGCGACGCCCTATGCAATGATCTACGACATGCCGATGGTGGCGGCGGGGATCGTAATCCATTGGAAGGCACGACGCGAGGCCGGCGCGCCGATCGCGCCGCTGGAGATCGGCCTCGTCATTGCGCTCGGGGCCTGCCTGCTCGCGATGATCGGGCACTCCGTGCCGCTCGCCGCCCCTCTCCTGCTGACGCTGATGGTGCTGAGCATCGGCGGCGCCTTGCCGGCTCAACGAGCGACTCTCAACCCCTTGCCCTGAGAGCCCGCCGCAGGCGGGCGTCTCGAAGGGCGAGGCCCAATGTGGCCTCATGGTCGAGACGCGCCGTAATCGCGGCGCTCCTCACCACGAGGGTCTGGCACCGAAAACAGCGCCGCACCTTCCACATCAATCCAGCTTCGCCTCCATGCCGCGCTTCACGGCGGGGCGGGCCATCAGCGCGTCGTACCAGCGCTTGACGTGGGAGAAGTCGGCGAGGTCGACCTTGTGGCGGGGGTGGCGCCAGGCCCAGCCGAGGATGGCGAAATCGGCGATCGAGAGTGGACCGGCGACGAATTCGTGCTGCGCCAGGCGGCGGTCGAGCACGCCGTAGAGCCTGACGGTCTCTGCCATGTAGCGCTTCAGGCCGTAGGCGCGGTCCTGCTCGTTGTCGAGCGCGATGAAATGATGCACTTGGCCCGGCATCGGGCCGAAGCCGCCCATCTGCCACATCAGCCATTCATAGACCGGGATCCGCGCGGCGAGCGACTTCGGCAGGAACTGGCCGGTCTTTTCCGCCAGATAGAGCAGAATGGCCCCGGATTCGAACACGCTGACCGGCTTGCCCTCGGGGCCCTCGGGATCGACGATCGCCGGGATCTTGTTGTTCGGGCTGATCGCGAGGAACGCCGGCGCCATCTGGGCGCCCTTGGTGATGTCAACCGGGATGACACGGTAGGGCAGTCCCATCTCCTCCAGCGCGACCGAGATCTTGCGGCCGTTGGGCGTGTTCCAGGTGTGCAGGTCGATGGTCATGCGGCGCGTCCTCGCGAAATGTCTTGCGAATTATCTTGCTTGGGCTGTCGCTTCCCCTTAGCTCGAAACCGCGTCCGGCTCCAATCGTAGCGTTGTTGATGGGACATCCTGGCCGCTGGCCTCGGCCGTCCGGCCCCGATAGATTGCGCCACCCAGAATTCACCTAAGAACCGACCCCCAGGGGAAACCGCCGTGTCCAAATCCGCCTCCCGCGCCCGCCTCCTCGAGATCATCCGCAGGCGCTCGTTCGGGCGCGGCGAGGTCACCTTGGCGTCCGGCCGCAAGAGCGATTTCTACTTCAATCTCAAGCCGACCATGATGGACCCGGAGGGCGCGACGCTGCTCGCCGAGCTCACCTATGAGGCGCTGAAGGACGAGGGCTTCGACTATATCGGCGGGCTGGAGATGGGCGCAGTGCCGCTGGCCGGCGCGATCGCCCAGATCTCCTGGATCAAGGGCCATCCGATCGCCGCCTTCTTCGTCCGCAAGAAGCCGAAGGAGCATGGCGCAAGGCTCGCGATCGAGGGCCTGACCCGCGACGAGACCCTGGCGGGAAAACGCATCGTCGTGGTCGAGGACGTCACCACGACCGGCGGCTCGGCCATGAAGGCGGTCGAGGCGCTGCGCGAGGCCGGCGCCGAGGTGTCGCTGGTGTTCACCATGGTCGATCGCGAGGAAGGCGCGGCCGAGGCGTTCGCCGCCGCCGGCCTGCCGTTCCAGGCGCTCTACAAGGCGCGCGAATTCCTCTGAGGCGCTGGCACCCAAGGGAGTCCAGCACACCGACCATGAACCCGCCAAGAGGCGTGTTCATGGAGAGGGTTGACGGCGCGGCGGCTTTCGCGGTCCGCGCACACCGCTCATTTACCAACGCCCATTAAGGTTACCGCAAAGCTGATGGCGCCATGCCGTGGGCATGGCCGGCTCGTTCGCGCATCATTGGCGTGGAGCAGCCGCGGCCGCCAGACCTTTGCGGTGAGAGATGGAGTGGGCGTTGCGTCACGTGTTGTCGTTCCGGCGGGTGCCCCGCCGCGTCGCCGTCGCGACCATGATCGGCCTGGCCGCCTCGCTCGCGCTGGCGCCGCAGATGGCCTCGGCCGAGGGCCTGTTCGATTTCCTGTTCGGCGGCTTCAACAAGCCGCAGCCGCAACGGCCGGCGCCCCAAGGCAGCTTCTTCGCCGATCCGTTCGGCACCAATCCGCAAACTCAGCCGCAGCAGCGCGCGGCGTCGAGCGGATCGGGCGCGGCGTTCTGCGTGCGCAGCTGTGACGGGCGCTATTTCCCGCTGACCCGCGGCCTCGCCTCGCCGGCGCAGATGTGCCAGGCGTTCTGCCCGGCGAGCCCGACCAAGATCTATTACGGCTCCAACATCGACTACGCGACGTCGGCCAATGGCGAGCGCTATGCCGACAGCGAGACTGCGTTCGCCTATCGCCAGGCGCTGCGCGCCGACTGCACCTGCAACGGCCGCGATCCCGCGGGGCTGGCGCCGGTCGACCTGTCGCTCGACACCTCGCTACGTCCGGGCGACGTCGTCGCCACGAGCGACGGGCTCGTCGCCTATTCGGGCCCGCGCGGCAGCGGCGGCCAGGCGGCCGACTTCAAGCCGGTCGCTTCCTATCCCGGGCTGAACTCGGACATGCGGGCCAAGCTGAGCGAGATGAAGGTGGCGCCGGTGCGCGCCGAGATGCTGGCGGCCGATGCGCTCGCCGCCATGCCGCCGCCGGAGACCAATGCCGGTGGTAGCAATGCCGGTAGTGCCAATGCCGGCAATGTCAGCGTGGCGCCACCGCTGACGATTGCGCCGAAGCCTTCCCGCGCGAAGCGGGCGGATGTGGATTGAGCCCGGACCCGTCATTGCGAGCTTCGCTCGTCATGACGGAGTGTTGGCCTAGCGCCCCACGATCACGCCGATGACGTTCGGCGCCTCGAGATATTTCTCCTCGATCGCCGCGCGCGCAGCGGCGCGGTTGTCCGGCGTCAGCAGCCCGCGCTTCTCGGCCAGGATCATCCAGCAGAAGCCCCACCAATCGCTCAGCATGCCCTCGTCGTCGACCAGATCGTAGCCCTGCTCGGCGGCGAAGATGCGCGCCCGCGCCTCGTCCAGGCCATCGAGGAAGGTGTGGTCGGTGGCCGAGAACAGATCGTCGGAGATGTCGTCGGTGGTGTAGCCCCAGACCGACATGCAGACGGCGTTGAACGCCCGGTCGATCTGGTCGTCGTCCACCGCCCGCCGGCGCGCCGTCTTGTGCAGTCGCGTCAGCGTGCGCGCGAAATCGGCAATGCGGGTCAGGGCCAGGGGATCGAAGGCGATGTTGGACATGGTGTCCTCGCGTGATGCACTGATGCCGGAGTGAGCGGATCGAATCGCTAAGGGGATAACGATCGCTTGCCAAATTGTTCTTAATTTGTTCTTTGAGAATTGTCCATCCCCTCTCAGGACGCGCACAGCCCTCATGGACAATCTCGACGCCCTGCCTGTTCACGCCAACGCTGATGCTGCCCTGCGCAAGCGCCTCAACTTTCTGTTGCGGGAGCTGTGCGTCGACTGGGGGTTTTGCAGCCGCCTCACCGCAGACGATCTGCTGTCGGCCGGCAAGGTCCCAACTGCACGGGCGTTCGCCGAGGCCGTGCTACAGGCTGAGGGCATGACCGCAGAATTGGAGCGCACCTGGCGTCGCCGAATCGAGCAGTTGTTCATTGCTCGCTGCGGGCGGTGAGGATCGGTCGGCGACCTCACACAGCATCTGCGCAACTGCAAAACAATTTCGGGCGCGTTCCCACCGCGGAACTCCGGCCCAGACTTTGCATATTTTTCCATCACCTTGCTGTGCGGACCAGCCTTTCCCCGGGTTTCGGACCGCGCGCAACCATCGTATGCTTTTACCGGTTCCTCGTAGCATCACAGGTTTCAAGGTGACAGATCAGCCGTCCCAGCGCAGCTTCGTAAGCACCGGCCAGCCCGTCGACGAACTGGCCGTCGCCGAGATCAAGAGCGACATTCTGGCGAAGCTTCGGCTCGCGATCGGCAAGGAGGCGAGCCAGGCGACGCAGCAGGACTGGTATCACGCCGCGGCGCTGACCTTGCGCGACCGCATCGTGCACCGCTGGCTGACCGCCGACAAGGAGAGCTACGACGCCGGGCGCAAGCGGGTCTATTATCTCAGCCTCGAATTCCTGATCGGCCGTCTGTTCACCGACGCGCTCAACAATATGGGCCTGATGAAGGTGTTCGAGACCGCGCTCGGCGATCTCGGCGTCGGCTTGACGGACTTACGCAAATGCGAGCCGGATGCCGCGCTCGGCAATGGCGGCCTGGGGCGGCTGGCGGCGTGCTTCATGGAGAGCATGTCGACCTTGCAGATCCCGGCGATCGGCTACGGCATCCGCTATGATTTCGGCCTGTTCCGCCAGGTCATCGTCGACGGCTGGCAGCACGAATATCCCGACGTCTGGCTGTCGTTCGGCAATCCCTGGGAATTCCAGCGCCCCGAAGTGGTCTATCACGTCCATTTCGGCGGCGGAGTCGAGCATGTCGACGACAAGGGCCGCGACCGCGCGATCTGGCATCCTGGCGAGACCGTGCAGGCAGTCGCCTATGACACGCCGATCGTCGGCTGGCGCGGCCAGCATGTGAATGCGCTGCGGCTGTGGTCGGCGCGCTCGCCCGATCCGCTCAAGCTCGACGTGTTCAACTCCGGCGACTATCTCGGCGCATCGGCCGAAGAGGCGCGCGCGGAGGCGATCTGCAAGTTCCTCTATCCCAATGACGAGAGCCCGGCCGGGCGCGAGCTGCGCTTGCGCCAGGAATATTTCTTCGTCTCGGCCTCGCTGCAGGATCTCGTCAAGCGGCATCTCGGCTCCGACGGCCAGTTGCGCAGCCTGGCGCAGAAGGCCGCGGTGCAGCTCAACGACACGCATCCCTCGCTCGCGGTGGCCGAGCTGATGCGTATCCTGGTCGACCTGCACAATTTCCGCTGGGACGAGGCCTGGAAAATCACCGTCGCGACCTTGTCCTACACCAATCACACGCTGCTGCCGGAGGCGCTGGAGACCTGGCCGGTCGAGCTGTTCGAGCGGCTGCTGCCGCGGCATCTCGAGATCATCTACCGCATCAATGCGCAGCATCTGGCACTCGCCGAGCAGCGCGCGCCTGGTGATATCGACTATCGCGCTGCGGTGTCGCTGATCGACGAGAAGAGCGGCCGCCGCGTGCGCATGGGCCAGCTCGCCTTCGTCGGCTCGCACCGCATCAACGGCGTCTCGGCGATGCATTCGGACCTGATGAAGGAGACCGTGTTCCACGATCTCAACCATCTCTATCCCGGCCGCATCACCAACAAGACCAACGGCATCACCTTCCGGCGCTGGCTGACGCTCGCCAATCCGAAGCTGACCAGCCTGCTGCGCGAGGCATGCGGCGACGCCATCGTCGACGATCCGACCTTGCTCTCGAGCCTGGAGAGCTACGTCGCCGATAGCGGCTTTCACCAGAAGTTCCGCGCCGTGAAGCACCACAACAAGATCCAGCTCGCGCGGCTGATCGGCGAGCGCATGAATGTGCGGCTCGATCCGAGCGCGCTGTTCGACGTGCAGATCAAGCGCATCCATGAATACAAGCGGCAGCTGCTCAACATCCTCGAGGCTGTGGCGCTGTATCTGGACATCAAGGACGATCCGCAAGGCAACTGGGTGCCGCGGGTGAAGATCTTCGCCGGCAAGGCGGCGGCGAGCTACCGCTACGCCAAGCTGATCATCAAGCTGATCAACGACGTTGCGGAGGTGGTCAATAACGACCCGGCGATCGCAGGCAAGCTCAAGGTCGTGTTCATGGCCGACTACAATGTCAGCCTTGCAGAGATGATCATTCCCGCCGCCGATCTGTCCGAGCAGATTTCGACGGCGGGCATGGAAGCGTCCGGCACCGGCAACATGAAGCTGGCGCTGAACGGCGCGATCACCATCGGCACCTTGGATGGCGCCAATATCGAGATCCGCGACAATGTCGGCGCCGAGAACATCGCGATCTTCGGCATGGAGGCGCCCGACGTCATGCTGCGCCGCCAGCAGGGCCTGGATGCCACCGACGTGATCCGCCGCTCGCCGCGGCTGGCGCGCGCCATCGAGGCGATCGCCTCCGGCCTGTTCTCGCCCGGCGAGCCGGGCCGGTTCGAGCCGATCGCGCACGCGCTGCGCCATCTCGACCACTACATGGTCTCGGCCGATTTCGACTCGTACTACGCGGCGCAGCGCGGCGTCGATGCGCGCTGGCAGTCGGAGCCCGCCTGGACCCGCGCCTCGATCCTCAACGTCGCGCGCATGGCGTGGTTCTCCTCCGACCGCACCATCCGCGAATATGCCGACGACATCTGGAACGTGCCGGTCGGCCCGGTGGCTACGCTGCCGCATGCGCAGCGGGCGTGATGGCGCGGAGAACGTAGTTGCATCGTCATGGCCGGGCTTGTCCCGGCCATCCACGTCGCTCGGCATTCTGGGAACCGCGTGGATGCCCGGGACGAGCCCGGGCATGACGGAGCAACTAACCCGTACAGTCGCTCGTCGCGATGTCCCTGAGCAAGAATCCGTGACGTCATTGCCGGCGCCTTCGATTGCTTTTCACCTGACGGCCATCATACGATGATCGTCAGGAGGAACGCATGACCGAGACGCCAGTCCATCTGTTCGACGAGGCCACCCGCGTCACCGCGGGCGACAGCCGCTGGCAGGGCCGCACCAGCCCGGACTACTGGGCCTTCGTCGGGCCGTTCGGCGGCGTCACGGCAGCCACCGTGCTGCGCGCGCTGATCCAGCATCCGCAGATCGCCGGCGATCCGCTGGCCGTCACCGTGAACTATTGCGCGCCAATCGCGGAGGGTCCGTTCGATCTCGACGTGCGGCTGGTGAAAGCCAACCGCTCCTCGCAGCACTGGTGCGTCGAGCTGAGCCAGGGCGACGCCGATGCGGCGACGCTGGCGACCGCCGTGTTCGCCGAGCGGCGGCCGTCCTGGTCGCATCAGCCGGCCATCAAGCCGGACGCGCCGCCGTTCGATCACGTGAAGCGCTATCCCGACGCCGGAATGTCCTGGACCAAGCAATACGACTTCCGCTTCGTCGAGGGGCGTCCGGATTTCGGCAGCGCTGCGGGCGAGCTGCGCAGCGCCTATTCGCGGCTGTGGATCTCTGACCGCAAGCCCCGCAAGCTGGATTGCCTGTCGCTGCTGTCGATGTCGGATGCGTTTTTCGGCCGCGCCTTCCACGTCCGTGGCGAGCTGATCCCGTTCGGCACGGTGTCGCTGACGACCTACTTCCACGTCAGCCGCGAGGAATTAGCCGCGGAGGACATCACGCATGTGCTCGCCACCGCGGATGCCAAGGTGTTCAACCGCAGCTATCAGGACCAGCATGGCGAGCTGTGGTCACCATCGGGGCGCCTGCTCGCGACGACGACGCAGATCGCGTATTTCAAGGCGTGAGAGCCCAAGGCGCTTCAACAATCTCGGTGTCGTCCCGGCCTCCGCGCCGGGACCCATAGCCACCGTCCGAAGTTTTGCGAGCGCTGGAGCTGCCTTCCCGTTTCAACGACGCCGTCCTGTGGCTATGGGTCCCGGCTCAAGGCCGGGACGACAGCGGTGGGTTTGGCGCGACCTCGGCTGATCCGCGCTTGGCGCAGAGACAAAGGGTCAGCCGCAGAGCGGCTGACCTCTCGAGCTTGCAGAGCCCTACTCCGCCGCCAGCTTCACGTCCGGCGCGGCAGCGCGGACGTCGGCGTCGACCTGGGCTTCGAACTTGGCGAAGTTCTTCTGGAACATGCCGACCAAAGCGCGGGCGGTCTTGTCGAACTCGGCCTTGTCGGTCCAGGTGTTGACCGGATCGAGGATCTCGCTCGGCACGCCC
Source organism: Bradyrhizobium sp. USDA 4353 (assembly GCF_054063215.1). Taxonomy (NCBI): domain Bacteria; kingdom Pseudomonadati; phylum Pseudomonadota; class Alphaproteobacteria; order Hyphomicrobiales; family Nitrobacteraceae; genus Bradyrhizobium; species Bradyrhizobium sp. USDA 4353. Next base: position 1,111,581 of record NZ_JBSSGB010000001.1, read on the forward strand.
GGCAATGCGGTCGGGACCGCGAAGCCGAAATATTTGTCGGTGCGGAATTCGACATTGCGAAGCGAGCCGTCGAGCGCCGCCGTCAGCAGCGCGCGCGTCACCTTGATCGGCATGCGCGAGCCCGTGCCGTACTTGCCGCCGGTCCAGCCGGTATTGACCAGCCAGCAATCGACATTGTGGTCGGCGATCAGCTGGCGCAGCATGTTGCCGTAGACGGAGGGATCGAGCGGCAGGAACGGCGAGCCGAAGCAGGTCGAGAATTCCGGCTGAGGCTCGGAGCCCAAGCCGCGCTCGGTGCCGGCCACCTTGGCGGTGTAGCCGGACAGGAAGTGATACATCGCCTGCGCCGGCGACAGCTTTGCGATCGGCGGCAGCACGCCGAAGGCGTCGGCGGCGAGCATCACGACGTTCTTCGGATGCGGCGCGCGGCCGGTGCGCGAGGCGTTCGGGATGTAGTCGAGCGGATAGGCCGAGCGGGTGTTCTCGGTCTTGGAGCCGTCGTCGAAATCGGGGACGCGGCTGTCCTCATCGAGCACGACGTTCTCCAGCACGGCGCCGAAACGGGTCGATGCCGCGAAGATCTGCGGCTCGGCCTCTTGCGACAGCTTGATGCACTTGGCGTAGCAGCCGCCCTCGAAATTGAACACGCCGGACGGACCCCAGCCATGCTCGTCATCGCCGATCAAGGTACGGTTCGGATCGGCCGACAGCGTGGTCTTGCCGGTGCCCGACAGGCCGAAGAAGATCGCGGTGTCGCCGTTCGGGCCGACATTGGCCGAGCAGTGCATCGGCATCACGCCGCGCTCGGGCAGATAGTAGTTGAGCGTCGTGAACACGCTCTTCTTCATCTCGCCGGCATAATAAGACCCGCCGATCAGGACGATCTTGCGGGCGAAATCGATGGCCACGACGTTCTGCGAGCGCACGCCGTGCCGCTTCGGATCGGCGCGGAAGCTTGGCATGTCGATGATCGTGAGCTCCGGCACGAAGGTGTCGAGCTCGATTGTCTCCGGGCGGATCAGCAGCGTGCGGATGAACAGCGAGTGCCAGGCGAGCTCGGTGAACACACGCGTCTTGATGCGGAAGGTCGGATCAGCGCCGCCATAGAGGTCCTGCGCGAACAGGCTCTTGCCCTCGGCGTGCTTGAGGAAGTCCTGGTACAGCGTCTCGAATTGCTCGGCCGTGATCGACTGATTGCCCGCCCACCACATCTTCTCGGTGGAGGCGTCGCGAACGGTGAACTTGTCCTTCGGGCTGCGGCCGGTGAATTCGCCAGTGTCCGCGCAGAGAGCCCCGTCGGCCGACAGCACCGCCTCGCCTGCCGCCAGCGAGTACTGATAGAGCTGGGGAGCGCCGAGATTCCAATGCACCTGCCTGAGGTTCTTTAAGCCGAACTTGTCGGCACCGAAGGCGCCGTTGCGAATACCCGTCTCTTGCACGAAGAACCCTCCTGAGAGCCGCACCGGTTGCGCGCGTGTCGTGGCGCGTCGTGCGGCGACCGTTACCGTTTACATCGCCCTGTCCAAGCGCGGTCGCCGACCTAATACTGACCAACGCTGGTCTTGCCAAGACGATCCGACCGAATTCGTTATTGCAAACAGCTGATGCACGTAGCTCATCTTCGCTGCGCAAATGCACAGGGCAGCAGCAATTGCTCATGGAGTGGAATGCATGCTGCGGCGCAACAGATAGATAACGTGCTTTAGTTTCATCCGCAGAACGAATGACGCCAAAACCGAAGGATACGCGCTGGAAGGTGAAGATGACCCCCCGCGCAACGCCAGCCAGGCGTGCCGCAGCCCTTCGTTGCGACTCATGGTCGGACGCTGTTTCAACCCTGGGAACGCGATGATGGACGATCTCGAGCGCGCCGGAGCTTGGAGCTGACTTGGTCTTCGCACAGAAGCTGCACCGCCCGTGCGGCGGCCCCTCACCCCAGCCCTCTCCCCGTGAAGAACGGGGAGAGGGAGCGCACCGCCTTCGCGGCTCGTAGTGGGTCTCATCTCATTTGATCTCGCCCGCTCGTTGATGCCACCGCAGGCTCGGTGCGGACGCTGCAAACCTCTCCCCGCGCTTTGCGGGGAGAGGTCGGATTGCGCAGCAATCCGGGTGAGGGGCATGGCAGGCGCGGAGCTCAGGGCGGGGTCCGTCGGAAGGGCACAACGGCTCCGTATCGAATAGCAATCATTCGAGCTGGCTTCAATCATCGCACGAAGCTGGCACAATGAGTTCGTGACAGAGAAGCGGCACCACCCGTGCGGCTGCCCCCTCACCCCGACCCTCTCCCCGTAAGAACGGGGAGAGGGAGCGCAGCGCCCGAGAGGCGGCTGGTGCAATCAGATCGATATACAGTCGAGCTAACTATTAGTCCTTCGACTAAGTACTAGCCTTTCGCCCTCGCCTCATCCGCCAACCGCACCAGCATCTTGCGCAATCCTCCCGGCGTGGTGACGCGCTCGGGGAAATCGAGTCGCAGCGTCCTGCCGCCGGCCATCAGATCCAATCCGTCGGGATCGCAGCCGCTGCAACGCCACTCCGCGGCATCGGCGCCGAGCAGCCTCGTCGCGTACAGCCCGAGCGCATCGCGGTGATCCTCGTTCATGTGATCGACGGCGCCCTGCTCAGCCGCCAGCAGCTCAGCGGCATCGTACACATCGGTGAGAAACTGCTCGGGCGTGAGATCGACGATGCGGCCGAATCCGGCGACGAGATGGGTGCCCGCGGGACGAATGACGAAGAACGCGAAGTCGGCAAAATCGGCGTAGTCGCTCGCTGAGGGATGCGCATTGAGATACCGGCGGCGCAAGCTCTCCCTGTTCTCATCAGTTGCTTGTTCGGCCTTGCCCGACAGCATGATCCGAGCACCTTCGAGCGGATCGCCGGGCGCGCGTTCATCGAGCATCAGCGACACGCGCGCATCGGCGAGAACGTTCTTGGTATGCACTGCTAATCGCGAAATCAGGATGATCGGCGCACCGTCGGCGGCGGTCGCGACATTGACGAGGGAACAATACGGATCGCCCGAACCCGTCATCAGGGTCGCGAGCGCGCCCTGCCGGCTTCGGCGCAGCAGGGAGCGGGTCACGCGATTAGGGTTAAAGCTCGCAGACATCGTCTTTCCCTCGTCCATCCGGTTGCAATGAAGGCCTTTTTTCGGCTAAACGGGCCACAAACTTGGGCGCGGCACAAGACTTTGCCATGGTATTTGTGGAACTCGGTCACACTTCAGCCCAGCTTGCATTGCTCGTTGACCATGTTCGAAGCCCAAATACGCGGCCCTTACTTGATTCTCGAAGTCTCGGCGTAACCAGACTCTGAAAGCAGGCTCATGCCCACAATCGCCTTGGTCGATGACGACCGTAACATTCTGACATCCGTGTCCATCGCGCTAGAGGCCGAGGGTTACCGGATCATGACCTACACCGATGGCGCATCGGCCCTGGACGGCTTCCGCACGAGCCAGCCTGACCTCGCCATCCTCGACATCAAGATGCCGCGCATGGACGGCATGGAGACGTTGCGGCGCCTGCGTCAGAAGTCCGACCTGCCGGTGATCTTCCTCACCTCCAAGGACGAGGAGATCGACGAGCTGTTCGGCCTGAAGATGGGCGCGGACGATTTCATCCGCAAACCGTTCTCGCAGAGGTTGCTGGTCGAGCGCGTCAAGGCGGTGCTGCGCCGCTCGCAGCCGAAGGATCCGACGGCGCTGCCGAAGGAGAACGACGCCAAGGCGCTGGACCGCGGCCTGCTGCGCATGGATCCCGAGCGGCACACCTGCACCTGGAAGAACGAGCCGGTCACGCTGACGGTCACCGAGTTCCTGATCCTGCAGGCGCTGGCGCAGCGTCCGGGCGTGGTCAAGAGCCGCAACGCGCTGATGGACGCGGCCTATGACGACCAGGTCTATGTCGACGACCGCACCATCGACAGCCACATCAAGCGGCTGCGCAAGAAGTTCAAGATGGTCGACGAGGAGTTCGAGATGATCGAGACCCTCTACGGCGTCGGCTATCGCTTCAAGGAAACCTGAAGCATCGCCAAAAGCGACGTCATGCGAAATTGCGCGCTGACGTCGCGCCCTTGATTCGATAGACTAAGCTCCCGAGCGCCCGTTGGGGCGCGGATGCCGGAACGGGGCCGCTGTTGCGGCGATATTCGGTGCGGCGACATGAGCTCTCGCGAGAGCCCGCCGCACATCCCTTTCGAACAACGGAATCGGAGCACGTCCATTGCTCGATCGCACGCAGCCTGACTCAGCCTTGAATGCCCAGGAGGCGGCGTCGATCGCCTCCGACGTGGCGGACGAGACGCCGCAAGTGTCCGGCTGGCAGCGCCCGGTGAGCTGGCTGCGCCGCGCCGGCCAGTTCCTGTTCGCGCTGTCGTTCTCGAGCCTGACCCGCCGCATCGTCTCGCTGAACATCGCCGGCCTGCTCGCTCTGGTTGCGAGCATCCTCTATCTCTCGCAGTTCCGGGCCGGCCTGATCGACGCGCGCGCGCAGAGCCTCCTGGTGCAGGCGGAGATCATCGCCGGCGCCATCGCCGCCTCCGCGACGGTGCAGACCAACACCATCACCATCGACCCCGAGCGGCTGCTCGATCTCAAGCCCGGCGAGAGCTATGGCGCGCCGGACGAATATTCGCCGCTCGACTTCCCGATCAATCCCGAGCGAGTCGCCCCCGTCCTGCGGACGCTGATCTCGCCGACCAAGACGCGCGCGCGGATCTATGATCCGAACGGCGGGCTGCTGCTCGACAGCCGCAATCTGGAAAACGTGCTGCGCTTCGACCTGCCGCCGCCGTCGAGCGAGAAGCCGGGCTTCGTCGAGCGCGCGCTGATCTCGGTGCGCACTTGGCTCAATCGCGGCGACCTGCCGCTGTATCGCGAATACGGCCCGGAGAACGGCAACGGCTACGAGGAAGTGACGGGACGCGCTGAAGGGCCAGAAGCGCAGCATGGTCCGCGTCAACTCGCGCGGCGAGGTCATCGTCTCCGTCGCCGTGTCGGTGCAGCGCTCGCGCACGATTCACGGCGCCTTGATGCTGTCGACGCAAGGCGACGACATCGACCAGATGGTCACCGCCGAGCGTCTCGCGATTCTGAAGGTCGGCGGGGTCGCCTCCGCCGTCATGATCGTGCTGTCGCTGCTGCTCGCCAGCACCATTGCAGGTCCGGTGCGACGGCTTGCCGATAGCGCCGAGCGCGTCCGCCGCCGCATCAAGACCCGCGTCGAGATCCCCGACTTCACCCGCCGCCGCGACGAGATCGGCCATCTCTCCGGCGCGCTGCGCGACATGACCGATGCGCTCTACGCCCGCATCGAGGCGATCGAGATGTTCGCCGCGGACGTTGCGCACGAGCTGAAGAACCCGCTGACCTCGCTGCGCTCCGCCGTCGAGACCTTGCCGCTGGCGCGCAACGACAACAGCCGCGCCCGCCTGCTCGCGGTGATCGAGCACGACGTCAAGCGGCTGGACCGGCTGATCTCCGACATCTCCGACGCCAGCCGGCTCGATGCGGAGCTGCAGCGCCAGGACATGACGCTGGTCGACCTGCGCCGGCTTTTGAACACGCTGACCTCGGTCGCCAACGAGACCAAGAAAAACGGCACCGACGTCGCCGTCGAGGTCCGCTTCGAGGGCCGCGGCGTGAACGACACCTTCTCGGTGCCCGGCCATGATTCACGGCTGGGCCAGGTGATCTCGAATCTCTTGTCGAATGCGCAGTCGTTCTCGGCGGCCGGCGGCAAGGTGCGCATCACCTGCCGCCGCGTGCGCTCGGAGATCGAGATCACCGTCGATGATGACGGTCCGGGCATCCGCGAGGACGCCCTGCAGCGCATCTTCGAGCGCTTCTACACCGACCGGCCGCACCAGGGCTTCGGCCAGAACTCGGGCCTCGGCCTGTCTATCTCCAAACAGATCATCGACGCCCATGGCGGGCGGATCTGGGCCGAGAACCGGCCTGGCCCGGTCGACGCCGACGGCAATCCGACCGTGGCGGGCGCACGCTTCATCGTCCGGCTGCCGGCGTCGTGACCGCCGACACGGCCAGCATCCATGCCTCCGCCGTCAAGGTCGGGGATCGCGCCGTGCTGATCCGCGGCCCCTCCGGCGCCGGCAAATCGCGCCTCGCCTTCGATCTGATTCTCGCCGGACGCGCCGGACAGATCCCGCCGGCCGTTCTGGTCGGCGACGACCGTGTTCATCTCGCCACACGCGGCGGAGAAATATGGGTCAGCCCTGCCCCGTCCCTGGCCGGCCTGATCGAGATTCGCGGCCTCGGCATCCGCGCCTGCGACCACGTGTCCGGCGCGCCGATTGGTCTCATTGTCGATTTGATGGCCGAGGATGCCGAGCGGCTGCCACCCCGCGAGGCGCTCCGCTGGCGCGAAAATGGTATCGAATTGCCGCGGATCCCGGTAGGGCGGGGGTACGAGCCCCTGCCGCTGGTTGTGGCTGCGCTAACCACGACCGAGAGTTCATGACCCGGTAATCTTTCGGCCAATTGTGTGAAGCGAATTGGTAACCATATCACCCCCACTATCGCGACCCGATAGACCGTCGCCAGCTCCCCCGCCCCTACCTCTGAATCCGGGAGAATCGCGAATATGCCCTCTTGCGCGGGGGCTCCGGATGGTCAAAGTGGCGCGTTCGTGCGGTGCACCCAAGGCGCCCGCGAGGAGTATCCGATGATTGGCCTGGTACTGGTGACCCATGGGCGCCTCGCCGACGAGTTCCGAGCGGCGCTCGAACACGTCATGGGTCCTCAAAAGCAAATTGAAGCGGTCACGATTGGCGCCGACGATGATTCCGATCTCTGTCGCAGCGACATCATCGAAGCCGTGAACCGTGTGGACACCGGCGACGGCGTCGCCATCCTCACCGACATGTTCGGCGGCACGCCGTCGAACCTTGCGATCTCCTGCATGAGCCGGCCCAAGGTCGAGGTGCTCGCGGGCATCAACCTGCCCATGCTGGTCAAGCTCGCCAAGGTGCGCGAGGAGCGCTCGCTGCCCGACGCCATCGCGATGGCGCAGGAGGCGGGACGGAAGTACGTGACCATCGCCAGCCGGGTGCTTGCCGGCAAATGAGCGACGAGGACGCGCCGCAGGACAATATCGCCGGGCCGGCCGTGCCTGCTGATGCGATCTCGCGGGAGCTGCTGATCACCAACAAGCGCGGCCTGCACGCGCGGGCGTCGGCCAAGTTCGTGCAGATGGTCGAGAAGTTCCAGGCCGAGGTCTGGGTGACGCGCGGCGGCGAAACCGTTGGCGGCCGCTCGATCATGGGCCTGATGATGCTGGCGGCGGCGCCGGGGACGAAGATCCTGGTGTCTGCGAAAGGGCCCGAAGCCGAGGCCGCGTTGCAGGCCATCACCGATCTGGTGAACGACAAGTTCCACGAAGAAGGCGTGTGAGGGTCTCCAACCTCGCCCCGCTTGCGGGGTCGCGACGAGCTTCGCTCGCGCTGAGAGGTCGGATTGCGTTGTCGGATGCAATCCGGGTTAAGGGAGTACAGGTCTCGCTACGAGCACTTCCCGTGCGGCTGCCCCTCACCCCAGCCCTCTCCCCGTAAGAACGGGGCGAGGGAGCGCACCGCCGCTTCCGCGGCATCTTCGCCGAAAACTCAGAGTCGATCGCGCGACCGCAGCTACCTCGCCGGCCCCTGAATATACACCTTCCAAACGATTGCAGGGCCTGCCAGGCCGTGGAAGAAGCGCTGGGTGGTCATGACCAGGGGCTCGGCGTGGGGCGCTTCCTTGGTCATCCAGGCCTCGCAGGAGGCGATGCGGTTGTCGGTGGTGTCGCAGACGCCGATGAAGCCGTCGCGCTTGAGGTCCTCCAGCGTGCTCAGGCCGGAGCCCCAGGTCTCCTCCGCCGTATAGGGCACCGTGAACGGCCGCGGATGGTCGGGGCTGTAGAACGTCATCGGCGTGTCCATCTCGGAATAGCCGGCGGCATGTTTCCAGGGCGAGCCGAACCGGGCGTGCCAGGCCTGGGTCAGTTGTTGCGCGAGCTGCGACCTCGCGCCATAGCCGGTGACGCCGTTCGGGTTGGCGGCCATCTCGCGCCGGGCGATCCAGGGCGAGGCAGCCAGCGTCAGCAGCGACAGCACCAGCCAGACCGCGGCGAGCCGCGGCAGCATGGTGAGCCTGAGCCGCAGCGCCGGGATCGCAACCAGCGCCAGCGGCACCAGGAAGAACAGCGAGATGCCCCAATCGGTCTTCATGTAGATCGTGAAGGCGAGGCCGCCGAGGGGCGGCCCGATCGCGACGATCGCCTGCACCCACCAGACATTGAGCGCCTGGCTGCGATTGACGCCGGGATTGGGACCGCGCCGCCAGTTGTGGAAAGCGAACCGTGGCGGCCAGGCGAGCACGAGCGCGGCCAGCGCCACCGGCAGAGCGAGCAGCGCGAGATTATGCCCGACATAGCCGAGCACGAGCCCGGCGGCGCGGCCGCGATCCGACAGCGAATAGACGTCGCCGGCATAGGTGAGCGGGACGAAGTCGACCTGCCACAGCCACACCAAATGCGGAACCATCGCCAGGACCATGGTGGCGATCGCGACCCACGGCGCCGGCGAGGCCAGGAAGCGCATGCGCTCCGGATGCAGCAGCGCGGCGAGGCCGATGGCGCCGATCATGGTCAGCACCCAGTATTTAGTCATCAGCGCCGCCGCGCCGGCGAGGCCGAGCCAGATGCCGGAGACGACGCTGCGCTTCTCGAAGGCGTTCAGATACGCCAGGACCACCAGCGGCAGGGTCAAGAGCTGGACCAGATCGGCGTTGTACTTGAAGCCCTTGAAATTGAAGATCGGGTACAGCGCGACCATCACGACGACGAAGAACGCCCGGCGGCGGTCGACCACCTTCAGGCTCGCGAACCAGACGATGACCAGCCCGCAGCCCGCCATCGTCATCGCAAGCGCATAGGTCGCCCAGTCCTTGACCGGAAACACCGAGAACCACAGCCCGGCGATCCAGCCCGACAGCGGCGGATGCTTGCCATAGCCCAGCAAGAAGCGGCTGCCCCAGGCATAGGCTTCGGCAACGTCCATATGGACGTCCTGGGCCGCCTTCAGATTGGTCAGGATCGCGGTCCACAGCACCACATGGACGAGAACGAAGGCGATCACGACCCCAAACGAGGTCGCGGGCGCAGTGGCGCGCGCCACCAGCCATGCGGCCAAACGCTGCGGTCCCAAGCGATGGCGCGGGCGGACCGCCTGATGCGGCAGAGAGGTACTCGACATCCGCCCTCGGTAGCCTGTTTTCGGCGCACAGGGAATCAGCTTGGCGTGAAGAAAGGCCCTGGAAATTCAGCAATATGGTTGCTGGTTGGGGGCTCGGGATGCTATTTGCGCGGCCCATGACGACCGTCCCCATTCCCAACATCCGCAACTTCTCCATCGTCGCCCATATCGACCATGGAAAGTCCACGCTTGCCGACCGCCTGATCCAGATGACCGGCGGGTTGTCGGACCGCGAGATGGCGGGCAAGGAGCAGGTGCTCGATTCGATGGATATCGAGCGCGAGCGCGGCATCACCATCAAGGCGCAGACCGTGCGCCTGCAGTACCGCGCCAAGGACGGCAAGGATTACATCTTCAACCTGATGGACACGCCCGGCCACGTCGACTTCGCCTACGAGGTCTCGCGGTCGCTGGCGGCCTGCGAGGGCTCGCTGCTGGTGGTCGACGCCAGCCAGGGCGTCGAGGCGCAGACGCTCGCCAATGTCTACCAGGCGCTCGACAACAACCACGAGATCGTCCCGGTCCTGAACAAGATCGATTTGCCGGCGGCCGAGCCCGACAAGATCAAGCAGCAGATCGAGGACGTCATCGGCATCGACGCCTCCGACGCGGTGATGATCTCGGCCAAGACCGGGCTCGGCATTCCCGACGTGCTGGAAGCCATCGTCACCCGCCTGCCGCCGCCGAAGGGCGACCGCGACGCGACCCTGAAGGCGCTCTTGGTCGACAGCTGGTACGACGTCTATCTCGGCGTCGTCGTGCTCGTGCGCATCGTCGACGGCGTCATGAAGAAGAACAGCCGCATCCGCATGATGGGCACCGGCGCGGCCTATGACGTCGAGCGCGTCGGCTTCTTCACCCCGAAGATGCAGCAGGTCGACGAGCTCGGCCCCGGCGAGGTCGGCTTCATCACGGCCGCGATCAAGGAAGTCGCCGACACCCGCGTCGGCGACACCATCACCGACGACCGCAAGCCGGTGTCGGAGATGCTGCCGGGCTTCAAGCCGGCGATTCCGGTGGTGTTCTGCGGCCTGTTCCCGGTCGACGCCGACGATTTCGAAACGTTGCGCGCGGCGATGGGCAAGCTGCGCTTGAACGACGCCAGCTTCTCGTTCGAGATGGAGACGTCAGCCGCGCTCGGCTTCGGCTTCCGCTGCGGCTTCCTCGGCCTGTTGCACCTGGAGATCATCCAGGAGCGGCTGTCGCGCGAGTTCGATCTCAACCTGATCGCGACGGCGCCTTCCGTCATCTACAAGATGAAGCTCACCGACGGCGAGGAGATCGAGATCCACAACCCCGTCGACATGCCCGACGTGGTCAAGATCGCCGAGATCCAGGAGCCGTGGATCGAGGCCACCATCCTGACGCCCGACGAATATCTCGGCAGCGTGCTGAAGCTCTGCCAGGACCGCCGCGGCAATCAGAAGGAGCTCACCTATGTGGGCGCCCGCGCGATGGTCAAATACGACCTGCCGCTCAACGAGGTCGTGTTCGACTTCTACGACCGGCTGAAGTCGGTCTCCAAGGGCTACGCCTCGTTCGACTATCACCTGACCGACTACAAGCCGGCCGATCTCGTGAAGATGCAGATCCTCGTCAACAACGAGCCGGTCGACGCGCTGTCGATGCTGGTGCACCGGACCCGCGCGGAAGGCCGCGGCCGCGCGATGGTCGAGAAGATGAAGGACCTGATCCCGCCGCACATGTTCCAGATCCCGATCCAGGCGGCGATCGGCGGCAAGGTGATCGCGCGCGAGACCGTGCGCGCGCTGCGCAAGGACGTCACCGCCAAATGCTACGGCGGCGACATCACACGCAAACGGAAGCTTCTGGAGAAGCAGAAGGAAGGCAAGAAGAAAATGCGGCAGTTCGGCAAGGTCGACATCCCGCAGGAAGCCTTCATCGCCGCGCTCAAGGTGGATAGCTGAGGCGCGGCACCGGCTCGCCTCGCGGGTCTCCTCAGCACGATAGCTTGAAGAAAGTCCGGATTTCGCTGCAAAACCAGCACTTCCGTACAACTACGGTATCTCTTCCTTAATGGTATTCTGGGACCCTTGCTGCAAAGCAAGGAATGCCCCGAATGTCCCGCCTTCGATCGATCTCCGCCCGCCTCATCGTCGCGCTCTCCCTCACCGTCGCCATCGCCTGCGCCGTGCTCGGCACCTTCTCGGTGATCCAGCAGCGCGCGCTGACCCGCCTCGCGCTGGAGCAGCAGCTCAAGCTGCAATTCGACAGCGTGGCGGCCGGCATCGACTATGAGGGCCGTGCGGCGCTCGCGGTGAGCTCGACGCTCGCGGGGCTGCCGCCGGTCGCCGACGCCTATCTCAAGGGTGACCGCGACGCGCTGGGCGCGCTGCTCGGCGGCGCGATGACCTCGCTGAAGGCGCAGGGCATCCCGCTGGTCAATGTGTGGGCGCCGCCCGCCACCAACTTCTATCGCGTGCACGAGCCGAAGGTGTTCGGCGACGACACCTCGAAGCGCCGCCTGACGGTGGTTCAGGCCAACCAGACGGGACGGCAGATCGCCGGCGTCGAGCAGAGCCGGCTGTCGCTCGGCATCTTCGGCATGACGCCGATCATGCGCGACGGCAAGGCGATCGCGACCGTCGATGTCGGCGCCGCCTTCGGCAAGGAGTTCGTCGACCGCGCCAAGCAGCGTTTCGGCATCGATCTCGCCGTGTACTGGATCAACGAGGGCCAGCCGAAGCGGCTGTCGTCGACGTTCGGCGACGATGTCGTCGCCACGACCGACGAGGTGCAGGCGGTGTTCAAGGGCGCGCCGATCCAGCGCGACGCGATGCTGTCCGGCCGGCCGGCCGCGGTCTATGTCGGCCAGATCAAGAACTACGCCGGCGACCCGATCGCCGTGCTCGAGGTGATCAAGGACACCACCGCCTATGAAGCCGCCGCCGCCAGCGCGCAGCATCAGCTGATCCTCGGCACGCTGGTGATCCTGCTGCTCGCGGTCGCGGTCGCGCTGTTCGTCGCGCGCGGCATCTCTCGTCCGCTGGTCGCGATCACCGCCGTGATGCACCGGCTGTCGAGCGGCGACACCGATGTCGCGATCCCCGGGGGCGAGCGCAAGGACGAGCTCGGCACCATGGCCCAGGCCGTCGACGTGTTCCGCCGCAACATGATCGAGACCGCGAGCCTGCGCGAGGCGCAGGAGGCGAGCCAGCTTCAGGCCGAGCACGACAAGCAGGCGCTGCAGCGGCAGATGGCCGATCGTTTCGAGGCCGACGTCAAGGGCGTGGTGTCGTCGGTGGCCAAGGCGACGGCCGACATGGAGCGCGTCGTCGAGGAGATCACGATCAGCGTCAACGGCACCTCGCAGCGCACGGCGGCGGCTGCGGCCGCCTCCGAAGAAGCTTCGAGCGGCGTGTCGACGGTCGCCGCGGCGTCGGAGGAGCTCGCCTCCTCCGTCACCGAGATCGGCCGCCAGGTCGCGCATTCGAGCAAGGTCGCCGATGGCGCCGTCATCAAGGCGAAGCAGACCACCGAGATGGTCGGCAGCCTCGCCGCCGCCGCCGAGAAGATCGGCGACGTGCTGCGCCTGATCGACGCGATCGCGAGCCAAACCAACCTGCTGGCGCTGAACGCGACGATCGAGGCGGCGCGTGCCGGCGAGGCCGGCCGCGGCTTCGCGGTCGTCGCCGCCGAGGTCAAGGAGCTGGCCGGCCAGACCGCCAAGGCGACCGAGGAGATCGCCGGCCAGGTCACCTCGATCCAGGCCGCGACGGCGGACTGCGTCACCGCGATCGGCGGCATCAGCACCACGATCCAGGAGATCAGCGGCATTGCGGCCACCATCGCCGCAGCGGTCGAGCAGCAGGGCTCGGCGACGCGCGAGATCGCGCGCAGCGTCCAGCAGGCGGCCTCCGGCACCACCGAGGTGTCGCAGAACGTCGTCGGCGCCAGCGACGCCGCCGAACAGTCGCGCCAGCTCGCCGATCACGTCATGGTCGCCACCCGCGACCTCGGCAAGCGCGCCAACGACCTGTTCAAGAGTGTCGATACGTTCCTCGCCGGCCTGCGGCAGGCGGCGTAGCGAGACCACCTACACTGCCGGCCACAAATTCGATGTCGTCCCGGCCTCCGAGCCGGGACCCAGCCACCGGCTGGCGTGAGGCAGGCAACTGCCAGCCCCGTCCCTCGACAGCTTCCGCGGTATGGGTCCCGGCGTTCGCCGGGACGACACCGAATGTTGGCGCGAGAGCCGGGCTCCCAAAAATCAATCGCCGGGCGTCAACGCAAAGCCCTCGTCGAGCCAGCCGGTGATGCCGCCGATCATCATCTTCACGGGCAGGCCGAGCCCCGCGAGGCGGATGGCGGCGCGGTTGGCGCCGTTGCAATGCGGGCCGGCGCAGTAGACCACGAAGACCGTCCCCGCCGGATACGCAGCCATCCGCTCGGCGGTCATGCTCCGGTGCGGGATGTGAACGGCGCCGGCGATGTGTCCCTTCGCGAACGAGGCCGGGCCGCGAACGTCGACCAGGATGAAGTCCGGATCGGCGCTGCGCAGGCTTTCATGCACGTCCCAGCAATCGGTCTCGTAGGCCAGCATCGCCTCGAAATGCGCGAGCGCCTGCGCTGATGGAGCGGCCGGCACTTCGGTGACGTAAGTCGTCATGGTCTCTCTCCTGCGACGTTGCGTGAGCTGGGCCAATCTCGCGCATGACGACCGGCATCCCAAGTGACGGATCTGACAAAGTCCGGTAAGTTTCCGCCAATGTCACGCGCCGCCGCCAGACACCTTGATCCAGATCCCGGCCTCGTCGCCGTCATCACCTATGACGGGCTGTGCACGTTCGAGTTCGGCATCGCCGTCGAAGTGTTCGGACTGCCGCGGCCGGAGTTCGAATTCCCCTGGTATCAGTTCAAGGTCGTGTCGGCGGAGAGCCGGCGATCGCGGGCGATCGGCGGTGTCGTCGTCGAAGCCGATGCCCCGCTGGCACGCCTGAAGGACGCCCGCACGATCATCGTGCCGGGCTGGCGAGACCGCAACGAGCGCCCGCCGGAGCGGCTGCTGCGCGCGATCGCGCAGGCGTCCGCGCGCGGTGCGCGCTGCCTCTCGATCTGCTCGGGCGTCTTCGTCCTCGCAGCAGCCGGCCTGCTCGACGGCAAGCGCGCCACCACGCATTGGCGGCACATGCCCGATCTGAAGCGGCTCTATCCGGACATCCGGATCGAGGACGACACCCTCTATGTCGACGAGGGCAATGTCATCACCTCGGCCGGCAGCGCCGCCGGCATCGACGCCTGCCTGCATCTCGTGCGTCGCGATTTCGGAGCCAAGGTTGCGAATGCGGTCGCGCGGCGCCTGGTGATGCCGCCGCATCGCGACGGCGGCCAGGCGCAATATGTCATCGCGCCCATCCAGGCGCGCCCGGGACGCACGATCGGCGAGGTCATGGACTGGGCAAGGGGGCGACTGTCACGGCCGATCGCGATCAGCGCGATGGCGAAGCGCGCGCGGATGAGCGAGCGCACCTTCCTCAGGCGGTTCAACGAGGCCACCGGATCGGGCCCCGCAGCGTGGCTGCAGCAGGAGCGCATGGCGCGGGCGCGCGAGCTCCTGGAGAGCGGCACACTGCCGCTCGCCGACATCTCGGCGCAATGCGGCTACCAGTCGCTCGAAACCTTCCGCGTCGCTTTCCGCCGCAGCATCGGCACATCGCCTGCCGCCTATCGGGCGCGGTTCAGAGCACAAGGTTGAGGCGCATCGGTCGAAGTGAGCTGACGGCTTCGATCTCGACCTCTCCCCAACGGGGAGAGGTCGGCGCGAAGCGCCGGGTGAGTGGGTTTATCCGCACGGTCAGTCGCACCTGATCCCCTCACCCGGATTGCATCTGACGATGCAATCCGACCTCTCCCTTCGGGAGAGGTGGACGTCCCCGGCAGCGGTGAGCCTACCGGAAGAACGCGACGGGCTTCGCTCAGGCCACCATCGCCTTGCCCGACGACGAGCCATCCGCGGCATCGCGCTGCGCCTGGAGCAGGCCGACGATCTCGGCGTTCGGCCGGGGACGGCTGAACAGATAGCCCTGCGCCTCGTGGCAACCTTCGGCACGCAGGCAGCGCAGCTCGGCTTCGGTCTCGACGCCCTCGGCGGTGATGGTCACGCCGAGACCCTTGCCGAGGCTGACGATCGAGCGGACGATCGCCTGCGCCTCGCGGTTGGCGGCGAGGTCGCGGATGAAGGACTGGTCGACCTTGATCTTGTCGAACGGGAAGCTGCGCAGATAGCTCAGGCTGGAATAGCCGGTGCCGAAATCATCCATCGAGATGCGCACGCCGAGCGCGCGCAGCGCATGCAGGGTCGCGAGCACCTGGCCGCTCTCCTCCAGCACCAGGGTCTCGGTAATTTCGAGCTCGAGCCGGCTCGCCGGCAGGCCGGATTGCTTGAGCGCATCCATCACCAGCGACAGCACGTTGCCGACGCGGAATTGCAGCGGCGACATGTTGACGGCGACGCGCACCGCGTCGGGCCATTTCGCGGCGTCGCTGCAGGCCTGGCGCAGCATCGAGCGGCCGAGCCCCGAGATCAGCCCGGTCTCCTCGGCGATCGGGATGAACTCGGACGGCGGGATCATGCCGCGCTCCGGATGCGGCCAGCGCACCAGCGCCTCGAAGCCGGTGATGCGCCCGGTCACGAGATCGATCAGCGGCTGGTAATGCGGCTGCAGCAGGTCGCGCTGGATCGCGTCGCGCAATTCGGTCTCGATCTTGCGCCGGCTCTGCGCCCGCGCATCCATGCCCGACTCGAAATAGCTGAACGAGCCGCGCGTCTCGGTCTTGGCGCGCGACAGCGCCATGTCGGCGTTCTTCAGGAGCTTCTCGGCATCGTCGCCGTCGTTCGGCGCCATCGCGATGCCGATCGTCGCGCCGATGGTCACCGAGCTGCCGTCGATCAGATAGGGATCGGCGATCGCCTGCAGCAGCCGGCGGCAGAGCTGGGCGGCATCCTCGGGGCGCGCCAGGCCGCCCTGCACGACCGCGAACTCGTCGGAGTTCAGTCGCGCCACGATGTCCTCCTGGCGCAGGATCGAGCGCAGCCGCTTGCCGACGCCACGCAACAGCCGGTCACCCACGGCGTGGCCCAGCGTGTCGTTGATCGACTTGAAATGATCGAGGCCGAGCACCAGCACGGCGATCTTCTCCGAGCCGCGCCGCCTCTGGATCAGCTTGTCGTCGATCTGCTGGCGCAGCAAATTGCGGCTCGGCAGGCCGGTCAGCGCATCATGCTGCGCGAGGAAAGCGAGCCGCGCCTCGGCGCGCTTGCGTTCGGTGATGTCCATCAGCGCCAGCAGCACGGCCGGCTGATCGTTGTGGACGAGATGGCGCAGATAGATCGCGAGGTCGATCAGGGTGCCGTCGGCGCGGACATGCTTCCAGGTGCGCGCCGCCGTCTCCTCGCTCGACTGCTCTTCGCCCCAGGGCGTCTCGCTCTCATAGGCCTGCAGGTTGCGGATGCTCAGTTGCTCGAAGGACTTGCGGCTATAACCGTAATGCTCGACCGCGGCCGCGTTGACGCCGAGCACACGGCCGTCATCCCGGGCACAGACGATCATCGGCACCGGGTTGCCGTCGAACAGCAGCCGAAACGATTCCTCGCGCTGCTTCAATTCGGTTATGTCGACGCGCAGGCCGACGATGCCGCCGTCGCCCGTCAGACGCTCCTCGATCAGGATGGTGCGGCCATCCGAGAGCTTCTGCTCGTGGCGTCCGCTCGGGTGAAACAGTCTCTCCAGCCGCTCGGCGATCCATTCCTCCTCGCGGCCCGCCGCTTCCGGATACTCGCCGCGCGCCACGCCGATGCGGATCGTGTCCTGCAGTCGCGCGCCGGACGCGAACAGGTCGGCGCTGCGCTTGTAGATCTCGGCGTATTTCTTGTTCCAGAGAATATAGCGGCCGTCGGAATCGAGAAAGACGATGCCCTCGGGCAGCAGGTCGATCGCCTCCACCAGCCGGTCATGCGCCTTCTTGGCCTCGCCGATCGCGGCTTCCGCCTCGGCGCGGGTGCTCGCCATCTCGACGGCGGTGTCGGTCGCGCGCTGGTTGTGACGCCCCAGCTTCGGGGTGGGCCGCACCGGATGGATCGAATCACGGGCGCGGGGCGCGCGATTGAGCTTCTTTGCTTTATTTGGCCGAACGGGCCGCATCGCGGTGCCTCACTCTCCTTCTCGGAGCCAGTTTTCGGCCAAGTGTCTGAAAAAATGGTATCTTGATGCAGCGGGATGACAGCTAAAGGTTACGTGAAATACGAGACACACTCGCGTATCACGCGAGAAGGCCATGTGCCTTGGGGCCGCCGGACGGCACGGCACAACTAGGAGTAAGTGAACCCGGTTGCCGCGCGGCTCAAATGACACGCATTCCGTGCATTCGCCGCTCAGACATCGTCCATCTACCGAACGAACTCAGGCAATTGAGCTATGTTACACCGGGTTCCCCAAATCCAGAGCAGGGTTACGCAAGCGTTAACAGCCTGGGTTTCCCACATCACAAATGCTGGACGGGATGTGACCAGCCCCTGCCTTTTCTGCCGGCGGACAGCCGCTACACTCGCTGCATGCACGCCCGCCTGATTCTGTCCGCCGCGTTGACCATGGCCGCACTGGCCGTGGCCACGCCCGTTCTCGGCCAGGACAAGGGCAGCATCGAGCCCAAGGCCCTGCCGCCGCTGGCCAACCCGGATGATCCGAGCACGCCGGCCAAGGAGCTTTTCGCCCGCAGGATCCTGCCCTCGGCGCAGCCGACCAAGGTGATCGGCACCTACAACCGCGGCTGCATCGCGGGCGCCGAGCGGATGCCGATCAATGGCGAGGACTGGCAGGTGATGCGGCTGTCCCGCAACCGCAATTTCGGCCACCCCAACATGATCGCGCTGCTGAAGCGGCTGGCGGACCACGCCCGCAAGGACGCCGGCTGGCCGGGCATCCTGGTCGGCGACATCGGCCAGCCGCGCGGCGGCCCCGCACTCAGCGGCCATGCCAGCCACCAGATCGGGCTCGACGCCGACATCTGGCTGACGCCCATGCCCGAGCACCGGCTATCGCGCAACGAGCGCGAGGAGATGTCGGCTGTCATGATGGTGCGCCCCGATCGCCTCGACGTCGATCCGCGCGTGTTCACTGCGGGGCATCTCGCCGTGATCCGCGCTGCCGCGAAGGAGCCTTCGGTGCAGCGCATCTTCGTCAACGCCGCGATCAAGAAGGCGCTGTGCCGCGGCGCCAAGGGCGACCGCGGCTGGCTGACGAAGGTGCGGCCGTGGTGGGGCCACGACTATCATTTCCACATCCGCATGGTGTGCCCGCCCGGCAACCCCGACTGCCATGGCCAGACCGACCAGGAGGGCGGCGACGGCTGCGACGACCTCGACTACTGGTTCTCGGACGCGGTGCTGCATCCGCCGCCGCCGAAGGAGCCGCCCAAGCCGCCGCAGCCGATCACGATGGCGCAGCTGCCGCCGAGCTGCCGCGCCGTGCTGCACGCGCCGGACGCCAAGAATTGACGAGAATTGAGATGCGAGCGCTGACGCGATCGCGATTCGCCGCGACGCAGGAATGCGCTAGGATGCGGATGCTCGCGCCGTAAGCGCAGCATCCGAACGGGATGACGGTCCCACCTCCAGACAATCATGTGATGCCGCGCGCAGCGCTTCGCGCTGCGTGGCTCAACCTTGCGAGTCCGTCATGCCCCCGATCCGTCGCGCCGCTGCCACCCTCCTCCTGAGCCTCGCCGCAGGCGCAACCTCGGAGGCCGCCGAGCCGAGCGGCTGCGACAAGTTCAAATGGGACATCGCGCGCGAGCGCGCGGCGCTGACCTCCACCGACCGCAAGACGCTCGATTCCGGCGCCGAGATCGCAGCGCTGCCTGCCTCCGGCCTGTCGCTCACGCTGCGTCCGCACGCCGACGCCAGGCTGCCGATCGCGCCGGAACGCGCGCCGAAGGACGGCAGCTTCGCCGGCTTTGCGCAGATGACGGCAGCGCCCAAGGCGGGCGTCTACACCGTCAGCCTGTCGGCAGCGGGCTGGATCGACCTCGTGCAGGACGGCAGGATCCTCAAGCCGATCGCCTTCAGCGGCGCCACCGATTGCGACGGCATCCGCAAGACCGTGAAATATGAGCTGTCCGCGCAGCCCTTCGTGCTGCAGATCAGCGGCGCACCGGACACGACGATCTCGGTCGCGATCCTGCCGGCGGAGTGAGCTTGCAGAGCAGCTCGCGAATTACGGGATGCGCGCCTATCGGAGATGCGGTATCATGTCCCCATGATCAAGGCATTGGAGCACGCAATTTCGGCGCTTGAGCGGCTACCCGCGGCGGATCAGGAGCAGATCAGCCGGGAACTGCTTGCGCATGTCGATAAACTTCAGGCACTTCGCGACATGCTCGACCAGGGCATTAAGTCTCTCGACCCCGGCAAGGGTCAGCCACTGGATATCGAAGAGTTGATCAAGCGGAAAAACGCAGGACATGTCCGCGGGTGAGCGTCGCGCGCTCTGGTCGCCAGAGGCCGCCAGCGATCTGGATCGTCTCTGGGACTATCTAGCCGATGCTGCCGGGTCACCGACCGCCGACCGCATCCTTCGCGATGTTCAGCGCACCGCGACCGTCCTGATCGAATTTCCGCATGCGGGGCGCTCTCGCGACGAGTTGCAGCTAGGTCTACGTTCGATATCGGTCGGCGCTCACGTCGTCTTCGACCGAGTCACGACGGATGGACCGCAGATCGTCCGTGTCATCGATGGACGGCAAGACATAGTCGCGATCTTCGCAAACCAAGATCCCCCGGCGAATTAGCACAAGGAGCCGGCCCTCACACCCCCGCCACCGACGACCAGACATCGGCGAGCTTGCGCCTGACCTGCTGCTTGCGGGTCAGCACCGGCTGCGGCTCCTCGTCCTCGGGCAGGCGCAGGCCGACGACGTTGACGCGGCCGCCGGAGATCGAGCGGGCCACCAGCACGATGGTGTCGAGCGCGACGGTGGCGCCTTCTTTCGGCGCATTGTCGAGATGAATGTCGAAGTAATCGGCGAGCGTCAGCTTGTCCTCGCCCTCGCCGAGCTTGACGCCGTAGATGCCGGCAACCTCGTCGAGCGTATGCTCGGCCGAGACCATGAAGTCGCCGAGCAGATGCGGATCGGGCGCCGAGGACGGCGGCATGTCGACGAAGAAGCGGTCGAGCGACTCGGCCTTTTCCGGCGGCGCCAGCAGATAGAGATAGTCCCCCGGCGCGACCGGCTCGGCCTCGGCCGGGGACAGGATCTGCTCGTTGCGGATCACCAGGGTCGGCTTCGACCAGGACGGGATCAGGCCGCGGCGAAAATACAGGCTCTTGGGTCGGATCGCATAGCCGACCAGCTGCTGCTCGAGCTGGCCGGGCAGATCGAGCTCGATGCGGCGCGGGCCGCGATCGGTGCGCGGCAGCGCGACGTGAAGCTTGCGCGCGGCGACGCCGAGCGTCCAGCCCTGCGCGAGCAGCGAGATGATGACGACGACGAAGGCGACGTCGAAATAGAGATAGGCGTTGGAGAGACCGACCAGCATCGGGATCGAGGCGAGGAAGATCGCGACCGCGCCGCGCAGGCCGGTCCAGGCAATGAACGCCTTCTCCCGCCAGTTGAAGCGGAATGGACGCAGACAGAGAAACACCGCGACGGGGCGCGCCACCAGCATCAGCACCAATGCGACCGCGATCGCAGGCAGGAGGCTGTCGAGCAGCCGTTGCGGCGACACCAGGAGGCCGAGCAGCACGAACATCACGATCTGCGCGAGCCAGGTCGCGGCATCGAGGAAAGTGACGACGGAGTTATGCGCCCGCGTCGGCCGGTTGCCGACGATGAGGCCGGCGAGATAGACCGCCAGGAACCCGGAGCCATGCGCGATCTGCGCCGCGCCGAAGATGACCAGCGCCGCCGTGGTCACGAACGGCGCATGCAGGCCCTGCGGCAGCGCAACCTTGTTGAGGCCGATCACGACCAGCCGGCCACCGACGATGCCGAACAGCGTGCCGAGCACGGCCTCGCGGACCAGCTCGAACACGAAATGCCCGACGCTGCCATGGCCGACCGAGATCAGCTCGACCAGCATCAGGGTCAGGAACACGGCGAACGGATCGTTGCTGCCGGATTCCGCCTCCAAGGTCGCGCCGACGCGCGGGCGCAGGCGCAGGCCCTGCGCATGCACCAGCAGGAACACCGCCGCCGCATCGGTCGAGGCGATGACGGCGCCGACCAGCATCGCCTCGGTCCAGCCGAGGTCGAGCGCATATTTCGCGACCGGCGCGGTGATGAACGCGGTCAAAAGCACGCCTGCGGTCGCAAGCACCATCGACGGCGCCAGCACGGTGCGAATGCTCTGGAAGCGCGTGCGCAGGCCGCCGTCGAACAGGATCAGCGCGAGCGCCACCGAGCCGACCAGATAGGTGGTGCGGACGTCCTGAAATTCGATATGACCAGGGCCGGAATCGCCCGCCAGCATGCCGATCACCAGGAACACCAGCAGCAGCGGCGCACCGAAGCGCAGCGCCAGCAGGCTGGACAGGATCCCGGCCATGACCAGGATCGCGCCGAGGAGGATGGCAATGCTGACGGCGTCGAGGGATGTCATGAAAAAACGTTGATGGATCCGAGTTTTACATCCTTATCGTCGCCACACTTGCACGCCAACCGGATTTGCTCATATCGCGGCGATATGCCCATTTTTCCATCCCAGCCCTCGTTCGGGGTATATTTCGCGGCAATCGCTTGTAACGAAAACGAACTAAATCCCGCCGATCGGGCCGACCCGCGCCGCCATTCCTCTCCGAGACCCCGCTGATGGACCTCGACCTGTTCGATTTGAAAGACATTCTGGAATTCCTCCAGACCGTGGCCCGCTCGATCGGAGCCGAGGTCACCTCGCCGTGGTTCTACCTTCAGCTCGGCCTGGTGCTGAGCGGCGCCGGCATCGCCTTTGCGGCGAGCGCTGCGGTGCGCGCCCGCATCGACGTGACCTCGCTGGCGATGGGCTGGCCCGGCCCGCTGCGGCAGCTGCTGCGGGTGCTGCTGGAGAGCGTCACAACGGTCGTGTTCGTGATCCTGATGCGGATCGCACGCACCGGCATGGTGCTGTGGACCTGGCCGAGCCGCTCCTACCTGCTCGCGGTGGCGCTCAAGCTGGCGCTGGCCTGGCTCGTCATCCGCCTGATCACCTCGGTGATCCGCAGCACCTTCATCGTGCAGATCGTGTCGATCTCGGCCTGGCTGGTCGCGGCGCTCAGCATCATCGGCCAGCTCGACAATGTCGTCGACGCGCTCGACTCCGTCTCGGTCGTGCTCGGCGGCCTCAGGCTGACGCCGCTTTTGGTGATCAAGCTCGGCGTGCTGCTGCTGGCGGTGCTCTGGCTGACCAACATCGCCAGCAATTTCGTCGAGAGCCGGATCACCCGCTCCACCGACCTGACGCCGTCGATCCAGGTGCTGCTGATCAAGATGGTCCGCATGGGCCTGATGATCCTCGGCGTGGCGATCGCGATCAGCGCCGTCGGCATCAACCTGTCGGCGCTCGCGATCTTCTCCGGCGCCGCCGGTGTCGGTATCGGTCTGGGCTTGCAGCGCATCGTCGCCAATTTCGTCGCCGGCATCATCCTGCTCGCCGACAAATCGGTGAAGCCGGGCGACCTCGTCACCATCGGCGACAGCTCGGGCCGCATCAGCGCGATGAACACGCGCTACATCTCGGTCGCCGCCGGCGACGGCCGCGAGTTCCTGATCCCGAACGAGGACCTCGTCACCCAGAAGGTCACCAACTGGACCTACACCGACAAGAACACGCTGGTGAAGGTGAACTTCGGCACCAATTATGACGCCGATCCGCGCGTCGTCGTCAAGCTTGCCACCGACATCGCGGCCGAGATGCCGCGCACGCTGAAATCAAAAGCGCCGACCTGCCTGCTGACCGAGTTCACCGAGGCCGGCATGAAGTTCTCGCTGACCACATGGATCGCCGATCCCAGCTACATGGACAGCGTCAAGAGCGAGGTGATGCTGGCCCTGTGGGACGCGTTCAAGCGCGAGGGCATCCGCGTGCCCTATCCGGTGCGCGAGCTGCGGGTGCGCGGCGGCGCGCTGCCGGTGGAGACCACGGTCGAGGTCCCGACCTGATCACAGCTCCATTGATGAGAGGTCCATGCGTCGGATCGACGCATGCGGCCGCGAATATGAAGTAGTTCATAGTTCACGCCGGAGTGAAGGTGCACAGCGCCTCCGCTCCATGTGCACGGTATCGACGCGAAGGCCTGTGCCTCCACGTGTACCGAATGATCCATTCACCACCTGTCCTGCCCTTTCTATCGTCGGCGTGCTCAGCGATCCCCGTCGTTGTCGCGTGACGGTTCGCGATCGCAAGCAAATCGAAACGATCGGCGACCCCAGGAGGAAGACAATGGACGGACAACAGGTGAATGGCGCACTTCAGGCGGGCGTGCCTTACGGTCTGCTTGCTGCGCAGCAGTTGGCGCCACAAGGCTTCGTCGGCAATCTGCTCGGCCAGATCGGCGCCCCCGTCGGCAATGCGATCGGCGGCGCCTTCGGCAACGCCGGTCTCGGCCAGGCGCTCGGCGGCGGCATCGGCCAGATCGCCCAGCGCTTCCTGCCGTTCGACGCCGCGCCGCAATTCGTGCCACAGGGCTTCGTCGGCAACCTGCTCGGTCAGATCGGCGCACCCGTCGGCAATGCGATCGGCGGCGCTTTCGGCAATGCCGGTCTCGGCCAGGCGCTCGGCGGTGGCATCGGCCAGCTCGCCCAGCGCTTCCTGCCGTTCGACGTCGCGCCGCAATTCGTGCCGCAAGGCTTCGTCGGCAATCTGCTCGGTCAGATCGGCGCACCCGTCGGTAATGCGATCGGCGGCGCTTTCGGCAATGCCGGTCTCGGCCAGGCGCTCGGCGGCGGCATCGGCCAGATCGCCCAGCGCTTCCTGCCGTTCGACGCCGCGCCGCAATTCGTGCCGCAGGGCTTTGTCGGCAACCTGCTCGGTCAGATCGGCGCCCCCGTCGGCAATGCGATCGGCGGCGCCTTCGGCAACGCAGGTCTCGGCCAGGCGCTCGGCGGCGGCATCGGCCAGATCGCCCAGCGCTTCCTGCCGTTCGACGCCGCGCCGCAATTCGTGCCACAGGGCTTCGTCGGCAATCTGCTCGGTCAGATCGGCGCACCCGTCGGTAATGCGATCGGCGGCGCCTTCGGCAACGCAGGTCTCGGCCAGGCGCTCGGCGGCGGCATCGGCCAGCTCGCCCAGCGCTTCCTGCCGTTCGAGGCTGCGCCGGAGCTCGCTCCGCAGGGCTTCTTCGGCAACCTGCTCGGCCAGGTCGGCGCTCCGCTCGGCGGCGCCATCGGCGGTGCCTTCGGCAATCGCGGCCTTGGCAATGCCATCGGCGGCGTCGCGGGCCAGCTCGCCCAGCGCTTCCTGCCCTTCGAGGCCGCACCGGAGCTCGCTCCGCAGGGCTTCTTCGGCAACCTGCTCGGCCAGGTCGGCGCTCCGCTCGGCGGCGCCATCGGCGGTGCCTTCGGCAATCGCGGCCTCGGCAACACCATCGGTGGGGTGGCCGGGCAGCTCGCCCAGCGCTTCCTGCCGTTCGACGCCGCACCGCAATTCGTGCCGCAGGGCGTGCTCAGCAACGTCCTCGGCCAATCGCGCCTGCCGTTCACCAACACCCTGTATGGCGGATCGCCCTTTGCAGGGGTGCCGCAACAGCCGGTCGGCATCCTGCCGTTCGACGCCGCGCCCGAGCTTGCGCCGCAAGGCCTTCTCGGCGGCTTCCTCGGCAGCACGCTCGGCGGTCTCGGCGGCGGCTTCATCGGCAAGGCGCTCGGCAACCGCAATCTCGGCCAGACCATCGGCAGCACTGCCGGCGGCATCCTCGGCGGGATCCTGCCGTTCGATGCCAGCCCGCAGCTGGCGCAGGGCGGCTGGGGCCAGACCGGTTTTGGCACTGTGCCGATCGCCTCTGTCTATCCCTACCAGGGCGTGACCTATCACTGAGCCGGCACGCCGGTGTGAGGCTGGACGCAGACGTTGCAAGTTTCCCCCGGGCGGCTCGATAGTCGCCCGGGGGAAACCCGAGACAGTGAGGACGACCATCATGACCGACAGCTTCACCACGGACGGCTCAAGCGATCAGTTCATCGTTGCGGGACGTAGTACGTCCGACACTCCCCAGCTCACCGCGTTCGAGGACGCGCTGAAAGGCATTGCCGGAGCGTCCATCGTTTCGAAGGGCGGACGCCCGGACCAGCCACACCTCGTCGTGAATCTGAGATTGAAAGACGCCGAACAGCTCAAATCGCGCTTCGGCTCAGCATTGATCATCGAGCGGAACGCCAAGCTCAGTCCGTTCTGACGGAATCAATGCCATGCGCCGATCCGACAAGCAGCAGAGATCCCAGGAGAGAGACGCTATGGCCGACAACAATTCGAGCGACAACTCACCGGGCCAAGGCAAGGGCCCGAATGGCCGCGCCAATGCCGCCCCCAACAAGACCGATGCGGCTTCGCCGACGGTGGAGCCCACGGTGAAGACGAGACGATCACGCTTCCTGGTCGCGGCACGTCCACTGCCCGGCGTGCAGCCGATGGCGGTCGACGCGATCGCGACGACTCTCAACAACATGCCGGATGTCCAAATCATCAGGCAGGTGAAGCCGAGCGGCTTCGGCGCCTTGTCGGCCGGAGGCGGCGGCGGCGGGATGCCGGAGATCGTGGTCGCCGAGATGGATCCGGCGCGCGGCGCGGCGCTGCGGGCCAGCGCGCCGCCGAACGTCATTGTCGAGCACGATGCACTGCTGCGTCATGCCGACGATCTGTCGATGGCCTTCAACAATGCGATGACAATGCAGCCCGGCATCGGCATCGACGTGCGGCTGCGCGTCGTCGGTGCCAACGGACAGCCGCTGCCGAAGGCCACCGTCTATGTCTACGGGCTGGGCTTCCCCGGCCAGGGTGTGACCGACGACAAGGGCGAGGTCACGGTGACCGTGTTCGGCGGACCGCTGGAGACGATCCAGGCGATCTACGTCAAGCCGAGCGCCAACCACTGGGATCGCATGTTCGAGCGCCCGGCGCTGTCCGACGGCATCAATACGCTGCAGCTGCAGCCGTTCGCCGCGACCTTCCAGGGCTTTCCGGGCGCGCCCTATGTCGGCTGGGGCCAGCAGCTGATGAAGCTCGATCAGCTCGATCCGTCGCTGACCGGCCAGGGCGTCAAGGTCGGGATCATCGATTCCGGCTGCGACAGCAGCCATCCGCAGCTCACCCATGTCACCCGCGGCATGGATTTCACCAACAACAAGGACGGCGCGAGCTGGACCAGGGACACGATGTCCCACGGCACGCATTGTGCCGGCATCATCACCGCGGCGATTTCAGGCCAGATGAAGGCGGTGCGCGGCTTTGCGCCGATGGCCGAGGTGCACGCGTTGAAGGTGTTCCCCGGCGGCCGCTTCAGCGACCTGATCGACGCGCTCGACCAGGCGATCGCGCGCGGCATCGATGTCGTCAATATGAGCCTCGGCAGCGGCGAGCAGTCCGAGCTCGTCGCGCACAAGCTGATCGAGGCGCGGCAGAACGGCGTCGCCTGCATCGTGGCGGCCGGCAATGCCAGCGGCCCGGTGCAGTTCCCCGGCAATCAGCCGTCGGTTCTCACCGTGTCCGCGATCGGCAAGCTCGGCGAGTTTCCCGACGACAGCTATCACGCCCGCACTGTGGTGCCGAACCTGGTGGCCGGCGCGATGTTCTCGCCGCGCTTCACCTGCTTCGGGCCGCAGATCGCGGTGGCCGGTCCAGGCGTCGCCATTCTGTCGACCGTGCCCGGCGGCGGCTACGCGGCGTGGGACGGCACCTCGATGGCGACGCCGCACATCACCGGCATGGCCGCGCTGCTGCTCGCCCATCACCCGCTGTTCCGCGACACGGCCAAGGCCCGCAACGAGCAGCGCGTGTCGCAGCTCTATCAGCTGCTCGCCAGCACCGGCGTGCGCTATCTCGGCGATCCCACCCGCGAAGGCGTCGGCGTGCCGGACCTGCAGCGCGTCGCAGGCCTCAGCGCAGCGCCTCAGGCCGGCAACATCGCCACCGCGTCGGCGGCGCCGTCGCTCGGCACGATCAGCTTCGGCGTGCCGTTCCAGGGCTCGCCGTTCGCGAATGCTTTCCTGCAGCCGCAGATGATCAACCCGGCGCTGCTGCAGGGCTTCCTGCAGATGCGCAACGCCGGACTGATCTGAGGACAGTCGCAGCCGAAGCGAAAGATCCGCCGGCGCAATGCCGGCGGATCGAGCCCGCGAGACTGATTGAGCTAGCCGCCTTGACGCTGGTGATGTGCGCGCAGCCGATGGGCGGCCTGGTTGCGCCGGCGCACATTGAGCTTCTCGAGGATGTTGTGCACGTGATTCTTGACGGTGCCGACCTCGATCCGAAGATCTCGTGCGATCTCCTTGTTCGACAATCCCACCTCGATCATCTGCAGGATCTCGCACTCGCGCGGCGTCAGCTCGCCCAACCGCAACTTCGTCGCAGGTAGCGGTGGAGCCGGATCCGGCTGCACCTCCGGCTCGGCCACGAGCGAGATCTGCTCGCTGCGGCCGCCGGCGGTCAGCCGGTCGACCTCGGCGATGACGTCGTCGATCGATCCGTCGCGCGGCACGCAGCCCGCGATGCCGCGGCCGATCGCCGACAAGGCCGGCGCTGCGATCTCGGGGACGCCGATGGCGAGGATCTCCAGATCCGGCTGCTCACGCAGCAGCGCCGTCGCGCGCTCCAGACCGTGCCATTCGCCGACATCGAGCAGAACCAGATGCGGACGAGCCAGCGCGACGAGACCGAGAGCGCCGCGGTGATCGACCGTATCGATCACCTCGAGCCGATCGTTCTGTCCCAGCCTTGCGCCGAGCGCCTCGCGAAACACCCGCGTTTCGCTGACGATCACGATGCGGATCTTGCCCATGACCGCGTCGGGCACGTCTGCCGGAAGCGCGGGAACCGGCAGGATGTCGAGGTCGAGGGCACGTCGCGACATTGGAAACTCCCAATCGCAAAATGGCTGCAGCGGTCCGGCCGGACGTGTGCCCGACAGAGACTGGGTGGATTGCAGGTGAAATGATGCTGGGAATTGAACAACCTTTGGGCGAATTTTGCCCCACAATCGTGACAGGAACGTGGTCGGAGCGGCTGCGCGGTTCGTCGCAGCTGCCGGCGAAAAACTGGTATGATGCTGCCAGGAATGGACATCTGCGCAGTCTCCTCACGCACCAACAATGGACTTGCAAATGCACCCTGAAGGTGTGTCGCGACACGATGCAAAACGTTCGAAGATTCATGCGGGAACAAGCACCTACCGCCTGATCGGCCCCGGCCGCGCAAACCCGGCTTGCACGGGGCCGCACGATCATTAAATTAGGCGATCACCCCTCGACATGTTCGGAAACGAAACAGGCCCATGAGCTATATCGAAGCCACCGACACCGCTGCGCGCAAGAACGGCCAGATCAAGCTGCATGGTCCGAGCGGCTTTGCCGGCATGCGCACGGCCGGCGCGCTGGTGTCGAAGTGCCTCGATGCGCTCACCGACATCGTCAAGCCGGGCGTGCCGACCTCGCGGATCGACGATGTCGTGCGCGACTTCGCCTTCAGCCACGGCGCCTATCCGGCGACCTTGATGTATCGCGGCTATCGCTACTCGACCTGCACGTCGATCAACCACGTCGTCTGCCACGGCATGCCGAACGACCGTCCGCTGAAGGAAGGCGACATCATCAATGTCGACGTCACCTTCATCGTCGACGGCTGGTACGGCGATTCCAGCCGCATGTATGCGATCGGCCCGATCTCGCGCAAAGCCGAGCGGTTGATCGAGGTCACCTATGAGTCGATGATGCGCGGCATCGCCGCGGTGAAGCCCGGCGCCACCACCGGCGACATCGGCCACGCCATCCAGAGCTTTGTCGAGCCGCAGGGCATGAGCGTGGTGCGCGATTTCTGCGGCCACGGCCTCGGCCGGCTGTTCCACGACGAGCCGAACATCATCCATGTCGGCCGTCCCGGCGAGGGCGTGCTGCTCAAGCCCGGCATGTTCTTCACCATCGAGCCGATGATCAATCTCGGCAAGCCGCATGTGAAGATCCTGTCCGACGGCTGGACCGCGGTCACCCGCGACCGCTCGCTGTCGGCGCAGTTCGAGCATTCAGTCGGCGTGACCAATGACGGCGTCGAGATCTTCACCTTGTCGGAGCGCCATGGCGAGAAGCCGCTGACGCAGGTGTGAGCGGCCGCACGCCATCCCGCGTCTGATTGTTGCCATTCCCGGCTGCTCGACTGCCGTCTTCATGCATGTGATTGCAGGAGGCGTCTCTGACCATCGCAACCCGCCGCGGCGTCATCGGCCTTCTTTCAGCGAGCGCGGCGCTGCTGACGTCGCGCGCATCTGCGGCCGCGGAAACCCAAGCCGCCTCGACGCCCGCCGACGACGCCTGCATCCTGACGCCGCAATCCGAATCCGGGCCGTATTATCTCGATCCCAAGCTGGTGCGCGCCGATATCGCCGAGGGCCGGCCCGGCGTGCCGCTCGCGTTGCGGCTGCGCGTGATCGAGGCCGGCGCCTGCACG
Organism: Bradyrhizobium sp. USDA 4353; assembly: GCF_054063215.1. Taxonomy (NCBI): domain Bacteria; kingdom Pseudomonadati; phylum Pseudomonadota; class Alphaproteobacteria; order Hyphomicrobiales; family Nitrobacteraceae; genus Bradyrhizobium; species Bradyrhizobium sp. USDA 4353. The sequence goes on from NZ_JBSSGB010000001.1 coordinate 1,141,474, forward strand.
CCGGTATCAGGCGCGCGCGTCGATGTCTGGCACTGTGATGCCCGCGGCATCTATTCGGGCTATGCGGGCCAGGGCGACAATCACAAGCTCGACCAGAGCGGCAAGACGTTTTTGCGCGGCACCCAGATGGCTGACGCTGCGGGATGGGCCGGCTTCACCACCATCTATCCCGGCTGGTATGCGGGCCGCGCGACGCACATCCATTTCCGGGTGTTCGTCGACGAGGCGACGGTGCTGACGGGACAGACCTTCTTTCCCGAGGCGCTGAACGAGTTCATCTACACCAACGTGCCGGACTACACGGGCCGGCCGAAGCAGCGCCTCGTCATCAACGCCAATGACCGCGTCGCCACCGACGCCGATCCTGATCACCGGGCCTATTGCGCGATCAAGGAGGAGCGCGATCGCTACCTCGCGACCTTGACGCTCGCCGTGAGCCGCAAGCCGGCCGCCGCCGTCGAGATGCCCACCGGGAAGCTGCCGCCGGCGCCGTGGATCAAGGACCGGCTGGCCGCACTGGTGCCCGGACTGAAACGCAGCCCGTTCTGATCAGCGCGGCTCCGTCATGAAATAAGCGAGCGCCGCGACCGGCAGCGCGATGCCGAAGGCGGCCGCGAGCATCCAGCCGCCATGCGCATAGGCGTAAGCGCCGATGCCCGAGCCGGCCGCACCGGCGACGAAGAACGTCGTCATGTAGAGGCCGTTGAGCCGGCTGCGCTGCCCGGCCCCGAGCACGAACAGCACGCGATAGCCGAGAATGAGGCTGAGCTGCACGCCGCAATCGATCGCGACGGCGGCGATGACAAGCGTCGTGAGCGATGCGGTGCTCCCCAGCGGAAACACCAGCGTCAGGGCAAAGCCGATCAGGCAGAGCAGCATCGCGGCGACGGAGGCCGGCCGGGTCCAGCCACGATCGGCGATGCGGCCGGCGATCGGCGCCATGATCGCGCCGCCGACTCCGACCAGCGCAAACAGAGCGATGCCGGACTGCGACATGCGGAAATCAGGCCCGGCCAGCAGCAGCGGCGAGGTGGTCCAGAACACGCTGAAGCAGCTGAACAACGCGGCCTGATACAGCGCGCGGCGGCGCAGCGCCGGCGTGTCGCGATAGAGCTCGACCATCGAGCCGAGGAGCTGGCCGTAGCTCAGCCGCGCCGCGGGCTCGCGCGGCGGCAGCGCGACACGCAGCACCACGGCCAGGATGACCATGGCGAGCGCCGATCCCGCATAGATCACGTGCCACGACGCATGCGCGGCGACGAAGCTCGCCACCGGGCGCGCCAGCATGATGCCGAGCATCAGCCCGGTCGAGACGTTGCCGACGGTGCGGCCGCGGATCGCTTCCGGCGCCATGTGCCCGGCATAAGGGATCAGGATCTGCACCGCGACCGAGCCGACGCCGATCAGCAGCGCCGAGAGCAGGAAGGTCGCGGGGCTCGTCGCCAACGCCGCGCAGCCCAGCGCCGCCGCGCCCACGACCATGGTGGCGATGACGAGCTTGCGGTTCTCGATGAGGTCGCCGAGCGGGACGATCAGCAAAAGCCCCGCGCCATAGCCGATCTGGCTCATGGTCACGAGCAGCCCCGCAAGCTGCGGCGGCAGGCCGAGATCGGCGCTGATCGGCCCGATCAGCGGCTGCGCATAGTAGATGTTGGCAACGATCAGCCCGCAGGAGAAGGCCAATAGCAGCGTGATCCAGCTCGAGAGGCTGTCGGCGCTCTCGGACGTGACGGTGGTCAATGGAACTCTCCCGGGGCGGGACGGAAATCCCTGGGTCGCAGATATGAGCTTTGAGTTGCGATATTGCGTCGCAGCAACAATGCCTGACATAGGTGCTGAAGGTCCGCCACACCAATTCACGTCTACGTGGGCGTCGCTGCGGGCATAGGCCGCGCGCCGACCTGCACACCTGCGCCTGTCAGGACAGGCGCAGGTCCATCGCGGCTAACGCACCTCGCCCATTTCCCCGTCCGCTTCGGAAACCTGCCGGCCGCCGATCAGCCGCGGCAGCAGCATCGGAACCCGGCGGCGGTAGCGCTGATAGGCCTCGCCGAACTGCGCGACCAGATCGCGCTCCTCCAGCCACAGCCCGACCAGGATGTAGCCGGTGCTGAGCGCGGCGAACAGCAGATGCCCGAGGCTCATCACAGGCGTCGCCCAGAACGCCAAGAGGAAGCCGAGCATCAGCGGATGCCGGACCAGGCGATACAGCAGCGGCGTCTTGAACGGCTGAGCCGGCGGCTGCGCGCCACGCATCGCCGACAGCGCCTGGCGCAGCCCGAACAGATCGAAATGATCGATCATGTAGGTCGAGGACAGCGCGACCAGCCAGCCGAGCCATTGGATGCCGGTCAGCAGCACGGCAGCGGCGCCCTGAACGTGCCAGACGGGTGCCGGGATCGGGCGCCACTGCCAGAACAGCAGCAGCAGGATCAGGCTCGACAGCAGCACATAGGTGCTGCGCTCGGCGGCCTTCGGAATGATCTGCGTCCAGACCCGCTTGAAGCCCGGCCGCGCCATCACGCTGTGCTGGATCGCGAACAGGCCAAGCAACAGCCCGTTGATGACAATGGCATCGACGGGATCGGACGGCGGACCGACGTCGATCGTCTTCGATGCGAGCAGGTCATGATTGCCGACGAAACCAAGCGCCCACACGAACGACACAAGGAAGACGGCATAGCTCATGGCGGCGTAGAACAGGATGAGGAGACGTGCGAACATGGATGCTTTCCTGTTGTGTGGACGCAGCGTTGGCGGGACGGGATCGGTCACCCCGAGACGCGCGCTGGGATCGTGTCCGCCTGCTAGCAGGCGAGCGTCCTCTCAGCGTCCCCCGAAGCGCCCATGACGGAATCGCCGCAAACGTCATCATTGCAGGTCTCAATCCCCATGGCCCGGTTCAGCGTACGGACATCAGGCTTTCCGGAGATTCGCCGGGACGGCGAGCCGTGCCCGCTGCCGTTGCGCAAGGGGCTCGCGCTGCTGGTCTACCTCGCCGAGGCCAAAGGCGCCGTCGCGCGCGACGTCGCCGCGACGATGTTCTGGCCTGACAGTCCCGAGGACGTTGCGCGAACGCGCCTGCGCCGCCTGCTGCACCGGATTCAGCTTGCGCTCGGCGACGGCGTCCTCGCCACCGACCGCACGAGCTTGCGCTGGTCTGAAACGGTCGCGCTGGAGGTCGATGCCCACGAGTTCGAAGCGGCCTGCGATCGCGGCGACTTCGCGCTGGCCTGCCGCCTCTATCCGGGCGACTTCCTCGACGGCTTCACGCCCGGCGACTGTCCGCAATTCGACGAATGGGCGTTCTTCCGGCGCGAGGCGTTGCGCGGCCGGGCCGTGCAAGCCTTGGAGCGCGTCGTCCAGGACAGCAGCGCCGCCGGCGACTACGCCACCGCCGTGGCCCATGCCCGCCGCCTCGTCGCGCTCGATTCCCTCAGCGAGGTCTATGGCCGCGCGCTGATCCGCAGCCTGATGCTCGCGGGCGACCGCGCCGGCGCCGAGCGTCACCTGGAGGCGCTGACGCAGCAGCTTCGCGACGAGCTCGGCGTCGCGCCCGAGCCGAAAACCCGCGCGCTGCTGAATGCGTCGACGCGTGTCGCGGAGCCGCCGGCCACGCGCTATATCGGCGGCGGCGGCGTTCATCTCGCCTATCAGACCTATGGCGCGGGGCCGCTCGACATCCTCCTGCTGCCGGGCTTCGTCTCGCATGTCGAGCGCGTCTGGGAGGAGCCGCGCAGCCGGGCGCTGCTGTCCGCGCTCGCCGCAATGGGCCGCCTGATCCTGTTCGATCGCCGCGGCATCGGCCTGTCCGACCGGGTCGGCTTCAGCCCGAGCGTTGACGCCACCACGCGCGACATCGAAACCGTGCTCGACGCCGCCGGCAGCCGCCGCACAGTGCTGCTCGGCGCCTCCGAAGGCGGACCAGCCTGCATCACGTTCGCGGCCCAAAATCCGGAGCGCGTCGCCGGCCTGATCCTGTTCGCCTCGCTCGCCAAGGGCAGCGCGACACCGGACTATCCGCACGCTCTGCGAGCCCGCCAATATGACATGTGGCTGCGACAGCTGGTGACGGGCTGGGGCGGCCCGGCCGGCATCGAGGCGTTCGCGCCGAGTCTCGCCGGCGATCCGCAGGCGCGGGCCTGGTGGGCCGGCCTGCTGCGGGCGGCCTCGAGCCCCGGCGCCATCAAGGGCCTGCTCGAAGCGCTCAGGGAGACCGACGTCCGGCATCTGCTCGGTCGGGTGGCCGTTCCGACCTTGGTGCTGCACCGTCGCGACGATCGCGCCGTGCTGGTCGGGGCCGGCCGGCATCTCGCCAGCCACATCCGCCAGGCCCGCTTCGTCGAGCTCGACGGCGCCGATCACTGGATGTTCGCCGGCGCGCAGCAGCCGGTGCTCGCCAGCATCGCGGACTTCATCGCGGGCCTGCCGGCGCGAGCGGGATAGCTACGCGATCGCCGGCGCGGCGCCTCACCGCGCGGCAGGATCGAGCACTTCGAGGTTGCAAAATGCCGAGGCCGCGGCATGCTGGCGCCGATGCCCGACAAAGCCCCTGCCCCGAACGACGCGCCGCCCGAGACGCCGCATTATCTCGGCCATCGCCAGCGGCTGCGCGAGCGATTCCACTCTGCCGGCCCGGACGCGCTGAGCGACTATGAGCTGCTGGAGATGGCACTGTTTCCGGCGCTGCCGCGGCGCGACGTCAAGCCGCTCGCGAAGGCGCTGATCAAGACGTTCGGCTCGTTCGCCGAGGTGGTGCATGCGCCCGAGCCGCGGCTGCGCGAGATCGACGGCATCGGCGATGCCGTGATCACCCAGCTCAAGCTGATCGGCGCCGCCGCGCACCGCATCGCCAAGGGCGAGGTGCGGCAGAAGCACGCGCTGGCGTCATGGCAGGACGTCATCACCTATTGCCGCACCAGCATGGCGTTTGCCGAGAAGGAGCAGTTCAGGCTCTTGTTCCTCGACAAGCGCAACCAGTTGATCGCCGACGAGGTGCAGCAGACCGGCACCGTGGACCACACGCCGGTCTATCCCCGCGAGGTGATCAAGCGCGCATTGGAGCTGTCGGCCACCGCGATCATCCTGGTGCATAATCACCCTTCCGGCGACCCGACGCCGTCGCAGGCCGACATCCGCATGACCAAGACCATCGTCGACATCGCCAAGCCGCTCGGCATCACCGTCCATGACCACATCATCGTCGGCAAGAACGGGCATACCAGCCTGAAAGGCTCCGGGCTGATGTGAGCGGACAAAGCAGCTGCGCCATCCCGCACGACAGAACGCCGATGCTCAATCGCGCGCCGCGGCGCGGTCGCAGCCCGGCAGATCATGGAACGTCACAGCGCCATCCGATACGCTCATCAAGCCACTCTCGCGCAACTGCGCCAGCACGCGGCTGACATGAACGGTGGTCAGGCCGGCCGCATCGGCGATGTGCTGGTGACGCAGCGGAAAAGAATAGCGGCGCCCTTCAACCAGCCCCTCCGGAACGAGCTTGTTCATGGTGCCGAGAACCAGAAATGCAATCCGTCCCTGGGCGGAGCGCTGCGCGAGCGCGGACGCCAGATCGTAAGCATCGCGCATCTCCTGCATCAAGAGATCGAGCACCAGCGACATCAATGGCGGCGTCGCCAGACATGTCTCGCGCAGCTTGCGCGCCGAGTAGCTGCAGAGCTGAACGTCCGTGAGTGCCTGCACCGGCGTATCGCTCTGCGGCACGGACGGTTCTGAGAATGCCGCTTCCGTAGACACAACCTGGCTGGGCAGAACGATCTTCACGATGGAGCGGCGTCCGTCCGGAAGAATGCGGTAGCGGAACGCCCATCCGCTGCACAAGATCAGCGCTCGCGCGTTTTTCGCGATCTTCTGACCGGCTGCAACCGTAAAGAAGCGTTGATCCAGCGCAGCTCGATCGGCTGCATCGACCGGCGCCGCGAGAATGGCGTCACAGAGCCCTCCTGCAGGGCACGAGAGACACCTGCGAGGCTGCTCCGGGGGCGTCATTGGATCGACCTTTTGAAATCCAGCCGCGCCATTGCCGCCAGAAGTTATTAGTCGAAACCACGCCCAACAACACGCATCAATAACATGGATCAAGTGCTCCTGTTCAATGTTAAGACAATTGCTTCTTTATTAGTTCGACGCGAGCGCAAGTGGCACGAATCACTAGAGAAACTCGAAGCGCTCGATGCAGGCTTGGGTGTCGCACCGGACTTTTACGGGCTGCAGCACGTTCATCGCGGCAATGCGAAGGACTCAGCACGGCGCTTTGCAGCATTTCGTGGACACGATTGAAGGACTATCCTCAGATGTTTGCACGCAAGACCACCACCAATGCTGACGCCAAGCTCGCCGCAATCGGGCGCTCCGCGGCGATGATCGAATTCGAGATGGACGGCACGATCCGGACCGCGAACAAGAATTTTCTCGATGCACTCGGCTACCGCCTGGAGGAAATCGAGGGCAAGCACCACTCGATGTTCGTCCCCGCCGATCAGCGCGATACGCCCGCATATCGCGAGTTCTGGTCACGACTCAATCAGGGCGAATATCAAGCAGCCGAGTTCAAACGCATCGCTAAAGACGGCCATGAGGTCTGGATCGAAGCATCGTACAATCCGGTGCTCGATCGCAATGGCAAGCCGCATATCGTGGTCAAGATCGCGACCGACATCACCGCCAAGAAAATCGCGAGCCTGAAGGACGCCGGAAAGATCGCGGCGCTCGACCGTTCGCAAGCCGTCATCGAGTTCGGCATGGATGGCACCATCGTCTCCGCGAATGAAAACTTCCTCAAGGTCATGGGCTATGAGCTCCGGGAGATTCAAGGCCGTCACCACAGCATCTTCGTGGAGCCGGCGGAGCGCGACAGTGCCGCCTATCGCGAGTTCTGGGCCAAGCTGAACATGGGCGAGTACCAGGCCGCCGAGTACAAGCGCATCGGCAAGAACGGCAGGGAAGTCTGGATTCTGGCGTCCTACAATCCGATCCTCGACGACAGGGGCAAGCCGATCGCGGTCGTCAAATTCGCGACCGACGTCACGGCCACGAAACTGAAGAACGCCGATCTTGCCGGGCAGATCTCGGCCATCGGCAAGTCGCAGGCCGTGATCGAGTTCAACATGGATGGCACGGTGATTTCCGCGAACGAGAATTTCCTCAAGGCGTTGGGCTACACGCTCGAGGAAATCCGCGGTAAGCACCACAGCATGTTCGTTCCCCCCGACGAACGCGACAGCACGACCTATCGCGACTTCTGGGCGAAGCTGAACCGCGGCGAATACCAGGCAGCCGAATACAAGCGCATCGGCAAGGGCGGCCGGGAGGTGTACATCCAGGCCTCCTACAATCCGATCATGGATTTGAACGGCAAGCCGTTCAAGGTGGTCAAATACGCCACCGACGTGACGCGCCAGGTGCTGGTGCGCATGGGCAATGAGCGCGTTCGCGGCATGATGGAGTCGGTCGCCGCCGGCGCCGAGGAGCTCAATGCCTCCGTGCGCGAGATCTCCGAGGCCATGACCAAGTCCCGCGAGACTGCGATGGGCGCCGTCGACCGGGTCGGCGCCGCCGATACGCAGGCGCAGAACCTGTCCAACGCGACGCAAGCGATGAGCGGCATCCTCGATCTCATCGACAACATCACCGGGCAGATCAACCTGCTGGCGCTGAACGCGACGATCGAATCGGCGCGCGCTGGCGAGGCCGGACGCGGCTTCGCCGTGGTCGCGTCTGAGGTCAAGAACCTGGCCACGCAAGCCAAGCACGCCACCGACAAGATCGGACGGGAGATCGAAGGTCTCAACAGCATCTCCGGCGAGGTCGTCCTCGCCCTCGGAGAGATCAAGCAGGCGATCCACAATGTCAGCGAATACGTCACCTCGACGGCGGCCGCGGTCGAAGAGCAGAGCACCGTGACGACCGAGATGTCGAACAGCATGCAGCGTGCCGCGGCGGAGGCTTCCAAGATCGCGGGCGGGTGAGTGGCACCCATCCGCTTGAACCGATCGACCGTGGGGCGTCACCCAATCGGGTGAGGCCTGCACGGAGATCATTCATGCGAGCGGCTTGGCTCGGACTTGCCCTGAACCTTCTCGCGGCCAGCGCGGCGACCGCCTATGACGCCACCGACCCGGCGAATTGCACCGGCATCGGCTGGGACGATGCGCGGCCGCTGACGGTTGCCCGGGTGGCCGCGCAGCCGCGCGTGAACTTCGTCAAGAGCCCCTATGACGACGACTTCAAGGCCGCGAGCTGCCCCGCCGCGACCGATGCCTGCCGGAAGAAGAGCTACCTCGTGAGCCATGATTGGGTGCTGGTCGGCAGGACACGGGGCGACTTCACCTGCGTCACCTACCAGCCGCCCGGCGCGAAGAGCCAGACCTGGACCCGCGGCTGGCTGCCGCGAACGGCGCTCGCGCCGGTCGCGCCGATGGCCGCGCCCGCGCTTGCGGACTGGACCGGCACCTGGGTGCATCCCGGCGGCCAGCTCACGATCAAGCCGGCGGGCGAAGGCCGGCTCAAAATCGAGGGTGACCAGGTCGTGCCGGCGGGCCGCGATCTCAACAACGGCTCGATTGCCGCCACCGTGCAGCCGAAGGGCGGCGTCATCGCCTTCGTCGAGGATGGCTCCACGCCGTTCGAGCAGCCGAACGCCGGCGACGAATGCCGCATGCGCCTGCAGCGCATCGGCGCCCTGCTGCTGGTCGAGGACAACAATGATTGCGGCGGCGCCGGCGTCACCTTCACCGGCCTCTATCGCCGCAGATAGCGCCTCACGCCCAGCGCCGCGCCATCGCGACGCTGAGCACGACAATCGCCGCGGCACCGAGCATGGCGGCGGACACCGGCTCGTGCAGCAGCAGGCTCGCAAAGGCGAGCCCAAGGAAGGGCTGGAGCAGCTGCAACTGGCCGACGCTCGCCGTGCCGCCGCGCGACAGGCCGCGGTACCAGAACGCGAAGCCGACGAACATGCTGAAGACGGAGACATAAGCGAGCCCCAGCCAGGCCGGCGCGGTGATCGGATCCGCTGATACAGGCCATGTCAGCAATGACAGCGCCAGCATCACCGGCGACGACAGCAGCAGCGCCCACGAGATCACCTGCCAGCCGCCCAGTCTCCGGGTCAGCACGGCGCCTTCGGCATAGCCGAGGCCGCAGACGATAATGGCCGCGATCATCGCGAGATCGCCGATGGGTGAGGCCGCGCCGTCCTGCGCCAGCGCGAAGCCCGATACCGCGGCAGCGCCGAGACCCGCGAAAAGCCAGAACAGCGGCCGTGGCCGCTCGCCTCCGCGCAGCACGCCGAACAAGGCCGTCGAGAGCGGCAGCAGGCCGATGAAGACGATCGCATGCGCCGAGGTGACGTGCTGGAGCGCGAGCGCGGTCAGCAGCGGAAAGCCGATGACGACGCCGAGCGCGACGATCAAGAGCGACGGCAATTCGCGCCGTCCCGGCAGCGGCTGCCGCAGCGCTGCGAGGCACAGCGCCGCAAGCAGCGCCGCGAGCGTGGCCCGCGCGCCGGTCAGGAACAACGGCGCGAAGCCGTCGAGCGCGGCGCGCGTCGCCGGCAGCGAGCCGCTGAAAATGGTCATGCCGATGGCGCCGCTGCCCCAGCCGTCGATCGATCCCTTCATGTGAACCTCCGTCAAGGCCCCCTGCTTAGCTGCGCGCGCCTTGCCGTGACAGCAACAGAACAATACAAACTTGCAAAACTGTACCGATATATGTGGTGATACACTTGCGCCCTTCGCACTCGGAGCCGCGTCCGCCCGGCCTCAGAACGACGGCGGTCGTCGACGCCATCCGGCAGCGGCTCGCGACCCGCGCGCTCGCGCCGGGTCAAAGACTGCCGTCGATCCGCGCCTTCGCCGCGTTGATGGGCGTCGCGCCGGCGACCGTGGTCGAGGCCTATGACCGGCTGGCGGCGCAGGGCGTCATCCGCGCCCGCCGCGGCTCCGGCTTCTATGTCGCCGATGTCGCGTTGCCGCCGCTGGCGCTGACCGAAAGCGAGCCACGCCGCCCCCGCGCGGTGGATCCGTTCTGGGTGTCGCGCCAGTCGCTCGATGCCGATCCTGCGACGCTGATGCCGGGCTGCGGCTGGCTGCCGCCCGACTGGATGCCGCAGGATGCGCTGCGTCGCGCGGTCCGCGCGGTGGCGCGCAGCGACGGCGGCCTGCTGACCGACTATGGCAGCGCCCGCGGCTCGGCGGCGTTGCGGCGCGTGCTGCAGAGCCGCCTTGCCGGCCTCGGCATCGACGCGTTCAGCGAGCAGATCATGCTGACGTCATCGGGCACGCAGGCGATCGACCTGATCTGCCGGATGCTGCTGCGGCCGGGCGATACCGTGCTGGTCGACGATCCCTGCTACTTCAACTTCCTGGCGCTGCTGCGTGCGCATCAGGCGCGGATCGTCAGCGTGCCCATGACCGCGAGCGGCCCGGACGTCGCGCAGTTCGAGACGGTGCTCGCGGCCGAGCGACCGCGGCTCTACATCACCAATTCCGGCCTGCACAATCCGACCGGCGCGACGTTGTCGCTGCAGACGGCACATCGGCTGCTCAACGCCGCCGCCGCGCATGAGGTGATCATCATCGAGGACGACATCTACGGCGACTTCGAGCCGGAGCCGTCGCCGCGTCTCGCCGCGCTCGACGGCCTCGCGCGCGTGATCCTGATCGGCAGCTTCTCCAAGACGCTGTCGGCGTCGATCCGCTGCGGCTATATCGCGGCGCGCGCCGACTGGATCGAGCCGCTGATCGACCTGCAGATCGCGACCGGCTTCGGCGGTCCCGGACAATTCGCCGCAGAGGCGTTGGCTCAGGTGCTGACCGGCGGCAGCTACCGCAAGCATGTCGAGGAGTTGCGCGCGCGTCTGGCGCGGGCGCGGCCGCGCATCGCCGCGCGGCTGCAGCGGCTCGGCATCACGCCGTGGCTGATGCCGCGCGGCGGCTATCATTTGTGGTGCAGGCTGCCGGAGGGATGCAATGCGATCGCAGTGGCCGAGAGCGGGCTCGCCGACCGGATCGTGATGGCCCCGGGAAACGTCTTCAGTGCGGGCCAGGCGGCCGATGCGATGATGCGCTTCAACGTCGCGCATTGCGACGATGCGCGGGTCTTCGCAGCCCTGGAGCGCGCGATCGGACGACCGGCTGCCGCGCAGCCGGCGCGCAACGCGATGAAATCAGAAGAGGCTCAGTAGCAGTAGCGCGGGTGCGCGCGGACCCAGGAGCCGTCGCCGCGCTGCAGATAGCAGCCGTTGCGATAGGCGTAGTAGCCGCCACGCCGGCGCTCGCCGTCAGCCGCGATCGCAGCGCCCGTGCCTGCCCCGATCACCGCGCCGATCGCAGCGCCACGGCCGCCCCCGATCGCACCGCCCAGGATCGCGCCGCCGGCGCCACCGAGGATCGCACCACCGAGCACGTCCTGCGCGGCCGCCTGATGCAGCGGCGCGACGGTCGCGAGCGTCAGCAGCGCTGCGGCCGTGATGCGGGCGGCAAAGGAAATCCCCAGACGTCGGGTCATGAGCAGGCCTCCGTTTCCAGGCACGCTAGTCCGCCCGGCCTGGCCGTTCTTGATGCAGATCAAGGCGACGTCAAGGCAGCAGAATTCCGCCTCACGCTGCGGCACGCTGATCGCGCGTGCGGTCCTCGATGATGCTGAGCAGGAATTTCGGCTCATCGCCGCCGATCACCACCGGCAGCCGGCGCATGACGATCTCACGCATGCCGTTGTTGCCCGGCGTCGCGATGCTGCAGGCCTGCGGTGCCGGATCGACCGCCTCGGCCAGCATCTCACGGTGGAGGCTCTCGAGCTGCGTCCCCGTCGGCTCCGGAAACAGCTCGCTCGCCGTGCGGCCCAGGATGGCGGCGCGTCTCACGCCCAGCAGCTGCTCGGTGGCCCGATTGACGAATACGTAACGCAGGCTGCGCGCGTCGGTGGCGAGCACGGCCTGGGGAATGTTCTCAAGCAGCACTGCGAGAAAGTACTCGGCCCGCGCCAGCATGCGCTCGTTGCGCCGATGGACCGTGAAATCCTCGTGCGTCGCGACCCAGCCGCCGCCATCCATCGGCCGCTCCGAGATGCGGATGACGTGATCGTCGGCCAGCTCGGTCTCGGTGATGCACGGCCTGCGCGCCTTCATCCGCGACATCAGGTCGGCGAGATACTGCTCGACATCGCCCGTGAACACGCCGCTCTTGACGCGGTGGCTCAGGATGTCGCGCATCGCCGCGCCCGGCTTCGCGATGGAGGCCGGCACGCCGTAGATGTTGCGATACTGCTCGTTGACGACCAGCACCGTCCCGGTCTTGTCGAGCATGATCAGACCCTGCGCCATGTTCTTCAGCGCGGCTTCCAGGCGCCATTTGCCGGTCAGCGCGCGTTCCTCGAGCTGCTCGCGCTCTTTGGTGAACTCCGCATGGTCGCGCTCGACCTCCTGGCCCTGCAGCTCGAGCTCGCTCACGCGCGAAGCGGCGTCCTGATAGGCTTCGACCGCTCTCGCCACCTGCCCGATCTCGTCGTCTCGCTTGGCATGCGGGATGACGAGCTTGATCCGCCCGCCGGCGATCCGGCCGGTGGCCTGCGCGATCTCCAGCAGGGGATTGACGACCGTAGCATGCAGCAGATAGGCGGCAATGCCGGTGAAGCCCATGAGCACTGCGCCGAAGGCGAACAGGGTCAGCGAGACCCATCGGCTCTGATCGGCCATCGCCGCGATGTTGCGGGTGCGGTTCTCATAGACGCGAGCCAGCCGCTCGAGATCCTCGTTGAGCGCGGTCCGGACGGCGCGGTTCTCGTCATTGTCGCCGAGCTCGCGGGCGGCGGTCGAGCCGACTGCCAATGTCCGGCGCGCCATCTCCCTGCGGAACGCGACGAACTGATCGATCCGCCGCTTGAATGGCGCGAACAGCTCGGCGTCCTCGGCGCGCACCAGCTCCTGCCACTCACCCACCGCCTTGACCAGCTCGTCGCACTTCTGCAGCAGCGCTTCGGCGTAGCGACGTGCAACATTGCGCTCGGGGGACATGTAGATGCCGCGGGATTCCATCACGACGGCGTAGATCAGCGCATTGGTGCGCTCGATCTGTCGGTTGGCGCTGTTGGCATTGCCCAACAGCTGCGTCAGCTGGCGCTGCTCGTGGAACGAATATAGCGCCCCCGACATCAGCAGCGCGATGAGCACCGCGAAGACGGCCGCGCCGCCGGAGATGCGATCCTTGACACTGGACGTGGTGAACCGCGCCTGCAGATCATGCCATGGCTTGATCATGGCTCGCTCCTCAATTCGGGAGCCTATCGCAGCAGCAATCTCTAAATGGAGAATGGGATCGATCCCGGCTCCAGAGAAAGCGCAATTAACTTAGAAAAAACTCGCCCTTTCGGCTCGCTCGGCCAGGACAGGCGGCATCCTGGCGCAACATCACGCTGCGGCGCGCTGGGCCTGGGTGCTGTCCTCGATGATGCTGAGGAGATATTTCGGCTCGCCGGTTCCGACCGCGATCGGAAGCCGGCGCACGACCACATCGCGCGGACCGTTGCCGGGGGTCACGATGCTGTGGGCGCGCGGCTTGTCATCGGCCCGTCCCGCCAGCTGGTCGCGGGCAGCTTCCTCCAGCTGCGAGCCGCTCGGCTCGGCAAACAGCTCGCGCGGCGTGCGGCCGACGATCTCACTGCGCGCAACACCGAACAGCTTCTCTGCGGCGTGATTGACGAACACGTAACGTATGGTCTCCGCCTCCGTCGCAACCACCGCCTGCGGGATGTTCTCGAGCAGCGCCGCGAGGAAATATTCGGCGCGCGCGAGCTTGCGCTCGGCACGGCGCTGCGCGGTGAAGTCCTCATGCGTTGCAATCCAGCCGCCACCATCCACCGGACGCTCCGAGATGCGGATGATGCGGCCGTCGCCGAGCTCGACCTCGAAGATCTCGGGCCGGCCCTCCTTCATGCGCTGGCGGAGCGCAGCGAGAAACTCCGACGGCTTCTCCTTGAGCAGGCCGATCTTGGCGCGATGCGCGAGGATATCGCGCACATGGGTCCCAGGCTTGGCGATCGAAGCCGGGATGTTGTACAACTTGCGGAACTGATCGTTGACCATCAGCACATAGCCGAAGCTGTCCATCATGATCATGCCCTGCGCCATGCTGGCGACGGCCGCGTCGAGGCGTTGCTGGCTGCTGAGCGCGCCCTGCTCGAGCCGCTCGTGCTCGCGCAGGATGTCGGTGTATTGCCGCTCGATCTCGACCTCGTGCTGCTCCAGCTCCTGCAGGCGGAATGCGCCATCCTGATAGGTCGCCACGGCTTGCGCGACCCGGCCGATCTCGTCGTGACGCCGCGCATGCGGGATCTTCAGCTTGATGCGGCCGGCGGCGATGCGGTCGGTGACACGGGCGATGTCGAGCAACGGCATCAGCACGCCCCAGCGCAACGCCAGCGCCGCAGCCGCGATCAGCAGCACGATGATCGCGCCGAGCGCGCCGAGATAGAACAGGACGAGGCCGCGCGTCTCGACGGTCTCGCCGAGCTCGCGCATGCGGCCGTCATACAGGAGCGACAGCTTCTCCAGATCCTCGTTCAGCGCGGTGCGGACGGCACGGTTCTCATCATTGTCGCCGAGCTCGCGGGCTGCGGACGAGCCGACCGCGATCGTGCGGCGCGCCATGTCCGTGCGGAACGCCATGAACTGATCGATCCGCTTCCGGAACGGGGCGAACAGCGCCGCGTCCTCGTCGCTGACCTGGGCCTGCCATTCCTCGACCACCTTGGCGAGCTGCGCGAGCTTCACGAGCTGCGAATCGGCGTAGCGTCGCGCCACGTTGCGGTCGAGCGACATATAGATGCCGCGCGACTCCATCACGACGGCATAAATCAGGGCGTTGGTCCGGTCGACATTCCGGGAGACGGCGGCGAGCTGCTCGAGCCGCTCGTAGAACTGCCGCTGCTCCACAAGCGCGGAGAGCGCCCCCAGCGTCGACAGCATCACCAGGACGGCGAACGCCGCAGCGGCGGCCGAGATCTTGTCGTTGAGGCTGAACGACGGCAGCGACCTGTAGAACCTGCGCACCAACTCCCGCATGGCCGGCTCCCTCGTTGGAACACAACCATCAGACGCAGGACGCGTAAACAACAAGTTCCGGCCTTCAACCCCGCGCGCAACCAATCATTAACCAATCGGCCGCCGAGGAGCCTTTACTGCCGAAGCATGATCAGCGGATTGGCGCTGTCCGGCACCAGCCGCCATTGCGCGTTGTCATCGGCCTCGAACCGCCAGGTCTCGCCGCGCGCCGACATCAGCATCATCTGGCCGTGCTCGAGCCGCCACTGCGTCGGCGCGAAGGCGGCGACGGTGGGATCGCATTTCGGCTTCACGAACACCTGGAAATTGTCGTTGCCGGCATCGGTGTTGGTCAGCACCAGGCTGCAGACCACGGCGCCATTGCCGCGCACCATGGCCCAGTCGCCGATCATCTGGTCCATCGACTTGGCCAGCGAGCGCGCCGCGGCAAGGTTCTGCAGGATGTAGACGCCCTCGCCCTGGCGCAGCCCCTCGAAGATGCCGGCCTCGACCTCGGTGAAGTCGATCACCGCCTCGCCATTGGCCGATTGCAGGCTGACGATGTCGCCGAGCCCCTTCACGGTCCAGCCGGCGATGTCCTTGGTGAAGGGCAGCGCGGCGGCGCAGGCAGGCTCCATCTCGAGCTTCAGCCCGCGCGAGGCCGCGTCGGGCTTGAACGTCATGACGCAAGTCTTGCTGCGCTCGGTGGTCGCAAGCTCCCACTGCCCGATCATCGCCTTCTTCAGGTCGGCCGCGTCCTGCGCAACGGCAGCGGCGCTCGCGACCGAGGACAAAAGCGCGATCAGCAAGGGGAGCAGGCGTTTCATCAGCGGCCTTTCACCGGCGTTTCCGGAACGGGCGTCAGCGGCGGCTTGCCGGCAAACCAGACCTTGAGGTTGTCGACCACCAGCTGATCCATCGCGTTGCGGGTTACGATGGCAGCCGAGCCGATGTGTGGCAGCAGCACGACATTGTCCATCGCCTTGAGCGCGTCGGGCACCGCCGGCTCCTTCTCGAACACGTCGAGGCCGGCTGCGAGAATGGTGCCGGACTTCAGCGCGTCCACGAGTGCCGCCTCGTCGATCACGGAGCCGCGGGCGACGTTGACAACCACGCCGCGCGGGCCGAGCGCCTTCAGCACCTCGGCGTTGACGATTCTGTTGGTCGAGGCGCCGCCGGGCACGATCACGACCAGCGTGTCGACGTCCTTCGCCATCTGCAGCAGGTCGGGATAATGCTTGTTGGCGACGCCGGCGGCCGGGTTGCGCGAGTGGTAGACGACCGGGACCAGCGAGGCCTCGAGACGGCGCGCGATCGCCTGGCCGATGCGGCCCATGCCGACCATGCCCACGGTCCGGTCACGCAGCGAGCCGACGCTGAGCGGATAGGGCTTCTCGCTCCACTCGCCCGCGCGCACGAAGCGGTCGGCCTTGATGAACTCGCGACAGGTCGCGATCAGCAAACCGAGTGCGACGTCGGCGACCTCCTCGGTGAGCACGTCGGGCGTGTTGGTGACGATGATGCCGTGCTGTCCGGCATGCGCCGCTGCGACATGGTCATAACCGACGCCGAAGCTTGCGATGATCTCGAGCTTCGGCAGCATCGCCATGATCGCGGCATCGGTCTTCACGGTGTGGAAGGTGACCGCGACGCCGCGGATGCGGCCCTTCACATCCGCCGGCAGCGCTTCGAGATCCGCCTGCGTCTGCGCATGGTGCACGTTGAAGCTGTCCGGGAACCCCTTCTCCAGGATCGGCCGCAGCGGCCCATAGATCAGAACATCGACCTTGTCAGACGAAGTGGCCGCCATCAGCTATCCTTTCCAAGAGCACTTTCGTGCCAACGCCGCAAAACGAGGTGCGAAACTAGCGCCAGCAAGCCATAGATGACAATCCCGGCGACCGACAGCAGCACCAATGCCGCGAACATGCGAGGTATGTTGAGTCGGTAGCCGGATTCCGCGATGCGATAAGCAAGGCCCGATCCCGCGCCGGCGCTGCCGGCCGCGATCTCCGCGACGACGGCGCCGATCAGCGACAGGCCGCCGGCGATGCGCAGGCCACCGAGAATGTAGGGCAGCGCTGCCGGCAGCTTCAGATAGCGCAAGGTCTGCCAGCGCGAGGCGCCATAGAGCTGGAACAGGCCGGCGAGATTGCGATCGACCGAGTTGAGCCCAAGCGCGGTGTTCGACAGCACCGGAAAGAAGCCGACGATCCAGGCGCAGGTCACCACCGCGGTCTGCTGCGGCAGATAGATCAGCAGCAGCGGCGCGACCGCGATGACGGGCGTGACCTGCAGCACCACGGCATAGGGAAACAGCGCCCATTCCAGCCAGCGCGACTGGTTGAACAACAGCGCCAGCGCGATGCCTCCGAGCGCGGCGGCGACGAAGCCTTCGAGCGTCGTGATCAGCGTCGTCAGCAGCGACTGCGCCAGAATGTCCCAGTCGGCAATCAGCGTCTTCAGCACCAGCAGCGGCCCCGGCAGCACGTAAGGCTGGATGCCGTTCAGGCGGACGGAGAGCTCCCACGCCGTCATCACGGCGATGAAGACGATGGCCGGAGAGACGAGGCTTGCCAGCCGCGTGCCCGTCATCAAGACTCGTCGCTTGCCCACGACGCTCACAGCGCGTGCACTCCGGCGTAGGCCGGCGCCAGCGCATCCGAGACACGGCGGCAATACGTCGAATAGGCTGGCGAGGCACGGAACGCATCGTCACGCGTCTCCGCACCGATGTGAATCTCGGCGCTGATATGCCCGGGCCGCGCCGTCATCACCAGGACCCGCTGCGACAGATAGACCGACTCGAACACCGAATGCGTCACGAACAGGACGGTCATGCTCAGCTTCCGCCACAGCGCCAGCAGGTCGTTGTTGAGCCGGAAGCGCGTGATCTCGTCAAGCGCGGCGAACGGCTCGTCCATCAGCAGGATGTCCGGCCGCGTCACCAGCGCGCGGGCCAGCGACGCCCGCATCTTCATGCCGCCGCTCAATTCGCGCGGAAACGCGTCGGCGAAGTCGGCGAGCCCGACCTGCGCCAGCGCCGCATCGATCCGCGGCCGCGCCTCCGCTACCGGCACATGCGCGAGCTTGAGCGGCAGGCCGACATTGTCGCGCACGCTGGTCCAGGGCATCAGGGTCGGCTCCTGGAACACGAAGCCGATGCGATGACCGGGATGCGTCGCCGCCGACGCCGCCGCGATGTCGAGCGTGCCGCGGCTCGGGCTGGCGAGCCCCGCGATCAGCCGCAACGCGGTCGACTTGCCGCAGCCGGACGGACCGAGCAGCGAAACGAACTCGCCCTTGCCGATCGCAAGATCGATCGGCCCGAGCGCGGCGACGCCGGACTCATAGACCTTGGTCACGCCGCGCAGCCGCACCGCGACATCGGCGGCGCGCGCGGACGAAGGGGATGCACTCATCTGCTCACGACGCCGCTCACGCGTCCTACTGCTTCGGCCTGAGATCGACGCCGACGCCCTTGTTGACGAAGCGCAGCGTGTAGGACTTGCGGTAATCGATGGTCGGCTTGACGACGCCCGCCCGCACCATCTTGTCGAAGAAGCTGGTGATGCGCTCCTCGGTCATCGCGCCGATGCCCTTGGCCACGCTGTCGCCGGAATCGACGATGCCGTATTCCTTCATCTTGGCGACCGAATAGGCCAGGAGATCGTCGCTCATCTCCGGGTTCATCTTCTTGATCAGCGCATTGCCCGCGGAGTTGTCGCCATAGATGTAAGTGTACCAGCCGATGATCGAGGCATCGACGAAGCGCTGCACCAAATCCGGCTTGCTCTCGATCAGGTCGCGCCGGGTCTCGATCAGGGTCGAATAGGTGTTGAAGCCGTTGTCGGCGAGCAGGATCACGCCGGGCTTGAAGCCGGCGGCGCGCTCGACCGCAAACGGCTCTGACGTGACATAGCCCTGCATCGCGCTCTGCGGCGTCGCGATGAACGGCTGCGGGTTGAAGGTGTAGGGGCGGACGTTCTTCTCGGAGAAGCCGTATTCCGACTTCAGCCATTGATAGTAGCTGGAGATGCCCTCCTTGGAGACGAACATCGTCAGCGGCTTCAGCTCCTCCAGCTTGGTGACCTTGGACTCCGGGTGGGTCAGGAACACCTGCGGGTCCTTCTGGAACATCGCCGCGATCGACACCACCGGCACGTTGTTGGCGACCGCATCGAACGCCATCAGCGTGTTCGCCGCCATGAAGAACTCGATCTTGCCGGAGATCAGCAGCATCCGATTGTTCTCGTTCGGACCGCCCGGCACGATCGTCACGTCGAGCCCGTAGCGCTTGTAGGTGCCGTCGGCGACGGCCTGAAAGAAGCCGCCATGCTCGGCCTCGGCGACCCAATTGGTGCCGAACGAGACCTTGTCCAGGGTCTGGGCCTGGACCGCCGAGACCATTCCGCCCGCGACCAGCAGCGCCGCCATTAACGTTCGCGCGAGAAGCGATTGCGCCATGTCTGGTCTCCCCGGTTCTTTCTGGCTGAACATGTTAAGATCGTCAGGTGATAACTACCCTGCCCGACGGACGAAGGAAATGGCCCGCGCGATGACCGTGCCGCCCCGCGATTGGACCGAGTTGACCTGGCCTGCTCTGGGAACGCCCGAGGCGGCCGGCTGGATTGCGGTGCTGCCGCTCGCCGCCACCGAGCAGCACGGCCCGCATCTGCCCCTCGGCACCGACGTCTACATTGCCGAGGCCTATCTTTCCCGCGTCCGCACGCTGCTGCCGCCGACCTTGCCGGTGACATTCCTGCCGGTGCAGCCCCTGGGCATCTCGACCGAGCACATCGATTTTCCGGGCACGCTGACCGTGCCGACCGAGGTCGCGCTGCGGAGCTGGCGCGCGATCGGCGACAGCGTCGCGCGCGCCGGCATCCGCAAGCTCGTGATCGTCACCAGCCATGGCGGCAACAGCGCCGCGATGACCTTGGTGGCGCAAGACCTGCGCGCCGCGCACCGCATGCTGGTGGTGACGACCTCCTGGTCGCGCTTCGGCGCGCCCGACGGACTGTTCACGGCGGACGAGCTGCGGCACGGCATCCATGGCGGGGCGGTCGAGACCTCGATCATGCTGGCTCGTCATCCGCAGCTCGTGCGCAGCGACGCCATCGCCGATTTCGCATCATCGGGCGCCGAGTTGGAAAAGACCTATCGGGTGCTGTCGACGCAGCGGCCGGCGCCGCTGGCCTGGCAGACGCAGGATCTGAACCCGAGCGGCGCGGTCGGCGACGCCACCCAGGCCTCGGCCGAGAAGGGCGAGCGCGTGCTCGACCACGGCGCACGCGCCTTCTGTGCACTTTTGGAGGAGGTCGAGCGGTTCGACGTGACGACGCTTCGCGCAGGCCCACTCGCGAGCACGCCAACTCATTAACTGGAACCGCAGCCGGACCGTCCCCGGACGCTTCGATGCCGGGCCTTCGCCTGGGCTGGCGGGCTCACGCCCTCCGCGCCGAACGGCACAGCCGCGCTGTTCGCCACCCCAGGCCGTCCACCATCCCCATCCGTTCGACAGCCCGCCCAGCGATCCTGGGGCGCCGGTCTGTTGCACGAACAACACACCCCCTGACGAACATGCTCGCCAAATCGGCCCGCATTGTAGTTGCGAATTAATCGCAATATAAATCATCCCCAAATTGCCGCTGCTCATCCACACTTCTGATCGAAGTTCGGCTACTCCGTAATCTTCTCGTGACTGTGCGCGGGCAATCAGGTGTGACGTTGCTTGTGTCGTGTGCTTCTGCCTTGGGGAAACTGCCGCCATGATCCGCTCGAACTGCACCCCGGAGATGATCCTGGCCGGCGCCATGATCGCCGCGCTGGCGGCGCCTGCTGCCGCGGCCGACCTGCCGGTCAAGGCGCGGGTGGCGCAGACCGTGTTCGACTGGACCGGGCTCTATGTCGGCGGCCATGCCGGCTACACGCGGGACCATGCCCAGGCGTCTTTGGCCGATCCGACCGGCGCGGCGAGCGCGGGCAGCCCGTTCAGCGGGCTCACCGGCGGCGTGCAGGCCGGCTACAATTGGGTGACCCGCTCGGGCCTGCTGCTCGGGTTGGAAGGCGACTTCAGCTTCCCGAACTATCTGACCTCCAACCATACCGTGGCGATGCTCGGCACGCCCGGCTCGAACGTCTCAGAGCTGTGGGACTATGTCGCCACGGCGCGCGGCCGCGTGGGCTACGCCCAGGGTGACTGGCTGGTCTATGCCACCGGCGGCCTCGCCTGGACCGGCGGCCGCTTCATCAACACGACAGCGACGGACAACGAGAAGCGGCTCACGACGCGGCTTGGCTGGGTGGTGGGTGCCGGCATCGAGCGCGGCTTTGCGCCGCACTGGAGCTGGCGGCTGGAATATCTTTACAACCGCTTCGAGAATGGCGGCGTCAATTTCTCGAACGGCGCCAGCTACACTTCCACGCTGGACTTCCAGACCCTGCGTGTTGGCCTCAACCGCAAGCTCGATTTCGCTGATGGTCCCGAGCTCAAGCTCAAGAACGATCCGTCCGACACGGAATCGGATCGCTGGGAGATCCATGGCCAGTCCACGGTCATCGGCCAGGGTTATCCGGCGTTCCGCGCCGCCTACACCGGCCCCAACAGCCTGACGCCGGCACGCCAATTCCAGGAGACCTGGAGCAACAGCCTGTTCATCAATGCGCGGCTGTGGGACGGCGGCGAGGTCTACTACAATCCCGAGCTGCTGCAGGGCTTCGGCCTCAGCAACACCGTCGGTCTCGCCGGCTTCTCCAATGGCGAGGCGCAGAAGTCGGACTTTCCCTACCCGCACTACAACACGTCGCGGCTGTTCCTGCGCCAGACCTTCGGCTTCGGCGGCGAGCAGGAGCAGCTCGGCGGCAGCCAGCTGCAGCTCTCCGGCAAGCAGGACATCTCGCGCCTGACGGTCCAGATCGGCAAATTCCCCGTGCTCGACGTGTTCGACGGCAATGCCTACGCCAAGGATGCGCGCAAGGACTTCATGAACTGGTCGGTCTGGGCGCCCGGCGCCTTCGACTACGCCGCCGACAAGCTCGGCCTGACCTATGGCGCGACCGCGGAATTGAACCAAAAGAGCTGGGCGCTGCGCGCCGGCTATTTCCTGATGGATGCAGTGTCGAACTCGAACAATTTTGACATGAACGTGTTCCGGCGCGGCGAATACGTGCTCGAGCTGGAGATGCGCTATCAGCTGTTTTCGCAGCCGGGCCATCTGCGCACCATCGGCTGGTTCAACAGCGTGTTCGCCGGCAGCTATCGCGAGACGCTCGACAATCCCGCGTTCAATCTCGACATCAGCCAGACCCGCCGCGGCCGCAGCAAATACGGCTATGTCGTCAGCTTCGATCAGGCGCTGTCGGACGAGCTCGGCCTGTTCGGCCGCTGGAGCTGGAATGACGGCAAGACCGAGATCATGGCGTTCACCGACATCGACAACAGCCTGTCGCTCGGCGCCTCGATCAAGGGCAATCGCTGGGGCCGCCCGGACGACACGATCGGCATCGCCGGCGTCACCAACGGCCTGTCCCGCGACCACCGCGCCTTCTTGGCCGCCGGCGGCGTCGGCCCGCTGATCGGCGACGGCGCGTTGAACTATCGCCGCGAGAGCATCATCGAGGCGTACTACGCCTATTCGATCAACAAATACCTGACCTTCACGGCCGACTATCAGTTCGTCAACAACCCCGCCTACAACGCCGACCGCGGCCCGGTGTCGATCTTCTCCGGCCGCCTGCACGGGGATTTTTGAGCGACGGGCTGAGCCGTTCAACCGAGCTTGACGCCAGTGAGAGCCACATATCCCAAGGCATAATAGGTGTCGTCCCGGCCTCGAGCCGGGACCCATACCGCGGACGCTCTCGAGGAACGTCACTGCCAGTTGCCTGCCTCATCACCACCGGTGGCTGGGTCCCGGCTCAAGGCCGGGACGACAGCGGAGCATGACGCGCCGCTGGTGGCCCAGGTCGACCAGCGTTCCCACCGCATCCCCCATGCGCGCACCGCAATGCAGCAATGGGCGGCGGCCATCCCCATATGCTAGGACCTGTCCCCATTCCCGCCCGTCCGGGCGCCACACCAGGTCGCAATGCTCTCCGCTGAACTCGCCATCATCGTCGTCCTCATCGTCGTCAACGGACTGTTATCCATGTCCGAGCTGGCCATCGTGTCGTCGCGCCCCGCCCGGCTGGCGCTGCTGGCGGAAAAGGGCGTGTCCGGCGCGCGGCGGGCGCTGACCTTGGCCTCCGACCCCGGCCGCTTCCTGTCGACGGTGCAGATCGGCATCACCCTGGTCGGCGTGCTCTCCGGCGCCTTCTCCGGCGCCACGCTCGGCCAGCGCCTCACGCAATGGCTGCTCGAGGTCGGGATGAGCGCCTCGGTCGCCGACATCGTCGGCGTCGGGCTCGTCGTCAGCATCATCACCTATGCGACCCTGATCGTCGGCGAGCTGGTGCCGAAGCAGCTCGCGCTGCGCGATCCCGAGGCGATTGCGGTGCGCGTCGCGCCGGCGATGCAGGTGCTCGCCAAAGTATCGCTGCCGCTGGTGGTGCTGCTCGATCTCTCCGGCAAGCTGATCCTGGCGCTGCTCGGCCGCTCCGGCGAGGCCGAGGAGAAGGTCTCGGAAGCAGAGATCCACCATCTCGTCCGCGAGGCCGAGACCGCCGGCGTGCTCGAGCCCGGCGAGAAGGAGATGATCGCCGGCGTGATGCGGCTCGGCGACCGCCCGGTCGGCGCCATCATGACGCCACGCCCGGAGGTCGATGTCGTCGACCTCAACGATGACCCCAAGGCGATCCGCGAGCTGCTCGCCAAGAGCCCGCATTCGCGCCTGCCGGTGTCCGACGGCGAGCGTGACCGCCCGATCGGCGTGCTCCAGGCCAAGGATCTGCTGGCGGCTTATTTGCGCGACGAGACGCCGGATTTGCGCAGCCTGGTGCGCGAGGTGCCGATCATTCCCTCCACCGTCGACGCCCGCGACGTCATCGCGATCCTGAAAGTGGCGCCGGTGCATATGGGCCTCGTGCACGACGAATACGGCGCGTTCGAAGGCGTCGTGACGGCCGCCGACATTCTCGAATCGATCGTCGGCGCGTTCTCTTCAGAAGACGGCCCGCCCGAGCCCGCCTGCGTCCGCCGCGACGACGGCTCGCTGCTGGTCTCCGGCTGGATGCCGCTCGACGAGTTCGCCGATGCCCTCGCCATCGACGTGCCGCCGCATCGCGGCTACCACACCGTCGCCGGCCTGGTGCTACAGCACTTCGGCAGCGTGCCCGATGTCGGCCAGAGCTTCGAGCTCGACGGCTGGCGCTTCGAAATCATCGACCTCGACGGCCGCCGCATCGACAAGATCCTGGCCACAAAGCTCGCACCCGACGGCGGCGAGCCGAATGTGGGGTAGGTGAGCCTCTGTAGGATAGTTGAGCCCCTCCTCTTGCCACACGAACGGTACGCTCCCTCTCCCCGTTCTTACGGGGAGAGGGCTGGGGTGAGGGGCAGCCACGCGGGTGGTGCCGCTACTAATTAGCACCTGCCTGCGAATCCGAGAGAGCCGAGACGCAGCGCCGTATGTGCCATGCCCCTCACCCGGATTGCTGCGCAATCCGACCTCTCCCCGCAAAAGGGCGGGGAGAGGTGCACTATGCATGCCGCGCATTCTTGCCCCGATTGTTGCGACACTCATCGCCGCACGACAGGTGCGCCCCCTCTCCCCGTTCTTCACGGGGAGAGGGTCGGGGTGAGGGGCAGCCACGCGGGTGGTGCATCCTATTAGCACCGACCCATGAGTCCGATAGACCTGCGTCGCGGCTTCGGTGGTGCCATGCCCCTCACCCGGATTGCTGCGCAATCCGACCTCTCCCCGCAGAAGGGCGGGGAGAGGTGCACTGTGCACGCCGCGCATTATTGCCCAGATTGTTGCGACACTATCATCGCCGCACGACAGGTGCGCCCCCTCTCCCCGTTCTTCACGGGGAGAGGGTCGGGGTGAGGGGCAGCCACGCGGGTGGTGCCGCTACTAATTAGCACCTGCCTGCGAGTCCGAGAGAGCCGAGACGCAGCGCCGTTCGCGCCATGCCCCTCACCCGGATTGCTGCGCAATCCGACCGCTCAGCGCGAGCGAAGCTCGTCGCGCCCCCGCAAAGGGCGGGGAGAGGTGCACCGTGCGCGCGGCACGCCGTTTGCCACAAACAACATCCCGATCGACGATTCGCCCGTCGGGCAGAGTGCCAATCTCCAAGACGCCGGCAGACGGCAGATTCACCATTCGGAAGCTCTGCGTCAAAACACTCATTTCCCGAACGCGTCCAATGAGAAGCCTCGTTTCAAGATCCCCCGCGCAAATAAATCGCTTCCGAAAATCATAACTCCCGTTCTATCCTCCCTCCGTTCCGGTCCGGATGAGGGGCGTACGCGTCGTCACGAACGTTGGACCGGCAATGCGATGGACGTGATGGCGGCGCTGGACGAGCGCTGGCATCACGGACGGCGAAATCGTGTGGTCCTGACCTCCCGACGCTGAGGTCCGCGGCAGCGCGCGTGACGCGTGTCGTCGCCACGGTGGCCAGAAGCCGGTGCACCGGGGAGAGTACGTATAAGCCGTTAAAACCGATCGCGCAGGGAGGGCCGGGTAGGCGGCCTCAAGCGGTCGTCGCAACATCAAGTGTTTTCATTCCCGACAGCAACTCGTCAAGCGCCTCGGCTGGGGTTTTCCATCCCAGCGTCTTTCTCGGCCTGGAATTGAGCGCTGCGGCCACAGCGGCGATCTCGTCGGCATCGTAGATGCTCAGATCTGTGCCCTTCGGAAAGTACTGCCGCAGCAGGCCGTTTGTGTTCTCGTTGGTGCCACGCTGCCAGGGGCTCCTTGGATCGCAAAAGTAGACTTGGATTTCCGTAGCGATCGTCAAGTCGCTATGCTTGGCCATTTCGGCCCCCTGATCCCAAGTGAGCGAGCGGCGCAGTTCCTTGGGCAAGGTGATGATGGTGCGCGTGATCGCATCGCGTACCGCTTCAGCTCCGTGTCCGGAGAGCGCAGGACCATCTTTCGTACGGGGGCCGTCGTCAAACCCTGGCAACCGTGGAAGGTGCAGGAGCATTGTAAACCGCGTGCTGCGTTCGACCAGCGTGCCGATTGCCGAACTCTCGGAGCCAACGATCAGATCCCCTTCCCAATGTCCCGGCACGGCGCGATCCGCGACTTCAGCCGGACGCTCACTGATCATGATCTCCGGCGAGACGAAGCCTCTGCTGCGCTTCCGCGTGCGCGCTCGAGGCACCCGCAGCGCACGTCCCGTTCGCAAGCAGGCCGTCAACTCGCGATTCAGCGCTCCTCTGCTCTGAACAAAAAGTGCCTGGTAAATGGCTTCGTGACTGATCCGCATCGTCTCGTCATCCGGGAAGTCGATCGGCAAGCGTTAGGCGATCTGCTCGGGGCTCCAGGCTTTTGCCCATCGCCGCTCCTGGTCCGAACCCGCACGATAGGTCTTCCGCCGAGCGCCGCCTGGAGGCGCGACAACTCCAGCCAGCCGTTCTTCAACATAAGTGCGCAAGGCCGCGTTGCTTGCAAGCTTGCTCGGCTTGGGACGCCGGGCCGATCGATCTGCATGCCACTGGGCGGCCGTCGCCCGATAGGCCATCTTGCCGCCATGCGTCGCAGCATTGCGATCGAGCTCACGAGAGATGGTCGAGGGAGACCGATCAAGGCGCCGTGCTATTTCTCGTACAGAATGGCGCTGCGCATGCAGCAGTGCAATCTCTTCGCGCTCAGAAAAAGAGAGGTATCGTCCGGAGAGCGGCTTCGCCGACGGCCTGAACATCGCTGGTACCACGCCGCCTGCCTTTCGAAACAACCGGGGGCCGACAGCATCGGCCAATCCAGCGGCCAGCGCAGCATTCTCGCTGTTCAACCCAGCGGCAATCCCCCGCCAAAATTTCTGCTGTTCCGCACGTCCCGCAACTGGTGGGCGCCCCATCGATCCCAGCTTGCCTCGCGTTGACCATCTCTTTCGAATCCCCATCGCAACCTCCTCATCGAGTGTTGCGACGACCGATTGAATCCGCCGTCTGTCCGGCTGAACCTGTGGTACCTGCCGCCTGCACTTTTTTCCGCAGGCGGGCCACGGGCCTCAGTCGAGGTCCGGCTCTCCCTGCGCCCTCACAAGTCCCGAGGGCCACCCATAGGGCACGCCCCGGACATCACATGTCGCGGGAACGTGAAGACGCGGCCTGCATATCCTTTGATAGGCCGGTCGAGACCGGAATTCCCGGTCGTCAGCGCTTGAAATCAAACCATCACAGAGGGCACTTAGGGTGCCGATTCGGCCGGCGAGCCTGCCGGCGCGACCAGCCCTCAAGGCCATGACGAGGACCCGTCCGCAGCCCCGAGGGCTGCGGCCGACGAGACGAGACACGCCGATGCTGCTCCAGGACATCAGGACCACCGTGCTCCGCGAGGCCGTGCGCCCCAACATCTGGGACGTCGTCGCGCTGATCATCGTGGTCGGCGCGATGGTGCTGATCGTCTATGGCGGCGAGCAGACCACGCTGCCGCTCTCGGCGCTCGACACCGCCCCCGTCTCGCTCGACCCGTCCAACCTGCCGCTCTACGCGCTGCGCACGACGCTCCGCATGCTGCTCGCGATCACCTGCTCGTTGGTCTTCACCTTCGTCTACGCGGCGCTGGCGGCCAAGAGCCGGCG
Source organism: Bradyrhizobium sp. USDA 4353 (assembly GCF_054063215.1). NCBI lineage: Bacteria > Pseudomonadati > Pseudomonadota > Alphaproteobacteria > Hyphomicrobiales > Nitrobacteraceae > Bradyrhizobium > Bradyrhizobium sp. USDA 4353. The sequence goes on from NZ_JBSSGB010000001.1 coordinate 1,169,228, forward strand.
CGCCGAGATCGTGCTGATCCCGCTGCTCGACATCCTGCAATCGGTGCCGATCCTCGGCTTCCTGACCTTCACCGTCGTGTTCTTCATGAACCTGTTCCCGGGCAAGGTGCTAGGCGCCGAGCTTGCCTGCGTGTTCGCGATCTTCACCAGCCAGGCCTGGAACATGACCTTCAGCATGTACCAGTCGATGCGCAACGTGCCGAAGGATCTCGAGGAGGCGACGCGCAGCTTCCACCTCTCGGGCTGGCAGCGCTTCTGGCGGCTCGACGTTCCCTATGCAATGCCCGGCCTGATCTGGAATGCGATGATGTCGATGTCCGGCGGCTGGTTCTTCGTCGTGGCGTCGGAGGCCATCACCGTCGGCAACACCACGGTCACTTTGCCCGGCATCGGCTCCTATGTCGCGCTCGCCATCCAGCAGAAGGATCTCGCCGCGATCGGCGCCGCGCTGCTGACGATGCTCTTGGTGATCACCGCCTATGACCAGTTGCTGTTCCGGCCGATCGTGGCCTGGGCCGACAAATTCCGCTTCGAGCAGACCGCGTCAGGCGATCCCCCCTCATCCTGGATGCTCGATCTGTTCCGGCGCACCCGCGCGCTGCGCTCGCTGTCGATCCCGTTCGCGGCGATCAACCGCTCGTTCTCCAACCTGCGGATCAACTGGCCGAAGGCCTGGAGCGGCCCGGTGCGCCATGCGCCACCGTCGCAGCTCGTCGACGGCCTCTGGCTCGCCGTGGTCATTCTCGGCTGCGCCTATGCCGGCTGGAAGACCTATCTGTATCTATCTGCAACCCTGGCACCGTCGGACCTCCTCAGCGCGATCGGCTACGGCATGATCACGCTGATCCGCGTCGCCGTGCTGATCGCGCTGGCCTCGCTGATCTGGGTCCCCGTCGGCGTCTGGATCGGGCTGCGGCCCAAGCTCGCCGAGCGCATCCAGCCCCTGGCGCAATTCCTCGCCGCCTTCCCGGCCAACCTCGCCTTCCCCGTGTTCGTCGTGCTGATCGTGCGCTACGGCCTCGACGCCAATGTCTGGCTCAGCCCGCTGATGATCCTGGGCACGCAGTGGTACATCCTGTTCAACGTCATCGCCGGCGCCAGCGCCTTCCCGACCGATCTGCGCGAGGCCGCCGCGAGCCTGCACCTCACCGGCTGGCGCTGGTGGTTCAAGGTGGTGCTGCCCGGCGTCTTCCCCTATTACATCACCGGCGCCATCACCGCGTCGGGCGGATCGTGGAATGCGGCGATCGTGGCCGAGGTCGCGAGCTGGGGCGACACGCACCTGACCGCCTCCGGCCTCGGCGCCTATATCGCAGAAGCCACCGAGCGCGGCGACTTCCCGCGCGTGGTGCTCGGCATTGCCGTGATGTGCATTCTCGTCACTCTGTTCAACCGGCTGCTGTGGCGGCCGCTCTATGCCTTCGGCGAACGCCGGCTGCGGCTCGGCTGACCGGGAGAGATCATCATGCGCGACCAGGTCAAGGACACCTCGCTGATCGAGATCAAGAGCGTGAGCCGGATGTTTCCCAAGGGCAGCGGCGAGGATCTCGTCGTGCTGGAGAAGGTCGATCTCACCATCCGCGCCGGCGAGATCGTCGGCCTGCTCGGCCGCTCCGGCTCGGGCAAGTCGACCTTGCTGCGGATCATCGCGGGCCTGGTGTCGCCATCATCGGGCGAAGCCAAGTGCCGCGGCGAGATCATCGCCGGGCCGCCGCGCGGCGTCGCCATGGTGTTCCAATCCTTCGCGCTGTTTCCCTGGCTCACCGTGCTGCAGAACGTCGAGCTCGGCCTGGAGGCGCTCGGCATCGACAGCGCCGAGCGGCGCAAGCGCGCGCTGGCCGCGATCGACCTGATCGGCCTCGACGGCTTCGAATCCGCCTTTCCCAAGGAGCTGTCCGGCGGCATGCGCCAGCGCGTCGGCTTCGCCCGCGCCCTCGTGGTGCATCCCGACCTGCTGCTGATGGACGAGCCGTTCTCCGCGCTCGACGTGCTCACCGCGGAAACGCTGCGCACCGACCTCGTCGATCTCTGGATCGACGGCCGGCTGCCGATCAAATCGGTGCTGATGGTGACGCACAACATCGAGGAGGCGGTGCTGATGTGCGACCGCGTGCTGGTGTTCTCCTCCAATCCCGGCCGCGTCGCCGCCGAGTTCAAGATCGACTTAGCCCATCCGCGCAACCGGCTCGATCCCGCGTTCCGCCAGCTCGTCGACAGCCTCTATGCCCGGATGACGCAGCGGCCCGAGCCGAAGCTGCCGAGCACCGCCAGCGCCGGCGTCGGCATGGTGCTGAGCCACGTCTCCTCGAACTCGATCTCCGGCCTGATCGAGGCGCTCGCCGGCGAGCCGTACAAGGGCCACGCCGACCTGCCCGTGCTGGCCGGTCACCTGCAGCTCGAAGTCGACGAGATCTTTCCGCTGGCGGAGGCGCTGCAACTGCTGCGCTTCGCGCATCTCAGCGAAGGCGATCTGACCTTGACCGAGGCCGGCCGCCGCTTCGCTGATCTCGAAACCGACGAGCGCAAGAAGCTGTTCGCGGCGCATCTGATGGAGAACGTGCCGCTGATGGGCCTGATCCGCCGCGTGCTCGACGACCGTCCGTCACACGCCGCACCAGCCGCGCGCTTCCGCATCGAGCTCGAGGACTACATGTCCGAGCAATATGCTGACGAGACCCTGCAGACCATCGTCTCCTGGGGCCGCTATGCTGAACTCTTCTCCTACGACGAGCAGTCGGAAACGTTCAGCCTGGAGAACCCGCATTAGCTCCGCGACCGCCCCACCCTCCACTGTCGTCCCGGGCAAGTCCGGCAACGCGAAGCGTTGGCGGACGCCGACCCGGGACCCATACCGCGTGATCTGTCTTGTGGCAGGCGGCGTGTTGAACCTTTCGCACAACAAACAACGGCCGGTGCTTCTGGATCCCCGCTTTCGCGGGGATGACACCGAGGGGGAGGACGCGGCGCGCGCAACGAATAACGGTGTGCCGATCTCACGCCGCCGCAAACGTATCCGGCCGCGCCATCGCCCAGGCATCGCGGAAGCGGACATCCTGCGTGCCCTCGAGCAACTCACCCGGCCGCAGCGACGGATAGAGTTTTGCGAAGGAGGACACCTCCGTGGTCGACGTCCGCTGTGAGAAGTGGATCGGCCGCAGATCCTGCGGATGCTCGAGGCCGGCCGCCGCCAGCAGCTCGGCCAGTGCATGCAGGGTCGCGTGATGATAGTTGTAGACACGCTGGATCTTGTCCGGGACGACCAGCGCGCGGGCACGCGTTGGGTCCTGCGTCGCGACGCCGGTCGGGCACTTGTCGGTATGACAGCTCAGCGACTGGATGCAGCCGAGCGCGAACATGAAGCCGCGCGCCGAGTTGCACCAATCGGCGCCGATCGACATCGCGCGGGCCATATCGAAAGCGGTGGCGATCTTACCGGAGGCGCCGATCTTGACGCGGTCGCGGATGTTCATGCCGACCAGCGCATTGTGCACGAAGTTGACGCCCTCGCGCATCGGCATGCCCAGATGGTCCATGAACTCCAGCGGCGCCGCGCCGGTGCCGCCCTCATTGCCGTCGACCACGATGAAGTCGGGATAGATTCCGGTCTCCAGCATCGCCTTGCAGATCGCCAGGAACTCCCAGGGATGGCCGATGCACAGCTTGAACCCGGCGGGCTTGCCGCCCGACAGCCGCCGCATCTCGCCGATGAACTGCATCATGCCGATGGGCGTCGAGAACGCGCGATGCGCCGGCGGCGAGATACAGTCCTCGCCCATCGCCACACCGCGGATCTTGGATATCTCCTCGGAGACTTTCGCGGCGGGCAGCACGCCGCCATGGCCCGGCTTGGCGCCCTGGCTGACCTTGAGCTCGACCATCTTGATTTGGTCAGTGGCCGCGACACGCGCGAAGGCTTCGGGATCGAAGCTGCCGTCACGGTGACGGCACCCAAAGTAGCCCGAGCCGATCTCCCAGATGATGTCGCCGCCCATCTCGGCGTGATACGGGCTGAAGCCACCCTCGCCCGTGTCATGGGCGAAGCCGCCGCGCTTGGCGCCGCCGTTCAGCGCACGCACCGCGTTCGGGCTCAGCGCGCCGAAGCTCATCGCGGAGATGTTGAACACCGAGGCCGAGTACGGCTTCGCGCAATCGGGGCCGCCGATCTGAATCCGGAATTTCTCCTCCGCATGCGGCTTGGGCGACACCGAATGGTGCATCCACTCATAGCCCTCGCGGTAGACGTCCTCCTGGGTGCCGAACGGGCGCTTGTCGAGCACCATTTTCGCGCGCTGATAGACCACCGCGCGAGTATCGCGCGAGAACGGCATGCCGTCCTTCTCGCTCTCGAAGAAATACTGCCGCATCTCCGGCCGGATCTCCTCGAGGATGAAGCGCAGATGCGCCGAGATCGGGTAGTTGCGCAGCACGGCGTGGCTGCTCTGCAGCAGGTCCCTGACGCCGAGCGCGGTCAGCGCCCCGAAAATCAGCAACGGAATGAGCACGAGATCGAAGATCTTGCGATCATAGATGCCGAGGATGAGCAGCAGAGCGGTCGCCGTGGCGCAGATCGTCAGCACGATGTAGCGCGGCGAGAACGGAAGCAGCAGCGTATCCATGGAAAGCCCCGGAGCGGATCGTGGACGGTCGGTACGGACGATACTACGCGCATCACGAAACAATCGTTACACACGCGCGTGCGAATGGCCATCGGCGGTATCACATCGTCGAGTGCCAGCCGCGACCGAAGGGGGTGCCAGGATAGGCCTGCGCCAGGCGCGCGGCGGCGGCGCCCGAGCCTAACGGATCGACCGAATCTTCGGGCCTGCCCAGGCGGTCGATTGACCCGACCGCCGCACGCTGTCTCAGCCGTCGGCGAACAGGCCGGAATGCGCCTCGCGGAGCTGCCGCTTCAAGAGCTTGCCGCTCGGGTTCTTCGGCAGCGCATCGACGAACACCACGCGCTTCGGCGTCTTGAACGAGGCCAGCCGGCTCGAGGCCTGCTTGAGCAGCGCCTCCTCGGTCAGCTCGCATCCGGACTTCACCACGACCATCGCCACGACGGCCTCGACCCAGCGCGGATGCGGCAGGCCGACCACGGCGACCTCCGACACTTCCGGGATCTGGTACAGCGCCTCCTCGACCTCGCGGCTGGCGACATTCTCGCCGCCGGTCTTGATCATGTCCTTCTTGCGGTCGACGATGGTGATGTAGCCTTCCTCGTCGATGGTCGCGAGATCGCCGGAGTGAAACCAGCCGCCCTGGAAGGCGGCGGCCGTGCGCTCGTCATCGTGGAAGTAGCCGAGCATCAGATGCGGCGAGCGGTGCACGACCTCGCCGACCTCGCCCGGCGCGACATCCTTCATGTCGTCATCGACAACGCGGGTCTCGACGTTGAGCACGGCGCGGCCGCAAGAGCCGGGCTTGCGCAGCTGATCCTCCGGTCCGAGCATCGTCGCGAGCGGCGCGATCTCGGTCTGGCCGTAGAGATTCCACAGCCGCACCTTGGGCAGCCGCTGCGCCAGCTCGCGCAGCACCTCGACCGGCATGATCGAGGCGCCGTAATAGCCCTTGCGCAAGGTCGACACGTCAGTGGTCTCGAACAGCGGCGAGCGCAGGATCGAGATCCACACCGTCGGCGGCGCGAAGAACGAGCTGATGCGGTGCTTGGCGATCAGCGGCAGCAGATTGTCGGGCGTCGGAAACGCCGTGATGATGTTGGTGGCGCCGACATAGATCGAGGGGCCGAAGAACACGTCGAGCTGCGCGCAGTGATACAGCGGCAGCGCATGCAGGGTGACGTCGTCCGCGGCGATGCCGGCGTCGACCACGCAGCTCACATACTGCCAGATGACCGCGTCATGGGTCAGCATCGCGCCCTTCGGCAGCGACTCCGTCCCCGAGGTGTAGACGATCTGCGCGACATCGCTGCCGGCGATCTCGACGGCAGGCACCGTTGCGGTGGAAGCGGCGAGCTCGGCGAAATCGATCATGTCGCCCTGCCGATCGCTCGGGCCTTCCGAGGGAAGCCAAATCAGTTGCTCGACAGCCGGCGCCAAGTCCTTCGCGGCGCGCGCCACACCCGCAAAGCCGCTGTCGGTCGCGAGCAGCCGCGCGCCGGCATGCTTGAGGATGTAGGCGACCTCCTCCGGCTTGAGCATGAAGTTGATCGGCACCAGCACCGCACCGAGCCGCGCCAACGCGAAGCGCAGCGCGGCGAAGGCGTGCGAATTGCGAGCGAGGATGGCGACACGCTCGCCCTTGCCGACGCCGCGGGCGGCCAGACCTGCCGCGAGGCGATCGGTGATGGCGTTGAACTCGGCGTAGGTCCAGCTGGTGTCGCCGCAGATCACGGCCGTCTTTGCGGGCGTGCGCGCCGCGCTCCGCCGCAGGAGGTCACCGAGCGTCTGCCTGCGAACGATGGAATCCATGGCCTTTCCCCTTGCTGTCACGGGGATGGCTGCCTGGCTGGCAATCCGCGTCCCCTCCCTGGTGCGCGCCGGACGTCTGAAGGTCCGGCTTGGCTTGCGAAAATCGCACAGCCGCTTCGGCGCCTGCAAGGAGGATATTGCCAACGAAAAGAGCGCCCCGATTGCGTCGAGGCGCTCTTTGTCGAATTCCAAGACTGCGAGGTCGGCGGCTCAGCGCTCAACGAACGCCTTCTCGATCACGAAATGACCGGGCTCGTTGCCGCTGCCCTCGAGGAAGCCGCGCGACTCGAACATGGTCTTGAGCTCTTCCAGCATCGCCGGGCTGCCGCACATCATCACGCGGTCCTTGGCGATATCCAGATCATGCTGGCCGAGGTCGTTGAACAGCTGCTGCGACGAGATCAGGTCGGTGATGCGGCCGCGGTTGCGGAACGGCTCGCGGGTGACGGTCGGATAGTAGTGCAGCTTGCCTTCGAGCAGCTCTCCGAACAGCTCGTCCTCGCGCAGCTTGGCGACGACGCTCTCGCCATAGGCGAGCTCGGCGACCTGGCGGCAGCCATGGACGAGCACGATGCTCTCGAAGCGATCGTAGACGTCCGGATCCTTGATCAGGCTGGCGAACGGAGCGAGGCCGGTGCCGGTCGACAGCAGCAGCAGCCGGCTGCCCGGCAGCAGATTGTCAGGGATCAGCGTGCCCGTCGCCTTGCGGCCGACCAGGATGGTGTCGCCTTCCTTGATCTTCTGGAGGCGCGAGGTCAACGGACCGTCCTGCACCTTGATGCTGAAGAACTCGAGTTCCTCCTCGTGATTCGCGCTCGCCATGCTGTAGGCGCGCAGCAACGGGCGGCCCTCGACCTCGAGGCCGATCATCGCAAACTGGCCATTCTGGAAGCGGAAGCCCGCATCACGGGTCGCCCGGAAGGAGAACAGAGTGTCCGTCCAGTGGTGAACGGAAAGAACTTTCTCTTTATAGAACGCGCTCATGTCGTTTGTTTTTTCACGTGGGCTGAAGTTGGAAGAAACAAGTCGTGACGAGGCAGGACCGCAAAAAACCCTATAGATCCCAGCGATTTTCGGCGCCTGATGTACGTGAAAACAGCGAATAATCAACCCGCATGGCTGCACCATTGATCACGATCAAACGCATGCCGGCCCATACTGGATCGCTGCCGCCGGTCGTTCATTCGTACACAAACGATCTGGGCAATTTACTTGCCGAGATTGTGACTTTCCAGCACTTTAATTCCGCATATCCGGCCTAATCCTTGAGCAATGATTAACCATCCCCACCGCCAGCTCGCTGCCGTCACCCGCTATTGCGCCGAACGCGGGATTTTGCTCGACGTCCGGGAGGACGGCTGGTTGCTGGTGCTTGGCAATGCCACCAGACGTCACCTGATCTTCGGCTATGATCTCGGCCTGAACAGTGCGGTGGCGCACAGAATTGCCTGCGACAAGGCGGCGACAGCGGCACTGCTCGGGGCCTCCGGGGTTCCGGCGGTTCCGCACGCGCTCTTCCTTGCGCCGACGGTGACGGGGGTCATCGAGCCCGATTGGGCATCCGTTCTGGAGTTGCTCGAGGCCCATCCAAACGGTCTTGTGGTGAAGCCGAACGAGGGAACGTCGGGGCGCGGCGTCACGCGCGTCTATACCTCGACCGAGCTGAAGGACGCGCTCACGCTCATTTTCGAGACCGGCGCCAGCGCAGCGATTGCGCCGCTATTGGAGATCGCCGACGAGGTCCGGGTCATCCTGCTCGATGGCGTTCCGCTGATCGTCTATCGCAAGCAGCGGCCGGTCGTGACCGGCGACGGGGTTCATTCCCTGCGAGAGCTCGCGCTGAAGGCGGTGCCAGTCCAGCAGCAGTCACAAGTATTGCGGCGTCTCGCTGCGGAATTCGACGCATCGGCGCAGCACGCGATCATCCCGCACGGCGAGCACCGCCTGCTGAGCTGGCGGCACAATCTCGAATGCGGCGCCCGGCCGGTGCTGCTGACCGACGGCGAATTGCGCGAGACCTGCACGGCGCTGGCGCGGGCGGCCGCACGCGCGATCAGCATCCGCTATGCGTCCGTCGATGTCGTGATGGCCGACGGGCATTGGCGGGTGCTCGAGATCAATTCTGGTGTGAAGATGGAGGCGCTTGGCGAGCAGGCGCCCGAGCTGGTGGAGGCGGCCATTTTCGCCGCGCTCGACGCGGTCTTCGGTCGCGATCCCCAGGGATGAGCGGCAGACGCGCCCCAAGCCTCGCAACAAGATTTCTCTAGCCTCCATGAGAATGAGGGATTAGTCTCCGGTCCAAAATAAACAGTATACTGTCAATTGGGAGAACGTCCTTGCGCATCGCCGTGCTCGGCGGCGGCCCTGGCGGGCTGTATTTCGCCTATCTCTGGAAGAAGCAGCACCCTGCCGCCGTCGTCGATCTGTTCGAGCAGAACCCGGCCGGCGCGACCTGGGGCTTCGGCGTCGTGTTCTCCGACCAGGCGCTGGAATTCCTCCGCGCCGATGACCCCGACACGGTGGATGCGATCGCACCGCGCATGCAGAGCTGGCGCAACATCACGCTCAATCTTCATGGCGAAAGCGTCGAGATCGACGGCGTCGGCTTCTCCGCAATCGGCCGGCTCGAATTGCTGAAGCTGCTGCAGGCGCGCGCCGAAAGCGCCGGCGTCGTCGCCCGCTACGGCACGATGATCCAGTCGCTCGATCAACTCTCCGGCTACGACCTGATCGTTGCCGCTGACGGGCTCAACTCGCTGGTTCGGCGGAGCTTCGAGGGCGATTTCGGCTTCTCGGTGTCCTACTCGAGCAACAAGTTCGCCTGGTACGGCACCAGCAAGACCTTCCCGACGCTGTCGCAGACCTTCGTCAGGACGGATCGCGGCACCTTCAATGCGCATCATTATCGCTACGCGCCCGACATGAGCACGTTTCTGGTCGAGTGCGATCGCGCCACCTGGCAGGCCTACGGCTTCGCCGAAATGTCGGTCGATGAGTCCCGGCGCGTCTGCGAGCAGGTCTTTGCCGATACGCTCGACGGCCATTCGCTCGTCTCCAACCGCTCGGTCTGGCGCAATTTCCCGTGGGTTTGGAACGAGCAATGGTGGCACCGGAATATGGTGCTGATCGGCGATGCGCTCCACACTGCGCATTTCTCGATCGGCTCGGGGACGCGGCTCGCGATCGAGGATGCCATCGCGCTCGCTAGAGCGATTGATGCCGAAACCGATCTCTCCGGCGGCCTCGCGCGCTACCAGGCGGAGCGGCAGCCGATCGTGAAGAAGCTGGTGACCGCCGCCCGCACCAGCGCCGATTGGTATGAAAAATTCCCATCGCATATGAAGCTCGGTTTGATGGACTTTGCCTACAGTTACATCACGCGCTCCGGTCGCATCGACGACGCCAGGCTGCGCGCGATGGCGCCGCAGTTCATGGCGCGCTACGAGTCATCGCGCATGGAGGGAGGCCGGGCATGACACGGGAGATCGCCGATCAGGTTCCTTCGGACAGCGCCGGTGCCCGCGAGATCGGCTTCGCGATCCCTGCGCGCTACAACGCCAGCCGCGTGCTGTTCGACAATCTCACCAGGGGCAACGCGAGTAAGCCTGCGCTGATCGGCCCGGCCGGCCAGCGCAGCTACGCCGAGCTGTGCGCCGAAGCCTGCCGGTGGGGCAACGGCTTTGCGTCGCTTGGGCTTGCCCGCGGCGACCGGGTGCTGCTGTTCCTGGACGACACGCCGGCCTACCCGGCCGCCTTCTTCGGCGCGGTGCGCGCGGGCTACGTGCCGCTGCTGATCAACACGCTGACGCCGCCCGACCTGCTGCAATTCTATCTCGCGGATTCCGGCGCCAAGGTCGCCGTCGCAGATGCGGAGTTTGCCGGACGCTTCGACACCCAGGCTTGCACGGCTACAGCGCTGCAGACCCTCATTGTCGTCAACGGCGAGGCGCCGACCACGGCGGCGCCGTCGACCATTGCCGTCGACCGGTGGCTGGTCAATTTCGCCACGGAGCTCGCGGAAGCCGACACCCACCGCAACGAGATGGCGTTCTGGATGTACTCGTCAGGCTCGACCGGCCGCCCGAAGGGCATCGTCCATCTGCAGCACGACATGGCCTATAGCGAGCAGGCGTTTGCGAGGAACGTGCTGCGGCTGAGGCCGGACGACATCTGCTTCTCGGTGCCGAAGATCTTCTTCGCCTACGGCTTCGGCAACGCCATCACGTTTCCATTCTCGGTCGGCGCAACGACTCTGCTGCTGCCCGGCCAGCCGAAGCCCGCGGCGATCTTCGACGCGATCAGCCGCTTCCGTCCGTCCGTGTTCTTCGGCCTGCCGACGCTCTACACCGCGCTGACCAAGGCCGAGGGCACGGAGGAAGCCGACTTCTCGTCTCTGCGCCTGTCGGTCTCTGCGGCCGAAGTGCTCTCCGCCGAGGTCTTCAACGGCTGGAAGAGCCTCACGGGATTGGAGATCGTCGAAGGGCTCGGCTCGACCGAGGTGCTGCACGTCTATCTCTCCAACCGCGAGGATCGCAAGAAGCTCGGCGCCGCGGGCCTGCGCGTGCCTGGCTACGAGATCGCGCTGCGCGACAAGGACGGCCACGACGTGGCGACCGGCGAGGAAGGCATTTTGTGGGTCCGCGGCGATTCCAACACGCCGCTGTATTGGAACCGGCCGGACAAGACCGCGGAGACGATCCGCGACGGCGGCTGGATCTACACCGGCGACCGCTTCGTGCGCGATGCCGACGGCTTCCACTTCTTCCGCGGCCGCGCCGATGACCTCGTCAAGATCTCCGGCCAATGGGTCTATCCGCTCGAGGTCGAGCTGTGTCTGGCCGAGCATCCGGACGTCAGGGAATGCGCCGTATTCGCGCATGAGCTGCCCGACAGGCGGATGAGCTTGAAGGCGGTCGTGGTGACCAACGGCGAGGCCCGCGATGAGCCGGCCATGACCAGGACGCTGCAGGACTACGTCAAGGCCAAGCTGCTGCCGTACAAATATCCGCGTGAGATCGTCTTCATCGACGAGTTGCCGAAGACCGGCACTGGCAAGATCGACCGTCAGGCGGTGATGCGGCTATGAACGAACACCGTCCGCGGAGGATGCACGAGCACCAGAGTTCAGCCGGCTTTGCCGAGATGCTCCAGCGCGTCCTCGGCACGCAGCGGCACCCGCGACACCTCGTTGTTGAGATCGACCAGTTGCGACAGGAGCGCCATCAGCGCCTTGCGGTCGGCCGCCTTCAGCGGCGCCAGCATGCGCGCCTGCGCCCGGTCGACGGCCGGCATGATGTTCCGCAGCAGCGCCGCGCCGGCCTTGGTCAGATAGAGCAGCTTGACGCGCTTGTCCTCTGCCGACGGCTTGCGCTCGACATGACCCTTTGCCTCGAGCCGCTCAATGACGCTGCCGAGCGTGGAGCGGTCGAAGGCGATCACTGCGGACAGCCTGGTAGCATCGATGCCCGGGTGATTCTGGATCGCAACCAGCGCGGCATATTGCACGGGCGTGAGATCGAACTCGCGGCATTCTTCTACGAAGATGGACACTGCGATCTGCTGCATGCGCCGGAACAGATAGCCCGGCTTGGTGTAGACCGCGTCCATCGTGATATCAGGCGGCTTACTCGGCATCGGGCTGGCGCTCCGGCGCGGCATCCGCAAAGGCCGACATGGCCTTCGCGGCGGCCTCGGCCTGCAGCAAACGCGGGAACGCCGCGACATCGACGCCGAAGCGACGCGCATTGCCGAGCTGCGGCACCAGGCAGAGATCAGCCAGGGTCGGCGCGTCACCGAAGCAGAACGGGCCGGGCTCATGCTTGACCAGAGCCTCACAGGCCGCCAGGCCCTCGCGATTGGCCCAGCCGGCCCATGCCGTAACCTTGTCCTCGGGCAGGCCAAGCTCGCGCAGCCGCGCCAGCACCTTCAGGTTCTGCACCGGATGCGTGTCGCAGGCGAGCACCTGCGCGAAGGCGCGGACGTGGGCGCGGCGCAGCGGATCCTTGGGCAGCAACGGCGGCGCGGGGTGGGTCTCGTCGAGCCATTCGATGATGGCGAGCGACTGGATCAGCGTTGCCCCGCTGTCGTCCTCCAAGGTGGGAACGAAGCCTTGGGGATTGAGGGCGAGATAGGCGGGCGCTCGCTGCTCGCCTTTCCGGAGGTGGTGCGGAAGATGCTCGGCGGTGAGACCCTTGAGGTTCAGCGCGATCCTGACACGATAGGATGCGCTGCTGCGGAAATAGCCGTGCAGCTTCATCGTGGCACTCCTCCCGAAATGATAGCTCTGGTTGTCATTGACGGTAATCTGATTGACAGTATACTGTCAATCAATAACGACATCTGATCGGGAGGGCGCGCATGGCCGCAGTTTCGACCCCGGAACGCGAGGCTTTCTACAAGAAGATCGACGGCGAGAGCATGACGGCGCTGTGGACGGTGATGAGCGATCTCATCACGCCGGAGCCGAAGAGCGCATGCCGCCCGCATTTGTGGCAGTTCGCGGCGATTCGCGACTACATGATCGAGGCCGGGCGGCTGATCACGGCGAAGGAAGCCGAGCGCCGCGTGCTCATCCTGGAGAACCCGGGGCTGCGCGGCCAGTCCAAGGTCACCACCTCGCTCTACGCCGGCATCCAGATGGTGATCCCCGGCGATATCGCCCCGGCCCATCGCCACAGCCAGTCGGCGCTGCGCTTCGTGCTGGAGGGCAAGGGTGCATTCACGACGGTCGACGGAGAACGGACACTGATGGAGCCCGGCGACTTCATCATCACGCCGTCGATGACCTGGCATGATCACGGCAACGAAACGTCAGAGCCGATGTTCTGGCTCGATGGTCTCGACATCCCTCTGGTGCAGTTCCTCGATGCCTCATTCGCGCAGGGATCGCAGGAGGACCAGCAGAAGGTCGCGCGCCCCGCCGGCGACAGCTTTGCGCGTTACGGCCACAATCTGCTGCCGGTCGACGCCAAGCGCAGATCGCGGACGTCGCCGATCTTCAACTATCCCTATGCCTATACGCGCGAGGCGCTGGAGAAAGCCAAGCGCAGCGAGGAATGGGATGCGTGCCATGGGCTGAAGCTGAAGTTCTCCAATCCGGAGACCGGCGACTTCGCGATGCCGACGATCGGCACTTTCATCCAGCTGCTGCCGAAGAGCTTCAAGAGCGCGCGCTATCGCTCCACCGATGCCACGGTCTTTACTGCGATCGAGGGCCGGGGGCGCAGCCGCATCGGCGACCAGACGTTCGAATGGGGGCCGCGCGATCTGTTCGTGGTGCCGAGCTGGCAATGGATCAGCCACGAGGCGGAGGAGGATGCCGTGCTGTTCTCATTCTCCGACCGTCCGGTTCAGGAGAAGCTCGATTTGTTCCGCGAGGATCGCGGCAATGCGTGAGGCGCTCAGCGCCAGTGCAGCAGCCGCGCTTCGAGCAGGCTGATCAGCCGGCCGATCGCGAGGCCGAACAGCGACAGCATCAGGATGCCGGCCATCAGCTGATCGGTCTGCATCAGATTGCCGGCCTGCAGCACGAAGGTGCCGATGCCGGTCTCGGCGCCGATCATCTCCGCGGAGACCACCAGCATCAGCGCCACGGACGCGGTGATGCGGAAGCCGGCCAGGATCGAGGGCAGCGCGCCGGGCCAGATCACCTTGCGCACGATCGTCGGGAACGGCACGTCAAAACTCTGCGCCATGCGGATCAGATTGCGCGGCACCGCGTCGACGCCGCTATAGACCGAGATCGCGGTCGAGAAGAACACGCCGAGCGCGATCGTCGCGATCTTCGGCTGCTCGCCGATGCCGAGCCAGAGGATCAAGAGCGGCAGCACGGCGATCTTCGGAATCGGGAACAGCGCCGAGACGAAGGTGATGCCGACGCTACGTGCGATCCGCCACAGCCCGATGGCGAAGCCGACGACGATCCCGGTCGCAGTGCCCAGCGCCCAGCCCGAGAGGATGCGCAGCACCGAGGCCGAGACGTGCTGCCAGAGAGCGCCACTCTCGGCGAGCCGATACAGCGCACGCAGGATGCCGAGCGGCGTCGGCAGGAACAGCGGATTGATCAGCGCGAGGCTGCCGATCGATTGCCACAGCCCGAGCACGGCGGCGAGCGCAAGCAAGCCTGCCCAACGGCTGGACGCCGGCGTGAATCCGCCGCCGCGGAAGCGCACCGGCTTGGTGTCTACATCACCGGTGCGATGCCCGTCGGCTGGGGTGCGATCAAGCATGCTGAACCTCGCGCTCGGCATCAATCGCCTCGGTCCGGATCAGCGACCACAGCTCGTTCTGGAGATCCAGCAATTGCGCGCGCATCGCGGCATCACCGCGGGCGCGCCGGGCGGTCGGGATGGTGACGACCTTCCGGATGCGGCCAGGACGGCGGGACAGCACGACAATCCGATCAGCGAGCCGGACGGCTTCCTCGAGATTATGCGTCACATAGACCGCGCCCATCGTGCCATCGGCGAGCAGGTCGACGAAGTCTTCCATCAGCAGCTCACGGGTCTGCGAGTCCAGCGCCGACAGCGGCTCGTCCATCAGCAGGATCGCCGGCCGGACGACGAGCGCACGCGCGATGCCGACGCGCTGGCGCATGCCGCCGGATAATTGCTTCGGAAAGGCCGACCTGAACTCGGCAAGCCCCGTCCGTCTCAACGCATCGTCGACGGCGGCAGTCCGTTGCGGCGCAGATAGCGATGTATGCAGGAGCGGAAAGGCGACGTTGTCCGCGACGCTCGCCCATGGCAGCAGGGCGAAATCCTGGAACACGAAGGTCAGCGGGTTCAGACTGCCAAGCGGCGGCGCGCCGCGCAGCAACGCCTGTCCCGCACTCGGCTGCAGCAGTCCGCCGAGGATCGAGAGCAGCGTGCTCTTGCCGCAGCCCGAGGGACCGACGACGGCCACCACCTCGCCGGCGCCGACGGTGAAAGAGACACCGTCGAGCACATGGAGCGCATCGAAACGGTGGCTGATGGTGTCGGCGATCAGGTCCATCTCAAATCATCCGCCGCAAGTCCGGACGTGTCTCCTGCCCATCAATCCGGCTTCACATACTCTTTTGCGATGATCGCGGCCGCATCGTAGCCCTGGTCTGCAAAGCCCTGGGCCTGGAGCCATTTGACCTGACTGTCGATGTTCTTCACGTCGAGCTTGCCCTCGGGATCGATATAGGCGCAGTTGCCGACGACTTGGTCGACCGGCAGGTTGGTGTATTTGCCGATGATCTCAAGCAACGGCTTCGTCTTCTCGTCGATCGCAGCGTTGCCGTCCTTCACGGAGGCGAGCACCACGTCGTGATATTCACGGTCGGCGCGCTGCAGCGCCTCCAGCAGCTTCGTGACGACGGCCGCTTTGGCCAGGGTCTTCGGCCCCCCGAAGACTCCGCTGACCTGCCAGGGCGTCTCGTCGCCGACCCAACCCAGGTGCTTGACGGCGCCCTCCTCCATCAGCTTGCGCGCGACGGAGACCGGCATCAGCGCCGCATCCACCGTCTCACCCTTGATCGCAGCAGCCATGTTCGACATCGACTGCAACGGCACGATCTTCACGTCGGCGAGCTTGAATCCGTATTTGTCGGCGAGCAGACCGACCGAATAGTGGAAGCTCGACCCGACCTGGGTCATCGCCACGCGCTTGCCCGCGATGTCCTTCGGCGTCTTGAGACCGGCCTCATAGGCTTTGTTGCTGGCGAAGTAGCCGATCAGCGGAAAGCCGGGGCGATCGCGGCTCATGCCGGCGATGATCTTCAAGGCTCCCTTGCCGGCAAGGTTGTACAGCCCGGCGGTGAAGGCGGTCACGCCGACATCGACGTCGCCGGTTGCGGTCGCCACGGCGATCGGCTGCGCCGCATCGAAGAACTTCAGCTCGACATCCAGCCCGGCCTCGCGGAAATAGCCCTTGTCGAGCGCGATGAACACGGGCGCTGACGATGACAGCCTGAGAACGCCGAGCCGCAGCCTGGTGTCCTCGGCACGAGCAGCGCTGATCGACGCCAAGATGACAATGGCCGTCAGAACCAGGTTCAAGCACCGCAACATCAAGCTCTCCAAGATCCGGCCCCTGCGGGCTTTCAGCCCGGGGGTTGGTGCCGACTTGTTGCAATATTTCGTGCCCGATGTCGCGGCAAATTTTTTGTGGCGTTCGCTGCACTCTGCCCGCTCAGATGCTGGGAGCGCCGAGGGTGTCGACCCATGCCGCGAAAGCTTGCGCCAGCTCGTCCAAGACTGCCTCATCGTTCCTGCCGGAGCGCGCGGGAACGTGGAAGGCGTGATCGGCCTGCGCGATGCAATGCAGCGTCGCGCGCGCCCCCAGCCGCTTCACGACCGGCTTGAGCAGCGCCATGTCCGCGAGCTTGTCGCGCGTGCCTTGCACGAACAGCATGGGCACCTCGACCGCGTCGAGATGGTCAGCGCGCGCCACGGACGGCTTGCCGGCGGGGTGGAGTGGGAAGCCGAGGAAGGCCAGCCCGACCACACCGGGCAGCGGATCCAGACTTTGCGCTTGCGAGGTCATACGCGCGCCGAACGATTTGCCGCCGGCGATCAGCCGCAATTGCGGACATAGCCGCGCAGCCTCCGTGACAGCGGCGCGCACCGTGGCGTGGGCGAGCGCGGGCGGATCGGGGCGCTTGCTGCCCTTCTCCATATAGGGAAACTGGAAGCGCAGCGTCGCGATGCCGTGCTCGGCCAAATGCTCCGCCGCATCGTTCATGAAGGCATGGGTCATGCCGGCGCCGGCCCCATGGGCGAACACGAAGCAGGCGCGCGCCTGCGGGGGCTTGATCAACAGCGCGGACACGGTGCCCGCGCCGTCGATCGAAATGGAGAGGGAGCGCGCCTGGCGGTCGGTCATGCCCATTTTTGTGGGACGCGCCAGTCGCGAGTCAACTCCATCATCGTCGGCCGAGAGGCGTCACGCCGCGGTCCGGATCGTCTGCAGGAAGTCGTCGACATTGCTCCGTAGCGATGCGGCCTGCTGTTGCAGCGCGGCAGCCGCGGTCAACGCAGCCTCGGCGCCGGCGTCGGTCTGGCCGGCGACCGCTTTGACATCGCCGATCTCCTGCGTCACCGCGGCGGTGCCGTTGGCGGCCTGCTCGACATTGCGGGCGATCTCGCTGGTCGCAGCGCCCTGCTGCTCCACAGCGGCTGCGATGGCGTTGGAGATTTCCGCGATCTCGCGCACCGTCGTGCCGAACTGCGCGATCGCCCCCACCGTCTCCTCGGTCGCGCTCTGGATGGTCGCGATCTGGCTCGAGATCTGCTCGGTCGCCTGCGCCGTCTGCGAGGCCAGGTTCTTCACCTCGCTCGCAACGATCGCGAAGCCTCTGCCGGCCTCGCCGGCGCGCGCCGCCTCGATGGTTGCATTCAGCGCCAGCAGATTGGTCTGGCTCGCGATCGCCTGGATCAGCTGCACGATGGTTCCGATGCGCTCGGCAGCGCTGGACAGGCCGTTGATCAGCTCCGAGGTGCGCTCGGTTTCCTGCGTCGCGCGGCTCGAGACAGTGACCGAGCGCTGCACCTGGCCGGAGATCTCGCGGATGGACGCGGCAAGCTCCTGGGTCGCCGACGCGACGGTCTGCACGTTGACCGACGCCTGCTCGGCGCGGCTTGCCACCGCCTCCGCGAGCCCGCGGCCGCGCTCGGCCACCCGCGCCAGCTCCTTGGCGCTCTGCCCCATCTCGCTCGCGCGTCCGCCGACGCCGCTGATCACGCCCTGCATGCCCTGCTCGAAACGGCCGGCGAGATCGGCCATCATGCGCGCACGCTCAGCTTCAGCCGTCTCGCGCTGCGCGGCAGCTTCCTGCTCCATCCGGCGAACGGCGAGCGCATTGTCGCGGAACACCTCGACCGCACGCGCCATCCGGCCGATCTCGTCACGGCGCTCGCCGCCGGGGATCGGCTGCTCCAGCTCTCCAGCCGCGAGCGACTGCATGCGATCGGTCATGCTACGGATCGGCGACGAGACGCTGGCACCGATCAGCCATGCCAGAATGGCGCCGAGCACGACCGCACCGACGGCAGTGACGATGATCGTCTGCCTGGTGTCCACAACCGCCACTGCGGTCTTGGAGCCCTGCTCTGAACGCGCTGCGCCGAGTTGCTTGTTGATCTGCGTCACCTGCGCTTCGATGGCCGTCGTCACCCTGGCAAGCTCGGCCTGCTTGGCGCGAAGGTCCGCGGCAATCTTCATCACATCCTCGAACGCCGCGTTATCGGCGGTCAAGGCGTCCTTGAGCGCGGCCACCAATGCCTTCAGCTTGGCGTCGTCCACCGTGGCCAGTTCAACTTCGGTGTCGGCGACCGCCAGCTTAGCGTAGACGAAGGTGAGCTTCGCATCCTCGGCGTCGCTCGGCGACAGCGTGTTCGTGTAGCGCATCACCGAAACGCGGACCGCGTCGACGACGCTTGCGAGCCGAAGCGGATGGAGCAGCGGCTCACGACCCGCCCGATTGGCGAGCGCGACCTGGATGCCGCCGATATTGACGCCCAGAACGCCGCCGAGCGCCTCGGTCTTGTTAGTCGCCGCTCGCAACCGGTCGACCGCGTCGGCCGCAGCCCCGAATGCGGCGCGGTATGCGCCGAGCTCAGTTCGGACCGAGCCGGCGCCATCGGCGATCACCTTCAGCTTGCCGGATTGCTTCTCGACCTCATCAGCGAGCGTGCCGACCGCATCGATGGCCCTGCCTGCCGCATCCTTGTCGCCCACGCTCCAGGTGCGGATGAACTTCTCCACCGCACCATTGGCCGTGAGCAGCGCGGCCCGCACCTGCGACATGCCCGCGTCGCCCGCTGCGCTGGCGACGAGCTCATCGACGGTGCCGCCGATGCGCCCGACCTGGCTCATGGCGAAGCCGCCGAGCAGCACGAGGAAGCTCAAGATCAGCGCAAAACCGCCGAAGATCCGCGGACGAATCCCGATCCACGACATCATCGAAGAGAGTTTCATGGCCATGTCCGGCTGTTTCACTGAGTGGACCTGATGGTGGCGAGCAGCTCCTTGCCGAAGCGCTTCTCGAATTCCGGATCGAGCGGCTTGACCGCGTCGACGAACGTCTTGCGATCGAACGTCTCGACAACCTCCATGCCGCCCTTGCGCAGCTCATCGAGGCTCTTTGCATCGAGCTGTGCCTGCCAGGTCAACTCCGCCGCGGCCTTGGCGGCTGCGACCAGCGCGTCGCGCTCGCCTGGGCCGAGTTGCTCGAATGTCGCGCGATTGGCGACGAAGACGATCGGAGCGAAGAAATGGCCGGTGAGCGTCAGATGCTTCTGAACTTCCTGAAAGCGGTTGCCGGCGATCGTCGCAACCGGATTCTCCTGGCCATCGAGCCGGCCGTCCTTGAGCGCCGCATACACCAGCGGAAAGTCCATCGGAAGGACCTCGGCCCCGAGTGCCTTGAAGGTCATCTGATAGACGGGGTTGGGGATCACGCGGATCTTCAATCCCTTGACGTCATCGACGGTGCGGACCGGCCGCCTCGAATTCGTGAGATTGCGGAAGCCCTGCTTGCCGAGCGCCAGCAGGACCAATCCCTTGTCGGCAAACTTGGCGCCGATCGCGGCGGCAACGGGCCCAGTCGCGACAGCCTTGGCGTGAGCGGTGTCGCGAAACAGGAAGGGAATGTCGAAGACGCCAAGCTCCGGGACGACGGCGCTGGCGACGCCGCCCGACACGACCGCGATATCGACCGCTCCGGTCCGCGCCGCCGCCAGGATGGCCGACTCGCCGCCGAACGCGTTGCCCGTGCGTTCGTCGACGATCAGATTCTTTCCGGTGAGCGACTCCAGCTTGGCGCGAAACTCGTCGGAGCCGAACTGCTGCGGGCTCTGCGGCTGTGAGTTGAAGACCAGCGATACCATTCGGGGCGAAGCCGAAGCTGGATGCGAGCCGAGCAATGCCGCTGTCATCAGTCCCGCAACAAAAATATCTCGAAGCTGTCTGCGCATGAGATCCCGAGCTCGTTGTTCTCATCGCAGTGGTAGCAGGCAGATATGGTTAAGGCGTTAAAAGCGGGCACAAGCCAATTCTTCAACTCACAGAATGTCATAGGTTAATCATCAGGATCTGTTTGCGCGGAGAACTAACACTCTCCGGCCGCTGCCCGTAAAACTACGGCCTTTCCTCGCGATCGTCAGACCGCCTGAGCCAATCTCGAGTTTCTGATAAATGGAAGTCGCGATCCGAGGCCGCAAGGGTGGCGGACCAATTATCGACGCATATCGCCAGATAGAAGAACCTTAGTCCCGGTTGCGGTAGGAACCGTGGACAACAGCGCCTGCGCGACATCGGCCGCGAGGATCGGCTTGTAGTTCGGCGGAATGAGAAAGCCGACCAGTTGGTTGAGCCTGTTGCCCCATTCCTCGCCCGGCCTGGCCGGCTGTCCCAGCTCCTCTCGCGGGCCAATCAGCAGCGAAGGCCGGGCGATCACGCGACCGGCAAACGGCAGCGCCACCAGATCGTCTTCGAGCTCGCCCTTCACGCGGCTGTAGAAGATGCGCGACTTGGCGTCGGCGCCCATCGCGCTGACGAGCCCGACGCGCTTGGTGCCACTGGCGAGCGCGGCCTTGGCGACGGCGAGGTTGGCGTCGTGATCGACCGCGCGGAAGGCGGCCTGGCTGCCGGCGACCTTGATGGTCGTGCCTAGCGCGAGGTAGAGCTCGTCGGCCACAGGCAAAGGCGGCAACGCAGCGACGTCCACGACGTGAGCCGTCAGCTTGGGTGAAACGATTGTTGGCGCCCGGCGGCCGAGGACGTGAATATGATCGACCGTGAGATCGGCGAGCAGGCCGCGCAAAAGCTCGCGGCCGACGAGGCCGGTCGCTCCAGCGATGATCACCGTGCGCTTCGCCATCTCCGCTCCCCCGGACAGCAGTATGAGGAGAGGTAAGCATCGCGAGCCGGGTTCGGAAGACCGGCAATTCGCTTTTCGTTCAACGTCGCGGAATGAGGTGTCATTCCGCGACGTGCAACTGTGTTACGGGGCGTTGTCGCCTCAGGCGCCCTTGCGGCGCTCCTGGGCTTTCGCCAGCGCCGCGGCGAAGGCGCCGCCGCCCGACGGTTTCTCCTCGCGCGTGGTCATGCGCGCCGCCGCCGGCGGCCGCGCGCTGGTGCGCTTCTCGCCCTTGGCGGGCAGCGGGTCGGACAGCCGCAAGGTCAGCGAAATGCGCTGCCGCGGCACGTCGACATCGAGCACCTTCACCTTCACGACCTGGCCCGGCTTCACCACCTCGCGCGGATCGTTGATGCGCTTCTCGGACATCGCCGAGATGTGGATCAGGCCGTCCTGGTGCACGCCGATGTCGGCGAAAGCCCCGAACGCGGCGACGTTGGTGACGGTCGCCTCGAGGATCATGCCGGGCTTGAGATCGGTGATCTTCTCGACGCCTTCCTGGAAGGTCGCGGTCTTGAACTCCGGCCGTGGGTCGCGGCCGGGCTTCTCCAGCTCCTTGATGATGTCGGTGACCGTCGGCACGCCGAAGCGCTCGTCGGCGAATTTCGCCGGGTTGAGCGCCTTCAAGGTCTTGGTCTCACCGATCAGCACCTTGATGTCGCTCTTGGTCGCTTCGAGAATCTTCTTCACGACCGGATAGGCTTCGGGGTGCACGCCGGATGCATCGAGCGGATTGTCGCCGTCGCGGATACGCAGGAAGCCGGCGCACTGCTCGAACGCCTTCGGTCCCAGACGCGGAACGTCCTTGAGCTTGTCGCGGGTCGGGAACGGACCGTTGGCATCGCGATGCGCGACGATGTTCTGCGCCAGGGTCTCGCCGATGCCCGACACCCGCGCGAGCAGCGGCGCCGACGCCGTATTGAGATCGACGCCGACCGCGTTGACGCAGTCCTCGACGGTGGCATCCAGCGCGCGCGCCAGCTCGTACTGATTGAGGTCGTGTTGATACTGGCCGACGCCGATCGAGGCCGGCGGCACCTTGACGAGCTCGCCGAGCGGATCCTGCAGGCGGCGAGCGATCGACACCGCGCCGCGGATCGAGACGTCGAGATTGGGGAATTCCTTGGCGGCGAATTCCGAGGCCGAATAGACCGACGCGCCTGCTTCCGACACGATCGCCTTTGTCAGCTTCAAATCCGGCTTCAGCTTCATCAGGTCGGTGACCAGCTTCTCGGTCTCGCGCGACGCCGTGCCGTTGCCGATCGCGACCAGCTCGATGCGATGCTTGATGCAGAGCTGCGCCAAGGTCAGCATGCTCTCGTTCCACTGCCGCTGCGGCTCGTGCGGGTAGATCGTGGCGTGGTCGACGAACTTGCCGGTGCGATCGATGACCGCGACCTTGACGCCGGTGCGGAAGCCGGGATCGAGGCCGAGCGTGGCGCGGCCGCCGGCGGGCGCTGCGAGCAGCAGATCGCGCAGGTTCGCGGCGAACACGCGCACGGCCTCCTTCTCGGCCTCCTGCCACAGCCGCATGCGGACATCGAGCGCGAGCGAGGTCTTGATGCGCGTGCGCCAGGCCCAGCGCACGGAGTCGGAGAGGAACTGATCGGCGGGGCGGCCCTGGCGCGAGATGCCGAAGGTCACCGCAATGCGGTTCTCATACAGCGACGGATCCTTCGAATCCTCCGGCTCGCCATCGCCGAAATCGAGCTGCAGGATCTCTTCCTTCTCGCCGCGCAGCATCGCCAGGATGCGGTGCGAGGGCAGCTTGGTGAACGGCTCGGAGAAATCGAAGTAGTCGGCGAACTTCGCGCCTTCGGTCTTCTTGCCGTGGCGCACCGTCGACTTCACGGCGCCGCGCGTCCACATCTCCTCACGCAGCGAGCCGACGAGATCGGCGTGCTCGGCGAAGCGCTCGACCAGGATCGCACGCGCGCCGTCGAGCGCAGCCTTGACGTCCTTGACCGGGTTGTCGCCGTCCTTCTTGATGAAGGCTTTCGCTTCCTCTTCCGGGTTCTTCATGGGATCGCCGATCAGCATGTCGGCGAGCGGCTCGAGCCCGGCTTCCTTGGCGATCTGCGCCTTGGTGCGGCGCTTCTCCTTGAACGGCAAATAGATATCTTCGAGTCGTGCCTTGGTGTCGGCGGTCGCGAGCGCCAGCTCGATCTCCGGCGTCATCTTGCCCTGCGCCTTGATGCTCTCGATGATCGCGGTGCGCCGCGCATCCATCTCGCGCAGATACCGCAGCCGCTCCTCCAAGGTCCGCAGCTGCGTGTCATCGAGCATGCCCGTCGCTTCCTTGCGATAGCGCGCGATGAACGGAACGGTCGCGCCGCCGTCGAGCAGGTCGATCGCGGCCTGGACCTGGGCGTCCCTGACAGAGAGCTCAGCAGCGATGATGGAGGCAAAATTCGACACGGTGTTCTTCCGAGATTCGTGACGGGGCTGATTGGATAGGAGTCCGCACGTCCCAGCGCAAGCGGCTGGCGGACGCTCTGTGGGCAACCGTGGCAAAAAAGACCGATTGCGAATCATGTAAAACGCTGCCGGAAGCGGGCCATGTCGTTGCGCGCATGGCGCAAATCGCGGATTCTTCGGCGCTGAGGGGCGATTCGTGCAGGCAGCGGCCGCGACATATCTCGACGATCTCAATCCGGAGCAGCGCCGCGCCGTCGAGCATGGCGGTGCGCTGGCCGCACCGGGACCGCCGCTGCTGATCATTGCCGGCGCGGGCTCGGGCAAGACCAACACGCTGGCGCATCGCGTCGCGCATCTGCTCGTCAACGGCGCCGATCCGCGCCGCATCCTGCTGATGACCTTCTCGCGCCGCGCCGCGGGCGAAATGAGCCGGCGTGTCGAGCGCATCGCGCGCAAAGTGCTGGGCAGCCAGGCGGAGGCGATCACGTCGGGGCTGACCTGGGCGGGCACGTTTCATGGACTTGGCGCGCGGATGCTGCGCGAATACGCCGAGCGCATCGGCCTCGATCCCGTGTTCACGATCCATGATCGCGAGGATTCCGCCGACCTGATGAATTTGGTGCGGCACGAGCGGGGCCTGTCCAACACGCAGCGGCGCTTTCCGAGCAAGGGAACCTGCCTTGCGATCTACTCGCGCTGCGTCAATGCGGACATGCCACTCGACGAAGCGCTGGTGCGGCACTTTCCCTGGTGCGCGGAATGGGCGGGCGAGCTGAAGGGCCTGTTCGGGGCTTACGTCGAGGCCAAGCAGGCGAACGCAGTGCTCGACTACGACGATCTGCTGCTCTACTGGGCGCAGATGATGGCGGACGAGATCATCGCGCGCGAGATCGGCGAGCGCTTCGATCACGTGCTGGTCGATGAGTATCAGGACACGAACCGGCTGCAATCGCAGATCCTGCTCGGACTGAAACCTGATGGCGCGGGCCTCACCGTGGTCGGCGATGACGCGCAATCGATCTACGCGTTCCGCGCCGCCACCGTGCGCAACATCCTGGAATTTCCCGATCAGTTCAGCCCGCGCGCCGACATCGTCACGCTCGACCGCAACTACCGTTCGACGCAGCCGATCCTCTCCGCGGCGAATGCCGTGATCGGACTGGCGCGCGAGCGCTTCACCAAGAATTTGTGGACCGACCGCACCGCCTCGCGCAAGCCGCAACTGGTGACGGTGCGCGACGAGGCCGACCAGGCGCGCTACATCGTCGAGCAGGTGCTGGCCAAGCGCGAGGAAGGCATCGTGCTGAAGCAGCAGGCGGTGCTGTTCCGGACGTCGTCGCATAGCGGGCCGCTGGAGATCGAGCTGACACGGCGCAACATTCCGTTCGTGAAGTTCGGCGGGCTGAAGTTTCTCGATGCCGCGCATGTCAAGGACATGCTGGCCTGCCTGCGCTTCGTCGAAAATCCGCGCGACCGCATCGCCGGCTTCCGCGTGCTGCATCTGATTCCGGGGGTCGGTCCGGCGTCGGCGCAGCGGCTGCTCGATGCCATCAGCGAGAGCGCCGATCCAATCAGCGCGTTGTGCGCACAGCCTGCGCCGGCGCGCGCGGGCGAGGATTGGACGGCGTTCGTGCGCACGCTGGAACAGTTGCGAATCTCCGATTGGCCCGCCGACATCGAGCGCGTCAGGCACTGGTATCAGCCGCATCTCGAACGCGTGCACGAGGATGCGGAGGTGCGCAGCGCCGATCTGCTGCAACTCGAGCAGATCGCCAGCGGCTATCCGTCGCGCGAGCGCTTTCTCACCGAGCTGACGCTCGACCCGCCCGACGCCACCTCCGACCAGGCCGGCGTGCCCTTGCTCGACGAGGACTATCTGATCCTCTCCACCATTCATTCCGCCAAGGGCATGGAGTGGAACGCGGTGCATGTGCTCAACGTCGTCGACGGCTGCATGCCGTCCGATCTCGGCGCGGGATCCAACGCCGAATTGGAGGAGGAGCGGCGGCTGCTCTACGTCGCGATGACCCGCGCCAAGGACGACCTGCATCTGCTGGTGCCGCAGCGCTTCTTCGTCCATGGCCAGCCGGTGCGCGGCGATCGTCATGTCTACGCCTCGCGCACGCGGTTCATTCCGGAGGCACTGGTGCAGTTGTTCGAGCGCGTCAGCTGGCCGAAGGTGCAGGCGGGGGCGGCATATGCGAGCCAGGGGCCGCGGATTGATCTGGGGGCGAGGATGCGCGAGCGGTGGCGGTGAGCTGACGGAGTTGCAACGCTCACGAGGTACCAATGACTGCGCCCTCTCCCCTTGTGGGAGAGGGCATCGCAGCTATCAACGACATACTCTCTTGGGTGAGGGGTTGCCTCAAATTCAGGTCTGAGTTCGTGGCAACCCCTCACCCGGCTTTCATGCTGCGCATGAAAGCCACCCTCTCCCACAAGGGGAGAGGGTGCACCATCTGCGTGGCGAGGAGTTCGGCACGAACTCATAATGAATTGGCCTTTGTAGTCCACTGCGCGCGAAACCACGCCAGCGTTTGCCTTGTCACCGCCACATACCCCTCGCCGCGATACTTGATCTCCCCATCGACGATCGCATGCAGCTTCGGCAGCGCGTGGAACGGCACGGCCGGATAGGCGTGGTGCTCGACGTGGTAGGGCATGTTCCAGGCGAGCCAGTGCACGAATTGCGTGGTGAAGGTGGTGCGGGTGTTGTGAAAGGCGCTTTTCGTGTGATCGCAGCCGGTGTGCTCGGCGTAGAGATAGGGGCGCAGAATCAGTTGCCCCAAGAGTAGCGGCAGCACCCAGACCCACAGCAGGAGCACGCTGTGCAGCGCCAGCGAGGCGAGCAGCAGCAGCGCGTAGCCGACGACGTAGAGACGCGCCTCGCGCACGATGATGGCGCGGCGGCCGGCGGGGACCCAGGGGACGGTGACCTCGTCGGTCAGGGCATGCTTGAGCAGCAGGCGGAGCCGGCCGGCCACCTGCACCAAGCCTGAATAAGCAATCGCGAGCTGCATCTCGGAGCGCGGCTTGGGGCCGACGATCAGCTCGGGATCGCGCAGGGGATCCTGGGTGTGGCGGTGATGCTCCCAGTGGAACAGGCAGTAGTACTCATAGGGCAGTCCGATCAGGAAGCCGGAGAGATTGCCGACCGCGACGTTCAGCCTGCGGCTGTCAAACGCGGTCTTGTGCGCGGTCTCGTGCACGGCCATGAACAGGAAGGCGATCAGCACGCCCTGCACCGGCAGCAAGGGCAGTGCCCACAGCACACCCTGCGTCGAGGCGATCGCTGCGATCAGCGCACCCACCGCGACGATCGCGCCGTAATGGCTGAGGGTGCGCAGCGCGCCCTTGAGGTTGGAGCGCGTGCAGAGCTGCTGCAGCACCGGCGGTGTCAGCAGCTTCGGGCGGGGCGCGAATTCGTCGGTGGGCACATCGGTCATGTCGAACTCTGAGGTCAGCTTTGCAGAAGCGCGGAGACGTTGGCTTTGAGGAAGTCGCGATCGGCGGGAATGCGGACGGGATTGCCGGCGCGATGGCCATGGACCGATGGGATCGGCCGCAGCGCGGCGGAGCGCGCATTGACCAGCTTCGGCAGCTCGCGCTCATTGTCGCGCCAATCGAAATAGCGGTCGGTCTGGCCGGGCATCAGCAGCATTTGCGCCGTGATGGCAGCGAGCGCGCGATCGAGATCGCCGCCATAAGCCGCGCATTTGCTGATGTCGCCGCCCTGCCAGATCGCGATCTGGGTCAGCAGATTGTTGGCGTCGCGATGCGCGAAGGCGGTGTCCCAGGTGGCGGCGAGATAGTCCTCCTGCGAGCCAAAGCCCTGCTCGCGCCAGACCTCGTCGCGGTAGAACTCGTAGGACATCGCCCATCCCGCATAGATGCGGCCCATGGCGCGCAGGCCGGCCACGGGCTTTTCCACGAAGCGGCCGTTGCGATACGCGGGGTCGGCGATCAGCGCCGCCTTCACGGCGTCGAGGAACAGATGATTGTAGGGCGAGCAGCGCGCGCTGCCGCAGACGACCGCGGCGCGCTCGACCACGTCCGGATGGAGCGCCGCCCAGTGATAGGCCTGCATGCCGCCCATCGACCAGCCATAGACCAGCGCGAGCTTCTCGACTCCGAACTGCTCCGCCAGGAGCCGCTTCTGGACCGCGATGGCGTCGTGATAGCTGATCGCCGGGAACGGCGTCTCACCGACCGGCGTGTTCGAGGGCGACGACGACAGGCCGTTGCCGAACAGGTTCGGGATGATGATGAAGTATTTGTCGGAGTCCAGAATGCCGCCGGGCCCGATCAGCCATTCGATGTCGGTGTGCTGGGCGCCGAACGAGGTCGGATACAGGATGACATTGTCCTTGGCCGCATTCAGCGTGCCATAGGTCTTGTAGGCGAGGCGCAGCGACGGGAACGTCGTGCCCGATTGCAGCAGGACGTCGCCCGCATCGAAGATCTGATAGTCGCTGTCTGCCACCATGCGCGTGATTCCGTCTGACGAACTCGGTCGAGCCTAGGTGATGCACAGCCGACCCACACGCCTATTTTTTCACATGGCATGACCGCGCAGGAGGCGCACGCGGCCTCCTGTCCGCGGCGGACAAGCGCCCGCGTTCTCGCGGCCGATTGCGCCCGAGTTCGGCTGGATGGAACACCCTCGATAAAGATGAGGGCGCAGGGAATGCCGGGTGCTGGCCGCAACCCATGGCCCGCCTGCGGAAAAAAAATGCAGGCGGCAGGTACCACAGGTTCAGCCGACAATCCGGCATTCCCTGCGCGATGGGCTTACGGCTGCTCCGTGCTCTCCCTGGGGACCGGGCGTTCTTGCCCCCATCGCCCGCGCGTGCCGTTCGGCAGCGATCGCAGACTTGGCCTCAGCATCGGGAGGCCAGGACCACACGGCTTGACCGTCCGCAACGGATCGTTCGTCGGCGCGACTTGCGTCACGCTGCAACCCGCCACGGCCACCGCATCCCCGCCTCGCGTCTCGTGACGACCGCGCGTACGCCCCTCATCAATGAGGCGGGATGGGCGCAGTAGAGCATAGTTTTCGGAAAAACGAAAGAAAAATCTTGGTCAGCCGACGACGAATTTCATTCATCGGCGCTCGCGTGCCGACGATTGCCTCAAGGCCGGTGCAACCTCTCCCCGTGAAGAACGGGGAGAGGGAGTGCACCGGCGTGTGGGAGAACGACGGCCTGCCGAAACCCTGTGTTTCGCCATCGCCCGCTTGCAATCCGGTTCCGGCCCTTCCAGCTGACACCGGGAGGCCGTAAGACGGCGCGACGCAATGGAATGGCACATGACCGCAGCACTCGAATTCGGCCTGGATACCTTCGGCGACGTCACGCGCGGCACGGACGGCGCGATCGCATCGCATGCCCAGGTGATCCGTGACGTGGTCGAGGAGGCCGTGCTGGCCGACCAGCTCGGCATCGATTTCATCGGGCTCGGCGAGCACCATCGCGGCGACTTCGCGATCTCGGCGCCGGAGGTGGCGCTGGCGGCGATCGCGGCGCGGACCACGAAGATCAGGCTGGGCTCGGCGGTCACGGTGCTGAGCTCGGACGATCCGATCCGCGTGTTCCAGCGCTTCGCCACGCTCGACGCGGTGTCGAACGGCCGCGCCGAGGTGATCCTCGGCCGCGGCTCGTTCACCGAATCCTTCCCGCTGTTCGGCTTCGACCTCAAGGATTACGAGACGCTGTTCGAGGAGAAGCTCGATCTGTTCGTGAGTCTCCTGCCGCAGCAGCCGCTGACCTGGCAGGGCAATCTGCGCCCGCCGCTGCGCGATCAACTCGTCTATCCGCCGGTCGAGCATGGCCGGCTGAAAGCCTGGATCGGCGTCGGCGGGAGTCCTGAGTCCGTGGTGCGCGCGGCGCATTACGAGCTGCCGCTGATGCTCGCGATCATCGGCGGCGATCCGAAACGGTTCGCGCCCTATGTCGATCTCTATCACCGGGCCATCAAGCAGTTCGGCCGCGCGATGAATCCGATCGGCGTACATTCGCCGGGGTATGTCGCCGACACCGACGCGCAGGGCGCGCGAGGAGCTGTGGCCGGACTACAAGGTGATGCGCGACCGCATCGGCCGCGAGCGCGGCTGGCCGCCGATGGGCCGCGACGAGTTCGTGCAGGAGGCCGATCACGGCTCGCTCTATGTCGGCTCGCCGGAGACGGTGGCGCAGAAGATCGCCGCGACGATCAAGGCGCTCGGCCTGTCGCGGTTTCAGCTGAAGTACTCGGCGGGGCCGCTGCCGCATGCCAAGCTGATGCGCAGCATCGAGCTGTATGGCCAGGTGGTGGTGCCGCGGGTCAGAGAACTGGTAGCGCAGGAGCAAGGGTAGGCAGACCATCGATGAACTCAATGTTCTCCCGCATTCCTCTTACTCTACGTCGCGGAACGCTCGAAAGTGAACCGTGAGACCTTTCTCGATCACTTGCTGCTCGCGAGTGAACAGAGCCGGACGTTCGCCGAACGGTTCGTCACGGATATCCTGCCCAACGAGTATGCCTTCTGGATCGACCTGAATTGTTCCTATGACGGTCACCCGCTCGCGGAGGATGAAGTTACTTTTCCCGAAGACAACACGAAGGGGCGCATCGGTCCACTGACGGCGGATACGGCGGTCGACTTGTTATGGCGGGACCACCGCATCCCCGAGTGGATCGATATTTCCGTCTTCGAAACGGACCAGCAGAGGACCCATTTCGAGCTGCGCTGCTGTGGACGCTTCAGCGCCGCGCCCCAACGGCTCTATTATGGCTCGACGGATAGGGCGCCGTTCGGGGTCAAGGGACCCGTCTTCCCCCCGCACATTGTCGTTTCAAACGAGACGGGGCGCCCTTCCAAGAAATTCAGCTTAGCTGAGGCTCGTGCCAATAAGCTCGACCAGGCGTCGCCGAAAGTCACCCTGACAGAAGCTGCCCGTCGTGATAGTCTGTATCGAATGCAGGAGGCGGCGATGGAAGACCTTCTCTTGGCTTTCGTGACATCGGCCATGTCGATCGGCTTCGTGGCCTATCTCGCACATGCGGGGATGGACACCCTTGTGGTGCTCCTGTCCTTGGCATCGATGCCTGTCGTCGGCTATCTCGCCTATGAGCGCGGACGCAGCCAGCGGCGCTGGATCTACGTTGCGCTGTTTCTCGGCCCCCTCGCGCTTCCGCTGCTCTACTTCGTCTCCGCGATCTCCAGCTGGACCCGCAAGGAAAACGCCGCCTGATCCCGACCGCGGATGTGCCGGCGTCCCAGATTCTCTCGAAACGACGATCCGAGCACGGACGCTCTGGTTCATCCCCGCTTCTATTCCGGCAGCAACAGCTCCCGCTCGCCCGCTGCCACTCTTGCCAGCTGCTCGGCCGCCCGGGCCAGCACCCCGTCCCACGCCCGCGGCTTCTCCTGCCGGAGCAGCCGCATGGTCGGATACCACGGGGCGTCGGCGCGATCGCGCAGCCAGCGCCAATCGAGCGCATAGGGCAGGAGCACCCACACCGGCTTCGCCAGCGCGCCGGCGAGATGCGCCACCGACGTGTCGACGGGAGATGACGAGGTCGAGCGCGGCGACGGCGGCCGCGGTCTCGGCAAAATCCGTGAGCAGCGGCGCGAGGTCGATGACCTCGGTGCCGAGTTCGACGAGCGCGGGCGCATCGTCTGGGCGCGCCTCCTTCTGCAGGGAATAGAGCTGCACACCCGGCATCACCAGGCGCGGCAACACGTTCTGCGCGGTGAGCGAGCGCTGGCGGTCGCCCTTGTGCCGGGGATTGCCGGCCCAGATCACGCCGACCTTCAATGACGGCGCGCGGCCGAGCACGTTGCGCCACGCGGCGACCCTGACCGGATCGGCCGCGACATAGGGCACCTCGGCCGGGATCGTCTCCAGGGTGGTGCCAAAGATATGCGGCAGCTCCATCAGCGGCAGCTGCAGGTCGAATGGCGGCAGCGGCGCGCCGCGCGGCACGACGGTGACGCCCTCGAGGCTGCGCAGCAGCGGCGCGATCGCCGGCTGCACCTGCAGCACGATCGGCCCGCCCATCATGCGCACGCGCGACAGATAGCGCACGAATTGCAGCGCGTCGCCGATGCCGTATTCGGCAAACAGCAGCAGCGTGCGGCCATCGAGCGGCTCGCCCTGCCATTCCAGCGCATCGAAGCGCGGCATTCCCGCCGAGAGATCAGCGCAGTCGCGGCCCCAGCGATGCTCGGCAAAGCCGCTGGCGAGATCGCCGCACATCAAAAGGAAATGCGCGTGATTGTAGCGCGCCAGCGCATCGTCGGGCGCGAGCGCGATCGCTTGATGCGAGGCTGCCAGCGCGGCATCGATGTCGCCGGCGTTGCGCAAGGCCACCGCGAGATTGGCGTAGCCCTTGGCATAGGCGGGATCGGCGGCGACCGCGCGGCGGTGCGCTGCGACGGCCTCATCGATCTCGCCACGCCGCTCATGGATAATGCCGAGATTGGTGTGGGCCGGCGCATGATCGGGCTGCAGCGCCAGCGCATGCTCACATGCCGCCATCGCCGGGTCGAGCTGGCCGATGCCGCACAGGCAGGCGCCGAGATTGCTGAGCACGACGACATCGGCCGGATCGAGCAGCGCCGCGCGGCGATAGGCCTCGACGGCCTCGGCCGGACGTCCGGCTTCGTGCAGGGCATGTCCCAGCATCCCGGCGGCATGGGCGTCATCGGGCGCGAGCTCGGCGGCGCGGCGATAATGGCTCACGGCCTCCATGAAAAGGCGCTGCCTGTAGAGCACGTCTCCGAGGCCGAGATGGAGGCCGGCATCATCAGGCCGCGCGGCCAGCGCCTGCTGATAGGCCGGCACTGCCGCATCCTTCGCCTGATCGGCCAGGAGCTGCGCCAACGCACGCCAGGCATCGGGATAACAGGGATCGCGCTCGAGCAGCGCGCGATAGGCGGCTTCGGCGTCGTCGAGCCGGCCCTGCCTCGTCAGCGCGAGCGCCAGATTCCAGCGCGCGCGCAGCAGCCCGGGATCGAGCGCGAGCGCCTGGCGATAGGCGGCCTCGGCCTCGGCCAAGCGCGACAGCTCGAGCAGCGCGCTGCCGAGCCTGCTGTGAATGTCGGCATCATTCGGCCGCAGCGCCGCGGCTTGCGCGAACGCATCCGCCGCGCCGGCATGCTCGCCCTTGACCGCCAGCGCATCGCCGAGCGTCACATAGGCCGGCGCATGCTGGGGATGCCGGGCGAACAGGCGCGCGAGCAGCGCTGCGCCCTCCGCCATCCGGCCGTCGGCGAAAGCCAGGATCGCAGACAGATGCAGAGCCGGCAGGTGATCAGGCGCGGCATCAAGGATGTGGCCGCAGAGATCGCGGGCCGGGCCGGCGCGCCCGGCATGATAGTGACCGGCCGCCTCGGTCAGCAGCCGGTCAACGGAAACAGCGCCCATGACATCCCCAGATTTCGCTTTCGGATGCAGGGTTCAACGGAGCGCTCGGTTATTTCAGGCGCGCCTACAACCGAAGGCGTTCGCGTCGACCGCGCCACACCAAATCGTTAGTAGGATTCCCGCTCGACGGCGCAGCACGCTGCGTCATGACTTGGTAGTTGTGTGTCTTTTCGACGACAGACACCGACCAAAGCCGATCGCTAACAATCCGTTAAGAATCTGAAACAAAGGCCCAATAGTGACGGCTTCGGGACAAAACGTCGCGGCTGTGACGGCGGCGGTCCCGCCGGAGTCCGCAAGCGTTTCCGGCATCGCTTTTCTTTGTCTGGGAACCGTCGGAATGTCGTCGTCTGCTTATCTGAAGTTCTGGAAATATGCCGCGCTGGGCTCGGCGCTGCTGCCCTTCGCCGCCAAGGCCGGCGATATCCCGACCACCCCGCCGGTGAACTTCACCAATTCGAGCATGGCGACCACCGGCTCGACCATGGTCAATGTGGTCGATTCCTACATCAACCTGATGCTGAATGATCCGACGCTGACCAACGGCAAGGGCGTCATGGAGCAGAACCTCGCGACCGTGGTCCGCATGACGCAGGCACGCACGGCGGCGCAGACGCTGGAGGCGATCCACGACGACCGCACCAGCCAGCAATACAGCGTGCTGAACGGGCTCGGCGTGCTCACCGGCTATTTCATGACCGGCACCGGCGCCTCCGCGAGCGGCACCACGCCGAACAGCCTGACGCCCACCACTTACGCGCCGTACACGCTGCAGAACTTCCAGGCCAACATCAACTATCTCAACAGTGCGAGCTGGGGCGCGACGACCTTCGGCAACGGCAGCGCGACGCCGCTCGCCCAGGCGGTCAACTTCGTCAACAACACCGTCCGCGCCAACTCCTCGACCGAGCCGAGCAAGCGCACCTTCGAGCGCTACATGGGCTCGACCGCGCCGGTCACCAACCCCGGCGCATTCGGCGCGTCGGTGAACCAGACCACGGTGAGCCCGCTGGCCGCCGCCTTCGTCAACTACAACGCCACGACCAAGACCGGACTGACCACGGCCGACACGGCCAACATCGTCGTTCCCAGCTACTACGGCAACCTGACGATCCCCGCGGTCTACGGCAACGCCACCAACTGGGTGCGCGGCTTCACCGTGACCCAGGCGATGATCGACGCGCAGAACACCGCGAACGGCACCAGCCTGGGCTATCTCACCGTGCCGAATGTGGGCAACATCGTGAACGGCGTGCTGCAGCCGACGCAATTCGTGGTCGGCGACTACGTGCCCGGCATCGGCGCGGCGGCGCGGCCCTATCGCCTGTCGACCGACGTCAACGTGCCGACGCCGCTGTTGCAGATCATCAACAGCACCAACCCCTACGGCGACGGCGGCTTCATCAGCGGCCACACCAATTCGGGCTATACGCAGGCGCTGGGCCTCGCCTTCCTCGTGCCGCAGGAATATCAGAGCCTGCTGGCGCGCGCCGCCGACCTCGGCAACAACCGCATCCTCGCCGGCATGCATTCGCCGCTCGACGTCATCGGCGGCCGCACCTTCGCCACCGCGATCGCCGCCACCAATATCTACAATGCGCTGTATGATTCCAACGGCGACCGCGTCGACTGGACCAATCCCGCCAACACCAGCGCCTACGCGGTGTACCAGGCCTACACCCAGACGCAATCATATCTCTCGTCATCCTGCGGCACGGTCAGCGTGCAGGCCTGTATCCAGCAGGCGCAAGGCGGCGCGGCGACGATCGCGGCGGCCTCGAAGGACGTCAATTTGAGCTCGACCGATCCGTCGAGCTACACCTATCGCATGACCTATGGCCTGCAGCTCGCCGGCGTCAGCACCACCCTGCCGGAGAACGTGCCGGTGCAGGCGCAGGTGCTGCTGCTGACGCGCTTCCCCTATCTCAGCGACGCCCAGCGCACCGAGATCCTGAGGACGACGGCGCTGCCCTCCGGCTACGCGCTGCTCGACGGCAATACCTGGGACGGCTGGGGCCGTATCAACCTCTACCAGGCGGCCTATGGCTATGGCGCGTTCAACAGCGCCGTGTCGGTGACGATGGATGCTGCGCAGGGCGGCTACAACGCCTTCGACATCTGGAGCAACGACATCTCCGGCACGGGCTCGCTGACCAAGAGCGGCACCGGCACCCTGGTGCTCGCCGGCAACAACAGCTATAGCGGCGGCACGACGGTGAACGGCGGCGCGCTGGTGGTCGCGGCAGGTGCCACAGTGACGAGCCCGATCAGCGTCACTGCCGGCGCGACGCTCTCCGGCCTCGGCACCGTCGGCAACGTCAATGTCGCCGGCACGCTGGCGCCGGGCTATCAGGCGGTGACGGGCCTCACCGGCCAGGCCGGCAAGCTCACCGTGCTCGGTAGCCTCGCCTTCACCAGCGGCGCGACCTATGCGCTGCAGCTCACGCCCGGCAGCTTCAGCACGACGAGCGTCTCCGGCACGGCGACGCTGAACGGCCAGGTGACCGCGACGTTGGCCAGCGGCGTCTATGCGGCGGGCAGCAAGGTCGCGATCGTCTCGGCCGGGGGCGGCGTGAGCGGCCAGTTCTCCGCGCTCAA
Organism: Bradyrhizobium sp. USDA 4353; assembly: GCF_054063215.1. Taxonomy (NCBI): domain Bacteria; kingdom Pseudomonadati; phylum Pseudomonadota; class Alphaproteobacteria; order Hyphomicrobiales; family Nitrobacteraceae; genus Bradyrhizobium; species Bradyrhizobium sp. USDA 4353. The sequence continues at coordinate 1,204,969 of NZ_JBSSGB010000001.1, forward strand.
CTATACGACCACCGGCATCACCAACGTCACGCCGACCTTGAGCTATGACGGCCAGAACGCCTATCTCACGCTCAAGCAGGCGGCGCTGCCGTCGCTGCCGGCCACCGGCGTCAGCGGCAACGGCCAGCAGATCTACAGCGCGCTCAACAACGCGGTGAACAAGGGCGGCACGCTGCCGACCTCGCTGCAATCAATCTACTTCCAGACTCCGGCCGGCGTCGGCGCCACGCTGAACCAGCTCGCCAGCCAGAGCGCGCCGGCGGGCACCCAGAGCGTCGGCCAGAGCATGACCGGCTTCATGACCACCGTGCTCGATTTCGGCGGCAACGGCCGATCCGGCGCCGGATCGAATCCCGGCGGCTCGCCGATGCTGGCCTATGCCGAGGCGAGCGGACCGGCCGCCAAGGCGGGCAAGATCTTCGCCAAGGCGATGCCGATGGAGCCGAGCTGGGCGGTGTGGGGCTCGGCCTTCGGCGGCGGCGGCCATATCGGCGGCGATGCCGCCTCCGGCAGCCAGGACGTCTCGACACGGATCTATGGCCTCGCCACCGGCGCCGATTATCGGCTGGCGCCGGACATGACCGTGGGCTTCGCGCTGGCCGGCGGCCAGACCAGCTTCAGCGTCGCGCAGGGCTCGGGCTATGGCAGCTCGGATTTCATCCAGGCGGCGGCCTATGCGACCAAGCGCTTTGGCCAGGCCTATGTGTCCGGCAGCCTCGCCGCCGGCGCGCATTGGATGTCGACGACGCGCAACCTCACCGCCGGCGCGATCGAGACGCTGCGCGCGAGCTACACGGCGCCGACGCTCGCGGGCCGCGCCGAGACCGGCTACCGCTTCGATCTCGGCTTCGCCGGCCTGACGCCCTACGCCGCGCTGCAGCTGCAGCAGGTGTGGACGCCCTCCTACACCGAGACCAGCTCGCTCGGCGCAGGCGGCTCCGCGCTGACCTTCGCCGCGCGTGACACCACCCTGCCGCGCACCGAGCTCGGAGTCTGGGCCGATCGCCGTCTGTCGGAGAGCTTCCTGCTGCGCGGCCGGGCCGCCTGGGCCCACGACTACAACCGCGACGCCACTGTCAGCGCCACGTTCCAGACCCTGCCCGGCGCAAGCTTCGTCACCACGGGCGCCCGCACCGCCGCCGACTCGGCGCTGCTGTCGGGCGTCGCCGAGGTCGCGCTGACCTCGCACATGACGCTGTCGGGCCAGATCGACGGCCAGTTCGCGCCCCAGGCCTCGTCCTGGGCCGGGACGGGGCGGATCAGATATCAGTGGTGATCTGAGGGCGCCTCGCCACGCTTCAAGCCGCGTCCTAAGGGGCGCGGCTTTTTTCTTGATCTTGGCGGTTTTGAAGCCGCTGGCGAGGCCGAGCGCGCAGCGCCAGCACAGCCAGAGCGCCAGAGCCCGTTATTGATCGCGCTGATGAGCACGGATGCGCTCCACCGGACCCACGATCAGGCGAGAATGATGCGCGCGTCGCAATATGATCTGGAGAGGTCTGCGCACACATGCTGCGGCAGAATGGCGATCCCGGCATGACTCGAACATGCGACCTACGGTTTAGGAAACCGCCGCTCTATCCAGCTGAGCTACGGGACCGGAGCCTGCACCGACGTGCATCTGCTTCGGCGTCTCCATAGCAGACCCGGGCCGGGATCGGAAGCCTCTGTCCCGGCGCGATCATCGCAAGAGGGATCAAGGCGCCGTGTCACATCCGGGGACATCGAACAGGGCCTTGAGCCCGCAGGACGAGGTGAACATCCGGTCGCCATTGTGGCCGACGCCGGCGACGTCCCAGAGGCGATGGTTGGGCGTGCCGCCGTCGCGCGCGGCCATGACATTGGCGTAGGAATGGCCGCGGACATAGCGCGTCGGCCCCTGTGTCTCGGCCATGCAGCTCTTGTCCAGCGCGGGATGGTCCGGATCGGTGTCACGAGTGCCGAGCAGATAGATCACGCGGCGGGCGACATAGGTGCTCTCGAGCTCGGCTGAAGTCGGCGCCGCCAGATAGGGCGGCCGGTCGGCCATGCCGTATTTCCAGCGGTCGAAGCCCGGACAGGTCGCGGCGATCGCGGCCTCCGGCCGCTCGGCGGAGAAATAGGCATAGGACGAGGGATTGGCGACGACATAGCGCACCGCGACCTGCCGCTGCGTCAGCGCCGCCTCGCCGTGGCCGGCGATCGCATAGCGCTGCACCACCTGGCCACCGCCGGAATGGCCGGCGATCACGACCTCGCTCAGGGCCGGGAACAGCGAGCGATCGGCCAGGCGCGCCAGAATCGCGTTCAAGGCCTCGAACGAGGAGACGGCCTGCGGCGCGATGGCGGCATCGCCACCCTGCCAGCCCTCGAGCGTCCAGCGCAGGGTCTCTGGCGGCAGCCGATGCTTATCGACATCGAGCTCGGCGAGGAATTGCGGCACGACCAGCAAGGTCGTGGCCCCGGCCGTGCCGGCAGCATCGCGGGCCTTGATCGCCGTTTTGTAATAGACGTCGGCGTTGCGCAGCCGGCCGTGCAGGACCAGCACGGCACGCGTGATGTCGGGCTGCGGCTGGGTCCACGGCCGGGAGACGTAAAGCGGCAGAACGCCGCCATCGCCGACCGTGATCCGCTCGTCGGCCACGACCGAGACCGGCCGCCGGTTCGGCGCGGTCTCGTCCTGAGCCCATGCGAGCCCGCCCACCAGCGCGAAACACGCGATCAGCGCCCCCTTCAACCCCATCATGGCTCCCTTGGACCGATGCGGCACGCCGCTGCCGTGCCGCGTTCACCATAAAACGCCCGCAGCGGGAACAGAAGACCGGCCGCCGCCGGCCGATCACAGCCCCGTTGGCCGGGGCGGTTTGACTATCCGGCAGGCAGCCGATGGTCTAAGAGAACGGCGCCGATGCGGAACCGGCCTCGGGATCGCCGTATTGGTCGTGCCTGAGCGCGGCTCGTGACCGAGGGACGGCCGTCCCGCGCCACGGCGCCGCCGAGCCAGGCGCGCCCGCTCCATCTTTTCAAGCCGAGGGGAAACAGACAGTTCGATGCTCATCCGGTCGGTCATTTCAGGCGCGTTCGCTGCTCTCCTCTCGCTGGCATCCGCGCAGGCGCAGGACACCCGCAATCTCCTGGAGTCCAAGGAGTCGCTCTACAACAACATCTATGTCTATGAGCAGGCGCCTTACCGCAGCATGACGTTCGGTCACAACCGGCGCATCTATACCGAGAGCGTCTACAACACCCGTGACGAGCTCGACCTGCCGGTCGACTATACCCGCTTCATGACCGCGAGCGTGATGTACGCCAAGAGCGTCAGCTCGATCCTGGAGATCGGCTTCGGCGGCGGCCGCACCGCCTGGTACCTGCACCGCTTCCTGCCCAAGGTGCAGGTGACGTCGGTCGAGCTCGATCCGACCGTGCTGGAGCTCGCCAAGAAATATTTCGGCATCAAGGAGGAGCCGAACTTCCACGTCGCCAACCGCGATGGACGGCTGTTCGTGCAGGAATCGAAAGAGCGCTACGACATCATCCTGATCGATGCCTATCGCGGGCCGTTCGTGCCGTTTCACCTGCTGACCAAGGAGTTCTACCAGTTGGTCAAGGACCATCTCGCCGAGGGCGGCGTGGTGGCGCAGAACGTCGAGCCTTCCACGATGCTGTTCGACGCCGCGGTGAAGACCATCCACAGCGTATTCCCGCAGGTCGACTTCTACGAGGCCGGCGGCAACATCGTCATGGTCGCCTATCCCGGCGACGAGCGGAAGGCCGAGGATCTCGCCGGAATCGCGCAGGAGCGCGACAAGGAGTTCGGCTTCCGCTACAAGCTCGCCGACATGCTGGCGCAGCGCAAGCGCATCGACATCGACAACGGCCAGGTGATCGACGCCAAGGCCAAGATCCTGACCGACGACTTCGCGCCGGTGGAGGCGCTGAAGAGCATCGAGCGCCACAACAAGAAGCTGCCATGAGCGAGCAGGTGTCCCGCGCTGGCATGCTGGCGATCTATATCTGCTCGTTCCTGGTCGGCTGCGTGCTGATGGGCTTCGAGATGCTCGGCAGCCGCTATCTCAATCCGTATTTCGGCAGCGGCATCGGCGCCTGGGCGAGCCTGATCTCGACCGTGCTGTGCGCGCTCGCGATCGGCTATTTCGCCGGCAGCGCCATCGTCGACCGCCAGCCGACCACGCGCACCATCGGCATCATGATCCTGGTCGCCGCGGCCTATATGGCGCTGGTGCCGGCGACCGCCGACGCAGTCATGGCCGACATTCTCGACAGCCTCGGCGACGGTCCGATGGCGACGCTGCTGGCGGCGACGGCGCTGCTGCTGGTGCCGCTGACCCTGCTCGGCACGTTCTCGCCGATCGCGGTCAGCCTCTTGACCCGCTCGGCCGGCGAGGCCGGGCGCGTTGCGGGACTGGTATATGGCGTCTCGACCATCGGCAACGTCGTCGGCACGCTGGTCACGACCTTCACGCTGATCCCGACCATCGGCTCGCGCGCGATCACCTATTATTTCGCCGTGGCGCTCGCCGCTTGCGCCGGCATCCTGTTCATTCCGTTCGGCAAGAAGACGTCCTGACATCAATCATCGAAGAGCTTTGCGCATGACCGAGTTCTGGCCCCGCCTCGCCGCGACTGCGGCAACGGCCGCGTTGCTGCTGACCTCGCTGCCCGCGCGGGCGGCGGAGGCCCAGATCGAGCTGTGGGACGGCCAGCGCGCGCTTGGCCACATCGCCGATCTCCTGAAATTCACCCCGCGCTCGATGGGCGAGCCGGGCCACCAGAAGACCATCGACTACATCAAGGCGGCGATGGCCAAGAGCGCGGCCGAGGCGGTGCTGACGCAGAGCTTCACCGCCAAGGGCGACGACGGCAAGGCGATCCCGCTCACCAACATCATCGCCCGCTTCCAGGCGCAGAACCCGCGCCGCATCATCGTCGCCACGCATTACGACAGCATCATCAAGGCCTATCGCGATCCGAAATCGCCGGATGCGCCGATGCCCGGCGCCAACAACTCGGCCTCGGCGGTCGCGCTGCTGCTGGAGACCGCGCGCGTGCTGTCGCTGTCGCCGAAGCCGGACATCGGCATCGACTTCATCTTCTTCGACGGCGAGGAAGGGCCGAAATCGCTCGGCGCGGGCGATCCGACCTGGCGTCCGCTGGGCTCGCCCTATTTCGTCACTAAGCTGAAGGACTACTATCCGATGGGCAGACCGGAGAAGGCGGTCGATTTCGACATGGTCTGCGACAAGGACCTCAAGCTGCAGCCGGAGCCGTCGTCGCTGCATTCGGCGCTGCCCGAGGTGAAGAAGTTCTGGGGCATCGGCAGCCAAATCGCGCCGCTGGCGTTCTCGCCGGAGCCGACCGCCTATCCGATCAGCGACGACCACACCGCCTTGCAACAGGCGGGCATTCCAAGCTTCCTGGTCATCGACTTCGACTACGAGCCCTATTTCAACACCACGCAGGACACGATCGAGCAATGCTCGGCGCAGAGCCTGGAGACCGTCGGCCGCACGCTGCTGCGCTATCTCTATACGCCCTGAGGGCGCGTCGCGTATTTACGCGACGGCCAGCGCGGGCTGCGGCTGCGCAGCCGGCGCCGGCTGGCGCGCCAACAGGCCCGGCAGCAGCGCCTCGGCGGCCTCCGCGCCCGAGATCACCACGGCCTCGACGCCTGCGCCCGCATTGCCGCCGCCGGCGATGACGAGATTGGGCAGCGGCGCCTTGGCGCCCTTCAGCCGGCCCGCGCGGGCCACGCCATAGATCGAGCCGGCGCTGGCGAGATCGTAGCGCGCATAGGTCACGGGGCTGGCATCGGTCCGGTAGACGATGTGCTGCGACAGGCCGGGAATGATGGTTTCGGCGGCCGCGATCATGGCATCGCCGAGCTGCTGCTTGCGGGTCTCGTAGTCCTTCGAGCGGCGCCACGCTTTCCAATCGTCGCCGCCCTCCTCTCCCGCGAACCAGGCCTTGGCCTCATCATGCGGGATCAGGGTGATGATGGTCATAGTCGCGTGTCCCTCCGGCGCCGCGGACGGATCGAGCTTGGACATGACGGCGAGGCCGATGCCCATCGGCGTGTCGAGATGGGTCGCGGGCGCAACGTCCGGGACGAAGTCCAAGCCGAGATGCACCGAGAAGCAGGAGTTCGCCGGCGCAATGCCCCGGGCGCGGGCGCGGAAGGCGGCCGGCAGATCGTCGGGCGCGAGGAGCTCGGCGAAGGTGCGGCCGAGATCGGCGTTGGACACGACCGCCTGCGCGCGGATCGCGCGGCCGTTGCCGAGCACGACGCCGGTGGCGCGGCCCTGCTCGACGAGGATGCGCGTGACCTTGGATTTCAGCCGCACCTCGCCGCCGCGAGCGGTGATCGCATCCGCCAGCACGTCCGCGAGATGGCCGGAGCCGCCGACCGGATAGAAGCCGCCCTTGAAGTAATAGCCGAAGATCGGGACCATCTGCGCGCAGCTCAGCGTCTCGCTGCCGTCACCGAGATAGCCGGTGAGCGCATTGAGCATGGCGATCAGTTCGGGATCCGAGACATGGGCTGCGACCAGCTCATCGAACGGCCGGTTCATCCAGCGGAAGGCCTGCGGATGCTTGCGCGGAAAGGCCAGCATCTCCTCGATCGTTGCGGGCATGCCGGGAATGCCGCTGCGGCCGTGGCCGGTCGCATACATGCTCTCGAAGATGGCGTGGATCGTGTCGAACAGCTTGACGAGCCCGTCCGCGCTGGCCGGAAACATCGCGCAGAGCTGGCGGACATAAGCGCGCCAGTCCGCGGGCACGTCGATGCGGCGGCCGGCGAGATGGTAGGAATGGGTGACGCGCTTCCATTGAATGCGGTCGGCGACGCCGAGCCGGCGCAGCACGCTGTCGACCGGACCGCCGGGCCAGACGCCGGAGAAATCATGCGGGCCGGCATCGAAGCGGTACAGCACCGGTCTGTTGTCGTGGTGCGCCTTGCGCAGATAGCTGTGGCAGAAGCCGCCGGGCACGACGTGATGGTCGAACACCTTCACCTTCAGCCCGGCTTCCGCGAGCAACGCCGCGGCGGTGAGGCCGGCGATCCCGGCGCCGATGACCGCAACGTCGCAATCCACGCTATCTGTGGCAGCGAAGGCCGGCGCCGGCCAATGATACTCCTCGCGCGACTGCCGCATGCGCTGCAGCGCCTGGCGGATCGCGAAGCGCGGACCGAAGATCGAGATCAGCGCACCGGCCACGACGATGGCGGTCGTGAGCCAGGACGACACGCCGGCCCAGCGGCACAGGCCGAGCACGATGAAGAGCACGCCCCACAGGCCGGTCATCAGCATGTTGATCAGATGGAACTGCGGCGTCGCGGCACTGTCGGCATAGGCTGATCGGGAATAGTCCGCGGTCCACGGCCTGCCGACGGCGAGCGAGGCGAAGCTGATCAGGCCGAGCGCCGCGAAGGACAGCCACAGCGCATTGGTCGCCGTCCAGCTCGGCGCGACGTCATTCGCGATCGCCAGCAGCACGAACAGCGCGAGGCCGCCGAGCTCGAGCAGCGCGAGCTCGCCGCGGGAGGCGCGCCAGAGATTGCCGGCGAGTGCGATCGCCAGCGCCGACCACACCGCCCACGCCGGCTGGTTCCACGCCAGCAGCGCCCAGAGCGCGACAAAGGGCAGCAGCGCCAGCTTCACCGTGAGGAATACTTTCATGACAAACTCCTCCGCGCGCCCCTGGGGCGACAACAATCTTTCCGCTGTCAAGATAAATCCCTACGCCGGAACCAGGCGCCGGTCAACGCAAATCTTTCCATCGTCAAGATTAGATTCGTCAACTACGGCGGGAGAAAAATGGTAAAATCATGCCGCGTATCGCACGGGCGCCACAGCTAAGGGCTGTTTGAGGGTCGGGCGGCCCTCAGGCGCCCTCAGACTGTGGCAATGGGATCACGGAACCACGGCAAACAAAGAAGAAATTCGCAATTTACGCAGCATTGGAGTCACACCTCGCCGCAAATTGGCGACAATCTGCGGTCATCTGAGGCGAGGAGACGCTGAGGATTGCCGTTCGTGTACCGCCCCCATCTGCCAGTATTGGTCTTTGCAGCAATCACCTGCCTGCCCGCCATGCAACCTCAACGCGCGCATGCCGAGTGGTGGAGCCGTTCCCCCTCCGATTTCGAGGAATGCGCCGACGCGGCCGAGAAATCCGCCACCAAGGAGGAGAAGACCGCGGCGCTGGCGCAGTGTAATGCGAAATTTGCCGGCAGGCGGAAGGTCGGCGGCGGCTACGTCTATTACGACTTCATGCAGGACCGCAGCTTCGACATCGCCGGGCCCAACCCGACACCGGAGGAGCAGAAGTTCATCGACCAGCAATACACGCAATATCTCGAGCGCCAGCGGCACGCCAATATGAGCTCGGCGATGATGCCGCGGCCGCAGCCGCAGGGGCTGCAGTCGCCGACGCTGAAGGAGATGACCGCCCGCGCTGCGATCGAGCCGCCGAAGCCGGCCATGCCGGCTCCGCCGCCGCTGCCGCGCCCGGCCAAGCCGCCGGGCGCTTCAGCGCAGCCGGGGCAGACGCCGCCCGGCGCCACGGCCGAGACGCGGGCACGCATCAAGGCGGCGCAATGCGCCAAGGATGGCGGCCGGCGTGATTCCTTCTCGTGCAACTTTCCCGTCCTGTCCGAGAAGCTCGACGAGCTGAAGCGGATGTTCACCGGCCCGAGCCAGACCGCGACGGGACCGGCCGCGAAGTCGCCGAAGCGGGCGGACGCCAAGAACTAAGCCGCACTGAGGCGCTCGCAGGCCCGGCCTGAAACGCCTGTTCATCCAGCCGTCATCCCCATGATGTCAGAACATGCTGCGCCGAGCGGTGCAGCGCGGCGGCACTCGCACGCGCGGCTTGCGACTGCCCGCCGCTTGTCACGCCCCAGGCAAGCCCATAGCTTGAGCCGCGTGGGGCGCAGGAGGCAGGTCACATGGGTCTACTCGATATCCTCAACGGCATGCAGAACGGCCCGCATGGGCCGTCTCATCCGTCCACCGAGAAAAACGGCGGCATGTCGCCGATGACGATGGCGATCCTCGCGCTGCTCGCGTGGAAAGCCGTGAAGCACTTCTCGCAAGGCAGCCAGCAGCCGAACGCAGCGCCAACGCCCGTTCCGCCGCCGCAGCCGGCCCCACAGGGCGGACCTCTCGGCGGCGCATTGGGTGGCGCGCTCAGTGGCGGGCTTGGCGGAGGGCTTGGCGGCAGTCTTGGGAACATCCTCGCCGGCGGCCTCGGCGGGCTGCTCGCAGGCGGTGCCGCGGGCAGCGTGCTGTCCGGCGGACTCGGTGACCTGCTCCGCCAGCTCCAGGAGAAGGGTCATGGCGACACCGCGAACTCATGGGTCAGCCCCGGCGAGAACAAGCCGATCTCTCCCGGCGATCTCGCCAATGCGTTGGGCGCCGACCAGCTCGATCAGCTCACCGCGCAAAGCGGCCTGTCGCGCGAGGAGCTGCTCAACGGCCTCAGCCAGTATCTGCCGAAGGTGATCGATCAGCTGACGCCGGACGGCCGGGTGCCGACCGAGCACGAGCTGGCCGGCCGGATCTGAGCGACTCCGACGAGTTGACGGGAAGGACGACACTCATGTTGCACATTCTGATCGTCGGGCTGGTCGCCGGCTTCCTCGCACGATTGATATCACCCGGACCGAACAATCCGTCCGGCTTCATCCTGACCATCGTGCTCGGAGTCGCGGGCGCGTTTCTCGCCACTGCGGTCGGGCAGGCGATCGGGCATTACAGCCCCAACGAGGGCGCGGGTTACGTCACCGCGACCCTCGGTGCTGTTGTCGTGCTGTTCATTTGGAACCGGCTGGTGGCGAGCGGCACAATTCGCGACTTCAATCGCTAGCCGCTGCCACTCCCGTCTTCGCAATCCAGAGGCCTTGCTGGGCCCTGGATTGCGTCACCGTTGATCGGCGCGAGGCGCCGGTCTCATCCCAACAGATGCATCCCCGCATCCATGCGCACGACCTCGCCGGTCATCTGCCCCGATGCAGGGCTGGCGAGGAAGGCGACGAGCTGGGCGATGTCCTCGGCCGATGAGGCCGTGCGCAGCGGCACCCGCGCCACCACCGCATCGCGCACCTGCTTGGCGCCGGCCTCGCCGCGGCCCTTGGTGAACCAGGGCGTATCGATATAGCCGGGGCATACCGTGTTGACGCGGATCGAGGGCGCGAGCGCACGCGACAGCGACAAGGTCATCGTGTTGAGCGCGCCCTTGCTCGCGGCATAGGCGATCGACGAGCCGACGCCACTGATGCCGGCCACCGACGACACGTTGACCACGGCGGAGGCGCGCACCGCCTGCTTGGCCGCGGCTTCGAGCAGCGGCCGCGCGGCACGGATCATCTGGAACGGGCCGATGGTGTTGACCGCGTAGATGCGCTGGAAATCCTCGGCCGAGAGCCCGTCGAGCTGATCATGCGGCACGTGCTTGGTGGTGCCGGCATTGTTGACCAGCACATCGAGCCGGCCCCATGGCGCGGCGGCTGCGACGATCGTCTTGCAGTCCTCGTCGCGCGACACGTCGCCCTGCACGACGATCACCTCGACGCCTTCCTTGCGGCAGAGATCGGCGGTCTGCTCGGCCTCGCTCTTGCTGTTGGCGTAGTTGACGACGATGCGCATGCCGGCTTTCGCCAGCAGCAGCGCGGTCGCCGCTCCGAGACCGGACGCCGAGCCCGTCACGATCGCGCAAAGACCCTTGGTCGGCATTTCCGTCTCTCCCTGTTGTCGCCTTTCGATCTTCTTAGCCAAGTTCGCGCAGCCTGCAAATCGGCCGCGCGGCGGCCCCCGCCAATCTCCGCAGCGCGGAAATCGCTGCGCCCCATGCGACGGATGAGCATGGCGTTGCGACGCCGACGCTTGTCAGGCCTTGCGCATGCGCTCATCATGCCGCGCAAACATCCGGCGCGTCGCGGGAGCTGCGGCGCGCGAGGCAGAACGATCAGGACGAGGAACGCCGTGGCGGACGCTGAGAACATCGTGGTTGCGACCGCGGAGAAGATCTTCGCCGATCTCGCCGACCCGCAAACCATCAATCACGACAAGGACGGACGCTGGGCGGCGCCGCTGTGGCAGGCGCTGAGCGAGGCCGGCCTGCCGCTGGCCTGGGTCGCCGAGGAGCTCGGCGGCGCCGGCACCGATCTCGCCGACGGCTTTGCCGTGATCAATTCCACCGGGCGTTTCGCATTGGCGGTCCCGCTCGCCGAGACGCTGCTCGCCGGCTGGCTGCTGCAGCAGGCCGGCATCGCCTCGCCCGACGGCGCGATGACGATCGCACCGGCGAGGCCGAAGGACAGGATCACGCTCAACGTCGACGGCACATTATCCGGCCGCGTGCGCGGCGTGCCGTTCGCGACAAGCGCAGAGCATATCGCGGTCGTTGCCGACGGGGGAGACGGCGTCTCGATCGCCCTGGTCGCAACAGCCGGGTTGCGCATCGATGCAGGCCTGTCGCTGGCCAATGATCCCAGCGACACCGTCACCTTCGATCACGTCGTGCCCGTCGCAATCGAGCGTGCACCGGCCGGCTTCGATCAGGATCGCCTGATGCTGATGGGCGGCGTCGTGCGCGGCCTGCAGATCGCCGGCGCGCTGGATCGGCTGCTCGAGATCAGCGTCCGCTACGCCGGCGAGCGCGTCGCCTTCGAGAAGCCGATCGGCAAATTCCAGGCGGTGCAGCACAATCTCGCACGGCTCGCCGGCGAAAGCGCGGCGGCGAGCGCAGCTGCGACCTCCGCCGCCGATGCGATCGCGCGCGCAGACGTGTTCGACGACGCCATCTTCCTCGAAGCCGCCGCCGCCAAGATCCGCTGCGCCGAAGCCGCCGAGAAAGGCGCGGCGATCGCGCATCAGGTCCACGGCGCGATCGGCTTCACCACCGAGCACATCCTGCATCGCTTCTCGTTGCGCGCGCTGGCGTGGCGCGACGATTTCGGCTCCGAGAGCCATTGGGCTGTCGCCCTCGGCCAGCGCGTCGCCGCCCGCGGCGCCGATGAATTATGGCCGCTGGTCGCCTCACGCTGATGGAAGACGCGATGAACGATTTTCATTCGGTTCGTTGTGATGGTTTGGCAGGGCGCGGTGCGCTCCCTCTCCCCGTCCTTCGCGGGGAGAGGGTCGGGGTGAGGGGCCGCCGCACGGGACGTGTGAGTGGAGCGCTGGCGCACGAGTCGGATGGAGCTACGATGCGGCTACGCTTGTGCCATGCCCCTCACCCGGATTGCTGCGCAATCCGACCTCTCCCCGCAAAGCGCGGGGAGAGGTTGCACCGTCCGCGCGGCACGAGCTTGCCCAGAATGATCGGCTTTTCCCTGCCACCGCAACACGAACTACCGCCGCCCGACCGGTGCGCTCCCTCTTCCCGTTCTTCACGGGGAGAGGGTCGGGGTGAGGGGCAGCCGCACCGGAAGTTTGTGCGGCTGGGGGCGAATCGTCTCACTCGAATTTCAAATCCTGTGCGCGCGCAAGCATACGTATCACCCAACTCGCCCCTGCTCATGGAGCTCTGCTCATGACCGCGCTGCGTTTCGATCCGATCCGCCTGCCACCCGAATGCGAGGAGTTGCGCAAGGAGGTGCGCGCGTTCCTCGCCGAGGAGATCGCTGCTGGTACCTTCAATCCCTATCAGCCGCTGCGCGAGGATGCCGATGCGCGCGAGTTCTCGCGGCGGGTCGGCGAGCGCGGCTGGATCGGCATGACCTGGCCGAAAAAATATGGCGGCCACGAGCGCACGTTCCTGGAGCGCTATGTCGTGACCGAGGAGATGCGCGTCGCCAACGCGCCGGTCCGGCGCTTCTTCGTCGCCGACCGCCAAAGCGGGCCGGTCCTGCTGCGCTACGCCCCCGACCATATCAAGGCGGACATCCTGCCGCGCATCTGCCGCGGCGAGCTGTGCTTCGCGATCGGCATGAGCGAGCCGAACTCCGGCTCAGACCTGTTCGCCGCCAAGACGCGCGCAACCAAGACCGACGGCGGCTGGCTGATCAACGGCTCGAAGATCTGGACGACCTCGGCGCCACATGGCCGACTACATGATCGCGATCTTCCGGACGTCGCCCTCGACCAAGGAGAACCGCCGTCACGGCCTGACGCAATTCCTGGTGAACATGACATCGCCGGGCATCAAGGTGAATCCGATTGGCCAGATCACCGGCCAGAAGGAGTTCAACGAGGTCGTCTTCACCGACGCCTTCGTGCCCGATGATCATCAGCTTGGCGAGATCGACGGCGCCTGGAAGCAGGCGACGTCAGAGCTCGCCTATGAGCGCTCCGGGCCGGAGCGCTTCCTCGAAACCTATTACGTGCTGACCGAGCTGGTGCGCGCGGTCGGCCCCGATCCCGACACGCGCAGCGCCGAGGGCATAGGACGGCTGGTGGCGCAACTGCATGCGATGCGGCGGATGTCGGTCTCGGTTGCCGGCATGCTGCATGCCGGCAAGGAGCCGGTGGTCGAGGCCTCGATCGTCAAGGATGTCGGCACGGTGTGGGAGCAGCAGCTGCCGCACCGCGTGCGCGACCTCGCCGCCTTCGTCGAGGAGGACGCGGGCAATCGCGAGACGCTGGAAAATCAGCTGACCTTCGCCATCCGCACCGCGCCGAAGCTGACGATCCAGGGCGGCACCACGGAAGTGCTGCGCGGCATCATCGCGCGCGGGCTGGGGTTGCGGTGAGTGGGCTTCTTAGCTCTGCCCGCCTGAGGAGGCGCGACCGGCTTCGCTCGCACTGGGAGGTCGGATTGCATCAAGATGCAGTACAGATGAGGAGATACAGGTCTCACCACACACACTTCCCGCGCGGCTGCCCCTCACCCCACCCCTCTCCCCGTAAGAACGGGGAGAGGGAGCAGACCGGCTTCTGCGCAGCAACCGCGCCCGCGTCCTGCAGACGATGAGTATCTTCTCGGAGACCCACATGACCCACTTCCCTGACATCGGCGTCGAGATCCATGGCCATGTCGGCCTGATCGAGATCCGCCGGCCGCCCCTGAACTTCTTCGATATTTCGCTGATCAACCAGATCGCGGATGCGCTCGAAGGGTTCGATCGCGACATCGAGATTCGCGCGTCCGTGCTCGCGGCCCAAGGCAAGGCGTTCTGCGCCGGGGCCAATTTCACCGATCCCGCACGCCAGGCGCAGGACGCGGCCGAAGCGAAAGGCGATCCCGCCGACAGCCTCGGCGCGATCAACCATCTCTACATGCAGGCGGTGCGCATCTTCCGCTGCAAGAAGCCGGTCGTCGCCGCCGTGCATGGCGCGGCCATCGGCGGCGGGCTCGGGCTCGCGGTGTCGGCCGATTTCCGAGTCACCTGTCCGGAGGCGCGGTTCTCCGCCAACTTCACCAAGCTCGGCTTCCATCCGGGCTTTGGTCTCACGGTGACCTTGCCGGAGTTGATCGGCAAGAACAACGCCGAGCTGATGTTCTACACCAGCCGCCGCGTCACCGGCGAGGAGGCCTACAGGATGGGCCTCGCCAATGAATGCGTGCCGCAGGACCAGGTGCGCACGGCCGCGATGAAGCTCGCCGCCGAGATTGCCGAATGCTCGCCCCTCGGCCTGCTCTCCACCCGCGCCACGATGCGCGCCAACCTCGCCGACCGCGTGATGGCCGCCACCGAGCACGAGCTCACCGAGCAGACGCGGCTGCGCGCGACCGAGGATTTCAAGGAAGGCGTGAAGGCAACGGAGGAGCGGCGGTTCGCGAACTTCAGGGGACGGTGAGCGGATTGCGCGGTCTCACGACACAGACTTCCCGTGCGGCTGCCCCTCACCCCAACCCTCTCCCCGTGAAGAACGGGGAGAGGGAGCGCACCGGCCGCGCGGCGACAGTTCGTGTAGCTATTAGAGCAGGACTATCACTTGACTTGTTTGGGCAATTGCTCTCGGCGCGGGCGCCGCAACCTCTCCCCGCCCTTTGCGGGGAGAGGTCGGATTGCATCGAAGATGCAATCCGGGTGAGGGGCATGGCACATACGCAGCCCACATCGCAGTCCATCGGACGGGCACGCAGATCCCCAGCGACGAAATCCAACACGAACTCACAACTCACGCGACCGGTGTAAACGTCACACCACCGATTTCGAAACCGCCACCCGACACCGCGTAGCCGTGCGCCCGTGCGGCGCCTATGACGCGCTCCACATCCGTCACACGAAAAGCCAAGCCGCTCATCAGCTCACGCTCGCCGGCTTCGATGCGTATCTCCGCGTTCGGCAGATTCAGCCGAACACCTTTGCCGCCAGCCGACGGCACCACATCCAGAATTCGTCCCCAATGCGCCGCGAGCGATGCCGGATCGGGGCTCTGCAGCACGACCTCGCTCAGCGCCGTCGTGACATCGCTACGGATCGCGCGCGTCCAGTCAGGGCCTGCGGGCGGATACGGCCCGAGCACCTCGTCGCTGCCGTCGGTGTGATTCAGCTCGATGAACGCTGCGCGGCAGTCGCGCGGATGCAATTGCACGCCGTGATAGGGCGGATGATCGATCACATTGGCGGTGCGCACGCCCATGGCATTGGCGCGGGCGGCGCGCCCGTCGGGATCGTCGCAGGAGAAGATCACCATGTAGCCGCCGCGCCCGCCGGACTTGTCGAGGAAGCGTCCCGCGGCGGTGCCCTCGCGGGTCGGCGCGACCACCTCGAGCAGGATCGGCCCGACCGGCAGCAGCGCGTTCTCTAATCCGTATTTGCCGACATGGGGATCGCGGTAGCAGACCTCGAGCCCCATGATCGCGGCGATGTCGGACACCACCGGCTCGAGGCTGCGCGCGACGAGGCAGATCTGGCGCAAATGGAGATAGGGCATGGCGCGCGAGCTTCCAGAAACCTACCGTCCGTGAAACACCGGCGCACGCTTCTCGACGAACGCCTGCGCCGCCTCCTTGTGATCATCAGTCTCGCTGCAGCGGGAGTGATGCACCGCTTCGGCGTCGAAGCAGGCTTCCAGCGTCATCGTCTCGGCGTTGTTGATGTTGCGCTTGATATAGCCGAGCGTGACGCTCGGACCCTGCGACAGCGACAGCGCCAGCTCGCGCGCGGCGGCCTCGACCTCGGCATCGGGCACCACCTTCGTCACCATGCCCAGCGCCAGCGCCTCCCTCGCGCTCAGGATCGGCGAGGTCAGATACAGCTCGCGCGCCTTGGCGCTGCCGAGCAGCTGGGTGAGGAAATAGGTGCCGCCGAAATCACCTGACAATCCGACCTTGGCAAAGGCCGTCGTGATCTTGGCGGATTCGCCGGCAACGCGCAGGTCGCAGGCGAGCGCGATCGACAAGCCCGCGCCAGCCGCGGCGCCGTCGATCTGCGCCACCACGGGCTTCTGCATCTGGTGCAGCAGGCGCGACACCTCCATGCGCTCGCGCAACGTCGTCACCTTGGTCTCGAACGACGGCGCGGTCTTTACGTGGTCTTTGGCCTCCGCCATCGCCTTGACGTCGCCGCCGACGCAGAATGTGCCGCCGGCGCCCTTGAGCAGCACGGCGCGCACCTCCGGATCATTGGCCGCGCGCTGCGCCGCCTCGACCAGTCCCTTGGTCAGGTCGCTGTTGAGCGCATTGCGCCGCTCCGGGCGGTTCATCGTGATGGTGAGCAGGCCGGAGTCGAGGTGTTGCAGGACGGTGCTATTGGTGGTCATGGCGGAGGTCTCCGATTTAGCCGTCATTGCGAGGAGCGAAGCGACGAAGCAATCCAGAGTCCCGGTGTCGCCCTGGATTGCTTCGCTTCGCTCGCAATGACCACGGTTACTTCTTCACCAGCGGACAGCGCGAGGCCTCCAGCGACTGGAACGCCTCGTTGCCCGGCACGGTGGCGAGCAGCTTGTAGTCGTCGGACTTCGCCTTCGACTCCGACGGCTTCTTGACCTCGAACAGATACATGTCGTGCACCATGCGGCCGTCCGCGCGGATGCGTCCGCCCTTCGCGAACATGTCGTTGATCTCGGTCGCCCGCATCAGCTTCATGACGGCGTCGGGATCGGTGGTGCCGACGGCCTTCACCGCCTTGAGATAGTGCGTCACCGACGAGTAGACGCCGGCCTGCGCCGAGGTCGGCACGCGCTTGGTACGCTCCATGAAGCGCTTGGTGAAGGCGCGGGTGTCGTCGTTGAGATCCCAGTAGAACGCCTCCGCCACCAAGAGGCCCTGCGCGGTCTCCAGGCCGACGCTGTCGATGTCCGAGACGAAGGCAAGCAGCGGCGACAGCTTCTGGCCGCCTTTGGCGATGCCGAACTCGGCGGCCTGCTTGATCGCGTTGATGGTGTCGCCACCGGCATTGGCGAGCCCGATCACCTTGGCCTTGGAAGCCTGCGCCTGCAGCAAGAAGGACGAGAAATCCGAGGTGTTGAGCGGATGGCGCACGCTGCCGAGCACCTTGCCGCCGGACTTGGTCACGACCGCGCTGGTGTCTTTCTCGAGATCCTGGCCGAACGCGTAGTCGGCGGTGAGGAAGAACCAGCTGTCGAGCCCCGACTTCACCGCGGCGAGCCCGGTGACGTTGGCCTGCGCGAAGGTGTCGAACACGTAGTGCACGGTGTAGGGGCCGCAGGCCTCGTTGGAGAGACGCACCGAGCCCGGGCCGTTGAAGATGATGATCTTGTTGCGCGCCTTGGCGATCTCGCCGGCGGCGAGCGCGGTGGCGGACGCCGCAACATCCCAGATCATCTCGACGCCCTGGTTGTCGAGCATATCGCGCGCGATGTTGGCAGCGAGATCGGCCTTGTTGAGATGATCGGCCGCGATCACCTCGATCTTGCGTCCCAGCACCTCGCCGCCGAAATCCTCCACCGCCATCTTCGCCGCGGCCTCGCTGCCGGGACCGGTGATGTCGGCGTAGAGGCTCGACATGTCCAGGATGCCGCCGATCTTCAGCGGCGGCTTGCTCTGCGCATGCGCGCCGGCCGACAAGGTCAGCGCAAGCGCCAGCGTAAACAAAGACGCCGCGGCGCCGCCGGTCGTTCTGCTCATCAAAATTCCTCCCTGCGGGCACGTCGCTACATGGCGATGGCCTCATTGATAGTTCGTATCATGGCGCACGCGCGAGCACGCGGCAAGCGTTCAGCAAAGACGATCGGCCGCGCTGTTTTCCGCTCAATGGAATGGATAAAGCATGTCATGATGCGTCATGGCGCGCACACGCATCATCGCTGCCCGACGTTGGCTTCTCGCCTGCAACCTGACGCTGCTCGGCCTTGGGGCATCCGCGCTGGCGAGCCATGCCGCGCCCTGCATGTTCGCCGAGCTCGGCGAGGGGCATGTCAGCGAGATCATCGATGCGCGCAGCTTCCGATTATCCGATGGCCGCGAGGTGCGGCTGGCCGGGATCGAGCCGCCGCCGGCCGAGCTCGCAGCCGGAGCGATCGAGACGCTCGGCGCCCTGCTGCGCGACCGCGACATCGTGCTGCGCGGCGATGACGACGCGCCGGACCGCTACGGCCGGCAGCGCGCCTTCGCCTTCCTGGCGGGGGCGGATCAGCCCGTGCAAATCGGATTGCTGAGGGACGGAGTGGTGCTGCGCGGAACGGACGTGCCGGATCGCGACTGTGCGGCGAGTCTCGGGGCAGCCGAGGATGAGGCGCGCACGGCGTCGCGCGGCGTCTGGAATATTAGAACCGTCATAAAAAACGCGGAAAGTCCAGACGATATTTTGGCTCGCGTAGGGCTATTTACGGTTGTCGAAGGCAAGGTGTTGTCCGTACGACAGACAGGGACAACAACTTATCTGAACTTCGCTCGTAGCTGGACACGAGGCTTCGCGGTGATTATTCCAAAGCGTATGGTGGCGGTATTGGAAGGTGCCGGCATCGAGACAAAATCACTTGCGAATCGGCGGGTTCGGGTGCGCGGTTGGGTCGAAGCGCATCAGGGCCCGAGACTGGAACTGAGCCAGATCGCCCAGATCGAGATTTTGAGCGGCAACTGAGCCGCAAAGGTACGTGAGTAGCGACGTGAACGTGTCTGTTCGAGCGCGCATGACGATGGTGAGCTGCTGTTCGCGGATCGCACCAGCTTTGCTGTGCGTCGGACTGGCGCTGGGCGGCTGCAGCGACATGGGCAAGCTGCAACAGGCGACCGCGCCGATGCCGACGCCGCGGCCGAAGCCCGCGATGGTGCAGACCACGCCGGCGAGCGACCGCGAGCACGAACGAATCCTTGCAACCTATGGCGGCGCCTATGAGGATCCGCAGCTCGAAGGCCTGATCGGCAAGATCGTCGACCGGCTCGTCGCTGCGTCCGACCGTCCCGACCAGGGCTACAAGGTCACGATCCTGAACTCCGGTGCGGTCAACGCCTTCGCGCTGCCGACCGGGCAGCTCTACGTGACCCGCGGCCTAATCGCGCTCGCCAACGACACCTCGGAATTGTCGTCGGTGCTGAGCCACGAGATGGCGCATGTGCTGGCGCGGCATGCCGCGATTCGCGAGGACCAGGCCCGCCAGGCCGCCGTCGTGACCCGCGTCGTCTCCGACATGGGCAATGATCCGGACCTCACGGCGCTGGCGCTGGCCAAGACCAAGCTGACGATGGCGAGCTTCTCTCGCACCCAGGAGTTCGAGGCCGACGGCATCGGCGTCGGCATCTCCGCCAAAGCCAAGTTCGACCCCTATGGCGCGGCGCGGTTCCTCACCTCGATGGAGCGCAATGCCGAGCTGAAGGCCGGCAAGGTCGCGATCGACCCGCGCGCGCAGGACTTCCTGTCGTCGCATCCCGCGACGCCGGAGCGGGTGCAGAACGCGGCGGCGATCGCCAAGCAATACGTCTCGGCCGAGGCCAAGGAGCATGACCGCGAGAGCTATCTTGCGGCGGTCGACAACATCGTCTATGGCGAGGACCCGAGCGAGGGCTTCGTGCGCGGCCGGCGCTTCCTGCATCCGAAGCTCGGCTTCACCTTCCAGGCGCCGGAGAACTTCACGCTCGACAACACTGCGCAGGCCGTGATCGGCGTGCGCGAGGGCGGCGCCCAGGCGATGCGCTTCGACGTGGTGCGCGTGCCGGCCCAGCAGACGCTCGGCGACTATCTCAACTCCGGCTGGATGGAGAACGTCGACAAGTCCGCGACCGAGGAGCTGACCATCAATGGCTTCCCGGCGGCCTCCACGACGGCGAGCGGCGATCCCTGGCAATTCAAGGTCTATGCCCTGCGGGTCGGCAGCGACGTCTACCGCTTCATCTTCGCCTCGCGGCAGAAGACCACCGAGAGCGAGCGCAACGCCCGGGAAGCCGTCAACTCGTTCCGCCGCCTCAGCCTGGAAGAGATCCAGTCCGCCCGGCCGCTGCGGATCAAGGTGATCACGGTGCAGCCCGGCGACACCGTCGAATCCCTCGCCCACCGCATGACCGGCGTCGACCGCCCGATCGAGCGCTTCCGCGTCCTCAACGGCCTCGACGCCCGCGCCCAGGTGAAGGTGCGTGATCGCGTGAAGATCGTGGTGGAGTGACAGGAAGCTGAGGGTTCGGGAGCCGGCGCCTGGAGAGTGCAATATCGGCCATGACCTCTCCCTCCCCGACGCCTCACCTGTTCCTGTTGTCTTTGTTCGATCGTGAACAATGGTGCCCGGTGTTGCAGGCTCGTTTCGCGGTCACCGATCGTCTTCGGCTTTGCGACCTGCTTGGCGCAACCGGAGAGGCCGAGCTGGATCAGAAGATCTTCCATCTCAACGATGCCGAAGCGCTGAAGCTCTGCGAGGCGTTCGGGATCAGCCTCGACTGGGCTGCCCTCGACTTCCCCGATCGCGAGTTCATCGTCGATCGCATCCAATCGATCCAGGAAGCTCCCTATCTGATCCACACCGGCTACGAGCTGCCGCTGCTGCTCGACGGCCGCAAGAAGCTGGCGCGGTTCATTGAGGCCTATCCGCCCATAAGCTTTGCAGGCGAGGAGCGGTTCGACCACTGGGTCGCGGCCGGCCGGCTGCACAAGGAGGTCGAGCTCGAGCCGTCCGGCAATGAGCGGACGCAGGCGGGTGGCCGTCAGGGCACGAGGCACGTCTACTTCACCGCCAAAGGTGAGGAGTGGCGCATTCCCGCGATGAAGATGGTCTGGAGGGCCGGCGGCTGGAACGAGCATTTCGAACGGCTGGAGGGCATGCTGTTCGGCTACGAGGACTGGCAGAACGAATGGTGGATCGAGCGCGGACTGCGCGGCGGCGGCTTCGGCGGTATGCCGCATTGCTGTGCCGTCACGAGTGAGGGGCTGTGCTGGATCAAGCAGGCCGGGTACCGGGCGCTGCCTCCGATCGCGGTGCCGGAGCTCGTGCTCGACGATTATGATCCTCAGCGGTCGATCGACGAGCAGATGTCCCGGCTCGAAAGGACCGATGCGGTGGCGCTGGCGGTGTTCAGCGTCGATTGGCGGGCCTTCTCACTCTGGGGCACGGAAGCCGGGCCACATCGCCTCCCGGCGTCGCGCATTGCCGAGCTGAACGAATTGCTGCTGCGGCCCATCATGATCGTACCGCGGCAAACCGGCTTCAAGGACTGATCTGCCGCACCGGTGCCGCTCAATGCGGCCAGCCGGGTGGCGGTCGCCGCGCTGGCATTCCTGGAAACAGCGGCTCGCGGCGCTCGATGCAGACCAGCAGTTGCGCGAGACGCACCAGCTCGGCGGGGTCGCAGCCCTTGCCATGCAGCTCGGCGGGGTCGCAGCCCTTGCCATGCAGCGCGACAAAGTCGGCGAGGCGCCGGAGCAGGTCCCGTTCCTCGGAGCTGGTGGTGATCAGAAGCTGCGGATCCGGGACGGGGCTCCCCTCCTCATAGAGGAACAGCTCGCGGTGATGCAGTCCGCCAGCATCGGGCATCGCCGATCGCTGCAGCCACAACGCGATCAGGCGGTCGTCCTTCGTCGCGAAACGCGCTTCGTATGAGCCACCGTCGCGGAAGATGTCCAGGGAGATCAGTCTTGCCAGCGCATCCGACATGTCGAGGTTCCGGCGCTCCCGCGTCCTAAGGCGGCCTACCCAAGTCGCAAGCAGAGGTGCGGGGAGAATGTGAAAGCGCAGATCCGGCAGCCGCGCCGACGCCACGGGCGTTCAGTTTCCGTCCGATCCTGGTCAGCAGTTCGACCGCAAGTCCGAGATACGAGAGCAGAAGGAGCAGCGCGGAGACAAGCTCGAAATTGCCAAGCCCCGAGACGTGGCCTTGGTAGGTTCCCGCCTGGGTGAAGCATTCATACGGGGACTGGCCAGCCATGGCGAGCAGCGACCAGGCTGCGCACGGCCAGCAGCCCGAGGGTGAGGTTCAACTGACGGCCACCGTGCCGCGGACCAGCACCATCGGGAGGGCAGCGACAAGCAGTATGACGCAGAGGTCGCTGACTGGCGTCGGCTGGCCGAAAGCCATGCCCTGGCTCGCGCAAAAGTCATCATAGGCTTTCCCGGCGATCGGTTGCGCATGACGATAGACCAACATTGCGCCTGCATAGGCCAACACGCCCGCGAACCGGCAGATCTTACGCAGCGGCGCGATGGAATGCAGAGCGACCGGCATGACGAGTCATGACCTCCCAAACAAAAAGCCCGACCTTGCGGCCGGACTTCGTAAGCAACTAATTGGAAAAACGCGCTGTAAGGACCGTCAGGCAGCTTCATCCGCCACGGCGGTGTCGTCGCCGTCGATGTCGTCACCCTCGGCGTCGGCATCGCCCTCGGCGACCGCGTCGGCCTCGGTCTTGGCACCGCGGCGCGGGCTCTTGGCGAGCTGCGTCTCGATCTCCTTGACGGCCTCGGTCTCGGTCGAGTGCTGCACAACCGCGATCTCGCGCGACAGACGGTCGAGCGCCGCTTCGTAAAGCTGGCGTTCGCTGTAGGACTGCTCCGGCTGCGACTCCGAGCGATAGAGATCGCGCACGACCTCGGCGATCGCGACGATGTCGCCCGAATTGATCTTCGCTTCGTACTCCTGGGCGCGACGCGACCACATCGTGCGCTTGACTCGGGCGCGGCCCTTGAGGGTCTCCAGCGCCTTCTTCACCAGCGCCGGCTCGGACAGCTTGCGCATGCCGACATTGGCGACCTTGGCGGTCGGCACGCGTAGCGTCATCTTGTCCTTGATGAAGTTGATGACGAACAGCTCGAGCTTGGCGCCCGCGATCTCCTGCTCCTCGATGGCCAGGATCTGGCCGACGCCGTGAGCCGGATAGACGACGAACTCGTTGGTCTTGAAGCCCTGACGCTGGGTCGGCAATTTCTTCTCCTCGACGCGCGGCGCGGCCGCAGCGGGGGCAGCCGGCTTGGCGGCAACGGGGGTCTTGGTGGCAGCAGGGGCAGCAGCAGGAACGGCCGTCTTGGTGGCCTTGGTGGCAGCGGCAGCCTTGGCCGGAGCGGCCTTGGCAACAGAGTCCTTTTCAAGAGTGGTCTTCGCGGCGGATGCTTTCGCGGCAGTCTTGGCAGTCTTTTCAGGCATTGCGCTTCTTTTGTTCTTGGTGGACTTGGCAGCCGAGGCCTTTGCGGCAGCCCGAATCTCCTTTACAGGAGCCCGGGCACGGCCCTTGGAAACGCTGCGGCTGGCCGCGGCGGCTTTTTTTGTACTCTTGGAAGCACTCTTTTTACGCGTTTTCTGTGACACAGCCTGCGCGCGGAACTGCCACGCCCCTGTTTGATGTTGCGGGAACCTAAAAGGGCGGCCAAAAAAGTATACGCATGGCCGGGTTCGGCTCTGAGAATGTGCCATATATAGCACATTTCCCGCAAAAATCAATGATTTAGAGGCCTCAGGGGCGGTATTGTGACGGATCCACGAAGTTAGGGTTAAGTGAAGCGTGCCAGAATCGAACACGTCTGCGGCGCTCGTTCTCGCACTGCAAGATGAGCGCTAGGCCGTTGTTTCCGCGCGGCTAATCAGATCGGCCGGCATGTCCGTATCAAGCCACCGGCGCCGATCCAGCGCCGGTCATTGCGGGAGTCCTCAGTCTCCGGCGCCAGCCTTCGACGAAAAATATTTCTCGAACTTGCCGGCCTCGCCGTCGTGCTCCTTGGCGTCCGCCGGCGGATCCTTCTTCTGGGTGATGTTCGGCCAGGCCTTGGCGTATTCGGCGTTGACGCCGAGCCACTTTTCGAGCCCCGGCTCGGTGTCCGGCTTGATCGCGTCGGCCGGGCATTCAGGTTCGCACACGCCGCAATCGATGCATTCGTCCGGATGGATCACGAGCATATTGTCGCCCTCGTAGAAGCAGTCTACCGGGCAGACCTCAACGCAATCGGTGTATTTGCATTTGATGCAGTTTTCGGTGACGACGTAAGTCATCCAGGGCTCCGGAACGAACGATCAACAAATCGGCAGGCCTGCACTAGCGCAGGACGTGGTGTGTCGCAAGTGAAGCGGGGCGAAGAACTGAATCGCGGATGGCTTTGACACAGCCGCTCACGATCGTCCGCTCGCCTCGACATCATCATAGAGCCCGCGGACCGAGGTCGCGTCGCCACGGCGCTCGGTAAAGCCGGTGACCCTGAGCACGCGCACATTGCGATCGAGCGCGATCGTCAGCACGTCCCCGATCTTCACGCCGTGGCCCGGCGAAGTCTCGCGGACGCCATTGATGCGGACATGGCCCGAGGAGACCAGGGCGGCGGCGCTGGTGCGGGCTTTTACCACCCGCGCGTGCCACAGCCATTTGTCGAGGCGCTGGCGCTCTGAAGGGGCGTCGGACGTCGTCGTGGTCCTCTCGGGCGTGGTCGCGTTGGCTCGGCGCATGCCGCGCAGAGATCAGTCCTTGCGGTTGTTCGCCGCAAGCTGCTCCTTGAGCGCAGCCAGCTTGGCGAATGGCGAGTTCGGATCGACCGGCCGGTCGCGACCACCGCCGCCGCTCGAGGCGTAGGGCCGCAGCGCCGGGCCGCTGTCGCGCTTGTCGCGGCCGCCCTTGCCGAAGTCGCGGCCGCCGCGTCCCTCGCGGTCGCCGCCGAACTTGCCGCCGCCCTTGTTGCGATCGCGGTTCTGGTCGCGACCCTGATCGCGTCCCTTGGCGTCGTGATCGCGGCGCGGCCCGCGATCCTCGCGCGCCGGCACGGCACCAGCGGCAGCCTCGCCGCCTTCGCGCGGCGGGCCCTTGCGGAAGTCCTTGCCGAACTCCTTGACCCGGTCGCGACGGCCATGGCCGCGATGCTGGCGGTCGCCCCGCCCTTCGCCCTCGGCCGGCGCGGCCCCGGCGGCCGCCTGCTCGCCGCCCGCTGCCGCTTGGCCACGGTCGTGCTGCGGGCGGTGATGCCGATTGCGCTGATGATGCTCATGGCGCGGACGACGCTCCTCCGAACGGCCGCCGGGCCGCCAGACCTCGACCAGCACGGGCTCTCCGGCGGGTGCAGCCTCGGTCGCAGCGGCAGGCTCCGCTGCATCGGCCGGCGCTGCTGCGGCGGCTTCGGGCTGGGGGGCTTCCGGCGCGATCGCCTCGGGCGGCGCTTCGGCCGCCAGCTCGACGGCCGCGATATCAGCCGCTTCGGCCTCGACGGCGGCAGCCTCGACCGCGGGGGCCTGCTCTGGCGGGGTCGGGCTGACGAAATCAACGGTCGGCAGCGACGACAGGGCAGAGACCGGCGCAGGCTCAGCGGCCGGCTCGGCAGCCACGTCCGGCACTGCCATCACCTGCTCGGTGACCGGCGCGGCGGCGGCTTCGGCCACGGTCGGCGCGGGCTCGCTCGCGCTCGCCTCGAGTGACTCCGCCGGTGCCGCTTCGGCCGGCGCAGCGTCGGGGGCGGCGGCATCAGCAGCAACGTCGGCCGGCTTCTCGACAGGCGTCTCTACCGGTTTGGGCGGCAGCGGCGGCCGCTTCTCCATGCGATAGCCGAGCGCGCGCAGGATCGAGGCGAAGTCCTCGCCGGCGGAGCCGGTGAGCGAGGTCATCGCCTGGGTCACCACGAAGCCGCGGCCGTCGAAGGCGCCGGCAGGCTTCTCGCCCTGCGTATTCTCGCGCCACGCCAGAGCGGGACGAATCAGATCGGCAAGCCGTTCCAGGATGTCGACGCGCACGGCGCGCTCGCCCGCCTGCTTGTAGCCGAGCACGCGATAGGCATCGCGCGGCAGCGCCTTGTCGACCGGGAACGAGGTGCGGCCGGAGCTCGCCAGATGCTGCGCGCCGGTCAGTGCGGACATGTCGACATTGCCCTGCTTCTCGGCCCACAGCAGCGCCGCGAGCGCGCGCGCGGCCGGCTTGAGCAGCGCCGGGACGTAGATGTGATAGGCGCCGAAGCGCACGCCATATTTGCGCAAGGTGGCGCGCGACGGCTGGTCGAGATCCTTCATCTCGGCCGCGATCTTGTTGCGCTCGATGACGCCGAGCGCCTCCACCAGCTGGAAGGCGATGCCGCGCGCGATGCC
This sequence comes from Bradyrhizobium sp. USDA 4353, assembly GCF_054063215.1. Classification (NCBI taxonomy): domain Bacteria; kingdom Pseudomonadati; phylum Pseudomonadota; class Alphaproteobacteria; order Hyphomicrobiales; family Nitrobacteraceae; genus Bradyrhizobium; species Bradyrhizobium sp. USDA 4353. The sequence goes on from NZ_JBSSGB010000001.1 coordinate 1,231,285, forward strand.
GGTGATGTCCTCGGCCTTGGACAATTCGAACAGCGGGCCGAGCAGCTTTTCGATATGCGTCTTCAGCCACAGATCGAGCCGCGCCTGCACCTTGTCGCGCGCAGCACCGGTGAGCCGCTCATCGGCAATGATGCGCAGGCGCGGATGCAGGGCGTCATCGGCCGCGACCAGCTTGGCGACGGCATCGCCGGTCCAGCGCAGCGTGCCGTCGGCAGTGAGCACGATATGCTCGTCCGGCGCATTGGACAGCTTCTCGGCACGCGCCTCGATCTCGCCGGCCAGCGCCTTCTGGGCAGCAGCCTGCAAGGCCTTGGCCTCGGAGCCGGCCTCGGCGGCGTCAGGGGCGAAGGTGAATCCATCCAGGCGGCCGATCGCGTGCCCTTCAACGATCACTTCGCCGGTCTTGCCGATTTCCGTATTCAAAACACTGTTCTCCCGCAGGCGCCGCATCAATACACTGGTACGACGATCAACGAAACGCTCTGTGAGCCGTTCATGAAGGGCGTCTGACAATTTATTTTCGAGGTCGCGGGTAATTCCCTGCCAATAGTCCGGGTCACGCAGCCAATCTGGCCGATTGGCGACGAAGGTCCAGGTGCGAATTTGTGCAATCCGCCCGGACAGCGTGTCGATGTCGCCGTCGGTGCGATCAGCCTGATCGACCTGGGCCGCATACCAGGCGTCGGGAATGCGCCCCTTCTGCATCAGGAAGCCGAACACCGTGGTGACCAGCTCCGCATGCGCGGCCGGCGACAGCCTGCGATAATCGGGGATCTGGCAGGTCTCCCAGAGGCGCTCGACCGCGGTGGCGCCATGCGCCATGTCGCGCACCTCGGCGTCGCGCGCGGCGTGATCGAGCACGCGCAGATCCTCCGCGATCGGCGCCCGCGTCAGCGCCTCATGACCGGGTGCCAGCGCCAGGGACACCTGCAGCGCGCCGAGCGAGGCGAAATCCAGCTTCGAATTGCGCCATTGCAGCACCTTCACGGTATCGAAAGTGTGGTTCTGGAGCGCGTTGACCAGCTCGGGCTCGAACGGCGCACAACGCCCGGTGGTGCCGAAGGTCCCGTTGCGCGTTGCGCGCCCGGCACGGCCTGCAATCTGGGCAAACTCCGACGGCGTCAGGCGGCGGAACTGATAGCCGTCATATTTGCGGTCGGAGGCAAAGGCGACGTGATCGACGTCGAGATTGAGGCCCATGCCGATGGCATCGGTGGCGACAAGATAGTCGACGTCGCCGTTCTGGAACATCGCGACCTGCGCGTTGCGCGTGCGCGGCGACAGCGAGCCGAGCACGACCGCGGCGCCGCCATGCTGACGGCGGATCAATTCGGCGATCGCATAGACCTCGTCGGCGGAGAAGGCCACGATCGCGGTCCGGCGCGGCTGCCGCGTGATCTTGCGGTCGCCGGCAAATTCGAGCTGCGACAATCTCGGCCGCGTCACCATCGAGGCGCCCGGCAACAGCCGCTCGATGATCGGGCGCATCGTCGCTGCGCCGAGCAGCAGCGTCTCGTCGCGGCCGCGGCGGTTGAGGATGCGATCGGTGAAAACGTGGCCGCGCTCGAGATCGGACGCGATCTGGATTTCGTCGACGGCGAGGAAGGACACGTCGAGATCCCGCGGCATCGCCTCGACGGTCGAGACCCAATAGCGCGGATTCTTGGGCTTGATCTTCTCCTCGCCGGTGATCAGCGCGACGGCCTCGCTGCCGACCCGATCGGCGATCTTGTTGTAGACCTCGCGCGCGAGCAGCCGCAGCGGCAGTCCGATGATGCCGGAGGAATGCGCAAGCATGCGCTCGATCGCAAGATGTGTCTTGCCGGTGTTGGTCGGACCGAGCACGGCGGTGACGCCGCTTCCGGGAGCACGGTCGGATGCGCGGTCGGACATGCGCTCGAAAGGCGAGGCAGCCGAAGAAGACGGAAAAGCCATTCGTTAAATTTGGGTCTCGAAGCCGGCGTTGCAGGCGCGCGGGTCAGGCGCGATGGATGCTTAATTTGTCGTCGTTACTGAGAGGCTGCGCTCCTCACCCTGTCTCACATTGTGACGCATATAGGGACGCAGCTTAAGCTTCGGAACGCCTTGAGAACGAATCACGAAGGAATCGGTGACTCCAACGTCTTTCCGGCTTCGTTCACCGCAACATCTCGCGCTCTGCGATCTCATCAGCACTAGATCAAGTTTTCGCGGGCTCCACAAGCAACGCTTTCGCGAGGGAACCGGCGCGCGTCCACGCGAGTCCCGAGTCGAATCAGATCGGCGCAAGAGTCAAACGGATTCACGTGCGATGAGACGGGATCGGTATGCACGCTGTTGAACTGCTCATTGCGGGGATGTGCTGCACGGAAATCCCGCGACAGCTCCAGCGCCCATCAGGCAGCCGAAGCCTCGACGTCCCGGCACCGCGTCCGCAGTCCTGGTATCAGCCTCTGACGCGGCGTCCGGAGCGAGGCGCGCAGTGCAGGCAAGAGTGGGAGCAGAGCGCTACTGCGTCTTGGCGACGTGCGGGGTCGCCTGGGTGATGAAGGTCGTCGCTTCCAGCATCGCGGTGCCGAATGAGGTCGGGATGACCACCCGGAACGGCACCAGCACCCGCGTGCCGGCGAGCGGCACGAAGAACACTTCCATGTTGCGGGCCTGGGCGAGATATTTGATCACCGGCCGGTCGGGAATGTAGCCCGCGACCGGCGTGAAGTAGATCGCGCAGACCAGCGCCGGGCCGCGATAGCCTTTCTCCGCCTTGACGTTCTCCATGCGCTTGTAGTCCAGCTTGAGCTCGTAGCGCATCCGGCCGTCGAAGATCGGCGCCGCGCCACGGCAGGACTCCGGCGACAGCAACTCGCCATTGCCGGGCACCCTCACCAGCGACGCGGTCATCGGATCGAGCACGCCGCGCTTATGCGCGTCCGTGACGGGGATGCGGTCGGCATCGACCGGCGGCGTTGGCTCGATGGCGAAATCCTTCACATTGCCGTTCTGCAGGTTGATACGGATCTGCTCGGACTTCTTTCCCGTCGTGGTCGAGGCCTGGTAGCTCTGGGCGACCAGCGCGCCGTTGACGACGCGGCCCTGCACCGAGCCGGCGCCGGAGCCCTGCGAGAAGCTCTTCAGCAGGCCGGCGGTGCCGCCCTGCGCGGAGGCGCCGTACTGATCGTCGCCGATCTCGATCGCCCAGGTGCCCTTCCCCACGGGAATACCGGCCAGCGACGCCTCGTATTGCGCGTCCAGCCGGGCCTGAGCGTGCGCGCTCTGCGCCAGCAGCAACAGGCAAAGGGCGGAACCGGCCGCGATCAGGCGACGCGAGAGGAATGAGGGAGCCGAGATGATGGTCACGTGAGGGATGATCCTGCCGATCCGCCTGCCTGAGCGCCGGACTGATCCGGCGCGCCGTCCTTGCTACTTAAGCCAAAAACGCCTTCGAACAACGCGAACCGTCCGACTTCGGCGGTTTGTCCAGCGGTTTACGCCCGAAAAGCCCCGGACGATCGCCCTCTGCCATGCCGGAACCGCGCATCCTTATTTTCCGGCACCGCGCCAGGACCTCGCCATTCTGGCGCTGGAGGTTGTTCGCGGGATCCTATCCATCACGCCGGAATGCGCCCTTTATATGGTCTAAACTGCGAGCTATACCTTTGATTATACGTCCGCTTTTCTGCCGAACGGGCAGTGCGGCCGGCCGTCGCGGCCGCCTTCCACGCGCGCAGCGGCCGGACGGCGGCTGCGGCCCGCCAGGAGGCCCGCGATTCGCCGGCAGCTTCAAAACCTTGACGAAAAGCCGCGTCCCCCCTATAGACCCGCATCTCCCAGAGACGAGCTGGACGAGTTTTGGACCCCCGCGGCCCGCCGATATGAGCGGACGAAGGGCGGGGATGAGAGAGGATTTATTGCCATGTCGCGGCGCTGTGAACTGACGGCCAAGGGCCCCCAGGTTGGCCACAAGGTCAGCCACTCGAACATCAAGACCAAGCGGCGCTTCCTGCCGAACCTGTGCAACGTCACCTTCATCTCGGACGTGCTCGGCCGCAACGTTCGCCTGCGCGTCTCGACCAACGCGATCAAGAGCGTCGACCACAATGGCGGTCTCGACGCCTATCTGCTGAAGGCCAACGCCGCGGCGCTGTCGCCGCGCGCCCTCGAGCTGAAGCGCGCCATCGAAAAGAAGGCCGCCGAGGCCGCTCCGATCGCCAAGGCGAGCTGAGCTTCATAGATTTGATCGCCGGCCGGCGCGAGCGGGACGACGGCAAAGCAAGTTTGGAGAACGGCTGGATCGCAAGATCCGGCCGTTTTCGTTTGCGGGCAGCTCCGCAGCCCCGCGCAACGAATGCGCGGCGGCGGTGAGGCCCCCGGGCACGTCGTGACCACACGTTCGCTAGACAGCCACGGACGCACGAGGACAGCCAAGGACGTCGAGCACGGCACGTCTGGGCGTGCGACCCAGACGAAGTGTCATGACTATCAACCTCCCCAAGCTCGGCCGGATGTTCTACACTCGCTGCGGTAGCATTATCGCGGACATTCCTTTGTCATGAAGAATATTGTCATCTGCTGCGACGGCACCGGCAACGAGATCAGCGAGAACATCTCGAACGTCCTCAAGCTGTATCGTTGCCTGCGCAAAACCGACAAGACGACGCCGCACCAGGCCGTGTTCTACGACCCCGGCGTCGGCACCCTGACGCAGCCGGATAGCTGGCATCGCTTCAAGACCAATTTCAACATGGTGCTCGGGCTCGCCACCGGCTACGGCCTCGATGACAACGTCATCAAGGCCTACTGCTTCGTCGCGACGCACTACGAGGAAGGCGACAAGATCTTCCTGTTCGGCTTCTCGCGCGGCGCCTATACGGTGCGCGTGCTGGCCGGCCTGATCCACAAGGTCGGCCTGATCTCGCCCGACCAGATCAACCTCGCCGGGTCCGGCGTGATCGCCTACAAGAAATATTCCTCGGACAATCCGAAGGCCGGGCGCGGCATCACCAGGGAGCTGGAAAGCACCGAGGAGGAAGGCCCGATCCCGGAGAGCCGTGACGACCAGGCGGCGCAGTTCGCGCGCATCACCTCGTCGCGCTGGCCGACCATCCACTTCGTCGGCGTGTGGGATACGGTCGCCAGCGTCATCGTGCCGCGCACCGATCGGCTGTTCGCGCTGCCGAGCCTGGAAGAGCTGGCGTTCACGATCAGCAATCCCAGCGTCAAGATCTTTCGTCAGGCGGCCGCGATGGACGAGCGGCGCTGCATGTTCCGGCTGAAGCCCTGGGAGATGCCGCAGACCTTCACGCCGAACCGCTTCAACAAGGCCAAGGCGGGACCGCAGGACGCCAAGCAGGTGTGGTTCGCGGGTGTGCATTGCGACGTCGGCGGCGGCTATCCCGAGGCGCAATCAGCAGCCTCGAAATACCCGCTGCTCTGGATGATCGACGAGGCGGTCGAGGCCGGGCTTGCGGTCAATCCGCGCACCGTCAATCAGCTCGCCTGGGGCATCCAGCGCAAGAACAGCCCGTTCTCTTATGTCGAGCCGAGCATCCGCGGCCCGCTGCACAATTCGATGACGCCTGCTTGGCGGGTGCTCGAATATCTGCCGAAGCGGGCGAAGTACAAGGAATGGCCGGAACGCAAGGTGCATTTCGGCTTCTACATTCCCGATTGCGAGCCGCGCCTCATTCCAGACGGCGCCTTCATCCATGAGAGCGTGCTGATGCGCATCGCGGAGTCGACGGACTACCGGCCGGTCAATCTGCCGGCGACCTATGAGCGCGTGCCGCTGCCGGTGAAGCAGAAGACGGAATAGAGCGGCGCGCGCGGCGCCGGCCTTCAATGGCACAGCGCCTGCGACGCGTCAGATCATCTTGAGATGAATCACGCCGTCCGTGACTTCGCCGCGCGCGAACTGCTCGCGGGCGCGCTGCTCGAATGTTGTCCGGTTTCGTTGCAGATAGGCCAGCGCCTGGTTGCGGGTGCAGAAGCTGGTCTCGAGCTGACAGACCTGTCGCGTCGAGCCGATTGCGAGCGCAAAGGCGATCATCTGGCCTCCCTCGGAATCGTCCCTGGAAATGCGAACGTCTCTCGCGGCGGATTTGGGCACATCAGCCTCCTCGGCAGGAAGGTGGAACCTGTACGCGGAACGCTGGCTTCAAAACCAAGAACGAACATCGTCGCGCGCGGTTCGAACTATCGAGCGACCTTCTTGCGCCGTTTGGTGGTCGCGGTCGACGCGGCGTCAACGCCTGTCGCTGCGTCCTGCGCCTCCTTGGCAAGCCTGAGCGCGCGCAGCCGCTCCATATTGCTGCGGACCGCGGTCGCACGCCGATCCCATTCGGCCATCGCCTTGGCCCCGTCCTCGGCGGCGAGCTGCCGGCGCTGCGCGCGGGCGATGCTTTCAGCCGAAGGCTCTGATGCTCGCTTCGTCGCCATCGACCGATCCCTTCCCGAGAGTTGCAAATGGCCTCAAAAACGCGAGCAGCCCGCTCAACCCATGAGATCGAGCGGGCAAACCGGCCATTTCAGTACATCCGTGAAATGGCTAGAGATCGATCAAGCGATCAGATCAGCGAGAGGTTCTCTGCGCTGGTCTTGCCGCGCATCTTGTCGGTCTTGACGTCGTAATTCAGCTTCTGACCTTCGGCCAGGCCAGCGAGACCAGCACGCTCGACGGCGCTGATGTGAACGAACACGTCGTTCCCGCCGTCCTGCGGCTGAATGAAACCAAAACCCTTCTGACCGTTGAACCACTTCACGGTACCCTGCATGTCTATCTCCAAGCGCTTTATCAAGCGTATTCATCGCGCGAACACCGCACGATCTCATCATTCAACTGAGCGATGACTTTGGAAATAGCCCGCGGGCACATTCAGAAAGGCACAGCGGCTAATCGAACAATATGAAGGTAGACCCTTTCCTGGGGATTACAAGGGCGCGCGGCAAATATAGTTTGCGGCCGGTGGCACCGCACCTCAACGCGCTGGCAATATCAAGGGTTCGCGCATATCTTGCTGAGCACCATCGGTAACGGCCCGGCCATCGATGGCTGAGAGACAGATCGTGCTCCCGCCTTCATACGAAGCGGATCACCATGTCTCGGCGCAGCTCTCATTACGTTTCTCATTACAGCGCGTTCAGCTCATCATTCTGATTCTGAAGCAGACAAAGCTGATCGTGGCGTGATCGCTGGCGCCGCGCTGATCGACTCCACACCACAGACACTCATCGCGAGATGAAGAAGGAGGATGCTTTTGCAGGTACTCGTTCGTGACAATGACGTCGAGAAGGCGTTGCGCATTCTCAAACGCAAGATGCAGCGCGAGGGCGTGTTTCGCGAGATGAAGCGCCGCCGCGCTTACGAAAAACCGTCGGAGCGCAAGACGCGCGAAAAATCCGATGCGGTCCGGCGGCAGCGCAAGGTCGCGCGCAAGCAAGCGATCCGCGAGGGGTTGCTGCCCGCGCCGGTGAAGAAGGTGCCGACGGCACGCCCTGGCGCGCTTCCATCGACGAGCTCGACTCGGACCGAGCGGCCGCAGGGCCAGCTCGCCTCGGCGACGTCGCGGAGCTAAGCACGAAGAGTATCAGCTCGGCTGATGGCGAACTGAACGAAGCCGGCGCTCACGCCGGCTTTTGTTTGCCGGCGATGTGTTTGCTGTCGGTCCCAGCCGCCTCGCGCGCGAGGCGCTCGGCTCGGAGGCGCTCTCGGTTCTGATTGAACGCGCTCTGCGCCTTCTCGTAATCGCTGACGGGAGCCGGAGCCGGCTTGAACGCCTTGTGGGCTTCGAGCACCGCGGCCGTGGGCCTACGCTCAGACATCGGGATTTCCTTATTGCAGTGGTAAACGCAGCGGCACGTGCCGGCGAGACTGGCACAGGACGGCCACGGTTCAGTGACGGCATCCGACAAACGTTTCGCAAGCTCGCGACCGGGAGCGGATGCTGATCGGGACCGACCTGGGCGCAGAAGCCCCCGGTTCAGGTCGCGCGTGATAATGCTATAACCGAAATGCGCCGATTATGTTGCAACTCATTTATGCTTCCAGTCCGGCCGTTTGAGGCTTGCGCCCCGGAACAGCCGCGAGCAGCTCGCGCGTATAGGGATGCTCCGGATCGGCGAACAGCGCCGCCGTCGGCTTCAGCTCGACGATCTCGCCCTTCTGCATCACCGCGATGCGATCACAGATCTGCGCGGCGACGCGAAGGTCGTGGGTGATGAACAGCATCGACAGGCCGAGCCTCGCCTTCAGGTCTTCCAGAAGGCGTAGCACCTGCGCCTGAACGGAGACGTCGAGCGCCGACACCGCCTCGTCGGCCACGATGATCTCAGGATCGAGCGCCAGCGCGCGCGCGATGCCGATGCGCTGGCGCTGGCCGCCGGAGAACTCGTGCGGGTAGCGCTCGACGGCACCGGCATCGAGCCCGACGAGCCCCAGCAGCTCCTGCGCGCGCTTCAGCGCCGCATCCAGCGCCGTACCGCGCGCGACCATGCCGTCGGCGATGATACGGCCGACCTTGCGCCGCGGGTTCAGCGACGCGAACGGATCCTGGAAGATCATCTGGATGCGGTGACGCTGTGTGCGCAGCGCGCGTCCTTCGAGCGCGGTGAGATCGACGTCGCCGATGCGTACCGTGCCGCGATCGGCCTCGATCAGCCGCATGACGAGCCGTGCGACGGAGGATTTGCCCGAGCCAGATTCGCCGACGAGGCCGAGCGTCTCGCCCTGATGAATCGCGAAATTCACCGCGTGCGCTGCGCGAGTCTCGCGGTTCGGACGGAACCAACCGGTCGGCGTCACATAGGTCTTGTCGAGGCCGATGACCTCGATCGCCTTCGGCTGGTCCTCGCGCGTGGTGCGCGGCGGCGGATCGAACGAGGGTACCGCGGCGAGCAGCGCCTTGGTGTAGTCGTGCTGCGGATTGCCGAGCACGGTCGCGGCCGTGCCCTCCTCCACCACCTTGCCATGGCGCAGCACCACGACCTGGTCGGCGATATCCGCGACGACGCCGAAATCATGGGTGATGAACATCACCGCCATGTTGTGGCTGGCCTGGAGATTGCGGATCAGCTTGAGGATCTGCGCCTGCGTCGTGACGTCGAGCGCGGTGGTCGGCTCGTCGGCGACGAGCACGGCCGGCTCGAGCGCCAGCGCCATTGCGATCATCGCGCGCTGGCGCTGGCCGCCGGAAAGCTGGTGCGGATAGGCGCGGATGATGCGTTCGGGATCGGGCAGGCCGACCTCGCGCACCAGCGCCAGCGCTTTGGCCCGGCGCTCGGCCGGCGTGAGCAGATCGTGCGCCTCGAACACCTCCATCAACTGGTCGCCGATCCGCATCAAGGGATTGAGCGCGGTCATCGGCTCCTGGAACACCATGGCGATGCGGCGGCCGCGCAGATCGCGCCAGCCGTTGTCATCCACCTTGAGCAGATCACGTCCCTCGAAGCGGATCTCGCCGCCGTCGACCTGCACGGTGTCCGGCAGCAGGCCGAGCAGCGCATGCGCGCACATCGACTTGCCCGAGCCGGACTCGCCGACAACGCAGACGATCTTGCCGGCGGTGAGATCGAACGACACGCCGTCGACGGCGTGGGCTCGCTCCGCGCCTTTGGGCAAGGCGATACGGAGATTCTTGATGGCGACGACGGGGTCAGACATCGCTCACCTGCCGCAACGCCAAGATTTCGTAGGGTGGGCAAAGGCGCGCCGATGCCGCGCGTTGTTTTGCTGCGCTCATTCCCGCGCCGTGCCCACCATCAGCAGACGAGATCGACAATCGGTGGGCACGCTTCGCTTTGCCCACCCTACGGCAGTCATGATCAGCCATTCTCACCTGCCCTCGCGCGACAGGCGCGGGTTCAATGCGTCGTTCAGACCCTCGCCGATCAAATTGAGGCCGAGCACCGACAGCAGGATCGCGACGCCGGGAAACACCGTGATCCACCACGCCTGGCGGATCACGGTGCGGCCGGCGCCGACCATGTAGCCCCAGGAGATCAGATTGGGATCGCCGAGGCCGAGGAACGACAGCGAGGACTCCAGCAGGATCGCGGTGGCGACCATCAGCGAGGCCAGCACGATCACTGGCGACAGCGCATTCGGCAGGATCTCGCGCCAGATGATCCAGGCATTGCTCTGGCCGGTGACGATCGCGGCCTGGACGTATTCGCGCGTCCGCAAGGAGAGCACCTCGCCACGCACCAGCCGCGCGACCGGCGGCCAGCTCACCAGGCCAATCGCGGCGACGATGGAATAGATCGAGGGCTGCAGGATCGCGACCAGCACGATGGCCAGCGCGAAGCTCGGGATGGTCTGGAAGAACTCGGTGAAGCGCATCAGCGCGTCGTCGACGCGGCCGCCGAAATAGCCCGCGATGGCGCCGAGCGGCACGCCGACGATGAGCGCGACAAATGTCGATACAAGGCCGACCAACAGCGAGACGCGGGCGCCGAAGATCAGGCCGGCCAGCACGTCGCGTCCGAGCGCGTCGGTACCGAGCGGCACCTTCGCGAGCGTGAACGGCGGCACGAACGGCCGCTGCACCATGCGCCAGGGCGAGTTGGGGAAGTAGAACGGTCCGGCGACAGCGATCACGATCGCCAGCACGAGAATGACCAGTCCGATGATGCCGCTCGGGCTGCGCAGCATGGTGCGCCAGAACTGTCTCATGAGGCGTACTCGATGCGCGGATCGACCAGGCGGTAGACGAGGTCGGTGACGAGGTTGAAGATCAGCACCATGGCCGAGGACACCACGAACACGCCGAGCAGCAGATTGTAGTCGCGCTGGATCAGCGCGTCGTACATCAGCCGGCCGATGCCCGGCCAGGCGAACACGGTCTCGGTCAGCACGGCGCCGCCGACCAGCGTGCCGGCGTGAACGCCGGCAAGCGTGACGACCGGCAAGAGCGCATTGCGCAGCACATGGCGGCGCAGGATGACGCCGTCCCGCAGTCCCTTGGCGCGCGCCGTTTTCACGAAGTCGAGCCGCTTCACCTCCAGCATCGAGGCGCGGGTCATGCGGGTGTAGGTCGCCATGAAGAACAGGCCGAGGGTGGCGGCCGGCAGCACCAGATGCGCGCTGACATCGAGCGCGTGGCGCAGGCCGGTGTAGCCGGCGCCGACGGTCTCGTAGCCGAAGCTCGGCAGCCAATCGACCCAGACGGAAAACAGGAGAATTGCGATCAGCGCGATCCAAAACAGCGGCGTCGCGTAGAAGACCAGCGCCAGCACGGTGATCGCCGTATCGAGGAACGTACCGGCGAAGCGCGCGGCCAAGGCGCCGAACAGGACGCCGAGCGCAAGCGAGATCGCAAACGCCGACAGCGTCAGCAGCAGGGTCGCGGGCAGCCGCTCCGCGATCAGCTTGGCGACCGGCGCCTGCTGGCGGAACGAGAAGCCGAGATCGAGGGTCGCGATGCCCTTGACGTAGATGAGGAGCTGCTCCGGCAGCGGACGATCGAGGCCGAATTTCTCGCGCAGCTGCGCAACGAACATCGCATCCGAGGCGCCGGCTTCGCCGGCCATGACGACAGCGGGATCGCCCGGCGCCAGCCGGATCAGGAAAAAGTTCAGCACGATGATGGCGAGAAGGACGATGACGCCCTTCGCAACGCGCTGGGCGATGAAGGAGAGCATAGAGGGCCCGTGATGGTCAGCTCGGCACGATCAAGTGAGGCGCTGGAGCGCGGCGCTGATCGCCGCGCTCCCTGGACAGCCGCTATTTATCGAGCCAGGCGTCACGGAAGCCGTCGTTGACGCCGACGCCTGTGGTGATCAGGTTCTTCACCTTGCACTTGGTGATGGTCGGGAACTGCAACTCGAGCAGCCAGGCCACGGGGACATCCTCGACCAGGATCTTCTGCACCTTGTCGTAGGCCTCCTTTCGCTTGGCGTCGGTCGGCGCGGTGGCTCCTTCCGCAAACAGCTTGTCGACCTCGGGGTTGGAATAGCCCTCGACATTGTTGAACAGCTGGCCCTTGGCGATCGCGGAGGTCAGGTAATTGCGGGAGACGCCGAGCGCCGGATCGCCATATTGGTAGACGTAGGTGAAGGCGAGATCGTAGTCCCAGTCCATGATCTTCTGGTTGCCGCCGGGCACGTCGGTCGCGATCGTCTCGATCGTCATGCCGACGTCCTGCAGGTTCTGCTTCACGGCTTCGCCCCAGCGCTGCCAGGTCTCGCCATAGGCCAGCGGCAGCATGCGGATCTTCTCGCCCTTGTAGCCGGCCTCCTTCAACAGCGCCTTGGCCTTGGCGGGGTCATACGGATATTTCGGCACGTCGTCGCTGTAGAACTTGATGGTCGAGGCGGACGGGCCGGTCGCGACCTTGCCGAGCCCGTTCCAGATCACGTCCTTGGCGAAGTCGCGATCGATGGCATACATGATCGCCTGCCGGACCTTCTTGTTGGCCAGGACCGGGTTGCGGTTGTTGAGCCACATAAAGGACAGCGGCGAGAAGAATTCCCAGCCGGCGCCGGTGACGCAGGCGCCCGGCAGCTTGGAGACACGCGGCACGTCGAAATTCTCGATCGAGCCGCCCGGCAGCACATCGACCTTGCCGGTCTCGAACGCGACTGCGCGCGCCGCGGCGTCGGGAATGATCTGCCAGTAGACCTCGTCGAGATAGGGCTTGCCCTTCTCATGGTAAGCAGGATTTTTCACCATACGGATGAACGAGCCCTTCTGCCATTCCTTGAACATGAAGGGGCCGGTGCCGATGGGCGCGTTGTTGTTCGGATTCGTCTTGTAGTCGGTGCCCTCGTAGAGATGCTTCGGCACCATCGGCAAAGAGCCGACCTCGAAGATGCCGATGAACGGCCCGAACGGCTCCTTCAAGGTGAACACCACGGTGAGATCATCGGGCGCCTCGACCTTCTCGACCATCACGAGATTGTTGCGGGCGCGTGCATGCGTCTGCTTCAGCATCTCGATCGAGAACAGCACGTCGGCCGAGGTGAACGGCTTGCCGTCGTGCCAGGTCACGCCCTTCTTGAGCTTGAACGTATAGACCTTGGCATCAGGGCTGATGGTCCAGCTCTCGGCAAGGCCGGGCAGCGGCTCGAGCTTGGGGCTGTAGCGCAGCAGGCCCTCGAAAATGTTGCCGGATACCATCTGCGTCGGACCGTTCTGGATCATCGCCAGCATCAGCCCGGGCGGCTCCGGCTGGATCACTGCATTCACGACACCGCCGACCTTCGGCTCCTCCGCCTGAGCCGCGGATAATCCGCAGCCGATGACCAATCCCAACAGCACCCGCTTCAACATGATCAGCTTCCCAAATGGCCTAGGAAGAGCGGGATGCATCAAGCGCGCCAACGCGCGTCAAAGCGTCATGCGGCGTTTCGATGCGGCACTTGCTTAGGACGCATGGGAATTCAACTGGGCAGTGATTTCGCCCGGTTCAGCGCCATGCTTTGCGGCGCGGACAGCGCCATACTGGCGCCGGGCAGCCCATACGAACCTTCTTAGTTCCACAGGACAGAACCTGCTGAGAGAAGCCAACCGTGGCGCCGGATGAAACGCGCGACGATCGCAGCACAAAAAGTCGCCATTGCTTAGCTGCGCATCCGCGCGATCGCACCGGCGACGATCTGCATCAGCACGCCGATGACCCAGCCCGCCATGATCAGCGTGGTCCAGGCGATATGCGGATCCTCGCGCAGGATGATGATGCCGACCGCAAGGAAGGCGGTCAGCGTGGCAAGGAACGTTCCGACCGCGCTGAGAAGCTCGGCAGCATCGATCTTCCGTTCCGCCGGCGTCCCCTGCTCATGCGGATGGAACGGGATCTGCGGCGTGTCGATCCCCAGATAGAAGCCGAACGCACCTGACACCATCATCAGCAACAGAAAGCCCTGCGTGGTCAGGGCCGGGATGCTGGAGCCGACATGGGCGCCGACGAACAGGCCGCAAGCGGCGCCGGCCAGCGCAAGACCGGAGCGCTCGAGGAGATGGGCGAATTGTCGCACACGAAGACGCATGATCAGTCCTCGCAACAGCGGATCGGCGGAGGCCGCCGATCCGGTCGTCATCAACGCAAGATTTGATTAACGGATTGCTACGCCGCCCTGGTCATGTCGGCATTGAGATGGCGCAACCTCGGCATCACCTCGTGCTTCAGCAGCCGCAGGGAGTTGTGCCAGGCTTCCGGCTTATGCTTGTAGTCGAAGCCGAACACGCACAGCGTTCCGAAGCCGCCGACCTCGTGCCAGATCTTCTCGATCTTCTCGGTGACCGTCGCCGGCGAGCCGATGATCCAGTTGCGCTTGGCGCAATAGTCCACCGTCACGTCGGAGTCGGGGACATCGGGCGAATGCTTGAGATAGTCCTTGAAGCCGAAATGGCTGAGCAGCGGCAGGAAGTACTCGCCCATCATCCGGCCCATCATGTCGCCGGTCGACAGCCGCCACGCCTCCTCGTCGGTCTCGGCGACGAACACCTCGCGCACCAGCCGCCAGTCATTGCGGCTCGGCTTGCGGCCGGACTTCGCCGCGCCCGCCTCGACTGAATCCCAGTGCGACGACACATAGGCCGGGTTGAGGTTGAGGCTCATCGGAATGAAGCCGCGCTCGCCGGCGAGCTTGAGCGTGTCCGAGTTCTTCGAAAGACCTGCAACGCCGATCGGCGGATGCGGCGCCTGCACCGGCTTGATGTGCGGCTTCAGGAAGTCGAACATCACGTCGGGCTTGGTCACCGTCCAGTACTTGCCCTTGTGCGTGAACGGCGCTGGCTCGTTCCAGAGACGCAGGATGATCTCGAGCGCCTCGCGCGTCATCTCGCGGTTCTGCCCGCTCATGCCGTCGACGTTGAACATCGCCCAATCGCTCGGCAGACCCGATGCGGCAATGCCGAAGTTGAGCCGGCCGTCGGAGAGATGATCGAGCATCGCGACGCGGTTGGCGAGCTCGGCCGGGTGATGATAGGGCAGCAGGAAGCCGCCGGGGCCGAGGCGGATGTTCTTGGTCTCGCGGAACGCCTGCGCCAGAATCAGATCGGGCGCGGGATGCGGCTCCCAGGGCGCGGTGTGATGCTCGCCGATCCAGGCTTCCTGATAGCCGAGCTCATCGAGCCAGCGCAGGACCTGAAGGTCCCACTCCTGCCCTTCCTTCAACCCGCACTCCGGCGGATGCGAGGGCATCGTGAAGTATCCGATTTCCATGGCGCTTTCCTCTCGCGTTTATACTGCGGCGCACCTTTGTGATGCGCTCATCGTCACGCGAGACGAAACACGACCAACGGAGTCGGCAACGCCGCACGTGGTCTGCGAAGTCTAGCACTTCGTTAGACAGCGGCAATCGTCCGCTGTGTCGCTGGCGGAATGATGACCCGCGGATTTCTGCAACGCAGATCCGCGGTCACCGTGATCAATTGCACGTCAGCGTGCGCCGAACGTCGTCCGGCCGAACAGCTCCTTCTGCGTCGACGGCTGCGAGCGCCAATATTGCGGAGGTGCGGCGACCTGGCCGCCGAGCTCGGCCGCGGCGTGCCAGCCCCAACGCGGGTCGTAGAGCATGCCGCGGGCGAGCGCGACCATGTCGGCCTTGCCGGAGGACACGATCTCCTCGGCCTGCTGCGCCTGCGTGATGAGGCCGACCGCCATCGTCGGCAATCCCGTGGCCTTCTTCACGGCCTCGGCAAACGGCACCTGATAGCCAGGCCCGAGCGTGATCTTCTGCAGCGGAGACACGCCGCCGGAAGACACATCGATCCAATCGACGTTGCGGCGCTTCAGCTCGTTGGCGAAGGCGATGGTCTGGTCGAGATCCCAGCCGCCTTCGACCCAGTCCGTCGCCGACACGCGCATGCCGACCGGTCTGTCAGAAGGGACAACGGCGCGCACGGCATCGAAGACCTCGAGCGGGAAGCGCATGCGGTTTTCCAGCGAGCCGCCGTAGTTGTCGCTGCGCTGGTTGGCGATCGGCGACAGGAACTGATGCAGCAGATAACCGTGCGCGCCGTGCAGCTCGATCGCATCGATGCCGAGCCGCGCGGCACGTTGCGCCGCGGAAACGAACGCATCGCGAATGCGAACCAGGCCGGCAGCGTCGAGCGCCTCCGGGGCCAGTTCGCCATCCTTGTGCGGCAGCGCCGAGGGCGCGACCGTCTGCCAGCCGCCTTCGGCAATCGGAATTTGCTGGCCGCCATCCCACGGCTTGTGGCTGGAGCCCTTGCGGCCGGCATGGGCGAGCTGCATCGCGATCGCCGTCTTCGAGTGCTTGCGCACCGAGGCCAGGATCGGCTTCAGCGCGGCTTCCGTGGCATCGTCCCACAGCCCGAGACAGCCCGGCGTGATGCGGCCGATCGGCTCGACATGCGTGGCCTCGATGCAGAACATCGCCGCGCCCGACAGCGCCAGCGTGTTGATGTGGGTGAAGTGCCAATCATTGGCGGCGCCGTTCTCGGCCGAGTACTGGCACATCGGCGAGACGACGATGCGATTGGCGAGCTCGAGGCTGCGCAGCTTGATTGGAGTAAACAGAGCGCTCATGCGAGGTTCCGGGCTGGAAGTTGATCGTGTGATCTGATCGACGAGTGTCGACGATGGCAGGGGCGCGGTCAACGCATCCGCTGCAATGCGACACGGCTCATTCCAGCAATGTGAACTGCAGCAACAAGGTGCGTTGGATCATCGAGAAGTTATCATCCGACACCAAGGTCAGCACGGTCTCGCCGTCCGGCGTGACATGCGCGTCGATGCCTTCGAGATTGTCGATCTCCTGGCCAAGATCGGCGGCGAAGATCGCGGGACCATCGACCAGGGCACCCGGCGCGATCTGCGCCAGCGGAAGCCGCCGGATGCGAATGCCGACGCCGTTGAACAGCGAGAATTTTCGTTCCAGCACCAGCAGATCGCCGGACGGCAGCAGCACAGCGTCGCTGACGTCGAAATCATTGCTGCGGACGATGCTGAACTGTCCTGGAGACGGGCCGCCGATCAGGAAGGCCAACAGGTTACCATTGGCATCGAGGCCACGTTCGGAGATCGCGATGACAGTGCCGGCGATCGGCAGGCGCTTCGGCACGACGACCAGCGCTTCGAGGCCCTTGTTGTTGGGCAGGCGCTTGGCCGCAGGCGGCAGCGGGATGATCTCGCCGCGCGCGCCGACACCGCCCTTGGCGAAGTCGTAGCGCAGCAACTGATTGACGCGTTCGAGGCCGACATAGACGATGTCGCCATCACGGGCGAGCGACTCGGAATCGTACCAGCCGCGATCGGTGATCGGGCGTCCATCGGGACCGAGCAGCGGAGCCGCTTCGACATCGGCAAGCCCCGCGACCTCACGCCCGGAATAGGCGATGCGGCCGGTGAACCAGCCGCCCTTGTCGCTGATGGCGAGGAAGCGCTCGCCCTTGGCATCGAGCCGGATGCCGGAGAGCCCGCCGAAGCCCGGATAGGACGAGGTCAGCGTCACTCCGCTGCGATACTGCAGCATGCCGAAGCGCAGATGGGTCCGGTCGCGCAGATCGAACGACGGCAGCGGCCGCGCCTTCACCTCGATCTTGGTGGCCGTTGTGACGGAGTGCTCATCCACAGCGGCCCGGCGACGGACCGGCGGTGTCGACTCTGCGAGCGCGCCGCCGGACCATGCGAGTGCCGACGCTCCGCCGAGGGTCAGCGCCAGAAAGCGCCTGCGGTCGGAGATCGCCTGCAGCGGCATTGTCAGCGGGGCCCCCTCCCCCACCTCCTCCCGTCGGGAGGAGGGACGCGTCCGGCCTTCGGCCGGCGGATCAATGCAGCTTGCGCTTCGGCGCCCGCGTTGGCTGCTGTGGCGCCGCGTGCGTCTCGGTGAACAGTTCGGCGAGCTTCTCGGTGATGGCGCCGCCGAGCTCCTCGGCGTCGACGATCGTGACCGCGCGGCGATAGTAGCGGGTTACGTCGTGGCCGATGCCGATCGCGATCAACTCGACCGGCGAGCGGGTCTCGATCTCCTCGATGATGTGACGCAGGTGACGTTCCAGGTAGTTGCCGGGATTGACCGACAGCGTGGAATCGTCGACCGGCGCGCCGTCCGAGATCATCATCAGGATCTTGCGCTGCTCGGGACGACCGAGCAGGCGCTTGTGCGCCCAGTCCAGCGCCTCGCCGTCGATGTTCTCCTTCAGCAGCCCCTCTCGCATCATCAGGCCCAGGTTCTTCCGCGCGCGGCGCCAGGGCGCGTCGGCGGCCTTGTAGATGATGTGGCGGAGATCGTTGAGGCGGCCGGGATTGGCCGGCTTGCCGGCGGCGAGCCACGCCTCGCGCGACTGCCCGCCCTTCCAGGCGCGCGTCGTGAAGCCGAGGATCTCGACCTTGACGCCGCAACGCTCCAAGGTGCGGGCGAGGATGTCGGCGCAGGTTGCGGCGACCGTGATCGGGCGTCCGCGCATCGAGCCGGAATTGTCGAGCAGCAGCGTGACGACGGTGTCGCGGAAGGTCGCTTCCTTCTCACGCATGAACGACAGCGGCTGATAGGGATCGATGACGACGCGCGACAGCCGCGCCGGGTCGAGGATGCCCTCTTCCAGATCGAACTCCCAGGCGCGATTCTGCTGCGCCATCAGCCGGCGCTGCAGCCGGTTGGCAAGCCGCGCCACGATGCCTTGGAGATGCGCGAGCTGCTTGTCGAGATAGGAGCGCAGCCGCTCCAGCTCGTCGTGATCGCACAGATCCTCGGCCGCGATGATCTCGTCGAATTTCGGCGCGAACGCATGATACTCCGGCCCGCGCGGCTCGTTGGCGCCGTTGCGGTTCGGGCGCGTGGCCTCGCCCGGCGTCTCGTCGTCACCGAGCTCGCCGTCATCGAGCGTATCGGAGGCGGAAGCCTGCGCCGCTTCCATCGCGCTCTCCGACATCTCGTCCGACGTCGTCTGCGCCTGGTCGGCACTCATCTCCTGCGCGGCATCGGACTCAGGCGAGCCTTCGGCGCCGGACTGGTCATTGTCGCCGTCGCGGTTGTCGTCGTTGTCCTCGTCCTCTTCCGAATCGGCATTGCGCTCGTCGCCGAGATCGAGCGCCGACAGCAGGTCGTGAACGAGATCGCCGAACTTGGCCTGGTCCTCAGTGAAGCGGCCGAGCTCGTCGAGCTGCGAGCCGATCCGGTCCTCCAGGAAAGGGCGCCAGAGATCGACCACCTTGCGCGCCGCATTCGGCGGCGCCATGCCGGTCAGGCGCTCGCGCACCATCATCGCCAGCGCATCCGACAGCGGCGCGTCGGCACGGTCAGTGATCTCGTCATACTTGCCGCGATGGAAATGATCGTCGAGCATCGCCGTGAGGTTCTTGGCGACGCCGGCCATGCGCTTTGCGCCGATGGCCTCGACGCGCGCCTGCTCCACCGCCTCGAACACGCCGCGGGCCTGCGGATTGCCGGGGATCAGCTTGCGGTGAATCTTCGGATCGTGACAGGCGATCTTGAGCGCGATCGAGTCGGCGTGGCCGCGCACGACAGCCGCATCGCGCTTGGTCATCTTGCGGGCCGGCTCCGGCAGCCGCGCCTTGCCCGGTGCGAGCCCCGGCCGCTCGGCGGCAAAGGAGACTTCGAGCTCGGGCGATCGCGCGATCGCGCGCAAGCACCCCGTCACCGAGCGCTTGAACGGCTCGGTCGGCGCTTCCTTGGTACCGGGACGGAGTTTGCTGTTGGATGTGGTCATCTTGTCCCTGCGGCCTGTCGTCCCGGCGAACGCCGGGACTCATAGCCACCGGCGGTCATCTCATCGTGTCGACGCCAACTCCGGCGCATCGCCGAAACGTCACAGCGTATGGGTCCCGGCTCAAGGCCGGGACGACGCCTTAATCAGCTCAGCGCGACGTTGATGGCGGATTCCGGCAGCTCGGCATTGAAGCAGCGCTGATAGAATTCCGCGACCAGCGGACGCTCGAGCTCGTCGCATTTGTTGAGGAAGGTCACGCGGAAGGCGAAGCCGATGTCGCCGAAGATCTCGGAGTTTTCCGCCCAGGTGATCACCGTGCGCGGGCTCATCACCGTCGACAGATCGCCATTGGCGAAGGCGTTGCGCGTGAGGTCGGCGAGCCGCACCATCTTGTTCACGGTGTCGCGGCCCTGCGCGTTCTGATAGTGCTTGGCCTTGGCCAGCACGATCTCGACTTCCTCGTCATGCGCCAGGTAGTTCAGCGTCGTGACGATCGACCAGCGGTCCATCTGGCCTTGGTTGATCTGCTGCGTGCCGTGATAGAGGCCGGAGGTGTCACCGAGGCCGATGGTGTTGGCGGTGGCGAACAGGCGGAACGCCGGGTGCGGCTTGATGACCTTGTTCTGGTCGAGCAAGGTCAGCCGGCCCGAGACTTCGAGCACGCGCTGGATGACGAACATCACGTCCGGACGGCCGGCGTCGTATTCGTCGAACACCAGCGCAACGTTGTGCTGCAGGGCCCAGGGCAGGATGCCGTCACGGAACTCCGTGACCTGCTTGCCGTCCTTGACCACGATCGCGTCCTTGCCGACGAGGTCGATACGGCTGATGTGGCTGTCGAGGTTGACGCGCACGCACGGCCAGTTGAGGCGGGCGGCGACCTGCTCGATATGGGTCGACTTGCCGGTGCCATGGTAGCCCGTCACCATGACGCGGCGGTTCTTGGAGAAGCCGGCCAGGATCGCGAGCGTGGTCGCGCGGTCGAAACGGTAGTCGGCATCGACCTCGGGGACATGCGGGTCGGTCGCGGAAAAGGCCGGCACCTCAAGGTCGCTGTCGATCCCGAACACCTGCCGCACCGACACCTTCATGTCGGGCACACCGGTCATCTCCTGCGCATTGGTCGTAGCGGCGGTCGTCATTCATCCTCCGAGGTCCCGGGCAATCCCGAAACCAGATTTCATGGTTTGGCTGCGGTTGAAGGGCTTCGAACGCCAGCCTAGCAGAGAGCACGCGCGGGCAGAAGCCTAAGCCTTGATCAAAGTTCCGTCGTTATATCATCGAGATAGGCATGGGCCGACGTTTTTGGAAGGCTGCCCTGCGTATCACGCCACCTTTTGGCCGCGAACAGCACGTCCAGCATTCTGACGTGGCACTCCGGGCCGGGGTTCCTAGTTATTGAAGGCTTCGTCATATCCCCGTCATCGGCAGGACTCGTGGTGGCCCATTTCCTCGACCCCTTGATCGCCTTCGTCTCCGCCCATGCGGGACTGGCCTATCTCACTCTGTTCCTGGCGGCGCTGCTGGAGGCGGTCCCGATCGTGGGCTCGGTGGTCCCGGGCACGACGATCATCCTGGCGCTAAGCGCGCTGATCCCGGGTGGCGAGCTGACCTTGCAATGGGTGCTGGCGGCGGCCATCCTCGGCGCGGTGATCGGCGACGGCGGCGCATTCTGGGTCGGCCATCGCCAGCAGCGCGAGATCCTGACGGCTTGGCCGTTCTCGAATTACCCTCGCCTGGTGGCGCAGAGCGAGGCGTTCTTCCACCGCTTCGGCACGCTCGCGATCTTCTTCGCCCGGTTCGTGGCGCCGATCCGCGCCGTGGTGCCGATCACGGCGGGCGCGCTCGATATTCCGCCGGCGCGGTTTTACGCCGTGAACATCCCGGCGATCGTGCTGTGGGCGTGCGCGCACGTCCTGCCGGGCGTGTTCGCCGTGCAGCTGCTGCATCGCTACGGCGGCATCCCGCATCACAGCCATATCGCGAAGTCGACATGGATCATCGCGGCGGTCGCTGGCACGATCGTGGTCTGGCTGGTGCTGCGCATTGTGCGGAAGCGGCGCGAGACGCAGCTGGCGGCGGGGTCTGCGGAATAGTCACCGGCCGGTTCTGCTAAAGCGTCTCCAGGGTGGCGGCGCGTCCCGGGATGGGCCCGGTGTAGCGGGCCCGCGGCCGGATCAGGCGACCGAACTGCAGTTGCTCGCAGGCATGCGCGATCCAGCCGACACAGCGCGCCATCGCGAACAGCGCCAGCTCGCTGCCGGCCGGCAGCCGCAGGCTTTGCACCAGCACGGCGAGCGCATAATCGATGTTGACGAACTCGCCGGTGGCCTCCGCGATCCGCTCGGGCACCTCGCGCGTGAATTTGCGCGGAGCCCCGGCGCGCGTCAGCGCCTCCAACAGCGAGATCGCGCGTGGATCGCCGCGCTTGTAGACGCCATGCCCGAAGCCGGCAAAGCGCTCGCCCAGCGCCACACGTTCGCGGATCAACGGCGCGACGTCGCGGTCGATCAAGGCCTTCACCAATTGCGAGGCCAGCACGCCGGCGCCGCCATGCTGCGGTCCCTTGAGCGCGGCGAGGCCGGCGATGACGGCATCATAGAGGCTGAGGCCGGTCGAGGCCGCGCAGCGGACAGTGAAGGTTGACGCGTTCAGCTCGTGATCGGCCAGCAGCACCAGGGTGCGGCGGATCAGGTCGGCCGCATGCTTATGCTCGGGCGCCCAGGCATTGGCGACCTGAACATGGAGAGGCTCGGCGCAAGGCGACGCATTCAGCATCGTCGCGACCACCAGCCGAACGATGCGAGCGCCAACCAATGCGCGGCCGTCGGGAGCGCGATTGAACGCGGCTGGATCCGCATTTGACGCGAGCGCCAGCACGGCGATCGCGCGGTCGATCGGCGCCGCGCGCCGTGCCGCTTCCGCAATCAGGCGCATCTCGTCCGAGACGTGCGGCATGTTCTCGGGCGCGAACGGATCAATGGCCGTGACGTCCCACAGCAGGGTCGCCGCATGCTCCAGCGTGTCCCGCTCCGACAGCTCGACGCAATTGACGCCGCGATAGATCGGACCGGCTTCGGTGATCGTCGATACGGCGGAATCGAACACCGGCAGGTCGGCATCGAAGCTGCGGAACGCGCGCGGCTCGGGCGCCGGCGCGCGCCGCTCCTTCAGGGCCCGGATGTCCTCGGCACGATAGCGGTTGCTGCGCGAATCCGGCGACGGCTCCGAACGGACCAAGCCGCGGCTGACATAGGCGTAAAGCGTCGCGGGGGTGATCGCGAGCTCGGCGGACGCCTCGCGGGCCGATAGGTAAAGGCCATTGTCTTTTTTCATATTGATCAGCTTAATCAAGATTGATCAATCTGTCGACCGGGCGAATCGTAGCGCGTAACCATTCACGCAGGAGATCGCGCCATGACCATCCAGCTTTCGAAGTCCCCCATCGGCCTCGATGGCATCCCGGCCGCCGAGACGGTGCTCAGCCATGTCGATGGCCAGCAGGGCGAGCTCATTATCGCAGGCCACCGCGTCGACCTCGCCGCTGCCAGCGGCTTCGAGGGGGTGACAGCCCGGCTGTGGAGCGCCGCGACCAAGCGCACCCTCAGCGAGGCCGAGGTCCGTGCCAGCCTCGGGCAAGCCCGCCAGCGCGCCTTCGCGCGGCTGCCGGAACTGCTCGCCGCGACCGCTGGTCTATCGATCATCGACGGCTACCGCGCCGCCATAGCGGCCCTGCGCCCCGAGCCCGAGCTGGACGACGATGCGACGATCGTCGGTGCCGGCCCGGTGATCGCCGGCGCCCTGGTGCAGCGCGCCCGGGGCACGCAGCCGATCGCACCGCATCCCGAGCTCAGCCACGCCGCCGACACCCTGCGCATGGTGCGCGGCGACACGCCTGGCGATGGCGAGGTGGCGGCGCTCGACACCTATCTCGTGACCGTCAGCGATCACGGCATGAACGCCTCGACCTTCGCTGCCCGCGTCGTCGCCTCCACCCAGGCCGACCTGTTCGCATCGGTCACCGCCGGCTACTGCGCCCTGACCGGCCCGCTGCATGGCGGGGCGCCGGAGCCGGTGTTGGAGATGCTGAACGCGATCGGCAGGCGCGAGAACATCAAGCCGTGGGTGGATGCGGCGCTGGCGCGGGGGGAGCGGCTGATGGGGTTCGGGCATCGGATCTACCGGGTGCGGGATCCGCGCGCCGATGTCTTGAAGGCCGCGATCGAGCGGCTGGCGGGGAGCGGGGCGGATCTGCCGTTCGCGAGCGAGGTGGAGGCTTACATCCGCCAGGCGCTGCGGCAGAAGAATCCGGAGCGGGTGCTCGACACCAATGTCGAGTTCTTCACCGCCATCCTGCTCGATGCGCTGAAGATTCCGCGCCAGGCGTTCACGCCGATCTTCGCGGTGGCGCGCGCCGCAGGCTGGACCGCGCATGCGAGGGAGCAGCAGCGGACGGGACGGTTGATCCGGCCGAGTTCGGCCTATATCGGGCCGAAGCCCTGAATTCGGAACAACGCGCGCGGCAGCTCACACGCTGCCGCGTGTCAGCCCTTCACCACCGTCTTCAGGTAGTTGTAGGCCTTGATGATCTCGATCAGGCGATCCTCGGTCGAGCGGTCGCCGCCATTGGCGTCGGGATGGTGCTGCTTCACCAGCGCCTTGTACTTGACCTTGACATCCTCGAGCGTGGCGTCGGGACCGAGGCCCATCACCTGCAGCGCCTTGCGCTCGGCATTGAACACCTTGCGCGTCTCGGCCTTCGGCGGCGCGGACTGCGCACCCGGACGCCAGCCGGCGCGGCCGTTGATCTCGGCAAACACGCTGAACGGATCCGACGCATCGCCGAGATCGCTCTCGGCATTGCCCTTGCCGCGCTTGCCCGCGGTGTTCGCGCCCATCTTCCAGGTCGGACGATGCCCGGTCAGCGCATCCTTCTGATAACGCGCGACGGCATCGGCATTCATGCCGGAGAAGAAATTATAGGACTGGTTGTACTCGCGCACGTGATCGAGACAGAAGTGCCAATACTCGCGCTGGTTCTCGCGCCCCTTGGGCGCGCGGTGCGAGCCACGGTTCGTGCAGTCCGGCCATTGGCAGGGCTGAGCCTCCTCGCGCACCGGCTGCCGCGAAGCCGCCTTCTTGGGCTTGATGCGGATGGAGTCGAAGAATTTGTTTGAATCGATCGGCATGGCGGACTTTGACTACGCAACGCGAAAAGCTTCAAGTCTTGACATTGCGAATACCTCAGGCGGGGACCGCCGATTGACGAAAAATAATTTGATGCGTATTTCCAGAGACCATGCGGACCCAGGATGCTATCATCAAAAAGTTGCGCGAAGCTTTCACTCCGGAAAGCCTCGACGTGCAGGACGAGTCACATCTGCATGCAGGCCACATGGGACACCGCGACAGCGGTGAGACCCATTTCCGCGTGTATATTGTGTCGCAGGCCTTCGCCGGCAAGAGCCGCGTCGATCGCCACCGCCTGATCAACGCCGCATTGTCAGAGGAACTTGCCGGCTCCGTGCATGCGCTCGCGCTGCATGCGAAGGCGCCGGGCGAAGCGTGATCTGACAACTTCCACCGATTAGAACGCCGTACCCGCACGGCGCGGACGTGTCTCCTCCGTTTCTCCACGGGGCACCGGTACGATGCGCAGCGCGGTGATGCGATTGCGCTCCCGGCGCAGCACGCGAAAGCGGAAGCCGTGGAACGTGAAGCTCTGCCCGCGCTCGGGGATCGAGCGCGCCTCGTGAATCACCAGACCGGCAACCGTCGTTGCCTCTTCATCAGGCAAGGTCCAGTCCATCGCGCGATTGAGATCGCGGATCGGCACCGAGCCGTCGACGACGACGGATCCATCCGGCTGAACGCGCACGCCGGCGACCTGCACGTCCTGCTCGTCGGAAATGTCGCCGACGATTTCTTCCAGGATGTCCTCGAGCGTGACGATGCCTTCGACCTCGCCATACTCGTCGACGACAAGCGCGAAATGCGTCTTGCGGCGGCGGAACGCCTTCAGCTGTTCCGACACCGAACGCATCTCCGGAACGAACCACGGCGGCAGCGCCAATGACGCCACGTCGATATGCGTCACATCGCCCTCGGCGGCGCGGATCGCGCGCAGCAGATCCTTGGCGTGCAGCACGCCGATGATGTTCTCCGGCGTATCGCGCCACAGCGGGATGCGCGTGTATTCCGACGCCAGCACCTCGCGGACCAATTCCTCCTGCGGCAAGTCTGCGTTCACCATCACCATCTCGGTGCGGTGAACCATCACGTCGGACACCTGCAGCTCGCGCAGATCGAGCAGGCCGCCGAGCATGTCGCGATCCTGCTTCTCGACCTTGCCTTCGTGATGCAAGAGATCGACCGCGCCGCGCAAGCGTTCCGTCGGTGACAGGATCGGCTGGTTGGCGCCGACCTTGAATCCGATCAGCCGCATCAGCCCGCGCACGATCGCCTCGATCACGGCGAGCACCGGACCGAGCACGAACACGGTCGCACGCATCGGCCGCGCCACCGCAAGCGACACGCGGTCCGGCGCGTTGATCGCGATGGTCTTCGGCAGCACCTCGGCGAAGATCACCACGAGCGCCGTCATCACGCCGGTCGCATAGAGCACGCCGACCTCGCCGAACCACGCGGTGAAGATTCCGGTGGCGAGCGCCGAGGCACCGATATTGGCGATGTTGTTGCCGAGCAAGAGCGCGCCGATCAGCCGCTCGCGCATGTCGAACAGGCTCGACACCACATCGGCGTCGCGATTGCCCTGCTTCGACAGCCGCAGCATCGAGGCGCGGGAGGCGCCTGTGAGCGCGGTCTCGCTCAGCGCGAAGAAGGCCGAGCCCGCGAGGAGGAGGATGACGATGGTGAGTGTGAGCCAGTCCATGACGCCGATGTCACTCTCGATGGAAGCCGCCGGTGATGCGCGGGCACTGCTCAACGCGGCGTAAAGCGCCAGGGATCAGCCGCGGCTCTGCAATTTGGCCTGCAGGAAGTCGCGCACTCGCGCCGGATCAACGTCCTTGGCAATGACCGCGCGGCCGATCGCTTCCATCAGGATGAAAGTCAGCTTGCCGCGCTTCACCTTCTTGTCCTGCGCCATCAAGGCCAAAAGCCGGTCGGCGTCGCCGACGCCCTCCTGGGCAAACCCGGCGATATCCTGGAGATGGGTCGGCAAACCCACGGCGGCAAGGTGACGCTCGATGCGCGTGACGTCATCGGGCGGCAGCATGCCGAGCTCGGCCGAGAACTGCGCCGCCAGCACCATGCCGACCGACACGCCCTCGCCGTGGAACAGCCGGTCGGAGAAGCCGGTGATCGCCTCCAGCGCATGACCGAAGGTGTGGCCGAGATTGAGCAGCGCGCGGTCGCCGGTCTCGCGCTCGTCGCGGGCGACGATCGCGGCCTTGGCACGGCAGGAGGTCGCGACCGCATGCTCGCGCGCCGCGCCGCCCTTGACGATGTCGGCGTGGTTGGCCTCGAGCCAGGCGAAGAAGCTGGCGTCGCCGAGCAGGCCGTATTTGGCGACCTCGGCATAACCGGCGCGGAACTGGCGCGGCGACAAGGTGTCGAGCACCGCAGTATCCGCGATCACCAGCACGGGCTGGTGGAAGGCGCCGAGCAGGTTCTTGCCCTGCGGCGAGTTGATGCCGGTCTTGCCGCCGACGGAGGAATCGACCTGCGCCAGCAGCGAGGTCGGCACCTGCACGAAATCGACGCCGCGGCGCAGGATCGCCGCCGCGAAGCCGGCGAGATCACCGACCACGCCGCCGCCGAGCGCGATGACGAGATCGTTGCGCTCGATCTTGGCCGCGATCAGCGCCTCGCTGACCTTCTCCAGCCCGGCATAGGTCTTGGATCCCTCGCCCTCTTTCACCACGATGGTCGAAGTGGGGATGCCGGCCTCGGCCAGGATCGCTTCAGTCGGCTTCAGCCAATGCGCGGCCACGGTACGGTCGGTGACGATGGCCGTACGGACGCCCGGCCGCAGCGCCGCGATGCGCTGCCCGAGCGTCGCCAGCACGCCGCGGCCGATGACGATATCATAGGCGCGGTCGCCCAGCGCGACGTCGACGATGATCGGATCGGAGTGCTTGAGAGGTGCCGTCATCGGATCGCGCTCATGGCCTGTGCGGAGTTGGATGGACCCGGATCGGATTGCGGCGGAGTCGCCTCGGCTTCTGTCATCGGCGCCGGCGACAAGAACGCCTGCAGCGCCTCGATGCAATCCTCGACCACCCGGTCATGCGGCACGTCGCGCGAGTAGATCGTGAGGTCGGCCGTCTGGTAGACCGGCTCGCGCTCGGTCAGCAGCCGCGCCACCGTGCCGTCGGGATCGGCGGTCTGCAGCAGCGGCCGGTCGGCCCGCCGCCGCACCCGCCGCATGATCACGTCGGCATCCGCCTTGAGCCATACCGAGACGGCCTTGTCGTGGATGCGCTGGCGCGTCTCCTCGCGCATGAACGCCCCGCCGCCGGTCGCCAGCACGGCCGGCCCGCTTTCGAGCAGGCGGGCGATGACCCGGGCCTCGCCGTTGCGAAAATAGTCCTCGCCGCGGGACTCAAAGATCTCCGGTATGGTCATGCTGGCGGCGGTCTCGATCTCGGTGTCGGCATCAACGAAGCGCAGCCCGAGCCGCGCCGCCAGCCGCCGGCCGACGGTCGATTTGCCGGCGCCCATCATCCCGACCAGCACGATCAGCCGCTTGCCGAGTCCCGCGAGAATCGCGGCCTCCGGAGCGGCTGGGCTGGGTACGGGTTGGGTCATCTCGGTCATCCCTCCGCTTCTAACCCAGCCCCTGCTGCTTTCAAAGGCATCCTGTTCCGCGACGCGCAACCGGCAGAGCAGAGCAAGGGGGCCTGCCGGGCTTGCCAGCCGGGTGCGAACATGTTGGATGAAACCGTTCCATCCCCGGTGGCCCGCGCGAGCCTGATGCCCAGCCTGTTCCGCTTCCTGACCGTGATCGCCGTCATCGTCGGCGTGGTCTATGGCGCGATCTACGCGCTGGCGAATTTCGTCAACCCGAAGCCGCGCGAGATGACCGTGTCGATCCCGCCGGACAAGTTCCAGAAAAAGTGAGCTGCGCGGTTGCGGCCGACCGAAATGCCACAGGGCATTGATTAAGATTTTTACGGTTGTCTGAGACGGCCTGGCGCCGCGATATCGGCCAGATTCGCAGTCACCGCTCGATGTGCCGGCGCGAATTTTTCGAACTGATTCGATCGCCTCGGACCCAGCGGAATTCACGATATGAAGGTCAAGGCCTCCGACGCCCGGCTGATGAGCCTGTTCCTGGACATGATGGCCGCGGAACAGGGGGCCGGCGAGAACACGCTCGACGCCTACCGCCGCGATCTCACCGATCTCTCCGAGTTTCTCACCCGCAAGAGCAACAGCTTCGCCGCGGCCGACACCCAGGCGCTGCGCGATTATCTCGCCGATCTCGATATCAGGGGATTCAAATCCTCCAGCGTGGCGCGGCGGCTGTCGGCGATGCGGCATCTGTTCCGCTTCCTGCTGAGCGAGCGCATCCGCAGCGACGACCCCGCCGCGATCCTGTCCGGCCCGAAGCGCGGCCGCGCGCTGCCGAAAGTGCTGTCGATCGGCGATGTCGACCGCATGCTGACCAAGGCCAAGGAGCTCTCCGAGGCCGCCGATGTCTCGCCGTCGCAGCGGCTGCGCGCACTGCGGCTGTATTGCCTGCTCGAGGTGCTCTACGCCACCGGCCTGCGCGTCTCTGAGCTGGTGGCGCTGCCGCGCACCGCCGCACGCAATGACGCCCGCATGATCGTGGTGCGCGGCAAGGGCAACAAGGAGCGGCTGGTGCCGCTGAACCAGGCCTCGCGCCAGGCGATGGCGGACTATCTGGCTGTTCTGGACAAGCAGAAGCCGGAGAAGAAGGCCAGCGCCACCTTCGGCAAATGGCTGTTTCCCTCGTTCGGCGAGAGCGGCCATTTGACCCGGCAGCACTTCGCCCGCGACCTCAAGGAGCTCGCGGTGGCGAGCGGCCTGCCGGCCCGGCTGGTGTCGCCGCACGTGCTGCGCCACGCCTTTGCCAGCCACCTGCTGCACAATGGTGCCGACCTGCGCATCGTGCAGACCCTGCTCGGCCACACCGACATCTCGACCACCCAGATCTACACCCATGTGGTCGAGGAGCGGCTGAAGAGCCTGGTGCGCGACCTGCACCCGCTGGCCGAGACGTGATCCCGCCCCACACCTTCCCGCAACCAAATCCGCCGGGCTGACGCGCCGCCCGCTTGACTTCCCGGCCGTCTGCCCCGAAAGAGCGCCATCCTGCCCGCTCTCCCGGCATGACGCCTGGATGCGGCGCACCGATCGACCCTTAAGCTCCTGAAGCCCCTCAACTTCAGGTCCGAAGGCCGAACCGATATTGTCTCCCAGCGCTCTTCCTTCAGCTCTTCCATGCCGGATCCCATGCGCAGCTACCTCGATTTCGAAAAGCCCGTTGCCGAGCTCGATTCCAAGGTCGATGAACTCCGGGCGATGGCCGCCTCCGGCACCGATATCGGCGAGGAGGTCAGCCGGATCGAGGAGAAGGCCGGCCAGGCGCTGGCCGATCTCTATGCCAATCTGACGCCGTGGCAGAAGACCATGGTCGCGCGGCATCCGCAGCGGCCGCACTTCACCGACTTCGTCAATGCGCTGTTCACGGAGTTCACGCCGCTCGCCGGCGACCGCAAGTTCGGCGAGGACGCCGCCCTGCTCGGCGGCTTCGGCCGCTTCCGCGGCGAGCCGATCTGCGTGATGGGCCAGGAAAAGGGCGCCACGACCGAATCCCGCCTCAAGCACAATTTCGGCATGGCCCGCCCCGAAGGCTACCGCAAGGCGGTGCGGCTGATGGAGATGGCCGAGCGCTTCGGCATTCCCGTGCTGTCGCTGGTCGATTCCGCCGGCGCCTATCCCGGCATCGGCGCCGAGGAGCGCGGCCAGGCCGAGGCGATCGCCCGCTCCACCGACGCCTGCCTGGCGCTGGGCGTGCCGAACGTCGCGATCATCACCGGCGAGGGCATGTCGGGCGGCGCGATTGCGCTGACCACCGCCAACAAGGTGCTGATGCTGGAGCACGCGATCTACAGCGTGATCTCGCCGGAAGCCGCGTCCTCGATCCTCTGGCGCGACGGCACCAAGGCGCAGGAAGCCGCCAACAGCATGAAGATCACCGCGCAGGACATGCTGCGTTTCGGCGTGGTCGACACCATCCTGAAGGAGCCGGTCGGCGGCGCCCACCGCGACCCCGCCGCGATGATCGCGGCAACCGGCGAGGCCATCGCCCAGGCCTTCGACGAGCTGAAGGGCCTGGATGGCGATGCCATCCGCAAGCAGCGCCGGCAGAAGTTCATCGAGATCGGCCGCAAGCTGAGCTGAGCAGCCCGGGTCATCCGACCGGCTCCGGACGCTCGCGGATTTGTGAGTCTTTCCAGCCGTTTGGCCGCATTTCGGCCCATCCGGCACGCTCTGTTGTTTAGAACTTGTTGACCACGAGGGCCTCCGCGCCGCGGCACCGCCGCAGCGCGGGTTGCGGCTCTCGGGGGCAGAGGATACAATTTTAATCATTGGTTTGACGGTGGCATGACGCGCGGTCGACCGGGGATCATTCCAGCTTCCTGGCCGGCGGATCGAGACGAGAATGGGGTGTCGCGGCATGCTGGGTTTGCGGGGAGCTTTGCTTTGATCAACCGCGCGTTCGTCCGGGTCCTGATGACCTCTGCGGCGTTGGCCGCCGGTGCGCTGCTGACCGGTTGCAACAGCGATCAGGTCGCGCTCGCCACCAATGCCAAGGCCAACCAGCCGGTGCCGCCGAAGCTGGTCGCAGCCATGACCGAGAAGGACATGGACGCGCAGTCGCCGATCCTGGTGCGCGTGTTCAAGCAGGAGGCCGAGCTCGAGGTCTGGAAGCAGGACCGCTCCGGCAAGTTCGGACTGCTCAAGACCTATCCGATCTGCCGCTGGTCGGGCGATCTCGGACCGAAGGTGCGCGAGGGCGACCGCCAGGCGCCGGAGGGCTTCTACTCGATCAATCCCAGCCAGATGAACCCGCAGTCGGCGTATTATCTATCGTTCAACACCGGCTATCCGAACGCGTTCGACAAGGCGCTGGGACGCACCGGCTCGCAGCTGATGGTGCACGGCGACTGCTCCTCGCGCGGCTGCTTCGCGATGACCGACGAGCAGATCGCCGAGATCTATGCGCTGGGCCGCGAGTCGTTCTTCGGCGGCCAGCGCGCCTTCCAGTTCCAGGCCTATCCGTTCCGGATGACGCCGGTGAACATGGCCAAGCACCGCAACAACCCGAACATGCCGTTCTGGCGCATGATCAAGGAAGGCTACGACGCCTTCGAGGTCACCCGGCAGGAGCCGAAGGTCGACTTCTGCGAGAAGAAATACGTCTTCAACGCCCAGAAGCCGCCGGGCGCGACCCGCGATCCGGTGTTCGACGCCGCCGCGAAGTGCCCGGCCTATGTCGTGCCAGACGAGATCACGACCGCCGTGCGCGAGAAGCAGCAGGCGGACGAGGCCGAATACGCCAAGCTGGTCGCCAAGGGCACGCCGGTCGCCAAGCTCAATACCGGTATCGACGGCGGCATGAATCCGATTTTTGCCTCGCGCGTGCCGGGGGCATCGACCGGCCTGTCGGACGCCGGCGAGGCGCCGGGCCTGTCGCTCGCCAACTTCCAGGCGGCACCGGGCACGATCCCCGGTCACGTCAACCCGCCGCGTGCGCCTGATGCGAACGAGGTCACCGAGACGCCGGCGAGCGCAGCGCCAGCGCCAGTGACGACGTCCTCGACCCGTGTCGCGGCCGTCAGCGCGCCGGAGAAGCCGAGCTTCATGTCGAGCCTCGCCCGCAAGGTCGGGATCGGCGGTACTGCGGCGGCTGAGACCACGGCGGCGACGAAGCCCGCCGAGAGCAAGACCGCAGAGACCAAGCCGGCGCCGAAGCCGGTCGCGGCCAAGCCGGCGGAGACCAAGCAGGCCGCCGCACGGCCGCCGTTCAAGCCCGCCGCCAGTGACACGCCGGCAACGACCGCCTCCGCCCCCGCCCAGACCCAGGCCTCCCTGGTCTCCGGCGCCGCCCCCGTGCTGCCGTCGAACTCGTTCGACAGCCGGTTTGCCGGGTTCAAGTAAGAAGGCCACCGCGACATCACGCGGATCGCCATTCCGGTTAGCCATGTATACGTGGAAGCAATATCGGCGCGTCGATGTCGGTGCGCTCCCTCTCCCCGTTCTTCACGGGGAGAGGGTTGGGGTGAGGGGCAACCCCGCCCACCGACCGCGCTGAGAGCCCCCCTCACCCGGATTGCATCTTAAGATGCAATCCAGCCTCTCCCCGCACGCGGGGAGAGGCTGGCAGCGAGCGTCGCGCTCGACTGTCCCGACTCATGAGCATCAGCCTCGTGTCATGAAGAAGATCGAAAGCCGAGGGGCCGTGCTGCACATTGGACCAGCAACACCATCGTAGCCCGGATGAGCGGAAGCCTGCGCCCGGAGGGCGGAGGCGGACGCGACATCCGGGGTTTCACGAGCCGCCGCGATGAACCCGGATGTCGCTCACGCCGACGCCGAAGAGCGTCGGCTGACGCTCATCAGGGCTACAAGGGCCCTCATCCGGCGTCGGTCTGCGCCTCAGGTCGCAGCCGACCGGCGTGGCTCCTCCATGACATCCACGGCTTCGACGCTCTCGCCGCGCCAGCGCAGGATCTCCATCGCCAGCACCGGGTGGTTGAAGCCCTTCAGGTGCAGATCGTCGATCGGCCGCGCGTCGACCGAGCCTTCGACCATGCCGTAGACACGCCGCGACGCGATCACCTGGCCGGCCTTGGCGGCGTCGCAGAGGCGGGAGGCGAGGTTGGTGACGCTGCCGATGGCGGCGTATTCCAGCCGGTTCTCGAAGCCGACCTGGCCGAGCGTGGCGTAGCCGACGGCGATGCCGACGCCAAACCCTAAGCTGTGGCCGCGGTTCTTCCAGCGCTCAGTCAGCCCGCCGATCTCCTCGCGCATCTCCAGTGCCATCTTCACCGCGCGGGTGGTGTGGTCCTCGAACGGGATCGGCGCGTTGAACAGGATCATCACGCCGTCGCCGGCATAGCGGTCGAGCGTGCCTTCATATTTGAAGATCAGCTTGCCGAGCGCGGCGTGATACTCGCGCAGCACGTTCATCGCCTCTTCGGGCTCGGTCGTCTCCGTGAACGCGGTGAAGCCGCGGAGATCGCAGAACACGACCGTGACTTCGCGCCGATGGCTCTCCAGCAGTGAGTCATGCCCATCCGACGAGGCGATGATCTGCGCCACCTGCGGCGCCAGGAAGCGCTCGAGCCGACGGATGCGCTCGATCTCGGCGAGCTGCTTCTCGACGCGGTCCTCGAGCGACTTGTTCCACTCGCGCAATTGCTCGGTCTGCTCGGTGAGCTTCTCCGCCTGCTGCTGCACCGTGGCGTGCGTCAGCGCCAGCTCGCGGCCCTTCTGGTCGACCTCGGTGAACAGCCGCGCGTTGCGCATCGCCAGCACCGCCTGGTTGGCGAAGGTGCGCATCAGGCCGATCAGGTTGGGCGGGAACGCGCCGGCGGAGCGCCGGAGCACCACGAGCGCGCCGAGCACGCCCTGCTGATCGACCAGCGGCGTGAACAGCACGGCATGGAAGCCGGCGGCGACCGCCACGTCGCGCAGCGGATGCTCCGGCGCGCTGTCGAGCTCGGCGATCGCGATCGGCTCGCCGCTGCGCACGGACTCCGACAACAGGCTGGTCTGCTCGTCGAGCACCGCGTGCGCGCCGGTCTGATCAACACCCTTGGCTTCCACCAGCCGGAAGCGGCGCTCGCCGGCATCGTAGGAATAGATCAGCACGGCGTCGGCCGCGGTGATCTCCAGCGCGCGCGCCGCCACCGTCGGCAGCACGGCGTTGAGATCGAGCGAAGACGCCACCGCGCGGCCGACCTCCTCCAGCACCTTCAGCTCGTTGATCGACTGGGCGAGATCGCGGGTGCGCTCCTCGACCTTGGCTTCCAGCACGGCATAGGACTGCGCGAGCTGGCCGGCCATGCTGTTGAACTGGTCGGCGAGCTCCTCCAGCTCGTCATGCGTCTTCACCTCGATGCGCTGCTCGAAATCACCGGCACCGAGCCGGCGCGCGCCGGCGCGCAGCGCCGTGATCGGCACGAGCATGCGGCGGGCCAGCAGCGAGCCGGCGAAGATCGCCACCGCCAGGCCGAGCGCGATCAAGAGCGCGCCGCGCAGCAACTGATCGCGGATCGGCGCCAGCGCATGCGCGGTGGATTGCTCGAAGAACACGACCCAGCCGAGCTTCGGCAAGGTCGCCGCCGCCGTCAGCACGGAACGCCCGTCGCTGTCGGTGCCGGACGCCAGCGGCTCGCCGTCCGGCGTCAGCACGGCGGCCACCTGCGGCAGCTTGGCGAGGTCCTGGCCGACCGCCGGCCCCTTCGCCGAGCTTGCCAGCACCAGGCCCTTGGGATCGACGACATAGGCGATGCCGACCTTGCCGACCTGCGCCTCGCTCATGAAGTCTTCGAGAAAGTCGAGGTCGATGTCGGCGACCGTCACGCCGGCATTGAAGCCGGAATGCGCGACCGAGATCGACATCATCGGCAGCGCGCCCTTGAAGGTCACGGCCGAGAAATTGCTGCCATGCGTGACGGTGTCGGTGAAGCGCAGGTCGCGGGAGAGATCGTTGCCCGACGCGAACGCGATCGCGGTGCGGGAGACGCGGAGCTGCTCGCGGCCCTGGCCGTCGAGCTGATAGAGCTGCCGCACCGCCGGCGCCTGGCTCAACAGCTGCACATAATCGGCGCGGCGCAGCTCCAGCGTATTGGCGCTCGCGCGGGTCACCCAGCTGATCTGTCGCTGCAGGTCGGAGACCGCCTGATCGATCCGCCGGGCGCTGGCATCGGCCTTCTCGGCCATCGCGGCGGTGAGGCTCGCCTTGGTGGACTGGTAGCTGATCCAGGTTTCGGTCGCGCCGTTCACCGCCAGGACGAACACCACGAGTCCGACCAGCGACGTCACATATTTGGCGAACAGGCCCTGCCGCAGCGACCAGCCTCTGTTCTCGACCCCGTTCATCCAGACCCCTCGCGCGGCATGACCGAGGTGAGACCCCCGGATGGGCGCGTCCGCCGCCGTCCTTACGGCTGCGATACAGCAGAGGCGGGCCTCTCATGCGCCGAGACGTTCCGCCATCGACATCCGTTTAGCACAGAATGCGGTGCAGTACGGCGGTGATGCGGGAGCCACCCACATCCGGCGATGATGGCTCAAATGGCGGCCGGCAACCTCCTCCAAATGGAGGAGGCGAGCCAGATCATCGGCCGCATGTTACCGATTGAAGATGCGCTTCAGCACGTCATTCATCGGCTGGCTGTCCGTCGGGCCGTCCTGCGGGGCTGCTGGCGGAGTCCCGCCCGCCGAGGCGCCCTGGCCGGCATCCGTCGGAGGTGGCGCCGGCGCGGCCTGGGGAGCCTGGAGCAGCGGAGCCGCGCCTTCGCCCGGGTTGAGCGTCCGGCCACGGCTTCGCGCCGGCGGCTGCGTCCCCTGCTGCAAGCCTTGCTGAATGAGACTGCCGATGGCCGCGCCGAGGTCGCCGCCAAGCAGGTCGGATTGCCCGGCAGCCGGAGCCTGCGCGTTCGGTGTCGACGGCGCCGCGTTGGGCACCGCGCCGCCGCCGGACGTCGCGTTTCCGATCAGGCCACCGATGCCGTTGATCAGATTGTTGAGCCCGGCGCCATCCTTCCCGAACAGGCCCTGCCCCATCTGCTTGAGCTTGGCGTAGGCCGCATCGGGATTGTCGAGGATGCCGGCCATGTCCGGATAGAACCGCGGCTGGCTCCAGGGGCCGTCGATCACGACGGGAATGCCGAGGCCG
Source organism: Bradyrhizobium sp. USDA 4353 (assembly GCF_054063215.1). Lineage (NCBI taxonomy): Bacteria > Pseudomonadati > Pseudomonadota > Alphaproteobacteria > Hyphomicrobiales > Nitrobacteraceae > Bradyrhizobium > Bradyrhizobium sp. USDA 4353. The sequence continues at coordinate 1,267,797 of NZ_JBSSGB010000001.1, forward strand.
ATGGGATCGGCGATCCGGCCCTGCCCTTCGGTGGTCATCACGAGCTTGGGCTCGACGCGCATCGCAAGCGCGCGGTTGCCGAGATCGATCGTGCCGGCGCCGGTGACCTTCACCAGCGGCCCGATCAGATTGAGGTCGCTCGTCACCGCCTGGCCGCGCTCGACCTGGAACGAGGCCGAGAGCTGGGTGAGATCGGTGGTCAGCTCCTTGGAGTCCTGCCAGCCGGACAGCGGATTGCTGGTCAACGAGCGGATCATCTGGGCGACGTTGATGCCGCGGATCGCGCCATCCTGGAACAGCAGGAAGGCCGAGCCACTGAGATTGCTCATGATCGCCTGCTGGCTGGCGCCGCTGGAGCGCAGCGCGAGCTTACCCTGCAGCCGCGCATCGAGCTTGTCGAAATCGGCGAGGTTTTGCAGCAGCGGCAGCGCTTTCAGCCCGACGAGATCGCCGTGCATCGCATAGGCCGGATTGCCGGTGGAGGCATCGACCACGAGCTCGCCGCTGATCTGGCCGCCATAGGCGCCGAGATTGGCGACGGTCGCCTTCAGCAGGCCGCCGGCCAATGAGGCCTCGAGATCGAGCGGCCCGATGCGGGCGCGGGCGAGACCGACATCGGTCGCCGACAGCTTCACCCGTGCGTCGACGTAGTTCAGGCCACGCAGATCGATCGCGGCCGTGCTCCAGCCTGAGGTCCGCGACGAGGTTGGCGCCGCAGCGCCCGGAAGGTCCAGCCGGCGGACGTCGAGGTCGACCTTCACCAGCGGCTTGCTGGCGAGGTCGACCGAGGCCCAGCCGTTGAAATCGCCACCGCCGAGCGTGCCGCTGAGGCCGTTGATCATCACCAGCGGCCCGTTCAACCTGATGTCGGCGCGGCCGGCCAGAACGCCGGAGAATGCGCTTGCCATGCCGATCTTGAAATCGACCGGCACGGTCTGGCGATCGACCGGCAGCGCCGGCGCGGTCGCGGTGATGTCGAAGGTGACCGGACGGTCGCCGGCTCGCGCGGTGCCGTCGATCCTGATCTTGCCGTCATCGTTTAGCGACGCCGTCGCGGCGATCGCTTCGAGGCGGTTTTCAACGCGGTCGCGCGGGTTGGAGAGAATGACGGCGCCGTCCTTGACGATGACGCTGCTGATCCGGACCGGCGGTGCGGCCTCCGGCTTCGCCGCGGCGCGGTTGCGCGGCGGATTGTCGCGCAGCCGCTCACGCAGCAGCGGCAGATAGAGCGTCGGCCTGTCGATGACGATCTCGCCGATCTCGGGCCGGCCGGACCACAGGCTCGACAGCGTCATGCCGGCCTGGAGCCTCGCGATCGTCAGCCGGTTGTTGCCGTCCTTGTCCTTCGGATCCTGCAAGGTGACGTCGCTCAGCGTCGCCTGCAGCGACGGCCACAGGCTGACGCTCGCCGAGCCCGCAATGGTCAATTTATAGCCGGTGTCGCGCTCGACGCGGTCCTGGATCGCCACCGTCAGGAAGCTCGCCGGAAGTCCAAAGGCGAGCGCGACTGCGAGCACGACGAGGACGGCGCCCAGCAAGCCGCCTGCGATCTTCACTGCTTTCATATCGATGTCCCAAGCGCGACGGCGAGCGGTCTCCACGGGTTAGCATGCGACAACGCCGACCCGGTTCAATCTCAATTTTTCCCGGAACGAAGATCGCCCTGGGAGCGACCAACCTAGTCGTAAGCCCATGCGCCGTTATGTGACTTGCGACACACTTCCGCCAGCGCGGAGTCTGTAACTGGGGCCCTGAAACCACCGCCGAAGGTATAGTGATGAGCAAGCAGGCCGAATTTGCGGTCATTCTGAAGATGAACCCGATGTTCGCGGATCTCGGCTCCGACGAGTTGCAGCGTCTCGCGAGCCTGTGCCACACCCAGCATCTGTCGGCGGGCGAGCTGTTGTTCCAGAAGGGTGATCCCGGCAACGCGCTGTTCGGCGTCCGCCGCGGCCAGATCCGGATCGAGACCGGCGCCACCGACGGCTCGCGGCTGACGCTCAACTTCATGGGACCCGGCGATCTGTTCGGCGAGGTCGCCGTGCTCGACGGACAGGAGCGCACCGCCGACGCCACCGCCGGCGAGGCGACCGAGCTGTTCGTGCTGCGACGTGAGGATTTCCTCAGCTTCCTCGAGCGCGAGCCCAAGGTCGCGATCAAGATCATCCAGCTATTGTGCCAGCGCATCCGCTGGCAGAGCGAGCGGATGGAGGAATCGGTGCTGCAGCCGCTGCCGATCCGGCTGGCGCGGCGGCTGTGCGCGCTGGCGGAAGATTTCGGCTCCGAGGTGCACATCTCGCAGGAGCAGCTCGGCGTCTTCGTCGGCGCCGCGCGCGAGAGCGTCAACCGCCAGCTCCAGGCCTGGCGCAAGGACAAGATCCTCGATTTGCAGCGCGGCCGCATCCTGCTGCACGACCTGACCAAGCTTAACACGATCGCGCGGAACGATTAGGCGGGCCGCATCAGGAAGCCCCCTGTCGTCGCCTCGCCCTGATGAGGGCCAAACCGCGTCCGCCGCATGGCGCGCGCGGCCGATCATGCATCGTTTCGTATCGGCGCCGGCCAAACATGATCGCAATTGGGCCACCGCACCTCACAATTTGCGACATGAACTGTTTTTAACAATTCTAACCGTATGAGTTCGGCATCGAAAGCGCCGTCCGCCTGCGCGTGTTGCGCGCGGGATGCGACGCATCGTGCCGGAGCAACCTGGTTGGAAGCGAGTTCATGAGTCTTGCGTTGCCGGCGATGGGGATCGAGACGAGCGGCTCGATAGCCCGCTGGCGTCGAGGTCTTTCGATCTGGATCGATGCCGTCGAGGACGGTTGGGCGGTGCCGCTGCTGATCGCAGGCTTCGTCGCGATCTGGATGGTGTATTTCTCCATCGCCTATGTCGGCGGCGATCTGCATCAGGACGTGATCGAGACCTGGTCGCTCGGCCGCAGCTTCGACTGGGGCTCGACCAAGCATCCGCCCTTGATGGGCTGGGCCGCGCGAGCCTGGACAACAGTCTTTCCGCTCACCAACTGGTCGTTCAACCTGCTGGCGCTGACCAATGCGGCGGTCGGGTTGTGGGCCGTCGACCGCATCACGCGCCGCTTCGCGCGCGGCGACAAGCGCATCGTCGTGCTGCTGTTGCTGACGGTGCTGCCGGTCTATCAGCTGCACGCGCAGCGCTTCAACGCCAACGCGGTGCTGCTGTCGAGCTGGCCGCTCGCGACCTGGTGCTTCCTGCGCTCGTTCGAGACCCGTGGCGCCGGCTGGGCCGTCGCCGCCGGCCTGACCGCCGCGCTCGCCATGCTCGGCAAATACTACTCGATCTTCCTGATCGCGAGCTTCGCGATCGCCGCGCTGTGTCACCCCGAGCGAAAGCGCTATTTCAGCTCGCAGGCGCCCTGGATCGCGGCCCTGACAGGGCTCGTCGCGCTGACCCCTCATTTGGTCTGGCTGGCAATGACCGGCGCGCAGCCGTTCACGCACGCGATCGCGCATCACACCGGCAAGACCAATGCTGCCGCGCTGATCGAAGGCGGCGGCTTCCTGCTCGCGATGTCCGGGATCGCCGGCATCCCCGGCCTGATCTGGCTGGCCATGGCGCGGCCGCGTCCGGCCCGCGTGCTCAACGACGCGCTCAGCCTCGCGCCGGGACTGCGTCTGCTTGCGGTGATCAGCATCGGCACTGTGATCCTCCCCGCGCTGACCTCGGCGATCTTCGGCACCGACATGCCGCCGCTGTGGGGCTTGCAGGGTGTGTTCCTGCTCGTCGTCGTCATCGTCTGCGGCGCGAGCTACCAGGCTACGCGGGAGCTGACGGTCAACCTCGCCGCAATCGCGATCGCCATCGCGGCGTTCGCCGCCGTCGTCGTGGCGCCGTTGCACGCGCTGTACCGAAACTACGTCCCGCTCAACGAGGGCCGCAACTTCTATCAGCCGGCCGTGACCGAGCTCGACCGGCTGTGGCGGAACGCAACCGATAGCCCGCTCCAAGCGGTGGGCGGCGATGATGGCCTCGCTTTCGCGGCCGCGTTCTACGGCGCCGATCATCCTCAATACGACATGGGCCTCGTGCATCCGCGTGAGCTGCTGCCCACCGGCGACGTGCGGCGCACCGAGGGCTGGGCGGCGCTGTGCTACGATGCCGACATCTCCTGCGTTGCTGGCATGGAGGCTGCGGCTGCGCGGGCCGGACATTCGGTCCGCGTTGACTTCACGCTGCGGACCAATCTGTTCGGCTGGCAGGGCGCCAGCCAGGGCTTCGTCGCGCTGATCGTGCCGCCCGAGGCCAGCCCGCCGGCCCAGACCACGCCGGGCGTTGCCGACGATCTCAGCGCGCGGCGACGGCTGCCGTCGCAGGCGAACTAATCCACCGCCGAGAATTCTGCGCAACGCGATGAGCGTGCGCTACGGCTTCGGCTCCTGCGCCGCCGGCACGTGGTCGGCATGCGGCGCGGCCTCGGCGTCGGAAGAGACGATCAGCCTGCGGCCGAGCCGCGCGAATAGCGAGCCGACATCGTCCATCACCAGGAACATCGCCGGCACGAACAACAGCGACAGCACGGTCGAGAACACCAGGCCGCCGATCACTGCGAGCGCCATCGGCGAGCGGAATTCGCCGCCGGCGCCGACCGCGAGCGCGCTCGGCATCATGCCGGCGACCATTGCGATCGTGGTCATCACGATCGGCCGCGCCCGCTTCATGCCGGCGTCGATGATTGCCTCATCGCGCTTGGTGCCGGCGTGGATGGCCTCGACCGCGAACTCCACCAGCATGATCGCGTTCTTGGTCACGATGCCCATCAGCATCATCATGCCGATATAGACCGGGATCGTGAGCTGCTTGCCGGTCAGGATCAACGCGGCGATGGCGCCGCCGATCGACAGCGGCAGCGAGAACAGGATCGTGATCGGCTGCAGGAAGGTGCCGAACAGCAGCACCAGCACCGCATAGACGATCATCAGGCCCGCGGTGATCGCGGTAATGAAGCCGGAGGCGAGCTCGTTGATGCTCTCGGCGTCGTCGGACGGGATCAGCTTGACGCTCGCCGGCATGCTCTTGCGGACCGGCAGATCGTCGATCTGCTTGGTCGCATCGCCGAGCGCGCCAAGGCCGACGAGATCCGCCGACACGGTGGCCTGCCGGCCGCGATCGTAGCGGCTGATGCTGGTCGGCCCCTGGTCGAGCTTGATGTCGGCGACGACCGACAGCGGCACGCCGCCCTTCTCGCCGAACTGGCCGAGCGGCACACGCAACTGTTCGAGCGTCTTCACGTCGCTGCGCGCGGCATCCTCGAGCTGCACCCGGATCGGGACCAGGCGGCCACCGACATCGTATTTGGCAAGCGCAGGTCCGACGTCGCCGATGGTGGCGACGCGAATGGTCTGTGACAGGCTTTCCGTCGAGACGCCGAGGCGTGCAGCCAGATCGGCGCGCGGCTGCACCCGCAGCTCCGGCCGGTCCAGCGAGGTGTCCGACACCACGTTGGAGATGATCGGAATCCGCTTCATCTGCGACGCCAGCTCGCTGGCGACATTGTCGACCAGCTTGGGGTCGGGGCCCGTCAGCACCAGCTTGATCGCGCGCAGGCCGTTCTCGTCCGTGAACCAGAAGCGGATGTCGGGAATCGTCTCGAGATCCCTGGTGATCGCAAGCTCGAGATCCTTCTGGGTGATCTTGCGCTCGGTCTTAGGCGTGTAGTTCACGATCATCCCGGCGCGGCGGACCTCCATCGCGCCCTGCAGCCGGCCACCGTCGACGAACACGCTGCGCACCTCGGGCCGCTTGCGCAGCCGCGCCACGATGTCCTCGGTGACCTTCTCGGTGTAAGCGAGCTGCGCGCCCGGCGGCAGCTCGATCGCGAGCAGCGAGCGGGCGGCGTCCTGGGCCGGCAGAAAGCCCTTCGACAAAAGGGTCCAGCTCCAGATCGAGGCCGCGAAGATCCCGAGGCCGACCAGGATCGTGACGTAATAGTGCCTCACCGACCAGGTCACGATGCGATGATACGCCCGCAGGATGAAGCCGGGCGGCGGATCCTCGTGATCGTGATGCTTCATGAAATAGGCCGCCAGCATCGGCGTGACGAAGCGCGCCGCCAGCAGCGAGAAGAACACCTGCACCGAGACGGTGATGCCGAACTGCTTGAAGAACTGACCCGCGATGCCCGACATGAAGCTTGCGGGCGCGAAGATCGCGATGATGGTGAGGCTGATCGCGATCACAGCCAGGCCGATCTCGTCGGCGGCGTCGAGCGCGGCGCGATAAGGCGACTTGCCCATCCGCATGTGGCGGACGATGTTCTCGATCTCGACGATGGCGTCGTCGACGAGAATGCCGGTCGACAGCGTGATCGCCAGGAACGAGACCATGTTCAGCGAGAAGCCAAGGATGTCCATCGCCCAGAACGCCGGGAAAATCGACAGCGGCAGCGAGATCGCGGCGATGATCGTCGCGCGGAGATCGCGCAGGAACAACAGCACGATGACGACGGCGAGGATCGCACCCTCGAACAAGGTCGAGATCGCCGCGTCGTAATTGCCCTTGGTGAATTCGACCGACGTATCGATCAGCTTCAATTCGACATCGGGATGCGCGGCCCTCACCTGGTCGATGCGCTTCTGCACGGCGGCCGCGACGACGACGTCGCTGGCGCCCTTGGCGCGCTTGATGCCGAGCGCGACCACCGGCTCGCCATTGAAGCGCGCGAAGGTGCGGCGATCGGCGATGGTGTCGGTGACCGTGCCGAGATCGGCGAGCCGGACCTCGCCGCCGCCGAACAGCGGGATCATCGTGTTCGACAGCTCGTTCAGCGTCTTGGCGCCGGCGAGCGTGCGGATCGCCTGGTCGTTCTTGCCGATCTCGGCGCGGCCGCCGGCGACGTCGACATTGGTGCCGCGCAGGCTCTGGCTGACATTGACCGCGGTGAGGCCCATCGCCTGCAGCCGGTCGGGATCGAGCGAGACCAGGATCTCGCGCTCGACACCGCCGATGCGCTCGACCTGGCTGACGCCGCGGACGCCCTGCAGCTCGCGCTTGACCACGTCGTCGACGAAGAACGATAGCTGCTCCGGCGTCTTGCCCGGCGAGATCGCCGCATAAGTCACGATCGGCAGGCCGATCTTGTCGACGCGCGAGATCAGGGGCTCGGTGACGTTCTGCGGCAGGTCGGAGCGCACCCGCGTCACGGCATCCTTGACATCGTTGATGGCGCGGTCGGTGTTGGTCTCCAGCGCGAAGGTGATCGTCGTGACGGAGAGGCCATCGGTGATCAGCGACTGGATGTGGCGCGCGCCTTCGACGCCGGAGACGCCGTCCTCGATGATCTTGGTGACCTGCGATTCAAGCTCGGACGGCGCGGCGCCGAATTGCGCCACCGCCACCGAGATCACCGGGATGTCGGCATTCGGCAGCCGCGTCACCGCGAGCTTGGTGAAGCTCATCCATCCCAGCACCAGCAGGATGATCGAGAAGAGAATCGAGGGCAGCGGGTTCCGGATCGACCATGCCGAGATATTCAGTGCCATCAGCGTACCCGCGTGCGATCGATGTCTTCGGCGAACATGGTCTTGATCTGGTCGCCGTCATGCAGCGAGCTGCCGGCGTCGGCCACGACGACCTCGCCCTCGGCCAGACCTTCGAGAATTTCGGTCGACGTATCCGACACCAGCCCGACCCGGACCCGGCGGGTCTCGACCACGTCGCCCTTCACGACCTGGACGGTGAGATGATCGATCGCCGTGTTGGGAATGGCGACGCCGCAGCTGCGCCGGGCGTCGATATTGGCGCGCGCGAACATGCCAGGCTTGAGCGTCGGCGTGCTGGACAGCGCGATGCGGACATGGCCGAGCTGCGTGGTGCGGTCGACCTGGGGCGACACCACGCGGACCCGGCCATTGAGATCAGGCGTGTTGTCGCGGCTGATCCGCGCGGGCACGCCCGGCGCCAGCTTGAGCAGATGGATGCTCGGCACCTCGGCATCGAGCTCGAGCTCGTTGTTGACGGCGATGCGGAACATCGGGCCGGCCTGCGGCGAAGCCGGCGCGCCGACGATGGTGCGGACCTCGGTGACCAGACCGGAGGCCGGCGCACGCAGCGACACCGGCCGGCCGGCTGCAGCCGCCGGCGCGCCCGGTTGCGGCGGGGGCGGGGTCAGCCGCGCCAGCTCCTGGTTCTCGGTGACGGTGTCGCCCTCCTTCACCAGAACGTCGGTGACACGCGATCCCTCCTGATCGGCGCCGACCACCGCCTCGCGGCGCGGCACGACGAAGCCGGTGACCCGGACGAGATCCGAGAAGCAGGCCTTGCCCGCCTTGGTGACGAGCACCTGGGCCTGCATGCGCGGCTCCTCCGCCGCCTCATGCGGGCGGTGTTCGTACCAGTAATAGCCCGCGAACAAAGCGACGAAGACGACCAGGCTGGCGGCGGTTTTGAGAGACTTCGGCAACGTCATCGGAGGCGGGATCCGGGCGGCTCGAGATGCAGTTTTGTGATGGAGCGCGAGCTCCTGCGGGCAAAGCGCGGCACGTTCCGACACAATGATGCGCCCCGCAAGGCTGCGAGACGCATCCGGTCACCTCGATCTCTGACCACGCGACCTCCGAGGGCGCTCTTGCAGAGGCGCAGCTACTTGGCCGCCGCCGTCTTGCTCTGCATGTTGACGACCTGCACGCGGCGGTTCACCTCGGCCAGCGGCTGGCTCGGATCCTTCAGCTTGCTCTTGCCGTAGCCCACGGTGACGAGGTCGGCGCCTGCGATGCCGAACTTGTCGACCAGATAGCGCTTGATCGCATCGGCGCGGCGCTCCGACAGGTCCTGGTTGTAGGCGTCGGCTCCGGCGGCATCGGTGTGGCCGGCGACGACGAAGGTCGAACCCTTCAGCTCGGGGCTGGTCAGCGCGCGGCCGAGCGCCTGCACCGAGGCCATCGACTTCTGGCTGATATTGGCCGAGTTGTAGTCGAAGGTGATCTCGAGATCGATGTTCGGCTTGGTCTGGGCGACCGCCGCGATCTCCTCGCGCTCCGCCGTCGACAGCGATCGCGTCGCGCGACCGCGGATGCTCTGCAGGAACTTGTCCTGCGCCGGAGTGACCGCAGGCGCAGCCTCCGCCGGCGGCGCCATCGACAGTCCGCGGGTCAGCGGCTTCTTCGGACCGGCCAGCGCGCGGACGATCTGATCCTCGGTCACGTCCTCGGCCGCAAAGGCCGTGGTGACGCTCAGCGTGGCGGCCGCGGTCAGCATCGTGGCGACCAGGAGGCCGGTCAGCCCGGCGGCCTTGCTCGGATTCGTCTTCGGTGCGGTCATTGCCAATCCCTCCTCGCGCGCCAACTCACGCGAACTCATCTCCCGCCGCATCGCGAACGCCCGCGCGATGTCGGCTGTTCGCGGTTATGTCGGTCCGACGCGCCCGATGGTTCGAGGCGGCCGGCTCGCTCCGCCAAAAATCAGCGGACGCCGTAGCTTTCGAAGTCGCGGACGACGTTCGGATCGATCGCCTTGGCATTGGCGATGTCGAGCGCGCCCTCCTGCGCCGCGCCATTGCGCTGCTTGGCGAGGCCGCGGCCATACAGCGACGACGTCAGCCGCGGATTGACCTTCAGCGCGGCATCGAAATCGGCGATCGCATTCTTGACCGCGCCGCTCTTGAGATTGACGAGACCGCGGCTGTCGAGCGCGTCGACGAAATTCGGCCGCAGCCGCAGCGCCTCGTTGCAATCACGCAACGCCGGCTGCAGCTCGCCGACCACGGTACGGGCCCAGCAGCGATTGTTCAGCGCCTCGACATCCTTCGGATTGATCCGGATGGTCTCGTCGAAGTCGCGGATCGCCTGCGCATAGGCGCCCTTGCTGGCATAGACCTGGCCGCGCTTGTACAGCGCTGCCGCGTCGTCCGGGTTGGCCGCGATCTTGGCAGTCAGGCTCTTGATCGTCGGATCGTCGGCCAGCGGATCCACCGGCACATTGGCGGTCGGCGAATTGGTCGGCGCGGGCGTCGGCGTTGGGACAGGCGGAACAGGCGGCAGCGGCGGCGCTAGCTCCGTCTTTGGCGGCGGCGGGGGCGGCGGAGGTGGAGGCGGCGGTGGCAGCGCTGGTGTCGGCGACGGGGACGGCGTCGACGTCGGCGTGGGGGTCGGCTGCGGGGTGTTGTCCGCCGTCACGGTCGGGCGTGGGCCGCCGGTGCCGGGCACGAAGGAGAAGTCCTCCGCGAGCGACGACGAGATCCACGGCACCTGCTCGCTGCGCGAGGCGCGCGTGACGCCGACGCGTGTCCTGTTCAGCGTCTCCTCCGCGGTGAGATCGGGAACACGGATCTCCTTCAGCAGCTCCTGCACGAACAGGCTGCGGTCGCGGCCGGTGTCCGACACGACCGTGGACAAAGCGGCGGAGTACATGACCAGAGTACCACTCGGCGCGATCACCGGCGCGAGCCCGGACGAGGCGGTGCGGAAGCGTCGCTCATAGGGATTGCGGCGGGACGCATCGAGCAGCGCGATCTTCACCCCGGCGCCGCGGCTGTTGATCTCCTGCAGCACCTGCTCGAGGCTGATGCCGTCGCGGCGCACATCGGCCTCCTGCCAGATCTGCGCATCGACCGGAATCATGTAGCTGGTGCGGTTCGACTGAATGCCGTAGCCGGAGAAGAACAACAGCGCGACCGAGCCTGGCTTGATCTTGCCATAAAGCCGATCGAGGCCGCGGCGCATCGCATCGCCCGTGGCGTTCTCCAGCGTGTCGACGGTGAAGCCGTCGCGCTTCAGCTCATCGGTGAGGTCGCGCGCGTCGTTGACGGGTTCCTTCAACGGCGCTTCGGCGTCGGGATATTTCGCATTGCCGATGACCAGGGCGAAGCGGTCGCCGGCCGCGCGCGCGGGGCCGGACCACGCGACTGAGAACATCAAACCGAGCAGCAACAGCAGGCGAAGCGTCATCACGATGGCGGTCCAGCGGTCCAGCAAACAGGCGCCGTCCAGCTTGCGCCGCGGCGACCATATCCCACGCGTCAGGCATTATCAAATCGCCGTGACGACACGTCAACCGCTTGCCGCAGTTGAAGAATCGCCAGAGCGGGCGGATGTCGCGGCCGTCCTTCGATCGCCACGCCCGCCATGGTGCAACGGAGCAACGGAGCCGACGGTGAGCGGCCTCACACTGTGTCGGCGGGGCCAGCGATCCGGTTCGCTTCAGGCCGCGATTGACCGCGGCGCCCGGCGGTGGCTCGATATGGGCGTAACGCGAACGACGAGACCAGCCTCATGGGGAACGCCGAGATCTACGCGCTGCGCTATGCAACGATGGCACAGCGCACGCTGCACATGAACTTCCTGCAGCCCGATCCACACGACAGCGCGGCGCAGGACCTCGATTATTTCGTCTGGCTGATCCGCAGTGACGGCCGCGACATCCTGGTCGACACCGGCTTCAACGCCGCGGAGGCGGCGGCGCGCAACCGCAAGCTCCGCTGCAACCCGGTCGATGCGCTGGACGCTTTCGGAGTCAGCGCCGCCGACATCCGCGACGTCATCGTCACGCATCTGCATTACGACCACGCCGGCAATCTCGACCGCTTCCCCAACGCGCGCTTCCATGTGCAGGAGCGCGAGATGGCCTATGCGACGGGACGCTGCATGTGCAACGGCCTGCTGCGCCACCCGTTCTCGGTCGAGCACGTCACCACCATGGTGCGCCACGTCTATGGCGAGCGCGTCACCTTCCACAATGGCGACGGCGAGATCGCGCCTGGAATCACCGTGCACCGCGTCGGCGGCCATTCCGACGGCCTGCAGGTGGTGCGCGTCGCCACCGCCCGCGGCCCGGTCGTGCTCGCCTCCGATGCCGCGCATTATTACGCCAACCTGCAGCGCCGCAGCCCGTTTCCGATCGTCTACAATATCGGCGACATGGCGCAGGGCTGGGAAACCATCGAGCGCCTCGCGGGCCATCCGGACCGCTACATCCCGGGGCACGATCCGCTGGTGACCGAGCTGTATCCACGCGTCAACGAGGCGGTCGATGCGTATGCGCTGCACGTGGCGCCGAAGCGGTCGTTTGCGACGTCATGATGCTTGCCAGACCGATGCATCGATGAGGCCGCAGCGGCGCGTCACGTCCTTCACCATGTAGGGTGGGCAAAGGCGCGCCGCACGCTATCGCAGCGGGCACATTCTTGAGCGCGCCGTGCCCACCATCGGCATCACGGACGCGAATGGTGGGCACGGCGCGATATACTACCCGTTCAACTCATAGAGTCGGGCGCGCCTTTGCCCACCCTACGGACCGAATGCGCACAGCAAGCGCGCTGCCAGATGCAGCGCCCTCTCCCCCAAGGCGAAGCAAAGCTTCGCTAAGGCGGGAGAGGGCATGTGCGGCTCATCCGTGCACGCAGTTGGGTGAGGGGTCTCTCTCCGCGGACGACGCTCGTGGAAAGATACCCCTCACCCAAGCGAGTTTGTTGATCCAGCGTGCATGCCCTCTCCCGCAAGGGGAGAGGGCGCAGTCATGAGCACTGCGCCAGATGGAGCCTTCAATGCTGAGATCAACCTCGGCATAGTCATACAAGGCAGTTGCGGCGCCCGATTCATAACACGTCGAACTAACAGCCAGGCGCACTACTTTCGCCACCCACAAACCAAACGCCAGCAGCGAGCGCATTGCCCGATACAGCGCCCTCTCCCCTTGCGGGAGAGGGCATGTTCGGCCCGTCCGCGCATGCGGTCGGGTGAGGGGTCTCGCTCCGCGGGCAACACTCGCGGAAACAGACCCCTCACCCAAGCCAGTTTGTTGATCCAGTGTGCATGCCCTCTCCCGCAAGGGGAGAGGGCGCAGTCATGAGTACTGCGCTCACCGCAGCTCCACCACCGCCTTCTTCGACAGATGCTGGCCGAGGAAGGTCGCGTCCCAGTTGGTCAGGCGGACGCAGCCGTGGGATTCGGTTTTGCCGACCTTGGAGGGTTCGGCGGTGCCGTGGATGCCGTAGCCGTTGCCGATGGAGAGGCCGATCCAATAGGACCCGACGGGGTTGTTGGGGCCGGGCTTGATGGTGAACGGCTTGCGCGCCTTCACGCCCTTGAACTTGTAGTCGGGGTTGTAGCGGTAGTTCGGATTGGCATCGATCGAATCGACCTTGAAGCTGCCGACCGGCGTCGGCTTGTCGTCGCTGCCGACGGTGGCGGGAAACACGGCCACCGGCTTGCCGTCCTTGTCGAAGGCCTGCACGGTCTCGGTCGTCTTGTCGATGTCGAGCCTGGTGATCTCCGGCACCGTCTCGTCCGGCTTGAGCACGTTGGCGACAGCGATCTCCTCGCCTTCCTTGTCGAGCTTGCTGTTGGGATTGAGCGCTGTCAGCAGCGCCTCGCTCATGTGAAACTTTTCCGCCAGCGCCTCGCGCGGCGAGGTGTAGCCGATCCGCGGCAGGTCCTTCATGTCCTCCATACGCTTCGGCAGCTTCTTCAGGAATGGTCCCTTCAGGTCGTTGCGGGTGATCTTGTAGGTGACGATCGCCGGCGCCGGGTCCTGGCGCAGCGCGTCCCACAGCTCCGGCGTCAGCTTCGATCCGCTCGGCTGGCCCTTGGCCCGGGCGAAGGCATCGAGCGCCTTGCGGGCGTTGTCGCCGAAGCGGCCGTCGATCTCGCCCGGCGAGACATGGGCGCGGTCGAGCAGCACCTGGGCGCGGATCGCCACCGGATCCATCTTCTCCTCGGCAGGTCCCCGCTTGCGCAGCTCGGCGTTGTTGACCGCATCGGCGGTCAGCTCCGCGGCGCGGGCGGGCATCGCGAGCGCAACTAGGAGCAGGAGCGGTATCCAGGGCCGAAGCATGATTCGTGATCCTATCAGGCGGGAAACGGCATCAACGTGGCGGCCGGGGATAAGTTCGGACCCGCGGCTGTGGGCGCTGAACGTCGTCAGGGGCTGCTGCGACTATGCAAGGAGACGGGTCTGCTGGCCCGGCGGCGGCGCGTCTGCTATCTGCCGCGAAAGGCCTGCTCGATGAATTGGGTCTCAAGGATCGGTTCGCATGGGAAAGTCCGGACTTGCCATCATGGCCATCGCCGTCATGGCGCTGACGCAGGCCGCAGCCGTGGCTGACAACGCCGACGCGCCGAAGGGCGCCGCGGTCAGCGTGCTCAAGGCCAGCAAGGCGTGCTTCGACAATACGGTCGAGGTGTCCGGCCTGGTGCTCGCCCGCGACGAGACGGCGGTGCGGCCGGACCGCCCGGGGCTCAAGGTGGCCGAGGTGATGGTCGATGCCGGCGACACCGTCACGGCGGGACAGAATCTGGCGCGGCTGACGCCGCCCGAGGGCGGCACGATCATGATCCAGGCGCCGGTCGCCGGCACCATCCTGACCTCGACCGCCACGATCGGCGCGTTCGCCTCGGGACGCGGCGAGGCGCTGTTCTCGATCATCGCCCGCAACGAATACGACCTGGTCGGGCTGGTGCCGTCGGCGCAGATCGGCAAGCTCGCGGTCAACCAGACCGCGCGGATCCGGATCGTCGGCGCCGGCGAGCTCGACGGCAAGATCCGTCGCGTCGCGCCGACCGTCGAGCCCAACAGCCAGCTCGGCCAGGCCTTCATCGCCATCACCGGCACGGCGAAGCTGCTGGCCAATTCGTTCGGCCGCGCGATTATCAAGATCGGCCAGAGCTGCGGCGTCGCGGTGCCGCTGACCGCCATTCTCTACGACGCCGACGGCACCGTCGTGCAGGTGGTGCGCGCCCAGCGCATCGAGACCAAGCGCGTCGAGACCGGCCTGATGGCCGGCGGCCAGGTCGAGATCAAGGACGGCCTCGCCGAAGGCGACGTCGTCGTCTCCCGCGCCGGCGCGCTGCTGCGCGAAGGCGACCCGGTGCGCCCGGTGATGGCGAGCAATTGAGGGCGGCGAAGCGGACGTTGCGCTCCCTCTCCCCGTTCTTCACGGGGAGAGGGCTGGGGTGAGGGGCGGCGCACGGGAGGTGCAGCGGTACACGCGACCGTCGCCCAATCACCCTGGAGCCATCGTGCCCGTCCGATGGAGTTCAGATCTGGATTGCGCTCGTGCCATGCCCCTCACCCGGATTGCTGCGCAATCCGACCTCTCCCCGCAAAGAGCGGGGAGAGGTTTGCACCGGCCCCGGATGACTCGGGCGGTCGGCCCCTCTCGGCGCTTGGCAGCGAGCAAGCAACACGGCCTGCGGCGCCACAACTAACAAGAGCGCTAGTCGAGATATTGCAGAGAGGATGAGAGGGACTGCGTGGCCGCCGCTCAGCTGCCCGCGTTCGCCACGTCGGCGCTGAGGCGGATGTCCTCGACCAGCGAGGACGACACCATCGGCACCTGCTCGCCGTCGGTGCTGCGCGCGATGGCGTTGCGGGTCTTGGTGAAGACGGTCTCCGCGCTTGGGCTGCGGCCGAGCTGGTTGAGCAGCTCGGAGACGAGCATGCTGTTGCTGCGATCGCGGGGATCGTCGAGCACCTTGCCGGGCGTGGCCGACGACAGGATCAGCGCGTTGGCGGGGGCGTTGATCGGCGCCAGCCCGTGCGAATAGGAGCGGAAGCGGCGCTCATAGGGATTGCGGCGGGAGGCATCGACCACGACCAGCTTGGCGCGGGCGCCCTGCTCGCGGACGGCGTCGAGCAGCCCCTCGATGCTGGTGCCCTCGCGGCGCACGTCGGATTCGCGCCAGATCTTGGCGTCGACCGGGATCATGTAGCTCTCGCGGCCGGCCTGGATCGCGTAGCCGCCGAAGAACAGCATCACCACCGAGTCCGGCTTGATGCGCGAGGTCAGGCGCGCGACCGCACGCGTCATGTCCTCCTTGGTCGCGTCCTCGACGACGTCGACATCGAAGCCGTCGCGACGCAGCGCAGCGGTGAGCGCGCGCGCATCGTTGATCGGCTGCGCCAGCGGCGCATTGGCATCGGGATAATGCGCATTGCCGACGACCAGCGCGAGGCGCGCGCCATTGCCGGTCGCGGCGGTGCTCTGCTCGGTCGCGGCCGCCTTGACGCCGTCGGACACGCGCTTGTTCAGGGCAGCATGCGCGCCGAGCGCGAGCGACACCGTGCACAGAAGCGCGGCGGCGATCACGGCCGAACGGCGAGAGAGAGAGGTCTGCCCTGCGGTCATCACGTCAATCCTGGTCCGAGCCGATCCAGTCGATCCAAAGGGTCGCACCCTTTGGTCGCGCCGGCGCCTCTGAGGTTTGAGGGGTTGCGAGACGATGTGTCGTCGAATTGCGCGCAATTTGCGGCGCCGCAACGAAGAAAGGCTTAACCCGATCACGCCGCCAGGGCAACATCGGAACACCGTTGACTTATCAAGCACTTGGAAATTAAGGCAAATTTAACCATGGCGCCGATCTCCAAACGACCCCGGCGGGACCGCTCGGCGGCCACATTGCCGCCAAATCCACAGCCCGCGCAGTGATGCCGGTCACGTTGTCTTTGGCCGCGCCGCATGTCAGTTTGAACGTCCTTTTGAGTGTCAGTTTGATCGATGCATGCGCGTGACGAGCCGTTTGCGGGGCGTTTCGAGCAGCACCGGCGTCAGTCCCTGCCCCAAAACCCGCGAGTCCCGACGTTGAGTTTGCAGTATTTCGCCGGAGCGGCCTGCCGCGCGCTCACCGCCCGGAAGGATGGCCCCTCGCTGTATGAGGTCTGCGATCCCATCCTGCGCCAGCCCGGCAGCGGCGACCCGCATCTGTCGAAATTCTACCGGACCGCGCTCGGCAACCCCGCGCTGCGCACGTTGCTGCGCCGCGCCGGCCTGACTGAGCTAAACGATCCCGCACGCCTCAATGCGCTGCGCCAGGCGCTGGTTCTCGCCCGCGACAATCCGACGCCGGATTGGCAGGCGGTCGGCCGGCCGGTTGCTGAGCTGGTCGACAGCGTGGCCTTGAGCCACCCAGCCCCGCCGCGCCGGACCGGCACCGTGGCGATGCCGCCGGCCGGCGAGATCGACCGGGTGATCCGCGCCTGCGGGGCGGACCTGCTCGGCTCGTTCGGCCGCAACGGCTTCATCCCGACCTACGCCGCGTTCAACCTGATCGGCGACCCCGACATGACGGGCCGTGAGGTCCTCATGGCGCTGCAAGGCCTGGACGCGCGCGGCTACAAGAACTCCACCTTGCTGTTCAACCTCGCCCGCGTCTTCATCGCCCGCTCGCCGGCCGCCGCCGTGATCAATCCGCCCTGGCGCGGCATCGCCGAGCCGATGTGGGAGCCGGTGCAGATCCGGCATCGCTCGGCCTATTACGACGCGTTCTTCACCGAGGCGCTGCTGAGCTATCTCCAGACCGGGCTTGCCTCCTCAGAACAGACCAGCGCAGCGCGCGGGGCGATTGCGGCGATGGTCGAGTTCTGCCTCAAGACCAGCCGCGAGGAGGTCCGCGGCGCCGACGGCAACAACTATCACGTTGTCACCGCACTGGCGCCGCACCCGCATCCGCGGTTCTCGCGCTTCTTCACCCAGATCAAGCAGGACCTCGGCTTCGGCGTCTACGTGCCGGATTGCGACACCACGGCGTGCTCGTTCTCGGCGGCGACGCAGGCCGGCTCTGATGACCCGATCCTGAACCAGCCGGTGGTCGATTTCTACGCCGGCTATCAGGTGCGCGCCGGCGGCAATGAGCCGCGCGTGACCGTGCCGATCAACGACAATATCGACTATGAGGGCGGGGTGGCGACCTGGATCGACAGCCT
The DNA here is from genome assembly GCF_054063215.1 of Bradyrhizobium sp. USDA 4353. NCBI lineage: Bacteria > Pseudomonadati > Pseudomonadota > Alphaproteobacteria > Hyphomicrobiales > Nitrobacteraceae > Bradyrhizobium > Bradyrhizobium sp. USDA 4353. Next base: position 1,285,468 of record NZ_JBSSGB010000001.1, read on the forward strand.
GGCTGGCGAGCGGCCCTATGGCAACGACCTCGATCCGACCTTGAATCTCGACGTGCTCGAGGTCTCGTTCCGCAATCTCGCGCGCTGGCAGATCCTCGAGACGCAGGCGCGGCTCGACTTCGTCAGGCGCGTCGTCGGCTTCCAGCTTCGGCTGGTGACGAGCGGCGCCTTCGCCGATCCGCGCTCGCACATCTATTACCTGCCGGAGCTGTACTGCGCCTATTTCGGCCGCTGCTACCACGCGTTCATGGCGCTGCCGCCGGCCGCACGCCAGGCGATCGACCCCGACGGCGCGTTCGAGCTGATCCGGTTGCGCGTGCTCGCTTATGTCGAGGACGAGCTGGTCGGCCGCGAGATGAACCCGTTCGACGCCGCGCTGGCGCTGATCGCGCTCGGCCATCTCGGCGGCAATGCCGCGAGCTTCGCGCCGGCGGTGCATTGCATCGTTGCGTCATTCGGCGAGGGCGGCCGGCGGCATCCGTACCGCGCGTATGAATGGAACAAGATGAAGACTCCCACGCGGATCCTGGTGGGTGGCCCGGAAGTGACGTCGGCGTTCGTGCTGATGGGCCTGGCGCTGGCGCGGCGGGTGGCGGTGGGTTGATGGAACGAGATATCACGCCAACCGCGGTCGACTCCCCTCCCCCTTGCGGGGAGGGGTCGGGGGTGGGGGTCCACGAGTCGCGATCTCAATGAGATGCGCGGTCCTGCTGAGCACCTCGATTGCGGAAAAGAACCGTCAAAAGGCTCGTCTGAGCGTCGCATAATGGCTGAGCTCAGCGCCCGGAGACCCCCACCCCCGACCCCTCCCCGCAAGGGGAGGGGGAGCGCACCGTCGCCGTGGCTCACGGGCTCGCTTTTCAACTTATCAGGCCCACTATCGCGCGAAGTTGAGCAAAACAGACAATCGCGGCGCTGGAACCGCGGGACAATCCGCCGCACAATCACGGGAATTGTCCATCCCAAGGACGACCCGCGCCCGTTCATGTCGATGAAACCCGCTCTGCTCGCGCTGCTCCTGCTGCTTCCCTCCGTCGCGTCCGCCGCCGACATCACTGGCATCGCCAAGGTCCGCGAGGCCGACAATGTGCTGATCGGCACGACGCGCGTCCGGCTTGGCGGCATCGATGCGCCGTCGGTCGACCAGCTCTGCCTGAACAAGGACGGCGAGCGCTGGACCTGCGGCGTGGCGGCGCGCGACGAGCTGATCAAGCATGCCGACGGCAAGAGCTGGGTCTGCCATCCGCGCTCGATCGACCGCCGGGGACGACAGGTGGCGCGCTGCGACGTCGATGGCGAGGACATCCAGAAATGGCTGGTGCGCAACGGCTGGGCGCTGGCCTACCGCACGATCTCCCACGACTACGAGCCTGATGAGGCCGAGGCGCGCGCCGCCAAGGCCGGCATGTGGCAGGGCGCGTTCATCGCCCCGTGGGACTGGCGGGTGCGCAACAAGAAGACCACGATCCTCGGCGCCACCAAGCCGCCGGAGGGCGCGCGCAACATCCTGCTCGCCTCGGCCTCGGGTCCCGTCGCTCCGTCACCGGACTGCACCATCAAGGGCAACGTCAACGGCGCCGGCGAGTGCATCTATCATACGCCCACGAGCCGCTGGTACGCGCAGATCAAGATGCATGTCGCCAAGGGCACGCGGTGGTTCTGCTCGGTCGAGGAGGCCGAGGCCGCCGGCTGCCGCGAGACCCGGCGCTAGGCCGGGCCGGCGAGGCATGCCAGCCTCCCGGCTTCTCCGGCTTTCCTTATGCCGCTTCGCCACGTAAAACTGCCTTGAAGCTACCTTGGGTCCGCCGCGTGCCAGGACCCGTCTCCATCCCAATCGCAAGACCATATCGCCAAGGACACTGACAATGACCGTTCGCGCGGGCCGGGAGTTTCTGGCCATCCCGGGACCCACCACGATGCCCGACGAGGTGCTGCAGGCGATGCACCGCCCGGCGCTCGACATCTACTCCAAGCAGATGGTGGAGCTGACCGACGGCATCATGTCCGACCTCGGCCGGCTGTTCGCCACCAAGGGCAAGACCTACATCTACATCGCCAACGGCCATGGCGCCTGGGAGGCCGTGCTCTCCAATGTGCTGTCGCGCGGCGACAAGGTGCTGGTGCTGGAGAGCGGCCGCTTCGCGATCGGCTGGGGCAATGCGGCCAAGGCGATGGGCGCCGAGGTCGAGGTGCTCAGAGGCGACTGGCGCCGCGCGGTGCGGCCAGCCGAGGTCGAGGCGCGGCTGCGCGCCGACAAGGAGCACACCATCAAAGCGATCGTGGTGGCGCAGATCGACACGGCCTCGGGCGTCGTCAACGACGTCGAGGCGATCGGCCGCGCCGTCAAGGCCTCGGGCCACCCCGCGCTCTACATGGTCGACACCGTAGCCTCGCTCGGCTGCATGCCGTTCGAGATGGACGCCTGGCACATCGACGTCGCGATGTCCGGCTCGCAGAAGGGCCTCATGACCCCGCCCGGCCTCGGTTTCGTCGCCGCCAATGACCGCGCACTCGAGGCGCACAAGCGCGCCAATCTGCGCACGCCCTACTGGGACTGGAGCGAGCGCGAGGGGACCGAGCATTATCGCAAATATGGCGGCACGGCCCCGGTGCATCTGCTGTTCGCGCTGCGCCAGGCGATGGACATGTTGTTCGGCGAAGGGCTGCCGCACGCGTTCCGCCGCCACTATTTGCTCGCCGAGGCCGTGCGCCGCGCGGTGGCGAAGTGGAGCGAAGGCCAGGTGATCGGCTTCAACATCGAAGATGCTGCCGAGCGCTCCAACACAGTGACCACCGTTCTGGTCGGCGAGGGCTATGATCCCGCCGTGCTGCAGACCTATTGCAAGGAACAGTGCGGCGTCGTGCTCGGCACCGGGATCGGCGATCTCAGCGGCAAGGCCTTCCGCATCGCCCATATGGGCCATGTCAACGCGCCGATGGTGCTGGGCACGCTCGGCGTGATCGAAATGGCGCTGGTGGCGTTGAAGATCCCGCATGGCCGCGGCGGCCTCGATGCCGCGATCCAGTGGCTCGGCGAGAGCGTGACCGCATAAGGAGAGACATGACCGACATCAGCACCCAGGCGCCGGTGGCGCCGCGCCGTACGTATTCCTTCACCCGTCACGGCATCACCGTGCAGGACGACTATGCCTGGCTGAAGGATGCGCGCTGGCAAGAGGTGCTGCACGATCCCACGCTGCTCGATGCTGATATCCGCGCCTATCTGGAGGCCGAGAACGGGTATGCCGAGTCCGTGCTCGGCCACACCGCGCCGCTGCAAAAGACAATCGTGGCGGAGATGCGCGGCCGCATCAAGGAGGACGATTCCTCGGTACCGTCGCCGGACGGTCCCTACGCCTATTTTCGCAAGTACCGCGAAGGCGGGCAGCACGAGCTGTTCTGCCGCACGCCACGCAACGGCGGCGCGGAGACGATCGGGCTCGACGGCGATGCGCTGGCGCGCGGTCATGAGTATTTCAAGTTCGGCGGCAGCCGGCACTCGCATGACCACAAGCTCGTGGCGTGGAGCGCCGACACCAAGGGCTCGGAATACTTCACCATCCGCGTGCGCAACTGGGAGGGCGGCGATGACCTCGCCGATATCGTCGAGGAGACCGACGGCGGCGTGGTGTGGTCGCGCGACTGCAAGAGCTTCTTCTATGTGAAGCTGGACGACAACCATCGCCCGATGCAGGTCTGGCGGCACAAGCTCGGCACCAGGCAGGCTGACGACGTGCTGGTGTATGAGGAAAAGGACCCCGGCTGGTTCACGCATGTGCACGAATCGACCTCGGGCCGGTTCTGCGTCATCGCCGGCGGCGATCATGAAACCTCAGAGCAGCGGCTGATCGATCTCGATCATCCCGAAGCGCCGCCGCGTCTGGTCGCGGCGCGCGAGAATGGGGTGCAATATTCGATCGCCGATCGCGGTGACGAGCTGTTCATTCTCACCAACGCCGACGGCGCGATCGACTTCAAGATCGTCACCGCGCCGCTGGCATCGCCCGAGCGCAGCAATTGGCGCGACCTCATTCCGCACCGCGCCGGCATCTACGTGCTCGACCACGATCTCTATGCAGGCCATCTGGTGCGGCTGGAGCGCGCCAATGCGCTGCCGTCGATCGTGATCCGTGATTTGAAGTCCGGCGATGAGCACGCGATCGCCTTCGCCGAGGGCGCCTATTCGCTGGACGCGATGGGCTCCTACGAGTTCGACACCACCAACCTGCGCTTTGCCTATTCGTCGATGACGACGCCGTCGGAAGTCTATGACTACGACATGGTGACGCGCGCCAAGACCCTGCGCAAGCGCCAGGAGATTCCCTCCGGACACGATCCGGCCGACTACGTCACCACGCGGATCATGGCCAAGGCTGACGACGGAGCCGAGGTGCCGGTGTCGCTGCTGCACCGGCGCGACTTCAAGGTCGACGGCTCCGCGCCGCTGCTGCTGTATGGCTACGGCTCCTACGGCCATGCGATGCCGGCATCGTTCTCGGCCAACCGGCTGTCGCTGGTCGACCGCGGCTTCGTCTACGCCATCGCGCATATTCGCGGCGGCACCGACAAGGGCTGGGGCTGGTATCTCGACGGCAAGCGCGAGAAGAAGACCAACAGCTTTGACGATTTCGCGGCCTGCGCCCGCGCGCTGATCGCGGCGAACTACACCAGCGCGAAGCGCATCGTCGGCCATGGCGGCAGTGCCGGCGGCATGCTGATGGGCGCGGTCGCCAACCGCTCGGGCGAATTGTTCGCCGGTATCGTCGCTGAGGTGCCGTTCGTCGACGTGCTCAACACGATGCTCGACGACACCCTGCCGCTGACGCCGCCGGAATGGCCCGAATGGGGCAATCCGATCGAGAGCGAAAAGGATTTCCGCACCATCCTGTCCTACTCGCCCTACGACAACGTCGCGGCCAAGGAGTATCCGGCGATCCTGGCGATGGCCGGCCTGACCGACCCGCGCGTCACCTATTGGGAGCCGGCAAAATGGATCGCGCGTTTGCGCGCGACGATGACCGGAGGCGGCCCGGTCGTGCTCCGCACCAACATGGGCGCCGGCCACGGCGGCGCATCGGGCAGGTTCAATCGGCTGGACGAAGTCGCAATCGTCTATGCGTTCGCGCTGTGGGCGGTGGGGCTGGCGGACCGGACGGTCTGAGCGGCGACCGGCAAGCGTGAACTGATTGCCCGGCAGCTCACCACATCAACGGTGTCGTACCGGCCTTGAGCCGGGACCCATAACCACGGCCGGAGGTTGTTGAGCACGCCGGGGCTACGTCCTTCGTTATCACACCGCCCTGTGGCTGGGTCCCGGCTCAAGGCCGGGACGACAGCCGAGGGTTTGACACCTACCTGTTGTTCTTCGCCCGCCATGCCGCGAAGTCGGCGGGGGTCTGTGGATCGGTCGGCGGATAGAGGCCGAGGATGGAGCGGCCCTGGGCCACCTGCTCGGCGACGAAATCCTCGAAGGCGGTCATCTCGAAGGTTTCGTCCGCGATCTCGTCAGCCAGATGGGCAGGAATCACGATGACGCCGTCGGCGTCGCCGAGAATGACGTCGCCGGGAAACACCGGCGCGTCGCCGCAGGCGATTGGGCCGTTGATCTCGATGGCATGATGCAGCGTGAGATTGGTCGGTGCGCTCGGCCGCTGGTGGAAGGCAGGAATGCCGAGCTTGGCGATGTCGGCGGCGTCACGGAAGCCGCCATCGGTGACGACGCCGGCGACGCCGCGCTGCTGCAGCCGGCTGACGAGAATGGCGCCCGCGGACGCCGCGCGCGCGTCCTTGCGGCTGTCCATCACCAGCACCGCGCCGGGCGGGCAGTCCTCCACGGCCTTGCGCTGCGGATGGCCGCGGTCGCGGAAGACCTCGATCGTGTTCAGATCCTCGCGCGCCGGGATGTAGCGCAAGGTGAAGGCTTCGCCGACCATGGTCGGCTGCTGCGGGCTCAGCGGATGGACGTTCTGGATGCACTGGATGCGCAGCCCGCGCTTGAACAGCGCGGTGGCGACGGTGGCGGTCGAGACGGTCTTGAGCTTATTGCGGGTGGCGGTGCTGAGTTTGGTCATGTCTAGGGCTTGCTCGCTGCGCTCCCCTCCCCCTTGCGGGGAGGGGTTGGGGGTGGGGGTCCACACAGGCAGTGTCGCTTGGGGTACCCCCCTCCCCGCCCCTCCCCCACAAGGGGGGAGGGAGCGCACTGCGGTCGTGGCGAGAGCGCTGCCTCTCGCCCCATGAACTAATAAATCGCCGGCTCCTTCACGGGCGCGCCGAAGCCGGTCTCCAGGAAGTCGAAGTCGCAGCCATCATTGGCCTGCTTGATGTGGCGGGCGAACATCCAGCCATAGCCGCGCTCGAAGCGCGGTGCGGGTGCAGTCCAGGCGGCGCGGCGGCGGGCGAGCTCGTCCTCGGGCACATCGAGATTGATGGTTCGCGCGGCGACGTCGAGGGTGATGAGGTCGCCGTTCTGCACCAACGCCAGCGGGCCGCCGATATAGGACTCGGGCGAGACGTGCAGGATGCAGGCGCCGTAGCTCGTGCCGCTCATGCGCGCATCCGACAAGCGCACCATGTCGCGGACGCCCTGCTTCACCAGCTTGGTCGGGATCGGCAGCATGCCCCATTCCGGCATGCCCGGGCCGCCTTGCGGGCCGGCATTGCGCAGGATCAGAACGTGGTCGGCAGTGACGTCGAGATTCGGATCGTCGATCGCCTTCTTCATCGACGGATAGTCGTCGAACACCAGCGCCGGACCTGTGTGCTTGAGGAAGCGCGGCTCGCAGGCCGAGGGCTTGATGACGCAGCCATCGGGCGCGAGGTTGCCCTTGAGCACAGCGAGCGCGCCTTCGCGGTAGATCGGGTTCGACTGCGGCCGGATGACGTCGTCATTATAGACGCCGGCACCTGCGATGTTGTCGCCCAGCGTGCGGCCGTTGACGGTGATGCAGTCGAGATGGAGATGCTCTCTCATCCGGCTCATCAGTCCGGGCAGGCCACCGGCGTAGTAGAAGTCCTCCATCAGATAAATGTCGCCGCTTGGCCGGACGTTGGCGAGCACCGGCACCTTACGGCTCGCGGCCTCGAAATCGTCGAGGCCGATGGCGGCGCCGGCACGGCGCGCCTGCGCGATCACGTGAATGATCGCATTGGTGGAGCAGCCCATCGCCATGGCCACCGCGATCGCGTTCTCGAACGCCTCGCGCGTCTGGATTTTCGACGGCGTCAGATCCTCCCACACCATCTCGACGATGCGGCGGCCGCATTCCGAGCTCATGCGGATGTGCTCGGCATCAGCCGCAGGAATCGACGAGGCGCCGGGCAAGGTCATGCCGATCGCTTCCGCGATCGCGGTCATGGTCGAGGCCGTGCCCATGGTCATGCAGGTGCCGTGGCTACGGGCGATGCCGGCCTCCATCGCGTTCCAGTCGGTATCCGACAGCTTTCCGGCGCGGCGCTCGTCCCAATACTTCCAGGCGTCAGAGCCGGAGCCGAGCGTCTTGCCCTTCCAATTGCCGCGCAGCATTGGCCCTGCCGGGAGATAGATCGCCGGCAGGTTCATGCTGGTGGCACCGAGCAGCAGCGCCGGCGTGGTCTTGTCGCAGCCGCCCATCAGCACGACGCCGTCGACGGGATGGCTGCGCAACAGCTCCTCGACGTCCATCGCCAGCATGTTGCGGTAGAGCATGGTGGTCGGCTTCAACAGCGACTCCGACAGCGACAGCGCCGGCAGCTCGATCGGAAAGCCGCCGGCCATCAGCACGCCGCGCTTCACGTCGTCGACGCGCTGCTTGAAGTGCATGTGGCAGGGCTGCGCATCGGACCAGGTGTTGACGATGGCGATGACCGGACGGCCCTTCCACTCCTCCTGGGCATAGCCCATCTGCATCACCCGCGAGCGATGGCCGAACGAGCGGAGATCGTCGGGCGCGAACCAGCGCGCGCTGCGCAGCTGATCGGGTTGCTTGCGTTCGGTCATGATTGGGTGCCCCAAGTCAACACGGTCTTGCGCTCGATGGTCCGGAAGATCAGGTTCTCGACCACGAGGCCGATCAGGATGACGGTCAGAAGGCCGGCGAAGACGGCGGGAATTTCGAGCAGGTTGCGGTTCTCGAAGATGAACCAGCCGAGGCCGCCCTGACCGGAGGAGACGCCGAACACCAGCTCCGCGGCGATCAGGGTGCGCCAGGCGAAGGCCCAGCCGATCTTGAGGCCCGTCAGGATGGCGCCGAAGGCCGCAGGAATCAGGATACGGATCACGTAGGAGAAGCCGGTGAGGCCGTAATTGCGGCCGACCATGCGCAGCGTGTTCGACACGCTCTTGAAGCCGGAATGCGTATTGAGCGCGACCGGCCACAGCACCGAATGGATCAGCACAAACACGAGACTGCCGCTGCCGAGCCCGAACCAGATCAGCGCCAGCGGCAACAGTGCGATGGCCGGCAGCGGGTTGAACATCGCGGTGACCGTCTCGAGGAAGTCCGTACCGATGCGGGTCGAAATCGCCAGCACGGTCAGGATGGCGGCGAGCGTGATGCCGGCCGCATAACCCATGAACAGCACCTTTAGCGACGTCCAGGCGCGCATCGGGATGGTGCCGTCGCGCACCTTCTCCCACAGCGCTGCGATGGGGTCGGAGAAGGTCGGAAACAGCAGCGGATTGTCGAGATAGCTGCCATAGGCCTGCCAGATCGCCGCGAGCACGACGATGATGAGGGTCTTGCGGAAGAAGCCGTCATTCCACAGCAGCTCGAGCACGCTCAGCTTGCGCTCGACATCGGCAGGCCCTGAGCTTACCGCCGACGTATCGCGCAGGATGATCTTGGCGTCAGCCATTCAGCCCTCCTCAATGCGCCGTTGCGGGTTCGGAGAACAAGAGATCATGGATCTGCTTCTCCAGCCGCGCCGCGCTGCCGTCCTCGGCCGAGACCTTGTCGACGTCGATCACCTCCGCCTTCACCCGCCCGGGATGCGGCGACAGCAGCAAAATGCGGTTGCCGATCTTGATCGCTTCCGCGATCGAATGCGTCACAAACAGCACCGTGAACTTGGTCTCGCCCCACAATTGCAACAGCTCGTCCTGGCAGGTCCGCCGCGTCAGCGCATCGAGCGCGGCGAACGGCTCGTCCATCAGCAGGATGTCCGGCTCCATCGCCATACCCCGCGCGATCGCCACGCGCTGCTTCATGCCGCCCGACAGCGTATGCGGATAGGCGTCGACGACGCGCGTCAGCCCGACCTTCTCGATATAGGCGCGCGCCCTGCTCTCGGCTTCCTTGCGCGGCATGCGCCGCGCCGTCAGCAGCGGGAACATGACGTTGGCGAGCACGGTCTTCCACGGCAGCAGCTGGTCGAACTCCTGGAAGATCATCATGCGGTCGGCGCCGGGCCCGGTGATCTCGCGGCCGTTGATCCGCATGCGGCCTTCGCTCGGCTTGATGTAGCCGCCGACGGCTTTCAGCAAGGTCGACTTGCCGCAGCCGGAGGGACCCAGCAGCACGAAGCGGTCGGAGCGATCGACCGAGAAGCCGACCCGCTCCGTCGCGGTGATCACGGCACTGGAGGTCTTGTAGCGTAGCGTGACGCCATCGACATCGAGGAGCGCGGACATCAGTTGCCCTTCAGATCATGCGCGACCGGCAGATAATAGTCGGTCCAGGCTTTCGGCTGGGTCTTGATGGTGCCGATCTTGGCGAGATGCGTCGCGAACTTCATCGTGCCCTGCGGCTCCAGATTCCACTCCATCATGCCGGGCTCCTTGAGCCAGACCAGCAGATCCTCGACCGAGGTCTTGTCGCCGGTGATCTCCTTGTAGATCTCAACCGCCGTCTTGGTGTCGCTGCGGATCAGGTCATGCGCTTCCCTCGTGGCGTCACGCACCGCCTGGATGATCTTCGGATTGGCGTCGGCGAACTTCGTGGTGGTGAAGAACTGCGCCTGGCTGAGCGGGCCGCCCATCACATCGGGCGAGTTCAGCACGACATGCGCGCCCGGCACGTTCTTCATTTCCAGGAACGTGTAGGGCGGGATCGAGAAGTGGTTGTGGACCTCGTGCTGCGGATTGGTCAGCGCGGTGTAGGCATCGGGATGACCGAGCTGCACGGTGTTGGCGTCGAGCTTGTTCCACTGGTCGGCGCCGAACGCCTCGGCGGCGGCGATCTGCAAGACGATCGCTTGCGTGGAGACCTTCACCGTGGGCACCGCGATCTTGTCGGTCGGACCAAAGTCCTTGATCGACTTGATGTTAGCGTCACGGCTGATCAGGGTCATCGGCTGCGCCGAGGTGGCGACGATGCCCTTCACGCCGCCGCGGGTGCGGTCCCACAGCAAGAGCAGATTGCCGGTGCCGGTGTTGAGGATATCGACGCTGCCGGACAGCAGCGCATCGGTCTGCGCCCCGCCGCCGGAGAAGGTCAGCCATTTCGTGGTGACGCCGGGGACGCCGAGCGCCGCGGCATGCTTCTCGATCAGCTTGTTCTTCTCGATGATGTGGCTCGGCATGTAGAAGATGCCGGGCTGGCGCGACAGCGAGACCTCGGTCTTCTGCTGCGCGGCTGCCGGACCGTTCCAGGTCGCCGCGACGAGCAGCGCCGCCAGCAGACCGGCCCGCGGGACCGAGCGCCCGAGTTTCTCCAACATGCGACATCCCTCCTTCGCGCGCCGGCTCCTTCTTGACGACCGGTCACCAAATGCACTAATGCATTAGTGCATTTCTGACAAGCACTGTTCGTCGCCTGCGACATTACAGCCGGACGTTCGCCCTCATGGCCCTGCCCGCGACGCCACCTGCCTCCCTCCCGCCCGAGCGGCTCGACCCGAGCCGGCGCGCGGCTCCGCAGGTGTTCGAGCGGCTGCGCGACCAGATCATCGGGCTGGCGCTGCCGCCGGGGGCGCCGCTGTCGCGCACCGCGCTGCAGTCCGAGTTCGGCCTGAGCTCGACGCCGATCCGCGACGCGCTGATGCGGCTGGCCGAGGAAGGGCTGGTCGAGGTTTTCCCGCAGCACGCGACGCTGGTCAGCCGCATCGATGTCGGCCGGGCGCAGCAGGCTCAGTTCCTGCGCCAGGCGCTGGAGCTCGAGATCGTGCGCCTGCTGTCGTTGACGCCGGTCGCCGCGCCGACCGATGAGCTCTACGCGCTGATCGCCCAGCAGCGGCGCTTTGCGAAGGACGGCGATTTCGCGTCCTTCACTGTCGTCGACAACGCCTTCCACGAGCGGCTCTACACCGCCGCCGACAAGCACGAGCTATGGACGCTGGTGCGCAGCCGCAGCGGCCATATCGACCGCCTCAGGCGGCTGCATCTGCCCTCGCCCGGCAAGGCGCAGACCATCCTGCGCCACCACAAGCAGATCGTGGACGCGATCGCCGCGGGACAGCCCCACGCAGCACAGAAGCATCTGCGCGAGCACCTGACGGGCACGCTGAGCGATCTCGCCACCATCCGCAGCCTCTGGCCGGACTATCTCAGCGGCTAGCGCCGCGGCCGGCCGATCCGCACCGCGATGTCAGGCCACCCGCCGCCCCGTGCGCCCTTTGGCGCGACGCTCAGGACCGCGGTAATTCGGGTCGTCAGCAACGCGACGGTCGAACGCGCCGCTGCGCAGCCTGATGAAGAACTCCTCGACCTCCGCCGCGAGATTTTCCGCCACGCGCGAGACGTTGTCGGACGCATTGCGAACGCTGTCCGCCGACTGGCTGGTCTCCTCGATGGCCGCGCTGACGGTGGAGATGTTGGAGGCCAGCATCTTGCTGCCCGATGCCGCCATCTGGACGTTGTGCGAGATCTCCCGCGTCGCCGCGCCCTGCTCCTCCACCGCGCTGGCAATCGCAGTGGTCACGTCGGCCATCTGGCGCATCGCCGCCGAGACCTCCTTCACCGAGGAGACCGCGTTGCTGGTCGAGCTCTGGATGCCCTGGACGTGCTGGCTGATCTCCTGCGTCGCCTTGGCGGTCTGCTCGGCCAGCGACTTCACCTCCTGCGCGACGACGGCGAAGCCGCGGCCCGCCTCGCCCGCGCGCGCCGCCTCGATGGTCGCGTTGAGCGCGAGCAGGTTGGTCTGCGCCGCAATGGCCTGGATCAGGTCGACCACGGTCGAGATGCTCTGCGCCGCCTGAGCGAGGCTCTCGATCTCGGCCTCGGAGCGGGCGGTGGTGGCATTGGCATTGCGCACTGTCGCGTTGGAGAGCTCGATCTGCCGGCCGATCTCGACGATGGAGCTCGACAGCTGCTCGGCGGCGGAGGCCACGGTCTGCACGTTGACGGCAGTCTTCTCGGATGCGCCGGCCGCGGACGCCGCCTGATCGGTCGCATGGCCCGCGATTCCCGTCAGCGACTCCGCCGTGCTCCTCATCACGCCGACATTGTCATCGACCTCGGACAACAGCTCGGTCGACTTGACGCGGAAGTCCTCGACCGCCAACTCCATCGTGCGGTTCATGGCCTCGCGCGCCTCGGACTCGCGCACATAGTTGGTCGAGGCCTGCTGCTGCGCGATCACATTGTCACGGAACACCGCCACAGCCTTGGAGACATCGCCGATCTCATCACCGCGCGCGGCGGTCTTGAACTCCACCGTCGTGTCGCCTTCGGCCAGCAGGGCGGAATCCGTCACGAGCTCCCGGATCGGCCGCGTGATCGAGCGCGCGACGGCGATCGCAATGCCGATTCCCAGCACCAGGCCGACGGCGAGCAGCGTCCATTCGGCGAACAGCAGGCGCTCGACCGTCGCGGCGACCTCGGCCGACTCCTTGACGAGCACGTCCTGCTGATTGGTCTTCAGGCCGCCGCCGAACGTGCCGTCGGCGCGCGTCTTGCCGTCCAGCAGCTCGAGGAGCTTGTTGGCCCGCGGCGCCGCCTCGGTCGCCAGCAGGAACACGGCCGCGTTCCATTGCGGCGACTGCCGGATCGCGAAGATCCTGTCCGGCAGCGGTGCGAACGCCTCGCTCGCCTTGACGACCTTGTCGAAAGCCACCTTCTGCGACGGCGTCAGCAGCGCGGACTGACCGACGATGGTCGCGATCGCATTCTTGTAGTTGGCCGACGGGCCGGCGACCTTGTCGCGATCGGCGGGATCGCCCGAGGCGACATAGAGGCGGAGCTGCGAGCCTGCCGCGGCGAGGTTGCCGCGCACGTCGGCCATCGTCTTCAGCAGGCGCTTGCGCTCGGGCGTCGCCTCGAGGCCGTTCTCCTCGTCGATCATCTTGGTGATCTCGGCGAACATCGTCGCGATCAGCGGCGAGGCTTCGGTCCCGAGCAGCTTCGTCGCGGGATACGCGTCAGCCGTGAAGGCGATCGCTTCGGCCTTGTCCTGGGCAGCCCTGAACTCCGAGATCAGCGACTTGGCCTCGCCCCATAGCGCGCGGTTCTCCGCGAGCTGGAAGCCCGCGGCCAGGCGGTCGAATTGCTGGATCGATTTGTCGAACTCCATCCACAGCGCGGCGCGGCGCTGCTTCATCTCGGGATCACCCGTGAGCAGATAGCCGCGCAGGGACGCCAGCGTCGCATGAAGATCGGCCACGAGCTGAGTGCTGGTGATGGCGACCGGCGATCTGAGATCGACGACCTTGCGGAATTTCTCCGAGACATCGGAGACCGCCCAGGCCGAGTAGCCGACGGCGCAGCCGAGCAGCATGCAGATCAGACCAAAGCCGGCGAGCAGCCGGCTCTGGATCTTCACATTCGAAACGAAACCAGACATTGCAACCCCCAAGACATTCCAGACCGCCCGGCGCTTGGCCAGGGCGGCCAACTCACGCAATCTTCATCCGTCTGCCGGCGTTGCCGGCATCGGCGTTCTGCCGGCGCTCCGGTCCTATGTAGTTCGGATCGTCGCCCTGGCGGCGATCCAGCGGACCGGTGCGCAATTTCACGAAGAAGCTCCTGACCTCGCCCGCCAGACGCTCGGCGGCCTGCGAGACCTGGGCCGACGAGTCCGACACCTGGTCCGCCGAGCGGTTGGTTTGCCGGATCGCATCGCTGACGGTGGCGATGCTCGCGGCCAAGGTCTGCGAGCCCGACGCCGCCATCTGCACGTTCTCGGAGATCTCGCGGGTGGCGGCGCCCTGCTGCTCGACCGCGCTGGCGATCGCGCCTGTGACCTCGTCGATCTCGCGCATGGCGACGCCGACCTGCTTTACCGAGGCGACCGCATTGCCGGTCGAGGTCTGGATACCCTGGACGTGCTGGGCGATCTCCTGCGTTGCCCTGGCTGTCTGCTCCGCCAGCGACTTCACCTCCTGGGCGACGACCGCGAAGCCGCGGCCGGCCTCGCCGGCGCGGGCCGCCTCGATCGTCGCGTTGAGCGCGAGCAGGTTGGTCTGCGCCGCAATCGCCTGGATCAGGTCGACCACCGAGGAGATGCTCTGCGCCGCTTGGGCCAGGCTCTCGATCTCGCTTTCCGAGCGGGCGGTGGTCGTGTTCGCGGAACGCACCGTGGCATTCGACCGATCGATCTGACGCCCGATCTCCTGGATCGATCCTGCGAGCTCTTCGGCAGCGGCCGCCACGGTCTGAACGTTCGACGCCGTCCGTCCCGAGGCATCAGCGGCCGAGCCGGCCTGCTCGGTCGCCTGCTGCGCGATGCTGGTCAGGACGCTGGCCGTCTGCTTCATCCGGGCGGCATTGTTGCCGACCTCGCCGAGCAGGCCTTCGGCCGCACGGCGAAACTCCTCGACCGCCTGCTCCATGTTCCGGTTGACGGCATCACGCTGTTCTGCCGCTTCGGTCACCTTCCGAGCCGCCTGCTGTTGCGCCAGAACATTGTCGCGGAACTTCGCGACGGCCACCGCCAGCTGGCCGACCTCGTCGCGGCGGCGCGCGCCGAGAAATTCGACCGAGGTATCTCCGGCCGACAGCCGTGCGGACTCGTCGACAAGGACCTGCAGCGGCTTGCTGATGCTGCGCGTCAACACGAGAGCGCCGGCCACGGCGAGCAATGCGGCGACGATCGCCGTGGCAAGCTGCACCTCCGATGCCCCCTTGATCAGGTTGATGGCTTCCGCGACCGTCGCAACATAACTCGATCGTATGCCGCTCTCGACCTTTTCGATGCGGTCGATGGCCGCCGTTGTCAGTGGTGCAATTTCCCGTGCATAGATCTCGTTGCCGCGAAGCAGATTGCTGGAGGCTTGCTCGAAGCTGTTGGCATAGGTCGCAAGATCGGCCTTCACGGTCGCGAGCTGCGGCGCCGACCCGCCCACGCTCTGCGTTTCGAGCGCTGCGATCTGCGCGCGTAACCGCCCGAGCTCTGCCGCGAAGCCTTCGCGCTGCTTCACCTCGTGCGTAGCCAGGTGCCGCCAAACGAAAATACGCGCCATGCTGACGCTCATCTCCAAGGCAACAAACCCTTGTGCATGTGGCGTGCCCTGAGCGGAATCGATCAGCTTGCGGAGGTTGGCCGCGAGACGCTCGCCATCGGCGAACAACGCGTCGCGAGCGGTAAAATAGGCCTGGAAGGCGGTGCCGAGCGCCACCCGCCTGTCCTCAAGTGATGCAATCTCCGGCTGCAGCAGCCGATAGGCGGCGAGCCGCTCCTGCGACACCGTGCGACGGATCGTCTCCTGCAGTGTCGCCGTCGCGCTTGCCAGCCGGACCTCAGCCTCATCATAAGCCGCCTGATCGCGATAGGCCTGGTAGCGAAGCAATCCGCGGGATGAGGCGTGGAGATCGGCCGATATCTTCGCCACGCTGAGCGCGTTCTGCGACTGGTCAGCCATGCGGAGGACCTTGGTCGAGATGGTTCCCAGCTGCCAGAAGCCGAAGGCGGCCGTTGCGAGTCCGATCATGACCAGAACGCCGAAACCAAGGGAGAGCCGAGTTCCGATCTTCAGATTGCCGAGCATGAAATGACCTCCACTCCAAATTCATGTCGCCGCGAATGTGCCCAAAGCTTATGCAGCTAGGCGCAAGGGCCAACACAAGCAAAACGAGAACCTTTTGGATCTTTCTATCGATCAAATTAAGCGAATGTGAAGGGTTCTAACCGTACAACTACGGCGCGAGTGCCTCACAAGGAGGCAGCGGCCTGATTTCAAGCAGGCCCAACGGGCGCGGTCCATGGCGCGCCCCTGGACACAGCTCGGTTCACTCGACTTCCCCCCCGCACGATCCCCGCCAGTTCACCGTGCATGTGACTTGGTCCGTGAAGCGCTTGCGGCGCGCCCGGAATTAGGCAAAACCTTTACAACTGACCGTTGGTCTTGCTGCCAGCCATTCGGGGAGCGCGGAGCGTGGCGAAGATACTGGTCGTGGATGACGACCCTGTCATGCAGCTGACCATTCAGCGCGTGCTCGAGCGGGACGGCCATGTCGTGACGGCTGCCGGCGACGGCCAGAAGGCGCTCTCACGGTTCAACGAAGAGAGCTTCGACCTGGTGGTGCTCGACATCTTCATGCCGGGGATGGACGGGCTGGAGGCGATGCGGCTGATCCTCAAGCGGAGCCCGAGCGTTCCCATCATCATGACGTCAGGACGGCCGCAAACCCCGAGCTCGGTGGCCGAGCCCGATTATCTTACCATGGCCACCAAGCTGGGAGCCGTGTCCGCATTGCCCAAGCCGTTCAAGCCGGCGACCCTGCTGACGATGGTGTCCGATTGTCTTGCCGCCGCCGGCAAGCAGACTGCTTCACCCCGGCCAGACCACGATGCTCCTCCGAACTCCTGACAGCCGACCCGGCGCATCCCTGATGAGCGGCGCCCCGGGCGGGAGCGAGGTCGGCGGCCTTGGCCGCCGCATGACGCTGACGACACGGCTGGCGATCGCGATGATCCTGCTGGTCGCCATCGCCGTGTTCGCGGTCGGCTGGCTCGGCTATCGCAGCCTCGAGCGGGCGCTGCTGCCGCGCGCTTTGGACCGCATCGAATCGCATTCGCGCCTGATGGCGACCGAGCTCGAGAACTATGTCGGGAACGCGCGCAACGACCTCACCGCGTATCGCTCGACGCCGAACCTCGCAACTTTGATGCGAACGATGAAGACCGGAATTCCGGATCCGCTCGAAGGACTGCCCGCCCAGTCCTGGCGCGAGCGCGTCGCGTCGCGCTATTTCGCCGAGCTGCAGGCCAAGCCGACCTACGCGATGATCCGCCTGGTCGGGATCGAGAACGATTATCGCGAGCTGATCCGCGTCGACCGGCTCGGGCCGGACAACGCCGTCCGGATCGTTCCCGAGAACCAGCTGATCGCGCGCGGCGAGCGCAACTACATCAAGGAGACGTTGAGCCTGCCGCCCGGCGGCATCCGCATCTCGCCGATCGTCCTCGACGGCAACACGACGGACCCCAGGACCGGCGTGCCGATGCTGTGCGTCGGCACGCCGCTGTTCGGGCCCGACGGCAAGCCGTTCGCGATCCTGCTGCTCGATCTCGACATGCGTCCAATCTTCGCGCATCTGCGCAAGGCCGCGCGTCCGGGCGGTCAGATCTATGTCGTGAATGCCCGCGGCGACTATCTGTTTCATCCCGAATCCGACCGCGAGTTCGCCTCGAAGCGCGGTCAATCGACGCGTTGGCAGGACGACTTTCCGGCGCTCGCCAACGCGACAGGCGCGGCGGAAGGCTTTGCGCGGATCGTGCACGACGATGCCGACCGCCCCGGCGGCGTCGCCTTCGCGCCGGCGCTGCTGGCGGGGCAGGAATGGATCGCGGTGATCGAAACGATCCCGAACACTGCGTTCATGGCGCCCGCGCTCGCCATCCGCAAGACGGCGGTCGAGGTCGGCCTGATCGCGATGCTATGCGCCGCCGCGCTGGCTTTCGTGGTCGCCCGCTCGCTGACGCGCCCGATCAACCAGCTGACGCAGGCGGTCGAGGGCGTCGGCCGCGGCGAGGCCGTGAAGATCCCGCTCGAGGCGGTCGGCGAGACGGGCGTGCTGGCGCGCGCCTTCGCGCGCGTGATGGAGGAGGTCCGCGCCAAGACCGCCGAGTTGGAGCGCGAGGTCCAGGAGCACTATTTGACCGAGGCGGCGCGCGACCATTTCGCGGCCCGCGAACGCCTCTACAGTGCCGCGGTGGAATCGTCGAACGACGCCATCGTCACCATGGCGCTGGACGGCAGCATCACCGCCTGGAACCCGGCCGCCGAGACCATGCTGGGCTATTCCGCCGAGGAGGCCGTCGGCCGCCAGGCGGACTTCCTGGTTCCGCCCGACCGCTTGGCGGAGGCGCAGGATCTTCTGGTGCGTGTGGCGCGCGGCGAGCGGATCCAGCACTTCGAGACGGTGCGCATCCGCAAGGACGGCGAGCCCGTTCTGGTCTCGCTCAGCGTCTCGCCGATCAAATCGCCAAGCGGCCAGATCATCGGCGCCTCCAAGATCGCGCGCGACATGACCGAGAGCCGCAGGACCGAGCAGGCCTTGCGGCAGCAGACCGAAGAGCGCCGGCGCATCTTCGAGACCTCGCAGGACCTCATCCTGATCACCGACCGGAGCGGCGTGCTGGTGCAGGTCTCGCCCAGCGTGGAGGCGATCCTCGGCTACAAGCCGGCCGAGATGATCGGCCGCAGCGGCGCCGATTTCATCCACCCCGACGATCTCGCCAAGGCCCGTGAGGAGCTGCGTGCCGCACGCCTCGGGTTGCGCGCACGCACCTCCGACGGGCGCTACGTCCACAAGGACGGGCGCGTCGTCACGCTGTCCTGGACCTCGAACTGGTCGGAGCCGGTGCAGCGCTATTTCTTCATCGGGCGCGACATGACGGAGAGCCGGCTGGCGCAGGAGACCCTGCGCGAGAGCGAGCAGCTCGCCCGCAACATCGTCGAAACGGCGCTCGATGCGTTCGTGCAGATCGACGACAAGGGCGCGATCCTGAACTGGAACTCGCAGGCCGAGAAGATCTTCGGCTGGTCGCGCGCCGAGATCATCGGCAAGGACGTGTTCGACGTCATCACGGTCCAAGGCGAGGGCGAGGAGTTGCGCGCCGCGCTCGGTCGCATCGTGATGACCGGCCAGGCCTCCGCGCTCGGCGTCGGACGCCGGCGCGAGGTGATGGTGAAGCGGCGCGACGGCCGCGAGTTCAAGGCCGAGGCGAGCGTCACGGCGCTGAAGACCCGCAATGGCTTCGTGCTCAACAGCTTCTTCCGCGACCTGACCGACAAGATCGCGACGGAGGAGCGGATCCGCCAGTCGGAGAAGATGGAAGCGATCGGCCAGCTCACCGGCGGCATCGCGCATGACTTCAACAACATTCTCACGGTGATCACCGGCACGATCGAGATCCTCGCGGCCGCGGTCGCCAAGGAACCGCAGCTAGCCGCGATCACCCGGATGATCGACGAGGCCGCCGCGCGCGGCGCCGATCTCACCCAGCATCTGCTGGCCTTCGCACGCCGGCAGCCGCTGCAGCCGCGCGAGGTCGATGTCAACACGCTGATCATCGACACTGCGAAGCTGCTGCGGCCGACGCTGGGCGAGCAGATCGAGATCGAGTCCGTGTTCCAGGACGAAGCCTGCGTCGCGCATGTCGACCCCAACCAGCTCGCCACGGCCATCATCAATCTGGCGCTCAATGCCCGCGACGCCATGCCGAATGGCGGCAAGCTGCTCCTGGAGACGGGCTGGGGCGATCTCGACGAGAACTATGCGAGCCTCTACGACGACGTCCGGCCCGGCCGTTACGCGATGATCGCGGTGAGCGACAGCGGCAGCGGCATTCCGGCTGGAATCATCGACAAGGTCTTCAATCCGTTCTTCACCTCGAAAGGTCCCGGCAAGGGCACGGGGCTCGGCCTGTCGATGGTGTATGGCTTCGTGAAGCAGTCGGCTGGCCATATCCGGATCTACAGCGAGGAAGGACACGGCACCACGATCCGCATGTACCTGCCGCCCGGAACCGACGGCGCAGTCGTGTCGACGACGGGAACCGCGCCGCCCATCGAAGGCGGCCATGAGACGATCCTGGTGGTCGAGGACGATCGATTGGTCCGCGGCTACGTTCTCGCTCAGCTCCACGCGCTGGGCTATGCCACGCTCGAGGCCGGCAACGCCGCCGAGGCGCTCACGATCACCAACGCGGGCGAGCGCTACGATCTGCTGTTCACAGACATCATCATGCCGGGAACGATGAACGGACGTCAGCTCGCGTCCGAGATCCAGCGGATCCGCCCCGGCCAGCCTGTGCTGTTCACCTCCGGCTATACCGAGAATGCGGTCGTGCATCACGGCCGTCTCGACGAGGGGATCCTGCTGCTGCCGAAGCCATATCGCAAATCCGAGCTGGCCAAGATGATCCGCAAGGCGCTCGCGGCGACCGACGCTTGACGAGCGGGGCCGGCAGGCCGGCCATGACAGGGCAGCCCCGCGGCAGCCCTGCTGCGGGTCTCAATTGGCGCGGGAGGCCGTCATCACGATGCGGATCAGATCCGCAGCGTTGCGCGCGCCGAGCTTCTTCATGATGTTGGCGCGGTGATCCTCGATCGTCCGCGGGCTGATGCCGAGCGTGCGTCCGGCTTCCTTGTTGGAGGCGCCCGCCGTGAACTGCTCGAGAACCTCGCGCTCGCGCCGCGTCAACGGCTCTCGGCCGGGGAAATGCAGCGAGCCGATCTTCGGCGAGGCGTTCTCCTTCTGCCGCCGCGCGAAGGCGCCGATCGCCTCGTTCAGGCGGGCGACGATCTCGCTGCCACGAAACGGCTTCTCGATGAAGTCGAGCGCGCCGTTCTTGATCGCATTCACCGCCATCGGAATATCGCCCTGGCCCGAGATCATGAAGATCGGAGCCGGATAGTCCTCGCCGTGCAGTTCCCTGAGAATGTCGAGGCCGGATTTTCCGGGGATGTGCACGTCGAGCAGAATGCAGGATGGCGTCCGGCTTCGCGCCACGGCCAGAAGCGCGGCGCCATCCGCAAAGCAGATCACCTCATATCCACCTGCCGACAGAACCATCGAGAGGGTGTCGCGCACGGCTGGGTCGTCATCGACGACAAAAATCTCACCGCGGGAAGTTGTTTGTTCGGCCATGGGCGAGTGCTCTTGCAAAGAGAGAAGAAACAATGAAAGCGCGTTTTATGATACCATACTTGTGCGGTGTTTTGGGCACCCGTATTTGTACGGCTTATGACCTCAACCCACAAGTAGTAGCTGCGGATGGCAACCGCCATCACGAGAACACGATCTGAACACGATCACAAGGCAGTCCTTGTGGATCACATGCTGCCTTGCAAAACAGGGAGCGACCGACTCGATCATGATCGATGTCAGTCGCGGAGCGGGCGGGCCTCGCCGATCCATGACGATGCGACCCCCGCGTTCCATGGGCGATCCGTCCTGCGGCTGATTGGATTTCTGCACGACATTCGACACAGGGACGCAGGCCCGTCGCCTGCATTGCCCTTGTTTTGATCACGCTGCGGCTGAGCCGCAGCGTTGACCATCTTTACGACCCGCGAGCATGACCGGATGGTCCGTTCAAGACCGATGCTTTGCGGCAACACCTTCGGCGGCGACGCCGCCCCAGGTGTGAACCACCGGCAGGCCGAGCGCCGTCTTGCCGAGATTGGCGAGGTAGATGCGCAAGGCGGCCAGATCGACCGGCTTCGGCAGACTCTGCAGATCGATCCCGAGCGAGCGGGCATAGAGTCGCGCCGCGATGCGCCGCGCCGCGTCCATGCCGCTGATCACGATCACGGAGCCCGCGAAGCGGCTGTCGGCGATCGCCTTGAGGACCTCGGTGCCGTCTCCGTCCTCGAGCATCAGGTCAAGCGTCACGCAATCGAACCGCTTGCCGCGCACCTCGCGGATGGCATCGTTGCAGGTCGCCACGACCGTGACTGCATGGCCGGCCTGCTTGGCCGCGAGCGAAATCAATGTCCGCTGTGCCGCGTCGTCGTCGACGACGAGAAGCTGGAGAGCGCGCCGATCGCCCTCCTCCACAGCCCCGGGCTGGCTGGTCGCAGGTTCCGAACTCATGACCGACATTGGTCGTTCCTGGCAAAATTGACTGACTTCCTCGTCATACACATCCGATCCTGCGGCCAAGTAAAAACGGCGTCCGAAAAACGGCCTGCCCGCTTAGGACTTGCGCAGGAGGTTCGGCAGGTCGTCGCACCAGCTCGATGCCAGAACCGTCACGTGCAGGCGGCGAACGATCCGCCGGGCCACAGCCACGAGACTTAGTTGACGGTCGCTTCCTGGCCGGAGGATGCGCCACGCTTCTTCTTGTTCTTGCCCTTGATGAACTGAATGTCCATCTCGGCGCCGTTGACCCGGACCAGCTCGCAGCGACGGTAGGCCAGGCCCGTCGAGGACAACAGCAGAAAGAACTCCTTGAGGTTCAATCCCTGAATCGATCCTTCGACGGTCAGCACTGCGTCATTGTCCGAGATGGCGTTGAGCTGACAATCGCGCCGCCAGGTGCCGTCGATGCCCATGATGCAGACATCGTAGCCCCGGCTGAACGTGACGCGCTCCGTACCTTTGTTCTCTTCAGACATCTTTGTGTCCTGCTCTGGTGTCGTGACGGCGAGATCTAGGTGCCGGCGGCCGCGACCCTGGCGCCCGGCAGCGGCGCCTTCGCCGTGGAGGCCACCCCGCTCGGGCGATACAGGCCGCGACGGTCCGCCAGCGGCTTGAACACGTCGGTCAGACCGACCACCGTTTCCGCAGCACCAAGCACCAGGAAGCCGTCCGGCTCCATCAGCTTCGCGAGCCGGCCGAAGATGTTGATCTTCGTATCCTGATCGAAATAGATCAGCACGTTGCGGCAGAACACGACGTCGAAGGTGCCGAGCTGCGAGAAATCGTGCAGCAGATTGAGCTGGCGATGCTGCACCATGCCGCGCACATCGGAATTGATCTGCCAGAGCTCGCCGGCCTGCTTGAAGTACTTGACCAGGAGCTGGATCGGCAGCCCGCGCTGCACCTCGAACTGGCTGTAGAGGCCAGCCTTGGATTTCTCCAGCACCTCCTGGGACAGGTCGGTCGCGATGATCTCGACGCGCCATCCGCTGAGGGCAGCGCCCATCTCCTTGAGCGACATCGCCAGCGAGTACGGCTCCTGTCCGGTCGAGCAGGCCGCGCACCAGATCCGGATCGACTTGCGATTGGCGCGCGCCTTCAACAGCTCCGGCATGATCACGTCGCGGAAGTGATCGAACGGCACCTTGTCGCGGAAGAAGAACGTCTCATTGGTCGTCATCGCCTCGACGACCTGGCTGATGAGCGTGCTCGATCCGTCCTTCAGCTTCTGGACGAGGTCGCTGATGCTGGCGAGACCGGCCTTGCGTGCGAGCGGCAGCAGGCGGCTCTCGATCAGATATTGCTTGTCGGCAGACAGATCGAGACCTGACTTATCTCGAAGCAGCTTGCGCAGGAATTCATAATCTGGCTGGTTCACGGACGGCCTCTTCTGGGCAGACGAAGGGGATCAGGCGGATTCGGCTGAGAGCGCCTGGATGAGACCGACTTCCTGGAACTTCGCGGCGACAATCTCCTTGTCGAACGGCTTCATGATGTATTCGTTGGCGCCGGCATTCAGCGCGCGCGAGATGTGATCGATGTCGTTCTCGGTGGTGCAGAACACCACTTTCGGGGTCTCGCCACTCGGCATCCGGCGCAGACGTCCGAGGAAATCGTAGCCGTCCATCACCGGCATGTTCCAGTCGAGCAGGATCGCGTCCGGCAGGCTCTTGGTGCAGAGCTCCAGCGCCTGCTCGCCATCCTCCGCCTCGACGACCGAGAAGCCCAGCTCCTCCAGGATGCGGCGCGCGATCTTGCGCACGACGCTGGAGTCATCCACGACCAGACAGGTTTTCATTTTGTCTCTCCTATGAGACGGTTGAGGGGCTAAGCGGCGATTGCCGCCTTGGGCATGAGTTCGAGCACGCGATCGACATCGAGGACGACCATCAGCTGGCCGTCGAGGCGGTGCACGCCGCCCGCAAACTTCGCCATGCGTGGATCGAGATTGACCGGGTTCTCTTCCCGGCCAGCCTCGGGCAGCCGCAGCACCTCGCCGATCTGGTCGATCAGGAGGCCGTAGGACTCGCCGCGCAGATCGACGCCGACCGCCATCGGCGGCTTGCCGTCATCGGCCTTGGCAAGGCCGAGCCGCGCCCGCATGTCGACGACGGTGACGATGCGGCCGCGCAGGTTCAAGACGCCGGCAATCTCGGCCGACGACAGCGGCACCCGCGTCACCCGCTCCGGCATGAACACGTCCTGCACCCGCGAGATCGGCAGGCCGAACAGCTGGCCGCCGATCACGGCGGTCACGAACTCGGACGCCGCGCCGTCGGAGATTTCGGTCTTGCTGCTGCTCATCGCACACTTCTCCTGCTGGTCGTCATATCAAGCCGCACGCTTGGCCGCTTCGGCGCGTTCACGCTCGTCGAACTGATCCTTCAAGGACGCGATCAGGCCGGGACGGTCGAACTTGGCGATGTAGTCGTAGAGGCCGGCCTGGCGGCCACGCTCGACCGCAGCCGGCGAAATCAGCGACGACACCGCGATGACCGGCAAATGATGCAGGTTCTGGTCGGCGCGGATGGTCTCGGCGAACTCGAAGCCGTTCATCTCCGGCATCTCGATGTCGGTGACGACGATGTCGAAGGTCTGCCCTGAGCGCAGCGTGGCGAGGCCCTCGATCGCCGATGAGGCCGTGCGCACCTTGTAGCCGGCCGACTTCAGCACCGGCGCCAGCATGTTGCGGAAGAACGGCGAGTCGTCGACCAGCAGCACGGAGCGGGTCAGCGCCTCGGTGCTCATCTCCTTGCGGATGAACCAGTCGGCGAAGGCCATCGGCAGGAAGTGGCCGACGTCGATCACCTCGGTCGCCTGGCCCTTGATCACGGCCGAGCCGAGAATGCCGTCCTTGGCGCCGGAGACCTGGATGTTGAGCCGCTCCTCGACGATGTCGATGATCTCGTCGACGACGAGGCCCATCGCGCGGGTCTCGTCGGCGAACACCAGGATCGGCTGCGACCCGGTGGTCTGCACCGCAACGCCTTCCATCTGCACCAGCGGCATCAGCTGATCGCGGTACTGCACCATGTAGCGGCCGTTCGAGATCTCGATCTTGTCGGCCGCGATCTCCTCCAGCCGCGTGACCAGCGCCAGCGGCACCGCCTTGGGATGCGCCGTGCCGGCGCGGAACACCAGGAGCGAGGTGAGCTGCTCGCCGCCGATCGCATGATGCGCGGCATGCTCGTCGGCGACAGCCTGCGAGGCGGTGCCGGCGGCGCCGAGCGCCTTGGCGATGCCGTTGGGGTCGATGATCATGATGACCGCGCCGTCGCCCAGGATGGTGTTGCCCGAGAACATGTCGATGTGACGCAGCTTGGTCGACATCGGCTTGACCACGATTTCCTCGGTGTGGAACACGCAGTCGACCACGATGCCGAAGGTCTGGTTGCCGACCTGGGTCACCACGATGAAGCCGTTCTCCGGATCCGACGACGATCCGTCGTCGATCTTCAAGAGCTTCTTCAGATGCATCAGCGGCAGCAGCTTGTTGCGCAGGCGCAGGACGGCGGTGTCCTTGATGCGCTCGATGCGATGCTCGGAGTTGGCGCGCGCACGCACCAGCTCGACGACGGCCAGCTGCGGGATCGCGAAGCGGTCGCCGCCGGCCTCGACGATCAGCGCCGAGACGATCGCGAGCGTCAGCGGGATCTTGATGGTCACCGACGAGCCTTCGCCGGCAACCGACTTGATGTCGATGGTGCCGCCGATCTGGTCGATGTTGGTGCGCACCACGTCCATGCCGACGCCGCGGCCCGACACCGAGGTGACGGCGGCCGCGGTCGAGAAGCCCGGCTCGAAGATGAACTTGTGGATCTGCGCTTCCGTCATCTTCTCGAGCTCGGCCTCGGTGACGAGACCGTTCGCCAAGGCCTTGGCCTTGATGCGCTCGGTGTTGAGGCCGCGGCCGTTGTCGGCGATGCAGATGATGATGTGACCGCCTTCATGATAGGCGGAGAGACGGATCGTGCCCTGGTCCGGCTTGTTGGCCGCTGCACGCTCAGCGGGGGTTTCGAGACCATGGTCCGCCGAGTTGCGCACCATGTGGGTGAGCGGATCCTTGATCAGGTCGAGCACCTGGCGGTCGAGCTCGGTGTCGGCGCCGTGCATCTCGAGCTCGATCTGCTTGCCGAGCTCGGTCGCGAGATCGCGGACGATGCGCGGCAGCTTCTGCCAGGCATTGCCGATCGGCTGCATGCGCGTCTTCATGACGCCCTCCTGCAGCTCGGCGGTGACGTTCGACAGACGCTGCAGCGGCACCTTGAACTCGGTGTCCTCGTTGCGGCGGGCGATCTCCAGGAGCTGGTTGCGCGTCAGCACGAGCTCGGAGACCATCGTCATCAGATGCTCGAGCGTGTCGACGTTGACGCGGATCGACTGGTTGGCGACCTTGTCGCTCTCCTGCACCTCGCCGTCGGCATTCGCCTTGGCGCGCGCCGCCTTCTTCGGAGCTTCGGCTTTCGCCTCCGCCTTGGCGGGCTCGGCCTTGGGCGCAGGCGCCTTGGCTTCTGCAGGCTTGTCGGCAGGTTTCGGCTCGGCCGCCTTCTCATGCGCCGGCGGGGTCTCGATCGCGGTCTCGCGGAAGGCGCGCTCCAGCTCGTCGAGCGAGACCTCGCCCGGACGCAGCGGACGCTCTAGCGTCTGATCGATCAGGCTGCCCTGCGTCGTCGCGGGGGCGGGCGCGGCGGCTGCGGGCGCTGCCGGGGCCAGCGGCGGCGCGGCTTCGCCTGTGCCCGCGGCCATCGCGGCCATGCCGCGCTCGACCATCGCCTCGAGCTCGCTGATGAGATCGCGGTCCTCACCTTCGGGCTCGGACTCATTGGCTTCGAGCTGCGCCAGCAGATCTTTAATGCGGTCGATGGTGGTCAGGATCAGTGTCACGGCCTCGCCGGTCACCGGCATGCCGTCACGGAATTTGCCCATCAGGGTTTCGGCAGCGTGCGCCAGTGCTTCCAGCCGCGGCAGGCCGAGGAAGCCGCAGGTCCCCTTGATCGTGTGCACCAGGCGGAAGATGTTATCCAGGATCTTGGCGTTGTTCGGCTCCTGCTCGAACCGCACCAACTGATTGTCGACGGTATCCAGGCTCTCGCTGGTCTCCGTCAGGAACTCACGCAACAGATCGTCCATGAAACTGGCCTTCCAAGAAGTGACGTTGCGATCGCAAGGCGACCGCTGATCCTGTCAGAGCGATGGTCGGTCCAGTGCTTTTGCCAGGGGCGAGCGGATCGAAACCGCCCATCGCTCGGCTCAACGGACTTTCCTGGTTCCATCGTTAGGCGGGGCTTTTCTCCGTCCCGTTAATTTTAACGTCCGTGCAAATACGGACCGTATATTCATCATCGGGCGCGCCGGCCGTGCGGACGCCGCCCGACGGTCAGGGCACCGCTTCGGCCTGCACCGCGGCGCGGTCCTCGCGCTCGATCAAGGCCCGGATTTCCTTCAGCGCCTTGTAAAGTGCGCCCTCGGTGACGTGACGGTCCACCAGCTCGGCCTGGCCGGCGGCATCCGGAAGCGCCCTGCGCAATTCGTTCATGCAGGCGAGATAGGACGCGCGATAGCGGATCGCGTCGTTCTTCAGATACATCGTCTGGACACAGAGGTAGAGGCGCTTCGCGGGCGTATCGGCCGTCTCAGCGGTGACGGTGTCACGTTCGCGCAGGATCGGCGCATCACCTTCGACGATGAAGCGCGCGCGCGTGTTCGAATTCACGATCACGCTGTCACCGATCACGATGCGCTCGAACGGCTTCAGCTCGACCCGCAAGGGCATGGCCCAACTCTCCTGGCGGGAGCGGCATCGCCGGCGTGCGGCGTTCTCTTCGACGGGCACGTCGCGTGCATCTCCGCGCCTCTGCGCAGCATCCGTCGATGTCGAACCAGACCGGCGTGGATCCCGGATCGTCTAGCCGAAAGCGGCGGGGACATGCCCCGCCGCCTCCGATTTTCGATAGGTGCCGCCCGCGCCTTAGCGCAGCAGCTGCAGCACGCTCGCCTGCGACTGGTTGGCGAGCGAGAGCGCGGACACCGCGATCGACTGGCGGGTCGACAGCGCCTGGCTGTTGGCCGCTTCCTCGTTGGTGTCGGCGAGCGTCAGGTTCGACGAGCCGGTCTGCAGCACGTTGATCAGGTTCTTGTTGAAGTCCTGACGGACCTGCACGACCGACAGGTTCGAACCGAGCGTCGAGGCCTCGTCGCGCAGCGTGGAGCTGGCGGTGTTGAGCACCTTGATCACCTTGTTCGCCGAGTTGTTGTCGAGGAAGTCGGTGCCCGAGGTCAGGCTCGAGAGGCCGAGGCCCGCCGAGTTGAACGTGACACCGGTGATCGACAGCGTCGACTTGCCGGTCTCGTTGAAGGTCAGCTTCAGCGTGTCGCCATTCAGCAGGTTGATGCCGTTGAACGACGAGTCGGCAGCGGTCGTGTTGATCTGCGCCAGCACGTTGTTGTACTGCGAGACCAGGTTGGCACGCTGCGTCTGCGCCGTCGCATCCGCCACCGGAGCCGCCGCCGTCAGGCCGTTGAAGGCCTGGCTGGAGCCAGCCGCCGTACCACTGATCGCACCGATCGTGGCCGAGGCCGCGTCGTTGGTCGTGGTGATGGAGATCTTGCCGGTCGACGAGTCGACGGAGGCCTGCAGATTGTTGGCTGCGAGCTTCGCGTTGAGGTCGTTCAACGAGTTCACCTGCCCTGTTCCTAGGCCGAAGGTGATACTGGTCGCCGTGCCACCTCCTGTGGCACCGATCGTCAAGGTCTGTCCTGCCAGGCCGTCGCCGACAGCACTCAGTCCGAGCTTGGCCAAGGTGCCGCTGCTGCCCGAGAGCGTCAATCCAGCCGCCGGAGGCGTCAGGGTGATCGCACCCGCGGTGATCGACGAGCTCACGCCAGTCGCCGTCTGGATCGCCGACAGCAGGTTCGACACGGTGTCGCCGATGCCGATGCTGGTGCCGGTCGAGGACGTGCCGGTGACGAAGCTGAAGGTCGTGCCGTTGACGACCAGCGTCTCACCCGAGGTGATGCCGGTGGCCAGGTCGTTCGACGAGGTGCCCGCGGTGCCCGACAGCTTGGTGCTGCCGGTGATCGCGACAGCGGTCGTGTTGTCGTTCAGCACGGCCGTGCCGGTCACAGCCGTCGTGCTGGCGCCCAGCAGGCTGGTGGCGGTCGCGCCGGTGAGAGCGGCGGAGGTCACGCTCGACTTGGTGGAATAGCCCACCGCGCTCTGCAGGACCTGGTTGGCGATCGACTTGGCGCTGTCGACGAGCTTCTGCAGCGAGGTGATGCCGGTGTTGGCAGCCTGCAGGACCTGCACGCCGTTGCCGATACCATCGAGCAGATTGGAGATGTCGGAAGCGCGGTTGTCGAGCCCCTGCGCGGTGAAGAAGTTGGTCGGGTTGTCGAGCGCCGAGTTGACCTTCTTGCCCGTGGAGAGGTTGTTCTGGGTGGTGGCGAGGAGCTGAGCCGTCGACTGCAGCGAGAGCAGATTCTGGCGGACCGACGCCGAGAGTACGATACCTGACATTGTCATTCCCTTCTGGATGAACATGAGATCGCCGAACCGTTCTGTCGGCGATGGGGCAGACTGTTCCCAGGAATCCTACCCGTTCCTTAAATTGACTTCGGAACGGCCGCGCATCGGCTCCGCTGCCGCCGTTAATCCTAATCGGCTGCTAATCAACTTGATTAAATACGAGAAAACCGGCGGGTTTCGCCGATTTGGATCGGTCGACGCCGCGCGGAGCCGCCGCCGGCGCCGCGTTTCGGCGACGACGGAGCTCAGTCGTTAGGACGTTGCTAACTATGTCGGCCGCCAGCGGACTAAATCAGATCAGGCCGCGCCCGGGGCAGAACGATCTCGATGCTCGCCGCCGCCGCGGGCGCGCCGAGCTCGAGGCGTCCGTTCGAGCGCCGGACGAAATCCTCGACCATCCGAATGTCATTGAATATCGGCGCGGCAAGCGCAGCGTCGTGGTCATGCGCCGAGGCCCGCAAGACGATCCGAACCTCGCCGTCGGATGCGGGCGCATCGACGCAGACGGCCTCGATGTCGATCTTACCCCCGGCAGCCATGCCGTTGCGCGCGGAGATCGCAAGGCACAGCAGGGCGGCCATCAGCTGTCCCGGATCGACGAACACCGCCGGCACATCCGAAGCGTCGGACGTCGTGACCTCGACCTCCGTGCCGAGCGTCGGCCGCAGCAGCCGCCCGACATCCGTCAGCAGCTCCGCCAGCTCGACCTTGCACGGGCGCGGCGGGCGTCCTCGCGCAAACGACAGCAGTTGCGACGTCAATCGTGCCCCGCGCGTTGCGGCCTCGTCGATCAGGCGCGCCACGGCCGCGAGCTCCGGCCTGTCCTCGACGGCTTCGGCGAGAATGTCGATCGTCCCCGTGATTACCGTAAGGATGTTGTTGAAGTCATGCAGCAGGCCGCCGGCGACCTGACCGACGATCGCGAGCCCGGGATTGACGTCGGTCATGGCCGGATCAGCGCTCTCGCTCGCAGGGCGCGCGGCATGATCTGCTGATGACGGTTGGTCGGTCCGTTGATGGATGGGAAGCGCCATGAGTCCTAAGCTATCAGTTGAGAGAGACGGCAGGTTTGCCAGGAGCAGGTTGGCCAGGAGAGAGTTTGCCAGGAGAACGCGCACAGGGCGGCGCGGCAGTGGTCAGCTTCGCCGCGGCCTTCAGCATCATTGCTGACCCTTGATCGCGCATCGATCGCTCTCCCGCTGAGTGCATCATCAGCCTGAGGACCTCGCTTTCAGCGATGACGATCAGATCGTCACCGCTGGAGCAGGAGGAGACTGATGCCACTCATCCGAGACCAGAGTTGCATTCCGACGGACAAAGATCCGTCAACGAATCAGCGCGCTTGTTAGCGATTTTGGCCTCAGGATGTCCGCTGTCAATGATGACGGCAGGCGGGCTCCTCCTCGCGAAGAGCCAAGCGCGAGAACTCCGCGACAGCGTCGTGATCATCGAGGACGGCGCCTTCACGCCGGCTGAGATCGCCGGCGCCACGTGCCACGGACACAGCCTGTATACAGACCGCGTTGAATCGCAGCATGCCTCATAGGAACGTTGCATCAGTAGAACGATTGGTCTGTTTCGCGCCCCTCTGCACGACAACGAGCACAACATCAATCAGCAGACGCAACTGGGAATCTTACCTGTTATTTTTCTTGTCAGCGGGCGTGACGCAGTTCTATGGAACCATGAGTGCATTGAGATCCGAGAGGCTCCGTACTGCAATGCAGGAGATGGCTTTGGACCCCAGCTTGCGTTCTCCGAACGGCTTCCTGTCATCGTTATCAGACGATGATTTCGAGCTGATCCGCCCCTATCTGCGGACCGTCGATCTGGTGCAGGACTCCGTGCTCGCCGAAGTCGGCGAGAAGCTTGCGCGCATCTACTTTCCTCATCGCGGCGTCATCTCCCTGGTGGTGAACCTGGCGCGGGGCGAACGGGTGCAGGTCGCCATGATCGGGCGGGACAGCTTCTTCGGCAGCATGTCGCTGCTCGCGGGGGGCGATCCGGTCGTGCTCAACAGCGCGGCCGTCCTCGTGCCCGGCACCGCCTCCGTCGTCGACATCGACCGTGTCAGGATCGCAGCCGAGCAGAGCTCGACCTTCCGCGCGCTGCTGCTGAGGCACGCGCTCGCCATTTACGTGCAGAGCCAGCAGACCGCCGGCTGCAACGCGGCTCATACGGTCGAATCCCGGCTCGCCCGCTGCCTGTTGCAGACGCATGACCTGTCGGGCGGCAACAAGCTCTACATCACGCAGGAATCGCTGGCGCAGATGATCGGGGCGCGTCGCAACAGCGTGTCGCTGGTGGCGAGCACGTTGCAGCAGGCGGATTTCATTCACTATAGCCGCGGCCATATCGAGATCATCGATCTGGACGGGCTGAAGAAGACCGCCTGCGAGTGCTATGGAGCGGTCAGGTCGCACTACGAGAAGCTGGTGCGTCCGCGCTCCCTGCCCTGAGCGTCGCGCCGGCCCGCGCAGCGCGGATCGAGCGGCCCCCGATCAAGACTCCGCCGTACGCTCCGCGGCTGCCGACCAGGTTTCGGACGCTGTTCCGTACAACTACGGTCCACCGCACGATCCGTACCGCCGACCGCGGCGGAATTAACGCGCTGTTCAACGGGCACTGATAATTGTCGAGGTGCTGACGAGCGCGAGTTCCAAGAAGCGTCGAATAATGTTCGTGCTGACCTATCTCGCCCGTGTTCGGCTTTTGACCAAACGCGCGGAGTAATGACATGGCCTTTGATCTGTCGATGCCGATCCTGGTGGTCGATGACTACGCCACTATGATTCGGATCATCCGCAACCTGCTGAAGCAGCTCGGATTCGAGAACGTCGACGACGCCAGCGACGGATCGGCCGCGCTCGCCAAGATGCAGGCGAAGAAGTATGGCCTGGTGATCTCCGACTGGAACATGGAGCCGATGACCGGCTACGACCTGCTGCGGGAGGTTCGTGCGAGCCCGGAGCTGTCGAAGACTCCGTTCATCATGATCACCGCCGAGTCCAAGACCGAGAACGTGATCGCCGCCAAGAAGGCCGGCGTGAGCAACTACATTGTCAAACCGTTCAACGCGGCGACCCTCAAGACCAAGATGGAAGCGGTATTCGGGCCCGCCGAATAGACCCGCCTGGCGAGTGCTGCAGACCGCGGCCGGACATTCGTCCGGCCGTTTTTCTGTTCGAACAACGAACCGGCATGACCTCGCAAAAGCGCAATTCGATCGTTCGGCTGAACGCACTCCGTAGTTGTACGGAAACCAAAATTTACGAGGGGGTCAGAGCCGGCCGATAGACAAGAGCCTGCTTGCCGACAACCGTGCGAGGCCGGCAACGGGACAGAGAATTCATGCGCAACGAACTCCTCGTGATCGAAGATGCCGACGTGCATCTCTCCATCTTACGGAAGATCGCAGCCCAGGCCGGCTTCAACACGACCGGCGTCACCTCGGTCGACGCCGCCGCTCAGATCCTTCAGACCAGACATTTCGACTGCGTGACGCTCGATCTCGGGCTCGGCGAGCGATCGGGAACCGAGGTTCTCGACCATCTTGCGGAGCTCAAGTTCCGGGGACCGGTGCTGATCATCAGCGCATCCGAAGAAGACGCGCTCTACGAGTCCCTGCGCCTCGGAAGCTTTCTCGAGCTGAACGTCTACCCACCCTTTCCCAAACCGATCAATCTGACGCTGCTCAGGCAGACGCTGAAGCAGATCGCACACAAGACCGACCACGAGCGGCTGGTGAAAGCGGCGGGCCGGTAGCGGACAATGAGCAACAAGAAACGTTTCCTGGGAGCGCCGGCGGCCATCGCGCTGATCCTGATCTGCATCATCGCCGGCAGCAACCTGTTCTTCCTGAGCAATCTGCGCGAGAGCGCGCTTCAACATGCCGAGGAAGACCTCAGCCGCCACAGCCTCACGCTCGCCGAGAATGCCGACCGCACGGTGAAATCCGTCGATCTCGTGCTCTCCAGCGTTCGCGATTATCTCGCGCGCGGCGGCGCCATCGATGAGGACGCCTATCGCAAGATCGCCTCCGACCATCAGACCCATCTGCTGCTCAAGGAGAAGATCGCCGGCCTGCCGCAGATCGATGCTGTCACCCTGATCGACAGCCAGGGCAAGCTGCTCAACTTCTCGCGCTACTGGCCGATCCCCAGCGTCAATATCGCCGACCGCGACTATTTCAAGGCCTTGAAGGGCGATTCGACGCTCAAGACCTATGTCTCGGCACCTGTTCAGAACCGCGGCGACGGCACCTGGAACATCTATTTCGCCCGGCGGCTGGACGATTCGAAGGGCGAGTTCATGGGCCTGATGCTCGGCGCCATGTCCGTGCCCTATCTCGAGAACTTCTTCGGCTCCACCTCGCTGGGGCTGGAAGCGGCGGTGTCGCTGATCCGGGAGGATGGCACGCTGCTCGCGCATTTCCCGCCCACCAGCGAGATCGGCAAGCCGACCTCGGGCTTCGGACAGCGGACGCTGTCGGCCGGCGGCGTGCTGCGCGAGCCCTCGGGACGAACCGGCGAGATGCGGCTGCGTGCGGCGCAGATGCTGCCGAACTATCCTGCGATGATCGTCATCTCGGTGCCGGAGCAGCATGTGCTGAAGGCCTGGCGCGCGATGGCGACGCTGCTCGTCATCACCTCGCTGATGAGCGCGATGGCGGTCCTGGCTGCCGCAGTCCTGATCTCGCGCTGGTGGGAACGCCATGAGCACCTGATCGAGGCGGCCGAGGCGGCCAATGCCGCGAAATCCACTTTCGTCGCGATGATGAGCCACGAGATCCGCACGCCGATGAACGCGGTGCTCGGGCTTGCCACCACGCTGCTGGAAACCAATCTCGACCCCGAGCAACGCCGCTCCGTGGTCGCGATCCACAATGCCGGCGACAATCTGCTCGAGATTCTCAACGACATCCTCGACTTCTCCAAGCTCGAATCCGGCCAGCTGTCGCTGGAGGACATCGCCTTCTCCGCCGAGGCGCTGGTCCACAATACGCTCAGCATCATCGGCCCGCGCGCCTCCGCCAAGGACTTGAAGCTGCGCAACGTCAGCGATCCCACGCTGCCGCCGGCGCTGGTGGGCGATGCCGGCCGCATCCGCCAGATCCTGCTCAACCTCGTGTCCAACGCGGTCAAGTTCACGTCCTCGGGCGAAGTCGTCGTGACCACGCGCTGCATCGAGAAGGACGACGAGAAGGCGACCGTGGAATGGACGGTCACCGACACCGGCATCGGCATCGCCGAGGACAAGATCGGCGCGCTGTTCGCGAATTTCGTGCAGGCCGACAATTCGATCAGCCGGCGCTTCGGCGGCTCCGGCCTCGGGCTCGCAATCTGCAAGCGCCTGACCGAGCAGATGGGCGGCGACATCAAGGTCACCTCGACACTGGGCCGCGGCTCCACCTTCTCTTTCCGCCTGACATTGCC
Source organism: Bradyrhizobium sp. USDA 4353 (assembly GCF_054063215.1). Taxonomy (NCBI): domain Bacteria; kingdom Pseudomonadati; phylum Pseudomonadota; class Alphaproteobacteria; order Hyphomicrobiales; family Nitrobacteraceae; genus Bradyrhizobium; species Bradyrhizobium sp. USDA 4353. Next base: position 1,320,371 of record NZ_JBSSGB010000001.1, read on the forward strand.
GATTGCCGAGACGGTCGCGGTGCCCGAGCAGAACGACGACAGCATCTACGCCTCGCTGCAGAACCGGATCGCCACTTATGGCCGGCCGCTGCGGGTGCTCGTGGTCGACGACAATCCGACCAACCGTCTCGTCGCGACCAAGATGCTCAAGGACTTCGATGTCCAGACCGACACCGCCTGCGACGGCGCCGAGGCCGTCACCGCGGCCAGCCGCTTCAACTACGATCTGATCCTGATGGACGTTCGCATGCCGGAGATGGACGGCTTCCAGGCGACGCGAACCATTCGCGCCCGAGGCGAACGCCGCTCCAACGTACCGATCATCGCCTTCACCGCGAACGCCTTCATGGAAGACATCCGCGCCTGCCGCGAGGCCGGCATGAACGATTTCGTCGTCAAGCCGGCTCGCAAGAAGGCGCTGGTGGAAGCCATCCTGCGCGTGCTGCCTGGGCCGACGCCGATCATGGAGATGGTGGCTGCAGATGTCGCCCCGCTGGTGCCGGCGGGGCAGGACGTCAGGCCGGCCGAGATGACCGCGGAGGCGGAGGTTGCACCCGAGCCGGCGCTCGATCGCGAAGCCTATTCGGAGCTCGTGGGTGAGATCGGCGACGACGCCGCCCAGGAGATCCGCGATGTGTTCTTCAGCGAAACGGATGCGAGGCTGAAGCTGTTCCGCAAGCTGTCGCTCGACGGCGAACGGATCAAGATCGGCCGCGAGGCCCACTCGCTGAAGAGTGCGGCCGGCACCTTCGGCTACCGGCGACTGGCGACCTATGCGCTGGCTTTGGAGAAGAGCGCGCCTCGTCTGTCGGCCAAGGAGTATTCCGAGCTGCTCGACAACATCGACGCCGCCTACGCCGCGGCAAGGGCCCAGGAGCTGCAATACTGAAGCTCGCCGCGATCTGTAACTGCGGTCACGGATCGGCGCCCTGAGGCGGCTCGCGCCGCCGCAGATCCCTCGTGCTTCGATCAGCCCGATCTTGGCGAAGCGAGACGACCAACAAATCGTTCACAACGGGGATTCGTAGAACGCGATCTTCATATTCCCTACCAAGGGGTTGACGCCGTACTTCTACGGTTCACAATTTTCACAATCAACTAATCATGAGCTGCGACACTCGGGGTCACATAGGAGATGTGTCCCATGTTTACTTTTGAAACCGCCGACCAGAAGGAAGTCAGGCGTTTCCGAATTGCGCAGTTCAACGGTCGGACCGCGACCGTGAAGTCCGGTGGCTCGACGATCACCGGCCACGTCCGCTCCGTCATGGAAAAGGAAGCAAGCGTGCCGCCGCGCTGGACGATCACGATCGTGCCGACGCCGCCCAAAGCCCAGGCCCCGCTGCGGCCGACCTCGCGGGTTCGTCCCTTCGCCGAGGACTACTTCTAGCCGCCAGGCGGCGCGCACCCGCTCCGTTCGCCGAACGGAGCGGCTCCCGTGATGACGTCGGCCATTCCCCTCAGACCCGAACGCGAAGTCCGCCCAGATCGGATGAGATCATCCGATCTGGTTGAGAAGCGCTGCGCGCACGAGCTCTGCGGTGTTGCGCGCCCCGAGCTTGCGCATGGCCTCGGCGCGATGGCTCTCGAAGGTGCGCGGGCTGATGCCCATGCGCAAGGCGCCTTCCTTGTTGGAATGGCCTTCGCTGATCAGCTTGAGAACCTCGCGCTCGCGCGGGGTGAGCGAATTGCTGGCACGGCCGGAGCGCGCCATGGCGGCGATCGGCGCCGGTCCGCTAGCCGCCGTCCGTGACAGTGGAGCAGGCTGTCCCTGCGCGCCGGACATTCTGCTCACGAGGGCGCAGACGCGCTCGGTCTGCTGCAGCGCGTTGTCGACCACCAGCTGGACGTGACGGCGTTCGCCAGGGCTTCTGGCGATCTCGTCGCTGCGCTGCTTGATCTCGCCCATGTAAAGCATCAGCGCGGTGAGCGATCCGTTGAGCTGCTGCGCGAGAGCGAGCGCGTCCTGATCCCCGGCGTGGAGCGCGCTCTCCCGGTGCCCCGAAAGGCCCTGGTCGTTAACTTTCGTGTCCGCCGGAATGGGGGCGGCGCGATCGTCGGAAAGGCTGTTGCCGAGCTGTGCCATGGCTCATCATGTCGCAGCCCCGGCTTTAACATGGTTAATATCTGAGCCCGTAGCAATACGGGTCGCAGCGCTAACTCGCGCAATCGTCGATAATTTCTCCCACAGGTTGTTGTCAGCAAGAGTTAACCCGCCAGGAGAGCCATCGCTTGACGGCCGAAGTGAAAGGAGCCTCGATCGGGAGTTCCAGGCCAATCGTGCATTCCTACGATTGTTTACTGATATTAATTCGGCACCAACTGTTTCGTGGTTCGATGCCCCCGTTCTCGTCCCCTGAGACGAGCGGTTGAGACCTCGAGCTGACAGCCAGACACGACAATGGGCCCCGTCGACCGGATCTGGGAATTCCTGCAGCGGTTGTCGCCGTTGACGCGGAGCTGCTTGCTCAGCGAGCTGGAGCGGCTGGAGCTGAGTGGGGTCGAGATGCCGGGGTCGGCGGATCTCCAGGCGCGTTTGCGCGCCGAGATCCGCAACAGCGGCGCCGGCGGTCATCGCACCATCAATCCGTCGCGCTACTTCTTCATGCCGATCGAGCAGCTCCTGATCGACGGCTCGCCGGAGCATGCCAATGAAGGCCGCATCGCGCGGGGGTCGCTGACCCCGATCTGGGAGTGGATTTCGCGCGACCTGCTGCCGACTATGGCACGCGACTACAACGCGCAGATGAAGGATCTGATCGCCGCAGACAAGCAGCGCGAGATCCGCCAGGCGGCCAGCGCATTTCAGACCAAGGTCACGAAGTCGCTGGAAGGCACGCTGGCGCGGGCCGACGGCATCGAGCAGGTCCGCACCAAGCTCAAGGCCTACACCGCCTCTCCGTCCGTGTTCGACGACGTGGTCAAGCTGATGAAGGCGCTGCGCGCCCGCGAGGAGCTGGCGAAGTTCGCCGATTCGCTGCCGGACAAGATCGCCGAGTTCGACGACCCCCAGGTCAAGAAGATGGCGTTGCTGCTCGATGGCCTGCGCAAGAAGGAGCCGGAAGCCGTTCCCTTTGCCTTGACGCTGGTCGCCAAGCGGCTGAAGGAGCCTTGGCAGGTGATGCGGCTGGCGACCAAAGCTGCGCGCAGCAAGAACGTCGCGGATGTGATCTCGGCGCCTTACGCGGCGACCGTGCCGATGGTGCTCGACCAGCTCGAGGACAAGCGCCTCGCGCTGCGGATCGCGCTGAAGAACAACCGCGTGGTGACGGCCAAGGAAATCCTGACCAGCATCTATGACATCGAATATGCCATCCAGGTCCGCATCGACCGGATCGAGGAGTCGGAATGGGGCAACCGTCTCAACGCCATCATGAGCAACACGGACAAGATGGTGCAGGCCGAGGTCAAGCGCTTCCCCGATGAGGTCGGACATGTGCTCGGCTCCAACCGGCTGCGCAGCCATCGCTCGCTGGGGGACCGCCTCACCTATTTCGCCTGGAAAGGCCGCGACGCGATCAAGACGGCCCTGCGCTCGGCGACCGGCTGACGCCCTTCCGCATCCGGCGCTCCGCCGTAACGGCCCCGGACGGGGCTCGCCGCCCCAGGCTTGACAGCTCCTCTCCCGCTTCGCACCTCCAGTCGCTCAGGAACACGGCGGCATCGCCATCGTCTTCTCTGCACAAATCCGTGGCGTGTCATCGCGCCGACGATCAGACGGATTATCTTGAACCATGGAACGATGGAGGACGATGTGAAGGCGAGCAGGATATTGCTGATGGCACTGGCGATGGCATGTGGCGCGCTGACGAGCTCGAACAGCAGCGCACAGAGCGCGCCCGAGTCCGCCGCCGCAGCGCCGACCGCGGACAACGCCGTGCTGCTGACCATCTTCCTCAAGCACGATCAGTCGCGGCCGCTGAGCGAGCTCAACGCGCAGCTCGAGCGCCAGGGCTTTTACAAGGCGTTCCCGCCGGCCGGCATCGAGGTCGTGAGCTGGAACGTCGTGATGGGGATCGGCCAGGTGGTGACGCTCCGCCTGCCTGCCTCACGCCTGCGCGAGGTCAACCGCATCTTCGAAACCACGGCGTGGGGCGCGTATCGGACCGAGTTCTATCCGACCTATGACTACAAGGCGATCGGGCTCGCCAATCACGACAAGGCGGTGCAGTAGCTCCGGCCCTGGTCGTATTGATCCTGCCGCAGCTCTCAGCCTTTCGCCATGCGCTCGCGGGCCGATTTGAAGCCGGCCACGAAACGGGCTAGCGTGTCCGAGGTCTTGCCGCGCGGCAGCATCACTTCGACCAGCGAGAAACGGCCGCGACGCTGGAAGGCACGCTCGAGCGCGGCGACGAGCTCGCCGCGGGTGGTGACCCGCTCACCCGCCCCACCGATGGAGTTGGCGATCTCGGCATAGTGCCAGTCGTCGAGGTCGTTGAACCGCGACTCCGGCTGGAACACGCGCAGCATCTCCCAGCTGCAATTGTTGAACAGTACGACGATCGGATCGAGGCCGTAGCGGCGGCAATTGCCGAGCTCCCAGCCGGTCATCTGGAACGCGCCATCGCCGACCAGGATCAGGGGCCGCAAGCCGGTCGTGGCGACCCCGATGCCGGCGGGCACGCCGAACCCCATGCCGGCATAATATCCGGGCGCGGCGAGCGCCGTGTTGTCGATCTCCATCGCCGTGAACAGGCAATCGCCGATGTCCGAGGTCATCGGCATCCGGCCGTGGCGGTCGAACATGTCATTGATCGCGGTCGCGATGTCCGACGGCGCGATCGGCTGGTCATCGGCGACGAGCCCGCGCGGATAGGCCGAGCGCTGCCGGGGCAACCCGCCGGCGGCCGTCCGCGGCGTGGCGCGCTGCTCCAGCGCATCGATCAGATCACCGAGCGGCATGTCGCGATAGGCGTGATGGCCGATCTGCACCTCGCGGCTGGAGGCCAGGATCATACGCCGTGCATCCGGCGCGCGGTTGGACAGCGCGAAATTGGTATCCGACAGGATGACGCCGAGCATCAGCACCAGGTCGGCATCCTCGACCAGATGCGTGATCGCCGGATTGCCCGCCGCGCCCAGATAGGTGCCGGCGACGACATCGTCGGCCTTGTCCAGCAGGCCGCGTCCCATGAAGGTCGTCACCAGCGGCAGCCCGAGCTTGCGCGCCAGCGCCGCAATCCGATCCTCGACGCCGTAGCGGCGGATCTCGACGTCGACGACGATCACCGGGCGCTCGGCTCGGGCGATCCGCGCCAGGATCTCGTCGACGCATTCGTCGAGCGCCTCCTTGTCGGCCCGTCGCGGCGGCAGCGGCACGACGGGCTCGACCTCGGCATCGACCATGTCGCGCGGGAATTCGAGATAGACCGGCAGCGACATCTCCCTGGCGCTGCGCAGCACGCGCGCGATCTGCGCGGGCGCCGTGGCGGGATCCGAGAGCACGGCCTGATCGCAGGTGATCTCCTTGAACACCGCGAGCTGCGTATCCACCGTGCGCGCCTGATGGTGCAGCAGGAAGCCGGAGACGCGCTCGCGCGCACCCGGTGCGCCGGCGATGACGACGACCGGCGAGCGCTCCGCATAGGCGCCGGCCACCGCATTGACGACATTGAAGGCGCCGGCGCCATAGGTGACGACGGAGACCCCGAGCCCGCCATGATAGCGGGCCGCGGCATCGGCCGCGAAGCCGACCGCCGGCTCATGGCTGAGCGTCACGCTCGGCAGGATGTTGCTGTCCTCGATGACCTTGAACAGCGGCAACACGAAATCGCCGGGAATGCCGAAGATCTCGCGGGCCCCATGGTCCTTGAGAGCGGCGAGCAACGCATGGGCAAGAGCAGGCATCCGGACCCTCCGAGTGCGCGTGGCGTCCGACCGGTGCTACACGATCAGGACCACCCTGCCAATGAGACGCCGCTTGGTCGCTGCGAGCCCCTTGTGGCGCTCGCAGTGTAAGATCCGTCCGTGGTTACCTGCCCGTGAGCAGGACAGCCTGGACGGAAGGACTGGCCGGCGCTGCGCCATGCGGCGCCGCCAGAGTCACACCGAACAGCAACATGACCGCCATCATCATGCCCAGTTTCATGATGACGGTCCGGCGATCCGTGATCGGCAGAAACAAGAAGAACAGCAGCATAGCTGCCAGCACCAGATCGAGAATGTAGAGCATGGATGACCTCCTCCGTTGCCGGGGACAATGATCCATGAGGGAGATTTCGACTGTGCCGGTCATCACGGAGCGAAGGCATCTGCCGCAAAGGTCTGGCCCTGGGCGCAAGCCGGGCTGGCCGGAGGCCACACGGACGATGCGGCTGCGGTTCAATCGGGGGCACTGATCTCTTATGGCCAAGAAGCGGGCCCTCATCACCGGCGTGACGGGGCAGGATGGCGCCTATCTCGCCGAATTGCTGCTAAGCAAGGGCTACGAGGTGCACGGCATCAAGCGCCGTTCGTCGTTGTTCAACACTGATCGCATCGATCACCTCTATCTCGACCCTCATGAGCCGGATCCGCCGTTCCGCCTGCACTATGGCGACCTGACGGATTCCTCCAGCCTCATCAGGATCGTTGGCGAGGTGCGCCCGCACGAGATCTACAATCTCGCAGCCCAGAGCCACGTGGCCGTGTCGTTCGAGGAGCCGGAATATACGGCCAATGCCGATGGTCTCGGGACGCTGCGGCTGCTGGAGGCCATTCGCATCGTCGGGCTCGAGAAGGACACGCGGTTCTACCAGGCCTCGACCTCCGAGCTCTACGGGCTGGTGCAGGAGGTCCCGCAGCGCGAGACCACGCCGTTCTACCCGCGCTCACCCTATGCCGTGGCCAAGCTCTATGCCTATTGGATCACCGTGAATTATCGCGAGGCCTACGGCCTCTACGCCTGCAACGGCATCCTGTTCAATCACGAGTCACCCGTGCGGGGCGAGACGTTCGTCACCCGCAAGATCACCCGCGCGCTGGCCCGCATCCGCCTCGGTCTGCAGGACCATCTCTATCTCGGCAATCTCGACGCCATGCGCGACTGGGGCCATGCGCGCGACTATGTCGAAATGCAATGGATGATGCTGCAGCAGGACGAGGCCGAGGACTACGTCATCGCCACGGGCGTGCAGCATTCCGTCCGCGATTTCGTCGCGCTCGCAGCGGCGGAGATCGGTCTCACGCTGGAATGGAAGGGCAGAGGGGTCGACGAGAAGGGCTACGATGCCGCGACCGGCAAGTGCCTCGTCTCGATTGATCCGCGCTACTTCCGTCCGACCGAGGTGGCGACCCTGCTCGGCGATCCCTCCAAGGCGAAGCAGAAGCTCGGCTGGGTGCCGCAAACGACATTCGAGGAGCTGGTGCGCGAAATGATGCGCGAGGATCTCGAATCGGCAAAGCGCGACGAGCTCATCAAGCAGCACGGCTTCCGCTATTGCGCCCACCACGAGTGAGCCGTCCGCAACGCCGGCCAGAGCACCTCGATCGCGCTGCATCCGTCATAGCTCACGCGTCGAACAGCGCAGCCTCGGTGAACGCGAGGTCGCCGAGGCGCGGCGGGTGCGGGCCCTTGGCATATTTGCGGCCGCGCTTGTCCGAGTACCAGCCGACGAGCTCCGGCATCGCGGCGTTGGCGTCGAGCCGGACCAGCAGGCCGCCGCGCCGGAGCAGGAAACGCCCGAGGTTGCCGGCAAGCCGCGTGAGGTCCGCCATATCGCGGCAATACAGCAGACGGTAAATCGGCAGAATGTTCTTCACGCGGTGCTTCTGAAACACGAACGGGCTGGCGACCCCGGCCTCGCGCGCGACCACGCTCAGGCAGCCCCAATCCGCGTGCTGCCGCAGCAGATCGATCTCATAGGTGGAGAGACCTTCAACAGCACTTTCGACGAGTTCATCGATGGTCACGCCGGCCACCGGCCGGGACAAGGCCGGCGCGGCGTAGATCTGGCCGCTGCAATACACCGAGAATCCCTGCGCCTCGACCTGCGGCCAGGTGTGCGGGGCCGGCGTGATGTTGAAATAGGTCACGGTCTTGTCACGCGTCGCCGCGCGCACCAGCATCGAGCTGAACGCCCGGAACGCCGGCTCGACATACCAGCTCGAGACATTGGCCCTGACGACGACAGCACCGTCATCGGCCTGCACGTTCGAGAACAGCAGCAGGATGACACCGACCGGCACACCACCATGATCGAGGCAATAGCCGAAGGCCGGAAAGCCCGCCGGCCGCGGGCGCGCCGCGTGGCGCTCCAGCCCGCGCAGCCAATAGGCCTCGCTGCGGAAAGCAAATCCGCGTGTCAGCAGCGCTGCGACCGCGGCAAGGTCCGCGGTCCTGATTTCGCGAATGCGCACGCCGGCGACGGGCTGTGCCTGCGCCGCCGTGTCACTCACCGTCTCAGCCTTCCTGATCGGCTGCATTCCAGCATCACCCCAGAGCTGTCCCGCACCGGGAGGTGCAGGAGGGATCCGTCACGCATGCAATTATCGTAAAAAGCTCGGGGCGCAGTGAGCCACGTCGTGCCGGCCTTACCATCGGGTTAACGGCGTCAGCGAAACCCGGACGTAGTGGCGGCTCGACCGGTGTCCGGCACGCCGATCACGTCCGCGGTATGCGAAACATATAGGTCTCATCGGCATTGAGGCCGTCGACAAAGAAGCGGCCAGGCGTCACGTCGATGCGACGCTGCAACCCATCCCATCCCCAGACCTCGAGGCTGCGCGCCCACGCCGGCAGCTCGATTTCCACGGCACGGCCAGGCCGGTCGGTCCAGCCGGCAATGTTCTGCCACACGATCAGCTCGGCATCCGCGCCGCTCAGCCGATACAACGCGAGGCGGCGGTCGATCGACACGATCCGCATGTGGCCGGCGAGCTGCAGCACCGTCTTCAGCACCTGGCTGCGCGCCTCCGGGACCCACGGGTCCTTGCCGCTGGCCATGGCGTAAGCGAGACCGTCGACATCCGGCGTGTCGCCGAGATTCCACGGGAAGGCGATGACGGACACCGGCGAGCGGCCATCCTTCCCGACGACGGCGAGCTGATCCCAGATCGCACTCAGAAACAATCTGGCCGCGACCTGCTCGCCCTCCCAGGCCCCGGCCCGGGCGATGTTGAACTCGGTGCTGTAGAAGTTGACGTCGCGGGTCAGGCCCATCGCCTGCTTGATCCGATCGAAGCAGGTCTGCACCGAGAAGGCACGTCCCCTCGTCATCGGATACCCGCGGTCATTGTAGTAGGTGTGCAGGTCGATGCCGTCGAGCCGCCCATCCGCGAGCAGATCGGCGATCGCCGGGCCGTAGCCGCGCAACGTCGCATCGCCGTGCGAATTGCAGGTCGCGAAGCCGCCGGGAACCACGCGCAGCTTGGGGTCGATGCTGTGGACGCCGTCGGCCAGCCCCGCCAGCGCGTCGTGATAGTCCTGGCGCGGGATCGTCGCCTGCACGTCGGGCTCGTTGACCGCCGTGAAGATCGTCGCGCCCCAGTCCAAAATACCGTTCTCCCGGCCCCAGTCGCCGCCGGGGCGAAACCGCTTCGCCATCGCCGCTCCAGCGGCGAACCAATCCTGATAAGAGCCGATCGGCTGCGGCGGGTTCAGCGTCTGATAGCTGCCCTCATATTCGAGCAGGATCAGCGGCGTGATGCCGTTCTTGTGCGCCTCCAGCATCGCGGCGTCGAAATCCCGCGGCGTCGGCACCCGCGCCAGCGTGCGCCAGCCATAGGAATCCATCCGCCCCATCCGCGCGCCGACGCCGTGCAGCGCCTGATAGAGCTCGCTGCTCTTGCCGGCGAGATGCGTCACGAGATTACCGCCGCCGATGCGATCGCGGATCGTGGAACCGTTGAGATCGTCGGCAAGGCCAGGCCTTGCCGAGCCAAACGTTAAGAGCGCTATGCTAATGACCAGCAGATTGGAACGAAGTCGCAAGGCCTAATCCCGTAAATATCCGTAATGACTTTTGAGATCGTCCAGGTCGTTCAAGAGATAAGCAATGCCGGCGGCGTGGAAACCGTCGCCATCGAGCTGGCGCGCGTTTTCGGCCGGAATGGTTTATCGAATGTCGTGCTGGCGAGCGCGGTCGCCGAGAATCTCGAACGGTCGATCAAGGTGGAGCGCGTCGCGCCATGGCTGGCGCGGATTCCGACCCGCGGAGTGTTCCGGCACATCGGCCGCGCCATCGTGGTCCCCCTGTTCACGCTGGCGGCCACGCGGGCGCTGGCGCGTCATCCCGACGCCGTGGTCATCAGCCACGGCGACAGTCTCAAAGGCGACGTGCTGATCGTCCATGCGGTCAATGCGCAGAGCCTTGCAGAGAAGCGCGCCGCCGGCCGCTGGCGCTGGCTGCTCAACCCGATGCATCTCTGGGTGGCCTTGCGCGACCGCTTCATGATCGGCGGCCTGCGCTATCGCGCCTTCGTCGCTGTCTCCGAGAGGGTGACCGCGGAGCTACAACGCATCTATCACGTGCCGCCGTCGCGTATTCACGTCATCTCCAACGGCATCGATCTCACCCGGTTCAAACGCGACGAAAGAGCCGGCCAGGAGATCCGCCGCGAGTTCGACATTCCCGCCGACGCACGCGTGCTGCTGTTCGTCGGCCACGAATTCAGCCGCAAGGGACTGGCCCATGCCGTCGGCGCGCTGGAGAAGCTCGGCGATGACGCGTGGCTGCTCGTCGTCGGCTCCGACAATCCCGCTCCCTACAAGAAGCTTGCGGACAAGGCGCGTGACCGGTTGATCTTCGCCGGCGCACGCGCCGACATGCCGGCGCTCTACTCCGCCGCCGACGCCTTCGTGCTGCCGACGAGCTATGAGACCTTCTCGCTGGTCTGCATGGAGGCGATGGCCTGCGCCGTGCCGGTGTTCGCAACCCCGGTCGGCGGCATCGAGGACTATCTCCACGACGGCATCAACGGCTTCCGCATCGAGATGGACGCTCAGGACATCGCGGCGAAGATCGCCGCTGCCTTTGCCGATCCCGCTCTGCTGGAACGCCTGCGCCAGGGGGCACAGACCACCGCGCAGGCCTATGGCTGGGATCAGGTCGGACTGACCTATATCGAGCTGCTGCGACGGATCGATGCAGCCAAGCGCGAGGCGAGCCGGTCGACGATGCCGCTGTCAGCGAAAGCGTGAGGCTCGCTAGCTCGCCCGCAGCGGCCGCGGCGCTGTCAGGCGCGAGGCATCTCTCGACTGATCCGCCGCTCGGCAGGCGGCTTCGATCGCGGTTGCGACTGCATCGTAGGTGAATCGCTGGAGCACATTGGCCCGTGCGGCCTGAGATTTTGCCTCCATCCGAGTTCGATCTGCGTTGAGCTCGTCGAGCAATTCACGCAGGCGTTCGGGATCCTGCTCCGGCACGATCCAGCCGCCGGCGCCGATGACGTCGGGAATGGCGCCGCAGGTCGATCCGATCACCGGAATGCCGCAGGCCTGCGCCTCGATGATCACCCGGCCGAACTGCTCGCGCACTGCGTTCGTCGTCCGCGTCAGCAGCAGCAGCGCATCGAGGCTACGCAGGAACGCGGCCACTTCGGCAGGCGCGGCCCAGCCCTGGAACGCGACGCGGCTACGCAGACCGAGCTCGTCTATGCGCTGGCGCAGATGCGCCTCTTGCGGCCCCTCGCCCATGATGCTCAGCGTCGCTGCCGAAGGGCTGCGCGCGAGCGCCTCCAGCGCATCATCGAGCCCCTTCTCGACCACCAGGCGTCCGACATAGCCGAGCCGGAGTGGTGATTCCGAGGACCGTACGATGGGCGTCTCCGCCGGCGCGAAGGTCGCGAGATCGACACCATAGCCGATCGGCGTCACCGGACCGGTGTAGCCACGCGCCCGCACGACCTCGGTCGCATCGGGGCTGCGCGACAGGATGTGATCGGTGCGGCCGAGGACGAATTTGCGGATCGTCTCGAACGGCGGCGGAAGCCGCTTGAGGATGTTCTGATCGACCTCGAGCACCAGCGCCGCGCGCCCGCGCAGCATCTGCGCCTGCAGCGCCACAATGCTCCACGGCTCCTCCCAGAGATGGATGACGTCGGGATCGAGCTCGCGCAGCAGGCGGCGCAGCGCCGGGTAGAAATGCAGGTACCATTTCATCGGCCCGGCTTCGGACAGCCGGATCGGCAGCCGATGCACGGGGAATCCGTCGTCCGACGCCGGCGCCTGGATTGTGCGGCCGAACTCTTTCCAGACCTCGGGCATCACCAGATGCAGGTCGACATCGGGGCGCGATGCAAGGAAACGATAGCGCAACCGGCCGGCCTCGCTGCTGGTGGCCGGATGCGCGATCGAGACGATCCGCAGGCGCCGGCTAGACACGGCCCATCACCCGCGCTGCAGCCCCGCTGAGACCCGTCAGATGCAGCTCCATCGCCGCCAGGCTGCGATGCGCGCCGTTCATGGTGTTACGGGGAATCGAGAATGCATCCTGGCCGGAGTGAACCAGACCCTTGCGCGTCGTCGCGGCGCTGGCAAATCCCGCCTCACGCGCCAGTGCGAAATCGCGCGGACCGCAATCGGCCGCGCGGCCGTAAGGAAAGGCGAAGTGCCTGACCTCGATGCCGAGCCGCGCGTTCAGGCGCAGCCGCGCGTCGGCCAGCTCCTTCAGCGCGTCCTCGGGTGACAGTGACGAAATCCGCGCATGCGATACTGTATGCGCGCCGATCTCGACCAGCGGATCCCGCGCGAGGGTCTCGAGCATGTCCCAGGAGATCGCGTGCGTCCAATGCATCGCCTCGATGTCGATGCCGTTGGCGGCGCAGAACGCGGCGTAGCAGCCCGCGGCCTGCGGACCATCCCAGCGCGCCGCGACCTCGGCGAACACCGCGCGGCGCTGCTCGTCGCTCGACGGCGCGATCCGCTCACCGTCGATCCAGAGGCTGTTCGTGTTCAGCAGCGCATCTTCGAGGCCCGCGGCCCACAGCGGCAAGGTGCCGTCGGGAATGCCTGTTGTCACGAACAACGTCACGGGGACGTTGTGACGACGAAACACAGGGAACAGAAGCTCGAAGGTGTCGCGATAGCAATCGTCGATCGAGATATTCACATAGCGGCCGGCCGGCTCGTCGCTGGCGGAGCGGCGCAGCGCTTCATCCATCGTCACCACGTCCCAGCCCTGTTCCAGCACATAGGCCAGGAAGCGATCGAGGAAACCGGCATCGACGTAGAAGTCGCGATTGGGCAGACGCTCCCACTGGTCGGACGGCGCCGTGCGATGGAACGTCAGGCAGCAGCCGCGCGGGCCGAGCACGCGATCGGCGGCCTTCGCGAGCGGCAGGACGAATGCGCTGGAGGCCATCATGGCCTTGGCGGCGGCGAGGGCCAACAGGGTCAACTCAGCTCTCCCTTCATCTTCAGCGTGCGACGCACATGCCGGAATGCCGAGCCCACCACGTTCGGCAGCAGAATGCCGATCGCGAAGGCGAGGCAGATCAGATAGGCGACGCCGCCGGCGAGCAGACGCGGCAACAGGCCCGGCACGGCGTTCTGGATCATCATGCCGAGCACGGCCATCAGCGCGGTCGGCAGCAGCGCCAGGCCGATCACCAGCAGCAGCTTGCGCGCATCGCCGAGCACGAACACCACGCCGAGCAGCAGCACCAGGCTACGGATCGCCTCGCCGACGCCGAGCAGCTGCATGCCGGCTGCCGGCGACGGATCGAACAGCGGCATCAGCAGATTGAAGCCCATATTGGCGAGATAGGCGCAGACGATGATCAGCGCCGCCACGCCGTTGCGGCCGGCGCCGTTGAGCAGACGGATCAGGATCCAGCCGAGCGTCGCAGCCCAGACGCCGCAGGCGATACCCTTGAGCGCATGCGAAGTCAGGAGCAGCGCCTCGTCGCCGAAAGCGCCGCGGAAATAGATCAGGCGCACGATGTCGGTCGAGAACACCAGCAGGAACGCCGACGCCGGCAAGGTCAGCGCCAGCAGCGGCCGCAGCAGCGCCTCGGTCTGCGCGCGCGGATCGCGCGGCGCGTGCTGCGACAGCACGGCCATGCCGAGCGGCTGGCTGATCAGGAGCAGCGCGCTTTCGGTCAGAGAGCGCGCGTAGTCCAGCGAGGCGACAGCGCCCGTCGTCAGCCGCGAGGCGGTGAAGCGCTCGATCCAGACATTGCCCTGCTCGGCCAGCGGCAGCGCAAGCAGCACGCGGAGCCGGCGGAAGAACTCGATGCCCTTGTCGATGACCATGCGCGCGGTCAGACCGGAGACGCTCAGCGCGCCCTCGCGCCACAGCGAGAACAGGCCCCAGGCCGCAAGTCCGTTGAAGGCAACCGTGAAGGCACAGGCGAGCATATAGGCGTCGCCGCTCAGCACCAGCAGGCCGATGCCACCGATGACAGCGACGTTCAACAGGCTGGCACGGAGATTGGTCAGCCGCGTACGGCCGAGCGCGATCTCGCCTGCCGCCAGCACGTTGAGCACGGCGGAGGCCGGCATCGCGAGCGACATCATGCGCACGAAATGCAGCGTCAGCACGCGGCCCTCATCCGAGAAGCCGCCGACGACGGCATTCACCCAGATCTCGCCGAGCAGCAGGATCACCGCCATGACCAGCGTCGAGACCGCAGCGATCACGATCGTCAGCGCGCCCAGGCTGCGCGCGGCATCAGGACGCTGCAGCGCCTCGCGATGCATCGGGATCATGATCGCCGGCACGCTTTCGTTCTGCAGGAAGGCGAGCGGAATCAGCACGGCGGCCATGGCAGCGCGAAAACCGTCGGCGATGAGGGTCGCGCCGAGCACATGCGCCATCAGCACCTCGCGCGCAAAGCCCAGCAACTTGCTGGCGAGCGCGCCGCTGATCAGGAGCGCACTGAAGCGCCGCAGCGAAGGACCGGAGGCGCTCATGTCGCCTCCTCGGCCGGAAGGGCTGGAACGAGCAATGCCGCGAAGGTCCAGAACAGGAAGCCGTTCTCGCCCGAGGTGATGTTGGCGAGCGGCAACTGCACAAGGGCACCGAGCGCCAGCGCGCCGACGATCACGGCGTCCGGCGATCTGTCGGACCACGCCGCGGCCAGCGCGTTGCCGATCGCCCACAACAGCGCCGTCAGGCAGAAGCCGCCGATGACGATGCCCATCGTCAGCCAGCAGGCGATGATCATGCCGTCGACCGGCATGGCGCCGGCGGCGCCGACATCGGTGATGGTGAAGCCGGTGCCGAACAGCGAGCTGTCCGGCAGATTCCACAAGGTCACGAACTCCTGCAATCGCTCCTGCGCGCTGCCGTCCTTGGTGCCCTCACTGAGCGATGAGAGGCGGTCCGCCACGACATCACCGAAGGGCGTTAGCGTCGCGGCCAAGACAACGGCGACGGCGAGGCTGATGAGGATCAAGCCGGCGCGACGGCGGGTCTCCGCAAACAACAGGCAGAACAGCAGACCGACCGCGAGCGAGATCCAGGCGGTGCGATACATCGACAACAGGAAGCCAAGGCCGGCCGGCAGCGCCAGCAACAGCGCCGGCCACGAGCGGCGGCCGAAGGCGATCAGCAGCAGGCCTGCCGCTGTGAAGGTGGCATAGGCCGCAGGCGCATTCATCGTGCTGAACGAGCGCACGCCGTAGGGAACGGGCTGGCCGATCGAGATGATCGGCGCGAACTCCATCCAGTAGCGATCCCAGTCCGGCGGATCGACATATTGGTAGAGCGCGTAGAGACCGGTGACCGGAAGAATGATCACGAAGGCGGAGGTGGCGGCATCGATCATCTCACGACGATCTGCGCTCAACATCAGCACGGCTGCATAGAGCAGCGGCGCCAGCCATTTCAGCGGACCGGACGCGGCATTGTTCCAGTCTGCCTGGGCAAGCGAGAGCAGACCCGCATAGACGACGCACATCGCGACGATGCCGAGCGGCCAGATCCAACGCGCCGGAACCTGCCGCTCTTCGAGCAGCCGCGGCAGCGACAACACCGGCGCGAGGATCGCGAACAACGGGCCGATCAGCATCAGGCCGAGCTGATCATAGCCGGCCGAGAGATCGACGAGGCGGCGGACGAAGGGCGCGAAGCTGAACAGGATCAGCGCGGCCTGCAGATGCACAGCCGGCCCCTGCCGCCACGCGTACCAACCCACGCCGCCACAACCGAGCACGAACAGCGCCCGCGAGGCGCCGCCGAGCACCCCGGGCACCAGCGCCGTCACCGCGAGCACGCCAATCGCCGCCGCCCAGCCAGGCAAGCGCCAGTCGCGTTCGGATGGAGCGGAGGTGAGGATCGTGCTCACACCGCCGCTCCCGCGCGGACGTTGCGGATCAGCAGTCCGATCGAGTCGAGCATGCGCGTCAGGCTGTATTGGGTGCGCGCGCGGCGCGAGGCGTAGGCAAGTTGCGGCGCCAGAACGGAGGGCTCCGACAAGACGCTGTCCAGAGCTTCAGCCAGAGCGCGCGCATCGCCCGGCGGCACCAGCATCCCGGCCCGGCCGTGCTCCAGAATATCCGGCGCGGCGCCCGCATCGGTGGCGATGACGGGGACGCCGGCCAGCATCGCTTCGACCAGGGTGCGGCCGAACGGCTCCGGATCGATCGACGGATGAACCATCACATCGACCGCCTGCATCAACAACGGCACATCGGCGCGATGGCCGAGGAAGTGAATGCGATCGGTGAGGCCGAGCTCGGTGACCTGCCGCTTGAGCTGCGCCGCGTAATCCTGCTCACCAAACAGCGCGTCGCCAACGATGATGCCGTGAACACCAGGCAGTCTGGCCAGCGCCTCGACCAGCACGTGCTGTCCCTTCCACTGCGCCAGTCGGCTGAACACGCCGACCAGCGGCCCCGGCGGCAGGCCGAGCCGCTGCCGCAATTCCTGGCGCGACACCGGGACAGGCTCGACGGACAGACCATTGGGCACGATCTCGATCAGCGAGCGCCGTCCGCCAGCCTCGATGAACGCGGCGGCCGCTGCTTCCGAGGGGACGACAACCTTCGCCGCGAAGCGGTTGGCGAGAAACACCTGCGTCCGGCGCTGCATCACACCGAAATGCGCCGGGCTGATGATGTCGTGAAGATGCCAGATCAGCGGCTTGCGCGCGACGACATTGGCGATGGCAGCCAGCACGAACGCCTTCTGCGAGTTGGCGTAGACGACGTCATGCCGGCGCGCGAGGCGGGCCAGCTCGGCGGTGATCGCAGCCAAGCCTCCGGCCAACGGCAATGCCTTGAGCCAAGAGCTGTCACGCCGGAACCGCGACAGGCCGATGCCCCAACGCGACACGGCGACAGAGAGCCCGCGGTCGGACAACGCCTTTGCCAGTGGGCCCTGCTCGAACAGGAAGGCCGATGACTCCTGGCGCCCCTGCACGACATCGAGCAGGATCAGCTCGGCTCCGCCGATCTGCCCGGTGTGATCAACGAACAGGACGCGTTCGCCCGACATCATCCGGCCTCGGCATAGGCTGCAGCGGATGCCGCCTGCCCCGTGGCCGTGGCGCGCGGCTCGGCTTCGGCCATGGTGACGACGATGCCGACGTCGGCCGCGCCAAGCGCCCGGCTCTTGGTCACGGTCGCAACCGCCGGCTCGATCAGGGAGCGATCGCTGCGCACGCAGACGATCACCCAATCCGTGCCGGCCAGGAAGTCGTCCCGCTGCGACGACAGCGGCGTATCGACGATGACAGCGTCATAGCCATCGAGACCGGCGAGCAGGCTGTCGAGACTGATCACGTCGAGGATGTCGCCAACCGGACCGGCCGCGACTCCGGCGGGCAACACATCGAGGGACGGATGCGCCGTGCGCAACACCATTTCGTGCAGCGGCCGGCCATGCTCCAGCGCGCCCAGCCAACCCGGGCTCGGAGCAAGCGCCATGACCTGGGCGACGCTCGCATGCGCGATATCGCACTCGACCAGCAGCACGCGACGGCCGGCAGCGGCAAGATGCTCCGCGAGCACACAGGCCATCGTCGTCTTGCCGTCGCCGGCGTCAGGCGAGGTGACGACAAGCCGCTGCGGTCGCGCGGACGCGTCGAGCCCCAGCTCGTGAACCAGGTCGTGCAGCATTACTTGGAATTCCACGTCCTCGGAGGCGAGGCGCAGAACGTGCGGGATCGCGAGCGGCTGATGACCCTGCAGGATGGCGCCCAGCGCGGACATCTGGCGCAGGCTCTTCAGACGGGGCAGGCAAGCGAGGATCGAGACGTCGGCGACGCTGGGAAGATGAGATTTCCGCTCGGACGCCGGCGGCTCGTTGGAGGCGGCTGACAGTTCCGCCTGCTCTGGCAGATCGGGAACGCTGGCCGGCGCATCAGCGATGGGAGTGACGACTTCGCTGCCGGCCAACTCCGGCACGGGCGCCGGAGATGTCTGAGCGGGACGCAGACGCGCCAGCGGATCGACGAGCAACGCGGCGGCGACGCCGAAGATGATCGCGAGAGTCAGGCCGGCGGCCAGGAACGGCACCTTCTTCGGGAAGAACGGCTTGCTCGGCAATTCGGCGAGGCTCACGAGACGCGTGCTACCGCGCAGGACGCGTCGCTCCGTCTCGAGCTCACTCGCCTTCTTGTAGAGCTCGGCATATTGCTGGCGCTTGATCTCGGTGTCGCGCACCATGCTCTCGATCGATGCCTCGTCGAGCGTGGCCGAGCCGGCCTCAGCTTTGGCGGCGTCCATCTGCTTCTTCAGCGAGCTCACCAGCGCATTATTGGCATCGAAGGTCTTCTGCGCGCTCGCCGCGATGGTCTGCATCTCCTCCAGCAACCGCTGCTGAATCGTCGCCTGCTCGCGCGTCAGCGCCAGGATCGACGGATGCTTCGGACCGAGCACGCCGGCCGCACTGGCGAGCTGCGCGCTCACGGTGGTCAATTGCTGCTTGAGGTCGGCGATGGTCCGGCTCTGCAGCACCGACGGCGCATCGGTCGGGCCACGCTCCTGCTCGGACTTGATCTCCTGCAGCCGCGCGGCAGCCTCGGCGCGGGCGGCTTCCGCCTGCGACAGTTGCTGGCCGATGCTGGTGAGACGTTCCGAGGAGATCGGCGCATTCGCGCCGCGCATCAGGCCCTTGGTGCGGCGGAACTTCTGGATCTTGTCGTCGGCCTCGCGCAGTTGCTGATCGAGCTGCTTCAGCTCCTGCCACAGCCAGGAGCTCGCGACCTCGCGGCTGTTGGCGCCTTCGGTGCGCTGATCCTCCAGGAAGGTCTGCGTCAGCGCGTTGGCGAGCAGCTTCGCTACCTCGGGGCTGCCCGACTGATACGAGATGTTGATGACGCGCGAGCGCCCAGCGGAGGCGATGCTGAAGCGGCTGTCGACGTGATCGATGAAGGCGCTTGGCTCGGTCTTGAGGCGCTGGCACGCATCTAGCGATCCCCACATCCGGCCGCGCTCGCATTCGCCGACCACGGCGTCGACGACACCGGGCGACGACATGATCTGTCGCAGCAGGCGCGGCGAACGGATCACCAGCAGTTGGCTTTCCATGTCGGCGGGATCGCCGATCTTCTGCGCCCACGCGGCCGACGTGTTGGCGCCCGGCTCCTGCTCGGCGATGATCACCGACGCTGTCGCGAGATAGCGCACCGGAAGCAGAACGAGAGCAGCGACCGCGATCGCCAGCACCGTGCCGGCCACGAGCGCGAACACGCCGCGGCGGCGCCAGATCCGGGCAACGGCATCAAAGCCGGACAAGGCCTCGTTGAGAGCCGCCTGCCTCATGATCTGCACTCACACCACATGTCGCTACGCGATCAGACGGGTCGCGCGGCCTTGATGGCCGTCACGGAAATGATCGAGCTCCTCGTTGACCGCCGCCACGAACTGGCTGCGGAAGCGCTCGGCCGTGAAGAAGCCGGCGCGCTGGCGGCAATCGAGGCGCGAGATCGATTTCTCCCTGGCCACGAACGACCGCACGCAGGCGGCGATCGCCTCGGGCTCCGGCGAATCGAAGAACATGCCGGTCGGGCGCGGCCCGGTCGTGAGGATCGACTCGCGCGCGCCGCCGCGGCCAAGCGCCAGCACCGGCGCGCCTTCCGACTGCGCTTCCACCGGGATGATGCCGAAATCCTCCTCCGCCGCGAACACGAAGGCCCGCGCGGTCGTCATGAGGTCGCGCAATTGCTTGTCGGGCACGAAGCCGGCGAATGTCACGTTCGGCCCCGCGATCGCCTTCAGGCGCGCCGCTTCCGGGCCGTCGCCGGCGACGACCAGCTCGAGGTCCGGCATCGCATTGAAGGCGCGGACGATCGGCTCGATGCGCTTGTAGGGCACAAGCCGGCTCGCGGCGAGGAAGTGGTTGCCGACGGGCAGGATCGCATCGCGCTGCCCGATGGTCACCGGCGGATAGATCACCTTGGCGTCGCGGCCGTAGATCTTCTTGATACGGCGGGCGACAAATTGCGAATTGGTGAAGATGGCGTCGGGACCATGCGCGGTGCGCGCGTCCCAGATCCGCATCTTGTGCAGCAGCGCGCGGGCGATCCAGCCCTTGACGCCCGTCGCGTAGCCGCTCTCCTGCAGATATTGGTGCTGCAGGTCCCAGGCATAGCGCATCGGCGAATGCACATAGGCGATGTGCAGCTGCTCCGGCCCGGTGAGCACGCCCTTGGCCACCGCGCAGCTCGATGAGATCACGAGATCGTAGCTCGACAGATCGAGCTGCTCGATCGCGAGCGGCATCAGCGGCAGATAGGAGCGGTGATGCTTTCGCAGAAACGGCATGTTCTGCAGGAAGCTGGTGTGCGACTTCTCGAAGCCGAGCCTGGCGCGATCCTCGGGACGCAGCAGGTCGAACAGCGTGAAGACATCAGCGCCGGGATAGCAGCGCAAGATCTCCTGCAGCACCTTCTCGGCACCACCGAGAACGTAAAGCCAATCGTGGACGATCGCGACGCGCATCGCACTCTCCCAATTCCCGGGGTATTTAAACAAACCCTTAAGGGAGGTGTTCACGCGCACAAAACCAATCCTAAACTTCTAGTTAATCGCCCTTCTCCTCCGACCCGTCGAATCCGCTGCTAACAAGTAAGGATCAATTAAGGATCGGCAAGCCGCATGCGTCTCAGATGATGCCAGATGTGTGCCGGACCAGAACGCGAAACAAGGCTTTGGCCCGCTTTGGCACACTCGGGCACCATAGGCGGTCTTGCTTAACAGGCCCTTGCGATCGGCAATGTCTGCGCCGAGCATCATCGCTCGCGACGACCGCGACCACGCGCCGCGGCGTTTTAGTTAACGCGGGCCGCTGCACACGAACGTGATGGCGGCGCGCGGTCAACCGGCAATGACGAGCTGGGCGATCGCATAGCCGTGGCGGATGGTGCGGTTCCGCACGGGATCGACGAGCTCGAACTCGAAACGATCGGCCGGACGGATGCCGCCCTTCGCTGCAAATGTTCCGCCGAACATCGCGGTGCCCTCGGGCAGGCCGGCCTCGCCATAGCGGCGCGCGATCAGATCGGACGGCGGCAGCATGCCGCTCAGCGCGCCCTCCTGGTACAGCACGCGCTCGCCATCAATGGTGGCGTAGGCGCGCAGCATCAGCTGGTCCCAATGCGCGGCGACGTCATCGACCAGCCACAGCTCCGGCGCCACCGGCTTGTCGCACATCTGCTTCGACACGGTGATGTTGTAGGTCTCAACCTTGCGGTCGGTATGATCGGAGCCGACGCCGACGTAGAGACGCCCGCCGGATTTCACCAGCACGAACTCGACCTCGCCGGAGGAGTCGCCGCCGGAGACCTCGATGCCGTCCGTCGTCGTCAGCCGGCTCGCCGCGACCTCGTAATAGATCGGCGTCGTCGCCGGGCGGGGGATGCCGAGCTCTTCCAGCTCGGCGATGTGCTTATCGCGCGCGACGGGATCGCGCCCGGTCCAGCCGGCGATGACGAGGCGGTGCAGCGTAAGCGGCTGCCGCGTTGCCGTTCCATCCGCGTGAACCAGGAAGTCGATCGTCGCGCCGCTCATCGTCGCATTGCCCCTTGAACACCAGCCCGCCGCTTAGCCGCACCCGGGCATGCTGGCAAGCGCGGTCCACTCAGTCCTTTGCCCTCTCCGCCTCGTGATCCTCCTTGAGATGCCGCTTGCGGATCTGGTGGGTGGTGAACCAGATCAGCGCGATCGCGACCGGCACGAAGGCGGCGGTGGCGAAGGTCGGATCGACCGGCAGGCCGGCATCATGCGCGCCCTTGGCGAGATAGCCGAACAGGCTGACGACGTAGTAGCCGATCGCGGCCACCGACAGGCCCTCGACCGTGCTCTGCAGCCGCAGCTGCAGCTTGGTGCGCTCGTTCATCGAGCGTAGCAGGTCGCGGTTCTGCTCCTCGAGCTCGACGTCGACGCGGGTGCGCAACAGGTCGGCGGCGCGGGCCAGCTTGCGGGACAGATTGTCCTGCCGGCGCTCCAGCGTGTTCAGCGTTCGCATTGCCGGCGCGATGCGCCGCGACAGGAACGACGACCAGCTCGAATAGGGCGTGATCGGCTCGCCCTCGATCACGGTGAGCCGCGCCTGCACCAGGTCCCAATAGGCGCGGCTGGCGCCGAAGCGGAAGAGCGAGCCGGTGGCGCCGCGCTCCAGCGACGCCGCGAGCTCGGTGAGTTCGTCGAGCAAATGGTTGTTGATCTTCAGCGTCTCGGCGCCCTGCATCTCCGCCAGCACCTCGCCGAGCCGCCGCTCGATGCGGTCGACCTGCGGCGCCAATTCGAGGGCGGCGGGCAGGCCGAGCAGCGCCAACGTGCGATAGGTCTCGAGCTCCAGCACGCGCTGCACCAGCGCGCCGAGCCGCTCCGGCGTCGGTCCCTCGATGCAAACGAGGATGCGGGTGAAGCCGTCGGCATCGAGCCGGAAGTCGGAGGCGAGCGCACCGATCGAGCCCTTCACCGCAACGAACGCGAGACTGCTCTTGTCGAACAGCGCCTCGGCGCGCTTCACCGGATCGGTGACGCTTTCGACACCGAGCTTGACCGCGACCAGCAGCTCGCCGGACAGCTTGAGTTCGCCGATCAACGCCTGCAGCTCCGGCGCGATCTCGCCGAAGGCGAGCTTCGGTGCATTGGCCGGCGGGCTCCAGATCCAGGTGAAGGTGGCGAACTCCGAATGCTGCTCCCAACGCAGCCGCGCGGCGCCGATCACCACCTGATGATGCTTGATGCCGGGCTCCGGCGCCGGCGCGCCATGTTGCGCGCAGAACGACGCGAGGCTGTCGCGGTCGGCAGTCACGCTGTCGCCCTTCGCCATGACGGCGAAGCGGATGACGGAGACCGGCGGCGTCAGCGGCGTGAAGGGGCGCGCATGCACCTCGTTGAGCACGCTCTCGCGCAGGGCATGCTGGGTGAACGCGGACATGTCGAGCGCGGTCATCGCGAGCGACCGGATGCGGGAGCGATGCCGATGGCTGCGACTCGCGCAGCGCCTGAATTGACCACTCCGATCATCCCCCGCTTCCCCCGACTTCTGATCTCGCTTCGCGCGCCCCACCGGCGAGCGCGCGCAGTGTTCAGCCACTGTAGCGCAATTCGATGACCGCGCCACGGCCCCGGCGGTGCGCGCCGTCGCAGTTCGCCGCGTCTTCCGACTCACCGACGCGCCCCGCTCCGACGGCGGTCGACTCCCCTCCCCCACGCCGCAATCGCGTCAGCGATTGTCGGCAAGCGGGGAGGGGTCGGGGGTGGGGGTCCCCACCGCACGCTTTTCATCGATCGCAGACACACCAAAACCTCCCGCGGCGCTTCCGCGCCCGAGATCATGTTCAGCGACACCCTCCGACAATGCCGAGGGCGCAGGGAAGGCCGGACCTCGACTGAGGCCCGTGGCCCGCCTGCGGAAAAAAATGCAGGCGGCAGGTACCACAGGTTCAGCCGGACAGACCCGGCCCTCCCGCGCGATGGGTTTAACGGCTGCTCCGAGCTCTCCCCGGGGACCGGGCTTGTTTGCCCCCGTCACCTGATGACACGTCATGTCACCTGAGGCTTAGCGCCAGCATCGGGGCGCCAGGACCACACGGCTTGACCGTCCGCGAACTGCCAATCGTCCATCGCAAAAGCACCTGACAGGCCCGCGGCCACCGCTCCCCGCCTCAACGTATCGTGACGACGCGTACGCCCCTCTGCATGAGGACGGGATGTAGGGAGTAGAGCATGATTTCGGATTTCTGGCAATAGAAATTTTTCGAGCGAGTAGACCGCCCCGCATCACCCAGGACGGTCCTCACGGCAGCGCTGCCTCCCCTCGCCCTGAGGAGCCCGCCGTAGGCGGGCGTCTCGAAGGGCGAGGCCTGGATCGGGGCCTCATGGTTCGAGACGCGTCGCAAGGGCGACGCTCCTTACCATGAGTGGCGCGCTCCAATCCGACGCTATCCTACGCCACCGCCCACTCCCGCGACAGCTCCTCGGCCTGCTCCAGCACGGTACGCGTCGCCTTTTCCTGAAGATCCGGCGGATAGCCATATTTGCGCAGGATGCGCTTGACCAGAACGCGCAGATTCGCCCGGACGTTCTCGCGCATGGTCCAGTCGATCGTGACGTTGGCTCGAACAGCTTTGACCAGCTCGCGCGCGATGGTGCGCAGCGCGTCGTCGCCGAGCACCTTCACGGCGCTGTCGTTGGTCTCCAGCGCATCGTAGAAAGCCACCTCGTCGTCGCTCAACCCGAGCTCGACACCGCGTTGCGCCGCGTGCCGCATGTCCTTGGCGAGCTGGATCAGCTCCTCGATGATCTTCGCGGTCTCGATCGCGCGGTTCTGGTAGCGCAGCAGCGACTGTTCCAGCATCTCCGAGAACGCTCGGGCCTGCACGACATTGCGGCGCGATCTCGTCTTGATCTCGCCTTTCAGCAGCTTCTGCAGCAGCTCGACCGCGAGATTGCGCTGCGGGCCAGCGACCCGGGAGATTGGTGGTCGATGATTTGGGAGGGGGATGCAAGTCCCTCCTGGGGCGCTGTGGAGATGTCGCGCACGGCGGCCGTTGCATCCGGATAGCCCATCCGGGAGACTGGCACGGTTCCGTTTTGCCGAACAAGGGAGCGATGCCGTGAAAATCCAGATCGCGGATGCCGCAGAACGGCTCGACGAACTCGTCCGCCGCGCGGAGGCAGGCGAGGAGGTGGTTCTCGCAGAGGGCGACCGGGAGGTCGCGCGACTGGAGCGGATCACACCAGCCAGACCAGGAGCAGACGGGACGGCTCGCAGCAACACGCTCGGCGAATTTCTGCAGACGTCGCCGCTATGCGGTGCCGCTATCGATGTGAGCCGGCTGTAGGACGGCTAAGCGGAGCGAATGGCATCGAACGTATAAAGATCGTTGCGAGGCGAGGCGGAGTCGGGAGCAATCTGGTCGTTCGCACCGCCCGTGTGGACCCCCACCCCCAACCCCTCCCCGCAAGGGGGAGGGGAGCCCAGGCAGCACGCTCAATGGATGGCATTCTTGGCCGGTTCCGCAGCCCGCGTCTGCGGGCACGCAGTTGTCACGGCGGACGTGGTAGATCATAACGACAGCGTCTTCCGCCGTCGCCCGACGGCCACTCACCACATTCGTCTGCCCAATCCCGACAGGACTCCCATGACAACCCTCTCCTCCATCGTCGCGCGCGGTGTCGCGCTGGTTGGCAATGCGGCGCTGCAGTGGCGCAAATTGCAGGGGGACACGCCGCAGCCGGCGTGGGGGGCGGCGCCGCAGATTCCGCAGGCGAAGCCGCAGGGGATGCTGCCGACCTTGAAGATGCCGACGGCACGCGGCTGGAAAGATGGCGAGACGCCGGTGGCGGCGCCGGGGCTGAAGGTGAATGCGTTCGCGACCGGGCTCGATCATCCGCGCTGGATCTACGTGATGCCGGACAGATCGGTGCTGATCGCGGAGGCGACGCAGGTGCCGAGCCCGGTGCGCAACATGTTCGGCTATGCGATGCAGGCGACGATGCGCCGCGCCGCCGCGCTCGGCGTCAGCGCCAACCGCATCACGCGGCTGGTCGATGCCGACGGCGACGGCACCGCCGAGAAGCGCAACGCGTTCATGGAGAATCTCAGCCAGCCGTTCGGCATGGCGCTGGTCGGCGACACCTTCTATGTCGGCAACACCGACGGCATCGTCGCCTTCCCCTACTCTGCCGGTGCCGAGCGCATCAGCGCTGCCGGCAAGCGTCTCACCACGTTCAAGCCGGGCGGGCACTGGACGCGCAGCCTGCTGGTCAGCCCCGACGGCACCAAGATCTATGCCGGCGTCGGCTCGCTCAGCAACATCGCCGAGCAGGGCATGGAGGTCGAAGAAGGCCGCGCCTGCATCTATGAGCTGGACATTGCCAGCGGCGCGTCGCGTATCTTCGCCGCCGGCCTGCGCAATGCGGTCGGGTTGGCGTTCGAGCCGAATACGAAGGTGCTGTGGACCGTCGTCAACGAGCGCGACGGGCTCGGCGACGAGACGCCGCCGGACTATCTCACCTCCGTGCGCGAGGGCGGCTTCTATGGCTGGCCCTATTGCTATTGGGGCAAGACGGTCGACGACCGCGTGCCGCAGAATCCGGCGCTGGTGGCGACCGCGCTGACGCCGGACTACGCGCTCGGCGGCCACACCGCCTCGCTCGGCCTGTGCTGGCTGCCCGCGGGCACCCTGCCCGGCTTCCCGCAGGGCATGGTGATCGGCCAGCACGGCTCGTGGAATCGCAGCAAGCTGTCCGGCTACAAGGTGGTGTTCATCCCGTTCGAGAACGGCAAGCCGTCGGGCCCGGCGCGCGACATTCTGTCCGGATTCCTCGCGCCCGACGAGAGCTTCTCCTACGGCCGCCCGGTGGGCGTGACGCTCGGGCCGGACGGCTCGCTGCTGGTCGCCGACGACGTCGGCAACTGCATCTGGCGCGTGACCGCGGCGTAGCGGAACCGGGCTGGCCTCGGGCCGTTGTCGCCGGGACAACGGAACAGTCCCGAGGAGAGTCCCATGGCCGACAACGTCAATCCGAACCAGAAGCAGCCCGGCGAGAAGCAGGAAGGGCAGTATCACTACAATCCCGGCAATCAGTCGGGGAAGACCATCGATGTGGGCAAGCCGGAAGGCGAGCAGGTCAACAACAAGGACCGCATCGAGCAGCGCGAGGAGCCGCAGTCGCGGTAAGGTGTTGCGCTCGTGTGAGCCCATTTGGCTCGTGAGCCCAGCTTTCGCACCGACGACGGTGCGCTCTCTCTCCCCGTTCTTCACGGGGAGAGGGCTGGGGTGAGGGGCGGCCGCGCGGGCGGTATCAGTTGGACCCGCGCACCGGAAGTGGCCGCGGATAGACCTGTACCCCCTCACCCGCGCAAGCCAGACGATCTCGCGACTCACGCATTGACGCTCGCTCCCTACCCCTCCAACAAAAACGCCAGCGCCTGATCGCACGGCGCCTCGACCTTCAGCGACAGCAGATCATCCGCCCGGGTGCGACCGAGATTAACGGCGGCGATGGGGATGTTGCGGTCGGCGGCGGCGCGGACGAAGCGGAAGCCGGAATAGACCATCAGCGAGGTGCCGACCACGAGCATGGCGTCGGCCTGATCGACGTGATCGCGCGCGGTCGCGACGACCTCGCGCGGCACGGTCTCGCCGAAGAACACGACATCGGGCTTGAGGATGCCGCCGCAGGCGCGGCAGGCCGGCACGGTGAAATCGGCGAAATCGACGCCGTCCAGATCGGCATCGCCATCGGGCGCGTCCGCGGCATCGTGCGCGAGCCAATGCGGATTGGCGTGCGCCAGCTCGTCCTGGAATTCGGCGCGCGACAGGGTCGCGCCGCAGCCCATGCAGCGCACGCGATCGAGCCGGCCGTGCAGGTCGATCACGTTGCTGGCGCCGGCGGCCTGGTGCAGGCGGTCGACGTTCTGCGTCACCAGCAGCGAGCTCTTGCCCTGCGCCTCCAGCCGCGCCAGCGCGTGATGCGCGCCGTTCGGCTGGGCGCGGCCGAAGCGCCGCCAGCCGACCATGCTGCGCGCCCAATAGCGCCGGCGGGTGTCCTCGCCACCCATGAAGGCCTGGTAGGTCACCGGCGGCGTGCGCTTCCACTGCCCGTCGGTGTCGCGATAATCGGGAATGCCGGAATTGGTGCTGCAGCCGGCGCCGGTGAGAACGACGATGCGGCTGTGGCTGTCGAGGAAGGCTTTCAGCGCTGTGGGATCGACCATGGCCTCGCACATGTAGTCGCCGGAACCCCGCTGCGCCAGACCGTCGCAGCGCGGGGATGCCGACATGAACCAATGCGCGCCGCAGCGCTTGTCCCGCCGGGAGGGCCTGCCATGACGCCACGCAACGGACACGACCGCGGCCTTTGGCCGCTGGAGGAGCCCGACGACGAGTTGCCGGCCGAGGACGAGCGCGACCTCGCCACCGGCGAGGGCGGCGACATCGAGCTGCCGCTCACGCCGGACGACCTCGCCGAGGACGACTGAGCGTCAGCGTGCCGGCGGCACTGTCGCGAGCCAGTGCCGGGCGATGTCGGCGCGCGGCGCGATCCAGGCGGCGCCGCTGCCGGTGATGTGCGCGAGAATGCGGTCGAGCGCACCGATGCGGCCGGGGCGGCCGATCATGCGCAGATGCAGCCCGATCGAGAGCATCTTCGGCGCGCTCGCGCCCTCGCGCGCGAGCCAGTCGAAGGCGTCGATGACGTAGTCGGCGAAATCGGCGCCGCGGAAGCGCGAGCCGTTGAAGAACTGCATGTCGTTGCTGTCGAAGGCGTAGGGAAGCACCAGATGCGGCCGGCCGGCGACGTCGACGTAATACGGCAAGTCGTCATTATAGGCGTCGCTGTCGTAGAGGAAGCCGCCCTCTTCCACCAGCAGACGGCGCGTGTTCGGCGAGCTTGCCGAGCGCGTATGCCAGCCGACCGGCCGATGTCCGGTGACGCGCTGGATGGTCTCGACCGTGCGCGCGATCACCCGCCGCTCCTCGGCCTCGGCCATGCCAGCATGGCTCTCCCAACGCCAGCCATGCGCGGAAATCTCGTGGCCGCGCGCGACCGCATCGCGCGCGAGCTCCGGCGAACGCTCCACGGCGCGGCCGCAGGCGCTGACCGTGACTTTCACGCCGTGCGCATCGAACAGGTCCATGATCCGCCACCACGCCGCGCGCGTGCCATATTCGAAATGGCTGTCAATGCAGGGATCGGGGCCGTCGAGCCGGTGCACGACCTCGTAGATCGCCTCGTTGCTCGCATCGCCGTCGGAGATCGAGAACTCCGCGCCCTCCTCGAAATTCACCACCAGCGACACCGCGACGCGCGCGCCATCAGGCCAGTGCGGCTGGGGCGGCTTGCCGGCGTAGCCAACGAGATCACGGCGAAAGGCAGGTTGTGAGCTCATCGAACTAGTCCGCGGTCCCGGCCATGCGGTGCAGCCCGACCAGGCGATCGCTGATCAGCAGCAGCACGAGCGTGCCGGCGAGAATGAGCGTGGAGAGCGCGGCGAGCGTCGGGTCGGGCGCCTCCTCGATATATTGCAGCATGCGGATCGGCAGTGTCTTGGAGCGGACATCGGTCAGGAAGATCGACACCGGATAGTTGTCGAACGAGGCCAGCAGGCTGAACAGGCCTGAGATCAGGAACGACGGCGCCAGCGCCGGCACCATCACGCGCAGCACGCTACCGGCATAGGTGCAGCCGAGCGTGCGCGCGGCCTCGATCAGGGTGAAGTCGAACCGCGAGAGCCCGGCGATCATGGTGCGCGCGACATATGGAAGCGTCACCACGAGATGCGCAACCAACAGCGCGCTCCCGGTCGCGGTGAAGCCGATCATGCGGAAATATTGCAGCAGCGCGATGCCGAGCACGAGGCCGGGCATCATCAGCGGCGAGACCAAGAGCGTGCCGAGCGCGGTCGCGCCGGGCAGCTTGCCGCGGGCAATGGCGATGGCAGCCAGCGTGCCGGCGACCAGCGACAGCGCGGTCGACAGCAGCGCGATCTGCAGCGACAGGAATAGCGATGGCCAGAAGCCGTCGAGCCGGCCGATGCGGCCATACCAGCGCAGTGAGGCGCCCGACAACGGCAGGTCGAACACCGGCGTCGGCGAGAACGAGGCGGCCGCGATCACGGCGAGCGGCAGCACCAGGAACAGCGCGAGGCTGATCGCGAGCACCCAGCAGATGACGATAGCTGCTCGCGACATCACTTGGGCTCCCGCGACAACAGCGTGCTCAGCGCGACGACGATGACCGCGATCGCCAGCAGCACGACGCCGGCGGCGGCGCCGAAGCCGGGCTCGCGCGCCAGCAGGTAGGCTTTCGCAATGGTGGTGGCGAGCGTCGGATATTTCTCGCCGATCAGCAGCGTCGGCACGACATAGGCCGAGACCGACAACGAGAACACCAGCGCGACACCGGCGATGATGCCGGGCAGGGTCAGCGGCAGGATGACACGGACAAACACAACCGGCGGCGAGGCGCCGAGGGTCGCCGCGGCCTCCGCATAGCGGCCATCGAGCTGCGCCACCACGGCGTAGATCGGCAGCACCATAAAGGGCAGGAAGATGTTGACGGCGCCGACGATCAGCGCCGTCTGGGTGAAGATCATCCGGATCGGATCCTCGATGATCCTGAGCGCAATCAGCACCGTGTTGATGAGGCCGTCGCTGCGCAGCAGGATCGTCCAGGCGAACGCCTTGACGATGACCGACGCCGCGAGCGGCAGGAACAAAGTCGCTAGCAGGATGGAGCGGAGCGCGCCGCGCGCACGCGCCAGCGCGAAGACGGCGGGATAGGAGATGAGGAAGGCGATCAAGGTCGTCAGCAGGCCGAGCCGTAGCGAATTCCAGATCACACCGAGATAATAGGGCGTGCCGAGCAGCCGCACATAATGGGCAACGGTGACGCCGCCCTTCGGATCGAGCACGCTGACGCCGAGCAGCAGCGCCAGCGGCAGCACGAACACCAGCGCGATGATCAGGAGCGACGGCGCGACGAAGCCGAACGCGGCGAGCCGCTCGCGATCCGGCGCGGGCTTGACGACAGGGGCCGGCAGAACTGCGTCGGTCATGGCGGGGCTTCCGCAGCGAAAGCAAACGTCTCGGCGACCGGCCAGGCGAAGCGAACCTCATCATGCACGCGCGGCAGCTCGGCTTCGCGTCCCGACAGTTCGGCTAGCAGGCTGGCGCCGGCACCGGCGTCAACATCGACGAGCGTCCGCGAGCCCTGGAACACCACCGAGCGCACGCGACCGGACGCGGCGTTCGCGCCGTCCACGGCGCCGAGCCGCAACTGCTCCGGCCGGGTCGCCACGATCACCGACGCGCCCGGCTGGAACGCGCCGCGCGCCGACAGCCGGCCGACCGGCGTCACCACCTCGACCATCCCGTCGCTGCCACCAACCACCTGGCCCGCGATGCGCGTCGAAAGGCCGACGAAGTTCAGCGCGAACAGACTGGCGGGTCGGGCATACAGCTCGCGCGGCTCGGCGAGCTGCTCGATGCGCCCCTTGTTCATGACAGCGACGCGGTCCGACATCGTCAGCGCCTCGTCCTGGTCGTGGGTGACGAAGATCGCGGTCGCCTTCACCTCCTGCAGCAGGCGGCGCAGCTCGACCTGCATCTCCTCGCGCAGCTTGCGATCGAGCGCCGACAACGCTTCGTCGAACAGCAGCACGTCGGGTTCGACAGCGATCGCGCGCGCCAGCGCCACGCGCTGCTGCTGACCGCCCGACAAGGCCGAGATGCGGCGGCCGCCGAGATGGCCGAGCTTGACCAGCGCCAGCGCCCGCGCCACCGCGCGGTCGATCTCGCCCCTCGGCGTGCCGCGCACCTTCAGCCCGAACGCGACGTTGCCGGCGACGGTGAGATGCGGAAACAGCGCGTAGCTCTGGAACACGACGCCGACATTGCGCCGGTGCGGCGGGACATGGGTGACGTCGCGTCCGGCGAGCTGGATCGTGCCGCTGTCCGGCGGTGCGAGGCCGGCGATGGCGCGCAAGAGCGTGGTCTTGCCGCAGCCGGATGGGCCGAGCAAGGTGACCAGCTCGCCGCGCCGGATGGTGAGGTCGATGCGCTCGAGCACGGTCGCCGCACCATAGCGCTTCGAAACTCCGCTGATGACGAGATGCGGCGCGGCCTCGCTCATGTCATCTCCTTGCTCCAGCGGTCGACCCAGCCGGCGCGGTTCTTGGCGATGAAGGCCCAGTCGGGCGCGAACAAGGATGCGGGATCGGGGTAGCCGGCGGGCAGCGGCGTCGCCTGGTTGGTCGGCGCGATGAAGGCAGTCTTGGCCAAAATGCTCTGTGCTTCCGGGCTGAGATAGAAGTCGATCACGGCATCGGCGAGATCGCCGGCCGGAGCGCCTGTCACCTTGGCGATGCCCGACGGCATCGAGAAGCCGCCATCCCTGGGGATCGCGAGATCGACCGGCGAGCCGTCCGCTTTCCGGATCAAGGTGTAGGCCGAGAACTGGCCGCCGATCATCCAGGCTTCGCCCTGCTCCAAGAGATTGATGGCCTGCGGCGCATTGGTATAGACGTTCAGCAGATTGGCCTTCAGGCTCTTGATCTTCTTGAAGCCGGCGTCGATGTCGTATTGCGCCTCCTTGTAGGGCTTGCCGGTTTCGAGATGCGCGGCCGCCAGGAGGGTCCAGAAGCCCTCGGTGTTGGACAACGACGGCACGACGATCTTGGAGTCGTATTTCGCGTCCCACAGCTCGGCCCAGCTCACCGGCGGCGTCTTCATGCGTTTGGTGGAGTAGGCGATGCCGGCCCACGGCTTCTGATAGTTGGCCCACATACCATCCTGATGCACGCTGTCGCCGACCAGCTTGCCGAGATTGGGAATGCTGGAGGACGACATCTTGGTGATCAGCCCTTCGGCGGCCGCGGGCAGCATCACCGGGTCGTCCATGATCACGACCGAGATCTTCGGGCTCGCCTTGTCGGCCTGCATCTTCTGCAGATTGGTCAGCGAGTTCGTGCCCTCATAAAGCACCTTGCAGTCGAGCTTCTTCTCCAGCACCGGAAACAGGTCGGCGTTGAAATATTTCGCGGCACCGGCGGGGCCGCCGATCACGATCTCTTTCGGGGCGGCGCGCACCAGAGCGGGCGCGGCGAAGGTGGCGGCGAAGGCCGCACCTGTCTTCAGGAGGCTGCGGCGGGAGAAGGCGTGCATGAGATGATCCCGTGTGAGCTGTCGCGTGGCTTGTATGGAGGGGATCAGCAAGCGTCGTGCCAAATGTGCACATTTTTATATTATTGCGTAATGCCAGTGGCTTGACGCTTTTGCACGTCGCGTAGACGGCCCAGCGGCGGGCAGAATGTGCACATTTTTTGGAGGTGACCTGCCGCGCCATTGGGCCTAGCAGTTGGGCATGACGATGCGAGCGCAGCGAATCGGGAAGGCCAATCCCGCAGAGGACGAGGCGGTCTATCAGGCCATCCTGCGCGCGCTGCTGGAGGGCAAGCTCAAGGCCGGCACCAAGCTCGCCGAGACGCCGCTGGCGTCGATCTTCGGCGTGTCGCGCGAGCGCATCCGCAAGGTGCTGCACCGGCTCGGCGCCGAGCGCCGGCTGGAGATGATCCCCAATCGCGGCGCGCGGGTGCCGCGGCCGACGCTGGAGGATGTCAGGCGGGTCTATGAGGCGCATCGCGTGCTCGAGGCCGGTGTGCTCAGCCAGCTGGTGTTGCGGATCGATGACCTCCTGCTCGCCCGCCTCGACGCGCATCTCGCCGAGGAGCGCGCCGCCGCCCAGCGCGGCGACCGCGCCGCCTCGGTGCGGCTGTCGGGCGCATTCCATGTCCATCTGGTCGATGCGCTCGGCAATCCGGAATTGTCACGCATGCTGGGCGACCTGCTCAGCCGCTCCTCGGTGATGGTCTCGGTGTACGAGCCGGCGGCGCAGTCGATCTGCGCCGTCGACGAGCACGGCGCCATCGTCGACGCGCTGCGCGACCGCGATCTCTTGCGCGCGATCGCGGTGTCGCGCGAGCATTTCCTGCATGTCGAGGGCCGGCTGCGGCTCGATGCAACCGAGCCCCCGGAGAGCGAGGATCTCTCGGCGATCTTCGCCCCCGTCAAACCGCTGCGGCGCAAGGCGCGCTCGGCACAATCGGGATGACTGCGCCGGCGCATGGTCAGCTCCGCGGCGGGCTCGCGGGCGCGCACCAGGGCAGCGCCAGACGCGGCAGGTAATAGCCGCTCCACTCGCAGACATGTTCGGGCCCCTGGCGCTTCAGCGCCATCTTGACCGGCTCGGCCTGGCTGATGCCGACGTGCAGCACCAGCAGCGCGGCGGCCACGGGATAGGCGAAGCGGGAGAAGCTGACATCGGCGAGGCGCTCAAGCAGGACCATGCCGGCGATGATGATCAGCGGATCGGTGAACACGAAGTACTCGATCTTCAGGCCG
This sequence comes from Bradyrhizobium sp. USDA 4353, assembly GCF_054063215.1. Lineage (NCBI taxonomy): Bacteria > Pseudomonadati > Pseudomonadota > Alphaproteobacteria > Hyphomicrobiales > Nitrobacteraceae > Bradyrhizobium > Bradyrhizobium sp. USDA 4353. The sequence goes on from NZ_JBSSGB010000001.1 coordinate 1,354,601, forward strand.
CGGCGAACGCCGAGCGTGTCGATGCCGATGGCGGTGAGCAGCAGCAGCGTCGCCTGCAGTGCGGCCAACCGCTCGCCGCGCCTGAGCGCGACGACGATGCCGGGGATGATCAGCCAGGTCAGGAACACCGTCGGCCGCGCCGACGGTTGCAGCACGAAGGTGTAGCGCCTGACGACGCCGAGCAGGCCGGACAGCAGCAGGCCGATCGCGCCGCTGACACTGCCGGCGGCTTCGGGCGCGTCGACATAGGTGATCATCTTCTCCAGGGGATTGAGCACGACGACGACATTGTTGAGGTCGTAGCTGAGATCGAGGGCCAACAGGCCGATGGCAGCACCGGCCACCGCTGCGAGCAGCGCGGCGAGCGTCTCGGCCGTGCTCACCCGCCGCAACCGCGAAAACAGCAGCATGCAGGCTGCGACGAGACCGAGCAGCGCAAGCTGATAGACGCCGAAGCGCCCGAGCAGCAGCGGCTTGAGGCCGGCGGCCGTGGCGTTCGCCGGAGCGAAGCCGGCTGCCAGCAACGGCCACGCAGCGCTCGCGGCAACAGTTGCAACGAGAACTGCGGCCAGGACGGCCGCCCAGGCGGGCGGCGTTCGCCAGAATGCCGTGCTCGCGCCCGTCTCACTCCCGAACGGCAGCACCAGAACCGGCATTGCCGCGATCAACAGGATGGCATGCACCTTGTTGGTGAGCCCGAGCATGCAGAGCAGCGCGGCGAGCCCGACGATGAGCGGGCGGGCGTTGCTGGCGTGCCGCGCGGCGATGATCAGCAGCATCAACGCGAGGATGCAGAACGAGGCCGCGATCATCTCGCTGCGCAGGATGCGCAGATGCATCTGCACGCCGCCGGAGAACGCGAAGGCGGTCACGGCGAGCGTGGCGATCCGCCAGTCCGGCACCAGACGGCGCGCCAGAGCGGCAAAAGCGATGAGGATGCCGGCGGCGGTGAGCAGCGCGGCGACGCGTCCGGCATGAACCGCAGATGTCATCGCCGCATCGAACGCTGCGCGATCCGACGCAAGCGGGATTGCCGACAACGTCCAGGCGTCGAGCAGGCCGAGCCGATGCAACCCCGCGAACCAGGCCTTGACCGAGAGGATGGTGAGATAGGCCGGGTGATCGAAGAACACCTGCGCGCCGCCATCGTTCATGGCGAGCGCGTTGTAGATCACCATGAAGTCCATGTCGGCATTGCGCCAATAGACGGTGAAGTAGGCGACGAGGAGGAACGAGACCAGCGAGAGCAGCAGCGCCATGGCCACGCCGCCGCGCCAGCCGAATAGCGTGAGGCGGTCGAGCGAGTCTTTGCTTTTGATCATGCCGACATCGCACGAGCGGGGCGAGGGAGCGCATCGCGAACGACGTACGACGCCGCGTCCAACGTCGGCGGCGTGGCGCGCATCGCTCCACCCATCCTCAGATCGCCTTGATCTTGAAGAATGCGAACACGACCATCTTCAGCAGCATCCAGCCGTGGCGGAAGCGGGAGATCTGGGTTTCGCCGTAGCTGCGCGCGGCGTAGCGGATCGGCAGGTCGATGGTCTTGAGGTTCAGTTTCGAGGCACCGAAGATCAGGTCGAAATCGCCGAACGGATCGAAATCGCCGAAATACGCCTTGCCGGCCTTGAGCCTCACATAGTCGCTGCGGCGGATCACCTTGGTGCCGCACAGCGTGTCGGTGTAGCGCTGGTTGAGCAGCCATGAGAACAGATAGGAGAAGGTCTTGTTCGCGATCAGGTTGAGGAAGCGCATCGCGCCCTCGTCCATCGGATAGACCAGACGCGAGCCGTTGATGAACTCGCCCTTGCCCGACCGCAGCGCCTCGAAGAATTTCGGCAGCTGCTCCGGCGGCATGGTGAGGTCGGCGTCGAGGATCATCAGCACGTCGCCGCGCGCGGCGTCGAACGCTGTGAACACCGCATCCGCCTTGCCCTTGCCCGGCTGGCGCATCAGCTTGATGTCGTGATCCGGAAAGGCGGCGCGCACCCGCACCATTTCTTCGTAGGTGCCATCCTTGCTGTGGCCTTCGATGAAGATGATCTCGATGTCCTGGCAGAACGCGGCGATGCGCTGCACCGCGGGCGCGATGTTGCCGCGCTCGTTGCGGGCGGGGATCACGACGGTCGCCGAGCGGACATCGTCGGACACACAGCGCATCGACCGCGCCACCATATAGTGCCGCAGCGACAGCGCGCGCAGGCCGGGAAGCACGCTGAGGAAGCGATTGGCAAAGCGGCCGACGCCGGCAAGCCGCAGCGGCGACAGCAGGCGCTGCTCCGACTTCACGGCGTCAAAATCGGCGAGACAAGCGAGATTGCGCAGGTCCGCCGGCGACAGCACGTTCTGGTCGGGCTGCGGCATGCGCAGGCCCATCGCCTCCGCGGCCTTCAGAAGCGGATACCAGAGGTGCGAGAAGTGGCCGATGACGAGCCGGGTCTCGCGCGTGCACAGCGGATGGAGGCGCTCGATGAAGCGCTGGCAGTCGTCGAGCAAGCCGATGGTGTCGAGCACCAGGATGACATCGAACGGGCCGGACACGGCCATGAAGGTTGCGGGATTTTCGGCGTCGCCGGCGATGAAGGTGAGATCGGGATGCCGGTCGCGGGCGATCGCGATCTGCTTGCTGCTGATGTCGATGCCGACGCCATAGGACGGCGTCAGCGCCGCCAGCGTGTCGCCGATGCCGCAGCCGATCTCCAGCACGCGGCTGCCCGGTGGAATCAGGAAGCGCAAGTAGCGCTCATCCTCCGCATGGAAGTAGGCGGACTTGTCGCGCCAGCCGGCGCGGGTTTCGGCGAAGCGGTCGGCATGATCGAGGATGGCGGCCTTGCGTGGCGACAGGACGATCGGCGCGGAGGTCTCGACGGCCGTGGCCCGCGTCTGCTCCCATTTGTCCTGCCGGATCTGCTCTCTCGCTTCCGTCACCTGACACCATCCTTGTTGGCCTGCATGCTTCTACGCCAGCCGCATTGGGCGGGGTGATGGCGGAATTGGGGTGACGGGGCCCGGCGTCGACAAGACGCGTATCGAAGCATGACAACAAGCAGCCGCAAACGATGCCACGGCGCTGTCCGCGCCCGGGCTTTGCAAATCGTTCGCACTCTCGCAGGCGCAGGGAATGCCGAGTGCTGGCCGCAACCCATGGCCCGCCTGCAACAAGAAAAGCAGGCGGCAGTCACCACAGGTCCAGCCGATCAACCGGCATTCCCTGCGCGATGGGCTTAACGTCTGCTCCGCACTCTCCCCGGGGACCGGCTTGTTTGCCCCCGTCACCCGATCACACGTCATGTCATCAGGGCTTGGCGCCAGCATCGGGGCGCCAGGACCACACGGCTTGAACGTCCGAAAGGCTTGCCAATCGTCCAGCGCATCAGCAGCTGACAGGCCCGCGGCCACCGCTCCCGGCCTCTACGTATCGTGACGACGCGTACGCCCCTCTGCATGAGGACGGGATGCCCGGAGTAGAGCGTGATTTCGGAAAAATAGCAAGTTCTAATTTCGCGAATCCGAAACGGCGCGGCAGCAGCTCAACGGCCGCAGCAGAACTTGAGCTTCTTGCCGCTGCCGCACGGGCATGGATCGTTGCGCCCGACCTTTGCGGTCGCGGCTGCCCGCTTCGGCTCGCTGACGACCGCCCGCGTCTCGCCCTCGACGAAGCGCCACGCGCCGTCGCCGTCGCGGCGGAATTGCGAGACCTCGTGATGCTCGACGGTCTTGCCGGACTCGCGATACGTGGCGACGAAGCTGACGACGCCGTCGGCGTCGCCCTCCTGCCCGCGCGCGGTCGAGACGATGCGCAGGCCGAGCCAGGTCGCGCGCGTGGCCCAGCCCTTCGCCGCGACGGCATCGAAGGCGCCGCGCGGGTCGCTGGCGAGCGTCGCTTCGATGTAGCCGATGTCAGCGCGCGTATAGGCCGTGTAGCGCGACCGCATCAGCGCCTCGGCCGTCGGCGGCAGCGCATCACCGCTGAGATACGGAGCGCAGCAGCGATCGAAGACAAGGCCTGAGCCGCACGGACATGGCATCGTTTGCGAGAGCTCCGATTCTGACGCGGTATTCTAGCTTAGCCCGCGGCCTGCGGCACTGATGTTCGATGACCGAACGCATCCCCTTCACGCGCCGGTTGTGACTCCAAAGCCGCAGCGTGCCACTGTTCGCTGTGGCGGCGGGCGCCACACGCTCGGCGCGGTTTCGAAACCGGCGAATCCGTGTTAACCATTGGTTAAGAACAAGGGTGTTGGGCGCACGGCTGACCTGCCCGGCCCCGCGCGGACCAAACTTTCCGGGCGCCGCCTCATTACGTGGCGCCTGTGACCGCAGCCCACCGCATCATCGGCGGCGCGGGCGCGTGAGACGCCAACGATTTCTTCGCGCGACGCCAGCCAGGCCGCAAGAAACTCAGGCCCGCCTTCGATACGGGCCGCTGCTCATCTCCCGATCCCTGAGTGACCCAGATGCCGGCGCGATGAGCGTTGCGTGCAAACGCAGACTCGTGCCCATCGTTAACCGCTGGAGCAGCCCCGATGGCTGACGAGTCCGTCGTTGCGTCGATCATCCCCTGGCGAGAGCCGAAAACGGCCAAGCCGCGTCCGAAACGTCCCAAGGTCGTCAAGCCGCGGCCGCGCGCCAAGGCGGACAAGGCCGACAAATCCGAGAAGATCAAAGCGGCGCTCGATGACGAGATGCTGGCGTCCGAGACGCTGATCATGCCGGACTTCCTGGAGCTCGTGAACGAGCCCGCGAAAACGCCGGTGAAGACACCGGCTGCGGCGGAGACGTCACGGACGGAAGCGGCCGCGAGCGCAGCCTCCGCGGCGATGTCGCCGCCGGCCCCGCCGGCCACGGTGGCGCCACGCGAGGCGCTGCAGCCGCTCGACGGCGAGATCGTTGCGCCCAGTGCGCCGGTGGCTCCGGCCAAGGTCGAAGGTCCGCGCCTCACCGTCTCCTCGGTGCTGCTGCAGCTCGCCGCGCTGGCGCTGGCCGCGGTCGGCATGGCGATGAACGGCTGGTTCGCACATTCGCTCGGCTCGAACAGCACCGCCGGCTGGATGTTCCTGGCGATCGGCGTCACCGCCGACCTGGTCGCGCTGGTGATGCCGACCTGCGCCGCAAGGCTGTGGCACGCCCGCCATCGCGCGTCGGCGCTCGCCGGCTGGATGGTGTGGGTAATGACGTTCGTGTTCGCGCTGACCGCGGGCATCGGCTTCGCATCGACAAACATCAGCGACGTGACCTTGGCGCGCGCCTCGCGCGTGACGCCCGCGGTGCAGGCAGCGCAGACAGCGCTCGGCGATGCGATGGCCGCGCGGGACCGCGAATGCAAGGGCGGCGTCGGCAAGTTCTGTCGGGAGCGCGAGGCTGCCGTCGCCGAGCGCCGCCAGGCGCTGGACGCCGCGATGGCCGCGGTGAGCAAGACCGCCGATCCGCAGACCGAGGCCGCGATCAAGCTTGTGGCTTGGATCTCGCAGGGACGGCTGACGCCGTCACCCGACGACTTCGCGATGCTGCGCCTGATCCTGCTGGCGCTCCTGCCGCAGCTCGGCGGCATCCTGCTGATGGTGGGGCGCAGAGTGTGAGCTCCACGATCTTCCGCGCCACTCATTCGGGCCCGATGTCCTTGAAGATCGCTTGCTTCTGTGCGGCCTGTTGGCCGGCCGTGTCGAGATGGTCCTTCACTTGGCTTTCCAATCCAGCCCACTGCTGTCCAGCTCAGTCTTACTTGGGACGCAATGTCGAGACTGTACTCGACCAGGTGAAGCAGGCCGGCAGCGAGTCCTGGTCGGTATTGAGCGCGGCCCTGCGAGTCCCACAAGGCGTTCGACACGGCCAACCAGGCGGCGTGGAATGCGCTGAACGGCACAGGTCCGAAGAGTTGAGCCGGAGACTCACGTGACGCATCGGCCCTGTTCAGACTGTCGGCACACCATCCGTCACATTCGACGAGATCGCGTTGCGCTTGAACGAGCCGATCCGGCCGCCGCTCGCAAGCAGCCCTGTCGTGTCGTGAACGCTGGCGAAAGAACCGCGCGTTTTCCGCACTTTCGCCGGTTAGAGAGAGAGAGGGACCAGTCTGCGATCCTGCCCTAGGCGCGGCCCGGATACTACTTGGGAAGCCACTTCGATCGCGTCACCCACCGCTGCGCTTCGCCCCGCCGCCGAGGCCGGGATTGATCGCCACTGTCGCGCCGGCGGCGCCGCCGGCCTCGTAGGCGGTCATCGACACTGTCCGGCTCGTGCTTCGGGCCGAGCGCAGGTTCAGATCGAGCTTGCCGAACTCGGCATCGACCACCGAGGTCTTGACCACGACCAGGCCGCGGCCGCTCGAGGCGTTGGCCTGATCGCGGCTCTTCTTCATCGCGACCAGCCGCTCGGCGATCGAGGCGACCATGCCGAGCGCGAAGGAGGCGTTGGCGAGGTGGCGGTCCTGGTGGCGGAAGCGAGCATAGTCGATCGTGGTCTTGTAGCGGCCGAGCTCGGCGCGCACGGAATTGTCGATCAGCTCGGTCAGGTAATGCGCAACCTCGACATCCGCAGGCAGGCCGAAGAACACGTAGATGTTGTCGCCGGCCGTGTTCTTCTCCCGCCACACCCGGCAATCGCAGAACAGCGCGATGGCGCCGATGCAATCGTCGATCGGAATGCGCTTCTTGCGATGGGTCTCGTAGACCTTGCGCTCGCAGGACGAGGCCTTCAGTTCCAGGTCCGACAGCGACAGATCGTGGCGGTCGAGCAGCTCGGCCACCTTGGCCGCCGCCGCCAGCGCCTCGTCCTCGGTGCAGCCATTGGCGATGGTCTTGGCACGTAAGGCCTGGATGCGCGCCTTGAGCTTGTCCAGCGCTGCGGCATCGGAGGCGGTGAATGTGGAGGCCTGGCTCAACGGTGAATATCCATCAGACGAGGACTTGAAGCCTGCGCATCGCGCTGGGCCTGTAGCGAGAGCGCCCCACGATCGCTATCGGCTTGGCTCTTATACCCCGGCTGAGTAGATCCCGGCTCGGCGGATAGCTCAATCAACGGCTTTTTCCACGTCGTCCTCTTCGCCCCTGTCCCTACGGCCGGCTTGGCGCTGGCCGGCCCAATCGACGCAGCAAATTGAGACTGGTCGAAAAATGCGCAGCGGTTCCGACATGGCGGACACGCCGATGCGATGGCAAGATCGCGCTCCGCAGCACGCGCCAATCCACGCAAGAAGGGAGCATGCGATGAAGCAGATCAAGGGACCGGCCATCTTTCTCGCCCAGTTCGCGGGCGACGCGGCGCCGTTCAATTCCTGGGAGTCGATCTGCGGCTGGGCCGCCTCGCTCGGCTATGAGGGGGTTCAGATCCCGACCTGGGATAGCAGGCTGTTCGATCTGCACAAGGCATCGGAGTCGCAGGATTATGCCGACGAGGTGAAGGGCATCGCGGCGCGGCATGGGCTGGCGATCACCGAGCTCTCGACCCATCTGCAGGGCCAGCTCGTCGCCGTTCACCCGGCCTATGATGCGGCCTTCGACGGGTTCGCGGCGCCGGAGGTGCGCGGCAATCCGGCGGCGCGCACGGCGTGGGCGGTTGACCAGGTCAAACGGGCCATCCTGGCGTCGCGGCGGCTCGGGCTGACCGCACATGCGACGTTTTCCGGCGCCCTGGCGTGGCCCTATATCTACCCGTGGCCGCAACGTCCGGCGGGTCTCGTCGAGGCGGCGTTCGATGAGCTCGCGCGACGCTGGCGGCCGATCCTCGATCATGCCGAGGAGCATGGCGTCGATCTCGCCTATGAGATCCATCCGGGCGAGGACCTGCATGACGGCGTGTCCTACGAGATGTTCCTGCAGCGGGTGGGCAACCACAGGCGCGCCAATCTGCTCTACGATCCCTCGCACTTCGTGCTGCAGCAGCTCGATTATCTCGACTACATCGACATCTATCACCAGCGCATCAAGGCGCTTCACGTCAAGGACGCCGAGTTCAATCCGACCGGACGCCAGGGCGTCTATGGCGGCTTCCAGGGCTGGGCCGATCGGGCCGGCCGCTTCCGCTCGCTGGGCGACGGCCAGGTCGATTTCGGCGCGATCTTCTCCAAGCTGACGCAATACGACTACGGCAGCTGGGCCGTGCTGGAATGGGAGTGCGCCATCAAGCATCCCGAGCAGGGCGCGCGCGAGGGCGCCGGCTTCATCAGGAGCCATATCATCGAGGTCACCGAGAAAGCGTTCGATGATTTCGCCGGCTCCGGCGCCGACAACATCGCGAACCGCAAGATGCTCGGCCTGGCTTGAAGGGAGGAGCAGATGGCCATCAGCGCAAGCCATGAAGCCGGCCGACACGATCGCATCAGATTGGGAATGGTCGGTGGCGGACAGGGCGCCTTCATCGGCGCCGTGCACCGCATCGCCGCGCGCATCGACGATCAGTTCGAGCTGGTCGCCGGCGCGCTCGCCTCCGATCCGGAACGCGCCAAGATCTCCGCGAGAGAGATCGGCATCGCGGACGAGCGCGCCTATGGCTCGTTCGAGGAGATGGCCAAGGCGGAAGCCGCGCGTCCCGACGGCATCGAGGCGGTCTCGATCGTCACGCCTAACCACATGCACGCCCCCGTCGCCAAGGCCTTTCTGCAGGCCGGCATCCACGTCATCTGCGACAAGCCGCTGACGACGACCGTCGTGGAAGCGGAGGAGCTGGTGGCGTTGGTGCGGTCGACCGGCAAGGTGTTCGTGGTGACGCACAACTACACCGGCTATCCGATGGTGCGGCAGGCGCGGGCCATGATCGCGAGCGGCGAGCTCGGCGATCTCAGGCTGGTGCAGGCCGAATATCTCCAGGACTGGCTGACCGAGCCGCTCGAGCAGAGCGATCAGAAGCAGGCGGCGTGGCGCACCGACCCCGCCCGCTCCGGCCCGGGCGGCTGCATCGGTGACATCGGCACCCACGCCTACAACCTCGCCTGCTTTATCAGCGGGCTCGCGCTCGATGAGCTGCTCGCGCAGCTCACGACCTTCGTTCCGGGACGGCGCCTCGACGATGACGTCCAGATCCTGCTGCGATGGAAAGGCGGCGCCAAGGGCATGCTGTGGGCGAGCCAGGTCGCCGTCGGACACGAGAACGGCCTGACCTTGCGCATCTCCGGCAGCAAGGGCGGCCTCGAATGGGCGCAGGAGAATCCGAACCAGCTCTGGTTCACGCCCTATGGGAAACCCAAGCAGCTGCTGACCCGCGGCGGCGCCGGCACGCTCGGCGCAGCCACCCGCGTCACCCGCATCCCCTCCGGCCACCCCGAGGGTTATCTGGAGGGCTTTGCGACGATCTATGCCGAGGCGGCACAGGCGATCCGAGCGGCCAGGCGTGGAGAGAAGCCGGATCGCGCGGTGCTGTTTCCGACCGTCGAGGATGGACTCGCCGGCGTGAAATTCATCGATGCGGCGGTGAGATCGTCGGCTGCGAAGGGCGAGTGGGTGCGGATGAATTGAGGGATGGATGGCTTGACTGATCCCGCAAGGCGTCGTTGTCGCAGCGATCAGGCGGTGAGCGAGGCGGCCCAAGAGCGCCGTCGCGAGCAAGGCGTCGGATGGCAAAAACAAATTGATGCGGAGAGCGACAGGTCCCCTTCTGATCCAACCTGCTCCGCGCACCGTTGCGACCTCAGCCCCCGACGCGGTGCATTGGCTGCGGGCCGGGCGTTTGTCTTCAGAGCCGGTATGATCCGACATGCAAACCCGCTGCCCGAAATGTACGACAATGGTCCGGTCGAACGACGGCGTCACATGGGAAATTCTCAACAAGGGGTGCGTCGAGCTGGTGGATACGCCATGGGCCGACAAGCCCGAATTCTGCCCGACGCTCTCGCAGGTCACGGAGCCCGAGGTCGCTTTGCCGGGGGTTACCAACCGCAGCGCCGTGCTGGCTGAGATCGAAAGACGGAAGGTCGTCGAGTTGCCGTGAGAGCAGGAGCTCCGTCACGCGCCGCACTGTGCAAATGGCTCGAATGGAGCGAGCGGCTCAGTAGTGGCATCGTCGCAATGCTTGCGATCAACGAAGACATGTTCAACGAGATAGCTCCAGCTCCGCCAACAGCAGCGGAATCCGCTCCCGCACCTTGAAGAACCCGGCCGTTGCGAACGGCCATAGCGTCGCGTCCCACGGCCGTCGCCATTCGGCGAGCGTAAGTCCTGCGGCTGCGAGCGCCGGCTCGGCTGCCGTGAGCCAGTCGCGCAGCGGCCCCTGCGGCACCTCGGCGGTGATGATCTGCGTCACGCCGGCGTCTCGCGCGCAGGCGACCAGCATCGCCGGGTCCGTCGCCGTCAGCGCGGTGGCTGTCATGCCAGTGCGCGTCGCTGCATCGCGCAGCGCGGCGGCCTCGAATGCCACGACATTGCTTGCCACCGGGCGCGGCGAGCGCAGATGCGACGCCGACAAGGTCGCCGCGCCGCGCCAGGCGAAGCCGTCAGACTCGAATCCGGTCAGGCCACAATCCTCCTCCGTGATCAGCCACAGCGACGGCGCGTCGCGCCGGGGCGCGACGAGTGCGCGCAGCGGCTGCAGCGGCGGCAAGCCGTCCGGCTCCTCGCTCTCCAGCCCCTCCGCCGGCGTGGCGATCTCCTCCGGCCGCGGCGCGAAGCGGCCGCCGCTATACTGCGCGATGTTCGAAGCCGTTGCCGCATAGAATTTGCCGCTTGTGTGCAGCCCGGCGACCTAGCGCCAGCCGAGCGTGTTCGAGGCCGGATCGCCGTCGAGCAGATGGCGCAGGAAAAAATCCGCGCCGAGCCGCCACGGCAGGCGGAGCGTGAAGATCCACAGCGAGGCGAACCACATCCGCGCGTGATTGTGCAGCGTGCCGGTGGCGACGAGCTCCTGCGCGAAGGCATCGAAGCAATCGAGGCCGGTGCGTCCGGCCTCCGCCGCTGCCACACGCGCCTGCAACGCGCCGTCGGCGGCGAGCCGCGCCAGATCCGTGTCGCGTCCCTGGACATACTGCGCCCAGACCTGCGGCCGCCGCTCCAGCCAGCCCTTGAAATAGCTGCGCCAGATCACCTCCTCGACGAACTTGTCGGCCGCGCCGCCATGCGCCGCGACCGCGGCGCGCACGACCTCCTCCTCGGTGACGAGCCGCCGGCGGATCCAGGGCGACAGGCCCGAGACGGCCTGCGGCCGGCCCGGCCCATGATCATGGTTGCGTCCCGCCGCATAGGCGCGGCCGAGCCGCGGCAGCACCGCCTGCAACTGCGCCAGTCCGGCTTCGCGAGTGGCGATGGGCGTCTCCGCGCTCATGCGCGGTACGGCGCGACGCAGGCCGCGCAATCCACTTTCGCGCGTAGTTGCGTCGCGAGCAGATACAGGCCGCCGATCTTGCGGTGGAGGAACAGCGTCGCGGCCGGCGGCACATGGATGAGGTCGCGGTCGAGGCCGAGCGCGAGGCCGCGGTCGCGCAGCTCCGCCAGCAGGTCGTGGCGCGCGAAATCGTATGGTCCAACTTGGCGCAGCGGCGCCATCGCACGCAGGAACATGTCGACGATCGCCTCCTGATGACGCGGCGCCGTCGCGGCGTCGAAATAGCCGATGCTCTGCATGGCGGCGCGGCTCGCTGCGCGGTCGGCATCGAGCCCGGCGGCGAGCAGCGCGCGGAACGAGGCCTGCAGCTCCGGCGCGATGGGCCTGACAGCGCCGAAATCCAACAGCACGATTCGTCCGCCGTCCGGCGTGACGCGGAAATTGCCGGGATTGGGATCGGTCTGCATCGCGCCGAATACGAACAGCTCGCGCATCATCAGGTCGATCAGCCCGGTCATCGCGGCGTCGCGCGGCGTGGGCTCCGCCGTCGCCAGCGACGCGATCGGCCGGCTGTCGACAAACTCCATCGCCAGCACCTCCGGCGTCGACAGCGCCGTCACCGGCGCAGGCACCACGAAGCGCGGATCATCGCGCAGAAAACCGCCGAAGGCGCTGAGCTGCGCCGCCTCCGCGGCATAGTCGGCCTCCGCATGCAGTTGCGCCTTGGCGGCGGACAGCAGCGGCGAGATGTCCATCTCACGCGGCAACAGGCCGGGCAGGCGCAGCAAGGTGGCGATGTTGTCGACGTCGCTGTCGATGCTGGCGCGCACGCCGGGATACTGCACCTTGATGGCGAGGCGCTGGCCGTCCAGCGTCTCGGCGCGATGCACCTGGCCGATCGAGGCCGCCGCGAACGGCCGCATCTCGAAGCTTTTGAACCGCGCCCGCCAGCCGTTGCCCCAGGCCCGCGCCAGCACCGGCTCGAGCTGCGGCGGCGGCATCGGCGGCGCCGCCTCCTGCAGCTGCGCCAGCAGCGCCGCGGCCTCCTTCGGCAGCACCAGCCCCGGATCCAGCGACAGCATCTGCCCGAGCTTCATGGCCGCGCCGCGCAGCCCGGCGAGGCCGCTGGCGAGCCGCATCGCCTGCGCCGGCGCCAGCAGCAGCTCCGGCAACCCCGGCCGCCGCCCCTGCGCCAGCTGCCGCAAGCCATCCGTCACCACGCCGCCGGCGATCCCCGCCGCGATCCCACCCAGCCGCAACAGCCGCCCCGGCCGCGACGACGGCACGGCGGAGAAGCGCGGCAACGGACGGTCGGAAGCAGAACTCATCGGGCGGAACTCCAGGGGCATGGCAGCTATACGAACGAACCCTGCCCCCGGTTCTCCCGGCTCTCGGCGCGCCAAGCTTACGACGCCTCGCAATGGTGCTGCATCGAACTTCGGTCCTTTCCGGATCATGCTCTCGGAGCGTGGCTCCGCAGGTCGCAGAGCAAGAGCCGGAGCCATCGTTCGGCCCGAAGATGTGATCTTGGGCACGACAGAGCGTCGGTGCTCGGTAGCGGCTCCGGCAGGCTGCTCCCTCCCTACGGGCAAGGCCGAGGGGAAGGACGGACAATTGAGGGTAAGTCGGCCAGCCGGCCTAAGTGGGGACCTTTTCTGTTGCTCAGCGTCTGCTATATTTGGCTGAGGTTCACGAATGTCTGGCCTTGAAAAGAGCCGTCAATGGGCGACGGACTGAACGAAGGGGTCGTGGGCGATACCGCAAAGCTGATGATGCATCGGCTTATCGTGCGGATGCTTCGTCGCGACCCATCCTTGGTCGAAAAGGCCAGGGTGGTTCATGAACGTCAGGCGGACCAATTCGCCGGTTGGCCTTTCGTGCGCGAATGGCAAGACCTGCTTTCGCTCCCCCCTAGCGAATTGGCATCGAAGCTTATCAGTCGCGACCGGGAGATGGTTCGCCTGCGGAACACGTCACCGTTCTATCTCGCCGAAGGCGTCGATTTCCGCGATTATGACGTCCGAGTTCGCCTCAGAAGGGCAGCGAGAAGAGTTGTCCGACGGGGACTAAGCGCTCAATTGGCTGCGCCACCTGCGCCTGCCCCATGACCGCGAATCGTCGTTTTCGGACGTTGGACGACCTCCTCAGGGTTGTCCGTGCACTCGCCTATGAATTCAATACAGATACCGTTTTCGTCGTCGGCAGTCAGGCTATTTTGGCATCTATGCCGGACGCACCTGAGCCCGCCCGGGCGTCGCCTGAGATCGATGCTTTCCCAGCCAACGCCCAGATATGGGAGATCGGGGAAGCGCTACGGTCAACGGATGGCGTTCCCCCTTTGGCGTCGGAACACATCGATGGATTGTTCGGACAAGGCAGCCAATTTGACGCAACGCATGGCTTCTACATCGACGGCGTCGACGAGACGACTGCGAAGTTACCTCCCGGATGGCAAATGCGTGCTGTCACTGTACGGGATGAAGTCGCTGGCCGGACTGTGTTCGGTGTCGCGCCCGGCACTGAGGATCTGATCGCCTCCAAGGTTTTACGTCTGGAGAATCGAGACAAGGTGTTCGTCGAGGCAATACACGCGCAAAGACCTCTCGACCTTGATCTGATCGAGCAGAGGATTCTGGAAATTCCGGACACCGATTCGGCAATCCAGCAGAGAGCGGTCAACTACATCAGAAGTCTGAGGCCGGAGGCGCCCAAGCTGCCATGGTCGTCCTCGGACGAGGAAGACTAGCGTCTGCGGCATGCCGCGATCTTCGGGTCCGTGGCGCGCGGCGAAAACGGACCGGACAGCGATGTCGACATCCTGGTTGACCTCGATCCCGAGATGGTCGACGACCTCCTCGCCGACAGCCAGGTGCAACAGGCCCTTCAGGACATCATCGGACGACCGGTCGACATCGTCATGCGTGGCGACAACAGGCCGGAGTTGGTTGCCGCGGTCGTGCGGGATGGCATTCATGCCTGTTGAACACGCCCGCATCGACAGCCTCAGGGACATCGTCAAACGCGGCGATCAGGTGGCGGGATTACGGCGGGATTACGGTGACGCTGCACTCTATCTACTAAAGATCGAGCGATACGACGCCTAGCGCGGTCGGACAGCAACACCGCGCAATCGCAAAAAGAACGCGATGGCGCGCATGCCACCGTCGAGGAGAATGCGCTCCAGAGCGAGGTTGGCGGCGCCGACGGTGCCGTCCTCCGGGCCATTGTCTCGCCTGAAGGCGGACTTTCAGCTTGTCAAGAGCCGTACCTGACGGAGAATGGCGGAGAGGGAGGGATTCGAACCCCCGATAGGCTTGCACCTATGCCGCATTTCGAGTGCGGTGCATTCAACCACTCTGCCACCTCTCCAGGCGCAAATCAGGGGCGAGGCCCTGTGGTCGGGCGCCCTTCTAGGGCACGGCGGCGGGGGTGACAAGGCGGGGGAGAGGATATTTCCAACCGAAAACCGCCGGCGCGGCCGAGAGCGGCCGGGGAATGCGTCCGAGGCGAGCGGCGCAGGGGGCCCGGCATACGGGGCGCCAAGACGGGTGGGACCGCCGTACGCTGACACATACCGGCGGCCCCGTGTCGCTACATCTTGGGGAAACCGACGGAAGAGACGGGGGTCAATCCGGCCGGCCTGAGCGACGCGGCGGACCCTGGGGCATCGGAGCGTGCACTGCAACGCAAAGCGTTTCTTAACCTAACCAGTCAAGGTTACCGGGCTTTGCCCCACTATCCAATTGGTGTTGCGGTACTTTTTCGAAGGCCGCGGGGTCCCGGCACCGGCTAGGGCGACTATGCTGCGCAACATGTTGCACCGGGCGCAGCGGCCTGGAGAGCCCATCGGTTCAATCTTTCTTCTTTTTGGCGGCCTTCTTGTCGTCCGCCTTCTTGTCCTCGGACTTCTCGTCCTTGTCCTTCCGGCCGTTCTCCTTGCGGCGGTTGGTGAAGCGGGCATTGCCGAGGCCGGTGCCGATGGTCAGCACGCCCCAGCGCTCGAACTCCTGCATGAACGGCACCTCGGAGAGGCCCTGCACGACGCCGTCATTGTGCATCAGCACCGCGGTGTCGTGATCGCCGATCATCGGGATCGCCTCGACCAGGCTGGCCGGCAGGTTGAACTTGCTGCTCTCCCAATTGCCCGGCAGGTTCTGCGCACCCTTCTCGATCGAGCCGTCCTCGTTGATGACGCCGGGACAGGCGATGCCGATGAACGGCGCGAGCCTGAGGCCCTCGGTGTCGGCCTCCTCGATCAGGCCTTTCAGCATCTTGGCGAGCCGCTTCACCGCGCCTTCCCGCGTGGGCTCGTCGTCGGCATGGCGCCAGAGGTCTGACTTCCAGACCGACGCCTTCGAGAGGTCCGGGGTCTTCTTCCAGCAGGTCTCGACGACGCCGCACCGGATGTTGGTGCCGCCGATGTCGACCGCGAGGATGCTGTCATGGGCCTCGAAGATCCAGGACGGCGCCAGGTGCAGCGCGCCGATCAGGCCGGCATCATCGGGATGGTAGCGGATCGGCTCCAGCTCCACCTCGAAGCCTTCGTCCTTCAGGATGATCTCGGTGCGGGCGATGGCGAGCTCGCCCAGGCGGGAATCGCGAAAGCCGCCGCCGACCACGATGCATTCGGTCTTGGCCCAGGCCTTGGTGCGCAGAAAACGGCGGGTGACATGGGCAAGCTCCTGGGCGAACTCCTCGATCGCCGAATGCACCACGGCGGAGGCCTCGGTGTCGTCGCCGACCAGGATTGCGTCCAGCGCCTTCTTGCTGATGGTCTCGCTGTCCTCGTCCCCGAACGGGTCCTTGCCGGATTTGCGTAAGGGTTTGCGCCAGCGCTCCAGGATCTTGCGGAAGGCGCCCTTGGAGGCGCGGTCGCCGAGGAAGCCGTCCTCGTCCTTGAGCTCGATGTTGAAGCTGTCGATCTCGACCGACGGCAGCCGCGCGGCGCCGTGACGGGCAATGCCCGTGGTCTTGGTCATGACGTCGTCGGCCATCTGGTCCCTGCTCCGTGTGTCCTGCGTTAACTGCGGACGGAACAGATGGTTCTGGGGGGAGACAGCGAATAGCGAGGAGCGAATGGCGAATAGGGAGACCCCCTTCCCCACTCGGTGCTCCCTATTCGTCACTTGCCCTTGTCCTTGACTCGTCGGTCCGGGCCGCTATAAGCGCCCGATCGACCGGCGCGAGCTTCTCGCGCCGATTGTCGTTGCGCGTATCGGACTGGCCTTGATGCCAGGGACACGCCGACGCCGGCTCCGATCGGGCCGGACCACATGAACCATAACGACTGAACAAGAAGCCGACCCGGGGCGTCAGCGCACCGAGGCCGGGATCGAACACGAAGGATGAGAACGATGTTCGCAGTCATCAAGACCGGCGGCAAGCAATACCGCGTCGCCCCGGATGATGTGCTCGAGATTGGCAAGATCGACGGTGAACCCGGCACGATCGTGCAGCTGAACGAAGTGCTGGTGGTCGGTGGCGACACCCCGGTGCTGGGCATTCCGGCCGTGGCCGGCGCGTCCGTGGCCGTCGAGGTGCTGGACCACAAGCGTGGCCCCAAGGTCATCGCGTTCAAGAAGCGCCGCCGCAAGAATTCGCGCCGCAAGCGCGGCTACCGGGACGAGCTGACCTTGATCCGCGTCTCGGAGATCCTGACCGACAACGCCAAGCCGACCAAGGGCCCGCGGCCGAAGAAGGCCAAGGCGGACGCCCCGGCGGCCGAAGCCGCGGAGTAACACGCAGGCGCGCATGGCGCGCCGCATCGGCTTCAAACCTTCATCGCGCGGATTTTTCGTCCGCCCCCAGCAAATGTGAATGATCCCTTAGCGGAATCGCGCTAATGGTGATCGCGAGATCGGAGACGAGCAATGGCTCATAAAAAGGCAGGCGGTTCATCCCGCAACGGACGCGACTCCAAGGGCAAGCGCCTCGGCATCAAGGCGTTCGGCGGCGAGCGCGTGATTCCCGGCAACATCATTGCGCGTCAGCGCGGCACGACCTGGCATCCCGGCCTCAACGTCGGCATGGGCACGGATCACACGTTGTTCGCCAAAATCGAGGGCGTCGTCGAGTTCCATGACCGTGCCAACCGCACGTTCATCTCGGTACGCCCGGTACTCGCAGAGGCTGCTGAGTAAGATACGGTGGAACAATTCGCGTCCGCCGGGTCCTGACAAACCGGCGGAGCGCCAGATGGCTCCAGGGGAGGCGGGACAACCGGCCTCCCCTTTTCATTTTCGCTGATCGATTGATCCCGAAGCGTCGATGGAGCCCGACATGCTGCAGGACATCACCACTCCCACCTTGCGCGAGGCGAGACCTTGCGTCCTCGAGACACCCCGGCTGGCCCTGCGTCCGCCCGTGCTCGCGGACGTCAAAGCGATCGCCCGGCTCGCCGATGACCGGCGCATTGCCGAGAACACCCGCCGCCTGCCGCATCCCTATTCCGAGGTCGACGCCGCGCGCTTCGTGCGCGCGCTGGAGCAGAGCGGCGAGACGGCGTTCGTGATCGAGCATCTGGATGCGCCGATCGGCATCGTCGGCATCAACCGGCCGGCGTCGGGGCGCGCTGAGCTCGGCTACTGGCTGGGCGTCGAGCATTGGGGCCGCGGCTTCGGCACCGAGGCCGCGCGGGCTGCGATCGATGACTTCTTCGAGGGTGGTGAGGACAATGTGCTGATCGGGCATGCGCGGGTCAGCAATCCGGCCTCGCGCAACATCCTCGAAAAGTGCGGCTTCCAATGGACCGGCGTCGAGCTGCACCGCTTCGAGGTGATCGGCTCCTCGGCTCCGGTCGATGCGTTCCGGCTCACGCGCGGCGTGTGGGCGTCGCTGAAGGCCTGGGCGAATACGGGGCGGCGGCGATAGGCGGGACCACCCTCCCCTGGAGGGGGAGGGTCGATCGCACGCGAAGCGGGCGAGCGGGGTGGGGTGATCTATCAGCGAGCGCTGGAGCCAGAGGAGAGATCACCCCACCCCGCCTGACGTTTCGCTTCGCTCAACGTAAGGCGACCCTCCCCCTCCAGGGGAGGGTAGCAGCTCAGACCGGCGGATTCACCGCGCCCGCGCCTTGCCCCAGGCTGCGCTCCCGCAGGTAGATGTACAGCCCCGCGCCGATGATGATGATGGCGCCGATGATGGTCGCCGGGTGCGGCACGTCGCCGAACACGGCGAAGCCGAACAGCACGGCCCAGACGATCATCGTGTACTGATAGGGCACGACCACCGACGCCGGGGCGAGCTTCAGCGAGCGGTTGACGCAGAACAAAGCGGTCACCGAGATCAGGCCGGCGGCGGCGAACAGCACCAGGCTGCCGGGCGTCGGCGTCACCCAGCCGAACGTGGACATGGCCGCGCCGAGCAGGAAGGTGCCGACGAATTGCGACGACGCCATCACGATGTCGGGCGTCGAGCGCAGCGAGCGCGTGATCAGCATCAGCACCGCGAATGACAGACTGCCGCCGAGCGCGATCAGCGCCGGCAGGCTGAAGGTCTGCGCCGAGGGACGCAGCGCAATCAGCACGCCGCAGAAGCCGATCAGGATCGCGGTCCAGCGCCGCCAGCCGACATGCTCGCGCAGCACCAGCGCCGACAGCGCGGTGACGAAAATGGGGCCGGCGAGATAGTAGGTGATGACGTCGGCGAGCGGCAGATACACGGTGGCGAGGAAGAACGCCGCGACCTCGAGCGTCGACAGGATGACGCGCACGAGCTGCAGCCAGGGCCGTTCGAGCCGCAGGAACGCCGCGCGATTGCGCCAGATGAACGGCGCGAGCAGCAGCAGCGCGGCGCAGGCGCGCAGCCACAGCAGCTGGCCGACGGCATAGGTCGACACCAGGAACTTGCCCAGCGCGTCGCCGAACGAGAACATCGCAATCGACAGCAGCATCAGGCCGATGCCGGCCAGCCGCGCGGAACGCTCGTCATTGGCGGTAGAGATTCGGGACAACACGCTCATGATCGGGCTGCCTTATCAGGCGCGCTGCCGGTGCTCCAGCCCTTCCGCGGAAAGCGTGGCGCAGGCCTGCCGCAACCCCGGCGCAAGGCTCGCCCACCCCTTGCGCAGCGCTGAGATACCGCTCGAAATTAAGGCTTCCGGCCGAATTAAACCCATTCCGCGGTTGCCGTGGCGGCCCACCTCGCTTACGTAGGGCGCATCATGAAATTCCTCGATGAAGCCAAGGTCTATGTGCGCTCCGGCGACGGCGGCAACGGTTGCGTTGCGTTCCGGCGCGAGAAGTTCATCGAGTTCGGCGGGCCGAACGGCGGCAATGGCGGCCGCGGCGGCGACGTCATCATCGAGGCCGTCGACGGCCTCAACACCCTGATCGACTACCGCTACCAGCAGCATTTCAAGGCCCAGCGCGGCGGCAACGGCTCCGGCAAGGATTGTCATGGCGCCGGCGGCAAGTCGGTGGTGCTCAAGGTTCCCGTCGGCACCCAGGTGTTCGACGAGGACCGCGAGACGCTGATCCACGACTTCACCGCGGTCGGCGAGCGCTTCGTGCTGGCCGAGGGCGGCAATGGCGGCTTCGGCAACGCCCATTTCAAGACGCCGACCAATCGCGCGCCGCGCCATGCCAACCCGGGCCAGCCCGGCGAGGAGCGCTGGATCTGGCTGCGCATGAAGCTGATCGCGGATGCCGGCCTGGTCGGGTTGCCGAATGCCGGCAAGTCGACCTTCCTGTCGAAGGTATCCGCCGCCAAGCCGAAGATCGCAGACTATCCGTTCACCACCCTGCATCCGCAGCTCGGCGTCGTGAACGCCGATGGCCGCGAGTTCGTGCTCGCCGACATTCCCGGCCTGATCGAGGGCGCGCATGAGGGCGCCGGACTTGGCGACCGCTTCCTCGGCCATGTCGAGCGCTGCCGCGTGCTGCTGCACCTCGTCGACGCCACCTGCGAGCATGCCGGCAAGGCCTACAAGACGGTGCGGCACGAGCTGGAGGCCTATGCCGGCGAGCTGACCGACAAGGTCGAGATCGTCGCGCTGAACAAGATCGACGCGGTCGATCCGGACGAGTTGAAGAAGCAAAAGGACCGGCTGAAGCGCGCAGCGAAGAAGACGCCGCTCTTGATCTCCGGCGCGACCGGCGACGGCGTCAAGGAAGCCTTGCGCAAGCTCGCCGACATCATCGGCGAGCAGCCGGTGTCGAACAAGGCCAAGAGCACGGCCGACACGGCCGCGACCGAGGAGCCGTGGGCGGCGCCGGTCCCGCCGCAGGGCTGATGCCTCGACGGGACCTTGCGTCGCGGGCTGCGGCCGTCGCATAAGTCGCATCGACGTTCCGCTGGCTCACCCTGAAGTCTGCTGGCGGCATTCAACCGGATTTTCGAAGGCCCTAACCGCGCATTCGGTGCGCTCCCTCCCCCCTTGTGGGGGAGGGTTGGGGAGGGGGGTGCCGCGATGGCGGTCTTGCCGTGTGGACCCCCACCCCCGACCCCTCCCCGCAAGGGGGAGGGGAGGACACCGGCCGCGCGGCGACGACCCGCCTTGATCCAGCGACACCTGTCCGAAGAAGCTGACCCTGACCGAACCTCCGCCATGGCCCCCCGTCTCGAAAATTTCCGCCGCATCGTCGTTAAGGTCGGCTCGTCGCTGCTGGTCGATTCGGAGGCCGGCGAGGTCCGCGCCTCCTGGCTGACGGCGCTGGCTGCCGATATCGCCCGGCTACATAGCCGCGGCTGCGAGCTGCTGGTCGTGTCCTCGGGCTCGATCGCGCTCGGCCGCAGCCGCTTGAGGCTGCCGCGCGGGCCGCTGAAGCTGGAGGAGAGCCAGGCGGCGGCCGCCGTCGGCCAGATCGCGCTGGCACGGATCTGGTCGGAAGTGCTCGGCGCCCATGGCATCGGCGCCGGGCAGATCCTGGTGACCCTGCAGGACACCGAGGAGCGGCGGCGCTATCTCAACGCGCGCTCGACGATCGGAAAGCTGCTGGAATGGCGTGCGGTGCCGGTCATCAACGAGAACGACACGGTCGCGACTGCGGAGATCCGCTACGGCGACAATGACCGCCTCGCCGCGCGCGTAGCGACGATGGCGAGCGCAGATCTGCTGGTGCTGCTGTCCGACATCGATGGCCTCTATACGGCCCCGCCGGCGCAGGATCCGAACGCGCGGCTGATCCCGGTGGTCGAGAGCATCACCGCCGACATCGAGGGCATGGCCGGAAGCGCCGCATCGGAATTCTCCCGCGGCGGTATGAAGACCAAGATCGAGGCCGCCAAGATCGCGACCACCGGCGGGACCCACATGCTGATCGCCTCCGGCAAGATCGAGCATCCGCTGGCGGCGATCGCCAATGGCGGCCGCTGCACCTGGTTCCTGACGCCGGCCAATCCGGTCACCTCGCGCAAACGCTGGATCGCCGGCTCGCTGGAGCCGAAGGGCACGCTGACGATCGACGCGGGCGCCGTCGCCGCGCTGCGCGCCGGGAAGAGCCTGTTGCCGGCCGGCGTGATCAAGGTCGACGGCCAGTTCGCCCGCGGCGATGCCGTGGTCGTGCGCGGGCCGGACACCCACGAGATCGGCCGCGGCCTCGTCGCCTATGACGCCGACGACGCCGAGCGCATCAAGGGCCGGTCGTCGCCGGATGTCGCGGTGATCCTGGGGATGTCCGGCCGCGCCGAGATGATCCATCGCGACGATCTGGTGATCGGGCCGGCGGGGGCGGCGGGATAGAATCCCAACGGAACTTGCCTCTCCCCGCTAAAATCCGTAAAATACGGGAAATTTGGAGGCGAAGATGGCCCGTGCGGCGGCGACTGACCTGGCCAAAAATTTCGGCGAATGGCACGAGAAGGCCATGCGGGAGCCCGTGGTCATTACGAAGCACGGCCGCGAAAGCGCCGTTCTGCTCTCCGCGGAGACCTTCCAGAAGCTCGTCGATGGCTATCGAGAAGTCATTCCGGCGACCGACCTGACCGATGCTCTCGCAGGCGCCGTGGTCAACAGCGAGATTCCTGAGCAATACCGTTGGGACGAGACCGACGACGAGGTCACCGACGAGCGTCGGGGCGTCGGCGTGAATGAGTGAGGTCGTCACTCGTACCGCCCTTCCGCAACGCCCGATGCCTGGTCTGGTGATCTGTTATTCGTACCTGTGGCATCGCGAGGCTGAGAAGCGCCAGATCGAGGGACTGAAGAACCGCCCCTGCGCCGTCGTCCTGACATATGAAAAAATTCCGGTCTTCCCGGACCGCATCGTCGCCGACGTCGTTCCGATCACCCATGCCGCGACAGCCGACGCCGTCGAGATTCCGATCGCCGTCAAACGGCGCATGGGCCTAGACCAGGATCACTCCTGGATCGTGACCAGCGAGCTGAACCGGTTCTTCTGGCCGGGCCACGACATCCGCCGCGCGCGCGAGGAGTGGCAGCCGGGCGGGCCGATGTGGCACTGGGGCTTCCTGCCGGTCGGCCTGTTCAACAACGTCAAGGACGCCGTGCTTCGGCATAGGGCCTCTGCCACGCTCACGGTCACGCCTCGCTCCTGAGCCTCTGAGGCACCTCAGCCTTCGCACACGCTCGATTTTCGTGTTAGATGACGGACTTACTTGAAGGTTGAAACGCCCATGACCGCGCCTCTCAAAGCCATCGACGGCAGTGCCGATCTGCCCCAGCTGATGAACGCCCTCGCCCAGCGCGCCCGTGCCGCGGCGCGGGTGCTGGCGCTGGCGCCGGCGGAGCAGAAGAACCGGGCGCTGGAGGCGATGGAGCGGCTAATCCGCGACCGTGCGGATGCGATCATCGCCGCCAATGCCGAGGATGTCGCCGAGGCCAAGGCCGGCGGCATGGCGGGGTCCTTCCTCGATCGCCTCACGCTGACGCCGGCCCGCGTCACTGGCATGGCCGATGGCATCGCGGTGGTGCGCGGAGTCGCCGATCCCGTCGGCGTGGTCACCGAGAGCTGGCAGCGGCCGAACGGCATGACGATCGAGCGCGTGCGGGTGCCGCTCGGCGTCATCGGCGTGATCTTCGAGAGCCGGCCCAATGTCGCAGCCGATGCAGGCGTCTTGTGCCTGAAGTCCGGCAATGCCGTGATCCTGCGCGGCGGCTCGGACTCGTTCCGCTCCTGCCGCGCGATCCATGAGTGCCTGGTCGACGGCCTGCGCGAAGCCGGGCTGCCGGAAGCCGCGATCACGCTGGTGCCGACGCGCGATCGAGCCGCGGTCGGCCTGCTGCTGTCCGGCCTGAACGGCGGCGTGGACGTGATCGTGCCGCGCGGGGGAAAGAGCCTCGTCGCGCGCGTCGAGGCCGAGGCGCGCGTGCCGGTGTTCGCGCATCTCGAAGGTGTCAACCACGTCTATGTCGACGGCGCCGCCGACCTCGAGATGGCGAAGTCGATCGTGCTGAATGCCAAGATGCGGCGCACCGGCGTGTGCGGGGCGGCGGAGACCTTGCTGATCGACCGCGCCTCTCAGGACAAGATCAAGCCGCTGGTCGGCCTGCTGATCGACGCCGGCTGCGAGGTGCGCGGCGACGATGCGGTACGGGCCGCCGATGCACGCGTAAAGCCGGCCAGCAACGAGGATTGGGACACCGAATATCTGGACGCGATCATCGCCGCGAAGGTGGTCGACGGGGTCGACAGCGCGATTGCGCATATCCAGGCGCACGGCTCGCACCACACCGATGCGATCGTCACCGCGGACGATGCTGTCGCCGACAAGTTCCTCAATGAAGTGGACTCCGCCATCGTGCTGCACAACGCCTCGACGCAGTTCGCCGATGGCGGCGAGTTCGGCTTCGGTGCGGAGATCGGCATCGCCACCGGCAAGTTCCATGCACGCGGGCCGGTCGGCGTCGAGCAACTGACCAGCTTCAAATACCGCATTCACGGCACCGGTCAGACACGGCCGTGACCGCCGTGTTCCGTCGTTGAGTTGCAGGAGCAGCAGGCGGTGACAGCCGTGAGCGACCACGCCGCCATGCGCCTTGCGATCCGTCAGGCGCTGCCGCCCCATAGCGACGGCATGCGCATCGGCCTGCTCGGCGGCTCGTTCAATCCACCGCACCAGGCGCACCGCGCGATCAGCCTGTTCGCGCTGAAGCGGCTGCAGCTCGATCGCGTGTGGTGGCTGGTGACGCCAGGCAATCCGCTCAAGGACAATGGTGGGCTGCATGCGCTGACCGAGCGCGCCGCGGCGGCGCGTAAGGTCGCGGCTGACCCGCGCATCGAGATCAGCTGTCTCGAATCCGTCATTGGCACCCGCTACACTGCGGATACCATCGACTATCTGCGCCGGCGTGCCTCGCGTCTGCGCTTCGTGTGGATCATGGGCGCCGACAATCTCGCGCAGTTCCATCGCTGGCAGAAGTGGCAGCACATCGCGGCCCAGATTCCGATTGCCGTGGTCGATCGCCCGCCCCGCAGCTTCCGTGCCCTGAACGCCCCTGCGGCCCGCGCGCTGGCGCGGTATCGCATTGCCGAGGCCGATGCCAGCCGGCTGGCGGACCGCGCCGCGCCGGCCTGGGTTTACCTCACCGGGTTGAAAATGAGCCTGTCGTCGACCGGGCTGAGGAACCCGGACGGCAGCTGGAAGTCGTTCTGACATGCGCCCGGATGGCCTTCCGGTGGCATCAGACGTGCATCGAGTTCCCAGTTCCCGTCGTGGTCCGAGGCGGGGGATCAGGTGAATGCCGGACCAGACAACCGTGGGGACTGGATTGTTGAAACCGTTAACCCCACATGCCTAGTATGGTCTGCAGGCCGGGACGGATTCGGCCTGCGATACAGTGAAAGGAATGGTCCCTGACCACATCTGTATTGTCCCAGTCGGCCTTACCGAAGACCAAGGCAACGACGAGAACGTCCACTGCCAAGTCTGCGCGTAACGCTTCGACCCCCGATGCAGCCTTGCAGGCGCGACCCGACGCCGACAAGCCTCACGCGGATAACACGCTGCGCACGATCCTCTCCCGCCTCGAGGACATGAAGGCGGAGGAGACGGTCACCATCGATCTTCACGGCAAATCGGCGTACTCCGACTACATGGTCATCACCACGGGCCGCTCCAACCGGCACGTCGGATCGATCGCGGAGAACGTCGCGAAGGGCCTAAAGGAAGCCGGGACGAAGAAGCTTCATATCGAGGGCCTGCCCAATTGCGATTGGGTTCTGATCGATTCCGGCGACGTGATCGTGCACGTGTTCAGGCCGGAGGTCCGCGAGTTCTACAACCTCGAACGGATGTGGACGCAAGGGCCGAACCCGGCGAAGACGGTCTAGGCCGCCGGACGCGGGCTGCCGATGCGAATCGGAACGCGCACGTGCTAGGGCGTGCGCATGCGCCTGATCGTGGTCGCCATCGGCCGGTTGAAGCAGGGTCCGGAGCGGGAGCTCGCGGAGCGATACCGCGAGCGTTTCGACGACATCGGCCGCAAGCTCGGCTTCCGCGGCCTCGACATCCATGAGATCCCGGAAAGCCGCGCGCGCGACGCCGCCACCCGCATGACCGAGGAGGCCGCCGCGATCGGCGCGGCCATTCCCGACAAATCGGTCGTCGTCTGCCTGGACGAGCGCGGCCAGAACATCGACAGCACAACCTTTGCGGGTCATCTCGGACGCTGGCGCGACGAGGGCATCGCCGCGGCGGTCTTCGTGATCGGCGGCGCCGACGGACTTTCGCCGGAATTCCGGCGCAGAGCCAAGCTCGGGGTTGCTTTCGGCGCCGCGACCTGGCCGCACCAGATCGTCCGCGTCCTGCTGCTCGAGCAAATTTACCGTAGTGCTACGATCCTGGCCGGCCACCCCTATCACCGCGCTTGAATCAAGGACGATGGGAGCACAATAAGGACCTCGATGTTCGCCGCGCGGCCTCCCATTCGCACCTTGATGTCCGTCCCCCGCGGCCGGGCGTGCCACGCGTCGCTGATCGCGCTGATGGTGGCCCTGCCGGTCATGCCGGCGGTCGCGCAGAGCGGACTTCGCCCGTCGATCTCAGGCGCGACACCGCAAAATCCGCCGACGCCGGAGCAGCTCAAGCAGCGCGAGCAGGAGCTCGAGGCTGCGCGCGCCGCGCAAAAGGCGGCGGCCGAGGCGCAGGAGCGGCTCAAATCCGATATCGCCGCGCTCGGCGAGGATCGCGGCAAGCTCAATCAGCAGCTGATCGACGTCGCCGCACAGGTGCGCACCGTGGAGACCCGTGTCGGCGAGGCCGAGATCCGGCTGCGCGGGCTGGATGGCCGCGAGCAGGACCTGCGCAATTCGCTGGAGGCGCGACGCACGGAGATCATTGAGGTGCTCGCCGCGCTGCAGCGCGCCGGCCGCCGCACGCCTCCCGCCTTGCTGGTCCGGCCCGAGGACGCGCTGCAATCGCTGCGCACGGCCATGCTGCTGGGCTCGGTGATTCCCGAAATGCGCGGCCGCGCCGAGAAGCTCTCCACAGACCTCGGCGAGCTGGTCGCGATCCGCAAGACCATCGCCTCCGAGCGCGACAAGCTCGCCGGCGACCGCGACAAGCTCAGGACCGACCAGACCCGCCTCGCCGCCCTGGTGGAGGAGCGCCAGCGCAAGCAGGCCTCCGCCGAGAAGGACATGGAAGCGGAGAGCGCCCGCGCCGCCGTGCTGGCCCAGCAGATCGACTCGCTGCAGAGCCTGATCACGACGATGGAGCTCGACCTCAAGAGCGCGGCCAAGGCGGCGTCCACGGCGAGCCTGCAAGGCGTCCCGGTCAACGCCAAGCCGGACGCGAATGCGCTGCGCAACCCCACGCGCAAGGCGCCGGCGATCGCCTTCGCCTCGACCAAGGGGATGCTGACCTATCCGGTCAACGGCAACAAGATTCGCGAGTTCGGCGCGTCAGACGGCGCCGGCGGTTCCGATAAAGGCATTTCTTTGGCAGCCCGGCCCGGCGCCCAGGTCACAACCCCGTGTGATGGCTGGGTTGTTTATGCCGGTCCCTTCCGCAGCTACGGACAACTCTTGATCCTCAACGCCGGTGGCGGGTATCATGTCCTGATCGCCGGGATGGAGCGCATTTCCGTCAACATCGGGCAGTTTGTTCAGACGGGAGAGCCGGTCGCGACCATGGGTACGACGTCCCAAGTCGCCTCCATTCTCGCAACGAATGCGAGTCAACCAGTGCTCTATGTCGAGTTCCGCAAGGACGGCACTCCAATCGATCCAGGCCCATGGTGGGCCGCAAATGAAGGGCGAAAAGGTACGCGGATGATGCGTAAGACTTCGGTAATTCTCCTGAGCGCGGCCACCGGTGCGGCATTGACCTTGTTCGTGTCGCAACCGCGCGCAGTGTTGATGGGATCGACCGCGCGCGCCGCGACCGCCGATACCTATCGCCAGCTCAACCTGTTCGGCGACGTGTTCGAGCGGGTGCGTAGCGACTATGTCGAGAAGCCCGACGATTCCAAGCTCGTCGAGTCCGCGATCAGCGGCATGCTCTCCGGCCTCGATCCGCATTCGAGCTACATGGATGCGAAGAGCTTCCGCGACATGCAGGTGCAGACCCGCGGCGAGTTCGGCGGCCTCGGCATCGAGGTCACGATGGAGGACGGCCTGATCAAGGTCGTGTCGCCGATCGACGATACGCCGGCGTCCAAGGCCGGCATCCAGGCCAACGACATCATCACCAATCTCGACGACGAAGCCGTGCAGGGCCTGACCCTGAACCAGGCGGTCGAGAAGATGCGCGGCCCTGTCGGCACCAAGATCAAGCTGAAGGTCATGCGCAAGGGCGCCGACAATCCGCTGGACGTGACGCTGACCCGCGACAACATCCGCGTCCGCTCGGTGCGCTCGCGCCCGGAGAGCGACGACATCGCCTACATCCGCATCACCACCTTCAACGAGCAGACCACGGAAGGCCTGAAGAAGAGCATCGCGGATCTGCAAGGCTCGATCGGCGACAAGCTCAAGGGCTACATCATCGACCTCCGCAACAACCCCGGCGGCCTGCTCGAAGAGGCGGTCACGGTGTCCGACGCGTTCCTGGAGCGCGGCGAGATCGTCTCGACCCGCGGCCGCAATGCCGAGGAGACGCAGCGCCGCTCCGCGCATGCCGGCGACCTCACCAAGGGCAAGCCGGTGATCGTGCTGATCAACGGCGGCTCGGCGTCGGCGTCCGAGATCGTGGCCGGCGCGCTGCAGGACCACAAGCGGGCGACCTTGGTCGGCACCCGCTCCTTCGGCAAGGGCTCGGTGCAGACCATCATCCCGCTCGGCGCCGGCAACGGCGCGCTGCGCCTGACCACCGCGCGCTACTACACGCCGTCCGGCAAGTCGATCCAGGCCAAGGGCATCGTGCCCGACATCGAAGTTCTGCAGGACGTGCCTGAGGAGCTGAAGTCGCGCACCGACACCAAGGGTGAGGCCTCGCTGCGCGGCCACCTCAAGAACGACGGCGACGAGAAGACCGGCTCGCAGTCCTACGTGCCGCCGGACGCCAAGGACGACAAGGCGCTCAAGATGGCGGCGGACCTGCTGCACGGCATCAAGAACAGCGCCAATACCCCCGCGCCGACTGAAAAGGCCGCGGCCGACAAGCCGGCCAAGGCCGCCAACTGAGGCTGCGAACGGCGAAATCGATTGTCTGGTTTGAAGGGCGGCCTCCGGGCCGCCCTTTGCTTTCGGGCGGGTCGTTATCCGTCTCCGCCGATCTACGGGCTCGCGGACACTGCGCCTGCGCCCGAATCCCCGCCGTGGTATCGTCGACCCGATTGATTCGGGAATTTCGATGACAGAAACGGCCGATGAGCTGAGCGCCCCGCTCGGGCAGACGGAAAAGCGTCGCAGGCGCCGCATTCGGCTTCCCTTTACAGCCCTGCAGGCGCTCGCCGTGCTGCTTGGCCTGTTCCTGGTCGTATTCGCAGGCTTTGCGCTGTTCGGCGACAATCCGCTCGGCGGCGAGCCGGTCGCCCGTGTCGCCATCAACGAGGGCGCCAAGTCGGAGGACAAGGCAGCCAAGCCCGAGACCAAGCCTGACGCCAAAGCGGACCATGGCTCGGCGGCTGCCAAGCCCGATGGCGAGCGCAAGACAGTTACCATCATCGACGGGTCGAGCGGTGCCCGTCAGGAGGTCGCGATCGGCACAGGCGGCGAGGCCACCGAGCCGGGGTCGGCTGCTCCGGCGAGCCAGATGCCCGGCGTCGATCCGCGCCTCCTGGAGAAATCGCGCTACGGCATGATCCCGGTGATGGCCGACGGAGTGAAGCCGTTCACGGCCTATGCCGCCGACGCCGACCGCGCCAAGGCGGCGCGGATGCCGGCGGTGGCGATCGTGATCGGCGGGCTCGGCGTCGGCGCCGCCAAGACCGTCGATGCGATCATGAAGCTGCCGCCGGCGGTCACCCTGGCCTTCACGCCCTACGGCTCCGATCCGTCCAAGCTCGCCGAGCGGGCGCGGGCGCAGCGCCACGAGATCCTGCTGCAGGTGCCGATGGAGCCCTATGACTATCCCGACAACGATCCGGGCCCGCAGACCTTGCTGGCCACGCTCGGTCCGGACCAGAACATCGACCGCCTGTTCTGGCATATGAGCCGGCTGCAGGGTTACGTCGGCATCGGCAATTTCATGGGCGCGCGCTTCGTCGCGACCGAGGCGGCGATGCAGCCGATCGTCAACGAGGCCGCCAAGCGCGGTCTGGCGCTGTTCGACGACGGCGCGGCGCCGCGCAGCGTGGCGGCATCGCTCGCCACCGGGCGCGCGATGCCGTTCGCCAAGGGCGACGTCGCCATCGACGCGGTGCCGACCTCGGTCGAAATCGACAACGCGCTGGCCAAGCTGGAGAGCCTCGCCAAGGAGCGCGGCGTGGCGGTGGGGACGGCCTCGGCGCTGCCGGTGTCCATCGACCGCATCGGCAGCTGGATCAAGGGGCTCGACCGCAAGGGCATTCTGCTGGTGCCATTGACAACCGCGATGCTGAAATCAAAATCGAATTGAACGCGCGTTCGCCGCCGAGACGGCGACGCGAGGCGGGGCCTGCGCAACGATGCGCCGGGGCACCGCAGGAAGGCCGAGACGGAATGACGCGCTACGAGGACCTGCCCTACCGCACCTGCGTCGGCATCGCGCTGATCAACTCGGAAGGGCTGGTGTTCATCGGTCGCCGTGCCGGCGGCATCGAGCATGTCGACGACACCCATGTCTGGCAGATGCCGCAGGGCGGCGTCGATCCGGGTGAGGACGCCTGGGAAGCCGCCAAGCGCGAGCTCTATGAGGAGACCAGCGTCCGCTCCGTCGAGAAGCTGGCCGAGATCGACGACTGGCTGACCTATGACATCCCGCGCACGGTGGCGGGACGGGCCTGGAAGGGGCGCTATCGCGGCCAGCGCCAGAAATGGTTTGCGCTGCGTTTCACCGGGGAGGACACCGAGATCGACGTCGAGCGCCCGGGCGGCGGCCACCACAAGGCCGAGTTCATCAATTGGCGCTGGGAGCCGATGCACAATCTGCCGGCGCTGATCGTGCCGTTCAAGCGGCCGGTCTATGAGCGGGTGGTGAAGGAATTCGCGCCGCTGGCGAACGGCTGACCCCCGCAGATCGGCCACGACGCGGGTCTTGAAACCGTGTCATACGCTTGCGCTGCAGAAAATCTCTGCAGATCCGTCGCGACAACGCCGTCACGCTGCGTTGCTATGCCGAGCGACGATCCACGGATGCGAGCATGATCGAAACCAGACCCTATCGCCCGAATGTCGGCATCGCGCTGCTCAATGCCGAAGGCCTTGTCTTCCTCGGACGGCGCTTCCGCGACGACGGTCCGGAAATCGTGCTGCCCGGCCTGGAATGGCAGATGCCGCAGGGCGGAGTCGATCCCGGCGAGGACCTGCAGGCGGCCGCGCGGCGCGAGCTATGGGAGGAGACCGGCATCCGCGACGCCGATATCCTCGCCGAGTCCGATTGGCTGACTTACGAGTTTCCGCCGTTCGCCGATCCGAACCACCGGCTCGCGGGCTTTCGAGGACAGCGCCAGAAATGGTTCGCGATGCGCTTCACCGGCAGTGAGAGCGACATCGATCCGGTGACGCCGCGCAACGGCATGCCGGCCGAATTCGACTCCTGGCGCTGGGAGAAGCTGGCGCGCGTGCCGGAGCTGGTGGTGCCGTTCCGCCGCGAGGTGTACCGCGCCGTGGCGCAGGCGTTCGCGCATCTGGCCGCGTGAGTGAAACACGTCGTTCAGCGACGCACCTGCCCGATGCAGCGCCCTCGCCCCTTGTGGGAGAGGGCATGTTCGGCCCATCCGCGCATGCGGTCGGGTGAGGGGGCGTTTCCGCGAGCGCGACTCGTGGAGAGAGACCCCTCACCCAACCGAGCTTGCAGAACTTCCATACATGCCCTCTGCCACAAGGGGCGAGGGCGCATTCACGTGCAGCGCAGCTCGTCGCTCTAATTTAGTACACCACGATGACAGCGGGCGGTTCTGAGTGAGACGGCCTTCGGGTGATAAGCTCTCGCCGCCTAATTATCCTCGACCGTGAACGGGCCGATCGCGATCACGCGACAGTCGCTGTCGCGGGTGGCGCAATCGGCCAGCGCGCCGCCGATAGCGGTTTCCTCGCGGTCGCCGTTCAGGCCATAGCCGGGATGACCAGCCGTCCCGACAGCGATCGCATTCCATCCCGAGCTTGCGGCGGCGAGGCGCCGCGCGACCTCATCCCGGGACTCCGAAGCGATCGCCGTGTGGCTTGCCACATGAAAGAAGCCGGTTGCCTTCATCACCGTCGGCACCGGCACCACGAACGTATCGTCGAGCGCCACGATGATGCAGGCGGTTCCGGCCTGCGCCCCGCAGGCCTCGAGATTGCGCCGGACCACGTCGTCGACCAGGTCGCCGCCGACGCTGAAGAAGAACTGGCCGCCGGGCCCGAGCGCGATCGCCTTGGTGCGTCGCGCAGGGCCGTAATTCGCCGCCAGCCGGTCGCGGCCGGTATCACGGATCAGCGGCATGTCCGCCGCGCTGAAGGCGCGCTCCGTGAGCGGGTCGTGACGCACCCAGGGCTGCGGCGGCAATGGCGGCCGGCTATGCGCGTAGACGACGTCGTCGCCGACGGCATAGAGCTCGCATTTGCGCGGCCCGTTCGAGGCCTCGGCGCGCTGGTGGCATTGCTCGAGCGCCGCCGTCTTTGCGGCCTCCTCTGTGGACTGCCCGGTGACGTAGGCGCTGACGCCGTTGATCGTCGTCGCGAACGCCTTGTAGCCCTGGGCCGGCGCATAGTCGCGCGCGAGGGCGATGCGGGTCCGCTCGCTGACGAACGGCACGGCGTCGGGCGCGAACTTCTCGGCCGCCACGACGGGGCCGGCTTGCGGAGATTGTTGCGGCTGTGGCGAAGGCGAGGCCTGCGCGCTGCTTGGCGCGACCGACGGCTCTGGCGATGGCGACGCGGAGGCCGACGGTTGCCCGGATGATTTCGGCGTCGCCGACAGCCGCGACAGCGCCTCGGCTGCGGCTTTGGCCGCATCGCGCTGCGCGGGGTGCGGATCGCGATGGTCGAGATAGAGCGCGGTGCCGACGCCAACGGCCACCATCAGCACCACGACCGCGACGCCGGCCTGGAGCAAGCGCTTGCCGAATGACACGGGCGCGCTCTTGTCCTTCGGCTTTGCGTAGGTGCCGTCCTCGCGGCGCATCGCCACGCGATAGGCATGCACCGGCGTGGGAATGTTCTTGACCTCGCGGGCGCCCATGTCGGCGAACTGCACCGACAGCTTGTTGGCGACCTGCTCATGCACCGCGCGCGAGATGCAGATGCCGCCGACATCGGCGAGACCCTCGAGACGTGCAGCGATGTTGACGCCGTCACCGAGCAGATCGCCGTTGCGCTCGACGACATCGCCGATGGTGATGCCGATGCGGTAGCTCATCTGCCGGTTCGGCGGAAACGCCATGTTGCGCGTGCGCAGGCTCTCCTGGATGTCGATCGCGCAGCGCACGGCTTCGACGGCGCTCGGGAATTCCGCGAGCACGGCATCGCCGGCGGTGTTGAAGATGCGGCCGCCGGCACGGGCAATGAAATCGTCGACGACCTCGCGATACGCCGCCAGACGCCGCAACGTCTCCTCCTCGTCCTCGGCGACGAGGCGCGAATAGCCGGCGATGTCGGCCGCGAAAATCGCCGCGATCTTGCGCTTCAGGACGATCTGCTCTGCCATGTCACCACGCCCGCTCGAACGGCCGGGAGCATGCAATCAGATCGGTGAGCACGCAACCCGCATCCCTTGAAGTAGTCACTCCCACGCACGCAACGTTCGAGCCGACAAACGAAAATGGCCGGGCAGAGCCCGGCCATGAACAATCGTTTACATTCGGTCGCTCGATCAGTGCAGCGCCGTGGAGTTGAGCTGCTGCTGGATCGTCTTGAAGTGATCGAGCCGCTCGATCGCGCGATCGAGCTCGTTGCCCTGCTTCTCGTTCAGCTTGGCTTCCATGCCGGAGATCTCGGCGGCGAAGGCGGTCTGGTCCAGCTCCTTCAGCGACGTCGCGACGTCGGCGAGAATGGTGAGACCCTTCTCCGAGATCTCGGCGAGGCCGCCGAGCACGATGATCTTCTGCTGCGTTCCGCCGGTGGTCACCGTCAGAATGCCCGGGCGCAGGGTGGCGACGAACGGCGCGTGGCCGGCCAGCACGCCGAAATCACCCTGCTCGCCGGGAACGTCGACCTGGTCGACCTCGCCCGAGAAGGCGATCTTTTCCGGCGAGACGAGATCGAAGTGGAAAGTAGCCATGAGAAAACCTGCTGATAGCGAGTAGCGAAGTGCGAGTGGGGGAAGGAAGCAGCGGATAGAACCCTATTCGCTACTCCCTATTCGCCATTCGCCCTTAGGCGGCTTCCGCGGCCAGCTTCTTGCCCTTCTCGACCGCCTCTTCGATGGTGCCGACCATATAGAAGGCAGCCTCCGGCAGGTGGTCGTACTTGCCTTCCACCAGGCCCTTGAAGCCCTTGATGGTGTCGGCGAGCTCGACGAACTTGCCCGGCGATCCCGTGAAGATTTCGGCGACGTGGAACGGCTGCGACATGAAGCGCTCGACCTTGCGGGCGCGCGCCACGGTCAGCTTGTCCTCTTCCGACAGCTCGTCCATGCCCAGGATGGCGATGATGTCCTGCAGCGCCTTGTAGCGCTGGAGCACCTGCTGCACCTGACGGGCGACCGCGTAGTGCTCCTCGCCGACGACCAGCGGGGAGAGCATGCGCGAGGTGGAGTCGAGCGGGTCGACCGCCGGATAGATGCCCTTTTCGGCGATCGAGCGCGACAGCGTCGTGGTCGCGTCCAAGTGGGCGAACGAGGTCGCCGGCGCCGGGTCGGTCAAGTCGTCGGCCGGCACGTAGATCGCCTGCACCGAGGTGATCGAGCCCTTGGTGGTGGTGGTGATGCGCTCCTGCAGCGCGCCCATGTCGGTGGCGAGCGTCGGCTGATAACCCACCGCCGACGGGATGCGGCCGAGCAGCGCCGACACTTCCGAGCCGGCCTGGGTGAAGCGGAAGATGTTGTCGACGAAGAACAGCACGTCCTGGCCCTTGTCGCGGAAGTCTTCCGCAATGGTCAGGCCGGTCAGCGCGACGCGGGCGCGGGCGCCGGGCGGCTCGTTCATCTGGCCGAACACCAGCGCGCACTTCGACTTCACGCTCGGATCCGGATTGTGCGGATCGGCGTTGACCTTGGACTCGATGAACTCGTGATAGAGGTCGTTGCCCTCGCGGGTCCGCTCGCCGACGCCAGCGAACACCGAGTAACCACCGTGCGCCTTGGCGACGTTGTTGATCAGCTCCTGAATCAGCACGGTCTTGCCGACGCCGGCGCCGCCGAACAGGCCGATCTTACCGCCCTTGGCGTAGGGAGCGAGGAGGTCGACGACCTTGATGCCGGTAACGAGGATCTCGGCCTCGGTCGACTGGTCGGTGTAGGTCGGCGCTTCCTGGTGGATGGCGCGGACGTTGTCAGCCTTGACCGGGCCGGCTTCGTCGATCGGCTCGCCGATGACGTTGATGATGCGGCCGAGCGTACCCTCGCCGACGGGAACGCGGATCGGAGCGCCGGTGTCGGTCACTTCCTGGCCACGGACCAGACCTTCGGTCGTGTCCATCGCGATCGCGCGCACGGTGGATTCACCGAGATGCTGCGCGACCTCGAGCACGAGGCGGTTGCCGCCGTTCTTCGTTTCCAGCGAGTTGAGAATTGCGGGCAGGTGACCTTCGAACTGAACGTCGACGACAGCGCCGATCACCTGGGTGACGCGACCGATCTGGTTGGCTGCGGTAGCCATCTCATCTCTCTCCTTACGATCCGAATTTCGGGCCGCGGTTCTTTGAACCGCGCATATTGAACGTGTTGGCTTCGAGCGGGCGCTGCGCGGTTAGACCGCCTCGGCGCCCGATATGATTTCGATCAGCTCCTTGGTGATCATCGCCTGACGCGTGCGGTTGTAGACCAGCGTCTGCTTGCGGATCATCTCACCGGCGTTGCGGGTGGCGTTGTCCATCGCCGACATCTGCGCGCCGTAGAACGAGGCGTTGTTCTCGAGCAGCGCGCGGAAGATCTGGACGCCGACGTTGCGCGGCAGCAGCGCGGACAGGATCTCGTCCTCCTCCGGCTCGTACTCGTAGAGCGCGACCGGGGCGGCGTTGGCTGCGGGCGCCTCGACCACCAGCGGGATGATCTGCTGGGCGGTCGGGATCTGCGCGATCACCGACTTGAAGCGCGAATAGAACAGCGTGCAGACGTCGAACTCGCCGGCGTCGAAGCGGGAGATCACCTGCTTGGCGATGTCCTCGGCATGGACGAAGCCGATCTGGCGCACCGAGCGCAGGTCGACATGGGCGATGATCTGCTTCTCGAACTGGCGGCGCAACTGCTCGTAGCCCTTGCGGCCGACGCAGAAGAATTTCACTTCCTTGCCCTGGTTCATCAGGGCCAGCGCGCGCTCGCGGGCGAGGCGCACGATCGACGAGTTGAACGCGCCGGACAGGCCGCGCTCGCCGGTGCACACCAGCAGCAGGTGGACCTGATCACGGCCGGTGCCGGCCAGCAGCTTCGAGCTCGCCGGCGAGCCGGCCGACGCAGCCGCGATGTTCGAGATGACCGCGTCCATCTTCTCGGCATAGGGACGCGCCGCCTCGGCCGCCAGCTGCGCGCGGCGCAGCTTGGAGGCCGCGACCATCTGCATCGCCTTGGTGATCTTCTGCGTCGCCTTGGTCGAGGCGATGCGGACCCGCATATCTTTCAGTGACGCCATGGCTCGTTTAGCTCACCCCGGCGGCCGATCTCAAAAGGACCCGGCCGCTCAACCCATCTAAATCCTCAGCGCCAGGCCGTGCGCCTGGCGTGACGTCTTGGTCCACGTCGGAAGACGTGAGGTGGCCGGTCGCCCGGCCACCGCCTCCCGATCCGATCAGGAGAAGGTCTTGGCGAAGCCTTCGACCGCCGCCTTCAGCTTGGCCGCGCTGTCGTCCGACAGATCGCGCGTGTCGCGGATCGTGTTCAGGAGATCAGCGTGCTTGCCGCGCAGCAGCGACAGCAGGCCGTCCTCGAAGGCGCGGACCTTGTTGAGCGGAAGGCCGTCGAGGAAGCCGTTGGTGCCGGCCCAGATCACGCAGACCTGCTCTTCCATCTTCAGCGGCGAGAACTGCGGCTGCTTCAGGAGCTCGGTCAGGCGCGAACCACGGTTCAGAAGCCGCTGGGTCGCGGCGTCCAGGTCGGAGCCGAACTGCGCGAAGGCCGCCATTTCGCGGTACTGCGCCAGCTCGCCCTTGATCTTGCCGGCGACCTTCTTCATCGCCTTGGTCTGCGCCGAGGAACCGACGCGCGACACCGACAGACCGACGTTCACGGCGGGACGGATGCCCTGGAAGAACAGGTCGGTCTCCAGGAAGATCTGCCCGTCGGTGATCGAGATGACGTTGGTCGGGATGTAGGCCGACACGTCGTTGGCCTGGGTTTCGATGACCGGCAGAGCCGTCAGCGAACCCGCGCCTTGCGTCTCGTTAAGCTTGGCAGCGCGCTCGAGCAGGCGGGAGTGCAGGTAGAACACGTCGCCCGGATAGGCTTCGCGGCCCGGCGGACGGCGCAGCAGCAGCGACATCTGGCGGTAGGCGACGGCCTGCTTGGAGAGGTCGTCATAGATGATGACGGCGTGCATGCCGTTGTCGCGGAAGTACTCGCCCATGGTGCAGCCGGTGAACGGCGCCAGATACTGCATCGGGGCCGGATCGGACGCGGTCGCGGCGACCACGATCGAGTATTCCAGCGCGCCCTGCTCTTCCAGGACCTTCACGAACTGGGCGACGGTCGAACGCTTCTGGCCGACGGCCACGTAGACGCAGTACAGCTTGATCTTCTCGTCAGGCTGCGCGTTGAGCGGCTTCTGGTTCAGGATGGTGTCGAGCGCGATCGCGGTCTTGCCGGTCTGGCGGTCGCCGATGATCAGTTCGCGCTGGCCACGGCCGATCGGGATCAGCGCGTCGATCGCCTTCAGGCCGGTGGCCATCGGCTCGTTGACCGACTTGCGCGGAATGATGCCCGGCGCCTTGACGTCCACGCGCTTGCGCTCGGTGAACTGGATCGGGCCCTTGCCGTCGATCGGGTTGCCGAGAGCGTCGACGACGCGGCCGAGCAGGCCCTTGCCGACCGGGGCGTCCACGATGGCGCGGGTGCGCTTGACGGTCTGGCCTTCCTTGATCTCGCGGTCGGCGCCGAAGATGACGACGCCGACGTTGTCTGTCTCGAGGTTCAGCGCCATGCCGCGGGTGCCGTTCTCGAACTCGACCATTTCACCGGCCTGGACGTTGTCGAGACCGTAGACGCGGGCGATACCGTCACCGACGGACAGCACCTGTCCGACTTCGGTGACTTCGGCTTCCTGCCCGAAATTCTTGATCTGGTCCTTGAGGATCGCGGAAATTTCCGCGGCGCGGATGTCCATCAGCCTGCCTCTTTCATCGCGTGCTTGATCGAGTTGAGTTTGGTGCGAAGCGAACTATCGATCATGCGGCTGCCGAGCTTGACGACGAGCCCGCCGATAATCGCTGGATCGACTTTCACGTTGAGCGCGACGTCCTTGCCGGTCACCGTCTTCAGTGAGGCCTTGAGGGCGTCGAGATTCTTATCGGAGAGCGGCTCGGCGACGATGACGTCGGCCGTGGCTTCGCCCTTGTATTTGGCGACCAGCGCGTTGAAGGCGCGGATCACGTCCGCCACCGCGAACAGGCGGCGGTTGGTGGTCAGCACCCGCAGGACATTCGCCGCGACGCCGCCGATGCCGGCCTTGTCGAGCACGGCGTTGAGGGCCTTGAGCTGCGTGTCCGCGCCGAACACCGGACTGCGGACGAGACGCTTGAGATCGGCACTCTCATCGAGAAGGGCATTGAACTTGTCGAGATCGGCCTTGACCGCATCGACGGACTTTTCGTCACGGGCCAGTTCAAACAAGGCCGTCGCGTAACGACCGGACACACCGGACACGGAGGGATCTTCAGCAGCCACAGACGCGCTCTTTTTATAGGTGCTCAACCCGCAAGATCAAAACCGGCGCGCTGATGCAGCGCAAACCGACTAAGTTCCTGGAATTCAAGCAGGACTTTGATTTTCGATCGCCGCGGGAGCAGCTTGATCACGAAAAGCGGCGCTTTGCTAACATAGCGTACGCGCAGCCGCAACAAGCGGCGGCCCGCTATTCGGCACGTTGTTGCCGCGGCGCGATGGACGGCGCGAGCGGCCATGGCAGAGCCCGCCAGCGCGAGGCATCGCGCCTGATCTCGGTACCGCCCGCCCTCCATCTGGTTCCACCTGTTGCTGCATGGCCGCTATGCCCGTTTGGCCTTGCATGGTGCTGGAGTAGGGTTGGGCGTGGATCGCCCGCTTTGACCGGTATTACTTGTCAAGAGGCAATCAAGCTCAATGAGGACTTAACTCGACAGTAAGCGCAAGTATTAAGAAGTTAATGAAGTGTTAAACTGTCGGATTACGGAATTTTCCGTGATGAACGACACGGCGCCAAAGATAATCCGAGACGAACGGAACAATTTCTACTGCCCCATTCGCGCCTCATTGCGCCATCAAACGGCGCGCGCCTCAACACCTGACGGGGGTCCACTGGCTGCAGAACGCAGCAATACTGTTTCGAGGGACTGATCTAGATGCTGAAACTGAAGAACCTCTCGGCTGGCAAGATCGCCGGCTCGCGTACCGCGCTCGCCGTTGCCGTCACGCTCATCGTCGGCGGCACCACCACCGAAGCCTCGGCCCGCTCCAGGCATCACCATCATCACCATGCGCGCCACCATCATCATCACGGCGCGCGCCAGGCCGCTCAGCCCGCGGCAGACTCCTTTTCGAACGGCTGGTCGAACAACTCGTCCTGGATGAATTCCAACGCCTCGGTCGCGCCGACGTCCGGCACCGGCCGCAGCTTCTCCGGGATGGCGTCGTACTACGGCAACGAGTCCGGCAGCCGCACCGCCTCCGGCCAGCGCATGAACGCCAACGCCATGACCTGCGCCCACCGCTCGCTGCCGTTCGGCACCAAGCTGCGCGTCACCCATGGCGGCAACAGTGTCATCGTGACCGTCAATGATCGTGGTCCGTTCATCCGCGGCCGCGTGCTCGACCTCTCGACCGGTGCCGCCCGCGCCATCGGCCTGACCCGCTCCGGCGTCGGCCGCGTGACGGCCGAGGTCGTGTCGTAAGCCACCCATCTATCCGCACGTCATTGCGAGCGCAGCGACGCGATCCAGGAGCCTCGTCGGGACTCTGGATTGCGTCCGCCGTCGCCCTTCGGGCTATGGCGGACAAGTCGTCGCTGCGCTCCTCGCAATGACGGTGGAGAGGGCGGTGCCACCCGCTACAAGAAGCTCTGCGGGTCGACATCGACCTCGAGCTTGAGATTGCCCTTGGGCTTCTCGGCATGCGCCAGCCAGTGGCGCAAGTAATCCGACAGATCGAAATTGCGCGCCGACTTGAGCAGCAGCCGGAAACGGTAGCGGCCCTTGATCACGGCCAGCGGCGCCTCGGCCGGGCCGAGCAGCAGCACGCCCTCTTCTTGCGGCGCTGACGCCACCAGCCGTCTTGCAAACCCTTCCGCCGTCGGCCGGTCGCCGGCCGAAATGATCAGGCTCGCCAGCCGGCCGAACGGCGGATAGCCGGTGCGTTCGCGCGCCTCGATCTCGCTGGTGTAGAACGCCTCGCGATCGCAGGCGATCAGCGCCTTCATCACGGGATGCTCGGGCTGGTGGGTCTGCAGATAGCCGCGGCCCCGGCCCTGCTCGCGGCCGGCACGGCCGATCACCTGGTTCAGCAGCTGCCAGGTGCGCTCGGCGGCGCGCGGATCGCCGTTGCCGAGGCCGAGATCGGCATCGACGACCCCGACCAGATTGAGCCGCGGGAAATTGTGGCCCTTGGCGACGAGCTGGGTGCCGATGATCAAGTCGACCTTGCCTTCCGCGATCTCCGTCAGCTCGGCGCGCATCGTCTCGATCGAGGTGATCAGGTCGCTGGACAGCACCATGCTGCGCGCGTCCGGAAACAGCGCCGCTGCTTCCTCCTGCAACCGCTCCACGCCGGGGCCGACGGCGACGAGCGACTCCTCGGCGAAGCAGTTCGGGCAGGCGATCGGGCGCGGCATCGAGAAGCCGCAGTGATGACAGACCAGCCGCTGGCGGAAGCGGTGATCGACCAGCCAGGCGTCGCAGATGGTGCAGGCGAAGCGGTGGCCGCAGCCGCGGCACAGGGTCAGCGGCGCATAGCCGCGGCGGTTCAGGAACAAAAGCGCCTGCTCGCCGCGTTCGATCGCGGTGCGGATATGGCCTGCCAGCCGCGGCGAGATGTAGCGGCCGCGCGGCGGCGGCTCGCGGCGCAGATCGATGGCCTCGATATGCGGCATGTGCTGGCCGCCGAAGCGCGACGGCAGCGCCACGCGCTGGTAACGGCCCTTGCGGGCATTGACCTCGGTCTCGACCGAGGGCGTGGCGGAGGCCAGCACGACCGGGAATTTGGCGATGTGGCCGCGCACCACGGCCATGTCGCGGGCGTGGTAATGCGCGCCCTCGTCCTGCTTGTAGGCCTGGTCGTGCTCCTCATCGACGACGACGAGACCGAGATCGGCATAGGGCAGAAACAGCGCCGAGCGCGCGCCGACCACGACCGGCGCCTCGCCGGCGGCGATCGCCGCCCAATTGCGCTGGCGCGTCCGCGGCGTCAGCTCGGAATGCCATTCCAGGGGACGCACGCCGAAGCGGCGCGAGAAGCGGTCGAGAAACTGCCCGGTCAGCGCGATCTCCGGCATCAGGATCAGCGACTGCCGGCCGCGCCGGACAGTTTCGGCCACCGCCTCAAAATAAACTTCCGTCTTGCCGGAGCCGGTGACACCGTCGAGCAGCGCGACCTGGAAGCCGCCATAGGCGGCCAGGGCCCGCATCGCCTCGACGCCGGCGAGCTGGGCGTCGAAAAACTCCGGCTGGGCGAAGGACGGGTCTGGGGTGGGCGGCGACAGCGCGCGCGGCATCGCCTCGACCGTCAGCGTGCCCTCGTCGACCAGGCCGTCGATCACGCTGCCGGAGACGCCGATCTCGCGGACGAGGTCGGACTTGCCGTGCAGCAGGCCGTCCGACACCGCCTCGATCACCCGCCGTCGCGCCGGCGTCAGCCGTTTCGGCGGCTCGCCGACCAGACGGACGCCGAGACGGACACGTTCGGGGCCGAGATGCTCGCCCATGCGCAGGCACATCCGCAGCACCATGCCGCGCGGCGACAGCGTGTAATTGGCGACCCAATCGACCAGCGACCGCAACTCGGGCTTCAGCGGCGGCACGTCGAGCTTCTCGCTGACGTCCTTGAGCCGGTTGTGCAGCCGCGGATCCGGATTGGCGTTCTCCGCCCACACCACCGCCAGCACCTCGCGCGGGCCCAGCGGCACGCCGACGACGTCGCCCGGCTTCAGCGCCATGCCGCGCGGCACGCGATAGGAGTAGGTGTGATCGAGCGCGACCGGAACCAGCACATCGACCACGCCGGCCGTGCTGGTGGCACCTGGAAAGAGATCGGTCGGGCGGTTCATGCGGGCGGAGATAGCCTTGCTCGGACGGAAGCGAAAGCCGCCCGGCAAAGTTAGCGAACGGTAAAGGTCGGGGATGGGATATATGGGATCGTCATGAGATGAGGTCGAGCACTTTCGGCGTCGGCGGTGCACCCTCTCCCCTTGTGGGAGAGGGTGGCGCGAATGAGCGGAGCGAGATTCGCGCCGGGTGAGGGGTCTGTCTCCGCGGATAGAGACCCCTCACCCGGCTTCGATGCTTCCGCATCGAAGCCACCCTCTCCCACAAGGGGAGAGGGTGCACCGCGCACGTCGCCGCCGGTTCGATCGACATCATGAGGACGATGAAGCGGCAGGTGTGCGCGATCAATGGCAAAGACCGCAAAAGAGACTGACAACGCGCCCGAGCTCCCCGACCTCATCGGCGCCGACGAGGGCGTGGTCCGCGCGATGATGCAATGGCTGGCCCATCTACGCAGCGAGCGGCGGCTGTCTCCGAAGACGGTCGAGGCCTACGCCCGCGACGTCCGGCAATGCCTGCAATTCCTTTGCACCCACTGGGGCGAGCCCGTCACGCTCGCCCGCTTCGCCGCGCTGGAGGCCGC
Organism: Bradyrhizobium sp. USDA 4353; assembly: GCF_054063215.1. NCBI lineage: Bacteria > Pseudomonadati > Pseudomonadota > Alphaproteobacteria > Hyphomicrobiales > Nitrobacteraceae > Bradyrhizobium > Bradyrhizobium sp. USDA 4353. The sequence goes on from NZ_JBSSGB010000001.1 coordinate 1,397,432, forward strand.
CGACATCAGAGCCTTCATGGCGATGCGCCGCGCCGACGACATCGCCGGACGCTCCCTCATGCGGACGCTGGCCGGCCTGCGCTCGTTCGGCCGCTTCCTGGAGCGCGAGGGCCAAGGCAAGGTCGGCGCCCTCTCCGGCGTGCGCGCGCCGAAGATCGCCAAAAGCCTGCCGAAGCCGCTGCCGATGGACTCCGCCAAGCGGCTCGCTGACGCCGACGAACGCGCCGGCGAGGCCCGCGAGACCTGGGTGCTGGCGCGCGACGCCGCCGTGATGGCGCTGCTCTACGGCTCCGGCCTGCGCATCTCCGAGGCGCTCGGCCTGAAGCGCCGCGAGGTGCCACGTCCCGGCGAAGGCGACGTGCTGATCGTGACCGGCAAGGGCAACAAGACCCGTATGGTGCCGGTGCTGCAGAACGTGCTCGCGCTGATCGATGAATACGCCAAGCTTTGCCCCTACCCGCTCCCGGCCGACGGCCCGATGTTTCTCGGCGCCAAGGGCGGCCCGCTCAGCCCGCGCATCATCCAGCTAGCGATGGAGCGGCTGCGCGGCGCCCTCGGCCTGCCCGACAGCGCGACGCCGCATGCGCTGCGGCATTCCTTCGCGACGCATCTGTTGTCGCGCGGCGGCGATCTGCGCGCGATCCAGGAGCTGCTCGGCCACGCCTCGCTGTCGACCACGCAGGTCTATACCGGGATCGATTCGGAGCGGCTGCTGCAGGTCTACGCCTCGGCGCACCCGCGGCGCTGACACCTTTTCGTCACATCGTTTCCCTTGCGCGACCACGGCGGTTGCGGCAATCGTCGCGGCAGTCGATCCGGAGGGGAACAGATGGGCGCACATGAAAGCATGGAGCATGCGGAGCACGCCGAGCACGCGTCGGGCTCGAACAAGAAGATCGCGCTGCTGATCTCGGTCATCGCGCTGTTCCTGGCGCTTGCCGAGACCTTGGCGAAGGGCGCGCAGACCGAATCGATCAGCAAGAACGTCGAGGCGTCGAACCTCTGGGCGTTCTTCCAGGCCAAGACCGTGCGGCGCACGGTGGTGCAGACCGCCGCCGAGCAGGGCAAGCTGAACCTGCCGGCGCTGCCCGACGAGGCCACCAAGGCCAGCCTGCAGAAGCAGATCGACGACTGGCAGAAGAACGCCGCGCGCTACCGCTCGGAGCCGGAGACCGGCGAAGGCAGCGAGCAGCTCGCCGCCCGCGCCAAGCACGCCGAGGAGGAGCGCGACCTCGCCACGGCAAAGTATCACCATTACGAGCTCGCCTCGGCCGCCTTCCAGATCGGCATCGTGCTGGCGTCGGCGACAATCATCACCGGCATGATGGTGTTGGCCTGGGCCTCCGGCGCGCTGGCGCTGGTCGGCATCGCCATGACTGCGCTCGGGCTGTTCGAGCCGCATCTGTTGCATCTGCATTGAGGCCGGGGACGCCGTCTGTCGCCACATCGTCATGGCCGGGCTTGTCCCGGCCATCCACGCTGTTCGGCATTCTGCGAACGACATGGGATGCCCGGGCCTTCGCCGCGTCGCGGCTTCGCGCGGCGACCGCCCTCAGCGCGCCTGCACGCTGCGGCGGAAGCGCAGGATCTGGCGGACCACGCGGGACGACCAGCCGCTGGTGTTGGCGCGGAGCAGGTCGCTGATGACCTCGCGGATGCGCTGCTTGACCGGATCGACCAGCTCGGCCGCCTTGCGGCGCAACGTCAGCACAGCTTCATAGAGCCAGGCGAACCAGCCCATCTGTAGCAGCTTGGCGCGCGTGACGTCGAAGATGAACGCGGTGATGCCGACGCCGACCATCTTGCCGAAGATGATCGTGACCAGCGCCAGCTTCCACTGGTGGTGCATCAACAGCCACATGCCGACCAGCTTGAGCGGAAACAGCAGCACCACCGGTACGAGGAAGACGACCAGGGTGAGCGGCGGCGACAGCGTCTCGATCCGCGCGGCGAGCCAGTGCTTCACATGGCGCAGCGGGATCGCGGCGACGATCCGCGCCACGATCGGCTCGAGATGGTCCCACAGCCAAGCTTCGATCAGGAAGATGATCGCGAGCAGGACCCAGAACGGCTGAAGCAGGCGGCGCAGCATGGCACTCCATCTCGGCCCCGGCCTCAGCAGCGAGGCCGCCATGACATTGCGACCTCGCAGCTTGCCAATTGGTTCAACGCGGCCGGCAGGCCATTTTGTCGCACCTGCCGATCACGCTACCGGGTGTCGATCACATGTGGATGGCACGCTTGGCCACTGCAAGTGCGGCTTCCTTGACGGCCTCCGAGCGGGTCGGATGGGCGTGACAGGTGCGTGCCAGATCCTCGGCGGAGCCACCGAACTCCATCAATACGGCGGCTTCGTGGATCAGTTCGCCAGCCTCCCGGCCGATGATGTGGGCGCCGAGCACGCGATCCGTCTTCGCATCTGCGAGGATCTTCACGAAGCCGTCAGTGGTCTGGTTGACCTTGGAGCGGCCGTTCGCGGTAAACGGAAACTTGCCGACGGTGTAGGCGACACCGGCCTGCTTCAGCTCCTCCTCGGTCTTGCCGACCGAGGCCACTTCGGGCGTCGTATAGACCACGCCGGGGATCACGTCATAGTTCACGTGGCCGGCCTGGCCGGCGAGAATCTCGGCGCAGGCCACGCCCTCGTCCTCGGCCTTGTGCGCGAGCATCGGACCGGCGACGACGTCGCCGATGGCGTAGACGCCGGGCACGCTGGTCGCGAAGTGGTGATCGATCTGCACGCGGCCGCGATTGTCGAGCACCACGCCCGCCTCCTGCAGGCCGAGGCCCTCCGTATACGGCACGCGGCCGATGGCCACGAGCACGACATCGGCTTCGATCTTCTCAGGCGCACCGCCGGCCGCCGGCTCGATGGTCGCCGCGAGCGTTGCGCCTGATGTATCGACGCCGGTGACCTTGGCGCCGAGCTTGAAGGCAAAGCCCTGCTTCTCGAGGATGCGCTGGAACTGCTTGGCGATCTCGAGGTCCATGCCGGGCAGGATGCGGTCGAGGAATTCGACCACGGTGACCTTGGCGCCGAGGCGGCGCCACACCGAGCCGAGCTCGAGGCCGATCACGCCGGCGCCGACCACGAGCAGGCTGGATGGCACCTTGTCGAGCGCCAGCGCGCCGGTCGAGGAAACGATGCGCTTCTCGTCGATCTCGATGCCCTTGAGCCGCGCAATATCCGAGCCGGTGGCGATGACGATGTTCTTGGTCTCGACGGTCTGCGTGGCGCCATCGTTGCCCGCAACCTGCAGCTTGCCGGTGCCGAGGATCTTGGCCCGGCCCGCGAGCACGTCGATCTTATTCTTCTTCATCAGGAACTCGACGCCCTTGACGTTGCCGTCGATGCCCTGCTGCTTGAAGCTCATCATCGACGGCAGATCGACCTCGGGCTTCGAGACCTTGATGCCCATCTTGGCGAAGGAGTGCCCGGCCTCATCGAACAGCTCCGAGGCGTGCAGCAGCGCCTTCGAGGGCATGCAGCCGACGTTGAGGCAGGTGCCGCCGAGGGTCGCGTTTTTCTCGACCACCGCCACCTTCATGCCGAGCTGCGCTGCGCGGATGGCGCAGACATAACCACCGGGGCCGGTGCCGATGACGACGAGATCGTAAGTAGCCATGATCGAATGTTCCGTAAGCTTTGAAGTCAGAGATAACGACGGTCGTCAGCGTCCGCCCGACACGTCGAGAATGGCCGAAGTGACATAGGAGGCCTCGTCCGACAGCAGCCAGACGATGGCATTGGCGATTTCCTCCGCCGTGCCGACGCGCTTCATCGGCACGTTGGGAGCGAGACGATGCGCCCGATCGGGCTCACCGCCGGAGGCGTGAATTTCGGTATCGATCAGGCCGGGCCTGATCGCGGCGACGCGAATGCCTTCATTGGCGACCTCGTGGCCGAGGCCGATCGTGAAGGAATCGATCGCGCCCTTCGAGGCGGCGTAGTCGACATAGGTGTTCGGCGAGCCGAGCTTGGCAGCAACCGACGACAGGTTGATGATCACACCGCCCTGCCCGCCATGCCGCGTCGACATCCGCTTCACGGCCTCTCTTGCGCAGAGAATACTGCCGGTGACATTGACCGCCATCAAGCGCTCGATGCGCTCGGCGCTCATCTCGTCGACGCGCGTCGTCGGCCCGACGATGCCGGCATTGTTGATGAGCGCACCGAGCGTGCCGAACTTGTCGGCCGCCTTGAACAAAGCGAGGATGTCATGCTCGCGGCCGACGTCGCACTTCACCGCGATCGCCTTGCCGTTCTTGGCCTCGATCGCCGCGACCGTGCTCTGCGCCGCCGCCTCGTTCGAGGCGTAGCCGACCACGATCTTGAAGCCACGCGATGCGGCGGCGATGGCGGTGGCGCGCCCGATGCCGCGGCTGCCGCCGGTGATCACTGCAACCCTGTCGGTCATGATTACCTCCTAGGATCTAGCCGCTTCGGTTATCGTCCATCTCGTCGTGAGATCGGGATCGGTGACCGTCTCGCCCGTGGAGCCCAATGTGTAGCGTCCGGGACTTGCCGGCTGGAAAGCCTGCAAGTCGGGCGGCAATGTCATGGTTTGCCCTTCCCATGTCTTGCCTTCGCAGGTGATCGAGATGCCCTGAGGCGTGGCACTGACGATGCGGCCCCACGCCTGAACTTGCGACGTCACGGTCTCCCCGTCGGGTTCGACATAGGTGATGCCGACGAGAACGAGCTGGCCGACGAAGCCGTCCGCTTCCTCCTGATCCCAATCAGGCGGGGTGCCGTCGGAATCATCCGCCGGCATCCAGGGAGGTCGAGCTGCGGCTTCATCCGACACAGCGCGATCCGCTCAGAGATCCAGAACGAGCCGCGCCGGATCTTCCAGGCTCTCCTTGACGCGCACCAGGAAGGTCACGGCTTCCTTGCCGTCGATGACGCGGTGGTCGTACGACAGCGCCAGATACATCATCGGGCGGACCTCGATCTTGCCGCCGACGACCACCGGCCGCTCCTGGATCTTGTGCATGCCGAGGATGCCGGACTGCGGCGCGTTCAGGATCGGGGTCGACATCAGCGAACCGTAGATGCCGCCATTGGTGATCGTGAAGGTGCCGCCCTGCATCTCGTCGATCTTGAGCTGGCCGTCACGGGCACGGCGGCCGAAATCGGCGATGCCCTTCTCGATGTCGGCGATCGACTTGTGGTCGCAGTCGCGCACGACCGGCACGACCAGGCCCTTGTCGGTGCCGACGGCGACGCCGATGTGGTAGTAGTTCTTGTAGATCAGATCTGATCCGTCGATCTCGGCATTGACGGCCGGGATATCCTTCAGCGCCTGCACCACGGCCTTGGTGAAGAAGCCCATGAAGCCGAGCTTGGAGCCGTGCTTCTTCTCGAACACGTCCTTGTACTGGCTGCGCAGCGCCATGACGTTGGTCATGTCGACCTCGTTGAAGGTCGTCAGCATCGCCGCGGTGTTCTGCACATCCTTGAGGCGGCGCGCGATGGTCTGGCGCAGCCGGGTCATCTTGACGCGCTCCTCGCGCGCGGCATCGTCGGCCGGCGACGGTGCGCGGACCTGCACGGCCGCGGCCGGCTGATTGACCGGGGTCGGCGCCGAGGCGGCGCGCTCGATTGCGGCCAGCATGTCACCCTTGGTGACGCGGCCGTCCTTGCCGGAGCCGGGAACGGTGGTGGCATCGACGCCGCTCTCGGCGGAGAGCTTGCGCACCGACGGAGCCTGCGGCGTATCGGCCGGCAGCGTCTTGGCGGGAGCGGGCGCCGGAGCAGGAGCCGCGGCGGGCTTCGCCGGAGGCGGCGCGGGCGCAGCAGCGGCCGGCTTGGCGGCGACGGCGCCATCATTGATCTGGCCGAGCAGCGCGCCGACGGCGACGGTCTCGCCGTCCTTGGCGATGATCTCGCCGAGCGTGCCGGCCGACGGCGCGGGCACCTCGATGGTCACCTTGTCGGTCTCGAGCTCGACGAGCGGCTCGTCGACGGCGACGGCGTCGCCCGCCTTCTTGAACCAGCGGCCGATGGTGGCCTCGGTGACGGATTCACCGAGCGTCGGAACGCGAATGTCAGTCATGGTCTTTATCCTCAATAACCCCGTGCGGTCATAAAGCCCGTCCGCCATCGCCTTGCGGCGCGCAAGCGATGCGGTACGGACGATCAACGCGATGGACTGGTACTTGCGCCCCGCAAGAGTTGCGAGGCGCCTTCAAAGGCAGGTTCAGTTCAAGGCTTCGTCGAGCAGCGCCTTCAGCTGGGCGAGATGCTTGGACATCAGGCCCGTGGCGGTCGCAGCCGACGCGGCGCGGCCGGCATAGCGCGGACGCTTGCTCTTGCCCCCGGTCTGGTTCAGCACCCATTCGAGATACGGCTCGATGAAGTGCCAGGCGCCCATGTTGCGCGGCTCTTCCTGGCACCAGACGACCTCGGCGTTCTTGAAGCGGCCGAGCTCGGCGACCAGCGCCTTCAGCGGCACCGGATAGAGCTGCTCGATGCGCATCAGATAGATGTCGTTGAGTCCGCGCTTCTCGCGCTCGTCGTAGAGGTCGTAATAGACCTTGCCGGAGCACAGCACGATGCGGCGGATCTGGTCGTCCGGCACCAGCTTGGTCTTGTCGTCCGCCTGCATCTGGGCGTCATCGTACAGGATGCGGTGGAACGTCGTGCCCTTGGCCAGCTCCTCGAGCCGCGACACCGCCCGCTTGTGGCGGAGCAGCGACTTCGGCGTCATCACGATCAGCGGCTTGCGGATCTCGCGATGCAGCTGACGACGCAGCACGTGGAAGTAGTTCGCCGGCGTGGTCGGATAGACCACCTGCATGTTGTCCTCAGCGCACATCTGCAAGTACCGCTCGAGGCGGGCCGACGAATGCTCCGGACCCTGGCCCTCATAGCCGTGCGGCAGCAGGCAGACGAGGCCGGACATGCGCAGCCATTTGCGCTCGCCCGACGAGATGAACTGGTCGAACAGCACCTGCGCGCCGTTGGCGAAGTCGCCGAACTGCGCCTCCCACAGGGTCAGCGCATTCGGCTCGGCGAGCGAATAGCCGTATTCGAAGCCGAGCACGGCCTCTTCGGACAGCAGCGAGTTGATGACCTCGAAATGGCCCTGCTCACTCGCCAGATGATTGAACGGCGTGTAGCGGCTCTCGTCCTCCTGGTCGATCAGCACCGAATGGCGCTGCGAGAAGGTGCCGCGCTCGCAGTCCTGGCCGGACAGCCGCACCTTGTGGCCCTCGAGCAGGAGCGAGCAATAGGCCAGCGCCTCGCCCGTGGCCCAGTCGAGGCCGATGCCGCTGTCGATCGCCTTGGCGCGGTTCTCCAGGAAGCGCTGGATCGTGCGGTGCAGGCGGAAGCCGTCCGGCACCTTGGTGATCTTGCGGCCGATCTCCTTGAGGCGGTCGATCTCGACACCGGTGACGCCGCGGCGCGCTTCCTCTTCCTGGTCGGCGGACTTGAGGCCCGCCCACTTGCCGTCGAGCCAGTCGGCCTTGTTCGGACGATAGGAGGTGCCGGCCTCGAACTCGGCGTCGAGACGGGCGCGCCAATCGGCCTTGGCCTTGTCGACCTCGCCCTCGGTCATCACGCCTTCGGCAACCAGGCGCTTGGAGTAGAGCTCCAGGGTCGTCGCGTGGCCGGCGATCTTCTTGTACATCACCGGCTGGGTGAACGCGGGCTCGTCGCCCTCGTTATGGCCGTGCCTGCGATAGCAGAACATGTCGATGACGACCGGCTTGTGGAATTTCTGCCGGAACTCGATCGCGACCTTGGCCGCGAACACCACCGCTTCCGGATCGTCGCCGTTCACGTGGAAGATCGGCGCGTCGATCATCTTGGCGACGTCGGACGGATAGGGCGACGAGCGCGAATAGCGCGGATAGGTCGTGAAGCCGATCTGGTTGTTCACGATGAAATGAATCGAGCCACCGGTCCGGTAACCCTTGAGGTCCGACAGCGCGAAGCACTCGGCCACGACGCCCTGGCCGGCGAAGGCGGCGTCACCGTGCATCAGCAGCGGCAGCACCGAGTTGCGCATATCCGGCGGATCGCCGTGCTGGTCCTGCTTGGCGCGGACCTTGCCGAGCACCACGGGGTCGACGATCTCGAGATGCGACGGGTTGGCGGTCAGCGACAGATGGATGCGGTTGCCGTCGAACTCGCGGTCCGACGAGGCGCCGAGGTGATACTTGACGTCGCCTGAGCCTTCGACGGCGTCCGGGTTGGCCGAGCCGCCCTTGAACTCGTGGAACAGCGCGCGATGCGGCTTGCCCATGACCTGGGTGAGCACGTTGAGGCGGCCGCGATGCGGCATGCCCAAGACGATCTCCTTCACGCCGAGATTGCCGCCGCGCTTGATGATCTGCTCCAGCGCCGGGATCAGCGACTCGCCGCCATCCAGGCCGAAGCGCTTGGTGCCGGTGAACTTGACGTCGCAGAACTTCTCGAAGCCCTCGGACTCGACCAGCTTCTGCAGGATGGCGCGACGGCCCTCGCGGGTGAACGAGATTTCCTTGTCCGGCCCCTCGATGCGCTCCTGGATCCAGGCCTTCTGCGCCGCATTCGAGATGTGCATGAACTCGACGCCGAGCGTCTGGCAGTAGGTGCGCTCGCAGATGGCGACGATCTCACGCAGCGAGCCGTATTCAAGGCCGAGCACGTGGTCGAGGAAGATCTTGCGGTCGTAATCAGCCTCGGTGAAGCCGTAGGAGCGCGGATCGAGCTCCTCGCGGTTGCGCGGCGCCTCGATGCCGAGCGGATCGAGCTTGGCGTGGAAATGGCCACGCATGCGGTAGGCGCGGATCAGCATCAACGCGCGGACAGAGTCGCGGGTGGCCTGGTTGACGTCGGCCGGCGACAATTCGACGCCCTTGGTCTGCGCCTTCGCCGCAATCTTCTCGCCGACCTTCTTCTCGACCACCGCCCAATTGCCGTCGAGCGCGGAGGTCAGCTCGTCGCGGGGGGAGACCGGCCAGTTGCTGCGCGCCCAGGAGGGGCCCGAGGCGTTCTTCTGAACGTCGGCCGGCGCGTCCTTCAGGCTCTTGAAGAACTCCTGCCACTCCGGATCGACCGAGGCGGGGTCCTTCTCGTAGCGGGCGTAGATCTCATCGATGTAGGTGGCATTGGTGCCCTGCAGAAAAGACGACAGGGCGAAGGCGGCGTTCGCATCTTGGCGAGACATGGTAGCGTCCTGGTAATTTCGATGCGCCCAATGAAAACGGCGCAATGCCTGACCCCGTGGAAGGGGTCAGGCTCGGGTTAGGACGGTTTACCTTATTCTTTGTAAAGATGCGCCCCGAAAAGTACTAAACCCTGAATCAGGACTTCAACTTTTCGACGAGCGTCTTGCCGAGGCGGGCCGGGGACGGAGACACCGTGATACCAGCCGCTTCCATCGCGGCCGTCTTCGAGCCGGCATCGCCCTTGCCGCCCGAGATGATCGCGCCGGCATGGCCCATGCGGCGGCCGGGAGGGGCGGTGACGCCGGCGATGAATCCGACCATCGGTTTCTTCCGACCGCGCTTGGCTTCGTCCTTGATGAACTGCGCCGCGTCCTCCTCGGCCGAGCCGCCGATCTCGCCGATCATGATGATCGACTCGGTCTTGGGATCCGCCAGGAACATCTCTAGCATGTCGATGAACTCGGTGCCCTTGACCGGGTCGCCGCCGATGCCGACCGCGGTGGTCTGGCCGAGACCCTCGGAGGTGGTCTGGAACACCGCCTCATAGGTCAGCGTGCCGGAGCGCGATACGATGCCGACCGAGCCGGGCTTGAAGATGTTGGCCGGCATGATGCCGATCTTGCATTCGCCGGCGGTCATCACGCCGGGGCAGTTCGGCCCGATCAGGCGCGACTTGGAGCCCACAAGCGAGCGCTTGACGCGGACCATGTCCAGCACCGGGATACCCTCGGTGATGCATACGATCAGCGGCACTTCGGCGTCGATCGCCTCGCAGATCGCGTCGGCTGCGCCCGGCGGCGGCACGTAGATCACGGATGCGTCGGCACCGGTAGCCTCGCGGGCCTCCTTGACGGTGTCGAAGACGGGCAGGCCGAGATGGGTCGAGCCGCCTTTGCCCGGCGAGGTGCCGCCGACCATCTTGGTGCCATAGGCGATCGCCGCCTCGGAGTGGAAGGTGCCGTTCTTGCCAGTGAAGCCCTGGCAGATGACCTTGGTGTTTTTGTCGATGAGGATGGACATCGTGCTTTCTCTAAACAGCGTTGCGGTGAGGAATAAGCGAGCGCCTGAACCGGCGCTCAGCCTCCCTTGACGGCCTTGACGATCTTCTGCGCGGCGTCGTCGAGATTGTCGGCGGGCAGCACGTTCAGACCGGACTCGCTGATGATCTTCTTGCCAAGATCGACATTGGTGCCTTCGAGGCGCACCACCAGCGGCACCTTCAGGCCGACTTCCTTCACCGCGGCCACGACGCCCTCGGCGATGACATCGCACTTCATGATGCCGCCGAAGATGTTGACCAGGATGCCCTTCACGTTCGGGTCGGCGGTGATGATCTTGAACGCCGCCGCGACCTTCTCCTTGCTGGCGCCGCCGCCGACGTCGAGGAAGTTGGCGGGCTCCATGCCGTAGAGCTTGATGATGTCCATCGTCGCCATGGCGAGGCCGGCGCCGTTGACCATGCAGCCGATGGTGCCGTCGAGCGCGACGTAGTTGAGGTCGTACTTCGAGGCTTCGATCTCCTTGGCGTCCTCCTCGGTCTCGTCGCGCAGCGCGACGACTTCCGGGTGCTTGAACAGCGCGTTGGAGTCGAACGACACCTTGGCGTCGAGCACGCGGAGCTGGCCCTGCTTGGTCACGACCAGCGGGTTGATCTCGAGCATCGCCATGTCCTTGGCGACGAACGCGGTATAGAGCTGGGTGGTCAGCTTCTCGGCCTGCTTGGCGAGGTCGCCGGTGAGCTTGAGCGCCTTGGCGACGGCGCGGCCGTGATGGCCCATGACGCCGGTGGCCGGATCGACCGAAAAGGTGATGATCTTCTCAGGGGTGCTGTGCGCGACGTCCTCGATGTTCACGCCGCCTTCGGTCGACACCACGAACGCGACCTTCGAGGTCTCGCGATCGACCAGCAGCGACAGATAGAATTCCTTGTCGATATCTGAGCCGTCCTCGATGTAGAGGCGGTTGACCTGCTTGCCGTCCGGGCCGGTCTGCACGGTGACGAGCGTCGCGCCGAGCATCTGCTTGGCGAATTCGTTGACCTCGTCGATCGACTTGGCGAGGCGGACGCCGCCCTTGTCGCCGGCCGAGGCTTCCTTGAACTTGCCCTTGCCACGGCCACCGGCGTGGATCTGGCTCTTCACGACCCAGACCGGACCGCCGAGCGTCTTCGCCGCGGCATCGGAGTCCTCCGGACGGAGCACCGGCACGCCCTTGGAAATCGGCACGCCGAACTCGTGCAGCAGTGCCTTGGCCTGATATTCGTGAATGTTCATAAGTGGTTGCTCCCCGAACCCGCGATGGGGTGACTGCCGGATCCATTAAAACAGGACGCTTGGTATACCATATACCAAGCGTCCTGCAACTCGATCGGGCGGGTCAGAGGCCCGCCCGATTACGTTCAGCGGCCGAGCAGGTCGGGCGCGATCTTCTTGCAGGCGTCGACCAGGCCCTGCACGGCGGCGACCGACTTGTCGAACGCCTCGCGGTCCTTGCCGGCCAGCTCGATCTCGACGATACGCTCGACACCCTTCGAGCCGATGACGACGGGCACGCCGACATACATGTCCTTCACGCCGAACTCGCCGTTGAGATAGGCGGCGCAAGGCAGCACGCGCTTCTTGTCGCGCAGATAGCTCTCGGCCATCGCGATCGCCGAGGCGGCCGGGGCGTAGTAGGCCGAGCCCGTCTTGAGCAGGTTGACGATCTCGGCGCCGCCATTGCGGGTGCGATCAACGATCTCGTCGATGCGGGTCTGCGAGGTCCAGCCCATCTTGACGAGGTCGGGCAGCGGGATGCCGGCAACGGTGGAGTACTTGGTCAGCGGCACCATGGTGTCGCCATGGCCGCCCAGCACGAAGGCGGTGACGTCTTCCACCGAGACGTTGAACTCATCGGCCAGGAAGTAGCGGAAGCGGGCGGAGTCGAGCACGCCGGCCATGCCGACGACCTTCTTGGCCGGAAGGCCCGAGGCCTTCTGCAGCGCCCAGACCATCGCGTCGAGCGGGTTGGTGATGCAGATGACGAAGGCGTCGGGGGCGTACTTCTTGATGCCGGCGCCGACCTGCTCCATCACCTTGAGGTTGATCGACAGCAGATCGTCGCGGCTCATGCCCGGCTTGCGCGGCACGCCGGCGGTGACGATGCACACCTTGGCGTTGTCGAGCGCCTCGTAGGAGTTGGCGCCGGTGTAGTGAGCATCGAAGCCGTCGACCGGCGAGGACTGCGCGATATCGAGCGCCTTGCCCTGCGGGACGCCTTCGGCAATGTCGAACATCACGACGTCGCCGAGCTCCTTGAGGCCGACGAGGTGAGCCAGCGTTCCGCCGATCTGACCGGAGCCAATCAAAGCAATCTTGTCGCGCGCCATGGCAAATTTCCTTTTAACCCGAAGGGGTGAGGGAGGTTGAAAAGTCGAGTGGGTGGTTATCCCTTTCGCCCGGGCCGTTCAAGTCACGCTATGGCCAATTGGCGGGCGTGCCTTGATTTCGATCAGGACCGGACGACGGCTGCTGATGATCCTTTCAGCATGATTGACGTGGCCTTTTCGCGGCTGTGTGCCCGACGCCGGGCGCTGCCGGAGAAAGCGGTGTTTGTCAGGTTTCGACCAGTCCCGTAGAAGTCCCGGACGCCGCCGAGTCCTTCCGGCCGTGCGGCAAGGCCAGATAGGACTCCGAGCCCATCTCGATCAGGCGCGAGGAGGTGCGCTTGAACTCCATCGCCTCGATGCCTTCGGTCGCCACGTAGAGCGAGATCGGGTCGGCCTCGGCCGAGGCGATCAGCTTCACGGCATTGTCGTAGAGCGTATCGATCAAGGTGATGAAGCGCTTGGCGGCGTTGCGCTCGGCAAAGTCCATCACCGGAACGTGGTCGATCAGGATCGTATGATAGTCGTGCGCGAGCCGCAGATAGTCGGACGCCGCGAGCGGCTTTTCGCAAAGGTCCGCAAATCCGAACCGGGCGACGCCGTTGGCCGAGCACGGGACGTGCAGGATGCGTCCCTTGATCGTCATGTCGCGCGGCTTGCAGCGGGCGTTGCCGGTCAGCCTGCCCCAGGCCTTGTCGAGCGCGGCGCGCGCATCGACGTCGGCCGGCACCAGCCACATCTTCACGCCGGCGAGCTTCTCGAGCCGGAAGTCGGTGCGCGCGTCCAGCCGCACCACGTCCATGTGGTCGGCGATCTGCTTGATGAAGGGCAGGAACAGCGCGCGGTTGAGGCCGCCTTTGTAGAGGTCCTCCGGCGCGACGTTGGAGGTCGCGACCACCACGGTGCCGAGCTCGAACAATTTGGCGAACAGCCGTCCCAGGATCATCGCGTCAGCAATGTCGGTGACGTGGAATTCGTCGAAACAGAGCAGCCAGGCCTGGTCGAAGATCGCCTGCGCGGTGAGCCCGATGACGTCGGCATCGGCGAGCTCGCCGCGCGCGATGTTCTGGCGATAGCCATAGATGCGCTCGTGCACCTCGGCCATGAACTCGTGGAAATGCGCGCGGCGCTTGTGCTCGACCGGACAGGTCTGGAAGAACAGGTCCATCAGCATGGTCTTGCCGCGACCGACCTCGCCATGGACATAGAGGCCGCTCGGCGGCTCGCTCTTGTCGGAAAAGAGGCGACCGAACAGGCTCTGCTTGCGCGCGGGCTTGTAGGTCGAAAGCCTGCGCTCAAGCGCGGCCAGGGCATCGGCGACCTCGGCCTGGGCCGGGTCGGCTTCGATCGCGCCGGTGTCGACCAGCGACTGATATTGCGCGCGGAACGCGTCTGAGGGCGTGGACAGCATGAGCCCACTCTAGGTCATGAGACTAACGGAAAATGCAATCCGCAAATGGTGGAAGCCGCCATGCAGCGGGGCTGTGGGATCGTGGTATATGGCACGCAAACACGGCGATGCGCGTTAGTTGCAGGCTAAGGATGGTCGGCGGCCTCAGGCGGCGCACAGATCGTAGGCGTCCTCGACGACATAGGGGCCGCCTCCCGTGGACGCACGGGACGAGAACAGCACGAAGCGCTCGGCCATGAACACCCGGCTCGGAAAGTAGCCACGGACCGAGAGATAATCGGCGACATCCTGGCTCGACGCATCATGCAGCCGCGCCAACGTGACATGGGGCACGAATTTGCGCCCCTCCGGATCGAGCCCGATCCGCTGCATCATCCGCTCGAGCTCCGCCTGCAGCTCGATCAGCGGCCGGCTCGGCGCGATGTTGGCGACCACGGCGCGCGGCTTGCGGCCGCCGAAGCTGGAGAGGCCCTGCACCGTGACCTCGAACGGCTTGCGGTTGACCCGCCACAGCATCGCCGCGATCTCGTTGGCGGAGGCGCCGTCGATGTCGCCGATGAAGCGTAATGTCACATGATAATTTTCGGGATCGATCCAGCGGGCGCCGGGAAGGCCACCCCGCAGAGTGGAGAGGGTCTGGCCGACTTCGGCCGGGATCTCCAGTCCAGTAAACAGACGCGGCATCGTTTCAGGACTCCCGATGCTGGAGGCTGATCTCGAAAATTGACGAGATCATGCCTTGACGAGGTGATCGACGACGAATCGCCAATGCAACATTCCTACCGAACTTATATGACTCCGCGACGGAGGGGACGTTAACGCGGTGAAAACCTGCGGAAAACCCGGTCCTTAAGGTTATCGCAAATGATCGGCTGACGGTTTCGTTCCTTCATTGCCCACGGAGCGGACGCAGGAATGCTTCGACCGTAGGCAGCATCCGGGAGACGATGATGTCGACGCCGGCAGCCGTGGGATGAATGCCATCCGCCTGGTTCAGCTTGGCATCGGCGGCCACGCCGTCGAGAAAGAACGGGTAGAGCGGGACGTCGAACTGCTTGGCGAGATCGGGGTAGATCGCGTTGAATTTCGCGGCGTAGTCGCTGCCGTAATTCGGCGGCGCCAGCATGCCACACAGCATGACGGCAATGCCGCGCGCCTTCAGCCTGGTGACGATCTCGGTTAGCGCCTTGCGCGTAACCGCGGGGTCGATGCCGCGGAGGGCATCATTGGCGCCGAGCTCGACGATGACGGCCTCGGTGCCGTCGGCCACCGACCAGTCGAGCCGGTCGCGACCGCCGGAGGAGGTGTCGCCGGACACCCCGGCATTGGTGAGGTCGATCGGCAGCCCGTTGGCCTGCAACGCCTTTTGCAGCTTGGACGGAAACGAATCCGACGCCGAGAGGCCGAGGCCGGCGCTCAGGGAATCGCCGAGGACGACGAGCTTGATCGGCTTGATGGCGTCACCGGCGGCAAACACCGGTCCGGCTGTCATCAAGGCGAGCATCAACACGAGTATGTGCACGAAGATGCGTCCGCGCCCCTCGACCCGGCTTGCGGAGTTGCCATATGACCGAGCCATGGACAGTCTCATCGAAACCTCGCGTTTGGCCGGCACTGCGCCGGACACCATTACCATCTCCAACGTCAACCTCTCGCTCGGCACCGGCGCGGCGCGGGTTCATATCCTCAAGGACATCAGCCTGCGAGTGGGACAGGGCGAGACGATCGGCCTGATCGGCCCCTCGGGATCGGGGAAGTCCACGCTGCTGATGGTGATGGCGGGGTTGGAACGTCCTGACAGCGGTCAGGTGGTGGTCAATGGCACCGCTTTCAATGCCCTCGACGAGGACGCCCTGGCCCGGTTCCGCGGCCGCCAGGTGGGCATCGTCTTCCAGTCCTTCCATCTGATCCCCACCATGACTGCGCTGGAGAACGTCGCCGTGCCGCTGGAGCTGGCCGGCCATTCCGGCGCCGCCGAGCGCGCCGCCCGCGAGCTGGAGCAGGTCGGGCTCGGCCACCGGCTGCACCATTATCCGACACAGTTGTCCGGCGGCGAGCAGCAGCGCGTGGCGCTGGCCCGCGCCCTCGCCCCCGACCCGGCCATCCTTGTGGCGGACGAGCCGACCGGCAATCTCGACGAGTCGACCGGGCGGCAGATCGTCGACCTCCTGTTCACCAAGCATGCCGAGCGCGGCATGACGCTCGTGCTCGTGACCCATGACAGCGGCCTGGCGCACCGGTGCGACCGGGTGGTGCGGCTTCGCTCGGGACGGATCGAGGCCGACGGCGTGCACGAGACCGCCGACGCATGAGCACACTTTCCGAACCGCTCCCCGGCCGCCGCATGGCGGCGCTGCCGGCGCGCTACGCCCTGCGCGAGCTGCGTGGCGGCCTGCGCGGCTTCTATGTCTTCATCGCCTGTATCGCGCTCGGCGTGCTGGCCATCGCCGGCGTCGGCTCGGTAGCGGCAAGCCTCAATGACGGCCTCGTCCGCGAGGGCCGCAACTTGCTGGGCGGCGATGTCGCGTTCTCGCTGTTTCAGCGCGAGGCCAAGCCTGAGGAGATCGCCTTTTTGCGCGGACGCGGGCAAGTCTCGCTCGCAGCCACCTTGCGGGCCATGGTCCGGGCGGGTGATTCCAAGCTGGCGCTGGTCGAGCTCAAGGCGGTCGACAACGCCTATCCGCTGCTTGGCAAGGCCGAGCTGCAGCCCGACCTGCCGATCGCCGACCTCCTGGCCGAGCGCGACGGCGTGTTCGGCGCGGCCGCCGATCCGGCGCTGCTGGCCCGGCTCGACATCAAGGTCGGCGACATCGTC
This sequence comes from Bradyrhizobium sp. USDA 4353, assembly GCF_054063215.1. NCBI lineage: Bacteria > Pseudomonadati > Pseudomonadota > Alphaproteobacteria > Hyphomicrobiales > Nitrobacteraceae > Bradyrhizobium > Bradyrhizobium sp. USDA 4353. The sequence continues at coordinate 1,414,184 of NZ_JBSSGB010000001.1, forward strand.
AGCATCGACACCGTCCGCTTCCAGATCCGCAGCGCATTGCAGGCCGAGCCGGACAAGCTGTCCGGCGGCATCGGGCTCGGACCGCGCTTCCTGATCAGCGAAGCAGCCTTACGCGCCACGCCGCTGCTGCAGCCCGGCAGCCTGGTGCGCTGGACCTATCGCGTCCGGCTCCCGGACAACGCGACCGACGATCGCGCCGCGGCCCGCTTCATCGCCGACACCCGCGAGACCCTGCCCTCCGCCGGCTGGGAGATCCGCAGCCGCAGCAACGCCTCGCCGCAGTTGGAGCGGACGATCGGCCGCTTCACCCAGTTCCTCACGCTGGTCGGCCTCGCGGCACTGCTGGTCGGCGGCGTCGGCGTCGCCAACGCCGTGAAGAGCCATGTCGACCGCCGCACCGAGGTGATCGCGGCGTTCAAGGCGCTCGGCGCCACCAGCCGCGACGTGTTCGGCATCTATTTGATCCAGGTGATGGTGCTGGCGACGATCGGTTCGATCATCGGACTCTGTGCTGGCGCCGCCCTGCCCTTCGCCATCGTCGGGCTGTTCGGCAAGATCCTGCCGCTGCCGGTGATCCCGGCGGTGCACCCGGACGAGCTGGCGCTGTCCTTCCTCTACGGCCTGCTCACGGCGCTCGCGTTCGGTCTGTGGCCGCTCGGGCGCGTCCGCGACGTTCCGGTGGCCGCGCTGTTCCGCGAGGCTGTCATCGCCGAATGGCACCGGCCGCGCTGGAGCTATCTGGCGCTGATCGCCGGCACCGTCGCGCTGCTGATCGCCGTCGTCGTCGGGCTGTCGTACGACAAGAAGATCGCCGCGGTGTTCGTCGTCGCCGCCGCTTTGGTGTTCGTGCTGCTGCGCGGCATCGCGGCTGTCGTGATGGCGATCGCGCGAGCCGTGCCGCGCAGCCGCTTCCCGATGCTCCGGCTCGCGGTCAGCAACATCTACCGCCCGGGTGCGCTGACGCCGTCCGTCGTGCTGTCGTTGGGACTAGGGCTCGCGGTGCTGGTCACCATCACCCAGATCGACGGCAATCTGCGGCGGCAGTTTCTGGCGCAACTGCCGGAGCAGGCGCCGTCGTTCTTCTTCATCGACGTGCCCTCCGGCGAGGCCGACCGCTTCCGCGACTTCCTCAAGGGCATGGCGCCGCAATCCACCGTCGACGACGTGCCGATGCTGCGCGGCCGGATCGTCTCCGCGCGCGGCGTGCGCGCCGAGGACCTCAAGGCGTCCGCGGACACCGAATGGGTGCTGCAGAGCGACCGCGGCCTGACCTATACCGGCGAGATCCCGAAGGGCTCCAAGGTCGTCGAGGGCGAATGGTGGGGCGACAATTACAGCGGCCCGCCGCTGGTCTCGATCGAGAAGCGGATCGCTGACGGTCTCGGCCTCAAGCTCGGCGACGACATCGTCGTCAATGTGCTCGGGCGCGACATCACGGCGAAGATCGGCAACATGCGCACGATCGACTGGCAGGGCATGGGCATCAACTTCGTGCTGGTGTTCTCGCCGAACGCCTTCAAGGGCGCGCCCCACACCCACGTGGCGACGCTGACCGAGGCACGCTCCGACGCGGCCGAGGACGCCCGCGTCATCCGCAAGGTGGCCGACGCTTTCCCGATGGTGACGAGCGTGCGGGTGCGGGAGGTGATGGAGACGGTCGGCTCGGTGGTGTCCAACCTCGCGCTCGCGATCCGCGGCGCCAGCGCGGTGACGCTGATCTCGGCGATCCTGGTGCTGGGCGGCGCGCTCGCCGCGGGTCACCGTCACCGGGTCTATGACGCCGTCATCCTGAAGACGCTGGGCGCCACGCGGCTGCGGCTGCTCGGCGCCTACGCGCTCGAATATCTGATGATCGGTTTTGCCACCGCTGCGTTCGGCGTGATCGCAGGCTCCATCTCCGCCTGGCTGATCGTGACCCGGTTGATGACGCTCAGCTTTGCCTGGCAGGCCGGCAGCGCCGCGCTGGTGGTGCTGGCCGCGCTGGTGGTGACGGTGGGCCTCGGCCTGGCCGGCACGCTGCTGGCGCTGAACCAGAAGCCGGCAACGGTTCTGAGGAACCTTTGACGCGCTGACATTTGAGCTATTGTGCGGTCATGCCGCACGGTTAACGGGTTTTTCACGGCCCAAACGCGCGCGGAGCGACATTCAGCCGCGCGTGGAAGCTTGCACCAAATATGCTAGTTTCCCATTTAAGGATGGGCTCAGAAAGCTGCCAAAGAGCTCTGCGAAAAGATGGCGAATTTGCCGATGACGCAAATTTAATATCGATGGCAGCGTTGATGAGATAGGGTTTTTCGAGAACCGGCCAAGGGTCCTGCCAGGACCGGGCTGCCGGGCAACCAACGGGAATTCGACCATGTCGGACCTAGACCGCAACTATGCTTCACCCTTTGGCCGGGTGGCCGGGCGCGCCGATGCCGCGACCGTCGACGCCGGTCTGCGCGCCTACATGCTGCGCATCTACAACTACATGAGCATCGGCCTGGCCATCACCGGCCTCGCGGCGCTCGGCGTCTACATGGCGTCGGTGACCGGCGATCCGGCAGCCGGCGTGTTCAAGTTCGGCAACGCCTATCTGACGCAGTTCGGCTACGCGATGTTCGTGAGCCCGCTGAAGTGGCTGTTCATCCTGGCCCCCTTGGTCATGGTGTTCGCGATCTCGGCCGGCATCAACCGCCTGGCGCCGTCGACCGCGCAGATCCTGTTCTGGGTGTTCTCGGCCTTGATGGGCATCTCGCTGTCGTCGATCTTCCTGGTGTACACCCACACCTCGATCGTGCGGGTGTTCTTCATCACCGCGGCGACCTTCGGTGCGCTCAGCCTGTACGGCTACACGACCAAGCGTGACATGACGGGCATGGGCTCGTTCCTGTTCATGGGCCTGATCGGCATCGTGCTGGCGAGCCTCGTGAACCTGTTCCTGGCGAGCTCGATGCTGCAGTTCATCGTCTCGGTGATCGGCGTGTTCGTGTTCGCCGGCCTGACCGCCTGGGATACGCAGCGCCTGAAGAACGAGTACATCTACGGCTACGCCTCCGCGGGCGGCGACATCGCCGAGCGCGCAGCGATCACCGGCGCCCTGTCGCTGTACCTGAACTTCATCAACCTGTTCACGCTGCTCTTGCAGTTGCTGGGACAGCGCGACTGATCTGATCGCTCCGACGAGCGACCTTCGAAGCCCCGGCCTCAGTGCCGGGGCTTTTCTTTTGTGCCGCACGCCGTCTGGGGCGACCGGTTGATCTCCCGTTCTGCGAACGGCAGCCATGCCCCGCGCAGGTTGAACCGCTTTCGCGCGCTGGTATGGTCTGGCCATGCCCAGCATCGAAATTCGCCCGACCACCGAGGCCGACCTTCCCGCCATCACCGCGATCTACGGCCAGGCCGTGCGCGAAGGCACGGCCACCTTCGAGCTCGATCCGCCGGATCTCGCGGAGATGACCCGGCGCTTCCGGGCGCTGACCGACGGCGGCTTCCCTTATTTCGCCGCCGTGCTGGATGGCGAGGTGGTGGGCTATGCCTATGCAGGGCCGTACCGGCCGCGGCCCGCTTATCGCTTCACCGTCGAGAACTCCGTCTATCTCGCGCCCGCCAGCCAACGCCGCGGCATCGGCATGCGCTTGATGCGGGCGTTGATCGCGGCGTGTGAGGAACGCGGTTTTCGCCAGATGATCGCGGTGATCGGCGACTCCGCCAATGCCGGCTCGGTCGGACTGCACACCGCCTGCGGCTTCCAGATGATCGGCACCCATCCGAGCGTCGGCCTGAAGTTCGGCCGCTGGCTCGATACGGTCATGATGCAACGGCCGCTCGGAAGCGGCAGCAGCGACGTCCCGGCCTGAGCACCGCTGAGGACCAGATCAGAGCGCGCTCTGATCCCGTGGAAGCGCCTCCGCCGCTGCTCTGCGCGGATTGTCGCAACTTTTCCGATGATGACGACCACGGGCGCCACGATCTCAGTCTCACCCTCCCCTGGAGGGGGAGGGTCGATCGCACGCGAAGCGGGCGAGCGGGGTGGGGTGAAGCCGCGAAAACCGGTTCGAGCGGAGAGATCACCCCACCCCGGCTCACATGCGCTTCGCGCATCTGAGCCGACCCTCCCCCTCAAGGGGAGGGTGACAGCGGGGTCGCCTCGTGCGTCAGACCAGCGCCGGCTTCGGCGCGATCGCGAGCAGCACGCGCTCCAGCTCATGGCCGCGGCGCAGGATCAGGCCGGTCGCCGAGATCACGCTGTACATGCCCTGCTTGCGCGCCAGCCGCGGATCCTTCTCGATCCGGTAGAGCGGCACCTCGGAGGCGCGGCGGAAGACAGAGAACACCGCGCGGTCGCGCAGGAAGTCGATCGAGTAGTCGCGCCACTCGCCGTCGGCGACCATGCGGCCGTAGAGATTGAGGATGCGGTTCAGCTCGAGACGGTCGAACGTCACCCGGGTCGGCGCTGCGGCCGCGTTGCGCGCCGCCGCGCGGTTCTCGCTGGGATCGGCATCCTCCGGCGTGAGGTTCATGAGCGTCCTCCTGTCATCTGTGTGACATGATCGCGCCAACCGGCGTCAGCCGCAAGGGGCGGTTTTCATGACCGAACTTGGCAGCTTCGTAGAGATGCGCGAGTTCCGCGAACACGCAAGCGTCACGGGATCGTTAGCAGAATCATAATCGCGCCGCCTTTCCGCCCAGGGACTGCCCCCGGCCTTAGGCATAAGATTCGTGTGCGTTGGCCCGGTCCTTTCGGTTCCGGATTCCTCAGCCCCCAGCCCCCCGGGGTCGTCAGGATCGGGTCTATTCACAAGTAATGGCAAAGGGCCAACGCAAGTTGGTCCTTTTGCTTTTTGGGCGGGAGCTCGCGCGACGATGTTGCGACGCGCGTCAGCCCTGAAGCTGGACGCGTCGCGCCGTCGATCAAGCCATCTTGAATTTGAAGATGAGGGGCGAAAGGGCTCAGCGCTCGGGAGCGCGGCTCGCCGCCGACGTCCGGGTGAGCAACGGCAGATCCGAGCGAGCCGCGCCGAGCATCAGGCCGGGCCGGTCGCGGCTGCCGTCCTGCACATAGACGACGGCGCCATCGACGCCCTCACGGGCGATCTTCTCGAGCGGGACGCTCCAGCTTGCCGACGCCCCAGTCCAGTCGCCCAGCTTCATCAGACTGCGGACGACATTGTAGTAGGTCAGCTCCCGGCCGCCATTCTCGCCGCGCGCGACCTGGATCGGAACGACGCGCGCGATCGAGCAGACCCAGACCTCGCCATGCTTACGGGCCGCATGCTCATCGGCGGCAGCGACCGACACGGTCAGCTCCTGGCCTTCGATCGACAGGCGGACCGGCACCGACATCACGGCGCCGCCGCGGCCTGTATCCTCGATCGCCCCTTCGATCGCCTCGCGATCGCTGCCGATCACATGCACCGCGCCATTGACCACGGCCTGCGGGGTGTAGACCTCGCGATCGCCGCGGGCCCGTGAATAAGCGCGCTGCCGGGCCGTGAAGCGCGAATCCGCCAACGTGTCCTTCCAGCCGAGATAGTCCCAATAATCGATCGGCAGGGACAGGGTGATCACGGAGGGATCGTGTGAGAGGTCACCGAGCAGCTTGTCGGCCGGCGGACAGGACGAGCAGCCCTGCGAGGTGAAGAGTTCAATCACCGCACGAGGGTCGGCAGAGGCCGGCCGGACGAAAGCGATGACCGCACAGACACCAAGAGCCGCGCGCGACCACCACGACATCTGTCCACTCATCGCCACTGTCCCGTCTGGACCACCGTCCGCTGCGCTCGCGCGCGTCACCACCTACGCGATGCCGTCCTCTTAGTTAATAAACCGAAAATGCAAAGGAGGCGGCCTCTGTCTTAGGCCGCCTCCTTCATCACCCGCTACTCACTTCAGAGTGAGCCAAACTGTCGCATCCCGCTTTGGTTAAGCGGCGAGCTTGCGCAGCACGTAGTGCAGGATGCCGCCGTTCCGGTAGTAGTCGAGCTCGTCCAGCGTATCGATGCGGCAGAGCAGCGGCACCTGCTGCGACGCACCGTCGGCCGAGACGATCTCCGCGGTCAGCGTCTGGCGCGGCTTGAGATCACCCTGCAGGCCCTTGATGGTGACCTTCTCGTCGCCCTTGAGGCCGAGCGAAGACCACGAGGTGCCCTCCTGGAAGGTGAGCGGAAGCACACCCATGCCGACCAGGTTCGAGCGGTGGATGCGCTCGAAGCTCTGGCAGATCACGGCGCGAACGCCGAGCAGGCGGGTGCCCTTGGCGGCCCAGTCGCGCGACGAGCCGTTGCCATATTCGGCGCCGGCGAACACGACCAGCGGCACGCCCTCTTCCTGGTACTTCATGGCGGCGTCGTAGATCGACATCTGCTCGCCGTCGGGCCAGTGCTTGGTCAGGCCGCCCTCGGGGATGTTGCCGTCGGCGCCCTTGAGCATGAAGTTCTTGATGCGGATGTTGGCGAAGGTGCCGCGCATCATGATCTCGTGATTGCCGCGGCGGGTGCCGTACTGGTTGAAGTCGGCGGGGCGGACCTGGTGCTCGCTGAGGAACTTGCCTGCGGGCGAGGTCAGCTTGATCGAACCGGCCGGCGAGATGTGGTCGGTGGTGATCTTGTCGCCGAACAGCGCCAGCACACGGGCCTCGACGATGTCCTTGATCGGCTCAGGCTCCTTCTTCATGCCCTCGAAATACGGCGGGTTCTGCACGTAGGTCGACGACATGTTCCAGCGATAGGTCTCGCTCTCGACGGTCTTGATCTTGCGCCAGTTGGTGTCGCCCTTGAACACGTCGGCGTAGCGCTTCTTGAAGATCGAGGCCTTGACGAACTTCTTGACGAAGTCATTGACCTCCTTCGTCGTCGGCCAGATGTCCTTCAGGTAGACCGGCTTCTTGTCCTTGCCGATGCCGATAGGCTCGACCGCAAGGTCCTTGGTCACGGTGCCGGCGAGCGCGTAGGCGACGACCAGCGGCGGCGAGGCCAGGTAGTTGGCCTGCACGTCCGGTGAGACACGGCCTTCGAAGTTGCGGTTGCCCGAGAGGACCGCCGCCGCGACGACGCCGTTATCGTTGATCGACTTCGAGATCTCCTCCGGCAGCGGGCCGGAATTGCCGATGCAGGTGGTGCAGCCGAAGCCGACCAGGTTGAAGCCGACCTTATCGAGGTCCTTCTGCAGGCCGGAGTTCGCGAGGTACTCGGCAACCACTTGGCTGCCCGGGGCGAGCGAGGTCTTCACCCACGGCTTGGCCTTGAGGCCCTTGGCGGCGGCGTTGCGGGCCAGCAGGCCGGCGCCGATCAGCACGCTCGGGTTCGAGGTGTTGGTGCAGGAGGTGATGGCGGCGATGACGACGTCGCCATGGCCGATGTCGAAATCCTTGCCCTCGACCGGGAAGCGCTGCTCGGCGGCATCCGGCTTCTTGTACTCGCCGGCCAGCGCGGTGCCGAAACCTTCGGCCACGGCAGGCAGCGCGATGCGGCCCTCGGGACGCTTCGGACCGGCCATCGACGGCACGACGTCGCCGAGATCGAGGTTCAGCGTCTCGGTGAACACCGGGTCGGGCGACTTGGCGGTGCGGAACAGGCCCTGCGCCTTGGCATAGGCCTCGACCAGCGCGACGCGCGGGCCCTTGCGGCCCGAGGTCTTGAGATAGTCGATGGTCGCGGTGTCGACCGGGAAGAAGCCGCAGGTCGCGCCGTATTCAGGAGCCATGTTGGCAATGGTCGACTTGTCGGCGACCGAGAGATGGTCGAGGCCGGGGCCGAAGAACTCGACGAACTTGCCGACCACGCCGAGCTTGCGCAGCATCTGGGTGACGGTCAGCACGAGGTCGGTCGCGGTGACGCCTTCCTTCAGCGCGCCGGTCAGCTTGAAGCCGACGACGTCAGGCAGCAGCATCGACAAGGGCTGGCCGAGCATGCAGGCCTCGGCCTCGATGCCGCCGACGCCCCAGCCGAGCACGGCAAGACCATTGACCATGGTGGTGTGCGAATCGGTGCCGACCAGCGAGTCCGGATAGGCGACCTCGAAGGTACCCTTGGTGCGGCCGACCGTCATCTTCTCCTTCTTGGTCCAGACCGTCTGCGCCAGATATTCGAGGTTGACCTGGTGGCAGATGCCGGTGCCGGGCGGGACGACGGAGAAGTTCGAGAACGCCTTCTGGCCCCACTTCAGGAATTCGTAACGCTCCTGGTTCTGCTTGTACTCCTCGGCGACGTTCTTGCCGAACGCCTTGTTGTCACCGAAGTAGTTCACGATCACCGAGTGGTCGATGACGAGGTCGACCGGCACCAGCGGGTTGATCTTCTCGGCATCGCCGCCGAGCTTCTGCATCGCGTTGCGCATGGCGGCAAGGTCGACGACCGCCGGCACGCCGGTGAAATCCTGCATCAGCACGCGCGCCGGGCGGAAGGCGATCTCGTGCTCCAGCGACTTCTTGCGCAGCCATTTCGACACCGCGACGATGTCGTCCTTGGTGACGGTGCGGCCGTCCTCGTTGCGCAAGAGGTTCTCGAGCAGCACCTTCATCGAGTACGGCAGCTTCGAGATGTCCTTGAGACCGTTCTTCTCGGCTGTGGGCAAGCTGTAATAGATGTAGCTCTTCGTTCCGACCTTGAGGGTCTTGCGACACTTGAAGCTGTCGAGCGAGGTCATGCGTGGGAATCCCAATTGATCTGTATACCCTGAGGGGGTATTTTCGAACCGTCAGCGCGAGGCGCCGGATGGCTTGCAGCGGGCGATTGTGTGCTGCATCAAGGTCGGGCTTATAGAAGCTTTCTAACTGCGTCGCTACAGAGACAATCAAGTCCCGGCGTCGCATCACCCACAAATTCTCACACGCTAGCCATCAATTTCGTAAGGGCTGTCACGACCCGCCATGCAGCTGTCTCCACCACCGTCTCCGAGGCTGTTCGGACAAGACGTCAGATGCGTGCGCGGCGGCCGCGAGGTGTTCTCAGGCCTTGCTTTCGAGGCGCGCGCGGGCGAGGCGCTGGCCGTGACGGGACACAATGGCGCGGGCAAAACCTCGCTGCTGCGGCTGATCGCAGGCCTCTTGCTGCCGGCGGGCGGCACCATCGCCATCGAGGGCGGCGAGGGTGAGCTGACCGTGCCGGAGCAGGCGCATTATCTCGGCCACCGCGACGCGCTGAAGTCGGCGCTCAGCGTGCGCGAGAACCTGACGTTCTGGGCCGACTTTCTCGGCGGCGGAATGACCCGTACAATCCCGGATTGCCTCGCCGCCGTCGGCATCGCGCACGCGATTGATCTGCCCGCCGGCTATCTGTCCGCCGGCCAGCGCCGCCGGCTGTCCCTCGCCCGCCTGCTCGCCGTGCCGCGGCTGCTGTGGCTGCTGGACGAACCGACCGCGGCGCTCGATGTCGCGGGCCAGGCCATGTTCGCAGGCCTGATGCGCGAGCATCTCGCCGGGGGTGGATTGATCGTTGCCGCCACCCATGGGCCGCTGGGTATCGACGCTCGCGAGCTGCGGATCGGAGCAATGGCGTGACTACTCCCCTTCCTATCTTCCCCGCCCCACCCAGCGACCTCTCCGTTCCCTCCCCCCTTGTGGGGGAGGGTCAGGGAGGGGGGTACCCCACGACGCGCTCTGAATTGTTCGCAAAGAATCAAACGCTCCAAGCACCGGCCCATCAGCCCCCTTCCCACTTGCGGGGAAGGCAACCGGCCGCATTCGCGGACGGCTTCTTCAAGGTACGCCGAAGCAGAGCTTCGGCTATGGGTGGGGGTCCACACGGGCAGTCTCGCCCGGAGCCACCCCCCTCCCTAGCCCTCCCCCACAAGGGGGGAGGGAACGCAGTGTGCTCGGGGAAGGGGCTCGGCTCTCCCCATGGCGATGCGACCTCATCTTGCGAGGCTTCCATCACATGACAGCCCTCGGTGCCCTCATCCGCCGCGACATCCGGATCGCGCTGCGCATCGGCGGCGGTGCGCTGATTGGCGTGCTGTTCTTTCTCACCGTCGTCGTGCTGATGCCGTTCGCCGTCGGCCCCGACCTCGCCCTCCTCACCCGGCTCGGCCCAGCCATCCTCTGGCTCGGCGCCCTGCTCGCCAGCCTGCTGACGCTCGACCGGCTGTTCACCGCCGACCACGAGGACGGCTCGCTCGACCTGCTCATCATGAGCCGGACCCCGCTGGAGCTCGCCTGCGCCGCCAAGGCGCTGGCGCACTGGCTGGCCGCCGGCCTGCCGCTGGTGATCGCCACGCCCGTGCTCGGCCTGCTGCTGAATCTCGATGCGACCGCCACCGGCGCCGTCGCGCTGACCCTGCTCGCGGGCACACCGGCGCTGACCTTCATCGGCATGATCGGCGCGGCGCTGGCGGTGACGATGTCGCGCGGCGGCCTGCTGCTGGCCGTTTTGGTCCTGCCGCTGTCCATTCCGGTCCTTATCTTCGGCGTCGCGGCGTCGCAGGCTGCCATCGTGGGTCCGCTCCCGTTTGGGGCGCCGTTCTCGATCCTGTGCGCGCTGTCGCTGGTCAGCTTCGTGATCGGTCCGTTCGCGGCTGCAACCAGCCTGCGCAACGGCCTGGACTAAGGGAACACCGGCGGGGTTTGACCATGATCAACTTGACCATGATCAACTCTTGGCCAGCCATGCCGTGCTGATGGACTGCAAACGCTTCCCCCTTTAACAAGGTTTTCATGTCGCTGATCGACCTCGCCAATCCCACCCGGTTCCTTGCGCTCGCGGCGCGGCTGCTGCCGTGGCTGGCGCTGGTCACCGTCGTGCTGCTGGGCGCCGGCCTGTACCTGTCGGCGCTCGCCCCCGACGACTACCAGCAGGGCGCGACCGTCAAGATCATGTTCATCCACGTGCCCAATGCGTGGCTGTCGATGTTCGTCTGGGGTGTCATGAGCATCGCCTCGCTCGGCACGCTGGTGTGGCGGCATCCGCTCGCCGATGTCGCCGCCAAGGCCGCCGCCCCGATCGGCGCCAGCTTCACCTTCCTGGCCCTGCTCACGGGCTCGCTTTGGGGCAGGCCGATGTGGGGCACCTATTGGGAATGGGACGCCCGGCTGACCTCGGTGCTGATCCTGTTCCTGATGTATCTCGGCCTGATGGCGCTGTGGCGCTCAGTCGAGGACCCGACCCGCGCCGCCCGCGCCGCCGCGGTGCTGACCTTGGTCGGCGCCATCAACCTGCCGATCATCAAGTTCTCGGTCGACTGGTGGAACACGCTGCACCAGCCGGCCTCGGTGATGCGGATGGGCGGCCCGGCGCTGGACAAGTCGTTCCTGATCCCGCTGCTGGTGATGGCGATCGGCTTCTCCTTCCTGTTCGTCACCCTGCACGTCGCCGCCATGCGCAACGAGATCCTGCGCCGTCGCGTGCGCAGCCTGCAGATGATGCAGGCGCGGGCCTACCCAGGCAGTGCGCCGTCCGGCGGCGCGGCCAGCCAGATCGTGGGAGCGGCCTGACATGGACCTCGGCCCCTACACCTCCTTCATCGCGACCTCCTACCTCGCCGCGGCGCTGGTCGTCGTGCTGCTGATCGCCTGGATCGCGATCGACTACCGCACCCAGAAGGCGCGACTGCGCGCGCTCGAGGACAGCGGCATCAGCCGCCGCTCCGGCCGCGCCGCCACGGACATGCAATGACCGACCAGACCGCCCCCGAGGCCGCGCCGCGCCGGCGCTCACTGTTGATGCTGCTGCCGCTCGTGGTGTTTCTCGGGCTGGCCGCGCTGTTCTGGTTCCGGCTCGGCAATGGCGATCCGTCGCGAATTCCCTCCGCGCTGATCGGCCGACCCGCGCCGGCAACGCCGCTGCCGCCGCTGCCCGAGCTCGCCAAGGACGGCACGGCTGTGCCCGGGCTCGACCCGGCCGTGCTCAAGGGCAGGGTCAGCATCGTCAACGTCTGGGCCTCCTGGTGCGTGCCGTGCCACGACGAGGCGCCGCTGCTGGTCGACCTCGGCCGCGACAAGCGTTTCCAGATCATCGGCATCAACTACAAGGACGCCGCCGACAACGCCCGCCGCTTCCTCGGCCGCTACGGCAACCCCTATGACGTCGTCGGCGTCGACGGCAATGGCCGCGCCGGCATCGAATGGGGCGTCTACGGGGTACCCGAGACCTTCGTCGTCGGGCGCGAGGGCACCATCGTCTACAAGCTGGTCGGCCCGATCACGGCGCAGAACATCGATGCGGTGTTGAAGCCGGAGATCGAGAAGGCGCTGAAGGCGGGATCTTAGCCCCGGCGTCATTGCGAGGAGCACAGCGACGAAGCAATCCAGAGTCCTTGCTCGGCTCTGGATTGCTTCGCTTCGCTCGCAATGACGGCGGTAGCAGAGCTACCCCTTGCTTACATCCCCTTCCGCCGCATCGCTGGCCGCCAGCGAGGCCGGGTCCTGGTGGTAGCGCTTGATCAGCGGCATCTGGGCGATGGCGAAGATCATGGTCAGCGGCAGCACGCCGAAGGCCTTGAAGCCGACCCAGAAATCCGTGCTCTGCGTGCGCCAGACGATCTCGTTCAGCACCCCCATGGCGGCGAAGAACAGCGCCCAGCGGAAGGTGAGAATGCGCCAGCCTACTGATGTCAGATTGAACATCTGATCGAACATGATCGCGATGAAGGAGCGGTTGAACAGCAGCCCTCCGCCGAGCACGGCCGCAAACAGGCCGTAGATGATGGTCGGCTTGACCTTGATGAAGGTCTCGTCGTGCAGCACCAGCGTCAAGGTGCCGAACACGATCACGACGACGGCCGTGACCAGCGCCATCAGCGGAATGTGCCGCGTCACGACATAGGACGCGATCAGCGCCGCGATGATCGCGACCATGAAGGCACCGGTCGCGGCGAACAGATTGAACTTGGCGTTGACGACAAAGAACACGATCAGCGGGCCGAGCTCGGTGGCCAGCTTGAACAGCGGATGCGGCTGGGTCTTGTCCATTCCATGTCCTGTTGGCTGTCGTCGGCGGCGACGCAGCGGGTCCGGTCGTCTTCGATGCCACCGCGCCGGAGCGGCGCGCCGGCGTCAATCCTCGATGCCGGCGATCGCCCGCGCAAAATCTTTCGCCGCGAACGGCTGCAGATCCTCGACGCCCTCGCCGACGCCGATGAAGTGCACCGGCAGCTTGAACTTCTCCGACAGCGCCACCAGGATGCCGCCGCGTGCCGTGCCGTCGAGCTTGGTCATCACCAGGCCGGTGACGCCAGCCGTACGATGGAACGCCTCGACCTGCGACAGCGCATTTTGTCCCACGGTGGCGTCGAGCACGAGCAGCACCGCATGCGGCGCCGAGGCGTCGACCTTGCGAATGACGCGCACGACCTTCTCGAGCTCGTTCATCAGCTCGGCCTTGTTCTGCAGCCGGCCGGCGGTATCGATCAGCAGGATGTCGCGGCCCTGCTCCTTCGCGGCGGTGATGGCGGTGAAGGCGAGGCTGGCGGAATCCGAGCCTTGTGTGCCCGCAATCACCGGGGCCTTGGTGCGCTCGCCCCAGACCTTGAGCTGTTCGATCGCGGCGGCGCGGAAGGTGTCGCCCGCGGCCAGCATCACCTGCTTGCCTTCGGAGGCGAATTTCTGCGCGAGCTTGCCGATCGTCGTGGTCTTGCCGGAGCCGTTGACGCCGACCACGAGGATCACGAACGGCTTGTGACCGGGCTCGATCGTCAGCGGCTTCGCCACCGGCGACAGCACCTTCTCGACCTCGGTCGCGACCACCGCCTTGACCTCGTCGGCGCTGATCGCCTTGTCATAGCGGCCGGCGCCGACGGCTTCGGCGATCCGTGCAGCCACGCTGGTGCCGAGATCGGCGCGCAGCAGCACGTCCTCGATGTCGTCGAGCATCGCGCTGTCGAGCTTGCGCTTGGTGACGAGGTCGGCCACGGCCGTGCCGAGCGCGCCGGAGGTGCGCTTCAGGCCGTCCGACAGCCGCCGCCACCACGACCGCTTGGGTGTTTCGGAGGTGGTATCGTTCATGGCGTGGTGTTAGCCCTTTCCTCCCGCAAACGAAAGCCTCGCACCCGCATTACGGTTTCCATGGACATTAACCAACCCACCGATGAGGAGATGCTCGCCCGCGTACTCCACCGCGACGGGCTGATGCTGGTGATCGACAAGCCGGCCGGCATCCCCGTGCACAAGGGACCGAAGGGCGGCCCGAACCTCGAAGCCTCGTTCGATGCGCTCCGCTTCGGCCTGCCACGCCCGCCGGTGCTGGCGCATCGGCTGGACAAGGACACCTCCGGCTGTCTCGTGCTGGGCCGCCATCGCAAGGCAACGGCGTCGCTCGGGCTTTTGTTCAAGCATGGCAAGATTTCGAAGACGTATTGGGCGGTGGTCGAAGGCGGCCCGGAGGCTGACGAAGGCGTGATCGAATTGCCGCTGGCGAAGCTGAATGCGGAGCGGGGCTGGTGGCAAAAGCCGGACCCGAACGGACAGCCGGCAGTGACGAAATGGCGGGTGCTGGGGCGCTCGTACGCACCCCCCACTGCCGTCCCATCCCCTGGCTCGCCTCTCACTTGCGGCACCGACTCCCCTCCCCCTTGCGGGGAGGGGTCGGGGGTGGGGGTGGGGGTCCCCACGAGCGGTCTCGCCCGGAGCCACCCCTCTCCCCAACCCTCCCCCACAAGGGGGGAGGGAGCGCAGGGCGCTCGTAGCGAGAGCGAGGCCCTATCCGCCAACACGACCAAACTCACCTGGCTCGCCATGGAACCCATCACCGGCCGCACGCACCAGCTCCGCGTACACTCTGCCGCATCCGGCTGGCCGATCGCCGGCGACAACATCTACGGCAACGGCCCCCGCTTCGGCGAGCCGCGACTGCATCTGCACGCGCGCGAGATTTCGATTCCGCTATCGAAGAACAAGCCGCCGGTGCACGTGGTGGCGCCGGCGCCGCTGCACATGCACGAGCGGCTCCGGCTGTGCGCGTGGAATGGCGAGTAAGCCCGTCTTTCTCCACGCGTCATGGCCGGGCCTGTCCCGGCCATCCACGTCTTACGTCGTGGACACAGCGTGGATGCCCGGGTCAAGCCCGGGCATGACGGAGTTCTGGGCCAATAGTCGCGCACTATCATGTCCGGTGATGACGAGCCGCTGCACGGAGCCCGGCTCGCCGCCGCTGATAGCCACAGGCAGATAATGCTCCGTCCGGCCCTGCGTTGCGCTCTCGATCAGCACCTCGCGCGCGCAGCCGATCTCGGCATCCAACCGCCGCCGCAACGCCGCCTCTCCCGCCGCCCGCAGTCGCCGCGCCCGATCGCGGATCACAGCGCCATCGACCTGCGGCATGCGCGCGGCCGGCGTGCCGGGACGGGGCGAATAGGGAAAGACGTGCAGGAACGTGAGCCCGCATGCCTCGACCAGGTCGAGCGAACGCAAAAACATCTCCTCGGTTTCCGTCGGAAAGCCTGCGATCAGATCAGCGCCGAGCGCGATCTCCGGCCGCAGCCGACGCACCTGATCGCAGAACGCAATCGCATCCGCACGCGCGTGCCGCCGCTTCATCCGCTTCAGGATCAGGTCATCGCCGGCCTGCAGCGACAGATGGAGATGCGGCATCAGCCTGATATCGCCGGCGAGCGCATCGAGCAGATCGGCATCGGCTTCGATCGAATCGATCGAGGAGATACGCAGGCGTTTCAGCTCCGGCACGTGACGCAGGATCTGCTTCACCAGCCGGCCGAGCTTCGGCGTTCCGGGCAAATCCGCGCCGTAGCTCGTAAGATCGACGCCGGTCAGCACGATCTCGGCATGTCCGCGCTCGGCCAGCGTCCGCACCTGATCGACCACCGCCCCCATCGGCACCGAGCGTGAATTGCCGCGACCGAACGGGATGATGCAGAAGGTGCAGCGGTGGTCGCAGCCGTTCTGCACCTGGACGAACACGCGCGGCAGGCCGCGCTGAAAACCGTCGACGAGATGCGGCGCCATCTCGGTGACGGCCATGATGTCGGACACCGCAACTTTTTCCGACGCATCGATGCCGAACCGCGGCGCCGCCAGCGCCTGCGCCGCCGCGCGCCATGCCTCAGGCTGTAGCTTGTCCTCATTGCCGATGACGCGGTCGACCTCGGGCATATCAGCGAACATCGCGCTTTGCGTCTGTGCCGCGCAGCCGGTCACGACGATGCGCGCATCGGGACGCTCGCGCTTCAATTTGCGGATCGACTGTCGCGCCTGCGCGACCGCCTCGTTGGTGACGGCGCAGCTGTTGATGACGATGGTGTCGTCGGCGCCCGACGCCTCGGCGTGCCTCGCGATCAGCTCGGATTCGAACGCGTTGAGCCGGCAGCCGAAGGTGACGACGTCGACGCTCATGCGACGCTGGCGAACAGCTCTGGCTCGAACCGCCCCTCGAATTCGAACGTCGCGGTGCCCGTCATCAGCACGTGGTCATCGCGCTCGCGCCATTCGATCGTCAGCTCGCCGCCGGGCAAGGTCATGTGGACAAGGCGGTTGGCGCGTTTCAGCCGCGCGGCCGCCACGGCCGTCGCGCAAGCCGCCGAGCCGCAGGCCCTGGTCAGCCCCGCGCCGCGCTCCCAGGTGCGCATCGTGATGTGATCGCGGTCGACGATCTGCGCCAGCGTGATGTTGGCGCGCTCCGGGAAGATCGGGTGGTTCTCCAGCAGCGGACCGAAGCGCTCGAGGTCGTAGGAATTGACGTCGTTGTCGACCCAGAACACCGCGTGCGGATTGCCCATGCTGACCACCGACGGCGAATGCAGGATCGGCGCATCGATCGGACCGATCTGCAGCTCGATGTAGCGGGTGTCGCGGAACTCCTCCGCGAGCGGAATCTCCTGCCAGCCGAACTTCGGCGCGCCCATGTCGACGGTGTAGAGCTCGGGCGACGGCCCCTGCCAGCAGTTCAAAAGGCCCGCGCGGGTCTCGAACGTGGCGCTGGTCTGGCCGGTCTTGCCGAACACTTGGCTCACCACGCAGCGCATGCCGTTGCCGCAGGCGCCGGACTCCGAGCCGTCGTTGTTGTAGATGCGGATGAAGGCCTCGGTGCCGTCGAGCCGCGGCCGCTGCAGCACCATCAGCTGGTCGTAAGGAATACGCGATGCAACCGCCCGCGCCTCGTCAGGCGTGACGACATGCTTCACGTCGCGCAGGTCCAGCACGACGATCTCGTTGCCGATGCCGTTCATCTTGACGAAGCTGTGGTTGGCCAGCGCGCTCATGAAAATATCCAAATTGTGTCCGCCTTATATGGCGAATGGCGCCGCATTGACCAGTCCGCAGGGGGACATGACGCATCTGTCATGGGACGCCGCGCCGCCGGGCATGATAGGTACCGGTCCATTCGCCGGCTCGAACCGGGCAAAACAGCACGGCCACTGGAGAATAGTCGAATGAATCTCAGCACTTTCCGCCTCGTTCTGGCCGTGAGCTCGGTCGCGCTGGCGCTGGGCGGCCCGATCGCCCGGGCGCAGGCGCCGTCCGCCTCCCCGGCTCCGGCGGCCTCAGCCTCGCCCGCGCCCGCCCCGAGCGCGATGCCTGCCCCCGCAGCCTCGGCCAGTCCGTCCCCTTCAGCCAGCCCGACGCCGGCCGCCAGTGCCAGCCCCTCGCCGTCATCCTCGCCCGCAGCCCAGGCTCCGGCCACTCCGCCCGCCGCCGCGCCGAGCCAGACCGCCGACGCCTTTGGCGACGAGATCAAGCTCGAGGCCAAGAAGGTCGTGCTGGTGAAGGGCACCGCCAATTGGGACAATGCGTTTGACACGCTGATCGACTCCTTCAAGGCGCTGTCGACCACACTGGACAAGCAGGGCGTCAAGCCCGCCGGCAATGGCATGATCGTCTACACCTCCACCGACGACAACGGCTTCACTTATCTCGCGGAGATGCCGATCGAGCAGGAGCCGAAGACGCTCGGCAAGGGCATGAGCATCGGCCAGTCGCCCGAGGGCAAGGCGCTGAAATTCGTCCATCGCGGCTCCTACGACAACATGGACAACACCTACGAGGCGATCACCAACCATCTCGACGAGCGCCGCCTCGAGGCCAAGGACACCTTCATCGAGGAGTACCTGACCGATCCCCTGAAGACGGCCGAGGACAAGCTCGTCATCAACGTCTACGTCCCGCTGAAGTGAGCGCCATGATGATCAGACCGCTGCTCGTCGCCGCGATTGTGGCCTCGACCGCCCTGCCCGCGCTGGCGGACGACATTGCCCGGCAGGACACGCCGGCGATCACGGTCAGCGGCGAAGGCAACGTGCAGGCGCCGCCGGATCTGGCGCAGATCGATGCCGGCGTCGCCTCGGACGCCAAGACCGCGCGCGAGGCGGCCGAGGCCAACAACACCGCGATGGCCAGGGTGTTGCAGGCGCTGAAGACGGCGGGGATCGCCGACAAGGATGTGCAGACCTCGCGGCTATCGCTGCAGCCGCAATATGCGCAGAACCGGCCGGGCCAGCCGGCTGTCACCGGCTATCGCGCCAGCAATCGCGTGACGATCAAGCTCCACGACGTGGCCAAGGTGGCGAACGTGATCGATGCGGTGGTTGCCGCCGGCGCCAACGATGTCGGCAACGTCTTCTTCAGCGTCGCCGAGCCGTCCAAGCTGCTCGACCAGGCGCGCGAGAAGGCGGTCGCCGATGCCCGCCGCAAGGCCGAGATCTACGCCAAGGCTGCCGGCGTCACGCTGGGCCAGCCGCTCAACATCGCCGAGGACGGCGCGCCGACCCCGGTGTTCCGCGCCAAGACGTTTGCTGCCCCAATGGCAGCCGGCGCACCGACCCCGGTCGCACAGGGTGAGGAGACGCTGTCGGTCACGGTCAGCGTGACCTGGGCGATCAAGGCGGCGCAGTAACAGTAAGGCGCCCCTGCTTCCGCGCCACGCATGCACGTCAAGCCGCGAGCCGACGGCGCACCTACAAACTCGCTGTCGTCCCGGCCTCGAGCCGGCCCCATACTCCGCGGCGGATGTTGTCGCGCGAGGTGGAGCTATCAGCCTTCGCAAAAATTCATTCGGTGGTTATGGGTCTCGGCTCAAGGCCGGGACGACACCTGTTTTGTAGCGACGGTGTAGTTAAATCTCCACGACCTGCCCCGGCTTGAGTACGCCGAACCGCTCGCGCGGAATCCCGGCGGAATCGAGCGCGGCATGCAGCGCGTGCACCGGCGCATCGATGGCCTCGTCCGTCAGCTGGAACGTGCCGTGGTGATGCGCCAGCGCGGCCTCGGCGCCGCAATCCTGCAGCGCCTGCACGGCATCCTCGGGGTTCATGTGCTGGTCGCGCATGAACCAGCGCGGCTCGTAGGCGCCGATCGGCAGGATCGCAAGCCTGATAGGCGCATGCGCTTCCGCGACGCGGCGGAAATGCTTACCCGTGCCGTAACCGGAATCGCAGACGATGTAGAGCTTGCCGCGCGGCGTCTCCAAGACAAAGCTCGCCCACAGCGCCTTGTTGCGATCGAAGATGCCGCGCGCCGTCCAGTGCCGGGTCGGCACCAGGGTCACCGCGACCTCGTCGTTCAGCGGCACGCGGTCATGCCAGTCATAGGCTTCGGCGCGGATCTTCGAATCCGCATCGGTCATTGTCAGATCGTTGCCGAGCGGCGTCACCACGCGCGGCGCGAACTTCGCCGTCAGCCGCGACAGCGTGCTGATATCGAGATGGTCGTAGTGGCCATGCGACACCAGCACGACGTCGATATGCGGCAGCGCCTCGAAGGCAATGCCGGGATCGTTGTGCCGCCGGGGCCCGGCGAACGAGAACGGCGACACCCGCTCGGACCAGACGGGGTCGATCAGAATGTTGAGCCCGCCGGTCTGGACCAGCCAGCTGGCATGGCCGATGAAGGACAGCCGCACCGCCTCGCCGTCGATCCGGTGCGGCGGGGTATCCGCATGCGGGCTCGGCGCCCACTCGGGCCATTTCGAGCGCTTGCCGTTGCGGTCGAATTGCCAGCGCAGCACCTGGGCGAGGGATTTGGGCGGAACGCCGTCGGGATCGTAGAAGCGCTTGCCGTCGAAATGGTCGGTGACGGGGCCGGAATAGGTCCTGGAACGGCGCAGCAAGGGCGTCCTCGCGGGGGAAAGCTGAACTGCTGCAGGAGGTAAGCAGCCCCCTAGAGTCCGGCAACGGGGCGCCCGAAAGCAAGTTTCCTTGACTTTTCCCTCTGCGGAGGGTTTAACCCGGCCGAATTTCGGAAAGTTTCGTCTTTTCGAGCCACCGCCCGGCCCTGGAGGCCGGAGGTCAACGCCCGACAGCGCTGTGCGCCCTCGGGCGCAAAGGTGTTTGGAGATTTGGTCCGGTGTCAACACCGGGCGACACTGCGGCTCCCTCTCCCGTGGGGAGAGGGCTGGGGTGAGGGGTTACGGTGCAAACCGTCGTCCCGCACCCCTCACCCGGATCGCTGACGCGATCCGACCTCTCCCCGGTGGGGAGAGGTGAAGAAGGGATAACGGCATTGTTCGACAATCTGTCGGAAAGGCTTGGCGGCATTCTCGATCGGCTGACGGGGCGCGGTTCGCTCTCGGAGGCCGATGTCGACGCCGCGATGCGCGAGGTCCGTCGGGCGCTGCTCGAGGCCGACGTCGCGCTGGAGGTTGTCCGCAGCTTCACCGACCGCGTCCGCGAGCAGGCGATCGGCGCCACCGTCGTCAAGTCGGTCACCCCCGGCCAGATGGTCGTGAAGATCGTCCATGACGAGCTGGTCAAGACGCTCGGCGACGACGGCCAGACCATCGACCTCAACGCGGTGCCGCCGGTGCCGATCATGATGGTCGGCCTGCAGGGCTCCGGTAAGACCACCACCACCGCCAAGCTCGCCCGCCGCATGGTCCAGCGCGACAAGCGCAAGGTGCTGATGGCCTCGCTCGACGTCTACCGTCCGGCCGCCATGGAGCAGCTCGCGGTGCTCGGCCGCGATTTGGACATCCCGACCCTGCCGATCGTCGCCGGGCAGATGCCGCCGCAGATCGCGCGCCGCGCCATCGAGGCCGCCAAGCTCGGCGGCTATGACGTGGTGCTGCTCGACACCGCCGGCCGCACCACGCTCGACGAGGACATGATGAAGGAGGCCGCCGAGATCAAGGCGGTCGCCAATCCGCACGAGGTGCTGCTGGTCGCGGATTCGCTGACCGGCCAAGACGCCGTCAACCTCGCCCGCTCGTTCGACCAGCGCGTCGGTCTCACAGGCATTGCGCTGACCCGGATCGACGGCGACGGCCGCGGCGGCGCCGCGCTGTCGATGCGCGCCGTCACCGGCAAGCCGATCAAGCTGCTCGGCACCGGCGAAAAGACCGACGCGCTCGAGGACTTCTATCCCTCGCGTATCGCCGGCCGCATCCTTGGCATGGGCGACATCGTCTCGCTGGTCGAGAAGGCCGCGGCGAATATCGACGCCGAGAAGGCCGCGCGCGCCGCCGAGAAGATGCGCAAGGGTCAGTTCGATCTCAACGACATGCGCGAGCAGCTCTTGCAGATGTCGCAGATGGGCGGCATCAGCGGGCTGATGGGTATGATGCCCGGCATCTCCAAGATGAAGAACCAGATCGCGGCCGCCGGGATCGACGACAAGATCCTGAAGCGCCAGGTCGCGATCATCGATTCGATGACGCGCGAGGAGCGCAAGCATCCCGACCTGCTCAAGGCGAGCCGCAAGAAGCGTATCGCTGCCGGCTCCGGCCAGAGCGTCGAGCACGTCAACAAGCTGCTCAAGATGCACCGGAACATGGCCGACGTCATGAAGGCCATGGGCTCCGGCAAGCGTGGCCCGCTCGCCGGCATCGCCCAGGCGATGGGCTTCGGCGGCGGTGGCGGCATGCCCTCGCCGGAGCAGCTCAAGGCGCTCGCCGAGAAGATGCCGGGCGGCATGCCCGGCGGCGGCCTGCCGAATTTGCCGAAGGATCTTCCCGCCGGCCTGCGCGGTGGTTTGCCCAATCTGCCGGGCCTCACCGGCCTCAGCGGCAAGCCGACGCTGCCGGGCCTCGGCCTCCCTCCCGGGAAGAAGAAATGACCTCACTCCCGTCATTGCGAGGAGCGAAGCGACGAAGCAATCCAGAGTCGCGCATGCCGCTCTGGATTGCTTCGCTTCGCTCGCAATGACGACCTCCATCCAACTTCACATCGCTACATCGACCTCATAGGAGAACTTTCATGTCCGTCGTCATTCGTCTCGCCCGTGCCGGCACCAAGAAGCGCCCGGTCTATCACGTCGTCGTCGCCGACTCGCGCTTTCCCCGCGACGGCCGCTTCATCGAGCGTCTCGGCCACTTCAATCCGCTGATGCCGAAGGATAACGAGGCGCGCCTCAAGC
This sequence comes from Bradyrhizobium sp. USDA 4353, assembly GCF_054063215.1. Lineage (NCBI taxonomy): Bacteria > Pseudomonadati > Pseudomonadota > Alphaproteobacteria > Hyphomicrobiales > Nitrobacteraceae > Bradyrhizobium > Bradyrhizobium sp. USDA 4353. Next base: position 1,436,394 of record NZ_JBSSGB010000001.1, read on the forward strand.
TCGACATGGAGAAGGTGAAGGCCTGGCTCGCCAAGGGCGCGCAGCCGTCCGACCGCGTCGCCCGCTTCCTCGACACCGCCGGCGTCAAGAAGCGCGAAGCCCGCAACAACCCCGAGAAGGCCGTGCCGCGCAAGGAGCGCAAGGCCCAGGCCGAAGCCGCCGCCAAGGGCTAAGGTCCGTTGACGATCGTGGCCTCATGCTTCGAGACGCACGGCTTGCGCCGTGCTCCTCAGCATGAGGATCTGGCTCCTCGTCCTGAGGAGCGCGCCCTTGCGCGCGTCTCGAAGGACGGGGCCCGCTGATGTCCAAACTCATCTGCGTCGCCAAGATCGGCGCCGCGCACGGTGTGCGCGGCGAGGTCCGTTTATGGACCTTCACTGAGGATCCGCTGGCCGTGCTGCATTACGGCCCGCTGACCACGAAGGACGGCAGCCGCTCGCTCGAAGTCGCGAAAGCGCGCGAGGCGAAGGATCATCTCGTCGCCAGCTTCAAGGGCATCACCGACCGCAACGCCGCCGAGCGCCTCAACGGCCTCGAGCTCTACGTTCCGCGCGATCGTCTCCCCGAGACCGATGACGATGAATACTACCATGCCGACCTGATCGGCCTGGCTGCCGAGACCACGGCGGGCGCCCCGCTCGGCCGCGTGCTCGCGATCCATAATTTCGGTGCCGGCGATATCATCGAGATCGCCCCGCCCTCCGGCAGCACCTTGATGCTGCCGTTCACCAATGCCGTCGTGCCGACGGTGGATCTCGCGGGCGGCCGGGTGATCATCGAGCTACCGACCGAGATTGAAGGCGAGGATCGATCGGCGTCAGAGGAGGACGCTGCCGCCGCGCCGCGTCCCAGCGAAAGCGGCGACCGATAGCCGCCGGCGGCCCCATCGTCGGCGCGGTCGCGACGTGATCTCGACCGGCAAAAATCTCCAGCGGCACTTAACGTCAGAGTTCCCTTGGGGTAATTACCTACCCGATGGAACTTCTACGTGTCCCCTCGTCTGGAGCTGCCCATGCGCCGTGCTGCCTTGTTGATGTGTTCAATGCTCGTTGTGTCCGGATTTGCAGCACGAGCCGAAACGGCGGCTCCGGCGGCGCACCAGGACGCGATCGAGACGATGGAAGACGCGCAGACGGGCGACCATTGGACCTACGAGATTCGCGACGAGATCGCTGGCACGTTGAAGTCGACAATGGTGCAGACGATCACCGACGTGGGCGCTAGCGAGATCGGGGTCCAGGTGACCTGGCTGGGGAATTCCGACACCGGTTTTCTCACCTTCGACCGCAACTGGAACGTCAAGACCAGCGGCGCTTGGCGCTACCAGCAGGGCGATGGAACCGGCATCAGCCCTCCCCTTTCCGTCGGCAGGAGCTGGCCCATCAAATCGAACGATATCAACCCGTCCAACGGGATCAACTTCCGGCGGACCGGAACGAGCAAGGTGGTCGGGCAGGAGAGCGTGACCACCAAGGCGGGCACATTCGAATCCTACAAGATCGAGACGACGCTGCAGGGCGTGAATGCCAAGGACCCCTCGCGCAAGATGCAGCTGACACAGACGATGTGGTATGCGCCGGCGGTTGATCACTGGATCAAGCGGACATCGGAAACGCGGATCGACGGTCACGTTCAGGGCAAGACCACGATGGAGCTCGTCGAATACGGACGACGCTGAGGCCGGCGAGCGAAGCCCGCCAGACCGCACGATCGTCCCTCCCTGTTCCGGAAAATCACCATGCGCGCATTGCTCGCCTCGCTGCTCTGCCTCGTCACCCTTCCCGCCGTGGCGCAACAGGCGCCGACCTCTTCGGACAGCGCCAAGCCGACGCCATCGCCCGCCGTCGCGATGGACGAGCCGCGGCCAGGCGACCATTGGACCTATGAGCTGCACGACGAGATTTCCGGAAAGACGATCGCCAAGCGGACCGACACCATCACTGAGGTGACTCCGACGCAGATCGCGATCATTTTCACCAACGAAGCGGACAAGGACAAGAAGGGCTTCCTTGTCTACGACCGAAACTGGAACCTGAAATCCAGGGAGGCCATGAGATTCACGCCGCACGATGGCCTCGGCGTCGTCCAGCCGTTGTCGGTCGGTGCAGACTGGAATCTGAAGGTCGAGCAGGTGAACACGGAAAAGGGTTTCACCTGGAAATGGTCCGGCAAATCGAAGGTCAGCACGCAGGAGCAGGTCAAGACCAAGGCCGGGACATTCGATGCCTACAAGATCGAAACCAATTATTCGTTCTACCCTGTCCGTAATCCGTCGCTCAAATCCGAGACCGTCATGGTGACATGGTACGTCCCGTCGGTCGATCACTGGGTTCGACGCACGGTCACGACCCGATCGGACAACCTGCTGCGCGTCAATCACACCATCGAGCTGGTGGACTACGGGCGCAAGGAGTGACACGGCGGGCACGCGCTACGCCACTTTCACCTCGAAGCAGCGCCGATTAAGGTTCGGCGCATCATGACCGCTTCGCCCTCTCCCATTGCGCCGTGGCACGCGACCGTGCTGACGCTGTTTCCCGAGATGTTTCCCGGGCCGCTCGGCGTGAGCCTGGCCGGCCGCGCGCTGGCATCAGGCATTTGGTCGCTGGAGGCGCGCGACATCCGGGCCTCGGCCACCGACAAGCACCGCAGCGTCGATGACACGCCCGCCGGCGGCGGCCCCGGGATGGTGCTGCGGGCCGACGTGCTGGCCACCGCGATCGACGCAGCGGCTATCGCGCCGGACCGTCCAAAGCTGCTGATGAGCCCGCGTGGTCGGCCATTGACCCAGGCCTTCGTGCGAGAGCTCGCCGACGGCCCCGGGCCGCTGATCGTCTGCGGCCGCTTTGAAGGCATCGACCAGCGCGTCATCGACGCGCGCGAGCTCATCGAGGTCTCGATCGGCGACTACGTGCTGTCCGGCGGCGAGATCGCCGCGCTGGTGCTGATCGACGCCTGCGTGCGGCTGCTGCCGGGCGTGATGGGCAAGCTCGAATCCGGCACAGACGAGAGCTTCTCCGACGGCCTACTTGAGTACCCGCAATATACGCGGCCGCAGGTCTTCGAGGGCCGTACGATTCCGGATGTGCTCACCTCGGGCGATCACGCCAAAGTCGCCGGGTGGCGCCGGGCGCAATCCGAGGCTCTCACCGAGGCGCGCAGGCCGGATCTCTGGGCCGAATGGCAGGCGCGTCAGCCCCGGGAACAAAGCAGGACCAGCCAAAAAGCGCCAAAAAGCACGACAGACGGGTGACAAGCCTCGCGCTTTGCCTTATAGGAGCGCCCAATTCCGCAAGTGACGGCAGGAACAAGCGCAGCCCGCGTGACCCGGCTGGGCGCGCCGCCGATGGAGATTTACCCGTGAACCTGATTCAGCAGCTCGAAAAAGAGCAGTTTGACAAGCTGTCCGCCAACAAGACCATTCCGGAGTTCGGCCCGGGCGACACCGTGATCGTCAACGTGAAGGTGGTCGAAGGCGAGCGCACCCGCGTGCAGGCCTATGAGGGCGTGTGCATCGGACGTTCCGGCGGCGGCATCAATGAGAGCTTCACCGTCCGCAAGATCTCCTATGGCGAGGGCGTGGAGCGCGTGTTCCCGATCCTCTCCCCGATGATTGACTCCATCAAGGTCGTGCGCCGCGGCAAGGTGCGTCGCGCCAAGCTGTATTACCTGCGCCAGCTGCGCGGCAAGTCGGCCCGCATCGTCGAGAAGCAGGACCGCCAGACCGCGGTCAACGAGTAATCGTTGCTTCCAATGGATTGACGAAAAGCGCGGGCTGGCCCCGCGCTTTTTTGTTTTGCTCTGCCCCGCCGTCATTGCGAGGAGCCAACGGGTCCGCGCGAAGCGCAGCCCGATGACAAGCTCCGCGACGAAGCAATCCAGAGTCCTTGCTCAGCCCGGGATTGCTTCCGCCTTCGCTCTTCGAGCTTCGGCGGAGACCTCGCTTCGCTCGCGATGACGCCTGGCGACAAACGCATCTCGCACTCCGCGGCTCGCGTGCTATATATCTCCCTGAAATGGTTCTAGATCGCACCAGCATGGCCTGCCGCCGCGTCGTCATCGACGATCATAGCCGGCTGCCCGGGCGGTTCTTCGGACGGTTCGCGACGTCGGCGACCTCTGAGCTTAGGCGCGCGCTGTAAGCCGCAGCGCCTCGTCCTGATTGTTCGCGCGTGCCCGCCACGCGCTCAGTTTCACACCTTCATTCCCGGGAGCATTCGCTCATGTCGAAACCGACCACGCTGTACGACAAGATCTGGAACGACCATCTGGTGCACGAAGCCGAGGACGGCACCTGCCTGCTGTATATCGACCGTCACCTGGTCCACGAGGTCACCTCGCCGCAGGCGTTCGAAGGCCTGCGCATGACCGGCCGCAAGGTGCATGCGCCGGCAAAGACGCTGGCCGTCGTCGACCACAACGTCCCGACCACCGACCGCTCCAAGCCGAACCCGGATCCGGAGAGCATCGAGCAGATCAAGACGCTGGCCGAGAACGCCAAGGACTTCGGCATCGAATATTACAACGAGTTCGACCGCCGCCAGGGCATCGTGCACGTCATCGGCCCCGAGCAGGGCTTCACTTTGCCTGGCACCACGATCGTCTGCGGTGACAGCCACACCTCGACGCATGGCGCGTTCGGCGCGCTGGCGCACGGCATCGGCACGTCAGAGGTTGAGCATGTGCTCGCGACGCAGACGCTGATCCAGAAGAAGGCGAAGAACATGCGCGTCACCGTCGACGGCAAGCTGCCGGACGGCGTGACAGGCAAGGACATCATCCTCGCCATCATCGGCGAGATCGGCACGGCCGGCGGCACCGGCTACGTGCTGGAATATGCCGGCGAGGCGATCCGCGCGCTGTCGATGGAAGGCCGCATGACCGTCTGCAACATGTCGATCGAGGGCGGCGCCCGCGCCGGCCTGGTCGCGCCGGACGAGAAGGCCTACGACTTCCTGCGCGGCCGCCCCAAGGCGCCGCAGGGCGCGGCCTGGGATGCGGCGATGCGCTATTGGGAGACCTTGCGCTCCGACGAGGGCGCGCATTTCGACCACGAACTGCGCCTCGACGCCGCCAAGCTGCCGCCGATCGTGACCTGGGGCACCTCGCCCGAGGACGTGATCTCGGTGACCGGCATGGTGCCGGATCCGGACAAGATTGCTGATGAAGCCAAGCGTATCTCCAAGCATCGCGCGCTGAAGTACATGGGCCTGACCGCGGGCACCAAGATCACCGACATCAAGCTCGACCGCGTCTTCATCGGCTCCTGCACCAACGGCCGTATCGAGGATCTGCGCGCCGCCGCCAAGATCGCCGAAGGCAAGACCGTGTCCGGTCATGTCAACGCGATGGTCGTGCCGGGATCGGGTATCGTGAAGGAGCAGGCCGAGGCCGAGGGTCTGGACAAGATCTTCATCAAGGCCGGCTTCGAATGGCGTGAGCCGGGCTGCTCGATGTGCCTCGCCATGAACCCGGACAAGCTGGCGCCGGAGGAGCGCTGCGCCTCGACCTCGAACCGCAACTTCGAGGGCCGTCAGGGTTTCAAGGGCCGCACCCATCTGGTGTCGCCCGCGATGGCCGCAGCCGCCGCGATCGCCGGCCATTTCGTCGACGTGCGCGACTGGCGCTGAGCTGATGTCGCTGGCGCAGCAGAGCTGCACGGCGACCGATTGACCAACGAACGCGGCGGCTTCGGAAGGAGCCGCCGCGTTTCTTTTCGACTCAACGTCGACACGACTTGGCAAGAGCTCCTTAAACCTCGTCGCGCACAATCCTACCGCCGGGCGCGTTGCGCCGGCGGAGGAACGTGCCGAGGAGCCCACGATGGCCGATAAGCCGGAATACGTCGACCTCATCCGCGATGCCACGCGTCAGCGCCGCAAGACGCCGCCCGCCAAGATCATCGCCAAGGCTGAAGAGCCGAAGGAGGAGCGACGGCTGTCGAACTGGCCGCCCGGGCGGTTCGCGAAATGGCGGCTGGAGACGCTGGTGCCGTGGAAGCTGACGGTGAAGAACTGGCAGTTCAAGGACTGGCTCTGACGCAGCGCCGAATTCATCCCGCTGAAACGACAGAAGGACGCCGCTCGGCGTCCTTCGTCGTGTCGATCAGGCTGTCAGTTCGTCAGTAGTAGCGCCAGTGATGGCGGTGGTGACGATGGTGCCACCGGTGATGATGGCGCCAGTGATGACCCCGCCAGTGCCGGTAGTGGCAGATGCGGCGCGGGCCGTAATAGGTGTAGACGATCCGGCAGCGGCGATACGGGTAGTAATAGGCCGTCGTGTAGGTCGGATAGTAGTAGCTGCGGTAGCCGTAGAAGTGCCGGCGATGATGATGGTAGTACGGCCGGTAGCCGTAATGCGGGTAATGGTGGTAGCCGCCACCGCCATGGAACACCGGCCGCGGACCGCTTCCACCATGAAACACCGGACCGCCGCCGTGGAACACCGGACGCGGTCCGCCGCCGAAGCCATGGCCGCCGCCGTGAAAGGCAGGCCCTCCATGGAAACCGCCGCCACCGTGAAAGCCGCCCCCACCATGGAAGCCGCCTCCGCCATGGAAGCCACCGCCCCCACCGTGACCGCCGGGTCCTCGCACCTGGATCAAGGCGTCAGACGACACCTGTTTTGCCGGCCCTGCGCCTGGACTGACAGGCGACATCGCCGCCGCAGGACGACCTGACGCACCCGCGAAAACAAACAGCGCCGCCGCCGCAAGACTGAGGCGACGAACAAGACCAGCACGCTGGTCCTTCATCCTCATCATGGTCCCTTCTCCCTGAATGCCGTGCAATAACGATGGACCCATGCAGCGCCCTTGCTGGTCGTCCGATCGGTCGATTGGCGCACCCCCACATGAACGTAGAGATAGCGACGTGAATGCGGCATGAATGATGCACGCTGCGCGCGCATCTGCGGCGTGGCGTCGCGGCAGAGGATCAGCGTGTGAGTCTCGAGGGAGACTGGGACAGCGACAAGGCCGTGCTGCTCGTGCAGGGGATTTTGCAGCTAAGCGTGCGCAAGTCATTCGATCAGCGAACGCCGACAATCGCGGGCTGCGTGCGCTTCAATCGTGGAATGGCGTGAACAGGACGAAAGGGCCCGGCGGAACAGCGGGCACGTAGTCGACGGGGCGGCCATAGTAGCGGGGCGGCATCACAATTGATCTCGTCGCTTTCCACGAACGGGCGTGCCTGCGCGTGCCGGACTCCGTCGCGGTCGTCGAGCGACTCGCATCAACGCCGAAGGAAGCTGCGATCGCCGGAGAGGTGGCAGCCGAGCTTGCCAGCAGCATCGAGAGCATCACGATGCCGATCCAGGTCTTGCTAGGAGTCTTGGTGCGAGTCTTGGTGATCGACCTTTTCATGGCAGACCTCCTTGCCAGCCTACCAATAGCGTACAGGCCCGCGAAGCGGGCCTGTTTGATGTCGATCATGCACGACGGCGCTGAGGCGGTCGCTCACCAGCGGCCGTGATGGCGATGCCCGTAGTGATGTCCATAGTGATGCGGACGCCAGTGGTGGCGGGGATAGTAGTGATGCCGCGGGTAGTAATGCCGGCGCGGATGCCAATGGTGGCGACGACCATGCCAATGCGCCTGAGTGGTCTCCTGCACGGCGCCCTGCTGCACTGCTGTCGCAGCGCCTGGATTGCTCAGCGACAGCGCCTCTGCGCGCTGCGCAGGCGCCGCCAAAGCCAAGACGGCGCCGACCGCCGCAATGCCCAACAGCTTCATCACAGTCATGAACTTCTCCTTCGATCGCCTGACATCACGCCGGGCACCGCGCACCGCCATCTCCGCTGATGGCCGCCGCTGCGGTACGACGCAGATCAGTCTCGAACGAGCGACGTGAATGGGACCTGAAGACCTGCGCCCGGGCAGAATGCCGAAATGCCGCACGCGGTTCCGCATGATATCGCGACATATCGGCACTGTGTCACAGCTGTCACGCGGCAGAGCAGATCAACCGCGCCGCCAGGTGCAGCTCATATGCGGCACGATGACCGTGCCGCTCGGGCGATGCTCCGGAACATAAGACGCGTCGCACACGCGCACCGCATTGGGACCGGGATTGTAGCGCGGCACGACGTCCGGATCCCAATGGCCCTCATAGCGGCGCGGATAGATCATGATGCGCCGCGGGCGTCGCTGTGCGGAAACGTCCGTGTCGCTCCGAGCGGCGTGAAGCTCCGTCCGGGCCGCCGGCTCCGCCCGCACGCCTGCCGACATCGACATCACGACGGCCGCAACCAGCGCCGTCCCGGCCAGCATCACCGACTTCTGTCGCATGCGTCCCCCACATCCAAATCGCGCGCCGCGGACGGTCGCCGTTTTCACTGCCCGCGTCAACCGCTGCGCGCGGCAGAAAGCGGGATGCAAGATGATCAAAGCCGGGCTAGAAGGCGGCATGTGGACCGATCTGAAAGCCCCCTCGCTCGCCGACATGGAAGCCATGGCGCACGAGATGTTCGAGCGCCTGCCGGAGCATTTCCGTGGGATGTGCGAGGGCGTCATCATCCGGGTCGACGACTTCCCGACCGAGGAGGTGCTCGATGAGATGGAGGCGGAGAGCGAGTTCGATCTGCTCGGCCTGTTCCAGGGCACCGGGCTGCCGTTCCGCAGCAATGACGACCTGCCGCGCCTGCCCAACATGATCTGGTTGTATCGCCGCCCGATCCTGGATTACTGGGCCGAGCACGACGAGAGCCTCGGCCACATCGTCCGCCACGTCCTGATCCACGAGATCGGGCATCATTTCGGCATGTCCGACGAGGACATGGAGGCGATCGAGGCCGCCGCCGACTGACCGGCGCGGCCGATTTTCCGGCCAATTTGACTTTATCCGCCTCGCCAATCGGGCTAAACAGCGGCCTGCTCGATATTCTCGAAGGTGCTCCCCGATGGACAAGTTCACCACGCTGGAAGGCGTCGCCGCGCCGCTGAAGATCATCAATGTCGACACCGACATGATCATCCCCAAGCAGTACCTCAAGACCATCAAGCGCACCGGCCTCGGCAAGGGCCTGTTCTCGGAGCAGCGCTACAAGGACGACGGCAGCGAGAACCCGGATTTCGTGCTCAACCAGCCGGCCTATCGCAACGCCAAGATCCTGGTCGCCGGCGACAATTTCGGCTGCGGCTCGAGCCGCGAGCACGCCCCCTGGGCGCTCTTGGATTTCGGCATCCGCTGCGTGATCTCGACCTCGTTCGGCGACATCTTCTACAATAACTGCTTCAAGAACGGCATCCTGCCGATCCGCGTGTCGCAGGCCGATCTCGACAAGCTGTTCGACGACGCCGAGCGCGGCGCCAACGCGACCCTGACGGTCGACCTCGCTGCCCAGGAGATCCGCGGCCCGGATGGCGGCACCGTCAAGTTCGAAATCGACCCGTTCCGCAAGCACTGCCTGCTCAACGGGCTCGACGACATCGGCCTGACGCTCGAGAAGAAGGCCTCGATCGACAGCTACGAGGCCAAGCTGGCCGAGCGCGCCTGGGCCTGAGCCCTTTCTGACCGAACAGAGTTCGCGGGCCCCGGACCACGTCCGGGGCCTTGTTTCGAGAGTAGTCCGAGCACAGGTCCGCCGTTGACGCGCGTATTGCCCGAGGTCGTCACCTTCTGGCGCGGACCGCTCGACCGGCTGCGCCAGACCTGCCTGCGCTCGCAGCTCGCCGCCGGCCACAACGTCACCGTCTACAGCTTCGATCCGCTGCCCGGCCTGCCCGACGGCGTCGGCAATGAAGCGGCCGAGGCGATCCTGCCCTATGCGTTCTCCGAGCGTCTGCGGCCGGCGCAGCCGGACGGTAGCTGGCGCGACTGGACGACCTTGCAGTTCAGCGACTTCTTCCGGATGCGGCTGATGGCGCAACGCGCCGGCCTCTGGCTCGATGCCGACGTGCTGCTGCTGCGCCCAGTCGAGATCGACCCCGCGCTGCCCTATTTCGCCTGGGAGCGCCCGCGGCAGCTCGGCAACTCCGCGCTGTATCTGCCGCCGGACGATCCGATCGTCGCCGAATTCGACGCGCTGATGGCGCAGGACGCGCTGACCCCGAACTGGCTGTCGCTGCGCCACCGCGTCACCTTCGCGCTGCGTCGCCTGCGTGGCGGCTCCGACCGCCTGTCGGACATCCGCGTGGCCATCTTCGGGCCCGCAGCGCTGACCGCGCTGGCCCGCCGTCACGGCTCGCTGCGACATGCGCTGCCGAAGCGCAGCTTCTATGCCGTGCACGCCGAACCGAAGGCGTTCTTCGACCCCAGCGACTTCTCCGGCCTGATCAGCGATCCCGGCATCATCGGCCTGCACATCTCGCCGAAGGGCCGTGGCGGCGAAGCGCCGATTCCGGGCAGCCTGTATGCCTGGGCCACGGAGCGGTTCGGCGCCTGACAGTCTGCGCCCTCGGCAAGGCTGTTCCGCTGCTTGATCTACCGCAACGTCCGCGCGGTCAGGCGGTGATTGATTGCAGGCAATCATCGGAGACGAGCCATGCCTGCCCAAGCCAAGCCCTATCCCCGCGTGCAGTTTCTCATCGACACATTCGCACAATGGCTGCGGCACCGGCGCGAGCTGAGCGAACTCCGGCAGCTCGACCGCGACGACTTCGAGCGCATCGCGATGGACCTCCAGGTCACGCCGGCCGATCTCGATGAGCTGGTCCGTCAGGGCGAGCACGCCGCCGACGAGCTGCCGCTGATGCTCAAGGCGCTCGGCATCGACGAGGCGGCGCTGGGCCGTGCCGAGCCGCTGGTGCTGCGCGACATGGAGCGGGTCTGCGCGATGTGCAAGGACAAGCCGCGCTGCCATCGCGACCTCGCGGCGGGCACCTCCGGCGCGCATTACGAGGAGTACTGCCTCAACGCGCCGACCATCGACCGCCTGGGCGTCGCCGTCACCAAGCACTGATCGCCTTTCTCCCATTCCCCGTAGCGGAGCGACGCGATGAGCATGCCCAACCTGCACCGCAACACCTGGCTGCATATCGGCGCCGCGCTGCTGCTCGCGCTCGTCGCGATGCTGCTGATCCGGCTGCACTATGCCAACGGCGCCACACCCGCGGCGGAGAGCGTGCAGGCGGGCCGCAAGCTGGCGGAAGCCTGGTGCAGCCCGTGCCACGCCATCGATGCGAGCGCTGCCAGGGCCCAGACCCGCACCGCGCCCGATTTCGCGGCGGTCGCCAACATGCCGTCGACGACCGAGCTGTCGCTGAAGGTGTTCCTGCAAAGCAGCCACCCGACGATGCCCAACGTCATCCTGACGCCGGAGCAGCGCGGCGATCTCGTCAACTACATCCTCAGCCTCAGGCAGATCTGACGCGGCGCGTCCTCCTCCGTCTCAACTACTTCGCCATCTCGGCGATCGCATCAGAAATGGCGATGGTGCGCTTGGCCATGTCCGCGTGCAGCCGCTCGACCATACGGCCGTCGATCTGGATCGCACCGCGCGACGCATTCTCCGGCAGCTCGAACGCGGCGAGGATCTTGCGGGCCTCCGCGACCTCGGCCGCCGGCGGCGTGAAGATCGCGTTGCAGGTGTCGATCTGGCCGGGATGAATCAGCGTCTTGCCGTCGAAGCCGAGATCGCGGGCCTGGATGCATTCCTGCGAGAAGCCATCGGTGTTGGCGAAATCGCTGTAGGGACCATCGAGAATTTCCAGCCCATGCGCGCGCGTCGCCAGGATGCAATGGCTGATCATCGGCAGCATCGTCGAGCGGCCCGGAACCATGCGGATGCGGGTCTCGCGCGAAATGTCGTTCGGGCCGAACACGAAGCCGGCGAGCCGTGAGCCTTCCTCATGCACGGTGGCCGCGAGCAGGTCGGCATCGAGCACGGCGCGCGCGGTCTCGATCATCGCCCACACCTTCAACGCCGGATCGGCGCCGACCTCGGCGAGGCGGTTCGTCACCAGGCGCAGATCGTCGGCGGTCGAGACCTTGGGAACCAGGATGCCGTCGGTCGCGGTCTGGCCGGCCATGGCGACATCGTCGCTCCACCATGGCGTATCCAGGCTGTTGATGCGGATCAGAAGCTCGCGCTTGCCATAGCCGTCGGCGGCGACCGCCTTGGCGATCTGCTCGCGCGCGGGCGCCTTGGCGTCGGGCGCCACGGAATCCTCGAGATCGAGGATCAGCCCGTCGGCCGGCAGGTTCCGTCCCTTCTCCAGCGCGCGGGCATTGGAGCCGGGCATGAACAGGAGACTGCGGCGCGGGCGGATCATTTCGGCGTTTCCCTTGGTTTATTGAGCCGGCCCGCGATACCATTTCGGCCACCGGGCCGAAAGGCTTGTTCCCGCAGGCCTCGTGTGTTTAAGGCAGGGCCCATGATCTCGTTTCCGCAACGTCTGCTCGAAGGTTATCGCGCCTTCACCACCCAGCGCCTTCCCACCGAACAGAGCCGCTATCTGGAGCTGTCCGAGCGCGGCCAGTCGCCCGAGGTGATGGTGATCGGCTGCTGCGATTCCCGCGTCTCGCCCGAGGTCATCTTCGACGTCGGCCCCGGCGAATTGTTCGTGCTCCGGAACATCGCCAACCTTGTGCCGATCTATCAGCCCGATGCCAACGCGCACGGCGTCTCGGCGGCGCTGGAATATGCCGTCACGGTGCTGAAGGTGAAGCACATCGTGATCCTCGGCCATGCGCAATGCGGCGGCATCCGCGCCTTCGTGGACAAGGCGGCGCCGCTGTCCCCGGGCGACTTCATCGGCCGCTGGATGTCGATGTTCATCAAGCCCGGCGAGGTCGTCGAGCAGCGCGACCAGGAGAGTTTTCAGGACTTCGTCGTTAGGATCGAGAAGGCCGCGGTGTTCCGCAGCCTCGAGAACCTGATGACCTTCCCGTTCGTGCGCAGCCGCGTCGAGGCGGGAGATCTGCAGCTTCACGGCGCCTATTTCGGTGTGTCCGAGGGCTCGCTGTTCGTGCTCGACAAGGCGAGCAAGGAATTCAAGAGCGCGCGTTCCGTCGCGTAGCGAAGCGGGAGATGCGAGGAACTGGTCTGCCGTCATCACTCCTCGCTACTCGCCCCCTCTCAATGATCGCCCGACCAGCGGTCGGAGAGCGCCAGCATCACCGTCGACACCACGAAGGTCATGTGCACGCCGACCAGCCAGCCGAGCTTGACCGAGTCGTAGCCGGCGTCGAGATTCATGAAGGCCTTCAAGAGCTGGATCGCCGAGATCGCGACGATCGAGGCCAGCAGCTTCTGTTTCAGTCCGGCGAAATCGACCTTGGTCATCCACTCAGGCCAGTCCGGATGGCCGCCGGGATCGATGCGCGAGACGAAGTTCTCATAGCCCGAGAACACCACGATCAGCACCAGATTGCCGGTCAGGCAGACGTCGATCAGGCTGAGCACGCCGAGGATGATGTCGCTTTCCTTGGCGGTGGGCAGATGGACGACGCTCTCCCACAGCAGCAGCGCGAACTTGAACAGCAGCACCACGAGGCTGACGACGAGGCCGACATAGAACGGCGCCATCAGCCAGCGGCTCTTGAACAGGAAGCCTTCGAGGCCACGTTCGAGCGGACCGGGTGCGTGCTTGGCCGGCGCGGGCACTTGCGCCGCTGACGGCTCGGTCTTGCTGCTCTCTGCCACGCGCGGCCTCACCCGGAATTCGCTCTGTCGTCCAAACAAGTCATGCAGCCTGCCGGCTGAAAACCTCTCCCCGCTTACGGGGAGAGGTCGGATTGCATCGACAGATGCAATCCGGGTGAGGGGGTACAGGTCTCACGGCCGACACTTCCCGTGCGTCTGCCCCTCACCCCAACCCTCTCCCCGTAAAGGACGGGGAGAGGGAGCGCACTGCCGTTGCCGGCGATAGCTCGAACACGACTTGCCGAGGTACGAGCCTCGTGGCGGATTTGCCTCGCGCCGGGTCGCTGCTTACGCGGCCTTCTTCTTGGCGGTGATCAGTTTGCGGTTGATCAGCACTTCCGCGATCTGGATCGCGTTCAGCGCGGCGCCCTTGCGGAGGTTGTCGGAGACGCACCAGAAGGCGAGGCCGTTCTCGACGGTGCCGTCCTCGCGGATGCGGCTGATATAGGTGGCGTCCTCGCCGGCGGCCTCATAGGGCGTGACGTAGCCGCCCGGCTCGTGCTTGTCGATCACGAGGCAGCCCGGCGCGTTGCGCAGGATGTTGCGCGCTTCGTCGGCCGTGATCGGATTCTCGAACTCGACATTGACCGCTTCGGAGTGGCCGACGAACACCGGCACGCGCACGCAGGTCGCGGTCAGCTTGATCTTCGGATCCAGGATCTTCTTGGTCTCCGCCATCATCTTCCACTCTTCCTTGGTGAAGCCGTCTTCCATGAAGACGTCGATCTGCGGAATGACGTTGAAGGCGATGCGCTTGGGAAACTTGTTATTGACCAACTCGTCGTTGGTGTAGACGGCCTTGGTCTGCGAGAACAATTCGTCCATCGCATCCTTGCCGGCGCCGGACACCGACTGATAGGTCGACACCACGACGCGCGTGATCTTTGCCTTGTCGTGCAGCGGCTTCAGCGCGACGACGAGCTGCGCGGTCGAGCAGTTCGGGTTGGCGATGATGTTCTTCTTGTTGAAGCCGGCGGTGGCGTCGGCATTCACCTCCGGCACGATCAGCGGCACGTCCGGATCCATGCGCCAGGCCGACGAATTGTCGATCACCACGGCGCCGGCGGCGCCGATCTTCGGCGACCATTCCTTCGACACCGATCCGCCGGCGGACATCAGGCAGATGTCGATATCGGCAAAATCGTAGTGCTCGAGCGCCTTGCACTTCAGGGTGCGGTCGCCATAGGACACCTCGACACCGACGCTGCGGCGTGACGCCAGCGCCACGACCTCGTCGGCGGGGAATTGGCGCTCATCGAGAATATTGAGCATTTCCCGTCCGACATTGCCGGTCGCGCCGACCACTGCGACTTTGTAACCCATCGTTCACTCTCCGAAGAAATTTGGCCGATCGCGCGTACAAGCGGAAACGGAAGCGGCAGCGCTTCTATGCGAGAAACGTCCCTGACACAACGTTACCACGACGTCTCGCATTCGATGCATCCCGATTCGGCCAGCACAGCCGCGACGATCCGCAAGTCCCGCATCTCGCCCGGCCTCAAAGCCGTGGCGGACGAGGTGTGCGGCACCTTTGCGCGTCTGTTCGCCTATGTGGGGGCTCTGGCGCTGATCGCCATGCTGGGCGTGGCCGCCTGGAACCGGCTCGACAGCGGCGATGACGCACCCGCCGGCCGCGCCGGCTGGACCCTGGCCGATGCCGCCGTGCCCGCGTTCTCGCTGCGCCTCACCGACCAGCCCGACCGCACCGCGACCTATACCGTGCTGAGCCACGCTGCCGGCGGCCGCAAGGACGTGCTGCGCTGGGGCGAGCCGGCCGACCGGCCCGCCGCCGAGATCGAGGTCTACCGGATCGGCCCGGAGCGCGAGGGCATGCGCAACCCGATCGGACATCTCGCCGCCCGCATGGGACGCCCGGCGCCCGAGCTCGAGGCGGCCGGGATCATCGACAGCCGGTTCGGCCCGGTCAGCCTGCTGCGCCAAGCCGGCGCGCCGGATGGCCCGGGAGCCTGCCTCGGCTTTCTCAAGACCATTGCCGTGCCGGCGCTGCGGATCTCGGGCTGGTCGTGCCAGGGCGTCGCGATGCAGACCCGGCGCGCGGCGGTCGGCTGCATGCTCAACCGCCTGACCCTGTTGTCGTCCCCCGGCCGCGACCCCGCCCTGGCGGAGCTGTTCGCCCAGGCCGAGCCGCGGCGCGCCGATTGCGATGCCCCGGGGCTCGCCAAGACCCTCAACGACTGGATCACCGCGCTCGACAATCCCCGGCTGCGCGGCACGTTTTGACCGCCGATTTGCGTCTGTGTGTTGCGGGCTGCCGCCGCGCCCTGGTCGCGCCGGCAAGTGACGGAAATTGATGCAACTTTCCCGCCACAGCCGGAATTTATCTTGCGCGCCGTCGCGGGAATGACCTTGTGATGCCACAGCCGACCCAGATATTGTGCGGGCCAAATCATGCGCATGGCGAGCGCCCGCCCCTTTAGGCGCGAGGAAGAGGACGTGATGATTGAATTTCCTGCTGCGACCCGGGTCATGGCCCTGGCGGTGATCGCCGCGACCGGCCTTGCCGTCACGTCTTTCGCCGTCACCTCCGCCGAGGCCGCCACCACCAAGCGCCGCGCCGCGGCGGTCACGTCCAACGGCCCGAACTATTCCTACCAGTCCGGCCCGCGCACCCGCATCTACATCACCCGGCGCTCGTTCCTGGATGGCGGCACCGAAGTGCTGCCGGGCGACCGCAAGTTCTCGGACTACGCCTTCCCGCCGGCGGTCGGCTACCCGTCCTTCGCCCGCGAGAACCTGAACCGCCCGATCGACCGCCAGCCGCTGATGCCGCCGTCCGACCTCGGCGGCTACCCGCAAGGCATCCCGCTGTACTGAGCGGCGCGACATCATGGAATGACGAAAGGCCGGGCTCTGCCCGGCTTTTTGTTGTCTGCAACCGTCATCGCTTCGTCGTTCTCTGCCGATCATTGTCGCCAACCTTGGCTCGAGCGTCTGGCTGACCGGCACGCTCCATCCGGCATTTCGGCGCGGTGCTTCATCCTCGCGCCCGCTTTTCGCGTCCGAGTGCTGTGGTCCGTTCGGCCCTCATTCAAAGCGAGGGCGCAGGGAAGGCCGGGCCTCGGCTGAGGCCCGTGGCCCGCCTGCGAAAAAGAATGCAGGCGGCAGGAACCACAGGTACAGCCGGCTTGACCCGGCCCTCCCTGCGCGATGGGCTTCACGCTTACTCTGCGCTCTCCTCGGTGTCCGGCTTGTTAGCCACCGTCGCCCGGCGGATCATCATCACCACCAAGCTTGGCGCCAGCTTCGGGGCGCCAGGACCACACAGCTTCACGTCCGCAAGAGCCTCGTTCGTCCGCACATCTCAACGACATGCTGCGCGCCCTCGCGGCCACCGCATCCCCGCCTCACGCCTCGTGACGATCGCGAAACGCCCCTCGTGGCGAGACGGGATGGCCATGAGAAAACACGAATTCCGGAATTACGAAAGCGAAAATTTCGCCCCGGGCTGGGCGATCGAGCTCATCGGATTGACTGCGCAGGCGAAATGAGTTTTTCGGCGCAGCCGATTTTGGGCTGGAAGATCCGCGACCGCCGCGGTTGAGCCGCGTCTATCGCGCAAATTGAGGAGCTGATTTGCCCGACGAGCAGTCGTCGTCCTTTTGAAGCACGGGCGCTCGCGAACTTGAAGCTCATCACGGAAGTATTTTTCACTTGGAGACGAGCGCGCTGCCTGTGAATGCGCCCTCTCCCCTTGCGGGAGAGGGCATGTAGGACAGCGCAGCAAGCTCGGTTGGGTGAGGGGTATCTCACCACGAGTGAGGCGTGCGGAGAGAGACCCCTCACCCGACCGCATCCTTGGAGAGGCCGCGCATGCCCTCTCCCGCAAGGGGAGAGGGCGCTGTATCGCACAGCGCGCTGACAAGCTCGATCACGTGGGTGGACGAAGACGCGCTCACTCTTTGCCGACCTCGCCTCATTCTCAATCATACAGCACCGCCGCGATCTTCGAGTCGCCGATGTTGGATTTGTCGTACCAGTAGAAGCCGGTGTCGGTGACCTTGGGCAAGGTCTCGCCCTTCAGCGCCTTGACCGCCGAGTCCACGGTGCAACTGCCGATGCCGATCGGGTTCTGGGTGATGGCGCCGGCCATTTCGCCGGAGAGGATCGCGGCCTTCTGCTGCTTGCCGGAATCGTAGCCGATCACGACGATCTTCTTCTTCATCTCCTTGACGCCGTTGAGCACGCCGATCGCCGAGCCTTCATTGGCGCCGAAGATGCCCTTGACGTTCGGATTGGCCTGCAGGATCGACTTGGTGATCTCGGTCGACTTGAGCTGATCGCCGCCGCCATATTGCACGCTGACGATCTTGATGTTCGGATGCTTGTCCTTCATCTGCTTCAGGAAGCCGTCGCGGCGGTCGATGCCGGTGCGGCTGGTCTGGTCGTGCACGACGACGGCGACCTCGCCGGCATCGCCGATCAAGCCCGCCATCTTGTCGGCGGCGAGGCCGGCGGCCGCGAGATTGTCGGTGGTGCAGGTGGTCAGCGGGATGTCGCTGTCGACGCCGGAGTCGAAGGCGATCACCGGGATCTTGGCGGCCTGTGCCTTCTTCAGCAGCGGAATCGCCGCCTTGGAGTCCAGCGCGGCAAAACCGATCGCCTGCGGCTTCTTGGCGAGCGCGGCCGAGAGCATGTCGATCTGCTTGTCGACCATGGCCTCGGTCTCCGGCCCCTCGAAGGTGATCTTGACGTTGGCGGCCTTGGCGGCCTGCTCGGCACCGAGCTTCACCGCCTGCCAGAACTGATGCTGGAAGCCCTTGGAGACGAGGGGAATGTAGGTGTCCTCGGCACGGGCGGCCGTTGACGCGCCGGCGATGACGAGCGCGCCGAGCGCAACGCTCAGAAGATGCTTTTGCAACATGGGTGTTTCCTCTGGTTTGTTAGTTGATCGTGTCGTCGTGGAGATCGTCTCGGCAGGCCGGCGGTCGCGTTCTCCTCGCGGTCAGGCGCGCTTTCTGCGCAGCATGTCGGCATAGACGGCGAGAATGATGATGATGCCGGTGACGACGAACTGCCATTCCTGCGCCACCGACAGGATGCGCAGACCGTTGGTCAGCACGCTCATGATGAAGGCGCCGATGATGGTGCCCAGGATGGTTCCGGTGCCGCCGCTCAGCGACGTGCCGCCGATCACGACCGCGGCGATGGCATCGAGCTCATAGCCCTGGCCGAGCGCGGGCTGCGCGGAGTTGATGCGCGAGGCGATCAGGAGGCCGGCCACGCCGCAGATCGCGCCGCCGAGCGCATAGATGATGATCTTCCAGCGGTCGACATTGACGCCGGAGAGCCGCACCGCCTCCTCGTTGCTGCCGATCGCGAAAGTGTAGCGGCCGAGCGCGGTACGGTTGAGAACGATGGAGGCGAGCACCGCCATCACGATCAGGATCAGCGCGGCGTTGGGAATCGGCAGGTCGGGCACCACGGCGCCGAGCAGCGAGTCCTGCGAGATCATCGAGAAGCTCTCGGTGTTGGTGAAGTAGATCGGCTTGCTGCCGGAGACGACCAGCGCCAGGCCCTTGAGCACCAGCATCATGCCGAGCGTAGCGATGAACGGCGGCACCTTCATCTTGGTGATGACCGTGCCCGACAGCGCGCCGCTGAGGGCACCGGTGGCAATCGCCGCGACGATGCCGGTCCACATCGGCAGCTCCCAATAGGTCAGGAACACGCCCGCCATGACCGCGCAGAACGTCATCAGCGTGCCGACCGAGAGATCGATGCCCGCGGTGATGATGACGAAGGTCGAGGCGATCGCCAACACGCCGTTGACCGCCGTCGCCTGCAGGATGTTGATCATGTTGTCGGTCTGCATGAAGGCCGGCGACGCGAAGCTGAAATAGATCATCAGCAACACCAGGCTCGCAAAGGCCAGGAGCTTCTGCAGCGCCGCGGGTCCGAGCAGCCGGCGACGCAATGCGGCGACAGCGCCGCTGGTTGCCATGCTCTCCTTGTGGTCCTTGACCAGTGCCGGGTCGCTCATGCCGCCGTGCCTGCCTTCATGGTGTCGCGCTGGGTGGCGAGCTGCATGATCCGCTCCTGCGTGGCTTCGTCCGGCAAGAGCTCGCCGGTGATGCGGCCCTCGCACATCACGATGATGCGGTCGCTCATCCTGATCACCTCCGGCAGCTCCGAGGAGATCATCACGATCGCCTTGCCCTGGTCGGCGAGCGAGCGCAGCAGCCGGTAGATCTCGTTCTTGGCGCCGATGTCGATGCCGCGCGTGGGCTCGTCGAAGAACAGGATGTCGCAATCGCGATCGAGCCATTTGGCGATCACGATCTTCTGCTGATTGCCGCCGGACAGCAGCCGCACCTCTTGCGTCGCCGAGGGCGTGCGGATGTTCAGCATCCTGATGAAACGGCCGGCGGTGTCGCGGATCGCGCGCTTGCGCAGCATGAGCTTCATCGCGAGATAGTTCGGAAGATTCGACATCACGACGTTGGACTCGACGTCCATGCCGGTGGCAAGCCCGAAGCGCTTGCGGTCCTCGGACAGATAGCCGATGCCGTTGTTGACCGCATGCGCCGGCGTTCGGATCGTCACCCGGCGGTCGTTGACGCGGATCTCGCCGGTGGGCACCGCATCGGCGCCGAAAATCGCGCGCGCGACCTCGGTGCCGCCGGCGCCCATCAGGCCGGCGAAGCCGAGGATCTCGCCCTTGCGTAAGGTGAAGCTGACGTCGCGCACCAGAGGACCGCAATTGAGATGGCGCACCTCGAGCGCGACCTCGCCGGGCGGTGCTGCGCCGACGATGCGCGCGTCGCTCAAGCTGCGGCCGACCATCATGCCGATGATCGTGTCGATCGGCGTCGTAGCGGTCGGGACGGTGGCGACATATTCGCCGTCGCGCAGCACGGTGACACGATCGGAGATCTGCTTCAGCTCGTCCATCTTGTGCGAGATGTAGACGATGCCGACGCCGCGCGCCTTCAGCGCGCGGATCATCTTGAACAGCTCGGCGATCTCGCGGTTGTTCAGCGCCGCCGTCGGCTCGTCCATGATCAGGACGCGGGACTTGAACGACAGCGCCTTGGCGATCTCGACCATCTGCTGCTTGGCGACCGTCAGCCCGCCGACTGTCGTGCGCGGGTCGATCGCCAGATTGAGCTGGGCGAGCAGCTCCGTCGCCTGCCGGTTCAGTTTGTCCTCGTCGAGCAGGAGCCCGAACGCCTTCATCGGCTCACGCCCGATGAAGATGTTCTGCGCCACCGTGAGGTGGTTCATCAGCTGCAGCTCCTGATGAATGATGCCGATGCCGGCGGCCTGCGCCTCGCGCGGGCCTGGGAAATCGACGCTCGCGCCGTCGTAGAGGATCTCGCCGCTATCCTTGCGGTAGACACCGGCGAGGATCTTCATCAGGGTCGACTTGCCGGCGCCGTTCTCGCCCATCACGGCATGCACCTGGCCGGCGAGCAGCTCGAACCTGACATTGTGCAGCGCCCGAACGCCGGGGAAGCTCTTGCACAGGCCGTGAACGGAGATGAGCGGCGCGCTCATGGGTCAGCGCGTGTGGCGAAAGGAGTCACGGACGATGGCCGCGTCATTGCAGCGAGGCTGCTGACGCCCAAGCGCATGGCGAGCGACATATCGCATCGCAGCCGCGATCACTTTCATCCTCCCAACCTTCGCAGTCGTCGCTGCCGACATCCGCGAGTCCGCGTCCCTTCATTGGCGCGGCGTTGAGGTCAGGCTAGTCATCCCCGGATGAAAGTCCATAGGTAAAATTGACAGGCGCAGGCGAATGCGGCGAGCGATGTGAGCACCGGCGACGATGGCGGATGCGACGACGGGATTCTTGACGCTTGACCGAACGCGCAATTGCGAGTCGGAGTCGAGCTAGTCCGACAACGACGGTGAGCCCCCCTCCCCCTTGCGGGGAGGGGTCGGGGGTGGGGGTCCCCGGGCGACGCTCTCTGATGAGTTCGCGTCGCGACGCGCGACGCTGAAGAATGATCGTCGGGAAAGAGTAGGACCTTACGCAGAACTGAGTTCACCGGGTGTGAGACCCCCACCCCCGACCCCTCCCCGCAAGGGGGAGGGGGGCGCAGCGTTTGCGTGGCGGAGAGCTCGGCCCCAATCGGCAGCCGCTCCAACTACGCCGTGAGCTTCTCCAGCTCCTTGATGATCGCCTCGCCCATCTGCGTGGTCGAAGCCGGCGTCGAGCCCTCGGCCTTGATGTCGGCGGTGCGCAGGCCTGAGGCCAGCACGGCGGCGATGGCGGCATCGAGCTTGTCGGCCAGCGCGCCCATGTCGAAGGAGTAGCGCAGCGCCATGCCGAACGAGGTCAGCATCGCGATCGGGTTGGCGAGGCCCTTGCCGGCGATGTCGGGGGCCGAGCCATGCACCGGCTCGTACAGCGCGCGGCGCTTGTGGGTCTTGGCGTCGACCTCGCCGAGCGAGGCCGACGGCAGCATGCCGAGCGAGCCGGTCAGCATCGCGGCGATGTCGGAGAGCATGTCGCCGAACAGATTGTCGGTGACGATGACGTCGAACATCTTCGGATATTTCACGAGGTTCATGCCGCCGGAATCGGCGAGCTGGTGCTCGAGCGTGACGTCCTTGTACTCGCGCGCGTGAACGGAGGTGACGACCTCGTTCCAGAGCACGCCCGACTTCATGACGTTGCGCTTCTCCATCGACGTCACCTTGTTCTTGCGCTTGCGCGCGAGGTCGAAGGCGACGCGGGCGATGCGCTCGATCTCATAGGTGTCGTAGACCTGGGTATCGACGGCGCGCTTCTGGCCGTTGCCGAGATCGGTGATGGTCTTGGGCTCGCCGAAATACACGCCGCCGGTGAGCTCGCGCACGATCATGATGTCGAGGCCCTCGACGATCTCGCGCTTCAGGCTGGAGGCATCGGCGAGCGCCGGATAGCACACGGCGGGACGCAGGTTGGCGAACAGGCCGAGATCCTTGCGCAGGCGCAAGAGGCCGGCCTCGGGGCGGACCTCGTAGGGCACGCCGTCCCATTTCGGACCGCCGACGGCGCCGAAGATGATGGCGTCGGCCGCCTTGGCCTTGTCCATGTCGGCTTCGGAGATCGAGGCGCCGTGCGCGTCGTAGGCGGAGCCGCCGACCAGGCCCTCTTCGGTCTCGAACGAGGCGAGCCCCTTGCTGTTGAGCCAGCCGATCAGCCGCTTCACCTCGGCCATGACTTCGGGGCCGATGCCGTCGCCGGGCAGCAAAAGGAGTTTTTGGGTCGCCATGGTCGTTGTCCTCGCGGGGCTTTCATGCCCGGAGCAAGCCCGAGCATCGGTCTGGGATTGCCGGCCTGCCGCCGATCGGGGCGAGGGCGGGCGGCAATGCGCCTGTCGAAATCGGCGGAGTGCTAAAGCGCTCCTGCGCCCTTGGCAAGCCACCATTGCCGGGCCACCTCTTCTGGTGCGGGGAGACGAGCGATAATGTGCTCGATATCAGCCGCCGTGCAGCATGATTTGCCGGCCGATCGCCGCGCCGGAGCATGTCTTGCCAATCTCCCGTTCCGACCCGACGCCGGTCCATCCGGCGTTGACCAATCTGACGCTGTCGCTCGGGCCGATCATCGGTCTCGGCATCGGCCGGTTCGCCTATGCGCTGGTGCTGCCGGACATGCGGGAGACGCTGCACTGGTCGTATTCGGCGGCCGGCTTCATGAACACGGTCAATGCCGCCGGCTACCTGATCGGCGCGCTGATCGCCTCGCAGACGGCGCGCCGATTCGGCGGGCTGGCCGCGGTGCGCGGCGGCACGCTGGCGGCACTCGCCTCGCTCGTAGTGTGCGCCATGACGGGCGACTTCGTCATGCTCAGCCTGGCGCGGCTGGTGACCGGAATCGGCGCGGGCGTGGCCCTCGTCGTCGGGGGCGCGCTGGCGGCACGGGTCGCCTTGGCGCGGCCGGCGCAGGCGAGCTTCGTGCTCAGCCTGTTCTACGCCGGGCCTCCGCTCGGCATCGTCATATCAGGCCTGATCGCGCCGTTCGTGCTGCAGGCGTTCGGGCCGGGCTCATGGTGGATCGTGTGGGCTGTGCTCGCGGGCGTCGGCGTGGTGATGATCGTGCCGCTGCTGCTGATGCGCCTGCCATCCAACGCGGCCATGCCGGAGAACCGCGCGGACCGCGTGTCGCTGCGACCGATGGCGATCTATCTGTTCGGCTACTTCCTCTACGGCGCCGGCTACATCGCCTATCTCACCTTCATGATCGCCTATGTCCGCGATCTCGGCGGCGGCGCGGCGGCGCAATCCGGCTTCTGGTGCCTGATCGGGCTGGCCGGTTTCACCACGCCCTGGGTGTGGCGCCGCGTGCTCGCGCTCGATCGCGGCGGCTGGCCGACGGCGCTCATTCTCACCGTGAATGCCGTCGGCGCCGCCCTGCCCTCCCTGGGCCATTCGCCGGTCATGCTGACCTTGTCGGCCGCGGTGTTCGGCCTTGCGTTCTCGACGGTGACCACCGCGACGACCGCCTTCGTGCGCTTCAACCTGCCGCAAGCCGCGTGGCCCCGCGCGATCGCGGCGCTGACGATCTCGTTCGGCATCGGCCAGACGCTCGGCCCGTTTGCCGTCGGCGCGATCACCGACGCAATGGGGAGCTTGACCTACGCGCTGAACGTCTCGGCCGCGCTGCTGCTGCTCGGCGCGGCGATGGCGGCCATGCAGGGCAAGCTCACGCGAAAAACGTAGGGTGGGCAAAGGCGCAAGGCACGCAGGCGGATTGTTGCGAGATGCTCGCGCCGTGCCCACCGTTCTTGCGCGGCGCTGGGTGGTGGGCACGCGACCGACCTGCGGGCGGCTGCTTTGCCCACCCTACGGACCACGCGCTCGGTGCAAAGCGAGCGGAGGCCCACGGACCGCGCCTAACAACCGGTGTCATCCCGGCGAACGCCGGGACCCATACGCCGCGGCGGACGTGATGGGCAAAATGCCAATGACCAGCCTGCCTCGAACCACTCCCTGTGGGTCTGGGTCCCGGCTCAAGGCCGGGACGACGGCGGAGAGTGTGGCGGCGATCGCGATTCAATTCGCCAGAAGCAATCAACTCCCGCTGAACGAATTATAACCCTGGTCCTCCCAATAGCCGCCCTTGTAGTCGTTGGTGACTTCCATCGCGACCACGTATTTGGGGTTCTTGAAGCCGAGCTTGGTCGGAACACGGATCTTCATCGGGTAGCCGTAGGCGCGCGGCAGGATCTGGTCGGCGAACTTGAACGTCATCTGGGTCTGCGGATGCAGCGCGGTGCGCATGTCCAGCGGCGAGTTATAGCCTTGCGCATCCGCGCAATTGAACCAGACATATTTGGCGCGGGTGTCGGCGCCGATCAGCTTGAGGAAATCGCGTAAGGGAGTGCCGGTCCAGGAGCCGATCGCGCTCCAGCCTTCGACGCAGATGTGGCGCGTGATCTGCTTGACCTGCGGCAGCGCATGCAGCTCGTCCAGCGTCCACGACTTCTTGTTGTCGACGAGGCCGCGCACCTCGAGCTTCCAGTCGGCGGCGTCGATCTCCGGCGCCTCGTCGAGCGTGTAGTACGCATTGAACGGGAACGGTTTTGTAATTGCGCTTTCCGGGAAGGTCGGCGCCAGCGCGTCGGGATTGAAGATCCAGGACTGCACGGCGTCGTTGAACTTGGAGACCTTCTTGAGCAGCTCCTCGGCGGTGTCGCCGTCGACGACGTCGCAGCCGGTCAGCAAGGTCAGCGCGCCCAAGCTGGCGCCGCCGGTCAAGAAGCGTCGGCGGGTGAGATCGGGCATCGCCTTGATCGAATCCTTGATCAGGAGCCGCTTGTCGACGCCGGGAATGAGGAACGGACGCTTGGCCATGATGATCTCTCCTCGTTAGCGACCGATGATCATCGCGCGCAGGCTCTTCGGCACCAGGAGCGCGAGCAGGATGTGGATGACCAGGAAGGCGCAGATCAACGCCATGCAGACGAAATGAACGTAGCGCGCCGCCGGATAGTCGCCGAACAGCATGACCAGCCAGTGCAGCTGCACCGGCTTCCAGATCGACAGGCCCGAGAGCACCACGACGATGCCGACCAGGATGATGCCGAGATAGAGCAGCTTCTGCACCGCGTTGTACACCGTGAGATCGGCATGCGAGAGCTTGAAGGTCAGCGCGGCCTTGATGTCAGCGAACACGGCGCCCGGCGAGATCGGCAGCAGCTTGCGGCGGAAGCGGCCGGTGGCGAGGCCGGTGACGAGGTAGGCGAGGCCGTTGAGAATCAGGAGCCACATCGCGGCGAAGTGCCACAGCAGCGCGCCGCCGAGCCAGCCGCCCAAGGTGATGCTGCGGTCAAAGCGGAAATCGAACAGCGGCGAGGCGTTGTAGATCTGCCAGCCGGACATGATCATCAGGATCATCGCCACGGCGTTGATCCAATGCATGACCCGGACCCAGGCCGGCTGGATCACCTTGGCTTTCTCAGTGCTGATCGTCGTATCGGTGGCGGCGATGCTGGACATGGCGGACTCGGTGGTTCGGGGTGGTTCCAGGCAGATATACGCCAAAGCCTGGCCGCCCGTTACGGGCTCAAACCGGCAAATCGATGCTTTCGGAAGCAGGGCTCTCACAAAAAAGCGAGCCGGGGTGGGCCCGGCTCGCTCGTGGTCACATCCGCGAGGAGGAGGAGGAAACGGATGCGACCGGTGCTCCGGTGCGGTCTTACGACGCCGGCATCAGCACGGTGTCGACCACGTGGATGACGCCGTTGGACTGGTTGACGTTCGGGATCGTGACGACAGAGGTGCCGCCCTTGGCGTCGACGATCATGACGTTCTTGCCCTCGCGCTTGACGGTGAGCTGCTCGCCCTCGACGGTCTTCAGCGTCTGGCCATCCTTCAGGTCGGCGGCCTCGAGCTTGCCGGGCACGACGTGATAGGTGAGGATCTTGGTCAGGGTCGCCTTGTTCTCCGGCTTGACCAGCGTGTCGACGGTGCCGGCCGGCAGCTTGCCGAAGGCGGCGTTGGTCGGCGCGAACACCGTGAACGGACCCTTGCCTTCCAGCGTCTGCACGAGGCCGGCGGCCTTCACCGCGGCGACCAGCGTGGTGTGATCCTTCGAGTTGACGGCGTTCTGCACGATGTTCTTCGACGGATACATCGCCGCGCCTCCGACCATCACGGTCTTCTCCTCGGCGCGCGCGGGCGCGACGGCGATCGAGGTCAGCGACAGCGCGCTGAAGGCGGCGGCAGCAAGGAAGGCAATGCGCTTGGACATGGGTAGCTCCTGAAGAGGACTGCGGCAGGGCCGCGTGATGAGTTCGACTGCGACACCGATGCTGATGTGAGCGATGTGCTCTTGCGTCGTGTCGGGCCGAGCTACGCGCGCTTCGGGAGGCGAGTTTCGCGGCATAATTTAACGTGATCCGTGAAACCAATGGCGGTTGAGATCGTCTCGCGGACTCATTGGTCGAGATGTCGCGCGCCGCAATGTCGCAGAGCTTAAGGAGCTACCAGCGCGAGGTCGGCCAATGGCCGATGGACTGCTCGTCGCGCTCGGTCATTAACTACGATGCCATGCGAGCCCGGCCGAACCTGCCGAAGACATTGCGAGTAAGACTTTCTTAAGGTTGATTGGTCGCCACGGCGCCGGCTGCGGGAAGGGGATGTCCTGCACTGTCCGGCGCGATCGGCGGGGGTTTCCAACAGTGAACAGAACGATCTGGATTGCGGGGTTCTGCCTCGTGATAATCTGCTGCTTGCTCGCAACCAAGATGGTGCTCGCCGCGGTGACGCCCGGCGACCTCAGCGGCGAGACGACGTCGTCGCTGACCCGCGAGCCGATCCCCGGCGTCGATACCTTGAACGAAAGCGATGTCAGCTTCGCGGTGCAGCCGGTCGATCGCAACGAGAACGTGAGCCTGCCGCTGGTCTCCAAGGCCGTGCGCGCGCAGGGACGTAACGCGTCGGTTGCCCGCAGGGCCAAAGCGGCGGACAAGAGGACCGTGCAGCGGCCGGGCAAGCGCGAGGCTCTGCCTGCAAAGAGCGCGGCGGTGCCCTGCAAGCAGCTCGATCCGATCGCGCGCTTCCTCGCCTCGGCCAAGATCGGCCCGCGTTGTCAGGCTTGATGTGTCTCAGGCGGAGACGGCCGTCACCACCTGCGCCAGGAGCTGCTCGCGCTTGGTCTGCGAGCGCTGGCCCTTCATGGTGGCGGCGAAGCGTTCGAGGATGCCGTCCTCGAACGCGGTGACGATGGTGTCGTGCACATAGCTCTTGCGGCAGATCGCCGGCGTGTTGGTGAGCTCGTCCGCAGCGGCGCGGATCGCTTCCAGGATCTGCTTCTTGCGCCCGCGCGCGCTCGCCGCCGGCGTGATCCGCGACAGCGTCTCCAGCGCGACGGCGGAGGCCATCAGCGTGCGGAAATCCTTGGCCGAGATCTTGATCCCGGCGATCTCGCGCAGGAACGCGTTCACCTGCGTGGTCGAGACGGCGCGCACCACGCCCTGCGCGTCGCGATATTGGAACATGCGCCGTCCCGGAAGGCCGCGCAGGATGCCGACGGCGCGCACCAGCTTGGCGGCGTCGCATTCCTTGCGCACCGCCTTGCCGCCCTTGGCCTTGAAGGTCAGCACCAGGCTGTCGTCCTCCAGCAGAACGTTCGACTTCAACAGCGTCGCGGCGCCGCGGGTGCCGTTGAGGCGCGCATAGGACTCGCTGCCAGGGCGTATCGCAGTGCGCGCGATCAGCTCGATCACGGCAGCCAGCGCAAACTCGCGCGTCGGCTCCTCGCCAGCCAGATGCTTCGACACCGCACGGCGGATGCGCGGCAGCGCGCCGACCAGCTTCGCCAGGCGATGCGCCTTGCGATGCTCGCGCACCTTCTCCCAATCGGTGTGATAGCGGTATTGCAGCCGCCCGGCGGCATCGATGCCGACGGCCTGGAGATGCAGGTTGGGATCGGGCGCGTAGCGCACCTCGCGATAGGCCGGCGGCACCGCCATCGCATGCAGCCGGCGGATGGTGCCGGCATGGCGGATCTGGGTGCCGTTGGCGCGGATGAAGGTGTAGCTCTTGCCGCGCTTGATGCGGCGGATCGTCAGCTCGCTCTGGTCGCCGAGCTTCAGCCCGATGCGCTTGGCCAGTTCCTCGACCGTGGTCTTGGCATTGGCCTGCGCATTGGCGGTCTTGGCGTGGGCGAGATCCTTCAGGGTCAGCTTGCGGCGCGCCGGCTTCGGCGGCCACTGGCCCAGCGCCTTTGCGAGCGCGACCTCGGCATCGGCCGCGCCGACCCGGGAGCCCTCGAAATTCTGCTGGTCCATCATTGCTTTAGACGCCCTGCCGTCGTGTTCATCCGCTCAATGCCCCGGGCCGCATTTTGGTTCCGGCCCGGTTATCCACAGCTTCCACGCGATTTAGGGCGTCAGAGCGCGGATGGCGAGTCCCTAAATTCAGGCAAAACGGTCATTCATTACCGCAAACGAGCCTCTGTCGGGGTAACCTTGACGATATCGACCGGATCGCCGGAGTCGGAGACGTCGGCAAACGCAACCTCCGCGCACAAATCTTTGATCCTGCGCAGACCGCCTCCCCGCCGAAGGTTCTACTTGTCTTGCCTTGTCGCCGCCGGTTACGCGGACGCATAGTGGAAACAACGACGGCCTGTGACGGGGTTCATCCGCAGGCCGCATGGTGGAGGGTGTGAAATGTCCGAGAAGATCTACGACGTTCCGGCCGAGTGGGCGAAACGTGCCTTCGTCGACGACGCCAAGTACCAGGAGATGTACGCGCGCTCGATCAAGGACCCGAACGGCTTCTGGGCCGAGCAGGCCAAGCGGATCGACTGGATCCATGCCCCCACGAAAATCGAGAACGTCTCCTACGCCCCCGGCAACATCTCCATCAAATGGTTCGAGGACGGCGTCCTCAATGCGGCCTACAACTGCATCGACCGCCACCTCGCCACCCGCGGCGACCAGACCGCGATCATCTGGGAAGGCGACGATCCCGCGGACTCCAAGCACATCACCTATCGTCAGCTGCATGACGAAGTGTGCAAGATGGCCAACATCCTGCGCAACCGCAACGTCAAGAAGGGCGACCGCGTCACCATCTACCTGCCGATGATCCCGGAGGCGGCCTATGCGATGCTGGCCTGCGCCCGCATTGGCGCCATCCACTCGGTGGTGTTCGCCGGCTTCTCGCCGGATTCGCTCGCCCAGCGCATCAAGGATTGCGACTCCAAGGTCGTCATCACCGCCGATGAGGGCCTGCGCGGCGGCCGCAAGGTGCCGCTGAAGGCCAATGTCGACGCGGCGCTGAACAAGGTCGACAATGTCGACTGGGTCGTCGTGGTCAAGCGCACCGGCGGCAAGATCGAGATGAACCCGACGCGCGACCTCTGGTACCACGAGGCCGCGGAGATGGTGACGACCGAGTGCCCGGTCGAGCACATGAACGCCGAGGATCCGCTGTTCATCCTCTACACCTCGGGCTCGACCGGCCAGCCCAAGGGCGTGCTGCACACCACCGGCGGCTATCTCGTCTACGCCGCGATGACGCACCAATATGTGTTCGACTACCACGAGGGTGACGTCTACTGGTGCACCGCCGATGTCGGCTGGGTCACCGGCCACAGCTACATCCTGTATGGGCCGCTGGCGAACGGCGCCGTCACCTTGATGTTCGAAGGCGTGCCGAACTACCCGGACAATTCGCGGTTCTGGAACGTCATTGACAAGCACAAGGTCAACATCTTCTACACCGCGCCGACCGCGATCCGCGCGCTGATGCAGGGCGGCGATGGCCCGGTGACGAAGACCTCGCGCGCGTCGCTCCGCCTGCTCGGCTCGGTCGGCGAGCCGATCAATCCGGAGGCGTGGGAGTGGTATCACCGCGTCGTCGGCGACGGCCGCTGCCCGATCGTCGACACCTGGTGGCAGACCGAGACCGGCGGCATCCTGATCACGCCGCTGCCGGGCGCGACCAAGCTGAAGCCGGGCTCGGCGACGCGGCCGTTCTTCGGCGTGGTGCCGGAGATCGTCGACGCCGACGGCCACCCGCTGGAGGGTGCCACCGAAGGCAATCTCTGCCTCACCCGGTCCTGGCCCGGCCAGATGCGCACGGTCTATGGCGACCACGCCCGGTTCGAGATGACCTACTTCTCGACCTACAAGGGCAAGTACTTCACCGGCGACGGCTGCCGCCGCGACGCCGACGGCTATTATTGGATCACCGGCCGCGTCGACGACGTCATCAACGTCTCCGGCCACCGCATGGGCACCGCCGAGGTGGAAAGCGCGCTGGTCGCCCATGCCAAAGTCTCGGAGGCCGCCGTGGTCGGCTATCCCCACGACATCAAGGGCCAGGGCATCTACGCCTATGTCACCCTGATGGCCGGGGAGACGCCGAGCGAGGAGCTGCGCAAGGAGCTCGTCGCCTGGGTGCGCAAGGAGATCGGCCCGATCGCCTCGCCCGACCAGATCCAGTTCGCGCCGGGCCTGCCCAAGACCCGCTCCGGCAAGATCATGCGCCGCATCCTGCGCAAGATCGCCGAGGACGAGCCGGGCGCGCTGGGCGATACCTCGACGCTGGCCGATCCCGCTGTCGTCGACGACCTCGTGCAGCACCGCCAGAACCGCAAGGAGAAGCAGGCCTAGCTTATGCCTGCGTCACCCCTTCGGAAACGATTGGAGAACGCGGCCCGGATGGGCTGCGTTCTCTTGGTTTTGGCGGCTGGACTTCGCCCCTCGGCGGCGCAACTGATGCCGCAATCGCCGGAGCTGAAGGCCTCGACCGCGTTCTTCTACAAGGATCCGCGCCTCGAAGGCCTCGTCAATGTCTTCGCGACGTTGAAGTCCGAAGGTCGCGATTGGACCCACTACCCTCCGGTCGCCGGCCTGCTGGCGCGGTCGTTCGCGCTGCATCCGGACTGGATCGAGCGGCTGGTGCCGCCGGCAGACGACAGCAAGGCGGCCTCGGCGTTCCTCGCCGCGCTCAGGCTCTCGGGCCATGCTGCTGAAGCCGGCAAGTATCGCGACCGGTTTGGCGCCAATGGCCTGGACTCCACATTGGAAGATCAGTTCAGCCGCGCGCCTGCCCGGCTCGAGGACATCACCATCAGGACGCCGACCGACCTCGACCTGCTGTGGGGCGCCTCCTTCGTCGAGGGAGATGGACGCTACGTCCGTATGATCCTCGACTTCTTTGCGTCGATCACCGATCAGTCCGAGCTGATTGCGCTCGACACCGCGCGAATCACCGTGGCGATGGTCGGCGGCCCGAAGGACATCTACGACCAGCTCAAGCAGCGCTATGACCCGGCCCAGCGCGGCCGGATGGTCGTGGCCGCCGCCGCGTTGTGGGCCACCGGCGCGAATGCGCGCCAGCACGACTACGTCCGCGAAGCGACGGCAGACTATATCCGGGACCACAAGGGCACGTCGGCTGTGCGGGCGCTCTCGGCGATCACTGGCCTCAAATGAGGCTGAGGTCCGCGGGACTGGGCACACGAGCTCGAGCCTGAGAGGGCGGCCAGCAGTCGCCGATAAAAGGTTTGCCATCGACTGTTGTTTTTCGGTCATTTACTTGCGGACGAAGTTTTCATCTCCTCAAGCCATCCGAGCGCTCCCGGCTGGGGGAGCGCGACTGCGGACCGGGCTGAGGGGATGACGATGCGGATGGGAGCGGTTGGGCTGGCCGCGAAGGCCGCGATGGTGGCTGCGTCGGTGCTCGGCGCGCTGGTGATGGCGAGCAGGACGGCGTCCGCGCGCCCCGAGCTGGTCGACATCGCCGGCGATTATTCGCCCGGCACGATCGTCGTGAAGACCGGAGAGCGGAAGCTCTATCTCGTGCTCGATGGCACCCACGCCATGCGCTACACGGTCGGCGTCGGCAAGGCCGGGCGGCAATGGGCCGGCACCACCAAGATCGACGGCAAGTACAAATATCCGGCCTGGGCGCCGCCGGCCGACGTCAAGCGCGACAAGCCGAACATTCCCGACGTCATTCCCGGCGGCTCGCCGCAGAACCCGATGGGCGTCGCAGCGATGACATTGGCGGGCGGCGAATACGCGATCCACGGCACCAATGTGCCGGGCTCGGTCGGCGGCTTCGTCTCCTATGGCTGCATCCGCATGCTCAATACGGATATCACCGACCTCTATGAGCGGGTGTCGATCGGCACCACGGTGGTGGTGACGCGCTGACGAACGCCCGGCGTACGCAGGGAAAATCACCCGTAGAATAGGGTTCCCTCTCCACGGTTCCAGCGTGGAACTTTTTACCTGTAGTTGTACGGATTGAGGTATTTATATCTTCGTTAATCTTGGTTGAGCCTACTACCCCCATACAACTCTGGGGTGGGTGGGGAATGTTTGGGTTCAATTTCAAGATCGGAACAAAGCTCGGCATTACAGCCGGAATCGGCGTGGTTCTGGTGGCGGGCATGCTGGCGAACCAGATCGTCGGCAACCAGTCGATCGCCGAGCTGACGCGTCTGGCCGTCATCAACATGGCCAACAAGTCCAATGCGCAGGGCGCCGACGCGGCGCTGCTGCGCGCGCAGCTCAATCAGCAGGAGATCGCCCGCGCGACGACGCCGGACCGGCTACAGGCCAGCCTGCGGGCATTGCAGGCGAATCTCGCTGCAGCGGGTGCCGAGGTCGACGCCGCAAGACAACGCGCGACCCGCGCCGTCGCTCAGCAATTATATGCCGAGATACGTCAGCTGATCGACAAGGCTGCCGCCGCCGGCGCGGACTTCACCGCGGCGCGCGCCGACGTGCTCACCAAGGCCGCGGCGCGCGGCCAGGCGTCGGATGCTTGGCAGCGCGGTTTTCCGAAGTTCTTGTCTCTACCGGGTCTCGCCGCTTCGCCGAATCATCTCAGCATAGAAGCGGAGCTGCGCGCCGCCGACGCCGCGCTGGCTTCTGCCCGCGCCGCCAGTTGGCGGTTTGCTTCGACCGGCGAAGCCGCGCAGCGCGACATCGTGATCGCCGACTCGAACAAGCTGGTGGCCGACCTGCAGAAGGCCCGCTCGCTTGCAGGCGAAAAGGAGCTGCAGGCCGGCATCGACGAACTCCTGACGGTCGCGACCTCTTTCAAGACGGCGGCCGTCGACTGCTTCAAGGCCGACGAGGCCAGCAGGCGTCTCTTCGAAGAGAAGGTCGCCACCACGGATGAAGAGATCCGCAAGCGTCTCGGCGAGGGCGCCAAGATCGCCACCGACATGCTGTCGCTGCGGCAGAGCCAATTGTCCGGCGAGATGGAGCGCGTCGGCAATGTGGCCATCCTGGTCGGCGCGCTGGTGGTGCTGATCCTGATCGGCTCAGCCGTGTTCTCCTCGCTGACCATCGCCCGCCCGATCCGGCGCGTCGGCGACGTGCTGCTCGAGCTCGCGGGCGGCAACAAGGCGGTCGAGATTCCCTACACGCAGCGCGGCGACGAGGTCGGCGACAATGCCCGCGCGGCCCGCACCTTCAAGGAGAATCTGATCCGCATCGAGCAGATGGAGCAGGACCAGAAGAACCGGGACAAGATCGCGGCGCAGCAGCGCAAGGCTGAGATGATGAAGCTCGCGGACGCCTTCCAGGCGGCCGTCGGCGGCATCGTCACCACCGTGTCCTCGGCGGCGCATCAGCTCGAGGGCGCGGCCGGCACGCTGTCGGGCACGGCCAACCAGACGCAGGCGTTGTCCAGCATGGTGGCCGCCGCCTCGGAGGAAGCCTCGACCAATGTCGGCGCGGTCGCCTCCGCGACGGAGGAGATGAGTGCCTCGGTCACCGAGATCAGCCGCCAGGTGCACGATTCCAGCCGCATCGCCAATGAGGCGGTCAAGCAGGCCGAGCGCACCGACGGCCGCATCAACGAGCTGCAATCCGCCGCCGGCCGCATCGGCGATGTCGTCAAGCTGATCACCGCGATTGCCGAGCAGACCAACCTGCTGGCGCTGAATGCGACCATCGAGGCCGCGCGTGCCGGCGAATCCGGGCGCGGATTCGCCGTGGTCGCAAGCGAGGTCAAGGCGCTCGCGGCGCAGACGGCGAAGGCGACCGAGGACATCGGCACGCAGATCGCAGGAATGCAGGCGGCGACACAGGAATCCGTCGCGGCGATCAAGGAAATCGGCGCAACCATCACGCAGATCTCCGACATCGCGGCCACGATCGCCGCCACGGTCGAGCAACAAGGCGCAGCGACGCGCGAGATCGCCCGTAACGTCGGCGAAGCCGCCAAGGGCACGGCCGAGGTGGCGGAGCGGATCACGGAGGTGAACCGCGGCGCCAGCGCCACCGGAACGGCCTCCGGCCAGGTGCTCGACTCCGCGCGCTCGCTGACGCTCCAGAGCAGCAACCTCAAAGTCGAGGTCGAGCGGTTCCTCGACACGGTCCGCGCGGCCTGATCGACCGGCGCGGTCGCGCTCCGCGGCCGCGCCCCCGCACTCATTGCATCCCGAAGCACATTCTCAAACCAATTTCGAAACTCAGACAGGGGCAGGCACATGCTTCTCGACGTGACGTCGGCTGATTCCATTGCAGAGATGGCCACTCTGATCCGCACCGAGCACCCATCCCTCGACACCATGCCGCTGGCGCCGGTCGGCGCATTCCAGAGCAGGACCGTCACCTTGGAAACGCTGATGCGCGAGGTGACGGAGTGTCTCGCCACGACGTTCCGAGAGCGTCCGGCGCAGGACTTCCCGATGCTCTATTTCGCCTGCGGCAAGGCCCGCGTCGGCTCGACGGCGCTGAGCAATCTGTTCGGCATGACCGGGATGCCGTCCTATTATCAGCCGCTGAAGGCCATGCTGCGCGATGCGATGGTCGGCCGGCCGCTGACGCCCTGGATCATTCCGTCTTCGGCGGACGAGCCGAACCTGTTCAGCAAGGAGACGATCGGCCCCTACGTGATCGCGGAAAGCCTGTTCAATCCGTTGAAGCTCTTGATCGATGCGGGATATCCGAGCCAGCGGCTGCACCTGATCGCGCTCGATCGCGAGCCCGCGAGTGCGCTCGCATCCTGGCTAGACAAGCTGATCTCGCGCGCATCGGACAGCACGCTGCTGGCGCATTACGTGATCGCCGCGCTGAGCGCGGCACGCGTGACGGACTACGCGAGGCAGCACGGCGTGCCCGTGACTCATTATGTGTACGAGGTCAGCAAGGAGCCGATCGCATCGGTGCGCGTGCTGTTCGACCGTCTCGGGCTGTCGGGAAACTTCGCGGAGAACGCCGTCACGAGCTGGCAGCAGCCGGGACAGGGGCATGCGACCAACGCGCGCGTCATCTTTCCGAGCGAGGCCCCGATCTACAAGGTGCCCAATCTGCACACCTCCGACAGCGCCTATCGCTACCAGCCTCGCGCGACGGGCGCCGTGACTCAGCCCCAGCTCGAGCTGCTGGAGCGCTGCGGCGTCAATGATGTCTATCGCGCCTCCATCGCGGCCTGCATCCGCGATCTCGGCCTGAATGCAGCGACATCGGCGCGTCTGTTCGGCGAGCGTGCAGGAGTGGCGGCATGAATGGGACCATTCATCACGCGCCCAGCATCACACCCGCACTCCAGCCGGCCGAGACAGCGCCGCAGCCATCGGTGCTCAGCCATCTGCGCCGGCTCGAGGCCGAGAGCATCGCGATCCTGCGCGAGGTCGCGGCGGAATTTCGCAAGCCGGTGATGCTGTATTCGATCGGCAAGGATTCGTCCGTGCTGCTGCACCTCGCGATGAAGGCGTTTCATCCGGGCAAGCCGCCATTCCCGCTGCTGCACATCGATACGACCTGGAAGTTTCGCGACATGATCGCGTTCCGCGACCGGCGCGTGCGCGAGCTCGGCATGGAGCTTCTCGTGCATGTCAATCCGGAAGGACTGGCCCAGCACATCGATCCGTTCGTGCACGGCTCCGCGCTCTATACCGACGTCATGAAGACCCAGGCGCTGCGGCAGGCGCTGGACATGCACGGCTTCGACGCGGCGATCGGCGGCGCGCGGCGCGACGAGGAGAAGTCGCGCGCCAAGGAGCGCGTGTTCTCCCATCGCAGCATCACCCATCGCTGGGACCCGAAGAACCAGCGCCCGGAGCTGTGGACGCTCTACAACACCCTGCTCGCGCCCGGCGAAAGCATGCGCGTCTTCCCGCTGTCGAACTGGACCGAGCTCGACGTCTGGGACTACATCCGGCTCGAGAGCATCCCGATCGTGCCGCTGTATTTCGCAGACTTGCGGCCGGTGGTCGAGCGCGACGGCGCGCTGATCATGGTCGATGATCATCGCATGAAGCTGCGGCCGGGCGAGACGCCGGAATGGCGATCGGTCCGCTTCCGCACGCTCGGCTGCTATCCGCTGACTGGCGCCGTGCCGTCCACCGCCGCCGATCTCGACGCGATCGTGCGCGAGATGATGACCTCCCGCACCTCCGAGCGGCAAGGCCGAATGATCGATCGCGACAGCACGGCCTCGATGGAGCGCAAGAAGGTGGAGGGCTATTTCTGATGGCCGCTCACACCGCGCGCATCGGGCGGGCGCACGACGCCGCGCGACCTCATGCCCAGGACAAGCCGACCTTGCGCTTCGTCACCTGCGGCAGCGTCGATGATGGCAAGAGCACGCTGGTCGGACGGCTGCTCTATGATTCGAAGATGCTGCTGGACGACCAACTCGACGCGCTCAGCACCGACAGCAAGGTGGCGGGCACCAGCGGGCCGGCGCTCGATTTCGCGCTGCTCGTCGACGGCCTGCAGGCCGAGCGCGAACAGGGCATCACGATCGACGTCGCCTACCGGTTCTTCGCCACTGCGCGCCGCCGCTTCGTTGTCGCCGATACGCCAGGCCACGTGCAATATACGCGCAACATGGCGACCGGCGCCTCGCAGGCGGATCTCGCGGTGGTGCTGATCGACGCCCGCAAGGGCGTGGTGAGCCAGACCCGCCGCCATAGCCACATTCTCGCTCTGCTCGGCGTGCGTCACGTGCTCGTCGCGGTCAACAAGATGGATCTGGTCGATTTCGACGCCGATCGCTTCACCGCTATCGCGATCGCCTTCCGGACCATGGCCGGACAGCTCGGCATCGCCGACGTGCAATGCATTCCGGTGGTGGCGTGCGACGGCGACAACATCATCGATAGCAGCGCACGCATGCCCTGGTACGATGGGCCGAGCGTGATGGAGCATCTCGAGCAAGTCGACGTCTCCGACGGCATCTCAGGCCAACCGTTCCGTTTTCCGGTGCAATGGGTCAACCGGCCGAATGCCGAGTTTCGCGGCTTCAGCGGCCGTATCGCCAGTGGCACGCTCCGCTGCGGCGATCCCGTGGTCGTGCACCCCTCCGGGCGGCGCAGCCGCGTCTCCGGCATCGTTACGGCCGACGGCCGGCTGCAACAGGCCGTCTCCGGTCAATCGGTGACGCTGCTGCTCGCGGACGAGATCGATGCGAGCCGCGGCGATGTGCTCACCTCAGGCGCTCCGCCTCTGGTGACCGATCACATCACCGCGCATCTGATCTGGTTCGATGACGAGACGATGCGGCAAGGCCGCCGCTATCTGCTCAAATCGGGAACGTCGTCGATCGGCGCCGCGGTCTCGGCGATGAAGCATCGCGTCGACATCGACACGATGGCGCATCAGGCCGGGTCGACGTTGGACGCCAACGAGATCGGCTGCGTCGAGATCGCGCTCGACCGGCCACTGGTCTGCGATCCCTATCGCGACAACCGCGATCTCGGCAGCTTCATCCTGATTGATCCATTCAGTCGGCACACGGTGGCGGCGGGGCTGATCGACGCGCCGCTGCGCCGGCCGGCCAATATCTCCTGGCACCCGATGACGGTCGACAAATCAGTACGCGCGCGCCTCAAGCAGCAGAAGCCCTGCGTGCTCTGGCTCACCGGACTGAGCGGCGCCGGCAAGTCGACGATCGCCAATCTCGTCGACCGGCGGCTGTGCGATCTCGGCCGCCACACCGCGCTGCTCGACGGCGACAATCTTAGGCATGGCATCAACCGCGATCTCGGCTTCACGCCGGAGGCGCGGGTCGAGAACATCCGGCGCGTGACCGAGATCGCCGCGCTGTTCGTCGAGGCCGGCCTGATCACGCTGGTGTCGCTGATCTCGCCGTTCCGCGCCGATCGTGAGATGGCGCGCAAGCGATTCGCCGACGGCGAGTTCATCGAGGTGCATGTCGCAACCGCGCTCGCCACCTGCGAGGCGCGCGATCCCAAGGGCCTCTACAAGCGCGCACGCGCCGGCGAGCTGTCGAGCTTCACCGGGATCGACCAGCCCTATCAAGCTCCGGAGAGCCCGGACATCACGATCGATGCAGCCGTCCTCTCGGCAGAGGCGGCGGCCGAGCTGATCGTCCGGCATCTGCGCGAGCATCATTATGTCTGACGTGCGGGCGAGGCCCGCGCGTCAGAAGTCGGAGATGATGCCCTTCCGCTCCCAGTCGCCGTAGCGGGTCGGTTCCGGCCCCTTCGGCCCCTGCAACTCCCTGGGCATCGGCGTCTCCGCCTGCTCGGCGGCGAGACGCCGGCGCTCCTCGGCTTCGGCCAGCGCGCGTTGCGCCGCCGGGCTCAGCGGCTTGCGCGGAGCCTCGTTGCTGGCCACCAGCGTCAATGCAGGCTTGCCTTTCAGCTCGTTGTTCGGCTCGTCGCTCATTGTACCATTCCACCGTTACACCGGGTCATTGCTGACCTCATCAGATCGTGTGCCCACGCCAGACAAAACAGGTCTAAAAAAAGCAGAGCCGATTCTTACATTTGGCATATTCCCGTGGCAGTGGTCCCGCAAGCTGATGGCATGCACCCGATCGTCGCGGAACTGCCTTTCTTCTTTCGCGAGTAATTCCCAGGCATGCCTCCGCCGCGTTTTGCGACCCCTTCCGAAGTTCCTGGCCTCGCCGCCCGGCGCATCGCTGCCGATGTCATCGACGGCGTGCTGCACAAGCATCGCACGCTCGACGACCAGCTCGACGGCAGCGGCGCGCATCCCGGCCTCAAGCATCTCGCCGACCGCGACCGCGCCTTGATGCGCCGTCTCGTCGCGACGACGCTGCGCCGGCTCGGCACGCTCGGAAACGTGCTGTCGCGGCTGTTGGATCGCGGCATCCCGACCGATGCGCCGCGGGCGCAGAGCGCGCTCTTGATCGGCGCCGCGCAGATCCTGTGGATGGACGTGCCGGATCACGCCGCCGTCGACCTGTCGGTGCGGCTGGTGCAGGCCGACCGGCGCGCGGCGAAATACGCCGGCCTCGTCAACGCCGTGCTGCGGCGCTGCGCGCGCGAGGGCACGGCGCTGCTCGACGACGCCCAGGGGCAGCCGCTCGACATCGCGCCCTGGCTGCTGAAGCGCTGGATCGATCATTACGGCGAGGCCACCGCCAAGGACATTGCCGCCGCGCTCGGCCAGGAGCCGTCGCTGGATCTCACCGTCAAGTCGGATCCGGCGCAGTGGGCGTCGCGGCTGCATGGCGAGGTGCTGCCGACCGGCACCGTGCGCACCTTGCTGCACGGCTCGGTGACGGTGCTGCCCGGCTTCGCCGAAGGACAATGGTGGGTGCAGGATGCCGCTGCCGCGCTGCCCGCCCGCCTGCTCGGCGACGTCGCCGGCAAGACCATAGCCGACCTCTGCGCCGCGCCGGGCGGCAAGACGGCGCAGCTCGCCCATGGAGGCGCCCGCGTCACCGCGGTCGACCGTTCGCCCGCACGGATGAACCGGCTGAAGGAGAACATGACGCGGCTGCAGCTGACAGCCGAGACCGTCGTCGCCGACGCTGCCGAATGGCAGCCCGCCGAAACCGGCGGCTTCGACGGCCTGTTGCTGGATGCGCCGTGCACGTCGACAGGAACGATCCGCCGCCACCCGGATGTGGGCTGGCTGCGCAGCGAGGCCGACATCACCGCGCTGTCCGCCCTGCAGGCGCGGCTGCTGACGCGGGCGGCCAGCCTGCTCAAGCCGGGCGGCACCCTGGTCTACTGCACCTGCTCGCTCGAGCCCGAGGAAGGTGAGCAGTTAGTCGACAGCGTCTTGGCCGCAGGCAGCGAGCTTCGCCGCGTTCCGATCACGCCGGGCGAGGTGGCGGGACTGGCCGAGCTGGTGACGCCTGCGGGCGATCTGCGAACGCTGCCCTGCCATCTGCCGCATCAGGACCCGCGGCTCGGCGGCCTCGACGGTTTTTATGCGGCGAGGCTGGAGCGCCGGCCATGAGCATGGCATCGTGTGTGCAATGTAAGGCTGTCCGGTGACGGTAGCGGGTTGCGGGCGTCGGTGTTGCGTCAGTCCGTTTAAATCCTGATTTTGCACCAGATTCCGGTCCTGCGATGGTGCTGCACCTGGGCCAAAAATGGTGTATCGGCGGCAGTTGCGATTCTCTCGGGGGTCCGCAACAGACTCTTCCCTCTCGCTGAAGGCTTGGCGTGTCCGCCGCTCAACGCAGACGCATATCGACACTGGTTTTGGGCCGCGCCGCGCGCAGCCTGATGTCCAATGTCAGCGGCGTGTCGGTATCCGTATCCGGTCTGTGGCCGGGCCGGGCCGACCGGCTGATCATTGCGCCGCATGATCTGCGCACCTCGGACGCCACGAGAGCGGCCGAGATCTATGCCGGACGCTTCGTGTTCGCCGGCAAGATCGTCACCTGCCACGGCCGGTCGATCTTCGACCTCGAGCCGCCGTCGGAGGACTGGGAGGTCGCCCTGCTCGGCTTCGGCTGGCTGCGGCATCTCCGCGCAGCCGACACCGCGCTGACCCGCGCCAATGCCCGCGCCCTGGTCGACGACTGGATCACCAACCAGATCGGCCGCCATCCGCTGAGCCGCCGCGCCGACGTGCTGGCGCGCCGGGTGATCTCGCTGCTGTCGCAGGCGCCGCTGGTGCTGGCGGATTCCGACGGCAAGTTCTACCGGCGCTATCTGCGCGGCCTGACCCGCGAGATCCGCTATCTGCGCTATTCGACCATCGACATTCCCGACGGCGTGCCGCGGCTGCAGGTGCTGATCGCGCTGTGCTACGCGGCGCTATGCCTCGCTAACCAGGCCAAGCACATCCGCAGCGCCAGCAAGAAATTGTCGGAGGAGCTGCAGCGCCAGATCCTGCCCGACGGCGGGCCACGTGTCGCGCAACCCCGGCGCGCTGATCGAGCTCCTGATCGACCTGCTGCCGCTGCGCCAGACCTTCGCCGCGCGCAACATCGCGCCGCCGCCGGCGCTGCTCAACGCCATCGACCGCATGATGCCGATGCTACGCTTCTTCCGGCATGGCGACGGCAACATGGCGCTGTTCAACGGCATGGGCGGTACGCCGACCGACCTGCTGGCGACCTTGCTCGCCTACGACGACACCCACGGCACGCCGATGGCGAGCATGCCGCATTCCGGCTTCCAGCGGCTCGACGCCGGGCAGATGACCGTCATCGTCGACACCGGCGCACCGCCGCCGCCGCATCTCAG
Source organism: Bradyrhizobium sp. USDA 4353 (assembly GCF_054063215.1). Lineage (NCBI taxonomy): Bacteria > Pseudomonadati > Pseudomonadota > Alphaproteobacteria > Hyphomicrobiales > Nitrobacteraceae > Bradyrhizobium > Bradyrhizobium sp. USDA 4353. The sequence continues at coordinate 1,478,347 of NZ_JBSSGB010000001.1, forward strand.
CCACGAGGCGCATGCCGGCTGCCTCGCCTTCGAGCTGTCGTCAGGCACCAGCCGCATCGTGATCAATTGCGGGCTGCCGTCGACCGGCCGCGACAATTGGCGCACCTTCGCGCGCTCGACGGTCGCGCATTCGACGCTGACCTATCACAACACGTCGTCCTGCACCTTCGTCGAGATGTCGGCGATGAAGCGCCTGCTGCACGGCGCGCCGATCGTCTCTGGTCCGACGCGGGTGGAGAATTTCCGCGAGATCGTGCCTGATGGCACCGTGCTGTCGACGTCGCATAATGGCTATGCGGCGAAGTTCGGCCTGATCCACCGTCGCGTGCTGGTCGCGGCCGAGGACGGCTCGCGGCTCGACGGCGAGGACACGGTGACCCCGGCGCAGGGCGCGCGGCTGCGCGGCGGCGGCTCGGACTACACGCTGCGTTTCCATCTGCACCCGGCGGTCAAGGCGAGCCGGCTTAGCGATGGCCGCGGCGCCATGCTGGTGCTGCCCAATCGGGAAGTGTGGACGTTCGAGACCTTCGAGGACCGCGTCGATCTCGAGGACAGCGTGTTCCTCGCCGGCAATGACGGCCCGCGCCGCACCACGCAACTCGTCATCCGCCAGGACGCCCAGCAGGCCCCCTCGATCCGCTGGAGCTTCGTGCGCTCCTCGACCTCGCCGAGCGAGACCAACGCGCGACGCAATGCACGACGGGAGCCGGAGCTGCCGTTGTAGGCTGGAGCCCTGAAGTGAGCGTACCGCGAGGCGTAAGACACGAACTGTCTCCGCACGAACGGTGCGCTCCTTCTCCCCGTTCTTCACGGGGAGAAGGCTGGGATGAGGGGCAGCCGCACTGGGTGGTGCATTTGCAGGGCTCGGACGTGCGAGTCCGATGGACCTGCGATGTGGTCTCGTTTGTGCCATGCCCCTCACCCGGATTGCTGCGCAATCCGACCTCTCCCCGCAAAGGGCGGGGAGAGGTTGCACCGTGCATGCCGGGAGGGATTGCCTCAGCGATTTAGCGTACCATCGCGAGCGCGACCATGGCGGCGAGTTGAAACACACCCTCCCCGTTGTCGCCCTCGCCAAAACCTGCTATGCACCCGGCTTCCGCGCGACTGGCGACTTTGGATGGAGCACCATCGGGGAGCGCGGGATTGACCGCCGTGCGCCTGGGCAACTGAACCTCCTGCAACAGGATTCTGCCCATGACCAATCAGCTTCGTCCCGTTCGTCGTGCTCTGCTGTCCGTTTCCGACAAGACCCGCCTGACCGACTTCGCGCGCGCGCTCGCCGCACGCGGCGTCGAGCTGATCTCCACCGGCGGCACCGCCAAGGCGATCGCCGAGGCCGGCCTGAAGGTGAAGGACGTCTCCGACCTCACCGGCTTCCCCGAGATGATGGACGGCCGCGTCAAGACGCTGCATCCGAAGGTGCATGGCGGCCTGCTCGCGATCCGCGGCAATGACGAGCACGCCGAGGCGATGAAGACCCACGGCATCGCACCGATCGATCTGCTCGTCGTCAATCTCTATCCGTTCGAGGCCACGATCGAGCGCGGCGCGCCGTTCAGCGACTGCATCGAGAACATCGACATCGGCGGCCCCGCGATGATCCGCGCGGCGTCCAAGAACCACGAGGATGTCGCCGTCGTCGTCGACGTCGACGACTACGAGGCCGTGCTGGAGGATCTCGCGCGGCACGAGGGCTCGACCACCTTGCTGCTGCGCCGCCGGCTCGCCGCCAAGGCCTATGCCCGCACCGCCGCCTACGACGCCGCGATCTCGAACTGGTTCGCAGCGACCATTCAGAACGATACGCCCGATTATCGCGCGTTTGGCGGCAGGCTGATCCAGCCGCTGCGCTACGGCGAGAACCCGCATCAGCACGCCGCGTTCTACGCCCTGCCGGGCGGCCGGCCGGGCGTCGCCACCGCGCGCCAGGTGCAGGGCAAGGAGCTGTCCTACAACAACATCAACGATACCGACGCCGCCTATGAGTGCATCGCCGAGTTCGATCCGGCACGCACCGCGGCCTGCGTCATCGTCAAGCACGCCAACCCCTGCGGCGTCGCCGAGGGCCCGGACCTGATCACCGCCTATCAGAAGGCGCTGGCCTGCGACTCGACGTCCGCGTTCGGAGGCATCATCGCGATGAACCGCAAGCTCGACGCCGCCACCGCGCGCGCGATCACCGGCATCTTCACCGAGGTGATCATCGCGCCCGACGCCACCGAGGAGGCGATCGCGGTGATCGCAGCCCGCAAGAACCTGCGGCTGCTGCTCGCCGGCGCCCTTCCCAATCCGCGCGAGGCCGGCCTTACCGCCAAGACCGTCGCCGGCGGCCTCCTGGTGCAGAGCCGCGACAATGCCGTGGTCGATGACATGGCGTTGAAGGTCGTGACCAAGCGCGCGCCGACCGACGCCGAGCTGCGCGACCTGCGCTTCGCCTTCCGCGTCGCCAAGCACGTGAAGTCCAACACCATCGTCTACGCGAAGGACTCCGCGACGGTCGGCATCGGCGCGGGCCAGATGAGCCGGGTCGATTCGGCGCGCATCGCCGCTCGCAAGGCGCTCGATGCCGCCGCGGAGCTGAAGCTCGCCGAGCCGCTCACCAAGGGGTCGGTGGTCGCCTCCGATGCGTTCTTCCCGTTCGCCGACGGCATGCTCGCCTGCATCGAGGCCGGCGCCACCGCGGTGATTCAGCCGGGCGGCTCGGTTCGCGACGACGAGGTCATCAAGGCCGCCGACGAGCACGGCATCGCGATGGTGCTGACCGGCGTCCGGCACTTCCGGCACTGATTGCATCCACGACCTCTGTCGTCATTCCGAAATGCGCTACAAGGCGCAGGCCCGGGATGACGACGGAGCGAGCTCAGGCGACTTGTCCCGCACGGCGCCCTGAGTTGACCAGCGCCAGCAGCACCAGGCCCGCCGCGAAGAACAGCACCAGCACGGCCATGCCGGCCTTCTGGCTCGCGGTCGCGGCGGTGATGATGCCGATCAGCAGCGGGCCGATGAAGGACGTCACCTTGCCGGTCAGCGCGAACAGCCCGAAATATTGCGCAACGCGCTCCTTCGGGACCATCCGGATCAGCAGCGAGCGCGAGGCCGCCTGCAGCGGCGCGCCGCAGGCGCCGATGACGCAGCCGAGCAGCAGGTAAGCGCGCTCCGGCCACGACGCGAATAGTGGCCCGCCTGGCACAGCCGGCGCGACCGGAATGAACAGGATCGAATCGCGGCTCACCAGGAGGATCGCGACGATGGCCAGCAGCAGCAAGGTCATGCTGCCGGCAATCACGCGCTTCGGTCCGAGGAGATCGTCGAGCTTGCCGCCGAGCCAGCCGCCCAAGGTGCCGGCGACAGCGAGGATGATGCCGAAGGTGCCGATCTGGATGGTGTTCCAGCCGAAAGTGCCGGCCGCATAGATTCCGCCGAAGGCGTACACCGACACCAGGCCATCGGTGTAGATCATGTTGGCGATGAGAAACAGCGCGACGTCACGCTGCTTCGGCAGGCTGCGCAATGTCTGCTTCAGCTCGCCGAGTCCCTCGCGCATCGCCGCGCCGAGTCGGTGGCGCGCCGGGAAATCCGGCGTGAACAGGAACATCGGCAGCACGAACACGATGAACCACAGCCCGGTGAGCGGGCCGGAGATGCGATCGCCCTCATGCGTTAGGGGATCGAGCCCGAACAGCGGGGTGAGCCCGAACAAGGTGCGTTCGGTTGTCGGATTGGCGGCCATGAAGCCCAGCACGAGCACCAGCGAGACGATGCCCCCGATGTAGCCCGTGGCCCAGCCGGTGCCGGACAGCCGGCCGATGCGCTCGGGCGGCACCAGGGTCGGCATCATCGCATTGTTGAACACGGTGGCGAACTCGACGCCGATGGTCGCGAGCACATAGGCCGCGAGCAGCGGCGGGATCAGCTCCGGCGCGCCGGGCCGGCCGATCCACATCAAGCTGGAGCCGATCACCAGCATCGCGCCGAACACCGCGATCCACGGCTTGCGCCGGCCGGTCGCGTCGGCGATCGCGCCGAACACCGGCGACAGCAGCGCAATCACGATGCCGGCGGCCGCGGTCGCGAAGCCCCACAGCGCCTGGCCGCTCGCCGCGTCCGGCGCAACGTGGGCGGCGAAATAGGGCGCGAAGATGAAGGTCGTGATCAAGGTGAAATAAGGCTGCGCCGCCCAGTCGAAGAAGATCCAGCCGACCACTGCGGCGCGGCCGGGATAGCTGAGCTTCTCAGCAGCAGCGGTGGTCTCCATTGTGGCGACGGCCATGCCAAATCCTTCTGCGATCTCGTCGTCGCCCCTTGCGACGTTCACATCGTCGTTTCCTGGCGACGATCACCGGGTCGCGTTTTACGTCGGCGACGCGGCCCTATAACATCTGACGATCCCGGGCGGATGTCAGCAGCGGCAGAATGGCGATGACCCTCTTCACGATTGATCGACGACGGCTCCTCGCAGGCGCCATGCTGTTGCTGGCGGGCTGCTGGCCGGCCCATGCGCGCGATCCGCAAGCGGTGGAGATTCCGCAGCCGCCCAACGTTGCCGCACCGGCGCAGGCGCCCGCACATGGCATGGTGGTGGCGCAGGAGCGCATCGCCGCCGAGGTCGGCCAGCGCGTGCTCGCGCTCGGCGGCAACGCGGTCGATGCCGCGGTCGCCACCGGCTTCGCCATGGCCGTGACCTATCCGGTCGCCGGGAACATCGGCGGCGGCGGCTTCATGGTCATCCACCTCGCCAAGACCAACGAGGATGTCGCGATCGACTATCGCGAGACCGGCCCCGCGGCAATGACGCGCGACATCTTCCTCGGCGCCGACGGCAAGCCCGACAACGCCAAATCGCGCGACTCGGCGCTCTCGATCGGCGTGCCCGGTTCCGTGGCCGGCCTCGCGCTGGCGCTCGAGAAATACGGCTCGGGCAAGTTCACGCTGGCGCAGCTGGTGTCGCCGGCGATCGTGCTGGCGCGCGACGGCATCCCCGTTGCCGACGACGTGGCGGTCACGCTGCCGATGATGGCGCCGCGGCTGGCGAAATGGCCGTCCTCGGCCGCGATCTTCATCCGTCCCGACGGCACCGTGCTGAAGGAGGGCGACCGTCTGGTGCAGCGCGACCTCGCGGCGACGCTCACCGCGATTGCCGAGCAGGGTCCGCGCGGCTTCTACGAGGGAGCGGTCGCGGAGAAGCTCGCCAAGGCGATCCAGGCCGCCGGCGGCATCATGACATCGGACGATCTCAAATCCTATCAGCCGGTGCTGCGCGTGCCGGTGCGCGGCACCTATCGCGGCTACGACATCGTCTCGATGCCGTTGCCATCCTCCGGCGGCACCGTGCTGGTCGAGACGCTGAACATCCTCGAGGGCTTCAAGCTCGCCGACGTCAAGCAGGGCTCGCCGGCTTCGCTGCACCTGCTGATCGAGGCGATGAAGCGGGCTTATGCCGACCGCGCCCGCTATCTCGGCGATCCCGCCTTCGTCGATGCGCCGGTGCGCGCAATGCTGTCGAAGGACTATGCGGCCCAGCAGCGCGCCAGCATCGATCCGGCGCGCGCCACCAGCGCGGGCGACGTGCTCAACACCAAGCCGCTGCGCGAGGGGAGCAACACGACGCATTTCTCGGTGGTCGACAATGACGGCAATGCCGTCAGCAACACCTACACGCTGAACTTCCCCTATGGCGTCGGGCTGATCGCGGAGGGCACCGGCGTGCTGCTCAACAACGAGCTCGACGATTTCACCGCCGCGCCCGGCGCCTCCAACGCCTTCGGACTGGTCGGCTTCGAGGCCAATCTGCCCGGGCCCGGCAAGCGGCCGTTGTCGTCGATGTCGCCGACCATCGTGCTCAAGGACGGCAAGCCGGTGCTGGTGACAGGCTCGCCCGGCGGCAGCCGCATCATCTCGACCGTCCTGCAGGTCATCGTGAACGTGCTCGACTACCAGATGGACGTGCGCCAGGCCGTGACGGCACCGCGGCTACACCATCAATGGATGCCCGACGAGGTCCGGGTCGAGAAAGGCTTCTCCGACGCCGTGCTCGCGGATCTGCGCGCCCGCGGTCACAACATCGAGGAGCCGATGGGACGGACCTCGGCCAATTCGATCCTGGTGACGGCAGACGGTCTGGTCGGCGCCCCCGATCCGCGCAGCAAGGGGGCGACTGCCGCGGGGCGCTAGATCATGATCTGTTTGTGCCGAATCGCGCCTCGCGCACGTTTCCTAGTTCCGCGGCGCGCAGCTTCGAGGCCATCCCCGCTATCACCCTCCCCTGGAGGGGGAGGGCTATCGCATATGGCGATCGCAGTTTAGCGCTCGTCTCTCTCCGCGTCGTCATGGCCGGGCTTGTCCCGGCCATCCACGTCGTCCAGCATGCTGAGATCCACGTGGATGCCCGGGACAAGCCCGGGCATGACGGAGTAACTAACCAGCAGAATTGTCCGTCGGGAGAGCCTAGAATTTCCATCTGCGATAGCCCTGCCTGGAGGGGGAGGGTCGGCTCATAGCGCGAAGCGCGTGTGAGCCGGGGTGGGGTGATCTCTACGCTTGCACCGGTTTTCGCGGCTTCACCCCACCCCGCTCGCCCGCTTCGCGTGCGAGCGACCCTCCCCCTCAAGGGGAGGTGAGACTGAGATCGCCGCGCTGCCGTCGTGATCATCGGGAAGGCATGGCGATTAAGGCATGATGCGTTTCCACGCGATCACATCTGCGCCTTGAGCATGATCCGGAAAAGTGGAAACCGGTTTTCCGAAAAGATCATGCTCAAACAAAGAGATAAGATCATGATGCGTGTCCGCCGAAACGCATCATGCTTCCGGTCAGCGTCGTCGCATCCGGCTGTCCGGTTCCGTGCCAGGCCGGATGACGATTTGCCGCCGCCGCTCTGATGCGTTCCATCGCGTCCTTCCGTTGGCGAGGTGCTTGCGCCGGGTTAGAACAGGTCCAGGGCGCGGCGTCGCTCGCCCGCGAGACGATGTCAGGCGTTCTGGTGAACTTGCGCAGATTTTCGGTTGGCCTTCTGGTGTTTGCGGGTCTGCTGGTGGCGGGCTGGCTCACCTATCGGCCCGATCGGGCGCTGCGCGCGGCAACGACCGCCGTCGCCGAGATGATCTGCGCCAAGACCTTCGTCTCCGGCCTCGATCCGCAGACCACCTTTGCCGAGACCATGGAGCGCCCCGGCCTGCGCCGGTTGCGCGCGGTGATGCGCTACCGGGTCGAGCCGGACATGCGGCTCGTCGATGCCTCGCTGCTCGGCCTGCATGCGAGCCGCTCATCCTATCATGACGGCCTCGGCTGCGTTTCGCTGCAAGGCCAGAAGCCGCCTTACGTGCCGCACAGCGACATCAACGCGCTGCGCGCCGCCGGCCCCGCCGCCGCCCTGCCCGACTTCGCAGATGCCAACCCGGTCGAGGCGACCAACCCGGCTCTCAAGGCGGCGCTCGATCATGCCTTCGAGGAGCCGGCCAGTCCGCCGCTCCGGCGCACCAAGGCCGTCGTCATCATCAAGGACGGCCGGCTGATCGCGGAGCGCTATGCGCCGGGCATCGGCGTCGAGACGCCGCTGATGGGCTTCTCGATGACCAAGACGGTCACCAATGCGCTGCTCGGCATTCTCACCCGGCAGGGCAAGCTCAGCCCATCGATCCCGGCGCCGGTCGCGGAATGGCGCGGTCCTGCCGACGGCCGGCACGAGATCACGATCGAGCAGCTGATGCGCATGACGTCGGGGCTGGCGTTGGACGAGACCAATTCGGGCTTCGACGCATCGAGCCAGATGGCGATCCACCGCGACATGGCGGCCTTCGCCACCCACGCTCCGTTGATCTCGCCGCCCGGGCAGCGCTGGGCCTATTCGAGCGCGTCGACGCAGATCCTGGCACGGATCATTCGCGATGCCGTCGGCGGCCCGGAGCAGGCCATCGAGCTCGCCTGGCGCGAGCTGTTCAACCCGCTCGGCATGCGCAGCGCGACGCTGCAATATGACGGCAGCGGCACGCTGCAGGGCTACGGCAACATGCTGGCGAGCGCGCGTGACTGGGCGAGGCTCGGGCAGCTCTATCTCGGCGACGGCGTCGTCGGCGATCGGCGCATCCTGCCCGAGGGCTGGGTCACGATGTCGATCACTGCGACGCTCGACACCGATTATGGCGCCGGTCTCTGGACCAATCGCAGCCAGCACGTTCACGCGCAGGGGCGGGCACGCGCCGGCATCCCCGCCGATGCCTTCTTCGCCTTCGGCCTGCTGGGCCAGCGGATCGTGATGATGCCGAGCCAGCACATGGTGGTGGTGAGGCTCGGCGATTCCGTCGATCCGAACGGCGACATCAAGGGCGTCGCCCGTCTGGTGCGGGAGGTGATCGCCGCGACCGAGACGCCGGCCACGGCGGCGAAATAGCGCTCAGCGGCCGATCTCGTACGGCCCGCCCTTCTCCAGCGCGATCTTGTAGGCCGGCCGCGATTCGATGCGGGCGAGCCAGTCCATCGCGCGCGGATGGCCCTGCTCCAGCCCGCCGCGCGCGGCGGCGGCCTGCAGCGGGAAGCTCATCTGGATGTCGGCGGCGGTGAATTCGTTGCCGGCGAACCAGTCGCTCTTCTGCAGCTCGCTTTCCCAGAACGCCATGTGCTGCTTCAGCTGCGGATTGACCAAGGTGGTCAGCGCCTGGCTCGACACCTTGCGCACGAGCGGGCGCAGCAGCGCCGGCGCTCGCTTCGGCATGATGTTGAACAGCAGCTTCAGGAGCAGCAGCGGCATCGCCGAGCCCTCGGCGTAATGCAGCCAATAGGAATAGCGCAGCCGCTCCGGAGTTTTCGGCGGCGGGATCAGGCGGCCATTGCCATAGGTCTCGACCAGATATTCGACGATCGCGCCGGACTCGGCGATCACGTTGCCATTGTCGGTGATGACCGGCGACTTGCCGAGCGGATGGATGGCGCGCAGCTCCTTCGGCGCGCGCATGTCGGGCTGGCGCTCGTAGCGGATGATCTCATAGGGCACCCCGAGCTCCTCGAGGAGCCAGAGCACGCGTTGCGAGCGGGAATTGTTGAGGTGGTGAACGGTGAGCATGAATTCCCCGAAAAGGCGGATCGAATGGCGGGCGCTGTTCCGTAGCAGGACAGAGCGGGTTCGGCGAGGCGCCGGACCGCCTCGAATCATGTCGAGATATTCACCCGGGTAATATTGACTTTTATTTTTACCCGGGATTTATTGCGCTCGTGAGATAGGAATAGCGGACATGGATACCTACACTGCCTTTGCAGGCCACGACCGGATCGCCGCGGGACCGCTGCCGAAGGTGGCGCTCGCTCTGAAGCACGCGCCGGCGAGCCCGGCGCCGGTCATCATCTTCAGCGATCGCACCGGACGGCCGATCGACCTCGATCTGCGCGGCAGCGACCGGGAGATTCTGGCCAGGCTCGCTGGCGGTCCCGCGGTGCCGGCTGAGCCCGCGCCGAGCGAGCCACGCGGCCGGGGACGGCCCCGGCTCGGGGTCGTCGCCCGCGAGGTAACCTTGCTGCCGGAGCATTGGGAATGGCTGGGCGCGCAGCCCGGCGGCGCCTCGGTCGCGCTGCGCAAGCTGGTCCATGAGGCCCGCCGCGCCAGCGGCGACAAGGACCGTGCCCGCGAGGCGCGCGATGCGGCCTATCATTTCATGTCGGCGATGGCCGGCAATCTGGCGCATTTCGAGGAGGCGGCGCGGGCGCTGTTCGCGGACGATCTCAACCGCGTCACGTCTTTGATCGTAGACTGGCCCGCCGACATCCGCGACCATGTGATGGCGCTCGCGTTTCGCCATCGCGCCGATTGAGATCTGTCCTATTCGACACGCCAACGAGAGCAGCCGATCGGTCCCGCTCTCGTTTCAGTTCATTCCAACGCGAGCCGCAGCTCGACCTGAGCGCGGCCGACGGATTTATTTGTCGTGACAACGCCCACTCCGCTCCGAAAGCCGTTCCTGATGTTTCTCGCGCCGATGATGCTGAGCAACATCCTGCAATCCCTGTTCGGCACCATCAACAACGTCTATCTCGGCCAGATGATCGGCGTCGACGCGCTCGCCGCGGTGTCGGTGTTCTTTCCGGCGATGTTCTTCTTCGTGGCCTTCGTCATGGGGCTCGGCTCCGGCGCGAGCGTGCTGATCGGCCAGGCCTGGGGCGCGACGGAGCCCGGCAAGGTGAAGGCGATCGCCGGCACGACGTTGACGATCACCTTGCTGCTCGCCGGACTGATCGCGCTCGGCGGCCTCTACAGCCGCGAGCTGCTGACCGCGCTCGCGACGCCTGCGAACATCCTCGATGCGGCCTCAGGCTATGCCCGCATCATGATGCTGACGATGCCGCTGACCTTCGCCTACATCATGCTGTCGTCGCAGATGCGCGCCGTCGGCGACACGGTGACGCCGCTTGCCGCGCTCGCTGCATCGACGGTGCTCGGGCTGGTGCTGACGCCGATGTTCATCCGCGGTTGGCTCGGCATGCCCGAGCTCGGCGTCGCCAGCGCCGCGTGGGCCTCCGCCATCTCGACCTTGATCACGCTGACATCGCTGCATCTCTACCTGCGCCGGCGCAAGCATCCGCTGGCGATCGATATGGCATTCATCAGGGGCATGCGGCCCGATCCGCAATTGCTCCGCGTCGTGCTGCGGCTCGGCATTCCCGCGGCGATCGGCATGATCGTGATGTCGCTGGCCGAGATGGTGCTGATCGGCCTCGTCAACGGCTTCGGCTCGGATGCGACGGCCGCCTATGGCGCGGTCAACCAGGTGCTGGGCTATGTGCAGTTTCCGGCGCTGTCGATCGCGATCTCGGCGTCGATCTTCGGCGCCCAGGCGATCGGCCGCGGCAACGCCGAGCAGATCGGCCGCATCGTGCGCACCGGGATCGAGATGAACATCGTGCTGACCGGCGGTCTGGTGGCGATCGGCTATCTGTTCTCGCGGGTGCTGATGGGCTTCTTCATCACCATCCCGATGTCATCGAGGTGGCGCAGCGCTCGCTCCACATCGTGCTGTGGAGCTCGGTGCTGTTCGGCATGTCCACCACCTTCTCGGCGGCGATGCGCGCGTCGGGCACGGTGTGGATGCCGCTCGCGATCTCGGCGTTCTGCATCGCCGTGATCGAGGTGCCCGCGGCGACCTGGCTCAGCCGCAGCATCGGGCTCGACGGCGTCTGGTGGGCCTATCCGATCACGTTCACGGCCATGGCCGTGCTGCAGATGAGCTTCTATCTCCTGGTCTGGCGCAAGCGCACGGTGCAAAGGATGATCTGAGACAGGTCGCGCATCGTCCGCCCCGCGCAATATGACGATCATCATAAAGCCCTGGACGCCGCGGGCGCCCCGGGCCACAATGCGCAAAACGTTTCGAGGAGACCGCCCGTGAGCCGACCCGCACCGGAGTTCATGTTCGATTTCGGCAGCCCCAATGCCTTTCTCAGTCATGAGGCGATTCCGGCGATCGAGAAGCGCATCGGCGTGCAGTTCTTCTACGTGCCGGTGCTGCTCGGCGGCATCTTCAAGGCCACCAACAACAAGTCTCCGGCCGAGTCGCTTGCCGGGATCAAGAACAAGCGCGAGTTCCACGAGGTCGAGACGCAGCGTTTCCTCAAGCGCTTCCATGTGCAGCCCTGGGTTTGGAATCCTCATTTCCCGGTCAACACGCTCAACCTGATGCGCGCGGCGATCGCAGCCCAGCTCGAAGGCGTGTTCGAGCAATATGTCGATGCAGCGTTTCATCACATGTGGCGCGAGCCGGAGAAGATGGACGATCCCGAGGTCGCGGTCGCCGCGCTGAATTCCTCCGGGCTCGACGGCGCAAAGCTGTTCGCGCGCGCCCAGGAGCCGGAGGTGAAGGCGAAGCTGGTCGAGAACACCGAACGCGCGGTCGAGCGCGGCGCGTTCGGCTCGCCGACCTTCTTCGTCGGCAACGAGATGTTCTTCGGCAAGGAGCAGCTGCGCGACGTCGAGGACTACATCCTCGGCAGGTAATCTCCGCAACAACGTCGGACTTTGAACGGAGACTAGCATGCAACAGCGCAGCGCCACCGTGGCCGTGATTGGCGCCGGCGACTACATCGGCGCCGAGATCGTCAAGAAATTCGCCTCCGAAGGCTTCACGGTGTTCGCCGGCCGCCGCAACGGCGACAAGCTGGCGCCGCTGGTCGCCGAGGTCGAGGCCGCCGGGGGACGGATCGTGGCGCGCTCGCTCGATGCGCGGAAGGAGGAGGAGACCACCGCCTTCCTCAACGACGCTGACCAGCATGCCCCGCTGGAGGTCGTGATCTTCAACGTCGGGGCCAACGTCAATTTCCCGATTCTCGAGACCACCGACCGGGTGTTCCGCAAGGTCTGGGAGATGGCGTGCTGGGCCGGCTTCGTCAGTGGGCGCGAGGCCGCCCGGCTGATGCTGCCGCGCGGCGGCGGCAAGATCTTCTTCACCGGTGCCACGGCGTCGCTGCGCGGCGGGTCTGGCTTTGCGGCGTTCGCCTCAGCGAAATTCGGCCTGCGCGCGGTGGCGCAGTCGATGGCGCGGGAGCTGATGCCGCAGAACATCCATGTCGCCCATCTCATCATCGATTCCGGCGTCGACACCGCCTGGGTGCGCGAGCGCCGCGCCCAGCTCTGGGGCCAGGAGGCGCTTGATAATCCCGACCTGCTGATGCCGCCCGCGTCGGTGGCCGGCGCCTATTGGCAGCTCTACAAGCAGCCCAAGAGTGCCTGGACATTCGAGATGGAGATCCGGCCGTTCGGCGAGAAGTGGTGAGGGGACGAATAGGGAGTAGCGAATAGCGAATGGAGGCCATTCCTATTCGCACCTCGCCATTCGCCATCAGCTTCTCCATGATGCGCCCCGCTCACAGAGGGATCCACCATGCGTATTCTCGTCGTCGGCGCCGGCGCGATCGGCGGCTATTTCGGCGGCCGGCTGCTGCAGTCCGGCGCTGATGTCACCTTCCTCGTCCGCCCCCGGCGCGCCGCCGAGCTCGCCAGTGCCGGCCTCGTGATCCGCAGCCCAAGCGGCGACGTCACCTTGCCCAATCCGCCGACGGTGCAGGCCGACAGCCTCAAGCAGCATTTCGATGTCGTGCTGCTGAGCTGCAAGGCCTACGATCTCGACGACGCGATTGCGTCGTTCGCGCCGGCCGTCGGTCCTGATACCGCGATCATTCCGCTGCTCAACGGCATGAAGCATCTCGACGTGCTCGACGCCAGGTTCGGCCGCGCGCGGGTGCTCGGCGGCCTCTGCGCCATCGCCGCGACCTTGAACGAGAGCCGCGAGGTCGTACAGCTGCAGCCGATGCAGTCGCTGAATTTCGGCGAGCGCGACGGCGGCTTGTCCGATCGCGTGCGCGCCATCTTCGACATCTTCCGGCGCGGCAATTTCAACGCCTCGGCCAGCGACCACATCATGCAGGACATGTGGGAGAAGTGGGTCTTCCTGTCGTCGCTGGCCGCGTCCACCACCTTGATGCGCGCGCCGGTCGGCGTCATCCTGACCGCCCCCGGAGGCAAGGACTTCCTGCTCGGCATGCTCGACGAATGCAGCGCCGTGGCGGCGGCGGCCGGATATCCTCCTGGAGGCGCATTCTTCCAACGTGTCTCCGGCATGATCACCGCCGAGGGATCGCCGATGACCGCCTCGATGTTCCGCGACCTCCGCGCCGGCCTGCCGGTGGAGGCCGATCACGTCATCGGCGATCTCGTCGCCCGCGCCGACGCCGCGAAGGTCCCGGTGCCTCGCTTAAGGATTTCCTACACGCAGCTGAAGGTCTACGAGGCGCAGCGAGGCAAGTAGACGGAGTGAGGCGCGGTGCCGCCACACCCTCCGCCGTCGTCCCGGCCTCGAGCCGGGACCCATAACCACCGGCGTGGTGAGGCAGGTGACTCTCAGTGACGTCCCTCGATAGACTCCGCGGTATGGGTCCCGGCTCAAGGCCGGGACGACAATTGTGGGTGGCGCGGCGCCTCCACCCAATCAACACTTCCTACAAATGCGCCAGATAATGCGCGAGCGCGGTGATCTCCTCCGCCGACAGCGGATACGCCACGTCCGTCATCGCGGCCTGGCTGCCGCCGACGCGTTGGCCGCTCTTGTAGTCGTGCAGGGCCCTGACGAGATATTCCTCGCGCTGGCCCGCGATGCGCGCGACGCCCTTGGTGCCGGCGTAGCTGTCGAGATGACATGACGCACAGCGGCGGCCGGCGGCGGCTTCGGCTCCCTTCTTTGACAGCTCGGGATTATCGTCCGGCGGGGACTTGGCCGGCTGCAGCGAGGCGAAATAGGCGCCGAGATTGCGGATGTCCTCGTTGGTCAGTTGATCGACGATCGGCTTCATCGCTTCGTTCTTGCGGGTGCCGGCGCGGAAGAACACCAGTTGCCACTGGATGAACTGATCCTGCTGTCCCGCGAGCGAAGGAATGTTTTCCGTCTGCGAGATGCCGTTCTCGCCGTGGCAGCCGGCGCAGACCTCCGCCTTTGCCTTGCCGGCCTCGATATCCGCCGCCTCGGCCGGACCACTCAGCAGCGCGAGCGCGAGCAGACCGGCAACTCCATGACGCATGTCTCATCCTCCCGTATCACCACGGCTGATGCGCCGCAGCGTCGTCCTGCGCGGTCGCGGACTGATCGGCGGACAACGCGCGTGACGCAAAATAGTTGGGGCTGCGGCCGCCATGATGGCGGCGCGCAGCCCCGCGTTGGTCAAAGGCTCACTTCTTCTCGTAGCTGATGCGATAGATCGCACCGGCCCAGTCGTCGGCCACCAGGATCGAGCCGTCCTTGGCGAGGATGATGTCGTCGGGACGGCCGAGATAGCCCTGGTCGCCCTCGATCCAGCCGGAGGCGAACACCTCCTGCTTGGCATCCTTGCCATCCGGACCGACGATCACGCGCATGATCCGCGCGCCCTGGTACTTGTGGCGATTCCACGAGCCGTGCTCGGCGATCAGGATGTTGTTCTTGTACTCGGCGGGGAACTGATCGCCGGTGTAGAACTTCATGCCGAGCGGCGCGACATGTGCTCCGAGGTTCAGCACCGGCGGCGTGAACTCCGAGCATTTGTGGCCCATCGCGAATTTCGGATCCGGCATGTCACCCTGGTGACAATAGGGATAGCCGAAATGCTCGCCGATCTTCGAGATCATGTTGAGCTTGTCGCTCGGCAGATCGTCGCTGATCCAGTCGCGCGCGTTCTCGGTGAACCAATAACGGCCCGTGCGCGGATCGACGTCGCCGCCGACGCTGTTGCGCACACCGAGCGCATAGATTTCGGCATTGCCGGTGCGCGGATCGACGCGGCGGATCTGCGACACCGAGGTCGGCGGGATGCCGATGTTGAAGGGCGGGCCGAACGGCAGATAGAACCAGCCGTCCTTGTCGACCGCGATGTATTTCCAGCCATGCGCGGCATAGGACGGCATATCGTCATAGACGACTTTGCCCTGGCCGAGATTGTCGACATTGGCCTCGGCATTCTCATATTTGATCAGCTTGTCGACCGCGATCACGTAGAGATTGCCGTCCTGGAAGGCGAGGCCGGTCGGCATGTTCAGGCCCTTGAGGACCGTCTTGACCTCGCGCTTGCCGCCCTTGTCGGTGATCGCATAGACGTTGCCGAGACCGAACGAGCCGACGAACAAGGTGCCCTTGTCGCCCCACGCCATCTGCCGCGCGGCGAGCACGCCGGAGGCCCAGACCTCCATCTTGAAACCATCAGGCAGCTTCACCTGCTTGACGATCTTGGCGAGCTCGGCGTCGGAGGCGCCGGTCGGCGGTCCCGATGGTGGTGCGAGGCCCTTCTGTGCCTCGGTCTCGTCGCCAAGGAACCAGTCATCCGGCGGATGCGTCCAGAATTCCTTGGTGCCGGATTCGTATTTCTTCAGGCCCTTGCCCTGGTCGGATTGCTGCTGCGCGCCGGCAATGCTTGTGCCGGCGAGAAGACTGATTGTTGCAAGCGCAAGAATCCTTCGGTGAATGCTTCGGTGAAAAGCCATCGCTTCACTCCCATGAGCGGCTCGTTTGGCCGCATCTCATTATCGGAACGTGTTTGCAGACGTTCGTTGGTCGCCACGTCAGTCGACGACGCGAAAATGGTAGCACATCCTGAGCGGGTGAGAAGCGGATTGCGGCGAAGTTTGCGTGACGCTCACGCCGCGCCTCGGCACTCATCGCATGCCACCTGCTTATTTGCTGAGCGCGCACTTGCGACGCACCGACGATCGTCGCGACGCAGCGGAAAGAATGGCCATGCGCTGCGTTCATACGCATCGATCGCGGGCGCGATTGGCGTGCGCACCGTCAGTCGCTAGGGTGCGGCAGGCGCAGGCCGTGCCGGCGCCTCCAAGACTCGTGCCGAATGGGATCCCCGATGTCGCGACCATCTGAACTTCAGACGCCGAAGGCGGGTGCAGGCGTTCTCGAGCTGCTGCGCCAGTTCGCCGCCGACCCGGCTGCGGCCTCGGCCTATGGTGAAGATTGTCTGAAGCGGACACAGCGGATCGAGCCGCAGTTGAAGGCGTTCGACTATCTGCCGCGCGACGTCGCGGCCAAGAGCGGTCCGCTCGGCGGAATTCCCGTCGGCATCAAGGACATCATCGCGACCTCGGACATGCCGACCACCAACGGCTCGGCGATCTACAGGGATCACGTGCCGGCCGCCGACGCCTGGGTGGTGGCGCGGCTGCGCGATCTCGGCGCGACCATCTTCGGCAAGACGGTCTCGACGGAATTCGCCTGGCGCCATCCGGGGCCGACGGTCAATCCCTGGAACCCCGCGCACACGCCTGGCGGCTCCTCGTCCGGCTCGGCGGCGGCCGTTGCCGCAGGGCTCGTCCCGCTGGCACTGGGGACACAGACGCTCGGCTCGGTGATCCGGCCCGCGGCCTTCAACGGCGTCGTCGGCTTCAAGCCGAGCTTCGGCGCGATCCCGCGCACCGGCGTGCATCCGCTCAGCCCATCGCTCGATCATGTCGGCTTCTTCGCCCGTCGCGTCGATGACGTCGCTCTCGCGCTGTCGCTGCTGGCGGGGGCAAGCGCGGATGATCTCCACGGCCGTCCACTGCCGGCGTTCACGGTCGATATCGCGCACGGTCTCACGCCGCTCGCCAGGCCGCGGCTCGCGGTGGTGCGCTTCGCCAAATGGGAGCGGGCGGAGCCTGAGCAGAAGGCGGTGTTCGAGTCCGTCATCGACAGGCTGCGCGGCGCCGGCGCGGTGGTCGAGGAGGTCGCGCTCACCGAGCTCGACACGGCCAACTGGGATGCGATCAACACCATCATGCTCAGCGAGGCGACGACGATCTTCTCCGGTCTGATCGCCCGCTTTCCCGATCGCGTCAGCGACGTGATGAAAGGTCACGTCGAGAGCGGCCGCACCAAGTCCGCCATGGACTATCTCGCCGCCAAGGCCGCACAGGCCGAGCGACAGAAAGCGCTGGCCGCCGAGCTCGACGGCTTCGATGCCGTGCTCACCTTGCCGGCGTTCGGCGAAGCGCCGCGCGGCCTCGACTGGACCGGTGATGCCGAATATTGCGCGCCCTGGACCTTCGTCGGCGCGCCCGCGGTCGCACTGCCCGCAGGCTTTGGCAAGAATGGCCTGCCGCTCGGCATCCAGGTCGCCGGCCCCTATCGCAACGACCTCCACACCTTGCGCGTCGCGAAATGGATCGAGGCCACCCTGGACTTCGATCCCGGCCTGCCGACGCTCGCTCGCCCCTAACGCGCCGCGCAGTACTCCGCCGCAACCGCCATCTGCGCCAAAGCCCAGTGGCGGGTTTCCGAGCAGCACTGTAAAACCGTCGCATGACCGTTACAGACATCGCGAGCAGAACCTATAATCACGGCTGGCGCCTCGATCCCATCGTGCGCAGCCTGCTCGACACCGATTTCTACAAGCTGTTGATGCTGCAGATGATTCGGGAGTTCTACCCGAATCAGCAGGTGACCTTCTCGGTGATCAACCGCACCAAGCGCGTACGCCTCGCCGACGTCATCGACGAAGGCGAGCTGCGTGCCCAGCTCGACCATGCCCGCACCATCCGCTTCACCAAGAAGGAGCTGATCTGGCTGGCCGGCAATACCTTCTACGGCAAGACCCACATGTTCTCGCCGGACTTCATGAACTGGCTCGCCAATTTCCGGCTGCCCGACTACGAGCTGCATAAGGCCGACGGCCAGTATGAGCTGCATTTCCACGGGCCATGGACCCACACCACGATGTGGGAGATTCCGGCGCTCGCCATCGTCAACGAGCTGCGCTCGCGCCAGGCCATGAAGGGCCAGGGCCGGTTTGCGCTCGACGTGCTGTTCGCCCGCGCCAAGGCCAAGCTGTGGGCCAAGGTGGAGCGGCTGCGCAAGATCGAGGGCCTGCGGCTGTCCGACTTCGGCACCCGCCGGCGCCATGGCTTCCTGTGGCAGCGCTGGTGCGTCGAGGCCGTGAAGGAAGGGCTGGGCCCGTCATTCACCGGCACCTCGAACGTGCTGCTGGCGATGGACAACGACCTCGAAGCGATCGGCACCAACGCCCACGAGCTGCCGATGGTCGCCGCGGCGCTCGCCAAGAACGATGACGATCTGCGCTTCGCGCCCTACCGCATTCTCGACCAGTGGCGGCAGACCTATGCCGGAAACCTGCTGATCGCCCTGCCCGACGCGTTCGGCACCAAGGCCTTCCTGCGCGACGCGCCGGACTGGGTCGCCGAATGGACCGGCTTCCGCCCAGATAGCGCGCCCCCGATCCAGGCCGGCGAGGAGATCATCGCCTGGTGGAAGTCCAAGGGGCGTGATCCCAAGCAGAAGCTGCTGGTGTTCTCCGACGCCATGGATGTCGAGTCGATCGAGCAGATCCACCGGCGCTTCTCCGACCAGGTGCGGCTGTCGTTCGGCTGGGGCACCAATTTGACCAACGACTTCGTCGGCTGCTCGCCGGACGGCTCGGTCGATCTCGACCCGATCTCGCTGGTCTGCAAGGTGACCTCGGTCGACGGCCGCCCCGCGGTCAAGCTGTCCGACAACCCGGAAAAGGCGACCGGCGACCCCGCCGAGATCGCGCGCTATCTGCGCGTGTTCGGCGATGCCGGCCGGGTGCGGACGCCGGTGGTCGTCTAGACGCCCGGTAATTTCGCGTCACCGCCCACAATTCTTGTTCCGGTTTTGTTCGAGTTGCGGTAAAATCATCGCGCGAACGTGCAAACCGTGTGGCAGGAGATCGTGGGCATGCGTGGGGTGAGCCGCCGAGTTGGGCAGCTATTGTTTGTCGTGTTCGCTGTCACGCTCCTCGCGGGGACAGGACCGGCCGCAGCCGACAAGCGCGTGGCGCTGGTGATCGGCAACTCCATCCATGAGCGCGCGCCGCTGCTGGACGAGCCTGCCGCCGACGCGCGGCTGCTGGCGGACACGCTGACCCGGCTCGGCTTCACCTTGAGTGGCGGCGCTGCGCAAATCGACGTGACCAAGCAAGGCTTCGACCGGGCGCTCGCGGAGTTCAAGGGCCGCATCGCCGATGCCGACGTCGCGCTGATCTACTACGCCGGCTACGGACTCAATCTGAACGGCGCCGGCTATCTCGTCCCAGTCGATGCCGCGCCGACAAGGGCCCCGGAGCTTGCGACCGAGCTGCGCGACCTCAATGCGGTGCTGCGCGAGCTCGAAGGATCGAGCCGGCGGCAGAACGTTGGTGATCCTCGATGCCTTCCGCGCCAACCCGTTCGAGGCGCGCGGCATCGCGGGCCTCACCGCCGGGCTTTCCCAACCGCGCGTCCCCCCGCGCACATTGATCGCCTTCGCCGCCCAGCCGGGCACGACCGGGCAGCGCGGGTCAGACGGTCATAGCGCATTTTCGGCGGCGCTCGCCCAGGCGCTGCAGCAGCAGGATCGGCGGCTGGTCGATGTCTTCAGCCAAACCGCGCAATCGGTGGAGCGCCTGACCAATGGCGCCCAGCAGCCGCTTGTGATGTTCACCCAGATCGACGGCGGCGCTCAGCCCGGTGCTGCGACGCGGCGGCCTGCGCCGGCGAGTCCGACCGTCAGCGAGACCCCCGCGTCTCCTTCCGCCACGCGCGCAGCGACTGCCACCCAGGACGCACGGACCCCGGGCCTCGCGGTGCTGTATGACGAGGACGCCTCGGATCCGAAGGGCAAGCGCTATGAGGGCTCGGTGACCTGGCGGCTCGATTCGGTCAAATCCGTGGGAGGACCGGTGCCGGTGATCCGGGCCGACATCGACATTCCCGAACGCAAGCTGAAGGTCAGTCTGCAGTTGCGCCGCAACGACGATCCGGGCCTGCCGGCGAGCCATGTGGCCGACCTCACCTTCAGTGCCGGGGCGGACTTCATCGGCGCGGGCGTCAGCAACGTGCCGGGAATGCTGATGAAGACGGAGGAGAAGGCACGTGGCACGCCATTGGCCGGGCTCGCCGTCAAGATCACGGAAGGCTCGTTCCTGGTCGGCTTCTCCGAGGTGGAGGCGGACCGTCTGCGCAATGAGGAGCTGCTGATGCGCCGCGAGTGGATCGACATTCCGATCGTGTACGCAAATCAGCGCCGCGGCATTCTCGCGATCGGCAAGGGTCCGAGCGGTGACCGCGTGTTCGCGGATGCCTTCGCCGCCTGGGGCAAATACCAGCCGGGGAAATGAAGAGCCTCGAAGGGGAAAGCCTTTGAAGGGGGCAAGCCTTTGAAGGGGAAAGCCTCGAAGCGGAAGGTTTGGAGCGGGCGAAGGGGTTCGAACCCTCGACCCCGACCTTGGCAAGGTCGTGCTCTACCACTGAGCTACACCCGCATCCGTGCCGCCCGGGCGCTGTGGCCGCCGGCGACGCGCAGACCTATGCCAAATGCCGCGGACGAATGCAACAGGTCTGCGACAGGTTTCGTACCCTGATGCGCTTCAATTTTGGGTGCGAGGGTGCCCAAACCGGTCCGAATCGGCCGGATGGCTCACGGCAGGCTGAACGGATTGAAATTTCCCTCGGCCGCCGCCACTTAAAGTGACGGAAACCGTGTATTGAGGCGCAGCGGCGGCTGGTTCCAGGCCCGCTGTCCATCCCAGTATTTTTCGGACGAGGACCCCGTGACCATTGTTGAGCAGGGCAACGGAGCGGCGCCGCAGGTGCCGGATCTGATCAAGGACACCACGACGCAGAGCTTCGTGAAGGACGTGATCGAGGAATCGAAGCGTCAGCCGGTTCTCATCGACTTCTGGGCACCGTGGTGCGGCCCGTGCAAGCAACTGACCCCGATCCTGGAGAAGGCCGTCAAGGCCGCCAAGGGCAAGGTCAAGCTGGTCAAGATGAACATCGATGAGCATCCGGCCATCCCCGGCCAGATGGGCATCCAGTCGATCCCGGCCGTGATCGCCTTCGTCGGCGGCCGGCCCGCGGACGGCTTCATGGGCGCGGTGCCGGAGAGCCAGATCGCGGCTTTCATCGAGAAGATCACCAAGGGCGTTCCCGGCGTCGGCGAGCCCGATATCAACGAGATCCTCAAAGAGGCCGAAGCGGTGCTGGCGGAGGGCGATCCGGCCGGTGCTGCGCAGATCTACGCCGAGGTGCTGTCGTTCGACGCCGCCAACATCCCGGCGCTGGCCGGCCTCGCCAAATGCTATCTCGAAACCGGCGCGGTGGAGCAGGCCAAGGAGACGCTGGCGCAGGTGCCCGAAGCCAAGCGCACCGATTCGGCCGTGACAGCGGTGCAGGCCGCGATCGATCTCGCCGAGCAGGCGCAGTCGCTCGGACCGGTCGGTGAGCTGGAACAGACGGTTGCCGCCAATCCGCTCGACCATCAGGCGCGTTTCGACCTCGCGATTGCGCTGAACGCGGCGGGCAAGCGGAAGGAAGCCACCGACCACCTGCTCGAAATCGTGAAGCGCGATCGCAAATGGAACGAGGACGGCGCGCGCAAGCAGCTCGTGCAGTTCTTCGAAGCCTGGGGCGGTGCGGATGAGGCCACCGTCGAAGGCCGCAAGCGGCTCTCGACGATCCTGTTTTCGTAAACGCAAGCCAGGCGCAGCACGGGCGCTTCAGCGGACACGAGGTATCGCATGCCGATCAATGCCGAATATCGCGGTCCTGCCGAGCTGCCGGAAATCGTTCCGGTGTTCCCGTTGGCGGGGGCGCTGCTGCTGCCGCGCGGCCAAATGCCGCTCAACATCTTCGAGCCGCGCTATCTCGCGATGGTCGACGACGCCTTCCGCGACGGCCATCGGCTGATCGGAATGATCCAGCCTGATGTGACTCATTCCTCCAGCGAGGAGCGGCCGGTGCTGTTCAAGGTCGGCTGCGTCGGGCGAATCACGCAGCTCGCCGAGTCCGGCGACGGCCGCTACATCCTCGAGCTCACCGGCGTGTCGCGCTTCAAGGTGGTCGAGGAGATGACGGTGCTGACGCCCTATCGTCAGTGCAAGGTCGACTATTTTCCGTTCGTCGACGACTTCACCGCCCGCAAGGGCGAGGAGGCTGTTGACCGCGAGGCATTGCTCGCCGTGCTCACCGACTTCCTCAAGGCCAACAATCTCAAGGTCGACTGGGCCGGCATCGAAGCGGCGCCGAACGAGGCGCTGGTCAACGCGCTGGCGATGATGTCGCCTTACGGGCCGGCGGAAAAGCAGGCGATGCTCGAGGCGCCGGACCTGAAGACTCGCGCGGAGATTCTGGTCGCCGTCACCGAGATGGATCTCGCCAAGAAGCGGACCTCGGGCGATCCGCCGCTGCAATGATCACTCCGCAGCGACCGTGCGCCGCGGCGCCGGCGGCGCTGCGGTCAGGCGCATCAGCGCAACGGTCGCGACGATAACCCCGACATAGACCGCGAGCTGCATCGCGGTCGGCTGGTCGGTGTAGCCGATCAGCGCCTTCAGCGTCCGGCCCGCAAGACCCTTCTCTGGCAGGACTGCGCTCGAATCCCACATCACCTGATCGAACGAGGTCAGCCAGTTGGCGCGGGCGAGGAAGAACACCGCCTGGGCGGCCATGCCGGCCGACAGCAAGGTGATCAGAACCGTCGTCGTCCGAAACAACGCGCGCGGCGGAATCCGCATCAAGCCGAGATAGGTCGCAAGGCAGACGGCCACGCCGAGCAGCAGGCCGAGCATGCCGCCGCCGAGCAGCGCGCGGCCACCGCCCTCGTCGGAGGCCGCCACCCCATACAGGAACAGCGCCACCTCGCTGCCCTCGCGTAGCACCGCGATTGCGATCACCGTGGCGAGCGCAACCAGCGGCTTGGCGCCCTCGGCAACGGCCTCGCCCATCGTTCGCATCTCATTGGCCATTTCACGGCCGTGCCGTGCCATCCAGACATTGTGCCAGGTCAGCATGATCACCGCGGTGGACAGGATGGCGGCATTGAACACTTCCTGTCCCATGCCCTCGAACAATTGCGTCAGCGTGCCGGCGAAGGCTGCCACCGCACAGGCTCCGATGAGACCGGCGAACAGGCCTGCGCCGATCCAGCGCAACCGATGCGGCACCGCGCTGGTGACGGCCAGAACGATGCCGACGATCAGACCGGCCTCGAACACTTCGCGGAAGACGATGATCAGTGCGGCGAGCATGACAGCTTTACCTATTGTACGTTGACGAAGCCGCGGGCCTTTTCGTTGAAGTCGTTGTAGAACTCATAGCGACCGGACTTCATCGCACGGACGTTGAGGACAGCCTCGCTGTTGGCCGCGATCACCTTCTCGATCTTCAGCGTCTCGCTCTCGAACTCGATCGCCTTGCTTTCCATGTTCTTGACGCGGATGGTCAGCGGCGCATCGGCGGGGACCGTCGGCTCCTTGGGCTCGAACTGGCCATTCGCATAAGTGAGGCAGATCTCGTTCGGCCCCTCAGCCTGCACTTGCGTCGCCAGCAGCGCCATGCCGAGACATCCGCCCGCAACGACCAACCTTCGCACAACGTCGACCAACATCGATCAGTCCTCTCGTATTCAGCCAAGCAAATCGGAGAACTGGTACACGACCGCATCGAGGGGACGGCGCGGTACCCGTTCGCGACGACGAACAGCTAAGCGGCCCGCCGCCGGGTCTGCAAAGAGACTCCTTCTAAGTTGGAACCATTCTTTCTGAATATGTCGCGGCAGTGGCATCGGCGTGCGCGGAGTGCGGCCGAACTCTACGGAGACATGGCGACGCGTTGCACGCCGCCGCCCCGCCAAGCTGCCGGCGCTTTTGCGCCATGAACCGCAAGCTCGCGGCTCAGTCACCCGCGGCAGCCATCGCAACTACGCCGGCGACCAGGATCCAGCCGAAATGACGCGCGCGTGTCGCCGAGGCGTTGCCGAGCGCCGCGAGGCCGAACACGCCGATTGCGGTCAGCGATGAGCTGATCCGGATCGCGCTGCACGCGCCTTGAGTGAGGACAGCGCCGTCGCGAATATGCTACAGAGCGCCCGCCGGAGACCCTGCCATGAACGCCCCGCTCGAACGCCCCGCCAATTCCGTCGATCCCAAGCTGCTCGAAATCCTGGTCTGCCCGATGACCAAGGGTCCGCTGGAGTATGACGCCGCCAAGCAGGAGCTGGTGTCGCGCTCGGCCAAGCTCGCTTATCCGATCCGCGACGGCATCCCGATCATGCTTCCTGAGGAAGCCCGGAAGATCGACTGACCGATGCGGGCCGTCGCCATCTGCTGCGCGCTGGCGCTGGCCTTGCTCCCCTCTCTGGGACGCGCCGAGGAGAGCGCCGTCCGTGTCGGGGCCCTCGATGCGGTGCTGACGACGCCTCCGGGAGTCGAGCGGCCGCCGGTCGCGCTGCTGATCGCCGGCTCCGGGTCGACGGACCGGGATGGCAACGGGCCGCAGCTGAAGCCCGCGACCCTGAGGAAGCTGGCCGAGCAGCTCGCCGCCCGCGGCGTTGCCAGCCTGCGCTACGACAAGCGCGGCGCGCGCGGCTGGAAGGCGGAGTTCGGCAAGCCGGAGGATTTTCGCTTCAAGGACTATGTCGACGACAGCGCATCGCTGGTCGACTACCTGCGCGGCAAGTTCGCCCGCATCGTGCTGGTCGGGCACAGCGAGGGCGGCCTCGTCGCCATCCTCACCGCCCGCCGCACGCCGGTGGACCGGCTCGTCCTGCTCGCGACGTCGGCGCGGCGGCAAGGTGACCTGCTCAAGACGCAGCTCGAGAGGAAGCTGCCGGCCGCGAAGATGGAGCCGGTCGCCAAGGCGATCGACGCGATCATGGCGGGCCAGGTGGTCGACCCTCCGCCGCCGGAGCTGCCGATCGCGCCGAGCATGCAGCCCGGCATCGGCTCCGCCTTCGCGGAAGATCCGATCGATCCCCTGAAGCAGATCGTGATCCCGATCCTCATCGTGGGCGGCGGGCGAGATTCCCAGGTCGCCCGCCTCGACATGGTCGCGCTCGCGGCTGCCGCCCCGGCCGCAAAGACGCTGTGGCTGCCGGAGATGAACCACGTCCTGGTCGACGTCGCCAATGAGGACGAGAACCTGTCGACCTACAACGATCCGGATCGACCGCTCGATCCCGACATGATCGAGGCCGTCGCCGGCTTCATTTCGGCCGCAGGCCCGCGTTAGAGAGCCTCGCCTTTCAAGAGCCGCGGCATCTGGCCGGTCAGGCCCGCGGCCTGCTTGATGAACAGCTCCTTCAACGGCGGCGCGCGATCGACGAGGCCGAGGCCGATGTCGCGCACCGTGCGCAGCAAGGTCGACTTGTTGGAGAACAGGAAGTTCAGCGAGTTGGTGGCAACGCCCATCGCCATCGTGTCGAAGCGGCGCCAGCGCTGATAGCTCTCGAGCACGTCGAGCTGCCCGGGATCGATGCCCATGCGCGCCGCGTCGACCACGACCTCGGCCAGCGCCGCGACGTCCTTCAGCCCCATGTTGAGGCCCTGCCCCGCGATCGGATGGATCACATGCGCGGCGTCGCCGACCAGCGCCAGCCGCGGCGCGATGAACGAGCGGGCGACGAAATAGGACAGCGGAAACGCACGGGGCTGATCCAGCACCTTGAGCTCGCCGAGATGCAGGCCGGCACGCCTCTCCAGCTCGGCATGGAATTCATCGGCGCTGAGCTCGACCAGGCGCTTCGCCTCCCGGCGCCGCTCGGTCCACACCAGCGACGAGCGCTTGCCGGTCAGCGGCAGGATCGCGAACGGTCCGGGCGGCAGGAAATGCTCCTCGGCGCGGCCATTGTGATCACGCTCGTGGCCGACGGTCACGACGATGCCGGACTGGTCATAGTCCCAGCCGTGGGTCTGGATCCCGGCGCGCTCGCGCAGCTTGGAGCGCGCGCCGTCGGCCGCCACGAGCAGGCTGGCCTCGACCTCGCTGCCGTCGCCGAGCGTCACCGTGACGGCGTCCGTCCGCGTCTTGAAGCTCGTCACCGGCGCCGCCTTCAGCTCGACGCCGGCGGCTTCGGCATGCTTGACCAGCGCGTCGATCAGCAGCCGGTTCTCGACCATGTGCGCGAACGGCTCGCCGGCCTCGACCTGTCCGGCGAAGGTCAGGAATGCCGGGCGTGTCGCGTCCTCGAGCTTGGAATCGGTGATGACCATGTCGAGGATCGGCTGCGCCTCCGGCGCGACGTCGGCCCAGACGCCGATCGCGTCGAACAGCTTGCGGCAGGCGGCGACGATGGCAGACGCCCGGGGATCGCGGCTCGGCCGGTTGGCGAGCGCCGGATCGGCCACGACCACCGGCACCTCGGCACCGAGGCCCTGCCGCAGCGCCAGCGCCAGCGCCAGGCCGGCAAAGGCCCCGCCACAAATGACAATGCTTCGCTGTGTCGTCATGCCACTCTGCTCACGGTTACTCTTGCGGGTGGAGTATAGCTGGGCGAAACAGGGCCGTGAACCAACGGCTGCGCCCCGAAGCCGTCAATTCCGGATGCCTGATCCCTCCATAACGGAGCGGGGACCGGATTGGACCGCAACGCCAGCGAAAGCACCACGCCATGTCCAAGGGACTGATCGACCTGATCTCGATCCTCGATCTGGAGCCGATCGAGGTGAACCTGTTCCGCGGCAACAGCCCGAAGACCAGCTGGCAGCGGGTGTTCGGCGGCCAGGTGATCGGCCAGGCGATGATGGCGGCGTGCCGTACCGTCGAAGGCCGGCTGCCGCATTCGCTGCACTGCTATTTCATCCTGCCGGGCGATCCGCAGGTGCCGATCATCTACCAGGTCGAGCGCCTGCGCGACGGCAAGAGCTATGCGACGCGCCGCGTCACCGCGATCCAGCACGGCAATGCGATCTTCTCGATCATGGTCTCGTTCCACTCTGACGAGGAGAGCGCGTTCAACCATCAGGACAGGATGCCGGACGTGCCGCCGCCGGAGAAGCTGACGGCCGAGGAGATCTCCAAGCAGCCGATGTTTCAGGAGGTCTTCCAGCGGATGCCGGACTTCATCCGCCGCTACTATGAATCCGACCGGCCGATCGAATTGCGCCCGGTCGAGCTCAGCCGTTATTTCGGTGAGAAGATCGAGGACGGCCGCATCCACGTCTGGATCAAGACGGCGGCGAAGCTGCCGGACGATCCGGCGCTGCACATGTGCGCGCTGGCCTATGCGTCCGACTTCTCGCTGCTCGACGCCGTCATGGCGCGCTACGGCCGCACCTTGTTCGACAAGCGCATGATGCCGGCCTCGCTCGATCACGCGATGTGGTTTCACCGGCCGTTCCGCGCCGACGAATGGCTGCTCTATGCGCAGGACTCGCCGAGCGCGCAGGGTGGCCGCGGGCTGACCCGCGGCTCGATCTTCAAGCCCGACGGCACGCTGGTCGCCTCCGTCGCGCAGGAGGGATCGATCCGCGAGCGCCGGGCCTAACTAAGCCCATCAAACCGGCTGCGACCCGCGCGGCACCAGCGCAAACTGCGACACGTACCAGGCGCTGTACCAGCGCAGCAGCCACGGGATCGGGATGATGAACATCGAGGCGATCGAGACTGCGAGCGTGCGCCACAGCATCTCCAGACCGGACGCGGTGAACACCAGCTCGCGGCGCGATCCCTGGACGTTGCGGCAGATCCAGCGCATCCACGCCGTCAGCACCCAGGCCCAGCCGATGATGCTGATGCAGGAAACGAGCAGCAGCAGGTACCAGCCGACATAAGCGAGCGGGTTGCCCTCGAACCGCACCGGCAGCGGCTCGCCATTCGAGGTCAGCTTGGTGAAGACCCAGCGCAGCACCATCCAGCCGAGGAAGGCGGGAGCGATGGTCGAGATCAGGCTGATGATGAGGCTGCTGCTGAAGCCGAGATAGGTCAGCACGCCCATCGCGATGAAGACGTACCAGATGTCCAGCGGCTGGCCGGAGAAGCCGAGATTCGGCCGGCCGGGCACCTGCATGCGCTCGACGACGTAACGGTACAGATAGACCGCGGTCCACGGCGTCACGACGACCAGGAACTGGCCGAACACGTACAGCAAGGTCCGGCCGAAAAAGCCCCAGGTGTCGAGCTTGACTGCGAGCGCGCCGGCCGGCGCGGCGGCGCCCATGTTGTACGCGGGCGGCGCTCCCGGCGGCATGCTCGGCACCCCCGACATCAGCCCGGGAATGCGCCCCGCCTGCTCCCAGCCGGCCATGCCGTCGCTCCACAGCAGCGTCTCGGCCGTGACCACGCCCCTGGCGATCAGGTCGCGCAGCTCGTCCTCGGAGATGGGGCCCTGTTGCTGGCCTTGGGCTGCGTAATACCAGGAGCGATTCGACATAGGATATCCTTGAAGGGGAGGAGACAGAAAAACGTCCTCAGTCTGTCGTGCGAGCGCTGAATGCGTTCAGTGATATCCGTCACTCCTTGACGTTTTCACTTAACGCTGCGCTGATTTTGTGCCATTTGCCTATGAACAGGCCAAAACAGCCGCCCCATTGCTGCCTGCGAAACAGGCTGTTCAGCTCCGAGGAACCCAAGGCCCGCCCATGAAGCTCGTCGTCGCGATCATCAAACCCTTCAAGCTCGACGAGGTGCGCCAGGCCCTCACCGCGATCGGCGTCCACGGCATGACCGTGACCGAGGTCAAGGGCTACGGCCGCCAGAAGGGCCACACCGAGATCTATCGCGGCGCCGAATACATCGTGAACTTCCTGCCCAAGCTGCGCATCGAGATCGCGGTCAACACGGATATCGCCGACAAGGCGGTCGAGGTGATCACCACGCATGCGCGCACCGGCCAGATCGGCGACGGCAAGATCTTCGTGACGCCGATCGATCACGCCCGCCGCATCCGTACCGGCGAGACTGACAGCGACGCGCTGTAGGTCGTCGAGACCGCGGTCCGTCCGCCGCAACGGCGCGGCGGCACGACAACTCTCAATCTGATCCGACATGCCGGGGGGACTGTCATGGGGACCTTTGTGTCTCGTTGCCTGCGCGCGCCTGTGGCCTTGGCCGCGGCCATCATCTTCACCACGCCGGCCTGGGCCGCCGCGCCCTCCACGATCGAGGCCGCCGACACCGCCTGGATGATCGTCGCCACCGCACTGGTGCTGATGATGACGATCCCGGGTCTGGCGCTGTTCTACTCGGGCATGGTGCGCAAGAAGAACGTGCTGGCGACGATGGCGCAGAGCCTTGCGGCGGTGATGCTGATCTCGATCCTGTGGGTCGCGTTCGGCTATTCGCTCGCCTTCGTCGGCGACGGCGCATGGATCGGCACGCTCGACCGCGCCTTCCTTGCCGGCATGGGCATGGACAGCGTGCATCCCGGCGCCAAGACGATCCCGGAAGCGCTGTTCATGCTGTACCAGATGACGTTCGCCATCATCACGGTGGCGCTGGTGGCGGGCTCCGTCGCCGATCGCATGCGCTTCTCGGCGTATCTCGTGTTCGGCGTCGCCTGGTTCATCTTCGTCTATCTGCCGCTGGCGCATTGGATCTGGGGCGGCGGCTTCCTCGCCCAGGCCGGCGTGGTCGATTTCGCCGGCGGCCTGGTCGTGCATCTCTCGGCCGGCACCGGCGGGCTGGTGGCTGCGCTGGTGATGGGGCGGCGTCATGGCTATGGCAGCGAGAACCTGTCGCCGTTCGACCTGTCGCTGGCCGTGGTCGGCACCGGCCTGCTGTGGGTCGGCTGGTTCGGCTTCAATGGCGGCTCGGCGCTGGGGGCCAATGCGCACGCCGTGATGGCGATCCTCACCACGCATCTCGCCGCCTGCGCCGGCGCGATCACCTGGGGCGCGCTGGAATGGTCGACCCGGCGCAAGCCGTCGGTGCTCGGCATGATCTCCGGCGCAGTCGCGGGCCTCGGCACCATCACCCCGGCCTCCGGCTACGTCGCGCCCTGGCACGGTCTCGTGATCGGCGCGCTCGCAGGCATCATCTGCTACTGGGCCTGCACCTCGCTGAAGCACCGATTCAACTATGACGACTCGCTCGACGTGTTCGGCGTTCACGGCATCGGCGGCCTCACCGGCACCGTGCTGGCCGGCGTGTTCGCCACGGCAGCGATCGGCGGCACGGCCGGGCTCATCGAGGGCAACCCCAAGCAGTTGCTGTCGCAGCTCTACGGCGTGGCCGTCACCCTGGTGTGGTCGGGCGGCGTGACCTGGGGCCTCCTGAAGCTGGTCAGCGCCTTCGTGCCGCTGCGGGTGTCCCGCGAGCAGGAACTCGAGGGCCTCGATATCTCCCAGCACGGCGAAGCCCTGCAGTAATTGGCGGCATCTGATCCGTTCTGAGCCGGAGAAAACTGCCCGCTCAGTGAGCAGCATTGTGTCTTGAGCCTGACCTGCGCAGTTTTTGCGCAGGAATGCCCATTTGATGGGCGCGACCGAATAGCGCAGTCCTCCCGCACCCCCCTGAAGGCTGAAAAGGCCAGGATTCACGGCTCGTTAGCCGTGACCAGCCGTCTGGCACGGCATTTGATTCTATGGGCCCCGGCTGTGCCCGCGTCGTGAAGCTCTCTCCGCGTGGTGAACCTCAGTCGACAAGCAGCGCTCGGTAACGTCCGTGCCGGGCCCAAGCGGGGATAGGACCCATGAAAATTGTTATGGCGATCATTAAGCCATTCAAGCTCGAAGAAGTCCGGGACGCCCTGACCGCCATCGGCGTTCATGGTCTCACGGTGACCGAAGTGAAGGGGTACGGCCGGCAGAAAGGCCATACGGAGATCTACCGCGGCGCCGAATATGCGGTGAGCTTCCTGCCCAAGATCAAGATCGAGGTCGCGATCCCCTCGGACCAGGTCGACAAGACCATCGATGCGATCTCCTCCGCCGCCAAGACCGGCCAGATCGGCGACGGCAAGATCTTCGTCATCAGCCTCGACCACGCCGTGCGCATCCGCACCGGCGAAGCGGACGCTGCGGCTCTCTGATTTCGCGCTCAAACCAGAACACTTACGGAGTAGAATAAAATGACGTTCAAACGTCCAACCAGCGCGGGATGGGTTACGCTCGCAATTGCCGGGCTCTGCGTCGCAGGCCTCGCCGATGTCGCGTTCGCCGAGGACGCGCCGGCCGCCGCTGCCGCAGCCGCCCCCGTTCCGAACAAGGGCGACGTCGCCTGGATGCTGATCTCCAGCGCGCTCGTCCTGATGATGTCCGTCCCCGGCCTGGCGCTGTTCTATGGCGGTCTCGTCCGCACCAAGAACATGGCCTCTATCCTGACTCAGGTGTTCGCGATCGTCGCCATGGTCGGCGTGGTCTGGACGCTCTACGGCTACTCGCTCGCCTTCACCGACGGCGGCAGCATGACCAAATATGTCGGCGGCTTTGCCAAGGCCTTCCTGCACGGTGTCGATGCGAACTCCACGGCCGCGACGTTCTCGAACGGCGTCGTGATCCCGGAGCTCGCCTACTTCGTGTTCCAGATGACCTTCGCGATGATCACCCCGGCCCTGATCGTCGGCGCCTTCGCCGAGCGCATCAAGTTCTCGGCCGTGATGCTGTTCGTGCTGCTGTGGGTGACCTTCATCTACTTCCCGATCGCGCATTGGGTCTGGTACGTGCCGGCGCCGGATGACATCGCTGCCGCCGCCAAGGCTCTCGCTGCCGCGACCGACGCTGCCGCCAAGACCGCCGCTCAGGCCAAGCTCGACGAAGTCACCAGCAATGCCGGCTGGCTGTTCCAGGCGGGCGCGCTGGACTTCGCCGGCGGCACCGTGGTGCACATCAACGCTGGCATCGCGGGCCTCGTCGGCGCCGTGCTGGTCGGCAAGCGCACCGGCTACGGCAAGGAGCTGATGGCTCCGCACTCGCTGACCATGACCATGATCGGCGCTGCGCTGCTGTGGGTCGGCTGGTTCGGCTTCAACGCCGGCTCCAACCTGGAATCGAACGGCGTCACCGCGCTGGCCTTCGTCAACACGATGGTCGCCACCGCCGGTGCGGCGCTGTCCTGGCTGCTGTGCGAATGGGCCGTCAAGGGCAAGCCCTCGCTGCTCGGCATCTGCTCGGGTGCGGTCGCCGGCCTCGTCGCCGTCACCCCGGCCTCCGGCTATGCCGGCCCGATCGGCGCGCTGGTGCTCGGTCTGATCGTCTCGCCGGTCTGCCTGTTCTTCGTCTCCACCGTGAAGAACGCGCTGGGCTATGACGACGCTCTGGACGTGTTCGGCGTGCACTGCATCGGCGGCATCATCGGCGCGCTGGCCACCGGCATCCTGGTCAACCCGGCTCTCGGCGGCGTCGGCATCACCGACTACACCAACATCACCGGCAACAACGCGGGCACCTACGAGTTCGGCACGCAGATGCTGGCTCAGATCAAGGCTGTCCTCGCCACGCTGGTGTGGTCGGGTGTCGGCTCGGCGATCCTCTACAAGGTCGTCGACGTGATCATCGGCCTGCGTCCGACCGTCGAGCAGGAGCGCGAGGGTCTGGATATCACCGACCACGGCGAGCGCGCCTACAACTACTGAGTTCTCCCGGGACTTGGCCCCACCGGGCCAAGTCCGCAACTTCGGTTCGGGCAGATACCCGGCAATGCCCTGACCGTTGAGGGGCTCCAGCGCAAGCTGGGGCCCCTTTCTTTTTTCTCCAGGTTGGATCGTCGCCCGCCACGTCACCACCCCCGTAGCTTTACCGGTTCTTAGCCATCCCCGCTTACCTTGCGGCCAGCGGCACCACCGACGCCGCGCGGCAATGGAGGTTGCGATGGCAGAGCGGATGAAGGGCGAGCGCGTCGTCTTCGAGCGCGGCATCCCGGCTTTCATGATGGGCATCGACGGCACCTGGCGGCGCAACTGCACCATCGAGGACGTCTCCGAGACCGGCGCCAAGCTGACCGTCGAGGGCTCGGTCGAGGGCCTGCATTTGAAGGAATTCTTCCTACTGCTGTCGTCGACCGGGCTGGCCTACCGGCGCTGCGAGCTGGCCTGGGTCAACGGCGACCAGATCGGCGTCACCTTCCTGAAACAGGGCGGCAAGAAGAAAACCAACAAGCGCGCGGCCGCCGAGGTCTGACGGCGGCATAAGGACCTCTGCGGCATCTTGCATCACGACGGCGGCGGGCGGCCGTCGCATATTCGTCATCGCGTCAGGCTATCGCAACCGACCGAGACGATAGATGTTTTTGCGTGGTATGATTCGCAGATACCACCTTTGATCGAGATGCCCTGAGATGCCCGTCCACCCGCACAAAGCCATGGTCCTCGCCGCCGGTCTCGGATTGCGCATGCGCCCGCTGACGGACACGATGCCCAAGCCGCTGGTGCGCGTCGCCGGGCGCCCGCTGCTCGACCACGTGCTCGACCGCCTCGCCGAAGCCGGCGTCACCGAAGCCGTCGTCAACGTGCACTACTTGGCCGACCAGATCATCGAGCACACCGCGACGCGCAGCGCGCCGCGCGTGATCATCTCCGACGAGCGCGAGCAGGTGCTCGGCACCGGCGGCGGCGTGGTCAAGGCGCTGCCGCTGCTCGGGCACGAGCCGTTCTTCCACGTCAACTCCGACACGATGTGGATCGAGGGCGTGCGCCACAATCTGACGCGCCTCGCCGACGCCTTCGATCCCGAGCGCATGGACATCATGCTGCTGATGGCGCCGACGGCGAGCTCGATTGGCTATTCCGGCCAGGGCGACTACGCGATGCTCGCCGACGGCACCTTGCGCAAGCGCCGGGAGCATCAGGTGGTCCCGTTCGTCTACGCCGGCGCGGCGATCATCTCGCCTTCAATCTTCGACGGCGCACCGTCGGGCGAGTTCTCACTGACCAAGATGTTCGACAAGGCCAACGAGCAGGACCGCCTGTTCGGCCTGCGCCTCGAAGGCGTCTGGATGCATGTCGGCACGCCTGCCGCGGTGACCGAAGCCGAAGAGGCGCTGCTGGAGAGCGCGGCGTAGTACTGGAGCCGAAGCCGTCTCCTCACATCCGGTGTCGTCCCGGCCTTGAGCGGGACCCATAGCCACCGGCGGGGGTGACGACGGCTGGTCACGACCATCCCGCAACAAACATCAGCCTGTGGCTATGGGTCCCGGGTCGGCGCCTCCGCCAGCGCTGACGCGCTGTCGAAGGCTTGCCCGGGACGACACCGAACGTACTGAGAGCGCGTGATCGGCTCACTGCTGCGGGACGACGTCGCGCCCGGAACTCGCCCTTCGCGCCGTGAAGAGCTGTCCACGCACACGCGCGCTTGCGGGCAGCCGTCGGCCACGCCCGCACCTATCAACACCCATCCACACCCCGGGTATGACCTTCCGCCCACCACTCCCTATATAGACGCCCAGATCCACCCGCGAATCGCAGGGCCATGCGCGTCTTCACCGTTCCCATCTCGGCGCCGTTCCTGCGCAGCGTGATCGCCGCGCTGGTGGATGGACGGCTGGTCGATGGTTTCGAGGCGCGCAGCGATCCCGCAAGACTTGCGACGGCGACGCTGTATCTGCCGACACGCCGCTCGCTCCGTGTCGCGCGCGAGATGTTCCTGGACGAACTGAAGACCGATGCCGCGGTGCTGCCGCGGCTCGTCGCGCTCGGCGACATCGACGAGGACGAGCTGGCCTTTGCGGAGGATCGCGACGCGTTTCTCGGCCCGGCACCGCTGGAGATTCCGGAGCGGCTCGACGACCTGCAGAGGCGGCTGACGCTCGCGCGGCTGGTCGCGGCCTGGGCGAAGACGCCGGTGTCGGCGCCGCTGGTGATCGGCGGTCCCGCCTCGACGCTTGCGCTCGCCGGCGACCTCGCCCGTCTCATCGATGACATGGTGACGCGCGGCGTGTCCTGGGATGCGCTGGACGCGCTGGTGCCGGATCAGCTCGACAAATACTGGCAGTATTCGCTGGAGTTCCTGCGCATCGCGCGCACCGCGTGGCCGGCCTATCTGCAGGAGATCGAGCGGATCGAGCCGGCGGCGCGGCGTGATCTGCTGATATCAGCCGAAGCCGCGCGCCTCTCGGCCCATCCGGATGGGCCTGTCATCGCTGCTGGCTCCACCGGCTCGATGCCCGCGACGGCAAAGTTCCTGCTCGCGGTCGCCAAGCTGCCGCACGGTGCCGTGGTGCTGCCCGGGCTCGACACCGATCTCGACGAAGCCGCGTGGAGCTCGATCGGCGGCGCCAAGGATCGCTCCGGCCGCGTGATCACGCCCCCCGCGGTCAATCATCCGCAATATGCGATGCATCTGCTGCTCAAGCGCTTCGGCATGGAGCGGCGCGACGTCGTTCGACTCGTGCCACCGGGCCGCGGCGGCCGCGAGGTGCTGATATCAGAGGCGATGCGCCCATCGGAGGCCACCGCCGTCTGGCACGAGCGGCTGCGCCAGTTCGACATCGCCGCCAACATCGCCGAGGCGATGGACAATCTGTCGATCGTCGCCGCGCCCAATCCGGAGATGGAGGCGCTGGCGATTGCGATCGCGATGCGCGAGGCGCGGCATCTCGGCAAGTCCGCGGCACTCGTGACGCCGGACCGCGCGCTGGCGCGCCGGGTGATGGCGGCGCTGACGCGTTGGCACCTGACGTTCGATGACTCCGGCGGTGATGCGCTGCTGGAGACGCCCGCCGGCATCTTCGCGCGCCTCGCCGCGGAGGCCGCCGCGCGCGGCCTGGAGCCGCCGACCTTACTCGCGCTGCTCAAGCATCCGCTGTGCCGGCTCGGCCGCGCTGCCCATGGCTGGAAACATGCGATCGAGACGCTGGAGCTCGCTTTGCTTCGCGGCACCCGGCCACAAGCCGGCACCAGCGGTCTCGCGCGCGACTTCGCCCGCTTCCGCGACGAGCATACCAAGCTGCACCAGGGCGACGCGTCGTCGCTGCACCGTGCCGAGCCGCGCGCGCGGCTCAAGCCCGAACAGCTCGACCAGGCCGGCGCGCTGATCGCGCAATTGCAGGCGGCGCTCGCGCCGCTCGAAAATCTCGCGTCGCCGCGCCCGCAGGATTTCGCCGAGCTCGCCGCACGTCACCGCGAGGTGCTGATCGCGCTGTCGACCGACGATGCCGCCCTCACGACTGCGTTCACGGATCGTGATGGCTCCGCGCTGGCGCGCTGCTTCGACGACCTGCTCGCCTCCGGCGAACGCTGCGGCCTAATGGCGCCGCTGTCGGACTATCCGGACCTGTTCCACACCGCCTTCTCCGATCGCGCGGTGCGCCGCCCCGAGCGCCACGGCGCGCAGCTGCAGATCTATGGTCCGCTCGAAGCGCGGCTGATGCAGGCCGATCGCATGATCATCGGCGGTCTCGTCGAGGGCATCTGGCCGCCGGCGCCGCGCATCGATCCCTGGCTCAGCCGCCCGATGCGGCATCAGCTCGGCCTCGATCTGCCCGAGCGCCGCATCGGACTATCAGCGCACGATTTCGCGCAGTTGCTCGGCGCGCCCGAGGTGATCCTGACTCACGCCGCGAAATCCGGCGGCGCGCCGGCGGTGGCTTCGCGCTTCCTGCATCGCCTCGAAGCCGTCGCCGGTACCGAGCGCTGGAAGGCGGCGGAGGCGCGCGGCGACGCCTATGTCCGCTATGCCGAGGTGCTGGATCAGCCCCGCGAGGTGAAGCCGGTCGAGCAGCCGGCACCGAAGCCGCCGCTGGAGGCCCGGCCGCTGCGGATGTCAGTGACCGCGATCGAAGACTGGCTGCGCGATCCCTACACCATCTTCGCGCGCTACATTCTCAGGCTCGACCCGCTCGATCCCGTCGACATGCCGCTGTCGGCCGCCGATCGCGGCTCGGCGATCCACGAAGCCATCGGCGAGTTCACGCAAACCTATGCAGAGGCGCTGCCGCTGCATCCGGCGCATGCGCTGCGCGTGATCGGCGAGAAGCATTTTGCGCTGCTCATGGAGCGCCCCGAAGCGCGCGCGCTGTGGTGGCCGCGCTTCCAGCGCATCGCCGGCTGGTTCGCTGCCTGGGAGACCGCGCGGCGCGAACAGATCGGCGCGATCACCGCCGAGATCCGTGGCGAGATCGGCATTCCGCTCGGCAAGGACCGCACATTCATGCTGTCGGCGCGCGCCGATCGTATCGAGCGGCGGGCCGAGGGCACCTACGCCATCCTTGACTACAAGACCGGCCAGCCGCCGACCGCCAAACAGGTGCGCATGGGCCTGTCACCGCAGCTGACGTTGGAAGCCGCGATCCTGCGCGAAGGTGGCTTCGACGGCATTCCGGCCGGCAGTCTGATCAGCCAGCTCGTCTACGTCCGCTTGTCGGGCAACAATCCGCCGGGCGAGGAACGCAT
Organism: Bradyrhizobium sp. USDA 4353; assembly: GCF_054063215.1. Taxonomy (NCBI): domain Bacteria; kingdom Pseudomonadati; phylum Pseudomonadota; class Alphaproteobacteria; order Hyphomicrobiales; family Nitrobacteraceae; genus Bradyrhizobium; species Bradyrhizobium sp. USDA 4353. The sequence goes on from NZ_JBSSGB010000001.1 coordinate 1,515,888, forward strand.
CCTCGAACTGAAGATCAACAAGAGCGACACGCCGCAGCATCCGGATCAGGCTGCCCAGGAGGCGCGCACCAAGCTGGAAGAGCTGATCCGCAGCTTCGAGGATCCCAATCAGGGCTACACCTCGCTGAACCTGTCGATGTGGGCGAACCGCTACGGCAGCTATGACGACCTCGCCCGCATCAAGGAATGGTCGGCCGCCGGCGGATTGGGAGTGGAGGAATGGTGAAGGCGCCCCGCCCCATTCCGCAGGCCGTGCGCGACGCGCAGACGCGCGCCTCGAACCCGGCGGCGTCGGCATTCGTCTCGGCCAATGCCGGCTCGGGCAAGACGCATGTGCTGGTGCAGCGCGTGATCCGGCTGCTGCTCGACGGCGTGCCGCCGGAGAAGATCCTCTGCATCACCTTCACCAAGGCGGCCGCCGCCAACATGGCCGAGCGCGTGTTCTCGACCCTCGGACATTGGGTGACGCTCGACGACGACGCGCTCGACAGCGCGATCAAGTCGACCGGCATTCTGAACTCCGACAAGAAGCTCCGGGCGTCGGCGCGAAAACTGTTCGCCAGCGCACTGGAGACGCCGGGCGGGTTGAAGGTGCAGACCATCCACGCACTGTGCACCCGGCTGCTGCAGCAGTTTCCGTTCGAGGCCAATGTGCCGGCGCGGTTCTCGGTGCTCGACGAGCGCGACCAGACCGAGATGATGGAGCGCGCCAATCTGAAGGTGCTGCTCGATGCCTCCAGGGCGCCCGACAGCGCCATCGGCCGCGCGCTGCAGGTGGCGATGGCCAATGCCGCCGATTCCACGTTCAAGGAGGTCGTGCGCGAAGCGTGCCTCAGCCGCGATCATTTCATGGCCTGGACCGATGGCGCCGGCCGCGTCGAGGTTGCCGCGCAGCATCTCGGCGAGGTGCTCGGCATCAGCGCTGATGAGACGCTGGAGGCAATCGAGCGCGACATTGTCGACGGCCCCAATCTGCCGCGCGCGGATTGGACCGAGATTGCCGCGCGGCTCGACGGCGGCGCCAAGACCGATCAGAAGCAGGCCGATCAGTTGCGCGCGGCGCTGGCGTTCTCGGGCAGCGATCAGGTCGACGAATATCTCCGCGTGTTCCTGACCGACGACAAGGAGCCGCGCAAGTCGGTGCTGACCAAGAAGTTCGCCGAGAGCAATCCCGGGCTCGCCGGGCTGTTCGACTCGGAAGCGCGCCGGCTCGACCGCCTGATCGAGAAGCGCCGCGCGGCTGTGGTGCGCGACCGCACCGAGGCGCTGCTGCAGATCGCGACCGCGGCCGCCGCGAACTATCGGCGCGAAAAGGAAGAGCGCGGGCTGCTCGACTACGACGACCTGATCGACAAGACGCTCGTCATGCTCAACCGCGTCTCCGCCGGCTGGGTGCACTACAAGCTCGACCGCGGCGTCGACCACGTGCTGATCGACGAGGCGCAGGACACCAGCCCGCGGCAATGGGACATCGTCGCCCATATCATCGAGGAGTTCACGTCCGGCGCCGGCGCGCGCGACGGGCTGACGCGCACGATCTTCGCGGTCGGCGACGAGAAGCAGTCGATCTTCTCGTTCCAGGGCGCCGATCCGCACGAATTCGACGCGCGAAGGCGGCAACTGCAGAAGCGCTTCACCGACGCCGGCCTGCTGTTCGATCCCGTGTCCTTCACCTACTCGTTCCGCTCCGGGCCGACGGTGCTGCACGCGGTCGACCACGTCTTCAGGGAGCGCGAGGTCTACAGCAGCATCCATTCGCCCGATATCGGCTACCCCATCCACAACGCGCTGACCGATGCCGGGCCGAGCCTGGTCGAGCTGTGGTCGTTGTGCGAGCGCGACGACCGCAAGGAGATCGAGGGCTGGCGCGCGCCGTTCGACGGCGTCTCGGTGACGAGCCCGGAGGTGAAGCTCTCCAGGCGCATCCAGGCCGAGATCAAGCGGCTGATCCGCGTCGGCACCATGACCGGGCATGACGGCGCGCGGCGGCGGCTGAGCTATGGCGACATGCTGATCCTGGTGCGCCGGCGCGGCACCGCCTTCGATGCCGTGATCCAGGCGCTGAAGCACGCCGGCATTCCCGTCGCGGGCGCTGACCGGCTCAAGCTGACCGAGCACATCGCGATCATCGACCTGATGAACCTCGCCGACGCACTGCTGCTGCCGCAGGACGATCTCGCGCTGGCGACCGCGCTGAAGAGCCCGCTGTTCGGCCTCGACGATGACGATCTGTTCAAGCTCGCCTGGCAGCGGCGCGGCAGCTTGCGCGAGGCGCTGAGTGCGCATGCGGCTGATGATCCGCGGCTGCAGGCGGTCGTCCGGCGCCTGCAGCAATGCGAGCGCCGCGCGGCCGAGGACACGCCGTTCGCGTTCTACGCCTGGCTGCTCGGCGGCGATGGCGGCCGGCGGCGCATCCTGGCGCGGCTCGGCCACGAGGCCAATGACGCGCTCGATGAATTCCTCGAGCTGGCGCTGTCCTACGAGCGCAAGGCGCCGGCCTCGCTGCAGGGTTTCGTCGCCTGGCTCCGCGCCGCCGACACCGAGGTGAAGCGCGACATGGAGATCTCGCGCGACGAGGTCCGCGTGATGACCGTGCACGGCGCCAAGGGCCTCGAGGCGTCGGTGGTGTTCTTGGTCGATACGACATCGTCGCCGGCGGATTCGCAGCGGCTGCGGCTGATCCATGTACCGCATGGCGAGCGCGAGATCGTGGTCTGGGCCGGGCGCAAGGCGGACGATCCGCAAGCCGTCGTGGCGGCGCGCGCGGCGATGCTCAAGGAGACCGAGGACGAATATCGCCGGCTGCTTTATGTCGCGATGACCCGCGCCGCCGATCGCCTCATCATCGGCGGCTGCATGCCGGGCAACATGACCAATGTCCGCGGCGGTAGCTGGTACGACTTGATGGCACGCGGGCTCGATGCCGCGGGCTTGGAGGTCGAGGTGCTCGAGACCGAGGATGGGCCGGTGAAGCGCTACGCGCGGGCCGAGGACATCGCCGAGACCTCCAAGGATGAGGCGCGGCAGATCGTCGAGACAGCCGTCGAGCTGCCAGTATGGTTGCGCACGGCGGCGATCGAGGCGCCCGGCGAGGTCGCGGTGCTCCGGCCATCCGATCCATCTTCTGACGAGCGACCGGTGCGTACGGGCGAATCGCTGGCCGCGCGTAGTCTCGCGATGCAGCGCGGCACCCTGGTGCATCGCTTGCTGCAGTCATTGCCCGACGTGGCGCCGGAGCGTCGGCGCGACGCTGCGCTGCGCTACCTGCTTCGCAATGCCCCAGACTGGCCCGAGGACGAGCGGAACAGGCTCGCTGACAGCGTGCTCAATGTGATCGGCGATCCCCGTTTCGCGGCGGTGTTCGCGCCCGGCAGCCGGGCCGAAGTGTCGATCGTCGGCCGGCTCGCGCAGGCCGGGCAACCAGCGGCGCTGGTGTCCGGCCAGATCGATCGCCTGGTCGTGACCGAGGCCGAGGTGCTGATCGTCGACTTCAAGACCAACCAGCAGCCGCCCTCAGGGCTGGCCGAGGTGCCCGAGGCCTATGTCCGCCAGCTCGCGCTATACCGCGCCGTGCTCGGGCAATTGTACCCCGGACGGGTGGTCCGGGCCGCCCTGCTCTGGACCGAAGCCCCTGAATTCATGGAGCTTCCAGCCTCCGCGCTGGACGCCATGCTGCCATCCCCGCACGACTGAGTGAGCAAGCTTGACCCGGCCACAGGCCGTTCATACTTTGACACCCACGCTGAGGCGGCGCATCCGTGCCGCTCCCTCCAACCGAACGAGGTAAATCCCATGGCCGCCGTAGCCAAGGTTTCCGACGCCGATTTCGAAAGCGAAGTGCTCAAGGCCGACGGTCCGGTCGTGGTCGATTTCTGGGCCGAGTGGTGCGGCCCCTGCCGCATGATCGCCCCGGCCCTCGACGAGATCGCGAACGCGATGGGCGACAAGGTCAAGATCGTCAAGCTGAACGTCGACGAGAGCCCGAAGACGGCGTCGAAGTACGGCGTGATGTCGATCCCCACCCTGATGGTGTTCAAGGGCGGCGAGATGGCCTCCCGCCAGGTCGGCGCCGCGCCGAAGGCCAAGCTGCAGCAGTGGATCTCGTCGTCGATGTGACGCGCTCGCACAACGATTTTTCTCGAACGGCCGGCGGATTCGCCGGCCGTTTGCGTTGAGGGGGTGTGTTGTCGCGTTTTCGGATGCCGCCATGCCCGCCCGTGCTCATCGCTCGCCCTCCCGCAAGTCAGGCCTCTTGGCCATGGAGGCGCGCTCGGTGGAGGCGATCCCGCGCGGCGAGGAGTGGCAGTATGAGCCGAAATGGGACGGCTTCCGCTGCCTGCTCACGCGCGACGGCGCTCACGTGACGATGCAATCCAAAGCCGGCGAGGATCTCGCGCGCTACTTTCCGGAGATCGTCGCCGCCGCGCGCGAGCTGAAGGCTAACAGTTTTACGCTCGATGGCGAGCTGGTGGTGCCGCAGGCCAAGTCGTTCTCGTTCGACGCGCTGCTGCAGCGGATCCATCCCGCCGCCAGCCGGGTGAAGAAACTATCCGTGGAAACGCCCGCGCTGTTCCTCGCCTTCGACCTGCTGGCGACGGAGAAGGACAAAGAGCTGATGGCGCAGACGCTGCACGAGCGACGCCCGGCACTGGAAACGTTCGCAAAGGCGACCTTCGCCGGACATCCGACCTTCCGGCTGTCACCCGCCACCACGCGCTACGCGACCGCGCAGGACTGGCTGGCCCATTCCGGCGGCGGCTCGGACGGCGTGATCGCCAAGCGCATCGACCTGCCCTACCAGGCGGGCAATCGCGACGGCATGCAGAAGATCAAGCGCTATCGCTCGGCGGACTGCGTGATCGGCGGCTTCCGCTACGCCACCAACAAGGGCGTGGGCGGCCGCAAGCTCGTCGGCTCTTTGTTACTTGGTCTCTACGACGATGACGGGCTGCTGCATCATGTCGGCTTCACCTCCGCGCTCAAGGCAGCGGAGAAGCCCGCGCTGACCGACAAGCTCGAGCCGCTGATCTCACCGCCCGGCTTCACCGGCAATGCGCCGGGTGGGCCGAGCCGCTGGTCGACGGAGCGCTCTGCGGAATGGTGCCCGCTGAAGCCGAAGCTGGTGATCGAGGTCTGCTTCGACCATTTCTCCGGCGAGCGCTTCCGCCACGGCACCTCGATCCTGCGCTGGCGTCCCGACAAGGCACCGAAGCAATGCACCTTCGATCAGCTCCAGCACAAGGTCGCCGATCCCCTGAAGCTGCTCGCCTGATCAGCGGATCCAGCCGGTCGCAAGCGCAGACGCGAACTCTGTCTCGCCATTGGCGCGCGCCAGCTCGGCCATGGCGCCGTGATCATAGGGCACGTGACGGAAGCTCACGCTCCAGCCGGCCGGCGTCAGCTCCAGGATCGCGTAGCGCGCGTCCGGCGTTCCGGCCTGCACGACATGCGGGTGCGGGACGTTGTAGGAATATCCGGGGCTGCCGACGCTGCCGGGGTTCACGATCAGCCGACCGTCACGCAGCCGCACGGCCCGCGCCGTGTGCGTATGGCCGCACAGGATCAGCGACTGCGAAATACCGGCAGCCAGCTTCTCGATCTCATCCAGCGGCGCGCAAGTGATCGCGCCGTCAGCCGCGACGTTTTCGAGCCAATAGACGTTGTCGTCCTCAGGCGTCGCATGACAGAGAAAGACCTGGTCGCGATAGACGGCCGTCGCCGGGATCGTGCGCAGCCAATCGAGATGCCTGGCGTCAAGCTGCGGATAGGCGGGGCGCTCCCAGGCGCCCATCGTCTCGAACGGACGATCGATCAGCCAGCGATCGTGATTGCCGCGCACATGCACGGCGTCGAGCGCCATCAGCCTGTCCAGCGTCTTGCGCGCATCCAGCGGACCGCTCGCCATGTCGCCGAGATCGATGATCTCAGTCACGCCTTGCGCGCTGATATCCGCGAGCACGGCCTCCAGCGCGAGATGGTTGCCGTGGACGTCGGCGATCGCGGCAAAGCGCATATGTCATTTTCCTCAGGTCGGCGGCGTGCCGTTGAGGTCGAGCACGTGGCCTGCGAGATAAAGCGACCCCGTGATCAGAATACGCGGCGGCACCTCATAGGCAAGCCGCGCGATGCCGGCGAGCGCGGACGCCACGCCGTCGGCGATCTCGACGCGCATGCCGAGCGTGCGCGCGGCGGCGGCGAGATCGGCCGGCGCCATCGCCTTGCTCTCGTTCGGAATGGGAACGACGATGATGTGCCGCGTCAGACCGGCGAAATTGCCGAGGAACGCTGCGGCATCCTTGTTGCCCATCATGCCGACGATGACGACGAGCTGCCGCGACACGCGCTCTTCGAGATCGCCGATCGCAGCCGCCACGACGCGGCCGCCTTCGGCATTGTGGCCGCCGTCGAGCCAGATCTCCGCGCCCTGCGGCGCGATCGCGGTGAGCGCGCCGTTCGAGAGCCGCTGCATGCGGGCCGGCCATTCGGCGTTGACGATGCCGTCCTCGAACGCCTTCGTTGTGAGCTTGAACTGATCGAGCGCGCGTAACGTGGCGATCGCAAGCCCCGCATTGTCGAACTGATGCCGGCCGAACAGTTTTGGCGCCGGAAGATCGAGAAGACCGCGATCGTCCTGATAGACGAGCCGATTGCGCTCGACATTGACGTGCCAGCTCTCGCCGGCGGCGAACAGCGGCGCGCGCTGGCGCTTGGCCTCGCGCTCGATCACCGCCATCGCGTCCGGCTCCTGCGCCGCGGAGATCACCGGGCAGCCGCGCTTGATGATGGCGGCCTTCTCGGCCGCGATCAGCGCGCGGGTGTCGCCGAGGAATTCCATATGGTCCATGCTGATCGGCGTCAGCACGGAGGCCGCGACCTGCTCGACCACATTGGTCGAATCGAGCCGGCCGCCGAGACCGACCTCGAGCAGCACGACATCGGCCGGATGCTTGGCGAACAGCACGAAGGCCGCGACGGTCTTCACCTCGAAGAAGGTGATCGGCGCGCCGGCATTGACGCGCTCGCATTCGAGCAGCGCGGAGATCAGCTCGTCGTCATCGACGAGCACGCCGCCGCCAACCCGACCGATGCGATAGCTCTCGTTGATGCGCACCAGCCAGGGCGAGGTGAAGACGTGGACGCGCAGGCCCGCCGCTTCGAGCATCGCCCTGAGATAAGCGACCGTGGAGCCCTTGCCGTTGGTACCGGCGACGTGGATCACCGGCGGCAGCTTGCGTTCGGGATGATCGAGCTGCGCGAGCAGCCGGTGCATGCGCTCCAGCCCGAGCGAGATCTTGCTCGGATGCAGCGCCGAGAGCCGCGTGATCAGCTCGTCGAGCGAAGGCTTTGCGGCGGAAGCGTTCACGCGCTCGTTGCGACCGCCGGCGCTTCCGCCGCCTCGGCGGGCTTGGCCGGCGGCGGCAGCTGCGGCGCGGGCTTGGCGTGTTCGACGGCCGGCGCCTTGGTCAGCAGGCGGCACAGCCGCGCCAGGGTCGGGCGCAGATCGTGGCGATGCACCACCATGTCGACCATGCCGTGATCGAGCAGGTACTCAGCGCGCTGAAAACCCTCGGGCAGCTTCTCGCGGATGGTCTGCTCGATGACGCGCGCACCGGCAAAAGCCGATCAGCGCGCCGGGCTCGGCGATGTGGACGTCGCCCAGCATCGCGTAGGACGCGGTGACGCCACCGGTGGTCGGATTGGTCTGCACGACGATGTAGGGCAGCTTGGCCTCGCGCAGCATCTGCACGGCCACTGTGGTGCGCGGCATCTGCATCAGCGACAGGATGCCCTCCTGCATGCGCGCGCCGCCGGAGGCCGCGAACACGATGAACGGCGACTTCTTCTCGACCGCGAGCTCGAGCCCGCGCACGATCGCCTCACCAGCGGCCATGCCGAGCGAGCCGCCCATAAAGTCGAAATCCTGCACGGCGATGACCACGCCCATGCCTTCGAGCTTGCCGAAGCCGACCTTGACGGCATCGTTCATGCCGGTGCGCGCTCGCGCATCCTTTATGCGGTCGGCATAGCGGCGCTCGTCACGGAATTTGAGCGGGTCGGGCGTCACCTCGGGCAGCGCGACGTCGAACCAGGTCTCGTTGTCGAACATCGACTTGAGCCGCGCCGATGCGCCCATGCGCATGTGGTAGTTGGAGCCGGGAATGACGAACTGGTTCGCCTCGACATCCTTGTAGAACACGAGCTGTCCGGAATCCGGGCACTTGATCCAGAGGTTCTCCGGCGTCTCGCGGCGCAGGATGTTGCGGATCTTCGGCCGGACCACATTGGTAAGCCAGTTCATGAAAAGCTCCGTTTTGCGGTCGCCCGGATATATGGCGGGACGGCAGCGCCACGGCAAGCCATGCCGCGGCGCTCCATACAAGGGTGGTTGATGGCTATTCCGCGGCCTGCTGGGCGCCGCGCACGCCCTGGGCCAGGGCGGAGGCGAGGTCGGCGACGGCGCTGACGGTCTTGGCCGTGGCCCGGCCCTCGGCGTCCAGGCTGGCCTTCAGGGCGTCGACCAGGGCGGTGCCGACCACGGCGCCGTCGGCGTTGGCGGCAATAGCCCGGGCTGTTTCCGGTGTCCGGATGCCGAAACCGACGCAGACCGGCAGCGCCGTATGGCGCTTGATTCGCGCCACGGCAGTGCCGACGGCGGAGGAGTCCGCGGCGGCCGCGCCGGTGATACCGGTGATCGAGACGTAGTAGACGAAGCCCGAGGTATTCGCGAGCACGGCCGGCAGCCGCTTGTCATCGGTGGTCGGCGTCGCCAGCCGGATGAAGTTGAGCCCGGCCTTGAGCGCGGGAATGCACAGCTCGTCGTCTTCCTCCGGCGGCAGGTCGACGATGATCAGGCCATCGACACCGGCGCTCTTGGCATCGACGAGGAACTTGTCGACGCCATAGATGTAGATCAGGTTGTAGTAGCCCATCAGCACGATCGGCGTCACCGCGTCGCTCTCACGGAAGCTGCGCACCAGCTGCAGCGTCTTCTTCAAGGTCATGCCCGCTTTCAGCGCGCGAAGGCCCGCCGCCTGGATCGACGGACCGTCGGCCATCGGATCAGTGAACGGCATGCCGATCTCGATGATATCGGCGCCCGCCTGCGGCAGCGCCTTGACGATCGCGAGCGACGTCTCCGGATCGGGGTCGCCGCCCATGACGAACGTCACGAATGCCGAACGGCCTTCTTTCTTCAATTGCGCGAAGCGCGCATCCATTCTCGTTGTCATGTCGCGGCCCGGACAGTGCTATACCTCTCCCCATCGGGGAGAGGTCGGCTGCGAAGCAGCCGGGTGAGGGGGATGGAAAATAGACTCAAGAAGAGATCCCGCGCCCTTCGCGCGTCACAAACCAGCGCTGAGGACAAGCTCTGGCAGGCGCTGCGAAACCGCAGGTTGGAGCGTTGGAAATTCCGGCGACAGCATGCGATCGACCGATATGTCGTGGACTTTGTCTCGTTGGCAGGCAAGCTCATCATCGAGGTTGACGGAGCGACGCATTCAACAGAGTCAGAGTTGGCGAGAGACGAAGCAAGAACCGCGGTCCTCGAGTCCTGCGGCTTCTTCGTTCTACGGGTTTCGAACGTCGACATATACGACAACATCGATGGTGTGCTGGAGGCCATCGCGAGCACGCTGCGATCTGATTGAGCAGAGCAAGCCCCCCTCACCCGGCTGCTACGCAGCCGACCTCTCCCCGATGGGGAGAGGTGAAGAAGGGCCGAGCGCGCCGCCATCACTGTGCCTTCGCCCTCTTACGCAGGATCTCGCCGATTTGCGGCACGTCCTTGTCGCCGCGGCCGCACAGATTCACGACCATCAAATGGTCCTTCGGCTTGGTCGGCGCGAGCTGCATCACCTTGGCGACGGCATGCGCCGGCTCGAGCGCCGGGATGATGCCCTCCAGCCGGGACAGCAGCAGGAACGCCTCCAGCGCCTCGTCGTCGGTCGCCGAGAGATAGGTCACGCGCTTGGCCTCGTGCAGCCAGGAATGCTCGGGGCCGATGCCGGGATAGTCGAGGCCGGCCGAGATCGAATGCGCCTCGGCGATCTGGCCGTCGTCGTCCATCAGCAGATAGGTGCGGTTGCCATGCAGCACGCCGGGACGGCCGCCGGCGATCGACGCCGCATGCAGCTGGGTCAGGCCGTGGCCGGCGGCTTCGACGCCGAAGATCTCGACGGAGGGATCGTCGAGGAACGGATGAAACAGGCCCATCGCGTTGGAGCCGCCGCCGATGCAGGCGACAAGCGAATCCGGCAGCCGGCCTTCGGCCTCCTGCATCTGGGTCCGCGTCTCCTGGCCGATCACCGACTGGAAGTCGCGCACCATCATCGGATAGGGATGCGGGCCCGCGACAGTGCCGATGCAATAGAAGGTGTCGTGAACGTTGGTGACCCAGTCACGCAGCGCCTCGTTCATCGCGTCCTTGAGCGTCTTGGCGCCGGACTGCACCGGAATGACCTTGGCGCCGAGCATCTCCATGCGCAGCACGTTCGGCTGCTGCCGCTCGACGTCGACGGCGCCCATATAGACGACGCAGTCCAAGCCGAAGCGCGCGCACAAGGTCGCGGTGGCGACGCCATGCTGGCCGGCCCCGGTCTCGGCGATGATGCGCTGCTTGCCCATGCGCCGAGCCAGCATGATCTGGCCGAGCACATTGTTGACCTTGTGCGAGCCGGTGTGATTGAGCTCGTCGCGCTTGAAATAGATCTTGGCGCCGCCGAGATGCTCGGTCAGGCGCTCGGCGTAGTACAAAGGCGACGGACGGCCGACATAATGCGTCCGATAGCTGTTCATCTCGGCCTGGAAGGCCGGATCGGCCTTGGCGTCGGCATAGGCCTTTTCGAGATCCAGGATCAGCGGCATCAGGGTCTCGGCGACGTAGCGGCCGCCGAAGATGCCGAAATGGCCGCGGTCGTCAGGACCGCTGCGGTAGGAATTGGGAATGGTCGTGGTCATTGGACGCTCAACTTGTCAGCGGCCCGCGCCGCACGAATGAAATCCCGGATCAGATCGCAATCCTTCACACCCGGCGTCCGTTCGACGCCAGATGACACGTCGACGCCGCCGGCGTGCGTAACCCGCACCGCCTCGGCGACATTGTCCGCACTCAGTCCGCCGGACACCATGAACGGGCGGTCGAGCTTCAAGCCCTGAAGCACGTGCCAGTCGAAGGTCGCGCCCAGTCCGCCGGGACGCGTCGCGTGCTTCGGCGCCCGGGCGTCGAACAGGATGCGGTCGCAGACGTCGGCATAGCCTGAGAGCGGCGCGAGGTCGGCCGCCGTCTCGACCGGCATCGCCTTCATGATCGGAAGACCGAAGCGCTGCTTGAGATCACGAATACGCGCGACGCTTTCGCGACCGTGCAATTGAAAGAGATCCGGCCGCAGCGTCTCGACGATGTTCTCGAAGGTTGCATCATCGGCATCGACGGTCAGCGCCACCTTCAGCGCGCGCCCCTTCGCCTGCTGGCCAAGCTCACGCGCGGCCGTCAGCCCGACGTGACGCGGCGACGGCGGAAAGAACACAAAGCCCACCATCTCGGCGCCGGCATCCAACGCCGCACCCAGGGTATCGGGCGTGGTCAGGCCGCAGATTTTGACGAGCAGAGACATCAGACAGAACGCACGTCCGGACGGAGGGGATCACCAGCCGCGGGCGACGTCGAGGCCGCGCTGGCTTGGCGCCTTCTACAACGCGGCGCCCTGCTTGTCTCGCCCATAAGGGGCTAAAAGCCGGGCGGGGGCTGCCGGAACCAACGATTGACCCGAACCCTGGCTGGCGCGCGCCGCGGCGCTGAGCTGGGCGACTTGCGCCCGTGCCGCATCCGCATCGGCCTGGTGGCGGCGGGCCGCGCGGCGCCAATGGCGCTGGCCGATCCAGGTGGCGACGCCGCCGGCAATGACGCCCAGGATTGCAACTCCGATCAGCAAGGCGAACAGCGGAACTGATACCGAGAACGCCGGGTCGGCCGCATTGAACGGATCAAATGAGACGGTAACAAAATGCCGATTGGCGACCGCGAAGACGACGAACAGCACCATCAAGGGGAGGATGATGACGACGGTGAGAAATTTTCGCATGCGCTCGCTCGTATCAGTCGGGCCGGGTTGGCCTCGTAGTCAGCCGCAGACGATGAGCACGGCAGGCGGTCCGTGGCCTCAATCGTCGGAGTCGTCGGCGGCTGCGCCCTCGGGATTGTCCCGGTTCAGCCGCTCGCGCATTTCCTTGCCCGTCTTGAAGAACGGCACGCTCTTCTGGTCGACTGGGACGTGAGCGCCCGTCCGCGGGTTGCGCCCGGCGCGGGCCGGCCGGTGCTTGACGGAGAACGCGCCGAACCCACGCAGCTCGACGCGATCACCGCGCGCCAGCGCAGCGACGATCTCATCGAGGATCGCATTGACGATGTTCTCGACATCCCGCTGGTAGAGATGCGGGTTGTGCTCGGCGATACGCTGAACCAGCTCGGATTTGATCATCGAGAAAATGTATCCGGGGAGACAGTCCCATTTCCGTGAAAATATGCAGAACTGTCAAGACGCTAAATCATTCATCGGACCCAACAATTGGCTTTCCGGGCTCGGCATCGCCCGATGCCGGACCACACGCTCCACGCGAGACTCAGCGCGGCGATCGTCTTGACGGGTTTCAATTCCCCGTTGCGGGCGTCCACAGCGCCAACATGCCGTCGAGCCCGACCCGGTCGACCGCCTGGACAACGCCGGTGCGTTCGATCTGGCGCGCGATGCCGGACAGGCCGACGGCGTCGAGCGCGATCGACGTCGCGGTGCGCAGGAAGGTGAGGTCACCGAAGCGCGGCACCAGCTTGTAATCGCGCACCGGCAGGTCCTTCTTGACGTTCTTGTTGGCGACCAGCCAGGCCACCGCCGTCTTCTCGTCGCCAAGCTCGTCGATCAGCTTCAGCTCGACCGCCTGGCGGCCGGTGAAGACGCGGCCATCGGCCACCTTCTCGAGCTGCGCGTCGTCCATGTTGCGGCGAGTCTTCACGAGGCCGCGGAACCAGGCGTAGGAATCCTTCACGAGGTCATCGAGCGCCGCGCGCGCTTCCGGGCTGGTCGGCTCATAGCCGTTGGGCGCGGCCTTCAGCGCCGAGGACTTCACCTCCTCGATCTTGACGCCGACGGTCTTCAGCAGCTCGCTGACATTGGGGTACTGGAACAGCACGCCGATCGAGCCGACCAGCGAGCTCTGCTGCGCGACGATGTGATCGGAGGCGATGGCGCCGATATAGCCGCCGGAGGCCGCGAGACCTTCCACCACAACGACGAGCGGCTTCTTCGCCTTCAGGCGAACGAGGGAATCGTAGAGCTGCTCGGAGCCGGCGGTTGTTCCGCCTGGCGAGTTGATGTGAACGATGACGGCCTCGGCCGAGGAGTTCTCCAGCCGCTCCAGCGCCTCGACGCGCTCCTGATCGCTGCGGATCAGGCCCTCGATGTTGACGCGAGCGATCGAGCCGGAGGTCGAGAGCGCGGTGCGGCCGCGCGGCGACATCGCCAGGCCGATCGCCGAGAGAGCGGCGATCGCGATCACGACCGCGAGCACCCGCCAGAACGTGAGCTTGCGGCGCAGCCTGCGGCGATCGACGATCACATCGGAATCTAGCGACATGGACAGCTCCTGGAAGTCTCGGCGCGTTGTGCAGCCGCAGCCTGAATATCTCGTTATCCGATTACATCAATCGCGGCGCAATTTGAAGAAAGGAAGGCTCCGCCACGAAGCCGGCAAGGGTGATGCACCCGAAGCAGGTCGCGGGGCCAGCGCCTATGGCGACCGTCGTTTTGGCCTCTTCTCCCTCCGTGTCGTCATCGCCACGGCGTATCGCAGTAACCGGAGTGAGACGCGTCCTGGAAACGCAGGATGTTCTCACTCACGATGAGACGACCACTGACGATGAGAAGAGGTTAGGCGCGACGATCTCGGTCTCACCCTCCCCTTGAGGGGGAGGGTCGATCGCACGCGAAGCGGGCGAGCGGGGTGGGGTGAACTCCGAAGACCGGTGCGAGTGGAAAGATCACCCCACCCCGGCTCATACGCGCTTTGCGCCTATGAGCCGACCCTCCCCCTCCAGGGGAGGGTGACGGCGGGCTGGTCGAAATGGCGGCTCGGCCGCACAAAAAAAGCCCCGGCCGGAGCCGGGGCTTTGATCTCGTCACGCGATGTCGAAGGCTTACTTCGAGTCGCGGTTCTTGAGGGCGGTGCCGAGAATGTCGCCCAGCGTCGCGCCCGAATCGGACGAGCCGTACTGCGCGATGGCTTCCTTCTCTTCCGCGACTTCCAGCGCCTTGATCGACACCTGGACCTTGCGGGCCTTCTTGTCGAACTGGATCACGCGGGCATCGACCTTCTCGCCGACGGCGAACCGCTCGGTGCGCTGATCGTTGCGATCGCGCGCCAGCTCGGAGCGCTTGATGAAGGTGGTGAAGTCGGTGCCGGTGATCTTGACGTCGATGCCGCCGTCCTTGACGTCCAGCACTTCGCACGTGACGACCGCACCCTTCTTGACATCGCCCGGCTCGGCGAAGGGGTCGCCTTCAAGTTGTTTGATTCCGAGCGAAATCCGCTCCTTCTCCACGTCGACGTCGAGCACCACGGCCTTGACCATGTCGCCCTTCTTGTAGTTGTCGATGACCTGCTCGCCCGGCAGCTTCCAGTCGAGGTCCGACAGATGGACCATGCCGTCGACGTCGCCTTCGAGACCCAGGAACAGGCCGAACTCGGTCTTGTTCTTGACCTCGCCCTCGACCACCGAACCCGTCGGATGCTTCTCGACGAAGACTTCCCACGGATTGCGCATGGTCTGCTTGAGACCGAGCGAGATGCGGCGCTTGACGCTGTCGACCTCGAGCACCTGCACTTCGACTTCCTGCGAGGTCGACACGATCTTGCCGGGGTGCATGTTCTTCTTGGTCCACGACATCTCGGAGACGTGGATCAGGCCTTCGATGCCCGGCTCGAGCTCGACGAACGCGCCGTAGTCGGTGATGTTCGTGACGCGGCCGTGGAAGCGGGCCTGCAGCGGGTACTTGGCCTCGATGCCCTGCCACGGATCGTCCAGCAGCTGCTTCATGCCGAGCGAGATGCGGTGCGTCTCGTGGTTGATCTTGATGATCTTGACCTTGACCGTCTGACCGATGGAGAGCACCTCGGTCGGATGGTTGACGCGGCGCCACGCGATATCGGTGACGTGCAGCAGGCCGTCGATGCCGCCGAGGTCGACGAACGCACCGTAATCGGTGATGTTCTTGACGACGCCGTCGATGACCTGACCCTCTTCGAGGTTCTGCACCAGCTCCTGGCGCTGCTCGGCGCGGGTCTCTTCCAGCACGGTGCGGCGCGACACGACGATGTTGCCGCGGCGACGGTCCATCTTGAGGATCTGGAACGGCTGCGAATTGTTCATCAGCGGCGCGACGTCGCGGATCGGACGGATGTCGACCTGCGAGCGCGGCAGGAAGGCGACTGCGCCATCCAGGTCGACGGTGAAGCCGCCCTTGACCTGGTTGAAGATGACGCCGTTGACCTTTTCGTTGTTCTGGAACGCCTTCTCGAGCTTGCCCCAGCTCTCTTCGCGGCGGGCCTTGTCGCGCGACAGCACGGCTTCGCCGAGCGCGTTCTCGATGCGGTCGAGGAACACTTCGACCTCGTCGCCGACCTTCAGCTCGCTGTCGCGGCCGGGACCGGAAAATTCGCGCAGCGCCACGCGGCCTTCGGTCTTCAGGCCGACGTCGATGACGGCCATGTCCTTCTCGATCGCGACGACCTTGCCCTTGACGACGGAGCTTTCCTGAAGATTGCCCTTCGTGAAGGACTCGTCCAGCATCGCGGCAAAATCATCGCGGCTGGGATTGTAGGAATTAGCAGAGATACTCGAAGCCATTGGTTCTCCAGATGCGGACATTCTCGCCAGCGTGGGGTTGATCGGCGCATCGGATGAACAGTGCCTGGAGGTCCACAAATCCCCAGACGTCCGCGCTGTCAGCGCAAAAAGCGCGAACGACGCGGGCCGGCAATGCCTGCACATGCGACACGTATGACGTACGTAACCTATGAAGTTGCGTCCGGCTGATCGGACCCGATTGAACTGCAATCGAGCTATCGACGGTCAAGGGCGGGAGCGGGCGGTTCCTCCAATGACACCAGCGAAATCAAACCCGCTGGCGGCCCGCTCGGACGGCCTCGACAATATCGATGGCGGCCCGGACGCCGCCTTCTATATCCAAATGGGAGTTATCAAGCAAGTAAGCATCCGCGGCTTGTTTCAAAGGGGCAACGGGGCGGTTCTGGTCACGCTCATCGCGCGCCAGGATGTCGGCCAGAATGGCTGCCTCGTCGGCCGGCTCGCCCCGGGAGCGCGCCTCGAGGCTGCGGCGATGCGCCCGGATCTTCGGGTCGGCCACGACGTAGATCTTCACCTCGGCATCCGGGCAGATCACGGTCCCGATGTCGCGGCCATCGAGCACGGCCCCCGGGGGCTGGCTGGCAAACTGGCGCTGGAATGCCAGCAACGCCTCGCGCACCCTGGGCAATGCCGACACCACCGAGGCCGCCGATCCGACCTCGTGGGACCTGAACGCGGGGTTGTCGAAGGTCGAGGGATCCAGGGTCATCGCGACCTCAGCCGCCCGGGCCTCATCCTTCAGGTCGATCCCAGCGGTCAGCAGCGCATGCGCCACGGCCCGGTAGATCACGCCCGTATCCAGATGCCTGAGGCCATAATGCGCCGCGAGGCGCTTGGCCATGGTGCCCTTGCCCGAGGCAGCCGGGCCATCGATGGCGATGATCATTCTAGCGCTGTCCTGAAGTGTCGCGTGCCCGCCGCAGCGGCCGCTCGTCGGTAAATATGTTGCGGGAGGCGAACTCTCCCGGGCTGGCGAAGGTCAAGTACTCCCGGAGCGCCGGGGACGTCGAACTGGTCGTGAACCAAGGCTCCTTCAGACGCCGCGCCGCGCCGCCAGTCCAGGGCGGCACCCGCCCCAGCTTGCGCTGCTTGGCGAGATATTCGGCAATGGCGCCAGCGAGGGCATCAAGCTTCGCATCGCCCGTGAGGCTGGGCTCGGCCTCGATGGCCGCATAACGCGCCTCGTCAGACGGAGCGAGATCGAACGTATCGACGAATTCGGCGAGCATGACGTCCCGCGACTCCCCGTGCCCGATCCGGGCGACCGCCTCAGCGAGGGTATTTGGGCGCATCGACCGCTCCCTCTGGGTTCATGTGCTTCAGCAGAAAACGCTGCTTTTCGGCCGAGGCCGCACTCGCCGGAAAGTATCTTGCAAGGAGCGCGACCGCTGCATCCGCGTCCGTGATTCCAACGACCTTCATCAGGTTGAGGATGTCGAGCCGCTCGGCCTCGCCGCGCGCGGGGTCGAGGACCCTGACCGCCTTGAGCTTCAACGCCAGCATATACTCGGCCGAGGGCACGGAGACCACCAATCCCGGCGGCGAGCCGTCGCGCGGAAAAGTGCCGAACTCCAGGTGGTCGGCCGCCTGATCCGCCAGCGGACTGAGGTGGAAGGTAACGCCGTCGTTGAACCAATCGTTTGACCAGCCATTCTGCTGGGCAATGCCATGGAGCGTCTCGGCGAGCCAGGGAGGAAGCGGACTCGGCAGCGCCGAGACGTCGACGTCTTCCGTGGCGAAGCGAAAGTTGCTTGCCAGCATCAAGGCTGATCCGCCGTAAACCGCGATCTGCAGTTTGGCCCCGGCCTGGGCCGCCGCCCGTCCGATCGCGTCGAAGGCCGCCAGCAGCGCGTCGCGGTCAAAGGCGGAAGGCATTGCGTTCCCTTATGCGAAATCCGCGCCCGCCTTGCGCATCAGCGGGATGAAGTCGGGGAAGCTGGTGGCGATGAAGGCGGTGTCGTCGACGGTGACCGGCTTGTCGGAGGCGAGGCCCATGACCAGCGCGGACATCGCGATGCGGTGGTCCATGTGGGTAGCGACCACGCCGCCGCCCGGGACGTGGCCGCGGCCCTCGACGATCAGGTCGTCACCGGTGATCTCGACCTTGACGCCGTTGACGCGCAGCATCGCCGCGGTGGCCTCCAGCCGGTCGGATTCCTTGACGCGCAGCTCGTGCAGGCCGCGCATCACGGTCGTGCCCTCTGCGTAAGCGGCGGCGACGGCGAGCACGAGATATTCGTCGATCATCGAGGGCGCGCGCTCGGGCGGCACCTCGACGCCCTTCAGCTTCGAGGCGCGCACCCGCAGGCGGGCCATCGGCTCGCCGGCATCGCCGCGGACATCGTCCTCCTCGATCGAGGCGCCCATCTCGCGCAAGGTGGTGAACAGGCCGGTGCGCAGCGGGTTGGTCATGACGTCGGAGAGCACGAGGTCCGAGCCATCCACGATCAGCGCCGCGACCAGCGGGAAGGCGGCCGAGGACGGGTCGGCCGGCACGATCACCGGCGCGCCTGTCAGCTCCGGCTGCCCGGTCAGCGCGATGCGGCGACCGTGACTGCCTTCCGGCGTGGTGACGATCTCGGCGCCGAAATGCTTGAGCATCAGCTCGGTGTGGTCGCGGCTCGCCTCCTGCTCGATCACCGTCGTGATTCCGGGCGCGGCGAGGCCGGCCAGCAGCACGGCCGACTTGATCTGCGCCGAGGCCACCGGCGTGCGGTATTCGATCGGAATCGGGTTGCTGGCACCCTGAAGGGTTAACGGGAGCTTGCCGCCCTCGGCGCTGGCGGTGACCTTGGCACCCATCAGCGCCAGGGGATCGAGGATCCGCAGCATCGGGCGGCTGCGCAGCGAGGCGTCGCCATCGAACACCGCCGAGATCGGACAGCCCGCGACGGCGCCCATCACCAGCCGGCACCCGGTGCCGGAGTTGCCGAAATCGAGCGTGGTGGCCGGCTGGGCAAAGCCGCCGACGCCGACACCGTTCACGGTCCAGGCGAACTCGCCGGTGCACTCGACCTTGGCGCCGAGCGTCCGCATCGACTTGGCGGTGTTGAGAACGTCCTCGCCCTCGAGCAGGCCGGAAATCCGGGTCTCGCCCACCGACAGCGCGCCCAGGATCAGCGCGCGGTGCGAGATCGACTTGTCGCCGGGAACGCGAATCGTGCCCGAAAGCGGCCCGGAGGCGCGGGATTCGAGTGGAGTGGGGGCGGCTGACGTGCTCACGGCGGGATCCTCGGGTTTTGGAGCCGGCAGGTATCACAGCGCCCGGCGGCCGTCACGGCCGTGATATCCGGTTGAAAGCGCTATTGACAGCGGCGCGGCAACTAGCCAAGTGAGACACCGCTTTTCAGACATTGCCAGGACGCCTGCACGTGGCCAAATCCGAGCTCGGAACCAAACGCATTTGCCCGACCACGGGCAAAAAGTTCTACGACCTCAACAAGAACCCGGTGATTTCGCCCTACACCGGCGAGGTCGTGCCGATCGCTCCGGTGGCGCCCACCCGCGCCATGCGCGGCGAGGCGGCGCGCGCCGCCGCCGCGCAGGACACCGCGCACGAGCCGGCCGAGGCCGAGGAGTTGGTGTCGCTCGAGGAGGCCGATGCCGAGGAGAACTCCGGCAAGGTCAAGGCCGTCGTGCCCGAGTCCGAGGACGACATCGAGATCGACGAGACCCTCGACGACGACGAGGATGACGACTCGACCTTCATCGCCGACGAGGAAGAAGGCGACGAAGATGTCACAGACATCATCGGTGATGTCGGCGGCGACGAAGAATAATCGTCGAAGCCACTTGAGATCAGCCGCGAACTGTGGTTCACGGTGCTCCCCGGCGGTCACCCAGACCGCCGGTTCGGTTCAGGGGCCATAGCTCAGCTGGGAGAGCGCTTGCATGGCATGCAAGAGGTCGGCGGTTCGATCCCGCCTGGCTCCACCACGCTTCGCCCTCCGGGCTACGCGTGGCGCAGCCACGACGGAGCCCGGAGGGCGAAGCGTGGTGCCCGGCGAAGCCCCTCGGCGAAGCCGGGCTGCTCAGCAACGAAATCTCTTGCCTTAAGTTTGGACTTCAGCTTCGCGCGGCTTCAAAGCCGAGCTGACAAATTCTTTTCCCGATCACAAAATGCACGCCTGCGGTCCCTCGCGGCGAGCACCTTCGCATGTGGTACGTCTACATTATCCGCAGCATCAACTTTCCCGACCAGGAATACATCGGCGCGACCGCGGACATCCGCCAGCGCCTAAGGGATCACAACGCAGGGCGCTCGGCCCATACCTCCAAGTTCGCGCCGTGGACGCTCGTCTGGTACTGCGCCTTTCCGGACAAGCTCCGCGCTCTGGCCTTCGAAGCCTATCTGAAGTCGCATTCGGGCCGCGCCTTTTCGAAGAAGCGCCTGCTCGGTCCGGCTTGAGCCTCACTCCACCGCCGCCTCCAGCCGCTCCCGCAGCTTCACCAGCTTGCCGTGCAGGTCCGCCAGCTCCGCGATCGAGCAGCCGGTCGCATCCAGGATCGCGGGCGGCACGATGGCGCGCGCTTTCTCGCGCAACGCAGCGCCCTGCGCGGTCAGGGTGACCAGCACCTGGCGCTCGTCCTCGGCTGATCGCGTCCGCGTCAGCAGATGCAACGCCTCCATCCGCTTCAAGAGCGGCGTCAGCGTGCCGGAATCCAGGAACAGCCGCGCGCCGATCTCCTTCACCGACAGGCGATCGCGCTCCCACAGCACCAGCATGACCAGATATTGCGGATAGGTCAGACCGAGCCGGTCGAGCAGCGGCTTGTAGACGCGGTTGAAGGCGTGGGCGGTCGAGTAGACGGCAAAGCAGAGCTGGCTGCCGAGCTGGAGCGGCACGTCGGCGGTGGTCTTCTTGGGCATCGTCACACCAGGAATGGATCATCGGGTGCATCTTGGGCGTTGCGAAACAGATCCGGCAACGACCCGGACGTACCGATCACGAATTTTCTACCGAACAATTATATTGTGCGCAATCTAATTGCGTGCAATATATGCCTTACTGAATTCCACTCCACCCAACCCAGGAGACACCCCATGTCCGTGAACGTGCTCTACAAGACCAGCGCCAAGGCCACCGGCGGTCGCGACGGCGAGGCGGCCACCCTCGACGGTTCGCTCAGCGTCAAGCTCGCCACCCCGAAGGAGCTCGGCGGTGGCGGTGGCGCCGGCAACAATCCGGAGCAGCTGTTCGCCGCCGGTTATGCCGCCTGCTTCATCGGCGCGATGAAGTTCGTGGCGTCGCAGGGCGGCCCGAAGGTTCCGGCCGATGCGTCGGTGACCTCGACGGTCGGCATCGGCCCGCGCTCGGAAGGCGGCTTCGGCATCACCGCGGAGCTCGCGGTCTCGCTGCCTGGCCTCGCCAAGGCGGACGCCGAGGCGCTGGTCGCCAAGGCCCATGAGGTGTGCCCATACTCCAACGCCACCCGCGGCAATGTCGACGTCAAGCTGACCGTCGTCTGAGCCTGAATTCTGCGACGCGGCAGATTGCCGCGCACAGCCATACAGCCCTCGCTTTTCCGCGAGGGCTGCATTCGCGCGAGCCGGTTTGCGCAGGTGGCGCAGCAATGCTTAATGACCGCGAGTTGCAACCAACCTCGCGATGTCCATGACACTCCCATTTGCTCCCGGCGCCATGGCCGGCCTGCGCGTGATCGATCTCACGCGCGTGCTCGGCGGGCCCTATTGCACGCAGATCCTGGCCGACCACGGCGCCGACGTGATCAAGGTCGAGCCGCCCGCCGGCGACGAGGTGCGCGACTGGGGCCCTCCGTTCCACGACGAGGACGCGGCCTACTTCGTCGGCATCAACCGCAACAAGCGCTCGATCGGCCTCGACCTCGCCTCCGAGGGTGGCCGCGTGGTGCTGCTGAAGATGCTCGAGACCGCCGACGTGCTGATCGAGAACTTCAAGCCGGGCACGCTCGAGAAGTGGGGCATCGGCAGCGACGTGCTGCGCGAGAAATTCCCCAAGCTCGTGCACTGCCGCATCTGCGGCTTCGGCGCCGATGGGCCGCGCGGCGGCAATCCCGGCTATGACGCGATCATCCAGGCGATGACCGGCATGATCGCGGCGACCGGCTCGCCCGAGAGCGGCCCGATGCGGATCGGCGTGCCGCTGGTGGACATCACCACGGGTCTCTATGCCGCGATCGGCATCCTGATGGCGCTGTCGGAACGGCAGCGTTCGGGACAAGGCCAGTTCCTCGAGGTCACGCTGTACGAGACAGGCCTGGCGATCATGCATCCGCACACCGCCAACTACTTCATGCATGGCAAGCCGCCATCATTGACCGGCAACGAGCATCCGAACCTCGTGCCCTACGCGATCTTCCCGACCAAGACCGACGACATCTTCATCGGCGTCGGCAATGACGGCACGTTCCGCAAGCTCGCCAAGGAAATCGGCCGCCCCGAGCTCGGCACCGATCCGCGCTTTGCGCGCAACCGCGACCGTGTCGCCAATCGCGAGGCGCTGCGCGCCGAGCTCGCGGCCGTGTTCAGCGCGTTCGAGGCCGAGCCGCTGTGCGACCGCCTGCTCGCCGCCGGCCTGCCAGCCGGACCGGTGCAGAAGATCGATCAGGCGCTGACCAATCCGCATACGCTCTACCGCGGCGATGTCATCGAGAAGGATTGGTACAAGGGCGTAGCCTCGCCGATCCGGCTCGAACGCACCAAGCCGACCTTGCGCTCCACTCCGCCGAAATACAGCCAGCACGCCGCGGAAGTGCTAAGCGAATTCGGCTACACGCCGAGCGAGATAGAAGCGCTACAGGCGGCGGGAACCGTCTGCACGGAACGGAAACGCTGATCCTGCCTACGCGCGACCGCCGCATCGCACCACGATGCGGCGGTCGAGAGATGCAATTGACCGCTTCTCGCGGCCGCACGGCGCGCCGCTTTCCTACGTCTGGTCATACGTCTATACATTCACAAAACTGTCATGCGGCGCTGTTAACGGCCGCCACGACCGATGACGTTCATGGGAGGATCTTTTTGATGTCATTTCGACAAATCGCTGCTGCGACTGCCGTTGCGGCCACCTTTGGTTTTGCTGCTTCGCCCGCACTCGCAGTGACTGAAATCCAGTGGTGGCACGCCATGACCGGCGGCAACAACGACATCGTCAACAAGCTCGCCGAGGAGTTCAACGCGTCGCAGAGCGACTACAAGGTCGTCCCGACCTTCAAGGGCGCCTATCCCGACACGATGAATGCCGGCATTGCCGCGTTCCGCGCCGGCACTGCGCCGCACATCCTGCAGGTCTTCGAGGTCGGCACCGCCACGATGATGAGCGCCAAGGGCGCGATCAAGCCGGTCTATGAGCTGATGAAGGACGCCGGCGAGCCGTTCGATCCCAAGGCCTATCTGCCGGCGATCACCGGCTACTACTCGACGTCGAAGGGCGACATGCTGTCGTTCCCGTTCAACTCGTCCTCGATGGTGATGTGGATCAACAAGGACGAGCTGAAGAAGGCCGGCGTCGCCGAGATCCCGAAGACCTGGCCGGAGGTGTTCGACGCCGCCAAGAAGCTGAAGGCGGCCGGGCATGACACCTGCGGCTTCTCCAACGCCTGGGCGTCCTGGGCCAATATCGAGCAGTTCTCCGCCTGGCACAACGTGCCGATCGGCACCAAGGCGAACGGCCTCGACGGCTTCGATACGGTGCTCGAGTTCAACAGCCCGCTGCACGTCAAGCACCTTCAGAACCTCGTCGAGCTGCAGAAGGACAAGACCTACGACTATTCGGGTCGCGGCTCGGCCTCCGAGAGCCGCTTCGGCTCCGGCGAGTGCGCGATCTTCCTGACCTCGTCGGGCTACTACGCCACCGCCAAGAACACCGCGAAGTTCGACTTCACCTCCGCGCCGATGCCGTACTACCCGGAGGCCCAGGGTGCGCCGCAGAACTCGATCATCGGCGGCGCCTCGCTGTGGGTGATGGGCGGCAAGACGGCCGACGAGTACAAGGGCGTCGCCAAGTTCTTCACCTTCCTGTCGGACACCAACCGCCAGGCCAAGCTGCATCAGGAATCCGGCTACCTGCCGATCACCAAGGCGGCCTATGAGAAGACCAAAGCGGACGGCTTCTACGAGAAGAACCCGACCTTGCAGACGCCGCTGAAGGAGCTCACCAACAAGGAGCCGACCGAGAACTCGCGCGGCCTCCGCTTCGGCAACATGGTGCAGATGCGCGACGTCTGGTCGGAGGAGATCGAGGCGGCGCTGGCCGGAAAGAAGACGCCTAAGGAAGCGCTCGACTCCGCCGTTGCCCGCGGCAATGCGATGTTGCGCACCTTCGAGAAAACGGCCAAGTAAGTCCGTGACAGAGGCTTCCCCGTACCAAGGGGAAGCCTCGCCTTTATCCCTCTCGCAGCGCGCTCCATGGAAAAGTCGGTCGTCTTCAACGGCAAGCTGTTGCCTTACCTGCTGCTGGCACCGCAGCTCGCGATCACGCTGATCTTCTTCTACTGGCCAGCCAGCCAGGCGATCTGGCAATCCTTCCTGCGCGAGGACGCCTTCGGCCTCAATTCCGAATTCGTCGGGCTCGAGAACTACCAGGCGCTGTTCGCTCAGCCGGAATATTACACCGCCATCGGCACGACGATCGTGTTCTCCTCGCTGGTGACAGTGCTGTCGCTCGGCGTCGCGCTGCTGTTCGCGACGCAAGCCGACAAGAACCTCAAGGGCGCCTCCGTCTACAAGACGCTGATGATCTGGCCCTATGCGGTGGCGCCCGCGATCGCCGGCGTGCTCTGGTTCTTCATCTTCCACCCCACACTCGGCACCCTGGCGCGGCCGCTGCGCATCATGGGCTTCGACTGGAATCCGATGCTCAACGGCACCCATGCGATGGTGCTGCTGGTGATGGCCGCGGTGTGGAAGCAGGTCGCCTACAACTTCCTGTTCTTCCTGGCCGGCCTGCAGGCGATCCCGAAGAGCGTGATCGAGGCCGGCGCGATCGATGGCGCGGGTCCGCTGCGGCGATTCTGGACCATCATCTTCCCGCTGCTGTCGCCGACCACCTTCTTCCTGCTCGTGGTCAACATCGTCTACGTGTTCTTCGAGACCTTCGGCATCATCGACGCGGTCACCGGCGGCGGTCCGGCCGGCTCGACCACGACGATGGTCTACAAGGTGTTCGCCGACGGCCGGCTCGGCGGCGATCTCGGCGGCTCGGCCGCGCAATCGGTCGTGCTGATGGTGATCGTGATCGCGCTGACCGCGATCCAGTTCCGCTATGTCGAGCGCAAGGTGCAGTACTGATGGTCGAGCATCGTCCGCTCCGGGATCTCGTCGCCTACCTCGTGCTCTCGCTGGGCATCGTGATCTTCGCCTTCCCGGTGTATGTCGCCTTCATCGCCTCAACCTATGACGCGGCGACCGTCGTCAGCGGCAACCTGCCGCTGGCGCCTGGTGGCCGCATGCTGGAGAATTATTATCGCGCGGTGTTCGTCGGCGGCTCGCGCTTCATGAACCAGCCGGTCGGCGTGCTGCTGGCCAACTCCTTCATCACCGCCATCGGCATCGCCGTGGGCAAGATCCTGATCTCGATCCTGTCGGCGTTCGCGATCGTCTATTTCCGTTTTCCGTTTCGCAAGACCGCGTTCTGGATCATCTTCATCACCCTGATGCTGCCGGTGGAGGTCCGCATCTATCCGACCTACAAGGTCGTCGCCGATTTGCGCATGCTCGACACCTATGCCGGCCTGATCCTGCCGCTGATCGCCTCTGCCACCGGCACGCTGCTGTTCCGCCAGTTTTTCATGACCATTCCCGACGAGCTGCTGGAGGCCTCGCGCATCGACGGCGCAGGTCCACTGCGTTTCTTCTGGGACACGCTGCTGCCGCTGTCGATGACGACGGTGGCGGCGCTGTTCGTCATCCAGTTCATCTATGGCTGGAACCAGTATCTCTGGCCGCTGCTGATCACCACCAAGGACTCGATGCAGACCATCGTGATCGGCATCAAGAAGATGCTCACCACCACCGACGAGCTCGCAGAATGGCAGCTCGCGATGGCGACCGCCGTACTGGCCATGCTGCCGCCGGTCGCGGTCGTCGTCTTCATGCAGCGCTTGTTCGTGAAGGGCCTCGTGGAGACGGAAAAGTGAGAGGGGCGAGCAGCGAATGGCGAATAGCGAATAGGGTTGCGCTGCCGCCTGAACCTCATCTCTCTCCGCCCCTCTTCGCTACTCCCTATTCGCCATTCACGCATCACCGGTAACCACAATGGCCAACGTCACGCTCCGCAACGTCCGCAAGGTCTATCCCGGCGGCTTCGAGGCCATCAAAGGCATCGACTTCGAGGTCGGCGACGGCCAGTTCTGCGTGCTGGTGGGCCCGTCCGGCTGCGGCAAATCCACGCTGCTGCGGATGGTCGCCGGGCTGGAGACGGTGTCGTCAGGCGAGATCGATATCGGCGGCCGCGTCGTCAATGCGATCGAGCCGGCCGAGCGCGACATCGCGATGGTGTTCCAGAACTACGCGCTCTACCCGCACATGACCGTGTACAACAACATGGCCTATGGCTTGCGCAATCGCGGCATGGCGGAAGCCGAGATCAAGACCCGGGTCGAGGAGGCCGCACGCATCCTCGAGCTCGGCACCATGCTGCAGCGGAAGCCGCGCCAGCTCTCCGGCGGCCAGCGCCAGCGCGTGGCGATGGGCCGCGCCATCGTGCGCCAGCCGAAAGTGTTCCTGTTCGACGAGCCGCTGTCCAATCTCGACGCCAAGCTGCGCATCGCGATGCGGGTGGAGATTCGCAAGCTGCAGCGCCGGCTCAACACGACGGCGATCTACGTCACCCATGACCAGCTTGAGGCGATGACCTTGGCCGACATCCTGGTGGTGATGAACGGCGGCAAGGTCGAGCAGATCGGCAATCCGCTGGAGATCTATCAGAAGCCGGCCACCACCTTCGTCGCCTCCTTCATCGGCGCGCCGCCGATGAACCTGATGCCGCTCGATGACCTGCGCGCACAGTTGCACGGTGCCGACGCGGTTCCGGCGGAAGCGGGCCAGCTCGGCATCCGTCCCGAGGATTTCGAACTCGGCGACACCGTGCCCGCCGGCGGCGTCGGGCTCGACCTTCGCGTCGACGCGATCGAGCATGTGGGCGCCGAAACCTACGTCTACGGCTCGCGGCAGGACGGGGGCGGCGACGACCGCCTGACGGCCACCGCCAATGACGTCATCGTGCGGCTGCCCGGCGTCACGGCGCCGGAGATCGGCGCCAGGATCCGCGCCGTGGCGCCGCGGGCCAAGCTGCATCTGTTCTCGGCCGATGGGCGGCAAAGGCTGCCGGCTTAAGCCCTTCCACAGACTGACTGATTCCCGGAAGCTTCAGGTGCTTGAACGTGCCTGGGATCGTGCCCATATTGCTGCTCAAGGGATGCCATCCGGGTCCCGAAACGTCAAAGTCGCTTCGAGAGGACTTTGTAAACCATGTCTCGTGTTCCTTCGCTCTCCAGCCCGTTCCTCCTGGGCTTCGACGAGATCGAGCGCGTGCTCGACCGCGTCGTCAAAGGTGCCGACGGTTATCCGCCCTACAATATCGAGCGGTTCGAACGTACCAATGGCCAGCCCGAGCGGCTCCGGATCACGCTGGCGGTGGCGGGTTTCACCCGCGACCAACTCGATGTCACCATTGAGGAAAACCAGCTCGTCATCCGCGGCCGGCAGCAGGACGACAAGACCAGGCAATACATTCATCGCGGCATCGCCGCGCGCCACTTCCAGCGCACCTTCGTGCTGGCGGAGGGAATGCATGTGCTCGGTGCGGATCTGAAGAACGGGCTGTTGTCGGTCGATCTGGCCAGGCCCGAACCTGAGCGGATCGTTAAGACAATAGCGATCAATGAACACGAATAATGGTTTGATGGAACGAGTAGCGGACTCGACCGCTTGAGTCTCAGAAGGAGTCGAGACCATGACTGAAGGTAATGTTGCGTCGGAATCCCCCGTCTCCGTGGAGTCGCTGGCGACCTTGGGCGAGGGCCACATCGCTTATGTGAAGCAGATCCGCTCCGAAGACGTGCCGGGCCTGTTTCCGCAAGCGCCGCAGATCGCGCCGGGACTGAAGCTGTTCGCCTTGCATGCCGCCGACGGCACGCCGATCATGCTCACCGACAGCCGCGAAGCCGCGATTGCGAACGCATGGAGCCATGAGCTCCAGGCCGTGAGCGTGCACTAAGCGAGGCCGGAGGTCACGCGCGCAACGGCGTCTCGCGAGACGCCGTTGTTGTGAGACCCAAGCGGATCATGCACTGATACGAGGGCGGTCCCCAAGCCAGGGGACGGCCCTTTTTTCTTATCAGGACGATCGCCAAGCATGGGTTCGTTGGTCACACCGGTGAGCACAGCCGAGTTGCGAGCCGATGATTCGCTGTCATCCGCCCTCCTCGCGCTCAACAATGCGCATGCGTCCGAGTTGTCCTGGTTGGCGCCCGATGCGCTCGCACATCTGATCGGGCAGGCATGGCGCGCGTGGCGGATCGGCGAAGCCGATGCACTGATTATCGCGCTCGACGAAGCCGCCGACTACGCCAGTCCGAACTATCGCTGGTTTTGCGCGCGCTACGATCGCTTCATCTATGTCGACCGGATCGTCGTGGCGCAGACAGCGCGCGGCCGAGGACTCGCGCGCCTGCTCTACGAGCAGCTCGCTCGTGATGCTCAGTCGGCAGCTCATCAGCGCCTCGTCTGCGAGGTCAATGTCGAACCGCCGAATCCGCAGTCCGATGCCTTCCACGCTGCGCTCGGCTTCGTGCCGCTGGCGACAGCCAGCATCCACGACGGCACCAAGACGGTGCGCTATCTGATCAAGCCCTTGAGCTAGTGCATGATGCGCTTGTACGACGTCGCATTACGCTCCAGATGTCGACAAACTCTGCTCTCTCCGTTCCCTCCCCCCTTGTGGGGGAGGGTCAGGGAGGGGGGTAGCCGCGGGCGCGATCGACGATGGCCTGGCGGATCGCTTCAGCAGCGCTGACTAAGTTCGGCGTCAGCTACATGTTGTTGAAGCGAAGGACAAAGAATTTCTTGGTCTAGGAACGCATCGCTCGATTGCACCGGCGGTGCTCTCCAACTACGTGCAGCATCCTGGGCCACCCCCCTCCCTGACCCTCCCCCACAAGGGGGGAGGGAACGGACAGACTGGTGATTGTCGAAGTCTCAGCATGAGGCGATGGTGCGGGAACGCAGCACGCGCTGGGAGCAGGCGAAGAAGCGGGTATCAAGCCGCAGAAGCGACCTCAGGCCGCAGAGGCCGGCGGCAGGGCCAGAACCGAATAGATCGCCTGGGCATCGCGCGACGCGCGCAGCTTCTTGGCGACGTCTTGGTCGCGCAGCAGGCGCGCGATGCGCGCCAGCGCCTTCAGGTGATCGGCGCCGGCACCTTCGGGGGCGAGCAGCAGGAACACGAGATCGACCGGCTGGCCATCCATGGCCTCGAAATCAATCGGCCGCTCCAGCCGAGCGAACAGGCCAAACAGCTTCTCCAGCTTCGGCAGCTTGCCGTGGGGGATGGCGACGCCGTAGCCGACCGCCGTGGTGCCGAGCTTCTCCCGCTGCAACAGCACCTCGAACACGCTGCGCTCGTTCTGCCCGGTCAGCGCAGCCGCACGCGCCGCCAGCTCCTGGAGCGCCTGCTTCTTGCTGATAACCTTTAAAGCCGGCAAGATCGCCTCGGGTGCGACCAGATCGGTAATCGGCATAGGGCGTTCCGAGGTGATTGAACCGTCAGTGTGCGAAGTAAGTCGGGACAGACCGGCGTCAAGAAGCTGAGGCGGCAGACGGGCTTACCCCGTGTCCAATGCGAGGCGCTTCTACCCCAACGCAACGGCGGTGCCAACTCCCACAAGCATGTTCCCGCAGCCTATCCTTAAAGATCGCCAGAGCATGGCGGTCTGAAGGCACCAACGCGCCGGCCCGTCGCGCGGCACCGCCGCGCGACCGTGGCGTGACGTCGCAAGCGCTCCGCCAACCACCTGATCAGGAACCCGTTTTCGGCTCGCGCAACGGGGACCGCGCAGCCCCGGCCGTACGATTACGGCTTCACGGCTGGCGGATCGACCCAGCCGATGTTGCCGTCGGCGCGGCGATAGATGATGTTCACCCGCCCGCTGGAGCCGTGCTGAAAAACCATGCAGGGCGCACCCGAAAGATCGAGCTCGAGCACCGCTTCGGACACCGACAGGCGCTTCAGCGCGGTGGTGTTCTCGGCGATGATGACGGGATTGTAGCCGGTGATCTCCTCGTCGCCTTCGGCGGGCGCCTCGATCACATAGCTCGGCGCATCGAGCACCGCGCCGTCGAGGCCGGCGAGCGCGGCGTTGGCCGCGTGCGTCTTGCGCGCCGAGCGGTCCTTCAGCCGGCTCTTGTAGCGGCGCAGCCGCTTCTCGATCATCAGCAGCGCCTGGTCGGCGCTGGCATAGGCATCCTGCGCATTCGATTCGGCCTCGAGCGTAATTCCCGAATCAAGGTGCAGTGCGCAATCGGTCTTGAACCCGAAGCCGTCCTTGGAGAGCGTGACGTGGCCGGAATAATTGCCGTCGAAATATTTGCGTAAGACCTCGTCGGTGCGCTCGCTGACGCGGCCGCGCAGCGCTTCGCTGACGCTGATGCTCTTTCCGGAAATCCGCAGGGTCATGTGTCGCCTCGATTCATGTGAACCAAGTATGACACTAAGCCTATTTGGTTAAGGCGCAATCGCAGGGCAAGGTCAAACTGACGCGGTATCCCGGGTGCGGTCGGCGCTGGCCGGCGACGACAGGGCATGTGCGAGCATGCTCTGCTTGTCGCGGCGGCGCTGCACCGAGGACGGGATCCGCATCGCTTCCCGGTATTTTGCGACCGTGCGGCGCGCGATGTCGATTCCGGCGGCCCGCAGCTTCTCGACGATGGTATCGTCGGAGAGAATTGCGGAGGGATCTTCCGCATCGATCAGCTGCTTGATGTGATGCCGCACCGCTTCCGCCGAATGCGCCTCGCCGCCATCGGCCGAGGCGATCGAGGCGGTGAAGAAATATTTCAGCTCGAACGTGCCGCGATTGGTCGCCATGTATTTGTTGGCGGTGACACGCGACACCGTCGATTCGTGCATCTGGATGGCATCCGCGACGGCCTTCAGGTTCAACGGGCGCAGATGCGCGACGCCGTGGGTGAAGAAGCCGTCCTGCTGGCGCACGATCTCGGTCGCCACCTTCAGGATCGTGCGGGCACGCTGGTCGAGCGCGCGCACCAGCCACGTCGCGTTCTGCAGGCAGTCGGTGAAGTAGGACTTGTCGCCGTCCTTGCGGATCGTCTTCGACAGCTCGGAGTAGTAGACCTGGTTCACCAGGACGCGCGGCAGCGTGTCGCTGTTGAGCTCGACCAGCCAGCCGCCGTCCGGACCCGGACGCACATAGACGTCGGGCACCATGGTCTGCGTGCGCGTGGTGCCGAACTTCAGGCCGGGCTTCGGATCAAGCCTTCGGATCTCGCCGATCATGTCGACGAGGTCCTCATCGTCGACGCCGCACAGCTTGCGGAGTGCGGCGAAATCGCGCTTTGCCAGCAGGTCGAGATGCTCGACCAGCGCCTGCATGGCAGGGTCGTAGCGGTCGAGCTCACGCAGCTGGATCGCGAGGCATTCGCTCAAATTGCGCGCGCAGATGCCGGGCGGATCGAAGGTCTGCAGCACGCCCAGCACCGCATCGACATCGGCCTGCTCGGCGCCGAGCCGGTCGGCGGCCTGGCCGAGGTCGAGCGGCAGGTAGCCCGCCTCGTCGACGAGATCGATCAGGTATTGACCGATCATGCGATCGGCCGGCGAGACGAACGCCACCGCGGCCTGCTCGGCGAGATGATCCGACAGCGTCGTCTCGGCCGCGACGAAGGCTTCCAGATTGTAGTCCTCGTCACCCGAGGCCCCGCCGCCCCATTCGGTGTAGGTGGTCGGAGCGGCATCCTGCGCATTGCGCGCCGCGGCTTCCGCCGGCTCCTCGGAGAAGACGTTTTCGAGCCCGGAATCCAGCGTCTGTTCGATCTCCGTACGGGTACCTAGATCGCGGCTCATCCAGTCCTCGGGCGCGCTTTCGTAAGCATCGCCGGCACTGCTGCCGCCGTCGCCGAAATCCTCGGCGCCGGCTTCACCGCCTTCTGAGAACTCGCCGCGCTCCGCCATCTGCTGCTCGCCGGCGACCGGGGCCTCGGGGCCATCGCTGGCGCGCTCCAGCAGCGGGTTACGCTCCAGCTCCTCTTCAACGAATGTGGAGAGGTCGAGATTGGACAGCTGCAGCAGCTTGATCGCCTGCATCAGCTGCGGCGTCATCACCAGTGACTGTGACTGGCGGAATTCTAATCTCTGCGTCAACGCCATGGGAGCAAGAACATTCCCTTACTGGTCCAATTCTTGCTTATCCTAATCTGCGCGCGATGTACACGTCTTGACGAATAAGAAAAACGGAGTATGGCGCGGCTGGGAAGACGAGGTTACCAGGCCTCGGGCGCCCGTACGGAAACACCGTGAATTGCAGTCTTTCCGTCGCTTGTCACGTCAGTGACAATACCGACGACAAAGCCGACAAACAGCGCGTCCGGAATCCTACAGCCTGAACTCCTCGCCGAGATACAGCCTACGCACGTCGGGATCGGCGACGATCTCCTCCGGGCTGCCCTCGGTGAGAATCTGTCCGGCATAGACGATATAGGCGCGGTCGGTCAGGCCCAGCGTCTCGCGGACGTTATGGTCGGTGATCAAGACGCCGATGCCGCGATTGGTGAGATGGCGCACCAGTTGCTGAATGTCGCCGACCGCGATCGGGTCGATGCCGGCGAACGGCTCGTCCAGCAGCATGTAGTTCGGGCGCGTGGCGAGCGCGCGCGCGATCTCGACGCGGCGGCGCTCACCGCCGGACAGCGCGATCGACGGCGATTTGCGCAGCCGCGTGATGGTGAACTCTTCCAAGAGCGCATCGAGCTCGCGCTCGCGCTTCTTGCGCGACGGCTCGACCACCTCGAGCACGGCGCGGATGTTCTGCTCGACGGTGAGGCCGCGGAAGATCGAGGCTTCCTGCGGCAGGTAGCCGATGCCCAATCGCGCGCGCTGATACATCGGCAGCCGCGTGACGTCATGGCCGTCGAGCTCGATGGCGCCGCGATCGGCCTTGATCAGGCCTGTGATCATGTAGAACACGGTGGTCTTGCCGGCGCCGTTCGGTCCGAGCAGGCCGACCGCCTCGCCGCGGCGGACATAGATCGAGACGCCGCGCACCACCTGGCGGCTGCCAAAGCTCTTCTCGATCGAATGCACCGCGAGGAAGCCGGGACGGCGCAACAGCTGCGGACCGCCGCTCGCGCCGTTGTTGCGCGGCTTGGCGGGCGCAGGCTGCGAGGCCGGCCGCTTGCGCTGGATCTGCTCGGTGTTCTGCGGCGAGCGCGGATTGATCCGCATCGCCGGCTGCTGCTCGTTGCGCACGGATTCGTTGCGGACGGAGTCGGCGAGCACGGCCAGGGGATCGTCGACCTGCGACGGATTGAACGGATCGTCCATGGCGGTGATGTCGTCGCGCCGACGCGCGGAGCCTCGCTGGCCACGCTTGGCGGGACGCCCACGAAACATGCCGAGTAGATCCACCATCCTCGCTTCGCTTACGCCCTTCGAAGCTGCCCGTCACCGACCGCAGCGCTGGCTCGCCCGCCCACCGCGAGCGAACGCATCTCACCTGCCCTACGGATCAATCGGAAGCGCAGGGCCGGCCAAAGCGCGGCTGACCGCGCTCCGGAGTTTGTCGTCTGACGGCGAGGTCGCGATCGATCGCAAAATCGCAATCGGCGCTGCTCGTCACCGCCCGCACGCGGCCAGCCAAAGCCCTTGGCTTGGCCAGCGGTGCCGGTCCTGCGACGCGAACAGCCCGACCGCTAGATAGAGGCAGGTGCGGCGCGGTTCAACTGGAGCCGCGAGCCTTTTGCTAAATAGTTGAGTTTACTTTTGTTTGTTGCCGAGCGACAACGGAGCGCCGATCGCGACCGGCGCGCCGGACGGTCCGGGCGACGATCCGCAGCCGCCGCTGGCCCCCGATCCTGATCCCGATCCTGCATTCGGCAGCAGCACCTGCACGCCGCGCCCGCCGTCCGATTCGACCCGCGACACGCCGGTGGTCATGTCGACGGTGAGGCGGTCGCCGCGCATCACGTTCTTGCACTGGGTCATGACCACGCCGCCCTGCATCGTGATCATGTTGGTCTTGGTGTCGTAGACCGCGGTCTCGCCGGTCACGACCTGGTCCTTCTGGGTCACCTTGACGTCGCCGCGCGCCTCGAGCCGGCGAATCGCCGAGCTGCCGTCCGGCCCCGGCGTCGCGGCCGGCGTCGCCTTGGTCGGCTTGCCGCCGGGCTGGGCGCCGCCGTCATAGAACACCACCAGCGACTTCGAGGTCATGGTGGTATCGCCCTGCACGACCTTCACATTGCCGGTGAAGGTCGCCTCCTTCTTCTTGTCGCGCATCTCCAGCGAGGCCGCCTCGATCTGGATCGGCTGGTCGCGATTCTGCGAAAAACCCTGCAGCGCGTTGGGCACGCCGGTGGTCGTGCTCTGCGCCTGCGCCGAGGCGGCGAGCGACACGATCGCGAGCGCGGCGAAGCCTGCGGCGCAGAGCGCCGGACGAATGAAACGACGAATCATCTGATCACTTCACGTTGCGGGCCGGCCGGCCCGTATCCGCGCTGGCGGTGGTGGCCGGGGCGGCGTTCATGTTGTCGAGGTTCATCACCACATTGCCCTCGAACCGGACCACCTCGCCATTGTCGATGATGCGCAGGCGATCGGCCGAGAGCGTGCCGTTCGTCAGCTTGACGTCGACGCGCTCGTCCGACGACACGGTGCCCTTGGCCATGTCGACCGAGGCCCGGCTGAGGCGCGCCTCATAGCCGGTCGAGGTCGTCAGCAGGATGTCCTTCTTCAATTCGAGCTGCTGCTGCTTGGTGTCGAACACGCCGGTGTTCGCCCGCAAGGTCACGGTCGACTGATCCTCCATCAGCACCTTGGCGCGGAGGATGTTGAGCTCGACGTGATCGGGATCAGTGAGGTCCTGCACCGCGCTGTGGGCGACGAGGTCATAGGGCCGCTGGTCCGGCGTGAAGCCGGTGAGATGCGGCGTCTCCATCGTGATCTTGCGGCCGGAGATGACAAGATTGCCGGAGAGGTTGTTGGTCTCGACCTTGACCCGGAAATCGTTGAAGAAGGCGACGTAGAGCACCACCGCCATCGCCAGTCCCACCGCCGTCGGCACGGCGATCCGCAACGCGCGCACGAAGCGGCTGTGGCGCGCCGCCACCGCGAAGCGCGCCTGCAAGGTGGGATCATAGACGGGGTTCTGGACCGAGTTCACCAGGGCTCCGACGGACACGGGACACGTGCGAAACAGCGGTCATCCTACCATGGCCGTGCCGGGCATTGCAGCCTGGAACTGGCGCGAAATCGCGACGCAGGTCGCCTACAATCATTAAGAGAGATTAATGATCCTGAACGGCAGCCCGCCGCCGCATCACGAATGGGCAAAAATGTCCTCGGCCTCGAATCCGCCCAGATCGAGCGTGGCGCGGTGGGGCAGGAAAGCGAAGCAGGCCTGCGCCAGCGCCAGCCGGCCCTCGCGCGCCAGCATCACGTCGAGCTTCTCGCGCAGCGCGTGCAGATGCAGCACGTCGGAGGCGGCATAAGCGAGCTGCGGCTCGCTGAGGGCATCGGCGCCCCAGTCGCTCGACTGCTGCTGCTTGGAGAGATCGATGTTGAGCAGCTCGCGGACGAGATCCTTCAGCCCATGGCGATCGGTGTAGGTGCGCGCCAGCCGCGAGGCGATCTTGGTGCAATAGACCGGCTGCGGCATCACGCCGAACGTGTGAAACAGCGTCGCGACGTCGAAGCGGGCGAAGTGGAAGATCTTGGTGATCGCGGGATTGCCCAGCAGCGCCTTCAGGTTCGGCGCGTCGGTGTGCCCCTTGGGGATCTGCACCACGTCGGCCGAGCCGTCGCCGGGCGACAGCTGCACCACGCAGAGCCGGTCGCGGTGCGGATTGAGCCCCATCGTCTCGGTGTCGATCGCAACCGAGGAGGTGTAGCGGGACAGATCGGGCAGGTCGCCACGGTGCAGGCGGACGGTCATGGGTATCAAAACCTCGGTCGGATCGATATCGGACGCGACGGGCCAAGGCGACACGGGCCAAGGCGACGCCGCAGGACGGGCTCGGGGAACCGGCTGTAGCCCGGCGCTGGTAACCATCCGGCAAACGCGCCGCACGGAGATCGGACCAGGGAATGCCAGCCGGGCTGCCCGGACGCAAGGCCCGGCTGGCACCGGCGCTGGCATGCAAGACCGCCCCTACGGCGCCGCAGCCATCCTTCGGCACGTGCGTAAGGAAGGTCCCTCAGACACGGATCGGTTGCGCTGCGGCCGACACAAACGAGGCAGGGCCGCCCGTCTGCGTCGCGCCTCATCCTCCCCCATCGATCGATGCGACTCTTGCATTGATCGATGCCGCCTTTGGCTTTGACAGAGAATGCCGCCCGCCCTAGGCACGAGATTGGCGCTTGACTACGCAGCATTTGCGGTGGAGCGACCCAAGTCGGCCCGCAGACGCTGCCCAACGACGACAAAATCAACGAGGAGGAAGCCCAGATGAAGACAGTCTCAGCTCTCATTGCAGCCGCCGTGCTGGCGGTCACGTCGCCCCTGGCGATGGCGCGCGATTTCCGCTCCGCCGACGTGCATCCGGCCGACTATCCGACCGTCGAAGCCGTCAAGTTCATGGGCAAAGAGCTCGCAGCCGCGAGCGGCGGCAAGCTCGGCGTCAAGGTGTTCCCGAACGGCGCGCTCGGCTCCGAGAAGGACACGGTCGAGCAGCTGAAGATCGGCGCGCTCGACATGATGCGCATCAACTCCTCGCCGCTGAACAATTTCGTGCCCGAGACCGTCGCGCTGTGCCTGCCCTTCGTGTTCCGCGACACCCAGCACATGCGCAATGTGCTGGACGGTCCGATCGGCGACGAGATCCTTGCCGCCATGGAGTCCGCCGGACTGATCGGCCTCGCTTATTATGACAGCGGCGCACGCTCGATCTACACGGTCAAGGCGCCGGTCAAGTCGCTCGCCGACCTCAAGGGCCTGAAGATCCGCGTCCAGCAGTCCGATCTCTGGGTCGGCATGATCCAGAGCCTCGGCGCCAACCCGACGCCGATGCCCTATGGCGAGGTCTACACCGCGCTGAAAACGGGTCTGGTCGACGCCGCCGAGAACAACTGGCCGTCCTACGAATCCTCGCGTCATTTCGAGGCCGCCAAGTTCTACAACGTCACCGAGCACTCGCTGGCGCCTGAAGTCCTCGTGATGTCCAAGAAGGTCTGGGACACTCTGAGCAAGGACGACCAGGCGCTGGTCCGCAAGGCCGCCAAGGACTCCGTTCCGGTCATGCGCAAGCTGTGGGACGAGCGCGAGCAGGCCTCGCGCAAGGCCGTCGAGGCCGCCGGCGTGCAGGTCATCACCGTCGCCAACAAGCAGGAGTTCGTCGACGCGATGAAGCCGGTCTACCAGAAGTTCGCCGGCGACGAGAAGCTCCAGAGCCTCGTCAAGCGTATCCAGGACACCAAGTAAACCAGACTAACGACACGACCTAGCAGCACCAACGAACAACAACAGTCACCCGCTCCGGCGTCGTCATCGGCGACGCCGGATGCAGGCCAGGGGAGGACGGGAATGACAGACCCACATGTCGGCGACCACGAGCACGGTGAGGGGCGCCCGTCACGCGGCCCGCTGACGCGGATCAACGCCGTGATCGCGCGGCTGGGCATGTATCTGTCGGTCGCCGGCCTGCTCGTCATCGTCACCATCGTCTTCTACCAGGTGTTCGGACGCTACGTGCTCAACTCCAGCCCGACCTGGACCGAGAATTTGGCGCTGGTCCTGATCCTCTATGTCACCTTGATCGGCGGCGCCGTCGGCGTCCGCGATGCCGGGCATATCGGCATGGACAGTCTTCTGGTGATGCTGCCGGACTCCACCCGCGAGAAGATCGAGATCGTGATCCACGTGCTGGTCGCCCTGTTCGGCATCGCCATGGCCTATAATGGCTGGATCCTCGGCGCCTCCGTCGGCACCGTGAAGATCGCCAATCTCGGCCTGCCTGAGCTCGTCCGCTACGTCCCGCTGGTCGTCTCCGGGCTCCTGATCGTCTCCTTCTCAATCGAGCACATCATTGCTCTCCTGCGCGGTGAAGAGGTCATCCCGTCATGGAACTGATCATTCTCGGCGTCACCTTCTTCGGCTTTCTCATTCTCGGCGTCCCCGTCGCGTTTGCGATCGGCCTGTCCGCGATCTGCACCATTCTCTATGAAGGCCTGCCGGTCGCCGTCATCTTCCAGCAGATGATGTCGGGGATGAACATCTTCTCGTTCCTCGCCATTCCGTTCTTCGTGTTCAGCGGCGAATTGATGCTGCATGGCGGCGTCGCCGACAAGATCGTGCAGCTCGCGAAAAACCTCGTCGGTCACATCCGCGGCGGCCTGGGCATGTCCAACGTCGTCGCCTGCACGCTGTTCGGCGGCGTCTCCGGCTCGCCGGTCGCCGACGTCTCGGCGATGGGCGCGGTGATGATCCCGATGATGAAGAAGGAAGGGTTCGACACCGACTACGCCGTCAACGTCACCACCCACGCCTCGCTGGTCGGAGCGTTGATGCCCACCAGTCATAACATGATCATCTATGCGCTCGCCGCCGGCGGCAAGGTGTCGATCGGCGCGCTGATCGCCGCGGGCCTGATGCCGGCGCTGGTGCTGATGGTCTGCATGCTGGTCGCGGCCTATGCGGTTGCCGTCAAGCGTGGCTATCCCGCCGGCAAGTTTCCCGGCTGGTCCGAGGTGGCCCGCTCGTTGGCGGCGGCACTGCCGGGCCTCTTGATCGTCGGCATCATCCTGGCGGGCATCCTCTCCGGCGTGTTCACCGCCACCGAGTCGGCGGCCGTCGCGGTCACCTACACGATCGTGCTGACGTTCTTCATCTACCGCACCATGACCTTGCAGAACTTCCTGCGCGCTGCCGCCAAGGCGGTGAAGACCACCGGCGTCGTGCTGCTGCTGATCGGCGTCTCCACGATGTTCCAGTATCTGATGGGACTCTACGAAGTCGCCGATTTCGCCGGCGATCTGATGAGCAAGGTCTCGACGCAGCCCTGGATGATCTTCCTCTTGATCAACATCATCCTGTTCCTGCTCGGCACCTTCATGGACATGGCGGCGACGATCCTGATCTGCACCCCCATCTTCCTGCCGATCGCGATGAAGGCCGGCATGGATCCGGTGCAGTTCGGCATGCTGATGCTGATCAACTGCGCGCTCGGCCTCAACACCCCGCCGGTCGGCACCACCCAGTTCGTCGGCTGCGCCATCGGCGGCATCTCGGTCGGCGCGGTCATGCGCACCATCCTGCCGTTCTACGCCGCGCTGATCGCAGCACTGATGTTCGTGACCTATGTCCCGGCGTTCTCGCTGTGGCTGCCGCGGCTGCTGATGGGGTACAAGGGATAGGTGGAAGCGGCCGCTGGTTTGTTGGCCGACCCCGGCCGGCAAACCGCGCCTGCCATGGCTTGCTGACAACAACATTTGCTGACCGCGTAGGGTGGGCAAAGGCGCGCCCGACAGCAGGTTGGCGTAAGAGGTCTCGCGCGCGACGTGCCCACCGCGTCGCGCCGAGATCAAGATGGTGGGCACGGCGCACCAGCAGCGGCGCAAGCCGTGAGATCTTGCGACGCGCCTTTGCCCACCCTACAGCCTGACAGCCACCTCCTCCGCTGCCGTCCCGGACAAGCCCGCCGAAGCGACGCGTCGACGCTCACTTGACGCAGGAGCGCGCGACGATGCCGATCTTGCGGCGATCGCCGGCGAGATCGAATTCCAGCCCCATCGCGGTCTCCGAGTCGACCGTGCCGATCCCGTCATACAGGATCTCGATCCGCTTGGCCGCCTCCAGATCCGCCATCGTCGCGCCGACGATCTGCCCCGTTGTCTGCGGACCGAGCGGGCTCGCTTCCAGCGCGACCAGCTTGAACGGATAGCTGCGCCTGCCATGATCGTTGACCAGGAACACCTGTCGCTCCGTCATGATGGCCCGCATCGTCTGCTCGAACGTCTCGCTGTCGTATTTCCAGTTCGGAATCATCGCGAGATGGACGGTCGAGGCGTCGCCGCGGCAATACAGGCGCAGGCGGAAGTTCACGAACAAGGACCGGTTGAAGATTTCGACATAGGCGCCGCCGCCGCCGAACGGCTCAACGGTCATCGGGCTAGAGTATGCCGAGCTGATCTCGATGCCGAGATCGACAACCTCCTGCCGCGTCAGCCATCGGACCTTACCCCGCGTCGAGGCGGCCAGCGCGAGCAGTCTCGGACTGGCATCCATGCGCAGAACGTAGTCAATCAGCCTCCCCATCATCGCCTGGTCGGCAGCACGGACGGGCTCGCTCGCGGTGCTGGCCTTCGGCTCCTTGCTCGGCTCGGGGTCGAGCAGCTGCCGCAAGCCGAGCTCGCCTCCTTCGGCGTGCCGCCTGATGCCGCCGAGAAACGCCAGGACGCAGGCTGATGCACAATGACCGCGATCCCAGCCGCCGTCGATGGTGTTGATGAATCTGCCGTCCGCATCAAGCGTCCCGGAGGTCTTGCCGACCGCGCTGTGCAGGTTCTCCTCGCGGATCATCTCGCCAAGTCGCATCGCAGCCGTGAGATCGCCGCCGGGCGAGTTGAACCTGATGTCATATCCACTCCTCCCCTTGGCGAGAAACTGCCGAAACACCTCCGGCGTGTCGCGCTGGATGGTGCCCTCGGCCGCGATCCACGAGCAGCCGTTACAATTGCCGGTATCGCCGGCGTTGAAGAACCGCATCGGCTTCGACGCATCGTAGTTGAATGTCTCGTCGGCAGCGGAGGGCTGGGCAGCCAATGCGGCGATAACGCCGAGCAGGACGGGCGCCACCAGGCGCAGAGACGAGCGGCGGTGCGCAGCCGCAAGGTGCTTTGCGCGGGTGGAGATGATGAACGACATGGATTGTGTCCGTGACGACGAAAAGGAGACGGGATCGGCTGACGGAGCCGAGGCAATGGCAGAAATGTGCGAGAGACGGCGGATAGCAAAACCTTGTATGACTTCGCCCGCTGCAGCGATTAACGAAGCTGGCGCCTCGAGCAGGAGAATGCTACCGTCAGCAATCACAGATCGCAAGCGCGCCGCTCTACGTCTAAGCCCTGCGTGCGCTGAAGCGAGAATCGCTTAGACTCTGCGCTCGTTTGCTATGATGTTCTGGATCTGCACAAGATATCTTCCAGGGCGACGGAGGATGACCGCGCCTCCTGGCGACGAATGACGCACCATCACGCCAGTCATGAGCACCGATTGATCCGCCTCGATGAGGACAGCCTTTCCGACAGAGCCGCTGCCCAACACGTTCTGGATCGATGGGGACGCGCAAGCAACGTGAGCACATGGTCACCCTGTCCCACTTCCTGAACCTCGATCTCGTGCTGAGATCGAAGTCCGACCTCACCGAGCTGATCGCGCATCTGGACCAGGGCGTCTACGTGCTGCATCACCAGGAGCACGAGCAGGAGTTTCTGCTGGTGCTGGAGACCACGGATGCGCTCGATCCGATCGCATGCACGGATCGATTCCTCACCTGGATCGAATCGCTGTCCGACGCGGCGCGGGAGCTGTGGACAGGCTGCACGTCGCGCACCTTCTCCTATGGCTTCGAAGGCGGCGGCGACTTCCCCGCGCTCGACATCACGATCCCCGCCGATCTTGTGCTGCGGATCGCTGCGCTCGGCGCCGCCATCGGCATCACCGTGTATCCCCTTCGCAATACTGGTGCGGAGCGGAAGGACGAACCAGATGCGCTATCCTGACGGACAGATCGCGCGGCTCGGCGACGAGGTTGGTCTCGCCGGCATGAGCGGCAGGGTCGTCTGCTCGATCGACACCGGCGAATATTCAGACGCTTTCCCCAAGCAGGACTGGGCCTACCTACAGCGCGGCGTCATGATCGAATGGGATGGCCAGGGCCTGACGCATTACGAGGAGCCGGAGGCCGGTATGATCCTGGTCAGACGTCGTCGATCAGTTCGAGCATAGCAACACCAACAGTAAATAGGTCACAGCTTCGGACAAGAATGAAAAGGCACCTCGGCGTTGGGCAGCCAGGTCCGGATAGAGAGGAGCTTGCAATGGCGGCGATCGGATTCATCGGTTTGGGTGTCATGGGCGAGCCGATCTGTCGGAATCTGGCGCTGAAGTCCGGCGTCCCGATCCTCGGCTTCGATCGTGCGGATGCACCGCTGCAGCGGCTCGCCGCGGTCGGCGTCATCAGGGCCGCATCGCTCGCGGAGCTG
Source organism: Bradyrhizobium sp. USDA 4353 (assembly GCF_054063215.1). NCBI lineage: Bacteria > Pseudomonadati > Pseudomonadota > Alphaproteobacteria > Hyphomicrobiales > Nitrobacteraceae > Bradyrhizobium > Bradyrhizobium sp. USDA 4353. The sequence continues at coordinate 1,558,221 of NZ_JBSSGB010000001.1, forward strand.
GCGCGCGAGGCGGATGTGATCTTCATGGCGTTGCCGAGCGGCAAGCACGTCCAGGCCGTGTGCGACGGCGATGGCCTGCTCCGCCACGTCGAGGCGCGTCACACCATCGTGGACCTCGGCACCTCGCCCGTGCAGGCCAGCCGGGAGTTGGCCGAGCGGTTTGCGGCCAAGGGCGCCGCCTACGCGGATGCGCCGATCGCCCGCACGCGGCAGGCGGCCGAGGACGGCACGCTGAGTGTGATGGTGGGGACCGACGCGGCGACGTTCGAACGGCTGCGGCCGCTGATCGCGATGTTCGCGACCGACATCACCCATTGCGGCGGCGTCGGCGCCGGCCAGGTCGTGAAGATCCTCAACAACATGGTGCTGATGCAGACGGTCGTGGCGCTCGGCGAGGCGCTGGAGACCGCCAAGCGTGCGGGCCTCGATCCCACGCTGCTGTTCGAAACCCTCGCCAAAGGCTCCGCCGACAGCTTCGCGCTACGCAACCACGGCATGTAGGCGATGCTGCCCGACACATATCCCGAGCGCGCGTTCTCGACCGAATATGCCCGCAAGGACATCCGCTACGCCCTCGATCTCGCCAGGTCCGTGCAGATCGATCTGCCGGGCGCCGAGCTTGCCGACAGACGGCTCGGAGAGGCCATCGAGGCGGGATATGGCGATCTGTATTGGCCCGTGCTGGCGCGCGTGATCGCGGCGTCACGTAAGATTTGACCTGCATGAGGCTTTGTTGGCCGGCCTGACCGGCGAACCGCGTCTGTGATAGCGAGCGGATAGCGGTATCATCCCTCATCAATGAACCGGCTCCGTGGCACGCGGCAGCGATTGCGCGCCTTGCGCCTCTCTTGGCCCGGATTTATATGTCGATCGTCGGATAATTCGAGAATTCCAAATGGTTCAGACGACCGCACTCGAATTTCAAAGCAAGCTCGACGAGTTTCAGGACCGCGCGCAGCGCGAGCCTGTTGAGATCATCCGGCATGGCCAACGCGAACTCGTCCTGATGTCAGCCGAACATTACGACTGGCTGGTCGCGGCGGCTCATCGTGTTCATCGCACCGCGGACGCGCCGGCAATCGTCATCGATGCGATCGAGCGGGCCGAGATGGATCCGGAGCACGTGGTTCTCGACGATCTACTTAAGTGAGGCCTGGGCGTGGCGTTTCCGGATCCGAAGCCGGGTCTTATCGTCCGCTACGATTATCTCTGGTCGCATGATGCCGCCGCGGGGCGCGAGCATGGGAAGGATCGTCCAACATGCCTCGTAGCAGCCATCGACCGTTCCGGGTTATCCCGTTACGTCGTGTTGCTGCCAATCACGCATGCCCCTCCGGATGACGCCACTGTCGCGGTAGAGATACCTGCCAAAGTGAAGCAGGCGATTGGCTTGGATAACGCGCGCAGTTGGATCGTGGTTTCGGAGTACAATATCGACGAATGGCCCAACGCCGGCCTCACACCTATTCCAGGTCATCCGGGACAATTCAGTTACGGCTTCATTCCCCCGGGATTGTTCGCGCAGGTGAAAGCCAAGTTTCTCAAGCTGGCAAAGGACAAGAGCACCAAGGCGGTACAACGATAATTGGCGCAACGGCGCCACGCGCAGTTCTGTAACTGCTGCACGCGCCTGACTTCGATACAGATGTTACGGTCTTGCTAGTCGCGCCCGCATGCCACCCATCCCCAAACTGCCCGTCGTGCCAGTCTGTCGCAGCATTTGGCCTTGCCCCGTCGGGCAAATCAGCTGCACATTTCCGCGCGCCCCTGCTGCCGCATGAGGGGCGTGTCGCGACCGTCACGAGACGTTGGCAGTGGGATGCGATGGGCGTGCGTCGACGCAGCGTGAACTAATCGCGCGGACGAACGGCGAGGCACGCACGGTCAAGTCGCGCGGTCCTGACATCCCGATGCTGATGTCAACTCACGCAGAAGCTTCAGCTTCGCGTGGGGATGGTGGCCAGCAAGCCGGCGCACCAGGGAGAGCGCGAAGCAGCCGTTAAAACCGTTGCGCAGGGAAGGCCGGATGATCCGGCGCGTACCTGTGGTTCCTGCCGCCAGCATTTTCTTGTCGCTGGCGGGCCATGGGTGCGACCGGCACCCGGCCTTCCCTGCGCCCTCAGTATTGACAGGGCGAGACGATCGGCAGAGCTCGGGCGCGGGATGCGTCGCGAGATCGTCGCCCCTCGTCCGGGAAGGACCAACGTTGCTGTTTGACAGGTAAAGGCTGTGAAACGGCAGGGCAAGCAGCACTGTAGCCCGACTGCGGCATTCGGCGTTCCGGCTGACAGTCACAAAGATCCGGTTGAAATCGACGTCTCGAACAATAACTATGGCTTGGACTTAGGAGAGGCCCATGACGACCAGTCCCGATCTCGGAGACGTGCTGGACGAGTTCGTAACTGGGCTCGTCGCCTCCGGTCGATATCGCTCGAAGGACGAAGTCCTGCGCGAGGGAGTCCGGCTTCTCCAGGAGCGAGAGCGGAGACTCGCGGCTCTCGACGCTTCGATCGCCCGTGGGCTTGAGGATGCGGATAGGGGTCGAACCAGTCCCAGCGCGGAGGTCTTCGATCAGCTCGAAGCGAAGCTGCTCGCCCGGGCCGTGATCACCCCGTGATCGTTGTCCTAACGGCTGAAGCTAAAGCCGATCTCGAGCAGATCGTAGAATTTGTCGCGACGCAAAGTCCCGCAAGTGCCCTCAAGCTCCTGCGAGAGCTCCAGGAAAAATGCGATACGCTGCTCGACGCACCGCGAGGCTATCCGCTGGTGCCGCGTTACGAAGACCGCGGCATTCGCCGCCGGCCGTTCGGTAGCTTCCTCATCTTCTACCGCGTGCGCGACGATAGGATCGAGATCATCCATATCCTGCACGGCGCGCGCGATTACGAGAAGCTTCTCTTCCCTCAGGATTGAACGGCGAGGCGGCGGCTTGGATCAAGGAAAAACGTCGCACAATGGACGCCGGGCTATGCGTGCACGCCGTGTGGTCCATCGACCATCTCGGCGGCGCCACGCGAAGCTCGAAGAGCGAAGCGTGGTGCCCAGGAAAGGACTCGAACCTTCACGGCCGTTAAGCCACTGGCACCTGAAGCCAGCGCGTCTACCAATTCCGCCACCTGGGCATGTGGAGGCGGTGTGTACGGATCGAACGGCGGCTTGTCAAACCACTCGGAGCCCAAGATGACAATTTTTCTCAAGCCAAGCGCAAAAACACGGCTCCCTTTTCCGCGGTGCGGGCGATGGGCTATACAACGGCGCAAGATGGCGGGCCGCGGGGTGCGAATCGCCGCTGACAGGCTTCTCGTCCGGGGCGGATCGACCGCCCGGCTATCCCAGGAATGATCCCAATGGCATCGAATCTGGACACCCTCGTCACCGTGTTCGGCGGCTCCGGCTTCGTCGGCCGCAATGTCGTCCGGGCGCTGGCCAAGCGCGACTACCGCATCCGCGTCGCGGTGCGCCGGCCGGAGCTCGCCGGCCATCTGCAGCCGCTCGGCCGCGTCGGCCAGATCCACACCGTGCAGGCCAATCTGCGCTATCCCGACTCGGTCGCGGCGGCGCTGCGCGACAGCCATGTCGCCATCAACCTCGTCGGCATCCTGACCGAGAGCGGCGCGCAGACCTTCGACGCCGTGCAGGCGGAAGGCGCCGCCACCGTCGCCAAGGCCGCGGCCGCCGCCGGCGCCCGGCTGGTGCACGTCTCGGCGATCGGCGCCGACGCCAACTCGGCCTCGAGCTACGCCCGCGCCAAGGCGGCGGGCGAAGCCGCATCGCTCGCCGCAGTGCCGGAGGCCGTGATCATGCGGCCGTCGGTCGTGTTCGGCCCCGAGGACCAGTTCAGCAACCGCTTCGCCGGCCTCGCCCGGATCGCGCCGTTCCTGCCGCTGGTCGGCGGCGGCGAGACCAAGATGCAGCCGGTCTATGTCGGCGATGTCGCGACCGCCGTGGCGGATGCCGTCGACGGCAAGGCGCAGCCGGGCGCGACCTATGAGCTCGGCGGGCCGGAGGTGCTGAGCTTCCGCGAGATCCTCAAGATCATCCTCGACATCACCGACCGCGACCGCGCGCTGCTGCCGCTGCCGTTCGGGCTCGCCAAGCTGCAGGCCGCGTTCCTGCAATTCGCGCCGGGCCCGCTGAAGCTGACGCCGGACCAGGTCGAGCTGCTGCGCCACGACAACATCGTGTCGGAGGCTGCGAAGGCGGCGGGGCTGACCTTGCAGGGCCTCGGCATCACGCCGGATTCGCTGGAAGCGATCGGCCCGCAATATCTCTGGCGCTTCCGCCCGGCGGGTCAGTTTCAGCGCAAGAACGCATGAGGGGTCCGTAGGGTGGGCAAAGCGAAGCGTGCCCACCACCTTGCTTCGGCATACGCGGTCAGAACGGAGGGCACGGCGCTGCGCGCCTTTGCCCACCCTACGCGGTAACTACTTCCCCAACGCCAGCGCGATCAGGCCGAGCGTGCCGACGATGACGCGCCACCAGGCGAACAGCACGAAGCCGTGGCGGGTGACGTAGCCGAGGAAGGCCTTCACCACGATCATCGCGGTGATGAAGGAGACGACGAAGCCGATCGCGATGAGGCCGAGGTGATCCGAGGTCATCTCGGCACGGCTCTTGTAGAAGTCGTAGACGAAGGCGCCGACCATCGTCGGGATCGCCAGGAAGAAGGAGAACTCCGCCGCCGAGCGCTTGTCGCCGCCGAGCAGCATCGCCGCCACGATGGTCGAGCCGGAACGCGACACGCCGGGGATCATTGCCAGGCACTGCGCGACGCCGATCCACAGATACATCATCAGCGGATAGCGCGTGGCGTCGTGCTCTCGCGGCTTGAGATCGATCTGGTCGACCCACAGCAGGATGGCGCCGCCGACGATGAGAGAGAAGCACACGACCCAGGGATCGAACAGCAGCGCCTTGATGTATTTGCCGGCGATGAGGCCGATGATCACAGCGGGCAGGAACGCGATCAGCACGCCGATGATGAAGCGGCGATCGTCGGGATTGGTGAGGGCGCCGACGGCGACGCGGGACAGCTTGAAGAAATACAGCGCGACGATGGCGAGGATGGCGCCGAGCTGGATCAGGATCGCAAAGCTCTTCCAGAAGCCGTCCTCGCCGAGGCCGAAGAAGCGCTCCGCGAGCAGCAGATGGCCGGTCGAGGATACCGGAAGGAATTCGGTGACGCCCTCGACAATGCCGAGAAGCACCGCCCGCAGCGTATCTGACATCATGATCGGATCCAGGATTGCCGGCAAAAACGCCGCCCTTCTCGCCTATTCGGCCGGCGCCCGCAATTGCAAAAAGCGCTGGCCACGGCCACATCGGATGAATGAACCGAGACGTGATCGGGCCTACGAATCAGAACGCGGCCGTGCCGCCTCGCGGACCTCACATCTCGATCCGTGTTCCCGGAACGTCATTTCCCGCATGCCGCCCCGTCGCCCTACTGCTTACACTTTCGCCGACCATGCGCTAATGGTCCGAATCGCGCCAGGCTCCCCTGCGCCGGTATCGGGACGATCCATCGGTGCGAGCCGGTGGTTGATTGTTCGTTAAGTGCCAAGCCGCCGCGCGGTCGTCGAAAGGCTCCATGTACACGCTCTACCACCATCCCTTCTGCCCGCATTCGCGCTTCGTCCGGCTGGTGCTCGGCGAATACGGGCTCGATCTGCGCCTGGTGGAGGAGCGCGCCTGGGAGCGTCGCGAGGCGTTCCTGGTGCTCAATCCGGCCGCGACGACTCCCGTGCTGTCGGTCGACGACATGCCGCCGGTGCCGGGCGTCGGCGTGATCGCGGAATTCCTCGACGAGACCTGCGGGCCGGAGGCCGGTGACCGCCGGCTGATGCCATCGTCGCCTGCCGAGCGCATCGAGGTGCGCCGGCTGATGGACTGGTTCAACACCAAATTCTTCGAGGAGGCCTCGAACCTGCTCGTCACCGAGCGCATCTACAAGCGCTTCATGAGCGAGGAGGATGGCGGCGGGCCGCCATCGACCGACGTGATTCGCGCGGCCAAGACCAATGTGCGCTATCACCTCGCCTATATCGGCTGGCTGGCGCAGCGGCGCAATTTCCTCGCCGGCGACCGCCTGACCTATGCCGACCTCGCCGCCGCCGCGCATCTCTCCGCGATCGACTATCTCGGCGACGTGCCGTGGATCGAGGACGACGCTGCGAAGGCGTGGTACGCGCGGGTGAAGTCGCGACCGTCGTTCCGGCCACTGCTGAGCGACTGGCTGGCCGGCGTGCCGGCGTCGCGCACCTATGTGGACCTCGACTTCTGAGCGCCCACGCGCCAGACGCCCTCAAGGCGACGCTGGCGGCCGAGGCGCTGAAGCTCGGCTTCGACTGCGTCGGCATTACCGCGCCGGTGGTGAGGCCCGAGCGTGCAGCCGCGTTCGAGCGCTTCCTCGCCGAGGGCCAGCATGGCGACATGGACTGGCTCGCCCGCGAGCCGTCGAGGCGCACCGATCCGCTGAAACTGTGGAGCGAGGTCCGCAGCGTCATCATGCTCGGCGTCAATTACGGGCCTGACGAAGACCCGCGCGCGATCCTCGCCCAGCGCAGCCGCGCCGCGATCTCGGTCTATGCGCGCGGCGACGACTATCACGACGTCATCAAGAAGAACCTCAAGACGCTCGCCCGATGGCTGATCGCGCAGACCGGCGGCGACGTGAAGGTGTTCGTCGATACCGCCGCCGTGATGGAGAAGCCGCTGGCCGAAGCGGCCGGGCTCGGCTGGCAGGGCAAGCATACCAATCTGGTCTCGCGCGGCTTCGGCTCGTGGCTGTTCCTCGGCGCGATCTACACTACGCTCAAGCTGCCGATAGACACACCGGAGCGCGACCATTGCGGCTCGTGCCGGGCCTGCCTCGACAGCTGCCCGACGGCAGCGTTCCCCGCGCCCTATAGCCTCGATGCGCGGCGGTGCATCTCGTACCTGACCATCGAGAACAAGGGGCCGATCCCGCGCGAATTCCGCAAAGCCATGGGCAACCGCATCTATGGCTGCGACGATTGCCTCGCCGCCTGCCCCTGGAACAAGTTCGCGCAGGCGGGACGCGAGGCGAAGCTCGCGGCCCGCGACGCGTTGCGCGCGCCTGATCTGGCCGAGCTGGCTGATCTCGACGATGCCGCGTTCCGCGCACTGTTCACGAAGTCGCCGATCAAGCGTATCGGCCGCGATCGTTTCCTGCGCAACGTCCTGATCGCGATCGGCAACTCCGGCGATGCTGCGCTGATCGCCTCGGCAGAGCGGCTCACGGTCGATCCGAACCCGCTGGTGCGCGGCGCCGCGGCCTGGGCGTTGGGGGAGTTGCTTGAAGGCGACGCCTTCGCGAAAGCGGCGGACTCGGCGCTGGCGGCCGAGGCCGACGACAGCGTCCGCGCGGAATGGCAAGCCCGATGCTGACGCCGACCGCCTCAGCCCATCTCGCCGACGGCGGCCAGCATCCGCGCGATGTCCTGCGGCCGCGACAGCCGGTGGTCACCGTCCTGGATCATGGTCAGCACCACGTCCTCGGCCGGCAACCGGTGCGCCAGCGCGAAGGCATGCTGCCAGGGCACGTCGGGGTCCTGGGCGCCCTGGAGGATGCGCACGGGGCAGCCGACATTGATGGCGCTGCCGAGCAGCAGGTGATTTCGGCCGTCCTCGATCAGGGCGCGCGTGATCGGATAGGGCTCGCCATACTCCGAAGGCCGCATCCAGACGCCATTGGTCTCGATCTCCCGGCGGATCTCGGCCGAGAAACCCTTCCACATCAGCTCCTCGGTGAAATCGGGCGCCCGGCGCGATCAGGACCAGACCCGCCAGCGAAGCCTCGCCCGGCTGCTTCAAGAGCTCGCGCGCCAGCAGCAGCGCCATCCAGCCGCCCATCGACGAGCCGATCACCACCTGCGGCCCGCGGCAGAACTGCCGGAACACGGCCACGCTCTCCTCCAGCCAGCGGCCGATCGTGCCGTCGACGAAGCGCCCGCCGGACTCGCCGTGGCCGGAATAGTCGAACCGGACGCAGGCGCGGCCACGCTCGGCCGCCCAGGCCTCCAGCGCCACCGCCTTGGTCCCCTTCATGTCGGAGTTGAAGCCGCCGAGCCAGAACAGCCCCGGCGGCGTCCCCGGACGCGCCCGCACCGCGATCTGGCGCGCGGCTTCGCCGGCGCCGACGGCGATGAAGGCAGGAAGATCGCTCGATTCGATAGCTTGGTTCATGGATCGTTACCCCCTGGCGGGCGTTGTGTGGGCGAGCCGGCCGTTGCCGTCAATCCGATCGATCTGAGCTGCGGCTTGCGAAAGCGAGGCGTGCACTCTATGTCCGCCGTTGGAACCACATGGCCCGGCCCCGCGCGTTGGCGCGTCTGTCCTGGCCCGCTGGTCTCCTTTGGGGGAATACGCCGCCACGCCGACTGCGCGTGCGACGCAAGTGCCGCAACGGCCGGGCGGAATTTCGACGCACCGGCCATGCGCGACCTTGCCCGCAAAGGCATCTTCCTTCAAAATAGCCGCCTTCTTCCACAACCTTGGAGCACTACCCATTCGCCGCCCCAATCGAGCCCCGCCCGCTGCCGTCAAAGACGGGCCGCGCACCAATGATGAGATTCGCAATGCGCAGATCCAGCTGATCGACGCCGAAGGCACCAACCGTGGTGTCGTCGAGACCGTTGTCGCGATCAAGATGGCGGCCGAGGCCGGCATGGACCTGGTCGAGATTTCGCCGAACAATTCGCCTCCCGTCTGTAAGATCATGGACTACGGGAAGTACAAATATTCGGCGCAGAAGAAGGCCGCCGAGGCCCGCAAGAAGCAGAAGGTCGTCGAGATCAAGGAGATCAAGCTCCGTCCGATGATCGATGACCACGACTACGACGTGAAGATGCGGGCAATGCAGCGCTTCTTCGAGGAGGGCGACAAGGTCAAGATCACCCTGCGCTATCGCGGCCGCGAAATGGCGCACCAGGAGATCGGCACCAAGCTGCTCGACAAGGTGAAGTCCGACGTTGCGGCGTTCGCCAAGGTCGAGCAGGACGCCAAGTTCGAGGGCCGTCAGGTCGTCATGGTTCTGGCCCCGCGCTGACAGCGAGGCGCGGGAGGGTTTTGCGGTCCGTCAGACGGTTGACGGGCCGCTTTCGTTTGCAAGCCGATCGTTGACGAAATCTTTCCGCCGCGCGCGAACTTGTCCCTGACCGCCCGGTATCTCGGTAACCGCCCCCCACTAGGATGGGCCTCCGCATCGCTGAGGCTCGATCGATCATGACTGGGCGCATCCTCTGGGGATTGCTGGCGCTGTTCTTCGCCGCGGCCGAGGCCCGAGCTGACCCCGAGCCGGGCGGCTGGGTCGATCCGGGCTGGCGCCGGCTCGTGGCGCGCTATGCCGTGACATTCGGGCAGGATGGTCTGAGCAGGACGGTGATCGACTTCGAGATCCTCGCGCTCAATGCGCGTGGCGCCGAAACCATCGCCCAGCAGAGCTTCAACTATAACAGCCACTTCGGCGAGCTTGCGGTCAGCAACCTCACCACCATCAAGGCCGACGGCCGGGTCATTCCGGTCGACCCGCGCGCGATCCGCGACCAGCCCACGGCGACTGAGACGTCATCGCCCTATTTCGATGAGGAGCGGACCCGGATCATCGCCTATTCCGATGTCGCTGCCGGCGACAAGGTCACCGGACGTGCTGTCTACACCGACAAGCTCGCCCATTTTCCGGGCCAGTTCGCGCAGTTCTGGGTCCAACCCCAGGATCAGCCGCCCGAAGTCCTGGAGCTGACTGTCGACGGCCCGGCGTCGATGCCGCTGCAGACATCGGCGCAGGACGTCGAGCACCGCGTGGAGCAGTTGGGCGACCGGATCATTCATCACGTCCGGTTCACGCAGCAGACGCCACGGTCCCGAGCGATCGGGCTGGACGCGTTCGATAGCGCCCGTCGCTTCGAGGCCAGCACATTCGCCGGGTATGCCGCGTTGGCAGGCATGCTCAGGGAGCGCAATGCGCCCATGGCCCGGCCGACGGAAGTCTTGCGGCGCTTCGCGGCCGAGATCGTCGGCGACGCCGCCACCACCGCGGACAAGGTCGAGCGCCTCCACAACTGGGTGACCCAGACGATCCGTTACGTCGGCATTGGGCTCGAGGATGGCGGCCTGACATCGCAGCCGGCAGAGTCCGTGCTCGCGGCGCGCTATGGCGACTGCAAGGCGCATGCGACCCTGCTGAAGGCGCTGCTCGCCGCGCAGGGCATCGCCGCCGACCTCGTCGCGATCAACAGTGGCGCGCGATATCGGATCACGGAGGTCGCGACCCAGAATTTCGACCATGTGATCATCTATGTGCCGGAATTGGACCAGTACCTCGATCCGACCGCATCGCTGGTCGCATTCGGTGCGCTGCCATCCGACTTGGGCGGCAAGCCGGCGCTCGACATCGACAGAGGCGAGGTGGTGACGCTTCCGCTCACGCCAGCGGAACGCTTCTCGCTCACATCGGACAGCGAGGTCACGCTGGCCCCTGACGGCGCCCGCATCGGCCGAACCGTGCTGGGTGGACGCGGGCTGGGAGCGGCGTTGAGCCGAGCCATGGTGAGACGTTCCGAACGGATGGACCGTCGGCGAGGCCCGATCGAGATGCTCAATGGCGAGCGGATCGAGGACAGCCCCGATCCCCTCGCGCCAGACGTGCGCCAACTTGCCGACTCCTACGCCGCCATCACGTCCTATCGCCTGAAGCCGATCCCGCTCGACGCACCGCTGCGTCTCTCGGCGCTCGTCACCAGCGATCCGCGGCCCTCTCCGTTGGAGCTGGCGACGGCAGGTGTGCGGCGGGAGACGTTCAGATGCCAGTCGGTGCAATATGTGCACACGGTGACGCTGCACTTGGCCGACGGCGTCAGTCTCGCGTCCAAGCAAGCAGCGGTCTCCCATGCCGCCGACTTGTCCGGCGAGACTGTCTATGGCCCGGTCCACGGCCGGATCGAGGTCGGCGGCGAGATCACCGACGACAAGGGGACGGTCCGCGCGACGTCCCGCCTGCTCGTCCGGTTCGACGGGCCGGTCTGCCCGGCGGATTTCGCCGGCAGCATCGAGAAGGCCTGGATCAAATTCGATCAGTTCCGGCGCGCCGCGATCAGCCTCTCAACGAAGCCGGTCGGCTATGTGCTCGAGACCAGCCCCGAATTGGACGCGGCGCTCGAGGCCTACAATCGCAAGGACTACCAGCTGGCGCTGTCCCGGTTCTGGCCGCTCGCGAAGGCCGGACATCCCAAGGCGCGCGCCTATATCGGCTTCATGCACGAATACGCCTACGGCGTCGCCCGCGACTATTCCGAGGCGGCGCGCTGGTATCGCATGTCGGCCGAACAGGGTGACACCTACAGCCAGGCGAAGCTCGCCGGCCTCTACGCCAATGGATTGGGTGTCGCGCGTGACGATACGATCGCGGCCGAGTGGTACGCGCGGGCCGCGCGGCTCGGCGACCGCCAGGCTCAGCTGCATCTCGCGACCTTCTACCGCGATGGTCGCGGCGTCGGCCGCGACCTGAAGCAGGCCGAGACATGGTTCGCGCTCGCGGCGGAGCAGGGCTCGGGGTGGGCGCAGATGAGCATCGGGTTGCTCTACACCAAGGGTGGCGACGGGCTGCCGGTGGACTATGGCAAGGCCGTCGAGTGGTTCCGAAAAGCCGCGGCCAATGACGACGCCACCGCCAAATACAATCTCGGCTGGGCCTATGAGGCCGGGCTCGGCGTGCCCCGGAATAACGAGCAGGCCATCGAGTGGTATCGCAAGGCCGCGGATCAGGGCGATCAGCTCGCCAAGGAACGCCTCGCCCGCCTGACGAGCGCTGGCTCGCCATCCTTGCCGGCCGGGCGCCTCATCGGCGGCCTTCTGAACCTGCTGTCCAGCCGCGCTGAATAAGCCGCCCGTTCAAATCGGGCTGCCGTGCCGCCAGCTGGTCGTCCGTCGCTGCTCTAGCTGCGCGTCGCCTGCCACCGCCCGCTGCAGGTGCCGGTCGAGCCTTTGCCGCTCCAGCGACCGGAGCCGGAGGTCGCGCCCAGCCGCCCGTTACCGCTGGCCGACGAGCCGCCCTGCGAGACCCGCACCGTAACGGCGCCGCCGCGGCCGACGGTGCCGGTGATGTTGGCGGAGCCGGCCGAAGTCACGCGGCCGCCGCTGATCTGCACCGGGAAGCTGTAGCCCTGGTCGCAATTGCCGGCTTCAGTAATGATCAGGACGGTCCAGGGACCGTCGAACCCGGCGGCGTGGACTGGTGCGGAAGACGAGATGGCTGCCGCGGCCAGGACAGCGGCGACGGCAGCGGGACGGATGATGCGGACCATGGACGGACCCCGGCTTGGTTAACGAAAGCTGATCATGGGTCGGAATAGCCGATTCCATGGTTCGACGTTGCCAAGTTCGATCGTCTCTGGCATAAGCGCGACCTTCGTCGCCCGGCTGATCAAGGGCTGCCGTGGCGATGTCCCTGTGCGGGTGGATCCTCGTTTGGATCCGAAACCTGAGCACAACCAACGCTCTAACGAGCATTTTCGCCAGATGGCGCCGCTTTTGCGGGCGGCTTGCCGTTGGCAATCTAAGGAGAGCCAAATGCCCAAGCTGAAGACCAAATCCGGCGCCAAAAAGCGCTTCAAGGTGACCGGGACCGGCAAGGTGATGCACGCTCAGCGCGGTAAGCGCCACGGCATGATCAAGCGGACCAAGAAGCAGATCCGGCAGCTGCGCGGCACCCGCGTGCTGTTCAAGACCGACGGCGACAACGTCAAGAAGTACTTCTTGCCGAACGCCTGACCGGCCTCTCGCTTCCGAACCCGGCCGCGCGTGACGCGGCTCGTCATCACCTCTGAACAAGGATTTCCGTCATGTCTCGCGTCAAACGCGGTGTGACCGCCCACGCCAAGCACAAGAAGGTCTACAAGGCCGCCAAGGGTTTCTACGGCCGCCGCAAGAACACCATCCGCGCCGCCAAGGCCGCCGTCGAGAAGGCCGGCCAGTATGCGTTCCGCGATCGCAAGCGCAAGAAGCGCACCTTCCGCGCGCTGTGGATCCAGCGCCTGAACGCCGCGGTGCGTCCGTTCGAGCTCACCTACAGCCGATTTATCGACGGCCTGTCCAAGTCCGGCATCACCGTCGACCGCAAGGTGCTGTCGGATCTCGCGATCAACGAGCCCGCCGCGTTCGAGGCGATCGTTGTGAAGGCCAAGGCGGCGCTCGCCCCCTGATCGCCTTCCGCATCGTGAGGACTTCAAAAGCGGCCGACGCTCTCGGCCGCTTTTTGCTGTCTAGCGCCCTCACTCGTTTCGCTTGACCCCTGTCGCCGTCGCGGCGACAACCCAGCCGCCTTTGCCCCGCGGAGATCTTGCCCGTGTCCGACCTCGCCTCGCTCGAAATCTCGATCCTCGACCAGATCGCCGCCGCCGGCGACGAAGCCGCGCTGGAAGCGGTGCGCGTCGCATCCCTCGGCAAGAAGGGCTCGATCTCGGCGCTGCTCGCCACGCTCGGCAAGATGTCGCCGGACGAGCGCAAGACCCAAGGCGCCGCCATCAACCTCGCCAAGGACAAGGTCACGCAGGCGCTCTCCGCGCGGCGCGACGTGCTGAAGGCCGCCGCGCTCGACGCCCGCCTCGCCGCCGAGACCATCGACGTCACCTTGCCCTTGCAGGATACGCCGGCCGATACGGGGCGCATCCATCCGCTCAGCCAGGTGATGGACGAGCTGACCACGATCTTCGCCGACATGGGCTTCTCGATCGCCGAAGGTCCCGATGTCGAGACCGACGACTACAACTTCACCAAGCTGAACTTCCCGGAAGGCCACCCCGCACGCGAGATGCACGACACCTTCTTCTTCAATCCGAAGGAGGACGGCTCGCGCATGCTGCTGCGGACGCACACCTCGCCGGTGCAGGTGCGGACAATGCTGACCCAGAAGCCGCCGATCCGCGTGATCTGCCCGGGCCGCACCTACCGCATCGATTCGGACGCGACCCACACGCCGCAATTCCATCAGGTCGAAGGCCTCGTGATCGACAAGGGCTCGCATCTCGGCCACCTCAAATGGATCCTGCACGAGTTCTGCAAGGCGTTCTTCGAGGTCGACCACATCAACATGAAATTCCGGCCGTCGTTCTTCCCGTTCACCGAGCCGTCGCTCGAGGTCGACATCCAGTGCCGCCGCGACAAGGGCGAGATCCGCTTCGGCGAGGGCGAGGACTGGCTGGAGATTCTCGGCTGCGGCATGGTGCATCCGAACGTCCTGCGCGCCTGCGGCATCGATCCCGACGAGTACCAGGGCTTTGCCTGGGGCATGGGCATCGACCGCATCGCAATGCTGAAATACGGCATGAGCGATCTGCGCCAGCTGTTCGAAGGCGACGTCCGCTGGCTGTCGCATTACGGCTTCAAGCCGCTGGAGGTGCCGACTCTGGCGGGAGGGTTGAGCACGTGAGCGTTGGGCCGCTCAATCTTGCCTATGGGGCAGTCGGACTCCCTTTCCTGCGTGCGGGGGAGGGTTGGGTACTCCGCATGCTTGGTTCGGCAAACGCCGGTCTCTCCGTTCCCTCCCCCCTTGTGGGGGAGGGTCAGGGAGGGGGGTAGCCCAGGATGCCGCACGCAGTCGTTACCGAACGCCAGCGCAACAGAGCGAAGCAACTTCGCCAAGCGATGACGCGCGCCGAGACGCTGCTGTGGCGCCACATCAAGGCGAACCGAATCGATGGCGTTGGCTTTCGTCGGCAGGTGCCATTTTGTAACTACATCGCAGATTTCGTCTGCTTCTCGGCAAAGCTCGTGATCGAGCTCGACGGCGAGTCGCATGATTTTTCCGAACGTCAGGCGAAGGACACCGCCCGCGATTCATTCTTTGCAAGCGAAGGTTTTCAGATCCTGCGCTTCACCAATGAGCAGGTGACCTCGAATTTGGAAGGCGTCGTTGAGGCCATCCGCCAGGTTATCGCCGGTCGCGCCCGCGGCTTACCCCCCTCCCTGCCCCTCCCCCACAAGGGGGGAGGGAACAGAGAGAGCGGTGCAAGCACCCAAGACAATTCACACGATACGAACAACATCAAGATCCGAGGCATGCAGCCATGAAATTCACGCTGTCCTGGCTGAAGGACCATCTCGACACCGACGAGCCCGTTGAGAAGCTCGCCGACAAGCTCACGATGATCGGCCTCGAGGTCGAGCATCTCGAGGACAAGGCGAAGCTGCTTGCGCCGTATAAGATCGCGCGCGTCGTCTCCGCCGAGCAGCATCCCAACGCGGACCGGCTGCGCGTCTGCATGGTCGACACCGGCGACGGTGGCGCACCGGTACAGGTCGTGTGCGGCGCGCCGAATGCGCGCGCGGGGCTGGTGTCGGTGTTCTCGCCGCCCGGCACCTACATTCCGGGCAAGAATATCACGCTGTCGGTCGGCACCATCCGTGGTGTCGAGAGTCGTGGCATGCTGTGCTCCGAGGCCGAGCTCGAATTGTCCGAGAACCACGACGGCATCATGGAGCTGCCGGCGGATGCGCCGATCGGCAAGCCCTATGCGGAATGGGCCGGGCTCGGCGATCCCTTGTTCGAGATCAATCTGACGCCGAATCGCCAGGACTGCACCGGCGTGCACGGCATCGCGCGCGACCTCGCCGCGGCCGATATGGGCAAGCTGAAAGACCCCGGCATCAAGCCGATCAAGGGCGAATTCCCCTGCCCCGTGAAGGTCACCGTCGAAGACGAGAAGCTGTGTCCGGGCTTCGCGCTGCGGCTGGTGCGCGGCGTCAAGAACGGCCCCTCGCCGAAATGGTTGCAGCAGCGGCTGACCTCGATCGGACTGCGCCCGATCAACGCGCTGGTCGACATCACCAACTACATGACGTTCGACCGCGCGCGTCCGTTGCACGTGTTCGACGCCAAGAAGGTCAAGGGCAGCCTGGTCGTCCGCCGCGCCCGCGACGGCGAGACCCTGCTGGCGCTCGACGGCCGCACCTACACGCTCGATCCGTCGATGTGCGTCATCGCAGATGATGCCGACGTGGAATCGCTCGCCGGCATCATGGGCGGCGAGGCCTCTGGCTGCGACGCTGATACCACCGACGTGCTGATCGAATCGGCGCTGTGGAACGAGATCAACATCGCCCAGACCGGCCGCAAGCTCGGCATCAACTCCGACGCGCGCTACCGCTTCGAGCGCGGCGTCGATCCGGCCTTAATGGTGCCGGGCCTGGAGCTGGCGACCAAGCTGGTGCTCGAGCTGTGCGGCGGCACGCCGTCGGAGACCATCGTGGTCGGCAACGCCTATGGCGATGACCGCATCATCGACTTCCCGGTCACCGAGGTAAAGCGCCTCGCCGGCATCGAGGTCCCCTTCCCGGAGATGCGGCGCATCCTGACTCATCTCGGCTTCACCTTGGCCGGCAATGGCCCGGTGGTGAAGGTCGCGGTGCCCTCGTGGCGCAGCGACGTCCATGGCAAGGCTGATGTGGTCGAGGAGATCGTCCGCATCTTCGGCGTCGACAAGGTGCCGATGACGCCGTTCGAGCGCGGCGACGCGCCGCGCAAGCCGGTGCTGACGCCGCTGCAGCTGCGCACCCGCCGCGCCAAGCGCGCTCTGGCGGCGCGCGGCATGGTCGAGGCGGTGACGTGGTCGTTCATCTCGAAGCCCGCCGCAGAGCTGTTCGGCGGCGGCAAGCCTGAGCTTGCGCTTGCCAATCCGATCGCGTCCGACCTCTCCGACATGCGGCCGAGCCTGCTGCCGGGCCTGATCGCGACCGTGCAAGCCAACGCCGATCGCGGCTTCGGTGATGCCGCGATCTTCGAGGTCGGGCAGATCTTCAAGGGCGATCGTCCGGAGGATCAGTTCATCGCCGCCAGCGGCATCCGGCGCGGCATCGCTTCATCCAAGGGTTTCGGCCGGCATTGGACCGGATCGCAGCCGGCGAATGCCTATGACGCCAAGGCTGATGCGCTCGCCGTGCTTGCCGCGGCCGGGGCGCCGATGGCGTCGCTCCAGATCGTCAGCGGCGGTCCGGCATGGATGCATCCGGGTCGCTCCGGCACGATCCAGATGGGACCGCAGAACGTGCTCGGGCATTTCGGCGAGCTGCATCCGCGCACGCTCGAGGCGCTGAAGGCCGATGGCCCGCTGGTCGCGTTCGAGGTCATCCTCGATCGTATCCCCGCCGCCAAGGCGAAGCCGACGCGCGCCAAGCCGGCGCTGGAGCTCTCGGCGTTCCAGCCGGTGTCGCGCGACTTCGCCTTCATCGTCGATCGCAAGGTCAAGGCCGGCGATATCGTGAAGGCGGCGCAGGGCGTCGACAAGAAGCTGATCAGCGACGTCACGGTGTTCGACATCTACGAGGGCAAGGGCATCGAGGACGGCAAGAAGTCGGTCGCGATCGCCGTGACCTTGCAGCCGCGCGACAAAACGATGACCGACGAGGAGATCGACGCCGTCGCGGCGAAGATCACCGCTGACGTGGCCAAGAAGACCGGCGGCACGTTGCGCGGATGAGCCTCTCCGGGCTCATCCCTGCCGAACTCAGCCTGTTCGCGACGATCGCTGTGGCGGTCGTTGCCTTCATCGCAGCGACCGCGCGCGGCTTCTCCGGCTTCGGTGCGGCGCTGATCTTCATGCCGCTCGCCAGCAGCTTCGCGACACCGCGCCTCGTCGCGCCGCTGCTGCTGGTGATCGACTTCGTGGCGATGGCGCCAACGGTGCCCAACGCCTGGCGCAACGCCGACCGCAAGGCGACGGCCGTGATCGTCGCCGGCGCGCTGGTCGGCGTGCCCATTGGCACCACCTTTCTCACCCGGCTCGATCCGGTGACCGTGCGCTGGATCATCACCGGCTTCGTGATCGCGTTGCTCGCACTGCTGATCTCCGGCTGGCGCTATCGCGGCAAGGACCACACGGCGCTGTCGGTCGCCGTCGGCGCCGTCTCCGGTTTCTGCAGCGGCGTGGCCCAGACCGGCGGGCCGCCGATCGTCGGCTATTGGCTCGGCCGCCCGATCGAGCCAAAGATCGCGCGCGCCAACATCGTGCTGTTCTTCGGGGCCTCCGACTGCTTCGCGATGATCAGCTATGCCGCGAGCAGCCTGATCACCTGGGACTCGCTCAAGCTCGCCTTGCTCATCGGGCCCGTCTATGCGGTTGGCGTCGCGTTCGGCGCCGCCTTGTTCGGCCGCGCCAGCGAGCGCGTGTTCCGCATCATCTGCTATGCGCTGATCGCGATCGCCGTGATCTTCGGCCTTCCGGCCCTCGACGGCGTGCTCGGTCGGAGCTAGCCTCCGCGCAACGAGACCACCGGGAGCACGCCATGATCAATCGTCGCACGATGCTGTCGCTGGCGTTGGGTACGGCTGGGGCCATCGCGGCACCGTCAGTGTTCGCGCAAGGCGCCAAGTCCGGAACACGCATTGTTTTCCTGGGCACCAAGGGCGGCCCACGCGTCGGTGTCGGCGCCTCGAACCCCGCCAATCTCGTCGTCGTCAACGGCACGCCGTTCGTCATCGATTGCGGCATGGGCGTCAGCCGGCAACTCGTCAGCGCCGGCGTACCGATCCCGTCGGTCAAATACATCCTGATCAGCCACCATCATTCCGATCACAATCTGGAATACGGCAATTTGTTCTACAACGCCTGGGCCGCGGGACTGTCGACGCCGATCCAGTCGTTTGGACCGAAAGGCCTGGAGGCGATGACGCGGAGCTTCTGGGAGACGAACAAATTCGATGTCGACACCCGCATCGACGACGAAGGCCGCCCCGATCCGCGGCCGCTGCTGATCGCGAAAGACATCGACGCCGACGGCGTGGTGGTCAAGACGGCCGACGTGACGGTGACCGCGTTCCGCACGCCGCATCCGCCGATCACGGACAATTTCGCCTACAAGTTCGAGACGCCGGACGGCACGATCGTGTTCTCCAGCGACACCGCCTACAATCCGAAGCTGGCCGAGTTCGCCAAGGGCGCTGACGTTCTCGTGCACGAATGTTTGTACGTGCCCGCTGTCGACCGCCTCGTCCTCAAGACGAAGAACGGCTCCACCTTGAAGAAGCATCTGCTGGAGAGCCACACCACCACGGAAGACGTCGGCCGCATCGCCGCTGCAGCGGGCGTGAAAGTGCTGGTGCTCAGCCACTTCGTGCCTGGCGATGATCCCGAGGTGACCGACGAGGATTGGACCCGCGACGTGAAGAAGACCTACACGGGCCGCATCGTCGTCGCGAAGGACCTGATGGAGCTGAAGCTGCCGGTGTAGTCCACATAGTGACCATGAACCGCATAGCTCATCGCTTCCACGACACGGTGCGCATGAATGCGCCCTCTCCCCTTGTGGGAGAGGGCATGTAGGGGTCCAAACCGGCTACATAGGTGACAGAACAAACCGACGACATGGGTGACAGGTTGAGGTGATCGGCAGGAGGACTTGCCGATGGGCTGGAAGGAAACCTGCGCTGTGGACGAACGGATGCGTTTTGTGTTGGCAGTTGAAGCGGGAGAGAAGTCGTTTGCGGCACTCTGTCGGGAGTTCGGGATCAGCCGGCAGCAGGGCTACAAGTGGTGGCACCGCTACCAGGAGGAGGGTTTGGAGGGTCTGTTCGACAGGTCCCGAGCGCCTTTGCATCACCCCCAAGCAATCTCGGGGAAGATCGCCGAGCTCTGCCTCGAAGTCCGACGGGCTCATCCGACCTGGGGACCAGCGAAGGTACGCGCCTTTCTCAAGCGGAAGCGGCCCAGCACGACATGGCCCGCGGCCAGCACGATCGGAGCGCTGTTTGACCGCGAGGGTCTCACGGTGAAGCGGAAGATTCGTCGCCGCAGCCCTCCTTCGAGCTTTCCATTTGCCGATTGCGAGCAAGCCAACGATGTCTGGTGCATCGACTTTAAGGGCTGGTTTCTGACTGCGGATGGCACCCGTTGCGAACCGCTCACGCTGACGGACGCAGAGAGCCGCTGTCTGCTGCGGTGCCTGCCGTTGCAGCGTACCGACGGTGAGCATGTCTGGCCCGTGCTGGATGCGGCATTCCGCGAATTTGGCCTGCCGCTGCGGATGCGATCGGACAATGGCGCACACCCTTCGCATCACAGGGTGCGGGCGGGTTGTCGCGGCTATCGGTGAAGCTGATCAAGGCCGGCGTCACACCGGAGCGCATCACGCCCGGCAAGCCGCAGCAGAACGGCCGCCACGAACGTATGCACCTGACGTTGTTGCAGGACACCGCGAAGCCGCCGGCCCGAACGTTGCGCGAGCAGATCAAGCGCTTTCAGAGCTTCCAGCGCATCTTCAACGAAGAACGGCCGCACGAGGCTCTCGACAACGCAACGCCAGCCGAGCGCTATCGTCCCTCGCCGCGCGCCTATCATGGCGTGCTGCGCTCACCCGAATACGAAGCGGACAGGGATGTCCGGCGTGTTCGCCACAATGGCGAGATCAGGTGGGGCGGCGAAACGATCTACATCAACCAGGCGCTCGCGGGTGAGCCGGTCGGCCTCTTGGAAACCGAGACGGGCTGGACTGTGAGCTATGGACCCGTCCTGCTCGGTACCATCGATCCAAAGAAGCACCTGCTCAGGCCGCCGAAGCGAAAGCGCCGTGGACTTGTGGACAACGCTACGCGTTGCCCACAGGGTCCACAGCGGCAAACGCAGCAAAAACCACAACAATTGAAGATCTGAACAAAACGAGAATTGTGTCAACTATGTCGTCGGTCAGATCTGTCACCTATGTCCCCGGTTGCTCATAGGACAGATCCGTAAACGCGGTGGGGTGAGGGGTCTCTCTCCGCAATGGTGCTCGTGGATAGATACCCCTCACCCTAGCGAGTTTGTTGCTCCGGCGTGCATGCCCTCTCCCAAAAGGGGAGAGGGCGCATCCATGCGCACCTGCATCGCGGTTCAGCTGAAGTCGTTCGTAGTTGAGGAGCAAGCAGCCGGCGCAGGCGGCAGCAGGCCCACCATCTATTCTCAAACTCATCAGCTCGATGGTGGGCGCGGTGCCACGGCGATCGGGATGTGGTCAGAGCGCCGGCTCGCCTTTCCCCACCCTACGGACTTAGCGCGGCGATCCGCAATCAATCCTCCGGCGCCGGCCGCCCCTTGCGACGACGACTGCGTTGCCGCTCGGTCGACTCCGGCTCGGGATCCTTCAATGCACCGATCCGGCGCAGGGCGGCCTCTGCGGCGCGCTCGCCGGACTCCCAGGCACCGTCGACCGTGCCCCACAGCGTTTCGTGCGTCGCTTCACCGGCCACGAACAGCGGCCCCAGCGGCTCGCCAAGGATCTTTCGCGCACCCTGATTGCCGGGCGCAGCGGCTGACATCGCGCCGAGCACGCCGGGCACCTGATTCCAGCGCGTGGCCGCTGACGACTTCACGGCGGCCGCGGCTTCGCTGCCGAACAGCTTGCCGATCCACTCCTTGCCGAACGCCGTCATCGCGGCCTCGCCCTGCGCTGACAGATCGCGACCAAAGCTGCCGGCGACGTCGATGGTGCACAAGGACGAGCCGCCGACATTGGCCAGCAGCAGACCGGTGCGATTCGAGTTGCTCTGCTCGACGATGACCTCATCGCGCGAGAGGCCGAGCGGATTGCCTGTCAGCATCAGGGCGATGTGATCGGTGCTGCCGAGACTGAGCTTCGCCGCTGCGTCGAGCTGACGCTTCGGCAGCTCCGGTGCGAACTTGATCGCGCCCGAGGTGA
Organism: Bradyrhizobium sp. USDA 4353; assembly: GCF_054063215.1. Classification (NCBI taxonomy): domain Bacteria; kingdom Pseudomonadati; phylum Pseudomonadota; class Alphaproteobacteria; order Hyphomicrobiales; family Nitrobacteraceae; genus Bradyrhizobium; species Bradyrhizobium sp. USDA 4353. The sequence continues at coordinate 1,579,905 of NZ_JBSSGB010000001.1, forward strand.
GCACGTTGGTCGAAACGGTGAGAATGACGGCGCGCGTCGCGATGCGCCCCGCAGGCGTCTCCACCGCGACATCGCGGTTGCTCCACACGATGCGGCTTGCCGGCGTCGACAGCGACACAGGAAGCCCCTCGCCGAGCTTGCTCACCAGCGTGCCGAGCCCCTGGCGGCAGGCGAGCGGCGCGTTACGATCCTGCGCGCGCGCCTTGTCCATTACGGAGAGATCGGTGAGATCCTTGCCGGTCGCACTGGGGCCGAGCACGAAGGCCGTGGTGTTGGTCCAGTCGCCGAGATCCTTCGGCAACGCCGCCGCGCAGGACATGTCGAGCTTGCCGCGCGCGGCCTCGTCGAGGGCGCGGTTGGCGCGCACCAGGCCCGCAAGGAACTGCTCGGTCTCGCCGGGCCGCGCATTGCGACGACCGACGCGGATCTTCTGGCCGACAGGTGCGGCCGCGAGGTCGAGACCGACGCCGCGAGCGAGCTTGCCGATCGGATTGCTGTCGGTGCTGAACAGCCAGCGCGCGCCGCGATCGAACGGCACGCCAAAGGTCGTGAGATCGGTGCTGCAGCGGCCACCGATCTGCGCGGAGGCCTCGATCAGAACGACCTTGCGATTTGCCGCCACGATCCGGCGCGCGGCGGCGATGCCCGCCGCGCCGGCGCCGATCACGACAATGTCAGCCTCGCGAGGAAGCGCGGCCTGCGCGGCGCGGATGAGAAGGGGCGTAGCGGCCAGCGCCGCGGAAGCGGAGAGGAAGCCGCGGCGCGTGAAGCTCATGACATGGTTTCCAAAAACTTTTGTGAGGTGCGATTCCCCGGAATTTGCCGCATCTTCTGCAGCGCGGCAATCAGTTTGGTAAACGCGATGCCGCATGTGGCGCTTCGGTGATGAACCAAATTGCAACCGCAATCGACCATCATCGAAGAAGGGACAAGCGGCCAGTCAAGGTCGCCCGGGGACCGTCATGGGTATCGTGCTCGACCAGATCGGCAAGCTGATTGCCGCCTATCTCCAGAAGGAGATACCGGGCTATGAGCCGTTCACGCCTAGCGACCCGGACTATCTGCGCAAGGATATCCAGCCCGGCGACGTGCTGCTGGTCGAAGGCAACAGCCGCATCTCCGGCATCATCAAATATCTCACGCAATCGACCTGGTCGCATGCCGCGCTCTATGTCGGTCCGATCGACGGCGCCGTCGAGCCCGATGGCGAGCCGCATGTGCTGGTCGAGGCCTATGTCGGCGACGGCGTGATCTCGGCGCCGCTGTCGAAATACTTCGCCTATCACACCCGCGTCTGCCGCCCGGTCGGGCTGACCTTCGAGGACCGGCATACGGTCTGCCGCTACGCCATCAACCGCATCGGCTTCGGCTACGACACCAAGAACATCATCGACCTGATGCGCTTCCTCGTGCCGCTGCCGATCCCGCAGCGCTGGCGTCGGCGCATGATCGCGCTTGGCTCGGGCGATCCGACCAAGATGATCTGCTCGGCGCTGATCGCGCAGGCGTTCGACGCGGTGCGCTATCCGATCCTGCCGAAGATCACGCGAGCGCCGTCGCGACGCGCCAAGCGCGAGATCCTGCACATCCGGGATTCCTCGCTGTACATGCCGCGCGACTTCGACATCTCGCCCTATTTCGAGATCGTCAAGCCGACCATCGTCAACGGCTTCGACTACACGACGCTTCACTGGGCCGACAAGCAGAAGCCGCTCGCGGAGGTAGCGGGCGAGTTCGCCGTGTTTCCAGGATCTGTCATTGCGCCGCCGCTCGTTCCTGAGGCGGCTGACGAAGAAACGGCGCAGCCGGTTGCGGCTGAGGAAGTGATGATCGAGAAGGTCATCGAACGGCTTGTGGTCAACGAGCATTTCCTCGTTGCTGAGCCGGTGCGGAAGCTGGCGCCGCGCCCGGCCGCACGGAGCCGCCGTAAGGTTGCGATTTGAGCTCTAGCTAGTTGCATCTAAGTCGGATTCGAGCACGCGCTCATTAGGCAGTGTGCTCTCCCCGTTCTTACGGGGAGAGGGTTGGGGGGGGCAGCCACAAGCACCGGACTCGCGGAGAGCCCCCTCACCCGGATGGCATCTCACGATGCCATCCGACCTCTCCCCGCAAGCGGGGCGAGGTACACGGCGTTCGTGGCTCAGGGCTCGCGCTTTAATTACCAAGATTACCGATCCGACCGGCTGATCACATCCATCAGCTCCGCGATCTTCTGCCGCTGGTCGGCTTTGTCGCCGGACGCGATCGCGTGCTCGACGCAGTGGGAGACGTGATCGCGCAGGATCTCCTCCTCGACGCGCCGCAGCGCCGCCCGGACCGCAGAGATCTGCGTCACGATGTCGATGCAGTAGCGGTTGTCCTCGACCATCTTCGACAGGCCCCTGACCTGCCCTTCGATCCGGCTCAAACGTTTCTGGCAGGAAGTCTTGATGTCGTCGCGCATGGGCTCTATATACCCCTACAGGGTATAGGTTTCAAGAGGCGAGGCTGGCATGTCGGAAACCGAACACGGGCATGGTGCCGCAGCGGGCACGGCCGGCGGATGCGGATGTGGATCGGCGGAAACCGGACACAAGCAGGCGTCTTCGGATGCATGTTGCAGCGATCATGCCGAAGCACCGGCAAGCACAGTTGGTGAGGGGCATGACCACGCGGTTGCAGCGAAGGTGAAGGATCCCGTCTGCGGCATGTCGGTCGATCCGGCGACGTCGAAGCACCGCTTCGAGCATGACGGTGAGACCTTCCATTTCTGCTGCGCGGGCTGCCGGACCAAATTCGCGGCCGATCCCGTGAAGTATCTCGCGCCCGTTGCGCCTGCGGGCTCGTGCTGTGGCGGCCATGATCATCACGCCGACGCGGACAAGGTCACCGATCCCGTCTGCGGCATGAGCGTCGATCCCGCGACGTCGAAGCATCGTTTCGATCACCAGGGCCATACCTTCCATTTCTGCTCCGCCGGCTGCCGCGCCAAGTTCGCTGCTGATCCGGCGAAGTATCTCGACAAGCGCGAGCCGCCGCCGGAGATGCCGGCCGGCACGATCTACACCTGCCCGATGCATCCGGAGATCCGCCAGGAGGGGCCGGGCACCTGCCCGATCTGCGGCATGGCGCTGGAGCCTGATGTCATCAGCCTCGACGATGCGCCCAATCCTGAGCTCGCTGACATGACCAAGCGCTTCTGGATCGGCGCGGTGCTCGCGGCGCCCGTGGTGGTGCTGGAGATGGGCGGGCATCTCGTCGGCGGCCATGGCCTGATCGAGCCGATGCTGTCGAACTGGATCCAGTTCGCGCTGGCGACGCCGGTGGTGCTGTGGGCCGGCTGGCCGTTCTTCGTGCGCGGCTGGCAGTCGGTGCGGACCCGCAATCTCAACATGTTCACCCTGATCGCGATGGGAACGGGTGTCGCCTATGTCTACAGCGTGATCGCGACCTTGATGCCGCAGGCATTCCCGCCCGCATTCCGCGGCCATGGCGGCACTGTCGCGGTGTATTTCGAGGCAGCATCGGTCATCATCGTTCTCGTCCTGCTCGGCCAGGTGCTGGAACTCCGCGCGCGCGAGGCCACGTCGGGCGCGATCAAGGCGCTGCTGCAGCTCGCGCCGAAGACCGCGCGACGGCTCGATGCCGACGGCAACGATCAAGAGGTGGAGATCGCCGAGCTCGCAGTTGGCGATCGCCTGCGCGTTCGGCCCGGCGAGAAGGTGCCGGTCGACGGCATCATTCTCGAAGGCCGCTCATCGCTCGATGAGTCACTGGTGACGGGCGAATCGATGCCGGTGACCAAGGACGAAGGCGAGCGCGTCATCGCCGGCACCTTGAACCAGACCGGCAGCTTCGTGATGCGCGCCGACAAGGTCGGCCGCGAGACCCTGCTGTCGCAGATCGTGCAGATGGTCGCCGATGCGCAGCGTTCGCGCGCGCCGATCCAGCGGCTGGCCGACCAGGTCGCGGGCTGGTTCGTGCCGACGGTGATTGCCGCCGCGATCACCGCCTTCGTCGCGTGGTACGCCTTCGGCCCGGAGCCGCGTTTTGCCTTCGGCCTCGTCGCCGCCGTGAGCGTGCTGATCATCGCATGTCCTTGCGCGCTGGGCTTGGCCACTCCGATGTCGATCATGGTCGGCGTCGGCCGCGGCGCGCAGGCCGGCGTGCTGATCAAGAGCGCCGAGGCGCTCGAGCGGCTGGAGAAGGCCGACACGCTGGTCGTCGACAAGACCGGCACATTGACCGAGGGCAAGCCGAAGGTGACCGGCATCGTCACGGCGCAAGGCGTCGACGAGGCCGAAGCGCTCAGGCTCGCCGCCAGCGTCGAACGCGCCAGCGAACATCCGCTCGCCGAAGCCATCGTCCGTCACGCCGGCGAGCGCAAGCTCAAGCTGGCTGACGTGAGAAACTTCGACGCGCCGACCGGCAAGGGCGCGCGCGGCGAGGTCGACGGCAAGGCGGTCGTGCTCGGCAACCCGACCTATCTGGCCTCGCTCGGCATCATCACCGACACGCTCGGTGTCGAGAGCAAGCGGCTGCGCGAGGACGGCGCGACCGTGATCACGATGGCCGTCGACGGCAAGCCGGCGGCGCTGTTCGCGATCGCCGATCCCGTGAAGGCGTCGACGCCGGATGCACTGAAGGCGCTGGCGGCTGATGGCATCAAGGTGATCATGCTGACCGGCGACAATCGCACCACGGCCACGGCCGTCGCGCGGAAAATCGGCATCACCGAAGTCGAGGCCGAGGTGCTGCCGGAGCAGAAGAGCGCGGTCGTCGCGCGGCTGCGCGCCAGCGGCAAGGTGGTGGCGATGGCCGGCGACGGCGTCAACGACGCGCCGGCGCTGGCCGCGGCCGATGTCGGCATCGCCATGGGCACCGGTACCGATGTGGCGATGGAGAGCGCCGGCGTCACTCTGTTGCAGGGCGATCTCGGCGGCATCGCGCGGGCGCGAAAACTGTCGGCGGCGGTGATGAGCAACATCCGCCAGAACCTGTTCTTCGCGTTCATCTACAACGCCGCCGGCATCCCGATCGCGGCGGGCATTCTTTATCCCGTGTTCGGCATCCTGCTGTCGCCGATCATCGCCGCGGCCGCGATGTCGCTGTCGTCGGTGAGCGTGGTCGGCAACGCGCTGCGGCTGCGGGCGACGAGGCTGTGAGACCTGGCAGCTGAGGCCTCATGGTTCGAGACGCGCGCCAAGGGGCGCGCTCCTCACCATGAGTCTCCAGCGCGGAGCGTGCTGCACACCGACCATGAACACGGTACCATGGCTGCCGGGTTCCGTCGGGAGCAGCATGTCCGCTTTGACCTCTGGTGCACTGTTGCCCGGCCATGAGGTTGGTTCCGATAGCTGGCGATTGCACATTTTGGCGAGCATAGCGCTTCCCGTTGGAGAGGTTTGCAATCTCAAACGCGCGATCGGGCTCTCGGCGGGGCTCTGCGTCAGAGTGGGCAGCAGATACATGGAGGCTCGGATGAGTGACTTGGCGGTTTTGGATCCGCGTGCAGCCTTTGTCGATGTCGGCAGCGAGAAAATGCATGTATCGATCGCGGGTGGTGAACCCATGGTGTTCGGCACGGTGACCTCGCAACTGTATGCGCTGCGGGACTATTTGGCTGAACATCAGGTACGCTCGGTCGCACTGGAAGCGACCGGTGTTTATTGGCTGCCGCTCTATGGGGTTCTGGAAGCTGCAGGCATAGAAGTGGTGATGGTAGATGGTCGCCAGACCCGCAATCTGCCGGGGCGAAAGACCGACCTGAAAGATTGTCAGTGGGGCGCTACGCTGCACGCACATGGCTTGCTGCGAGCAGGCTTCGTTCCCTCGGCCGAGATCCGCCGCCTGCAGGACTATCTGCGCCTTCGCGGGGACCACATCGCCGCAGCGGCCGGACATGTCCAGCACATGCAAAAGGCCCTGGAGCGGATGAACATCAAACTGCACGATGTCATCAGCTCTCTGACCGGGGCGAGCGGTCTGGCCGTGATCCGCGCCATCCTCGCCGGAGAGCGCGATCCGCAGGTGCTGTTGCGGCTGTGCGACGTTCGCATCCGAAACGTCAAGGCGGATCGCGTCGTCGAATCCCTGCGCGGCAACTGGGCAGAAGAGCATTTGTTCGCCCTCGCACAAGCCGTTCAAAGCTGGGACCATTATCAAGGCCTCATCTCTGCCTGCGATCGCCAGATTGAAATCGTTCTTCGCCAGATGCAGGGCTCGGACACGCCGCCGGTTGGCCCGACAAAGGCTGGAAAATCGCGCACACGGCCGGGCGTCAATGCGCCGGATATTGCAGATCTGCGACAGATTCTTGCGCAGATCTGTGGTGCCAAGGATCTGACTACACTGCCCGCCCTGACCGAATACGGTGTTTTGCAGATCATCGGCGAAGTCGGTACGGATTTGACCAAGTGGCCGACCGAAAAGCACTTCACCTCGTGGTTGGGACTTGCTTCCGGAAGCGCCCAAAGCGGCAAACGCAAGGGAAAGGTCAAACGACGCCGCAACCGGCCCGGCCAGATCTTCTGCGTGATCGCCCGCTCCTTGGCGCGCAGCAAGGATATCGCACTCGGCGGCTTCTACCGCCGCTTGGCGGCACGGCGCGGCGGGCTTGTCGCGAACAAGGCCCTCGCACGAAAGCTGGCCACACTCTTCTGGCGCGTCATGGTTAAGGGACTGGACTTCGTCGAGACAGGTGTGGCCCGATACGAAGCGAAGGTATTGGAAACCAAACACCGCACTCTCCAGCGACTGGCTCGTCAGTTCGGTATGCAAGTCGTCCCCGCCGTCTGAGCGTGTTCATGGAGAGAGGTTCTGGCACCCAACCCGGTCCTGCACATCAACCATGAACACGCAAGAGGCGTGTTCATGGAGAGGATTGAGATATCGCCGCGGCGAAACATCGCTGCGCACTCCGCCCTCGTCCTGAGGAGCCCGCCAGAGGCGGGCGTCTCGAAGGACGGCCGCAGTCTTTGGTCCGCGCCAAGCAGGCTTGCCGAAACCCTCGGCCATGTCTAACTCCTCTCGCGTGTCTCGCAGAGAGGTTCCACCGCCATGATCGACGCCGCCGTCAAGGCGCTATCGCAGATGCTGTCGCCGCCGATGCGCTCGATTCTGTATCGCTCGATCGGGCTGTCGCTGGTGCTGATCACCGTGCTCGCGATCGGGCTGCAGCGGCTGTTGAGCTGGCTCGCGACCGCCGGCGAGGGCTGGGCCGAATCCATGCTTGGTCCCGGATCCCACTCAGCCTTGGAGGTGCTGACCTGGATCATCTCGATCGCGGCCGGCTTCGGCGTCGTGTTCGGCGGCATCATGCTGATGCCGGCGATCACCTCGCTGATCGCGAGCCTGTTCGTCGATGACGTCGCCGATCTGGTCGAGCGCGAGCATTATCCGGCCGAGCGCCCCGGCGTCGCGCTGCCGTTCGGCATCGCTATTGCCGAAGGCCTCAAGGCCGCCGGCCTCACCATTCTCGTCTACCTGATCGCCCTGCCCTTCGTGTTCCTCGCGGGCGCCGGTTTCGTGATCTTCTTCATCGCCACGGCGTGGCTGCTCGGCCGCGAATATTTCGAGCTCGCCGCCATGCGCTTCCGCCCGCCGGCGGAGGCCAAGGCGATGCGGCGGGACAATGCGGTGACGGTGTTCACGGCAGGCCTGATCATCGCCGCCTTCGTCGCGATCCCGATCGTGAACCTGGCGACGCCGCTGTTCGGCATGGCCTTCATGGTCCATCTGCACAAGCGGCTATCCGGACCGCGACCCGAGCTGATCGAGCCGTCGCCGGAGCGACGGCTGCGCAGCCTCTAGCGCCACCTTCCGAGGCGACGCGCTGACAGGCTTGTTGCGCGCGAACGGAATCAAGAGAAAGCCGAGCAGCGCGATGCCGGCGAGCAGCGACCACGCCTCGTTGACGCACAGCGCCAGCGAGGCCTTCTCCACCAGCGGCCGGACATAGGCGATCGCCTGCTCCTCGGAAATGTTGCGGGGACGATTGCGCAGCAGCTCCGGCGCGAGCCCGATCGCCTTGGCGGCTGTGCTGTCGCCGGCCATCAGCCGGTCGCGGAACGCCTGGGCGTGCAACGTCACGCGGCCGTAGATGATGGTGTCGATCAGCGCGATGCCGATGGCGCCGCCGAGATTGCGCATCAGATTGAACAGCCCGCTGGCGTCCGCCACCTCGGCCGGCGGCAGGTCGCCGAGCGCGATCCGCGTCGGCGGCAGCAGGCAGAACATGATGCCGACGCCACGCACCACCTGCGGCCAGAACATCTCCTGATAGTCGGCGGTCGGCGGCTGGAATGCGCTGGCGGCGAGACCGGCGCTGAACAGCGCGAAGCCGAACGCGGTCAACAGCCGCGCATCGACCTTGCCGTCGAGCGCGGTGACGATGGGCGCGGCGACCAGTTGGGCCACGCCCGTCACCAGCATGATCTTGCCGATCTCGAACGCGTCATGGCCGCGCACGAAGGCGAGGAACACCGGCATCAGATAGACCGAGCCGAACAGGCCGATGCCGAGACAGAAGCTCGACGCGCAGCCGAGCGTGAACGCGCGGCGCTGAAAACTGGCGATGCGCAAGATCGGGTCGCTAGAGGCCAGCAGGCGCTGGATCAGCAGCGTCAGGCACGAGGCGCTCAGCACCAGCAGCGCGAGGCAGTTCGACGACAGCCAGCCGCCCTTCGGCGCCTCCTTCAGCCCGAGCTCGAGGCTCCCCAGCGACACGGCGAGCAGCAGCAGCGCGAGCAGGTCGAGCTTGTCGAGCTCCTCCGGATTCATGTCCTGCTTCGGCAGCAGCGCCGGCGTCGCCACCGCTGCGACGATGCCCGGCGCGATGTTGATCAGGAACAGCCACGGCCACGACCAGGTGTTGGTGATGAAGCCGCCAACGACAGGACCGATGGTCGGCGCGAGCACCGCGACCACGCCGCCGATCGTCGTCGCCACCGCATGCAGCCGCGCCGGAAACAGCAGGAACACCGCGGAGAACACCACAGGGATCAGGAGCCCGCCGAAGAAGCCCTGCAGCACGCGGAACGCCAGCAGCATGTGGAAGCTGACGCTCAGCGCGCAGCCGAGCGACGCCAGCGTGAACACGCTGACGGCGCCGACGAACAACCAGCGCAAGGTGAACACGCGCGTCATCAGGCCGGTGAGCGGGATCGCGATGATCTCGGCGATCAGATACGCCGTCTGGATCCAGCTCATCGCGTCCGGCGTGATGCCGAGCGCCTCCTGGATGGTCGGCAGCGACGTCGCCACCACCTGGATATCCAGGATCGCCATGAACATGCCGACGCACATCAGGACGAAGCCGAGCCAGGTGGCGAGGCTCGGCGTCTCCTCCGGCGCGGCCGTCTCGCTCATGCGGTCTGGCCGCCGACACCACCGCCAGCAGCGCCGGACAGCGCCTCGGATTCGGCGCGGATGCGGATGAACAGCACGGCGGCGTTGAGCCCGGAGAAGATCAGCGCGATCAACGGCAGATGCAGCGCCAGCGGCAGCAGCGCGATCTCCGCCGTGACGACCAAATAGTTCGGATGCGAGATGTAGCGATAGGGACCATCCGTCACCAGCGGCGCGCCCGGCAGGATGATGATGCGCGTGGTCCAGCGCGGCCCGAGCGTCGCCAGCACCCACCAGCGCAGGCCCTGCAGCGCCACGAAGCCGGACAACAGCCAGGGATCGACCTCCTGGTCGATGCCAAGCAGCCACAGCGACACCAGCCAGGCCGCATGCATCGAGATCATCAGCGGATAATGATCCGCGCCGACCTCGACCGCGCCCATCGCGCGCAGGCGCTTCGTATTGTGGCGGGCGAGCACGAGCTCGCCGAGCCGTTGCATGGTGACGAGGGCGAGGACGAAGGCGGCGAAGGTCATGCGGCGTGCCTCAGTGATACGCAGCTTGCGGTGAACCCGGGTCCGAGCGCCGTCAGCACCGAGCGCGGCGGCAGGCCTTGCGCACGCGCGCGCTCCAGCACGAACAGCACTGTTGGCGCCGACATGTTGCCGTAGTCGGCGATGATCTCGCGCTCATGATCGAGCGTGCCCTGCCCGATCGCCAGCGCGCGCTCCAGCGCCGTGATCACCTTGGCGCCGCCGGGATGGCAGACGAAGCGATCGACGTCCGTGGCCGACAGCTTCATGTTGCCGAGGATCTCGTTGACCGCCGGGCCCATGTTCTCGGTGACGAAGTCCGGAATTGTGCGCTGGAAGATCACGCCAAAGCCTTCGGGATCGACGCTCCAGCCCATGATATCCAGCGTCTCCGGCCACAGCTTCTCGCCGGTCGCTTCCACGCGCGTCGCGCCACCGTCGCCGGCACGCAGGATCGCGGCCGCGGCGCCGTCGCCGAACAAACTCAGCGCGACGATGTTGGCCTTGCTCAGCTCGTCATGGCGCACCGCGAGCGTGCACAGCTCGAACGTCACGAACAGCACGTTGGTGCCCGGCCGCGCCTGCGCCAGCCGTGCGGCGATCGACAGGCCGGAGACGCCACCGGCGCAGCCCAGCCCGAACACCGGCACGCGCGAGACATCGGAGCGAAAGCCCATGCGGCCGGCGACGCGTGCTTCCAGGGTCGGCGTCGCGATGCCGGTCGAGCTCACGCTGACGATGGTGTCGATCTGATCAGCGGTGAGATCAGCCTGCGCCAGCGCCTTGTGAGTTGCCTCGACAAATAGAGCCTCCGCGCCGTCGAGATAGGCCGCGGTACGCTCCGGCCAGCCGCGCCGCTCCATGTACCATTCGATCGGCTTGACGCCGTAGCGGGCGCGGATGCCGGTGTTGGCGAACAGGCTCGCCATCGTGTCGAATTGCGGAAAGCGCGGCGACAGCACCACGCGCGCCGCCTCCATCACCTCGTTCTGGCGGAACTGATGCGGTGGCACGGCGGTCGCAAGCGACACGAGTGCGGCGGTGGTGTCCATGCAACTGATCCTTCCCCGTCCCGGCGCACAAAACTCCGAGAACGCGGACATCATCACGCGCCACTCACATCGCCCGGATTTCGGGTTTCATCTTATGACCAATGCAGGCGGCGATGTGGCCCGGCCATGGTGAGACCGCGTCGCAGCGTGACGCTAAAGTGACTGTCAAACGCGTAGTCGCGTGCAACCTTACGTCGCGCGCTACGTACCGGGCCGTCTTCTCGAGCCAGCGGCAGAGCTCCTTGATCAGGCACAGCTCACAGCGCGGCTTGAAGATCGTTCTCTCGCCGCGTTGATCTGCTCACGACCGTCACGCTGTCACCCTCCTCTGGAGGGGGAGGGTCGATCGCACGCCAAGCGGGCGAGCGGGGTGGGGTGAAGCCGCGGACACCGATGCGGTGGAGAGATCACCCCACCCCGCCTCACATTTCGCTTCGCTCAACGTGAGCCGACCCTCCCCCTCCAGGGGAGGGTGGCAGCGGGGGCCAACCTCAAAGCTGCGGGCGGCCTCACGCTGTCTTCTCCGGCCAGCGGCTGATCAGTTGCAACTCACAGCGCGGCTTGATGATCGTTCTCTCGCCGCGCTGATCTGCTCACGAAGGTCCCGCCGTCACCCTCCCCTGGAGGGGGAGGGTCGATCGCACGCGAAGCGGGCGAGCGGGGTGGGGTGAAGCCGCGGACACCGGTGCGAGTGGAGAGATCACCCCACCCCGGCTCACATTGCGCTGCGCTCCGTGTGAGCCGACCCTCCCCCTCCAGGGGAGGGTGGCAGCGGGGCCAACCGCAAAGCTGCGCGTCGCGTCAGGCGGTCTTCTCCGGCCAGCGGCAGAGGTCCTTGATCAGGCACAGCTCGCAGCGCGGCTTGCGGGCGAGGCAGGTGTAGCGGCCGTGTAGGATCAGCCAGTGATGCGCATGCAGCATGAACTCGGCCGGGATCACCTTCTCCAGCCCGAGCTCGACCTCCAGCGGCGTCTTGCCCGGAGCTAAGCCCGTGCGGTTGCCGACGCGGAACACATGGGTGTCGACCGCCATCGTGTGCTCGCCGAACGCCATGTTGAGCACGACATTCGCGGTCTTGCGCCCCGCGCCCGGCAACGACTCCAGCTCCGCGCGGGTGCGCGGCACCTCGCCACCGAACTCGGCGATCAGCTTTTGCGACAGCGCGATCACGTTCTTGGCCTTGGTGCGGAACAGGCCGACGGTCTTGATGTAGTCGCGCACCGTGTCCTCGCCGAGCGCGAGCATCTTCTGCGGCGTATCGGCGACCGCGAACAGCGGCCGCGTCGCCTTGTTGACGCCGGCGTCAGTCGCCTGCGCCGACAACACCACGGCGACCAGCAAGGTATAAGGGTTGACGTGCTCGAGCTCGCCCTTCGGCTCCGGGTTCGAGACCGCGAAACGGCTGAAGGCCTCGCGGATCTCGGCGGGGGTCCAGGGTTTCGTCGCCTTCAACGCTGTCTTGACCGGCTTGACCGAGCCTGCCTTCGGCTTGGCCGCCGGGCTGATCTTGGCAGCCTTCTTGACCGTTCTGGATGCGGATTTGGACGCTGCCCCCGGCGCGGCCTTGGCCGCCTTTTTGGCGGGCGTGCGAACCGGGGCCGGCTTGGCGCGTTGGGGGCGGGTGATTTTGGCCATGATCCGGGTATACTGAGGCCCCATGACGCCAGGCAATGCTTTTGCGTATCAGGAGACCGGCACCGCCGCCGCTGATCCCGAGCTGTTCTCGGCCCGGCTGACGCCGCATCGCTCGCTCGGCCGCACCGGCTTCCTGGTGCTGATGGCCGTGGTCTGCGCCATCAGCTTCATCGGCGGCATCGCCTCGGTGATGATGGGCGCCTGGCCGGTGCTTGGGTTCTTCGGCCTCGACGCGCTCGCGATCTACTGGGCCTTCCGGGTCAACTTCCGCCGCGCCAACGCCTATGAGGACGTCTCCATTACGCTGACCGAGCTGCGCCTGCGCCGCGTCAGCCACAAGGGCCAAATCATGGAATGGCGTTTCAACCCGCTCTGGGTGCGCCTCGACCAGGAGACCCACGAGGAGTTCGGCATCGAGCACCTGTATCTCGTCGCCCGCGGCCAGCGCGTCGCGATCGCGAGCTTCCTCGGCCCCGAGGAAAAGGCGAGCTTTGCGAAGGCCCTGACGGCCGGCTTGCAGGCCGCGAAACGCGGCCCGGTGCTCAATCCGCTGTAGGCGATCAAAGGCCGTAGGAGCCGAGCTGCCCGCCCAACCGGCAGCGCGCTCCCTCTCCCCGTTCTTCACGGGGAGAGGGTTGGGGTGAGGGGCCGCCCCACGGGTGGTCTCAATAGGGGCCCGCGCGCCAGGAGTGTCCGTGGAGAGACCTGTACCCCCTCACCCGGATTGCATCTGGCGATGCAATCCGACCTCTCCCCGCAAGCGGGGCGAGGTTACACCGCCGCCGCCGCGCCACCCGGGCTCAATCGCCTATGGCCCCGCAATCAGAAATCGGGTGGAGTGCCCTCCCCGGCCGCCCTACATCCGGACTCATGATGACCCTCGCCATTCACGATTCCGCCCTGGCCAAGCCGGGCCCGCAACAATCCGCTGCGCTCCGCGACTACGACGCGGTGCGCCGCGCGATCGCGTTCATCTCGGAGCACTGGCGCCGGCAGCCCACCATCGAGGACATGGCCGATGCCGCCAGCCTGACGCCGGACGAGCTGCACCATCTGTTCCGGCGCTGGGCCGGGTTGACGCCGAAGGCGTTCATGCAGGCGCTGACGCTCGACCACGCCAAGGGCCTATTGAAGGGCTCGGCCAGCGTGCTCGACGCCGCGCTCGACTCGGGGCTGTCGGGCCCCGGCCGCCTGCACGATCTGTTCGTCACCCACGAGGCGATGTCGCCCGGCGAATGGAAGACCGGCGGCGCCGGCACGACGCTGCGCTACGGCTTCCACCCCTGCCCGTTCGGCATGGCGCTGGTGATGGCCACCCCGCGCGGCCTCGCCGGCCTCGCCTTCGCCGACCCCGGCGAGGAGGCTGGCGCGCTGGCCGACATGAAGAGCCGCTGGCCCCGCGCCTCCTACATCGAGGACGTCCCCGGCACCGCCGCGCTGGCGCAGCGCATCTTCGACAAGAACCACTGGCGCCCCGAGCAGCCGCTGCGCGTCGTCCTGATCGGCACCGACTTCGAGGTCCGCGTCTGGGAAGCCCTGCTCAAGATCCCCATGGGCCGCGCCGTCTGCTACTCCGACATCGCGACAAGGCTGGAGTCACCGAAGGCCTCGCGCGCGGTCGGCGCGGCGGTGGGCAAGAACCCGATCTCGTTCGTGGTCCCGTGCCATCGCGCGCTCGGCAAGACCGGCGCGCTGACGGGCTATCACTGGGGACTGACGCGCAAGCAGGCGATGATCGGGTGGGAGGCTGGGCAGGTGGGGATGGGGTAGGATCTCCCACCTGCTGCCCTCAGAGGCGATCATGCCTAACATCAGCGTCGGCGTCGGCTGAGCCAGAACGCAACAGCCAACAGCGCAAGAAACGCGGCGAGTGTCCAACCGTTCTGAACGGCGGGAAGGACGTTAAGCCATGGAGTGAGTCGCATTGGGATCGCCTCTGTAGTGAGTGAGGCTTCCCATTCATACGACGCCAGATATGCTCGCAACGCACCCAGCGGCTCGGAGCGGCAAGCACGAAGCACCGTTACCTTCGGAGGCCCCCCCAAGAGACCTCGACGGCCGAACATTCACGGTTCAAACAGCAAGGGACACGGTTGCGCGATCTCGCGGCGAATGACGCCCGAGGTCTGCATCGTACGTGTCCCTCCGAGATCGAGAGGGCGCAGGGAATGCCGGATGCTGGCCGCACCCATGGCCCGCCTGCAGAAAAAAAAGCAGGCGGCAGTCACCACAGGTTCAGCCGAGAACAACCGGCATTCCCTGCGCGATGGTCTTCACGCTTATACGCAGTCTCCCTGGTGCGCCGGCTTGTTGGCCACCATTGCGCATGATGCCTACGCATCAGCGCGTGATACCAGCTTCGGGGTATCAGGACCCTACGACTTCACGTCCGCGGCAAGCCGTTCGTCGGCGTAGCAAGCTACGCTGCGGCAATACCGCGGCCATCGCACCCCGCCTCGCGTGTCGTGACGATCGCGCGCTACGCCCCACTCGGTGAGACGGGATGCGCGGAGATAATCATGGATTCGGAAATTTAGCAAGGCGTATTTTTAATTTCCCGAACTCGGAGAGACAACCGAGCCAGCGCTCGCCTCGTCAGGCCGTCACGACCGGGCTTGACCCGGGCATCCAGCTTCTTGGAAAGAGTCTCGCGAAGGGGATGGATGCCCGGGTCAAGCCCGGGCATGACGAGTAACTAATTAGCTGCGTCGTTGGGCGCTTTTAAGAGACACTGCCCGTGGGGCTGCCCCTCACCCCAGCCCTCTCCCCGTAAGAACGGGGCGAGGGGGCGCACCGGTGGCGGGGCGGAGAGTGGGGCTTCAACTCACAGAGGGCGCCATAACTCACAAAGGCGCCGTCAACTGACGGGCTGGTCGCGCGTGCGACTGCTAGCCGGCCAGGTCCAGCTTCGACTCCACGGTCGAATCCGCCTTGAGGCGATAGATGATAGGCACGCCCGTCGCCAGCTCGCGCTTCAGGATGCCTTCCGGGGTGAGCTTCTCCAGCACCATGATCAAGGCGCGGAGCGAGTTGCCGTGGGCGGCGACCAGGGTGCGTTGGCCGTTGAGGACGCAGGGGAGGATCTCCTGCACGTAGTAGGGCAGCGCGCGGGCGAGGGTGTCCTTGAGGCTTTCGCCGCCGGGCGGGGGGACGTCGTAGGAGCGGCGCCAGACGTGGACCTGCTCCTCGCCCCATTTGGCGCGGGCGTCATCCTTGTTGAGGCCGGAGAGGTCGCCATAGTCGCGCTCGTTGAGCGCGAGGTTTTTCGAGGTCGGCAGGCCGGGCTGGCCGAGCTCGTCGAGGATCAGCTTCAAGGTGTGCTGGGCGCGGGTCAGCTCGGAGGTGAAAGCGACGTCGAAAGACAGGCCATGCGCCTTTAGCTTGCGGCCGGCGTCCTTGGCTTCGCTGACGCCCTGCTCGGTGAGATCAGGATCCTTCCAGCCGGTGAACAGGTTCTTCAGGTTCCACTCGCTCTGGCCGTGGCGCACCAGCACCAGGAGACGTTCGCTCATTGCTACGAGATCCACTTGGTTTGATTAGAACAGGTCCTTGAGGCCGAGCACGTCGTCCATCGTGTAGTAGCCCGGCGGCTTGCCATGAGCCCACAGCGCCGCCTTCAGCGCGCCATGGGCGAAGATCATGCGGTCCTCGGCCTGGTGCGACAGCACGAGGCGCTCGGAGGGACCGGCGAAAATGACGCTGTGATCGCCGGCCGCGGTGCCGCCGCGCAGCGAGGCGAAGCCGATGTCGCCGGTGCGGCGCTCGCCGGTGATGCCGTCGCGTCCGCGGGCGGAATGGTCATCGAGCGAGATGCCGCGGCCGTCGGCGGCGGCGCGGCCGAGCATCAAGGCGGTGCCGGAGGGCGCGTCGACCTTGTGCTTGTGGTGCAGCTCGAGGATCTCGATGTCGAAGCCGGTGTCGAGCGACTTCGCGACCTGCCTGACCAGTGCGGCCAGCAGGTTGACGCCGAGGCTCATATTGCCGGACTGCACCACGATGGCGCGCTTGGTGACGCTCTTGATGACGGCGTCGTCCGACACCGACAGGCCGGTGGTGCCGATGATGTGCGCGATGCCGCGCTCGGCGGCGATGGCGACATTGGCGATGGTCGCGGCCGGCACGGTGAAATCGAGGATGCCGTCGGCCTCGGCCGACATCGCCCAGAGATCGGCCGAGAGCTTGATGTTGTTGGCAGGGAGACCTGCGAGCAGGCCGGAATCCTTGCCGATCAGCTCGGAGCCCGGGGCTTCCAGCGCGCCGGCAAGCTCGGCGCCGTCGCTGTCGGCGATGGCGCGCACCAGCGCCCGGCCCATGCGGCCGCCGGCTCCTGCAACGATCAAGCGCATCCTGGACATGTCGCGTTCCTCCGCCCCGTCAGGGGCTATAGCCGGGGCTGACAGCGGCGGCAACCGAGGCGGCCGCGGAGCCGGCCTGCGCGTCAGGGCTGCGGGCCGTCATAGCCCTCGATGATGACCAGGTCGCCTTCCGAGTGCGGCGAGCGCATCGCGACCAGGCGCTGGTATTCCGGAGAATTGTAGCACGCGAGCGCGGTGGCGTAGTCCTTGAACTCGATCACCACGTTGCGCGAGCGCGAGGTGCCTTCTTTGGTTTCGTACTGGCCGCCGCGGACCAGGAACTTGGCGCCGTACTGATGGAACACCGCGCCGTTCTGCGCGACGTACTCCTTGTAGCCGTCCATGTTGTGCACGTCGATGCGGGCGATCCAATAGGCCTTGGGCATCCCTGGGGTCTCCTTGTTGTGAGGCGTTTCTGCTTACGAGCGATTGGTCTTGCCGACCAGCGCGACGGCGGTGGCGATGTCGGCGACGATGGCCTCCGCGGCGGCGGCGGGATCCGCGGCGGCGGTGACGGGGCGGCCGACGACGAGGCGGTCGGCGCCGCCGGCGATCGCCAGCGCAGGCGTCATGATGCGCTTCTGGTCGCCAACGTCGGATCCCGCCGGACGGATCCCGGGGGTGACGAGCTGCATGTCGGGGCCGACCAGCGGGCGCACGAGCTGGGTCTCCTCGGGCGACAGGATCAGGCCGTGGATGCCGATGTCGCGGGCCTGCACGGCGCGGTGAGCGACGAGCTCCTTGACGGTCATGGCGTAGCCGGCGGCGGCGAGGTCGGCATCGTCGTAGGAGGTCATCACGGTGACGGCGAGCAGCTCGAGGCTGGAGCCGGCAGCGCCGGCCAGCGCGGCTGTCATGCTCTGCGCGAAGCCGTGCACGGTGAGGAAGCGGGCGCCGAGTTTGGCAATCTGCCGCGTGGCGCGCTCGACGGTGTTGGGGATGTCGTGCAGCTTGAGGTCCATGAAGACGTGCTTGCCGGAAGCGGCGAGGCGTTCGGCGAGGCCGAGGCCGCCGGCATAGGTCAGCTCCATGCCGATCTTGTAGAACGTCACGCTGTCGCCGAGCCTTGCGATCATCGCCTCAGCATCCGCGACGCTGGGCAGGTCGAGGGCGACGATCAGGCGGTCGCGCGGAGCAATCTCGGTCGGCATGTCACCTCAATTCGTGTGTTGGGCGGTTTCGATCAGCTGCCTGACCAGCGCATCGAGCGCGGCCACGTCGGCCGGCAGCTTCAGCCGATCGAGGTCATTGTACGCCTTGTCGGCAAAGCCGAGTGCGAGCTGGCTCGGGATCACCAGCGCGTTGCAGGCGGTCAGTATCAGCCGCAACGCGGAGAGCGCGCGAATACCGCCGAAACGGTTCTCGGAAGCGGCGGCGATCGCGAACGGCCTGCTGCGAAACACCGCGCCACGGCCCTCGGGCGGCTCGTCGACACGCGACAGCCAGGCGAGCGCGTTGCTCAGCAGCGGCGGCACCGACGCGTTGTATTCCGGCGTGACCAGCAGCACGCCATGATGCGCTGACATCATGCGTTTCAGGTTGACCGCCTCTCGCGGCACGCCGGCGGACTCGACATCGGCCTCATAGAGCGGCAGCGGGAAGTCGGCGAGCGAGATCCGGGTGACGTCAGCGCCGGCCTGCACGAACTGATGGGCTGCCGTCGCAGCGAGCCTCGCATTGTGCGAGCCGGCCCGGGTCGAGCCGGGGATGATCAGGATCTTGAGCGCAGACATCGGGCGGACGGGTGTGTGACCCGCCGCGCACACCGCGGCTGCCGGTCAGGGCTTGCGATACACCCAGACGCGGGCGGGCGGAAGGTTCATCCAGATCCGCTCGGAGGCCTCGGTGGTGACGCCGGGCAGCGATTTCGGAATCGGCGGCACCACGGAATAGGTGAACTGCACGAACGGCGCGTTGGGCGCCATCGCCGCAAAGGCATCGCGCACCAGCTTCATGCGGGTCAGCATCGGCTTGGTGACCAGCGGCAGGCCGGAGACGACGGCCGAGGCCGGTCCGCCCAGCACGTTCCACAGCGTGTCGCGCAGGCGATAGGCGTCGCCCTGAACGACCTTGGCGTGGGGATAGCGGTCGCGCAGCAGCGCGCAGAAGCTCGGATTGTATTCGACCAGGACGAGCCGCTTCTGATCGATCCCGCGCTCGACCAGCGCATTGGTGATCGCGCCGGTGCCGGGCCCGAGCTCGATCACCGGGCCGGTGCCATGAGGATCGACATAATGCGCCATGGTGCGCGCGAGCAGGCGGCCCGACGGCATCACCGCGCCCATATGCAGCGGCTTCTCGATCCATGAGCGGAGGAATCGCACCTCATCGTCGAGACGAAGAGGTTTTTTCGACGCACGCACGGACGTTTGCAGGGGCATCTCGGTACCGGACGGGACCGTTTTCACGGCGATGTCAGAAAAGAGTCACAAAGACGTATAGGGCGCAGGCGGGGCGGTCAAGCCGAACCGTAACTCACGATTAAGGCTGCCGGGTCCGCGCTCATATCTTTGAAATTGATAATTTTTTGCATGTGCAGAGCAGCAAAGTCGCAGCATCCGCACAGGCTGGGGCCGCCCGGCCGGGGTGGTCGAGCGAATGGCTCTCTGGCTCAGCTCGCGGCCTTGCCGAAGAAGTCCTTGACCTTGGTGAAGAAGCCGGCGGCCTCGGGCTGGGTGGCGCCGGAGGACAGCTTCTCGAACTCGGCCAGCAGCTCCTGCTGTTTCTTGGTGAGGTTCTGCGGCGTCTCGACCACGATCTGGACGTACATGTCGCCGGTCTGGCGCGAGCGCAGCACGGGCATGCCCTTGGCGGCGATCCGGAAGCGGCGGCCGGACTGGGCGCCGGCGGGGATCTTCACCTTGGTCTTGCCGTTGTCGATCGTCGGCACCTCGAACTCGCCGCCGAGCGCGGCGGTCACCATCGAGATCGGCACGCGGCAATGCAGGTCGGCGCCGTCGCGCTGGAAGAACTCGTGGCTCGTCAGCGACAGGAAGATGTAGAGGTCGCCGGGCGGGCCGCCGCGCAGGCCGGCCTCGCCCTCGCCGGCGAGACGGATGCGGGTGCCGTCCTCGACGCCTTGCGGAATGTTGAC
This sequence comes from Bradyrhizobium sp. USDA 4353, assembly GCF_054063215.1. NCBI lineage: Bacteria > Pseudomonadati > Pseudomonadota > Alphaproteobacteria > Hyphomicrobiales > Nitrobacteraceae > Bradyrhizobium > Bradyrhizobium sp. USDA 4353. The sequence continues at coordinate 1,599,901 of NZ_JBSSGB010000001.1, forward strand.
CGAGAGCGTGCGGTCGCGCGTCACCCGGCCGGAGCCGGAGCAGGACGGACAGGGATCCTCGATCATCTGGCCGCGGCCGTGACAACCGGGGCAGGTGCGCTCGAGCGTGAAGAAGCCTTGCGCCTGCCGCACGCGTCCGGCGCCGCCGCACATCGCGCAGGTCTTCGGCTTGGTGCCGGCCTTGGCGCCGGTGCCGGAGCAGGGCTCGCAGGTCACCGAGACCGGGATCTCGATCTGCGCGGTCTTGCCGAGGAAGGCCTCCTCGAGCGTGATCTCCATGTTGTAGCGCAAATCGGCGCCGCGCTCGCGCCCCGTGCCGCCGCGCCGCTGCCCGGCCATGCCGAACAGATCCTCGAAAATGTCGGAGAAGGACGAGGCGAAGCCGGCGCCGAAGCCGTGCGGGCCGCCGCCGGCGCCCTGCTCGAACGCGGCATGGCCATAGCGGTCATAGGCGGCGCGCTTGTCGGCGTCGCGCAGCACCTCATAGGCCTCGTTGATCTCCTTGAACTTGACCTCGCTGGAGGCATCGCCCGGATTCTTATCGGGGTGCCATTTCATCGCGAGCTTGCGGAAGGCCGATTTCAGCTTGGTCTCGTCGGCGTCGCGCTCGACTTCCAGGGTCTCGTAGTAGCAGCGCTTGGTGGACATCAATCAAACCCGCCCGAACATCGTCAGACCTCAACGGCTCGCGCGATCGCCGCGCGCCTGTTCAATGAAAATGACCCCCATCCAACGAGACGCTGTCAGCGCTCTTTGGCATGGGGGTCATGGCTATCAGCCTCTACCGTCGATTAAGCAGATTTCTTCTTGTCGTCGTCGACCTCGGTGAACTCCGCGTCGACGACGTCATCCTTGGCAGCGTCGCGGGCCGCATCGCTCTCGGCCTGCTGCTTGTACATCGCCTCGCCCAGCTTCATCGAAGCCTGGGCCAGGGTATTGGTCTTGGTCTTGATCGCCTCGGCATCGTCACCCTTCAGCGCTTCCTTGAGGTCGCTGACGGCATCCTCGATGGCCCGACGCTCGGTGTCGGCGACCTTCGAGCCATGCTCGGCCAGCGCCTTCTCGGTGGAGTGCACCAGCGCGTCGGCATGGTTCTTGGCATCGACCGCCTCGCGGCGCTTCTTGTCGGCCGCAGCGTTCGCCTCGGCGTCCTTGACCATCTTGTCGATGTCGGCTTCCGACAGACCGCCCGAGGCCTGGATGCGGATCTGCTGCTCCTTGCCGGTGGCCTTGTCCTTGGCCGAGACGTTGACGATGCCGTTGGCGTCGATGTCGAACGTGACCTCGATCTGCGGCATGCCCCGCGGGGCCGGCGGAATGCCCATCAGGTCGAACTGACCGAGCATCTTGTTGTCGGCCGCCATCTCGCGCTCACCCTGGAAGACCCGGATGGTGACCGCGTTCTGATTGTCCTCGGCGGTCGAGAACACCTGGCTCTTCTTGGTCGGGATCGTGGTGTTTCGGTCAATGATGCGGGTGAACACGCCGCCCAGCGTCTCGATGCCCAGGGACAGCGGGGTCACGTCGAGCAGCAGCACGTCCTTGACGTCGCCCTGCAGCACGCCGGCCTGAATCGCCGCACCGATCGCCACCACCTCGTCGGGGTTGACGCCCTTGTGCGGCTCCTTGCCGAAGAACTGCTTCACCATCTCCTGGATCTTCGGCATGCGGGTCATGCCGCCGACCAGCACCACTTCGCCGATCTCGCCGGCGGTCAGGCCGGCATCCTTCAGCGCCTTGCGGCACGGCTCGATGGTCTTCTCGACGAGGTCGGCCACCAGCGCCTCGAACTTGGCGCGGGTCAGCTTCATCGTCAGATGCTTCGGACCGGACTGGTCCGCGGTGATGAAGGGCAGGTTGATCTCGGTCTGCGTGGTCGACGACAGCTCGATCTTGGCCTTCTCGGCAGCTTCCTTCAGGCGCTGCAGAGCGAGCTTGTCGTTGCGCAGGTTGATGCCCTGCTCCTTCTGGAATTCGTCGGCGAGGTAGCTGACCAGACGCATGTCGAAGTCTTCACCGCCGAGGAAGGTGTCGCCGTTGGTCGACTTCACCTCGAACACGCCGTCGCCGATCTCCAGGATCGAGACGTCGAAGGTGCCGCCGCCGAGGTCGTACACGGCGATCGTGCCGGCCTTGGTCTTGTCGAGACCATAGGCAAGTGCCGCCGCAGTCGGCTCGTTGATGATGCGCAGCACCTCGAGACCGGCGATCTTGCCGGCGTCCTTGGTGGCCTGGCGCTGGGCATCGTTGAAATAAGCGGGGACGGTGATGACGGCCTGGTCGACCTTCTGGCCGAGATGGGCCTCAGCGGTCTCCTTCATCTTCTGCAGGATGAAGGCGGAGACCTGCGAGGGCGAATAGGTCTTGCCGTCGGCCTCGACCCAGGCGTCGCCGTTGCCGGCCTTGACGATCTTGTAGGGGACGAGCTTCTTGTCCTTCTCGACCATCGGGTCGTCGTAGCGGCGGCCGATCAGGCGCTTCACTGCGAAGAAGGTGCGCTCGGGGTTGGTGACGGCCTGGCGCTTGGCCGGCTGACCGACCAGCCGCTCGCCATCGTCACTGAAGGCGACGATCGACGGCGTGGTGCGCATGCCCTCGGCGTTCTCGATGACTTTCGACGATTTGCCGTCCATGACGGCCACGCACGAATTCGTGGTGCCGAGATCGATCCCGATGACCTTTCCCATGGTCTCATATCCTTCTTTTTGCGGCAGGTTGGGTGGGGCCCTGACGGCGCCCCCATCCAAAACCCCCTCAGATCAAATGCTCGCGATATTGCGACGATGAGCGTCATATAGGAGGGGGGGAGGCACCCGCAAGGACCGGACGCGGCCTGGGCGCGCGGAAAAAACGCGGAGTTTTCGGCGTTCCGTGAACGCCCGCAACGGAGGTCTGGATCGCTGCCCTTGATGTAGGCGGGATGCCGCTGAGAACGCCGGCCGAGCCCTGCACCGGCTCCCCATTGAGCCGCAAAGTCGCCCTCATTCGGATGCGGCCGGCACCGCGGATCATGCTTAGCGAAACGATAATGGCGGCGGATCGGACGCCAGCAGGCGGAACCTCTGGTCGCACCCATCGGCCTGTTGCCGGCGCGGCAAACCCGCGTAAAAGGCGTCTCGTCCGTGGACGGCCACCGCGGGGACGATGACGGCCGTCGCACCGGCTTGTCGAACTGGTCAGTGAACGAGGCTGTTTCTTCATGATGTTCTCCCGACTTCTCGCCGCGGCGCTCGTGTCGATCTCCCTGCTGCGACCGACGCTGGCCGCGGATGCCGTGTTTCCGCCCGGCGTCCGGATCGGACTCGCGCCGCTGGTGGGGCTCACCAAGGCGAGGAATTTCTCCGGGTTCGTCACCGAGGACCAGAGCGTCAAGGTGCTGCTGACCGAGCTGCCGGCGGGCGCCTATGGCGAGGTGAAGAACGCGTTCAACGCCAATCCCGGCGGCACCGGCAACGTCAAGCCGGAGAGCATCGAGACGTCGGCCGGCACCGCCTACTACACGGTCGAGAACGGGCGCGACGGCGTGACGCCGGTGCGGCGCTATTCGATGATCCTGCCCGGCATCGGGTTCTCCGGCTATGTGGCGGTCCAGGTGCCGGAGACGGCGAGCAAGATCTACACCGACGACGCCGTGCGCCAGATGTTCGCCTCCGCCGTGGTGCGCAAGGACGTGCCGGTCGACGAGCAGCTGTCGACGATGCCGTTCAATGTCACCGATCTGTCCGGCTTCAAGACCATGCGCACGCTGGGACCAGGTGCGCTGATTCTCGCCGATGGCGAGGAGGAGAAGGGATTCGAGGCAGCGCCGTTCGTGGTGATCGGGCTGATCGCCGGGGTCGCTCCCGAAGCGGGCGATCGTGGGCGCGTGGCCCAGCAGGCCGCCACCACCATTCCCGGCGTCCGAGACGCCCGCATCACGATGTCCGAGCCGATCCGCATCGACGGCCTGCCAGCTTATGAGACCCGGATCGAGGCCACGAGCGGCAAGGACAACACGCCGGTCACGGTGGTGCAGTGGCTGCGCTTCGGCGGCCCGAGCACGCTGCGGATCATCGGCAGCGCCCCGCGCGACCAATGGTCCGCGGCCTTCCCGCGCTTCCGCGCCGTCCGCGACGGCATCCAGCCCAAGGGTTAGCGGCGCCGCCGCTCAGTCCGGCCGCCGGACATAGACGTCGACGTCCTGCACCGTCTCGGCAAGGCGATAATCCCGTAGCAGCCGATCGAGGTCGGGCGCTGCGTGCAGCCATTGGCCCCAATCGCTGGTCTTGTTGTCAACGAGCAGGATCGACGGTTTGAGCCGTCCGATGTCCTCGGCCAGCCAGCGGCGCTCGCGCTCCGCATAGAGAGCGATCCGCGCCAGCACCTGCGGATCGGCGCCGAGCTCACGGGCGAAATCCTCGTAGCTCGCGACCATCAGGCTCTGGCCGCGCCAGGTCCAGACGCCGCCGACGGCGCGCACCAGCGGATGGGGAACGCCGGCATTGCCGGTCACCGCCAGGATGGTCGGATGCACGATGCCGGTCCGCTCGATCGCCGGCCGGAGAAAGCGACCGTCCATCGCGCTGTTGAACCAGACGAACGTCGCCGCGAACAACGCCGTCGCTGCCGCAGCCACGCCCGCTCGCGCCGGTGCGTCGCGTCCCGCGGCAGGCCGAGCCGTGACCGCCTGGACGAAGCCGAGCCAAGCGAAGGCCAGCATCGGATAGGATTGGTAGGGAAAGCCCTTGCGCTGCAGGAGATAGACGCCGAGGAACGCCACCGAGGCCGACAGCAGCACCAGCGGCGTCGGCGTCACGGCGCTGCCGCGCCGGAACAGCAACGCGGCGACCAGGATGAGCACGCAGAGCGCGACGCCGGGCTTCGCCACCATCACCGGCCATGGCAGGCCGAGCGAATAGACGTCGCGGATCAGCGGCCACATGTCGCTGAAGAATTCCGGGAAGAACAGCACCGTGCCGAGGCTGTAGATGGCCAGCACGAGCGCTGCGATGAGGTTCTCCGGCGCGAGCAGCAGACGCGGCGATTTCAGATGCACCGCCACCACGCCGATCACGCCCAGCATCGCCAGCGCGAAATGCGGCTTGAAGCAGACCGCGAGCCCAAGCCCGAGGCCGGCGACGGCGGCTGCCCATAGCGGCGGCGTCCCTGCATTGGCCCGCAGCGACAGCACCGCCAGCACGGGCAGGAGCTCGATCACGGCGATATGCTCGCGCTGGCCGAAACATTGCGCGGGCAGCACCGCCAGGACGGCGACCGCGGCCAGCGCCATCGGCCATCGCTGCCGCGGCGTCAGAGCCTTGGAGTCACGCAGGACCAGCATGCTGATGGCGAGCGAGAGCGCGATGGCCAGGAACAGCAGCGCATCGAGCATGACCTCCGCGGCAAAGCCGGTCGCGCGGGCGAACAGGAGCGCGGGAACATAGACCAGCACCGCCATCGGCGGGTTGGTCTCCAGGATCTCGGAATAGAGCCGCTGGCCATCCAGCCACCGCTCAGCCGCGATCAGCAGCCAGCTGACATCGGTATTGGCGGCCACCACATGCCGCATCGGCAGGCCGGTTGCAACCAGGACGAGAAGGATCGTCACGACGGGCAGGCGCGACCACCGGTCGGTGGCTTGCAGCGCCGGCAGCGCCAGGCCGCCATCCGCGTCGACATTGATCGTCATGGTCCCGCCCCCGTAGATCTACGGACCATACGTCGACACCTTTAACGGATTGCTTCTTCCCTCAGCGACAATCTGTGGTTTACGGAGCTTGGAGTCGGGGATGGCAAGGACGCGCCACCGAGCTGTCCGGAGCCGTGGGGCGACCCGGACGTGGCAGTCTCTTTGGGGGTGATGGGATTAGAGAGGACGCCAAATCCTCGGCGGCGCGGCCACGACCGGGCACGCCGCCTCGACGGACTTCAGCCTAGGCCTTACGCGCCAGCGCGACGTATTGGGCACCGAGCGGCAGCCAGCCGAGCATCTCCTCCAGCGGCCGCAGCCAGGCGAGGGCGCGCGGGAAGAACAGGCTGTACTGCGTGCGCGGCGCGCGCCAGCCCGCGTCGTGGAGACGCCGCGCCAGGTCGCGGGCGAGGATCAGCTCGGCGTTCTCATCGAACGGGCAGGTGTTCACGGCGCGCACCGTGAGCGGGTTGAGCGGATTGTGCTCGAACACCGCAATCAGGCCGCCCGGCCGGGTGATCCGGTGCAGCTCGCGCAGCCAGGCGGCATGCTGGTCATGCGGGATGTGGTGAAACACGCAGGCGGAGAACACCACGTCAAAACGGCCGGCTTCGCAGGGAATGTGATCCTGCTCGATCAGCAGGCTCTCGCCGCCGCCGGGATGGCGCTGCCGCGCCAGCGCCAGGCTGCGCTCGGAGACATCGGCATTGGTCAGCGCCGCCGCTGGGAAATACCGCCTGAAGAACGGGATGGAGTTGCCGATGCCGGCGCCGAAATCGCAGATCTGCGACACGTCGACGCCGCTGCGATCGACGATCCGGCGCAGCAGCCTGATCTTATACTCCGCGAAATATTCCGGACCCTCGCCGGTCACCGCGACGTTGGCACGGTGCTGATCCTCATAGGCGTCAGCGAAACGGTCAAACTCGGCCTTGTCCATCGTCCGCGGTCCAGTGCTGACACGAGGTGGTCGATAGCGGCCTTTGGCCTGCCACCAGTCGACCCACCCTCAATAGCCGGCAAATGCTTAACCGGAGGTCTGCGTCGCCGTTCGCGCGCATCGCGCAGCCGCGAATCTGGCCGCCTGGAGGCGCGGAATTGAAGAACAATTAACTGCCCCTGACCGACACTCGCTGCGCAGCCGAACCCCCGTCGGGGTCGCACGAGGCCTTCCCTTTGACCGAGCAGCAGGACGAGACGCCGCGCCCCGGCAAGATGTTCGTCTCGATCGTTGTGCCCTGCTACAACGAGGCCGACGGCTTGCGCGAATTTCATCGCCGGACGACCGCGGCGGCGCGTGCGCTGTGCGGCACCCGGTTCGAGCTGATCCTGGTCGACGACGGCTCCACCGACGGCACCTGGGGCATCATCAATCAGCTGCTCGCCGAGGACCGCAACGTCGTCGCCGTCAAGCTCGCGCGCAATCATGGCCATCAGCTGGCGCTCACCGCCGGGCTCTCGACCGTGCGTGGCGACCTCGTGCTGGTGATCGACGCCGATCTGCAGGATCCGCCGGAGCTGCTGACCCCGATGTACGAGATGATGGCGCGCGAAGGCGCCGACGTCGTCTACGGCCAGCGCCGCAGCCGTGCCGGCGAGACCCGGTTCAAGACATGGTCGGCGGAAGCCTTCTATCGCCTGCTCGCCCGGCTCACCCGCGTGCAGATTCCCGTCGACACCGGCGATTTTCGGCTGATGAGCCGCCGCATCTCGGACCAGCTCGTGCAGATGCCGGAGCATGACCGCTTCATCCGCGGCATGGTGGCCTGGCTCGGCTACAAGCAGGTGGCGTTCGAATACGACCGCGCGCCGCGCTTCGCCGGCAGCACCAAATATCCGCTGCTGAAGATGATCAGCTTCGCCGCCGACGCGCTGGTCAGCTTCTCGATGGTCCCGTTGCGGATCGCGACCTATGTCGGCGCGCTGCTGACGACCGGGCTGACTTTCGTCGGCATCGGCGCCGTGATCAGCTGGATCTTCTCCGGCACCGTGCCGGGCTGGACCAGCCTGACCCTGCTGGTCGTGATGATCTCCTCGGTGCAGCTGCTGGTGCTCGGCCTGATCGGCGAATATGTCGGGCGGATCTACATCCAGTCCAAGAACCGGCCGCTGTTCCTGATCTCGCAGATCCAACGGCGCGGCCGGGTGCCACAATTATCGACCGATGCGCTGGAGGAGATCGAGAGCCCGCCCCTCAACACCTTGCTCGCACAGTCCGGACCGGAGCTGCGCCGCTCGGCCTATGAGGAGGCCTCCTCGTGAAGGAGCTCTTGAAGCATCCGGCGCTGTACCAAGCCTATCAGAACGCCGGCGGCTTCTTCGGCGCGCGGATCAAGGCGATCCGCGACTATCTGACCTTGCGCCCGGGCATGCGCATCATCGATATCGGCTGCGGCCCCGGCTACATCCTGCGCCATCTGCCCGAAGGCATCGACTACACCGGGTTCGACGTCGACGAGGCCTATATCGCCCATGCGCAGCGGTCGTTCGGCCATCTCGGCGCGTTCCATTGCCGGCACTTCGATGCGGACGCCGCGCGCGAGTTCGCCGGGGCCGACGTCGTGATGATGAACGGCGTGCTGCACCACATCGGTGATGACGAGCTGAAGACCACGCTCGCCAACATTCGCGACGTGCTCGCGGCCGACGGCGCGCTGTTCACGCTCGACGGCTGCTACCGCGAGGGACAGTCGCGGATTGCCAAATGGCTGCTCGACAATGATCGCGGCGATTTCGTCCGCGACCGCGCCGGCTATTACGACCTGCTGCGCAGCGCCTTCAGCCGCGTGACGCTGGAGCTTCACGACGATTATTCGCGCGTGCCCTATACCTTCGCGATCGGCGTTGCGCAGAAATAGTCACTCCGTCCGTTCGAGGATGTCGACCCCCTCGACCGTTGCCACGAGTCGATAAGGCTTGAGCAGCTGCTGCAGCTCGGCGTCGGCCCGGGCCCAGTCACCCCAGCCATCGCGCAGATTGTCGACCAGCACGATGTCGGGCTTGCCCGCCTTGAAATCCTCGACCAGCCAGTTGCGCTCCAGCGCGAGATAGCCCTCCAGCCTGGCCTCGGTCGCCGCATCGACCGTGGTTCGTTCGCGCGTCAGCCGGACGAATTCGCGGATCCACAGATTCTCCTGCCGCGACACCCAGGTGCCGCCGATGTCGCGGACCAGCGGATGCCCGATCGCCGCCTCGCCGCTCAGCACCAGCAGCCGCGGATGCGGCTTCAGCCGGGCGATCGCCTCGGGGATCGGCCCGACATCGACGCGCAGATTGAACCATTGCAGGCCGAGCGCGAAGGCTGCCGTCAGGATCAACATCGACGCCGCGCTCGCGCGGCGCACCGGGCCGCCATCATCGCCGCCGACCAGCATCGCATAGCCCATCGTCAACATGGCCATCGCGACCATCGGATAGGAATGATACGGCCATCCGCGCCGCTGCAGATAGAACGAGATCGCAAATCCCATCGACGCCAGGACCAGGACGAGCAGCGGCCCTTCGAACCGGCCGCTCCGGCGTGTCAGCGCGATCGATGCGAGCGCGACGACGAGGAGCAGCGTCGCCACGTTGACGAAGATGGCCGACGGCGACATCGACCATGACAGATAGGTGTCGCGCACCAGCGGATATGTCACCGTGAAGTATTCGGGATAGAGCAGATAGGTCCCGACGCTCACCGCCGACACGATCAGGCCGGCGATGATGTTCTCCGGCGCGAACAGGTGACGCCAGCTGCGCGCGCGCATGGCGGCGGCCAGGATGCAGAACGCGGCCGGGAAGGTGAAGAACGGCTTGAACGCCAGGGTGATGCCGACGCCGATGCCGGCCACCAGGACCGCCCAGGCCGGGACCGGATCGCGATGGCTGCGCAACGCATACACGGCGAGGCCCGGCAGGAATGTCAGCGTCGCGATGTGCTCGCGCTGGCCGAACACGTGCATCGGCAGGATTGTCACGACCGCCGCGGCCCAGATCGCGAACGGCCCCCAATTCAGCGCAGCGAGGCTCGGCGACAACCGGATGATGCGCGACGCCGCATAGAGCGAGGCTGACGCAAGCAACAGCAGCTGCGCGTCGATGACATGCCGCGCATCGACGTGCAGCACGCGCGCCAGCGCGACGCCGGGCAGATAGGCGAACGCCGCCATCGGCGGATTGATCTCGATGATCTCGCGGTAGAGCTTCTGGCCGTCGAGCATGCGCTCGCCGACGACGAGCAGCCAGCTGACATCGGTGTTCAACGGCACGATTTGGCGCAGCAGGATGGCGACGATGAACACGACGCCGATCAGGAGCCACGGCGTGACAGCCAGCCGCTCATGCGTCGGCGGAGCCAGGGTTTGGCGCGTCACGGCGTCGATCGGGGGGCTCATGGGACGGTCCTCTGCCAGTGAGGGCCCACGCTAGCGGAGGTTGGTTAAGGCACGATGTGCTGCGGCCTGCCGGGCGCAGCGCACGCTCGTCACCACCGGGCTCGAACCGCTTGCGGGTCTGGCGGAGCGGAAACACCGGGTTCAAAACGCTGTTCAAAACGCTTGGGCGTCACATCCGAACTGGATGGGCGCCCCGCATCGCATGAGTTGATGGGTCGTTGGCGGCGCCCGCCTCAGGCCGCGCTGTTCGACTGGTCGTTGCTCGCGGCCGGTGCCGCCTTGGCGCCGCCCTTGGAGACGCCGACCAGCGCCGGGCGCAGCACGCGCTCGCCGATCATGAAGCCGGCCTGCACGACCTGCACCACGGTGCCCGACGGCACCGACGGATCAGGAACCTCGTACATCGCCTGCTGGAAGTTGGGGTCGAACTTCTGCCCCGTCGGATCGAACTTCTTGACGCCGTTCTTCTCCAGCGTGTTGAGCAGCGAGCGCTCGGTGAGCTCGACGCCTTCGATCAGCGACTTCAGGCCCGCATCGGCATTGGCGCGCGTCTCGGCCGGGACGGCATCGAGCGCACGCTGCAGATTGTCGGCGATGTCGAGCACGTCGCGGGCGAAGCCGGTGATGCCGTACATCCGGGCGTCCGCGACCTCGCGTGCTGTGCGCTTGCGCAGATTCTCCATCTCGGCGAGCGTGCGCAGCATCTTGTCGCGCGCCTCGGCCGCCTCCTTCGCCAAGGCCTCGGCCGAGCCGGTCTCGGGGTCATCGGGCATGATGTAGGGCTTCGAGACGACGGGTTCGCTGGCCTGCGCAGGATTTTCCGGATCGTTCTGATGCAGGTCGGGATCGGTCATGGACAGACTTCTCGCAAGTTCGGCGGGTTCTGGGGGATGTCGGGCGGGATATCGTGCTTTGGGCGCTGAAAATCAAGCGCAGCCTGACGGCGGCGCCGGCGTCGGATTAACCATGTTCGAGATCAGCCACCCATCAGCCGGCTGAGCAGGCGGGCGGCATAATCGACCGTCGGAATGACGCGGGCATAGTTCAGCCGTGTCGGACCGATGACGCCGAGCACGCCGACGATGCGTCCCGTCGCATCCGAATAAGGCGACACGATCGTCGACGAGCCCGACAGCGAGAACAGCTTGTTCTCCGAGCCGATGAAGATGCGCACGCCCTCGGCGCTCTCCGCGCGCCCGAGCAGATCGACGACGCCGCGCTTGGTCTCGAGATCGTCGAACAACCGGCGGACACGCTCGAGATCCTCGAGCGCGTGCAAATCTTCGAGCAGATTGGCGTGGCCGCGCACGATCAGCTGACGATCGTCGCTGTCGCCGCCGGACCAGCTCGCGACACCGGCCGCGATGACCTTCTGCGTCAGTTGATCGAGCTCGGCGCGATCGGCCGCGAGCGCCGTCTCGAGCTCCAGCCGCGCCTCCGCCAGCGTGCGTCCGCGGATCCGCGCATTGAGAAAGTTCGAGGCTTCGGTCAGCGCCGACGAGGGCACGCCCGGCGGCAAGGTCAGCACGCGGTTCTCGACCTGGCCGTCCTCGCCGACCAGCACGACGAGCGCCTGCTCCGGCTCCAGCCGCACGAACTCGATGTGCTTCAGCCGCGTGTTCGATTTCGCCGTGAGCACCACGGCGGCGGCACGGGTCAGGCCGGACAACCGCGTCAACGCCTCGTCCAGCGCGGCCTCGACCGACTGTGCGCGGCCGACCGCGGCAAGCTGGCTCTGGATCGACTGCCGCTCGGCTTCCGTCATGTCGCCGACCTGCATCAGGGCGTCGACGAAGAAGCGCAGGCCGGCTTCGGTCGGCAGCCGGCCGGCCGAGGTGTGCGGCGCGTAGATCAGGCCGAGCTGCTCCAGGTCGGCCATCACGTTGCGCACGGAGGCCGGCGACAAGGGAACCGCGATCAGGCGCGAGATGTTGCGCGAGCCGACCGGCTCGCCGGTCGCGAGATAGCTCTCGACGATCTGGCGGAAGATCTCGCGCGAGCGCTCATTGAGCTGCGCGAGCCCCGCCGGCGGTGTCATCAGGTTGATCGGATCGTGGTGGGCCACCAGATATCCTCCTCACCCATCTGCATATAATTTGGCCATGCGGCGGCTCGGTGGCAAGCCGGTCTTGTGGGCGTGTTCCGGCGTGATAGGCCTTGCCGCTGCGGGGCTCGACACCTACAAGGCCGTTTAACCCCGTCTTTTGCCTTTTCCACGGAGAGAATCATGCGGCCGAGCCGCCGTGCACCGGATGAATTGCGGCCTGTGAGCCTGGAACGCGGCGTCGTCAAATACGCCGAGGGCTCCTGCCTGGTGAAGTTCGGCGACACCCATGTGCTGGTGACCGCGACCCTGGAGGACCGGCTGCCGCCCTGGCTCAAGGGCCAGGGGCGCGGCTGGATCACCGCCGAATACGGCATGCTGCCGCGCGCCACCCTGGAGCGCACCCGCCGCGAGGCCTCCTCCGGCAAGCAGACCGGCCGCACGGTCGAGATCCAGCGCCTGATCGGCCGCTCGCTGCGCACCGCGATCGACCTGGAGGCACTCGGCGAGCGCCAGATCACGGTCGACTGTGACGTGCTGCAGGCCGATGGCGGCACCCGGACGGCCTCGATCACTGGCGCCTGGGTTGCGCTCGCCGACTGCATCAAGTGGATGAAGGCGCGCAACATGATCAAGACCGAGGTGCTGCGCGACAATGTCGCCGCGATCTCCTGCGGCATCTACAACGGCACGCCGGTGCTCGACCTCGACTATGCCGAGGATTCCGAGGCTGAGACCGACGCCAATTTCGTCATGACCGGCGATGGCCGCATCATCGAGGTGCAGGGCACGGCGGAGAAGACGCCGTTCACCGAGGCCGAGTTCCTGGCGCTGATGGCGCTGGCGCGCAAGGGCGTCGCCCGGCTGGTCGATCTGCAGAAGCTGGCGGTCGCGTGAGCAGCAACCATCGCCAGATCACCGGGCGCATCGTCATCGCGACCCACAATGCCGGCAAGCTCGTGGAGATGCGCGAGCTGCTCGCGCCGCATGGCGTGGAGGCCGTCTCGGCCGGCGAGCTGGGATTGGGCGAGCCGGAGGAGACCGGCGACACGTTCCAGGCCAATGCGCGGATCAAGGCTGTGGCCGCCGCGGAAGCCGCGCAGCTGCCGGCCTTCGCCGACGACTCCGGCATCGTCGTCCATGCGCTCGACGGAGCGCCGGGCATCTACTCGGCGCGCTGGGCCGGCCCGGGCAAGGATTTCGGTGCAGCGATGGCCCAGATCGAGCGGCTGCTGCAGGAGCGCGGCGCCACCAGCGCCGACAAGCGCACCGCGCATTTCGTCTCGGCGCTGTGCGTGGCCTGGCCGGATGGGCACATCGAGGAGGTCGAGGCGCGCGTCGACGGCACCCTGGTCTGGCCGCCGCGCGGCACCGCCGGTTTCGGCTACGACCCGATGTTTCTCCCCGATGGCCATGATCGCACCTTCGGCGAGATGACCAGCCTCGAGAAGCACGGGCTGCCGCCGCTTGGCCTCGGCCTGTCGCACCGGGCGCGCGCCTTCGTGAAGCTCGCGGAGATCTGTCTTGAGCAGCGCTGACAGCGAAGCGTTCGGCGTCTATGTGCACTGGCCGTTCTGCCTGTCGAAATGTCCGTATTGCGACTTCAACAGCCACGTCCGCCACGCCGCCATCGACCAGGACCGCTTTGCTCGCGCCTTTGCGCAGGAGATCGCCAGCACCGCCGCCCGCATTGGGCCGCGCACCGTCAGCTCGATCTTTCTCGGCGGCGGCACGCCGTCGCTGATGCAGCCGCAGACGGTCGGCGCCATTCTGGACGCGATCGGCAAGCACTGGCATGTCGCAGATGATGTCGAGGTGTCGCTGGAAGCCAATCCGACCAGCGTCGAGGCGACGCGGTTTGCGGGCTATCGCGCAGCCGGGGTCAACCGCGTCTCGCTCGGCGTCCAGGCGATGGACGATGCGTCGCTGAAGATGCTCGGACGGCTGCACACGGCCGAGGAGGCGATGAAGGCGGTGGCGATCGCGCGCGGCGCGTTCGACCGCTATTCGTTCGACCTGATCTATGCGCGGCCCGACCAGACGCCGGCCATGTGGACCGAGGAGCTGTCGCGCGCGATCGGCGAGGCGGCGGAGCATCTGTCGCTGTATCAGCTGACGATCGAAGAGGGCACGCCGTTCTACGGCCTGCACGCGGCCGGCAAGCTGAAGACGCCGGACGAGGGTCTCTCACGTACGCTCTACGACGTGACGCAGGAGATCTGCGCGCGTCACGGCCTGCCAGCCTATGAGATCTCCAACCACGCGCGTGCCGGCGCGGAGTGCCGGCACAACCTCGTCTATTGGCGCGGCCAGGAATATGCCGGCATCGGCCCCGGTGCCCACGGCCGGCTCGACATCGACGGCGTCCGGCACGCCACCGCGACCGACAAGCGGCCCGAAGCCTGGCTTATGCGCGTCGAATCCAACGGACACGGCGTGATGACCGATGATCTGCTCAACAGCGAGGAGCGCGCCGACGAATTCCTGCTGATGGGGCTGCGTCTCCGCGAGGGCATCGATCCCAAGCGCTATGCCGCGATCTCCGGCCGCTCGCTCGATCCGCGCCGCATCGCGCTGCTGCGCGAGGAGGGCGCGATCGCCGTCGAGCCGGACGGCCGGTTGCGCGTGACGCAGGACGGCTTTCCTGTGCTCGACGCCGTCGTTGCCGATCTCGCTGCCTGACGAACGTACTCGTCCTTAGGTCGCGCTAAAACTCTTCGGCGCGCCGGCGACTGCTTGGCCGCCGCCAGAGCCGACGCGCATCACCGCGAGGCCGCGCTCATTGGTGCCGTCGCTGCGGAAACGGAACAGGCCGTCGATGCCGGCGAAGCCGGAGGCGTTGGTCAGCACGTCCGGCGCAAAGCGTTGCGCGCCTTGCGTGCGCGCCAATGCTGCGACCAGCGCCACCGCGTCATAGGCCAAGGTCGCCGTGCGCACGGGATCGCCGCCGAAGCGCGTGCGGTAGCGGCCGGCGAAGGCACGGAAGCCCGAGGGATCCGGGGCGGCGTAGAGGCCGCCCTGCAGGCTGGCGCTGTTGTAGACGCGCGGATTGTCCCACAGACCGGTGCCGAGCAGCTGGACGGCGCGCAGGTTCGCGCCGGCCGCCGTCAGCGCATCCGCGGTCGCGACGACGGATTCGCCGTCATCGGCCAGCAGCAGCGCATCGGCGCCGCTCAGCGCCTGCGCGACCGCGCGCACCGCCATGGTGCGGTCGCCGGCATATTTCTCGAACGCCACGATGCGCCCGCCGCGGCGGCTGACCGCGGTCTTGAACGCGCCTTCGACCACGGTGCCGTAGGCATTGTCGGGCAGCAGCGCCGCGAAGGAGCGTTTGCCGACGCCGGCCGAGTAGTCGACGATACGCGTCGCATCGGACTCCGGCAGGAAGCTCAACAGATACACGCCGCGGCCGGCCACGCTCGAATCGGTCGAGAACGCGATCACCGAGATGTTGCGCGTGCGCGCGACCTGGGCGGTCGGCGGCACCGAGCCTGCGAACAGCGGCCCGAGCAGGATCTCCGCGCCTTCGTCGCAGGCCTGCTGCGCCCCTTGCTGCGCGCCTTGCGGACTACCGGCGTCGTCCTTGATCAGCAGCTGGATGTTGGGGTTCTGAAACTCGGCGAGCGCCATCTCGGCCGCGTTCTTCATTGATTGCGCGGCCACGCCGGCATTGCCGGAGGCGGACAGCGGCAGGATCAGTCCGACCTTGACCTGGCCATTGCCCGCGACAGCCGGCTGCTGCGGCGGGCCGGATGGCCCGGTCGGCGTCTCGAACGGATTGAAGCCCTGCTGCACATTGGAGCAGGCCGACAGCAGCGGTGCGCCGAGGATCAGGCCAAGCGCGGTTCGCCGGGCAACCCCATGGGGTCCCGGAGCGTGAGAACTGGGATGACGCGGGCCCACCATGACATCTCTACGTTCGGCCGGAAGCGGCCAGAAGTTCCCCAACCGCACGTCCCCCAGGCCGTGCTGATTCACTCATATTGTCGACGAATAGTTAAGCAAAACAAAAGGCTGTCAGAACCACACCCGATATCAAATCGACGTTTTGCACGGCCTATCCCCTGTTGGGATCAATGCCCTTTGAAGTGCATTTTCGAAGTTGAAGCTCCGATGAACAGCGCGGCTGGCCGTGCTGGTTGGCCCTTCACATTCATAGAACCACTGTTCCCCGGTGGCATTCCCCCGCCCGGCCCTTTAAATTACCCGCATGGGCGCCAAGGCAATCCCGAACATCTTGCCGGACGACGGCAAATCTTCCACCGCGTGGACCTATCTGGTGGCGGGGCATCGCATCGCGGCGCCGCGGGCCCGGCCGGGCCTGCATCTGGTGGCGACGCCGATCGGCAATCTCGGCGACGTCACCTTGCGCGCGCTGGAAACGCTGGCCGGCGCTGACGTCATCTTCTGCGAGGACACGCGAATCACGCGGCGGCTGGCGGAGCGCTACGGCCTCGGCGCCGAGCTTGCCGCCTATCACGAGCACAACGCCGAAGCGGTCCGGCCGAAGATCCTGCAGCGCCTCGCCGAGGGCGCGGCCATTGCGCTGGTGTCGGACGCCGGCACGCCGCTGATCTCCGATCCCGGCTACAAGCTGGTGCGCGCCGCATGCGAGGCCGGTCACGCCGTCACGGCGTTGCCGGGCCCCTCCGCGGTGCTCGCCGCGCTGAGCGTCGCGGCGCTGCCGACCGACCGGTTCTTCTTCGAAGGCTTTCTTCCGGCGAAGCAGCAGGCGCGGCGCACGCGGCTGTCGGAGCTGGCCCGCGTCGAGGCCACGCTGGTGGTGTTCGAAGCAGGCAGCCGCGTGCAGGAGACGCTGGCCGATCTCGCCGACGCCGTGGCGGGACGACAGGCCGCGATCTGCCGCGAGCTGACCAAGCTGCACGAGGAAGTGCTGCGCGGCACGACCGGCGAGCTCGCCGCACGCGCCGACGAGCTCGAGACGCGCGGCGAATTCGTGCTGGTGATCGGGCCGGCGCCGCGCGACGCCGAGGTCATGACCGACACCGCCGTCGACGCACTGCTCACGGATCTCCTGCAACGGTCGAGCGTGAAAGATGCCGTGATGCATGCCGTCGAGCTGTCGCGCCGGCCGCGCCGCGAGGTCTATGCGCGTGCGCTGGCACTTGCGAAGGACGCGCAGTCGGGAGAGGCCGATGGCGCGGACTGAGCGTGCCAAGCCCGATAAGCCGGCCAAGACCGCTGCGCCCAAGACCGCTGCGACCAAGACCGCCGCGCCGGAGCGCGTCGCCGCCTTCCGCACCGGCCTGTCGGCGGAGGCGCGCGCCGCGGCGCTGCTGATCGCCAAGGGCTACCGCATCCTGGCCAAGCGCTTCCGCACACCGCATGGCGAGATCGACCTCATCGCGCGCAAGCGCGGCCTGGTCGCCTTCGTCGAGGTCAAGGCGCGCGCCTCGCTCGACGACGCGGCTTACGCGGTGACGCCGCGCCAGCAGCAGCGCATCATCGATGCCGCGCAGGCCTGGCTGATGGCGCATCCCGACCATGCCGAATTGGAGCTGCGCTTCGACGCGATTCTGGTTGCGCCGCGCAGCCTGCCGCGCCATCTGATCGCAGCCTTCGACGCCAGCACCTGACATGAACCGACTGCAGAGAGCAGGGACCTGCCCATGAAACTGAATGTCGCCGTCCAGATGGACCCGATCGCGCGCATCAACATCCGCGGCGACTCGACGTTTGCGATGCTGCTCGAGGCGCAGCGGCGCGGGCACGGCCTGAGCTACTACACGCCCGACAAGCTGTCGCTGCGCGGCGAGGAGGTGGTCGCGCCGGTACAGGCGCTGACGGTGCGCGACGAGGTCGGCGATCACTTCACGCTCGGCGAGCCGAAGCCGACCGCGCTCACCTCGTTCGACGTCGTGCTGCTGCGCCAGGACCCGCCGTTCGATCTCGCCTACATCACCTCGACGCATTTCCTCGAGCGCATCCATCCGAAGACGCTGGTGGTCAACGACCCCGCCAGCGTGCGCAATGCGCCGGAAAAGCTGTTCGTGATGAATTTCCCGCAGCTGATGCCGCCGACCCTGATCTCGCGCGATCTCGACGAGATCAACGCCTTCCGCGATCAGCACGGCGCCGTGGTGATGAAGCCTCTGCATGGCCATGGCGGCGCGGCGGTGTTTCGCGTGATGCCGCAGGACATGAATTTCGGCTCGCTGTTCGACATGTTCTCCGTGACGTTCAAGGAGCCCTGGGTGATCCAGCGTTTCCTCCCCGAGGTGAAGCACGGCGACAAGCGCATCATCCTGGTCGACGGCGAGTTCGCCGGCGCCGTCAACCGCGTGCCCGCGGCCGATGATCTGCGCTCCAACATGGTCCGCGGTGGTGCCGCGCAGGCCACCGATCTCAGCCCGCGCGAGCGCGAGATCTGCGATACGCTCGGCCCGGAGCTGCGTGCGCGCGGCCTGCTGCTGGTCGGCATCGACGTCATCGACGGCAATCTCACCGAGATCAACGTGACCTCGCCGACCGGCATCCGCGCGATCGCCCGGCTCGGCGGCCCCGATATCGCCGCGCGTGTGTGGGACGTGATCGAGGCCAAGCGGGGTTGATCGCAATCCCAGTTAGCTGGGGAAAAGCCCTGATGGTGCAGTCATTCGGCTGCGCCGCGCCAAAGCTCCGGGCGCTGACGCCAGTGCAATTCATGCTATCGCAGATCTCATGCGTCTCGTCCTGACCACCTGGAACATCAATTCGGTGCGCCTGCGCATCGATCTCGTCGCAAAGTTCATCAAGCAGGTCCGGCCCGATGTGCTGTGCCTGCAGGAAACGAAGTGCATCGACGATGCCTTCCCGCTGAAGCGCTTCAAGCGGCTGGGCTATGAGCACATCGCGCTGAACGGGCAGAAGGGCTATCACGGCGTCGCCGTGATCTCGAAATGGCCGTTCGAGACGACGGACGTCCGCACCTTCTGCGACAAGGTGGATTCCCGCCACATCACCGTGGCGTTCGGCGAGAGGGCGCAGCTCGCGCAGCCGTTGGTGCTGCATAATTTCTACGTGCCGGCCGGCGGCGACATTCCCGATCCCGCGCTCAATCCGAAGTTCGAGCACAAGCTGCAATTCCTCGACGAGATGAAGGCGTGCGAGCCGCTGCATCCGCGCGGCGACGACCGCCACATCCTGGTCGGCGATCTCAACGTCGCGCCGCATGAGCACGACGTCTGGTCGCACAAGCAGCTTCTGAAGGTGGTCTCGCACACGCCGATCGAATGCGAGAAGCTGTTGGCGGCGCAGACCCATGGCGAATGGGTGGACGTCGCGCGCGAGCGCATCCCGATGTCGGAGAAGGTCTACACCTGGTGGAGCTACCGCGCCGCCGACTGGACCGTCGGCAATCGCGGCCGCCGGCTCGACCACATCTGGGTGTCACGGGCGCTGAAGGACCGCGTCGCCGATTTCAGCATCCTGCGCGACGCCCGCAGCTGGGAGCGGCCGTCCGATCACGTGCCGGTCACGGTGACGCTGGACGTGTAGGACTTGGCTGGGAATTGGTGAAACCCGCGAGCGGCCACAAGCTCCACCTCTCCCCACCGGGGAGAGGTCGGCGCGCAGCGCCGGGTGAGGGGGCTTGCGCGCATATCGATAGACCTTAACCCCTCACCCGGATGGCATCTGGCGATGCCATCCGACTCTCCCTTCGGGAGAGGTGAAGACGTCACGACGTCAGCTTCGCGCCGGCCATCAGGATGTCGTTGGCGATGCGGTTGGCGCGGTGGGCGAACTCGTCGCGCAGGCGGCGCGCCGCCATGGCGTCGCTCTCAAGCACGCGCTGAAACAGACTGCGCGAGATCCGCACCACGGTGGAATATTCGAGCGCGGTCGCCGTCGCCGGCCGCCGCATCTCGACCAGCAGCGCCAATTCGCCGATCAGCATGGTCGGCGTGGCGACGATCTCGGCGCCGACCTCGTCGCTGATGCGCAGCTTGCCGCGCTGGACGACATAGCCGCAATCGGCCGTGTCGCCCTCGCGGAACAGGGTCTCGCCGTTCTGGATGTTACGCGGCTCGGAGCCGATCGCGATCATGCGCAGCGAATCGCTTCCCAACAGACGCAGGGTCGGGACGCGCTCCAACAGCGCAATATCGTCTTCGATCGACATAAAGGGCCCGGGGAAGGCGAAATGGAACCAATATCATAGACGGCAGACCGCCATCCCCGAACCGTATCACGGCACCAACTTGTAGCCACCGGCCTCCGTCACCAGAATCTCTGGATTGGCGGCATCTTTCTCGATTTTCTGGCGGAGACGGTAAATATGGGTCTCCAGCGTGTGGGTGGTGACGCCGGAATTGTAGCCCCAGACTTCCTGCAGCAGGGTCTCGCGCGACACCGGCTGCTGGCCGGCACGGTACAGGAAGCGCAGGATCGCGGTTTCCTTCTCGGTGAGGCGGACCTTGCGGGCATTGGCGCCGGTCAGCATCTTCGAGCCGGGCCGGAAGCTGTACGGGCCGACTGAGAACACCGCGTCCTCGCTGGCCTCGTGCTGGCGGAGCTGAGCGCGGATGCGCGCGAGCAGCACGGCAAAACGGAAAGGCTTGGCGACGTAGTCATTGGCGCCGGACTCCAGGCCGAGGATCGTATCCGAATCCGTGTCGTGCCCGGTCAGCATGATGATCGGGGCCTTGAAGCCGCCCTTACGCAAGCTACGCACCACCTCGCGGCCGTCGGTGTCGGGCAGGCCGACATCCATCAGGACCAGATCGGGCGAGTTCGCCTTGGCTGCGCTGGCGCCCTTGGCGCCGGTGTCGACGGCCTGAGCCTCGAATTCGTCATGCAGCGAGAGCTGCTCCATCAGGGTGTCGCGCAGATCGGTGTCGTCGTCCACGATCAGGATCTTGCGGGCATTGGCCATAGGTACAATCCTCTTGGTGGCGCCCGGCGGGAATGCGGGAAGTGGGCGCCGCAGCGGTGGGCAAACAGGCTCATGAGCCCTGTTCCGTCTTGAAGTAGGGGGCTGTTACCGATTCACAAGCGGCAGCCACTCTACTCCAGAATTGGGCAGGGAATGCGATGAATGTCCCGTTCGACCGTCGCCGCGGACCATTCGCCGACATTAAGGCAATTGCCGGGCAATGCATGGCAATGAAAAGGCACGTTGTTTCATCTCTTTATGGACGAGGTACATTGGTATGCCAGCGAGCCTGATCTCGATTCGCAGCAAGGCCGGGTCAAGGCAGCGCGGTTGGCTCCAGATCTGGGGCCATGTCATCCCGGTGGCGCTCGGCCGCGGCGGCATCCTGGCCAACAAGCGCGAGGGTGATGGCGGCACCCCGCGCGGCACATTCTACCCGCGCCGGCTGTGGTGGCGCGCCGACCGGCATCCGCGTCCGCAAACCTTGCTCCCGGTGCGACGGATCGGTCCCGAAGATGCCTGGTGCGAGGATCCCGCCGACCGGCATTACAATCAGCCGATCCGGCTGCGCGGCGACCAGCCCGGCGACAGGTTGGCTCGCCCTGACCATCTCTACGACTTCATCATTGAGATCGACCACAACACCAGGCCCCGGATTGCGGGCCGCGGCAGCGCCGTGTTCCTGCATCTGGCGCGGCCGCATTTCGGTCCGACCGCCGGCTGCGTGGCGATGACCCGGCCGGCGATGCTCATGCTGTTGCAAAGGATCGGCCCGCTCACCAGGATCGTCATCGAATAAGAAGAGAGGGGGAGGACATCATGCGCGCGACCGACCAGCCTGCCGGCGCCTCGGCGATCCTGCGCTCGCACTGGCGACAGGGCAGCAAGCTCTCGGAGCTTCCGCCGGAGCTGCGCCCGCGCGACCGGGCGGAAGGCTATGCGATCCAGGCCGAGCTGGAAAAACACTCGGGCAAGCCGCTGTTCGGCTGGAAGATCGCCGCCACCAGCGAGGCCGGGCAGCGCCACATCAACGTCGCCGGCCCGATGGCCGGGCGGATTCTCGCCGAAACAGTTCTGCCGGTCGGCGGCACCGCGTCGATGGCCGGCAATGCGATGCGCGTCGCCGAGCCGGAGTTCGCCTTCCGCCTGCGTGTCGACCTGTCGCCACGACCGACTCCTTATGATGTCGCCGAGGTGCTCGCCGCGGTCGGTACGCTGCATCCGGCGATCGAGATCCCGGATTCGCGGTTTGCCGACTTCGTCAGCGCCGGCGAGGCGCAGCTGATCGCCGACAATGCCTGCGCGCATCTGTTCGTGCTCGGCGAGCCGGCCAGCGTGGATTGGCGCAGCCGCGACCTGGTCGGGGAGCGGCCGCGCATCACGCTGCGCGGCGAGACCTTCATCGGCCACGGCCGCAACGTGCTCGGTGATCCCCGCGTGGCCCTGGCCTGGCTGGTCAACGAGCTCAGCGCGCTCGGCATCACGACGCGGGCCGGGCAGGTGGTGACGACCGGAACCTGTCATCCGCCACTGCCGATCGCCAGCGGTGACGTGAT
Source organism: Bradyrhizobium sp. USDA 4353 (assembly GCF_054063215.1). NCBI lineage: Bacteria > Pseudomonadati > Pseudomonadota > Alphaproteobacteria > Hyphomicrobiales > Nitrobacteraceae > Bradyrhizobium > Bradyrhizobium sp. USDA 4353. Next base: position 1,622,420 of record NZ_JBSSGB010000001.1, read on the forward strand.
GGACGCGGATTTTGGCGAGCTCGGGCGCGTGTCGGTCAGGTTTGCATAGGCCAGCAACGAAGAGCGATCGCTCTCAGCGGTGCCCGAAGATCGCCGAGCCGACCCGCACATGGGTGGCGCCGAACTGGATGGCGGTGGCGAAATCGGCGCTCATGCCCATCGACAGATGGGCCAGACCATTGCGGGCCGCGATCTTCGCCGTCAGAGCGAAATGCGGGCCCGGCGCCTCGTCGACCGGCGGGATGCACATCAGGCCGGAAATCTCGAGCCCATAATCCTTCCGGCACGCGGCAATGAACGCATCGGCATCGCCGGGCGCGATGCCGGCCTTCTGCGGCTCCTCGCCAGTATTGATCTGGACGAACAGCTTGGGATGCCGGCCCTGAGCGGCGATCTCCTTGGCCAGCGCGGTACAGAGGCTCGGCCGATCGACCGAATGGATGGCGTCGAACAGCGCCACCGCCTCCTTCGCCTTGTTGGATTGCAACGGCCCGATCAGGTGCAGCACCAGGCCCGGATGCGCGTCGATCAGCGCCGGCCATTTTCCTTTGGCCTCCTGAACACGGTTTTCGCCGAACTCGCGCTGTCCGGCCAGGATGACGGGCTCGATCGCGTCGGCGGCGAACGTCTTCGACACCGCGATCAGGGTCACCGAGGCGCGATCGCGCTTGGCGTCGGCGCAGGCGCGCAGGATCTCCTGCTCGACGGCGGCGAGCGCGGAGGTGGAGGACGAGGCGGCATTCGATGCGTCGGTCACGATGGCGTCCGTTGGTCGGTAGATTTACGGGTTTGGCTGCAATTTTACGGAGTTCGAGAAAGGGTTCTTGAACCCTTCCCCTTACCTTGCCCGACCGGGGGTGGGGGAAAGAAATGCCAAGCATCCGCTTCAATCGCAATAGAGTGAAGCTGAACCGGCTGATGGGGATTCGCGCGCGCCTGGCGCTGCTCGCCCTCATCCTGGTCGCGCCGCTGATGTTGGAACGCGCCCGGTCGCTGGAAGGCGCCCGGACCCGGCAGATCGCACTCGCCTCCGAGGAATTCTTCGCTCTCGCCCGGCAAAGCGCCGACATGCAGCGCGAGGTCATCATGTCGGTGGAGACGGTGCTGAAGTCGACCGCCTATGTCCGGGCGTCGGCCACCGGCATCAGCCGCAGTTGCGACATGATGCGCGCCAGCCTGCCGGCGACGCTGCCCTGGATTCGCACCTTGATGATCGCCGGCCGCGACGGCCGCATCCAGTGCTCGACCAACAATCAATATGTCGGCCTCGATTTCAGCGACCGGCCGTATTTCCGCGGCGCCCAGGAAGCACGCGACTTCGTCTTCAGCGACTATCTGCTGTCGAAGCCGACGCACATGCCGATCGTGATGGCCGCCTATCCGGTCGGTGCGATCACCGGCGAGCCGGATGCGGTGATGCTCGCCAGCGTGAACCTGGAATGGATGTCCAAGATCATGAGCAATCTTGGCGGCCGCCCGGGCATCACGGCGGTGCTGATCGACAGCGAGGGAACCGTGCTGGCGGCACCCGCCGATCGCACTGAGCTGATCGGCCGGCCGCTCGACAGCGTGCCGCTGCTGTCGGCCGTCGCCGAGACGGCGATGAGCTCGAGCAAGCCGACGGAAACGCTGAGCTTCACGGCCGCCGACGGCTCCAAGCGCGCGATCACCTTCACGCGCATCGCCGACAGCGGCTCGCGCCTGATCGTCAGCATCGACGAGACCCGCGTCACCGCCGCGATCGACCGCGAGATCCGCAACGCCTATCTGCAGGCCGGCCTAGTCTGCCTGATCGTGCTGCTCGGCGCATTGATCGCGGCCGAGAAGCTGATCGTGAAGCCCGTCAGCATGCTCGCGGCGACCGCCAAGCGCTTCGGCCATGGCCACTGGTCGGCGCGCGTCGCCACCAAGCATCTGCCGTCGGAGTTCCTGCCGCTGGCGAAATCGTTCAATGCGATGGCCGCCAAGCTCGGCCAGCGCGAGCGCGAGCTGGTCGCCGCCAATGACAGGCTGACGGTGATGGCGTCGATCGACATGCTCTCCGGCCTCGCCAACCGCCGCGGCTTCCAGAATCGCATCGACATCGAATGGACCCGCGCGCAGCAGACCGGCACCGACCTGTCGCTCTTGATGATCGATGTCGATCATTTCAAGCTCTACAACGACACCTATGGTCATCCCGAAGGCGACGCCTGCCTGTCGCGCCTCGGCGAGACGCTGTCGCAGATTGCATGCGCCACGACCGCGTTTGCCGGCCGTTATGGCGGTGAGGAGTTCTGCCTGCTGCTGCCGGGCCTGAACGCAAGGCAGGCGCTCGTGATCGGCGAGCAGGTGCGCGAAGCCGTTCTCGACCTGGAGCTGCCGCATGCGACCTCGGTGCATCAATGCGTCACCGTCAGCGTCGGCGTCGCCTCGACCCGGCCGAATGAATCCCTGACGCCCGCCGACCTGATCGAGGCGGCGGATGCCGCGCTCTACGCCGCCAAGCATCGCGGACGCAACACCGTGGTCGGCCATGGTTTCGGGGATGGCTTCGAAGATGGCTTGGGCGATGTCCCGGACGAAAACAGGGACGTTGCGCGCGCCGGCTAAGCCGGCGCGATGTCCGCTGTGATCAGCCGACGGCCAGCTTGCGGTCGAGCTCGAGCTCGGTGACCACGCGGTTGCGGCCGAGCTTCTTGGCGAGATACAGCGCGCGGTCGCAACGATCGATCAGATCCGCCATGGACTCACCGAACTGGAACTGGCCGACGCCGATCGACACCGTGATCTGCGGCAGCACCTCGCCGGTCGAGCGCCGCGTGAACTGACAATCCGCGATGGTGCGGCGGATGCGCTCGGCGATCGCCGTGCAGCCCTCGAGATCCGTCTGCGGCAGCACCGCGATCAGCTCCTCGCCGCCATAGCGCGCGGGCAGGTCTTTGTCGCGAACGCGCTCGCGCAGCGCCTTGGCGACGAGGCGCAGCACCTGATCGCCGACGCCGTGGCCGTAATTGTCGTTGAACTTCTTGAAGTGGTCGACGTCGATCAGGAGAATGCTGAGCGGCTCGTCCTGCTCCATCGCCGCGATCTGGACATGGCGGAAGAACTCTTCGAGCGCGCGACGGTTCGGCAGACCGGTGAGCGTATCGGTGCGCGCGCGCTGCTCCGACTTATTCAGCGAGTCCCTGATCGTGTCGAGCTCGCGCGACTTCTCGGCGAAGCTCGCCTCCAGCTTGGCGGCGCGTGCGGTCGCCTGCGCCAGCTCGCTGACGAGATTCTCGATCAGGATCTTCGGATCGACGCCCTGCTCGCTGCGCTCGGCGACGCCGTCGATCGCCTCCATATGCGTGCGGTTGTCGGCGATCGCAGCCGTGAGATAGCTCTTGGCTGAGTCCATCACGCCATGCAACTGCTGCGAGACTTTGTGGACTACAGCCGCTTCCGTGCCCTGCTGGCCGATATACGTATCGAACAGCGCCTGGTTGGTGGTCTTGTCGAACTTGCGCTTGTTGCTGACGAGAATGTCGACCGCGCGCTTGAGATCCGACGCCGAGCCGAGTGAGTACTTGAACCACAGATGGAAGTTGTTAGGCGTCGGTGGCACGCGCTGTTGTGCCATGGATTTCATGGCTTTTTCCGCGACAGTGGTCGCGTACTCGAAGTCAAGCTCGTCGTACGTAGCGCCGGACACGATGTGGAGTGACCCCAGATGCGGGCAGAAGCCTGGATGTATGCACTCATCCTCCCATTCAAGTCTTAACCGTGCCTCAATCGGACCTTCGACAGTACGGGCGAGGCGCGCAAAAAAACTCGCAATTACCGTCGCTTAGCAGCTGCACGAAATGGTATCATCATCTGCCGCCCCATTGACCCGCATGCCGCTTTTGTGGCCTAGTCCGCCGTCTTGAAACGACGCGAATCCTCGAAAATTACAAGCGATTCCATGACATCCGAACGCTACAACGCCCGTGAAGCCGAGCCGCGCTGGCAGCGCCAGTGGGACGAGAAGGCGATCTTCGCCACCAAGAACGACGATCCGCGTCCGAAATACTACGTACTCGAGATGTTTCCCTATCCGTCGGGACGCATCCATATCGGCCATGTCCGTAATTATACGCTCGGCGACGTGTTGGCGCGGTTCATGCGCGCCAAGGGCTTCAACGTGCTGCATCCGATGGGCTGGGATGCGTTCGGCCTACCGGCGGAGAACGCCGCGATCGAGCGCAAGGTGGCGCCGAAGGCGTGGACCTACGACAACATCGCAGCAATGAAGAAGCAGCTGCGCTCGATCGGCCTGTCGCTCGACTGGGCCCGCGAGTTCGCGACCTGCGATCCGTCCTACTACAAGCACCAGCAGAAGATGTTCCTGGACTTCATGCAGGCCGGGCTGGTGGAGCGCGAGCAGCGCAAGGTGAACTGGGATCCGGTCGACATGACCGTGCTCGCCAACGAGCAGGTCATCGACGGCCGCGGCTGGCGCTCCGGTGCGGTGGTCGAACAGCGTGAGATGAACCAATGGGTGTTCAAGATCACGAAGTACTCGCAGGAGCTGCTGGACGCGCTGGATGGCCTGGACCGCTGGCCCGACAAGGTCAGGCTGATGCAGCGGAACTGGATCGGTCGGTCCGAAGGCCTGCTGATCCGCTTTGCGCTGGATGCGAAGACAACACCGGCCGGCGAGACCGAGCTGAAGATCTTCACGACGCGGCCGGACACGCTGTTCGGCGCAAAGTTCATGGCGATCTCGGCCGACCATCCGCTGGCGCAGGCCGCGGCTGCCAAGAATCCGGAGCTCGCCGCGTTCATCGCCGAGATCAAGCGCATCGGCACCGCCCAGGAGGCGATCGATACCGCCGAGAAGCAGGGGTTCGATACCGGCATCCGCGCCGTGCATCCGTTCGATCCGAGCTGGACCCTGCCGGTCTATGTCGCGAACTTCGTGCTGATGGAGTACGGCACCGGCGCCATCTTCGGCTGCCCGGCGCATGACCAGCGCGACCTCGACTTCGTCAACAAATACGGTCTCGGCAATACGCCGGTGGTCTGCCCCGAAGGACAGGACCCCGCGAGCTTCGTCATCACCGACACCGCCTTCGACGGCGACGGACGGCTGATCAATTCGCGCTTCCTCGACGGCATGACGATCGCCCAGGCCAAGGACGAGGTGGCGAAGCGGCTGGAGACCGAGCAGCGCGGCGGCGCGCCCGTGGGCGAGCGCCAGGTCAATTTCCGCCTGCGCGACTGGGGCATCTCGCGGCAGCGCTATTGGGGCTGCCCGATCCCGGTGATCCATTGCGCCAAATGCGATGTCGTGCCGGTGCCGGCGAAGGACCTGCCGGTCGTGCTGCCTGACGACGTCACCTTCGACAAGCCGGGCAATGCGCTGGATCACCATCCGACCTGGAAGCACGTCACCTGTCCGAAATGCGGGGCTAGGGCGACGCGCGAAACCGACACCATGGACACCTTCGTGGATTCGTCCTGGTACTTCGCGCGCTTCACCGATCCGTGGAACGAGACCGCGCCGACGACGCCTGCGGTCGCCAACCGGATGATGCCGGTCGACCAGTATATCGGCGGTGTCGAGCACGCGATCCTGCATCTGCTCTACAGCCGCTTCTTCACCCGCGCGATGAAGGCGACTGGCCATGTCGCGATGGACGAGCCGTTCGCCGGCATGTTCACGCAGGGCATGGTGGTGCACGAGACCTATCAGAAGGCTGACGGCACCTACGTCAATCCGGCCGAGGTCAAGATCGAGGTCGGTGGCAATGGCCGCCGCGCCGTGCTGACCGCGACCGGCGAGGACATCACGATCGGCCCGATCGAGAAGATGTCCAAGTCCAAGAAGAACACCGTCGACCCCGACGACATCATCGAGAGCTACGGCGCCGATGTCGCGCGCTGGTTCATGCTGTCGGACTCGCCGCCGGATCGCGACGTGATCTGGAGCGACGAGCGCGTCCAGGGCGCGGCCCGCTTCGTCCAGCGCCTGTGGCGGCTGGTCAACGAATCGGTCGCGGCCTCGGCGGAGGCCCCCTCCTCCCGTCCGGCCGATTTCGGCCCGGACGCGCTGGCGCTGCGCAAGGCCGCGCATGGCGCGCTCGACAAGGTGACCGGCGGCATCGAGCGGCTGCACTTCAACGTCTGCCTGGCGCATATCCGCGAATTCGCCAATGCGCTGGCCGATGTGCTGGCAAAGCTCGCCAAGCCGGCGCCGGACCTCGCCTGGGCGATTCGCGAGGCAGCCGGCATCCTGGTGCAGCTGTTCTCGCCGATGATGCCGCATCTGGCCGAGGAGTGCTGGCAGGTGCTGGGTCACTCCGGCCTGATCTCGGAGGCCTCCTGGCCGCAAATCGAACGAGATTTGCTGGTTGAGGACAGCATGACCTTGGTCGTGCAGGTCAACGGCAAGAAGCGCGGAGAAGTCACAGTCGCCAGCAACGCGCAGAATCCGGAAATTGAGTCTGCCGTTTTGGCACTCGATGCAGTAAAACTGGCGCTGGACGGCAAGCCCGTCCGCAAGGTGATCATTGTTCCCAAGAGGATCGTGAATGTCGTCGGCTAGGTTTCGGATCGCTGCACGGCTGCTGGCCGTGGCCGCGTTGGCTGGGCTGACGGCTGGCTGCTTCCAGCCGATGTATGCCGAGCATGCCGACGGCACGCCGGGGCTGCGCGACAAGCTCATGGGCATCGAGCTGCCGCCCGTCGACAAGCCGAACGCCTCGCCCGAGGCGCGCATCGGTGTTGCGATCCGCAACTCGCTCGCCTTCAAGCTCTACGGCACCGCGACCGGAACCGCTCCGACCCACAAGCTGGTGCTGCGGTTCCAGACCAGCCGCTCGTCGCTGATCGTGTCGCAGACCACCGGCCTGCCGACCACCGAGAATGTCGGCATCGACGTGCAGTACAATCTGGTCGAGCTCGCCACCAACAAATCGGTGATGACGGGCACGACCTTCGCGCGCACGTCGTACGACATCCCCGGCTCCTACCAGCGCTTCGCCCGGCAGCGCGCATTCAACGATGCCGAGGACCGCGCCTCCGAGGAGGTTGCGGAGAAGATCAAGACCCGGCTCGCGGCCTATTTCACCGCGGGCACCTGACGCACGGCTGACACCGCCGTGGTCGCGCTGCGCGGACGAGAGATCGACGCCTTCCTTGCGAGGCCTGACGCCGCCCGTCCGCTGATCCTGCTGTACGGGCCGGACGCCGGCCTCGTCCGCGAACGGGCCGAGGCGCTGATCGCCTCCGCCGTCGACAATCCCGATGATCCGTTTTCCGTGGTCCGGCTCGACGGCGACGAGCTCGCCGCCGAGCCGTCGCGTCTGGTCGACGAGGCCATGACCGTGCCGCTGTTCGGCGGCCGCCGCGCCATTCGCGTCCGCGCGGGATCGCGGACCTTCGCCAGCGGCGTTGAGACGCTCACGCAGATGAGCGTGCGCGACTGCCGCATCGTCATCGAGGCCGGCGATATCAGGCCGGATTCACCGTTGCGCAAGATCTGCGAGAAGGCGGCGAGTGCGGTGGCGATCGCGTGCTACCCGGACACCGAGCGCGATCTCGCCAAGCTGATCGACGACGAGCTCCGCATTGCCAGCTTGCGCATCTCGCAAGACGCGCGCGCCTATCTGATGGCGCTGCTCGGCGGCGACCGGCAGGCGTCGCGCAATGAAGTGCGCAAGCTGACCTTGTTCGCGCATGGCGAGGGCGAGGTGACGCTCGACCATGTCATGGCGGTGGTCGCCGACGCCTCGGAGATGAAGCTCGATCCGATCGTCGACGGCGCCTTCGGCGGCAAGCCTGAGGTGGTCGAGACCGAGTTCGGCAAGGCCATGATCGCCGGCACCTATCCCGGGGTGATCATCTCGGCAGCGCAGCGGCATGCGGCATGGCTGCACAAATCCGCGCTCGCCGTCGCTTCGGGCACGCCGGTTTCGAGCATTCTCGAAGGCGGCTTCCCGCGGCTGCACTTCTCGCGCAAGCCAAGCGCCGAAACAGCGCTCCGCAACTTCTCCCCTGCCCGCTTGCTGCCGATCATCGATCAGCTCGCGACGGCCGCGCTCGACATGCGCAAGCAGCCCGGCCTCGCAGCCGCGATCGCACAGCGGACGCTGTTGTCGATCGCGGTGGCGGCACGGCGGAAGGGATGATGGCCATCGCAGCGCAGTCAGCAGCGACGAGTCACAACTAGCCCTGCTCCAACCTGCGCATCACCTCGTCGAGCTGCTCGAGGCTGCGGTAGGTGATCTGCACGGTGCCGCCGGGATCGCGGTGGCTGATCGAAAGCGTGAGACCGAGCGCGTCACCGACGCGCTTCTCCAGCGCGAGCGTATCGGCGTCCTTCTTCTCGGGCGTGGCGCTGCCGCCCGTACTGCGCGGCTTCTGCGGCTTGCGCTCGGGCACGCCCTCCTCATGCGCCAGCGCCTCGGTCTGCCGAACGTTCAGGCCCTCCGCGATGATCTTCTTCGCGGCCGTCAGCGGGTCCGGCAGGTTGATCAGCGCGCGCGCATGGCCGGCCGAGATCTCGCCGGTGGCGATGAAGCCCTGCACCTCGGCCGGCAGCTTGGTCAGCCGCATCATGTTGGCGACGTGGCTGCGGCTCTTGCCGACGATCTTGGCGATCTCTTCCTGGTTGCGTTTGAACTCGTTGGCGAGCGCATGATAGCCCTGCGCCTCCTCCATCGGGTTCAAGTCCTCGCGCTGCACGTTCTCGATGATCGCGAGCTCGAGTGCATCGCTGTCGCTGACGTCGACCGGGACGATCGGCACCTCGTGCAGGCCGGCCGCCTGCGAGGCACGCCAGCGGCGCTCTCCGGCTATGATCTCGTAGCGATCCTGCTGGCCCTTGATCGGACGCACCACGATCGGCTGGATCACGCCGTGCTGCTTGATCGAGGCCGAGAGCTCGGCGAGCTCGCCGTCGGAGAACGTCTTGCGCGGGTTGCGCGGGTTCGGCTTGAGAAACTCGATCGGCACCTTGCGCTGATTGCGCGGCCGCTCCGGCGGCGCACCCGCCTCGCGGCCGACGTCACCGATCAGGCTCGCGAGGCCCCGGCCCAACCGCGATCGCGACTCCTCCGCCATCGCCTTCTCCTTTGGATTCACGTCACGCTCCGCTTCCGTGCTGCTGCCGAACCGCAGCGTCAGGGCAAAGAAAGGACATGACGAATCCCGCTGTCGGAATTCGCCGTCATCCTCGATCGAGATGCGGCTGACATGACGCCAGCCGGCACCATGGCAATCGCTTAGTTGGCGCGCAAATCGCGCTCGCGCTGGATGACCTCGGTCGCGAGCTTGAGATAGGCTTCGCTGCCGACGCACTTCAGGTCATAGACCAGCACCGGCTTGCCGTAGGACGGCGCCTCGGAGATGCGGACGTTGCGCGGGATCATCGTGTTGTAGACCTTCGATCCCATGAACTGGCGGACGTCGGCGACGACCTGGTTGGACAGGTTGTTGCGCGAGTCGAACATCGTCAGCACGATGCCGTGGATCGACAGGTTCGGGTTCAAGGTCGAGCGCACCTGCTCCACGGTCTGCAAGAGTTGCGACAGACCTTCGAGCGCGAAGAACTCGCACTGCAGCGGCACCAGGATCGCGTCCGATGCGGCCATCGCATTGACGGTCAGCAGGTTCAGCGACGGCGGGCAGTCGACCAGCACATAGGTGTAGTCGTTCTCCGGCGAGACGTTGTTGTTGAGGCCGGCGATCGCGTCGCGCAGACGGAAGGCACGGTTGGCGCTGTTGCCGAGCTCGAGCTCGAGGCCGGACAAGTCCATCGTCGAGGACGCGATGTGCAGCCGCGGCACGGCGGTCGCGACCACGGCGTCGCGCAGCGAGGCCTCGCCGATCAAGACGTCGTAGGTGGAGCAGTTGCGGCTGCCGCGGTCGATGCCAAGACCGGTCGAGGCGTTGCCCTGGGGATCGAGATCGACGATCAGGACGCGCTCGCCGATGGCGGCCAGCGCGGTGCCGAGGTTGATCGCGGTCGTGGTCTTGCCGACCCCGCCCTTCTGGTTGGCGAGCGCCAGGATGCGCGGATGCCCGTCCGGGTGAGGGGCTCTATCTTCTTGATAAATCTGATCAATTACGGACATGCGCGATCGCCATGGTTGTTGTGCGGGAGTTCAGCCTTGTCGCTCGATGCAATCGATTGCGACGATCCAGCCCTGCCCGCCCGTCCGGCTGGAATGAAGTTTCGGCTCGATTTTCCAATACTTGGTAGATTCGGTCAATTCCGCATCTACATCTTGACCCTTGAGAAACAGCGCTTTCGCGCCTTTTTTCACCAAGGGCTCCGCAAAGCCGATGAGTTGGTGTAGCGGAGCCAGCGCGCGTGCGGTCACGCAATCGACTCGCCCGCTCCACTTCTCCACGATATCCCCGATCTCTGACAAATGCACGATCCCCGGTGAGCCCGTGACGCGAATTGCTTCACGCAGGAACGCGGCCTTCTTGGCGATGCGCTCGACCAGATGAACCTGGGCCCCGGGCCGCTCGGCCAAAGCGCAAGCCAGCACCACGCCGGGGAAGCCACCGCCGCTGCCGAGGTCGACCCAGATCTTGGCCTCGGGCGCGAGATCAAGAAGCTGCAGCGAATCCGAAATGTGTCGGGTCCAGAGATGCGGCAAGGTGGACGGCGCGACCAGATTGGTCTTGGCCTGCCACTCCAGCAACAGCGCGATGTAGTGGTCGAGGCGCTGCTCCGTTTCACGTGAAACGGGGGTGAGAGCGAGGGCCTCGGCTTTGTCGCTTTGGAGCGCATCAGGGGGTGCGACGGACGTTGCTCGTTTCACGTGAAACGTCCTCAACCCGTGGCCTTGTTGCGCCGCGCCTCACGGCGCAGATACGCCGCCAGAATTCCGAGCGCCGCCGGAGTCATTCCGTCGATGCGACCCGCCTGCCCGATCGTCCAGGGCTTGGCCGCGGTCAGCTTCGCGCGCGCTTCGTTCGAGAGACCAGGGACCAGCGCGTAGTCCAGGTCACCGAGCACCAAACCTTCGTCGCGTCGGAAGGCCTCGACGTCCTCACTCTGGCGGCGGACATAGACATCATACTTGGCATCGATCTCCAGATGGGTGGCGATCACCGGATCCATCGCGCCGAGCTCGGGCCAGATCGCCCTCACCTGCGCGTAATCGATTTCAGGATAGGCCATCAGCTCGAATGCCGACCGCCGCTGGCCATCCCGGTTCAGCGTGAGCCCGTGCTTGGCCGCTTCGTTGGGGGTGATCGTCAGCGACTTCGCCAGAGCGCGAGCCGCTTCCAACGCCTGCATCTTAGTCCGGTGGAATTGCGCCCGCTGACCGCCGACACAGCCGAGCGCGATGCCCTTGTCCGTCAGCCTTTGATCCGCATTGTCGGCCCGCAGCGTCAGGCGATATTCGGCGCGCGAGGTGAACATGCGATACGGCTCGGTGATTCCCCGCGTGACGAGGTCATCGATCATCACACCGAGATAGCCGTCGGCCCGATCGAACACGATCGCCTCGCCACCACTCGACACCAACGCCGCGTTCAGACCAGCCACCACACCCTGTGCCGCCGCCTCTTCATATCCCGTGGTGCCGTTGATCTGGCCAGCCAGGAACAGGCCCTTCATCCGCTTGGTCTGCAGGCTCGGCTCCAGCTCGCGCGGATCGACGTGATCGTACTCGATCGCGTAGCCCGGCCGGATCATCCGCACCCGCTCCAATCCCGGAATGGTCGGCAGCAGCGCGAGCTGAACCTCCTCCGGCAGCGAAGTGGAGATCCCGTTTGGATAGACCGTGCTGTCGTCGAGCCCTTCCGGCTCCAAGAAGATCTGGTGGCCGTCGCGATCTCCGAAGCGGACGATCTTGTCCTCGACCGACGGACAATAGCGCGGACCGGTCGACTTGATCTGCCCGGAATACATCGGCGAGCGATGCACGTTGGCGCGGATCACGTCGTGGGTCGCGGTCGTCGTCCGGGTGATGCCACACTGGATCTGCGGCGTGGTGATCTTGTCGGTGAGGACGGAGAACGGCTCCGGCGGATCATCGCCGGGCTGCATCTCGACTGCGGACCAGTCGATTGTGCGTCCATCCAGACGCGGCGGCGTTCCGGTCTTCAGGCGGCCGAGCTTGAATCCGATCGCCTCCAGCGAGCGCGACAGTCCGAGCGCCGGCGCCTCACCGACGCGACCGGCCGGCCAGGTCTTCTCGCCGAGATGGATCAGACCGCGCAGGAAGGTCCCGGTCGTAATGACCACGGCACCACAAGCCAGCGTCCGGCCATCCGCCAGCTTGAGCCCGGCGACACGTCCGTTGGCGACGGCGAGTTCGTCCGCCTCGCCTTCGATCACGGAGAGATTGACGGTCTCCCGGATCGCAGCCTGCATCGCGACGGCATAAAGCTTCCGGTCAGCCTGTGCCCGCGGGCCGCGGACGGCCGGACCCTTCCGCCGGTTCAGAACACGAAACTGGATGCCCCCGGCATCGGCGACGCGACCCATGAGACCGTCCAGCGCGTCGACCTCCCGCACCAGATGGCCCTTTCCCATTCCACCGATCGCAGGATTGCAGGACATGGCCCCGATGGTGGCGAACTGGTGCGTGACCAGAGCGGTTCGGGCGCCCATACGCGCCGACGCGGCCGCTGCTTCACAGCCGGCGTGGCCGCCACCGATGACGATGACGTCGTAAGATGTCAGATGCTCGCTCATGGCGGATATCTAGCGCTTAGGGACAACGCCCGGAAGACGTTTCACGTGAAACAAGCCCACGAAGCTGACGCCGTGTTTCACGTGAAACGTCTTGGTGAGACCGACCCTTGTTTCACGTGAAACGATTGAGGATGGGTTAACCAATCAACGTTTCATTAAACATGCCGCGCCTATTTCCCGATGCAGAACTCGCGGAAGATCACGTCCAGCAGATCTTCGACATCGACCCGCCCCAACAGCCGCCCGAGCGCAAGAGCGGCGATGCGCAGCTCCTCCGCGACAAGCTCTTCGCCCAGCGCGACCGCATCGGTGCTCCGCCGGAGCGCCGCAACGGTCTCAATCAGCAGGCTTCGCTGCCGCTCCCGGGTGATGAGGCCGCTTTCCGTGGCACCGAAATAGTCCCGCGCAAAGTCGATCAGAGCGTCCAGCAATCGCGCCATCCCCTCTCCGCTCCTGGCGGAGATCCGGAAGGCCGGGGTTTGATCCCGCGGGACTGCGCCGTCCTGTCCCGACGAGGTCACATCGATCTTGTTACGGACAAGCCAGACCGGCGTTTCGCCCTGACGCTCGACCTCGGCCTGATCGTTCTCCGATAGCCAGAGCACAAGATCCGCCTGCGCGGCGCGATCCCGGGCGCGTCGGACGCCCTCCTGCTCGACCGGATCATCCGTGTCCCTGATGCCCGCCGTGTCGATCACGGTCACCGGATAGCCGTCCAGATCGAGCTGAATCTCGATGACGTCGCGCGTCGTGCCGGCATAGGGAGAGACGATCGCCACCTCGCGCCGCGCCAGTTGATTCATCAGGGTCGACTTGCCCGCATTCGGCGGCCCGGCGATGACGACGGTCAGACCATCGCGCAGACGCTCGGCCCGTCCCTGCGCATCCAGGACGGACTGGACCTCTCCCCTGAGCTGCTCGATCCGGGACAAGGCAGGAGCCATCAGCTCGGCCGGCACGTCTCCTTCATCGGAAAAGTCGATCCCGGCCTCGATCAGCGCCGCCGCTTCGATGATCTGGTCACGCCAGCGACGCGCCTTGTCGCCGAGCAGACCCTTGAGCTGCCGCAACGCCTGGCGGCGCTGGCGATCCGTGTCGGCGTGAATGAGATCGTCGAGCCCCTCGGCCTCGGTCAGATCGATCTTGCCGTGCTCGAACGCGCGTCGGGTAAACTCGCCTGGCTCCGCCGGGCGTAGCCGAGGCATGGCCGACAACTCGGAGAACAACGTCGCGATCACCGCGCGGCTGCCATGGACATGCAGCTCGGCGACGTCCTCGCCGGTGGCGCTGGCCGGCGCCGGAAACCACAACGCCACGGCATCGTCGATCGGATCGCCGTGGCTGTCACGAAGCAGCGCCCGTGTCGCCACCCGCGGTGCCGGCATCTTTCCGGCCAACATCTGAAGCGCTGGGCCGGCATGCGAACCAGAGAGACGCACGATCGCGATCGCGCTCGGCAGCCGCCCGGAGGACAGCGCGAAGATGGTCTGGTCGTGAGGATGCATGACGTTCAATTGGGCTTAGCGGCCCAGAAAGACAATCAGTTTACGCCGGCATGCTTTACGCGGGATGGCGATGCTCCGCGACGGAGCTCGAGCAGGATGCGATGACATCGAGCAAAGCCTGCACCATCGCCACCATGCTTACGACCAAGACGAAGGGCGCCGCGAATCTCAGTCCCACCCTCCCCCTCCAGGCCCCCCTCCAGGCAGGGCTATCGCATTTGACGATCGCAGTGGCGCGCTCGCCTTCCTCCACGTCGTCATGGCCGGGCTTGTCCCGGCCATCCACGCCGTTCAGCGCGCTGAGAATCACGTGGATGCCCGGGACAAGCCCGGGCATGACGGAGTAACTAATTGCCAGGATTGTTGGTGGCGACAGCGCCGTATCTTCATATGCGATAGCCCTGCCCCTCAAGGGGAGGGTGGCACCGAGGTTGATCTCGAAGCTGTCCGCGGCACTATCAGCTTTATGCGCAAGACCGCCCCATAACAAAAAGGGCGCCCCGAAGAGCGCCCTTTCAAATCCTGCGATCGTAACCGATCAGGTGTTCATCGACTCGAAGAACTCCGAGTTGCTCTTGGTGCTGCGGAGCTTGTCGAGCAGGAAGTCGATCGCGTCCATCGTGCCCATCGGATTGAGGATGCGGCGGAGGACGTACATCTTCTTGAGGTTCTGCGGCTCGGTGATGAGCTCCTCCTTGCGGGTGCCGGAGCGGGCGATGTCGATCGCCGGGAAAGTCCGCTTGTCGGCGACCTTGCGGTCGAGGATGAGCTCGGAGTTGCCGGTGCCCTTGAACTCCTCGAAGATGACCTCGTCCATGCGGCTGCCGGTGTCGACCAGCGCGGTGGCGATGATGGTCAGCGAGCCGCCTTCCTCGATGTTGCGGGCAGCACCGAAGAAGCGCTTCGGCCGCTGCAGCGCGTTGGCGTCGACACCGCCGGTCAGCACCTTACCGGAGGACGGCACGACGGTGTTGTAGGCGCGGCCGAGACGGGTGATCGAGTCCAGCAGAATGACGACGTCGCGGCCGTGCTCGACCAGGCGCTTGGCCTTCTCGATCACCATCTCCGCGACCTGGACGTGGCGCGCCGCCGGCTCGTCGAAGGTCGAGGACACGACCTCACCCTTGACCGAGCGCTGCATGTCCGTGACTTCTTCCGGGCGCTCATCGATCAGCAGCACGATCAGATAGCACTCGGGATGATTGGCCGTGATCGAATGCGCGATGTTCTGCATCAGCACCGTCTTGCCGGTGCGCGGCGGCGCGACGATCAGCGCGCGCTGGCCCTTGCCGATCGGGGCGACGATGTCGATGACGCGCGGCGACAGATCCTTGCGGGTCGGATCCTCGAGCTCGAGCCGGAAGCGCTCATCGGGAAACAGCGGCGTGAGGTTGTCGAAATTGACCTTGTGCTTGGACTTCTCGGGATCCTCGAAGTTCAAGGTGTTGACCTTGAGCAGCGCGAAATAGCGCTCGCCTTCCTTCGGGCTGCGGATGTGGCCCTCGATGGTGTCACCGGTGCGCAGGCCGAAGCGGCGGATTTGCGAGGGCGAGACGTAGATGTCGTCCGGGCCCGGCAAATAGTTGGCATCCGGCGAGCGCAGGAAGCCGAAGCCGTCGGAGAGAACCTCGACGACGCCTTCGCCGATGATGTCGGTTTCCTGGATGGCGAGCTGCTTGAGGATGGCGAACATCAGCTCCTGCTTGCGCATCGTGCTGGCGTTCTCGACCCCGTTCTCCTCCGCGAAGGAGACGAGCTCGGCCGGCGTCTTTGACTTGAGGTCCTGTAGTTTGATTTCCCGCATTGGGGGAGGTCCTGTGGAAGCGACTTGGGAGGGATGCGAGGTGGCTGTGGGAAGGCGGACGAAAATGAGGTCCGCAGGTCTGAGCAAGGTTGGCGCCGATGAGGCACCAAACCTGATGCGGCGGCCGGTCAAGCCGGAACGCAACCACATCCGCCTGCGTGGGGTGGGATAGTCTTAATATAGAAAATCGCGCCGCCCTCCGCAAGCCGTCTGCAGCAGGGCGGTATTCTCATGGATGAGATCAGAACGGCTTGACGATCACGAGAATCACGATGCCGATCATGAGGACCGTCGGTACCTCATTGATATACCGATAGAACTTCTGAGTGTGCGCATTCCGGTCGGCGGCAAAATCCTTGACCCAGCGGGTGAACAGCCCGTGCACGCCGGACAGAATGAGAACAAGCAGAAACTTGCCGTGAAACCAGCCGCTGGCATACCAGTGCCCGGCCCACACCAAATAGAGCCCGGCCAGCCACGTCACCATCATCGCCGGATTGATGATCGCCTTCAGCAGGCGGCGCTCCATGACCTTGAAGGTCTCGGATTGCTTCGAGCCGATCTCCGCCTCGCAATGATAGACGAACAGTCGCGGCAGATAGAGCATGCCGGCCATCCAGGCGATGACGGCAATGACGTGCAGCGCCTTGATCCACTCGTACATCAGACTTCGCGATCCATTAACCGGATGGTGACTCTTGGGAGGCGAGACATATCCGCTGGCTCGATCGCTTCCAAACCAAATAATTTTAGAATCTTAGGGTTTGAGTCTAGGTAGCGGTGGATTGGACTCATGCAACGCCATCCGCAGATTGCGAGCCGCTTGTTCACATCCTTCAACAGGCCAGCTCGGCGCAATCGCCTGCGTGCGAGTCCGATGTGATTCAAATGCTTGCCGAATTTGGTCGACAGCTTATCCCAAGACAAACGGACCTCGTCCCGATATCATCAGGCGTGACGCCTGAGTTGTCCCGGACAGCGACCATGTGAAGAAGATTCGGGGTTATCCAAAGGGGGCGGCTCGCGCCCGCGTTTTGGCCCCGTCCTTCACAGGGATTCACAGATCGTTAAGGATTTGATGCCCACCACCGGCAATTACTTTCACCTGCATCTGGTTTCCGACTCAACCGGCGAAACCCTGATCACGGTTGCGCGAGCCGTCGCTGCGCAATACGCCAACGTGACCCCGGTCGAGCATGTCTATCCGTTGGTGCGCAGCCAGAAGCAGCTCGACCGTGTGCTCGACGAGATCGAGGAGGCGCCGGGGATCGTGCTGTTCACCTTGCTCGAGAAGGATCTGGTCTCCAGGCTCGAGGCCAAGTGCCAGCAGATCAACATCCCGAGCCTGTCGATCATCGGTCCTGTGATGCAGCTGTTCGAGGCCTATCTCGGCGCCTCCACCGCGGGCCGGGTCGGCGCGCAGCACGTCCTCAATGCCGAATATTTCGCGCGCATCGATGCGCTGAACTACACGATGCTCCATGACGACGGCCAGATGGTCGACGGGCTGGAGGATGCCGATGTCGTTCTGGTCGGCGTCTCCAGGACATCGAAGACGCCGACCTCGATCTATCTCGCCAACCGCGGCGTGCGCACGGCCAATGTGCCGCTGGTCCCGGGCATCCCGATTCCGCACCAGCTGGAGATCCTGAAGAAGCCGCTGGTCGTCAGCCTGCATGCGACGCCGGAGCGGCTGATCCAGGTGCGGCAAAATCGGCTGCTCAGCATGGGTGCGGAATCCGGCAACGAGAACTATGTCGACAAGCAGTCGGTGACCGATGAGGTCGCCTATGCACGCAAGCTCAGTGCGAAGTTCAACTGGGTGATGCTCGACGTGACGCGCCGCTCGATCGAAGAGACGGCGGCCGCGATCCTGAAACTCTATTCCGACCGGCAGCGGCAGCGTCTGCCGGATTGAGTGGACTGCGATGACCCTATGGTGTGGTGACGGGCCGCTGGTGCTGGCCTCGCAAAGCCGAGCCCGGCGCATGCTGCTCGAGAATGCCGGTCTCGCCTGCGAGGCGGTGCCGGCCGATATCGACGAGCGCGCTGTTCAGGCCGAGGCCGGGTTGGTTGCGCCTTATGAGATCGCGCTGCATCTGGCGACGGCCAAGGCGCGGGCGGTCTCGGCGTTGAAGGCTGGCTCATACGTGATCGGCGCCGACCAGACGTTGGCGCTCGGCGAGCGGATGTTCAACAAGCCGGCCGGCCGACAGCAGGCGATGCACCAGCTGCTGGCGTTGGCCGGTCGGACCCATGCGCTGCATTCGGCGATCTCGGTCGTGCGCGATGGCGAGGTCTTGTTCTCCCACGTCGCCGTGGCCTGGATGACGATGCGGACGCTCACCGAGAGCGAGATCGCGTCCTATCTCGACACGGCCGGCCCGCCGGTGATGTCGAGCGTCGGCGCCTATCAGCTCGAAGGTCTCGGCGTGCATCTGTTCGACCGCATCGACGGCGATCACTTCACCATCCTCGGCCTGCCGCTGCTGCCGCTGTTGGCTTTCCTTCGCGAAGCCAAGCTGCTCAAATTCTGACGGGCCGCCGAGGCTGATGGTTGCGAGGAGCGAACGCGGATGAGGGTGTTGGGGCTGACCGGCTCGATGGGCATGGGCAAGTCGACGACAGCCAAGCTGTTCGCGGAAGCCGGCGTTCCCGTCTATGACGCCGACGCAACGGTCCATCAGATCTATGAAGGCGAGGCGGCGCCTGCGGTCGAGGCTGCGTTCCCCGGCACGACGGTCAACGGCAAGGTCGATCGACCGAAGCTGTCAGCGCAGGTCGTCGGCAATCCGGAGGCCATTCGCAAGCTCGAAGCCATCGTGCATCCGATGCTGCGCTCTTATCACCAGGCGTTCCTCGATCACGCCGAGCAGTCCGGCGTGCCCGTTGCCGTCGTCGATGTGCCCTTGCTGTTCGAGACCGGCGGCGACAAGCGGGTCGATGCTGTGGTCGTTGTGTCGACCTCACCCGAGATCCAGCGCCAGCGCATCCTGGCGCGTGGCACCGTGACGGAGGAAGCGCTTGACGCGCTGCTCGCCCGGCAGATGCCCGATGCCGAGAAGCGCGCGCGCGCCGATTTCGTCGTGGATACCTCGCATGGGCTTGACCCGGTGCGCGCCCGCATCCGCGACATCCTGGCCGAGGTCGTTAAGATGCCGCGGCGGCGCGGCTGATTCGACGTGCGCCGTTGCAGCGACGGACAGACCGATGCGTGAAATCGTACTCGACACCGAAACCACCGGCCTCGACGCGCTCCGCGGCGACCGCCTGGTCGAGATCGGCTGCGTCGAGATCGTCAACCGCATGCCGACCGGCCAGGTCTTCCACGTCTACATCAATCCCGAGCGTGACATGCCGGCCGAGGCCTTCGCGGTGCACGGCCTGTCGAGCGAGTTCCTGGCCGACAAGCCACTGTTCCACGAGGTGGTCGAGGATTTCCTGGCGTTCATCGGCGATGCGCCGCTGGTGATCCACAATGCCTCGTTCGACATCGGCTTCATCAATGCCGAGCTCGACCGGGTCAAGCGCCCGGCGATCCCCAGGGAGCGGCTGGTCGATACGCTGCTGCTGGCGCGCCGCAAGCATCCGGGCGTGTCGAACCGGCTCGACGATCTCTGCTCGCGCTATGCGATCGACAATTCGCGCCGGACCAAGCACGGCGCGCTGCTCGACGCCGAGCTGCTGGCGGAGGTCTATGTCGACCTCGTCGGCGCCCGTCAGTCGCAACTGATCCTGACCCAGGAGTCGCAGGAGATCCGGATCGGCGTCGGCGGTGATACGCCGCGGCGTCAGCGGGATGTTCCGCTGGCTCCGCGCGTGACCGATGCCGAGCGCGAGGCACATCGTGCCTTCATTGCCACCCTGGGCGACAAGCCGATCTGGATGGAATTTTTAGCGGGGTCGTGATCCCCGGCGCCCGGCCGCGGATCACGCCCTTCAATCATCGACAGTAAAAATCTTAACGGATCAGCTCTGAAGAACCTGCGCGCCCTGGGCCGCGGCCTGGCGCTCCATGTTCTGCCGGTACAGGCTGACGAAGTCGACGGGGTCGAGCATCAGGGGCGGGAAGCCGCCGTCGCGGACCGAATTGGCAACGATCTCGCGCGCGAACGGGAACAGCAGCCGCGGGCACTCGATCAGCAGCATCGGCGACAGGTGCTCCTGGGGCACGTTGACCAGCCGGAACACGCCGCCATAGACCAGCTCGAAGCTGAACATCACCTGGCTACCGCTCTCGGCCTTGCCCTCGATCGTCAAGGTCACTTCATATTCGGTCTCGGCCAGGGCATTGGCGCCGACATTGATCTGGATGTTGATCTGCGGCGCTTGGCCCTGGGGTGCCAGCGACTGCGGCGCGTTCGGGTTCTCGAACGAGAGATCCTTGATGTATTGCGCCAGCACGTTGAGTTGGGGAGGAGGGGCCGCCTCGGGAGTGGCGCCGTTACCGTTGGTCATCGAAGTATTCTCCTGGCACAAAGGGCGGATCGTTGCGGCGCGTGGCTACCATAGGGCCGGCTTGTTCCACAAGGACGAGCCGAGGACGCCGTTAAGGCGCGGGACGACGGCCGTTTCGGCCGGCATGCCTCTATTTGTCGCATCGGCGACCGGACGGAACGACTGACCGGGCTCACCTGTTCCGATCTCAGACGAGCCGATGTCCCGGAGCGATTTCCCCTAGGGTCCGAAACGGGTTAGGATCGCCGCGCCACAATGTGCCATTGGCCGGGCCCAATTCGATGACTACATCCGGGTCGACCGAGGGATTCACTGGTCTTTACCTGGATCCTGTAGAACGGGTGCCCGGTGGCCGGGCTCCGCGTTCGGCTCGACAAGTCAGAAAGCGAACACGACGTGGACATTTATACCATCATCTTCCTGGCGTTGGCGGTCTTCATCTTCGTGCGTCTGCGTGCCGTGCTCGGCCAGCGCACTGGTAGTGAGCGGACGCCGTTCGATCACGCGGCCCGGAATGCCGTCCAGGGTGCTCCCGACAATCGCGTGATGCCCGTCCCCGGCGCGCCGATCGATCCGGCAGCACCGAGCACCGGCGCGGAGTTCGGTGCGCCGAGCGATCGCTGGCGGGGCGTGGCCGAACAGGGGACGCCGCTCGCCCGGGGTCTCGATGCGATCGCCGCCAGCGATCCGTCGTTCGACCCGCGTCACTTCCTGACCGGCGCGCGCAGCGCCTACGAGATGATCGTGCTGGCCTTCGCCAATGGCGACCGCCGCGCGCTGCGCGACCTGCTGTCATCCGAGGTCTATGACAGCTTCGATTCCGTCATCAAGGATCGCGAGAAGAACGAGCAGAAGACCGAGACGCGTTTCGTCTCGATCGACACCGCCGAGCTGGTCGGCGCCGAGGCCCGCGACCGCACCGCGCAGCTCACGGTGCGGTTCGTCTCGCAGATGATCTCGGTCACGCGCGACAAGATGGGCAACATCGTCGACGGCAATCCGGACAAGGTCGCCGACATCACCGACATCTGGACCTTCGCCCGCGACACCGGCTCGCGTGATCCGAACTGGAAGCTGGTCGGCACCGGCAGCCATTGATCAGGAACGGACGCCGGCCCGCTCACATCGCGTGTGAGGCGGTCCGGCGGCTGCAGCTTCTCGGAGCACCACGAGACGCACTTCAAGTTTTTCGAAATCCCGGTTCTTAGAAATCCCGTTTTTTTCCGAGCTTCGCGTTGAGTGGTACTTTGACGGTGCAGGCATGGTTCGCGAAATTTGGAAGCGGGGTTTTACGACCCGTCACCTCAAATATTGGACGCCGGCGCTCGCGCTGAGCATCGCCGCGGTGGCGCTTGCGCCGGAGGTCGCCGAGGCCGTGCGTGCCCGTCATCGGTCGCCCGCGCCGCCGATGCGCCACCTGCCCTACCCCCAGCTCGACTGGCCGCTCGAGATCACCAACAGCCAGTATCAGCCGCTGGCGTGGAGCGACGTGCCTGGCTGGACGGATGATGATCAGCTCGCCGCCTACAAGACGTTCCGCGCCAGCTGCAAGCCGATCGCGGCGAAGCCCGATGGTGCGCCCGAGGACAAGGCGCTCGGTGATTCCTTGCGTGATCCCTGCCGTGACGCACGCGCCAACGATCTCACCGACAACGCAGCTGCGCGCGGCTTCTTCGAGCGCAACTTCGAGCCGCTGAAGATCTCCAAGCTCGGCGATGCCGACGGCTTCGTCACCGGCTACTACGAGCCGGTCATCGAGGGCTCGCGCACCCAGAACGAGGTCTACAACGTTCCGGTCTATCGCCGCCCTTCCAACCTGTTCGTGCGCGGTTTCAAGCAGGACGCGACCAGCCTGCCGAACAAGGGCCCGGTCTATCGCAAGATCGGCCGGCGCAAGCTTGTGCCCTATTACGACCGCGCGGAGATCGAGGACGGCGCCATCGAGGGCCGCGGCCTCGAAATTGCCTGGCTCCGGAATCAGACGGATCTGTTGTTCGCGCAGATCCAGGGCTCGGCCCGCATCAGCCTCGACGACGGCTCGACCGTGCGCATCAACTACGACGCCTATAATGGTCATCCCTATACGCCGGTCGGCCGCATCCTGATCGAGCGCGGCATCATCCCGCGCGAGCAGATGTCGATGCAGCGCATCCGCGACTGGATGGAGCAGAATCCGGAAGGGGCCAACGAGCTGCGGCGGATGAACCGCTCCTACATCTTCTTCCGCGAGGTACAGCTGTCGGAGAAGGACGAGGCCGTCGGCGCGCAGGGCATTCCGCTGACGCCGGGCCGCTCGATCGCCGTCGACAAGTCACTGCACGTCTATGGCACGCCGTTCTTCATTACCGGCGAGCTGCCGATCGACTCGGAGAAGCAGAAGAACCCGTTCCACCGGCTGATGATCGCGCAGGACACGGGATCGGCGATCGTGGGCCCGGCCCGCGCTGATCTCTATTTCGGCGCGGGACAGGAAGCGGGCAAAGTGTCGGGCCGGCTCAAGCACAGCATCCAGTTCGTGATGCTGGTGCCGCGCAGCCTCGATCCGGTCGCGCGGGGCCGCAAGATGCCGCTGCCGGATGCGCGTCCGTCGGAGAAGATTGGCAAGCTGTTTCCGCAGGTTTTGCCGAAGGAAGCGGCCAACGACGCGCAGAAGGCGCCGGCGAAAGATCAGACGAAGGAACTAGCCAAGGATCAAGGCAAGGGTCAGGATCAGACAGGCGTTGCGGCCTCGCCGGCCAAGGATGCTAACAAGGATGTGAAGGTCCCTGCCCCGGCCGCCGGCGGAAGCTCGACGACGACGGTGGCGCAAAATGTCGTCGCGCCGGTGCCCCTGCCGGAGGCGCGGCCGCGGCTTGAAAGTGATCGCAATTCCCGCCGATTGCGTTATGGCAGGCGTCACCGCAATCACCGATGAACCGCCATTGCCATGTCTGAAGATCCCGAGCCGCCGCGTGGCCGGCGCAAGCGTGGCCTCTCCGAGGACGAGCGCACGCTATGGGAGACGGTGGCGCGCCAGGTCAAGCCGCTGCGCAAGGCGCCGCGTTTGGTGCGGCCGCATCCGCCGATGACGACAGCCGAGCCGCAATCCGCCAAGCCAATGACGACGCCCCGCCCGGTCGCTCCGATCGCGGTCCCCAAGCCGGTCAAGCCGGCGATCCCGCCGCTGGTGTCGCTCGGCCGCAAGGAACGCTCGAAGCTGTCGCGGGGCCGGAGCGAGATCGATGCGAGGCTCGACCTGCATGGCATGACCCAAAGCCGGGCGCATCAGGCGCTGCATCATTTCCTGCATCGGGCGCAGCATGATGGACTGACCTTCGTGCTCGTCATTACCGGCAAGGGCACGATCGGTGCCGATCCCGAGCGCGGCGTGCTCCGCCGCCAGGTGCCGCATTGGCTGAGCCTGCCGGAATTCCGCGCGCTGATCGTGGGTTTCGAGGAAGCCCATGTCGGTCATGGCGGCGCCGGCGCGCTGTACGTTCGGATCAGGCGCCCGCGCGGCTGATCGTCAGAATGGCCGGATGATGCCGACGCGCGGGATGACCGTGACGATCCAGCCGAGAATTGTGATCTTGCGATCTTCGCCATTGATGAGGGCCATGGGCCTGGCCGCGGGCAGCGTCTTGACCGCATGCAGCATCAGCACGATGCAGACCACCCAGCTCGAGATCCAGCGCGAATAGTCGAACACCATGGCGAACATCACGAGATAGGCGAGGCTGATCACGACGAGTGCGGAGACGACAATCTGGCGGTGACGCGGCGCGCTCAACGCATCCACGTGCTGCTTGAAGGCACGCCACAACGGCCAATGCAGCCACAGCAGCAGCGCATAGACGGGCACGCCCAGCAGGTTCGACGGCAGCCGCTCCAAAGTATCTTGAACCTCCTTGTTGAGCGGCTGATACCAGACATAGGCGAACTGCAAGAGCTCGGTGCGCGACGGGTCGACCATCCGCGCCTTCAGGTAGCTCACGAAATCCGCCTCGGGCAGCGGCATCGTGCCGAGGAATTGCGCCGCGAGGAACAGCACGCCGAGGCCAAGCAGTGCCATCGCCCCGACCGCGATATCCAGCCGCGTGATGGGGCGTATCATGTAGTAGCGCAGCACGACGATCGCCGTGATGGTCGGCACATACATCAAGAGATGGATGTGATGGATCAGCACCAGCGCTGCCGAGATCAGCGCTGCGAGCAGCACGTAGGCAAGCGAGCGCGCCGGCACCAGCAGCAGGATGATCGCACCAAGGCAGCCAAAGATGTCAAAATGGCCGAGCGTGAACAGGAAGTTCTTGAACACGAATGGCGAGCCGGCGGTGAAGATGACCAGCGGCAGCTGCGCGCGGTCGAGGCCAAAGGTGCGGCGGAAAAGCTGAATGAACAGAGCGAAGGTGATCAGCCAGACGCTCCCCGCCAACGCGAACACCAGCCAGACCGGAACCTTGGCTGTGAACAGTCCAATGACCGCGCCGATCAGCGCGCGCTTGATGAAGCCGAAGTGGTAGTCGACGAGCAGATGGATGTAGGGAACGTAGGGGGGTAGCGTGAGCTTATGCAGGAAGACGCCGAGCATCACGGCGGCGTTGACGATGAGCATCGCGCGCCAGTGCTTGCTGTACCCGCTGGTCATGCCAAGCTCGACGAGTGGTAGAAGGAGGCGAGGTCGTTGCCACATCCGCAGATGTCGTCCCGGCCTTGAGCCGGGACCCCTAGCCACCGTTGTCTGTGGTGAGGCAGGGCTGGAGCCGCCATCTTCAGCTACTATCAGCTTCGGTGGTTATGGGTCCCGGCGTTCGCCGGGACGACAGCGGAATTTGTGGTGAGCGCTCGGGCAGACGGCTAGAGAATGAACCGGCTCAGATCCGCGTTTTTCGCAAGATCGCCGATGTGCTGCTGCACATAGGCGGCGTCGACGCGCATGGTTTCGCCTGATCGGTCCGAGGCCGTGAAGGAGATGTCGTCGAGCACGCGCTCCATCACGGTCTGCAGCCGGCGTGCGCCGATGTTCTCGACCGTCGAGTTCACGGCGACCGCGACGTCGGCGAGCGCATCGATCGCGTCGTCGGTGATGTCGAGCGTGACGCCCTCCGTCTTCATCAGCGCCACATATTGCTTGATCAGCGACGCTTCCGGCTCGGTCAGGATCCGGCGCATGTCGTCGCGGGTCAGCGCCTGCAGCTCGACGCGGATCGGCAGGCGGCCCTGCAGCTCCGGCAGCAGATCCGACGGTTTTGCGATGTGGAACGCGCCGGACGCGATGAACAGGATGTGGTCGGTCTTCACGGCGCCATGCTTGGTCGAGACCGTGGTGCCCTCGATCAGCGGCAGCAGGTCGCGCTGCACGCCCTCGCGCGACACGTCGCCACCATGGCGGTTCTCGCGCACGCAGATCTTGTCGATCTCGTCGAGGAACACAATGCCGTTGTTCTCGACGACGGTGATCGCCTCCTGCACCAGTTGGTCGCTGTCCAGCAGCTTGTCGGATTCTTCCGCGATCAGGATGTCGTGAGAGGCCTCCACCGTGATGCGGCGGGTCTTGGTGCGGCCGCCGAGCTTGCCGAAGATGTCGCCGATCGAGATCGCGCCCATCTGCGCGCCCGGCATGCCCGGGATCTCGAACATCGGAAAACCGCCGCCGGATGACTGCGTCTCGATTTCGATCTCCTTGTCGTTGAGCTCGCCGGCGCGCAGCTTGCGGCGGAACGAGTCGCGGGTCGCGGCGCTCGAATTGGCGCCAACCAGCGCATCGAGCACGCGCTCCTCGGCGGCGAGCTGGGCGCGGGCGGCGACGTCCTTGCGCTTGCGCTCGCGGACCTGGTGAATCGCGACCTCGACGAGATCGCGAATGATCTGCTCGACGTCGCGGCCGACATAGCCGACCTCGGTGAACTTGGTCGCCTCCACCTTCAGGAACGGTGCGCCCGCGAGCTTGGCCAGCCGCCGCGCGATCTCCGTCTTGCCGACGCCGGTCGGGCCGATCATCAGAATGTTCTTCGGCAGCACCTCCTCGCGCAGCCCCGTATCGAGCTGCAGCCGGCGCCAACGGTTGCGCAGCGCAATGGAGACAGCGCGCTTGGCGTCGGCCTGGCCGACGATGAAGCGGTCGAGTTCGGAGACGATTTCGCGGGGGGAAAAGTCGGTCATGGATCAGGCCAGAAACTGGTTGCGGGGGCTGTGCAGGGTGTCGCTGCCGCGTCGATCGGCGGACGCCCGGGCGGCATCTACTCCGCCGACAGCGCTTCGATGGTGATGTTGCGGTTGGTGTAGACGCAGATGTCGGCGGCGATATCGAGCGAGCGGCGCACGATGCTCTCGGCGTCCTTCTCGGTGTCGATCAGGGCGCGGGCCGCCGCCAGCGCATAATTGCCGCCCGAGCCGATCGCCATCACGCCTGCCTCCGGCTCCAGCACGTCGCCGGTGCCCGTCAGCACCAGCGAGACCTCCTTGTCGGCCACGATCATCATCGCCTCCAGGCGGCGCAGATAGCGGTCGGTGCGCCAGTCCTTGGCGAGCTCGACGGCGGCCCGGGTCAGCTGCCCCGGATATTGCTCCAGCTTGCTCTCCAGCCGCTCGAACAGGGTGAAGGCATCAGCCGTGGCGCCTGCGAAGCCGCCGATCACGTCGCCCTTGCCGAGCTTGCGCACCTTGCGGGCGTTGGACTTGATCACGGTCTGGCCGATCGAGACCTGGCCGTCGCCGCCCACGACCACCCTGCCCCCCTTGCGGACGGTCAGGATCGTGGTGCCGTGCCAGACGTTGGGCTCATGGGAGGATGCGTGCATGGAAAGTCCCTGGGTTGACGGCCTGATTTAGGCGCTCAGGGGTTGGGATACAATTACCGCGTCCCTGCCCTGCTCCGTCAGGCCTTGAAATCCGCTCACCATGGGCCGAGATCAGGGCTCCAGGGCGTCATCCCGCAGTAGCTAAGGTGTCATCCGCCTGATAAAAGGGCCGCGTTTTCAAGGGAAAGCTGACCCCATGCGTAGCGCGACCATCAAGCGCAAGACCAAAGAGACCGACATCGAGGTGTCCGTGAACCTCGACGGCACTGGCGTCGTCGAGATCGCGACCGGTATCGGCTTCTTCGATCACATGCTGGATCTGCTCGCCCGCCATTCCCGTATCGACATGACCGTCAAGGCGGTCGGCGACCTGCATATCGACTTCCATCACACCACCGAGGATGTCGGCATCGCGCTCGGCCAGGCCGTGCGCCAGGCGCTCGGCGACATGGCCGGCATCACCCGCTACGCCTCGATCCACATGCCGATGGACGAGACGCTGACCCGTGTGGTGATCGACGTCTCGGGCCGGCCGATGCTGGTGTTCCGCACCACCTTCGCGCGCGACAAGATCGGCGAGTTCGACACCGAGCTGGTGCGCGAGTGGTTCAATGCATTTGCCATGAACGCCGGCATTACCTTGCACGTCGAGACCCTGTACGGCGAGAACGCCCATCATATCGCCGAATCCTGCTTCAAGGGTCTGGCGCGGGCGTTGCGGACAGCGCTCGCGATCGACCCGCGCAACAAGGGCGAAGTGCCTTCCACCAAGGGTCAGCTCGGCGGCTGACCTCCCTCCTCCAACTCTCTACTCCGAGGGGTTATTCGACATGCCCGTCTATACGGTTCACGCGCCCCTTGCCGCTGGCGCCGATCTGCGCTCGACAGATCGCTTTGTGTTCATTCGCGACGGCTTCCATCTCTGGGCCGCGGTGCTCGGCGCCGTCTGGCTGGCCTGGCATAGGCTGTGGCTGGCGGTGATCGGCTACATCGCGCTGGTGATCGTGATCGACGTGGTGCTGGCGCGGATCGGCGTCGCCGGCGGCGCGATCGCCACTACCGATCTCCTGATCGCGATCCTGCTCGGGCTGGAAGCCTCCAGCCTGAAACGCTGGAGCTACTCGCGCGGCAACTGGCGCCAGCTCGATGTCGTCGTCGCCGATGATCTCGATGCCGCCGAGCGCCGCTTCTTCGAGCGCTGGGCTGCGAGGCGCAGCGATCTCGGCACCGACAACAACACCGTCGACCGCGGCGGCGCGCCGCCGACGCGTGACAACGGCAACGGCCAGCGGCCGCCGCCGCCTTTGCCCCACGCCAGCATCATTGGCTTGTTCCCTGAACCCGGAGGTGGACGATGAGCGTCGCAATCATCGATTACGGCTCCGGCAATCTGCATTCCGCTGCGAAAGCATTCGAGCGCGCCGCGCGCAGCATGGAGGATCCGCAGAAGGTGGTGGTCACCCGCGATCCCGACACGGTGTATCGCGCCGACCGCATCGTGCTGCCCGGCGTGGGCGCCTTCGCCGATTGCCGCCGCGGCCTCGACGCCGTCGACGGCATGCTGGAAGCGATGACGGAGGCCGTGCGCCAGAAGGCGCGGCCGTTCTTCGGCATCTGCGTCGGGATGCAACTGATGGCGACGCGCGGCAAGGAGCACGTGACCACCGACGGCTTCGACTGGGTGTCCGGCGATGTCGAGAAGATCACGCCACGCGACGAGAGTCTGAAGATCCCGCATATGGGCTGGAACACGCTCGACGTGTTGCAGGAGCACCCGGTGCTGGAGAAGCTGCCGCTCGGTCCGAAGGGCCTGCACGCCTATTTCGTGCACTCCTATCACCTCAATGCCGTCAACGAGAACGAGGTGCTGGCGCGCGCCGATTACGGCGGGCCGATCACCGCCATCGTCGGCAAGGACACCGCGATCGGCACGCAATTCCATCCCGAGAAGAGCCAGCGGTTCGGTCTCGCCCTGATTTCCAACTTCCTGAAGTGGAAGCCGTGAGCGCTATCGTCCTGTTCGCCTGAGGCGCGCAGGGCACGCTCTTGAGAGACTCCAGACATGATCCTATTTCCCGCCATCGACCTGAAGAACGGCCAATGCGTGCGCCTGGAGCAGGGTGACATGGCACGCGCCACCGTGTTCAACCTCGATCCCGCCGCCCAGGCCAAAAGCTTCGCCGACCAGGGCTTTGAATATCTCCACGTCGTCGACCTCGACGGCGCTTTCGCCGGCAAGCCTGTCAATGCGCAGGCCGTCGAAGCGATGATGAAAGTGGTGAAGATGCCGGTACAACTCGGCGGCGGCATCCGCGATCTCAAGACGGTCGAGGCCTGGCTCAACAAGGGTATCACCCGCGTCATCATCGGCACCGCCGCGGTACGCGATCCCGAGCTGGTGAAGACGGCCGCGAAAAACTTTCCCGGACGCGTCGCGGTCGGTCTCGATGCGCGCGACGGCAAGGTCGCGGTGGAAGGCTGGGCCGAGACCTCCGAGGTGACCGCGCTCGACATCGCCAAGCGTTTCGAGGACGCCGGCGTCGCCGCGATCATCTTCACCGACATCGCGCGCGACGGTTTGCTGAAGGGTTTGAATCTCGACGCGACGATTGCACTTGGAGATGCCATCTCGATCCCCGTGATCGCCTCCGGCGGCCTCGCTTCGATCGAGGACGTCAAGGCAATGCTGACACCGCGCGCCAGGAAGCTCGAAGGTGCCATCGCCGGCCGCGCGCTCTATGATGGGCGGCTCGATCCCGCGGAAGCACTGGCGCTGATCCGCGCGGCGGGCGGGTAGAGCATGATCCGGAAAAGTGGGAACCGGTTTTCCGAAAAGATCATGCTCAAAAAGAGATGAGAGAACACGATGTTCAAGGTCCGCGTCATTCCCTGCCTCGACGTCAAGGACGGAAGAGTCGTCAAGGGCGTCAACTTCGTCAATCTGCGCGACGCTGGCGATCCCGTCGAGGCCGCGATCGCCTATGACGCCGCAGGTGCCGACGAGCTCTGCTTTCTCGATATCACCGCAACCCATGAGAACCGCGGCATCATGCTCGATGTGGTCCGCCGCACGGCCGAGGCCTGCTTCATGCCGGTCACGGTCGGCGGCGGCGTGCGCACGATCGATGATATCAAGACATTGCTGCGCTCCGGCGCCGACAAGGTCTCGATCAACTCGGCCGCGGTGGCGCGCCGCGAATTCGTGAAGGAAGCGGCGGAAAAGTTCGGCGAGCAGTGCATCGTCGTGGCGATCGACGCCAAGTCGGTGTCGCGCCCCGGCGGCGGCTCGCGCTGGGAGATCTTCACCCATGGCGGCCGCAAGTCGACCGGCATCGATGCGCTGGAATATGCGCAAGAGGTCGTCGCGCTCGGTGCCGGCGAGATCCTGCTGACTTCGATGGACCGCGACGGCACCCGCCAGGGTTTCGACCTGCCGCTGACCCGGGCGGTCGCCGACAGCGTCCCGGTGCCCGTCATCGCCTCCGGCGGCGTCGGCAATCTCGATCATCTGGTCGACGGCATCCGCCAGGGCAGGGCGACCGCGGTGCTGGCCGCCTCGATCTTCCATTTCGGAGAATTTACCATCCGGCAGGCCAAGGAGCACATGGTGCGCCAGGGGCTGCCGATGCGGCTCGATCCCTGACGACATTGCGCCGCAAAAATGTTAGATGAACAGGGGTCCGGCCGGTGCGGCCGACCCGCGTTCTGAGACCTGGCTGATGTCCCGCTTCACGCTTCACGACCTGGCTGCCATCATCGACGCGCGCGCCGCGGCGGGCGGTGAGGCGTCCTATACGCGCAAGCTGCTCGACAAGGGCCCGGCGCAGTGCGCCAAGAAGATGGGCGAGGAGGCGGTCGAAACCGTCATCGCCGCGGTCGGCACCGATCGCGAGCATCTGATCTCCGAAAGCGCCGATCTGTTGTTTCATTTGTTGGTGCTGCTGAAGTCGCGCGACATCGCGCTCGCCGAGGTCGAGGCGGCGCTCGGCAAGCGGACCGGTCAGTCGGGGCTGGAAGAAAAGGCGTCGCGCAAGACGGAGTAGGGCGCGACGGCCGGGGGAAACGAAGGGCAGCGTCATGGATATGCGCACCACAGAACAACAATATAATCCGTACCGCGTCTTCACCCGCCAGCAATGGGCCGAGCTGCGCAACGACACGCCGATGACGCTCGAGCCTGGCGAGTTCTCCAAACTGCGCTCCATGCACGACCGCCTCGATCTGCAGGAGGTCGAGGACATCTACCTGCCGCTGTCCCGCTTGCTGTCGATGTATGTCGATGCAGCGCAGCGGCTGTACTACGCGCAACGCCAGTTCCTCGGCATCCGCGACCGCAAGATGCCCTACATCATCGGCGTCGCCGGCTCGGTCTCCGTCGGCAAATCGACCACCGCGCGCGTGCTGCAGGCGCTGCTGACGCGCTGGTCGCCGCGGCCGAAGGTCGACCTCATCACCACCGACGGTTTTCTGTTTCCGAACGCCGTGCTCGAACGGCAGGGCCTGATGCAGAAGAAGGGCTTTCCGGAGAGCTACGACAAGCCGCGGCTGCTCGCCTTCCTCTCGGACATCAAGGCCGGCCGCCATCCGGTGCGCGCGCCGGTCTACTCGCATCTCAGCTACGATATCGTCCCCAATCAGTGGACCGAGATCGACCAGCCAGACATCCTGATCGTCGAGGGCGTCAACGTGCTGCAGACCGGACCCTTGCCGCGCGACGGCAAGGCGGTGCCGGTCGTTTCCGACTTCTTCGACTTCTCGGTCTACATCGACGCCGACGAGGCGGTGCTGCGCAAATGGTATGTGAAGCGCTTCCTGTCGCTGCGCGACACTGCCTTCCACGACCCGCGGTCGTACTTCAACCGTTACGCGCTGCTGTCGGATGAAGAAGCCACCGCCACCGCCATCGCAATCTGGGAACGCACCAACCTCGCCAACCTCGAGGACAACATCCTGCCGACAAGGCCGCGCGCGACCCTGATCCTGAAGAAGGGCGCGGATCACGAGATCGAAACGGTGGCGCTCAGGCGGCTGTGAGCTGAGTGCTAGACGGATGCTGGCATCAGCTGAGTTGGTGTCTCCTTGTTTGATGAGGAGAGTACGGTGCTGCGGCTTGCGCCGCTCTAACCTCTCCCCGCCCTTTTGCGGGGAGAGGTCGGATTGCGCAGCAATCCGGGTGAGGGGCATGGCACTGACATAGCCCGGACTATAGGTTTATCGGACGGGCAAGGCGGCTCTGAGCTGCAGAAAGAGGGCACCACCCGTGTGGCTGCCCCTCACCCCGACCCTCTCCCCGTGAAGGACGGGGAGAGGGAGCGCACCTCCCGTGCTACAAACTCAACTACGCCGCCACCTGCCGGGCCGCCGCCAGATTGGCCAGCGCCTCGTCGAGCTTGTCGCGGTCGATCGGCTTGACCAGAAAGCCATCCATGCCCGCCTCGAAGCAGGCATAGCGGTCCTCGACCAAAGTATTCGCCGTCAGCGCCAGGATTGGCGTGCGGCGGCCCGGCTCGCTGGCTTCGAGCGCGCGGATGCGCTTCGCCGCGGCGATGCCGTCGAGGCGGGGCATCTGCACATCCATCAGGATGAGATCGTAAGGTGTGCCGGCCGACCGTGCCGCGAGCCACGAATCGAGCGCGGCCTCGCCATGCACGGCGATATCGGCGTGATGTCCGAGCTTGGTCAGCAGTGAGCGCATCAACAGCGCGTTGATGTCGTTGTCCTCGGCGACCAGGATCGAGAGGCCGGTGCCCGCGCGCGCCGCGATCGGCGGCGCGATCATCGGAACGGGGTCATCGATCAGCGTCGATGCGGCACCATCGACGTCGTAGCCGACGCGCGCGGCGAGCGAGGCGGCCCGAAGCGGCTTGACCAGATATCCGTTGAACGGCCCGGTTGGCGCCAGCTCGTGGCGGCTCACGGGCGTGACGAGCACGATCAGCCGCGTCGTATGACGCTGCGCTGTCGCTCCGAGGCGGCGCGCGGTCTCGCTGCCGATGGCGTCATCGACCAGCACGGCGTGCCAGGCCCGCTCCGGCAGCAGCGCTTCAGCCACTTCGGTCTCGGCGACGAGGCAGGTCTGTGCGCCCCAGTTCTGCAGCCGTCGCTCGATCAGCTCGGCCTGCAGGCCGGGTGGCGCGATCAGCATGATTGATTGGCCCGCCAGATCGGGCCCGCGAAAGCTGTTTTGCTCGCCGCGCTCCAAAGCGGCCGGCAGCGGCACCGAGACCTCGAAGGTGGAGCCGGCGCCGAGCTCGCTCTGCAGGCTGATCCGCCCGCCCATGCGTTTGACGATCCGGTCGGAGATCGCGAGCCCAAGCCCGGTGCCGCCAAAGCTGCGCGCGACGCTGTCGTCGGCCTGCTCGAACTCGCGGAAGATGCGCTCCTGCGCATCGGCGGCAATGCCGATGCCGGTGTCGCGGACCTGAAAGCTGATCTCGTTCGGCCAGATGCCTGGCTCGGCGATGACAGCGACGCCGCCTTTGGCCGTGAACTTGATGGCATTGCCGGCCAGATTGAGCAGCACCTGGCGTAGCCGCGCGGCGTCGCCGGTCACGAAGGTCGGCAACCGCTCGTCCATGTAGGCCGCGATCTCCAGCTGCTTGGCTTGCGCGCGCGGCGCCAGGAGCTCGGTGATCTCCTCGATCAGCGCGGCAAGCGAGAACGGCTGGGCTTCCAGCGCCAGCTTGCCGGCCTCGATCTTGGAATAGTCGAGCAGCTCGTCGATCAGCGACATCAGGGCCTCGCCCGAGCTGCGCACCGCCTTGGCGTAGGTCGTCTGCTCCGGCGTGAGTTGCGTCTCCAGGAGCAGCCCGCTCATGCCGAGAATGCCGTTGAGCGGCGTGCGGATTTCGTGGCTCGCCATCGCCAGGAAGCGCGACTTGGCGCGGTTCGCCGCATTGGCCTGGTCGCGCGCATCCGCCAGCGCCCGCTCGGTCTCGGTGCGGTCGGTGACGTCGCGGCCGACACATTGCAGCAGGGCCGGGTGGCCGGCATCGGAGCGCACCAGCGCCTCGCGCCAGGCAATCCAGCGCGGCCCGATCGCGCTGTCGATGCGCTGGTCGTGCACGCGCGTGCCGCTCGGCTCCAGCGCGCTCTCGCCCTGCTCGATCAGTGCGAAGGCGAATCGGCTGCCGACCAGGTTCTCGCGATCGAGACCGGCCATTTGGCAATAGGCGTCGTTGACGAACACAACTGTCCCGTCCTGCTCACGCATGATGATGAGATCGCCCTGCTGCTCGAACAGATTTCGCGCGCGCTGCTCGGCCTCCTGCAGCTCCCAGTTCCGGTCCGCCAGCACCTCATTATGCAGCACGATCTTCTGCATCTTCTTGTTCACGAAGCGCAGCCGCATGCTCAGCGTGGCGAGACCGACGCAGGCGATGGCGAACAGGAAGCTCGCGCCGATCGCAAAGGTATGCGGATTATAGCCGGAGTTCTCCGACATGCTGGCCTTGATGAAGCCATAGGCGCCGCCGAAGCCGGCGGAGAAGATCATCAGCGAGCGCAGGATCGCGAATATGGTGCGGTGACGGCGCATGAACCGGCGCAGCTGCAGCCTGATACGAAACATCCGTCCCATCGTTCACCCCTGACGATCTCGATTCCAATGCCCTGGCCGGCCGCAACCATGCGGCCTCGGTCTTGCTGAGACTTTGAAAGCTCCGGCACGCGCGCCTCACGCGTGCAGAGATGGTGAACCGGGCGTTAGCCCGGCTCACAGCACCGGATTGCCCGGAGGTGAGGAACGATGGCGTGCTGCGGCGATCAGCGCGGTAGCCTCGCGGGCCGTAGTGCGGCTCTCCGACACGGAGCTGCGATAGCCGGTGCGGCCATCCGCCGCATCGTCACGGGCGAGATCGATCAACGGCGCGCTCGGAAGCGGCTCGGCGGCGATCGCGACGGTTTGGTTGGCGGCCGTCATGCCGCAGCCCTGATCCATTTTCACCGGCGCATCGTCGACCACGACGAGATCGGCCGTCTCCGGAGACTCGGCCAGAGCCACACGAACCGTGGCGAGCGCCGGATCATCCGTGAAGTCGACATGCAGATCGGCATGAAACGGCGAGGAGCCGATCGTCACGGTCTCGGCGCCGACGGCGATGCAGGGCTGCGGGGAGGGCGCCCATTCGAGCTTGGCAAAGACCGCGGCTGCGATCAGCGGCACGGCCGAAACAAGAACCTTGAAACGCAACATGACACGCACCGACGCAACAGGCCTGGGGGCGGAAACGCGGGCCTTATGGTTGTCGGAGCGTAAAGAGAAGTCGTTACCAGAGGGTTGAAGGGAAAATGAAACGATATGAGCATTGTGGGAAGAGGCTGAAGTCGATTAAATGACCTCAGAGAAGGCGCGAAGGTGCGCGACAGTTTGAGGGAGTCCGCATCTTTCGAGGGCGAGCAAATATTGGATGGCGTCCCTGGGATTTCTCTTCAGCCTCAACCTGCATCGGCGCGCTGCGTTCAGGACCGCTGCCTCGTTCAGTCCAAACTGATGCACGAGGAATTCGTCGGGATGCTGTGGTTCGATGTTGTAGGTTGCGAGCGTCTCGACGGGAAAGTCTTTGACGTTGAATGTCACGATGGCGTCTGCGCCGCAGTGAATGCCGGCCGCCAACACGTGTCGGTCGTCTTCGTCAGGCAGATCGAGGGCGTCAATGATCGATTCGTACCCGGTGACCAGACAATCGGGAACGGCGCTGTTCATCAACTGTCTTGTTCTCTCGAGTTTCGCCGGGTCGAGATCTGGCCGCTTTGCAAGCAGGTTGGAGATCCACTCATCGTGGATTCTGTCGCTCCATTTTGCGCGAAACAGTCCCATCGACGCGGTCTCCATCACAAGATCCCGCAGTGGGGCTGGGTAGAGAGTGCAAGCGTCGAGGATGACGGTGTAGCGAGAGTGGTTGCTAATAGCCCATGTCCTCTTGCTCGGCTTGAGCCGCAAGCTCCTCCATGATCTCCCGGCGGCGCTTCTCGAACGCTGCGCGATAATCGACGAGATCCTGGAAGCGAACGCGTCGATGCGTTCCCACCTTGTGGTAGGGAATCCTTTTTTCCTCGAGCAAGCTGACGAGATGCGGCCGCGAGACGTTGAGATAGTCTGCCGCCTCCTGGGTCGTCAGCACCGCATGGATCGGAATGATAGTGACCGCATTGCCCTGAGCCATCTCTGTCAGAAGATGGGCGATGAGCCGTGTGGCCGCCTTCGGCAAGGTGAGTTCTTGGCCGTCGTCCAATCTGACCTTGAGCTCTGAAGGCTGCTTCGTTGCTATGGCTCTCGAAGCTTCCTGGGCAAGGGCGGTATCTTCCTTAGAAGGAAGCGTGATTGGTCTCTCTAGATCTCGTGCGCTCATTTTCCATTCCCCTGGAAACACGATAGGGATAGCCGAGCATAATCGCAATAATCGAAACGCGTGAAGACCGGCTTGGTTTCAAATAGAATACTATTCTATAGATTGGCCCAATATCGGTCGTATCGAGTAAATCAATCTAAACCGTTTGTCTGAAGGGATCGAAGCGCCGAGCGCTTTCGTCAGGCCGCGTGGCGATTGTCCTCCGCCAGCGCCCGGTACGACAGCGCCTCCGCGAGGTGCAGGCGGCCGATCGTGTCGGCGTGATCGAGATCGGCGAGCGTGCGGGCGACGCGCAGCACGCGGTGATAGCCGCGGGCGGACAGCCGCATCGTCTCGGCGGCTTCGCGCAACAATTTCTGGCCGGGTGCATCCAGCTTGGCGACGTCGTCGAGCACGGCGGCGGGGGCTTCCGCGTTGGTCCGGATGTGCGGCAGGCCGGCTTTGGCGTAGCGCTCGCGTTGCAGATCGCGCGCGGCGGCGACGCGGGCCGCGACCTCGGCGGAGCCTTCCCGCGCGGGCGGCAGGATCAGGTCGGCGGCGGTGACGGCGGGAACCTCGATGCGCAGGTCGATGCGGTCCATCAGCGGGCCGGAGATTCGGGTTTGATAATCGGAAGTGCAGCGGTCGATGCGGCCGCGCTTGCAGGCATAGCCGGGCTCGAAGGCATTGCCGCAGCGGCACGGATTCATCGCGGCGACCAGCATGAAGCGGGCAGGGTAGGTGACGCGGTGATTGGCGCGCGAGATCGAGACCTCGCCGTTTTCCAGCGGCTGGCGCAGCGAATCCAAGACGCGCGGATCGAACTCGGGCAATTCGTCGAGGAACAGCACGCCCTGATGTGCCAGCGAGATCTCGCCGGGTCGCGCGCGCAGCCCGCCGCCGGTCAGCGCCGCCATGCTCGCGGAATGATGCGGGCTGCGGAACGGCCGCCGGTTGGTCAGCGCGCCGCCTTCGATCTCGCCCGCGACCGAGGCGATCATCGAGACCTCCAGCAGCTCGGCCGGCGACAGAGGGGGCAGGATCGACGGCAGCCGCGCCGCCAGCATCGACTTGCCCGCGCCGGGAGATCCGATCATCAGCACGAGGTGACACATTTCTCGAGAATATCCATCCCTTTTCAGGGTATTTCGAGGCACCTCATCAAATCAATACTTCCACAGATCGCATGGTTCGGAGAAGAACTCGGTTGTCGCCGGCGCTGATCTCGCAGGGTTGTCAAGCGCTTTTCCACAGATTTAAGACCGCTGCGGGAGTTGGTGCTTCTCCGAATATCGCCAGAGCGCCCGGTCGAGGGTGCGGAGATCGACGCCAGCCTTGGCTGCGATCCGGCGACAAGTCGCAAGGTAGTCGAGATAGAAGGAGACCGAGTAGGGCGGCCGCCGCTTGGCGCGCAGGCTCCAGAGGGCACGGAAGTCGATGATCGTGTACCGGTGCGCATCCAAGGTGGTGAGGATGGCGGAGGCGACCGGCACGTCGACGCCCTCCAGGCCCCTGAGCACCGCCACGGCGGCCCGCTCCGTCCGGGCGGCGATCGCAAGACCCAGGGCATCCGCGATATCGTCGTCGGCGTTGCGCTCCGGCCTGGACCGTCCCCTTCCCCGTGTCTTCCACTCGACGATAGCCAAGAAGTCGCTGCGGCCCCGGCCGCCGGCGGCGATCCTGCGGCCCGCCGCGAACGCCTTCCGCTCCATGTCGTCCTCGACGTGAGCCGCGGCGAGCGCCTGGATCTGAGATAGCGGGAACCGCAGGATGAATTCGGGGGGCACGGAGGAGCGGCCGCGGCGACGAGGCGGTCGCTTCCCCGCTGCAGTCCGTATCGCGGCCATAGGTCGTTCCCCGCGGTCCCCTGGTCTCCTTCTAGCGCCGCGCGCTCAGAGTCGCCATCGGTGTCGCGATATGGGTTTCGACAGTACGGAGATCGTATCTGAATGGTATGAACGAACCGCCCTGAGACGGTTTTTGACGCCCTGATCTGCTCTGAGCATTTTCGAGAATGCCCGTTTTTATTGGGTCCCCGAGTCCCGGTTAACCGGAACGTAAAAGGCGCCGGCGATGGAGGCCTTGTCGAAAGCATAGCGAATCCAAAGATCTAAGAGGCCTCGCCGCTCCGCGCCCGCGTGGAGGGTCGAGAGATCGTACAAGAGGCACCCGGGAAGGCGTCCGAGAGCCCATCCGCTGGCCACGAAAAAGGCGCCGCGGCGGTTGCCTGCGGCGCCTCGATAGGGCCTGAGATCACCGCGGAGCGGCCTAGGTGAACATGGTCGCCATCGCCCCGTGGGCGAGCGGCTGCACGGCGCGGTCTTCGTGGTGGTCGTAGCGGGAGTGCAGCATCTTGATCGAGATGCCGCAGACCGCCGAGATGATGGCGGCGGACAAGCCCTTCTCGACCATGCGGGTGATGCATGAGTGACGCAGCACGTGGCCGGTCACGTCCTGAATGCCGAGGGCGGCCAGACGCGTGGAAAAAATTGCGTTCTGCTGCTCCCGGCCCAGCGGGCCCCCTCCCACCACGGTCCGGAAGAGCCAGGGATTGCCGTCATCTTCCCTCCTCCACCGGCGGAGCTCGTCGATCACCTCCGGCGGCATGTCCACCGCCGGCGCCCGCTTGTTGGCGTGGGTGGGCGCGCCGGGCGGCACGCGATGGAAGACCCCGCCGTCGACGTCCATCCAGCCGCCCTCGTCGTGGTGCTGCCAGGAGAGCTTGTCGTAGATGCCGGGCCGGGAGCCGAAGATGTACCCCAGGTAGAGCTCGCGATAGACCAGCTGGCGGTCGCGCAGCTCCGTATCGTCGATGTCGTTTCGGGGCTTGGTCCAGATCTTCGTCTTCGGGTCGTAGTCCTCCCGCCCCTTCGCCCAACGCATAGCGATGTTGCGCTCCGCCGCCGAGATCACCCTCTGGCGTCCGGGAGCGCTGGGCGGAGCGTCGAACGGAAGAAAGATCGTGCCGTACCGCTTCTTGGTGTACTGCCGGATCGCCGTGCGAAGGAACCGAATACCGTTACAGAAATATTCGTAGCTGTAGCCGCCTTCGGTCATGCAATCCTCGGTCTCCTCCACCCATTCGTCGGTCAGGTGGCGAAGCTGCCTGCCCTCCAGGAACGGCTCGATCGCTGTGAGAGTAGAGGTGATCACGCCGGCGCTGGCGAGTTTCTGCTTGGCGACCTGCTTCTTGCGATGCTCCACGATGGCAAGGGCGTCGGCCCGGCGAATATCGTATATGCCGTCCGCCTCGGCGTCGCGCTGCAGCTTCCAGATCTCGAGCCAGCGCTTGGCGTCGGCCTCTTCCTTCTCGCTCGTCGTCTGCTCATAGATGCCGTCGACGAACAGCGCCCAGTACCCACTCGGGCGGAGGCGGATCTCCAGCTTCGGCAACTGAAGCTTCTCTCCCTCGGCCAAGCGCGGCATCAGGGCAGCCTTCTCCATCTGCGCTTCGCGCAGTTTCCTGTCGTAGAAGTTCATGATACGATTAGCTCCTCTAGGAGCGCGCGCCCGGTTTGCTTTTGGAAGGGCTAGGTCGAGCACGCGATCCGTCAGCGGCCCCGTCGAGCGATCGGCGGGGCCGTCGTCTGTCCGGACGTCTGCCCCAACGGCTCATCCGCCGAGG
Source organism: Bradyrhizobium sp. USDA 4353 (assembly GCF_054063215.1). NCBI lineage: Bacteria > Pseudomonadati > Pseudomonadota > Alphaproteobacteria > Hyphomicrobiales > Nitrobacteraceae > Bradyrhizobium > Bradyrhizobium sp. USDA 4353. The sequence continues at coordinate 1,662,590 of NZ_JBSSGB010000001.1, forward strand.
TCGTCCGGTCTATACTGCGCCGCCGGTTCGTTTCGGCTGTAAGCGCGAGTAAAGGGATTCCCGAGCTCCGCCTCGAAATCAACGGGGGCTGTCTAGCGCGGTGCTCGGTCGGGGTGGCGCGAGCAGCGCTCGAATCTATACTTGCGAATACTTAGCCTCTCAGTCGGCCGCCTTCGCCGGCCGGCGGGCGGCTTCCTGCATCGCTTGGAGTGCGCGCTTCGTCGTCATCAGCTTGCGCGCGAGCATCACCGTCTCGAGGAGCCCACCCCGGTACGCGGTCCTCAGCGTGCTCGCCGTGATCGGCCCGCTGGGCCACAGCAGCGCTGCCGCCTCGGCCAGCGTCAGGAGCTCGTCATCGCCCCAGGCTGCAGGGTCGGGCCGGGCGGCGATACGTCGCGGTACGATTGCCATTTCGGTTTCCTCTGCTTGAGCGATTCGGCCCGACGCCTGACACGCCGGAAATCGCGGCTCGACCGGCGCGGCTGCCGGATTTTGGGGATGCCGGCGGACGGAGACGCCGCCGATCAGGTTTCGCGAAACCGGAAATCCAAGGATTCGATCTCAAGGACTCGATCTTTCAAGGACTGGTCCGCCGGCACGGATTTCAAGGACTCGATGTCCGAGTATCGATCTCAAGGATTCGTCCGTCGATCCGGCCCGGGACCCGTCAAGGCCGCTGGCGCCGGCGGGCTTGGCCGGGATGCGCGCGGACGATCTCCTCGACCTCCGCCCCCGATAGCCGGCGCTTCTCTGCGAGCGCCTTGGCCACGGCCAGGATCGCCGCGCCGTGGGCAGCGACCCGCCGGGCCGCGCGGGCCTGGAGCCGGCGGAGATCGGCCTCCACGCGGGTCCGTAGGTCGGGATCGAAAGCGAGGGCATGCCTCAGGTCCTCGGACGTCGAGCCGATGAAGAGCGGCGCGCCGCGCAGCGCGAAGGAGGCGTGGAGGCTGGCGGCCAGGGCCGTCGCGTAGCCGATGTCGCTGTCCGGCGCGCCGCCCGAGCCGACCGACATCGCGCCGGCGAACGCCTGCTCTGCCGCCCTGCCCGCCAGCGCCGCGGTGATGCGGTCCTCGATCGTGGATCGGACGACGAGATCGTCGTCGTGATAGCGCACGGTCATCCGGCCGCCCGAATCCCCTTCGCCACGCAACACGACCTGCTCGACGACGCCCAGGTCCAGCGCCATCGCAACGACCGCATGGGCCGCCTCATGGACCGCCATCCGGAAGAGTTTTGCCGCCGGATGCTCCTCGCGCGGGATCAAGACCCGCTCGAGATCGGCGACGCTCAGCGGACGCCCGGCATGCCTGGCGGCACGGCGCGCGGCGCGGACCAGCGCCATGATCTCGGCGCCCGTGGATCCCGCCAGCACCGGCCCAAGCGCCGACAGATCGTCCTGAATGTCGCCGGCGAGGTGGAAGCGGAGGATGGACAGCGCGCCGTCGGCGTCCGGCGGGGTGATCTCGACCCGCCTCTCGAGGCGGCCCGGCCGCAGGAGTGCCGAGTCGACCTGATCGATCGCGTTGGTAGCGCCAACGACCACGATGCCGTCCCGACCACTGATGGCCGAATCCAGCATCGTCAGGACGTCGGTCACGACGGTGGTCCACCACTCGCGCGCGCGATCGGTCATGGTCGCCCGGCTTGGCAGCGCGTCGATCTCGTCGATGAACAGGATCGCAACGGGCGCGGCCAGCGTGCGAGCTTGCGCGAACGCCGCCCTCGCCTGCTTGACAACCGCCCCCAGATCGCCCGAGCTGTCAGCGAACCACGCACCGACGCTGGTGGTCACCAGCGGCACACCGCAGTGTTGCGCGAGGACCTGCGCGAACAACGTCTTGCCCATGCCGGGGGGCGAATGCAGGCAAATGCCGCGGTCGACGTCGCGCCACGCGATCCGGCCCGCGCGAAACTCCGCGATGTCCCGCGCGAGATTTAGGCCCCAGACGCGGGCCGCCCCGTATTCGACGGCCGTCGCCAAGTCGGGCACCCGAGCATCGGCGCTGGCGTGCGAGGCCGCCGCCGCCGTTTCGAGCCGCCGTGCGACCGTCCGGGGACCGGTGCCGGGGCGGAGCGCTGCGACGAGATCGTGGAAACCCAGGCCCGCCACGGCCTCCTCTGCGATGTCTCGAGAGGGCCTCTTCGTGAACAGCCTGATCGCCCGCCGCACGGTCTCCGTCGTCGGCGCCGGAAGCCGGATGGCAATATCGGCGGCTCGCGCCAAGTTCTCTGGAATGAAGGATTCGTCAGCGGCGATGCACATCACGCACCGCCCCTCGGACAGGTCCTCGGAGATCTCCTTGACGGTGTCGCTCAAGAAGAGCCGGCGAAGGGGAGCGGTTAGCGCATGAAGTCGCCACCGGGTGCCGAACGAATTCCGGACGTAAGTCGCGATCGGCGAGACCCACTCGGCCGATGCCACCACCACCGTCACGGCCAGGGCCTGGCCGTGCATCAGGCGGCGGCGCAGCCGCGCGTCCACGGCCGCCTCGAAAGCCGTCCGGGCGAGGGCCTCGGTCGCGCTCGGCCGCCTCGCCTGCGCCGGCGTTTCGTCCGCCGACGACGTGTCGTCGGCGGCCTCAACCTGCATTGTCCCGCGCAGATCGGCAAAGGCCGACCGCTTTCCGATCTTGCGCGAGCGCGTGCCGACTTCTTCTCGCTTGTTCACGTAGGACCTCGCTCTGGAGTGTTGGGGGTCGGGCGCCGCAGGCGCGGCGGCTGCCATGGTGCGTCAGGCGCTCTCGCCGTCGTCGCTGTCCGCGCAGCGAGCGATGGCGTCGCCGAGAGCCTCTAGGAGGTCCGGGAGCTCCTCGGCAGCCATCGCGAAGACCACGTCGGGCGACCCGCAGCGCGGGCATTCGTGCCTGTCCGGGTCGTAATCGACCTGGCCGGTGCCGCCGCACGCGCAGCACATGAATTTCGCCATCCTGGTCCTCCTGGTCTGGATTGTGGGAAAGGGGGTGTCCGCCCGGCGGGCGGCATGCGCACGGCGTCCCGCAGCGGATGTCCGCGCGGGCGGTGCGAGATGATCGCGCCGGCGCTCCAGCCGGAGGCGCGCGGCGATGGATGGGACGGTGGGCCTATGCCGCGAGCACGACCGCGCGTGCCGGTAGAGCGGTCCATTGCGGCGCCGAGTGAGCGCCGCAGACGGTCTTGGCAGCGATCGACTCGGTCGCGAACGCCACGGCGACCGTCAGCCGGCGCCGATCGGAGACCCCCGGGATCTCGCCCAAGACGCCGGCACGGAACAGCTCCTCGCGCCGCCTCCGCGTGGTGGCGTCGACGCTCTGGTTGGTGGCAGTCCTCACCTCGGAGCCAGCCGCGACGACGAACCGGCCACCCGACCGATAGCCGCGAGCCCAGAGTCCGCAGTAGCTGAGTTCGAAGGATTCGCCCTCAACCGGCATCGCGGACACCCCGATCGCCATCGGACCGCTGTCGGCCGAGTCGGCGCCGTCGGCGGGGGGCGCCTCGGCCGGTGGGGGCGACTGGCCGGCATCGTGGGCCAGACAGCGCACCCGCGTGAAGACGGCGCATCCCGCGTCGTGTAGCAGCCTAAGGGCGTCGGCGTAGATCCGGTCATGCGTCGACCGGTCGGCAGCCGGCAGGTCCGGCTGAATCGGGTTTGCCCCCTTCGCTACTGATACCGCGCCCGCCTCGATCGCGTCGCGGGTCAGCCGGAATTGGAAATCCAGGCCCAAGGCCTTGTCGAAGGCTGCTCCGTCGCAGCCCGCGACCACGAAAGCCTCGGTGGCGAATCCTTTGCTCGGGTCCGCCGCGTGCTCGCCGAGCCGGCGCATGGGACGGCCGCTCTCGCCGATGTAGGCCAGCCCGCCTCCGGTCAGGATGTACGCGCACCCGCCCCGGAGCAGCCCGGCTGCGGCGACGGCGGCCAGGTCGCTCAGCGGGAAGCCGTGGACGACGGCGCGGCTCGCGCGGTCGGAGACGATGCGGTAGCCGTCCATCCCGCCGAACGGCCGGTGGACGATGGTGGTCGTGGCGATCGAAGGATTCGACAAATTGGCCTCGCTCTGGTCCGGGTCCGGCGGAAGGTGCATGCGGTCGCGTGGCCCCTGTCAGGGGAAATCCTTGAGGCCGAGGGCCGCTGCGGAGGTCTCCACGAAGCTGTCGAGCGTGCGGTCGTAGACCTCGCAGCGCACGATCTGCGAGCGCCCCTCGACGAAGTCGCGGCGGATGCGGACCGTCGGCCAGTTCGGCTCGATCGCTTGGGCAGCGCGGGGCGTGTGGATCGGACAGACCGCGAGCTTCAGGAAGCCGGCGTGGTAGCGCCGACCCGCCCTGCCGCAGACCTGGCAGGTGCAGGCGGTCCGGGCGGAACTGCGCGCGGCGATCCCATCGACCTCCACGGCGAACGCCTCCCTTGGCGAGATCGCCTGAAAATCTATCTCCAGCGCAGCGTTGACGGTCTCCAGCCGGGTGATCTTGATCTCGCCTCCGGGCTCGCCGGCGGCTGCGTCCGCAAGCCTGTTGCAAAGGGTTTCGACCGTTTCCCTCCAACCTGGCGGCAGCGTGCCCATGCCGGTCGCGAATGGCGCAGCGGGGGCGAACAGCGCCGCGTGCCTCGCCCAGAGCTCGTCGCGCCAGTCCGCCGTTGAATCCTTGGTCATGAGACCTCCTGAAAATGGACGTGAGGGGGCGATCGCCGGCCGCGGTGCAGCCGCCGACGCGAGGTCGCGGGTCGTGAAGAGCGGGGGAGGGGGAGCTTAGGTGCCGTAGCGCAGGCAGAGGCCGGCGGGGGCGTAGGAGACGCCGGCGCGCACGATGGTCCGGCCGTCGAGGCCGGCGGAGAGGTCGATCGACAAGCTGCCCTCGGTGGCCAATGCGTAGATCACCTCGGTGACGTCGCGTCTGGTCGCGGTGAGACCCCGAAGGGCACGCAGCGGCAGCGGCCCCTCCTGGTCCAGGGCGTCGAGGACCTGTGCGCGGTCTCCGGCGGTGATGGTGACCGCGTTGAAACGCCAGACCTGCCGGGCCGCCGACAGGCGCGGCTCGCGGCCGATATCGGAGCGGGTGACCTCCATGATTCCGGAGCATCCCTGCTCGAAGCCGATCTGCAGCAGCCCCTGGCCATGGAGATCCTCCGGCGGGCGCGCATCGACGAAGTCGATGGCGTACCGGCCGTCGTCCCGGGCGAGGACGAGGGTCTCGGAGGCGACCGCGTGGTCGTCGATCACGGCGATCGGGTGATACTCGATGTGCCTGACGCCGGGGTCCAGAGTGGACTGGATCATGAAATCTCGGCGGTGGGGCCGGGCGCATGGGATCGCCCGGGAGGTCTTGAAGCTGCAGAAGAGCGCGGCGGAGACGGCTTTCTTCATGGGTACTCACTGGAATTGGCCGCACGCCTACGGGCCCGCTCGCGCACGTGCGAATGGGCCGCGCAGGTGTGCGCGTGCGGGGCGGACTGGCCGGATGACAGTGGTGGGGACGGCGCGACTTAGATCATAAAACGGTGGAAAAGTCAAGTGTTTTCGGCATTAACTACCAACTCGATATCGAGTTAGTAGCGGTCGTTCGCTACCGCAGAGTCGTCTATGGTGACTTAACATCCACCCCGACATTGTCTCCATCGACCGCGTTTCGCCTGCTAGAATCTCGCCGATTCGAGGACGCGGACGGGATGCCAGCGGCGAAAAAGAAGCAAAGGAAGAAATCGCCCAGGCGGGACGGACGGATCTCTACCCTCATCTACATCGAGGCAAAGCTTCTCGATCAAGTGCAGGAAATAGCCGCCGCGCAGGATCGTGCAGCGTGGCGCGTCATCGAGGATGCCGTGAAGCGGGCGCTGGAGATCAAAAAGGCGTAACCGGGCCGGCGCCGACGGCGTTGGTCAGACATCGCTTCTCCCTCCTCCCCCTCTTCGCGCTCCGGCTGCAATCCTTTCGCTGCATTAACTACAGTCTATAGGCCCGTTAGACAGCATGTAGCTATCTCAGATAGGTCTATAGGGCCCTTTAGGTGCTCGAGAACTCAACGTTATTTCAGGGAGATATCGGAGCTTGCCCGCGAAGAGCCGCCACCGAACGACGGGAAAACCGGCCGCTCATCCGTTCGGAGCGCTTGCCGCGCCGCTCAACCAATGCGACGATTCAGGCAAACGCACAACGCGCGGGCAGGGTTATGGCGGATCGGAAGGCGCCTCGCCGGGGAAGAAAGCCCCCGGACGGCGAAAAAAAGCAGTTCCTGACGAACATGGATCCGGAGGTCATTCGCCGGATCAAGGCCGCCGCCGCGCTGCGCGACAGAACGGCGTCATCGCTGCTGGAGGAAGCCGCCAAGGAGTGGCTCGAGCGGCATCCGGACGGAAAGAAATAAGGGGCGGGCGGGGTTACATGCTTCAGACAGTCAAGGACGCGTGCAAATTCGATCCGAAGGCGATCGACTACGCGCTGAGCGACCAGATCGAGAATCTCGACGACCTCATCGGCCACGATGCCAAGGCCGCGAAGGGGTTCTTCGAAAAGACCTACGTCACGGGAGGCATGAAGACGCTGCTGCGGCAGGGACTGCAGCGGCTCGCCGGTAGCTCATCTCAAGCGGTCTTCGAGCTGAAGCAAGCGATGGGCGGCGGTAAGACGCACTCCATGCTGGCGCTCGGCTATCTGGCTGCGAACCCCTCGCTGTTTTCGCTGGTCGATGGAGAGATCACAAAGGGTATCAAGCTGCTCGCGGCCGCCAAGGTGGTAGCCATCTCGGGGCGATCGATCTCCCGGGAGAGGCATCTGTGGGGCGACATCGCAGAGCAACTCGGCAAGGCCGAGCAGTTCCTGCCCTTCTACAAGGGCGCGCCCATTGCCCCCAACGAAAAAGATTGGGTCGAGCTCATCGGCGACGAGCCGACCTTGATCCTGCTCGACGAGCTCCCGCCCTATTTCCGCAACGCGATCACTCAGTCGGTTGGTGCCGGCACCCTCGCCGACGTCACCACCTACGCTGTCTCGAACCTCCTGTCTGCAGCGCTCAAGCTGCCGCGCCTATGCATCGTGATCTCGAACCTGTCCGGCGCCTATGAGGGCGCGACGAAGGAGATCACCGCCATGGTCGCGAAGGCGACGCGAGACCTGCAGAACGAGACCGGCCGCCAAGCCAAGGGCATCACCCCAGTCGAGCTCGGATCGGACGAGATCTACAGCATCCTCCGGACGCGCCTTCTGAGCTCGCAGCCGAACGCCAAGGTGGTCGATGCCGTAGCGACAGCCTTCTCCGATGCGATCTCCGACGCTGTGAAGTCCAAGGCGGTCGCCAAGTCCGCGACCCAGATCGCGGACGAGATCGCCGCCAGCTATCCTTTCCATCCGTCGTTCAAGCACATCCTGGCGCTGTTCAAGGAAAACGAGCGCTTCCGCCAGACCCGCGGCTTGATGACGATGGCCGCCCTCATGGTTAAGTCCGCCCTCGCACGCCCCATGAACGACGTGTTCCTGGTCGGCTGCCAGCACATCGACCTGGCCAATCCAGATGTGCGCGACGCGATCACCAACGTCTACGATCTCTCCGGGGCGATCGCGCACGATATCGCGGGCACCGGCGCCGAAAAGGCGCACGCCCAGACCATTGACGACCAGATGGACAACGACTCGGCCAGCCAAGTCGCGCGTCTCGTCCTGATGGCTTCGCTCTCGGAAGCCAACGACGCGGTCAAGGGTCTCGCCAAGGCCGAAGTCGTCCAGAACCTTGTGGCGCCCCACCGGTCCCCGATCGAATTCGACGAGGCATTCGAGAAGCTGCGGGTCGAGTGCTGGTACCTGCACCGCAAGGAGAACGACGCCTGGTACTTCTCGAAGAACGAGAACCTCAAGAAGAAAATCGAGAAGTATGCGGTCACCGCCCCGCAGCCGAAAATCGACGGCGAGATGGAGCGACGGCTCACGATGGTATTCGAGCCGAAACGCCGGAACGCCTATTCGACGGTACTGTCGCTTCCGAAGATCGAGGACATCAAGACTAGCGGCGAGCGCATCCTGCTCGTCCTCAGTCCTGACAAGCGCGTCCCGCCGGAAGAGGCCGAACGTCTGTTTAATGCGGTCGCCGAGAAGAACAACTTCTGCGTTGTGACCGGCGACGGGACCGATCTCGCCAAGCTGGAAGACAAGGTGCGCCGCATCTGGGCGACCGCGAAGGTCATGCAGGAAGACGGCGGCGAGCGATCGCCCAACCTGGCCGAGCTCGAGGAGGAGGCCGAAAACGCTGAGTTCGAGTTCAACTCTGCGCTGATCAACCTGTTCAACCGCGTCTATTATCCTGCCAGGCTGCCCAAGGGCGGCGTGGACGGGTTGACGTATGCTGCGCTCAAGCTCGTCGAACGTCGAAGCCAAGGCGGCGGCCCAACCACGATCGACGGTGAAGCCGCCGTCGAGGAGGCGTTGAGTGCCACGGGCGCCTCCAAGCTCCTTCTGGACCTCACGGCCGAGCAGACGCTGTCCAGCCTCCGCACCAGGGCCGAAGACCAGCTTTGGGGCACGACTGAAAGAAAGACGCGCTGGAAGGACGTCGAGGAGCGTGCGATCTGCAACGTGCGCTGGCCGTGGTTGCCGCTCCGCGGGCTCGACGAAGTCAAGCGTGCAGCGCTCGCGAACGGGCAGTGGCGCGACAACGGTGACGGCTACATCGAAAAGGGTCCATTCCCCGCGGCCAAAACGTCAGTCAAGGTCCTGACCCGAAACTACGACGACAAGACGGGCACGGCGACCATCGAGCTCACGGCGACCGATGCTGGGCCGAGTGGCGAAATCCATTGGGCACAGACTGCCGATGTCTCCAGCAAGTCGCCCCTCGTTCCCGACCTGATCATGGAGCGGGACGAGACCGTACTCTGGTTTGTCGCCGTGGACCCGGATGGCAAACACGAAGCCGGCGAGCCAGTGAAGTGGACCAACACTCTGACGCTGACCTATGAGCCGAAAGAGGTCATGGGCAAGCGCAGCGTGACGTTGACCGTGAAGCCGCGGGGCAAGATCCGCTGGAACACCGACGGCACCAATCCGCGCGAAGGCAAGCCCTACACAGGCCCAATCCCGATCGACGGCGACGACGAAGTGAAGATCTACGCCTACGCGGAAGACGCGGGCGTGGAGACCACGAAGACGTTCACCATTCGGCCCGTGACGGGCGGTAAGATCCGGATCGACCCGGACCGACCGGTGGTGCTCAAAAAGCGCCAGAAGATCGCCTCGACAAAGGACGTCTTCGTCGTGATCAACGCCCTGAAAGTCGCCCATGGTAAGGTTCGAGGCAGCCTTTCGGCCACGGTCGGCCAGGGTGACGTCAACGCCACGACCCGCTTCGGGCCCAAGACGGAGCTCTCGGCGGAGATCCTGGAGGGCTTTCTGACCGCCGGTCGCACTGCGCTCACCAACGACTTGGCTGAGGTCGAGGTCGGTTTCTCGGAAGTCGAGTTCGCTACCGGGCGCGAGATGGAAGAGTTCATCGCGGCAGTCGGATGGAACGTGCAGCCAAACGAGGTTGAACAGCAGTGAGCGATCGCAAGACCACGGGCTTCGGCGTACCCAACGACATCGATCCGCACCACTTCGTGGTGGAGATCCCGGCTGCGCGCGCGAACCCTGTGGTGGTCACCGAGCACTTCGGTCTCGCTGGCGGCACCGGCGGGCTGCCGGACGCCGTGGTGCGCTGCAAGCTACCTCAAGACCATTGGAACGCCATCCGCAAGGAGCTCGAGCGCGTGCTCAACGAGCGCCTGAAGGAGAAGAAGCTGACCACGAGCCGCTGGAAAAGCGGCAAGAACCAGGTCGAGCGCCTGCTCGGGCGTGAACTGTGCGTCCTTCTGTGGGCCGTCGAGGCCGCCCCGAAAGAAGCCATTCCTAACGCGATTCGCAACTGGACCGGGCTCAAGCCGGAGGAGCGGTGGTGGCTGTTCGCCATGGCCGCGTCCGTCACAGGGACTTCTGACGACGTCGACATCGGCTGGCGCAAGGCGATCCGCGTCGCAATGACAGAGAACCCGACCGGCGAAGAGGTCGGATCCATTCGAGCCAAGAATCCGCGCCGCCCCGAGGAGCGTCCGACGCTTCCTTTGTTCGAGCGCGCCAAGTGAAGAGTGTCGCCATGGATGCTGCCAGCCCGAAGTCTGCCGTAGTACCTTTTTCGTTGAGGGATACCCCGTCTCTAATTGAACGCGTATGGCCGGCTCAAAAGATTTCCGTCGAGACTCAGAAGGAACGCAAGGCTGGGGCCGGGCAAACACTGACTGCCTTGGGCTCTTACTGGAAGGGTCGAAAACCGCTCTTTCTGGTTCGCGCCTGCATCTTGGCCGCCTTGCTGCCCGCCACGGGTGACGATGAGAAGGACCTTGCCATCTTCGAACTGCTTGTCGGAATGGGTGACGATCAGATCGACATACGTTCCCGCACGGCTCTGAGTGCACAGGAGGTACAGAAATACGGAACGCCAGCACAGTGCGCTGCATTGCTCGACCCCGATGACAACAAGCAGATCAAAAAGTTGCCCAAGGTCGACCGATCGCGCCTGATGGCCGGCGTGATTGCTCGCATGCCTTACCAAGAGCGCCTCGAAAAGTTGTTACGCCCGGAAGAGGTTCAAGAAGATCTGTTGACCGGTCCATACTTGGCTAGAGTCAATAATCATCTAGGCACCACCGCAACCACACTCCACGAGCTCGTCGAAGAGCTTGGGATTATGCGTTTCGGCCGCCGCCCGATTATAAGCGACACATTTTCGGGAGGTGGATCAATCCCCTTCGAGGCGGCGCGCCTGGGCTGCGACACGAACGCGGCGGACCTGAATCCAATCGCCTGCATGTTAACTTGGGGCGCCTTGAATGTGATTGGCGCCGCTCCGGCAGAGCGCGACGCTATTGCGAAACTCCGGCAGTCGGTGCTGGGCAAGGTCGACGCAGAGGTTACTCGGCTGGGCATCGAACATGACGCCGATGGCAACAGAGCCAAGGCGTTCCTCTACTGTACGGAGGTTCGATGTCCACACACTGGTTGGAGTGTACCTGTCAGTCCCTCTTGGGTTGTCTCTACAAATAGGAAGACGATCGCCGTTCTCGTTCCGGATCGTGCCAAACAGCGATTCAATATTCAGATCAGATCTGATGTCTCCGATGATGAGCTTGAGGCCGCTGCAAAGGGGACGGTTCAGGACGGGCGGCTCACCTACTCGCTCGACGGCGAGGTCTACGTGACGCCAATCAAGACAATTCGAGGTGATCGGCGCGGCTCGGACGGGGAGACCGTTACAGATCTAAGGCGCTGGGAGAAGCAAGACTTCCGCCCTCAACCCGGTGATATCTTCCAAGAGCGCCTCTACTGTATTCAATGGATCACCAAGGAAACTTTGGGTCATGGCCGCCAGGCGACTTTCTTCGCGGCCCCGACGGACGACGACATGAGGCGCGAAGAGAAGGTCGAGCAAATTGTTCGAAAAAATCTCGCCGCGTGGCAAGAGCGAGGATTAGTTCCTGATCTTCTGATTGAGCCGGGTGATGAGACATCCCGTTTGATGCGTGAACGCGGGTGGACCTACTGGCATCATCTCTTTAACGCGAGGGGACTACTTTACGGAGCACTTGCGCAACAGCATGCCGCAGGTGCTCCGCCGCTCTGCATCAATATCTGTGACGTCGTTGATCGCTTGTCAAAACTGTGTCGCTGGGATCCGCGGAATGCAGCTTCAAAGCGCGACCCGACCTGCCAAAGCACGTTTTACAACCAAGCTCTAAATACGATCTTTAACTATGGCACGCGATCGTGGGCATATGTCTCGTCGTCTGCCTTTGACGAGCCTCCTCGGTCTCGGATTTATGGGCAGACGACTGTTTCCTGCGATTCAGCGGAAAGCTTCCATGTCGGGTCGGACATCTTCGTTACTGATCCGCCATATGCAGACGCGGTAGCATATCATGAGATCACTGAGTTCTTCATAGCTTGGCTGCGCAAGCGCCCGCCGGCACCGTTCAACCGATGGACCTGGGATTCGCGTCGTCCGCTCGCCATCAAGGGTGAAGGCGAGGAGTTTCGGCGAAGCATGGTGCAATCCTATGACGCCATGGCGAAGCACATGCCTGAGAATGGTTTGCAGATTTTGATGTTCACTCATCAGTCTGCTTCCGTTTGGGCCGACATGGCTCAGATCTTCTGGGGGGCCGGCCTGCAGGTTATGGCTGCTTGGTACATTGCGACGGAAACGAGCTCAGAACTGAAGAAGGGCGGTTACGTTCAAGGAACGGTTATCCTGGTGCTGCGGAAGCGCCGCTCTGATGCGTCTGGCTACAAGGATGAGATCGTCCAGGAAGTCAGGGCCGAGGTGGCTCAGCAAATCGATACGATGGTCGGACTCAATCAGACTCTTCGCGGTCATGGCCGAATCGAGAACCTTTTCGAGGATGCTGATCTCCAGATGGCGGGATACGCCGCTGCGCTCCGTGTTCTGACCAGCTACGCCAAGATCGACGGCGTCGACATGACGAAAGAGGCGCTAAGAGCGCGTCGAAGCGGTGATGTAAATCTTGTCGGCGAGATCATCGATTTTGCCGTCCAGGTCGCAAATGAGCATATGGTCCCAGAGCATATGCAGCCGCATCTGTGGGAAACTCTCACGGGTGCCGAGCGATTCTATTTCAAGATGATGGATATCGAAACGACGTCACTTCGTAAGCTCGACAACTATCAGAACTTCGCGAAGGCTTTCCGGGTCCCGGACTATACGGGGCTGATGGGCAACCTCCAGCCTAACAAGGCACGTCTGAAGAGCGCGAAGGAATTTAAGAAAACCGGGTTCGAAACGTCAGAATTCGGCCCTTCGGCGACGAGGGCCGCTCTCTACGCTATCTATGAGCTTGAAAACGAGGTTGAGGGCGATGAAGTCCTCTCGCACTTGCGCGACATGGTTCCTTCCTACCACTCCAAGCGGGATGACCTGGCATCCATCGCCGAGTACATTGCCCGCAAACGCGAAAAGGTGGACGAGACAGAATCGCGTGCAGCGCGTATCCTCCACGGCCTGATCCGAAACGAACGCCTGGGGTAGAGAACGATGGAAATGCAGGCGCCAGGCCGCACCACCGGTCTCGTCGGAGGCGGCAACCTGCAGCGCTTCTCATCCCGGACCCACCGGCTTTCGCACGTCTACCTCAAAGATAAACTCAAGGGTGCGTCTGAATACCTCCGGATCGCCGGGTACTTCCGCTCGTCCATCTTCGACCTGATCAACGAGGAGGTCGAGACAATCGGCAAGGTGCGGATCGTCTGCAATTCCGACCTCGATCAACTCGACATCGACGCCGCCCAGAGGGCCCGGGAGCAACTGCTCAAGGAGAAGTGGAACGAGGTCGATGACGCCGTCGAAAGCTTCTTCCGTCGCCCTAGGTACAAGCGCCTCTACGACATCCTGACCCGGGGTAACGTCGAGATCAGGGTAGTCTCCAGGCGGGACGCCCCGTTCGTGCACGGCAAGGCCGGCGTCATCCGCCGTCCGGACAGCGCTGCGTCGGCTTTCATGGGGAGCCTCAACGAGACGCGGGAGGGCTGGACCAGCAATTACGAAATGGTCTGGGAGGACACCTCCGCCGACGGCGTGGCATGGGTGGAGGAGGAGTTCGAGGCCCTCTGGGAGCGCGGCAAGCCGCTTCCGGATGCGATCGTCGAGGAGATCGGCCGCAGCGCCAAGCGTGTCGAGGTCCAGCTCGAGGAATTGAAGCCCGAAGAAGTCGCCCCAGCCGCCCTTGTGGAGGCCGACATCTACCGCAAGGGCGAAGAGTTGATGCCGTGGCAGAGGGCCTTCGTCGGCCTGTTCCTCGAACACCGGGCGACCTACGGCGACGTCAGGCTGTTGCTCGCCGACGAGGTCGGAGTCGGCAAGACGCTGTCGCTCGCCGGCGCGGCCCTGGTATCGGCCCTCCTAGGCGACGGGCCGGTGCTGATCCTGTGCCCGGCCACCCTCACGACGCAGTGGCAGATTGAGCTCAAGGACAGGCTGAACATCCCGTCGGCGGTCTGGCTTTCGACGGAAAAGGCCTGGCGCCTGGATCCGGACGAGATCCCGATGCCCTCGATTGGTCCGGAGGGCGTGACGAAGTGTCCCCGCCAGATCGCCCTAGTCTCGACCGGCCTGATCTTCCACAACACGGAAGAACGCCGTCTGCTGATGTCGAAGTCCTTCGGAATGGTCATCCTGGACGAGGCCCACCGGGCGCGCGGCAAGGACGACATGGACACGGACGAGCGGGCGCCCAACAACCTGCTGTCTTTCATGCACGAGGTCGCCAAGCGGGCGCGACACGTGCTGCTCGGCACCGCCACTCCCATCCAGACCGACGTGGAGGACCTCTGGGATCTCCTCAAGGTCCTCGGCGTGGGGGCGGAGCACGTGCTCGGCGACGCCTGGAGCGAGTGGCGGTCGGCCGAAAAGAGCGTGCCGATCATCAGCGGCAAGCAGCAGGTCACCGACGAGCGCGAAGCCTGGACGCTGTTCCGGAATCCGCTCCCCGCAGCAGCCGAGAGCGAGGTCATCTTCGGGCTGATGCGGGACGCCGTGGCTCTCGCCAAGAACCGCTTCGTCTCTTCCACCCCGTTCAGCGAGATCGACGACCAGTTCTGCCGCGACCAGTTCGTCGACGACGTCCTGACGCCCCGCGGTTCGCTCGGATTCTTCCAGCGCAACAATCCCGTTGTCAGGCACGTCGTGCTGCGCAAACGCTCGACGCTCGAGGAGCTCAACCTGATCCCCCGGATCCCGGTCGACATTCACCCATTGCCGGGCGCCCACATGCCGCCCATGTTTGACGGGTTGGGGTTGCGGACGTCGAGCGCCTTCGACGCGGCGTACGCCGCCGCGGAAAAGTTCACGAAGGCGCTGCAGAAGCGCAAAAAGTCGGCCGGCTTCATGCGGAGCCTGATGCTGCAGCGTTTGTGCTCCAGCTACGCCAGCGGCTTGGCCACCGCCGCGAAGCTGCTCTCCGGGCGCGTTCTCGACGACGAGGAGATGCAACTTGAGCTCGGCGATGAGAACCTCGACTTCGTGGGCGAAGAGGTCCGGCAGCTTCAGACGATCATCGACGTCCTGTCGCCGCATCCGACCGATCCCAAGCTTGACGCTGTCCTCTACTTTCTTCTGGAGCGTCCGGATCCCTGGCTGCCGAAGGGATGCATCATCTTCAGCCAGTATTTCGACACCGCCAAATGGGTGGGCGAGGCGCTCACGCTGAGGATCCCGGGCGAGCCGATCGCGGTCTACGCCGGTGCCGGCAAGTCCGGCATCTTCATCAGCGGTGAGTGGAAGAGCGTCGAGCGCGAGCAGATCAAGCGGGCGGTGAAGGAGCGCACTATCCGCCTGGTGGTCGCCACCGATGCGGCCTGCGAGGGCCTGAACCTTCAGACGCTGGGCACCCTGATCAACATCGACCTGCCATGGAATCCCAGCCGCTTGGAGCAGCGCATCGGCCGTATCAAGCGCTTTGGTCAGCGCCGCGACCGCGTCGATATGCTCAACCTGCTCTACCATGGGATCGCGCAGCAGACCGTGGACGAGAAGGTTTACGCCAAGCTCTCCGAGCGAATGCGAAATCGATTCGATATCTTCGGCACCTTGCCGGACGTAATCGATGACGACTGGATCGAGGACGAGGAGAAGCTCGATGCTCGCCTGAAGGAGTACACGGAGCGCCGGACCCGGGCCAATGCCTTCGACCTCCGCTACGCCGGCGACGTGACCCCGAAGGGAGACCGATGGGAGCTCTGCGAGAAGGTGCTCGCTAGGCACGACGTGAAGCAGCGACTATCGCGCGGATGGGGCGAGCGGGAAGCAGCGGTTTGATCGGGGTCAGAGGTTCGAGTTCAACGACGTTGCATGTAACGTTTCCATATCTGAGTGTGCTATCTCGAATAATTATTTGAACAAAAAACGTACTCATACTCCTTCTCGAGAATCCTTTAAACACGGGGCTTAGTCGCGAATCCTGCCGCTATATACGTACGTCGTCCTCATCCGACGGGATTGACGATTGCGCCGTGGAGCGGATGCTGAGGCACCATGACTGCAGCGAGACCGCTGCTGTTGAAAAGGAGTCTCCGTCCATGGCTAGCAAGCGATATCGAAATCGGACCTGCGTTTACTGCGGCGGCGCGTCAGCGGAGCCCGACCATGTTTTCGCTAAGATGTTCTTTTTGGCGAATGAACGTCATGGGTTGCCGCAGGTGCCTTCTTGCCGCGATTGCAACGGCAAGAAGAGCGCTCTGGAGACCTACGCCACCGTGGCGATGCCTCTGGCCTGTCATCCCTCCTCTTCGCGCATGAATGAACATATCGAATGTGCGTTGAGGCGGCTTGACCGGAATGAGCGATTGCGACGCGATCTCAGTCTGGGGTCAAAGCAGGTACTTGTAAGTTGCGATGGTGTCACCCACGAAGCCGCTTTGATCCCCTTCGATCGCGATAAGATCGGCGACCTCATGCGATATATCGGCATCGGCCTGGTCTTCCATCACTGGCGACAGCTTCTTGGCGATCACCCCAAAGTCGAAGTAACACCCATTCTCCACGGATACTGCAACTTGATCAGGAAAACCGACAGGACCGTTGCTGGCGATCGATTCTCCGCGAACCTGGGAAACGGCACGATATTTTAT
This sequence comes from Bradyrhizobium sp. USDA 4353, assembly GCF_054063215.1. Lineage (NCBI taxonomy): Bacteria > Pseudomonadati > Pseudomonadota > Alphaproteobacteria > Hyphomicrobiales > Nitrobacteraceae > Bradyrhizobium > Bradyrhizobium sp. USDA 4353. Next base: position 1,679,218 of record NZ_JBSSGB010000001.1, read on the forward strand.
GCTGCCGGCTTCGACGCCGCACGGCGGAGATTTGGCATTTTGACGACCTTCTACGACGGCGTGATCATGGTGCCTTCTGGTAGCATCGAATCGGCTTGCTCCGGCTGGATCGTCACGATCGATCTCCCGGAGATCCGATTGCCGGTCGCTGCTTAGCGCGCTCGACGACGTATTCTGGCTCAGACGACACAGTGCACTGAAGCCAGAAACCCGGGCATCCTAGTCTTCCTGGCGACGTGAGCGCTCACCAACGTTGGCGATCTGCCCTGAATGCCGAGAGCATGATCCCCGGACCGGAAACGGAGCGATGAGTTCATGTTCGCGAGGCTCTTGAAAAGCGTGCTGAACCCGGTGCCGCGCTGCGCGGCCTTCCCGAACCTCGACTCGCCGTCTGTTAGGGCACACTGCAAGGCGTCGCCCTCATCTGCCAGATGAGCATACTCCGGGTTGGACCGAAGACTTGCCAGCGCTCCCACGCCGTCGTCGGCGACGACGAACTCGAACACGCCGGCGCGCGAACTGAAGACGACGAATCCGGTCGACGCCGCTTGGGAGTGCTCGATTACGTTGTCGACGATCTCGCCCATGGCGCCCGTGAGACGGCTGACTGCCTGCGAGGGGAACCCGGCCGCGAGCGCCGCCTTGTGGGCCTCCAGTTTGAAGGCGGTCCACCTATTCGGGGCCGTCTGTAGCAGGTCGCATCGCAGAAACCCGGAGGGGCTGCCGTAGGGCGATGCCCATCCCTCGGAGCCGGTGGTCGCTGCGCGCAGGATCGCCTCGGCCCCGTTCAGGCTAAGCCACGGCGCCGAGACCGGCGAGGGCAAGAGCCCCGTGCGGGCCAGCTGGACCATCTCGATCAACGGCCCGAGTTCGCCAGCAACGAGTGGCGGGGCAACACCGAGTCGCCCCCGTGCGGCGGCGAAGGCGAGCCCGTCGAGCGCGGAGAATGTCAGGCTTTCGTTTTCAGGCAACTGCGACCGCCGGCGCCGGGGGCAGATCGCGCCGCATCGCCTTGGTGATGGCGTCGCGCGAGATCTCCCAGTTGGTCTCGAACAGGTCGTCCAGCTGTTGCTTGGCCGTGGTCGGATAAGGCCACCAATTCACGGTCGCGCCCCTTACGGCATGATACCTCATCATCGTCTTGAGGAAGGTGGTTGTCTCCAGGAACGTGACGCCGGCGAACGCCGCGCACAGTTCCGGCAGAAGATCGCTGCCGCCCCGGACAAGAAGGTGCAGCGGCCGTCCGACGGTCTTCGCTACCCCGCACAGCCAAGCCGCATGCTGCCGGCGTCGCGTGGGGCGGCCCGTCCCGGTCGTGAATTCGAAGCTGAGATGTGTCACCTCCGGATGTGCGAGGATGAACTCCGCCCAGCGTTCGAAATCCTGGTCGGTCCTGCCGTTGACGTGCAGCGCGGCCGGCATCCCGGCCTCGAGGAATTCGCCGTGCGCGATGGCGATGCGCTTGATCGCGTGAAGGTCGTCCCAGCGCGGCCTGTCGACGAACAGGCTGTAGTTGGGCGTGGTCGCCATGACGATGCCCAAGTCTCCGGAGGCCTTGATGATCGTCCGCCTCCGATCCTTGCCGAGCTCCCACCAGCGTTCGAGGGGGCGGTCGCGCTGGATCGCGGTGAGCAGGAGGCGCGTATCGGCCGCGATCTTGAAGTTGTCGCCGAGTTCGGCGCGCGTGCGGTATTTCGGCAGCCCCTCCTTGCGATCGAACATGCCGTAGAGGGAGACGCTCGCTACCTCCGGCGCGAAATGGCGCGTGCGCTTCGATCCGTGGAAGATCTCGGGCACCACGAGAGGCAGCGCGGGAGCGGAGAGAAGCGGGGCCTGCGGAAGTTCGAGCTTGAAGCCGCCGACCTCGTGGACGCGGGAGGCATAGTCGGGATTGGTTCGGCAAACCCTGTCGCATTTGTCGGGCTCGCCACAGCAGAAGCTGAGACAACTCCAGACGGCGGCCTCGATGGAGAGGCCGCCGCAGAGCGGCCTTTCGGCGCATCCGGCGCACCCCATGGACATCTGATGGAGATTCCGGTCGTGCCGGAGCCTGCGCTCTGGAATTTCGAAACGGTCGGTCTTGCGCGCGTCTACTGGGGCCGGGCGATGCATACGGAGATCTCCACGACCCTGGCCATCTCATGGACCTCGTCCACGATGCCTTGCGCTACGCCGCAGTTCGCCTCGATCGCCGCCACCACCGCGGCGGGCGGGTCCTCGCTGAGAGCGAGCTCCGTGTGCCCGCGCGACACCAGGAGCCCGCGTCCGACCTTGTCGATCGTGATCCTGTCGCCCTTCTTTACCGGGGCGCCCCCGAGCAGGACCGCCTCGAAGGCCCGCGATTTCGTCGTCGGCAGGCGGGTAAACAGGTCCTGAGTGACGAGATCGAGCCGCCCCCTGTCCCAACACTTCTCGAACTGCGGAGCCGCTTTCTGCAGAAAATCCGCACCCATGAAATCAAACCCCTTCGAAAATAGGCTTGTAGCGCTTCGATCGGCCTTGGCTGATCTCCGCAACCAAACCGAGCATAGCTAAGCTCGCCAAGCGGTTATTCCAAGCCGTTGGACTCTTGACCGGATCGGTGGCCGCGAAATCGCGCATCAACTCGCCGGCGTCGGTCTCGCGGCGCTTCTGCACCAGGTCGAACGTCAGCTGCTGCTTCGGGTCCAATTCTCCGATCGGGGCAGCGGCCACGACCTCATCGCCCTCCGCGACACAGGACATCAGGACGCCGCCCCGGCGGCTGAGGAGGTCCTCGAGCTCTTCGCGGACGTCGGCGTTCACGTTGGCGACCACCGGGTAATAGTTGGAACGGCGACCGCGGATGGCGTCGCGGAACGCCAGCACGCTTTCGCGCAGGAAGCTGGAGGTCGCGACCTTGACCCACTCGAAGTTCAGCAGGACGGGCGTGACCTCCGACGGCTCGCTGGCCGTCGCCTTGAGAAGGTCCGCCAAGACCATTCGCCCGGTCGTCGCTCCGGATAGGATTTCGCCGTCGCCCAGCTGGGCCATGTTCAGAATCATTTCTGTCCTCACGTGTGATATGTGAGATAGCCAAGGTGGCTCCGCTCCGCAAGGGACGCCCTGAAAATAAGGCCCGTTATCCCCGGTCTCCGACTCGACTCTAATGTTCTTGATATGTTCTATTCCGGCATGACCGACCGCCCTGCCTCATGGCGCATGCCGACCCGAGCCCAAATGGAGAAGATGGCCGCTACCGTCGGCAGGGACGCCCCTCCAGCGCGCGGCCTGGCTCCGGGTGACACTTTGCCCGAGGAATACTGGCGGGCGCTGCTGGACGCCGCCGAGGCCGACCGCGGCCAAGCGACTCCGGGCGTCCCCAGGCGCTCTCTGCGGCTCGGCCAGACGCGCGAGCACGTGCTGCGGGTCGGCTGCCGGCGCTGCGGGCGGACCGTCGAGATCCAGAAGACCGACGCCCAGCGCCTTTATGGCCAGGATACGCCCTGGAAGACGGTCGCGCAGCGCCTCCTGGACGACACCTGCACCCAGCGAACTGGCCGCTACGAAGAGGACGGCTGCTGGCCGTCACTCGGCTGAGCCGGCAGATGGCGCCCAAACGTCACCCGACGCCCCTCAGCGGAGGCGACCGCAAGGCGCTGCAGAAGGAGCTCGGCCGGGCCCGGGCCATGACGACCATCCTCGCCGAGCAGGCCGCCGAAGCGCGGGCCGAAGGCGAGGCGCTGATCCGGAAAGCTGACAGGCTGCTGTGCGAAAGCTGGAACGAGCGGATGTGGGCCAACGGCGGCCCGGTCGACCCCTCGCCAGCGATCGATCAGGTCATCAACGGCGGCTACCCCTGGCTGGAGATCGAGTGCTCCCGCTGTAAGGCGCGGCGGGACGTCGATCTGGCCGCGCTGCGCCATCCGCCCACCACCTTCGTCCACGACCTAGCCGGCCGGCTCCGCTGCAGCCGGTGCGCGGCGGCCAATCGCCGGCCACGGGCGACGCTGCTGCAACTGGCGCAGCGCCCCCGCCAAGCGGCTCCACAGCATAATCTGGATTAGCATAATCAGGCTTATGCTAATCCGAGCGGGAATCCGGCGATGTGCAACCTCTACTCGATGACCAAGAACGCCGATGCCATCCGGCGTCTGTTCGGCGTGCAGCCTGGGAACGACCGCACAGGCAACTTGCCGGCGCTCCCGGGAATCTTCCCCGACTACCCGGCCCCCATTGTCCGCAACTCGGCAGCCGGCCCTGAGCTCGCGATGGCCAGGTGGGGCATGCCCTCGTCGGCCAAGGCGCTCATGGACGCAACCAAGAAGCGGGCCGAGAAACTGGAGGCCAAGGGGAAGACCGTCGACTTCAAGGAGCTGCTGCGCCTAGAGCCGGACAGCGGGACGACCAACATCCGCAACGTCGGCAGCGCGCACTGGAAGCGCTGGCTCGGTCCGGACCACCGCTGCCTAGTGCCGTTCACGTCGTTCTCCGAGTACGACACCATCAATGGCAAGAAGGTGCCGGTCTGGTTCGCCTTCGACGAGAGCCGGCCGCTGGTCGCATTCGCCGGCCTCTGGACGACTTGGACGTCAGTCCGCAAGGCCAAAGAGGGCGAGGTCACGATCGACGTCTATGGCTTCCTGACCTGCGAGCCGAACGCCGAGGTGGGGCGGGTTCACCCGAAGGCCATGCCGGTGATCCTGACTACGGCAGAGGAATACGACGTCTGGCTGCGCGCGTCCTGGGACGAGGCCAAGGCGCTGCAGCGGCCGCTCCCGGACGGGGCGCTGCGGGTCGTGGCTACGGGTGAAAGGCAGGACGCATCCCCGACCGCCTAGGGGGCGGGACGCGACCGAAGGCGCTTCGCCGCACGTTGAGCCGATCGGGACGCAGCGGTCGTCGGCGCGTGCTATCGTCGGCAGCCTGAGCAACACCGATGAATTGGTCAGACACCTTCCGCAATCGGCACTACGCACCCGGCTATGTCTACATCGCCGGATCCCTCGAGCATCGCGTCCTGAAGATCGGCACGACGGTCAACATCGGCGCCCAGGAGAAGCGGCTCCGGAGGACGAAGTACGGCAGCATCGGCGACTGGCGCCTGCTCTACTTCGTAAAGGTCTCGGAGGGCGGACGGATCGAACACGATGCACGCCGTATTCTTCGCCGGCACCAGGTGCTCAGGATGTACGACAAGGAGGGGCACCGGCAGAAAGCACGGGAAATGGTCGGCTGCAGGTTCGGGCTCGCGTTGGAGGCGGTCGAGAGCCTGTTGGCCGAATCCGAGCGCGACCTAGCGATCAGGTATCCGCGATCCAGCGCTTACGAATTCGGGTGGAGCCCGCCAGAGCCCGATCCACCGCCGCCCGCTCCTCTTCCGACCCCGGCCGGCCTTCCGCCGACGATCCGTCTCTTTCGTGACATCGACCAGCTGGACCTGTCCGTTCTCGCCTACAATTTCTTGAAGGATGCCGGCATCCGCTATCTGGGCGATCTGGTCCGGCGCAGCGAGCGCGAGCTGATGTGGACGCCCGGCCTCACCCGCAAGGCTCTGGTCGAGATCAAGGAGCTTCTCTCCGGGATGGGCCTCTCGCTTGGTCAGGCGCCGTCGGGATGGCCGCCGGCCGACCTCGACGCTCGGGCGATCGAGGCGGCTCAGTTTCTGACGCTCGTCGACGAACTCGATCTGACGGTGCGATCCTCGAACTGCCTGAAGAACAGCGAGATCGTCTATGTCGGCCAGCTGGTGCAAAGGACCGAGGCCGACCTGATCGCGACGCCGAATTTCGGACGCAAGTCGGTCAACGAAGTCAGGGACATCCTCGCGCAGATGGGTCTGCATCTCGGGACGGATCTGTCGCGATGGCCCTCCGGCCCCTTGTCCGCGGAATAGCCCAAACGCCAGCCGGCGGAGCGAACCTCCTCCAATTGACCGTGAATCGTCTGAATCCGTGATACCTCGTGGCCATTGACTTCGGTATGGTGCGTGCCCCATGAGCGCCGCGCCTCGTCCCTCCCGCGACCCCTTCCCCGACCCAGTCGACCTGGCTGCCATGGCCGAGACCCTCGCGCTCTCGCCAGACTACCGGGTGTTGCGCCGGTTGGTCCCCAGGTCCCCGACCCCTGCCGCCGTCGGTCAGGAGACACGAACTGGCATCCTTCTGGACACCGAGACCACCGGCCTCGACCACTCCCGGGACGAGATCATCGAGCTCGGGATGGTCTCGTTCGACTACACCCGCGACGGGCGGATCCTCCGCGTCAGGGACGTCTTCTCCGCCTTTAACGAGCCGTCCGCCCCCATCTCGCCCGAGGTGACGGCACTCACCGGCATTACCGACGAGATGGTCACGGGGCATCGGATCGATCCCGAAGCGGTTTCGGCGTTCGTCGCCGGCGCGGTCATCGTCATCGCCCACAACGCCGCCTTCGACCGCCGGTTCGCCGAGCGCTACTGGCCGGTCTTCGAGCGGATGGCCTGGGGCTGCAGCGCGACCGAGGTTGACTGGCGCTTGCACGGCTTCGCCGGCGCGCAGCTGGGCTACCTGCTGAACGGCGCCGGCTTCTTCCACCAGGCCCACCGGGCCGTCGACGACTGCCACGCACTGCTCGAGGTCCTGAACTTCGTCCTCCCGACGACCGGCGCGCCGGCGCTGGCCGCCCTGCTGCAGACGGCACGGAAAGCTACGACCCGCGTCTGGGCGCAGCAGTCCCCCTTCGAGCTCAAGGACGCCCTTAAGAAACGCGGCTACCGCTGGTCAGACGGCACCGACGGGCGGCCAAAGTCCTGGTACATCGACGTCGACGAGGGCGCGCTCGAGGCGGAGATCAGCTTCCTCAGGTCGGAAGTCTATCTTCGGGACATAGAGCCCCGGCTGCAGCGCCTGACCGCCTTCGAGCGCTTCTCGGGGCGGGTCTGAGACGACGGCGTCCTAATCTGGGATCAGACCGGACTGGAGCATTCGTGCCGCCAACGCTGAGGACTGTTCGGGCACCCCCTCGGTGCCTCGCTTCCGGGACAAGAGGACTTGCCAGACAATCTGGCACCTCCGGATGAATTATACACGCGGAGGTCGCGTTGATCAAAAACATGATGTAGCCTCGACACATTCCTCGGGGGGTATTCAATGTCAGTGACGGGAAGTTTCGAAAAGATCGTCGAGGGCACTTTCGGCATGCATCAGATCGTCATGCCAAGGGATGGCATCGCGCCCCTTCAGGTGCGGCCGATTGTAGGCGGTGCGGAGCTTGGCGAATTTACCCTGCGCGATGTACTCAACGGGTCCTTCAACATTCCAGTCAAGCCGACGGTGGAGCTAGCCGATGTCGAGCAGACCCGTTCCAACGATTATGACGTATCGTCGAGGGGCAGCTTCCGTGGCCCGCTCGGAGAACTGAGCGACGCCACCGCCGAACTTGAGACCTCAGGGGCAAAGAAGGTGCAGGTCTCCCTGGTGAACGGCTCGCTTATCTCGGTGGACGAAGGAGAGCTTTACAGGGCGGTTTCGTCCGCCACCATTCGAGCGGACGGTCCGCTGGCACAGAGCGGAAAAGCTTACCTGCTCACTGCGGTGGCGAGCGTGAAGCAGTTCAAGATCGATCTGGCCAATCGCACTGGCGGCTCGGTCGCGGCAGACGCCAAACTCGTCGCGCAGATCCAGGCCAAGGTTGAGGGAAAGGTGTCGCTTACGTCTGACGGCGGACTGCTTATCCAGCATGAGAGACCGAAGGCGTTCGCCGCGCGCGTATGGCTGCTGAGACGGCCATGGACCGGCGGCGACAAGGTGCAAGTTCTTACCGTAAAGGGGACAATGGGACTTCTTGGGGAATACCGGAAAGACGAAGATCGACCCCGAATTCGCTGAGCAAAGCGGACTACATGACATGAGCATCCGGCTTTAGCCGGCCCGCAGCCCGCAGTTAGACGGCCCAGACACCGCGCTGGACGCAGGTGCCATTGACGTAGGCACTCGCCCAGATCTCGGTTTGCCTATCTGAATTCCGGTTCTTTTCCGCAAGCCTGAGGCTCTGCTCGACGACGATGGCCTGAACGGTGCCGTCCACGGCCGTCACCTTGTACTGCTTTGCGGGCCCCGCGACGCTAGCGTGGAGCGAGAACAGCGACAGCCGAGGTTCGCACTTTAACAACCAAGCGGGATCAGCCACCCTGACAGTGGCCGGCGAGCCGACGTCAACGGATAAAGATCCGAGCACCGTCATCTTAGCATTGAGGATCCCATCGTCGGAATCGTCTGGCGAGCATGTGAAGCTTGCCAGGCAGTTCACGTCCAGCTCCGCGAGCAGGCGGCTCACACAGGACTGGAGTTCGGATAGCGACTTCTCCGCTACAGCCTTGGCGGTAAGCGCGCCGAGCTCATCGCCGACAAGAGCAGCTATCTCCGCGAGGTTGGCGCTTTCGTCCGAGGAAGCGCTGGTCTTGCTGGCTACTCGCTCCAATAAGGAGACCGCCCTATCCTGCCGAGCCTGAGACGCCATCTCTGCGAACTCCTTCGCGTCCGCCTCGGTGCGTACGACGTGTACCTCGATCTCGCCGACGATATCAGCGAACAAGTTAACGGCGACTCTATGGCTTCCGAACGTGTTGATCGGATTGGGCAGTCTGATCTGCTGGCTCTTCACGTCGATCCCTTGCAGCGAGACCATCCGCGCGATCTTCTTTGCCCCAAGCGAGCCGTAAAACACATCGCCGGCCATTGCATTTGCCACGTAAGTCAGCGGTAGATCGGCCAAGGCGATCCTATCCTGCTCGGCTTGATGACGCTTGGCCTTAGCCACCTCTTCAAGCCTCGCCCGCTCGTCTTCGAATACCACCACGTTGTGTGCGGTGGCATAAACCGCCAACCTGCGGGGAAAAAGGAAGTTCCTCGCGAATCCCGGCCTTACCGGGACCACGTCACCTATTTCGCCCAGGCTCGGAACGGGCTCGAGCAAAATAACGTTTCTTCTGGCTGCGGCCATGTTCAATCGGCATATCGGCAATTAGAGGGGAATATTCAACCATAGATCGAGAAAATCAAGGTCAACCGCCGGCATTTGCTCCGCCCTGCTAAGTAGGGTTAGGCCGCGCCTTATCGCGACTCCAGGTCAAAGAAGTCTAATTGGCTTACGGATGAGGCGAGAGGCACTCGAAGCGTGACTGGGCCGACATAGCGGTACGTCAGGGCAGTGCAGTCTCCAGCCTCCAGGCGCTCGCGTCTTGCGCTCACGAAACTGGCATAGGCCGATCCGTTCGACGCTAAAGAGGCATAAAATGCCTGCGTAAACGGCAATGTATCAGGATCGAGTACCGCGCAGAACGGACCGATCACCGAGGGAACAAAGCACTCGCTCATGAAATACTCGCTCCAGCTGCTCTGCAGGTCTGGCTGTCCGCTGAGAAAATTGGTCGCACCGCAGCCATTCAGGAATATGCCGGACAACGCCGTAGATGCCGAGGAGAATCTATCAGTAGTCGCGAGAAAGTGCCGCGTAAGCTGCAGCTTCTTGTTTCTCGGCTGCTCCGGCGGATACTCAACGTGACATTGAAAATGTGCCCACGCGGATTTCCCGTTCTTGAATAGGCGATCTATCTCGTTCGTAGCTTCTTTGAGTTTCAGGTATTCGAGATCAACGTGCTTTTCGACGCTGAGCCCGAAGGCGCTCTGCACGGCCGCCAGTGCTTGGCCTTTCGAGACGGTTTCGGCCGTATGGTCGTGAAAGAACGAAGCGCCCCTTCCGGTCGCTCTTCCGGGCCGCCACGGCGAAGCGTAGTAGATGTTCGGCCTGCCGCCGATCATCCTCGCAAAGGGACCGACGCCCGCCACCGGCTTGTCAAAAAGCAAAAGCTCGAGCGGTATCGGGAGATGCACTTGGCACTGCAGATCGGAATCAGCAAACTTCCGAAACAGATTGGCGAGGCGAATCCTGTTCTTTCGCGTGTCGGAGTGGGGGTGGCAAACCAGAAGGCAGTCCGTCAGCCGTCGACCAACGTCGTGCAGATTGTTGCAGATCTCTTCTTTGCTCAGGCTGGTCCTGAGGGAGCTTTCAATATCTGCCTTCAGCGTCGGCAGTAGAGCATCGATCTTTGCTCGCTGGCACGTGAAGGAGACAACTTCCCTATTGGGCGCAGTAAAAGTAGTCACCAGAACGGGCCCATGGAGATGCAGCTCGCTCAGGGTGACCCAGAAAGATCCGCTCTCGCTCTCCTCAGGACGATCAGCCACGCGTCCCGCGAAGCCGGAACGATGCATCAAAAACCCCTCCCCCCTGACGCAAATGTAGTTCAACTGAAACGTGTGACAATTGGCCGTAATCGTCGGTTGCCGTCAAGGTCAACTTCAGTTTCGACGATCTAAATTCTTGAAGCTCGAATTTGACGGGCTCACCCGCTCTCGCCACTTGCGTATACGGTGCAAACGAGGCTTCGCGGCAGCTTAGAGAATAATTCAGACGCTGAGAATGCGAAGAAATGCCCAAGCCCAGGGCTCTTCGTGGAGCGAGATCGAGGCAGATCTCAAGCTCTATACGGTCCTCGCCGATGCTCCTTAAGCCGGCAGAGCCGAGCACGATCTCCGCGCCGATCAGCGAGGCATGGTCGATAGCGGAGGGATCCAAGTCCAGATATCCGAGGTGTTGCCAACGGCGAGATGTTGCCATCATGGGACAAATCGGACTGTTCGTCAGTGTGGCCCTCGCATACGTGACGGGCACTACTTCATAGCGGATTTCCGGGACTTTGAGGGTATCAACAGAGCGGAAGAGGTCCAACTGCGAGCGCCTTTCCATGCGTCGAGCCAGGGAATCGGCTCTTCCTGCATGTGAGGTGATCGCAGCGCGCCTGAACTCGTTGGCGGCGAGTGACAGCGCGGCACTGGCGGCGTGAGGTGACTGGTCTGTCTTGGCGCGAGCGAGCTCCCACCACAGAAGCGCCGTCGCTGCCGAGGGCCGATCCCGACGCAACGACGAGAGGCCGCGGCGGCACAGTTCATCGGCTCTCGTCCCGCTAGACACAGTGCGGAGATCGCTCAAGAGATTAGGCAAGTAAGCGCGCGCCGTGTTCAAGGTTTTCGGACGATCGCGTCCCAGCACGAGCATTCCGCCCTCCTCAAACCATCCGCCGCGGAGCAGATCCTGAAGATGAGGACGGATCGCCGTCAGGCCGGAGCGCGCATCCGAAACATCGTCCTTGGCGTTGATGTAGATGCTCGTCTGTCCAGCCCTACCGGCGACAGCGAGAATCACAGGACCGGTCTGCGTGCTCGTCTCGTCGTCGACCAGTTGAACATGCCTGTTCGGCAGCGCTTCCGCCAAACGGGCCTGATCTCTCGTCTCCGGAATGACGAGAACGACATCCAATTGACTCCCGGACGTCGAGCGGAGTTCGTGCGACATGAATCACCGCCCGATGATTGAGCAGAGGCACGATCGCCTTTTGGAGGAAATTTTCCAGCGCCAGGAACGTTATTTCTGTGGATTGCATCGCAGTCCAGCCCTACCGGGCCGCGCAGGCGAGGGCTCTCTTCGAACTCGCGGATGGCGCTTACCGTCAGGTGCATCGCGCGGCCGTTTTTTGCCAAGGAAAGGAATTTCGATGAGCGAGTTTTTTGAAGGGAACTACGTCAAGGTCGATGAGCGCTTTTTTGCGCCGCCCGCCGACCAGGTGGCGCCGCGTCTGATCGGATGCGTGCTGTACTCCTATCACCGGGACCTGGAGACCGCGGTCATGCTGATCGACGTCGAGGCCTACGGTGGAGGCAACGACCGCGCGTCCCACCTTCACCCCGACAACCAGTCGCGCCGCAATAAGGGAGCCAAGGTCCTGACGCCGCACGGGACCGCGCGCATCCATGGCAGCCGCGACATGTGGGCCATGGACATCGTCTGCGGAGAGCCGACCCCGGGGAGCACCGTTCTCCTCCGGGCAGGTCTCCCCCTCGTCGGGCTTGACGTCATGGCCGAGCGCCGCAGCCGGGCGCCCGATGCCGACCGGGACGTGAAGGCCCGTGCCCGGGGATACGAAAAGAAGCTCTGCGACGGACCGTTCAAGCTGGGCGAGGCGATGGGCTTCGATCACGTGCTCGACGGGCAGTCGCTCCTCAAGCGCCCCTTCCGCCTGCTGCGTCCTCTTGAGCTCGTCCCCGGGCTGCTCAACGGGCCGAGGGTCAGAGTCACCCAGGACGAGGATCTGCTCTGGCGCTGGGGACACCCCGACTACCAGGCCTGGATCAGGGACAAGTTCGAGAGGGCCCCAGCATGACGGAGGGGATCTGCATCCCGGCCGACCTCTGGCCCATGCGCGCACCAACATGAAGCCGCCGACCGATAGGTCGCCAGATCAATCAGAGCAGTGAGGAAGAAAATCCAGCCTCGCAGCCCGGCGCAGGCGGACTAGCGCGAACTATTCTTCGGTGATCGTGTATGTGGCACCATGGTTGTCGAAGATCTTCCAGGGCACACCGTCCTTGAAGACGATGGCATCTGATCCGTAAGCAGTGGTCCTGGCTTCTTCGTCGCTCTTCGGCAACACATGAAGATTCTTGAAGGTGTCGGATACAGGATCGAGAAGATAAACGACGAAATTGCTCATCGAAATCACCTGCAGTTGCGGCGCGGGCAGATGCCGGCCGGCGGTAGTTAATCGGGGGCGGCTAGAATCGAACCGTCGCCTTGAGCGGACAATGGTCCGAGATGGCCAGCAGCGGATCGGGATGGTCTTGGTTCGCTGGCCGCGTTCCGCCGAGCCGCCCGATGGCCACCTTGGTTGCCGGAGCTACAGCCGCGAGGCCTTTGCTGACAAGCATCTGATCCAGCCCGATCGGATTGCGACAGCCGAGACTATCCCCGCGCGTCACCGGCTTGAGGGCGTCCTGATCAAACAATTCGCGCTTCGAGCGCTCGCAGATCTCCTTGGCAACTGCGTTCACCGGGCACTCGGGTTCGAGATGCGTCAGGGCGCTGTCCGCCGGAGCGCCATCGTTCACCTCTCCCGACAGGCTGCGTACAAGGACCCCTGCGGGCAATGGTGATGCGGGGTCACTGCCGTCCGCCCGGACGGCAGACGGTCCTATCGAGCTTTCTTCGTGGGATACATTGCGGTTGAAGTCGCCCATGAGAACGACAGGAGTCCCCGCCGACCGGGCTTCAAGCCAAGCTTCCAGCGGCCGCACCTGCTGTTGCAATATCTGACATGCATCTCCTGTGCCGTCGAGCTTGCCCCGATCTTCGAGAGGGCTTACGCAAGACGACTTGAGGTGAACCGTCATGATCCTCAGTGGCCTCCCGTCGATCTGCAGCGTGAGCGACAAACCCGGACGCACCTGATCGGTCGCATCGAGATGCGGAAGGGCGAGCGACTTCTCGACGACGCAATCTGTCGACGAGCCCAGCGATCGCTTCCAGGCGATGGCGAGCCTCTGAACTTTGAAAGTGTCGAACGAGCAGACCTCATAGTCCGCGCCGCTGTTGGGCAACACCTCACGAACTGCAGTCTCGCCGCTGACTTCCTGGAAAGCGATGATGTCCGCGTCAATATTTGAGCGGATAAAATCGCTGATTTGCTGCGTCCGCTTCTGGTAGGCGGGCTCGGTCACTGGAACGATCTTGAAATTGGACTGGAAAACATCACAGGGGGGCTTCAGCGCGATGTCCCATTTGATCTTTGCATTGCGGCCCCAGCGTAGCTCCCAGCCTGGCTTCGTCTGTCCCGTTGTTGATGGCTCAAAAAGGCCGGTCGCCTGGTTGAGAGCGAAAGGCTGTCCACACTCCCTGATCCATGTCTTGGCTTCGTCTTGGCTTAGGTGCCACCCAAGATTCCACGTCGCGATGGTGAGATCGCGAGCATTTGCGGAAGTCGAGTTGACGAGGATCACGGAAGCGAGCAATGCCAGAATGAAAGAAAATTTCATAGCGCCACCTCAAACGAAGCTGCGGCTTGAACTTGACAATGGGTGCTGACGCCTGGCCGGCATCCACCGCTAACAAGGCTCAGGAGACGAGTGGATTTCCACCGCAAGCACTGCTGGTCGCAGCTATCATGCACGGATGAATTGCTCACGCAAGGCGCGCAAATGTGAAACTTTTCCCGCAGGATGAGATCGGCGCGCCTCGCGCCATGTCGAAGGAGTAAAAGCTGAGAAGCCACAGTCCAGATCAAGGCCTTTCTCGACGAGAACCAGAACTGGCTCGCCAACCTGATCAGCTTCCGGGACGGGCTGGCACATCGGATTCCGCTCTACATCGCTCCATACGTCATCAATGACGAGGGCGAAGAGGCTCACAAGGCGCTTGACGCCAGGCGGTGGCCGCTCTCGCAGCGGGAGACGAGGCCGACTACGACCGACTGCGCGGCGAATAACAGAAGCTCGGTCGCTTCCGCCCCTGGATGACGCACTCGACCTACGAAAAGTCGCCGGCCATCTCTCTCCACCGCAGATGATCGAGGATTCCAAGACCATCGACGCCTACTGCTGTATGCTGATCGAGGAGTTCAAAAAGCAGCCTGACGGACGTCTCGCATCAGATACTCACGGTTGAAGGTTCAAATTCACGCCAAGACAGCGCCAAGCTAAGGCCCCAAGATCTCGGCAAACTAGGACGCGAGTTTGTTGGAGGCCGGCATGTCAAACGACGAGCCCGACTTTATCGCTCTGATGGATCGGATTGCCGACGCGATGAAGGCCGCCGACTGCGACCCTGAGAAGGATCCAGAAGCGGCCGCACTCGTCGCGCGCCGTGAGGCCGATTTCATTGGACAGGAAACGGGCTTCTGGATCGCATTCGAAGTCAGAGGCGGAAAGCTGTGCGCCATACCACCGTGGCGGTTTGAGGTTGGCTGACCCGACGAACCCCCGATCGATAACCGATCATGCCGGTTCGTTCCGGGGGGAGAAGAGCCCCTAGCGTCCGGATAGACCAGAACGTGGGGTGATGATCCCCGTCCCTCCGCCGAGCCCGGCGAGCTCTTCTGGGTCGTCTCCGAAAAAGCGATGCGGCACAAAAAAATGTTCGACTTCATTGATCACGTGGGTCTCGAAATTCCGATTTACAGAGATCGGGCCGAGCCTATACGGCTTCGGCTTAGCCGGAACCTCGATCAAGCCGGCAATGGAATGAGGGCGGAATACGATTCGGAAGTACGCTACCCGCAGCTGCTGGGCGAACGAGCGCCGAAGTCCCGTCCGCTCGGCATCGGTCGCGTTGGCTAGTTTTGCGGCCAGGTCCGCGACCAGCGCCAGATTTTCCTGAGCCGTCGGCAGGTGCGGCCGCTCCCGCTCGGCCTTGGCGAGCGCCTCGCGCAGCTGCTTCTTCTCCTGGATCTGCTCGGTGAGGCTCTCGGCCTCCCACTTCAGATCCGGCGCCAGAACGCTATCCTCGTTATCGAGCAGGATGTTGATTGCCCTCCTCTTCTTGGCGGTCAGGTCCGCGATTAGGAGGTCGTAGTCCTGGACCGACATTCCGGGCTGCTTCTCGACGGGCTCGAAGGTGGCGAGGACCTTCGTCGGGCTGACCTGATGCATCAGCCACCCATCGACGTTCTTGGCGTTCCAGAGCCGCTTGTTGTCGCACTTGTCCTCACGATAAGCCGCAGAGCAGACGAAATAGTGACCGCCCTTGGGTGGATCCCCCTTATTCAGGAATGCCATCCGCCTTTTGCAGACGCCGCAGTACGCGATTCCGCGCAGCAGGTTGGCCTCCTCCCGGCTCGGCCGACCGCCGGCATTCTTGCGGCGGCTGGTCACGGCCCTGTTGGCCCGAAGGTAGAGGCCCTCGTCGACTACCGCGGGGTAGTAGTTCAAGATTGGCTGCCCGTCGGGGACACGCTTTCCATCGGCGTCGCGACGGGAGGGCTGGTACTCCCCAAGCACGGTCCGTGTCGCGACGATCTTGGCCACGGACGAGGTCTGCCAGCCCTTCTCCGAGAGGAAGGACAGTTTGCCCTCGCGGTTCAGCCTCTTGACGATCGTCCTGCGCCCGAGCCCCTGCTCGGTCTCCAGGAAAATTCGACGGACGATGTCGGCGCGCTCGGGGTTCTCGGAGAAGATGCGGCGGCCGGACTCGTCCCGCGAGATGACGAGCCATCCAGGGACCCTGTCCGTCAGGGGAATCGACTGAGCGCGGGCGGCCTGGCGCTTACGGGCCCATGCAGCGGCCACACGCTGCCCCTTCAGGGAGGATTCCTCGTTGGCCCTGATCATCGACATCAGGGTGCCGAACAGCATCATCCTGTCTTGGCGCATCGTCTCCCTGGTGTAGAGACGCTCGTCCGACAGAGTCAGGATCCCGATGCCCGCCCTGATGATGCCCAGGAACACAGGCAGCGCATCTTCCGGTTCCTGTCTCGACATCCGGTCGATGTTCTCAAGGATGAGGACCGAATCCTTGGGCAGCTGGTTCGCGGCCACATCGCGCAGGAATTCGGCAAACGCGCCGGCCTTCGCGTTCGCACCCCGGTATCCGCTGACGCCGAGGTCCCTCCAGGTTTTAGCGATCCGGTAACCATTCTTCTTGGCCCACTCCGCCGCCCGTTCGCTCTGGCGGCGGTAAGAATCACCCCGCGCCTGCTCCGGACTGGAGAATCGGATGTATGAGAAGGCGACTTTCATAAGAAATAGGGTGCTTCACAGAAGTTCTTTCCAAGTAAATGTAGCCTGTCTTGAGTAAATGATGCCCTCCGGCGGCGGCGATCTCGAGCGCGCGCTTGCCGCTTTCCTGGCCCTTGATGTCGCGCAGGTCGAGCAGGCTCGCCGGCGCCTCCTGGATTTTCGGCTGCGGCCGCGACAGCACCTGCGTGCCCTTGAAGTGATTGGCGATCTGGATCAGCGACGTCGCCGCGATGATCTGCAGATCGGGACTGGCCCACGCCGCCTCGGCGCCGCAGGTCGCCGGACAGATCAGCCCTTCCTCGCGCGCATTGGCGCCGATCGCCGCCGGCAGCACGCCCGCCACCGGCGCGATCGAGCCGTCGAGCCCGAGCTCGCCGAGCACGGTGAAACCGCTGAGCGCATCCGGCGGGATGGCGCCGATGGCCGCCATCAGCCCGAGCGCGATCGGCAGATCATAATGGCTACCTTCCTTCGGCACGTCGGCCGGAGCCAGATTGACGGTGATCCGCCGCGCCGGCAGCGCCAGGCCAGAGGCAATCAGCGCCGAGCGCACCCGCTCGCGCGCCTCCGACACCGCCTTGTCCGGCAGGCCGACGATCGCGAACGCCGGCAGTCCCGGCGCGACCTGAACCTGCACGTCGACCGCGCGGGCCTCGATCCCCTCGAAGGCAACGGTGGAAACGCGCTGAACCATGGATGCCCCTCCAGTGTAGAGGCTAGCGGAAGCGGGCGCGGTTCGCAAGAACAATACCAGAACATCGGTGCGGCCCGGATGCACTCCGTTAACGACGGCCTGACGCCTCCGTCGTCCCCGGCGCTTGGCTTAACGCCCCTTTAGTCCGCGCTTCGCATTCTTCCGCAAATTGATCATCGACGAGCGCTGCGTCACAGCCGGCCGGCGCTCTCAGCGAGGAACGTGCGATGCCTCCAGCGCCTTCGGCAGCTCCCCCCGTCAAGCCGCCTGCCGGCGAGGCGAGGACCGTGTCCGAGCTCGCGACCGACATGCTGCGGCGGACGACGAGCCTGTTCCTGGCCGGCCCGCGGCCCGCACCCGACGAGCAGCTCGATCTCTATGATCAGATGTTCGCGCGCCTGATGCCGCAGGTCGCGACCGATGTGCTGGCCGAGCTGAGCAAGGCGCTCGCCGGCGTCGAGCGCGCGCCCTACGCCACGGTCCGCCTGCTCGCTGTGCATCCCGAGCTGCGGATCGCCGGGCCGATGCTGGCCAAGGCGCAGGTCCTGACCGAGCGCGATCTCGCCGAGTTCATCCGGACGTCGAGCCCGGCGCATCTCGTGGCGATCGCCAGCCGCCGCGGCATCAATGACTCGCTGACGACGCAGCTGATCGCGCGCGGCTTCCCGCCGGTGCGGATGGCGCTGGCGCAGAACCTGACCGCGAAACTCTCCGAGGACGGCTATCGCAGCCTGTTCAAGATCGCCGAGCGCGACGAGGATCTCGCCGAGAAGCTGGCGCTGCGCACCGATCTGCCGGCCAAGCTGTCGCGCGCCTTCGTCGCCGCCGCCAGCGAGGGCGCCCGCGCCCGCTTCATCAAGGCCGCGCCGCCCGCGACCCGCGCCACCTTGAAGGCCGCGCCGACCCGGTCGGCTGCTGCTGCGATGCGCGCGATATGGGATTATGAGCAGGTCAAGACCGAGGTCGCCGCGCTCAACCGCAGCGGCAAGCTCGGCGACTCTGCCGTCAATCGTTTCTGTGTGACCGGCGATTTCCCGGCCGTGATCGCGGCGCTGGCGCTGCTCTGCGTCGTCTCGATCGACACGATCGAATCGCTCTTGCAGGAGGAGCGCCTCACCGATCTCCTACTCGCCTGCAAGGCGGCGCGGCTGAGCTGGGCGACGACCGCCATGATCCTGCGCGCCCGCCCCGGCTGCGATGCGCTGCCGGCCGACGATGTCGAGGAGGCGCGCAAGCGCTTCGAGAAGCTCGTGTTGTCCGAGGCGCAGTGGAAGGTGCGCGGGCTCGAATCGAGCTGAACGCGGAGCGCGGCCTCAGCCCGGCGGCGTCGCGTAATTGGTGAAGTCGATCTTGAACATCGCCGGATCGAGCTTCTTGGTGGTGTCGAGATTGTAGACGGCGATCGTCGTATCGTAGCCCTGCGGGTCGGTCACGGTCCACTGCTTGAGCTGGCCGTCCTTGGCGCCGAGCATCAGCATCAGCCGGCTGGTGCCGATCAGCGCCTGCTTCTCCTCGATCGTGATCGTGACGTAGAGATCGTCGGACGCCACCGCGATGACATTGGTGTCCTTCAAGAGGTCGATACGGTCGGACAAGAGATAGCGCAGCGGCGTCTGCGACAGCGGGTAGACGTCCTGGGTGGCCAGCTTGCGGTCGCGCACCACCAGCGAGGAGCCGTCAGCGATGATGTCGATCGGCGTCGGCGGCTCATATTCGAAGCGCACCTTGCCGGGCTTCTGGATGTAGAAATCGCCCTTGGTCTTGCTGCCGTCCGGACCGACCTGCACGAAGTTTCCGACCAAGGTCTGCAGCGAGGACAGATAAGCGCTGACCTTGGCCGCGACCGCCTTTTGGTTGGCGTCGAACGAGGTGAAGATGCTGGCCGGCACGTTGCGCCGGGGATCGGGAATGATCGGGTTGGGCGGCGTGGCCTGGGTGGTCGCGGCGGCGCCACGCTGGGCCTCGGAGGCGCTGAGCGGGCCGCTCTTGGCACCCGCCTTGGGGGCCGGCGTGCCCTGGGCGGCCGCGTCACCGGGGGCGCCGGTCGCCGCGAGGGCGGTGATGGCGCAGACCGCCATCAGGGCGGACATGCGGCGGCCGCGCGGCGCGCAAGGTGACGAAAAGGGGCTGTTCGACAAGGAGCTTTTCAAAACGACGTCCTGATTTCTTACGCGTTTCTATCGTGGTTCGGTCGGTCAGCGTGATCGTAATTGCGTGAAGTTACGACCCGGAAACGGCAGTTCTGGGACCAAAGCGGGCGGGGATCAGAACCCGCCTTCTTCCTCGGGCACCAGGATCTCGCGCTTGCCGGCGTGGTTGGCCTGGCCGACGATGCCTTCCTGTTCCATCCGCTCCATCAGCGAAGCGGCCTTATTAT
Source organism: Bradyrhizobium sp. USDA 4353 (assembly GCF_054063215.1). Classification (NCBI taxonomy): domain Bacteria; kingdom Pseudomonadati; phylum Pseudomonadota; class Alphaproteobacteria; order Hyphomicrobiales; family Nitrobacteraceae; genus Bradyrhizobium; species Bradyrhizobium sp. USDA 4353. The sequence continues at coordinate 1,698,851 of NZ_JBSSGB010000001.1, forward strand.
AGCCGATCTGCAGCCGGCGTTGAATGTAGCTGGTCGAGGCCTTGCGGTCGCGTTTGACCACAGCCACGGCCTGCGCGAACAGGTCGTCGCCGCCACCGCCCATGCCGGTGGCGTCGAACACGGCGCCCTCCTCCTCGCTCGGCTCCTCGGCGGTGACCGCCTCGAGATATTCCGGCGAGCCCTGGGCCTTGAGATGGCGCACCACCTTCTCGACCTCCTCGTCGGAGCAGAACGGGCCGTGGACGCGGCTGATGCGGCCGCCGCCGGCCATGTACAGCATGTCGCCCTGGCCGAGCAGCTGCTCGGCGCCCATCTCGCCGAGGATGGTGCGGCTGTCGATCTTCGACGTCACCTGGAAGGAGATGCGGGTCGGGAAGTTGGCCTTGATGGTGCCGGTGATGACGTCGACCGACGGACGCTGCGTCGCCAGGATGACGTGCAGGCCGGCGGCGCGCGCCATCTGGGCGAGGCGCTGCACCGTGCCTTCGATGTCCTTGCCGGCGACCATCATCAGGTCGGCCATCTCGTCGACGATGATGACGATGTAGGGCAGGGGATCGAGGTCGAGCTTCTCCTCCTCGTAGATCGCCTTGCCGGTCTCCTTGTCGAAGCCGGTATGGACGGTGCGCGTCAGCTCCTCGCCCTTGGCGCGGGCCTCCGCCACGCGGGCGTTGTAGCCGTCGATGTTGCGCACGCCGAGCTTGGCCATCTTCTTGTAGCGCTCCTCCATCTCGCGCACGGCCCATTTCAACGCGACCACGGCCTTCTTCGGGTCGGTCACGACGGGCGTGAGGAGATGCGGGATGCCGTCATAGACGGAGAGCTCGAGCATCTTCGGGTCGACCATGATCAGCCGGCACTGGTCGGGCCGGAGGCGGTAGACCAGGCTGAGGATCATGGTGTTGATCGCGACCGACTTGCCCGAGCCGGTGGTACCGGCGATCAGCATGTGCGGGGTGCGGGCGAGATCGATGATGATGGATTCGCCGCCGATGTTCTTGCCGAGGCACAGCGGCAGCTTGGCGACGCTCTCGGTCGCCTCCTTGGCGACCAGCAGCTCGCGCAGATACACCTTCTCGCGATGCACGTTCGGCAGCTCGATGCCGATGGCGTTGCGGCCGGGTACGACGGCGACGCGCGCCGACAGCGCGCTCATCGAGCGGGCGATGTCGTCGGCGAGGCCAATGACGCGGGACGACTTGATGCCCGGCGCGGGCTCCAGCTCGTACAAAGTGACGACCGGGCCGGGATGCGCCTTGACGATCTCGCCGCGCACGCCGAAATCCTGCAGCACGCCTTCCAGCGCGCGCGAATTGGCCTCCAGCTCGCTCTTCGAGAGCGGCTGGCGATCGGACGATTTCGGCGCCGCCAGCATCGAGACCGACGGCAAATCGTATTTGTCGCTGGACTTCTTCGGCGGAGTCTTCGGCGTCGGCTTCTTGCGCGACTTCGGAGCCGGCTCCTCCTCCTCTTCGTCCTCCTCCTCGCCGGCCTCTTCTTCCTCCTCGTCCTCGTCCATCTCGGGCGCGAGCGTCGGCTTCTTCTGGCCGCGGGCGAGGCTCGGCTCCTGCCGGCCGGCGGCCGTGCGCGGCTGCGGGCCGGAGGAGATCAGCGCGCGATAGGCCGTCGAGAGGAACCAGCCGATTTGCGCTTTCGCGCTCATGATGGCGTGGAAGATCCAGCCGAGGCGGATGGCCTTGCGATCGTCGTCATCCTCCAGATCGGCGAGCGGCGTGTCGTCCTCCTCCTCGTCGAGCAGGCTCGGATCGGCTTCCCTAGCGCCCAGGCCGCCGGCGACCAGCAGGCAGCCGATCATCGCGACCAGCAGCAGGCTGCCGAGCACCATCCGATAGATCACGCCGGGCGGCCCGAACACCACCGCCGGCGCGCGCACCAGCGCGTCGCCGACGACGCCGCCGAGACCCGTCGGCAGCGGCCAGGCATGCGAGCGCGGCCAGCAGCTGGCAAAGCCGGCAGCGATGACCGCCGCAAGCACCCAGGCGCCGAAGCGCAGCGCCTCGCGGTCGAACGGCCGGTGCGTCATCATCCGCCAGCCACGGACCGCAAGAGGCAGGATCGCCATGATCGAGCCGAGGCCAAGGATCTGCATTAAAAGATCGGCGCTGATCGCGCCGGGATAGCCGAGGATGTTGCGGATCGCGCGCGATGTCGCATGCGACAGGCTCGGGTCCTGCACCGACCAGGTCATCAGCGCCGCGGCCGCGAAGCCGCACAGCGCGATCAGTCCGAGGCCCGCGAGCTCGCGCAGCCGCCGCACCAGCGCCTCGCGCAGCGAGGTCGGCAGATGGTTGACCAGGGGAATGACTCGTTCGATCGCCGGCATCCGCATCCGCCCCGCGATTATCCGAGTGTCTCGACCAGCCGGTGCAACGCCTCGCCGGTCGAGGCCGCATCGGCCACCAGCGCCAGCCTGATATAGCCGACGCCCGGATTGAACCCGTCGGGTTGCGGCCGCGCCAGATAGCTGCCGGGCACCACGCGCACGCCGGCGTCGCGATACAGCCTGACCGTCACCTCCTCGTCGCCGCCGCGGTCTGCGACGTCGAGCCAGACGCAGAAGCCGCCCTCAGGGCGCCTGTAGCCGTAGCGGTTGCAGATGATCTGGTCGGCGAGATCGAACTTGGCGCGGTAGAGCCTTCGGTTCTCCTCGACATGCGCCTCGTCGGCATAGGCCGCGACCGCGACATGCTGCAGCGGCACCGGCACCTGCGGCGCGGCGACATTGCGCAGCTCATGAAAGGCCGCGAGGAACTTGCGATCGCCGGCGGCAAAGCCGATCCGCATGCCCGGCACGTTGGAGCGCTTCGACAGCGACTGGAACGCGACGACGTTGGTGTAGTCGGGACTGGCATGCTCCAGCATGCTGCCCGGCGCCTCACGCGTGTAGATCTCCGAATAGCATTCGTCGCTGAAGATCAGGAAGCCGTAGGTGTTGGCGAGCTGGACCAGCTTGCGCATGTAGTCCGCCGACGCCACCGACCCTTGCGGATTGGCCGGCGTGGCGAGGTAGAACGCGACGGTGCGGGCCAAGGTCGCCTCGTCGATCGCATCGAGATCGGGCAGGAAGCCGTTGTCGCGGATCGTCGGCAGATAGATGGAGTCACAGCCCGCCGTGCGGGCGCCGACGCCATAGACCGGATAGAACGGATTCGGCATCAGGACCGCAGGCTTGCCGCGGCGCGGACCAACATGGCGAAGCGCGGCATGGGCGCCGAAGAACAGGCCCTCGCGGCTGCCGTTCAGAACGAGAATTTCATGTTCGGCATCGATCGCGCGCGGCAGCGCGAATCGGCGCGACAGCCAGGCGCTGGCGGCCTTGCGGAACGGCTCGATGCCCTTGGCGGCGGGATAGCGGCCGAAATCGGCGATGTGCTGCGCCAGCACGGGCCCGACGAAATCCGGGACCGGATGCTGTGGCTCGCCGACGGCGAGCGTGATCATCGGCTTGCCCGGCTGGTAGGGGGCGAGCAGCTCGTTCAGCCGCGCAAACGGCGAGCGTTCGCTCTCCGAATGGCTGGCGCCAGCGGGCGCGGGGGATGAAGCGGTCATTGCCATACGTAAAACGCGCGCCAAACCAGTGGAAGCCGCCGATCGCCCATGAACCGGTGCCTTTTGCGGTCACCATAGGTGGGGCGAGGTTAAGACGCGATTAACCATCGGCACTGCCGAACGTTTTGATGGTTTTTCGCATGCCGATCCAGAGGCAATTTCGCAACAGCGGCGGACATTGTGGTGATTCGGGCGGCGACGGCGGGAACCGCGGACCCAAAAAGCTGTCGCCGAAGGCGAGCTGCCAGATACAGCGCCCTCTCCCCTTGTGGGAGAGGGCATGTACGGCCCGTCCGCGCATGCGGTTGGGTGAGGGGTATCTCTCCGCGAGCGGTGCGCTAGGAGATATACCCCTCACCCAACCGAGTATGCTGCGCTGTCCTACATGCCCTCTCCCGCAAGGGGAGAGGGCACAGTCAAGGGCACCGCGGCCATTTATTCGTCATCGAAAGCTGAAGAAAAACGGGCGGCCCGGTGCGCCGGAATAAGAATGGGAATCTACGCGCACCGGGCCTTGGCCGAACTACTTGGGGGTTTAGTTCGGATGGGTAGCATGTAGCACCGTCGTTTTTCCGGCGTATTGCCGGTGTTCGTTGATTTGTAGAATTTGATGTCGGAACACACCGATTGCGGCGGCGGCCGGCGCAATGCTTAACAGAGATGTCAGTCGCCACCGTGGCCTTTCGGCCTCAACGCTGATGCCAGCCTTATTAGTCATCGGCGACGTCTGGATGCGATCTCGACGGTCATAGATTTCCAATCGGAAACATCCAGTCACGTAGCGCATCAATCGACATTTCACGAAACGAGATTGGCGCATCTCGACCATCTTTGACGGGCATCACCGATTCCCGGGGCGTGCCGACATGCGTCGCGCGCCCGTGGATTCCGAACGATCGAAAGAGCGTCGATGATGCGTCTGAGACTGCCGGGCGTGCTTGCCCTGATGCTGCTGGCCATGCCCGTTTCGTCGCTGCCCCGCATGGCGGTGGCGGCGCCCGCCGCGGCCGCGGCCTCGATCACCATCGAGGGCAACCGCCGCATCGAAGCCGACACCATCCGCTCCTACTTCAAGCCAGGTCCGTCCGGCACGCTCGATGCCGGCCAGATCGACGACGGCCTGAAGGCGCTGATCGAGACCGGCCTGTTCGCCGACGTGACAATCGATCGCCAGGGCGGCCGGCTCGTCGTGCGCGTGGTCGAGAACCCCGTGATCGGCCGCGTCGCCTTCGAAGGCAACAAGAAGGTCAAGGACGAGCAGCTCCAGGGCGAGGTGCAATCGAAGCCGCGCGGCACGCTGTCGCGCCCGATGGTGCAGTCCGACGCGCAGCGCATCGCCGAGATCTACCGGCGCTCCGGCCGCTATGATGTCCGCGTCACGCCGGAGATCATCGAGCAGCCGAACAACCGTGTCGATCTCATCTTCACCATCACCGAGGGCGTCAAGACCGGGGTGAAGTCGGTGGAGTTCGTCGGCAACAACGCCTACTCCGCCGCGCGCCTGCGCGACATCATCAAGACCCGCGCGACCAACTGGCTGAGCTTCCTCGGCAACAACGACGTCTACGATCCCGATCGCGTCGAGGCCGACCGCGACCTGATCCGCCGCTTCTACCTCAAGAACGGCTATGCCGATGTCCAGGTCGTGGCCGCGCTCAGCGAGTATGATCCGGAGCAGAAGGGTTTCCTGGTCACCTTCCAGATCGAGGAGGGCCAGCAATACCGCGTCGGCTCGGTCGAGTTCCAGTCGACGGTCGCATCGCTCGACGCCAACAGCCTGCGCGGCTATTCGCGGGTCAATGTCGGCGCGCTCTACAATGTCGAGCAGCTCGAGAAGTCGGTCGAGGAGATGCAGATCGAGGCCTCGCGCCGCGGCTTCGCCTTCGCGGTCGTGCGTCCGCGCGGCGATCGCAACATGGAGGCGCACACCGTCGCCATCGTGTTCTCCGTCGACGAGGGCCCGCGCACCTATATCGAGCGCATCTCGATCCGCGGCAACACCAGGACCCGCGACTACGTGATCCGGCGCGAGTTCGACCTCTCGGAGGGCGACGCCTATAACCGCGCCCTCGTCGACCGCGCCGAGCGCCGGCTGAAGAACCTCGACTTCTTCAAGGAGGTGAAGATCACGACCGAGCCGGGCTCGTCGAGCGACCGCGTGATCCTCGTGGTCACGCTCGAGGAGAAGTCGACCGGCGACTTCTCGATCTCCGGCGGCTATTCGACCACCGACGGCGCGCTCGCCGAGGTGTCGATCTCCGAGCGCAATTTCCTCGGCCGCGGCCTGTTCGCCAAGGCCTCGGTCACCTATGGCCAGTACACCCGCGGCGTGGCGCTGTCCTTCGTCGAGCCCTATCTGCTGGACTACCGGGTGGCGCTCGGCCTCGACGTCTCCTACCGCCAGCAGCTCGCCAACTCCTACACCAGCTATGGCACGCGAACGGTCGGCTTCAGCCCGCGGTTGGGATTCCAGTTGCGCGAGGACCTGTCGCTGCAGCTGCGCTACTCGCTGTACCGGCAGGAGATCACGCTGCCGTCTTATCTCGCCAACTGCAACAACAACTCGGCCAACGGCCTGCTCGCCTTCAATCCGACGCCGGCCTATATCCAGAGCGTGCTCGGCGGCGTCGACCCGACCAATTCGACGACATCGGGCGTGTATGGCTATGGCTGCTATGGCGACGGCGAATCGAGCCTCGCGGTGCGCAAGGAGCTCAACGACGGCGCCGCGCTGACCTCGGCGCTCGGCTACACCTTGAGCTACAACACGCTCGACAACACCAAGAACCCGACCGACGGCCTGCTGATCGACTGGCGCCAGGATTTCGCAGGCGTCGGCGGCAATGTCAGCTATCTGAAGTCGGCGGTGGACGCGAAATATTTCACGCCGCTGGTCGCCGACATCGTCAGCGTCATCCATCTGCAGGGCGGCGTCCTCAACAAGGTCGGCGACAAGGACCTGCGGATGCTCGACCACTATCAGATGGGTCCGACCCTGGTCCGCGGCTTCGCCTCCAACGGCATCGGCCCGCGCGACATCACCTATCGCAACTTCGGCGTGACCGGCGATGCGCTCGGCGGCACCAAATATTGGGGCGCGTCGGCCGAGCTGCAGATGCCGTTCTGGTTCCTGCCCAAGGAAGTCGGCCTGAAGGGCTCGGTCTACGCCGATGCCGGCTCGCTGTGGGGTTACCAGGGCCCGACCTCCTGGGCCGCCACCGGCGAGGTCAACTCCGCCGCCTGCAAATGCGCCATGCAGTACGACGACAGCAAGGTCGTCCGCTCCTCCGTCGGCGTCGGCCTGATCTGGGCCTCCCCCTTCGGCCCCCTGCGCTTCGACTACGCCGTGCCGCTGTCCAAGGGCAAGTATGACGTCGTGCAGGAGTTCAAGTTCGGCGGCGGCACGTCGTTCTGAGGGGGGGACGAGGCTCCTCCTCAAGGCGGCCAGCGCCCCACTGCCGACCACATGGAGGTGAGCTCCCCTCCCCCTTGCGGGGAGGGGTCGGGGGTGGGGGTCCGCGAGTCCCGCTATCCATGAGAGCCGAGCTCACTATCTGCCTCTTCCGCGGATCATGTGTAGCTCTTTGTTGCTCGATGGGTAGCTCACCATCGACGTCATCGCCCGGGGACCCCCACCCCCAACCCCTCCCCGCAAGGGGGAGGGGAGCCCACCGTCTGCGTGGCACAGAGCTCGGCTCACATGAGCTGTCGCCACGATCGCACCCACCGCATGCTGATCGGCGCATCCCTCCCATGCTCAAGCTGCCCGTCGTGTTAGTTTGCCGCATCATCAACCCTTGTGTCGTCGGGCAAATCACCTGCACATTTCCGCGCGTCCCTGCTGCCGCATGAGGGGCGTGTCGCGACCGTCACGAGACGTTGGCAGTGGGATGCGATGGGCGTGTGTCGCTGCAGCGTGATCATTCGCGCGGACGAACGGCGATGCACGCACGGTCAAGTCGCGCGGTCCTGATATCCCGACGCTGATATCACCCGCGCAATGCGCATCAGCGCATTGTCGCGGCATGGTGGCCAGCAAGCCGGCGCACCAGGGAGAACGCGAAGCAGCCGTTAAAACCGTTGCGCGGGGAAGGCCGGGCGTTCTCGGCCAGACCTGTGGTGACTGCCGCCTGCTTTTCTTTCTGCAGGCGGGCCACGGGCGCGGCCAGCGCCCGGCCTTCCCTGCGCCCTCTATTTGTTGAGGGCGGTGAATTCAGCACAGCTCGGGCGCATCGTGTCGCGAGGACGAAGGTGCGCGCGCTCAATTCTCTCTTTCTCGGAGGCAACGCTGCGCACCCCATCCACAGCTGTCATCCCTGCGAACGCAGGGATCCATAACCACAGGGGGCAGTTGTCTTGCGCGGGACGAGCCGCATGCCTGTTTCAGACATCACGCGGTATGGGTCCCTGCGTCCGCAGGGACGACACCATTTGTTTGGCGCGCGATCGGTTCTCCCACGCTGTTTCGATGCCGACGCAGCTGACTGGAGGGCCACACCAGTTGCGGGGCATCGCCTCGACCTTCATGGCCCGCGCCGGCACGATTGCCGTGACTGATACTCGGTCAAGCTCACTCCCTGTTCGCCGGCGTCTGGATGAATCCCCGATTCCATGTCGGGCTGATCAGGATCTCATTCATGCACACCCGCGGCGGCATGCTCGCCACGAACGCAATCGTCCGGCCGAGATCCTCCGGTTGCAGCATCCGGGCCTGCTCCGCTGCGCTCGGCACCACCGGGCGCTGCTCCAGGATCGGCGTCGCGACCTCGCCGGGCATCAGGCAGCATGCGCGCAGGCCGTTCACGCATTCCTCCATGTTGAAGGAGTGCGTCAGTGCCAGCACCGCGTGCTTGGTCGAGGTGTAGGCCGGCCCTGGCATCTTCGAGACGTGGCGGCCGGCCCAGGACGAGACGTTGATGATGATGCCGTCCTTTTGCGTACGCATCGCCGGCAGCACCGCCTTCATGCAATACAGCACGCCGTTGAGATTGATCTCCACCAGCTGGTTCCAGCCCTCCAGCGTCATGTCGTCCCAGCGCCGCCGCGGCACGTTCACGCCGGCCGAGTTGACCAGGAGATCGATGCGGCCGTGACGCATCAGGATGGCGTCGGCCGCGGCTTGCACGTCCGCGGACTTGGAGACGTCGAGCACGGCGGCCTCGGCCGCGCCGCCATCAGCCGCGACCTTGGCCACTACGGCATCGAGCGCCGCCTTGCGCCGGCCCGACACCACGACGGTCCAGCCATCGGCGGCGAGCGCCAGCGCGCCGGCCTCGCCGATGCCCGTGCCGCCCCCGGTGATCCATGCGATCCGTTTCCCCTTGGTCATTTCCTGGCGTCTCCCGTTGCCTTCGAAAGGGCGTTTTTGCTAAGGCAGCCTCGATCAGAGACGGCAGCCCCGGCGCTCCAGCCGCTGCTTTCAGCCGTCCAGGCCCTTATCGCCTTCGTCGAGCACGATGTTCCGCCGGCTGACACTGCCGGCCGGCCACGGCTCCAGGGGAATGTTGCATGAACCACGCCGCCAACGCCAATCTGTTCTCCCGCCTGTTCGACGGTCTCGACGATCCCAGCCGCCTCGCGATCGAGACCCATGACGGCCAGCGCATCACCTATGGCGACCTGGTCGCGCGCGCGGGCCAGATGGCCAACGTGCTGGTGGCGCGTGGCGTGAAGCCGGGCGATCGCGTCGCGGCGCAGACCGAGAAGTCGGTGTCCGGTCTCGTGCTCTATCTCGCCACCGTGCGCGCCGGCGGCGTGTATCTGCCGCTCAACACGGCCTACACGCTCAATGAGCTGGATTATTTCATCGGCGATGCTGAGCCGACCGTCGTGGTGTGCGATCCGTCGAAAGCCGAGGGCATCGGCGCGCTCGCGGCGAAGGTCGGCGCCAAGGTCGAGACGCTCGATGCGTCCGGCAAGGGCTCCTTGACCGACGCGGCCGACAAGGCCGACACCGCGTTCACCACCGTGACGCGCACCTCGGACGATCTCGCCGCGATTCTCTACACGTCCGGCACCACCGGCCGTTCCAAGGGCGCGATGCTGAGCCACGACAATCTCGCCTCGAACTCGCTGACCCTGATCGACTACTGGCGCTTCACCAAGGACGATGTGCTGATCCACGCGCTGCCGATCTACCACACCCACGGCCTGTTCGTAGCGAGCAACGTCACGCTGTTCGCCCGCGCGTCGATGATCTTCCTGCCGAAGCTCGATCCGGACCTGATCATCAATTTGATGGCACGCGCCACGGTGCTGATGGGCGTGCCGACCTTCTACACGCGGCTGTTGCAGAATCCGCGGCTGTCGAAGGAGACGACCAGCCACATGCGTCTCTTCATCTCCGGCTCGGCCCCGCTGCTCGCCGATACCCATCGCGAATGGTTCGCGCGCACCGGCCACGCGGTGCTCGAGCGCTACGGCATGACCGAGACCAACATGAACACCTCGAACCCCTATGAGGGCGAGCGCGTCCCCGGTGCGGTCGGCTTCCCGCTCCCCGGCGTGTCCGTGCGCGTGACCGATCCCGAGACGGGCAAGGAGCTCGCGCGCGACGACATCGGCATGATCGAGGTGAAGGGCCCGAACGTGTTCAAGGGCTATTGGCGGATGCCGGAGAAGACCAAGTCCGAATTCCGCGACGACGGCTTCTTCATCACCGGCGACCTCGGCAAGATCGATCCCCAAGGCTACGTCCACATCGTCGGCCGCGGCAAGGATCTCGTGATCTCCGGCGGCTTCAACGTCTATCCGAAGGAGATCGAGAGCGAGATCGACGCCATGCCGGGCGTGGTCGAATCCGCTGTCATCGGCGTGCCGCATGCCGATTTCGGCGAGGGCGTCACGGCCGTGGTCGTGAAGCATCCCGGCGCCGACGTAAACGAGGCCAGCGTGCTCAAGGGCCTCGACGGCCGGCTCGCGAAATTCAAGATGCCCAAGCGCGTCTTCGTGGTCGAGGAGCTGCCGCGCAACACCATGGGCAAGGTGCAGAAGAACGTGCTGCGTGATCAGTACAAGGACATCTATACGAAGTGACCGACAAGCGATGACGGGGCGGATGACGCGCGAGCAGGCCGAGGCGATCCTGCGTCATCTGCTCGACGCCTCGCGCGCGCTCGGACGGGCCGGGGCGGCCATCGCCGATCTCGGTGAGACAGATCGCCAAGCTCTGACCGACCGGCTAGCTGGCGTGTCGTCGCAGCTCTATTTCGATCTGTTCGAATACATCAACGAACGGCATCCCGACTTGACGGTGTGGCTCGAGTCCGTGCCGACGGCGCATGTGCTGAGCTGGGACGAGGTCAGCCTGCCGCCGGGGGTCGCCGAGTCCGAGCTCGACGATCTGATCTTTTCGCTGCTGAAGCCTGATTGGCGGAAGACTGCAATGATCCTCGCGATGGCCTCCGGGCGCTGCGAGCAGCTCTTTGTCTCGCTCGACATTGTCGCAGCACGGATCCGCGCGCTGGCAGAGGCTGGCCGCATCGACCACCAGGGCGATCTTCGCAGGTGGCGCGCCAGCGAGGTGCGGCTGCCTAGCTCAGATGGATAGTATGCGCATGACGAGCGCCCGATCATGTCAGGCAATGTTGCGCCGTCCGCACCCGGGGGACTTAACGCCGTCGCGCGATCTTGAGCCCCGCCAGCGCCGCCAGCGGCGGCGCCGCGCAGATCACCACGAGCTTCAACACGGCCAGCCAGGCGATATCGTGCTGGATGGCGATCGCGAGGCAGGCAGCGAACAGCCCGGCAGCCGTAAAGCCGAGGACGCAGGTCAACGGCTCTTCGGCCGGTTGCTGCGAGGACGCATTGCGCACCGGCAGCGCCGCGGGGCGTTCCGTGATCGTCGGCCGGACCGTGGGAACGGGCATCGGACCTCCCTGCAGCGCGTTTTTTTGATCGCGTCTCGCCGCAGACTAGGCGACGCCGCCCATGCCCGACATGCGGCAAAATCGACCAGCGGCAAGATACGGACATCCCGCTGCAGGAACACGTCGCATCGCCGCCGACTTGCTCTCGGGAAGCTGAGCCACCGACGGCGCTGGCGCCTGCAGATTCGTCCCGCGAATCTGTCCGGTCAGCCCTGCAGATTCGACGGCTCGCAGCCCCTTCTTCAGGCGAAACCGGCGTGGTCGAGGCCGTAGTTAAGCGGTGAATCAATGCACTACGATCTGCGTTATTTACTAGTGCCATCGGTTCGTTTGGGTCAGCGTGAGGAGCTAAAAGTGAATAGCAATTCGCGACATGGTGAGGTCGGATGGCTCTGGTATACCACGACGGCCATTGATCCTTTTTCACTGCTGCCGTAGTACTGAATCGCTGTTCGGTTTCGGGCCATTTGTCCGTTGCAAGCCCTGTTCCTTCTCCGTAAATAAAGCCCGCCTTGCCGATCCACACGGCCGCAAGCCCCTTCCGTTCACGGCCCACAAGAAATCATCAAAGCAACCAATGACAGCCAGGATCGAACGACCGCTTTCGCCGCATCTGCAAACCTACCGTTGGACGCTGACGATGATCCTGTCGATCGTCCATCGCGCCACCGGTGTTGCACTGTATTTCGGGACGCTGCTGCTGGCCTGGTGGTTGATCGCCGCCGCGTCCGGCCCCAGCGCCTATTCCTATGTCCAGGGCTTCATGGGTAGCTTCCTCGGCCGCCTGATCGTGTTCGGCTACACCTGGGCGCTGCTGCACCATCTGCTGTCCGGTATCCGTCACTTCGTCTGGGACCTCGGCTACGGCTTCAAGCCGAGCGAGCGTGAGACTTTGACCTGGGGCGCACTGATCGGCGGCATCTCCTTGACCGTTCTGGTGTGGATCGTGGCCTACGCCGTCGGAGGTGGACGATGAGCAACGCACGCGGAAAATCGATGCGGACCCCGCTGGGCCGCGTCCGCAATCTCGGCGCCGCGCACTCCGGCACCGGTGATTTCTGGCGTCAGCGCATCACGGCGGTCGCGATGACCTTGCTGATCGTGCCGGTCGTCGTCGTCGTGATCATGCTGCTCGGCCGCAACCAGGCGGGTGCTGCTCAGATCCTCGGCTCGCTGCCGATCGCGCTGATCATGCTGCTGTTCGTGGCGGCCAGCTGCTGGCACATGAAGATCGGCATGCAGGTGATCATCGAGGACTACGTGCATAACGAGCCGCTGAAGCTCGTCGCCATCATGGCTAACAACTTCTTCTCGGTGACCGTGGCAATCGCCTCGATCTACGCCCTCATCAAACTGTCCACTGGAGTCTAGCGAATGGCCGGCGGAGCAAATGGCAGCGCGAACGGCGCGCCCGCGACGAACGGAAAAGCCTATCCGATCGAGGACCACACCTACGACGTCGTCGTGGTCGGCGCCGGCGGCGCGGGCTTGCGCGCGGTGGTCGGTTGCAGCGAAGCGGGCCTGCGCACGGCCTGCATCACCAAGGTGTTTCCGACCCGCTCGCATACCGTGGCGGCGCAGGGCGGCATCTCGGCCTCGCTCGGCAACATGCACCAGGACGACTGGCGCTGGCACATGTACGACACCGTCAAGGGGTCGGACTGGCTCGGCGACCAGGACGCGATCGAATACATGGTGCGCAACGCGCCCGACGCGGTCTATGAGCTCGAGCATTGGGGCGTGCCGTTCTCGCGCACCGAGGACGGCAAGATCTATCAGCGCCCGTTCGGCGGCATGACCATGGACTACGGCAAGGGCCAGGCGCAGCGCACTTGCGCCGCCGCGGACCGCACCGGCCACGCGATGCTGCACACGATGTATGGCCAGTCGCTGCGCCATGCGGCTGAGTTCTTCATCGAGTATTTCGCCATCGACCTGATCATGGACGATCAGGGCACCTGCCGCGGCGTGATCGCGCTGCGCATGGACGACGGCACGCTGCATCGCTTCCGCGCCCAAACCACGATCCTGGCGACCGGCGGCTACGGCCGTGCCTACGCGTCCTGCACCTCGGCGCACACCTGCACCGGTGACGGCGGCGGCATGGCGCTGCGCGCCGGCCTGCCGCTGCAAGACATGGAGTTCGTGCAGTTCCACCCGACCGGCATCTACGGCTCGGGCTGCCTGGTGACCGAAGGCGCGCGCGGCGAAGGCGGCTATCTCGTCAATTCCGAGGGCGAGCGCTTCATGGAGCGCTATGCGCCGTCGGCGAAGGACCTCGCCTCGCGCGACGTCGTCTCGCGCGCGATGACCATCGAGATCCGCGAAGGCCGCGGCGTCGGCAAGAAGAAGGACCACATCTTCCTGCATCTCGATCATCTCGATCCGAAGGTGCTGCAGGAGCGCCTGCCGGGCATTTCCGAATCGGCCAAGATCTTCGCCAATGTCGACGTCACCCGCGAGCCGATCCCGATCGTGCCGACGGTGCACTACAACATGGGCGGCATCCCGACGAACTATCATGCCGAGGTGCTGACCAAGAAGGATGGCGACGACAACGCGATCGTCCCCGGCCTGATGGCGGTGGGCGAGGCGGCCTGCGTGTCGGTGCACGGCGCCAACCGTCTCGGCTCCAACTCGCTGATCGACCTCGTGGTGTTCGGTCGTGCGGCTGCGCTGCGGCTCGCCGAGAAGCTGACGCCGAACGGCAAGCAGCCGGATCTGCCGAAGGACTCCGCCGACAAGGCGCTCAGCCGGCTCGATCATTATCGCTACGCCTCCGGCGGCACGCCGACCGCGAAGCTGCGCGAGAGCATGCAGCACGTGATGCAGACCAACTGCGCCGTGTTCCGCACCGGCGAAGTTCTGCAGGAAGGCCATAACCTCATTCACAAGGTGTATGGCGGCATCGGTGACATCGCCGTGTCCGACCGCTCGCTGGTGTGGAATTCCGACCTGATCGAGACCCTGGAGTTCGACAACCTCATCGCCCAGGCGGTCGTGACCATGGACTCCGCGGTCAATCGCACCGAGAGCCGCGGCGCCCATGCGCGCGAGGACTTCCCGGATCGCGACGACAAGAACTGGATGAAGCACACGCTGGCGTGGATCGACAACAAGGACGGCAAGACCACGATCGATTTCCGCCCGGTGCACAACTACACCATGACCAACGACGTGCAGTACATCCCGCCGAAGGCGCGCGTGTACTGAGTCCTGCAGTCATAACCAAGAAGGCCTCCCGAAATGGCTGAGTTCGCACTTCCGAAGAATTCGCAGATCACCGGCGGCAAGACCTGGCCGAAGCCGGCCGGCGCCACCGAAGTCCGCGAGTTCAAGGTCTATCGCTGGAATCCGGACGACGGCAAGAATCCGAGCGTCGACACCTATTATGTCGACGTCAATGATTGCGGTCCGATGGTGCTCGACGGCCTGATCTGGATCAAGAACCACATCGATCCGTCGCTGACCTTCCGCCGCTCCTGCCGCGAAGGCGTGTGCGGCTCCTGCGCGATGAACATCGACGGCCAGAACACGCTCGCCTGCACCCGCTCGATGCACGACGTGAAGGACGGCGCGGTCAAGATCAACCCGCTGCCGCACCAGCCGGTGGTGAAGGATCTCGTGCCGGACCTCACCAACTTCTATGCGCAATACGCCTCGATCGAGCCGTGGCTGAAGACCACCACGCCGACGCCGCAGAAGGAATGGAAGCAGACCCACGAGGACCGCGAGAAGCTCGACGGTCTCTACGAGTGCATCCTGTGCGCCTGCTGCTCGACCTCGTGCCCGAGCTATTGGTGGAACAGCGAGCGTTATCTCGGACCCGCCGCGCTGCTGCAGGCGACGCGCTGGGTCAAGGACAGCCGCGATGAGGCCACCGGCGAGCGGCTCGACAATCTCGAGGATCCGTTCCGGCTCTATCGCTGCCACACCATCATGAACTGCGCCAAGGCCTGCCCGAAGGGGCTCAACCCGGCCGAGGCGATCGCCGAGCTGAAGCTGAAGCTGGTCGAGCGGCAGATCTGACCGGGCGACAGTTAGACATGATGCGCCCGGAACCGGCAGAACTTCCGGGCGCATCTCCTTTGTAGCTGACGCCGGTTGCGTTAAGCTCTCAGCCCTTTGGGCCGGAGCGACCGTGCAGACCGCACAACGCAAATCGCTGACAATGCTGCGCTGGATGATGGTCGCGTCGCTGGCGCTGCCTGTTGCGCTGTTCGTAGTCGCAGCCTACGTCTCCTACGGCACGACCAGCGAGGAGGCCGACCGCGAGATCAGCCGCTCGCTCGAGATCGTCCACGAGCATGCGCTCAAGGTGTTCGAGACGATCGACCGCAGCCTGTCCGAGATCGACGAGATCGTTCGCGATCTCACCGACGCTGAGATCAAGGCACGCGAGCAGACGCTGCACGCACGGCTTCGCCAATTGTCGGACTCGCTGCCGCAGATGAAGTCCGCCTGGGTGTTCGACGCCGATGGCCGGCCGCTGGTCAACAGCATGATCGACCCGGCCCCGGACATGTCGTTCGCGGACCGCGACTACTTCAGCGCCCACGTCAAGAACAGCATCGGCACCTTCATCGGCGCGACTTTGATCCCGCGGACTCCCTATCAGGGCGCGGCGTTCTTCAGCATCAGCCGCCGCCGTCAATCCGACGACGGCAGCTTCACCGGCGTCGTGCAGGCTTCGGTGCTGCCGGACTATTTCGAGCACTTCTACGCCCGGATCGGCCGCGCCCCCGGCAGCTCCTTCGCGCTGCGTCGCTTCGACGGGCTGACGCTCGCGCGCTTCCCCGTGGCCGAGCGAAGCGCCGGTCCGGCGCTGAACGACATTCCGGCGAGTGCGGCGGATACCGAGCAGCTGGTCACCGAGATCTCGCCGATCGACGGCACCGAGCGGCGTGTGGGCTATCAGCGTCTCGCCGGCTATCCGGTCTATGTCTCGGCTGGAATGGACACCGCCACCATCCGCAACCGCTGGCTCTCGACGATGGGGCGGCATCTGATCTTCGGCATTCCGGCCACGGCGCTGCTGATCGTCTTTCTCGCCCTCGCCAAGCGGCGGACCGAACACTTCTACGTCGAGGCCGCGCGCCGCCTGGAGGCCGAGAACGCGCGGAAGCACGGCCAGCGCATGGAGGCGCTGGGCCAGCTCACCGGCGGCGTCGCGCACGACTTCAACAATCTGCTGACGGTGATCCGCGCCTCGGCCGACCTGCTGCGACGGCCCAACCTCTCCGACGAACGCCGCCAGCGCTACATCGATGCGATCTCGGACACGGTCGCACGCGCCTCCAAGCTGACATCGCAGCTCCTGGCTTTCGCGCGCCGGCAGGGCTTGAAGCCGGAGGTGTTCGACATCGGCCGCAGCGTCCTGACCCTGCGCGACATGACCAAGACCCTCGTCGGCTCGCGCATCGAGGTCGTGACGGCGGTGCCGGACGAGCCCTGCTACGTCAACGCCGATGCCGGCCAGTTCGAGACGGCGCTGATCAACATGGCCGTCAACGCCCGCGACGCCATGGCCGGCCAAGGCCTGCTCAGCATCACGGTCGCAGCCGCATCGGATCTGCCGACCCCGGCCGCAACGCATGAGCGCCCGCCGCTCGGCTATGTTGCCGTCGTCGTGCAAGATACTGGTGTGGGCATTCCGCGGGATCAGGTCAGCCGGATCTTCGAGCCGTTCTTCACCACCAAGACGATCGGGCAGGGTACCGGCCTCGGCCTGTCTCAGGTGTTCGGATTCGCCAAGCAGTCCGGCGGCGAGATCGGCGTGGTCAGCGACGTCGGCAAGGGCGCGACCTTCACGCTCTATCTGCCGCGCGTCGCGCCGCCCCAGGACCAGTGCAGCGAAGCCGGCGGGCACGCCGCGCCGATCAGCGGCCGCGGCATGGCGGTGCTGGTGGTCGAGGACAATATCGATGTCGGTCGGTCCGCTACCGAGGCCCTGGCCGAGCTCGGCTATCTCACCACGCTGGTCGACAACGCGCGGGACGCTCTGGAGGAGCTGATCGACGGCGCCAGCCGGTTCGATGTGGTGTTCACCGATGTCGTCATGCCCGGAATGACGGGCCTCGAGCTGGCCGAGGAGATCCGCCGGCTCGAGCTCAACATCCCCGTGGTGCTCGCCAGCGGCTACAGCCACGTGCTGGCGCAGCAAGGCACCAACGGATTCGAGCTGCTGCGCAAGCCCTATTCGATCGAGGAATTGTCGCGCGTGCTGCACAGGGTCGTGCCCGTGCCGCTGCATCGGGCCCCGCCGGTGGCGCCGAACTCGGGCGGTGCTCTGAGATCACTCTGATGCGGAACTCGCCCGGAACCTTCTACTTGGGTTCCGGTTATCGCGACATGGGACAGATCCAGGACATCGAGCGGCCCGTCGCATCGGAGCCCGTGAAGGCGCCGATCATCGAGATCGCCGCCGAGAACGGCGACCAGGTCGAGCCGCCGCCGCCCGAGGTGGTGGAGCCGGACCCCGAGCTGACGCCGGAAGAGGCCGAGCAGGTCCGCAAGCGCTATCTGCTGACGCGGTTCTGGATCAGCGCCCGGGGGTTTTGGGGCAAGTCCGGCGACCGCCTCGCCTGGCCGTTCACCCTCGGACTGCTCGTCCTGATCGTCGGCACCGTCGTCTTCCAATATGGCATCAACGTCTGGAATCGCTCGATCTTCGATGCGATCGAGAAACGCGATGCAGGGACGATGTTTCATCTCACCGCGATCTTCTTCCCGCTCGCGATCGGCAGCATCGTGCTCGCGGTGGCGCAGGTCTATGCGCGGATGGCGATCCAGCGGCGCTGGCGCGCCTGGCTGACCAACAGCGTCATCACGCGCTGGCTCACCAGCGGTCGCTACTACCAGCTCAACCTGGTCAGCGGCGACCACAAGAATCCCGAATACCGCATCGCAGAGGATCTGCGCATCGCCACCGACTCGCCGGTCGACTTCGTTGCCGGTGTGACCTCGGCGCTGCTGTCCGCCGCGACCTTCATCGTCGTGCTCTGGACCATCGGCGGTGCGCTGACCTTGCATCTCGGCGGCACCGAGCTGACCATTCCCGGCTTCCTGGTGATTGCCGCCATTGTCTATGCCGCAATCGCCTCCGGCTCGATCATGACGATCGGTCGCCGCTTCGTGCAGACCTCGGAAGACAAGAACCAGGCCGAGGCCGACTTCCGCTACACCTTGACCCGCGTCCGCGAGAACGGCGAGAGCATCGCGCTGCTCGGCGGCGAGACCGAGGAGCGCGCCGGCATCGACCGGACGTTCGGCAATGTGCTGCAGCAATGGGCTCGGCTTGCAGGCCAGCACATGCGCACCACGCTGGTGTCGCAGGGATCGGGCCTCATCGCACCCGTCATTCCGCTATTGTTGTGCGCGCCGAAATTCCTCGACGGCAGCATGACGCTCGGCCAGGTGATGCAGGCGGCGAGCGCGTTCACGATCGTGCAGACGGCGTTCGGCTGGCTGGTCGACAACTATCCGCGCCTCGCCGACTGGAATGCCTGTGCGCGCCGCATCGCCTCGCTGATGATGTCGCTCGATGCGCTGGAGCGCGCCGAGCGCGGCGACGGCATCGGCCGCATCAAGCGCGGCGAGACGACGGGCGAGGCGATGCTGAGCCTGAACGATCTCTCGGTCACGCTCGACGACGGCACGGCCGTGGTGGGCGAGACCGAGGTCGTGGTCGATCGCGGCGAGCGGCTGCTGGTCGCCGGCGAATCCGGGACGGGCAAGAGCACGCTGGTGCGCGCGATTGCCGGCCTGTGGCCGTGGGGCGGCGGCAGCATCAACTTCCATCCCGACCGCCGGCTGTTCATGCTGCCGCAGCGGCCCTACGTGCCCTCGGGCACCCTGCGCCGCGCGGTAGCCTATCCCGGCGCCGCAGAGGATTGGAGCGTCGAGCAGGTCGGCGAAGCCCTGCACAAGGTCGGCCTCGATCATCTCAAGGACCGCATCGAGGAGGAAGCGCCGTGGGATCAGACGCTCTCCGGCGGCGAGAAGCAGCGCTTGGCCTTCGCGCGCCTGCTGCTGCATAGCCCTGACATCGTCGTGCTCGACGAGGCGACGTCGGCGCTCGACGAGAAGAGCCAGGACAAGATGATGCAGATGGCGACGAGCGAGCTGCCGAAGGCCACCATCGTCAGCGTCGCGCATCGGGCCGAGCTCGAGGCGTTTCACAGCCGCAAGATCGTGCTGGAGCGGCGCAAGGGCGGCGCCAAGCTGGTCAGCGACATCGATCTCATTCCTCGCAAGGGCAAGCGCCGCCTGATCGGCCGCTTCCTGCGTCAGCGCAAGGCGGTGTGACCACCGCAAGCCCCTCAGGCCGTCGCAGTGAGACCACATTGCGGCCATGCCGCCTGCATTGGAGTCCCGCGCAAAACCGGGTATCACTCGGCGCCCTCATCTCAGGACCCGACCTTGACGCCCGATAACGATCCCTCGCCGCCGCCCTTCGGGGCCTTCGCTCCGAATGCCGCGCAGGCGCTGGTGATCCGCCTGGCGCATGGCTCCGGGCTGAAGCGGGGTGCCTTCCGGCCGATGCTGACGCGGCTCGTGAATCTTCTGCGCGCCGGCCCGCTCGATGTCCACTATCAGGGCGCCAGCTTCCGCTTCCATCACCAGGTCAGCGCCACCGAGCGCGGCGCGCTGTTCAATCCCGACTATAATCGCGAGGAGCTGGATTTTCTGCGCAGCCATCTGCCGGTTGGCGGTGTGGCCGTCGATGTCGGGGCCAATGTCGGGACCTTCGCGTTGCCGCTCGCGCGTCATGTCGGCCCTACGGGGTTGGTGATCGCGGTCGAGCCGCACCCGGTCACCCATGCGCGGCTTCGCTTCAATCGCGATGCATCCGCGCTGTCGCAGGTGACGCTGGTTGCCGCGGCCGCCGGCGAGAGCGACGGCGAAGTGATGATCGAGACCGACGGCGATAATCTCGGCGCCAGCCATATCGTGACCGGCACCGCCGGTGGCGAGGCGTTCAAGGTCCCCTCGTTGCGGTTGCAGACCATTTTGGATCAGGCCGGTGCGACCAAGGTCGACGTGCTGAAGATCGACATCGAGGGCTTCGAAGACCGCGTGCTGACCTGCTTCTTCCGCGAGGCGCCGGAGACGCTGTGGCCGCGGGCGATCGTGATCGAGCATCTGTCGCGCCAGGAGTGGCAGAGCGACTGCCTCGCCGACATGATCCATCGCGGCTATCGCGAGACCGGCCGCACGCGCAGCAACACGCTGCTGCTGCGCGATTGAGACAACGCGCCGCTCGCTTTCATCTCCTGGGTTCCGGAACATCGCCTATGACGCGGCGTTAGCGCCCCTGACATCCAGGGAGCGCACTATGAGCCATGATGATACGCGCGATCAAGATCGCGTCTGGGAGCTGATGAAGAAGATCACTTTCGCCATGCTGGTCACCCGCGACGGGGACAAGCTGCGGGCGCGCCCGATGAGCGCCTATCTCGAGCGCGACGAAGGCCTGATCTATTTCCTCACCGACGCGCGCCACCACAAGGACGAGGAGATCGCGCGCTCGCCGCAGGTCAATCTGTCCTTCGCCGACGCCGGCGCTCAGAAATACGTCTCGCTGACCGGCACTGCGGCGATCTCGAACGATCGGGCCAAGATCCGCGAGCTGTTCACGACCACGGCCAAGGCGTGGTGGGACAGTGCCGAGGACCCGAACATCCGCCTGCTGAAGATCACGCCCGATGACGCCGAATATTGGGATTCGCCGGGCACGGTGGTCAGCTACATCAAGATGGCGGCGGCAGCCGTGACCAACACGCGCCCCGACATCGGTGACAATCGCAAGGTGGCGATGTGATGCCGATCGAGCCGCCCGAGATTCCGCCGGCGACGCCGGGTCATCCGGTCGAGCCGCCGCCGGAAGATCCGGTCGGCAATCCCAGGCCCGACATTCCTCCGCCGGTGTACGAGCCCGGTGCGCCCGTGCCGCCGCGCGAGCTACCGGGCCAAACGCCCGACGAGGTGCCGGGGCGGGGGCCGCTCGGTCCGACAACGCCCAGTCCGGTCACGGATTGACCGCCTTCGTACCTTGATCGTGATGGACAGAAGAGAGCTGGCCCCAAGGCCGGCTCTCTTGCCGTGGAGTTCCGCCAAGCCTTTGAAATTCAAGACTGAATGAAACATGAATGGCGGCGATCCGGCGGCTGCAACGTGCCGAAATAAATCCGCGACCGGATTTGAACTACGCCACAATCCAGCCTAACGCATAAACGTTGATCACTCCGTGCTTGAAAAAGAACGTTTCGGGAAACCAAGACACATGAGCAAACTTCGCGTTCTGCTGCTTGCGACGACCGCGCTGTCGGCGATGCAACTGACGAACTCCGCATCCTACGCGCAGAGCGCGCCGATGATCGTGGCCCAGGGACCAGGCGGGCCCGGCGGACCGGGTGGTGAAGTCGGCCCCGACGGCCGACCGAAGCAGCCGCCGCACGCCCAACCTCCGGGCCAGCCGCAGCGCCCGGGGCCTGGCGCCCCTCCGCCGGCTCCGCCTCAGCATCAGGCTCCGCCTGCGCCTCCGCCGCCGCCAGCAGCTGCGCCTCGGCCGGCCCCGCCGCCGCCTCCCCCGCCGCCGGCTGCCGCGCCGCGTCCGGCTCCTGCACCGCCGCCGCCGCCTCCTCCTCGCGCCGAGCCGCCGCGCGCTGAGCCGCCACGTCCGGCTCCGCCGCCGCCGCGCGCCGAGCCGCCGGCTGCTCCGCCCTCGCGTCCGACGCCTCCGCCGCCGCCTGCCGCGGCTCCTCCGGTGCATACCCCCGCGCTGCCACCCGTGGCGCCGCGTGAGCCGGCACGCCCGACGCCGCCGCCCCCACCGCCTCCTGCCGCGGCACCGCCCCCGCCGCCGGCTCCGGCGCGTCCGACTCCGCCCGTGCCTCCGGCGGCCACGCCGGCGCCGCCGCCCGCACCGGGCGCCGCCCCCGGGCCGAGGCCTGGATCGCCGCCGCCTCCGGCCGCGACGAATCCGCCCCCGCATTCACCGCCGCCGGCCGCTGCGCCCTCGCCGCAGCCGTCCCCCGGACAAACGCCGCCTCCAGGCGCTGGCCAGCCTCCGGCCGGCCGACCGGGCGTAGGCGCGCCGCCTCCCGGCGGTCCGCAGGGTGGACCACCGCCACGTCCGCTGCCGACCCCGCCGTCCGGAACCACAGCACCGGCTCCGGGAACGCCGCCTGCTCCGGCGACGCCTCCGGCTGCTCAGACGCCTGCACCGGGGACCCCGCCTGTGTCCGGCACTCCGCCGACCGGCGGCCGTCCGGGCACGCCTCCGGGCGGCCCCGGCGCACCGCCGCCGCCCGCGGGGCCAGGTCAAGGTGCCGGTCCGGGCACCGTCCCGGCTCCTGCGCCGACTCCCGCTCCTGTTCCGGCTACTGGCGCAGCCGGTCCTGGTCCTGGTCCTGGTCCGGGTGCCGGACCTGGCGCGGTGCCGCCCGCCGGACCGCCTGCGATGGCAACCCGGCCGCCGCCGCAGGTGGCTGCGCCGATTCCCGCGCCGCCGCCGCCGACTCCGCAGCAGCTCACGCCGATCGCCCCTGGCGCGCCGATGCCGGGACCGCAGCGGCTCGACGACTTCCGGGCCCAGCGCCGCGAGGTGCAAGAGGGCGGTCGAACCGTGATCTACGAGCCGGGCCGCGTCATCGTGCGCGACCCGAGCGGTCAGGAGTTCGTGCGTCACGACGAGCTCGAGCGCTTCCGTTATGGTGCGCGCGATATTCGCGTGCAGCAGGAGCGGGGCGAGACCCGCACCGTCGTGATCCGTCCCGATGGCAGCCAAATCGTCACGGTCACCGCACCCGACGGCCGGCTGCTGCGCCGCATCCGTCGCGACATCGGCGGCCGCGAGATCATCATCATCGACAACACCTACCGCGATCCGCAGGCGGTCGGCGGCTTCTATGTCGATCTGCCGCCGCCGGAGATCCGCATCCCCTACAACCGCTACATCGTCGACGCCGAGGAGGCGCCGCCGGATGTCATCTACGACACGCTGATCGCGCCTCCGGTGGAGCGCGTGCAGCGCCGCTACTCGCTCGACGAGGTCCGCTACTCACCTTCGGTGCGCCAGCTGATGCCGTCGATCGATCTCAATACGATCACGTTCGACACGGGATCGTGGGAGATCGGGCCTGACCAGGTGGCGAAGCTCCAGGTCATCGCCGACGGCCTCAACCAGGCGATCCAGCGCAATCCGCGCGAGGTCTACCTGATCGAGGGCCACACCGACGCGGTCGGCAACGAGACCGACAATTTGTCGCTCTCCGATCGCCGCGCCGAATCGGTGGCAACCTTGCTGACCCAGCAGTTCGGCGTGCCCGCCGAGAACCTGACCTCGCAGGGCTATGGCGAGCAGTACCTGAAGGAGCAGACCCAAGGACCGAGCCGCATCAACCGCCGCGTCACGGTCCGCCGCATCACCCCGCTGCTCAACGGCGGCCAGGCCGCGCTGCCGCCGCCGCCTCCGGGCGTGGCGCCGCCGCGGTGAGATAGCGACTAACAGAAATGAAAATGGCCGGGAGCGATCCCGGCCATTTTTGTTGGTGGCAAACTGCTACTTGTTGAAGCGAGTTGCTGCCTCGCCCTCGGTGTCGTCCCGGCCTTGAGCCGGGACCCAGACTCACAGGGTCCAGCTTTGCGATGGCTGGAGCCACAGCCCGCTCTCACCATGTCATTCGGTGGTTATGGGTCCCGGCTTTCGCCGGGACGACAGCGGTAAGTGTCGTGCGCGTCTCGTGCCGAGACGTTGCGCTCAGCTCTTGTCGCTCTTGTCGTGGCCGAGCTGGAAGATCTGCGTGCCATCCGCGCCCGACAGCAGGCCGGTGTCGGAATAGAGCTTCAGCTTGGTGCGGGTGTCGGTGATGTCGAGGTTGCGCATGGTGAGCTGGCCGATGCGGTCGGCGGGCGTGAAGGCGGCGTCCTCGACCTTTTCCATGCTCAGCCGCTCCGGCTGATAGGTGAGGTTCGGGCTCTCGGTGTTGAGCAGCGAATAGTCGTTGCCGCGGCGGAGCTCGAGCGTGACCTCGCCGGTGATGGCGCTGGCCACCCAGCGCTGCGCGGTTTCGCGCAGCATCAAAGCCTGCGAGTCGAACCAGCGGCCCTGATAGAGCAGGCGGCCGAGGCGCAGGCCGTTGATGCGGTACTGCTCGATCGTATCCTCGTTGTGGATGCCGGTCAGCAGCCGCTCATAGGCGATGTGCAGCAGCGCCATGCCCGGCGCCTCGTAGATGCCGCGGCTCTTGGCCTCGATGATACGGTTCTCGATCTGGTCGCACATCCCCAGGCCATGGCGGCCGCCGATCGCATTGGCTTCCAGGAACAGCGCCACCGGATCGGTGAAGGTCTGGCCGTTGAGCGCGACCGGCTGGCCCTCCTCGAAGCGCACCACGACGGTCTCGGCCTTTACGACACAGTCCTCGAGCCAGAACGGCACGCCCATGATCGGGTTGACGATGCGGATGCCGCTCGACAGGCTCTCGAGATCCTTGGCCTCGTGGGTGGCGCCGAGCAGGTTGCTGTCGGTCGAATACGCCTTCTCGGCGCTCATTTTGTAGTTGAAGCCGTTGGCGGTGAGGAACGCCGACATCTCGGCGCGGCCGCCGAGCTCGTCGATGAATTGCTGGTCGAGCCAGGGCTTGTAGATCTTGAGGTTCGGATTGGTCAGCAGGCCGTAGCGGTAGAACCGCTCGATGTCGTTGCCCTTGTAGGTCGAGCCGTCGCCCCAGATGTCGACGCCGTCCTCCTTCATCGCGGCGACCAGCATGGTGCCGGTGACGGCGCGGCCGAGCGGCGTGGTGTTGAAGTAGGTGGCGCCGCCGGTCGAGATGTGGAAGGCGCCGGACTGGATCGCGGCGATGCCCTCGTGCACGAGCTGGGTGCGGCAATCGACCAGGCGCGCCTTCTCGGCGCCGAAGCTCATCGCCTTGCGCGGGATTTCGTCATAGTCGGACTCGTCGGGCTGGCCGAGATTGGCGGTGTAGGCGAAGCAGCGCGCGCCCTTCTGCTTCATCCAGAGCAGCGCGGCGCTGGTGTCCAGGCCGCCCGAGAAGGCAATGCCGACTTTCTCGCCCGTAGGCAGGCCTTTGAGGATCGTGGTCATGGGAGTCCAACCGGTGTTGATGGCCGAAACGTTTCCGAAATTCGCGCGCGGATAGCAGATTTCTCCCCGCTCGGCACGCGATTAATGGCGGCTGGGCCGCGCTCAGCCCGCGGGGCTGGTGTCCGGCTGGCGGCGGCCGAACAGGCGGCGCATCAGGCGGAAGCCCGGCATGGCGAAGCGAGTCAGCGCGGCATCGACGCCTTCATCCGTCAGACGCGTGGACGGCCAGCGGTAGATGTAGCCATGAGCGAGCCAGATCACGAGGAAGGTGACCAGCCCGGCAGCGGAGATGTCGGTGAAGAAATGGCCGCCGAACGCCATGCGCAGCACCGAGGTGGCGAGGCCGAACAGCACGGCGGCGGCATAGGCGACGGGGCGGATCGCCGGCGGCGTGAGCGCGGCCGGGGCGAGCGTCCAGAACGCGGTGGCGCCTTCGCCGGAGAAGAACGAGCAGTTGCGGCCGCAGCCGCCGCGCGGATCCCAATATGGCACGAACTGCATGTCGCCGCCGAACTCGGTCACGGCCACGGGGCGCGGCCGGCCCCAATAGGATTTGAAGGTGAAGTTGGTGAGCACGCCGGCTGACAGCGACAGAGTCAGCAGCAGGAAGGCGACGGTCCGGCCCTTGATCAGCAGCGGCCGATCGGGGCGGATCAGCTTCACCGCCAGTGCGACGATCGAAGGCAGCGCGAGGCCCCAGGCGATCCACATCGCGGCATCGCGCGCGAATGCGGCAGTGCTGTCCAGCTTCAGCGGGAAGCTGCGCGTGTGCGGATCGTAGAACAGCGCGGCCAGCTTGAGGTCGAGCTCGGGATAGACGCCGAACAGCACGCCGATGACGAGCGCGAGCGACAATGCGATGAAGAGGCCGTTGCGGTTCATGGCGCGCGGTTTAGCGAAAGCGGATGGCGATGGAAAGGCTCAGCGCGGCGATCCCGACGGGAGCGGCGGAGGCGGGGGCAGAAGCCGTGATTCACGCCAGCGGCCGGCATTGCGGCCGGCGATCAGCCAATAGATCAGGCCGCCGAGGATGCCTGCGCCGGTCAGGATCTCGAGCTGGCGGCGGACGATGCCCTCGAAGTGGAACGTGTCGGGATCGAACGGGACCAGGCCGAGATAGCAGGCCGCACCGACCACGCCGCCGCCGATCGCATAGGCAAGCACGCTGCGGATCGAGAACGCCTCGGTGATCAGCGCGATCAGCAGCGCCGGGATCAGCGCGAAGCCGGACACGAAGATGAAGCCGAAGCCGATGACAACCTGGAGCGCGCTCTGGTCGATCGGCCCGATGCCGATGTCGGAGAATTCCGGGATCAGGATCGCTGTCACTACGACCAGTCCCGCGACGAAGCTCGCGAGCAGGAAAGCGAACGCCATCACGATCAGCCGGCCGATCAGCGCCATGGCGAAGATATCTCCCGATCGTCATCGCGAGGAGCGTTAGCGACGAAGCGATCCAGGGTCACGAGTCAGCCCTGGCTTGCTTCGCTTCGCTCGCAATGACGGAGCATGCCGTTCGACATCGGCCCTAATCCGTCATCGCCATCGCGCGCAGCGCCTGGCGCTCCCTGGCCGACAGCTTCTCCGTCTCCGACTTGAGCTGGCCGCAGGCGGCGAGGATGTCGCGGCCGCGCGGGGTGCGCACCGGGGAGGAGTAGCCGGCGTTGAAGACGTATTCGGAGAATTTCTCGATCTGCTCCCAGTCCGAGCATTCATAGGCCGAGCCCGGCCATGGATTGAACGGGATCAAATTGATCTTGGCCGGAATGCCCTTCAGCAGCTTGACCAGCAGCCGGGCGTCGTCGAGCGAATCGTTGACGCCCTTGAGCATCACATATTCGAAGGTGATGCGGCGGGCATTCGACGCACCGGGATAGTCGCGGCAGGCCTGCAACAGCTCGGCGATGGGATATTTGCGGTTCAGCGGCACGAGCTCGTTGCGCAGCTCGTCGCGCACGGCGTGCAGCGAAATCGCCAGGGCCACGCCGATCTCCTCGCCGGCGCGCTTGATGTTCGGCACCACGCCGGACGTCGACAGCGTGAT
This sequence comes from Bradyrhizobium sp. USDA 4353, assembly GCF_054063215.1. Lineage (NCBI taxonomy): Bacteria > Pseudomonadati > Pseudomonadota > Alphaproteobacteria > Hyphomicrobiales > Nitrobacteraceae > Bradyrhizobium > Bradyrhizobium sp. USDA 4353. The sequence goes on from NZ_JBSSGB010000001.1 coordinate 1,726,443, forward strand.
ACGGCGGCGGGAGATGCCGATGCCCTCATTGTCGGAGACGATCAGCAGCGCATCGCGCACCGCGTCGAAATTGTACAGCGGCTCGCCCATGCCCATCATCACGATGTTGGTGATCAGGCGGTTGCCGTGCGGCGTCTCGCGATCCGCCCAGTCGTTGAGCCGGTCGCGCGCGACCATCACCTGACCGACGATCTCGCCGGCGGTGAGGTTGCGCACCAGCCGCTGCGTGCCGGTATGGCAGAACGAACAGTTCAGCGTGCAGCCGACCTGGGACGAGACGCAGAGTGTGCCGCGATCCGTCTCGGGAATGTAGACGCACTCGACCTCGTGCGCCTTCTGCAAGCCGTCACCGCTCGGCAGCCGCAGCAGCCATTTGCGCGTGCCGTCATTGGAGATCTGCTCGGCGACGACCTCGGGGCGGTCGACCGTGAAGCGCTCAGCGAGAGCGCTGCGCGTGTCCTTCGACACGGAGCTCATCTCGTCGAAGGATTTGGCGCCGCGAAAATACAGCCAGTGCCAGAGCTGCTGCACCCGCATCTTCTGCTGCCGCTCCGGTACGCCGATCTCGCCGAGCGTCGCAGCCAGCTCCGCGCGCGACTGGCCGATCAGCGACGGCTTGGCCGGCGGCACGTAGGTTTCGAGCGGAGTCTTTTCGAGGGGCGCGGCGGCTCCGCGCAGCCCGGCAGTCGTTGCCATGTCCAGGGGCCCAAAATGCTGCCCGGCCGCTGCGGCCGAAGGCGTTGTCAGGCGTTATATAACGATCCGGCCGGCAAATGCGACCCGCGACGAGCGGTATCGAAGGCCGGCTTACCGGCGGCAATCCTGGGCGATGCGGTCGAGGGCCTGGGACAGCCCCTTGAGCGAGAACACGTCGGTGGTCTCCGTTCCCTTGGCCGAGACGCCCTTCACCACCGCCTCGGGCGCCTTGCGCATGGCCTCGACCATGCGCTCCTCCTCGGCCGCGTTCTTGATCCAGAGCCCGTCGCCCTGGGCGTACATCGCATAGGACGCGCCGCCGACATCGAGCGATCCGTCGGCGCCGGGCTTGAGCGCGTAGCCGATCATGATCGACACCTCGTTGAACACCTTCTCGGAGGGGCGGGTCGAGACGAAGGCGTAGGCGGGATCACGCGGACGATTGGCGGGGGTGGTCTTCGACGAGGCCGGCTTGGCGAGCGCGAAGCAGACCTTCTTGCCGCCGGGAGCCGCGGTGTATGCGCCCCAGCCGCCGAACTGAGCAATCAGCGTCGGTTCCGCACCGCCGATGCTCGGAACCGCGGGTTTTGCCTCAGCCTTTGGCGCGGCCTTTGGCTGCGGAGCCGGCGAAGCCTTGGGCGGCGCCTTCGGCGCAGCCGTCTGAGCGGCGGCAAGGCTCGGGCTTCCGAGCACGAGCGCGCCGGTGGCCAGCGCAGTCGACAATCGCAAAAACAACATGATTAAGCTTACGTCCCCCGCGATCTCGTTCCACCAACATTGTGACTGGAAAATGGCCCGGATTCGCAGACCGTCCGGGCGAGGGATAGCGGCTTCGCGGCTCGCTTGCAAAGCGGATCGACAGGGCTGGTGAACCGCTCCGCGGCTAGTTCATCGCGCTCGTTGTTCCGAGAGGCGGTATTCGCCGACGACCTCTTCGCAGCGGCCGCGGTTTGGCAATTGTCGGGCGTGTGCAAATCCGGCATGACGTTCCAAAAGCCCGGCACGATCCGGATAACAGCTGAAGGAGCGCCCATGAAAGCCATTCTCTGCTCGCAATTCTGCCAGCCCGACGATCTCGTCCTCGCCGACGTGCCCGATCCGGTGGCGGGTCCCGGGGAGGCCGTGATTGCGATCAAGGCTGCGGCGCTGAACTTCTTCGACATCCTGATGATCCAGGGGAAGTACCAGATGAAGCCGCCGTTCCCGTTCTCGCCGGGAGCGGAGGTCGCAGGCGTCATCGAGAGCGTCGGCGAGGGCGTGACGGATCTCAAGGCCGGCGACCGCGTCGTCGCGTCCTGCGGACATAACGGCGCGCGCCAGAAGATCGCGCTGCCTGCCGCCTCGATCGTCAAGATCCCCGATAATCTCGATTTCGACCGCGCCGCCGGCATCATCATCATCTACGGCACGGCGCTGCATGCGCTCGAGGACCGCGCCAGCCCAAAGCCGGGCGAGACGCTGGCCGTGCTCGGCGCCGCCGGCGGCACCGGACTTGCGGCGTGCGAGCTCGGCAAGCTGATGGGGCTGAAGGTGATTGCCTGCGCCTCCTCGGACGAGAAGCTCGACTTTGCCAAGCAGCACGGTGCCAGCCTGACCCTCAACTACGCCAAAGAGGATCTGAAGGAAGGCCTGCGCCGGCTGACCGACGGCAAGGGCGCCGACATCATCTTCGATCCGGTCGGCGGCTCTTACGCAGAGCAGGCGCTGCGCTCGATCGCCTGGGAAGGCCGCTTCCTGGTGATCGGCTTTGCCGCTGGCGACATTCCGAAGATGCCGCTCAACCTGGCGCTGCTGAAGGGCTGCGATATCCGCGGCGTGTTCTGGGGCGCCTGGACCCGGCTCAACCCGGCGAAGAACCGCGCCAATCTCGAGAAGCTCGTGCAGTGGACCGCCGAGGGCAAGCTGTCCTCCCATGTCGACCGCACCTTCCCGCTGGCGCAGACCGCCGACGCGCTCAAGGTGCTGGCGGGCCGCCAGGCCATGGGCAAGGTAATCCTGCATCCCTGACGAAGTCACACCGAACAGCTCGGAGCGATGTCGCTCCGAGCTGTTCGGTGTACGGTTCGCGCAAGTCTCGTCAGTCGTCCTGGTCGTGTAGGACTGGCTCTGCACGTGAGCAGAAATGTTGCGAGGAAGTCGCACGTTCGCCGGAAAATGACGCTGCCCGCCGGAGGGCTTCTGCAACCTAAGGCAGAAATTCCGAAAACGAGTGTTTCTTGGTTAACGCAACTCAAGAACATTGTGGCAGGGTTAATTCCTGCGCTTGCCCGTTGTTATTTCGGTGTTTCTCGTTTTGCTGCCACGCGAATTCGCGTGTGCGTCGTCACAATCAGATCAAAATATTTCCAGAATCGCGCCAGCTCTCGTCCACTTTTAGTCGGATTCAATTAGTCAATTAGTTGTCGGCAGTGGGGTGCCTCTAGCAATCGTGACGCGTCTCGAGCTTCTGACAGGCTCGGGACTAAAAATGTATGTTGCGTGAAGTGAGATGGGGATGAAGGCCATGGCTGAGCGGACGACACGCGGGAAGTTCAACGACAGATCTCCACCCGGTCCTGACTTCAGGCCCTTCCCGGACGATGCCCCCGAGGCGCGTCCGTCGAATTACCGATTCGGCCGGTCCGCCCAGGATCATCACTATCCCAACGACGAATCGATGCCGATGTTCCTCTCCGAATATGAGAGCGGCAACGAAATCGAGAGCACCGAGTTCGAGGACCAGTGGCCGGTCCGGACCCGCAAGGCGTCGGTCTCCTCGCGCATTCTGCTCGCGGTGGTGGCGGCGGCCGGTGTTGCCGTGCTGTTTGCCTTGGTCACCTCGGACGCGACGCGCGACCTGATCGCCAGCGCCAAGGCCTCGATGGTCGGCTCGGCGCCGGATCCGACCGCTCCGCCGCAGGACAGCGGCACGCAGCTCACCGCGCGCGACATGCAGTTGAACGACCCGGTGCGGTTGCCGCCCGAGCAGCCGGCAGCGGCGGCGACAACCCCGATGCAGACGGCCGCCGTTGCGCCGAGCCGTGACGACATCGCCAATGCCTACCAGACGGCCCTGCAGAACCGAGCTCCCACGCCGCCGGCTCCGAGCGTGGCGACTGCGCCAGCCGCGCCCTCGGCCATGGCGCCGTCCTCGATCAACTCGCCAGGTGCGGGCGCTGCGATCGTGGCCCCGGGCTTCGGCTCGGTCACGGCGGCGCCGCCGCCGGCCCAGCAGGCCCGGCGCCTCGACCCGGACGAGCTTGCCGGCATCATGAAGCGCGCCAAGGGACTGCTCGCCGCCGGCGACATCCCCTCGGCGCGGCTGCTGCTGGAGCGTGCGGCGGAGGCGCAGGAGCCGGCCGCAGCGCTGATGCTGGCGCAGACCTATGATCCCCACGTTCTGGGAACCAAGGACATCCGCAACATCAATGCCGATCCGGCCGCGGCTCGCAATTGGTATCGCCGCGCCGCGCAGCTCGGCTCGTCCGAAGCGCAGCGCAGGCTGGATCAGCTGCAGAATTGAGCAGGCGCGACGGCTCTTGATGCCGCCGCGTTCGATTTTCGCATTTTGCGCATGATGCTCGAGCTGACCCGCGGTGTCGCCTTCACGTCGGCCGCGCCCGCGTTGAGGCCGACGATCGTGCAACAGCCTTAGATCGAGGGAGATACATGCGACGTTTTCTTGGAGCGGCCATTGCCGCAATGATGATTGCGTGCGGTTTTTCCGCCCACGCCGAAGAAAGCGAATTCGACCCGGCCAAGGTCAGCGACAGCCTGAAGGCGATCTTCCAGTTCGGCTCGGTGCAGACCAAGCAGGCGCTCAACGCCAATACGGTCACGCTCATCACCGGCACGATCGGCGGCACCTATGTGCAATTCGGCGCCGACCTCGCTTCGCTGCTCGACGACGGTAACAGCCTGCGCGTCCTGCCGATCGTCGGCCGCGGCTCGGTGCAGAGCGTCGCCGACATCCTGTTCCTGCAGGGCGTCGATCTCGGCGTCGTCCGCGCCGACACGCTGGATTATCTCGAGCGCAAGGGCTTCGCCAAGGACATCAAGCGCCAGTTCACCTACGTCACCAAGCTCTACAACGAGGAGATGCAGGTGATCGCGCCGCGCGCGGTGCGCAATCTGCGCGACCTCGAAGGCCGCCGCGTCAGCGTCGACCTGCCGAACGGCGGCACCTTCGTGACGGCGCTGACGGTGTTCGAACGCCTCAACCTGCGCGCCAACTTCCTCTACATCGAGCAGCGCATCGCGATGGAGAAGCTGAAGCGCGGCGAGCTCGATGCGGTGATCGTCGTCGGCGGCAAGCCCTACAAGTCGGTCAGCAACTTCGTTAATGATGGCCGCTTCCACCTGGTGAATGTCGATTATGACCGCCCGTTGCAGACCGACTATCTGCCCGCGACGCTGACGGCCAAGGACTATCCGAACCTGATCGCCGAGGGCGAGAAGGTCGATACGATCGCGGTGCCCGCCGTGCTCGCAGCCTATAATTGGGCGCCGAACACCGACCGCTACCGCAAGCTCGCAACCTTCGTCGATGCGTTCTTCACCAAGTTCCCGGCGTTCCAGAACCCGCCCTTCCATCCGAAGTGGAAGGAAGTCTCGCTGTCGGCACCGCTCGCCGGGTGGCAGCGTCTGCCGGCCGCCAGCAAATGGCTGGAGACTCATGCGATGGAAGGCGCGCAGCGCGACCGCTTCGACGACTTCCTGAAGCAGAGCAGCGCCGGCAAGGCGCTGCCGAGCGAGGCCGACCGGGAGGCTCTGTTCAAGCAGTACCAGGCCTGGGAAGCCGAGAAGACCGGCAGCGCCCGCGCCCAGGCGCGACCGCAGCGTTGAGCGGACCAACGCATCTGCGCGACGTGACGTCATAAGAAAAGCCCTGCTCACGCAGGGCTTTTTTGTTGATGCACGTCTTGTCCGGGGTTGGCCTATACCGCGCGCAATGCGTCGTCAGCCAGCCTTGTCGCCGTCCTCTGCCGGATCGAACGTCTTGTCCGCGTCGAGCCGCGCCAGCGCGGCCTTTGCCGCCGCGCGATGGTCCGGCGTGATGTTCGACGCGACCATCCGGATGGCGGTGGCCAGCACGGCGGCGTCGTCGGTGAAGCCGAGCACCGGCATGACATCGGGCAGGAAGTCGAAAGGCAGGATGAAATAAGCCAGCGCGCCGAGCAGCGCGACCTGCACATGCCGCGGCGTCTCCTTGTCGAAGGCGCAGTAATAGGCAGCCAACAGATCCTCGGCGAACGGGATCCGGGACACGACCTGCTTGAACTTGGTCCAGAAGCGGCGACGGACGCTGTCGCGATCCTGCGCCAGCCGGTCGGCGGGCTCGAAGCCAACGCTGTAATCGGTGCTCCCCGATGCCATATCGGTCTCCCCAAAGAGCGAGGCGCCGCGCAGTCGCGGTCCTCTTGCGGACATGTGGGGATGGCAGCCTCCGCCGCAAGGCGGCGATCTCCACACCAGGGCTTGGCGTCTCAGCCGCCGCTCGCCGCCGCGATCGCATCCATCGCCTTGGCCAGCGCGATGTCGCGCTCCGTCAGTCCGCCTGCGTCATGCGTCGACAGCACGACATCGACGGTGCGGTAGACGTTGCGCCATTCCGGATGGTGATCATGCTTCTCGGCCACCAGGGCCGCGCGGGTCATGAAGCCGAACGCCTCGTTGAAGTCGCGGAAGCTGAAGGTGCGGGTGATGGCGTCCCGGCCATCGACCATGGACCAGCCGGGAAGGGCCTTCAGGGCCGTGACGCGGGCCTCGGCCGACAATCGCTCCACCATCTCTGAACCTCCCATTCATCTCGCCGGCCCCTCGGCGGGCGCGGTCGAAGCCGGACATTTACGGGGTCTCGCGGGCAGCCAAGTGTCCCGCGACGTCGTGGCAGACTAGCAGAAACGGCATCCGGGTCAGAGCCTTGCGACAAAATCGGCGCGACCGGGTCACGGAACCGCCGGGTTAGTCGGCGACTGCGCTCCGGTAACCATGACGCAGATGTCACTCCGGACGGACAATAAATTTGCTACAGTTTCGCCCTAGCGAAGAACGAGGCCGGACGGAGCTGCGCGTGGCGCCGCTCCCCGACCATCGGATCAGCGGAGGATCGGACCTGGCAGACCCCCAGACCACGCCAGCGCAGCGCTCTCAGATGCGCCCTGCCGTGTTCATCGTCATCGCCGGGGATCCTCGCGATCGTCGGCGCTCTGGCGGGCGCCTATTATTTTGCCATGCGTCCGGTGGTCTTGAAGATTGCCGTCGGTCCGCCCAACAGTGACGACCTGAAGGTCGTCCAGGCGCTGACCCAGGCCTTCTCGCAGTCTCATGCCTATGTCCGACTGCGCCCGGTGCCGACCGAGGGGGCCGGCGAGAGCGCGCAAGCGCTCGCCGCGGGCAAGGTCGACCTCGCGATCGTGCGCGGCGACCTCGAGGTCCCGAAGAACGCGCAGGCCGTCGCGACCTTGCGCAAGAACGTCGCCGTGCTCTGGGTGCCCTCGTCCGGGAAAGGCAAGGGCAAGAAGGGCGCCGCCAAGATCACCAAGATCTCCCAGCTCGCGGGCCATAAGGTCGGCATCATCGGCCGCACGCCGGCCAACGCCAACCTGTTGAAGGTGGTCCTGCACCAATATGGCGTCGACGCCGGCAAGGTGGAGATCGTGCAATTCCCGGCGAGCGAGGCTGCCGAAGCCGTTCGCAGCCAGAAGGCGGACGTCTTTCTCGCGGCTGGGCCTGTCAACAGCAAGATCACGGGCGATGCGATCGCGGCCGCCACCAAGGAGGGCGGCCCGCCGACATTCCTCGCGATCGATTCGGCGGAAGCCATCGCCCAGAACCATCCCGAATATGAGGCGGCGGAAATTCCGGCCGGCGCCTTCGGCGGCTCGCCCGACCGGCCCGAGGAAGAGGTCAAGACGATCAGCTTCAACCACCACATCGTCGCCCGCAAAGGCCTTGCGGATTCGACCGTGTCGGCGTTCACGCATCAGCTGTTTTCGGTGCGTCAGCAGCTGCTGTCCGAATTCCCCCTGGCGGCCAAGATCGAGACGCCGGATACCGACAAGGACGCCGCCATTCCCGCGCATCCCGGCGCGGCCGCCTTCGTCGACGGCGAGGAGAAGACCTTCCTCGACCGCTACAGCGACTACATCTGGTGGGGTCTCATGGCCCTGTCGGCGATGGGCTCGGCCGGCGCCTGGTTCGCCGGCTATTTGAAGCGCGACGAGCGCACCATCAACACCTCGCTGCGCGACCGCCTGCTGGAGATGATCCCGATCGCGCGCAAGAGCGATTCGACCGACGAGCTCGACCAGCTCCAGGCCGAGGCGGACGAGATCCTGCGCAATACGCTGACCTGCTTCGAGGACGGCGCGATCGAGCACGCCGCGCTGACCGCGTTCAACATCGCGCTCGAGCAGTTCCACAATGCAGTCGCCGACCGCAAGCTCATCCTGATGAGCATGCCGGCCAACCTGCAGCGCACCGGCGCGCAACTGCGCGCCGCGGGCACCTGAGCCCGCGCGGGCCGCGCCGCGGAGCCGTTCACCCGCCCTGTAATTCCAGCGTCATCAATCTTTCCTACGTCTGCCCCGTCTCGGCAGCGCCGGCTCCGCGCGCCATCGACCAGGAGATCCCCCATGACCGTTCACATTCGTCGCCCGCACCTCACCTTGTCCCGCCGCCGCTTTCTGTCGACCGCGGCGGGAGCCGGCGTTGCGACGCTGTCGATGCCCTATCTGAGCCGCGCGGCCGACCGGCCGCAGATCACGCATGGCGTGCAGTCCGGCGACGTCAGCATGGACGGAGGCGTGGTATGGGCGCGCGCCGATCGGCCATCACAGATGCTGGTCGAGGTCGCCACGACCGAATCGTTCAAGGACGCTGCAGCTTGCCGCCGATCGCGGCGCTGCCGGAGAGCGACTTCACCGCCAAGATGCTGATCGAGAACCTGCCGAGCGGCCAGGACATCTTCTACCGCGTCAAATTCCGCGATCTCTCGCACACCGCCGTTGAGAGCGAGCCGGTGGTCGGCCGCTTCCGCACCGCGCCGGGCAACAAGCGCGACGTGTCGTTCGTCTGGGGCGGCGACGTTGCCGGCCAGGGCTGGGGCATCAATCCCGACGACGGCGGCATGTTCACCTTCGCGACGATGAAGAAGCATCGTCCGGACTTCTTCCTGCATTCCGGCGATACCATCTATGCCGATGGCCCGATCAAGTCCGAGGTCAAGCTGCCGGACAACAAGGTCTGGAAGAACCTGACGATCGAGGAGAAGGCCAAGGTCGCCGAGACGCTCGACGAATTCCGTGCCGCTCACAAGTACAATTTCCTCGACGAGAACGTCCGCGGCTTCAATGCCGAGGTGCCGATCTTCGTGCAGTGGGACGACCACGAGGTGACCAACAACTGGTCGGCCTCCAAGGATCTGCCGGCGGCCTACAAGGAGCGCAACATCCAGCTGCTCGCCGCGCGCGCAGCCCGCGCCTTCCATGAGATGTATCCGATGCGCGAGAGCATCGTCGAGCCGGGCCGGGTCTATCGCACGATCAATTACGGCCCGCATCTCGACGTCTTCGTGCTCGACGAGCGCAGCTATCGCGGCGCCAACGGTCCGAACCTCGAGGACAAATACGGCCCGACGTCCTACTTCATCGGGCCGGAGCAGATGCGCTGGCTGAAGCAGGCGCTGTTGAACTCGCGCGCGACCTGGAAGGTGATCGCCTCCGACATGCCGCTCAGCCTGATCGTGTATGACGACGCGGCCAACAAGAAGGGCTCCGAGGCGATCGCGCAGGGCGACGGCCCGGCGCGCGGCCGCGAGCTCGAAATCGCCGAGATCCTGCGCTTCATCAAGACGGCGCCGATCCAGAACACGGTGTGGCTGACGGCGGACGTGCACTACGCCGCCGCGCATTACTACGATCCCAACAAGGCGCAATTCCAGGACTTCGAGCCGTTCTGGGAGTTCGTCTCGGGCCCGCTGCATGCCGGCACGTTCGGCCCCAACGAGCTCGACAACACCTTCGGCCCCGAGGTCCGCTTCATCAAGGCGCCGGGCCTCGACAAGCAGAACCTGCCGCCGTCCGCCGGCATGCAGTTCTTCGGCCACGTCAAGATCGACGGCGCCAGCGGGCAGATGACGGTGACCTTGCGTGACCGCGCCGACGTCGCGCTGTGGTCGACGACGCTCGATCCGAAGCTCGGCTGATCAACGGCTGCGGCGGCGACTAATCGCGTCGCCGCAGCACCGCCTCCAACGCATCGGTCGGACACGGCTTGGGCAGGCGCGGCCGATCGGAAAACGCCGCCGGTACGCCGTCGGCGCCATAGCCTGTCGAGAATGCGAAGGGAATGCCGAGCGTGCTCAGCCGCTCGGCGATCGCAAAGCTCTTCTCGCGAACGAGGCCGACATCAAGCAGCGCGAATTGCGGCGGGCGCTCCTCGATCATGGCGAGCGCCGTGGCGACATTGGCCGCGATCCTGACCTCGGCAACACCGAGGTCGGTGATGGTGTCTTCCAAGCCGAGCGCGATGATCGGGTCGTCCTCGACGACCAGCACATGCTGGTAGAGCTCGGGCACGCTGGATTGCGAGCTGGTCATGTGATCTGCGGGTTCCAAGATGAAAGCTGGCTCCCGCAGCCGGCGCCTCATTGCAAGCACGCTGGCGGGTCCTGGAACCGAAGCCATCATATCGGAGTTCCTGTGTCGGTGCACTTGTGAACACAAGGAGCACAGATCACGCACATGCGTAGCGCGGGGAGCGACGATGCTGAGCCAAGGTGTGACGACACTCGCGCGGGAGCGGCCCTACAACAATCTGCTGCGGCGCCTGAGCCCCGCCGACTACGCGCTGATCTCGCCCTACCTCGTCGAGGAGGAGACCGCGCCGAATGAGCTGCTGTACCGTCCCGGCGACGATGTGCAGATCGTGCATTTCCCCTGCGGGCCGGCTTTGACGTCCTATCTCGTGCCTAACGAGGACGGCCGCGATGTCGAGACCATCCTGGTCGGCCGCGAGGGCGCCGTCGGCGGCATCGTCAGCGAAGGTTTTCTGCCGGCCTATACGCGCATCGTGGTGAAGTTCGGCGGCCCGTTCGCGCGGCTGCCGCTGTCGCGGCTCGCCGCCGCCAAGCTGCAATCCAAGACCTTGCGCAACGTGTTCGCGCGCTACGCCGATTGCATGCTGGCGCAGATGTTCCAGTCGACCGCCTGCAACGCCATCCACTCGATCGAGCAGCGCACGGCGAAATGGATCGTCGCCGCAATGGACCGCACCGACGGCGAGCCGATCGTGCCCCTGACGCATGAGCAGCTCGCCACCCTGTTGGGCGTCGGCCGCTCCTATGTCAGCCGCGTCGTCCAGACCTTCAGGGCCGAGGGCATTCTGGAAACCCGGCGAGGCGCCTTCATGGTCCAGAATTTCGATGCTCTGAAGCAGCGTTCATGCCTGTGCAACGAGGCGGTGAAGAGCCATTTCGAGGAAGTGCTCCGCGGCGTCTATCCGACCGAGCAGGCCGCCACCGGCTGATACCAGCAGGCGCTGATACGAACACGTCATTGCCTTCGGGCTTGGGAACTTGCCATAGTCCGGATGCAACCGGACGATGGGAGTCATGGACGGCGCTGCCCTTCACGCGATCTTCGACCTCGCTGCGTGGCTCAGCGCGGCTGCCGCCGGCTGGTGGCTTGCAAGAGGGGGGCGCGTCAGCTTCCCGACGCAGTCCACCGAATGGCCCTATGTCGCCGCGCTGGTGTTCGGCGCCGGGCTTGGCGCCTATCTGTTCGGGACGCTGAACCTGTGGCTGTCCGGCATGACCGGGCTGGCACGCTCGGTCGAGGGCGCGCTCGCCGGCGGCATCGTGGCGGTCGAGCTCTACAAATGGCGGCACGGCATCGCCTTGCGCACGGGCGCGCGGTTCGCGCTGCCGCTGGCGGTCGGCGTCGCTGTCGGTCGCATCGGCTGCTATGTCGCCGGGCTCGACGATTTCACCTATGGCACGCCGACGGCCTTGCCGTGGGGGCATGATTTCGGCGACGGCGTTCTGCGCCATCCGGTCCAGCTCTATGAGAGTCTGGCGATGGCGGCCTTTGCCGCGCTCTACATCGTCGCGGTCCTGAGGCGGAACGAAGTCATCATCGTCAACGGCTTCTATCTCGCGCTGCTGGTCTACGGCCTGCAGCGCTTCGCCTGGGAATTCCTCAAGCCCTACGGGCCGGTGATCGGCCCGCTCACCCTGTTTCATCTGCTGTCGCTCGCGATTGCCGCCTACGCCGCGGTCATGCTGGCGACCGCGCCGCAACCGAAGGCCCTGCATGAACGCGCCGCTGCGTAAGTCACGCCCCTACGTGTTCTGGGGACAGACGCAATCCCTGTGCGAGACCTGCCTCGCGCTGGTGCCGACCAAGATCCAGATCCTCGACAATGAGGTCTGGTATGAGAAGCGCTGCAAGCAGCACGGCGTGCAGTCGACGCTGGTCTCCGACGACGCCGCCTATTGGCGCCGCTGCAAGTCCTTCATCAAGCCCGGCGACACGCCGCTGAGCTTCCAGCGCCGCACCGAATATGGCTGTCCCTATGATTGCGGACTGTGCCCGGACCACGAGCAGCATTCCTGCCTGGCGCTGATCGAGATCACCGATCACTGCAACCTGACCTGCCCGGTGTGCTTCGCCGAGTCGTCGCCGCAGCGCGCGCATTTCACGCCGCTGGCAACCGTCGAGCGGATGCTGGATGCGCTGGTCGAGAGCGAGGGCGAGCCGGACCTGGTGCAGATCTCCGGCGGCGAGCCGACCTTGCATCCTCAGTTCTTCGATATCCTCGCCGCGGTGCGCGCACGGCCCATCCGCCACGTCATGATCAACACCAACGGCCTGCGCATCGCGCGCGAGCCGGAATTCGCCGCGAAGCTCGCGGAGACCAAGCGCGGGCTCGAGGTCTATCTACAGTTCGACTCGCTGTCGCGCGCCGGCCTCACCAACATTCGCGGCGCCGATCTGCGCCGCATCCGCCAGCAGGCGCTGGAGAACTTGGAGCGCGCGGGCATCTCGACGACCTTGGTCGCGACCATCAAGCGCGGCGTCAATGACGATGAGATCGGCGACATCGTCCGCCATGCGCTACAATGGCGCTGCGTGCGCGGCGTCACGTTGCAGCCGGTGCAGGACGCCGGCCGCAATGCCGATTTCGACAAGGACACCGATCGCATCATGCTGTCGGAGATCCGCCGCCGCGTGATCGAGACCGGCGTGTTCGGCGAGGACGACATGATCCCGCTGCCCTGCAATCCCGAGAGCATCTCGATCGGCTATGGCCTGCGCAACGGCAGCACCGTGCTGCCGCTGACATCGATGGTGCCCGAGGCGGAGTTGCTGTCGGTGATGCCGAACACGATCAGCCCGGAGAAATACCCGGTGCTGCGGGAAAAATTCGTCGAGCTGTTCTCGCTGTCGTCGGGGCCGCTCAACACCAGCGAGCGCGTCGCCGAATTCCTCTGCTGCCTGCCGTCGGTCCAGGTGCCCGACAATCTCGGTTATGAGCACGTGTTTCGGGTGACCATCGTGCAGTTTCTCGACCGCTTCAATTTCTGCGTCGCCAACGTCAAGCGCTCCTGCATCCACTTCGTCACCGAGCGCGGCGAGATCATCCCATTCGACACCTACAACCTGTTCTACCGCAACGGCGCCATCGATGGCATCCGCGCAAGGTTGGAGAAGGCAGGCGCGTGAGCGACGGGCCTCCCAATCTGCCGCCGGGCGCCCCGCGTCATGGCTGCCTGTCCGCACTCATGGTCGTGGGTGGCATATTTCTGCTTTTGCCTGGGCTATGCGCCGGGCTGTTTGCCGCTGATGCTCTGACTCATTTGAGCTGGCCCTCGGAAATCGGTCCGCTGATCCTGTTCGGGCTGTTCTGCGGTGCAGCCGGTCTTTGGCTGCTTGCCAAGGTCTCTCGGAGATAACGGGCGAGACACAGATCGAATCTTCTCGGAGTGTTCTCGATGTTTTCAGCAAATCGTCTCATGATCCCTGGCCGCCATGAATGATCGACCGATCCTTCCTCCCGAGCTTCCTCCGCAGCCGCAACGCTCGGGCTGTCTTGCTGCGCTCGGGATCATTGCCGGCCTCATCCTGCTGTTTCCGATGACCTGCGTCCTGGTGGCCTTCCCCAATCAGATCACGCGCAGCGACCTGGTCAATCCGATCGGGCTGCTGTTCATCGGCGCGGCCATCGCTGGAATCGTGCTGATCGCCCTTGCCGTCCGGTCAGAGCGTCGCCGTTCATGACGCCGCAGCACGCTGCCCAGGACGGTCTGCGCAACGGGTGTGCTGATGACGCGTCCGGTCGATCCTGATGCTGCTGGTCGGGCTGGTGCTCCTTGCGCCCGGCTTGCTATGCTTCGTGTCGGAGTTGCGTAAGCCAAGCTGCGGCAGCCCGCTCGGGGATCCCTGTCCTTGATCGCCCTCATCGGACTGCCGGCCGTCTTCTTCGCCGTTCTCCTGATGATGCCGCGCCGCCATGGATGACGATCCGTTCCACCGCCGCCCGCCGCTCTCGCCCTTCCTGGAGGAGGTACCTCGGGCGCGGGAGCCTGCCAGCCTGGTTGCCACGGTGGGAGCGATCCTGACAGGCTTGGCTTTGGCTTTTCCGTTCGGCTGCACCATGGCCTTCATGCGCCGCGAATGGCATGAGTTCGGCGGCTTTTTCGGCCCCGGAGCGTTTCTCGCCCTGGCGGCCCTCGTCGGACTCGCGCGGATCGCATGGGCGGTGTACCGCCGTTGGGGCTGAGCTTCGTTCGCCGGCACATGGGCGGCCAGGCAGCTCTGGCTGCCGGAGGCGTCGGCGAAACCCTCGCTCGATCCGTCCGAACCCGCTCCTCATTCCCGAAAGCAGTCATTGTTTTTTGGCATTTTTTGCATATATTGCGCCGCAACGCGTGAGGTTTGCCCGGTCCATTGGCCGGGCTTCCTATTTGGGGCTGCAGGCCCCTGCCGCCGAACGAGTTTCGCGAGCGCGCGTCGCAAAGCTAACAGCTTGATTCGACTAACATAAAGCGCGCGCCCCGCCGGGGACAGAGCACGGGCTCTTGAGAAAGCTTAGAAGATACCGACCATGAACCTCCGAAACATCGCCATCATCGCCCACGTCGACCACGGCAAGACCACCCTCGTCGACAAGCTGCTGCAGCAATCCGGTACCTATCGCGAGAACCAGCGCCAGGTTGAGCGCGCGATGGATTCCAACGACCTGGAACGCGAGCGCGGCATCACCATTCTGGCCAAGTGCACCTCGGTGCAGTGGCAGGACACCCAGATCAACATCGTCGACACCCCCGGCCACGCCGATTTCGGCGGCGAGGTCGAGCGCATCCTGTCGATGGTCGACGGCGTCATCGTCCTGGTCGACGCCGCCGAGGGCCCGATGCCGCAGACCAAATTCGTGGTCGGCAAGGCGCTCAAGCTCGGCCTGAAGCCGATCGTCGCCATCAACAAGGTCGATCGCCCGGACGCCCGCATCACCGAGGTCGTCAACGAGGTGTTCGACCTGTTCGCGGCGCTCGACGCCACCGACGAGCAGCTTGATTTCCCGATCCTGTACGGCTCGGGCAAGAACGGCTGGATGGCCACCTCGCCGGACGGCTCGCATGAGGACGGCATGAAGCCGCTGTTCGACCTCGTGCTCAAGCACGTGGCGCCGCCGGTGGTCGAGGAAGGTCCGTTCCGGCTGCTCGGCACCATCATCGAGGCTAACAACTATCTCGGCCGCATCATCACCGGCCGCATCGCGTCGGGCTCGGTGAAGCCGAACCAGGCCGTGAAGGTGCTGTCGCGCGACGGCAAGCTGGTCGAGACCGGCCGCATCACCAAGATCCTGGCCTTCCGCGGCCTCGAGCGCCAGCCGCTCGATTACGCCGAGGCCGGCGACATCGTCGCCATCGCGGGCCTCACCAAGGGCACCGTGGCCGACACCTTCTGCGATCCCTCGGTCGAGACGCCGCTGCAGGCGCAGCCGATCGATCCGCCGACCGTGTCGATGTCGTTCATCGTCAACAACTCGCCGCTCGCCGGCACCGAGGGCGACAAGGTCACCAGCCGCCTGATCCGCGACCGCCTGCTGCGCGAGGCCGAGGGCAACGTCGCGCTGCGCGTGGTCGAGTCCCAGGACAAGGACGCGATGGAAGTGTCCGGCCGCGGCGAATTGCAGCTCGCGATCCTGATCGAGACCATGCGCCGCGAGGGCTTTGAGCTCTCGGTGTCGCGTCCGCGCGTCGTGTTCGAGAAAGACCCGACGACGGGCCAGACTCTAGAGCCGATCGAGGAGGTCGTGATCGACGTCGACGAGGAGCACTCCGGCGTCGTCGTGCAGAAGATGAGCGAGCGCAAGGCCGAGCTGATCGAGATGCGCCCGTCCGGCGGCAACCGCCTGCGGCTGGTGTTCTACGCGCCGACCCGCGGCCTGATCGGCTACCAGGGCGAGCTGATGACCGACACCAAGGGCACGGCGATCATGAACCGCCTGTTCCACAACTACCTGCCCTACAAGGGCCCGATCCAGGGCCGCCGCAACGGCGTCCTGATCTCCAACGACCAGGGCGAGGCAGTGGCCTATGCCATGTTCAAGCTCGAGGATCGCGGCCCGATGATGATCGAGCCGGGCTGGAAGGTCTACAAGGGCATGATCGTCGGCGAGCACACCCGCGACAACGATCTCGAGATCAACGTGCTGAAGGGCAAGCAGCTCACCAACATCCGCACCACCTCGAAGGACGAGGCCGTCCGCCTCACGCCGCCGATCCGGATGACGCTGGAAAAGGCGCTCGCCTATATCGAGGACGACGAGCTGGTGGAGATCACCCCGAAGTCGATCCGCTTGCGCAAGAAGCACCTCGACCCGAACGAGCGCAAGCGCGCTGAGAAGCAGAAGGAAGCGGTGGCGTAAGCCGCCCTCCGTTATCTCCTTCGGAATGGCCGGGCTTGACCCGCCTGCGGGGCCGAAGGCTCCGCGGTGCGGCGAAGGCCCGGCCATTTACGTTTTGGGCCTGCGAGGACGACGTGGATGCCCGGGACAAGCCCGGGCATGACGACGGAGTTGGATGAGCCGATGTCTTTCCCATCCTCCATCGATATCGCGATCATCGGCGCCGGCGCGGCTGGCCTCGGGGCAGCACATGCGCTGAAGGACAAGGGCGTCTCCTTCATCGTGCTGGAGGCCCGTGGCCGCATCGGCGGCCGGGCCCACACCATCATGGCGTCACCGGACGTGACCTTCGATCTCGGCTGCGGCTGGTTGCATTCTGCCGACCGCAACTCCTTTGTCGGCATCGCCGAGCAGCTCGGTTTCAGCATCGACAAGTCCCGCCCGCCGTGGCGCGACCAGGCCTATGAGGCCGCATTCCCCCGGGCCGAGCGCGAGGACTTCCTCTGCGCGCTGGAGGCCTTCTTCACCCGCACGGCCGAGGCCGCCGCAGGCGGCCGGGATGCGCCGGCCAGCATCTGCCTGGAGCCCGGCAATCGCTGGAACGGCATGATCGATGCGATCTGTACCTATCTCAACGGCTGCGAGCTCGACCAGATGTCGCTGCTCGACTTCGAGGCCTATGAGGATACCGAGCTGAACTGGCGCGTCCGCCGCGGCTATGGCGCGCTGGTCTCCGCCTACGGCGCCGGCCTGCAGATCGCGCTGAACTGCAACGTGACCCTCATCGACCACAGCGACAAGCGAGTCCGCCTGACGACGTCGCAGGGCACGCTGACCGCCGACAGGGTCATCGTCACCGTGCCGACCAATCTCATCGCCGACGAAGCGCTCCGCTTCACGCCGGCCTTGCCCGATAAGGTCGACGCCGCTGCCGGCCTGCCGCTCGGCCTCGACAACAAGGTGACGCTGGCGCTCGACCGCTGGGAGCACCTGCCGAAGGATTCCGGCATGCGCGGCCGCAGCCCCACCGCCCGCGTCGGCAGCTTCCAGCTCCGCCCGTTCGGCCAGCCCTGCATCGAAGGTTTCTACGGCGGCAGCTTCGCCCGCGACATCGAGGCGGCGGGCGAGGGCGCATTGGCGGCGCAGGCGATCGACGATGTGGCAGCACTGCTCGGCAACGACATCCGCAGGAGCCTGAAGCCGCTCGCCGAGTCCCGCTGGGGCGCCGACCCGTTCGCGCGCGGCGCCTATTCGCACGCGCTCCCCGGCCATGCCGACAAACGCGCCGTGCTGGCCGCCCCGGTCGACGATCGCCTGTTCTTCGCCGGCGAGGCCACGCCGCCGGACTTC
This sequence comes from Bradyrhizobium sp. USDA 4353, assembly GCF_054063215.1. Taxonomy (NCBI): domain Bacteria; kingdom Pseudomonadati; phylum Pseudomonadota; class Alphaproteobacteria; order Hyphomicrobiales; family Nitrobacteraceae; genus Bradyrhizobium; species Bradyrhizobium sp. USDA 4353. Next base: position 1,744,383 of record NZ_JBSSGB010000001.1, read on the forward strand.
TTCTCCACCGCCCACGGCGCCCGCGACAGCGGCGAGCGTGCGGCGAAGGAAGCGCTGGCGGCGCTAGGCAGGCCCTGACCTCTCCATCGTCATTGCGAGCGCAGCGAAGCAATCCAGGGGCCGTTCGGGTGGTGAGAATCCTGGATCGCTTCGCGGCGCTCGCGATGACGACCGAAACTAACTCCGACTCTCTGCGACCATCCGCAAGAACTCCCGCGCCGCCTGCGTCTGGTGATGCTCCCGATGCCGCAGGCTGTAGAAGCGCCGCTTCGGCAGGTCGAGATGGGCGACGGCCAGCAGCCCCGCCTTCACCGCCCGCATCGTCACCAGCCGCGACAGCACTGTGACCCCCGCGCCGGCCTCGACTGCGCCGCGCACGGCCTCGTTGGACGGCAGGTCGAATGCCACGTCGAGCTCGGCGGGAGAGATGCCGAACCGGCCCACCGCCGCTTCGAGCACGGCGCGGGTCCCCGAGCCTTGCTCGCGCAACACCCAGCGCGCCGTCTTGAGATCCTCGACCTTCACCGACGCGTCCCGGCACAGCGGATGATCGACCGGCCCGACCAGCACCATCTCGTCCTCCGCCACCGGCTGCGCCGCCAGCACGGGATCGTCGACATCGCCCTCGACGAAGCCGAGATCGGCCGCGCCCTCGCGCACCCGCTCCGCCACCTGCTCGGTATTGCCGATCGACAGCTCCAGCCTGATCGCGGGATGCGCGGCGTTGAAGCGGTGAATGAACCCCGGCAGCCAATAGCCCGAGATGGTCTGGCTCGCCGCCAGCGCCAGCCGTCCGCGCTTCAGGCCGGCGAGATCGTCGAGCACGGTCTCGGCCGCGGCCGCGCGCGCCAGCACCGCCTTGGCCTCGACCAGAAACGCCTTGCCGGCGGCCGTGAGCACGATACGGCGGCCGACGCGGTCGAACAATCTGGTCTGATAGCGCGCTTCGAGCGCCGCAACGGCCGCCGATGTCGCCGACTGCGTCAGGTTGAGCTCGCGCGCCGCCTGGGTGACATGCTCGCGCGTGGCGACCGCCACGAAGATCCTGAGCTGCTCGAGCGTCACATCGTCTCCTAGGTCGCTAGTTTCACCAGAGCGAGGCTGAAGCTCGCGATGAACAGGAAGGCTGCAAGGCCCAGCGCCGCCGGCCGCAGGCCCTTGGCTTTCAGCTTGGCGAAATCCGTCTCCAGCCCCATCGCGGCGAGCGCCATCGACAGCAGGAAGGTCGTCGCGGTCGCGATGATCGTCTTCGCTTCGGCCGGCACGGTGATGACGCTGTTGATGCCGACCATCGCGATGAAGCCGAACACGAACCAGGGCAGCGGCGGCTGCGCGCTGGCATGACCATATCCGCCATGGCGCGCCCGGCGCGTCGCCAGCAGGCCGAGCGTGAGCACGACGGGCGCCAGCAGCATCACCCGCGCCAGCTTGGCAATGGTGCCGAATTCGCCGGCCTGCTGGCCCTGTTGAAACGCCGCCGCGACCACCTGCGCGATCTCGTGGATCGAGGCGCCGCTCCACAGCCCGTAGGCGTGGCCGTCCAGATGCAGCAAGGCGGGCAGCAGCGGATAGACGACCATCGCGATCGAGCCGAACACGGTGACGCAGGCGACCGCATAGGCGACGTCCTCGTCAGGCGCGCGCGTCACTGTGTTGGTCGCGATCACGGCCGAGGCGCCGCAGATCGAGGTGCCCGCGGCGATCAGCTCGGCCAGCTTGCGATTGACGCCGAGCAGCCGGCCCATCCACACCGTGAACAGGAACGTACCGGTCAGGCTCAGCGCGATCACCAGGAGGCCGCGGGCGCCGACCTCGACCACCTGCGCCGCGGTCAGCTGCAGTCCGAGCAGAATGATCGCGAACCGCAGCACGCGGCGCATCGCGAAGGTGACGCCCGGTCTGGCCCCCGCCGGCGTGCCGACGATGTTGTGAAGCGCCATGCCGGAGACGATTGCCAGGATCATCGGGCTGAACATCCCGAGCCCCGGCAGTTGGCGCAGCCCGAAGGCGGCGGCCGCAATGGCGGCCGACAGCGCGAGCCCGGGCAGCAGCGCCGGCCGGCGGGGCGTTGCCGGCGCGTGGACCTGGGCAGGATGAGCGGCAACGGGCGCATTGGCGGTGAGATCGTGCGAGGAGGCGGCCATGGAAAACTCTCCCAAACCAGGGGTTGGGAAGAGAATTTCATGCTCAAATCAATCGATCCAACGGATTATATCGGACATTACGTTCGTTTCAATCGATTGATTGGCGGCCGGAAGTCACTGCTCCAGCACGCGCCGGCGCAGCTCGGCGTCGGGCACGAAGCAGGAGTCGTATTTGCCGAAGATGCGGTAGCGGTTGCGGGCGACCACGCTGTAGACAGCGTCGCGCAACGGTTTCGGCACCGCGAACAGTGCGCGCGTCCAGCCCCATCCCGGCAGGTTCGAGAGCACCGTCAGCGCCGCATCCGATTTCAGATGCGCCTTGCCGCCATGCACGACGGCGTTGGTGTCCGGCTCATCGGGATCGATGCCGAAGGCTTGCGCCAGCCTGATGCCGTAAGGCGATTGGATCGGCGTGAAACGAAACCGCTTGGCGGTGTCGCGCGCGATCACGAATTGCACCCAGCGCGAGCAGAACACGCAGACGCCGTCATAGAGGATCACGTCGTCGTCGGGCCAGCTCGTCATCAGCGATTGTCCATCATCAAGAGCGCGACCAGCATCAAGACGATCGCTGGTCCCGTCTTCACCAATGCGCCCAGCGGCTCCAGCCAGAGGTCCGGCGTCAGCACCGCGCATCCCAGCATGTAGCCGAGCGAGACGACAATGCCGGCAATGAGGCCGAAAGCCGCCGTTTTACGGAACGCGATCAACACGCCGACGGAGATGTCCATCATGCTGGTGATCGCCGCGAAGGGAATCGCAAATCCCTCGGGCCACCCGCGCGTGGTCAGGATCGCAGTGGTCGCCGGAAACGAGATGAACAGCGCGATGCTGCCGGACGCGACCCAGAACAGCACGAGGCTCGCGATCATCAGCGCCTTGATCAGGAACAGCCGCGCGAACCATTTGTCCTGAATGGACGCGCCATGCGCGCCGACTACGTCGCGCAGCGTCCTCGGTGTGATGCCGGTGGCCGCCATCCACGGCGCAGGATCGCCGCGCACGCCGCGCCGGAGCTCGGCGATGGCCGTGCGGCGCATCGGCGGCATCCAGCCGAGCCAGCTCGCCAGGTCGCCGGCGAAGGCGCCAAAATCGACGAGCGGCACGGGCACGGTGATGCGCGGCCATGTCGTCGTGCCGAAGCTGCGCCGGAACGCGGCGATGACGTCACCCAGCGTCACCGCATCGGGCTGCATCAGATCCCAGCTCACCGCCCGCGTCGCGTCGTCGCTGAAAGGCCGCGCGGCGAGCCAGGCGATGGCCGCCGCGATGTCCGCCACCGCGACGGGCTGGAACGGCGTCGCCGCGTCGTTGGCCGGCAGATCGATCGGGAACGCCGCAAGCGCGCGCAGCATCGCGCTGCCGCCATAGGCCGATGGTGCGATCACGAAGCCGGGCCGCAGGATCGCGTGCGGAATTGCGGAGGAGGCGATCAGCCGCTCCGCCTCGCGCTTGGTGGTGGCGAAGGCGGTGTGATCCTCGTCCGCCGTCCCGGGAATCGAGATGTGGACCAGCCGCACGTTGCGGCCGCTCGCCGGGATCGCTGCGAGCAGCCGCGCGACGAACTCGCGATGCACGTCCCGGGTGTCGCTCCCCGGCCCGTCCTGCAGAACGCCCAGGCAATTCACGACGACGTCGATCTCATGCGCGCGCATGAGCCCGGCCAAGCCGGATGCGTCGAGCGCCATGATCGGCAGCTCGATATCGAGCGCCGAGATCCGTTGTGAGGCCGAGAACGCGCGCGCGACGCCGACCGCTGTAAAGCCGCGCCGGCGCAAATCGTCGGTGACGAAACGGCCGATCAGCCCGGAGGCGCCGAGCACGAGGACGCGCGAAGTTGGAGCGGCGGTCATGCAAAACCTATCAATACGGTTTGGCGATCATCAGCCAGAGAATGGCCATGACCGACCCGAAGCCGGGAATACCGCACAGGAACCAGCGGCGGAACACGGTGAAATAGCGCGGCGGCAGCTTTTGCGACGTGCTGTCGGCGGCGCGCGCGAGGTCGCGCAACTCGATCTGCATGAAGATCACGGGCACCCAGAACAGCCCGGCGACCGCGTACAGCGCGAGCGAGGTGAGCAGCCATCGCTCGGTCACGGCCGTTGACGACAGCCACATCAAGGTGCCGCCAGTCACCGGCTGCAGCAGAACGGCGGACAACGTGAACAGCATGTCCGCGATGACGACCACACCGGCCGTTCGTGCGATGAACGCGGCCTCACCGCTCAGATGCGCCATCAGCATGAAGAACGCGATTCCGGTGCCGGTGCCGAGGATGATGATGGCGCCGAGCACGTGCAGATATTTGACCAGGAAATACAGCGTCATCATGGTCCTGTTAGTTCGTCGGTCCCGCGCGGGACGATCGTCGCGCCGGCGGCTTGGCGAGCGCGCGTTCCAGCGCGTCGGATGCGGCGCCGATCCCCTCGTCGTGCTCTACCAGCCAATGTCCCTCGCTGCGGAACGAGGGTAACACCTCGAACTCTGCGTGGCCGCCGGCAGAGATGAAGGCATCGGCCCATGGCCGCGACAGCGCCGGTGGAAAATAGCTGTCGTTGGTCGCGACGAGCCAGCTGACGGGAACGCGCGCGCCGCGGCCAAAGACGCCGGCCACTTCGCGCAAGCGCGCCTCGGCACACACGCGGCCCGGCACGTCATCGGCATGACCGCCCCGGCCTGGGGCAAACGAGATGATCCGAGCAACGATCTGAGGCGGCTGGTCGGCGAGCGCCAGCGCGCCCCAGCCTCCGGCAGAATGACCGATGACGACAGCTCCGCCCTTTCCGACAAAGGATTGATCGCGCATGTAGGCGAGCGCGCGCAGGATCTGCGCTGCCGTTGCGCGTCCCGCCTTCTCGTAGTTCGGCTCGGCGCACTCGCCCTGGTCTTCGACGTAAGGCCCGCCGGTGCGGCTGTGCCCGAGCCGCTCCGGCACCAGCACGGCATAGCCGCGCGCCACCAGAGCGCTCGCTAGCGCCGTGTAGCTCGGCTGCGGCATCTGCGCGCGGCGCAGCGCGTTCTGCGTCGAGGCGTGTGCGATCAAGGCCAAGGGAAACGGTCCATCGCCGGCAGGGCGATAGAGCAGCGCACGCGCTGGGATTCCGGGCTCGATCGACGGCACCAGCCATTGCTGCTGGCGCGCCGGCTCGCCTTCAGGCGCGACCGGGCCGAACGTCTGCGCCCACGCACTCGGTCCGGTCAGGACGAGCGCGATCAACCATGAGACGCAGCGAAGCAGCACCATTCAGCCGGGCGGGAAGATTGTTGAGCTCAGGCCACACTAGCCGAGGCCGCCGCGAGTCAGTTGCAGTTTTTCGTTCGTCGTATGAACCCGCGGTGACAGGACACCGCCATCCCTCAACAATGTTGCGAATTTGTCCCTTTTCGGCACAGGTTTCCGCCGCTGTGATGCCGAAAATCCACAGGTTAACCGATCTTTAACGTGGCACCTTGAAGGCGGACCGCCGACTTGCTTTGATCTCGTCATGAGCACAACCCTGATCGAAGTCCGTCCGGCCAAGGCTGCAGATGCGGCTGCGGTGGCGTCAGCCCACGATGAAGCTTGGCGTTCTGCCTATCAGGGGATCATCCCCGGCGCAGAGCTGGAGAAGCTGATCAACCGGCGCGGTCCCCAATGGTGGGACAGCGCGATCCGCAAAGGCAGCCGCGTCAGCGTGCTGGTGTTCAACGACAAGGTCGCAGGCTATGCGAATTACGGCCGCAACCGCGCCCGCAGCCTGCACTTCGACGGCGAAGTCTACGAGCTTTATCTGCGACCGGAATTTCAGGGGCTGGGGTTCGGTCGCCGGCTCTTTCAGTCCGCCAAGCGCGATCTCGCGCAGAGCGGGCTGAAGAGCATGGTGGTGTGGGCGTTGTCCGACAACGACCCCGCCACCGAGTTTTACCGCGCGTTGGGCGGCCGCATGGTCGCGCGGTCGTCGGAGCGCTTCGGACCGAAGTCGCTCGACAAGGTCGCCTTCGCCTGGACCAACTGAGTCCGGGCCGGCTTGAGCTCTGCGACGCGTTAAGCGTTAACGCGTCGGTGAATTGAACTGAAGGTCTGGATTTGAGGTAGCTGTTGCGCAGCCGCGATTTTTTTGCGACTGCGAATGCGAGCGCTCATGTCACGAGCGTCCGACCCTCAAACGTTCAAGTTCAACCGTTCAAGTTCAACGGAGCATCCATGCGCATCGACGCCATCCCGATCGGGAAAGATCCGCCGCGCGAGGTCAACGTCGTCATCGAAGTGCCGGTCGGCGGCGAGCCGATCAAGTACGAGCTCGACAAGGAAGCCGGCACGCTGTTCGTCGATCGCTTCCTCTACACGGCGATGCGCTACCCCGGCAATTACGGCTTCATCCCGCACACGCTGTCGAACGACGGCGACCCCTGCGACGTGCTGGTGGCCAACACCCGTGCGATCGTGCCCGGCGCTGTCATGAGCGTGCGCCCGGTCGGCGTGCTGATCATGGAGGACGAGGCCGGCGGCGACGAGAAGATCATCGCGGTGCCGTCGTCGAAGCTGACGCAGCGCTACGACAAGGTCCGCACCTACTCGGACCTGCCCGACATCACGCTGCAGCAGATCCAGCACTTCTACGAGCACTACAAGGATCTCGAGCCCGGCAAATGGGTCAAGGTGCTGCGCTGGGGCAATGCCGACGACGCCCACCAGCTGATCAGCGAAGGCATCGCACGCGCGAAGGCGGCGAAGAAGTAACACCGACTGATGCCATCCGGGGTCGGCTCAGTGAGTCGCCCCGGAATGACAGCAGGCTCACACTGCCGGCTTCGGCAGCCCGGCGATCGCACAGGCGGCGCGCAGCGTGTTCACCAAGAGGCACGCCACCGTCATCTGGCCGACACCGCCCGGCACCGGCGTGATCGCGCCGGCCACCTCAGCCACCTCCGCATAGGCGACATCGCCGACCAGCTTGGTCTTGCCCTCCGCCGTGGGGATGCGGTTGATGCCGACATCGATCACCGTCGCGCCCGACCTGATCCAGTCGCGCTTCACCATCTCCGGACGGCCGACCGCCGCATAGACGAGATCGGCGCGCGCGGTCAGCGCCGGCAGATCGCGCGAGCGCGAATGCGCGATCGTCACCGTGGCGTTCTCGTTGAGCAGCAGCTGCACCAGCGGGCGTCCGACCAGATTGGAGCGACCGATCACGATCGCATTCAGGCCCTCCAGCGAGGTGTGGACCGTCTTGCTCAGGATGATGCAGCCGAGCGGCGTGCACGGCGCCAGCGCCGGCTGACCGCCGGCGAGCCGGCCGGCATTGTGCGGATGCAGGCCATCGACATCCTTGGCCGGATCGATGGCGTTGATCACGACCTCGGTCTCCAGCCCCTTCGGCACCGGCAGCTGCACCAGGATGCCATGCACTGACGGGTCCTGGTTGAGCTTGCCGATCAGCGCCAGCAGCTCCGCCTGCGAGACGTCGGCCGGCAGCTTGTGCTCGAACGAGGCCATGCCGGCGGCCTGGGTCTGGGTGTGCTTGCTGCGGACATAGACCTCGGAGGCGGGGTCATTGCCGACCAGCACGACGGCGAGACCCGGCGTCAGCCCGTGGTCGCGCTTGACCCGCTCCACCTCGCCGGCGACCTGCGCCCGCAAATCGGCTGCGATGATCTTCCCGTCGATGATGCGTGCGGTCATGTCTGGTCCTCTCGTGTCGGCGTCCAATCAGTCGCAAGATCGTTGCCGCAAGCTCCCACCCTCCCCTGGAGGGGGAGGGTCGATCGCGCGCGAAGCGGGCGAGCGGGGTGGGGTGATCTCTCCGCCCGCACCGGTGCTCGTGGAGAGATCACCCCACCCCGCCTCACGTTTCGCTTCGCTCATCGTGAGGCGACCCTCCCCCTCCAGGGGAGGGTGAAGACCACCGCCGCCAGCAACGCGAACGCTCCGGCTCGCTCGTCTTGCGTCTGCTCTCGTTATGTCCCGGTCGGCTTATGGGCTGCGATGAGGTCGCGCAAGGCCTGATCGAGCTTGGACGGGTCGCCGTCGATCGCCACCTGCTTGAGCCGGGACGTCGTGCCCGAGGTGATTCGCACCGCCTTCTTGGTCACGCCAATCGCCTTGGCCAGGAGCTCGGTGACGGCGCGATTGGCCTCGCCGCCATCGGCGATCGCGCGCACCCGGACCTTGAGCACGCTGCGGCCGTCGGACAGCGTCTCGACGCCGTCGATCGCGTCACGGCCGCCGCGCGGCGTCACCCGCAGGGCGACGGTCAGGCCGCCCGCGGCAGGACGCCAGGGGTCCATCGCGGGCAGCGCGTCAGAACACGTAGGGATAGATGTAGTAGCCGATGACCCGCTGGATCAGCATGATGATCAGGATCAGGATGATCGGCGAGATGTCGAGGCCGCCGAGATTGGGCAGCATGCGGCGGATCGGGGCCAGCACCGGCTCGGTGATTCGGTAGAGGAATTCGGCCACCGCGGACACGAACTGATTGCGCGTGTTGACGACGTTGAAGGCGATCAGCCAAGACAGGATCGCCGAGGCGATGAGCAGCCAGACATAGAGGTCGAGAACGATCAGAACGATGTCGAGAACGGCACGCATGCGGGTCCACTCGGGGGCGAGGTCGCGGATTCGACCTGGGTTGTGCGGTAGATATCGGTTCCCCACCGCCCAAACAAGGGAAGCCGGGCGTCAAGGCTAACGGGCGATGTGAGCGTTCTTGACTTGACCAGTTCACCGCCTGTAAATGGCGCCCGATCTGCCGGCCGCCTTCCCAATCTCGCGCGGCCGCGTGACCAAGACGTCGGACTGTCCAAAGCTTCGGACAGTCGAAGTCGTGACTTGGGGCCATAGCTCAGCTGGGAGAGCGCATCGTTCGCAATGATGAGGTCGGCGGTTCGATCCCGCCTGGCTCCACCAACCTTCGCTCGCTTCGCGAGCTTCGGCTCGGCAAGCCGGTTCGGCAAATGAATAGCGAAGCGTGCGAAGGTTGCCGCGCCGGAGCCCGAAGGGCGGCGGCGGGCTTTTCGGCGCTCACGGACGTCCTTTTCGCCGCCTCTACTCCGCCGCCTCGGCCATCGCCGCGACCGGCTTCCGCGCCAGCCACCCGTCCAGGAAATGCTTCAACCACACCCGCTCGGCGGCGTCGTGCACCGCGCGGCCCTCGAAATGATGATGGCGCGGGCAGGCGCCCGGGGTGTCCAGCCGGGCATGGCCACGCGTGGTCCAACGGCACATCATCGCGTAGGTCACGTCGGGGTGGAACTGCAGCCCGGTGGCGTTCTCGTATTGATAGGCCTGCACCGGGAAGTCGCCGCCCTCGGCGAGGAGGTCGGCGCCGGCGGGCAGATCGAAACCCTCGCGGTGCCAGTGGTAGACATGATCAGGCCAATGCGGGCAGAGCTTCTTGCCGGCGCGCGTCGGCCGGATCGGATAATAGCCGATCTCGGCGCGCCCCTGCGGATGCGGCGCCACCTTGGCGCCGAGCTGCATCGCCAGCATCTGCGCGCCCAGGCAGATGCCGAGGAACGGGCGCTGCTCGCGCAAGGGCACCTCGATCCAATCGATCTCGCGCCGGACGAAATCGTCGGGATCGTTGGCGCTCATCGGCCCGCCGAAAATCACGGCACCGGAATGCCCATCGAGCGTCTCGGGAAGGGGATCGCCGAAGCGCGGCCGGCGGATGTCGAGCCGGTAGCCGCGGGCCCGAAGCGCATTGCCGATGCGGCCGGGGCTCGATGTTTCCTGGTGCAGGATGATGAGCACGGGCCGATGCGGCGCAGCCGCCGCAGCCGGCTTCGAGGACAGGGGCCGAACGTCCGCATTGGCGGTCCCGTTCGAAGCAAGCGAAGGGTCTGGCCTGAGCATCACCTGGCGATCATAGCTAAGCGAAGGTTAACGGGGGGTGAGCGAGTCCATATTGGAAAGCAAGCACCGGGCCAGCACGGGGAGATTCGTATCCAGCAAGGATTCATCTGCGCGCCGTTTCGTGAGAGCCGAAGGCCACTGGGCAACACAGAATTGCGAGACGAAACATCTCGTGTCGTTTCAGGCCCGCAGCTCCGATGGAGACAACGCCGACATCCCGCAACGGAATGTCAGATCCGCGACTTCAGCGCGAATCAACTCCGCTTCAGCTGCAACCGTCCGACCGCGTCGAGGATGAAGCCGCGCGGGAACCAGCGCAGCAGGAACGGCACGATCTTGATGCCGATCCCCGGCAGCACCACGCGCTTGTCGGCCATCAGGCCGCGATAGCCGGCCTCGGCGACGGCCTTGGGTGGGACGTTGAGGATCACCGAATCGACGCCCGGCTTGAAGCCGGCGCGGTCCTGGAATTCCGACGGCACCGGTCCCGGGCACAGCACGGTGACGCGGACGCCATGCGGCGCCAGCTCCTTGCGCAGCGCCTCGGTGAACGAGATCACATAGGCCTTGGAGGCGTAATAGACCGCCATGCCCGGCCCGGGCAGGAACCCGGCCACCGAGCCCAGATTGAGGATGCCGCCCTTGTTGCGGATCAGCTGGTCGGAGAAGCGCAGCGACAGCTCGGTCAGCGCGCGCACGTTCACCGAGATCATGTCGAGCTGCTCGGTGCGGTCGAGCTGCACGGCCTTGCCGAACAGCCCGAAGCCGGCATTGTTGACGAGATATTCGAGCTCGACGCCGGCCGCCGACAGGGCAGACTCGATGGTCGCGCCGGCGTCGGGCGAGGTCAGGTCGCACGGAATGACCAGCGGCGCCGGGCTGCCCTTGGCGGTGATCTCCGCGGCGAGCGCCGCCAGGCGGTCCTCGCGGCGTGCCGTGAGCGCCAAACGGTGTCCGTTCGCGGCGAACACGCGAGCCAGCTCGGTCCCGATCCCCGACGACGCACCCGTTACGAGCGTGACACGTTCACCCACGACACCTGCTCTTCGATCACATTCCAAACATCATCCGATTGCCGCGGACGAGAGCATAGGCAGCGGGGAACATGCAAGCCGCCGCAAAATGCGGCGCGGCGCCCAATTGACGCAATATCTCCGGATTCACATAGCTTTAGATGAACACCGGCTGCCCGGAACAAAATTAAAGTTTGTTCATCCCGATACCGTGGGTGGGAATTTTTGGGCGGATCGGGCTCAGGCCGGGCCGCCCGGCCGCCGCGCCGCCACCCGATGCTTCAGGTCGATCCGGTCGCGGGCGGAGATGCCCAGCAGCTCGGACGCGCGCCAGACCACATTGTCCTCGAACTCGGTCATTTTGCCGTCCGCATAGACCAGCTCCCACATCATCTCGACGATGCGCAGCCGCCCGGCCTCGTCGACCTCGCGCATGATGACGCTGGTGAAGCGGTAGAGATCGACCGCCTCGCCCTCGGCCAGCATGGCCTGGGCGATCAGCCGGTCGGCGGAGCCGTGATCGAGCCCGAAGCGCAGCTCGATCAGGCTGTGCAGCTTCCGCCGCTCAGCCTCGCTCGGCTCACCGTCCAGCGAGATCACATGGATCAGCAGCGCGGTCGCGGCGAGCTGATAGCCATTGTCGTCGAAGGCCGGCGTCTCGTGCGGCGAAACGACGTCGGCGATGAATTGGCGCAATCCTTCGAGCATGGCGTCCTTCGCGCTGGTCACACGGGTCCACAGCCCGCTCGCTCAATATGCGAGCCACTGTCGGATCCGGCAATGCGGCGGATCGTTCGGAGCGCATGACATTTCGGTAAAGTCGGGCCAGCGGCCGCGCGCTGCTCAACGCAGCGTGATTTTGAACAGCGGCGAGCGGTCCGGCTGGGTGGTCACCACGCCGACCGGGATCACCGGCGCCCGGTCGACGACCTCGATCCGGAAGGCGCCGACCAGGCGCGCCAGCGCCAGCACCGCCTCGACCAGCGCGAAATGCGCGCCGATGCAGACCCGCGCGCCCGCCCCGAACGGCAGATAGGCGAACCGCTCCGGCGGCGTCGCGCCGGGCATGAAGCGCTCCGGCTTGAACGCGTTGGGCGCGTCCCACAGCTTCTCGTGCCGATGCAGCAGCCAGGGCGCGATCAGCACGACATCGCCGCCCTTGACCTGAAACTGCGCGATCTTGTCAGGCCCGCTGGCGGCCCGCGCAATCAGGAAGGCCGGCGGATACAGCCGCAGCGTCTCGTCTATCACGGCGCGGGTGAACGGCAATTGATCGGGGTTGCCGAGATCGGTCGCGACGCGAGCCTCCTGCGCGAGCTTGTCCTGATTGGCGGGATCGAGCGCGATCAGATACAGCGCCCAGAACAGCGCGGTGGCCGTGGTCTCGTGCCCGGCGAGGATCATGGTCGCGACCTCGTCAGCGAGCTGCGCATCGCTGAAGGCCGCGCCGGTCTCGGGATCGCGCGCAGCGCCCATCAGGTCGAACAGGTCGCGCGGCGGCGCGTCCTCGAGCTTGCCGGCCGCACGGCGCTCGGCCATCAGCGTGCCGATGAAATCGGTCCAGCGCTTGCGAAAGCGCCTTCGGGCAAAGTCGCGCGGCGTCGGCCAGGACAGCGGCAGCACGATGTCGAGCAGATGCGGCGCCGCCAGCCGCTCGCCATACTCGTAGACGAAATCGCGCAAGGTCGTGCCGTGACGGCCCATCTCGAACGAGAACATCGTGCGGCCGGCGATATCCAGCGTCATGCGCTGCATGATCTCGCGCAGGTCGATCGGCTGCCCGCACTGTTGCCGCAGCCGGTCGACGGTCTCGTCGGTCACCGCGACCATGTGCGGAATGAGCCCGGAGACGGCGCGTGGCGTGAAGGCGGGCGCCAGGGTGCGGCGCTGGTGCTTCCACGCCCGGCCCTCGGCGATCAGCAGGCCCTCGCCCAGCACTGGCCGCAGCACGCGGATCGCGCCGACGGTGCGGGCGTAGTTCTCCCAATTGTCGACCAGCACATGCTTGATCGTCTCGGGCGTGTTGAGGATGTAGCTGGAGCTGCCGAGGAAGCGGCCGCGGATGATCTCATCCTCATAGGCGCGCTGGCTCCAGGTGGCGATCGCGTTCTGCCCCATCATCAGCACGCGGCGAAGCGTGCCCATGCTGTCGGGCGCGCGCGGCGGCATTGGCGGGATCAACGGTCCCCGCGACTGCTGGACCCGTGCCTGCGGCAGATAGTGGATCTCGGCGGTGCTCATGGAATTCCTCGCAACGGTCTTGCGCCGAGGCGCCGGCGGCTGCCGGCGTCGCATCCGGCCGCGGGTCGGCTCGCGTCCAGGACGAGCCTATCCAGGTCGCGTGCCGCCATCGTGACGAGGAGGGCCCGCTTTCGGGCCCTCCGGAAATTCTGACGTACCATCTTACTCCAGCAACTAATTAGTCAGCTCGATCAGCGCAATCCTGCTCTCCGATGCTGGCCAAAGCCGGGCGGCGATGCGTTCCTCGTTGAACAGTCCGATGACGCTGCGTGCGACGTCGCCGGCCGGCAGCCGCAATGTCGTTGCCGCATCGGTCGGAACTCCCTTCTGTATGTCCGCCGGCTCCTTGTCGTCGAGCAGCACGATGTCGCGCGGCAGGCCAAAATAGCCGCGTGGCCTCGTCATGATGACGATGGCGCCCGCGCCGGCATCAGCCTGGCCCAGCGGGCGCGCCGCCCGCAAATGCACCACATCCGACGAGCGCGGGAACGGCGAACGGTAAAAATGCGTGATGGGCGCGTTCGGTGACGTCAGCACGATCTCGATATAGGAGGTCGGATCGATCTCCGCAGGCCCCCAGCGACCATCGGCGCCGGTCTGGCCGCGATAGACCGGCTCGCCGTTGCGCGCGCCGGTCTCGCCCGAGACGCGATACACTTCCACGCTGGCCCCGGCGACGGGACGGTTGGTCGGCGCGCCGCCCGGCGTTCCCGTGACGAGGCCGCTGATGCGCACCTCGCGCTCCGGCTGGACCGCGATGAAGGCCGGCTCACGGCCGGCAATGAATCTATAGATCTCGCGGAATGCGCGCGGATGGAACGCGACCTCGCGATGATCGAGGGCGCCGATCACGAGGTTGGTCGCGCCCTTCAGCGCCGGGCCCTCGGCGGTGATGCCGGTGGGCACGCCGGGCTTGCCGAGCAGGCGGCCATCGGCCTGCGCATATTTGTCGAGCCCGTCGCTGCGCAAGGTCAGGAAGGCGGTGCCTTCCGTCACCTCGCTGTCGCCAGCATTCAGCCCGCGCAAAAACGGGCCGCGGCCATTGAACTCGCTGCCGGGGCTGTCGTCCCAGTCGAACACGCCATGATTGGGCGTGCCGCACAGCACGGCATGGCTGACATCGGCGCCGCCGCCGTTCTTCACGACGTTGCGGATCGCATTGCCGCCGCGCGAGCTGCCGACCAGCGCGACGCGCGCAGCACCCGTGCGCTCCTTCAGCGCCTTGATGGCGTCGCTGAGCTCGCGGCGCTGATCCTCCGTCGACGACCGGTTCGGCTGCGCCACGGCATCGTCATTGCGGGCCAAGGGATCGGTGAAGTTCAGCGCCGCGAGGCGCGTCCGCGGCACGCCGTTGGATTCCATCCGCCACAGCACGGTCATCCACAGCGCCGCGTGATCGCCATTGCCGTGCACGAACAGCACCGGCGGCATGTCGCCCGCCGAAGGTGCCGCCGTCGTTTGCGCCGAGGCAGGTAAGGTCAGACCGCTGGTCAGCAGCGGCAGGGTTCCCATGCTCTGCAAAATGGTGCGGCGCGTCAGCGTCATCGGCGGTCCTCCGTCTCGTTCATTTGGTGTTGGTTGGCCGCAGCCCATGATCGGGGATCGCGCACTGGACAGCGGCTGACGTTCGCAGGCATCACATACGTCCGCCCGGAATCAAGCGATAGTTCAATGCCAACGGACGTGGACGGACCTGAATGAATGCGCCTCCGAAACGAGAGCTGTTCGCTGCGGAAAGCATCGCCGCGCCGCTGAAGCACATTGTGTTCCGCCGCATCTGGCTGGCGAGCCTGTTGTCGAATCTCGGACTCCTGATCCAGGCCGTCGGCGCCGCCTGGGCGATGACGCAGATGACCTCCTCGGCCGACAAGGTCGCGCTGGTGCAGACTGCCCTGATGCTGCCGGTGATGTTCATCTCGATGCCGGCCGGCGCGGTCGCCGACATGTATGACCGCCGCATCGTCGCGCTGGTCTCGCTCGCGGTCGCGCTCGGCGGCGCCACGACGCTGACCATGCTGGCCTGGCTCGGCATGATCACGCCCGAGCGTCTGCTCGCGCTGTGCTTCGTGATCGGCAGCGGCATGGCGCTGATGGGCCCGGCCTGGCAATCCTCGGTCAGCGAGCAGGTGCCGCCGGAGACGCTGCCCGCCGCGGTCGCGCTCAACGGCATCAGCTACAATATCGCGCGCAGCTTCGGACCTGCCATCGGCGGCGTCATCGTGGCCGCGGCGGGCGCCGTCGCCGCATTTGCCGCGAACGCGCTATTGTATCTGCCGCTGCTCGCAGCGCTGTTCCTGTGGCGGCGCGTGGTCGAGCCGAGCCGCCTGCCGCGCGAGCCGCTCAACCGCGCCATCGTCTCCGGCGTCCGCTACATCATCCACTCGCCGTCGATCCGCATTGTGCTGATCCGCACCCTCGTCACCGGCATCATCGGCGGCTCGATCTCGGCGCTGATGCCGTTGGTGGCGCGCGACCTCTTGCATGGCGGCGCGCAGACCTACGGCATCATGCTCGGCGCCTTCGGCATGGGCGCCGTGGTCGGCGCGCTCAACATCGGCGAGATCAGGAAGCGGCTGTCGGGCGAGGCCGCGATCCGCACCTGCGCGCTGACCCTGGGCGCTGCGACGGCGGCGGTGGGACTGAGCGGCGAGCCGGTGCTGACGGCCGCGGCGCTGGTCATCGCCGGCGCGGTGTGGATGCTCGCGGTCGCGCTGTTCAATATCGGCGTGCAGCTTTCGGCGCCGCGCTGGGTCGCGGGCCGCGCGCTGGCGGCGTTCCAGGCGGCGATATCAGGCGGCATCGCGATCGGCAGCTGGGGTTGGGGCCGTCTCACCGACGCCGCCAGCGTCGAGGTCGCGCTGCTGGTCTCGGGCGCGCTGATGATCGCCTCGCCGCTGCTCGGCCTGTGGCTGCGCATGCCGCCGATCGGCGCCCGCAACGAGGACGGCGAGACGCTGGCGGATCCCGAGGTGCAGCTGGAGCTGACACCGCGCTCGGGGCCGCTGGTGGTCGAGATCGAGTATCGCGTCGCCGAGGACAATGCCCGCGCCTTCCACGATTTGATGCAGGAGGTGCAGCTCACCCGCCAGCGTAACGGCGCCTATGGCTGGTCGATCGCGCGCGATATCGCCGATCCCGAGCTCTGGACCGAGCGCTATCACTGCCCGACCTGGGTCGACTATCTGCGCCAGCGCAACCGCTCGACCCGCGCCGAGCGCGAGCTGCACAAGCGCGCGATCGATTTCCACATCGGCGCCGACCCGGTGCGCATCCGCCGCATGCTGGAGCGCCCGTTCGGCTCGGTGCGCAGCCGCGATGACATCGATCGCACTGCGGAGCAGGCCCCGGCGGTGGCGTCCGCTGCGCGCAGCGGGCCTTAGAGCGACGGCCGAGAGATTACTGGCCGTGCTCGGTCAGCACCTTGTCGCAAGGCTTCGACAGCTTGGCGCGGTGCTCCTTGAGGCAGGCTAGCACCGCCTGGTCGCCATTGTTCATCACGGCGCGGCAATGCCGCGACACGTCGCGTGCGCAGGCATCCTGGCCGACCTGCTGCTGGGCCGCGGCCGCTGACGCAAGCAGGAGGAGGGGGATGATGACCAAGACTTTGTTCATGACTGACGCCTCGCTCCCGGCATTGAGGGTTTGGCGGCGCTTTTAGTGGCCACAACCGGGCCTCGCAAGCGCCTCGGTCGCAGCCGAGGCGCGCAGGCGGAGCCGGGGAGGGGCCTCAGTTGGACTCGCCGGCCTCGGCGACCTTGCCGTTCCGCTTCAGCACTTCCTTGTCGAGCACCGTGCGGCAGCCGGAGCTCAGCGAGGAGCGGTTCTTGATCATGCAGGCGGTGACCGCCGGGATGTTCGGGATCTCGCTGCTGCATAGGCGGAACGCGTCGCCGGTGCACATCTGCTGCGCCTCGGCGCTGAAGGCGAAGCTGGTGCTCGAGCTGAGGGTCGAGATCGCGGCGACGCCGGCGGCCGTCAGAACGGCGGTGCGGAGGAGATTGAGGGTCTTCGTCATGGCTGGCTCCCATCGGCTCCGCATCGCGCGGGGCCCTTGTTCAATGCGTCCATCATGGCCGGCCCGCTCTCTAGCAACAGTGACGCGAGTCACGCCAGATCGGGCCGTTCAACCCAGCTCCGCGCGGCGCGTGCGGGCATGGCCGCGGCGACATGCCGCTCCGGGGGAGTGCCGATATGGCGCCTGCATCGCCCTGGAAATGTTCGCCGATCCGCAACCTGTTGGGACCGCGTTAACGAGTCGTTGGCATTAATGGATTTCAAATCAGGGCGGCGGAATCCTTCGTCTCCGCCTGTCACGTGTCTCGCGTTTTCGGGAAGAGTAACCATGCGTAATGCGTTAGGCTTGCTGCTGGCCACCGTCGTCGCGGCGCTGGCGATCACCGGTGTCTGGTATTGGGTGTCCAAGCCCAACGCCGCCAAGGCCGCAGCGCAGAGCGCAGCGGCAAAGCCGTCCGAGCCCGCGCCGCCGCCGCCGACCAGGGTCGCGGCCAAGGGTGCGAAGGACGATGTCGAGTATACCGGCACCGTGCCGGCGAAGCCCGCGGCGTCCGCGGCCCTGCCGGTGCAACCGAAATCGACCTGCGCCAATCCGGATGCGCTCGGCATCTCGCGCACCGTTGTGGTCGACACCACCGGCGGCCCCGGCTTCGGGCTCGATCATTTCAAGCAGTTCGACTTCCTCGCCGACCGCGAGGTGGTGCTGACCTTCGACGACGGCCCGTGGCCGGTCAACACGCCGGCCGTGCTGAAGGCGCTGGCTGACGAATGCACCACCGGCATCTTCTTCACCATCGGCAAGCACGCGACCTATCATCCGGAGATCCTGCGCCAGGTGCTGGCGGCCGGTCACGTGGTCGGCGTGCACACCTGGTCGCACGCCAATCTCAACGGCAAGAAGATGACCGATGAGACGGCCAAGGAGGAGCTGGAGAAGGGCTTCAGCGCGGTGAAGTTCGCGCTCGGCACCAATCCCGCGCCGTTCTTCCGCTTCCCGCAACTGCAGCACCGTCCGTCGGCGGTGGCCTATCTCGGCAACCGCAACGTCGCGATGTTCTCCTGCGACGTCGACAGCTTCGACTTCCGCTCCAAGGATGCCGACCAGGTCGTCAACACGGTCATGACCGGGCTCGACAAGAAGGGCAAAGGCATCATCCTGATGCACGACTTCCAGAAGAACACCGCGCTGGCGCTGCCGACCCTGCTGCGGCGGCTGAAGGCCGGCGGCTACAAGGTGGTCGCGATGAAGCCGAAGGGCACGCTCGACACCCTGCCTGAGTATGACGCGATGATCGGCCAGGATCCGAAGCTGCCGACCACCATGACCAATGCGCGGCCGATCTCGAGCGTGATCCAGACCGTCCAGCAGTGACGCCGCACACGCCTGAAAAACGCGAAGGCCGGGCAGCTCGCCCGGCCTTTTTCGTTATCGGCCTGATGCTGACGCTCACCAATAGATGCCGTGGCGGTGCAGCTCGCGGACGATGCGCGCCTCGGTCCAGCCCTTGCTGCGCGGCTTGCTGGCGCGGGCCGTTTTCGATCGCCGCGACGAGGACTGCACCGGTCTGGCCTGCTCGGTGGCCGTCGTTGCGGTCGCCGGGGCGGCCTGCGCGGCGGCAGGCACCGGTGCTGCTGCCGTCGCCGGAGCGGCTGGCGCCACCGGAGCGGGCTGGGCCTGGGCGGCCACCGCCGGCACCGGGGCCGGGGTGATCGTAACCTCGCCGGCCTGCTGGACATAGGTCGGCCGCGGCGCCGGCGCCGCGGTCTCGCTCGGCGACAGCGACAGGCTGCGGGTTCCCTGGGCCTGGGCTGTGGTGGCGGATGCGAGCACCAGGGCTCCGATCAGGATCATCTTGCGCATGTGAGAAACTCCCCTCGTTGATGGAGGCGAGGTTTAAGCGCTGGCGGGATGCTTCGATGTGACGTCCGTCACACCAGGCGCTGCAAGCCTGAATTGAGCCAGGCCATCCGGCACGTCGGCGCGGCAAGGGGCACCATTTTTCTCGGAACCTTTTTGCCGTCGCGGCGACTTCCGTTGAGGACGACAGGGCGCGGGGACGCGTCGGCCGAACATTCCGAACCACCGATGGATTGCAGCGTCTGCGCGGGTCAGGCGCACCGCAATTTCGTTCACCGGCGTCTGCTACCACATTACCGTCATGACGAGGTGTTCCATGGTGCCGGAACGACCGACACGCTCAGGTATGAGCGGATGCATACCTCCTGTCTGTTGGTGATGTTTAGAAAGTTCGCGAAATCCGATACTGGCCTTCGTTTAGCGGGAAGGATGGGCGCATGCGCCGGATGATGATTGCGTTTCTCCTTGTGGCCGCCGGCGTGCAGGCCGGCTTCGGCCAGGCCCGGGCCCAAAGCGGCGAGAACGAGGTCGAGGAGATCTATATCGGCCGCACCGTCCGTCATGGCCGCGTGGTGCCCTCGGATTTCTGCGCGCCGACCAAGACCGGCTTTGCGCCGGCGCTGGAGGACCAGCTCGCGGTCCAGTCCGTCAACGTGCAGCCCGGCGACGGCCGCATGACCGGCACCAACGACAAGAGCATCGGCGAGATGCGCGTGTGCATCGGCCAGGCGATGGACCCGACCCAGCTCGGCACCTACACCGAAGGCCAGCTCAACGGCATCGCCTTCACCGGCATCGGCGAGTGCCGGCTGGTGCGCGGCAATCTGCCGGAGGAGGGCATCCTCACCCATCGCTGCTTCATGGCGCTCTCGGGATTGCCGGCGCCCTATGTCGGCGGCTTCCTGATCACCAGCTCGCTGTATTCGAAGACGCCGTTCGGGCCCGAGAGCTCGCCGCCGGGCTATGCCCAGGCCGGCATCATGATCGTTCGGCTGTGGAAGAAGCGGCTGCCCTGAGGCGGCCGTTCTCCTCGCCTCCTAGAGCATGCTGTGATCGCGTGGAAACGCGTCATGTCTTGATCGCTATGCCCCCGATGATCACGACGGCGGGCGCTGCGATCTCACCCTCCCCTTGAGGGGGAGGGTCGCTCGCACGCAAAGCGGGCGAGCGGGGTGGGGTGAAGCCGCGGAAACCGGTGCAAGCGGACAGACCACCCCACCCCGGCTCACACGCGCCTCGCGCCTATGGGCCCACCCTCCCCTTCCAGGGGAGGGTGATAGTTCTCCGTCGCGCGCTCAGGCCGGCGAGAAGGTCTGCACGAAGGCGCGCACCGTCGCCGACACCTTGTCCTCGGAGACGTGCCACGCCGCGCCGTCATCGGCGGCAAAGAAGCTCGAGGCATTGGAGCCGCCCCAGCGGAACACCTCGAAGGACGGCCAGTACCAGATGTCCTCGAGCTTCGAATTGTTGACGACCTCGTGCGCGACCAGACGCATCGTGCTCTTCGACAGGCAGTCGGCCTGCACCACCGATTCATATTCGAACGAGGTCAGCAGCGGCACCGGCGACACCGTGACGATGACCTTGATGCCCGGCGAGATGCTCCTGACGAAGTCGATCAGATAGAGCACGTTGTCGACGTTCTCCTGCACGGTCGCGGTGCGGAACTTGTACTTCTCGGCCAGCGCCCGCGAATTCAGCGCGGTCGGCCGCGGCAGCACGAAGGCGCCGGTCTCGCGGTCGAAGAACGCGGCGGCCACGCCCAAGGTCAGGATGAAGACGTCGGCCTGCCGGATCACCGACAGCGTGTTCTCCTTGCTCGATCCCGGCGGCAGCAGCTCGACGATGCGCTCGCGGATCTCCGGATCGATCGTGGCATCGCGCAGCCAGTCGACGAACACGCGGTTGGCGAACGTGGTGTTGATGTATTCCGAGATCTCCATGTGGTGGCTGGAATAGCCGCTGTCGTTCAGGCTCTTTGACAGATTGCGCGCGAAGCACGAGCCCATCGTGAAGAAGCGCGTGCTCTTGTCGAGGAATTTCGGCGCGGCGGCGAGGTTGACGGCGATGTGGTTGGTGATCAGCGTCTGCAGATCGCCGAGAAAGTCCTTGGTCTCCGGATAGCGGCCGACCTTGGCGCGTCCCTTGACGTCCTTCGCCTTGCCCTTCTTGGCGTTGGAGCGCGCGATCTCCAGCGTCTCGCGATTGGCCGGCAGGTCATAGGCCGGGTCGAGCTTGATCGCCTTCTCCAGCGCCGCGACAGCCTCGTCGAACTCGTTGTTCTGGGTCAGGATCTCGCTGAGCGAGAAATAATCGGCGGCCTGGTTGGAGGCGCGGGCGAGCTTGCGGAACAGCTCCATCGAGCGGGTGAACGGACCGACATGGCTGCAGCGCACGGCGGCGCTGCGGATCAGATGCAGATTGCCTTCGGTCGCCTGCTCGAAGATCTCGGGGTTCTCGTCGAGGATCGCCAGCATCATGTCGCGCGCCTCGGCGCGCTTCTTGTGCGAGCCGTCGTCGATCAGCTGCGCATAGATGAACCGGGCGTTGATGTCCTTGGGGTCGAGCTCGAGCAGCTTCTGGAAGGCGAGCTGCGCGCTGACGAAATCCTTGTCCTCGATATATTTGTAGGCGAGCGTCCGGATCTGGCCGAGGATCGATTGAAACTGCGTGTGGCTGTCGAGGGCAGTGGTGCTCATGTCGAGGCTCGCCTTGTGTCTCGTTGCGGTTCGGCCGTTGATCCGGCTCGCTGCGGCTGCCAGAGCCGCGCGTCGTCGCGTCGGGCCGAATTGTCACGCGCGCACGTATCGCAGACCGCGGGCGGTACATCTCGACCATGACTTTGGATACTGATCGCCACCGGCGGGGCCGCTGGCGTACGCCCGAGCGCAGCCGACATTTGCGGGATTCGAGCGAACAAAACGCCGGATCGCCACCTGCTGCCAGTGCGGGTATTCGTCCCGCGGCTCGCGCCGGACGATGGCGCGATTTGGGTTAAGCAATTCTTAACCGGGCGTGCCGGCGGCAAGGGATCGAGGTGAGCGCTGGTACGCAAGAGAGCGCCTGACTCCATGCGCGCCGTCCTGACCTCGTCCTCTGCCGGCTTAGCTATGGAGGAATGGCGCACAGGATCAAACCTTGGACTAAACGTCATGGCTGGCGTCATTCGCGGTGATTTACACTGCTTGCTGCGGACTGATAGAATCAACTAATAGTTGTTGGTTGGACATTGGAAAGAAGACCTTGATGAGCCGCCGCGAGCGCCGGGCTTCCGCCTCTCTCCGAGCATCGAAGACAAGCTCAAACGGCTCCAAGCTTGTCACTCCAGCTGCTCTTTATGAAACGGCGTTTGCCCAGTTTCAGGCCGGCAAGCTCCCGGAGGCGATCCGCTGTTGCGAGGACGCGCTTGCGTCGGACCCCAATCATTCGGATGCGATGCATCTCATGGGGCTTCTGTCGCTCCGGATGGAGCAGAATGGCCAGGCCATCGACTGGTTTGCGCGCGCGATCAAATTAGCTCCCAAGAGCGAGTACGTCTCAAGCCTTGGATCGGCGCTTCGCAAAGCGGGACGGTTGGAGGACGCCCTCAAGGCCTTCGACAAGGCAGTCTCTCTCCAACCGGACAATGCCCAGTATTGGAAGGATCTCGGAGCTGTTCTGGCGGAGATGGATCGTCCAGATGACGCCATCCTGAGCTTGCGCCACGCTCTGCAATTGTCGCCGCAATATGTGGACGCGGCCAATTTATGCGGGCTGCTGCTTTGCAGGCGGAATCGGTTTGCGGAAGCTCTCGCGTTCTTCGACATCTCGGTGAAGGCAAACCCCAACCAGGCAGAGGCGCTTCACATGCGCGCGCTCGTTCTTCAAAACCTGGGGCGGTTGGAAGAAGCGGCCGCCGATGGCCGGCGGTCGCAAATGCTCGATCCAGCGAATTTCGAGACGCACAATAACCTCGGCTGGGTGCTGCACCGGCTCGGGCGGCACGAACAGGCATTGGCCTGCTTTGATCGCGCCCTCTCGCTTCGGCCAGACTACGTGTTGGCTCTGAAGAACAAGGCGGATCTGCTGGCTGATGGCCTCCGATTCGAGGAGGCGATGGCTTGTCACGAGAGGGTCCAAACCATCGCGCCGAGTGATCCAATCACCATTTGGAACATGGCGTTGATCCACATGGTGACCGGAAATTTCGAAGCAGGCTGGCTGGGGCGTGAAATCCGATGGAAGACGGGGCTCGGTCTCGCCCATCCGGATTTTGCCCAGCCGCAATGGTCGGGGGACGACTGCATTCGGGGCAAGACGATCCTGATCTTCGCCGATGAAGGACTCGGAGATGCCTTCCAGTTTGCCCGATATGTTCCGATGGTGGCGGAGCTCGGAGCCAAAGTAATACTTGCGGTGCAGGACCCGGCCTCCTCGCTGTTGTCGAGATTGGCGGGCGTGACTGAATGCATCCCGAGATCGACGGCGGCCTCGGCAAGCTTCGATTTGCACTGTTCCATGTCGAGCCTGCCGCTCGCGTTCAAGACGACGCTTCGCACGATTCCAGCCGATGTGCCCTATCTGCCGTCGCCGCTCCCGGCACGGCAAGCGGAGTGGGAGAGAAGGTTGGGTCCGCACGACAGGCTTCGTGTCGGGCTGGTCTGGTCAGGTAACCCCGGGCACAGCAACGATCGGAATAGGTCGGTGCCCTTGCAGCTCCTCGCGAGACTGTTGGACGTCGATGCGCAATTCGTAAGCCTGCAGAAGGACGTCCGGGAGTCGGATAGGGGCGTTCTAGCTGGGCTCGACATCGTCGATACGACCAAGAGCCTGGCGGACTTCGACGATACTGCGGCGCTCTTGTCCTGTTTGGATATCGTCGTCACTGTCGACACGAGCGTCGCTCATCTCGCCGGCGGCCTTGCGCGTCCCGTATGGATCCTCTTGCCCTACCGGCCCGATTACCGCTGGCTGCTCGGCCGCACGGATTCTCCGTGGTATCCGACAGCGCGTCTCTTCAGGCAGAACGAAGCACGCGACTATGGCTGGGTCATCGATCAAGTTCGCCACGAATTGGCGGCCGAGGCCGCGGCGTTTCGATCCACATCCGGTGGCATCAACAATGACCATCGGAGTCAACAGGCGATCGTGCCGAGCACGCAATCGGATTCTGTCGTCGCGCCTTGATTTCGGCTGTAACCTTGCGAGCTGCGGTGACGCCGCAACTTTCTCTGCCTACGAAGATCAGGTAGATGGTCCTCGGCATGACCCGGATCAGGTCACACAGGCCATGAGGATACCGGGTGCGGTAAGCACCCGGCCTTCCCCGCGCCCTCTCACCTCAAGAGGACGCCGACAGCAGCAGAACTCGGGCCGACACGGCAGCGGTGCGACGCGCGGCGGGCTGTTTGATAGGGTTGATGGAGATCAGATGGCGGGCAAACGGGCCTCGAACGCCCGGCTACGAACGCTGGAGCGGAGAGAGCGGCTAGGAGCCGGCCCTTCCACCTAATAGTCCTTCGAGTTACGAGGTAGACTAGAGTCAACATTACCGGGGGCTAGGATGACATGGTTAGCGACGATCGTCGCCGTTATCGCAATCGCTTTCTTTGCGCTCATCCATCCCGTATTTAGGAGGTTCCTCGTCGGTCTATTTATTGCGACGGTAGCCACTGCGATCGGTATCTATATCTATGTAGATTACGACTCGCGGCAGCGGGAGAAGCGGCAACTCCAGGCGCGTATGCTGATCACCTATTCGGACGTTGAATTTCAGGATCTCGTGATGAGCAATCGTTACGGCTCCTGGACGATCAAAGGACTTGTGAAGAACAATTCTAAGTATCCGATCGAAACCATCAAGCTTGCGATCGAGGTTTCGAATTGCGATGCAAACAAAGCGAACTGCGTTGTTGTCGGCAGTGATGATAGCGTAACTGCCTACTCCATAAACGTTCCTTCGGGACAAGCGCGCGCCCTAGACTCTTACGTTACCTTTAACCTACCAGAGCTAAAAAACTGGAGTTGGACTTATCGCGTCGTATACATCGAAGCGAAGCAATAGCTGCCAGCACAGCTAGGATGACATGAGTAGACCACGAAGGGTAGATGTGCGCTGTATCGGAGCAGGGCAGGGTGTTAATTCCGAAAACCAGAAAATCTCTTGACGCCTGCCCCAAATCAGTGGTCTTATCCCGTCATCCTGCTTCGCCGAGAGGGACGTATCGCGATCGTCACGGCACGTGAGGCGGGTTGCGGTGGCCGTGGCTTCGTCAGGCGCTTTTGCGCGACGACTGATGGGGTGCGGACGGCGAAGTCGCGTGGTCCTGGCGCCCCGAAGCTGGCGTCAAGGTCGCAGCGTTCATGACGAGCGCAGCGGGCGACGGGGGCAAGACAGCCGGTCCCCGGGGAGATCGCGTATAAGACGTAAAGCCACCGCGCGGGGAAGGCCGGATGTTCGGCCGTACCTGTGGTTCTGCCGCGTGCTTTTTTGCTGCACGCGGACCGCGGGTGTGGTCAGCACCCGGCCTTCCCCGCGCCCTCTCACCTGAAGAGGACGCCGATTGCAGCAGAGCTCGGGCTGATCCGGCCGCGGGATCGCGGCGGCATGGGCGTCAGCAAGGCCGCAATGAGCGCCGCGCTGTTTGACAGAGTTGATTGGGATCAGAGAGCCCGGCTTGGCTGAAGCACTTGGGGGGCTCAAACGCCCGGCTTCGCGAAGGCGCTACGCCGGGCACGCTTCGCCCCTCGGGCTCCTGCGCGGCCGCGCCACGCGTAGCCCGAAGGGCGAAGCGTGGTGCCGCAAGAGGGACTCGAACCCCCGACCCCGTCATTACGAATGACGTGCTCTACCAGCTGAGCTATTGCGGCGAACCAAAGCGGTGCGTGCCCGGCACGGGCCGGACGACGCGAACGCGCTCCTGATATCGGGCGAACGGGCGGTTGGCAAGGACAACCCGTGCCGCCCGGGCCCGGAATCGAGCCGGTGTGACCGGAACGGCTGGCCAACCTGGCCGTTCGCTGGCCTCAGCTCCCGAACCGGGACCAGAACCCGCGCCAGCCGCCGGCCTGGACCTTGGGGGCGATCTGCTCGGCGAACTCGTCGCGCGGCTGGTCCTCGTCCTCGACACCGGGATCATCCGGCGGGCGCATGATCGGGACGATCGCCTGGATCTGGGTCTCCGCCGGCTTGGCCAGGTCGTTGCGGTTGCGGAACAGCGGCGTCGGCGCGGCGGCGGCAGTCTCTGCTGGCTTCACGGGCTCGGCCGGCGGCTCCGGCTCCTCCGCGGTCTCAGGCTCCGCTTCGGCCTCGGTCGGGGCGGCCGCCTGCAGCGGCGGCGCCGGCTCTGCGGCCGGCACGGCGACGGGCTGCGCCGTCACCTCCAGCGGTGGGTTGTCCTCAGCCTTCTCAACAGGGATATCCACCGGCTTGTCGACAGCCTTGTCCACCGCCGCCTGCTCGCTCGGCGTCGCAGCGCTGGGCTCGGGCGTGGCGACGATGTCGGCGGGCTTCGGCGGATCGTTGTCCTGCAAGGTGGTCGGCGCGATCACCACCGGAGCTGAGGCCGCGCCGCGCGGCGGCTCGACCAGACCCTCGGGAATCGCCGGCCGGCTCGGCGGCGCCAGCACGGCCTCGGCGAATTCCGAGCTTTCGATCACGCTGTTGCGCTCCGACGGCAGGCTTGCCACCGGGGTCTGCCACTGGAACGCGTCGAGCCGGCCGGTGACCGGCGAGATCGGCCGCCAGCGGTCGCTGACATAGCCGTCGGCGGTCCAGGCCGGGTCGTGGCGGGCGCGCACCGCGCGCAGGGTCCATTCGCGCGCCTTGCCGGCATCGCCGTGCTCGGTGCGCTCCAGCTCGGCCATCAGCATCGCCACGCGCTGGGTCGGATCGTCGGTGAACGGCGCCAGCACTGCGCGGGCGCGGCCGAACTCGGCGGCGTCGATCGCGGCGCGGGCCACGGCCAGCGCAGCCTCGACATGCTCGGGCGTGCGCGCGGCGAGGCTCTCGATCCGCGACAGCCGCTGCCGCGCCGAATCGCCGAGCCGGACATGGGCATAGGCATCGGCGAGGTCTGGATGCGGGCAGGACGCCCAGGCCGCCTCGATGATCTTCATCGCGCGCCGCACCTGGTGCGCCTCGCTCTCGAACTTGGCGGCGAGCACGGCGGCCGGCACCAATGTCGGCGCCAGCTTCACGGCTTCCATCGCGCTGGAGCGCGCGAGGTCGCGCTCCTCGGTCTCCAGGGCCATCGCGCGCGCCGTCAGCAGCACGCCGCGCTGGCGGCGATAGGTCGGCTTGTCGATCATTCCGGCGGTGTAGTTGCCGTCGAGGATCGCAAGCGCCCCGTTCCAGTCGCCTTGCGCGCAGCGGAAGCCGAGCACGGCATGCGAGGCCCAGGTCGCGTTCGGGGCGAGCTTGAGCGCCTCGTCGGCGATGACGACCGCGGCCATGGCGTCGTCGGCGCGCTGCGCCTCGACAAACAGCCCGCGCAGGCCGAGCAGGCGGGTATCGTGGCGCTCGGCCATGGCGCGGAAGGCGCGGCGCGCGCCGTCGCGGTCGCCTTCGAGCTGCGCCGCCTGGGCGTGCAGCAGCAAGGTCAGCGGATCGTCGCCGGCCAGCCGCTTCGCCGTGTCGGCATGCTGGCGCGCCGCGGTCGAATCGCCATGGCCGATCGCCAGCAGGCCGTGGGTGATGGCGTGGCGGCCGCGCCGGTGCCGGCGCTCGCGATGCGCATGGCGGATCCGGCCGGGCGCGCGCAACAGCGCGCTGAGCAGGTTCCAGACCAGCACGCAGGCGGCAATGGTCAGGCCGAGCGCCAGCACGAACACGGGCAGCGTCATGGCGATCCGCCAGGGACCCCAGTTCAGCACGACGTCGCCGGTCTGCTCGGCGACCCAGGCGGAGCCCGCGGCGGCGAGCCCGACCAGGATGAGGAAAACAACGATCCGGATCATGAGCGTCCTTGGGCGTCCTATTGCGCGGGTTTGGCGAGCGCGGTCATCGAGTCGTCGGCGAATTTGCGTGCCGCCGACAACGCGGCATCACGCGCATCGGCCTTGGCGAGCCAGTCATTGGCGGGGACGCGCTCGTCCGCCGGCAGGCCCTTCAGCTCGCGCCGCGCCTCGGCGAAATCGTTGCGCAGCGCCGCCGCGGTGATCCGCGCGACCACGGCGCCGCGATCGGTGCCGGCGCCATCGGTGCGCTCGACCTTGACCAGGTTCGAGGCGCCGGCCGAGAGCTTGCTGAGGATGGAATTGCCGGTGGTGCTCTCGGTGGCGGGCGGCGCCAGCTTCGGCACGATGGTCAGGAGATCGCGGCTGAGCGCGGCCGGGCTCGGCACGCCGTTCGCCGCGAAGGCCTCCAGCGGCTTCAGCGCGGCAGCGTCCGGCGCGAGCGATTTCGCGGTCGACAGCGCCGCCGCATAGGGATCGCCGTGGCGGACGGCGACGTCGAGCAGCGTCGCCGCGACCACGCGGCGCAACGGCGCATCATCGGACGTCTTGGCCGCCTCGGCGGCTTCCGTGAGCTTGCGGCTCTCCTGCGCGAGCGCCGCGCTCTGGGTCCTGCTGGCGCGCTCCAGCGCGTCGATGCGTGCGGTCAGGCCGGACAGGTCCACCGGGGCCGGCGCGGGCGCAGCGGCCGAGCCGTCGCGCGGCTGCGCCTTGACGTCGTTGAGCGCCGCCACCGTCTTGTCGCTCTGGCTGCGCAGGCCGGCGACGTCGCTGCGCACGCCGGCGATGGCCTTGTCGATGGCGTCGATGCGGCCGGTCACGGCGGCATCGGGCTTGCCGATGCGCTGCTCCAGGCCGGCGACGCGCGAGGTCAGCTCGTCGACCGCAGTGGACAGCGGCGTGGTCGGCGACGGCGGCTGCACCGGCGGCCAGCCCAGCATCCAGCCGACGCCGATCACCAGCGCCGCCGCAGCCGCGCCGGAGAACGGCGCGATGATCCAGGGCGACACCGGGCGCGGCGGCGGAGGTGGCGGAAGTTCGGCGCCCGGCGGCTCGGCCGCTGCGACCGTCTCCTCGGGCGTCGCGGTGCTGGCGGTGTCCGGCGCGATGTCGTCTGCGCCATGCGGATGCGACTGGCTCGCCGCGCCGGATGACCCCTCGGCGACCGCTTCGGCCGGCGCGGACCATGGCGAGGGCGTCGGCCGCTCGGCTGCGCTCTCGCTCGCGGCGGGACGCTCCTCGCGCGAGGTCGGCTCCAGGTCGATGGTCGGCGGTGGCCGCTTCGGCCGCCCGGTATCGGAGGCCGGCGCAACGGTGTCGGGTTCATCGACCATGGTGGGAGTTCCCTGGCTGAGGCAAGATTGAGCAGGCCCTCTTACGCCATTCACGACCGTAGCGCACGAGCTAGCCCTTCCAGCATCTGGTTTTCATCCGGATGCGCTGGGATTGTGACCTGGGTCGCCCCGGCCTCACGCAGCACCTCGGCCACATTGGCCGACAGGCAGCCATGCGGCACGGCCAGCGCCGAGATTTCGACGCCCTCGGCCCGGATCGCCGCCACGAAGGCCGCGGCACTTCGCCGCGAGTAATGCAGCACGGCCTCGATTCGATTCGCCGCGAACGCCTCGCGGACGGCGCGCGGCAGCGCGGCGACCGGCGCCATGCGGTAGACCGTCTGCGTGACCACGTCGAATCCGCGCTCGGCGAGCTCGCCGGCGAGATCGCGCGAGATGTCGGCGCCGGCCAGATAGAGCAGGGTGCCGCCCGCGCCGATGACGCCGCTGGTCGCGATCAGCTCGCGCAACGCCGCGGCATCGCCGGACGCCGACATGACCTGCTCGAAGCCGGCTCCGCGCGCCGCGGCGGCGGTCTGGTCGCCGACCGCGAACAGCGGCAGGCCGAGCAGCGCCGAGCCCTCAAGCTGGGGCGCGATCGCGCGCAGCGCATTCGACGAGGTGACGATCACGCCTGCGGCCTCGCCGCCGGCATCCTCCGGCAGCGCCACCGGCTCGAAGCGCAGCATCGGCGCCAGCAACACGTCGAAGCCGCGCGCGCGCAAAGCCGCGGCGGTGCGTTCATTGTCGGGAGCGGGACGGGTCACCAGCACGGCCATGTGCTATGCTCCCGTCGAATACGGATCGGCCCGGCTGCAACGGACGGACGATTGCACCTGGCGACCTCGTGGTGTTAGGCGGTTCCGCGCACTCATAATAACCGAAGGGTTGAGATTGGGTAACGATTCGACAACGCTGCTGCTCGGCATCGAGACCACCTGCGACGAGACCGCTGCGGCCGTGGTTGCGCGTGATTCGGACGGCAAGGGGCAGATCCTCTCCAACGTGGTGCGCTCGCAGACCGATGAACACGCGATCTATGGCGGCGTGGTTCCCGAGATTGCGGCGCGCGCCCATGTCGACATGCTCGATCACCTGATCGACGCGGCGATGCGCGAGGCCGGCATTGATTACGCCGAGCTGGCCGGCGTGGCCGCCGCGGCGGGACCCGGCCTGATCGGCGGCGTCATCGTCGGTCTCACCACCGCCAAGGCGATCGCGCTGGTGCATGGCACGCCGCTGATCGCGGTCAACCATCTCGAGGCGCACGCGCTGACCCCGCGCCTCACCGATGCAATCGACTTCCCTTATTGCCTGTTCCTGGCCTCCGGCGGTCACACCCAGATCGTCGCGGTGGCCGGCGTCGGCGACTATGTGCGCCTCGGCACGACGGTCGACGACGCGATGGGCGAGGCGTTCGACAAGGTCGCGAAGATGCTCGGCCTGCCCTATCCCGGCGGACCGCAGGTCGAGCAGGCCGCACGCAACGGCGATGCGACGCGATTCGCCTTCCCGCGCCCGATGCAGGGGCGCAGCGATGCGAACTTCTCGCTGTCCGGCTTGAAGACCGCCGTGCGGAGCGAGATCGGCCGATTGGAGAGCGTCAGCGAGCAGGACACCGCCGATCTCTGCGCCAGCTTCCAGGCCGCGGTGCTTGATTCGACCGCGGACCGCCTGCGCGTCGGCCTCGATCTTTTCAAGCAGCGTTTCGGCGCACCAACCGCACTCGTCGCCGCCGGCGGCGTCGCCGCCAACCAGGCGATTCGTTCTGCGCTCGACGACGTCGCTGATAACGCCGGCACCCGCTTGATCATGCCGCCGCCTGCGCTGTGCACCGACAATGGCGCGATGATCGCGTGGGCCGGAGCGGAGCGCCTCGCCCTCGGCATGGTCGACGGCATGGACGCCGCCCCGCGCGCCCGCTGGCTGTTGGACGCCAATGCGCAGGTGCCAGGCAAGTTCGCGAAAACGCGCGCGGGGTTTTGACCGTGGCGTTGGTGCCTGATGTCGTGAGCCATCGCTCGGCCCGTGCTCCTGCGTTTAGCGACGCAAGCCGGCGCGGCGCGTTCAGTGCGCCCCCCTCCCCCTTGCGGCGAGGGGTCGGGGGTGGGGGTGGCTCCACAAAGACTCTCGCGCGTGGCACCCACCTCAACCTCTCCCCGCGTGCGGGGGCGCTACGAGCTTCGCTCGCGCTGAGAGGTCGGATCGCATCGCCAGATGCAATCCGGATGAGGGGGGCTCTGCGCGCGTTCGCTGGGTGGGGCTGCCCCTCACCCCAACCCTCTCCCCGTAAGAACGGCGAGAGGGAGCGCAGCGGTGTTTGTCGCGCATGACGCGCTTCCAAACCATCTCCATCATCGGCGCCGGTGCCTGGGGCTCCGCGCTCGCGGCCGTCGCCGCGCGGGCCGGCCGTGACGTCACCCTCTTCGCCCGCGATACCGACCACGCCCTACGCATCGCAGCCGCGCGCGAAAATCCGCGTCTGCCCGGCATTCCGCTGGCCGACAGCATCGCCGTCACCGCCGATCTCGCCCAGGCCGCCCGCGCCGATGCCGTCCTCGTCGTCGTTCCCGCGCAGCACCTGCGCGGCGCCGTCATGCACCTCGCGCCACTGCTCAAGCCAGGTACGCCGCTGGTTGCCTGCGCCAAGGGCATCGAGCACGGCACCCACAAATTCATGACCGAGGTGATCGCGGAAGCCGCGCCGAACGCCACGCCCGCGATCCTGTCCGGCCCGAGCTTCGCCGACGACGTCGCTCGCGGCCTGCCGACCGCGGTGACGCTCGCCGCACCCGACGAGACGCTCGCGGCCGATCTCGTGCAGGCGCTGGGCTCGCCGACCTTCCGGCCCTATCACTCGACGGACGTGCGCGGCGTCGAGATCGGCGGCGCCGCCAAGAACGTGCTGGCGATCGCCGCCGGCATCGTCGCCGGCCGCAATCTCGGCGCCTCCGCGCTGGCGGCACTGACCACGCGCGGCTTCGCCGAGCTGGTCAGGCTCGGCCGCGCCTATGGCGCGCGCAGCGAGACGCTGACTGGCCCTCTCCGGCCTCGGCGATCTCATCCTCACCTGCGCCGGCCCGCAGTCGCGCAATTTTGCCGCCGGCCTGGCGCTCGGCCGCGGCGAGCCGCTGCCCGCGGGCAAGCTCGCCGAAGGTCAGTACACCGCGCCCGTTCTGGTCGAGCTCGCCGCCTCGCGCGGGGTCGAGATGCCGGTGGCGCAAGCCGTCGCCGCGATCCTAGCCGGCGCGGTCACGATCGACGCCGCGATCGAGGCCCTGATGATGCGGCCCTTCAAGGCGGAGGAGTGAGCTGCGTCGGCCGGGCGAGAGCGCCACGCGCCGACGCTTGTGTGATCCCGGGAGGACATGATGGAGATCAAGGATGCAAGGCTTCTGATGAAGTCGCTCGATGCGCTGGTCGAACAATTGAACTTGCCGTTCTACGTGGCCGAACATTTCTGTGACGCCGAGATCAAGGATGCCGTCTTCGCCGCATTCGCGAATCTGATCAGGGAGGTCGACTACGAGATCGTGCCGAAACTGATTGCAAGATATCCCGAGCTCAAAGAAGATATGACCCTGCGCTCGCGTAATTGATAAGAGGTCTGAGAGACGATGAGCTACTGGCTGGTGAAATCCGAGCCCTCGGTGTGGTCCTGGGACCAGCAGGTGGAGAAGGGCGCCAAGGGCGAGGCATGGACCGGCGTGCGCAACTACACGGCGCGGCAGAATCTGGTGGCGATGAAGAAGGGCGAGCTCGCCTTCTACTACCATTCCAACGAGGGCAAGGAGATCGTCGGCATCGCCGAGATCATCAAGGAAGCCTATCCCGATCCGACCGACAAGACGGCCAAGTTCGTCTGCGTCGACATCAAGGCGCACAAGCCGTTCAAGACCCCGGTGACGCTGGCCGCCATCAAGGCGGAGCCGAAGCTCGCGGAGATGGCGCTGGTCAAGCAGTCGCGTTTGTCGGTGCAGCCTGTGACGCCTGAGGAGTGGAAGCTCGTCTGCAAGATGGGTGGCGTGTAAAGCACCACCGGCATTTCTCCCAGGGCACCGATCGTGCCGAGATAACTCACGACACGCCGGACGGTGGCGGGACATTGGCGGCGTACCAGGCGCGGAGGGGCTCCAACGCCGGGTGCGCCAGTGAGCGTTGCAGATAGTCCCAGATGCGGGGCTGGTGCTTGAGGTAATGCGGCTTGCCGTCGCGGCGGTTGAGGCGGGCGAAGGTGCCGAGCAGGCGGGTGTTGCGCTGCGCGGACATGATCGCGTAGTGCGCGCCGAACTCATCGGCGTCGAACTCGGCCGAGGCAACTTGCCGTGCCGCGACGTAGCGTTCCCGCAGCGCCTGCTCGATCTCCGCGGGAACGTCGATGCGGGCGTCCTGCGCCAGCGACACCACATCATAGGCGGGCGGGCCCATCACGGCGTCCTGGAAGTCGATCACGCCAACCCTCGCGATTCCCTCGCGCGCCCCAAGCCAGAGCAGGTTCGGCGAATGATAGTCGCGGATCACCCAGGTTGGCCTGGCCGCGAGCGGCGCCTCCAGCAGGTCGCGCCACATCTCCAGAAATTCCGCGCGCAGCACCTGCGACGGCTCGACGCCGCGATCCGGCAGGTACCATTCGAGCATCAGTCCGATCTCGATCAGCATCGCATCGACGTCGAACGTCGGAACCTTGTAGGTGACCTGCGGCGCCAGCGGCAGCACGGAGGGCACGTCCTGCGCATGCAGCGCGGCGAGCAGGTCGGTCGCGGCCTCGTAGCGTTCCACGATCGGGCGCGGCGGATCTCCCTCGATCACGCCCTCGCGGCCCAGATCCTCGGTAATCAGAAAGCCGTGGTCGAGATCGGCATCGTTGATCTTCGGCGCCGAGATGCCGCGGCCGCGCAACGCGCCGGCCATCGCGACGAACGGGCGGACGTCCTCCGCGAGATGCACGGCGCCGCTATAGGGCTTGCCGTTGTAGACCGCCGGACCATCGGGCCGCTTCGGCGAGTTCATCAGGATGTAGACGCGCTCGCCCTTGTAGAGACGGGCGTAGGAGCGGGTCGAGGCATCGCCGGCCATGCGCTCGCGGCGCGATTTGCTGTGGCCGGCTTCGGTGAGGAATTCGCGCAGCGCTTTCAACCGCGCGACCACAGCCGCCGCCTTGCCGCTGCCGGTGATCTCGACGCTGCGCGCGCTGTCGCCCTGGGCTGCATCGTGGCGCAAGGCGATGTCGATGCGGTCCTGTGGCAGCGCGCCGCCGGCGCGCTCCGGCCATTCGATCAGCACCACCGTCGCTTCGGGCAGCGGCGACAGGCCGATCTCCTCCAGTTCGGAGGCGTCGCTGATGCGGTAGAGATCGGCATGCACCAGGGGGAAGCTGGGCAGATCGTAGCTCTGCGCCAAAGTGAAGGTCGGGCTCGGCACTTCCAGCTCGGCATCGTCGGCGAGATAGCGGATCATCGCCCGCGCGGCGGCGGTCTTGCCGGCGCCGAGATCGCCCGTGAGCGTGATCAGTACGCCCGGGCCGATCAGTAGCGCGAGGTCCGCCATCAAGGCGGCGGTTGCGGTCTCGTCCGCCAGCGCGATCGTGTATGTCTGCCGGTCCGTCATTCCGCAGCGTTGCGTTGCGCGATGTGGTCGGTCGGGAAGTCGCAGGTGACCGTGGTGCCCTTGCCGACCACCGAATCCATCCGCACCTTGCCGCCATGCAGCTCGACGAAGGAGCGCACCAGCGACAGGCCGAGCCCGGCGCCGCGATGCCGCGAGCCCTGCGAGCGGCTGACGAACCAGTCGAACATCTGGTCCTTGATGTCGGCCGGAATGCCCGGGCCGGAATCCGTGACCGCGAAGGCGACGCTGTGGTCGGTTCGGCGGGCCGACACGATCACGGTGGAGTCCTGCGGCGAGAAGCCGACGGCATTGGCGAGCAGATTGTACAGCACCTGCACGACGCGCCGCTCGTCGCCGACGAAGCTGCCGACATCGGCGGCGACCTTGACCTCGAGGCGGATGCGGTCGGTGGCCAGCCGGTCCTGCACGCCCTCGGCGGCGGCCTCGATCGCCTTGGCGGCGTCGACGGGCCCGAGCTCGAGCTTCATCGCACCGGCATCGATGGTGGCGAGGTCGAGAATGTTGTTGGTCAGCGCCAGCAGCGCATTGGTCGACTTGGTGACGTAGTCGAGATACTCGGCCTGCTTCGGCGTCAGCGGGCCGGTCGACGGATCGGACAGGAAATGCGCGAAGCCGATAATCGTCGTCAGCGGCGCGCGCAGCTCGTAGGAGACGTGGTGGACGAAGTCGATCTTCATCTGGCCTGCGGCCTCGAGCGCCTCGTTGCTCTCGCGCAGGGCACGCTCGACATTCTCGGTGTCGGTGATGTCCTGGAACGTCAGCATCGTCGCGCCGTCCGGCAGCGGGCGGCTCATGCAGTCGAGCACGCTGCCGTCCTTGCGCTCCAGCTTGAGCGCGACGTCGAGGCGGTTCTCGATCGAGGTGATCGCCTCCCGAATGGTGCGCCAGGCGACTCCGTCGTCATAGAGCGAGCGGCACCAGGATTCGACGGTGTCGATGTGCGGATGCTCGCGCAGGCTATCGGGCGACAGCCGCCACATCTTGGCAAAGGCCGGATTGAACAGCTCGACGCGGCCGTTCGAGCCGAACACCGCGACGCCCTCCGCGAGGCTGTCGAGCGTCTCGCGCTGGACCCGGATCAGGCCGTCATAGCGGCGGGCGAGCGCAAAGCTTTCGGTGACGTCGTCGAACAGATAAGTGACGCCGCCCTCCGGGTTCGGCGTCGTGACGACCGAGAGCGCGCGGCCGTCCGGGAGGAACCAGGTGTCCTTGGCGGCCTCGACAGCGCGATACGCCTCGTGCAGCTTGGCCTTCCAGGCGCGGAAATCAGCCTGCTCCGGCAGCTTGCGCGAGGCGCGCAGGCGGTCGAGCACGGAGGAATCATCCGGCTGGCTGTCGAGGAAGGCGGTGTCGAGATCCCAGAGCCGGCGATAGCTGTCGTTGTAGAAGGCGAGCCGGCGCTGGCCGTCGAACACGGCGACGCCCGACGACAGCTGGTCGAGCGTGCGGCGATGCGCCTCGTGCATGCGCACCAGGGCATCGGTCAACGCGGCCGCTTCGCTGGCATCGATCGCGACGCCGGCGCTGCCGCTGCCCAGCGTGAAGGCGCGGACGTCGTGCATCCGCCGCTCGCCACTCACGACGATCGGCAGCCGGCCCTCGAAATGTCCGCCGGCGCCGAGCGCACGCTGCAGGTCGGTGCGATCGGCGGAGTCGAGCAGCTCGAGATTGCGGCTGATCGCGTCGGGGATATCGCGCGCGTCGGCGGCGCGGGCATAGGCGGCGTTGACATAAGACAGCGCGCCATTGGCTTGGCGCGCCCAGATCGGCCAGGGCAGCGCGGAGGCCAGCGCGCGCAGCGACTCCGTCTCCTCGCCGAGCGCCTTGAAGCGCAATTGCGTCTCGGCGAGCTCGCGGCGCAGGCCGGAGAGCTCGCGGATGCGCACGATCGCCTGGCCGCCGATCGCGCGGCCCATCGCCTCGATCGCGTGACCATGCGAGGTCGTGAGATTGAGCATGAAGCCTTCGCCCGCCTCACGCAACGCCTCGACCGCGTGGTCGAGCTGCAGCGCCGGCTCGGGCGGCAGCCAGGTGCCGAAGGCGAGGATGCGCTGCGGCTGATCGGACGGCACCAGCATCGAGGTGTCGCCAGAGATCTGCGGGCGATGGCCGCCGGCGGGCCAGGCGATCAGGATCTGCGGCTCGGCGAACAGCAGCGCGCGATAACGGTCGGCCTGCAATTGCAGCTCGGCGACATCGGCGCGCAGCCTCGCTTCCTTCCGCGCAGCGGCAAGCCGGGTGCGCACGAAGGCGATCGCCGCGACCACGGAGAAGCCGAGCAGCGCCAGCATCGCCGTGAGCTCGGCGACGTCGGATCGGCTCAGCTCGAACAGCGTAGAAATCGCATCCGCCGGCACGCCATCGCCCGCGAGGACCGGCGTTGCCGGCGCAAGCGCAGTCGCAGCGAGACCCATCAGGCCTTTGCGCGCGAGTGACGTGCACGACAGCAGCGTCTGACGCATCACCACGATCACGCCCGACATATTTGCCCCAAACCGCACGAAAGTTCCGCGCGGCGCCGATCGGGTCGACCGCGCCGTCTCACGAATCAATCAACAATAACCGCTTCAGGACTCCAGCGGTAAGAGTCCAGACCGTGAACGGTGGTTGCACGGACTGAAAATGCGTTCATCGATGGGCATAGGCGAGTCGGAACGATGGCGAAGAGCCCGTAGTTCAACGGCCTGTCGAGCCGAAGCCGCCGCTGCCGCGCGCGGTCGCCGACAGCGACGTGACGATGCTGAGCTCGGCGCGCGCGACGGCGGCGATCACCATCTGCGCGATGCGCTCGCCGCGGCGGATCGTGAACGGGGCCTCACCGTGATTGATCAGGAGCACGCAGACCTCGCCGCGATAGTCGGCGTCGACGGTGCCCGGCGCGTTCAGCACGGTGACGCCGTGACGCGCGGCAAGGCCGGAGCGCGGCCGCACCTGCGCTTCGAACCCGTCCGGCAAGGCGATCGACAATCCCGTCGGCACCATCGCGTGGCGGCCGGGCGCGAGCACGACAGGCGCATCGTCGGGAACCGCGGCGAGCAGGTCCATGCCGGCGGCGTGCGCGGTTTGATAGGCCGGCAGCGGCAGGCCGGCGCCATGCCGCAGGATCTGAACGTCGATGGCAATGGTCTGTGTCACGCTCATGGTTGTCACGCTGATGGTCCTATCGTTCTGGCGATCTCGGCGACCAGGGCGGTGGCGACCTCGTCCTTGGTCATGATCGGCCACGAGGCGACATGGACGCCGTCGGCGCTCCTGGTCAAGAGATGCACGGTGTTGCGGTCGCCGCCCATCACGCCGGTCGCCGGCGAGACGTCGTTGGCGACGATCCAGTCGCAGCCCTTGCGCGCGAATTTGGCTTTCGCGTTGTCGATCAGATGCTCCGTCTCGGCCGCGAAGCCGATGACGAGGCCGGGCCGCTTGTCCTTCAGCTTGGAGATGGTGGCGAGAATATCGGGGTTCTCGACCAGTTGCAGCGGCGGGATCGCCGTGTCGGTCTTCTTCAGCTTCTGGCCGCCTTCACTGGCGACGCGCCAGTCCGCCACCGCCGCGGCGAAGATCGCGACATCCGCCGGCAGCCCGGCCTCGACCGCCTCGAGCATCTGCCGCGCCGATTCGACATGCGTGACCTTGACGCCCTTGGGATCGGTCAGCTCGACCGGCCCCGTGATCAGCCGCACGTCGGCGCCGGCCGCCTGCGCGGCCGCGGCAATCGCAAAGCCCTGCTTGCCGGAGGAGCGGTTGGCGATGTAGCGCACCGGGTCGATCGCCTCATGCGTGGGCCCCGCGGTGATCAGCACGCGCCGGCCGGCGAGCGGCCGCGGCACAGGCGGCTTCAGCATCGCGACCACGGCCTCCGCGATCTCGGTCGGCTCGGCCATGCGGCCGACGCCGGCCTCGCCCTTCTCGGCCATCTCGCCGGCGTTCGGCCCGATCATGTGGATGCCGTCACGTTGCAGGGTCGCAGCGTTCCGGCGCGTCGCCGGATTGCTCCACATCATCGGGTTCATGGCCGGCGCCAGCAGGATCGGCCGGCTCGCGGCGAGCAGGATGGCGCTGGCGAGGTCGTCGGCATGGCCCTGCGCCATCTTGGCCATGAGGTCGGCGGTGGCGGGCGCCACGACGATGAGATCGCAGTCGCGCGCCAGCCGGATATGGCCGACATCGAGCTCGCTGCGGGCGTCGAACAGGTCGGTGAAGACGCGATCGCCCGAGAGCGCCGACGCCGCCAGCTCGGTGACAAACTGCGTCGCCGCCTTGGTCATCACGCAGCGGACGTGGATGTGGCGTTCCCTGAGCCGCCGGATCAGGTCGAGCGATTTGTAGGCCGCGATGCCGCCACCGATGATCAGGGTGACGCGGGCTTCGCGGGCGAGGCCTGGCTGCGGCACGAGCGGCTCGGGCAGGGCGGCGGGCGCGGGCGGCGCCGGGGGAGGGGCGGACGGATCGACCGGCTCGATCAGCGCGCGCAGGATGACGCGGACTTCCTCCTCGACGGAGCGGCCATTCTGCGCGGAGCGCAGGCGGAGATAGGTTTTCAGCGAGTCGTCGAGCTTGCGGATGGTCAGGCTCGCCATGACAGCCCCCCGGCATTATCGTTATGAAGGCAATGCTAGCAGAAATTGAATGCAGTGCAATCAGATGCTGCGCCAGACGCGTCTGATCGGCCTCGCGGCCTGACGGTCCGAGCTTTGCCGATCGGTCTCGCCCTCGGACATGCCGAGGGCGCAGGGAAGGCCGGGAGCTGGCTGCTCCCATGGCCCGCGTGCGAAAAAAATGCACGCGGCGGTCACCACAGGTTCAGCCGAGACATCCCGGCCCTCCCTGCGCGATGGGTTTAACGTCTGCTCCGCGCTCTCCCCGGGGACCGGCTTTCTTGCCCCCGTCGCCTGCGCGACACGTCATGTCACGCGACTTAGCGCCAGCATCGGGGCGCCAGGACCACACGGCTTGAACGTCCGCAAGCTGCCAATCGTCCAGCGCATCAGCACCTGACAGGCTCGCGGCCACCGCTCCCCGCCTCAACGTATCGTGACGACGCGTACGCCCCTCTGCATGAGGACGGGATGCGCGGAGTAGAGAATGATTTCGGAAAAATAGCAAGACAAACGTTTGCGCTTCACGGAAGCGTGGGAGCGTTGTGTAGCTAAAGCATGACGTCATCACACCCATCATGCTTCAATCGCCATGTCTCCCTATGATTACGACGGTGGGGGCCGCGATCTCGGTCTCACCCTCCCCTAGAGGGGGAGGGTCGATCGCCCGCGAAGCGGGCGAGCGGGGTGGGGTGAAGCCGCGGGCTCGGTGCAAGTGGAGAGATCACCCCACCCCGGCTCACACGCGCGTCGCGCCTATGAGCCGACCCTCCCCCTCCAAGGGAAGGTGATCACGGGGCTGACATCGAAGCTGCACGCTGCGGAATCCGGAATGTCGCAAGGCGCGATTCCGTACAAGCAGATCGAGCTCTAACAGCGTTCTTCGCGCGAGCGCCCCAAGTGCTTCGCGAGAAATTCGCTCAGTGCTCCGATCCGGGCCGGCCGCACATGCGCGGCCGGGGTGATGAAGTACAACCCGCCGCCCGGGAGCTTCCACTCGGGCAGCAGGATCTCCAGCCGCCCTTCGGCCACGTGGGGATCGGCGACGAAGCATGGCAGTTCGGCGATGCCGATGCCGTCCAGCAATGCCGGCAGCAGCGCATCGATGTTGGTCACTGACAGTGGTCCGGTGGGCGTCACCGCGGCCTCGCGGCCGTCGCTGTGGGTCAGGTGCCAGGTCGCCGTCCGTGCGCGATAGGCGTAGCCGAGGCAGTGATGGACGTTCAGCTCGGCGGGTGATTGCGGCCGGCCGTAGCGGGCGATGTAGCTTGGTGATGCCACCAGGAAGCGGCCCATCGGCCGCAGCAGGCGGGCGATCAGCGATGAGTCCCGCAATGCTGCGATCCGCAATGCGGCAT
Source organism: Bradyrhizobium sp. USDA 4353 (assembly GCF_054063215.1). Lineage (NCBI taxonomy): Bacteria > Pseudomonadati > Pseudomonadota > Alphaproteobacteria > Hyphomicrobiales > Nitrobacteraceae > Bradyrhizobium > Bradyrhizobium sp. USDA 4353. The sequence goes on from NZ_JBSSGB010000001.1 coordinate 1,785,339, forward strand.
CGAAGCCGTCGCCGATCAGGTCGACGGCAGCGTCGCTGAGGTGCAGGTTGAGCGTGATCTCCGGGTATTCGCGCACGAAGGCGGGAAGCAGCGGGCTGACCTCGCGCAAGCCGAACGACATCGGCACCGCAAGATTGATGGTGCCGCGCGGCCGGCTCGACAATTCGCGCGCGGCGCTTTCCGCCTCCTCGGCTTCCCGCAGCATGCGCGCGCCGCGCTCGGCGAGCGTCCGGCCGAAATCGGTCAGTGCCACTTTGCGCGAGGTCCGGTTGAACACCCGTGCGCCGAGCCGGTCCTCGAGGCGGGTGATGGCCCGGGAGACCGTTGCCACCGACAGGTTCAGCGCGCGGGCGGCGCCGGCGAAGGAACGCTCCTCGGCGACCCTCGACAGCAGGGCGAGGCCTTCGAAATCGGGTAAGCGCGTGCTCGACATCGACTTTCCTGCAACGATGACTTTCAACCGTTTCTATATCGAAATGCCACGGCCTTCGCCATCTTCTGTTGGCCACCACAACAGGAGAGACCAACATGTCCCAGAAGCTCAGCGGAAAAATCGCCGTCGTCACCGGCGGAACCAGCGGCATTGGCCTCGCCACTGCCAAGCGCTTCGCCGCCGAAGGCGCCCAGGTCTATGTCACCGGCCGCCGCAAGCCGGAGCTGGACGCCGCCGTCACCGCGATCGGCCGGAGTGCCAGCGGCGTGCAGGCCGATGCTGCCAAGCTCGCCGACCTTGATGCTCTATTTCAGAAGGTGAAGCAGGATGTCGGCCGCATCGACGTGCTGTTCGTCAATGCCGGCGGCGGATCGATGCTGCCGCTCGGCCAGATCACCGAGCAGCAATATGACGACACCTTCGACCGCAACGTGAAGGGCGTCCTGTTCACCGTGCAGAAGGCGCTGCCGCTGCTGCGTGACGGCGCCTCGGTGATCCTGACCGGCTCCACGGCGGGCACCGAGGGCACGCCGGCGTTCAGCGTCTACGGCGCCTCGAAGGCAGCGGTGCGCGCCTTCGCGCGCAACTGGATCCTCGATCTCAAGGACCGCCACATCCGCGTCAACACGCTGAGCCCCGGCGCCACCAAGACGCCCGGCCTCGTCGAGCTCGCAGGTCCCGACGCCGCGCAACAGCAGGGACTGCTCGACTACCTCGCCTCGCGCATTCCGCTCGGCCGCGTCGGCGATCCCGACGAGATCGCCAAGGCGGCCGTGTTCCTCGCCTCGGACGATTCCAGCTTCGTCAACGGCGCCGAACTGTTCGTCGATGGCGGACAGGCGCAGGTGTGAAGCACGCCGTCATCGAGACGACCTTGTTACAACGCTTGACGCCGCATGCCGCACGCAAGCCCGTCCGCACGCGGCGCTCTCGCCATCACAGGAGTAAGTCATGTCGCATCCATCAGACAACTACGACCATCTTCTCCGGTCGAACCTCAATCGCGTCTTCAACGAGCGTGATCCCGCAAAGCGCGCGGACGCGATCGCCGAGCTGTTCGTCGAAGCGCCGGTCATGTTCGAGCCGACCAACGTCGTCAACGGCCGCGCCGAGATTTCACGCGTGGCGGGCGACCTGCTTCAACAGTTCGGGCCTGATTTCGTCTTCGCCCCCGTCGGCAGCGCGGTGGGTCACCATGGCCTGGCCCACCTGCCTTGGCAGGCAGGGCCGAAAGGTGGACCTGTCGCGGTGACCGGCGCCGACGTTGCCGAGATCGTCGACGGCCGGATCGCGCGGCTTTGGGTGTTGCTGAATGGCCCGGCTTGAGACGAAGTGGGCCTATGCTCATCTACCATGCACGTGGAAAGGTGCGGGGCGCTAGGGCAGCAAAGGCAGCAGGGTAGCGCGTCCCGAGATGCGACCGTCGAGCCGACTGCCTCGCCTTCAAACGCGGGAGCCGCTCGCGGTGCCGGCGAGTGTGCCCTCTCCCCTTGCGGGAGAGGGCATGTAGGAACGTGCAGCAAGCTTGGTCGGGTGAGGGGTCTCTCTCAACGAGCGTCGCTCGCGGAGAGATACCCCTCACCCAACCGCGTTCGCGGACGGGCCGCACATGCCCTCTCCCGCAAGGGGAGAGGGCACATTCATGGACACCGCACTCGCATTGGCAAATTCAAGTCTCGCGGCAGAGCGACCACTCTGTCGAGTAGCCAAAAGGCAAGTGCAGTGAGGTGAGATCGAAGCGGCGCCGTGCCCACCCCGCGGACCGCCTCGCCTTCAAACGCGTCCGCCGAACGCGGTGCCGGTGAGTGTGCCCTCTCCCCTTGCGGGAGAGGGCATGTAGGAAAGTGCAGCAAGCTCGGTTGGGTGAGGGGTCTCTCTCAACAAGCGTCGCTCGCGGAGAGAGACCCCTCACCCAACCGCGTTCGCGGACGGGCCATACATGCCCTCTCCCGCAAGGGGAGAGGGCACAGTCATGGGCACCGCACTCGCATTGGCAAATTCAAGTCTCGCGGCAGAGCGACCACTCTGTCGAGTAGGCAAAGGCGAGCTCAGTGCATCCCGAGTCGAGATCGCGGCGGCGCTTTGCCAACTAACTGCCGTGCCTTCAAACGCGTCCGCCGAACGCGGCGCCGGTGAGTGTGCCCTCTCCCCTTGCGGGAGAGGGCATGTAGGAACGTGCAGCAAGCTTGGTTGGGTGAGGGGTCTCTCTCAACAAGCGTCGCTCGCGGAGAGATACCCCTCACCCAACCGCGGTCGCGGACGGGCCGCACTTGCCCTCTCCCGCAAGGGGAGAGGGCACATTCATGGACACCGCATTCGCTTTGGCAAGTTCAAGTCGCAGCAGAGAGGTAAGCGCTGCCTTGTACGCCCACGCTTCCCGGACCTGAGCTACTCCTCGAATCCCACGAACACCGTCGCGTCCTTCACCGACTTGCGCTCTGACACCACGGCATTCGCCGGGAAATCATGATCCGGCCAGCCGAGCGCGATGCTCTTCATGATGACCTGGTCGGCGGCGATGCCGGCGTGTTCGCGCACGACGGGCGACTGCATGATGCCCTGGCTGTTGATGACGGCGCCGAGGCCGCGCGACCAGGCGGCGTTGACGAGTGCGTTGGTGACCGCGCCGCAATCGAATGGCGTATCGTCGCTGCCGGCGAGGACGCGGTCATAGGTGACGATGATGCAGACCGGTGCGTCGAACTGGCGGAAGCCGCGCAGCACCCAGTCCTGGCGCTTGTCCTTGTCGTCGCGCGCGATGCCCATCGCGGAGAACAATTGCTTGGCGACCTGCACCTGGCGCTCGCGATGATGGCCTGCGAACGGCTCACCGATGCGAAATTCACGCGACTGCGGCACGCCGGCGACCATGCGCTCGGTGTTGCCGGCGCGGATGCGGTCGAGCGGCTCGCCGGTGATGACGTAGAAATTCCACGGCTGGCTGTTCATCGACGACGGCGCGCGCATCGCAAGCTGGATGATCTCCTCGATCAGCGCGCGCGGCACCGGATCAGGCTTGTAGCCGCGAATGCTGCGGCGTCCGAGGATGACGTCGTCGAATTCCATGTGCGTGGACTTCCTGCCCTGAGATTGTTTGGTCGCGATCTTCGCGGCTTTTGAGTTCCGGCGCAAGATTGGCACCCGCCACCAGCGTCCGGCCGCGAGCTATCGGGTCAGCATCGACGCAACCGTGCGCGCAAGATCAAAGGGACTTTCCACCACGCGGTCTGCGCCGGCCGTCTCCAGCTCATCGCGACCACCATAGCCCCAGAGCACGCCGAGGCTGCGCATGCCGACCGCTCGCGCGCCGGCAATGTCGTGACGGCGATCACCGACCATCAGACCGTCGCGCGCGGCGATATTCCGCTCCGTGAGAATATGCGCGAGCAGCTCGGGCTTGTGGTCCAACGCCCCTGACGGCACCGAGCCATGAATCGCCGTGAACAACGATGCCAGGTCGAAATGCTCCAGGATGCGGCGCGCGAACAGCTCGCGTTTGGATGTCGCCAGATAGAGCCGTCGTCCGGCGCCGTGCATCTCCTGCAGTGCCTCGCGGATGCCGGGATAGAGCGTGCTGGCGAACAGACCTTCGGCGCCATAGTGCTTGCGATAGGCGATCACGGCTTCATCGACCCGATCATCGCCGAAGCGCTGCAGGATGATACGCAGCATGTCCTGTAGCGGCGGTCCGATGACGCTGGCAATGTCGAGCGTGTCGTCCGGCGTGTGCCCGAGGGCCCGCAGCGCTGCCGCCGTGCTCGCGGCGATACCGGGCTGCGAATCGATCACGGTGCCGTCGAGGTCGAGCAGGACCGAATGGGACATGCCTGACCATAGTGGCGGGCTGATCCGTCGTAAACGCCAGCGCAGGACACACAGGCCCGACGCACCAGCTCAAAGGTCGATTTCGCGTCCATTGGTTAGCTGGATGACCGACGGCAGGCCGTCTGCGCTGATACACCGACGAGATGACACCCCTTGTGCGCTGGCTCGACGACCTCGCGCGGCTGTTTCGACCGGTCGAGCCCGCGCGCAACGCGGAAGACGAGCGCATAGCGCGACGGGCGAACGCATGGGCCAATTCGCCAGGGCTTCAACCACCGAGGGACGATGACACATCTTCGACACCGCAAGGCCGAGCTTGACTGCCTCGCTGCGGCGGAGCGCGTCAGCGACGCCATGCTGCGTTCGTTCTGGCTGGCGGCGGCGGACTGCTATGCGGTGCTGCAGCATTCGATGGAGCAGGTCAGTCCTGCTCCAGCAGCCGCCGATACTGGTCATCAATCAGGCGGTAGCAGGGACATGCCGCGGCTTGCAGACCATCCCGGTCGAGCACCTCGACTTGGCCGCGATGGTAGCGGATGAGGCCGGCCTGCTGCAGCATGCGCGCGGCGATCGTCACGGTCGGACGGTGCACGCCGAGCATCTGGCTGAGGAACTCCTGCGTCAGCATGAAGCTCTCGCCTTCGACGCGATCGTGGGTTTGAAGCAGCCAGCGCGCACAGCGCTCCTGCACGGGATGCAGCCGATTGCACGACGCGGACTGCGCCACCTGGTTCAAGAGCGCCATCACGTAGCGCATCAGCCGCACGTGAAACACCGGCATGCGCTTCAGCTCGGTCAGCAGCTCGGCAGCGCCCATGCGCAGGCCCGACCCCGGCACCTGCACCAGCACGCGGCTCGGCATCGTCGGACTGCCGAGCAGGATCGGCACCCCGGCCATGCCTTCATTGCCGACGGTGGCGAACTCGACGATGTCGCCGTCGTCAGGCTCGTTGACCATCGACAGGACGCCGTTGATCGGGAAGTAGATCTGCGTGATCGGCTCGTCCGGCTCCGACAAGACCTGCATGTAGTTCAAATGCGTCTTCTGCAGATGCGGCCGCAGAAACGCGAACTCCTCGGCGGGAACACGGGCGAGCAGGCGGTTCTCCATGAGGATCTCCGGTGAACTGTTCCCCCAAACGTCATCTGGATGACAGATGTCCGGGGCCAAGCCGGGCCACACGCGAACGTTCCTGTCGTACGTTGGCGTAGGAAGCTGGCGTGGCAGCGCGCGACCTGGCGTAGCTGCGCCGCAGCAGACAGCCCGTTCGATCATCGCCCTCAGGCAACGATCACATGCCCTTTGCGGAGAAGCTGCGAACTAACATGCTTTATTGCGGCAACCCCCGCGCGCGCCGCCGGCCGATGCCATGTCGCGGCTTAGGAACGTTGCTGCCGAGGCGTCATTAGGGTCGCGGTAACCCATTGAAGGAGTGTGCCGAAGTGAACACAAGCGGGGTGCTCGGAACGCTGACCAATCGCCATGCCAAGCACACCGTGCTGGTCGTCGACGACGAGGTCATCATCCGCATGATGATCTCGGATGAACTGCGAGAGCTCGGCCTCAACGTGATCGAATGCGGCGATGCGGACGAGGCCTTGCAGGTGCTCGCCTGCGGCGCGCAGGTCTCGCTGCTGTTCACCGACGTCCGGATGCCCGGGACGATGGACGGAGTAGCGCTGGCGAGCACCGTGAAGCAGGATTATCCAGAGCTCACGGTTGTGCTGACATCAGCGCAGCGCATGCCGCCCGGCGCATTGTGTGATCAATTCTTCAGCAAGCCATGGGACCTGGCGCTCGTGATGAGCTACATCCGCTCTGTGATCGGCGCTTAGGAACGAAGCCTGCGCCGCTTCGGTTGTCCCGCATGCAGATGCGACAGAGCCAGACACCGGCACTTACGATCCTGCTTGCGGAAGACGACGTGCTCGTCCGCATGTCGCTGGCGGAATTTCTCCGCGGCTGCGGTCACAAGGTCCTCGAAGCGAGGTCCGCCGATGAAGCGATCGAGCTGCTCGAAGGCGGCTTTTCCGTCGACGTGGTCGTGAGCAATGTGGCGCTGGCGGGCGACGGATTCGGTCTCGCCAAGTGGATCAGAGACCATGGCCAGCAGCTCGATTTTCGGCTCATGGGAACGACCAAACGGGCGGTCGAGATCGCGGCCTCGCTATGCGCCAGCGGACCGCTGCCGGCGCCGTTCGATCCGCAGATTCTCGAGCGCCGCATTCTGCGACTGCTCGCCGGCCGCAGGCAGCGTCCGCAGGAAGGCAAGCGGATCGCGGTGAGCGGGACATCGTGGCGCGGATAGCAACCCGCGTCGTTCGCCGTGGCCGGCATCGTGAGGCGCGATATCCCTGATCTGGATGCGACGAGCCGGCTCAGGCGCCCTCGAACACCCATTCGAGCGCGGCATTCTGCGCGTGCAGCAGAAATGCCTTGGCCTGCGCCGCGCGACAGGCGGGATGCCGCATCGCATCCTCGGAGACCTCGTGTCCCCGGGTCACGGGCGGGCAGGGCAGGAACTCCAGATCCGGCCGGAGACCGTCCAGGAGCGGGGCCGTGATCTGATAGTCCTGCAGGACGCTGGGTTCCTCATCTCTCGGCCAGCAGTCCGTGACGATCACGTCGGCGTCCTGCAAGGCGGCGAGATCGGTCGTGACGTGAAAGCGCGGTGACTCGCCCGGCGCGTGCCATCGTGCCGGATAGACCTGCACGACGTCGATCGGAAGCACCTGCGCGGCCTCGATCCACGAGCCCAGGATGTTCGCGGCCGGCGCCACCACGGCGATCTTCAATCCCTCGATCGTCCCGCGGCGATGCCACAGGAAGGCGAGGTCGCCGAGAATCTCGCACGGGTGATTCTGCCGCGTGCGCGCGTTGACCACCGGCGCCTGCGCCCAGTGCGACAAGGCATAGAGCATCTCGAGCTCGGGCGTCCGGCAGACCACCGCATCGAACCAGTTGTCGAGATAGGCGGCGAGATCCTCGACCGCCTCGGTGGCGTTGAGGCGGATCGGCGCGCGCACGCAGACGCCGCCCATCGCCTGCACGCCGAGATCGAAGGCGGTGGTGTTGCGCCAGCCGCCATCATCGACCACCAGCGCGATGCGCCGACCTGCAAGCGCTTGCGGCATCGCGCGCGCCTGCCAGCAGGCGCCGAGCTCCTGCGCGCGCACCAGCATGCCCAGGATATTCGAGCCATCGAGGTCGCTGAGGGCCAGGATGTCACGATCTCCCGTCATGCACTCTCACCACATCCGGGGGGCGCCGATCGCATCGAAGCCCCGCTCGCATCCGCCATGCGCCGTTCGCAATTGCCGTCGTCCCAGCACGAGCATAACCTTCGGCAAAAATCCAGGGAAGGAACCGCGCGATGGCAGAGATCAACACGATCGACACCGGCCTGTATCGCATTCCACTCAGCGTGACGCTGACGGACAGCACCCATGGCGCGATGACGGCGTTCGAGCTGATCACTTGCCGCGTGCGCGACGCCGACGGCGCCGAAGGGGTCGGGTACACCTACACGGTCGGGCGCAACGGCACCGCCGTCGCCGACATCGTCAGGCGCGAGATCCCGGATCTCGTCGTAGGCCAGGAGGCGGACGGTACCGAGGCGATCTGGCATCGGGTGTGGTGGGGCCTGCATTATGGCGGGCGCGGCGGACCGGTCGTGCTGGCGCTGTCGGCGCTCGACATCGCGCTCTGGGACCTCAAGGCCCGCCGCGCGGGCTTGCCGCTGTTCCGCCTGCTCGGCGGCTTCGATGCGCGCGTGCCGTGCTATGCCGGCGGCATCGACCTTGATCTCTCCATCGATGCCCTGTTGCAGCAGACCGACGACAATCTCGGCCGCGGCTTCCGCGCCATCAAGATGAAGGTCGGCCGGCCCGATCTCGCCGCCGACGTCGGGCGCGTCAAGGCGATGCGGCAGCATCTCGGCGACGGCTTTCCGCTGATGGCGGACGCCAACATGAAGTGGACGGTGGAGGAGGCGATCCGCGCCGCGCGGGCGTTGCAGCCGTTCGATCTGACCTGGCTGGAGGAGCCGACCATTCCGGACGACATCGCCGGTCATGCGCGCATTCTGGCCGCCGGCGGCGTGCCGATCGCGGCCGGCGAAAACCTGCGCTCGCTGTGGGACTTCAAGAACTACATCAGTGCCGGCGCGGTGTCCTATCCCGAGCCCGACGTCACCAATTGCGGCGGCGTCAGCGCCTTCATGAAGATCGCGCGGCTGGCGGAAGCGTTCAACCTGCCGGTCACCAGCCACGGCGCGCATGACATCACCGTGCACCTGCTCGCGGCCTGCCCGAACCGCTCCTTCCTCGAAGCCCACGGCTTCGGCCTCGACCGCTATATCGAGCATCCGCTGGTGCTGGAGAACGGCATGGCGCTGGCACCGGCACGGCCGGGGCACGGCATCACATTCGATTGGGAGAGGTTGGCGAAGCTCGCGGGCTAAGGGCGGACAGTCATCACTGCTGACACAAGCTGAGATCGATCTCGGTCGCTCTGGCCGGCCTAGGCTCTTGCACTCGGGCGGCTCGACACGTCGCCGTACCATCGCTTGATATGACGGAGATGATCCGGGGGATCGAGCTTGGCACGAACGGCGAAGTCGACCGTCACCATGGCGCTGATGTCGGCGATCGTGAAGGCGTTGCCGCAGACGAAGGCGTGGTCGGCGAGCCGCGAATCGAGCCACGCGAAGTAGTGCGCGGTGCGCAGGCGGCCACGCTCGGCGAGCGCCGGGATCTGGTCGAGCGGCAGCGGGCCCGGCAGCGCGCGGTGCTCGAGCCCCGGCATGCTGTTGCGGAACGCTTCCTGAATGGCATAAATGCCGTCCCATTCGATCCTCCGCACCCAGCATTCGATCACGGCGCGCTCTTCCGCGTCGCGTCCCATCAGCACAGGATCGGGATGCAGCTCCTCGATGTAGCGACAGATCGCGATGATGTCGGTGATGGCGGCGCCGCTGTCGAGCTGCAGGACCGGAACGGTGCATTGCGGATTGAGCGCCCGAAACTCCGGCTGAAACTGCTCGCCGGCGCGCAGGTCGAGCTGGACGGTGGGAATCGTGACGCCCTTCTCGGCGAGGAAGATGCGCACGCGGCGCGGGCTTGGCGCGGTCGGCGAATCGTACAGCTTCATGGGCGTTCTCTCTGGGTGAAAACTGCGCACGGACGGGCGCGATGGCGCGGCTACGCCACGTCGAAGATCTCGTCCTGGTCCATCCGCACCGCGCGCAAGGCGCGGGTCCGGCGCCATTCCTCCTGCTGGGTGGAAACGGCGTAGGTGATCAGTAGCGAGCGGCGGCGGGCGCCGCTGCGGTTGCGGGTCGCGCCGTGCAGCAGGTTGACGTCGAACAGCAGGATGTCGCCGGCCTCGCCCGTGGTGACGAAGGGCACGGCCTGCACATCATCCGTCTCCAAGCGATGCGTTCCCGGCGCGACCTGCGTGGCGCCGTTGTCGGGGCCGAAGCCATCGAGAAAGGCCAGCGCCGAGACCGCGTCGGTGCGGAGCCGATCGACGCCGTCGCGATGCAGCGGCTGCTGACCGCCACCGGCGAGCGGCTCACGGCCCTCGACCTGGCCGAGAAAGAACGGCGCCTTCAGGATGTGAGACACCGCTGATAGCATCGGAGGCAGCCGGCAGACGCGCTGCACGGTCGGGTCGAGATCGACCATCGCGTGGCGCCAGTCCCGGCCGCGCGGCACCGGCCATTGCTCCGAGGGCACCGTCCCCGCCTCGAACGCGTCGCGCAGCGGCGGAAGCCAGTCCGCCGGGATCACGCCGCGCAGCAGCAGATAGCCGTCGACATCGAGCCGCCGCGCCTCGGCCTCGGCGAGGGAGCCGACGCGTGTGATCGCCGCTGCCGAAACCTGCATCCACACTCCAAGGTGTCGTCGTGAGATCGATGCATCTTCGACGAAGGATCGCCTGGCTGCAAGCGGCATCGCGCACGATCGAAAAGGACGTGCATGTCACAAAATTCCGCTTGCGCGACGCGCAGGCCGGCCTACGAGTGAGCCATTGATTAGAGGCATATTGACGTGAGTAGAACCCTGACTGCCGGCCGCGCCGATCCCTTCATGCGACGCGGCCTCGATGACATTTTCGGCGGCGCCGCCGCCAGCGTGCTGACCATCACCTACGGCCTGTCCTATTCGCTGCTGATCTTCGCCGGGCCACTCGCGGCCTATCTCGGGCAGGGCATCGGCATCACCTTCATGGTGTCGGCCGTGATGGCGCTGGTGCTCGGGCTCGGCAGCTCGCTGCCTTTCGCGATCGGCGCGCCTGACAGCTCGACCGCCGCCGTCACGGCGATCCTGGCGGCGTCGCTGGCCGAGCGCGTCATCGCCACTGACCCCGCCGCGTCGCCGTTCATGCCGGTCGTCATCACCCTCGGACTGACCAGTCTCGTCACCGGACTCGTGCTGTGGGCGTGCGGCATCAGCCGGGTCGGGCGGATGATCCGCTACGTGCCTTATCCCGTGGTCGGCGGCTTCCTCGGCGCCACCGGCGCGCTGATCGTGATCGGCGCGATCGGGGTGATCACCGGGCATCGGCTGCAGCTCTCGACCTTGCTCGCCTTCGCCAACGCGCAGACCGGCTATGAGCTCGCGGCCGCCGCGGCGATGGCGATGCTCCTGTATCTGACCTGGCACCGGTCACGGAATCCGTTCGGCCTGCCGGTGATCCTGGTGAGCGGCACGATCGCGGCGCATCTCGGCTTCTGGCTATGCGGCATCACGCCGGTCGCGGCGCAGGCGATGGGCTGGACGTTCCAGTCGCCGCCGCAGGTCGCGCTGGTGTGGCCCTGGACGGCCGATGCGCTCGGCAACTATCCGTGGGCGGCGCTGTCCGATTTGTCCGGCAACATCGTCGCCGTGATCTTCGTCACCGCCGCCAGCACCTTGTTCAACACGGCCGGGATCGAGGTCGCCACCCATCACGAGGCCGATGTGGAGCGCGAGCTCGCGGTCACCGGCGTCGCCAATGCGCTCGCCGGCGTGCTCGGCGGCTACACCGGCTGCATCTCCATCAGCCGCACGGCGCTGAACGTCAAGGCCGGCGGCACCGGGCGACTTTCGGGCCTCACCGTCGCCGCCGTCTCCGTCCTGATGCTGGCGTTGTCGCAGCCGCTGCTCGGCTACATGCCGAAATTCGTGCTGGGCGGTCTGTTGCTCTATCTCGGCGCCGACACGCTGCACAAATGGACCGTGCAGTCGCGACGGCGCCTGTCGAAGACCGACTACGCCTCGCTGCTGCTGATCATCGCCATCATCCTGCAATGGGGCTTCATCGCGGGGATCCTGATCGGCGTCGTGATCGGCTGCGCCGCCTTCGCGCTGAGCGCCTCGCGCGTCAGCGCCGTCAAATACGCTTTCGACGGCAGCGAATATCGCTCCTCGCTCGATCGCTCGCGCGATCATCAGGCGCTGCTGACGGCGCAGGGCAGGGAGATCCAGGGGCTCTGCCTGCAGAGCTATCTGTTCTTCGGCTCGGCGAACCGGCTCTATCAGCAGGTCAAGCTGCTGCTGGCGCGGCGGATGGAATGCCGCTTCCTGATCTTCGACTTCAAGCTCGTGACCGGGATCGATTCCTCGGCCGCCTACAGCTTCGCGCAGATCAAGCGGCTCGCGGTGGAGCGCGACGTCAAGCTGGTGCTGGTCCACGTGCCGCGCTCCGTCGAGCGCACCTTGCGCGCCAGCGAGTTCATCAGCAAGGACGTCCTGATCGCGCCCGAGCTCGATCATGCCTTGGAATGGTGCGAGAACGCGATCATCGCGCGCCACCGCGAGCATGCGGAGGACGAGGCGTCGTTGCGCGACTGGCTCACGCGCATTCTCGGCAGCGAGGCCGAGGCCGGCGAACTGATGGCGCGCTGCATCAGGCTCGACGTCGGTGCCGGCACCACGGTCGTCCGCGCCGGCGAGCCGGCCGCCTCGATGCATTTCATCCTCGACGGCCGCCTCGGGATCATGGTGCCGGCTGAGCATGGCGGCACCACGCGGGTGCGCAGCCTCGGCCGCTACACCACGATCGGCGAGATGGGCCTGGTCGCACAGACCCCGCGCAGCGCCACCATCCAGGCCGAGACCGACAGCGTGCTCTACGAGCTCACCGTCCCGCAATTCCAGGCGATCTCGCGCGAGCATCCGGCGCTGGCGCAGAAGCTGTTGACCTATTTCGTGACGATCATGGCGGAGCGGCTGAGCTTCGCCAACCGCACCATCGCCGTGCTGCGCCGGTAGCCGGGTTGAGCGCGCAAGGACCGCCCGCCGGGACGATCGGTCGCGGCGCGCAAGGGCGCGGCGGTCGCGGAGATTTACCGATCGTTAACGCCGACGGCCTACCTGCAGAGAGTGGTCATGATCAGACACAGATTGAAATGATCTGACCAGCCGCTTGCAGGTGCACATGGTCGCCGTCAGTAGCATGAACCAGATCTCGCCCGCGAATGAGCGGGTCTACCGCCAGAGCAACCTGCTCGGCGAGTGGAAAGGCAGCTGGACCGCCAGCGGCCAGGCCGTGAGCTTCAAGGTCGTCAACATCCGAGGCGCGGCGGCCACGGTGGAATACACCCATAACGGCCGCACCGAGCGCGGCATCGGCCAGGTCAACGGCTCGACCATCGATTTCGGCCCCGTCACGCTCGGCACCAAGAATGGCAAGAACGCGGTGCTGCTGTTCTCGGCCGGCGGCGGCAAGGCCACCGCGATGCTGGAGAAGCAGGCGCCCCCCGCCAGCGAGAGCAATCTCCTCGGCAGCTGGGCCGGCTATTCCGGCGAGAACGGCATGAGCGCGAACTATCGGGTGTTGGCGGTCAACGGCAAGGAGGCCCAGGTCAGCGTCACCGCGAACGGCATCACCCGCCAGGGCACCGGGATCGTCTACAAGAACACCATCATGTTCGAGCAGACGCAAATCTCGACCGACGACGGCAAGAGCGGGAAGGTCATCTATCAATACGGCAACAAGTCCTACATGGTGCCGGTCGACAAGCTTCCCAAGATCGCCTGAGCCGGCGCGCTCGAAGCTACGACGCGCTAGCTCAGGGTCTTCGAGCTCAGACGCCCGCCATCATCACGTATTTGATCTCGAGATATTCCTCGATGCCGTGATGCGAGCCCTCGCGCCCGAGGCCGCTCTCCTTGACACCGCCGAACGGCGCCACCTCGGTGGTGATCAGGCCGGTGTTGACGCCGACCATGCCGGATTCCAGCGCTTCCGCCACGCGCCAGACGCGGCCGAGATCGCGGGCATAGAAGTAGGACGCGAGACCGAACGGCGAGGCGTTGCACATCGCGATGACGTCAGCCTCGTCCTTGAAGCGAATCACGGGCGCGAGCGGACCGAACGTCTCCTCGTGGGCGACCAGCGCATCGGCCCTCACGTCCGACAGCACGGTCGGCTCGAAGAAGGTGCGGCCGAGCGCATGGCGCTTGCCGCCGGTGACGACCTTGGCGCCGCCCTTGACCGCATCGGCGATATGGCGCTCGACCTTCTCGACCGCCTCCTCGTTGATCAGCGGGCCCTGGGTCACGCCCGCCTCGGTGCCGTCGCCGATCTTCATCGCCGCGACCTTGGCGGCGAGCTTCTGCACGAAGGCGTCGTAGATGCCCTCCTGCGCGTAGAGGCGGTTGGCGCAGACGCAGGTCTGGCCCATGTTGCGGTACTTCGACACGATGGCGCCTTCGACCGCGGCGTCGACATCGGCGTCGTCGAACACCACGAACGGCGCATTGCCGCCGAGCTCGAGGCCGAGCTTCTTCACCGTGCCGGCGGACTGCCGGTACAGGATCTTGCCGACCTCGGTCGAGCCGGTGAAGCCGACGAAGCGCACCGCCGGATGCTCGCACAGCACCTTGCCGATCGGCGGGGCGTCGCCGGTGACGATGTTGAGCGCGCCTTTCGGAATGCCGGCGCGCTCGGCCAGCACGGCCAAGGCTAGCGCCGACAGCGGCGTCTCGTTGGCCGGCTTCAGCACCACGCTGCAGCCGGCGGCGAGCGCCGGCGACACCTTGCGGGTGATCATCGAGTTCGGAAAATTCCACGGTGTGATCGCGCCACAGACGCCGATCGGCTGCTTCAGCGCCAGAAGGCGCGCATCCGGCTTCTGTGTCGGGATGGTCTCGCCATAGACGCGGCGGGCCTCCTCGGCGAAGAACTCGATATAGGCGGCGCCGATATCGACCTCGCCGAGCGCCTCCGTCAGCGGCTTGCCCTGCTCGGAGGTGAGGATCAGCGCGAGATCCTCACGGTTCGCCATGATCAGCTCGAACCATTTGCGAAGGATGTTGGAGCGCTGCTTGGCGGTCTGCTTGGCCCATAGCGGAAAGGCGCGCGCGGCGGCCTCGACGGCCTGCGTCGTCTCGGCGGCGCCGAGCTGCGCGACCTTGGCGATCTCGACGCCGGTGGCGGGATTGTTGACCGGAAGCTCCGGCGTGCCGACCCAGGCGCCGTCGATGTAGCACTGCTCACGCAGCAGCGAGGCGTCCTTCAGGCGCTCGCGCAAGCTGGCGGTGGCAGGCGCAGTGGAGCGGGCAGCGGCGGTCGGTGTCATCGGGCGTCTCCCTCGAAGCGGTCGATCTGTCGCGCGCGACTATAGCCACGGCCCGTCACAGGCGCACCGCGCGTGCGCCTTCCGACCGGTACATTCGACCGGGCCAAGCGTGCCTTGACGGCACCAAATGCGACGTGCGCAGGTCCCGCCGGTCGGAGCGGCCGTTAGGCCGCGCCGCTCATATAGGTCTCGCGACGGCCGATCATGCGCTCCGCGGCGGCCTTGGCGTCAGCCTTGGTCGAGGTCGCGCAGGTGCGGTATTCCAGGTCGGGCAGCGCGGCGGGATCGCGGCGGCCGAACCAGGACTTCTGCCCGACCGGCAGCATTGCAAGCGCCTGGGCCACATTGTCGACCGCGCCGAACGAATACAGCGCGCCGGTCGCGGCGACGCGCACCTCATAGATCCCTGGGGTGATCGGTGCCTCGATATTGTCACCGCGCCCCGGCCGGGGATACCGCTTCCACTCGCTCCACTTCGAAATCATATCGCCCCCAACGGCGGACGTTGCCGCCATAGTCATACCTTCGGCCCGAAAAAGCCGGTTCTTGAACCCTTTAATGCAAAAATGGTTGCAACTCACAACAGTCCGAGGCCCGTGGTGGGAACATGGCGCCCATGTGACGGACTCGCGGCTCGATGGAACTAATCATGATTCTCTGAGGAATTTGAAGGGATGTGGCGTCCCCGTCCCGGTTCTCCCGCCTCTTCTGCGTTCGCGCCGCATCATCACGAGATCGCGACCTGCTGCGTCTCCAGCGCTTCTTGCCGCCCCGATCAGGGCGGGGAACAATCCTGGACCGCCGAGCAAGAGCGGGACGGAGGAGACCATGCAGAACAAGACCGACATCGATGGCGTGCTGCGGCAGAAGGCGGAGGCGCGCGAGATCCCCGGCGTCGTCGCGATCGCGGCTGACAGCAACGGGGTCATCTATGAGGGCGCCTTCGGCAAGCGCGACCTCGGCCGCGACGATCCGATGACCGCCGACAGCGTGTTCTGGATTGCCTCGATGACCAAGGCGATCACCTGCGCGGCCGGCATGCAGCTGGTCGAGCAGGGCAAGCTGTCACTGGATGCGTCGATCGGCGCGGTGCTGCCCGATCTCGCCGCACCCCAGGTGCTCGACGGCTTCGATGCGAAGGGCGAGCCGATCCTGCGGCCGGCCAAGACCGCGATCACCTTGCGCCATCTCATGACCCACACCGCCGGCTTCTGCTACGACATGTGGAACGGCGACATGGCCACTTACGTGCAGAAGGCCGGTACGCCCGGGATCATCACCTGCAAGAACGAGGCGCTGAAGCTGCCGCTGGCGTCCGATCCCGGCACGCGCTGGGAGTACGGCATCAACATCGACTTCGTCGGCAAGGCGGTGGAGGCTGCGAGTGGGCAGACGCTCGACGCTTACTTGCGCGACAATCTGTTCGCGCCGCTCGGCATGGACGATACCGGCTTCAAGCTCGGCGCCGCGCAGCGCGCCCGCCTGGTCGGCATGCACGCGCGCGGCGAGGACGGCAGCCTTGCGCCGATCCCGTTCGAGATCGAGCAGGAGCCGGAATTCCACATGGGCGGCGGCGGCCTCTACGGCACGGCCGGCGACTACATCCGCTTCACCCGAATGATCCTCAATGGCGCGCCGCGGCAACGGCAACCAGGTGCTGAAGCCCGAGACGGTCGCGGCGATGCGCGACAACCACATCGGCGAGCTGGAGATGACGAAGATGGCCGCGGCGGTGCCGGGCGTGACCAACGACGTCGACCTCTATCCGGACATCGTCAAGAAGTGGGGCCTCAGCTTCATGATCACGACGGCGCAGACGGCAGAAGGCCGCAGCGCCGGCAGCCTCGCCTGGGCGGGGCTCGCCAACACCTACTACTGGATCGATCCGGCCCGTGACGTCACCGGCGTGATCCTGATGCAGCTCTTGCCGTTCGCCGACCGGCTGTGCCTGGAGACTTTTGCGGGCTTCGAGCGCGGCGTGTATGCCGGGCTGGATGCCGCGGGCGGACAAAAGGCGGCGTGATGAGGTGAGGACGTGCGGGGGCGGCGAGCGTGATCATCAGCCCGACGCGCTCGATACATCAACTAATGAGTTGATCACCCTTCCTGCTGTACGACCGGTGCGCCCCCTCTCCCCCGTTCTTCACGGGGAGAGGGTCGGGGTGAGGGGTAGCCACACGGGAATTGCAGCTATCTGTGACGACTTCTCCGGGGCTCGGCTCGGGCGTAGTTATCCGGCGCCGTTATCTCACAGTGCGTCGCATCTGAGCGGTGCCGTCATGCCCGTCCGATGGACCAAGATCTGAGCTGCCTATGTGCCATGCCCCTCACCCGGATTGCTACGCAATCCGACCTCTCCCCGCGAAGGGCGGGGAGAGGTTGAGCCTCTGCCGCGGTCGTGGTGCGCTCCCTCTCCCCGTTCTTCACGGGGAGAGGGTTGGGGTGAGGGGCAGCCACACGGGAAGTACATCCATGTGCTGCGACGTCCACGGGCCGTGCTAAGGCGTAGTTGTCTAACAGGTGCGCCTGATCTGAGCGGCGCCGTCGTGCCCGTCCGCTGGACCATGATCTGGGCCGCTGATGTGCCATGCCCCTCACCCGGATTGCTGCGCAATCCAACCTCTCCCCGCGAAGGGCGCGGGGAGAGGTTGAGCCTCTGCCGCGGTCGTGGTGCGCTCCCTCTCCCCGTTCTTCACGGGGAGAGGGCTGGGGTGAGGGGCAGCCACACGGGAAGTGCATCTATCTGCGACGACTTCCCCGGGGCTCGGCTCGGGCGTAGTTATCTGGCGCCGTTATCTCAACAGTGCGTCGCATCTGAGCGGCGTCGTCGTGCCCGTCCGATGGACCAAGATCTGAGCCGCTGATGTGCCATGCCCCTCACCCGGATTGCTACGCAATCCGACCTCTCCCCGCGAAGGGCGGGGAGAGGTTGAGCCGCTGCCGCGGTCGTGGTGCGCTCCCTCTCCGCGGTCTTGATGAGCCGCGTCGGAGCGTCCGATGCAGACGTGAACTACACCTTCAGCCCGTTCTGCGCCGCCAGCTCCTTCAGCGAGACCTGCGGGCGGGCGCCGATGTGCTGGATCACTTCGGCCGCAGCCAGGCCGCCGAGCTTGCCGGCGATCTCGTAGCCGGTCTTGCGGACGAGGCCGAACAGGAAGCCCGCGGCGAACAGGTCGCCGGCGCCGGTCGTGTCCACCAGCGTCTCGATCGGATGCGCCGGCACCGCGATGACGCCGTCGTTCGACACCACGACGCAGCCCTTGTCGCTGCGGGTGACGATGCCGAGCGTGGCGTCCTCGCGGAGCTGCTTCAGTGCGCCGTCGAAATCTGAGGTCTGGTACAATGAATGCAGCTCAGCCTCATTTGCGAAGACGAGATCGACGGTGCCGCCGCGCATGAGGTCGAGGAACTCCTCGCGATAGCGATCGACGCAGAACGCATCCGACAAAGTGAGCGCGACCTCGCGTCCCGCATCATGGGCGATCGTCGCGGCCTTGACGAACGCGTCTTTGGCGTCCTTGGGATCCCACAAATATCCCTCAAGATAGACGATGCGCGCAGCCGCAATCTGGGCGGGATCGATGTCGGCCGTGGTCAGGTTCTGCGCGGCACCGAGATAGGTATTCATGGTGCGCTCGCCGTCCGGCGTGACGATGATGTAGGAGCAGCCGGTGGCCGGGCCGTCGGCCGCGGGCGCCGTGTCGAATGCGACACCGGCGGCGCGGATGTCGTGCGTGTACATCTTTCCAATCTGGTCGCCCTTGACCTTGCCCACATAAGCAGCACGCGCGCCGAGGCTGGCGAGGCCGACGATGGTATTGGCGCCCGAGCCGCCCGACATTTCGGTCGCCGGGCCCATATCCGCATAGATGGCTGCCGCGCGCGCCTCGTCGATCAGCGCCATGCCGCCCTTGGTCATGCCGTGCCTGGTGAGGAAAGCCTCATCGGCCTGCACCAGCACGTCGAAAATCGCGTTGCCGATCCCGAGAACATCGTATTTCGCGTCAGTCATCCACTGGCCCCGTTTACGGCGTTTGCAAACGCTGCGGCCTATCACAAGCGGCGCTGCTATAGAAGCCTCATGATCCGATCATTCGTGACCGTGTTGTCAGGAACACTCAGCTCGCGCCTGCTCGGCTTCGGCAGGGACGCGCTGATCGCCGCGCTGCTCGGCGCGGGGCCGGTCGCGGATGCATTCCTCGCGGCATTTCAGCTCGTCAACGTCATCAGACGGCTGCTGACGGAAGGCGCGCTCAATGCGGCGCTGGTGCCGGCCTGGCTGCGGATATCCCGGCAGGCGGGCAGCACGCGTGCGGCAGCTTTTGCCGGCCGCGTGCTCGGCACCGTCAGCGCCGGGCTGCTCGTGGCCACGATCGCGCTGGCGCTGCTGATGCCGTGGATCATCACCGTGCTGGCGCCCGGCTTCGCCGGTGAAGAGACGCTCACCCTCGCCGTCAACGATGCCCGGCTGATGCTGCCTTATCTCGCCTTCGCTGGGCCTTCGACCGTGCTGCTCGCGCTGTCGACGGCGCAGGGACGCTTCGCGCTCGCGGCGTTCGCACCATTGCTGTTCAACGCCGCGCTGATCGCAGCCACGATCGTGCTGCTGATGCAACATCCGGATCCGTCATCCGCTGCCCTGCTGCTTGCCGCCACGATCGGCATCGCCGGACTGCTGCAGCTCGCGATGCTGGCGCAAGGTGGAAAGCACCTTCGCATTGCCTGGCCGATCCGTGTCGCGATTGATCCAGAGATGCGCGGCTTCTTCACCAAGGCGCTGCCCGGCATGGTCGCCAGCGCCGGCCCGCAATTGATCGCGGTGGGCGGAGCGATCGTCGCGTCCACCACGCCGTCGGCGGTGTCATGGCTGTATTTCGCCAACCGCCTGATCGAGCTGCCGCTCGGCCTCGTCGGCGTCGCGATGGGCACCGTGCTGGTGCCGGAGCTGACCCGCGCCTTGCAGTCGGGTGATCAGCAGGCGCTGTCCGAGGTGCAGTCACGCGGTCTCGAGCTGACGATCGGGCTGGCGCTGCCCGCGACGCTCGGACTGATCATCCTGAACGAGCCGGTCGTTCGTTTGCTGTTCGAACATGGCGCGTTCACGCCAAGCGATGCAGCGGCGACGGCGCGGGTCTTGACCTGGCTCGCGGCGGCGCTGCCGGCGCAGGTGTTGACGAAGGCGCTGCAGCCCGCCTTCTTCGCCCGCGAGGACACGCAGACGCCGCTCCGCGCCACACTCATCGGATGCGGCGTGGCGATCGCGCTGGCGTTCCTGCTCGCGCAGCCGTTCGGCGCCAGCGGCATCGCGGCGGGCTTGGCGCTCGGCGCCTGGGCCAATGCGGCGGTGCTGATCCGGCGCGGCACCGCGAGTTTCGGCTTTGCCATCTCGCATGATGCGCGGCGCCGGCTGCCGCGCATCGCGCTGGCAGCGGCAGCGATGGGCGGGTGTCTCTGGATGGTCGCGGCGCGCACGGGAGCGCCATCGGGTGGCCATCTCGGCGCCGCCCTCGTTCTCGCGGCCCTGATCGGCGGTGCGATCGTCCTTTATGCCGCGCTTCTGCTGGCGCTCGGCGTCGTCGATTGGAAGCAGGCCGCCCGGGTCATCCGGCAAAAGCCCGCACGCGACTTGCACCTTTAGGGCGCTCGTGCCAAACGACGCCCAAATCCATCGGGAACAGTGATCATGGCCTTCGTGGAACGGGTTTTCTCGGGCGTCCAGCCGACCGGCAACCTGCATCTCGGCAATTATCTCGGCGCGATCGTCAACTTCGTGAAGATGCAGGAGACGCACAACTGCATCTATTGCGTCGTCGACATGCACGCGATCACGATGCCCGTGGACGTCTGGGGCGGCCCGGCAGAGCTCGCGCGCAACACGCGCGAGGTGACGGCTGCCTTCATCGCCGCCGGCATCGATCCGAAGAAGCACATCGTCTTCAACCAGAGTCAGGTCTCCGGCCATGCCGAGCTGGCCTGGATCTTCAACTGCGTCGCGCGCATCGGCTGGTTGAACCGCATGACGCAGTTCAAGGAGAAGGCCGGCAAGGACCGGGAGAACGCCTCGGTCGGTCTCTACGACTATCCGGTGCTGATGGCGGCCGACATCCTGCTGTACCGCGCCACCCATGTTCCGGTCGGCGAGGACCAGAAGCAGCATCTCGAGCTGTCGCGCGACATCGCGCAGAAGTTCAACAATGATTTCGGCGACTCGATCCGGGCGCAGGGTTTTGGCGACGGCTTGTTCTTCCCGCTGCCGGAACCGTTCATCACCGGTCCCGCGACGCGCGTGATGTCGCTGCGCGACGGCACCAAGAAGATGTCGAAGTCGGATGCGTCGGACTATTCGCGCATCAACCTGACCGACGATGCCGACACCATCGCGCAGAAGGTGCGCAAGGCGAAGACCGATCCGGAGCCGCTGCCGAGCGAGGAGAAGGGGCTGGATACACGTCCCGAGGCCGACAACCTCGTCGGCATCTATGCGGCGCTGTCGGAGCGCAGCAAGGCGGACGTGCTACGGGAGTTCGGCGGTGGCCAGTTCTCCAGCTTCAAGAACGCGCTGGTCGAGCTGTGCGTCACCAAGCTCGGCCCGATCGCCGGCGAGATGAAGCGCCTGACGGCCGATCCGGGCTATGTGGACTCGGTGCTGGTCGACGGTGGCGAGCGGGCCCAGGCCATCGCGGCGGAGACGATGAAGGCCGCCAAGGATATCGTCGGATTCATCCGCAAGGCGTGATGCATCGCGCCTGGCCGCGGCCGCGCAGCGATCTGCGCTGCCGCCAATCGCAAGTGGAACCCGCCGCCCCTCTCCCCAACGGAGATGGGCTGTGGCAGCATCTCGGCCGGATCGACTCGCAGCAGCAGGCGGGAACGAGGATGGCGGCGCAGCGGCAGAGCTACCAGACCGGCCATGCGCCGAAATGCCTGGTCGTGGTCGACGACAGCGAGGAATGGGACCGCGCGATCCGCTATGCCGGCCGCTGGGCCGTGCGGGCCGGCGGCCGCATCGTGATGCTGCACGTCATCGAGACCGAGGACCAGAACCAGCAATGGCTGGGGGTCGCCGACCTCATGCGCGCCGAGGCCCAGGACGAGGCTAATGCCGCGCTCGACCAAGCGTCCGAATTGCTGTCCGCGATCGGCGCGCCCGCGCCCGAGCGGCTGATCCGCGAGGGCGAGCCGACCGCGCAGATCCTGGCCAGCATCGAGCAGGACAGCGACATCGCGCTCTTGGTGCTCGCCGCCCATTCCGGCCCGGAAGGCCCGGGGCCGCTGGTGACCCATGTCACCAAGACGATCGGGGCCTTCCCGATCCCGCTGGTGATCGTCCCCGGCGACCTTGATGACGCCGATATTGACGCACTTTCATAGGCTTATTCATAGACTTGGCGAGCGCGTGCAGGTGTCGGCCTCTTGATCGTGCGCGGCCGCGCGCCATCTGCTATGAGGAACACCACAGGCCGGCCTTGAACCGGCGCTGCCGGAGAAAACCATGTTCATCCAGACCGAAGCCACCCCCAATCCCGCCACCTTGAAGTTCATCCCGGGCCGTGTCGTGCTGTCGACCGGAACGATGGAGTTTTCGAGCCGCGACGCCGCGGCGCGCTCGCCGCTGGCCGAGCGGCTGTTCGCCGTCAACGGCGTCACCGGAGTGTTCTACGGCGCTGACTTCATCACCGTGACCAAGAGCGATGGCGAGTGGCAGCACCTCAAGCCGGCCATCCTCGGCGCGATCATGGAGCACTATATGTCCGGCGCGCCGCTGCTCGCCGACGGCAGCGCGGCCAACGACGAATCCGCCGACGAGGACGATGAGTTCTACGACGAGGCGGATACCGAGACGGTCGGCATGATCAAGGACCTGATCGAGAGCCGCGTCCGCCCCGCGGTCGCCAATGACGGCGGCGACATCACCTTCCGCGGCTTCAAGGACGGCATCGTCTATCTCAACATGAAGGGCGCCTGCTCCGGCTGCCCGTCATCCACGGCCACCCTGCAGCACGGCATCCAGAACCTGCTGAAGCATTTCGTGCCGGAAGTGGTCGAAGTCCGGCCGATGTGAATAGGGCGATTGGCGAGTAGGGAGTAGCGAATAGGAGACGTCCCTTCGCTGCTCGGCGCTCGCTATCGCTCTCTCGCCACCAGGCTCTGGCAAATCGAGATCCGCGGCTGTCGGTCCACGGAATCCTGACTGCTAGTTGACTCCGTCATGCCCGGGCTCCGTCCCGGGCATCCACGTCGTTCCCAGCATGCCGGACGACGTGGATGGCCGGGACAAGCCCGGCCATGACGACGCTGTGAGAGATCAGTGCAACTGCGATCGTCAGATGTGAGGGCCCTGCTCTCCTCACGCCACCTTGCCGATGCTGGCGGCCTCGGCCGCCGCCTGGCGCATGTTCGACGACATCTCGCTGGTGACAGTGCTCTGCTCGCCGACCGCCTGCGCCGTCGACGACACGTATTCGTTGACGCTCTGGATCGCAGCCTTGATGGCGTCGAGCGCGCCGACGACATCGGATGAGATGCCGTTGAGGTTGCCGATCTCGCTGCCGATCCGATCGGTGGCCTGCTTGGCCTGATTGGCGAGGTTCTTCACCTCGCCGGCGACGACGGCGAAGCCGCGCCCGGCCTCACCGGCGCGCGCGGATTCGATCGTCGCGTTGAGCGCGAGCAGGTTGATCTGGCCGGTGATGCTGCCGATCAGCTCGACGATGCTGCTCATCGCGCCGGCGGCCGACGACAGCCGCTTCGCCTGCTGGTCCGCATCCTCGACCCGCGTCACCGCCGCGGTGGCGGTGTCCTTCGACTTGGCCATGGCGTCGGCAATCTGCTGCACCGAGGAATTGAGCTGCTCAGCGCCCGCCGCGACATGCTCCATCATGCCGCGGACCTTGTCGCCCTTCATGCGGGTGATCACCTGCGAGGTGACGTCGGTCGCGAACTTCACGATCTTGAACGGCTTGCCGTTGAGGTCCTTGATCGGATTGTACGTCGCCTGGATCCAGACCTGGCGGCCGCCTTTGCCGGCCCGCTCGTACTCGCCGCTCTGGAACTCGCCGCGCGCCAGCGCTGCCCAGAACTCCCGATAGCCGGCGCTCTCGCCCGTGCCTGGCGGCATGAACATCCGGTGGTGCTTGCCCTTGATCTCGGCGAGCGTGTAGCCGAGCGTCTTGAGGAAATTGTCGTTGGCGTCCAGCACATGGCCGCTCAGATCGAACTCGATCACCGCCTGCGATTTGCGGATCGCCGCGATCTGCCCGGCGAAATCGGCGGCATTGAGCTTCTGCTGCGTAACGTCGGAGGCGTATTTCACCACCTTGAACGGACGTCCGGTGTCGTCGAGGATCGGATTGTAGGAGGCGAGGATCCAGACCTCCTTGTTGTCCTTGCCGCAGCGCTTGAACTCGCCGGAGCGGAACTCACCGCGATTGAGGCTCGCCCAGAACTCCTTGTAGGCGGCGCTGTCACGCTCGCCCGGCAGCACGAACAGGCTGTGGTGCCGTCCCTTGATCTCGGCGAGCGAGTAGCCCATCGCGTCGAGGAACTGGTTGTTCGCATCGATGATGGTGCCGTCGAGATTGAACTCGATCACCGCCTGCACCCGTCCGATGGCGGCGATCTTGCCGGCATCCTCGATGCTGCGCATCTTCTGCGCCGTAATGTCGGAGGCGAATTTGATGATCTTCACCGGCCTGCCGCCATCGAGCACCGGATTGTAGCTCGCCTGGATCCAGATCGGACGGTTGCCCTTGCCGAAGCGCTTGTACTCGCCGGAGCGGAACTTGCCGGCTCTGAGATCGCTCCAGAACGCGCGATAGTCGGCGCTGTCGCGCATCTCGGGCGACACGAACATGCTGTGGTGCCGCCCCTTGATCTCGGCCAGGGAATAGCCCATCGCATCGAGAAAATTCTTGTTGGCGGTGATGATCGTGCCGTCGGTGGCGAATTCGATCACGGCCTGCGAGCGATTGATCGCCTCGACCTGAGCCATCGCATCGCGCGATGCCGAGCTGCCTGACCACAACGACATGAAGGATCCTCTTTTCGGGATGTGGGGCGGCGCCTTGCTCGGAGGAGGGGCGCCAGCCGGAACGATGTTTGCGGGGGACAACTCCCACGGGCCAGGAAAGATTTGGTTAAATAATCGGAAATTCAGTAGTTTACCTGCCCGGTGATTGTCGCTTGATGCGTTTTTCCTGATCAGGATGTAAGAAGACGGCAACTGACTTCATCAAAATACCCAAAAGGTATTCGGCGCTCCCTCACTGCGAACCTAACGGATGTTGATCCTCGCCATCGATACTGCCCTCGACCATTGCGCCGCCGGCGTTCTCAATACTGATTCGGCCGAGATGATCGCCCACGAAACCTTGCTCATGAAGCGCGGTCACGCCGAGGCGTTGATGCCGCTGCTTGCGCGCGTGATGCAGCAATCCGGCATCGGCTTCGCCGATCTCGACCGCGTCGCGGTCACGACCGGTCCCGGTAGTTTCACGGGACTTCGCGTCGGGCTCTCCGCAGCGCGCGGCATTGCTCTCGCCGCACACAAGCCGGTGGTCGGCGTCACCACGCTTTCCGCCTATGCGGCGCCGGTCGTCAGCGAGGATCGCGACAGCCCCGTCATTTCGGCGATCGATGCGCGGCACGATCATCTCTACTACCAAGTGGTGAGCGGCAGCGGCGAGGAGCTGATTCCGCCGCAGGTCGCGGCCATCGGCGACGTGCTCGCGGCCGCGCGGTTCGGCGCGCCGCATCTCGTCGGCAATGCCGCGGCGATCCTGGCTGAGCGCTGGCCTCCCGAGGACGCCGCACCCGTTGCGGTCGAGGCCCTGGCCGGGCCCGATATCGCGTGGGTTGCCTGGCTCGGAGCGGCGGCGGATCCTGATCACGCTCCGGCGCGGCCGTTCTATCTGCGCGCGCCCGACGTCAAGCCGCCCGCCGGCGCAATGCCCAGTCCGGTGCAGACGGCCGTTTGACGATGAACATGCTCTTCCGCTGGCTCGGGCGCTCCAAGCCTTCCATCCAGGCCGCCACGCCGCGCGACGCGGCGCGGCTCGCTCAGATCCATGCCGCATCGTTTCATCGCGGCTGGGGCGAGGGCGAGTTCGAGACGATGCTGACCGAGCGCAATACGCTGATCCATCGCCTGCAACTCGGTCGCAAACTCATTGGCTTCATCGTCTCGCGCATCGGCGCCGACGAAGCGGAGATTTTGTCGGTCGCACTTGACCCAAATCAGCGCGGCCGCGGCCTCTCTCGTGATTTGTTGCTGACGCATCTCGGACATCTTGCAGGTCGCGGCGTTCGCACGGTTTTTCTCGAGGTCGAGGAAAACAACCAGCCGGCCCGGCGACTCTATGAACGCGCCGGATTTGCGACCGTCGGTCGGCGGGAGCGCTATTACCTCCAGCCCGGCGGGGAACAGTTGAATGCGCTTCTGATGCGCCGGGACTTGTCGTAACCTGCGCTTGGTGGCAGAAAGCGCATCCTTGAGGCGAGAGACGATGACCTCCTTGAAAACAACGCCAGCGCTCAGTTCCACCGGCATCGAGGCCCGTTGCGCCGCCACCGGCATGCGGATGACCGAGCAGCGCCGGGTCATCGCCCGCGTGCTCGCAGAAGCCTCCGACCATCCCGACGTCGAGGAATTGTATCGGCGCTGCGTCGCCGTCGACGACAAGATCTCGATCTCCACGGTGTATCGCACCGTGAAGCTGTTCGAGGACGCCGGGATCATCGAGCGCCATGATTTCCGAGAAGGCCGCGCGCGCTACGAGCAGATGCGTGACAGCCATCACGATCACCTGATCAATCTGCGCGACGGCAAGGTGATCGAATTCACCTCCGAGGAAATCGAGAAGCTGCAGGCGGAGATCGCCCGCAAGCTCGGGTACAAGCTGGTCGACCATCGCTTGGAGCTGTATTGCGTGCCGCTCGACGAAGAGACGAATGGCTGACGCTGCACAGGCTTCCCCGCTGGATCTCGTCATTTTCGATTGCGACGGCGTGCTGGTCGATAGCGAGGTGATCTCGTGTCAGGCGCATGCCGACGTGCTCAGCCTGTGCGGATATCCGATCACCGCCGCCGAGGTGTTCGACCGCTTTCTCGGGCGCTCCTCGAAACAGGCGACCATGGAGGTCGAGGCCGAGCTCGGCCGCAGCCTGCCGGACGATTTCAATGCCAGGTTGCAGGAGCGGCTGTTCCGGACATTCGAGCAGGAGTTGCAACCGGTCGCCGGGATTTCGGACGCGCTCGATGCGCTGGACCTGCCGGTCTGCGTGGCATCCTCCGGCTCGCACCAGCGCATGCGCGTGAGCCTCGGCGCCACCCGGCTGTATGACCGGCTGATGCCGGACATCTTCTCGTCGTCGCAGGTCGAGAACGGCAAGCCGGCGCCCGACCTGTTCCTGTTCGCGGCCGCCCAGATGAATGCGCGTCCGGCGGCCTGCGTCGTCGTCGAGGACAGCATCGCCGGTATCCGGGGCGGCCTCGCCGCGGGCATGACGGTGCTCGGGTTCCATGGCGGCAGCCATTGCCGGCCCGGCTATGCCGACAGCCTGCGCCAGGCCGGCGCCTCCCTGGTTTTCGACGATATGCGGCAATTGCCAGCGATTCTGCGCCAGCTTGGCCAGAAAACCGCCCCGCTCGCTGGATTTTCGGCGGTCTAGCCTATATCTGAGCGCGGCGCCGAGATTGGCGCTCCCGACCGCATGCAAGGTTTCATGACGCCGCCGCGCAAGCTGCACATCAAGTCCTATGGTTGCCAGATGAACGTCTACGATGCCCAGCGCATGGTGGACACGCTCGCGCCTGAGGGCTTCGTCGAGACCGCCGAGGCCGGCGACGCCGACCTCGTGATTCTCAACACCTGCCACATTCGCGAGAAGGCCTCGGAAAAGGTCTATTCGGAGCTTGGGCGCCTCCGGGTGGCGAAGGAGGAAGCGGCGAAGGCCGGCCGTGCGATGCAGATCGCGGTGGCGGGTTGCGTGGCGCAGGCCGAGGGCGAGGAGATCATCGCTCGCGCCCCCACCGTCGATGTCGTGGTCGGGCCGCAGAGCTATCACCATCTGCCGCAACTGCTTGCCCAGGCGGGCCGTGGCGAGCGCGCGATCGAGACCGAATTTCCGGCCGAGGACAAATTCGGACATCTCGCCAAGCCTAGCCGCGAGGCGATCCGCGCCCGCGGCATCTCGGCCTTCGTGACGGTGCAGGAAGGCTGCGACAAGTTCTGCACCTTCTGCGTGGTGCCGTATACGCGCGGCAGCGAGATGTCGCGGCCGGTGGCGCGGATCGTCGACGATGTGACTCAGCTCACCGAAAGCGGCGTCCGCGAGATCACGCTGATCGGCCAGAACGTCAACGCTTATCACGGCGAAGGCCCCGACGGCCGCGCCTGGACGCTCGGCCGGCTGCTCTATCGGATCGCGGATATTCCCGGCGTGGCGCGCATCCGCTACTCCACCAGCCATCCCAACGACGTCGATGACAGCTTGATCGCGGCGCATCGTGATCTCGCAGCGGTGATGCCGTTCGTGCATCTTCCCGTGCAGTCGGGATGCGACCGCATCCTCGCGGCCATGAATCGCAAACACACCGCCGCCGATTACCTGGAGGTCGTCGACCGTTTCCGCCGCGCGCGGCCCGATATTGCATTCTCTTCGGACTTCATCGTCGGGTTCCCCGGTGAGACCGAGGAAGATTTTCGCGCCACCCTCGCGCTGATCGACCAAATCGGCTACGCTGCGGCCTATTCTTTCAAATATTCGCCGCGCCCGGGCACGCCGGCGGCGGACATGCAGGAGATGGTGTCAGCGACCGAGATGGACGAGCGATTGGAGCGTCTCCAGAGCTTGATCGACAGCCAGCAGGCAGCCTTCAACAAGGCCGCGATTGGCTCGGTCGTGGACGTGTTGTTCGAGCGCGCCGCGCGCAAGCCGGGTCAGCTGGTCGGACGCACCGCCTATCTGCAACCAGCCCATGTAATGGCGGACAGCGACATTATCGGTCAGGTTCTGCCGGTGCGCATCGACAGTCTCGAGCGCTACAGCCTGCTCGGCGAGCTCGTCACGGCCGCCGCCGCACCCCGTCCTGACGCCGCATCCCTGATGTCCATCGGAGGCTGAGCACTTGCCCAAGAGCGCATCGGATTCATCTTCCCTCGCTCCCAGCCGCAAGTTCGACCGCGACATGTCCATGCCCCCCGAAACCCAGGTCGTCATCGATTTCGACGACAACCGCGCCGCTTCCGCCCTGGTCGGTCCCTACGGCCAGAACCTCGCGCTGCTCGAGCGCCGTCTCGGCGTCGTCGTCGATTCCCGCGGCAACCACATCACGATCGGCGGCAGCCGCGACGGCTGCGACGCCGCGCGCCGCGTGCTGGAATCCTTGTACGCCCAGGCCGTGAAGGGCATGGACCTGTCGCAGGGCGACGTCGAGGGCGCGATCCGCGCCGTGGTCGCGCAGGGCTCGCTGTTCGAGTTCGACGCCAAGAACGGCAAGAACGCGTTCGAGAGCATCAATCTGCGCAAGCGTCCGGTGCGCGCCCGCACCGCCGCGCAGGATTCCTACATCCGTGCGCTGAAGCGCCATGAGCTGGTGTTCGGCATCGGCCCGGCCGGCACCGGCAAGACCTGGCTCGCGGTGGCGCATGCCGCGCAATTGTTCGAGCGCAAGGAAGTCGATCGCATCATCCTGTCGCGGCCTGCAGTCGAGGCCGGCGAGCGGCTCGGCTTCCTGCCCGGCGATCTCCGCGAGAAGGTCGATCCGTATTTGCGCCCGATCTACGACGCGCTGTACGACCTGATGGATGCGCGTGTCGTCGAGCGTGCGTTGCAGGCCAACGAGATCGAGATCGCGCCGCTCGCGTTCATGCGCGGCCGCACCTTGACCAATGCTGCGATCATTCTCGACGAGGCGCAGAACACGACATCGATGCAGATGAAGATGTTCCTGACGCGTCTCGGCGAGAACAGCCGCATGATCATCACCGGCGATCCCTCGCAGGTCGATCTTCCGAACGGCCAGACGTCCGGCCTTGCCGAGGCCGCACGGCTGCTCGACGGCGTCGAGGGCATCGCGCAGGTCCGGTTCACCGGCGAGGACGTCATCCGCCACGAATTGGTGGCGCGCATCGTTGCCGCCTATGAGGGCCCGAAAGCCCGCTGACGCGAGAGCACACCGCCGATGCGCGCGTCGTGAAGCGCCATCCGCACAGATATCGATCAGGATGCCACAAAGTCCCATTCCAATTACCGAGGTCATTGTCGCCGCCGATTGCTGGCAGGACCAGCCCGACGCCGAAGATGTCATACAACGCGCCATCCTCGCCGCCGCTGAGATGGTGGAAGCCGATGTCGACGACGCCGAAATTGCGGTCATGCTCACCGACGACCAGGGCATCCGTACGCTGAACAGCAATTGGCGCGGCATCGACAAGCCGACCAACGTGCTGTCGTTTCCGGCGCTGCAGCCGACCGGTCCGCGCGGCGACGATGATGCGCCGCGCATGCTCGGCGACATCGCCATTGCCTATGAGACGATGCGGCGCGAGGCCGACGACGAGCAGAAGCCGTTCGAGCACCATCTCAGCCATCTCACCGTGCACGGCTTCCTGCATCTGATCGGCTACGATCACGAGAGCGACGACGAGGCCGAGGAGATGGAGGCGTTGGAGACCGAGATCCTGGCCCATCTCGGCATCCCCGATCCCTATGCTGACCGGGAACGGATCAATTGACCATGGCCGATTCCGAGCCCATTCACGACAATCCGCGCAACACGCGCAATCTGCCGGCTGTCGTGCCGCCGTCCGAGCTTGGCCGCTCGCCGAGCGAAAGCTGGCTGCTGCGCGCGCTGCGCAATCTGTTCGGCTGGAAGGGCGGCGGTTCGGTCCGCGACGATCTGCAGGTCGTGCTCGATGCGTCGACGCCCGACGATATCGGCTTCTCCGCGGTCGAGCGCACGCTCCTGCGTAACATCCTCGATCTGCACGAGCGGCGCATCGCCGACGTGATGGTGCATCGCGCCGACATCGTCGCCGTCCGGCGCGACATCACGCTCGGCGAGCTCATGAGCCTGTTCGAGAGCGCGTCGCATTCACGGCTCGTCGTCTACAACGACACGCTCGACGATCCCGAAGGCATGGTGCATATCCGCGACCTGCTCGCTTACATGACGGCGCAGGCCCGCATCTCCGATGATGCAAAGGCCCGGCGCAAGAAGCCGCTGCCCGCCGGGCTCGACCTGAAGAGCGTCGAGCTGTCGATGCCGCTGTTCGAGGCCAACATCATCCGCAAGCTGCTCTATGTGCCGCCGTCGATGCGCGCCATCGATCTCCTGGCGCAGATGCAGGCGTCGCGCATCCATCTGGCGCTCGTGGTCGACGAATATGGCGGCACCGATGGGCTTGTCTCGATCGAGGACATCGTCGAGCAGATCGTCGGCGAGATCGACGACGAGCACGACAGCGACGAGCCGCCGGCGATCATGCGCCAGGCCGACAACGCCTTCATCGCCGATGCCCGCGCCAGCCTCGATGACGTGCGCCGGGTGATCGGCGAGGAGTTCGTGACCGGCGAGGCGGGCGAGGGCGTCGAGACGCTCGGCGGCTATCTCGTCAACCATGTCGGCCGGCTGCCGGTGCGCGGCGAGCTGATCTCCGGCCCCGGCAATTTCGAGGTCGAGGTGCTCGACGCCGATCCGCGCCGCGTCAAGCGGCTGCGCATCGCGCCGCGCAAGGAGCGCCCGGTGCCACGGCCGCCGCGCGAGAGCCGACGCCGCGAGGCGCTTCCTGACACCGGCATGTCGGCCGAGCTGCCGCGGCCCGCGGATGCCAGCCCGCCGTCCAACAACGACGACAGCAGCCCGCCCCAAGGCGACGGCGCAAAAGGCGACGGAGCAATCTCACAGTGATCCGCACCACGATGATGCGCGACCTCGCCGCCAGCGTCGTTCTGGCCTGGGGGTGGAAGCGCGCAGCGATCGCGCTCGCCGCCGGCGCCGTCTCCGCGCTGGCAATGGCCCCGTTCAATGCGTGGCCGGTGCTCGCCGTCACCTTCCCCGTGCTGGTCTGGCTGATCGACGGCGCAGCGGCCGGACGGCGACGTGGCATCCCGGCGGCGGCCTTGACCGGCTTCTGCTTCGGCATGGGCTATTTCGTGCCCGGCCTGTACTGGATAGGCAACGCGTTCCTGGTCGATGCCGACACCTTCGCCTGGCTGATGCCGTTCGCGGTGCTCGGTCTGCCCGCTTATCTGTCGCTGTTCCCGGCATTAGGCTTTGCGCTGGCGCGCCTGCTCTGGACGCGCGACGCCAGCCGCATCCTGGCGCTGGCGGCCTCTCTGACCGCGAGCGAATGGCTGCGCGGCCACGCGCTCACCGGCTTCCCCTGGAACACGTTCGGCTACGCCCTGTCGCAGCCGCTCGCGCTGGCGCAATCGGCCTCGCTGATCGGCATCTGGGGCATGACGTTCCTCACGATCGCGATCTTTGCCAGCCCAGCGGTGCTGATCGACGGCAAGAGCTGGCGCGAGCGTTGGCAGGTTCCGGCCGCAGCTGGCGCGCTGCTGATCGTGATGGGCGTGTTCGGCGCCATCCGGCTGGGCCAGCACCCGACCGCCTTCGTTGCCGATCTCAAGCTGCGGATCATGCAGCCCAACCTGCAGCAGGACGTCAAATTCAATTACGGCGCCAAGGCCGAGGTCATGCGCCGCTATCTGGCGCTGTCCGACCGCGCCACGGGGCCGAAGGCGACCGGCGTGCGCGACACCAACGTCCTGATCTGGCCTGAATCGGCGTTTCCGTTCTTCCTGACCCGTGAAGCCGACGCCATGGGCCAGATCGCCGACCTGCTATCGCCCGGGACGGTGCTGATCACCGGTTCGGTGCGCGCCCCGGACGGCCCGCGCACCACGCCGATCACCCGCGCCTATAATTCGATCTATGTGATCGACCATGACGGCACCGTGCTGTCGGTCTATGACAAGCTGCATCTGGTGCCGTTCGGCGAGTTCCTGCCGTTCCAGAATCTGCTGGAGCGGATCGGGCTGGAGCAGTTGACGCGCGTGCAGGGCGGCTTCATTGCGGGCACGGTGCGACGCAACCTGGACGTGCCACACGCTCCGCGTGTTCTGCCTTTGATCTGCTACGAGGCCATCTTTCCAAGTGAGAGTGTGCCGCACGAGGAGCGTCCCGGCTGGATCGTGAACCTGACGAACGATGGCTGGTTCGGCATCTCGACCGGTCCTCATCAGCATCTGCAGCAGGCACAGTGGCGTGCGATCGAACAGGGGCTTCCATTAGTTCGATCAGCGAACACGGGCGTCTCCGCAGTGATCGATCCTGTCGGCCGCATCGTCGCGCAACTATCTCTCGGTGCGGAAGGCGTGTTGGATTCCGCGCT
The DNA here is from genome assembly GCF_054063215.1 of Bradyrhizobium sp. USDA 4353. NCBI lineage: Bacteria > Pseudomonadati > Pseudomonadota > Alphaproteobacteria > Hyphomicrobiales > Nitrobacteraceae > Bradyrhizobium > Bradyrhizobium sp. USDA 4353. The sequence continues at coordinate 1,818,569 of NZ_JBSSGB010000001.1, forward strand.
GCCTGTTGCGCTGCAGCCCTCTATTTATGCGAGATTTGGCGATATTCCGGCGGCCATCTTGTTAGTGATCGCCCTGAGCACGGTCGTTCGCAGACGTGTTGCTCAAAAGCTTCCCTGACGGCAGCAAGATCTGAATTCTTTCCGGGTGTGTAAGATTTTTTTTGACATCCAAAACCCCAAGTGTTGACAGATAGCTGCTGCAATTCGCATTCTCGCGCGGCAGCATGATCCGCTCAGTTCGCTGCTCGACCGTCCACCATTAGTACGACATGCGAGCAGAAATTGACGGTGTGAGCGCCTGAGGCATACTGCGATCGCCTCGTTCCGAGGCCCTGATTCTAAGGAGTTGAGAGATGTCGACGAAAGCGCCCAACCCTGTTGACAAGCATGTCGGCAGCCGGGTGCGGATGCGCCGTATCATGTTGGGCATGAGCCAGGAAAAACTTGGTGAGGCTCTCGGACTCACGTTCCAGCAGATACAGAAGTACGAAAAAGGCACCAATCGAGTCGGCGCCAGCCGGATCCAGCAGATCTCCGAAGTCCTGCAGGTCCCTGTCTCGTTCCTGTTCGAAGGCGTCCCGAGTGGTGGGACCAATGGTGAAGCTTTCGGCGAGGGCGCCTCTCCGGCCTATGTGTCTGATTTCCTGGCAACCTCCGAAGGACTGGCGTTGACCCGCGCATTCACGCGGATCCACGATTCCAAGCTTCGCCGCAGCATCGTCGACCTGGTCGAGCAGATCGCTGATCGCGAGGCGCCGGAAGAGGGCTAGAGCTGAGCCACGCTGATGCGCTGGCGCTGACATTCCTATTGCGACCGCTCTCATATGAACGCTTCTCATATGAATGTCAGCGCCTCCGGGGGGCCATGAGCGAAGCCAGCTTTGCGGATGTTGCAGACACGTCTCGTGTTCCGCAACGCCAATGAGCCGATCAACAAGTTCGATGACGACCATGAGAGCGCGATGGCTCCCCTTCGGGAAAGGCTGTCGCGCTCTTAATCATTTTGTGCGCATGTGACGCCTGAGAGAGGGCATCGCACCGGCGATGATCCGCGCGTGAACGCCCTCCATTCGATACCTTTCGCTAACCATCGAGAACGACTGACGTAACTCATGACTGCCGCGACCAATCCGTTCGATAGCCGCACAATTCTCGACGGCATCCGCCAATGGGTCGAGATCGAGACCCCGACCGAAGCCCCTGATCAGGTCAACCGACTGGCCTCTTTGGTCGCCGACGGCTATCGCGGGCTCGATGCGGTGGTGGAGCGGATCGCCGGCCGTGATGGCTGCGGCGATCACCTGGTGGTGCGCTCCTCATGGGGACAGAACGAGCCGGGCATTCTCGTGCTGAGTCATCTCGACACGGTGCATCCGCTCGGCTTCATCGAGCGCCTGCCGTTCTCGATCGACGGCGACATCGCCTACGGTCCCGGCATTTACGATATGAAGGGCGGCGCCTATCTCGCCTATCATGCCTTCCGTCAGCTCTGCATCGCCGGCGAGACAACGCCGCTCGGCATGACTCATTTGTTCGTCTCCGACGAGGAGATCGGCAGCCCGACCTCGCGTGCGCTGATCGAGGAGGAAGGCCGCAAGGCCAAATATGTGCTGGTCACCGAGCCGGCGCGCGATGGCGGCAAGATCGTCACCGGGCGCAAGGGCGTGGCCCGCTTCGATGTGTCGATCCGCGGCGTGCCTGCGCATGCCGGCGCGCGTCCGCAGGATGGACGCAGTGCGATCCGCGAGCTCGCCAACGTAATCCAAGCGCTCGAAGCGCTCAACGATCCCGCGCGCGGCATCACCGTGAATGTCGGCGTCGTCCGCGGCGGCACGCGGCCGAACGTGATCGCGGAGGAAGCCTATGCAGAGGTCGATGCGCGGCTGCCGTCGCCCGGCGATGCCGACGAGATCGTGCCGAAGATCCTGGGCTTGAAGTCGCGTAGCGAAGGGGTGACCGTCGAGGTCAGAGGCGAGGTCAATCGGCCGCCTTACGTCAAGGGCAATGCGGGCGCTGCGCTGTTCGAGCATGCGAGAACACTCGCCGAGGAGCTCGGCTTCGATCTCGTCGACACCTACACGGGCGGCGGCTCCGACGGCAATTTCACGGCGCCGTTCACGGCGACGCTCGACGGTCTCGGCGTCGACGGCAAGGGCGCGCATACGCATTACGAGCAGATGTATATCTCCTCGATCGAGCCGCGGGCGCGGCTGCTGCACCGTCTCTACCAGACCTTGCGATGAGCACTGCGATGATGCCCGTCGACGACGATCACGCCGGCCACGAGGCCCTGCACGGCCAGGGCTCGTTCTTCGGCCGCCGCAAGGGACACAAGCTGCGGGCACACCAGGCTGATTTGGTGGAGAACCTGCTGCCGCACCTCGCGCTCGATCTCTCAGCGCCCGCCGATGTCGTGCTGCCGACGCTGTACGACCCGCCGGTCGAGGCGCTGCGTCTGGAGATCGGATTCGGCGGCGGCGAGCATCTTGCCGCCGAGGCCAAGGCGTATCCGGCGACCGGCTTCATCGGCTGCGAGCCCTATGTCAACGGCATGGCGAAGATCCTCTCGGCGATCGAAGCCGACAACATCGGCAATATCCGGCTGCTCGCCGGCGACGCCGCCGAGCTGCTCGCCTGGCTGCCGGCGCACTCGCTGCAACGGATCGATCTCATTCATCCCGATCCCTGGCCGAAGCGGCGGCATTGGAAGCGGCGCTTCGTGCAGGACGCGACCATCGTTGCGATGGCGCGCGCGCTCAAGCCGGGCGGCGAATTCCGCTTCGTCAGCGACATAGCCGATTACTGCGCCTGGACGCTGTGGCATCTGCTGCGCTCGCCCGATTTCGCCTGGACGGCGGAGCGCGCCGACGATTGGCGCCTGCCCTGGCCGAACTACACGATGACGCGCTACGGCCGGAAGGCCACACGCGAGGGGCGCGTGGCGAGCTATCTGATCTTCCGTCGGCGTTGAGTCCGATGGATGAGAGCATGATCCGGAAAAGTGGAAGCCGGTTTTCCGAAAAGATCATGCTCAAGCAAAGAGATCTAGTGGCGCGTCTTCCAGAACGCCACGACGCGGTCGGCCGTCGATGATGACAGGCGCGCGTAAGTCACGCGGATGGCATCGAGGTCACGCTGCGCCGGCACGCGCTTCGGCCCGAGGCGGAGCTGGATCAGCGCCTGCACGGTGCTCCAGTCGAGGCCGATCGTACGGCCGAGGATCAGCAGCGGGTCGTGGCGGTCGCCGGAGACAAGCCGATCGAGCGTTGCGAGCTTGAGCCCCGTCATCGCGGCGAGCGCTGCGATGACCTCCTCATATTTGTGCTCGCTCGCGAAGCCCAGCAGCGCCGCCTCGTCCAAGGCGTCCGCTTCATAGAGCGACAGGATGATCCGTTGCGCCGGCACGAAATTGCGCCTGCCGACACTCGCGCTCGCCGTCCCCGCAAGCTCCGCGACGGCCTGCCTGATCTTGCTCTGCCGCTCCGGCCCGACCACATCGAGCAGCCGGCGCTTGACGACATCGAGCGAGCCTTCGAGCAGCCGTTTCAGGTGCTCGTCGGAGAGATCGTCGCGCTTGCCGACCGCAAGCGTCAGCACGCCGTCGAAGCTCGCGCGGTTGATCAGCCCGGAATAGCCGGCCTCAGAGAACGTCGCGCCGTCGTTCGCCGCTGTCCGCCGCACCACGTCGCGATCGCCGCGACGGACCAGCACATCCGTCGTCTCCGGCGACAGCCGCGAGCGTTCGGCGATGGCGAGCAGATGACCCTGGCTCTTGCCCTGCGCGATGTCGATCAGCGCGCCATCCTCGAGCGCCGGCGAACGGCGGAGCAGGGGAGCGGCCACGGCGACCTCGTCGTCGCGCGCGAGCTGGCCGATCACGACGCGCGGCGCTTTCGCGAGCCGCGACAGGCGCTCGGACAGATCGATCCGCGTCGCCAGGTCCGCGAGCGGCACCAGATCGATCAGCAGGCCGTCGAACAGATTGATGTGCTCGGGGCGCAGCCTGGCCGCGTCGGCGAGGAAGAGGTCGGCAATGCGGCGCGTCGCCTCGACGCAGCGCTCGGCGTCGCCTTGCCTGACGATCCCCTCGAGTCCCGGGATCAGCGCAGTAGCTGGGGTCATGACAACAACTCGGTACGCCACGCGACACATCTGCGTGTTCGCCACACCCAGGCATCGGCCGGAGGCAGCGCACGCCAACTGATCTCCATTTTTAGATGATCTTGGTGAATGAAGGATTAGGCGCCGCGGACGGCCGGTTTGCCCCTGCGCGGGCGCGAGACCGCACCTGAACTGGAGTTCCGGCCCTGGCTTGGCCGACAAGAGAGCCCACACGACCCTTGCCGTCGGCCGGCAAAGCGGCTATATGAGCGCCATCAATCTTCATCTCATATACGATCGCGTAGTGAGGGTGGGCCCTTCCGGACCCGCTCTTTTTTGTTACCTGGATCGCTCCGCCCCTGGCGTGATCGGTCTGGTGAGCGCGATCGGCAGGCCGCAAGGCCGAAACAAGCAAGACGCGATCGACGCCTCGATGACGGAACCGACCCTCGCAGCTGCTGACACCGACCTTCTGACCGAGCCCCGGCTCGTCGTCGAGCCGGGCGTGGCAGCGCGTGTCGCGGCGGTCGCCGACCCCGTGCTGCAGGGAATGGGTTACCGCCTGGTCCGCATCCGCATCTCCGGCGAGGCCGGCTGCACGGTGCAGGTCATGGCCGAACGTCCTGACGGCACCATGCAGATCGAGGATTGCGAGGCGGTGTCGCGGGCGCTATCGCCCGTTCTCGACATCGCCGACCCGATCGACCGTGCCTACCGGCTCGAGATCTCCTCGCCGGGCATCGACCGGCCGCTGGTCCGCCGCTCGGATTTCGAGCGCCATATCGGTCATCTCGTGAAGATCGAGATGGCGGTGGCGCATCAGAACCGCAAACGCTTCCGCGGCATCATCAAGGGTGTCGAAGGCGATGGCGTGCGCATCACCCGCGACGACGTCGCCAAGGATGTCGACCCGGACGTCGTGCTGCCGATGACCGACATCGGCGACGCCAAGATGGTGCTGACCGACGAGCTGATCGCCGAGTCCATGCGCCGCGGCAAGGCCGCCGAGCGCGAGAAGAAGCGTGAGCTCGGCATTGCCCCGCCGCTGGCGCCGCACGCCAAGCCGGCGGCCCAAGCCAAGCCGAAGTTGAAGGAGAAGCAGCCGGCCAAGAAGCCGCTGCCGACCAACACCAAGAAACATCGCCTCGCCGCCGATCGTGCGCGCAGGGGCGAGATCGATCCTGATTAGAGGAGACTTACGCCATGGCCGTCAGCGCCAACCGGTTGGAACTGCTGCAGATCGCCGACGCCGTCGCGCGCGAGAAGTCGATCGACCGCGGCATCGTGATCGCCGCCATGGAAGACGCGATCGCCAAGGCCGCCCGTGCCCGCTATGGCAGCGAGACCGACGTTCATGCCGAGATCGACCCGCGCAAGGGTGAGCTCAGGCTGTCACGCCACATGCTGGTGGTCGAGAAGGTCGAGAACCCCTCCAACCAGATCTCGCTCGACGACGCCCGCCGCGCCAATCCTGGCGCGCAGATCGGCGACACCATCGCCGACACCTTGCCGCCGCTGGAGTATGGCCGCATCGCCGCGCAGTCGGCCAAGCAGGTCATCGTGCAGAAGGTGCGCGAGGCCGAGCGCGACCGGCAATACCAGGAGTTCAAGGACCGCATCGGCGACATCGTCAACGGCGTCGTCAAGCGCGTCGAGTACGGCAGCGTGATCCTCGATCTCGGCCGTGGCGAAGCGATCATCCGCCGCGACGAGATGCTGCCGCGCGAGGTGTTCCGCAACGGCGACCGCGTCCGCGCCTATGTGTTCGACGTCCGCCGCGAGACCAGGGGACCGCAGATCTTCCTGTCGCGCACCCATCCGCAGTTCATGGCCAAGCTGTTCGCGCAGGAGGTGCCGGAAATCTATGACGGCATCGTCGAGATCAAGGCGGTCGCCCGCGATCCCGGCTCGCGCGCCAAGATCGGCGTCGTGTCGCGCGATTCATCGGTCGATCCCGTGGGCGCCTGTGTCGGCATGCGCGGCTCGCGCGTGCAGGCGGTGGTGAACGAGCTGCAGGGCGAGAAGATCGACATCATTCCGTGGTCGCCCGACATCGCGACCTTCGTGGTCAACGCGCTGGCGCCGGCCGAGGTCGCCAAGGTCGTCATCGACGAGGACCGCGAGCGCATCGAGGTCGTGGTGCCCGACACCAACAACCAGCTGTCGCTGGCGATCGGCCGCCGCGGCCAGAACGTACGCCTGGCCTCGCAGCTCACCGGCTGGGACATCGACATCCTGACCGAGCAGGAGGAATCGGAGCGCCGCCAGGCCGACTTCGAGAACTCGACCCGCGTGTTCATGGAATCGCTCAACGTCGACGAGGTCGTCGGCCAGCTCTTGGCGTCGGAAGGCTTCACCTCAGTCGAGGAATTGGCGCTGGTCGATCTGAAGGATCTCGCCGGCATCGAGGGTTTTGACGAGGAGACCGCGACCGAGCTGCAGACCCGCGCCCGCGAATTCCTGGAGCAGCAGGAGGCCGAGCTCGAGGCCAAGCGCAAGGAGCTGGGCGTCGAGGACGCGCTGAAGGACGTGCCCGGCGTCACCTCCAAGATGCTGGTCAAGTTCGGCGAGAACGACATCAAGACCGTCGACGACCTCGCCGGCTGCGCTACCGACGATCTCGTCGGCTGGGTCGAGCGCAAGGATGGCGGCGAGCAGACCAAATATCCCGGCATTCTCGACGGGCTCGAGGTGTCGCGCGACGACGCCGAAGCCATGGTGATGCAGGCCCGCGTCAAGGCCGGCTGGATCACCGAGGCCGATCTCGCCAAGGGCGAGGCCGAGGACGAAGCCGAAGGACAGCCTGCCTGACCCATGACATCAGCTGTGATGACACCCGCCATAACTTTGCTGGCTTGAGATGAGGAGCCGCACCACCGCATGCTCGCTATGGCCGACCCCGAGCTCGACAATGGACCGCGGACCGAGAAGTCCGCGACCATGCGCATGTGCGCGGTCAGCCGCGAGGTGCGGCCGATCGGCGAGCTGATCCGGTTCGTGGTCGGCCCGTCGGGCGAGGTGGTGCCCGACATCAAGCGCAAGCTGCCCGGACGGGGATTGTGGATCACGGCGTCAAAGCCGGCGGTTGCGGAAGCGGTGCGGCGTCACCATTTCAGCCGTGGCTTCAAGACCAACGTTCGCGTCCCTCCGACACTTGCCGACGATCTGGAGACCTTGCTCGTCCGCAGCGCGATCGAGGCGCTGGGGATTGCGGCCAAGGCCGGCCAAGTCGTCTCGGGTTTTTCCAAGGTCGAAGCAGCGCTGTCGCAGCGGCAGTCGCGGGCCGGCTTGGCCGCCCTGATCCACGCCTCGGACGGTGCCGCCGACGGGATTCGCAAGCTCGATGCGCTGGTGCGGCCGACTGACGGGGATCAAGGACAAGCCCTGACATTTCCGATCATCTGCTGCCTCACTTCGGCAGAATTGGATTTGGCACTTGGGCGCTCAAATGTGATACATGCTGCCGTGCTCGCAGGCCCGGCGAGCAGGACATTCCTGTCGCGCAGCCAGACTCTGGTCCGATACCGGTCGGCCGACGCTGACAAGATTGCCGGAACCGCGGCCACGAAATCTGCTTCGACTTCAACCTCTTCGACTTCGAAGACATAGCGACCGATTACGCGACGATTGCACGAATGAGACGGTGCGGCAGCCCCGCACGCAGGTAAACGAGATTAGGACGACTGAATGGCCGATCAAAACACTCCGGGCGACAAGAAACTCGGTGTCCCGAGCAAGACCTTGACGCTCAAGCCGCGCGTCGAGACTGGCACGGTGCGTCAGAGCTTCCCGCACGGCCGGAGCAAGCAGGTGGTGGTCGAGAAGCGCGGCACCAAGCGCCGCGTCGGCGATGGGGCGCCCGATGCGCCGCATGCGCCGGAGCCGACCGTCGCCAAGGCGCCGCCACCGCCGCCGCCGAGCAACCGCCCGTCGGGCCCGCGTCCGTCCGGTCAGCAGCGTAGCGGCTCCGGCGTCGTGCTGCGCACCCTGACCGAGGATGAGCGTTCGGCCCGCGCCAGTGCGCTCGCCGATGCGCGCGTGCGCGACATCGAGGAACGCCGTCAGGCCGAGGAAGAGGCCCGCCGCCGCGCCGAGCGCGAAGCCGCCGAACGCGCCGAGCGCGAGGCCGCCGAGGCGCGCCGCAAGGCCGAGGAAGAGCGTCACCGCCACGAAGAGGAAGCCAAGCGCAAGGCCGAGCTCGAGGCCAAGAAGCGGTTCGGCGAAGGCGAGGCGCCGCGTCCGACGGTCGCCGCAGCCGCTGCGCCGCAGCCGACCGCGACTGCCCCGGCCCGCCAGGCCCAGGCGCCTGGCCGTCCCGTGGGCGCACCCGGCAGCCGGCCGCCGCAGATCGGCGGTCCGAGCTCGCGTCCACCCGGCACTCAGCCGGCCGGTGCCCGCCCTGCCGGAGCCCGTCCGGCCGGTGGCGGCCCGCTCGGCCGTGCGCCCGGCGTCGCAGCCGGTCCCGACGAGGATGAAGGTCCGCGCCAGATCCGCCGCGGCCCCGGTGGCGCCGCGCGTCCCGCGCCGCCGCCGAAGACCACGCACAAGCCCGGCCCGCAGAAGCAGCGCGGCCGTCTGACCGTCGTCACCGCGCTCACCGCGGACGACGTGCGCGAGCGTTCGATTGCCTCGTTCCGCCGCCGCACCCAGCGCCTGAAGGGCCATGCGGCGAACGAGCAGAAGGAAAAGCTCATCCGCGAGGTGACGATTCCCGAGGCGATCACGATCCAGGAGCTGGCCAACCGCATGTCGGAGCGTGCGGTCGACGTGATCCGTCTGCTGATGCGCCAGGGCGCGATGCACAAGATCACCGACGTGATCGACGCCGACACCGCGCAGCTGATCGCCGAGGAGCTTGGCCACACCGTCAAGCGCGTTGCCGCGTCGGACGTGGAAGAGGGTCTGTTCGACGTCGTCGACGATTCCTCCGACACCGAGCCGCGCTCGCCGGTCGTGACCGTGATGGGCCACGTCGACCACGGCAAGACCTCGCTGCTCGACGCGCTGCGCCACGCCAACGTGGTCTCGGGCGAAGCCGGCGGCATCACCCAGCATATCGGCGCCTATCAGGTGACCGCGCCGGACTCTGGCAAGAAGATCACCTTCATCGACACGCCCGGCCACGCCGCGTTCACCGCGATGCGCGCCCGCGGCGCCAAGGTCACCGACATCGTCGTGTTGGTGGTCGCGGCCGATGACGGCGTCATGCCGCAGACGATCGAGGCCATCAACCACGCCAAGGCGGCGAAGGTGCCGATGATCGTGGCGATCAACAAGATCGACAAGCCCGACGCCCGGCCCGAGCGCGTCCGCACCGAGCTGCTCCAGCACGAGGTGCAGGTGGAATCGCTCGGCGGCGAGGTCGTCGATGTCGAGGTGTCGGCCAAGAACAAGACCAATCTCGATCGTCTGCTCGAGATGATCGCGCTTCAGGCCGACATCCTCGACCTCAAAACCAATTCGGATCGTCCGGCCGAGGGCACCGTGATCGAAGCCAAGCTCGATCGCGGCCGTGGTCCGGTCGCCACCGTGCTGGTCCAGCGCGGCACGCTTCGCGTCGGTGACATCATCGTCGCCGGCGCCGAGATGGGCCGCGTCCGCGCGCTGATCTCCGACCAGGGCGAGACCCTGCAGGAGGCCGGCCCGTCGGTGCCGGTCGAGGTGCTCGGCTTCAACGGTCCGCCGGAAGCCGGTGATCGCTTGGCCGTCGTCGAGAACGAAGCCCGCGCCCGTCAGGTCACGTCTTATCGTGCGCACCAGAAGCGCGAGAACGCCGCTGCCTCGATCTCCGGCATGCGCGGCTCGCTCGAGCAGATGATGTCGCAATTGAAGACCGCGGGCCGGAAGGAATTCCCGCTGGTCATCAAGGCCGACGTGCAGGGCTCGCTGGAAGCCATTCTCGGCTCGCTGGAGAAGCTCGGCACCGACGAGGTCGCCGCCCGCATCCTGCATGCCGGCGTCGGCGGCATCAGCGAGTCCGACGTTACGCTCGCGGAAGGCTTCAACGCCGCGATCATCGGCTTCTCGGTCCGCGCCAACAAGGAGGCCGCCGCGCTCGCCAAGCGCAACGGCATCGAGATCCGCTACTACAACATCATCTACGACCTCGTGGATGACGTGAAGAAGGCGATGAGCGGCCTGCTCGCGCCGACGCTGCGCGAGACCATGCTCGGCAATGCGCAGATCCTGGAGGTGTTCAACATCTCCAAGGTCGGCAAGGTCGCCGGCTGCCGTGTCACCGACGGCACCGTCGAGCGCGGCGCCAATGTCCGCCTGATCCGCGACAACGTCGTGGTTCACGAGGGCAAGCTGTCGACCTTGAAGCGCTTCAAGGACGAAGTGAAGGAAGTGCAGGCCGGCCAGGAATGCGGCATGGCCTTCGAGAGCTACGGCGACATGCGTGTCGGCGACGTCATCGAATGTTATCGCGTGGAGACCATTCAGCGCTCGCTGTAAGTCCGAATCCTACAGAGCGCGCTGTCTTTCGAGTGAGCGGCGATTCCGTGTGTCAGCGGAATCGCCGCTCGGCTTGAACTTAACCAAGCGTCGTTGAACTCAATCAGAATGATCCGCCCGCCCTGTGTCCGCGCGGGGCGATGATCCGTTGGATATTTTGCAACATGCCTCGTCATCATCAGAGGGGAAGTGCGGCCTCCGGCGGCTCGCAGCGCCAGCTGCGCGTCGCCGAGACCGTGCGCCACGCTGTCGCCGACATTCTCAGCCAGGGTCATGCGCACGATCCGGACCTGGAGGGACACATCATTACGGTGCCCGAAGTCCGCATGTCGCCCGATCTCAAGCTTGCAACGATCTACATCATGCCGCTCGGCGGACGTGACACCGAACTGGTGCTCGCGGCGCTGGAGCGTAACAAGAAGTTCCTGCGCGGCGAGGTCGCGCGGCGCGTTAACCTGAAATTTGCACCTGACATCCGCTTCCGCGTCGACGAGCGATTCGACGAAGCGGAACGGATCGAGAAATTACTCAGAACACCTGCGGTGCAGAGAGACCTCAATTCGGATTCGGAAGAGAGCTGATGACCATCCCCCCCGAAACCGGCACTGTCGACTCGCTTCCCGCCGATGCGATCGCCGTCACTGCCAAGAAAAATCACGCCGCCGACGGACGGGCGCGTGACAACAATGACCCGCGCAACAAGCAGCAGAGGGGCAACCAGCCGCGCCGCGACCGTCGTGACGTCCATGGCTGGGTGGTGCTGGACAAGCCGATCGGCATGACCTCGACGCAGGCCGTCGCCGTCGCCAAGCGGCTGTTCCAGGCCAAGCGCGCCGGCCATGCCGGCACGCTCGATCCGCTCGCCTCGGGCGGCCTGCCGATCGCGCTCGGCGAAGCCACCAAGACCGTCCCCTTCGTAATGGACGGCCGCAAGCGCTACCGCTTCACCGTGTGCTGGGGCGAGGAACGCGATACCGACGACACCGAAGGCCGTGTGGTCCAGACCAGCACGGACCGCCCGGACGTCGAGGCGATCCGTGCGCTGCTGCCGCGATTTACCGGCCGGATCGAGCAGACGCCGCCGCGCTATTCCGCGATCAAGATCCAGGGCGAGCGCGCCTATGACCTCGCCCGCGACGGCGAGGTCGTCGAGCTGCAGCCGCGCCCGGTCGAAATCCACGAATTGACCCTGGTCGACCAGCCCGATGCCGATCATTCGGTGTTCGAGGCTGAGTGCGGCAAGGGAACCTATGTCCGGGCGCTGGCCCGCGACATGGGCCGAATCCTCGGCTGCTACGGCCATATCAGCGCGCTCCGGCGGACCCTGGTCGGTCCGTTTACCGAGAACGACATGATTCCGCTGGAACAGTTGGAGGCTTTGTGCAATAGAGCCGCGTCCGGTGAGGGAAGCCTCGCCGACGCACTGCTGCCCGTTGAGACCGCGCTGGACGACATCCCGGCACTGGCCGTCACGCGGGCTGATGCGGCAAGGCTCCACAGGGGCCAGGCCGTCTTGTTGCGCGGACGGGATGCGCCCCAGAGTAGCGGCACAGTCTATGTCACGGTCGCAGGCCGCCTTTTGGCGCTTGCCGAAATTGGCAATGGCGAACTCATCCCCAAGCGCGTGTTCAACCTGACCGGACTGACTGCCAGCTCCGGTCGCAACGAAAGAGACTGACGATGTCGGTGACCGCAGAGCGCAAGGCGGAAATCATCAAGGCGAATGCCACCAAGGCCGGTGATACCGGTTCTCCCGAGGTGCAGGTTGCGATCCTCTCGGAACGCATCAACAACCTGACGAACCATTTCAAGACCCACGGCAAGGACAACCACTCCCGCCGCGGCCTCCTGAAGCTGGTGTCGACCCGCCGTTCGCTGCTGGACTATCTGAAGAAGAACGACGAGGCGCGCTACAAGGCGCTGCTCGAGAAGCACAACATCCGTCGTTGAGCTTCGACTTGGAAGGAGCGCGCGCGAGTTCGCGCGCGTGATGGCATGGTCCCGAGAGCGCCGCAGGTCGCTGCGTTCGATAAGTCCGGGATCATGCGGTCTGGCCGGAATCCGGAAAGAAGCGCTACGCTGACCCGCCGATTCCGCCCAGACTGTACAGTGCGCCTCAGCAGCAATCCGGCCGCTGGGCGTGACGGGCAAGGTGCCCGTACGACAAGAAGGATGGACGCCATCCGAAATAAGAAAACCATGGCAGGATCGCAGGGCGCTGATCGAAATCCAGCGCCCTGCAATCTTGCGCATGGTTTTTTTGTTTTGGGGGGTCTGCCTTCGCTCATCCTATGAAAGAAGATACCCATGTTTACCAAGCATTCCGTCGAGATCGACTGGGGTGGACGTCCCCTCAAGCTGGAAACCGGCAAGATCGCGCGCCAGGCTGACGGCGCCGTCGTCGCCACCTATGGCGAGACCGTCGTGCTGGCGACCGTCGTCGCCGCCAAGGCGCCGCGCGACGGCGTCGACTTCCTGCCGCTGACCGTCGACTATCAGGAAAAGGCTTACGCTGCGGGGCGCATCCCCGGCGGCTATTTCAAGCGCGAGGGCCGTCCGACCGAGAAGGAGACGCTGGTCTCCCGCCTGATCGACCGCCCGATCCGCCCGCTATTCGTCGACTCCTGGCGCAACGAGACCCAGGTCATCGTGACCGTGCTGTCGCACGACATGGAGAACGATCCGGACATCGTGGCGCTGGTCGGCGCGTCCGCTGCGCTGACCCTCTCGGGTGTGCCGTTCAAGGGCCCGATCGGCGCGGCCCGCGTCGGTTTCGCCAATGACGAATACATCCTCAATCCGACCCTCGACGAGATGGCCGACACCCAGCTCGACCTGGTCGTCGCCGGCACCTCGGACGCGGTGCTGATGGTGGAATCGGAGGCCAAGGAGCTCAACGAGGACATCATGCTCGGCGCGGTGATGTTCGGTCACCGTCACTTCCAGCCGGTCATCAACGCGATCATCGAGCTGGCCGAGAAGGCCGCCAAGGATCCGCGCGACGTCGCGATCATCGACAACAGTGCGATCGAGAAGGAGATGCTCGGGATCGCCGAGCAGGACCTGCGCACCGCCTACGCGATTCCGATCAAGCAGCAGCGCTATGCCGCGGTTGGCGCCGTCAAGGAAAAGGTGATGGCGTACTTCTTCCCGGAAGGGCAGGAGCCGAAATACGACAAGCTCCGTGTCGCCGCCGTGTTCAAGGAGCTCGAGGCCAAGATCGTTCGCTGGAACATCCTGGACACCGGCAAGCGCATCGACGGCCGCGACGCCAAGACGGTGCGCAACATCGTCTGCGAGGTCGGCGTGCTGCCGCGCGCGCACGGCTCGGCGCTGTTCACCCGCGGCGAGACCCAGGCGCTGGTCGTGACCACGCTCGGCACCGGCGAGGACGAGCAGTACATCGACGCGCTGTCGGGAACGTACAAGGAGACGTTCCTGCTGCACTACAACTTCCCTCCCTACTCGGTCGGTGAGACCGGCCGCCTCGGCGGCACCAAGCGCCGCGAGATCGGCCATGGCAAGCTCGCCTGGCGCGCGATCCACCCGGTGCTGCCGCCGCATCACGAATTCCCCTACACGACGCGTGTCGTGTCGGAGGTGACGGAGTCGAACGGCTCGTCGTCGATGGCGACCGTCTGCGGCTCGTCGCTGGCGCTGATGGATGCCGGCGTGCCGCTGAAGCGGCCGACCGCAGGCATCGCGATGGGCCTGATCCTGGAAGGCAGCCGCTTCGCGGTTCTGTCCGACATCCTCGGCGACGAGGATCATCTCGGCGACATGGACTTCAAGGTCGCGGGCACCGAGAGCGGCATCACCTCGCTGCAGATGGACATCAAGATCGAGGGCATCACCGAGGAGATCATGCGCGTGGCCCTCGGCCAGGCGCGTGAGGGCCGCATCCACATCCTGGGCGAGATGTCCAAGGCGCTGACCAACGCCCGCGCCGAGCTCGGCGAATACGCGCCGCGCATCGAGACCTTCAAGATCGCCACCGACAAGATCCGCGAAGTGATCGGCACCGGCGGCAAGGTGATCCGCGAGATCGTCGAGAAGACCGGCGCCAAGGTCAACATCGAGGACGACGGCACCGTGAAGGTCGCCTCCAGCGACGGCGAGGCCATGAAGGCCGCCATCAAGTGGATCAAGTCGATCGCCTCCGATCCGGAGGTCGGCCAGATCTATGACGGCACCGTCGTCAAGGTGATGGAGTTCGGCGCCTTCGTGAACTTCTTCGGCACCCGCGACGGCCTCGTGCACATCTCGCAGCTCGCCGACAAGCGCGTGCAGAAGACCACCGACGTCGTCAAGGAAGGCGACAAGGTCAAGGTCAAGCTGCTCGGCTTCGACGACCGCGGCAAGACCCGGCTGTCGATGAAGGCCGTCGACCAGGCCACCGGCGAGGACCTCGAAGCCAAGCAGAAGGACGCCCCCGCCGAGGCGCGCGAAGCCGCCGGCGAGTGAGCCGACAAGCCATCGCAGAGATACGAAGGGCGGCTCTCGGGCCGCCCTTTTTTTGATCTTTATCGTTTGCAGCCCCTCCGGGTCATTGCGAGCGAAGCGAAGCAATCCAGGGCCGTGCCCGGGACTCTGGATTGCTTCGTCGCTTCGCTGCTCGCAATGACGGATGAGAGCGCGTACGTTTCCTCCACAATCGTGGCGGAGGTTGCAGTCCATGTCCGAACTGATCATCCGTCCCGCCCGTCCCGATGAGTATGACGCGGTCGCGCGGCTCTGGATGGAAAGCTGGTGCTCGACAGGCTTGGATAGCCCGAGCGAAAGACTCCTGACCTCTCTTACGGACCGCATACCACGCGAGATCGTCGGCGGTTGGAGCCTCTATGTCGCCGATGACGGTGGCGCGCTGGCCGCGATGCTCGCGATCAATGTCGAACGGCTCTATCTCGACCAGCTGATGATCGCTCCGGCGTATCAAGGCCGCTCGCTCGGCCGCCGTCTGCTCGGCTTCACCCGCGAGCTGCTGCCGCATGAGATCTGGCTGCGCTGCGCCGAAGGCAATGAGAGGGCCTGGCGCTGGTATGAGCGTGAAGGCTTCCTGCTGGAGAAGCAGGAAGCTGATCCCGTGCATGGCCGGATGATGAAATATTATCGCTGGAAGCGCGGCGACAACGCGGCAGCGGACTGACCATTTCGCGAGCGCCAGCCCGCAATCACGCGCAGCCTGAAAGAGATTGCGGGTGCCGCTCGGCGCGAACTAAGTTGGAGTTCCCTTACAGTTCCGTCAGTCATGGCGTCCCCCTATGTCCGTATTGCTCGCGCCGCGCCGCGGCCTCTTTGTCACCGGTCTTGCTCTTGTCCTCCTCATGCTGCCAATCCAGGTGTCGTGGGCTCAAGCTCCGTCAGCGCCGGCAGCGGCGGCGGTCCCACCGGCCGGGGCGGCGGCCAAGAAGCCGGCCGCAAAGGCCAAGCAGGCGCGGAAGCCGGCTGCGACTGTGGCAGTCGAAAGCGGCCCGTGCCGCCTAGGCGTGGTCTCCATGCTCGGGGACGAAATGACGGTCCACAAATTCGGTCTCACGGTGTTCGAGACCGAGGATCAGCAGGTCACGATTCCGGGCTGGGGGCTCGACGATCTGGTCATGGCGCGCGTTCGCGCCGCGACCGGCAACGATCCGGGGATTCGCAAGATCAACGTTCCCAAGGACACGTTCGACCGCTTGTACCACCAGAAGCGAAGCTTCCTGCCCGATCCCAACCAGAGCCTGACCGCGATCGTCCGCGATGTCACATCCAACGCGAATTGCGCGCGCTATCTCGCCGTCATCAAGTTCGAGGGCAAGATTCCCGGGACCAATCTCGTGGTGAACGGCATCGGCGCCTATAATCAGGGGATCGGATCGGTGCTCCGGCACTCGCATCTGTTCGCCAACCTCATCATCACCCTGATCGACGGCCAATCCTATGAGAAGGTCGGCACGTTCTCGGCGGATGTCGGCTCGCGACTCAACGAGAGCATGCGACTGACGGAGGACCCGATCAACAAGCTCGACAACGCCGACTTTCCCGAGCCGCTTGCGGCCGCGGCCAGCAGCGCCGTCCTGCGTGATCGACTTCGCACGCTGGTCAGCACCAAGATGGATCGCTATCTGCCGTCCTATCTTCAGGTCGAATGATCCAGCCACGCGTGAGGCGCGGCGTCCCCCTCACAGCCTGAGCCGAAGGACTCCATGACCTGACTGCCGGACCAGGCCGGACGGCGTCGCATCGAGGCCGTAGCGAATGCCGAGATCGAGCCGGTCGCTTGCGGTCGTGATCAGACCAAGACCTGCCGAATAGGTCCACGCCGACAGGCCGAGGCCGTTGGTGACGAAGCTGTCGCCGCCGCCGGAGAAGGCGGCGCCGATCTGCAGTCTCTGGTTCAGGGCGTTGTAGCCGGCGCCGAGATCGGCGGTCAGACGGACCTGCCTCGCCAGCTGGTAGACGGCCTTCAGGCTGGCAGTCGTCGTCAGCTCCTGATAGCTCTGCGGGTCGACGTTGAGGCTGAAGCCGCCGGCGCCGCTTTCCTGATAGGCATTGCTGCGCACGGTGCCGTAGTCGAGACGCAGCGAGGGGATCAGCGCGACGTCTGCCGTCACCGGAACTCGCGTCTTGATGCCGATGCCGGCATGACCTGTGGCGGAGCGATAGCTTCCACCCGCGGACGCTGCCATGAAGGTCAGCGATCTGCTCTCGCCATTGTCACTCCATCCGCCGTCGAGCTGATAGTCCAGCATCACGTCGCCGCTGATCGCGTAGGCGCCGTAGAGTCCGAGCTGATAGGACGACAGGCCGAGACGGTTCGGCACGGCGTCGTCGCCTCCGGTGATCGTCTGCCGTGAATAGCCGAACACGCCGCCGATCATGGCGCGTGGCGAGAGCGCCGCATCGGCGCCGAAGGCCAGGCCGCCGCCGGCAGCGTTATAGCCGGGAATGCCATCGCGGCCGGCCTGCCGCGCGACGCTGCCGAGCGGCTGCATCCAGACATTGCGGCCTGCGGCCTCGCCGACCTCATCGAGCCGGTTGGTCATCGTCTGACGGAAGTCGCGCTGCGTCAGATAGGTCGCCTGCGACGCCGCGCCGGTCAGCACCGGCAGCGTCTGCTTGACCGCATTGCTCAGCGACGGGCCGCTGAGATTGTCGAGCGCGACGAATCCTGAAGCCATCGATCCGCTCCAGCCTGCCGGGCGTCATCGACAGACGATACAACGCATCGGCCGCCGCCAGGCCGACGCGGCCTCCGCTCGACCGCAACGTATCGCCATAGGGCTGGACCAGCGACATCGAGGCCAGATCTCCGGTCAGGTTGCCGGTGAGATCATAGGTCGAGGTGATCATCTGCGCGCCCGACGCATTGCCGCTCACCGTGCCGTACAGGCTGGTGAGATTGCCGCGCGACAGCGTGTTGAACAGCACGTTGCCCTCGGGGGTGACGGAGCCGAGCAGCGTAAAGCCGGCGGCTGCGCTTCCGGCCGGCGCGATGCCTGCACCCCAGAAATAGCCGTTCTGATAGTTCGTGATGACGAAGCGGCCCGGCGCCTGCGTGCCGAACAAGGCCGGGCTGACGATCCGCCACGGCGTGCCCGCGGTCCACGCCCATTGCGGCACCGAATTGGCCGGCACCGGCGCCGATGGCGGCGGCGTGAAGGTGGCGGGATCGTAGGGCAGCATGTAGGCCCAGTGAGTCACCAGCAGCGTGTCGCCAGTGATCATCTGCATCTCCATGCTGGTGACGCCATTGAGCGTCCGCATGTTGCCGAGTCCGACCGTGACCGCGCCGCCGCCCGCGGGCGTGAACAGCATGGTGATCTGGCCTCGCGGCGTGACGAAGCCCTGGATGGTCGACGTGTCCGTCAGCAGTGCCGGACCGATCCTGAGCTGCGCGACGCTGGTGCCGGTGAAGGCGCCGTTGGTCGCGGTGCCCAGGGTCCAGAGCGTCTGGTCGCCGATCGGGATCGGGTTACTGAAACCCGTCTTCGGCGACATGTAGGCCAGCAGCTGGGCTGTCGGCACATACCAGCTGGTATTGGAGATCGTGGAGTCCCAGACATTCGACTGGGCACGTACCGGCGTCGCAGCGCTGACATAGGTAGCGCCCGCCACGCACAGCGCGACGGCGCAGGTCTTCGGATGCAGCATTGTCGCCCCCACGACTCATTTTCTGCCGGCACGAGCCAGCGCGCGCTGATCGCGCCGAGTCACGGGCGATTATCCGTGGGAGATGCGGGTCTTCAACTGGGAAAAATTGGGTGCATCGCAATCGGGCCGTCAGGGGTCGCCTGACGGCCACGCTGATCTCGGCGCCAGGGCGCGCCGACTATTCCGCCTTGAGATCCTCGGGGCGCGGCATCGAGATGACGTTGTAGCCGGAGTCCACGTAGTGGATCTCGCCGGTGACGCCGCCCGAGAGCTCCGACAGCAGATAGAGCGCGGAGCCGCCGAGCTCCTCCAAGGTCACGCCGCGGCCGAGCGGCGAATGCTTCTGCTGGAACGCGAACATGAAGCGGGCATCGCCGATGCCGGAGCCGGCGAGCGTGCGCACCGGGCCTGCCGAGATCGCGTTGACGCGGATGCTGCGGCGGCCGTAATCGGCGGCGAGGTAGCGCACCGAGGCTTCGAGCGCGGCCTTCGCGACGCCCATCACGTTGTAGTTCGGCATCACGCGGTTGGAGCCGTCGAAGGTCAGGCGTGATCATGCTGCCGCCGCTCTCCGGCATCAGCTCGGCGGCGCGCTTGGCGATCTCGGTGAAGGAGAAGCAGGAGATCAGCATCGTGCGCGAGAAGTTCTCGCGCGAGGTGTCGGCGTAGCGGCCCTTGAGCTCGTTCTTGTCGGAGAAGGCGACGGCGTGGACGACGAAGTCGAGCCCGCCCCAGGCCTCGCGCAATGCCGCGAAGACGCTATCGACGCTGGCGATGTCCTCGACATCGCAAGGCAGCACGTGCTTGACGCCGAGCTCGTCGGCAAGCGGACGCACGCGCTTGCCGAGCGCATCGCCCTGGTAGGTGAAGGCCATCTCGGCGCCGTGCGCAGCGAGCGTCTTGGCGATGCCCCAGGCGATCGAATGGTCGTTGGCGATGCCCATCACCAGACCGCGTTTGCCTGCCATCAGACCCTGCATGATGTCTCTCCTTCGTCATGCCGGGCGCGCGCCCTGGCTGCTTGAAACGACCGTGCGCCAAAGACGTCGATGGCCGGACATCGGTGCGAAGACATTGCTTCGCGCTGTTGCCCGGCCATGATGCCGATGGAACGATCCTGTTCGGAAACCTTAAGCGTCGAGGTGCTTGAAGACCAGCGTCGCGTTGGTGCCGCCGAAGCCGAACGAGTTCGACAAGACGGTGCCGAGCTTGGCGTTGTCGATGCGCTTGCGCACGATCGGCATGTCGGCGAATACCGGATCGAGCTCGGTGATGTTGGCGCTCTCGCAGATGAAGCCGTTCTTCATCATCAGGAGCGAGTAGATCGCCTCCTGGACGCCGGTGGCGCCGAGCGAGTGGCCGGTCAGCGCCTTGGTCGCCGCGATCGGCGGGCACTTCTCGCCCGGGCCGAACACCTTGCGGATCGCCTCGATCTCCGGCGGATCGCCGGCCGGCGTCGAGGTCGCGTGCGGGTTGATGTAGTCGATCCTGGTCTTCACCGTCGACAGCGCCATCTGCATGCAGCGCTCGGCACCTTCGCCCGAGGGCGCGACCATGTCGTAGCCGTCGGAGGTTGCGCCATAGCCGACGATCTCGCCGTAGATCTTCGCGCCGCGCGCCTTGGCGCGCTCGAGCTCCTCCAGCACGAGAACGCCGGCGCCGCCGGCGATCACGAAGCCGTCGCGGCTCACATCATAGGGGCGGGAGGCAGTCGCGGGCGTGTCGTTGTGCTTGGAGGACATCGCGCCCATCGCGTCGAACAGCACCGACAGCGACCAGTCGAGCTCCTCGCAGCCGCCGGCGAACATCACATCCTGCTTGCCGTACTGGATCATCTCATAGGCATTGCCGATGCAATGGTTCGACGTCGCGCAGGCCGAGGAGATCGAGTAGTTCACGCCCTTGATCTTGAACCAGGTCGCGAGCGTCGCCGACGCCGTCGACGACATCGCCTTCGGCACTGCGAAAGGCCCGACCCGCTTCGGGCCTTTGGTGCGGGTGATGTCGGCGGCCTCGACCAGCGTGCGCGTCGACGGTCCGCCCGAGCCCATGATGATGCCGGTGCGGACGTTGGACACGTCAGTCGGCTCGAGGCCGGAATCGAGGATCGCCTGCTCCATCGCGACATGGTTCCACGCCGCGCCTTCGCCCAGGAAGCGCATCGCGCGGCGATCGACCACCTCGGCGGGATTCAGCGTCGGCGCACCTTGCACCTGCGAACGAAACCCAAGCTCGGCATATTTCTCAGCACGGGAGATGCCGGACTTCGCCTCGTACAGGCTCGCCAGCACCTCCTGGGTATTGTTGCCGATCGACGAGACGATGCCCATGCCCGTGATGACGACCCGCCTCATGATGTCCGCCTCGCCTT
The DNA here is from genome assembly GCF_054063215.1 of Bradyrhizobium sp. USDA 4353. Classification (NCBI taxonomy): domain Bacteria; kingdom Pseudomonadati; phylum Pseudomonadota; class Alphaproteobacteria; order Hyphomicrobiales; family Nitrobacteraceae; genus Bradyrhizobium; species Bradyrhizobium sp. USDA 4353. The sequence goes on from NZ_JBSSGB010000001.1 coordinate 1,839,630, forward strand.
GCTCGTGTGTTTTGTTGCCGTCATGCCTGCTGCACTGTCTGTGGTCGCAGCTCGTCGGTTCAAGATGGCGCGGCGTCCTGCTTGAACAGGCCGACCTTCAGATCCTTGGCGCGATAGATAATGTCGCCGTCCATCGAAAGCCACCCGTCGGCGATGCCAAGCACCAGCTTCGAGCGCATCACGCGCTTGATGTCGACGTTGTAAACGACCTTGCTGGCGGTCGGCAGAACCTGGCCGGAGAATTTGAGGTCGCCGAGGCCGAGCGCGCGGCCGCGGCCGGCGCCGCCGGTCCAGCCGAGGAAGAAGCCGACCATCTGCCACATCGCGTCGAGGCCGAGGCAGCCCGGCATCACCGGATCGTTCTTGAAATGGCAGCCGAAGAACCAGAGGTCCGGCTTGACGTCGAGCTCGGCGCGCACGACGCCCTTGCCGAACTCGCCGCCGGTCTCCGAGATCTCGACGATGCGATCGAACATCAGCATCGGCGGCAGCGGCAGCTGCGCATTGCCCGGACCGAACAGCTCGCCGCGGCCGCAGGCCAGCAGGTCCTCATATTCATAACTGCCGCGCCGATCCAGCATGCTTGATGAGCCCTTCTCAACGTCCCCAGTGGAAAATATGCCGCGCGACATGCCCCTTCGCGCGTCGACCCGTTGATGCGCCGCTTCGCCGTCCGGCCATACCGTCGACTGGCCAGCGCCCCATGCCAGGCAGTTCGACGGCACCAACGGCCATCACGGCCAGCCGTGCCCGCCACGGCAGGTCAAATCGGGTCCGCGCGCTCTCTAACATAGGGGATTGCCGCGTCAATGCGCGTATCCAGCTAAATCGACGCGTGGCCCGGGCGCGCAACCGCGCCGGGCAACAGCTGCAGTTTAGGGTCGTTCTAGACAGGGTAGTTGCGATAAGCTTGCATCTGAGCGGGTTTCTTCCTATATCGAAACTGGTCGATGTGAATTTTTCGGTGCATGACGTGGACGCCAGCAACAACGCTTCGATGAGTGGTCACGATCGGGCCGGTCCGGATGGGCTGGGAACGGGTCGGCAGCCCGCGCTCAACGGCTGCCCGTGGCACGACGTCAATGAAATGCTGCAGACGGCGGGCTTGCGGCCGACGCGCCAGCGCATGGCGCTGGGCTGGCTGCTGTTCGGCAAGGGCGCGCGGCATCTGACGGCGGAAATGCTGTACGAGGAAGCGACGCTGGCCAAGGTTCCGGTGTCGCTGGCGACCGTCTACAATACGCTGAACCAGCTGACCGATGCCGGCCTGCTGCGCCAGGTCAGCGTCGACGGCACCAAGACCTATTTCGATACCAACGTCACCGCCCACCACCACTTCTATCTCGAGAACAATCACGAGCTGGTGGACATTCCGGACCAGCATCTGGCGCTGTCGAAGCTGCCGGAGGCGCCGGAAGGCTACGAGATCGCGCGGATCGACATGGTGGTCCGGCTGCGCAAGAAGCGCTGAGCTCAGCAGTCCTTCTCCAGACAACCAAGCCCGCGTTCGCCGCGGGCTTTTTCATGTCGGGATGATGCCGAAACGGCGGCCGGCGGAGCCGGCCTGCCAAATGCGTCAGTTCACCTGCTCGTCGGCATAGACGCCCCACAGCCGCTGCTGCTGGATCCAGCCCTCGAAGCCGTTGCCGAGCACCCGGCACCAGCCATTGCCGCACTTCTTCACCGTCGCGACGACACCGGCCTGCAGCCGCGCGGTCACCGCGCTCGTCGCATCGGCGCTGTCATAGATCGGGGCGAGCTCGTCCTTGTTTTTCATCGTCACGACAGCGGTGCGGCGGCCGGACAGCAGCGAGTGATAGACCCAGCCTTCGGAGCCCTCGGAATCGCGCACGCGGCGCCAGTTCTCATATTCCGCGGTGATCTCGACCGGCAGGCCGGAGCGCGTATAGACCCAGGCCACGTCGTTGTCCTTGGTCGGACCGGCGCGGACGTTCACATGATCGGATTTCAGGCTGACATAGCGCGGCACCGGCAGGCCGCTGGTGGTGAGCGCCGAATCCTTTGCTGCTGCGCCGCCGACCATGACGTCGAACAGAGTAACCACGAGAACCGCGACCGCACCGAAACGCCCCAACGCAACTGAACTCAACTCACTCTCCCTCGTCAGGGAACGCCGCCTTCGCTGCGTGCGACCCCTTCGCCCGATCCCCATCGAACCGCCGGGCTGCCCCCCTTCGTGCACAGAGAGGGCTTGCCGCAGCGCAGGTTCCTGACCCGCCGTTCGCTTCTTGTCTTGGCCCGGCCTTCTGCTAGACAGGACCGAACACAAGCGGCCAGGAAGCGCCTGAGAATCGCTCGCGAACCCCTGTCAGGGACGGATCGGCGAACTGCGAGATCCGACACGACCAATCCAGGGACACGCCCTTCTCAGGCGACGACGGTAGTTTCGGCGAACCCGGTTAATGAGGTCTGAAGGATCTCATGAGAGCAGCACATGTCAGGTAGGAAAAAGCCCCTCGTCGTGGTGACACGCAAGCTGCCGGACTCGGTCGAGACCCGCATGCGCGAGCTGTTCGACGCGCGACTCAATCTCGATGACGAGCCGATGAGCCAGGAGCAACTCGCCGACGCCGTGCGCACCGCCGAGGTGCTGGTTCCGACCGTCACCGACCATATCAGCGCGGACATTCTCAATCAGCCCGACTGCAAGCTGCGCATGATCGCGAACTTCGGCAACGGCGTCGACAACATCGACGTCGCCGCGGCGGTCGCGCGCGGCATCACCGTCACCAACACGCCGAAGGTCCTCACTGAGGACACCGCCGACATGACCATGGCGCTGATCCTCGCCGTCCCGCGGCGGCTGATCGAAGGCGCCTCGGTGCTCACCGAGGGCAAGAACTGGGCGGGCTGGTCGCCGACCTGGATGCTCGGCCACCGCATCGGCGGCAAACGCCTGGGCATCATCGGCATGGGCCGCATCGGCCAGGCCGTGGCGCGCCGCGCTCGCGCCTTCGGGCTGCAGATCCACTATCACAACCGCCGCCCGGTCGCTCCCGTCATCGCCGATGAGCTCGGCGCCACCTATTGGGAGAGCCTCGACCAGATGCTGGCGCGCATGGACATCATCTCGGTGAACTGTCCGCACACGCCGGCGACGTTCCATCTGCTGTCGGCGCGCCGTCTCAAGCTGATCCGCAAGGACGCCTATATCGTCAACACCGCACGCGGCGAGGTGATCGACGAGGAGACGCTGACGCGGCTGGTCGAAGCCGGCGACATTGCCGGCGCCGGCCTCGACGTGTTCGAGCACGAGCCCGCGGTCAACCCGCGCCTGGTGCGCCTGGCGAAAGCCGGCAAGGTGACCTTGCTGCCGCATATGGGCTCGGCGACCATCGAGGGCCGCGTCGAGATGGGCGAGAAGGTCATCATCAACATCAAGACCTTCCTCGACAACCACCGCCCGCCGGACCGCGTGCTGCCGAGCATGCTGTAGGCCGAGCGGCCGGCCACATCATTGGTGTCGTCCCGGCCTTGAGCCGGGACCCATACCCCCAGGGAGCGGTTTGAGGCACGCTGGTCATTGGCCTTTTGCCCATCACCACTGCTGCGGAGTCTAGATCCCGGATCGGCGCCCGACGACGCGTTGCGTCGCCGGTCTTGTCCGGATGACGAGGGAGTGTGTAGCGGGCCTCAAGGCTTACTCGCCCGTCACTTCCGATGCGCGCTCAGATCCGCGATCACCGGCCCATCGCCATTAAGCGGGTTCGCGGGATCGCGGCCATAACGCAGCGTCTCGAAGCGCATGGTGCGAGCGTCCAGCATCAGCAGCCGCCCGACCAAGCCCTCGCCGAAGCCGACGATCTCGCGGATGGCCTCCAGCGCCATCATCGAGCCGAGCATGCCGGCCAACGCGCCCATGACGCCGGCTTCGGCGCAGGCCGGCACGGTGCCGGGCGGCGGCGGCTCCGGGAACAGGCAGCGATAGGTCGGATTGAGCTCGCCCTTGTCGTTCCGCTCATGCGCGCGGATCGTCGTCAGCGAGGCGTCGAAGGTGCCGAGCGCCCCTGATATCAGCGGCTTGCCGGCCAGGAAGCAGGCATCGGAGGCGAGATAGCGCGTGTCGAAATTGTCGGAGCCGTCGAGCACGAGATCGTAGCCGCCGATCAGCGCCAGCGCATTGTCCGCATTGAGCCAGGTCCGGTGCGCGACGACCGTGACATGCGGATTGAGCGCGTTGATGCGCTCGGCCGCGCTGTCGACCTTGGGCCTGCCGATGTCTGGCGTCGTGTGAATGACCTGCCGCTGCAAGTTCGACAGCGACACCACGTCGTCGTCGACCACGCCGATCGTGCCGACACCGGCGGCGGCGAGATACATCAGCGCCGGTGCGCCGAGCCCGCCCGCGCCGATCACCAGCACCTTGGCACGCTTCAGCGCCGCCTGACCGGGACCACCGACATCGCGCAGCACGATATGGCGCGCATAGCGCTCGACTTCCTCATCGCTCAGCATCGATACAAATATCCTTCCGTTGCCGGATCGCGGTCAGCCGGCGATGCAGACGGCAGATCTCCCCACTGAACCCCTGCCGGATTGTGACCGACCAAGCAGATGTGCTTATTTACGGCAGCGGCAAGAGCAGCGGGATTTGTCATGAGACGGCTGGCCACGGCAACCTTCATCTGCGCAATCGCCGCGTCGGCACAGGCACAGACGCCCATGCCGACACAGGGCGTGTTGCCGGGCGCCAAGCCGAAACCCGTGACCACCCAGGCCGTGCGGCCCAGCGTGCAGGCCCCGGCCGACACCGCCAACGGGATGAGCCAGGCCGAGCGGCTGTCGCTGCAGTCAGACCTCGCCTGGGTCGGCCAGTACAACGGCGCCATCACCGGCGATGTCAGCGAGCGCATGGTCAATGCGATCAAGGAGTACCAGAAGCTCAAGGGCGGCAAGCCGACCGGCGTGCTCAATCCGCAGGAGCGCAGCCAGCTCGCCGACACCGCCCGCCGCAAGCAGGAGGGCGTCGGCTGGAAGCTCGTGACCGAGCCGACCAGCGGCGCGCGCTTAGGGATTCCGACCAAGCTGGTGCCGCAGCAGACCACCGATGCCAACGGCTCAAGATGGACCTCGCCCACCGGCACCGTGCAGGTCGTGCTGGCACGGCGCAAGGAGGCCAACCCGACCACGGCGGCGCTCGCCGACCGCGAGAAGAAGGAGCCGGGCCGCACCGTCGACTACAGCGTCGTGAAGCCCGACTTCTTCGTGCTGTCAGGCCTGCAGAACCTGAAGAAGTTCTACATCCGCGGCACCTTCAAGGGCGACGAGGTGCGCATCCTCACCATCCTCTACGACCAGGCCACCGAGAACACGGTCGAGCCGGTGGTGATCGCGATGTCCAGCGCCTTCACCGCGTTTCCGGCGGCGGCGCTCGCCGCCCAGCCGGCGCCGCGGCGCAGCGTCGATTACGGCACCGGCATCGTCGTGAGCCAGGACGGCGCCGTCATCGCCGATCGGGAGGTGACCGATGGCTGCGTTGCCATCACCATTCCCGGCTTCGGCCATGCCGAGCGCATTACCGAGGACAAGGAGCGCGGGCTGGCGCTGCTGCGCATCTATGGCGCGCGCGGTCTCAAGCCGCTGGCGCTGTCTGGCGGCGTCGCGAAATCCTCGGTCGACATCGTCGGCATCGCCGATCCGCAGAGCCAGGGCGGCGGTGCCGCGATCAGCACCGTCAAGGCGCAGCTCACCGGCAATGGCGGCAGCGAGGTGTCGCTGGCGCCGGCACCCGGTCTCGGCTTCTCCGGCGCGGCCGCGCTCGACGGCGACGGCAAGTTCGTCGGCGTCACGCTGCTCAAGCCCGGCGTGCTCGCCGGTGCCGCCTTCGTGCCGTCGTCTCAGGTCGTCATGATCAGCGCTGAAAACACACGTGCATTCCTTGCGGCGAACGGCGTCAAGCCCGACGGGACCTCGCTCGACGCCAAGGCGGCCACCGTGCGCGTCATCTGCGTGCGCAAATAGCATCGCCGCGAACGTCGCGCCTCCACCCGGCCGCTCCCCGCAACGCGGCAGGTGTTTACGCAAAATTAAGCATGTCCTTTTAGAAAAAATTAAGGGCCCAACGGCGGCCATCGGGGATCTCAGGTGCAGCATCGCGACTGCGCGTGACGATGCGCGACGATGCCGAGCGCTCCTCCGCGGCTTGCGTGCCGCTCTCTTCCTAGCACCTTGCTATCAACTCGGAACGGCTCCCGCCGTAGTCAACCGGTCTGTCCAATCGCGGGCCGGACATGAGATAGTTCGAACAGTTTTGTCGGCGTGCTGATTCGGACCACCGCGATCCCTCCATGTGAGCAGGATCGGGCCGGGACTGTCCTGAGCGAGAATAGCTCCGTATCGCGATCGCGATGCACCTCAGCTTTGGCGTTCTCATAAGTTCCGTCAACATCCGAAGGACTGTCTCCCGATGTACACGATCGTTTTGGCCACGCAGAAGGGCGGCAGCGGCAAGAGCACGCTCGCCATCGGTCTCGCCGTGGCGGCCCAGCAGGCCGGCCACAGAGTGCGCGTGATCGAAACCGACCGCCAGGGCACGCTGACGAAATGGCAGGCGCGCCGCGCCGCCGGCGAGCCGATCGTCGAAGCCGTCTACGATGCGAAGATGATCGAGCCGCGCCTCGAGGCGCTGCAGCGTGACGGCGTGACCGTCTGCGTGATCGACACCGGCGCCGGCATCACCGCTTCGACCACCGCTGCGATCCGCTATTGCGATCTCTGTCTGATTCCCGCGCGGCCGAGCGTCGCCGACATCGAGGCCACGGCGCCGACGCTCAGCGTGGTGAGAGCTTGGCGCAAGCCGTTCGCCTTCGTGCTCAACCAGGCGCCGATCCGCGGCGGCCACCGCATCACCGACGCGACCACGGCGCTGGACGCTGACGCGCCGCGCGACATCGCCGAGGTGCTGGCGCAGCCCTTCATCATGATGCGCAACGACCACCAAGACGCGCTCGCCGCCGGACTTGGCGTCACCGAGTTCGACGGCGACGGCAAGTCGGCGCAGGAGATCAAGAGCCTGTGGCGCTGGACCGCGGGCAAGCTCGCCGGCGATCACGTCATGCACGAGGCGGGCGAGCTGAAGGACGCCAGCGAGCACGTCGAGGTCGAATTCCCGATCATGCTGACGCCGCAGCCGGAGGAGCCGAAGCTGCCAGTGACCCGGGTCTACCCGACATGGGCTGACAACGGCATCAACTGGAAAGCCGGGTTGTGAGGCTCGCCTGCGAGCCGCCGGCGCATTCGTAGCCCGCACATCATTTGCTTTTCTGATACGGCCGCTCGCCAAACGAGCGGCCGTATTCGTTACGCGTCGTCATCAGCAATGGCCGGACTGATACGGCCCATTTGACACAACTATCAACTTTGCGTCGCTACGCCCGCCATCTGACATTTACAATTGTCACGTGAGTGTCATAATTCAGGCGGGACGTAAAAGCTTGCGATTCGAGCGACGTCATTCGAATCGATCCGCTCAAAGGCGAGCGCTCAGCAGCAAGCGCTGCCGACCGTTCGAACGGTGCTTCCGTTGCGGTGGTCTGCAGATGGCTTTTGCGGACGCGCAAGGGAATGCAGGATGCGCACGATCGTCTTGGCCACGCAGAAGGGCGGCAGCGGCAAGAGCACGCTGGCGATGGGTCTTGCAGTCGCGGCTCAGCAGGCCGGCGAGAGCGTGCGCCTGATCGAGACCGACCCGCAGGGGACGCTGTCCTATTGGCAGAGCCGGCGCGGGCTGGCGGAGCCCTTCGTCGAACCGATCCATGCGCCCGCCGACATCGGCCGCCGTCTCGACGCGCTGGCGCGCGGCGGCGTTACATTGGCTGTGATCGACACGTCGAGCGGCATCAATGCGCTGACGCGCGCGGCGATCGAGCATGCCGATCTCTGCCTGGTGCCCTCGCGACCGTGCGTTGCCGACATCGTGGCTTCGGCGCCGACCGTGAGGATCATTCGCAACAGCCGGCGGCGGCTCGCCTTCGTGCTCAACCAGGCGCCGCATCGCGGCCCGCGTGCGAGCGATGCTGCCCGCGCGCTGATCCAGGACGACCGGGACGTGGCCGAGATGATCGCGACGCCGCTGATCACTCTGCGGAATGATCATCAGGACGCGCTCGCCGCCGGACGCAGCGTGACCGAATTTCATGTGAGCGGAAAATCGGCCGACGAAATCCGCCTGCTGTGGCAATGGGTCGCGCAGCGCCTGCCGCACGAGGATACGGTCCATGCGCCGCATCACGCCGATGTCGAAGCCCGCGCTTTGCTGGCAACCACTGCGGCAGCTCTGCCGAGCGAGCCGACGCTGTCTTGGGATGCCTGCCTCTAGGCTCGCGCACCACCCTCGCGCATCTCCAGCGTCTTGATGCGCGCGTCGGCGCGGCGCAGGCGGCGGCACAGCTCGCGATTGATGTTCTGCATCACCAGCACATAGGCCTGGATGTCGGACTTGTAGAACGCATAGAGCTCGCGCGCCGTCAGCTCGTACAAGACCGTTGGAGTCTGCGCGACCACCGTCGCCGACCTGTTCTGCATCTCCAGCAACGTCATCTCGCCGAAAAAATCGCCGGGCTCGAGAGTCGACATGTGAATTACTCCGCCCGTCGGCAGACGCTCGCTGACCTCCAGCGTGCCGCTATGGACCACGAACATCGAGCGTCCCGGCTCGCCCTCGGCAACGACGCTGGCGCCCGCCTCGAAGCGACGCTCGGCCAGCATCGCAACAAGCCGATCGAGGCTCGCGTCCGACAGGCCGCCGAAGAACGGCGTGGCGAGCAGAAATGCTTTCAGGTCGGGCGAGCTGACAGCCATGGCGCGAGTATACGCCCGCAACCGGCCCCTACAAGCGCACGGCAGGTGGGGCGCGCGTTCAAGCCGTCATGTCACCTCTGGCACTTTGGGCACCAGAATGTCGAGCGCCCGTTCTGCACGAAGCGCTTCACCACGCCCTCGCACCCATCCGTCCGGCACGGCTCGCCCTCGCGATCGTAGACCTGAAACGAATGCTGGAAATAGCCGAGCTCGCCGGTGGTCTGGCGATGATCGCGCAGCGACGAGCCGCCGGCGCGGATCGCCTCATTGAGCACGGTGTGGATGGCGTCGACGAGGCGTTTGGCGTGATCGGTCGGCTCGCCCTTCTTGGTCGCGAGCGTCGCGGCCAGGCGGCGCGGCGACAGATGTGCGCGGAACAGCGCCTCGCAGACATAGATGTTGCCGAGCCCGGCAACGACGCGCTGGTCGAGCAGCGCCGCCTTCAGGCTGGTCTTCTTGCCCGCGCAGGCGCGCGCCAGCATCGCGGCGTCGAATTCGTTGCCGAGCGGCTCCGGCCCGAGACCCTTCAGATGCGGCTCGCTCTCGATCTCGCCGCGGCAGATGATCTTCATGAAGCCGAAGCGGCGCGGGTCGTTGAAGACGATGTCGGCGCCGGAGGACATGTGAAACACGACATGGTCATGCACGCTGTCCTTGCCGCGCGGATAGTGAAACTCGCCCGGCGTCTCCTCGGCATCGCGCTTGATCACCCGGAACGAGCCGGACATGCCCAGATGCATCAGCAGCACGTCGCCGGAGCCGAGATCCGCCAGCAGATATTTGGCGCGCCGGCCGAGCCCCTTGACGGTCTGGCCCTTCAAGCGCTTCACAAAATCCGGCTGGAACGGAAACCTGAGGTCGCCGCGCCGGGCCTCGGCGGTGACGATGACGGCCCCTTCCATGACCGGCTGGAGGCCGCGCCGGACGGTCTCGACTTCGGGCAGCTCAGGCATCCCAGTTCATTTCACCTTTTGCAGCGGCGACCATTCACCTTGTCCGGCTGACGTGATAGCGCCTTGGCCGCACCGGCGCTATGGTGCCGTATCGGAGTAAGGGTGATGGATCAGACGGACCAGACCACTCATTTCGGCTTCAGGGACGTGCCTCTGGGCGAGAAGCAGACGCTGGTGAACGACGTGTTTCACAGCGTGGCCTCCCGCTATGACCTGATGAACGACCTGATGTCCGGCGGGCTGCACCGCGTCTGGAAGGACATCATGATCAACACGCTGAACCCGCCGAAGAGCGACGCGCCGTTCGCGCTGCTCGACGTCGCCGGCGGCACCGGCGATATCTCTTTCCGCGCGGCGAGGAAGGCCGGCGCCGGCTTCCATGCGACGGTGTGCGACATCAATGGCGACATGCTCGAGGTCGGCCGCCAGCGCGCGGTGAAGCAATATCTCGACGACAAGGTGTCGTTCGTCGAAGGCAATGCGGAGAAGCTCGACTTCCCCGACCGCTCCTTCGACGCCTACACGATCGCCTTCGGCATCCGCAACGTGCCGCAGATCGAGCTGGCCCTCGCGGAAGCCCATCGCGTGCTCAAGCATGGCGGCCGCTTTCTGTGCCTTGAGTTCTCGACCGTCGAGGTGCCCGGGCTCGACAAGCTGTATGACCTGTTTTCGTTCAACGTGATCCCGCAACTCGGCCGTGCCGTCACCGGCGATGCCGAGTCCTATCGCTACCTCGTCGAATCCATCCGCCAGTTTCCGCGCCCCAGCGCCTTCGCCGAGATGATCTCGGCCGCTGGCTTCTCGCGCGTGTCCTGGCAGACCCTCTCCGGCGGCATCGTCGCGCTTCATTCCGGCTGGCGTTTGTGATCTCCGCACTCACTCATATCACGCGGCTCGCCCGGGCCGCCCTGGTGTTCGCGCGCGAGGGCGTGTTCGGAGCCGTCGACCCGAGCCTCGCGCCGCCGCCCGGCCAGATCGCGCTGAAGCTGGCGCGTCTTGTCGAGCGGCCGGGCGCCAAGTCTGGACCCAGGCTGTCGCGCGCGCTGGAGCGGATGGGACCGGCCTATCTCAAGCTCGGCCAATTCCTGGCGACGCGGCCGGATGTCGTCGGCGTCGTGATGGCGCGCGATCTCGAATCCTTGCAGGACCGGCTGCCGCCGTTCCCTCAGGCCGAGGCTGAGGCGGTCATCTCCACGGCGCTGGAGCGGCCGATCAGCCAATTGTACACCTCGCTCGGCCCGCCGGTCGCGGCCGCCTCGATCGCGCAGGTGCATCGCGGCGAGGTCGAGCGCGACGGCGTCCGTCACGCCGTTGCGGTGAAGGTGCTCAGGCCGAACGTCTCGGCCCGCTTCCGCCGCGATCTCGCTGACTTCTTCTTCGTCGCCGAGAAGGCCGAGGCGCATTCGTCGGAGGCGCGTCGCCTGCGGCTGGTCGAGGTCATCAACACGATGTCGCGCTCGGTCGCGATGGAGATGGATCTGCGCCTGGAAGCCGCCGCGCTGTCCGAGATGGCCGAGAACATCAAGGACGATCCGGACTTCCGCGTCCCCACGGTCGATTGGGACCGCACCGCCAACACCGTGCTCACCATGGAGTGGATCGACGGCATCGCGCTGAACGACCACGCCCGCCTTGCGAAGGCCAATGTCGATCTGCCCGATGTCGGCCGCAAGGTGATCCAGAGCTTTCTGCGCCACGCGTTGCGCGACGGCTTCTTCCACGCCGACATGCATCCGGGCAACCTGTTCCTGGACAAGGAGGGCCGGCTTGTCGCGGTCGATTTCGGCATCATGGGCCGGCTCGGCATGAAGGAGCGGCGCTTCCTGGCCGAGATCCTGCTCGGCTTCATCACCCGCGACTATCGCCGCGTCGCCGAAGTGCATTTCGAGGCCGGCTACGTGCCGCCGCATCATTCGGTCGAGAATTTCGCGCAGGCCATCCGCGCCATCGGCGAGCCGATCCACAACCGCACGGCCGAAGAGATCTCGATGGCCAAGCTGCTGACCTTGCTGCTCGAGGTCACCGGCCTGTTCGACATGCGGACACGGCCGGAGCTGATCCTGCTGCAGAAGACCATGGTGGTGGTCGAGGGCGTGGCGCGCGGCTTCGATCCCAAGCTCGATATCTGGAAGGTCGCGGACCCCGTGGTGCGCGAATGGATCGAGCGCAATCTCGGCCCGCTCGGCCGCATCGAGGGCGCCGTCACCGGCATCGGCGAGCTGGCCCGCATCACGTCCACCTTGCCGGTGCTCGCGGCGCGCGCTGCGGCCGTGCTGGAGAACCTGGAGACCATGACCCGCGACGGTCTCCGCCTCTCGCCCGAGACCATCGCCGCCATGGGCCGCACCGAGGGCAAGAAGAGCCGCTGGCGCGCCATCGCGTTGTGGGTCATCGCGCTGACCTTCATCGGTATTCTCTTCGCCGTGCTGAGGCTGTGACCTCATGGGGTCGGGCGCCCAGCTCGGCCCGCACATTCAAACAAGCAGCCCTCAGACCTTCAGCTCCCGCCCCGTCACCCGCCGGAACGCCTCGAGATAACGCTCGCTCGTCGCATCGACGACGCTTCGAGGCAGCTGCGGGGGCGGGGCTTCGCCGTTCCAGCGGCCGGCCTTGCGCTCGGAATCGAGATAGTCACGCAGCGGCTGCTTGTCGAAGCTCGGCTGCGGCTGGCCCGGCTGGTAGGCGTCGACAGCCCAGAACCGCGAGCTATCCGGCGTCATCACCTCGTCGATCAGGATGATGTTGCCGTCCTTGTCGCGGCCGAACTCGAACTTGGTATCGGCGATGATGATGCCCTGCTCGCGGGCGAGCGTCTCGCCCAGCGTATAGATCGCGCGGGTCATGCTCTCGAGCGTGTAGGCCGTGTCGTCGCCGACCACCTCGCGCATCCGGCTAATGGTGATGTTCTCGTCGTGGCCGGTCTCGGCCTTGGTCGCCGGGCTGAAGATCGCGGGCTCGAGCTTCTGGCTCTCGACGAGCCCTGCAGGCAGTTGTTCACCGGCGAGCGTGCCGCTCGCGGCATATTCCTTCCAGGCCGAGCCGGAAAGATAGCCGCGGATCACGCACTCGATCGGAAACACGGTGGTGCGCTTGCACAGCATCGCGCGCCCCAGGATCTCCTCGCGATGCGGCGCCAGCGCCGGCACCTCGGCGATGATCGCATCGGTATCTGCCGAGATCATGTGATGATGCACGACGCCTTCGAGCGCGTTGAACCAGTAGGCCGAGATCTGCGTCAGCACCGCGCCCTTCATCGGGATGATCTCGTTCATCACGACGTCGAAGGCCGAGATGCGGTCGGTGGTCAGCAGCAGCACGCGGTCGTCGCCGACGGCATAGATGTCGCGGACCTTGCCGCGGCCGATCTTCGGGAGCGGCAGATTGCTGGCGAGAAGCGTGGTCATGGTTCAGTGCTTTCGAAAAAGAGAATTGCTCCCCATAGCCTATTCCGGCAGCGGAATGAACTCGTGCTCCTGCGGAACGGCCGCGAAGCGGCCGGTTTTCCAGTCCTGCTTGGCCTGCTCGATGCGCTCCTTGCTGGAGGAGACGAAATTCCACCAGACGTGGCGCGGCCCCTCCAGCGCGTCGCCGCCGAGGAACATCATCCGGGTCGGCTTGATCGTGCGGACGCTGATGGCGTCGCCCGGGCGGAAAATCAGCAGCCGCGGCCCCTCGTGGCGCTCGCGGGCGATTTCGATTTCGCCGTCGACGATGTAGATCGCGCGTTCCTCGTGATCGGGATCGAGCGGCACCACGGTGCCGACCTGCGCCGTCACCTCGACATAGAACCAGGGCGAGACCATCGTCACTGGCGAGGCTTTTCCGAACGCCTTGCCGGCAATGATGCGCGCCGAGAAGCCGGTGTCGCTGACGGTCGGCAGCGCGCCGGCCGCGTAGTGCTGGAAGCTCGGCGCGATCTCCTCGGATTCGACGGGGAGCGCGATCCAGCTCTGCAGGCCGAGCATCTGCTGGCCGTTCTGCCGCTGCAGGTCGGGCGTGCGCTCGGAATGCGCGATGCCGCGGCCGGCGGTCATCAGGTTCATCGCGCCGGGCTGGATCTCCTGCACGTTGCCCTCGCTGTCGCGATGCATGATGGCGCCGTCGAACAGATAGGTGACGGTGGCCAGGCCGATATGCGGGTGCGGCCGCACGTCCATGCCCTTGCCGGAGACGAACTGCACCGGGCCGAAATGATCGAAGAAGATGAACGGACCGACCATCTGCCTGCGGCCGTGCGGCAGCGCGCGGCGCACGGCGAAGCCGTCGCCGAGATCGCGGGTGCGCGGCACGATGACATGCTCCAGCGCATCGCAGGAGGTGGGATCGCCGAATTCGGGATCGATCGATGGCTGCCAGCTCATGGGGCGCTCCTGAGATATGTTGCGCTGAGCCTAGCAGCTTCGCAAAGGCGAGGGCAGGGCATGCGGTCGCAGTCTCCGTGCGATTTGAACGCCGTGAAGCTCCGGCCTAGAGTTCCGGCCCCGACCATGGATTTGGGATGATGCCGCTCGACCACCTCGATCTCGCCCTCCGCGCCGCCGCCATCGCGCTGCTCGCCGTGCTGGCGGTGTCGTTGGGGCGCGATCTCGGCAAGCAGTTGGTCGGCCGGCTCGCGGTCGCGCTGGCGCTCGGCTCGGCCGCGCATGCGGCGACGTTCAACATCGGCGGCACCACGGCGCCCTCGCTGCTGACCGCGCCGCTGATTGCGGTCGCGACAGCCGATGTCGTCGTGCTCTGGCTGTTCTGCCGCGCGCTGTTCGATGACGGTTTTCGTTTGCGCTGGCAGCACGGCCTGATCTGGCTCGTCGTGGTCGGCTTCAGCCTGACGAGCTGTCTCGTGCTGGGGCCCAGCGGATATGCGAACGTCGTCATCGTCGCGAACAATCTGCTGGCCCTCGGCTTCGTCGGGCTGACCCTGGCGCAGACGATCCGCTCCTGGTCGGCCGATCTGGTCGAAGGCCGCCGGCGCGTCCGCGCGTTCGTCGTGATTGCGGCGCTTGGTTGCGGCGGCGTCAACGCGTTGCTGCAGATGTTCGGGGCCGGCAGCGGTCCGTCGGAACTCGCCAATGTCGTCAACGCGGCGATGTTCTTGGCCGTTGTCGGCGCGGTCGCGCTGATGCTGCTCAAGGCCGGGGCCTCCGATGTGTTCGCTGCGGAGGCGCCGCGTGTCGCGCTGAGCGTGCCAGCGCCTGTCGCGGCGGCTGAGCCCTCTGCCAACCGCAAGCTAGTCGATGCGCTGATGCGGCTGATGGCCGACGAGCGGATCTACCGCCAGGAGAACGTCACCATCGGCATGCTGGCGACCAGGCTCGCCATTCCCGAATACCGGCTGCGCCGGCTGATCAATGGCGAGCTCGGCTACCGGAACTTCAACACCTTCCTGAACAACTATCGCATCGAGGAAGCGAAGGCCGCGCTCGCCGATCCCGCCCAGGCCGAGGTGCCCGTGATCACCATCGCGATGGACGCCGGCTTCCAATCGCTTGGCCCCTTCAACCGCGCCTTCAAGGCGGCGACGGGCGTGACGCCGACGGAGTTCCGGCGCATGCGGCTGGCCGCGGCGTGATGCTCCGAACTCTGAAATAAAAGGAGAATTCCGAAATCGGCGAGGCTGCTGTCGGTTTCGGAGGTTGTCTGTTTCGAAATCGGCGAGCCGCGCGACGGCCACTGCGGTGTGGTCCGGCAGGTCCATCTGCCGGAGCTGTCCATGACCCGCCGCCGCCTGCTTCTCGTTCTCGCCTCCACCGCTGCTCTGACCGCTCTGGCGATCGGCGCCGCCCGTGCTCGCGACGTGCCGCAGGTGGCGACAGGCTTCATCGCCAGCGTGCTGTGCTCGGAGACGTTCGTCTCCGGTCTCGATCCGGACCGGATCCTGTCGGAGACACGGGACGCGATGCCCGGCGCTGGGCTGCTGACCTGGGCCATGAATGTCCAGGTGGATCGCGCCGCCAAGGACGTGTCCGTGACGCTGCTCGGGCTCGGCCGCAGCCGTGCGGTGTATCGGGACGGCCTCGGCTGCCATCTCGATCATGGCGAGGCGCACGGCTGGCCCACCATCCGGCCTGCCGCCCCGGAGCCGGCCTTGCTGCCCGACATCGCTCCGCCGCAGCTGGTGACACCGGCGACTCCAGCCCTCGCCGCAGCCGTCGACCGCGCGTTCAGCGAGCCCGAGGCGCCACCTTTTCGGCGGACCCATGCGGTCGTCGTGCTCAAGGACTGGAAGCTGATCGCCGAGCGCTACGCGCCGGGCTACACGCTCGACACGCCCTTGCTCGGCTTCTCCGCGACCAAGTCGATGACCGCGACCTTGATTGGCATCCTCGTCCGCCAGGGCAAGCTCGCGCTCCATGCGCCTGCGCCCGTCGTGGCGTGGCGCAGCGACAACGACCCGCGTCATGCCATCACCGTCGATCATCTGCTCCGCCACACCGCCGGGCTTGCGCTCGGCAGCTCGCTGCAGGCGTCGTTGTTGTCGGCGCTCGAGCCCGTGAACCGCATGAAGTTCATCGAGCCCGACCGCGCGGCGTTCGCCGAGTCGATGCCGCTCGAAACCCCACCAGGCGCGGTCAGCAACTATCACGACGGCAACACCATCATCCTCTCGCATCTGATCCGCGACGCCGCCGGCGGTAGCGCCGCGGATGTGCTTCGCTTTGCGCATCGCGAGCTGTTCGATCCGCTCGGCATGCGCAACGTCACCATCGAATTCGATGCCGCAGGCACGCCGGAAGGATCGAGCCAGATGCTCGCCTCGGCGCGCGACTGGGCACGGCTCGGCCAACTGTATCTCGACGACGGCGTGGTCGGCGGCCGCCGCATCCTGCCCGCCGGCTGGGTCGCGTATGTCAGGACGCCGACACCGGGCGCCTTCGTCGGGCTCGGCGCCGGCTTCTGGACCAACAGCGGCGACAGCTTTGGCGCCAACTACCGCGCCTCCCATGGCTGGCCGCGCGATGCCTTCTTCGCCAAGGGCTCGCTCGGCCAATATGTCATCGTCATCCCCTCCGAGCGCCTGGTCATCGCGCGCTTCGGCCGCACCGTGAACTGGCCGCCGGAAGCCGACGGCGTGGCGCAGCTCGTGAGCGACGTGATCGCGGCGACGCGTGGGGAGTGATGTGTGGATCAAGCCCTCCCCAAAGCGGTGGCCTGCTCGACGCGATCGAACCGCTCCAGCGACAGGATCGCATCGGCAAAGCTCTGCGCGCGGCTGCTCAGCACCGGCCGCGCCAGGGTGATGAACTTGTCGCTCATCGCCTGTGCCGTCGGAAACGAGGTCGGCTCGCCCGAGGGATCGTCGTGCAGCCGCTCGTGCACGCCGTCCTCGGTGGTGATGGTGACGCGCGCGCCGAACGGATGGCTGCGGCCTTCCAATTTCTCGTCCTGCACGACGTCGAACTTGTCGGCGAGGCTGTTGATCGCGCGATCGCCGAGCCGCGTGTAGTCGTCCCAGCCGAAGCGGCCCTGGTCGAGCGCCAGCGCGCCAGTGAAGAACATCGAGAACTGGCCGCCGACGATCGAGGTCGGATGCCGCTTTGTGCTCGCATCGCCCGTGAGCGTGATGCCGTTGCGATGCAGGCCGACCTCGACGCGCTTGACCTGGTCCGGCGTCAGATTGTGCTCGCGGCGCAACGCGATGATGGCGTCGATCGCGGCATGGGTGTAGCGGCAGCTCGGATACGGCTTCACGCCGATCTTCATCGTCTCGTAGGTCGTGCCGAGACCCGCAACCGCCTTCTCATGATGCGGCGTATCAGTGTAGCCGACCAAGAGGCCATGCTTGCCCTCGACGGATTCGATCGCGCCGACGAAATCGTTCTTGGCGAGCGTCGCCGCGATGACGCCATTCATCGCCGACGCCCCGACCTGGTAGCGCTTGTTCCAGGCGCCGTTGACGAGAAATTGCAGCGAGCCCGCGGCCTGGCTGCCGGAGACGCCGAAGGCATAGACCAGCTGCTGCTCGGATAATCCGAACAGCTTGCCGGCCGCCGCGGCCGCGCCATAGGTGCCGGCGGTCGCCGTCGGATGAAAGCCGCGCGCGTAATGCGAGGTCGGATCGAGCGCATTGCCGAGCCGGCAGCACACCTCATAACCTGCGACGATCGCGGTCAGCACCTCGCGGCCGGACGCACCGACCATTTCGCCCACGGCGAAGGCCGCAGGTACCACCGGCGCGCTCGGATGCAGCGAGGAGTCCGCGTGGGTGTCGTCGAAGTCGAGCGAATGGCCCATCGTCCCGTTCAGCAGCGCAGCCACCGCCGGAGTCCAGGTCCTGCTGTCGCCGAACACGGTGGCCTCGCCCGCCGCGTCCAGCTTCAGCGCGGCCAGCATGTTGACCACCGACGGCGTCGATTCCGCCTCGCGCCGGGCGCGGATGGCGCTGCCGAGAAAATCGAGGGTCAGCACCTTGGCGCGGTCGAGCACCTCGTGCGGGATATCGTCATATTTCAGCTCGGCGACATAGGCGGCGAGCGTTGCGGTTTCCTGGGCCATCGTGTTTCCTCACATCGTTGCAGCGACCGTAGGCAGACTGATTCCGGCTTTCAAGCCGGTTCCGAGCCGCGAAGAGCTGCCATGCCGGTACCGGGCTGGTCCGTTCGAGGTGAGTGACTGATGGCGTCGATGAAGGAGCTGTTCGGCCGGGTGCGCGCCCGCAAGGCGCAGATGTCGCTCGCCGTGCGCGGCACGGTGGCGGCGACGCTCGCCTTCGCCATCGCCACGGCTTTCCAGCTCAAGCTGCCGCTGTGGGCGGTGCTGACCTCGCTGATCGTGACCCAGGGCAGCGTCGGCCGTTCGCTGAAGGCGACGCGCGACTACATGTTCGGCACCATCGGCGGCGCGATCTATGGCGGCGCCATCACCGTCTTCATTCCGCATTCCGGCGAACTGCAATTGTTGGGCATGCTGATCGTCGCGGTGACGCCGCTCGCCTTCATCGCCGCGCTCAACCCGAGTCTCAATGCCGCCACGGTGACCGCCGTCATCGTGCTGCTGGTCCCCACCATGGGGCATCTCGATCCGCTGGGCTCGGCGATCGATCGCGTGTTCGAGGTCGCGGTCGGCGCGCTCACCGGGCTTGCGGTGTCGTTCGTGGTGCTGCCGTCGCGTGCGCATGTGCAGATGCGCAGCGCCGCCGGGCGTCTGCTCGAGCTGATCGCGGCCGCCTTCACCGAGCTGTTGGCCGGCCTGTCGCGCGGCCGCGACAACGACGCGCTGCATCGGATCCAGGACGGCATCGGCACCGCCTTGAACGAACTGAACGCCACCGGCACTGAAGCGGAGCGCGAGCGTTCGGCACGGCTGTCGTCGGGCGCCGACACCGGTCCGCTGCTGCGGACCATTCTGCGCTTGCGCCATGACGTCGTCATGATCGGCCGCGCCAGCGTGGTGCCGCTGCCGTCGGAGCTGCAGGCGCGCCTGTCGGGGCCGGTCACGCGCGTCGCTGACGCGATCGCGACCTATCTGCGCGGCTGCGCCGCCGCGATCCGCAACGGCTCCGGCCCGCCGGCGATCTGGCCGGTCCATGTCGCGGTCAAGGCCTATGCCGAGGCGGTTGCGGCCGTGCGCAGCGATGGTCTCACGCGCGGCCTGCCGGGCGACGCCGCCGAACGCTTCTTCGCGCTCGGCTTCTCGCTCGACCAGATGCGGCAGAACCTGATCGATCTCGAGCGCGTGGTGGCCGAATGGGCCGGTGCATCGCCGGGCAAGCCGCACCGGCCGGAGCCGGCGGACACGTCCGATACCGCCGGCGCGTGACCTCGTCATCGTGACAGCCGGACGAAGCGCAGCACCAGCAAGGCTGCGTAGATCGCGGTGCCGCTCGACAGCCCGATCCAGATGCCGATCGCGCCGAGCTGCGTGTGCAGGCCGAGCATGTACGACGCGGGGAAGCCGATCAGCCAATAGCCGAGCACGGCGAGCAGCAGCGGCACGCGCGTGTCCTTGATGCCGCGCAGCGCGCCGACGGCGATGGTCTGCAGGGCGTCCGTGATGAAGAAGGTGGTGCCGACGAGCAGCAGCGTGGCGGCCAGCGTCGCCGTCGCCTTCGCATCAGCCAGGCCAGAGCCGAGGAACAGCTGCACGATCTCGAAGCGCGCGACGATGATGCCGAGCGTGAACAAGATCGCGAGGACGAGGCCGAGCAGCATCGCCATCAGGCCGGCGCGGCGAGCGCCATGCGGATCGTTGCGTCCGGCGGCATGGCCAACGCGCACGGTCGCGGCCATGCTGATGCCGAACGGCACCATGAACAGGATCGCCGTGATCTGCAGCGCGATCTGATGCGCGGCCAGCGCCGGCGTGCTGATCAACCCCATCAGGATAGCGGCCGCCGAGAACAGGCCGTATTCCAGCAAGAACGATAGCGAGATCGGCGCGCCGATGACGAGGAGCTGGCGCATCAGCGGCCAGTCGATGCGACCCAGTTGCGACAGCACGTGATAGTCGCGGAATGGCGGACGGGCGACGGCAAACCACAGCCCGGCAAGAAAGGTCGCGAGATTCACGGTGGAGGTCGCGAGCCCGACCCCAGTCAGGCCGAGGCGCGGAAAACCCCACTCGCCGTAGAGCAGCGGATACACCAGCAAAGCATTGAGCGGGATCGCGGCCAGCGTGATCCAGAGCACCGGCTCGGGGCGATTGACCGCGCCCATGAAGCTGCGCAGCGCCAGGAACCACAGCATCGGCGCGATGCCCCAGGCGAGGCCGGCGAGATAATCCTGCGCGAGATGCGCGACGCCGGGGGCCTGTCCGAGTGCCAGCAGGATGGCTTCGCCGTTCAGCGCGATCAGCATGATCGGCAGCGCAATGAAGAGACCGGTCCACAGGCCGACGCGCAGCGCGCGCCGGACGAGCCCGGCATCGCCTGCGCCGAATGCTTGGGCGGCCAGCGGCGCCACCGCCGACATCAGGCCCATGCCGAAGGTCGAGCCGACGAAATACACGGTGCCGGACAACGCGGCCGCCGCGACCGCATCGCCGCCGAGCCGGCCGATGAAAGCGAGGTCGGTTGACATCATTGCGATCTGCGACAGTTGCGTCAGCGCCATCGGCGCGGCGAGCCGGATCGTCTCCCAGAGCTCGACGGTGAAAGAAGGCGGCGGCGCCGCCGGTAGCGGCGCATGATCGGTTGCAACGATGGGGGTCATGGACGCGGCTATAGCAGCCTCCGCCGGTTCCTGCACATCACGGGCTTTATTCTCTCTCGGAAACGTGCGGCGTATGAGCGCAGCCGGGCGACATCCATATGAGCTGTCGGATCGCACGCCCGCCGCGTGCGCGCGCCCTGTCGTTCTCGCGGCATCTTTCGCGCCCGAGCTTTGCGGAATGAGTGGCCCTCGAAAGAGAGGGCGCAGGGAAGGCCGGGTGCTTGACCACACCCATGGCCCGCCTGCAAAAGAAGTAGCAGGCGGCAGTCACCACAGGTGGGCCGCACAACCGGCCTTCCCTGCGCAATGGTTGGAACGGCTTATACGTACTCTCCCCGGTGCGCCGGGCTTATTGGCCACCGTCACCGACAGATCGTTCGCCGGCTTGACCTCAGCGTCGGGAGGCCAGGACCATACGATTTCGCCGTATGCGACCGCTCCTTCGTCCACGCGCCAACTCGAGTTGCCCCGAGCGCGCGCTGAAAGCCGCCGCATCCATCGCATCCCCACCCTCAACGTTCGTGACGATCGCGAAGCGCCCCTCTCAGCGAGGACGGGATGGGCGTAGTATTTCTGAAGTTCGGAATTAAAGCAAGCAAAAAATTCTGAAAAACGGCAGTCTGCCCGACGGCAGCTTGGCCGGGCTGGGCTCGCGAGCCCTCAGCCATCCATGCGGGCGACGAGTGCTTCTGCGGGCGAGTAGCGCTCTTACCTGATCTTGGCTGCAAATCGAGGCAAAGCGCAGTGCCCATGATTGCGCCCTCTCCCCTTGCGGGAGAGGGCATTGAGGACAGTCCGGCAAGCTCGGTTGGGTGAGGGTATGTCGCTACGAGCGTCGCTCGCGGAAAGATACCCCTCACCCCACGCGAATTCGCCGATGGGCCGGTGAGGCCCTCTCCCGCAAGGGGAGAGGGCGCATTCGCTGGCATCGCGATCATCTAGCTGCTGCGAGCAAACAGCCGTTCCTGAAAACGCCTACCGCCCGCGCTCCGGCACACGCGTGATCTTTGCGCCGAGCGCGTTGAGGCGCTCGTCGATGCGCTCGTAGCCGCGTTCGATCTGGTCGGCGTTGTCGATAGTGGACGTGCCTTCGGCGCAGAGCGCGGCGAGCAGCATGGCCATGCCGGCGCGGATGTCGGGGGAGACGACGCGGGCGCCGCGCAGCTGGCTCGGACCGGCGACGATGGCGCGGTGCGGATCGCACAGCACGATGCGCGCGCCCATCGAGATCAGCTTGTCGACGAAGAACATCCGCGACTCGAACATCTTCTCGAACATCAGGATCACGCCCTCGCATTGCGTGGCGGTGACGATCGCGATCGACATCAGATCGGCGGGGAAGGCCGGCCAGGGCTGGTCTTCGAGCTTCGGCACGTGGCCGCCGAAATCGTCCTTGATCTTGAGCGTCTGGTCGGAGGGCACGATGAGGTCGTCGCCAGCCACCTCGCAGACGATGCCGAGCCGCTCGAAGCCCATGCGGATCGAGCGCAGATGCTCGGTGCCGGCGCGCACGATGCGCAACGGCGAGCGCGTCACCGCGGCAAGCCCGATCAGCGAGCCGACCTCGATGTGGTCGGGCTGGATCGCGTAGGACGCCTGGCCGAGCGTGCTGGCGCCATGGATCACCATGGTGTTGGTGCCGATTCCCTCGATATTGGCGCCGAGCGCCACCAGGAAATGCGCGAGATCCTGCACATGCGGCTCGGAGGCGGCGTTGCGCAGGTACGTCGTGCCGTGCGCGGCCACCGCCGCGACCAGCGCGTTCTCGGTGGCGGTGACGCTGGGCTCGTCGAGGAAGACGTCGGCGCCCTTCAGGCCGGAGGCGCGCAGCTCGATCTTGTCGGTTGCGGTGACAGTGGCGCCGAGCTGCTCGAAGGCGAGGAAATGCGTGTCGAGCCGGCGCCGGCCGATGACGTCGCCGCCGGGCGGCGGCAGCGCCACTTCGCCGCAGCGGGCGAGTAGGGGACCGGCGAGCAGGATCGAGGCGCGGATGCGTGCGCACAGGTCCGGATCGAGATCGGCGGCGCGGATGTCCTTGGCATGGATCGCGAGCCTGTTCCGGCCGCGCCATTCAGCCGACGCGCCGACCGAGCGCACCAGTTCGACCAGGGTCTCGGTGTCGCGGATGCGCGGCACGTTGTCGAGCGTCACCGGATGATCGGTCAGAAGCGCCGCTGCAATGATCGGCAGCGCCGCGTTCTTGTTGCCCGACGGCTCGATCGCGCCCTTGAGCCGGTGACCACCCTCGACGATGTATTGAATGGGCGCCATGTGTCGGTCCGTTTTTGATGCTGAGGTCAAAGGCGGCGCCGGCGACAGCGGAACCTCGCTCCGGCGTGCAATTATCACGGAAGCCGCACGCAGACCACTGTCCTAAAGAGTCTCCGGGCCGAGCAGGTTTATTCGGTGTTGGGCCTTGCGGCAGGCTAGCCGCTGCCGCTCCAGCAACTCGACGTCGGCAGTCGTGAGGCCGATCGCGCGGCTCATCTCCGAGAGTTTGCTGCCGATGCGCAGCCTGTCGCTCGGACTTGTCGCTTCGTCGAGAATGGCGCGGATTTCGGCCTCAATGCTGCGGGCATTTTGCGTGGCGCGCAGCTTGAGAGCCCGATGGATTTCGTCGGAAAGTTCACGAACAGTGACAGTGGTCATGACGATGTCCTCCGTAAGAACAGCGAGAACGCCAATATCACATGCCGAGTTGCACAGCGGCCTATCGAGAACCGCTGCGGCGTCCCTGCCTACACGTCCACGTTCGCCGACAGCGAGTTGTCCTGGATGAACTCGCGGCGCGGCTCGACGACGTCGCCCATCAGCTTGGTGAAGATGTCGTCGGCCTCGTCGACCTCCTTGACCTTCACCTGGAGCAAGGTGCGCGCCTCGGTGTCGAGCGTGGTTTCCCAGAGCTGCTGCGGGTTCATCTCGCCCAGCCCTTTGTAGCGCTGCATCGCGATGCCCTTGCGGCCGGAATCGGTGACCGCCTCGAACAGGTCGACCGGGCCGTGGATCACGGTCTGGGTGTCGC
The DNA here is from genome assembly GCF_054063215.1 of Bradyrhizobium sp. USDA 4353. Taxonomy (NCBI): domain Bacteria; kingdom Pseudomonadati; phylum Pseudomonadota; class Alphaproteobacteria; order Hyphomicrobiales; family Nitrobacteraceae; genus Bradyrhizobium; species Bradyrhizobium sp. USDA 4353. The sequence continues at coordinate 1,863,569 of NZ_JBSSGB010000001.1, forward strand.
CGCGGCGCAAGGCACCGGGCTTGGCATAGGCGTCCTGGAGGCGGGCGGCGTAGTCGTCGAGCTTGCGCGCGTCGGCCGACGCAAGCAGCGCGTCGTCGATGACAGCCACGTCCTTGACGCCGCGCACGGTGCGCTCGAACGTGAAGCCCTGGCCCTCGACGAAATGGCCGATCCAGCCACGCTCGACCTCGTCCGCCAGCACGTCGAGCCGCTTGGCGATGTACTCGGCCGCGGCATCGGCGGTGGCGATGTCGCGGGTGATGTCCGCGCGCAAGACGCCGGCGATCGCGGCCTGCTCGACCACCTTGCGGTCGTAGCGCGAGTGCAGGTTGCGCAGGATGTTGCGCACCAGCCGCGCCTCCTCGACCAGCGCCAAGAGGTCGCGGCCTTTGCGCTCCTCGCCGTCGGCGGTCCGGAACACGCAATCGTCGAGGCCTGTGCCGATCAGGTAGTCCTCGAGCGCGCGCTCGTCTTTCAGATACTGCTCGGACTTGCCTCGCGTCACTTTGTAGAGCGGCGGCTGGGCGATGTAGAGGTGGCCGCGATCGATGATCTGGCGCATCTGCCGGTAGAAGAACGTCAGCAGCAAAGTGCGGATGTGGGCGCCGTCGACGTCGGCGTCGGTCATCACGATGATCTTGTGATAGCGCAGCTTGTCGATCGAGAAATCGTCGCTGATCCCGGTGCCGAGCGCGGTGATCAAGGTGCCGATCTGCTCGCTCGACAGCATCTTATCGGGGCGCACGCGCTCGACATTGAGGATCTTGCCGCGCAGCGGCAGCACCGCCTGGAACTCGCGGTTGCGGCCCTGCTTGGCGCTGCCGCCGGCCGAGTCACCCTCGACGATGAACAGCTCGGATTTCGCGGGATCCTTCTCCTGGCAGTCGGCGAGCTTGCCAGGCAGCGAGGCGATGTTGTTGAGCGGATTCTTGCGCGTCAGCTCGCGCGCCTTTCGCGCGGCCTCGCGGGCTGCGGCCGCCTGGATCACCTTGCCGACGACGGTCTTGGCCTCCGACGGATGCTCCTCGAACCACGCCGACAGCGCCTCGTTGAGGACGTTCTCGACCACGGGGCGCACTTCCGAGGACACCAGCTTGTCCTTGGTCTGCGACGAAAACTTCGGATCCGGCACCTTCACCGACAGCACGGCCGTGAGTCCCTCGCGGCAGTCGTCGCCGGTCAGCGCGATCTTTTCCTTCTTCGCATTGGCCTCGGCATAGCCGTTGACCTGGCGCGTCAGCGCGCCGCGGAAGCCGGCGAGATGGGTGCCGCCGTCGCGCTGCGGGATGTTGTTGGTGAAGCACAGCACGTTCTCATGGTAGCTGTCGTTCCACCACAGCGCGGCCTCGACGGTGATGCCGTTGGCCTCCGAGCGCACCATGATCGGATTGGGAACGATCGCCTTCTTGTTGCGGTCGAGATATTTGACGAACTCCTCGACGCCGCCGGAATAGAACATCTCCTCGCGCTTCTCGACCGCATGGCGCATGTCGGAGAGGATGATGTGGACGCCGGAGTTGAGGAACGCGAGCTCGCGCAGGCGATGCTCGAGCGTGGCGTAGTCGTATTCGACGATCTTGAAGGTCTCGGTCGACGCCAGGAACGTCACCTCGGTGCCGCGCTTGCCCTGACCCTCGCCGACCACGCGGAGCGGCGCCACGGCGTCGCCATGGGCGAACTCGATCAGATGCTCCTTGTCGTCGCGCCAGATGCGCAGCTCGAGCTTGCTCGACAGCGCGTTGACGACGGAGACGCCGACGCCATGCAGGCCGCCGGAGACCTTGTAGGAGTTCTGGTCGAACTTTCCGCCGGCGTGCAGCTGGGTCATGATGACCTCGGCCGCCGAGACGCCTTCGCCCTTGTGGATGTCCACGGGAATGCCGCGGCCGTCGTCGCGCACGGTGACGGAATTGTCGGCGTTGAGCACGACCTCGACGCGGGTCGCATAGCCGGCCAGCGCCTCGTCGATGGCGTTGTCGACGACCTCGTAGACCATGTGATGCAGGCCGGAGCCGTCATCGGTGTCGCCGATATACATGCCCGGGCGCTTGCGCACGGCATCCAGGCCCTTCAACACCCGGATCGATTCTGCGCCGTATTCGTTCGCGGTTGCAGGCTCGGTGTCGGCGATGGTTTGCCGGGCGGGTTCGGTCATGTGAGGCCTTTGAAGGGGTCCCGAAGGGCGAGGTCGCGCAAGGGTGCTGAGAGCGCTCTTTGTGCCATGAAAGACGGGGCGCGCCTAGCGCAAAAAGGCGTGCCTTAAGATGTTGAAGAGATGGGTTTTTTTAACGGTTTTTCAAGCCGTTCGAAGGCCCTCTGCGGGGCTTGCGAAAGGCCGATTCGGAGCGCCTCTGAAGGGCCTCGTGAGGAGCGCCGAGGGGCCTTCCTCCCATGCGCAGGTTCCGGCTCGGGGGGACGTTTCCGCGGGGGCCGGAGAAGCCGGAGGCGAGGGATGGGCGGCCGTCAGCGCCGCGCGGTGATGCGGCCGCCTTCGACGTCGAAGATTTCCCCGAGCTCGCGCAGCTCGGCGAACGCGGCCGGATCGGCGCCGGTCAGCCACACCTGGGCGCCGAGCGTGCCGAGCTCGGCGAACAATGCGGTGCGGCGGCCGGGATCGAGATGGGCGACGATCTCGTCGAGCAGCAGCATCGGCACGATGCCGGTGGTCTCGGCGACCAAGGTCGCATGCGCGAGGATCAGGCCGATCAAGAGCGCCTTCTGCTCGCCGGTCGAGGCATCGCGCGCCGGCATGTTCTTGGGCGCGTAGATCACGTGCAGGTCGGTGAGATGCGGCCCGTCGAGCGTGCGGCCCGCGGCGGCATCGCGCGCGCGATTGTCGCGCAGCAGTGCGCGATAGCGATCCTCGACCGCGAGGGCGGGCTCGGTGAGCAGCGCGTTCTCCATCCAGCCGTCGAGCGCGATCTCGGCGGAGGGGAAAGCGGACGCAGCCCCGCGCTGACGCAGCATCGCGGCGAGCTTCACGGCGGTCTGGCCACGGCTTGCGGCGACGGCGACCGCAAGCTCGGCGGTCTCGCGCTCGATCGCCTCACACCAATGGTCGTCGAAATTGCGCACCTCGAGCAGCCGGTTGCGCGAGCGCAACGAGCGCTCCAGCGCCGAGACGCGGCTGGAATGCTCGCTGTCGATCGCCAGCACCAGGCGGTCGAAGAACCGCCTTCGCTCGGACGCCGCACCCATGAACAGGCCGTCCATCGCCGGCGTCAGCCACACCATGCGGATGTGGTCGCCGAACGCGGCGGCCGAGCCGACCGGCTCGCGGTCGATGCGGCAGCGGCGCGTGGTGCTGGCATCGCCGCGCGGCGGCTCGATGCCGGTGCCGAAGGTCGTCAGTCCCAGCGCGCCCTCGACCTCCGCGGAAACCGCCCAGGAGCCGTCGCCCTGGTTGTCGGCGACATCCTCAAGTGTGGCGCGGCGCAGGCCGCGGCCGGGCGCGAAGAACGAGATGGCCTCCAGGCAATTGGTCTTGCCGGCGCCATTGGCCCCGACCAGCGCCACCAAATCCGCCTGCACGCTGACACCAGCCGCGCGATAGCTGCGGAAATGCGTCAGCGACAGGCGATTGATGCGGGAGGGGGTCATTGGAGGGATCTAGGCCACACGCTCAAAATCCCCTCTCCCCTTGCGGGAGAGGGTGCCGCCGAAGGCGGCGGGTGAGGGGTATCTCACGGCTCGCTCAACTTCGCGAGGATGTCCTCTTGGACAGCGGACGCGTTGTACAGCACATCGTTGTTCCAATAGCGAACGATGCGAAATCCAGCGGCTTTCAAGATTGCGTCTCGCTCGATGTCCTTCTCATTGTCAGCATGCTGGCTGCCATCGATCTCGATGATCAGGCGCTTTTCGAAGCAGACGAAATCCAGGATGAATTGCTCCACAGGGGCCTGACGAAGGAATTTGTAGCTTTCGAACCTGCGATCACGGAGCAGACGCCACATGGCCGCCTCTGACTCGGTCGGCTCACGTCGCATCGTCCTGGCGAAGCCGCGGATGCGTCTGGATGTCGTCCGATGGCTCGGTGATCGCGGAGGCATACCCCTCACCCGCCTCGCTTCGCTCGGCACCCTCTCCCGCAAGGGGAGAGGGGGTCTCGTCGTGTGGCTTGTCCCACGTGTTGCGTGCGGCGCGCGCTCAGCTTTCTGAGCCTCACACCCGCATCGGCATCAGCACGTACAGCGCGTTCCGGTTGTCGCGGTCCTGGATCAGGGTCGGCGAGCCCGGGTCAGCCAATCGCAGCACCGCGACCTCGCCTTCGATTTGGGCGGCGATGTCGAGCAGGTAGCGCGAGTTGAAGCCGATATCGAGCGCGTCGGAGGCGTATTCGACCTCGAGCTCCTCGGTGGCGCTGCCGGAGTCCGGGTTGGTCACCGACAGCACCAGCTTGCCGGCGGAAAGCGCGAGCTTCACGGCGCGGCCGCGCTCGCTGGAGATGGTGGAGACGCGGTCGACGGCGGCGGCGAAGTCGGCCTTGTCGACGACCAGCTCCTTGTCGTTGTTCTGCGGAATGACGCGGCCGTAATCCGGGAATGTGCCGTCGATCAGCTTCGAGGTCAGCACCACCTGTCCCAAGGTGAAGCGGATCTTGCCCTGCGACAGCTCGATCCTGATCTCGCTGTCATTGTCCTCGATCAGGCGCTGCACCTCGCCGACAGTCTTGCGCGGCACGATCACGCCGGGCATCTCGGCCGCGCCGGCCGGCTGCGGCAGATCGACCTGGGCGAGGCGGTGGCCGTCGGTGGCCACCGCGCGCAGGGTCGGCTGCTTGGCGGTGCCGCCGGCATGCAGATAGATGCCATTGAGGTAATAGCGCGTCTCCTCGGTGGAGATCGCGAACTGCGTGCGGTCGATCAGGCTCTTGATGTCCTTGGCGGGAACGCCGAAGGCGTGCGTCATCTCGCCGGCGGCGAGATCGGGGAAGTCGCTCTCCGGCAGGGTCTGCAGGGTGAATTTGGAGCGGCCGGCGCGGATCGCGAGCACCGCGCGCTCGCCGTCGCTCTCCAGCACGATCTGCGAGCCGTCCGGCAGCTTGCGCACGATGTCGTAGAACATGTGCGCCGGGACGGTGGTGGAGCCCGCGGTGGCGGTCTCGGCGGCCAGCGTTTCCGTGACTTCGAGGTCGAGGTCGGTGGCGCGCAGCGACAGCCGGGCATTCTCGGCGCGGACCAGAACGTTGCCCAGGATCGGGATGGTGTTCCTGCGCTCGACCACGCGATGGACGTGGCCCAGCGACTTCAGGAGCTGCGCGCGTTCGACGGTTACCTTCATTGCACTACCCGCCCGTTCCCAACTGAGCTCGTCCTGGAATGCCGGCGGGCTGGAGCAGCGCCGCGGCCGATGACACCTCGCGCCCGAACGGTCGCTTTTTCAGCGTCCAGGAGCGTGAAGGGGAGGCGTAAAGTGGCGCGGATAAGGCCCAAGCGCAAGGGACAGCGGGCCGATTTCCCATGTTTCGGCAGGCGTTTCCGCGTGCCGGTGAGCTGATGGGAGGACGTCGGAATGACGTGACGAGAGCGGCTGGGGCCGGACGTTCTGTCCGCACCCCCTCAGCCGACCGGCTGGCCGTGCGGGCGAGCTAGTCCTGCAACTGGCGCTTGAGCGACTCGACCTCATCGTTCAGCGTGACGTCCTTGCCGACCAGGGCCTCGATCTTGCGCACGGCGTGCAGCACGGTGGTGTGGTCGCGCCCGCCGAAGCGGCGGCCGATCTCGGGCAGCGACCGCAGGGTCAGCGTCTTCGCCAGATACATCGCGACCTGGCGCGGGCGCACGACATTGGCGGTGCGGCGCGACGACAGCAGGTCGGAGCGGCTGACATTGTACTGCCGCGCCACCACGCGCTGGATGTCCTCGATCTTGATCCGCTTCGGCTCCTGCGGACGGACGAGATCGCGCACCTCACGCTCGGCCATGTCCAGCGTGACCGGCTGATTGTTCAGCTTGGAATGCGCGAGCAGGCGATTGATCGCGCCTTCGAGATCGCGGCCGTTATGGGTGATGGAGCGGGCGAGATAGTCGAGCACCGGCTCAGGCACGTCGAAGCTCGCATGATGGGCGCGGGCGGCTGCGACGCGCGACTTGAGAATGCCGAGGCGCAGATCCTCGCCGAGCGTCGCCATCTCGACGACGAGGCCGCCGGCGAGCCGCGAGCGGACGCGGTCGTCGAGGCTCTCGAGATCGGACGGCGGCCGGTCGGCGGCGATCACCACCTGGCGGCCGGCTATCGATCAGCGCGTTCAGCGTGTGGCAGAACTCGGCCTGCGTCGACTTGCCCTGTAGGAACTGCAGATCGTCGATCACCAGCACGTCGATGCCGCGCAGCGCTTCCTTGAACGCCAGCGCCGTCTGGGATTTCAGCGCCGCGACGAAGCCGTACATGAACTTCTCAGCGGTGAGATACAGCACCTTGCGCTCGCCGCCGGCATTGCCGGCCCAGGTCACGGCCTGCAGCAGATGCGTCTTCCCGAGGCCGACGCCGGCATGGATGTAGAGCGGGTTGAACATCACGGGATCACCGCGGCGGCCGTCGGCGACCTGACGCGCGGCGGCATGCGCCAGCGTGTTGGCGCGGCCGACGACGAAGCTTGCGAAGGTCAGGCGCGGATCGAGCGGCGAGCCGCCGAGCGCGTCGTGGCTGGCTGCGACCGGAGTCATCGTCACCGGGGCGCGCGTGTCGGCCGCCGGCTTGGCATCGTTGCGCTCGACGCGGCGCGCCTCGACCGGAGCCGGCGCTTCCTTAGCCGGCGTCGCGCAGCGCATCGCGGTGCGGACGGACAGATCGATACGATGCACCTCCGGCATCTCGGCCTGCCAGGCGGACAGCACGCGCTCGGCATAATGCGCCTGGATCCAGCTCTTCAGGAAACGCGTCGGCACCGACAGATGAACGCTTTCGTCCTGGACAGCTTCGAGGTCCATGCGGGCGAACCAGCTCGTATAGACATCCTCGCCGACGGTCGAGCGCAGCCGACCCTTCACGCGAGACCAGCGTTCCTGTTCCGAATTTGTCATGGCAGTCGCAACTTTTCGAATTGAGTGGTGGTGTCGTGTGACCGCCGGGCAGACGTCCAAATGGAAAAGACGCGTCTGCCGCAGCGAGACCTCGAGCGGAGGTTCAACTCCAGACATAGGTTACCGTTCGGCGCGCACGCCGTCGGGCTCATCGATGCTGGGGAAGAAAGTATCTCCGCGAGGTCAGCGCATACTCAGACGCGCGAGGGACACGAGAGGCGGGCCGATGGCCGTGCTGGTGATGGCCGCGCTGGCGATCACTTCGATCTCTAAGGGTGCGTGATCCGGAACCAGCCTTTGGTGCTTACCCGCAATGTGTCCGTAAAGCATGCAACCTCCCCGCCTTACCGTGATTGCTCACGGCAAGTTGTCATCCCAATGCTGCCGCGTCCGAACCCCAAGACTCAGCCGCAGCAACGTCAATCCCGTCCAACTTGTCCACTCGCTGAGCGCCGCCGTCGCAAGCCTTAGCCGATCGACCGATGTCGTATCTCTCTTGTTCAAAGCGGCGCAACGATGATGCTGCGCCCGAGAAATTTCGACAACATTCAGTCGCTCCCCATATCGCTATGGAGATTGATCCGGCCACCGCTTTGGAAAGCGTCGCCAACGCGCACACCGCCGCCGATTTGCACGTCCGCCCCGTTTCTAAAACCGCGCTGGTCTCAAGATCGTGGGCGCCGCGAGTGGATAAAAGAAATACACGATGCGTCGGGACTCGCAATCCATTTGATTTGCGCACGCCTGACGAGTCTTCGCGCACCTTGCCGCGCGGTGCTCGGCGTTAAGAAAGCAAGGTTTTGAATCATCGCGAGGAATCTCGGATGTGACAAACAACATGGTCTGCGCAAATTTTCTTCATAAATTTTTTAATATTCGACCGGGCTCACCCGCTTTTCCAATCACTTGGACTCGCTATGCGCTTAAGTCATTTTCGAGACGATGTTTTTTGCGATTGCTGGAAGCGGGTAACTCCCGCCGCGTGCGTTGCGTAGGGCGCGCGGAGACATCGTGCGCTCTTGACATCGATGCGCAGCCGCGACGCGCAGATTCGCAGCTGTTTCCGGTGAGATAATTTTGTCACCGCGTAAATTTACGGAACGATACGTAGGACTACGGAACGTGTCAGGAGCACGCGACACCGCGCATGTTCCAGCACGCGGAGAATGCATCGCTGCAGTGATGTCGCCATGAAATAGAGCTGCGAGACTGCGATCGAGCAGCGCGCCGCAACAGCACGCACATCTGCCACGCACATCTGCAACGGCATGCGCAAAAGAAAAGCCCGGCGTGAGCCGGGCTGTTTGCATCTTGATAGTTCGTCAGTCGCGCGGTGTTTCAGTCGCGCGATCGGTTCACTTCGCGAGCTTCGCGATCTGATGAACGAGGCGCGAGACTTTGCGGCTGGCGTTGTTCTTGTGAATGATGTTGCGCTGCGCGGCGCGCATCAGCTGCGGCTCGGCGTTGGCCATCGCCTTCAGCGCGGCCTCGCGGTCGCCCTTCTTGATCGCGTCCTCGACGGAGCGGACGGCACCACGCATCTGGGTGCGGCGCGACTTGTTGATGATGGTGCGGCGGGCAATCTTGCGCGTCGCTTTCTTCGCGGAGGTCGTGTTGGCCATGCTCTCAAATATCCTTCGGCGGCGAGCAGTCGCCGCTTGTGCGGGTACGCGCGCGGCCCGCTTGACGCGGTCCCATCGACGCGGTGGGTTGTTCGGACGCCTCTCTGAGAATGCCATGACCGGAGCGGTTGCTCGGCGGATCGGCGCTGCTCAAAGAACAGCGGCGGCGGGATTGCGCCCACCGCCAGTGGCGGACCTTATAGGCGCGACACCGCCGACCGTCAACGGTCTCGGAAGCCGCTTCGCGCGCCGGAACCGGCCAAAAGCCGGTTCTAAACCCCTGACGAGGTTGAATTTCTAAGGAGGCCCCGCTATGGCCTTGCTGCCCCATGGGGCGAGCGAGAGAGGGCAGGTGAGGCATGATCCGCGGTTTTTTCCGCCTGGTGGGGCTGTTGCTGCTGGCCGGAAGCTTCATCTTCCTGGTCTATGACGGCGCCCGCTGGGTCGCCGACCAGGCCCTGCAGTTCACCCGGTTCGGCCAGCTCTGGAACGACGTCCATCAGGCCAGCCAGGCCGCCTTCAAGGCCTGGGTCGAGGCCAAGGCGCCGTTCCTGTGGGACTGGATCGTGAAGGGCTTCCTGGACCAGCCGGTGTTCGCCGTGCTCGGCCTGCTCGGGATCCTCTTGATGCTGCTGTTCCGGCCGCGCAAGCCGCTGATCGGCTATGCGCGCGACTGAGCGCCGGGGCGCAGGCGCGGCGTAACAACGCTGCGGCGGACAGCGTAGAGACCTATATATTCCCCGACCAACGGCCATCGCGCCGCCGGAGCCCGTTCCGGCGGCGTCCGGCCATGCCCGGAGACGCCCCATGTTCTTCATGCGCAAGCCCGCTGCCCTGCCGACCGCCACTGAGGCGCTGCCCGGCCGCGCCCAGCCGATCCCGACCGCAAGCACCCATTTCGTCAACGGCCGCCGCCTGCTGCCGCCCTATCCCGCCGGCCTCGAGCAGGCCGTGTTCGGGCTCGGCTGCTTCTGGGGCGCCGAGCGCAAGTTCTGGCAACTCGGCGACGGCATTCACATCACGGCCGTCGGCTATGCCGGCGGTCATACGCCGAACCCGACCTATGAGGAGGTGTGCTCGGGACTGACCGCGCATACCGAGGTCGTGCTCGTCGTGTTCGATCCCAAGGTCATGTCCTATGAGCGTCTCTTGAAGACGTTCTGGGAGAGCCACGACCCGACCCAGGGCATGCGCCAGGGCAACGATGTCGGCACGCAATATCGCTCGGCGATCTACACCTTCAGCGACGCGCAGCGTGAGGCGGCAGAGGCATCGAAGTCCGCTTATGAGCAGGCGCTGCGTGCCAAGGGGCTCGGCGCCATCACCACGGAGATCGCGCCGTCCGGACCGTTCTATTTCGCCGAGGACTATCATCAGCAATATCTGGCGAAGAACCCGGCCGGCTATTGCGGTCTCGGCGGCACCGGCGTCGCGTGTCCGATCGGCGTGGGCGTGAGCGCTTAAACTGCAGGCGCGCGATTAACGCACCGCGTCCGTCCGGCGGACAGGCTATCGCAGATGAGATGCGGAGCTGTCGGGACCAACGATCCTGCTGGTGAGTTACTCCGTCATGCCCGGGCGTGTCCCGGGCATCCACGTCCTTCTCGGCATGCCGGACGACGTGGATGGCCGGGACAGGCCCGGCCATGACGAGGTGGAGAAAGGCGAGCGCAAAACTGCGATCGTCGTATGCAAGAGCCCCGGTAGGGCGACTTTGCAGCCGATCTGCAACAGGCCCCGCTTGCGCCCGGCGCCGGCCACACGCGCCAACGATTTGTTAACCTTAACCGCGCATGACTAGGGCACATCCTCATTCAAGGATTGTTCGAGTGCGCGCGTTGTTACTTCCGGTCATTGCCGTCTTGTCCACGATGCTGCTGTCGGGCTGCATGCACACGGCCTCCCCCGTTGCTGTCGGCCAACCGCAGAGTGATCTCGACGCCATGGCCTATGGGACACCTTCGACCGGCCCGGTTGCCGCCACCGGGCAGGGCGGAGCGATCCCCGCGCTGCGCAACGCCTTCGCCGCCGCGCCCAGTCCGGGCGCCTACGTCATGCCTGCCGGCTACGCGCCGGCGCGGCGCGACGCCGCCTATCATCTCGATGCCGGCGACAAGCTGCGCGTCGTCGTCTACGGCCAGGAGGGCCTGACCAACACCTATGCGATCGATGCGTCCGGCTCGATCACCATGCCGCTGATCGGCAGCGTGCCGGCGCGTGGCCGCACCACCGCCGGTCTCGCCGCCGAGATCACCGCCAAGCTGCGCAACGGCTACATCCGCGAGCCGTCGGTGGCGGTGGAGATCGAAGCCTACCGTCCGTTCTTCATCCTCGGCGAGGTGCAGGCGCCCGGCCAATATCCTTACGTGCCCAACATGACGGTGGAGAGCGCCATCGCCATCGCCGGCGGCTTCTCGCCGCGGGCGCGACGGGACATCGTCACGCTGACGCACACCGATGCGGCCGGAGCCGCTCGCTACGAGGTTCCGCTCGGCACATCGCTGAAGCCCGGCGACACGATCCAGGTCAGCGAGCGCTGGTTCTGAACGGCTGCCTTGGTCGTAGCAAGGCGGCCATTCGATCCTCAGTCATTGCGAGCGAAGCAAAGCAATCCAGGGGCGTCATGCGCGGCCCTGGATTGCTTCGTCGCTTCGCTCCTCGCAATGACGGTGGTGTTGTTCAGCGCAGGTGCTGCGCGAAGAACGCCAGGCTGCGCGTCCACGCCAGATCCGAGCTTTCCTTGTCGTAGCTCGCACGCTCGTCGCAGCCGAAGCCATGCTGGGCGCCGGGATAGACGAAGATCTCGACATCCGGCCGCTTGGCCTTGATGGTCTCGACGTCAGCGAGCGGAATGCCCGTGTCCTTCTCGCCGAAATGCAACTGCGTGGGCACGGTCGGCTTGTCCTCGGCGAAGCGCACGACGGCGCCGCCATAATATCCAACCGCGGCCTTCAGCCCGGTGAGCTTGGTCGCCGCCGCATAGGCGATGCTGCCGCCGAGGCAGAAGCCGATGATGCCGACCGGGCCGACAGCCTTCACCGCATCGATCGCCGCCTGGGTATCGCGCAGGAACGCCTGCCAATCCGGATTGGCGACGAACTTCCGCGCCACGGCGATCTCGTCCGGCGAGTAGCCCGAGGTGAAGTTGGGCTCGACGCGGTCGAAGATCGCCGGCGCGATGGCGACATAGCCTTCGGCGGCGAGCCGGTCGCAGACGTTGCGGATGTGGTGGTTGACGCCGAAAATCTCCTGGATCACGACCAGCGCGCCCTTGGGCGTTGCGGTCGGGTCAGCCCTGTAAGCGCCGAGCTGGACGCCGTCCGATGCGGTGAGCTTGATGTCCTGTCCCACGTTCTGTCCTCTGCAAATGGTCGCGCCGCGCTCAGCGCCACATCCAGTTGGTGCCGTAGTCCTCTTTCCAACCCGTCAGCCGCCCCTTGCGGAACTTGAGAAACAGGCGGTGATGCTGCGGCACCAGCCTGCTGCCGCCGAGATCGCGCAAGGCGAGAAAGGTCTCGTTGCCCGGCGTGCCATTGAGATAGATCAGCGGCTGCGCCAGCACGCGCGATGTCTCCCCGACATCCATGCCGAAGGCAAGCGGCGACACGTTGGATAACGTCGCTGTGAAAGGCGCACGAACGGAGAGCGGCAGGGGCTGCTGGGCTTTGGCTTGCTCCGGGATCAGCATCGTGGCGATCTGCAGCACGGATGCGAGCATCGCGGCGCCAGCGCACTGATTGGCGTAGGCCTGTAATCTCATGAGCTGACCTCTTCCTCGCGTACCGTCGGCTGCTTTCTTCTTAGCCGATGCGGCGCTGCGATCCCACAGCTTCTGCGTCGCACAACGCGAATTGCCGAATTCTTTCGCAAAGCGGTGTTCCAAAATTCGTTGCGTCGCTCCGCCGACGCGATCATTCTTTCGGGCAGGCTGGCATCGAACCGGTGGGTGCCGGCGTCTCACAACCGAACTTCGCCGTAAGCGAAGTCGCACGCCGGGCGGGGAAGAAACCACATGCCTAATCTCACCATCAATGGACGGACCATGTCCGTCGATGCGGCGAACGATACGCCGCTGCTATGGGTCATCCGCGCGAGCAGTTGCAGATGACCGGCACCAAGTTCGGCTGCGGCGCGGGGCTGTGCGGCGCCTGCACCGTGCACGTCAACGGCGAGGCGGTGCGCTCGTGCCAGACTGTGGTCGGCGACGTCAAGGACAAGAAGATCACCACCATCGAAGGCCTGTCGCAAAAGGGCGATCATCCCTTGCAGAAGGCGTGGATCGCCGAGCAGGTGCCGCAATGCGGCTACTGCCAATCGGGACAGATCATGCAGGCCGCCTCGCTGCTCGCCAAGACCACGAGCCCGACCAAGGAGGAGATCACAGCCCATATGGACGGCAATCTCTGCCGTTGCATGACCTATTCGCGGATTCAGAAGGCGATCCAGCGCGCCGCATCCGAGATGCGCACCGCGTCGAACGGCAGCGACCGGAGGGCGACATGAACCAGCACGTGAAAGCAGCGCCTGCTATGGCAACAGATCTCAGCCGCCGTTCCTTCCTGGTCGGCACCGCCGCGTCAGGCCTCGTGCTCGGCTATGCCGGCCTCGCCGATTCCGCGCTCGCGGCCACCACACCCTCGGCCTTCAAGCCGACCGTGTGGTACGCGATCGCGCCCGACGGTCTCGTCACCGTGACGTGCGGAAAGGCCGACATGGGTCAGCATATCGCCTCCACGATGGCACAGATCATCTGCGAGGAGCTTGGCGCGGCCTGGAAGGACATGCGCGTCCAGCTCGCCTCCAATGATCCCAAGTTCAACGACCCCGTGCTTGGCGCCCAGATCACCGGCGGCAGCTGGAGCACGATGATGAACTTCGACGCGATGAGCCGCGCCGGCGCCGCCGGCCGCATCGCGCTGACGGAAGCCGCCGCGACCGCGATGGGCGTGCCGGCCAAGGAGCTCGTGACGCGCGACGGCGTCGTGATGCATCCGAAGTCGAAGAAGCAGATGAGCTATGCCGACATCGTCAAGAGCGGCAAGATCACCAAGAGCTTCACGCCGGACGAGCTGAAGGCGATCACCTTGAAGACGCCCGATCAGTACACCATGATCGGCGTCTCCGTGCCGCAGCTCGACATTCCGTCGAAGACCAACGGCACGGCCAAGTATGGCATCGATACGATGCTGCCGGGCATGGTCTACGGCAAGGTGGTGACCCCGCCGGTGCGCTTCGGCGCCACCGTGAAGTCGCTCGATGACAGCGAGGCCAAGAAGGTCCCCGGCTTCATCAAGGCGGTCGTGCTCGACGACAAGACCGGCTCCACGTCAGGCTGGGTCGTGGCGGTCGCCAACACCTATGCCAATGCCAGGAAGGCGGCGGATGCGCTGAAGATCACTTACGACAAAGGCCCGTATGCCAATGTCAGCACCGACACGATCATCACCGAGGCGATGCGGCTGCAGGCCCAGGAGGACTCGGGCCAGTTCTTCGTCAAGGACGGCGATGCCAATGCGGCGCTGGCGAGCGCGGTGAAGGTGCTAGAGGCGGAGTACACCACCAGCATCAACATCCACGCGCCGCTGGAGCCGATGAACGCGACCGCCGAGTTCAAGGGCGACATTCTGCACATCTACTCGGGCAATCAGTTCGCGACCCGCTCCGGCGCGATCGCGGCCGGAGCGGCCGGGATCGATCCCAAGTATGTCGTGATGCATCAGGCCTGGCTCGGCGGCGGCTTCGGCCGCAGGCTCGACGCCGACATGATGGTGCCGGCGGTGCAGGCGGCCAAGGCCGTGGGCAAGCCGGTCAAGGTGATCTATTCCCGCGAGAACGACATGACGATGGACTACTCGCGGCCGCTCACCTACCAGAAGGTCAAGGCGGGCCTCGACGCCAGCGGCAAGCTGGTCGCACTCAGCCACGACGTTGTCTCGGCCTGGCCGACCGCGCGCTGGGGCATCCCGGACTTCCTGTCGCCCTCGGTCGACAAGAAAGGCCCGCTCGACTCCTTCACGGTCAACGGCGCCGACTTCTTCTACACCGTGCCCAACCACCATGTACGCGCAATCAAGAACGAGCTCGCGCATAATGCGACGCCGTCCGGGCAGCTCCGCTCGGTGGCGCCGGGTTGGACGTTCTGGGCGGTCGAGAGCATGATCGACGAGATCGCGGCCGCTTCGGGCCAGGATCCGGCGCAGTTCCGCATCGCTCTGCTCGACGGCAAGGGCAAGAATGACGGCGGCGCGCAGCGGCTGCGCAATACGCTGCTGGCCGCGATGGGCCTGTCCGGCTACGGCGCGAAGAAGCTGCCGAAGGGCGAGGGCATGGGTGTCGCCTGCGTGTCGTCGCAGGAGCGCGCGACCGCGAGCTGGACCGCGTGCGTAGCCCATGTCGCGGTGGCCGACTCAGGCGCGGTGACGGTGAAGAAGCTCACCGTGGCGACCGATGTCGGCACCCAGGTGCATCCCGACAACATCCGCGCCCAGGTCGAGGGCGCGGCGCTGTGGGGATTGTCGCTCGCGATGTACGAGAAGGCGACGTTGAAGGATGGCGGCATCGAGCAGACCAACTTCGACAGCTACACACCCTTGCGCATGAGCCAGGTGCCGGAGGTCGCGATATCAGTGATCGCCAATGGCGAGAAGGCAACCGGCGTCGGCGAGCCCGCGGTGACCGTGGTCGCCCCCGCGCTCGGCAACGCCATCTACAACGCCTGCGGCGCGCGACTGCGCTCGCTGCCGATCACCGCAGAGGCGGTGAAGGCGGCGATGAAGGCGTAGCCGTATTCGCTAACCTCGCATCGATGGGAAGCCGCCGGAGATCCTCTCCGGCGGTTTTCGTTTGCTTCGGGCTTTGGCAGAAAGAACTTACAATTTGAATGATTGTCGCAACGCTTCGCTCACCCGAACGCAGACAGCTTGAACGATCGGATTAAGCCGCGTCGAACCCGGAGCCCGGTAACGTGCGTGTGCAGCAGACCGAGAGGGGCGAGCACGTATGAGCGCGACAGCCAAGCAGACCGTGACCCAGACCGCGACCAGGCGCCATCTCCTGCTCGCGTCCGATCGCGGTGACCAGAGCAGCGAGCTCGCGCGCATCCTGCGTTCGGTCGGCGACGTCGACCTGATGCCGACCACCGAAATTCCGGAGAATCCCGGCAACCGCTTCTCCGGCGTGATCGTCGACATCAACCTGCGCTCGCCCGAAAGCGTGCAGCGGGTGCGCAAGAAGCTGTCCTCGCGCGCCTATAGCGAGGTGCCGCGGCTGTTCGTTCTCGCCGAGGCGCTGCATCACGCCACCATGCAGGCCTGGGCGCTCGGCGCCACCGACACTATCGCGCGTCCCTTCACCCCCGCCGACGTGCTGCAGCGGGTCCGCTCGGCGCTGCCGGCCGACGACGGCTATGACGAGAGCGACCGCGGCAAGCTGCTCAATCGCGGCGTCGAGGCCGCGCACGCAGTGATGGTCAAGATCTTCGAGAAGCTGCCCGCGGGCGTCGCGCTGACGATGGAGGACATCGTCGCGGCCGAGAACAAGATCCTGAAGGCGATCAAGCACTCCTCATTGCGCGAATGGATGACCGTGGTCGGCTGCCACCACAACGACACCTATCGGCATTGCCTGTTCGTCACCGGCTTCGCGGTCGGCTTCTCGATGCATCTCGGCATGCGCGAGGACGATCAGCGGCGGCTGGTGCGCGCGGCGCTGCTGCATGATGTCGGCAAGGCCTTCATCCCCGTCGCGATCCTCGACAAGCAGGGCAAGCTGACGGCCGAGGAGATCGCGGTCCTGCGCCAGCATCCGCGGCGCGGCTACGAGGCGCTATGGCGGCAGGGCGGCTTCCCGCCGGAAATGCTCGACGTGATCCTGCACCACCACGAGTTCCTCGACGGCTCCGGCTATCCCGACGCGCTGCATAACGAGCAGATCAGCGACATCGTCCGTCTCACCACGATCGTCGACATCTATGCCGCGCTGATCGAGCGCCGTGCCTACCGCCCGGCCTTCACGCATGCCCGCGCGTTCCAGATCATGGAGAACATGGGCCCGAAGCTCGACCAGCAGCTGTTGCAGGCGTTCCGCCCGGTCGCGATGGGCGCGCACTGAGCGCGCGCTCGGCCGCCTCAATCGAGCAGCTTGCGCAGCTCGGCCTTGGCGACTTTCTCCAGGGTCGAGCGCGGCATCTCGTCCACCAGCCTCACCTCCTGCGGCACCTTGAAGTCGGCGAGGCCGGCGCGACAGGCGGCCAGCACCCTCTCCGGCAATTCCTCGCATGCGACGCCCGCCTGCGGGATCACGAACGCCACCGGCACCTCGTCGAGCATCGGATGCTTCTTGGCGACGACAGCCGTCTCGCGCACGCCCGGCACGGTGATGATCACCTGCTCGATCTCGGAGGCCGCGACGTTCTCGCCGCCGACCTTGAGCATGTCCTTGGTGCGGTCGCCGAACTTGATGAAGCCGTGCTCCAACCGCGTGACGCGATCGCCGGTGAGGAAGAAGCCGTCGGCATCGAAGCTCGTCCGCGTCGCCTCTTCGTTGTAGAGATATTCGGCGAACAGCGACAGGCCGGGGACGCCCTTGATGGCGAGATTGCCGGTGGCGCCGACCTCCGTCGGCCGTCCGTCATCATCGGTGATGCGGATGGTGTATTCGGGCGCGGCGCGGCCGATCGACATCGGCGTGTTCGGCTGGTCGATCTCGCCGAGGATGCCGTGGGTGATGGTCTCCGTCATGCCCCACCAGCCGATGATCTTGATGCCGAACTTGGCAAAGGCGGTCGGCTCCGACATCGCGGTGCCCCACAACCGGAATTTGTGGTCCGTCGGCACGTCCTGGTCGACCAGCGCCTTCAGGCAGAACGGGATCGTCGAGGTCCAGGTGCAGCCATGCTCCAGCGCCACGCTCCAGAATCGGCTCGCCGAGAAGCGCGGCTGGATCACGCAGGTCGCGCCGACCCACAGCGTTGCCAGCATCGAATAGGCCAGCGCATTGGTGTGGAATAGCGGCAGATAGGTCTGGTGCACGTCGTACTGATGCAGGTCCTCATGCACGGCATTGACCTTGGCGCCCCACAGCGCATTGGCGTGGGTCCATAGCACCGCCTTCGGCCGCGACGTCGTGCCCGACGTGTACTGCACGCTGCACGGCGCCATCGGATCGACCGCTCGCCGCGGCCTGTCGGCGCTATCGGCAAACAGCGTCTCGAAACGATCGCCGGCGGTCGTCGTTTCCGGCTGCCCCGGATCATGCGAGATCACTGCGAGCCAGCGGATGCCGCGGCAATGCGCCGAGATCATTTCGGCATAAGCAGGTTGCGTGATCGCGGCGACGGCGCGGCAATGATCGGCGAAGTAGCTCATCTCGGCGGCCGCCGAGCGCGTGTTGGTGGTGACGGCGAGCGCGCCGAGCTCGACGCAGGCAAACCACGCGAGCATGGCCTCGACGCAATTGTCGAGATGAATCAGGACGGCATCGCCCGGCTTGATGCCGCGCTTGACGAGGCCGGCCGCGAGCGCACCGACGCGCTCGTGAAACTCGCCATAGCTCCATCGCCGCGCCGGCCCGTCGAACGGGGCCCAGATCAGGAACGGATGATCGCGCCTGACCTCGCTGCGCAGCTTCAGCAGCCAGGGCACGTCCATGCCGTCGAACGGCGTCACCGTGCCGGGCGCGATCCTCGATCCGTTCATCTTCGCTCCCGATATTTCTTGTCCGCGGCCCGTCCCGGCCGCTTCGTTTCGATCTTGTCCAACCGTTGTGCCATTCCCGGCCGCCGCGAGCAAATCAGGATTGAACCCGCCTCCTTTTGGCGGCGACCAATGGCGCGGCAAAACACGCCCGGAGGTTCGCATGCAGGCCCTGGCACGACCATGGCGGCTGCCTGATGCCCGCTATTTCCAGATCGCGGCATTGGCCACGCTGCTGTCGATCAACTTCGCCCTGATCGATTTCGGCGCACGGCCCGAAGCGAGCATCATCGCGGTCACGACCACCTTGGTCACGCAACTGATCTGCTGCCGCCTGACCGGCGCGCCTCTCGATGTCAGATCACCGTTGATCACCGGCCTGTCGCTCAGCCTGCTGCTGCGGGCCGATGCGCTGTGGCTCCACGCAGCGGCGGCGGCCATCGCGATCGGGTCGAAGTTCGTGCTGCGCATCGAGGGCAAGCACGTCTTCAATCCCGCCGGCTTTGCCATCGTCGTGCTGCTGTTCACGTCTCGTGGCGTGTGGATCTCGCCCGGCCAGTGGGGAGCGGAAATCTGGTTCGCGAGCCTCGCCGGCTTCTTCGCCATCCTCGTCCTCAGTGCGTCCCGGCGCGTGGACATTGCGTTCTATTTCTTCGGTAGCCACGCAGTGCTGTTGCTCATGCGCGCGCTCTGGCTCGGTGATCCCATGGTGATTCCGCTGCATCAGCTGCAGAGCGGATCGCTGCTGATCTTCACCTTCTTCATGATCTCCGACCCGCGGACAACGCCGGACTCGCGCGCCGGCCGGCTGCTGTTCGCGATATCAGTTGCCGTGACCGCGCATTACCTCGCCTTCGTGATGCAGATGCGCCCGGCGCTCTACGTCGCGCTGATCGCGCTGTCGCCGCTCACGCTGGTGCTTGACCGGCTGATTCCGGCCGCCCGCTTTTCCTGGCTCTCGTCCGTTCCCAAAGGAGTATCGACATGACCCCTCGCTTCAGCAAGATGGCCCGCGCCTCCGTCGCGACTGCTGCGATCCTGTCCCAGGCGGCCATCGTGCCGGCCCAGGCGTTCTGCGGCTTCTATGTGGCGCAGGCCGATTCGAAGCTGTTCAACCAGTCCTCGAAGGTGGTGCTGGCGCGTGACGGCCAGCAGACCTCGATCACCATGGCCAGCGACTTCGAAGGCGACGTCAAGGAGTTCGCCGTCGTGGTTCCCGTGCCGACCTTCATCGAGCGCAAGCAGATCGGCGTGGTCGAGCCGAAGACGATCGATCACCTCGACAAATACACCGCGCCACGGCTGGTGGAATATCATGACGAGGACCCTTGCAATCGGATCATGTACCGCATGAGCGCGGCCGCGCCGATGCCGTCGGCGGTGTCGCGCGGGGAGGCAGCCATGTCACGCCAGTACGGCGTCACCATCGAGGCCAGCTATGACGTTGCCGAATACGACGTGCTGATCCTGTCGGCTGAGGAAAGCGACGGCCTAACGCGCTGGCTGACCGACAACAACTACCGCATTCCCCAAGGCGCGGAGGCCGTGCTCGGCAGCTACATCAAGCAGGGCATGCGGTTCTTCGTCGCCAAAGTCAATGTCGAGCGGATGAAGGACATCGGAAACAATACGCTGCGGCCGCTGCAGGTGCGCTACCAGAGCGCCAAGTTCATGGTTCCGCTGCGGCTCGGCACGGTGAACGCCAAGGGACCGCAGGACCTGATCATCTATGCCCTGACCAGGAGCGGTCGCATCGAGGCGGCCAATTATCGCACCGTGAAGATCCCTTCCGACATCGACGTGCCGCTGTATATCAAGAGCGAGTTCGGCCCGTTCTACAAGGCGCTGTTCGAGCGCGCGGTCGCGCGGGAGAACATGCAGGCGGTGTTCGTCGAATATGCCTGGGACATGGGATGGTGCGACCCGTGCGCCGCGGATCCGCTGAGCAACAAGGAGCTGGTCGAGCTCGGCGCGCGCTGGATCGGCAGCGACGACGATACCGCTTTCCGTGCCGCCCGCCGCGGCGGCGGCTCGGATGCCTACGTGACCCGGCTGCATGTGCGCTATGATGCGAAGTCATTCCCCGAGGACATCGTCTTCATCGAGACCAAGGATCGCAGCAACTTCCAGGGCCGCTACGTCCAGCACCATCCCTGGCGCGGCGAGGCGAAGTGCGACGCAGCCAAGTCTTATCGGGAGAGCCTGTCGGCGCGCTTCACCAGAGAGGCTCTCGACCTCGCAGCCTTGACCGGCTGGTCGCGCAGCGAGATCGAGGCCAAGATGGCGGCGAGCGGCGAAACCGTTACGAAGTGACGCGGCTCAGTCCTGATAGGACGAGATCTCGATGAGGCTGCCGTCGGGATCGCGACAATACACCGAGCGCAGGGTGCCTCGGGCGCCCTGCCTGTCGACCGGGCCTTCCTCGATGGCGATGCCGAGCGCCTGCAGATGCGCGACGACCTCGTCCGGCGTGCTGCTCGTCAGGAAGCAAAGGTCGTCGCTGCCGGCCATCACATGGTCGGCGGTGAACCAGTCGACCTTGTCTGCGTCCTTCGGTCGCACATTGATCTTCTGGTTGCCGAACAGCAGCGAGGTCCGCTTGGCGCGCCCCGGGCCAGGGTCGGACACCTGCAACGTCATGCCTAAGACCTTCTGGTACCAGTCCGTCGTGCGATCGACGTCCGCGACGTTGATCACGAGGTGATCCAGCGCATCGATCTTGACCGGCATCAGCTCTCCCTCCGATTGAGACATCCATCTCGCCGCATCGGCGGCCGTCTGCTACGGTCCGTGTCGGCTGTTCGTCAACGAACGCTCAACGATATATCCGAGGAAACGCATGATTTCACGTCGTACTGCGCTTGGTCTGATCGCTTCTGCCGTCCCGTCCGTCGCCGCCATTCGCAGTGCGTCCGCAGCGGATTATCCCGCCCGCCCGGTCCGTTTCGTGGTGGGCTATCCGCCGGGCGGAGCCACCGACATCCTCGCGCGGCTGATCGGCCAGCGCCTGTCTGAGACCCTGGGCCAGCAATTCGTGGTCGAGAACAAGCCGGGCGCCGGCAACAATATCGGGACCGAGTCCGTCGTGAACGCGCAGGCCGACGGCTATACGCTGCTGCTGGTGAACCCGGCGAACTACATCAATGCCAGTCTCTATACCAATTTGAAGTTCAACTTCGTGCGCGACATCGCGCCGGTGGCGTCGTTCAACCGCGTGCCGAACGTGATGACCGTCAACGGCGACATCAAGGCCAAGACCGTGGCCGAGTTCATCGCCTACCTCAAGGAGAACCCGGGCAAGGTGAACATGGCGTCCTCCGGCAACGGCACGTCGGTGCATCTGTCGGGTGAGATGTTCATGGCCATGACCGGCACCAAGATGCAGCATGTGCCGTATCGTGGCGCCGCGCTGGCCATCACCGACATGCTCGGCGGCCAGGTCCAGGTCATCTTCGACAACATGCCCTCGATCATCCAACACATCCGCTCCGGCTCGCTGCGCGCGCTCGGCGTCACCACCCAGGAGCGCTCGGCGCAATTGCCGGATGTGCAGGCGATCGCCGAGACGGTGCCGGGCTATGAGGCGAGCGCCTTGTTCGGCATGGGCGCGCCGAAGAACACGCCGAAGGAGATCGTCGAGAAGCTCAACAAGCAGGTCAACACGATCCTCGCCGAGCCCGACATCAAGAAGCGGCTTGTCGAGCTGGGCGGTGACCCGCTGATCCAGACGCCGGAGCAGTTCGGCGCGCAGATCGCGGCCGAGACGGACAAGTGGAAGAAGGTCGTCGAGTTCGCCGGCCTGAAGCTGGATTGAGTCGCAGGCGCTTTGGCCAGCAAGAGCGATGGCGTGCCGCGGCCGTTACACGTCGTCGCCTTGCTTGGTGATCCGCTCCGCCAATCCGTCGTTTTTTGACCATGCCAGTGTGCTGCAATCTTCCCGCCAGAAGAGGAACAGATCATGCGCAAGGTTTTGATGATGGCGGCCGGCCTCGTCGGCGTTGCACTCGTCAGTGGCAGCCATGTCACGCCGGCCGCAGCCGGAGGCTACGATTATCCCTGGTGTGTGCAGGGCAGGGGTGTCGGCTACCCCGGTGACTGCTCCTATCAGACCTTTGAGCAATGCCGGGCCAGCGCGTCCGGACGCAATGCCGGCTGCGGCATCAACCCGCGCGTGGCGTTCGAGTCTGCCCGGCGAGGCCCCACCGTCTACGTCGACATGCCGCCGCCGCGGCGCGTTCATCGCTTCAATTATTACTGAGCTCCTCCACATCCGACGCCCGGGCACCTGCTCGTGCCTGGGTGGTATCAGCAGGCGCAGGTCCTGAAACACTTCGACCGGCAGACTTGCGTTCACTTTGCGCACGTGTATACTTTGTAACGCAAAGTGAATCGCGCCCCAGGCGGCGCCGGGTGAGACATGCGCGACCTCGACAAGGCGCTGGCCGACATCATCGCGATCCGCAGCCAGCTTGCGGCTGGCACGGCGTTCCGCGGCTATGGGCCGGCGACGATGGCGGCGACCGCGGCGGTCGCGCTGATGACCGCCCTGATCCAGCAATTCGTGCTGCCCGACCCCACGGCTGAGCCGCTCACCTTCCTGCTTGGCTGGGCCGCGGCAGCTTGCGTGTCGCTTGCGATGATCTGGATCGAGATGCGCGCGCGCTCGCGCCGGCATCATTCCGGCCTTGCGGACGCCATGATTCACCAGGCTGTCGAGCAGTTCCTGCCGGCCGGCATCGCCGGCGTGCTGCTCGCCGTGCTGCTCTGGAAGTTCGCGCCGGAGGCGCTCTGGATGCTGCCCGGCCTGTGGCAGATCCTGATGTCGCTTGGCGTGTTCGCCTCGGTGCGCTCGCTGCCGCGCACGGTCGCGCTGGCGGGTGCGTTCTACTTCCTGGCTGGCTTCGCGGTGCTGCTGGTCGGCAGCGTCACACATCTGCTGTCGCCCTGGACGATGGGGCTGCCGTTCGCGGCCGGCCAGGCGCTGATGGCGGGCATTCTGTATTTTGCGACCGGAGACTCCGATGTCGAAGACTGACGGCAGCGCGCCGTTTTCCTATGACGGGCTCGACCGCGTCATCCATGAGAAGGCGCGGCTCGGCCTGCTAACCTCGCTGATGGCGCATCCCAAGGGCCTCGCCTTTGCCGATCTCAAGCAGTTGTGCGGCCTGACCGACGGCAACCTGTCGCGCCACCTCCAGGTGCTGCAGGAGGCCGGGCTGGTCGAGGTCACCAAGGGCTATGAAGGTAATCGCCCGCATACGAGCTGCCGTCTCACCAAGGCCGGGCGCCGCCGGTTTCTCGACTATCTCGCCGTGCTGGAACGCCTGGTCCGCGACGCCGCGGCGGCAGCCGGCAAGGATCACGCGCCCTCGTCGGCCGGCCTCATCCCCGGCCGCGCCTGATCGTCTTATCGGATTTTTTTGACCTGGAGCTTTGCAATGCAAAGTAGTCTGCAACCGAAATCGCCTGCTGTGGTCGATGGCCTGCATGTCGGCATCATCATGGACGGCAACGGCCGCTGGGCGACGCGGCAGGGCCTGTCGCGGCTGCGCGGGCACGAGGCCGGCGTCGAGGCGATCCGCCGCGTCGTCGAAGCCGCGCCCGACCAGGGCGTCGGCACGCTGACGCTCTATGCGTTCTCCAGCGACAATTGGCGCCGGCCCCGCGCCGAGGTCGCCGCCTTGATGGCGCTGTTGCGCGTCTATCTCGCCAGCGAGGTGGAATCGCTGGTGCGCAACGGCGTCCGCCTCACCGTGATCGGCCGCCGGGATCGCCTGCCGGGCGGCATCGCCGATGCCATCGGCCGCGCCGAAGCGGCCACGCGCGACGGCCGCACCCTGCATCTGCGCATTGCCGTCGACTATTCGGCGCGCGATGCGATCCTCAATGCTGCTGCGAAAGCTGGCGGCGTCGACGGACTGACGCGCGAGCGGTTCTCCGATCTCGTCACCGGTGAGGCCGGCCTGCGCGACGTCGACCTGATCATCCGCACCTCCGGCGAGCAGCGCCTGTCCGACTTCCTGCTGTGGGAAGGCGCCTATGCCGAGCTGCATTTCACCGAGCGCATGTGGCCCGATTTCGATGCCGCCGATCTTGCCCAGGCATTGGCTTCCTTCCGCGGCCGCGAGCGCCGTTTCGGCGGACTCGAGGCGGTGCCGCTCGCGCCGGCCGCCGCGTCCTGACGGCGGCCCGGCCGAGCCGCAATCTTTCCGCGCATCGAGGAATCATCTACCGCTTGCGTCACGAGCGCAGAGATTCCGTGATGAAGCACAAGCCGCATCGGCCCGCCGGCAAATCTCCGGTGAAACCCGGATCGTCGGGACGCAGCGATACGCCGGATGCGTTGTGCGCGGCGGCGTTGCGGCTGCTGCGCGCCGGCCAGTTGGCGCAGGCCGAGGACGCCTGCCGCCGGGCGTTGACGCTGGATGCCGCCTCGGTCGATGCGCTGCAGGCGATGGGCCAGGTCTGCCTCGCGCTCAAGCGCGCCGATGATGCGATCGAATGGTTCGCGCGTGCGATCAGGCAGGATATCAGCCGTTCGTCGTCCTTCGTGGGACTCGCTCAGGCGTTGCGGCTCGCCGGCCGGCTCGACGAGGCGATCAAGGCCTATGATCGCGCGCTGCAGCTGCAACCGGACTCGGCCGACAGCTGGGATGCTCTCGGCGAGCTGCTGCAGCTCACGGGCCGTCATGCCGAGGCCGCGCTCGCCTGCGATCGCCTGCTGCAGCTTGCACCCGATCACGTCCCGGCATGGCTTCGGCTCGGCGAGGTGCTGGAAGCCCAAGGCCGTCGCGACGAAGCCGCGCTGGCCTTCGATCAGGTGGTGAAGCTCAAGCCTGACCAGCTCGAGGCCGCCAACAAGGCCGGTGCAGTGCATTTCGACGCGGGCCGATACGACGAGGCGATCGCGCGCTTCGACCACTCCCTGAAGCAGCAGCCGGACCAGGCCGGCGTGCTCTGTCTCAAGGGCATCTCGCTGCGGCGTCAGCGCCGCTACGGCGAGGCGCAGGTGTCCGGCCAGCGCGCGCATGCGCTGGCGCCGCATGATCCCGATATCGCCAACAGCTATGGCTGCATCCTGCAGAATCTCGGCCGTCACGACGAGGCCATCGCCGTCTTCGACAAGGCGATCGCGATCCGGCCGCAGACGGCCGAGTTTCATAATCATCGCGGCACCTCGCTGGCCGAGCTGCACCGCTTCGACGAGGCGTTCGCCAGCTTCGACCGCGCGGTCGCGTTGAAGCCGGACCTCGCCGACGCGCATTGGAATGCCGCGCTGTTCCGGCTGCTCACCGGCGATTTCGCGCGTGGCTGGGCGGCGCGCGAATGGGGCCGCAAATGTCGCGCGGTTGGCTTCGTCGAGCGCAGCTTCGAGGCGCCGATGTGGCTTGCCGACGCCCCGCTCGCGGGCAAGACGATTCTGCTGCACAGCGACGAGGGCTTGGGGGACACGATCCAGTTCGCGCGCTACGCGGCGATGGTCGCGGCCGGGGGCGCGCGCGTCGTGCTCGAGGTCGATGCTCCGCTGCAGCCGCTGCTGGCGGGCCTGGAGGGCGTGGCAGAGTGCTTGGCTCGCGGCGTCGATCCGATCCCGGCGATCGACTATCACTGCCCGCTGTCGAGCCTGCCGCTCGCCTTTGCGACCCGCCTCGACACCATCCCCGCTGCGCCGCGCTATCTGCCGCGTCCGGCTGCGGAGCGCCGCGCGCTTTGGGCGCAGCGGCTTGGACCGCATAAGTCCTTGCGCGTTGGCCTCGTCTGGTCCGGCAATCCCGTGCATCTGAACGACCATAACCGCTCGATGCCGCTGGCGACGCTGCTTCCGCTGCTCGACGTCGGAGCGCAATTCGTCAGCCTGCAGAAGGACGCGCGGCCCGCGGACAAGGCTGTGCTGGCCGAGCGCAACGAGATCCTCGACCTCACCGGCGACATCCGTGACTTCGTCGACACGGCGGCGCTGATCGACAACCTCGATCTCGTCATCACCGTCGACACCAGCGTGGCGCATCTTGCCGGCGCGCTCGGTAAGCCGACCTGGATCATGCTGCCCTACACGCCCGATTATCGCTGGCTGCTCGATCGCGATGACAGCCCCTGGTATCCGAGCGTCCGGCTGTTCCGTCAGGATCAGCGCCGTGACTACTGCCATGTCGTCACCCGCGTCCGCGATGCGCTGGCGCGGCAGGTTGACGGCTTTGCTGCAAGCTGAGCCGCCGTCAGCTCTCGCGAAGCCTGATCGAAATCTCGTGCACGCGCCGCGTCAGCTCGGTGACGCTGCGCCAGCCTGTCTTCTCTCGCGTCCGCTTCAGATGCGTGTAGACCGTGGTGACCTTGACGCCGCGATGCGTCGCGTATTCGACGGCCGTCATGCCAGTGCTCAGCGCGCAGGCGAGCTGAGCTTCGGCCCGGGTCAGGCCATGAAGATCCTGCAGCAGATGTGTCGCTGCGCTTTCCTGCAATGGATCGTGCACGAGCATCATCACGGCAGCGTCCGGGCCATCAGGCCGCGGCCAGCGTTGGCGCAGGGCTCGTAGTGAAATCGTGCACGGCGGCAGTCCACCGGGACGGGGCGCGAGAAAGTCGATGGCGTCGTCGGCGAGGGTCAGACCGTCACGGCCTATCACCGCGCCGAAGGCACGCGCATAGCGGTTGCGCAGATCGGACGCGCCGAAGTGAATGCCGCGTGTATCGATCCGGAACAGCCCGGTCTCGATGGCGATGGCCTGCAGGCTCGGATTGACGTGGACGACCTCGCCCTTGGGATCGAGCAATGCGACGCCGTCCTTCAGGAGGTCGAGGACCTTGGTGCCGACGCCGTCGCCGTGAGCTGCGGCCATGCTGCCTCTCATCCCATAGGCGCGCTGCAAATGCGGGGTCAGACGTCGCATCAGTGCGATCTCGGATCTGCCGACATGCCCGCGTTGCGACGACCGCTGCAGGGTGAAGGCGACGAACCGCTGCGGCGATCGGTCGATCACCAACGAGATAAAATAGCGAAGGCCGGCGCGGGGCAGGAACTCCGCGTAAAATGGATCGCGCTCCATCGCGCTCTCATCCATGACCTGATAGTCCCATGACAGCTCGCCGCGTTGCTGGCGCAAGGCCACCGGCAGGCGCGGGTTGCGGTGCGCGAAGTGGGCGAGATAGACGTCGCCTTCGGCCGAGGCGACGCCGCTGCTGTGAAACAGCACGGGCCGTCGGATGGCCGGGTCGATCACTTCGAAGGTCGCGCCTTCGGCTCCTATCAGATTGCGAATCGACTCCAGTGCGGTGGGGATGCCATCGACGTCCGCAAAGCCTTGATAGATGGCATCCAGCGCCTGCGTATAGCGTTCGCTCTCCACGGTCACCTCTCTGCGATCGCCGCTGGCGTTGCCGATCTCCACAATCAACACGGATCGGCAGACGATATTCCCAATCATAGGTCGTCACGGCGCGTCCGAGGTTCACGGAGCAATCTCTCTCGTCAAGCATCGTCCAGAGAGCATCATCCTGATCGCTTGTGAAAGCGGCAGACCGCGCCATTCCTGCGCACGCGGCGCCTTGGTGCCCGGCGATGGTTGCCGGGGCTGTCACGACTAGACGTGATCCAGTTCACATCCGAATGCCGCAGAGGAAGGCACGTCCTCCCATCGGAGGACGCCGGCTGCGCGCGGATGGCGCTATCACTTGTGTCGTCTGCGCGAAGCTCCAGCTGCCGCTTGTCAAAGTCTCGGTTGATAGCATGTCGGACCTCACCTCTCGCATCGTCGAATTCTCGACCGACCACGTTGATGTGGGTTTCGGCGATCTGTCGCATTTCAATCGCTCCTTCCGCCGGCACTACGGCACGACGCCGCGCGAGGTGCGAGGCGACGGCGGCCGCGACATGCCCGGCGGGTGTCTGGCCGATGAGGGCGTGCGATGACGAGCAAGATGATCGCGCTGAAAATTCTCGATGGCATCTTCCTCGCAGGCACGGGTCTTCTGCTGCTGATCGTTGCCGGCCTTCCGGTGGATGGGATGCTGGCTCTGCTCGGCATGTCGCTGCGCGAATTCCATGCCTTCGCGCTGTTCGTGATCTTCAGCTGCCTGCTGCTGATCCATGCCATCGCGACATCCGATTCCGCGCCGTAAACCAAACGTGATCGTTCGTGCGGGCGACGCCATCGTCGCCGATTGAGCTGTGTCAACGGATTCTCGAGGGCCTGTGGCAAACGAGGCGCCTGCTTCAGGTGAAGAAGGCCAATCGGAATGGATCCACAGGACACCCAGCTCGTCGGTGACGAACGGCCCGTTCAGCAGGTTCGGACCGAGCCCGCAGCGCTCGTTCCTGCGCCGGTGTTGCCTGTCCCCGCGGCACATGAGCCGCGGCGGGCGTGGCGTCGCTGGCCGCTCCTGCTGCTGCTTCTCGTCGTCGGCGCGGCCGGAGGCGGCGGCTATGTGTGGTGGCAGCGTCTGCATCCGCCGCTGCCGCCCGGCATCAGCGTCAGCAATGGCCGCATCGAGGCCGACGAGATCGACATCGCAACCAAATATGCCGGCCGCGTCGCCGAGCTGCGCGCCGATATCGGCGATCTCGTCGAGGCCGGGCAGATCGTCGCGCGGATGGACAGCAAGGAGCTGCAGCAGTCGCTGTCGAAAGCCACTGCGCAAGCCGAGCAGGCGCAGCACGTGGTCGATCAGGCGCGCGCCAATCTCGTGCAATTGCAGACGCAGAAGACGCTGGCCGAGCAGGAGATGGAGCGTACGCGCGGGCTGCTGCAAAATGGCTGGACGACGCGCGAGCTCGCTGACCAGCGCCAGCAGGCGCTCGATGCCGCCACCGCCGGCCTCGTCGGCGCGCAGGCGCGGATCTCGGAGGCCGAGCGCGGGCTCGAGGCCGTTCGCCACGATGTCGCGCTCTACACGGTGCAGATCGCCGACAACTCGCTGATCGCGCCGAAGGCGGGCCGCATCCAGTATCGGCTCGCCAATGTCGGCGAGGTTCTCGGCGCGGGCGGCAAGGTCTTCACCATGCTCGACACCGGCTACGTCTACATGGATGTGTTCCTGCCGACCGAGGAGGTGGGCAAGATCAAGGTCGGAAGCGATGCGCGCATCGTGCTCGATGCCTATCCTGATCGTCCGATTCCGGCCAAGGTGTCGTTCGTCGCGAGCCAGGCGCAGTTCACGCCCAAAACCGTGGAGACGCGCAGCGAGCGTGACAAACTGATGTTCCGCATCCGCGTGCGCGTCGACCCGGATCGCCTGACCGCGCACGCCGATGCGGTCAGGAGCGGGCTGCCGGGGGTCGCCTATGTCAGGTGGAATCCCGACACGGCATGGCCCGCGCGTCTGCAAGCTGCGCCATGAGCACATCAGCGCCGGCTCCGGTCGCGGTCGCGAGGCATCTCTCCCAGCACTATGGCGACGTCACCGCGCTCGACGATATTTCGATTGAGCTTCCCAGCGGCTGCGTCATCGGCCTGATCGGGCCGGATGGCGTCGGCAAGTCGTCGCTGCTGTCGATCCTGGCCGGCGCCCGCGCCATCCAGAACGGGCAGGCCGTCGTGCTCGGGGCCGACATGTCCGACCGTCGCGCGCGGGAGCGGATCTGTCCGCGCATCGCCTACATGCCGCAGGGCCTCGGCCGCAATCTCTACCCCGACCTCAGCGTGCGCGAGAACATCGCCTTCTTCGCGCGCCTGTTCGGCCAGGCTCGCGCCGAGCGCGACTGGCGGATCAACGAGCTGATGCAGGCAACGGCTCTGTCCGATTTCGCCGACCGGCCGGCGAAGAAGCTCTCGGGCGGCATGAAGCAGAAGCTCGGCCTGTGCTGCTCGCTGATTCATGATCCGGACTTCCTCATCCTCGACGAGCCGACCACCGGCGTCGATCCGCTGTCGCGGCGGCAGTTCTGGGACCTGATCGATCGCTTGCGCGCGCGCAGCGCCACCGGCATGAGCGTGATCGTCGCAACGGCCTATATGGAGGAGGCTGCGCGCTTCGATTGGCTGATCGCCATGAATGATGGCCGCATCCTCGCGACCGGCACGCCTTCCGAGCTCAAGGCACGGACCGGAGCCGACACGATCGAGGACGCCTTCATTGCGCTGCTGCCTGCGGAGGCCTCGCGCGATCACGCCCAGATGCCGGACAAGTCGGAGCTCGACGGCGACCATGAGACGGTCATCGTCGCCCGTCACCTCACCTGCCGCTTCAGCGACTTCACCGCCGTCGACGATGTGAGCTTCGAGATTGGCAAGGGCGAGATCTTCGGCTTCGTCGGCTCCAATGGTTGCGGCAAGACCACGACGATGAAGATGCTGACGGGCCTGCTGCCGCCGACGTCCGGCGAGGCGCTGATCTTCGGCCGCTCCATGGAAGCCGGCAACCATGAATCGCGTAGCCGCGTCGGCTACATGTCGCAGGCGTTCTCGCTGTATGGCGAGCTCACCGTGCAGCAGAATCTCGTGCTGCATGCCCGGCTGTTCCAGCTGCCGCGCGACGTCGCCGCCAAGCGGATCGCCGAGCTGATCGACCGTTGTGACCTGGCCGAGCATATCGACGGGCTCGCCGCCGACCTGCCGCTCGGCATTCGGCAGCGGCTGTCGCTCGCGGTGGCGATCGTCCACAAGCCCGATCTGCTCATCCTGGACGAGCCGACATCCGGCGTCGACCCGGTCGCGCGCAATCAGTTCTGGCGGCTGCTGATCGAGCTGTCGCGCCGGGACGGCATGACGATCTTCGTCTCCACTCATTTCATGAACGAGGCGGCGCGCTGCGATCGGCTGTCGCTGATGCATGAGGGCCGCGTGCTGGCGACCGATACGCCGGACGGGCTGATCCGCGCCAAGGGGGCGCAGACGCTCGAGCAGGCGTTCATCGCGTTCCTGGAGCAGGACGCCGGCGTCGCCGATCCGCCGGTCACGCTGACCCAGGCGCAGTCCGCCAGCCATCCGGAAGCTGTGCCGAGCAGCGGCGGCCACACCGGCTTCAGCCTGCGGCGGCTGCTGGCCTATACGATCCGCGAGGGACTCGAACTGATCCGCGATCCGATCCGGCTGATGTTCGCGCTGTTCGGGACGGCGTTCCTGATGATCGTGATCGGCTTCGGCATCTCGACCGACGTCAACAACCTCACCTTCGCCGCGCTCGACCGCGACCAGACGCCGGAGAGCCGCGCCTATCTCACCGAGCTCCGCGGCTCGCGCTACTTCGTCGAGAAGCCGCCGTTGGCCGATTATGCCGAACTGGAGCGGCGGATGAAAAGCGGGGACATCAAGGCCTCGATCGAGATCCCGCCGAACTTCGGCGCGGATATCAAGCGTGGCCGCCCCGCCTTCGTGTCGGCCTGGATCGACGGCGCGATGCCGTTCCGCGCCGAGACCATCCGCGGCTATCTCGAAGGCACGCACCAGCTCTATCTGTCCGATCCCGCCGTCAAGACGACGCGGCCGCAGGCGGCCTCGCCGGTCAGTGTCGAGATCCGGTTCAAGTACAACCAGGCCTTCGACAGCATCTATGCGATGGCCCCGAGCACGATCGCGCTGCTGCTGGCGCTGTTTCCGGCGATCCTGATGGCGCTCGCGGTGGTGCGCGAAAAGGAGCTCGGCTCGATCACCAACCTCTACGTCACGCCGGTGACGCGGCTGGAGTTCCTGGTCGGCAAGCAACTGCCCTACATCGCCGTCGCCATGGTCAACTTCGCGCTGATGTACGTCATGGCCCTGACCCTGTTCCAGGTGCCCATGAAGGGGGACTTCCTGCCGTTGCTCGTCGGCACCTTCGTCTACGTGATCACGACCACCGGCTTCGGCATGTTGATCTCGACCTTCTGCCGTACCCAGATCGCGGCGCTGTTCGGCACGGCGATCCTCACAGTGCTGCCGGCCACGCAATTCTCGGGCATGCTGGTCCCGGTGTCGTCGCTGTCCGGCGTCGCCCGCCTGCTCGGCATGGGCTTTCCGATGACCTATTACCGCCCGATCACCGTCGGCACCTTCACCAAGGGGCTCGGCTTTGCCGACCTCGGCGCCGACATCCTGGTGCTGCTCATCTTCATCCCGGTCCTCACCGGGATCAGCCTGGCCATGCTGCCGAAGCAGGAGCGTTGAGCCATGCTGCGTTCGCTCTCCAACATCTTCTGGCTCGGCACCAAGGAGCTGCGCAGCCTGTTCGGCGACGTCGTGCTGATCGGGCTCGTGATCTATTCCTTCACCATCGCCGTCGTCAGCGAGGCGCAGAGCAATTCGCAGGAGCTGAGCCGGGCCTCGATCGCCGTGGTCGACGAGGACCATTCCGAGCTGTCGCGCCGCATCGCAGGCGTGTTCCTGCCGCCTTACTTCCAGCCGCCCGTCTACATCGCGCAGCACGAGGTCGAGCATCTGATGAACAGCGGCCGCTTCACCTTCGTGCTCGACATCCCGCCGAATTTCCAGCGGGACGTTCTTGCCGGGCGCAAGCCCTCGGTGCAGGTGAATGTCGATGCCACAGCCATGATCCAGGCCGGTATCGGCTCCGGCTATGCGCTTGAGATCATCAACACCGAGGTCGCCTGGTTCGTCGCCCGCTCCGAGACATCGACGCAGGCGCCGGTCAATCTGGTGACGCGGATCGCCTTCAATCCCAACGTCACGACCGCCTGGTTCGAGGGCGTGATGGGCATCATCAACAGCGTGACGATGCTGGCGATCATCCTGGCCGGCGCCGCGCTGGTGCGCGAGCGCGAGCATGGCACGATGGATCATCTCCTGGTGATGCCGCTGTCGCCGTTCGAGATCGCGATGTCGAAGATCTGGGCCAATGCGCTGGTCATCGCGGTCGCCGTTGCCATCGCGCTCTACCTGGTCGTGCGCTGGTATCTGCAGGTGCCGATCATGGGCTCGATCCCGCTGTTTCTCGGCGGCACCGTGCTCTATTTGTTTTTCGCGACCGCGGTCGGCCTGTTCCTCGGCACCATCGCGCGCTCGATGCCGCAGCTCGGGCTGCTCTACATCCTCGTCGCCGTGCCGATCAACATGCTCTCCGGCGGGATGACGCCGGTCGAGAGCCAGCCTTTGTGGCTGGCGACAATCATGAAAGCCTCGCCATCGACGCACTTCGTGTCGTTCGCTCAGTCGATCCTCTATCGCGGCGCCGGCCTCGATGTGGTGTGGCCGCAATTCCTCGCCGTGGCCGTCACCGCCGCGCTGGTGCTGTGGCTGACCCTGCGGCGATTCCGGGCCGCGATCGCGGCGGCTTGAGCTCAGCAAAAAGGCCCCGGCGGTGCCGAGGCCTGTGCGCGCAGATGACGTTGCTGCTGCGATCAGTAGCGGGCGACGACCGGGCTGCCGAGCTTGTAGTTCACGCCGATCCGGACGGTGTGGAACGAGAAATCCTGCGACAGCCTTTCGCGATAATTGAAGCCGGGGGGAGCGAAGGTGCTGCCCGGCACATAGGCGGATGAATAGTTGATGCTGCCGAGATCGGTGTAGAGATATTCGGCCTTGACCGTCCAGTTCGGTGCGAACGCGTGCTCCACGCCGGCGCCGACCGTCCAGCCGGCCTTCGTCTCGTTGGCAGATCCGGTCTTGCTGTAGCCATTGCCGGAGGTCAGATCCCAGCTGCCCTTGACGTTGCCAA
Organism: Bradyrhizobium sp. USDA 4353; assembly: GCF_054063215.1. Classification (NCBI taxonomy): domain Bacteria; kingdom Pseudomonadati; phylum Pseudomonadota; class Alphaproteobacteria; order Hyphomicrobiales; family Nitrobacteraceae; genus Bradyrhizobium; species Bradyrhizobium sp. USDA 4353. The sequence continues at coordinate 1,897,493 of NZ_JBSSGB010000001.1, forward strand.
CCGCGAGGCCGCCCGTGACGTAGAACAGCGTGGTGTCGACCGCATAGCCCGCGCGGCCGCGGAGCGTCATGAACCAGTCGCTGCGGATGCTCTCGTTGAACGTCCGGGTGGTCGGCGCATTGGGCGCCGTATAGATGACGCGCTTGTTGATGTCCGTGCCGTTGATGTCGGCCTCGATGCCGAACACACCCGCGCCGCTCTGCCAGTTGTAGCCGGCCTGAAGGCCACCCAACACGCCGGCCGGATTGAGCCTGTTGTTGCTGATGCTGACGAACTGATTCTGGAAGGCGGCGCCTTCGAGCTGCCAGTCGCTGGTCTGGTCGAGGGTCGTGCCGAGGTTCGAGCGGCCCCAGCCATAGCCGACGTTGCCGCCGAAGTAACCGCCGGTCCAGTTGTAGATCGCGGCCGGAGGCGGAGCCTTGGTGTAGCGCGCCGGCAGATCGGCGGCGAAGGCGCTGAGCGAGCTCGTGATGAGCAGAGCGACGGCGGAGGCAAGCGTTTTCATGGTCACAATCCCTCATCAAATTCAGCAATGTTCGGACATACTCCTCTCACATTTCGGGCTGCGCGGCTGTCATCGAACTACAACACTCGTGTTCGTATGCGTCTGTGATCACGTCACTAAGTATCTGTGATTACGTCACTTTCGGAGCTCGTCCGCTTAACCCTAAGAACCCGTAAATGCACCCGCGCGGGCTCCCGGCCGGTCGACCAACACGTTCCTGCCGATGATAACCGAGACAATTCGATGCATTCGCTTAGGCAAGGATTTGCCAACCATCAGAACGCGCTGTGCAGGCCGCTAACGATTTCGCAAAGCGCGCCCGTGCACTTTCGGCGTGTCCTGAGGGGACGGAGAGGGGAGAGCGATCATGACGATGAATGGGGAAGCGGTTCTCGAAAACGTGCGGCGCTATCGTACCGTCGCGTCCTTGTACCGGCAGACTGCGGCATTTCGTCCCCATCAGCGCGACTCGTTGCTGGCGCAGGCCGCGGAATGGGAAAGCCGGGCCGTCGCCGAGCTCGAAGCCTATTTCGTCGCGCGCCAGGCGCCGTCGCAGCCGCCGGCCAATCTGAACTATCACGCACCCTCCTACACGCCGTCGCCCTGGCAGTTCGCCGCGGCATAGCTCGACAAACAGTTCGTCCGTCTCGCAGCGCGGTCCGCGCCCGAGTTGTTGCGACGATGGACCCTCCCGACGTGAGAGGGGCAGGGAAGACCAGGCGCCGACCGGCGCCTGCGGCCCCCGTGCGAGAAGAATGCACGGGGCAGGAACCACAGGCTCGGCCGGGCATCCCGGCCTTCCCTGCACGATGGGCTACGGCTTATACGCGCTCTCCTCGGTGCACCGGGCTTTCTGGCCACCGTTGCGCATGACGCTCACGTCAGCGCGGACACCAGCATCGGGGTGTCAGGACCACACGACTTCACCGTCCACCGCGAACCGTTCGTCGGCACGCCCGAAGGCATGCTGCGATCCGCCGTGGCCATCGCTCCCCGCCTCGCGTGTCGTGACGACCGCGATACGCCCTCTGCCCGAGGCGGTGTGGGCACAGCAGACACCAGATTCCGAAATAACGAAAGTGGAATATTTTTGCGCTGGCACCTGGACAGAGGTCATCGCGTTGAGGCCGCGTGTGAAATTGGTCTTGAGGCGCACGCGTCTTCGGCCGTGGAGGGGAGTTGTTTGAAGCGCCGCCGCGTCTCGATCTGCCCGACGGGCGACTCATTGTCCCCAGGGATCACGACGCGTGAGTTGCTCCAGGACGTGGTCAATAACCGGCGTCCTCCCGGGCAAGCCTTGGCGTCGCGACGCGATGTCAGGGTGCCGACCGGGGACCCATAGCCACAGGCCGTCGTTGTGGTGAAGAACGCCGCTCCAGCGTGCGCAACACGGATAGCACGGAGTATGGATCCCGGATCTGCGTTCGACCACGCTATCGCGTGTTCGGACTTGTCCGGGATGACGGTGGAGGGTGGGGCTACTCCGTTGACATGCGTGCTGCAGCGAGCAGGCCGATCAGTGCGGTCAGCGCGGCGACGCTCATCGCATTGATGGAAATCAGCGAGGGATAGTTGGCGTCGGCGACCTGCATCACGGGGGCGCCGAGGCGGGAATCGATCAGCAGATACGACGCGAATGGCAGCGCCAGCAGCGGCAGCGAGCGCAGGCGTTCGTCCGGCCGGAACAGCAGCGCGCCGAGCAGGGCGCAGGGAATCAGAAACAGCTCGACGCCGCTGTGCGCGCCGAACAGCTTGACGCAGAACACGGTGTTGAGCGTGCCCGCCAGCACCATCAGGGCGCGGCCGGCGAACGGATTGCGCCGCGCCAGCACCGGCACGCTGGCGAACAATGGCGTCGTCAGCAGCGTCAGCCAGGCCGGCCAGGCGGCGGTGCCGGCGATGGCGTGGAGATAAAGCGGGTAGAAGGGCTGGTTGGAGACGATCACCAGCGCCACCTTGGCGGCGATGTCGGATTGCGGATCGTCGGCCGATGCATAGGCCTGCACCGCGGCCAGCCAACGCCCGAACATGTTACGCATTCAAGTCCCTCATCCCGCTACGCTTTTGCACATCGCATCCGTTTCGGAAACGCACCCGCATGAGTGCCGGATCATGCGGCGCCACTGACCGGGATCATGCGTTCAGCGCCGTCCGCAGCATGCGGGCGAGATCCGCGCTCTGATAGGGTTTCGTGAGCAGCAGCACGCCGGCGTCGAGCCGGCCGTGGTGCACGATCGCGTTCTCCGTATAGCCTGACGTGTAGAGCACCTTCAGGTTCGGGCGCCGCTTCAAGGCCTCGATCGCGAGCTGACGGCCGTTCATGCCGCCGGGCATGATGATGTCGGTGAACAAGAGGTCGATGCGGGCCGGACTGTCGATCAGCGCTAGCGCCTCATCCGCCTTGCTGGCGGCGAGCGTGGTGTAGCCGAGCCGCTTGATCTGGGCGATGACATATTCGCGCACCAGCGCATCGTCCTCGACGATCAGGATCGATTCGTCGCCGCGCTCCACGCCGGCGGTGTTGGCGGCCGACAGCAGCGCCTCCGCGTCGACGGTGGCCTGTGGCAAATACAGCTTCACCGAGGTGCCGTGATCGGGCTCGCTGTAGATCTTGATGTGGCCATTGGACTGCTTGACGAAGCCGTAGACCATGCTGAGCCCGAGGCCGACGCCCTTGCCGACATCCTTGGTCGTGAAGAACGGCTCGAACACCTTGTCGAGCAGGTTGGCCGGAATGCCGATGCCGGTGTCGCTGACCGCGATCATCACGTAGTTGCCGGGGATCACCTCCGGATTCATCCGCGCATAGGCGTCGTCGAGCAGGACGTTCTTGGTCTCCAGCGTCAGCTTGCCGCCATTGGGCATGGCGTCGCGCGCGTTCAGCGCGAGGTTGAGGATCGCGGTCGAGAGCTGGCTCGGATCGATCATCGCCGGCGAGGAATCGTGCGCCAGCATGGATTCGATCTCGATCTGCTCGCCGAGCGTCCGCCGCAGCAGGCGTGCGGTATCGACCACCATGCCGTTGATGTCGACGCTGCGCGGCTGCAGCGGCTGGCGCCGGGCGAAGGCCAGCAGATGCTTGGTCAGGTCGGCGCCGCGCGCGGCGGCCGAGTTGATCAGGCTGGTGATCTGCACCAATTGCGGCCGGTCCTTCACGGCTTCGGCGAGGATCTCGATGGTGCCGGTGATCACCGTCAGAATGTTGTTGAAGTCGTGGGCCACGCCGCCGGTGAGCTGGCCGATCGCCTCCATCTTCTGCGCCTGGCGGACCTGCGTCTCGGTGGCCTCGATCTCCTGAAAGCGCTTGACCATGGCTTCGGCGGTGCGGCGCTGCCGCGTCTCCTCCTCGAGCTGCGCATAGGCCTGCTTCAGTTCGGCGCGGGAGGGCATCGTCAGCACCCGCGGCAGCAGCAACAGCATCGCGGCGGCGATGCCGGAGGACATGAACGCCAGGAAGCCCTTGGTCGTCGCCTCCAGCACATAGGCCGGCACCCAGAGCGTCAGCACCTCGATCAGCCGGGTCAGCCCGCACACCGACACCCACAGCGCGAACGCCCAGAAGATGTAGCTGAACTGAAAGTCGCGGCGGCGATAGACGATATAGGCGAGCACGAAGGCGATCGTGAAGAAGGCAAAGGAGATCAGGGTGTCGGAGATCGCATTCACCCAGATGAGTTCAGGCGACCACAGCAGGCACTCGCCATGCGGCGTGAGCTTCGACATGTCCGGTAATCCCCACAGCGTCTGGCCGGCGGATCGTGTTGTCCCCGCGATCCGGCCGCTTCCCTGAGCAGATCATTCAAATTTCCCGTTGAGCACACAAGCGTGCTGAGTGCCGCGATGTAAAGATCGGTAGATGCGCACCGTGCATTCGGCAACTCCCGCGACGAACGTCGGAGATTGCGAGGCGCGGTCGAGACCGATGTTCAAAGGCCGGTCAGTTGACTCGGTGTACCGAAAGGTACAGAGTAGTCGAATTGGTACAATGGAGAGCTTTCATGACTGCGCTCGCACCTCCCTTCAACTTGCAGACCGCCACCCAGAAGGTGCGGATGGCCGAGGACGGCTGGAACAGCCGGAATCCCGAGCGCGTATCGCTGGTCTACACGCCGGACAGCCGCTGGCGGAATCGCGCCGAGTTCATCACCGGCCGCGCCGAGATCGTCGCCTTCCTCACCCGCAAATGGGCGAAGGAGCTCGATTACCGGCTGATCAAGGAGATCTGGGCGCACAGCGACAACAGGATCGCGGTGCGCTTTGCCTATGAGTGGCATGACGACAGCGGCAACTGGTTCCGGTCCTATGGCAACGAGAACTGGGAGTTCGACGCCGAGGGGCTGATGCAGCGCCGCTACGCGTGCATCAATGATCTGCCGATCAAGGAAGCTGACCGCAAATTCCACTGGCCGCTCGGGCGCCGGCCGGACGATCATCCGGGGCTGACCGACCTCGGTCTCTGAGCAGGCGCGCGATGCGGACGCTGAACGAGCGCGCCGACGTCATCCCGCTGATTGCCGAGGTGTTCCGCGAGCACGGCTTCGAGGGCACCTCGCTCAGCCGCATCACCGAGACCACGGGCCTCGGCAAAGGCAGCCTGTATCACTTCTTCCCCGGCGGGAAGGACGAGATGGCGCGTGCCGTGCTCGCGCATGTCGACGGCTGGTTCGAGCGCGAGATCTATGCGCCGTTGCGCGACGACGCGCCGGAGGTAGCGATCGCGCGGATGTGGCGCGGCGTCGACGACTACTTCCGCTCCGGCCGGCGGGTGTGCCTGGTCGGCGCCTTTGCGCTCGACGGGACGCGGGACCGCTTCGCCGCTGTAATCGCCAGCTACTTCACGCGCTGGATCGCGGCCTTGCGCGATGCGCTGATGCGCGCCGGCTGGCCTGCGGCGCCGGCCGCAGACAGCGCCGAGGAGGTCGTGCTCGGCATCCAGGGCGCCCTGGTGCTGGCGCGGGCGACCGATGATCAGGCCGTGTTCGGTCGCGCGCTGGCGCGGTTCCAGAGGCGGTTGCGACACGCCCCGCGCTGACGACGGAACTGCCTCCTCAAGCGGCAATGCGCGGGCTGAAATATCGGCGCGCGGCGTCGGTGAAATCGTGGTTGTGTTGGGCGCAACGTCCCAAGCAGCGGCGACATCACGGGAGGTCCGGCATGAACGGCTTAGGCGGTCTGAATAAATCCGAACACGGCGTGGTCATCGGCCTGGTGCAACTTCAGTTGCCGGTCGTCGTGACCAAGGAGGATCTCGCGCGGCAGACCGAGAAGATCGTCTGGATGGTCGGCAAGGCCCGGCGCAATCTCGGCACCATGGATCTCGTGGTCTTCCCGGAATATTCGCTGCACGGCCTGTCGATGGACACCAACCCGGAGATCATGTGCCGGCTCGACGGGCCGGAAGTCGCCGCGTTCAAGCAGGCCTGCATCGATAACAAGATCTGGGGCTGCTTCTCCATCATGGAGTACAACCCCGACGGCAATCCCTACAATTCCGGCCTGATCATCGACAGCAATGGCGACATCAAGCTGTATTACCGCAAGCTGCATCCGTGGATTCCGGTCGAGCCGTGGGAGCCGGGCGACCTCGGCATCCCCGTGATCGAGGGACCGCGCGGCGCCAAGATCGCACTGATCATCTGCCATGACGGCATGTTCCCGGAGATGGCGCGGGAGTGCGCCTACAAGGGCGCGGAGATCATGATCCGCACCGCCGGCTACACCGCGCCGATCCGCGACAGCTGGCGCTTCACCAACCAGGCCAACGCGTTCCAGAACCTGATGGTAACAGCCAATGTCTGCATGTGCGGCTCCGACGGCTCGTTCGATTCGATGGGCGAGGGCATGATCGTCAATTTCGACGGCAGCATTCTCGCTCATGGCACGACGGGCCGGGCCGATGAGATCATCACCGCGGAGGTGCGTCCCGATCTCGTGCGCGAGGCGCGGCTCGGCTGGGGCGTCGAGAACAACATCTATCAGCTCTGGCATCGCGGCTATGTCGCGGTGAAGGGCGGCGCGATGGATTGCCCCTACACCTTCATGCACGACATGGTCGCCGGCACCTACCGCTTGCCGTGGGAGGACCAGGTCAAGATCACCGACGGCACCTCCTGCGGCTTCCCGGCGCCGACGCGCGTGTTCGGCAGGATTGCCAAGGCGGCGGAGTGACCGGCGGCCCACCGGGACGAACGCCGCAAGCTTGACAGACCGATCGTCCGCCAATTATTTTATGTTTAAAATAATTGGCGGACAGGTCCATCATGAGTGCATCGGCCAAGGTGATCCCGCGCGACTGGCTCGACTGGCCGTTCTTCGAGCCGCGTCATCGCGACCTGTGCACGCAGCTCGACCGCTTCATCGGCTCGGGCGTGCTCGACGACGTCGATCACGGCGATGTCGACAAGGCCTGCCGCAAGATCGTGCGCGCGCTCGGCGCGGCAGGTCTGCTGGACAGCGCCGTCGTGGCGCCGGATGCCGATGCCGGCGCGATCGACTCCCGCGCGATCTGCCTGTCGCGCGAAACGCTTGGCTATGCCGATGGCCTCGCCGACTTCGCCTTCGCCATGCAGGGGCTGGGCTCCGGCGCGATCGCGCTCGGCGGCTCGCCCGAGCTGCGCGCCAGCGTGCTGCCCAAGGTGCGCACGGGCGAATGGCTGGCGGCGTTTGCGCTGTCGGAAAAGGAGGCGGGCTCCGACGTCGCCGCGATGTCCTGCGTCGCGCGGCTGGACGGCGACACCTATGTGCTCGACGGCGAGAAGACCTGGATCTCCAACGGCGGCATCGCCGATGTCTACACGCTGTTCGCCCGTACCGGCGAGGCGCCGGGCGCGCGCGGCATCTCCGCCTTCGTCGTGTACCCCGATGATCCCGGCTTCTCGGTCGCCGAGCGCATCGAGGTGATCGCGCCGCATCCGCTGGCGACCTTGCGCCTCGAGAATTGCCGCATCCCGGCAAGCCGGCGGCTCGGCGCGCCTGGCGGCGGCTTCAAGCTGGCGATGCAGACGCTCGACATCTTCCGCGCCTCCGTCGCCGCCGCCGCGCTCGGCTTCGGCCGCCGCGCGCTCGACGAGGCGCGGGCACATGCGCAGAGCCGGCAGATGTTCGGCGGCGCGCTGGCCGACCTGCAGATGACGCAGGCCGCGTTCGGCGAGATGGCGACCGACATCGACGCCGCCGCGCTTCTGACCTATCGCGCCGCCTGGCGCCGCGACGTCCAGAAGCTGCCGACCACGCGCGAGGCCGCGATGGCCAAGCTCACCGCCACCGAGACCGCTCAGCGCGTCATCGATCGCGCGCTGCAGATGTTCGGCGGCCGTGGCGTCCGCAAGGGCGAGATCGTCGAGAGTCTCTACCGCGAGATCCGTGCGCTCCGCATCTATGAAGGCGCCACCGAAGTGCAGAAGCTGATCGTCGCGCGCGAATTCCTCAAGCCGCGGGCCTGATCGCGCATAGCATACCGGCTCGACCTCTCAGCTTAGCAACGAAGAAATTTCTGGGCATCATTCATTTGAATGAGGCGGGGAGCGTTGCTCCTTGGTCTCGCAGCAAAGTGACAGATCCGTCTTCTGATCAGGACTGATGCGAGTTTGCTGATCTGATCAACGATTGCCGCTTCTGTGTCCACGGAGAAACACTCGTTCTCAAAACGCGGTGCCGAGCACGAATGTCCGCTCTCCTTCGTATGGGATCATCAGTTGAGGAAGTAACATAGGTTGCGTATTCACGAGACTCGTTCGGACGATCATGCAGAAGCAATTGATTTCGAGCCTTGTTGTTGGATTGGCGATTGCCGCGGTCGCGCCTGCATTTGCGGCGGACCTGCCGGTGTCGATTCAGAAGCGGCGCGTGGAGCCGCAGCGAACCCAGCAGGTGGCCAAGAGCAACTGGTCCGGCGGACAGCTCGGTGGCTCCAACGGCGTCAGCTCGGTCAACAACAATTTCGTCGATCCCGGCGCCTATGTCTGCCCGGCCGGCTTTCCGTTCGGCGTGAGCTGCTTCGAAACGCCGTTCTCGTTCGGGCGGCATCCCCTCAGCTACACGGTCGGTCCTTTCCTTGGATACCGCTGGCAGCTCGGCGATACGGTGGTCGGCGTGGAAGCCGACTGGTCGTGGAAGCGTGCTGAAAGCTCGGCGCTGCAGTCCTTGCCGGCGGTCTGTTTCGATCCCGGCTGTCTCAACAGCCGCTCCGATACGAAGTTCGGCTCGATCAGGCAGAACTGGGACAGCTCGCTTCGGCTGCGTTACGGCTGGCTCGTGACGCCTTCGACCCTGGTCTACGGCACCGCCGGCGTCGCGGTCGGCAACATCAGCGGCTCGTTCACCTACGCCGGCGCGCTCAGCACGACGACCATCGTGGTCTCGTTCCCGCCCGTCGTGACGCCGGGCAGCACGGCGACGGCGTCGGCAAGCTGGTCCGACACCAGGGTCGGCGGCACCGCCGGCGTCGGCGTCGAGACCGCGCTATGGGATCGGTGGAAGGCGCGCGTGGAATACCGCTACACGGACTTCGGCAGCTACACCAAGACCGTGGCCGTCAACACCGTGTGTATCGCGCCGACCGGCTGCAGCGCGCCGTCCAGCAGCGCGACGATCAACCTGCGCGAATCCTTCCACACCATCCGCGTCGGCATCGGCTTCGATTTCTGACCGCCTCCCGGGCGTCTGCTTGCATCGGGGATGCGAGCAGCGCGTTTGCCGATTTAGCGCCGGGCGCCTTCTCCGATCAGCGCGAACGGACCCCAGATCGCCGGATGGGCGCTGGTGCGTGACGACCGGTCATTGAGCAGGGCCAGCATGGCGCGTCGCAGCGCTTCGGCGCGCCCGAGCGTCGGCTCCGCCTTGAGCGCGGCGAAGGTCGAGATGTTCAGCCGCGTCGCTGCCTCGGAGTCGACAGGCCAGTGCGAGACCAGCAGGGCCCGCGCTCCCGCGAAGAAGAAGGCGCGCGCCAGGCCGGACAGCGCCTGCGCGCCAGGCTTGTCACCGGCCGCCGTGTTGCAGGCCGACAGCACGACCCATTCGGCACTCAGCTTGAGCTGCGCGGCCTCGCTGGCCGTGAGTAGCCCGTTGTCCTCCTCGCTCGGCTGGGCCGGCAGGCTCAGCAGCAGCGCGGGCTCGGCCAGGCCCTTGATGTCGCCGGCAACGAGACCATGCGTGGCGAAATAAACGATGCGAAAGGCGGCGAGCGGCGCGTGCTTCACGGTGGTGACGCTGGCGTCGCGACCGAGATGGATATCGGACATCGCAGCGCCCAGGTCCGAAGCCACCGCCTTCAGCTCATCTGCCGTATCGGCGAGCCGTGGCGCCGACGCCAACGCGGAGCGATCGAGGCCGGCCCCCCGCCAATATTCGGTATAGGCGCGGGCCAATCGTCGCGTGCCCCGGCCATCCTTGCCGTTGCCCGGCGCCTGCTCCTGGCTGAACACGGGGTCGCCAAATCCGATCATCGGCTTCTGGCTCAAGTCCCTGCGAGCGAATGAGCGGAGCGTCTGCAGGCTGGCGACCGAGGGCAGAACGGTCACCGCCTGGCGTTTGATCAGCCACGCAGCGTCGCGATAGGCCGTGGCATCCTGCGCAGGGCCGGTGGGCGGCGGATCCGTCACGAGCAAATGAAACGGCAAGGCCGTCAGCGCGCCCGATGCGACGACCAGCAGATTGCGCTTGGTCTTGATGATCCCATCGACAGGACCGATCAGTTGCTCGAACATGCGGTGCGCGAGCGGCAGGTCGAACGGGCCGAGCTGATCGATATCGAGGCCCTTGCGGAATTTCGCGATCTCGACCGCAAGCTCGCTGCCGCCGATCGGGATCGCATGCCAGTCGAAATCGTCTGCCGAGAGGGCAAAGACGTAGCTCTCCTTCTCACCCGTCAGGAGCAGCAGCAGCCCCTCGTCCGGCCCGAGCAGCTTCTGCGCATCGTCGACTTTCAGAGGCTTCGGCGCCGACAGTCTCGCGAAGTCCGGAAACTGCGTTTGCAACGCCGCCGCGTTGGCGGCGAGCTTGCGCTCGGCATCGGCAATGCTCTTGCGGATGTCGTCGATCCGCGCGGTCGCGGACGCGCCATCCAGGCTCGCCAGCGCCGACGCCAGCGCCTTGTTGCGATCACGCAGATAGGCCGACAGATCCTGGTTCGTCCGCACCAGCGCGGCAAGCGCATCGTTTCCCGTGGCAAATCGCGGTCCAAGCTGTTGGAGCGCGGTGCCGGCCGACGACTGGATGGCCCACTGCGCGCTGTCGAACGCCTCTTGTCCGAGCGCGCGCGCCGAGCCGCCATCCTCGCGTACCGCGGCCGCCAGGCCAGCGACATGAGTGACGAAGATGTCGCTGCGCTGCTCGATCAATCCACCCGATGCACTGTCCGCTGGCGTTCCCGGCGAGATGTCGTTGTCGGCATGCGCCAGGATCGCCGCGGTGGCCTTGCGGGATAAGGCGACCGCCTCGGCTGGCTTTGCTTGCAGGAGGCTCAACGACGCGAGGTCGTTGAAGCCGCGCGCGACCTCGGGATGGTTCGGCCCCCGTGTTGCTTCGTTGATCGTGAGCGCGCGCTTGTAGGCCTGCTCGGCCTGATCGTAGCGGCCCTGATGCTCGAGCAGATGGCCCTGGCTGACCAGGACCGGAGCGATGAAGCGGTGGTTCGGCCCGACCGCCTTGGTGAGGATGGCCAGCGCGCGATCGAACTGCGCCTCGGCTTCGCCGTAGCGGCGCTGCCCGTCATAGGCGACGCCCAGCTTGCGAAGCACTTTCGCCGTATCCGGATGCGCGGGACCGATCGACGTCTCGGCGATCTCGAGCGCTCTCCTGGCGTATTTTTCGACGTCCGCGTAACGCTCCTGCGATTCATAGATCGCGGCGAGATTGTTGAGCACGGTGGCGACGCCGAGACTGTCGGCGCCGAACGCCGCCTCCCGGATCACCAGCGCGCGCATGTAGAGCGCCTCGGCATCGTCGAGCCGATCCTCATCGGCATAGACGCTCGCGAGGTTGAGCAGCGAGGTCGCGAGACGCGGATGGTTCGCCCCGACGCTCTTCTCCCAGATCGCGATCGCGCGCCGGTACAAGCTCTCGGCTTCGGCGTAGCGGCCGACCCGCTCGTAGACATGCGCAAGGTTGTTGAGGCTTGCCGCGACCTCGGGGTGATCAGGGCCGAGCGCCTGCTCGCGAATCGCCAGCGCCCGTTGGGTGGCCTGCTCGACCTCGGCGAACCGGCTCTCATCCTCATAGAGCTTGGTGAGATTGTTCAGAACCAGCGCGACGGGGAGGCTGTTCGGACCATTGCTCTTCTCGGCCAGCGCCAACGCGCGCTGGTACTCGGCCTCGGCGTCCGCGTGACGCGCCTGGCTGGTGTAGACGTCGCCGAGATTGCCGAGCAGCCTGACCACGGCCGGATCGTTCGCGCCGAGCGCCTTGGTCGCGATCTCGAGAGCCCGCTTGTACAGCGTCTCGGCCTCGCCGCTCTTGCCCTGCAACAGCTCAACCGTCGCGAGGTTCGCGAGCGCCTGCGCGATCCGCGGGTCCGATGGCGGCACGTTCTTCTGCAGGGCGTCGAGCACCTGCTTGAACATGCCGGCCGCCGCGGCGTAGCGGCCCAGCTCCTGGTTGGCGCGGGCGAGGTCGTTGAGGGCCAGAACGTAAGTGAGATTGTTGGTCCCGGCGCGCTTGGCCGCAGCCTCGGTCGCCTGCGCCTGGGCCAGAGCTCCGGAATAATTGCCGGCCGCGTAAAGCTCCGTGAAGCGCTTCTGCGCGGCCTCGATATCGACCTTCTGCGCCGCGGCCGGCGCCAGAGCAGCCGCCAGGACAATACTGACAAGTCCGTTCCCACCAACCCGATCGCATCAACCACTCGCATGCAATGACGGAGCGCGATCCGGCAGCTCGCGCTGCGGCGGCCTGATCGAGCTCTCGCATCGACATCAAATCGATCCACGTTTCGCCGCAGCGAACCACAGCGACGGAAAAACACCAACCGCCGCCTCGTGCTCTAAAGCCAGGCCGACGACAGATCTGTGATGGTCAGCATTGACATGGACGGCAATGCCATTCGGATCGGAGGCGATCACGCCATCCAGGGCAGGCCATCGGGGGGGTGGTCAGTGATCAAACAGCGAATTGCTGCACGATGCCAGCGTTCCCAGAGGCTGGCGCACCCGACACGATTCGAACGTGTGACCTTTGCCTTCGGAGGGCAACGCTCTATCCAGCTGAGCTACGGGTGCGTGCGGGGACCGGTTTAGCCGATTGGCCCGTGGTCGGCAACGCCCTTTGGGCGTTGCTTTCGACGACATGTGGCGGATCGTCCGGGGACCGGAGGGCACGCCTCAGGGCTTTGGCCGGTCCATGGCCGGCCGCCGGCCAGCGTTACGCCGGAACGATGGTCTTGCCGATCGGCCACAGCGCCAGCCCGGCGAGCTTCAGATGCGCCCAGGCGAAGGGCAGGCCGATGATGGTGACCGCCAGTGCGACCGCGGTCAGGAGGTGGCCGAGCGCGAGCCACCAGCCGGCCAGGACGAACCAGATGATGTTGCCGAGCAGGCCCAGCGGTCCGGTGCCGATATCCTCCATGCCGGTGACCTCGTCGCGGCGGACGGCGCGCGAGCCGAACGGCAGCAGCGTATAGGCGGCGATGTTGAAGGCGGCGCGGGCCCAGGGCAGGCCGACGATGGTGATCGCCATGACAACCGCAGCTACCAGCCAGCCGAACGCCATATAGGCGCCGCCCAGCACGATCCAGAGGACATTGAGGAGCAATGAGACGGGTTGCATGAGGTCACCTTCCAGGTTCCGACGGCGCTTATATAGGGCGTCTTCGGCACGCGCCAAAGCCGGCCGCCACAGGGCGGAGGGAGATGATGTGAGACGGTTTGGCGCGGGCGTGTGACGGCCGTCACGAACGCCGGACGGGACTTGGCGCATGGTCCTCCCACCGGCCGCACAGTGTGGCCGAGGGGAAAGGGACCAGGACCATGTCGTATTTTGCAAAGTCGCCGTCTCGCACGATGCTCGTTGCGCTCGTCATCGCGGGCGCGGCTGCAGCCTTGCTTAGCTCGAGCCAGAAGGCCGCCGCGATCGATCTCAGCTTCCTCGATCGGATGAATCCGCGCTACAAAAAGTGCGTCAACGACGTCAACGCGCAGCTGCTGCCGCAATACAAGAACGATCGCAAGATCCACGATTCGATCATCACCGCGTGCAATTCGCGCTATCCCGCGTTCGGCCGATGACGGCCGAGCGAGCGCGAGGCGGATCGCCGGCTGCGGTATCAGCCGGCGGCCTGCAGGTCCTCTGCGGCTGCGTCCGGCGCGAACAGCTTGCGCAGCTCGGCGGCGGGCTTCGGCGCGCTGAACAGGTAGCCCTGCATCTCGGTGCAGCCGAGCTGGCGCAGCGCGGTCTGCTGCGCGCCGGTCTCGACGCCCTCCGCGGTTGTCGTCATGTTGCTGGCGGCAGCGATGCTCACCACCGCCTGGACGATCGCCGACGAGCTTCCGGCGCCGATGTCGCTGACGAAGCAGCGGTCGATCTTGATCTTGTCGAATGGGAACCGCTTGAGATAGCTCAGCGACGAATAGCCGGTGCCGAAATCGTCGAGCGCGATGCGCACCCCCATGTCGTGTAGCTGATGCAGGATGCTGAGCGCGACATTGTCGTCGCTGATCAGCACTGCCTCGGTGATCTCGACCTCGAGCCGCTCGGGTGCGAGGCCCGCGGCGGACAGGGCGCCCGCGATGCGCAGCGCCAATGTCGGCGATTTCAGCTGCACCGGCGAGACGTTGACGGCGATGCGGATGTCGGCCGGCCAGCTCGCGGCTTCCGCGCAGGCGGTGCGCATCACCCAGTCGCCGATCTCGTTGATCAGCCCGGTGTCCTCGGCGAGGGGAATGAAGTCGAGTGGCGGCACCATGCCGCGCTCGGGATGGCGCCAGCGCAGCAGCGCCTCGCAGCCGGTCATCACGTTCTCGGTAAAGCCGAGCAGCGGCTGGTAATGCAGCTCGAACTGGCCTTCGGCGATGGCGCGGCGGAGATCCTGCTGCAGCTGCAGCCTGGCGCGCGCGCTCTCGTCCATCGACGGCTCGAAGAAGCGGAAGGTGTGGCGGCCGCCGGCCTTGGCGGCGTACATCGCGAGATCAGCGTTCTTGGTGAGCTGGTCGCACTCGATGCCGTCCTGCGGCGCCAGCGCGATGCCGATGCTGGCGTCGGTCGACAATTGGTGACCAAGGCAGCGATAGGGCTTGCGGATCGTCTCGAGAATCTCCCGCGCGAAGACCATCACCTCGTCCTGGTCGGCCACCGTCGTCAGCAGCACGGCGAACTCGTCGCCGCCGAGCCGAGCGACCATGTCCTCCGGCCCGAGGCAGCTCTCGATCCGCCGCGCGATCGTCTTCAGGAGCTCATCGCCGACATGATGGCCGAGCGAGTCGTTGATGCCCTTGAACTCGTCGACGTCGATGTAGAGCAGCGCGAAGAAGGTGCCGTGGCGCGCGCGCTCCAGCTCCTGATCGATGCGCTCCCGGAACAGCACCCGGTTCGGCAGCTCGGTCAGCGCGTCGAAATGAGCGAGGTGGGCGATCTTCTCGTCGGCGAGGCGCCGCTCGGTGGTGTCCTCGATGACGTTGACGAGGTAGCGCGGCCGGCGCTGCTCGTCGGTGATGGCGATGCGCCGCGAGGTGATGTAGCGGGTCCCCAGCGCAGGCGTGTTCCAGGGATGCTCGGCCAGGACCAACCCGTCCGGCTGCTCCAGCGCGCGGTCGTCGTCGGCAGTCACCTTTTCCGCCGTGGATCGCGGCAGCAGGTCGAACACCGTCCGGCCGACGATCTGATCGTGCGCCAAGCCGAAGCCGCGCTCGGTGGACCGGTTCACCAGCACGTAGCGGCGGTCGCGGACATCCTTCACCATGATGTGCGACGGGATGTGGTCGATGATCTCGCGCAGGAACGCATGGTTGCGGTCGCGCTCCTGCTCGAGCCTGCGATGCTCGCTGATGTCCTCGATCGTCGTGACCCAACCGCCTGATGACAGCGGCTTGTCGATGACGTTGAAGAAGCGGCCGGAGCTCGCCTCCGTGACCATCTGCGACGTGCCGCCGGCTGCGGCGCGGTTGATGACGTCGGCGCAGAAATCGGCATCGTTGCCGATGAAGGCGCCGCGCGCCTTGCAATGCGCGACGACCTCTCGGAGGTGGAGGCCGGGCCGGATCACGTCGGTGGACAGATCGAGCAGATCGATGAAGCGCTGGTTGAACATCACCACGCAGGCATTCGCGTCGAACGAGATCAGCCCCTGCGTCATGTTGTCGAGCGCGGTCTCGACCCGCTGCTTCTCGTCCTCGAGCTGCTGCCGTGCGGACCGGTTCTGGCGCACGATCTGCCGGATCATCAGGCTGAACGTGATGGCGATGACGAGGACGGCGAGTGATGCCGCGGCCACCAGCAGCACCATCTGCGACCGCCAATCGGCCAGCGCGTCATCAACGCTCTTGGTCGCGGTCATCGTGAGCGGAAAGCGGCCGACCTTTGCGGCGGCCAGAATCTTGTCGACATCGTCGACCGGGCTGGTGATCAGGCGGGTGTGGACGTTGCCGTCGGCCACCGTGCTATGCAGGTTGTCGGTGGCGATCTTGCGCCCCATGACCGACTCGACATGCGGATAGCGCGCCAGCATCGTCCCGTCGGCATGAAACAGCGTGATCGCCGCATTGCGGCCGAGCGCGATCGATTCCATGAAGGTCTCGTAGGCGCGCGGGTCGACGCGGCGGGTCAGCAAGCCCAGGAATTCGCCGTTGGCGCCGCTCAGGCGATGCGCGACGATCGTGGCCCAGCCGCCGGTGACGCGGCTCGTCACTGGCGTGATGACGAAGGCATTGGGCTGCGCGGCTGACTTGAGGTCCTTGAAGTACGAGCGGTCGCCGACCTCGATGGAGGGCAGCGGATCGTTGGTCGACCAATTGACGAAACGGCCGTCGTCGCCGATCAATGTGAGGTCGCCCATATAGGACAGGCCATTCACCTGCGACTGCAGCATCTCGCGGATGTCCGGCTGCGACATCCGCGCGCGGAAGGCCTGGGGCGAGGTGATTGATCCCAGCTGCATCCTGCGGATCGCATGCGACACCGCCGTCTCGGCGTCCTCGAATTGCTGGCTGAAATGCCGGCTCAGCAGCAGCACCGTGTTCTCGAGCTCACGCTCGTTGTTAGCGATCGTACGCGTCCGAAAATCGTTCGCCATGACGATCGTGCCGATGACGATGGCTGCGATCAGCAGCGCACCGCAGGCAATCAGCCACGGCACCGGCCCGCGCCAGAGGGACGTGCCAACCCGTTCCGGCTCGATTGCGCCGGCCCCCGACGTGTCTGCTGCGCCCTGCATGCCCTGATCGATCCGGAAGAAAATGACTTGTTGCAAGCAAGCTTGATAACAAGGCAGTGGTACCGGAGGGGTTAGCAAACGCGGTTAGCTGTGGCTTAAGGCGACGACGAAATGTCGTCTCAAGCCGTCGATGCTCCATCGGAGTACCGCGGCCGCTGCTGTAGCGGCTAAGATGCGCAGAGTTTTAATGGTATTTGCAGCTCAGCGTGATGAGCCGGGCTTGCTGCGCAAGCGGCCGACGACGCCGGTCGGGAAGAAATAGACGCTGGCGATGAACAGCAGGCCGAGCCACAGCAGCCAGCGGTCCGGATGCAGCAGGCCCGGCAGCAGCGGCAGCCCTGCCTCCGACGCCGCCGTCGAGGCAATGCTCATCAGCGCCTGCAGATAGTTCTGCGCCAGGATGAAAATCGCCGCGCCGATGATCGCGCCGTAGATCGTGCCCATCCCGCCGATCACGACCATCAAGAGAATGTCGAGCATGATCGAGAACGACAGCGAGGTGTCGGGGCCGGCATAGCGTAGCCACAGTGCGTTCAGCATGCCGGCGCTCGCGGCGATGACGGCGGCAATGCAGTTGGCATAAGTGAGGTGGAAGACGGTGCGATAGCCGAGCGCCTCAGCGCGAAACCTGTTCTCGCGGATCGCCTGCAGCACGCGGCCGAACGGCGAGTTCACCACGCGCAGCAGCGCCAGGATCATCAGCGCGCAGGCCGACAACACCAGATAGTAGGTCAGGATGCGGCCGTTGATCGGGAAGCCGAACCACTCCTTGCCGATGAACACGGTGCCGGGGCGCAGCAACTCGGGCAGCTGGAAGCTGCGGCCGTCCTCGCCGCCCGTCAGCCACGACAATTGCGAGGCCAGCACCAGGAAGGCGGAGGCCACGGCGAGGGTGATCATCGCGAAGAAGATCGCCTCGACGCGCAGCGAGAACAGCCCGATCGCGAGCGCCAGCAGCAGCGCGAGCGGCAGGCCTGCGGCGACGGCGACTGCCACGGAGGTCCAGCTCGGGCCGAGCCCGTAGAGCGCGATCGCGATCGCATAGGAGCCGATGCCGTAGAACATCGTGTGGGCGAACGACACCGAGCCGGTGTAGCCGAGCAACAGATCGTAGGACGCGACCAGCGCCGCGAAGATGCAGACCTTGGCGGCGACGTTCAGTGCCTTGGCGCCGGGAAAGATGAAGGGCGTCGCCAGCAGCGCCAGCACGATCACGACGAGCAGGATCGACAGCGCGCGGCTGCGCGGTGGATCGCCAGAGAGGATCATCATCGGCTGGTCACCGCATAGAGGCCGCGCGGCCGCCACATCAGAACGGCGACCATCAGCAGGATGTTGGAGACGAGCGCGAGCTTGGGCACCAGGAAGCCGCCGTAATTGGCGACCATCGCGACCAGGATCGCGCCGATGAAGCAGCCGGTGATCGAGCCGAGCCCGCCGATGATGACGACGATGAACACGAGCACGGTGAGCTCGTCGCCGATCGAGGCATGGACCTGCTCGCGATACAGCCCCCACATCACACCGCCGAGTCCGGCCAGCGCGGAGCCGGTCATGAACACGCCGAGGAACAGGCGGCGGATACGATAGCCGAGCGCCTCCACCATCTCGCGGTTCTCGACGCCGGCGCGGATCAGGAGGCCGATCTTGGTGCGGTTCAGCACCAGCTCGATGGCGATGAAGATCACGAGGCCGATCAGCAGCGCCAGCAGCCGGTATTTCGAGATCGCGACGTCGCCGAGAATGAACGAGCCGCGCAACGCCGCCGGCAGCGGCATCGGGATGATCTGCGGGCCGAACAACGCATAGAGCGTCTGCTCCGCGACGATCAGGCCGCCGGTGGTCATCAGGATCTGCTTGAGGTGCTGGCCATAGACCGGCAGCACCAGCACGCGCTCGACGACGAGGCCGAGCGCCCCAGTGACGCCCATAGACAGCAGCGCGGCCGGAACCAGCACGGCGAGGTTCGTCAACAACGAGTCGGCCTGCGCCCAGCTCGCGAGCGGCAGCAGCACCAAGGTCGCGACATAGGCGCCGACCGCGATGAAGGCGCCGTGGCCGAAGTTGAGTACGTCCATCAGCCCGAAGACGAGCGTGAGGCCGGAGGCCATGATGAAGATCATCATGCCCATCGCGAGGCTCGCGACCGTCAGCGTGACCCAGGAGCTCGCCGAGCCCACCAGCGGGATCATCAGGAGCGCCAGCACCACCGGCAGCAGCACGGGCGCAATGTCGCGCTTCGGCTTCGGCAGCGCATCGATTGCGGCAATCTCGCTCATTGATGCGCCTCCAGGCTGAGGCCGAGCAGGCGCTCCTGCAGCGGGACGTCGGCGGCGAGCGTGGCCATCGCGCCCCGATGGACGATGGTGCCGTTGTCCATCACCAGCACCTGGTCGCCGAGCTCGCGCGCGGCATGGAAGTTCTGCTCGACGAGGAGGATGGTGGCACCACGCCGTTTGATCTCCTTGAGGCATTCGATCAGCGACATCACGATCGCCGGGGCCAGTCCCTTTGTCGGCTCGTCGATCAGGAGCAGCTTGCGCGGCTCGACGATCGCGCGCGCGATCGACAGCATCTGCTTCTGGCCGCCCGACAGGCTGCCGGCGCGCGACAGCCAGAATTTCTTCAAGGCCGGGAAGAAGCCGAAGATCCAGGCGAGCTGTGCGTCGTCGAGCGGACCGTTGCGCGCCGCCAGCACCAGGTTCTCCTTGACGGTGAGATCGGAGAACACCGCCATGCTTTCGGGCACGTAGCCGACGCCGCGCTGCGCGATGTCGGGTGTCGCGAGCTTCTCGATCGGCTCGCCGGCAAGTGAAATGTTGCCGCTCCTCGCCTGCCACAGCCCCATGATCGTTCGCAAGGTCGTGGTCTTGCCGGCGCCGTTGCGGCCGAGCAGCATCGTGGTCTGCCCCTCGGGCACCTCGAAGTCGACGCCCTGGAGGATGTGATAGCGGCCGATATAGGTCTCGACGCCCGTGAGCTTCAGCAGCGCGCTCATGCGGCGCTCCGCGGCGACACGCCGAGATAGGCTTCCTGCACGATCGGCGAGGCGATGACCTCCGCCGGCTTGCCATCGGCGACGAGCTGGCCGTTATGCAGCACGATGATGCGGTCGGCGAGCGAGCGGACGACGTCCATCTTGTGCTCGACCAGCAGGATGATCTTGCTCTTGTCCTGCTTGAGCCTTGCGATCAGGTCGAGCACGACCGGCACCTCGTCGATGCTCATGCCGGCGGTCGGCTCATCGAACATGAACACCTTCGGCTCCAGCGCCATCATCAGCGCGACTTCGAGCTTGCGCTGGTCGCCATGCGACAAGGTGGTCGCGGTGACGCTGCGCCGGCTGCCGAGCGCGACCTGGTCGAGGATCGCATCGGCGCGCGCGATCAGGTCGCGACGCGCCATCCACGGACGGAGCAGATCGTAATGCGTGCCGCTCTGCGCCTGCACGGCGAGGCGGACGTTCTCCTCGACGCTGAGATTGGGGAAGAGGTTGGTGAGCTGGAACGCGCGGCCTAGGCCAGCGCGGGTGCGCAGCGGGGCGGAGAGCGAGGTGATGTCGCGGCCGTCGAACAGGATGGAGCCCGAGGAGGCCGTCAGTTGGCCGGAGATCAGGTTGAAATAGGTGGTCTTGCCGGCGCCGTTGGGGCCGACGATCGCGGTCAGCTCGCCGGGCCGGAAGCTGCAGCTGACGCTGTTGACCGCGACATGGCCGCCGAAGCGGATCGTCAGGTCGCGGGTTTCGAGGGTGAGGGACATGGCGCCAGCTGTATGACTTCCAAATATCGCTTCCAACCAAATATCACTTCTAACGACGTGCCCGGCGCGAGGGCCGGGCACGGATTGCATCCTTAGCGCTTGTTGCGGATCGGGATCGTCATCTCCTCGATCTTGATCTCGCGCACCGGCTCGTTGACGGCCCAGGCGAGGTTCGGATCGACCTTGACCCGGAAGTGATACATGCTTTGCAGCGCCTGGTGATCCTCCTTGCGGAAGATCATCTTGCCCTTCGGCGTGTCGAACTCCATGCCCTCCATCGCCGCGATCAGCTTTTCGGTGTCGGTCGACTTCGCCTTGGTCACGGCGGTGACGACGGCCATGGCCGCGGAGAAGCCGCCTGCGGTGAAGAAGTCCGGCGGCGCGTTGAAGCGCTTCTGGTGCTCGGCCACCAGCCAGTCGTTCACGGGGTTCTTGGGGATGTCATAATAGTAGTAGGTAGCGCCTTCCATGCCCGGCAGCCGCTTGTAGGCGGCGAGCGCCGGCAGGATGTTGCCGCCGGTCGACAGCTCGATGCCGTAGCGCTTCGGATCCATATCCTGCAGCTTGGTGAGCGGATCGCCGGCGCCGGCCCAGATCACCCAGATGATCTTCTTGCCCGGCTTGTCCTTCAGCGCATCGAACAGCCGCTGGCCGACGGCTGTGAAGTCGGTGGTGTTGGTCGGCACATATTCCTCGGCGCCCAGAGTCGCGCCGGTCTTGGCCAGCGCCTCCTTGAAGGCGGCGACGCCGTCGCGGCCGAAGGCGTAGTCCTGCGCCAGCGTTGCGACCGTCACGCCGGGCTTGCCGATCGCCACCGCGTTGGAGATCGCGTCCTGCGAGGAGTTGCGGCCGGTGCGGAAGATGTAGCGGTTCCACTTCTCGCCGGTGATCTGGTCGGCCACCGCCGGCTCGACGATCAGGATCTTCTTGTTCTCCTCGGCGACCGGCAGGTCGGCGAGCGCCGCGGCCGATGAGGTCGTGCCGATGGCGATGTCGGCGCCGTCATCCTGATAGGCCTCCGAGAGCGCGGCCTTCGACAGGTCCGGCTTGCCCTGGTCGTCCTTGGTGATGATGACGATCTTGCGACCGTCGATCATGTTGGTGCCCTTGGTGGCGTATTCGAAGCCGAGGCGGAGGCCGGCTTCGGTCTGCTTGGCGTAGGCTTCGAGCGGGCCGGTCTTGCCGTAGATGAGAGCGATTTTCAGATCATCGGCCTGGGCCGCGGTGGCCAGCAGGGTTGCAGTCAGTGATGAAACAATGCCTTTGAAAATATGTGACGTTCTCACGAAGCCTTCCTCCCAGCGATCGGCGGCTATATTGTTTGCAACTGATAGTGTGCAGGCTTAGGCGCGGTCAAGGCGCTTTCGGGGGTAGTCTGGCGTCGCTCATACTTTGTGCTGACAGGTCCTCGCTCTGATTGATGTCAGCGGCGATATCGGCTGCTGCGTGCGTAGGCCTGGCGATTTTCCTGCACAGCGCGACTGGCGAGGCTCATGCGCGCTTCGCTTGCAAGCGGCACGGCCGGCTTCAGCTCCTCAAGGAAGATGGGGCGCGAGAAGTAGTAGCCCTGCGCATAGCGGATCTTGGTCGCGGCCTGCAGATAAGCGAGCTCCTCGAAGGATTCGATGCCTTCCGCGATCACGGTCATGCCGAGCGCTTCACTGAGCGACTCGATCGCGCGCAGGATGCCCTGGCTGCGCGGCCGCTTGTGGATGTCCGTGATGAAGGAGCGGTCGATCTTGATCTCGTCGGCGGTGATATCGGCGAGCGCCGACAGCGACGAATAGCCGATGCCGAAATCGTCGATCGAGATGCCGACGCCGATCTCGCGCAGCAGCGGCACGATCTCGTCCTGGAAATGGCTGCGGGTCACGAAGGCGTCCTCGGTGACCTCGACCATGAAGCGCTTCGGAAATCCGGTCGCCTGGAGCGCGCGGGCGAACGGCTGCATGAATTCCGGGTTCGATGCCTGCTTGGCGGCGACATTGATGCTGATCGTCGCGTCCTGGCCGAACGTGTCGTTGATGAGATCGATCGACTTGACGATCTCGTCGAGCACGAGATGCGCCAGCTCGTCGATCAGGCCGAGCTCGACCGCAAGATTGATGAAGGCGCCCGGCGCCTGGATCACGCCCTCATTGTCGCGCAGCCGCACCAGGGCCTCGATGCCCTTGATCTCCTCGGTGCGGATGTCGACCTTGGCCTGGAACGCACAGCAGAAGCGCTTTTCGAGAATCGCGAGCCGCAGCGACTGCTCGACCTTCATGCGCGCCAGCGCCTCGTGCTCCATCGCGCTGGAGAAGAAGGCGAGCGTGCCCTTGCCGCTGTTCTTGACGCGATACATCGCGAGGTCGGCATTCTGCCGCAGCACGTCGTAGCTCGCGCCATGCTCGGGAAACAGGCTGACGCCGACCGAGGCGGAGGCGAACACCTCGGCGCCGTCGATGAAGAATGGCGCGTTCAGGCGATCCAGGAGCGCCTGCAGGAATTCGGCAACCTCCTCGGCGCGCTCGATCGGATGCAGCAGCAGCAGGAATTCGTCGCCGCTGATGCGCGACAGCAGGTCGGATTCGCGCAGGTCGCGGCTGATGCGCTTGGCGAGCTCGACCAGCAGCGCGTCGCCCGTGGCGTGGCCGTAATAGTCGTTGATGTACTTGAAATTATCGAGATCGAGGAAGGCGAGCGCGAAGCGTCCCTCGACGCGGCCGCGGCGCACCAGAGTATCGGCGCGGTGCTCGACCACGCGGCGCATCGGCAGCCCGGTGAGCTCGTCATAATAGGCGGCGCGGAACAGCTGGTCCTCGAACTCCTTCTGCTCGCTGATATCAGCCGAGCTCGAGATCAGCACCTGGCGGTCGCCGATGCGCACCGGGCGATGGGCGGTCAGCAGCGTCTGCGCGCCGCGCTCGCCGGTGACTTTCTCCTCGGCGATCACGGTCCGCCCCCGGCCGAGAATCTCGCGACAGCTCGTCCGGCGGACATCGAGATGCGGCGCCGAGACGCCGTCGACGCTGTTGACGGCGGCGCCGAGCTGCACGGCGGCGGTATCGTTAACGAGAAGAAAACGACCCTGCTCGTCCTGCACCGTGACGCCCGACGGCAACTGGCTGAGGACGCTGCGCAGGAAGCGCAGCTCGGCCTCGGTGGCGCCCAGCCCGTCATTGGCGTCGGGGGAAAAGTTGAAACGGTCGCTGCTGTACATGCGCCGATTGTGCAAAGTTCCCGCTTCATTTTAGTTAAGCGCTACGTAGAAACACGGAATGCGCGAACCAAGTATCTGGGACAGCGTGCGTTTGTGCCGCGGCGTCATTAACGGATCCTCAATTTGGTCCGACACCGCCGGCGCGCGCCTGCTGCGAAAGTCGTAGGCCAAATTGGCCGCCCGCCGGCCTCTAGCTCGGCGGCACGCGGCACTGCATGGTGCAGTGAAGACCGGTGGCGAGAAACGTCGTCTCGGTGCTGCCGTCGAACGAGGACAGCGCCGCCTTCAAAAGCTTGGTGCCGAAGCCGGGCTTGCCGATCGGACCGGGCGTCGGTCCCTCGGCCTCGTCCCAGGTCAGCTTGAGGCGATCGCCCTGCATCGTCCATGACACCTGCAGGAAGCCGCGCGGCGAGGCGAAGGCGCCGTACTTGCCGGCGTTGGTCGCGAGCTCGTGGAAGATCAAAGCCAGGCTGACGGCGAGCTTGGCGGGAAGAAACAGCGGCTCGCCGTTGAGCTCGAAGCGGACATGACCGTAGGGCCCGAGCTCCGACGTCAAGAGATCCTTCAAGTCGCAGCCCTGGGCGTCGGCGCGCGCGATGAGGTCGTCGGCGGTCGCGAGCGCGCGGATGCGCTGGTCGATGCGGCCCCAGACCTGCGGCTGGTCGTGCAGCACCTGATGCAGCACGGCGTGAATGGTCGAGGTCTTGTTCTTGAGCCGGTGATGCAGCTCGTCGACCAGCAGCTTGCGATACTGCTCCTCCTCGATCAGCCGCCGCGCGATCTCGCGCTGCTTGGCGGCCAGAGAGCGATAGTGATTGACGCCCCAGATCACCAGGCCTGCGACCGTCAGATACATCGTCATCAGCGCGAGCCGCGCGCCATCGGTCGGCCCGCCGCCGAAGTCGAGCACGAGGCCGAGCGCCGCGCCGAGAATCGCAGTGGCCAAGCCTACGCCCGATCCGCCCATCGCCGTCGCGAAGAACACCGCCGGCATATAGGGCGTGAAGAACACGTCCGGCCGCAGATGCGCCATGCCGTAGCGGATCGCGGTCGCCGCGATCAGGCACAACGCTGCAAACAGGCAGCTCCATGTCAGCGACGGCTGCTGCTCGCCCCGCCAGACCTGCTTGATGTCGTCGATGAGTCGCGTCATGGACTCCCATCAGCCTCAATCGCGCAACCAAATTAAGGCCGACGTGGCGGTAATTTGTCCAGCTGATGAAAGCTGCTTCGCTTATGTTGCAATTCCAAATGCAGGATGATGGTTCCGTGACAGGAACTCGTCGGGCATCGTGGTCGGATGATCTGCAAATATTCAACAAGAGGAGTGGGGGATGGGACGACTGAATGGCAAGGTGGCGGTGATCACCGGCGCGACCAGCGGCATCGGCTTGCGCACGGCGGAGATGTTCGTCGCAGAAGGCGCCACGGTGATCGCCGCGGGCCGGCGCCGCGCCGAGGGTGAGGCGTTGGCGGCTCGGCTTGGTGCGAGCTGCATTTTCCACCAGACGGACGTTACTGTTGACGCGCAGATGCGCGCGCTGATCGATCTCGCCGCGGAGCGCTTCGGCCGGCTCGACTGCCTGTTCAACAATGCCGGCGGACCGGCGCAGACCGGCGGCATCGAGGGGCTCGAGGCTGACAGGTTCGATCAGGCAATGGCGGTGCTGGTGCGCAGCGTGATGCTGGGGATGAAGTATGCGGCGCCTCACATGAAGAAGCAGGGCACGGGCAGCATCATCAACAACGGCTCGATCGCCGGCCGGCTCGCCGGCTATTCGACCTCGGTGGTCTACAGCACGGCGAAGGCCGCGGTGATCCATCTCACCAAATGCGTCGCCATGGAGCTCGGCGAATCCGGCGTGCGCGTCAACTCGATCTCGCCGGGCCTGATCGCGACCGGCATCTTCGGCAAGGCGCTGGGGCTCTCCACCGAAGCGGCGGAGAAGACGCCGGAGACGATCCGCAACGCCTACGCCACCGCGCAGCCGATCCCGCGCGCCGGCCTGCCCGACGACATCGCTCATGCGGCGGTGTTTCTCGCCAGCGACGAGTCCAGCTTCATCAACGGCCATGACCTCGTCATCGACGGCGCCATCACCGGCGGCCGCAACTGGAGCCAGCAGCAGCAGGGCTATGCGGCCATGCGCAAGCTGCTCGGGGATGCGGTAGAGTAGGCGGCGGTCGCTTCGAGCGTTGTCTGCCGAATGATGCAGAATATCGTGATTGTCCCGCTTTCTCTCCATCGTCATGGCCGGGCTTGTCCCGGCCATCCACGTCGTCTGGCATTCGTGGAGCGACGTGGATGCCCGGGACAAGCCCAGGCATGACGAGTAACTAATAGCTCTCACTGGTCGTGGCGACACGCGGGACTCGTGGAAAACTGACCTCGCCGACCACGACACATGGAGATCACACCGCCTTCAGCTGCACCTTCAGCCCGTCACGCGGCTTGGGGATTGGCCAGACCTGCCAGCTCGGCTGATAGCCCGGTGCGAACGAGACCTCGACATTGCCGAGGAAATGCCGGGCGAAGCATTTCGCCTGCATGTAGGCGAAGTGCAGGCCGAGGCACATATGGGCACCGCCGCCGAACGGCACCCAGGCGAAGCGGTGGCGGCCGCGCTGCGCTTCGTCGGTGAAGCGCATCGGATCGAACCGCTCCGGCTCCGGCCAGATCTCCGGCATGTGGTGGGTGTACATCGGATTGATGCCGACGCCGGTGCCGGCCGGAATCGCAAAGCCCTTGAAGGTGAAGTCGCGGACCGGGCGGCGCGGCAGCGACGGCACCGGCGGCATCAGCCGCAAGGTCTCCTGGAACGCCATCTCCGTGAGCTTCATCTTCTCCAGGTGCTCCGAGCTCATCGGATCGCCCTTGGCGAGGCCGAGGCCCTCGACCTCCGCGCGCAGCTTCTGCTGCCACTCCGGATGCGCGGCGAGCTGGGCGACGAAGGAGGTCAGCGACGAGGTCAGCGTGTCGTGCGCCGCCATCATCAGGAAGCTCATGTGGTCGACGATATCCTGCGTCGACAGCAGCGCGCCCTCGTCGTCAGTGGCGCGGCACAGATGCGAGAACAGATCGTCGCCGTCGCCTTTGGCGCGGCGCAGCGGAATCTGCTCGGAGAAATAGGCGACGATGCGCTGGCGGCCCTTGACGCCGCGCGCCATCTGCGTGCCCGGCAGCGGCTTGCGGATCGGCGCGACGGCGGCGGCCACCATATCGATGAAGGCGCGGTTGATGGCGTCGACCTCCGGGCCGATCTCGGTGCCGAGAAAAGACGTCGCGGCAAGGTCGAGCGTGAGCTGCTTGATCGCCGGATAGAACAGCATCTCGCCGGGCCTCTCGCGCCACTGCGCGATGCGCGTGGCGATGCCGCGGTCGAGGCCGGCGAGATAGGACTTCATCGGCCCCGCCTTGAACGCGACCGACAGCGCCTTGCGGTGCATGCGGTGCTCCTCGAAATCGAGCAGCATCAGCCCGCGCGGAAACAGCCGATTGAGAATGTGGCCCCAGCCATGGGCGGAGGAGAACAGCTTGGCCTGGTCGAACAGCACCAGCTCGTTGGCCTCCGGCCCGAGCAGTACGACGTTGACGTCGCCGAACATGTGGCTGCGATAGACCGGACCGTATTTCCGGGCGTTGCGCTCGACATGGCCCTTGGGGTCAGCCAGCACCTCGAAGGTCTTGCCGATGATCGGCCAGCCTTCGTCGCCGGGAATGTGGGTCAGCGAGTTGCGCCGGGGCGGCGTCAGCCTGATCGGGTCAGAGACCACATGCTGCATCGACATCTCGGGTTTCCTCTCGTCTGCTGGCTCGCGTCTACCGTTCGCTGTCTCTGGGCCGACTTCTGAGCGTTCGGCATCTCCGGACTGTCTGACCCTCATTGATAGGCAGTTGCAGCGACGATGCAATACGCTCCGGCGCCACATCATCGATCGGTCGTGCTGCAACGCAAGCGGTCGCGATCTCGCGGCGCTGGGGCGTCCGAGGGATGGACCATGCTGCCTTCCTCGAAAGCAAGGCGCGGGGAATGCCGGGCGCTGGACGCGCAAGGGGAGAGGGCGCTGCATCCGACAGCGGCATGTTCGGCTTCAGCAGGAAAATATAGGCGGTTGCTTGGCGACTGACACGCGTTCCATCGCTCCGAGCCATGCAGTGGCACGCTCGACCAGCAGCGAAGTGTGCCGTCCATCACAGTGACGATCCCCTCCGCCAATGCATCAAGAGCCCAAAGCTGGTTCTGGCCAAGGGGAGTTACGACCGTGACGTCACGCTTTGTGAGATTCGTTAAGCTGCAGCTCGTCGGCATCATCATTCTGTTCATGGCGGCGATCGTGGTCGGCGCGAAGAACTTTCCGGATGCGCCGATCCGGCCGTGCGGCGAGCAGTTCTGCGGGCGGTCCGGCGAGCTGCACAGCGAAATGGAGTTCAAGCGATACAGGCCGTGGGAGCGCACCACGCTGTCGATGCTCCCGGTGATGCTCGGCTCGGTCGGCCTTCTCGTCTGGCTGCGGCGACGGAAGAAGAATGATGTGCAGCGTCTGCTCGTCAAGCAGCGGGATCTGTCGCCGGCCGTGGAGGAGCTGCGCTATGAGGGCGCCTGGACCAGCCTGAAGTGGCGGAAGACGCTGCCTTTGGCGATCGCTCTCGTCGCGGCGCTGACAGCCGTCGCGACCCGCCTGGTCGGCTATCCCGGACCGGCGCTGCCGTTCATGCTGGTGATGTTGCTTCCGGCGGCGCTCTTCCTGCTCGGCCGCTTCGCCTGTCCGCGATGTGACGAGCGGTTCTCGTTGCTGTCGCCGGCAAAGTGCCACTGCTGCGGTCTGCGCTACGGCACGACCTTCCAGCAGTCGCTCAAAGAGGTGAGCGAGCGGACCTTCGCCTGTCATTGAGCGGCCTGAGCTGTTCTGTTGATCCGACCTGTGGTCCTGGCTTTCGACGTGGAGGCTGGGCCCGGCGGATCATCCGTAGATCTACGGGCCGGAATCTTTACTTCGCGCGGCCATTCGCCCGGTCTACCAACGGCCCGATTTTCAGCTCTGGCAAACAGGCAACGGGGCAGGACCATGAGCAATCAGTTGCTGGTGATCGAGGATGCCGAGGTGCATCTCTCGATTTTGCGCAAGATCGCCGCGCAATGCGGCTATGAGGCGACCTGCGTGACCTCGGTCGAGGCGGCCGCCGAGGTGCTGCGCGAGAAGACGTTCGACTGCATCACGCTGGATCTGTCGCTCGGCGACCGCTGCGGCGCCGACATCCTGCTGCTGCTCAATGAGTTAAAGATACGCACGCCGGTGATCTTCATCAGCGGCGCCGAGGATGGCACCCGCGAGGAGCATGTCCGTCTCGCCACCGTGCTCGGGCTTGTCGTCTATCCGCAATTCCAGAAGCCGGTCAACCTGCCGGCGCTGCGCGAGACGCTGAAGCAGATCGCGACGCTTGCCGAGTGCGAGCGGCTGGTTGCAGCGGTGAGGTAGTAGCGCTGCGTAGGGCGGATTAGCGCAAGCGTAATCCGCCGACGAGCGCGGGCTCTCGCCATTCGTATATCTTAAGAGACAGCGACATCCGACATCGCCGGACGCGGCGGATTACGCTTGCGCTCATCCGCCCCTACGTTCTTTTTCACCCTCTGCGTTTCGCCGCCTCCTGGAGGTCCGGCGCATTGACGGCCGGAATCGCAATCCGTCCCGGGCCGGTCTGCGACAGCGCCGCGGCGGCCTTGTCGTTGTCCATGATCTTGGCCATCACCGCCTGGCCCGCGCGCTCGAAGATGGCGCGGTTCTCGATGACGAATGTCTGCGAGCGGCGCAGTCCGTCGATATAGCCGTTGATCTCCGGCACGACGTAGCGCGCGACCATGTCCCAACTCCGCCGCGTGTTCTCCGGATTGGCCCAGTCGTGCACGAAGCCGATGATGGCGCCCACGCCGCCGGACACCTGCATCAGGTTCTTGATCGTCTTGACGAGATCGTCGGGCGTGCCGATCGTCGAGGCCGCGCCCTCGACGAAGGCGGTCTTGTCGACGGCCTCGTCCGGCGACGAGAACGGCTTCAGCCCGGGCCGCATCAACGTGCCCACCGTATACTCGTTGTGCCAGCGCATCAGCCCAGGCCCGGCCTCGCGGCGGGCCTGCTCGCGGGTCTCTGCGATGTGCCACGACAGCAGCACGCGCCAATTGGCCCGGCTCACGGTGGTGCCGTGCTTCTTCGCGGCGTCCTCGGCGAACTCCCATTGCTGCGGCAGCGCCATCAGGCCCTGCGTCGACATCGAGCCGAGCGAGATGATGCCGATGCCGTATTTGCCGGCGAGCGTCATGCCCGACGGCGAGATCTGCGACGCCACGACGAACGGCATCTCCTCCTGCAAGGGCAGGATCTGCAGCGCCGCGTCGTTCATCGTGAACCAGTCGCTCTTGGCGGTGACGCGCTCGCCGTTGAACAGGCGGCGGATGATCGCGATCGCCTCATCCTGGCGGTCACGCTGCGTCATTGGATCGATGCCGAGCGTATGCGCATCGGAGGCCAGCGCGCCGGGGCCGGAGCCGAAGATGGCGCGACCGCCGGTCATGTGGTCGAGCTGCACCATGCGCTGCGCGACATTGTAGGGATGATGATAGGGCAATGAGATCACGCCGGTGCCGAGCTTGATGCGCTTGGTGCGCTCGCCGGCGGCGGCGAGGAACATCTCGGGCGAGGCGATCATCTCCCAGCCGCTCGAATGATGCTCACCGCACCAGAACTCGTCATAGCCGAGCTCGTCGAGCTGCGAGACGAGATCGAGGTCGCGGCGGAATTGCAGCATCGGGTGCTCGCCGATCGGATGATGCGGAGCGAGGAATGCGCCGAATTTGAGCCGCGCCATATAGTTTTCTCCCGAATGGAATATCGTTGTTGCTTGTCGGTCAGGCTAATTGCCGCCTCGTGCGCAGGCAATCTTCTTCGTGCTCCGCGGTGAGCGGTGCATGCCTGCCATTTGTTGTTTACTGTTCGGGGGTGGCTGCGCACACTCCGAGGTGGGATCGCGATTCGCGAACGGGATTGAGGCGTCCAACTTGCTGCGATCGGCGGACAGCAGTTGCGTCGTTGGCCGTGCTCACGCTCTCCGCGATTTCGGCCGTGTCAGGGTCGCATTTCGGTGAGGACTGCGTGAAACGCCGCCTCCGCGTGGCATTTTGATCGCAGCAAGCGCGAAATTCGCAATCAAATTGCCGACGTCCGCGTTCGCGCGGGCTTTTTCTTTTGCGCTGCAGCAACCATCTGGGTGATGGTGGAGTTTGATCCGAGCTGAACTGAAGACGTGACTGCTGAAGACGAGACTGCCAAGGAGCCGCCGTTGTCCCTCGCCGAGAATGTTGAGTATTTGCGACGGCTGCGCGAGCTGAAGGGGATCTCCGTCTTCGGTGACCTGCAGGGTCAGGCGCGCCCCGCGCCGGAGTGTCCGCTGATCGAGGTCGAGAGCTTCGGCAGCAATCCCGGCCGGCTGAAGATGTTTGCCTATGTGCCGGCGCAGCGCCAGCCGCTGCTGCCGGTCGTGGTCGTGCTGCATGGCTGCGGACAGAGCGCGGCGGAGTATGATCTCGGCGCCGGCTGGTCGACGCTCGCCAAGCATTTCGGCTTCGCGCTCTTGATGCCGGAGCAGCAGCGCATCAACAATCCGCAGCGCTGCTTCAACTGGTTTCAGTCCGAGGACATCACCCGCGGCCAGGGCGAGGTCGGCTCGATCCGCGAGATGATCGCGCGCATGGTGGCCGACTGCGCCATCGACGAGAGGCGGATCTTCGTCACCGGGCTTTCAGCCGGCGGTGCGATGACCATGGCGATGCTGTCGGCGCATCCAGATTTGTTCGCGGCCGGCGCCGTCATCGCCGGCCTGCCGTTCGGCGCCGCGCGCAATATGCGCGACGCCATCCTGCAGATGCGGATGCCGCCGGCGCGCCCCGCCGGCGAGCTCGGCGATCTCGTGCGCCGCGCCTCCAACCATCGCGGCAAATGGCCGAAGCTGTCGGTGTGGCACGGCACCGCCGACTATACGGTGCATCCCGACAATGCCGGCGAGATCGTCAAGCAGTGGCTCGATTTGCATCATCTGCCGTTGGCGCCGATGGCCGCGAACAATGTGAACGGCTATCCGCATGAGCAGTGGTGGAATGCCGACGGCGAGACGATGGTCGAATCCTATACCATCACCAACATGGCGCATGGCACGCCGATCGGAATCGCCGCCAACGACAAGCGCTATGGCAAGGCGGGGCCGTTCCTGCTCGAGGCCGGCATCTCCTCATCCTATCTGATCGCAAAGTTCTTCGGCGTCACCGATTGGATCCGGCAGCCGAAGCCGGCGGTGACATCGCCGAGCACCAAGCTCATTCCCGAGGTGTCGCCGATCTCGGCGCTGCCGGCGCTGACGAAGATCCTGCGCCGGCCTGACGATGCGCGCGCCGCAGAGCCGACGGAGGCCGCGCCCGAGCCCGCCAAGCCTGCACGACCGCGGCCTGCGCGCGCCAAGCCGAACAGCTCCGCGGCAAGGCCGCCGAAGCGCAAGGCCGAGTCGTCCAGCGCTACGCCAGCGCCGAGCGAGATCAAGGCGCTGAGCGCAGTGCCGGCTGACGCGCCCGCCGAGGTGAAGCCGCCCGTGGCCAAGCCCGTGGTGGCCAAAGCCATCGACATGACGCCGGCCGATCCATCGCCGGTCGTTGTGGTGAAGGCCCCACCGATTCCCGCCGCGCCGGCCCCGGAGTCGAAGCGCCGACGCGTCATCGACGTCGCCGCCGTGATCGACCGCGCGCTGAAGGCCGCCGGTCTCAAGTGATCCGCATTCCCGCCGGGTGATGCGAGCCGCGTCGAAGCCCCAAGGCGCGCTCTCCCTTTACTTCTCCCCGTCGGGGGAAGTCGGCGCGCAGCGCCGGGTGAGGGGGCTCGCGACATCGAGGCACTGTAACCCCTCACCCGGATGGCATCTGGCGATGCCATCCGACCTCTCCCTTCGGGAGAGGTGAGGGGGGGGCTCAGCTTTCGAGCAAACCTCAGGCCATGCCTGTCAGGAACGGGTTGGTCATCCGCTCCTGGCCGAAGCTCGAGCCGGCGCCGTGGCCGCAGATGAAGCCGATGTCGTCGCCGAGCGGCAGCAGCTTGTCCTTGATCGAGCTGATCAAGGTCTCATGGCTGCCGCCGGGCAGGTCGGTGCGGCCGACCGAGCCGTTGAACAGCACGTCGCCGACATGGGCGAAGCGCATCTGTTTGTTGAAGAACACGACGCTGCCTGGCGAATGTCCCGGGCAATGCAGGATATCGAACACGAGCTCGCCGATTTCGACGGTGTCGCCTTCTGCAAGCCAGCGGTCCGGCGTGACGTCGCGCACGCCCGTGATGCCGAACCGCTTGCCGCTCTCGACGACGTTGTCGAGCAGGAACTTGTCGGCGATATGAGGGCCCTCGATCGGCACCTTCAACGCATCGCGCAGATCGGCGGCCCCACCGACGTGATCGATATGGCCATGCGTCAGCCAGATCTTCTCCACGGTGACATTGGCTTGCGCGATCGCCGCCTGGATGTTCGGCACGTCGCCGCCGGGATCGATCACGATCGCCTTCTTGGTGGCCTCGCACCACAGGATGGTGCAGTTCTGCTCAAATGGCGTGACGGGCACGATCATCGCGCCGGCCTTGGCCTTGGTCTGGTTTGGCTCGCTCATGCCGCCAGCATGCCGATTTTTCGCAATGCGCCAAGCGAAAAAGTCTGTTGGCGGGTGGCGCGGGCCGCGGTGTGAACCTGCCGCCGGTTCCTGCGTTGGGCCGCACGGTTGCGAGCAGAAAGCGGTTCGAGATGGCGGAGCAGGGCGCCTGGTGGCGCGAGGGGATTTTCTACCAGATCTATCCGCGCTCGTTCCAGGACAGCGACGGCGACGGGGTCGGCGACCTCACCGGCATCATCCACCGTCTGCCCTATCTGATGACGCTCGGCGTCGACGCGATCTGGCTGTCGCCGATCTTCACCTCGCCGATGGCCGATTTCGGCTATGACATCGCCGACTACACCGGCATCGATCCCCTGTTCGGCACGATGGAGGATTTCGACGCGCTGGTGAAGGCCGCGCATGAGGGTGGACTCAAGGTGATCCTCGACCTCGTGCCGAACCACACCTCCGACCAGCATCCGTGGTTTCTGCAGGCGCGGCAATCGCGCGACGATCCGCATCGCGACTGGTACATCTGGCGTGATCCGGCGGATGATGGCGGGCCGCCGAACAACTGGCTGTCGGAGTTCGGCGGCAGTGCGTGGCAGTTCGATTCCGGGACAGGCCAGTATTACTATCACGCCTTCCTGGCGCAGCAGCCGGACCTCAACTGGCGCAATCCGGCGGTGCGGGCGGCGATCTACAACGTCATGAGGTTCTGGCTCCG
The DNA here is from genome assembly GCF_054063215.1 of Bradyrhizobium sp. USDA 4353. NCBI lineage: Bacteria > Pseudomonadati > Pseudomonadota > Alphaproteobacteria > Hyphomicrobiales > Nitrobacteraceae > Bradyrhizobium > Bradyrhizobium sp. USDA 4353. The sequence goes on from NZ_JBSSGB010000001.1 coordinate 1,931,714, forward strand.
CAAGGGCGTCGACGGCTTTCGCGTGGACGTGATCTGGCACCTGATCAAGGACGCGGAGTTTCGCGACAACCCGGCCAATCCCGACTATCACGGCGGCCGGCCGCCGCACGAGCAGATCATCTCGCGCTATTCCGCCGATCAGCCGGAGGTGCACGAAGTCGTCGCGGAGATGCGCGCTGTCATGGACGAGTTCGATGATCGCGTGCTGATCGGCGAGATCTATCTGCCGCTGGAGCGGCTCATGACCTATTACGGCAAGGATCTCGGCGGCGCGCACCTGCCATTCAACTTCGCGCTGCTTTCGGCGCCCTGGCATGCCCGCGAGATCGAGACCATCATCGCCGACTACGAGGCGGCGCTGCCGACGGGGGCGTGGCCGAACTGGGTGCTCGGCAATCACGACCGGCCGCGGGTGGCGAGCCGTGTCGGCGAAGACCAGGCCCGGGTCGCGGCGATGCTGTTGCTGACCTTGCGCGGCACGCCGACACTGTATTACGGCGACGAGATCGGCATGCATCAGGTGGCGATCTCGCCAGAGCAGGTGCGCGACCCGTTCGAGAAGAATGTGCCGGGCATCGGCGTCGGCCGCGACGGCTGCCGCACCCCGATGCAGTGGAGCGCGCTGCCGGGAGCGGGCTTTACGAATGCGTCGCCGTGGCTGCCGGTGGCGGATGATTACACGCGCGAGAACGTCGTCAATCTCACAGCCGACCGGCGCTCCATCCTCAATCTCTACCGTGCCCTGATCCGGCTGCGGAAGGCGCATCGCCTGCTCGTGAGCGGCAGCTATCGCCCGGTCGCCGCGCAAGGCGATCTGCTGCTCTACCGCCGCGAGGGCGACGGCGAAGTCTTGACGATCGCGCTCAATCTCGGCGACGAGCCGGTCTCGATCGCCACAGAAGGATCAGGCCTCGACGGCGCGATTCTGCTCTCGACCTGGCTCGACCGCGATGGCGAGCGCATCGACGGCACGCTGGATCTGCGCGGTAATGAGGGTGTGGTGATCGGGCGGGCGGTGTAGCAAAGTCGGAGATCTCGCTGCTCCGTCACATCCGGTGTTGTCCGGGAGGGGCCGACGCCGTTGACGTGTGCCGACAACGGCGCCATATCCGCGGTTCAAGCGGAGGATTTCAGGTCTCCGCAATGAACTTCGTGATACAAGTGTCAAAAGGATGCCCGGAGCTTGGTAACGGCAATGCCGCAAAGGACGTTGGACAGTGTCACGGCAGCCGTGACCACGATCAATACGCCACTGCCGGTCCGCATCGACGAGCCGACGTTGCTGGCCTGCCTCAAGGCGAAGACGCCCGAGCCGAAATGGCGCGTCCACGTGCAGGCGTTCTTTGACGAGATCGACGTTTCCGTCATCCATCAACTTGTCCTCGACAAGGCCGTGACGTTCGAAGATCTATCGAGGGCAATCGACATTTGGCACGTCGCGGGGGCCGAGAATGAAAGATGGGTCAGGGAAATGGCGGCCTTCGAGATGGCAAGACCTCATGCAGAAGGCGCTGCTCGCGCTCGATAGTCTGGAGGGCGGCCCCGGGGCCTGGACGTTCGGCGGCGGCACGGCGCTCGCGCAGAGCTTCGATCATCGCGTCAGTTACGACGTCGACATCTTTCTGGACTCGAGCGCCGCGCTGAAGCGCCTCGCGCCCAACATGAACGCTATCACGAAGGCGCTCTGCGACACGTGGCAATGGCCGGGGAAGTACCTGAAGCTGATATTGCGGGACGTCGGCGAGATCGACTTTCTGAACGCACCCACCTATACTGATGACCCGACCTACCCGTTGAGCATTGGCGAGCGCGTCATCCCCGCAGAGCGGCCGGCGGAGATCATAACCAAGAAGCTGATCTACCGCGCATCGACGTACACCGCGCGCGATGCGTTCGACCTCGCTGCGGTCTATCACTATGACCGCCGGGCGCTGGCCCAGATTGCGCAGTCTCCGGCCATCACCGGAGCGGTCGTCTCCTCTGCGAAGAACCGGCTCAATCTCGCCAGGCACCAATTTCAGTCCGACATGCGGGGGGTCATCAATGCCACCCCACGCGGCGAGACGTTCATTGACGACGCCTGCGAATTGGCCTTGCAGGCTCTCGCGGAGATTTCGAGTCTCGTGCAGAAGAAGGAAGCCGAGCCAGGTTGAAGTGACAGATCCCGCGGGCCGAAATGTTCAGCTGCCAGGTGCGTGTTGTGGATCTGCGCGGCCATGAAGGCGTGGTGATCCGGCGAGGTGTGTCGTAGCCGGCCATTGTTGCTCGATGGCGGCGCCTCACCCTCAGTGTCGTCCCGGGCTTGACCCGGGACCCATACTCACAGGGAGGCGTTTGAGGCAGGCTGGCAACTCCGAGTCCTCGCCACATGACGGCCTGTGGTTATGGGTGCCGGGTCCAGCCCGGGACGACACCGAGTTTGATGATGCCGAGTGATCAACTCATACGTTGTGGTCGTGTGCTTGCTGCGCTCATCGCCGTCGCAGCTTCTTTACCTTCTTCACCGGGCTCTCCGTCTCGATGTCGCTCCGCCGCAGCAGATAGTCCAGGCCGCCGATGCGGTACCAGCGGTAGCCATAGGGCTCCAGCACCAAAGTATGGCGGCCGCTTTCGTCGGCGTGGCTGTGATCTTCCGAGAGCAGATTGATCAGCAGCTTGCCGGTGTCGTCGGGCAGGCCCACGTCGAAGCTGATCTCGCGCGGCTTCTCGTCGAGATTGTGCACGATCAGCACCGAATTGTTGCGCCAATCGTAGCGCATGATCAGCACGGCGGGGTCCTTGGTCGCGATGACGGCAAAGTTGCCCCAGCCGATCTCCGGCACCTCCTTGCGCATGCGGATGATGCGCTCGGTCCAGTTCAGCATCGAATTGGGATCGCGGCGCTGTTTGGCGGCGTTGACATGGTCATAGCCATAGGGGCCGTGATCGATGACAGGCGAAACAGAGGTTTCGCTCTTGGTGAAGCCGCCATGCGGCTCGGTCGACCATTGCATCGGCGTGCGCGCGCAGTTGCGCTCAGGCAGGCTGAGATCGTCGCCCATCGCGAGCTCGTCGCCGTAGCGGATGACGGGCGTGCCGGGCAGGGTGAACATCAGGCTGTAGGCGAGCTCGATGCGACGGCGATCGCCGCCGAGCATCGGCGCCAGGCGGCGGCGAATGCCGCGGTCGTAGAGCTGCATGCTCTTGTCCGGCCCGAATGCCGCGAACACCGCGTCGCGCTGCTGCTTCGTCAGCCGCCCGAGATCGAGTTCGTCGTGATTGCGCAGGAACAGGCCCCATTGCGCCGAGGCCGGACGCGGCTTGGTCGCCTGCAGCGCCTTCGCCAGCGGCCTGACGTCGCAGGCGGCGAGCGCATAGAACAGATGCTGGTTGACGTGGAAGTTGAACATCATCTGCATGCGGTCGCCGTCGTCGCCGAAATACTCCATGTCGGTTTCGGGCAGCACATTGGCCTCGGCCAGAATGATCGCCTCGCCCTGACGCCATTGCAGGAATTCCCTGAAGGTGCGGAGCATATCGTATTGCTCGACCGGCTTCTTGATATCGGCGCCCTTGGTCGCGATCACGAACGGCACCGCGTCCATGCGAAAGCCGGAGACGCCGAGCTGGATCCAGAAGCCCATGATCTTCAGGATCTCGGCCTGCACCTCCGGATTGGCCGTGTTGAGATCGGGCTGGAAATCGTAGAAGCGATGGAAGTAGTACGCGCCGGCCTCTTTGTCGCGCGTCCAGGTCGTCTTCTGCACGCCGGGAAACACCATCCCCTTGTCGGCATTGGCCGGCTTCTTGTCCGACCAGACATACCAGTCGCGGTAGCGCGAGTCCTTCGAGCTGCGGGCATCGAGAAACCACGGATGCTGGTCGGAGGTGTGGTTGACCACGAGGTCGATGATCACGCGGATGCCGCGCTGCTGGCAGCCATGGGTGAACTGCACGAAATCGCCGAGCGTGCCGTAGCGCGGATCGACATTGTAGTAGTCGGCCACATCATAGCCGTCGTCGCGCTGTGGTGACGGCTGGAACGGCATCAGCCAGATCGCGGTGATGCCGAGACCATGCAAGTAATCCAGCCGGCGCGTCAGGCCTTTGAAGTCGCCGATGCCGTCGCCGTCAGCGTCCATATAGGTGCCGACCGACAGGCAGTAGAACACGGCGTTCTTGTACCAGAGATCATCGATCATGGACGGCGCTCCGTTGCGCCGCCCAGTCAGCGGCCGCTTGTTAAGCGGAAGGCCGGCGCCGGGTTCCGGTTCCCCGCGCAAAGCGTGCTTGGGCGGCTTTCAGAATCGGCTATGCTGTGGCGATGGAATCCTCCGCCGCCAGGATCAGCCTCGTCCCCGTCGACCGCCGCCAGTCGGAGACGGCGCTGGCGATCGCGCGCGGCACCTCGCGGCTGCTGCGCTCGCTGGGCTTCGCCACCATCAGCGAGCTGCCGCTGCCGTCGGGCCGGCGCGCCGATCTCGTGGCGCTGAACGAGCGTGGCGAGATCTGGATCGTCGAGATCAAGTCGTCGCTGGAGGATCTGCGCGCCGATCACAAATGGGAGGAGTATCGCCTCCATTGCGACCGGCTGTTCTTCGCCTTCACGCAGGACTTGCCCTGCGAGCTGTTTCCGCAGAGCACCGGGCTGATCGTGGCGGACGCCTATGGCGCCCATCTGCATTGCGAGGCGCCCGAGCACAAGCTGCCGGCCCCGACGCGCAAGCTGATGACGGTCCGCTTCGCGCTCGCGGCCGCCCAGCGCATGAGCCGGCTGATCGACCCGCAAGGCCATCTCGGCGATTGATGGTGGCGGGCCGCGCCTCGCAATCGGTCGATTCCCTTATCAGGCACATGATACCGTCCCGGACGATTTGTGCCCGAGAATGAGGCTTTGTCGTCTTGTAAGACGATACAGACCTCGCCGGCGGATTCATTTCGCAGCTTTGCCCGACAATTGCCCCGCATGGGGCGCAACAATCCGGAACAATCTTAACGTTCGAACGGTATCCAGCCCAGGGGTGCAGACAGGGACGGGCGATGCGTTGGCTGGTCTTGGCGATGACATTGCTGTTTGCGACGCAGCTTCACGCAGAGGAAATGGCGTTCTACGTCATTGGCGTGGGCGCGGATTCCTGCGAGCGCTTCATCGCCGCCGCCGAGGAGCAGCCGCCGGGCACCTATAAGGCGATCGGCAATCCCGACGGGCCCTATGTCAACGCCATCTCCAAATATCAGCAATGGATGATGGGCTACGTCTCGGCGGTCAACGCCGCGCGCGGCGACGAGGGCATGCAGATCAAGCTCGATCTCACCGAGATGGACAGCTGGATGCGCAACTGGTGCAGCCGTAACCAGCGCCGCACGGTTTTCCATGCGCTGCAGGCGTTCGTGAAGTCGCATTGAAATGAGGCTGGCGCGCCTATTTCGGCGCGCGCTTCGCCAGGATGCGCTGCAGGGTGCGGCGGTGCATGTTGAGGCGGCGCGCGGTTTCCGAGACGTTGCGGTTGCACATCTCGTAGATGCGCTGGATGTGCTCCCAGCGCACGCGGTCGGCCGACATCGGGTTCGACGGCAGCTCGGACTTCTCGCTGGTGGTCGCCAGCAGCGCCGCGACGACGTCGTCGGCATCCGCGGGCTTCGCCAGATAGTCGACGGCGCCCATCTTCACAGCGGTCACGGCGGTGGCGATGTTGCCGTAGCCGGTCAGCACGATGGCGCGGGCCTCGGGGCGCTTGCGCTTGAGCGCCGACACGACTTCGAGCCCGTTGCCGTCACCGAGCCGCAGGTCGACCACGGCGAAGGCCGGGGCTGCCTTGCCGATCTCGGAAATGCCTTCGGCCACGCTCTCGCAGGACGTGACGGTAAAGCCGCGGGTTTCCATGGCGCGCGACAGCCGCTCCAGGAATGGCTTGTCGTCCTCGACGATGAGAAGGGAGCGGTCCGGGTGATTCGTCAGTTCGGCGATGGCGCCCACGGTCATATCCTCAGGAGAAGGCTCGATGGCTACGAGACGATCTGTGTCAGCATCATATGGTCTGCCGGTCCGGCGCTGCCAAGATCGCGGGTTGCCGCAGTCTGCGGCGTGACGCCGCGCAGGCGCGCCCAGCTCTGTATACCAGCGCGGGTGCCGTTCATGCGTCCGGCTTCGCCTCCCCGCCGTCCTCGCTGGCCTCGAAGCGCCGCCGGGGCCAGGAGATCTGGACAACGGCGCCGTGGTCCGGAAAGGTGCGATTGCTGAAAGAGACCTTGGCGCCGGTGCGCTCCAGCAAGGTGCGGGCGATGAACACGCCGAGCCCCAAGCCGCCGCCCTGGGTACCCCCCTGGCCATCCTCGCCGCTGCGCCGGCGCGACAGATAAGGCTGGCCGATCCGCTTCACGATATCAGGGGCGAAGCCCGGTCCATCGTCGGAGATCACCAGCTCGACGACGTCGTTATTCCACCAGGCATTCACCTCGACCGTGTCGCGGGCGAAGTCGACCGCGTTTTCGAGGATGTTGCCGACGCCGTAGAGGATTGCCGGATTGCGGGTGCCGACCGGCTCCTTGGCGGCGGCCACGGCGACGCGGACCTTGATCTCGACGCCGAAGTCGCGGTGCGGCGCGACGGTCTCCTCGATCAAGGTCGACAGCTTCATCCGGTCGAACATCGAGCCGGTCGACGAGAGCTGGGTGATCTTGCCGAGGATATCGCGGCAGCGCTGGGCCTGCTCGCGCAAGGTCTTGATGTCGGACGTGACCTGGCTGTTGTCCTGCAACGCCCGCTCCAATTCGCGCGAGATCAGCACGATGGTGGCGAGCGGCGTGCCGAGCTCATGCGCGGCTGCCGCGGCGAGGCCGTCGAGCTGGGTGAGATGCTGCTCGCGCGCCAGCACCAGCTCGGTGGCGGCGAGCGCATCCGACAGCTTGCGCGCCTCCTCGGTGACCTGGAAGGCGTAGAGGCTGGTGACGCCGATCGCGAGCGCGATCGAGAGCCAGACGCCGAACAGATAGATCGGCGGAAAGATCAGCGGCTCCTCGCCCTCCCAGGGCAGCGGCAGATGCATGAAGAACAAAGCGGTGGCGCAGGCCACCGCAAGCAGCCCGAGCATGATCGTCAAGCGCACGGGCAGGGCGGTCGCTGCGATCAGCACCGGCGCCAGGAACATGTAGGAGAACGGATTTTCCAGCCCGCCGGTGAGATAGAGCAGCACCGTCAGCTCGATGATGTTGAGCGCGAGCAGGCCGCCGGCATGCGACGGCTCCAGCAGTTGCATCGGGTTGAAGGCGATCTGCAGGCCGAGATTGAGCAGCGCCGAGATGCTGATGACGGCGAGGCAGGGGACGACAGGCAGGTCGAACTCCAGCCCCTGCACGACGATGAAGATCGCGCTGAGCTGCCCGAGCGCCGCGAGCCAGCGCAGCCGCAGGATGGTGTCGAGCCGGACGCGCTGGCGCGGATGGCGATAATCCGTATCGGGCGCGTCGATGATCAGGGCATCGGTGATGGCTTCGGTCATGGTTGGGAACTTTAAACCCGCGCAGGCGCGGCGACAAATCGGCCCGGCCGTTGGTGGCCTGTTGCGGTTTGCGGCACAATGCCTCAATGAACCCAGGACATGACGCAAGATGACGCAGCGCCGACGCCTTCGTCGGCTTCCGGTTCAGGCTCGCCTGCGATAGCGGTGTCGCGCCTGACCAAGATCTACAAGACGGCCACGGCCGTCGACGGCATTTCGTTCGCGATTCCCTGTGGCAGCATCACCGGGCTGCTCGGCGGCAATGGCGCGGGCAAGACCACGACGATCGCGATGATCATGGGGCTGGTGCAGCCGACCTCCGGCAGCGTCGAGGTGCTCGGCCACAAGATGCCGGACGAGGCGGCCGCCGTGCTCGGGCGGATGAATTTCGAGAGCCCCTATGTCGACATGCCGATGCGGCTCACGGTGCGGCAGAACCTCACCATCTTCGGCCGGCTCTATGCGGTGGACCATCTCAAGGAGCGTATCGCCGAGCTCGCCGCGCAGCTCGACCTCACGGATTTCATCGACCGCGCCAGCGGCAAGCTGTCAGCCGGACAGAAGACGCGTGTTGCGCTCGCCAAGGCGCTGATCAATGATCCCGAGCTCCTGCTGCTCGACGAGCCCACCGCCTCGCTCGATCCGGACACCGCCGATTGGGTGCGCGGCCATCTCGAGCGCTATCGCAAGCGCCGCAACGCCAGCATTCTGCTCGCCTCGCACAACATGCTGGAGGTCGAGCGGCTCTGCGACCGCGTCATCATCATGAAGCGCGGCCGGATCGAGGACGATGACAGCCCGGCCCAGATCATGGCGCGCTACAACCGCTCGACGCTCGAGGAGGTGTTCCTCGACGTCGCCCGCGGCCGCGACCGGGAGGCCGCCCAATGAACGATCTGTCCTTGCGCATCGCGCCGCATCGCATTGGCGCGATGGTCCTGCGCTACTGGTATCTGCTGCTGTCGTCCTGGCCGCGGCTGCTGGAGCTGATGTACTGGCCGACCCTGCAGATCATCACCTGGGGCTTCCTGCAGACTTACATTGCCTCGAATGCCGGGTTCTTCGCCCGTGCCGGCGGCACGCTGATCGGCGCCGTCATCCTGTGGGACATCCTGTTCCGCGGCCAGCTCGGCTTCTCGATCTCCTTCCTGGAGGAGATGTGGGCGCGCAACATCGGCAATCTGATGATGAGCCCGCTCACCCCGATCGAATTCCTGCTGTCGCTGATGACGATGAGCCTGGTCCGGCTCGCCATCGGCATCATCCCGATGACCCTGATCGCGGTGTGGTTCTTCGACTTCAATTTCTACAGCCTCGGCCTGCCGCTGATCGCGTTCTTCTGCAACCTGATCTTCACCTCCTGGGCCGTCGGCATCTTCGTGTCGGGTCTCGTGCTGCGCAACGGGCTCGGCGCCGAGAGCATCGTCTGGACCCTGATGTTCGCGCTGATGCCGCTCGCCTGCGTCTATTATCCGGTGCAGGTGCTGCCGCACTGGCTGCAACTCGTCGCCTGGTCGCTGCCGCCGACCTATGTATTCGAGGGCATGCGCGCGCTGCTGACCGAGCATGTTTTCCGCACCGACCTGATGCTGACCGCGCTCGGGCTCAATGCCGCCCTGCTGTTGGCGTCGTTTGCGGCATTCATTGCTCTGTTACGTAGCGCGCGCCGCGCCGGCTCGCTGCTGTCGTCGGGTGAATAATTGCGTTTTCCCGTGGATTTTCGGGCTCATTTCGCTTCTTTGAGGCACCAACTCGTAATGCACCGCATTGACGCTTAATTACGCATTCGGCAGTATGCTGCGCTGCAGAGAGGGTCGAACGAGAATGCCGATAGGTGAGTTTGGCGGTGCACCGCCCCTGGCGTCGGAAGGCAGTCCTGTCCTGACGACGCCGATGTACTGGATGTACGAAATGGCGCATGCCTCGCTCAATCCGGCGCGCGCTGTCACCGACGCCACCAAGATCCTGTTTCAGAACCCGCTCAATCCGTGGGCGCACACCGAGATGGGCAAGTCGATCGCGGCGGCCTGCGAATTGTTCGAGCGCACCACGCGCCGCTACGGCAAGCCCGAATGGGGCCTCGATGAGACCGAGGTCAACGGCGTCAGGACGCCGGTCGAGGTCCGCTCGATCTGGGAAAAGCCATTCTGCCGTCTGCTGTATTTCGATCGCAAGCTGACGCGCCCGCTGCGCGCCCCGCAGCCGCGCCTCCTGATCGTGGCGCCGATGTCCGGCCATTACGCGACGCTTCTCCGCGGCACGGTCGAGGCGTTCCTGCCGACGCATGAGGTCTACATCACCGACTGGTCGGACGCGCGCATGGTGCCACTGGCCGAAGGCCGTTTCGACCTCGATGACTACATCGATTACGTCATCGAGATGCTGCGCTTCCTCGGCACCAACATGCATGTCATGGCGGTGTGCCAGCCGGCGGTGCCGGTGCTCGCCGCGGTGTCGGTGATGGAGGCCGAGCGCGATCCGTTCGCACCGCTTTCGATGACCCTGATGGGTGGCCCGATCGATACGCGGCGTAACCCCACGGCGGTGAACAACCTCGCCCAGGAGCGCGGCATCGACTGGTTCCGCAACCACGTCATCACCAAGGTGCCGTTCCCGCATCCCGGCGTGATGCGCGACGTCTATCCGGGCTTCCTGCAGCTCAACGGGTTCATCAGCATGAACCTCGACCGGCACGTCGACGCCCACAAGGCGCTGTTCGCCAACCTCGTGAAGGGCGACGGCGACCAGGTCGACAAGCACCGCGACTTCTACGACGAGTATCTCGCGGTCATGGACCTCGCTGCGGAATATTATTTGCAGACGGTCGAGACGGTATTCATCCGCCACGCGCTGCCGAAGGGCGAGATGACTCACCGCGGCACGCTGGTCGATCCATCCAAGGTGACCCGTGTGGCGCTGATGACGGTCGAAGGCGAGAAGGACGACATCTCCGGTCTTGGTCAGACCGAAGCGACGCATGCGTTGTGCTCGTCGATCCCGGATCATCGCCGGGTTCACTACGTGCAACCGGGTGTCGGTCATTACGGCGTGTTCAACGGCTCGCGATTCAAGTCGGAGATCGTGCCGCGCATCAACGACTTCATGCTCTCAGCAGCAGATCCCAAGTCGCTGCTTGCGATTGCTGCTGAATAGCGTCGAGTCCAGGGTTCTGCGCAGTCGAATCCGACTGCGCGTTAACTCTTTGAAGAGGCTTCGAAAACTCGATTTCAGGAGTGACTCAAGCAGTGAATGTGGCGTCGCTGCTTGAGCGATGCTTTTGAATCTGAATTCATTGTCTGAGGCCGCGGGGAGGCCCAAGCTCTGGGGTGCGGAACCCCGGGAGCCCCTGTATGTTGGGCAAATGATTTGTTTTTGCGCCGAGCGCTTTCCCTAGCGGTGGATATGGCAAAATCCGGGCGAGTTCTTCCCTCCCGGACTGACAGAAATGGCCACTCGCGCGCTACTCTATCGGCGGCCCGCCGAACCTTCGCGTCTTCTCGTCAAGCACGGCTCGCAAATCTACTCGATTAGATTGCGGCGTCACCGTCGTGCGCGACGTTATACACTGAGAATCCATCCGTCGGATCGCGAAGCGATCCTGACGATGCCGCCGCGCGGCACCATCATCGAAGCGAAGGACTTCGCGCAGCGTCACGGCGCATGGATCGCGGCGCGTCTCGGCCGTCTGCCGAAGGCCGCACCGTTCCTGCCCGGCACCTTGGTGCCGTTGCGCGGCGTGCCGCACAAGATCGTGCATCGCGCCGGCGAGCGCGGCACGGTGTGGACCGAGACGCGCGACAGCGGCGAGAAGATCCTCTGCGTCGCCGGCGGCATCGAGCACACCGAGCGCCGCGTGCTCGACTTCCTCAAGCGCGAGGCACGTCGCGACCTGCAGAAGGCGTCCGACGCCTATGCCGAGCAGCTCGGCGTCAAGGTGAAGCGGCTGTCGATCCGCGACCAGTCGAGCCGCTGGGGCTCGTGCACCTCGGCCGGTTCGCTGTCGTTCTCGTGGCGCCTGATCCTCGCGCCGCCCTTCGTGCTCGACTATCTCGCGGCGCATGAGGTCGCGCATCTGATCGAGATGAACCACTCGCCGCGGTTCTGGAAGGTATGCGGCAAGATCTGCGGCTCGGTCGAGCGCGCCAAGAAGTGGCTCGACACCTGCGGCAACGATCTGCACCGCTACGGCGTCGAGGACTGAGACATCGACCATCGCGACGACAATGGCCCGGCCTCATGGTCCGGGCCATTTGCTTGAGTTCCGCCATCTCGCAAGAAGCGGCCGGCGAGCTATCGAATTCTTAAGCCTTCTCGCACGCAACCAGAGGAGTCCGTCCAATTCGGCGGCGCTTTAACGTGGCTGTAACGACGACCTCTCAGATTCGAGCGTGATCAACCCCCCAAGGTGACGCCCCAGCGAGCTGCCGGGTCGTTCGCTGCAACCCAAGTGCTGATCGTTTCTCCGAAAACGTGCAGCGCGCCTCGAATCGAACGATGCTTGCAAGCGAGTTTCAACCGGCCGCCTCCGCTCCACTGCTCTCGGCCGCGTTCGAGCGTGCGTCCGAAGCGATCCTCTTTCTCGACGGCAACGGCCGCGTCCATCACGCCAACAAGGCCGCCGCTGCGCTGCTGCGGCGTGATGTTGCCAGCCTGACCGGGGCCGAGCTTTCGGATCTCGGCGTGCCTGCGGACGCAATGCCCGCGCCGCTGGCGGCGGAGGAGCCGGCCGACGATACGGTGGACACCGAGCCTGCGCGCGACGAGGCCGATTTTGCCTGCGAGCTGACGATCCGCCATGAGGACGGCTCTCGCCATCGCGTTCACCTGACCCGCTACGAGCTGCCGCCCGGCCCGACGCCGGTGCGCGCGATGCTGCTGATGCGCGACGTCACGTCCGAGGTTCAACTGCGCGAACGCAACGCGCTGATGACGTCGGTGGCCGATCGCAGCAACCGCGCGGTCATCGTGACGGATCACGACCTGAACATCCTCTACACCAATGCCGCCTTCACCGGCATCTTCGGCTACGCCGCCGAGGAGGCGCTCGGCCAGCAGGTCGAGAAGCTGCTGGTCGGCCCGTGCACCGACCCAGCGATGGTCGAGCGATTGAAGCAGTGCATTCTCGATGAGCAGGGCGTCGAGGAAGACCTGCTGATCTATGACAAGGCCGGCCACGAAATCTGGACGACGGCGCATGTCAAGGCGCACCGCAACCGTCACGGCAAGGTGAAATATCTCGTCGGCCTGCTCAGCGACATCAGGGAGACCAAGCAGCTCCGCTCGCTGCAGCAGCTGATCATGTCGTCGCTGGCGTCCGATGTATCGATTACGACCATCGCCGACCAGCTGTGCCGCCAAGTCGAGCAGCTGGCGCCCGACGTCGTCTGCTCGATCCTGCATGTCGATGCCGACGGCAAGATTCATCCGCTCGGCGGACCCAGCCTGCCCACGGCCTATTCCGAGAGCCTCGACGGCGTTGCGATCGGGCCGGATGTCGGCTCCTGCGGCACCGCGGCCTATCTGGGCGAGCCGGTGCTCGCGCGCGACATCGATAGCGACTCGCGCTGGCAGCCTTACAAGGCCGGCCCGCTGGGCGCCGGCCTGCGCGCCTGCTGGTCGACCCCGATTCAGGGCAAGGACGGCCGCGTCATCGGCACCTTCGCCTTCTATTTCCGGGAATGCCGCGGGCCGAGCCTTTGGCACGAGCAGATCGTACAGGCTTGCGTCCAGCTCGGCGCGCTGGCGATCGAGCGCCAGGAGGTCCGCTCGACGATCTCCCAGGTCGCCTATCACGACATGCTGACGGGCCTGCCCAATCGCGCCCGCATCCCGTCGATGATCGCCGAGGCGATCAAGGCCTGCCCGGAGGGCAGCCATCTCGCCGTCGCCTTCCTCGACGCCGACAATTTCAAGGATGTCAACGACACGCTCGGCCATGCCGCCGGCGACGAGTTCCTGGTCGGCTTCGCCAATCGCCTGCGGGCGCAGATCCGCCCCGGCGATATGCTCGGCCGGCTCGGCGGCGACGAGTTCGTGATCGTGCTGCAGAACCGCGATGCGCTCGAATGCTCGCTGGCGGCGGCGCGGATCACCGCGGCGCTGGCGATGCCGCTGACCATCGGCAAGCGCCAGGTGCCGATGTCCGCGAGCATGGGACTCAGCCTTTATCCGGACAACGCCACCGACATCGAGACCCTGATCAAGCAGGCCGACGGGGCGATGTACAAGGCCAAGCGCGCGGGCCGCGCGACCTATCGCTTCTTCAGCGCCGACATCGACAAGCTCGCCGAGGAACGGCTGATGCACTCGACCGCGCTGCGCGAGGCGATCGCCAGCGAGGCGCTGACCCTGCATTACCAGCCACAGATCTGCACCAGGAACGGCGCGATCCATGGCGTCGAGGCGCTGGCGCGGTGGCATGATCCGGTGCTGGGCGAGGTGTCGCCGGCCAAGTTCATCCCGCTCGCCGAGGAGTGCGGCCTGATCGAGCAGATCGGCGTGTGGTCGATCAAGACCGCCTGCCAGCAGATGGCGTCGTGGCGCCGCGCCGGTCTCGACATCCCCTGCATCTCGGTCAACCTGTCGCCGATCAACTTCCAGAACGTCAACCTGGCGGCTGTCGTGGCGCAGATCCTGGCCGCCAACGATTTGCCGGCGAAGATGCTGATGCTGGAGATCACCGAAGGCGTGATCCTCAACGAGCGCGCCACGGTGATCGCCACCATGAGCGAGCTCCGCAATATGGGCGTCGGCCTGTCGCTCGACGATTTCGGCACCGGCTATTCCAGCCTCAGCCGGCTGGCGCAACTGCCGATCCACGAATTGAAGATCGACCGCAGCTTCATGCGCGATTTCGAGAACGACCAGGGCACGCGGGCGATCGTCACTGCGGTGGTCCGTGTCGGCCAGAGCCTCGATGTCAAGGTGGTGGCCGAGGGCGTCGAAACCGAGCCGCAGCGCAAGCTGCTTGCCGAGCTCGGCTGCGACGCGATGCAGGGCTTCCTGTTCGCGCGCCCGATGGCTGCCAGCGCCTTCAGCCGCTGGCTGCTCGACTATAGCGCCCATCGCGCCAGCTTGATGCTGCGGCAGGTCGGGCGTGCCCTGGCGCAGGCGACACGGCCTGCCAAGGCCGAAGCATCGACGCCGCCGGTCGCGGCCGTCGGCTGATCGGCGCGGGCCTTCCTGTCTCCCCCTCGCGAACGGCTCGCGGCGTCCAACGACGTCGCGACAAACGACCCTGTAAGTTAGTTACCCCGTCATGCCGGGGCCCTGGGGCTGAATGAGATCAGCTCAGCGCTGACCACCGAACAATCGATCGACCAGCCAGCCGTCCAGGCCGGCCGCGGGCTCGGGCCGGATGTTGCCGCGGCCGGGGCTCGGCGCCGACGAGCGCGCCGCGTAGGCCGCATTGGGCGCGGGGGCAGGGGCCGGCGGCGCCGTGATCTGCGAGGCGATCTGCGCGAGCGTCGGCACCAGCCCCGAGCCTTGCGCATTCGGCAGCGCCGCGACGGGCACGCCCTGATGCGCTGATCGCATGAAGCGGGTCCAGACCTCGACCGGCAGGCCGCCGCCGGTGGCCTTCTTGGTCGGCGAGTTGTCGTCATTGCCGAGCCAGACGCCGGTGACGAGCCGCGCGGTGTAGCCGATGAACCAGGCGTCTCGGAAATCCTGGCTGGTGCCGGTCTTGCCGGCGGCGACCCAGCCGGGGATCTCCGCCTTCTTGGCGGTGCCGGAGATCAGCGTCTCCTGCATCATCTGGTTCATCATCGCGACGTTGCGCGGCTCGATCACCTGCGCCGCCTGCTCGTTCTGGCGCATATAGAGCAGCTTGCCGTCGAGCGTCTTGATCCGCGTCACCACATGCGGCGACACGGCGAGCCCGCCATTGGAGAACGGCGCGTAGGCGCCGACCAGCTCGATCATCGACACCTCGGAGGTGCCGAGCGCGATCGACGGGTTGGGATCAAGCTTGGAGGCAATGCCGAGCCGGTGCGCTGTGCGCACCACGTTCTTCGGACCGACCTCGAGGCCGACCCTGACAGCCACGGTGTTGAGCGACATCGCCAGCGCCTGGGTCAGCGTCACCGCGCCGAAATATTCCTTGGTATAGTTCTCCGGCCGCCAGCCCTTCAGATCCAGCGGCGCGTCCTGCCGCACCGTGTCCGGCGTGAGGCCCTGCTCGATCGCGGTGAGATAGACGAATGGCTTGAACGCCGAGCCGGGCTGGCGCTTCGCGGTGACCGCGCGGTTGAACTGGCTGTCGGAATAATTCCGGCCGCCGACCATGGCGCGGACGGCGCCGTCAGGCGTCATCGCCACCAGCGCGCCCTGGCTGACGTTGAACTTGACGCTCTTGGCCGCGAGCTCGTCGATGATGGCGGCTTCCGCCACGCTTTGTAGCTTCGGATCGATCGTGGTCTCCACCACGATCGACTCCTCGACCTGGCCGACGAGGTCGTCGAGCACCTCGCCGATCCAGTCGGCGACGTAGTTGACGGTGCCGGCGCCGGCCGGCTTCACCGCCACGGAAGGATGCGCGATCTGCGCCTGCGCCTGGGCATCGGTGATGAACTTGGCGTCGGCCATCGCCGCCAGCACGGTCTGCGCACGCTTGGCCGCGCCTTCCGGATTGCGGTTCGGCGCCAGCCGCGATGGCGACTTCACGAGGCCCGCGAGCATCGCGGCCTCGGCCACCGTGACCTGCCGCGCCGACTTGCCGAAATAACGCTGTGCCGCCGCTTCGACGCCATACGCACCGGAGCCGAAATAGACGCGGTTGAGATACAGCTCGAGAATCTCGCGCTTGGAATATTTGCGCTCCAGCCACAGCGCCAGCTCCGCCTCCTGCAGCTTGCGGGCGAGGGTGCGCTCCTGGGTGAGGAACAGGTTCTTGGCGAGCTGCTGCGTCAGGGTCGAGCCGCCCTGCGACACGCCGCGATGCAGGATGTTGGCGACGACGGCGCGCGCAATGCCGATCGGATCGATGCCGAAATGCTGATAGAAGCGGCGGTCCTCGATGGCGATGAACGCCTTCGGCAGATAGGGCGGCAGATCCTTCAGCGCGACATTGGCGCCGGCCATCTCGCCGCGCTGCGCCAGCATAGTGCCGTCATAACCCACGATCTCGATCGTCGGCGGCCGCTTCGGGATCTCCAGCGACTGGATCGGCGGCAGATGCGCGCCGGCCCAGATCACGACGCCGACCAGCGCGATCACGCCCCACAGGCCGCACACGACAGCCCAATAGGCCATGCGGCCGATCGACATCCCCCAGCGCGATTTGCCGCGGGCAGGCTTCGATTTCGGGGGGGTGGGTTTCGGCTCGCGCGCCGGCACATCGTCCTCGTCGTCCGGCTGCACCGGTTTCTTCTTCGCCGATTTCTTCGGCGTGTCCTCGCTTGCCGGAATACGGTCCTTGGGATCGAGGCGCAGATCGGCCATCGCCGCCGCAAGGCCGAAACGCGGCTCCTTGCGACCGCCGCCGCCCTGTTTCCGTCCCCGCGCCATACGCAACCCGAGCCCTGCCGTCCGACCACGGTAATGTCCGGAGTTTAAGGGGCAGTTAGGAAAACCTTAACGCGCAATTAGGAGTTCCGCGGTGTTCACGCCGCGTTATGGTTAAGCCGAGGTAAACAACGAACAGGCGAGGAAGCTGATGGGCCATATCGATCCCACCAAGGAGGTGTTCGCGCAGTTTCGCGACAACGACCGGCCGGGTCCGATCCACATGCTGAACCTGGTGCGGCTTCGCAAGGAGGCCGCTTATCCCGATGGCCGCAAGGCCAGCGGCGCGGAAGCCTATGCCGCCTACGGCCGCGAGAGCGGACCGGTGTTCGAACGCCTCGGCGGCCGCATCGTCTGGCAGGGCCGCTTCGAGCTGATGCTGATCGGCCCGCAGCAGGAGCGCTGGGATCACTGCTTCATCGCGGAATATCCGTCCGTGCAGGCCTTCGTCGAGATGATCCGCGATCCGGCCTATCGCGAAGCAGTAAAGCACCGGCAAGCGGCCGTGGAGGATTCGCGGCTGATCAGGCATTCGGTGCTGCCGGTGGGCAAGAATTTTGGCGAGGTGCCGCAGGCGTGACAACGTTGCTCTCCTGTTAGTTGGATAGGGGTACGAGCCGCGCAAACGGTACGTTCCCTCCCCCCTTGTGGGGGAGGGCTAGGGAGGGGGGTAGCCACGGAGACGGTCGCCCGGAGTACCCCCCTCCCCAACCCTCCCCCACAAGGGGGGAGGGAGCACAGCGGAGAGCGGCGACAGAGAAAGCCTAACAACAGCATAGTCGCCGCTTGCGTATCACATAAGTATATGCTTATGTCTCGCCATGATCGAGAGCGACATCTTCAAAGCCCTGGCCGATCCGACGCGCTACGCGATCTTCGAGAAGCTCGCGGCCGGCAGCATGAATGCCAGCGCGCTGCGCGAGGGCATGACGATCAGCCAGCCGGCGATGTCGCAGCATCTGGCGGTGCTGCGCAATGCCGGGCTGGTGCGGGAAGAGCGGCAGGGCCGGTTCGTCAACTACGAGGTCGATCCCGATGGCTTGGCGCGGATTGCGCGTTGGCTGGCGAAGTATCGCGCCTACTGGCCGTCACGGGTCGATGCGCTGAAAACCTTGCTGAAGGACATGGACCAATGACCGATTTCAAGGCTGCCTCGCAGGACGAAGACCTCGTTCTCGACTACGACCTGGACGCGCCGCCGGAGAAGGTCTGGCGCGCCATCAGCAGTCCCGCGCTGCGCGAGACCTGGCTGCCGTCAGGCGACCTCGCCGATGCCGCGCCGATCTCGTCGATCTCAGGCGAAGAAGTCCGCTACCGCATGCGCGACGACGAGCCGCCCTACCTCGAAAGCATCGTGACGTTCCAGCTCACGCCCAATGCGGACGGCGGGACGCGGCTCAGGATCATCCACGGGCTGCCCGCCACGACGCTGCTGCGGCAGATGCCACGCGCGGCCAACAGCAACGCGCACTGTCTGATGCGCGCGGCCTGATCCGTCCCTTCCTCACCCGAAACCAACCAGCCTGGAGGTCGCCGATGCGCGAAACGATGCAGCTCGTCCCGATGGTCATCGAGCAATCCAGCCGGGGAGAACGCTCCTTCGACATCTATTCGCGGCTGCTCCGCGAGCGCATCGTGTTCCTCAACGGCGAGGTCAATGACACCGTCTCCGCTCTGGTCTGCGCGCAGTTGCTGTTTCTCGAAGCCGAGAACCCGAAGCGGCCGATCCATCTGTACATCAATTCGCCCGGCGGCGTGATCACCAGCGGGCTCGCGATGTACGACACGATGCAGTTCGTCAAGGCGCCGGTGCACACGGTATGCATGGGCACGGCGCGGTCGATGGGATCGTTCCTGCTGATGGCCGGAGAGAAGGGTGAGCGCACGGCGCTGCCCAATGCCAGCCTCCACGTCCATCAGCCGCTCGGCGGCTTTCAGGGCCAGGCGTCGGACATCCTGATCCACGCGAGGGAGATGGAGCAGACCAAGCGCCGCGTGATCCGGCTCTATGCCGAGCATTGCGGCCGCAGCTTTGAGGATGTCGAACGCACGCTCGACCGCGATCACTTCATGACGGCGGAGGAAGCGCTGGACTGGGGGCTGATCGACCGGGTGGTGAAGCAGCGCGACCTGGCGAGCGTCAGTGGCGATTGATCGTTTGCGGTCACCGCGTTCGGCGACCGGAGTTGGGGGCGTATCCATCTCCAGGCCGTCATGGCCGGGCTTGTCCCGGCCATCCACGTCGTCCGGCAAGGTTGGGTAGGCGTGGATGCCCGGGTCAAGCCCGGGCATGACGGAGAAACTAAGTGCGAGGATCAGTTGGAGCGTCAGATCGATGGCTCCATAAGCGACCACCAAGCGTTCTTTGTGGGCCACCGCGCTTGACCACGGAAAAGGTATGTTCCCTCCCCCCTTGTGGGGGAGGGCTAGGGAGGGGGGTGGCCACAAAGACGGTCGCCCGGAGTACCCCCCTCCCCAACCCTCCCCCACAAGGGGGGAGGGAGCGCAGTGGAGTGCTTGGCGCGATCCTTTTCTCTCTCTCGCGCGCGCGCTGAATGGCGGGACCGATCACGCCAGTGCGATCTACCCCGCCGCGCCCGTGTCCTCGATGATCGGGCCGAACAGCTCCCAGCGTTCGCCGTTGAAGCGCATCATCTGCATCTGCTTGTTGACGCGGAAGTCGGTCGGCGAGGTGTTGATGGAGAGGCCGGGCAGCGCGAGGCTCGGGACGAAGCCCTTGATGTTGGCGGCTTGGCGCATCACGTTGTCCCGCGTGAGATCGTCCCCGCATTGGCGCAGGATCTGTACCAGAAGCTCCGCCGTCGAATAGCCGTAGGTGTTGACCGTGTTGAGCTTGTCGCCTTCCGGATAATACTTGTCCATGAACTCGAAATAGGCCTTCACGCCGGGATCGTCCTTCCACTGCGGGTCGGCTGGGTCCTTGCCGTAATTCGTGCTGATGATGTCCTTGGAGATGTCGAGCCCGGCGGGCTTCAAGGTCGCCGACACCGGACTGGCATTGATGTCGAGGATGTGCACCGGCTTCCAGGCGAGATCGGCGAGCTTCTTGATCGCCTGCGCCGCGAATTTCGGCGTCGAGGCGTTGTAGAGCAGGTCGGCGCCGGACGCCTTCAGCTTGACGATCTGCGAATCCACGGTCGGATCGGACAGCTCGTAAGAGGCTTCCGACACGATCATGGTATCGGCCTTGGCGCCGAGGCCGCTGCGCAGCCCGGCGATGTAGTCGCGGCCGAGATCGTCGTTCTGATAGAGGATGCCGATCTTGGCGTTGGGATGGTTGGCGAGAATGTATTTGGCGTAGATCCGCCCTTCCGACTGGTAGTTCGGATTATAGGCGATGGTCCACGGGAAGTTCTGCGGGTCGGTGAAACGCGAGGCGCCGGTCGAGGCCAGCAGTTGCGGCACCTTCTTGGCGTTGAGATATTTCTGCACGGCGGCGTTCGACGGGGTGCCGATGATCTGGAAGGTGAACAGCACCTCGTCGCCTTCGACCAGCTTGCGTACCTGCTCGACCGCCTTCGGCGGCGAATAGGCGTCGTCGTACTGGATCAGACTGAGCTTGCGGCCGTTGATGCCGCCTTTGTCGTTGATCATCCGTAAGTAAGCCGCCTGGGTCTTGCCGATGCCGGCATAGGCGGACGCCGGACCCGAGAACGGCACGGTCTGGCCGATCTTGATCTCGGTGTCGGTGGCGCCGGTGTCGTATTTCTTCTGAGCGTAGGCGGATGAAGCAGGCAGCGTGACGGTCAGCGACGCGGCAAGCGCGATGGCACACGACTTGATGCCGACGAGACCGAACAGTGACGTTCTCATGCGAGTCCTCCCTCCGGTGATGTTTGTCGATGGTTCTTCTTGGTTGTTATCTCGCCATCGCTGCACGCGAGTGTGGAGGAAGCAAGTCGACAAGGCAACGCTTGTGGGAGCGACCAACCGGCGCAATCCGTGCCGCAATGCAAAAGGGCTGCGCGATTGCGCAGCCCTTTACCGGCGTTCACTTCGCCAGTGATAGGCGTGGCGAGAGGTTACATGATGGTGCGGCGACCCGGCTTCACCTCTCCCGGAGGGAGAGGTCGGATTGCATCGTCAGATGCAATCCGGGTGAGGGGCTGCGGCCTGACTTATCGTGTGGAAGCACCCCCTCACCCGGCGCTACGCGCCGACCTCTCCCCGACGGGGAGAGGTGGATTGAGGTCGTGGCAGCACCAACCAGCACGGTGGCAGGCGAACTAACCCGCCGCGCCCTTGTCCTCCAGGATCGGGCCGAACAGTTCCCACCGTTCGCCGTTGAACTTCATCATCTGCAGCTGCTTATTGACGCGGTAGTCGGTGGGCGACGTGTTGATCTTCATGCCCGGCAGCGACAGGTCGCCGACGACATCCTTCAGCGACGCCGCCTGCTTCATGACGTTCTCGCGCGTGAGATTGTCGCCGCACATCCGCAGGATCGTCACCAGCAGCTCGGCATTGCCATAGCCATAGGTGTTGAAGTTCGAGTTCTTGTCGCCATCGGGATAGTACTTGGCCATGAACTCGAAATAGCGCTTCATGCCCGGATCGTCCTTCCACTGCGGATCGAGCGGGTCCTTGCCGTAATTGACCGAGATCACGCCCTTGGACGCCTCCAGCCCGGCCGGCTGCAGCACCGCGCCCACCGACGTCGCATTGATGTCGACGATGTGCACCGGGTGCCAGTCGAGCTCGTGCAGCTTCTTGATCGCCTGCGCGGCCTGCTTGGGCGTCGCGGCCGAGAACAAGAGATCGGCGCCGGCCGCCTTGAGCTTGAGGAGCTGCGAATCGATGGTGGGATCGGAGACCTCGTAGGAGGCTTCCGCAACGATCATCGATGAGGCCTTGTCACCGAGGCCGGCCTTGATGCCGTTGAGATAGTCCTTGCCGAGGTCGTCGTTCTGATAGAGCACGCCGATCTTGGCGCTGGTATGCTCCTTCAGAATGTACTGGCCGTAGATGCGCCCTTCCGTGAAGTAGTTGGGATTGTATCCCATGGTCCAGGGGAAGTTCTTCGGGTCGGTGAACTTGGTCGCGCCCGTGGCCGCAAACAGCTGCGGCACCTTCTTGGCGTTGAGATATTTCTGCACCGCGGCGTTGGAAGGCGTCCCGATGATCTGGAAGGTCAGCAGCACCTCGTCGTCCTCGACCAGCTTGCGCACCTGCTCGACCGCCTTGGGCGGCGAATAGGCGTCGTCATACTGGATCAGCTTGATCTTACGGCCGTTGATGCCGCCCTGCTCGTTGATCATGTTGAAATAGGCGGCCTGGGTCTTGCCGATCGAGGCATAGGCCGAGGCGGGGCCCGAGAACGGCACGGTCTGGCCGATCTTGATCTCGGTGTCGGACGCGCCGGGATCGTATTTCTTCTGGGCCTGGGCTGACGTGACGGAGAGGGTGACGGCCAACGCGGCCGCACCGGCAAAACGGAAAATTCCCTGTCGCATGGGGTCTATCGTTCCTCCTGATGTTTTATGCGGCTGGTCTGCCCGGAGGGCGCCATCGCTGGGGAGGAGTGTGGAGGAAGGGCTGGGCGGACGCAAGGCGAGGCGGTTACGGGCGGCGGTTCCGCGGCGATGCCGCCATGACGGAGCCACGCTGGCTCAACAAGTTCGGTGTCGTCCCGGACAAGCCCGGCAACGCGCCAGCGTTGGCGGGCGCCGATCCGGGACCCAGCCACAGGCCGGTGTGTGGCGACGGCTCGGAGTGGCGATCGGGTCCCAAACACTGCCCGGGATTATGGGTCCCGGGTCGGCGCATGCCGGCGCGCTGCGCCGTCATGCTTGCCCGGGACGACACCGATGATGGAGCCGGAGCCGCTGTCTCATACTCGGTGTCGTCCCGGCCTCGAGCCGGGATCCATAGCCACAGGCGGTCGTGTGGCGAAGACTCGGAGTGGCGATCGTGCCTCAAGCGCTGACCGGGGTTATGGGTCCCGGCTCAAGGCCGGGACGACACTGGTTGTGGGGATGCAGCCCGGCTCAGCCCGCGAGCCAGACCAGCACGAGGCCGATCGTGGCCGGCACGCTCTGGATGAACAGGATCTTGCGGCTTGCGGTGGCGGCGCCGTAGAGGCCGGCGACCAGCACGCAGAGCAGGAAGAAGATCTTGATCTGGACCGCGAACGCCGGGGCCGGGTGCGCCAGGCCCCAGAACAGGCCGGCGGCGAGGAAGCCGTTGTAGAGGCCCTGATTGGCGCCGAGCACCTTGGTCGCCTCGGCCCGCTCCGGCGTGTTGTTGAAGGCTCGCAAGCCGGCCGGCTTGGTCCAGAGAAACATCTCCAGCACGAGAATGTAGACGTGCAGCAGGCCGATCAGTCCGACGACGATGTTTGCGATCAATGCCATTGTTCGGCTCCCCCAAGCCGGGCCGGCGACGTTGCCGGTCCTCTCCATGAACTCTGCGCGGGACGGCTCGAGGCCGCCCCAAAACTCTCAAGAGAAACTCACGCCGCCGGCTGCGCCGCCGCGTCGTCGCTCGCCAGCAGATGCAGCAGCGCGCTCTTGATCGCGGCCTGCCGGGTCGGCGCATTGATCTGCGCGCCCAGCAGATCGGTGACATAGAACACGTCGCGGGCGCGCTCGCCGAAGGTGGCGACATGCGCCGAGGCGATGTTCAGGTTCAGCTTCGAGATCGCCGTCGTCAGCTCGTAGAGCAGGCCGGGCCGGTCCAGGCCGGAGACCTCGATGACGGTGTAGAGCTCCGACCATTGATTGTTGATGCTGACCTCGGGCTCGACCGAGAACGCCTTGTGCTGCTTGCCGCGCGTCGTGCGCCGCGCCACGGCGTCGGGCAGCCGCAGCTTGCCTTCGAGCACCTGCTCGATGGTCTCGCCGATGCGCGTCGCGCGGCGTCCCTCGTCCTCGTCGCGCTCATATTCCCTCGATATCGCGATGGTGTCGAGCGCGCGGCCGTCGGTGGTGGTGTAGATCTGGGCGTCGACAATGTTGGCGCCGGCCGAGGCACAGGCGCCGGCGATGATCGACAGCAGCCACGGATGGTCCATGGCGAAGATCGTCAGCTCGGTGACGCCGCGCGCCGGATCGAAGCCGACATTGATCGCGAGCTTGTGGCCGGCGTCCTCGCTCGACCTGACAAAGCGGGCGTGGCGGATCTTGCGCGGCAGCTCGACCTTGAGCCAGTAGGCCGGATAGTGCCGGCCGATATAGGTGGCGAGCTCGTCCTCCGGCCAGTCGGTGAAGGCGTTGCGGAATTCGGCCTGCGCCGCGGTGATGCGCTTGGCGCGGTTGACCTCGGAGAAGCCGCCGGTCAGCACCGGCTCGGTCTCGTAATACAGCGTGCGCAACAGCTGCGCCTTCCAGCCGTTCCAGACACCAGGACCGACGCCGCGGATGTCGGCGGTGGTCAGGATCGTCAGGAGCTTCATCTGCTCGACCGACTGCACCACGGCGGCGAACTTCTCGATGGTGCGGCGGTCCGACAGGTCGCGCGACTGCGCCACCGTGGACATCGTCAGATGCTCCTCGATCAGCCAGGCGACCAGCTCAGTATCGGCATTGTTGAAGCCGAGCCGCGGGCACAGCCGCCGCGCGATCTTGGCGCCGGCGATGGAGTGATCCTCCGGCCGGCCCTTGGCGACGTCGTGCAGCAGCACCGTGATGTAGATGACGGCGCGGTGCTCGGGCCGGATCTTGCGCATCAAATCGGAGGCGAGCACGAACTCGTCATTGCCGCCGCGCTCGATCTCCTGCAGGAAGCCGATGCAGCGGATCAGATGCTCGTCGACCGTGTAGTGATGATACATGTTGAACTGCATCATCGACACGATGCGGCCGAAGGCGCTGATGAAGTGGCCGAGCACGCCGGTCTCGTTCATCCGCCGCAGCACGGTCTCGGCGTCGTTGGAGGTCAGGATCTCCATGAACAGCCGGTTGGCTTCCGGATTCTCGCGCAGCTCGGTGTTGATCATGTTGAGCGAGCGCGTCACCGCGCGCATCGCGTCGGGATGGAAGGCGAGGTTGTTCTTCTGCGCCAGCCGGAAGATGCGGATCAGGTTGACCGGATCGTGCTTGAAGACGTCAGGCGCGGCGAGGTTGATGCGGTTGTTGTCGACGATGAAATCGTCGCTCTCCGGCACGCGCCGCCAGGTCGAGCCGGTGGTCAGGCGCGAGATCATCCGGCTCAGCACCGGCGCCGCCTTGGCCTGCTGATCCTCGAGCTTGGCGCACAGGATGGCGGTGAGATTGCCGACCTGCTTGGCGACCAGGAAGTAGTGCTTCATGAAGCGCTCGACATCCTGCATGCCGGGATGGCTGGTGTAGCCCAGCCGCACCGCGATCTCGCGCTGCAGGTCGAACGACAGTCGCTCCTCGGGCCGGCCGCTCACGAAGTGCAGATTGCAGCGCACCGACCACAGGAAGTCGGCGCAGCGCCGGAAGGTGCGGTATTCATGCGCGTCGAACACGCCGCGTTCGACCAGCTCGGCGGTCTCGCGCACGCGATAGACGTATTTGGCGATCCAGAACAGCGTGTGCAGGTCGCGCAGGCCGCCCTTGCCGTCCTTGACGTTGGGCTCGACCAGGTAGCGCGACTGGCCGCCGCGGCGATGCCGCTCCTCGCGCTCGGCGAGCTTGGCGGCGACGAACTCGGCGGCCGTACCTTGTACGACCTCGCTGTCGAAGCGTGCGACCAGCTCGTCATACAGCGGCTTGTCGCCGGCGAGATAGCGCGTCTCCAGGATCGCGGTGCGGATGGTCATGTCGCCGCGCGCCTGACGGATCGACTCGTCGACCGAGCGGGTGGCGTGGCCGACCTTCAGCCCCATGTCCCACAGCGAATACAGGATCGCCTCGGCGACCTGCTCGCCCCAGGCGGTCTGCTTGTAGGGCAGGATGAACAGGAGATCGATGTCGGACTCCGGCGCCATCAGGCCACGGCCATAGCCGCCGGTGGCGACCACCGCCATCCGCTCGGCGCCGCTCGGCACGTCCGAGCGGTAGAGGTGCTCGGTCGCCGCCGCGTAGAGGATGCGGATGATCTCGTCTTGAACGAAGCACAGCCGCTCCGCACAGCGCCGGCCGTGGCGATCCCTCAGCAGCTGCGCCTGGGCGGCGGCCCGCGCCTTGACCAGCTCGGCTTTCAGGAATTGCACCACCGCGGCGCGGAACATGTCCTCGCGGCCGGAGTGCTGCTGCGCCAGGGCATCGACGGCGGCCGCGATGCCGGCGCTGTCGAAATCGGCTGACGTGAAGGCTTTGGAATCTGTGGCGACGCTGTCCATGGATGCAACCGGTATCGAACAAGGCCTGTGCTGTCACGAAACTTCCAATGCAGCAATCGATCCATGCTGTCACCGGCCCGGGACGGATGATGATCGTGCTTCGATCCGCCCCGCAAAGGAAAAGCAATTCTCGTTGAGCCCTGGCATAACGCGTTGAAACAACAACGATGTTTTTACCGCAGGAGGGTTGACGATGGGTGGATTGTCGAGGCGCGCCTTGGTCGGGCTCGCGGCCGTGGTTCTACTGGGATGCGGCATTGCAACAGCCGCGGAGCAGCCCAAGGAAATCCGGATCGACTGGGCGACCTACAATCCGGTGTCGCTGGTCCTGAAGCAGAAGGGCCTCCTGGAGAAGGAGTTCGCCAAGGACGGCATCAGCATCACCTGGGTGCAGTCGGCCGGCTCCAACAAGGCGCTCGAGTTCCTCAATGCCGGCTCGCTCGATTTCGGCTCGACCGCCGGCTCCGCCGCCCTGGTCGCCCGGATCAACGGCAACCCGATCAAGTCGATCTACGTCTATTCGCGGCCCGAATGGACCGCGCTGGTGACGGGCAAGGACTCCAAGATCGCCTCGGTGGCTGATCTCAAGGGCAAGCGCGTCGCGGTGACCCGCGGCACCGATCCGCACATCTTCCTGGTCCGCGCGCTGCTCGGCGCCGGCCTGACCGACAAGGACATCACCCCGGTCCTGCTGCAGCACGCCGACGGCAAGGCGGCGCTGATCCGCGGCGACGTCGACGCCTGGGCGGGGCTCGATCCCATGATGGCGCAGGCCGAGGTCGAGGAAGGCGCAAAACTGTTCTACCGCAAGGCCGACGCCAACACCTGGGGCATCCTCAATGTCCGCGAGCAGTTGCTGAAGGACAATCCGGACATCGTCCGCCGCGTGCTGGCGACCTATGAGGTCGCGCGCAAGGATGCGCTGGCGAATTACGACGACCTGAAGAAGACGTTCATTGCGGCCACCAAGCTGCCGGAGACGGTTGTCGACAAGCAGCTCAAGGAGCGCACCGAGCTGACCCACAGCCGCATCGGCGCGCCGCAGCGGGAGTCGATCCTGGCTGCTGGCTTGGCGCTACAGCAGGCCGGTGTGGTGGATGCGAAGGTGGACGTGAAGGCGACGCTAGATGCCCTGATCGACGACCAGGTGCCGCTGCCGACGAACTGACGTAGCCGACGCCAAGCTCGTCCCTGCGCTAGCGCTTGCCGCAAAGTGAGCGCAACAAAACCCGGTGGCGCGATAAAGAACCGGTGTCGTCCCGGACAAGCCCGACTACGCGCCAGCGTTGTCGGGCGCCGATCCGGGACCCATACTCCGTGAAGGTGTTCGAGGCACGCTGGAGCGGCATCTCGCCTCCCCACAACGGCCGCGGAGTATGGGTCCCGGCGCGGAGGCCGGGACGACACCGAGATTGTGGCGCCGCTGTCGGCTCAACCCTGACAGCCGCGCGCTCGGCTCCGCAAGCGTCTTCCGCCATCCGCCCTGCCTTGCATTTCCACGCGAGACGCTGTTCTCACTATGGCCATGACTGTTGAATTGCAGGCCCCCGCCGCGGCCGTCCCATCGGAGACTGCACGCCAGCCACGCCAGCCTTGGGCCGCGCGTCTGGCGCGCCCGCTGCTCGGCCTGCTGTTGCCGCTGTCCCTCGCGCTGGCCTGGGAACTCGCCGTCCGCGCCGGCTGGTCCAACGGCCGCCTGGTGCCGCCGCCCTCAAAAGTCTTCACCACCATCGCCGAGCTCGCCCGTTCCGGCGAGCTGACCCGCCACATCACCATGACGCTCTCCCGCGTCGGCATCGGCTTCGGCCTCGGCGTCGCCGCCGGCACCCTGCTCGGCGGCATCTGCGGCTATTGGAGCCTCGCCCGCCGGCTGGTCGATCCGACTATCCAGGCGCTGCGCGCGATCCCCTCGATTGCCTGGGTGCCGCTGTTCATCCTCTGGCTCGGCATCTTCGAGACCTCGAAGGTGGCGCTGATCGCGGTCGGCGTGTTCTTTCCGGTCTATCTCGGCCTGACCGGCGCGATCCTCTCCGTCGACCGCAAGATCGTCGAGGTCGGCCGCGTCTTCCGGCTCTCCGGCCCGGCGATGATCCGCCGCATCCTGTTGCCCGCCGTGCTGCCGGCCTATGTCGTGGCGCTGCGTGTCGGCCTGGGCCTGGGCTGGATGTTCGTCGTTGCCGCCGAGTTCATGGGCGCCTCCGAGGGCCTCGGCTATCTCCTGATCGACGGCCAGCAGCTTGGCAAGCCGGCGCAGATCGTCGCCGCCATCGTCATCTTCGCGATCATCGGCAAGGCGACCGACTGGCTCTTGGAGATCGCCACCGCACCGCTGCTGCGCTGGCAGGACAGTTTTGCGCGCCAGAGCGGGGCCGCCTGATGCTGCAGCTCGAAGCCGTCACCAAGGTCTATCCCAACGGTGTCCATGCGCTGGAGCGGTTCTCGTCCGAGATCCAGCTCGGCGAGATCATCGCCATCATCGGCGGCTCCGGCTGCGGCAAGTCGACCTTGCTGCGCGCAATTGCTGGCCTCGACCGCGCCAGCGCCGGCACCGTGACGCTCGACGGCGAGGCGATCACGGCGCCGCATGCCAAGGTCGGCATCATCTTCCAGGAGCCGCGCCTGCTGCCCTGGCTCACCGTCGCCGACAATATCGGCTTCGGCCTGTCCGAGCTGCCGGCGGCCGAACGCCGCGAGCGTGTGGCCCGCGCGCTCGAACGTGTCGGCCTCGCCGACAAGGCCAAGGTCTGGCCGCGCGAATTGTCGGGCGGCCAGGCGCAGCGCGTGGCGATCGCCCGCGCGCTGGTGGCGCAGCCGGAGGTGCTGCTGCTCGACGAGCCGTTCTCCGCGCTCGACGCCTTCACCCGCAAAGACCTGCAGGACCATCTGCTCGACCTCTGGGCCGACACGCGGCCCACCCTGGTGCTGGTCACCCACGACGTCGAGGAGGCGGTGGTGCTGGCCGACCGCGTGCTGGTGATGCGGCCGCATCCCGGGCGGCTGTTCGAGGAGATCACCATCAATCTGTCGCGGCCGCGAGACCGCAACGCGCCGCTGTTCGAGCAGTTCAAGCGCCATGTGCTGACCGCGCTGGACAGGTCGCTCGATCGGACGGTACCGGATACGCAGGGCAGGCGTGAGTCCGGCGGCGGGCTGTGGTGGTGACATCCGCGCGATCGCCCGGTACATCTGTTCCGAAATGACTCCGGGAGAGAACGACAATGGATGCTGCCGAGCTGCGCGCCATGCAGGCGCCGATCAAGGAACGCTACAAGGCTGACCCCTCCGCCGCCGTGATCACCTTGAAGGCCAAGGGCGAGGTCGGCGGCGAAGGCCTGACCTGCAAGCTCGAGACCGGCCGCGCGCTGGCGGTGGCCGGCCTGCATCCCGCCACCGGCGGCTCGGGCCTCGAGCTGTGCTCCGGCGACATGCTGCTGGAAGCCTTGGTCGCCTGCGCCGGCGTCACCCTGAAATCGGTCGCGACCGCCGTCGAGGTCCCGCTCAAGAGCGGCCTTGTGCTGGCCGAAGGCGATCTCGATTTTCGCGGCACGCTCGGCGTCGACAAGGAGGCCCCGGTCGGCTTCCAGGAAATCCGCCTGCGCTTCGAGGTCGACACCGATGCGCCGCAGGACAAGCTCGACCTGCTGCTCAAGCTCACCGAGCGCTATTGCGTGGTCTATCAGACCATCAAGAACGGCCCGAAGGTGTCGGTCAGTTTGAAGCGGGTGGCGGCTTAGCCTCTCGCAACGGTGTCGTCCCCGCGAAGGCGGGGACCCATAACCACCGTCGGTGATGGCCAGCCCGCTGGTCACTCCGATCTTTTCTCACCCATGACCCCCTGTGGTTATGGGTCCCGGGTCAGCGCTCCCCACGGCCATGCTTGCGCATGGCCGCGCCCCGCTTGCCCGGGGCGACGGCTGAACATGTCCCTTGATCCGTCCTTCCTGCTCGTCCTCGGCCTGCGCATGGCGATCGCGGCCTCGTTCGTCGTATCGGCCTCGATGATCGCCGAGCGCACCGGCCCCGTGATCGGCGCACTGGTCGCGACGTTGCCGATCTCGGCCGGCCCGACCTACGTCTTCCTGGCGCTGGACCACGACGCCGCCTTCATCGCGCAGGGTGCGCTGACCAGCCTGCCGATCAACGCCGCAACGATCTTCCTGAGTCTCGCTTATGCCGTGCTGGCCCAGCGCCACAGCGTGTGGGTGGCGAGCGCCACCGCGGTCGCGGTGTGGCTGGGTCTCGCGTCCCTCATCAAGAGCGTGCAGTGGACGCTCGCGATGGGCATCGTCGCCAACATCATCACCTTCGCGATTTGCCTGCCGCTGTTACAGCGCTATCGCCATGCCAAGATGCCGCTGATCGTCAGGCGCTGGTACGACGTGCCGTTACGGGCCTCGCTGGTGGCGACACTCGTCGCTACCGTCACCTCCGTCTCAGGCTGGGCCGGCCCCAGCGTCTCCGGCATCCTCGCGCTATTTCCGATCGTCTTCACCTCGATGATGCTGATCCTGCAGCCCCGCATCGGCGGCCCCGCCACCGCCGCGGTCATGGCCAACGGCGCCTGGGGCCTGATCGGATTTTCGCTGGCGGTGGTGGTGCTGCATCTCGGCAGCCTGCATCTCGGCGCGGTGTTCGGATTGAGCGGCGCGCTGGCGACGTGCGTGGGGTGGAATCTCGGCCTGTGGTGGCTGGGGCGGCGGAAGGCGGCGAGGCAGGCTGCGTAGGGTGGGCAAAGCGAAGCGTCCCATCGATTTGCAACACGTGTTCTGGTGGTGGAGCAGGATACGGCACGTCTTGCTCGCGCAACAATTGAGCTGTGCGTTACAGCGCCCTCTCCCCTTGTGGGAGAGGGCATGTACGGCCCGTCCGAGCGCTCGGTTGGGTGAGGGGTTATCTCGGCGCGCGGCGCTCGTGGACAGAGACCCCTCACCGAACCGAGATCGCTGCACTGTCCTACATGCCCTCTCCCACAAGGGGAGAGGGCGCATTCATAAGCACTGCGCGCTTTCGATTTGCGTCGTTCCGGAGTGAAGGCAACTACTTGTTCGGCAGCTTCGCCTTTAGCCGATACAGCGCATCCAGCGCCTCGCGCGGCGTCATCTCGTCCGGATGCAGGTCCTTCACCGCGGCGATCAGCTCTTCCGTCTCCTTCGACATCGCCGGCTCCGCGGTCGCGCGCGATGGCACCGCGAACAGCGGCAGATCGTCCACCAGCGCACGCGCGTTCTGGCCGCGATCGGCGGCCTCCAGCTTGGCCAGCACCGATTTGGCGCGGCTGATCACGGCCGGCGGCAGGCCCGCGAGCTTGGCGACCTGGATGCCGTAGGAGCGGTCGGCGGAGCCGGGCAGCACCTCGTGCAGGAACACCACGTCGCCCTGCCATTCCTTGACGCGCACCGTGGCGTTGAACAGCCGCGGCAGCTTGGCGGCGAGCGCGGTCAGCTCATGATAGTGCGTCGCGAACAGCGTGCGGCAGCGGTTGCTCTCGTGGAGATGCTCGATCGCCGCCCAGGCGATCGACAGCCCGTCGAAGGTCGCGGTGCCGCGTCCAATTTCATCCAGGATCACCAGCGCGCGCTCGCCGGCCTGGTTGAGGATCGCCGCGGTCTCGACCATCTCGACCATGAAGGTCGAGCGCCCCCGCGCGAGATCGTCGGCGGCGCCGACGCGCGAGAACAGCCGGTCGATGATGCCGATGCGGGCGCGGCTCGCCGGCACGAACGAGCCAATCTGCGCCAGCAGGGCGATCAGCGCGTTCTGGCGCAGGAAGGTCGATTTGCCCGCCATGTTCGGGCCGGTCAGCAGCCACAGCTGCCCGCTCTTGTGCCCCGGAGTCGGCGACAGGTCGCAGGAATTGGCGATGAACGGCTGGCCCTCGCGCTTAAGCGACTGCTCGACCACCGGATGGCGGCCACCTTCGATGGCGAAGCCGAGCGAGCCGTCGACCTCGGGGCGGACGTAGTTGTCGTCGACGGCGAGCTTGGCGAGCGCGGTGGCGACATCGAGCATCGCGAAGCCATGCGCGGCGGCGCGCAGATCGTCGCCGATGGCGAGCGCTTGCGCGCACAGACGGTCGAAGATCTCGAGCTCGAGATTGAGCGCGCGCTCGCCGGCGTTCGCAATCTTCGCCTCGATCTCGCCGAGCTCGGAGGTCGTGAAGCGCACCTGGCCCGCGAGCGTCTGGCGATGGATGAAGGTCGTATTCAACGGCGCCGACATCAGCTTGTCGCCGTGTTGCGCGGTGACCTCGACGAAATAGCCGAGCACGTTGTTGTGCCGGATCTTGAGCGCCTTGACACCGGTCTGGTCGGCATAGCGCGCCTGCATCGAGGCGACGACGAGTCGGGAGGCGTCGCGCAGATTGCGCGTCTCGTCGAGCGTTGCGTCATAGCCTGCACGCACGAAGCCGCCGTCGCGCTTGATCAGCGGCAGCTGCTCGTCGAGCGCGCGGGCGAACTCGTCGGCCAGCGTCCGCGCCGGCCGCGCCAGCGCCGCCATCACCGACGCGATCTCCTGCGGCGGCTGGTCGAGCGTCGATAGCCGCGCCAGCGCCTGGTCGGCGGCGAGAATGCCGTCGCGCAAGGCCGCGAGATCGCGCGGGCCGCCGCGGCCGACCGACAGCCGCGCCATCGCCCGGGTCATGTCCGGCGCGCCGCGCAGGATGGAGCGGATGTCCTCGCGAGCCGCGCTGTCGGCGACGAACACGTTGACAGCATCGAGCCGCCGGCCGATCTGCGCCGGCTCCGTCAGCGGCGCGGCGAGGCGCTGTGCGAGTAGCCGCGAGCCGGCCGAGGTCACCGTGCAGTCGATCGCATCGAGCAGCGAGCCGCGGCGCTCGCCGGCGAGCGTGCGCGTCAGCTCGAGATTGGCGCGGGTCGCCGGATCGATCGCCATGGTGCTGCCGGTCGCCTCGCGCGCGGGCGGCGCCAGCGGCGGACGCTGGCCGACCTGGGTGCGCTCGACATAGGTGACGCAGGCGGCCGCCGCGGTGGCCTCCAGTCGCGACAGCACCGCGAGGCCATCCATGGTGGCGACGGCGAAGTAGTCGCACAGCCGCCGCTCGGCGGTGGCGCCGTCGAACACGTCGCGCGTCAGCGGCGTCACCGCGGCGAGCTCGCGCAGCACCGGCTCGAACGCCTCGTCCGAGTAGAGCGCATCGGAGACGATGACCTCGTTCGGATTGATACGCGCGAGCGTCGCGGTCAGCTCCGCGAACGCGCATTCGGTGACGATGAAGTCGGAGGTCGAGATGTCGATCCAGGCGAGCCCGAGCCGATCGCCGCCGGAGGAGCCGCGGCTGCGCGCGATCGACAGCAGATAATTGTTGGCGCGCGCATCGAGCAGGTTGTCTTCGGTGAGCGTGCCCGGCGTCACCACGCGCACCACGCCACGCTTGACCACGCTCTTGTTGCCGCGCGCCCGCGCCGCCGCCGGATCCTCCATCTGCTCACACACCGCGACGCGGATGCCCTGCGCGATCAGCCGGTGCAGATAATCCTCGGAGCGCTCGACCGGCACGCCGCACATCGGGATGTCCTGGCCCTGATGCTTGCCGCGCTTGGTGAGCACGATGCCGAGCGCTTTTGAGGCGACCTCGGCGTCCTCGAAGAACAGCTCGTAGAAATCGCCCATGCGGTAGAACAGCATCAACCCGGGATGCGCGGCCTTGATGTCGAGATACTGCTCCATCATCGGCGTAAGCTTCGCCGGCGCCTCGGCGGGCGCGGCCGAGGACGCCGATTCTTGCGGAACCGGGGCGGAGATGGGCTGCTGGATCGTCATGGCGCGGAAACTAGCCAATTTGCCCGGACGGTCCTACCGCTTTGCGGTGGCTGTCCCGGTTTTCCACGATGGGTGTTGCCGACGTCTCCTCCCGTTGTCGGGCCATGAAGCGGGAGAGGGAGCTCACCGTCGGCGCAGCGGCGGCGGTGTAACCTCTCCCCGCCCTTTGCGGGGAGAGGTCGGATTGCGCAGCAATCCGGGTGAGGGGCCTGGCACATACGCGGCCCAGTCGTCGGTCTGTCGGACGGGCACGGCGGCTCTCGGTGACATGGCCACCGCAAACAAGCTGTCACTTCCCGTGCGGCCGCCCCTCACCCCTACCCTCTCCCCGTAAGAACGGGGAGAGGGAGCGCACCGTGCGCGGGGCTCGCGCCATCTCCACGCATGCCACCCCGCGTTCCCGTCATTTGACCTGCCCCGACCGCACTCCTAAAACCGCCGTCAATTCTGACCAGAAACACCCCCGGGAGAGAGCGATGCGAGACGTGTTCATTTGTGATGCGGTGCGGACCCCGATCGGGCGCTTTGGCGGCGCGCTGGCCAAGGTGCGGACCGACGATCTCGCCGCGACGCCGCTCAAGGCGTTGAAGGCCAAGCATCCGAATCTTGATTGGGCCGCGGTCGACGAGGTGTTCTTCGGCTGCGCCAACCAGGCCGGCGAGGACAACCGCAACGTCGCGCGCATGGCGCTGCTGCTCGCAGGCCTTCCGGATTCCATCCCCGGCCAGACGCTCAACCGTCTCTGCGCCTCTGGCCTCGATGCGGTCGGCGCCGCAGGCCGCGCGATCCGCGCGGGCGAGGTCGATCTCGCCATCGCCGGCGGCGTGGAATCGATGACGCGCGCGCCGTTCGTGCAGGGCAAGGCCACGGAGGCATTCTCGCGCTCGGCGGAGATCTTCGACACCACGATCGGTTGGCGCTTCATCAATCCGCTGATGAAGAGCCAATACGGCGTCGATTCGATGCCGGAGACCGGCGAAAACGTCGCCGAGGAATTCCAGGTGTCGCGCGCGGACCAGGATGCGTTCGCGATCCGCTCTCAGCAGCGCGCCGGCCAGGCGATCGCCTCGGGCTATTTCGCCGCCGAGATCACGCCGGTGTCCGTGCCCGGCGGCAAGGCGGGACCGATCACGGTGGACAAGGACGAGCATCCGCGTCCCGAGACCACGCTCGAAGGCCTCGCCAAGCTGAAGCCGATCGTCCGCAATCCCGGCACCGTCACCGCCGGTAACGCCTCGGGCGTCAATGACGGCGCCGCCGCGATGATCCTGGCTTCGGAGGCCGCGGTGAAGAAGCACGGCCTGACGCCGCGCGCGCGCGTGCTCGGGCTGGCGTCGGCTGGCGTGCCGCCGCGCATCATGGGCATCGGCCCGGTGCCGGCGGTGCGCAAGCTGCTGGAGCGGCTCGGCCTGAAGATCACCGAGTTCGACCTGATCGAGCTGAACGAGGCGTTCGCCAGCCAAGGCATCGCGTGTCTCCGCCAGCTCGGCGTCGCGGAGGATGCCGATTTCGTCAACCCGCATGGCGGCGCCATCGCGCTCGGCCATCCCCTTGGCATGAGCGGCGCGCGCATCGCGATGACCGCGGTGCACGGCCTGGAAGTCCGCGGTGGCAAGCGCGCGCTCGCCACGATGTGCGTCGGCGTCGGCCAGGGCGTCGCGCTGGCCGTCGAGATGGTCAACTGACCCGTCACTCTCCTCATCGCTGACGCGTCGCCCCGGAATGACGCAGGGCTGTCGCATTAGACGATCACAGTTTTGCGCTCGTCTCTATCAACATCGTCATGGCCGGGCTTGTCCCGGCCATCCACGTGGTCCGGCATGCTGAGAACGACGTGGATGCCCGGGACAAGCCCGGGCATGACGGAGTAACTAACGGGCAGGGTCGTTCTCCGGGACGGCTCTGCATCTCCAAATGCGATAGCCCTGCGGAATGACGGAGACCTGACCATGACCATCTCCCGCGAACAGGACGTCACTCCCGCTGTTTTGGCCGTGATGGAGCAGACCTCCAACCCGCGGCTGCGCGAGATCATGGTGTCGCTGATCAGGCACCTGCACGGCTTCGTCCGCGACGTCCGGCTGACCGAGGCCGAATTCCGCGAGGCCGCCGCCATCATCGCCGAGCTCGGCCAGCGCACCAACGACACGCATAACGAAGTCGTGCTGATGGCCGGCTCGCTCGGCGTCTCGCCGCTGGTCTGCCTGCTGAACAATGGTGATGGCGGCAACACCGAGACGGCGCAGTCGCTGCTCGGCCCGTTCTGGCGGCTGAACTCGCCGGTGACCGCGAATGGCGGCTCGATCCTGCGCTCCGCCACGCCGGGCCCGGCGCTGTTCGTCCACGGACGCGTGGTTGATCCGAAGGGCGCGCCCGTTGTCGGCGCCGAGGTCGACGTCTGGCACGCCTCTCCCGTCGGCTATTACGAGAACCAGGATCCCGAGCAGGCCGACATGAACCTGCGCGGCAAGCTCACCACGGATGACGACGGCCGCTTCTGGTTTCGCTCGGTCATGATGGTCGGCTATCCCATTCCGACCGACGGCGTCGTCGGCCGTCTCCTGAAGGCGCAGGGCCGTCACCCCTATCGCCCGGCGCATCTGCATGCGCTGATCGTGAAGCCAGGCTTCAAGGTCCTGATCTCACAGGTCTACGATCCCAACGACCCGCACATCGACAGCGACGTCCAGTTCGGCGTGACGAAAGCGCTGCTCGGCAACTTCATCCGCCACGACGCGCCGCATCCGACCGAGCCGGATGTCGCCGCGCCCTGGTACTCGCTCGATCACGTCTACCGCATGGAAGAGGGTGACACCGTGCTGCCAAGGGCGCCGATCAAATAGCACTGTCTTGATTTTCTGTTAGAGTCGGAGGCGCTGTAACCGTCGAAGGACAGCTCCTGATGACGTCTCCGGCCTTGCCACTCGTCGCCGACCCCGCGTGTTTGACCGAGGCGCTGCGTGCCTCCGGCGCGCTCGGCGCTGGCGCCGTGCGCGAGGTCGCCGTGCTCAGCGCGCGCGACATCATCGTTTCGCGCATCATCCGGCTTGGCGTGAGCTATGACGGCCCGGCGCCCGATGCCCCGCGCACGCTGATCCTCAAGATCGCGCAGGAGAGTTTTGCCGAGACTCTGTGGCGGGCCGGCCGCCAGGAGGTTGCGTTCTACACCACCGTCGCGCCGCATCTGCCGCAGCAACTCGTGCCGCGCTGCTTCGGCGCGCATTGGGACGACGACAGCCACGACTGGCATCTGCTGCTGGAGGATCTGACCGACAGCCATGAGATCGCGACGGAGTGGCCGCTGCCGCCGACATCGGCGCAGGCTGGGGCCATCGTCGAGGCGCTGGCGCGGCTGCATGCCACGTGGTGGGACCATCCCGATCTTGGCCAGACCATCGGCGAATTCATTACGCCCGCGGCCATGGCGCAGGTGATGGCGCAGCTCGCCGGCCATCTCGAACGCTTCACCGCGCTGCTCGGTGATCGCCTGAGCGCGGAGCGACGCGATGTCTACCGACGCTTCATGGCGGCTACGCCAAAACTGCTCGCGCGCTATCATTCGCACCGTCACCTCACAATCGCGCATGGCGACGCGCATAGCTGGAATTTCCTGCTCGCCAAGCCCGGCGTGGCCGATCGCGCGCGCGTGTTCGACTTCGACCAGTGGCGGATCAATGTCGGCGCCAACGATCTCGCTTATCTAATGGGTCTGCAGTGGTACCCCGAGCGCCGGCGACAGGTCGAGCGCGAGCTGCTCGATCGTTATCACGAAACCCTGCTCGGCCATGGCGTGACCGGCTACAGCCGCGCCGCGCTCGACGACGATTATCGCTATGGCGTGCTCTGGCAGATCACCAAGCCGGTGTGGCAGTGGACCGCGAACATTCCGCCGATCATCTGGTGGAACAATTTGGAGCGCATCTTCCTCGCCGTCGATGATCTCGGCTGCCGCGATCTGTTGGATTGAGTGAGGAGCCGGCTGCACCTTGGTGCAGCGCGCTGATGACTAATCTCACGTCGGCAGCGTGGCGTTGCCGTACGAAGCCACAAATTAGGTGTCGTCCCGGGCAAGCACGGCGGCGCAACGCGCCGGCCTGCGCCGACCCGGGACCCATACCGCGTGATCCATCTTGAGGCAGGATGGTCGTCGGACAAGTCGTGCGACCCCCACCGGCCGTAATGACGAGAGTTAGCAACAGCCACAAGCCGCTCGCGGCCCGCAAGGACAGAACCAACAATCGTTCGGGAAAAATTCCCCGGGGGCTGGGGGCGGCGCTGGAGGAGCCACCGCCCCCGCCCGGCACATCACGAGTGGGGCGC
The DNA here is from genome assembly GCF_054063215.1 of Bradyrhizobium sp. USDA 4353. Lineage (NCBI taxonomy): Bacteria > Pseudomonadati > Pseudomonadota > Alphaproteobacteria > Hyphomicrobiales > Nitrobacteraceae > Bradyrhizobium > Bradyrhizobium sp. USDA 4353. The sequence continues at coordinate 1,970,066 of NZ_JBSSGB010000001.1, forward strand.
TCATGAGGTGCAGTCCCTGCGCGCAACTCATACGCAGGGCCGAGTGGGGTACTGAGAAGATAGCGAGATCCGCGCCGGATTGAAGTTACAAATCCATCACGTCGTGGTCACTCTTTTGCTACTCCCGCCACACTGCGTCCGAACAGCGCACGCTCGTTCCCGCGACAGGACCATTCACTATCGTTAACTACTCCATTACGGCATGATCGGCCGGCGCGGATTGTGCGCGCAAGGCCGTGCGGGTCGACCCGATCATCACCGCGAGCGGGATCGACACCAGAATGAAGGTCATCACAAGCTGGTAGTCGTGCGAGAAGGCCAGGATCTGGGCCTGTACCATCACCATCGCATCGGCCATTGCACGACCCGCATCGGTGGAGAGGTTCAGCAGCCCCGCCACATTCGGCATCTGCAGGGCATGATTGAACGGGTTGATGTGCTCCACCAGGATCGCATGGTTCCGCCGCGTGCCCTCGGTGAGCTGCGCGATCGCAATGGAAATGCCGATCGAGCTGGCGACGTTGCGCACCAGGGTCAGCATCGAGGTTCCATCGGTGCGCAGCTCGCCCGGCAAAGTCAGAAATGCCACCGTGGACAGCGGCACGAAGACGAGGCCGAAGCCGAAGCCCTGCATGATGCTGATGGTGATGATCTCGGGCACGCCGGTCTGGTCCGTCCAGGCCGTCATCTGGAACAGCGACAGCGCCGTCAGCGACAGCCCGACGATGATCAGGGTGCGCGCCTCGATGAAGCGCAATAGACGCCCGACCAGCATCATCGCCGCGAAGGTGCCGCAGCCGCGGGTGGCCAGCAGCACGCCGGCGGTGAGGATGGGATAGCCGATGACGTTCTGCAGATAGGGCGAGGACAGCGCCATGGTCGAGAACAGCACCAGGCCCATCACCGTCATGAACACGCAGCCGCCGACGAAATTGCGGTCCTTGAATAGCGCGAACTGGATGAACGGCCGCTTGGTCGTCAGCGAATGCGCCAGAAAGTAGTAGAAGCCGACGGCCGCGACGATGAACTCGATGATGATCTCGTTGCTCTCGAGCCAGCCTTGATCCTCGCCGCGGTCGAGCGCGATCTGCAGCGAGCCGATGCCGATGGCGAGCGCCATGAAGCCGAACCAGTCGAAGGTCAGCTCGGCATTCGGCTTGGTCTCCTCCATGAACGCCGTCAGTCCGAGCACGGTGACCGCGCCGAACGGCAGGTTGACGAAGAACACCCAGTGCCAGGAATAGGTCTCGGTCAGCCAGGCGCCGAGCGACGGTCCCATGATCGGGCCGAGCATCACGCCCATGCCCCAGATCGCCATCGCCTTGGCGCGCTCGTGTAGCGCGTAGGAGTCGAGCATCACGGCCTGCGACAGCGGCACCAAGGAGGCGCCGAACACGCCTTGCAGGAGGCGGAACAGCACCATCTGGGTGATGTCCTGGGCCAGCCCGCACATCACCGAGGCGATGGTGAAGCCGGCCGAGCAGATGATGAAGGTGCGCTTGCGACCGAAGCGGTTGGCGATCCAGCCCACCGGCGCGGTCATGATCGCCGCCGCGACAATATAAGACGTCAGCACCCAATTGATCTGGTCGGTCGAGGCCGACAGCGTGCCCTGCATGTAGGGCAAAGCGACGTTGGCGATGGTGGTGTCGAGCGCCTGCATGATCGTCGCCGTCATGGCGCAGATCGTCACCATGTTCCGGCGGAAGCCGGGAACCGCGGATGAGGCTGCAGGCGCATTCATCGCGCTAATCCTTCTCGGCGGCGTGCGCAGCGCCGAACAGCCCGGCGAGCGTGCGCTCATGCCCGGTGTCGATCGACACGTTGACGCTCATGCCGGCCTTGAGCTTGGCGACGAACTTGTCGGACTTGTCGAAGGCGATCCTGACAGGCACGCGCTGCACCACCTTGACGAAATTGCCGGTCGCGTTCTGCGGCGGCAGGATCGCGAATTGTGCGCCGGTGCCGGGCGACAGCGAGCTGACCGTGCCCTTGAAGCGGTGGTTCGGGAAGGCGTCGACGTCGAGCTCGACCGGCTGGCCGACCGCGACATAGGTGAAGTCGCTCTCCTTCGGATTGGCGTCGACCCATGGATTGCTGACGTCGATCACCGAGAACACCGGCGTGCCCGCGGCGACGAAGCGGCCGAGCTGGATCTGGTCGACCTGCGTCGCGATGCCCGGCATTGGCGCGCGCAACGTCGTATGGTCGAGATCGCGCTGCGCATCCTCGAGCTTGGCCTTGGCCTGAACGTAAGGCGGGAACTGCTCCAGCGGCAGGTCGGGATTGCCGAGCAGCTGGGTCCGCGCGTTCGACAGCTGCTGCTTGATGAACTGCGCCTGCGCGCTCGCCGTCACCAGCGCATTCGCCGCGTTGTCGAGATCGAGCTGCGAGCCGAAATTGTTCTTGGCGAGCGTCTGCTTGCGCTCGACGTCCTTCTGCTTCAGGTCGATGCCCTGGTTGGCCAGGTCGAGCATCTGGCCGTAGATCTTGATATTGGCGGTGAGGTTCTCATAGCTCGTGCGCGCCAGCTCGAGCGCCGCCTTGGCCTGGTCGACGGCGAGGCGATAGGGCACCGCATCGATCTCGAACAGCTCGTCGCCCTTCTGGACCTGCTGGCCCTCTTTCACGAGGACCTTGATGATCTTGCCGGAGATATCCGGCGTGATCAGCACCTTCTGCGCGCCGACATAGGCGTCGTCGGTGGTCACGTAGCGGCCGCCATTGAGATACAGCGCGAGGCCGCCGACCGCGGCGAGCACCGGCAGCACCACCAGCAACAGCGTGCGGCGATAGCGGCGCAGGACTCCGGGACGCGCCGGCTTCTCGGCAGCAGCAGGCGGCGCCGCGTCGGGATTGGCCTTCTGTTCGGGGGCGAGTTTCAGGGCTGGCTCAGCCATAGCGCTGCTCCTTTCGCTGCTCGTCGCAGAGCGACTGCAGGGCGTTTCTCACATTTTCTTTGATGGCTTCGAGATGGGTCATCAGCCGCTCGGCCTCGGCCGCGCTGATGCCCTGAAGGGCGGTGTCGGTCAGCTCGGCCTTGAGAACGCCGAGCTTGGCGAGCAGCGGGCGCGCGGCCTTCTTCAGGTAGAGCCGGTTGACCCGCCGGTCGGTGTCGTCGCCGCGGCGCTCGATCAGGCCGGCATCGGCCAGCTTGTCGATCAGCCGCGTGAGCGTGATCGGCTGCATCTCCAGCTGCTCGGCAAGCTCGGACTGCTTCATGCCCTCGTTGCGCTCGACCTTCACCAGCACGGCCCATTGCGCGCGGGTCATGCCGAAGCGCGCGGCCTCCTTGTCGGCATAGGCGCGCATCAGGCGCTGCAGCTCGCCGAGCGTAAACAGGAAGTTGGCGTCCGCGGAGGAGCGGCTCATGGCGGGTCTCGATTCGGGAACGGAGGAGGTAAGCTTTGGCTGTAATGAGCCTCGAATATGATAAGCAAGCTTATGAATATTTCATGTCTTTTGGACGCGGGCCCGTTCGGCGAAAATGCATGGCCCGGCCGCAGCCTTTGGCGAGCGGGGCGCGAGATGCTAGATTGCAGGCGATGACCCTCGCGAAACCCATCTTCCCGGCGCCCGACCACGATCACGGCCGCTGTGCGGCCGATGCCCTCGACCATGCCGAGCGCGTCTGCGCCCAGCGCGGCCAGAAGTTCACGCCGCAGCGCCGCCAGGTGCTGGAGGCGCTGCTGTCCAGCCACCGCCCGCTCGGCGCCTATGAGATCATCGAGGAGCTCGCCAAGGCGGGAACGCGGCCGGCGCCGATCACGGTGTACCGCGCACTCGAGTTCCTGATGGCCAACGGCCTGGTGCACCGCATCGAGAGCCGCAACGCCTTCCTCGCCTGCGCGCATGACCACGAGCAGACCGCGCTGGTCGCGTTCCTGATCTGCGAAAGCTGCGGCGCCGTCGGCGAAGTTCCCGCGGCCCCGATCGCCGAAAGCCTCAAGAGCGCCGCCGCTGCATCAGGGTTCCTGCCGAAGATGTCGGTGGTGGAGATCACCGGCCTCTGCGCGCATTGTCAGACGGCTGCATGAGCTGGGTCAGTGCGCTCTAGCGCTCCAAACTGTACACACGCCACTTGCCATCGTATTCGAGATCTCGCCGCAATGACGCTGCGCTCCCTCTCCCCGTTCTTACGGGGAGAGGGTTGGGGTGAGGGGCAGACGCACGGGAAGTGTATGTGGTGAGACCTGTACCCCCTCACCCGGATTGCATCTTCGATGCAATCCGACCTCTCCCCGCAAGCGGGGCGAGGTTGCACCGCCGCTGCGGGCCGAGTGTTCGTCCAATCTCTGCGGACGACTAATCAAGCTAACCGCACTCGTCGCGGTCCAAAAACAAAACGCCTCCGGGAGCCCCCGTCCTCGTGTCCGCAACGTCCCCTTCATCCGCCGCCACCCGGCCGCTTGGCCCGGGCGCCATCGCCATCACGCTCGTGCTCTGCCTGTCCTGGGCGTTCAACCAGATCGCGATCAAGCTGGCGCTGCCCGAGGTGCCGCCGATGCTGCAGGCGACCTTCCGCTCCGCCGGCGCCCTGCCGGTGCTCCTGATCTTCGCGCAACTGCGCGGTGTGAGGATGTTCGAACGCGACGGGACCCTATGGCTCGGCCTGATCGCGGGCGCGCTGTTCGGCTTCGAGTTCGTGCTGATCTACCAGGGCCTGCTGCTGACCTCGGCGTCGCGCGCCGTCGTCTTCCTCTACACCGCGCCGTTCTTCGTCGCGCTCGGCTCGTTCCGCTTCCTCGGCGAGCGGCTCGGCCCGGCGCAATGGGGCGGGCTGGCCATGAGCTTCACCGGCGTCGCGCTCGCCATCGGAATCCCCCAGGCCAATGTCGACAGCCGCGTCCTGCTCGGCGATCTGCTGGTGGTCGGCGGCGGCCTGCTCTGGGGCGTGACCACGGTCTTCATCAAAGGCACTCGCATGCGCCTGATTGCGCCGGAGCGCGCACTCGGATACCAGGTGGCCGTCTCCGTCCCGATCATGGCCGCAGCCGCGCTGATCGCGGGCGAGCGGCTGGCCCATGTTCCCAGTCCGTTCGTGATCGGACTGCTCGCCTATCAGGCGATCTGGGTGGTCGGCACCACGTTCACGATCTGGTTCGCGCTGATCAAGGCCTATTCGGCCAGCAAATTGTCGGCATTTACCTTCATCACCCCTTTATTCGGGGTCGTGGCAAGCTATTTCATCCTGCATGACGCCCTGACGCTGGCCTTTGGCCTCGCCGCCGTGCTTGTGATCATTGGGCTTTTTCTCGTAAACCGCCCGAACCGCGCGGTCGCAGCCGCGACTGATCCATTGCTGACCGTCACCAAAACCTGATATCCGAGCGCCCATGAACAAGCCCGAGACAGTGACCCAGAACGATGTCGCCGGACCCGCTCCCCGGCATCAGACCACCAAAGTCATGGTCGGCAACGTCGCCGTGGGCGGCGGGGCGCCGATCGTGGTCCAGTCCATGACCAACACCGACACCGCCGATGTCGAGAGCACGGTGGCCCAGGTTGCAGCGCTGGCGCGCGCCGGGTCGGAGATGGTCCGCATCACCGTAGATCGCGACGAGGCCGCCGCCGCCGTCCCGCACATCCGCGAGCAGCTCGACAAGCGCGGCATCACCACGCCCCTGATCGGCGACTTCCACTATATCGGCCACAAGCTGCTGACGGATTACCCGGCCTGCGCCGAGGCGCTGGCGAAGTACCGTATCAATCCCGGCAATGTCGGCTTCAAGGACAAGCGCGACACCCAGTTCTCGACCATCATCGAGCTCGCCAACAAATACGGCAAGCCGGTGCGCATCGGCGCCAATTGGGGCTCGCTCGACCAGGAGCTGTTGTCCAAGCTCATGGACGAGAACGCGGCGTCCGAAAACCCGCGCGATGCGCGTGCCGTGATGCGCGAGGCCATGGTGCAGTCGGCGCTGCACTCGGCGGAGCGCGCGCAAGAGCTCGGCATGCCCAAGGACCGCATCATCCTCTCCGCCAAGGTCTCGGCGGTGCAGGACCTGATCGCGGTGTATCAGGATCTCGCCGCGCGCTCGGACTACGCCATCCATCTCGGCCTCACCGAGGCCGGCATGGGCTCGAAGGGCATCGTCGCCTCCTCGGCCGCGCTCGGCATCCTCTTGCAGCAGGGCATCGGCGACACCATCCGCATCTCGCTGACCCCCGAGCCCGGCGGCGACCGCACGCTCGAGGTGCAGGTTGCGCAGGAGCTGCTGCAGACCATGGGCTTCCGCACCTTCGTGCCGCTGGTCGCGGCGTGCCCGGGCTGCGGCCGTACCACGTCCACCACGTTCCAGGAGCTGGCGCGCTCGATCCAGGATTTCATCCGCGACGAGATGCCGACCTGGAAGACGAGATATCCCGGCGTCGAGGCGCTCAACGTCGCCGTCATGGGCTGCATCGTCAACGGCCCCGGCGAGTCCAAGCACGCCAACATCGGCATCTCGCTGCCCGGCACCGGCGAGGCCCCGGCCGCACCGGTCTTCGTCGACGGCAAGAAGTTCCGCACCCTGCGCGGCCCGACGATCGCCGCCGACTTCAAGGCCCTGGTCATCGACTACATCGACCAGCGCTACGGCAACGGCGCGAAGGCCCCGGAGAGCGTGACCGCGGCGGAGTAGGAGCGGGGTTTGGCTGCGCCTCGCGCGGCTTTGCTACGACGATGATCTGAGATCGAGCCGCCGCCAAGACGGCGGTGCGCTCCCTCTCCCCGTTCTTCACGGGGAGAGGGTTGGGGTGAGGGGCAGCCACACAGGCGGTGCCGATGCCCTGCAACGAACTGAACGAAGATATCTGCGACATATTAGTCGGCCCCGGCGGTCGTGCCCGTCCGATAGACCGTTGACGTGACTTCGCGCGTGCCATGCCCCTCACCCGGATTGCTGCGCAATCCGACCTCTCAGCGCGAGCGAAGCTCGTCGCGCCCCCGCAAAGAGCGGGGAGAGGTAAGAGGGCCGCAACACCCGATGCGACAACTCACACCTGTTGCTGGGCGAGGCTGTCTCATCCTCACAACTCACAGCTGCTTGTCCCTCGCGCTTCATTCTGAAAATTTCCGCAGCGTCACTGCCGCCTCGTCCGCCGCTTGCGCGAGCGGCGCGGCTCCGCCGCGCCGCCCCACTGCTGCCCGCATGATCAGCACCTTGAGGCCTGCTGAAAAGGATGCCTCGATGAACCTCGACGTCAGTGAAATGACCCTCGCCGAGACCTCGCTGGTCATCGACTATTTCTATGCGTCGAGCGTCGAGCAGCTCGACCTCATGGGCATCGACCCGACGCGGCTCCCGGCCCGCCCGGTCTGGACCAGCCTGTTCAAGACCCTCTACGAGACACCGCTGACCGAGCGCGCCGCGCTGCTGGTGATCTGGCGCCTCGACGGCCGCCCCATCGGCTTCTCCAGCTGCGACCGCATCGTGTTCGGCAACCGCGCCCACATGCATCTCCACGTCACCGAGCCCGAGCTGCGCGGCCGCGGCTTGGGCACCGAATGTATCCGTCGCAGCATCGATCTGTATTTCGATCGCCTCAAGCTCAAGCAGCTGTTCTGCGAGCCGAACGCCTACAACACCGCGCCCAACCGCACGCTGCAGAAAGCGGGTTTCCGTTATCTGAAGACCTACAAGACGGTACCTGGTCCGATGAACTACCACCAAGCGGTGACGCGATGGATGTACGAGCGGTGAGGGCTGCGCTCGGAATGCGTGCTGATGATGCAGGCTGTCTACGAAAATGGTTCTTCTTGGGCCGTATGGCTAACATGCAAGATCACGATCTCATCGGCGGACTCATCGATTGCATAGAAAATGCGGAAGGGATAACGCACGACGGCTAGGACGTGAACGTTGGGCTCGTCCGTGACGTGGCCGGCAAACGGAAAGTCCGCGAGTATCGATGTCAGCCGCTCGATCCGTGCGACGACTGAAGAAGCTGCGGTCGGATGATGCTCGCGGCTATAGGAGAAGATGCTCTCGATTTCATCCAAAGCCGACAGCGACCATCGGACTTTCATGCCCGATAGCGGTTAAAGACGGCCGCAACCGCGTCGTCGGTGGCGAGTTTTCGATCCCGCATTTCCTGCAGCCCGCGCTGGACCGCCTTCCGCTCATCATCGCTCAGCCGGTATGGTCCGAGATGTCTCGTCTCGATGTCTTCCACCGACCGCACGAATTCCGCCTGAGCCTGGTCTGGCCAAGCTGCGACGCGTTCCAGGAGTATTTCGAGGGCGTCTCGGGTCATGGCCTTATCATAGCAGATAACGGAGCGCGGCGCATCATGCCGTGAGTGGCCGCTTGGACTGTTGCAGTGCGGCTGTCCATCCAGGCGCATGAGCACCGGCGACCCGTTGCGGGGTGTGCGGCAAGATATTGCCGCGTCACTGGTGTCGTCCCGGCCTTGAGCCGGGACCCAGAACCACCGTTGTTAGTTGTTGAGCAAGCTGGAGCGGCATTCGTCGCAATCACACCCGCCGGTGGATATGGGTCCCGGCTTGAGGCCGGGACGACGACGGTGGGTGTGGTTAGCGCCCGCAATCTCAAATCTTGCCCGTCGCGTTACCATGTCGCACCCCTGCCGCCTTGTGTCGTCGGGCAAATCAGATCGATGCTTCCGCCCGTCCCGCCTCACTGAAGAGGGACGCTTCGCGGTCGTCACGAACGTGGAGGTGGGATGCGGTGGACGCGGTGTGGCGCAGCGGGCCGATGGGCTCGCGGACGAACGTCATGGCGCGGACGGTCAAGTCGCATGGTCCTGACATCCCGACGCTGATGCCAAGCTGGCCGACGATGGGCCGGTGACGGGGACAAGAAAGCCGGTCCCCGGGGAGAGTGCGAAGCAGCCGCTAAAACCATTGCGCAGGGAGGGCCGGGTCGGCGGCCTCAAGCGGTCGTCGCAACATCAAGTGTTTTCATTCCCGACAGCAACTCGTCAAGCGCCTCGGCTGGGGTTTTCCATCCCAGCGTCTTTCTCGGCCTGGAATTGAGCGCTGCGGCCACAGCGGCGATCTCGTCGGCATCGTAGATGCTCAGATCTGTGCCCTTCGGAAAGTACTGCCGCAGCAGGCCGTTTGTGTTCTCGTTGGTGCCACGCTGCCAGGGGCTCCTTGGATCGCAGAAGTAGACTTGGATTTCCGTAGCGATCGTCAAGTCGCTATGCTTGGCCATTTCGGCCCCCTGATCCCAAGTGAGCGAGCGGCGCAGTTCCTTGGGCAAGGTGATGATGGTGCGCGTGATCGCATCGCGTACCGCTTCAGCTCCGTGTCCGGAGAGCGCAGGACCATCTTTCGTACGGGGGCCGTCGTCAAACCCTGGCAACCGTGGAAGGTGCAGGAGCATTGTAAACCGCGTGCTGCGTTCGACCAGCGTGCCGATTGCCGAACTCTCGGAGCCAACGATCAGATCCCCTTCCCAATGTCCCGGCACGGCGCGATCCGCGACTTCAGCCGGACGCTCACTGATCATGATCTCCGGCGAGACGAAGCCTCTGCTGCGCTTCCGCGTGCGCGCTCGAGGCACCCGCAGCGCACGTCCCGTTCGCAAGCAGGCCGTCAACTCGCGATTCAGCGCTCCTCTGCTCTGAACAAAAAGTGCTTGGTAAATGGCTTCGTGACTGATCCGCATCGTCTCGTCATCCGGGAAGTCGATCGGCAAGCGTTGGGCGATCTGCTCGGGGCTCCAGGCTTTTGCCCATCGCCGCTCCTGGTCCGAACCCGCACGATAGGTCTTCCGCCGAGCGCCGCCTGGAGGCGCGACAACTCCAGCCAGCCGTTCTTCAACATAAGTGCGCAAGGCCGCGTTGCTTGCAAGCTTGCTCGGCTTGGGACGCCGGGCCGATCGATCTGCATGCCACTGGGCGGCCGTCGCCCGATAGGCCATCTTGCCGCCATGCGTCGCAGCATTGCGATCGAGCTCACGAGAGATGGTCGAGGGAGACCGATCAAGGCGCCGTGCTATTTCTCGTACAGAATGGCGCTGCGCATGCAGCAGTGCAATCTCTTCGCGCTCAGAAAAAGAGAGGTATCGTCCGGAGAGCGGCTTCGCCGACGGCCTGAACATCGCTGGTACCACGCCGCCTGCCTTTCGAAACAACCGGGGGCCGACAGCATCGGCCAATCCAGCGGCCAGCGCAGCATTCTCGCTGTTCAACCCAGCGGCAATCCCCCGCCAAAATTTCTGCTGTTCCGCACGCCCCGCAACTGGTGGGCGCCCCATCGATCCCAGCTTGCCTCGCGTTGACCATCTCTTTCGAATCCCCATCGCAACCTCCTCATCGAGTGTTGCGACGACCGATTGAATCCGCCGTCTTGTCCGGCTGAACCTGTGGTACCTGCCGCCTGCATTTTTTTCCGCAGGCGGGCCACGGGCCTCAGTCGGGGCCCGGCCCTTCCCTGCGCCCTCTGATGGAAGAGGGCGAGAGAGGATCAATGCTCGGACGCGAAACGCGGGCGCGAGGATGATGACCTGTGTCGACAAATTCCGGGACCCAGATTCCCAGGAGGGAATGTAGGGCGCGCTGGAGCTATCAGCCTTCGTCACCGCGCTGGCCGGTGGTTATGGATCCCGGCGTGCGCCGGGATGACACTGAGTGTGACGAGGCGGCTCGCAACTCACTTCTACAACGGCAGCTGCCCATATTCGCGGTTGGCGAGGCTCGCTTCTTCCAGATCCAGGTCGCGCTCGATGCGGCGGCGGGTTTCGTCGGTGATCTGGCCGTCGCGGAGCATGGCATGAATCGTCTTGCGCTCGACGCCGATCAGCTCCCGGGTCAGCTCGATGCCGAGCGCCGAGGCATCGTAGTCGTCGGGATTGAGGTTCTCCGGCAGCTGCTGCATGCGCACGTCATGCCGGGCTCGCAGCAATCGCACGACCTCCTCGGACAGTTCGCGATCGCTCGTCATCGTCTCCAGCGATTTCAGCGCACGGTCGAGCACCTCGCGTCGCGCGGCGATCTCCTGCGCGTGCTCGCGCACATGCTCGGCCCGTCCGGTGCGGCCGATGCCGAGCGAGCGCACGACGATCGGCAGGGTCAGGCCGAGGCCGATCAGGGTGAAGAAGATCACGCCGAAGGCGATGAACAGGATCTCGTCGCGATAGGGAAACGCGTCGCCGGTCGAGAGCGTCAGCGGCAATGCCAGCGCGGTGGCGAGCGAGACCGTGCCGCGCACGCCGGTGAAGCCGATGATGAAGGTCTGCTGCCAGGGCGGCAGCGGATCGCGGGCGCGCAGCGACGGACTGAGAACGCGCGGCAGGATGGTCGCCGGAAACGTCCAGGCGAAGCGCGCGACCACGACGATGGCGACCACCAGGGCGGTCGCGATCAGGATGTCGTCGAGCGGAAACACCTTCGACTTCTCGTAGATCAGCCGCATTTGCAAGCCGGTCAGCAGGAACAGCATGCCCTCGATCAGGTAGACGACGAGGTCCCAGAAGAACACGCCTTGCAGACGGGTCGCCGAGGAGATCCAGAGCGGGCCGTTCCAGCTCATATAGAGCCCGCAGGCGACGGTCGCGATCACGCCGGAGCCGCCGAGATGCTCGGGGATCCAGTAAGCAAGATAGGGGGTCAGCAGCGACAGCGTGATCTCGACGCGGGTGTCGTCGGAATAATGCCGGGCGCGCAGCATCAGCCAGCCGACGCCGATGCCGAAGGCGATCTCGCCGACAACAATCGCGGCGAATTCGCCGGCGGCGACCGGAAGCGAGAACGCGCCCGTGGTGATCGCCGCCACCGCGAAGCGGTAGAGGATCAGCGCCGTCGCGTCATTGGCGAGACCTTCGCCCTCGAGGATGACCATGACCCGTCGCGGCAGATGCAGCCGACGGGCGATGGCGAGCGGGGCCACGACGTCGGGCGGCGCCACGATCGCGCCGAGCAGGAAGCCGAGGCTCCATGGCAGGCCGAGAAGGAAATGCGTCGCGACCGCCACCATGGAGGCGGTGAACAGCACGCAGCCGACCGCCAGGAACACGATCGGGCGCAGATTGCGCTTGAACTCGCGCCAGCTCATCGCGACGCTGGAGGAGTAGATCAGCGGCGGCAGCACCACCAGCAGCACCAGCTCCGGCGGCAGCGCGAAGGCCGGCATGCTCGGCACGAAGGCCAGCGCGATGCCGGCGAGCATCAGCAGGATCGCCGGGGCCAGATTGGCCCGGCGTGCAATGAGCGCAGTTCCCGCCAGCACGGCCAGCAGGATCAGGAAGATTTGAAAATGCTCTGCCATCAGCGACAGCCTGGCGTCGATGCGCCGGGCTCAGTCCCGGAGATCGTAGCGGTAGGATTTCGAAACGATCTGCCAGCCGTCGGCGAGCTTCATGGCGACGAGATAATCGGTGAAGTAGCGCGGCGGCAGCTGGCAGCGCACCTTGATGAAGGCGGTCTTGTCGTCCGAGCGGTCGATGGTGACGATGAAATCCTCCCGCGGCTTGCCCTCGGCCTTGGCGGAGGGGCGCTTGCGCACCCAGGCCAGCCAATCCGGCACGGTGAGGATCTTCAGCTCGCCCTTCTCGACCCAGCGCAGATCAGCGGTGGGGTGGAACACTGCGCCGAGCTTGTCGGCATCGCCCTCATAGAGCGCATCGAAATAGCCCTGCACGACGGATTCGACGGTGGAACGGTCTGCGCTCATGGAATGCTCCTGGAACCCCGACAAACAAGCATCGCATTTTCGATGCAAATCGGGGGTTGGCAAGCCATGAACTGCGGCCGATGCTTCGTCGACAAAAATAACGCGGCCGCAGCGGGTTGTTCCGGCAATAAAGGTTGCGTGATGTCGGTCACAAGCCGAACGGGCCGCCGTCTGATAGGCAGAGCCGGCAGGTCTCCCAAGATTATGGGGTAAATTCGATGTCGTGGTCGGTTCGATTGGGCGGTTACATCCTGGCGGCAGCGCTGCTGCTGGTCGGCCATCCCGCGCTCGCCGAGAAGAGGGTGGCGCTGGTCATCGGCAATTCCGCCTATCAGAACGTGCCGCAGCTCACGAACCCCGCCAATGACGGCGCGGTGATGACCCAGACCTTCAAGAACGCCGGCTTCGACGTGGTCGATTACCGCCGCGATCTCACCGCCCGCGAGACGCGACGCGCCTTGCGCGATTTCGCCGATGCGGCCCGCGATGCCGATATCGCCGTGGTCTATTATGCCGGCCACGGCATGGAGGTCGAAGGCTCGAATTACCTGATCCCGATCGACGCCCGGCTCGAGCGCGATACCGACGTCTATGACGAGACCTTGTCGCTCGACCGCATCCTGGTCGCCGTCGAGCCCGCCAAGAAGCTGCGGCTCGTCATCCTCGACGCCTGCCGCGACAATCCCTTCACCCGCAACATGCAGCGGACGGTGGCGACGCGCAGCCTCGGCCGCGGCCTCGCCAAGGTCGAGCCGACCAGTCCGAACACGCTGATCGCCTATTCGGCGAAGGCCGGCTCCACCGCGCAGGATGGCGACGGCAACAACTCGCCGTTCACCTTGGCGCTGTCGCGCCACATCGCGACGCCCGGCCTCGATGTCCGCAAGGCGTTCGGCTTCGTCCGCGACGAGGTGCTGAAGTCGACCAGCAACCGCCAGGAGCCGTTCGTGTATGGCTCGCTCGGCGGCGAGGACGTGCCGCTGGTGCCCGGCGTGCCGCGCGTGGTCACGCAGATGCCGGTGACGCCGCCGCCCGCCAATCCGCAGGCCGACATCCGCCGCGACTATGAGCTCGCGATGCAGGTCGGCAACAAGGGCGCGCTGAACGCTTTTCTGGCGCAGTACCCCGACGGTTTCTATGCGAGCCTCGCCAAGCTGCAGCTCGAAAAGCTCACGGCCGAGGAGAACCGCGCCGCCGCCGCCGAGAAGGCCCGCGTGACGGAGGCCGAGCGGGCTCGTCTCGCCGCGGAGGGTGCGCGCAAGGATACGCTCGCCAAGGCGGAGGCCGAGGCCAAGGCCGCCGAGCAGGCGCGTCTAGCGGCCGAGAAGGCGACCCAACTCGCGCAGCAGCAGGCCGCTGATGCTGAGCGCAAGCGCCAGGAGCAGCAGCTCGCGGCCGCCGACAATCCGCGTGCCGCCACGTCTCCGGCGGCAGCTCCGCAGCAGGGGCCGCAGGTGGCGTCGCTGACGCCGGCCTCGCAGCCGGCTGACCTGACCAAGTCGGTGCAGCTCGAGCTGCGCCGGGTCGGCTGCCTCACCGAGGATGCCGATGGCGACTGGGGCTCGGCCTCGCGCCGGTCGCTGTCGCAGTTCAATCGCTATGCCGGCACCAAGCTGGACACCCAGGCCGCCTCGGCCGATGCGCTTGCTGCGATCAAGCTCAAGCAGGCGCGCGTCTGTCCGCTGGTCTGCCAGCACGGCTACAAATCCGACGGCGACCGCTGCACCCGCATCGTCTGCGCCGAAGGCTCGTTCGTGAACGACGACAATGAGTGCGAGAAGCGGCGCGACAAGAAGCCGGTGGCCAAGCGCGATAGCAGCGACGACGAGGACGTGCCGTCGCGCCGCCGCGGCGCTCGTGCGGCGCCCGAGCCGAACATGCCGATGGCGGCGCCGAATGTCGGCGTTGGCGTCGGGATCGGTGTCGGCGGCGGCGGTCTCGGTGTCGGCATCGGAGTGGCCCCGAGCTTCACCGCTCCGAAGCCCCAGGCGCAGGCACGTCCAAAACCGTCGTCGGGCCAGATCTATTGCGACGCCTATCTCTGCCGTCCCGTCCGCCAAGGCTGCCGGCTCGAATATCGCGGCGGCGGCGGCCCCGGCGTGAACGCCACCGCCGAGGTGTGCAATTGATGGGAGAGCGGACCAATGGCCCGGCCATGCTGATCGAGCCGAGCTGTCGCCGCGATCTCGGTCCACCTCTCCCCGCCGGGGAGAGGTCGGCGCGCAGCGCCGGGTGAGGGGGATCACACGATCATCTCTCACCTCAAACCCTCACCCGGATTGCATCTGGCGATGCCATCTGACCTCTCCCTTCGGGAGAGGTGAACGTGCCCCAAGCTCGCGATCAGGTCAGCCTGATCGAAACTCGATCAGGACGAGATCGCACTGGCGGCGATGTTGACCATCAGGGCGACGAGGGCGGTGTTGTAGACGAACGAAATGATGCCGTGGACGGTGGCGGTGCGGCGGATGACCTTGTCGGTGATGCCGACGTCGGAGACCTGGGCGGTCATGCCGATGATGAAGGAGAAGTAGACGAAGTCCCAATAGTCGGCGTGCTCGTCCTTGTCGCCGCTCGGAAATTGCAGGCCGCCCGGCTTGGCGCCGCGATAATAGTCATGGGCGTAGTGCAAGGCGAAGGTCGCATGCACCGCGACCCAGGACAGCGAGACGGTGAGCAGCGCAAGCGTCAGCGCAGGCGCATCGCGCTTGGAGGCGCCGAGCTCGAACACGATGGCGGCGATGCTGGCGAAGGCGCCGAGCGCGGTGACCAGCAGGATCACGAATCGGCCATCGTCCTGCATGACCGCCTTGCGGCGGATGTGCTGATGCTCGCTGCGCAACATCATCACCGCGACCAGCACGAGGTAGATCGTGGCGAAGATGTCCCAGCTGATCAGGAGCCGCGTGATCAGCCGGAGCGCGGACGGAAGCAGAAAGAACGAGACGGCGGCGATGCCGAGCGACATAAAGGTGCGCGGGCGCGCATAGATGATGCGCAACCCGCGTGGCAGGCGCGCGAAGCGCGCCAGCACCGGATCGTCAGGATGCAGCCCGGTCAACCGCGCGGCCCCGGCTCAGCTCTTGCGCTCGGCGACGAAATGCGCGGCCGCGCGCAAGACGTCGCCCTTGGCTCCGAAGATCGACAGCGCGGCGTCGCCACGCGCGAGCAGGTCGCGGACGCGCTGCTTGGCGCCCTCGACGCCAAGCTGGGTGACGAAAGTGGTCTTGCCGAGCTCGGCGTCGGCGCCGGCCGGCTTGCCGAGCGTGGCGGCATCGCCCTCGACGTCGAGCAGGTCGTCCGCGATCTGGAAGGCCTCGCCGAGCGCGCGGCCGTAGTCGTCGAGCGCCTGGTACTCGGCTGGCGTGGCCTGGCCGAGCAGGGCGCCGGCGATGCAGCCGAAGCGGAGCAGGGCGCCGGTCTTCATCTGCTGCACGCGGGCGACGTCGACCGGATCGCGATCACCGAACCGGCCCTCGCCGGCAAGATCGAGGATCTGGCCGCCGGCCATGCCGCCGACACCGGCGCACCGGGCCAGCGCCCGGGTCAGCGCCAGGCGCACGCCGGCATCGGGATGGATCTCGTCGCGGGTGATGATGTCGAAGGCAATGGTCAGGAGCGGCGTCGCCGGCGAGGATCGCGGTGGCGTCGTCATAGGCCTTGTGCAGCGTCGGACGTCCGCGGCGGAGGTCCGAATTGTCCATCGCCGGCAGGTCGTCATGGATCAGGGAGTAGCAATGGATGCATTCGAGCGCGGCGCCCGCCATCAGCGCGCCGCGGCGGGGCACGCCGAACACGGCAGCGCTCTCGACCACCAGGAATGGGCGCAGCCGCTTGCCGCCGCCGAGGCTGGAATAGCGCATCGAGTCGATCAGCCGCTTCGGACGGGCGATCTCGTCGGCCAAGGGCGCATCGGACAAGAGCTCGCCGAGCAGCGCTTCGGTCTCCTCCGCGGTCTTGTCCAGGCGTTGGGTGAAGTCGGTGGCCGTCGCGGTCATTTAAGAAGAGCTCCAAGGGCAAAATTCGCCGGACAATCGTTGATGGCGGCGACTTCGTCAATTGCGGGGACGGTGGTGGCTTTCGGCCGCAACGGCGGAAAAAAGCAGGAAACCTGATGGAGATGTCGGATAATCCGCCCCTCACGGCCGCCCCCAGCGTGGTCCAACCCGAGCGACGCCTGCCCTTGCGTACCGTCAGAGCCATCCTCCTGGTCGTCGTCCTGGTGCTGCTGGTGCCCTATGTCCTGACGCCGTTCTATGCCGTGGGTCACCCGGTCTCGACCCTGATGCTGTGGCGGACGGTGACGGGCCGGCCGATGGAGCGGCGCTGGATTGATCTCGCGGCGATGTCGCCCTATCTGCCGCGCTCGGTGGTGGCGGCCGAGGATGCCAAATTCTGCAGCCATCATGGGATCGATTGGGGGGCGCTGCGCGAGGTCATGGACGATGCCGAGGACGGCGATGTCAGCCGCGGCGGCTCGACCATCACGCAGCAGGTCGCCAAGAACCTGTTCCTCTGGCAGGGCCGCAGCTATGTCCGAAAGGCCCTGGAGCTGCCGCTGGCGCTGTGGATCGACCTCGTGCTGAGCAAAAGGCGGATCTTGGAGATCTATCTCAACATCGCCGAGCTCGGCCCGTCCGGCCAGTTCGGCGTCGAGGCGGGGGCGAATTACGCCTTCGGCCGCTCGGCCGCAGGCTTGGGGCCGCGCGAGGCGGCGCTGTTGGCCTCGATCCTGCCCAATCCGGTCCGGCGCAGCGCCCGGACGCCGGGGCCAGGGGTGCGGCGGCTGGCGGCCACCTATATGGTCCGGGCGCAAGCGTCCGCGCTTCAGACCTGCTGGGGCGACCGGCGGTGAGGTCGGGGGAGGGTGAAATTTGGCCAAAAATGCCTCGGAGAGCCCTAGCCATGCCGCAACCCATCCTCTATAAGCGCGGCCTTGATCGGCATCCGGGCTCGCCAGCTTCATGGCTGCAGCCGTCCCTTTCGCGGACGATGCCTTCCGAATACCCCTAGAGGATACCGATATGGCCGTCCCCAGAAGAAAAACTTCGCCGTCGCGCCGCGGCATGCGCCGCTCGGCTGACGCGATCAAGAAGCCGACCTATGTCGAGGACAAGGACTCTGGCGAGCTGCGTCGTCCGCACCACCTGGACCTGAAGACCGGCATGTACAAGGGCCGCCAGGTCCTGAAGAAGAAAGACGCCTGATTGCCCGTTCGGGTCGCTGTTCAAGCTGCCCGAATTCGGCCATCGATGGGGTTGAAAGCGGTCCCGCGCGACGTGATTCGCCGGGGCCGCTTCCGCTTGTGTGCTGCGTGATCCCGTCTCGCCGTCATAATCTTCCAATTGATTTCGTGGCGGGTCCGCCCCCCGCGCCATAAGGCTCCAACCGATGTCCATGGTCGGTTTCCCGCTGCTGCTGATCCCGCTGGCGATCTACAACATGATCGTCTTCCTGATGCCGGGGGTCGAGTTCGGCGAGGTCCTGCTGCGCCTGCAGCTGCCGTCCGGCGAGCTCTGGACGATCTCGCTGGGCGACATGCTGCTGGCGCTCGGCGTGCTGCTGCTGCTGCTGGAGGTCATCAAGGCGTCCAAGCCGAACGGCAAATATTTGACCGACCATCTGCTGTCGCTCCTGGTGTTCGGCGGCGCCGCGGCCGAATTCGCGATGTGGAAGAAGTTCGGTAACTCCACCTTCCTGCTGCTGACCCTGCTGGCGATGGTCGATTTCTTCAGCGGCATCGCGCTGCGCACCAAGCGCGCCGCCCGGGCGGTGGTCGCCGCACCTGTTCCGGTGACGCCGGCTGTGGCCGAGGAGCCTGTCGCCCATCCCGTGCCCGAGGCGGTCGAGGAGCCGATCAAGCCCGAAGAGCCGGTGCCTTCAGAAGTTCATCACGTCGAAGCGCCTCCCGCTCCGGCGCCGGTCGTCGAGCCGGTGACCGACACGGTGCCGGCGGCTGCGTCGGTCGCCGAGTCCGTGCTGCTCGATCGCTCGGTGCCCCGGCCGGCCCCTGTGCAGACGACCGGCTGGGTCGCGGAGGTCAAGGAGGCTGAGGCCGCTGCTCCGAGCGCTCCGGAGCCGCATACAGCCGAGACGCCAAAATCCGAGACCCCCAAATCCTGAGGCGCAGGCGGGCGCCGCTCAGATGACCTCCCGGGTGCGATCGCCCGCCCGCATCACCGGCCGAAGCCGTGCCGCATAGGCGCTGTGGACATCCGCAGCCGCCGCGCGCCTGAGCGTGCTGGTCTGCGGCAAGTGCTCGGCCGTCGCGATCAGCTGGGTGACGAAGCCGGCATCGGGACGGGCAGCGCGGATCATCGTCGCGCGGCGGTCGGGGCTCCGCGTGCCCGGCACCAGTGCCAGGGAGCGGGACGCCTCATCTGCTCCGCGTGAGCCCTCGTCCTGATCAATCGTTGACATCGTCCCACCACACCCGGCGCACTTGTCACATTATGGGACGCCGGAGCCTTTCACCATCCCATCTCGCAAAGGCAATGCCGCGCCCGCCGCGCCGGGTCCGTCCGAGGCGAAAGATGGTTGATGCGGCCGGGACATGCTGATGTCGCGACGGCATGCTCTCCGTTAACCAGAGATGCGTAGTCTGATTCGCGAATTGCGCCGCCGCCGCTCGCAACGGTAGGTGGCGGCTGTCCTGCTATCGACGCCGGTGCGCGCCGGCGTGTTCCAGAACGAGGCGATCTTGACATCCGATTTGCCACAGACCTCGATGATCCTGGCCTCCCTCGGCCAAGCCGCCTTCGTCTGGGATCTGGCGAGCGACGTCATCGTGTGGAGCGACCACGTCGGCGCTGTCTTCGCCGACGTGCCGCTGCCGCAGCTCTGCAACGGCACCGAATTCGGCAAGCTGATCGAGCCGGACCGCAACATTCGCTCCGAGGTCATGCGCCAGGCCGCGCCGCTCTACGGCGCCAGCGGCACGCCCTACCGTATCGAATATGGTGTGCGGACCCATGCCGGCGCGCCGCTGATCTGGGTCGAGGAAACTGGCTGCTGGTTCGCCGGCTCGGACGGACGGCCGTCGCGCGCCCAGGGCATCGTGCGCATCAACAACGAGCGCCACGCCCGGGAGGAGCAGCTCCTCAAGCTGTCGCGTCACGATCCGCTCACCGGCGAGCTGAACCGCACGCATCTATTGGCGACGCTGGCCGAGGTGATCGAGGAATCGCAGCGCTTTCGCTTCTCCTGCGCCTTCATGCTGGTCGGCATCGACCATCTCGCGCGCATCAACGACGCGTTCGGCTTCGACGTCGCCGATGGCGTGGTGCTCGAGGTGGCGCAGCGGATCCGCGCGCGGCTGCGCGGCGGCGATGCGCTGGGACGCTTCTCGGGCAACAAGTTCGGGCTGATCCTCAAGAACTGCACCATGGACGACATGACGATCGCAGCCGAGCGTTTCCTTGCGGCAGTTCGCGACGACGTGGTGCCGACCAAGTCGGGACCGGTCGCCGTCACCGCCACGATTGGCGCCGTCAGCGTGCCGCGCCATGCGCGCTCGGTCGAAGAGGCGGTCAACCGCGCCCATGAGACGCTCGATGCCGCCAAGCGGCGCCGCATCGGCTCGTTCTCGACCTGGCGGCCGAACGTCGAGCGCGACGCGCAGCGCAAGGTCAACATCCGCGTCACCGACGAGATCGTCACCGCGCTCAACGAGCGGCGCATCGTCACGGCGTTCGAGCCGGTGGTGAATGCCACCACGCTCGCGCCCGCCTTCTATGAGTGCCTGGTGCGGATGCGGCAGGATGACGGCCGCGCTTTGCTGGCGCCGGATGTCGTGCCGGTCGCCGAGCGACTCGGCCTGATCCGCCTCGTCGATCACCGCATCCTGGAGCTCGTCGTGACCGAGCTCGCGAGCACGCCGGACGTGACCCTGAGCCTCAACATCTCGCCGGAGACCACCATGGATCCGGACTGGTGGGCCTCGATCGAATCGATGATGCGCGCTCATCCCGGTGTCGCCGAGCGGCTGATCGTCGAGATCACCGAGACGGTCGAGATCCAGGACATCGATGATCTCCGCGGCTTCGTGACCCGCTTGAAGGATCTCGGCAGCCGCATCGCGATCGACGATTTCGGCGCGGGGCACACCTCGTTCCGCAACCTGCGCAAGCTCGGCGTCGACATCGTCAAGATCGATGGCGCATTCGTGCAGAATCTCGCGCGCTCGGCCGACGACCGCGCCTTCGTGCAGACGCTGGTCGAGCTGGCGAGGCGGCTCGAGATCAAGACCGTGGCGGAATGGGTGCAGGACGATGCGTCGGTGGCGCTGCTGCGCGACTGGGGCTGCGACTACATCCAGGGTCGCGTGATCGGCCTTGCCTCGACGGACAGGCCATGGATCGAGCAGGGCAGGGTGGAGTTGCCGGCGGCAAGCTGATCAGCCGCCGGCTTTCGATCGCAGCAAACGGCAAGCTCAGCCTTGCTGCTCGTCCTTCTTTGGCTCCGACATGCGGTCGAGCCGGTCCTGCATTTCCTTCATCTGGCGGCGCAGCTCGTCGATATTGTCGTCAGCGGCGGCTGCGGGCTCGGCGGCCTTGTCCTCGCTGCGCGCCGCTGCAGGCGTGAACGGCTTGAACATCGAGAAGGTCTGCTGGAACAGCTCCATATTGCGACGCACCTGCTCTTCGAGCGGCGCGAACGGCGTCCCGCTGAAGGTGTCGGCGATCTGCTTGCGGAACTTCTCCTGCTCCTTGGTCAGCGTGTCGATCGACTGCTCAAGGTACTTTGGCACCACCATCTGCATGCTGTCGCCGTAGAACCGGATCAGCTGGCGCAGGAACGTCGTCGGCAGCAGGTTCTGCCCCGCCTTGTTCTCCTGCTCGAAGATGATCTGAGCGAGCACCGAACGGGTGATGTCGTCGCCGGTCTTGGCGTCATAGACCAGGAAATCCTCGCCGTTCTTAACCATGGAAGCCAGATCTTCCAGGGTCACGTATGTACTCGTCCCGGTATTGTAGAGCCGCCGGTTCGCGTATTTCTTGATCGTGGTGGGTTGGTCAGATTTCGCCATGAGCTCACACATGCAAACCGAGAACAGGGAACCCTGCGGCGCTGCCGCGGGGGCGAAGAGCTACGCAATGCAATAACGTAATCACTTTCGAGCGAGTTCGGCTACGGTTTTGTGCGGAACGGTTAATCCGACAGCAGAAATCTTGCTCATGAAACGGCCATCCGCGCCATTTTGAGTGCGCTGCAACAGGATTCGATGGCCCCACCGATTGACATGTCGCAACGACGTTCACAGGATGATGGGCGAAGGTTGCGCCCGCCCGCAGTGGGGCTTGCGGACGGCCGGCATAACTATGAACTGAGATATATGAACTGAGATCGTCGTCTTCGTTTCAAAATCGCTCCCGCTCTCAAGCCTCGCCTTCACACCCAAGATCAAGAACCTCAGGAGATGCCCATGTCGGACGATGTCGTCATCGTCAGCGCCGCCCGCACCGCGGTTGGAAGTTTCAACGGTGCCTTCGCCAGTGTCCCGGCCCATGAGCTGGGCGCGGTTGCCATCAAGGCCGCGCTGGAGCGCGCTGGCGTGGAGCCGGGCCGTGTCTCCGAGGTCATCATGGGTCAGATCCTGACCGCAGCGCAGGGCCAGAACCCGGCACGTCAGGCGTCGATCGCCGCCGGCATTCCGGTGGACAGCCCGGCCTGGGGCATCAACCAGCTGTGCGGCTCCGGCCTGCGCTCGGTGGCGCTCGGCTATCAGGCGCTGAAGAACGGCGATTCCGACATCGTGGTCGCCGGTGGCCAGGAGTCGATGAGCATGGCGCCGCATGCGCAATATCTGCGCGGCGGCGTGAAGATGGGCTCGCTGGAGTTCGTCGACACCATGATCAAAGACGGCCTGTGGGACGCCTTCAACGGCTATCACATGGGCAACACCGCCGAGAACGTTGCGAAGCAGTACCAGATCACGCGCGCCCAGCAGGACGAGTTCGCGGTTGCATCGCAGAACAAGGCCGAGGCCGCGCAGAAGGCCGGCAAGTTCAAGGATGAGATTGCGCCCGTGACCATCAAGGGCCGCAAGGGCGACACCATCGTCGACACCGACGAATATCCGCGTCACGGCGCCACGCTCGACGCGATGGCCAAGCTGCGCGCGGCGTTCGAGAAGGACGGCACCGTCACCGCCGGCAACGCGTCCGGCATCAATGACGGCGCTGCGGCCGTCGTGCTGATGACCGCCAAGCAGGCGGAAAAGGAAGGCAAGACTCCGCTGGCGCGGATCGTGTCCTGGGGCCAGGCCGGCGTCGACCCGAAGATCATGGGCACCGGCCCGATCCCGGCCTCGCGTGCAGCGCTGAAGAAGGCAGGCTGGACTATCGCCGATCTCGACCTGATCGAGGCGAACGAGGCGTTTGCGGCGCAGGCCTGCGCCGTCAACAAGGATCTCGGCTGGGATCCTGCCAAGGTCAACGTCAATGGCGGCGCGATCGCGATCGGCCATCCGATCGGTGCCTCCGGCGCCCGCGTGCTCGTCACCTTGCTGCATGAGATGCAGAAGCGCGACGCCAAGAAAGGCCTGGCCACGCTGTGCATCGGCGGCGGCATGGGCATCGCCCTGTGCGTTGCACGCGACTAAAAACGCGGCACTGATTGCGAAACGTTCGATCTTCGCAATCGCGTCCAGCTCAACTAAAGATCAACGCCCGGCGATCTCGCCGGGCGTTTTGTTCTTGATGTCCGTCAAACACGTCGCATAATCGAAGACATAAAAAATGAGAGTTGAGCGAGCATGTCTGTCGCAGCGACGAGATGATTGTCGCGACGGCGTCCATGGTCCAATAACAACGGAATGCACATCGGCATCCTCAGGTTGTTGTCGTGTGATCAGTCATCGAGGGAAGGATTCGACATGGCACGTGTGGCGTTGGTGACGGGGGGGACGCGCGGTATCGGTGCGGCCATCAGCAAGGCGCTGAAGGCTGCCGGATACAAGGTCGCGGCGAATTACGGCGGCAACGATGCCGCTGCCGAGAAGTTCAAGAGCGAGACCGAGATCCCGGTCTACAAATGGGACGTCAGCTCGTTCGAGGCCTGCTCCGAGGGGATCAAGAAGGTCGAAGCCGATCTCGGCCCGGTCGAGGTGCTGATCAACAATGCCGGCATCACCCGCGACACGGCGTTCCACAAGATGACGCTCGAGCAGTGGAGCGCCGTCATCAACACCAATCTCGGCTCGCTGTTCAACATGACCCGGCCGGTCATCGAGGGCATGCGCGCGCGCAAGTTCGGCCGCATCATCAACATCTCCTCGATCAACGGGCAGAAGGGGCAGTTCGGCCAGGTCAACTACTCCGCGGCGAAAGCGGGCGACATCGGCTTCACCAAGGCGCTGGCGCTGGAGACCGCGAAGGCCGGCATCACCGTCAACGTGATCTGCCCGGGCTACATCAACACCGAAATGGTGCAGGCGGTGCCGAAGGATGTGCTGGAGAAGTCGATCCTGCCGCTGATTCCGGTCGGCCGCCTCGGCGAGCCCGAGGAGATCGCGCGCACCGTCGTGTTCCTCGCGGCGGACGAGGCCGGCGCCATCACCGGCTCGACCCTGTCCGTGAACGGCGGCCAGTACATGGCGTGATCTCGGCGGTGGCGTTGCCACCGGGCGTGATCTCCGGCTAAGACACCGAATGCCCGCGCTCGCCGCGGGCATTCACGTCTTTGGAGTAGCCCGGCACGGGCACAGGCGTGGATGGCTGGTCGGACCCGGCCGTGATGGAGCCTGCCACCCGATGTCCCAGCGCACCGCGACCTTGATCGGCCTGACCGCGATCCTGATGTGGTCGCTGCTCGCCTTGCTGACGGTGGCCACCGGCGCCATTCCGGCGTTCCAACTCGCCGCGATGACCTTTGCCGTCGGCGGCATCGTCGGCATGCTGACCGTTCTGAAGCGAGGCCAGGTGCTGCAGGTGCTGCAGCAGCCGGCGATGGCGTGGGCCGTCGGCGTCGGCGGCCTGTTCGGCTATCACGCGCTGTATTTCCTGGCGCTGCGCTTTGCGCCACCGGCGGAAGCAGGCTTGCTGAACTATCTCTGGCCGCTGTTGATCGTGCTGTTCTCCGCGTTTCTGCCCGGCGAGCGGCTCGCTGGTCATCACGTGATCGGCGCCGCGCTCGGGCTGGTCGGCACGGCGTTGTTGTTGATGGGCAATGGCGCGAGCTTCGCCGCGAGCCAGCTCCCGGGGCTCTTCGCTGCGTTCGTCGCAGCCTTCGTGTGGGCGATCTACTCGGTGCTGTCGCGCCGTCTGAAGGCGGTGCCCACCGATGCCGTCGCGGGCTTCTGTCTCGCCACCGCCGTGCTCGCCGCCCTGG
Source organism: Bradyrhizobium sp. USDA 4353 (assembly GCF_054063215.1). NCBI lineage: Bacteria > Pseudomonadati > Pseudomonadota > Alphaproteobacteria > Hyphomicrobiales > Nitrobacteraceae > Bradyrhizobium > Bradyrhizobium sp. USDA 4353. The sequence continues at coordinate 1,995,021 of NZ_JBSSGB010000001.1, forward strand.
TTCATCTCGCCGTCGAGCATACAGTCTGGCCGGACAACGCGACGCAGTGGCTGGCGGTGGCCGGGCTCGGCCTCGGCCCGGTCGGGGCCGCCTTCTACGCCTGGGACATCGGCATGAAGCGCGGCGACATTCGTGTGCTCGGTGCTGCGTCCTATGCGACGCCGCTGCTGTCGACGGCGTTCCTGATCGTCGCCGGCTACGCCCAGCCGAGCGCCACCATCGCCGTTGCAGCCTTGCTGATCGCGGGCGGTGGCCTCGTCGCGGCAAAGGACATGTTCCTGCTGCGCCGTCGCTGACGGCACGCACGTCATGCCGCGACCATCGTCGCGAATACGCTCTTTATCCTTGATTTCAGCTTAAGCCGGGAACCGGCGGCCTCGTTTACTGGTAGCTTGCAACCGCCGATCGGAGCTTGACGCCGTCTGCACCTAACCCAGCCTTTACCGGTGCTGCGCAAGACTTTTGCCCGCAATGGTGCTGACAACGGGGCGGCGGATGCCGGACGTGAGACGTTACATGGCCCGCGCCGGGGAGTTGTTTCGCGTTCCCGCCGACAATCCCGAGCTGACGCGCGCGCAATTCCAGGCGTTCTCCAAGCAGGTGCCGCTGCTCTATTTCATCCTGATCACCAATAGCCTCGCGCTCGCCTACACGTTCCTGCCGGTGGCGCCGATATGGCTGACCGTGTCGGTGCCGGCGCTGCTGTCGACCATCACCGGCCTTCGCATGCTCTGGTGGTTGCGGCAGAGCGAGGTGCCCAGCAGCGACGCCGAGGTGCTGCACAATCTGCGCTTCACCAACCGGATCGCCGGGCCGATCGGTGCGCTGTTCGTAATCTGGTCATTTTCGCTGTTTCCCTATGGCGATCCGTTCGCCAAGGGACAGGTCGCGTTCTACATGGCGGTCACCGTCATCGGCATCATCTTCTGCCTGATGCATCTACGGTCGGCGGCGCTGATCGTGACGCTGGTGGTGATCGTGCCTTACGTGATCTTCTTCATGGCCACCGGCGTCCACGCGCTGCGGGCGATTGCCGTCAATCAGCTGCTGGTCTCCGGCGCCATGGTGACGGTGCTGTTCATCTATTACCGCGACTTCGCCGCGCTGGTCGCGAGCCGCAAGTCATTGTTGGCCGAGCAGGCTGCGACGCAGGCGCTGTCGGACGAGAACTTCCGGCTCGCCAATCTGGACTCGCTGACCGACCTGCCCAACCGGCGCCGGTTCTTCTCCGAGCTGACCTCCGCCTTCGCCGAGGCCGAGCGCGACGGCACGCGGCTCGCCGTCGGCATCATCGATCTCGATGGCTTCAAGCCGATCAACGACACCTATGGGCATACGGTCGGCGACCGCGTTCTGATGGAAGCCGCGCGCCGCATTCGCGATGTCTGCGAAAACCGTGGATCCCAGGTCCATCTGGCGCGCCTCGGCGGAGACGAGTTCGGCCTCATCGTCGTCGGCAATCCGACCGATGCGGATCTGTTGACGCTCGGGCGGGAGATCACCGATCTCATCAAGCTGCCCTATCAGTTCGACACCACGCACACCGGTCTGTCCTGCTCGACCGGCTTTGCGATGTATCCACGCTCGGCGATGGCGGCGGATGCACTGTATGAATGTGCCGACTACGCGCTGTATCACGCCAAGCGCCGCGCGCGCGGCCAGGCGATCATCTTCTCGACCGAGCTCGAAGCCGAGATCCGCAGCCGCAGCGTGATCGAGCATCTGCTGCGCACGGCGGATTTCGAGACGGAGATGGAGCTCGTCTACCAGCCGATCATGGATGCCGCGAACGCGCACACCACCGGATTCGAGGTGCTGGCGCGCTGGCACAGCCCCAAGCTGGGCATTGTGGCGCCCTCCAGCTTCATCCCGGCCGCCGAGCGGATCGGTGTCATCCGCAACCTCACCCGCGTTCTCCTGGTCAAGGCGCTCGCTGCAGCACGGATGTGGCCTGATGACATCCAGGTGTCGTTCAACCTTTCGGCGCATGACATCTGCTCGCCGGAAGGCATCCTGCCGCTGATCTCGATCATTCAGGCCAGCGGCGTTCCGCCGCGCCGCATCGAGTTCGAGATCACCGAGACCGCCGTCACCTTCGATTTGGCCCGGGCCGAGGAGTCGATCGCGGCGTTGAAGGCGATCGGCTGCGGCATCTCGCTGGACGATTTCGGCACCGGCTATTCGTCGCTCAGCCACGTCCACCGGCTGCCGCTCGACAAGCTCAAGGTCGATCGAAGCTTCGTGCGCGATGTCAACGCCAATCCCGTCAGTCACAAGATCATCAAGTCGCTGACCGGCCTGTGCGCCGACATGGAGATCTCCTGCGTCGTCGAAGGCGTCGAGACGCAGGAGCAGCTCGACAGCCTGCGCGGCCTCGGCGCCGACTACATCCAGGGCTATTACTTCGCTGAGCCGATGCCGGCTGACGCCGTCTTCGGCTTTCTCTCCCGCGAGCGTCAGCGTTTTGCCGAGCCCCCCGCCGTCAAGGTGGCCGGCGCTTGAGCTAGACCGGCGGCTCCCAACCGGGAGGCGCGAGCTCGAATCCTGAAAACTCGAATCCCGGCGCGACCGTGCAGCCGACGAGCGTCCAGTCGCCGGTGCTCTCGGCCGCCTGCCAAGCGTGGGTGGGGACCACGGCCTGCGGCTGCTGGCCGGCCAGGAGGTCGATGCCGAGCGTCGTCGTCTGCGGCGCCTCGCCGTCGCCCGCGATGCGCAGCAACAGCGGCGCTCCCGCATAATAGTGCCACGTCTCGACCGCATCGACGCGGTGCCAATGCGAGCGCTCGCCGCGCGCGAGCAGGAAATAGATCAAGGTCGATGCGGCACGCCCGGACGCCTCGACGACAGTGTCGCGAAACGTCTCGCGAAAATGTCCGCCCTCCGGGTGTGGTTGCAGACCGAGGCGCGCGATGATGTCGGCGGCGGAGAGCGCGGTCATAAGCGGGATGCGTTCTACGACTTGTTCTTGCGCTCGCGCAGCTCGCCGAACACGTCCTCGGCGCTCGCGCCCTTCATGCGCAGCCGGACTGCGACCGCGGGATCGTCGGCGCGCAGGAACACGTTCGCGAGCTTCTCCTCGCCGAGCAGCACCGGGATGGTCGGCTGATTGGCGGCCCGCAGCCGCGTCACCTCGGCTGCGCGCGCCTTCAGCGCCTCGTTATCAGGATCGACGGTCAGCGCGAATTTGACGTTCGAGGCGGTGTATTCGTGGCCGCAATACAGCCTGAAATCGTCGGGCAACGTGCGCAGCTTCAACAGCGAATCCCACATCATCGGATAGGTGCCCTCGAACACGCGGCCGCAGCCAATCGAGAACAGCGTGTCGGCGGCGAACACCGCCTTGTCGGCATCGAACACGTAGGACACGTGGTCGAGCGTATGGCCGGGCGTCTCCAGCACGCGCGCAAGCAGCTCGCCGATCTTGACGACGTCGCCATGGCCGACGCGCAGGTCGACATTGCCGATCGCCGTGGTCTTGTCGTGCGGCGCGACGACGCGGCAGCCATAGCGCTGCTTCAGCTCGGCGACCCCTCCGACATGGTCGTGGTGATGATGGGTGACCAGGATGTCGGTGAGGGTCCAGCCGGCGGCCTCGAGCTGGCGCACGATCGCACCGGCTTCCGGCGCGTCGATCGAGGCGGTGGCGCCGGTCGCGGGATCGTGGATCAGGTAGCCGAAATTATCGGACAGACAGGTGAAGACGCGGATGTCAGCGGCCATGATGTCTCCGTCGGCGGTACTGCCGGGCAGAGATATGGCGTTAACGCTGCAGGCGCAACGCAATATTGGGCGCGCGACCGCCCGCGTCCGCATGATACATTGTCGTCATGGACGTGATCGATCTGCGGAATTTCTATTCGGGGCGCCTCGGGATCGTCGCGCGGCTCTTGATCAACCGCGGCATCCGGGCGCGCTGGCCGAGCGCGGCCGGGCAGCGCGTGCTCGGCATCGGCTATCCCACGCCCTATCTCGGACTGTTCCGCGAGGATTCCGAGCGCTGCATCGCCTTCATGCCGGCCGCGCAAGGTGTGCTGAAATGGCCGACGGCACGGCCGACACTGGCCTCGCTGGTGGACGAGTTCTCACTGCCGCTGCCGGACTCGGCGGTCGACCGAATCCTGATCGTGCATGCGCTGGAGATGTCGGACGATCCGGCCGGATTGCTGCGTGAGGTCTGGCGCGTGCTGGCGCCGGCGGGCCGCATGATCATCGTCATTCCCAACCGCCGCGGCGTCTGGACGCGGACCGACAACACGCCGTTCGGCCACGGCCGGCCGTATTCGCGCTCGCAGATCACGCAACTGCTGCGGCAGACCTGGTTCACGCCGAGCGCCTGGGGCGAGGCGCTGTTCATGCCGCCGGTCGGCGGCTGGTTCCTGAGATCGGCGATGGCCTGGGAGCGCGTGGGCGCGGCGCTGTCGCTGCCGTTCGCCGGCGTCCATATCGTCGAAGCGACCAAGCAGGTCTATCGCGTCATTCCGGCACGTCGCGAGCGCATCAGGCTGATCCCGCGGCTCGAGCCGGTGCTGACGCCGGCGCCGTCAGCGCAGGGCTCCAACCGCGGCAGCGAGGATCGACGCGATTAGTCCTGCATCGAGGAGGGTTGCGTCGGGGAGGGGTGCATCGAGAGGCTTGCGCCGCTGCGAGGCAAAGCCCGCAAAATAAAACGGGCGAGCCGAAGGCCCGCCCGTGTCGTCAAAGCGCAATGGTAAGCGTCACTCGCCGGGATTGAGATCCTCGCTCGGCGCCGGTGCAGCAGCGGCCGCTTCCGCACGCGGGCCGTGCGGCCGGCGACGGCGCCTTGGATAACGCTCGGCGCCACCTTCGAACGCGGCGGGAGGATTGGCGATCTGCGGCTGCGGGCCGGTGATGAAGGACGGCAGGCGGTCGACCCCGCTGTCGGCGACGACCGGCTGCGGTTGCGGCTGATACTGCGCCGGCTGCGGACGTTCGCGATGCTCGCGCGGCTCCCGCTCGCGATGCTCCTGCGGCTCGCGGTGCTCACGCGGCTCGCGAGCCTCTCTCGGCTCCCGATGCTCGCGGGGCTGACGATGCTCGCGGGCTTCGCGGTGCTCGCGCGGCTGTTGCTGATCGCGCTGATAGGGCTGCTGATTGTCGCCACGCTCGCGCTGACCGCCGTCACGGTCGCGCATGAAGGGCTGGGCTTGAGGCTGAGGCTGAACGAAGCCCGGCTCCTGGCCGAAATGCGAGAAGCTCTCGCCGTCATCGTCGAGATCGTCGACGGTCAGATCATCGGCTGCGCGCGGCTGCGGCTGGTTCTGACGGAACTGCTCCTGGGCCGCCGCGATCAGGCGGAAATAATGCTCGGCGTGCTGATAGTAGTTTTCGGCGGCAACGGGGTCGCCCGAGGAGCGGGCGTCACGGGCAAGCTGGACGTATTTTTCGGCCACATGGGAGGCGGTGCCACGGATCTTGATGTCCGGCCCGTTGGACTCGAACACCCGGGTCAGAGGATTTTGGCCGCGCCGGTTATTGTTGTTGTTACCGTTGTTGCGGTTGCGCATCCGCTTGTTGTTTTGACCGTTTCTCATGTCCTGCCTTTATTCCAACCCTGCGTGAGGAGCACTGATTGTCAGAGCATTGATTGTCATCAGAATACCGATGCCGTATTGAAATACCGTCCCGTGGTCCGGGCGCATGGCGCGCGGCCCAGTCCGGTCGATGCCGGTCCCGACCTGCCAGTACCGACCCATGCCGATGTGATCGACAGCCGATTCGCTCGACAAAAGCGCGTTCAAAACGCGTTCCCCACCCACCGGCTCGTTCGGCCGGCGAACCACGTCATTCAGCCAGCCAGGGCGAGCTTCGCCACGACTGACCCAGTTTGCTTCGCGTAAGACCTCAAGTGCAAAGTCTGGCTTTCGTTCGCTTTGCAGTCTTAGGCTGCGCAGCCATTCGGCTCTCGCGCTCAACAGATCTGCGTTCTGGAACCAATCGCCCGGCGCGGCTCTCTGGCATCTGGCCGCCGCGGTGTTCCGTGAATACCGCTCAGCGGGGCCTGCGCCGATGCTATGGAGGGAACGTAGTCGCTCCCAAGGGATATTCCAAGAGCTTTTTCTGGATCGCCGGCCCTTTATGGGTGCTTTTTTAGGCCCATGACCGCCCGCGGAATACCGGTCAAATCTGCCCTGGTGCACGCCGAATTGGTGGTCAGACCCGCCTCGATCATCAGCGCGGCAACGTCATCGCTCTGGTCGTGGCCGACCTCGACGATGACGGCGCCGCCGGGACGCAGCAGCCGGGCCGCCTGCGGAATCAGCGCGCGATAGGCGTCGAGCCCGTCATCGCCGCCATCGAGCGCGCGCCAGGGATCATGGATGCGCACCTCGACGGCGAGATCGCCGATGTCGGTCGAGGGGATGTAAGGCGGGTTCGATACGATCAGATCGAACGGCGGCGCCAGCGCGGCCGCATACGAGCAGGCAACGAAGCGGCTGCGGTCGTCGAGCCCCAGCGCGCGTGCATTCTCCCGTGCCGTCATGAGTGCGGCGATGCTGATGTCGGTGCCGACGCCGGAAGCCTGCGGCAGCTCGGACAAGAGCGCCAGCAGGATGGCGCCCGAGCCGGTGCCGAGATCGGCAATGCGCAAGCGTCGCGTCAGCGCACCGCCGGTCGCGAGATGCTCCAGCGCCAGCTCGACGACGGTCTCCGTATCCGGCCGCGGGACCAGCGTGTCGGCCGAGAGCCGCAGCGGCAGGCCCCAGAACTCCTTGGCTCCGAGAATCCGGGCCACGGGCTCGCCAGCGAGGCGGCGCTGCACCAGCGCTTCGATCTGCGTCACTTCAGCGGCGGAGAGCGGGCGGCTGCCCTGCGTGACGAGGCCCGTCAGATCGAGCTGGAGGGCATGGCCCACCAGCAGTCGAGCGTCGAGCTCGGGCGAATCGAGCCCCGCATTTGCGAAGCGTGCTGCCAGTGCGCGTCGCGCGGCATCGACAGTTGCCCCCGCCGCGATCTTCGTCATCGCGCCGTCTCTTTCCACGGGTCATCCCCGCGAAAGCGGGGATCCATACGCCGTGCTGGCGCGGGACGGGTGGTCGGAGTTGCCTTCCATGACAACCGCTGAAGCCGGTGGTTATGGGTCCCGGCGTTCGCCGGGACGACACCGTTTGTGTTGAAGCAGGGTCGCAGCATCGCCTCTCGCAACGCGCGGGCGCTCATCACGCCGCAGCGCCCTGCGCTGCGAGCTGCGCGGCCTGGTGCTCCGTGGTCAGCGCGTCGATCAGCTCACCCAGCGCTTCGCCGGCGATCACCTGCGGCAGCTTGTAGAGCGTCAGATTGATGCGGTGATCGGTGACGCGCCCTTGCGGAAAATTGTAGGTGCGGATGCGCTCGGAGCGGTCGCCGGAGCCGACCTTCTCCTTGCGCTCGGCGGAGCGCGCCGCGTCGACCTTCTGCCGCTCCGCGTCGTAGATGCGCGAGCGCAGGATGTTCATCGCCGACGCCCGGTTCTTATGCTGCGAGCGGCTGTCCTGCATCATCACCACGATCCCCGTGGGAATGTGCGTAATGCGGATCGCCGATTCCGTCTTGTTGACGTGCTGGCCGCCGGCGCCTTGCGCACGCATGGTCTCGATGCGCAGATCGTCCTGCTTGATGTCGACGTCGACATCCTCGACCTCGGGCAGCACGGCCACCGTCGCCGCCGAGGTGTGGATGCGCCCTTGCGTCTCCGTATCGGGCACGCGCTGCACGCGGTGCACGCCGGATTCGAATTTCAGCTTGGCGAAGGCGCCGCGGCCCTGCACCTCGGCGATGATTTCCTTGTAGCCGCCGACGGTGCCCTCGGACGCCGAGATCACCTCGACCTTCCAGCCCTGCAAGGCGGCGAAGCGCTCATACATCCGGAACAGATCGCCGGCGAACAGCGAGGCCTCGTCGCCGCCAGTGCCGGCGCGGATCTCGAGCACCACGTTGCGGTCGTCCATCGCGTCCTTCGGCAACAGCGCGACGCGGATCTTCTGCTCCAGCTCGCCGCGGCGGGCGACCAGCTCGTCGCGCTCGGTCTCCGCCATCGCGCGCATCTCGGCGTCGGTGTCGGGATCGGCGATCAGCGCCTCGGTGTCGGCCAGTTCTTTGACGCCCGCACGATAAGCCTTCACCGCCTCGATCAGCGGATTGAGCTCGGCGAGCTCGCGGGTGATCTGCACGTAGCGATCGGAATTGACCTGGCCGAGCAGCTCCGCCTCGAGCGAGGCGTGATGCGCCAACAAAACGTCCAGTTTGGCTTCGGGAAGCGACGACATGATGCAATCTGATGTAGGAACAAACGATACGGAAGGAAGACACGCAGGCCGCGACAGGCCCGCTACAGTGCGAGGCCTTCGCTCTCGGCGAACTCGGTCAGCTTCTGCCGCATCGAGAAGCTGCCGGCAGGCGCGGCGAGCCACTCGGCCATCTTCGCCTCGGCCTTGGCGGCGTCGAGCTCGAGGATCATCGCCTTTACGGGACCATGCGCGGTCGCCGACAGCGACAGCGAGCGGTAGCCGAGCGCGATCAGCGCCAGCGCACCGATCGGCTTTGAGGCCATCTCGCCGCACAACGACACCGAGCGCTTGGCGGCCTTGGCCTTGCACACGATCTCCCGCAGCGCGCGCAGGATCGGCGTCGACAGCGTATCGAACCGCTCGGAGACCTTGGCGTTGCCGCGGTCGACCGCGAAAAGGAACTGGAACAAATCGTTGGAACCGACCGAGATGAAGTCGACCTTCGCGAGCAGCTCGTCGAGCTGATAGAGCAGTGCCGGCACTTCGAGCATGGTGCCGATGTCGACGCGCTCCGGCAGCGTATGGCCGTGCTGGCGCAGATAAGTCAGCTCGCGCTCGACGATCGCTTTCGCGGTGTCGAACTCGGCGACCTCCGAGATCATCGGGAACATGATGCGCAGCGAGCGGCCACCGCCGGCGCGCAGCAGCGCGCGGATCTGGCCGCGCAGCAGGCCCGGACGATCGAGCCCGAGGCGGATCGCGCGCCAGCCGAGCGCGGGATTTTCCTCGATCACCGTCTCCATGTAGGGCAGCGCCTTGTCGCCGCCGATGTCGAGTGTCCGGAACGTGACAGGCCTGTTGCCGGCGGCGTCGAGCACCGTGCGATACAGCGCGAGCTGATCGCTGGAGCGCGGCAGGCTGGCTGACACCATGAATTGCAGCTCGGTGCGGAACAGGCCGATGCCGGCGCTTCCGGTGTCCTCGATATGCGGCAGGTCGATCACCAGGCCCGCATTGATCATCAGCTCGACCGGCTGGCCGTCCTTGGTCTTGCAGGGCTTGTTGCGCAGCTCGCTGTACTGCGCCTGGCGGCGGGCGCGGAAGCGCACCCGCTCGGCATAGGCGGATTCGATCTCCGCCGACGGCCGCACATAGATCGAGCCGGAGGTGCCGTCGACGATGATGGCGTCGCCGGGGTCGGCGATGCCGGGCGCGTTCGGCACCTCGCCGACGGCGGGAATGCCGAGCGCGCGGGCGACGATCGCGACATGCGAGTTGGCGGTGCCTTCCTCCAGCACCAGGCCACGCAGCCGCTTGCGGTCGTAGTCGAGCAGGGCGGCCGGGCCCATCGCGCGCGCGATCAGGATGGCATTGTCGGGCAGGTGGTCGCGGCTCGGCGCATGGTCCTGGCCGACCAGTTGGCGCAGCAGGCGGTAGCCGAGATCCTCGAGGTCGTGCAGGCGCTCGCGCAAATAAGGATCGGTCGAGCGCAGCATGCGCGCACGGGTGTCGGACTGCACGCGCTCGACGGCGGCCTCGGCGGTGAGGCCGGTGGCCACCGCCTCATGCAGCTTGTGCGACCAGCCCTGGTCGTTGGCGAACATGCGATAGGCTTCGAGCACCTCGCGATGCTCGCCGCCATCGGCAACGTCGCCGCGCTCCAGCATGCGATCGAGATCGGCGCGCAGCTTCACCAAGGCAGCATCGAGCCGCTTGATCTCTTTCGGCAGGTCCTCGGCGATGTAGTTGTTGACGACGACGCGCGGCTCGTGGAGCACGACATGGCCGAGCGCGATGCCATCCGACAGCACCGCGCCGGTCTTGTGGATCGAGTGCCGGACGGCCGGCTCGGCGCCGGGCTGCGCGAGCGCTGCGAGCTCGCCGGAGGCGATCATCTCGGCGAGCACCATCGCGGTGGTCTGCAGCGCCTCGACCTCTTCCTCGACATAGGTGCGCTTGGCGCGGTTCTGCACCACCAGCACGCCGAGCGTGTTGCCGGCGCGCAGGATCGGCACGCCGAGGAAGGAATGGTAGATCTCTTCGCCGGTCTCCGGCCGATACGAGAAGGCCGGGTGATTCTGCGCGTCGCTCAGATTGAGCGGGGTGGCCTCGCTGGCGACGAGGCCGACGAGGCCCTCATGCGCGCTCAGCACCGTCATGTGGACGGCGTCGCGGTTCAGACCTTCGGTGGCATAGAGCTCGAGCGTGTTGTCGACGCGCAGCACATAGACCGAGCAGACCTCCGCGACCATGTTGGCCGCGATCAGCACCACGATCTTGTCGAGCCGCTCCTGTGCCGAGACCTGCTCCGCCATGGTCTCGCGAAGCCGTCTGAGCAGGACGCGGGGGCCTCCCGACGTGCTTCGCATGTGGCACAATCCCCCTTCCTGGGGCCAGTCCGGCGCGCGGCCGAGCTGGCGCTAAAGTCGCGAAATCGAACAGCTTTCTTGATTCGCTACCGTCGCACGTCGAGGGTGCCGAGTCGAATCAGGACAACCATCACTGGAGCACTTTTCGCGGCAGCCATCCTGCGAGGCGTATAGCGAATTAGGGCTTGTTTTGCCAAGCAAAACGCCTGCCACCAGCGACGGCTTCAACGGCTTTCGCGCACGTCTGCGCGATGTCCCGCTGTTACAGAACGGGACACCGGCGCGATGGGGGAGATTTTTCTAGGCCTGGTCCAGTCCGTAGAGCGTATGCAGCGTGCGGACGGCCAGCTCGGTATAGGCGGCGTCGATCAGCACCGAGAACTTGATCTCGGAGGTGGTGATCGCGCGGATGTTGATGTTGCGGGCGGCGAGCGCCGCAAACCCCTTGGCGGCCACCCCGGCATGGCTGCGCATGCCCGAGCCGATCACCGAGACCTTGGCGACGTCGGTGGCGGTGTCCAGGCGCTGGTAGCCGATCTTGTCCTTGGCGGCCGTGATGGTCTCGCGGGCCCGGTTATAGTCGGTCGCCGGCACGGTGAAGGTCAGATCGGTGGTCTTGCCGTCCTCGGAGACGTTCTGGACGATCATGTCGACGTTGATGTTGGCGTCCGCCAGCGGCCCGAAGATCGAGGCCGCGATGCCCGGCTTGTCCTCGATCTGGCGCACCGAGATCTGGGCCTCGTCCTTGGAGAAGGCGATGCCGGTCACGACGTGATTTTCCATGATTTGTTCCTCGCTGCAGATCAGCGTCCCCGGCGGCTGCTTGGCGTGCGGGTCGATATCTTCTGGCTTGTCGAATGAGGAGCGGACGAAGATCGGCATGTTGTGGACCATGCCGAGTTCCACCGAGCGCACCTGCAGCACCTTGGCGCCCTGGGACGCCAGCTCCAGCATGTCCTCGAAGGCGATCTTGTCGAGCCGCTTGGCCTTCGGCACCACGCGCGGGTCGGTGGTGTAGACGCCGTCGACGTCGGTATAGATGTCGCAGCGGTCGGCCTTGATCGCGGCGGCGATCGCCACTGCGGAGGTATCCGAGCCGCCCCGGCCGAGCGTGGTGATTCGCCCGGTCTCCGCATTGATGCCCTGGAAGCCGGCGATGACCGCGACCTCCTTGCGCTCCTGGAACCGTTGGATCAGCTCGCTGCCGTCGATGTCGACGATTCGCGCCGAGGCGTGGGCGTCGCTGGTCTTGATCGGGATCTGCCAGCCCTGCCAGGAGCGGGCCTGGATGCCCATGCTCTGCAGCACGATCGCCAGCAGGCCGGATGTGACCTGCTCACCCGAGGCCACCACGGCGTCGTATTCGCGCGCGTCGTGCATCGGCGAGGCTTCGGTGCACCAGGCCACCAGCTCGTTGGTCTTGCCCGACATCGCCGAGACGACGACGGCGACCTCGTGACCGGCATCCACCTCGCGCTTGACGTGGCGCGCGACGTTGCGGATGCGGTCGATGTTGGCGACGGAGGTGCCGCCGAATTTCAGCACGAGGCGACCCATGACGACGCGCTCATTCCCATCAGGAGGATAAGTTGACCGGCCCGCGCGGAAACCGGAGGCGCGCCAGCCGAAACGCGCGTATACATAGCGGCGCGGCCGGGGGCAAGACGGTTCCTTGTGGTGATGGAGTGGGGTAGAGGACTGGCATGGCGCGTTACATCGACGAAATCCTCCAGCCTGGCGAGAAGGTGCTTTATTCGACCAATGCGCATTGGGTGTTCTATCTGCCGGCGATCGGGGCCTGGATCGTCGTGTTTGGGTTGCTCGTCCTCTCCCGCATGACGCTCAACGAGAACCTCATCATGCTCTGCCTGGCGACAGCGGCCGTGATGGCGCTGGTGTCGCTGTATTGGACGGTCCGGGCCTGGTTCCATCGCCTGACCACCGAGACCGACGTCACCAATCGCCGGGTCGTTCACAAAACCGGTTTCATTCGCCGCCGTACCTTCGAGATCGCGCTCGACAAGGTCGAGAGCGTCGACGTCAACCAGACCATTGCCGGACGCATTCTCAATTACGGAGACGTGACCATCAAAGGCGTTGGCGAAGGTCACGAGAAGATCCCGACGATCGCGGAGCCGCTGGCGTTCCGCAGCGCCATCACGGCGCGCTAGCGCGCTGCCGTCCCGTTTCGATCATGAGTAGTCACCGATGACAATGCCTCAGGATTCCCGCAGCAGCCCTGTTTCTCCAGGCTCGACCGTCGATCCCGCGGAGATCGCAAAGTTCTCGAAACTGTCCGAGACCTGGTGGGACCCCAAGGGCAAGATGGCGCCCTTGCACAAGATCAACCCGCTGCGCCTGACCTACATCCGCGACGCCGCGTGCCGGAAGTTCGAGCGCAACGCCAAGAGCCTCAACTGCCTGTCGGGCCTGCGCATGCTCGACATCGGCTGCGGCGCCGGCCTGTTGTGCGAGCCGTTCACGCGGCTGGGCGCCCAGGTCGTCGGCGTCGATCCCTCCGCCAGCAACATCGCGGCGGCGAAGCTTCATGCGGAGAAGGGGCATCTGTCGATCGACTATCGCTGCACCACGATCGAGGAGATGGACCCGCGCGAGCGCTTCGACATCGTGCTGGCGATGGAGGTCGTCGAGCATGTCACCGACGTCAGCGCCTTCCTCGGCCGCTGCGCCGCGGTGCTCAAGCCGGGCGGCCTGATGGTGGTCTCGACCCTGAACCGCAATTGGAAGAGCTTCGCGCTCGCCATCGTCGGCGCCGAATATGTCCTCCGCTGGCTGCCGCGCGGCACCCATGAATGGAGCAAGTTCGTCACCCCGGACGAGCTGACCAAATACCTGCTCGACAACCGCCTCGTCATCACCGAGCAGAGCGGCGTTGTCTACAGCCCCTTCGCCGACCGCTGGAGCCTGTCGGGCGACATGGACGTGAACTACATGGTGGTCGCCGAGCAGATGGTGTAGCGGCCATTCGTTTAGGCCAGCATCTCGCTCCACGAAGGGTGTCGTCCCGGACCTTCGCTGCAAGCCTGACATGCGGCTGATCTGCCGCATGTGCTGTTGACCCGGCGCGCCGCGCTGGTCACGGTGGCGGTCCCTCACATCCGACCGTGCCTCATGCTCTCCATCGCCTCGCTCTGGATTCCCTTCACCCTCGTCGCTGCCGCCGGACAGGTGGCGCGCAATGCGATGCAGCGGTCGCTGACGGCCAAGCTTGGCACGTGGGGCGCGACCAATATCCGTTTTCTGTTTGGCTTTCCGTTCTCGCTGCTGTTCCTCGCGGTGGTGCTGCTCACGACCGGCGATCATCTGCCCTGGCCGCCGGCTTCGTTCTGGCCCTGGCTGCTGCTCGGGGCGTTGAGCCAGATCATCGCGACCGGGCTGATGCTGCTGGCCATGACCGATCGCTCGTTCGTGGTGACGACCGCTTATCTGAAGACCGAGGCGATCCAGACGGCGATCTTCGGCTTCATCTTTCTCGGCGATCCGCTGTCGTTGCCGAAGCTCGTCGCGATCCTGATCGCCACGATCGGCGTCGTCATCACCGCGCTCAGGCCGGGCGGCGAGAAGAGCTTCGCGGAGCTGAAGCCGACCGTGACGGGTCTCGTCGCAGCGGCTGCCTTCGCGCTGTCGGCGGTCGGCTTCCGCGGCGCCATCATCACCGTCGAAGGCGTGTCCTTCGTGACCGCGGCGTCCTATACGCTGGTCTGGGGCCTGTTCGTGCAGACGGCGATCCTGACCGTCTATCTGCTGGCGCGTGCGCCCGACATCCTGCGCGGCATCCTGTCACTGTGGCGGCCGTCGATGATGGCCGGCTTCGTCGGCGCCTTCGCCTCGCAGTTCTGGTTCCTGGCGTTCGCGCTGACGGCGGCAGCGAACGTCCGCACCTTGGCGCTGATCGAGGTGCTGTTCGCGCAAGGGGTGTCATACTACTCGTTCAAGCAGCCGGTCTCGCTGCGCGAGATCTGCGGCATCTCGCTGATCGTGGCGGGTGTCGCGCTGCTGATCGCGGTGTAGTCAGCCCTTGATCGCGATCAGCACGGCGCCGCAGGCGATCAGCGCGATGCCAATCCAGCCCTGCAGGCTGGGCCGCTCGCCGAGAAAGACCACGCCGAACAACGCGACGAGGACGACGCTGAGCTTGTCGATCGGTGCCACCAATGTCGCCGGTCCAAGCTTCAAGGCGCGGAAGTAGCACAGCCAGGACGCGCCGGTGCCGAGCGCCGAGAGCGTTAGGAAAATCCAGCTCTTCGTCGAGATCGGTCCCGGAGTTGTGAGCTGGCCGGTCGCGAACAGGATCAGGGCCAAGGTCACCAGCACGATCGCCGTGCGGATCAGGGTGGCGAGATCGGAGTTGAGGCCCTCGACGCCGACTTTGGCGAAGATCGCCGTCAGCGCGGCAAAGAATGCGGAGAGCAGCGCCCAGAGTTGCCAGGAAGATGAGAGAGGGGACATCGTGATCTCGCAGAGCAAGGTCGCAGTTCAGGTCGAGATCTCTCAACCGTCATTGCGAGCGGAGCGAAGCAATCCAGGGCTGCGCGCGGGGCTCTGGATTGCTTCGCTGCGCTCGCAATGACGGAGATTGGAACGAGAGCTCGCATCAAATTAGCGTGGTTCATGATCGGCACGAGCCCGCGCCGTCATTCCAGCACGTCAATTCCGATCGTCCGGCAGCACCGGAATCGGCGCCACCTCGATGCCTTCCTCGATCAGCTCGCGGGCTTCGTCGAGCGAGGCCTCGCCGTAGATCGGCCGATGCTCGGTCTCGCCGTAATGCATCTTGCGCGCCTCGGTCGGGAAGCGGTCGCCGACATCGTCGGCGTTCTTGACGATATGATCGCGCAGCTCCTTCAGCTTGGCGCGCAGCTCGCGCTCCTGCGCCATCAGCAGCGAGGTCGGTCCGGGCGGAATCACCTCCTGCGCCGGCACCGGCGCAGGAGCGGCGGGCACGGGCGCGAGTTCGCGGCCCTTCTTGCTGACGATGCGCGGCGCCATGATCGCTTTCTCGATCCTCGTCGAGCCGCAGGTCGGGCATTCCACCAGCTTGCGCTTCACCTGGGAGTCGTAAGCCGAGGAGCTCTGAAACCAGCTTTCGAACGTGTGGTCACGCTCGCAGCGCAACGCGTAGCGGATCATGCCGAGCCCCGCACGAGGTGCAGATAGTCCGGGCCGCCCTTGGGGTCGGCGATGCCGAAGCGGCGGCCGTGCTGCAGCGAGGGGATGGTCTGGCGCACGCTCTCGACCCGTGCCGGATCGATCTTGGCGACGATCACGCCGGGCTCGACGCCGCCCTCGGCGAGGATCTCGCCCCAGGGATCGATGATCAGTGAATGACCGAACGTCTCGCGCTTGTTCTCGTGCAGGCCGCATTGGGCGGCGGCGAACACGAAGCAGCCGGTCTCGATGGCGCGGGCGCGTAGCAAGGTGTGCCAATGCGCCTCGCCGGTCTTGCGGGTGAAGGCGGAGGGCACGCTGATGAACGACGCGCCGCTCTCGGCCAGCGCGCGATACAGCGCCGGAAAGCGCACGTCGTAGCAGATCGTGAGGCCCAGGCGTCCCCACGGCAGATCGCTGATGACCGCCGTCTCGCCGGGCTGATAGTTCGCCGACTCGCGGTAGCTCTCGCCGCCCGGCAGGTCGATGTCGAACATGTGGATCTTGTCGTAGCTCGCCAGCACGTTGCCATCCGGCCCGATCAGGAACGAGCGATTCACCGCCTTCTCAGGCGAGAAGCGCAGCGCCAGCGAGCCGATATGCAGGTGGATGTTCAGCTCCTTGGCGAGCGCGCGATAGGCCTTGAGCGAGGGATCGTCGTCCTCGCTCTTGAGCTGCTCGAACAGCGCCGTCCGGTTGAGCTGCATCATGTTGCTCACTTCCGGCGTCTGGACGTATTGGGCGCCTTGCGCAACCGCTTCCCGGATCAGCCTGGTGCCCTGCTCGAGGCTCGGCTCGGGCAGCAGCGAGGTGCGCATCTGCACCATGGCGGCGGTAAAGCTGCGGTCGTTGCTCATGATGTCGCCTTGTCTCCAGCCAGCATGGCGTCGAGCCGGCCCTCGCGGTCGAGCGCATAGAGGTCGTCGCAGCCGCCGACATGGGTCTTGCCGATGAAGATCTGCGGGAAGGTCGAGCCCGGGCCGACGCGATCATACATCTGCTGCCGAACGTTCGGATCCTTGCCCGCGTCGTATTCGGTGAAGGTAACGTTCTTGCGGGTCAGGAGCGATTTGGCGGCCGTGCAGTAGCCGCACCCCGGACGGGTATAGATTTCGATCGCAGCGGTCATGTCGCGCTCAGCTGTTGCGGAAGTGTCAGATTATATGGGAGCGCGGGGCGCATCGACAACCCGGGCGAAGACGAGCACGCCGACCTCGGCCGCCTTGGCGCGCAGCAGAGCGCGGGCGCAGGCATCCACGGTGGCGCCGGTGGTCAGGACGTCGTCGACGATCACGATGCGGCGCCCCTGGACGTCGTGCAGGCGGTCTGAGGATACCTGGAATGCGCCCTGCACATTGCTAGCGCGCTGAGCCCGGGACAGCCCGACCTGCTGCTCCGTGGCGCGGACCCGGCGCAGCGTGTCGCCGCTCATCCGGACGCCGCTCGCGCGGGCGACAACCCGGGCCAGCGCGCCGGACTGGTTGTAGCGACGGGAAAAGCCCCGCCGCCAATGCAAGGGCACGGGGACCACGAGGTCGGCTTCGGCCAGCAGCTCGCGGCCGGCGCGGGCCATCCAGCGTCCCATGATCGGCGCGAGGTCGGTGCGATCCTGATATTTTAGCTGATGCACCAGCGTGCGCGCGACCTCGTCATAGCGCACGGCGGCCCGGGCGCGGGCATAGGCCGGCGGCGCCGCGATCGCCTCCATGGACAGTAGCTCAGGGCCGGGATCGTAGACGAAGGGAATGCCGAGCTTCGGGCAATAGGGCCGCTCGATGAACGACAATTTGCCCCAGCACGCCGCGCAGACGCCCTCGCCCTCGACCGGCTCGCGGCAGGCGATGCACAGGGTCGGCAAGGCAATATCGAGCGCGAGCTTGGCTAGATGGCCGCAGGCGCCACGGGCGGCGTTCGCCGCGGCACGGAGTTGCGCGATCCCGATTGGAGCAAAGTTGAGGCTCATGGATTGAGGCTAGCCGCGCGGCCGATGCGGCTCAAGCGGCGCATTGCCCGTTCCCGAGGATCGGCGTAACCAGCCCCACATGACACAGCCTGCCACCGCTCCTACTCTGTTCGATCGTTCGCTGCTCGCGCTGAGGCTGCGGCGGGCGGCGAGGGCACCGGAGACCTTCTTGCTCGAGCGCGTGGCGGAGGATCTCGCAGATCGCCTTGCCGCGGTGAACCGCTCCTTCCAATCGGCTGCCGACATCTGGACGCCAGGCGATGGCCTGAGGTCGCATCTGGCCGGACAGGTCGCGGAGCTCGCGCATGTCGCTCCGCCCGACACGGCGACCGAGACGCTGCCGTTGCAACCGCAGTCGCTCGATCTCGCGCTGTCGGCGCTGGCGTTCCAGTTCGTCAACGATCTTCCCGGCGTGCTCGCGCAGATTCGCCGCGCGCTGCGGCCCGACGGTCTGTTGCTGGCGGCGATGATCGGCGGCGACACGCTGACCGAGCTCCGGCAAAGTTTCGCGGCGGCCGAGGCTGAATGCGAGGGCGGCGTGTCGCCGCGGGTCGCGCCTTTTGCCGATCTGCGCGACATCGGTGGCCTGCTGCAGCGGGCCGGCTTCGCGCTGCCGGTGACGGACGTCGACCGGGTCGTGGTCCGCTATGCCAGCGCGTTCGGGCTGATGCAGGACCTCCGCCGCATGGGCGCGGCCAACAGCCTGGTCGAGCGCCGCCGCACGCCGCTTCGCCGTGCAACCCTGCTGCGCATGGCCGAAATCTACGCCGAGCGTTTTGCCGATCCCGACGGCCGCCTCCGCGCCACCTTCGACATCATCTGGATCTCCGGCTGGGCGCCGCATGACAGCCAGCAGAAGCCGCTGAAGCCGGGCTCGGCAACCACGAGTTTGGAGGCGGCGGTGAGGAAAGCTGGCCGGGACTAGACTTTCTCCCGACGGCTGCGCCTTATAGCCGTCGCCCATCAAATCGCACGGTATCGCCTGCCATGCTTACCCAGATCAGCTACGTCGCGGTCTATGTCGCCGACCAAAGAGCTGCACTTGACTTCTATGTCGGTACGCTCGGATTTGAGCTGCGGCATTGCTCGCCCGGCGGCATCATCAATTGGGGATATGACCTGACCGTGGGCCTGCCCGGGCAACGCATGGCGCTGCAACTCACCTTACGCCCGCCCGGCGATACCTCGCGCAGCAGCCCCCCGATCATGCTGAGCTGTACGGATTTGGAGCAGACCTACGACGCGCTGCTTGCAAAGGGAGTTCGCTTCCACTGTCACCTCAATGGCGGGCTTGAATTCGTGTCGTTCCACGATCCAGACGGCAATGAGTTTTACATTTCCGATAACAACCAACGCTGGATCGATGAAGACGCCCTTGTAAGGATGAAACAAGGGATTCCGGACGGGCTATAACCGCGCCCGGAGAAACATCGCTGCGCGATCGTCACAGCAGCAGATCCGTGAGATGCGGCAGCAGCGGAATGTCCGCCGGTGGCATCGGATAATCGCGCAGCTTGTTCGGCCGCACCCACGCCAATTGCTGGCCCTCGCGCGCGGTCACCAGGCCTTCCCAGCGCCGGCAGATGTACAGCGGCATCAGCAGATGGAACGTCTCATAGGCGTGGCTGGCAAAGGTCAGCGGCGCCAGACACGCCTCGCGCACGGTGATGCCGAGCTCCTCGTCGAGCTCACGGATCAGGCTCGCCTCCGGCCGCTCGCCCGGCTCGAGCTTTCCGCCGGGAAATTCCCAGAGGCCGGCGAGCGTCTTGCCGGGCGGCCGTTGCGCCAGCAGCACGCGGTTGTCGGTGTCGACGAGGGCGCAGGCGACCACGAGAGTGAGTTTCAAGTCAGGCATGATCCGGTCGGTGTTCGGCGCGCGGCGCGCTCATTCAAATTCGAAGAGGCGGCCGCGCCTGTTGAGGGATTGTTAACCTAGGCCGTTTCGAGCCGTGATTCCACGATTGAAATAAGCCGACCTTAACGGGCCGACGCGTATTTTCACGGGTGTCCGCCGTGACTCCCTCATGGTTCGTTAGGCATCTTTCATGCGAATTCTCTCCAGCCTGCTTGCTCGTTTGCGTCGCGACGTCAGCGGCAATGTCGCGGTGACGTTCGCCATCGTCTGCGTTCCCGTGATCGCCGCCGTCGGCTGCGGCATCGATTACAGCCGCAACAACCAGATGCGCGCCAAGCTGCAGTCCGCGGTGGATGCGGCCTCGGTCGGCGCGGTGTCGCGGACATCACCGGCCTTCATCGCCGCCGGCTCCATGACCGGCGACGGTCCGATCGCCGTCGGCAACGACGATGCGCGCAAGATCTTCAACGGCAACATGTCCGGCACGACCGGCTACACGCTGAACAGCCTCACGCCTGACGTGAAGAAGGCCGGCGCGGTGGTGACCGCCACGGTGTCGTTCACGGCCACGGTGCCCACGATGTTCATGAGCATCGTCGGCTTCAAGACCATGACCTTGCAGGGCTCGTCGACGGCGAAGGCCTCGATGCCGAAATACATCGATTTCTACCTGCTGCTCGACAATTCACCCTCGATGGGCGTCGCGGCGACACCCGACGACGTGACCAAGATGGTCAACAACACTTCGGACAAGTGCGCCTTCGCCTGCCACGACTACAACGATTCGAACAACTATTATAATCTCGCGAAGAAGCTCGGGGTCACCACGCGCATCGACGTGCTGCGCAGCGCCACCCAGCAGCTGATGGACAAGGCCACGTCCACGCAGACTTATCCCAATCAGTTCCGCATGGCGCTGTATGATTTCGGCGCGGCGTCGAAGACGATCGGCCTGCGCGCTCTGTTCGCGCTGTCGGCCAATCTGTCGAGCGCGAAGACCGCCGCCGGGAATATCGACCTGATGGGCGTCTACGGCAACAACGACGCCTATACGGCCGACAAGGATACGCCGTTCTCGACCGTCTTCCCGGCCATCAACAACGAGATCTCGACGCCCGGTGACGGCACCACCGGCTCGCCGCTGAAATATCTGTTCTTCGTCTCCGACGGCGTCGCCGACGAAAGCAATGCCGCCTGCCTGAAGGCCAAGGGCGAGCGGCAACCGCTGCCAGTCGCCGCTCAATCCGGCGCTCTGCACCACGCTGAAGAATCGCGGCATCAAGATCGCGGTGCTCTACACCACCTATCTGCAGCTGCCGACCAACAAATGGTACATGGACTGGATCGATCCCTTCAACAAGGGCCCGTTCGGTCCGTCGCCAAACAGCGAGATTGCGCAGAACATGCAGGCGTGCGCGTCCGAAGGATACTACACCGAGGTGTCACCCACCCAGGGAATCTCCGAGGCATTGAGGAAGCTGTTCGACAGGGCGGTGGCCGACGCACGTATCGCGAGTTGATCGAAGCGTCGCTGCAATCCGAAGCATGCATTGATCGCGCCTACGCCTTGAGGTGAACTCCCCGGGGCATGTCGCCCTGGGGGAAATCAAAATGATCAAAGCAGCAGCGCTCTCGTCTGTCATGCTCCTGGCGTTGTCGGCGGGCGCTTCGGCCGAAAATTGCCGGGTGCCAACGATCCGCACCTTGGAGAACCAGACGGTTCAAGGACACATGTTTGCCAGGACGGGCAGGTCCTGCAGCATCATCGTCCTCGGCTCGCGCGGGCCGATGTCCGGCGTCCGCGTGGTAGCCTCGCCGAGCCACGGCACGGTTGCCGTCGAGGGACAAAAGATCGTCTACCGCTCGACCCCGGGCTACGTAGGCGAGGACCATTTCGCCTACGAGCGCAGGGGCGCTGATGCGGTCAACAAGCCGGTGACCAAGGGTGTCGAGGTCACCGTCCATGTCAGCAGCGAGAAGATCTGAAGGCTGCGCTCAGGAGCGGTAGTCGCCGTTGATCGCGACATACTCCTTGGTGAGGTCGCAGGTCAGCACGCGGTCGCGGCCCTTGCCGAGACCGAGTGCGACCTTGATCTGGATGGTCTGCGCCTTCATCGCCTCGGAGACCTCGGTCTCGTCATAGGACGGATCGCGGGCGCCTTTTGAGGCCACGCGGATGCCGTTGAAGGAGATCGAGAGCTTGTCGCGGTCGGCCGGCTCGCCGGCCTTGCCGACGGCCATCACGACGCGGCCCCAATTGGCGTCCTCGCCGGCGATCGCGGTCTTCACCAGCGGCGAGTTGGCGATCGACATCGCGATTCTGCGCGCCGATTGTTTGGTCGTGGCGCCCTCGACGATGATCTCGACCAGCTTGCGCGCACCTTCGCCGTCGCGCGCGACCTGCTCGGCGAGGTCGGCGAGCACAGCGTTGAACGCCTTCACGAAGGCCTTGGCATTGGGATCGCTGATCTTGCTGATCTTCGTCGCACCCTTGGCTGCGGCCGCGCCGGTGGCAAAGGCCAGCAGCGTGTCGGAGGTCGAGGTGTCGCCGTCGATCGTCACCGCGTTGAAGGTATCCTCGACGCCGGCCTTGAGCAGCGCCTGCAGGGCAGGGGCGGTGATCGGTGCGTCGGTGAAGATGAAGGACAGCATCGTCGCCATGTCGGGCGCGATCATGCCGGCGCCCTTGGCCATGCCGTTGATCGTCACCTTGGTCTTGCCGAGCTTGACGGTGGCGGTCGCGACCTTCGGGAAGGTGTCGGTGGTCATGATGGCGCGCGCCGCGCCCATCCAGTCCTCAGGCGCAGCCGTGCCGGCGAGGCCTTCGAGCACGCCGTCGAACTTGGTGGCGTCGAGCGGCTCGCCGATCACGCCGGTCGAGGCGAGGAAGATCTCGTCCTGCTTGCAGCCGACCGCCTTGGCGGCGATCGAGGCCGTCAGCGCCGTCGACTGCTTGCCGGTCTTGCCGGTGAAGGCGTTGGCGTTGCCGGAATTGACCACCAGCGCGCGCGCCTTGCCGCCCTTCAGCTTGGCGCGGCACCATTCGACCGGGGCCGAGGGGCATTTGGATTTGGTGAACACGCCGGCCACGGTCGTGCCGGGATCGAGCAGCGCCAGCAGCACATCGGTGCGGTTCTTGTAGCGGATGCCGGCCGCGGCAGTCGCGAGCCTGACGCCGGCGAGCGCCGGCATATCGGGGACTTCGGTCGGGGCGAGCGGGGAGACGGCAGAGGACATCAGAGGGGCTTCCGGCAGGATGGCGGGAAGCGCTCTGTATCATCTCGATTGACGTTGTGGGAGTGGATGTCTACACGCCCACAGCCGTCATCCCGGCGTACGCCGGGATCCATAACCACAGGGTTCAGTTGTAAGCCGCGGGACTGGCCGCGTGCCCGTTTCCAACATCACGCGGTTTGGGTCCCGGCGCGGAGGCCGGGACGACACCTTTTGTGACGCGGCGGTTACGGCTCTCTAACAAATCAGTGACGAGCCCCGCCGCGCTTAACCAATCCGCTTACTTCTTCGCCGGCTCGGCCGGCTTCGCGTCGGCCGGCTTCGCGGCGTCGCCCGCCGGCTTGTCCAGGCGCTCGATCTTCGCGGCCTCGCGCAGCTTGCTGACATAGTCGGCCTGGGCCTTGCGGGTCACGTAGGTCTCGATCTGGCTCTTGACCTGATCGAACTCCGGCGGCTTGCGGTTGCGCTTCTCCTCGACCTTGATGATGTGCCAGCCGAACTGGGTCTTCACCGGATCGGAGATCTTGCCCGGCTCCATGCTGAACGCGACGTTGGCGAATTCCGGGACCATCTGCTCCTTGGTGAAGAAGCCGAGGTCGCCGCCATCCGAGGCGCCCGGATCCTTCGACTTCTTCTTGGCCAGCTCGGCGAAGTCGGCGCCCTTGGCGAGCTCGGCCTTGACGGCCTTGGCCTCGTCCTCGGTCTCGACCAGGATATGGCGCGCATGCACCTCCTGCTCGCCGCCGATCTGCTTGGAGGCCTCCTCATAGACCTTCTTCATCGCGTCCGGCGTGGTCGCGGCCTTGCCCTCGCTGGCGAGCAGGCTGTCCATGAGCAGGCGGTTGCGGGTGAAGGCGAGGCGCTTCTTGAAGTCCTCGCTGTCGGCGACCTTCTTGTCCTCGGCCGCCTTGGAGACGAGCTTCATGTCGATCAGGAACGACAGCACGTTGTCGTCCTTGGTCGCCGGGTCCATCTGGGCGAGGCTCGGCCCGAGCTCCTCCTCCGCGAGCGCGACGTCGCTCTTGCGGATCTCGGCGCCGTTCACCTTGGCCAGCACCGGGTTGGCATCGTCGGCGGCGCGCGCGGGGGCGACCAGCAGGGACAATGCGAGACTGCCGGCAAGAGCGGTGGCAAGGCCGAAGCGCAGGCCGGTTTTCGTAACCGGGAACGACGTGGTCATGGAAAATCCTTGTTCTGAAGAGGGGCTCGAGGGGCGTTACCTCTGGGCGGCGGGGACACTCGCCCAATCGCGGTGCCTTGGCAACGCGAAAAGTCTGTCAATTTCGTGAAATCGGCGACAGGTTAAGGGCCGACGTCTCGCTGTCGGGCGCCGTTGACAACGTTCCCCCCCAGCCATATCTCTGCCCGGTCGCTACAAGGGCGATAGCGCTTATTTTGCTGCGTTTTTGGCCGTTGACCCCTGGTTTGCTCGTCTCCCGCTCATCCGACGGCCGCCTCAAGGCGCCGAAGTCGAGCCTGGCGCGTGTGCTGCGGTGCATCACGCCGGGAACAGCAAAGCCAAAGCATGAGTTACGGCTGCAACGCAGACCCACAGAGGCAGGATTTCAGCAATGATCGGCGCGCTCGCCCGTAAGCTTTTCGGCTCATCCAACGACCGCCGGGTCAAGGGCTACCAGTCCCGCGTCAACGCGATCAACGCGCTGGAGCCGGAGCTCGTCAAGCTGACCGACGAGCAGCTGAAGGCGCGCACTGAGGAGTTCAAGAAGCAGCTCGCCGAAGGCAAGACGCTCGACGACCTCCTGGTCCCGGCCTTCGCCACCGTGCGTGAGGCCTCCAAGCGTACCCTCGGCCAGCGCCATTTCGACGTGCAGCTGATCGGCGGCATGGTGCTGCACGAGGGCGACATCGCCGAGATGAAGACCGGCGAAGGCAAGACCTTGGTGGCGACGCTCGCGGTCTACCTCAACGCGCTCGCCGGCAAGGGCGTCCACGTCGTGACGGTGAATGATTACCTCGCTCGCCGCGACGCCGGCTGGATGAGCCAGATCTACGGCTTCCTGGGTCTCACCACCGGTGTCATCGTGCACGGCCTCGACGATGCCGAGCGCAAGGCGGCCTATGCCTGCGACATCACCTACGGCACCAACAACGAATACGGCTTCGACTATCTGCGCGACAACATGAAGTACCGGCTGGAGGAGATGGTCCAGCGCGGCCACTTCTTCGCCATCGTCGACGAGGTCGACTCGATCCTGATCGACGAGGCGCGCACGCCGCTGATCATCTCCGGCCCGCTCGACGACCGCTCCGATTTCTACAACACGATCGACACCTTCGTGCCGAAGCTCGACAAGACCGATTACGAGGTCGACGAGAAGCAGCGCACGGTCACCTTGACCGAAGCCGGCATGGAGAAGATCGAGACCCTGCTGCGCGACGCCGGCCAGCTCAAGGGCGAGTCGCTGTACGACGTCGAGAACGTCTCCGTCGTGCACCACATCAACCAGGCGCTGCGCGCGCACACGCTGTTCACCCGCGACAAGGACTATATCGTCCGCGACGGCGAGGTCGTGATCATCGACGAGTTCACCGGCCGCATGATGCCGGGCCGGCGCTATTCCGAAGGCCTGCACCAGGCGCTGGAGGCCAAGGAGCACCAGCCGGTGCAGCCCGAGAACCAGACGCTGGCCTCGATCACCTTCCAGAACTACTTCCGCATGTACGAGAAGCTCGCCGGCATGACCGGCACGGCCGCGACCGAGGCCGACGAGCTGTTCGACATCTACAAGCTCGAGGTCGTCGAGATCCCGACCAATCTGCCGGTCGCGCGTCTCGACGAGGACGACGAGGTCTACCGCACCCAGCAGGAAAAATACGCCGCCATCCTCGCCGAGATCGAGCGCGCCAATTCGCGCCTGCAGCCGGTGCTGGTCGGCACCGCCTCGATCGAGAAGTCCGAGGTGCTCGCTGCCTATCTCAAGCAGCATGGCTACAAGCAGATCGATTTCGGCAGCGAGCGCGCGCTCGACAAGCTCTATGCCGCCGCACGCGCCGGCAAACCGGCAAAACTGTTCGCGGTGCTGAACGCGCGCTTCCACGAGCAGGAGGCCTATATCGTGGCCGAGGCCGGCGTCCCCGGCGCGATCACGATCGCGACCAACATGGCCGGCCGCGGCACCGACATCAAGCTCGGCGGCTCCTTGGAGATGCGTATCCAGCAGGAGACCGGCGGCATCACCGACGAGGCCGAGAAGGCCGCCAAGATCGAGCAGATCAAGGCCGACATCGCCCGCTTCCGCGAGATCGTGCTGAAGGCCGAGGAGACCGTCGAGATCGAGCCCGCCAAGGGCTCCAAGCCGGCGAAGACCGTGACCAAGCCCGGCGGCCTCTACATCATCGGCTCCGAGCGCCATGAATCCCGCCGCATCGATAACCAGCTGCGCGGCCGCTCCGGCCGCCAGGGCGATCCCGGCCGCTCGAAGTTCTTCCTGTCGCTGGAAGACGATCTGATGCGCATCTTCGGCTCGGACCGTCTGGACAGCATGTTGACCCGCCTCGGCCTGAAGGAAGGCGAGGCCATCATCCATCCCTGGATCAACAAGGCGCTGGAGAAGGCGCAGCAGAAGGTCGAGGCGCGCAACTTCGACATCCGCAAGAACCTGCTCAAATTCGACAACGTCCAGAACGATCAGCGCAAGGTGATCTTCGACCAGCGCGTCGAGCTGATGCAGGACGAGAGCGTGGTCGAGACCATCACCGACATGCGCCACGCCTTCATCGACGATCTCGTCAGCAAGCACGTGCCCGAGCATGCCTATGCCGAGCAGTGGGACGTCGTCGGCCTGAAGGACGAGCTAAAGCGCGTGCTCGACCTCGATTTGCCGGTGGAGGATTGGGCCAAGGAAGAGGGCATCGCCGACGAGGAGCTGCTCAAGCGCATCGAGACCCATGCCGACGAGCGCATGGCCGCCAAGGTCGCCCAATGGGGCCCCGACGTGATGCGCTACGTCGAGAAGACCATCCTCTTGCAGACGCTCGACCATCTCTGGCGCGAGCATCTGATCATGCTCGACCATCTGCGCCAGGTCATCGGCCTGCGCGGCTACGGCCAGCGCGATCCGTTGCAGGAGTACAAGTCGGAAGCCTTCACGCTGTTCGAGGCGATGATCGCCCATCTGCGCGAGGCCGTCACCGCCCAGCTGATGCGCGTCGAGATCGTGCCGCCGGAGGAGCAGCAGCCGGTGCTGCCGCCGATGCAGGCGCACCACGCCGATCCGAACACGGGCGAGGACGAGATGGCCTTCGCCAACGTCTCGCTCGTGCCGTCGTCCGGTGCCGCCCCGGTCCCGGCCGAAGCGCGCAACCCGAACGACCCGACAACGTGGGGCAAGGTCGGCCGCAACGAGGACTGCCCCTGCGGCTCAGGCAAGAAGTACAAGCACTGCCACGGCCGCTATGCTTAGCCAATAAGATCAACGGGTTAGACAATTCGACTGTTCAGAACTGCGTCGTTTTTGTCTAGCTGTTGAAAGCATATCGATCCTGGTGGTGCTTGCCGGACTTCAGGGGGCACCACGAATGGACGGCGCTCGCTATCTCGAAGATGGCCGACTCACAGTTTTTCGGCGTAACGGCACCTATTACGCCCGCCTACGACTTTCACCGGGGAAATACGTCACACGGTCGCTGAAGACGACGGTCGAGGAGAGTGCCGTCCAGCTCGGCCGAAGGCTGCTGTTCCAGTTGGAGCAGAGAGCCGAGCAGGGCCTTCCGGCGAAATCCAAATTGTTCGCTGCCGTCATCGACGACTACATTCGCTTTCGTGAGCGGGATCACGTTCACGGCAAGACTTCGGCAGGGATGCTGCGGCAAATCAGGCGGGTTTCGAAGTTCTGGCGGGAGTATGTAGGGCCACTGGCAGTCGAGGCTATCGATGACAAGGTGATGCGGGAGTTCATTCCGTGGCGCCGGGATTATTATGCCTCGTTCGACAAGCTTCCGAAGAACGCTAAGCGGCATCCGACGGACAAGACCCTTCAGTGGGACATGATGCTCGGCAAAGCCATGGTGAAGTGGGCTGCCGAGCGGGGCCTCCGAGGCAGCAAGCCAGCGATCACCCTAACGTTCACTCCGAAGAAGAAGCGGGTACGGCCGGCGTTTGAGCAGTGGGAATACCGCAAGCTGTGGCGTACGCTTTGCGGCCGTATTGAAACAGCAAGAGATGTTCGCACTCGCAAAAGTCGGGAGCTATTGCGGATCTATGTTCTCGTCTTAGCGAATTCTGGCATCAGAACAGGTGAGGCTAACAACCTACGTGTTCGAGATGTTCATCCGTTTACGGACGAAAAAGGTCGTAAGAACTTCCGCCTTGTCGTCCGAGGAAAAACAGGAGAACGGGATGCGATCGTAAGAGCAGTCGCAGCCAAACGGTTAGACAAATTCTTGACAAAGCGAAGGGAGGAGGATTCTGACGGCTTGCTGTTCGTCATGCCTGACGGATCTAAGATCATCACGCTCATCGACCAGCTAAATGCGGCGCTGCGAGACGCTCGGATCGAGCGGAGCAGCTTCGGCGAAAAGTACACCGTTTACAGCTTACGACACTTCTATGCTGTGAATGCACTGCGCAGCGGAATTGGAGTCTTCGAGGTTGCTCGTAACATGGGAACATCGGTACAGATGATACAGGAATATTACGGAAAGCAAGCTACACCGAGCGTGTTTGCCACTAGACTCGGCGATTAACCGTTGTATCCGTCGGCCTTCAAGACGCAATGATCCCCGACAATACTCTGTCTTAAGACTCTGGACATCTCGGCAGGACCAGTCATGCCCGTCGATCTACATTTCATCTGCAGACACGGTCAGAATCATGTTCACCTGGGGCATCAGATTCACGAAACCGGAAATTGGGTTGTATCCGATGAGGTGGCGAATAGCGCAATAGGTGGCCGCTTGTATCTCCATGAACGGCAGGCAGATCGTGCGTGGCATGGTGGTGCCATTCTGGAGTGGCGGCAAGCCACCGATCCATCCCGCAAAATATTCAAGTATCAGGTTGATGGTGAGTTTCGGATTTTATGTCCCGGCAGGTGGGCGCAAGAGAAAGCTATTATTCGCCGCTGACGCGACGTTTTTCACGCTTCGTCAATTCTGCCCCTAATAAGCAGCTTGGCTACGACGGCCGACACCTGATTTTCGTATCCTCTACTTGCCATGACTTTTAGTCGATTTCGCAGCCAATTCTCATCCCAGAGCAGCCATCCATTTTCTGCGAAATGATCTCTTAGTTTACCTCGATCAACTTCATTGGCGATTCGACCGCATGCCAAGCAAAGCGTTACCGATGGTTCGGCCGAGCATGCGCCGGATTCAGCAAGTTGCAGTCTCAACCTTCGAAAAACGACCTCTCGGAGTTGGGGTCTATTGAAGAGCTTAAATCTATTCGCTTCCTTCTCGTTAGATCCATCAAATCCGTAGAACCTGACTCCCGGATTATCGAGGTAGCTTTTGCACTCGACTGCCAAAAGTGAATTTTCGTTCGCCTTGTATGCAACAACATCGAGCTCCCATCGCGGGGCCGAAGGAAGTCCAATCTCTCTCTTTTCTTCCTTGGTAAGTTCGACTTTTACGGACGTACGAACCCAATATCCTTCCTGCCAGAGAATTTCAGACACTACTTGTTCAAAAGAATCCATATGTGCCCAATCCTCGTTGGGTAAAGTCCGTCCATCCCTCCACCGCTAACCAGACTTTCTGCCTGCCTTGGGAAATTTAAGCAGTTCAGCCGGTTCAACGTCGAGCGTCGACGCGAGCTTCTCAATAATCTTTAGGCTAGCGTAAAACACGCCCTTCTCAAGCTGGCTCAAGTATCCCCTGCTAATGCCTGCTTCATAAGCAAGCTCATCCTGCGAGAGACCCTTCGCATTCCGTAGCCGACGCAAATTCGTCGCGAAAACTTCCCGCAAGTCCATGCGGGAAGCATCCAATCTTGTTCAGTATATTGCACCTCGATATACTGAACAAAAATCGCTAAATCAATAGGACCGGTCGCCAGCCAGATGTGCGGCGCTGATTGCAGGGGTTGAGGCAGATGAACAAGATCGGAAGAGCGGTTTCGTATGCGGGGGCCTTCGGCCTCGGTTGGCTAGTTGGGAACGGCTACTATGTTGCGCAGGCTGACAGATTTCGGTTGATGCAGCCGATTGCCGAGCATCTTACTTTCGCATTCCAAAAGGCGCCGTTCGGCCCGCAAAAGGCCGATGAGGGAGATCATCCAGATCTGGCACGTGGAGCCGACGGGTCGATGCCTGAGGAGAAGCGAGCGGAACAGGACGAGGAAAGTCGATCCGCAGCGACGAACGAACTTGAGCTACGTTCACTTGGAAGCAGGGCCGTCAACGAGGGTATCACCAAGGAACGGTACGTGCTGCACTCATATCTGCAGCTGACGAATGTTTCAAACAGAACGATCAAAATAGAGGAGTGGTGGATTAATCGGCGCCGGGGCGTCACACTGTGCTCTAAGACCATTGAAATGGAGGATAGTCTCTCAAACGAAGCAGCAAAGCTCAAGCGGGAAGCGGGCAAGGATATTTCGGGCCTTTTTGGCCGGCAGTTGCGCCCTTTACAGCCGGGTGAGTTTTTGACCCTCGACGTCAACAACGATTACTGCGGAAGTGTTTTCAGGGTTGACGTCAGGACCGACCGACAGACGGAATTCTGGACGGTACAATAGTCGTTCGCCGGATTGCCCTTTGCTATCTCTATGGGACGAGGCGCTCTAACCGAAAACGGCATAGGACCATGCAACTATCCCTGCAGCCGATGGACGAGCTACTGCGCTGCCTGTCATCTCAGCAGGCTAAACAGCGACCATCCAAACAACCCCAGCCCTGAGAGAGTGAGAATAACAAAGATAGAGAGCCAAAGCCTGGCTAGAGAGAGGCGAGAACCAATGAGTGGTGAGCTAGCAGCTCTTGCCTCCCGATTGACTTTAGAGAGAAGGTCGGACGAGTAAGCTCGCTCATAACCTTCTAGAGCAAGTCTCGCTCGATGCCTCTGAAGTACAATGAGAGCTTCGAACTTAAGCACAACAAGGCAGGAAGTAACCGAGAGCGCAACCATAACGATTGATGCGATAACTATCGCTACAAGATAAGGTGGGTGCTTATCTCCCAATCCGGCCGCAACGATGACAGTTCCAAAGATGGCCAGGAGGGAAGCGAATATCGTGGTGAATGATGATCGTTGAACATCATAGTGGCGGATTGTCGTTGTGGCGTCTGTATAAAGTTCCTTGAAGAAGTCTCTTGGGTCTTCCTCAATTTCGGATGTGCTGTTGGCGCGCCCCACAGGCTTCTCTCCAGTTTATGACGTTTCGTTCGACTTTTGAGGTGATGCGGTCGTGCAAGGCAGCGGCTTCTGCATCCCGCTCGGTCTCCATCGGCGTAATCCGAACCGTGGCTCTACTTCTTGGCCTGATACCTTTCGGCTCGTCGCTTGAGGATCTCAGCATAGTCGAGCGAGACCACGCGGTCCGCCGGGATGCCGATTTGTCCGAGTTCATCGCGTGCTCTAGTCTCCAAAACGTCCGGTACAAAAAAGCGCTTCACGCATTGGGACAATGGCATCGTGCCTTTGTACGCGATGGCTCTTGATATCGAGGATCGTCGTGCGCTCGAACCGTCCTTAAGATAGACAGTCTCGGCGAAGAACTCAGATATCTTCTCCAAGTCAGAACTTTCCGTCGCTGTCAAAGGACGGTCAACTTGCTGCCCTTTAGACTTAAGCCCGGAAACAATCCTCCACTCTCGTTGAAGATAATACTTGAGATCATCTTCCAGAATGATCAGCTCCTTACGGGCTGAATCAACATGGTAGAATACATTTGATAGAAAATCGACGCTATTAAGCAAGTTTTTAAAGCTCACCTTCTTGCCCAGCAGATGGTCGAGCACCAAGTCGATTGCGGAGAATGTCAATCTGCCAGTTTTCCGAGAAGTCCTGACCGTTACAGGACCGCTAGCCAAGTCATTGTTTTGAATGACAAGATTCTGAAGATCTAACAATTCTCGCAATAGTACTGCGACATCGCGAAGCTGATGTACAATGTTGTTGCCAATGATGCTCGACTCGCTAAAGCGTTGGCTGCCGTGGTCAAAAATCGGCTGCGGAATATAAACGACAGGGAACGCGCCTAACGATCTTAGGTCGCGAACATCGAACTCAATTGAGAACGCGCCGAATACGGCGGCGTGGTCTACCAGTTCGGTCTGATCAAGGAGAGTAAAGCAGCACCGAAGTTGGTCGACTAAAGTGCCGGAGTTCAACTCAATATCTGTATGGCGAACGAGCGGATAAGTAATTCTTTCGTGCGTAAGAAGCAGCCCAAGCTTCAGGACCGAGGAAAAAATCGTCCAGCCTACGTTCAGCTCCTCGAGCAGTGAAATTCGTGGAAATGAGTGGTAAAGATGCATGGGCCGTTCGTCGAAGAATATATCAGTTGATGACTTTGCTCCACATTTTGTTAGGGGGCACCTGGATCTCCCTCATGTCGGCTCGATGAGCCGCGAGATCTGTCAAAAAGCGACTCCAAACCGTATCGCATTTCTGGGCCAGATACTTGAAGAAGGCGCTGTATTTGGCAACTCTGTAAATGCTGTCATAGATGGTAGGATTGGACAATCGCGCAGTCGCGACATCTCGAAATGAGCGAATGACACGGCCATCTCCCTCTTTGTTAATTTCGTCGACCGCCACCCAATATGGTTCGCCCGAAATAGACAGGCGTTGGCCATTTACAGAAAATACAAAGTTGACGTCCCTATCCCAGAACATAAGCTGTTCATCGCCGAGAAAATCTCTCAGCACTCGCCAGGCTGCTAGACCGGCGTCGCTAGGTTGAGATTGAGGATAGCCGTCTACAACGGGGGCTTTTAGAAAGAGATGAGCATAAGGAAACCGCGTCCATTGCCGTGAGTTGTCGAGTAGGAACAAGTTGAGGCCGACTAGATTGTTAGAAAACGCCTTTTGATATTCGGCCTCATACTTCATATAGGAAATTAATCCGTCTTCTCCGCTTGCAACATATTCTGCCGTAGGAATCAGCTCCCAGTCAAAGATCTCGCCGTGGACTTCTTTCTTTGCGGAAAGCTGGGCGGTGAGCCTCGTGCCGTTCGGCTGGGTAAGGTCAATTCGCACATCGGGACATGCGTTCGCAATGTCCTTTGCTGGTTTTGCTACTTGGCGAAATAACACGCCTCCCATCGTTCGCATTGTTTTGCTATGGAGATATCCGGCCTTAAACGGGACATCCTTAGCCGCAATGAATGCAAGTTCCTTCGGGCCTTCTGCGCTATTTGCCGCGCTTATCCCAAATTTCGCGTTGAAGTCATCTTCGAATTCAACAAATTCGACGGCCGTAAAGCCCGCGGCGCTCGTAAGAATAAATATTGCAGCGCTAACTACGAAGGTTTTGAAATGCCTCACTTTCAATCCCCCTCTGGTCTGAAAGCCTTGATCATACACCGTGGGGTAGTGTCTGACTAGATCTCAAGCCCGAATAAATTTCGTCCCGAATCGTACGGCACTCTCCTCGACCGTCGTCTTCAGCGACCGTGTGACGTATTTCCCCGGTGAAAGTCGTAGGCGGGCGTAATAGGTGCCGTTACGCCGAAAAACTGTGAGTCGGCCATCTTCGAGATAGCGAGCGCCGTCCATTCGTGGTGCCCCCTGAAGTCCGGCAAGCACCACCAGGATCGATATGCTTTCAACAGCTAGACAAAAACGACGCAGTTCTGAACAGTCGAATTGTCTAACCCGTTGATCTTATTGGCTAAGCATAGCGGCCGTGGCAGTGCTTGTACTTCCAACGGAAGTAAAATTGCGGAATATTTTCAACAGCCTGCAGCCCTGCGGAGTACCCTGTCAATCTTTTGTCGAGAACCCTGCAGTTTCTCTTGTGCGTCGTAAGCTGGAGATGTGCCCCAGCGTTCTCCGAGCCTCTGATGCGTTTCGTGTTAGCCCCAGTGCATCGGAGCCCGTAGCTAATCTGAACGCACCGTCGGGGCTCACTTTGGACTGTTGGGTAGCTGTAGCGGCTTGGGGTGCTGATCGCGACCGGCTTTCGTGGTGCGCACGATCATACTTGCCGGACCACGACTAGGGGCGCTGACCGGGTGCATACGCTGGATTGTGCGATGCAATACAAGGTGGCCCCGAACGCATCAGGTGAGCTTCGCAAGCGGCGCAGCCGCTTTAAACGTCAACATCGCAATGAGATGATCGGTGGAGCGGGCGCGGACTGTAAGCCTGCGCTCTACACGGTACCCCTAGCCATAAGCTCCAGTACTAATAGATATAAGCCATGGTGCTTACGACTGGAGTTAAGACGTGCCCTTGTAGAGCGCAGGACTCCGAAAAGCCAAAAGGCGAGCGGCTGGTAAGAGACGGGAGGGGTCTGCCGCCGGCGAATAGCCGATGAGGACCTCGTTACATTGATTTACCCGCAAACGACGAAATTTTTCTAGAGCGACGGCTTGAACTGCTGCAAAGGCTACGTAGCTTTAGAGCAGCCCAAGGGCAACTTCTGCCCGAAGCTATAATCATTGACACGGCCAAGGACCACGTCCTGGGCCGTTTTTTTTTGCCTGGAAGGAAGGATCTAAATGGACCGAAGCACTGCACCTGCTACTCTAAACGACTCCGCGGGTCATGTTATCGATATACCGTCAATCGCTGCGGACGAACGCACGATTGCGGACACGATAACGGAGACCATCGACTCCTTCGTCGAGCATTACTGCACATTTGGCAAGAACGCGGCGACTCATACGATCAAGAAGTTCGCTATTCTTGTGACAGCGCAGACGTCCCTAGGAGATCGCTTCGGCGAATTCTGCAGTCGAGTTCGACTTGATCCTAAGTCAGGCACATTCCGCAAGAAGATGCTCATTGGCAGGCGAGCAGACGTACTTTTGCCGATAGCACATCTACTGCCTCCAAACTGGACGACGATCTATCGGATCGCACAGCTATCTACTGAGCAGCGAGAGAGATTGCTATCGCTGAACACTCTGCACTCTGAAATCTCAGCGAAAGACCTGACTGCTGCAACGGCCAACGACGGTTGTTCGCAAACCGACAATACTCAAGATAAAGGCCGTTCGATTCGAGCCGCCGATAGACAGATCCTTTCGATCGATGTCTCTGCCCTCGCTCCGGAGAACAGGATCGAACTGTCCCTAAAGCTCAACCCCATACTAGTGGAGTTCGGGGTCTGCCTCTCGGACCACCCGCTCCAGTTACCTTGCGAACCTGCACCGCACGACCGGCTCCGTGACAGCTCGCTCGATTATTGTCCGCGACCGTAATGATCTGCACCGCCGTGGTCCGCGGCATCCTGTTCCAAATGGAACGACTCCCGGGCTCAACAACGCAGCTCAGGTTTGATCGAGCTGCCCCTTGCTAGAACAAGTTCGATGATGATTATGCGAAACATAACCCTCGACTTCTGGCGATTGCCCTTATCAAACGCCGTGCGGCGTCGCCTTGCCTCCATCGCCGACTCAAGACGTCGATATCCCAACCAAAAGATGGCGCTAGCACAACGCCTCTTGTCCTGTGCTTTGGATGCAAAGAGGGGGCTCTACGTACCCCTTGGCTCCCATCCGTATTTGCGCGGGAGGCTCACCGAAGATTTTGGATCGGTCCC
The DNA here is from genome assembly GCF_054063215.1 of Bradyrhizobium sp. USDA 4353. Lineage (NCBI taxonomy): Bacteria > Pseudomonadati > Pseudomonadota > Alphaproteobacteria > Hyphomicrobiales > Nitrobacteraceae > Bradyrhizobium > Bradyrhizobium sp. USDA 4353. Next base: position 2,030,512 of record NZ_JBSSGB010000001.1, read on the forward strand.
TGACAGCATCAGGGCCGACGAAGGTACGCCCCTTTGTTTCTTCGGAAACCCTCTGTTGCTGCCGCAGGGTTGGACCAGCAAAAGCTTTGACATCCAAAAAGTGGAAAAGCCGGTCTTGCGTGCGACAAACGCCGGCTTCTTAGTGGTGACCATAGAGCACGATTGCACGGAACGGGAGCACTTCGATCAAATTTGCGGCTGGGTCGCCGCTAAGGGACACTTTAAGGAGGTCGACGCGGAGCTTCGAAAGTATCGGGACTACGCTGGGTATAGCGTTGTCTTTTCAGGGAGCCGGTCGCTTCACTTTCATTTCGTCTTTTGCACGACCCACCTTCTTGGTGCGTCGCACGACCATTCCGCCTTTGAGCGCTGGGACAGTCGGCAAGTCCACACGACGGTTATGTCCAATGCTTACCAAACCTACTGGAACGCCGTCGCCGAAATCATGGACAAGCTGCTCACGTCACCTGTACCGGCCGACAAGAGCGGGCAGACATACATACAGTTGAAGAGAATGCCTTGGGGCATACGCAAGCTTGATAAAGACTCGGCCGTCTTGGGCTTGCCCGCTGGCACGTTGGTACCGCAACTTGTTCTCGACGAAAAGCTTCGCGGCGGGAGATCTTCGAAGGGTAGCGGCTCCTTCTTGGTGCCACCCGAGTTTTCCGCATCAGACTTTGCGAAAGCTCGGCAGCATCGTGTTGCCGCTCGGGATGCAAGGGGGGAGACCGCCGCAGGTCCTGAGATGGTCCAGCTGTTCGCCGAAATGTGCCAAGAGGAATGGAATGCACCGTTCCCCAAGCCGGTTTCCATGGTCATGAAGCGGGGAGAATGGGTGCACCACTTCCAGAACCATCCGGCGGATAACACGCCATCGACGGTTATTAGAGGTGAACATACGACCCTGCTTATACAAGGGCAGGGTGCCCCGCAAGGTATTTTTCGGCTTCCTAACGAGCTAACAGCAAACGAGATCGGCGATTACCTGGGTCGACGCTTCGGACTCATTCCGAACGAACCAGGGCCTCCTATCGAGCAGATAGAAAGAGTCGTTCCATACTTTGAACGACTGAAAGGTCAAGCTGGCAAAGCATTTAAGGAAATATACGAGGAGGCGGCCACTCGCGCTTTCCCTCATATCTCTTCGTGTCCCACCTCTGAGCTGCAGGTGATCTATCGCCAAAAACTTTGGCAGCACCTTAACGATGCCATGTTCTTCGACGGAGACATCATCTGCACTTCCGGGGAGGGAATCGGAAAGACAACTGCTTTGTTCCACATCACGCAGCAGGCCGCTTTAGACGCGGCAATGGGCACCGAAGACACCAAGTTGCGCTTCTACGTGTTCGCCTTCCGGAGCCAAATGCAGGCTAACGAGAAGGCCAAGGAATACGCTAACGAGAACCGGCGTGCTTTCGTTCTGAAGACGTTTTGGTCTTACTATGAAGACGCATGCAAGAAGTGCGATGTCGAGTCGCTCCGAGACGAGTTCGTGCAACGAGGAGACATTCTTTCGGTCTTGCGTCAGGTGTCCGGCTCTCAGCCCCGCGTATACGAGGAGCTAGAACTTGTTCGTAAGGCATTGTGGGTTACTCCTGACGGAACCTCGATCTTCTCTGGTACAACAGTTCTCTTTACTACACATGCGACGGCGGCGTCATGGTATCGGACATACCTGAATAGGATTTGGCATCATCCGCGATTTAGTCCTGAGATGAATCCCGACAGGTGCCATGAGCTTAGGTCAGAGCTGCTTTTTGACACCGTCGTCTTCGACGAACCCGAGTGGGACGACTTTGCGCACATAGTGTCAGACGAATTGTATAGACACCTGTCGATACGCAGTCGGTGGAACTGGCAAAAGCTCACTGTCCGGGAGCGCAAAGACGACTTCAACAGAATGAAGAAGGAAGATGGGGCACTCTCTAACGTCAATTTTGAGGACTATAGCGAACTGCGCTTTATCGATCTATCTCACTTCGAGCAAGTCCAGGTGGATTACAGTTCCCAGCCTTTCGGTCGCGAAAACACCGCTAAAGCAATTTATCGCAGCCAGGATGCTAAAACCTATTACTTCGGCTCGAAGCGGTGGTTGACGTCAGACAAGACCAGGTGGGTCTTCTTGACGACAGAGAGCTTTACGACCGAGGCGATAGTTGAGCTGTACAGGTCGAAGCTCAATCGTCCACTTCTACGATTGACGCTCGACGATCTGCCGGGTGTGTACCCAGTGAACGTTCCGATCGTGAAACATAAGCATGCTAACGCTCAAGGAATTCAGAAATTGGCAGCAGAAATTTTGGCTAGCGACGATCGGAATGTCGTGATTGCGGATAAGCTCAATGAGCTGAAGGGAGAGAGAGCAAGAACATTCCAAGGTATGAAGGGATATAGTGGCTGGTCAGAAGAGAACGTCTTCATTGTGCTCACGTATATTCATCCCGAGGTTTACGGCCGATTGAATGCAGTTGGGAGCTGGCTCCAGATAGAAGACACAATCGCCAAATATTACGCAGCTCAGCTTTCACAAGCTGTTGGGCGGAATACAGGCTTTCGTAAGACTCCGGGGACCAAGACAGTCATCGTGACGAGCCCAGGTCTTCTTCGCCTTCTCCAGACTAAGCTTGGCCGATTTGCGCCGAGGGTACGTCTTCAGCCGAGCGCGGAAAAGTTCTGGTAGGGCACACTTCGCTCGTAATGATTTGACCGAGCGAGGCTTGTCTGAGTCGGCTCGAACTTCAGATCGACGGCGGCATTTTTTCAATGTGACGGGATGCCGGCTCTGAACGATTGGTGGCCACCTTAACCAAGCTTGCGAGAACGCAGACTAGCTGCTTAGCCCAACGGGAGCCCTTACCGACTTCTTTCAAGCGGCAAGTGAAAGTCTCGCCTAAGAACCATGGACATGTACGACGGGTTGTGAGCTCGCAGCCCCGGCATCGATTTTGCTATATCCGACGCTTCGTTTCGAAATTGGTGCAATCGCTTTTCTACGTCGCCGATTTGAGAGACGTCGAGATTCATTCGAATCGCGGTACCCTGAAGGCTTGTCGAAAAGTTCAGCTTTCGCATCTCCCGGGACAGCATGATGCAAGCGTCACCACTTGCCATAGTAAAGTTGCCGCCGTGCCGAGAGAGCCTGCTGGTCATGTATAGGCCATAACCTGAGTTGGCCCAGTTCTCAGACCGCGGCTTGAGATGCGTCTTTCCCGACACACCAGGCCAAAGCGACATCTCGACCGCCTCTTTGTCCGTCTTATAGCGGAAATTCGGATTTGTTCCCAAGCTCTGTCTAATGCCCATACCGCGATCCAAGAGGCATACTTCGACTTTCTGCTTCGCAGGCCAATACTGAGCGCAATAAAAAACTCGATCCGCTCCGCTGTGCTCGAAGACATTCCGAATCATTTCGCGGATGCTGTACGAAAGTACATTGAAGAAATCAGACTTCCGAGTTTCGTCCCTTGATATGATTACCGCGATGTCGTCGGCATGTTTCTGGATGAGATCTCCTAGCTCGGCACCCCATTGTCCATCGCTTTGAGCGAGCTCGTCCTGAGTCAAGGATCTAATGGGCAGGTAGCGAGCATTGCCTTTCGCCTCTCCAACGTCCTTTCCATAGTCGAATCCAGCAGCACGAAAGAATCCCATATGCGCTGCATACGAGTGTGCCTCCTGGTGCAAAAGCTGGATCGTGGTCTCGGGGTGGCGGGCTCGAAACTCAGATAGCTTGGCCACCAGGAACAGCATGGGGAACGGAGGGAAATGCCTCTCTTTACCCATGTCCAGGACGAAAACGTCGCAGGTTCGGACAGCGTCTAACCGCCTCGCGAACTGAAGCAGGCTGTGAAGTTCGAGAGTGTCGGGTAAGGCGAGCGTAGCGACGATCATGATCCTATCGAGATCTGGACTGAATAGACGGCTGATACTGTAGGTAAGGACGGCAATTCGAAACAATACAACTCTCGAATTAGGCTACCTCAGACGAGGTAAGGGCTAGAGGGCGTCATTTGTGCAGGTTTGCAGCGCATATGGGAAGTCGATTTTATCCTTTTCGGGCTCGACCGTTTGATCAAAGGAGCTATGTCGGAATGGCGTTGTGTCCCTCCAATAGCCAGGAGCCCAAGATGTCGACGTCTATCCTTAAGTCTTTCACCTTCGTCCCGCAGCCGAAAGTCAGCTCGGACCCATTGATTCTCAAGAGGGAACGCATGGTGTCCCGCTTGGAGGATCAAAAGAAGCTGCTTGCCGATCCCCTGTACCAGCGGCGAGTAAAACGCTGGGAAAAGAAGGAGGGCGGCGAGAAAGCGCTGGTCGAGAAACCACTCCGCACGGGCAAGTGGTGGCAGCAGGACCCGACCGGCAGTTTCGTGATGACGATAAAGGTCGGATCGAGGCGCATCGAATTCGAGAAGGGCAAGGCCGCGATTTCCGTAGGTTCCCTAGAGAAGCTGCCCGGGGTGATCGATGCATTGATCAAGGCCGTTCGAGCTGGCGAGCTTGACGCTCAGCTAAGCGAGGGCAAGGGAGGACGAACTTTCCCAGCTCGCAAAGCAAACTAATCGCGGTCAGGCCGATGCCGCTGAGAGCCCGACTGGAGACGCCGGATCACCCCCTCGCCTCAATCTCTCTCGCTGCTCGGAAGAACCGCTGCGGAACGCGATGGCCCCCACCATAAAGCTTCACTAAGAGCCGCCCTATTGTCGATAGTCGCTCAATACGCCTGCTCTTAGTGTGCCGCTGGGGAAACCGTTCTACGCTTGTGAAGCGAACCGCATCATCAGCAATTTGCTCGAGGTAGTTTGTTGGCGGAAATCCGTCGTCGACTAAGCGAAGCGTCAATTCGATTATGCGATCGATGCTTTCTCGCTTGAATGTTCTATACGCGTTATGAACAAAGTAGTTCGAAACAGCGGAGGCCAGCCGATTGACGTATATTGATACGCTCTCGGCACGGCCATCGCCCAGGGCTTTAACACATTCGAGCATTACGATTTCATACCCGCGAAATGCCCCCCCAAAATCGCCGCCGTTTTCCCGAGACCTGGCATTCCTGTACAGTCCGACTAACCGATACAAAAGTGGAAGTCCGGATAAGTTCGGCACCAGTAGAGGGTTCGTAATTTTCAAGAGACCGGAGATATTGTCACTCTTCAATCGCGCAAGAGCCCAATACTCCAGGAGGCCGGTCTCATTTGATTTCTTTAGGTGGGCATCTTTAAAGGCGTTGTCGGCCGAAACGTAGTCTGGCGGGGTCTGGTAGAGGTACGTGCGACCTAGCACAAAGCTGGCTTCCGCGCTCTTTGGAAAATCCTTGACAGCTCTTTCGGCTTCAATTCTGGCTTCAGGAAATCGCTTTCGATGCCACAATAACTTTATGCCACGGATCCGCTTACTTAATTCGCTCTGCCCGTCACCGGAGCGGCTAACAACTCGGGCGCACTTCTTTCGGAGATCTTCGGCATCGTCAGGACTGAGATTTTCCTCGGTGATCTTAACCATCAGCCGGATAGGCTCAGGAACATTCAGTTGCGCTCCGGTTGCTGGGTTTCCGCCGGTTGCGAACAAATGAAATTGATTAATCTCGGCCAGCGAATTCTGGAGCGTCTGCCGGTCCTCACCCGTCACCTCCATAAGTTCCTCAAACGAGGTTGAAGAGAGAAGTTGCAGGACATAGAGGACTCGCCACTGCGGGTAAGCCAAACTATCGATCTCCCGCTTGAACGCAAACCGCCTGACCTCATCACCGTCCTTTCCGGACCAATGGTGCAGGACGACCTCCAACTCCTCGCCAAATGTCAGAAGTCTCAGAATCGAAGCGACAAAGATTGGAGACCCTTTCGACGCATTGTGGATTGCCGCTAGCCATTCGAGGGCCTTTTGGCCCCAGGCTTGGCTTCCCTTGAGGGTCGGTATTAGCGACTTAACATAATCTAGGGTCTCCTTTGGATCAAAGCCCTGTATCGCCATGATCCGGTTGGGGCCTGCACTAGGCTCAAGACGTGATGTGAACAGAACTCGGCTTGGGTGTTTTCTTGACATCGACTGATCGAAGAGCTGAGCTATTCTCGAATACAGCTCCTTTTGCTTTTCTCGGTCTAATGAGTCGAGATCGTCAATTACTAGCAAGATTGGAATTTCGCTTACAATTTCCTTTGCGAAATCAAGCTTATCTTCCAGCTGATCGAAGTCCGCGAAGTCCGACTCAAGAGATCCAATTTCGCGAAGAAATGCGTCAAGAAAGGTGTCGATATCGGTAAAGTCAGTTCGGGTTGTACTGACGTACTTGTGCAGAATAGCACGCAAACGTCTGCGACTTTGCTGTGAGCCAAATGACCTTCGAGAAGACCTGCGAGCGGGATTTGACAACTTGCTCGCAGAATTCGTACGCGATAGCTGTTTTCCCTGTTCCACCCAACGCCGTCAGCACTTTGACAGGGTTTCTGGTGTCAGCGAGCCAGCTCCATAGAATGGCGAGATATTCTCTTCGTCCAATGAACTCTACTAGATTCGGATCGCGTGGCGGTAGATTGTTGTCGATTTCATTTAACAGCGAAGGCAGCTCTCCGACGTCCGGCTTCCTTTCACCAAAAGCAAACACCAACAAGTCATGTCGATTATTGATTGTCTGAGAGCTTGAGCCGAAGCGGAGAGGGATATCTTCTGCCTTGAATGAGGGGCGCCCTTTGTCATCGAGCGCGCCGTTTCGCTTGTACGCGATTGGGGGACCAACCGTCCTCTTGCTCACGTGGATGAGGAGGACGTTCACCTGCGTTCCATCAAGCGCATACTTAGAGAGCAGCGTAGCGATGGGAATGTACGCCTTGAAGTATCTGTCGCTCAGTTTATCAAAATCATCCTTGTTCGTAAATTTGCGGAACTTATCGTCCTGCTCATCTTTGAATGCAATTATGAGATAACCACCAAAGGCATTATACATGCATGCGATGTCGTGGAGAAGCTCGCAGGCCAACAGGGCGTCTTCCTGGAGAATGGCTGACGGATTGCAGAAGCCGACTTTATAATCCCACATTGGACCTTCATTCGGCCGGATCGTTCCGCAGGGCAGAAAGAAGTCGACGAGCTCTCTATCTAACTTTCCAGCTGAATGGGCATTATAAACTTCGGTCTCAAATGACATGACCTTGAACTCTCAAGCCTTTGGGCAAAGTGCGCGCACAGGTTGATCGTTAATGCTTCTGTATCATTCTAGGCCGTTCCAGTTTTTGCGGCGAGAGCTAGATGGCTCTTACTCACAGATTTGGCGGCAAGATGCCTAGCTATTGGGTGGCTTTCACTGGCCGTGGGTTCCTGCGATCAGGAGCGCGGAGTCCTGCGCTCTACAAGGGCACGTCTTAACTCCAGTCGTAAGCACCATGGCTTATATCTATTAGTACTGGAGCTTATGGCTAGGGGTACCGTGTAGAGCGCAGGCTTACAGTCCGCGCCCGCTCCACCGATCATCTCATTGCGATGTTGACGTTTAAAGCGGCTGCGCCGCTTGCGAAGCTCACCTGATGCGTTCGGGGCCACCTTGTATTGCATCGCACAATCCAGCGTATGCACCCGGTCAGCGCCCCTAGTCGTGGTCCGGCAAGTATGATCGTGCGCACCACGAAAGCCGGTCGCGATCAGCACCCCAAGCCGCTACAGCTACCCAACAGTCCAAAGTGAGCCCCGACGGTGCGTTCAGATTAGCTACGGGCTCCGATGCACTGGGGCTAACACGAAACGCATCAGAGGCTCGGAGAACGCTGGGGCACATCTCCAGCTTACGACGCACAAGAGAAACTGCAGGGTTCTCGACAAAAGATTGACAGGGTACTCCGCAGGGCTGCAGGCTGTTGAAAATATTCCGCAATTTTACTTCCGTTGGAAGTACAAGCACTGCCACGGCCGCTACGCGTAAGCGCGGCCGAGGTCTTCTTAGCTGCTGTAGGGTGGGCAAAGCGGCCGCCGCAAGGCGGCAGCGTGCCCACCGTCGATCGGCAATCTCGCAGCAAGATGGTGGGCACGGCGCCACGACGACCGTGTTCGCGGAAAGATCAGCGGCCCGCCTTTGCCCACCCTACGGCAGCTTGCTAACTAACAAATCCCGGTGACTGCTCAAATGACGCTGTCATCCGGCGAACGCCGGGATCCATAACCACAGGATGATGCGGTGACGCAGGCTGGTCGCTCCAGCGTGCCTGATAACTTCTGCTGAGGAGTATGGGTCCCGGGTCGGCGCACATCGGCGCGGTGCGCCGAGGTGCTTGCCGGGACGACATCGAGGGTGGGTCAACCAGCTTTGGAGGAGGTCAAGCCGCCTTGGCGGCGTCGACCTGCGCGCCTTCCGCAATCGTCCGCGGCGCCGCGTTGAGCTGCTCGATCGCGAAGCCCGCGGCCTTCTTGTAGTTGGCCATGAACGCCTCGCGCTCGGCCGGCGGCACCACGTCGTCGATGTTGGTGAACTTGCCGCCGCAGCGCTCGTCGACCAGATTGAGTAACCCGAACGGCCCCGCGCCGCGGTTGCGGAGGATGACCGCCGAAATCGGCCCGCACAGCTTCTCGTCATAGGCCGCCAGCGCCGCCGGCGTGACGCCGTGGGCCAGCAGCATCGTGCCGAGCACGCGGGCGTCGACGATCGCCTGGCTCGCGCCGTTGCTGCCGGTCGGATACATCGCATGCGCGGCGTCGCCCATCAGCGCGACCGGGCCGTCGACCCAGGTCGCGACCGGATCGCGGTCGATCATCGGGTTCTCATAGGCCCCGTCGGCGCCGGCGATCAGCGCGGGCACGTCGAGCCAGTCATAGGTCCACCCCGCGAAATGCTGCGCGAATTCGGCGACCGGCACCTGCCGGAACCAGCCGGTCTGCTTCCAGCCTTCTGTGTTGTCCATCGTCACTTCGGCGATCCAGTTGATCAGCGCGAGCCCCGTCCTGGGATCGGGATGCGAGATCGGATAGACCACGACGCGGTGGCGATGGGTGCCGAGCCCGACGAAGGACGAACCGGTACGCATCGGCTTCGCCCAGGTCACGCCGCGCCACATCACCGCGCCACCCCAATGGATCGGCGGCTGTGTCGGGTGCATCTGTGCGCGCACCGCCGAATGGATGCCGTCGGCGCCGATCAACAGCCGTCCACGCTGCTCCGACCGCGAGCCGTCGGCATGCTCGACGCGCGCCGTCACGGTGCCATCCGCATTCTTCTCATAGCCGGCGACGCGGCTGCCGAGCCGCACCGTCTGGGCGCCCGCGCGCTGCACCAGCCGGCTGTACAGGAGCATATGCAGCTTGCCGCGATGCACGGCATATTGCGGCCAGTTGTAGCCGGCGAGCAGCCCGCGCGGCTCGGAATAGATGTCGTTGCCGTTCAGCCCGACCAGCGCCCATTCCTTCGCGGGCACGCCGACCTCATCGAGATCATCAGGCCCGATGCCGAGGTCGTACAGCTCGCGCACCGCGTTGGGCTGCAAATTGATGCCGACCCCGAGCGGCCGCATCTCGCGCACGCTCTCATAGACGATGCAGGGCACGCCGATCTGCTGCAGGGTGAGCGCCGTCGCAAGGCCGCCGATGCCGCCGCCGGCGATGATCACAGGGAGGTCGGTCATAGGCAGGATCCGTCGCGCGTGAACTCAGGAAACAAGGCTCGAAAAGCGGCCGAGGGATGCCATCGCGCAGCATGCCCGCGCGCGGATCGCCTCCCCTCGATCCAATCGAGGCCAGCGTTGACCGCCAGCCCGAGCCCGAAGGCGTAGTTCAGAAGGGACGTCGAGACAAGGAAAATGGAGTGCGGGGTATGATGGTGTGCGCGAGATCGGCCGGCGTCTGGCTCAGCCGGCCCGTCGCATCGGGGCCCGATCAAAAAAGGGCGACTGATGATTCAGTCGCCCTCCGAGACTTCCACAGCATCCGGTTGTGACCGTCTTCGATCCACCGCCGCCGATCAGAAGTGATAGTTCACGCCGATCGTCGCGGCATGGATGGTGTCCTTGAAGCCGGCGAAGTTGACGCGATTGACCGGACCGGTCAGCAGCAGGCTCTTGGTGCCGAAATCATAGTAGTTGTACTCGATATTCGCCGACCAATGCGCTGCGAAGGCCCATTCGATGCCGCCGCCGGCCGTCCACCCGGTGCGGGTGGTGGTCGCGCTGGGGTCGGTGAACACGCCAGCGACCGGAGCGAAGAACGCATCATCGAGCTTTTCGCGCGTCCATGCCGCGCCGCCCCGGGCGTAGATCAGCCATTTCGCGTTGTAGACGTAGCCCAGGCGTCCCGTGACCGACGCCAGGAAATCATTACGGATGTGGAGCTGAGACGGCACCCGTAATCCGCCCAGCGCCGGGAATCTCACCGTCTCGTTGCGCATGTTATCGAGGCTCGTCCAGGCCGCACGGCCCTCGGCTCCGAGCACCCAGTTCGGCGCAAACTGATAATCGCAGCCGATCTGGCCGCCGACGACGAATCCGGCAGCGCTGTAGTCGAGCGAATTGCCGAGATTGTTGGTCGATTTGTCGTCGTTGACCGCGCCGCCGAGATGTCCGCCGGCGTAGCAGCCGGTCCAGGTGAATGGGGCCGCGGCGACCGGGGCCTTGACGGCCATCGGCAGATCGGCGGCAGAAGCCGCGGCCGCGGACAGAATGATCGCCGCCGCGCTCAACATGGTCTGACGCATTTTACAGGAAGCTCCCAATGTCCCGCCGAGGTTGTAACATCGGGAGGTAGCTCTGTATGTTGTTGCCCAGCAACATTCCGCAAAAATACGGAACTTTGCCGCAGCTACCCGTGCGTCACCTCATGCCGGATCACGAACGGCGCCAGCAAGGTGTGCACCTCGTTCTCGATTGCCTCGCGTTGCTCCGCCGGCACGTTGCGCAACGTCACAGTGGCCAAGCTGCCATGGCTGCCATGGGCGCCGACCTTGACGCTGCAATCGACCCCACGGTCCGTGAGCTGCGACAGCACCTTGGTGAAGACGCGCGTCGCGGCGTCCCAGCGCAATTGCGGCTTGAACACCTTGCCGACGCCGGTCACCGGCATCGGATCGATCGGGATGATCTGCACCGGCACGGCGGCGCGCTCCGGCGTGCGGGCGCGCACCCAGTCCTCCAATTCGCCCGGCTGCACGGATGCGCCCGGCTTGAGCTGGACGTAGCCGATCGGCAGCTCGCCGGCATAGGCGTCGGGCTGGCCGACCACGGCGGCGAAGCCGACCGAGGGATGCTGGAACAGGATCTCCTCGATCGGCGCCGGATCGATGTTGTGGCCCCCGCGGATCACGAGATCCTTGGCGCGGCCGGTGATCCACAGGAAGCCGTCGGCATCGAGCCGGCCGAGATCGCCGGAGTTGACCCAGTGGCCTTCGACGAAGGCGCCCTTGTTGTGGGCGTCGTCGAGATAGCCGGAGAACACGCCGGGCCCGGCCATGATGACGACGCCGATCTCGTCGGTGGCGCAGTCACGCTCGTAGCGGCCGTCGGCGTCGAGCTTGACGATGCGCACCTTGGCGTAGGGCAGGGGCAGGCCGACCGAGCCGAGCCGGATCGGCTGATCCGCATAGGCCATGGTGTGCACGCTCGACGTCTCGGTCATGCCGTAGACCTCGATCACCGGCAGCTTCAGCCGGTCCATGATCGCCTGCCCGACGGCGACCGGAATCGCCGAGCCGCCGCCGGCGGCGTAGCGCAGGCTGGAGATGTCCGCGTTGCCTTGCGGCACCGCGAGAGTCGCGGCGAGCACGGTGGGCACGCTCGACAAGGTCTCCGGCTTGTATTTCTCGACCAGGCCCCAGATGTTGCGCACCGCATTCGGATTGCGCCAGCCGGCGCCGGAGAGCACCACGAGGCTGCCGCCGGCCGAGAGCGTCTGCAGCGCCTGCGTCAGCGAGCCGCCAACGTGAAACAGCGGCATCCCGAACAGCAAGGTGCCGCCGGGCTTCGCCTTCAGGAGCAGGTTGACGCCCCAGGCCTGGTAGACCTGGTTGCCATGGCTGTGCCGCACCAGCTTCGGCGTGCCCGTGGTGCCGCCGGTGTGGAAATAGGCCGCGGTGTCGCTCGCCTTGATCTGCCGGCCGCTGACAAAGTGATCGGCGGGCTGCGGCTTGATCAAATCGTTGAACGCATGGATGCCATTGGCCGGATCGCCGCCGCCGCCATGGACCTGCACGATCGCCTTGAGGTGCTTGAGGCTGCCGCGCACCTTTTCGACCTTCTGCCAGATGTCGGTGCCGGGCAGGGGCCCGAGCGCCACCAGCACCTTGGTCTTGGCGGCATCGAGGATCTCCGCGATCTGGTGCGGCTCGAGCAGCGGATTGACCGGGTTGGCAATCCCCGCGGCCTCCGCGCCGAACAGCGTGATGAAGGCTTCCGGCACCAGCGGCAGCATGAAGCTCACGACGTCATCGGGGCCGACGCCGAGCGCATGAAACATGTTGGCCGCCTGCGTCACCTTCGCGATGAAGTCGCGATAGCTGATCACGACCGGCGTATCGGCCGGATCGGCATTGGGCAGAAACTGGATGGCGGGCGCGTCGAGGTTTGCCGAGGCGCCACACTTCAGCGCCTCATATGTGCTCTCGGCGGCGATGCGCTCGCCGTACGGCGTCTGCTCGAAGGCGCGGATGTCAGCTTGGCTTGCAAATATCGGATAATCGCTGCCGATGGCGCGATCGAGCAGATGCATGCCCGTCATGGCCTGTCCTCCCTGTGTTTGTCCTCGTCCGGCCACGCATGGCCGGAGATCGCGCGCGGGCTCTATGCGGCCCGTTCGTCGCGATCGCGAGAGGACAGGATGCGGGAGGATTCGTCTTGCGTCTATCCCAGCGTGATCGGGGACGTCGGGAGTTTTGTCGCAGCAACGCTGCGCTGCGAGATACAGCGCCCTCTCCCCTTGCGGGAGAGGGCATCTCCGGTTCATCCATGCACTCACTTGGGTGAGGGGTATCTCTCCACGGACGTCGCTCGTGGAGGCATACCCCTCACCCGACCGAGCTGGTCGAACGATCCTACATGCCCTCTCCCGCAAGGGGAGAGGGCGCATTCACGAGCGGCGCGCCTGAAGCTTCCATCGTCAAGCAATGCGGCGATTCTCGCCGACAGGTGAGCGCCCTCAACTCGCCGCGTCGATCAGATTCTCCAGCAGCCGCTTCAGCTCACCGGTGGCCTTGTCGCCGTAGTTCTCCAGGATGTGCGCCTCCTGGCTGGCGGCGAGCGAGTTCAGCCGTTTGCACAGCGCCTTGCCGCGGTCGCTGATGAACATCAGCACCTTGCGGCGGTCATGGGCGTCCTGGCGGCGGTAGACCAGCGAGTCCGACACCATGCGGTCGATCATCTTGGTCAGGGTCGGATGGTTCAGCAGCACGGCCTCGGCGAGGTCGCCCATCGAATGCCCTTCGCCGTCCGACAGCACCTTGAGGATGCGCCACTGCTCGACGGGCACGCCCTCCGTGCTCAGGCGCGATTCCAACTGCCGGTTGATCTCCCGGTTGGCCTGCGCGAGCAGATAGGCGAGATGTTCGGTGAGGGGGGTGTTGGGATGGGGCGATTTGGCCACGATGAACTTCGCTCAGAGGTCCCGAATTGAATGAATGTCCGGCAGTTGCTGCCCGATCTATATGCATTCGAATTCTTGAACATTCAACATTTTCGAATAGGATATTTGCCGAACGCGTGCTGATTTTGACGGCGTATGACCGCCGGCCCACACCGGGCCAACGACGATCGCGGCCAAGGAGTGGGTGTGCTCTCGACAGGATCTGTCATGGCCGGGCGTTGCAACCTGCCGCCCTCCCTGCTGTTCAGGAGCCCGCCCAAGCGGGTCGGCCCGCCGTCGCTGGCCCCCTTCGATCCCGATCGCTTCGCGCGGCGCGGCCGCCACAACAAGCTACGCATCGGCAATTTCATCACCTTTTCCGGCTCGCCGGGAATCTGGGGTCCGGCGGCGACCAACAACGCGCTGCTCGCGGTCTCCGAGATCAACCGCCGCGGCGGCATCCTCGGGCGCGAGATCGAATTATCGTTCTACGATTCCGGCGGTCCGGTCGAGGAGGTGGTCGCACGCGCCCGGGACGCGCTCGATTTCGACGACATCGACGTCGTGATGGGCTCGCATATCAGCGCCGTCCGGCTGGCGCTGCGCCGGCTGACGCGCGGCCGTATCCCTTATGTGTATACGCCCGTCTATGAAGGCGGTGAGCGAACGCCGGGCGTGATGGCGATCGGCGAGACGCCGCACAGCCAGACCCGACCTGCGATCCATTGGCTGGCGGAGAACAAGGGCGCCAAGCGCTGGTACCTGATCGGCAGCGACTATGTCTGGCCGTGGCAGTCGCACCGCTCGACCAAGACCTACATCACCGAGGCCGGCGGCCAGGTCGTCGGCGAGGAATTCGTCCCCGTCGGCGAGGATGATCACGAGGCGCATCTGGCGCGCATCCGCGCCGCCAAGCCCGACGTGGTGCTGATCTCGCTGATCGGCACCGACAGCATCACCTTCAACCGCGCGTTCGGCGAGTCCGGCCTCGCGGCGACGACGCTGCGCCTCGCAGGCGCCGTCGATGAGACCGTGCTGCTCGGCATCGGCGCCGACAACACCGAGAACCTGTATTCCTCCTCGGGCTATTTCAACTGCATCGGCTCCGACGCCAATGACGCCTTCATGAGCCGCTACACCGCGATGTTCGGCACCGAGGCCCCGCCGGTCGGCTCTGTCGGCCAGTCGAACTACGAAGGCCTGCGTTTCCTGAAGGCCGCCGCCGAGCGCGCCGGTTCATTGTCGTTGCACCCGCTCGCCGCCGCCGGCCGCAACATCGTCTATTCCGGCGCCCGCGGCGACATCGCCATCCGCCACGGTCGCGCCGCCATGGCCATGCACCTCGCCGCCGCCGACGGCCTGGACTTCAGGATCATCCGCACGTTTTGAGCGGCGCGACGAAGGCCCCCGCCCGGCATTCCGCTGCCACCCTCCCCTGGAGGGGGAGGGTCGCCTGACGTGGCGCGCAGCGGCACGGCAGGCGGGGTGGGGTGATCTTTCCTCTGGCTCCGGCGCGTGTGGAGAGATCACCCCACCCCGCTCGCCCGCTTCGCGTGCGATCGACCCTCCCCCTCCAGGGGAGGGTGGCACCTACGTTCACGCGGCTGCGGCGTTCTTGGCCGGCGCTTCCGCGACAAGGGCCGGCGCGTCCCCCACCTCCCGGATCATCCGGCTGATCGCGTCCTGCGGCATCGGCTTGCCGAACAGGAATCCCTGCACGCTGGTGCAGCCTTCCTCGCGCAGGAAGGCCAGGTGCTGCTCGGTCTCGACGCCTTCGGCCAGCACGGGAATGTTCAGGCTGCGGCCGAGCAGCAAGGTCGCCTTGACGATCGCCGCCGCATGCACGCTGGTCTCGACCGACTGGATGAAGCTCTTGTCGACCTTGATCTTGTCGAACGGAAACACCTGCAAGGTCGACAGCGACGAATAGCCGGTCCCGAAATCGTCCATCGCAACGGTGACGCCGATCCCTTTCAGCGCCTGCATCACCTGCAGCGCGTGCTGGCGGTCGGCGATGATGCCCGTTTCCGTCAGCTCGATCTCCAGTCGCTCCGGCGCAAGGCCCGTCTCGCGCAGCACCTCGGCGACGCGCTTCGGCAGATCGTGGTTGAGCTGCATCGGCGCGACGTTGACGGCGACCTTGAACGGCTGGCTCCAGGTCGCGGTTGTCGCGCAGGCGGTGCGCAGCACCCAGTCGCCGATGTCGACGATCAGTCCAGTCTGCTCGGCCATCGGGATGAAATCGTTCGGCGGCACGCGGCCTTTAAGCGGATGATTCCAGCGCAACAGCGCCTCGAAGCCGATGATCTCGCCGCTCTGCGTGTCGTTCTGCACCTGGTAGTGCAGCTCGAATTCGTTACGCACCAGCGCGCGCTTCAGGTCGATCGCGAGCTCGGCGCGGCGCCGGCTGGCCTCGTCCATCGACGGCTCATAGGTGCAGATCTTGCCCTGGCCGAGGCTCTTGGCGCGATACATCGCGAGATCCGCGCGGGTCAGCAGTTCGTCCGAGCCGAGGCCGTGCTCGGGATACAGCGCGATGCCGATGCTGCAGCCGACCGAGAGGCTGCGCTCCTCCCAATCGACCGGCGTCAGCACCAAGGTGCGGATGCGCTCGGCGAATTTCGCGGCCTCGGTCCGCGCGAAGATCTCGCTCTTCACCGCGACGAACTCGTCGCCGCCGATCCGCGCCAGGAATTCGCCCGGCTGCAAGGTGGCCGCGATGCGTTGGGCGATCGACGTCAGCACGGCATCGCCGGCGGCATGGCCATGCGCGTCGTTGATGTCCTTGAAGCGGTCGAGGTCGATGGCGAGCACGACGAGATGCGCGGTCTCGTCGCCCCCGGTCAGCAGCGGCGCCAGCCGCTGGCCGAGGCCGTTGCGGTTGGGCAGTCCGGTCAGCGGGTCCTGCAGCGCCAATTGCCTGTAGCCTTCGACCGCCTCCTGCGTCGCCTGCATATCGATGATGTAGGCCGAGGCCGCCATCGCCATGATCAGGCCGATGCCGGTGACGATGCTGATCAGCATGACGCTGTCGGACAGCGCCTGGACCGGCGCGTCGGCTCCGGCCATCGGTGCCAACGTCAGCGCCGCCATGCCGGTGAAATGCAGGCTGAGGATCGCGAGCACCATCGCAGCCGAGCCGCCATACTTGCAGAACCGCGTCACCGGGCGCGCGATCCGGTTGGCGGCGAGCGCGCCAAACCCCATCGCCAGCACCAGCGAAAGCCAAATCGCCGGTGCATGCCAGGTCCGGATGCCCTCGAGATTGAGCGCGCTCATGCCCGTGTAGTGCATCGCGGCGATGCCGAAGCCGAACACCGCGCCGCCGATCTCGATCAGCGGGCCGCGTTGCGTGCGCGTCGTGATGAAGAAGCCGAGCCACGAGAACGCGACGGCGAGGCCGAGCGAGGCGAAGGTCAGGCCGGCTTCGAAGGAGCGGCTGCCGGGTGCGTCATAGCCGAGGATCGCCGCGAAATGCGTGGTCCACACCGTGCCGCCGGCGACCAGCCCGGCGAGGAACAGCAGGTGAAACCTGCGCAGCCCGGTGTTGCGGCGGACGCGCGCAAGCAGGCGCATCGAGAGAATGGAGCCGAGCACGCAGACCAGCAGCGCGGCGGCGACGTAGCGGAGATCGTGATCGGCAGGCAGGCAGGACAGGATGGTTAACATCGGCAATGAACCCTTACGCAGGCCAGCTACGCACCGCCGCGCGCTTCGTTTTGGCGCCCGGGATTCGCGGTTAGCAAAGCGTCAATGCGGGCAGGAAATCTCGGCCCCTCACTTACTCATGCACGAGGTCTGGAAGCCGACGATTAAGGCGCTCGCTCGGCCAGCAGAGTTCCTCCGCGGAACCCCGGATATCGTGAGCAAACGTCCAACGCGTCGTATCACTCTGTGACGAGCTGGAACCGGCGAGCTACTTGCTCGCGACATTGCCCGGCAGGGCATACGCCCGCACGTAGTCGCCGAGCTTGGTGCCGAACGAGCCATGGCCGCCATCGACAGTGACGACGTACTGCCGGCCGCCGGCCTCATACGTCATCGGCGTCGACTGGCCGCCGGCCGGCAGCCGGTCCTGCCACAGCAGCCGGCCGTCCTTGACGTCGAAGGCGCGGATGTAGTCGTCCATCGTGCCGGTGAGGAAGGCCACGCCGCCGGCCGTCACCATCGGGCCGCCGAGCATGGGAACGCCCAGCTTGAACGGCAGCGGCACCGGTGCCTGGTCGCGGATGGTGCCGACGCGGTGCTGCCAGACGATCTGGTGGGTCTTGAGATCGATCGCCGCGAGGCTGCCCCAGGGCGGCGCCATGCAGGGGATGCCGAGCGGCGACAGGAAGATGCCGAGGTCGACGCCATAGGGCGTCCCGTACATCGGCTGCACGCCGAGCTCGGTGCCCGGCGGATGCGCGGAATTCGGCGCGGCCGGATTGTCCTTGCCGCGCGGCACCAGCCGCGACACGAACGGGATCGACTGCGGATTGGCGATCGCGATCTTTCGGACCGGATCGATGGCGATCCCGCCCCATTCGAACATGCCGAAATCACCGGGATAGACCAGCGTGCCCTGCTCGGACGGCGGCGTGAACGGTCCCTCATAGCGCAGCCGCTTGAACTTGATGCGGCACGCCAGCTGATCGAACATCGTCGCGCCCCACATCTGCGCGCCCGACAACTCCTTGCGCGGACGGAAGCTGAGCTCCGAGAACGGCTGGGTCGGTGACAGACGGTCGCCGGGCGCCGCGCCCTGCGGCACCGGCTTCTCCGGCGCCGGGACTAACAAGTGGCCGTCGCGGCGATCCAGCACGAAGATGTTGCCGGTCTTGGCCGGCACGTAGATCGCGGGCACCACGCCGTCCTGGCCGGGCATGTCGACCAGGCTCGGCTGCGACGGCATGTCCATGTCCCAGAGATCGTGATGCACGTTCTGGAACGACCAGCGCAGTTTTCCCGTGGCGATGTCGAGCGCGACCAGCGCGGAATCATAGCGCTCGTTGTCGGCCGAGCGGTTGCCGCCCCAGATGTCCGGCGAGCTCGAGCCGAGCGGGATGTAGACGAGGCCGAGCGCCTCGTCGGCCGCGCCGACGCTCCAGCCGTTCGGCGAGCCCGGCGTGAAATGATGCGTCTCCGACGGCATCTCGTTGGGATCGGGATTGCCCGGATCGAACGCCCAAAGCAGCTTGCCACTGTAGACGTCGAAGCCGCGGATCGCGCCCGACGGCACCTTGTTGGAGTAGTTGTCGATCACGGCGCCGGCCATGATCACCACCTTGTCGGTGACGACGGGCGGCGAGGTGCCCTCGTAGAAGCCGAGCGTCTTGATCTCGTTGCCGGCCTTGAGGTCGATCTGGCCGTGATCGCCAAAACCGTCGCACGGCTTGCCGCTGTCGGCATCGAGCGCGAACAGCCTTCCGTCATTGGTCGGCAGGAAGATGCGCTTGGTGCATTCGCCGGGCGCTGCCGCGCCTGACACATCGACCGCGCCCGGCTTGGTCTCGTGATAGGCGACGCCGCGACAGGTCATGTGCTGGAAATTCTTGTGGTGCTCGATCTTCGGATCGAACGTCCAGCGCTGCTTGCCGGTGGCGGCATCCAGCGCGAACACGATCTGATGCGGCGAGCAGGTGTAGAGCAGGTCGCCGATCTTCAGCGGCGTGACCTCGTTGGTGAACTCGTCGGGATCGTCGGGCCCCTTGCGATCGCCGGTCCGGAATTCCCAGGCGAGCTGCAGGTTCTTCACATTGTCGGGCGTGATCTGTTTCAGGCTGGAGAAGCGCGTGCCGAAATTGCTGGCGCCATAGGCGGTCCAGTCAGCTTGCGCTTCTGCCGGCGCGGTATCGGTGCCCGCGGTCGCAGCCGCAGCTTGCGGCAGCGCGCCGTTGACGCCGAAACGGTCGCCGCGCAGCGACGCGCCGAGCACGACGATGGCGACCGCGAGCACGGCGACGAGGCCCCAGCGCGCCGAGCGCATGTCGCCCAGGAGATGAGCGGTGATGAACGGCAACAGCAGCCAGATGCCGAGCGGCGCCAGCACGTCGCCGCGCGGCGCCAGCGACCAGAAGTCGAGGCCCACTTCCCAGATCGCCCAGATCATCGTGCCCAAGAGCAGCGCCGCATAGAGCCACAACGCCGCCGCGCGCCGCTGCCACAATAGCCATGCCGTGCCGAGCAGCGCGCCGCCGGCGATGACGTAGTAGAGCGAGCCGCCGATCACGGCGAGCCAGAGGCCGCCGGCGAGCAACGCCAGCCCCATCAGTGCGACAACGATGGCAGTGAAGGTCAGCAGCGGCGCGCGCTGCAGCTCGCGGGCGGCGGCCATGCGCGGCTCCAGGCTGATGAGAACGAAGCGCGGCAGGACGCCGCAGCCGCGTCATGAACGGCGATGCCCGGCGTAAGTTCCTTGTCCCTGCCCAACGAGCCGAACGCAGCCCGGAACGCTCCCTGCGGTGCTCCGTTGCCGCGTGGCCTCCCTCCGCAGCCGCCTCCCGTCACACGCGCTTTTGTGAACCCCCCGGGCCGGAACGGGTTGCCGCTTCATGACGGAATTAATACGATCAGATGTCAGTCACATGAAAATTGGAGTGCCGGATGCGTGCGCAGTCGCGAGCCCTGTCGAACCCCGTCGCCCTGTGGTGGGCGATGCTGACCCTCGTCAGCCTCGCCAATATCGCGTTCTGGTTCATCCTGTACCGCCAGCTCCATGGCGGCAGCGTCGCGGTCAGCCAGTCGCCGGAGACCGGCCAGATGCTGGCGCTGTCGGCGGCCTATGTGTTCGGCTGCGCCTTCCGCTCGGTGCTGCCGCGCGCCGACGTGCAGCGCATCTGCCTGGTGGATAGCTGGCTGTCGAGCGTGTTCGTCGGCCGCTCGGTCGCGACCATCGCCGAGATCGCCTTTGCCGCGCAATGGGCGATCATCCTGGCGCAGCTCGGCGCGATCGCCGACGCCGAGACCGCCGTCAACATGGCGCGCCTGATCGTGCCGATCATCGTCGTCGCCGAGATCTGCTCCTGGTACGCGGTCGTCACCAAGAACTTCCTCTACAATGCGATCGAGAACTCGCTGTGGGCGGTGGCTTTCCTGCTGGTCGGCATCGGCCTCGGCCGGTTGCTGCCGGAGTTCGACGGCCTGGTACGCGGGCTCCTGGTCGCCGGCCTGATCGGCATCGCCTGCTATCTCGCCTTCCTCGTCGTCGTCGACGTGCCGATGTATGTGAAGCGCTGGCGCATCGAGCGCGCTGCCGGCGTGCCGCTGCTGCATCCGCTGGTGGGCCTGCGCGATTCCGCCACGCAGTGGACCGTCACCCATGACATCGAGCATTGGCGCGAAGAGATCGCCTGGATGTCGCTGTATTTCAGCGCCGCGGTCTGGGGCTCGCTGGCGCTGTGCGCGCTGTCGGCCATGAACGTGCCCGCGCCGCAGGCGCGCGCGGAGGTGGCGGCGCCGGCCGCGATCGTGCAGCCGGCGCAGACGCGCTGAGCCGCACGCGACATCGCTAAGATCACAAAAAACCCGCGGTGCTTGCACCGCGGGTTGTTTCTTGTGTCCGGCCTCAGCCATGCAGCGTGAAGTGATGCGCGTCGTCGATATGGGCGACGTGGCTGAAATCGTGGTGCGGGGCGTCGTGCGCGCCGGTGGCGTGGCTGAAATCGTGCGGCGGCACGATGCCGGTGTTGCCCGCCTGATGATCGTGGCCATGGTCGCCGAAGCCATGATTGCCGAGCCCGTCGGCGATGATCGGGTGGTGCGACGAGCCGTCGCCGTGCAGCGGCAGATGGAATACGCCGGTGTTGGCGCCGCCGCTATGGCCATGGCCGTTGTCGCCGGCCTGGTGGATCGCCTGCGCGATCTGGTCCCAGAACCCGCCACCATGGCCGCCAGTGTGGCCGCCGTCATGGCCGCCGCCGAGCACGTCGCCGGCGAGCTTGAACAGGTCGTTGAGCGCGGCATGAGCATTGCCGTGGCTGAGATCGCTGGCCAACGCGCCGAGATCGTGGCCGATCGCATTGGCCTGGTGCCCGACCGCATGGGTCAGGTCGCTGGCGGCCTCCGTCAAACCCGACACGCCCGCGCCGACGGCGTGGCTGATGCCGCCGGTGATCCCGGAGCTGACGGTCTCAGCGGCGTGCGCGACGTCGGAGATGACGTGGCCGAGCGGTCCGCCCACCAAGTGACCGGCGTTCGACACCGCATCCGCGGCCACGCCGATCGCACCATGACCGAGCGTCGTGCCGAGCTCGAGGCCGCCCTTGACCACGTCGCCCGCCAGATGGATGCCGTCGGCGCCGACATGCGCCGCGGTGTCGACGATCGTGCCGGCCATGCCGAGCGCGCCGTGACCGATCGCCCCGGCCGCTTCCAGCCCGGCATGGCCGAGACCGACGGCGCCATGGACGGCGTCACCCACCGTTGCGATCACGCCATGCGCCAGGTCACCGCCGACCTTGACGCCGCCATTGACGATGTCGCTGCCGATATGACCGATGTCGTGGGCGACGCCACCGAGATCGCCATGAACGAGATGGTTGAGGCCGGAGGCGACGTCGCCGACCACATGAGCGCCGGTGTTGGCGATGTCGCTGGCAACATGACCGGCGGTCGACACGACGTCCTGAACCCCGTGAATGATGCTGCCGCCGACCGCCGCGCCGGCATGCTCGACCGCATGCACCACGCCGCCGACGGTGTGAATGGCCTCGCTGCCGAGATGGCCGATGCCGTGGGCGACGTCATGCACGACATGTCCGACGTCGCCGGCGACGTGACCCACCGTGTGGACCACGCTCGACGCGGCGTCGCCCACGGTGTGCGTGACCTTGCCGATGGTATGGATGACCGAGCCGCCGAGATGGCCGACCTCATGCGCGACGCCGCTCGCCGCATGCTCCACCGTATGCACCACGCTGGAGGCGGCATGACCGACCGCATGGCCGACGTCCGATGCCACATGCGCCACGCCCTTCACTGCTGACCCCAGAGCGTGTCCGATGTCGCCAAATATGCTCATTGTTGTTCTCCCTCGGTTGGCGTCACCTCACCGCGGGTGACGGCCGAGTTGTCGCAGACCCCGAGCGATCGCTCCGTGAGCCGGGTCACGGAGTGGTCGGGCGGAAGAATCGATGGAGGCGAGGCCGGTCGGGATCGCGCATCAAGCGGCGAGAGCCCTGGCTTGCTCGAGCTGTCCTCGTGAGGAGGGCAACCTCTCCAGGCTCCCTCCCCCCTTGTAGGGGAGGCTTGTGGAAGGGGGTAGCCCAGGGGACGGTGGGTGTGGTTACCCTTCGTTCCTACACCTCGGAAGGGGCGAGGATCGGGGCTCAGCCGCCTTCTCCACACGCGCAGCAATGACACGCGTGCCTTCGAGTTCGCGCACGATCCGCTCGTCGGCGTCGAGCTCGCCGACATCGAAGTCCTGGTCCGGCCCGACAAGGATCACCCGGCGGCCGATGACGACGATGACGGTCACGTCGTTCGCTTCACCAGCGCGTGCCCATTCTCGGATCTGCGCCTCGTAGGGTGCCCGGCGCCATGCGTCCGCGAAGCTCGGATCGCAGCGGACTTCGATGCCGTCGTCCGACGTCGTCAGGACGATCTTCGCCCTGCTCGGCTTCCATCGCTCGTCGAGCCGGTCGTTCAGCAGCCAGAGGCAGCTGAAGTCGACGCATTCAGCCGGGCGGCTTTGATAGATCGTGCAGCCCTGTCGTGGCGCGCAATGCGGACACCATGCCTGCGCCGGCTTGGCAAGCTGCTCGATCTCCATGATTTTGCAGCACAGCGTGCAATCACCGCACTGTCTCGTTCTGTTGTTCGAGATCGTCATCCCGTCATTGCCACGTCGATGCTTTCCGCGTTCAAGAGTCCGTCCGTCGAGCAACTCGGTTGGGTGGTCTTGGAAGGCTGTAGGCATCTTACCCCAAACTAAGTGCTCACGCTCGATCCGGCTTCGTCCTCGTCAGGAGGGCAAGCTCTCGAGGCTCCCTCCCCCCTTGTGGGGGAGGGTTGGGGAGGGGGGTAACCCAGGGGTCGGTGGGTGTGGCCACCCCCCTCCCTAGGTCTCCCCCACAAGGGGGGAACGACCGCGCGCGAGGAGAGAGCACGGCGAAGCGCCAACTACGAATCGTCAACTAATACGCCTGCTTCGCGTCCGCCTCTTCGCTCGTCTGGATCAGATCCAGGCTCGCCTCGATCTTGCCGATCAGCCGGTCGAACACATTGCGCTCCTCCGCCGACAGGCACGCCATGATCTCGCGCTCGCGCTGCTGCAGCCGCGGGATCAGCTCCTCATACAGCGTCTTGCCCTTGCGCGTCAGCCGCAGCCGGAATTCGCGGCGGTCGTCGGCATTCTCGACGCGCTCGATCAGCCGCCGCTCCAGAAGCGACGTCACGGCGCGGCTGATCGTGGATTTATGCGTCCGCGTACAGGCCGCGACATATTGCGCGCTGCAGGCGTCGCGGCGGAAGCCGAGCGTGGCCAGCACGCGCCATTCCGGGATGTCCAGCCCGTAGCGCTCGCGATATTCGCTGGCGAGCGCCGCGCTCACCTCCGCCGCCAGACGATTGAGCCGGAACGGCGCGAATTTGAACAGGTCGAGCCGCTGCCGCTCCGCCTCCTGCGGCACTGCGGCATGCCGCCCGTCCGTGGCCGATTTCGCCGGACGCCGGGTGTCCGCAGGTGATGGGTTCGTCACGCTGGCACTCCGATTTTTTGAGTTGACGCCGCCGAGGCCGTCCGGTGTAGAATAGTTGCAGATGAGACTATCTGGCAAGATGGCCGGTCAGCCTCATCCGAGGAAATGTCAAAAGATCGAACGATCAACCCAAGCGACGCAACGAGCAGGGCAGACGCGCCATGGTGCAAGCCAATCCGGGGCAGGGCACAAGTCAGGCAAAAGTTCAATTCGGCTATCATCGCCACCGCGATCAGGATCAGGCCGCTCCGGCTGAGCATCCGGTCGTCGTGGTCGGTGCCGGCCCGGTCGGCCTGTCATTCGCGATCGATCTCGCGCAGCGCGGCCATGCCGTCGTCGTGCTCGATGACGCCGACCGCATCGGCGAGGGCTCGCGCGCGATCTGCTTTTCCAAGCGCTCGCTGGATTATTGGGACCGGCTCGGCGTCGGCGACCGCATGGTCGACAAGGGCGTGGTGTGGAATGTCGGCCGCATCTTCCACGGCCCGTCGGAGCTCTATCAGTTCAACCTGCTGCCGGAGCCCGGGCACAAGCGCCCGGCCTTCATCAACCTGCAGCAGTTCTATGCCGAGGCCTATCTGGTTGACCGCGTCAACGAGTTGCCTGCGGTCTCGCTGCGCTGGCGCAACAAGGTCACGGCGCTGGAGCAGCGCAACGATCACGCGGTGCTGACGATCGAGACGCCGGATGGTCCGTATCGGCTGGCGGCGCAATACGTCATCGCCTGCGACGGCGCGCGCTCGTCGCTCCGGCAAATGGTCGGCGCCGGCTTCTCCGGGAAGGTGTTCGAGGATCAGTTCCTGATCGCCGACGTCAAGATGACCGCCGCGTTTCCGACCGAGCGCTGGTTCTGGTTCGATCCGCCGTTCCATGCGGGACGCTCGGCGCTGCTGCATCGCCAGCCCGACGACGTCTGGCGCATCGATCTGCAGCTCAGCCGCTTTGCTGATCCGGCCGTCGAGAAGCAGCCGGAGACCGTGCGGCCGCGCATCGCCCGCATGCTCGGCCACGACCAGTTCGAATTCGAATGGATCTCGCTGTACAAATTCCAGTGTCGGCGCATGGACCGTTTCATCCATGGCCGCGTGATCTTCGCCGGCGATTCCGCGCATCAAGTGTCGCCGTTCGGCGCGCGTGGCGCCAACTCCGGGTTGGAGGACGCCGAGAACCTCGCCTGGAAGCTCGATCGCGTGCTGCGCGGCACGTCGCCTGCGCGGCTGCTGGAGACCTATCACCTCGAGCGCAGCGCGGCGGCCGACGAGAACATCCGCGAGTCGACTCGGGCAACCGATTTCATGGCGCCGAACTCGCACCAGGAGGCGCGGCTGCGCAAGATTGTGCTGTCGCTCGCCAAGGAGACCGAGTTCGGCAAGCGCATGGTCAATGGCGGCCGGCTCTCGGTGCCGTCGGTCTACGAAACGCCCCTGTCGAGCGTGGATGCCGAGCCCTGGACGGACGGTCCTTGTCCCGGAACCTCGCTGCTCGATGCGCCGCTGACCGCGGCGGACGGACGGCAGCTTCATCTCACCGATGCGTTCAATGCCCAGGGCCGGCGCTTCACCATGCTGTCCTTCGCCAATGGCGAGGCTACCGACGCGCCCGACGATGTCGGCGTCATCCGGATCGGCGGCGACGGCTTTGCAGACACCGAGGGCTTCGCAGGGAGGCGTTACGGCGCCGAGCCTGGCACATCCTATCTGCTGCGCCCGGACGGCTACGTCGCGGCGCGCTTCCGGCATGCATCGCGAGCCGACATCGCGGCCGCCGTGGCGCGCGCCTCCGGCCTGAGCTAAGGAGGTGATGATGGCCCTCTCCACCGCGTCCAACTTCGCCAAGCCCGATGACGCCTTCCGCGCCATCGTCGAGGCGCATCGCGGACTCTCCGATCTCGAAAGCGCCGATCTCGATGCGGCGCTGGTCCTGATCCTCGCCAATCACATCGGCGACATCACCGTGTTGCGCGAGGCGATCACGCTCGCCAAGCGGCGCATGATCGACGCGAGCCAGCAACAGCAACAACAGCAGCAATAGCTGCCGACAAGGGAATGAACTGATGGCGAAGGGTTTCGCATCCACCACTGACATGGCCGAGAAGAAGATCACCTTCTCCGAGATCGGCCCCGACCTCTATGCCTTCACGGCGGAAGGCGATCCGAACTCGGCCGTGATCGTCGGCGATGATGGCTGCATCGTGTTCGACGCGCAGGCGACGCCGGCGATGGCGAACAAGGTGATCGAGCGCGTCAAGACGGTCACCGACAAGCCGATCAAATATGTCGTGCTGTCGCATTACCACGCCGTCCGCGTGCTCGGCGCCTCGGCTTATCATGCGGAAGGAATCGTCGCCTCGCAGGAGACGCACCGGCTGATCGTCGAGCGCGGCCAGCAGGATTGGGATTCCGAGTACGGCCGCTTCCCGCGGCTTTTCCAGGACGCCGAGAGCATTCCCGGCCTGACCTGGCCGACGCTGACTTTCGAAGGCGAGATGACGATCCATCTTGGCAAGCGCGAGGTGCAACTGATCCAGCTTGGCGCCGGCCACACCTCCGGCGACATCGTCGCCTGGGTGCCGGACGCCGAGGTGATGTTCTCCGGCGATCTCATCGAGTACCACTCGGCCTGCTATTGCGGTGACGCGTACTTGCGCGAATGGCCGTCGACGCTCAACGAGATCCGCGACTTCAATCCGAAGGCCATCGCTCCGGGCCGCGGCGACGCGCTGAAGGGCGAGGCCACCGTGCGCGAGGCGATCGCGATGACCCGCGACTTCGTCTCGTCGCTGTATGGTGCGGCCGAGCTGTCCGTCGCCAAGGGCCGCAGTCTCAAGGAGTCGATGGCGGCGACGCGCGAGGTGATGGATCCGAAGTTCTCGAGCTTCGCGATCTACGAGCACTGCCTGCCGTTCAACGTGTCGCGCGCCTATGACGAAGCCAGCGGCATCGACGATCCCGTGATCTGGACCGCCGAGCGCGACCGCGAGATGTGGGCCCGCCTGCAAGGAGAAGGATGATGAACATCAACACATCGCCTGACCAGCTCAGCCGCGCGACCGGGCAGGTCACGCCGGGCTACATGTCCGGCTTCGGTAATTCCTTCGAGACCGAGGCGCTGCCTGGCGCGCTGCCGATCGGGCGCAACTCGCCGCAGCGCTGCGCCTACGGGCTCTATGCCGAACAGCTCTCCGGCTCGCCATTCACCGCGCCGCGCGGCTCCAACGAGCGCTCCTGGCTGTATCGCATCCGCCCCTCGGTGAAGCACTCCGGTCGCTTCACGAAAGTTGATGCTGGCTTGTGGCGCACCGCGCCCTGCCACGAGCAGGGGATCACGGTGCAGCAGTTGCGCTGGGATCCGACGCCGATCCCGTCGGGCGAGGTGACATTCCTGCAGGGCGTGCAGACCATGACGACGGCGGGCGACGCCGCGACGCAGGCGGGCATGGCGACGCATGTCTATGTCATCACGAAGTCGATGGTCGACCAGCACTTCTACGATGCCGACGGCGAGCTGATGTTCGTGCTGCAGCAGGGACGCCTGTTGTTCGTCACCGAGTTCGGCCGCATCGATGCCGAGCCGGGCGAGATCGTCGTGATCCCGCGCGGCGTGAAATTCCGCGTCGAGATTCCGGCGGGACCGGCGCGCGGCTATCTCTGCGAGAACTATGGCGGCGCCTTCACTTTGCCGGAGCGCGGCCCGATCGGCGCCAACTGCCTCGCCAATGCCCGCGACTTCCTCACGCCCGTTGCGTCCTACGAGGACAAGGACACGCCGACCGAGCTCTTCGTGAAGTGGGGCGGCGCGCTGTTCAAGACCGAGCTGAAGCATTCGCCGATCGACGTCGTCGCCTGGCACGGCAACTACGCGCCGTATAAATACGACCTCCGCACCTTCTCCCCGGTCGGCGCCATTGGCTTCGACCACCCCGATCCGTCGATCTTCACCGTGCTGACCTCGCCGTCGGAGACCGCGGGCACCGCCAATATCGACTTCGTGATCTTCCCCGAGCGCTGGATGGTGGCCGACAACACCTTCCGCCCGCCATGGTATCACATGAACATCATGTCGGAGTTCATGGGCCTGATCTACGGCGTCTACGACGCCAAGCCGCAGGGTTTTGTGCCGGGCGGCATGAGCCTGCACAATTGCATGCTGCCGCACGGCCCCGACCGCGAGGCGTTCGACCACGCCAGCAATGGCGAGCTGAAGCCGGTCAAGCTGACGGGCACCATGGCCTTCATGTTCGAGACCCGCTTTCCGCAACGGATCACCAAGCACGCCGCGGAGTCCGGCACGCTGCAGCCGGACTACGCCGATTGCTGGAATGGTTTGGAGAAGCGCTTCGATCCGAACCGGCCGTAGCCCTCTTCACCCTCCCCTGGAGGGGGAGGGTCGGCTCACATTGAGCAACGCGAAATGTGAGCCGGGGTGGGGTGTCTC
Organism: Bradyrhizobium sp. USDA 4353; assembly: GCF_054063215.1. NCBI lineage: Bacteria > Pseudomonadati > Pseudomonadota > Alphaproteobacteria > Hyphomicrobiales > Nitrobacteraceae > Bradyrhizobium > Bradyrhizobium sp. USDA 4353. The sequence goes on from NZ_JBSSGB010000001.1 coordinate 2,059,143, forward strand.
TCTCCATACCCACACCACCCCACCCCGATTGCTCATTCCATTCGCAATCGACCCTCCCCCTCCAGGGGAGGGTGGTTCGCAATCAGGCTAGCCAGTCGTCATGCACCCCAACGATCCCTCGCTCCGCTCCTTCATCCCGGTCGACCCATCGTCCGACTTCCCGATCCAGAACCTGCCCTACGGCGTGTTCTCGGCAGCGGACTCACCGAAGCCGCGCGTCGGCGTCGCCATAGGCGACTTCGTGCTCGATCTCGCCGTGCTGGAGGACGAGGGTCTGCTCGATCTCGCACCCGCCTATGAGGTGTTCGCCCAACCCTCGCTTAACGCCTTCATGGCGCTCGGCCCCGCCGTCTGGTCGAAGACCCGCGCCGCGATCAGCGCGCTCTTACGCGATGACAATCCGCGGCTGCGCGACGACAAGCCGCTGCGCAGCCGGGCGCTGCTGCGGCGCGCGGACGTCACGTTGCACCTGCCGTTCCAGGTCGCCGGCTACACCGACTTCTATTCGTCGAAGGAGCACGCCACCAATGTCGGCGTGATGTTCCGCGGCAAGGACAACGCGCTGCAGCCGAACTGGCTGCACATGCCGATCGGCTACAACGGCCGCGCCTCGACCGTCGTCGTCTCCGGCACCAGGGTGCGCCGGCCACGCGGCCAACTCAAGCCGCCGAGTGCCGACGTGCCCAGCTTCGGCCCGTGCAAGCGGCTCGATTTCGAATTGGAGATGGGCGTCGTCATCGGTCAGCCCTCGCAGCTCGGTGAGATGCTGACGGAAGCACAGGCTGAAGCGATGATCTTCGGCTTCGTGCTGCTCAACGACTGGAGCGCGCGCGACATCCAGCAATGGGAGTACGTCCCGCTCGGCCCGTTCCAGTCCAAGGCGTTCGTGACCTCGATCAGCCCGTGGGTGGTGACGCGCGAGGCGCTGGAGCCGTTCCGCGTGGCCGGACCGGCGCAGGATCCGACGCCGCTGCCCTATCTGCAGCAGAAGAAAGCGCAGAACTACGACCTCGCTCTCGAGGTGTCATTGAGCGCCGGCGCTGCCGCACAGACGATCTCGCAGACCAACTTCAAATACATGTATTGGTCGAGCGTCCAGCAGCTGATGCACCACGCGTCATCAGGCTGCGCCATGAGCGTCGGCGATCTCCTCGGCAGCGGCACCATCTCCGGCCCCGAGACCCATCAGCGCGGCAGCCTGCTGGAAATCAGCTGGAACGGCGCCGAGCCGGTCGAACTTGCAGGCGGCACGAAGCGCTCGTTCCTGGAGGATGGCGATTCGCTGGTGATACGCGGCTGGTGTCAAGGGCAGGGCTATCGAATCGGCTTCGGCGAAGTGGAGGGCACGATCGCTGCGGCCGAGTAGGCGTCATTGCGAGCGCAGCGAAGCAATCCAGGGCTGCGCGGGACTCTGGATTGCTTCGCTGCGCTCGCAACGACGAACAGAGAGATCAGCGATTCTCTGGCGCGACATCTTTCACGCCAGCCACAAATGCAGCGATCTCTTCGGCCGTAAACTTCAGATGGACGCGCTTGTCCGACGGCACCTGTTTCACCGCGCAGACACCCGGCCGCCACTCCCGCGCCGGCCGGATCGGCCGCGGCGCAAAGCCGCGGCCGCAGTTCGGGCAGACGTTGGAGAGCTTCGTTTCCACACAGTCAGCGCAGAAGGTGCATTCATACGAACAGATCCGCGCGTCCGTCGCGGACGGCGGGAGGTCCTTGTCGCAGAACTCGCAATTGGGCCGAAGCTGCAGCGCCATGGTCGCCTCGCAAACCTTCAATGAGTCGAGTGTCGCAAACGCCAAGTCCCAGTTGAATGCCGAAGTTCCCTCGATTTCCGCCACGCCGTCAGCCGGACGGCAGCGCCGCCAGCGGCAGCTTCGCGCTCTCCTTCAGCCGGTCGAGCACGATCGAGGAGCGCACATGCGCGACGCTCTGATGCGGCATCAGCACATTGTTGACGATGTCCGAGAGGCTCTTGAGGTCGCGCAGCACGACCTTCAGCAGATAGTCGGAGTCGCCGGTGAGCGCGTAGGCCTCCTGGATGTCGTCGACCCGGTTGACCAGTGCTCGAAACTTCTGGGCGTTGTCCGGCGAATGCGTCGCCAAGGTGATCTGGATAAACGCGATCAGCTCGAAGCCGAGCGCCTGGCTGGCGAGCTGCGCGCGGTAGCCGGCGATGACACCGTCCTCCTCCAGCCGCATCCGCCGCCGCGAGCATTGCGAGGCGGAGAGCCCGGCGAGGTCGGCGAGCTCCTGGTTGGTCAGCCGGCCATCGTCCTGGAGGGCGGAGAGGATCTTCAGATCGAAGCTGTCGACAGAAATCATGCGCCAATTCCTTGTGGGACGCACAGATCGTGCATATCGGCGCGAAAATGACAACCGTTTGCATGCTCCATGCGCCATATCCGGGAGATCATGAGCGCAAGTCAGCCAAGGAGCTTGCCATGGGTCCGTTTCCGCACGATGCGCCGCCTGCCACGATCTCGGCCGACAATCCGATGGGCACGGATGGCTTCGAGTTCGTCGAATATGCCCATCCCGACGCCGGCGAGCTGCATGCCCTGTTCAAGCTGATGGGCTTCGCGGCGGTCGCCCGGCACAAGACCAAGGCGATCACGCTCTATCGCCAGGGTGACATCAACTACCTCGTCAACGAGGAGCCCGGCAGCCACGGCCACGACTTCGTCGCCGCACACGGCCCCTGCGCGCCGTCGATGGCGTTCCGCGTCGTCGACGCTGAGAAGGCCTATGCGCGGGCGATTGCGCTCGGCGCCGAGCCCGCCGATCTGCCGGCGGCCCAGAAGACGCTCGACGTCTCCGCACTCAAGGGCATCGGCGGCAGCCTGCTGTATCTGGTCGATCGCTACGGGCCTAAGGGCTCGGCCTATGATCTCGAATTCGACTGGATCGGCGCGCGCGATCCGCGTCCCGCGGGCTCGGGCCTCTACTACATCGATCATTTGACCCACAACGTGCATCGCGGCCGCATGAACGTGTGGGCGGGATTCTACGAAAAACTGTTCAACTTCCGGCAGATCCGCTTCTTCGACATTGAGGGTCGCGCCTCCGGCCTGTTCTCGCGCGCGCTGACCAGCCCCGATGGCAAGATCCGGATTCCGATCAACGAGGATGCCGGCGATGCCGGGCAGATCGAGGAATATCTCAAGACCTATCGCGGCGAAGGCATCCAGCACATCGCCTGTGGCGCGCGCGATATCTATGCGACCGTCGAGGGGCTGCGCGCCTCAGGCCTGCCGTTCATGCCGTCGCCGCCCGACACCTATTTCGAGCGCATCGATCACAGGCTGCCGAAGCACGGCGAGGACGTCTCGCGGCTGAAGCGCAACGGCATCCTGATCGACGGCGAGGGCGTCGTCGATGGCGGCCAGACCAAGGTGCTGTTGCAGATCTTCTCCGCCAACGCGATCGGCCCGATCTTCTTCGAGTTCATCCAGCGCAAGGGTGACGACGGCTTTGGCGAAGGGAACTTCAAGGCGCTGTTCGAATCGATCGAGGAAGACCAGATCCGTCGCGGCGTGCTGAAGGTCGAGGCGGCGGAGTAGGAAGAGTCGGTTTGCCCGTCATTGCGAGGAGCAAAGCGACGAAGCAATCCAGAGTCCCGCCCCGGCCCCTGGATTGCGTCGCTTCGCTCGCAATGACGGTGTGCTTGGAGACACGCTGCTGCCCCACAAGCAGTGTCGTCCCGGCGAACGCCGGGACCCATACCGCGTGATGTCTCAGGAGGGCACGATGGCAGACAATCTTCGCCTCACGCCGGCCGGTGGCTATGGATCCCGGCGTGCGCCGGGATGACACCGAGTTTGAGGCGCGAGCGTCGCCAACTCATACCGATTGGATGGTCGCGGCGTGGGTGTGGGTGGCCCGTGCGCCCGCGATGCTGAGCTTACCGCCCCACCTTCCAAGCGCTCGCGAGCGCCCCGATCTCCGCGGCCTCCGGCTCCCTGATATTCGACGGCGTCCGCGAGAATCGCGGCGCTGGCGCCGGCTGGGTCACGCCATGGCGCTCGACGAAGACGCCGCGCGCGGCCATGTGGGCGTGCTTCGGGGCCTCCGACATGGTCAGCACCGGTGCGAAGCAGATGTCGGTGCCTTCCATGATCGCGCACCACTCCTCGCGAGTCTTGCTCTTGAACACGGAAACCAGCTTCTCCTTCAGCGCCGGCCACGCGCGCGGATCCATCTGCGCGTCGAAGGCGGGATCGCTGAGGTCGGCGTGCTGGCGCAGCAGGGCGTAGAACTGCGGCTCGATCGAGCCGATCGAGATGAAGTTGCCGCAGGCGCATTCGTAGACGCCGTAGAAATGCGCGCCGCCGTCGAGGAAGTTGCGCTCGCGTCCCTCGCTCCAGCGGCCCATCGCGGTGAGGTCGAAGAACATCGCCAGTAGCGATGCCGCGCCGTCACACATTGCGGTGTCCACGACCTGGCCCTTGCCGGACTTCGACGCCTCCAGCAGCGCGGCGAGCACACCGACCACGAGATACAGCGCGCCGCCGCCGAAATCGCCGACCAGGTTGAGCGGCGGTACCGGGCGCTCCTTCGGCCCGATCGCGGCGAGGGCACCGGTGATCGAGATGTAGTTGATGTCGTGACCGGCGGCCTGCGCCAGTGGTCCTTCCTGGCCCCAGCCGGTCATGCGGCCATAGACCAGCTTTGGATTGCGCGCGAGCACGACATCGGGGCCGAGCCCGAGACGCTCCATCACGCCGGGACGGAAGCCCTCGATCAGCGCGTCGGCGCCGGCGAGTAGGTCGAGCACTTCCGCGATGACGGCCTTGTTCTTCAGATCGAGCTCGATCACCTTGCGGCCGCGGCCCGCGACGGACTTCATGTTCTTCCGCGCACCGACACGATCCAGCGTCACCACCTCCGCGCCCATGTCTGCCAGCAGCATGCAGGCGAACGGTCCAGGTCCGATGCCGGCGAATTCGACAATGCGGAAGCCTGCGAGCGGGCCGGTGGCGCGGGTCTGGTTGTGGGGGGCGGTCTTGTCGAGCACGTCGTTATGTCCTTGGGCGTTGCGCGTCTTGTTGCTTGCGTTTCCTGATCCCTCGATTGTCCCGCGTGCATCAAGCCAACGCAAGCGCGCCGTATGCCGCAAAGCAAAACGGCGCGCATTGCTGCGCGCCGTGGAATTTGTCGTGCCGTTGCGCGGAATGATCCGCGCGGCAGCCTCAGCCCGCGGCTTGCACCGCGCGCTGCGCCATCACCTTCACCAGATTGGCGCGGTAATCGGCCGAGCCGTGGATGTCGCTGAGCAGGCCGCTCGCCGACACGTTGACGCTGTCGATCGCCGACGCCGACCAGTTCGACTTCAGCGCCGCCTCGATCGCCGACACCCGCATCACGCCGCTCTGCGAGGCGCCGGTGGCCGCGACGCGGACGTCACCGGCCTTGGTCCTGGTGACGAACACGCCGGTCAGCGCGAAGCGCGACGCCGGGTGGCGCATCTTGGCGTAGCCGGCCTTCTCCGGCACCGGGAACGACACCTCGGTGATGATCTCGCCGTCTTCGAGCGCCGTCGTGAACAGGCCCTTGAAGAAATCATCCGCCGAGATCGACCGCTTGTTGGTCTTCACGGTCGCGCCGAGCGAGACCAGCGCTGCGGGAAAATCCGCGGCCGGATCGTTGTTGGCGATCGAGCCGCCGATCGTGCCGCGGGCGCGCACGGCGGGATCGCCCAGCACCGAGGTGAGATGGGCGATCGCGGGGATCGCCTTCTTCACATCCGCATTGGTCATGATGTCGTAGTAGGTCGTCGCCGCCTTGATTGTGAGCGTGTCGCCCGAGAGCTGCACGCCGATCAGGTCCTTGATCTTGCCGATGTCGATGACATCGGACGGCGAGGCAAGGCGCTGCTTCATGACCGGGATCAGAGTGTGACCACCGGCAAGGAACTTCGCCTCGCTGCCTTTGGAGAACAGCGCCGCGGCCTCGTCGACCGAGGAGGCGCGATGATAGGTCGTCTCGTACATGGTTGCTCCTCCCGTTCGATCAGGCGTTGCCGTGGATCGCGTGCCAGACGCAGTCCGGGGTCGCCGGCATTTCGAGCTTGTTGTTGCCGATCGCATCCGTGATCGCGTTGATCACGGCCGCGGAGGCACCGATCGCGCCGGCCTCGCCGCAGCCCTTCACGCCGAGCGGATTGCCCGGGCAGAGCGTGGTGGTGTGGCTCAGCTTGAACGACGGCACGTCGTCGGCCCTGGGCATCGCGTAGTCCATGAAGGACGCGGTGACCGGCTGGCCGTTGCCGTCATAGACGGCATGCTCCAGCAGCGCCTGGCCGATGCCCTGGACGAGACCGCCGTGCACTTGGCCCTCCACGATCATCGGGTTGATCAGCCGGCCGAAGTCGTCCGCGGCGACAAAGTTGACGAACGACGTCTTGCCGGTGGCCTGGTCGACCTCGAGCTCGCAGATGTAGGTGCCGGCCGGGAAGGTGAAGTTGGTCGGATCGTAGAAGGCACTCTCCTTCAATCCGGGCTCCATGCCGTCCGGCAGATTGTGCGCGGTGTAGGCGGCCAGCGCGACCATCGGCAGCGCGATCGACTTGTCGGTGCCGGTCACCTTGAACTCGCCGTTCTCGATGACGATGTCGCCTTCGGATGCCTCCAGCGCGTGCGCTGCGATCTTCTTGGCCTTGGCCTCGACCTTCTCCATCGCCTTCAGGATCGCGGTGAGACCGACGGCGGCCGAGCGCGAGCCGTAGGTGCCCATGCCGAACTGCACCTTGTCGGTATCGCCATGGACGATCGAGACCTGGCTGATCGGCACGCCCAGGCGGTCGGCGATCAGCTGGCAGAAGGTGGTCTCGTGGCCCTGGCCGTGGCTGTGCGATCCCGTAAGCACCTCGATGGTGCCGACCGGGTTGACGCGGATCTCGGCCGATTCCCATAGGCCGACACCGGCACCCAAGCTGCCGACCGCCTTCGACGGCGCGATGCCGCAGGCCTCGATGTAGCAGGACAGGCCGATGCCGCGCAGCTTGCCCTGCGCCTTGGCGGCCTCCTTGCGCGCCGGGAAGCCCGCATAGTCGATCGCCTTCATCGCCGCGTCGAGGGATGCGTTGAAGTCGCCGGTGTCGTAGGCCATGATCACCGGGGTCTGGTGCGGGAACTGGGTGATGAAGTTCTTCCGCCGCAGCTCCGCCGGATCCATCTTGAACTGCCGCGCCGCGGTCTCGACCAGCCGCTCCAGCAGATAGCTCGCCTCGGGACGTCCTGCGCCTCTGTAAGCATCGACCGGCGTGGTGTTGGTGTAGACGCCCATCACCTCGGCATAGATCGCCGGGATATTGTACTGGCCCGACAGCAGGGTCGCGTACAGATAGGTCGGCACCGACGATGAGAACAGCGACATGTAGGCGCCGAAATTGGCGTGGGTCTTGACCCGCAGGCCCAGCATCTTGTGGTCGGCGTCGAACGCCATCTCGGCCTTGGAGATATGGTCGCGGCCGTGCGCGTCGGTGAGGAACGCCTCGGTGCGGTCGCCGGTCCACTTGACGGGACGGCCGACCTTCTTCGAGGCCCACAGCGCCACCATCTCTTCCGGATAGATGAAGATCTTGGAGCCGAAGCCGCCGCCGACGTCGGGCGCGATCACGCGCAGCTTATGCTCCGGCGCGATATTGTAGAACGCCGACAGCACGAGACGGGCGACATGCGGGTTCTGCGAGGTCGTGTAGAGCGTGAAATGCTCCTCGGCGGCGTCATAGTCGGCGAGCGCCGCGCGCGGCTCCATGGCGTTCGGCGCCAGCCGGTTGTTGGTCAGCTCGAGGCTGACGACGTGCGCGGCCTTGGAGAAGGCGGCGCTAACGGCGGCTTCGTCGCCGATATGCCAGTCATAGACGACGTTCCCGGGCGCTTCAGGGTGAAGCTGCGGCGCGCCGGGCTTCAGCGCCGAGGGCATGTCGGCGACCGCCGGCAGCTCCTCGTACTCGACGACCACCGCTTCGGCGGCGTCACGCGCGAGGTTCTTGCTGTCGGCGATCACGACCGCGACGGCCTGGCCGACGAAGCGCACGGTCTCCGGCGCCATCGCCGGCCATGCGCCCATCTTCATCGGCGAGCCGTCCTTGGAGGTGATGGCCCAGCCGCAGATCAGATTGCCGACCTTGTCGTCCACGATCTGCTTGCCGGTCAGCACCGCGACCACGCCCGGCATCGCCTCCGCGGCCGAGGCGTCGATGCTCTTGACCTTGGCGTGGGCGTGGGGGCTGCGGATGAAATGGGCATAGGTCATGCCCACCAGCTTGATGTCGTCGACATACCGGCCCTTGCCGGTGATGAAACGCTTGTCCTCCTTGCGGACGACGCTTGCGCCAATGCCTTCCATACCCATGCGGATCTCTCCCCTACCGGAGTTTGTTGTCCCGCCGCGGCTAGCGCGCGCAGCGGTCGTGGTCTCGGTATTGATTGATGGTGTCGAAGCCGACGGCAGCCTCTATTATTCGGCGGCCTGGGCGACCTTCATCCGGCCCGCGGCATCGAGCACGGCCTTAACGATGTTGTGATAGCCGGTGCAGCGGCAGATGTTGCCTTCCAGCTCCTCGCGCACCGTGGCCTCGTCGAGGTGGCCTCCGTGGCGATGCACAATATCGATCGCCGACATGATCATGCCCGGCGTGCAATAGCCGCATTGCAGGCCGTGATTGTCGCGGAACGCCGCCTGCATCGGATGCAGCTCGTCGCCCTTGGCGATGCCTTCGATGGTGGTGACGTTGGACCCGGCGGCCTGGCCGGCGAGCACGGTGCAGGATTTCACGGCCCGGCCGTCGATATGGACGACGCAGGCGCCGCATTGGCTGGTGTCGCAGCCGACATGGGTGCCGGTGAGATTGAGATGATCCCGCAACAGGTTCACGAGCAGGGTGCGATCCTCGACCTCAGCCGAGACCGCCTTGCCGTTCACTGTCAGTTTGACTGTCGACACGAGTAACCTCCCGATGAATTATTCTTATTCTGATTAGAAACAGCGCCCTCAGGACTTTGCAACTCGAATTTTCGTCTGAGATGTCATTGCGACGTCTTGCGCGCGGCCATGACGAATCGGTCGCATCTGGCCTGCCGGGTGAGGCGCCCGCGACCAATTGGCCGCCACCCCGCTGCATCTTCCGGCTGTATGCCGGTGCCACCATTTACCGCGCCTTAGCCAATGTGACGTAGTTTTGATCACGCTTCGGTGCGTGCCGCCGGGCGGGCCGCTTTGGGCCAAGATAAAGAATGAGCTGTCGGGGGTGGGAATGTCTGCGCAATTTGCGCCGCAGTCGCGGCGTGCCAATTTTCTGACCCTGCGGTTTCGTGGCAAGATCGTGCTCGGCTTTGCCGTCGTGTTGGCGATCTCGGCTGCCAGCATCGGCTTCTCTTATCTCGGCTTCGAGCGGGTCGCCGGCGCGGTGGCCACCTATCGCGGCAGCGTGGCCGAGGCCGACGCCGCCCGCAACATCGACCGCGAGCTGGTGTCCTACCAGGCGCTTGCCCGCTACTTCGCCCTGACCGGCAAGCCCGAGGACGAGGCGGCCGCCACCGCAGCCCAGCAGTCGTTGCAGGCCGCCATCGACAAGTCGATGGCCGCGACCAGCGCGGCCGATCGCCGCGCCCAGCTCGGCAAATTGCAGGCGCAGTTTCAGACCTTCGCCAAGATCTTCTCCGACATCGTCGCCTTGACCCGGGACAACGCCAAGCTGGCGACCGATCAGATCGGGATCATCGGCAACAAGATCCGCTTCAAGTTCGATGATCTGGCGGACACCGCGGCGTTGGCCGGTCTTCCGACGGTTCAGACCACGGCCAAGGATCTGACCGGCCAGTATCTGACCGCCTCGGCGCTGGTCGGCACCTACCTCGCCAAGCCGGATCCCAAGACGGCCGACGGCGCCATTGCCCGGACGCGATTCCTCGAGACCTCCCTGGTCACGATCTACGCCAATGACGAGAAGGTCACGCAGCGCGTCACCGAGCTCGGCGATCTCATCAAGCAGTACCGCGCCGCCTTCATCAAGTTCTCTGACAATTCCAAGGCGCTGGCGAAGCTGGTGCAGGACATGGGTAGCGCGGCCACGGAGATCCTCGCGCTCTCGAATGGGCTGAGGTCCGATCTGGCTGCCGATCAGCAGCGCATCGAGGCGTCCACCAATGCCACCATCGGCGAGATCGAGCGGCTGATCGCGATCCTGGCCGTCGGCGGCCTCGCGCTCGGCGCGGCGCTCGCGCTGATGCTCGGCAACGGCATCTCCAAGCCGATGATTGCGATGTGCAAGGCGATGCGCGAGCTCGCCTCGGGCCAGTTCGATGTCCGCCTGCCGGGGCTGGGCCGCAGCGACGAGATCGGCGAGATGGCCGCGGCCGTCGAGGAGTTCAAGGTGCAGGCGGTCGCCAAGGCGGAGCGCGATGCGGCGTCGCAGGACGCCCAGAACAAGGCCGCCGGCGCGGCGCGCCGGGCGGAGCTGATCCGCTTCGCCGACGAGTTCGAATCCGCGGTCGGCTCGATCGTGTCCAACGTGTCGAGCTCGGCGCAGCAGCTCGAGCATGCCGCCTCGACCCTGACGCGCACCGCCGAGACGACGCAGTCGCTGGCGAGCCGCGTCAGCGGCACCTCCGACCAGGCCACCGGCCGCATCCAGTCGGTGGCGAGCGCAACCGATGAGCTGTCCGCGTCGGTCAACGAGATCGGCCGCCAGGTGCGCGAGTCCAACCGGATCGCCGAGTCCGCCGTCATGCAGGCCGAGGAGACCGACGGGCGCATCGGCAAGCTGTCTCGCGCCGCGCAGGAGATCGGCGACGTCGTCAAGCTGATCACTGCAATCGCCGAGCAGACCAATCTGCTCGCACTGAACGCGACCATCGAGGCGGCCCGCGCCGGCGATGCCGGCCGCGGCTTCGCGGTCGTCGCCTCCGAAGTGAAGTCGCTGGCCGAGCAGACCGCCAAGGCAACCGACGACATCTCCAACCACATCTCCGGCATGCAGGCCGCCACGCAGGAGTCGGTGGCGGCGATCAAGCAGATCGGCGGCACGATCCGCCAGATCTCGACCATCGCCTCGTCGATCGCGACCGCGGTCGAGCAGCAGGGCGGGGCGACGCAGGAGATCGCCAGGAACGTGCAGAGCGTCGCCGCCGGCACGCAGGCTGCCGCGACCGACATCACCCAGGTCAATCGCGGCGCGACGCAGACCGGCGAAGCCTCGGAAGAAGTGCTGCGCTCGGCCCAGTCGCTGTCGTCGGAGAGCGCAAGGTTGCGCGAGGAGCTCAACCGCTTCATGGCGAATATTCGCGCGGCGTAAGGCGGGCGGCGCCAGGCTCCTTTTTCGCGGCCGGCAGCTACGTCGCGAGCTCGCCGCCCAATCCTCCGCTGTCATCCCGGCGAACGCCGGGATCCATACGCCGCGGCGGATGTGAGGCGGACGGTACTGATCGAGTGCCCCAACTCGGCATCACGCGGTATGGATCCCGGGTCGCGCTCGCTTTGCTCGCTTGCCCGGGACGACGGCTGAGTGAAAGGCGCCATCCCGGCTCACGATCGACTTGGTCACTGAGCGGACGCCGACGAAGCCGCTGACGCTTCTGAGTTCCCTCACCTGCTGCCGGGAACCCCCCGCCGACCGGGACGTTGGGTCGCAGCGGCAAACCTTCGCTGCCGCATTTGCTTCATCCTCTCCGGTCTAGCATGCGGTGCGGCCCGCGCCGTCGCAGTGGGATTCCATGGCACCCCGGCAGGCATCGTTCCCCCATCTTCGCGTCATCACATCGGAGCCGTCCGGCGAAGTCACGCGCGCGCCTCGGCCCGACGATGACCGCGTCATCGAGACCAATATTCCAGCCCGGCTCGACGATCTCCGCTGGAGTACTTTCCATACACGCGTGGTCCTGGCGCTCGGCATCACCTGGGTGCTCGACGGTCTCGAAGTCACGCTCGCTGGCGCGCTCTCCGGCGCGCTCAAGCAGAGCCCGAGCCTGCACTTCTCCAATCTCGACATCGGGCTTGCCAACAGCGCCTATCTCGCCGGCGCCGTCATCGGCGCGCTCGGCTTCGGTTGGCTCACCGACCGTATCGGCCGCCGCAAACTCTTCTTCATCACGCTCGCGCTCTATCTCTCCGCGACCGCCGCCACCGCGCTGTCCTGGAATGTCGCGACCTACGCGCTGTTTCGTTTTCTCACCGGCGCCGGCATCGGCGGCGAATACACCGCGATCAACTCCACCATCCAGGAGCTGGTGCCAGCGCGCTATCGCGGCTGGACCGATCTCTTGATCAACGGCAGCTTCTGGCTCGGAGCCGCATTAGGCGCCGTCGGCGCCATCGTGCTGCTCGATCCTGCCTTCGCCGGCCCCGATGTCGGCTGGCGGCTCGCTTATGGCATCGGCGCCTGCCTCGGTCTCGTCGTGCTGATCATGCGGATGTGGATCCCCGAAAGCCCGCGCTGGCTGATGATCCACGGCCATCCCGAGCAGGCGCATGACATCGTCGTCGCCATCGAACGCGACGTCACCGGGCACGATCATGAGGAGCGCGCCAGATCGCTGCCGAAGATCCGCCTGCGCATGCGCGACCACACGCCGCTCGGCGAGGTCGCTCGCACGCTGCTCTCAGCCTACAGGCAGCGCTCGCTCGTCGGCCTCACCTTGATGATCGCGCAGGCGTTCTTCTACAACGCCATCTTCTTCACCTTCGCGCTGGTGCTGACCGATTTTTACGGCATCAAGTCCGACCATGTCGGCTGGTACATCCTGCCTTTTGCCGCCGGCAACGTGCTCGGGCCGCTGCTGCTCGGCCGTCTTTTTGACACGCTCGGACGCCGCGCGATGATCACCTTCACCTACGGCGTCTCCGGCGTGCTGCTGGCATTGACCGGCTATCTGTTCTCGATCGGCGTGTTGAGCGCGCAGACCCAGACCGCGGCCTGGATGGTGATCTTCTTCTTCGCGTCGCCGGCAGCGAGCGCTGCCTATCTCACGGTGTCGGAGAATTTCCCGCTCGAAGTGCGTGCGCTCGCGATCGCATTGTTCTATGCCATCGGCACCGGCATTGGCGGCGTCGCCGGACCTGCGCTATTCGGCGCATTGCTCGACAGCGGCGCGCGCGGAGCGGTGTTTGCCGGCTATCTGTTTGGCGCCGGCCTGATGCTGGTCGCTGCCTTGGTCGCCTGGCGCTATGCGATCGCGGCCGAGCGCAAATCGCTCGAGCAGGTCGCGCGCCCGCTGGCCGTGATGGAGTAGGTGATGATGTCCGAGAATTCCGATCTGATCGCGCCCGGCGCCTCCCAGCCGGCGGAGATCGTGCCGGCGCCGGCGAGCCTGGTGCCGCATCTACGCGAGGTCGCCATCCTGCTCGACATCGACGGCACCCTGCTCGATCTGGCGCCTACGCCGCGCGAGGTATGGGTGCCGCCGGGCTTGGCCGAGACGTTGAAGACCTTGATGCAGCGAACGTCAGGCGCGCTCGCTCTGGTGTCCGGCCGCTCGCTCAACGATATCGACCTCATCTTCGCGCCGGACGTCTATCCTGCCGTCGGCGGCCATGGCGCGGAGATGCGGCTCGCCGGCGGCAGCGAGGCCGACGCGGTCAAGGCACCGCCGCTCGACAAGGAGCTGAAGCGCAGGCTGGCGGCGATCGCCAAGCTCAGCCAGGGCATTCTGCTCGAGGACAAGGGCTACTCACTGGCCTTGCATTATCGCCTCGCGCCGCAGGCGGAGCAGGCGATCTACGACGAAGTATCCCGCATCCGCGCCGAGCTGCCGGAGGCGCCGATCGAGGTGCTGCCCGGCAAATGCGTGTGCGAGATCAAGCCGGCCGGCTTCACCAAGGCGAGCGGCGTGCGCGAGTTGATGCGTCACGCGCCGTTCAAGGGGCGCAAGCCGTTCTTCATCGGCGACGACGTCACGGACGAATCGGTGTTCGCGATCATGCCCGATTTTGCCGGCCTGTCGTTCTCGGTGGGACGGCGGGCGTTCGGCGTCGACGGACATTTCGATGCGCCGGACGACGTGCGTGCCTTCCTCGCGCGGCTCGCCGGACGCTGAACTAACAGGATGTGTCGCACATCAAGCGGGCGGGTTGGTAGTTCCGCTGTTAGTTCCATCTGCGTGGCGTTCGCAGTCATTCTCTGCTGCTTTTGATTAGAAATGCTCTGACTTGCGCCGCGCTGTGATTACACCGCGCCGCTGCCTGAATTTGGTTTCAATTGGTTGAAAGGGTGGCCCGGAACCATATTGATGAACGGTTGTTAACCGACATGACCAGCAGGAGGGGAGCTGTGAACCTCGTCGTGGTTTCGAATCGGGTGGCCCGTGGCAAAGCCAACGAGCCAATGACCGGCGGACTTGCGGCAGCTCTGCTGCCCGTTGTGGAGAATTCAGGGGCAGTCTGGGTGGGTTCCTCGGGGCGTGTGCGCGATGGTGCGCAGACGGAACCGATCGCGCAGATCGAGCAGCTCGGCCAGGGTGCGCTGGCGCTGCTGGATCTGCCGGCCGCGCATTATGCCGGCTATTATGAAGGCTTCGCCAATTCGGCGCTGTGGCCCGCGCTGCATTCGCGCAGCGACCTGATCAGCGTCTCGAACGACGACTACACCTCCTATCGCGAGGTCAACGCCTTCGTCGCCCGCGCGCTGCTGCGGTTCCACAAGCCCGACACGCTGTTCTGGATCCAGGACTACCACTTCCTGTCGCTCGGCGCGGAGCTCCGCGCGCTGGGGGTAAAGAGCCCGGTCGGCTTCTTCCTGCATACGCCCTGGCCCGCGCGCAGCGTCATCGACAGCGTGCCGAATCACCGTGATCTCGTCACCGCGATGCTCGCCTATGACCTGATCGGCTTCCAGACCGAGGACGATCGCGACAACTTCACCGCCTGCGTCCGCGCCGATCTCGGCCTGCACGTGCGCGACGGCGTGGTGAGGTCGGTGCATGGCCGCACGCGTCTTGCGGTGTTTCCGATCGGCATCGATGCCGACAAGTTCGCGCAGCAGGCCGCAAAGGCCGCCTCGCATCCCGATGTCTCGCGGCTGCGCCGCAGCCTGCACGGCGAGAAGCTCGCCATCGGCGTCGACCGGCTCGATTATTCGAAGGGCCTCGTCAACCGCATCAATGCCTTCGACCGGATGTGGACGGTCCATCCCACCCTGCTGCGGGCCGCATCGCTGTTGCAGATCGCCACTCCGTCGCGTGAATCGATCGAGGCCTATGGCCATCTGCAGAGCGAGGTTGCGCGCCTCGTCAGCGAGGTCAATGGCCGTCACGGCGAGGTCGACTGGACGCCGATCCGCTATCTCAACAAGGGCTATGGCCAGAGCGTGCTGGCGGGGCTCTATCGCAGCGCGCAGGTCGGCGTCGTCACGCCGCTGCATGACGGCATGAATCTCGTCGCCAAGGAATATGTCGCCGCGCAAAGCCCGGTCGATCCCGGCGTGCTGGTGCTGTCAAAATTCGCCGGCGCCGCCAACGAGCTCGATGCCGCGCTCCTGGTCAATCCGCACGATATCGACGGCATGGCGCGCACCATCGCGATGGCGCTGGCGATGCCGCTCAACGAGCGGCGGATGCGCTACGAGATCCTGATGACCAAGCTTCGCCGCCATTCGATCCAGCAATGGTTCGCCGACTTCCTCGACGCGCTGCAGGACGACGGCAGCCAGGAGGCCGCCGAGATCGAGCCTCTGCCGGCGGCGCCGGCGGGATTCCTCACCAGCCGTCTGGCCTCGTCGAGCGCCAGATATCACTGAGCGATCGCCGAAGGCGCCCGCGAGCGCCTTCATTGGCTCAGTGGCAATAGGACACGCCGTCGAGCACGGCGCAGCGTAGCTTGTTCGGCGAGCTCGGATTGTCCATCGGCACCATGCCGTTGCCCTGGCCCACGAACACGCCGGGGCCGACCACGACCGAGGCCTTGTTGCCGACGATCACCGACGGGTGCGGCTTCAGGCTGGACTTGGTGCCATCAGGCCACAGGATCGCATCCCCTTGCCAAATCCCCTTGCGGCCGTCGTCGCAGGTCACGTCGACACCCTGCCGCGTGCACTGATCGGCCTGGGCCGCGCCGGCGCCGCCGAGCACGGCAGTGAGGATCAGGGCGAGGCGGGCAGGGGCAGACAACGGCATGGCAGGTCCTTCGAGGAGCGGTCGATCGGGCGCGGCGGCGCAAATCAGTGGTCGCGGCACAGCGGAGGCGGGTTCACCCGGTCGTGGCCAGCCTTGCGAACGACGCGGATCGGGCCCCGGTGCAGCCGGATTGGTGATTTTTATCAGCCATTTGGGGGAAATTTGGCCCGGATGCCTCCGCCCCGCTTGCAAAACGCCCCCGACCCCGCCAAGAGAGGGCCTCCGGAGAGATGGCCGAGTGGCTTAAGGCGCACGCTTGGAAAGCGTGTGTGCGGGAAACCGTACCGTGGGTTCGAATCCCACTCTCTCCGCCAGCACCTCATCCCAGGCATTCCCAAAACCTGCCCGGCAGGCGGCAAGCTCTGGCGCTTCCGATACGAGGTTGATGGCAGGGAGAAGCTGCTCTTGCTCGGTTCGTACCCCTTGGTCGGGCTTGCCCAAGCGAGGGCCGCGGTCGCGAACCCGGCCTGAACGTCCCGCCTTCTGGTTCAAGTTCGCCGGGCGACGTCCAGCAAGTCCCTCCGCGGCATCACCCGACCGGCTCGTTGCCGTCTTGATGCGCTCACATGTCCTTGACGAGGGCGAGCAACCGGAAATCCTCGAGCGCAGCGTGGCGATGCGGGGCCGCCTCGCGCCGGTAGATCTCGGTGTCGACGATCGAGCGGAAGGTGGCGAAGTCACCGTATTCGTTGATCGCCGCCTCGTCCCAGCGTTCGCCGTGCGCGCCGACCAGGTGAGCCAGGACCGGTCCGGAAAAGATCCGCGCAAGCGGCTTGCCAGCTGCGAGACGCCGAAATGCCGGCCGGTAGCGTTCGTGGAAGGCTTCTCGACCAGAGCAGGGCGTGGCGTCGAATCCGTCCTCATAGTGCGCATGCACGCGGTAGCGCAGCAGATTGAGCATGTAGACCGGCTGTCCGGGAGGAAGCACGCGCTCTGCGGCGTCGAGGGCTTGCAGTGTGATTTCGATGGGGTTCATCGGATCTCCATGGCCTTTCCGTCGGCGCGGATTCACGCCGTCGATCTCCATTTGGCGCATCGGGATGCCCCCTTGTAGTGACTGCGCAGCCATGACTATGTGGACACAATGTCCACAACCTCCCTGCCGCCCGACGTCTCCCGTCTCCTCGCCCTGGTTCGCGTTGTCGAGGCCGGCTCGTTCGCCGAGGCCGCGCGGCGGGCGGGGACGACCACCTCGGCGATGTCGAAGGCGGTCGCCCGCCTCGAACGAGCACGCGGGATGCGGCTCCTGCATCGCTCCACCCATTCGCTGACCCTGACGGAAGAGGGCGAGCGGCTGATGGCGGCCGGTCGCGTGCTCGTGGAAAGCCTCGCCCGTGTCCAATCCGCCCTCGGCGAAGTCTCGCGCGATGGCGGACGCGTGCGCGTGACCGCGTCCGCCTCGTTCGCGCGCGCTTGCATCCTGCCGCGGCTGCCCGCGTTCTTGCGGGAGCGGCCGGAAATCGAGATCGAAGTGAAATTCCGCAATGAGATCCTCGATCTCGCAGCGGAGGGGGTGGACATCGCGATCCGCTCGGGCCCCCTCGACCGCGTACCAGGCCATACGGCCCGGCGGCTTTGCACCTTCTCCTGGATTGCTTGCGCCTCGCCCGCCTATTTGGACGCACGTGGTACGCCCTCGACTCCCGACGAGCTGTCCGCGCATGACCACGTCGGCTTCCGCAATCCCGCGACCGGCCAGATCCTGACCTGGCGCTTCGCCGACCCGCGCGGAAAAAGTCTCGTTCGCGTCGCGACGAAGCCCAAGCACATTTGCGACGACGCGCACGCATCGGTGGCTTTGATCGCGAACGGGTTCGGCATCGGCTGGGGACCGGCGTGGCTCGTCTCCGACGGCCTGCGCACCGGTCAGCTCGTCGAGGTCCTTGCGCCCTGGCGCGCACCGGCGGAGCCTCTCTGGATGCTGCGCACCTCCAACCGCCGCCCGCCCCTGCGCACGCAACGCGTGATGTCGTTCCTCGCCACGCTGCCCGCTGCATTCAGCGGCTCGGCTGAACAAGGCGTCGGCCGTGTCAGAAGCGAGAAGGCACCTGATTAGCACGTGAGCAGCACATCCGAGCTGGACGCATATTCGTTCGACATTGATAGCAGACGTCTGGTCCGGGACCGTTGGATGAGCTGCGTCGATCTTCGTGACCGAGCCCGGAGTCGAAGTGACTATTTGCGCTCCCCGGCAGTACGGAGGTGTGCAGCCGCGCCTCGGCAGCAACCTCGCGGCGAGGACCGCAGGACTTCCGATCAGTCGCCCCGAGTGGAGCTGACAATGTCGCTATGAGGCAACGCTGGTGCGGTGTTTGCCCTGTTGGGCATTCGCACCAGCGAACTTCGGTTGGGTCTTCCGAATCGCGCACAGCCCTTCGTGCATCGTGATCTGCGGCTTGTAGCCCAACTCGGTTCAAGTCCTGCGGATACTGATTCACTGCGGATTGACTGAAACACTCTCTCCGCCAGCCGTCCATCCCTTGCTGGCCGGCATAGTCACAATCCTTCCGCTTTTGTTAACGCCCCACCCGTATCTTTCCGGAGACAACCGGGGAGATGATCATGGCTGGGGCGTGCGCGGGATGCGCTGACGGGGTCGAGCTGCCATTTGCGTTCAAGATGGCGTTTCAGCCGATCGTCGATGTCAACGCGCGCAGGATCTGGGGGTACGAGGCGCTGGTGCGCGGGCCGAATGGCGAGGGGGCGTACAGCGTGCTCTCGCAGCTCACCGAGGCGCAGCTCTATCGCTTCGACCAGTCGGCGCGGGTGCTCGCGATCGAGACCGCCGGCCGCCTGTTCACCGATCCCAGCGCGCGGCTGTCGATCAACTTCATGCCCAACGCGGTCTATGAGCCGCGCGCCTGCATCCAGAAATCGCTGGCGGCGGCGAAGCGCGCCAGCTTTCCGTCGGAGAACCTGATGTTCGAGTTCACCGAGAACGAGCGCATGACGAGTCCCGACCATGTCGAGCGCATCGTCAAGAGCTACAAGGAGCTCGGCTTCTGGACCGCGCTCGACGATTTCGGCGCCGGCTATGCCGGTCTCAATCTGCTGGCGCGGTTGCAGCCGAACCTGATCAAGATCGACATGGAGCTGTTGCGCGACATCGATCGCGATCACGCCAAGCAGGTGATCGTGTCGGGCGTTGCCGCCATGGCGCGGCAGCTCGATATCGCGGTGCTGGCCGAGGGCGTCGAGAGCGCGGCGGAGCTCGCGGTGCTGCGCTCGGCCGGGATCAACCTGTTCCAGGGCTATTACTTCGCCAAGCCGGCGCTGATGGCGCTGCCCGAGGTGCCGTGGCTGGCAGAGCCCGCGCGTGATCTGGCGGTGGGCTGACCGTCGCCGTGCTCACACATCCTTCGCGCTATCGCCTCCCGTCACCTCATACTCGGCGCCCGTGACCATCGCGGCCGCGTCGGAGGCGAGGAACACGGCGGCCGGCGAGATGTCATCGGGCTGCAGCCAGCCGACCTTGAGCGGCACGGTCGGCGCGCGCGCATCCCACGCCTGCTGCGGCGTTGGATTCGCCGGCGCCTCGCGGCCGGTCTCGCGGATCGCCTCGCTCAGGCGTGCGTCGTAACGTGTCAGCGCGGTGTCGACGAGGCCGGGGATCAGCGCGTTCACCGTGATGTTGTGCTGGCCGAGCTCGAGCGCGGCGGACTTCATCAGCCCGAGAATGCCCCATTTCGACGCCGAGTAGCTCGATGCATCGCGGGTGCCGTGCTTGCCTTGCATCGACGACAGCACGATGATGCGGCCGGTCTTGCGCGCGACCATCTTCGGCGCGAAGGCGCGGATGGTGTTGGCGGTGCCGTTGAGATTGTTGTCGATCACGTCGCGCCAGTCGCTGTCCTCCATCTCCAACAGCGGCTTCCAGCGCTGGATCGCGGCGTCGGCGACGACGATGTCGATCTTGCCATAGGTCTGCTCGACATGATCGGCGGCGGCGCGCAGTGCGGCGATGTCCCGGATATCGGCGCGGATGCTCTCGCCGCGGCTTCCATAGGCCATGATCTGACGCACCGTCTCGGCGAGATCCTCAGGCGTCGCGGGTGCCGCGTTCGACGCAGTCGAGACCGGTCCGGCAATGTCGAGTGCGACCACATCGGCGCCATTGGCCGCCATCTCCACCGCGATCGATCGCCCGATGCCACGCGCCGCGCCGGTGACGACGGCGACCTTGCCGGCGAGGGACGAGCCACGCCCGGGCCGGATTGGCCCGGCGCTCTTCTCCGGCGGCGGCTCGGGCACGGGCTGGCCGTGCAGCTCGCGCGGCCCGGTGTCGGTGCGGCCGCCCTGATTGCCGCCCGCGCCCGTCTGCGCCGACGCCTGGTTGAGCACCGCGAAAGCGGTCGCCGCCGCCGTGCCCTTGAGAAGTCCGCGGCGAAAGATGTTGTAGGCAGGCATGGCGCGCTCTCCAGCTGGCGGTTCTCGACAACCGTCCGTCCGCAGCGCCGTTCCAGTCGGCTGGTCGATGTTCGGTCCGTCCGGTGATGGTGGAGATCTTCTAAACAAGGCCGCAGGCATGCCTGCTCCGATGTCATGCGGCAGATCTAGTGTGCGGCCGTGGCTTTGAACGGAGTGACACGGGTGATGGCGCAGAAGGAGGTCCGGACGGCTCTCATGGTGCTGGCGGTGACCCAGCTCATCGGCTGGGGCACGCTCGGCCTGCCGGCCGTGCTCAGCCGTGCCATGGCTGCGGATCTGGACATGACGCTGGCGGCGATCTTCGCCGGCTCCTCCGTGCTCTATGTTGCGATGGGCGTGTGCTCTCCGCTGCTGGCGCAGCCGTTCGTCCGCCATGGCGGCCGGCGGGTGATGGTCGCCGGCACGCTGCTGAGTGCGCCCGGCCTGGTGCTGTTGTCGGCTGCGCAGGGGCCGGTCTCCTATTACGCCGCATGGCTTCTGCTCGGGATCGCCGGCAGCGCGACGCTCTCGACCGCGGCTTATGTGGTGCTGAACGAAATCGCCGGCCCGCGCGCCCGCCAGGCAATCGGCGCGCTGATGCTTGTAACCGGCCTGTCGAGCAGCATCTTCTGGCCGGTCAGCTCCGCTATCGCCGCCCATGTCGGCTGGCGCGGCACCTGTCTCGTCTATGCTGGTTTGCTGCTGCTGGTCTCGCTGCCGCTCCTCGTCCTGGTCTTGCCGGCGCGCCCGGCCGATCGGCCGGCCACCGCATCCGACACCCCCGCGGTCGCCCATCCTGCGTCGGCACGCAGCACGTTCCATCTGCTGGTGGCTGCGATCGGCCTCAACGCCTTCGTCTCGATGGGATTGAGCGCCGTGCTGATCGAGCTGCTGAAGGCCGAGGGGCTCAGCCCTGGAGAGGCGATCGGCTTCGGCTCGATGCTCGGCGTCGTCCAGATCAGCGCCCGCGCGCTGGATTTTGTCGGCGGCGGCCGCTGGGACGGCCTCACCACCGCACTGACGGCAGGTCTGGCGCTGCCGCTGTCGATGCTGCTTCTGATGCTGGCCGGCGGCTCCCATGCCATGGTGGCTGTCTTCATCCTGGTCTATGGCCTCGGCAGCGGCGCGTTGGCGGTGGCCCGCGCGACCATGCCGCTGGTGTTCTATGACAAGGCCGCCTTCGCCAAGGCATCGGCGCAGATCGCGCTGCCGCTCAACCTGTTGTCTGCCGTCTCAGCGCCAGTTTTGGCTTGGCTTCTCACCAGCTACGGCAGCAACGCCCTGCTGGCCCTCATCCTGGTGTTCTCGTCGGCGGCTTTCCTCATGCTGCTGATGCTGCGCCGACGCCGGCCGGGGCATGCGATGGCGGCCGCATAGGCTCCAGCACCCCATCCCAGGCAGGGGGCAATTCCGAAACAGCGGGACTGGGGCGGCGCGAATGCATTAAAAAGCATCCGCGCGCCCCGCCTCGTGCCCGGCGCTCCCTCCCTGCAATGCCCACATCACCCGCATGCCCCCCGTCATCGCCGATCCCTCCATCCTGCGCGTCCTGATCGTGCTGGCCGTCACCCAGCTGATTGCCTGGGGCACGCTCAGCCTGCCGGCGGTGATCGGCCGGGCCATGGCGGCGGACCTGGAGATGGACCTGACCGCGATCTTCGCCAGCACGACCGTGCTGTACATGTCGATGGGGCTGTGCTCGCCGCTCCTGGCGCGGCCGTTCATCAAGCAGGGCGGCCGCCGCGTCATGATCGCAGGCACGGTGCTGGCGGCGCCCGGCTATGTGCTGCTGTCGGTCGCGCAGGGGCCGCTGACCTATTACGCGGCCTGGCTGCTGCTCGGCATCGCCGGCAGCGCCACGCTCTCGACCGCCTCCTACATCGTGCTCAACGAGATCGCCGGGCGGCGCGCGGGCCGGGCCATCGGCGCGCTGATGCTGGTGACGGGATTATCGAGCAGCATCTTCTGGCCGGTGACGTCGGCGCTGTCGGCGCATATCGGCTGGCGCAGCACCTGCCTCGTCTATGCCGGCCTCTTGATCCTGGTGTCGCTGCCGCTGTTCGTGTTCCTGCTGCCGCGCCGGGTCCATGATCATCTGCCGGCTGACTCGGGCGCGGCCGCGCGGGCGCCTGCCGCTACGCCGGCGCGCAGCACCTTCTATCTGCTGGTCGGCGCCTCCGGCCTCAACGCGTTCGTCGCCTTCGGCATGGGCGCCGTGCTGATCGAGCTCCTGAAGGCCGAGGGCCTCTCGCCGGCGGAGGCGATCGCCTTCGGCTCGATGCTGGGCGTGATCCAGATCAGCGCCCGCGCGATCGACTTCCTCGGCGGCGGCCGCTGGGACGGCATCACCACCGCGATCGTCGCCGGTCTGGCGCTGCCGGCCGCCATGCTGCTGCTGATGCTGAGCCACGGCTCGCATGTCGCGATTGCGATGTTCATGCTGGTCTACGGCCTCGGCACCGGCGCGCTCGCAGTGGCCCGCGCGACCATGCCGCTGGTGTTCTATGACAAGGCGGCGTTCGCCAAGGCCTCGGCGCAGATCGGCCTGCCGATGAACGTGCTGTCGGCGGTGTCGGCCCCGATCCTGGTCGAGCTTCTGACCCGCTACGGCAGCAATGCGCCGCTGGCGCTCAGTCTGGTCTGCTCCTGCGCCGCGGTGGCGATGCTGCTGCTGTTGCGGCAGCGCCGGCCTGCGCAGGTGACGGCGTCATCTTAATGCTGCTGAGTCGCCCGTCGGGCAGGGCGCGCAGACGACCGGCGAGCGCTGATGCGCGCCGTCGCCCTGCGCCGGACAACGAAGTTTGCAAGCGGCGTCAAGGGCATCGGCACATCCGCACGAGGCAGCGCAAACTTTGCGCTTTCGTTTTATCGGAATTTGTGGTTGATTGTCCCCGTCCGGCTTCATCGACGAGGGGCGCTGCGCATCGTCAGGAGCGTTGAGGCAGGATGCGATGGACGGGCAGGCGCCGACTGACGAGCGGCGCCGGCACGGACGGTCAAGTCGCATGGTCCTGGCATCCCGAAGCTGATGTCTGCGCAACGTGCATTCCGCGCGGTGCTGCAAACGGGGGCAAGAACGCCGGTCCCCGGGGAGAGTGCGAAGCAGCCGTAACACCATTGCGCAGGGAAGGCCGGGTCGCGCTGGCTGAACCTGTGGTTCCTGCCCCGTGCATTCCTTGTCGCACGGGGGCCGCAGGAATCAGCCGAGGCCTGGTCTTCCCTGCGCCCTCGATGAGATGAGGGCTTCGTTGCACAAAGCTTGGTCGCTCTGCGCGTCGCGAGGCCGTAAAGCCATGAGACGAGCGCCTGAACCGGCCACCGCGGCGAGCCCATCGTATGTTAGTTTCCGAGACGAAAAAGGGATGTTGGGCGGTTGTGCTCGCGAAGCGCCTCGCGCAATCGGATTTTTCTGCTGCTAAAGACTAATTAGTCCATCGGCGCACGGGCGCACAGATAGCAAACCATTAATGTGAGCTTGGTATCGTGCATACAGTCCCTGCAACGAGAACCAGAAAATGCGACACCTGACTGTCTATCAGCGTCTCGCGGCGATCATTGCCGTGATGTCGATCGCTCTGTTCGCCGTCTCTGCCATGCAGATCCTGATGCTGCGTGGAACCGTCATCGAGGAGCGGCAGGCCATGGTCCGCAACCTCGTGGACTCCGCCGTCAAGGTTCTCAGTTATTATGACGCTGCTGCGGCCTCCGGAAAGATGTCCGCGGACGAGGCCCGCCAGCAGGCCTTCGCTGCGATCGGCGCGATGCGCTGGGGTCCGTACAACGACTATCTCGGCGTCTATGGCACCGGGCCGTCGGATGCGGGCGTCACCTATGTCCACGCCAAGCGTGAGTATATCAACGTCAATCGCTGGAACTACCAGGATGCGAACAAGAAGTACCTGATCCAGGACATCGTCCGCGCCGCGCGGGCCGGCGGCGGCTTCGTCGAGTACCAGGTGCCGCGCGCCAGTGGCGGCCCCGAGCTGCCGAAGATGTCCTATGTCGGCGCCTATGGCAGCGGCGACAAGATGCTGGCGATCCAGGCCGGCGTCTATGTCGACGACATCGATGCCGCCGTCTATCAGCGCGCGCTGTGGGCCGGCCTCGGCGCCCTTGCCGGGCTGCTGATCGCCGCGATCACCGCCTTCTGGCTCGGACGCAGCGTCGTCGTTCCGCTCGACCAGACCTGCGCCGTGATGGACGAGCTGACCAAGGGCCATCTCGGCTTCGAGGTGCCGTTCACCGATCGCCGCAACGAGATCGGCCGCATGGCGCGCAGCCTGCAGATCCTCAAGGACCATCTCGCCGAGAGCGAGCGCATCAGGGCCGAGCAGGAATTGGCGAAGCAGCAGGCCGCCGAGGAGCGGCGGGCGGTGCTGGCGCGCATCGCTGACGAGTTCGAGCGCTCGATCGGCGGCGTGATCCAGACCACGACGAGCGCGGCCGGCGAGCTGCAGACCTCGGCGCAGTCGATGTCGAGCATCGTCTCCGGCACGTCAGACCAGAGCGCCAAGGTCGCCGCGGCCGCCGAGCAGACCGCCAAGAACGTCCAGACCGTGTCGGCCTCGGCCGAGCAGTTGTCGTCGTCGATCCAGGAGATCGCCAAGCAAGTCACGCAGTCGTCGTCGATCGCGCAGAACGCGGTCGAGCAGGCGACCCGGACCGAATCCATGGTCACGCGTCTGGTCCACGCCTCGCAGAAGATCGGCGAGGTGATGGCGCTGATCCAGACCATCGCCGGCCAGACCAATCTGCTGGCGCTGAACGCCACCATCGAATCGGCACGCGCAGGCGAAGCGGGCAAGGGCTTCGCGGTCGTCGCCAATGAGGTCAAGGCGCTGTCGGCGCAGACCGCCAAGGCGACCGAGGAGATCACCAGCCAGATCGAGGCGATCCGCGACGCCACCACCTCGACCGTGACCGCGATCCGCGAGATCGGCACCACGATCGGGCAGATGAACGAGATCACCGAGACCATCGCCGCGGCGGTCGAGGAGCAGGGCGTCGCCACCAAGGAGATCGCCCGCAGCGTGCAGCAGGCGGCGCAGGGCACGCAAGGCGTCATGCAGCACATCGTCGGCGTGCGCGAAGCCTCGGGGCAGGTCGGCGCGGCGGCGGCGCAGGTGTTGAGTGCGGCGGCCCAGCTCGGCAGCCAGTCGGATCAGCTGAAGAGCCAGACCGGACGATTCCTCGGCAACGTCCGGGCGGCCTGAGGCCGCGGCGGCGGATGGTGATCGCTCACCCTCCGCCGATGTCAGTGAGACGATCGAGCAGCGCGGCTTGCGCCGGATTGATGCGGACTCTCGCCTGGGCGAGATCGAACCAGGCGGCGCGGTCGACCTCGGGAAAGCGCTGCAGACGACCGCTGCGCGGCGGCCATTCAAGCTCGAATTCGTTGCTGGTGATCGCCTCGGCATTGAGATCGGTCTCGGCGGCGAAGGCCTCGACCACCTTGCCGCCGCGCTGCCGGATCTCGCCGAGCGGCAGCAGCGGCGCCGTCAACTCGGTGCCGAGCTCCTCGGCGAATTCGCGCCGCGCCACCGCCTCGGCGGCCTCGCCGGCAGTGAATTCGCCCTTCGGGATCGACCAGGCGCCGAGATCCTTGTTGCGCCAGAACGGCCCGCCCGGATGCACCAGCAGCACCTCGAGCGTGCCGCCCCGACGGCGAAAGGCGAGCACGCCCGCGCTGCGCGCCGGCATGCTCTCAGGCCTCGCCGGTGCGCTGGATGAGGTCGCGCTCCCAGCCGAACACCGATCGTCCATCGAGCTCGGGCGAGGCGGCCCGCTCGGTGGCGATGAAGGCGTCGAGCGAAGGGCCGGTCGCGGTGCGCTCCAGCCGCCGCGCCTGGTCGTCGAGCCGCTTCAGCGCCGCCATCGCCTCGTCGCGGCCGAGCTTGGCATTGCCGACCGCGGATTTCAGCACGCGGATGGTCTCGTCATAGACCTTGATGGGCACGGGATAGGGATGCCGATCCTTGCCGCCATGCGCCAGCGAGAACCGCGCCGGATCGGTGAACCGATACGGCGCGCCATGCACGACCTCGGCGACCATCGCCAGCGAGCGCACGGTGCGGGCGCCGACGCCGGGTGTCAGCAGCAGCTCGGGAAAATCGACCGGGCCGCGCTCGGCGGCGGCCGCCAAGGTGCCGTGCAGCCGGCGGGCGAACACGTCCTTCGGCCTGACGTCGTGATGATCGGGCATGATAAGATGCGGCAGCATCGCTTGCGCTTGCATCGGCGCCGGCGTGCTCAGCCGCTCGAACTCGGTGACGACACGGTCGGGGCCGAGCTCGGCGAGCAGCTCGAGCTGCGCGTTGCGCGACGGCGCCGCGCGCTTGTCGGTGAGATTGACGATCTCGCCCTGCGCCGGACCGTCGATCGCGCTGTGCGGCGCGTCGACGAAGTCGGCAATGTCGGGAGAATGCCAGTGATAGCGCCGGGCCTGGCGCGCCTCGCCATTCATGCCCTGCTGCACGACGGTCCATTTGCCGTCCGCGGTGACGAAGAAGCCGTGCAGATAGAGGTCGAAGCCGTCCTGCACGGCGGCGCTGTCGACCTTGGCGACGAGCTTGCTGGTGCGCACGAGACCTTCGCCGTCGAGTCCCAGATGGTCGCTGAGCAGCCGCAGCTCGTCCGGCGTCTTGCGCGAATGCTCGCCGCGGCCGCCGCAGACGTAGATGCCGAGCTCAGACGAGAGCGGCTTCAGCCCGCGCTTGAGCGCGCCGATCACGCTGGTGGTGATCCCCGAGGAATGCCAGTCCATGCCCATCACGGCGCCGAACGACTGGAACCAGAACGGGTGCGACAGCCGCGCGAGGAATTCATCGCGGCCGTAATGATGCACGATGGCTTGCGTGATGATGGCGCCGAGCGCGGACATGCGCATGCCGAGCCAAGCCGGGACGCGCCCGGAATGGAGTGGAAGATCGGCGCTGCCGGTGCGACGGGCCATGGAATCCTTGCGCTGGGGAACTGCTGCGCCAATGTATCAGACGGCGTGCAGCGGTGGATCACAAAGTTTGACCGCAAGCGCACGCGCTCGGAGCACGACGCCGCATGACCAACGCGCAGCCTGCCGACACCGTCTTCTCACCGGCCTATGCCGAGGACGATGTCGCAATCGCCGACCGCCTGCTGCGCACCCAGGACGCCGCCGACCTACCCGCCGTCAAGGCCACCGCGCGGCGGCTGATCGAGGGCCTCCGCGCCAAGGCCTCGCGCTTCGGTGGCATCGACGATTTCCTGCAGGAATATTCGCTCTCCACCAATGAGGGCCTCGCTTTGATGGTGCTGGCCGAGGCGCTGCTGCGGGTGCCTGGCGACGACACCGCCGACCGGCTGATCGAGGACAAGCTCGGCCGTAGCGACTTCCTGCATCACGAGGTCAAGTCGCACACGCCTCTGGTCACCGCCTCGGCCTGGGCGCTCGGCCTCGCCGCGCGCGTGATCGCGCCGGACGAGACGCCTGAGAGCGTGGTCGCCGGCCTCGCGCGCCGCCTGGGCCTGCCGACGGTGCGCACTGCCGCGCGGCAGGCGATGAAGCTGCTTGGCAGCCATTTCGTGCTCGGCGAGACCATCGCCCAGGCGCTCGACCGTGCCAATTCCGGCACCGGTCGGCTGTTCCGCTATTCCTTCGACATGCTCGGCGAAGGCGCCCGCACCGCCAATGATGCCGCGCGCTACCGGCAGTCCTATGCGGCGGCGATCGCGGCGATCGGGCGTGCCGCCGGCAACGCGGCGTTGCCGGAGCGTCCGGGCATCTCGGTCAAGCTGTCGGCGCTGCATCCGCGCTATGAGGAGATCAGCCGCGACCGCGTGCTGCGCGAGCTGGTGCCGATGGTCATCGATCTCGCGAGGCAGGCCAAGTCGTACGACCTGAACTTCACCGTCGATGCCGAGGAAGCCGACCGGCTCGACCTGTCGATGGCGGTGATTGCGAAGGTCGTGGCTGATCCTGCTCTCGCCGGTTGGGAGGGCTTCGGTCTTGCGATCCAGGCTTATCAGAAGCGCGCCGACAAGGTCATCGCCTTCGTCGCGGACCTTGCCGCAAAGCACGATCGCCGCTTCATGGTCCGGCTGGTCAAGGGCGCCTATTGGGACACCGAGATCAAGCGCGCGCAGGAGCGCGGGCTCGACGACTATCCGGTCTTCACCCGCAAGGCGATGACCGATCTGAACTACCTCGCCTGCGCGCGCCAACTGCTGGCGCAGCGCAGCCGCATCTTCCCGCAATTCGCAACCCACAACGCGCTGACGGTCGCGCATATCGTGCATGAGGCCGGCGGTAGCGGCGGCTACGAGTTCCAGCGGCTGCATGGCATGGGCGATCCGCTGTATGCGAGCTTGCGCGAGCTGCATCCCGACATCGCCTGCCGCACCTATGCGCCGGTCGGGCAGCATCGCGATCTCCTGGCCTATCTCGTTCGCCGCCTGCTCGAGAACGGGGCCAACTCCTCGTTCGTCTCGGTGGCGGCCGATCCGAATGTGCCGATCGAGCAGTTGGTGACGAGCGAGGCCGAGATCATCGGCAGGCCGGAAGCCGCCCGTCATCCGCATATCGTGCGGCCGCGCGATCTCTACGGTCCGACGCGTCGTAACTCGCAGGGCATCGAGCTCGGCCATCACGCCTCGCTGAATGCCATGCGTGCCGAGATCGTGCGAGCTGGCGCCGCACCGGCCGCGGCCTCGCCGATCATCGACGGCATCGCCCAGGACGGTACGCCGCGTCAGCTCACGAGTCCGTTCGACTCGGGCGTGATCGCCGGCACAGTCGTTGAGGCCGATGCGGCCGTGGTCGAACGCGCGGTTGCGGCGGCAGTCGGCGGCTTGGCGTCCTGGCGAATGACCACCGCCGCCCAACGCGCCAAGGCGTTGCGGCGCGCGGCTGACATCATCGAGCAGCGCCGGGCGCGTCTCATTCATCTGCTGGCTATCGAGGCCGGCAAGACCATCGACGATGCCATCGCCGAGATCCGCGAGGCGGTGGACTTCTGCCGCTACTATGCCGCCGAAGGGGAAGCGCTGTTCGGCGCCGAGCTCGGCCTGCCCGGACCGACCGGCGAGTCGAATGCATTGCGGCTGCGCCCGCGCGGCGTCTTCGTTGCGATCTCGCCATGGAATTTTCCGCTCGCCATCTTCATCGGACAGATCGCTGCGGCGCTGATGGCCGGCAATATCGTCGTCGCCAAGCCGGCCGAGCAGACGCCGCTGATCGCAGCCGAGACGGTGCGGCTGCTACATGAGGCGGGCATCGCGGCCTCGGCGCTGCAGCTCGTTCCGGGTGATGGCGCCGCCGGCGCTCGCCTCGTCGACCACCCGGCGATCGCAGGCGTGGTCTTCACCGGCTCGTATGAGACGGCGCGCGCGATCAACATCGCGCTCGCCAACCGCAAGGGGCCGATCCTGCCGCTGATCGCGGAGACCGGCGGCATCAATGCGATGCTGGTCGACTCGACCGCTTTAGCCGAGCAGGTGACCGACGACGTCGTCACCTCGGCGTTCCGCTCGGCCGGCCAGCGTTGCTCGGCGCTGCGGCTTCTGTGTTTGCAGGATGATGTCGCCGACGACATCATCGCGATGATCGCAGGCGCGGCGCGCGAGCTGCGGATTGGCGACCCCCGCGATGTGTCGACCCATATCGGCCCGGTGATCGACCGGGAGGCCAAGGCGCGGCTGGATCAGCACATCGCGCGCATGAAGGTCAGCGCGCGCGTGCATTACGCTGGATCCTCGCCGGACACCGGCTGCTTCGTGGCGCCGCATGTGTTCGAGCTGCAGCGGCCTGAGGAGCTGGAGCAGGAGGTGTTCGGCCCCGTCCTCCACGTGGTGCGCTATCGCGGCGAGGATCTCGAGCGCATGCTGCAGGCGATCGCCGCGTCGGGATATGGTCTGACCTTCGGCCTGCATTCGCGCATCAGCCAGCTCGCTGACCGCGTCGGTGAGCTTCCGATCGGCAACATCTACGTCAACCGCAACATGATCGGCGCCGTCGTCGGCGTGCAGCCATTTGGCGGCTGCGGGCTGTCGGGAACGGGGCCGAAGGCCGGCGGGCCGCATTATCTCGCGCGCTTCGCGACCGAGCAGACGCTGACGATCAACACCGCAGCCGCGGGCGGCAATGCCGCGTTGGCCTCGCTGGGCGAGAAAGGATGACGCGCGATGGCGCTAGCCGTCGGCGAGATAGCCGATCCAGTTCCTGAACAGGAGCTTGGCCGCGTGGCCGGCGGCGAGATCCGGGCGAAGCGTCAGGCCAGGCAGCTCGGCGGCCAAGGTCGGATCGCGCCGCGCCTTGGCGCGCAGCTCGAATGCGTTCAGCACCGCCTCGGTCTCGGCGCTGAAATAGGATTTCGGCATCCGCGGATAGTCGTCGCGCTGCCCGGCGAGATACCGCGCGATGTCGCGCATGTATTCACGCTGCAGCGACAGCGCGTCATATTCGGGATGGCCCTGGAAGAACACGAAGCGGCTCGGCATCTCCCGCGCAAAGATGTCGACGCCGACCTCGGCCGACCGGGTCAGGATGTCGTAGCCGCGCTCCGCCAGCAGCGGCTCGTTGACGGCGTTGAGACGGGAGTGCGGCACCTGCAGCGGCGTATCGATGCCTCGAGTCAGCCAGTCGTCCCGGACCTTGACGCAGTCGAAGACGCCGGAGCATTTGTGGGCCAGCCGCTGCCGCTCGATGTCGTCGAGATGCAGCACCGCGGCATGCGCGGCGAGGCAGGACCAGATCGTCGTCTTGGTGTTGGTCCTGGCCCAGTCGATGAGGGACGTCAGGTCCGGCCAATACGGCTCATCACGCAGCCTCGCTGCGACGGGCTCGGCGCCGGTGACGATCAGGCCATCGATGCCGAGGCCATCGAGCCGGTCGATGTCGGTGTAGCTCTGGGCGACGTGGCTGCTGGCCGCAGGCGAGCGTGCGATCGACGGCAGCGAGAAGCAGTGCAGACGGATGCGGACGTGCCACGGCGCCGATTGCTGCAGCAGCCGCGCGATCTGTAGGTCGGTTGCCTTCAGCGCGCTGTCCGGCATGTTGTTGACGAGCCCGATCGTGAGCTCGATCGGGTCGCGCAGGCGCCGCTCGCCGCCGGCGGGCGCGAGGGCAGGGCTGGTGATCCTGCGATCTCTGTCGAACAGCAGGGTCATCGGCTGAGCGCTCTACTCCGCGGCGTCCAGCTGACGCGGACAGGCCTGCGCCAGCGCCTGGTCGAGATCCTCGATGATGTCGCTGATGTGCTCGATCCCGATCGACAGCCGGATCGCCTCGGGCAACACGCCGGCCTTGCGCTGATCCTCCGGCGGCATCTGCCGGTGCGTGGTCGAGGCCGGATGGCAGGCGAGAGACTTCGCATCGCCGATATTGACCAGCCGCGTGATCAGCTTGAGCGCGTCGTAGAACGCCTTGCCGGCCTCCATGCCGCCCTTGATGCCGAAGGTGAACAGCGAGGAGGCGCGGCCGTCGAGATATTTCTGCACCAGCGGGTAGTACGGGCTTTCCGGGAAGCCGGCATAGTTGACCCACGCGACGCGCGGGTCGTTGCGCAGGAAGTCCGCGACCTTGCGCGCATTCTCGACGTGACGCTCCATGCGCAGCGCCACGGTCTCGATGCCCTGCAACAGCAGGAAGGCGTTGAACGGCGACAGCACCGCGCCCATCGTGCGCTGGTAGACGCTGCGCGCGCGCTGGATGTAGGCGCTACGGCCGAAATGGTCGGTGTAGACCATGCCGTGATAGGACGTGTCCGGCTGGCTGAAGGCCGGGAAGCGGTCGGCGTGATCCTTCCAGGGGAAGTTGCCGCTGTCGACCAGCATGCCCCCCAGCGTCGTGCCATGGCCGCCGAGGAATTTGGTCAGCGAATGCACCGCGATGTCGGCGCCGTAGTCGAAAGGCCGCAGCAGGATGGGCGTCGCGACCGTGTTGTCGACGATCAGCGGCACGCCGTTGCGATGTGCGACCTTAGCCAGCGCCTCGATGTCGCAGACATTGCCGGCAGGGTTGCCGATCGTCTCGGCGAACACCGCCTTGGTGTTCTCGTCGATCAGCCGCTCGATTGCGTCCGGCTGATCACTTTCGGCAAAGCGTCCGGTGATGCCCTGGCGCGGCAGGATGTGGCCGAGCAGCGTATGCGTCGTGCCGTAGAGCTGCGGCACCGAGACGATGTTGCCGCCGCCATCGGCGAGATTGACGAACGCGAAATGCAGCGCCGCCTGGCCGGTGCCGACCGCGAGCGCGCCGACGCCGCCTTCGAGCTCGGCGACGCGCTTCTCCAGCACGGCCGTCGTGGGATTGGAGATGCGGCTGTAGCGATAGCCTTCGACTTCGAGGTTGAACAGGGCGGCGCCGTGATCGGCGCTGTCGAACGCATAGGCAGCGGTCTGATAGATCGGGACCGCAACGGCTTTGGTCGTGCCTTCGGGCTCGTAGCCGGCGTGGATTGCAATCGTCTCGTTGCGCATCGGCGATCTCCGCTCCTGCATCGTTGTCTGCAGGCCGCTCGTATTCCGCGAGTGACCGATTTGTATGAGCGTGGCGGTAAAGCGGTCCATAATTCGCGACAACAACGACGAAATAACCCTAACGATATCTCGCCGGGTTACGTTGAATTAGCGCGAGCCGGAGTCCTGCAGCAGCGATCGCAACTGCCGGCCGATTAGGTCCAGAGCCGGCTTGGCCTGCGGCAGGATCGTGCCGAGCGCGTGAAAATTATGAACCATGCCGTCATGGCAGACGTGCGTGACGCGGACACCGGCGGCCGTGAGCCGCTCGGCATAGGCGTTGCCTTCGTCCCGCATCGGATCGAATTCCGCGGTGTGGATGACTGCGGACGGCAATCCGGCCAGGACGGTCGCGCGCAGGGGAGAGATCCTCGGATCGTCCAGAGCAATTCCCTCGGGAAGATAGTCGGCGAGGTCGGCCTGCCAGGTCGCTGCATCGATCAGATAGCCGCTCCCATAGTGCTCGCGCGACGGCCACGCCGTGGCGAAATCCAACACGGGACAGATGAGACATTGTGCGGAAATCGGCAGACGGCCAGACAGAGCCTGGCACACCGCGGCCGCGAGGGTCGCGCCGGCGGAATCGCCGCCGACCACAACACGGTTGCCATCGATTCCAAGCGTCGTCGCCTGATCGAAGACGAATTCGACCGCGGCCATTGCATCGTCGAAGGCAGCCGGGAACGTGTGCTCCGGCGCGAGGCGATAGTCGATCGAGAGCAGCCGGCAGCCCGAGACCACCGACAGCGCTGCCGCGACCTTGTCGTGGGTCTCGATGCTGCCTGCAACGAGTCCGCCGCCATGAAAATAGACGAAGCCAGGGAGCGCGCCGTCGTCAGTTTTGCTCTCTGCAGCCGGCGTATACAAGCGATAGCTGAGCGGGCCTGCAGAGGTGACGAGCTGCGCGTCCCGCGCGACCACGGGGCCAAGATCATTGCGCGAGAACTGCATCAGCTTCGCGAGCGACTGCCTGCGTTGCTCGGGGCTCGGCCGCTCTCGAACTCCGGTCCCGGTAGCAGCGACCATTGTCAGCAGGCGCTGAGCGCGAGGATCGAGCGGCATCGGGGTTCCAGGTTAACCAAGACGGCGGCCATTGTGGCAGCCAAGCGTGAATCGATCATGAGTGGCCGCGCGGCAAGCAGATCCTTAAAATATCCACGCCAGAACGGCAGGATCGATATCTGTTGAACGGGAGCACCGCTATGACCGCCATCGTCAAGCCTGTCAGCTACTCGCAGACCTGGACGTTCTTCGATGGCGAATGGCGCGAGGGCAATGCGCCGATCATGGGCGTGCGGACCCATGCGACCTGGCTGGCATCGACCGTGTTCGATGGCGCGCGGGCCTTCGAGGGCGTCACGCCGGACCTCGACCGTCACTGCGCGCGGGTCAATCAGTCGGCCGTCAATTTCCGGCTCAAGCCGGTCGTCGATGTGAGGACCTGGATGGGGCTGGCGCGCGAAGGCATTGCGCGGTTCGGCGCCAATGCGGAGCTCTACATCCGCCCGATGTATTGGGCGCAGCATGGCGCCGGCGGCGGCGTGCTGTTCGATCCCGAGACCACCAACTGGTGCCTGTGCATCTACGAGGCGCCAATGCCGCAGCCGACCGGCAATGCGATCACGCTGTCGCCATTCCGGCGGCCGACCGCCGAATGCGCGCCGGTGGATGCCAAGGCCGCCTGCCTCTACCCGAACAATTCGCGGGCGCTGATCGAGGCCGCCTCGCGCGGCTTCAACAATTGCCTCATGCTGGACATGCTCGGCAACGTCGCCGAGTTCGGCAATGCCAACGTGTTCATGGTCAAGGACGGCGTCGTGTTCACGCCGGTGCCGAACGGCACGTTCCTCAACGGCATCACCCGCCAGCGCGTGATCGAGCTGCTGCGCGGCGACGGCGTCAGCGTGGTCGAGACCACCCTGCGCTACGAGGATTTCCTGGCAGCCGACGAGATCTTCTCATCCGGCAACTTCGCCAAGGTCGCCCCTGTCCTCCGCATCGACGACAGGACGCTGCCGATCGGCCCGGTGTTCAGCCGGGCGCGGAGGCTTTATTGGGACTTTGCGCATTCCGTCAGAGCCGCCGCCTAGGTCAGGCGCCATAGAGCGGAAGCTCGGTGTCACTGAGATCACCGAGCCGCGGCGGCTGCGGGCCCTTGATGTACTTTCGGCCTCTGCGTTCGGTGTAGACGCCGATGAGGCCGTCGATCGGCTCATTGGCGCCAGTCACGACGGAGACGCAGCCGCGTCGCAGCAGCAGAAGCCGGCCGATTGCTCCTGCGCATCGCACGTAGTCGGAGATGTCGCGGCAATAGATCAGCTGCATCGCAGGCAACGCGAAGCGCCCTTGCCGGATGCGGAATTTCTGGAGGACCAGGGGAATAGGACCCGTCTTCGATCGAACGATAACGCTGAGACAGCCATAGCGGGCGTGCCGGATGAGCAATTCGGCTTCATCCGGCGGAATGCCGTCCACACTCGCGGCGTACGCCTCGATCCGGTCGATCGGCGAACCGAGGCCGGCGGTCGACAGCAGCGGCAACGAGAAGAACAGGCCCCGGCCATAGGCGCGAAAACCCTGCGCCTCGACGATCGGCCAAGTCGGCCTTGCGGCGCTGATGTTGACGTAGGTCACCTCGGGCCGCCGCTGCGCGATGCGCGTCAGCATGGTCGCATAGTTGCGAAAGGCGGGCTCGACATACCAGCTCGACAGGTTGCACCAGATGCGCGGCTCTCCCGGCGTACCGCGATCGCTGTAGATCAGGAGCAGCACGCCGACGGCGGAGCCGTCGTGATCCAGCAGGTAGCCGTAACGTGGATAGCCGTCGGGCACGGCCCGGTTCGCCTGCCGTCGCAACCCGCTCGACCAATAGTCGCGCGAGCGTCGTGGGAAGCCGCGCGTCAAGAGATCGGCCACCGCATCGAGATCGGACGCTCCGATCTCGCGGCACCGGATCACTGGCTTGAGCGCGGTCATGAGCTGCTTTGCCGATCTCCGACGACGAGCGCTGCGCTAGCCGACGGGAACAGCCTGCTGCTCCAGTCGCAGCGCCTCGCGGACGCGCGCGGGCCAGCGCGTGAGATCGATGCCGTGGGTGTGGAACAGCGCTACCGCGAGCCGGTCCATGCCGAAGGCCACGCAGCCGGTATGCGCGGGCGCACCATCGGCATCGGCAATGCCCCAGGTGGTGCCGAAATGCTCACGGTGATAGTTGAAGCTCATGCATGCCGTCGGCTGCTCCTCGGAGCGCAGCGGCACCAGCAGCTCGAACTTCAGCGACTGCTGCTTCTGGCTGACCGCCTTCATCTGGCCGACACGGCCGAAGAACGGGTCGCTGGCGTGATCGACGCGGAACGACAGGCCGAGATCCCTGGCGATCGCCTGCGCCTTCGTCATCCAGCGATCGCGGAAGGCCGAGACGTCGTCGGGCGTGCCGATGCAGACATATTCGCGCATCCGGAACGATTGCAGCCGGTCGAGATGCCGCGACGGCTCGCGGCGGAAGCAATCGGCGGCGACGTCGAAACGCAGGCCACCGACAGGCAGCGCGCCGCGGCTGGCGGCGATCGGATAGACGGGATAGCAGGCGGCCGGCGACAGCACGAGATCGGCGGGGGACAGCGACGTCGTCCAGTCGCCGCCTTTGTCGAAGCAAGCGACGGCCTCGTGAATGTCGCGCTCGGTGCCGTGCAGGCCGCAGACGCAGCCGAGCAGATTCGGGAAGCTCTTCAGATAGCCGGATTTCTCCAGCTGCGCCCGGCTCATCACCGGCGGGAAGCGCATCACCTCGGTGCCGGGCTCGCGATGGCGCGTGATCAGCGCGGCGAGCTGCTCGACCACGCCTTCATACAGAGCGGTGCGGGCATAGACGCCGTCCGCGCCCATGCGGTGGAACAGGGCATCGGTGAGATGGTCCAGGGCGTCGACCGGCTGAGGGGCAATTTCGGGCGACTGCGGCAGAACGGGAATGGTCATGTCTCAAATCCCTAAATGGAAAACAGGCAAGCGAGCGATGAGATCACTCGTAGAGCGAGTTCGGCACCGCGCTCATCAAATTGGCGGTCGCGATATTGGTCAGGATGCGATCATTGTTGATCATGATCGGCGCCGACAGCACGTCGCGCAGATGTCGACCGATGGAGAACTCGCCATCATTGCGATAGCCGGACAGGCCGCAGGCGCGCATCGCATGCATTACGGTCTCGACAGCAAGCTCGGAGGCCTGAACCTTGAGAAGGGTGATGGTCGACTGGAAATCGAGCGAGCTCAGCGCCCGCTCGTCATATTCGTGGGCCGCGAACGCATCCATGGTGGTGACGAGCATCGCGCGCAGCCGCGCCAGTGCCATCTTCGCCGCCGTGTAATGCGCGGCAGCTGGCGGCATCTGTCCGCCGGCGCCGCGGGCCGCCTTGCGGAGAAACTTCTGCGCACGCTGCACCGCTGCGGCGGCAATGCCTGCCCAGGCGGATGACCAGCAGAGATGCGCGAACGGGGTCATGGTCTGGGCGTGAATACGGTCATAAGCCTCGGAGAACACCCGGTCGGACGGACAGTCGACCTTGAGCTCGAAGCCGGTCGAGCAGGTGCCCCGCATGCCGAGCGTCTCCCAGCCCTGCGTTCGCGCGATCGTGTAATCGTCCTTGGTGAGGGCCAGCAGAACTTGATCGGACGCGGCCGCGCCATCGGCGCGACGGGCGATCGTGACGAGGCCGTCGGCCTCGGCGCCGTAGGAAATCACGGTGGCGTCGCGCAGCAGAGTGATGCGGTCGCCGTCATGTCCGACGGCGGCCGCGCTGGCGCGGATGTTGCCGCCATTCTGCCCTTCGGTGGTGGAGGAGGCCATCAAAAGCTGCTCGGATGCGATGCGGCGCATCAGCGATTCCATATAGGCGTTGCCGCGGCCGTGGCGCACGAGGCAGGCCACCTTGGTCTGGTGCATGGCAAAGATCATGGCGCTGGAGGCGCAGGCGCGTCCCAGCGCATAGCAGACGTCGGCGATGTCGTGGACCGATGCGCCGAAGCCGCCGAACTCGACCGGGATTTGCATGCCGAGCAGCCTGTGCTCACGCGCGGCATCGATTGCGGCCTTCGGAAAGCGGCCGTCACGATCGACGTCTTCGGCCTCGGCGGCGGCTTGCGCGGCAACCGCATTGCTACGCTGGACAAACAGGGAGCTGCGATCGAGCAGCAGGCTCTCATCATCGTCGGAGACGGGAGGACGAAGTGCGGTTCCCTGGAGTGTCATGACCGATCTGTGCTCCGGATTTTGCCTTGTTGAGAGATCGGGGCCGCGCCTGTCAGCACGTGCATCGATGCCCTGCACCACAACGCAGGGTATGGATTTGATTCAAATGCGTCGACGAAATTCAGGGTAAACGCCGTGAAATCACGGGGCCGGGGTTAATTCTCAGTTTCCGGCGCCAGTCAATTTGGAGCTAACGCGTTAGCGTTAAGACAAATTCAGAGGTAGAGCGCCGCGCTTGTGTAACGCTTTCGCTGCGGCATCCGCGTTATCTCTACGATCGAGGCAACCGACAGGTGGATCACGCGTCTGCTGTCTTGCAAATGAGAAACGACATGCCGAATTTCAAAGCCGATATTTCAGACCGCGTCGTCACGCTGGTGCGGGACATCCTCCTCCAGAACGGGATATCTGCCGAGCTTGCGGCCGATACGAAGCTCGTGGATGCCGGCCTCACCTCGATGGACATGGTCAACCTGATGCTGGCGATCGAGGCGGAGTTCGATTTCACGATTCCGCAGGAGCTCATCACGCCGGAGAATTTCCAGTCGGTGGCGACGCTCGAGCGCCTCGTCGCCGGTCAATTGGCGGCCGCAAAGGCGGCCTGATCCGGCCGCGGCCCCGGTCCGCGTCACGGTTTCCAATCTGGTCCAAAGCTGGCATTCTCGTCTCCGATGGAGATGGGGACGTCATGACGAAGGCTGTGCTTGGCATTATCGGCGGCTCGGGCATCTATGACCTGCCGGGCTTGGAAGATGCGCGCGAGGAGGTGATCGCGAGCCCTTGGGGCGAGCCCTCGGCGCCGTTGCGCCGCGGAACCATCGCGGGCCTGCCGATCGTGTTCCTCCCCCGCCATGACAAGGGGCACCGGCTGTCGCCGTCCGACATCAACTATCGCGCCAATATCGACGTGCTGAAGCGCGCAGGGGTCACCGACCTGGTGTCGCTGTCCGCCTGCGGCTCCTTCAAGGAGGAGCTGCCGCCGGGCACGTTCGTTCTGGTCGATCAATTCGTCGACCGGACCTACAAGCGGGAGAGCTCGTTCTTCGGCAAGGGCTGCGTTGCGCATGTCTCGATGGCGCATCCGGTGTCGCCGCGGCTGCGCATTCACCTGGCTGCCGCCGCGGAAGCCGAGGGCATCACGGTCGCGCGCGGCGGCACCTATGTCTGCATGGAGGGGCCGCAGTTCTCGACCTATGCCGAAAGCATGACCTACAAGTCGTCAGGCTATTCGGTGATCGGCATGACCAACATGCCCGAGGCCAAGCTCGCCCGCGAGGCCGAGATCTGCTACGCGACCGTGGGGATGGTGACGGATTTCGACTGCTGGCATCCGGACCATGACGCCGTCACGGTGCAGGACATCATCCGTGTGCTCACCACCAACGCGGACAAGGCCAAGGGGCTGGTGGCGCGGGCTCGCCCGCGAGTTCCCGCGTGAGCACGAGCCGTGCCCGATCGGTTCGGATCGCGCGCTCGATACAGCGCTGATCACGGCCCCGGACGCCCGCGATCCCGATCTCCTCAAGAAGCTCGATGCGGTCGCCGGCCGCATTCTGCGCGGCTGACCGGAGGTCGAACATGAAGGTGGATGGCAAGCATTTTCGCAGCATCTGGCTCGATGCCGACGGCTGGACGGTTTGTGCCATCGATCAGCGCCGGCTGCCGCATGAGTTTGTCGTGGCGAAGATCACGACCTGCGAGGAAGCGGCGGATGCGATCCGCTACATGCTGGTGCGCGGTGCGCCGCTGATCGGGGCGACCGCAGCCTTCGGCATGGCGTTGGCGATGCGCGACGATCGCTCCGACCCTGGGATCGACCGCGCTTACGAGATGCTGATCGCGACGCGGCCGACGGCGATCAATCTGAAATGGGCGCTCGACACCATGAGCACGATGTTGCGCCGGCTGGCGCCATCGGAGCGGCGCGACGCGGCCTATGCGCGTGCGGTCGACATCGCCGGCGAGGACGTCACCATCAATCAGGGCATCGCGGCGCATGGTCTCGCGCTGATCGAGGCCGCAGCAGCGCGCAAGAAGCCGGGTGACGTCGTCAACGTGTTGACTCATTGCAACGCGGGCTGGCTGGCGACGGTCGATTGGGGCACGGCGACGGCGCCGATCTACCTGGCCCATGATCGCGGCATTCCGATCCATGTCTGGGTCGACGAGACGCGGCCGCGCAACCAGGGGGCTTCGCTCACGGCATGGGAGCTCGGCCATCATGGCGTCGCACATACCGTGATCCCGGACAACACCGGCGGCCATCTGATGCAGCATGGCATGGTGGATCTCGCGATCGTCGGCACCGACCGCGTCGCCGCCAATGGCGATGTCTGCAACAAGATCGGCACCTACCTGAAGGCGCTGGCGGCGCATGACAACGGCGTGCCGTTCTATGTCGCGCTGCCGTCGCCGACGATCGACTTTGCCGTTGCCGACGGGCGGCAGATCCCGATCGAGCAGCGCAGCGCACAGGAAGTCACGGAGATGACGGGCCGCACCGCCGATGGCCGCATCGAGACCGTTCGCATTGTACCGCCGGGGTCACCTGTGGCGAACTATGGGTTCGACGTCACGCCGGCGCGGCTGGTGAGCGGACTGATCACCGAACGTGGCGTGCTGCAGGCCGATGGCGCGGCATTGGCTACTGCGTTTCCCGAACGGGCAACACAGACAAACTATTAGCCGTCATCGCGAAGCCGGGACGACGGTCAGCGCAAGGACAGCCCGGTCGCCGCTTCCAGTTCGGCAATTGCCTGCGAGGCGCTGAGGACCTTGATCGTCGTCATGCCCATCTCACGCGCCGGCTTCAGGTTGACGCCGAGATCGTCGAGATAGACGCAATCCGCCGGACTGATGCCGAGAGCTTCGGTCATCATCTGGTAGATGCGCGGATCGGGCTTGCGTAGGCCGATCTTGGCCGACTCGATCACATGGTCGAACAGCGCCATCACCTCGGCGACGTAGAACGAGCGGCCGCCCTGGCTGCCGATCGCGTTGGCCGGCAGGTTGTTGGTGATGCAGCCGGTCTTGCACTCCGACTTGATGCGGCGCAGAGCCTCGACCATGTCGGGACGGAGGTCGCCGGCCAGCAGCGGCAGCACCTCGCGGCCGCTGACGGCGGCGCCGCCAAGCGCCAGAGACTCCTCGGCGAACAGCCGGTCGAACGTGTCGAGGTCGATCTCCGCGCGTTCGAACTTCGCCCAGGCGTTTTCGAGGTGGTTGGCGGCGTTGGTCTTGCGGATGATGTCGACGGGATAGCCGCGCTCCTTCTCGAACCGCGCGAAGGCTTCGAAGGGCGAGGTCGTCATCACGCCACCAAAATCAAAGATCACCGCCTCGACCATCACTGCCAATTCCTTCGTTTCGATCTCCCGACGTGATCGCTAACACGGGACGCGGCGCTTGGCGATTCGCGGCAACGATCCACATGCCGCATCTCTTGGCGATATCGACGTCACCGGCTATTGCTCGCAGCCATGAAACGGTTTCTCTCGATCTCGGTCTCCACGCTGCTGGCCGGGTCGCCGGCATTTGCGATCGTCGGTAGCGCACCAGCGATCAACGATGGTATCGGACGCTCCGTGGTCACGATCGTCGGCTCACGCGGCAATTTCTGCAGCGGCGCTCTCATCGCTCCGAAGCTGGTTTTGACCGCGGGTCACTGCGTGCAGCCGGGAGTCGATTACCGCATCGTGGAATACGACCGCGACCGCAAGCCGCTTCTCAAGACGGTGCGGCGCGTGGCCGTGCACCCCGCCTTCAGCGCGCAGTCGATCGCGGCGCATCGCGCCACTGCCGATGTCGCGCTGCTGGAGTTGGAAGCACCGACGAAAGAGCGCGTTCCTGTCGCGGTCGGCATGCCGCAGTCGCCGCTGGCCGCCGGCAACCGGTTCAGGGTTGCGGGGATCGGCGTGGCCATCCCTGGCGACGGCAAGAGCGGTGGCGTGGTGCGCGCGGCGCCGCTGGTCGCGACGGGCAAGCCTGGAACATTGCAGATCCGGCTCGTCGATCCGGCGACGCAAGGAGCCAAGCCCGGGCTCGGCGGCTGCACCGGCGATTCCGGTGGGCCTGCGTTCGAGACGCAGGCGCAAGGCGAGGTGCTGATTGGGGTCATCTCGTGGTCGACCGGACCCAACCTGACGGATGGTTGCGGCGGCATGACCGGCGTCACGCCGCTGACGCTGTATCGCGACTGGATCGTGCAGACCGCTCGGCAATGGGGCATGCCGCTCGGCGGAAATTGAGATCGTCTGGGCTGGGTTGCGACCGCGCGTCGCGGGTTGACCATCCTCGTGATCAGGTTCAGCCTGTGCAGCGCGGAAACAATAACACCAAGGCCCAAGGACTCTCATGAACGTCATCGCGCCCATTCGCGAGGCCGCGTCCGCTCACGCGACCGAACATTTCGACGTGCTGATCGTCGGCGCCGGCATCTCCGGCATCGGCAGCGCCTATCAGCTCAGCAAACAGATGCCCGACGCCCGCTTCGTGATCCTGGAAAGCCAGGACAGCTTTGGCGGCACCTGGCGGACGCATCGCTATCCCGGCATCCGCTCCGATAGCGACCTGCACACCTTCGGCTACAGCTTCAAGCCGTGGGTCGGACCGCCGATCGCGACCGCGGAAGAAATTCTCAAATACATGGGTGACGTGATCGAGGAGAACGATCTCGGCCGCCACATCCGCTATGGCCACCGCATCGTCTCCGCAAGCTGGTCGAGCGCGACCAACCTCTGGACGGTTCACGCCGTGAAGGGCGAGACCCAGGAGCCCGTCACGATCACGGCGAACTTCCTCTGGATGTGCCAGGGCTATTATCGACACTCGAAGGGCTATACGCCCGAGTGGCCCGATATGGCGAAGTTCAAGGGCCGCATCGTGCATCCGCAGGTGTGGCCCGACGATATCGATCTCACGGGGAAACAGGTCGTCGTGATCGGCTCCGGTGCGACGGCGGCGACGATCCTGCCGTCGATCGCCGGCAAATGCGCGCATGTCACGATGCTGCAGCGCTCGCCGACCTATTTCCGCATCGGTCGCAACGCGATCGAATTGGCCGAGGAGCTGCGCCGGCTGCAGATCAAGGAAGAGTGGATCCACGAGATCGTCAGGCGCAAGATCCTGTTCGAGCAGGACTGGTTCACCAAGCGCTGCCTAAGCGAGCCCGAGCAGGTGAAGAAGGAGCTGATCGGGCAGATCAGCGCCATCATCGGACCGGACTATGCTGCCAAGCATTTCACGCCGAGCTATCGGCCGTGGCGGCAGCGCATCGCCTTCGTGCCCGACGCCGATCTGTTCGAAGGCATCAAGAGCGGCAAGGCATCCGTCGTCACCGACGAGATCGAGCGCTTCACCGAATGCGGCATCAAGCTGAAATCCGGCGATGAGCTCAAGGCCGATATCATCATCACCGCGACCGGCTTCGATCTGTGCGTGCTCGGCGATATCGCGTTCACCATCGACGGCAAGCCGCTCGATTTCGGCGACACCGTGACCTATCGCGGCATGATGTTCACGGGCGTGCCGAACCTCGCCTGGGTGTTCGGCTATTTCCGCGCGAGCTGGACGTTGCGGACTGATCTCGTCGCGGAGTTCGTGTGTCGGCTGCTCGCGCATATGAAGGCGAAGGGCGTCCACAAGGTGACGCCGACGCTGCGGCCCGAGGACCACAACATGCCGCGGTTGCCGTGGATCGATCCGGAGAACTTCAATCCCGGCTACATGATGCGCAACATGCATCTGCTTCCCAAGCGGGGCGACAAGCCGGAATGGCAACACAGCCAGGATTACTGGAGCGAGAAGGACGAGATTCCGGCGATCGATCTGGATGATCCGGCGTTTGTTTATGGGTGAGTGCTGACTGCTTGAGTCAGGCTGCTGCACCCCAACGGTGTCATCCCCGCGAAAGCGGGGATCCATAACCACCGCCGGGTGTGTTGGGCACGACGCCAGCTCACATCCTGCCCCAAGACAGATCACGCGGTATGGGTCCCGGGTCGGCGCCCGCTGACGCTGTGCGTCGTCAGGCTTGCCCGGGACGACAGCGAGTTTCACTCCGCACTCCCGAGTGCGACGCCCGCCTCAACTTTCCCGTCGTGCCAGCCCTGTCGCAATCGCCGCGGCTGCCGTGCGGTTCTCGACGCCGAGCTTGGCGTAGATCTGTTCCAGGTGCTTGTCGACGGTGCGCGGGCTGAGCCCCAGGATCTGCGCGATGTCGCGGTTGGTCTTGCCTTTGGATAGCCAGGACAGCACCTCGCCTTCGCGCGTGGTGAGGCCGAACTCGCTGGAAAACTGCTTGGGCAGCTCGCCCGTGGATTCCTTGGCGAGCCGCAGCAGGAACTCGTTCGGGCCGGCGCCGCCCATGTAGTACAGCCGCAACTCCGGATGATCGGG
This sequence comes from Bradyrhizobium sp. USDA 4353, assembly GCF_054063215.1. Taxonomy (NCBI): domain Bacteria; kingdom Pseudomonadati; phylum Pseudomonadota; class Alphaproteobacteria; order Hyphomicrobiales; family Nitrobacteraceae; genus Bradyrhizobium; species Bradyrhizobium sp. USDA 4353. Next base: position 2,103,798 of record NZ_JBSSGB010000001.1, read on the forward strand.
GAGCGAGGCGGCAGCCTTGGCGCTACCCTTGCCGTTCTGCGCCTGGTCCAGCCATTGCCGCAGGGCGTCCGGCAGCACCAGCTCCTCAGTCGCGCCAAAGCTGTCGGACAACAGCTTCTGGGCCTGCGGCGTCGCCCACATCAGCCGTCCCTCGCGATTGACCGCGAGCAGGAAGCGGCCGGAGACGTCGAGCGCGGCGCGCGCGCTCTGCGTCATCCGCGCGTTGGCAAGATGCACGCGGATGCGCGCGAGCATCTCCGAGACCGCGATGGGCTTGGTGACGTAGTCGACGCCGCCGGCCTCCAGCCCCTGCACGATGTGTTCGGTGTCGGCGAGGCCCGTCATGAAGATGACGGGGACGTTGGACAGTCCCGCCTCGCGCTTGAGCTTGCGGCAGGTCTCGAATCCGTCCATGCCGGGCATGACGGCGTCGAGCAGGATGATATCAGGCGTGATCTGGTCGACGATGCGCATCGCGGCGGCGCCATCGAGTGCGACCATCACGGTCATGCCGGCGCCGTCCAGCGCGTCGGTCAGCAGCCGGAGCGTCTCCGGCGAGTCGTCGACGACCAGCGCCACATCGCGCTTTTTGCTGTCAGTGTTCATAGGCGTGCAAGGTCTTCAGAGTGGCCATGTACTGATCGAGATCGAAGCGATCGATCAACATGCGCATCTGGGCCACGAATGCGGCATGCTCTGGGTGCGCGCTGCCGATCTCGTCAAGCTTGAGCTGGATGGCACGGATATAGCCGATCTGTCCGAGGCCCATCAGCTCCTCGACATATTTCAGCGGCGGGCGCGAGCCGGTGTCGGGCCGCCAGTGCGGCTGGATGACCTGTTGGTTGGTCTGATAGCTCCATTCGAGCTTGAGCAATTGGCGGATGGCCTCCAGCAGTCGGGGAATGTCGATCGGCTTCATCAAATAGCTGTCATGGAACGGCTGCGCCAGCGGCCTGCCATGAGCTTCCAGCGCGCTCGCTGACGTCATCAGGATGCGCGCCTGATGATGACCGCTGCTGCGCAGCGTCTCGGCGACGGTCCAGCCGTCCATGCCGGGCATCGAGATGTCGAGGATGAACAGGTCCGGCTGGCAATGCTGCGCCAGCGCCAGGCACGCGGCGCCATCCGGCGCGCTGAGCAGGATGAAGCCGAGTGGCGTCAATACCTCGCGCAGGAGATCGCGATGCACCGGATCATCATCGGTGACGAGGATGGTCTTGCGCGGCCCGAGATAGCCGGCGACAGGTGCCTTCACCGGCGCATGCCGCGTCGGATTGGTCACCTCGGACAGCAGGATCTTCACCTTGAATGTGCTGCCGGCGCCGACCTTGCTCTCCACCTTGATGTCGCCGCCCATCACACCCGCAAGCAGTCGGCTGATCGTGAGACCAAGGCCCGTGCCGGTCTGCGGCTGTGCGGCGCCGAGCGCACCGCGCTCGAACGGCGCGAAGATGCGCTCAAGATCGTCGGGCTGGATGCCGGGGCCGGTATCGATCACCTCGAATTCGGCGACCGGGCTGCGATAATGCACGACGAACTGGACGCTGCCCTCCTGGGTGAACTTGATCGCATTCGACAGCAGGTTGATCAGGATCTGCCGCAGCCGCTTCTCGTCGGCATAGACGACCAGCGGCAGCACGGCGGGACGCTTGAAGACGAAGTCGACACCCTTTGCGGCGGCCTGCAGCCGGAACATGCCGACGAGCTGATCCAGGAATTCGCTCAAGCGGACCTCGTCGCGCGACAGATACAGCCGTCCTGCTTCGATCTTGGAGATATCGAGGATGCCGTCGATCAGCCCCGAGAGGTGGTCGGCGCTGCGGCGAACCACACGCACTTGATCCTTCGGCTTCGGCGCAAGGCTCGCATCCTGTTCGAGCAGTTGCGCATAGCCCGAGATCGCGTTGAGCGGCGAGCGCAGCTCGTGGCTCAGGCCGACGACGTAGCGGCTCTTGGCGAGGTTGGCGGATTCCGCCACTTCCTTGGCGCGCTGCAGCTCGGCATCGGTGCGCTTGTGCGCATCGATCTCCTGGATCAGCAACTGCGTCTGCCGCCGCGTCTCGGCCTCGGCCGCGCGGCGGCTCTGCTGCGCCAGCACGAACAGCCAGGCGACGACGCCGATGATGATCGATAGCGCGAAGAACACCTTCCACAGCACGTCGGAGATGATGCCGCGGTAGCCGGGCAGCGCCGCCGAGGTCTCCAGATAGATCATGCCGAGCGTCAGCGCGACGAGGCCGGCCGAGGTCAGGAACACGCCGACGTAATGTCCGAATTGCGAGTTGATCCTCGCCAGCACCGATTGCGGCAACATGCCCCCGAGCGCCGCCGACACCTGGGCCTGCGCCCGCGCATGCGGCTTGCACAGATCATGGCAGCGGGCATCGAGCGAGCAGCACAGCGAGCAGATCGGACCGGCATAGGCCGGGCAGGAGGCGGTGTCCTCCGGCTCGAAATGATGCTCACAGATGCAGCATTTGATCTGCTCGATATTCTGCCAGCTGCGCTTGGGCTTGCGGGCGAGATAGTATTTTCCGTCGGTGAGATAAGCGATCGCCGGCGCGGTCACGAGGGCCACGGCGAGCGCGACGAAGGTCGACAGCGCCTTTCCGGTCGGCCCGAACAGGCCATAGAAGGCGCTGATCGAGACGATGGTGGCGATGGTCATCGCGCCGACGCCGACGGGATTGATGTCGTACAGGTGCGCGCGCTTGAACTCCATCTGCGGCGGGCGCAGGCCGAGCGGCTTATTGATGACGAGGTCGGCGACCAGCGCCCCGACCCAGGAGATCGCGATGTTGGAGTACAGCGCCAAGGTCTGCTCCAGCGCCTTGTAGACGCCGATCTCCATCAAGAGCAGCGCGACGACGACGTTGAACACCAGCCAGACGACGCGGCCTGGATGGCTGTGCGTCAGCCGCGAGAAGAAGTTCGACCAGGCGATCGAACCGGCATAGGCATTGGTGACGTTGATCTTGATCTGGGACAGGATCACGAAGGTGCCGGTCAGGGCCAAGGCCAAGTCCGGCCGCGCCAGCACGTAGCGGAATGCTTCGAGATACATGTGCGCAGGCTCGGCCGCATGATCGGCCGAGACGCCGTGACTGAGGGCGAAGAAGGCGAGGAATGATCCCGCCATCAGCTTCAGCGCGCCGAGCACGATCCAGCCCGGCCCGGCGGACAGCAGCGCGATCCACCAGGAGAGCTTCGATGTCCGGCGATCGCGCGGGAGAAAGCGCAGGAAGTCGACCTGCTCGCCGATCTGCGCGACGAGCGAGAAGACGACGGCGGCGGCGGTGCCGAACAGCGCCAGATCGAGATGCCCCGAGAGATCGCCGTGTTCGCCGGGAAATTGCTGCCAGTCGGAAAAGGAATGCGGGCTGGCATAGGCGATCGCGGCAAAAGGCAGGATGTGCAGAACGACCCAGAGCGGCTGCGTCCACAGCTGGAAGCGGCTGATCAGGGTAATGCCGTAGGTCACCAGCGGGATGATGACGACGGCGCTGATGAGATAGCCGATCGGGCGCGGGATGCCGAAGCACATCTCCAGCGCAGAGGCCAGGATGACGGCCTCGATCGCGAAGAAGATGAAGGTGAAGGAGGCGTAGATCAGCGAGGTGATCGTCGAGCCGATATAGCCGAAGCCGGCGCCCCGGGTCAGCAGGTCGATGTCGATGCCGCATTTGGCCGCATGATAGGCGATCGGCAGGCCGCAGCAGAAGATGATCAGGCTGGCGACGAGGATGGCGGCGGTGGCGTTGGTGACGCCATAGTTCAGCGTGATCGTCCCGCCGATCGCCTCCAGCGCCAGGAACGAGATCGCGCCGAGTGCGGTATTGGCGACGCGGGCGGCTGACCAGCGCCGGGCGCTCTTGGCGGTGAAACGAAGTGCGTAGTCCTCCAACGTCTGGTTGGCGACCCACTGGTTGTATTGGCGCCTGACGCGGTCGATCCGCTGCCGCCCTGCCACTCTTATAACTCCTCACGCGAAGCGCCTGCGCGCTTCGTCCTGCCCGTCGCGAGATCTGCGTAGAGCCTACGTCGCGCTTTTGCGGTGCAGTATACGCAATCTTGCGTATCCGTGCAGTGCATGAAGCGCGCCATCCTTGGTTCGACCTAACGCGTGTCCTCGAACCAATGAATGGGGTGCTCATGTCAGACGAAGCTAAAAAAGGCCTGAAGTCGCCACTTCGGCGCCAATTGATGATGGGAATGGCCGCCATCCCGGCGCTTGCCATGCTGCCGCGCCCCTCGTTCGGCGCCGGCCCCGCAACCTCTGCTGTCAACACCACTGGCCTTGCAGTCACCGATAGCGAAGTGACCGTCGGCATTCTGCATTCGGTCACCGGCACGATGGCGATCTCGGAGACAGGCTCGGTGCAGGCCGAGAAGCTCGCGATCGAGCAGATCAACGCCTCGGGCGGCGTGCTCGGCCGCAAGATCAAGTTCATCCAGGAAGATGGCGCCTCGGACTGGCCGACATTCGCCGAGAAGGCCAAGAAGCTGCTGGTCAACGACAAGTGCGCGGCCGTGATGGGCTGCTGGACCTCGGCCTCGCGCAAGGCCGTGCTGCCGGTATTCGAGCAGTACAATGGCATGCTGTACTACCCGACCTTCTACGAGGGCCTCGAGCAGTCCAAGAACGTCATCTATACCGGCCAGGAAGCCACGCAGCAGATCATCGCTGGCCTCGACTGGGTCAACAAGACCAAGGGCGCGAAGACCTTCTATCTGCTCGGCTCCGACTACATCTGGCCGCGCACCTCGAACAAGATCGCCCGCAAGCACATCGAGGGCCATCTGCAGGGCGCCAAGGTCGTCGGCGAGGAATACTTCCCGCTCGGCCACACCCAGTTCAACTCGGTCATCAACAAGATCAAGCTGACCAAGCCGGACGTGATCTACGCGATCATCGTCGGCGGCTCTAACGTCGCGTTCTACAAGCAGCTCAAGGCGGCCGGCATCGACATGTCGAAGCAGACGCTGCTGACGATCTCGGTGACCGAGGACGAGATCGACGGCATCGGCGGTGAGAACATCGCGGGCGCCTATGCCTGCATGAAGTACTTCCAGTCGCTCGATAACCCGAACAACAAGGCCTTCGTCTCGGCGTTCAAGAAGATGTGGGGCGAGAAGACCGTGATCGGTGACGTCACCCAGGCTGCCTATCTCGGTCCGTGGCTGTGGAAGTTGACGGTCGAGAAGGCCGGCAGCTTCGACATCGACAAGGTCGCGGCCGCCTCGCCCGGCATCGAGTTCAAGGGCGCGCCGGAAGGTTACGTCCGGATCCACGAGAACCACCATCTCTGGTCCAAGACCCGCGTCGGCCGCGCCAAGGCGGACGGTCAGTACGAGCTGATCTACGAGACCGCCGACCTGGTCGAGCCCGATCCGTTCCCGAAGGGCTATCAGTAAGTCGAGCGCCTGGTCCTTCGCTTAGCTGATCAAGCGATGCTGCCGCCACACGACAAGTGCGCTCCCTCCCCCCTTGTGGGGGAGGGTTGGGGAGGGGGGTACCCCACGCACAGCTCGTCGTGTGGACCCCCCTCCCTAGCCCTCCCCCACAAGGGGGGAGGGAACGACCTTTCCTGAGGCGCTCTATCCGCGAGCCAATGCGCACCGGACATCGATGCGCATCGAGAACAGACACCACGCATCATAAGAGGACGGATCATGTTCGGCGACTATTCCATCGGCGACCTCGGGGCCATCTTCGCGATGCAGGGCTTCGCGGGCCTCATCCTGTTTTCGGTCTACGTGCTGATGGCGCTGGGGCTTGCCATCATCTTCGGCCAGATGGGCGTGATCAACATGGCTCATGGCGAGTTCATGATCCTCGGCGCCTACGTCACCTGGATGACGTCGAACGCCTTCCAGAGTTTCCTCCCCGCCCTGTTCCCCGGCTATTTCTTCGTCGCGATGGCGCTAGCCTTCATCGCCTCCGGCTCGCTCGGCATGCTGGTCGAATGGGCGATGATCAGCCGCCTCTATAAGCGTCCGCTCGATACGCTGCTCGCCACCTGGGGCCTCAGCCTGATCCTCCAGCAAGCCTATCGCTCCGTGTTCGGCGCTCGCGAGGTCGGTGTCGAGCTTCCCGAATGGATGATGGGCTCGTGGCAGGCGACCGACGCCATCCAGATCCCGATCAACGGCATGTTCGTGATGTGCCTGACCATCCTGATCACCATCGTCGTCGCCTACGTGCTGTTCCTGTCGCGCTGGGGCAAGCAGGTCCGCGCGGTCGTGCAGAACCGGGTGATGGCCGGCGCCGTCGGCATCAACACCGAGAAGGTCGACCGCTACACCTTCGGTCTCGGCTGCGGCATCGCCGGCGTCGCCGGCTCGGCCTTCACCATGATCGGCTCGACCGGTCCGACCGCCGGCCAGCTCTACATCGTCGACACCTTCCTGGTCGTCGTGTTCGGCGGCGCCGCCAGCCTGATCGGCACCATCGCCTCGGCCTTCACCATCTCCCAGGCGCAGTCGACCATGGAGTTCTTCATGTCCGGCTCGATGGCCAAGGTGCTCACGCTGCTCGCGATCGTCGCCATCCTGATGCTGCGGCCGCAGGGCCTGTTCGCCCTCAAGGTCCGCAAATGAGCCAGCTCCGTCAGTTCAACAAGAAAGCCCGGCCATGATCAACTCGCGCTTTTTCAACCGATCGGAGCTCATCGGCTTCGTCTCCCTGCTGCTGCTGCTCGTCGTCATCCTGCCGCTGGCGCTCGACATCTTCCGTCTCAACCTCGTCGCGAAATATCTGACGTATGCCTTCGTCGCCATCGGCCTGGTGCTGTGCTGGGGCTATGGCGGCATTCTCAGCCTCGGACAGGGCGTGTTCTTCGGCCTCGGCGGCTACTGCATGGCGATGTTCCTGAAGCTGGAGGCCTCCAGCGTCGAGAACACCAAGATCCAGTCGACGCCGGGCATCCCGGACTTCATGGACTGGAATCAGCTGACCGCGCTGCCGTTCTTCTGGAAGCCGTTTCAGAGCTTCCCGTTCGCGCTGGCTGCGATCATCCTGGTGCCCGCGATCTTCTCCTTCATCATCGGCGCCGCCATGTTCAAGCGCCGGGTCGGCGGCGTCTACTTCGCGATCATCACCCAGGCGATCGCGGCGATCATGACGATCCTGATCGTCGGACAGCAGGGCTACACCGGCGGCATCAACGGCATCACCGACCTGCGCACCTTGCACGGCTGGGACATCCGCACCGATCACGCCAAATACATCCTCTACTTCGTCGAGGTGTTCTTCCTGTTCACCGCGATCCTGGTGGCGCAGTTCATCCGCCTGACCAAGCTCGGCCGCATCCTGGTGGCGATGCGTGAGCAGGAGGATCGCGTGCGCTTCTCCGGCTACAGCGTCGCCAACTTCAAGATCTTCGCCTTCTGCGCGGCGGCGGTGTTCGCGGCGGTCGGCGGCGCGCTGTTCACCCTCGAGGTCGGGTTCATGTCGCCGTCCTTCGTCGGCATCGTGCCGTCGATCGAGATGGTGATCTACACCGCCGTCGGCGGGCGTCTCTCGATTTTCGGCGCGGTCTATGGCTCGCTCCTCGTCAACTTCGCCAAGACCAGCCTGTCGGAGACCTTCCCGCAGCTCTGGCTGTTCGGCCTGGGTGCGCTGTTCATCGCCGTCGTCCTCGCCTTCCCGAATGGTCTCGCCGGCATCTGGGGCGACTATGTGCAGCCGCGCATCGATCGGCTGTTGGCCTCGCGCAGCAAGAAAACCAATGGCGGCCTGGTCGCCGACGGCGCCCCCGCAGAGTGAGGAGACAGCGATGCTCATCGGTCATCAGCCCAAGGAATTCCTGCTCGCGGTCGAAGCGCTCACGGTCTCCTTCGACGGCTTCAAGGCGGTCAACGACCTCTCCTTCTATGTCGAGGAGAACGAGATCCGCGTCATCATCGGCCCGAACGGCGCCGGCAAGACCACGGTGCTCGACCTGATCTGCGGCAAGACCAAAGCGACCTCCGGCTCGATCCAGTTCCGCGGCAAGGAGCTGACCAAGCTGCGCGAGAACGAGATTGTCAAGGCGGGTGTGGGCCGCAAATTCCAGACGCCGTCGGTGTTCGAGGATCTCAGCGTGTTCGAGAATCTCGAGATCTCGTTTCCGCGCGGTCGTACCGTGTTCGGCTCGCTCGCCTTCAAGCGCGACGCCGTGGTCAAGGATCGTGTCGAGGAGGTCGCCGAGATGATCTTCCTCAAGGATCGTCTGAAGACCTCGGCGGCGGAGCTCAGCCACGGGCAGAAGCAGTGGCTCGAGATCGGCATGCTGCTGATCCAGAACCCGGACCTCCTGATGCTCGACGAGCCCGTCGCCGGCATGAGCGTCAGCGAGCGCGCCAAGACTGCCGAGCTGCTCAACCGCATCATCAAGGACCGCTCGGTGCTGGTCATCGAGCACGACATGAAGTTCGTCGAGGACATCGCCCACAAGGTCACCGTGCTGCACCAGGGGCAGATCCTGTCCGAGGGCACGATGGAGCGGGTCAAGAACGATCCCAAGGTCGTCGAAGTCTATCTGGGGCACTGAGAGCATGTTCGCAATCCTGTCTGCTCCGGGTGACGCTGCGTTCCCCTCCCCCTTGTGGGGAGGGGTTAGGGGAGGAGGCCCACGGCGGCAGTTTCGCTTGGGGCCACCCCCCTCCCCAGCCCTCCCCCACAAGGGGGGAGGGAGCAGACCGCCGATGTCACTGCAGCCTCTCCCAATTTCATCACTGTGCAGGAGCCATTGATGCTCGCAATCTCCGATCTCCATGTCGCCTATGGCCAGAGCGAGGTGCTGCATGGCCTGAACGTCAAGGTCGCGCCCAACGAGATCGTTGCGATCATGGGGCGCAACGGCATGGGCAAGACCACGCTGATGAAGTCGCTGATGGGCATCCTGCCGGCGAAGAGCGGCTCGATCGCGATGGATGGCTCTGAGCTGGCAGGGCTGAAGAGCTACGAGCGTGTCGCCAAGGGACTGGCCTACGTGCCGCAGGGCCGCATGATCTTCTCGACCATGACGGTCAAGGAGAACATCGAGACCGGCCTCGTCGTCTCCGGCGAGTCCGAGGTGCCCGGCGACATCTATGAGCTGTTCCCGGTGCTGCTGGAGATGAAGGGCCGCCGCGGCGGCAATCTCTCCGGCGGCCAGCAGCAGCAGCTCGCGATTGCGCGCGCGCTCGCCACCAAGCCGAAGGTGCTGCTGCTCGACGAGCCGACCGAGGGCATCCAGCCGTCGATCATCAAGGAGATGGCGCGCACCTTGAAGCGCATTCGCGACGAGAAGGGGCTGTCGATCGTCGTCTCCGAGCAGGTGCTGAGCTTCGCGCTCGATATCGCCGACCGCGTGCTGGTGATCGAGAACGGCGAGATCGTCCGCGATGATCCGCGCGAGTCCGTCGATGCCGCGCAGGTGTCGAAATATCTGTCCGTCTAACCACTCCGTCCAAGCAAAGGTAAAGGGGAGCTCTTGATGCCTGACACACTGATCAAGGTCGATCTGACCAAGTCGGCCTACGAGAATGACAAGGTGCACAATCGCTGGCACCCGGACATCCCGATGGTGGAGTGGGTCAATCCCGGCGACGACTTCATCATCGAGACCTATGACTGGACCGGCGGCTTCATCAAGAATAATGATTCCGCCGACGACGTGCGCGACATCGACCTGTCGATCGTGCACTTCCTCTCGGGCCCGATCGGCGTCAAGGGCGCCGAGCCCGGTGACTTGCTGGTGGTCGACCTGCTCGATGTCGGTCCGCTGAAGGAGAGCCTGTGGGGCTTCAACGGCTTCTTCTCCAAGCAGAATGGCGGCGGCTTCCTGACCGACCATTTCCCGCTGGCGCAGAAGTCGATCTGGGACATCAAGGGTCTCTACACCTCGTCGCGGCATGTGCCCGGCGTGAACTTCGCCGGCCTGATCCATCCCGGCCTGATCGGCTGTCTGCCCGATCCGAAGCTGCTCGCGACCTGGAACGAGCGCGAGACCGCGCTGATCGCGACCAACCCGACTCGCGTGCCGGGCCTCGCCAATCCGCCGTTCGCGCCGACCGCGCATGCCGGCCAGGCCAAGGGCGACGTCAAGGCCAAGATCGGCGCCGAGGGCGCCCGCACCGTGCCGCCGCGCGAGCATGGCGGCAATTGCGACATCAAGGACCTGTCGCGCGGCTCGAAGATCTACTTCCCGGTCTATGTGCCCGGCGGCGGCCTCTCGATGGGCGACCTGCACTTCAGCCAGGGCGACGGCGAGATCACCTTCTGCGGCGCCATCGAGATGGCGGGCTGGCTGCACATCAAGGTCGACGTCATCAAGGACGGCGTGGCGAAATACGGCATCAAGAACCCGATCTTCAAGCCGTCGCCGATCACGCCGAACTATCGCGACTACCTGATCTTCGAGGGCATCTCGGTCGACGAGGCCGGCAAGCAGCACTACCTCGACGTCCACATCGCCTATCGCCAGGCCTGTCTCAACGCCATCGAATACCTGAAGAAGTTTGGCTACTCCGGCGCCCAGGCCTATTCGATCCTCGGCACCGCGCCGGTGCAGGGCCACATCTCCGGCGTCGTCGATGTGCCCAACGCCTGCGCGACCTTGTGGCTGCCGACCGAGATCTTCGACTTCGACGTGATGCCGTCGGCGGCCGGACCGATCAAGCACATCACGGGCGATATCCAGATGCCGATCTCGCCGGATAAATAAGCCTCTCCCTGTGCGACGGGATGCGGGACGGCTGCGTATCTGGCCGCCCCGCATCCGCCGCGCCGAGGAGAGAGACGATGTTGCGCAGGAGACGAGACAATGCCGGTCTATGAATATCTCTGTGATGAATGCGGGCCGTTCACGGACATGCGCCCGATGGCGGAATGTGATGATCCGCAGGTCTGTCCACAATGCCAGGACATGGCGCCGCGCGTGATCCTCACCGCGCCCGCCTTCGCCTGCATGCCGGCGGAGCGGCGCACGGCGCATGCCACCAACGAGCGCAGCCGCCACGCGCCGCAGACGCTCGCGGAATATAAGGCCAAGCATGGTCCGGGCTGCGGCTGCTGCTCGCCGAAAAAGTCGCCGCGGCTGATGACCAAGTCCAAGAGCGGCGCCAAGGGCTTTCCGACGGCGCGGCCGTGGATGATCAGCCACTGAACGAACGCGAGGGGCGGTGCGTCCGCCCCTCAGCGTGACGCCGGCACCCGCCGCGGTCCCGGCGCGACCGGCTGGCCGCCGAACTTCGCGCTCATCGAATTTGCGCCGTCGCTGATGTCGACCAGCGTCTTGCGGCTCTCGTCGATCACCTTGGCCGATTTGCGCCTGAAGCTGTCGACCAGCTCGCGCATCGACTTGATCTGATCGAACAGCTGGCCGGGATTGCCATCGGCAAAGCCGGGAATGGCGCCGTCGATCTTGGTCACCAGCGTATCGAAGCCCTTGAAAATGTCCTCGGCCTTGTCGATCGCGGAGTCGAAGGCCGCGGTCTTGGCCTGCAACGCGGCAGTCTCTGTCTCGAAGCTCTGCAGCGCCTCCTTGATCGCGGGCGCATTGCTGACGACGTAGTTGTCGATGTTGTGCACCGTCTCGACCATCGTCTCCTGGTCCTTGAGATCGGCCGTCAGCACCGGCACGCCGTCGTGATCCAGCGGCACCGGCGGCGCCGTCGGCGCGCCGCCGACCAGCGAAATCGCCGCGATCCCGGTCAGGCCCTGGAACTCGATGCCGGCCGTGGTGTCCTTGCGGATCGGCGCCGACTTGTCGAGCGTGATCATGGCGACGATCTTGCGCGGGCTCTCGAGATTGATCGACAGGATCTGCCCGGCCTGCACGCCGTCGAAATTCACCGGGCCGCCCTTGCGCAGGCCCGCCGCGGAGCCACCGTCGAACACCACGCGCATGGTGCTGCGCTGCTCGGCGATGCGGCGCTTCTGCTTGATCAGGACGCCGCTGATCCCGGCCGCCACGGCCGCGATCGTCAGGGTTCCGACAATGAGATTGATCGCGCGCATTCCGGGTCCGTGGCTGCCTCAACGCGATTTTAGCGACTAACCTGCCGAGGGGGAAGCTCAGCGCGCGAGACCTGGGCGGGAGGGCGCGGCAAGGCCCGCCAGCAGCACCGCGAGGATGCCGGTGAGAAACACGCCATCGAACGTGCCGGCGCCGCCGATCGAGGCCACGGGCGCGCCGAGGCTGCCGATCTTGCCGAGGTTCATCAAATCGGCGCCGACCAGCGTGCCCATCGAGCCGCCGATATAGGCCAGCGGCGCCGCGTAGTCGCGCGACAGCAGGAAGGCGAGGATCGCGGTCACGACCACCGGTGCGAACACCGGCACCGCGATGCCGACCCCCTGCACCGGTGTCGCCATGGCGTGGATGATCACCGCGATCACCAGCACCGCGATCGTGGCGCGCAGCCACAGCTGGTAGCGCAGCACGAGATAGCTCGACATCAAGGTCGGGATCACGGCGCCGCCGACATTCACCGCCAGCAGGGTGCCGGGCCATTGATGCACCAGCGGCACGACATATTGCATGCCGAAGAAGTCGATGACCTCGCCGGAACGCGCGACCTGTCCCGCCAGCATCGTGATCGGAATGTTGAAATAGCTGCCGACCAGGGAGCCGAGCAGCAGCAGCATCGCCGTGCCCGAGCTGACGCCGAGCTTCATGTAGGCATAGCGCAGGATGCCGAGCTGGATCAGGATGAGCAGCACGCCGAACGCCAGCACCAGGATGGCGAAGAAGGCGGGCGTGATCGGCAGGTAATGAACTTGGGAATGCATGGCGAAAGCGCTGCGCAATTGAGACGTGTCGTCCAGGCGGGATCATCCCATCCCGGCGGCATCGTGACAAATGGGCATTCGGTGCTTGGTTCCCAAGGTCCGCCATGCTTGCTCTGTTCATCGGTCGGTGATCAGCGTGGCATGCAGCAGGTATCGCTCGGGGCCTTGGGTCAGCGCGTCGAATGGCCAGCAGGTCGACAGCACCAGTTGGGCATCGTCGGCCTGCGGATCGATGCCGGATTCGTCGAAGCGGACCACTCGCGTTGCATCGGCCCGGTAGCGGAAGCTCCGCCCATCGCGCCGGACGATGTCGATCTCGTCGCCGATCCTGAGGTCCTTCAGGAAGCGGAAATGCGTGTCGCGATGCGCGGAGTAGACGGCGATGCCGGGCTCGCCCGGCTCGGCCGTGCCCTCGACGTGGCCGGCGCCGAAGGCCAGCGCCTGCCCGCTGGAGCCGGCCAGCGCGATGGTCGAGACGCCGAGCCGCTTCACCTCGATGCGGGCCACCGGGACGGTGTCGGCCCAGGACCACGGCTTGACCGGCTGGCCGGTGGCGATGGTCTGGCTGAAGGCACGATCGAGCAGCAGCTGCGCGACGACCGCCTTGGCATGGATGAGGGCACCGTGGCCGAACAGGATGAGTCCGACAAGCGCGACTGCGAGCGCGATGACAAGACGGGGCATTTTATCTCCTCTCGTCCTTTCAAGGAACGAAGCACGTACCGAGACGACGGTGAGCTCCCTCTCCCCGTTCTTCACGGGGAGAGGGTTGGGGTGAGGGGCAGCCACACCCACCGACCGTGCGGAGAGCCCCCCTCACCCGGATTGCATCTTCGATGCAATCCGACCTCTCCCCGCACGCGGGGAGAGGTAAGAACCGAGCAAGCTCGGAGGGACTAGCGAACAATAGTTCGTCGACTTCTCGTATTCGCATGACGAAGTCCATCAGTTGGCAGCTCGTCGCCGGATCGCGACGAGCCAGATTAGTTCGAGCATCAGCACACCAAGCCCGAGCAGCATGCTGAGCTCGGCATCGGTGGCCGTCTTCGGCAGCGTGATCGTCGCAGGCGTTACCGGCACCACCGGGCGCTTCAGCGCGGCGAGCTGCACGTCGCCATCGCCCTCGGCACGGCGGTCCTTCTGCATTGCCGGCGGGCGGCCGCGCTCGCCGAACACCTTCTCGAAGTCCCAGCCAGCCGGCAGGTTGATCGGCAGCTCGGCCATCCGCAGCGGCTCGCCGTCGGGGCGGCGCGGCGTTTTGTCGACGGCTATGAGGCTGGTCAGGCGGGTCACCAGCTGATGCTCCAGCGCCAGCTTGAGGATCGCGCCGTCGGCTTCCTCCGGCGTCATCTGCCGCATCGTCTTCGCCACCTCGGCATCGCCGATCTTGCGCCGCGCCCACAGTTTTGAGAGACCCTTGCCTTCGGCGGCGCCCGACAGCGGCAGCGTGATGGTCCAGGGCTGGTCGCCGATGTGGCCCTTCAGCTGCAGCGATCCGGCGAGGCGGTCGATCTTCGCGGCGAGCACCAGCGGCTCGTTGCGATAGACGTCGGGCAGCACGGCCGGCGTGAGATCGGCGGAGGCTTCCGAGAAGCTGGCGCTGAGCCCCGTCACCACCGGGTTCTCCAGCTTGGCGAACAGATCGCGCATGCGCTCCTCGACCTGCTCGACCGAGCCAATATGGGTGAAGGCACCGCGGCCGAGCTCGGCGGCGCGGCTCATCAGATAGGTGTTCGGCGCCGAGCCGATGCCGACCATGAAGATGCGCGAGCGTCCGCGCATTGCGGTGATGGTCTCGAACAGCTGCTGCTCGTTGCCGATCGCGCCGTCGGTCAGGAACACCACCTGGCGGACGCGGTCGCTGTCGCGGCCATCGTCGGTGAGCGCCGCGCGCATCGCCGGCACCATCTCGGTGCCGCCGCGCGCTTCCAGCGCACCAACGAAGCTGGTGGCGTTGCCGACATGCTCGGCATCGGCCGGCACCGAGGATGGAAACAGCACGGTCATCGTGTCGTCGAAGCGGATCACGTTGAAGCGGTCGCCGGGCTGCAGCCGTCCGAGCGCATAGAGCAGGCTGGCCTTGGCCTGGCGGATCGAGGTGCCGCCCATCGAGCCGGAATTGTCGATCACGAAGATGACGTCGCGCGGCTGCGGGCGCTGCGTGGTGGCGGCCACCGCGGGCGGCGTGACGAAGGCGAGCAGATAGTCGGCATCGCCAACCTGCTCGTGGAACAGCCCGACCGACGGCAGCTTCTCCGACGCCGGCTTCCAGGTCAGCTCGAAATCGCGATCGGCGGGCACCACGCCTTCTGCCAGCGTCACGACACGCGTTTTCGCGTCAGGGCTGTCGACCGTCACCTGGTGATGGTGGCTCTTGACCTCGCCCAGCGCAAAGCCCGCCTGCAGCCGCACGGTGATGCGGGTCGGATTGACCGGAGCATCCTTCGCGGGGTCGAGCACTTCGGGCGAGATGCGGTCGCGGTCCGGCACCGGATCATTGCTCGCTGCGCCCCAGCCGTTGCTGTCCGGGCGGAGATCGACGCTCTGAACGATCGGCTTGGGATTGTAGCGCGGCGCCACGACGAGCGGCACCCGCAGCGAGAATTCGCCAGCGGCCTGCGCCACCGGCTGCTGATATTCGATCTGCACCAGCACGGTTTCGCCGGGGCCGATATTGGCGAGCGAGTTGGTGAAGATGTTCGGCCGCTCCTGCTCGGTGAGTGTCGCCGTCTTGCCGTCGCGCTTGGCCTGCTCATAGATCACCTTGGCCTCCTGGCGCGGCTTGATGTCGCCGACCACGACGCGATCGCCGACGATCATCTTCAAGCTGTCGACCGCGCTGTCATGCGGCAGCGGGTAGACGTAGACGGCTTCCAGCCATTGCGAGCTGGTGTTCTTGAAGAGTTGCGTCACGCGCGCCCGCGCCGTCGGCCCTGACACCACGATGTCGACGTCGATGCCGAGCCGCGGCGCTTCCGTGTAGCCGCCATCGCTCTTGAACAGCAGCGCGCCGGAGCGCGCGTCGGCCGGCTTGGTCAGCGGCGCCAGCGGGCCCTCGGCCGACCAGCCAGGGGTGATGCTGAGAAACAGCGCGGTGAAGCCGACCAGCGCCACGGCGGCGGCTTGCAGCAGCAGGAACAGCAGCATGGTCACGATCCAGGACCGGACCGGATGACGGCTGCTGCGGATGTCGGTGTCGAACGTGTGACTCATCGGAGGCTCCGCAACGAACAGAATGGGCAGGCTGAGATTGAGCGGGCGCCGCGATCGCCGCGAGCGGAATGGTCGGTCTTGTTCGGCCATCGGCCGCCCGGCTACGTCCGGTGGTGCGCGAGTTGGCGGCTGATCTGTCCGGGTTTGTGCTGTTTTGTCCGTCTGCTAGAAGAGGTCTGCGCCACGCGGCAGGGGACAGGATGTCGAACCCGGACAACGAACTCTCGGACGAGCAGAGCCGGCAGGTGGCGGAGGCGGTCCGCGAGGAGATCGCGCGGCGGCGGATGTCGCGGCAGGCACTGGCTGAGCAGGCCAAGCTGAGCCTGTCGACCCTGGAGAAGGCGCTCGGCGGCCGGCGCCCATTCACGCTCGCCACCATCGTCCGGCTGGAGCAGGCACTCGGGATCTCCCTGCGCAAGGCGCCGAATATGCCGGCGGCGGCGCCGGCCACGAGAGGCGGCATCGCGCCGGACAGCCTCGGCTCCTATTCGCGCCGCGCGGTCGAATGGATCGAGGGCACCTATGTGACCTTGCGGCCGTCGTTCGGCGACAAGGACGCGATCTATGCCTATCGCACCGACATCGTCTGGGACGATGCCGCCTCGTCGCTGGTGTTTCGCGAGGGCGCGCGGCTCGATGCCGCCTTCTCGCAATTCGGCGAGGTCGCCGTGCCCAACCAGTCGGGCTTCGTCTACCTCGTCACCAACCGCCACGGCCAGCACCGCCTGATCACGGTGTCGCGCCCGACCATCACCGGCGAGATGTACGGCATCATCACGACCTTGCTCGCCGGCCGCGGCTCGCTGCTGACCCCGATCGCCGCGCCGATCGCGCTGCTGCCGCTGCGGAACGTGGTGGAGCCGAGCTTTGGACGGCTTGGGACGGATGACACGAACTATCAGTTGTATCGCGAGCACCTGCGCAAGACGGTGGAGGAGCCGTTCGCGCTGTTCGTGCAGGGCGTGCCGTGATTTCGGTGGATTGTAGAATGGTGCGACACGCAATCGAACGGCTTTTGCAAGGCGATGCGCCGTTCGTGAATGTGCGCCCTCTCCCCTTGTGGGAGAGGGCATGTAGGACAGTGCGGCAGTCTCGGTCGGGTGAGGGGTATGTCTCCGCGTGCGACGTTCGCGGAGAGAGACCCCTCACCCAACCGAACTCGTGGATGCGCCTGAGATGCCCTCTCCCACAAGGGGAGAGGGCACTGTATTGCGCAGTTCGTCGCTTAGCACGCGGCGCCTCAACAGCCTCCGCTGTCGTCCGGCGAACGCCGGGACCCATACCCCCAGGGAGCCGTTTGAGGCACGCTGGTCATTGGCGTTTCGCGCCACATCACCACCGCCGCGGCGTATGGGTCCCGGATCGGCGCCGTGCCGCGCTCGCGCGCGTCACGGCTTGTCCGGGACGACAGCGACGGTGTGGCGGATTCACGGGCTCAAACAGCATGACGTTCAAACAGCCGAACGTCTCAACGGCAGACTGGATCAATCAGCAGACAATGGACGAAGGACGTATCAGCGCGTTCTCGCGGCGAAACTCGCCCGAGGCCTGCCATCGGTTCGTCCCTCGCAAATAGGCAGAGGGCGCAGGGAATGCCGGGTGAGGGCCTCACCCATGGCCCGCCTGCAAAAAAAATGCAGGCGGCAGGTACCACAGGTGCAGCCGACATTCCGGCATTCCCTGCGCGATGGGTGGAACGCTTATGCGCAGTCTCCCTGGCGCGCCGGCTTGTTGGCCACCATGCCGCGACAATGCTCGCGCATTGCGCGGGTGATACCAGCTTCGGGGTATCAGGACGCTGCGACTTCACGTCCGCGGGGCTGCCGTTCGTCCGCGCATCCCAAGGACACGCTGCGGCACCACCACGGCCATCGCATCCCCACCTCGCGTGTCGTGACGATCGCGCGCAACGCCCTCTGCGGTGAGGCGGGATGCGGGAATATGATCATGATTTCGGTAAAAACGCAAGGATTATTTTCGGTTTCAGAATTATCGTTAGGATGAGACCTGGGGCCGCGTCGGCAGTCTGCTCCCTCTCCCCGTTCTTCACGGGGAGAGGGTGGGGTGAGGGGTAGCCAAAAGGGCGGTGCATGCGGAATTTCCGCTATTAGTGGCATCTTGCAAATGCAGCCTGCCCCATTTTCGCATTCTCACAACTCAGACTTCCCGTGCGGCTGCCCCTCACCCCGACCCTCTCCCCGTGAAGAACGGGGAGAGGGAGCGCAGCGCCTTCGGAGCTTCGGAGTGCTTCATTCGCCAGCAGGTTGCCCTGAAGCTTGGATATCAGGAGGTCCGCCGCCACCTACCCCCCGACGTCAGCGCTGATGATGTCCCCGAACAGGTCCCACTTGCCGCCCTTGAACTGCATCATCTTGAGCTGCTCGATGGGGGCGAAGTCGTTCGGGCCGGTGTTGACCTTGATGCCGGGGATCAGGGTGTCAGGCGCGAAATCCTTCAGGCTGGCGGCCTGCTTCATGACGTTCTCGCGGGTGAGATTGTCGCCGCACTGCTTCAGGGTCTGCACCATGGTCTGCGCCGCGGCGTAGCCATAGGCGAGGTTGGCGTCGGAGATGTTGGCGCCGGGCATGTACTTGTCGATGAACGCCATGAACTTCTTCATGCCCTCGTCATCCTTCCACTGCGGATCGGACGGGTCCTTGAGATAGCCGGCGGACAGCACGCCCTCGGAGGCCTCGAGGCCGGCCGGCTTCATCACCGCGCCGATCGAGATCGAGACGTCGGTCATCACATGCATCGGCTTCCAGTCGAGTTCGGCGATCTTCTTGATCGCCTGCGCTGCGAATTTCGGGGTGGCGATGTTGACGAACACGTCGGCGCCGGTGCCCTTGAGCTTGACGATGTGGGCATCGATCGACGGCTCCGAGGTCTCGTAGCTCTCCTCGGCGACGATCATCGTCTTGGCCTTGTCGCCCAGCACCTCCTTGATGCCGAGGACGTAGTCCTTGCCGAAATCGTCATTGGCATAGAAGATCGCGATCTTCGCGTTCGGCTTCTCCTTCAGGATGTACTTGGCGAAGATCCGCGCCTCGACGCGGTAGCTGGGCTGGAAGCCCATGGTCCACGGGAATTCCTTCGGGTCGTTCCACTTGCTGGCGCCGGTGGCGAGGAACAGCTGCGGCACCTTCTTGGCGTTGTGGTACTTCTGCACGGCGGTCTGGGTCGGCGTGCCCAGCGCGTTGAACACCAGGAACACCTCGTCGCTCTCGATCAGCTTGCGGACCTGCTCGACCGTCTTCGGCGGGCTGTAGGCGTCGTCATAGGAGATGAAGTTGATCTTGCGGCCATTCACGCCGCCCTGATCATTGATCATCTTGAAATAGGCTTCCTCGGTCTTGCCGATGATGCCGTAGGCCGAGGCCGGGCCGCTATAGGCCTCGACATTGCCGATTCTAATTTCGGTGTCGGTGACGCCGGTGTCGTATTTCTTCTGCGCGAGCGCGCTGTGGCTCGCCAAGACGGAGAGTGCAGCGGCGGCCGCGAAAGACAGCAGAGTCCTGGTGGTGATCGGCAACATTCCCTGGGCTTCCTCTTGGTTGATTGTCGTGATTGCCGTTTTGCCTCGACCTGTTTTCGGCCGCTTGCCCGGCCGATGACAGCGGCGGCCTTGGATGGCCGCGCATTGGCGGCGAGTGGGCAGATGTGTGCAATGCACTGTCTTGCGTCCAGTCGCTGGTCCGGAAAGCAACGGACGACGTCTGCCGAACGGGGACGTGATTTTGCCTGCCAGCCACTCGACGCAAGTTGATACCATCGCTTCGGGCGCATCTTCGTCGACGCAAGAAGCAGGAGTCGCGCGGCACGCCATGACGACAAGCCCGTTCTACACGGCCGAGCACGAGGCCTTCCGCGACGTCGTCAGGCGCTTCGTCGACCGGGAGATCGCGCCGTTCGCCAACGCCTGGGACGAGGCCGGCGAGTTTCCGCGTGCGCTCTATGCCAAGGCGGCGGAGATCGGCCTGCTGGGCCTGGGCTTTCCGGAAGAGTTCGGCGGCGTCACCGCGGACCAGTTCATGCACATCGTCGCCTCGCAGGAATTGGCGCGGGCGGGCATCGGCGGTGTCAGCGCCAGCCTGATGAGCCACAGCATTGGCGCACCGCCGATCGCGCGCGCGGCAAGGCCGGAGGTGCGTGCGAAGGTGCTGCCGGAGATTCTCGCAGGGCAAAAGATCTCGGCGCTGGCGATCACCGAGCCGAGCGGCGGCTCCGACGTGGCCAATCTCCGCACCAAGGCGGTGCGCGACGGCGACCATTATGTCGTCAGCGGCGAGAAGACGTTCATTACCTCCGGGATGCGCGC
This sequence comes from Bradyrhizobium sp. USDA 4353, assembly GCF_054063215.1. Classification (NCBI taxonomy): domain Bacteria; kingdom Pseudomonadati; phylum Pseudomonadota; class Alphaproteobacteria; order Hyphomicrobiales; family Nitrobacteraceae; genus Bradyrhizobium; species Bradyrhizobium sp. USDA 4353. The sequence goes on from NZ_JBSSGB010000001.1 coordinate 2,124,089, forward strand.
GGACTACATCACCGTGGCCGTGCGCACCGGCGGCTCCGGCGCCGGCGGTGTCAGCCTGCTGCTCATCCCCGGCGACACGCGGGGATTGATCCGCACCAAGCTCAACAAGATGGGCTGGTGGGCGTCGGATACGGCAACCCTGCACTTCGACGACTGCCGCGTGCCGGTGGAGTACCTGATCGGCGAGGAGGGGCAGGGCTTCAAGCTGATCATGCACAATTTCAACTCCGAGCGGATGGGCATGGCCGCGAGCTGTACGGCGTTCGCGCGCGTCTGCCTCGACGATGCCATTGCCTATGCGAAAGAGCGCCAGACCTTCGGCAAGCCGCTCGCCCAGCACCAGGTGATCCGGCACAAGCTGGTCGACATGGCGCAGCGCGTCGCGGCCTCGCAGGCGATGCTCGAGATGCTGGCGTGGCGGCTCGAACAGGGCGATAATCCCGTCGCTGAGATCTGCATGATGAAGAACCAGGCGACGCAGACGATGGCCTATTGCGCCTCCGAGGCAGTGCAGATCTTTGGCGGCGCGGGATTCATGCGCGGCGTGCGCGTGGAACGCATCTATCGCGAGGTCAAGGTCAATGCCATCGGCGGCGGTACCGAGGAGATCATGAAGGACCTGGCAAGCCGGCAGATGGGGTTGTGAGCCGCGCTCTCTCGACGCGTCATGCCCGGGCTTGACCCGCCTGCGGGGCCGAAGCCCCTTCGGCGCGGCGAAGGCCCGGGCATCCACGCTGTGCGCCACATCAGAACGACGACGTGGATGGCCGGGACAAGCCCGGCCATGACGTCAAGAAAAGAGACGACAGGAGCCCGAGGACGAATGCTCTTCACCGCCGATCACGACGAACCGCGCCGCATCCTGCAGAGGTTCATTGCCGCCGAGATCAATCCCCATGTCGACGAATGGGAGGAGGCCGGCATCTTTCCGGCGCATGAGCTGTTCAAGAAGCTCGGCGACCTCGGCTTTCTCGGCCTCAACAAGCCGGTCGAGTTCGGCGGCCAGGGGCTGGACTATTCCTACGCGCTGATGATGGCGGAAGAGCTCGGCGCCATCAATTGTGGCGCGATCCCGATGGCGATTGGCGTGCAGACCGACATGGCGACGCCGGCGCTGGCACGGTTCGGCTCCGACGAGGTGCGCAGGGAATTTCTGGCGCCGGCGATCTCCGGCGACTACGTCGCCTGCATCGGCGTCTCCGAGCCGGGCGCCGGCTCCGATGTCGCCTCGATCAAGACCCAGGCGCGCGCCGACGGCAACGATTACGTCATCAATGGCGGCAAGATGTGGATCACCAACGGCACGCAGGCGGATTTCATCTGCCTGCTCGCCAACACCAGCGACGGCCCGGTCCATCGCAACAAGTCGCTGATCTGCGTGCCGATGAAGAGCAAGGGCGTGCAGGTCGCGCGCAAGCTCGACAAGATGGGCATGCGCTCGTCCGACACGGCGCAGATCTTTTTCGACAATGTCCGGGTGCCCAAGCGCAACCGCGTCGGCGAGGAGGGGATGGGCTTCACCTACCAGATGATGCAGTTCCAGGAGGAGCGGCTGTGGGCCGGCGCCGCCTGCCTCAAGGCGCATGAGGCGATCATCAATGCGACCATCGAGTACACCCGCAACCGAAAAGCCTTCGGCCGCTCGATCCTCGACAACCAGGTCGTCCATTTCCGCCTCGCCGAGCTGCAGACCGAGGTCGAGCTGCTGCGCGCGCTGACCTATCAGGCGGCGGAGGCGCTGGTGGCCGGCGAGGACGTGACGCGGCTCGCGACCATGGTGAAATTGAAGACCGGGCGGCTCGGGCGTGAGCTGACCGATGCCTGCCTGCAATATTGGGGCGGCATGGGCTTCATGAACGAGACGCCGGTCAGCCGCGCTTATCGTGATTCGCGGCTCAGCTCGATCGGCGGCGGCGCGGATGAGGTGATGCTCACGATCCTCTGCAAGATGATGGGCACCTTGCCGGGCATGGCCAAAGTGGGGAACGCCTGATGATCACGCTGTATCATTGCGACGGCGCCCGCTCGTTCCGCCCGCTCTGGATGCTGGAGGAGCTTGGAGCTGACTACGAGTTGAAGATGCTGCCGTTCCCGCCGCGGGTGCTGGCGAAGGAGTATCTCGCGATCAATCCGCTGGGGACGATTCCTTTTATGATCGACGGCGAGACGAAGATGACGGAGTCGTCCGGCATCTGTCACTATCTCGGCATCAAGCACGGCCCGACGCCGCTGATGGTCGGGCCCGAGGAGGCCGGCTACGGCGCGTTCCTGAACTGGATGTATTTCTCGGATGCGACGCTGACGTTCCCGCAGACGCTGGTATTGCGATACACGCAGCTCGAGCCTGAGGAGCGGCGCTCAGCGCAGGTCGCCACCGACTATGCCAAATGGTTTCTGGGCCGGTTGCGCGCGGTGGAGGCAGCGACCGGGAATGCCGAGTTTCTGTGCGGCCGTTTCACCGCAGCCGACATCGTGATCGGCTACGCGTTGCGGCTTGCCGACACGCTCGGGCTCTCCAAGGAATTCGGGCCGAACGTCGCGGCCTATTGGGCGCGGCTGCAGCAGCGCGATGGCTACCTCAGGGCGCGCACCGCCGAGCAGCGCGCCGGTGTGGAGCAGGGCATCAAGCCGCGCGTCAGGCCGTGAGTTGCGCACGTCATTCTGAGGCGATGCATCTCGGAGAGCGTAGAGTTAACCGCGACAAAAATCGGCAGTCATCGCCGATGACAGCGGCGCGAATTGCGCTATGGTTCTCTTCCAAAGAAGCGGCCGACAGAGCCGCGCCTCAGGAGGAAGACCATGGATGTGAAGACCATGGATTTGCCGCGCCGGGACTCCGGCCATCTCATGCTGATCACGCCCGAGCGCGTCTTCTACGCCGGGCTGCTCGGTCGCCCGCGTCAGCGCTGCTCGGGCGCGTTCCATATCTATGTCGCGCTCACCGGCAGCCTCAGGCTGCTGCCCGACGGCGGCGAGGAGCGCCGCGGCGAGCTTCTGGTCGTGCCGCCGAACAAGCAGCACACCATCGAGAGCGATTATCGCACCGTCATCGTCGTCACGATGGAGCCGGAGAGCGTGCCGATCGGCACGCTCGATCGCTTCGCCGCCAAGGTCGCGCGCGAGGCCGAGGCCTATGCCTGCCGCATCCGCGCCGCCTATGAGGAGCTGGTGCAGCGGCCGCTATCCGGCGACGTCACCAGCGCCGTGTTCGACCGGCTCTGCTTCGGCGAGGTGCTGCCGCAGCGAACGCTCGATCCGCGCGTGGTCAAGGCGATCGGCCTGATCAACCGCTTCTCGGGCGAGCCGGCCACCGCCGAGAGCTGCGCCGCCGCGGTGGGCCTGTCGACGTCGCGCTTCCTGCATCTGTTCAAGGAGGAGACCGACATCTCCTTCCGCTCGTTCCGCGCCTGGAAGCGCGCGCGGCATCTGCTCAACTACGCCAACCAGGATCTCAACCTGGCGCATCTCGCGCAGGACATCGGCTATCCCGATTCCACGCATTTCAGCCATTCGATCCGCCGCTTCTACGGTCTGAAGCCGCGCGCGATCTTCTCCGGCTCGCGCGATCTCGCGATCTATCGCGCCGGCGAGGTGGCGTTGACCTGATCGGCCCTGGCGCGCCGCGTCAGCGCGGCGCGCAGCGGGAATTTCGACAGCTCCAGCACGATCAGCGTCGCGAGGGCGGCCGCCGCGGTCAGCGCGAGGTCGTCCGCATGCAACGGCCCGAACTTGAACAGCGCCGCCACCGGCGGCACCGTCAGGCTGGTCGCGAGCACGGCGATGACAACAGCGATCACCAGCAGCAGCATCCGATTCGGCCGCAGCAGCGCGTCGCGTAGCGAGCTCGAGAACGAGCGGTTGACGAAGATCAGGCTGACGATCACCGACACCAGGGTGAAGAACACCAGCGCGCGCAGCTCGTCGTCGGGCATGCCTCTGCGGTGCGCGAGCAGCAGCACGCCGCCCGTTGTGATCACGGCGAGCAGGCCCTGCAGCGCGCCCCATAGCACCAGCGGGCGCGGCAGCAGCGCTTCCTGGGGATCGCGCGGCCGCCGCCGCATGATGTCGTTCTCCTCGGTCTCCGCCTCGAACACCAGCGAGCAGACGGGATCGATGATCATCTCCAGGAAGGCGATGTGAATGGGGCCGAGGAGCAGCGGCAGGCCGGTAACGAGCGGCAGCAGCGCAAGCCCCGCGATCGGGAAATGCACCGCGAGGATGAAGCTCATCGCCTTGCGCAGATTGTCGTAGATCCGCCGTCCCAGCCGGATCGCCTTCACGATCGAGCCGAAATCATCGTCGAGCAGGACGATCGCGGCGGCCTCGCGCGCCACGTCGGTGCCGCGGCCGCCCATCGCGATGCCGATATGCGCCGCCTTCAAGGATGGCGCGTCGTTGACGCCGTCGCCGGTCATCGCGACGATCTCGCCGTCGGCCTTGAGCGCGGAGACGATGCGCAGCTTCTGCTCCGGCATGATGCGCGCGAACGCCGTCGGCGTGCGTGCCGCTTGCGCCAGGGCGTCGTCGTCGAGATCTGACAGCTCAGGGCCGGTGATGACGCGTTCGGGATCGAGCCCGGCCTGCCGCGCGATCGCCGCCGCCGTGGCCGGATAGTCGCCGGTGATCATGAGGATGCGGATGCCGGCGGAGCGGCATTCGGCGACCGCGCCCGGCACCTCGGCCCGCAGCGGATCGGCGAAGCCGACGAGGCCGCAGAAGCTGAACGCAAAGCCCTGCTGCGTCTCGGGCAGCGCGCCGCCGCTCCAGCGCGCCTCGGCGACACCGAGCACGCGCAGGCCCTCGGCGGCGAGCATTTCGACGCGCGCTTGCAGCGTGGCAAGCTCGGCTCCGTCGAGGCCGCACAGCTTAGCGATCGCTTCCGGTGCGCCCTTGGCCGCGACGACGCTGTTGCCATCGCGCGACCAGACATTGGTCATCGCGAGCAGATCTGGACGCAGGCCGTAGCGGCGCTGCAAGATTGCACCTGTGGTCGCATGTGGATCGAGCGCTTGCAGCGCCGTCTCCATCGGGTCATGCGACTGCGGGTCGCAGGCCAGCACGGCGGTCGCAACGAGATCGCGGAAATCCGCTGTGACGGCCTCGGGCGATGCCGTCGCCGGCTGCAGCACCGCGCCATCGGCGCGAAGCAGCCGCGCCACCATCATGCGGTTCTGCGTCAGGGTGCCGGTCTTGTCGGTGCACAGCACGGTCGCCGCGCCGAGCGATTCGATCGCCGCAGCCCGCCGCGTCAGCACGCGCGCTTGCGAGATGCGCCAGGCGCCCATCGCCAGAAACACCGTCAGCACGACCGGGAATTCCTCGGGCAGCATCGACATGCCCAGCGCGATGCCGGCGAGGAGGCCTTCGAGCCAGCCGCCGCGATACAGCGCATAGAGCACGACCGTGATCGCCACCACGACGGCGCCGCCGATCGCGAACGCCCTCACCAGACGCCGCGTCTGCTGGCGGAGGCGGGGCGTCTCGGTCTCCAGCGTGCTGACTGATTGGCCGATCCGGCCGATCGCCGTGCGCGGTCCCGTCGCCATCACTTCGGCGATGCCGCCGCCGCGCACGACGAGGCTCCCGGAGAACACGAACGGCTAATCGTCGCCGCCGGCCGCAACGGCCGGGTCCATCGCCCCATCAATGGCCGGCCGCTTGCGCACCGGCACGGACTCGCCTGAGAGCAGCGATTCATCCGTCAGCAGATCGTCGCATTGCCGCAGCACCGCATCCGCTGCAACGCGATCACCTTCGGCCAGCACGATCAGATCGCCGCGCGCCACCTCGCGGCCGGCGATGCGGACGCGCTGGCCGTCGCGGATGACGAGCGCGCGCGGGCTGGAGAGATCGCGGAGCGAGTCCAGCACGCGCTCGGTGCGCGCCTCCTGCACGATGGTGATGAGGACCGAGGCCGAGGCGAATACACCGAGCAGCAAAGCCTCGGCCGTATCGCCGAGCGCGAGATAGATGCCGGCGCCCGCGAGCAGCAGGAGCAGCATCGGTTCCTTCAGCACGTCCGCGATCAGCCGGATGATCGAGCGCGCACCGGCTTGCGGCAGCTCGTTGAATCCCTCCGCCTGCAGCCGTCGCGCGGCCTCGGCGGCACTCAGCCCATGCGGAGAAGTTGGCGCCGGTTGTGGATCGATCAGCATTGCACGCTCGGTCATGAGGACGGACAGGAACCGCTTAGCGTCCATGGCAGGTCGCAGGCTTGATGCAAAGCAATAACGGGAAACCGCCGTTCCAACCAGCGAGTCAACGCAAGCAGATCGCGCCGCGACATCCTCATATGGGCTGAGATCTGCACCGCGCTGCTTGCGCGCAAGCTTCATAGAACGAGTGCAAGAATGAGCAACAAAGCCGTCATCACCTGCGCGCTGAACGGCGTGCTCACCGATCCCAGGCAGCACAACGTGCCGGTCACGCCCGAGGAGATGGCGCGCGAGGCGCGGCGTGCCTATGACGCCGGTGCTGCAATCATGCACATCCATCTGCGCCAGCAGGCGCCGGGCAAGGGCCATCTTCCCTCGTGGGAGGTGAACGTTTCGCGCGAGATCCAGCAGGCGATCCGCGAGGCCTGTCCCGGCGTGATCATCAATCACACCTCCGGCGTCTCGGGGCCGAACTATCAGGGCGCGCTCGATTGCATCCGGGAGACGCGGCCGGAGATCGCAGCCTGCAATGCCGGCTCGCTGAACTATTTGAAGGTCAAGGCCGACAATAGCTGGGCGTGGCCGCCGATGATGTTCGACAACTCGGTCGAGAAGATCGGCGACTATCTCGCCGTCATGAAGGACGTGAGAACGATCCCGGAGTTCGAATGCTTCGACGTCGGCATCGTGCGCTGCGTCGGCATGTATCGCCAGACTGGTATGTATAGCGGGCCACTCGAATACAATTTTGTCATGGGCGTGGCCTCGGGCATGCCCGCGGATCCCGAGCTGCTGCCGATCCTGCTCAAATTGAAACTGCCCGAGGCGCATTGGCAGGTGACGGCCATCGGCCGCGCCGAGATCTGGCCGCTGCACCAGCGCTGCGCCGAGCTCGGCGGTCATCTGCGGACTGGGCTGGAGGATACGTTCTATCTCGGCGACGGCACCAAGGTCACCTCGAATGGGCAACTGATCGAGGCGATCGCCGGCTGCGCGCGGCGCGCGGGCCGCGAGATCGCGAGCCCCGCGGAGGCGCGGCAGATCTTCGGAACTGTCAACTGAGCTCTGCCGTCATTGCGAGCGAAGCGACGCAATCAGGGACCAAACAGAAAGTCTGGATTGCTTCGTCGCTACGCTCCTCGCAATGACGGCGTCGTTTGTCAGAGATATTCGCACGACAAAGCATGGCCATCATCGACAACACCATCTCTCCCACCGGCGCCGCCTTCCAATCCAACCGCGACGGCATGCTCGGGCTGATTGCGCGGATGCGCGATCTCGAGGCGCGGACGCGCAATGCGTCGGCGGCGGCCAAGGACCGCTTCCATCAGCGCGGCCAGTTGCTGCCGCGCGAGCGCGTGGCGCTGGTGCTCGATCCCGGTGCGCCGTTCCTGGAGCTATCGACGCTCGCCGGCTACATGATCGATACGCCTGATGCCGCCAAGAGCGTGCCGGGCGGCGGCCTCATCGCCGGCATCGGCTTCGTCTCGGGCGTGCGCTGTATGGTTTCGGCGAATGATGCGGCGATCGATGCCGGCGCGCTGCAGCCCTATGGCCTGGACAAGACCCTGCGCGTGCAGGAGCTGGCGCTGGAGAACAAGCTGCCTTACGTGCAACTGGTCGAGAGCGCCGGCGCCAACCTGTTGCGCTACCGCGTCGAGGATTTTGTTCGTGGCGGCAACATCTTTCGCAATCTGGCGCGGCTGTCGGCGGCGGGCCTCCCCGTCGTCACCGTCACGCACGGCTCCTCGACCGCGGGCGGCGCCTATCAGACCGGCCTGTCCGACTACATCGTCATGGTGCGCGGCCGCACCCGCGCGTTCCTCGCTGGGCCGCCGCTTTTGAAGGCCGCGACCGGCGAGATCGCGACCGAGGAGGAGCTCGGCGGCGCCGAGATGCACACCTCGATCTCCGGCCTCGGCGACTACCTGGCCGAAGACGACCGCGACGCCTTGCGCATCGCCAGGGAGATCATGGGCAAGCTGAACTGGGACCGGCCGTCGCACGAGGCGCCAGCGGCGAAGCCGCCGCGCTACGACCAGGAGGAGCTGCTCGGCATCATGCCGCTCGATCACAAGCGGCCCGTCGACATGCGCCAGGTCATCGCCCGCATCGTCGACGACAGCGACTTCGTCGAGATGTCGCCGAACTACGGCCCGGCCACGGTCTGCGGCCACGCCCGCATCGAGGGCCAGGCGATCGGCATCGTCACCAACAATGGTCCGCTCGATCCGGCCGGCGCCAACAAGGCGACACACTTCATCCAAGCCTGCTGCCAGAGCCGCACGCCGATCCTCTATCTCAACAACACCACCGGCTACATGGTCGGACGCGCCTATGAGGAGGCCGGCATGATCAAGCACGGCTCCAAGATGATCCAGGCGGTGACCTCGGCCATGGTGCCGCAGATCACGATCTATTGCGGCGCCTCGTTCGGTGCCGGCAATTACGGCATGTGCGGCCGCGGCTTCCATCCGCGCTTCTGCTTCTCCTGGCCGAACGCCAAGACCGCCGTCATGGGCGGCGAGCAGGCCGCCGAGACGATGGCGATCGTCACCGAGGCCGCGGCCGCGCGCCGCGGCAAGCCGGTCGAGCGCGAGAAGCTGGAGGCGATGAAGGCTGAGATCATCGGCGTGTTCGACAGCCAGATGGACGTGTTCGCGACCTCGGCGCGCGTGCTCGACGACGGCGTCATCGATCCGCGCGACACCCGCGCGGTGCTGGCGGAGGTGCTTTCGATCTGCCGCGAGGCGGAGGCGCGCGAACCGCAGCGGATGCAGTTCTCGGTGGCCCGGCCATGACAGGAGACATCAGCGGAGAGCAGAGGATGTCGCGCCGGCCGTTCCACAAGGTGCTGATCGCCAACCGCGGCGAGATCGCTTTGCGCGTGATGCGCACGGCGCGCCGGCTCGGTTACGGCGTGGTCGCGATCTATTCCGACGCGGATCAAGACGCGCCGCATGTGCGGCTCGCCGACCAGGCCGTCCGCATCGGCGCGCCGCCGCCGGCGCAGTCCTACCTGAACATCCCGGCGATCATCGCCGCGGCCAAGGCGACCGGCGCTGATGCCGTGCATCCCGGCTACGGCTTCCTCGCCGAGAACGAGGATTTTGCGCAGGCCTGCAAGGACGCGGGCCTTGTCTTCATCGGACCATCGCCCGAGGCGATCCAGGCGATGGGTAACAAGGCGGGCGCCAAAGCCATCATGCAGTGCGCCGGCGTGCCCTGCGTTCCCGGCTATCAGGGCGAGGACGAGAGCGAGGAGGCGATGCTGCGCGAGGCGCGGCGGATCGGCTTCCCCGTGATGATCAAGGCGGTCGCCGGCGGTGGCGGACGCGGCATGCGTCTCGTCAGCGATCCGGACGCCTTTCCCGATCTGCTGCGTAGCGCGCGCTCGGAGGCCGCAGCAGCGTTTGGCGACGGCACCGTCATCCTGGAAAAGGCGATTCAGAATCCGCGGCACATCGAAATCCAGGTGTTCGGGGATAGTCACGGCAACGCCGTCCATCTCGGCGAGCGCGACTGCTCGGTGCAGCGGCGGCATCAGAAGCTGATCGAGGAGGCGCCGTCGCCGGCCGTGGGGCCGGAGCTACGCGCACGCATGGGCGCGGTCGCGGTGCAGGCAGTGAAAGCGCTCGCTTACGAAGGCGCCGGTACCTTGGAGTTCCTGCTCGACGGCGACGGTCAATTCTACTTCATGGAGATGAACACGCGGCTGCAGGTCGAGCATCCCGTGACGGAGGCGCTGACGGGGCTCGATCTCGTCGAGTGGCAGCTCCGCGTCGCCGCCGGCGAGCCGCTGCCGCTGCGCCAGGAGCAGATCAGCTTTTCAGGCCACGCCATCGAGGTGCGGCTATGCTCGGAGGACGCCGCGCAGGACTTCATGCCGCAGTCCGGGCGCATGGCGCTGTGGCAGATGCCGGAACAGATCCGCGTCGAGCATGCGCTGGAATCCGGCGTGGAGATTCCACCCTACTACGACTCGATGATCGCCAAGCTGATCAGCCATGGTGCGACCCGCGAGGAAGCGCGCGCACGGCTCATCACCGGATTGGAGCAGGCTGTCGCGCTGGGCGTGACGACGAACCAATCGTTCCTGCTGTCCTGCCTGCGGCATCCGGCGTTTGCCGGGGGCAAGGCAACCACGGCTTTCATTCGCGCACATCGCGACGAGCTGCATGCGCCGGCTGCCAACTCGGGCGGCACGGCGCTTGCCGCCTTGCTGCTCTCGGTCAGCCATCCGCTGGCGCATCCGGTCCGGGGCGGCCGCTCCGTGGCTGCGACTTTTGCGACGCCGCTGCGCTTCGAGATCGGCGGCGAGGTCAGGGAATGCGAGCTGCTGCGCGAGCGCGACGGCAGCTATTGCGTGACGTGTGATGGCTCCGAGCATCGCTGTGAGATCGTCTCGCTCACCGGCGATACGATCCGTGTCCGCCATGCCGACGTCACCGAAAGCGCGCGCTTCATGCGCGACGGCGATCGGCTGTGCGTGCACCATCGCGGTCAGACGCTGACGCTGCGCGATCTCACCTTGGCGGCGCCGCAGTCCACTGCGGTGGCTGGCGGCGACGGCAAGGTGCGCGCCGCCCTGAACGGCCGTGTCGTTGCGGTGCTGGTCAAGCCCGGCGACCGCGTCGTGCTGGGGCAAGCGGTCGTGACGCTGGAAGCGATGAAGATGGAGCATGTCCACACCGCCGGCCTGGCCGGCACCGTGAGCGCGATCGAGGTCGCCGAGGGTGACCAGGTGATGACGGGACGGATCGTGGTGGAGATTGTGGGGTGATCGATGGGCGGAGCCTCGCGTCGTCCTCGCGCGAGGTTGCTGGGCTTTTACATAGACCGCCCGTGCGGCTGCCCCTCACCCCGACCCTCTCCCCGTGAAGAACGGGGAGAGGGAGCGCACCGGTGCTCGTGGGAATGGCTCGTGTCAAACTGACGATCCGAAACCAATGACTGAGACGACAGCTAATTGTTGCGGCAATCTCTCTCGGCACCGGCAGTGCAACCTCTCCCCGCCCTTTGCGGGGAGAGGTCGGATTGCGTAGCAATCCGGGTGAGGGGCATGGCACTGACTCAGCCACGTCGGAGGTCTGTCGGAGTCGTAGATCGGCGCCACCCGCATGTGCCGTACGCCGCTGTCGCCAAGTCGCAGGACGCTAGCTGAACCTCAACGCGGCAATTGCCGCCTTAGCGTCGCGACCAGCCGCGAGGTCTGGAACGGCTTCGACAGCAGCGGGGCGGTGGCGAATTCTTCCGGGCACTGGTCGACGGAATAGCCGGTGACGGCGACGAACGGCACGCCTTCGGCCGTCAGCGCGCGCGCGATCGGGGCTGAGGTCTCATGGCCGAGATTGACGTCGAGCACCGCGAGATCGCAGCGGTTCCGCTGCAACAGATGCAGCGCTTTGCTGACCGTCGGCGCCACGCCGACGATGGCAAAGCCGGCTTCCTCCAGCTCGACCGAGAGATCGAAGCCGATCATCGGATCGTCCTCGACGATCAGGACCTTGATCTTGTCAGCGCCGGGCATGGCTGCTGCCGCGGCTGAGACGTTGCAGGGGGCACCTGAGGTGCCAGCGGAGTCCCGTCGGCGCGAAGTCGACCTCCACCGCTCCGTCGAGCCCGGCTCGGACCATGTCCGAGATCACGCGGCTGCCGAAGCCCTTGTGCTCGGGCGGAGAGACCGGCGGTCCGTCACGCTCGCGCCAGTCCATGTCGAAATCATCCCCGTTGCAAGCCCAGGTGAGCGCAACGCGTCCGTCGTCGGTCGACAGCGCGCCGTATTTTGCCGCGTTGGTCGCGAGCTCATGCACCGCCATCCCGATCGCTTGCGCAGCCTCCGGCGTCAGCTCGATCTGCGGGCCGTCGATGGCAATGCGGTTGCCGATCAGGTCGCGAAAGGCGCCGAGCTGCGAGCGCACGAGGTCGCCGAGCGGAATGAAGCGCCAGTCGTTCTTGATCAGCAGATCCTGATTGCTCGCGATCGCCTGCAACCGCTCGAGAAAGCGATTCAGGTCGAGCTGCCGGCCGTGCCGGGTCATCTGCCGTGCGATCGCCTGCACCAGTGACAGCATGTTCTTGCTGCGATGATTGACCTCGGCGAGCAGGGTGCGTAGCTGCTCACGGGTCTGGCGCCTGTCGGTGATGTCGCGGACGATCTTGGAGGCGCCGATGATGCGGCCAGCGGAATCGCGCACCGGCGAGACCGTCACCGAGACGTCGATCAGCGCGCCGTCCTTGCGCAGGCGGACGGTCTCGAAATTGTCGATCATCTCGCCGGAGACGACGGTGGCGAGGATGCGGTCCTCCTCGGCCTGGCGCTCCCCGGGGATGATCGTGCGGATCGAGCGGTTGATCATCTCGCCTTCCGAGAAGCCGAAGATGCGCTCGGCGCTCTTGTTCCAACTGGTGATGGTGCCGTCCAGCGTCTTGCTGACGACACCATCCGAGGACGAGGCGATGATGGCGGCGAGCATCGCGGCGCCGCGCTGCGCCGCCTTGATCGTGGTGACGTCGCGCAGGATGCCGGAGACGCCGATGATCTGACCGGAGCCGTCGCGGATGGGAGAATAGGTGATCGCAACCTCGAGCGGGCGGCCATCCTTCGCCAGCCGCACGGTCTCGAAGCTCTCGATCGAATCGCCGCCGCTGACGCGAGCGCGGATCGACAGGGCCTCCTGCTTCAGCTCGGGAGGAACGATGTCCAGGATCGACTGCCCGATCATCTCCGCGGCGCCATAACCCAGCATGCGCTCGCACGCTGTGTTCCAGCTGCGAATGATTCCGTCCTGGGTCGTGCCGAAGATCGCGTCGGCAGACGCGTTCACGATCGCGGCGAGATACGCCGTCTCGTCATCGGTCGTGCGGGCGGGGGAGGCGCCGGGCATTCCGTGCACGTCGCACGCTCCTTGCTAGCAGTTCGGCAGAGAGGATGCCGCGCACCCGATTACCAACTCGTTTGTGTACGAATGCAAGTTCTATCTCGTTCGCTGCTTGTTGTTGGCTTTTTTCCGGCAACGAGGACAAGGAGCACCGCCGTCTGCAGACCGCGACAGGTCATGCGACGTGCTCCAGCTCACGGCGGCGAGTACACGAAACGTCGACTTGACAGTTTTGTTCCAAGCTGGCGCCGCGAAAAGGCGGAGGCTTTCGGGGCGCATCCCCATACCGCGTGCAATGCACAGCGCCTGTACCTGATCCTAACAGCGGCGAACTATTTCCCGAGGCTGAGGATGTAGCCGGCCAGATCGTTCGCATCAGCGGCGCTGAGCGGGCTGTTGGCCATCGTGGCGTGCGGGAGCAGGAGGAACTTCACCAGCATGTCCCTGGTCAGGCCCTGCTTGGCGGCAATGGCGACAAACGGCCGGGCGCGCCGGAACCGGGGCTGCTCGGCGCCGACCACATGGCACCCGGCGCACCAGCGCTCCGCGAGCCGGCGGCCATTGTCGAGATCATCGGCCGCTGCGGGAGGCGTGTGGAGCAGCAACAGCGATATTGCCAGGAAGCGGCGCACGGCCAGGGCTCCTCACAGCGGCTGGTCGTCGTCGGTCGAGGGCTGCTCCTGCAGCGAGACGATGTCGCCGCCGCCCAGATCCTCCTCTGGAGGCGGGTAGATCCACATGTGGTCGCGGACGTCCTGGACGCCCTGCACGCTCTTGGCCGCCACGATGGCTGTGGCCCGTTCCTTGTCATCACGCACCGCCCCGGTGAGATGCGCGACGCCGTTGCGGACGACGACGTTGAAGCGGCAGTGCTTGCAGGCGGTGTGGTCGAGCGCATCGAGGATGGCGCTGCGAATCGCGTCGTCATCGCGGCTGGGAGCCGGCACGGCGGTGGCGAGATCCGCCAGCGTCTGCACGAAATCGGTGTGCGTCACCATGCCTGCCAGCTTGTCGCCACTCACGACCGGCAGCCGCTTGATGCTGCGCTTCTCCATGATCTCGGCGATCTCCGCCAGGCTGGCGTCCGTGCCGACCGTCACCGCAGGCCGGCTCATGATGTCGCCGACCGTGCGGCCATGGGAATGGACGAAGTCGGCGGCGATGCGGCCGCGTCCGACCAGCAGGTCGAGCCAGCGGCCCTGCTTGCGCTCGGTGCCGAGCTCGGCGCGGCGCAGGAAGTCGCCGTCGGTCACCATGCCGACGAGCCGGCCGGCGGCATCGACCACGGGCAGCCCGCCGATATGGTTGCGCAGCATGATCCGGGCTGCCTCGGCCACCGGGGTTCCCGGCGTCACCGTGATCACGGATCGGGTCATGATCTGATGGGCACGCATGGCGTGGTCTCGCGAAAGGGCGGCGCTCGCAATCGAGAAAGAATAACGACGCCGCGCTTGGTCCCTTTGACAAGGATCAACCGGGAGTCGCAGCACTCTACACGATGCGCGAACTCTTGTTCCGCCAAGAGCGGCCGCGCAGCAGGTTCTCGTAGAGCTCGCCGTTGGGCGAACGGCTTGTCTCCGTCCTTTGGCTGAGGCGGGAAGGGATGGGCGCGGCCGGGGTTCTGGCATAACATGAGCGTGCATTCCGAAAACGAATGATTTCTCAAGACCAAGAAACTCCGGGAGAGAACGATATGAATTCGCGTTGGTTGGCCGTTGCGGCCGTGGGTGCGCTGCTGATCGCGGCGCCGGCCTCGGCCCAGGTCAAGATCGGCATCCTCAACGACCAGTCCGGCGTCTATGCCGATTATGGCGGCAAATATTCCATCGAGGCCGCCAAGATGGCGATCGAGGATTTCGGCGGCGAGGTGCTGGGACAGAAGGTCGAGCTGGTCACCGCCGATCACCAGAACAAGCCGGATCTGGCGTCGTCGATCGCGCGGCGCTGGTACGACACCGAGGGCGTCGACATGATCACCGAGCTGACGACCTCATCGGTCGCGCTCGCGATCCAGGAACTCTCCGCGGAGAAGAAGAAGATCGACATCGTCGTCGGCGCCGCGACGTCGCGCATCACCGGCGACGCCTGCACGGCCTACGGCTTCCACTGGGCGTTCGACACCCATGCGCTCGCGGTCGGCACCGGTGGCGCGCTGGTCGAAGCCGGCGGCAACACCTGGTTCTTCATGACCGCGGACTATGCCTTCGGCTACGCGCTGGAGAAGGACACCAGCGACATCGTGACGTCCAAGGGCGGCAAGGTGCTGGGGTCGGTGCGCATCCCGCTGAACTCGTCGGACTTCTCGTCCTTCCTGCTGCAGGCGCAGAGCTCGAAGGCCAAGATCATCGGGCTCGCCAATGCCGGCCTCGACACCACCAACTCGATCAAGCAGGCGGCCGAGTTCGGCATCGTCAAGGCCGGCCAGAAGCTCGCGGGTCTGTTGATGACGCTGGCCGAGGTCAACGGCCTCGGGCTCGAGGCCGCACAGGGCCTGGTGCTGACGGAAGGCTTCTATTGGGACCATGATGACAAATCGCGCGCGTTCAGCGAGCGCTTCATGAAGCGGACGGGGCGGATGCCCAGCATGATCCACGCCGGCACCTATTCGGCGACGCTATCCTATCTCAAGGCGGTGAAGGCGGCCGGCACCAAGGATTCGGATGCCGTGGTCAAGAAGCTGAAGGAGCTGCCGGTCGACGACGCGTTCGCGCAAGGCAAGGTGCAGGCCAACGGCCGTATGGTGCACGACATGTATCTGTTCGAGGTCAAGTCGCCGGCCGAATCCAAGAAACCGTGGGACTACTACAAGCTGCTTGCCACGGTGCCCGGCGACAAGGCGTTCTTCTCCGCGAAGGAGAGCGGCTGCCCGCTGACGAAGTGAGCCGCACCATCGGTGTCGTCCCGGCGAAAGCCGGGACCCATACCGCGTGATCTGTCTTGAGGCAGGCTGGCGGTTGAACAGCCCGGCTAACCAACATCCGCTGGGGGCTATGGGTCCCGGGTCAAGCCCGGGACGACAGCGGAGGCGGAGCGATCAGCCGTGCAGGAGCCGCCACAGGATGGCGATCAGCGCGCCGAACAGCAACGCCATCGCGGCGAGCGCCTGCACGCCGAAGCCGGGGCTGCGCTTGTCCGCGGCCTTGGCGTAGGACACCATGTACAGCGCGCGGCCCGCGATCCAGACCAGGCCGAGCAGCGCTGCGATCGCGTCGCTCACATAGATCGCGAACAGCCACAGCGCCGGCAGGAAGATCGGCAGCCATTCCAGCGTGTTGATGTGCACGCGATAGATCCGCTCGAAATCGGCGTTGCCGGTGGTCGCCGGCGCCTTCACGCCGTATTGCCCGCGCGCCTTCCCCACCAGGATCGACATGTAGAAATAGAGCAGCAGCGCAAGCACCGTGACGATGGCGGTGAAGTGATACATTGCGGTTCCCCTTGATCGGTGCGTCCTAATATCCCGTCAGCTCGAGATAGCCCACCCCCGAATGGCTGCCGTTGAAGCTGATCGGTCCCTCCCAATACGGCACGCGGGTGCCCATCCAGGCGTTCGGATTGAGCGGTGCGCTCTCGATCGCGATGCCGAGCGCTGATATCTCGACGCGCCAGCCGACCGGCAGCTTGCGCTCGCCGATCGCGACAATGGTCGTCGGCCGCATCGCGATGTCGCCGGGTCCGAGCGGGCGCGACGTGCCGTCGGCCTTGATCCAGGTGCCGGAGGTGTAGTCGCCATTGCCCTGGCGCATCCGGTACAGCATCAGCTTCTCACCGCCGGCAAAATGTAGGGCGAACCAGTCCCAGCCGCTCTGGTCGGAGGCCAGTGGCTGGCTGCTCCATTCGCGGTCGAGCCAGGCTTGGCCCGTCACCTCGACCGGCGTGTCGTCGAAGGCGATGCGGCCGCGCGCGCGGTAGAACGGCTGGCTGTAGTAGTACGACGCCTGGCCGCGCTCCGACTTGCGGCTGTAGCCGCCGCTGCCCTGCAGCACCACGGGACGATCCGCCTCCAGATGCAGCGCATAGGAGAACTCGGCCGCGCTCGCGCTCATGTCGAGCGGCGCCAAGGTCTGGTCGTCCGTCGCGGCCGAGCCGCGCAGCTGCCAATCGTCGATCCAGGCCTGGAACGGTTTTGCTTCGACGCCGGCCTGGCCGACGCCGCCGCGCGCGAACTTCTCGGTCGAGCGGTGGCTGTCCGCTCGCGTCACCGCGGCATGCGCCATCCAGAGCTGCTGATTGTCGAAGCTCTCGCCTTGCGGGCCGGGCCGCGCCGCCGAGCGGAACAGCGTCCATTGCAGGCCGTAGGCCTTGCCGCTCGCATCGCTGAGATTGGCGGTGATGTACCACCATTCGATGCGGAAATCGTCATGCGGCCCATGGTCGGCGGGGAAGCTGAAGCTCTTGCCCGGCGTCACCGGCGTGAAGCCGTCGGCATTGTCGCTCAAGCCGGCAAAGCCCTGCGCGTGCGCGAGCCGCGGCAGCGCCAGCAGGCCGAGCCCGCCGATCAGGCCGCGTCGCGTGATGGTGGCTCTAGCGCTCAATGGTGAAGGTCCTGACCAGTTGCGCCGGCTGCATCCGTGCCAGGCGCAGCACGGGGAGCAGCGAGGCGATCAATGCCGCGATCAGCGTGACGATCAGCAGCCTGATGAGCTGCAGCGGAAACACATCGAACGGCAGCCGCCAGCCGAACGCTTTCACATTGACGATCGCGATCAGGCACCACGCGACAACGAGCCCGAGCGGAAGTGCAAGAAGCGCGGTCAGACCGGCGAGCGACAGCGTCTTCAACAGCTCGACCTCGGCGAGCCGCCGCCGCGTCAGACCGATCGCCCAGAGCGGCGCGAGCTGCGGAAGGCGCGAGTTGGCGAGCGTCAGCAAACTCGTCAGCAGCGCGATCGCGGCGACGCCGAGCGTGAAAGTGTTGAGCGCGCCGGTCACCGCAAAGGTGCGGTTGAAGATCTGCTTGGACTCCTGCTTGACGGTCGCCTGATCGACCACATTGCGGCCGTCGAGGCCGAACTTCTCGGTCAGCGCGCTGATCAGTCCGGGCACGTCGGCCGGCGCCGCACGCACCGCCATGCGCGTGATCGGCGTCGCGGGAAACCGACGCGTCAGCGCGGCGACGTTGACGGTGACCTGTCCCTTCGGATTGCCGTAGTCGGCATAGATGCCGGCGATGGTGATGCGCCAGTCGCCGGTCGGCGCTGATATGTCGATGCTGTCGCCGAGCGAAAGACTAAGCCGGCGCGCCAGCTGCTCGCTGACGAAGCCGGCATCGCCGCGCACCAGCTGTTTCCACGCGTCTTGGTTAGCTCGCAGCAGCGGCCAGTGGTCGCGATAGGTGTCGTGATCGGGCAGGCCGAGCACGTCGATCGGCGCGCCCGCGAGCTGCGTTTCGGCGCGGCCGCCCGGCAGCACGGCCTGCGCCTCGGGCCGTGTGCGCAGCCAGCCTTGAATTTCGCGCGCCTGCGCTTCATCGGCGGCACTGATGTAGACGTCGGCCGCGAGCCGGCCGTCGAGCCAGACGAGAAAGGTGCGGCTGAAGGTTTCCACCATGGTGGCGACGCCGACATTGACGGCCAGCGCGAGCAGCAGCGCCATCAGCGCCAGCGACAGCCCCGAGATCTGCTGGCGGCTGTCGGCCCAGAACCATCGCGTCAGCGCCGCGCGCGCGCCGCGCTCGCCAAGGCGGAGCACGAACTCCAGGATCGCCGGCAGCAGCAGCGCGGCGCCCAGCATCATCGCGGCGAGTACGCCGAAGCCGGCGAGGAGCGACTGCCCGAGCCATAGCAGCAGTCCGGCGGCCACGAAGAAGGCGAGCGCGACCGCGCTCTGCAATCGCAGCCAGCGCCGCTGCGCCTCCTGCCACGCATAGGGCTGCGCGGTCGACAGGATCGGCAGCCGCATCGACTTGACGAGACTCGTGGTGGCGGCTGCGAGCGCGCCGGCGATGCTGATCACGAGCCCGGCCAGCCACCATTCCGGCCGCAGGCTCAGCTCTCCCGGCACCTGCGCGCCATAGAGGCCGCGCAGCGACGCGGCGACGTTCGGCAGCAGCGTCGCCGCGATGACATAGCCGCAGACGAGGCCGACGATCCCCGCGACCAGCGCGAAGGCGATGAGTTCGCCGATCAGCACGGCGTTGAGCTGGCGCGCCGATACGCCGCAGGCGCGCAAGGTGCGCAGCACCGGCAGCCGCTGCTCGAAGGCAAGGCCGATCGCGGAATTGACGATGAATAGCCCGACCACGAAGGACAGCAGACCGAAGGCGGTGAGGTTGAGGTGGAAGCTGTCGGTCAGCCGCTCCAGATCGGTCTCGGCCTCCGGCTGCACGAGCTGGAGCCGACCGCCGGCGAAGCTCTGCAACGGGGCGCGCTGCCCCGGCGTCTTGCCGAGCAGGAGCCGTGAGATCTGGCCGGGCTTATCGAGCAGCCGCTGCGCGTCGCTGATGTCGACGACGAGCACGCCGGGCGCGAGCTGCTGCTGCACCATCAGCGGCGGCAGCATGGCGTCATTGCTGAGTCGCGGCGTCGCGCCGTCTTTGAGATCGAGATCTGCCAGCGTCTCCGGCGAGATCAGGGTGCGGTGTGGCGGCGTCAGGAATGCCTCGAGCTCGCTGCGCCCGACCATCGGCGCATCGCCGACCTCCTTGGGAATGCTGAACGGCTCGATGCCGAGCAGCCGGATCGAGCGGCCATCGATCTGCACGCGGCCTTCGACGACCGGCGACACCGGCCAGCCGGCGCGGCGCAACTCCGCGAACACGCTCTCGGGCAGCATCTTGCCGTCACGCGCCACCAGCATCGGCGTGCGCACGCCGCCGAAGATCGCGGCCGCGCGATCATAGGAGCTGCGCGCCTGCTGGTTCAGCGCCTGCACGCCGCTCCACAGCGCCGTCGCCGAGATCAGCCCGATCAGCAGCGTCGCAAGTTGCATCGGATGCCGCCGCCAGTGGCTGAGCAACACGGCGAGGATCCAGAGAACGCGCCTCATGCGACGCGGCCCGCATGCAGATGCACATGGCGATCCAGCATCGCGGCAAGGCGTGCGCTGTGCGTGACCATCAGGAAGCCGCAGCCGGTGCGCGCGACGAGGTCGCGCGTCAGCGCCATCACCTCGTCGGCGGTGTCCTCGTCGAGATTGCCGGTCGGCTCGTCGGCGAGCAGCAGCGTCGGCTTGATCGCCAGCGCGCGGCCGATCGCGACGCGCTGCTGCTGACCGCCGGAGAGCTGCTCGGGATAGCGCTTGAGCAGCGGCTTCAATCCGAGCCGCTCCACCAACTCGGTGTGCCACGCCGGATCATGCCGTTCTGCGAGCCGCGCCTGGAAGCTGAGATTGTCCTGCACCGACAGGCTCGGCACCAGGTTGAATTGCTGGAATACGAGGCCGAGCCGCTCGCGCCGGATCGCGGCGCGCCCGGCATCGTCGAGCGCACCCACGGATGCGCCGTCGAGCACGATGTCGCCCCCATCGGCGGCATCGAGCCCGGCGATGAGATGCAGCAGCGTGCTCTTGCCGGAGCCGGATTCGCCGGTCAGCGCCACGCGCTCGCCAGGGGCCACGTCGAGGTCGACGCCGCGCAGGACTTTGATCGGCTCGCCGCCGGATCGGTAGGACTTGGTGAGATGACGGACGCTGAGCACGAGCATGATCGAGGTTATTGCATCACAACATAGCAAGGGCCAACGCGAACATCACGCGGTCGTTCTTCGCGCGCCCGCGATGTCATGGCCATCCCATCATGCCCAGGTTGCGGGAGCGTTCCTGCGCAGCCAAGAAGCGTAAATTCTCGCGTTGCAGCAACAACTTAGCGTGCGCGCCGGTTGCCTGCGGATCAGGTTCGTGGGTAGCATCGACCAAACGCCCGGACCACAGCGGCGGATCATAACAAGGACGGGGAAGGAACATGGCCGCGCCATCGACGCTTCAAGGCACATCCCGCGCAAGCGCGCCGTCCACGCCGAAAGGAGCCTGGAAGATCACCTTCCTGCTGTTCCTGTTCATGCTGGTGAACTTCGCCGACAAGATCGTCGTCGGGCTCGCCGGCGTGCCGATCATGACCGAGCTCAATCTCACGGCCGAGCAGTTCGGCCTGCTCGGCTCATCGTTCTTCTTCCTGTTCTCGATCTCGGCCATCGTGGTCGGCTTCGTCGTCAACAAGGTGCCGACGCGCTGGGTGCTCTTGGTGCTGGCGCTGATCTGGGCGGTGGCGCAATTCCCGATGGTCGGCACCGTCGGCTTCACCACCTTGCTGATCTGCCGAATCATCCTCGGCGCCGGCGAAGGGCCTGCGGCTTCCGTCGCGGTGCATGCGGTCTACAAATGGTTCCCCGACGAGAAGCGCGCGATGCCCACGGCGATCCTCTCGCAGGGCTCGGCGTTCGGCGTGATCCTCGCAGTGCCTGCGCTGAACTTCATCATCGTGAGCTATGGCTGGCACTATGCCTTCGGCGCGCTCGGCGTCGTCGGGCTGATGTGGAGCGCGGCGTGGCTGTGGCTGGGCCGGGAAGGGCCGCTGGCCGAGGTCGAGTCCGCTGCCTTGCGCGAGCAGCGCGTGCCCTATCTGCAACTGCTGACGTCGCGCACCTTCGTCGGCTGCGTGACCGCGACCTTCGGCGCCTATTGGGCGCTGTCGCTCGGGCTGACCTGGTTCACGCCGTTCCTGGTGAAGGGGCTCGGCTTCTCGCAGGCGCAGGCCGGCTTCATCTCGATCCTGCCCTGGATCTTCGGAGCATGCGTGGTGCTGACGACGGGCTTCGTCTCACAGCTGCTGATGGCGCGCGGCCTCTCCACGCGCATGGCGCGCGGCGTGCTCGGCGCGACGCCGCTGGTGATCGGCGGCGGGCTGATGGCGGCGATGGCCCATGTCGACGGCGCGGCGGCCCAGATCGCGCTGCTCGTGGTCGGGTCGGGATTGTGCGGATCGATCTACGTCGTCTGTCCGCCGATGATCGGCGAGTTCACGCCGGTCGCGCAGCGCGGCGCCGTCATGGCGATCTACGGCGCGCTATACACGCTCGCCGGCATCGTTGCGCCGGTCGTGATGGGCAAGATGATCCAGGCCTCGGGCAGCATGGTCGAAGGCTACATGGCCGGCTTCACCATCAACGCGGTCACCATGGTGATCTCCGGCCTGCTCGGCCTCGCGCTGCTCTGGCCGAACAGCGAACGCGCCCGCCTGCAGGCCCACCAGGCTGTCGCGCCGGAATTTGCGTGATAACCTCTGCCTGGGGTCATCGGGAGGCGGCCTCGCGTTCATTCGTCGTGAGGTCCTGCATGATACGCCTGTTTTCTCATATGCTGCATTACTGGCGCGGCGTGCGATGCTTGGCGACCGAGGACTTCCCAGGCGCGGTGCTTCACTTGAGCAAGGTGATCCAGCTCAATCCGCGCAACCATTACGCCTACCACAATCGCGGCGTTTCCCTTCAGGGCATGGGCAGCTACGCCAGCTCGATCGAGGATTTCAGTCTGGCGCTCAAGCTCAAACCGAACGCGCAGACCTACGGCGCTCGCGGTGTGTCACGGAAGTTTCTTGGCGACTTCGACGGAGCCGTTGACGACCAGACGCGCGCTCTCGCTCTTGAGCCCAGGCTCGCGGCCGCTCATGGCGAGCTCGCGTACCTTCATCATGTGAAGGGCGATCTGGATCGCGCGATCGTCCAGAGCACGACAGCGCTCGACCTCGCGCCCAAAGATCCGATCATGCATAGGGGACGTGGCTACATACAGTTCTGCCGCGGCAGGTTCGAAGCGGCAGCAGCGGACATGGAACGATCGCTCGCGCTCCAGTTCGAGCCCTATGCGGCCCTGTTTCTTTACTTGTCGTTGGCTCGATCGCCGGGACGCGTCAGGCCTGATCTCGCTGCTTTCGCCGGGCGCTGGACGACGGCGCAGTGGCCCGGACCGGTGTTCGATCTTCTGATGGGGCGCTCGACCGCACAGCAGGTGCTGGATGCGGCCGCAACGGCTTCTGAACAGGCCGAAGCCTATTTCTACATCGGCGAGTGGCATCTCCTGAACGGTCGCGATGACGAGGCCAGCAGGGCACTCGAGATCGCCCTGCGTTCGTTGCCGCCCTGGTTCAACGAGCATCCAGCCGCGCAAGCCGAGCTTGCTCGGCTTGCCGATACGGTCGCGATCAGTTGACCTCTGAGCCCAGCTGGCGCGCCCCTCTCACCAGCCGCCCCGGCCGTGCGCCGGTGGCTTCGCCATGGCGGCGCGTCACCACGCCGGACACGATCGTCGCGTCGTAGCCGTCGACCTCCTGCATCAAGCGGCGGCCGCCGACCGGCAGGTCGTAATGCACCTTGGGCGGATGCAGGTGCAGCCGGTCGTAGTCGATGACGTTGACATCGGCCTTGTAGCCCGGCGCGAGCAGGCCGCGATCGTCGAGGCCGACGGAGAGCGCGGTCTTGCGCGACTGGGCCGCGACGACAAAGGGGATCGAGAGCCTGTCGCCGCGCTTGCGGTCGCGCGTCCAGTGCGTCAGCAGATAGGTCGGGAAGCTGGCGTCGCAGATGATGCCGCAATGGGCGCCGCCGTCGCTCAGGCCCGGCACGCTTCTGGGGTTGCGCAGCATCTCATAGGTGGCGTCGAGATTGCCGTCGGAATAGTTGAGGAACGGCACGTAGAGCATGCCGCGCCCGCCCTCCGTCAGCATCGCGTCATAAGCGAGCTCCTCCGGGCGGCAGCCGCGGGGCGCGCGCCTGCGCGCCGAGCGACCGCTCCGGCGGCTGCTCGTAATCGGGCGGATCGCCGAGCAGGTACATCTTGTCGTAGTTCGGCTTGAAGAACAGCGGATCGTCGGTCGCGCTGGCCTGCTCGCTGAGGATCGCCGCGCGAACCTGCGGATCGCGCATTCGTGTGACGCGCTCGCCGAGCGGCAGGTGCGCGATCGCCTGGTAGCTCGGATGCGTCTGCAGCGGGTTGCGCGACAATTCGAGCCCGAGCAGCAGCCCCACGGGGCGCGCCGCGATCTGCGCCGTCACCGACAGGCCGCGCGCCGCGGCGGCATTAATCTCGGCGAGCGTCTGCCGCCAGCGCTGCGGCGCGCGGTCGTTTTGCGTGACCGAGAACGAGATCGGGCACTTCGTCGCGTCGGCGATGCGCAGCATCATCGGCAGGTCTTCGTGGATGGTCGAGATGTCCAGCACGAATTGCAGCACGCTGCGGCCGGCGCTGTGCATGGCGCTCGCGATCGTCGTCAGCTCGTCCTCTCCGGCCTTCAGCGTCGGCGTGTAGTCGCCGGTGGAGGTGCGATGGTTGAGCGTGCGCGAGGTCGAGAAGCCGAGCGCGCCGGCCTTGACCGCGTCGCGCGCCAGCGCCGCCATCGCGCGGTTGTCGTCGGCGGTGGCGGGATCGCGCCGAGCGCCGCGCTCGCCCATCACATAGACGCGCAGCGCCGCATGCGGCAGTTGCGCGCCGATGTCGAGATCGAAGGAGCGCTTGGCCAGCCATTCCATGTAGTCGGGAAAGCTTTCCCATTCCCAGGGAATGCCGGCTTCGAGCACCGGCTCGGGAATGTCCTCGACGCCTTCCATCAGCTGGATCAGGCGCTGGTGATCTGCCGGCCGGCACGGCGCGAAGCCGACGCCGCAATTGCCCATGATCGCGGTTGTGACGCCGTTCTGTGATGACGGCGAGATGTCGTGGCTCCAGGTGACCTGGCCGTCATAATGCGTGTGAACATCGACGAAGCCCGGCGTGACGAGCTTGCCGCGCGCATCGATCTCCTCGCGGCCTGATGCGGCAACCTTGCCGATAGCGACGATGCGGCCGTCCGCGATCGCGACATCGGCCTCATAGAGCTCGCCGCCCGAACCATCGGCAACGGTCCCGCCGCGGATCACGAGATCTGGCTGCGTCATGGCGTGTCTTCCCCGGATGTTTGTTGTTGTGGGGGCATCATCGGCCAGCGGGCGATGATGTCAACATGCGGGAGGTGAGGGCAGCGTTGCGACAGCAGCCGATGGAGTAAGCCGCAGCCATCGCGGTGCCCATGACTGCGCCCTCTCCCCTTGCGGGAGAGGGCATGTGTGAGGGTTCGGCAAGCTCGCTTGGGTGAGGGGTATGTCTCCACGAGCGCCGCAAGCGGATAGATACCCCTCACCCGACTGCGCAAGTGGATGAGCCGGTGATGCCCTCTCCCGCAAGGGAAGAGGGCGCTGCATCTGGCAGCGCTGACGAACTAACAATCGGTTGTCCGTAGTCCGTAGAGTGGGCAAAGCGAAGCGTGCCCACCGTTTACGGCGGCGGTCTTAGTTGCAATGGTGGGCACGCTGCGCTTTGCCTACCCTACGACGATAACTACGCCGTCTTCTTCTTCGGCTCGGTGAAGAACGCCAGCACGATGGTCAGCAGCATGAACACCACGGACGTGCCGAACACCCAGCGCGGGGCGTTCATGTCCATGATCCAGCCGAACAGCAGCGGGCTGACGACGCCGGCGAAGTTGAAGCCGGTGGAGACGATGCCGAAGGCGCGGCCGGCGGCGCCGGCGGGAGCGGCGTTGCGGACCAGCATGTCGCGCGAGGGCGCGATGACGCCGCTCATGAAGCCGGCGGTCAGCATGATCGCGACCAGCAGCACCGGATGCAGGCTGACGAAGGTGATGATCAGCACCAGCACGGCATTGATGGCATAGGCCACCGCCGCGACCAGGTTGTGATGGCGGATGCGGTCGGCGAGCTGGCCGCCGGCGAGCACGCCGACCGCGCTGGCGCCGAGGAAGGCGGTGAGCGCAATGTTGGCGGTCGAGAACGAGATGCCGTAGCCGTTCATGAAGGCGACCACGCCGAAGCTGGAGATGCCGGCGTTGGACAGGCTGAGCAGCATGAAGAACACGGTCAGCAGCATCAGCATCGGCGTCAGCAGGCCCGGCTGCTTGACCTTGGTGCCATCAGCCTTGGTGGCATGCGGATGCGGCGGCACCTCCGGCACGTTGCCGACGAGCAGCAGCAGCGCGGCGAGCGGCCCGACCAGGCCCGCCGCGATCAGCGCGCCGGAGCCGCCGACGGCGGTGACCAGCGCCGCCATCACGGCCGGCGCGACCGCGCCGCCGAGATAGCCTGCGAAAGTATGCACGCCGAAGGCGCGGCCCATCCGGCTCTCTTCCATATGCGCCGACAGCAGCGCGTAGTCGGACGGGTGATAGACCGCGTTGGCGAGGCCGAGCAGCACCGCCGAGACGACGAGGCTGGTATAGGTCAGGTAGACCCCGAGCATCGCCAACGACAGGCCGCCGAGCGTCAGGCCGAGCAGCAGGATGCGGCGGGCGCCGGCGCGGTCGACGAGATAGCCGACCGGGGCCTGGGTCAGCGCCGAGACCACCGCGAACAATGTGAGCGGAAAGCCGAGCTCGACATAGCCGACGCCGAGCTTCTCCTTCAGGTAGGGAAACAGCATCGGCAGCACCAGCATGTGCAGGTGGCTGACCCAATGCGCCAGCGAGACCAGCGCCAAGGTGCGCAGCGACGAGGCGGCCCGGACCGGAGCGGCGGTGTGTTGCGATGCGGCGAGAACGTCAGCCATGCTCGATCCGTGTGGCTCCGGAGCGTCGATGATGAAACTGGAGAGCGCGTTGCCGGCAAACCGCCGAGGCTCCCGCAATGCGGGCGCGCGACACATCGCCACACTATCGGATTGCGGTTCATTGTCCATGAACGCCGGCGCATGGCACCTGCGCGCAGTCCCGATTTAGGCCGTCGTCCCGGCGAACGCCGGGACTCATAACCACCGTCGCCTATGGCGAAACGCGATGCCGCTCCAGCCTGACTCACCCCGCGCCAGCGGTGTTTATGGGTCCCGGCTTTCGCCGGGACGACAGCGGAGTTGACGAGGCACCTCTGGGCGATCGGCACAGCGTGACCTCGATCCCCTCACGACTGCGACGCAAACCCGGGATTGCCGTCGACGCCCGAGAGCGTGACCTTGTTGGTTCCCGTCAGCACCAACTGGCCGTTGCGCAGGTGGTTGGCGACGACGTCCCACACTGGCTTGCCGTCCTGCGCATTCATCGAGGCCCAGCCGGCGACCTTGTAGGTCTTGCCGGCTTCCAAGGGATGGCCGTCGTCGCGCGTGAGGTCGGAGATGCGGCGGCCGATCGGCTCCGACGGCGTGCAGCGATAGGAGAAGCCGCCGGTGCGCACCATGTCGCCGCCCTGCTGCAAATAGGGATCGGCGTTGAAGAGGTTGTCGCAGACGTCCTCGAGCACGGCCTTGATGTCAGCCCCGGTCATCCGCTGCACATAGGTTTCCGGGTAGGTGATCGCGGTCTGCGCGAGCACGTCCTCCAGCATGATCGACTGGCCGGCGAGCACCGAGGGGCCCCAGCGGAAACCCGGCGACAGCGCCAGCTCGGCATCGAGCTCGCGGCGCAGCGCCGCGCAGATCAGATCGTCGGTGGTGCCCTCGAAATTGCCGCGGCGATACAGCAGCCGGTCCGAGGTCGCGAGCTTCTCGCTCCAGGCGGCGACCTGCGGCTGCTGCGTCTGGTCGATCAGCGCCTGCATCGCCGGATCAGGCTTCAGCAGCTCCGAATAGACCGGCAGCAGCCGATAGCGTGCATCGGCGACGCGGCCCTTGCCGACGTCGAGATCGAGCACGCCGACGAATTTGCCGTTGGAGCCGGCATTGGTGACGAGGGTGGCGCCCTTGGCGTTGCTGACCGCGACCGGCTGCGGGATCGCGTCATGGGTGTGGCCGCCGAGGATGACGTCGATGCCAGTGACGCGGCTCGCGAGCTTGAGGTCGACATCCATGCCGTTGTGCGACAGCAGGATCACCGCATCGACCTTGTCGGCGCCGCGCAGGGCATCGACCAGCTTCTGCAGCTCCTCCTCGCGGATGCCGAACGTCCAGTCCGGCGTGAAACGGCGCGGATGGGCGATCGGCACGTAGGGGAAGGCCTGGCCGATGATGGCGATGCGCGCGCCGCCGATCTCCTTGATCGTGGCCGGCTTGAACACGCGGCCGGAGCCGCGGTCGAACGCCTTGGCGTCGTTGAACGCTGCCTCCTCGGTCAGGAACACATTCTGCGCCAGGAACTCGCCCTTGAAGCGCGCGAGATTGGCGCGCAGCGCCTCCTCGCCATAGGTGAACTCCCAGTGCCCGGTCATCGCGTCGATGCCGAGCAGATTGGCCGCGCTGACCATGTCGGCGCCGCGCATCGCATGGGCCAGGCCGGTGCCCTGCCAGAGATCGCCGCCGTCGAGCAGCAGCGAGCGACGGTCGCCGGCGTCAGCGCGCAGCTTGTCGATCAGCGTCTTCAGATGCGCGAAGCCGCCCATCTTGCCGAAGCGGACCGCAAATTTCTCGAACTCGAACGAGGTGAAGGCATAGGCCTCGGCGCTGTCGGGGCGGATGCCGTAGCGGTCGAGGAAGGCGCGCTCGACCAGATGCGGCGGCTTGCCCCACATCTCGCCGATGCCGAGATTGACGCTGGGCTCGCGGAAATACACCGGCCGCAGCTGCGCATGCGTGTCGGTGATGTGCAGGATGCGCGCATTGCCGAACTTCTCGACGTCGTAGAGGCTGACGGTCTCGGCGGCGCAGGCGTTGCGCAGCAGCGCCGGCGCGGCGAGCACGGCGGCACCTGATGCTTTGAGAAAATCCCGGCGCCGCATCATCGCTCGCGTCCTAGCGGATCTCCAGGTCCTTCCAGCGCTGCTTCTCGCTGGTGGCCTGGACGATCGAGGCCTTGGCGAGCGCCTCGGCCTCCTGCGCCGATTTCAGCGCCTGGTCGAAATTGCCGGACTCCGCCGCCTTCTTTGCAGCATTCAGTGCGGCCTGGGTCACGGTCCATTGGTTGCGCAGACGTCCGGCTTCCTTGTTGGCGCTCTCGGCCGCCGCGACAGCCGCGACGTAGTCGGCTTCCGACGCAGCCCGCGCGGAGCCGGCGCAGACCGCCGACACCATCATGGCGAACACGATCTTTTTCATGACGTTTGTTGTCGTGACTTTATTGGTCATGGCCGCGCTCCCGGTCCTGAAACCGGCAGGCCGTTCGACACGTAGGACAGATAATATTCGAGGTTGCGATACTCGTCCGACTGCGGCTCCAGCGGCACGGCGCGTGTCTGGCTGTTGCACGTCACGATGCGGCGGCTGATCGTGCCCATGCCGCTCCATTCGGAGCGGTAGATCGGCATCGCGTTGAGAATGCCGAGCGCAGGCGCCAGGATCTCGGCGCGGATGCGCTCGCCCGGGCTCTGCACGTGACAGCTCGCGCAGGAGAAGTTCAGCTGGCCGCGGCGGGTGTAGAAATATTCCTTGCCCTTCTCATAGGCGTCCAACGCGCGCGGATCGTCGGGGATCTTGATGTCGAAGCGCTTGCCGCGCGAGGTGAACGCCATGTAGGCGGTCAGCGAGGCCATCTCGTCCTTGACGTAGGAATAGGGCGGCTCGCCATTGGCCTCGCGGCAGCGGTTCAGCGCCAGCTCGAGCGTGACGACCTTGCCTTCCTTGTCGTCGAAATACGGGTAGTTCTGGCGGATGCCGATGCCGCCGTTCGGGAAGCAGTCGGCATAGGTCTTGCCGTTCTTGAACGGCTTGGCGAACATCTCCTTGCCGGCCTCGAGCGCGAACTCGTAAGGCGGAAACTGCTCCTTCTCCTCCCACTGCCGGCGCATGTCGGCGTTCATCGAATAGGGACCGTTGACGAAATCGTCGAACGCCACCTTCGGGAACTTCTTGACGAAGTAGTCCTGGAACGCCTTGGCGTCGGCAACCGGGTTCGGCTTGTCCGCGGCAACCGCGGAGACGCCGAAACCGAGCGCCCCCGCGACAGCAAGAAGGAGGCGCAAGCGCATCATTGGATCGTCGCCGTCAGGCTGTCGGTCGCGCCCTTGTTGTCGACCCAGCTCACCTTCAGCTCGTCGCCCTTCGCCGCGCCCTTGAAGCCGAACTTGACGTAGGGATCCTTGGAGACCGCGGTGCCCCAATCCGCCAGGAACACGGTCTTGTCCTTGTGCGTGAAGGTGAGTTGCTGGATGTAGTGCGCCGGAATGACCTCGCCCTTGGCGTCCTTGACCAGCCCCGTATCCATCGGGTGCTGGATTAGGGTTTGCACCTCGGTGATGTCGCCGTTCAGGATCGCGCGGACGCGAATGCTCGATGCCATGGTCGCTCTCCCTAGCCGCCGCAGCCGCCGACGGTGACCTTCACTTCCCTGGTCGCGCTGTAGAGCTTGCCGCCGGATTCGACGAGCGCGATCACGCTGGAGGTCTTGGCCATCTTCAGCCGGTTCGCTACCGCCGGCACGGTGCCCTCGGGGATCTTGTAGGATGCCGCGAGCGCGTTCGGGTTCTCGGCGACGATGAAGGAAATCGAGGTGACGTTCTGCAGGCTCGTCGTCACCGCGATCGGCACCACGCCGCCGTTCTCGGCGATCTCAGGCGCATCCAGCTTGATCTTGTCGGACGCCTCGTGATCACGGCCGTACAGCGCCTTGATCGCGTCGCCCGCGTTCTTCTGCTTGAAAGCGTCTTCGGGATATTTGTTGTCGTTGGTGGCGGCGAACACGGGCGTCGTGTGCAGCACGGCGTTGCCGAGGCCGATCAGCGCGACGAGGCCTGCGCCCTTCAGGATCAGGCGGCGGCTGGCCACTGGGCCGAACGAGGCAGTCATAGGTGTCTCCAAACGGAATCAGAGGGTCTGCAGGAAATCGACGATGGCGCTGATTTCCTGCTCGGTCAGGATGCGGTTGCGGCCGAACGGCGGCATCACCGTCAAGGGATTGCGGACCGTCTCGTCGTTGAGGATCGCGGTCAGCTCGGCACGGTCATACCGGCCTTTGAGGTTCTCGAGCTTCGGCCCGATCGAGCCCGGCAGGTCGCCGCCCTTGATCTCGTGGCAGGTCAGGCAATTGCCCTTGCCGCGGTCGAACGCCAGCTTCTGGCCGTCCGTGGCGCCGGACTGGGCGTGAGCAGCTGCGGAAAGGGCAAGCGAAAGCCCCAGCGTCAGGGCGGTACGCATGACGGATGTGATCAAGGTGGAGTTCCGACGTCTCGGTGATGCCAGCAATATAGGGGCTGCAAAGCATAAAGACCATCGGCTGACAATGCAGGTATGGTGGCCGGCTGAACGCGGTTAACGAGAGCCGTTCAGCGGCGGCCAGGAGAGTTGCAATGGCGGAGTATGTCGTGGAGTTCGGCCGGGATGGCCGGCGGGTGGAACCGGACGGACGGCTGGATGCCCCCGCGTTCCATCGCAACCATCAGCCGATCTGGGCCGTGCTGGCGCGGCTGCTCGACGGCCGGACCGGCGACGTGCTGGAGGCCGGCAGCGGCACCGGGCAACATGTGGTGCATTTCGCCGCGCAGCGGCCTGATCTCATGTGGTGGCCGAGCGATTACAACGACAATCACCTCGCCAGCATCGCGGCGTGGCGTACGCACGCCGGTCTCTCCAACATCCGCGACGCCCAGCGCATCGATCTCTCAGATCCGGCCTGGGTCGCCGGCTTCAAGGCCGCCGGCGGCCCGGCGCAACTCGCCGCGATCTTCTGCGCCAACGTCATCCATATCGCGCCGTGGGCAGTGGCGGAGGGATTGTTCGCGGGGGCAGGCGAGGTGCTGTCACCGGGTGGGCTGCTGATGCTCTACGGCCCGTTCAAGCGCGGCGGCAAGCATACGGCGGTCAGCAACGCCGTGTTCGATACGTCTCTGCGCGAGGGCAACCCGGAATGGGGCGTCCGCGACATCACCGATCTCGACGCGCTCGCCGCGCGCAATGGCCTGACGTTGCGCGAGATAGTGGAGATGCCGGCGAACAACATGATTCTGGTATTCGCGCGCAGCTCGTGACTTGTCGACGGCGCATCGCCATCCACAGCCGTCGTCCCGGCGAACGCCGGGACCCATAACCACAGGGGCCAGTTGTGACGCGAGATCGTTGTGACAACTGTCATCGCGACAAACTGCTGCCGCGGAGTATGGATCCCGGCGTTCGCCGGGATGACAGCTGTGGGTGGCGCGCGCAGCGCCGTCCGTAACGAAGCGCGGGGTTACCCCATCTCCAGCCCCACATGCCGCGCGAGAAACCGCACGCCGAGCGTGATGAAGCTGGCGCGCTCGCGGTTGTCGGTGCCGTAGCCGTGGCCGCCGGCGGCGGGCTCGTAGAAATAGCTGTCGTAGCCCATGGCCTGCAGCTTGGCGGTCATCTTGCGCGCATGGCCCGGATGTACGCGATCGTCGCGCCGTGTCGTGGCGATCAGGATCGGCGGGTAAGGCTGGCCGGGCTTCGCCGTGTGATAGGCCGAGTAGGTCTGTAGCCAGCTCCACTCCTCGGCCTTGTCGGGATCGCCATACTCCGCGATCCAGCTCGCGCCTGCCAGCAGCTTGGTGTAGCGGCGCATATCGATCAGCGGGATGGTGCAGAACAGCGCGCCGAAGCGCTCGGGATAGCGCACCAGCATGTTGGTGATCAGGATGCCGCCATTCGAGCCGCCCTGCGCGCCAATGCGCTTCGGTAGCGTGACGCCGCGCCGGACGAGATCGGCGGCAACAGCGGCGAAATCATCATGCGCGAGCCGCTTGCCGGCGTAGCGGCCGGCGTCGTGCCAGGCGGTGCCGAACTCGCCGCCGCCGCGGATGTTGGCTTCGACGAGGCTGCCGCCGCGCTCCAGCCACAGCTTGCCGAGCGCAGCATTGTAACTGGGGCGAATGGTATGGCCGAAGCCGCCATAGGCGCTCATATACACGGGCGCATCGCCCGTGAGCTCGGCCGGTCCGGTCAGCGTGTAGGGAATGCTGGTGCCGTCCACCGAGACCGCCTCGTGTCGCGACACCACATAGCCCTCGGCGGTGAAGGTGCGCGGCGCCCGCTTCAGGATGACGGGCGCACCAAAGCCCTCGATGAGCTGGAGCGACGGGGGCGTCAGCGGATCCTGGACATTGGCGAGCAGGTCGCCATTGCTCTCGGTGTCCTCGATGTCGAACCGCCAGACGTCCACGGTCGCGATCTCCGGCAATCCCGGCAACTGCTCGCAAGTCCATCGCTGCGGTGACGGCGTCCACAGCTCGAATTGCGGCCGGAGCTCGTCGAGGATCGACAGCACCAGCCGGCCACCGGCCCAGTACAGTCCCTGCAGCGCGCGGCGTTGGCCCGGCTCGAACAGGCGAACGAAGTCGCGCGAGCCGGCCAGAAACGCCGACAGCCGGATGCCCAACACGACATCGGCGGGATAGGCGGCCTCGCCGACGATCCATGGCTCACGCAGCTTCACGGCCATCCAGTCGCCATCCGCCGTCATCCAGCAATCGGTCGGCAGATCGAGCCTGGTGCGCGCGCCCTGGGCGTCGCCGAGCCAGAGATGATGGTTGAAGAAGTCGAGCCCCTCGGTGAACCACACGCGCGCGGGCGTCACGCTGCGATCGACACCGGCGCGCACCCAGACCGACTGATCGTTCCCGGCGGCGAAGATCACCTTCGCTGCATCGACCGGCTCGCCCCGCCGCCACAGCCGCACGGTGCGGGCATAGCCCGACGGCGTCGCCATGCCCTCGCCGAACGCGCTCGACAGCAGCAGCGTGTCTTGGTCGAGCCAATCGACGCTGCCCTTGGCCTCGGTGAGCGTGAAGCCACCCTCGACGAAACGCTTGGTGCTGAGATCGAATTCGCGAAGCACCACCGCGTCGCTGCCGCCGCGCGACAGTGACAGGATCGCGCGCTCATGAATCGGCGGCAGGGTCGAGACCCAGTTCAACGTCCAGTCCTCGCCTTCGTCGGCGGCGAGACGGTCAATGTCGAGCAGCACGTCCCATTTCGGCTCCGCTTTGCGGAACTCGTCCAGCCTGGTCCGGCGCCACAGCCCGCGCGGATGCGCCGCGTCCTTCCATTGATTGTAGAGGCGGCCGCCGCGCCGGCTGACGAACGGAATGTTGTCCGGCCGGTCGAAGATCGCAGCCAGCGTGTCCCGATCCCTTTCGAAGCCCGCGCCCCCGAACGCCGCGAGCGTGCGCTGATTCTGCGCCGCGACGAAGGCGAGCGCGCGCTCGCCCTCGATGTCCTCGAGCCACAGATGCGGATCGTCGTCGGGGGCGGCGAGGGTCGGACGATCGTCGATTGACATGGCTCAAGCTCCGCAGCCGCCGTTGACGCGAGAATACCGCCGGCTGGATTAGCCGGGCCGGCTTGGCCTGTCGAATCACGCATCGCGCATGGCTTGCTTCCGTTGCGGCCGGTTGCCTCGGCCGCGGGCTTCCCGCAATAGTGCCGCGACAGCGGAGCAATGAGGCAGCGCGGGCCAGGCCAGCGCCGTCCGGACAACCCATGATCGACGTGACCGTGACCGAAGACACTTCCGATGATGCCCGCGCGCGCCGCAACGTCGCCCGCCTCGCTGCCGCGCAGGCGCTGACCGGCGCCAACTCGGCGGTGATCTTCGCCACCGGCGCGATCGTCGGCGTCACCATCGCGCCGAACATCGGTCTCGCGACCGTGCCGATCTCAATGTACGTCGTCGGCCTCGCGGCCGGCACCTTGCCGACCGGCGCGATCTCCCGCCGCTATGGCCGCCGCGTCGCGTTCCTGATCGGCACCGGCTGCGGCGCCGTCACCGGCGTGCTCGGCTGCCTCGCGATTCTGCGCGGCTCGTTCGCGCTGTTCTGCCTGGCCACGTTCCTCGGCGGCCTCTATGGCGCGGTCGCACAGTCCTACCGCTTCGCGGCCGCGGATGGCGCCAGCGCGGCCTTCCGGCCGAAGGCGGTGTCATGGGTGATGGCCGGCGGCATCTTCGCCGGCCTGCTCGGTCCGCAGCTCGTGCAATGGACCATGGACGTCTGGCAACCGTATCTGTTCGCGTTCAGCTACCTAGTGCAGGCTGCGGTGGCGCTGATCGCCATGGGCATCGTCGCCGGCGTCGATCTGGACAAGCCCGCAGCTGCCGATCTGCATGGCGGCCGTCCGCTGTTCGAGATCGTGCGCCAGCCGCGCTTCATCGCGGCGGCATTGTGCGGCACCATCGCCTATCCCGTGATGAA
Organism: Bradyrhizobium sp. USDA 4353; assembly: GCF_054063215.1. Taxonomy (NCBI): domain Bacteria; kingdom Pseudomonadati; phylum Pseudomonadota; class Alphaproteobacteria; order Hyphomicrobiales; family Nitrobacteraceae; genus Bradyrhizobium; species Bradyrhizobium sp. USDA 4353. The sequence continues at coordinate 2,159,102 of NZ_JBSSGB010000001.1, forward strand.
CCTGGTGATGACCTCGGCGCCGCTGGCGATGCAGATGTGCGGGCTGACGGTGTCGGATTCCAATTTCGGCCTGCAATGGCACATCGTCGCGATGTATGGCCCGAGCTTCTTCACGGGCTCGCTGATCGCCCGCTTCGGCGCGCCGGTCATCGTTGCCGTCGGGCTGGCGCTGGAAGCCGTCGCCGCGATCATCGGACTGTCAGGCCTCACCGCGATGCACTTCTGGGCCACGCTCGTGGCGCTCGGTGTCGGCTGGAATTTCGGCTTCGTCGGCGCCTCCGCTTTGGTGCTGGAGACGCATACGACCGCCGAGCGCAACAAGGTGCAGGCCTTCAACGATTTCCTGATCTTCGGCCTGATGGCGCTGGGCTCGTTCTCATCGGGCCAACTGCTCGCGCATTTCGGCTGGTCGGCGGTGAACATGGTGGTGTTCCCGCCGGTGCTTCTGGGCTTGTGCGTGCTGGCGCTGGTGTGGTCGTCGAAGCGGCGGGTGGCGGCGGAGCCGGGATAACAAGAGCTCGCACGCAACAATAGGCTCACCCGTCGAGCGGATCGGGCGGTGTACCCTCTCCCCTTGTGGGAGAGGGTGGTTTCGATGCGAAGCATCGAAACCGGGTGAGGGGTTGCCCCGGGCGACGGCCTGAGTATGCGGCACGAACCCCTCACCGGAGTGAGTTTGTAGCTGCCGGCGGTGTAGCCCTCTCCCACCCTGGCGAAGCTTTGCTTCGCCTTAGGGGAGAGGGCGCAGTCATGGGCACCGTAGCGGCGGGAGCGCTGTCGTGCTCCTGACTACTTCAACTCCGACACCTCGCCCTCGGGCAGGTCGAACTCGAACGCGTTCAGCGTCATCGAGACCATCGTGTAGTAGCCGCACAGGCCGATGATCTCGACCAGGCCGCGCTCGCCGAGCGTGGCGATCGCCTCGGCATAGAGCGCGTCCGTCAACCCGTGCCCCTCATGCAATGACTTGGCGACATCGTAGATGATCTGCGCCTTCGGATCGGAAAATTCCGGCGTGCGGCGGTCGCGGATGGCATCGATGATCTTGATGTCCAAGCCGCCGGCCAGCGCCAAGCGCTTATGCGCGTACCATTCGTAATGCGCGGTCCAGTGCCGGGCCGTCACCAGGATCGCGATCTCCGAGAGAGCCGCCGGAAACACCGTGTCGTAGCGCAGGAAGGCGCCGAGCCGGGTGGCGTGCCGCGCCATCTCCGGGCTGTTGAGCCACGCCATCATCGGCGGCGGCGGCGAGCCGCGCTTGCTGGCGATCGACTCGTCATAGGTCTGGCGCTGGTCGGCGCTCATTTCGCCAGGCGAAAGAAGTTTCAGGCGCATGGTCGTGTCCTCGTATTTTCACGCAGCGGTATCATGACCATAGATCGGCCTTCGAGGCGAGCCGCCCGCGGCGACATCGATATTGAATTCCCTGACGTGCTGAGGTTAGGTCGTGCCAACGACAGCAAACATGGAAACGCGCGAGGACTGGGCATGGCCGATCTCGACACATTCCGCCGCGAAACGAGGGCTTGGCTGGAGGCAAACTGCCCGCCCGAAACGCGCCAGCCGATGACCTCCGAGGAGGATACGTTCTGGGGCGGCCGCAACGCGAAGTTCTCCTCCGAGCCGCAGCGCGTCTGGTTCGAGCGCATGCGCGACAAGGGCTGGACGGTGCCGCATTGGCCCAGGGAATATGGCGGCGGCGGCCTCGATGGCGAGGAGGCCAAGATCGTGCGCCAGGAGATGGCCGCGATCGGCGCGCGCGCGCCGATCACCTCGTTCGGCATTTCGATGCTCGGGCCGGCGCTGCTGAAATACGGCACGGAGGCGCAGAAGCGCGAGCACCTGCCGAAGATCACCGCCGGACTCATTCGCTGGTGCCAGGGCTATTCCGAGCCGAATGCCGGCTCCGACCTCGCCTCGTTGCAGACGCGCGCGGAGAGCGACGGCGACGACTACATCATCAACGGCCAGAAGATCTGGACGTCCTACGCCAACTACGCCGACTGGATCTTCTGCCTGGTGCGCACCGATCCCACGGCGAAGAAGCATGACGGCATCAGCTTCATCCTGTTCGACATGACGTCGAAGGGCGTCACGACCAAGCCGATCCTCTTGATCTCCGGCCGCTCGCCGTTCTGCGAGACCTTCTTCGACAATGTGCGTGTGCCCAAGGCCAATGTGCTCGGCACGGTCAACCGCGGCTGGGACGTCGCGAAATATCTCTTGCAGCACGAGCGCGCGATGATCTCCGGCATGGGCGAGCGCGGCGGCAGCCGGCCGCTCGGCCAGGTCGCGGCGGACTCGGTCGGCAGCGATGCGCAAGGCCGGCTCGACGATGCGCTGCTGCGCGCCGAGATCGCCACCTTCGATGTCGATGAGGCGGCGCTTGCCGCTGCCGCGGAGCGCATGGTCGATCTCGCCAAGGCAGGGCAGGGCCATCCGGCGTTCTCCTCGGCGATGAAGTATTACGGCACCGAGCTCAACAAGCGCCGCCACGAGCTCCTGATGTCCGCGGGCGGCATCGACGCGCTGGAATGGGAGAGCGAGCGCTCGCACGAGGGCGCCCGTGCGCGCGCCTGGCTGCGCACCAAAGCCAACTCCATCGAAGGCGGCACCTCCGAGGTCATGCTCGGCATCGTCGCCAAGCGCATCCTCGATCTGCCGGGGGCGTGACGAAAGACCCTCATCCTGAGGAGCGCGCCCTTGGCGCGCGTCTCGAAGGATGAGGCCCCACTGTCGGCCTCATGGTTCGAGACGGCGCAAGGGCGCCTCCTCACCATGAGGGTTGAGAGCGAACTGGTCAGCTGCAGCTTGAGTTTCAAGGATTCTCGCCATGCCTCTCCTCCTCACCGAAGAACAATCCATGCTGCGCGACAGCGCGCGCGGCCTGATCTCCGATCACGCGCCGGTCGCGCATCTGCGCAAGCTGCGCGACACGCGCGATGAGGCCGGCTTCTCCAGGGAGCTCTGGGCCACCTTCGCCGAGATGGGCTTTGCCGGCCTGCTGGTGCCCGAGGAGCACGGCGGCTCCGGGCTCGGCGCGGTCGAAGCGGGTGTCGTGATGGAGGAGATCGGCCGCACCTTGATGCCGTCGCCGTTCCTCGCGACGGCGGTGCTGTCGGCGTCCGCGCTGACACGCGCCGGCTCGGCCGCACAGAAGTCGGAGCATCTGCCGAAGATCGCCAGCGGCAAGCTGCTCGCGGCGCTCGCGCTCGACGAAGGCGCCAAGCATCGTCCGCTGCACACCTCGCTTCAGGTCATCCGCTCCGGTAACGGCTTCAGGCTGAGCGGCGCCAAGGCGATGGTGGTCGATGGTCATGTCGCCGATCTCCTGCTCGTCGTGGCGCGCAGCGCCGGCGCGCCGGGCGAGCGCGAGGGCCTGACGCTGTTCCTGGTCGACCCCAAGGCCAAGGGCGTCGCGATCGAGCGCACCATCATGGTCGACGCGCACAACGCCGCGCGCATCACATTCGACAATGTCGAGGTGAATGCGGATCATGTGCTGGGCGAGATCGATGGCGGCGCGACCGTGCTCGGCGGCGTGCTCGATCTCGGCCGCGGTGCCGTCGCCTCCGAGATGGTCGGCCTCAGCGAGGAGGTGTTCGGCCGCACCGTCGCCTATCTCAAGGAGCGCAAGCAGTTCGGCAAGGCGATCGGCGAATTCCAGGCGCTGCAGCACCGTGCAGCCCAGCTCTACATCGAGATCGAGATCACCCGCGCCGCCGTGCTGAAAGCGCTGCAGGCGCTCGATGCCGACCCCACCAATGCGACCGCAGCCGTTGCCGTCGCAAAAGCCCGCGCCGGCGCCACCGCGACGCGCGCGGTGCAGGAGGGCGTGCAGATGCATGGCGGCATGGGCATGACCGACCAGTTCGACATCGGCTTCTTCATGAAGCGCGCGCGAGTGTGTGAGGAGCTGCTCGGTGATGCGCACTATCACGCGGCGCAGTTGGCGGAGAAGAGAGGGTATTGAGTCGGATCGCCGGCTGAGTCGGGCGGTCGCCCCTAAAGGATGCAGTCGCCTAGACGCTCTGCTGAGGGCCGAAATAGGCCTACAACGACGGTGTCGTCCCGGCCTTGAGCCGGGACCCATAGCCACCGTCCGCAATTTGGCGAAGGCTGGAGCTGTCTGCGCGGGTCACCGCGTCGTCTTGGGGTTATGGGTCCCGGCGTTCGCCGGGACGACGGCGGTGGGTGTGGCGCCAGCCGGGTCACGACTGCCGCAAACATTGCATTGAGCTCTCGAAGGTCCATCTTGATAGACTAAGACGAAAAGCGCGCCGTCATCAACGGCGCGCTCTCGTTTCAATCGATGCTTTGTCGTATCAGTGATGCATCGCCGTCTTGGCCGGCGGCAGCAGCACCTTGTCGATGACGTGGATGACGCCGTTCGAGGCGCCGATGTCAGCCTGGACGACATGGGCGTCGTTGACCTGCACGCCGAACATGGTGCCGTCGACGGCCACCGGCTGGCCCTGCGCGGTCTTGACGCTGAGCTTCTTGCCGGCGACGTCGCCCGCCTTCACCGCGCCCGGGATCACGTGATACTTCAGGATCGCGGCGAGCTTGCCCTTGTTCTTCGGCTTGAGCAGGTCCTCGACCGTGCCCGGCGGCAGCGCGGCGAACGCGGCATCCGTCGGCGCGAACACCGTGAACGGACCCTTGCTCTTCAGCACCGGCACGACGCCCGCGGCCTTGGCGGCGGCGACCAGCGTCTTGAACTGGCCGGCACCGACGGCGGTGTCGACGATATCAGCCGCGCGAGCGGCGGTAGCGGAGATGGAGAGCGCGCCCAGCATCAACGCGCCGGCAACGAACGAACGGAATCCCAGCGTCATTCGAGTGTTTCCTTGTGAACTGAACTGATGAGTTGGCTGATGCGCAAAAAGGATTTGCGGCCCTTGTTCTCCCCTGTGGTCCAGGGTCGCATCACCCCGACCGGATTGGTCGAAATCGTTACGACCGGTGCGATCGGATGGATTTGAGAGATTGTTCACGAACTCGTGAGCGTGTTGCCGAGGCGTCCAGGCGATATGTGCGAGACGCATGAATCCGCACAACTAATCGGCCGGTATCACTCGACGGCTTTGCCCGTCGTGCCATTTTGTCGCAATCCGACGGGCGTTGTGTCGTCGGGCAAATCAGCCGCACATTCCCGCTCGTCTTAGCCCACAAGAGGGACGCTTCGCGGTCGTCACGAGTGTCGGGCTGATGATGCGATGGCCGCATCGGGTCGCAGCGTGAGAGATCATGCCGACGAACGACGCCGATGCGGACGTGAAAGCGCGTGGTCCCGGCATCGCGGTGCTGATGCCAAGCCGGGGGATGATGATGGTCTCGCCGGCGACGGTGGCTAACAAGCCGGACACCGAGGAGAGCGCGCCATAAACGTAAAGCCATCGCGCAGGGAAGGCCGGGTCGCTCCGGCTGAGCCTGTGGTTCCTGCCGCCTGCATTTTTTTTCGCAGGCGGGCCGCAGGTGCCAGTCGGCACCTGGCCTTCCCTGCGCCCTCGATCTGGAGAGGGCGTAGAAATTAGCAAAGCTCGGGCGCACGGGGCGTCGCGGGGAAGATGATGGCTGCTCTACGTCAAACACCAGAGGTGCAGCAGGCGCGATGCCGATAAATGCGCCCTCTCCCCTTGTGGGAGAGGGCTACACAAAAGACAACTATAAGCTCGCTTGGGTGAGGGGTTCGTGCCTCACACTCCGCTCCGAGCTCGTGGCAACCCCTCACCCGGTTTCGATGCTTCGCATCGAAACCACCCTCTCCCACAAGGGGAGAGGGTACACCGAGCATGTCGAGAGAGGTGTTGCAAACGTCGAAGAGAATCCGGCTGTCGCAACCCACAGCCTACCGGATCGGCGGCGCGTACTGGATGCCGCCGGCGTTCCACAGCTGGTTCATGCCGCGCGGGATCTTCAGCTTGGACTCGCTGCCGACGTTGCGCTCATAGACCTCGCCGTAATTGCCGACGTGGCGGATGATGCGCGCCGCCCAGTCCTTCGACAGGCCGAGATCCTGGCCGTAGGTGCCCTCATTGCCGACCAGCCGCATCACATCCGGCTTCTTCGACTTCAGCGCCTCGTCGATGTTCTTGGAGGTGACGCCGAGCTCCTCGGCATTGATCATCGCATACAGCGTCCACTTGACGATCATCATCCAGTCGTCGTCGCGCTGGCGCACGACGGGTGCGAGCGGCTCCTTGGAGATCAGATCAGGCAGGATGTCGTGATCGCCCGGCTTGGTCAGCACCAGCCGCAGCGCATAGAGCTGCGAGACGTCGGCAGTGAAGGTGTCGCACTTGCCGCTGTCATAGGCCTTGAGGACGTCGTCGAGCTTGGGCAGCTTGACCTCCTCATACTTCATGTTGTTGATGCGGAAGTAGTCGGACACGTTGAGCGCGTTGGTCGTCGAATCCTGCACGCAGACCTTGCTGCCGTTGAGGTCGAGCGCGGTCTCCAGCTTCCGCGAGCGCGGCACCATGAAGCCCTGGCCGTCGTAATAGGCGACCGCCGGGAAGTACAAATCGTAGTTCTGCTCGCGGGCCATCGACCAGGTGGTGTTGCGCGAGAGGATGTCGACCTTGCGGCTCTGCAGCTCCTTGAAGCGCTCGCTGGCGTCGAGCGGCACGAACCTCGCCTTCTTCGGATCGTCGAAGATCGCCGCCGCCACCGCGCGGCAGAAGTCGACGTCGAAGCCGGTCCAGTTGCCCTTGTCGTCGGGGATCGAGAAGCCGGGCAGGCCGGCATTGACGCCGCACAGCACCTCGCCGCGGCGGACGGTGCGCTTCAGGGTGCGGGTGTCGTACATCTCATAGGTGACGGCGAGCGCCGCGACGAGAACGGCGACGGCGAGCCCGATCAACAGGCCGCCTCGGAAAGTGCGCATGGTGAATCTCTTTCGGAAAATGTCAGAACAAAGCGATGGCTGAATGTCCGGCGGCAGGCGCCGCCGTCACAGTTCCGGCTTCTGCCGCACCACGACCTTGGTGCCGACGGGCACGCGGTCGTAGAGATCGGCGACATCGGCATTCACCAGGCGGAAGCAGCCGGAGGAAATCTTGCTGCCGATGGTCCAGGGCTGGTTGGTGCCGTGGATGCGGTACACGGTGGTGCCCAGATACATCGCGCGCGCGCCCAAGGGATTGCCGGGGCCGCCGGCCATGAAGCGCGGCAGATAAGGCTGGCGCTGGATCATCTCCGGCGGCGGCGTCCAGTCCGGCCACTCCGCCTTCTTGGTGATCGACAGCAGGCCCTGCCACTGGAAGCCGTCGCGGCCGACGCCGATGCCGTAGCGGATGGCGCGGCCGCCGGGCTGCACCAGGTAGAGATAGCGCTCGGCGGTCGAGACGATGATCGTCCCGGGCGGCTCGGTGGTACGGAAATAGACGACCTGCTTGCGCCACTCCGGATCGAGCTCGTAGCCGTCATCGGCGACGAGACCGGGCTGATCGCCCGGGTCCTCGGACTGGGCGAAGCTGTGCGATGTGGACAGCGCCAGCGCGATGATGGCGCTGGCCGCACACAGCAGGCGACGGAAACTCGGCATTCAAAGCTCTCCTCAACGGACCCCTGCGAAGCTTGCCCGATCAAATCCACCCGCCAAATTTCAGGGGCATCTTGGCCGCAAAGTCAAGCTGAGCGCAGCGCGTCCGTTGTCATCCGAGCTTCATCCAGAGCCGCAGCAGGAAGGCGACCGCGCCGACGGTCGCCACGCCGGCCAGCCACAGCGCGACGAACCAGGCGAGGCGCTTGGCGAGCGGGGCGGGCGGCTCGGAGCGCATCAATGATAGCCGGCGTCGTGGCCGATCTTGCCGCGAAACACCCAATAGGCCCAGCCGGTGTAGCCGAGGATCAGCGGCACCAGCACGAGCACGCCCGGCAGCATCAGCAACTGGCTGCGCTCCGGCGCGGCCGCCTGCCAGATCGTGATGCTCTGCGGCACGATGTAGGGATAGATGCTGATGCCGAGGCCGGCATAGGACAGGAAGAACAAAGCGAGGGCCAGAAAGAACGGCCAGCCATCGTGCCTCTCAGCGAGGTTCTTCATCATCAGCACGGTGACGCCGATGACCGCGAGCGGCACCGGTGCGGTGAGGATGATCGCCGGCCAATTGAACCAGCGGTGGGCGTATTGAATGGTCAGCAGCGGCGTCGCGAGGCTGACCGCGGCGATGGCGAGCAGCATCATGAACAGAAGAATCCAACTGATCCGGTAGGCCTTGTCGCGCAGGTCACCCTCGGTCTTGAGGATCAGCCAGGTCGCGCCGAGCAGCGCGTAGCCGGCGACGAGCGAGATGCCGGTGAGGATCGAAAACGGCGTCAGCCAGTCCCACCAGCCGCCGGCATAATGCCGGCCCTCCACATGCACGCCTTGCAGGATGGCGCCGAGCGCGATGCCTTGCGCCAGCGCCGCCACCCAGGAGCCGCCGGCAAAGGCGATGTCCCAGAGATTGCGTGTCGCGCGGGTGCGCCAGCGGAATTCGAAGGCGACGCCGCGGAAAATGAGGCCGACCAGCATTGCGATCAAAGGCGCATACAGCGCCGGCAGCAGGACGGAATAGGCGAGCGGAAACGCCGCCATCAGGCCGCCGCCGCCGAGCACCAGCCAAGTCTCGTTGCCGTCCCACACCGGCGCGACCGTGTTGGTGATGATGTCGCGGTCCTGCTTGGCCGGAAACAGCGGGAAGAGGATGCCGAGGCCGAGATCGAAGCCGTCCATCACGACATAGATGAACACGGCGAGCGCGATGATGAACGCCCAGAGGGTGGCGAGATCGACGGCGACGCTCATGATCCCGCTCCCTGCACGACGCCGGCCGCCGGCGTGATGCCGGCCGTCCGCACCGGCTGCGCGCTGCTCGGGCCGGGCTCACCGGGATGCGGCGGGTCGGCCATCAGGCGCAGGATGTAAATCACGCCTGCGGCGAAGATGATGAAGTACACGATGATGAAGGCGAGCAGCGAGGTACCGACCGCGGGCGCGGCGAGTGGCGAGACCGAGTCGGCGGTGCGCAGCAGCCCGTACACGGTGAAGGGCTGGCGGCCGGTCTCGGTCGTCACCCAGCCGGCGATGACGGCGATGAAGCCGGCCGGACCCATCGCGATCGCGAAGCGATGCAGGCCGCGATTGATGTACAGCCGGCCGCGCCAGCGCTCCCACAGGCTGAACAGGCCGAGCGCCAGCATCAGCATCCCCAGCCCGACCATGATGCGAAACGACCAGAAGGTGATCGGCACCGGCGGCCAGTCCTGCCGCGGCACGGTGTCGAGCCCGGCCATCGGCGCGTCGATCTGGTGCTTGAGGATCAGCGAGCCGAATTTGGGAATGCCGAGCGCGTATTTCAGCTCGCCCTTGGCCTGGTCGGGCCAGCCGAACAGATATAGCGGCGCGCCGTCCTTGTGGCTCTCGAAATGACCCTCCATGGCCATGATCTTCACGGGCTGGTGCTCGAGCGTGTTCAGGCCGTGCTGATCGCCGACGAAGATCTGGATCGGCGCCACCAATGCCGCCATCCACATCGCCATTGAGAACATCACGCGCGGGCCCGGCAGATGTGGATTGTGCAGGAGATGCCAGGCGCCGACGGCGCCGACCACGAGCGAGGTGGTGAGATAGGCCGCCAGCACCATGTGAACGAGACGGTAGGGGAAGGACGGGTTGAAGATCACCTTCAGCCAGTCGACCGAGACGAACTGGCCGTCGGCGTTTACGGCGTAGCCGGCCGGCGTCTGCATCCACGAATTGGCGGAGAGGATCCAGAACGCCGAGATCAACGTGCCCACGGCGACCATCAAGGTGGCGAGGAAATGCAGATTCGGGCCGACGCGCTTCAGCCCGAACAGCATGACGCCGAGGAAGCCCGCCTCGAGGAAGAACGCAGTCAGCACCTCATAGGCCATCAAGGGGCCGATCACCGGGCCGACCTTGTCGGAATAGACCGACCAGTTGGTGCCGAACTGGTAGGACATCACGATGCCGGAGACGACGCCCATCGCAAAGGCGATGGCGAAAATCTTGAGCCAGTAATTGAAGACGTTGAGATAGACGTCGCGGCCGGTCCACAGCCACAGCGCTTCGAGCACCGCGAGGTAGGAGGCGAGCCCGATCGAGAAGGCGGGGAAGATGATGTGGAAGATCACCGTGAAGGCGAACTGCGCGCGCGCCAGCTCCACCGCATCCAAACCGAACATCCGAAACCGTCCGTCATTGCGAGGCGCGCCCGGCCCCTTCGCGCGGACAATCGCACCGCAGAGGGGCGATATCAAATGGTCAAATCGCCCTACGGCGATCCCACAAAAGACGAAGACCCGGCGGGGGCATCCGCCGGGTCTTCGGAGCAACCTTGGAGGTGGAATTTGCTCGCTCAAGACTGAGGTCAGCTGGGGGACTGAGGCTCAGTTGATGGGGGACGTTATAGCTGTCGAAGTTTTCGAGGTGATTTCGCCGATTGTTTCAATTGTGTCATTCGGCGATTTTCGTGCGTCGTCGTCTTCTGGACCCGCCGGGACATCGGTCCCGACGAGGATGTGGCGCTCAAGCTGCGAGACTGTTAACGCCGGCACCGCGCAGCAGTTCCGCGAGGTGCTTGCGGGCATAGAACATGCGGGTCTTCACGGTCGACTGCGGGATGCCGATGATCTGGCCGACCTCCTCCACCGACTTCTCATGGTAGTAGATCAGCGTGATGATCTCGCGATGCGCCGGCGACAGCTTGGCGACGCAGGCCCGCAGGATGGCGCTGGTGGTGGCGCGCTCGAGCGAGGTCTCCGGCGTGTCGCTGTCATCGGCGATCTCGCGCACCTCGTCCTGGTCGATGTCCTCGAAGCGGCGCTGGCGCAGCGCGGTCAGCGCCTTGAAGCGGGCGATCGAGAGCAGCCAGGTCGAGACCTGCGAGCGGCCTTCGAACTGCTTGGCGGTGCGCCACACGTCCAGGAACACCTGGCTGACGAGGTCCTCGGCAATGGTGGTGTCGCGGACGATGCGCAGGATGAAGCGATAGACCCGCACATTGTGGCGCGCATAAAGTGTGTGCATCGCGGTGCGGTCACCATCGGCAATGCTCTCCAGGAGCATGTCGTCCGTGGTCGCCTGGGCCGCGATGATGCCCTGGCTGGCTGCGGAATTGATGGCAACGACGTTCTGCATGGCACTCTCCCGTTCCGCCGCCCCCTTGCGGCGTTTCGACGGGTGGGATTGTTACGGAGTGCCCGTTTCGGGACGTCTGCACGAAATCAGGAAAATGGTTTCGTCGGAGTGCAGAAATGTTTCGTCGCACCGCACATCGCGAAACAGTCGTGGCGGAATTGTGCCTTATTCCAAAATGCGGAACTGAATCGGCGCCCAAGCCGGTTCAGGCCGCGCCGCAAGCCGTGTGTTGAATGTCGTTCAGGCCTTCTCGCCAGCCGGGGAAAACAGGTACCCGCCGCCACGAATGGTGCGGATCACCGCCGGTTTCGTCGGGTCCGGCTCGATCTTGCGGCGGATGCGCATGATCCGGAGGTCCACGGCGCGGTCGAAGGCCTCGGCATCGCGGGCGTTGGCGAGCTCCAGCAGCCGCTCCCGCGACAGCACCCGCTTCGGATTGGCGGCGAACACCTTGAGCAGACCGAATTCCGAGGCGGTCAACGGGTGCTCATTGCCTTCGTCGTCGCGCAACGCCTGGGCATCGAGATCGAGCCATTTGGTGCCGAACCGCACCAGCTGTGGGTCCGGGGCCTTGGCCGGAGCGGGCTCCGCGACAGCCGCCACGGCGGCGGCCTTGGCCGGGACACTGCGGCGCAGCACGGAGCGGATCCGGGCCATGAGCTCGCGCAGCTCGCAGGGCTTGGCAACGTAATCGTCGGCGCCGAGCTCGAGACCGACCACGCGATCGATCGGGCTGGCGGTCGCCGTCAGCATGATGACGGGGATGTTGGTACGGCCCTTGAGGTCGCGGATGATCGACAGGCCGTCCTCTTCGGGCATGTTGAGGTCGAGCACGACGAGATCGGCCGGGCCGGTCTCGATGGCGCTGCGCAGGCTCTTGCCGCCGTCGCACAAGGTGACGGTGAAACCGTGCATCCTGAGGTAATCGCCCACCATCTCGCGGGCGGGCGCCTCATCGTCGACGATGATGATGTGCTGGCTCTGACTCATGACAACTCGGCCGCCGGCAGTGTGATGGTGAAGGTTGACCCCGATCCCGGCCCATCGCTCTTGGCCGTCACCTCGCCACCATGCATGTCGACGATGCGTTTGACAATCGACAGGCCGAGCCCGGTCGAGCTTTCGCCGGCGGTCGGTTTTGCCGAGAGCCGCTGGAATCGGCCGAACAGCCGGCCGAGATCCTCCGGCGACAGCCCGGCGCCCTGGTCGGTGATGCCGATGATCGTGTTGTCACCGTCACCGCCGACATCGACGCTGATCCGGCCGCCGATCGGACTGTACTTGATGGCGTTGCTCAAGAGATTGTCGATCGCCTCGCGGATGCGATCGATGTCGCACATGGTGGAGAGCTGCGGCGGCGCCGACACCGTGATGACCTGCTGCTTGTTCAGCGCCAGCGGCTGGTTGGCCTCCACGACCTCGTGGATCAGCGCGGCAATATCGACCGGCTCGCGGCGGATGGTGATGTCGAACGCATCGGCCATCGCATCGGAGATGAGGTGGTCGACCATCGAGGTCAGCCGCTTGGCCGCATCACGGATGTGCCCGATCTGGCTGGCGATGCCGTCAGCCGAGGCGCCGGTCGCGAACAGCTCGGTCAGCATCTCGGTGCGGCCGAGGATCACGCCGAGCGGATTTTTCAAGTCATGGGCGACGGTGCCCAGGATCTCGTTCTTGAAGCCATTGGCGCGCTGCAGTCGCAGCCATTGCGCCGACAGCCGCCGGTTGGCCTGCATCAGCGCGCGGGTGCGCTGCGCGACCCGATCCTCGAGCTGGGTGTTGGCCTCGTGCAGCTGCTGATACAGGATCACATTGTCGAAGGCGATCGACAGCCGGCTGGAGAAGATCTCGACCAGCGAGCGGTCGGTCTCCGACAGCGGCCGCTCGGCCTGCAGCAGCACCACGACCTCCCGCCCCGAGCCGGTCCGCAGATACAGCACCGTCTTGTGGTCGGCGAACTCGTTGCTGCGCTGCCTGAACGCGGCCTCGACCATGTCGCGGAGGTCGGGATCGAGCGAGCGCGAGGTGACCGCGCCGGAGAAGCGGCTGTAGCAGCCGGAGCCGGCCAGCACGGAGAAATCCTCGTTGGGTGTGCCGTCGTCGCGCAGCACGAGAATGCCGGCGCAATCGACGTTGAGCAGCGAGGCGATCTGCGTCAGCACGCCCTCGGCCAGCCGCTGCATCGACTTGAAGTCGTACAGCGTCGAGGCGGCGTCGATGATGATCTCTAGGCCACGCCTGGTCTGCACCATGCGCTCGAGCTGCTGATAGCTGCGCAGTGCCGCGGTCAGCGACGTGAACAGCTTGTCGGCGGTGAGCTCGGTCTTGGCCTTGTAGTCGTTGATGTCGTACTGGACGATGACGCGCCGCTCCGGCGCCTGGCCGGGCTGGCCGGTGCGCAGGATGATGCGGACGGTCTCGTTCTTGATCTCGTTGCGGATGTATTCGACCAGCTCGAGGCCGGCGACATCCGTCTCCATGATGACGTCGAGCAGCACCGCGGCAATGTCGCCGTGCTCGCGCATCAATGTGCGGCCCTCGGCCGCCGAATAGGCCGAAAGAATTTCGAGGCCCTGGCCGTTCAGGCTGTAGTCCGACAGCGCAAAGCGCGTGCCCTCGTGCACGGCGTGATCGTCGTCGATGACGGCGATCTTCCATTTCCGGGCCGGTTGGGCGTCCTCGTCGAAGCCGGTGTCGTCGATCAGGTGGAGGACATCGTCCTGTTCGGCCATTGCGTCGTTCCGTCACCCATTGCTGTCTCGGTGCCGCCCTTGGCGACCCGGGGCATGATAATCCGAAAGGTGGTGCCTTGTCCCTCGCGGGATTCCAGCATCATGCGGCCGCCGAGCTGCTGCGTCACGAGATTGTAGACGATATGCAGCCCCAGCCCCGTCCCGCCCTCGTTGCGCCGCGTCGTGAAGAACGGGTCGAAGGCCTGGCGCTGGACGTCGGGGGTCATGCCGGCGCCGTTATCGGCGAAAATGATCTCGATGTCATCCGCGCCGCGCGGCCGGGCGGTGATCGAGATCGTGCCCGCGCGGCCGCCGGCGAAGGCATGGTTGACGGCGTTCAGGAACAGGTTGGTCAGGATCTGGCCGTAGAAGCCGGGATAGCCGTCGATGAAAAGGCCCTCGGGGACATCGACGGCAAGCGTGATCGGGGCGCGCTTGAGCACCGGCTTGAGGCTGGTGATGATCTGGTCGGTCGCCTCGCCGAGCAGGAAGGTCCGCCGCTCCGCATGCGAGCGGTCGACGGCGACCTGCTTGAACGACTGGATCAGCTCGCCGGCGCGCTGCAGATTGGCCACCAACTGCTCGGAGGCATCCCGCGAGGAGCGCACGAACTCCTCCAGCTGCGAGCGGCGCAGGCCGCCGTCCGGCGAGCGCAGCGCGGCCTCGAACAGCTCGACCCGGCGCGCGAAGCTGGAGGCCACGGTGAGGCTGATGCCGATCGGGTTGTTGACCTCATGCGCGACGCCGGCGACGAGACCGCCCAGCGCCGCAAGCCGCTCGGCGTCGATGAGATTGCGCTGCGCGGCATTGAGCTCGAGCAGCGCGCTCTCGGCCTTTTCCTTCGCGGCGCGCAATTCGTCCTCGGCCTCGCGCTTGGCGATCGCGTTCTCGCGGAAGGTCTCGACCGCGCGGGCCATCGCGCCGACCTCGTCCCGCGCCTCGGTGCCCTGAACCTCGCGGTCATAGTCGCCCAGCATGATCGCGCGCATCGAGGCCATGATCTGCTGCAGCGGCAGCCGGATCGACAGAGCGATCAGCACGCCCGCGGACAGGATGACGCCGAGGAAGATCACCGCGATCGACAGCACCCGGCGGGAGATGTCGCGCAACGTCTTGTCGAAGGTCGCCTGCGCCTTCTGCTCGTGCTGGCGCATCTTCACCGACAGCCCGTCGATGGCTGCTATGGTCTCGGCCTGGCTGGCGTCGATGGTGTTGCGCAAGAGCTCGGTGCGGTTGGTGAGCTGTTCGGTGAGCTTGGAGAAGCCTGCCCGCAACGCCGCCGTCCGCGCCGACAGCCGCTGCAGCGCCGTGCGTTGCAGATCGTTGTCGGCGAGCCCCGACATCACGGGGATGGTTGTCTCGATCGTCTCGATGTTGCGGCGGGCATCATCCGCGGAGGCGGGGGCCAGCGACAGGTAATAGGAGTTCGCCGCCACCAGCATCGCGGTGAACGCCTCGCGCGACTTGCCGAGCGAGGGCCAGATCTCCGCGTCGCGATGGCCGGTCGCGTCCTCGATCACCGAATAGAGCGCCGCGATGTCGCGGCCCGGGCCGAGCACTTGCTCTTCGTAAGTCTTGGAGATCGTCGCCTGCAGGCCGCGCAACTCGCCGAAGCCGTCGAGAAAGCGCACCGTGACGCGCTCCAGCTCCTCGACCGAGCCCGACAGCATCGGATCGGTCGAGGCGCGCGTCGTCAAGGTGCCGAGCACGGCCTCGCGCAGCAGCAGGATCTCGGCAAACAGCTCCGGGCTCGGCTGATTGATGTAGCGGTGGATCAGGTTCTGCAGCCGGCTGGTCTCGCTTTCCAACAGCGCCAGCACCTTGTCGGACTCACGCACCTGGCGGACGTCGTCCCAGGCCGTTCCCAGCACCTGCGCGCCGTTCCAGATCAGCGCCGCTAGCACGATCACGACGGCCGAGTTCAGCGCGGCAATCGACAGGATGCGCCAGCGGATCGGCACCGCGCGCAGCACGCGGACGATCCGCGCCCGGCCGAGCGCCGCCAGGCTGAGTTGCCTTCCGACGGATCCGCGCTGCTTGGATCCCGCCACCGCCGTTACCTCGAAGCCTTGCGAGGGGAGCAAGCTGCGAACGATCCTGCGCCTGTAAGGCCGGGCGCAGCCCGGCCGTCATGTTGCGACGCAACCAGCCCCGACATGGATCGTGCGGCGCGGCTTGCACGAGACGACACTGGCGAGAGGCATCCGACGCCGGCCACGGCCTGCGTCAGCACCGGCGTGGCGTCCACTCTCGACATCAACGAAAGGCGGGCGCGGTACACAGGCAACAACTTTCCCCTTGATGATGAGGTCGGCCCGGAAACGAAAAGGTTCAACGCAATCCCAGTCAGGTGCTATAAGGCCATTCTGACGCTAAAGCGATACGCGTCAATGGCTTGCCTTAAAGTTGTTGCAGCCATGGGTTGCCGGATCATGAAGGCGGTCCAATTGCGATTTCAGCCCAGACGAATTTTTTCATCGATTTCTGGAGATGGCCGGTGATGGTCTTGTTGCGTTGCCTTTCGTTCGCGCTCCTCGTCGGCACGGCCCTGCCGGCCCAGGCCGCGACCGAGATCATGTGGTGGCATGCGATGTCCGGCGAGCTTGGTCGCCAGGTCGACAGGCTGGCTGCCGATTTCAATGCGTCGCAGTCCGAGTACCGCATCGTGCCGAGCTACAAAGGCAGCTACACGGAGACCGTGACGGCCGCGATCTTCGCGTTCCGCTCGCGCAGCCAGCCCGCGATCGTGCAGGTCAACGAGATCGCGACCGCAACGATGACCGCGGCGAAGGGGGCGATGTATCCGGTCCACGAGCTGATGCGGGACGAGCAGGAGAGCTTTGCGCCGTCGGCCTATCTGCCGGCCGTCACCGGCTACTATGCCGATGCCGATGGCAACCTGTTGTCGTTCCCGTTCAACGCATCGACTCCGATCCTGTACTACAATAAGGATCAGTTCCGTGCGGCTGGGCTCGATCCCGCAGTTGCGCCGAAGACCTGGCCCGAGCTCGGCCAGGCCGCGAAGCGGCTGCGCGACCATGGAGTCGCGTGCGGCTTCACGACGTCCTGGCCCTCCTGGGTCAACATCGAGAACTTCTCCGCCTTCCACAATCTGCCGATCGCCACACGAGCCAACGGCTTTGCCGGGCTCGATGCCGTCCTGACCATCAACAATCCGTTGGTTACGCGTCATGTCGCGCAGCTCGCGGAATGGCAGAAGAGCAAGGTCTTCGACTACGCCGGCCGCGGCCAGGCCGCCGAGCCGCGTTTCCAGAAGGGCGAGTGCGGCATCTTCATCGGATCGTCGGCGACGCGCGCCGACATCAAGGCGAATTCGAAGTTCGAGGTCGGCTACGGCATGATGCCGTATTGGCCCGATGTGGTGGGCGCGCCGCAGAACTCGATCATCGGCGGCGCGACCTTGTGGGTGCTGCGCGACCGCCCTGCCGCCGAGTACAAGGGAGTCGCAAAGTTCTTCGCCTATCTGTCGCGGCCCGACATCCAGGCGGCGTGGCACCAGAACACGGGCTATCTGCCGATCACCCAGGCGGCGTTCGACCTGACCCGTGCGCAAGGCTTCTACGATCGCAATCCCGGCACCGCGATTTCGATCGAGCAGGTGACGCTGCATCCGCCGACGGAAAGCTCACGCGGGCTGCGGCTCGGCTCCTTCGTGCTGATCCGCGATGTCATCGAGGACGAGATGGAGCAGGCGTTCACCGGCCGCAAGCCGGCGCAGGCGGCGCTCGATTCTGCGGCCGATCGCGGCAATCGCCTGCTGCGGCAGTTCGAGCGGGCAAGTCCGGATCGCTGATGGTTGGGTTGCCTGATGTCGCCGATGCCGCGCAGTTGCGGCGCCTGCGGTCTGATCCGGCACGCTGGCTGCCGGCTGCGTCGGACATCGTGAGGTCCCACGGCTATGGCGCGGCGCGGCTCGTGCCATTCGGCGCCGGCACCAATCTGGTCTCAGCTCTCGGCGACGGCGCGATCCTAAAGATCTTTCCCGCTTTCCTGCGTGGTCAGTTCTCGTCCGAGCGGACGACGCTGCCGCTGGTTTTCCGTCGGCTTGCGGACGTTGCGACACCCGAATTGCTTCACGAGGGCGAGCGCGACGGCTGGTCCTATCTGATCATGACGCGGCTCGACGGCATTGCTGCATCCGAGGTCTGGCCGCAATTGGCGGAGCCGGACAAGGAGGACGTGCTTCGGCAGCTCGGCCGAATCATCGCCGATGTACAGCGTGTGCCGCCGGGCGGTCTGCTTGGACTTGGGCCGAGCTGGTCCGATGTCCTGCAGGCGCAATTCGCAGGATGTCGTGATCGCCATCAGCGGCTCGGCCTGCCGACGCCGCTGCTGGCCCAGCTCGATGATCTACTGGAGGAGGCGGCCGTTCTGCTGCCTCTTGATCCAGACCCGGTCATCCTCACCGGCGAATACATCCCGGAAAACTTCCTCGTCACGCACGACGGCGGCGGTTGCCGCGTGAGCGGGCTGTTCGACTTCGGCGACGTCATGACCGGGTTCGGCGACTACGACCTGCTCGGCCCAAGCGCGTTCATGGCCGCCGGCCATCCCGGCCGCGTGCGCGCTCTGTTCGAAGGCTATGGTCTGACGCCCAGCGAGATCACATGGCAGCTCAAGCGCCGGCTGCTCGCGTTGATGCTGTTGCACCGGGCCAGCGATCCCGTTCGGCATATCTGCGTCCCGGACTGGCCTTCGAAGGTCCGCAGCTTTGATGAGCTGCAGGAGCTGATCTGGCCGGATTGAACGAGCGCGCGGCGTCGTCCGCACAGATCGGCCGCATGGTCGCGCGCCGGTCTAAATTCTAGGCAAAATCGCGCTT
This sequence comes from Bradyrhizobium sp. USDA 4353, assembly GCF_054063215.1. Lineage (NCBI taxonomy): Bacteria > Pseudomonadati > Pseudomonadota > Alphaproteobacteria > Hyphomicrobiales > Nitrobacteraceae > Bradyrhizobium > Bradyrhizobium sp. USDA 4353. Next base: position 2,177,826 of record NZ_JBSSGB010000001.1, read on the forward strand.
ATGTATGCAATGGGCTATGGCGGCATTCCCTTGTCCGCCGTGTCGCCTCAGCCAATTCAAGCACTTAACCGCCCCGCAGGATTGGCACGAAGCTTGCGAAACCTGCTCCCGCCGGTCGTATTCCGTGGGAGCATTTGATGAAGCGTCGCGATTTTCTGAAATCCGTATCAGGCCTGGCCGCAGGTGCCGCGCTGCCGATGGCGCCGGCGGTGATGTCCTCCGCGAAGGCCGATGCGCGGTCCGAGACGCTGCTGATCGTCTCCGAGGGCGGGCCCAACAATCTCGACATCCACGGCGTCGGCACCAATGTGCCGGGCTATGAGGTCTCCTGGAATTGCTACGACCGTCTCATCAGCCACGAGATGAAGAGCGGTCCTGGCGGGATCCCGTATTACGACCGCGACAAGTTCAAGCCGGAGCTCGCCGAGGACATGACCATCGGCGACATGTCCGCGACCTTCAAGCTGCGCAAGAACGCCAAATTCCACGACGGCACGCCGGTCACTGCCAAGGACGTCAAGTGGTCGCTGGACCGGGCCGTCAGCGTCGGCGGCTTCCCGACCTTCCAGATGAGCGCGGGCTCGCTGACCAAGCCGGAGCAGTTCGTCATTGTCGATGATTATACGGTGCGTGTCGACTTCCTGAAGAAGGACCGCCTGACGATCCCGGATCTGGCCGTCATCGTGCCCTGCGTCGTCAATTCCGAGCTGGTGAAGAAGAACGCGAGCGAGAAGGACCCCTGGGGCCTCGAATACACCAAGCAGCAGACCGCGGGCTCCGGCGCCTACAAGGTGACGAAGTGGACCGCCGGCACCGAGGTCATCATGGAGCGCAATGACGACTGGGCCTGCGGTCCGCTGCCGAAGATCAAGCGCGTGATCTGGCGCATGGTGCCGCAGGCCGGCAACCGCCGGGCGCTGCTGGAGCGCGGTGATGCCGACATCTCCTATGAGCTGCCGAACAAGGACTTCCAGGAGATGAAGTCGAACGGCAAGCACACCGTGATCTCGCTGCCGATCTCGAACGGCATCCAGTACATCGGCATGAACGTCACCAAGCCGCCGTTCGACAATGCCAAAGTGCGGCAGGCGCTCGCCTATGCGATGCCGTACCAGAAGATCATCGACGCCGTGATGTTCGGCCTCGCCAATCCGATGTTCGGTGCACCTGCCGACACGGCCACCGAGGTGGCTTGGCCGCAGCCGACCAAATACGTCACCGACATGGAGAAGGCCAAGGCGCTGCTCGCCGAGGCTGGTTATGCCCAGGGCTTCGAGACCACGATCTCATTCGATCTCAACTTCGCTCAGGTCAACGAGCCCCTGTGCGTGCTGGTCCAGGAGAGCCTGGCCCAGCTCGGCATCAAGACCACGATCAACAAGGTGCCCGGCGCCAATTGGCGCACCGAGCTGAACAAGAAGGAGATGCCGCTCTTCACCAACATCTTCTCGGGCTGGCTCGATTACCCCGAATACTTCTTCTACTGGTGCTATCACGGCAACAATTCCGTGTTCAACACGATGAGCTACAAGTCGCCCGAGATGGACAAGCTCATCAACGGCGCCCGCGACGCCGCCGCGACAGGCGACAAGGCGGCCTACGACGCCGACGTGAAGGGTTTTGTCGATCTCGCCTTCACGGACGTGCCGCGCATTCCGCTGTACCAGCCGTTCGTCAACGTCGCGATGCAGAAGAACATCTCGGGCTACCAGTACTGGTTCCACCGCCGCCTCGACTACCGCGCCCTGGTGAAGGGGTGACGGTCGTGATCGGATCGAGTGAGGTGGGCCGAGCTCTCTCGCTCCCTCCCCCCTTGTGGGGGAGGGGCGGGGAGGGGGGTAGCCGCACCCACCACCGTCGCGGCTCACCCCTCTCCCCAGCCCTCCCCCACAAGGGGGGAGGGAGCGCACAGCGCCGTGCTGAGAAATCCTGCCTCGTACTGGCGAGGTCCCGCCCATGCTGAGCCTCATCGCCAAGCGCCTCGCCTTCGCGATCCCCTCGCTAATCGGCGTCGTGATCGTCACTTTCCTGCTGACGCGTGCGCTTCCCGGCGACCCCGCCGCGTACTTCGCCGGTCCCGCCGCGACCAAGGAAGCGGTCGAGCAGATCCGCAAGAAGCTCGGCTTCGACAAGCCGCTGGTCGAGCAGTTCTTCCGCTACACTGTCGATCTCGCGCATGGCGATCTCGGCAGCTCGCTGACAACAGGGCAGCCGGTCGCGACTGAGATCCGCAACCGCCTGCCGGCATCCGCCGAACTGACGTTGCTCGGCCTGTTAGTGTCAGTGGCAATCGCATTGCCGCTCGGGGTCCTCGCCGCGACGCGGCCGGGATCGTGGATCGATCATACCTGCCGGGTCGTGACCACCGCCGGCGTCTCACTTCCGGTGTTCTTCACCGGCCTCGTGCTGGTCTACGTGTTCTACTTCCGGCTCGGCTGGTCGCCGGCGCCGCTCGGGCGCCTCGACGTGTTCTACAGCGCGCCGAACAATGTGACCGGGTTGTATCTGATCGATACGCTGATCGCCGGTGACGGCGAGGCGTTCCGTTCGGCGCTGAGCCAGCTGATCCTGCCGGCGGCAACGCTCGCGATCTTCTCGCTGGCGCCGATCGCGCGCATGACACGCGCCTCGATGCTGTCGGTGCTGTCGTCGGAGTTCGTGCGCACGGCGCGCGCCTCCGGCCTGTCGCCCGCGACGGTCACCGTCACCTACGCGTTCCGCAACGCGATGCTGCCGGTCATCACCACGCTGTCGATGGTGTTCTCCTTCCTGCTCGGCGCCAACGTGCTGGTCGAGAAGGTGTTCGCCTGGCCGGGCATCGGCTCCTACGCGGTGGAGGCGCTGATCGCCTCCGACTTCGCGCCGGTGCAGGGCTTCGTGCTGACGATGGCGGTCATGTACGTCGTCCTCAACCTCGTCATCGACATTCTCTATGGCGTCATCGATCCCCGTGTGAGGCTGGAAGGATGAGCACTGTCGCGCCGACCCTCGAACCCGCCGCTCCTTCTCAGAGCTCGGGCCTGATGGCCCTGATCGGCCACACGCGCTATGTGCTCGCCGAGAACAAGGTCACGGGCTTCGCCTTCGGCCTCCTGGTCGTGATCCTGTTCGCCGCGATCTTCGGGCCCTGGATCGTGCCGTATGATCCGCTCGCCAGCGACACCGCGTCGGCGCTGAAGCCGCCCTCGGCGGCGCATTGGTTCGGCACCGATCAGCTCGGCCGCGACATCTTCAGCCGCGTCGTCGTCGCGACCCGGCTCGACACCTTCATCGCGGTCGCCTCGGTCGCGCTGGTGTTCTTCATGGGCGGCCTCGCCGGCGTCGCCGCCGGCTTCTTCGGCGGCTGGACCGATCGTATCGTTGGCCGCATCGCCGATACGATCATGGCGTTCCCGCTGTTCGTGTTGGCGATGGGCATCGTCGCAGCGCTCGGCAACACTGTGCAGAACATCATCATCGCGACCGCGATCGTGAACTTCCCGCTCTACGCCCGCGTCGCGCGCGCGGAAGCCAATGTCCGCCGCAATGCCGGCTTCGTCCAGGCCGCACGCCTCTCCGGCAACAGCGAGCTGCGCATCCTGCTCGGTCACATCCTGCCGAACATCATGCCGATCATGATCGTGCAGATGTCGCTGACCATGGGCTACGCGATCCTCAACGCCGCCGGCCTGTCCTTCATCGGCCTCGGCGTGCGCCCCCCGACCGCGGAATGGGGCATTATGGTCGCCGAGGGCGCGTCGTTCATGGTGTCGGGCGAATGGTGGATCGCGCTGTTTCCCGGCCTCGCCCTGATGATCGCGGTGTTCTGCTTCAACCTGCTCGGCGACGGTCTGCGCGACATCGTCGACCCGCAACGCAGGACGTAATTCGGAGCCATACATGACCGCCCAGCCGCTGCTCGATGTTCGCGATCTCACGGTCGAATTCTCCACCCGCCGCGGCATCGTCAAGGCGGTGCAGCATGTCGACATCTCCGTCGCCAAGGGCGAGACGCTCGCGATCGTCGGCGAATCCGGCTCCGGCAAGTCGGTGACGTCCTACGCCGTCATGCGTATCCTCGATCGCGCCGGGCGCATCGCCGAGGGCTCGGTGATGTTCTCCGGCGTCGATGTCAAGGCGGCAGCCGAGACCGAGATGCGCGACCTGCGCGGCCGCGAGATCTCGATGATCTTCCAGAACCCGCGCGCGGCGCTCAATCCGATCCGCAAGGTCGGCCAGCAGATCGAGGACGTGCTGAAGCAGCACGCCCAGGCGGCCGCGAGCGATCGCGCCGAGAAGGCGATCGCAGCCCTCGAGCAGGTCAAGATCGCGCGTCCGCGCGAGCGCTATCACGCCTATCCGTTCGAGCTGTCCGGCGGCATGTGCCAGCGCGTGGTCATCGCGCTGGCACTCGCCTGCAATCCCCAACTGCTGATCGCGGACGAGCCGACCACCGGCCTCGACGTCACCACGCAGAAGGCGGTGATAGACCTCGTCGTCGAGCTGACCCGCAGCCGCGGCATGTCGACGATCCTGATCACGCATGACCTCGGTCTCGCCGCGGCCTATTGCGACCGCGTCGTCGTGATGGAGAAGGGCCGTGTGGTCGAGACCGCCAAGGCCACCGACATCTTCGCTAACCCGCAGCATCCCTACACGCGCAAGCTGATGCGCGCGACGCCGCGGCTCGGCGTATCCTTGCGCGATTTGTTGCCGGAGGAGGAGGCGTCCTCGCCGTCCCATCCTCTCTCCGTAATGGCCGGGCTTGACCGGCCTGCGGGGCCGAAGCCCCTTCGGCGCGGCGAAGGCCCGGCCATCCATCCTTCTTCGCAGGAGTTACTGGAGGTGATGGACCCCCGGGGCAAGCCCGGGGGTGACGAGCGGAGCGTGGGGGACGAGCGGAGTGGGGAGGGCGGGCGAAGTGCGGCCAGCGCCAAGCCGCTTCTCCTCGTCGACAAGCTGGTCAAGGAATATCCCCGTCAGGGCGCGTCGGCGACGTTGTCAAAACTGTTCGGGCCGCAAGCCGGCCATCGAGCCGGACGTGTTTCGCGCCGTCGACGGCATCAGCTTCACGGTCGGTCACGGCGAGAGCGTCGGGCTGGTCGGCGAGTCCGGCTGCGGCAAGTCGACGACGTCAATGATGGTGATGCGGCTGCTCGACCAGACCTCGGGCCGCATCAGCTTCGACGGCGAGGAGATCGGCAACATCCTGCCGCAGGCCTTTGCGCGATTGCCGCAGCGCAGCCATATCCAGATGGTGTTCCAGGATCCGACCGACAGCCTCAATCCGCGCTTCACCGCGGCGCGCGCCATCGCCGATCCGATTTTGCAGCTCGGCGACATCAAGGGGCGCAATGCGCTGCGCGCGCGCTGCGAGGAGCTCGCGATGATGGTCGGGCTGCCGCTGAACCTGCTCGACCGTTTTCCGCACCAATTATCGGGCGGCCAGAAGGCCCGCGTCGGCATCGCGCGTGCGATTGCGCTGCACCCGAAGCTCGTCATCCTCGACGAGCCGACGGCGGCGCTCGATGTCTCCGTGCAGGCGGTCGTGCTCAACCTGCTGCAAGACCTGAAGCAACAGTTAGGTATGAGCTATCTGTTCGTCTCCCATGATTTGAACGTGGTGCGGCTGTTGTGCGATCGTGTGATCGTGATGCGGTCGGGTCGAATCGTCGAGCAAGGCACGTGCGAACGTGTGCTAGGTGATCCGCAGGATGCCTATACGCGTGAGCTGCTGACTGCGATTCCGCACCCGCCGCTGCCGGCGCATTGAGGTGAAGATGCATGGCTGAGCCATCGGATGAATCTTCAGGTAAGTCCTGGGACGATTACATCGACGCGGTCGGGCGCGCGCTGGGCCTGCCGATCGAGGACGCATGGCGGCCGGCGATCCGCGCCAATCTCGAGGTTTCGCTGAAGATGGCGAAGCTGGTCGACGAGTTTTCCCTAGCTGACGAAGCCGAGCCTGCCAGTGTCTTCACCGCTTGATCCCGCCAATATGACCGCAGGCGCCATCGCTGCCGCGGTCGCCGCCCGCAAGCTCTCTGCTGTCGAGGCCACCGACGCCGCATTGGCGCGGATCGCCGCGCGCGATGGCGTACTGAATGCGTTTACCGACGTCACCACGGAGCGTGCGCGTTCGAAGGCACGCGCCGTCGATGCCGATATCGCCGCGGGCAAGCCCGTCGGTCCGCTCGCTGGCGTGCCGTTCGCGGTGAAGAACCTGTTCGATGTCGAAGGGCTTCCGACTCGCGCCGGCTCTAAGATCAATCGCGATCGTGCGCCTGCAACCCGCGACGCGACGCTGATCGAGCGGATGGAGGCCGCCGGCGCGGTTCTCGTCGGCGCGCTCAACATGGGCGAATACGCCTATGACTTCACCGGCGAGAACGTGCATGATGGCCCGTCGCGCAATCCGCATGACCCCTCGCGGATGAGCGGCGGCTCATCAGGCGGCTCGGGCAGCGCCGTCGGCGGAGGCCTGGTGCCGATCGCGCTCGGCTCCGACACCAACGGCTCGATCCGCGTGCCCTCGTCGTTCTGCGGCATCTTCGGGCTGAAGCCGACCTATGGCCGGCTGTCGCGCGCGCGCTCGTTTCCGTTCGTGATGAGTCTCGATCATCTCGGCCCGTTCGCGCGCTCGGTCGAGGATCTCGCGCTCGCTTACGACGTGATGCAGGGGCCCGATGCTGATGATGCCGCCTGCACCACGCGCGCGCCGGAGCCTGTCTCCGGCCTGCTGTCGCAAGGCATCGGTGATCTCAGGATCGCCCTGGCCGGCGGTCACTTCCAGAAAAACCTGTTTCCCGAAGCGGCCGACGCCGTCCGCCGCGTCGCCGCCGCGCTGAAAGTAACTCAGATTATCGAAGTCCCCGAGGCCGCGCGCGCCAGGGCCGCGGCCTATGTCATCAGCACGACCGAAGGCGCCTCCTTGCATCTCGATCGCCTGCGCAAGCAGCCGCAGGATTTCGATCCGGCGGTGCGAGATCGACTCATCGCCGGCGCGATGATCCCGGCGCCGATGGTCGACCGCGCGCAGAAATTCCGCCGCTGGTATCGCGCGCAGGTGCTGGAGCTGTTCAAGTCGGTCGACGTGCTGATCGCGCCGGCCACGCCCTGCATTGCGCCAAAGCTCGGGCAGGCGACTTTCGTGCTCGACGGCGTCGAGCTGCCGGTGCGGGCGAACATCGGCATCCATACGCAGCCGATCTCGTTCATCGGGCTTCCCGTCGTCGCAGTTCCCATTCCGCTGGAGCCGATGCCCATCGGCGTGCAGATCATCGCCGCGCCCTGGTGCGAACATGTCGCATTGCGTGTGGCCCACGCCTTGCAACAGCTGGGCGTCGCCGCTGCGCCGGCCCCGAGAGGAGTTCTGGAGAATGGAAGTCGATCTGCCTGACGTCGTTGCGGAGGTCACCGCGCAGTTCCAACGCTACGAGCAGGCGCTGGTCAGCAACGATGTCGCCGTGCTCGACGAGCTGTTCAAGCAGGACTCGCGCACGCTGCGCTACGGCATCGGCGAGAATCTCTACGGCTATGGCGAGATCTCGGCGTTTCGCTCCGCGCGCTCGCCGGTCGGACTGATGCGGCGCACCGCGCGCACCGTGATCACGACTTACGGTCGCGATACGGCGGTGGCCTCGACGCTGTTCTATCGCGACAGCGCGCCCGGCAAGGTCGGGCGCCAGATGCAGACCTGGATCCGGTGTCCCGAGGGCTGGAGAATCGTCGCCGCCCATGTCAGCGTCATCGACGAAGCAAAGGGCGGCTAAGTCATGAGCCTGGACGATCTTCCGCCGCGCACGCGTCAGCGGCTGACGCGCGAGTCCGATGTGTCGCGCCCCGATCGCGCGCCGCCGGCTGTCGCCAAGATCACGCGCGCCGAGGAATTGCGGCTCCAACTCGCCGACGACATCGTGCGCGGCGCGCTCGCGCCCGGCGCATCGTTGGATGAGACAGAGATTGCCAAGCGCTTCAACGTGTCGCGCACGCCGGTGCGCGAGGCGCTGCGCCAGCTCGCGGCCTCCGGCCTGATCGAGGCGCGCGCGCATCGCGGCGCCGTGGTGGCGCGGCCCTCGGTCGATCGGCTCACCGGCATGTTCGAGGCCATGGCCGAGCTCGAAGGCCTGTGTGCCGGGCTTGCCGCACAGCGCATGACGCCGATCGAGCGGCAGCGGCTGGAGGCCATTCACGAGGAGCTGCGCAATCTCAGCCACGCCGGCAATCCCGAGCGCTTCCACGAAGTGAACGAGCGCTTCCACAATGCGATCTATGCCGGCGCGCACAACGCCTATATCGCCGAGATCACCTTGGCCACGCGCGTGCGTGTGCAGCCGTTCCGCCGCGCCCAGTTCCGCAATCTCGGCCGCCTCGCCAAGTCGCACGCCGAGCACGACCGCGTCGTCGTCGCCATCATGCGCGGCGACAAGACTGGTGCTGCCAACGCGATGCGCGCGCATATCGAGCTGGTACGCGGCGAGTACGAGATCTACGCGGTGTCGGTATAGGAGAATTTGTAGGGTGGGCAAAGGCGCTGCCGTGCTCTCTCCGATGTGAGGTCGTGATGGCGCCGTGCCCACCGTCCTGCCGATGAGCTCGCTGGTCGAACGGTGGCACGTTGCAATGAGCAAAGTCCTAGCGCGCTATTAGATGCAGTGCCCTCTCCCCTTGTGGGAGAGGGCATCGCCGGTCCATCCAAGCACGCGGTTGGGTGAGGGGTCTGTCGCCGCGAGTTGCGCTCGTGGAGACAGACCCCTCACCCAACCGAGCTTGAGGTCCGGTCTTACATGCCCTCTCCCACAAGGGGAGAGGGCGCATTTATGAGCACCGCGCTTATCTGCTGGCGACGGAGTGCGGTGACGAGTTCTGCGGCTGCGCTGTGTTCGTAATCAGAAGGGTTCTCAGCCCTTCCGCGCCATGTAGGCGCGCCAGCCGCCGAACTCGGAGATGTCGCGCGCGCCGTCGAGCGCGGCGGGCTCGACGAGGAAACCTTTGGCGCTACGGCCATCAGCCAGCCTGATCGTGCCGATCGACAGCGGCGGTGGAATGAGGTCGACGAACTTGCCGAAGCTTGCGGCCGAGAGCGCCCAGAGCTCGACCGCCATCGCGGCGCCCTTGCCCTCGTCGGTTCGCAGCATGCCGGGCTTGGGAGGCGTGGTCGACAACGCGTAGAGCTTGTAGTCCGGTGCGGTCGATGTCGTCTCCAGCAGGCGACCTCCGAGACTTGTCAGTTCGTGATTCAGCGCCATTCCGGACAAATGCGCACCGACGACAACGATCGCGATCTCGTCACCATGCAGCGACGACGACACCGGCGCGAGCGGCGGCTGCGGCACCGCCTTGGCGCCGACCGGCAGCGCCGTGTCGGCATGAAACGCGCGGCCGAGGCTCGCCAGCGCGGCGTCGCCTCCGGCAGGCGCCAGCAGCGTGATGCCGAACGGAATGCCATCGCCGCGCATGGCAGCGGGAACGGCGAGCCCGCAGAGATCGAGCAGATTGACGAAGTTGGTGTAGGTGCCGAGCCGGCTGTTGAGCAGGATCGGATCGGCCAGCACCTCCGCGGTCGTGTAGGCGGTCGGCGCCGTCGGCAGCAGCATCGCATCGATCGCGCCGAAGGTGCGCTCGGCCACCTTGCGCAGCGCGTGCAGGCGATACATCGCGGCGAACGCATCTGCCGCGCTGCCGCGCGCCCCGCCGATGGTGATCTCGCGCGTCACCGGATGGATCGCTTCGGGATCCGACGCCAGCAGATCGCGGATGACGAGATAGCGTTCGGCGACCCACGGGCCCTCATAGAGCAGCCGCGCCGTTTCGTAGAACGGCTCGAGGTCGAACTCGACGAGCTCCGCGCCGAGCTTGACGAAGCGCGCGACCGCCGCGGCATAGGCCGCTTCCGCGGCCTTATCCCCGAAGAAGATGAGTTGACCGGGGCGGGGAATGCCGAGCTTCACGCCCTTGGGAAACGCCGTCACGGCTCCCACGGGCCGGTCGCGCGAGAACGGATCGAGCGGGTCCGGCGCCGCCATCACCGACAGCGCAGCCACTGCGTCGTCGACGGTGAGCGAGAACACCGAGATGCAGTCGAGCGTCCGGCAGGCCGGAACGAGACCTGTGGTCGAGATCATGCCGAGGCTCGGCTTCAACCCGACGATGTTGTTGAGCATCGCCGGCACGCGGCCGGAGCCCGCGGTATCCGTGCCCAACGACAACGGCACGAGACCGGCCGAGACGGCGACCGCCGAGCCGGAGCTCGAGCCGCCCGGCACCAGATCGCCACGCACCGGGTTTTTCGGAATGCCGTAGGGCGAGCGCACGCCGACGAGACCGGTGGCGAACTGATCGAGATTGGTCTTGCCGATGATGATCGCACCGGCCGCGCGCAACCGCCCGACCGCAGTCGAATCCCGCGCTGGCGTGTAGGCGAAGGCGGGGCAGGCCGCCGTGGTCGGCAGGCCCGCGACGTCGATATTGTCCTTCACGGCAACCGGCACGCCATAGAGCGGCAGCGCTGCCGCATCCTTGGCGGCCAGACTTTCGGCCTCGGCCAGCGCGTCCTGCTCGTCGCGCAGGTTGATGAAGATGGCGGGGTCGCCATGCGCGCGGATGCGCGCGAATGTGCGTGCGACGGTCTCCTTTGGCGACGTCCGGCCGGCGCGGTGAGCGGCTATGATCTCGGCAACGGCCTCGGTCACGCCGCGCTCCGCCGTCGTCGGCCCGATGTCTGGCTTGCCATGTGCTCACGCTCCGCGTCACGTCGATCCGACCGCAAGAGTAGCAAGGGACATGCCATTGTGTACATTGCGCGTCTGCGCGCGTCTGACGAAAAACGTTGTAATTCAGCAGTTTATGAATCCGACAATCTCGGAATTCGTCTGGGCTATCCGCGAAAGCCGAGCGGTTGCTTAAATATTGTGCGGCGACCGCCCATGGCCTCGCTGCCGCCCGGCGGGATGATCAAATGGGACCGCTGGTTTGCGTGTTTCAGATCCGCGCGACGCTCAGCCCGATTGCACAAGCTGATCGGGAGGTGAATATGCGCCTGCGACGTAGATCAACCGCGGGCTGATCCCATCCAATATCTATCCACTGCGGGATGGAGCGGTGCGTGCTTCGAATTCCGTTCGGCAATGCAGCAGGTCGGGCCGCACACAACTCATTCGGCTGTTCATGATCGGACATCGCCGTCATGACGATGCTCGCCGCTGCGCATGAGGCTGTTCGCCCGCTTTGCGGCAGGACGCCTCGGGCCGGGTATCCTTAACAAGCACTATAATTCTTGCCTTTGCCCGTTCGTGGGAATTATGGTGCATGGATCGATAGCGCGCAGACTATCATTCGCGCAACGCATGCTGCGGCGAAACGCCGCCGCTCGTTGCGCTGCTGCGTGGCGGCGACAAAACAACGATAAGAACTGAGCGTGATCAGGAGAGGGGATGACAATGAAGACGAGCTTCTGGCTGGCAGGCGCGGCGGCGCTGCTGTTTTCGAGCGCGGCGTTTGCCGGCGACACCATCAAGATCGGCTTCGTCTCCACCTTCAGCGGTCCGACCGCCGTGATCGGCAACGACATGCGCAATTCGTTCGAGCTCGCGCTCGACCATCTCGGCCGCAAGATGGACGGCAAGCCGGTCGAGGTGATCTATGAGGACGACCAGCAGAAGCCCGACGTCGGCAAGCAGAAGACCGAGAAGCTGGTGCAGTCCGACAAGGTCGACTTCATCGTCGGCTACATCTGGTCGAACGTGCTGCTGGCCTCGCTCAAGACCGCTGTCGATTCCCAGACCTTCCTGGTCTCCGCCAATGCCGGCCCGTCGCAGCTCGCCGGCGAATTGTGCTCGCCCTACGTGTTCTCGACCTCCTGGCAGAACGACCAGACGCCCGCCGCAATGGGCCTCTATATGAACCAGAAGGGCGTCAAGTCGGTGTTCCTGATCGGCCCGAACTATGCGGCCGGCAAGGACATGCTGGCGGGCCTGAAGAGCACCTTCAAGGGCCAGGTGGTCGGCGAGGAATACACGGTGTGGCCGAGCCAGCTCGATTTCTCCGCCGAGCTCTCCAAGGCCCGCGCATCCGGCGCCGAGTCGATCTTCGTGTTCTATCCGGGCGCAGCCGGCGTGCAGTTCCTCAATCAATACGCGCAGGCCGGCCTCAAGGAGAAGATGCCGCTCTACACCGCCTTCACCGTCGACGAATTGTCGCTGCCGTTGCAGAAGGACAATGCGATCGGCGTGCCCGGCGCGCAGGAATGGGTCAACGACCTGCCGAACGAGCAGAACAAGAAATTCGTCGAAGATTATCGCAAGAAGTACACCGGCCTGCGCCCGACCTATTACGGCGCCCAGGCCTATGACGCGGCGCAACTGATCAACAGCGCGGTGGTCGCGGTCAAGGGCGACACCTCCAAGAAGGCCGAGATGAAGGCCGAGATGGAGAAGGCCAACTTCAAGTCGCTGCGCGGCGCCTTCAAGTTCGGTAACAATCACATCCCGATCCAGAGCTTCTACCTCCAGGACGTGGTCAAGGACCCCGACGGCCAGCTCTCCCTGAAGACCGTGGCGACCATCGTCGAGAACGACCAGGATCGCTTCCACGACAAATGCCCGATGAAGTAGCGATCAAGAAAATTCCCGGGTCGGTCCCGCCCGGCCTGGAATTTGCTTGAAGCTTAAAACATCTCCGGCCTAAGATCGGGACGGACATGGCGGCAGCGCCTGCAACGGTTCTGCCGCCGTTTTCTTGAGCGTGAAGTGAGGGGCATGCTTCTCGTCGTCGAACAATTCCTGAACGGGCTGCAGTTCGGACTGCTGCTGTTCCTGCTGGCTGCCGGCCTGACGCTGGTGTTCGGCATCATGGACCTGGTCAACCTGGCCCATGGCTCGCTCTACATGATGGGCGCCTATTTCGCGGCGACCTTCGTGGCGTGGACCGGCAGCTTCGTGCTCGGCGGCGTCCTGGCGCTCGGTGCCACGCTTCTGCTCGGCATCGTGCTCGAATTCACGGCACTGCGCCATCTCTATGGGCGCGACCATCTCGACCATGTGCTCGCGACGTTCGGCCTGATCCTGTTCTTCAATGAGGCGGTCCGGCTGATCTGGGGTCCCGCAGGCCTCGCGCTGCCGCTGCCGTCCTGGCTCGCTTTCCCGGTCACGATCCTGCCCGGCATCCAATATCCGGCCTATCGGCTCGCGATCATCGTCGTGGCGCTGCTGGTGGCGCTGCTGCTCTATCTCGGCGTGATGCGCACCCGCATCGGCATGCTGATCCGCGCCGGCGCTTCCAACCGCGAGATGATCGGCGCGCTCGGCATCAACATCAAGCTGCTCTACACACTCGTGTTCGGCCTCGGCGCTGCGCTCGCCGGGCTCGCCGGGCTGATGCAGGCCCCGATCCTCACCGTGCAGATCGGCATGGGCGAGAACATCCTGATCCTCGCCTTCGTCGTGATCGTGATCGGCGGCATCGGCTCGATCCGCGGCGCCTTCATCGCTGCGATCATGATCGGCCTGATCGACACGATGGGCCGCGCCTTCCTGCCCAATCTGCTGCGCCAGGTGCTGAACTCGGCATCGGCCTCCACCGCGGCGCCGGCGCTGTCCTCGATGCTGATCTATCTCCTGATGGCGATCGTGCTGGTGGCGCGGCCTGAAGGTCTGTTTCCGGCCAATCGCAGATGACATCCAAGCTCAACGTCTCAAGCCTCGTTGCCATCATCGTCGTGGCCGGCCTCGTGCTGCTGCCGGTCTATTCGAACCTCACCGGCAACATCTTCATCCTCACGCTGTTCACCCGCATCGTGATCCTGGCGCTCGCGGCCGTCAGCCTCAATCTGCTGATGGGCTATGGCGGCATGATGAGCTTCGGCCATGCCGCCTATCTCGGCATCGGCGGCTACGCGGTCGGCATCCTGGCGCAGGAGGGTATCGGCTCCGGCTGGGCGCAGTTCGCGGTCGCGATCGCGGTGTCGGCGCTGTATGCCCTGGTGATCGGCGCGCTCTCCTTGCGCACCCGCGGCGTCTATTTCATCATGATCACCTTGGCCTTCGCGCAGATGGCCTATTACGTCGCGTCGGGGCTGGCGCGCTACGGCGGCGATGACGGCCTCACCGTCTACAAGCGCAGCGATTTCGGCGGCCTGATCAATCTCGGCAACCGCGTGCAGTTCTATTATCTCTGCCTCGCCTGTCTGCTCGCCGTCGTCGTGCTGGTCTGGCGCATCGTCAATTCGCGCTTCGGGCTGGTGTTGCAGGGCCTGCGCTCCAACGAGCAGCGCATGCAGGCGATCGGCTTCCCGTCGAAGCGCTACAAGCTCGCCTGCTTCGTCATCGCGGGCATGCTGTGCGGCCTCTCCGGCGCGCTGCTCGCCAACAACACCGATTTCGTCAGCCCGGCCGTGATGTACTGGACCCGCTCCGGCGATCTCATGGTGATGGTGATCCTCGGCGGCATGGGCACCCTGATGGGGCCGGTGGTCGGCTCCGTCGTGTTCCTGGTGCTGGAAGAGGTACTGTCGCAGCTCACCGAATATTGGGCGCTGATCATGGGGCCGCTGCTGCTCCTGATCGTGCTGTTCGGCCGCGGCGGCATTATGGGCATGCTCGGGAGGTTGAACCGTGGCTGAACCGCTGCTCCGCGTCGATAATCTCGTGCGCCGTTTCGGCGGCATCATCGCCACCGATCACGTCTGCCTCGACGTCTCCAAGGGCGAGATCCACGCCATCATCGGTCCGAACGGCGCCGGCAAGACCACCTTGATCAGCCAGCTCACCGGCCATCTCGCGCCGCATGCCGGCCGTATCTTCCTCGGCGGCCGCGACATCTCGCATTTCCCGGCCTACAAGCGCAGCGCGCTCGGGCTCGCGCGCTCGTTCCAGATCACCTCGCTGCTGACCGATTTCACCGCGGCGGACAACGTCGCGCTCGCGGCCCAGGCGCATGACGGCAGGCATTCGTTCCGCTTCTTCGCCAATGCGCGCAAAGAGAAGCCGCTGCGCGATGCCGCGCGCGCCGCGCTGGAGCGTGTCGGTCTCGGCCATCGCGCCGACGTGCTGGTGTCGAAGCTCAGCCATGGCGAGCAGCGCGAGCTCGAGCTCGCGGTCGCGCTCGCGACCAAGCCGCAAATCATGCTGCTCGACGAGCCCATGGCCGGCCTCGGCGTCACCGAGTCGCAGCGCATGGTGAAGCTGCTCGCCGAGCTGCGCAACGAGGTCTCGATTGTGCTGGTCGAGCACGACATGGAGGCGGTGTTCGCGCTCGCCGACCGCATCTCGGTGCTGGTCTATGGCCGCATCATCGCCTCGGGCAAGCCGGACGAGATCCGGCAGAACGAGGAGGTCAAGCGCGCCTATCTCGGCGACCAGCACGTGGTGGTCGGCCATGGTTGATCAGAAAATGGTTGATCAGAAAGACAACGGCATGCTGCTCGACGTCGACGGCATCGAGACCTGCTACGGCCTCAGCCAGGTCCTGTTCGGCCTGTCGCTCGCGATCCGCCCCGGCGAGATGGTCTCGCTGATGGGCCGCAACGGCATGGGCAAGACGACTACCATCCGCTCGATCATGGGGCTGACCCAGGCGCGCGCCGGCCAGATCCGCTTCAGCGGCCAGGAGACGCGCAAGCTGCCGTCCTACCGGATCGCGCAACTCGGCATCGGCCTGGTCCCGGAGGGGCGGCAGATCTTCCCGAACCTCACCGTCACAGAGAATCTGGTGGCGGCCTCGACCAACCGGCTCGGCGCCTCCGACCCGTGGACGCTCGACAAGATCCATGCGCTGTTTCCGCGGCTGGCCGAGCGCGGCGGCAACATGGGCAACCAGCTCTCCGGCGGCGAGCAGCAGATGCTGGCGATCGGCCGCGCACTGATGACCAATCCAAAGCTGCTCATTCTCGACGAGGCGACCGAAGGCCTTGCGCCGCTGATCCGCGAGGAGATCTGGAGCTGCCTGTCGCTGCTGAAATCGCGCGGGCAGTCGATCCTGGTGATCGACAAGAACGTCGAGCATCTGACCCGCATCTGCGACCGCCACTACATCATCGAGCGCGGCCGCACGGTGTGGAGCGGCACGTCGGAGCAATTGATGGCCGAGCCCGAGCTACAGCACCGCTATCTCGGGATCTGAACGGTCGTTCTCTCGCGCCAAAGGCCACGGTCGTCGCCGCGAACGAAATTGGGACTTAGTTACTCCGTCATGCCCGGGCTTGTCCCGGGCATCCACGTCGTTCTCAGCGTGCCGACCGACGTGGATGGCCGGGACAAGCCCGGCCATGACGACGCGGTGAGAGGCGGCAAAAAACTGCGGTCGTCATATGCGATTGCATGTCCCGCAAGCGGGAGAGGGGCGCACCACCGCTGGGGCGGGGTGATCGGCCAACTAACTGGCTCGGGGTCGCCAAGTCCGTCAGTCCTGCTGACGTGAGCCGAATTTCCGCATTGAGCGGCGGCGCGGAGAGGACTATTCTTTCAAGTGGTAATTTGTCTTGCCTTTTATCGAAGGTTGAGCAAATGCGTGCGCCCCGTCTGAAAGTCCGAGCACCGCAAAAAGCCGCATCAACCCTGCGCGGCTTCTGGTCCGGTCATTCCGACCTCGAGACCGCGTTGTGTCTCGCGTTCATGTTGATCGTCGCATTCATCGTCAAGCTGACGCCGCCAGCCTAGGCGCCGCCGATCATCGAACCAACGCTCAGCGTTCGAACGGGATGTACTTCTGGTACTCCTTCGGCACGCGGCTGCGATAGCGCGAGGGCACCTTGCCGCTGCGCAAGGAGTCCTCGACCTCCTGCCGGGTGGTCTTGGTCCGCTTCTTCTTTTTCGTCGCCGTCGCATCGGCTGCAGGCTTCGTCTCGGCCGGCTTGTCGCTGGTGGTTGCTGGAGCAGTCGCGGGTGCCGCAGGAGAGGCATTCGGCGTTGGGGAGGGCGTGGCGGCCGGCGTCTCCGTCGCGGGTGTGCTCTGCGCCATCGCAGTTGCGGACATCAGACCCACCGCCAGCAGGCTTGCCACTGCGATCCCCGACAATTTCATCATGACGAATAGACTCCAACGGCCACGGTTGTGCCGGCCTGATGAAGTCGCCCGCGCGAGTCAACCGGTTCATGCCTTCGGTGCATGGCCGTTGCCCCCACGATCAGCCTCATCGCCCAAGATGAATTCGGACTGCCAGCTTTTTGGGCACAGGCTGCCGTGCGTTCCGTTGAATCGCAAGCATTTTCCTCTGGCACGTCACTTGCTGATCTCGTTGCTCAGAGTTGGCAGCTAGGGTTCCGGTTCTCCTCGCGGGAATGCTGGTCCGAGAGCAGCCGCCAGGGGAGAGCCCTGGTGCACGGCGGGACAAAAACCCGGGAGACCTCAGTGGCCGCGCTTGGCAGGCTCGAGGTTGTCTTTGCCAGTCCGCAGGTCACAAAACCGATGAGGGACTGGACATGTTCAAAGCGCGAAATCTGTTTGTTGCACTGCTCGCGGCATCGACGCTGGCGACCGCATCGCCGTCGCCCGCTCACGCCGAGAAGAAGAAGGAATTCAACATCGCCTGGACGATCTATGTCGGCTGGATGCCGTGGCCCTATGCGGCGGAGTCCGGGATCGTCAAAAAGTGGGCCGACAAATACGGCATCTCGATCAAGGTCACCCAGATCAACGACTACGTCGAATCGATCAACCAGTACACCGCCGGCAAGTTCGATGGCGTGACCGTCACCAACATGGATGCGCTGACGATTCCCGCCGCCGGCGGCGTCGACACGTCGGCCATCATCATGGGCGACTATTCCAACGGCAATGACGGCGTCGTCCTGAAGAAGGGCAAGACGCTGGCCGACATCAAGGGCCAGAAGGTCAACCTGGTCGAGCTCTCGGTGTCGCATTATCTGCTGGCGCGCGGGCTGGAGACCGTGAAGCTCTCTGAGAAGAACATCAAGACGGTCAACACCTCGGACGCCGACATCGTCGCGGCCGCGAAGTCGCCGGATACCACCGCGGTCGTGACCTGGAATCCGCAACTGCTCGAAGTCAAGTCCGAGCCCGGCGCGACCTTGGTGTTCGACTCCAGCAAGATCCCCGGCGAGATCGAGGATCTGCTCGTCGTGAATACGCAGACGCTGAAGGACAACCCGGAGCTCGGCAAGGCGCTGACGGGCATCTGGTACGAAACCATCGCGCTGATGAAGGACCAGAGCGAGAAGGGCAAGGCCGCGCGTGAGGCGATGGCCAAGCTCTCCGGCACGGATGTCGCGGGCTTCGAGACCCAGCTCAAGACGACCTTCATGTACTACGAGCCGAAGGACGCACTCGCCTTCATGACCGGGCCGGAGCTGCCGAAGATCATGGACCACGTCCGCACCTTCTGCTTCGACCACAATCTGCTCGGCGAGAACGTCAAGTCAAAGGACGCGGTCGGCATCTCCACGCCGTCCAAGGCGCTGGGCTCGACCACGAACGTGAAGCTGCGCTTCGATCCGACCTACATGAAGATGGCGGCGGACGGGAAGCTTTGACCGCTCTGCCGCTACGCCAGCAGCATCTCCCCTCATCCTGAGGAGCTTGCGTAGCAAGCGTCTCGAAGGATGAGGCCTGGATGGGGCCTCATGGTTCGAGACGGCGCTACGCGCCTCCTCACCATGAGGTTCTGGCACCCAAGGCGGTCCTGCACACCGACCATGAACACGCCAAGAGCCGTGTTCATGGAAGGATTGGCGGCAGAATCCGGCGCCGTACATTCAGCTCGAGTGGCGTGGTCATGAAACGGAATGACGGAGTCTTCTGATGCCGCGTGCCATAAACGTTGTCCCGAGCCGCGGCACCCGGCTGCTGCTGGCCTTCCTGCCGTTCCTGCTGATCGCGCTGATCTACGTGATCGGCTCGGCGCAGCGGCGCGCTGATAATCCGGACGACAAGCTGTTGCCGCCGGTGTCGGAGATGGTCGCCACCTCGAAGCGACTCGCGACCGAGCCGGATCGCCGCTCCGGCGACTACGTGCTCTGGTCCGATACGGCGGCGAGCCTGCAGCGCCTTGCGCTCGGGCTCGGCATTTCCGCTGCCATCGCCCTCGTCGTGGGCCTCGCGATCGGCTTGCTTCCGATCGCCGGCGCCGGCTTCGGGACTCTCGTTGCGGTGCTCTCGATGATCCCGCCGATGGCGGTGCTGCCCGTGCTGTTCATCGTGTTCGGTCTCGGTGAGCTCTCCAAGGTGGTGCTGATCATCATCGGCGTCACGCCGACCCTGGTTCGCGACCTGTCGATGGAGGTCCAGAACATGCCCAGGGAGCAGCTCATCAAGGCGCAGACGCTTGGCGCCTCCACCTGGCAGGTCGCGATCCGCGTGGTGCTGCCGCAGATCATGCCGCGGCTGATCCAGGGTCTGAGGCTGATGATCGGCCCGGCCTTCCTGTTCCTGATCTCGGCCGAGGCGATCGCCTCCGACGTCGGGCTCGGCTATCGCATCTTCCTGGTCCGCCGCTATTTGTCGATGGACGTGATCCTGCCCTATGTCGCCTGGATCACCTTGCTTGCCTACATCTTCGACTACGCTCTCGTGTGGTTCGGCCAGCGCGCCTTTCCCTGGGCCTATGCGCAAGGAAGTCGCTGATGAGCACGCTGTCCTTCCGCAACGTCTGGGTCGAGTACGGCAATCAGGTCGTGCTCGAGCGCATCAATCTCGAGATTGCCTCCGGCACGTTCCTGTCGATCGTCGGTCCCTCCGGGGCTGGCAAGAGCACCTTTCTGCGCCTGATCCTCGGTCAGGAAAAACCGAGCCAGGGCGCCGTGCTGCTCGACGGTCAGCCGTTCCCGGCCGAGCCGGGTCCTGACCGCGGCATCGTTTTTCAGCGCTACTCCGTGTTCCCGCATCTCACCGTGCTCGGCAACGTCCTGCTCGGCTACGAGTTCGCGGCGAGCCCCTTCACAGCGCGGCTGTTCGGCTCGGCGCGCAAGCATGCAGTGGAGAAGAGCCGCGCGTTGATCGACGCCGTCGGCCTCGGCCCTCACGCCGACAAATATCCGAGCGCGCTGTCAGGCGGCATGCAGCAGCGCCTGGCAATCGCGCAGGCACTGGCCAAGCAGCCGCGCGTGCTGCTGCTCGACGAGCCGTTCGGCGCGCTCGATCCCGGCACCCGCGCACAGATGCATGCGCTGATCAAGCCGCTGTGGCGCGAGCACAACATGACCATCGTGATGGTCACCCATGACATCAAGGAGGCGTTCGGCTTGGCGACACGGCTGATCGCGCTCGACCGTCCGCGCAAGGATCCGCAGGCGCCGGAACGGTTCGGCGCGCGCATCACCTACGACCTCGATCTCACCCGCGACAGCGCGGTGCCCGTGCTCGGCTTCATCCGCGCCAGCGTGCAGGCGGCGCAATAACACCCAGAAGAAACGAAGGAGAACTCCATGTCATTCCCCGCCATGCGGCGCACCCGCCGTGCCGGCTTGCAGCCGCAGCGCCCGATCACGCGCCGGCATCATCCGGATTTCGACAAGATGGCCACGCAGGGCTGGCAGGCGCTGGAGGCCGAAGGCAAGCTGCCGAGCAACGGCTGGCGCAAGGAGCGTCAATGGGCGCTCGACATGGGCCTGCCCGGCGCCGACACGCTGACGGATCGCGACATCCCGACCTTCGCGCGCGGCGAGCTGCCGCATTTCGCTGGCATCAACACCTTCATGAAGGCGCCCTATGTCGAGAACGTCCGCGACGTCGGCAAATACGATGCTGCGGTCATCGGCATCCCCTTCGATTCCGGCACCACCTATCGCCCCGGCACCCGCTTCGGGCCGCAGGGCATCCGCCGCATCTCCGCGCTTTACACGCCTTATAACTACGAACTCGGCGTCGACTTGCGGGAGCAGATGACCCTGTGCGATGCCGGCGACGTCTTCACCATCCCCGCCAATCTGGAAAAGAGCTTTGACCAGATCAGCCGCGGCGTTGCGCATGTGGCCTCGTCCGGCGCGCTGCCGATCATGCTTGGTGGCGACCATTCGATCGGCTTTCCCTGCGTGCGCGGCATCGCGCAGTGCACCGACAAGAAGATCGGCATCATCCATTTCGACCGCCACATCGACATCCAGGAGAAGGATCTCGACGAGCGCATGCACACCACGCCCTGGTACTGGGCGACCAATCTGCCGAACGTCTCGCCCACCAATCTGGTGCAGCTTGGCATCGGCGGCTGGCAGGTGCCGCGCGAGGGCGTCGAGGTCGCTCGCAAGCGCAACACCAACGTGCTGACCATCGCCGACATCGAGAAGATCGGCCTGGAGAAGACCGCCGAGATCGCGCTGGAGCTGGCGTGGAAGGATGCCGACGCCGTCTATATCTCGTTCGACGTCGACTCCATCGATTGCGGCTTCGTGCCCGGCACCGGTTGGCCCGAGCCCGGCGGCTTCCTGCCGCGCGAGGCGCTGAAGCTGCTCGGCCTCGTTGCCGCCGAGGGTCTGTGCGGGCTCGAAGTCGTCGAGGTCTCGCCGCCCTACGACACCTCGGACATCACCGCGCTGATCGGCGTCCGCGTGGTCGTCGAGGCGCTCGGCTCGATGGTCGCCCACGGCAAGCTCGGCAGCCACAAGCATATCATCAACAAGCCCGTCAGCTTCTGAGGTCCGCGATGCGCCATCATCACGGCCATCATCATCACGATCATGGTCATTCCCACGATCATGATCATCACCATGATCACGATCACCCGCCGCATGGCCCCGGCCACAACCATCCGCATGGCGGTCGCTCGCCGGTGCAGTGGCAGACGCCGCATCAGCCCGAGGGAGCCAAGCCCGCGCCGGTGGTCGAGCCCGATCTCGATAAGGTTGAGGCTGCCTTCGTCGACGGCTTTATCGCCGCCCCTGATCCGACCAGCTTCCTGCGGCTCGCCCGCGTGCCGTTCGAGATCCTGCGCGATGGCGAGAGCCTGAAGCTGCTGCGCGTCGAGATCGATGCGCTCACCGATGTCGGCAGCCTGACGCCGCATCTCGGCGGCAGCAGCTTCCGCTACGATCCGCTGCCGTCCAATTTCATCTCCCGCCGCCGCCGCCTGCGCTTCATCTATTTCGACGGCTCCGGCCTGACCCCGCTGACCTATGCGGAGCTGCGGGAGATCGAGACGCGCAGCTGATCCTCTCCGTCCTGTCGTTCCGCACGGCCGGCCCGCTTGCGCGCGGCAGGCCATTGTCGTTGGATCGTCTCTCAATCAGGGAGCGAACCGGCTGGGGAGAGAGCGATGGCGAACGGGCATGGGCCGGAGGCCGGCGCGGATTTCGTGGCGCGCACGTTGAACGACGCGCTGCGCTGGAGCGGCCGGGGGCAGAAGTGGTGGAGCTTCGCCAACCACGGCTCCACCGTGTGCGTCGTGGTGTTCAGCGCGACCGCCGCGGTGCTGTCGCAGATCGGCCGTCCCATCGTCGGCCTCGACCCGAAGACCGTCGCGACCGTGCTGTCGCTTTGCGTCACGATCATCTCGACGGTGCAGTCGAAGCTCGGCTTCGAGCGCAAATGGGTCGCCAACCGGCTGACACACAGCGCGCTCAACGGCCTGCTGCTCGACGAGAAGACCGGCGGCGACGTGCAGGACATCAAGGACAGGCTGAAGGCGATCCTCGAAGCCCACGATCGCGCGATCGCCGCGACCGGCGGTTAGCTCACCCCCGCGCGAACATCCGCGCCTCGTTGGCGATCACCGGCTTCACCGCCTCGCCCAGTCGCGCGGCCGCCGCATCCACTGTCAGCCCCGCCGTATCAACCACCGCATTCGCCCGCGCATACAGCGGCTCGCGGCTGGCCAGAATGTTGCGCAGCTCGGCCATCGCGGAGCGGTCGTCGGCCATCGGGCGGAGGTCGCCCTGCTTGCGCACGCGCGCCATGTGCTCCTCCGGCTCGGCCTTGAGCCAGATCGTGTAGAACGACGTCAGGATCAGGTCGAAGGTGACGGGCTCGGAGACGATGCCGCCGCCGGTCGCCAGCACCATCGGCTCCTTGCGTGCCAGCAGTTGCACCAGCGCCGTCTGCTCCATGCGGCGGAAGCCTTCCTGGCCGTAGAGCGCGATGATCTCGGCAGCTGACAAGCCGTTCTGCCGCTCGATCTCCTTGTTGAGCTCGACGAAGCTCCAGCCGATCCGCTCCGCGAGCATTCTGCCCAGCGTCGATTTGCCGGCGCCGCGCAAGCCGATCAGCGCAATGCCTGAGAAGGTGCGCCGCAGCGGCGCCGAGGCCGCGCCGGCGAGCAGCTCCTTGACCTGCGCGATCTGGCTCGGGCTCGCTTTCTTCAGCAGGTCGCGGATGACGGGCCAGTCGGGCGACGGCTCGCTGCCGGGAATGATGTCGTCGAGCGGCGCGTTGATGGCATTGGCGATGCGGCGCAGCAGCACGATCGAGACGTTGCCTTTGCCGCTTTCGAGCTGGGCGATGTAGCGCTCGGAAATGCCGGAGACCTCGGCCAGCACCTTGCGCGACATGCCGGCGAGGCCGCGCATCCGCCGCACCCGCTGGCCCAGCTGGTCGAGGAAATCGGTCTCGGCTGCGGACTGGCCCTCGTCGCGCGGGGCGTCGCTGTGTGGCGTCATATCCCTGAGGCACTCTGTGTTTATGAAACATAATGCCGGGGAGGATTGACAGCAAGCGATGTTGGTGGCCTTCTATGAATTATAATTCAAAAATCGGGGGAGGAACGCCG
This sequence comes from Bradyrhizobium sp. USDA 4353, assembly GCF_054063215.1. Taxonomy (NCBI): domain Bacteria; kingdom Pseudomonadati; phylum Pseudomonadota; class Alphaproteobacteria; order Hyphomicrobiales; family Nitrobacteraceae; genus Bradyrhizobium; species Bradyrhizobium sp. USDA 4353. The sequence goes on from NZ_JBSSGB010000001.1 coordinate 2,201,452, forward strand.
TGAAGTCGTACAATGCGGTGTCATGGCTGCTTGACCGCAATGTCGAGGCCGGCCGCGGCGACAAGCTCGCCTACACCGACACGGTCTCCGAGCTGACTTATCGCGGCCTGCAGCAGCAGACCTGCCGCGTCGCCAACATGCTGCGCCGCCTCGGCGTCCGCCGCGAGGAGCGCGTGGCGATGATCATGCTCGACACGGTGGATTTCCCCGCGGCGTTCTTAGGCAGCATGCGCGCCGGCATCGTGCCTGTGCCGCTCAATACACTGCTGACTTCGGAGCAATATGCCTATGTGCTCGCGGACTGCCGTGCCCGCGTGCTGTTCGTCTCGGAGGCGCTGTATCCGGTTGTGAAGGACATCGTCGGCCGCATGCCCGATCTCGACTGCGTCGTGGTCTCCGGCGCGAACGCGTTCGGTCACAAGCTACTGTCGCAGGAACTGGCGCGCGAGAGCGATCAGTTCGACACGGTCGCAACGCATGAGGACGAGCCTGCGTTCTGGCTGTACTCATCCGGCTCGACCGGCATGCCCAAGGGCGTCCGCCATCTGCACGGTAATCTCGCCGCTACGGCCGAGACCTATGCCAAGCAGGTGCTCGGCATCCGCGAGAGCGACGTCTGTCTTTCCGCCGCAAAACTGTTCTTCGCCTATGGCCTCGGCAATGCGCTGACCTTCCCGCTGTCGGTGGGCGCCACCACGATTCTCAACTCCGAGCGCCCGACGCCGGCTCTGATGTTCAAGCTGCTGAACCGCTACAACCCGACCATCTTCTACGGCGTGCCGACCCTGTTCGCCGCGATGTTGCACGACGAGTCGCTGCGTCATGAGAAGGCGGGCTCCGCCTTGCGCATCTGCACCTCGGCCGGCGAGGCGCTGCCGGAATCCGTCGGCAATGCCTGGAAGGCGCGCTTCGGCGTCGACATTCTCGACGGCGTCGGCTCGACCGAGCTGTTGCACATCTTCCTGTCGAACGCGCCGGGCGACATCAAATACGGCTCCTCCGGCCGCCCGGTGCCCGGTTATCAGGTGCGGCTCGTCAACGAGGCCGGGCAAGACGTGCCCGATGGGGAAGTCGGCGAGATGCTGGTCCACGCGCCCTCCGCCGGCGAGGGCTACTGGAATCAGCGCCACAAGACGCGCTCGACCTTCGAGGGCTATTGGACGCGCACCGGCGACAAATATGTCCGCGACGCCGACGGGCGCTACACCTTCTGCGGCCGCTCCGACGACATGTTCAAGGTCTCCGGCATCTGGGTGTCGCCGTTCGAGGTGGAGAGCGCGCTGATCACGCATCCGTCGGTGCTGGAAGCCGCCGTCGTGCCCGATGCGGATCCGGAAGGGCTGTTGAAGCCAAAGGCCTATGTCGTGCCTGCGCCCCAGCGTCGACCGCGAGACGCTGCACGAGGTCTTGAAGGAGCACGTGAAGCAGAAGATCGGCCCCTGGAAGTATCCGCGTTGGATCGAGGTGGTGGATAGTTTGCCGAAGACCGCCACCGGCAAGATCCAACGCTTCAAGCTCCGCGAAGGAACTAATTAGCTCACTCTCTTGCCCAGACGACGCTGCGCTCCCTCTCCCCGTTCTTCACGGGGAGAGGGTCGGGGTGAGGGGCAGCCACACGGGTGGTGCGACAACAGATGCACAAGCTGACGCAACTCATCGCGGCAACCACCGCTCGGCTCTCTCCCCCCTTGTGGGGGAGAGGTGGAGAGGGGGGTACCACGAGCGCCGGTGCTCGTGGCCACCCCCCTCCCTAGCCCTCCCCCACAAGGGGGGAGGGAACGACGGAGCGCGCGGCGCGAGCATTTTTCGTCAGTGGCAAGGATGGAGATCGCGATGACCTTGGCTGCATCAGGCTTCCTCACGATCGACGCCACACAGCTCGAATATCGCCTGATCGGGCCACAGCCCGCCGACGCCCCGTGCATCGTGCTGCTGCATGAAGGCCTCGGCTCGGTCGGCCTGTGGGGCGATTTCCCCGACAAGCTCCAAGCCGCCACAGGCGCCTCCGTGTTCGCCTATTCGCGTGCCGGCTACGGCGCGTCCAGTCCGGTGCCCTTGCCGCGCCCGCTCGACTACATGCAGCGCGAAGCGCGCGACGTCCTGCCCAAGCTGCTCGACACGATCGGCTTCCAGCGCGGCCTGCTCGTCGGCCATTCCGACGGCGCGTCGATCGCGGCGATCTACGCCGGCAGCCACGCCGATCACCGTCTCGACGGCATCGTGCTGATTGCCCCGCATGTGATCGTCGAGGACGTCTCGGTCGCCTCCATCGCCGCAATCAAGACCACCTACGAGACCACGGAGCTGCGCGCCAAGCTCGCCCGCTGGCATGAGGACGTCGACAACGCCTTCCATGGCTGGAACGGCGCCTGGCTCGATCCGGCGTTCCGCGCCTGGGACATCACCGCCGACCTCGCCTACATCCGCGTCCCCGTCGCCGTGATCCAGGGCGTCGACGACCAGTACGGCACCGTCCGCCAGGTCGAGATCATCCAGGAGGGATGCTACTGCCCGGTCGAGGTGACGATGCTGCCCCGGACCGGCCATTCCCCACATCGCGAGGCGCCCGAGGCCACCTTGCGCGTCATCGCCGAGTTCGCCGAGGCGACCCTGCCGCCCCCACCCATCACAAGCATGAAATAAAATGCATATTTCGGCTTTTCGCCGTAGACGTCAGCCAAAACATGCATTATTTTACATCTCAACGATAAGCACTCCAACGCAAGGGTGGCTCATGGCCGGGGAAGACCGCGTGCTCGCGGGAGGCAAGACGTTCATCGATTTTCAGACCGATCCCTCCCGCTACAAGCATTGGAAGCTCTCGATCGACGGCGAGGTGGCGACCCTCGCCATGGACGTCGACGAGAATGGCGGCCTGTTCGAGGGTTATCAGCTCAAGCTCAATTCCTATGACCTCGGCGTCGACATCGAGCTCGCCGACGCCGTGCAGCGGCTGCGCTTCGAGCACCCTGAGGTGAAGGTCGTGGTGCTGCGCTCGGCCAAGCCGCGCGTGTTCTGCGCCGGCGCCAACATCCGCATGCTCGCCGGCGCCACCCATGCCCACAAGGTCAACTTCTGCAAGTTCACGAACGAGACCCGCAACGGCTTCGAGGATTCGTCCGAGAATTCCGGCCAGCGCTTCATCACCGTCGTGAACGGCACAGCGGCCGGCGGCGGCTATGAGCTCGCGCTCGCCACCGATCACATCATCCTCGCCGATGACGGCTCGTCCTCAGTGTCGCTGCCGGAGGTGCCGCTGCTCGCGGTGCTCCCGGGCACCGGCGGCCTTACCCGCGTGGTGGACAAGCGCAAGGTGCGCCGCGACCGTGCGGACGCGTTCTGCACCACGGAGGAGGGCGTCAAGGGCAAGCGCGCCGTGCAATGGCGGCTGGTCGACGAGATCGCGCCGAACTCGAAGGTCGACGCCAAGGTCGCCGAGCGCGCGAAGGAGTTCGCCGCTTCGTCCAAGCGCAACGGCAGCGGCAAGGGTGTCGCCCTGACGCCGCTGAAGCGGGTGATCGATGCCTCCAGCGTGCGCTACGGCTTCGTCAATGTCGATATCGATCGCGCCGCCCGCATCGCCACCGTCACCATCTCGGCGCCGGAGGCCGCAGCCCCGGCCGATATCGACGGCATGATCGGGCAGGGCGCTTCGTTCTGGCCGCTGCAGGTCGCGCGCGAACTGGATGATGCGATCCTGCATCTGCGCATCAACGAGCTCGGCATCGCGATGCTCGTCTTCAAGTCGCATGGCGACCGCGCCCAGGTGCTCGCGCATGACGCGTTCCTGGAGGCCAACAAGGCGCATTGGCTGGTCAACGAGATCAGGCACTATTGGAAGCGCGTGCTGAAGCGCATCGACGTGACGTCGCGCACGCTGGTCACCCTGGTCGAGCCCGGCTCCTGCTTCGCCGGCACCTTGGCCGAGCTCGTGTTCGCCTCCGACCGCTCCTATATGCTGATCGGCACCATCCAGGGTGACAACCGCCCGGCGCCGGCGATCGAATTGTCGGCGATGAATTTCGGCCCCTATCCGATGAGCCACGGCCTGACCCGGCTGCAGTCGCGCTTCCTGGACGATCCGAACGGGCTTGCGCGCGTGCACGAGCACGTCGGTAAGCCGCTCGAGGCTGAGGACGCCGAGGAACTCGGTCTCGTCACTTTTGCGCTCGACGACATCGACTGGGAGGACGAGATCCGCGTCTTCCTCGAGGAGCGCGCCAGCTTCTCCCCAGACAGTCTCACCGGCTTAGAGGCCAATCTGCGCTTCGCCGGTCCCGAGACGATGGAGTCGAAGATCTTCGCCCGCCTCACCGCCTGGCAGAACTGGATCTTCCAGCGCCCCAACGCGGTCGGCGAGGACGGCGCGCTCCGGCGCTACGGCACCGGCGAGCGGCCGCAATACGACATGACGCGCGTTTAGTTCTCATCATCATGGCCGGGCTCGCCCCGGCCATCCACGAGCCAAGCTGCTCGAACGAATTCAGGGAGGCACGCCATGAACATGAACATCATGAATGTCGACTACTCGACCAAGATTCCGAACAACGTGAATCTCGCCGAGGACCGCCAGGTCCTGAAAGCCCTGGAAGGCTGGCATCCCGGCTATGTCGACTGGTGGAACGACATGGGGCCCGAGGGCTTCCAGCAGTCGCTGGTGTATTTGCGCACGGCCTATTCGGTCGACCCGCGCGGCTGGGCCAAGTTCGACTACGTCAAGATGCCCGACTATCGCTGGGGCATTCTGCTGGCTCCGCAGGAAGAGAACCGTAAGATTCCGTTCGGCGAGCATTATGGCGAGCCGGCCTGGCAGGAGGTCCCCGGCGAATATCGCGCGCTGATGCGCCGCCTGATCGTGATCCAGGGCGACACCGAGCCGGCCTCGGTCGAGCAGCAGCGCCATCTCGGCAAGACCGCGCCGTCGCTCTACGACATGCGCAATCTGTTCCAGGTCAATGTCGAGGAAGGCCGTCACCTCTGGGCGATGGTCTACCTGCTGCAGAAGTACTTTGGCCGTGACGGCCGCGAGGAGGCCGACGATCTCTTGCGCCGCCGCTCGGGCGATGCGGATTCTCCGCGCATGCTCGGCGCGTTCAACGAGAAGACGCCGGACTGGCTGTCGTTCTTCATGTTCACCTACTTCACCGACCGCGACGGCAAGATGCAGCTGCACTCGCTGGCGCAGTCCGGCTTTGATCCGCTGTCGCGTACCTGCCGCTTCATGCTGACCGAAGAGGCGCACCACATGTTCGTCGGCGAGACCGGGGTCGGCCGCGTCATCCAGCGCACGGTCGATGCGATGCGCGCCGCCGGCATCGATGATCCCACCGATATCGCCAAGGTCCGCGCGCTCGGCGTGATCGATCTTCCGACCATTCAGAAGAAGCTGAACCTGCACTACACGCTGTCGCTCGATCTGTTCGGCTCGGAGGTCTCGACGAATGCGGCGAACGCCTTCAACGCCGGCATCAAGGGCCGCTATCACGAGACCCAGATCCAGGACGATCATCAGCTCAAGAGCTCGACCTATCCGGTGCTCAAGCTGGTGGACGGCGCGATCAAGCGCGTCGACGAGCCGGCGCTGACCGCGCTCAACATGCGCCTGCGCGACGACTACTCGCAGGATTGCATCAAGGGCCTCTTGCGCTGGAACAAGATCATCACCACGGCCGGCTACGACTTCGAGCTGAAGCTGCCGCATACCGCTTTCCACCGCGCGATCGGCGAGTTCAAGGACGTCCATGCGACGCCCGACGGAATCCTGATCGACGAGGCCACCTGGCAGAAGCGCAAGGGCGACTGGCTGCCCTCGACCGATGACGGCGCCTACATCACCTCGCTGATGAAGCCGGTGACCGAAATCGGCGAATACGCCTCCTGGATCGCCCCGCCCAAGGTCGGCATCGACAACAAGCCGGGCGACTTCGAGTACGTGAAGATCGAGACCTGATGAGAGGCGAATAGGGAGTTGCGAGTAGCGAATAGGGCGACAACCTATTCGCTATTCGCTATTCGCTATTCGCTATTCGCTATTCGCTATTCGCTATTCGCTATTCGCTATTCGCTAGCTCCGAGCGCCGGCCTCTCCAAACCTCTCCCCGCCCTTTGCGGGGAGAGGTCGGATTGCGCAGCAATCCGGGTGAGGGGCATGGCACATACGCAGACCAGCACGCAGGTCTGACGGACGGGCACGCCGGTGTCGTCCTGATAGTAAATGCTCTGAAGATGAGCCGAGCCCGGCTCCTTCGCTCAGGATCACCGGCACCACCCGTTCCGCTGCCCCTCACCCCGACCCTCTCCCCGTGAAGAACGGGGAGAGGGAGCGCACCAGTCGGGTCGCGAGAGCGCTGCCTCAGCTATCCCAGCCCGCGCCGGGAATGCCGGGATTCGCATAGACGATCCCGCCGTCCACCGCGATCGTATTCCCCACCACATAATCCCCTGCGCGCGAGGCGAGGAAGATCGCCGTTCCCGCCATGTCCTCGTCGGTGCCGATGCGCCCCGCTGGCACGCGCGTGGCGACCTCGTCGGCGTGGTCGCGGGCAGCCTTGTTCATGTCGGACTTGAACGGGCCCGGCGCGATCGCCGTCACCACGATGTGGTCCTTGATCAGCTTGGCCGCCATGCGCCGCGTCAGATGGATCAGGCCGGACTTGCTCGCCGCGTAGGAATAGGTCTCCAGCGGGTTGACGAAGATGCCGTCGATCGAGGCGATGTTGATCACCTTGGCCGGACGCTCGGCGCTGGCTGCCGCACGCAGCGGCGCCGCCAGCGCCTTGGTGAGGAAGAACGGCGTCTTGAGGTTGAGGTTCATCACCTTGTCCCAGCCGCTCTCCGGGAATTCGTCGAACTCGGCGCCCCACGCCGCGCCGGCATTGTTGACGAGGATGTCGAGCTTCGGCTCGCGCGCCTTGATCTCGGCTGCCAGCATGTCGATGCCGGCCATCGTGGAAATATCGATCGGCAGCGCGATGCACTCGCCGCCATACTCCGCCGTCAAAGCCTTGGCGGTCTCCTCGCACGGGCCGGCCTTGCGCGCGGTGATGTAGATCCGCGCCGCGCCGTGGGCGAGCAGGCCGGACGCGATCATCCGGCCGATGCCGCGCGAGCCGCCAGTGACCAGCGCGATGCGGCCCTCGAGAGAGAACAGGTTCTTCAGCATGAGGTTTCCTCCTGTTGTTGTCACCCGTTCTGGGTGGCCGTGTCGGACAAGTCAAGCGACGGCGATACCAGCGATCACTGGCCTCGCCGGCTTTGTCACCACACGCATCGTCGTGATATCGTCGACGCGATGATCGCGTGATTGAGTCGGTGGCGTGATGTTCGGGTGGATCAAGAAGCGTCTGGTGCGGGAGCCCTCGGCCGATGATGCTTCGGCCGAGTTCGTGCGGACATTGCTGGCCGAGTTCGCGCGGCAAGCTCTCGTGGTGCAGAGCTACGATCCCGCCCGCCGCAGCTTTGTCATCGCGCTGCAAGACGGCTCGCAGGTCACGGCCTTCGTCGACAACACGTTCCTCGAATGGCAGCACCGCGCGCCATCCCGTCAGAAGGAATTAATCGCCCGTTTCGTGCGCTCGCTGATCGAGACGCGCCGCCATGACCCGATCTCGTCCAAGAGTCTAGCAGACGAGCTGATGCCGGGGATCCGCTCGCGGGTTCTGGTCAGCGACATGATGATCCGCGACTGGATCGCCGGCGGTCGCGCCGATGACAGCCAGGCTGCGGCCTTCCTGCCGTTCGCGGCCGATCTCGTCGTCTGCGCCATTCGCGACCGGCCCGACAGCATGTCGTTGATCAAGGGCGGCGAGCTCGCCGCGGCCGACCTCCCGCTGGACCGCGCGCTGCAGCAGGCGATGGCCAATTTCCGGGCGAGCATGCCGCGGCCGGTGTTCGAGCCGCTTGGCGATGGTGTGTTTGGCTGCGTGAGCCTTGCCGACTATCAGTCGGCGCTGCTGCTGCTGTCGCCGGGCGAGGACTATGCGCTGCCGCCGGTCGACGGCGCGCCGGTGCTCGCGGTGCCCGGCCGCAACGTCGTCTACGTCACCGGATCGAACGACCGAGCAGGCGTCGTGCGGCTGCTCGAGATCGCTGCCGGAGCCGCGCAGACGCCGCACTTCTGCACCGTGTCGCTGCTGCAATGGAATGACGAGCGTTGGACGGAGGCGACATTTGCAGATGCCGCATTGGACCGTCGCTATCGCGAGATCGTTCAGCAGCAACGCGCGGCCGATTATGCTGCGCAGAAGCAACTGCTCGATCACTACCACCAGATCAACGGCCAGGATGTCTATGTCGCCGACCTACAGCTGTATCGGTCGAAGGACGGCGCGGCGATGTTCAGCATCACGACGCTGGGATCCGGCACGTATGGAACGCTGTTGCCGCCGGCCGACAGGCTGGCCTTCGTCCGCCAGGTGATCGATCCGGCAACGGGACTGGCCTTGCCCAAGCAGGGCGACGTGATTCACGTTCCCTGGTCCGACGCGATGGTCATCGTCGGCGGCCTGTTCGCGCCCGTGCCGCATCTGTATCCGCCACGCTTTCGCGCGCTGGGTTTCCCCGACGCCGAGGCGTGGACGCGCCTGCAAGCGATGGCCGGCTGATCAGCCGATCACGCGGCGTCGATACGGCGAAAACCGTTCCACATCGCGGTCGCGGCGCCCGAGGTCAGCACCGGCAGCACGCGGGCGTCCTGGTAATGACCGTTGAGCGAGACACGTGACAGCGCGGTGAGATGCTCGGCGCTCTCGGCGAAGACCATGCCCGGACGCGTCGTGACCGCCGTCTTGTAGCCGCACGCCGCCGCCAGCACGAACTCGCGCTGGGACGCGGCGGCGCGATCGCCATAGGGATAGGCCATGTGCAGCACCGGGCGCTGCAGCTCGGTCTCGATCCGCGCCCGGCTCTCGACGATCTCGTGGCGCGCCGTGTCCTCGGTCTGCTTGGCGAGATTGCAGTGGCTGATCGAATGCGCGCCGATCGTGACCAGCGGCTCGGCCGAGAGCGCCCGCAGCTCGTCCCAGGACATGCAGAGCTCCGGGCAGATCGACGTCTCGTCGATGCCATGACGCGCGCAAAGCGCGCTGATCTCACGCTGGATATCATGCTCGCCGGGCAGCGATCGAAGCCAGTCGTGCAGGCGCTGAAAGGTCACGCATTTGGCCGCCGGCGTCGATGCGTCGAGCCGCAAGGCGAGGCCGCCGATCTGGACCTCGATCATGTCCGCTTTCGCCACGATCAGCTCGAGCGCAATCCACCACAGCCGGCCGCGGCCTGATGCGAAATCGCTGGTGACGTAGATCGTGAACGGTGCGCCGAACTCGCGCATGACAGGTAGTGCGAAGTCGCGATTGTCGCGATAGCCGTCGTCAAAGGTGAAGCAGGCGAAGCGGCGCGCGAAGTTGCGATCCACGAGCCGGTGATGCATCTCGTCGAGCGTGATGATCTCGATGTCATGATCACGCAGATGCGACAGCATCTCGCGCAGGAAGTCGGGCGTGACTTCCAGATGACAATTGGGCTGGAAGCAGGCGTCGCGGCGCGGTCGCACGTGATGCAGTGTGTAGATCGCGCCGACGCCTGAGAAAATCGGTCGCAGCCAGACATGGGCGCCGCTGAGATACAGCGCTTCCAGGCCGGCGCGGATAAAGGTTTTGCGAAATCGCCTCATCTGAAATAAGCGGCCCGGTGACTGTCGGGACAAGGTTACCGATGAATGATTGAAGAAAACCTTAGCCCGTGGCCGCAAGGGTCCCGTGAGGGGTGCGTTCATTTCCGGTTTGACAGGCCTGCAAGGGTTTGTTTTCTCTCTGCTTCCTCGATGCGACGGATGACGAATGCGTGGACTTTTCAGGTGGAGCGGCAAATGGTGGCCTGGCGTCATCCCGCTGATCGTGCTTTGGGGCTTTGCCGCCTGGACCAGCACCGTTCCGCTCGAGACTGATCTCGCCGGCCGCAGTTCGGCCGCACTCAAGGGCGCCGTGCTCGACAAGACCAGCATCACGGTCGACGGCCGCGACGTCTCGGTGCGCGCCGATGCGTTCTCGGAGGCCGGCCGGCGCGACGCCGTGGCGGCTGTCGATGCGGTGGACGGCGTGCGGCTCGTCAATGACCAGACCCGGCTCGTGCCCGAGGCCAAGCCGTTCGTCTGGTCGGCCGAGCGCGACGTCGTCCGGGTGACCTTGGGCGGCAATGCGCCGTTGCCGGCGCTCAAGGGCCGGCTGGTCGAGGCCACGCGGGCGGCGCTTCCGGGCGTCGAGGTGGCGGACCAGATGGGCCTCGCCCGCGGCGCGCCGCAACGCTTCGAGGAGGCCGCGCTGCTCTTGATCGGCCAGATCGGCAAGCTCAAGGACGGCAAGTTCACGCTCTCCGACGGCGAGGTCACGCTGACGGGCATGGCGCGCGAGCTCGGCGGCCGCGAAGCGATCGCAACGGCCTTGGCCAAGCTGCCGGAGGGGTTCAAGGTCGCCAGCAACGAGGTCAAGGCGCCGCCCTACATCTTCCAGGCCTACAAGGACCCGGTCGCGGTTACCGTGACGCTCGCCGGCAATGTGCCGGACGAGAACATCCACGCCGTCGTGGTCGGCTCGTCCTCGCGCAAATTCTTCAGCGAGAAGGTCGTCGACAATCTCAAGAACAGCGTCGGCGCGCCGGCCAATTTCGTCAACGCGGTGGTGCCGGCGCTGGGGGCGCTGTCGCGGCTGTCGACCGGCACGCTGGTGGTGTCGGACCGCGACATCAAGATTTCCGGCGACGCGCTCTACGACGCCGCCGCCGCCCAGATCCGGACCGGCCTCGCCAAGGAGGTCCCGCAGGGCTGGCAGGTGAAGGCCGACATCACGGTCAAGCCGGCGGCCGCCCCGGTGGACCCGACGGTGTGCCAGCAATTGTTCTCGGACGTGCTGGGCAAGGCCAAGATCCGCTTCGAGACCAACCGCAGCGACCTCGATCGCGACTCCACCGGGCTGCTCGACCGCCTGGCCGAGATCGCCTTCCGCTGCCCCACCGCCAATGTCGAGATCATCGGCCACACCGATGCCGAGGGTGACTCGGCGGCTAACCAGGTGCTGTCGCAGAAGCGCGCCCAGGCCGTGGTGGACTATCTGGTGAAGGCCGGGCTGCCGGCCGACCGGTTCAGCGCGATCGGCTATGGCAGCACCCAGCCGATCGCCGCCAACGACACCGCCGACGGCCGCGCGCAGAACCGGCGCATCGAATTCATGGTGAGGTGAGCATGGCCTATTTCATTGCCTTTCACGGGGGCTGGCTGGCCGGCGCCTTCGCCATCGGGCTCGCCATGGGCTGGGTTGCCGTAGTGCATCGCGCACCCCGCGTCTCCGGCTGGCTGACCTGGCTGCTGGCCGCGCTCGCCGCCGGTCTGGTCGCGGCCGCCGTGGCCTGCCTGATCCCGGGCCGGGCCGGCTACTGGCTCGAGCTGCTGCTGGTGATGTTCGTGCCGTATCTGGTCGGCTGCGCCATCGGCACCTGGCTGCGCGCCCTGGTGGTCACGCGCAGCATGCGGCAGCGCTCGGCGGCCTGACCCGCCTTCCTGCGATCCTTTCGCAATCATTGCACCTGCGTGCTCGCTCGCGGGCGGCGGGTAGCATCATTGCTGCCTGGAGACACGAAGGTTTGACGCCGCCGGAGCCTTTCAAAGCGGCGTCCGCCGCTTATCGTTTAACCATGTCCTTTCCCCGTCCAGGACGACCCGCCGCGACGGCTGCTCCTCACCGAAGTTTAACCCGGCGTGCGCAGGCTGAACGGCACTTCCGTCGGCCTCATCTGCTGCCCCGTATCTTGCCCCGTATCTTGCCCCATGTGCGGCAAAACGGTGCATCGCATTTCCGCGAAGCCTGCTAAGTATATCGATGTGTACGCTTTTGCTCAGACGCTCCGTGTTCCCCAATGCGCCGAAACGCGCTACGAGGGCGTTGGTTGCGCACATGACGTGGCGACCTCTAGGGCGCCCTGTTCCCGGCCGTCGTGATCGGATCACGGTGAGAGGTGTCGATGCTTGAAGCCATACGCGGAGCGGCCACGTTCCTGCGCGAGAAGCAAGTGCTGCACAAGCTCGGCGTGCTGATCAGCATCGCCGTCATCGCGGTCGCCTGCTACGTCCTCTACCACATGCTGCGCGGCATCGACACCTATGAGGTTCTGGAAGCCATCAAGAGCACGGAGCCGCACCAGATCGCGCTGGCCGCTCTGTTCGTCGCCGCCGGCTATTTCACACTCACCTTCTACGATCTGTTCGCCGTGCGCGCGATCGGCCACGACCACGTGCCGTATCGCATCAACGCGCTGGCTGCCTTCACCAGCTATTCGATCGGCCACAATGTCGGCGCCAGCGTCTTCACCGGCGGCGCGGTGCGCTACCGGATCTATTCGGCGCATGGGCTGAACGCGATCGACGTCGCCAAGATCTGCTTTCTCGCCGGACTGACGTTCTGGCTCGGCAACGCCGCCGTGCTCGGGCTGGGCATCAGCTATCATCCGGAGGCCGCGGCCTCGATCGACCAGCTGCCGCCCTGGGTCAACCGCATGGCCGCCATCGCGATCCTCGTCGGGCTGATGGGCTATGTGGCCTGGGTCTGGACCAAGCCGCGCGTGGTCGGCCGCGGGCCCTGGACCGTGGTGCTGCCGGGCGGCCCGCTGACGCTCCTGCAGATCGCGATCGGCATCGTCGATCTCGGCTTCTGCGCGCTCGCGATGTATGTGCTGGTGCCGGACGAGCCCAATCTCGGCTTCATCGTCGTCGCCGTGATCTTCGTCTCCGCGACCCTGCTCGGCTTCGCCAGCCATTCGCCGGGCGGGCTCGGCGTGTTCGACGCCGCGATGCTGGTCGGCCTCTGGCAGATGGACCGCGAGGAGCTGTTGGCCGGCATGCTGCTGTTCCGGATCCTGTATTATTTGGCGCCGTTTCTCATTTCTGTAATCTTGCTGACGTTTCGTGAGGTCATCATCAGCGCGCGGTCGAAACGGCTGCGCCAGGCGGCGCTCAGTCTCGACCCGAGCCCTCCGCCCGAGGCCGCTTTTGTGAGGAAACGCAGCGATTCCGGTGCCTGACGCGATCAAGGGAGCCAATTAGGACGCGATGGCGCTCGACGCTCCCTCCCAACCCCCGATGACCATCTTCACGCCGTGGCCGGACCGGCTGCGGCATTCCGCCATCATCCTGCTGGCCGCCGCGCTGGCGTTGGCGGGCCTGGTGCTGCTCGACGAGCTGCTGCCGCTGCGCGCGCTTGCCGTGTTCCTGTGCATCGCCGGCGCGGCGCTGGTGCCATGGCGGCTGCACGGCGCGGTCGCCAAGCGCGAGGAGGAGCGGCTCGCCAATCCCGTGGAGTCGCCCGCGGTCAGCGCCGTCGTCGACGGCATTCCCGATCCCGCCGTGCTGCTCGACCGCGCCGGCCGCGTCATCCACCTCAATGCCGCCGCGGCGGAGCTCGCGCCGGCGCTGCGCAAGGGCGAGCTGGCGCAGTTTGCGCTGCGCACGCCCGAGATCATCACCGCGCTGCGCGAGGCCATCGCCACCACCGAGCCGCGGCGCGCCAGCTATCACGACCATGTGCCGGTCGATCGCTGGATGGAATTGGTTATCGTGCCGGTCCCGGTGCCGACCGCGTTCGGCAGCACCGACAAATGCATGCTGATGACCTTCCACGACCTGACGCCGCTGCGCCGGGTCGAGGAGATGCGCGCCGATTTCGTCGCCAATGCCAGCCATGAGCTGCGCACGCCGCTCGCCGCGCTCTCCGGCTTCATCGACACCCTGCAAGGCCCGGCCAAGGACGATCCCAAGGCGCGCGAGCGCTTCCTCGGCATCATGCACATCCAGGCGACGCGCATGGCGCGGTTGATCGACGATCTGCTGTCGTTGTCGCGGGTGGAATTGTCGGCGCATGTCCAGCCGCACAGCATGGTCGACGTCGTCACCATCATCCGCCAGGTCACCGATGGCCTGGAGCCGCTCGCCAGGGAGCGCCAGGTGGTGATCGAGACCGCGCTTCCCGAGGCGCCGGTGACCATCGCCGGCGACCGCGAGGAGCTGCTGCGCGTGTTCGAGAACCTGATCGAGAACGCGCTCAAATACGGCGCCTCGGGCGGCCGCGTCATCGTCTCGCTGGAGCAAGCCGTCTCAGCCGACAATGCGCCGGAGGTCCGCGTCAAGGTGCGCGACTTCGGCCCGGGCATCGCGCCAGAGCATCTGCCGCGGCTGACGGAGCGGTTCTATCGCGTCGATGTCGGCGACAGCCGCGCGCAGGGCGGCACCGGCCTCGGCCTGTCCCTGGTGAAGCACATCCTCAACCGCCATCGCGGCCGGCTCTTGATCGAGAGCGTGCCGCGCAACGGCGCGTCCTTCACCGCCTGCTTCCCGCAGTCCCGCTCGGCGCGCGCATCCTGATCTGCCGACATGCAAAAGGCCCGGCGCAGGCCGGGCCATAATCCTCGTTATGAGTTAGGCCGCCTCAGCGCGACGTCGACTTCGCCGGCTGGCGGCGGCGGTCGGCCGCGGGCTGATAGGCGACGCGCGAATGCTGCGCGCAATAGGGCAGGCCGGCGAGCGCCTTGCCGCCGCAGAAGAAGAAGTCCGGGCTCGAGGGATCGCCGACCGGCCAGTGGCAGGTCGCCTCGTTCAGCTCCAGCAGCGACAGCCGCTGGTTCATCGGCACGACATTGTCGAATGCAACCGGATCGGGCTCCGCCTCGACCTCGAAAACCTGTGCGAGCGCGGTGTTGCCGCGCGCCACCGGGCGCGCCACGCGCATCATCGGCTGTGCGGGACGGGCCGCCGCCTTGCGCTGGCGCGGCGCCGCAGTGGCCGGGCTCTTGGCGCGGCCGGACAGACCCAGCCGGTGCACCTTGCCGATCACGGCGTTGCGCGTCACGTTTCCGAGTTCCGCGGCGATCTGGCTGGCCGACAGTCCGGCCTCCCAGAGCTTTTTCAACTGCTCGACGCGATCGTCGGACCAGGTCAATACCGTCATCGAACCTTTCCCTTCGCGTATGCCGGCCAATTCTGGGACGGCGCTGCGATATCTGTCTCAAAAACCCCTGCCGGCAGAATCCCTTATCCCTCGCCGGGAGCGCGTGAAGCACCCGGACGTTACGCGAACTCAAGAACTCCTAGAGGGATCAGAACTGCCGCACGAGATGTCGTACTCGACGCTGAAAACGCTACAATATGGCGTGACTCTCGCGCAAGAGTCGGTGGTCACCGTCCACACATTCCGCGGTTCCGTGTTGCATGTTTTGAGCTATGTCATGCGCCCGTGATCTCACGGACCGGCGCCAATCGTTCAAACGACGCGTAGTTGACTCCCAACGCCGCCCGCATACAATAGGTGCACGTGCCGCCTTGAAAAGGCGGCACATTTTGTTTTCCAGGGTGGGGTCCCTGATGCGCGATGGCATCGCATGGCGCGTGTCTCGGCCACCCGTCAGCTCATGTGATCGCCATGACAAGTGTTGCTGCTACGCATCTTCTCCCCGTATTCGCCCGGGTCGATCTCGCATTCGAACGCGGCGAAGGCGCGTGGCTGATCGCGACCAATGGTGATCGCTACCTCGATTTCACCTCCGGCGTCGCTGTCAACTCGCTCGGCCATGCGCATCCGCATCTGGTCAAGGCGCTGCAGGAGCAGGCCACCAAGCTCTGGCACATGTCGAATTTGTTCAAGAGCCCGGACGGCGAACGTCTCGCCACCCGGCTCTGCGAGCAGAGCTTTGCCGACTACGTGTTCTTCGCCAATTCCGGCGCCGAGGCGATGGAAGGCGCGATCAAGATCACGCGCAAATATCACGCGGCGAAGGGCCATCCTGAACGCTACCGTATCATTACGTTCGAAGGCGCGTTCCACGGCCGCACCTTGGCAACGCTCGCCGCGACCGGCTCCGCGAAATATCTCGATGGCTTCGGCCCGCCAATGGACGGCTTCGATCAGGTTCCGCTCGGTGACCTCGAAGCCGTGAAGAAGGCCATCGGCCCGCACACCGCCGGCATCCTGATCGAGCCGGTGCAGGGCGAGGGCGGCGTGCGCACCGCGCCGCTGTCCTTCTACAAGGCGCTGCGCCAGCTCTGCGACGAGCACGGCCTGCTGCTGGTCGTCGACGAAGTGCAGACCGGCATGGGCCGCACCGGCGATCTGTTCGCGCATCGCTGGCTCGGCGTCACGCCCGACGTCATGTCGCTCGCCAAGGCGCTCGGCGGCGGCTTCCCGATCGGTGCGGTGCTGGCGACGGCAGAAGCCGCCTCCGGCATGACGCCCGGCTCGCACGGCTCGACCTTCGGCGGCAATCCGCTCGCGGTGTCGGCGGCCAATGCCGTGCTCGACGTGATGCTGGCGCCGGGCTTCTTCGATCACGTCCGCAAGATGTCGCTGCTGTTGAAGCAGAAGCTCGCCGCCGTGGTCGATCGTCATCCGGATGTCATCTCCGAGATCCGCGGCGAGGGCCTGTTGATCGGCGTCAAGGCGGTGGTGCCCTCTGGTGATCTTGTGGCCGCGTTGCGCGAGCAGAAGCTGCTGACGGTCGGCGCCGGCGACAACGTCGTGCGCTTCCTGCCGCCTTTGATCGTCAATGAATCCGAAATCGAACAGTCGGTCGAGATGCTCGATCGCGCCTGCACGGCGCTGTCGGGCGGTCCTGGCAAGCAGGCGGCCGCATCATGAGCAAGACCATGGGCAACACGCCGCGTCACTTCCTCGATCTCACCGAGATGCCGGTCGAGGAGCTGCGCAACATGCTGGCGCTGTCAAGCCGGATGAAGAAGACGCTCAAGTCCAACGAGCCGGCGAATAAGCCGCTCGAGGGCAAGGTGCTGGCGATGATCTTCGACAAGCCGTCGACGCGCACGCGGGTCTCGTTCGACGTCGGCATGCGCCAGCTCGGCGGCGAGGCCATCATGCTGACCGGCACCGAGATGCAGCTCGGCCGCGGCGAGACCATCGCCGACACCGCGCGCGTGCTCTCGCGCTATGTCGATGCCATCATGATCCGCATCTTGAGCCACGAGGCGCTGCTCGAGCTCGCCGCGCACGCCACCGTGCCGGTCATCAACGGCCTGACCCGGCGCTCGCATCCCTGCCAGGTGATGGCCGACGTCATGACCTTCGAGGAGCATCGCGGGCCCATCGAGGGCCGCACCGTGGCCTGGACCGGCGACGACAACAACGTGCTGGCCTCCTGGGCGCACGCCGCCGAACGCTTCAAGTTCCGCCTCAACGTCGCCACGCCGCCGCAGCTCTCGCCCGGCAAGCCGATGAAGGACTTCATCCGCGCCACCCGCGCCGACATCCATCTCGGGCACGACCCGGACGTCGCGGTGAAGAACGCCGATTGCGTCATCACCGACACCTGGGTGTCGATGGGCGACAAGGACGGCGAGCACCGCCACAATTTGCTCAAGCCCTATCAGGTCAATTCCAAGCTGATGTCGCTGGCGAAGCCCGAGGCCCTCTTCATGCACTGCCTGCCGGCGCATCGCGGCGAGGAGGTCACCGACGAGGTGATCGACGGCCCGCAGTCCGTCGTCTTCGACGAAGCCGAAAACCGCCTGCACGCCCAGAAGGGCATCCTCGCTTGGTGTTTTGGGGAGCGGGCGTAGCTTGTTGCCGCCAGGCGCGAGTAGTTAGCCAATCTTTGAGCCGCGGATCCGGGTGAGGGGTTGCCCCGGGCGCAGGCCTGAATTTGCGGCACGAACCCCTCACCCGAGCGAACTCGCCGGACCGTCCTACATGCCCTCTCCCACAGGGGGAGAGGGCGCAATCATGAGCACTGCCGAGGCTTACTCGTTCGACCTCCGTAACCGGATCTAATTCGTCTTCGATGGCCGATATCTTGCGGCACGGTCGGTGCACCCTCTCCCCTTGTGGGAGAGGGTGGTTTCCATGCGGAGCATGGAAACCGGGTGAGGGGTCGCTCCGGGCTCAGGAATGAGTTTGTGGCAAGAACCCCTCACCCGAGCGAACTCGCCGAACCGTCCTACATGCCCTCTCCCACAAGGGGAGAGGGCGCAGTCATGAGCACTGCGGTGACTTATGGTTCGATCGTCCTACGTGGATCGAATTAGTTCGATTCTGGGTCAACATCGCGCGGCACGCTAGGCGCGGCGGGGTGAGAGGGCGCTCTCCGCTCGCTCAGCTTGGCGAGGATGTCCTCCAGCACGGCGGTTCGCTGTTGAAGCACATCGTTGTTCCAATACCGCGCAACTTTGAAGCCCTCGCGAGCAAGCACCTCGTCTCTCGTCCGATCACTGCACGCATCAGTGTGCTGAATTCCATCGATTTCGATCACCAGCCTCCGCTCGAAGCAGACGAAGTCGAGGATGTAGTTTTGGAACGGCACTTGCCGGCGGAATTTGAACTGCGACAGTCGCCGGTCCCGCAGCAGCCGCCACATCGCGGCCTCGGCATCAGTCGGTCCCCGGCGCATCGCCTTGGCAAAGTTGCGGATACGCTTGCTGGTCTGGCGATGATGCGGTGTCGACGACATGAACCCACCCCTTCCAACGCGGGCTGATCCTCGCCAGCAGAGGTATACGGACCCCGCCATATGCGCTAGTTCCACAAACCCCTTCACTTTCCGCGCTCGATCCCCAAATACGCCCCATGACAGCCAATCCCCCCGACATCAACATCAACCTCGACACCAGCCGCGCTCCCTCCGCCGTGCCGGTCGACGACGCCGTGCTGCCGTTCGAGGTCGCCGCGCTCGATCTGCGCGGGCGGCTCACCCGGATGGGGCCGGCGCTCGATGACATCCTCACCAAGCACGCTTACCCCGCGCCGGTCGGCAAGCTGCTCGGCGAGGCCATCGTGCTGACGACCTTGCTCGGCTCCGCGCTGAAGTTCGACGGCCGCTTCATCCTGCAGACCCAGACCGACGGTCCGGTGTCGTTCCTGGTGGTCGACTTCCAGGCCCCCGACCGGCTCCGCGCCTATGCGCGCTATGACGAGGCGCGCCTCGGCGAGGCCAAGGACTCCGGCGGCCTGCTCGGCAAGGGCCATCTGGCGATGACCATCGACCAGGGGCCCGATATGAGCCGCTACCAGGGGCTGGTCGCGCTGACCGGCGGCAGCCTGGAGGAGGCCGCGCACGAATACTTCCTGCGCTCCGAGCAGATCCCGACCCGCGTCCGCCTCGCCGTCGGCGAGGAGTGGAGCGGCGGCAAGCACCGCTGGCGCGCCGGCGGCCTGCTGACGCAATTTTTGCCGCAAGCGCCCGAGCGCCTGCGCCAGGCTGATTTGCCTCCCGGCGATGCCCCCGAAGGCACCGAGCTGCACGAGGTCGAGGAGGACGAGGCCTGGGTCGAGGGCCAGTCGCTGGTCGCGACCGTCGAGGACGTCGAGCTGATCGATCCCGCGCTATCTGGCGAGCGGCTGCTGTATCGTCTCTTCCACGAGCGCGGCGTGCGCGTATTCGATCTCGTGCCCCTGCAGGCGCGCTGCTCCTGCTCGCGCGATGCGGTCGCCAGCATGCTGAAGAGCTTCTCGCCCGAGGACCGCGCCGACATGGTCAAGGACGATAAGGTCGTCGTCACCTGCGAGTTCTGCTCCTCGGTCTATGAGTTCACGCCGCACGAAGCGGGCGTGACGGAGAATTGAGGCGGCGTCCAAGCGTCACAAGCGGCGTCAGCTCGGCAGTTTCGCTGGTAGACGCAGTGCCCTCTCCCCTTGTGGGAGAGGGCATGTTCGGCCCATCTGCGAATGCGGTTGGGTGAGGGGTGGTTTCCGCGAGTGAGACTCGTGGAAAGAGACCCCTCACCCAACCGAGTGCGCCGCGCTCTCCTACATGCCCTCTCCCACAAGGGGAGAGGGCGCAGTCACTGGCATGGTGTCGGTCTCTTCACGTGCTACGGTTGTTAGTTCGCGATCTTCGGATCTTTGACGACGCTCACCTTGCCCGTCGCGCTGCTCTGTCGCAGCAACAAACAGCTTGTGCCGTCGGGCAAATCAGGCGCACATTTCCGCGCGTCCCTGCTGCCGCATGAGGGGCGTGTCGCGACCGTCACGAGACGTTGGCAGTGGGATGCGATGGGCGTGTGTCGGCGCAGCGTGGGTCTCCTGCGCGGACGAACGGCGATGCACGCACGGTCAAGTCGCGCGGTCCTGATATCCCGAAGCTGATATCAACTCACGTCCAGGCCTTCGCCTCGCGTGGGGATGGTGGCCAACAAGCCCGGCGCACCAGGGAGAACGCGAAGCAGCCGTTAAAACCGATCGCGCAGGGAGGGCCGGGTCTGTCCGGCTGAACCTGTGGTACCTGCCGCCTGCATTTTTTCTCGCAGGCGGGCCGCAGGCCTCAGCCGAGGCCTGGCCTTCCCTGCGCCCTCTGTTGGAGGGCGAACGAATGGACAAAGCTCGGGCGGGGGATGCGTGGCGAGAACGAAGATGCTTGGCGTGATCTTGGACTCTCAGCTCATGCGCCTGTCAGGGGTGACGCGCCCTGGTTCGACACCCACGGTGTCGTCCCGGCCTCGAGCCGGGACCCATAACCACCGGCGGTGGCGGTAAGACAAAGTCACCGCTCCAGCCATCGCCAAACCGGATCCTGTGGTTATGGGTCCCGGGTCGGCGCATCCGCCAACGCTGGCGCGTTGCCGGACGCTTGCCCGGGACGACAGCGGTGGATGTCGTCGACAGGTACGGCAGGCCGGAAGAGAGCGAGCGAGTGAAACGCGAGAGCAGCATTCGGCCAATCAAATGCACGATGGTGCGCCGATCGAACCCAATGTTTGCCGGACTAATTCAACACCCGCTTGCCGGCATCAGGGCCGTCCAGCGAGAACGCGGGCACCGCGATGTCGAACTGCTCGCCGCCGGCGGTCTCCATCTGATAGGAGCCGGACATGAAGCCGGAGGCGGTCGTGAGTGGGACGCCGGAGGTGTATTCGAAGCGCTCGCCGGGAGCGAGCACCGGCTGCTCGCCGACCACGCCCTCGCCGCGGACCTCCTGCTGCCGGCCGGCGCCGTCGGTGATGATCCAGTGCCGGCTGCGCAGCTTCACGGTCTCCTTGCCGGTGTTGGTGATGACCACCGTATAGGACCAGAACCAGCGGCCATCCGCGACCGACGACTTCTCTGGCAGGAAGTTCGGTTCGACGGTCACTTCGATGTGGCGAGTCACGGCGCGGTACATGGATGCATTGTAGCGGAAACTTGTCGCGGAACCAATCGTAACGCCATCGTGGTTTCAACACAGTTCCGGATTATGGCACCAAAATCGCGGACTCTGCGCGTGCTCTGCATCCTCCGTCTGACGGCTCACGGAGTGGGGCAGGGCATCGTCGCAGGGCATGCGGTGGCGATACGGCCTTGTTGGCATCACGCAGTCGCCTCCGGTGTCGCGAGGGAGTTCCTGGCTCGGCTGTCGTTCAAGCTGTTGGCCAGGCTTGTGAACCAACCTCTGGATCGAGCTTTCGGACCGAAGGTCTGGGCCATGCGCCGAAAACTGGGCACGGCTCTGCTGATAAGTCCTTCATCGCTTGCGCAAAAATTGCGCAGCCCTACATTCCCCTTGCCGGGCCTTTCGGGCTGGCAGCCTTGACGTGGTGCCTGATGACGTCGATTGCCGATCGCCTTTCCGGACCATCCGCCGCTGCCGCCCCGACACCGGCTGCGGAGACCGTCGCGGCTGCGAGCACGGCTGCGCCTGCCATCGCGGCTGCACCGGCGATTGCGTCGCCGGCAAAGGCCGTGTCGCCCGCGATCACCTTCCCAGCGGTCGGCGAGCGCGAGTTGCGGCTCGATCTGTTCCGCGGGTTGGCACTGTGGCTGATCTTCATCGATCATCTGCCGCCGAACCTGCTGACCTGGTTCACGATCCGCAACTACGGCTTCTCCGACGCCACCGAGATCTTCATCTTCATCTCCGGCTACACGGCCGCCTTCGTGTATGGGCGGGCGATGCAGGATGCCGGCTTCATCGTCGCCACCGCGCGCATCCTGCGCCGGGTCTGGCAGATCTACGTCGCCCACGTCTTCCTGTTCACGATCTTCCTCGCCGAGATCTCCTACGTCGCGACCAGCTTCGAGAACCCGCTCTACACCGAAGAGATGGGGATCATGGACTTCCTGAAGCAGCCCGACGTGACCATCGTGCAGGCGCTGATCCTGCGCTTCCGGCCCGTCAACATGGACGTGCTGCCGCTCTACATCGTGCTGATGCTGTTCCTGCCCTTGATCCTGTGGCTGATGCGCTGGCGCCCGGATGTGACGCTCGGGCTCTCGGTCGTTCTCTACGCGGTCACCTGGGAGCTCGATCTCTATCTGACCGCCTATCCGAACGGCTTCTGGGCCTTCAACCCGTTCGCCTGGCAGCTCTTGTTCGTGTTCGGGGCGTGGTGCGCGCTTGGCGGCGCGCAACGCATGTCGCGCATCATCAACTCACCGATCACGCTCGGGCTCTGTGTCGCCTATCTGGTGGCCGCCTTCTGCGTGACCCTGACCTGGTACATCCCGCAGCTCGGCCATCTGATGCCGCGCAGAATCGAGCAGTGGATGTATCCGATCGACAAGACAGACCTGGACGTGTTGCGCTTCGCGCATTTCCTCGCGCTTGCAGCACTCACGGTGCATTATTTGCGCAAGGATTGGCCGCTGTTGAAGTCGCCGTGGCTGCGTCCGCTGATTGTTTGCGGGCAACACTCGCTGGAGATCTTCTGTCTCGGCGTGTTTCTGGCGTTCGCCGGACACTTCGTGCTTGCCGAAGTGTCGGGCGGCGCCATGATGCACGCGGTGATCAGCCTGTGCGGCATCCTCATCATGTGGGGAGTGGCCTCGCTGATTTCATGGTACAAGCGTGAGGCCGATAAGGGCGCTGCGCGAAAAGGTGTGCGCAGCAACGCCGATCTGGCGGGAGGGGGCTGATGAAGTCCGTCTCGTGGTTAAGGTTTGGTATCGCAGCGCTGGCGGTGACGCTGGCAGCCTCCGTGCGCGCCGAAGATGCGCCGCAGAACTGCGAGGTTCCGGCCTACCTGCTGACCACCGAGAGTCCGCTCCCCAAGGTTGCAGAGGCCGTCAAGAACGGCCGGACGCTCGAGATCCTGGTGGTCGGCAGCCGTTCATCCTCCATCGTGAGCACCTCCGACGCCGCTGCCTATCCTGCCCGCCTGCAGGCCGCGCTGAAGGACAAGCTGCCGGCCGTCACCGTCAATCTCAGCGTCGAGCTGCAGCCGAAGAAAACGGCAGAGGAAATCGCTGGCAATCTTGTTAAACTGGTGGAAGGAAAAAGGCCTAATTTGGTCATCTGGCAGACCGGAACGGTCGATGCCATGCGGTCGATCGATCCTGATGAGTTTCGTCAGGCCGTCGACGACGGTGTGGCGACGCTGCAGAAAGCGGGAGCTGACGTCGTCTTGATGAACCTGCAATACAGCCCGCGGACGGAGACGCTGATCTCCGTGCCGCCCTATGTCGACAACATGCGGGTCGTCGCGCAGCAGCGAGATATCCCGCTGTTCGATCGCTTCGCCATCATGCGGCAATGGAACGAACAAGGCGATTTCGACCTGTTCAATCCGACGCATGGGGTCGAGCTGGCCAAGCAGGTTCATGATTGCCTCGGACGGGCGCTGTCGAAGTTCATCATCGACGCGGCGCATCTCGGCCCGGCGCAGCAGAACTAGGGTTATGTTGTCTATGTCTTCGAACAAATTGTACCGCGTATCTGGGACATGGGAGACGCTTTCGGCTGTCGCGGCCCTGTTGATGGCTCTCTCGATCAGCCCGCCACGCGCGCAGGGCGCCGAGGCTGCCGATGCGCTCGCGGTCAGCGAGCTGCGTCCGACCATCGGCCACGTCACGGTGGCTCAAGCCGCCAATCCGGCCCCCGGGCCGATCGCCGCCGTCAACCCCGCTGCCAAGACATCGCAACCGGCACCGTCAAATCCACCGGCCATGACGGATGCGCAGTCGCCGGCGAATGCGCCGGTCATGGCCGCCACGCCATCGCGCAGCATCACCGAGCGCGCGATCGACAAGGTCAAGCAGGTCGCCAAATCCGCCACCGACATCTTCAACCGGGTGCCGTGCCTGCCGCCGAAGGGCGTCGCGAAAAAGAATTTCATCTCGCTGCCGCACGTCGCCAACAAGCTCGCATCGGGCTTGCCGGTCGTCATCGTCGCCTTCGGCTCGTCATCGACGCAGGGCTATGGTGCCAGCACGCCCGACTACACCTATCCGAACCGGCTCGCGGCGCAGCTCCGCCGGCAATATCCGATGGCCGACATCAGCGTCATCAATGCCGGCGTCGGCGGCGAGGACGCGCCGGAGATGATGAAGCGGCTCGAGACGTCGGTGATCGACCGGCATCCGGATCTCGTGATCTGGCAGGTCGGCACCAATGCCGTGCTGCGCGATCTCGATCCGACCGAGACCGCCAAGCTGGTCGAGGATGGCGTCGCCAAGATCCAGGCGGCAGCCTCCGACGTCGTGCTGGTCGATCTGCAATATTCGCCGCGCGTCAACGAGCGCCCGGAGAATGCCAGCCGCATGAACAAGCTGCTCGGCCGCATCGCCGAGCTGCATCACGCCGGCATCTTCCCGCGCTTCGAGGTGATGCGCGACTGGCACGAGAGGCAGGCGATTCCGATCAATGAGTTCGTGATCTCGGATGGCCTGCACATGAGCGATTGGGGCTACGCCTGCTTCGCCCAGCTGCTCGGCGACGACATCATCCGCTCCGTCGGCCAGGTCAAGCTCGGCATCAACCAGCCGTCAGAAGTGCTGACCTATCGGCCGATGTGACGAGGACGAGTAGCAGGGCTATCGCATATGAAAATCCGGGGCTGTCGCGATCGACAACTCCCCGCAGTTAGGTATTCCGTCATGCCCGGGCTTGTCCCGGGCATCCACGTCGTTCTCAGCGTGCCGAACGGCGTGGATGGCCGGGACAAGCCCGGCCATGACGATGTGGAGAGGGTCGAGCGCACCACTGCGATGGTCACATGCGACAGCTCTACAGCGCTACGCGGCCCGCAGCGCCGCGTCGAGATCCTCGATCAGATCGTCGGCATGCTCGAGGCCGGCGGAGAAGCGGATGAAGCCCTCGCTGATCCCAAGCTCCGCGCGGGCCTCCGGCGACAGCCGCTGATGCGTGGTCGTCGCGGGATGCGTGACCAGCGTCTTGGAGTCGCCGAGATTGTTGGAGATGCGCGCAAGCTTGAGCCCGTTCAGCGTGCGGAACGCGCCGGCCTTGCCGCCCTTGACCTCGAAGCCCACCAGCGTCGAGCCGGCGCGCATCTGCTTCCTGACCGTCGCGGCCTGCGGATGGTCCTCGCGGCCCGGATAGATCAGCCGCGAGATCTTCGGATGCGCGGCAAGGAAGTCCGCGACCTTCGCTGCCGTGTCGGTCTGCGCGCGCACACGCACTGCCAGAGTCTCCAGCCCCTTCAGCAGCACCCAGGCGTTGAACGGCGAGATCGACGGGCCGGTCTGGCGCATGAAATTGTGGATGTGCTCGGCAATGAACGCCTCCGACGACAGGATCACGCCGCCGAGGCAGCGGCCCTGGCCGTCGATATGCTTGGTCGCGGAGTACACGACGACATCGGCGCCGAGCGCCAGCGGGCTCTGCCAGATCGGGGTGGCGAACACGTTGTCGACGATCAGCCGCGCGCCATGGGCATGCGCGATCTCGGCGATCGCCGGAATGTCCATCACGTCGAGCGTCGGATTGGTCGGGCTCTCCAGGAAGAACGATTTGGTGTTCGGCCGGACCGCGTTCTGCCACTGGTCGAGATCGAGCCCGTCGACCAAGGTCGACTCGATGCCGTAGCGCGGCAGCAGATCCTCGACGACGTAGCGGCACGAGCCGAACAGAGCCTTCGCAGCGACGACGTGATCACCCGCGCGCAAGGGCGCGAGGATCGCGGTGGTGACGGCGGCCATGCCGGTGGCTGCGGAGCGGCAGGCCTCGGCGCCTTCGAGCTCGATCATGCGGCGCTCGAACATCGCCGTGGTCGGGTTGGAGAAGCGCGAATAGATGAAGCCGGGATCCTCGCCCTTGAAGCGCGCCTCGCACTCCTCGGCGGTGGCGTAGACGAACCCTTGCGTCAGATACAGCGCCTCGGCGGTCTCGCCGAATTCGGAGCGCAGGCCGCCGGAATGCACCAGCCGGGTTTCAGGACGATAGTGAGCGAACGACGCGGGCGACTTCGACGCAGGAGAATTGGACATGTGACCTCCATCGTGACCACCGCGCGGTGCGCGATGGGCACAAAAAAACCGGCCTGGGAAACTCCTCACGGCCGGGATCACAATCGTCCCCGGCCTGTTTAGCGACTTATTTAACGTGGCTGCAAGCCGGCCGGCTCAAATCACCACGGGATAAGTCGTGCTCTTAGTCTTCCCCGGCCTTTCCGTCAAGCCAGCCATCGGATAACCGGTCAAAAGACCCTATATAGGCTCGCATAGCCGCCATTCCGGCAAAGGATAAGGTCTTGCCGTTTTCGCTTCCCGCCGACGCCCATGGCATCCTGCCCGACCGCATGATCGTGGCGATGGCCGAGGCCGGCCTGATCATTCCGGAATATGATTTCGTCGAGAGCCAGATCCAGCCGGCGAGCCTGGACCTGCGGCTCGGCGACGTCGCCTATCGGGTGCGCGCGAGTTTCCTGCCGGGGCCGGGCTCCACAGTCGCCGAGCGCATCGACGAGTTGAAGCTGCACGAGATCGCGCTGGCCGACGGCGCGGTGCTGGAGACCAACTGCGTCTACATCGTGCCGCTTTTGGAGAGCCTCGCGCTGCCGAAGGACATCGTCGCCGCCGCCAATCCGAAAAGCTCGACCGGGCGGCTCGACGTCTTTACCCGCGTGATCGCCGACGGCACCCGCCGCTTCGACATGATCGGCGCCGGCTATCACGGCCCGCTCTATGCCGAGATCAGCCCTAAGACGTTTCCCGTCTTGTTGCGCGAAGGCTCCCGCCTCTCCCAGGTCCGCTTCCGCTACCGCGATGCCGTCTTGTCCGAGGATGAGCTGATCGCGTTGCACGACGCCGAACGGCTGGTCGATCGTGATGATGCCGATCTCGCCGGCGGCGTTGCGCTGTCCGTCGACCTCTCGGGCAGCAATGCCAATGGCTTCGTCGGCTACCGAGCCAAGCGCCATACCGGCGTCGTCGATGTCGATCGCCGCGGCGGCTATCCGGTCGAGGAGTTCTGGGAGCCGATCAAGGCGCGGCCCGACGGCAGCCTCATTCTCGATCCCGGCGAGTTCTACATCCTGGCCTCCAAGGAAGCCGTGCAGGTGCCGCCGGATTACGCCGCCGAGATGGTGCCGTTCGATCCGCTGGTCGGTGAATTCCGTGTCCACTATGCCGGCTTTTTCGATCCCGGCTTCGGCTATGCCGGCGCCGGCGGGCAGGGCTCCCGCGCCGTGCTCGAGGTGCGCTCGCGCGAGGTGCCGTTCATCCTCGAGCATGGCCAGATCGTCGGCCGCCTCGTCTACGAGAAGATGCTCGCCCGTCCGAACGCGATGTATGGCAGCCGCATCGGCTCCAATTACCAGGCCCAGGGTCTGAAGCTTTCGAAGCACTTCCGCCTGTAGAGCCGCGGCTGCGCGCGGCGCGCGTACCCCCAATGCGTCCGCCGCACGGGGCGATGTGCTACGAACGAACGACAATTGCGCTGCGACATCAACCGCAGCCACGCGGGGAGCGAACATGTCCGAGATCGGACTGGCCGACACTCCGGTCGGCGAGGGGCGGCCCGTGCCGCCCGTGAAGCCGGCGCGGAACACCGTAGTCGACGGACCGATCCTCAAGACGCTGCTGTCGCTCGCCTGGCCGAACCTTATCGCCAATTCCGCCGGTACCTGCGTCGTCATTGCCGAGACCTCCTATATCGGTCGCCTCGGCATCGAGGCCCTGGCCGCCATGGCCTTGGTATTCCCGCTGGTGATCCTTACCATGACGATGTCCGGCGGCGCCATGGGCGGCGGCGTGGCTTCGGCGATCGCCCGCGCTCTCGGCGCGGGGGAGACAGAGCGCGCCTCCACGCTGGCCTCGCACGCGCTGCTGATCGCGTTGACCTTCGGCGCCACCTTCATGGTCGGCATGCTGGTGTTCGGCCCCGCTCTGCTGGAGGTGCTCGGCGGCCGCGGCGCGGTGCTGGAGCATGCCGTGGCCTATCTGCAGATCTTCTTCGGCGGCGCGATGCTGCCGTGGCTGATGAACTCCATGGCCGGCATCCTGCGCGGCACCGGCAACATGAAGCTGCCGTCGTTCATGATCCTGAGCTCGGCGCTGCTGCAGATCGTGCTCGGAGGAACGCTGAGCCTCGGTCTTGGCCTGGGCATGCGCGGCGTCGCCGCCGGCGCGCTCCTTGCGTTCAGCGTCAGCATCTCGGTGATGGGCTGGTATCTGTTCTCCGGCCGCGCGCGCGTGAGGCCGAAGCTGCGCGGCCTGAAGATCAGCGGGGCGATGTTCGCCGACATTTTGAAAGTGGGTGCTGTCGCCTGCTTCTCGCCGCTGCAATCGGTGTTGTCGATCGCGATCTTCACGCACATGCTCGCGGGCTTCGGCACCGCGGTGCTGGCCGGCTACGGCATCGGCGCGCGGCTGGAGTTCATGATGACCACCGTCGGCTTCTCGATCGGCATGGCCTCCGTGCCGATGGTCGGCATGGCGATCGGCGGCGGCAACGTCGCGCGGGCCCGTCGGATCGCTTGGACGGCGGGGCTGGTGTCCTTCAGCGCGATGGGCCTGCTGTCGACGATCATCGCGATCGTCCCGCAGCTGTGGGTGGACATCTTCACCCAGGACGAGAGCGCGCGCAGCGCCGGACGGCACTATCTGCAGATCGCAGCCCCGATGTACGCCTTCATTGGCCTCGCCATCGCGATGTATTTCTCGTCGCAGGGCGCGGCGAAGGTCATCGGCCCGGTGCTGGCGCAGACCGCGCGGCTCGTCTTCATCGCCGCAGGGGGAAGCTATCTCCTCAGCCGTGCCGCAACGGAAGGTCAGTTCTTCATGCTGGCGGCGGCGTCGATGGTGCTGCTCGGCGTGTCGACGCTCGCGAGCGTGATGCTGACCCGCTGGGGACCGAAGCCGGCCGCGCTGGAGCTGCGCCCGGCCGTTGTCACGGCCGAGCTTGGCTCCGTCGCAGAGGCCCCGCCGGTGCGGCGCGCCAGCTAGACGGCTGGCTTTCCCAAGGCCGTCTGCATCGCACGCGCGCCGAGCTCCATCTGCTGCTCGATATATCCAGCGATCTCGTGCGGCAGCACGTCGGTGATCCAGATCACCCGGCAACGTTCCTCGCCGTCCGGGATGACCTGAAACGACGCGCTGTGCTGGGTGATGCGCTCGTTCTTGATGGCATAGACGAGGCGCCGGCGTTCATCATTGCGGTCGACCAATTGCTCGCGCGCCACGCTGCCATTGGCAAAGCTGACGATGCGGACGTCGCCGTCGAGTTTGGTATCGGTCACGAAGCCGGGCGCCACCCTGGTATGAACTGCGCCGAAATCGCGCACTGCGTCCCACACGGCAGCCGCGGGGGCTGCGATCGGAATGTCCTTCTGAATCGATGCCATGGCCAGGACCTCACAGACACACGGCTTCGATGTTGTTGCCGTCGGGATCGATCAGGAATGCCGCGTAGTAGGTCGGGCTGTAGTCGGCGCGCGGACCGGCGCCCCCATTGTCGCTCCCGCCGGCCTTCAGCCCCTCGCTGTGGAACTTGGCGACAGCCGCGTGATCCCCGGCGCGGAACGCGACATGCGCCGTGCCGCCGCTCGCGCCACGGTCGAGATACAGCCACAGCGCCGGCTCACCCTTGGGGCCGATGCCTGCCGAGGTCTCGTCCTTCGAGCAGAGGATGTGGCCGAGCGGCGCCAGCGCTGAGGTGTAGAAGCGGACGCTGGCGTCGAGATTGCGGACCTTCAGCCCGATATGATCGTACATCGATGATCTCCATGCTTCGCACGCGGCTGCCGCGTGCGCCGGGATCATCCAATCAATGGCGGCGCAATCGTTCTTGGAAAATCTTGCGCTCGCCGCGCGAGGCCTTGCGGAATTTGAGCGGCGAGACGCCGGCGGCGCGGGTGAAGGTGCGGGTGAAGTTCGACAGGTCGGCAAAGCCGACATCGTAGGCGATCTCGGTGACTGGCGTGTCCTCTTCGCTGAGGCGCCGGGCGGCGCGGCGCAGCCGCGCGCGGATCAGATATTGGTGCGGCGTCACGCCGATGGTGGCTGCGAACAGGCGCAGGAAGTGGAACGGGCTGACGCCGGCTTCGCGCGCCACATCCGCAAGCTCGATGTCCTGGTCGGCATTGTCGTCGATCCACAGCGCGCTCTCGACGGCGCGCCGGCGGTCGCGCAGGCTCGGCGCTGCCGGCCGTTCCGCCTCTCCGCTCACTGTCGCGACGAAGCGGCTGGCGATCAGGTGACCTATTTCGTCGAGGCCGAGCGTTTGCTCGCGGACAGCAGAGGCCTGGGCGAGCTCGCCGAGCACGATCAGCTCCGGAACGGGCGGCACGGCGCCGGCCTGCCAGAGCCGTTTGTCGCCGATCTCCTCGATGAGAGCGTCATCGAAGGAGAACGACAGACATTCGTCGCCGCAGACATGGTCGTGCGTGCACATGAACTCATCGCCGGGATGGCCGACGAGCAGTGAGCCGGTCACCAGCTCGAAGAAGCGGCCGCGGTGATGACAGCCGAAGCTGCCCTTGCGCACATAGGACAGTGAATAGCCGGTAAATTGCTCGGCATAGGGACGCTCACCCGGCACCGCCGTGCAGCGGAACTCGGACACCGTAACGTCCCGGCCTTCGAACAGATGGCTTGCGCTCATGCTGCCAATCTAAGGCATCGCGGGCGAAACGCGAGAGGCTTCGGCCGCGATCACCGCAGAGCGTTACGACGCCTGCCGCCGATCCGCCGCGAGAAATGCGTCGAACAGAGTCAGGCCCGCGTGCGGCCGGGCGCCCTCGAGCGACAGCAGGCGCCGCTTGGAGATGATGCCGTTGTTGGGCGACGAGCTGTCGAGCCCGTTGCCCACCTCGCGAACGCGATGACACGGCACGATCAGAACCCACGCGTTCTTCGTCAGCGCCTGCGCGATCGAGTTCAGCGCGCCGGGAACGTGCAGCTCCGCCGCGAGCTCGTCAGCACTGCGCGTCTCACCGCGAGGGATCGCGCGGATCGCCTCATAGACGCGCTGATTGAACGGCGTTACGCCGGCAAGATCGAGCGCGACGTCCGAGAAGTCGACAGCCTGACCGCGCAACATCGCGGTGATGCCTTCGATGGCCAGTTCAGTATTTGAACACGGGCGCTGCTCCCGTGCCTCTGGAAATTGTCGGAACAGACGCCGACGCGTCTCGATTTCCCGCGCTTCCGGCAGTTGTATGCCGGTGAGTCCGGCATCGCTCCACGCAATGCCGCAACGGCCGAGGGCCGTATCAAAGATCGTATACCCACGCCCCATGACGCCACCCCAACCCCACGCCGCAACCATAGCACTGTCGCGATCGCCCGCATCAATTTTGTTAACAACATGTTAACAGAGCGGCACGACCGGGGCGGGGTTTGCCCTGATTTGGGTCGTGGTTGTCAAGCGCCGTCTCGCGATCGTCGTCGTTGGTATCGTGATGGTGACATGCGACGCAGCACGCGTCGTGACGACCGGTGCGTCATTCATAGGCGATCGCCAGCGAAATCAGGATCATGCGCCAGCCAGAGTTCGAGCAGGCTCAGGAACGTGACGACGATGCCGATCGCGATGCTCACATGCATGGCCGGCGCATGGACGAAGCCGACAAGCACGGCGCCGCGATCGGCCACAATCCGAGTGCGACTTTCAGCCACTTCTCCCAATCCGCGAAGGCCATGAGCTCGCCGAGGGCTCGCATGTGAGGGCTGATGCGCGGCTAATGTCTCCGACGGCAAAGGCGGCGGCTGCGCCATCCGTTCCAGCAGCCGCCCGCTGCGCCGATCACGATCGGGCGACCGCTGGCGCTGGAGGCTGCTTCTGGCCCGGGACAACAACCCGCTTGGCGAAACGCCGCGTCTCGGCTAAGCATGGACCCATGCGGGCGTAGTTCAATGGTAGAACGGCAGCTTCCCAAGCTGCATACGAGGGTTCGATTCCCTTCGCCCGCTCCAACCCCCAGATGCCGATCACTTCCAAACGCGCCAACGGTTGATTGCGTTTGCGCGCCGCCACCGAGATCACCGCTGCACTTGCCAGGTGATTACGGCCAGCGATCTGGGACTTGAGACTCGGGCCACAGCGTTGACGGCTGCTGCCATCGATAAGATAACCTCGGGCAACGCAGATCGAAACCAGCAGCGGAGGAAGCAGAGTGGCGGTCGACTTGTTCGATCTGGCGGGGCGTCGCGCCCTGGTGACCGGATCATCTCAAGGCATTGGGCTTGCGCTGGCGCGGGGCCTGGCTGATGCCGGAGCCGAGGTCGTGCTCAATGGCCGCGACGAGGCCAAGCTTGCTGCGGCCGCGAGCGCGATCAAGGGATCGCGCGTGCTCGGCTTCGACGTGACCGATCACGCTGCGGCGCGTGCCGCCGTCGACCGCTTCGAGGCTGAGATCGGCCCGATCGATATTCTCGTCAACAATGCCGGCATGCAGCACCGTGCGCCGCTCGAGGATTTTCCGGAGGAGGCGTTCCAGCGTCTGCTACAGACCAACATCGCCTCCGTCTTCAACGTCGGCCAGGCCTGCGCGCGGCACATGATCGCCAGGCGGGCCGGCAAGATCATCAACATCGCCTCGGTGCAGACCTCGCTCGCGCGCCCGTCGATTGCGCCCTACACGGCGACCAAGGGCGCCGTCGGGAATCTCACCAAGGGCATGGCCACGGACTGGGCCAGGCACGGCCTGCAGGTCAATGCCATCGCGCCCGGCTATTTCGACACGCCGCTGAACGCTGCGCTGGTTGCCGATTCCGCATTCTCGGCCTGGCTCGAAAAGCGCACGCCGGCCGGGCGCTGGGGCAAGGTCGAGGAGCTGGTCGGCGCCTGCATCTTCCTCGCCTCCGCCGCATCCTCCTTCGTCAATGGACACGTGCTGTATGTCGACGGAGGCATCACCGCCTCGCTCTGAGGCGCGCCGTCGATTCTTGGTCTAACGACGCGTTGGCGCGGAGGCTGCCGGCCGCTTCGCGTAGATCGCCTCGATCTCCCGCGCGAAGGTCCGCTCGATCGCCGGGCGCTTGTTCTTCAGGGTCGGCGTGATCAGGCCTGCCTGCACCGTCCACGGCTCCAACGTCCAATACACGGCCTTGGGCGTCGCGTAGGCCGGGTAGGCCTTCACCGCGCGGGCGATGTGGCGCAGCAGGGAAGCGGCTTCGGCCTCGGGACCGCGCTGGCCGTGGGCGGCGAGCTTCGCCTGCTGCTCGGCCCAGCCCTTCGGGTTGAGCACGACGATCGCCGCCAGGAACGGACGGTTCTCGCCGATGACGATCGCCTGCTCGAACAGCGGGTCGGTGAGGACAGCGGTTTCGAGATCGGCCGGTGCGATCTTCTCGCCGGTCGAGGTGACGAGAATGTCCTTGATCCGCCCGGTGATGGTGATGCGTCCCTGGTCGATGCGGGCCTGGTCGCCGGTGTGCAGCCAACCGTCGGGCTCCTTCACCCGCGCGGTCTCCTCCGGCTTGTGCCAATAGCCGAGCATCACGCTGGGGCCGCGCACCATCAGCTCGGCATTGTCGCCGATGCGCACCTCGATGCCCGGCAGGGCGCGGCCGACCGTGCGCGGGTCGTTATCTCCGGGCGTGTTGACGCTGACGACAGGCGAGGTCTCGGTCATGCCATAGCCCTGCAGCACCTCGAGCCCGAGCGCGAGGAACAGTCGCACCACCGGCTCGGCGATCGGCGCGCCGCCGCTGACCGCCACCTGCAATCGCCCGCCGAACCGCGCCTGCACCTTGTGGGCGACGAGACGTTGCAGCAGCGGCCAGGCGAGGCGGTCGAACGCCGAAAGCTTCGCTTGGCCATGCTGCGCGTCGAAGCGGCGGCCGCCGATCGCGACCGTCAGATCGAGCAGCGCGCGCTCGAACGGATTCGCCACCGCGCGGTGATGCATCACCAGCGAGTAGATCCGCTCATAGATGCGCGGCACCGAAATGAGGATGGTCGGACGGACCTCCAGCAGATCGTCCGAGAGTTGCTTCACCGAGCGGGCATAGGCGACGCAGGCGCCGATCGCGATCGCGTAGTAGTAGCCGGCGGTGCGCTCGAACGTGTGCGACAGCGGCAGGAACGACAGGAACACATCGTCGATGTCGGCCGCGAGCCGCTGGTGGATGGCCTTTACGTTGGCGACGACGTTGTCATGCGTCAGCATCACGCCCTTCGGCCGCCCTGTGGTGCCGGACGTGTAGACGATGGCGGCGAGATCGTGCGGCGCGATCGCGATGTCGTCGTCGGCTGGCGCGGCATTGGCGGCTGCATTCAGCCAGGCGTCTAGCGCGACGAGACGTGGCTCCTCGGCCGCTCCGGAATCTTCACCGAACTCGGCACAGACGATGCGCTGCAGGTCCGGCAGCGCCTGGCCGACGGCGGCGATCTCCCGCCAGCGCGCATCGGAATCGACCAGCAGCAGCCGGGCGCCGGAATCCGCCAGGATGTAGGCGATGCTGTCGGCATTATCGACCGCGTGCATCGGCACCGGCACCAGGCCGCGCGACAGCGTCGCCTGGTCCATTGCAAGATGCGCAATGCCGTTCGGCATCAGGATGGCGATGCGCTCGCCTGGAATGAAGCCCTCGGCGGCCAGTGCTCGACGCCATCGCGCGACGACGTCTTCGATCTCGCGCCATGTGAAGCTCACCCAGCCGCGGCCGGAAGCGAAATGGCGATAGGCCGGCTGCTCGGGGCTCTGGCCGACGCGCCAGCGCCAGAGCTCGGGCAGGGTCGCGACGGCGGCCAGCGTGCCGGCCGCCGCAGCGTGATCATCGATGGGATTGGCTTGCTGCAACCTGGCCTCCGGCGATCCTGAGCGCCTCACATCGGCTGCGTCTTGCAGCCGCGGGACAGGACCGACGTTGACGTAGCGCAATCATCCGGCGTGTGCTCACACGCCTGGACATGGCAGCCTGTCAAAGCGGGCAGGCACGGTCCGCCCTGCTTATTGAGCCGGTCGCGGCCGTGCTCCCGAGGTAAGCGCTGCGTGCGAGGTCAGGCGCCCTCCGGGACCTTGTCGAGAAAGCCGGTGACGCGCCGGATGCGACCATCGGCCAGCTCGACGAAATCCGTGCCCTGGATCGGACAGTCCGCATTGTCAGGACCGAGCCCCCAGGAGAAGCGGACGTAGTTGCCGTGGCCGTCGGCGGCGCCGAGCTGGCGGAAGCGAAACTCGGGGAAGCGCTGCTGCACGCCACTCACCAGCGCGTCGATGCCGTCGATGCCATCGCCATGCATCAGCGGATCGACATAGCTGACATCCGCTGTCCATTGACGCGCAAGCCGAGCGCGGCGCTCTGCGCCGTCGCGTTCATTCCACAGCGCAATGTAGCCGTCGGCGATTGCGGCGAGGTCGATCATCTCTGCTCTCCATGTTGTGAACGATGAGGAGCCGAAGATCGCGCACGCCGCGCATCGAATCG
Organism: Bradyrhizobium sp. USDA 4353; assembly: GCF_054063215.1. Taxonomy (NCBI): domain Bacteria; kingdom Pseudomonadati; phylum Pseudomonadota; class Alphaproteobacteria; order Hyphomicrobiales; family Nitrobacteraceae; genus Bradyrhizobium; species Bradyrhizobium sp. USDA 4353. The sequence continues at coordinate 2,237,013 of NZ_JBSSGB010000001.1, forward strand.
ATTACCTCCGACGTCATCTCATTTGGCATGACCAAACTGTAAGTTGCCGCTTCTGTGCGCGAGGCTTAACCAGCGCGCAGAGACGGTGCGGGGGATTTGCGTCGCATGTTGTCCGATACTTGGAAGTTGATCGCGGTTGCGATCTGTCTCGTCCTGTTCACGGCTGACACCGTGCTGAAGCCGCAGGACAAGCCCAACCGGATGGTGTTCTTCGAGCTGCATCGTGGCGAGAGCCCGATGGTGATCGGCGTGATGCGCGATGATCTCGTCAAGCTGCCGGGACGCGGCGCCGCGCGCATCCGCGATGCGCTCGCGCGCGGCGAGACGTTAACGGTCTGGCAATACGAGTTAAGAAAGACTGAAGACGGCAGCTATCAGGAAGTGCCTGAGCGGCAGATCCAGCTCAGTGCCGCCGATGCGCCGCTGGTCACGTTTGGCGCGCGCATTCGTCTGCCGAACGACTGACCGGGGCTCGCAGGCGCGGGGATGCACACGCGCGCCAGATTTCTGTACTCAGTCGTCCGCACGAAACAGGAGACGTGCCGCGGCGGGATACCATCACCGTTGAGCTGATGGCCGTTGCGCCGGCTGAGACGGTCGCGCGAGCGTCCGTCTCGCGGCCGCCCATCTCCTGCCGTCGTCTCCGATCACCATTGTTGCGGGGACGAGGATACCGCGCCGAATCTCCTCTCGTCCAACGCCGTGCGTATGCGTGCGCACGCTCGAGGTTCCGCCTTTGAGGTTCCCCTTGAGGACCCCGGGTTTTCCCGGGGTTATTTTGCGCTGCCGTGATGCGAATGCCGCGCCTGTGGGCGAATCATGCCGGGCCGTCGCCCCGCCCGTGGCGCAACTGCCATGCCCGGAGCCAAGTGAGGCGATCTTTTCACGGCAGCAACCGGGTGGTGCAGCGAGCCTGCAACACTTGCCCTGAATTTGGTTCGCGCCGCTGCACCGTCCTGGACAAAAACACGATCTCGCAACACGCTGCAGGTGCGATTTGGATTTGGCTTTCACGTTCCGGTCTGGGGAAAGGCTCGTGATTGCAAGGTCCGCCGCAGGCCAAGCATCACAACAAGCGCATCACGTGACTTCCATCATGCGATGCGCGTCACAGTCGGTCAGATCGGCTTCGCCGGGTTGAACTGGGGCTCGACATGAAATTCTGGACGGGGTTGCTCGCGGTCGTTCTCTTGCTGTCGGGCGTCAGTGCGAGCCAGGCCGTGGTCCGCATCGCCGACGACCGTGGCGGGCGGATCGGGACCTATGTCGACAAATACCAGGGCCTGCGGACGTCCGGTGAGTATGTGATCATCGACGGCCTGTGCGCCTCGGCCTGCACCATCGTGCTTGGCGCGATTCCCCACGACAAGATCTGCGTCACCTCGCATGCCAATCTCGGCTTCCATGCGGCCTGGGATTTCGGCGCCAACGGCCGCGCCGTCACCAATCCCGAGGCGACCCAGATGCTGTACTCGATGTATCCGTCGCCGATCCGCCGCTGGATCACCCAGCGTGGCGGCCTGACCCCGCGGATGATCTTCCTGAAGGGCAGGGAGCTGCAGGCGCTGTACAAGCCCTGCTACATGGACGCCCAGGCAGCCTCGCCGTCTGCGCCGCAGGTTGCCCCGAACGCCCCGGAGATCTCGCCGGCCGCGGCCAAGGCGTCGGCCTCGCACTGATCGGGCCGGCTGTCCGCCGCCCCCTGACTTCGGCAAGCGCCGGAGTGCTTGCCTCCCCCGCTGCCGCGGCCTATCTCAGAGCTTGAGAGGCGGGGTCACGGTCTGTACCATTTCAGGCCAGTGCCCCGCGAAGTGGGCACGCCATCATGCAGCCTCTTTCAGCGCAGCAAGAGATATCGTCCGGTCCCGGTCGCCGTTTGACTGCACCGGCGATTGCGGCTGCGGTGCTGGCCTTTGGTCTCGTCGCTGGGGCCATGACGCTGTGGGCGCATTACGGGACCGCGGTGTTCTTCGAAATGATCGCGGCCGGCTTCAGCGCCTGCTTCTGAGACAGAGATAAGGAACACGGCATGCCGTCCAATGCCATCCGCCCGCTGGTGATCGTCGGAGCCTTTGCCCTGAGCCTCGTGATCGGGCTGGCTGGCATGTTCCTCGTGATGGGCGGCGGTGGCCGCAACATCGCAGCTCCTGCCGCGATCGGCGGACCATTCCAGCTCACCGACCAGACCGGCGCCGTCGTCACCGAGAAGAGCCTCGAAGGCCGTCCGAGCCTGATCTTCTTCGGCTTCACCCATTGCCCGGACGTCTGTCCGACCTCGCTGTTCGAAATGTCCGAGGTGCTGCGCGCGATGGGTACGGATGCCGAGCGCGTCAACGCCTATTTCATCTCGGTCGATCCCGAGCGCGACAATCCGGCGACGATGAAGGACTATCTCTCCAGCTTCGACCCGCACCTGAAGGGGCTGACGGGCGATCCCGAGGTGCTGGCCAAGGTCCTCACCGAATACCGCGTTTATGCCAAGAAGGTCCCGCTCAAGGACGGCGATTACACCATGGACCACACTGCTCTGGTCTATCTGATGGACCGCAACGGCCGCTTTGTCGCGCCGTTCAACCTGAAGCGGACCCCCGAGGAAGCCGCCTCGGACCTGAAGAAATACCTCTGAGCGCGTTAACGCCAGCGGCGGAGCGGGGGCCGCGGAGCCTCCTCCAGCCTCGAAATTGCGCCGGGATGGTCTATAACGCGCGCTGACCATCGGGAGCGCTGATGCCGACCGCCTTGTCACACGCCGCCAAGCCCACCCGCGCAGCCCGCGCCGCGATCGCGGGCGTGCTGCTCTGCCTCGGCTTGGCGGCCTCCGTCCCGGCCGCGCGCGCGCAGGCTCCGGTTCGTCCCGCCGTCGAGGCGGCCCCGCAGGCGGTCCCGGGCTTCTGGGACCCCCGGCGCCGGCCGGAGCGGCCGGATCTGTCGCGCCTCACGGTGATTCGCTTCCTCACCGAGACCGACTATCCGCCGTTCAACTTCACCGGGCCCGACGGCAATCCGGCCGGCTTCAACGTCGATCTTGCGCGAGCGCTGTGCGACGAGATCAAGGTCACCTGCACCATCCAGATGCGTCGCTTCGAGACCCTGCTCGACGCGCTGTCCTCGAACCGCGGTGATGCGATCATCGCCTCGATCGCGGTGACGCCGCAGATGCGGGCGCGGCTGGATTTCTCAGACCCCTATTATCGGGCACCGGCGCGCTTCGTCTCCCGCCGCGACGCGGTCATGACCGAGATCCGGCCAGAGTTCCTGGAGGGCAAGAAGATCGGCGCCATCGCCGGCACGGCGCATGAGGCCTACCTCAAGGCGATGTTCACCGATGCCGAGATCAAGCCCTATCCGAACGACGACGCGCTGCGCCAGGCGCTGCGCCGGGGCGAGGTCGACCTGATCTTCGGCGACGGCATTTCACTGGCCTTCTGGGTCAACGGCACCGATTCGGCCGATTGCTGCGCCTTTTCCGGTGGACCTTTCGTCGAAAGCCGCTATTTCGGCGAGGGCGTCGGGATCGGGGTGCGCAAGGGCAACGACCTCTTGCGCCAGGCCCTGAACTGGGCGCTGTTCCGGGTCTGGGAAAAAGGCCGCTACACCGATCTGTGGCTGCGCTATTTCTCAATCAGCCCGTTCTGACTTTTCACCCGTAGGGTGGGCTAAGGCGCGCAGCGCCGTGCCCACCACCACCGCGGTGGGCACGCTTCGCTTTGCCCACCCTACGTTATCAAAATCGGTAGTTGATATGTCCACGATCGATCTCGCCCCTCCCAGCCCGAGCGACCTGCGTGCGCTCGCCGAGAACTCCAACGCCTGGCCGTTCGAGCAGGCGAAGGCGATCGTCAACCGGCTGAAGAAAAATCCGAAGGACGAGGTGCTGTTCGAGACCGGCTACGGTCCGTCCGGCCTGCCGCATATCGGCACCTTCGGCGAGGTCGCGCGCACCACGATGGTGCGCCACGCCTTTCGCGTGCTCACCGAGGACAGGATCAAGACGCGCCTGATCGCGTTCTCCGACGACATGGACGGCCTGCGCAAGGTGCCGGACAACGTGCCGAACAAGGAGATGCTGGCGAGCCATCTCGGCAAGCCGCTGTCGCGCATCCCCGATCCGTTCTCCAACGAATACCCGTCCTTCGCCGCGCACAACAATGCCCGGCTGCGCGCCTTCCTCGACAAATTCGGCTTCGAGTACGAGTTCGCGTCGTCGACCGAGTACTACACCTCGGGCAAGTTCGATGCGGCTCTGCTGCGCATGCTTGAGCGGCTGGAGAAGGTGATGACGATCATGCTGCCCAGCTTGCGCGAGGAGCGCGCGGCGAGCTATTCGCCGTTCCTGCCGATCTGTCCGCGCACCGGCCTCGTGCTGTACGTGCCGATCGTCGAGCACGACGCCCGGGGCGGCACCATCTCCTATGACGATCCCGAGACCAAGGAGCGGATGACCGTCCCGGTCACCGGCGGCCATTGCAAGCTGCAATGGAAGCCGGACTGGGCGATGCGCTGGTTCGCGCTCGGCGTCGACTATGAGATGGCCGGCAAGGACCTGATCGATTCGGTGAAGCTGTCGGGCAAGATCTGCGCGGCGCTCGGCGGCACGCCGCCGGAGGGCTTCAACTACGAGCTGTTCCTCGACGAGAAGGGCCAGAAGATCTCGAAGTCGAAGGGCAACGGCCTGACCATCGACGAGTGGCTGCGCTACGCCTCGCCGGAATCGCTGTCGCTGTTCATGTATCGCGAGCCGAAGGCGGCGAAGCGGCTGTATTTCGACGTCATCCCGCGCAATGTCGACGACTATCAGCAGTTCCTCGAGGGCTTCCCGAGGCAGGACGCCAAGCAGCAGCTCGGCAATCCGGTCTGGCACATCCATTCCGGCCAGCCGCCGAAGGCGGACATGCCGGTGACGTTCCAGCTGCTGCTGACCCTGGTGTCGTCGTCGAATGCGGAGAATGCCGAGACCTTGTGGGGCTTCATCGGCCGCTACCGTCCCGGCGTGACGCCGCAGACGCATCCGAAGCTCGACGCGATGGTCGGCTACGCCATCAACTACTATCGCGACTTCGTGGCGCCGACCAAGACGTTCCGCGAGCCGACCGAGGGCGAGCGCGTGGCGCTGCAGGATCTGCGCGATGCGCTGTCGAACCTGCCGGCGGAAGCCACCGCCGAGGACATCCAGAACGTGGTCTACGAGATCGGCCGCCGCGAGCCGTTCCTCGATCACGTCAAGAAGGGCAAGGACGGCCGTCCCGGCGTGTCGCTGGACTGGTTCAACATGCTCTACCAGGTGCTGCTCGGCCAGGAGAAGGGCCCGCGCTTCGGCTCCTTCGTGGCCGTCTATGGCATCAACAACGCGGTGGCGATGATCGACGGCGCGTTGGCGCGCTCGGCGTGAGGCCCAGGTCGGTCACCCCACAAACGGTGTCGTCCCGGCCTCCGCGCCGGGACCCATAACCACCGGCCGTTGTGTGGCGGAAGATCTCCGCCACCTCGCAAACCAATTGGCACTCCGCGGTATGGGTCCCGGCTCGAGGCCGGGACGACAGCGGAGTGCTTGGCAGCCGCTTCGGTCCGAACCGGCCTGTTGGACTACACCCCCTGCAACACAAACCGGCGGTCGAGCTTCTGCACCGGGCGGGCGTTCATCGGATAGAGCTTGGCGAACTTCGCGACGTCGGCTTCCGCGACCTGGATTGGATCGGCCAGCAGCAGCCACTCGACCACCTCCGAGCAGGGCGGCGTCGTCAGCGAACCGGCATAGCGATAATAGGAGCGGCGGTTGGGCAGCATCATGTTGGGATTGATGCGCGCATCGGCCTTCACCGCGGGACCTTCCTTGTCCGGCATCGTCGCGACGATCTGCGCGAAAGCGGGGTTGGGGCGGCCGGTGGTCATCAGCACGCCGACCACCGCGAGCCCGCCGGAGGCGGCGCGGTGCACGAAATGCGCCTCCATCGGATAGTTCTTGCCGCCGATCTGGTGCTCGCTCGGACGATGGAAGTGCACCTGCAGCAGCTTGTAGGTGGTGCCGTCGAGCTTCAGCGTGCTGCTGCCGTCGGCGAAGTTGAGCTGGATGGTGTGGCCGTTGTTGACGATGGTGTCGGCGGTCTTGGCCCATGACAGCTTGAAGTCGGGCAGTTGGGCGCGGGTCGGGTGCTCGATGTCGATCGGCGATTGCTGCGTGCCGACGCCGCAGACCTTGTTGGCCGCATCCAGATCGCCCCATTTGGCCGGTCCGGTCGCGCCCTCATAGCTCCAATGCGGCGCGCCTTCGGCGGCGAAGCCCGGCTGGGCGCAGACGGGACAGAGGGCGAGCCCCGCAAGGGCCTTCAAAACGTTGCGGCGGTCCATGGCAATCTCCAAAGGTCAAGTGTGATGCAGGCAAACATTGCGGCCCATCAGCGCCGGCGGCGCGGGGCGAATCGCGACAACTAGGAAAGCCGAATTCCGTTAATCCTTGTTGATGGAACCGGCTGCACCCAGGAAAACCCGTGTTGCCACGGGCACAACCTTTGCGGGCCGGGCGGGCGCCACTTCAGGGCAATCGATGCTTGAGTTCGAAAGCCCCTGCCGATACGGTCGGCCGCTCCCGAAAAGATCAGCAAACTCAAGATCAAGCCAGGATCGCGCGAAGGTGCCCAAAATCTACAAAATCTGCTCAGCTTCGGCCTGGCGCGAGGCGGAGCGGCAGGGTGTCTACCGCGGCAGCGCCGATGATCTGCGCGACGGCTTCATCCATTTTTCGACCGCCTCGCAGGTGCCGGAGACCGCCCGGAAGCACTTCTTCGGGCAGAGCGCGTTGTTCCTGGTCGAGGTCGAAGCGGATGCGCTGGGCCCGGGCCTGCGCTGGGAGCGCTCGCGGAACGATGAGCTGTTCCCGCACCTCTATGGCGAGCTCGATCCCGGCGTTGTCACCGCCGTTCACCAGATGCACAGCCGGGCTGATGGCGGCCACGACATTCCGGACCTCAAGCCGTGATTCGCGCCTTCGACCAGCTCTCGCTGCCGCTGCTCCGCTGGCTCGATGCCGAGGATGCGCACCGGCTCGCTATCCAGGGCCTGAAGCTGCTGCCGGCGGTCAAGCCGCGGCCTAAAGATGCCAAGCTTGCGGTGCGCGCCTTCGGGCTCAATTTCCCGAACCCGGTCGGCATGGCGGCTGGCTTCGACAAGAACGCCGAGGTGCCGGACGCGCTGCTGCGGCTCGGCTTCGGCTTCGTCGAGATCGGCTCGGTCACCCCCCGGCCGCAGAGCGGCAACCCGCGGCCGCGGCTGTTCCGGCTGGAGCGCGACGAGGCGGTGATCAACCGCATGGGCTTCAACAATGACGGCGCCGAGGCCGTGCTGCGCCGGCTCGCCGGGCGGGCCAGCCAAGGCGGCATCGTTGGCGTCAATGTCGGGGCCAACAAGGATTCGGCGGACCGTGTCGCCGACTACGTCCGGCTGATCGAGACCTTCGCCCCGGTCGCGAGCTATTTCACCGTCAACATCTCCTCCCCGAACACGCCGGGCCTTCGCAATCTGCAGCAGGCCTCGCAGCTCGACGAGCTCCTGTCCAAGGTGCTGGAGGCGCGCGACCGCGTCCGCCGCAAGGCCGGCGACACCCCGGTGCTGCTCAAGATCGCGCCCGATCTCAGCCTCGCCGAGCTCGACGACGTCGTCCATGTCGCGCGCTCGCGCGGCGTCGACGGCATAATCGTCTCGAACACCACGCTCGCCCGGCCCAACTCCTTGCGCGAGCAGCTGCGCGCCAAGGAGCAGGGCGGCCTGTCCGGCCGGCCGCTGTTCCGGCTGTCGACCCGCATGGTCGCCGAGACCTTCGTCCGCGTCGAGGGCGCCTTCCCGCTGATCGGCGTCGGCGGCATCGACACCGGCGGCGCCGCGCTCACCAAGATCCGCGCCGGCGCCAGCCTGATCCAGCTGTATTCCTCGCTGGTCTACAAGGGCCTCGGCCTGGTCGAGAGCATCAAAGCCGATCTGACCTCGACCTTGCTGCGCACGGGCCGCGAGTCTCTGTCCGAGATCGTCGGCGCCGATGCGGCGACGATCACGGCCGAGGATTGGCCAGTTTAGGCCGAACTACATCATCGGCCAAGAATGGAGGGTGGGCAAAGCGCAGCGTGCCCACAGATCCGCGCGGAGCAAGCACGCGGTGGGCACGCTGCGCTTTGCCCACCCTACGAACTACGCGCTGTGTAATACAGCGCCCTCTCCCCTTGCGGGAGAGGGCGCAGCCACAAGCAGAGCGCTCAGCTTCCAACGGCTATCAAGCTTACTCTATCTCCCGAACGACATCCTCAGCAGCGCCGGATAGCGCGTGGCCTGCAGGGCGCCGCGCGAGGCATAGAACGCGAGCAGGCCGAACCACAGCGCGGTGTTGCCGAGTGAGCGAAGCGCGAGCCAGGTCAGGAAGAACGCGGCCAGCGAGGCGATCATCAAATTGCGCATGTCGCGGGCCCAGGTCGCGCCGATATAGATGCCGTCGAACGCGAAGGCGAAGACCGCAGGCAATGGCGAGACGATCACGAAGACGAGAAAGTCGCGCGCGGCGAGCCGCACGGCAGCCGAGGCCGTCATCAGGTCGATCAGCGCGGGACCTGCCACCGCGAGCACGATCGCGACCGCCAGCGCAAAGCCGAAGCCCCAGGCCAGGATCAGCCTGATGGCGCCGGTGAATGCCTTGCGATCGCGCGCGCCCACGGCAAAGCCGCAGAGCTGCTCGGCCGCATTGGCGAAGCCGTCGAGGAAGAAGGCGCTGACGAGCAGGAAATTGTTGAGCACGGCGTTGGCCGCCAGCGTCACGTCGCCGGCGCGCGCGCCCTGCGCGCTGAAGAACAGGTAGACTGCAATCAGCGCCGATGTCCGGATCATGATGTCGCGGTTGACGGCGAGGACCTGCAGCAATTGATCCCGGTCGAGCAATTGTCGCCACGACTCCACCAGCCGGCCAGGGAGGTAGTGCCGGGCGACGGCGAGCCCGATCACAACGCCGCTGCTCTCGGCGATCACAGCGGCGATCGCTGCGCCGGTGACGCCGAAATCGAATAGCGACACGAGCATTAGCGTCGCGGCCATGTTGATGAGATTGATGGTGATCTGCACACCGAGCGCCAGCCGCGCCCAGGCCTGGCCGACCAGCCAGCCGAGGAACACGTAGTTGGCGAGCGCGAACGGGGCGGACCAGATGCGGATCAGGAAGTAGCTGCGCCCGGCGCTCACGACGGGGGCCGAGCCGCCCATCGCTGCGAACAGGATATCGGCCAGCGGCCGCTGCAGGGCGATCAGCGCAGCCCCCACGAGGGCGGCGACCAGCAGCCCGCGCATTAACGTCACGCGGATGCCGCTGGTGTCCCCGGCGCCGAGCGACTGCGCCGTGAAGGCGAGCGTGCTCATGCGCAGGAAGCCGAACAGCCAGAACGTGCAGTCGAAGATCACCGAGGCCATCGCGACGCCGCCGAGCTGGCTCGCCTCGCCGAGGCGGCCGATCGCGGTGGTCGCGACGACGCCGATCAGCGGCGTGGTGATGTTGGCGAGCATCGCCGGGCCCGCGATGGCGAACACCCGCGCGCTGGTGACGTCTGGCCTGCTGACTGCCGGTGAATGCAACGGAAAGCTCGCCCGCTTTGCCGGTCCGATCCGGCGCCATGCTGCGGCGGATATCAGTCCCGGTCCGACCTGAACATAGCCGTGACGGCGGGTATGAGGCTATAGATCAATCGTCATACCATCATGCGCCGTCGTATACGGCAGCGTCGATAGCCGGCCCAGCATGTCCTCGCCCATATGGGTGAGCACCAGCCGCTTCGGCCTGATCTCGCCGAGATGCGCCTCCAGTGCCGCGAGGCTGAGGTGGTTCTTCACGGCCTTGTCGTAGGTGTAGGCCTCGGCAATGAGCAGGTCGGCATCGCGGCCGAGCGGCACCAGGCTGTCCGTCCATTCGGTGTCGGCGGTGTAGGCGACGATCTTGCCCTCGGCCTCGATCCGGTAGCCGAGAAACGGTCCGCCCGAGCGGCCATGCACGACCGGGAACGGTGTCACGGTGACCTCGCCGAACTGCGCTGTCTCTTCAGGCGCCAGCTCGATCACCGACAGCTCGAACTTGCGCGGCGTATTCGACGAATGCCCGAACAGCGCCTCCATCACCTGCGTCAGCCGTGTCGCAATGCCGGCAGGGCCGGCGATCACCAGCGGCTGTGTTCGCCGCGAGAACTGCGCATCGAGCAGCAGGAAGGGGAGACCTGCGAAATGATCGCCATGGAAATGCGTGATCAGGATCAGCGCGACATCGTTGCAGGCGATGCCGAGCCGCTTCAGCGCGGGGAGCGAGGAAGCGCCGCAGTCGATCAGCAGGTTGGTCTCCGCGCCCGTCAGATGGAAGCAGGTGTTGAACCTGCCTCCGGAGCCGAACGCGTCACCACAGCCGACGAAGCGAAGCTGCATCGGCTGCGCCCTCTCAGCGCCCGCGCGGGGCGAACAGCCGCGACAGGAACCAGACCGGGATCACGATGACAGCGCCGAGCAGGAAGTAGCGCCACAGCCAGTTGAAGGCGTCGAAGCCGAGCTCATAGAGCCGGATGAACAGCAACTGGATGCTGTGCAGGATGTTCAGCGGATCGAAGCCGATCGCCGACAGCACCACGCCGACCAGGATCGACAACAGGATCAGCCGGAACGCCACCGCGACCGGAGATCCGCCGAGAAAGCGATACAGGCCATCCGAGCTGCGGGCGCGGGCCGGATAGTCCCTGATGTCGTTCGACATGTCGTCGTCTCCAAGGCAACTGCGAAGGCCGGTGACCGGCGGATTCGTGCTCGATTATAAAGCACGGCAGGGCAGGTGGGGAACCCGCCTGAGCCGCGCAAGCCGCTTACCGGCATTTAATGTTCCAGCGGCTCACCCGGCCGTCTCGCTCTTCAACATCCGCTCCAGCGTTTCCAGCCGGTCGGCGTCGCGCGGCGGCTTGTCCCAGCGCAGGCGATTGATGCGGGGGAAGCGCATCGCGACGCCGGATTTGTGACGCGGCGATTTCTGCAGGCCCTCGAACGCGACCTCCAGCACCAGGCCCTGCTCGGGCTCGTGCACCACGTGGCGGACGGGGCCGAACTTCTCGGTGGTGTTGCGGCGGACGAAGCGGTCGATCTGCAGCAGCTCCTCGTCGGTGAAGCCGAAATAGGCCTTGCCGACCGGCACCAGCTGATCGCCGGCCTCACCGGCCGTCCACACACCGAATGTGTAGTCGGAGTAATAGGACGAGCGCTTGCCGTGACCGCGCTGCGCATACATCAGCACCGCGTCAATGATATGAGGATCGCGCTTCCACTTCCACCACTGGCCTTTCGGCCGTCCGGGCAGATAGACCGCGTCGCGCCGCTTCAGCATGACGCCTTCGACTGCCTCGGCGTCGTCGCCGGCGCCGGCCGACGCCGGATCGGCGCGAGCGGCCGTCAGCTCGTTCCAGGTGGAGAAGGCAACGGTTGGCGACAGATCGACGCGCGGATCGTCGAGGCGCTTGATAAACGCTTCCAGCTTCACGCGCCGCTGTTCAAACGGCAGCTCGCGCAGATCGTTGTCCTCCTCGCTGAGCAGGTCGTAGGCGCGCAGATGGATCGGATACTCCTTCATCAGCTTCGCCGACACCGTCTTGCGGTTCAGCCGCTGCTGCAGCACGTTGAAGCTCTGCACGCGCTTATCTCGCACCACCAGCAGCTCGCCGTCGAGCGCGCCGGGCAGATGCAGCGACGGCAGCAGATCGGGAAAGCTCGCGGTGATGTCCTCGCCGCTGCGCGAATACAGCCGCGTCACCATGCGGCCATCCGTCTCGCGGCCGCTGACCGCCTGCACGCGGATGCCGTCCCACTTCCATTCGGCGATGTAGTCGCTCGCATCCATATGAGCGAAGTCGCCGTCCTCCACCGCATGCGCCAGCATTACGGGTCGGAACGGCGCGGGATCGCGGTTGACCGGCTTGTCGCCGCGGCCCTCCAGCCAGGCAAACAGCTCGAGATAGGGCGGCGATAGGCCCGGCCAGATCAGCTCGACGTCGTGCGGGTCCTTGTCGCCAAGCGCGGCCGCCGCGGTTTTGGCGAGGCGCGCGGAGATGCCAATGCGCAATGCGCCAGTGACGAGCTTCAGCAGCGCCCAGCGCCCGGTCTCGTCGAGCTCGTCCAGCCATAGCGCGAGCTGCTTCGGCATCTCGGTCTTGCCGAGCGTGCGCAGCGTGGTGACGACCTCGGTGAGCGTCGGCGGCGGCGGGTTGTTGTGGCCTGATAGGGGCTGATCCAAGAGACCACCCGTGGGGTACCCCTCTCCCTGACCCTCTCCCCCACAAGGGCGGAGGGAACGGAGAGAGCGGAGGTCGGTGACGCAAAAGTAACTGCTGCTCCCGCACTCGCGGTCCCGAAAGCAGGGCTCGATCGTGTCGAGTCGCTGTCCGATGTTGTCCGAGCTGCCAGCTCCGCACGCCACTGCGCTCCCTCCCCCCTTGCGGGGGAGGGCTGGGGAGAGGGGTGCCCCACGACGCGGTGCTGCTGAGACCCACTCTTCGGCCACATCAGCGCGACCGTCTCCGACAGATCCCCCACGTAGTCATACGATAGCGCAAACAGCACCGGGTCAGTCCGCGCCGCGATCAGGTCGCGGATCAGTGCCGGCTTGGCATGCTTGAACGACAGCGCGCCGGTCAGCGCGCCCAGCGCGTAGCCGCGGTCGGGATCCCCAACCTCGCGGAAATACGAGGTCAGCAGGCGCAGCTTGTTGTTGCGGCCGGGCTCATAAGCGAGGCGGTCGAGCAGCTCGGCGAAGCGGTTCATGCCTCGGCATCCTCCGCGGCCACCACCTCGCTCTCCTCCTCATCGCCATAGCCGACGAGATCGAGCGGCCGCGCCGCAAGCCCCTTGCTTTGGCACCAATGCACCAGCGCATCCTCCTGGCCATGCGTGACCCAGACCTCACCGGCGCCGGTCGCCGCGATCGTCGCGGTCAATCCGTCCCAGTCGGCATGGTCCGAGATCACCAGCGGCAGCTCGACGCCACGCTGCCGCGCGCGGGCGCGCACGCGCATCCAGCCCGAGGCGAAGGCGGTGACCGGATCGGGAAAACGCCGCGTCCAGAGATCGGACGTCGCACTCGGCGGCGCGAGCGTGATGGTGCCCGCAAGCTCGGCCTTCTTGACGCCCTTCACCGGCCGGAGCTCGCCGAGTGGGATGCCCTTGTCCTGGTAGTAGCGCGTGATCTTCTCCATCGCGCCATGCAGATAGATCGGTGCGTCGTAGCCGGCCTCGCGAATCAGCGCGATGACGCGCTGCGCTTTCCCGAGGGAATAAGCGCCGACCAGATGCGCGCGCTCGGGAAACAGCGCCACCGAGGCGAGCAGCTTGTTCATCTCCAGCGCCGTATCGCCGTGCCGGAACACCGGCAGCCCGAACGTCGCCTCGGTGATGAAGACGTCGCATTGCACCAGCTCGAATGGCGCGCAGGTCGGATCGCGGGCATCCTTGTAGTCGCCGGATGCCACGATGCAGGTGCCGCCGGAGGACACCTTGATCTGCGCTGAGCCCAGCACGTGGCCCGCCGGGTGGAAGCTCACGGTGACGTCGCCGAGCCTGATCTCCTCGCCATAGCGGATCGCCTGCGTCGAACCGGCAAAGTTCTCGCCATAGCGCAGCCGCATGATGTCGAGCGTTTCCTGCGTCGCCAGCACGGCACCATGGCCGGCGCGGGCATGGTCTGAATGGCCGTGGGTGATCAGCGCCCGATCGACCGGGCGCACGGGATCAATGTGAAAGCCGCCAGCCTTGCAGCACAGGCCGGAAGGAACGGGCAGCAGGATGTCTTGCGGACGCATGGTCGTCATATAGGTCTCGGTTGGAGAAATTCAGCCGGTCCCACATTCCGGCTCGTCATGCGCGGGCTTGACCCGCGCATCCATCTCCTGGAATGACAGCGCCGCGCACACATGGTTCCCCGATGCCCCACCGCCTGTTCCTCTCCTCCGGCGACCTGATCGCCGACCGCCGCTATGAATTCGCCCGCGACCTGCAGCTCAAGGGCGATCTCACGGCTGCCGCCGACGTGATGGAGCAGGCCATCGAGGTCGCGCCGAGCTTCGCCTCGGCGTGGTTCGAGCTCGGCAAGATCCGACTCGCACTTGGCGAGACCGACAAGGCGATCACCGCCTTCCAGAACGCCGTCGCGGCCGATCCGGATGACCGCCACGGCGCCGCCGTGCGGCTGATGCAGCTCGGCGCCGCGCCGCTCACGGATATGCCGAAGGCCTATGTGCAGTCGCTGTTCGACCAATACGCGCCGCGCTTCGAGAGCGAGCTGATCGAGCGGCTGCACTATCGCGCGCCTGCGATCCTGTTCAAGGCCGTGCTTGCGGTCCGCGCCGCCGAGAGGAAGCCCGCCTATTTCAAGCGCGCGATCGATCTCGGCTGCGGCACCGGCCTCGGCGCCGCCGCCTTCGCCAGCAACGTCGATAGCTTCATCGGCATCGATCTCTCCGCCGGCATGATCGCGCAGGCGCGTGACACCGGACTCTACGCCGCGCTCGAGGTCGACGACATGACGGCCGGCCTGGAGCGGCAGGCCGATGCGTCGGCTGATCTCGTCCTTGCGGCGGACGCAATGGTCTATGTCGGCGATCTCGGTCCCGTGCTGCGCGAAGCGAATCGCGTGCTGATGCCCGGCGGCATCGTCACGTTCACCGTCGAGACTCATGACGGCGACGGCGTGATCATGGGCAAGGGACTGCGCTATGCCCATGGTGCGGAATATATCCGCCGCGTCGTAACAGAGGTAGGATTGAAGCTCGCGTATCTCGAACCGGCGTCGCCGCGTACCGAAGATCAGGCGCCGGTGCGTGGGCTTGCGGTGGTCGCGATCCGGACTTGAGTCTACACGCTATTGAATGCGCTGCACGCAGCGCGCGATGCGGCAACTTCGCTCTTGCCGCGGCTCTCCCGATGCCAAAAAATGCCGGCAGTCTAGGGAGAGACAATAATGAAAAAACATCTGACCCGGCGCGATTTCTGCGCCACCGCGCTCGCGACTGTGGGTGCCTCGACCATCGCCTCGCCTTCCGTCTGGGCCGCTGAGAAGAAATACGACGCCGGCGCCACGGACACCGAGATCAAGATCGGCCAGACCATTCCGCATTCCGGCCCGGGCTCGCTGTATGGCGTGCTCGGCCGTATCGGCGAGGCCTATTTCCAGATGCTCAACGAGCAGGGCGGTATCAACGGCCGCAAGGTCAAGTTCCTCACCATGGACGACGCCTATAGCGCGCCGAAATGCGTCGAGGCGACCCGCCGCCTGGTCGAGCAGGAGGAAGTGCTGGCGCTGTACGGCTCGCTCGGCACCGCGCCGCAGACCGCCGTGCACAAATACCTCAACTCCAAGGGCGTGCCGCAACTCCTGCTCAATACCGGCGCCTCGAAGTGGAATGATCCGAAGAACTTCAAATGGACCATGGCCGGCCTGCCGCTCTATCCGACGGAGGCGCGCATTCTCGCCAAGCATGTGCTGAGCGTGAAGCCCGAGGCCAAGATCGGCATCCTCTACCAGAACGATGATTTCGGCCGCGACTTCTTAGGCCCATTCAAGAAGGTGCTGGCGGATGCGGGCGGCAAGGCCCAGGTGATCATGGAGCAGACCTATGATCTCACCGAGCCGACGGTCGATTCGCAGCTGATCAATCTGTCGAAGTCCGGCGCCGACGTGTTCTACAACATCACCACCGGCAAGGCGACGTCGCAGTCGATCCGCAAGGTCGCCGAACTCGGCTGGAAGCCGCTGCAGCTTCTGTCCGCGGGCTCGACCGGACGCTCCATCCTTTCGGCTGCGGGGCTGGAGAACGCCAAGGATATCGTCGCTATCCGCTATTCCAAGGATGCCGGCGTGCCGCAATGGAAGGACGATCCTTACGTCAAGGGCTTCGAGGCGCTGCGCGCGAAATATGTCCCGAACATCGATCCGGACAACAGCATCGCCTATGCCGGCTATGGCCAGGCAGCGTCAATGGCCGAGATCCTGCGCCGCTGCGGCGACACTTTGACCCGCGAGAACGTGCTGAAGCAGGCCACCACGCTCGCCGGCTTCCACTCGCCCTACTTCCTCGACGGCGTCAACTACGCCTACACGCCCGACGACTACACGCCGATGAAGACGCTCTACATCTCGATCTTCGACGGCAAGGACTGGATCGTTTCCGAGAAGCCGATGACGGAGTAGGCGGTCTCCATCGTCATCGCGAGCGCAGCGACGCGATCCAGAGGTCCTCTGCTGAGACAATCTGCATTGCGTCGTCGCTGCGCTCCTCGCGACGATGTGGCACGAGCGGGAGCCACAAACTCCGCTGTCGTCCCGGCCTTGAGCCGGGACCCATACCGCGGAATCTTTCGGTGAATCACAGCTGCCAGTCATCGTCCCACCGAAGCCGGTGGTTGTGGGTCCCGGCTTTCGCCGGGACGACGGCGGAGAGCGGGGCGGCCGTCCGCCCTCGACGAAAGGTGATGGACTCCCTACCTTCCCCCAGTGCCGCCCCGCATCCGACCAGTCCCGCCCGATGACCGCGCCACGCTGCCGGACCATTTTACGAAATGGTTCGCGGCGCGCGGCTGGACGCCACGTGCGCATCAGCTCGCGCTACTGGAGAAAGCCCGCGCGCAGCGTTCGGCGCTGCTGATTGCCCCGACCGGCGCCGGCAAGACACTCGCCGGGTTCCTCCCGACCTTGGTCGAGCTGGGCTCAGCCGTTGCGAAAAGCAGTCGACCTGCTCTCACCAAACACTCCGCGCTCTCCACTCCCTCCCCCCTTGTGGGGGGAGGGGCGGGGAGGGGGGCCTCCGGCGGCGGTGCCGATGGAGACCCCCTCGTCGCAACCTCCCGCGCTGGCAGAGGGCTCCACCATCGTCACCACGACCGGCCGCAATCCGCCGCGCCCCGCCGGTCTGCACACCCTCTACATCTCCCCCCTGAAAGCGCTCGCCGTCGACATCGCGCGCAATCTCGAGTCCCCGATCTCCGAGATGGGTCTGCCGATCAAGGTCGAGACCCGCACCGGCGACACGCCGGCGTCACGCAAGCAGCGCCAGCGGCGTTATCCGCCTGATATCCTGCTGACGACGCCGGAGCAGCTCGCGCTGCTCCTGTCGTCGGACGACGCGCCGTTCCTGTTCTCCTCGCTGAAGCGCGTGGTGCTCGACGAGCTGCATGCGCTGGTCACCTCCAAGCGCGGCGATCTCTTGTCGCTGGGGCTGGCGCGGCTGTGGCGGCTCGCGCCCGAGATGCGCATGATCGGCTTGTCGGCGACGGTGGCCGAGCCGGATCAGCTTGCGCGCTTCCTGGTGCCGCAGCCGGAAGGTGCCGAGGCCGCGGCCGACATCGTCGTCGCCGGGGGCGCCGCGCAGCCGGTCGTCGAAATGTTGGACACCCGCGAGCGCCTGCCCTGGGCCGGTCACAGCGCACGTCATGCGCTCAACGAGATGTACGAGCTGATCAAGGCCAACAAGACCACGCTGGTCTTCGTCAACACGCGCAGCCAGGCCGAGATGCTGTTCCAGGAGTTCTGGCGCATCAATGACGACAACCTCGCCATCGCGCTTCACCACGGCTCGCTCGACGTCGCGCAGCGCCGCAAGGTCGAGGATGCGATGGCCGCCGGCCGGCTGCGCGGCGTGGTCTGTACGTCGTCGCTCGATCTCGGCGTCGACTGGGGCGATGTCGATCTGGTCATCAATGTCGGCGCGCCCAAGGGCTGCTCACGGCTGATGCAGCGCATCGGCCGCGCCAATCACCGGCTCGACGAGGCCTCGCGCGCGGTGCTGGTGCCGGCCAATCGCTTCGAGGTGCTGGAATGCTCGGTCGCGATCGACGCCATTGCCGACAACGCGCAGGACACGCCACCGCTCCGCACCGGCGCGCTCGATGTTCTCGCGCAACATGTGCTCGGCTGCGCCTGCGGCGAGCCGTTTCTGAGTGACGAACTCTATGCCGAGGTGATCACCGCCGCGTCCTACGCGACGCTGACACGTGCCGATTTCGACGATGTCGTCGACTTCGTCGCGTCGGGCGGCTACGCGCTGAAGACCTATGAGCGCTTCGCCCGCATCAAGCAGGATGCGAAAGGCCGCTGGCGCGTCGCCAATCCCAAGGTGCGGCAGAGCTACCGCTTGAATGTCGGCACCATCGTCGAGGAGGCGATGCTGAAGGTGCGGCTGGTGCGCTCGCGGGGCGCGGCCAAGGGCACCACAGGCACGATCGCGCGCGGCGGCCGGCTGCTGGGCGAGATCGAGGAGTATTTCATCGAGGGCCTGACGCCGGGCGACACCTTCGTGTTCGGCGGCGAGATCGTGCGCTACGAGACGCTCGCCGAAGACCAGGTCTATGTCTCGCGCGCCAACGATGCCGACCCGAAAGTGCCGTCCTACATGGGCGGCAAGTTTCCGCTGTCGACCTATCTCGCCGAGCGCGTGCGCGGCCTGCTCGACGACCGCACGGCCTGGAGCGCGTTGCCGGAGCAGGTGCGCGACTGGCTGTCGCTGCAGAAGGACGTCTCGCGCATTCCGGCGCGGCGCGAGCTGCTGGTCGAGACCTTTCCGCGCTCCAACAAGCACTACATCGTCTGCTATCCTTTCGAGGGTCGGCTTGCGCATCAGACGCTCGGCATGCTGCTGACGCGGCGGCTGGAGCGCGCGCGCGCCCGGCCGCTCGGCTTCGTCGCCAACGAATATGCGCTCGCGGTGTGGAGTCTCGGCGACATGTCGTCGATGGTGAAACAGGGCCGGCTCGATCTCGCCGCGCTTTTCGATCCGGACATGCTCGGCGATGATCTCGAGGCGTGGCTCGACGAATCGGCGCTGATGAAGCGCACGTTCCGCTCCTGCGCCATCATCTCCGGCCTGATCGCGCGGCGCTCGACGACGGAGGAGAAGACCCGCCGCCAGGTGCTGTTCTCGACCGATCTCGTTTACGACGTGCTACGCCGGCACCAGCCCGATCACATGCTGTTGCGCGCCGCCCGCGCCGATGCCGCCACCGGCCTGCTCGATCTCCGCCGCCTCGGTGATATGCTCAAGCGCATCGAGGGCCGAATCACCCATCGCCCGCTCGATCGCGTCTCGCCGCTGGCGGTGCCGGTGATGCTGGAAATCGGCCGCGAATCCGTCTATGGCGAGGCCGCCGACGAGCTCCTGGCGGAGGCCGCCGAGGAACTCGTCAAGGAGGCGATGGGGTAGCGAAAGGCGAGGCGGAGTTGCGGGGCACACTGTGCGTATCGGGGATGATGGAGGTCGCCGGCACCGCGCTGCGCGCCGATCTCTCCGGTGCCTTGGTGTGGGACGAGCAGCGCCTGCTGGTGGTCTCCGATCTGCATCTTGAAAAAGGCTCGAGCTACGCGTCGCGCGGCACCCTGCTGCCGCCGTTCGATACAGTTGCGACTTTGCGCCGGCTCGCGACGGTCATCGCGCACTACAATCCGCGCACCGTGATCGCGCTCGGCGACAGCTTTCATGATCGCGAAGCGCATACCCGCCTGACCGGCGACGACCGCGCCTGCATCGCGAATCTTCAAGTCGGCCGCGACTGGATCTGGATCACCGGCAATCACGATCCCGCGCCGCATGGCATCGGCGGCGAGGTTGCGGACGAGATCACGCTTGGCTCCGTGACGTTTCGCCACGAGCCGACCGGCGCACGCGGCGAGATCGCCGGCCACCTGCATCCCAAGGCCCGCGTCGCGACGCGCGCCCGCACACTCGAACGTCGTTGCTTCGTCTCCGACGGCGTCCGCGCGGTGATGCCGGCGTTCGGTGCCTATGCGGGAGGGCTGAGCGTGCGCGACGCGGCTTTTGCCAAGCTGTTCCCGAAGCGCGCCTTCATCGCGCATGTTCTGGGCGACACGCGGCTGCACAGCATCGCCGCGGCGAAATGTTATTAGTTCGGCGATCGTCATTGATCGTCGGGTTGGGTCATCCTCCTGGCAACAGCTACGCTGCCTTCGCCTGCACCTTGTCGCAGAACTCCGCCAGCCGGTCGGCCAGGCGCAACGTCGCCGGGCTGGCGTTGGGCGAGGCGAGCAGCGCGACCTCGGTGCGGTCGATCGGCGCAAAACCCTCGCGCGCCGTCAGCACGCGGTGCTCCGCCTGCACCGACATCTCCGAGAGGATGCTCAACCCCATGCCCGCCGCGACCGCGGCCTGAATCGCGGCGAGGCTCGATGACGTGTAGGCCATGTGCCAGGCCCGCCCCGCGGCTTCCAGCGCGTGGATCGCGCGGGTCCGGTAGATGCAGCCGAGCGGGAAGCCGATCAGCGGCAGCGAGCTGGTGTCGAGGTCGACCGGATGGCTCCTGCTGGTCACCCAATGCACCTGCTCCGGCCATGCTGCGATCGCCACGCGTGTGTCCTCGACACCGCGCTTGAGCAGCGCGAGGTCGAGATCGCCGCGCTCGATATCACGCTTCAAATTCAGACTCTGGTCGGCGCGCACGTCGAGCCGCAAATTGGGATGTGCGCGCGAGAACGCAGCCAGCAGCTTCGCCAGACGGTAGGCGGCAAAATCCTCGGGGATGCCGAGCTTCACCGCGCCGTCAGGCCCCGGGCGCGCCACGACATCACGGGCTTCCTCGGCCAGCGCGAGCAGCCGGCGCGCGTAGGAGAGCAGCCGCTCGCCGGCCTCGGTCGGCGTCACCTCGCGGCCGTCGCGGTTGAGCAGCGTCTGGCCGAGGTCGTCCTCCAGCCGCCGGATCTGCTGACTGATGGTCGACTGCGTGCGGTGGACCCGCTCGCCGGCCCGGGTGAAGCCGCCGGCCTCGACCACCGAGACGAAGCTGCGCAGCAGCTCCAGATCGAGCATCGGGAGACTCCATTCGAAAATCCACTGAGTTTCAGTCTATCATTTAATTTCCAAATGAGAAAGAACAGCCCTAGACCGGCGGCGAAGGAGATCCCCGATGTCGTCCGTATCCTCGCCGGCTGCCGCGACCCCGATGAAATCGAACCTGCTGCCGCTCGAGATCGGCCTGTTCTGCCTGCTCTGGAGCTTCGCCTTCGTCGCCGGCAAGATCGGCGTGACCTATTGCCCGCCGCTGCTGCTGCTGGCGGCGCGATTTTCGCTCGCGGGCGTGATGATCCTGGCGGTCTCGCTCATCCGCGGCGAGCTGCGCATGGGCTGGCGCGATGCGGCCGTGTTCGCGATCATCGGCGTCGCCAACAACGCGCTGTATCTCGGCCTCGGCTATACCGGGCTGAAGACGGTGTCGGCCGGCCTGGGCGGGCTGATCGTCTCGGCCAATCCGGTATTCACCGCGGTGTTCGCCGCGCTCCTGCTGGGCGAGCCGCTGACCTTGCGCAAGATCGCAGGCCTCGCGCTTGGCACGCTCGGCGTCGCGATGATCGTCTGGCACCGCATGTCGGTCGGTACCGATCATCTGGAAGGCATCCTCTATACGCTGGCAGCGCTGGCCTCGATCGTCACCGGCACCATCCTGTTCAAGCAGCTCGCGCCCAAGGGCAGCCTGTGGGTCGGCAACGGCATCCAGAACCTGTCCGCGGGCCTCGTGCTGTGGCCAGTCGCGCTCGGCATCTCCGATATCCACGACGTCACGCCGAATGCACAACTTGCCGGCGCCTTCGCCTTCCTCGTGCTCGGCGGCTCGATCCTGGCCTATGTGCTGTGGTTCCATCTGCTGAAGGTGTGCGGCGCGACCGCGGCCAGCGCCTATCACTTCGTGATGCCGCCGCTGGCGATGATCTTCGCCTTCCTGGTGCTCGGCGAGCATGTCGCGCTGCAGGACCTGCTCGGCGTCGTCCCCGTCGCCATCGGCATCTATCTGGTGACGCGCACGACGCGCGCTGCGGCGGCCTAATCGCGCCGGAACACGATCGACGCCATCCAGCCCGTCATCAGCGCCATCGCCGTCGTGACGAGGCCATAGACAAAGCCGTTCTGTCGCGCGGAGCTGGCGACGAACTGCTCGAAGCCGACCTTGACGATTTCGAACGCGGTCTCCGTCTTGGTGATCAGCGCGCCGTCGGCGAGCAGCTTGATCTCGATCTCATAGGTGCCGATCGGAACCGCGGCCGGCAGGGGAATGCCGGTGCGGAACAGCGTTGGCGTCAGGAACGTCACTGCCGACGTATCCTCGCGGTATAGGCCGTGCTGCGACTGCAGCCGCACGAAGGCGCTGCGAAAGACGTCGTTCGGCACCACGTCGCCATAGTCGGGCCCGACGCGCTGCGTCAGCAACACATTGGTGAGGCCGAGCTGCTGGCGCCGTTGCACCTCGGGATTGGCCATCGCATCGAACGGCCGGTTGGCGAACAGCGCGAGATAGCCGGGCACCTTCAGGAACTGCCGCGAGTCGGTGTTGATCCAGATGCCGAATTTGCGCTCCTTGCGCCGGGTCACCATGTCCGCGCGCGGCCCGCGCACGGTGACCACGAGATCATAGGCGGTCCGGGTCGGCGGGGTCTGCGCGTCCTTCTCGACCGAGCCGAACAAGACGAGTTCCTCGCCGGAATAGTTCGGCGTCACCGTCACGCGATGGTTGGAGACGGAGGCGATCAGCCGTTCCGCGCGCGCCGGTGCCGCACCGGCGAGCAGCAACGCGAGCGTCACGCAGGCGAGGCGGAGCAGGGTCATCGGCTCGCCTCGGTCTCGCGGATGGTGAAGAGGTCGTCGGGCTTGATCACGAGCTCGATCGCAAAGCGGATGCCGACGGCAAGGATCAAGAGACCCAGCAGCAGCCGCAGCTGCTCGCCGCGGATCATCTGGCCGGCGCGGGCGCCGAACTGCGCCCCAGTGACGCCGCCGACCATCAGGATCAGCGCCAGCACGGCGTCGACCAGATGATTGCTCAGCGCATGCAGCATGGTTGCGATCATCATGGTGGCGAGCGTCAGCACCATCGAGGTGCCGATCACGGTCGAGGTCGGCACCCGCAGCAGATAGATCAAGAGCGGCACCAGGATGAAGCCGCCGCCGATGCCCATGACGGCGCCGAGAAAGCCGATGAGAACGCCGATGCCGATCACCGGAATGACCGAGACATAGATCTTGGAGCGCTTGAACCGCATCTTCAGCGGCAGGCCATGGACCCAGACATGGCTGCCGGGACGGCGCACGGTCGCGGCCGCGCCCTGGCGTGCGCGCAGGATGGCGCGCAGGCCCTCCCAGAACATCAGGCCCCCGACGCTGGTCAGCAGCACGACATAGGACAGCGCGATCATCAGGTCGAGCTGGCCGAGCGAGCGCAGCAAGGTGAAGGTGGCGACGCCGAGCGCGGTACCGAGCGTGCCGCCGATCATCAGCACCAGCGCCAGCGACGGATCGATCGCCCGCCGCCGCCAATAGGACAGCGCGCCGGAGAACGAGGAGGCGGCGATGTGGCTGGACACCGAGGCGACCGCAACCGCCGGCGTGATGCCGACGAAGATCAGGAGCGGCGTCATCAGGAAGCCGCCGCCGATGCCGAACATGCCGGACACGAAGCCGACGGCCGCGCCCATGGCCAGCAGCAGGAAAATGTTGACCGGGATGTCGGCGATGGGGAGGTAGATCTGCATCCGCGGGCCCTGCGAACGTTCAACTGGAGCAGCCCGCGCATGCGAGCAGGTGCTTTGCGTCCTGCATAACCGAAAACGCGGCCGAGGGGATCAAGGATTCCCGCTCCAAGCCCCGCGATCTGCCGACGCTGTCACCGTCCGATCGATCAGAGCGGCTTCAGCGGCGCCGTCACCAGCTTCATCGCCTCGGCCTCCTGCGGATCCAGCCAGCGGATGTCGCGCGTCTCGGACATCGCTTCGATCACCTGCGACGAGATGCCCATGCGGGTGACATAGCCCAGGATCGCGCCGGTGACGCGCTGGGTATCGGCGACCGCGTCCTCGCCCTCCGCTTTGGAGGTGAAGCGGTGGACGCCGAGCGCCGAGCCGTCGAGGCCGTAGCGGGTCTGGCCACCCGCGAAGGTGAAGACGCAGGCGCTCGCGCAGTAGCCGGGGCGGATGCGGCCGCTTTTGTCCAGCACGCCGACCGCGGTGGCCAGCCCGTGGGCGCGGATGATCTCGCCCATCAAGACGCCCTGCTCGAGATTGCCGCCGGGTGAGGACAACAGCACCACATCGCCGGTCTTCAGGTTGGATTCATTGATCCGCTCGCGCAGCCAGATCGCGGCGGCCGGGCCGATGCGGCCGCTCACCGCGAGCACGGCACGAGTTCCGCCGGTCGCACCGAGTGCGGCGTCGGTGACCAGCGCCGAGGACAGGCTGGGCGAGACGTACTGATCCTTCCAGAACGACCAGGCATCCGGACGCGACAGGTCGCGATAGGCGCGGATTCCGCCGCTGAGCATGATGCCGACAAAGAAGATTACCGAGGCTATCCGGCGCCACCGGAACGCCGCGGGATAGCCGTCGGTCACCTGCTGCACCGGGGATCGAGGCGCGGCGGTGAAGCTCGGCTGCGGCCGCGGCGCCACGCGCGGGCCGGTCGGCGATTGTCGGAACGGCGCGCCGTCCTGCTGCTGGTCTCCGGCTGTCACGCGCCGACACTCCCTCGCGGCGTCCATCACGCGCCGTCGCGAAGTCCTATACCGATCGCCCGCACGACACTATGGCGCGCGGGCGGACGTGTTCAGGATTTTGTCGCCATCTTCACGGCCGCAGCATCGCTGCCGGCGCGCTGCGCCGAGGGGGTCCTCAGCGCGGGGCCGCCGCGGCCGACCGCTTGGCCAGGGCGGCCTTGGCTGCGGCGGCCTTGGCAATCGCCTGGTTGCCGTCCCAGCCGCCGGCGGGTGCCGGCACGTTGATCGCGTCGTCCGGCTGCGGCTCGATTGTGAAGGTCTGGATCGCGAGCTTGGCGGCGGCCAGCGACTGCGCATCGAGCCGCTTGGCGACGTCGTCACGCTTGCGTCCGGCATCCGCATCGCCCTGGGCCGCGGCGAGGGTGAACCATTTGTAGGACTCGGCGAGGTTCTGCTCGACGCCGATGCCCCGCGCATAGAGGATGCCGAGGTTGAACTGGCTGTCGGCGACGCCGCGCTCAGCGGCCTTGCGGAACCATTGCGACGCGCTCTTGTAGTTCGTGCCCTTGCCGCCGCCATCGGCATCGAGCACCGCGAGATTGTGCATCGCCTTGGCGTTGCCGCGCTCGGCGGCGACGACGTAGTAGCGGCGGGCGATATCGGGGTCCTTCTTCACGCCGAGGCCCTTCTCGTAAAAGGTGCCGAGCCGGAACACGGCGGGAATGAGCCCGGCCTGCGCAGCGCGGTCATACCATTTGGCGGCTTCCTCATAGTTCGGCGCGATGCCCTTGCCCTCGGCAAAGCGCACGCCGACCTCGTAGGCCGCGGTCGGATCGCCCTTCAGCGCTGCATTGCGCAGCGCCATGCCGCCGATCGCATCCGGCAGCTTTTCGGACGCCGGCACCTGGACGAGGCCGAGCCTCTGGCCGTTGGCGGCGGTCGGGATCGTCCCGGTGACGTCGTTGGCGGCGGCGGCCTGCTTGTCGGTGTCCTGCGGGATCGCGAGCATCGCGATCGTCTCCGCCTCGCTCGGCATCGCCCGGTTATAGGACTGGCGGTCGATCGGGGTCGGCGAGGTCAGCGACGGCACGCTCTGGTCCGGCGTGGCCGGGCGCGGCGACATGCTGGGCGTCGACGACGGCATCTGCGCGCGCGGCGCCTCGCTCTGGCTCTCCATCGGGGCGACGGGCGGCGGCGTCGAGCCGGTGTCGAGCAGCGACATGGCGAATTTGAAGGTGCCGAGCACGATCACCACGACGCTGGCGCCGACCAGCAGCGAGCGGATCTTCGAGCCGATGGTCGAGACCTCCTCGTCACCTTCGGCCGTCAGGGCGATCGTCGGCTTCTCCTTGGTCTTGGCCTTTGCCGGCTCCTTGGCCGCTTCCTTGGCGACGGCCTTCGGTGGCGGCTCCTTGGCCTTCTCCTTCGGCTTTTCCTTTTTCGCCTTCTTCGGATCGACCGGCTGTGCCGCGGCGGCAGCCTGCGCGGCGCGCCGGGCAGCGGCGATGAAGCTGGACGTGGAGACAGGCTCACGCTTGGCGGCGGGCAGCTCGCTCAGCGCGTCCTCGGATGCGGCGATGCGCTCGGCGGGAGACGCGGTCCGGCCCGGCGGGCGCGTGCCCGGCTCCAGCGGATGATCCGGCGGCAGCTCGGGAACGATCGCGGTGGGACGCGCGGCCTGCGCCGCCTGGGCGGCGTGCGGCTCCAGGATGTCGGCGATCGCCTTGGGCGGGATCGGCGGCGGCATCGGAGCAGGGGCCGGCGCTGCCGCCGCGTGGAAGTCGCGCGGGGCCGCGGCGAACGCCGATGGAGCGGGCGCCGGAGGGGCCATAGGGGCAGCCATAGGGGCAGCCATAGGCGCAACCATCTGCGCGGCCGCCGGATTCGGCAGCTCCGGCCGATAGGACGGCTCGGCTCGGGGCGGATCGGCATAGGCCTGCGGCGCCGGCGCACGTGCGGCGGCGGGAATCGGCGGCTCGATCGTCGGCGCAAGCGGCGGCAGGACCGCCGGCTGGCTGGTCGTCGCGCGCACATTGCGCAGATCGCCCTCGATCATCGCGAGCCGGTCGACGACGTGGCCGAGCGTATTGTGGACCGCTTCGAGCGAGTCCTGGGTGTTGCGATCGGTCTCGGTCTGGCTGAAGCGGATGTCCGACAGCTCGCGCTTGACCATGTCGACGAGGCCGGTGTCATGCGACGCCTCGCGCTGCGACCGGCTCTCCGACAGCGCTGCGAACGTCGCTTGCTGCCGCTCGAGATAGCGCAGGATGTCCTGCAGGCCGTCCTCGACCCGGGACATGTTGCCGCCGCGCGGATCGTTGGCCGCTTCCAGCCGCTCCAGGAGATAGCTGATGCGCTGCTCGAGATGGGCGATCGCGGACGAGCCGTCATTGCCGACCTGCAGCCGGTCGATGCGGTCCGACAGGCCGCGCAGCGCGTCCTCGATCTGGGCGGTGTTGTCAGGCGCGGGGGCGGGATGCTCGCGGTTTTCGAGCGTCGAGGTCAGGGCCGCGATGCGCTGCTCCAGCGCCGCAAAGGAATCGTGGAAGGACTCGTGCGTGTCGCGCGCCTGCGTGACCTGGTCGACCTTCGAGGACAATTGACGCAGATCGTCCGACAGCCGCTCCAGCGCATCGTTGGAGGCGACATTGGCCACGATCGCGCGCAGCGCCGTGATGGCGCTTTCGAGCTGCTGAACCGTGCCGGGATCATCATTGGCGCGCAGGATCAGGTCGAGCTTGGCGCCGAGATTGCGGATCGCCTCGTCATAGACGGCGAGCTGCTCGGCGGGCTTGAGCGAGCCGACCACCTCGCGGATGTCGGTCAAAGCGCGCTCGATGCCGGCAAGCGCCTGGCCGTCGACGCCGCTCTGGCGGTTCTCGTCGATGCGGCGTGACAGCGAGCGGATCTCGTTCTCGATCGACTCGATCGCACGCCGCGGCATCGCCTCGGTGATGGTGAGGCGGATCTCGGCCAGCTCGGTGCGGAAGCCCGCGATCGACTGCTCGATGACGTCCTCGGGACGATGCAGCGACTCGATCTGGCTGGTGATCTTCAGCAGGTGACGTTCGAGCTGCGAGAAATCGGGGCCGGCTGCGGGCGCCGGCGGCGGCGTCATCAGCGGGGCTGCGGCAGGCGCCATCGCGGGCGCGGTCGGCGGCGCCTGATGCGGCGGCAGCGGGCGTGCATTGTCGAGCTCGCTCTGGCGGGCGCTGATCTCGGCCACGGCGATGTCGAAGGAGCCGGCGCTGAGCGGCTGGGCCGGACGATAGAGCTGGGCGGCGGCGCGCTCGACGCCGTCGGGACCGCGATAGCGGTCCTCGGTGGCGGGCTTGCGCAGCGGCGTGGAGATCTGCGACAGGCGGGCGTCGAGTCGCGAGATGGCGTCATTGAGCTGGCGCGCCACGCCCTGCTCGTCGCGCGGCGCGTCCTTGCGCGCGCCCGGACGCGACATGTGCTCGATCTGTCGTGCGATGGAATCGAGCCGCTGGTGGATGTCCGAGACTTCACGAGCATCGCGGCTGGCCGGCGGCGTGCTGCGCGGGACGGGGCTGCCGCGGAAATCAGGCGGAGCCGATGCGCCGAGCGTGGAGTTGATCCAGTCGTTCAGCGTCATGCCGGCGCGTTGCGCCGCGGCCTCGGCCCTCTCGCGGACGGACGGGTCGATGCCTTCATTACTCCACGGTACGCGCGAATTCATGTCTCGTCCGGTTCCGCTTCCAGCGCTCCACCAAGCGCCTCCAGCCTCCCCACGCGTCCCCAGACGTGAACATGAACGGGTCCGCGCAGATCGTCTGCTCCAGGTCCCGACTTTTGACTTTTACGGTAAATAACGGGTTAAGTTTACCGCTGGCGCGGTCAGAAGTTTTGCGCTGAGCGAACGCCGCGAATCAGCCCGCGTTTTCACGTGACGACGCATCGAGCGGCCGCACGCTGGCAGTGGGCGAGAGAGCCGACAGCGCGGTGATCGCTTCCTCGCACCATTCGGCGACCATGCGCTCGTGGCGCAGGCCGAGCCGCAAATTGAGCAGCTTGCCCATGTCGGCCGGCGCGACGCTGCCGTCGGCATAGTGCTTCTTGAGGATGCGGTCGTAGCGCTCGGCGCGGTCACGGTGATGCTCCAGCCGCGCCATCAGGTCGGCCCGGATCGGCGCGATGTCGGCCGCCCCCAGCGCATAGAGTCGGACGAGAAGATCGTCCTTGGTGGAAGCCGGCGTGCTCGGCCGCGCGGCCCAACTGCGGAAGGCGGCGCGGCCCTCCGGCGTCAATGTGTAGACGAGCTTGTTCGGCTTACCGGTCTGCACCACCTCGCGGCCCTGGATATAGCCGCGGTCGCGCAGCCGGGAGAGTTCCCGGTAGATCTGCTGGTGGTCGGTCTTCCAGAAGAACCCGATCGAGGAGTCGAAGGTCTTGGCGAGCTCATAGCCCGTCATCGGATGTTCGGTGAGGCAAGCGAGAATGGCGTCGCCGAGGGCCATGGCCGGAAACTGCTCCCGTTTTTCTGATCTTGGTTCGCCCCGCTCCACGCTTGACATTATGCACATTGGCGCATATGCGTCAATGTGCATATGGGGTGGTTGTGGTGCTGGCCTGTTCCGCCCCGAGGAGACGCCCAATGACAAAGACCGGCCTCGACGGATGGTACGGCTATATGAGGTCTCACGATCTCGGCGCTTTGCGGGAGCTGCTGCACCCGGATGCCGTGTTTGAAAGCCCCGTCGTGCACACGCCGCAGCGTGGCCGCGACATCACCTTCAAATATCTCGCGAGTGCTGAGAAAGTGTTGGGCGGTCCCGGATTCAAGTATGTGGGGGAGTGGCGTAACGCCACGGGCGCCGTGCTCGAATTCGAGAACGAGATCGAAGGCATCAAGCTCAACGGCGTCGATATCATCAGCTTCGACGATTCCGGCCTGATCACGCACTTCAAGGTGATGGTGCGTCCGCTCAAGGCGGTCAATTTGCTGCACCGCCTCATGGGCGAGCAACTCGCTGCAATGACGAAACCCTCGTGACGCGACCACCAGCCGCAAATCAACGGCTGCCGCAAGTGCAACGAAATCGCTAAAGTCCGCGGCCTGCATTGCCTGCCGCGTCCGCAAATCTCAGTCTGAACCTTCAGCCTTCCTGCCGGAGACGCCGATGCCGATCTACAAAGCCCCCGTGGAAGATGTCACCTTCCTGCTGAACGACGTGTTCCAGATCGACCGCTACGACAATCTGCCGGGCTTCTCCGATGCCTCGGCCGATGTCCGCGAGGCGATCCTCAGCGAAGCGGCCAAGCTCGCCGAAGAGGTGCTGCACCCGCTCAATCGCACAGGCGATCTCGAAGGCTGCAAGCGTCATGACGATGGCAGCGTGACCACGCCGAAGGGCTTCAAGGAGGCCTATAAGCAGATCAAGGAAGGCGGCTGGCTCGGCCTGTCGGCGCCGACGGAATATGGCGGGCAGGGCCTGCCGGTGACGCTCAGCCAGACCGTCAACGAATTCCAGTGCTCCGCCAACATGGCGTTCTCGATGTATGGCGGCCTCACCATGGGCGCGACCGCCGCGCTGATCGTGCATGGCAGCGAGGAGCAGAAGAAGACCTACGTGCC
The DNA here is from genome assembly GCF_054063215.1 of Bradyrhizobium sp. USDA 4353. Classification (NCBI taxonomy): domain Bacteria; kingdom Pseudomonadati; phylum Pseudomonadota; class Alphaproteobacteria; order Hyphomicrobiales; family Nitrobacteraceae; genus Bradyrhizobium; species Bradyrhizobium sp. USDA 4353. Next base: position 2,267,119 of record NZ_JBSSGB010000001.1, read on the forward strand.
GAAGATGGTCGCCGGCGAATGGACCGGCACCATGAACCTGACCGAGCCGCATTGCGGCACCGACCTCGGCCTGCTGCGCACCAAGGCGGTGCGCCAGGACGACGGCAGCTTCAAGATCTCCGGCACCAAGATCTTCATCTCGGCCGGCGAGCACGATCTCGCCGACAACATCATCCATCTCGTCCTCGCCCGCATCGAGGGCGCGCCGGCCGGCATCAAGGGCATCTCGCTGTTCGTCGTACCCAAGTTCCTGGTCAATCCGGACGGCAGCGTGGGCGCGCGCAACGGCGTCATGTGCGGCTCGATCGAGCACAAGATGGGCATCCACGGCAACTCGACCTGTGTGATGAACTACGACAACGCCACCGGATGGCTGATCGGCGAAGAGAACAAGGGCATGCAGGGCATGTTCGTGATGATGAACGAGGCCCGGCTCGGCGTCGCCGTGCAGGGCCTCGCGCAGTCCGAGGTCGCCTATCAGAACGCGGTCGCCTATGCGCGCGAGCGCATCCAGGGCCGCTCGCTGACGGGTCCGAAGGCGCCGGACAAGGCCGCCGATCCGATCATCGTGCATCCCGACGTGCGTCGCACCTTGCTGTCGATCCGCGCCTTCAACGAGGCGGCGCGCGCGATGGTGGTGTGGACCTCGCTGAAGAGCGACGTCGCGCATCGCTCGCAGGACCCGAAGGACCGCCAGGCCGCCGACGACCACATGGGCCTGATGACCCCGGTGATGAAGGGCTACATGACCGACATGGGCTTCGCCAACGCAGTTCAGGCGCAGCAGATGTATGGCGGCCACGGCTACATCGCCGAATGGGGCATGGAGCAGTTCGTGCGCGATGCGCGCATCGCGATGATCTACGAGGGCGCCAATGGCATCCAGGCGCTGGACCTCGTCGGCCGCAAGCTGCCGCGCGACGGCGGCCGCGCGGTCATGGCGTTCTTCGGCGAGGTCGGCTCGTTTGCCAAGGAGCACGGCGGCAACGACGCGATGAAGCCGTTCATCACGCCGCTCTCGATGGCGCTCGGCCATCTGCAGCAGGCCACGACCTGGCTGATGCAGAACGCGATGACCAAGCCGGACAATGCCGGTGCGGCCGCCACCGACTACATGCATCTCTTCGCGCTGGTCACCTTCGGCTACATGTGGGCCAGGATGGTCAAGGTCGCGCAGGACAAGATTGCTGCCGGCGACAGCTCGACCTATCTCACCACCAAGCTGGTGACGGGCCGCTTCTTCATGGAGCGCGTGCTGCCCGAGACGGCGGCGCATCTCGCCCGCCTGCAGGCCGGCTGCGCGACCGTGATGGAGCTGCCGGCGGAAGCCTTCTGATTTCGGACGAAGGCCGGTGCGACCTGCGTGCCGGCCTTCGTCCTATGCTGACAACGACAAATTGGACCAGATGAGGAGGGCGTGATGCCTGAGGCCTTTATCTACGACCACGTGCGTACTCCCCGCGGCCGCGGCAAGTCCGACGGCGCTTTGCACGAGGTGACCGCGCTCGCGCTCGCCACCGTGCCGCTGAAGGCGCTCAAGGACCGCAACAACATCCCCGAGGACGCCGTCGATGACGTCGTGCTCGGCGTCGTCGATCCTGTCGGCGAGGCCGGCTCGGACATCGCGCGCTTCGCCGCGCTCAACGCCGGCCTCGGCGAGGCCGTGCCGGGCGTGCAGATCAGCCGCTTCTGCGCCTCGGGCCTGGATGCCGTGAACTTCGCCGCCGCGCAGATCATGAGCGGCCAGCACGAGCTGGTCATCGGCGGTGGTGCGGAGTCGATGAGCCGCGTCGGCATCGGCGCCTCCGGCGGCGCCTGGCCGATGGACCCGTCGATGGCCGTTCCGTCCTACTTCATGCCGCAGGGCATCTCGGCCGACCTGATCGCGACCAAATACGGCTTCTCGCGCGACGACGTCGACGCCTACGCCGTGCAGAGCCAGCAGCGCGCGGCGAAGTCCTGGGAAGAGGGCCGCTTCGACAAGTCCGTCGTGCCGGTCAAGGACGTCAACGGCCTGACCATCCTCGCCAAGGACGAGCATATGCGCCCGTCCACCACGATGCAGTCGCTGGCGCAACTGCAGCCGTCATTCGCGGCGATGGCGCAGATGGGCGGCTTCGATGCGGTCGCGGTGCAGTCGCATCCCGAGATCGAGCGCGTCAACTACGTGCATCACGCCGGCAACTCCTCGGGAATCGTCGACGGCGCCGGCGCTGTGCTGCTCGGCAGCAAGGAGGCGGGCGAGAAGTACGGCCTGAAGGCGCGCGCGAAGATCCGTGCGTTCGCGAATATCGGCTCGGAGCCGGCGATGATGCTGACCGGCCCGGTCGACGTCACCGAAAAACTGTTCGCACGCTCCGGCATGACGAAGTCCGACATCGACCTCTTCGAGCTCAACGAGGCCTTCGCGTCCGTGGTGCTGCGCTACATGCAGGCGTTCGAGATCGACAAGGACAAGATCAACGTCAATGGCGGCGCCATCGCGCTCGGCCATCCGCTCGGCGCCACCGGCGCGATGATCCTGGGCACCGTGCTCGACGAATTGGAGCGCACCGGCAAGGCGACCGCCTTGGTCACGCTGTGCATCGGCGGCGGCATGGGCACCGCGACCATCATCGAGCGGGTGTGATCTTTACCCTCTCCCCTTGCGGGAGAGGGTGGCACGAACACGCGGAGCGGGTTCGGGCCGGGTGAGGGGTATGCCTCAGCAATCGCATCTGTGGAGGCATACCCCTCACCCGCCTTCGCTTCGCTCAGGCACCCTCTCCCGCAAGGGGAGAGGGTGAACCCAGATCTTAGCACGCATCAACGCCGCGCCGACCGGCTGCTGGCACCGAGGGAGCACCATATGGCCTTCAAGAACTTCAAGCTCGAAACCGATGCCGACGGCATTGCGCTGATCACCTGGGATATCCCCGGCCGTTCGATGAACGTGCTCGACGAGACCTCGACCAACGAGCTCGAGGCCCTCGTCAAGGAGACCACCGCCGACGCCGCCATCAAGGGCGTCGTCATCACCTCCGCCAAGGAGGCGTTCTGCGCCGGCGCCGATCTGTCGATGCTCGAAGGCATGAACCGCATCTATCAGGATGTGCTGACCAGCAAGGGCGAGGAAGCCGCCAACCAGATGTTGTTCGACACCAGCCGGCGGTTCTCGCAGATCAATCGCGCGATGGAGACCTCGGGCAAGCCGTGGGTCGCCGCGATCAACGGCCTCGCGCTCGGCGGCGGCTTCGAGATCACCCTGTCGTGCCACTATCGTGTCGCGGCCGAGAACCCGAAGACCCGGCTCGGCCTGCCCGAGATCAAGGTCGGCCTGTTTCCCGGCGCCGGCGGCACCCAGCGGGTGCCGCGCATCGTGCAGCCGCAGGACGCGATGAACCTGCTGCTGAAGGGCGAGGCGCTCACCCTCGATAAGGCCAAGGCGCTGAAGCTGGTCGACGCGATCGTGCCGGCAGCGGATCTCATCAAGGCCGCCAAGGACTGGATCAAGGGCGGCGGCAAGGCGGTTCAGCCGTGGGACGAAAAGGGCTTCAAGCTGCCCGGCGGCCCGGTGTTCTCCAAGAACGGCATGATGATGTTCCCGGCAGGCAACGCCATCTACCGCCGCGAGACCTACGACAACTATCCGGCCGCGCGCGCCATCATGAGCTGCGTGTATGAGGGCCTGCAGCTTCCGATCGACGCCGCGCTGCGCGTCGAGTCGCGGTACTTCACCAAGATCCTGCGCTCCAAGGAAGCGGCGGCGATGATCCGCAGCCTGTTCCTGTCGATGCAGGAGCTGAACAAGGGCGCGCGCCGTCCGGCTGACGTGCCGGCCACCAAGATCAAGAAGATCGCAGTGATCGGCGCCGGCTTCATGGGCGCCAGCGTGGGTTATGTGTCGGCGCGCGGCGGCCTCGAGGTCGTGCTGATCGATCGCGACCAGGAGAGCGCCGACAAGGGCAAGGCTCATGCGCAGAGCGTGATCGACGGCCTGGTCAAGAAGGGGCGCGCCAAGCCGGGCGAGGCCGAGGCGATCATGGGCCGCATATCTGCGACCGCCGACTATGCCGCTCTGAAGGATTGCGACCTCGTCATCGAGGCCGTGTTCGAGGACCGCAAGGTCAAGGCCGAGACCTACGCGAAGGCTCAACAGCATCTGAAGGACGGCGCGATCTTCGCCTCCAACACCTCGACCCTGCCGATCACCTCGCTGGCCGAGGAGTTCAAGGACCAGGGCCGCTTCATCGGCATCCACTTCTTCTCGCCGGTCGAGAAGATGATGCTGGTCGAGATCATCATGGGTAAGGCGACAGGCGATGTCGCGCTGGCGACCGCGCTGGATTATGTCCGCACCATCGGCAAGACGCCGATCGTGGTCAACGATTCCCGCGGCTTCTTCGCCAACCGCTGCGTGATGCGCTACATCGCCGAGGGCAACGAGATGTTCCTCGAAGGCGTGCCGCCCGCGATGATCGAGAACGCCGCCAAGATGGCCGGCATGCCGGTCGGCCCGCTGTCGCTGTCGGACGAGGTCGCGCTCGATCTCGGCCTGAAGATCATGAAGGCCACCGAGCATGATCTTGGCGCCAACGCGATCAACCAGGACCACAAGAAGCTGATGGTCGAGCTGGTCGAGAAGCAGGGCCGCTTCGGCCGCAAGAACGGCAAGGGCTTTTACGACTATCCCGAGAAGGGCAAGGGTGAGAAGCGGCTCTGGCCGGAGCTGGCAGCGATGCAGCCGAAGCATCTCGATCCCGACACGCTCGATGTCGAGGAGCTGAAGCAGCGCTTCCTGGTGGTGCAGGCGGTGGAAGCCGCGCGCACCGTCGAGGACCACGTTATCACCGACGTGCGCGAGGCCGATGTCGGCTCGATCCTGGGCTTCGGCTTCGCCCCGTTCACCGGCGGCACGCTGTCCTACATCGACTTCATGGGGACGAAAAACTTCGTCGAGCTGTGCCACAAATACACGGCGAAGTACGGCTCCCGCTTCGCCCCGCCGAAGCTGCTGGAGGAGATGGCCGCCAAGAACGAAACCTTCTACGGCCGCTTCCCGCCGAAGAAGGCGGCGGCTTGAAGGTGATCAGCTGCGCTTGAGGAAACTCCTTGGCGCTACATCGACGCTGCACTCCCCTCCCCCTTGCGGGGAGGGGTTGGGGGTGGGGGTCTCAGGAAAAGGTCTCAGTTGGTGAAGACCTCGTTCATCTGTGGATCTCAGCACGAGCTCTGCTCGTAAACTCGCGCTCTAGATCGTCCCACGGCACAGCGTGTCGCGCATCCGCATCGAAGCTAGCCATGCGGCGGGACAATTCGGCTTCTTGAGCCGAGGTCAGCTGCACGTCTTCAGTGGTCAGGCTGTCCCACAACAGGCCGATGAGATTGAGCCGTTGTTTCGCCGTCAGCTTGGAAATGTCGAACGAAAGGGACATCAGGTCAGCCTCAACGTTAGAGATGGGAGGTCCATTGACACGATTAGAGTCTCCGCGTGGACCCCCACCCCCGACCCCTCCCCGCAAGGGGGAGGGGGGCCCACCGACTTCGCGGTTATACGGTCGCGTCTTAAATGCGAGCTCACCCCGCCTTCATCAGCCCTTCCTTCGTCAAAGCCTCCTGCACCTTCGGCCGGGACGCGACGCGGTTCTTATAGGCGACGAGGTTCGGCATTCCAGACAGATCGAACTTCATCCGGTCCGCCCAGGTCAGGATCGTGAACAGATAGCCATCGGCCACCGTGAACTCCTTGCCCATCAGATAGTCGCGGCCGGCGAGCTGGCTGTCGATGTACTTGAACTTGCCCATCACGCGGTCCTTGAAGAACGCCTTGGCGTCGTCGGCGAGCACCGGCGAGAACATCGGGCCGAAATTCTTGTGCAGCTCGGACGTGATGAAGTTCAGCCACTCCAGCAGCTTGTAGCGCTCGCTGCTGTCGCGGGCCGGAGCCAGGCCCTTGTCCTTGGCCTGGTCGGCGATCATCTGGACGATGACCGGGCCCTCGGTCACGATCTCGCCGCTCGGCAGCCCCAGGGCGGGCACCTGGCCCTTCGGATTGACCTTGAGATAATCGTCGCCATTTTCCAGGGTCTTGGCGCGCAGATCGACCTTGACCAGGTCGTAGGGCAAGCCGGCTTCGAGCAGGGCGATATGGGGCGACAGCGAGCAGGCGCCGGGTGAATAATAAAGCTTCATTGTGTATTCCCTCCGTGAGACCGTTTCTTGTGGAACCGACCGGGCGTTAACACGCCCTTAAATGCATTTGCATGGAATCGTCAAGATTGATGCAGCTGCATCGAATGCGCTAGAACGAGGACCAGAGGATACGAGCCGGCCCATGAAACGCAAACCATCGACCGAGGCGACCGCCGCCTGGATCCGCCTGATGCGGGTCCAGAGCCGGGTGCTCGACTGTGTCGAGCAGGAGCTGAAGAAGGCCGGGTTCCCGCCGCTCGCCTGGTATGATGCGCTTCTCGAGCTGTCGCGTGCGCCTACGGGTGAACTGCGCCCGGTCGAGCTGGAGCGGCAGATGCTGATCCCGCAATATTCCACCTCCCGCCTGATCGACCGGCTGGTCGATGAAGGCCTGGTGGTCAGGCGCGAATGCAAGATCGATAAGCGGGGCCAGTTCGTCGAGATCACCGAGGCCGGCCGCGAGTTGCGAACGCGGATGTGGTCGGCCTATTCGGCCGCGATCGAGAAGCATGTCGGCTCGAAGCTGTCGGATGCCGACGCCGCCAAGCTCTGCATGCTGCTCGACCGGCTCGGCTGCTCCTGCGGCCAAGCCGCGCAACTCTCGGCCGCAGAAGGCGCGTCACCCCGATGAGCCATCTGATGTCATTCACATCCGCGGTCCCCAGGGGTCCGCGGCCCTTCCTGTCACCCCGCGCTGTCACCGACGCGCCTTTCCACCGAGACTCCCATGGCGCGTGACCAGATCGATATGACCCCGCTGCAGTCGCGCGACGAGCTCGTGGCGTGGCTGGAGGCCGGCGTGAAGCCGCCGTCGGCGTTTCGCATCGGCACCGAGCACGAGAAGACGCCGTTCACGCTCGACGGTCACCGCCCCGTGCCTTACGAGGGCGCCCGCGGCATCGGCGCGCTGCTGGAGGGCATGAAGCTGCTGCTCGGCTGGGAGCCGATCATGGAGCGCGGCAATATCATCGGGCTCTATGACGTGACCGGTGGCGGCGCGATCTCGCTGGAGCCGGGCGGCCAGTTCGAATTGTCCGGCGCCCCGGTCGAGACCGTGCATCAGACGCATTCCGAGCTGATGGCGCATCTGGCGCAGGTGCGCGAGATCGCGACCCCGCTCGGCATCGGCTTTCTTGGCCTCGGCATGACGCCGTCCTGGACGCGCGCCGAAATCCCCGCGATGCCCAAGGGCCGCTACAAGATCATGCGGGACTACATGCCGAAGGTCGGCAGCTACGGCCTCGACATGATGTTCCGGACCTGCACGGTGCAGACCAATCTCGACTTCTCCTCCGAAGCCGACATGATCAAGAAGCTGCGGGTGTCGGTGGCCTTGCAGCCGATCGCGACCGCGCTGTTCGCCAACTCGCCGTTCACCGAGGGCAAGCCGAACGGCTATCTGTCGTTCCGCTCCGAGATCTGGCGCGACACCGACAATCAGCGTTCCGGCATGATCCCGTGGGCGTTCGAGGACGGCATGGGGTTCGAGCGCTGGGTCGACTACGCGCTCGACGTTCCCATGTATTTCGTCAAGCGCGAGGAAAACTACATCGACGTCTCCGGCACCTCGTTCCGCGACTTTTTCGAAGGCAAGAATCCGGCGATGCCCGGCGAGCGTCCGACGCTATCGGATTGGGCCAACCACCTCTCGACGATCTTCCCGGAGGTGCGGCTGAAGCGTTATCTGGAGATGCGCGGCGCCGATGGCGTGCCGTGGGGCCGGCTGCCGGCTCTGCCGGCGTTCTGGGTCGGCCTGCTCTATGACGACACCAGCCTCGATGCCGCGTGGGACCTGGTCAAGACCTGGACCGCGTTCGAGCGCCAGAACCTGCGCGACGACGTCCCGCGCCTCGGCTTCAAGGCGCGCATCCGCAATCGCTACGTGTTCGAGGTCGCGAAGGACTGCCTGACGCTCGCCCATCACGGCCTGCGCCGGCGCAACCGCGTCGACCAGAGCGGCCGCGACGAGAGCCGCTACCTCGAGCCGCTCGACCAGATCATCGATTGCGGCCGCTCGCCGGCCGAGGAGATGCTCGAGAAGTTCAACGGTCCCTGGCACGGCTCGGTCGAGCCGGCCTATGACGAATATGCGTTCTGATCGTTCACGATCGCGCTGAGCATCTTGGGCGCGCGGCGGTTTCGTTGGTCGCGCGTCTTGCGCCTGATCCGGCAAGCCGCCAGCGCGGCATCTGTCTGCTATTTTGTTTCGTTATGTGTCTGGCGTCCGTTTGGGCCGCTGTCTGCCGTTGCTTTGCCTTTGGCCGTTCCGTTCGGTTTGGCCTCGTTCATCGGCCATACAGGTTCGTGGCCATCAAATGACGGTCCAAGAACACGTCAGAAAAACGCGAACGTTAACAATGGGTCCAATGGTTCAGCGGCGCGCGGGGCGCCTCGTCGGGGCATGGCTGCGCGTCTGCGTCGGCCTGATCGCTGCTGCTTGCCTGACGCCGGCCCACGCCCAGACCTATTCGGATCGTCCCGGCGGCGACTACATGAGCGCGCCGATCGAGTCGGGTGACCCGGCCGACTGTGCCCTGCTGTGTGAGCATGACAAGCGCTGCCGCGCCTGGAGCTTCAATTATCCGACCGTGATGGAAGGCGGCGCCGTCTGCTGGCTGAAGAACAGCGTGCCGGCGCGCGTGCCCGATAATTGCTGCGTCTCCGGCGTGCGCGGCGCGGGGGTCGTGGAGATCCGCAACGACGCCGTGGAAACCTCGATCGACCGCCCTGGCGGCGATTACCGCAGCTTCGACATCAAGACCACCGATCTCAAGGCCAACGACAAGGTCGAAAAGCCTGCCGAGAAGGTTGCTGACAAGGGCAGCGACACCAAGCCGGCGGACAAGAAGGACGAGAAGGCGGCCGACGCCGAGGAGATCTGCAAGGCGGCCTGCACGGGCGACAACAAATGCCGCGCCTGGACCTTCGCGCGGCCCGGCTATGCCGGCAAGGAGGCGCATTGCTTCCTGAAGAAGGAGATCAAGCCGCCGCGGCGCCGGGCCGGCTTCACGTCCGGCGTGGTTCGCTGACGCGTCCCGCCCTGGCCTCAGAATTATTTCTCCGTCGGCGCGTAACATTGCAGCAGCCCCGTCCGAAATGAGTTGCGGCGCCTGACGGCTCTCGCCGCCGGCTGCCTGTCGCAACGCAGAGATCGGGGCTTGCCATGATGTTTTCGCGCAGGTTGTTTGCCACCGCAGCGGTCGCTGCCACCTTCGCTGTCGTCGGGCTCGGGACGGCCTTCGCCGTCGAGACCACGCCCTATACGGACGCCGCCTTCAAGGCGGCGCAGACCGCCGGCCAGCCGATCCTGATCGAGATCCATGCCGTCTGGTGCTCCACCTGCAAGGCGCAGAAGCCGATCATCGACAAGCTCGCGGCCGAGCCGAAATTCAAGGACCTGAAGATCTTCCGCGTCGATTTCGACGACCAGAGGCCGGCGGTGAAAGGTTTTGGCGCGCAGATGCAATCGACCCTGATCGTGTTCAAGGGCGCGAGCGAGACCGGCCGCTCTGTCGGCGACACCAAAGAAACCTCGATCGCGGCGCTGCTCGACAAGAGCCTGTAACGCGCCATGGTCGCGCTGGCGCTGGCCTTCGTGGCCGGCCTGCTCTCGATCCTGTCGCCCTGCGTGCTGCCGCTGGTGCCGATCGTGCTCGGCGCGGCGGCCTCAGTGCATCCGCGCGGCGCGCTGGCGCTCGCGGCAGGCCTTGCGCTGTCGTTCACCGGCATCGGCCTGTTCATCGCGCTCGCAGGCAATAGCGTCGGACTCGATGCCGGCGTGTTCCGCCTCATCGCAGCGGTCCTCATGCTGACGATCGGCGTCGTGCTGCTGGTGCCGTCCTGGCAGGCGCAGCTCGCAATCGCCGGCGGACCGGTGCAGCGCTGGGCCGACCGGCACTCCCAGGGCTTCGCGGCGGCAGGCGCCGGCGGTCAGTTTGCGGTCGGCTTGCTGCTCGGCGCGGTCTGGTCACCCTGTGTCGGTCCGACGCTCGGCGCCGCCTCGCTGCTGGCCTCGCAGGGGCGCGACTTGGTGCGCGTGACGCTGACGATGCTGGCATTCGGCCTCGGCGCCGGCCTGCCACTGGTCGTGCTCGGACTGGTGTCGCGCACCACCATGATGCAGCTCCGTGAGCGGCTGCTGTCGGCCGGCAAGCTCGGCAAGATGCTGATGGGCGCGGCCTTCGTCCTCGTGGCAGTCGCGATCCTGAGCGGCGCCGACAAGCAGCTCGAGGCTTGGCTGGTCGCGATCTCGCCGGGGTGGCTGACCGAGCTGACTACATCGATTTAGAGTGAAGGAGCTGGTGCTCCTCGCGGGATCACTCCTCGGGTGTGATCACCGTGATCTCGGGCCAGAGCGTCTTCCACCGCTCCGCCTTGGCCGTGTAGTTCGCCGCCGAGAAATTGGCCGTGTAGTTCGGCTGCACGATCATCTGGTCGATATCGTCCAGGCCCTTGGGTGCATAGAGCTCGTATCCGTCGCGGATAGGACGCAGGCCGACCTGCGTGTTGGCGGTGAGGAACCGATCGATGCCATCGGTGGATCGCGACAGCGGCGGGTAGGGGCGGCCGTGCTTGGCCGGATACCAGAGATGAACGCGGGCCTGGTTGCGCACTTCCACCTTGGCGTCGATCCCGCCCAGACAGGACGCGACCCGCCGTATCACCGCATCTTCGGCATCCCACGACGTGTCGGGATCGAAATAGAACACATCGTAGTCGAGGATGCCGTGGTCGACGGGGCGGCCGCTGCGCACATTCCAGACCGTCTGCACCAGACAGCCCGAGACCAGCCACGCATCCGGCAAGGCTGTCGCGCGCAGCACGTCGATGATCGCCGCGTTCACGTGATTGCGCAGGGCTGACGTGACGAAGTCATCCTCGGTCATGTCCCATGATAACACGCCAATACCGTCCGCTCACGCGGACATCGCGGCATGCCTCGCGAGGGATGGGGAAAAGACCGAGCGTTCAGCCGCGATCGAACGCGGCAAGCGCCTTCTTCGACGCCAGTGTCCGCCACTGCCGCCGCAACAGCGGCTCGACGTCGGCGGTCCCTGCCTGTGAGAGCCGCAGCAGCACGATCGGATAGTCGCGGTAGTGGTCGGTGAAATAGAACTGCTGCGGCCGTGTTTCGACCAGCATCGCGCGCTCGTCCGGCGGAACGCCGGGCAGAACGAGGCTGTCGCCGTCCTCCTTCAGCCGCGTCAGCATCTTCTTGCGGACCTTCAGCGCCGGCGTGCCGTAGGACGTGCCGTCCTCGACCTCCGGCCATGCCAGCGCGAGTGCCCTGACATCGTCGAAGGTCACGGTCGCCGTCCGCTCAGCGCACCGCGGTGAAGAAGCGGTCGAGACGGAAGCCGGACAGCCAAGCCCAGACCGGCTGGTTCTTGAAGCCGAGATCCCAGGAGCCGACAACCGCGTCGGCGCGGCCGACGAGATTGTCGATCGGCAGCAGGCCGACGCCACCGTCGCGCAGGGAGACGCGGCTGTCGGCGGAGTTGTCCCTGTTATCGCCGAGCACGAACAGCTTGCCCGGCGGCACGGTCACTTCCGGCGTGTTGTCGAGGCGGCCGTTGTCGCGCATCTTGAAGATCAAATGCGACACGCCGTTCGGCAGTGTCTCGACGTAGCGATAGGCCGGCTCGTTGCGGCCGGTGTCGTCTTCGGCGTCGCCGATGCCGTCAGGCTTGAGCTGGGCGGCCTGGCCGTTGATGTAGAGCTGACCCTGGCGCATCTGGATGCGGTCGCCGGGCAGGCCGACGACGCGCTTGACCCAGGCCTGCGAGGTGTCGCCCGGCCAGCGGAACACGACGACATCGCCGCGCTTTGGCGTCTCGCCGAACAGGCGCCCGGTCTCCGGCAAGGTGATCTGCATCGGCAGCGACGAGGTGCCGTAGCCATACGGGAATTTCGACGCGAGCAGCGCGTCGCCGATCAGCAGCGTCGGCTCCATCGAGCCCGAGGGCACGTAGAACGGCTCGGCGATGGCGCCCTTGGCGAGGAAGACGACCGCGACCACGGCGGCGAGCTGGGCGATCTGCCCAGTCCACGTCGTCTCCTTGCGCGGCGCTTTGGTGCTGACCTTGCTCGTGGACATCTTGTCGAGGCTCATCGGCCCGTGCCTCCCACCGTGATGCGATCCATGCGAAGCGTCGGCTGTCCCACGCCGACCGGCACGCCCTGGCCGTTCTTGCCGCAGGTGCCGATGCCGGTGTCGAGCGCGAGATCATTGCCGATCATGCTGATGCGGTTGAGGTCGGTCGGGCCGTTGCCGATCAGCATCGCGCCCTTCACCGGCGCACCGACCTTGCCGTTCTCGATCTTGTAGGCCTCGGTGCATTGGAAGACGTATTTGCCCGAGGTGATGTCGACCTGGCCGCCGCCAAAGTTGACGGCATAGATGCCGTTCTTGACCGAGGCGATGATCTCGGCCGGATCGCGCTCGCCGGCCAGCATGTAGGTGTTGGTCATGCGCGGCATCGGCACATGCGCGTAGCCCTGGCGACGGCCATTGCCGGTCGGCGCCATGTTCATCAAGCGCGCATTCTGGCGGTCCTGCATGTAGCCGACGAGAATGCCGTCCTCGATCAGCACGGTGCGGCTGGTCGGCGTGCCCTCGTCGTCGATCGACAGCGAGCCGCGGCGCGAGGCCATGGTGCCGTCGTCGACCACGGTCACCCCCTTGGCGGCGACCGGCTTGCCCATCAGGCCTGCGAAGGCCGAGGTCTTCTTGCGGTTGAAGTCGCCTTCCAGGCCGTGGCCGACCGCTTCATGCAGCATCACGCCGGGCCAGCCGGCCCCTAACACGACGTCCATCTCGCCGGCGGGGGCGGGGACGGAGTCGAGATTGACCAGCGCCTCACGAAGCGCGCCGTCGGCAGCCTCGCGCCACGCCTTGGTCTCGATGAAGCGCGCATAGGCCTCGCGGCCGCCATAGCCCTTGCTGCCGCTCTCCTGGCGGTCGCCCTGGCCGGCGACCACGGAGACGTTGACGCGCACCAGCGGGCGGATGTCGCGATAGCTCTCGCCGTCGGGGCGCAGGATTTCCACGACCTGCCAGGTCGCACCCAGGCTCACCGTCACCTGGCGCACGCGCGGATCCTTGTCGCGCAAATAGGCGTCGATCTCGCCGAGCAGCTTGACCTTGCTTTCGAACCCGGGCGCGTCGAGCGGATTGTCGTCACCATAGAGGCGCACATTGGTGTGCGGCGGCGCGCTTGCGAACGTGCCGGAATAGCCGCCCCGGACAGCGCTGACCGCGTCCGCCGCGCGCATCAGCGCCGGCAGCGACACGTCGGAGGAATGGGCGTAGCCGACCGCATCGTCCTTCACCGCGCGCAGGCCAAAGCCCTGGCTGGTGTCGTAGGTCGCCTGCTTGAGCCGGCCGTTGTCGAAGGTCAGCGCCTCGGTCTGGCTGTATTCGAAGAACAATTCGCCGTCATCGGCGCCGGCCAGGCCCCGCGCGACCTCGCTCCGGACCGCATCACGATCCAGATTGGCGCGCTCGAGCAGGGAAGTTGTGGGAGCTGTCATGGGTCAATCCGTTGTCGGAGCGTTCATTCCAAGATAGTTGTTTTGACGCCGGGGCGCGAGGGGCAGGATGATTACCGAACGGACATGGTTGAGATCGTTCCCATTACCGCCGCCTACATCGAGAGCTTCCATCGCACGCTGGACTGCGTCGCGCGCGAACGGCGCTATTTGTCTTTCGTGCAGGCGCCGCCGCTGGATAAGACGCGCGCCTTCATTCTGAACAATATCAACGAGGGCTATCCGCAATTCGTCGCTCTCTCCGCCGGGGAGGTGGTCGGCTGGTGCGATGTGACGCCCAAATCTGGGCCGATCGATGCCCGGGTCGGAGTGCTCGGCATGGGCCTTTTGCCGCAGTTCCGACACCAGGGGCATGGACGACGCCTGATGTCCGCAACTCTAGAGGCGGCCCGGGCGGCCGGGTTCTCCCGCGTCGAGCTGAACGTCTATCGCGGCAATGCCAATGCGATCCGGCTGTACCAGAAGGCGGGCTTCCTGTTGAAGGCCGTAGAGCCGCGGGAAGCCGGCCATGACGGCTTCGACCGGACCCTGCTGGTGATGGCCTTGGCGCTGGACCCGTCGCGCTGAGCGGGCGCGTGCTGGAGGTGAGGCGAGAACGCCAGCCGATCACGGCAATGTGCGTCAAATCGTGACGTCAATTCAGCGCGACGTCAGGGCAACTTGTCAAAGCCGTCGGCGAGGCCGTTGAGGCTCAGCGGGAAGCCGATGCCTTCCTCCGGCGTCTCGAAGATGATGAAGGTCGCGGTCTTCGCCGTCTTGAGCTGGCCGAGCAGCTTGTCCTCCAGCACCACCTCGGCGACGCAGCCGTTCGGCAGGCAGCGCACGAAGCCGGCGCGGCCGACATCCTGGTTGTCGAGCTTGAGGCCGAGGCCGGACGGCAACAGCACGCCGAGCGGCGCGACCACGCGCATCAACCGGCTCTTCTGATCCGCGGTCTTGAGCATGATCACGGTGAGGCCGGCATTGGAGCGGTCCTCGGCGACGACGCTCTGGATCAACGCGCATTGCTCGGTCTGCGCGCCCGGCGGCGTGTCGCAGCGGATCTGCCAGTCGCCATGCACCGAGCGCACGGCGCCCTGCGCGAGCGCGGCGTGAGGCACGCCGATTGCAGTCGCGATCACCACAATCGCTGTCGCTGCGGCAGAGACCAGCGCGACGACGCGCGTCAAGGAGTTGCGCGCGGCGCTGAGTCGGCACGAACGGCGCGAGTCATTCGCAGCTGGGCGTCGCACGTCAGCTGTCCTGTCCGTTGAAACCCTGGTGCGGGTCAGTGCCATGACAAATTCCTGTGGGTGATCTGCGCATCCGACGCCATGATACGGCAATGATGGCGTCATGAGGACCGCCTCACCAGCCTACGGCACGAAACGATACGAAATATGGCCGCATCCGGTGCACGGCCGCTGCGCCTCGCCGAATCAGCGTCGCAACCGGCCATGTTCCGTTGCCTACATCGCAGCATGCGCCTGTCAAGCGCTCGTTGTCCGGGAAATCACGGCATGCGGCAATTTCTCGGAAAATTAGCTCATCGTAACGCATGACGCTGCGCGCGAAATCCGGCTTAAGACTGCATTGCGATAGATCAAGAATTATGGTTTGAGAAGAAAGATTTCGTCATTCCAGTGAACTGGCCCAGGTGCTTTTCTAAGCGTCCGCCCGAAGGCCATTTGTCAGGAGAGCGGATCGACGGCGCGCCGCGCGAAGCTCGCGGAGCGCTGAGGGGGAAAGTTCTGAAGGGAGCGCGACGGCATGAAGATGTCGAAAGGCCAATTGGGCGCCTGCTTGCTGGGATTGGCCGTAGCGGGCATGACGGGTGGATCGGCATTTGCTGAAAGCGGGCAGCCGGCCCCGTGGGAATACAAGCTGCAGGAAGCCGCATCGCCGGTGATGGAGAACATCACCTGGTTCCATGGCCTGCTGCTGACGATCATCACGCTGATCACTCTGTTCGTGCTCGCGCTTCTGGTCGCCGTCGTCGTGAAGTTCAATGCGCGCGCCAATCCGGTGCCGTCGCGGACCACGCACAACACGCTGCTCGAAGTGGCGTGGACGCTGATCCCGGTCTTGATCCTCGTCACCATCGCGGTGCCGTCGTTCCGCCTGCTGTTCCTCGAGCTCGACGTGCCGAAGGCCGATCTGACGATCAAGGCGACCGGCAAGCAGTGGTACTGGAGCTACGCCTATCCCGACAACGGCAAGTTCGAGTTCGACTCGCTGCTGGCGCAGGACAAGAAGCCCCGCCTGCTGGCGGTCGATAATGAGATGGTCGTGCCGGTCAACAAGGTTGTTCGTGTCCAGACCACCGGCGCCGACGTGATCCACTCCTGGGCGATCCCGTCCTTCGGCGTGAAGATCGACGCCATTCCGGGTCGTCTCAACGAGACCTGGTTCAAGGCGACCAAGGTCGGCATGTATTACGGCCAGTGCTCCGAGCTCTGCGGCAAGGATCACGCCTACATGCCGATCGCGGTGCGCGTCGTGAGCGACCAGGAGTTCACCGCCTGGGTCGAGGACGCCAAGAAGAAGTACGCCAGCGCGCCCACGAGCACCTACGCCTCTGCTGCGGACGTGCAGCAGTAACGCACGGGGACGAACGCGAAGGAATTGAGGGCCGCGTCACGCGGTCCACGGGGACACTGAGGATTGGACAATGGCGACGAACGTAGCGACCCATACCGGCCATGACGATCACGCGCACGACCATCCGACCGGATGGCGGCGCTGGGTCTATTCGACCAACCACAAAGACATCGGCACGATGTATCTGATCTTCGCGGTGTGCGCCGGCATCATCGGCCTCGCCATGTCGGTCGCGATCCGCATCGAGCTGATGTATCCGGGCGTTCAGCTCTTCCACGAGAACCATACGTACAACGTGTTCGTAACCTCGCACGGCCTGATCATGATCTTCTTCATGGTCATGCCGGCGATGATCGGCGGCTTCGGCAACTGGATGGTGCCGCTGATGATCGGTGCGCCGGACATGGCGTTCCCGCGCATGAACAACATCTCGTTCTGGCTGCTGCCCGCCTCGTTCGCGCTCCTTCTCACCTCGACCTTCGTCGAGGGCGAGCCCGGCGCCAACGGCGTCGGCGCCGGCTGGACGATGTATGTGCCGCTGTCGACCTCCGGCCATCCGGGTCCGGCCGTCGACTTCGCGATCCTGTCGCTGCATCTCGCCGGTGCATCGTCGATCCTCGGCTCGATCAACTTCATCACGACGATCTTCAACATGCGCGCGCCGGGCATGACCCTGCACAAGATGCCGCTGTTCGTGTGGTCGATCCTGGTGACGGTGTTCCTGCTCTTGCTGTCGCTGCCGGTGCTCGCCGGCGCCATCACCATGATGCTGACCGACCGCAATTTCGGCACCACCTTCTTCGATCCGGCCGGCGGCGGCGACCCGGTGCTGTTCCAGCACCTGTTCTGGTTCTTCGGCCATCCGGAAGTGTACATCCTGATCCTGCCCGGCTTCGGCATGATCAGCCAGATCGTCTCGACCTTCTCGCGCAAGCCCGTATTCGGCTATCTCGGCATGGCCTACGCCATGGTCGCGATCGGCGGCATCGGCTTCGTGGTGTGGGCGCACCACATGTACACGGTCGGCATGTCCTCGGCGACGCAGGCCTATTTCGTTGCCGCCACCATGGTGATCGCGGTGCCCACGGGCGTGAAGATCTTCTCCTGGATCGCCACGATGTGGGGCGGCTCGATCGAGTTCCGCGCGCCGATGCTGTGGGCCGTGGGCTTCATCTTCCTGTTCACGGTCGGCGGCGTCACCGGCGTGGTGCTGGCGAACGCCGGCGTCGACCGCGTGCTGCAGGACACCTATTACGTCGTCGCGCACTTCCACTACGTGCTGTCGCTCGGCGCCGTGTTCGCGATCTTCGCCGGCTGGTACTACTGGTTCCCGAAGATGTTCGGCTACATGTACTCGGAGACGATCGCCAAGGCGCATTTCTGGGTCACCTTCATCGGCGTGTGAACCTGGTGTTCTTCCCGCAGCACTTCCTTGGCCTGTCGGGCATGCCGCGCCGCTACATCGACTATCCGGATGCGTATGCCGGCTGGAACCTGATCTCCTCGCTGGGCTCCTACATCTCGGCCTTCGGCGTGCTGATCTTCATCTACGGCGTTGTCGATGCCTTCCGGCGCAAGCAGCAGGCGGCCGCCAATCCGTGGGGACCGGGCGCGACGACCCTGGAATGGACCCTTTCCTCGCCGCCGCCGTTCCACCAGTTCGAGGTGCTGCCGAAGGTGCAGTAAGCCCGACGGCATCCATATGCGGCGCCGTGATCGGCGCCGCATCGACATCTGCCAGCCGGTGCGTCCTTGCTTTCACTCTCGGGCGCGCCGGCCGGATCTCCGAAGCCAAATTGCTGACCTGCGCGCATCCGCGCGAATGTCCAGCGCCATTTTGAATTGAAGTCTGGATTCGCCGTGTCGGTCATTGATCAGAACGCCATCGCCGTCGGCCCGCGGATTTCCGAGGCCGATGTGGGCGATTATCTCGCGCTGCTGAAGCCGCGGGTGATGTCGCTCGTGATCTTCACCGCGCTGATCGGCCTTCTGATCGCCCCCGGCCATTTCCACCCCATCCTCGCGATCACCTCGCTGTTGTGCATCGCCGTCGGCGCTGGCGCGTCCGGCGCGCTGAACATGGCGCTGGAAGGCGACATCGACGCGCTGATGTCGCGCACCGCCAACCGCCCGATCCCGCGCGGACGCGTGACCCGCCAGGAGGCGCTCGCCTTCGGCATCACGCTGTCGTTCTTCTCGGTGCTGACGCTCGGCATCCTCGTCAACTGGATCGCCGGCGCGCTGCTCGCCTTCACGATCTTCTTCTACGTCGTGATCTACACGCTGTGGCTGAAGCGCTGGACCGCGCAGAACATCGTCATCGGCGGCGCCGCCGGCGCGCTGCCGCCGGTCGTCGCCTGGGCCGCGGCCACCGGATCGGTGGCGCCGGAGCCGCTCTGGCTATTCCTGATCATCTTCTTCTGGACCCCGCCGCATTTCTGGGCCCTGGCGCTGTTCCGCACCGACGATTACGCCCGCGCCGGCGTGCCGATGCTGCCCGTGGTCGCCGGTCCCGATGCGACCCGGCTGCAGATCCTGCTCTACACCATCGTGCTGGTGGCGATCGCCGCCGCGCCCTGGCCGCTCGGCTATTTCGATGCCGTCTACGGCGTCGTCTCGCTCGCGCTCGGCGCCGGCATGCTGTGGCTGGCCATCGATGTGTTCCGGAAGCGTGAGCGCCTCGCCTCGCTGCGCGCCAATCGCAAGCTGTTCGGCTTCTCGATCCTGTATCTGTTCGCGCTGTTCGCGACGCTCGGTCTCGAGGCGGTCGCGCGCATGATCGCGCCGCTGATCTGGTAAAGGACGAATGGCAGGCGCGATGGTCGATCCGAATGAGCCAGAGGGCATCGTCCTCACCGAGGCGCAACTGCGCAGCCGCCGCCGGCGGTCGATCGCGATTGCGCTGGCGCTCGGCGTCCTCGTGGTGCTGTTCTTCGCAGTCACCATGGTCAAGGGCCCCGCGGTGCTGAAGCGGCCGATGTAGCGGATGTGAGTAGCCAGCCGATGGACGATAGCGACCAGACCCCTCCGACATCAGCGCAGGCTGCGCCGGCACCCGCCGCGCAGGGCTCCGTCCGGTCGCGCTGGAGCCTTGGTCGCGATGCGATGGTCGGCACGATCTGCGGCGCGGTCGTCGTGCTGATGGTCGGCGCCTCCTATGCCGCCGTGCCGTTCTATAACTGGTTCTGCCGCGCCACCGGCTTCAACGGCACTACGCAGGTCGCGACATCGGCGCCGTCGTCGGCGCCGCTGGCGCGCCGCATCGGCGTGCGCTTCGACTCCAACGTCGCCGGCGGGCTGCCCTGGAAGTTCGAGCCGGAGAAGACCGAGATCGAGGTCGCGATCGGCGAGGTCGTCACGGTCTACTACAAGGTCACCAACCAGTCGGCGCGCACCACCATGGCGCAGGCCGCCTACAACGTGGCGCCGCTGACCTCGGGCGCCTACTTCCAGAAGATCAACTGCTTCTGCTTCACCGAGCAGACCATGGCCCCGGGCGAGACCCGCGAGATGCCGGTCGTGTTCTACGTCGATCCGGCGATCACCGCCGATCCCGAGAACGACTCGCTGAAGACGATCACGCTGTCCTACACCTTCTATCCCGTTCGCGACGCCGGGCCGAAGCCGGTGGCTGCGGGCGAGCCGGACAAGCCGCGGGGCAATCTATGACCGCGGCGACCTCCGAAATTCGGGGACCATCGCTGTTGAACGACACTTTGCCGGGGCGACCGGCATCGATCTGGGGAGAGACTTGCCATGGCTGAGGCGCACGCCAAGCATCACGACTACCATCTGGTTGATCCAAGCCCGTGGCCGTTCGTCGGCTCGGTGTCGGCCTTCATCATGGCGTTCGGCGCGATCGGCTGGATGCACAAGATGTTCGGCGCCGCGCCGATCGTGTTCGGCATCGGCACCATCGGCGTGCTCTACACGATGGCGAGCTGGTGGGGCGACGTCATCAAGGAAGCCCAGTACAAGGGCGACCACACCCGCGTGGTGCAGCTGCATCACCGCTACGGCATGATCCTGTTCATCGCCTCCGAGGTGATGTTCTTCGTCGCCTGGTTCTGGGCCTATTTCAACGTCGCGCTGTTTCCGGGCTACGAGGTGCAGGCGACCCGCGACGCGCTGATCGGCGGCGTCTGGCCGCCCAAGGGCATCGAGACCTTCGACCCCTGGCACCTGCCGCTCTTGAACACGCTGATCCTGCTGACCTCGGGCACCACCGTGACCTGGGCGCATCACGCGCTGCTCGAAGGCGACCGTAAGGGCCTGAAATACGGCCTGATCCTCACCGTCCTGTTGGGTGCGACCTTCACCTGCGTGCAGGCCTATGAGTACAGCCACGCGACGTTCTCCTTCGCCGGCCACATCTACGGCGCCACCTTCTTCATGGCGACCGGCTTCCACGGCTTCCACGTCCTGGTCGGCACGATCTTCCTGATCGTCTGCCTGCTCCGCGCCTATGCCGGCCACTTCACCCCGAAGCAGCATCTCGGCTTCGAGTTCGCCGCCTGGTACTGGCACTTCGTCGACGTGGTCTGGCTGTTCCTGTTCATCTGCATCTACGTCTGGGGCCACGGCGCCGAGTCGATGGCGCACGGCGCGCACTGACGCCGGCCGCGCACCGGCTCCGTCGACGTGTGAAGGAAGGGCGGCCGTCTGGCCGCCCTTTCTCGTTGAGTCGCGGCTCCCGGGTCATTTAAACGTGACGGGTGATCCGAATGTGATCAGCGCTCGCCGCCTGCGGTTGTATCACCACAGGCGCGTGCGCCCGGCGGCCCGGATCGAGACCAGGGGCAAGACATAAGGGGCAAGACATCATGACCATCCATCCGCCCGTCACCTTGACCCAGACCATCTTTCGCGGGCTTGCCTGCCGCTGCCCCCGCTGCGGCCAGGGCAAGCTGTTCGAGGGCTTCCTCAACTTACGCAAGCGCTGCGAGGCCTGCGACCTCGACTACGCCTTCATCGACACCGGCGACGGTCCCGCGATCTTCATCATGATGCTCGCCGGCGCCATCGTCGTCGGCGCCGCCCTGATCGTCGAGGTCAAGTATCAGCCGCCATTCTGGGTGCACGCCGTGTTGTGGGGCCCGCTGATCCTGGTCACGACATTGCTGCCGCTCCGCGCCATGAAGTCGCTGCTGATCTCCCTCCAATTCCACCACAAAGCCGCCCCCGGCCGCCTCGTGGACAAGACGCCGCAATGAGTTGTTGTTGGGGCCAGGACATCAGTCGCGTGATGATCGCACGTTCGAGGCGGACGGCGATCATGATTTGCTCTTTCCCGCCCAAGATATCTGAGCAGTCACCGGTGCGCTCCCTCTCCCCGTTCTTACGGGGAGAGGGTTGGGGTGAGGGGCAGCCGCACGGGAAGTGTATGCGGATCGACCTGTACCCCCTCACCCGGATTGCATCTGACGATGCAATCCGACCTCTCCCCGCAAGCGGGGCGAGGTTGGCACCGAGCCCGCCGTGCCGTCTGCCTCCTCATCAAATCCGAGAGGCGTCAGACTTGGCCAATTCAACCGCCTCATGACCTCCACCCTTCCCAAAACGTCCTCCCGCGCCTTCGCCGCCTTCACCCTCGTGATGGTCGCGCTGTTCATCGGCCTCGGCGTCTGGCAGTTGCAGCGCCGCGCCGCCAAGCACGCGCTGATCGCAGCGCTCACCGATCGCGTCGCCGCCGCTCCTGCCCCGCTGCCGCCGCCAAGCGACTGGCCCACGCTGACGCCCGAGCGGGACGAATTCCGCCGCGTCAGCTTCACAGCTGTCTACGCCAAGCTTCCCGACGCCATGGTCTACAGCGCCGGCTCGGCCGTGCGCGAGGACGTCTCCGGCCCCGGCACCTGGGCTTTCCTTCCGGCGCGCCTGCCCTCCGGCGAGACCCTCGTGATCGACGCCGGCTTCGTCGCCAACACGATGCAGGAGCGCAGCATCCAGGATCGCCAGGTCGGCAAGCTCGTCACCGGCGAGCCGGTGACCTTGACCGGCTATCTGCGCTTCCCCGAAGCTGCCGGCCTGCTCACCGCGGCTGAGAACCGCGACAAGCGCCTGTGGTTCACCCGCGACCATCTCGCGATGGCCCGCGCGCTCGGCTGGGGCGAGGTCGCGCCGTTCTACATCGATCTGGAATCCCCGGCGCCGGAGAACGGCACGCCCAAGCCCGGCCCGCTGTCGCCGCATCTGCGGGACGAGCACATGCAATATGCGATCACCTGGTTCTCGCTGGCGGCCGCGCTCATCGCTGCCTTCGCCGTGTGGGCGCGAGGACGGCGCGCAGCGAACGGCTGAAGCCGCCGCCTCTCAGGCCGCTCATGTCCCCGGCGAAACGCCACTTGACTTAGAGTGCGCTCGAACCCGTAGCCTGCCTGGCGTCGTGAATGAGATGAGGCACGCATGAAGATCGGCGAGCTGGCCAGGCAGTCGGGGCTGACGGCCCACACGATCCGCTACTATGAGCGGATCGGTCTGCTGCCCAGAGCTGATCGCGATCATGCCCGCCAGCGGGACTACGACGCATCGATCCTGACCTGGATCGAATTTCTCGGCCGCCTGAAGGCGACGGGAATGCCGATCCGGGACATGCTCCGTTATGCTGAGCTGCGTGCCCGCGGCGCCGCCACCGAGCCGGAACGACGCCGGCTGTTGGAGCGGCATCGCGAGGCGGTCCGGGCGCGCGTCGCCACATTGCGGGATTGTCTTCTCGTTCTCGACGGCAAGATCGCCGGCTATGCCGGCAGCAGCGAGAGGACTGATGACGATGACGCAATCGATTCCAAGCCGATCCGCGACAACGAGCACGGTGCCGACCGGCGCGCAATCCGGCGCCAACCACGATCAGGATCGGTTGGCGCGCGGCCGGCGCGCGCTCGATAGAATCGATGGAGAGGCCGGTCACAATGTGATCGCGGCGCTCGCCGACATCGCGCCTGACTTCGCCACCTACGTGATCGAATTCCCGTTTGGCGACATCTATTCGCGCCCGGGTCTCGATCTGCGCAGCCGCGAGATCGCGACCATCGCGGCGCTGACCGCGCTCGGCAATGCCAGCCCGCAGTTGAAGGTGCATATTCACGCCGGCCTCAATGTCGGCCTCAGCCGCGAGGAGATCACCGAGGTCATCATGCAGATGGCGGTCTATGCCGGCTTTCCCGCGGCCCTCAACGGGTTGTTCGCCGCAAAGGCGGTGTATGCCGAGGCGGACGCAAAGGCCGGCGCGGCCGCTTAGAGCGTGATGTGTTTGTACGGATCGCGCCTCGCGCACGCTCCCGATTCCGCAGCGCGCAGCTTCGAGGTCAGCCCCGCTGCTACCCTCCCCTGGAGGGGGAGGGTCGGCTCATAGGCGCGAAGCGCGTGTGAGCCGGGGTGGGGTGATCTCTCCACTTACACCGGTTTCCGCGGCTTCACCCCACCCCGCTCGCCCGCTGCGCGTGCGATCGACCCTCCCCCTCCAGGGGAGGGTGAGACTGAGATGGCGGCGCCTTCCGCCGTGATCATCGGGGCATGGCGGTTGAAGCATGATGCGTTTCCGCGCGATCACATCGTGCTCCATGTATGAGCGACGACCGAGGGCGTCATGGCCCGCACGAGAGAAGCGAGATGCGGGACGGGTGGTGACCCGCATGTCGCCCGCGGAGGCGGGCTACGCCTCGATCGACCTCGCGCTGCCTGACACCTTCACCGGCGCACCCGCAGGCCCATCGAGATCAACCTGCAGGCAGCACGGCACACCCATGTCCTCGCCTTGCCGGATCACGATCGGTCCTTGGGCCGGCCACGCCAGCTCGCGCAGATAGCCGGCGAGCGCCGCGGCGGCCGCGCCCGTCGCCGGGTCTTCATAGACACCACCGAACGGAAACGGATTGCGCGCGTGAAGCAGCTCCGGCGTCTCGGCGTGAACGAGGGCGAAGGTGCAGTAGCGCTCGCGCTGCGCCAGCGCCTGGCCGCGGCTGAATTCGTAAGCGATGGCCGCGAGGCGGCCGCGGTCGCGCAGGGCGATCACCGGATGATCCATTCCGGCATGGGCGATGACCGGCGGAATCCGCGCGTCGAGCTCGCCCTGCGTCAGTCCGAACAGCGCGAGGATCTCGTCCAATGCGGCCGGTGACAGCGCGCGGGTCTGCGTCGGCGGCGATCGAAACGCCGCACCCCATTCGGTTGTCGAATGATGCCCGTCGACCGTGATGTCGGCATGATTGAGCTTGAGGGCAAATGTCCCCGAGCGTTCGTGCCGCGCCAGCGCCGCGCCGAGCGCGATGGTCGCATGCCCGCAAAAGTCCACCTCGGCCTGCGGCGCGAAGTAGCGCACCCGCCATCCGTCACCGTCCGGCGCCGCAAACGCCGTCTCGGAATAGCCGATCTCCGCCGCCATCGCCTGCATCGCAGCAGGCTCGGGCAGCGTCTCGCCGATGACGACACCCGCCGGATTGCCGCCGCGCGGTCCGTCGGTGAAGGCTGCGATGCGTTGGATGATCATGGGCGGACTCGCGCTTGATCGTTGTCTGCGAATGTTAGGCGTCCGGCGCCCGCAAGTGAAGATCGGCAAGCGGACCAGCCGCTGCGAGGCTGCCTTTCACCTCGGGTCACGCGCCTCTCTCATGAGAATGTGGTGTGAGATCTGGCTACACGAGAGGTGTCGTCCTTGCGCACGCAGGGACCCATACCGCGGAAATCTAAGTTTGGCGCGCAACTGCCAGTCATCGTCTCACGAAGGGCGGTGGTTATGGGTCTCTGCGTTCGCACGGACGACAGCAGGGTGAGAAGGCACTACGCTCCCTCATCGCGAGACGATGGCGGCCTCTTCGCCGACCTGAGTCCCCCGACGCGGGTGCCAGCCGGCATCCGGTCTTCCCTGCGCCCTCTGCTTCTTGGAGGGAGAATGGTTGCAAAGCTCGGGCGCCGATTGCGTCGCGGGAATGCTGCTCCACGTTCTGCTGTACGCCGGGGCGGCCCGAGTTGCCGATCCCGCTCCGGTCACCGTAACCCCGCCGTAACCCGCAGCGATGACCATCCCCGGGTCAACAACCGGTTTCGCAGCCTGCCCAAAACCATTATGGTGCCGGACCATGTTGCCGCCAGGCGGTTCCGATTTCGAGTTCAATCAACGGGTTATGGCCTGGTGACGCAGGTCAGGAGAGCGGTTTGACGCGCTATGTTTCGACCCGCGGGGAAGCCCCCGCGCTCACCTTCTGCGATGTGATGCTGACCGGGCTCGCCCGGGACGGCGGGCTGTACGTGCCCGAGACCTGGCCGCAACTGACGCCCGCGACCATCGCCTCGTTCTTCGGCCGGCCCTATTGGGAGGTCGCCGTCGAGGTGATCAAGCCGTTCGTCGCCGGCGAGATTTCCGATGCCGAGCTCGGCCGCATGGCCAATGAGGCCTATGCGACGTTCCGCCATCCGGCGGTGGTGCCGCTCGACCAGACCGCCCCGCACCAGTTCGTCCTGGAGCTGTTCCACGGCCCGACCCTGGCGTTCAAGGACGTGGCGATGCAGCTGATCTCACGGCTGATGGATCACGTGCTGGCCAAGCGCGGCGAGCGCACCACCATTGTGGTCGCGACCTCGGGTGATACCGGCGGCGCCGCGGTGGATGCTTTCGCCGGCCGCGACAATGCCGACCTCATCGTGCTCTATCCGCACGGCCGCATCTCCGAGGTGCAGCGCCGGATGATGACGACGTCGGGCGCGGGCAACGTGCATGCGCTGGCGATCGAAGGCCATTTCGACGACTGCCAGGCGCTCGTGAAGGGCCTGTTCAACCATCACGCCTTTCGCGATTCCGTCGCGCTGTCCGGCGTCAACTCGATCAATTGGGCCCGCGTCGTCGCCCAGGTCGTGTATTACTTCACAGCGGCGGTCGCCATCGGCGCGCCGCATCGCGCCGTCGACTTCACCGTGCCCACCGGCAATTTCGGTGACATCTTCGCCGGCTACGTCGCCAAGCGCATGGGCCTGCCGGTGCGCAAGCTGCGCGTCGCCACCAACGTCAACGACATCCTGGCGCGCACGCTTCAGACCGGCATCTACGAGGTGCGCGAGGTGCATGCGACGGCCTCGCCCTCGATGGACATCCAGGTGTCGTCGAACTTCGAGCGGTTGCTGTTCGAGGTCGGCGGCCGCGACGCCGGCACGGTGCGGCGGCTGATGGACAGCCTGAAGCAGTCCGGCCGCTTCGTGCTGCCGGATGCGATGCTGGCGGCGATCCGTGCCGATTTCGACGCCGGCCGTGCCGACGAGACCGAGACGGCGGCCGCGATTCGCGCCGCCTTCCGCGAGGCCGGCGATCTCGTCGATCCGCACACGGCGGTCGCGCTGGCGGTGGCCGATCGCGACGACACCGATCGATCGGTGCCGAACATCGTGCTGGCGACCGCGCATCCCGCCAAATTCCCCGATGCGGTCGAGGCGGCCTGCGGGCAGCGCCCGCAT
Source organism: Bradyrhizobium sp. USDA 4353 (assembly GCF_054063215.1). NCBI lineage: Bacteria > Pseudomonadati > Pseudomonadota > Alphaproteobacteria > Hyphomicrobiales > Nitrobacteraceae > Bradyrhizobium > Bradyrhizobium sp. USDA 4353. The sequence goes on from NZ_JBSSGB010000001.1 coordinate 2,293,858, forward strand.
CTGCCGGTCTGGCTGGAAGGGCTGATGAGCAAGCGCGAGGACATCAGGATCATGCGGAACGATCAGGCCGAGGTGGAGACATTCATCCGCTCGGTCAGCCGGGCCGCCAAGCAGGGAATTGCATGATGGGTGTGGAAGTCACCAAGCTGCCGACGGGTCTGACGGTCGTCACCGACACGATGCCGCATCTGGAGACGGCGGCGCTCGGCGTCTGGGCGGGCGTGGGTGGTCGCGACGAGAAGCCGGACGAGCACGGCATCTCCCATCTGCTCGAGCACATGGCGTTCAAGGGCACGACGACGCGCAGCGCACGCGAGATCGTCGAGGCGATCGAGGCGGTCGGCGGCGATCTCAATGCCGGCACCTCGACCGAGACCACGGCCTATTATGCCCGCGTGCTGAAGGCCGATGTGCCGCTGGCGCTCGACGTGCTCGCCGACATTCTCGCCAATCCGTCCTTCGTGCCCGAGGAGCTGGAGCGCGAGAAGAACGTCATCGTGCAGGAGATCGGCGCGGCGCAGGACACGCCTGATGACGTCGTGTTCGAGCATCTCAACGAGCTGTGTTTTCCGGACCAGCCGATGGGCCGGTCGCTGCTCGGCACGGCGAAGACGCTCGAGGCGTTCGACCGCGACAAGCTGCACGGCTATCTCTCGACGCATTATCGCAGCCCCGACATGGTCGTCGCCGCAGCCGGCGCGGTCGACCACCAGCGCGTGGTCGAGGACGTGACCAAGCGCTTCGCCAGCTTCAACGGCGGCGAGGGGCCGAAGCCGCTGCCGGCCTCGTTCGGCAAGGGCGGCTCGCGGGTGGTGCATCGCGATCTCGAGCAGGCGCATCTGACGCTAGCGCTGGAAGGCGTGCCGCAGGCCGATCCGTCGCTGTTCTCGCTGCAGGTGTTCACCAACATCCTGGGCGGCGGCATGTCGTCCCGGCTGTTCCAGGAGGTGCGCGAGAACCGCGGGCTCTGCTACTCCGTCTATACGTTCCACGCGCCCTACAGCGACACCGGCTTCTTCGGCCTCTACACCGGCACCGATCCGGCCGACGCACCGGAGATGATGGAGGTCGTGGTCGACATCATCGGCAATGCGGTGGAGACGCTGAGCGAGGCCGAGGTCGCCCGCGCCAAGGCGCAGATGAAGGCGGGGCTGCTGATGGCTCTGGAGAGCTGCAGCGCCCGCGCCGAGCAGTTGGCGCGGCACATCCTGGCCTATGGCCGGCCGCAGACCTTGCAGGAGATGGTCGCCAAGATCGAAGCCGTCAGCGTCGAGAGCACGCGCGACGCGGCGCGTGCGCTCCTCGCACGCAGCAAGCCCGCCGTGGTCGCGCTCGGCAGCGGCAGGGGTCTGGACACGGCGGTGACTTTCGCCGAAGGTCTCACCGGGCCGAAGTCGAAGGCCCAGCTGCATTGAGCACGGGTCCTGACATCGCGAGCATCTGGCGGATTGCCGCTGGAAGCGACGGTGACGGATTCGGGTGCTGAAGAGCAGGGGAGCATCACCGATGGCCCTGTTTCGTCTACCGTCCAGTGGACCGGCCGCGCTCGCTCCGCGCGGCAATGGCCTGCTGTTGCGCGCGCCGCAGATGGCCGACTATGCGCAATGGGCGCGGCTGCGCGAGATCAGCCGCGATTATCTGACGCCGTGGGAGCCGATCTGGCCGTCCGACGACCTGACCCGGTCCGGCTTCCGCCGCCGGCTGCGCCGTTATGCCGAGGACATCTCGGCCGACCGCTCCTATCCCTTCATCGTGTTCCGCGAGCAGGACGGCGCCATGCTCGGCGGCATCACCCTGGCCAATGTTCGGCGCGGCATCGTCCAGGCCGGCACGATCGGCTACTGGATGGGGCAGCCGTTCGCGCATCATGGCTACATGACGTCGGCGCTGCGGCTGCTGCTGCCCACCTTGTTCGGCGAGCTCAATCTGCACCGGGTCGAGGCCGCCTGCATTCCGACCAATACGCCATCGATCCGCGTGCTCGAGAAATGCGGCTTCACCCGGGAAGGGTTGGCGCGGCGCTATCTCTGCATCAACGGGGTCTGGCAGGACCATTACCTCTATGGCCTGCTGCACGAGGATTTCAGAGGTTAGCATTTGTGATCGGGCGGGGAGAGTGCGAGGCCGAACGGGGCTGGTTCCGGCCTCTGAAATGGGTATAGACGCCTTCAATAGAGTCGCCTTGGTGCCGGCGTCCTTCGGCTGGTCCGCGATCGCGCGATCCGAGCCTGGGGTCGGGCCGTCGAGCCGGGCGGCCGAGATGCCGGGGACTTCGAGATGCGACAGATGCGTGTGATTCGGGTGGGGACGTTGGCGGCCGCTCTGCTGGCCTTGGGAACGGCAGCCGCCGCGCCGCCAGCCGCCGCTCAATCGCTCACCGACCGTTTCAAGAGCCTGTTCGGCGGCGGCTCGGATGACAAGGAGCAGCCCAACCTGCCCGCAGGCGGTCCGCCAGTGGATCCGACCGAGGGGCTGACCTGTCCCCAGGTCAACATCCGCTCCGGCGCCTCGACCTATGCGGTGGCTTTGCCGGGCAAGCAGGCCGTCGGCAACGACGTCCGCTTCCAGGCGTCGATCACCAAGACGGCGCGCGAGTGCAATCTCAACGGCGCCGAGATCATAGCCAAGATCGGCATCCAGGGCCGCGTCGTGGCGGGCCCAGCCGGCGCGCCGGCGACGGTCGATATCCCCATGCGTATCGCGGTGGTGCAGGGCGGCATCGGCGAGAAGGTGATCGCGACCAAGGCCTATCGGACCACGGTGCAGATGACCGGCGACGGCAGCGTCCCGTTCACGATCGTCGCCGAGGACATGGTCTATCCAGTGCCGCCGCCCGGCTCCAACGCCGACAATTACGTCTTCTATATCGGCTTCGACCCGCAGGCGCTGACGCCCGAGCGCGGCGGCAAGAAGCGGAAGTGACCTTGTGCCGTTGCCAAGGGGGCGACGGCGGAGAGAGGTTTGAGAAGCAAAAGGCCGGTGCGGGGCACCGGCCTTTTGGAAGATGTTGGTTGGTCGAGCGTCGCTCAGTTCAGCTTGCGGCTGACTTCCGCGATGCCCTTGGCGACCAGGTCCTCCCCGAGAGCGCCCTTGACCGACTGCGACAGCACGGTCGAGGCGGCCTGGACGGCGGCGTCGGCCGCGGCGGCCCGGACGTCGGCCAAAGCCTGGGCCTCGGCGAGGGCGATCTTGCTCTCGGCAGCCTTGGTGCGACGGGCGACGAAGTCTTCCATCTTGGCCTTGGCGTCCGCCGCGATGCGCTCGGCTTCCGCCTTTGCGCTCGTGACGATCTCCTCGGCCTCACGCTCGGCGCTGGCGCGGCGGGTCTGGTAGTCGGCGAGCACCTTGGCCGCCTCGTTCTTGAGCCGCTTGGCCTCGTCCAGCTCGTTCTTGATGCGCTCGGCACGGTGGTCGAGCGCCTTCAGGACCATGCGGTGGACACCGAGATAGGCGAACAGGCCCATCAGGATCACGAAGGCAATCGCAACCCAGGTTTCCGGATCAGCGAGCAAATGCATCAGGCTGTTCCCTTCAACGATGCATCGACCGCAGCTTCCACCGTCTTGGCCGCGGGGGCCTTGCCGGTGAGCTGCTGCACGATCGCGCTGGCCGCGTCAGCGGCGATGCCGCGGACATTGCTCATGGCGGTCGCACGGGTCGTGGCGATCGACGTCTCCGCCGCCGCGAGCTTGGCGGCGAGGCTGTCTTCCAGCGCCTTGCGCTCGGCCTCCGAGGAGGCCGCGAGCTTGTCTCGGGTCTCGGCACCGATTGCCTGGGCGCGGGCGCGAGCCGTCGCCAGCTCGGTTTCGTAAGCCTTCATGGCGGCTTCGGATTCATCCTTCAGCCGCTGTGCCTCGGCCAGATCGCCGTCGATCGCCTTCTGGCGGGCGTCGATCACGGCCCCGACCTTCGGCAGCGCCACACGCGAGACGATCACGTACAGCGCCACGAAGGCGATCACCAGAGAGACGATCTGGGAGGGGAAGGTTTCCTTCGAGAAGGGAGGGAAACCATGCCCGCCATCGGCCTCCGTATGGGCGCTTGCAGTGCCCTTGGCCTCACCATGACTTTCAGCCACGGGCTTCTCCTGTCCGGCTCAGGCCGTCTTAGACGGCGTACAGCAGGAGCAGGGCGATCAGCAGCGAGAAGATGCCGAGCGCTTCGGTCACCGCGAAGCCGAAAATCAGGTTACCGAACTGGCCCTGGGCGGCCGACGGGTTGCGCAGAGCAGCCGACAGGTAGTTGCCGAAGATGATGCCGATGCCGGCACCCGCGCCACCCATGCCGATGCAGGCAATGCCCGCGCCAATGTACTTCGCTGCGACCGGATCCATGACGAACTCCTTTGAGAGGTTTGGTAGAGAGGGCCGGATCAGTGGCCCGGATGGATAGCATCGTTGAGATAGATGCAGGTGAGGATCGTGAAGACGTAGGCCTGGAGGAACGCGACCATCAGCTCGAGGCCGGTCAGGGCGACCGTGAGACCGAGCGGCAGCAGCGCGCCGACCTTGCCGACGAAGCCGAGCGCGCCGAGCATGGTCACGAAGCTCGCGAACACTTTCAGCGTGACGTGGCCGGCCAGCATGTTGGCGAACAGACGGACGCTGTGCGAGATCGGGCGGGAGAAGAAGGAGATGATTTCGATCACGACCACCAGCGGCAGGATCACCGCAGGAATGCCGGAGGGCACGAACAGCTTAAAGAACTTCAGGCCGTTCTTGTAAAAGCCATAGATGATGACCGTCAGGAACACCAGCAGCGCCAGCGAGAAGGTGACGATGATGTGGCTGGAGACGGTGAAGGTGTAGGGAATGATGCCGACGATGTTCGAGACGAAGATGAACATGAACAGCGAGAACACCAGCGGGAAGAACGTCATGCCGTGCGAGCCGGCGCTGGTTCTGATGGTGTTGGCGACGAACTCGTAGGACAGCTCCACCACCGACTGGAACCGGCCCGGGACGAGCGCGCGCCCGGCGGCCATCATCATGACGGTGATGAGAACGACCGCGAGCAGCATGTACGCGGACGAATTGGTGAAGGCGATCTCCTGATTGCCGATGTGGCCGATCGTGAAGATCTTGTTGAGATGGAATTGATGGATCGGATCGATCATCCGCGTGGCGTCTCAGTTGTTCACCGGCCACGCCGGCGCTTTGCAATTCAATCGTCGGTCTTCCGCCCTGAGGTCTTCCGCGCGGATCTCATTGGCGGGACCTGTCGGGGGCGACGCCTGCAGATCTGACCACGTTCAACACGCCGGCGGCGAAGCCGAGCAGGAAAAACACGATAAATCCGAAGGGCGATGTCGACAGCAAGCGGTCGAAGCCCCAGCCAAGCACCGCGCCGACGAGGACACCGGCAATCAACTCCGAGGACAGTCGCAGGCCACGCGCCATGGCCGAAGCCCGGGCTGCAGTGTCACCGCCGCTGTTTCCAGGTTGATCAGCCCCGGTCTTTCGGCCGCCCCGAATTTCGGACAACCGTTGATCGAGACTTCCGAGCCTTGCGGAAAGCGCAACCTCATCAGGCGACTTGTCGCGATCTCCGTGTCCGCTGCTCTCGTTCGTGCCATCCGCCATGTGCTTGTCCGCCATGTGTGGAGACCCGACCCGTTGCTGCGAGTTTCAGGAAATAGCGCCCCATCGCCCTTTAAAGCCGCGCGGACCATACTGACCGCATCCCCCCAAGTCAAGATTGCGTGTTGAACTGTTAGATGCCTGAATTTGCTCGTTTTCTCGGCCTTTTCGTTAGATCGGGCCGACGTGTCACCGCGCCGCATCAACAGTGTTCTGTGCGGTTGCAATGCTGCTCGGATCGGCGCGGTCCTGGCCGTGCTGGCGGGACGCGCGCGCGTGGAGGCGGTTCCAGGTCCGCCCCGCCTGTGCCACGAGCCGCCGCGTTGAAATTCGACGCCGTCGCGCCTACGTCGGGAACAAGGGGGCGGCCTGTGGCCGCTCATCGCACGGAGCGGAATGTCACGGCGCCGACACAATGCAGGCGTGCATGACGACCGTCGTGAATCGCGCGTCGTGGCGCCTTGGAGGCTCGGCCAGTCATGAATCTCATGCAACACTATCGGCAGCCTCTCGTGGTCCTCCTGGCGTTTGGATGCCTGGGCGAGCCCGCGCTGGCCGAGGACGCCGCTCCTGACAGCGACAAAGGCCGTTACACGATGTCGACGACGCCGGACGGCGTGGTCCGGCTCGATACCAGGACCGGCGCGGTCTCGACCTGCAACAACAATTCCGGCTCCGGCTGGGCGTGCTACGCCGTTCCCGACGAGCGCGCCGCGCTGGACGCCGAGATCGGCCGGCTGCAGGCGGAGAACGAAAAGCTGAGGGCTCAGCTCGCCTCGCGCGACCAGAGCATCACCGGCAAGATCGACGAGCCGCTGCCGAAGGACCAGGCGCTGCCCAAGTCGGATCAGTTGAAGTCGGACCAGTTGAAGAAGGCCGAGCCGAAGTCGGGTGATACCAAGTCTGCGGACGGAACGCGCAAGCTGGAGATCCCGTTGCCCAGCGACCAGGACATGGACCGCATGATGGGCTTTCTCGAGCAGGCCTGGCGCCGGCTGCTCGACATGGCCAACCGGGTGCAGAAGGACGTCTCGGGCAAGATCTGAGGCAAGGCTGAGGAGGCGGACTGCATGGCCGCAAGATCGATCACGCGGGCAGCGCCGTCGAAAGCTGTCATCGACAGCGTCGTCACCTCGGTGTTGACCGTGCAGACCTCCGGCCGTGGCTTCACCGATCTCACCCGCGAGGTCGACGCGTTTCTGCGCGAGGTCCCCGCAAGAGAAGGCGTCGTGACGGCCTTCATCCGCCACACCTCGGCATCCCTGACCATCCAGGAGAACGCCGATCCGACCGTGCTGCGCGATCTCACCACGGCGCTGTCGCGGCTCGCGCCGGAGGATGCCGGCTGGGTGCACGACACCGAGGGCCCCGACGACATGCCGGCGCACATCAAAACGATGCTGAGCTCGGTCTCGCTGCAGGTGCCCGTGCAGGACGGCCGCATGCTGCTCGGCACCTGGCAGGCGATCTATCTGATCGAGCATCGCGCGCGTCCGCACGCGCGCGAGGTGGTGCTGCAGTTCATCGGGGCGGGCTGACGTCAAAAGAGAAAACCTGTCTGCTGAAATGCGGAACGGCCGCGGAGCGATCCGCGGCCGTTCGTTGTGGAGATGGATGCGAGCGGTGGCGCCGCTCGCCTCACGATCAATGGTCCGCTCAGTGATCCTGGATGTTGACGTCCTTGGTCTCCGGCAGGAACAGGAAGCCGACCACCGCCGTGATCACCGCGAACGTGATCGGGTACCACAGGCCGGCATAGATATCGCCGGTCGAGGCCACGATCGCGAAGGCGGTCGCCGGCAGCAGGCCGCCGAACCAGCCGTTGCCGATGTGATAGGGCAGCGACATCGAGGTGTAGCGGATCTTGGTCGGGAACAGCTCGACCAGCATCGCGGCGATCGGGCCGTAGACCATGGTCACGAAGATCACCAGGATGAACAGCAGGCCGATGATCGCGGCCACCTGCGGACGGAAGATGTCGAAGGGGTTCGACATCTTCACGATGGCCGCGTCGCCCGCCTTCGGATAGCCGGCGGCCTGGACGGCGGCGAGCACCGCGGGGTTGCCGGCCTTGGCGTCGGCATAGGCCACATCCTGGCCGTTGACGGTCACCTTCACGCCAGAGCCAGCCGGACCAGGCACGGTCGAGTATTTGACCGACTGCTGGGACAGGTAGGCGCGGGCGGTGTCGCAGGGCTGGGTGAAGACGCGGGTGCCGACCGGGTTGAACAGATCGCCGCAGCCGGCGGGATCGGCCACCACTTCCACCTTCACCGTCTCGATCGCCTTCTCCAGCGCCGGGTTGGCGTTGCTGGTGATCATCTTGAAGATCGGGAAGAAGGTGAGCGCCGCGATCAGGCAGCCGCCCATGATGATCGGCTTGCGGCCGATCTTGTCGGAGAGGATGCCGAAGACGACGAAGAAGCCGGTGCCGAGCAGCAGCGACCAGGCGATCAGCAGGTTGGCGGTGTAGCCGTCGACCTTGAGGATCGATTGCAGGAAGAACAGCGCGTAGAACTGGCCGGTGTACCAGACCACGCCCTGGCCCATGGTGCCGCCGATCAGCGCCAGCAGCACGATCTTGGCGTTGCTCCAATTGGCGAAGGCTTCCGTCAGTGGCGCCTTCGAGCTCTTGCCCTCTTCCTTCATCTTCTGGAACACCGGCGACTCGTTGAGGCGCAGGCGGATCCAGAGCGAAATGCCGAGCAGCAGGACCGAGACCAGGAACGGAACGCGCCAGCCCCACTTCGCGAAATCGGCCTCGCCGATGATCGTGCGGGTGAACAGGATCACCAGCAGCGACAGGAACAGGCCGAGCGTCGCGGTGGTCTGGATGAAGGAGGTGTAGTAGCCGCGCTTGCCGTTCGGCGCGTGCTCGGCGACATAGGTCGCGGCACCGCCATACTCGCCGCCGAGCGCGAGGCCCTGCAGCAGGCGCAGCGAGATCAGGATCACCGGCGCGGCGAAGCCGATCGATTCGGCATTCGGCAGCAGGCCGACGATGAAGGTCGACAGACCCATGATCAGGATCGTGACCAGGAAGGTGTATTTGCGGCCGACGATGTCGCCGATGCGGCCGAACACGATGGCGCCGAACGGGCGGACCAGGAAGCCGGCGGCGAAGGCGAGCAGGGCGAAGATGTCGCGGGTGGCCGGCGGATAGGCGGAGAAGAACTGCGCGCCGATGATCGAGGCCAGAGACCCGTACAGGTAGAAGTCGTACCACTCGAAGACGGTGCCGAGAGAAGAGGCCAGAATGACGAAGCGTTCGTCCTTCGTCATGCCTCCCGATCTCGCTTGCGTGGCGACCATTGTTGACATTGGCATTCGCTCCCCAAGATCGTTGTGATGATGGCTTCGTCTCCGCATGCCGGACTTGGACGGCTGTCGTCGCGGAGGCCTTGGCGCTTAAGTAACATTGCAGTGAAACTCGGCCCAATACGACTTTCGGCCCTGGCCGGCGCGCGATGCGGGAAAGGTGGGGACATTGCGGCGGATCAAGTTCGCTCACCGGCCGCCGCGCTACTGATGTTGCGTCGCACAAGGTGCGGATTAACCGCCTTCCCCGCCAGTGGAATTGCATGCTTGCATGCAACCGGTCGGCGGGCGAGTATTTCTGCGAAAGCCAGCGTGCGTGCAGATGCAGCATGGTGCTGGTGTCGCAAGGTCAGGTCGGGATTGTTCAAGTCAGGATTGGTCAAGTCAGAGTTCATGGCGGCTGCCAGCACCCATCTCGTCATTGCCGATGATCATCCGCTGTTCCGCAACGCGCTGCGGCAGGCGGTCGCGAGCGTGCTCGCCGAGGCGGTGGTCGACGAGGCCGGCTCGTTCGAGGACCTGACCGCGCTCCTGGAAAAGGACTCCGAGGTCGATCTCGTCCTGCTCGACCTGACGATGCCCGGCATCTCCGGCTTCTCCGGCCTGATCTATCTGCGCGCGCAATATCCGGCGATCCCGGTCGTGATCGTGTCGGCCAGCGACGACGGCGCGACGATCCGGCGCTCGCTCGATTTCGGCGCCTCCGGCTTCATTCCAAAACGGTTCGGCGTCGACACCCTGCGCGATGCCATCATGAAGGTCATGGACGGCGAGATCTGGGTTCCGCCGGACACCGACCTCGCCGCCGGCGCCGATCCGGAGATGACGAAATTGCGCGACCGCCTGGTGACGCTGACGCCGCAGCAGGTGCGCGTGCTGATGATGCTGTCGCAGGGGCTGCTCAACAAGCAGATCGCCTACGAGCTCGGCGTCTCCGAGGCCACCATCAAGGCGCATGTCTCGGCCATCCTGCAAAAGCTCGGCGTCGAGAGCCGGACGCAGGCGGTGATCGCTGCGGCGAAGATCGCGGGAAGCGCGTGGCGGCAGGACATGCCGACGGGGAAGTGATGGGCAGATCGCCTGTTGATTCAAGCCTGCCTCCAAGGTGAGATTGTTGACCCTCTCCATGAACACGCCTCTCGGCGTGTTCATGGTCAGTGTGCAGGACGGCCTTTGGTGCCAGATCCTCATGGTGAGGAGGCGCGTAGCGCCGTCTCGAACCATGAGGCCACAGCGCGGGCCTCGCCCTTCGAGACGCACGCCTTCGGCGTGCTCCTCAGGGTGAGGAGCTTCAATCGCTGTGCAGTGAGGTGATTCCATTTCGACCGCGAGACCCAGGCCGCTCCCGGACAGTTCAAGGCATTCGATTGAAGGCTCATCGCGGCACAGCTTTTCGTCTTCGCGGCGCCTCCGGCGTCCGAGCTTTGCTTATCGATCGCCCTCTTCAAACCAGAGGGCGCAGGGAAGGCCGGGCGCTGGCCGCGCCCGTGGCCCGCCTGCAGCAAAAAAAGCAGGCGGCAGTCACCACAGGTCTGGCCGAATACACCCGGCCCTCCCTGCGCGATGGTTTTGACGGCTGCTCCGAGCTCTCCCCGGGGACCGGCTTTCTTGCCCCCGTCGTCAGCAACATCGTCGTCACCGACTTGGCATCAGCGTCGGGATGCCAGGACCACACGGCTTGACCGTGCGCGCCGGATCGTTCGTCCGCGAACCCCAAGCCCGCTGCGCTCCGACGCGCCCACCGCATCCCGCACCCCACGTTCGTGACGATCGCGAAGCGCCCCTCATGACGAGCACGGGACGACTCAAGGGATAACATGATTTCTGGGAAAAAGAAATGGAAAAGGGAGCGAGGACGGCTCGAAAATTCTACCGGGCTTTAGGGTGACGTGTACTACCCGATGGATGGCTTGCTTGAATTGATCGGGCCAGTTCTCCAGGATCGGCAAGGCCAGACGAAAGTCCAGATTAACTGGCTGCGCGCGTCGGCAGCTTCTTCACGGCTTCGCCCACCTCCTGCTGCGCCAGACGCAGTTCGTAGATCTTCTGCAAATTGAGCCAGAATTCCGGGGCTGCTGCCGAACCAGTGGCCGAGGCGCAGGGCCGTGTCGGCTGTGATACCGCGCTGGCCGTTGATGATCGCGGTGATCCGGTTGACGGGCACATCGAGCTGACGCGACAGCTCTGCGGCTGACATGCCGAGTTCGCCGAGCTCTTCGGCAAGGTGAACACCGGGATGAATAGGACTGCGTGCCATGATGGACCTCCTAATGATAGTCGACGATCTCGACGTTGACGGGACCCGGCGAGCCGGGCGGCCATTCGAAACAGATCCGCCACTGATCGTTGATGCGGATACTATACTGGCCTTGCCGATCGCCCTTGAGCGCTTCCAGCCGATTTCCTGGAAGTGCGCCAAGATCACTTAGGCTCGTCGCCGCTTCCAGCCGGTCGAGACGTATCTCGGCCTGCCGGGCGAAACCGGAGAATTCCCTCACGGCCTCGCCGTTGGCGAAACGCTCGGTCTTCCTGTCACGGTAGCCGACGATCATGATCCTGTCCCATAGCTCGAATTACGCTTTACGTAAAGCGTCCATAAGCGTGTTTCAAGGGATAGTCGCACGAAAGGGCAAGCCGCCGAGGCAAGGGCCTGCCGGCTCCCGGTTGCATTCATCAGTGGGACGTACCTGTTCAAAACATGTACCTTGTATCACAAGATAGCTCCTGATACCTTCTCTCTCATGACGGACCAGATGCAGGTGCAGCTCAAGAAGGGGGCGCTCGAATTGTGCGTGCTGGCGCTGCTCGCGCGCGGCGAGAGTTATGCCTACGAGATCGCCAGTGAGCTTTCGACCGGCGTCGGCATGGGCGAGGGCACGATCTATCCGCTGATGCGGCGCATGCAGGACGACAGGCTGGTGGAGACGCGGCTGGCCGAATCCAACAGCGGGCCGCCGCGCAAATATTATCGGCTGACAGCGGCAGGCCGCTCCGCCTTTGCCGCGCAGAAGCGCGAATGGCGGGCGTTCACGAATGCCGTCGATAGCTTGCTGGGAGAACGTTGATGAACCGCGTCGGCTTCCTGGATCTGCTCAAGGCCGGTCTTGCCGGATTGCCCGCTGCTGACGTCGACGAGATCATCGCGGACTACATGTCCTATTTCGACGAAGCCGCTGCGTCCGGGCGCGATGAGGCTGAGGTGGCGGCGGCGCTCGGTGATCCCCGGCGATTGGCGCGCGAGCTGCGCGCCGAGACCGGGCTGCGGCATTGGGAGGAGCACCGCAGCCTCGGCAACTCGGCCGCGGTGCTGCTGGCGCTCGGCGGGTTGGCCACGGTCGACATCCTGTTGTTGTTGCCGCTGCTGGTCGCGGTCATCGTGGTGACGCTTGCGGTCGGCCTTCTGGTCTTCGTGCTCGGCGTGGTCGGCATCGGCATGTTGCTCAGCCTGCTCAAGGTCGGCCACTTCGCCTCGATCGCCGCGATGGGGCTGCGGGCGGTCGCCGGCATTGGCCTGATCGCCGGCAGCATCGGCTGTGGCGCGCTGCTGCTGCTGGCGCTCAATTCTGCGGTGAGGATGCTCGGCAACTACGCGAGGCTGCACTACCGGCTGCTCAGGCCGGAACATGAACCTGTGTGAGTGGAGATGTGCCATGAACGGACGGCTCGGACGTATCGCAGCGGCGTCATTCAGCGTCGCCGCAACCTGCGCCATCATCACGGTCCTCGCTTCGGCGAGCGACTGGATCGACGGCGACGAATTGCCCTGGGCAGGGCGGCCCTGGGTCGGCAGAACCTGGGCCGCGGCGTCGCACGGCTGCGGAGGGATGCCAGGGGCGAGCGGGGTTGAAACGCGCGAGCGCCGCACGGCCGATCTCGCATGGTCCGGCGGCGACGCCATCAAGATCAGGATCCCGGCGCAGGTGCACTATCAGCCCGGCCCGTCGCCGCAGGCCAGCGTCACGGGTCGCGCGGATCTGGTCGGCCATGTCCGAATGCGCGACGGCAGCCTGGAGTGGGATACGCCGGAATGGGGCCGGCAGGTCGACTGTCTCCAGGCGGATGATCTCGTCGTGCAAGTCTCCGGGCCTTCGGTTGCGGCCTGGACCGTCCAAGGGTCGGCCCGTCTCGAGCTCTCCGATCTGCGCCAGGATGCGCTGCGCATCACGGCGCATGGCAGCGGTGCGGTGATCGCGAGCGGCGAGGTCCGCGACGCGACGGTCGAGGCGGCGGGCTCCGGCGGCGTCGATCTCGGCCGCCTCGCGACCCGGACCACCCTGGCCAACATCCATGGCAGCGGCAATGTGAAGCTCCCCGAGAGCAGCCAGGACTCGCTGCGGATTACGCTGCACGGCAGCGGCGGCGTGAGCGCCGGCGGCACGGCGCAGCAGGTGTCCCTGGAAGCGTCCGGGTCGGGCCGCGCCGATCTCGGCAGGCTGGTCGTCGAACGCGCCAGCGCGACGATTCGTGGCAGCGGCGACGTCGACCTCGCGCCGCGGCAGGACGCGGATGTTTCCGTTTCGGGCAGTGGAGTCGTGCGGTTGCACGGCGCCGTGGCGCGGCTCAGCTCGCATGTGTCGGGATCAGGCCAGGTCAAGCAGGTGCCGTAGGAGTTCGCGCCCTCCGCGCTCTTCCTGACGCGCTCGCGGTTGGCGCGCCGCGTGAGAGCATGATGTGCCTTCCACGGAATCGGATCATGGCGGTAGCACGCACGGCTCCGATTCCTCAGTGCGCAGCTTCCAGGTCAGCCCGATGTCACCCTGCCCTGGAGGGGGCGGGCTATCGCGAAAATGAGGCGCGTTGAATACCGACGTTGCGGCCATCCTTCGAGACGACCGCCTGCGGCGGTCCCTCAGGATGAGGGCATTCTACGCGGCATAATGTTGAATCCTCATGGTGAGGAGCGTCGCTCTTGCGACGCGTCTCGAACCATGCAGGCCGGGATGCCGCCGCGCAGAGAGCCATTTGCGATAGCCCTGCCTGGAGGCGGAGGGTCGGCTCATAGGCGCGAAGCGCGTGTGAGCCAGGGTGGGGTGATCTCTCCACTTGCACCGGTTTTCGCCGAGAGATCACCCCACCCCGCTCGCCCGCTTCGCGCGCGATCGACCCTCCCCCTCCAGGGGAGGGTGAGATTGAATTCGCGGCGCCTTCATCGCATCATCCTTTAGGGAGCGGCTTTCGGGCCCGGCTGCGCGTTGAGGAAGGCGTCGATCGCGGCAACCGTTGCCGCGGGCTGCTCCTCCATCAGCCAGTGGCCGGAGCCGTCGATGACCTGCTGCTGCACGTTGTCGGCGCCGGCGCGTGCCACCACGGCCATGGTCGGGCCGAAGGACGCGGAGCCGCCGATTGCCAGCACCGGCATGGTCAGCTTGCCATGCGCGTCGAGCCAGGCGCGGTTGTCGATCGTGTCCTGATCGAAGGCGGCGAACTGGCTGAAGCCGGCATGCATCCGGCCCGGGCCGGCATAGAGCTGCGCGTAATGGACGCGCGCGGCTTCCGGGAAGTTCGCAGGCTTGGCCGAGAACTCGTTCCAGAAGCGGTCGAGATAGATGCGCTCGCGACCCTCCACGAGGCGCTCCATGTCCGGGCCGCCGAAGCGGAAGTGCCACAGCAGCGGGCTCTTGAGGATCTCGTCCCACGGGCCGATGCCCGGCACCGGCGCGTCCATCAGCACCAGCTTGGTGATGCGGTCGGAGTGCCGCGCGGCCAGCGCATAGGCGACCATGTTGCCGATGTCATGCGCGACGACGTCGGCGGTGCGGGCGCCCAGCGCATCCATCACGCCGGTGATGTCCTCGGCCTGGTTGGCCTTCTCAAACCCCTTGTCGGCGCGAGCGGAGAGGCCGAGCCCGCGAAGGTCAGGCACGATCACGGTGTGGTTCGCCGACAGCTTGGCGGCGAGCGGCACCCACATGTCGCCGGTATCGCCATAGCCGTGCAGCAGCACCACGGCCGGCCCGCTGCCGCCGACGCGGACGTGGATCGTGGTGCCGTTGGTCGGAATCTCCTGGGTGCGGAAGGCCGCCGGGAAATGGCCGGGCGCCTCGGCCGCATCGGCGAGGGCGGCGCTGGTTAGGACAGTGAGTGCGGTGGCGGTGAGGGCGGCTCGTTGCAGCAGGCCGGGCAGGGTCATGGCGGTCTCCTCTGGGCTCGTCGGTGCACGCAAAGCTAGACCGGCGCCGATCGCGGTAACAGAGGAGTGTGAGCCCAAGTGGGCGTGTTCGTGGACCATGTTGTCGAGCGGATGAGCGAAGATCCCGCAAAGCCGCCAGCGCGGCGGCGGGAACCTCGGCGCTGCAGCGACTACTCCGCCGCCACCATCTGCTGAATGCGCCACTGTCCGAGCAGCGCGCGCAAGGACGCCGGCTTTAGCGGCTTGTTGAGCACGGCGATGTTGTCGTCGCGGGCGGCGGCGCGGACGTGGGGGCTGCGGTCGGCGGTGATCAGGATCGCGGGCAGCGTCTCGTTGAAGCGGCGGCGGATGTCGCGGATCGCGGCGATGCCGTTGCCGCGGTCGAGGTGGTAGTCGACCAGCAGGCCCGTGACGGCGCCGTTGCGGGCGGCGATCGCTTCTTCCGCGGATTCCGGATCGGGGACGGCGATCACTTCGGCGTCCCACGCGGTGAGCAAGGTGCGCATGCCGTCGAGGATCGCCGGGTCGTTCTCGATGCAGACGATCAGCGCGCCGGAGATCGGCGTCTTGGCTAATGGTGTCGCGCTGGTGACGGCGGCAGTGTGGTTGATCGCCTTGGCGATCGGCACGGTGACCGAGAACACCGAGCCGCGGCCGGGGCGCGAGTCCAGCGCGATGCCGTGGTTGAGCACGCGGGCGATGCGCTCGACGATGGAGAGGCCGAGGCCGAGGCCGCGGGCGATGCGCGCGCCTTGTTCGAGGCGGTGGAATTCCTTGAAGATCTCGCCGCGCTTGACCGGGGGAATGCCGACGCCGGTGTCGTAGACGCCGATCTGCAGCGAGGTGCCGTGGCGCCGGCAGCCGACCAGCACGCGGCCTCTGGGCGTGTATTTGATGGCGTTGGAGATGAAGTTCTGCAGCAGCCGGCGCAACAGGAGGCGGTCGGACTCCACAGGTAATGAGCTGGGTACGAAGATGAGATCGAGGCCCTTGGCGCGCGCGGCCGGCGCGAACTCGATTTCCAGCGAGCGCATCAGATCGGCCATCTTGAAGCTCGAGACCTGCGGCGTCATCGCGCCGGCATCGAGCCGGGAGATGTCGAGTAGCGCGCCGAGGATCTCCTCGATGGCCTCGAGCGAGTCGTCGATGTTCTCGACCAAGCGGGAATCCTCGCCGGCCGTCTGGCGCTCGACCAGGCTTGTGACGTAGAGCCGCGCGGCGTTCAGCGGCTGCAGGATGTCGTGGCTGGCGGCGGCGAGGAAGCGCGTCTTGGAGATGTTGGCGTCCTCCGCGGCGCTCTTGGCGACCGCGAGCTCGGAGTTCAGCCGGGTCAGCTCCTCGGTGCGGTCGCGCACGCGCTTTTCCAAGGTGGCGTTGGCGCGCTCCAGCGCCTCGGCGGCTTCGAAGGACGGCGTCACGTCGGTGAAGGTGATGACGAGGCCGCCGTCGGGCATTTTGTTGGTGCGGACCTCGATCACCATGTGACGGTCGGCGAGGCGTTCGAGATAGGACTCGCCCTCGGTGGTGTAGGCGGCGAGCCGGCGCGCCAGCAGCGCCTCGCTGTCCTCATAGGTCGGCGCGCCGATCGTGCCCATGAATTCGAGGATCTCGCGCAAGGGACTGCCGATCTGCACGAGGTGCGGCGGCAGGCCGAGCAGATCGACGAACTGGCCGTTGGAGCAGATCAGCTGCAGATCGGCATCGAACACGGCGATGCCCTGGCGCACATGGTTGAGCGCGGTCTGCAGGATCTCGCGGTTGAAATGCAGCGCGGCGTGGGAATCGTCGAGCAGCTTGAGCGCGGCCTTTGCGGAGACCGTCCGCTTGCGCAGCAGCAGCGACATCACCAGGCGCGACGACGCCGCGCCGATCGACGAGGCGATCAGGTGCTCGGCGTGGCGCAGCAGCTCGAAATCGGCGGGCGCGGCGGGATCGAGCGACATGTTGCGCTGGAGGGCGAAGGCCTCGAACGAGGCGCGGGCGCGGTCGGGGCCGAGATACTGGCCGACGGTGCTCTGGATGTCCTGCACGGTGACGGTGGAGCGCCAGCGCCGGAAGCTCGGCGCGCTCGGCGTCAGCTCCGCGGGTACAAACAAGTCGGCCTGCAGCAGCTCGATCGACGACGGTTGCCGCGCCAAGGACAGCACGATGTAGGTGAGCAGGTTGAGCGACAGGCTCCACAGCACGCCATGCAGCAGCGGTGGCAAATCGGTGCCGAGCAGCGCCTGCGGCCTGAGCGGCTCGAAGCCGAACGGGCCGTGCTGGAGGAAGAGAATGCCGGCGGTGGAGGTGTCGAGGAAGCTCGGGATGAACAGCGTGTACAGCCAGACCGCGAAGCCGACCAGCATGCCGCCCATCGCGCCGCGCGCGGTGGCGCGTCGCCACAACAGGCCGCCGAAGAAGCTCGGCGCGAGCTGCGCGATCGCAGCGAACGACAGCAGGCCGATGGCGGCGAGCTGGGCGGTGCCGAGCGCGCGGTAGTAGAAATAGGCCATCACCATGATGGCGAAGATCGCGATGCGCCGGGTGCCGAGCAGGAAGCCGGCAAAGTCGCGGCCGATCTCGCGCTGCGCCTGCTGGCGCTGCAGCACCAAGGGCACGACGATGTCGTTGCAGACCATGATCGACAGCGCGACGCATTCGACGATCACCATCGCGGTCGCCGCCGACAGGCCGCCGACGAACACCAGCACCGACAGCCATTGCGATCCCGCCTCGATCGGCAGCGCCAGCACATACATGTCGCTGTCGACGGCGCCGAACGGGAAGGTGACGAGGCCGGCGATCGCGATCGGGATCACGAACAGGTTGATGGCGACGAGATAGAGCGGAAACAGCCAGCGCGCGCGCGAGACCTCGGCGTCGTCGGCGTTCTCGACCACGCTGACATGGAACTGGCGCGGCAGCAGCATCGCGGCGCAGAACGACAGCAAGGTCATGGTCAGGAAGTTGCCGATGCCCGGCACGTATTCCAGCGCGCGCTCGGCCTCCGGCGATTTCATCGCGCGCTCGACCAGCTCGACCGGCGAGAACATCCAGAAGGTGACAAAGGCGCCGGCGGCGATGAAGGCGATCAGCTTGATGATCGACTCGGTCGCGACCGCCAGCATCAGGCCGTGCTGGTGCTCGGTCGCGTCGGTCTGCCTTGTGCCGAACAGCACGGCAAACACGGCCATCGCGAGCGTCACCATCAGCGCCATGTCGCCGACGATCGGAATATGGGCGAAGGCGCGGTCGTCGATCAGGATGGTCTGCAGCGAGGACGCGACGGCCTTCAGCTGCAGCGCGATATAGGGCACCGAGCCGATGATCGCGATCAGCGCCACGGTGGCGGCCACCGCCTGGCTCTTGCCGTAGCGCGCGCCGATGAGGTCAGCGACCGAGGTGATGTTCTGCGTCTTGGCGAGATGGATCACCCGCCGCAACAGCGGCGTGCAGGCGCCGACCATCAGGATCGGGCCGAGATAGATCGCCAGAAAATCCACGCTGGTGCGCGAGGCGAAGCCGACCGAGCCGAAGAACGTCCACGAGGTGCAGTAGATCGCCAGCGACAGCGGATAGATCAGCCCGGCGAGCCAACTGCGGCCTTCCGGCGCGCGCCGCTCCCCGGCCCGGTTGCCGCGGCTCGCGACCAGGAACAGGAACCCGATATAGCCGAACGCGGCCAGGATCACGCCCCAGTCGTGCAGCATGTCTCGCGCGAACTCCTCGTTTGTCCGCTCTGGAATTGAGGCGCGAGCTTAGCGCTTTGGGGAGGGTGCGGCGATAGCGATGTGGACAGGGCGCGGGCAATGAGGCGGCGTCGTTAAGGACGGGCGCCGCATCCGCTGTCGCCGCGCGGGCGCCCATGAGAGCCGACGTCGTCGCAGCAGGGCCGGTGCGCTCCCCTCCCCCTTGCGGGGAGGGGTCGGGGGTGGGGGTCTCCGGGCGCTGAATTGAGTGAGGCGCGCGTCGCCTTATCCGAAGATTCAATTGTGCTCTTGCGAGCCCAGGCTCCTCATCGGCAGCGGGACTCGTGGACCCCCACCCCCGACCCCTCCCCGCAAGGGGGAGGGGAGCGCAGCGCCGTCGCGGGGACGTGTGCGGGCTCACCACAACAAGTCAAAACTACTCCGCCGCCAGCGGCTTCTTGTGCAGCGCCAGGCCCAGGCGCTCCCAGACCTGCAGCAGGGCTTCCGCCAGGCGGTCGATCAGGCCGTCGTCGTGATAGGGCGAGGGCGTGATGCGCAGGCGCTCGGTGCCCTTGGCGACGGTCGGATAGTTGATCGGCTGGATGTAGATGCCGTGCTCCTCGAGCAAGAGGTCGGAGGCCTGCTTGCACTTCTCGGGATCGCCGACGAACAGCGGCACGATATGAGTGTCGTTGTCCATGACCGGCAGGCCGGCGGCGTTGAGGATCGCCTTGACGCGGGCCGCGCGGTCGTGGTGGCGCTCGCGCTCCCAGCTCGACGATTTCAGGTGCTTGATCGCGGCGGTCGCGGCCGAGCAGATCGGCGGCGGCAGCGCGGTGGTGAAGATGAAGCCCGGCGCGTAGGAGCGCACGGCGTCGATGATCTCGCCCTTGGCCGCGATGTAGCCGCCGAGACAGCCGAAGGCTTTCGCCAACGTGCCTTCGAGGATGTCGATGCGGTGCATGACGCCGTCGCGCTCGGCGATGCCGCCGCCGCGCGGGCCGTACATGCCGACGGCATGCACCTCGTCGACATAGGTCATCGCATTATAGCGCTCGGCGAGGTCACAGATCGCAGCCAAAGGTGCGACGTCGCCGTCCATCGAATACAGGCTCTCGCAGGCGATCAGCTTCGGCCTGCTGGGGCCGGCGGCAATCAGCAACTGCTCGAGATGGGCGAGATCGTTGTGGCGCCAGATCTGGCGCTCGCAGCCGGACTGGCGCACACCCTCGATCATCGAGTTGTGATTGAGCGCATCCGACAGGATCAGGCAGTCCGGGATCAGCTTGGCGAGCGTGGCGATGCCGGTCTGGTTGGAGACGTAGCCGGAGGTGAACAGCAGCGCCGCTTCCTTGCCGTGCAGGTCGGCGAGCTCGGCTTCCAGTTGCACCAGCGGGTGATGGGTGCCGGCGATGTTGCGGGTGCCGCCGGCGCCGGTGCCGACGCGGGTGGCGGTCTCGACCATTGCGCCGACCACCTTCGGATGCTGGCCCATGCCGAGATAGTCGTTGGAGCACCAGATCACGACATTGCGCGGTCCGTTCGGCGAGTGCCAGGTCGCGTGCGGGAACCGGCCGGCGATGCGTTCGAGATCGGCGAAGACCCGGTAGCGGCGCTCATCATGCAGACGACCGAGGGCGGCACTGAAATATTGGCTGTAGTCCATCACGAGACCTGACGTGCTGCGCTGCAGCGCAGCGCCTGGAACGGACCCTCTAAGCAGCGGGGCTTAAAGCCTTCTTAGAGCCTTTCCAGAGCGGCTGTCGAGCCGGAATCCCACGGCGGGACTTGGGCGATTTGTCCAAGGGAGTGCCGATGACGGCCGAACCACGCTCGTCTTGCGGCAGACCTGCGGCAGCCTCAGGTGGTGCGATAATGCAGCACGCCGTCGACCTCGCGGGCGGTCAGGCGGCCCTCGACGATCATGTAGTTGACGTGGGCGATCAGCTCGCCGGCGGCGAAGCCCATCTGGTGCGGGTCGAGCACGTGCTTGTGGAACACCACCGGGACGAGCTGCGCGGAGGTCTTGGTCTCTTCGCGGCAGGCGTCCGCGATCATCCGGCAGCGCTCCTCGTGATGGTCGGCGAGCTGCTTGATGCGGGTCTTGAGACCGTAGAACGGTACGCCATGGCCGGGCAGCACCAGGAGATCGTAGGGCAGCGTGGTGGTGAGGCTCGCCAGAGAGGCCAGATATTCGCCGAGCGAGTTCTGGTCCGGCTCGACCGCCCAGACGCTGACATTCGGCGAGATCTTGCTCAGCACCTGGTCGGCGGACAGGAACAGCTTGTCGGCGGCGCAATACAGCATCACCTGGTCGAGCGCGTGGCCGCCGCCGGTGATCACCTTGAAGCGGCGGCTGCCGATCTGGATCTCGTCGCCATGGGCGATGCGGCGGTAGGAGGCCGGCAGCACCGAGACGCGTTGCAGATATTCCTGGCCGCGGCCGAGCAGCTTGTCGGTCAGCGTTTCGTCCATGCCGTGGCGGCGGAAGAACAGCCGCTGCGCGTTGCGGCGCTCCTCGGTGCCGCGGTTCTGGTGATAGACCGATTGCAGATACTCGACCTGCGACATCATCAGCGGGCAGTTGAAGCGCTCCACGATCCAGCCCGCAAGACCGACATGGTCGGGATGCGAATGGGTGACGATGAGCCGGCTGATCTTCACATGCTTCAGCGGCCCATCGAGCAGCCGCGTCCAGGCGGCAATCGACTCCTCATTGCCGAAGCCCGAGTCCACCGCGACCCAGCCGTCGCCGTCGGCCAGCAGATAGATGTTCACGTGGTTGAGCCGGAACGGCAGCTTCAGCCGCAGCCACAGCACGCCGGCCGCTACCTCGACGACCTGGTCCTCACCGGGATGCTGCTCCCAGGGGTAGCGCAGGGCTTCGGCGGAGGAGATGGCGGTGTCGGTCTTGGTCATGTCTTCGGCTTAAACGCGGTCGCGGGCGAGCGCCAGCCGAAAAACGTGGCGGAAACACATGGCTGGACGGCATTCCGGGACGCGGCAGGCCGGGCCTCATGGTTCGAGACGCGCCGCAAGGGCAGCGCTCCTCACCCTGAGGGTCAAGCGCTGTGGGCGGCGCTGCACACCGACCATGAACACGCAAGGGATCCCATGGAGGGCTCATGTTTGGATGGAAGCAATGTCGGCGCGGCGATGTTGGTGCGCTCCCTCTCCCCGTTCTTCACGGGGAGAGGGTTGGGGTGAGGGGCTGCCACGCCCACCGACCGCGCTGAGAGCCCCCTCACCCGGATGCATCTTGAGATGCAATCCAGCCTCTCCCGGCACGCGGGGAGAGGCTGGCAGCGAGCGTCGCGCTCGACTGTCGCGACTCATGAGCATCAGCCGCGTGTTCATGGAGAGGGTCGAGAGCTTGTGCTCCGAATTCATTGCTCTGCCTGCCACGGAGCTGCCTGTATCTCCTCACCCCAAGGGCCCGCCAGAGACGGGCGTCTCGAAGGGCGAGGCCCGGCTGTCACTACGCCGCCCTGATGTTGGTCAGGAACGCATCGACCTCCTCACGCAGCGTGTCTGCCTCGCGGCGCAGCGCCTCCGAGGCGCTCAGCACCTCGTTCGCCGACGTGCCGGCCTGGGCCGAGGCGCTGGAGACGCCGGTGATGTTGTGGGACACCTCGCTGGTACCCGACGCCGCCTGCTGGATGTTGCGGGCGATCTCATGCGTCGCGGTGCCCTGCTGCTCCACGGCGGCGGCGATCGCGGTGGTGACGTTGTCGATCTCGGCGATGGTCTCGCCGATGTTGCGGATCGCCGCCACCGCCGACGAGGCGACCTGCTGCATGCCGGCGATCTGAGTGCGGATCTCGTCGGTGGCTTTCGCCGTCTGGCTGGCGAGGCTCTTCACCTCCTGCGCGACCACGGCGAAGCCACGGCCGGCCTCGCCGGCGCGCGCGGCCTCGATGGTGGCGTTGAGCGCGAGCAGATTGGTCTGCGAGGCGATCGCCTGGATCAGGTCGACCACGACGCTGACGCGGCTCGCATTGTCGGCGAGGCCCTGCATCGTCGAGTCGGTGGCGCCGGCCTCCTCGACCGCCTTCTTGGCGATCTGCGCCGAGGTCACGACCTGGCGGCCGATCTCGGCGATCGACGACGACAGCTGCTCGGTGCCGGCCGACACGGTCTGCACGTTGACCGAGGTCTCCTCGGCCGCGGCGGCGACCGCGCTCACCAGCGAGTTCGACTGATCGGCCGTCTGCGACATGCTCTGCGCCGTGGTCTGCATCGCGCTGGCGGAGCTCTGCAGATTGGCGAGCGCGCTGCGCACCGTCGCCTCGAACTCGGCGATGCGCGCCTCCATGCGCGTGGCGCGCTCGGCCTTGGCGGCGCTCTCGCGCTCCTGCGCGGCGGCGAGCGTCCGCGCCTGGATCATGTTCTCGCGGAACACCTGCAAGGTGTCGACCATCGCGCCGATTTCGTCGCGCTGCTTCGAAGCTGCGATCTCCGTCTCCAGATCGCCGCTCGACAGCTTCTGCATCGCCTGCTGCAGCCGCTTGATCCGGCGCAGGATGTTGCCGCCGACATAGAGCCAGACGAACAGCACCGAGCCGAGCAGGGTGGCCGCGCCCGCGCCGATCATGCCGAGCGTCGCCAGCTCGATCTCGCGTCCGGCGGTTCCGGTCGCGCCTTCGGTCGATTTGCGCACGCCTTCCACGAGCTGCTGGACGCTGATGTCGAGGCCGACATTGAGCTTGCGCGTCTCCTCCAGCACGGTCTGGCCATAGTCGTTGGCGTCGAGCTCCTTCTCGCGCGTCTTGAACACGCGGGTCTTGCCTTCGCCGAGCGCGGCGAGCTTCATCCCGGCATCGTTGATGGCCTTGGTGCTACGGCCGGAGGGCAGCAGCTCCAGGTTCGACTTGAGCTGCGCCAGCGAGTCCTTGAACTGCCGCTCGACCGCCTCCAGCGTGTCGCTGTCATTGGCGGAGAGCGCGGCCGCCATCTGCGCCACGATCAAATTGCCGGATGTGATGACGTTGCCGAGCTGCTCGACGAAGCGCGCCGCGGCGGTGGCGTCGTCAGCGGAGACTTCGGCCGCGCCGAGCACGGCGTTGAGCTGCGTCTGCGCGTCGAGCATCGGCTCGTTCGCCGCCTTGGTGAATGCCTCCTGTGCCTTGCGTAGCGCATCATATTGCTGGTTGTGGGTGGCGGCGACCGCGAGCCGCTCGCGCGCCGCCGACACCAGGCTCTGATTGGCCTCGTTGATGTTCTTGATGGTCTCGGCAAGCGGCGCCACGACGCTCTTGGCGGCGCCGAGTGCTGCGATTTCGGCAAGCCGCTGCTCGGTGCCCTTCTGGATATCCTGCATCTTCCTCAAGCGATCGTTGAGCGCGTCCTCGCTCTGCGATCCGAGCAGCGCGGGACCAAGGCTGGCGAGGCTCGCGCTCTGCGCCAGGAGTTGCAGGCTGGAGGTGAGGCGAGGAATGTCGCGGCCGGAGAGCTCGACCATGGTGCCGCCGATGTGGCGCAGCATCAGTCCGGCGCCGATGCTGATCGCGATCGCCATGCCGGCGATCACGGCGAAGGCCGCGAACAGGCTGCCACGGACGCCCCATCTGGGACGCAGGACTCCGAGCCTTCTGCTGAAGCTGAATCGACCCGCCATGTCTCGTTCCCTCGATAGCCGCTACTTTGAGCTGATGTTTGCGGGGCACTATCGCGGTAGCGAGTTAACAATCCGGGAAATTACGCAGATCTTGCTGATTTTTTGCGCATTCCCGCATTTCACGTCGCGGCATTTCACGGCGCGGACGAGTTATTTGGATGTGGAACTGATAACCCATGATAACAAAAGGCCGGCATCGCTGCCGGCCCTCCGCTGCTTGTTATTATTTGACGCCTGGAGATCAATAGCGGGCTGCGACCGGAGCGCCCCAGTTGAAGCGATAGTTCACGCCGGCCTTGAAGGTGTGATCGTCGGTGCTGAAGCTGCCGGTCGGAACCAGTGCGGCCGGCGCCGTGAAGGTGGCGTTGCCGAAATTGTAGTACTGATACTCGGCCTTGGCCGACCAGCTCGGCGCGAACATGTATTCGAGGCCGGCGCCGATGGTCCAGCCGTTGCGGTGGTCGCCATTGGTGGCGAAGCCGATCGGATTGCCGGCGAGCGTCACCTTCTCGTTGTTGTCCGAATAGGCGTAGCCGCCCTTCACATAGAGCAGGCCCGGACCCCAGGTGTAGCCGAAGCGGCCGGTGATCGAGCCGAGGCCACGCTGGCTGTTGGTGTAGACATAGCCGCCAGGGAATGCCGCGCCGACATTGCCGCTCAGCCAGCTATACTGGCCTTCCGCGCCGATCACCCAGGTGGGCGCGAACTGCCAGTCGGCGCCGACCTGCACGCCGCCGAGGAAGCGGCCGTTGGAATTGTTGCCGGTGCCGAGGCCGGAATAATTGTTGTTGCTGGAGAACGCACCGCCGAGATGGGCGCCGAGATAGAAGCCGGTCCAGTTGTAGATCGGCGCGACATAGGCGGGTGCCTTGGTCGCGTAGGGATAGGTGCGGGCGCCGAGATCGGCTGCGAAGGCGGACGGGGCCGAGGCGAGCACGGCGAGCGCAACGGTGACGAACAGGATCTTCTTCATGGCGGGTCTCCAACTCAGAACTAACAAGGCTCGCGCAGCGCGCGCCGTCGATGGATTGGAGATAGATCGCTTTTGAGTAAAATGCTGTCACTCGCGCGGCACACCGCCCTCCAACCCAACCCGTCGGCGGGCAAACGTTGCGGCGTAGTTAGCAGAGTCCTAACGAAGCCTGTCGCGCGGGGTGAACGGTTCGCCAAGCTGTGCCGTTGCGGCACAAGCGGTTAACGCGCCTTAAGAGCTTCGTGCAGCGCCGCGGCGGCGTCGCGCAGTTGCGAGCGGTGAAAGTCGTCGTCCGCGGGAATCACGCCGACACTTGCGGCGAGCTCGGTGAGGATCGCGGCGAGCAGCCCATAGTTCAGCTGCATATGGATCGACTTGCGCACGTCCTCGGGGCCGGGCCGCTCCAGGGTCAGCGCCAACCCTGAAGGTTCGAGATGCACCTCGAAGCGCGAGGACCGCTCGAACGTGCCGACGTAGAACTTGTCGGGATATTCCAGCGCGATCTCGGCCTTGTCGGGAACGGGTTTCATCGGGAGCTCCTGAGGAGGGACATGCCGCAGTCTGGCAAATCCGACGCCGCCCGCCTTGCGCCAGGTCAGAGGATTGCGCGCATCGCAGACCGCACCCGCCGCGGCCAACGGCGCTTCCTCTCGGGCGACCCAGCTCATGCGTCAATGGCGCGGCCGCAGTTCTACGGATAGGGAAATTTACGTTTGTTGCAAAAGGGTTGTGCATGCTGATCGCATTATACGTTCAGTCCGGGGCTGCCACGCCGGCGCCCATTGATCCTCAGCGCCGAGGACGTGGCACGACCTGGGCCTCTGCCGTCTCGGTCCTCACGAGGAATGTCATCCGACATGAAAATGCGTCTTTCCATTTCCGCTGTCATCGCGGCCTTTGGCCTCGTGCTCGCGCTCGGCTTCGGGGCGGTGGTCCTGACCAGCGCCTATGCGCTTCGCGAGCTCAAGGTGGGCGGACCGCTCTACAGCAAGATCAAGCTCGGCAACGACCTCGTCGCCGACATCCTGCCGCCGCCGGAATATGTGCTCGAAGCCTATCTCGAGGCGACGCTGGCGCTGCGTGAGCCCAAGAGTCTGGACGCGCATGTCAAGAAGCTGACGCAGCTCAGGAAGGACTATGAGGAGCGCAAGGCGTTTTGGACCACCTCGTCACTCGAGCCTGAGCTGAAGTCGCTGCTGGTCGAACGGTCCGATGCCGAGGTTGGCAAGTTCTGGCGGACTGCCGAAGGCGAGCTGATCCCAGCGCTCAGCGCCGGCGACATGGCCAGGGCCGATGCCGCCTATGCGCGGCTCAGCGAGGCCTATGCCGCGCACCGCGCTCTGATCGATACGCTGGTCGAGAAGGCGAACAAGCTGAACTCGGACATGGAGGGCACGGCCGCGGATCAGGACGCCCGCATCTCCGTCGTGGTCTGGAGCGTGGCCGGGATCGTGCTGGCGCTGGTGGTCGCGGGCATGGCGGGCCTCGTCATCGGCGTCGTGCGGCCGCTGTCGCGCATGACCGGTCTGATGCGGCGGATTGCCGAGGGCCAGCTCGCCACGGAGATTCCTTACGCCGATCGCGGCGACGAGATCGGCGCGATGGCGCGCGCGCTGGACGTGTTCAAGACCAATGCGATCGAGAACAACAGCCTGCGCGACAAGCAGGACCGCGACCGCACCGCAGCCGAACAAGCGAAGAAGCGCGCCATGCTGAGCATGGCCGACATCATCGAGCGCGAGACCGGCACGTCGGTCGAATCGGCGGCGAGCGCCTCGCGCCAGGTCGAGGCGGTGGCCAGCGGACTGTCCGACCTCGCGCACGAACTGTCCGCTGATGCCCAGTCGGTCGCTGCGGCTTCCGAGCAGTCGCTCGCGAACGCCCAGACCGTCTCGTCGGCGGCCGAGCAGTTGAGCTCGGCGATCCGCGAGATCTCGAGCCAGGTTGCGCGCGCCAGCACCCTGACCCGGTCGGCCGTGGGCGGGCGCGAGAAAGCCAAGGCGACCATGCTGTCGCTGACCCAGGCGGTCGACAAGATCGCCGAGGTGTCGAACCTGATCGGCGGCATTGCCGGACAGACCAACCTGCTGGCGCTCAATGCCACGATCGAGGCGGCGCGCGCGGGCGAGGCCGGCCGCGGCTTTGCGGTGGTGGCCTCCGAGGTCAAGTCGTTGTCGGATCAGACCGCCAAGTCGACCGAGGAGATCTCGCGCCTGATTGCCGAGGTGCAGGCCACCACGCAGGCGACGATCAACGCCGTCGAAGGCATCGGCAGCCAGATTTCGGAGATCGACGAGGTGGCGGCGTCGATTGCGGCGGCGATGGAGGAGCAGCACGCGGCGACGCAGGAGATCAGCCGCTCGGTTCACTCCTCCGCAAGCGCGGCGCGTGACGTATCGTCCAAGATCGGCAATGTCGGCAAGGACGCCGGGATGGTGAATGACCGTGCCGCGGAGGTTCGCAGCGCCATCGGCGAGGTCGCCTCCAGCCTGAGCTCGCTGCGGACGACGCTTGTGAAGGTGGTCAGGACGACGACCGCCGAGGCCGACCGCCGGCATGCGCCGCGATTCAAATCCAGCCTGCCGATCAAGGTCATCGACACGAATAAGGGGGTGATAAAGGCCGAGCTGGTGGACATCTCCGAGGGCGGCGCCTGGTTCCGCTTCCAGCCCGAGCCGGGCATCGGCGATCGCGGCATTCTACAGTTCCCAGGTTTCGACCACGATGTGCCTTATCTGGTTCGCGGCCGCGACCGCGATGCGTTGCGGGTCGAGTTCGATCTGGGCGCCAACCGCGAGTCCTTTGTGGCATGGTTCAAGTCAGCCTTCACGCGCGAGGCGGCCTGAGCCGCTTGCGATACGACTCAACGAAAAGCCTCCGCCGGATCGGCGGAGGCTTTTCTCTTTGACGCGTGTGCCGTGTGTCCGTCAGGCCCGGCGCACGAGGTCGCTGATCCGCACCGGGAAGCGCCTGATGCGAACTCCCGTCGCATGCGCCACGGCGTTGGCCACCGCACCAGCGGAGCCGGTGATGCCGATCTCGCCGACGCCCTTGATCCCCAGCGGGTTGACGAACGGATCGTGCTCCGCGACCGTGAAGGCTTCGATCGCGGGAACGTCGGCATTCACCGGCACATGATACTCGCCGAGATTGGCGTTCATGATCCGGCCGCTGCGGCGGTCGGTGACCGCCTCCTCGTGCAGCGCCAGCGAGATGCCCCAGATCATGCCGCCGACGAGCTGGCTCCTCACCAGCTTCGGATTGATGATCCGCCCCGCCGCGAAGGCGCCGACCATGCGGGTGACGCGCACCTGACCGAGATCGGGATCGACCTTCACCTCCGCGAACACGGCGCCATGCGAATGCATCGCGTACTGCTCGTTGGCGGCCGGATCAGGCACGCCTGAGCCGGAGCCCTCGACCTCGTCGAGGCCGGCGCGCGCGAGGATGTCGGCATAGCTCTCGCCGCGCCCCTCGTCGTCGCGCCGGATGAGGCGGCCGTTGCGGGCGATCACGCCGGCATTGCCGGCGCCGAACAGCGGCGAGCGCTGGTCCGACGTGGCGAGTTCAGCGAGCTTGGCGATGACGGCGGCGCCTGCATTGTGAATTGCCGTGCCGACAGTTGCCGTATGCGCCGAGCCGCCGGCGATGCCGGCATCGGGTAGGTCCGAGGTGCCGGCCTTGAACGTGACCTGATCAAGCTCGAGCGCCAGCGAATCCGCCGCGACCTGCGCCAGCGCGGTCCACGCGCCCTGGCCCATGTCATGGGCGCCGCTCTCGACCACGCCAGAGCCGTCGCGCCGGATCAGGGCGCGGGCGTGGCCCGCGAACATCAGCGCATGGAACGTCGCCGTGCCCATGCCCCAGCCGACCAGGAAGCCGTCCTTGTCGCGCATCATGCGCGGCTTCAGCGGCCGCTCCCACCAGCCGAAGCGCTCGGCGCCTTGCGTGTAGCATTCGCGCAGCGCCTTGGACGAGAACGGCTTGCCGGTCGAGGGCTC
Organism: Bradyrhizobium sp. USDA 4353; assembly: GCF_054063215.1. NCBI lineage: Bacteria > Pseudomonadati > Pseudomonadota > Alphaproteobacteria > Hyphomicrobiales > Nitrobacteraceae > Bradyrhizobium > Bradyrhizobium sp. USDA 4353. The sequence goes on from NZ_JBSSGB010000001.1 coordinate 2,323,147, forward strand.
GACCTCGGCGTAGTTCTTGACGCGGAAGGCGAGGGGATCAAGGCCGCAGGCTTCCGCCATCTCGTCGACCGCGCTCTCCAGTGCGATCGAGCCCGGCGCGATGCCGGGGGCGCGCACGAACAGCGGCGTGCCGGTGTCCATGCGCACGGCGTCATAGGTCGTCGCGATCGCCGGCGCGGCGTAGAGCGTATGCGTCACATGCGCCGCCGATTCATAGAAATCCTCGAAGCTGGAGGTCGCGATCCGGGCGTGGTGATGGATGCCTGCGAGCTGTCCCGCGGCGCTGGCGCCGAGGCGCAAGGTCTGCCTCGTCGGTGAGCGGTGGCCGAACGGGCCATAGAGCTGCTCGCGGCGCGCGACGAGCTTCACCGGCCGGCCGACCATCTTTGCTGCGAGAATGCCGAGCACCTGCGGCCCGGCCATCAGGCCCTTGCCGCCGAAACCGCCGCCGAGAAACGGGCTGCGGATCAGGATGTTCTCCGGGGCGATGCCGAACAGCTCGGCGAGGCGCGCGCGCATCAGCACGAGGCCCTGCGTCGGCGTGTCGATGACGAGATTGTCACCCTGCCACTCCGCGACGATCGCATGCGGCTCCATCGCGTTGTGATAATGCGGCGGCGTTTCATAGATCGCGGTGATCTGCTTCTCGCTCGTGGCCAGCGCCGCCTCGACATCGCCATGGCGCTCCTCGGCCGGCATGCCCATGCCGACGACCGGCGGCACATAGGCCGCTTCAGCGTCGAGACCGATGCGCGCGGGCTCCGCCTCATAGCGCGGCGCCAGCAGCGCGGCGCCTTCGGTCGCGGCTTCCAGCGATTCCGCGATGACGACGGCGATCGGCTGGTTGGCGTAGCGCACGCGATCGTTCTGCAGCGCCTCGAAGCGGAACGAGAACGGGTTCGGCTTGCCGTCCGGGTCGGAATAGAGCGGCGGCCGGTTGGCCTGCGTCATCACCTCGACGACGCCGGGATGCGCCTTGGCGGCCTCGACATCGAGCGAAACGACGCGGCCGCGCGCGATGCTGGACACAGCCAGCACAGCATAGAGCAGGCCGGGCGGATTGTTGTCGGCCGCGTAGGTCGCGCGGCCGGTGACCTTGGCGAGACCATCGACGCGCGACAGCGGCTGGCCGACATTGGAGCCGTGGCGGAGATGGGCGGGATCGCGGGAGAGATTGAGCTCAGGCGTCATGAAGCGCTCCTGGAACGGCGGAGAAGGGAGAGGCCGGCAGCGCCGGCATGCGCGACGGCGTGCCCTGCGCTGAGGCCTGCAGGGCGCGCACGATCAGCTGCCGTGCGAGCGGGATCTTGTAGGCGTTGTCGCCGGACGGCTTTGCCTCGCGCAGCGCCGCGTCGGCGGCGCGTTCGAACGAGCCGTGCTCGGCCGGCTGACCGGCGAGCAGCGCCTCCGCCTCATGTGCACGCCATGGCTTGGCGGCGACGCCGCCGAGCGCGAGACGCGCCTGCGTGATGCTGCCGTTCTCGATCACGAGGCCGGCCGCAGCGGAGACGACGGCGAAGGCGTAGGAGTTACGCTCGCGCACTTTCAGATAGCGCGCATGCTTGGCAAAGCCGCGCGCGGCCGCGGGCAGCCGCACCGCGACGATCATCTCGCCGGGAGCGAGCACGCTCTCACGCTCGGGTGTGGTGCCGGGCAACAGATGCAACGCCTCCAGCGCCACCTCGCGGCGGCCGGATGCGCCTTCGATCTCGACAACGGCGTCGAAGGCGGCGAGCGGCACGCAGAAGTCGGACGGATGGGTGGCGATGCAGGCGTCGCTCCAACCGAGCACGGCGTGCTGGCTGTTCTCACCCTCGCGGGCATCGCAGCCCGATCCCGGCGTGCGCTTGTTGCAGGCCGAGGCGGTGTCATAGAAGTAGGCGCAGCGCGTCCGCTGCAGCAGATTGCCGCCGACGGTGGCCGCATTGCGCAACTGCGCCGAGGCACCCGACAGTAGCGCTTCCGCCACGGCGGGGAAATCGCGCACGAACGATGCGTCGTAGGCGAGGTCGGCATTGCGCACCAGCGCGCCGATCCTGACGTCACCGTTGCCCAGCGTCTCGATCCGCGTGAGCTCCTTGATCTGGGTGATATCGACCAGCCGCGCCGGCCTGATGACATTGCCCTTCATCAGGTCGAGCAGGTTGGTGCCCGAAGCAAGGTAAGCCGCGCCCGGCGCGCCGGCCGCCGCGATCGCCTCGGCGACCGTCGCGGGCTTCACATAGTCGAACCGGTTCATGCCGCGCGCTCCTTCTCAGCCGTGAGCGTCGCCTGCGCGTCGAGCACGGCTTCGACGATGCCGACATAGGCGCTGCAGCGGCACAGATTGCCGCTCATGCCCTCGCGCACGCGCTCGGGATCATCGCCGGCGTGGCCTTCGTTGATGAGGCCGACCGCGCTCATGATCTGGCCCGGCGTGCAGAAGCCGCATTGCAGCGCGTCGTGGGCGATGAAGGCCTCCTGCACCGGGTGCAATTGGTCACCCTGGGCGAGGCCTTCGATGGTGGTGATGGCGGCGCCATCCAGGCTGAGCGCGAGCGTCAGGCAGGAGTTGATGCGGCGCCCATCGACGAGGACGGTGCAGGCGCCGCATTGGCCGCGGTCGCAGCCCTTCTTGGTGCCGGTGAGGTGGAGGCGCTCGCGCAGCAGGTCGAGCAGGGTGATACGGGGATCGTCGAGCGCAAGGGTGCGCGGCTCACCGTTGACGGTGAGTCTGACAGTCATATTCATGCGTTGTTCCGATCGAAGCGATGGCCTAATCGGATCGCAGCGGGCACCGCCTTACGGGCAGTGGTCCGTCCAGATCCAGCAACCGCGGGACGACGAGCTCAAGGAAAGGTTGGCTGTCCCGAGTAGCAGGTCTATTTATACGGAGGGTTCCTCCGTTTAGCAAGAGGACATGAACAGTCCGTCATCAAGAGCTGGTGAGATGGAGACGAAACCACAAGAGCGCCACCGCAAGCCGCGCGCCGATGCGCAGCGGAATCGCGAGCGCGTGCTCGAGGCGGCGAAGGCGGTGTTCAGCGTCGGCGGCGCGGAGGCGAGCCTGGAAGCGGTGGCGCGCCAGGCCGGCGTCGGCATCGGCACGCTGTATCGTCACTTCCCCACCCGCGGGGACCTGTTCGAGGCGGTGTATCGGCGCGAGGTCGAGCAGCTTGCAGAGTTGGCCGAGGAGCTGAAGAGCGAGCCGTCCCCGGTCGAGGCGCTCCGGCGCTGGCTGCGCTCGACGGTGCAGTTCGTGGCCACCAAGAAGGGCATGATGGCCGCGCTCGCGATCGTGATGACCGCCAACTCCGAACTGTCCGCCTATTCGCACGCCCATCTCACCCGCTCGATCGGCGCGCTGCTCACCCGCGCCGTCGATTCCGGCGAGATCCGCGCCGACATCAGCGCCGACGACGTCCTGCGCGCCCTGATCGGCATGTGCTACATGCACGATCAGATCGGCTGGCAGCAGAGCGTGCTGCGGCTGCTGGATGTATTCGTGGATGGGTTGCGGGTAAGCAATGGACGAGTCGGGGACGCATAGCCACGTCCCGCTCAGCGCGGCGGGAACAGCAACAAAGTCAGCAACGTCAGGAACGCGTCCTGGTTCTGTGTGCGGGCGGCTTCGAACCTCGTCAGCGCCGCCCGTGCCATTCTGATGGCGACCTGTGCATCCAGGCTTTTGATGCGGATCATCGGATTATAGTCGGCCTCATGCCGCTTCTGTTGCAGCTCCAGAACAGCGAATGCGAACGCTTGGAGGTTTGCTTCAAAGCCTCCAAAAGGCGCAAACGGCAGGTATTTAGCGGAGAGGTTTCGACTTCTTGACCTCTTCGCAAAGCAGCCGGAGGTCGCGATGATCTACGGATCTGTAGACGAGAGCGTATGGAGGCGTCCCTTGCTTCGTCTTGCCGCGAATTGATCCGCAGCAGCGATCAACGTCGCATGAAATAGTCCGTAGTAGGCAGCCGAAATCGCACGACGAATGTTGACCTGCCGTGGCGGCCCAGCCGCCGGCGGAACGATCAACTGCTCTGCCTGCTGGAAAAGATGCTCCGGATTAAGAATCGCCAACGACCTCGTTCTCCGCCTCGTAATCGATCAACGGAAAACGGTCCTCGCCTGCAGCCTGGAGCTGCTCCTGGATCTCGACCAACGTATCCAGAACGGCCTCTCCGCCAATGTCCGTCCCTTCAATGGGGCTCACCACGATCGTGATCCGCAGCGCGTCGCGGCCTTCAGAATCCGCGTAGGGCGCCGTCGTGACATCAGTGACTGCGGCCGAGCTGCTCAAATTTGCAGTGGCAATCTCGCGGACGATCTTGGCGATTTTTGCGTTGTCCAGCATCGTCGAATTATACGCTGCATTTCGCAAAGTTACCACCGGCGATCGGGCCGAGTCTTGACCGGCGCAGCGGCAGGCTCACCCCCTCAGCCACTCCATCAGCGCCTGCGCCGTCTCCTCCGGCTGCTCGGGCTGCGGCAGGTGACCGCAATTCTCCAGCACGACCAGCCAGCTGCCGTCGATGCCGTCGGCCATTTCTTTCGACAGGCTGTTCGGAATGGTGTTGTCGGTGTCGCCGGTCAAAACCAAGGTCGGGCAGCGGATCGCGGTCAGGGTCGGCCGCGAGTCGGGGCGCGCCATGATGGCGGTGAGCTGACGGACGAAGCCGTCGATGCCGACCTCGTCGGCCATGTCGTGGACCAGCTGGCGCAGCCGCGGGTCGTCCTGACGCGACGGATGAACGAAGCCTGTGAACAGCTCGTCGACCACGGCGTGGTAGTCGCCGTCCTTGGCGCGCGTGATCATGGTGCGGCGGCGCGCGCTCGCCTCGGGCGTGTCGGGCCGCGCCTGGGTGTTGATCAGCGCCAGCCGGCCGACCCGCTCCGGCGCCTGGCGCATGATCTCGAAGGCGATGTAGCCGCCCATCGAGTGTCCGGCGAGCGCGAAGCGCGGCGGCGCCTCCGCCAGGATTCGCCGCGCGATTCCCACCATGCTGTCATCGCGGATGTGGTTCGCGACCATCACGGGGGCGAGCCGCCACAGCGCCGGGACGACCGGCGCATAGATGCGGGGCGACGAGATCAGCCCGGGCACCAGCACGAGCGGCAGCGCATCAGTCATGGCTTGTCCCCCTGGAACGGCGTTACGCTGGTTGAAATCGGGTGTTGATCGCCCGCCATGCCATTTACGCGCGAGATGCCGCCGATGTCCAACGAAGTCGCTCGCGTCGAGCTGCGACGCCAGAGCGGTGATCCCGTTGACGGCTTCGACCGCATCGTTCGTCCGGACGGCACCAGGTGGGGCGAGGCGCGGCGACCCGCCATCCGAATCGCTGGCGCGATCGGCTGACGATACTGAAGGTAACATCGAACGAGGATACGCGCATGCGGAGCGCGAGGTTACGAGAACGGCCGGGCTGATCGCGATCGCATGGTCATTCGCGGCAAACTGGTGGCGTCGTCACATTGTGCGCTGTCGGTCTCGATCTAATGAGTTCCGTTCCGGATCATGTCACCGCCGCTGACAGCGCCATGATACCTGGAGACGCCGTCAATCATGGCAGTGCGTGCCGGCCGTCACGATAATATCACGTAATGGGCGCGGCCGTTGCGGCGCGGGCGCCTGCGACTCTGGCGATTAGTTCACGAAAACAAAACTTCACGTCGTCGCACGGCGCGCGAGACATTGTGCAGGCCCTGTGGCGAGATGTTCGCTTGATCGAGATCCTTGCGGCGGCGGGGACGTGCTGGCCGCGGCGACGAGCCGTGGCTGCGTCGTAATCCGCGCGCTCTCTGATTGCGCGAGTATAGAGGTCATGCGCCATGAAGACGTGATGCGACGCATGACCGGCACGATATGGCTTCGCTGCGAAGCGAGTGTTCGCATCGCCAGGCGTCCGACCGGCGGAGCCGTCGACGCGAGAGGGAACGCAACCGCAAGCCGGCCGCGGACACAACAAAAGGCTCCGGCCTCGCGTGAAGCCGGAGCCTTTGCGTGATCAACAGAAGATCAGACCAGCAGCGGTTGGACCGTCGCCGCGAGCTGCTTCAGCAGCGGCAGGAAGCGCTCCATCATCTCGTCCGTGCTGACGCGATCGACATGGCCGCCGATATTGGCGGCGGCGACGATGCCGCCGTCATAGCGGCGAATCGGCACTGAAATCGAACGAAAGCCCGGCTCCGCTTCGCCGTCGACGAGGGAATAGCCGTCGCTGCGGACCGCCAAGATCGCCGCCATCAGCGCCTCCTTGTCGGTGAGCGTCTGCGGCGTCAGTGCGGTGAGCGTCATGCGCTCGATCGTCTGGCGCAACTGCTCATCCGGCATCCGGCTGAGCAGCGCTCGCCCGACCGACGTGCAGAACGCAGGTAGGCGGTAGCCGATCTCAAGACCGGTCGAGACCATGCGCGTCGGCGTCGCGCGCGCGATGAACACGACCTGATCGCCGTCGAGCACGGCGAGCGAGCAGACCTCGCGCGCCTCCGTCGCGGTCACGTCCATCAAGGGCTGCATCACGCTGTTGATCTGGTTGGAGGCGAGATAGCTCGAGGCCAGCAGCAGCACGCGCGGCGTCAGCGAGAACAGCCGGTCGTCGCCATGCACGAAGCCCGAGGCCTTCAAGGTCAGCAGGATCCGCCGCACCGTGGCACGGGCGAGGCCCGTGAGCTCGGCGGCCTTGCTCAACGTCATTGGCCGGCCTTCGCGGCTGAACGCCTGGACGACACGCAAGCCGCGGTCGAGCGCTTCCACGAACTCAGGCCCGTCTCCACGCGCCTGCTTCTTCTCCTCATCAGTCCGCTTCAGTTTAGGCATCGGCCTGACACGATCCGCTGTTGTTGTTCTGGGACGCAGTGATGCTGCCGCACGTCCGCCCTTCGGCTTCGGTTGTAGCTTTTTCACTTGCTCTTCTCCCTGTTTAAAGCGAATCTAATCGAGGCGAACATATGTTCGTCTAGCGAACATTATTGGATGATCGCGTGACGTCAACGCCCGACTTGCGACGGAACAGGAGGAACGGCCATCATGATGAGCAAGGAGCAGAACGACCTGATCACGCGCATCGGACCTGATGCTCCTGCCGGTAAGCTGATGAGGATGTATTGGCAGCCGGCCGCCCTGGTGGATGAGCTTGTGGGCGAGCGGCCGGTGCGCGCGGTGAAATTGCTGGGCCAGCAATTTGTTCTCTTCAAGGATGAGCAAGGCCGCTATGGACTACTAGACCGCGATTGTCCGCACCGCGGTGCGGACCTCGCCTTCGGCCGGCTCGAGCATGGCGGCCTGCGCTGCGCGTTCCACGGCTGGCTGTTCGACGTCGATGGTCAGTGCCTGGACACTCCGGCCGAGCCGGCGGGCTCGCCGCTGTGCAAGAACGTCAAGCAGCGCTCCTATCCGGTGATCGAGAAGGGCGGCATCCTCTGGGCGTGGCTCGGCGAGGGCGCGCCGCCAGCATTTCCGGATCTCGACTGCTTCACCGCGCCGGACACCTACACGTTCGCTTTCAAAGGCCTGATCGAGTGCAACTGGCTGCAGGCGCTGGAGGTCGGCATCGATCCGGCGCACGCCTCGTTCCTGCACCGCTTTTTCGAGGACGAGGACACCTCGACCGCCTATGGCAAGCAGTTCCGCGGCGCCTCCGCCGACAGCGAGCTGCCGATGACCAAGGTGCTGCGCGAATATGATCGCCCGATCATCAATGTCGAGCGCACCGAATACGGAATGCGCATCATCGCGCTGCGCGAGATCGACGGCGAGCGTACGCACGTGCGCGTCACCAATCAGCTGTTCCCGCATGCCTTCGTGATCCCGATGAGCACGGAGATGACGATCACGCAGTGGCACGTGCCGGTCGACGACGAGACCTGCTACTGGTACGCGATCTTCACCAGCTACGGCGCGCCGGTCGACCGCGCCAAGATGCGCGCCCAGCGCCTCGAGCTGTATGAGCTGCCGGACTATCGCTCGCGCAAGAACAAGAGCAACGATTACGGCTTCGATCCGCGTGAGCAGGCGACCGCGACCTACACCGGCATGGGCAACGACATCAACGTGCACGACCAGTGGGCGGTGGAGTCGATGGGGCGTATCCAGGACCGCACCCGCGAGCATCTCGGCCAATCCGACAAGGCGATCATCCAGTATCGCCGGCTGCTGCGTGAGCAGATCGAGACGGTCGCGCGCGGCGAGCCGCCGATGCTCTTCCTCGACCCGGCCGCAGCCCGCAGCGTGCAGGGTCCGGCGACGATGGACGGCATCGGCCCGACCCGCGGCTGGGAAACCTATTGGATGGAAGTCGACGTCCGCCGCCGCCGCAACGCCCCCTGGGCCGCGCCGGTGCCAGCGGATATCATCCGTCTCGCGCCACATCTGAGCGCTGCGGAGTAGGCGGCGCGGTCGTACTATCGTTCTCGTTGATGTGCCCGTGCTCTTGCCCCGCAGGCGGTGCGCTCCCTCTCCCCGTTCTTCACGGGGAGAGGGTTGGGGTGAGGGGCAGCCACGCGCACCGACCGCGCGGAGAGTCCCCCTCACCCGGATTGCATCTGACGATGCAATCCGACCTCTCCCCGCAAGCGGGGCGAGGTAAGGATAGTCCCCGCTCGCGGGCGGGAATTTGATCATGCAAGTTGCCATCCTCACCAGGAGCCATCGTTGAGTTTCGTCGCCAGGCATCAGCTATGGACCGCTGAGCAGACCGAGGCCGCGGCGCGCATGCGCCGGCTCGCTGAGGAGCACGGCCTCACCACCATCCGCTTCTCGTTCCCCGATCAGCACGGCATCCTGCGCGGCAAGGCGCTGACCGTCGACGCCGCGCTGGCGTCGCTGGAGGACGGCTGCTCGATCACGACGACGCTGCTTGCCAAGGACACCTCGCATCGCACGGTGTTTCCGGTGTTCACCGCCGGTGGCGGCTTCGGCATGGCCGAGATGCAGGGCGGCAGCGATGCGCTGATGGTCGCCGATCCCACCACGTTCCGCGTGCTGCCCTGGGCGCCCGGCACCGGCTGGGTGCTGTGTGATCTGTATTTTGCCAATGGCGCGCCCGTTCCGTTTGCCACGCGTAATCTGCTGCGGTCCGCCCTCGCGACGCTCGATGCGCGCGGCTATCAGTTCAAGGCCGGCCTCGAGGTCGAGTGCCATATCTTCAAGATCGAGGACCCGCGCCTGGCGCCTTCGGATGCCGGCTCGCCCGGACAGCCCGGCGTGCCGCCGGCGGTCAGCCTGCTGACGCAGGGCTATCAATATCTCACCGAGCAGCGCTTCGATCAGATGGAGCCGGCGCTCGAGATCATCAGGGCCAACCTCACCGCGCTCGGCCTGCCGCTGCGCTCGATCGAGCTCGAATATGGCCCGAGCCAGTGCGAGTTCGTGCTGCAGCCCGGTATCGGCATGGAGCCCGCCGACACCATGGTGCTGTTCCGCAGCGCTGTGAAGCAGATCGCGCAGCGCCACGGCTATCACGCCACCTTCATGTGCCGGCCGCGCATTCCCAACGTGATGTCGTCGGGCTGGCACCTGCATCAGTCGCTGGTCGCGCGCGACGGCAGCAACGCCTTCATGACGGATGAGACAGAGGGGCTGTCAGCGCTCGGCCGGCACTACATGGCCGGCCTGCTCACGCATGCCCGCGCAGCCGCGGTGTTCTCGACCCCGACCATCAACGGCTACAGGCGCTACCGCGCCTACTCGCTGGCGCCGGACCGGGCGATCTGGGGTCGCGACAATCGCGGCGTCATGATCCGCGTGCTCGGCGGCCCCGGTGACCGCGCCACGCGGCTGGAGAATCGGATCGGCGAGCCCGCCGCCAATCCCTATCTGTACATGGCCTCGCAGATCGCGGCCGGCCTCGACGGCATCGACCGCAAGCTCGATCCCGGCCCCTCGGCCGACGTGCCGTACGAAACCAAAGCGAGCCTGCTGCCGAAATCGCTGCGCGAGGCCGTTGATGCACTTAAGGACGACGCGTTCTTCCGCGCAGCCTTCGGTACCACCTTCGTCGACTACTACACCTTCCTCAAGAACGCCGAGATCGAGCGCTTCAATGCCGAAGTGTCCGACTGGGAGCAGCGCGAATATTTCGAGATGTTCTGAGGCGCCTCACACGCTCCGCGTCAATCCGCCGTCCACGCGGATGTTCTGCCCGGTGATGTAGGCCGCTCCCTCGGAGGCGAGGAAGGCAATCGTCGCGGCGATCTCCTCGGCCTTGCCGTAGCGTCCCATCGGCACCGTGCTGCGGCGCTCCTCGGTCGCGGGCAGGCTGTCGATCCAGCCCGGCAGCACGTTGTTCATTCGGATGTTGTCGGCCGCATAGGTGTCGGTGAAGATCTTGGTGAACGAGGCAAGCCCGGCGCGAAACACCGCCGAGGTCGGGAACATCGCCGACGGCTCGAAGGTCCAGGCGGTGGAGATGTTGATGATCGCGCCATTCTTCTGTGCCTGCATGATCGGCGTCACCAGCCGTGCCGGACGGATGACGTTGAGCAGATAGGTGTCCATGCCGGTGTGCCACTGCTCGTCGGTCAGGTCCAGGATCGCCGCGCGCGGGCCGTGGCCGGCGCTGTTGACGAGCACGTCGATGCGGCCCCAGCGGTCCATCGCGCCATCCACCAGCCGCTTGAGATCGTCGTTGGACTTGTTAGAGCCGGTGACACCGAGGCCGCCGAGCTCCGCGGCCAGCGCCTCGCCCTTGCCTGACGACGAGAGGATCGCGACGTGAAATCCGTCCATAGCCAAACGGCGCGCGGCGGCTGCGCCCATGCCGCTGCCGCCCGCCGTCACGAGTGCCACCTTTTGTTCTGCCATGACGGTAACTCCTGCCCATCTCCGTTGATCGGAGCGATGATGTAGCGCGCCGGCCCGGAACCGTCGAGCGTATCGCAAGACGAGCTGTGCTCCGAGGCGCCTGAATGGTTCCCGCGGCGGGTTGTCGCTTTCGCGTGAGCGCATCGCCGCCGATTCAGCATCGGCAAGTCAGGCGGGAACCCGTTCCGCCTCAGCGGCATATCGATGGGTGCATCGCGGCGGCCTTCGCGTCGTCATGCGCGCAAGCGACAACGCAGTCGGAGCCGGGAAGAGAATGTCAGAAGAGAAGCCGCAGCGCGTCCGCGCAGTCGTCGACAGCGGCGACGCATCGGATCTGTCGTCGGAGCGCCACGACATCTTCTTCGCGGCCGTCGAGACGACGCGCATGCCGATGATCGTCACCGATCCGCGCCAGCCCGACAATCCCATCCTGTTCGCCAACCGCGCCTTCATCGAGATGACCGGCTACAGCCTGGCCGAGATCGTCGGGACCAATTGCCGCTTCCTGCAAGGACCCGACACCGACCGCGACACCGTCGCCGCGGTTCGCACGGCGATCGACAATCGGCAGGACGTCGCCGTCGAGATCCTCAATTATCGCAAGAATGGCGCCGCGTTCTGGAATGCGCTGTTCATCAGCCCGGTCTACAATCGCAATGGCGATCTGGTTTATTTCTTCGCCTCGCAGCTCGACGTCTCGCGCCGGCGTGATGCCGAGAGCGCGCTGGTGCAGTCGCAGAAGATGGAGGCGATCGGCCAGCTCACCGGCGGCATCGCGCACGACTTCAACAACATCCTGCAGGTCATCATCGGCTACACCGAGACCTTGCAGGGCGCCGTCAGCGAGCTCGCGCCGCGGCACCGCCGTGCCGTCGACAACATCCGCTCCGCCGCCAATCGCGCCGCGACCCTGACCCAGCAATTGCTGTCGTTCGCGCGCAAGCAGCGGCTCGACAGCCGGCCGATCAACCTCAACAACATGATCGAGACCATGGCGCAGATGGCGCGGCATACGCTCGGCGAGAACGTGCGCATCGTCGTCAAGCCGCAGCCGGACCTCTGGAACAGCCGGGTCGACCAGACCCAGGCGGAGGTCGCGCTGCTCAACCTGTTCGTCAATGCGCGCGACGCCATGCCGGAGGGCGGCACGCTGACGATCCGCACCGAGAACAAGGAGATCGCGGACGACGACATCCTGCAGTTCGGCGTGCCCAAAGGCGGTCGCTATGTCGCGCTGAAAGTCTCCGATGACGGCGTCGGCATTCCGCATCACATCCTCGCCCGCGTCGCCGAGCCGTTCTTCACCACCAAGGAGGAGGGCAAGGGCACCGGGCTCGGGCTCGCGATGGTCTATGGCTTCACGCGGCAGTCCGGCGGCAGCACCTACATCTACAGCGAGGTCGGGCTCGGCACGACGGTGCAGCTGCTGTTTCCGGCGACCGAGCAGGAGATCGCCACGCCGTCGGTGCGCCCGCAAATGGCGATGGACCGCACCGGCAGCGAGCGCATCTTGATCGTCGAGGATCGCGCCGAGGTCGCCGAGCTGGCGCGCTCGATCCTGGAGGATTTCGGCTACCGCACCGAGGTCGCCGCCAACGCGCATGCCGCGCTGGAGCTGTTGGATTCGGAGACACGATTCGATCTCCTGTTCACCGATCTGGTGATGCCTGGCGGCATGAACGGCACAGTGCTGGCGCGCGAGGCGCGCAAGCGCCAGCCGAAGCTGAAGGTGCTCCTGACGACCGGCTATTCCGATGCCGCCGTCGAGCGCGCCGACGCCAACATCGGCGAGTTCGAGATCATCAATAAGCCCTACCGCCGCACCGACCTGGTCCGCCGTGTGCGGCAGCTGCTCGACGGCCCGACGGGCGTGACCTGATGCGCCGCTTGACCCAGCGAGTCCTCGCGTCGAATGTCGGTCTTGCGAGCGGAGAGCCAGGGATGCGCCACGTCATGATTCAGCCAGCCGATGTGCCTCGCGAGGCAGGCGTGGTCGCCGCCGGCGTCTACGCCAATGGCCATCGCGTCGCCGACATCGCGATCGAGGAGGCCGGCGAGTGGAGCCGGCGGCCGGGCCATGTCGTGTGGATCGGGCTGCACGAGCCGGATGCGGCGCTGCTACAGCGGATCGCCGATCAGTTCAACCTGCATGAGCTGGCCATCGAGGACGCGTCCAAGGCGCATCAGCAGCCGAAGGTCGAGCGTTACGGCGATGCGCTGTTCGTCGTCGCCCGCACCGCGCAGCTCGTGAAGGATCACATCGTCTTCGGCGAGACGCACATCTTCGTCGGCCCGGGCTTCGTCGTCTCCGTCCGACACGGCGCCTCGACCTCCTATGGCGCGGTGCGCGAGCGCTGCGAAAGCTGCCCGGGCTCGCTCGCCAAGGGCGAGGACTACATCCTCTATGCGATCCTCGACTTCATCGTCGACAACTACCGCCCGGTGACCGAGAGCATCATGGCCGAGGTCGAGACCCTGGAAGAGGTCGTGCTGCAGCGTCCGCTGGCGCGCCACGAGGTCGACCGGCTCTATCGCCTGCGTCGGGACCTGCTGCGGTTGCGCCGCGCCGTCGGTCCCGTCGTCGACGTCTGCAAGCGGCTCGAGCATGTCGACAATGTCGCGATCGACGCCGAGATGGCGCCGCTGTTCCGCGACGTGCTCGACCACGCCAAGCGCGCCGAGGAGGACGCGGATTCGCTACGCGAGATCCTCGCTTTCGTGTTCGAGGCCAGCATGATGGCCGGCCAGGCGCAGCAGACCGACATCGCCCGCCGCCTGGCAGCCTGGGCCGCCATCCTCGCGGTGCCGACCGCGGTGGCGGGAATCTACGGCATGAACTTCGAGCACATGCCGGAGCTGAAATGGCAATACGGCTACTACGCGGTGCTCGGCTTCATCGCAGTCTTGTGCAGCGTGCTGTACTGGCAGTTCCGCCGGCGCGGGTGGCTGTGAGGGCGGCGATCGGCTGCGTTATGTCCATCAAGCATTGAAGGAAAAGTGCAGCCGCGATGTCGGTGCACCCTCTCCCCTTGCGGGAGAGGGTGGCTTCGATGCGAAGCATCGAAGGCGGGTGAGGGGTCTCCATCCGCACGGGAAGTCGCGGAGAGAGACCCCTCACCCGGCATGACCGAGCTTCGCTCGATCATGCCACCCTCTCCCGCAAGGGGAGAGGGTACACCGGTGCCGTGGCGAGAAGGGTGATCATGTTGCCAGCGAGGACGGACCAGCCTGTCCCGACTAACACGCTATCCTTTCGCGAACTGCCGATAGTCCGGCTCCCGGTGAAACCAGAACTCGTAGCCGCTCACGGCCTTCTGCATCGCGACGTCGTGGATCGGCTGGTTCAGCGGCACCACCGGCACCTCGCGCATGCACAGCGTGATGAACGCCTTCACCGTCGCCTCGTATTCCGCCGCGTCCGTCGTGAACCGCGCCTTGTCGATCAGCGCATCCATCTCCTTGCTCTGGTAGGACGAGATGTTGAAGATCGAATTGCGGCCGTGGAAATTCCAATAGAAGTAGTATTCGGGATAATCGAGCCAGCCCGAGAAGCGGTTAAGCGCCATCGGCAGCTCCTTCTTGTTCAAGGTCGTGCGCCAATTGGCGCCGGGGATCTTCTCGATCGCCGCCTTGATGCCGATCTTGGCGAGGTTCTCCTGGATCAGGATCGCGGTGGGCTCGCCGACCGTCGCCGTGCCCGCGTCGAGCGACAACGTCGTCCCCAGGCCCTCCAGGCCGGCCTCCTTCATCAGCGCTTTGGCCTTGTCGAGATCGGTGACGTAGGGGAACGGCTGCGGCCATACCGGCTTGGTCACGTCGCCAGCCCCGCCATACATCGGCACCGCGCGGCCGAAGAACGCGCTTCCCTGGATCTGCTCATAGGGCATCGCCCAGGCGATCGCCTGGCGCAGCTTGACGTTGTCGAACGGCGGCTTCGCCGTGTTGAGCGCGACGTACCACAGCGCATTCGGGATCGGCACGCCCGTGACCTTGACCTTGCCCTCCTTGATCAATTGGTCGAAGTCGCGCGGCGCGAAGCCGCTGGAGAGATCGGCATCGCCGCGCTCGAGCATCGCCCGCCGCGTGCCGGCCGAGGGGATATCGCGCGCGATCACGCGCTTGATCTTCGGCAGCGGACCACACTTCCAATTGTCGAACCGGCTGAGAATGGTCTCCGTGCCCGGCTTCCAGCTCTCGACCTTGTAGGCGCCGCCCCCGGCCTCGTTGTTCTTCAGCCAGGCCAGCGCCCACGGATCCTCGGCGGTCGCGTTCTTCCGGGCGAGCTCCGAATTGATCACGAAGGGCACGACCACCGCGACGTTGAACAGCAGCATCTTGTCCTTGCGGATGTAGTCGATACGGAAGGTGTGGTCGTCGACCACGACGAACTGCTCCGGCTTCTCCAGCGAGCCCGCCGACATCTGGAAGGTCGGGAAGCCGCCGACCGAGACGGCGCGGTCGAACGACCATTTGACGTCCTTCGCCGTGACCGGCGTGCCGTCATGGAAGGTCGCGTCCTTGCGCAGCTTGAAGGTGCAGGACATGCCGTCGGCGGCGACCTCCCAGCTTTCGGCGAGCTCCGGCGCCAGCGTCGCACGATCATAGGAGATGGTCCCATCCGGCAGCGTCTTCGCCGCGTAGCTGAGCAGCCGGTCGTAGCAGTTCCAGGCGAGGCCGTTGACCGTCTGGTTCGAGCCGACGCCCTGCATGTCCAGCGAGTTCGGGCCGAGCTCCTGCACCACCAGCAGCGTCTCGGCGCGGCCTTGCGCCAGCGCGATGCGCGGGCCAAAGGCGCTGAGCCCTGCGGCGCCAAGGCCGCCGAGCACGACATGGCGGCGTGTCAAATCGAAATGCGAGCTGCTCATGGAGACCCCCCTGCGGCGTGATACATTGCCGTTGAGGAAGGCAAGGCGCGTGCCATCATCGCGAGGTCAATGGCGCGCTCACGCCGCGGCGGATCGTCCCTGATGCGCGCGCCACCAGCCGGCGATCGCGTCGGTCAGCTCGTCCCAGATAGCCGTCGGCAGATCGGGCACCGCGACGCGCACGCTGTAGCGGTCGGTGGTGGCGTCGTGAAACCATTCGGTCGCGGCGAAGTCGAAGCCGAAGCTGCCGGCGTGGCGGATCGGCAGGCCGGCGCGCCGGATGTCATCGCTCATCGCGGCCGCGGCCTGCCGCGCGGTGGTCTCATCCAGCGGCGCGCGGCTCGCCAGCGTGACATAGAGACCGTGCGCGTAGTCCAGCTCGGCCGTGAGGCCGCGCAAGGTCGTGGCAAATCGACGCCGCGCGCGGCGGCTGTTGCGCAGGATCGCGGCCATGCGCCGCGCCGTCAGCGCGCGATAGTCTTTCGTGCCGACATAAGGCGGAAAATGCGCCGGCAGCGCCGCGCCGCCGAGCAGCCGGACGGCGTTGCGCGTCTGCTCCGGTAACGCGGCGAGCGCCTCCGGCACTCGTGGCCAACCGACGAAGGCGACCGAGCCGAGACGGCCATATTCGGCGCCAAGCGAATCCAGCTTGGTATGACTGCGCAGCATCACGACCGGCACGCGCGAGCGTCGCGCCCAGGCGAGCACGCGGCGGATGCGGCCCGAGCCATTGGCGAAGCACGTCGTGTCGAAGATCAGGAGATCGAGCGCCGGGCGTCGGCAGCGCAGCACGGCTTCGAACCGCGCCGCCGTCGTGCTGGAATCGAGCAGCAGCAGCCGCGCCTTGGATGATCGCTGCGCCAGCGCGTCGGCGAGGTCGCGCGTCAGCGTCAGGGGATGCAGATGCCGCGCATGCGCCTCGACCAGCTCCTGGGTCTCGCCATAGGAGCCGGGCAGCATCAGCAGATCAGCCTCGCCGAGCACCGGCCGCGTCGCCAGCAGCAGCGCCGCAATCGCCGCCATGCCTGAGATCGTATAGAGCGTGTCCGCGATATCATTGCCGGCCGCATAGAATGACGGCCCGCGCACCTCGAGATCGGCGCGCTGATAGTCGTAGGCGAATGCGAACGGACCGGCGCGGTGATCGTCCGCGTCAGCCCAGGCCGTCTCGGTCGCGGTCCAGTCGCCGAGCGCGTGCTCCGCCTTCAGTGCGGCCGCGAGCTGAAACTTTTGCCTGACGACCTCGCCGACCGAGCTTGGTCTCGGCAGCGCATGCGGCCGCCGCAGGCAATCGTTCAGAAGCGTCAGCTCCTGATGCTTGCGGGCGAGATAGGCGTCGATCGTCTCCATCGGGCTCTTTCTTGGGGGCGGGCCGTAACCAAACGCGCGGATGCTGTGATGGGTTCAAATCGAGCAGCGGCAGGCGCATCCGAACTGCGCTAGGGTGCGTGCCAACAGGGAGGATGCGATGACCAGGGAACTCGAAGGCAAGGTGGCGGCCGTCACCGGCGCGGCGTCAGGCATTGGGCTCGCCAGCAGCGAGGCGATGCTGGCCGCCGGCGCGCGCGTCGTTATGATCGATCGCGACGCCGCGGCACTGGCGCGCCTGCGCGAGCGCCATGGTGAGGCGGCGATCCCGGTGGTCATCGACCTGCTCGATACCGCCGATTGCGCCACCCTGTTGCCGCGCGTGCTGGACGCGGCCGGCCGGCTCGACATCTTCCACGCCAATGCCGGCAGCTATCTCGGCGGCGACCTCGTCGACGCCAAGACCGATGCGATCGACCGCATGCTCAATCTCAACGTCAACGTCGTGATCAAGAACGTTCGCGACGTGCTGCCGCACATGATCGCGCGCGGCTCCGGCGACATCATCGTCACCAGCTCGCTCGCCGCGCACTATCCGACGCCGTGGGAGCCGGTCTATGCCTCCTCGAAATGGGCGATCGACTGCTTCGTGCAGACCACGCGCCGCCAGGTCTTCAAGCACGGCATCCGCATCGGCGCGATCTCGCCCGGTCCCGTCGTCACCGCGCTGATCGCCGACTGGCCGGCCGAGAAGCTGAAGGAGGCGCGCGCATCCGGCAGCCTGCTGGAGCCGGCCGAGGTCGCCAATGTCGTGATGTTCATGCTGACGCGCCCGCGCGGCATGACCATCCGCGACGTCGTGATGCTGCCGACGAATTTCGATTTGTAGCGGACGCCAGCGTCATGAGTCGGAATCAGCTCGAGGTCATCGCCGCGCGCCAGGGCATCCTCGACGTCGCGAGGGACGTGTTGTCGGGGGTGGTTACGCCGATCGAGGGAGCGCGGGCGATTGCAAGGCTCCGCTTCGCCGCCCGGCTCGATACAGACGTCGACGTTCTGCCCCTGGTCGGAATCGACTCCGAGACGGACGCGCTCCCGCTTGGTCGCGAGCGCAACCACTGGCAGGCTCAGGCGCTGGCTGATCTGCAGGACGCGATCGATGAGGCGCAACGCTGGGCGCGCGATTTCGGAGACAGCCATTACCGCAACCTTCTGGGTCGCGCGGAGAGTCTGCTCCGCTGGCCGGATTGACGATGAGCTGAGACGCTTAATGCATTCGCTTTTGTTAGCTGCGGAGCTGGCGGTGCACCTCGCCCCGCCTGCGGGGAGAGGTCGGATTGCATCGCAAGATGCAATCCGGGTGAGGGGGGCTCTCCGCGGGCGCGGTATCCGTGGAAGCCCCCCTCATCCCGACCTTCTCCCCGCAAGCGGGGAGAAGGAGCTCACTGCCGTTGCAGCAACTGACGTCGCTCACCTATTCGACACCATCAGAGCCCTGCGGCGTAGCCCGCATGAGTGAACGCAACATGCCGGGTTCATGTCAGTCTCGGTGATGGCCCACACTCTGCCGAACGCGCGCTTCGAGCTGCCAAGCGAGTCCCGCAGCGTCACTCCGGCACGGGCACGTCGAAGGTGTTGAGCGTCACCGAGACCATGCAATAGATGCCGATCAGATAGGACAGCTCGGCCGCGCCATGCTCGCCGAACTGCGCCACCGCGGCCTTGTAGGTCAGCTCCGGCAGCACGCCGCCATTCACCAGCGCCGAGGCGAAATCATAGGCGACGGCTTCCTCCCTTGTGAGGTCCGTCGGCCGCTGCCCCGCGACGATGGTGGCCAGCTTGTCGTCGGACAGGCCGCGCTGCTCGGCCACGTGCACATGCGCATAGATTTCGTAGGCCGAGCGGAAATGCGCTCCGGTCACGAGGATCGCAACCTCGCGCACCGCCGCCGGCAGCGACGGCTTGTTGGCGATCGCCTTCACCAGGTCCCAGACTGGCTTGCCGAATTTCGGCTCACGCAGCCACGGATTCCACGGACCCAGCAGCGCGCCGTCGTCGCGGATGTTGATGAAGCCCTTGAAGCTCGCCTGGATGCCCTGCTTCATGTCGGCATAGAGCGGCTTCTGCTCGTCGGTCAACGCGTCCGGGCTGAGAATGGGAAGGCGCATGGTGGGCTCCTGTTGCGAGGGCTCGAGAATAAGGCCGCATTGCAACAGGGCAAGGACCGAACCGGTCACAATCAGGTTCGATTGGGCCGCGCGATGAACTTTTTTGCAGGGGAACGTCTGCGGCCTGGATGGTGTCGCGCGATCGCTGCGCTGACCGCCTCCAAGCCTACTCGAAGCCTACTCGGTCTCAGGCGGCAGCGGCGCAGTCCGAAACGCCTCACGCAGCGCCAGAATCCGGTTGTTCAGGCCCATGGTCTCGGCCGCGCGTTCCAGGTCGCGCCAGAAGCCGCCGTGGGGCGAGGTGAGATGGCCGAGCTCCATCAGCGTGTCGAGCGCGAGCTCGAGCTCGTTGTGCTCGAGATATTCGGCGAAATCCCCGTACAGCTTTGCGCAGGCCTGCACATGCCGCAGCGGAGGCGCCGGCAGCGCCGCCTGGGCTCGTCCGAGCAAGGCCCTGACCATCGTCCATCGTGCCGCCAGCTCCGGGCTCACCATCTCATCGCTCCCGCGGGTCAGCTCTACAATCGAACATGAGCGTTAAAGATTGTTGCTCCGATCATGTGAGGCGCTGCGCTGATGCATCCCTTCCGCCGCCTGCCTGATGGCCCCCAGCATGCGCCGGCGGATCAGGCCGCTCGCCGGCCGGATCACGAGCCAATATGGCAGAAACATCAGGAAGGAGGCGCGGTCGGGACAATGCACGCGCGTCTCGGTGACGAGCCGCGTCATCGCGCCCTCGGGCTCGACCATGAAGCCGAGCACGAGCTTCGGCGTGCGTGGCGCGCTGAAGGCTATGAATTCGTCCGGCCCTGTGATCTGCACCAATCCAAAATCGCTGCGCCAGAACTGCCCGATCAGCCCGCCAACCATCGCCCGGTCCCCGTCGCGGCCGAGCGGCGCAAAGCTCTTCAGGCTGAACGGCCGTGGCGACGCATGCCGCGACGGCGCCACCGCATGCATCAGCCGCGCCGGCATCTGCCGCAGGGCCATTGCAATCTCGGCGAAGCGGTCGTGTGGCGGCTCCCAGCCCTGGATCAGGTCGAGCAGCTCGCCAGGCGGACAGCGCACCAGGGCCTGGTGGCGTTCTGAGAACTGATAGTTCGGCAGGACGTCGTCGAGCAGGGACATGGTTGCGACTCGGATACTATACCCGTAGGGTATTTCAGTTTGCAGAGTAGCTTGCATGGTGGTGTCAGAAAGCGTCAATGGCGCAAGTCGTTCTGACTCTTTTGATTGGCTGGTTAGTGCTGCAGCTGCTCTACAGCCGGATCAAGGTTACACACGGGCAAGGAGCGTCATTCTCGCCGACCATTGCGACGATCATCACAGCGTCTATACTTGCGATTTTCGCTTTGATAGGGACGAGAATGGATTTGTCCGAGGAGACGTCGGACTGGAATTGCGCAGAGCACTGGATGATGTTTACTTTTTGGCCCTGCAATCCTTGGGTTTTCAACACTGCTTGCCTTTTATGTTCGCCGCGCATCGCAAGAGATGCGTCGAACAAGCGTGTTTGCCGCTTATGTCGTAATTGTCGTCGTTCAGTATTTTTGGATCGCACTTCCATTTTTTGGAGGTGCGGAGTGATTCTAATGCTGTCGCATTCAATGTAAGGTCGCTCCTTGTTCTACCGCGCATACCGGCCATGCCCAAACTGCCCGTCGTGCCACTCTGCCGCACTAATTCCCCTTGTGTCGTCGGGCAAATCACCTGCACATTTTCGGCCGTCCCGTGCTCATCAACGAGGGGCGCTTCGCGAGTCGTCACGAGCGTTGGGCGTGGGATGCGGTGGCCGGATCGGAGTTGCAGCTACGCATTCGCGAGCGGACGAACAGTTTCGATGCGGACGGAGAAGTCGCGTGGTCCTGGCCTCCCGGTGCTGAGGTCAAGCTCGTGATGTGCCTCGCGCGCATGGCGGGTGATGGGGGCAAGACAGCCGGTCCCCAGGGAGATCGCGTATAATTCGTAAGCCCATCGCGCAGGGAGGGCCGGGATGTCCCAGCCGAACCTGTGGTGACTGCCGCCTGCATTCTTTTTCTGCAGGCGGGCCATGGGGGCGGCAGGCTCCCGGCCTTCCCTGCGCCCTCGATTGTGAGAGGGCGGTCTTGCAAGCAAAGCTCGGACGCAGGATGCGTCGCGAGGATGCGTTGTCATGGCCCGCGATCGGGCGCTGTCATTTCGCGGTCATCGTCTCCGTTGCATGCCGCCGTCTGGAACTCTTGCGTCACGCGGGTTTTTGATTGGGTTGGCCCGGCTCATGCAAGGTACGACACTGGATCGACGGAGGCCGCGCTGTGCGGCCCTTCTCAGGACCAAAGGATTGATCAGCTCATGGCCACCCTAGCAGACCAGATCGTCGAGACGCTCGAAATTGCCGGCGTGAAACGTATCTATGGGGTCGTCGGCGACAGCCTCAACGGGCTGACGGAGTCGCTGCGCGTCCGCAAGACGATCGACTGGGTGCATGTTCGCCATGAGGAGACCGCGGCCTTCGCAGCATCAGGTGAATCGCAGATCACGGGAGAGCTCGCCGTCTGCGCCGGCTCCTGCGGCCCGGGCAATCTGCATCTCATCAACGGTCTTTATGATGCGCAGCGCAGCCGCACGCCGGTGCTGGCGATCGCCGCCCATATCCCGACCAGCGAGATCGGCAGCGGCTATTTCCAGGAGACGCATCCGCAGAACCTGTTCCGCGAATGCAGCGTGTATTGCGAGCTGATCTCCGATCCCTCGCAGATGCCGTTCGTGCTGGAGAACGCGATCCGCGCTGCGCTCGGCGAGCGCGGCGTCGCCGTCATCGTCATTCCCGGTGACGTCGCGCTGAAGGCGGCGCCGAAGCGCGCATTGCCGCCGACGATCGGTCTCGTGCCGCCGAAGCCGGTGGTGCGCCCGGCCGAGCCGGAGCTCGATGCGCTTGCGTCGCTGCTCAACGCCGGGGAGCGCGTGACCTTGTTCTGTGGCCGCGGCTGTGCCGGTGCCCATGCCGAGCTGATGCAGCTTGCGGAGACCTTGCAGAGTCCGATCGTGCACGCGCTCGGCGGCAAGGAGCATGTCGAGTACGACAATCCCTATGATGTCGGCCTCACCGGCTTCATCGGCTTCTCCTCCGGCTATCACGCGATGCACAGCTGCGACACGCTGCTGATGCTCGGCACCGACTTCCCCTATAAGCAGTTCATTCCCTCCGACATCAGAATCGCCCAGGTCGACATCCGGCCGAGCCAGCTCGGCCGCCGCGCGCGGCTCGATGTCGGCGTGGTCGGCGATGTCGGCGAGACCATTCGCGCGCTGCTGCCGAAGCTCACGGCGAAGTCGCATCGCCAGCATCTCGACGACAATCTCAAGCGCTATGCCTCCGCGCGCAAAGGCCTCGACGATCTCGCCGTCGGCACGCCCGGCCGCCGCCCGATCCATCCGCAATATCTGACGCGGCTGATCAGCGAGACCGCAACTGACGATGCCGTCTTCACCTTCGACGTCGGCATGCCGACCATCTGGGCCGCGCGCTACATCGCCATGAACGGCCGCCGCCGCCTGGTCGGCTCGCTGGTGCACGGCTCGATGGCCAATGCGATGTCGCAGGCCATCGGCATCCAGGCGGCGCAGGCCGGACGGCAGGTGATCTCGCTGTCGGGCGACGGCGGCTTTGCGATGCTGATGGGCGATCTCATCACCTTGAAGCAGATGAAGCTGCCGGTGAAGGTCGTGATCTACAACAACGGCACGCTCGGCTTCGTCGCGCTGGAGATGAAGGCCTCGGGCTTCGTCGAGCACGGCACCAGCCTGGAGAATCCGGATTTCGCCGCGATGGCGCAGGCGATGGGCATCCACGGCCGCCGCGTCGAGGATCCCGGCGAGCTGCCCGGCGCCGTCAGCGACTGGCTGGCGCATGACGGCCCGTCGGTGCTCGACGTCGTCACCGCCACCCAGGAGCTGTCGATGCCGCCGACCATCGGCCTCGAGCAGGTCAAGGGCTTCAGCGTCTGGCTGATCCGCGCCGTCATGAGCGGCCGCGGCGACGAGGTGATCGACCTGGCGAAGGAGAATCTGTTGCCGCGGTGAGGCGTGGTGTGGTGAGCATGGTGCTCGTAGCGGTGAGGGCGCCGCGCCCAATCGAACGGCTATGACGATCGCCAATCGCGGCACGTTCAGGCGATGCGCTTGCATCGCCTTGAAAAACATGAGGCCGAGTGGTGCGGAGCTGTGTCGGGGGGAGAACGAGATGGTGCTGCCGGACAGGATTGAACTGTTGCTAACGGCGGCTTTCGTACTGAAATCGTTGATAAATTTCGTCTCGCCCAAGCTCTGTGTGTATCAGCTGCGTAAGCAGTTGTCACGGGGTGACCAGTCGTAGAGGTGATGCTGCATTCTCTGCTCCTTCTAAAAGTTGTTTATGCTAAATTGACAACTTATAGTGGGGTGGGGGTGCCGATGATTCTTAAGCGGATCGCTGTTCGCAATTTCAGATCCATCAAGAACGCCGTCGTTGAGGCCGGTGGCCAGATTGCGATTGTCGGGGGCAATGGCGCCGGGAAGTCCACCCTCCTGAGGGCTGTTGATCGCTTTTATAGTCAGTCGACAGCGGTTGAAGCTGACGATTTCTTCGCCCGGCAGCTCACGGCGCCGATCGAAATTGAGTTGACGTTTGTTTCCTTCTCCGACGCTGAGCGCGACATGTTCGCGTCACGCATTCATGACGGCGAGATGACCGTCGTTCGCGTGTTCGAAGCAGGCGGCGGGAGAAATAACGGACGTTATTTCGGCGTGATGTCGCAGCACGGCGCCTTTGGCGCAGTCCGGCAGGCTTCAGGAGCCGCACCCGCGCGGGCTGCCTACAACGAACTTCGTGCGCAGGGGAGCATTTATTCGGAGTTACCGGCTGTCACGAGAGCAGACCAAATTGAACCCGCTTTAGCAGAATGGGAGCAGCGCCATCCTGACTTATGCGAGATGGGCAGAGACGACGGCCAGTTCTTCGGATTCACTAACGTGGCCAGAGGAAGTTTGCAGAAGGCAACTAGCTTTGTTTTCATCCCAGCGGTTCGTGATGTGTCGGCGGACGCTGTCGATGCAAGAGGGGCGGTGATCTCTCGCCTGCTCGAACTGGTGGTCCGCAGCACAATTCAAAGAAGGGCAGATGTTCGAGAGTTTCAGCTGCGGGTTTCGGAGGAATACAGAGAGCTAACCAATCCCGAAAGACTCACGGAGCTGGGAGGGTTATCCGGCGGTCTAACTGAGACACTTCAGCTTTTCTACAAGGAGGCTGCGGTATCGCTGCGTTGGAAGCCAACTGACGATTTCGTCATCCCCCCTCCGACCGCCGACGTTCTGCTTGATGACGATGGCTTCGAAGGTCCGGTTGACCGCAAAGGGCATGGTCTCCAAAGAGCCTTCGTCCTGACCCTGCTGCAGCACCTTGCCAAAGCCACGTCTGCTGACATCGAAAGAGCAGACGCGCCTCCCGATCAATCTGTGAATAGTGCGGGCGATGATCAGTCGGTGGCTGAAATTACTGAATTTCGCATTGTGGAAGCCGACTTGCCTTATGTGCTGCCAGGCCTGATCTTGGCAATCGAAGAACCCGAGCTCTACCAGCATCCAACAAAGCAGCGGCATTTCGCAAAGGTTTTGAGCGAACTTGCTAGAGGAACCCTGCCAGGGGTCGCGACGCAAACGCAAATTCTGTTTGCCACGCACTCTTCGCTTTTTGTCTCAATGGATCGATTTGATGAAATTCGTCTGGCTCGGAGAAAGAAAAGGGAAGGGCGTGACCAAAAGGAGTGCTGCCTATCTTCATCAACTTTGAAGGAGGTGGCCGAACGTCTTGAGGTCGCGCGGAACAAGCCTGCGGGCACATACTCTGCCGACGGACTCAAGGCTCGGCTCCACATCATGGGTTCTGAGATTGCCGAAGGCTTCTTCGCCGACCTGGTTGTCTTGGTTGAGGGGGCTGGTGACAAGGCAGCACTATTCGCCGCAGCGGCACTAGAAGATGTAGACTTCGAGGCGCTCGGAATTGCTCTGATTGCCGTTGATGGAAAGGCAAATCTGGATAGACCAGCAGCGATTTTTACGAGCCTTGGGATACCAACCTATTTGCTGTGGGATTCAGACCGAAAGCGAGAAACGATCGAGGGGGTCGACCACAATCGAGCATTGCAGCGCCTCGTCGGTATTCTTGAAGAGAATGTTGTAGACGCTGCCTCTAGGGTCGAAGCAAACTACGCTTGCTTTGAGACCAATTTGGAAACGGTTCTCAGAAGCGAGATTGGCGAGGCGGACTATGCGCGTTTCCTGCATGGTGTGAAAGAAAGATATGGCATTGAGCGAGCTGATCACGCGGTGAAGGCGCCATTCGCGATGCGAGAGCTTCTTCAAGATGCCGCAACAGAGGGCAAGAAGAGCGACACGCTATTTCGGATTGTTCAGGCGATCGTCAAGCTTCGTTCTGACACGGAGGGAGGTTTGCATGGATAAGCTTATCTGTCAGGCTATCGCCGCTCGAAAGGTGATTTCTTTCACTTACGAGGGTAGGTTGCGAACTGTAGAGCCTCATACGCTGGGATACTCCCTCAAAGGGATTATGACGCTGAGCGCTTGGCAACTGAGCGGGGGCAGCGCCATTGATTGGCGCGACTACCATTGCAGCAAAATGGCAAATCTGAGCGTTACCGATCAGCAGTTTTCTGGTCCGCGCCCTGGTTACAACCCTCACCCTGCAACGTTCTCTTCTGTGCTCTGTCGCATCTGAATTGGCCTAAGAAGGCGCAATGCTCATCTTAATCACTGAATTTATAAAACACTGATCGTGCCGAATGGATGTGATTATTGGTTCGTCGACGCAATCGGGACGGATCGGATGACATTGGTTTGAATCGGCCTAGCTGGGACGCCTTGGAGCTTGCTCCGCACTCGGCCGTGCTAAAGTTCTGCTAACCTGTACTGCGCACCATTCTGCGGAGCCGCGCGGTGGGAGTCGCGTTCGGTAAGATCCTTTGCGAAGCCGTTGGGGCTGGTTATGCGGACATTCTGTGGCTATTGAATTATCGGGGCGAGGTACTCTGCCTGTAGAGAAAGCTGCCTGGGCATCCCGCCCGAACTTACGTGCCCCACGAAAATCGTGGGGATGGCACGAACGATGCGGTCCGGCGAAACGACGAAAAGGGACTTTGTGATGTCGGATCACGACCTTGTCGTCGGTTGGAAATTGATGGCGACAATGCAAAGGCGTACGCCTCTTGCGTGGTTATTGCGGCACGGCGAGTTTCACGAAGGCGGCGATCCGCCGACGGAAGTCGTGCCAACGCGGCATGCGTCTTGGCTACCGATCGCTCGATCGTGGCGTTCGCTTGGGATCGAGTTCGAGGAATTGCCCGAGCCTACGATAGCCTCGGAAGTTGGTCAGATACCCGCTGACGGCGGAGACTTTTTGCCGTTTTTAATAGAGTACCGGATGATAGTGGAAGAAGGCGGCGGTTCGCTGCTGGACCTGGCAAGCCGCCATCCTCAGTACCGTAATCTGCTATTTCCGCCTTCCACACGTAAGGGAGGCAAGTTGCAGAAGGCGGGGCTTGCGCTCTCAATCTCGATTCTGAACTACGAGCCTATACCGGGGAGGCCGGATGAATATCACTTTAATTTCGAATTTCACTGCACCGAATGTGGCGGGTACCTCATCAGAATGCCAGATAGCGAGGACCAACATGTCTGCTGTACCGCGTGTGGCGTAGCGTTTGGGACATTGGCGAGCGTAAAGGAGAGGTGTCGATCAATTGGGATCGATGAGATGAGGCTTCGCAAATTGGGTGTATTCCGCGAAGGCTGACGCCGCCGCGGCCATTTGATCAAGAGGAGCATTGCATGAAGCGATGGGCGGTCTGGGCATTTGCCTTTGTTGTTGCAGCCGCATCGCCGACGAGGGCCGAATGGGGCGTCCGGACCTACAGGGACAAGATGACTGACAAGACCGGAAAATATGCGGTGCTCCAAGCAAAAGCGTCTGATCGCGGTATCGCCGCTGCCCTTGAAATTGACTGCATGGCCGGCCATCGCCCGTTCCATCTCAAACTATCGTCGCCGCTGACACGCGGAAAAGTCAGTCTCAATATGCGCGTTGATGAACGAAAGGTGCGGCCGATCATTTTGAATGTGCTGTCTGATCCTCACCAAATTGCCTTTATCACCGCGCCGCCGTTTGATCTGTGGGGCCGGAAGCGGTTTCGAGTGCAGGTTTTCCCGGCGGGCGGCCCGGTCCTCTTCTATGATTTCGATCTGACCGGAATTGAAAAGGCCATCTCGGGGCTTGATTGCAACGGGGCGCCGGGCGAGACCTTTGAAGATACGGCGGATTAGATGTTCGACCGCCTGCTAGGCAGCCTGCCAATGATGCGGGCGACTTGTGTCGCAGTCCACGGACCGTCTCCACGCGCGGTAGGCACGCCGCGATCGTTGAGGGCGCGAGCAAGACCGCTCAAAGAAATCGTTCCGGCTCTCTGCAACTCGCCAATAATGTGGGAAAGGTCTGCAGCCCGCTGATTGGCGCGAGAGACTTGCGTATCGCGGCCAGCTTCCCGCGCGGCGCCGGAGAGCCTAGCACCCCGGTCGCCCCCAAGCTGTACCCCTCGTTTTTTGGCCGCAGCCAACGCCGCCTTCGTCCGCTGAGAGATCATGCGTCGCTCTTCGTCCGCCACCATGGCCATGATGCCTACGGTCAGCCGGTTGGCGTGGGGCATGTCCGCCGCCACGAAGTCGACCCCAGCCTTCTCCAAGCCAAGCAGGAAGTGCGCATCGCGCGACAGGCGGTCCAGCTTGGCGATGACCAGCTTGGCCCCGTAGACTCTGCAGGCCTGTAGGGCTTTGGCAAGCTCGGGGCGGTCATTCCGCTTGCCGCTCTCAACCTCAGTGAACTCCGCTACGAGGGACCACTGCCCACCGTTTAGATAGCGGCTGACGGCCTCGCGCTGTGCCTCCAGGCCGAGGCCGGACTTCCCCTGCCTCGCAGTGGAGACCCTGCAGTACGAAACGAACGCACCTTCAGCCATCCGGCCAGCCCTTTACATCATAACCAACCGACGTTGACACGGATGTAAAGCAAACCGCGGCCTTGTGCAATGCGTGGGCCGCTTTGATTTCTTGGAAGTCGGCAAAAGCGTAATCGGCCGAGTTGGAGGGCACGGCGTCCTTGGTAGCGGTGGAGCGGTAACGAGGCTGCAGCCGTGTCAGGCTCATCATCGCATGCAGGAGCCCCGGTGCCGCCTCGTCGTCGGATTGATTGCAATGACCTTGCTGAAGACGTCGAACGGCTCAGTATTGGAACATCACTCGTCAATCTGATCGGCGGCGACGATGGTCGACGCATCATCGAAGGTCTCTCCGAGCGCAGCGGGCAAAACGACAGATGCGTTGTCGCCGGATGGAGCTGCATTCTCACGAACTCCTGCAGACCCCGGCCGCGCCATGCCCGTGCGCCGCCTGATCAGGGCGTCAGCATCTTGGGCACGGCAGCAGCCGGGAGACGGTCCGCCTGGGCCACCGATGGCCGAAGCGCATTTGACAAGTTGCCCCCTGCACGTGGTCAAAATCGATAGCGTGCCGCCGGGCACGGGGGATGTCGGGCTCATTTTGTAGTCGATGTGCCGGTTCAGAGATTTTCGTCAGAATACCGGGCATCGTGGAGCGCCGTTGCGATCGTCGCCGGCCGGAGGAGGCGCGGCTATAGCGACGAGGGCGGATCGGGCCCAAGGGCTTCGATTGACTGTCCGGCGAGGTGGGGCGTTTCGGAGTGGCTGGACACAGGAGGAGGCCTTGCACCAATGATGGCACCGATGCGAAGCCCTCTCCAAAGGACGGTTGCATCGCCATCTGCTTAGGTTGGCTTCTATTGGGGCTGATTATCGAGGCCCACCTCGCTGTCCTCTAGACCCCCCATAAAGAGTCTCCCTATTAGAGGGGGGCTCTAAGTGGGGATGGTGATCGAGGTCCACCTCAGTACCACCATCCTCACCCTACCGTCCCACTTCAGTGTACTATAGGGGTGTAACCCCGGATGCGTATGCAGTAGTGCAACCTATTGGTCAGGGTTGCGCGTAGCGCCTGCGCACGCACTCGATGTGTGGCGCCTCGGGTGTGGGTGCGGAAGCGTTGGCCGAGGCCCGTCAGGGCGCCTAGGAGAGGCGTACAGACGGTCGGTATGGCTCCTCGTAATGGGCGAGGGCCGCTGGCTAACCTCCTCAGTGGGCTTCTAGTCCGCGCCTGTACGACATCGGCGGACGCCAGCCCCCCTTGGCGCCTGCCTGTGAACTTTCCGCGTCAGCAGGCCTCGAAACGTCTCAGGGCAAGACGAAACGAGATTAAGCGCGGTCGTCTTGATGACCTTGATCCGTCCTGTATCTCGCGAATCGGCGCATCGCCTCAGCTCGCGCCTTCAGCGTCACCTCCGGGTCGATCATTCCGTCCCAGGTTCGATGGTCAGGGCTCCGTCGCTCCTGGCGAGGGCGTAGCGCGGAAACTTTCTAATGGCGGCAGAGCGCGTCTTGAGAGTGACCTTGGTGTATGCCTCGCCCTGAGTCCGCGGGGAGTGGTTCGAGATGGCATCTAGCGTAAGGCTTTCGATGCCCGCCTCTAACCCGTAGGATTTGAAGGTATAGCGCCAAGCGTGGTTGGGTTGGACGTGCGGGTCCTTGACCACGTCGCGCACCATGCTCAGGATGCGCTTGTAAACGCCTCCCGCTGGGCCATCGATCGTGCCGTCCTTGCTGGCGTCGCAGAACAGGTGGCCCGACTTGGCATTGGCCACGAAGGCGATGAACCCGGTGTCGATCAAGTGCTGATGCACGGGCACGTCACAGAACTTGTTGTTCTTGATGCTGCCAGCCTCTGGCGTCAGCCTGATCACCCAGCCGACCGCGGGGTCCTTGCGAACGTCCTGCTTTCTCAGCTGGATCATCTCCGCAACCCGAGCCCCCGAATAGGCGCAAAGCCATGGCACCCAACGCTTGGCAGCGGTGGTCTTCGGGCTCTCTCGCTCCGAGCCGACGATGGCGGCGGCGGTTTGGAGAATCGTTGCCGCTTCCTCGGGCAGGAAATACTTCTCCCGAACCTCCGCGGTGTTCCGCTTGGTCTTGATGGACGTCCGCTCGGTGGGATTGGCTGAGAGCCAGCCGCGTTCAGCGCCCCAGCTAAAGACGTTGCTGAAAGACGTGATGTCGCTGTCGTTAATTGTCTTGATGCTGATCTTGTTCGCAAGCCGATGGTCGCGCCAGCGAATGATGTCCTGTTTGGTCACTCGCCCTGCATCATCATGTTCGAGGAACTCAATCAGCTTCTCAAACCGTTGCTTGATGCGTTTCGCGTCGCGGTCCTTAACGCCCCGATCAGGTGCCGCCTTGTGCCACGCCTCCACCAGCGCAGTAAGGGATCGTCCGCTGGCCGCTTTCGGCTGCTGATCTTCGTATCGCGGGAAGCGCTTTGCATATTCATCGGGGGTGAAGTCGCCATCGGCATTTTGCGACAGCTTCTTCGCGGCTGCGGGGAGGTCAACGGAGGCGCGTTGAATGAGCTTCCACCGGCTTTCGCTGTCGGTGTGAATGCCGCGTCGTGCGAGGAATGTATCGGTCAACTTGCCAAGAAGCTGCTCCAGAGAGGCGCGGCGACGGTCCTCCGGTGACCGGTGAATGCCGATTGCGGCAACGAGGCCCTCCTCGCCCTTTTGGGCCCGCTCGATCTTCTGCGCGGCTCGCAGCCAAAGGTCAGCACCGACCACGGGGTCGTCCTCCAGGCCGTCAGCAAATGCTCTGTACAGCTCACCCGAGAGGGCGCTGATCTGCTTGACCGACAGCGGCTTGGGGCCAACTCGGAGCGCCGCCATCGTGCGCTCGACCTCCGCCGCGACCTCGGGACATTTTGCTTTCGCTGCCGCGCGGTCTGCCGTTTTGAGGGAGATGCTGATCTGATCCTTGTACCAGTTTGGTGGGCGCTGCTCCTTGGGCAGCTTGGCAAGGATCGCTTGAACGTCGGACGGAATTCGCTTTCGGAAGTACCAATTATCGGAACCGGGACGCTTAGTGGGGCAGGCCATTCTCAAAACCATCGTGCAACACCTGTGTGTATCAGGCGCAGCGCGAAAATCTCAACATGCTCAGTAAGTTGTTGATGTCGCAGGGACAACAATGGTGCTGCCGGACAGGATTGAACTGTCGACCTCTCCCTTACCAAGGGAGTGCTCTACCACTGAGCTACGGCAGCAGGAACGCGACTGGGGCCGGCCCGAAAGCCGCGCCCGAACGCGGGCGGTTCTTGCCACAAGGTCCGGACATGCGCAAGCGCGGCTCGCCCGGTTTTCGGGGAAAGACGTCGGCGCGATCCGCCAAAATCGGCGAAAGGCCTCCGAATCCGGACCAAACGCGCCCGGCGGGCAACAATCGGCCGACCTCCGCGCCGCGGCCCCGTTCCGGCCACACCTCCCCACCTGGGCAGGCGACGCCGGGCGGGACGGAACCTACCTTCTGCGCCGCCATCCCCTCTTGGCTTTCGCGCCCGCAGCACCGATTGTGCCTCTGGTAAAAGATGACCGGGGAAGGGGGATGACCGACCAGAGCAAGCCGGCGGCGCCGAAAACCGCGCGCGAGGAGCGCCTGAAGCAGGCCCTGCGCGAGAATCTGAAGCGGCGCAAGGCGCAGAGCCGGGAGCGGAGCCAGGCCGCCGTCGCGAAGGACAGTGCCGAGGGGACGACGGGCGATAGCGCCGACGAATCGGAGCGTTGAGCAGAGTGAAGCGGGGAGCGTGATGACGGCGACTGAGGGGACGGCGACTGAAGCGGCACAGGGCGCGGAGCTGGCGAAAACCTTCGCCCGATTCGAGCAGACCTTCCCGGAGCTGACGCCGGCCGAGATCGCGCGCCTGCGCGGCTTCGGCGAGATCCGCACCTACCGTGACGGCGAGCGTCTGTTCGAGACCGGCAAGCCGGGCCCTGGCATGTTCGTCATCCTCAAGGGCCATGTCGCCATCACCCAGCGCGACGGCCTGGGCCATGTCACCCCGGTCATCGACCAGGGACCGGGGCAGTTTCTCGCCGAGATCGCCCAGCTCTCCGGCCGCGTCGCGCTGGTCGACGGCCACGCCGAAGGCGAGGTCGAGGTGATCCTGATTCCGCCGGACAAGCTGCGCGCATTGCTGATCGCCGAGGCCGAGCTCGGCGAGCGGATCATGCGGGCGCTGATCCTGCGCCGGGTCAATCTCATTCAGGGCGGCGCCGGGGGCCCGGTCATGATCGGCCCGTCGCAATCGGCGGCGATCGCGCGGCTGCAGAGCTTTCTCACGCGCAACGGCTTTCCGCATCATCTGCTCGATCCGGCTACGGATCATGACGCGGCCGATCTGATCGCGCGCTATTCGCCCACGCCTGCCGAGCTGCCGCTGGTGGTCGTCTCCGACGGCAGCGTGCTGCGCAATCCGAGCGAGACCGAACTCGCCCGCGCCATCGGCATGATCGGCGGTCCGCGCGGCGAGAAGATCTACGATGTCGCCGTGGTCGGTTGCGGCCCGGCGGGGCTTGCAACGGCCGTGTACGGCGCCTCGGAAGGTCTTTCGGTGGCCGTGCTGGATTCGCGCGCCTTCGGTGGCCAGGCCGGCGCCAGCGCGCGCATCGAGAACTATTTCGGCTTTCCGACGGGGATCACCGGGCTTGCGCTGACCGCGCGCGCCTTCAACCAGGCGCAGAAGTTCGGCGCCGAGATCATGATCCCGGTATCGGTGACGGCGCTCGACTGTGAGCGCAAGAACGGCGCCTTCGTGCTGGCGCTGGAAGGCGGCGACGAGGTGCGGGCGCGCTCGATCGTGGTCGCCAGCGGCGCGCGCTATCGGCGGCCTGATCTCGACCGGCTCAAGGAGTTCGAGGGCCGCGGCGTCTGGTACTGGGCCTCGCCGATCGAGGCGCGGCTGTGCGCGGGCCAGGAGGTCGCGCTGGTCGGCGGCGGCAATTCCGCAGGGCAAGCCGCGGTGTTTCTCTCGGGGCACGTCAAGAAGGTGCGGATGATCATCCGCGGCGGCGGGCTGGCCGCCTCGATGTCGCGCTATCTGATCGAGCGCATCGAGGCGACGCCGAACATCGAGCTCCTGTTCAACACCGAGGTGGTCGCGCTCGATGGCGGCGCCGACACCGGACTGGAGCGGATCACGTTGAGAAGCCGGCTGTCCGGCGAGGAGACACAAGCGGAGATCAGCCATCTGTTTCTGTTCGTCGGCGCCGATCCCGCCACCGGCTGGCTCGGCGATTGCGGCGTGACGCTCGACCGCGCCGGCTTCGTCGTGACCGGGGCGCAGTCGGAGCAGAATGCCGGGCGGATGGTGTCGCCGCTGGAGACCTCGGTACCCGGTGTCTTTGCGGTGGGTGATGTCCGCTCCGGCTCGGTCAAGCGGGTCGGCGGTGCCATCGGCGAGGGCGCCCAGGTTGTCGCGGCGCTGCACGGTTTCCTGGCTGACGCGCTGGTGCCGCCGGTCTGATTCGCGGCGGTGATTGCGGTGATGGGGATGAATTCCCGGAGGTTGCGAGCTGCCGTTGCCAACCCATCAAATCGCCGTAATGTCGGTCCTGTTGCGCCAACCTTAGGCAAATCTCCCGGCCAGCTCAGCAGGACCAGCATGGATCGCATTCGCATCGTCGGCGGCAACCCGCTCCACGGCACCATCCCGATTTCGGGCGCAAAGAACGCTGCCCTGCCGCTGATGATCGCGGGTCTTCTGACGCCGGAGACGCTGATCCTGGACAACGTCCCCCGGCTCGCCGACGTTGCGCAGCTGCAGCGCATTCTCGGCAATCACGGCGTGGACATCATGTCCGTCGGCAAGCGCCCGGGCGACGGTCAGTACCAGGGCCAGACCTTGCAGATCTCGGCGGCCAACATCATCGACACCACGGCGCCGTACGAGCTGGTGTCGCGGATGCGCGCCAGCTTCTGGGTGATCGCGCCGCTGCTCGCGCGCATGCACGAGGCACGGGTGTCGCTGCCCGGCGGCTGCGCCATCGGCACGCGGCCGGTGGATCTCCTGATCATGGCCCTGGAGAAGCTCGGCGCCAGCATCGACATCGATGCCGGCTATGTCGTCGCCAAGGCGCCCGGTGGACTGCGCGGCGGCACGATCGATTTCCCCAAGGTCACCGTCGGCGGCACCCACGTCGCCGTCATGGCCGCGAGCCTTGCCAAGGGCACGACCGTGATCACCAACGCCGCCTGTGAGCCGGAGATCACCGATCTCGCCGACTGCCTCAACAAGATGGGCGCGCGCATCACCGGCGCTGGCACCCCTGTTATCGAGATCGAAGGCGTGGCGTCTCTGCACGGCGCGCGGCATACGGTGCTGCCGGATCGCATCGAGGCGGGCACCTATGCGATTGCCACTGCGATGACCGGCGGCGACGTGCATCTCGCCGGCGCGCGGCCGGAGCTGCTGCAGTCGGCGCTCGACGTGCTGGCCGAAGCCGGTGCCGAGATCTCGAGCGATGCCGATGGCATTCGCGTCGTGCGCAACGGCCACGGCATCCGTCCGGTGCAGGTCACCACCGCGCCGTTTCCCGGCTTCCCGACCGACCTCCAGGCCCAGTTGATGGCGCTGATGGTCCGGGCGCAGGGGGCGTCGGCGATCACCGAGACCATCTTTGAGAACCGTTTCATGCACGTCCAGGAACTCGCCCGCTTCGGCGCGCGTATCAGTCTGGACGGCGAGACCGCGCGGATCGAGGGCATCTCGACCCTGCGCGGCGCGCCTGTCATGGCGACCGATCTGCGCGCCTCGGTGTCGCTGGTGATCGCAGGCCTGGCGGCGGAAGGCGAGACCATGATCAACCGCGTCTACCATCTCGATCGCGGCTTCGAGCGCTTGGAAGACAAGCTGAAGGCCTGCGGCGCCACGATCGAGCGCATCCGCGAATGAGATGAGGATGATGTCGTGACCGACCGGCTCAAACTGATCGCGCTCGACGCCGACGATCTCGCCGTGATCTCCGCCCATGTGCAGGATGCGCGGGTGCAGCCGGCCGACATCATCTGGCGCCAGGCCGAGAAGCGGCTGGTCATCGGCATGAACCGGCTCGACTGGGAGCAGGCGCTGCACGGCGAGAACGAGCCGCGCCGGCTGCTGGCCGCATTGCGCTTCGACCGGGTGCTCGCCTGCAAATCGCGCCGCATCGACCTTGCCGCGCCCGATGCCGCGCTGGAGCTGATCGGCATCGAATTCCACGCCGGAGCCGAGGCGCCCGCCGGCAGCGCGCTTCTGCTGTTCTCCCATGGCGGCGCGCTGCGGCTCGATGTCGAATGCCTGGAATGCGAGCTGACCGATCTCGGTGCCGACGATCTCGGCACCTCCGACGACGTGCCGCCGCTGACCGGGTAGGGGCCGGTTCAAAGGGTTGACGGCCCCGCGCTGCCGCGCCATTGAGCAGGGGGTCTGGGGCAGCCACCCCTTCGGAAAGTGCCAGAGATGCCCATTCGCCTGTCGCGCGCCAGCGCCGATTTCGACACCCAGTTTCGGCAGTTTCTCGCCGCCAAGCGCGAGGTCTCCGCCGACGTCGAAGCCGCCGCCCGCGCCATCGTCGACGACGTCGCCAAACGGGGCGATGCGGCGCTGCTCGAGGCGACGGCCAAGTTCGACCGTCTTGAGCTGACCCCCGCCACGCTGCGCGTCACGCCCGATGAAATCCAAGCCGCGGTCAAGGCCTGCGACGCTGCGACCGTCGATGCGCTGACATTCGCCCGCGACCGCATCGAGGCCTTCCATCTCAAGCAGCTGCCGTCCGACCAGCGCTTTACCGACGCCGCCGGCGTCGAGCTCGGCTGGCGCTGGAGCGCGATCGAATCCGCCGGTCTCTACGTCCCCGGCGGCACCGCGGCCTATCCGTCCTCGGTGCTGATGAACGCCATTCCCGCCAAGGTCGCCGGCGTCGGCCGGCTCGTGATGGTGGTGCCGGCGCCCGACGGCAAGCTCAACCCGCTGGTGCTGGCGGCCGCGCATCTCGGCGGCGTCTCCGAGATCTACCGCGTCGGCGGCGCGCAGGCCGTGGCCGCTCTCGCCCATGGCACCGCGACGATCGCCCCCGTCACCAAGATCGTCGGCCCCGGCAATGCCTATGTCGCCGCCGCCAAGCGGCTGGTGTTCGGCAAGGTCGGCATCGACATGATCGCAGGCCCCTCCGAGGTGCTGGTCATCGCCGACGACAGCGGCAATGCCGACTGGATCGCCGCCGACCTGCTCGCCCAGGCCGAGCACGATTCCAGCGCGCAATCGATCCTGATCACCGACAGCCGCCGCCTCGCCGATGACGTCGCCCGCGCTGTCGAAGGCCAGCTCAAGACCTTGCCCCGCGCCGCGATCGCCGGTGCGTCCTGGGCCGATTTCGGCGCCATCATCGAGGTCGACACCCTCGACCAGGCCGTGCCGCTCGCGGATGCCATCGCCGCAGAGCATCTCGAGATCATGACAGCCGACCCAGATGCCTTCGCCACGAAGGTTCGCAATGCCGGTGCCATCTTCCTCGGCGCGCACACGCCGGAGGCGATCGGCGACTATGTCGGCGGCTCCAATCATGTGCTGCCGACCGCGCGCTCCGCGCGGTTCTCCTCCGGTCTCGGCGTGCTCGACTTCATGAAGCGCACGTCGCTGTTGAAATGCGGTCCGGACCAGTTGCGCGCGCTGGGGCCAGCGGCGATGACTCTGGGAAAGGCCGAGGGTCTCGACGCCCATTCACGCTCCGTGGGAATACGCCTCAATCTGCCATGACCCAGCACCCGCCAGGCGACGACCGGACCAATCGCATCGTGGCGGTGACGCTCGACGAGGAGTCGATCGGCCGCTCCGGTCCGGATATCGAGCATGAGCGGGCGATCGCGATCTACGATCTCGTCGAGGAAAACCTGTTCGCGCCCGAGGGCGCCGACGGCACCGGTCCGTTCACCTTGCATCTCGGCATCACCGCCAACCGGCTGATGTTCGAGATCCGCCGCGAGGACGGGACGCCCGTCGTCACGCATTTGTTGTCGCTGTCGCCGTTCCGGCGGATCGTGAAGGACTATTTCATGATCTGCGACAGCTACTACCAGGCTATCCGCACCGCCACGCCCGACAAGATCGAGGCGATCGACATGGGCCGCCGCGGCATCCATGACGAGGGCTCGCGCACGTTGCAGGAGCGGCTCAAGGGCAAGGTGCGGGTCGATTTCGAGACCTCGCGCCGGCTGTTCACTTTGATCACGGTGCTGCACTGGAAGGGCGAGGGCCAGTGACGCCGCGCGCTCAGCCTTGCGCGTCCTGCCGTCCGGCCAAGGGCGCCTAGACGCATGGCCGAGGGGCCGCCGCGCGCGCGCCAGCCGCAGGCGGTGCTGTTCGCCTGCGGGCAGAACAGCGTGCGCTCGCCGATGGCCGAGAGCCTGCTGCGGCAGATGTTTCCGCATGCGCTCTACGTCCGCTCCGCCGGCGTCAAGAAGGGCGAGCTCGATCCGTTCGCGGTCTCCGTGATGGCCGAACTCGGCCAGGACATCTCGCAGCACAAGCCCACCACCTT
The DNA here is from genome assembly GCF_054063215.1 of Bradyrhizobium sp. USDA 4353. NCBI lineage: Bacteria > Pseudomonadati > Pseudomonadota > Alphaproteobacteria > Hyphomicrobiales > Nitrobacteraceae > Bradyrhizobium > Bradyrhizobium sp. USDA 4353. The sequence goes on from NZ_JBSSGB010000001.1 coordinate 2,360,821, forward strand.
CGAGGAGCTCGAGGACTGGGAGGGCCTGAACTTCGACCTCATCATCACCCTCTCTCCGGAAGCGCACCACAAGGCCCTCGAGCTGACCCGCACCATCGCCGCCGACGTCGAATATTGGCCGACGCCGGATCCCACCAATACCGACGGCAACCGCGAGCAGAAGCTGTCGGCCTATCGCGAGGTCTGCGACGGCCTGTTCACGCGGATCCGCAAGCGCTTCGCCAAGCCCGGCCCGGCCGGGTTGTAGTTCCAAGTTCCCCACCTCTGTCATCGAACCGAAATACCAGCGTCGTCCCGCGCTCAAACGAAGCGCTTAGAGCAGGCCTGTCGCAGCCTTGTCGCAGTCTCCGGGTTGTGGAATGGCACCCCTTCCGATAGGTTCCGCGCGCCCGCCCCGCCGTTTCCGAATCCCTCAGCGAAATCAGCATGCTCGGCCGTCCGAAAATCGTTCTTGCATCCGGTTCGCCCCGGCGTCTGGCGCTGCTCAACCAGGCCGGCATCGAGCCCGACGCGCTGCGTCCCGCCGATGTCGACGAGACGCCGAAGCGCGGCGAGCTGCCGCGCGCCTGCGCCAACCGCCTGGCGCGGGCCAAGGCCGATGCGGCGCTGAAATCCGTCCAGCTCGACGACGAGCTGCGCGGCTCCTTCATCATCTCCGCCGACACCGTCGTCGCGGTCGGCCGCCGCATTCTGCCCAAGGCCAATCTGGTCGACGAGGCCTCGCAGTGCCTGCGCCTGCTGTCCGGCCGTAACCACCGCGTCTATACCGCGATCACCTTGGTGACGCCGAAGGAGGCGTTCCGTCAGCGCCTGGTTGAGACCCGCGTCCGCTTCAAGCGCCTCAGCGAGGACGACATCCAGGCCTATATCGGCTCCGGCGAATGGCGCGGGAAGGCCGGCGGCTACGCCGTGCAGGGCATCGCCGGCTCGTTCGTGGTCAAGATGGTCGGCTCCTACACCAACGTCGTCGGCCTGCCGCTGTACGAGACCACGACCCTGCTCGCCGGCGAGGGCTTTCCGATCCGCTTCGGGTGGCTGAACACCGTCGGCGTCTGAGGCGGCCTTTTGGACCGGGCATGATCCTCCCGGACAACCGGGGCTCGACGTTCCGGATCATGCTCGGGGGATGCATTGGGCCGCGCGGTCGCCTAGATAGCGGCCATGTCCAACGAATCGCCTCAACCGAACACCGCAGCCGCGGCCAAACCGATCCGCCGCTGCCCGATCTGCAACCGCCCCGCCGCGGAGGCCTCGCGCCCGTTCTGCTCGCCGCGCTGCCGCGACGTCGACCTCAATCGCTGGCTCAGCGGCTCCTATGTCATCCCGGCCACCGAAGGCGACGAGGACGACGTCGAATAGCGCCGTGTTTTCATGGCCTTGCCCCGGCGGTGCCCGCCGTCCGGCAGCGGTCCCGGGGCGTTCCGCGCAACTGCGAAAGGAATGTGAAAACTTCGCGCTTGGGCGGTAGACAGCACCGTCTCGTCCCACTATAACCCGCCGGCTCGTTGGGCTTTTGGCCCCGCACGAGACCTGCCCAGGTAGCTCAGTTGGTAGAGCATGCGACTGAAAATCGCAGTGTCGGTGGTTCGATCCCGCCCCTGGGCACCATCAGCCTTTCCGGACCTGTTCTGATCTGTCCGCCGGCGTTCGCGAACCCGCAAGAATCGCCATAAAATCAGACACTTCCTCGTTTATTGACGCCCGGTACGGTTCGCGATCGTTCGGTGGCATCCGGCTCATTTGGGTACACTGTAGGTACACTGGAGAGGCCGGGTACACTGGAGGGCCGCGCGATTGCGAGGGCGTCTTCCATGGATGAACTGAGCGATACCAAGATCCGCAACGCGGCGCCGGCGGCGAAGGAATACGCCATGGCCGACGGTCAGGGCTTGAGCGTCGTCGTGCGGCCAAATGGAACTAAGCTCTGGCTTTTTCGCTACCGCTTCGGCGGCAGGCGCAAGAACATGTCTTTCGGCACCTTCCCATCCGTGGGGCTAAAGGCCCGCGCGCGAAAAGCGCCATGACGCAGAGAAGCTGCTCGACCAAGGTGCGGATCCCGTCGTGGTGCGCGAGGCCAATCGGCAGGAGGACGAGAAGCTCAAGCACACCTTCCGGGCCGTCGGCGAAGAATGGGTGAAAGCGAAGCTCGAAAAGGAGAACAAGGCAAAGGCAACGATCAAGCGAGAGCGGTGGAACCTGGATCAGCTCTACCGCGAGCTCGGTGACCGTCCTCTGTCAGAAATAGCTCCGCCGGAGTTGCTGACAGCCTTGCGCCGCGTCGAGGCTCGCGGCCGCTTCTACACCGTGGGACGTCTGCGATCGACCGCATCGCGGGTGTTTCAGTTCGGCGTGGGCGCCTCGTATTGCAGCAGCGATCCCACCCGGGACTTGAAGCACGCGCTCACCAAGGCACCCAAGGGCAACCCGCGCCCCGCGCTGACCGATCCCGATGACGTTGGTGACCTGATGCGCCGGATAGAGGTCTATGACGCCAAGAACGGAGGGTTGGTCCGTTACGCGCTCAAGCTGATTGCTTTGACCATGGTCCGGCCAGGTGAGTTGCGGCTGGCCGAGTGGACGGAGTTCGACGAGGCAAATTGCATCTGGGTGATCCCCGCCAAGAAGATGAAGATGCGAGACGATCACGAGGTCCCGCTCGCGCGTCAGGCGCTGGCTATTCTGGCGGAGCTACGGCCATTGACTGGACGCGGCCGCTATTTGTTTTCCTATAACGACGGTGTCCCGATGTCCGACAACACGATCAATAAGGCGCTGAGGATCATGGGCTACGACACCGGCCCCGGTGGCGACCACTCCGCGCACGGGTTCCGCTCCAGCGCTTCGACCTTGCTAAATGAAGAAGGCCTGTTCGACGGCGATGTGGTCGAAGCACAGCTCGCCCACGAAACGGATGAAAAGAAGCGGCGACGTCGAGATGAGGTTGTGCGGCGCCAGCTTGCCAAGGGCGACAAGAACAAGATACGGGGCATCTACAACCGGGCAGCCTATTGGGGCGAGCGCGTGCGCCTAATGCAACACTGGGCTGATCGTCTGGATCACTTGCGCGAGAGAGCCGCTGAGCCGCTGCGCAAGTCCGGCTGAACCACAGCTCGAGACGCAACCCGCGGCAGGGAGGCGTGATACTCATCAATGCTATCGAGATCAAGAAGTGTCTTGCCACCCATCTTGTACGCCCTGATTCGTTCTTGCGCGATCAGCTCATAGGCTTTCGTTTTACCGAACTTCCCATAGCTGCACCCGTCCCTGAACTCGGCCAAACGGCGCTGCTTGATGTCGTTGCCTACTACGCTCATAGATGTGCTCAGACCGCCTAGGTTAGCAGGGACACGGAGGCGCCCCGCAATGCGACTTCTCTTAGCTTAAAGCCCGGAGACTTCGGGCTAGGCAGTCAAAATGATGTAGCTCGAAAGTGGAAGGGTCCTGAGCCTCGATGCGTCTTTTGGATAGAGTGGCGTAGAAATTCATTCCGCCCAGAAGATTTGTTGCTAAGTGGACAACGATCGGTGTGTTCATCTACCGCACCCCGATCCAGAACAACTCGGGGGGCGGGCCTGCGTTGACGATTTCAGTGGATCAGAGGTCGCCCGGTGCGAAGCTTCAGTTTTCCAAAGGATGGGCCATAGAACGTCGACAAGAATGCCTCTCGTACATAAACGTTGAGATGCGATGGCTCTAAGTTTTGTAGCGCATTTGCTACTTCAGACTGCCTCAGTGACAGGTCCAACCGCTGTTTCCACGTATTCAGCCATCGAGGTTTTGAGGCAGCACTGCTACACCGGTAGGCAACTAGTGGTTTAGGTTAAGGCGTCTCCGGTCACGACCGGCCGCATTCAGCGGCCGTTGACTTGAACACGCTCGTGATCCGTCGACGACTGAGCCTCGTCCTAATGAGTACGCCGCTGCGAGCGGGGTGGTCCATTTCAATATCACTCTCGATCGTTATACAAGGGAGCCATCGCTTCATCGGCAACCGGTGCGACTGTAGCCATTGCCGCGGTTGGGAGGAAAAGTACATTCGTGGCTGCATTGACTACGATTCTGGAATGGCTCACTAAGAGATCAAGCCCTGATCAGGGTGCGGCCAGCGCGATCGCGGTCCTTCAGAGAGATAATCACTGACGATAAGACATCGACGTTGCTTTTTTACACGCAGAAATAACTGCGGCTTCTATATCCGCTCGATGTTCATAGGGCCTCCCGTGAGCTTGGTCTCTAGGAAATCCGTACAATCCCTGCACGTCAAAAAGACCATCCGCACGGCTGAATGGTTCGTTCAGGCCGTGCTCAGGGGATGGGCATGCGCGAACAATGCCACCTCCGATCAGGTTGCAGCGAAGGTACCCCTTTGGCTGCACTACATGATAAGATCGGAGGTGGGAATCGGGCCGTCGATGGTCCTGCCGTTTGTCCCACTCTCCGGTTACATCAGCTCAAGCACTTCGACCCCTCGGGGGAGGCGATTACGATCGACACTGACGGAGTAGTCGCAAAAACGCCGGGCGGGCGGCAGGTTGTCGAGAAGCTGACTATCGAGATCGTAGAGGTCTTCACAGAACTTGCGCTGGACAATGACACGATCAAACAGATCATGGGCTGGAGCATTGCCGATGGCTGAAGCGTGCTTGAACGCGACGATCTTGCGCGAGGACATCATTCCGCGTGCGGCAGATCGATCGTGCTCGAACATCGACTTCAGCGCATCGAAGAGGAGCTCGAGATCAGCCTGTGCGAAGCCGGTTCGCTCGGCGAGCTTGGCGTTGACGAAGATGTGTGCGCGATAAAGGCCATACGGGATAATGTGCTTCCGACCCATAGTGCGATTGTCAGCTCGCTCCTCGCTGTCCACCCCCTGCACGCGTTCGCCTTTTTCTTTCTTGTTGGTCGCAGCCATGCGGGTGATGGAGATCTCCAGCGGCATCACGGGCTGGACCGAGCGCGCGAACGCCAGCTGAACAGGACCGCGGACTTGGCCGCAGTTTATACCGGTCGACATTACAGCGCCAAAGGTCCGGACATCGAAAAAATGGTCGCACATAAAGCGTGTTAATGCCTTCGCCTCGTGATCCTTGGGTTCCAGCTTGGCTGCGCTGATGACTCTTTCATCGTCTTTGCGCACTTGCAGATAGGCTTTGCGATGCTGTTCATTCAGAATGGCGCCCTCCTGAACGTAAATGCTGTACCGCGGCTCCGAGCTTCGAGTCAGCTCGACATAGTTTCTGATCTTACGCTTCAAGGATACATCGCTGACCAGTCCGACATTGGTCTCAGGATCGAGGCGGGGCATGTTGCCGGCGTCCGGGTCGCCGTTAGGATTGCCATCGGTGACGTCGAACAGAAAGACGATATCGTAGCGGTTCTCGATCGCAGTCATGCGTTGTTGTCCTTTAAAGCGCGTTCTGCTGACCTTTCGCAGGATCGAGGGAAGCGATGGCTGCGCTGGTGATAGTAGCCGAGCGCAAATAGGCCCTGCTGTTTGTCGGACAGGTGAGCCGGGAATGGATCGGCTCCCGGAGACAGCGTCTCCATGATTTCGCCGATTGCATTTTCGAGCGCGATACGAACACCTCTGCGTTCTACGCCAAACTTCGACAGGTGCGACCGAGATCCCCTATCCAGAATCGGAAAGATTCTTCGCGGCTGCGAGGCGGCGGCGCCATAGAATTTATCCTTGATCGTGGCGCTGACATTTTGCCCGAGCGCGGCGGTTTGAATCTGCTCATATAGGGCAAATAACCGTCCGAGCAGATAGCCCGGCTCCCTGTTGTCTGCGTCAAGCGACACTGGTATCTCCCGCGGGAATGAGCGTCCGAAGTTACGAATCAGAATGGATTTGATGATTGCGACGCGCAATCCGTTGACGTCGTGATCGGCACGAAGCCGCATCAACAACGTCGCGAGGAGCGTCAAAGGGTAGGGGGCGCCAGTCAGGATCGAGCGCATCCAGTCGCCGGCGAGGTTGGGAACAATGTTTTCGCTCTTCTTAAGGGTGGCTGTTTCAATCAAGAGCCGCCACATTGATGGCATCGACTCGCGAGGCGGTGGATCAATGCTCATACGACGAACGTGCTGTCCATAGCGCTCTGCAATCTTGCCGAAATCATCCTCGATATAGAAGCGGATCGACAGTCGAGCTTTATTGGGGGCAAGAGCGAGCACGAAAAAGCGTACGCCACCGGAAAGGTGGGGCGCGACTTTCACCAACGGAGCCCCGTTGCGGATTGCTCTTAATAATTCGCCGGCCTTGCTTGCCTCCAGCTTTTCATCGACGGCAAATAAGCTTGCGAAAACATTCTCCGCTTGCTCAGCTGCCTGCGGCTCCCCGGCCTCCGCCCAGAAGATGGTCGAGGCATCACCAATTTGAATCCGATTTCGGCTGCCTTTGGCCAAGAACCTGTTCAACGCTGTTGTATATGCAAATGCTGCCGACTCGGAGATGGGCGCATTGTCACCCTGCTCGTGCCCATAGGATTTGAACGCGTCGAGATTAAAAGAGACAATCGATGCTCCGCTCGTCTGCGCGTTCCAAACGCCTTTAATCGGCGGGTGCAGGCGAGCAATTGGACCATGCTTGCCGGTCACCAAGCAGATGCCGGACTGGGCCTCTGCCCCACGTGCAAGTCTGCCCCAGAGTTCACGTGCGACCGGTCGCTCATGAATTCTGATTCCTCTCCTTCGTTCGCTCTCCAACGCGAACACAACATTCGTATCTTTCATATATTCCGGCCAACCCAAGCGACAGAAGTCTTCCGGTCGCCAAGACTGCACAAATCTGAGGAGCGCTAGGAGTCCAACATCTTGCGTTTCAGACAGCATTCTCTTATGCAAGTCTCTAAATGCTTCCAGCCGAGAGGTCCCGGTCCTGTTATCGGAGGCTGTGACACCTAGCGCGTAGGCCGTGTTGTCCCATAGGAAGAAGGCCCTTGGCCTAGTGCCGGGACGTTTGAAGGCCGCAGGAACCGCCATCAAGCGTGCTGTCTCCTTCCGTCCATCACTCTCCCTGAGATCGATTGGTGGGGCGGCTGGTGTTCCGTCTGCATTCAAGGAAATCAGAAAGCTTATCTTTTCTTGAGAATAGCCGTAGGTCGGGACCTCGCCCCTCGACGCGAGCCGTTCATACGCGCGGACCAGTGATGCCAGGGCGCTCATCTGTGAATCTCCGGCGAGCCGGGCTGAGGCACTCTGACGACCCCCTTAACGAGCTTCGCTCGGAAGAAGAGCGATGAACGATCGCCAGCATGATCGATGTCCCAAAGCATGAAACCGAGGTCACGCGTTTCGCCAATCGCGCGTGGTGTCGGATCGCCAGCTTCGATCAGGCTGAATCGCGCAGTAAACTCGCGGTTGCCAAGTGCTGGCTGGTGGAAACACTGCCCCTTTCGTGCCCTGCGATTGAAGATGTCGAGATGCTTGCCGGCCGTCTCTGCGGCGTCGGCCCCTGGTCTTAGCTCCAACCGGGCCGCGATTACGTAGGCAACATCTGCTAGCAGGGTGGACGCACGCTGCTGGCGATCGTCCTCGACAATGAGGCCTAGGCCTTCGATCGACCCGGAGTTCATCGACTGTTTCACCCTTCTGGTCGACACCTTGCTGCCGACCTCATTTCTTCGCATCGAGTGGAAGCGGATCGGTTTCAAGACATGGATCTCTTCGACTATCCAACGAATCGCAGGTTTCCAGTGGATCGCTTCGAGGATTCCGCGCGCAGCCGAAGGTGTGATCACGTCATACGAGACGCGTTCGACCTTCATCTCCGGCCTCGTGAAGCAAGCATATTCACCGGAAACCAGGAGCCTCACGCCGTAGGACATGTCTTTTCTCAGAACTGTGGATTGAAATAAACGTGCATGCATGAGAACGCACGGTGAGCCCAAAAAGGCCGTCGATACCTTCGGTCGTGTGATCGGCTCATCAGGCCGGCGAAGTTGTCCTCGACGCTATCGACGAAGCGAATGTGTCCGTTGTTCGGGAATCCCCGTCCGTGTCTTAGCGCCACTTTCACGAGATATTGCTGCATGCGGCGCGCAACTCCTGGTTTCAGCCAGCTGCAGCGCAGACTAAGAAGTAGGAGACGGGCAAGGTCGCTGCCGGTGAGGATCATCCGCAGCAGTCCGCGACTGATGAGCCGGAACCTCTGAGCGAGCGTGTGATGAGAACAAGACGCATGCTTGAGCCGACTAGGAACGCGACCATCACCACCTCGCGGTTTTGCGAGTTTCTTATTCGCCCAAAAATTAAGATCGACGACGTCCTGGTCCCTTGCGCCAATAGACCTCTCCGAAATAGCCGGGCTGTGCCTCACGTGACAGCAGGTCGCTGCCATTGGCGGCCTTCCTCCGTTCCATCTCGCCGATAAAGCCCTTGATCTCACTCGGAGTCCTCTGGCGTGGCACGAAACACGGCGCCGAGTTTCGGTCGGCCGGACGCGATTGCGACGGCGGCTGCCTGGCTACGGATCAGCTCAAGGCCTGTCTCGGCCCGGTAGGAAAGTGAGAATTCGAAATCAAAGCCCGCTGCGACCAGGCTGGTGGAGGTCACCCGCCTCTCCTCGATGAAGGCTCCGTTTGATCTCGGGTAGAGTCGTGCGGCGATCCGCGGAAAATGTTCTGCATCCTCAGGTGGCAAAGATGTGCGGATCTCGCTGTTGTTGAACGCAGGCTGGACAGGACCGTCGCATCAAGATTGCGCTGAGTGGCAGGGACTTTCGCGTTTGACCTTTCCGACCACGCTTGGCGAAATCGTCATGCTGAGCGGGCTCGACCATAACCGCGCGACTCTCGATTTCGACGAACTCGGACCCGCCGACCAATAAGCCCCGACGCCCCGATCGCGGCTGCGGCAAACCGCCATTATCCTGGTCACTGAGCCCGTCGAAAAGACCGTGACGCTGAACAGCGCTGATCGCAACATATTCACGGTATACGGTTCGGTCGAGTACCGGATTCCTGGAGTCAATCAAGTGCAGGTGCAGTCTGTAACTGGTCAGACCTTCCTGTACACGCTGCTGGCGAGGATCCGGCAGGACACGGATCTCGCGATCTGCGACATAAAAAAAGCCGAGACGGACATTGCTGACTCTGCAATTGCTCGGCTGATCGACATCGGCGTCGAAAATTATCTTCCGGCCCCGAAGCTGAAGAACGTGATCACGCGCAAGCTGAAGCACAAACTCGGCCTGAATTGCACATCGTCTGATCCCAAGCGGGAAACCGGACGGACAACTCTGAAGGATCTGGTGAGGAGCCCCGAAGCCACCGTCCTTCACGTCGTATCGCACATGTTCCGACAAATTCTGAAACTGGGCAGCAAAATCAATGTGGAGCGGGCTCGTTAAGCGTCCCTTTGATGCGGCCTCGGTTCGCCGCTCTGTGGATTAGACGAGTTCACGGCCACATCAACGATGTTATAGCCGGACTCATTCAGCCAAGCGAGAACACGATCTGCCGTACCGTAGTCCCAGCTCGGGTATGATCTCGCGATGATGTCTCGCGGAGAAAGCCTGCGTCTGGCCAACGGTTTCGCAAAATTCTCGGACATTGTCGGCGCCATCAAAGAGTTTACTCAACAGCCCGCAAGTTAACTTTCTTTCGCCAATAATTCAACAGTTGAGCTGGAGGAGATTCTGCGGGACGCCTTTTCTGACATGCAGGCGCGCAGAGAACGTCCGATGGCTGCTCGCGAAAGTTGCTGAAATGCGCGGCCTCTCCTAGGTACTTGCTTTTCAGATCCATCCCATACTTTCGCGCTTGGGCTTCAGCTGCGTGAGCGTGAGCATTTGCTGTGGGCTTCGTATTGTCTGAAGGGATACGCTGAACTTCCGGTGGTCACGTTGAGCGGAGCGGGCCGACGTGTCGCTCCGGCGAGGCCGGCTTGCCAGGCAAGGCGCAGCGGTCTAGGGCTCACCTTGAGTTGAGCCTTCAGCTAATGCGGGTGTGCTGACGGAAGTGCCGAGCATAACAAGCGGCCCCGTTCGGACTATGAGGGAGGAGGTTAATCAGATCGATGATCGATGTAGCCCAGGAACGGCCTTGGACGCAGCCAGAAGGACACTGGACCGGGGACGGAGCCTGCTGATTCTTTGGCCAGCGCCAACCTCGGCGAAGACGATGCTGGTGGTGCATATGTCGCACGTATTGACAGGAGGCGAACGACCTCAGCGAAGAATACGACGACTGAATATAGAGCGGTAAAGGTTGGATCCGCTCAGGCGTAAGATTGGCCGCCGAGGGCCTTTCCGGACGTCTCCGTTGTCAACGTTGCATGGGAGGCGGCCGGATCAAGACGCGCCTAGAAAAACTCCTTCGATTCAAGCCAGGCATCGCTATCGATTAACCGCAGCAAATAGACGGATATAGCGGCAAAGCCGATTGTAAATGACGCCACAAGCGCCAAGGCGGTAACCATCCAACTCATCGCCATTCTGGCCCACTCCCGTCAAATTTCGACCTTAATGTACCATTGTTTCTAAACGAAAATCAACCCCGACGCGAAAATGACCGAGGGTTCCTGTGCCTGCACCTGACTGGATTATTCGGGATCGCTCGGGAACCAAGTGGACGCAGTCAGGGCGCGGCGGAGCGCTACTCGCAAGCCGGTGTCCTATCGAACGCACCTGAGTGACCAGGCGGCCGCGAGAAGGCGCAGCGAACGCCTTGCGTCCGCACCGCCGATCCTGGGCCGGATCTGTGAGACTTTCATCCCATAGAATCAAGCTGCGCCTCCCAGGTGATGTTGCAAGGACCTTCCACTTTTCCGACTTTGCCTGACAGTCGTGAACCGTCTCAGACCCATGTGCAGCGCGTCTCAAATGCCATTCTCGGACGACTTGGATCGTTCACGGCGGCAATCTGCATCGTCCAGAGGCTTCTTGGCTGTCAACGCTCCATCTACAGCCAGACATCTGCGGGGCCTTCTGGCCTGGAAGGGGGCAGCAGGTTCGCCGATGCCGGCGACTTCAAGGGCGCTGTGAGAATCTAGAATCGGCGGCACCAACGGCTCGCCGACCGCGAGCACCTGGCGGCTGGCAACGACCCGGTCATCGAATGCGCTCAGTCGACCGCATTAGGTCGTGGCCAAGCCGATGCCCGGCAGCCGGCCGACCGCCAAGCCGCCCAAGGACGTCGACGACGCCGCCGTGGCCGGCATCTGCTCGCCTGCAAACGGGCGGCGTTCTTGCCAACTGGTTCTGACCGGGCCCCCTCCCAACCCACTCATCAGAAGGAGACGATCATGTGAACCATCGTTCTTGTCGTCCCCGGCGCCAACGAGACGAAGGCGCTGGAGCGAGAAGATCGGCGCGCTGACGGTCCGGCAGGCCGGCGTACCTGACCAACCTCGACGTCGCCAGGCGCGAGATCGGCGAAGCGGTCGCAGCCATCCGGACCAAGGGCGCAAGACATCGAGACCTGGGCGCGCGACGAGTTATGCGCAAGGACTCCTTCGAGCTGGTCGTTGCGCGGATGGAGAAGAGCCTCGAGACGCGCGCGACAAGATCGACAAGCGCCTCGAACGCCCCGTCTAGAAGATCGATGGCAAGGACTGACGAAAACCCTCATCCCACCTCGCCATAGGGGGCGCGCATGGCGCTGGCGCTCGCGGCAGGCTTGCCTTGGAAGGAACCATGCCGTGCTCCGCGTATTGGAGCAAAGTGAGATGGTTCGTTGGAATAATCGCCTCTCTTGCCGTCTGCTCTGTGGCATATCTGGCTTGGGCCGTTGCGTCGTTTTCAGATCTGGCCGCGGCTGCTCGCCGCGGTGATGCAGAAGCGGTGATGGCGCGCACCAACTTGCCCCGGGTACGTCATGCGCTGGTGGATCAGATCGTGTCGGCCTATCTCCATAAGCTAGGGAGTGCGGGCCCGGTTCGTCCCTTCGAGCGGCTCGCTCTCACTACGTTTGGCGCAAGCGTCGCTGATGAGCTTGTCGGCAAGCTGATGACCCAGGATAACCTCTCCGCGTTGTTGAGAAGTGGCGAGTTCAAGGGGGAGCCCGACCTAGGCGTCATCCCTCCGCTCTCGAAATTTGACTTCTCCAATTTTGGAACATTGACTAGACGGATAGTGCTGGTGAAGCCTGTTGAGTTTTCTTATCGTCTCGGAGACGAAGAGGATTCCGGCAGCGTGAGCCTGCATTTGGAGGCGACGACTTGGAAATTGTCAGCCTTGAACTTGCCAAGCCGCACGCTGCAAAAGCTGGTCGGGCGGCTTCCCCTGCGTCCCTGACATAACGGTTGTGGACGACAGATCGAGATCCAGGGTGCTGAGGTCGATCTGCTGGGCGGCCAGATCAAGATGAATTGCGTGCCCATGGACCCCAGCAATATCGAAGCCTACGATCATCCGAACGCCGATGGCGTGTCGGCTTCCGTCACGCCGCTCAGCGACCGATCGTCGCTGCTGCTGCACGCGGATCCCACGCCTCTGCTGTGCGAGATTGGCCGCCCGATCCGCGAGAGAGCTGAGCCAGAAGATCATGACGGCGAAGATTTCGCAAACTCGGGACGTCGGCACGACGACCGGCAGCGAGAAGCTCGCTTGCGTCTCTGGCGGCGCCAACAAGACGATAACGCCGGGGGAGATCGCGAGCTATATTAGTGCGCCGGCGCTGGCCTTCGTCAACTAGACGATCGATGCTGCATCGAACATCATCACCAACCTCACTACGGCGATGTTTGCTGCCGGCGTGGTCGACAGCGACGGTACGCAGGCCGCGGCCGGCGACACCCAGCTCGCGAAGCGTGGACCCGTGCCACCGATCAGGACGCCTAGTCCGAGATTCCTGGTGCCTCAGACTGGGTGGAGCAGGGCACGACCTTGGCCGATACCGGCTGGGTCTGCGCCGCCGACCAGGGCGGCACACGACGTCGATCACATTCACCAGTTCGGCGGCTCCGGCGCTTTTATGGCGGCCGGGACGGCGATCAAAATATCGCCTGCGGCCACAGCCGATGTCTCGCTGAACACGCACAAGCTGACCAACGTGGTCGATCCGACGTTGGCGCAGGACGCAGCGAGGAGGAACTACGTCGAAGGCTGTGCCTGGACCAACTACACGCCGACCCCGGGCGCTATCTTAATCTCGGAAAGCGCTGCTTCGTCGGCCTCGCGATCAAGATCACCACCAAGAGAACGGGCGACACATTCGTGACGGCGACGCTGCCGTTCAATATAGTGGCGGACAGCCTCTTCGGCGGCAAAGCGCCCGGTTAGCGGAAAGCTGGTTGGCGCCGCTTTATAGGTCTCCGGAATACTATGGTAATCGCCAGCTATGGCGTCAGGAGCGAACATCGGCACCGTCTACGCTACAAATTCACTGCAGCCCTCGTGCTCGCCGCGCCGCGCCACAATGGCCAGGACACTCTCCGTGCTCCTCATGGCGGCTGTGCGCTGCTACAGCCGCTCGTTCGGCACGAAGATGAAATTCGCAATGGGATGCGCTCGTGTAATTTCCTCGACCAGCGGCCCGGCTAATCCGTAACCAATGCGGCCCCAAAATCCCCGTTACCTGCTCGAGGTTCGGTCGCTCGATCTCGATCCAGAGGATGGGGCGGAATTTCCGGATCGTCTGTTCTGCCCCTGACAAAGCATCGATTTCCCAGCCCTCAACGTCAATCTTAATGACGTCGCAATTTTCGAAACCAAAGCTGTCGAGCTTGTCTATGATCAATCCGCCGCCGGCGGAAGTGTCGGAGCCAATGTTGATGGCTGTACCGAAGTGCGTGCCGAATGGGTTTTCCGACATCCTCATCCCATGCTTGCACTCTTTGCCAATGCCGCAGTTGTGCAGATTTGCGACGCTCATCCCGTTCAGTCGGAAGTTCCTGGTCAGTAGCTCGAAGGTCGCAGTATTCGGTTCGAATGCGTGAACGCTCGCGGCCGCACAGCATTTGGCGAAGAAGACCGAGTGATTTCCGATGTGGGCGCCTACATCCAGGAATGTCATCTGGCTTTTCACAAACCGTTGCCGGAAATCGACCAGCTCCTTGATTTCGTAAAACGTCTCGCTCGTGAAGATGAAGTTCTGGATGCCGTCCGAATAAGGCTTTGGGACTGAAAGCTTGATCGGAACCCCCTCATATTGGAATTCAAGAACGCGCTCGGGCCCCAGTAGCTGTAGTTTTGTTAACATACGCAACTCTTCGAGCAAACTTCGCGCCGCGCGTATCTCTTGCGACATGTTTTTGACCTCTTCTTTCAGCGTCGCAATCTCATTCATCGCTTCGCCCGTCGCTTTGTTCGAAAACATACGTCTCACCCCTTTATGGAAACGCCGGTCTTTGTGCGCCACAGCCCATCGTTGTGTTAAGCCGATAAGGCTGCGCTCAGCGGCAGCATTGATAAAAAGCCGTGGTGAGGCTGGCTCGTCAACCACGAACCGCGCGTGCGTCAAATTTGCGCGCAGTCCTGTGTTGCGTAAGTACGATCAACTCCGTCTTCCCTTGTGGCTGGGCTCGACTCGCTGCGCGGCCGTAGCCGCTTTGGCCCGGCGAAAGTCTGGCCGTTGCCTCTGACAAGCAAATGCTCCCACGACGTCGCCTTTCCAGGCCGCGCGGCTGGCGCTGCGCGGCGGCGCCTTTGGCGCGGCCCAACCGGCTGTTCTGGCAGGACTTCATCCTTTAGCTCGTCCCGGTCGAGAGGGACCACGGCGCGCTTCGGCGGCCCGCGATCACCGGGCCGCTGTTCTGTTCGCGGTCGCGCGGCCGGCGCGTGCCGAGATCTCGGCCGGTGGCAGGGCGCCGCTCCCGCCGTCCAAAAATGGTATCATCCCTGATGCAGCCGGACGTGCCGACGGCCAGCTGCTGCGGCGAGGCCGACGCCTATTCGGTAGACCAGACCCACGTCCGCAACGGCAACGCTTCGTGATTTTCCTGTTGGAAACGACGTTTTTGGAATGTAACCTCTGACGACCTCAAAGTGGCTTTGGTGAAAATGTTTGCACAAGTGCGTGCCTGGTGGCGATATGCGAGGCAATGGGGATACACCAACGCCACAATCTACGGTCTGTACAAGCTTTCGCCGAAAAGGTTTGGGCTGTTAAAGGCAGCCGTTCAGAGGCAGTCAGCAGTTGAATTGATGGTGATGCATCAGGCGCAAGTGGCTCAACGGGCGGAGCCAAAGGCTGAGCCGACGTTTCCCTCAATCTACGACTTCAAACCATGGACAGAGTTTGGTGGTGTAGAGCACCCCCGCCGACATTACGGGGACAGATGCATCATATGGTTTGTCCCCGACTGGCTGAATGTCTGGGGTGGCGGCCATTACACGCTGTTTCGATTCGCAAATCACCTCGCGCAGGACGATACGAGGTGTGTGATCTTCGTCTACGATAATCATCGGCATACCACGCCGCATGCTCTGCAGCGCGAGCTGGATGCCGCGCTTCCTAATTGTAAAATTGAGGTCGTTGTTGACCCGAAGTTGCTGCCGGAATGTGCCGCTGCAATCGCCACGACGTGGCAGTCGGCGTATTCGGTACGAGCTTTCCCGTTTGCTAAGAGCAAATTCTACTTCATGCAAGACTATGAGAGCTTCTTCTACGCTTTCGGGTCGGCGTCGATGCAAGCGAATGCAACATACGGATTCGGCTTCTACGGCATAACCGGGGGAGGGTGGCTTAAAAGCAGGTACGAGTCGCACGGCGGATCTGCCATAGCTTATCGGTTTGCGGCCGACCGAAAGATCTTCTTCCCGAGGCGTGAGGACGGGCAAGTCAATCAGCAGGTGCGACGGCTGTTCTTCTACGGTAGGCCATCGACAGAGCGTCGATGCTATGAACTCGGAATGGCATCTCTGTACTTGATTTCGAAGAAGTATCCGGACCTTGAGATCGTAATTGCGGGACTTGATCTGCAATCGCCGCCGCCTTTTAAGGCAACCCTTGAGGGCAACATGAGCCTCAAGGAAACCGGTGACCTTTACCGAACCTGCGACATCGGAATGGCCTTTTCCGCTACCAACCTCTCGTATCTACCTGTCGAGCTGATGGCGTCGGGCGTTCCCGTTATCTCGAACAACGGTCCTCACGTCGAGTGGCACTGCCACCACGGCGTTAACTCGTGGCTCGTCGATCCCGTACCTCAGGCTGTACTTGAGGGTTTCGATCGACTGTACGAATCCAGAGAGTTGCGCCAGAAGTTGGTCGATGGTGGTTTGGAGACGATGGCATCGCTGTCCTGGGAAGATCAGATGACCAGAGTCGGGGACCATATCAAACGACTGATGATGGAGCAGTCGACCGCCCTGGAGAGAGACCGGGACGACGCGAGTAGCACACGCTGATCTATGATTGAGGCGGCCAACGTTGTGATTTTGCCTGTGTAACGGGACCGCGGCTCGGTAAGCATCACCTGGATGTGGGCAATTGCGCAGTTAACGGGTCGCTAGCTTCCCCAAATGGGAGGCGCGGCGCGAGATGATCGGCTTTGCCGCCCACAGCTCGGCGGAGCCGGAGGTTAAGGAGCTGACGACGGCATGGTTTACGGAGAGAACAGCCAGTATGGCCAGCTCCAGTGCAACTGCTACCGTCACCGGGTTTGGGAGGCGCGCGCACGCACTGTCGAACTGCGCATTCCACGCTGCGCAAGGGCTACTATTTCACGGGCTTTCTCAAACCAAGGCGGGTGGCGGAGAAGGCACTCAAGGCCCTGGTGCAGGAGGTCTATGTGTAGGGCGCCTCCACCCGTTCGATCGACGATCCGGTGCAGCCATGGGCATGAGCGGCATCTCCGATAGGGAAGTGTCGGGCTGTGTGCCGAGATCGACGGCAAGGTGACGGCCTTCCTCACGCGGCGTATGGGGGGGGCGCCTGGCCGTATTTGTTGATGGGCGCCACGTACGTGAAGGTGCGCCAGAACGGGCGCATCGTCTCGGTCGCGGTGATCATCGCGGCCGGGGCGACGGCCGGCGCGGGGTTCTCGGCGTGGAAATTGGTCCGTCCGAAGCCGAGATGTTCTGGAAGGCGTTCCTGCGCAAGCTCGAGCGGCGCGGCCTGCGTGAAGCGCATGAGGGGATCATGGCGACGGTCGCAAGGGTTCTCGGCGCCTCCTGGCCGCGCTCCCCGAACGCTTGTCGTCATAGGTCGCCACAGGCTTCAGCTTGCGCGGGCCGGGCTTGGGACCGCGCTTCCGGTTCAGCCCCTCCGGCCCATGCGCCTTCCAGGCCTTGATCCAGTCATGCAGAAGCTTCCCCGCTATGCCCAGCGGGCGACCGGCAGAACACCTTCGCCCCGCTCGACGCGCTTGATCGCCTTCAGTTTGTAAGCCGTCGGGAACTGACGGGTCTTTCCTCGTATCGCCACAGGTCATCCTCGGAATGCCTGTCACTGAAATTATCGTGTCTCACTTGAGGGGGGCAGTCCACCTGCGATATCAATTTATGACTTTCGATCTCGTCCCGCCGCGTGAAGTAGCTGAATGCGGTCGACCGCGGCCGTGCTGGACCGCCCACTCGTCGTTCTGCTCGAGCAGGATGGCGCCAAGCGTGCGGGTGATGGCGTCCCCGTCGGGGAAGATGCCGACCACTTTGGTTCGCCGCTTGACCTTGCCGTTGAGGCGTTGGGGCGGATTGGTCGAGTACAGGTTGACCCGACGCGCGGCGGGGAAGCTGATGTAGGCCACACGTCGTCTCGGCCTCATCGAGGAAGATCTGGAGCTTCGGCAATCTGGCGCGCAGCCACGCCTTTGCCCAGGAGGCTGCCGAAGCCAAACGGCCGCAATGGCGGTGCATCGGTTGAAGCAGGCGAAGGCGCGGATCGCCGAGCTGGAACGGCTGGTTGGCCGACAGCAGATGGATCTCGATTTTTCGGCAAGCCTTGCGCGCTCTGGAGCGGCCGGTCGCGCAAGGCAAACCCGCACCCGCATCATCGAAGTCATTCAAGGCATGACGTCGCAGGCGGCCGACTCCCACGCGCACGTGCAGCGCTTGTGCGCGCTGGCCGGCGTGCCGCGTGCAACCTATTACCGGCATCTCAGCAAACGCAACCGCGAAGAGGTCGACTGCGAGCTGCGCGACCAGCTGCAGCGCATTTGCCTCAAGCATCCGTTCTACGGCTATCGACGGGTGACGGCCACGCTCCGCCGCCAGGGGATGGTCGTCAACGCCAAGAAAGTCCTGCGATTCATGCGTCAGGACAATCTTCTCGCCCAGCGCAAGACGCCGTTCCTGAAGCCGCCGACCGAGCGGCCGACGGGCGTGATCGTCGTCCCGAATCTGATCCGCGGCCTGGCGCCGTCCGCTCCGGATCAGATCTGGGTCGCCGACATCACCTATGTCCATCTCGCCAAGGCGTTCGCCTATCTCGCCGTCATTCTCGATGGCTTCTCGCGCAAGGCGGTCGGCTGGGCGTTCGAAAACACGCTCGACGCTTCGCTCGCCGTCGCCGCGCTCGACAACGCGCTCAAAGCCCGCAACCCGAAGCCCGGCAGCCTGATCCATCACTCCGATCGCGGCGTGCAATACGCCTCGATCGCCTACCGTCAGCGCCTCGCCGACCGCGAGATCAAGATCAGCATGAGCAGCCCCGGCAACCCCTACGACAACGCCAAGGCCGAGAGCTTCGTGAAGACGCTCAAGGCCGAGGAGATCAACAGCAAGGCATTTGCCGATCTCGACGACGCCCGGCGCCGGATCAACAGCTTCATTGCCGAGATCTACAACAGGAGCGGCTGCACTCAGCGCTCGGATATCGATCTCCCCTTGAGTTCGAGACCGCCTTCGCGCAGAACAACACACGATGAACTTCACCCTCTGTCACTGAAATTATCGTGTCTCACTTGAGGGGTGCAGTCCACAGGCGTCACCGAATTGTAACCGGTAAAGCAAATGCGATTTGACGCAATTAATCCGCTCCAATCTAACCTCAGCCAGCGCGGTGGCTGATCGGGAAGCGTTCGTTGGCGATCGGCGCCGACAAGAGAGCTAGGTCCAGTATACGATCCGCGACCGATAGCGCGTGTAGATGTACACCATAGACATCGTAGAAGTCGCGGTGAAGCCGATGGCCCCGGCCCAACTCGTCAAATCGGGAACAATTCCCATCAGAGGATCGCGCGTTACCGCCAATAGATAAGCTATCGGATTTACCGCGATCACCCATTCGCCGCCTTTGATCTGCGAGGGCTCCCAAATGATGGGTGATATGAAGAAGAGCAGCTGTGTTATGGCTGCCATTAATGGCGGTACGTCGCGGTAGCGCACGCAGATCATTGATACGACCATCGTCGTGCTGACGATGAAGACGTAGACCAACGCGAGTCCAAGAAGGCCGAGGAGGCTGACTAAGCTGAGCGGCCAGGGATAAACTAGCCAAATGATGGGGATCACCGCACTGTTATGCAGGAAGATGATCAGGTTGCGCTGAACCATCCGCATAATGTGGATTAGGATAGGCATGTCAACTGCCTTGATCATCCCGCCAGCGCTAATAATCGTGTAGCAAGACTCGTTGAGCGATGAGGAAATGAAGTTCCAGAGAATCGTACTGACCATAAAATGCGGCAGGTAAGTCGTCATGTCTGCGCCAAGGAAGCGGCCTGCGACTGTGCCCATAATCAGCGCCGTAATGCCCTGCGTTGCGGTGATCCACCAAGGGCCCAGCAGGGTGCGGCGATATTTGGAACGGATGTCACCAGACGCCAATGCGCGCCAAGTGACGTGGCGTGTAAAGAACGGGGAAATTTCTGCGCGGCAGCGAGCCCAGCTAAAGCGACGCTGATCCGCAACGATGAGCCTCTCGACTTGTTTTTCGGCAGGTCGGTCGGTTAGCGTGCTCATTCGTGCGCCCTCGCGAGTCTCGCATGGCAGACAATGGATATAGTTGCCTCACGCATCGACCCGTTTGCTGGATCATGTTATGCTCGGAGAGTCAACTGGTCAGCAAACGGGCCGGCAAGCTGGTTGAGATCCCTGCCGTCGTCCGCGCCCGTCAGCGATTCAGGTCCAGGCTCCGGTCGCCGCCAGTCATTGACCTCCGAAAAAGGCATACGGGGGTATGAATGGGAACCGTAGAGACAATCTAAGATGTCCGCTCGGTTGCAGTTCCTTGTGCTCTCTGTCGCCCAGCCGGTTGCAACATGCAATGTCGCTCTCCCCACTATTGTTGAATTCGATGGCAAAGGCCCTAAAGACAGTCAATCTCTACAAATTGTGGATTCAGTCCGGCCATGCAGCAAAATGTGGGGGGCAGTCGAGCAGCTCAGCCTCATCTCCTGCAGCCGAAAAGACCTTCGGCGGAGGCGTTGAGTGGACTCATCCACAGCTGCCTTGGCGCCGCAGCCCCCTAAGTCCGGTTTACGTCACTCTCGAATTCTCGGTCATATCCTATTCGGCTGAGAAAAGTACTGCTCGACGATGAAAAGTGCTGCTTGACCACCATAATCCATGAGCTGCACTGCTGCCGATGATTGGAGACGCGACGGAAGGATGTCTCAGGATTAGCCCTGTCAGCGTCGGGGATCGACAGCTCAAGATGCTTGCAATTTCTCGGTCGCTAAATGCGTCAGTTGCCTGCCTTGTGCTCAGATCTCCCAGTGGGAGAAAACAAGCATTTATCAGAAGTTGACGATTGTGTTCCCCTCGTGTAGTCGAAACGACTGGTGTGTGCTGTGAGCTCTCCAACCTTCCGCGCAATTGGATCGCCCCAAAAATGCTTGAAGTCGCGGGAACTAGCGCGAAAAGCAGCCCCCGTGCGGACCGTACGCTTGGGAAGCTCGGCAACTCTCCATCTCGCCGTGCGAGTGAGGTCGACGTGCAGCCAGTAGGCCATTCGCCTACATATGAAGCTGCCTCTTCACGCGTAGCTATCCTGCTCGCTTCTTGGAATGGCGCACGCTTCATTGAAGAGCAGTTGAATTCGTTTGCAGGTCAGACACATGGAAATTGGTCTCTCCATATCTCAGACGACGGATCAAGCGATCAAACTCGTGAAATCATTCACGCCTTCGCATCTCGCAGTCCGAACCTGGTAACCTTGAGAGAGGGGCCTCGTTCAGGTTGCCAGACGAACTTCTTTTCGCTGCTTCGTGACCCCAGTATCGACGCTGATTATTTCGCATTCAGTGATCAAGATGATGTTTGGTGTCTGGATAAGCTCGAGCGGGCGGTGCAAGCGCTGCGGGTTGCCCAAGACAGTCAGGCGGCTCTCTACTGCTCGCGGAGCGAACTGATTGATGAACATGGGCGGCACATCGGATTTTCCACCAGCGCCAAGAAGCCGCCGAGCTTTCGGAATGCAATCGTCGAAAACATCGCTGGTGGCAACACAATGGTGTTTAATCGCGCCTCTCGCGCGGTGCTCAGCAAGATCTCCGATGATCGAATAGTCATGCACGATTGGACAGCCTACATCGCCATCACGGCGGTTGGTGGTCGAATTCTTTACGACCAACGACCTTCGTTGGGGTATCGGCAGCATGCAAACAACGTGATAGGTGCCAGATCCAATATCCGGGCTCGCTTCGATCGAGTGAGTAGTGGGAAGTGGCGCGATTGGACTACCGTGAATCTTGCTGCTCTTGAACAATTGCGGTCCGAGATGACTGCGGAGAACATTGGCGTTCTCGACAGCTTCGTGCAAATGCGAAAGTCGGCCAGTTTTGCAGAGCGATATCGCTGTTTTTTGAGAAGTAGAGTCTATCGCCAAACTGTAGTCGGACAAATTGGATTGCTCGTCGGTGTTATCGGAGATCTGATTTAATTAAGGTTCGATATCAGTGCGAGGCTCCGCTTGGTGATTGGCCTCTTGATTAGAAGCGGGAAGCTAGGTTGGAAGTCTGTTGCTATGCTCTGCTCCTAACAAGCAGCAAGGCGCAGAAAATGAGACAGAAAATTGACGTGACCCAGAAGGCGAGGATAGGCAGTTGAAATTCTGAAACCATGAACCAGGAGTAGTTCTTCGTTGATCCTGCCGTGCGCAAGAGCGCTATACAATCTAGAACGATTCCGATCGCGAGATCCGCGCGCAGAGGCCTTGTAAACCCCGATCGTCACGAACGAAATGGACAGCATCGACCCGGAGGTCTATCTAGCAGATGTTCTGCCGCGATTCGCGGCTCGTCCGGTGCATTGGCTGGAAGATTGTTGGTTTGGAATGGGAGGCCAACACCAGCGTTCTCTGCTCGCGTGGCAGGGGCTCACACTCAACAAGGTTCATCACGTCACCCAGATCAGGAAGACCTCGGTGTATGGCATCGGAGAGAATGGCGTCGAGGCCTTCATTGACCGAAGGGGGACGAAACTCTGATCGAGCTGGTCCGGCTGCAGCAAGACGGGCCAGGGCTGCTAAAGCGCCGGCAATCCGAGCTGCTTGCGGCAGACCGCAAAATGCTTACCGATGTGTCGTAGCCCTGGGGAATGGCTATTCCCGATCTGCCCGACAATCGAAAGTCTGCATATGGGCCGCTGCAGGGTCCGAAAATACGCCCTTCGGTTCTGGGAGGGTTTTAGTGCCTCTTCTCGGCATTGTGCTCCTTCAAATCAGCACTGATCTTAGTCTGCTTGAACAGCTTCATCTGTCTGTTCTGTCTCCGGTCAGACGCCAAATTGTCCTCAAGGAGTTTTTAAGGGTAAGTCATTCGGACCAGTGCGTCGATAGCTATACGGGCTTCGCTGCACTTCCACCCTAGGCCGCGCTGCTAAATTCAACGGAAGGTGTCTTGCTCAGCGATACCCGGATCGCCATCTCCGCCCCGCCAAGCACCTCTTGGCAGGTGCTGTCTTCGGTACGCATCCGGTGAAGACCGTAGGCTGAGCAGCTGCTCTGGGCCGTCGGTTGGTTCAGGCGGCCGCCGACGTCTGGCCGGCCCGCCAGCTCCAGGGCAGCATCTCGGCGACCTTGCTGGTCGGATGATCGGGCAACCTTGCGAGGACGTCAGTAATCCAAGCGTGCGGATCCACGTCATTGAGCTTGGCGATCTGATCAGTGTGTAGATGGCGGCGCCGCGGTGGCCGCCCTCGTCGGAGCCGGCGAGGTCCAGTTCTTGCGGGCGAGGGCCACGGCGCGCAACTCGCGTTCGGCCGCATGGTTGGTCATGCACAGCCGACGGTCGTCGATCAAGCGCGTGAGCACATCTCAGCGCTTGAGGCTGTAGTCTATCGCCTTGGAGGTCTCACTCTTACCGGACAGCTTGGTACGGCGTTCGCGCAGAAAGTCGTGGAGCTCGTTGACGAGTGAGCGGCTGCGTGCGTTGCGCACGGCTTTGCGTTCGTGTACCGGAAGCCCGTTGATCTCGCGTTCAATCGCAAACGGCGCGTCGATCTTGGCGATGGCTTCGGCCGCCATCGGCGCCTTCTTCAGCCGTGCGATCTCGAAGAGTTTGCACCGTGCATGCGCCCAGCAGCCAATCTAGATGACCGGGCCAGGTTTGCGCGACGTCTCGTAAAGACGGTTGAATCCGGCATAGGCACCCGCCTACATCGGTCCGGCATAGGTCGCAAGATGCGTCTCGGGATGCGAAGCCAAATGGACGCGGAAACAGCCTCTCGCGCAGTCGGCGCCGCGGCAGCGGTCCTGAGGGGGGCACGGATCGCGGTGCGATCATAGCGGTGCCTCTAGCGTAGCCATTCAGATGGATATGGGCCGACAGTTGGCCACGAGTCCTGTTGGCGCTGAAGGGGAGCCCAATTAACCCTCGGTTAACTGTCCACAGGGGATGGTCGATCAGATATGCCGTGCCGACAGCAGCGACTAACTCGTCTGCAGGCTCTAACGAAAGCTGGCCGATGCGTTCGCGATCTTTATGGGATCAGGAGCAGCTGCAAGAAGCAGCCGACAACTTCAACTGGTCGTGGCTCGAGGCGCGCCCCTTAAGCGAGCACTTCAGCCATATCTCCCCCCCGGTCACAAATGAAACTGAAGTGTCACCGTCGGATGATCCCTTCTTCACCGTCGTGAACAACTCCATCCAGGCGAGCTACATCACAGGCACATCCGACTCATCGACCGATCTAAGTACTGCACCAGGATCGCAGGCGACTGTGACCTCCGGCGGAATTGTTATCAATCTTCTATTCGACAACGCGGCAATGGCCGCTCCGGCCAGCTTCCGAGCGGGGATACAGCAGGCGGTTGGAATTCTTGCTGCCAACATAACAGACAAGATCACGGTTAACCTAAAGATCGACTATAGCGGGACTGGAGGCGGCGCGGCAGCTGGCCCCGACGGTGGTCTTTACGAGAGCTATTCTTGGGTCCACTCGCAACTTACGGGGAATGCGAGCCCGGGAGACACCAGCTTCAGTGCCCTTCCCAATGGAACCACGATCCAGGGAAAGACAAGCGTCGCGGTGTGGAACGCCCAACTTAAGCTCTGGGGCGTTGTGGGGGCTAACGATACGACCACGGACGACGGCAGCGCGACCTTCGCTACGGACATTAGCCCTAATCTCCTGGTAGGAGTAGCGCTACACGAACTGACGCACGCTCTCGGGCGAGTACCATACGGCTCTACCCCGGACATCTTCGATTTCTACCGAATGACTGGTATCGGAAATCGTCTATTTCTTGGAGGATCGACCGCTCCGGCTGCATACTTTTCCCTCGATGGAGGCATCACAAAGCTTGCAGATTATGGTATGACATCTGACCCGAGCGACTTCCTGAATTCCGGTGTTCAGGGGCCGAATGACCCATTCAACGAATTCTATCTTAGTTCGACCACTCAAGGTCTGAGCGCCGTCGACCTAAAGCAACTCAATGCACTGGGATTTCATCTTGCCACACAAGACACTCATCCGCCAACTTTGACCGCAAATAATGTCTTGTCAGCCGGGGAAGGATCTACCACGCCGATTTCCACGACGTTTCTCAGTGCAGTAGATGATTTTAGTAACGGAGCAAATCTGCGCTTTGATGTAATTAGCAATCCTGTCGATGGAGCGCTGTTAGTCAACGGAAGTCCGGCCAATGCATTTACGGAGGCCGATCTCCTCAGCGGAATGGTGAGTTATAAGGAGAACGTTCCTGGCGCTCATTCCGATAGCTTTCACTTCGTTGTAACCGATGCTGCGGGAAATCAGACCCCGACGCAAACATTCACTATCAGCATTGGACCAGCATTCGCTACGAGCAGCATTCTGCCGAGCATGCCCGGTTGGACGGCCATCGCTTCTGTGGACGTGAATGGCGATGGGACAGCGGATGTTCTTTGGAAATCCGGCGCAGGCGAACTTGCTGCTTGGCTAATGAACAGCGGACAAATTGTCGGGGTTGAAAGATACGTTCAAATGTCTGGATGGCAGGTCGCTGCGACTGGAGACCTGGATCGTAATGGCGCGACTGACGTGATTTGGCAATCAGGATCCGGTGAAGTCGCATCTTGGATGTTCTCGCAGGGCAAAATTTCGAGTATGGAACGGTTCCCGCAAATGGCGGGTTGGACATCTGTAGGCTACGCAACAGATGCGAGCGGCGCTGTCGAATCTATTTGGAGGAGCTCCACAAGCCAAGTAAGCACATGGTCGATTGTCAATGGGCAAGTCTCTGCCAACAGCAATCTTCCTCCTATGCCTGGATGGACCGCTATTGCGACAGGTGATTTTGACCACAATGGAAGTGCTGATGTTCTTTGGCAGTCAGGTTCGGGTGAGCTTGCGGCATGGATGATGTTAAACGGCCAGTTGGCATCCATTACTCGCTATCCAAGCATGCCGGGTTGGCACGTTGCCGCAGCCGCTGATCTAAATCATGATGGCACAACCGATATTCTCTGGGTGTCTGATGCACGCGAGATTGCGTCTTGGATGATGTCAAATAGCGGTCAACTATCCTCCATAGCTCGATATGGTTCACTTCCCGACGGAAACATAATTTCGGTCGGCGATTACTACCATTTGGGTGAGACCGACCTCTTGGTCCAAAACGCCTCGTCGGTCCAAGTTCTTTCCCTAGACCATCATCTGCTCGTATAGTGCCGGGATGCTAGACGCTGTCGGAAGATTGCTCGGCTGATGTTGGCTCTTTGAGCCGGGCGTCTATCTTAGCAAGCGTCGGACCTATATCAAACTGATTCATTCGTTATCTGTCGGTTCCTTGTCGCAAGTAGCTGGCTCAGGGTCAGTCTGCGCTGAACTAGAGGGGGCCTGTCATGAGTAATCAGACCTTGAAAAATCGATCGCGCCGAGCCGAGCGAAAATGAAGCAGTTCGCTGGACTGGACGTGGTTAGAACATTTCTAGCGCTGTCGGTCGCGACGGGGCATTACTTTTACTGGAATGGCGTCCAGACGCGATATCCGAGCGCGTTCTTTCTCGCTGTCGACTTCTTCTTCATATTGAGCGGCTTTGTGCTAGTTCAGTCGCTCCTATTTTACGATGTGCAGCACGTAGGTAGCTTCTTGCGGATGTTTGCGATCCGGCGGATCTTTAGGTTGTATCCTTTGTACGGATTGTTGTTTCTCCCGTCGGTGTTGATCTCTGCACTGAACTACGGCGGCGCTTTGGACCGGCCTTTCCATTATCTCGCCTCTGTGTTCCTTCTCCAAGGAGTGGGTGTAATTGACGGCATTCCGCCAGTCTTGGATAGCAGTATGATTGGCGTCGCTTGGTCGATATCTGTGGAGCTCTGGGCAGGATTGCTGTTTTTCCCGCTTGTATTCATTTTTCGGAATCAAAAAGCCGGTCTTGTGGTGTTTTGCTTAGTAGTAATGTTGTGTGCCTGGAGTGCGATGCTCGCATCGCCAAACTACTTCAATGTAAATCTGCAGCGCTTCTGGGGTTTGGTTGCTTTGGGCTTTGTTCGTGGGTTGTTAGGGTTCGCCCTCGGTTCCCTTTGTTATCTGATATGGATGAAGATGAGCCGTGTGAACATCTCTCGCTCGAAAATCACCATTGTTGAGCTGACGTCGATTGGCTTGCTTGGCCTATTTCTCCCCCTCGACTATGACCGAAGACTCGATTTTGTTGCCCCATTGATTCTGGCGGTGGCGTTGGTTGCGATCGCGGCCGAAAGCGGGTGGATCGGGGCGGCCTTGACAAGCGTAAAGTTTGCATTCGCTCGGCCGCTATCCTATTCGATATACTTACTTCATCCATTCTCGATTTCGTTCATGAAGAGCCAGCGCGTGCCGTTCGATAATGCGCATCTTCTTCCCTATCTAGCGAGCCTGGTTCTAATGGCCATTCCAGCCTATTATTTTGTTGAGCGCCCAGGGATAGATCTGGGGCGGAGAAGTTTAGCTAGACTGGCTGTTTTGAACGACAGGGGATCGTCTAAGTAGTGTAATCCCTTTACGAGCCGGATAGAGCATGACCTGATGATGCTATGCGGACTTTGAGGTTTTGAGGGCCTTCTCTCAATCGGGCAGAGATCGCCTTTCGCGGGCGAGATATGGCAATCTGCCTTGCAAGCAGGGCAGACCGGTGGCTTCTGCATGGAGGGGCTAGATCGGCGGCGCGCCTTGGATGTCGGGCGACTATAGCCGAGCGGCAGGTCTGTTCAATTTGGGTCTGTCTGGATGGGGCGCGACCAAGCTCGTCCGCCATCTGACGGTAATTCTAGGGTGCCTGCTCGTGTCGGTGAATGGCGGCGTTCTGGTGTCGTAGCCGCCTATCTTGCCCCGGAGGGACGGCCAGCGGGCCGAGGTCACCTGCTTTTCAGGTAGAAAAGGCTCGCGGTCGATAGTCTCGGATTCTCGCCTCGCCTAGGGATGCGCGATCGGGCGTGGCCACTAAGGCGCACGTTGGCAGGCCGCCCCGACCCATATTTGGGGCCGCATTTTTTAAGAACGCAGGCGGTAGGTCAGCTAAATCTTTCAACAACTTATGGACCGGATCGATGGGAGGTGAGCTGCTGAGGCTCGGGCCTTCCGATAGATTGGCTTCCTGGCTCTCGCCGCCTTTTCGCCCCGGTTCCGGGAGGCCGCTTCAGGAGTTGTGTCCCCTGGGCGCGATCGTCAAAATACCGGTGGACGGCCAATGCCGCGCGGAGTAGGGGAACGACAACAGGCGGACTTGAGCAAACCCGAAGAATGCAACCACTGTTGATTTCGACTTCCGGTCGTGGTCGGTAGCCAGCTCGACCGAAGCTGGGCGCAACGTCGCTTCGAATTCAACTTCGTGCGGATGATGTGCCTATTGAGCGGTGAGCTCGCGGATCTTTGCGCTTGGATGATGAAGAGAGGCTTCAATCGAACATGATCAGTCGTCCGATTCTCGTAACGGGAGGCGCCGGGTTTATCGGCTCCAACTTCATCCTGCAACAAGTGGGGGCGGGTACGCCCATCGTAAATGTCGATAAACTGACTTATGCTGGGAACGTAGCAAACCTCTCATCTATCGAATCCTCCCAGCTATATCAATTCGTGAGGGGCGATATATGCGATTCTGCGTTCTTGGCGCATGTCTTCGAGACGTTTCAGCCCAGCGCGGTGGTCCACTTTGCGGCAGAGTCGCACGTCGACAGATCGATCAAAGGACCCGACGATTTCGTAATAACCAATGCTCTAGGAACCGCGCGGCTTCTGCAGGCGGCTAGGAAGCATTGGGAGCAACTGGATAACGCCGCCAGATCCTTGTTTCGCTTTCTGCATGTCTCGACAGATGAAGTGTACGGAAGTCTCTCCCCTACCGATCCAGCTTTCAACGAGAGTACAAGGTACGATCCACGTAGTCCGTATTCTGCCTCGAAGGCGGCTTCGGATCACTTCGTCCGTGCATGGTTCCACACTTACGGGCTTCCCATACTGCTGACAAATTGCTCGAACAATTACGGCCCCTTCCAGTTTCCAGAAAAGCTGATTCCTTTGAGCATTCTGACCGCGCTTAAGGGAGAAAAAATCCCGCTATATGGAGATGGGCAACAGGTGCGGGATTGGCTCTACGTCGAGGACCATTGCCGTGCGCTGGCCTTAGTTCTCAAATCCGGACGAGTTGGAGAGACGTACAACATCGGCGGCGAGAGCGAGTTGTCTAATAAGACTGTTGCTGAGACGATCTGCAAGTTGTTGGACGAAGTTCATCCTCTGAAGAGCGGAGCGCGAAGAGATGATGCGATCAAGTTCGTCGCTGATCGGCCCGGACACGACAGGCGCTACGCTGTAGATATAACGAAGATCCGGCAGGAGCTGGGATGGCAACCGCAGGAAACGTTTGAAATCGGCCTGAAGAAGACCATTCTCTGGTATCTTGAAAATGATCTTTGGATTGAGAGCGTGAGAACAGGATCCTATCGAGACTGGATCGCGTCACATTACAACGAGGGGCATTAAATGACGCGTAGAGGAATTATCTTGGCCGGCGGTACAGGGTCCAGGTTGTACCCTGTAACGATTCCGATTTCTAAACAGCTGCTGCCCGTATTTGACAAGCCGATGATTTACTATCCCCTGAGCACATTGATGTTGGGGGATATTCGGGAAATCCTCATTATAACAACGCCCCACGATGCTGACCAATTTCAGCGTCTGCTGGGCGACGGGTCTCAGTTTGGCGTCAGGCTCGAGTATGCCGTTCAGGAGCGGCCAGATGGGCTTGCGCAGGCTTTCGTGATTGGTGAGAGGTTCCTTGATGGAGGTGGTGCAACCCTGATTCTTGGGGATAACATCTACTTTGGTCACTCCTTGCCTCCTCTCTTGAAGCAGGCGTCTCTAAGAACCGCTGGGGCAACCATATTTGCGTACAGGGTGAAGGACCCGGAGAGATATGGTGTGGTCGAGTTCGACAGTCAGCAGCGCGTAGTCAGCATCGAAGAAAAGCCTCGGTCGCCCCGGTCAAATTTCGCAGTAACAGGCCTTTATTATTACGACGCCAATGTCTGCGAATACGCAAAGCGTCTGAAGCCATCTTCGCGTGGCGAGCTTGAGATCACGGATCTCAACGCCGTCTATCTCGAATCGGGGCTCTTAGCTACCGAGTTGCTGGGGCGTGGATTTGCCTGGTTCGATACCGGCACTCACGAGTCGTTGCTTGAGGCCTCCCAGTTCATCGCGACGCTCGAGCACCGCCAAGGACTGAAAGTCGCATGTCTGGAAGAAGTTGCGCTCCAAAAGGGGTGGATCGGTGCTGCCGACGTAGAGCGCGCGGTCGCCAAGATGGGCAAAAGCAGTTACTCGTCTTACCTGAAGTCGATATTGGAGTAAGGCATGTACAGGAATCTGGAAATTCCCGAGGTGGTGTTATTTACGCCGAGGCGTTTTGAGGACAGCCGGGGACATTTTTGCGTCACGTACAATCAGAAAGAATTCGCTGCCGCGGTGGGTGGAGATGGCGCATTCGTCCAGGACAATGAGTCCCTGTCCCGGCGGGGCGTATTAAGAGGGCTCCATTATCAGTTGGGAGCTGCTCAGGATAAGCTCGTTCGAGCCTGTCGAGGTGAGATTTTCGACGTTGCGATCGATCTGAGGCGGAACTCGCCAACATTCGGGAAGTGGGTGGGTGAAGTTCTGTCCGAAGGCAACGGCGCTCAACTCTGGGTTCCGAAGGGCTTTGCACATGGTTTTCTGGTTCTATCCGAGACGGCAGTTGTCAGCTACAAGGTGACTGATTACTGGTCTCCGCAGGATGAGCGGTGCATCCAGTGGAACGATCCGGACCTTGCCATTCAGTGGCCGAATGTTGGGTGTGAGATCATACTGTCCCCGAAAGATGCCGTAGGAATGAGCTTTGCTGACGCGGAGTATTTTTGAGGATGACTGTCTCTCGACTGAACTTAGGGTCCGGAAAAATCCTGGTGACCGGAAGCACCGGTATGCTCGGACGATATGTGATGGGCCTTCTCATCGACCAGGGTTTATCGCCGATTGCACCGGACCGGAGTCAGTGCAATCTCATCAATCCTGAAGCGGTATACTCCTTCGTGAAGGGCGAGCGCCCCGATATTGTTCTCCATCTGGCAGCAGAGACGGACGTGGATCTCTGCGAACGAGATCCGACGCGTGCTGGAATCGCAAACCATTTGGCGACCGACGCGATTGCCCGAGCCTCACAGGAGATCGGCGCGTGGATGCTATACATCTCGACCTCAAACGTCTTCGGAGGAGAAGGGAAGCTAATCTATAACGAGCTAGATCAGCCGTCGCCGATGAATTATTACGGACGTTCCAAGCTCCTCGGTGAACAAAGCATCCGGCTGCGGATTCCTGATCAGCACCTTATTATTCGTGCCGGATGGATGATTGGAGGAGGTGCGGCTCACGATCATAAGTTTGTCGGTAAGATCGTTGCGCAGATCAGGAATCGTGTTCCAGAGATCAAGGCGGTGAGGGACAAGTTAGGGACTATTACGTCTGCCAAGCTGCTTGCTGAACTAATCGTTTCCACTGTTCTGGAAGAAAGGAAGATGGGGACTCTCCATTTCTGCAGCGAGGGCGTAACGACTAGGTTTCAGATCGCTCAAGCTATGGCGCAGTATCTCAAGTTTGAGGGCCGCGTAACCGGTGTGTCATCGCCGGTTTTTCCGCTCTCAGCGCCGCGTCCTCAGTCTGAGGGAATTGAGACGATCTATCCCATGTCGATAAAAGTGAATGCGGGCACCTGGCAGAGCGCGCTGTCTCAGTATCTCGAAGAGTTCAAAGATGTCGTTTGAGCGTGATGTTCGGGCTTGGTACAATTATGTTCGGCTTTATGGGTTCGCAAACGCAACATGCTATGCGATGTACAAGCGCTTTCCGCAGCCCTTTGCTCTGTTGACGCAAAGGATTGCGGCCAATCCTGCTGCGAGCAGCGCTTCTTCCAGTTTGCTCAATGGGCTGATAAGTTCGGTTTTTGATTTCGGAGCGTGGTCCGACTTCGGCGGCTCGGAGTCTCCAGCGCAACAAAATAGCCCTGCCGAAACTCTTATCTGGTTCGTTCCTGACTGGTCAAATGTCTGGGGTGGTGGACACTAT
This sequence comes from Bradyrhizobium sp. USDA 4353, assembly GCF_054063215.1. Lineage (NCBI taxonomy): Bacteria > Pseudomonadati > Pseudomonadota > Alphaproteobacteria > Hyphomicrobiales > Nitrobacteraceae > Bradyrhizobium > Bradyrhizobium sp. USDA 4353. The sequence continues at coordinate 2,392,650 of NZ_JBSSGB010000001.1, forward strand.
ACGCTTTTTCGGTTCGCGAACCATCTCGCTAGCCGTGGGCTCAAGAACATCATCTACATCTACAACAATCATCGGCATTCGACTCCCCATTCGCTTCAAAAAGACCTTGAGATGGCGCTAAAGCCTTGTCGTATTGAAGTGGTTGTCGATCCTAAAAAGCTTCCATCTTGCGCGGGGGCCGTGGCCACCACATGGCAGTCGGCCTATCATGTTCGCGCCTTTCCGTTCGCCCGTGAGAAGTTTTATTTCATGCAAGATTATGAAAGCCTATTTTATGCATTTGGTACCGGATCCATGCAAGCGAACGAGACTTATTCGTTTGGTTTTCATGGAATAACCGGAGGCGGATGGCTTCGGTCGCGCTACGAAGCTCATGGCGGTTCTGCAATCAACTATAGATTTGCCGCTGATAAGGACATTTTCTTCCCAGCCGAGCAGGGAATCGTGCGCGACAAGGTTCGTCGTCTTTTCTTCTATGGACGCCCCTCGACCGAACGAAGATGCTTCGAGCTGGGCATGGCTTCTTTGAAGGCGATTGCGGAGCGGTACCCCGATGTAGAGATCGTGATTGCGGGATTGGATTTGAATAGTCCGCCGCCCTTCAAGGCTACCTTACTTGGGAACATGAGCTTGCAAAAGACGGGGGACCTGTACAGGACGTGTGACGTCGGAATCGCATTCTCCGCCACGAATCTTTCCTACTTGCCTGTTGAGCTCATGCAGTCAGGAGTGCCTGTAATCTCAAATCGTGGCCCGCAGGTCGAATGGCATTGTCTGAATATGCAGAATTCACTGTTAGTAGAGGCGACGCCAAAAGCGGTCGTGGCGGCTTTCGACAAGCTTTATCGCTCGCGTGATCTGCGCCAGAAGATCGTTGATGGAGGGCTGGAAACGATGAAGGAGCTGAGCTGGCAGGACGAGATGGAGAAAGTGTACCGATATGTGGCTGAGAAGATCTCGCTGCGGTCCTCGATCGAGTCGTGATGTCGCGTGGTTTCTGGGATAGCTTGGTGCCTCTAAGTTCCTGCCCCTGGCGGCGTTGAGGGCGTCGTGTGCTTTATGCGCCTCGCGCGCATCTGAGTACCTACTGGCGAGCTCGCCGTCTTGGGTGCGGCAGCTGTCATGCAGCTGGTCGCGCTTAGACGGTTCGACGATCATTTTGAGGCTCAACTCAGATCTGCGCGTTATGCTTCTTTCTGATCTTGAGCGACGTGTGAGGTCGGTGAGCCTCGCCGCTTGTCTCTGACGCGAAGCCAGATTGGGACGGCGACTTGAGTTGCGGTGATCCGGCGGCGCTCCTGCCCTCGCTCGAGCTGTCTTGTTTGTCGCATCATATCGATCACCATGCCGCAGGTGCACTGCTTCCTGGTGCTTGCGCTATGATGCAAGCTCCGGAACGCCTGCATGGCGAAGAGCGGGCGCTGACATGAGACGGGTGCGCCCTCGTTCGGATCTGTCCTGGTGGACCTCGCCGCAGTTGTCGCCGCACCGCTGATCTTGCGCAGGCGATCGTAGCCGTAGCCCTGTATTCGAGGCGGTGGATTGATCAGCGGTGTTGCGCGATGAATACCTAGCTAAGTCTGGTACTCATCGGGCCGATGGTCAGATCCACGCCTGGCCGTCATGTGCCCACCACCGGCTCAGCCGACCATTCGTTCTCCATAGCGCCGGACTTCGGAGCTCCCCGAAGGTGAACGCCAGGTTCTCGGTCAGGGACGCGGATCGCCAGAATCACTCGCGGTAGATCTGATGTCGCGTGGTCCATCTGCAGCCCCTACTAGAAGAGTAGCTCGCTCTCTGCTGTCTCACGCATGTTTCGTTTGCGCCACGGCCAGCTGCGCCTGGCCAGCTCGGCGTCTGCGCCTCTTTCAAGGTTGCTTGTTATCCAAACTGAGTCGCGCTCCGTGCCCATGAGAAGCGATGAATCAAAGACCGCAGGCCCTGTGATCGGCTTTGGGCTTCCCTGGAATCTAGGAGTGAGGAATGCGTTCCCGCTGTTGGTCGTCGCATTCTTATGCGTGCACGCCGGACGAAATCGGGATCGTTGATTTCCGTCCGCAGTTAGCCAATGACTGCGGGCGCGGAGAAGACGCCGTCAGGTGATCGGCGTGCACAAGGCGGGCCGGCTAACGAGGTCTCGGCGCCGCAACATCGCGCGTGAACCATAGTTCAGTTGCGTCGATGTACACGTCCCGGTTCGATACCTGGACCGTAAGGGAGTCAAAATGAGCAGAGTGTCGGGTAGAGCAATAATCAAATTTGTGTCAAGCTGGGCCGCTCGGGGGAACATCGAGAGTGTGAACCAGGAGCTGCAGAGAACCCGCGAGCAGCTACAGGAAGCTCAACGAGAATTCGAAGGCAAGCACCATCATCTCGAGGACAGCCATCGTCAGCTTGAAGTCACTTACCGCGAACTCGAGGATCGTTATCGTGAGCTTGAGGGTGGCTATAAGAATCTCGAATGTGGCTGTCGAGCGCTTGAAGCCAATCATAGAGAACTCGAAAACGGCTATCGCCAGCTTGAGGGTTACCACAAAGAGCTTGAGGCGCAGCACCGGCAGCTCGAAGCCGCTTATCGTCAGGCGGAGGATGAGATCTACAGGCTCAGGAATGAACCATACCGCGTCGTGGCGGCTCAAGCGTTAGCGTCGGTGGATCTATTTCTGTTGGATGATCTGATTGTTGAAGCGCCATCAGTCGTGACGTCTAAGGACGTGCGCGATGCGCTAGCAGCTCAATCATATGAAAGCGTCGAGCTGTATCTTGCTAGGAGTCTTGTTCGTCCTGGCGATACCGTGTTGGACCTCGGATCCGGCCTGGGCGTGATATCGATTGCGGCAGCCAAATCCGCGCAGAGCGGACGAGTTGTCGGATTCGAAGCGGACGAACGGCTGATTGAGATTGCGAGAAGAAATGCGTTTCGCAACCAAGTCAACGTGGAGTACAGGTTGTGTGCTGTTAATTCTAAGGCGGGCATGCTGACCTTTAATGTTGCAGGTAATTTCCTGGCGAGTTCAATAATCGAGGCTTCTGGATCAAGGCAAGTTGCGATCGAAGGCGTTGCCTTCCGCGATATCGTCAAAGAAATCAGACCCACGATCATTATATGCGACATCGAGGGCGCTGAAGGAGAGATCTTCGCGAATGCTGATCTGTCTTCAGTTGATCGCATGATAGTCGAGACGCATCAGTCTATCATCGGGATTGATGGCGTCGAGCGATGCGTCGAAGAGTTGAGGAGGGCAGGCCTTGGCCGGCTAGAGCCGCTATGTTGGGGCCCTGTCCTTGTCTTTGATCGAGATGGGGCGGCGGCTCTAGTTCGTCCGTTCGAGCCTGTCCCCAGGGGGCATCCGTTACCGTCTCCGGACTCTTAGTCCGCTGCCAAGGCGCAAAGAAGACTTGCGACTGAAGTGTCGTCCAGTCGTGCGTTATGCTCCGAGCGAGCTGTGCGCAGGGTAGCCAGGGTCGAGCAAAGGGCGAGTGACGGAGCTGCTCGGTGTTGCGTGGACGATCGTCCGTTGCAGTGAGGATGACGGCATGCATAGGAGTCGGGTATGCCCGCGATGGCACGCCAGTCGTCCTAACAGATAAGCCGGGCAGCGATCTGTGCTTCCTATTATCAAGCCCGAAGGAGGGCGCTTCATTTTTGGCATCGACCAATGGCTCTTTCGAAAGGCGCCATGGACGCGCTAGTGCAACAGAGTACCGGTCGTTGGTGCGTCATAAAATGTCGTATATGACAGGTCGAATCCGACTTGCCGCGCCGGCCGTTGAATGAGATCAGCTCGCGCGCCGGCTTCTACCTGAGAGCGATTTCGGCAATTGCGCCCGGACAATCCGTGGTGAAGGCAAGTTGAGGATGTGGAGGGGCCCTTCGCCTCTTGAACTGATCGGGCGCGGGTTCCGGCGACCAGCCCGCGTTTGGCTTTGCCCGTGACAGAATAGGCGCGCGGACGCCGTACCCGTTCGGTGAGAGCTCCATCTCCGCGGTAAATCCCTCGAATCCGATTTATCCCGCGCGGGCCCACCCACCCGACGTAGCATGACGAGCAGTTGTGATAATCGAAGTATCACCGTTGGCTCGCGGCCGCCAAGCTCCTACCATTTTCAAGGAGCTGTTCCCGTAGGCGTGCCGCTCCGAGCATCTCTGTGTTCGGACGATAGCTTCCTCAGCTCGGCACTATCATTCTAGAGAGGCTCAAGCGTGCCTCGCCTCAGTAAATCCATTCAGCCGAACTTGGCCGTCGAACTTTAGAACGTTGCCCGAGGGCTCAAATGCTAGCAGCAATATCGGCCGTCTTCTCGCTGGCCGCGGGCCCTTCAAAGCCGCGATGATCCTCTCCTTGTGAGCCGGTCCCGCTTACCCTGTCCGTCCTAGGGTAGGGTCGGATTCCAAATCGTGCTCCAGGGGGGGTAGGTGCAGGCTAAGGTCATCTGATTGTAAGAGGAATCCGCTGCGACCTAAGTTGGCGAGGTTGGCTCCAGTGACCGAATGGAGGGTTTGTCGAGCCTGTATTTGCGACGTCGCGGAGGGCGCCGTCTGTCGTGATGGTGGGGCTGTGGCAGCACTCTGATGACTGCCGCTCCCGCTAAAATTGCATCTTGCGATAGGCCTATGCTTCGGGCAAAATATGAAAATTGTCTGGCTAAGATTACCAGCAGTCCGCTTTCACTCAATCTTACGCGAGAAGTTCGGAGCAAAGAGTTGCAATTTAGGATGCCTTTCACCGGGTGTCTGAGTGTTCGTCTCGGACGTCGTTGTATATTGGTTCAGAGAGATCAGCCGTGCTAGCCAAGATAAGGAGGTGGCTCGGAATCGCTTTGTCTGTCCCAGCGGAGCATCAGGAGTCTAGTAAGGATCTCTGTCAAATCGGCGATGTCGACTGCGCATTCCCCAAATGCGGATGCGATGCGGCTAAGACGTTTTTCCAGCGATATGGAATGGGCACCGAAGAAAATTTATCTGCTTCTAGATCATCTGCCCAAACGTGGAGGGTTACCTAGAATACACTTAAGGGGTTGCAGGCCCGAAGCTGGGGTCTGCGTCGCGCGGCCTCCCACAAGGCTCTCGGCAGCTTGTGTTGTCTCGCGCGCGACAGTATCGGCTAGCGCGGCGACCTCAACGGCTACATCCGGGCGCGGCAGTATTCAAGCTGCAGTGCTCGTCGAGCTCTGGATGCCGCTCAATTGGTTTGGCGCTCGCCGTGGGATGTCGATCCCAACGTCTCACCTACTATCTTGAGCGTCCTTAGCTCTTAAAGCGCGTCTCTCAAACGGCGGTGTCCAGAAAACAGCTTATGTCGAGCTTTTTTCTGTTGATCGCCCCGACCAAATTCACGAGATGACGAGTGGACGCGTTGAATTCCGCGCGATGGAGCGTCGGGCCCGAGATGATCGGCATTTAAGTTTCGATCCACGCTCCCCGAAGGGAGCGACATTACTTTAACTTACTCTATGCCAATTGGCAGGGGTTTCGATCCACGCTCCCTATGCGGGGAGTGACACTCTGACGTCCGCAAGAGGTTGCCACTAAGTTTTTAGCCCTCTCTCATCCGGACCTTCGACCAAGTAGTCGATGAGAGCCAAAAGTGCAAGGTCTCGATGCCGCCGCGCTGAGCACGGCCGAAATAGTTCTAGTTTGCTCGGGACACGAACCAGCGGCGGTGCGGTCGACGGCCAAGTCAAGCTCGACCAAATGCCCGACACATTCCACGAGATCCGAGCTTCTTCGACGCGGGCGGTCCTAGTATTTTCGAGGATGGAATCTCTCTAAACCACGCTCGCTAACGCCGAAGAAATCAATGCTAAGCCGGCCAAGTTATCGTCCCTTGGTTGCATAGGATTGTATCCCTCAAATTGGTCGACGTCCGAATGGCTCCGCTTGGAGCAGCCTTCGATGGTGTCGCTCGCCGGAGGCACTCGCGTTCGGGACGGTTAGGTTGAAGCACCGCCGTGACTGTCCCAAACGCGGGTGCCTTGTTAACCGGTCTCGCGACTGCACTCGGTCCCGGGTCCTACCGCTGCGGCGGTGGCAGCTATGCTGACCCTCCTGCGGGTGCCTTCTCCGTCGTCGCTGCGCGATGGCCTGACGACGATGCGCTATTCATGATCGGTACGACTGATGTCAGAGGACAAGCGCAATGAACGCGAACAACGGCTCAGTCGGAATTTGGGTAGGGTGGTAGAGCCTCCTGAGCAGATCGCCAGTGGGCAGTGCAGTCTCTCCATGAGATGCTTGCGACAATTAGGAGGGTTTTTGGCTGCGGTGCCCCATTCGAGACCGTAGCTTCGACATGCCCGATCGCTGTGATTCTTGATCCCCTTTGCTTTTGAGAGGGCACGCAGATGGCGATAGCACCCGACCAATTCGAGACGCCGATCTTATCTGGCCAGATCCCGCAGGAGGACGTCCCGGAACTGCTGCGGTAAGACCCGGAGTTCGCCGCGGGGTACGAGGCTAGAGCCAAGCGGCGCGAGGCGTCTGGCGGCGAGCAGTAGCCGGCAAAGCGATCGCCGATCTCTCCCATCGGGGCTGCGGCAAACCGCCGGCTCGACGGGCGCTTGGAACGCCCAAATCGAGTCGGCGGTCACGGCCGGCATGTGTCAACTTGACGGCGAACTAGTGTATGATGAAGAATCCGGACCTAGCAAGCTCCTGCTGCGTTAGGATGCCGACTATATCCGCGCCTGGCTCGATGTCCTGCGCGAAGGCAACCACGCGATCGTTCGTACGGCGAACCATCTAGCCGCGTAGTCGACTATCTTCTCGGCTTTGCACCAGATGCGGCTGAGCAGAGCGAGACGAGCGAAGCGGACTACGCTACTGCCTGGGTGCGGCGCTCCCGGGGCCGAGTGGAGGAGAGTAAGAGGGCGAGAGGTGCTCTGCGACGGGTTGAAGCCTGAGAGAGAGGTTCTTGGGCCGCTCGTCGCGGAGAACCCGAGCAATGACCAAGGCTACCCAGAGGATTACGCTGTCGCTGTCGCGCGACATTCCCTTCAACAAGCTCGTCCTGAGCCAAGCCAACGTCCGCCGCGCCAAGGGCGGCGTGTCCATCGAGCAGCTCGCAGAGAGCATTGCCGAGCGGACGCTGCTGCAGAGCCTCAACGTCCGTGCCGTGCTCGATGACGACGGCAGAGAGACCGGGATGTTCGAGGTGCCGGCGGGCGGCAGGCGCTATCGGGCGCTCGAACTCCTGGTGAAGCAGAGGCGGATGGCGAAGACGCAGGCCGTGCCTTGCGTGGTGCGCGATTCCGGTTCGGCCCTGGATGACTCGTTCGCCGAAAACGATCAGCGAGTCGGCCTGCATCCCCTCGACCAGTTCCGCGCGTTCCATGCGCTGCTGGACAGCGGCATGAGCGAGGAGGAGATCGCGGCTCGGCATTTCGTGGCGGTTGCGGTCGTCAAGCAGCGTCTGCGGCTGGCCTCGGTGGCGCCCGCGCTGCTCGAGGTCTATGCGACCGACGGCATGACGCTGGAGCAGCTGATGGCGTTCACGGTGACAGCAGACCACGCGCGTCAGCAGGAGGTCTGGGACAAGGTCAGCCGCTCCGGCTGCGATGCGCCGTATCAGATCCGCCGTCAGCTCACGGAGCAGACGGTACGGGCGTTCGATCGCAGGGTCCTATTCGTCGGGCTCGCCGCTTACGAGGCTGCAGGCGGGCTGGTGCTGCGGGATCTGTTCGAGGCCGATGACGGCGGCTGGCTGCAGGATGTCGCGCTGCTAGATCGCCTTGTCGCGGAGAAGCTGCAGACCGAAGCCGAGCGGATCGGTGCCGAGGGCTGGAAGTGGATCGCTGCCGCCGTCGACTTCCCATTCGGGCATTCCCATGGCTTGCGCGAGCTTCAGGGAGAGCCGGCCGAGCTCACCGCGGACGAGCAGGAAACAATCGAAGCGCTGAGGGCCGAACAGGCCAAGCTCGAGGCGGACCGTAGTCAGGCCGATGAGCTGCCCGAGGACGTCGATCGACGCCTTGGTGAGATCGAGGAGGCGCTGCAATCATTCGAGGAACGGCCCATGATCTTCGATGCGGCGGAGATGGCGCGCGCCGGCGCGTTCGTCAGCGTTGATTCGGAGGGCCGGCTCCGGGTCGCCCGCGGCTTCGTCCGCCCGGAGGATGAGGCGGTCGCGACGCGTGACCAGCCGGATGCCGAAGCTGGGACGGACGGCGACGGCCGGACCGGCATTCCGGACGGGGAGGTCAGGGCAACGGCGCCGACGATCGTGATCGGCGGCGGCCAGACCGAGATGCCCGCCGAGGAGGGGGAGGATGTCGAACGGCCCTTGCCGGAACGGCTGATCAGTGAGCTTTCGGCCTATCGCACGCTCGCCTTGCGCGACGCGCTGGGTCGGCAGCCACAGGTCGCCTTCCAGGCGGTGCTGCACAGCTTCGTGCTGGCGACGTTCTATCCGTTCGGCTCCGCGCTCAACTGCCTGGAGATCTCGCTGCGCAGTCCGAGCTTTCCGGAGCAGCCGCCGGGTCTGCAGGACAGTATTCCGGCAAAGGCGATTGCCGCCCGTCACGCGGCCTGGAAGGCAAAGCTGCCGACGAGCGACAAGGACCTCTGGGAGGCACTGACGGCGATGGATGGGACGGCGCAGGCCGAGCTCTTCGCCCATTGCGCCGCCCAGGCGGTGAACGCGATCTCTGAGCCGGCCAGCCGGGTGCATCAAGGGCGCCTGTCTGCGCATGGCGCCCGTGGTCGCCTCGAAGAGGCGGACCGGCTGTCGCGCGCGGTCGGGCTCGATCTGATCAGGGCCGGCTGGAAGCCCACCGTGGACAACTATCTCGGTCGCGTCACCAAGCATCGCATCCTGCAGACGGTGCGCGAGGCCAAGGGCGAGGCCTCGGCCCAGCTCATCGAACATCTGAAGAAGCCGGACATGGCGCGCGAAGCTGAGCGACTGCTCGACGGTAGCGGCTGGCTGCCGGAGCCGTTGCGAGGAGCAGAGACCGATGTCGCACCGGCAGCTGAGGGCGAAGGTGGCGACAGTCTCCCGGCTTTCCTCAGCGAGGACGAGGAGGCGACGGAGGGCGCTGATGAAGTCGAGGAGCTCATCGCCGCGGAGTGACCCTCGGTCCGGAACGGCCCGAGTGAGAAGCTATCGATGATGGAAGCCCGGCCAAGTCGGCCGGGCTTTGTCATGCAGGTCATCGGTGAACGGAGGAGAGGCGAGAGTGAGAGGGTGGGACAGCGCGGGTGAGGTCGCCCGACAAGAGAGAGCGTTCGGCGGCCGTTCCGCATCCTCGCTCTCCCTTGAGGTTCTTCGCCATGGTCACCGAGACGAGCTGCCAGACGGCTCCCTTCGCACTCCTTGCACGCGCCAAGGCCATCCATCGTGCGGCCGAGCCGCTGCTCCAAAACCTTGCCCGCGGCGAGCGCATCGATGCGAGATGCCTGCGCCACGCTATGCAGACCGCCTTTGGCGCCTCTGATGCCGAGGGCAGCTGGGACTGGAAGACGGCGTACGAGGCTTGCGAGATCGCCGCCGTTCTGTTCCTCGCCAAGTACGGTCCAGCGATCATCAAGGCGAGCAATGGCAGCCCCTCGGCCATGCTGCCGATGGTCAGCAAGATCGCAGCCCTTCTGCCGAGCCATACCAGGCGCTCGATGGAGAGCCAGAGCTTCCAACAGTTCTCGACGCCGCTGCCGTTGGCGCTTGCCGCGGCCGCGGCGGCGCAGGTGACCTCGGCCGATCGCGTGCTGGAGCCATCCGCAGGGACGGGGAGCCTCGCCATCTTCGCGGAGCTCGCGGGCGGCTCGCTTGTGCTCAACGAGCTCGCTGCAAGCCGCGCAGCGTTGCTCGATCTGGTGTTCGCAGGGCTGACAGTGACGCGCTTCGACGCTGCGCAGATCGATGACTATCTCGATAGAGCCTGCCTCCCGAGCGTGGTCCTGATGAACCCGCCGTTCTCGGCAACGGTGAATGTGGATCGGCCCCAGGCCGATACGACGTTGCGCCATGTGTCCTCAGCGCTTGCTCGGCTTGGAGAGGGCGGGCGCCTCGTCGCTATTACTGCCGCTGGCTTTGCGCCGGACAATCCGACCTGGACGGACGCCTTCGTGCGCCTGCAGGAGCGAGGTCGTCTCGTGTTCTCCGCCGCGATCGACGGATCGGTCTACGCACGACAAGGCACTACGACTGCCACGCGCTTGCTGGTGATCGACAAGCAGGCCGGCGCAGGATCCTCGCGTGTTTCCGCAGTCGGCGGGAATGGCACCGGATGTGCGGACCTTGCTCGACTGGATCACGGCGCTCGTGCCGCCGCGGCTGCCGATGGTGGGTCGGCTCGTCGCGCCGGCGGGGGAGCCCGTTGGTCTCCGTGCGAGAGCAGGGCGCGTCCCGCTTGCTGCCTGCGAACCTTCTTCGGCGCCGGCCCGCGAGCCGGCCGGCTGCGAGCTTGCCTATGAACTCGTGGAGGATATGCCCGAAGACGGACCTCGCCTGAGCGAGGCGCTCTATGAGGCGTATCGGCTACAGTCGATCCGAATTGCTGGAGCGAAACCTCATCCGACAAAGTTGGTGCAATCAGCGGCGATGGCTTCGGTCTTGCCGCCCAAGCCGACCTATCGGCCGCATGTGCTGCCTCAGCTTGTCTCCAATGGCGTTCTTTCCGATGCTCAGCTCGAAAGCCTCATCTATGCCGGCGAGGCGCATAATGGATTCCTCGCGGGCTCGTGGATCGTCGATGAGACCTTCGATCAGGTCCGCGCCGCCGGTGACGATGTCGAGGGGGCGGTGCGCTTCCGGCGTGGCTGGTTCCTCGGCGATGGGACCGGCGCGGGCAAGGGGCGCCAGGCCGCAGGCATTCTGCTCGACAATTGGCTGAAGGGCCGGCGCCGCGCGATCTGGGTCAGCAAGTCCGACAAGCTGATCGAGGACGCCCAGCGCGATTGGGCGGCGCTCGGCATGGAGCGGCTCCTGGTGACGCCGCTGTCGTGCTTCCGCCAGGGTGCGCCGATCAGGCTCAGCGAAGCCATCCTTTTTACGACCTACGCCACGCTACGGACCGACGAGAAGGCCGAGAAGCTTTCTCGCGTCCGCCAGATCGTTGATTGGGTCGGACGCGACTTCGATGGTGTGATCATTTTCGACGAGAGCCATGCGATGCAGAACGCCGCAGGCAACAAGGGCGATCGGGGCGAGCAGGCCGCTTCACAGCAGGGCCGCGCCGGCTTGAGGCTGCAGCACGCGCTTCCCAATGCACGCGTCGTCTACGTCTCGGCGACAGGCGCGACGACCGTCCATAATCTGGCTTATGCGCAGCGGCTCGGATTGTGGGGCGGTGCCGACTTCCCGTTTCCGACGCGTGCGGATTTCGTGGCGGCCATCGAGGAGGGCGGCGTCGCGGCCATGGAGGTGATGGCCAGGGATCTCAAGGCGCTCGGCCTCTATGCAGCGCGGTCACTGTCGTTCGAGGGCGTCGAATATGAACTCCTCGAGCACCGGCTGACGGATGAGCAGGTCAGAATCTACGATGCCTATGCCGAGGCGTTTGCGGTCATTCACAACAATCTCGAAGCCGCGATGCGCGCGGCCAACATCACCGGGGCGAGCGGGACGCTGAACGCCCAGGCCAAGTCGGCGGCGCGCTCCGCGTTTGAATCCGCCAAGCAGCGCTTCTTCGGGCATCTCCTGACCTCGATGAAGACGCCGACCCTGATCAACGCGATCAAGCGGGATCTCGATGCCGGCCACGCCGCGGTCATCCAGATCGTCTCGACGGGCGAAGCCTTGATGGAGCGCCGCCTCGCCGAAATCCCAACGGAGGAATGGGGTGACGTCCAGGTCGACATCACGCCCCGCGAATACGTCCTCGACTATCTCGCCCATTCGTTCCCGGTCCAGCTCTATGAGCCGTTCACCGACGGCGAGGGCAACCTGTCCTCGCGACCTGTCACTCGCGACGGCCAGCCGGTCGAGTGTCGAGAGGCAGTGGCGCGGCGGACGGAGATGATCGAGCGCCTCGCCTCCCTTGCACCGGTACCCGGCGCGCTCGACCAGATCGTCCAGCGCTTCGGCACCGAAATGGTTGCCGAGGTGACCGGCCGTTCCAGGCGGATCGTTCGTATCCGTGATCGGATGGCGGTCGAGACCAGGGCAGCTTCCGCGAATCTGGCCGAAGCCGCGGCATTCATGGATGACCAGAAGCGCATCCTGGTGTTCTCCGATGCCGGAGGCACCGGCCGCAGCTATCATGCCGAGCTGTCGGCGAAGAACACGCGGCAGCGCGTGCATTATCTGCTGGAGCCTGGCTGGAAGGCGGATGCTGCGATCCAGGGGCTCGGGCGCACCAACCGCACCAACCAGGCGCAGCCGCCGCTGTTTCGGCCGATCGCGACCAACGTGAAGGCGGAGAAGCGCTTCCTGTCCACGATCGCGCGCCGGCTCGACACGTTAGGGGCCATTACCCGCGGCCAGCGTCAGACCGGCGGGCAGGGGCTGTTCCGCCCGGAGGACAATCTCGAAAGCCCGCACGCTCGCGATGCCTTGCGCCAGCTTTATGGGCTTCTGGTCCGCGGCCAAGTCGGCAGCTGCTCGCTGGAGCGCTTCGAGCAGGCAACGGGATTGAAGTTGACGGACGAGAACGGCCTGCGCGACGAACTGCCGCCGATCACGACATTCCTCAACCGGCTGCTGGCGCTGACGATCGAGCTGCAGAACATCTTGTTCACTGTTTTCGAGCAATTGCTTGCGGCGCGTATCGAGGGGGCGATCGCCTCTGGGACCTTGGACGTCGGCTTGGAGACGCTGCGCGCCGAGAGCTTCGTCGTCACCAAGCGGAGGACGATCTACAGCCATCCGGCCACCGGCGCGGAGACTCATCTCGTCACCATCACCCAGCGCGACCGCAACCGGCCGATGCCGCTGAACGAGGCCTTGGAGCGGCTCCTGCAGCGCCGTGCCGTTCCGCTGCATAACGTCCGATCCGGACATGCAGCGATCCAACTGCCGGCGCTGAGCGGTCTGCTCGACGATGGCGAGATGGAGCGACGCGTCCATCTCGTGGGGCCGATGGGACGCCAGACTCTGCCTCTCGCCAAAGTCGCTGAGCACGATTGGGTGGAAGTGGATCGCGAGCAATTCAAGGAGGCCTGGAGCGCGCAGCTCGCGTTCATCCCGGAGTTTACGACGAGTACGATCTACCTCGTCACGGGCCTGCTGCTGCCGATCTGGAAGCGCCTGCCCCAGGAGTTCACGCGGGTCTACCGGCTTCAGACGGACGCGGGCGAGCGCATCATCGGTCGCAAGGTCCCGCTCAGCTGGGTCTCGGCCATCTCGGCGGAAGCCCCAGCGCTCGCGCCCGAGGACGCGTTCGCGGCGCTGCTCCGCGACGACTATGCGCTCGATCTCGCCGAAGGTCTGCAGCTCCGGCGCGTCCGTGTCATGGGCGTTCATCGCATCGAGCTGTCGGGCTTTGCTGAAGGGCTGAGGGACTGTCTGAAGGCCTGCGGGCTGTTCGGCGAGATCATCTCCTGGAAGCTTAGGATGTTCGTGCCCACAGATGCGAGTGGCGCTGCGGTCCTGGCCAAGGTTGTGGAGCGGTTTCCGATTGCGGATGTTCGCGGTCGGGAGCAAACGTGATGGCAGGCGACGCGTCCGAACTGGCAGGCCGGCTCGCGCGCGAGGCCGAGGCGGTGTGCCGTCACTATCTCTCCAACGGCCGGCGTGAGGGCCGCTACTGGCTGGTTGGCGACGTCAACAACACGCCCGGACGATCGCTGTTCGTACGGTTGCATGCCTCATCGAAGGGGGCCGCTGGCAAATGGGTCGATGCCGCGACCGGCGAGCATGGTGATCTGCTCGACATCATCGGGGCGACGTGTGGTCTGCGGAGCTTTCGCGAGATTGCTGAGGAGGCGCGGCGGTTCTTGAAGCTGCCTCGGTGGCAGCGCGAGCCGCCGGTCGAGGCCAAGGCCATCCGCCCGCGCGACGCGATCAAAGCTTACAGGCGTCTGTTTGCGATGGCGCAACCGCTGCCTGGGACGCTCGGAGAGACCTATCTTGCCAACCGCGGGATCGACGCACCCATCAGCCCCGATGCTCTCCGCTTCCATCAGCGCTGCTTCTATCGCCCGGAAGGCACAGACATTGTGGAGACTTGGCCGGCGCTGATCGCCGCTGTGACCGACCTCAAGGGCCGTATCACAGGCGTCCATCGAACCTGGCTCGATCCCGACGGCTTCGACGATCGCAGGCGTGGCAAGGCGCCGATCGATACGCCGCGGCGAGCGATGGGGGATCTGCTCGGACATGCCGTTCGCTTCGGCATGACTGATGACGTTCTAGCGGCCGGGGAGGGCATCGAGACCATGCTGTCGTTGCGCACGGTGCTGCCGACCTTGCCGGTTGCCGCCGCACTCTCTGCCAATCATCTCGCGACGCTGCTGTGGCCAGCCACACTGCGCCGGCTCTATGTCGCTGCCGACGCAGATGCCGCAGGTCTTAATGCGGCGGAGGCTTTGACGAGACGTGCGCTGGACGCCGGCATTGAGGCCATTTCACTCTGTCCGCGCCTGGAAGATTTCAATGAAGATCTCCGCGCGTTCGGGAAAAGCCCGCTTCGGGAGATGTTGCGGCCTCAGTTGCTGCCCGAAGACGCCGCGAGGTTCATGGGCGTGGGTGCGGCCTAAACGCCCGGCCTTTGCTTGGGTGCCGTTCGGCATCAGCGACGCGTGCGGGTGCAAGGGAAATCTCGTCTATGCCCGAGAGGGCCGCGCCGAGGGCCTTCTTAAGAGGCGATCGGACGTCAGCCGGTCCGGTCCGGCAATGGCGGTTCGCAGCTATTTTCCGCCGGCCCGCACGCGGGCCTTTGCATCGCGAAGCAAAATAGCTGCGCTCCGCCATCCTCCGCTGTCGCTCCGGCCCGCTGCTCGAAGGCAGCGGGTTCTGGTCCGGGCCGCCCGCCGTCTTGGAGATCGCTATGGAAGGCCGCGATGGGCGCGGCTCTGACGATCACAGACGAGGTCCCCATGTCCGACCCGAACGACGAGATGCACGAGCCGCGCGACATCCAATCGACGACAGACGACGCCCTGACCGAACTCCAGCTCCATGGCTACCGTCCATTTGACGACGAGCCTGATCCGCGGCCTCTACCCGAAGGCAAAGTCATCGCAGGCGCAGTCGCTGACATCTTCGACGCCCTGGTGGCGACCCTCTCGGACACTCGCCTCGAGCCTGAGCTGAAGGATCTCCTGTGGTCGACGGTCAACCTCTTCCACCGCGCGACAATGCGCATCGAGCGCGAGCTCGACGATAACGAGCAGGCGCAGCGCGCGAGCCAGCGTGAGCAGAACGGCTCGGAAGTCCGCTCCGTCGAACTCGAGCGCCTGACGTCGGAAGGGCTGTCACTGGTCGAGCGCCGCAACGCCATGGAGCTGTTCCGCGACCTCGCCACCGACGCCTTCGAGCTCCACACGCGATCACCTTGGCACCCGCGGTCGGGATCGCAGGTCAACCACCGCACGCTGACAGCGGCCATGATCGACTCGCGCGACTTCCTCGCAGCCAAGCGCCGCGCCGAGGTCGAGGTCATGCTGCCGCAGGGGCCGAAGATCGCACTCACCGGCGGACCTGACTTCAACGATGTCGCACTCGTCTGGGACCGGCTCGACAAAGTTCACGCCAAGCATCCGGACATGGTCCTCCTGCACGGCGGCTCGCCGAAAGGCGCCGAACTGATCGCCTCCAAGTGGGCGGCGAACCGCAAGGTGCCGCAGATCGCCTTCAAGCCAGATTGGACCAGGCACAACAAGGCCGCACCCTTTAAGCGCAATGACGCGATGTTGGAGACGCTGCCGATCGGCGTCATGGTCTTCCCTGGCTCGGGGATCCAGGGCAACCTCGCCGACAAGGCTCGTCGCCTCGGTATTCCCGTTTGGACCTTCGGGCAGGGCGGCGCGTGAGCGCCGCCGACGCCAACCATTATGGAAGGCGAGCGGAGACGCGGAAGTCGGCGCGACTCTCCGCAACTTTGTCCAAATCGAGATTTATGCCTTTTGGATCGCGCCGCGGTGGTGGTGGAAGGCGCATCCGTCAAAGTCATGTGCGGAGGCCACCACTATGCTTCCAATTGCTCTCCTTCTCGGACTGATCAGCCTTGGTCTGATGTGCCGGGCGCTGTTTGCGCTTGCGGTCCACGCGCTCCCATTCTTCGTCGCGGTCAGCATCGGCATCGCGCTCATGAATGCTGGAGACAGTGTCGGCTCGGCATGTCTCGCCGGGTTCATCGCGGGAGTGTTCACTGTGGTCTGTGGCCGGGTTCTGTTCGCCGTCTCGGAATCTGTTCTGGTGCGCGGTGTCGTCGCAGCCGCTTTCCTCGTTCCCGCTGCGATCGCCGGGCGTCACGCGGCGCTGGGGCTGGCACTGCTCGTCGGGCCGTTACCGCTCTGGCGCGAGATCATCGGATGGTCAGGAGCGCTGCTGGTGTGTAGTGTAGCCTTGCGCCAGTTGCTTGGTCACGAAGTTCCTCGCCCGTGTCGCTCCGAGCGAGATCACGACCAGATTCTTCGCTCCTTGCGGCCATGAACCCTGCGGGGGCGCCTAGCCGCCCGGTTGCCGAGTGGTCGTCCATGATGGACGGGCATGCATGATGAGCGCGCCTTGAGCTGAAGGACCGCGTCACCGCGGAGCGAGCGGCCATTTTTGCGAGGATCTCGACCCAGCTCGATCGGTTGGACGGCTGAAGTGGCGCGCGTTCGCAAGGCATTGAGTGCTATACAGACGCTCTTTTCTTTCCGGCGATTTCTGATCGTACGCCTGGTGCTGCCGTCCTCTTGTGCTGCCTCAGTTCACGATGTCTCTCCTGTGAGCTGATCAGGGCCGGCGACGCACCTTGCCTCGTGATGGCTTGATCTGGCCGAAGGCCGGCTACGCCTCGATCGCCTGAGCGCAACGCCGCCGCCCAACTTTCTTCCCCTGGGCTGAAGCCCATTCCTCGCGGGACAAGAAAGTTGGCCGGCGCCGTCCTCCGCTGTCGCTTCAGCCCTTCGGGTGCGCCGTCGCTCGCCATTCGCCCGAGATGCGCCATCGAGGCCGCGGTGGTCGCGGCTTGAACCAGCCAAGGAGAGACAACATGGCTTCCATCGGTTCCTTCAAGAAGGTCGGCGACGATTTCCAGGGCGAGATCATCACCCTGAGCCTCAAGGCCAAGGGCGTGCGCATCGTCCCCGAAGCCAACCGCTCCAGCGAGAACGCGCCCAGCCACCGCGTCTACGCCGGCCGGGTCGAGATCGGCGCCGCCTGGGCGCGCCGCTCCGAGGAAGGACGCGACTATCTCTCGCTCAAGCTCGACGATCCCTCCTTCAACGCCCCGATCTATGCGAACCTGTTCGACGACGAGGCCAGCGAGGGCTACACGCTCCTCTGGTCGCGGCCGCGCAGGACGGCGGAGTGAGGTGGCGATCGCGTCCCGCTCGGGTACACCGGGCGGGGCGCAATCGACCTGGGTCGGACAAGGTCCGAGCTCGCCGAGCCTAGCTCGATCGCTGACACCAATCGGTGAATTCTGATGTACGAACCTAGCCACGAGCAGACGTCGCAAGCGCCGACCGGAAGGTCCGCGGCGGACCAGGAAAAGACTTGGTGCATTCCAGGATGGCGCCTCCGAATTTGCTCCTGGAGCCAACCACCATTAATCGAGTCCCGCGAGAATTGCGCAGATGAATGGATCCTTTGCTGCGAGATACTCTTGAATGCCGCCAGTATTCTCAAATTCGAGCTTAAGCTTTAGTTCTTGGTATCTCATCCGATCCGCTGGATGTCGTCGCAGGTGGTCGCGAAAACGCAGCATTCTGACGATTTGCGCGTGACCCTTCAGGCAGATATGGAGCTTGTGTGTGCGGACGCGGGCGACATCGCGTTTGAAGAAATGATGGTCCTGGGACAAGTCTCCTCCGCGTCGGTAGCCTAAACCTTCAAACGATCGAGTCCAATCTTCCACCGTGCCGCCTGGATTGATCACCGCAAGTATGTCGATTTCACCTTTCGCAGCCAGTTCGGGTACGGCTGTGCTCCCGACGTGATGAATTTCCACCAACGCCGTGCCAAAGATAGGTCGCAGGCGAACTTCCTCGTTCGCGTATTTTTGCGGCCACCTCGGATCGTAAGGCCGTATGGGGCTAGTGAGCGGCATGCGTAAACGTTAGTCGAGACATAGATTCCGGACAACGACAAGCGTTGGCTGGACCATAACCAAACCATGCGTAAAGAACATTCAATCACCCTCTCCCCATTGAACGACCGCTCCAGATGGGATGCCCGCTACTTGCCAAGATGCGATTACCAGGCCAAGTCTCGGGCATACTCCCAGGACACGTCGGTCGTTGACCCCAGGAATGCCGCGCGGCTTGTTCGGCAGCGTCAATCTTATGGCAGTCCATTCATAGTCGGCGAGTTCGTAGCGTGTGATGCGGCCCTAGTTTTGGGAATTTGACTCACAGGGGCTCGACCAAACGTAACGCTTCTGGCCCGGACCCGGTACGACACCAAATCGGAGTAGCGACTGAAGTCCGTCTTCCTCGGAGAGTGGCCTGTGCGAAATCAGTCAGACTCTGTAGGCTGCGAGCTGATGCGTATGGCGTCCATATTGGGCTCGAGACAGGTCGGGGAAGCATGCGTACTGTTCTGAAAATGTTCAAACTTTTTATCACGATTGCGCTTCTCGCAATTTTGGGATTCACCGGCTGGTTAATCTTCAGCCCGCCCGATGGGCTACTGTCGGCATCGGCCGTCGCAGCAAAACTGGTTTGCTCCAACGTGTTCATTACCAAACGCGATGCGGAGTTGGTCATTGGAAACGATGTGGCCTTTGCGCTTCCTAATGTCGCCAAACGACTGAAAATCTCGGTCGACCCTGTCAACCAGCGTGTCGAAGCGGCATTTCGCGGCTTTTTCGCCAGACGCTATGCTCAATACGAGGAGGGACGCGGTTGCACGCTCGTCTCGAAAGCCGAAATCCCCGATCGCGCCGCGCTGCCTTCGCTTCCGGTAAAACCCGATGCACTCTGGCCGGCGGGCGAGAGGGTACAATTGTCCGAGGACAATCGCTTGGTGGCTGCGCTGAATGATCCGGCGCTCCAAGGGCCCGGCATGCGCGCAATCGTCGTGGTTCAGGACGGGCGCATCGTCGCTGAAACCTATGGTGAAGATTTCAACGCTTTGACGCCCTTACAGGGCTGGTCAATGACGAAGACCGTGAACGCCGCCCTGGTCGGCATGGCGATCAAGGACGGAAAGCTTTCGCTCGATCAAAGAAATCTGTTTCCGCAGTGGACGGGGGATGCCCGCGCGGACATCTCGGTGGCCGATCTGATGGCTATGACGAGCGGATTAAAATGGAGTGAGAACGGCGACTCTCCCGATCCTAACGGATTGGAGAATCTCGCGAGGGATGCAGCGGCTTTCGCGAGGGACCGACCGCTCGTCGCTGCGCCTGGAACAGAATTCAATTATTCAAGCGGTTCGTCTGTCCTGTTGGCGCGGCTCTGGCAGAACGCGGTCGGAGCTGACGCGCGAACATTTCCGCGGGAGCGATTGTTCAAGCCTTTGGGCATGACCAGTGCCGTTCTCGAAGCCGATCCTGTAGGCACGTTCCTCGGCGAAGCCTTTCTCTACGCCAATGCGCATGATTGGGTGCGCTTCGCCGAATTCCTGCGCCTGAACGGAGCGTGGAACGGCGAGCAACTATTACCGGAGGGCTTCGTCGATTACATGCGCTCGCCAGTGCCTGCCTCCGATAGGGGACACGGCCCGGTCTACGGTCGCGGACAGCTTTGGTTGGGACCGGGCCAAGGGTTCCGACTCCCTGCAGACACGTTCATGATGCAAGGACATTTGCGTCAGGTGATCGCGATTATCCCTTCGCGTAAACTGGTGATCTTGCGCATGGGAATGACGCGGGAAGATATTGGTTACAGCACTGCGAAACTGCTGTATGCGATAGTCGCCGCGTGCCAATCGAAATAATCGACGAAGATTTGTGAGTACGCGTCCTAGCCGGTCTCCTCGAGGCCGGGTCGCGCAAGCTGAGGATCTTCTCGTTCGCCTCGTGCGACGACCCGCAGGGTCTGATTGGAGAGCGGCTGCAGTGCTGCGGCTTCGTTCCAGGGGGCACGTAGCCAGACGTCGTGCTCCTCTTCGGTGGTCAGAATCACCGGCATAGCTTTCGGGTGGATCGGGGCGACCACTGCGTTTGGCTCGGTGGTCAGGAAGCCAAAGAGATCGCAGGTGACCTCGCCTTCCTTGACCTTACGTACGGACGTCCAGTTGGTCCAAAGCCCGGCAAAGCAGAGCAGGGGGCGGCTCTCGTCCGCTGCGAACCACACCGGCACTTTCTTGCCGTCGATGGTGTCGTACTCGCTGAACGATGTGAATGGCGCCAGACAACGGTTCGCCGGCGTCAGCCAGCGTTTCCAATGTGCGCTATTGACGTTGCGAATGTTGGTCGTGCCGCTATCCGGCTCCATCCGGAGCAACTGCTTGAAGTCGACGGTCTTGCCCTTCGCTTCGAGCTTCTCGGCTCGGCGCTTCGTTGCATCTATCAGCGCCTTCTGCGACGAGGGCATGCCCCAGCGCGCCATCACCAGTTCGCGCGCAGCCCCGCCGTTGCCGACGATCGGGGCGGGATAGTCGGGGAAGATGCCGGGCAGACTTGGCAGGTTGCCGGTGTGGTCGTTGGCCGGCGAAACACAAAAAACCGTCGGATCGCATCGGCGTTCTTGGTCATCGAGTAGAGATTGCACATCTGATCTGTATCCGTGGTCCGCTCTATCGCGGCGAGGTCATATGGTTTGATAAGATGTGGTGATCCGTTGTGCGCAAGTCGATCTCCACCCGGCAGAAGCACCGAGAGCGGTGGGGCTCTGGGTCGGAAGGCGGCAGCCGACGTCCCACATGGCGTATTTCCACCTGGTCCAAGCGCGGTCGCGACGCCAAACATCGAAATCGGACGGCGAGCGCCGGGCGACGAAGACGTCCCAAGCCGTCTGGAATTCCAATCGGGCCTTTTCGTACGACGCCGCCGTACCGAGGGTCTGCTCACCCGGGTGGCTGCCAGGGTAGAAACCGCAAAACCACTGCCAGGCCGGTGTTCCCGAAGGCCCTGCCGTGCATTTTGCAATTGTGCCGGCTTGGACATCTCCGAAATAGATGCGCCAAGTCTCGTTCGAGGCTTGCGGATCGCGGCGGCGGGTGAGGCCGGTCATGCCTAATTGATTCCAGCCGAACGCTGCGAATGGAAGCCGCTACGCCTTGGAGCAGCCGACCCGTCTTGCCACCAGTTCTGGAGAGCCAGACCCGACCATCGATCCCTCGGGCGTCGGAGCGGTCTGACGGCTGGCCAGAGGATCTGCTGTGGCGGTCAGCAGGGAGCTGCCCTTGCTGCGACCGGATGAGCGCCCGTTGGCGCGGTCAACGAACTTCCCTCGGCCAACGCCAAATTTTGAGCACGCTTTGGCATTACCGGTTTCTAATACGTCGCCCCTTCTTGTTGAGATCCAGTGTCGGCGGCGTCGGCTTCAACAGGTCTGCCGGCTCGACGCCGAGGCCAGCCGCGAGAGCGGCGAGCACGTCGATCGAAACGGCATTGCGGCTTCTCTCAACCAGGCTGATATAGGTCCGATCGATATCGGCGCGGTGGGCGAGTTCTTCCTGCGAAACGCCCTTGGTTCGGCGCAAGCGCTTCAAGTTGGCGGCCAAGACGTCTCGGATGTTCATCTCCAAGACAGCACAGGCTTGTCGAGTATTTCACCACGGAGTATTTTCTACAAAGCGGGACCAAGCGATTGATTACGTTGGCTAATGGTCCCCGATGCCTCGTCGGATGTAGAGAGTGCTCCGTCTGCTGTCGGCCAAGAATGAGAGTTGTGTTTGCCTTTGTGGGTTTCTGACCGATGTCCTTTCCCCCGCTCGATCCCGATGTCGACGACGTGGCTCCGTCCGATCCCGTCCTGACGCGCTATGACGAGGAGCACCTCGTCACCTATCTCCGCCTCCTCGACGCGCAGAAGGCAGGCGCTGACTGGGAAGAGGTCGCGCAGATCGTTCTGCACATTGATCCGCTCCGCGAACCCGAACGTGCGCGCCGCGCGTTCGATAGTCATCTTGCGCGTGCAAAGTGGTTGTCGGAGGAAGGCTACAAGGGCTTTCTACGTAGTCCTCCAGAGACCTGAAGTTGTGCAACCAGGACGGAACTCGATCGCCTCAAGCAATCGTGTAGTTGGTCGTGGCAGTCATCCGCATCCATGTACCTGCACGAGTCGAGAATCCCTTCAACAATCTTAAATGGCGCCATCATTGGCCTATTGCGTTGCAGTCCTAACCTGATGAGGACAGCACGATGTCGGAATTCGATTGGCGCTCACCCAAGGCCTACGCGAACATTCATCGCGCGGACCGCCCAGGCTTTGCTTGGGAGAGTGTTCGCCGGTCACCGAACTATTGTACGGAGTTTTCGGCGATAGCTCATCTTGATCGCAGTGCGCCTGCTAACTTCCGGAAGCATTGGGGGTTGATATTTCGCCGCTGATCCCGCGCTGCCTTTCGACGCCCAGCCTGTGTTCTGGGCGCCTGAGGAGTTGTCGACTGTTCTGGCGCTTGTCGAGATCGGCGAGCATATGCCGGTCGTCGCGCCGCTCGTAAAGCTGCCGTCGTTCGCGCCGGATCAACTGCGCCGAGCGACAGACGGCTGGCATGTCGTCGCTCGAATCGGCGCAAGCCAGCACCGCGTGTGGCTTCGCAGGAAGCCGTTGAGCGCGGTGTCCTACGCGGCACTGCTGCCGTATGACCGCGACTTCAAGATGCGCAACGAGGCTGCCGACCGTCTCTGGCGTGCCCTGCGTGCGCAGCCGCTTGGACCCGCCTCTGACGGCTTGACGGAGCAGCGCCGCAGGCGCCTGGTGCTGATCTTGCGCGCGCTCGATGGTTGGCAGCAGGGTCATAGTCATCGAACGATTGCAGAAGTGCTGTTCGGCGCAGCGCGCATTCCTGCGCGCGCTTGGAAAACGAGCGAAGTGCGCAGCCAAACCCGACGTTTGGTCGAGGACGGCCTGTCCTTGATCCGCGGGGGATATCGGCAACTCCTGCGACCGCCGCGCAAGGACGAATAGCATCTCGCATCCAATAGGAGGTGGCCGGAAACGGCCACCTCGATCTGCGGCCTCCCCCTTCGCTGGCCTACGCCTCCATGCTGACCGGCAACGCGCTGCACTACGAGGAAGCGCGCAGGTCTGTCCTGGAGGTTGCCAGATGTCCGATTCCTTGGCCGGTCTTCCGCCGCGCTTTCTTCGTACGCCCGAGGCTGCGCGTTATCTCGGCCTGTCCGGCCGCACGCTCGAGAAGCACCGGACCTACGGCACTGGCCCGACCTATCGCAAGATCGGCGGCCGCGTCGTCTATGCGCTCGACGACCTCAAAGCGTGGGTCGACCGCGGCACCAAAACGTCGACCGCCGATCCCGGGCAGGGCACGGTTCTGCCCGCCAAGCGGCATGCAGGTCTCGTCCCCTATGCAGGCAAAGAGCGCCGCGTACAGCGGGCTGTGCGGGCGTGAGCATGCGTCACTTGCGCAAATCCGAGCGCGCCCAGCTCGATCTGTTTCGCGCGCTGCCTGGCGATCTCGCCCCGCGCGACGCGCAGGATCTGATGGCCTATCCGTTTTTCTCGCTGGCTAAAACCAAGCGCGTGGTGCCGATCGATTTCCGCGCCGGGACTGTCGCGATCCGTGTCGAGGCCGTCCCCGAGCACGGCATGGCGACCATCTGGGATGCGGACGTTCTGATCTGGGCAGCGTCGCAGATCGTCGAAGCGCGTGACGCCGGACTGAAAACATCGCGCCTGATGGCGGCTACGCCGTATGAGATCCTGACGTTCGTCGGCCGCGGTACGGGCGTGCGCGATTACGACCGTCTGAAAGCAGGTCTCGACCGTCTGCAATCGACGACCGTGCTGACGTCGATCCGCCAGCCGAGCGAGCGCCGGCGGCATCGATTCTCCTGGATCAACGAGTGGAAGGAGACGGCGGATGCGCATGGCAAGCCCTCCGGGCTGCAGCTGATCCTGCCGGATTGGTTCTATTCAGGCGTCATCGACGATGCGCTCGTGCTGACGATCGACCGCGATTATTTCGCGCTGACGGGCGGTCTGGAGCGCTGGCTCTATCGTCTCGTGCGCAAGCATGGCGGTCATCAGGATTGCGGCTGGAGCTTCGATCTCGGCTATCTCCACGCCAAATCCGGCAGCCTCTCGCCGCTCAAACATTTCGCCTACGACCTGCGCGAAATCGTCCGCCGCCAGACGTTGCCCGGTTACGAGCTCATGCTGACACGCGATCCGAACGGAACCGAGCGGCTGAACTTCACGGCCGCCATTACGGATCCCATCGCGCGCCGCTTCGCCAAGCGTGCCTCATCGAACGCTGCTGGGGACAAGCTGTGAATTGTCTCGTGCTATCGGGGACCGGAAGACTCGTGCCATCGGGGACCGGATCCTCGTGCTATCGGGGACCGAAATCGGTCTTAACCCGCTCTGACAGTTCAGCTTTTCGGCCCCTTAACTTACCTAACTGCAAAATCCTTCGGATTTTGTCTAACGGGCACCGTCAGCGCCGTACCGTTGGAAGCCCGCCGCCTTTGCGTGGGCGGTCCTCAAGGGTGCTCGAGCAGCCTCCTGTGCGCTCGTGCCGGGCCCTCCAGCGCCTCCCAATCCTGTCCAAACGAGAGATGATCAGATGAGCGAGCTGACGCGCGTCCAGCTGCTATGGCTGCAGGGTAGAATCGAGAACCGCATCCGCTTCGGCCGAACCGTGCAAGAGTTGCGGCTCGATCACTTCCGCCGCGTGGTCTCATTCACGCCCGGCAGCGTGTTTGCGTTCGTTCGCTGGTCGTCGAATGACTACGGCACGGTGCTGTCGCGGATCGACATTCTGCAGGCTGTCTACCCAGGGGAAGCCTGCGCGACCGTGCCGTTCGTAGGCCCTGGAGCAGCCATTCTGCTGCAGGTTTTCGGCTGGCCGAAGGTCGAGCGCGTGCTGCAGCACATCGATGCGATCGAGGCGCTCGGCATCGACCCAGCGGATGTCGCACCGGATCATTGGCGGCACGTCCAGAACCGCTTCACAGCCAATGAGCCGCCGCGGCCATACACGCTGCTGCGGCACCGCGCCTGGCTGCATCGCCGGAGCATCATGCCATGAGACAACGCGTGTCGATCGTCGCGGCTATGCTCTTCGGTGTTTCGCTTCTGCTCGGAACGAGCGCGCTCGATCTGCGGCCGCGCTTCATCTGGAATGCCTCGGACAGCGTGCCCATCGGGCTCTATGCCGTGCGGCCGGTCAGCGACTGGTTCGTCACCGAGCTGGTAGTCGTGAGGCCTCAAGCGCAGCTAGCGTCGTTCCTCGCCGCTAGCGGCTACTTGCCGGCCAGCGTGCCGATGCTGAAGCGGATCCTTGCCCTTCCAGGCCAAACCGTCTGTCGCCGCGAGCTCGTGATCATCGTGGATGGCGTTGAAGTTGGCGCCGCGCGATCGAACGATCATCGTGGCCGTCCGCTGCCGGATTGGCAGGGCTGTCGCATCGTCGGCGACGGGCAGATCTTCCTGATGAACTGGCAGTCGGACAGATCGTTGGACGGCCGGTATTTCGGTTTGACGGCGATGTCGGATGTGATCGGACGCGCGGTTTCCATGTGGACCAGGGAGACGGAATGATGCGCTCGATCTGCAGCCGACTTGCAATGAAACCGTCTGACCCGCAGCAGGGCCGCAGCGGCTTTCGGGCTCTTGGCAGTGCTGCTAGCACCAGTGTTAGCACTAGTGCTAACGCCTGCTCGGACGTCGATTTAGGTGCGCTCAATACCACCGAGGGTCAATTCGCAGTCGAATGCTGTGCCGGGCAATCCCATCCCCGAAGCACATACGCTTTGCACTCCGGGCGTTTGTCTGGCGCCGGATCAGACGACAAAAAGGCTCGTTGGTCGAACGACTCAGATCGTGCAGTTGCCACCTGCGGCCCTCGTCCGGACTACGCTAGACTGCACGGCGAACGACGGAAGTTTGCCCTCCTTCCGGCACCTTCGTTGCAGCAGATTCAGTTGGTTGCTGAGGCCGTTAACGGCCGATCTCCGGCCGACCTGTCGTCTGATGACGAGCACTGCCGTAACATGTCAGATGCCGCTCAGCCGGCTTTCCTGGTTGCTGCCAAACTGCCGTCATGTCGCACGCCGCTCGCGCTGGTGGCAGCCAATGTTCTCGGCTTGTTTCGGTATCGCCGTTTTTTCTCTGGACCCGTCTGGAGTACGACGAGACGCGCCAACATACGAACTAATAGGGCCGTAGAGAGCAAGCCGGAAGGGGGCGAGCTTTCAGGGCAAGATAAAAGCGGCTCGCCGGTTGAACGCCAAGCCATTGGCATGGCTTGTGTTCAACCGTGCCGGTCGGTCGGAGCGCGTGCCGCGCTCTGCACTTTTAGTAGTGAGATCAATGTTGTTTTCGGCACTGTAGTTTTTCCGGCGGCCCTGGGGCGCCGCGCATGACCACGAGCGAGCGCGAGTTCCGCATCCGACCGGGGCGCATTCGTCAGGGGCGGAGCGCCAAGGCGAAGAGCTTCATCAATCGCGTGCTGCGGGCGGCGAATGCGGCGGGGCACATGCCGCCGTTGTCAGTCGTGAATGGACGCTACGCAGTACGGGCTCATTCGACCTTCGGGCGGGGCCGGGTGAGCTTCAGCCGAGAGCGGCTGTTTGCGCCGACCCGCCGGGTCACGGTCAAGGCGCGTATCGTAAGACACAAGGGGCGTGCGTTTCGGTCAGCGCCTCTGGCGACGCATCTGGCCTACCTCAAGCGGGACGGCGTCACGCGGAACGGCGGGCCGGCGCGGATGTTCGATGCGGCAGGCGATCATGCCGATGAGGCTGGCTTCGAGGCGCGGGGCAAAGGTGACCGGCATCATTTTCGCTTCATTGTCTCGCCGGAGGATGCCGCCGACATGGTGGACCTCAGGGCCTTCACCCGCGACCTGATGCGGCAGATGGAGGCCGATCTCTCGACGCGGTTGGAGTGGATCGCTGTCGACCACTGGAACACGGATAATCCACACATCCATGTGCTCGTCCGCGGCGTCGACGAGACGGGCGCGGATCTCGTGATCTCCCGCGACTACATCAGCCGTGGCCTGCGCGCTCGCGCTGAGGAGCTGGTTGGGCTCGAGCTCGGTCCGAAGCCGGAGCACGAGATCCGCAGCGCGTTGGAGAAGGAGATCACGGCCGACCGTTGGACGCGGCTCGATGGCGAGATCCGGATGGCGGCCGACGAAGTCGGTGCTATCGATCTTCGTCAAGACGCGCCCGGTCTTCCGGATCGGCAGGTCGTCGGACTCATGCGCGGGCGTCTGCAGTATCTGGAACGGCTGGGGCTCGCGACAGCGGCGGGCCCGAACGAGTGGATGTTCGAGCTCGGGGCCGAGCGGAAGCTCTGGGAGCTCAGCACGCGTGGTGACATCATCAAGACCATGCACCGGGCGTTCGCTGCCCGTGGCGAAGGGCGGGCTATCGCGGATTACGCTATAGAGGGATTCGAGGCTGCCTCGCCGATCGTTGGCCGGCTGGTCGACCGCGGGCTGCATGACGAACTGACGGGCGAGGCCTTTGCCGTGATCGATGGCGTGGATGGCCGAGCGCACCACGTCCGGTTCCGTGGACTCGAAGCCTTTGCACAAGCGCCGCCGGCCGGCGGCATCGTCGAGGTTCGCCGCTTCGGCGGATCAGACGAGGCACGGCCGACGCTGGTGCTGGCGACGCGGTCCGATCTCAGCCTGGCCGACCAAATCGGGGCCGAGGGTGCGACTTGGCTCGACCATCGGCTGGTCGAGCGCGAGCCCATGCCGCTGGCCCATGGCGGCTTTGGTGCCGAGGTTAGGGACGCACTCCGTGCTAGGGCCGAGCATCTCGTGAGCCAAGGACTGGCCCGGCGTGATGGCCAGCGGATCGTCGTCCAGCGGGATCTCTTAAAGACGCTGCGGCAGCGGGAGCTCGAGACGGTCGGTGCCAGGATGTCCGCCGAGCTCAAGCTCCCGCATCTGCCGGTCGAGCCTGGCGCGCCGGTTGCGGGGACCTACCGTCAGCGGCTCGCGCTCGCCTCGGGACGCTTCGCCCTGATCGACAATGGTCTCGGATTCCACCTCGTGCCGTGGTCGCGCGAGATCGACCAGCGGCTCGGCAAATCCGTCACTGGTCTCGCCAAGGCCGGCGGCATCGAATGGCAGATCGGTCGCAAGCGCGACCTTGGCCTCTAGTTCAATCGGGAGAGCGCACATGCCGGCAACCAGGATCCTGTGGGGCCAAGTCCTTGCCGTCTCGTTGATTGTCCTGCTCACGGTCTGGGGCGCGACTGAATGGACGGCGTGGCGTCTCGCCTTCCAGCCACGACTGGGACCCGCTTGGTTCACCGTTGCAGGATGGCCGGTCTATTGGCCGCCGGCGTTCTTCTGGTGGTGGTTCGTCTATGACGCTTACGCGCCGACCGTGTTCACCGAAGGCGCGGCGATTGCGGCACTGGGGAGCCTGCTGGCTGTTGCTGCCGCCATTGGCATGTCGCTGTGGCGGGCGCGTGAGGCGCGGATCGTTGCGACCTACGGATCTGCGCGCTGGGCCGAGCCGGCGGAGGTGGAGAAGGCCGGGCTGCTCGGTGACGACGGTGTCGTACTCGGACGGCTGGGGCCGTGCTATCTCCGTCACGACGGACCCGAACACGTCCTCTGCTTTGCGCCGACCCGCTCCGGCAAGGGTGTGGGTCTCGTGGTGCCCTCGCTTCTGACCTGGTCTGGGTCAGCCATCGTCCATGACATCAAGGGCGAGAACTGGCAGCTGACGGCCGGCTTCCGCGCGCGGCATGGACGGGTGCTGCTGTTTGATCCGACCAACCCAAGGGGCTCCGCCTACAATCCCCTGCTGGAAGTCAGGCGCGGCGCCTTCGAAGTCCGTGACGTGCAGAACGTCGCCGATGTGCTGGTGGATCCTGAAGGCTCCCTCGAGAAGCGCAGCCATTGGGAAAAGACCAGCCACTCGCTGCTGGTTGGGGCCATCCTGCACGTGCTCTACGCGGAAGCAGACAAGACCTTGGCGGGGGTCGCCGCCTTCTTGTCCGATCCGAAGCGGTCGATCGAGATCACGCTCATGGCGATGATGGCAACGCCCCATCTCGGCGAGGCAGGACCACATCCCGTGATCGCATCGACCGCGCGCGAGCTCCTGAACAAATCCGAGAACGAACGATCGGGCGTGCTGTCGACCGCGATGTCGTTCCTCGGGCTCTACCGCGATCCTGTGGTAGCAGAGGTCACCGGCCGTTGCGACTGGCGGATCGCTGACCTGATCGCGGCCGAGGAGCCGGCCACGCTGTACCTGGTCGTGCCGCCGTCCGACATCTCCCGCACCAAGCCGCTCATCCGGCTCGTGCTCAATCAGATCGGCCGTCGCCTGACCGAGGATCTGCAGGCGCGAGCGAGGCGGCATCGCGTGCTGATGATGCTGGACGAGTTTCCGGCGCTCGGGCGGCTCGACTTCTTCGAATCTGCGCTCGCCTTCATGGCCGGCTATGGGATCAAGAGCTTTCTGATCGCCCAGTCGCTCAATCAGATCGAAAAGGCCTATGGGCCGAACAACGCGATCCTGGACAATTGCCATGTTCGGGTCAGCTTCGCCACCAACGATGAGCGGACCGCCAAGCGTGTCTCGGATGCGCTTGGCACAGCCACCGAAATGCGCGCCATGAAAAACTATGCCGGTCATCGGCTGGCGCCCTGGCTTGGCCACCTCATGGTCTCGCGCCAGGAAACCCCGCGGGCGCTGCTGACGCCGGGCGAGGTGATGCAGCTGCCGCCGACCGATGAGGTTGTCATGGTCGCGGGCGCACCGCCGATCCGGGCCAAGAAGGTTCGCTACTTCGAGGACCCGCGGCTTGTCGCGCGGATCATGCCGCCACCGGAGCTGGCGCGATCCGAGACTTTGCGGAGGGCAGACGATTGGTCAGCTCTGCTAACGATCGCGCCGGTGCTGGCCAAGTCGGAGGCGAGATCGCCGACGAGCGAGGATCAGGCCAATGGTGGTTTGCGCCGCGAGCCGGAGCTACCTGAGCACGTTGCGATTGCGAGTGAAGCGGTGCCAGCGGACCCAGCTGACGAGTTCTCGCTCGTGCTCGATGATGATGACCAAGCGCCTCTTCCCAGCAGTAGTCGAGATCCGACGATGGTGGGTGTCGCGCGCCAAGCGGCGCTCGATCCTGGCGACGATCTCGGTCTCTGAGGATCGCACGATGCGTGATCGTATGAATGTCTATTTCCCACCCGAGCTTCTGAAGCAGATCACCGAACTGGCCGACCGCAAAAAGCTGTCGCGCTCGGCGATCGTGGAGGCCGCCGTGCTGTCGTTTCTGTCGCCCGACGGAGCCGACCGGCGCGAGGCGGCGTTCACGCGCAGGCTCGACCGGTTGTCACGACAGATGCAGCGACTGGAGCGCGACGTCGGCATTCTCGCCGAGACGCTTGCGCTGTTCGTCCGCTTTTGGCTGACCGTAACACCACCACTGCCGAACGAGGCGCAGCCCGCTGCGAATCTCAAGGGGCGTGAGCGCTTCGAAGGCTTCGTCGAGGCGCTAGGCCGGCGGTTGCAAAAGGGGCAGAGCTTTTTGCGGGAGATCCCCGAGGATTTCGTCAGAAATTTCCCGGAAGAGCCATCCAGCCATAAGGATAAGCCGAGTTCCAGCGCTGGAACCTGACTCAGAGTGCTGTCTTGGAAAGATGACGGCCGTAATTTAACGGCCACAATATTTAATGGTTATGCAAGCTGTTCGCATCAGCTTCGTTCAAGGTATCGGCACCGGCGCCGCAACCTTTACATACAGCTTTGGTGTGTGCATGCGGATCAGTCTGTCCGTTCGAATTTACGCGATTATCGGCTTAAGCTTTTGTGGTCTTCTCGGTCTGGCGCTGTTTCAGGCGCTGAATCTGTCGACCTCTCTCCGGCAGCAGAGGCAGAGCGAGCTCCAGCATCTCGTCCAGAACGCGCTGAGCATAGTCCGAGACGAGTACGATAAGGCGAATGGCGGCAGCACATCGATGGTCGATGCGCAGAAGCGCGCGGCCGACCGCCTTGCAAAGCTGAGGTACGGCAGCGGCGACTATTTCTGGATCAATGATCTGGCGCCGCGCATGGTCATGCATCCGCTCAAGCCGGAGCTCAACGGTCAGGACCTCAGCCAGAACAAGGATCCAAGCGGCAAGCGTCTCTTTGTGGAGTTTGCTGACGTTGTGAAGAAGCAAGGCGCAGGCTTTGTTGATTATCAATGGCCGAAGCCGGGCAAGGATGCGCCGCAGCCCAAACTGTCATATGTCGCAGGTTTTGAACCGTGGGGATGGGTCGTCGGAACGGGCGTCTATATCGACGATATGCAGGCCCAGGTCTGGCACAGTGCGAGCGAAGTGATTTGGGCAGCGCTTGGAGTCATTGTGATAGTCGGCGGCATTACGCTGTTGATTGCCCGTCGAACCTCAAAAGCGCTGGCCAGCATGACGGCAGCGCTCGACCGGCTTGCCAGCGGCGATTTCGACATTCAGCTGCCAGGTCTGGCTCGGAAGGACGAGCTCGGCGACATGGCGAGATCGATCGCGCAATTCAAGATCAAATCGATGGAGAGGGCGAACGAAATTGCCCGTGAGGAGAGCGAGCGACTTCAGGCGATGGACCGTATGAAGGCAAAAGCCTTGCGGGACATGGCAGAGACCGTCGAGCGTGAGACCAACAAAGCCGTCGGCGAAGTCGCGGGCGGAACGGAAGAAATGGCCGGAAACGCGTCTTCAATGACCGAGAGCGCCCTCACGCTCGGGAAAAACAGCAGCAGTGTCGCTGCCGCAGCAGAGCAGGCTCTGGCCAATACGCAAACCGTAGCGCGTGCATCTGCACAGCTCGCAACGTCGATTTCAGAGATCGCAGCACAGGTGAAATCGTCGCGAGAACTCACCGCTCGCGCTGTCTCAGCTTCGGCAGAGGCCCAGACCACCGTGGCAAAGCTATCGGAAGCGGCAAGCAAGGTCGGTGCGGTTACCAACCTTATCAACGAGATCGCGGGCCAGACCAACCTTCTCGCTCTCAACGCAACAATTGAGGCCGCTCGGGCCGGTGAAGCGGGACGAGGATTTGCTGTGGTGGCCTCCGAGGTCAAGTCACTCGCTGAGCAAACGGCGCGGGCAACGAGTGAGATCGCGCAGCAGATCAGCGAAATCCAGAGTTCCACACAGGCCTCGGTAGCCTCGATTGGAGCGATTGGTGAGGTGATCCGCAACGTCGAAGCTGTCTCTTCGACGATCGCAAACGCTATTCAAGCACAGGATGGCGTGACACTGGAGATCTCGCGCACCGTCGAAGAGACGTCCCATGCCGCTCGGGAGGTCGCCACTCAAATTGCCTCCGTGTCCCGAGAGGCGAGTGAAACTGGGCGGCGTGCATCTCAAATCAGAGATGGATCGCTCGACATCGCCAAGAAGGTCGATCTCTTGCGCGAGACGCTGGTTCGTGTGATTCGGACATCCACGGGAGACGTGGATAGGCGGCGTTCTACGCGCGCAGAGATTGGCCGGCCGGGCGTCATCACGACAGATGGTAAGACCATCAACGTGCTCGTGCGGGACCTATCGCTTGGTGGGGCCATGGTCGAGCAGGCAGATGCGCCATTTCCAGCCACTGATCGACAGCTTGAGCTCGCGATCGAGGGGATAGGCTCGCACCTCAAGGGAGCGATCGCGCGAACGAACGGTCAATCGGCAGTGATCCTCTGGAAGCATACCGAGGATCAGAAAGCGACGGTTGAGCATCTCATGGCTCGATTAGCCGCCTAAGGGCGGCTCTGCCCTGTCATGGTTTAGCGCGGGTTTGCCTTCTCAACGCGGCGTTTGCGTCGGCGGGCTCATGGGGCACCGCGGTTTGCGCTGAGAGTCTGTCATCCACCAAGCCGACGTCCGGCCAGCTTACGCCAGAGCGTCCTTTTATGCGCAGGAGCGCGACGCGTTCTGGCGCACGCGTGCGATGAACCGAGAAGCGGCTTAAGGACGGACCAAATGAGGTCCGTACAATGAAGAAAAAGATCACTCTGCAGCTCTCCGCTGAAATTCTCGACCGTCTGAAGAGCGCAACCGACGAGCGATGTGTGAATCGCGCGATCCTGGTGGAGAAGGCACTGGAGCGCTTCCTCTGTGAGTCGGCGGATAAAGGAGTGCCGTCGCAGGATCGACTAGTGGGGTTGGAGGAGCAGCTCGAAGCTATTCAGCGGGATCTGAAGGCGCTGAATGACACCGTCGGCCTTCATGCCCGCTATCATTTGGCCTTGACGTCTTTCGGGCGCGATCGGGCCACCCAAGCTTCGGCGGATGGTCCTGGTGAGGCACCAGCGACCCGACGCGGTGAAGGGGAGGTTCGAGAGCGTATCACGGAGGATCGTTCTTCCGAGCAGGATGACGAGCCGTTGCCGTTCGGAGCTCCGACCCGTCGCGTCAGTAACGGCCGAACCGCTGTGCCAGTGACTGAGGTGTCCTGGGGTGTGCCGGCCGCCCGGGAGGGCGGCGAAGATCCCTTTCGCCTTGCAGAGGGATCGCTGCGCTGAGCAGCCATACCGCAACTGTCCCCGAGAGGCCGAGCCGGACTACATGTTCGGGAGGAAGGATGCTGAGGCCAATGACCACGGCCGCGGCATCGCCGGCTGGGCTGTTGTGGCTCTGGTCTTCGTGCCATTCGCGGCCGGCTACTTTCTCTCGTACCTGTTCCGGACGATCAATGGCGTCGTCTCTGCGCGTCTGGCCGCAGAACTAGGCCTGAATGCCGCCGATCTCGGCCTGATCACTGCAGTCTACTTTCTGGTGCTCGCGGCCGCTCAGATCCCGGTCGGCGTGATGCTCGATCGGTACGGGCCGCGGCGCGTTCAGAGCGCGCTGCTGCTGGTCGCGGCGGTGGGCGCAGCCGGGTTCGCGCGCTCGACCGGGCCGCTCTCGCTCCTGATGTCGCGCGCGGTTATTGGCCTTGGCGTCGCAGCTGCTCTCACCGCCGGCCTGAAGGCGATCGTTCTCTGGTTCCCACGCGAGCGCGTCGCGCTCGTGAACGGATACATGGTCATGCTCGGCGCGCTTGGTGCCGTTGCCGCCACGCTGCCGGCGGAAGCGGTGCTGGCCAAGACTGGATGGCGGGATCTGTTCGATATCTTGGCCGTGACCACAGCGGGTACGGCGATCCTGATCTTCTTCCTGGTCCCCGAGCGGGACGTCGAAACGTCATCCGTAGCAGCCGCTGGCGGTCTGCGAGAGATTCTGGCCGACAGACGCTTCTGGAAGATCGCGCCGCTGTCGGGCGCCTGCATCGGATCGGCCTGGTCGATGCAAGGTCTCTGGGCGCCCGCGTGGCTGGCGGACGTGGAGGGAATGACACGCACGGAGGCGGTGACCGCGCTCTGTGCGACTGCCGTTGTGCTCAGTCTTGGGGCTTGGCTGCTCGGGATGCTCGCGAGTTGGACCCGTGGAAAGGGCATCAGGCCCGAGAAATTGCTCGCATTCGTGGCGGTGCTGTTCATCCTGGCCCAACTGGCGCTGGTGCTAAGACTGCCGCTGCCGTCGATCGGCCCCTGGCTGATGATTGCCATTGTGGGATCTGCAACCGTGCTGAGCTTTGCGATCATCTCGGACTATTTTCCAAAGGAGATGGCCGGGCGAGCGAATGGCGTTCTGAACGTCGTGCACTTCGGATGGGGGTTCCTTGCGCAATACGGGACAGGACTTTTGGTGGGACAATGGATTCCACAGGACGGTCATTATCCGGCCGTCGCCTACCAAGTGGCATTCGGCGCGAACGTGGCGCTGCAGACGGCAGCCCTTTTGTGGTTCGCGATTCCAGGAGGAGGGAAGGCGAAAGCGCCGGCAGTCGATCGGCGCAGCTTCGCACTCGGCGAGGACGGAGCCGGTTACAGATCGTCCTCCGGACTACCCATTTTTCGTGGGGATCCGACCGCACAGGACCAGTGGTGAGGCTGGCAATTGTACCAGAAGCCCGGATTACTACTGGAAAAGATGTTAACCATCATTTGATGGGCGTAGGACGATCATGTGCGCAGGAAATTCAGTTGCTCAACCGCCATGGATCGGCCTTAGGTCGCAGGATCGAATATGATTTCGTCTTTGATGAACATGAAGACGTCGCGCAAGCTGGGCGCCGGCTTCCTTTTGACAA
Source organism: Bradyrhizobium sp. USDA 4353 (assembly GCF_054063215.1). Lineage (NCBI taxonomy): Bacteria > Pseudomonadati > Pseudomonadota > Alphaproteobacteria > Hyphomicrobiales > Nitrobacteraceae > Bradyrhizobium > Bradyrhizobium sp. USDA 4353. Next base: position 2,427,903 of record NZ_JBSSGB010000001.1, read on the forward strand.
TCATCGTCTCTGTCGTAGCCAGCTTCATCACCTGGCAGAACCTGAGCACGCTCGCCCAGAACAACGGCTGGACCGTCCACACCTACCAGGTCATCGATCAGACCAAGGCGCTGGTCTCTGCGATGGTTGATGCCGAAACCGGCGTGCGCGGTTTCCTGGTCGGTGGCACCGACAATTTCCTTGAGCCCTATAATAATTCCGATGTCGCCTTCAAGAAGGCGCTCACGGAGGTGAAGCAGCTGACCTCCGACAATCCGGTTCAGCAGCGCCGTTTCGACGAGATCGCGAAGGCAGCCGCGGGCTGGCGCCAGGACGTCGCTGAAAAAGAGATCGCGCTGATGCGCAATCCGCAGACCGTGCAGGATGGGCGCAAGCTGGAAGCCTCTGGCGCCGGCAAGAAATACATGGACGGGCTGCGCGCGCTGGTGAAGGAAGCCATCGACATGGAGGCTTCGCTTCTGCAGACTCGCGCGGATGCCGCAGAAGCGGCGCTCGCATCATCAAAGATGGCGATCATGACGGGCAGTGTTCTGATGGCCTTGATCGCGGTGATCTCACTGCTGGTGCTGAACTCCGCCGTGACCCGCGGCATCACCAGCATGACCGCCGCGATGGGCCGGCTCGCCAACAACGATCTAACCGTCAATATTCCTTATGCTGATCGCCGCGACGAAGTCGGCGAGATGGCCAAGGCCGTGCAGATCTTCAAGGATAATGCCATCCGCGTTCAGGCCCTCGAAGCTGAGCAGAAGGAGAACGAGCGTCGCCAGGCTGAGAACCGTCGCCGCGACATGATGGACCTCGCCGGCCGTTTCGAGCAGACCGTCGGCGACATCGTGAACGCCGTATCGACCGCCTCCGGTCGGCTGGAGACGTCCGCCAATACGCTGCGCCGTTCCGCCGAGCGGTCACAGGAGCTGACGACGACGGTGAGTTCCGCGTCTGAGCTCGCCTCAAGCAACGTACAGTCCGTTGCTTCTGCCACCGAGGAGTTGTCCTCCTCTGTGACCGAGATCAGCCGCCAGGTCCAGGAATCGGCCCGCATGGCCAACGAGGCGGTCAATCAGGCGCGCCGTACCAACGAGCAGGTCAGCGAATTGTCGAAGGCGGCCGCCCGCATCGGCGATGTCGTCGAGTTGATCAACACCATCGCCGGCCAGACCAACCTGCTGGCGCTCAACGCCACCATCGAGGCGGCTCGCGCGGGCGAAGCCGGCCGCGGCTTCGCGGTCGTCGCCACCGAGGTTAAGGCGCTGGCCGAGCAGACCTCGAAGGCCACCGGCGAGATCGGCCAGCAGATCTCCGGCATCCAGAGCGCGACCCAGGAGTCGGTCGGCGCCATCAAGGAGATCTCGGGCACCATCGAGCGGCTGTCGGAGATCGCCTCGACCATCGCCGCGGCGGTGGAAGAGCAGGGCGCCGCGACCCAGGAGATCTCGCGCAATGTCCAGCACGCCTCGCAGGGCACCAAGGATGTCTCGACCAATATCGTCGAGGTGCAGCGCGGCGCCAGCGAAACCGGCTCGGCCTCTTCGGAGGTGTTGACCGCCGCCCAGGCGCTGTCGTCCGACAGCAATCGCCTGAAGGCCGAGGTGGGACGGTTCTTGGACACTGTCCGCGCGGCATAGACCATTCGTCGTGAAGGGCAAAGCGTACCTTTGCCCTTCCTGATCGTCTATGAGTGCGTGCGTCGGAGGAGCCACGACGCCCAAAAATGGCCGATTGGCAGATCGACAAGGCCCTTTTTCATCATCAGCCAAGCAGAGGTACGCACTTTTGCCGTCGTTGCCACATTGCAATGAAGGCAGCGGGCGAGGGTGAAGAGATCTGCGGCCTATCTTTTGTCCTGCGTCTTAGATGGTGAATGGCACATGCCAAACATAATCCAGTTCCCACGGTCATTAAAGACATTCGCGCTGGTGGAGCAGTCACCAGTGCCCCACTTGAACGCACTTGTCGCGGAACACCTATCTTCCGCACTTGTGATACAGGCCGACATGCTGGAGCAGCAGCTGTCTTCATGGCGCGGCCTCCTACAGAAGATTGCGCGTGAATGTGAAAGCGAAAGCCTTGCTCCAAGCGCGGCAGACGAATTGGTAGGATCAATCCGGCAGCAAATGGATTTGGCGGAGCAAGCCATTGCGGACGTACGGCTGAATGTCTCCGCTGTGCGGGACAAAATGGGGTGAGTCAGATTGCCCGCCATCCGCTGTAGGCGATCGATCAAATTTTACAATTGGACAGGCACGCTGACGATTTCGGATCGTACTCCCAACTATCTATTCTGATCGAGGAACCGGCGGCTCAAGGCAAATGATGAGGCAGTCGATCCGACGGCCTCAGATCCGCTGCGCACAAATTTGATCAACAACTCATGAGGTATGACGAGTGGCCGTGCCTTGAGATGCGGCAGTTCGTCAGATGCGACGCCAACTCGTTGGTCGCCTTCCAGAAGCGCCTCCCAAGCTCAGCGTCTACGCTTTTCTTCGCCAGAGCGCACCGAAGGTGAGGGTGATCTTGCTCGGTCGGAGTTGCTGCATTCTTTGATCATCCGGTTCGCGCGCCGCGCGTGCGCTTGGACGAATCGGAGATCAGGGGTGACCGGGATCGCTCAAACGCAGATTGCCTCGCGTGGCGCGCGCATGCTGAGGACAGCCCTGGGGCCGGCAATCGAGCTCCTTCTCGACGATGCGTCTGTGGTCGAGGTGATACTCAATCCGGACGGCCGGCTCTGGGCTGATCGTCTGGCATCTGGTCTGGTTGACACGGGCGAGATGGTTTCCGCTGATGATGGCGAGCGGATCATTCGTCTCGTCGCCCACCATGTCGGGCTCGAGGTCCATGCGGGATCCCCGCGCGTCTCGGCGGAATTGCCGGGTACGGGCGAACGGTTCGAAGGTTTGCTTCCGCCCGTCGTCGCCGCGCCGACCTTCGCGATCCGCAAGCCGGCCGTCGCGATCTTTACGCTCGACCATTACGTTGCCGACGGGATCATGAGCTTGGTGCACGCTGATGGCTTGCGGAAAGCCGTGCTCGATCGCTGCAACATCCTGGTCGCCGGGGGCACGTCAACGGGCAAGACCACGCTGACCAACGCGCTGCTGGAAGTGGTCGCGAGGACATCAGATCGTGTTGTGCTGATCGAGGATACCCGTGAGCTGCAGTGCAATGCGCTCAATCTGGTCGCGCTTCGGACCAAGGACGGCGTGGCGTCGCTCTCCGATCTTGTTCGTTCGTCTTTGCGCCTTCGGCCGGATCGTATTCCGATCGGCGAAGTACGCGGTCCCGAGGCGCTCGATCTCCTGAAGGCCTGGGGCACGGGGCATCCCGGCGGCATCGGTACGATTCACGCGGGCTCTGCGCTCGGCGCGCTCCGGCGGCTGGAGCAGTTGATCCAGGAGGCGGTGGTGACCGTGCCGCGAGCCCTGATTGCCGAAACCATCGACGTGATCGCCGTGCTGACCGGCCGCGGTCGCACGCGCCGCCTCAGCGAGCTCGTGCGCGTGGAGGGGCTTTCTGAATCCGGAGACTACGTCCTCGCACACATGGGAGATCACTGGTGACGATACCGAAAAGAGCATTACCGGCGAGTTGGGCCGTTGCGACGGCGCTATTGATGCTGCTCGATACCCCCGCTCGCGCCGCCGGTTCGAACATGCCCTGGGAGCAGCCGCTCAATCAGATCCTGCTGTCGGTCGAGGGGCCGGTCGCCAAGATCGTCGCCGTGATCATCATCATTACGACCGGGCTATCTTTAGCGTTTGGCGAGACGTCGGGTGGCTTCCGGCGGCTGATCCAGATCGTCTTTGGGCTCTCCATCGCCTTTGCCGCCTCGAGCTTCTTCCTGTCGTTCTTCTCCTTCGGCGGCGGGGTGGTGATCTGATGGATGAAGAGGTCAAAGGTTTTGTCGCGCCGGTCCATCGCTCCCTGACTGAGCCGATCCTGCTGGGTGGTGCGCCGCGCTCTGTCGCGATCGTCAACGGCACACTGTCGGCCGCGCTGGGCCTCGGTCTGCGGCTCTGGTTCTTGGGCCTGCTGCTCTGGTTCGTTGGCCACATGATCGCGGTGTGGGCTGCGAAGCGTGATCCATCCTTCATCGAAGTGGTGCGCCGCCATCTGCGTATTCCCGGTCATCTCGGTCAGTGAGTAAAGCCATGTTCAATCTCGCCGAATATCGCCGCACCAACATCCGTCTTGCGGATTTTCTGCCGTGGGCTGCGCTGGTCGATGAAGGCATCGTCCTCAACAAGGACGGCTCGCTGCAGCGGACGGCGCGTTTCCGAGGTCCTGATCTGGAGAGTTCGGTCGAGTCCGAGCTCGTGGCTGTCGCTGCCCGCCTCAACAGCACGCTGCGGCGGCTGGGATCGGGCTGGGCCATCTTCGTGGAGGCGCAACGTCATTCGGCGGGAGCGTATCCTCCTTGCGTGTTTCCGGATGCCGCGTCCGCCCTGGTCGATGCCGAGCGGAAGGCTCAGTTTGAGGAGCAAGGGGCGCACTACGAGTTGAGCTATTTTCTGACGTTTCTGTACCTGCCGCCGCGCGAGGACGTCGCACGGTCCGAACGCGTGCTCTACGAGGGCCGGCCGCAATCCGATGCCGTCAACGGCCGGGAGATCCTGCGCGGCTTCGTCGACCACACCGATCGCATCCTGCAGCTGATCGCCGGCTTCATGCCGGAGTGCGCGTGGCTCGGTGACGAGGCCGTGCTGAGCTACCTGCATTCGACGGTCTCGACCCAGCGACAGCGCGTCCGCGTTCCCGAAATCCCGATGCATCTCGACGGCCTGCTGGCCGACCAGCTGCTCACTTGCGGTCTAGAGCCGATGCTGGGATCGGTTCATCTGCGTGTGCTCACCATCGTCGGGTTTCCGTCGGCAACGACGCCGGGGATCCTGGATGATCTGAACCGGCTGGCCTTTGCCTATCGCTGGTCGACCCGCGCCATCATGCTGGACAAGCAGGATGCGGTGAAGCTCGTCACGCGCATCCGCCGGCAGTGGTTCGCCAAGCGCAAATCGCTGGCTGCCCTTCTCAAGGAGGTGATGACCAACGAGGCGGCGAGCCTGGTGGATACCGATGCGCATAACAAGGCGATCGATGCCGACGCGGCGCTTCAGGACCTCGGCTCCGACGACGTCGGCCAGGCCTATGTCACCGCGACTGTGACCGTCTGGGACGCGGAGCCGGCACGAGCGGACGAGAAGCGGCGGCTGGTGGAGAAGGTCATCCAGAGCCGCGACTTCACCTGCATGGCCGAGAGCGTGAATGCGGTTGAGGCGTGGCTCGGCGGTCTGCCTGGGCATGTCTACGCCAATGTTCGGCAGCCGCCGCTGTCGACCTTGAATCTGGCGCATATGATTCCGCTCTCGGCCGTCTGGGCCGGCGAGACGCGCGATCATCACCTGAAGGCTCCGCCGCTGCTGTTTGGCCGGACGGAAGGGGCGACGCCGTTCCGCTTCTCGCTCCATGTCGGCGATGTCGGGCATACGCTGGTGGTCGGGCCGACTGGTGCGGGCAAATCGGTCCTGCTGGCAACGATGGCCCTGCAGTTCCGCCGCTATCCCGGCTCGCAAATCTTCGCCTTCGACTTCGGCGGCTCAATGCGGGTCGCAGCGCTTGCCATGGGTGGTGATTGGCACGATCTCGGCGGTGCGCTGGCGGCCGAGAGCGAGAGCTCGGTTGCCCTGCAGCCCTTGGCCGGGATCGACGACGTGACCGAGCGCGCCTGGGCGGCAGACTGGATCACGAGCCTGTTGGTTCGCGAGAAGATCGTGGTCACCCCGGAAGCGAAGGAGCATCTGTGGTCGGCCTTGACGTCTCTGGCGTCTGCTCCGCTGGCAGAGCGCACCTTGACCGGCCTTTCGGTGCTGCTGCAGTCCAATAGTTTGAAGCGTGCGCTCAAGCCGTATTGCCTCGATGGCGCCTACGGCCGGCTGCTGGACGCCGATCACGAGGCGCTCGGAGATGGATCAGTCCAGGCCTTTGAGACCGAGGGGCTGATCGGGACGGCCGCCGCTCCCGCCGTGCTGTCCTATCTCTTCCACCGGGTTGCGCAGCGGCTCGACGGCCGGCCGACGCTCCTGATCATCGATGAGGGCTGGCTGGCGCTGGATGATGCCGATTTCGCCGGCCAGCTGCGGGAATGGTTGAAGACCCTGCGCAAGAAGAACGCCTCCGTCGTGTTCGCTACCCAGTCGCTCTCCGACATCAACGGCTCGGCGATTGCGCCCGCGATCATCGAGAGCTGCCCGACCCGGATCCTGCTGCCGAATGAGCGTGCGATCGAGCCGCAGATTGCGGCGATCTATCGTCGGTTCGGTCTTAATGATCGCCAGATCGAGCTCATCAGCCGCGCAACCCTGAAGCGGGACTATTACTGCCAGTCGCGCCGCGGCAATCGGATGTTCGAGTTGGGGCTGGGTGAGGTGGCACTCGCATTCTCGGCGGTCTCGTCCAAGACAGACCAACTGGCCGTGTCGGAGGTTTGGGCGGCGGCCGGGAAGCAGGAGTTTGCCGCGGCGTGGCTCCGACAGCGAGGTGCGGGCTGGGCAGCCGATCTCATCCCGAATCTTGAGAACCTGGAGAGGGGCTCGTGATGTGGATGCCGAGATGGGTAGCTTCAGTCGCTGTGATGTTCCTCGCTTCGGCACCGCCGTCGCAGGCGCAACTCGTTGTGTTCGATCCCAACAACTACGCCCAGAACGTCCTCACTGCCGCGCGTGAGCTGCAGCAGATCAACAATCAGATCCTGTCACTACAGAACCAGGCGCAGATGCTGATCAACCAGGCGAAGAATCTCGCGAGCCTGCCGTACTCCTCTCTAGCACAGCTGCAGCAGTCGATCCAGCGCACGCAGGACCTTCTGAAACAGGCGCAGCGCCTCGCCTACGACGTTCAGCAGATCGATCGCGCATTTGCGACGACCTATGCGCCGGCGAAAGCGAATGCGACCGCGCAGGACCTCGTCGATAACGCGCAGTCACGCTGGCAGACCTCGGTTGCGGCGCTTCAGGACGCGCTGAAGGTCCAGGCGGGTGTCGTCGCCAATCTCGATGCCGTCAGGGGCCAATCGGCCGCATTGGTCACCGCAAGCCAGGGCGCCTCCGGTGCGCTGCAGGTCACCCAGGCCGGCAACCAGATCCTGGCGTTGCAGGCGCAACAGCTGGCCGATCTCACCGCCGCAGTGGCCGCACAGGGCAGGGCACAAAGCCTCGACACGGCGCAGCGCGCGGCTGCCCAGGATCAGGGGCGCGAGCAGCTCCGGCGCTTCCTGACGCCGGGGCAGGGCTACCAGCCATCGAACGTGCAGATGTTCCACTGAGCATGAGTGGCCGATCTGCGGATCGCTTTACAGCCAATTGAGGAGGTTGCGCGGTGACCGGAACGGGCATCATCGACCAATTCCTGGAGACGTTCACCCGGTCGATCGACAGCGGCTTCGGCCTGCTCGGTGGCGAGGTCGGCTATCTCGCGACGACGCTGGTCGCCATCGACGTCACCTTGGCCGCATTGTTCTGGGCATGGGGCGGCGAAGACGACGTGATCGCGCGGCTCGTGCGGAAGACACTGTTCGTCGGGGTCTTCGCCTATCTCATCGGCAATTGGAACAGCCTCGCTCGCGTCGTCTTCGAGAGTTTCGCTGCGTTGGGGCTGAAGGCGTCTGGCTCGGCGCTGTCGACTGCGGATTTCCTGCGGCCGGGCAAGATTGCGCAGGTCGGGCTCGACGCTGGGCGTCCGCTGTTGCAGGCGATTTCGAGCCTGATGGGCTATGTCAGCTTCTTCGAGAACTTCGTGCAGATCACCGTTCTCCTGTTTGCCTGGGTGGTCGTGCTGCTCGCCTTTTTCATTCTGGCGATCCAGCTGTTCGTCACCCTGATCGAGTTCAAGCTGACGACACTCGCCGGCTTTGTGCTGATCCCGTTCGGTCTGTTCGGCAAGACCGCGTTTGCCGCCGAGCGGGTGCTCGGCAACGTGATCTCGTCTGGCATCAAGGTCCTCGTACTGGCGGTGATCTCAGGCATCGGATCGAGCTTGTTCACGCAGCTGACACAAGCCGCCGGGGGGGAACCGCCGACGATCGACAGCGCCATGGCTCTGGTATTGGCGTCGCTGTCCCTGTTGGGTCTTGGGCTGTTCGGACCGGGCATTGCCAATGGGCTGGTGTCGGGCGGGCCGCAGCTGGGCGCCGGTAGCGCTGCCGGCGCATCATTGGCGGCAGGCGGCCTTGTCGTGGCTGGCGCTGGTCTCGCGGCAGGAGCTGCGGGGTTCGGTGGTGCTGCCTTATCCGGCTCAGCAAAGGCGGCTGCTTCCCTTCGCTCTGGTGTGTCTAGCGTTTTGCGCGGCGGCATGACCGGAGCTGATGAGGCGGAGGCAACCGCAAGCCCGCTTCGTCAGAAGGCGGAAGCACGGAGCAGCGGAGTCGATCGCTCTCATGCAGCCGAGGGCGGCGGTTCGGCCGGCGGCTCGCCCCGTTGGGCGCAACGCATCAAGGCGGCGCAAGCCATTCAACAGGGCACATCCACGACCACGCAGGCCGTGCGCAACACCGAGCAAGGCGGGCATGGCGGCTCCGTCGATCTCTCCGAGGGGAAATCCTGACATGTTCAAGCGTCCATCCGTCCACTATGGCCGTACGCCCGAACCCGTAACGCCATATCAGAAGGCGGCTCAGGTTTGGGACGAGCGCATTGGTTCGGCGCGCGTCCAGGCCAGGAATTGGCGCCTGATGGCATTCGGATGTCTTGGACTTGCGGCCGGCTTTGCTTCCGCGCTCGTCTGGCAGTCGACGCGCGGCACGGTGACACCTTGGGTGGTCGAGGTCGGCCATCTCGGCGAGGTCCAGCGCGTGGCGCCTGCCATCGCAGACTACAGGCCGACCGATCCGCAAGTCGCCTTCCATCTAGCACGCTTCATCGAGGATGTGAGGGGCCTGCCGGCCGACGGCATCGTGCTGCGCCAGAATTGGCTGCGCGCTTACGACTTTACGACCGATCGCGGAGCGGCGGCGCTCAATGACTATGCGCGCTCCAACGATCCCTTCACGCGGCTCGGTAAGACGCAGGTCTCAGTCGAGGTCTCCAGCGTCATCCGCGCTTCACCCGACAGCTTTCGCATCGCCTGGGTTGAGCGCCGCTATGAGAACGGCGCGCTGAGCGCGACCGAGCGCTGGAGCGCGATCCTCACCATCGTCCTCGTCATGCCAGACAATGCCGACAGGCTCCGTAAGAACCCGCTCGGCGTCTACGTCCATGCCATCAACTGGTCGAAGGAGTTGTCGCAGTGAATAAGCCGATCGACTGGATGTTAGGGGCCAGATGGATCAACGCGGCCGCGATTGCTGGTGCGCTCGGTGGATGCGTGACGACGACACCGCCGAAGGTCAGCTATGACAGCGAGGTGCCGCCTCTGGCTGCGCCGCCCGCGATCGTGGATGACAAGCCACGACCGCTACATTTGCCGCCGGCGTGGAAAGTGTCGCTCGGCGGCAAAGCGGGGGTCAAGGAGGAGGCAGAGCCGCTCGATCGTGTCGAGATGGCCAACAGCGCGGCCCGTGTGGAGCCTCGGAAGCGGGGGTATTTCAACGCGGCGCAAATCTATGCCTACAGTCCGGGCGCGCTTTATCAGGTCTATGCCGCACCCGGGCAGATCACCGACATCATGCTCGAGGAGGGTGAGCAGCTCACGGGATCCGGTCCGGTCTCGGCCGGGGACACCGTTCGCTGGGTCGTCGGTGATACCGAGAGCGGAGCGGGCGAGACTCGCCGCGTTCACATCCTGGTCAAGCCGACTCGTCCAGCGATCGAGACTAATCTCGTCGTCAACACCGACCGGCGGACCTATCTGATCGAGCTCCGGTCGCGCGAGAAGCCGTATATGCCGGCCGTTGCCTGGTACTATCCGCAGAATGCCAACGTCCGTGCGCAACAAGCTGCCTTGAAACCCGAATTGCCCGATCCGGCGCGGCGGCATCTTCGCTATCGCATCGAGGGCGATGATCCGCCCTGGAAGCCGGTGAATGCCTATGACGATGGGCGCAAGGTCTATATCGAGTTCGCCCGCGGCATCGTTCAGGGTGAAATGCCGCCGCTGTTCGTGATCGGCCCAGACGGCTCTCCGGAAATCGTCAACTACCGGACCTTCCGCAACATGATCATCGTCGATCGTCTGTTTGCCGCCGCTGAGCTGCGTCTCGGCGGCGAGCAGCAGCAGCAGGTCCGGATCGTCAGAACAGACGGGGCGTCCCAATGACCGGTCCGGAGGATATTGCTTCGGACGCGCCGAAGATGTCTGCAGTTGCAGACCAGCGCGCACAGGAGATGCGACTGAAGGGTGATCCGCCGCCGATCACACGGCTGTCGCGCAAGGTCCTGGCCGGAGGGAGCGCGATGGCTCTACTCTTGATTGGCGGCGCCTTCATCTGGGCATTGCAGGCCAGCAAACCACGCCAGTCAGGCTCGGGTGAGCTCTTCAGTACTGAGCACCACGACGTTGCGGACGGCGTATCGGCCTTGCCGCGCGATTATGCCAGCGTGCCGAAGGACGTTCCAACTCTTGGTCCGCCGCTGCCCGGCGATCTCGGCCGGCCGATCCTGGCCGCGCAGGGACAGGCATCCACCGGGATGCCAGACCAGGACCAGCAGCGGCGCGAGCAGGAGACGGAGGCTGCCCGCGTCAGCCGGCTGTTCGCGACGACCAACGTCCGCGAGACACAACCGCCGGCGACCGCGTCTCAGACCAGTGATCGGGCGGTTGTTTCGTCAGGCGCTGACGATCCGATTGCCCAGAATGGGCAAGAGCGAAAGCTCGCGTTCGTGAATGAGCCTGTCGACCGCCGTACGACAAGCCCAGATCGCGTGACGAGGCCCACATCGCCTTACGTGGTGCAGGCCGGGACCGTCATTCCGGGGGCCCTCATCACAGGAATCCGCTCGGATCTCCCCGGGCAAATCACGGCGCAAGTCACCGAGAACATCTTCGATACACCTTCGGGACGGGTCCTCTTGGTGCCGCAAGGAGCTCGGCTGATCGGAGCCTATGATAGCCAGGTGACCGCCGGTCAATCGCGCGTGCTCCTGGTCTGGACCAGGCTGATCATGCCGAATGGCCGATCCATAGTGCTCGAGCGGCAGCAAGGAGCGGATGCCGGCGGCTATTCGGGACTATCGGACGAGGTGGACAATCACTGGAGGCAACTTGCCGGAGCGGCGCTGCTATCGACATTGCTGTCCGTGGCCAGCGAGGTGAATGCTGGCGCCAATCCGAATACGAACAATGCGACGATCCTTCAGGCGCTGCGCCAAGGGTTCGGCAACGCAATGAGTCAGACGGGGCAGCAGCTCGTACGTCAGCAGATGAACGTTCAGCCGACTTTGACCGTCAGGCCTGGCTTTCCTGTGCGGGTGATCGTCAATCGTGATCTCGTATTGGAGCCCTATCGAGGATAGCCATGTCATCGATCTTGAAGATTACGGCGCTGCCCAATGAGAAACCCGTGAAGCTGACGGTAGAGTTGCCGGCTTCAGTGCATCGCGATCTCTTGGCTTATGCGCAGCTGATCGTGCCGCAGACCGGCAAAGCAGAGCAGGAGCTGGCTAACCTGATCGTGGCGATGGTGACGCGGTTTATGGCAACGGATCGTGCGTTCTTGAAAAAGCGACGCACTTCAGATCGGGGTTGACTGCCGGCGTGCCGGCTCTGGCGGGCCGCATAGACGAGTACGTCACCACAGCGCTGCAGGCCTCGAATGGCAGAGGGCCATCACTGAAAGGAGGTCTCCGACCGACGCGGCATGGCGGCTTCCTTGTTCCAGATTGCGGGCTGCCAAGCTCCCTGACCCCACCGACCCTCCGGGCAGCGGTGCAAAGACTCGACTCTGTGTTCATGTTGTGTTCTCATGATGGTCATGACGACCGACCGCCCCGCCAGCTGGCGCATGCCGACCCGGAGACAGATGGACCAGCTTGCCCGCTACGTCGGCAGGAAGGCCCCTCCCGGGCGCGGGCTCGCCCCAAACGACGACCTGCCGCCGGAATACTGGGAGGCGCTGCTGGAGGCCGCCGGCACCGCTGGTGACCAAGCGGGACCCGACGCGGCCCGACGACTGCTTCGACTCAATCAGGTGCCGGATCACGTGCTGCGCATCGGATGCCGGCGCTGCGGCCGAACCGTCGAGATCCAGAAGGCCGATGCCGTCCGGCTTTACGGTCCAGAGTCGGTCTGGCGGGACGTGGGCCAGCGCTTGCTCGACGACACCTGCACGCAGAGGACGGGACGCCACGAAGAGGACGGCTGCTGGCCGTCGTTTGGGTGAGCCGGCTGGATGGCGCCCAAACGTCACCCGACACCGCTCAGCGGAGGCGACCGCAAGGCGTTGCAGAAGGAGCTCGGCCGGCCTCGCGCAATGACGACCATCCTCGCCGAGCAGGCGGCCGAAGCACGGGCCGAAGGCGAGGCGCTGATCCGCAAGGCCGATAAGCTTCTCTCCGAAAGCTGGAACGAGCGGATGTGGGCCAACGGCGGCCCGGTCGACCCGTCGCCAGCGATCGACCAGGCGATCAACGGCGGCTATTCGTGGCTCGAGATCGCGTGCTCCAGCTGCAATGCGCGGCGGGAGGTCGACTTGGCCACGCTGCGCCATCCGCCGACCACGTTTGTCCACGACCTGGCTGGCCGGCTCCGGTGCAGCCGGTGTGCGGGGGCTAATCGCCGGCCGCCTGCGACGCTGGTACAACTGGCGCAGCGCCCCCGCCAGGCCGCTCCGGAGACCTGACGATGTGCAATCTCTACTCGATGACCAAGAACGCCGACGCCATCCGGCGGCTGTTCGGAGTGCAGCCGGGGAACGACCGCACCGGCAATCTGCCGTCCATGCCGGGCATCTTCCCGGACTATCCCGCGCCGATCGTCCGCAACTCGGCCGCCGGCCTGGAGCTTGCGATGGCGAGGTGGGGCATGCCGTCCTCGGCAAAGGCCATGATGGATGCGACCAAGAAGCGGGCCGAGAAGCTTGAAGCCAAGGGCAAGACCGTTGATTTCAAGGAGCTGTTGCGCCTCGAACCGGACAGCGGGACGACCAACATTCGCAACGTCGGCAGCGCGCACTGGAAACGCTGGCTGGGCCCGGACCACCGCTGCCTGGTCCCGTTCACCTCATTCTCCGAGTACGACACGATTGATGGCAAGAAGGTGCCCGTCTGGTTCGCCGCCGACGAGAGCCGGCCTCTCCTGGCGTTCGCCGGCCTCTGGACAACCTGGACATCGGTCCGCAAAGCCAAGGAGGGCGAGGTCACGATCGACGTGTATGGTTTCCTGACCTGTGAGCCGAACGCCGAGGTTGATGCCGTGCACCCGAAGGCGATGCCGGTGATCTTGACCACTTCCGAGGAATTCGAGGCTTGGCTGCGGGCGCCCTGGACGAGGCCAAAGCACTGCAGCGGCCGCTCCCGGACGGGGCGCTGCAGATCGTGGCGACCGGCCCAAAAGAGGACGCGGTGCCTTCGGGCTAGCTCTACGGGCGCGCACGGAACACATGAGCTCTGCCGATAGCACCCCTGCCGCCTACAAACCGCCCGGAACGGCGGGCGGTCGGAAAGATGGTGGAGTGATTTCGATATTGCGACCTCCGCTATCGCCCGTCAGGACCGCCCCGACGGCCTGTCGTTCGACGAAGCCTTCGCGGAGGTCCAGAGCGCTTTCTGTAGCTTCTACTACGCGCTCGCCCAGCGCCTAGTCTAAGCTCGGCTTCGATCCGCTTCTCCCTTCCGGGCCTCTTCCCTCCGCCGCTCGGCCTAGCGTTTTTTCTGATCGAGTTGAACTCCGCGGCGAGCTTTTGAGCATCCTCGACGTTGGGGGGCGGGGAGCGGCCCTGTGCTTCGCTTCCCGACGGCGTCCTCTCGTCGTGCCGCTGGGCTCCCCCTTCAAGTCTGTAGGCCGGCATGCTCACCGGATCGGCCGCTCGATCCGGCCGCACGCTTCAGCGCCACGCTCGGCTTCGCCATGGTGGCGGCGACCACGTCCCGATCTTTGGTTTCCTTGGCGACGTCCTGATGAAAGAGATTGCTCCCTGCACGCCATGCCTCCAGCGCCGCCTTCATAAACGGCGCTGCGATCGCGAAATCGCAGAACCCAAGCGAGGTCTGATAGAGATTCATGTAGTGCGACACGTTAGGTTACCTGCACGACCGCAAGGCAACAGCATACGATGCAGCATATGTGGTGCCCCTTGCCATCTGGCAGTTAAGATCAGGCGCTCCGTCCGTCCATCAAACCGCCCCGGCTCTCCAGCACTGTCTTTGGCCCAGCCATTGCGCCGTGCGACGCGGCTTCCGGACTCTTGGCCATCTTGGCGGCTAGGACGGCGCTTGGCCGACATCAGCTGCCCGGTCACAACGGAGCTCTCAGAGCCTCGGATCGGCCATTCGCCAAAGGCGCCCTTGCGCTACGTAGTAGCGTACGTCCAGTGTCGTGGGATGCTTCAAGCCGACTTGCGCTGGTTGCCGGCGGCTGGCTTCTTCGCCGGTGCCTCCTGACGGCGGCATTGTTCCCGGATAACGGCATTAGCATCTCCCGGCCGGCGGCAGCCTTCTTCGGCTTCCTCTCGGGCTTCGCTTCCTGTGATGGCTGCCGCGTGCAGACAAAACCGCAATCAGGTCGCATCACTGGTCCTGATCCCTTATGCGCTTCACCCGCGAAGTCTAGTGTAGTGGTGCAGTTGGTAGAGAAGTGACGCTCGTTGTAAAGGAGCGCTTCGTTGCCACCGCATCAGCTTTCTGGCCGTTCCGATCCGCGCCATTCGCGGCCGTGCTTGCACATGACAACCACATGAATGCTGGGTGGTCCTTTTTGGTGCATTCGAGGTGATCCGCCGGTCCACTCCTCCGCGACGCGGCGCTCCAACATTCCAAGGCGCGTTGCATGCGGACATCTCGTTGCTCGCGACCGTAGAGAGCGCGGCGTAGCTTGATCGAAGTTGTAATTGTAGTTCGCGCTCCCGCCCATGTTGTGGATAAAGCTTCGGTATAAATTGACCGTTCGAAACGAATAGCGTTCCATCAGCATGGAATAGTGCAGATGCTGCGGGGGGCAGGCATGTTCGGTGGTTCGGCTGCGGTGGGTAGAGGCAAGGGCGCGCAGGTCTTATTAAGGCGAGCAGCATGCCTGGGTTTCGGCATCATTTTTTGTTTCTCAAATTCAACCTTAAGTAGTGCCGGCAGTATGTCGCTGCCTGGTCAGTTCTCGGTCGGTCAGGTCGGGGCTGCGGCGTATTCCGTTCCGATCGCGTTGCCGCCTGGAACGGCTGGCGTGAGTCCGTCCTTATCGTTGAATTATAGCAGCCAAGGAGCGAGTGGGTTGCTCGGTGTGGGCTGGTCTCTTGGTGGTCTTTCTGCAATCGGCCGTTGTCCGAGGACGGTAGCGCAAGACGGTGTGGGGGGTGGAGTTAACTTTGACGGTAACGACCGCTTTTGTCTGGATGGACGGCGGCTCGTTGCGATCAATGGTGTGTACGGGGCGGACGGGACGGAATATCGTACCGAGATCGAGTCCTACTCCAAGGTCATCTCGCATGGGGCCGCTGGTAATGGTCCGGCTTGGTTCGAGTTGCATACGAAGGCCGGGCAGACGATGGAGTTCGGTCGTACGAGTGACTCCCGGGTGCTGGCCTCAGGTAAGGCGGCTGCACGTGCGTGGCTGCTTGATAAGGTGAGCGATAGCAAGGCGAACTATTTCTCTGTCGCGTACATGAACGACGCGCCGAATGGGCAGGCGTACCCGCAGCGTATCGACTACACCGGAAATACGGCGGCAGGATCGGCGCCCTATAATTCAGTAGAGTTCGTGTATGCATCGCGTCCCGATTATGTGCCGTCTTACCAGGCTGGTTCGGTGTCGCAGCTCCCCTATCGGCTTACCAACGTCAAGACATATGCTGGGTCCGGTCTAGTGGCCGACTATCAGATGTCGTACCAGCAGAGTGGGTCGAGTGGACGTAGCGAGCTTGTGTCTTTGAAGCTATGTGCCGGAGATGGGATTTGTTTGCCCCCATCGAGCTTCGGTTGGCAAGTCGGTGCGAGCAATGGTTCTTTTTCGGAGTCTACTCAGACTCTTCCGAATGGATGGAATTTCAACCTTGCGCATTATCCGGGTGAGATTCCGGTCGTCGGCGACTTCAATGGCGACGGCAAGACGGACTATTTGCTGGTGGATGCGAACGGCTATCCAAATCAGTACGTTTTTATGAGCAACGGCGATGGAACATTCACCGGGCAGACTCAGACGTTGCCGAACGGGTGGAATATCAGGTCGCCCAATGATGTTCTTCAGGTGACCGGTGACTTTAATGGTGATGGAAGGACTGATTTCGTCCTCATCGATGTCCATGGCTATCCGAATCAATATGTGTTTATGAGTAATGGTGACGGTACATTCACGGGGTACACTCAGACGCTTCCCAACGGTTGGAGCTTCAATAATGGGGCAGGATCGTACCAGCTGATCCCAATCACTGGAGACTTCAATGGAGATGGGCGGGCTGACTACCTTCTGATCGATGGCAGTGGCTATCCTTATCAGTATGTTTTCATCAGCAATGGCGACGGAACGTTCACTGGACAAACTCAAACGCTGCCCAATGGTTGGAACTTCGCGTCAGCGGTTTCCGTTTCGACGGCGCCAAACGCTGGATATGGGCTAGCGCATGCTTGGAGTGCGCCGTCGCCGCCCACGCCACATGAATTCATTCCGGTCACGGGCGATTTCAATGGCGACGGTAAGACGGACTATCTGTTGATCGATACCAACGGCTATCCGTACCAATATGTATTCTTGAACAATGGCGATGGAACCTTTGCAGGTCAAACCCAGACCCTACCTAACGGATGGAATTTCAACACCACGTCAGGATCAGGTTACAAACTTATTCCCATCACAGGTGACTTTAATGGTGATGGCGTGACAGACTACATTCTGATCGACGGCGGTGGCTATCCCAATCAGTACGTCTTCATCGGCAAGGGGGATGGGACGTTTCTCGGGCAAACGCAGACGCTGCCAAATGGATGGTCCTGGAACTTGGCGCAAAATCCAGGCGAGGTGCCGATCGTCGGTGACTTCAATAGAGATGGTAAGACTGACTACCTGCTAGTCGATACCAACGGCTATCCGTACCAGTACGTCTTCTTGAACAATGGCGACGGCACGTTTACCGGCCAGACGCAGACCCTGCCGAACGGCCTGAAATTCTCGAACCCCCACGGGTACATTCCGATCCGAGGTGATTTCAACGGTGATGGACGATCAGAGTTCATCCTGATCGATGGGAACGGATATCCCTATCAATACGCCTTCGCCAGCAATGGGCCGATCGGCGACTTGATGACCTCGATCTCGACCGGTACTGGTGCCAACATTGCTATTACGTATCAGCCGCTAACGAACTCGAGTGTCTACTCGAAGGATAGCAACGCGTCCTACCCGCGGGTCGATATCCAGGGTCCGATGTATGTTGCCTCACGCGTTGACAGCTCGAATGGCATCGGCGGGGTCTCCCGGACGACTTACACTTATGCTGGTGCCAAGGTTGATCTGACCGGTCGTGGCATGCTCGGTTTCCGGCAGATGACGGTGCGGGACGAGCAGACCGGGATCAGAAGCGCGACGACGTATCGGCAGGACTTTCCGTACACTGGCGCAACGTCAGCCGTGACCAGTTCGCTTGGCTCGCAGACGATTGGACAGAAGAGCTTCACCTATGTTGCAACATCGGCGCCACCGTATAGCGTCCAGCTCTCGCAAGTGGTCTCGAGCGGTTCGGATCTGGATGGTTCTGCATTGCCGACGGTGACGACGTCGAACCAGTACGATACGTACGGCAATCCGACCCAAGTGGCGGTGTCGACGTCGGATGGATTCAGTAAGACGACGGTGAACACCTACAGCAACGATCCGACGCTCTGGTACCTAGGCCGGTTGACCAGGTCGGTGGTGACGAGCGCAACGCCCTGAATTGACGGGGGGAGACGACTGCCGCGTGCCTGCGCGCGCGGCAGCGGGTGAGTTGTGTCCTGTGTTGGGGCGATGACGTTTATTTTTGGCTGGTTCGGCGACTTGGGGGCTTGGCGCCATGCGAAATGTAATCAAAGGTGGATATATCGCGGCGACGCTCGTCGGATTGGTCGCGAGCGGCCCGGGCTGGGCCGCTAGTACGGTCACGCAGACGTCGTCGTTTGCGTATGACGCCGACACCGGGCTGGTGACCCAGCAGGTGGTCGAGCCCGACACGCCGGCGTTCCGCCTGCAGACCGATTACAGCTATGACAATTTCGGCAATGTGCTGACCACGACAGTGAGTGGGGCTGACATCGTCACCCGCGGCAGCGTGAGCAGTTACGATACGCGCGGCCAGTTCGCCACCTCGAACAGCAACGCGCTGGGGCAAAGCGAGAGCGTGCAGTATGACGCGCGATCTGGTTCACCAACCAGCCAGACCGGACCGAACGGGCTGACGACGAGCTGGAGCTATGACGGCTTCGGCCGCAAGATCCTGGAGATTCGCCCCGACGGAACCCAGACCAAATGGGCGTACCAGTTTTGCAGCGGGGTCAACGGCGGAACAGCGACCTGCCCGACGGGAGCGATCTATCAGGTTCAGGAAACGCCCTATGCGGCGGACGGGACCACGGTCGACGGTCCGTTCGTCATCGTCCATTACGACGTGCTCGATCGGGAAATCGCGCGGGACAGCCAGGGCTTCGACGGCAGCACAATCCGGGCGACGACCAGCTACGATGCGTTGGGGCGGGTCGCGCAGACCAGCCGGCCGTATTTCGTCAACGGCGGCACGCCAGTCTATACTGCGTTCACCTATGATGTGCTGGGCAGGGCGCTGAGCAAGACCAAGCCCGACGGCAGCGTGTCGCAGGTCGCCTATCATGGTCTGAGCGTCACCAAGACCAATGCGCTTGGCCAGACCCGATCGGTCACGCGGGACAGCCAGGGCAAAGTCGTGTCGGTGACCGATGCGCTCAACCAGACCATGACGTTTGGCTATGACGCGGCCGGCAATCTGGTGCGCACCACCGACCCGGTCGGTAACGTCGTGACCGCGAGCTACGACGTCAGGGGCAACAAGGTCGCGAGCTCGGATCCCGACCTCGGTACCTGGAGCTACGCCTACAACACGCTCGGGCTCCTGGTCAGCCAGACCGACGCCAAGGGTCAGACGGTCACCCAAAGCTACGACAACCTCGACCGCATGGTGCAGTCGGTCGAGCCGGACATGACCTCGATCTGGATCTATGACACTGCCGCGCACGGCGTTGGCAAGCTGGCCTCGACCGTCATCACGGCGGGTCCCGGCAACGGATACTCCCGGACGGTGAGCTACGACGCGCTCGGACGCCCGGTGCAGGTCGCGACCACGATCGACGGTGCGATCTATACGATGGGGGCAAGCTATGACGCCAACGGGCTCCTGAGCACGGTCAGCTACCCCTCCGGCTTCACCGCGCGCTATGGCCATACCGCCCTGGGCGATACCAACCAGTTGCTCGACAATACGACTGGCCAGTCCTACTGGACCGTGAACACGCTGGATGCTGAGCTGCGGATCACGCAGGACACTGCGGGCAATGGCCTGACCACCACGCGCAGCTTCGATGCCCTGACCGGACGGTTGGTGGGCATTGCGACCGGCGGCGGCGCGGTGCAGAACTTCAGCTACACCTATGACCGCCGCGGCAATCCGCTCTCGCGCTCGGACGCCAACACCAATCTGAATGAGACCTTCACCTATGACGCACTGAGTCGGTTGACGTCATCCACGGTCAACCTGACACCGACGCCGCTGTCGAAGACCTTCACCTACGACCCCATCGGCAATCTGCTGACCAAGTCCGACGTCGGGACCTACAGCTATCCCGCGGCCGGCTCCACCAAGCCGCATGCGGTGATGAGCGTCTCCGGCGCATCGATCAGCACGACCTTCACCTATGACGCTAACGGCAACCAGACCTCTGGTCTCGGCCGCAGCCTCGTCTACACCTCCTACAACAAGCCGTCGAGCATCACGCAGGGGACGCGGACGATCTCGTTCTTGGACGATACCGATCATCAGCGCTTCAAGCAGGTGACGCCGGAGGCGACGACGCTGTACATCGCAGCGTTTGGGGTGACGGCGGAAGTCAGCAATCCTGGAACGCTGACCCAGAAATGGACCGACTATCTGTCGGTCGGAGGTACATCGGTCGGCATTCGGGTGACTCAAGCAAGCATGGCCACGCCGTCGACGCGATATCTCCACAAGGACCACCTCGGCTCCGTCGCGGTGATCACGAATGAGAACGGCGTGGTGCAGGAGCGGCTATCCTACGACGCCTGGGGCAAGCGGCGTCTTGCCAACGGGGCAGACGATCCTGCCGGCAGCATCACCAGCCAGACGACCCGCGGGTTCACGGGAGAGGAGCAGCTGTCGGTCGCCGGTCTCGTGCATCTGAATGGCCGTGTTTACGATCCCATCCTTGCTCGTATGACAAGTGCAGATCCGACTGTGCCATATGCAACCAGCTCGCAAGGATGGAATAGGTATTCATATGCGCGCAATCGACCAGTCCGATCGGTGGATCCCTCAGGGTTCGGAGATTACGACTATCTCGGTGTTTCTGACATCGACGAATCTGGGCTGCCCGCATGGAACGGCTATTCAATTATGCCCCTGTATGGACTCTCTTCTTCGACGAGCTCTGGTGGTTATTCCAGTTCTGCGAGCGGCTCGAGTTGGAGCTTCGGCTACACACCGTTGCCGTCTCCTACTATCTTTCCTTCGGTTGATGTTTCCCCGTTTCAAGCCCAGGTGGCTGCCGACAATGCCGTAAACGCTGCCCGTCAGGCACAGGTGTTAGCGGACATGGACGCTTACAATCAGCAGCTTAAGCAAAAATTCGAGGGCTTTGCGATTGGCAATAATCTGCAACAAGCGCAAAAGGCGCAAGTCATACAGGTAGGAAACAACGGCGGTCCGCGAAGCGGTAAAGGGCCGGATCCATTCAGCGCGGTCGGAGACTTCATGAGTCGCTGTCTCGAGGAATGTGGAGGAATAAACTATTTTACTGGCTCCAATGGGTTGCGAAGGGGGATCGCCGGACTATTGGAATTGTGCGGGGTCGGATGCGAAGAAGGCACGCAGGCGTCAATTGGTGATCTGCCAGGTGAAGCCATGGTCGGCATATTGGGGGCAATGGCTGCCACAAGAGTAGGCGCTGGCTCAATTCGCGGCGGGCGGTTCTACCGGGGAGCCAGAGTGGGTGAGGCACCGTCCTTTGTTCCAAGACCACAGGATTTCCAAGTCGATCGTCAGACGGGCCTTGTGAAGGAGGGTTACGGGCTATCTGTGTTCAACAATGCTGAAAGCCTTCGATCCAAAGGATTTATTCCGTACGAGGTCGACCAAAGCTCGATACCAGACTCTCTGCGTATAATTCAGCGCGGCCGGGATCCGAATCATTTCGAGATCGTGCCTCAAGTGGGTGCAAAGTTGACACCTGAACAGTACATTCAAGCGTGTAGCAGCATTGTCTGCATCAAGTGATGGAGAGGACCATGCAAGAGTTCGCCCTCATGTTTCCGCCTGATTTTGCAGATTATGAATGGGAGGTGACAGTAAAGGGACACTTCTCGCAGGCGAAACTTGTAGTCGATGGAAGAAGCTATAGCTTGAGCTTCTTTGACCCTGCGCGTCTGGCTCAGGAAATTCAGGACGAGCTAAGCAGGGGTGAAATATTTCTGGAGCCGAATCTGGTGGTAATTTCCTCTTTGACACGAGTGGAAATTGAACGGGCGGTTGAGTTATTGATGACGAGAGGTTGTGTCGAAAGGCTCTTGCCTGATTAGAGAATTGGCGCGGTAGAGATTGAGATTCGCTGGATTGAACATAAACTGTACTGAGATTCACGTAGTGGGTTGAATGGCTGCATGAAAGTTTGGAGCGTCCTAGGTGTTCGGCGATCCTGATTTATGCGATGCGGCTTTGGTTGTGCAGTGTGTCGTTCGGCGCACTCCGTGTACTAAAGTATGTACATGATTAGCTGGCGTGTCGTGCGAACAATATCTCTCGCTTTCAAAACCTTCTAGAATCTGCTTGTTTGTTGGCGAGCATACTTGGCGCTTCGCGATGGGGTGAACTGTAGTGCGTGGTGGCTGGTATCGGCCGGTGGGTGGTCTTCCCCGTGGCGCTGGTGCTGTCGGCTTGTCAGACAATGGAGGAAGTGTTCGCGGGGGGGGGGCGCGAGCGCGGTGGAGTCCGATGGGGTGGCGCAGGCGCGGGCGGCGATGCGGTCCCATGCAGGAAATGTACGTGCCGGAAGAATTGCAGGCTCTCCGCTGCTTCTTTGAAGATGAGGGCGTGCATTATTTCGCAACGCTTCTTTCCGCCGGTGTGGCGCTGCAGTGACGAGTGGAACTTGGCCGAGTCAATGCAGCTCTGAATTGTGATCGGTTGCGGTCCCTGCAAATGTTGCATTAATGCATGTGCATGACTCATTGACGCATCCCGCAAACAATATCTCTGGTGACCGAAACCCCTTAGACTGTGCTTGTTAGTTGCTGGGTAGTGTAGCTGTTCGAAGTCGGGGTGATTGCGTGCGCGGCGGAGTTCGCAAAGGTCGTTGGATGGCGCTGCCCGTGGCGCTGACGCTGTCGGCGTGCCAGACCATGGAGGAGGGCACGTCGTCGTTCGCCTGGAGTACGAGTGCCGCGGATTCCGGAGCGGCAGTGCAGGCGCAGGCGGCGATGCGGTCGCCCGCAGGGAGTGCGCGTCCGGGCAAGCTGTCGGGGTCACCGCTGCTCGACGACAATAGGGGCGGGCCGGCGACGATGGTCGAGGGCACCGGGCGCTTCGTCGGCGAGCCGCGGACGGGGGCGGTGTCGCGCGGCACGGAGGATGTGGTCGACGGCGTCACGATCAATCTCCTCGGCGTGCCGGCGCCGCAGGCGGCGAAGACGGTGCTGGGGGACATTCTCGGGGTCAAATACACCGTCGACCCGGGAATCGAGGGGCGGATCACGATCCAGACGCCGAAGCCGGTGGCGCGGGCCGCGGTCATTGACCTGTTCCAGGCGGCGTTGCGGGCTAACAACGCGGCTGTCGTCAATAACCGTGGCATCTATCGTATCGTGGCGGCGGACCAGGCCGTGACGTCATCAGCGTATCGCACGGATGACGTTGCTGATGGCGGCGAGATGGTCGGCAACGAGCTGCAGGTGGTGCAGCTGAAATATGTCTCGGCGTCCGAGATCCGGCGCGTGGTCGAGCCGATTGCGCCGCGCGGCGGGGTGGTGCGGGTCGATGATGCGCGCAGCCTGATCACGTTGTCCGGCAATCGCCAGGAGATCGCGGCGATGATGGAGGCGATCGCGCTGTTTGACGTCGACACCATGAAGGGCATGTCGTTCGCTCTGATCCCGGTCAAGACCTCGGCGCCCGACGCGATCGCCACCGAGCTCAAAAGCGTTTTCGCCTCTGACCGCGACGGGCCGATGGCCGGCATGGTGCAGTTCGTACCCAACAAGCGGCTGCGCTCGATCCTCGTGATCTCGCCGCAGGTTGCGTATCTGCGCCGCGCCGAGACCTGGATCCGCAAGCTCGACGCGCAGGCGCAAGGGTCCGAGAAGCAGCTCTTCACCTACGCCGTGCAGAACCGCCGCGCGCAGGAGCTGGTCGACGTGCTGCAGTCGATGTTCACGACGGACACGCAGGCCGCGACCGCCGGGCGGCGCACCGTCGCGCCGAACTATCAAGAGGCCAGCGTTCAGTCGCAGCCGTCGCAGTCCGGCGGCGGGTTTTCGGGGTCGTCGTCGCCGTCCTTCACCGGTGGGCTTGGAGCGTCGGGCGGCGGCTTCGGCGGCATGCGCAATTCCGCGCCGACGGCCGCTCCACCGAGCGTCACGCCCGCTACGGCGACATCGGCGCCCACCAGCCGCGACGGCGATGCGGACGGGCCGCGGCTGCGCATCGTTGCCGACGAGGCCAAGAATGCGATCCTGATCGAGGCTGCCTCCGCCGACTACAAGCGTGTGCTGCAGGTGATCGAGCGCCTCGATCAGATGCCGAACCAGGTGTTGATCGAGGCGACCATCGCCGAGGTCACCCTGAACGACGAGCTGCGCTTTGGCGTGCAATGGTATATGCAGAAGCACAGCTCGAAATTCACCCTGACGGAAGCGGCCTCCGGCGTCGTCAGCTCGGTGTTTCCCGGCTTCTCCTATGCGCTGACCGCGGCGAACATCGTTGCGACCATCGACACGCTGAACCAGATCACCAACGTCAACATCGTCTCCTCGCCGTCGTTGACCGTGATGGACAACAAGCCAGCCGTGCTGCAGATCGGGGACCAGGTGCCGATCACGACGCAATCGGCGACGGGCACGCTGACCCCAGGCGCGCCGATCGTCAATTCCGTGAGCTACAAGGATACGGGCGTGATCCTGTCGATCATCCCGCGCATCAACGAGAGCGGGCGCGTGCTGCTCGATATCGAGCAGGAGGTGTCGAGCGTGGCGCCGACCACGACGTCGAACATCGATTCGCCGACCATCCGGCAACGCAAGATCCGGACCTCGGTGGTCGTGAACGACAGCGACGCGCTGGTGCTTGGCGGGCTGATCCAGGATAGCCGCACCGCAGGGCGTAGCCAGTTGCCGATCATCGGCGATATTCCATTCGTCGGCAATTTCGCCGGCAGCCGCGACAACGTCATCGGCAAGACCGAGCTGATCATCCTGATCCGGCCACATGTGATGCGCAGCCTCGACGAGGCGCGCTATGTCACCGACGAATATCGCCGATTCATGGCGATCGAGGGACCGCACCGCCGCGCGCCAGCGCGGCGCCGCGCCGAGGACACCGGACGCAGGATCCTCGACTGATGCCGCGCTTCCTCTACCGCGCCTATGGCACCGACGGCTCCTTCGCGGAGGGGACGATCGAGGCCGCGTCGGCGGCGGCTGCGAATGCGGCGCTATGGGCGCAGGGACTGTCGCCGTTCCAGATGCGCGCTGCGGACAGCGACGGCACCAAATGGTGGAACCGCGAGATCACGCTCGGTGGCGGGTCCGACCGCGGCGATCTGCTCGCGTTCACGCGCGAGTTCTCCACTCTCTGCGTTGCCGACATCCCGATGGACGACGCGTTGCGTATAGTGCAGGCGCAGGCCTCCGCGCCGCGGCTGCGGACGCTGGTGGAGGCGCTGCTCGCTGACGTGCTCAATGGCCGGCCGCTATCGGACGCGATGCAGGGCCAGCCGCGCGTCTTTCCCGCCGATTATGTCGCTGTTGTGCGCGCCGGCGAGACCGGTGGGCGGCCTGCCCAGGTGCTGGTCGAACTCGCCGAGCTCTTGGAGCGGCGGGCGGAGATCCGGGCGCGTGTCCAGTCGGCGCTGATCTATCCGTCGATGCTGATCGTGCTCAGCCTCGCCACGCTCGCGATCATCGTCGGCGGCGTGATCCCGTCGATGGCACCGATCTTCATCCAGAGCGGCAAGCCCGTGCCGCTGACGATCCAGATCATGCTGGCGTTGAAGGCGCACTGGCTCGAGATCGTGATCGCAAGCCTCGCTGTGGTCGCGTTGCTCGGTGCTGCCCTTGCATTTGCCATGGCCGATGCCGGTCGCCGCCAGCGGCTCGATCGGCTCGCTCTGCGGCTGCCGCTGCTCGGAGGATTCCTGTTGCAACAGGACACCGCGCGCTTCGCCCGCACGCTGGGCACCATGCTGATGGCCGGCGTGCCGCTGATCGCGGCAGCGAGATCGGCAAGCGAGGTTGTCGGCAACCGCCATCTGCGGGCCGGCATGGACCAGGCGATCGAGGCCGTCCAGCAGGGCACGGCGCTGCACCGGGCATTGCGCAACTTTGTCGTGCTGCCGGCTGTGGCGCTGCAGATGATCGCGGTGGGCGAGGAGGCCGGCAAGCTCGACCGCATGCTGCTGCGGGTGGCCGAGATGCTGGAGAAGCAGTTGCAGACCAATGTCGACCGCTTCATGGCGGCGCTGACGCCGGCCATGACCGTCGGCATCGCCGTCATCATCGGCGCGCTGATCATGCCGGTGATGAATGCAGTGCTCAGCATCAACGATCTGGCTGGGCGATGAGCGCGCTGACGACACATTGGCCGGAGGAGACGAGCGCGGGCTTCACGCTGGTCGAGATGCTCGCCGTGCTGGTGATCCTGGCGCTCGCAGCGACTGCGGCGATGCCGCTGCTGTCGCGCGGTGCCGGCACTGTGAGCCTCGATGCGGCGACCAGCGAGATTGCCTCAGCACTGCGCGCCACGCGTGCCGCCGCGATCGTGCAGAACCGAATGATGACCTTGAACGTCGATGTCGACCGCCGCACCTTCGGCTCGGATGTGGTGAAGCCGCGATCGTTCGCGCCGGGCATCCAGGCGAAGCTGACCTATGCGGCCGCCACGCGCTCGGGCGCCGCAGAAGGCGGCTTCCGCTTCTTTCCGGACGGCTCGTCGACCGGTGGCGATCTGAGCCTGGAGCTTGGCGGACGGCAGGTCCGGCTGTGTGTCGAATGGCTGACGGGAACGGTGCGCACGGCGGCCGCATGTTGAGAGGATGGAGGCGATGATGCTGGGGTGGACGGGGGGGATCAGGGACGTCGTGAAGTATGGAGTTGCGGCGTGGCGCGGACGGCGGCGATTGCGCCGCGGCGGCCAAGGTGAGGCGGGATTCACCCTGGTCGAGATGCTGGTCGTCATCACGATCATTGGCCTCATCATGGGATTGGTCGGACCCCGCGTGCTGAGCTATCTCTCCGACTCCAAGCTCAAGACCGCGCGGATCCAGATCCGCAGCCTGTCGTCGGCGCTCGACCTCTATCATCTCGATAATGGCCGCTATCCGACCGCAGCCGAGGGACTCGGCGCTCTGGTCCAGAAGCCTGCCGCGGCAACTAGCTGGAACGGACCCTATCTGAGCGGCACGTCGGTCCCGAGCGATCCGTGGGGACGGCCCTACGTCTACAGATTTCCGGGGCAACATGGCGCCTATGACATCGTTTCGCTCGGGCCGGAGGGGCGCGAGGACGAGGCCTCCGCCAACGCTAATGTGACGAGCTGGCAGCCATGACGGCCGCTGCGGCAGCCATGACCGACGAGGACGAAGCCGGCTTCACGCTGGTGGAGGTCATCGTCGCGCTGGCCATGCTGTCACTCGGTCTCAGCCTGGTGATGAGCCTGTTTTCGACGGGTCTGGCTCGGGTAGGAATGGCCGAACGTCTGGCAGGAGCCGTGTCGCTGGCGCAATCGGTCTTGGCGCAGGTCGGCACTGCTATCCCTCTGCTTATCGAGGCGCGCGACGGCACCGACGCGAGCGGCTATCGGTGGCACCTCGAGGTGCAGCCCTATCGTTCGGAGAAGGGCGGCGATGCCCGGCCGGTCGAGCTGTACCAGGTCTCCGTCCAGATCAGCTGGCAGGAGGGGCAGGACCCGCGCTCATTTGCACTCTCGACGCTTCGTCTCGGACCCAGAGCCGCCAAGTCGCAGTGAGCAGTGTTGATGACCGCGTCAGAAGCAGTCGAACGGAATGACAGCAGTGCGGGCTTCACCCTGGTCGAGGTCCTGGTTGCGCTCGCACTGCTCAGCCTGCTAGCCGTCGTGCTGTTCGACAGCGTCAAGTTCGGGCTGCAGGCCTGGCGCAGCGGCAGCGCGCGCGCCGACGCGTTCCAGCGCGAGCTTGCGGCCCAGGATCTGCTGCGGCGGCTGATCGGCAATCTGTATCCGATGATGCTAGGCGAGGGCGCAGCCCAGCGCCGGATCGATTTCGATGGCCGGGCCGAGAGCCTCGAATTCCTGAGCGATGCACCGGCCGTCTCCGGCGGCGCCGGCCGGTTCCGCTTCAAGCTGTTAGCCGACCGCCAGCGCGATCACGTCGACCTCGTGCTGCAGGCCCGTCCCGAATTGGCCGTGACCCAGAATTCGGAGCGGACTCTGCTGATGTCGAACATTGACCGGGTCGAATTCAGCTATGCGGGGAGAGCGGCGGGGAGCGACAATGCAGGGTGGAGCAACAGCTGGCAGGAGCAGACCGATAGTCCGGGCCTGATCCGCCTTCGCGTCCTCATGCGTCCCGGCGACGGACGTAACTGGCCGGAGCTGGTGATTGCGCCACGCGTGCAGGCCGACGTGGCTTGCGTCTATGACGCGCTCACGATGCGCTGCCGCGGGCGCTAGCAGAGAGGAAGGACGACATGCCGGTCGTGTCGGTGCTTTGGGGTCTGACGCTGCTGACGGTCGTCTCGCTTTCGCTGTCTTGGTCGGGCAGCGTCTCGTACAGCCTTGCTCACAACGGCATCGAGCACGCCAGTCTCGACACGCTCGTCGAAGCCGGCGTCAACGCCGCCATCGATGGCCTGCTCGAGACGAACGCGGAGCGCCGCTGGCGCGCCGACGGTAGTCTCCACAAGGTCGATTTCAACGGCACGCAGATCGGCATCAGGGTTCAGGACGAACTGGGACAGATCGACGTCAGTCAGACCGACGAGGCCATGCTGAACAGCCTGCTGCAATCCGCGGGGTTGGATGTGCAGGCTGCCGGCAGCTTGACCGACAAAATCGTCAATTGGCGTACTGCGACTTCGCTGAAACACCTGAACGACGCCAAGGACCGCGACTACGCCTCGCGCAATGCCACCTACCATCCGCGCAACGGTCCGTTCCATCGCGTGGGCGAGCTCTTGCTGGTGATGGATATGATGCCCGCGACCTTTGAGCGGATTGCGCCGGCGCTGACGGTCCACTCGGGGCGGCAGTTCGTCCATCCGCAACTCGCGCCGCGCGAGGTGTTGCGCGTGTTGCCCGGAATGACGGCACAGAGTGCCGAGGCTGCCATCGCTGCGCGTGACGGCGGCCGTGCCAGCTCCGGTCTGGTCGAGGGCAATCCGATGACGGTTCTGCGCGGCCGCGCCTTCACGATCAGAACAGAGTTCTCCTTCTCGTCCCGCATGGTGCAGGGCGACGTTGCAATTCAACTGACCGAGAACCCGCAGCAACCCTACTGGGTGCTGAGCTGGACAATGAGATGACAGAACACGCGATGGCGATGCCTCGCCAGGACCCTGTCGCTGCTGCAAGCGTCCGCCCGCCGCACGCATCGCCGCGCCATCTCGTGTTCGAAACCGACAGGGCCGAGCTGCTGCGACGGTTCGGCGAATTCCTGCTGGCGGAGAACGTCCTCGATCGTCTGAGTCTCGACCGGGCCGGCCGGGCGTCCCAGACGACCGGCGACCGGCTGGACACCGTCCTGACCAAGCTCGGGCTGGTGCCGGAAGCAGGTCTCGTTGCGGCTCTTGCGAAATTTTTGGCTATCGATCTGGTGCGTGCCGGCGATGTTCCGTCCGAGCCCGTCCTGCCACAGCTGGTCGAAGCGGAGTTCGTGCGTCACAATCGGGTGCTGCCGCTCGGAAGCCACGATGGCAAGCTGACCGTCGGCGTGACGGATCCGTTCAACCACGATCCGGTCCGGGCGCTGGCATTCCTGACAGCGATGTCAGTCGATATGCGGCTGTTTACGGCGGCAGAGTTCGACAAGGCATGCGGCGCGCTCTATCCGATCCATGCGAATCATGACGAGACCCGCATTGTCGGCGGCATGGAAGCCAACGAGGCCGACGTCCAGCGGCTGCGTGATCTGGCGAGCGAAGCGCCGATCATTCGCCTAGTCAACCAGATCATCGCCAATGCGGTCGAGGGGCGCGCATCGGATATTCACATCGAGCCGAACGTGGATCAGGTGCTCGTGCGCTACCGGGTCGACGGCGTGTTACGTTCTGTTCAGGTGCTCTCTGCGGATCTGCGGGCGGCGATCACGTCGCGTGTCAAGATCATGTCGAAGCTCGACATTGCCGAGCGCCGGCTACCCCAGGACGGACGCATCAAGATCGCCGTTCGCGGCATCGACATCGACTTCCGCGTCTCGACGATTCCGACGGCCTTTGGCGAAAGCGTGGTGCTGCGCGTGCTCGACCGCAACCGCGTGAGTCTGGACTTCGCCGAGCTAGGGTTCTCGGACGAGCACATCGCCACGCTGCACGCCCTGTTGCAGCAGCCCAACGGCATCATTTTGGTGACGGGGCCAACCGGCAGCGGCAAGACGACCACCTTGTATACGGCGCTGAAGGCGCTGAACAACACGGAGCGCAAGATCTTCTCAGTGGAGGATCCGATCGAGTACCAGATGCCCGGCATCAACCAGGTCCAGGTCCAGTCGGATATCGGACTGACGTTTCCGCACGCGCTGCGCTCGATCCTTCGGCAGGATCCGGACATCATCATGATCGGCGAAATCCGCGATCTCGAGACGGCGCGCATCGCCATTCAGGCGTCGCTGACCGGGCATCTCGTGCTCTCGACGCTTCACACCAACAACGCGGCATCCGCCATTACCCGCCTGATCGACATCGGTGTCGAGAACTATCTGCTGGCATCGACGCTGAAAGGCGTGATTGCGCAGCGCCTGGTCCGCAGATTGTGCCGCCGCTGCTCGAGCAACTATCCGCAGGCGAGCTATTGGGCTGAGAGCTTCGAGCGTTCGATGACTGGACTCCGTGCGCGCGGAGAACCCGACATTCGCCAGGCGCTGGGCTGCTCCGCTTGCGGCAATGTCGGCTTCTCCGGACGTTCGACCATTGCGGAGATGCTGGTCGTCGACGAGGCCTGTCAGAGCCTGATCCTGGCCAGGGCGCCGGATACGGCGATCGAGCGCGCCGCCCGGGAGCAGGGCATGCAGAGCATGTATGACACAGGGGTCCGGAAGGTCTGGGGCGGCGAGACCACGATCGAGGAGGTCCTGCGCGCGACGCGCATGGGATAGGGCGGCAGGATGGCGATGAATCAGAGCAAGGACAAGGCAGCGCTGCTGGCCGCGGCTGGTGCGGCGAGCCTCCGCGAATGGGCGCAATCGGCGGTCGCGTGGTGGTGCAGGGAAGCGCTTGATCTGCTGCCGCAGCGCATTGCGGCCGCGCTCGCGCCGGCCGGTAGGCCGAGACTTCTGGTCGATCGCAGCGAAAGCGGGCTCCGGCTTCGGCTGGGTGATCTCGGATCCGGAACGGAGGTCTGTGAAACGGCCGTTCCCGAGCAGGTCCCGGCGGGGATAGCGGCCATGCTGAAGCGCCATGGTCTGGATCCGCGCGAAGTCGATCTGGGCCTGCGTTTGCCGGAGGAGCGCGTTTTCCGCCGAGACCTCGTCCTTCCGCGAGAGGCGAGGAACGCCATTGATACCATCGTCCCGCTGGACCTGTTGCGCCGGACGCCCTTCAAGGCGGACGACATCTATTGCGACCACTCGAGTGCTGTATGGGCTGACGGCCGGATCGCGGTTCGGCAGTGGGTGATGCGGCGTGATGACGTGCAGCAGGCGGCCGATCAGCTCGGACTAGCGGTCGGGCAGGTCGCCTTCGTCGTGTTCGGCGACGATCGTGCCTCGCCCTCAATCCGGCTCGCGCGTCCGACAGCTGTCCGCAAGACCTCCACGATCGCGATCGCGGTGCTTGGCTGTCTGGCCATCCTTCTTGGGACTGGCATCGCGGCCCTGACATTGGTCCGGCAGCAGGCCACGCTGGATCGGCTGGATGTCGAGATCGCTGGCGCGCGGAAGAGCGCAGAGCGCGTTCGGGCCATGGTGGACCAATTGCGGGAGCGTCGGACGACGCTGTCGCGCCTTCGCCTGCAACGCAGCGAAGTGCCGGGGTTGATCGACGTCTGGGACGAAGCCTCGCGCATTCTGCCGAAACATTCCTGGCTAACCGAATTGCGTCTCATAGAGGGAGCTGACCCACGGAGCGCAGCCGTCGTGATGACCGGGTTCTCGGCCGCGGCGCCGACTCTGATCAACACGCTCGGCGGATCGAGACTGTTCGTAGACGCCGCGCTGACGTCACCAGTAGCATTGGATCCGATCGAGAGCCGGGAACGCTTTTCAATCCAGGCGAGGATTCGGGTGCCCGATGCCTTCAAGGAGGTTTCGCAATGAGCGAATGGACGAAGCGCAGGGACGAGGTTGGACGCCGAGGCTTGTTCCTCGTGGTCAACCTCGCGCTTCTCGCGCTGTTGTTCTGGGGGGGCGTAGTGCCGATCGAGGCGATGTTCGCCGAGAGGGACGCGCGAATCCAACAACAACAGGCTCTCTTGGCACGGCTGAGCTCCATCGCTGCGCAAGCATCCGCAATCG
Source organism: Bradyrhizobium sp. USDA 4353 (assembly GCF_054063215.1). Lineage (NCBI taxonomy): Bacteria > Pseudomonadati > Pseudomonadota > Alphaproteobacteria > Hyphomicrobiales > Nitrobacteraceae > Bradyrhizobium > Bradyrhizobium sp. USDA 4353. The sequence continues at coordinate 2,460,119 of NZ_JBSSGB010000001.1, forward strand.
AAGGCCTTGCCTCCGAAACGGAGTCGCAGTTTCAAAATGGGGAGTTTCTGACGGGGACGAATGAGAACGTGATTGGTGCCGACCTGCAGACGAAGCTGAAGACGATTATGGGCAATTCCGGCGCTCAGTCCCGTGCGATTCAGTCGCTGCCGCGCCGGGTCGTCGATCAGATCAAGTACAGCGGGGCGCGTATTGACTTTTCAGGGCCATTGCCGGCCGTCATGCGGGCCGTTCACGCCGTCGAGAGTGCAAGACCATATTTGTTTATTACTGCTGCGGTGCTCAAAAGCGGGCCGGCGCTGCGTCCGGGAATGGTCGAGGAGCCAGTGCTTCAGGCGCAGCTCGACATCTACGGGGCCGTGCAATGAGGAGTCCGGCGCGATGGCGGGTGATGCCGCAGGCCGGCGTGCTTGTGGTCCTGGCGTGTCTTGATCTGCTGCTCGCAGCCAGGTTCGCGACGTTGAGCATGGGCGAGGAGGGATCCACATCCGGCCGCGGGGCGTGGGACGCCCCGGTGCCCAGCGCAATAGCCAGCGTGGCTGGGCGCCAGCCTGTGGAGACGTATGCCGAGATCCTACATCATCCGGTATTCCAAAGGTCGCGCGAGCCTTTCGTTCCGCCTCCCCCGGCGCCGCCTTCACCGTTGCCGATCGTTGCTCCGCCCCCCGCGTCCACTGACCCCGGCCTCCTGGTCGCTGGGGTGGTGATCAATCGCGGCAACAGCAAGGCCTATCTGCTCAGCAAGGTCGGCGGAGGCGCAGGTTCTTGGATCATCGAAAATGAGACATTTCAGGGGTGGCGGGTGACATCGATCGCCCCATCGGGTGTTCGGATCGAACAGGCAGGGCGAGCGATCGAATTGCAGCTTTACCCGAAAAACTGACAGAAAATTGGGCTGATCCGCAGATAGTCGATCGCCGAGGAGGAGCAAGAAGTGCCGTTCGCGCTTGGCTCAGCTTCGCAGCCACACTATAGGAGCTTCGTCTCCCACACATGTTTTCGAAACTATCGCCCGCCAAGCGAACTTCGGAGCAAAGCTATCTGAGAGACCAGAATTGCCAGTCATAATGGTCGTGTGGATCCTCACACTATTGACGACGGTGTCGCTGTCGCTGCTTTGGGGGAGCGAGGCGTCCTACAGGCTTGCCCGCAACGATTCTGAAATTGCACGTCTTAGTGCGACTGCAGACGCGGCGCTGGCCTGCGCGCTGTGCTGGGCTTGTTTGATCAAGAATCTGATCGCCGTTGGCAGTCAGGCGGAGGCGAGGTTCATCTTCTCCACTTCGGCGAAGCCGAGATCCGTATCGTAATTCAGGACGAACTGGGTAAGATCGACATCAACCAGGCCGCCCCCGCCTTGCTCGCCAGTTTGTTGCGCTCGGCGGGGCTAAACGCGGATGCGGCAGCCCAGCTTGCGGACAAGATCGTGGACTGGCGAACCACGACCGAATTGAAGCATCTCAATGGTACCAAAGAGTTCGATTATCGCATGGCGAACAGTCCACATCGCCCGCGCAACGGCCCGTTTCAGAGCGTCGACGAGCTCCTTCTTGTCATGGACATGACGCCGGCTCTCTTCCAGCGAATCGAACCGGCCGTGACGGTCTATTCCGGAAGCCAGTTCGTTGATCCGCGGCATGCCACACCTGAAGCTCTGGCGGCTCTGCCCGATGTGATCAGAAAGCAAGGGACATCCTCAGATGCGCCGCTTCCGTTTCCAATCAGTGCGAACGAAAACCCAGCATCATCATTGCGCGGCCGCGCCTTTACGATCCGCATCGAATTCACAAATTCAGGTCAGGTTTTTCGATATCGAGCTGTCATTCGAATCACGGACGACCCGGTAAACCCCTATTTTCTGCTGAGCTGGAAAACGAGGTAAGCGCGGTACCGCGTTCTGTCAGATGCGCTATGTCTTTGGCACAGGATCTTGGCTATTCCTGTTTTCGGAACGGCACTATGCTGAATTAGGTAGTCCTCAGCTAAAACTCGTTTTCTCGGCCTGATGGCGTGCTTCAGCCTACCAGTCGGTGACAGGGAAGCCGGAAAGTCTCGGCAACAGCTCTCGGCGATACGGCATCTCGTGTTCGTTGCTTCTCAAAAGAGACGGCTGCTCCGCGCGGAACCGAATGAAGCTGGGTCTTGACCGGACTAAGTTCAGGAATCCGTGATTGCAGATCAATCGTGATGCCTGATTCGGTTGTGCCGACCAGCGAGCGCCGCGGCGGCAATCGCTTGCGCAAGATCGGCGCGTCCGTGACGCGGACGCTGAGTGCAATGCCGCGGGACGTAGCCGTTTGATTTCATCCGTTTTGGAAAGCCGCTCTCTCCCTCAAGATTTCTGCGACAACCCCACACGGATGCTCATTGAGTTGGGACCCGCGCGTTGCGCTCCCAGCTAGCTTGAGGAGCTTCGAGTGTTCGCTAGGCTCATGAGAGGCGCTCAATGTCGCAGACAATCCCAAGACCTACTTAGAAAGATCGTCCGAAGCCGCCAAGACTAGAGCTTTGGCAGCGCGTCGATCGCTTCTTTATATGAGCTTGCTGCCCTGATGCGGCTGATGGCCTGGATAGCCGGCTCTTTGTCGAGATCGTACCGGTATCGGCTCTCGATCGCGTCAACGACCCTCCGCTTGTAGTCGGTTAAGGATAGCACCTTCTCGTTTGTTAGCACCGGAGCCGCGAATATCGATCCGAGCAGACGCAGGCCTATCCCCCTCAGGCCGCCGAACGGTCGAACGCGCACCCAATTGGCAATATCGAAGCTACGCCCCTGGGCGTCGAGAAGATACCAATCTCCATTGCGGGTTTGCAGAAGCGTATCCTGGAAAATGGATCTGGGGTGCGCACATAGCTCCAGAGGAGTGCCTGCTAGGTAGGTGTATCCCTGACGCCAAAGCAAAGCAGGATATGATATAGGAGGAAGTACTTCGGCTAATTGCGACATGTACAGCCTCTGTTAAGAGCAGAATTCGCTCCACCAGCGATGCTTCCAGCGCCGGAACCCGCCAACCAGCCAGGCACTCGCAACATCTGCCGGAGCGCTGGATTCCAAGTGTCCGCCTTCGTCATGCCTGCAAGACTCCGAGAGGGATCAGTCAACGCGTGCGTTAGGGGGGATACGTAGTTCCCATTCAGTGTACTATTCACGAAGTCGCGCATTGGACTGAAGTCGAGCGCAGGCATGTAGCTATCGTTGACGCTCTTGCCGGAGCGGCTTAACGGTCGAATGTACCTGTCCGGTATCCAATGGGAGAACTCTGTTCCGACACGCTTGAGCCTAGTCACTGATCCCAAGCCTCCACCGAGAGCACCCAACCCGGCGGACAGTGCAACTTGGCCGACATTGACGCAATTGAAGTCTCCGCCGTTCATCAATAGCTGTAGGCTGACATCTGTCACGGCTCCCATGACGGCGCCCATGATCATTGGAGCGACAAAGAACTCGCCCGTGGGATCCACATTGTGAACCGGATCGCCGCCTGCATAAAGATAAAGGCTCGGCCCACCGGCTAGCCCGATCGGATCTGCCTGCGTATATCGGCCGATCGATGCATCGTAATGCCGCTGCCAATTGTAGTGAAGCCCTGACTCGACCAGGAAGTACTGCCCCGGCAATCGCAGATTGTTGCTCGCAGTCCCTGTGATCGAGCGAACCTCACCGTAAGGCCAATACCACGCGTCCCAAACCACGGCCTGATTTGCGTCCGTCATCTTGCTCGGCCGATCCAGATGATCGGGGTGAATATACCACTGCTTGGGTGCCGACGTGTCCAGATCGGCGAAGAGCGCCAGGGGGGTCTCGTCGAGCCAGACATATTCGCGCTGGATCGTGCCGTTCGCACTGGCTTCGGCCAGCAGCTGTCCGGCGCCGTCGTAGACGTAGTGAGTGGTAGCGGATGGCGTCATATTTTGGGTCGTGCGCGAGGCCATGCGCTCGAGCCCGTCATAGACATAGCTCGCGATCACGGTCGTTCCGCTCGTAAGTCGGTCGAGTCGGTTGTGATTATTGTAACGGTAATTGTAGGTCGTGGTACCCCTGATATCGGTGATGATGTTGCCGGCTCCGTCATTTGTTACTCTGCGGAGTGTTGTCGTGCCTTCAGTCGTTCCGACGTATAAATTGCTGTTATACGGATAGCCGAGAACTCTCGTCGTCGTGGAGGTGCCGTTTGCGAAAACATCGCCCGTTCGATTGCCTACCGGATCCTGCCAATAGGTCTGTGTCCCCCAATCGCCGTAGACGTTCTGTAGCCGATGGCTCGGTGTAAAAACATAATTATCGGTCCGCGCAGAGACGTTGTTGTCCCAGACATTGGTGATCTCAAAATCATTGTACCAATAGGTGTACGCCCGATTGATAACCGAGTTCGAGCCCTGCTCGACGACGAATGTACTAAGATTGTAGTCCTGAGTGAATGTCTTCCATAAGATCAGACCGTTTCCATAGGAGAGTGACTGCAATTTCCCGAAGGGCTTGTAAGTCACCCATTTTGCGAGCAGCGTTTCGGCACCTGCTGCGCCCGCCTGCTGCGTTACCGTGTTCACGAGCCCCGTTGCGCCGCGATAATAGTTGACGATCCGGCCGGATGGATAAATGACGCGGGTCAAATTGCCATCGAGATCATAGGCATAGCCAACGACGTAGGTGATGCCTGCGGTCGTCTTTTTCTCCTGGATGATCTGCCCGAGCGTGTTGAAGGTCCATTCGATGCTACCTGACGCGTCGTCGATCCGGGTAAGGTGCCCAACGCCTTTGTTGTCGCCGGAGGTTCCATCCCAGGTAAGTGTCACGTTTTCACCTGGCGCAGCCGGGTATTGCTTGCTCAACAAGCGCCCTGCTAAGTCATAGGTCAGATTAGTAACGATCCCGCGCCCGTCAGTGATCTGGGTCGGCCGACCAGCAGCGTCGTAGACATAGAGGGTCGTACCCGTATCGGGGCTCGTTCGCTGGATTACGTCGCCAAAGCCGTTCCGCACGAAGGTGGTATTTAGAGAGCGCGGATCGCTATAGTTGGCGATTTCATTCCTTTCGTCGAGCGTGACGGTCTCGATATTGCCCTCCTCGTCCTTTGAATTGATAAGCCTGTTCAGTGAGTCGAACGACCAACCGAAGACATTGGAGCGCGGGTCGGTAAGAGAGATACGATTGTTGGTCTTGTCGTAACCATGAATCCACGTCTGATTCGAAGCTCCGATAAATTTCAGCAGTCGACCGAGTTCGTCGAATATCGCCGTTTGTGCTAACTGGACTGTCCCGTCAGATCCCTTGATCTGTCGCGCTGTGGCGTTGCCCATCGCGTCGCGGGTGAGGAGGATGGCTGAGCCAGCGCTATCTTGTATCTGAACCACCCGCCGCGCATCATCGTATGTATACGCCAGATACGCTCCGTTAGCGCGAGTCAATCTGGTGACATCCCCAACTGCATTGTATGTCAGTGACATCGTCGCGGCCAGTCCCGACGGGTCAACAGTGACGGTTAGCAATCGTCCGAGCGCGTCGTAGGTCAGGCTGGTAGTGATGCCGTTTGGATCGGTGACGAGCGTCGGTTGTCCGCGGTAATTGACGGAGTTGATGATCGTGACTTGTCCGATTTCGTTTGTGTATGAGGTGGGATAACCGTTGGAGTCGTACGAAAAAGAAACGGTATCACCGGTGCCGGGAAGGGGTCCGTCAACGCTTGTGAGCAGGGTGCCAGTATAGGTGAACTTCCAGGTTCGTGTCTGTCCGTTGGTCGAGTATGGCGCTGTCTGCGAGGTCGTGTCGGTTTGGGTTACCTGCGATAGCTGACCCGTGGGGGTCCAGGTGTAGGCCGTTGTCAAGCCGGAATCGATCTGTTGCGCCAATACATTGAACGTGGTGTCGTACACAAAGCGCGTCGTCGAAGCTGCTCCGCTCCCGCTTCCGCGTACGATTGACGTCGGGCGTCCATATGAATCCCTTGTATAGGCTGTGATGCGTCCTTCGTCATCGGCGACCTGACTAACTTGGCCAAGGGCATTGTAGCTGACAGATCGGGCCGAAGCAGGGCAATTCGTGCTCGCCTTGCCAGTCACGGTTGCTGCCTTCATCGTTCCCTCTCGTTTCGAAAACGAATAGGTCGCCTGCTTCCCGAGCGCGTTGGTAACTGTGCGGGTTACGGCAGCATCATCATAGACGATCGTGGTCAGGTCTGCGCCGCCAGCGTGCGTACTTGATACCGGGCGACCGTCCTGGTCGTAGGTCCATGTCGCGTAACGCACGCCTCGCGCGTCGGTAACTCCAGTGAGAAGGTCCGGATAATTCGTGTTCTCGTAATGATACGTTGTGGTGTCGATTTGCTGCCATACTCCTGCGTTCTTTTCTGACCTTGTGACTGTCGTCAGGTTTTCGTTCGTGTATCCGTAGTCGATCTTGAAGTATTCCGTAGGACCGGTGTTCTGCGCATAGGTGTAGAACGTTGCAGTCGAGACATGCAGAGGTACGCCCGATGCGCTTGTCTCGTACCGGAAATCAATAAATCGCGAATCAGCGAAACTGATGGAATCGATTCTCGTTGGGTGAACTGCAGTATTGGCAACGGCGCCTTTGCTGACGCCATTCCTTTCTGTGATCGACTGAGGCCAATAAGTATTCCCGCTCTGTATGAAAACGACAGTTCGATCGTTTTCGTCCTTGAACGTGAACGTGTTCGTGCCGCCATTGTTCGAGCTCGTCAGAGATACTTTTTGACTCGCTATAGGTGCTCGCGTAGACCCCCGGCGTTGGCTGATTGAAATCATATTCGATGCCGTCGGGCGAAAAAACGGAAACGCTGTTTCCGGCTAAAATCTCGTACTCGAAGTCGAAGTGCCACCTTGCTGTGCCGAGCCGTTTACCCGGCGTTCCCCGACTCCGATAGTGTCGTACCAAGCCGAGAGGCCGGGCTCCTCCTGACATAAAGTCGACCGCATCTTCCGCTTTCGAAGAACCTGAGAGGGAGATAGGGTTTCCGACGCTCGGATCAGTTGCGCACGGATCCGGCTGATTTTGCGGCTCAGGTGCGTGGCTGTTTGGAGGACCGCGGCTCGGGTCTTTGGTGCATATGCCCCTCTCCAGGCCGTAGCCCGAGACGCAGTCTGGCGGCGCGATGTCGATCTCGTACGCGACGCGCGTTGCGTCGGCAACATAGCAGACCAAGCTGCCGTTCGGACGGATGTCGACGCCGTTGAACTTCAGCGGAAGATGGACGTCGTATTCATAAAATGCGACAATGATATACTGCGGGTACTGAGCTGCAAGCTGACAAGCGTCCGCCGGCTTGACGACATACTGCGTGGTCAAGGGAATGTTGTTGACGACAATTGGATACCCTAATTGCGGGTTTGCGTCGGCTGCCGTTGCGACGAGTGCGAGAATGAAGCAAGCTGGCGCCAAGCGACGTAGTGTACGTATCCCCGCAGCAATCATCCCGCAAACGTGGACAAACACTAATGAAATAAGGGTGGAGTAAAAATCGGCGTCTTTGGTGCGGTTGGGGATGGGTTGAAAGGGTTTAGAAAGCTCGACCGCTCTCAGTGACAACATCATATGCGCCCGCCTGCGTTCCGTAAATCTACGGAAACATAAGATGGCGACGGCAGTTTACCTGCAATCACTGCGATGGCTTATCAACAACTTTAAGGCGCAGCTCGGACGTGATCAAATGGACCGGTCGGGGATGAATTGCCCGAAGATGTATGGCCGGGTTGTGCAACCGTTGAGATGTGTATTGGATGCGAGAAAGGCTAGGAAAGTGAGGGAGAGATTTATCTGAGTGGGCCGAACTCTGGGGCCCTGGAACGAGGGCTGATTGGTGATCGGTTAAGGGCGGATAGTTGACTTAGCAGAAGTCGGTCGCGGGATATCGGCTCTATACGGATTGCAGGCTCCAGCAGGATGAAGGCTCGGAAGCTTTGCAATTTGTAGATTGAGATTTCCTCGAAGTGCGATTCCGCTCCCGAAGATAAAGATTGCGCGTGGCGATATCCCGCTAGGCTCGGAAGCGTTCTGGTGCGGCGGTGTAGGTCGTTAGGCGGTGTGTCAGGGCTAATGGATCCGATCTCGGCGGCGAAGCGCTGCCAACGGTTACCCATTGAAGGCGGCGGGTTAGCGGAATGTCCAGCGGGTTCGATGCCGCATAGAGTCCTTGACCCGAGCGGCATCCGGCGCTTGATGCGGCCTGCGCCGAAAAGAGTCCGGCTGAGGACGCGGCCTGTGAACGACATGGGCCGAGGCCTCGAGAGTCAGGTGGAGACTGCCCCAGAGCATCAGTGTTGCGGCGTCGGCTCTCAACGGAGTGTCACCGCCGATGCAGAGTGCATTCAGCATGAGACGAGCCGGACGTTATCCTAAGGCGGTACCAGACGCTTAAGCTTGGCGTCGGCCTCGTAGGCGGTCGGGATGACCGTGAGGGTCTCCGGCATGCAAATCGGTCCGCTGCGAACGCCCCAGCGTCTCCGGAAAGCGGTTCTGAAAACTTTATCCCAGGTCCGAGTAGAAGCGTGGTCTGCGTCGCTTAGGCTTGCGCGGCTTCCGAAAGGACGGCCAATATGGCAAAGTATCGCATTGAACGAACGGGCGGCCTTCATTTTACTCGCATTGTTGCACCTTGAGGACGGCAAGGCGCAGGTGGCCTACGGACTTGCGCCCCGGGGCGCTCAACATCGACTTCCACTGCCCGCATGCCCGATGGCTCATTCAGCAGGCAGCATTGCGGGCAACCGTTGATGCCGCTGTAGACTTATCGCCAGGCTAATTCGTGTTGTCGCGTCCTTGACGTTGTCGGCGGCGGTCAGAGGAGGGAGCTCGGATAGTCGGCGGCGGTCGCGGACTTGGGGCCGGATGAACTTCCTTCGCTGGACTTGGGATATTCAAGTTTTAGTGATGTGACGGAACGAGGTGCTGGGTACACCAGGGGGTACACCGCAGAATAATAACATGAAAAAGAAAGTGAAATCAGTGTTATACAATGCTCGTGGATTCCGCCCCTGGGCACCACGCTTCGCCCTACGGGCTACGCGTGGCGCAGCCAAGCCGTAGCCCGCAGGGCGAAGCGTGCCCGGCGTAGCCACTTGGCGAAGCCGGGCGTTTGAGCCCCCCAAGCGTCAACTTGAGCCCCGCTCCCTGATCTCAGATCCACCCTGTCAAACAGCCTGCGGCTCACTGCAGCCGCCGCTGACGCTCATGCCGCCGCGATCTCGCAGGCCGATCGCCCCGAGCTCTGCTGCAGCTTGGCGTCCTCATCCAAAGAGAGGGCGCAGGGAAGGCCGAGTGCCGACTGGCACCCGCGGCCCCCGTGCGGAAGAGAATGCACGGGGCAGGAACCACAGGCTCAGCCGGAAACAACCCGGCCTTCCCTGCGCGATGGTTTGAACGGCTGCTCCGCGCTCTCCCAGGGGACCGGGCTTGCTTGCCCCCGTCATCGACATCGTCGCCGACCAAGACACCAGCGTCGGGGTGTCGGGACCACACGGCTTGACCGTCCGCGACACGACGTTCGTCCGCACCCCCTATGGAGATGCTGCGTCGCCCCGCGGCCACCACTCCCCGCCGCAACGTCCCGTGACGATCGCGATACGCCCCTCTCAGTGCGGGCGGGATGGCGGGAAATGTGGAGGTGATTTGCCCGACGACGCAAGGGGAATCAGCACGACGGGCAGTTTGCGCAGGGCTGAGATGCTCTGGCCGACGATATGTGAGTTGGTAGTAGCAGCGCGGACAACTCAGAGACCTCGCCATGGTTTGACGTATGTATCATGAGATGATACATGCGCGGCATGATCAGAAGCTTCCGGGACAGGATCGCTGAGGCTGTCTTCGATGGCGAGAACCCGAAGGGCTTTCCGTCCGATCTGTTGAAAGTGGCTCGCCGGAAGTTGCGTTACCTCAACGCCGCGGCAGGTCTCGGTGACTTGCGATCGCCGCCCGGCAATCGGCTGGAGCTGTTGACGGGAGATCGCCAGGGGCAGCATTCGATCCGCATCAACGATCAATTCCGAGTATGTTTCACCTGGACGGCCGACGGTCCGGCGAACGTCGAAATCGTCGACTATCACTGAAAGGCGCTGCAATGACCAGGAAGTTGAAGCCGATGCATCCCGGTGAAGTTCTGCGCGAGGAGTTTCTCACTCCGCTCGGGATGTCCGCCGGCGCGCTCGCCAAGGTATGCGGCCTGCCGCGAACCCGGATCGAGCGGATCGCGAGCGAGCAGACCAGCATCACCGCCGACACCGCACTCCGCCTCGCCAAGGCGCTGGATACGACGCCTGAGCTCTGGCTGAACCTGCAGACGGACTACGATGTCCAGATCGCGAAGCGCAGCCTCGGCAAGACGCTCGAGCGGATCGAGACGGTGAACAAGCCGCGAGCGGCGTGACCGGCAGCTGGCGCGGAGCAGGTCGGCTGTGAGAAGTTTTGTGTGCTGCACCGTAATTCGGACTTTGTCGAAAGGTGACGCATGTCGAGGCCGGCAAGGCCGATGTGGTCACGGCCAAGGCGTTCGTCCTCGAGGACGCCCGCCATTGGCATCAAGGCGGCAGTCTCGACGCCGCCCCCGTGACGTTGCTTGTCATCGACCTCCGTCGAAAAAGGAAGTAAGAAAACGACCATTAGGGAGTAACGGATCACATCGCTCGATGTGGCAGCCCGACGCAGAGCGCCCCGGCCACGAGATGGCGGAACCGGGCGCCGTGCCCAGCTTAATTATTAGTTGGCCGAAGAGCGTATCTGATAAACGGGGAAACTACTGGTCTATCGTTTTTTTAAGATGTTTTAATCGGACCTCGCCATCGTCGTTTCTGACGACAGGTGCTTCGAACCATCTGGCCATTAGAAACCAGACATCAACGAACAACTGGTCTGCGGATCCGACCTTGGTGCAATGAAAGATGCGAGTTTGTCCACCCAAGGCGGAACTCGACAAGTCTGCGAGAGCGTGCGCGACAAAAGCCCTGCGAGCCGCTCGTTTCTTATTTCGAAAAAAGCGAAGGTCGAGCGCCGGGATCGCGCGGGGCGTATCGCGCCGACTTTGTTTCGCAAATAGCTGACTTAGTTTCACAATCGACAGAGGGCTATCGGGTGAGTCTCTGACTTACTTCGTAGCGAGCAAGCCATCTTGGGGACGAACATGTTCAAGAATGCGATCAAGATCCGCGAGACCATGACGATCAGCCGCGAGGCGGCGAAGATTCCCGATAGTTCATTCCGTCAGATGGTCGAGCAGATGCCGGTGAACGTCATGCTCTGCGATCTGGACTTCACGATCATCTATGTCAATGAATCGACGCGCACGACGCTGCGCAAGATCGAGCATGTCCTGCCCGTGAAGGTCGACCGGTTGATTGGATCGTCGATCGACGTCTTCCACAAGAATCCGATGCATCAACGCCGCATGCTTGCGGACCCCAAAAACCTTCCGCACAAGGCGCGCATCACCATCGGCGGCGAAGTTCTCGATCTGCTCGTGACGGCCATCACGGACACGAGAGGCAGGTATCTGATGCCGATGTTGACCTGGCAGCTCGTGACCGACCAGGTCAGGATCGAGAATGAGACGGCGCGTCTCATGCAGATGGTCGACAACATGCCGACCAACGTCATGATGTGCGACCGGGATGTCAAGATCAACTACATCAACAAGACCAGCATCGAGACGCTCAGGCCGCTGCAGCATCTGCTGCGCGTTCCGGTGGACCAGATCCTGGGCGCCAGTATCGACGTGTTCCACAAGAATCCGGCGCATCAGCGCAGCATGCTGATGGATCCCAAGAACCTGCCTCACCGCGCCAAGATCAAGCTTGGCGACGAAATCCTGGACTTGCGGGTCTCCGCTCTGACCGACAAGAATGGCGAGTATCTGGCGCCCATGCTGACGTGGTCGGTGATCACGTCTGCGGTGAAGCTGTCCGACAGCGTCAAGGGGCTCGTGAGCACTCTGTCCTCCTTGTCAGGGGAGATGCAGGCGACCGCGCAGAGGCTGGCGGACGCGGCAGAGCAGACCAGTGAGCAATCCGCGGCAGTCGCGTCCGCGTCCGAGCAGCTGACGAGTTCCGTCAGCGAGATATCCCGTCAGCTCACCGATTGCACCCGGGTTGTCGACCAAGCCGTGACCGAGGCGACCAACTCCGAGCGGATGGTCTCCGGACTGGTGGAGGCCGCTGGAAAGATCGGAAGTGTCAGCGACGTCGTCGCCCAGATCGCCGGTCAGGACCAACCTGCTGGCTCTCAATGCCACGATCGAAGCGGCCCGCGCAGGCGATGCTGGAAAAGGCTTCGCGGTGGTCGCGTCCGAAGTCAAATCCCTCGCCAGCCAGACCGCCAAGGCAACGGACGAGATCGGGGATCACGTCAAGGGCATTCAGGAAGCCAGCCAATCCACCGCGCACGGCATCCAGGGGATCGCCGACATCATCAACAAGGTGAGCCAGATCAGCACGTCGATCTCCGGCGCGGTCGAGCAGCAGTCGGCGGCGACCAGAGAGGTGACGACGAACATCGCGGGCGTCCGGCAGGCGGCAACGGACACCGGCCAATCGTCGGGCAGTCTGCTGACTCTGTCGCATGACCTCGCGAAGATGTCGGGTGAGCTGGAGCAGCAGATCGGAGAGTTTCTCGCAAGACTCTAGGAGCGAGGACGACCTCGTCAGAGCGAGCATGTTCGGACGAGCCTGCCGTCGCGGCCTGCGAGAGCGCAGGCCGTGCCGACTCCTGGGGTAGTCGATCGTGTGAGGGGGATATCGGCGCGGTCGCGTCGTATCCTCGGTATTGGCCTCCCCTCGGCCGCGAACGCCCTCATCGTGAGGGCGAGGTCGTGCCGCGAGGTCGCGAAAACATGATCCGCGCCCGGTCCGCCGCCGTTCCATCGCGGCGCGCTGCCCGCTATCCTTGTTCGCGAGTCCATGCGCGAACCCTGGCGCGAACCCTGGCGCGAACCCTGGCGCGAACCCTGGAAAGTCCCCCATGTTCGTCGACCTGCCCGCTTATTGGCCTGACGATCCCAAGCCCGAGCGTCCGCCGCGGCGGCTGTCGGCCCGCGGCGAGAAGGTGCTGATCGGGCTGCTCGGCTTCAACATGGTGCTGCTGGTGGTCGCCCCGATCGGCGGGGTGACGCTGATCCACTGGCTGATCGCGGTGCTCGCGCGCTGATCGCGCGGCTCACGGCATGCGGCGATAGATCTGCAGATAGTTGGTCGAGGGCCGGCCGCCGATGCGCCAGCGCATCGTCAGCGGGTTGAGCTCGACCGCGACCGTCTCCACCGGCATGAAGCGATGCGGCGCGAGCAGGGTCTGCAACTCCGCGGGCTTGACGAAGCGGCGCCAGTCATGCGTGCCGCGCGGCAGCCAGCCGAGGATGTATTCCGCGCCGATGATCGCCTTCACGAACGAGACCGGCGTGCGGTTCAGGGTGCCGATCACGAGGATGCCGCCGGGGCGCACGAGATCGGCGACGTCGCCGACGAAGCGGACGAGATCGGCGACGTGCTCGACCACTTCGAGCGTCAGCACGATGTCGGCACGCAGGCCTTCCCTGACGAGGTCGTCCGGCACGGCGTGGCGATAGGCGACATCGGCGCCTTGTTTGCGGGCGTGGTCGGCGGCGACCAGCACGTTGCGCTCGGCGGCATCGATGCCGAGCGTCCTGGCGCCGAGCCGCGACAACGGCTCGGTCACGATGCCGGCGCCGCAGCCGACGTCGATGATGTCCAAGCCGGCCAGCGGCAGGTTCGCGGCTGGCTCGCGGCCGACCAGCGCGGGCAGGCGGTCGCAGAGATAGTTCACGCGCGCGGCGTTGAAGGCGTGGACGAGCTTGAACGCGCCGTCCGGCTTCCACCATTCTTCCGCAAGCCGCGAGAACCGCGCGATCTCGGCGGGGTCGATGGTCGAGGGGCCCTCGGCGGTGGCGGCGAAGGCGGGCTTCACGGCATCCTTGTAGAGCATCGCGTGGTCCTCTCTCCGCGGTGACGTTACTGCGCGAGGCGCAGCAGCACGCCGCCGCTCAGCACGATATGGATCAAGGTGAGCACGACCGAGGCGCCATGAAGGCGCTTGAAGCGGTTGGACTCGCCTGCGTCGGTGGCGCGGTTGATCGCAGGCATCAGGATCTGCCGCGCCACCACCGCGGTCAGCGCGATCGCGACCAGGGCGCCGCCTGCGAGCTCGTCGCCGGCCAGCGCCAGCAGGCCGGCGGCGGCCGCGGTTGCGATGACGAACAGATAGAAATGCGGGAAGGCGCGGCGGATCAGCGTACGCGTGGTCTCGATCGGCAGGGCGCTGAACAGGAACGGTGCGAAGCCGAACGAGAACAGCGTCATGCCGCCGAACAACAGCGCTGTCATGAGCAAAGCGGCGGCGTTGGTCATGGTGTGGGCTCTCCGCGGGCGGGCCAGCGCGGCAGGATGTAAGGCACGCGGGCGCGATAGGTTTCAAACCGCGCGCCATAGATGCCGGTGAAGCGTCGTTCCTTGAAGCGCGGCGCGAGCAGGCAATAGGCCGTCAGCACCGATGCGACCGCGAGCTGGTCCGGCGTCCACACCGGCACCGTCCAGAGCGACAGCGCGAACGACAGATAGATCGGCTGGCGGATCAGCGCGAACAGGCCTGTGACGGGCATGTCTGGAAAGCGCGGCGGCTTGTTCGCGGCCAGCGACAGCCAGCCGAGCGCGCCGGACTGCACCTCAACGCCGGCATCCCAGCTCGCCTTGATCAGCAGCAGCCAGGTGCTGGCATAGACGAGGCAGAGCACGACGAAGGCGGTACCTTCCGCGCGCCACCAGATCACGCCGCTCGGCGTCCACATCGCAAACAGCGACAACAGCTGCAGCGAGGCGATGATCGCGTAATGCGTCGTGGCGAGCGTCGCGCCATGCTGGCCGAGACGCGTCAGAAAGCGGCGGCCGGGGCCGAGCAGCAGCGAATGCACCAGCGGAAACTGCAGCAGCAGCGCGGCATTGGCGGCGAGCGACCACGGCCAGGACACGCGGCCAAGACTCTCGCTCATGCCGAAGAACATCGCGCCGATCATCGCCAGCACCGCGAGCGCGAACAGGATGTGGCAGACCAAGCCGGTGACGACGGCCGTCGCGATCCGGCTCGCGCCCGCAGGCGCAGCCAGCGCCGCGCGTAGCAGCGCCGTCAGGCGGGCGAGGTGGGAGATATTGGCCGGGGTGCTCACATTGCGGCTACGCCGGGGGCGGAGACGCGGATTTCAGCAGATCATCACGGATGCGTGAGCGTCGCAGTCAGGGGCGCGGCTCGGAGCGAGACGCCTCAGACCTTCATGTCGATGACGGTGCGGCTCATCTCGTCGCTCGCCTTCAGCACGCGCGCATTGGCGGCAAAGCTGTATTTGGCGACCAGCTGGCTGATCATCTCCTGGGCGAGATCGACATTGGGCGCAGCGACCAGGCCGTCCTTGTTGGCGAACGGCGCCGTCGGCTGGTAGCTCGGCGACGTCCCCTGGCTCGCCTTGGTGATGGTGGTCTGCGTGCCGCCGCCAGCGACATCGCTCTGCACCAGCGTCAGCGGATCATAGGCCTTCGGCGCACCCGGCGGCAGCGTGCCATCCGCATTCGGCAGGGCGCCGGTGCTCATCGCATTGGCGACGTTGGACGCCGACACCTCGAGCCGCCGCGAGGCTGCTTTCATGCCGGAGACTGCGTTGGAGGCGATCGGGCTCATGGGCGGCAGTTAAGCGCGCCGCGTGCGAAGCAAGTGTCAAGCCGGGCGGCGACATCCGAGCGTTCGACGCAAGGTTTCGTTCACCATGGCCTCGCCTCAGCCGTGGCATGATCACGGTGGATTGCTGCAGAAGCCGATTCCGGCCGGCCCCCCTTTCGCGGTAATTTCGCAACCTTCCAAGGAGTTTTGTCATGCCCAAATCCGGCACCCAGCCCGGTCTCGATCACCACGCCAGGAAGCTCGCCGTGGGGTTTGCCAAGGGGCGGCTGCCGCAGCCGACGCCGGAGCTCGAGCGCTTCCTGCTCAGCAACGCCACCGAGATCTTCGCGGCGTCCGAGGGCGTCTGCCGTCACATGCCGCCGGCCGGCGACGACGAGCCGCTCGGCATTGCCTATCTGTTCCTGCTGCAGATGCTGCTCGCGGGCCTGAACGAGCGGGCCAAGCGCGGCGCCAAGGAGGCCGCCGAGCTGATCGCGCGCTTCCAATCGGATCTCGCCGCCCGCGTGGAAGACGGCGAGATCGAGGGCACGCTGCTGGCCTATCTCGGCGGCGCGCTGCAGCAGGCCGGGATCGCCCCGTCCCCCGAGCTCACCGCGGCCTCGTCCGAGCTCGTCGACGAGGATGACGACGATGGGTTGCCGGGCGATATCGGCCAGGTGCTCGATGAGATACTCGAAGCCTGTGACGGCGATCCGTTCGAGATGGTGTCGTCGTTTGCAAACGGCGCGCATCTTCTCCCTGATGAAGCCAAGGCCGCCCTGGTCACGCATCTCGCGCGGCACGAGCAGCCGGATGCGCGCGCGGCCGCGGTGCTGTTCCTGCAGAACGGCAGCCCGACGGTGCGCAAGGAAGCCGCGGCGGTGCTGGCCGAGCGGGCCGCAACCTTGTCGCCGGTCGATCTCCGGCGTGTGATCGCGATGCGCAATTGGCGGCCGGAGCGCGAGCGCAAGGCCGTCGATGCCATCATCCAGAAGGCCCGCGCGGCGGGCGTCGATTGCGCCGCCTGGGACAAGGGAGCGGTGGATGAGCTCAAGTCCAGCCCGATCGACGGCTCCGGCGCGCAGTTGCTGATCGCGATCTCGCCGGTGGACCGCAAGACCAAACGGATGTCGACCATCTTCACCGGCGACGGGCTCTCCGAGGCGATGACCAGCGCGCCGCAACCGGTCCCGACGCTCAAGAAGCTGTTGGCGGAGCTGGCGACGCGCGGCCCGTTGCTGGACGTCAGCCGGGCTTTCATCGACCGCATGATCGCGCATCATCTCGCTCTCACCGTCAAGGCGGGCGAGGTGCCGTCCGCGGGGCTGCTGGAGGTCGCGGAAACGATCGGCGGCGCTGAGTGGCAGCCAGAGCGGATCGACTGCCGCGCGGCGCTCGACGCGCTGATGGCCGAGCTGCCGGACGATCTACGTGATCCGGACGACGTCGCCCAGGCGCTTTCCGACAGCGGTGAGATCTCGGAGCTCGACGAGATCGAAGGCTCCTGGTTCCTGGACGATCCCGAGCTGGAGCAGAAGGTGAAGAGCGCGAGCCAGCGCGCCCGCGAGAAGCTTCCCGCCAAGCTGCTGCAGGACAATGGCGCGATCGGCGCGCAGCGGAAGCGCTGGGCCGAGCTTTTCGTGCTGACCGCGCTGTGGATGCGCGAGGGGCCACCGGGCGAGTGGCTCAGTTGGGCCGATCTCGCCGTGGTCGCGCGCGCCGTGCTCGACGGCCATGATCTCTCGGAGATCGGGCTGATGCGCAACATTGCGGACCGGACCGTCGCGGCGCTCGCCCGCGAGGAGGACGACGACGACGATTTTCAGGACGACGATCTGTTCTGATCGTCGTGCAGGCAGGCCAGGGCGCCTGCGACATCCTCGGCGGTGGCCACGAGCACAAAGTCCCCGCGCGCCGCGCGAACGCCGCCGGTGACGACGACGGCGCGCTTCGGGCAGAGGCCGAAGCAGCTCGTCATGATGACGCGCGGCGGCTTGCGGCTGGACGGGGCGGCGAGCCTGCTCTCGCGCTTGATCGCCGTCTTGATCCCCTTGGCGTCGTTGCTGCGCTTCAGGCATTTGCGACAGACGAATACGGGGGCAGGGCGGCGCGGATGGATGATGGTGGGGGAAGCCATGACTCCGAGCTAGGTGTTCGGCCTGCGGGCCGCACCCCTCGCGATCGCGCGGCCGACGTGCGGCGAACGCGGTTCCGATGTCTTCAGTCCGCGGCGCGGCGGGCCAGCAGCCAGCGTGTGCCCAAGCCGATGGCGAGCGCGGGCAGCACGACCATCGCGCCGGCGACGACCGCGAGCACCAGCTCCAGCGGCCACAGATTGTGCGAGGTCGGATCAACAGCGGTATGCCGCCAGATCGGCACGATGACGATGCTCGGCACGGTGGCGATCATCACCTGCGCGATGCGCCGCGGCGCGGCTGCCGCGGTGACCACGAGGACATAGGTCAACAGCCCGAGCAGCAGCGCGCCCGGCAGGATCGCAAACCGGCCCTGGTTCAGCTCGGCATAAGTCAGCCGCCAATAGGGGAGGCCGATCGCCAGCACGACGGCGACATAGCCAAGCGCCAGCGCGGTGAAGCCCGTGACCATCTTCATGCCGCGAGACTTGCACGGCTCGGCTTAAGGGGATCTCACCGAGGGGAGTGAGCTATTGCCCGGTGGTCGGGCATATGATCTGCTCGAACGTCGCCGGCTGGGGATGTCGCTGGAGCGCGGTTCCCGCGGTCAGGACGGCCATGTCATAGTGCGGCTGACCCACGTCGGACGATGGTCCTGCGGGACAGGCAAATCGGAAGGAGACCGCGCGAAGTCATGGCGGGCAGCGACAGCGACAAATCACGCCTCGACGATGCCGCCCGCGCCGGCTGGCTGTATTTCATCGCCGGCCATACCCAGGACGAGATCGCCCGGATGCTGCAGGTGTCGCGCGCCTCGGCGCAGCGGCTTGTGTCGCTGTGCCTCGCCGAGCGGCTGATCACTTTTCGGCTCGAGCATCCGATCGCCTCCTGCATGGCGCTCGCCGCGCAGCTCAAGGAGCGGTTCGCGCTGGCGCATTGCGAGGTGGTGCCGACCGATCCGGCCGCGCCGACCGGCGCCGCAGGGATTGCCGAGCGCTGCGCCAATTTGCTGGAGACGACCCTGCGCGCGGAGACGCCGGTCATCATCGCGCTCGGCACGGGACGTGCGGTGCGCGCCGCGGTGGAGCGCGTCTCGCCGATCGATCGGCCGGAGCATCAGATCGTGTCGCTGGTCGGCAATATCCTGGCGGACGGCTCGGCGAGCTTCTTCGATACGGTGGGACGTCTTGCCGACCGCACCGGCGCGCGGCATTATCCGATGCCGCTGCCGTTCCTGATGGGGAGCGAGGACGAGCGCGACCGCATGGTGCGGCTCGATGCCATCGCCAAGGTCAAGGCGGTCGCCGACAAGGCCGACCTGAAGCTGGTCGGCATCGGCCAGATGGACCAGAAGGCGCAGATGCATGTCGACGGCTTCGTCACCCGCGACGAGCTCACCGAGATGATGCGGCTGGGCGCCATCGGCGAGATCACCGGCTGGGCCTATGATGCGAAGGGGCAGGTGATCGACGCCGGCATCAACCGCCGCCTGACCAGCATTCCGCCCGATGTGCCGGCGCGGGCGCTGACCATCGCGGCGGCGCTCGGACCTGCGAAGACCCCTGCCATTCGCGCGGCGCTGATGGGGCGGCTGATCAATGGCCTGATCACCGACGAGGCGACCGCGCGCGCGGTCCTGGGCTAAGCGCCGCGTTCGAAATCAGCTGCCTTTCAATCTCAAGCTATCAAACTCACCCGTCGCACAACCTGTGCGCGCTGGTGCGTGCTTGACAAACTCTGACCGTTGTTGTGAACATCAGCTCAGCCCGTGAGCATATGTTCAAAAGACACGGGAAGGGAGGAGACCGTGAAGACCATCTTCACTCGCACGCGCACGCTTGCCGCCCTAATGGGCGCCGCCACGCTGCTGACCACGCTGCCCGCCTCGGCCGAGACCACCCTGACCATCGCCACCGTCAACAATGGCGACATGATCAGGATGCAGGGCCTGACCGGCGAATTCACCAAGGCCAATCCCGACATCCAGGTGAAGTGGGTGACCCTGGAAGAGAACGTGCTGCGCCAGCGCGTCACCACCGACATCGCCACCAAGGGCGGCCAGTTCGACATCCTCACCATCGGCACCTACGAAGTGCCGATCTGGGCCAAGAAGAACTGGCTGGTGCCGCTCGACAAGCTCGGCGCCGATTACGACGCCAACGACATCCTGCCGAAGATCAAGGACGCGGTCTCCGTCGACGGCAAGCTGTACGCCGCGCCGTTCTACGGCGAGAGCTCGATGGTGATGTATCGCACCGATCTGTTCGAGAAGGCCGGGTTGAAGATGCCGGAGAGCCCGACCTGGGAGTTCGTGATCGACGCCGCCAAGAAGCTCACCGACAAGCAGGCCGGCACGTTCGGCATCTGCCTGCGCGGCAAGGCCGGCTGGGGCGAGAACATGGCGTTCCTGACCGCGATGTCGAATTCGTTCGGCGCGCGCTGGTTCGATGAGAAATGGCAGCCGCAGTTCAACACGCCGGAATGGAAGAAGACGCTGTCGATCTATGTCGACCTGATGAAGGAGGCCGGCCCTCCCGGCGCCAGCTCCAACGGCTTCAACGAGAACCTCGCGCTGTTCAACTCCGGCAAATGCGCGATGTGGATCGACGCCACGGTGGCGGCTTCGTTCGTGACCAATCCGAAGGAGTCCAAGGTCGCGGACAAAGTCGGCTTCGCGCTGGCGCCGAACACCGGCCTCGGCAAGAACGCCAACTGGCTGTGGGCCTGGAATCTCGCGATCCCCGCCGGCTCGAAGAAGACGGACGCCGCAGAGAAGTTCATCGCCTGGGCGACCAGCAAGGACTACACCCAGCTCGTCGCCTCCAAGGAGGGCTGGGCCAACGTGCCGCCGGGCACGCGCACCTCGCTCTACAAGAACGAGGACTATCTCAAGGTCGCGCCGTTCGCGAAGATCACGCTTGCGTCGATCGATGCGGCTGATCCCAGCCATCCGACCGTGAAGCCGGTGCCCTATGTCGGCGTGCAATACGCCGCCATCCCTGAATTCCAGGGCATCGGCACCGCGGTCGGCCAGCAGTTCTCGGCCGCACTCGCGGGATCGATGACCGTCGATGCGGCGCTCGCTGCTGCGCAGTCCGCCACCGAACGCGAGATGAAGCGCGCCGGCTACCTCAAATAGGCGCTTGAAGTTATCAGCTCGACACGAAACTCCTCCCGAGCTGATCACTGGCGGCCATCCCTCCCCACAAGGGATGGCCGCATTTTCTCTGCGGTTGAATCTGAGTTCCGTAGGGTGGGCAAAGCGCAGCGTGCCCACCGCTGGGCGCCGCCGCGAGGCCGGTGCCAGTTAATGCGCCCTCTCCCCTTGCGGGAGAGGGCATCACCGGCCCCTCCACGTGCTCGGTTGGGTGAGGGGTCTCTCTCCGCGTGCGATGCTCGTTGAGAGAGACCCCTCACCCAACCGAGCTTGCCGCACTTTCCTCCATGCCCTCTCCCGCAAGGGGAGAGGGCACAATCACCGGCACCGCGTTCGAGCACCACTGTGAGAGTTGTTTTTCACCGCCCGGGAGCTGTCACCTCGTCATTGCGAGGAGCGAAGCGACGAAGCAATCCAGGGTCCCATCGACGCCCCTGGATTGCTTCGCGTCGCTCGCAATGACGAACATATTGATCGAGTGAATGAGGACGGCAGCAATGGCCACCCGACAAACCCAACTGCTCGCCCGGGCGCTGATGTCGCCGGCGGTGATCCTGCTGTTCGTCTGGATGATCGTGCCGCTGGCGCTGACGGTCTACTTCTCGACCTTGCAATATAGCCTGCTCGACCCCGGCTCCGAGAGCTTCGTCGGTCTGGAGAATTTCGAGTACTTCCTCACCGATCCCGCCTTCCTCGCCTCGCTGCAGAACACCCTCGTCCTGGTCGGCTCGGTGCTGCTGCTGACCATCGGCCTCGGCATTCCCCTGGCCATCCTGCTCGACCAGCCGGTGATCGGCCGCAACTTCATCCGCCTGATGGTGATCGCGCCGTTCTTCGTGATGCCCACCGTGAGCGCGCTGGTGTGGAAGAACCTGCTGATGCACCCGGTGTCCGGCCTGTTCGCGTGGATCGCGACCTCGCTCGGGCTCAAGCCGATCGACTGGTTCACCGATGCGCCGCTGCTCGCCGTCATCTTCATCGTCGCCTGGCAATGGCTGCCGTTCGCGACGCTGATCCTGCTCACCGCCCTGCAATCGCTCGACGAGGAGCAGAAGGAGGCCGCCGAGATGGACGGCGCCAGCGCGCTGTCGCGCTTCATCTACCTGACCTTGCCGCATCTGGCGCGGCCAATCACGGTGGTGATCCTGATCGAGACGATCTTCCTGCTCACGGTGTTCGCCGAGATCTTCGTCACGACAGGCGGCGGGCCGGGGCTGCAGACCACCAACATCGCCTTCCTCGTTTATTCGCAGGCGCTGATCCAGTTCGACGTCGGCACGGCCTCGGCCGGCGGCCTCGTCGCCGTGGTCATCGCCAATATCGTCGCCTTCTTCCTGGTCCGCATCGTCGGCCGCAATCTGGAGGCCTGACATGGCGCGCAAGGTCACCGGACGTCATGTCGTGATCTCAACGCTCGGCGCCTGGCTCGCCGGCTTCGTGATCTTCTTCCCGATCCTGTGGATGGTGCTGGCGAGCTTCAAGACCGAGTTGGAGGCGTTCGCGACGCCGCCCTCGTTCCTGTTCTTCCACTGGACCACCGAGAACTACGTCACCGTCCAGGAGCGCAGCGACTATCTGCATCATGCAATGAACTCGCTGATCATAGCCGGCGGCTCGACCCTGATCGCGATGCTGATCGCGATTCCCGCGGCGTGGTCGATGGCGTTCTCCCCGACCAAGCGCACCAAGGACATCCTGCTCTGGATGCTCTCGACCAAGATGATGCCGCCGGTCGGCGTGCTCGTCCCGATCTATTTGATCTACAAGAACATGGGCCTGCTCGATACCCGCACGGGGCTCGTCTTCATCCTGTGTCTCGGCAATTTGCCGATCGTGATCTGGATGCTGTTCACCTACTTCAAGGAGATCCCCAAGGACATCCTCGAAGCCGCGCGGATGGACGGCGCCACGATCGGGCGCGAGCTGATCTATGTGCTGACGCCGATGGCGATCCCAGGCCTCGCCTCGACCTTGCTGCTCAATCTGATCCTGGCCTGGAACGAGGCGTTCTGGACCTTGAACCTGTCGACCCTGGAGGCGGCGCCGCTGACGACGTTCATCGCCTCTTATTCGAGTCCCGAGGGCCTGTTCTGGGCGCGGCTGTCAGCGGCCTCGACGCTCGCCATCGCGCCGATCCTGATTATCGGCTGGTTCAGCCAGAAGCAGCTCGTGCGCGGGCTGACCTTCGGCGCAGTGAAGTAATAGAGGGGCTGAATCATGGGACGGATCACGCTGGAAGGTGTGCAGAAATCGTTTGGGCCGGTCCACATCATCAAGGGCGCCGACCTCGACATTCCCGACGGCGCCTTCGTGGTGTTCGTCGGTCCTTCCGGCTGCGGCAAGACCACGCTGCTGCGGCTGATCGCCGGGCTGGAGGATGTCTCCGGCGGCCGCATCCTGATCGATGGCAACAACGTCGTCGACGTGCCGCCGGCCAAGCGCGGCCTGTCGATGGTGTTCCAGTCCTATGCGCTGTATCCGCATATGAGCGTGCGCGGCAACATCGCCTTCGGCCTGAAGATGGCCGGCCTGCCGAAAGCCGAGATCAACCAGAAGGTCGAGGCGGCCGCGGCGACGTTGAATCTCACGCCCTATCTCGACCGCAAGCCGCGCGAGCTGTCCGGCGGCCAGCGCCAGCGCGTCGCCATCGGCCGCGCCATCGTGCGCGAGCCCAAGGCGTTCCTGTTCGACGAGCCCCTGTCGAACCTCGACGCCGCGCTGCGCGTGCAGATGCGACTGGAGGTGACGCGGCTGCAGAAGCAGCTCGGCACCACCGCGATCTACGTCACCCACGACCAGGTCGAGGCCATGACCATGGCCGACAAGATCGTGGTGCTGAACGCCGGCCGCATCGAGCAGTACGGCTCGCCGATCGAGCTGTACCAGCGGCCCGCGAATCTGTTCGTCGCCGGCTTCATCGGCTCGCCGAAGATGAACTTCATCGTCGGCGAAGAGGCCACGCAGCGCGGCGCCACCACGATCGGCGTGCGGCCCGAGCATATCGGCATCGTCGAGGACGGCGGCGAGGGCTGGCGCGGCAAGGTGCTGATTGCCGAGCATCTCGGCAGCGACACGTTCCTCTATGTCGACGCCGGCGCGCTGGGCACGTTGACGGTGCGCTGCGTCGGCGAGAAGCGGCTCAGCGCCGGCGATGCCGTGACGCTCAGGCCAGAGCCGAACCGCATCTACCGCTTCGACGAGAGCGGCAACTCCATTTTCGCATGAGAGGTGACGTCCCCTCCGGGCGTCAACGACAACCACGGACGACGACGATGTATCTGGAAAAATTCAAGCTCAACGGCAAGACCGCGCTGATCACCGGCGGTGCGCAGGGCATTGGCCTTGCCTGTGTCGAGGCGCTGGCGGAGGCGGGCGCGCATGTCGTGATCGCCGATCGCGATGCCAAGGCGGCGGCGGACGCGCAGGCCGCGATGAAGGCCAAGGGCTTCACCACCGAGACCGCGCAGATGGACGTCACCAATTCGGCGCAGGTGACAGAGATCGCCGACGATCTCGTCGCGCGCCACGGCAAGGTCGACATCCTCGTCAACAATGCCGGCATCGCGCGCAGCGAGACGCCGGCCGAGACCGTCACCGATGAGCACTGGCTCAACGTGCTCGACGTCAATCTCAACGGCACCTTCTGGTGCTGCCGCGCCTTCGGCAAGCACATGCTGGCGGCCAAGAGCGGCACCATCGTCAACATCGGCTCGATGTCCGGCTTCATCGTCAACAAGCCGCAGGAGCAGTCGTTCTACAACGCCTCCAAGGCCGCGGTGCACCATCTCACCAAGTCGCTGGCCGCCGAATGGGGCGCGCGCGGCATCCGTGTCAACGCGGTCGCGCCGACCTATATCGAGACGCCGCTGAATGCCTTCGTGAAGAGCAATCCGCGGATGTACGACGCGTGGATCGGTGGAACCCCGATGGCGCGCATGGGGCAGGTCGAGGAGATCGCCTCGGTGGTGCTGTTCCTCGCCTCGGAGGCGGCAAGTTTGATGACCGGCAGCGTCGTCGTAGTCGATGGCGGCTACACTTGCTGGTAAGCTCGCGTCAAAATTGACGGGAGCGAAACATGGGCCAGGCCTTGGTCGGAGGTGCCTTTGTCGGTGTCGATGTCGGCACGAGCAGCACGCGTGCTGGGATTTTCGACGAGACCGGCCGCCTGCTCGCTGCGGCGCGGCATCCGATCCAGACCTGGCATGACGCCGGCGATGTCGTCGAGCAATCCTCCGACGACATCTGGCGCGCCTGCTGCGCGTCGGTCAAAGCAGCGCTCGCGGAAGCGGCCATCGCGCCGGAGCTGATCAAGGGCATCGGCTTCGACGCGACCTGCTCGCTCGTGGTGCTCGATCCCAAGGGCGAGCCGGTCACCGTCAGCGGCTCCGGCGATCCGGCCCGCAACGTCATCGTCTGGATGGATCACCGCGCGCTCGTCGAGGCGCGCGACATCAATGCGACCGGCGACGAGGTGCTGCGCTATGTCGGCGGCTCGATCTCGCCGGAAATGGAGATGCCGAAGCTGCTCTGGCTGAAGCGGCATCTGCGTATGAGCTTCGACGCGGCCGGGCAATTCTTCGATCTCGCCGATTTCCTCACCTGGCGCGCGACCGGCTCGAAGGCGCGCTCGATGTGCACGGTCACCTGCAAGTGGAATTACCTCGCGCATGAGACGCGCTGGAGCGCGGACTACTTCCGCCGCATCGGGCTGGAGGAGTTCGTCACCGAGGACTACGCGCGCATCGGTACTGAGATCGTCGCGCCCGGCACGGCGCTCGGCCGCGGGCTGTCGGCGCAGGCTGCGGCGGAGCTCGGCCTCCTCACCGGCACGCCGGTCGGCGCGGCGCTGATCGACGCCCATGCCGGCGGCATCGGCGCGATCGGCGGGCGGGCGGCTGACGGCGGCGAGGTCGATGTCTGCGAGCGGCTCGCCTACATCATGGGAACCTCGGCCTGCATCATGGCGACGACGCGCGCGCCGTCCTTCGTGCCTGGTGTGTGGGGCCCTTACTATCAGGGCATGGTGCCTGGCTTTTGGCTGAACGAGGGCGGCCAGTCCGCGGCGGGCGCGGCGATCGATCATCTGCTGCGCTCGCATCCGGCGGCGGCCGAAGCCACCGCCGCGGCGCGCGCCGAAGGGCTCGACCTGATCAGCTTCCTGGAGAAGCGAATCATGGCTCGCTCGCCGAGCGTCGGTGCGGCCGCGCTGCTGGCGCGCGACATCCACATTCTTCCCGAGTTTCTCGGCAACCGCTCGCCCTATGCCGACCCGGATTCGCGCGCCGTGATCGCCGGTCTCGATCTCGACACCGACATTGGCGCCATGGAGCGGCTGTTCGTCGCGGGACTGTGCGGCCTCGCCTATGGGCTGGCCGACGTGATCGACGCCTTTGCCGCCAATGGCGTCGCGAGCCGGACGCTGGTGATGGCGGGCGGGGCTTCGCGCAGCCCGTTGGTGCGCCAGATCATGGCCGACACCACTGGGCTCACGGTCGCCTTGCCCGGCACGCAGGAGCCGGTGCTGCTTGGCGCGGCCATGCTCGGCGCCGTCGCCAGCGGCGCCTTCCGCTCGATCGGCGAGACGATGAGCTCGATGTCCACGCTCGGCCGTCTCAGCGATCCGACCGAGCCGGGGATTGCCGACTTCCATCGTCGCAAGCGCCGCATCCACGGCCTGTTGCGGACGCTTGATCGCGACAGCCGTTCCGTGATGCACGGTGCCGATGGCGGGCGCGAGCACGCGTCTTGACATCGGATCCAGGCTCTTGAAGGCAGGGACGGTGCGCTCCCTCGCCCCGCTTGCGGGGAGAGGGTTGGGGTGAGGGGGACTCTCCACGAGCGCGGTGCGTGGAGAGTCCCCCTCACCCGGATTGCATCTTTCGATGCAATCCGACCTCTCCCCGCAAGCGGGGCGAGGTGGAGTCCCGTCGCCGCGCGGACGCGTGCTCACACGAGGGCCGATAGGGGAGGGCTGACCATGATCCTGAGCTGTGGCGATGCGCTGATCGATTTCGTTCCTGCGAAATCGGCCGATGGACGGGATGTGCTGCGGCCGGTGGTCGGCGGATCCTGCCTGAACGTCGCGGTCGGGCTGGCGCGGCTGGGCGCGCCAACCGGCTTCGTCGGCGGCATCTCGACCGACCTGTTCGGCACCATGATTGCCGCGCATGCCGAAGGCTCCGACGTTGACCTCCGCTATGCCACCCGCAGCTCCGACCAGACCACGCTCGCCTTCGTCCGTCACGTCGGCAACGAGGCGCAATACGCGTTCTACGACGCTGAGACCGCCGCGCGGAAATGGATGTTCCGGCCGGGCAGCATTCCTTTTGCCGAGATCGACGCCATCCATGTCGGCTCGACCACGTTGATCCATGACCAGGGCGCCCGGCAGACCCGCGCCATGATCGCGGCGACGCAAGGCGCCGTGACGATCTCGTTCGACCCGAACTGCCGGCCGAACCTCGTGACCGACAAGGCGGCCTATGTCGTCGGCATGGACGAATTTGCCGCACGCGCCGACCTGATCAAGATGTCGGATGTGGACTTCGACTATCTGCACGGCCATGACGATTATGCGACACGCGCCGCGGCGCTGCTGGCGGGTGGCACGAGCCTTGTCGTCATCACCCGCGGACCGCAGGGCGCGCTCGGCTGGCACGCCGAAGCGGGTGCGGTGGAGGTTGCGGTCCCCAAGGTGAATGTCGTCGATACGATCGGCGCCGGCGACACCTTCCAGGCCGCGATGCTGTTCGCGTTGCGCAAGCTCGGCCGGATCGGCCGGGAGGCGCTCAAGGGCCTGAGCGAAGCCGAGCTGCGCAAGGTGCTCGCCTTTGCCGGCGCGTGTGCCGCCGTCACCTGCACGCGCGAGGGCGCCGACCCGCCGCGCTGGAGCGAGATGGCTGCAACCTGGGATCGCCTGGGCTGAAGCACCCCATTGCGCTCCGCATTGGGAACTGGTTGGCTATTTCCCCGTCATATGAGAGGACCGGAAGCCGACGCGAGACCTCGCGGCGGCCGGCACGGTCCCGCGAAATCGTGACGCGCCAACGAGTTGCAGGGAGGAGACATATGGCACCAGCCGCCAGGACCGAACCGCTGTCCCGTCACGCGCTGGCCTTCGTGCTGGCGGGCGGACGTGGCAGCCGCCTGCTGGAGCTGACGGACCGGCGCGCCAAGCCCGCGGTCTATTTCGGCGGCAAGTCGCGGATCATCGATTTCGCGCTGTCGAACGCCGTCAATTCCGGCATCCGCCGCATCGCCGTGGCCACGCAGTACAAGGCGCACAGCCTGATCCGGCATCTGCAGAACGGCTGGAACTTCTTCCGCCCCGAGCGCAACGAGAGCTTTGACATTCTGCCCGCCAGCCAGCGTGTCTCCGAGACGATGTGGTACGTCGGAACGGCCGACGCCGTGTATCAGAACATCGACATCCTCGAGAGCTACAACTCGAAATACATCGTCGTGCTCGCCGGCGACCATATCTACAAAATGGATTACGAGCTGATGCTGCAGCAGCACGTCGACCAGCGCGCCGACGTCACCGTCGGTTGCCTGGAGACGCCGCGCGCGGAATCCTCAGGCTTCGGCATCATCCACATCAATGAGGACGAGACGATCCGCGACTTCATCGAGAAGCCGGCCGATCCGCCGCCGATTCCCGGCAAGCCGGACAAATCGCTCGCCAGCATGGGCATCTACGTATTCGACGCCAAGTTCCTGTATGACGAGCTGAAGCGCGACGCCGCCGACCCGAACTCGAACCACGATTTCGGCCGCGACATCATCCCCTATATCGTCAAGAACGGCCGCGCTGTGGCGCACCAGTTCACCCGCTCCTGCGTCCGCACCGAGCATGATACGCGCAGCTATTGGCGCGATGTCGGCACCGTCGACGCCTACTGGGCCGCCAATCTGGATCTGACCGATGTGACCCCTGAGCTCGATCTGTACGATCAGGCGTGGCCGATCTGGACCTATTCGGAGATCACGCCGCCGGCGAAGTTCGTTCATGCCGAGGACGGCCGCCGCGGCGAGGCGGTGTGCTCGCTGGTCTCCGGCGGCTGCATCGTCTCCGGCGCCTCCGTGCAACGCTCGCTGCTGTTCACCGGCGCGCATCTGCATTCCTATTCCAAGGTGCACAATGCCGTGCTGCTGCCCTACGTGAACGTCGCCCGGCACGCGCGGCTGACGAACGTCGTGGTCGACCGCGGCGTGCAGATTCCCGAAGGGCTTGTTGTCGGCGAGGATCCGGAGTTCGACGCCAAGCGCTTCCGGACGACCGAGAACGGCGTCACCTTGATCACCCAGCCGATGATCGACGGGCTCAATTCATGACGCTACTGCGCGTTCTGTCGGTTGCGTCCGAGGTCTATCCCATCGTCAAGACCGGCGGCCTTGCCGATGTCGCCGGCGCGCTGCCATGGGCGCTGATGGCGGAGGAGATCGAGGTCCGCACCTTGATCCCCGGCTATCCCGCCGTGATGAAGGCGCTCGAGCACGCCAAGGAGATCAGCTCGCTGCCGAACTTCTTCGGCGGCAATGCGCGGCTGCTCGGCGGCAGCCATGGCGCGCTCGACCTGTTCGTGCTCGATGCGCCGCATCTGTATGATCGCGAGGGCAATCCCTATCTCGGGCCGGACGGCAAGGACTGGCCGGACAACCCGTTCCGCTTCGCCGCGCTCGCGCGCGCGGCGTCCTATGTCGGCTTGGGCGCAGTGCCGAGCTTCGTCCCGGATGTCGTTCACGGCCACGATTGGCAGGCCGGGCTCATCCCTGCCTATCTGCTGTATAGCCATCGGCCGCATCCCGGCACGGTCATCACCGTGCATAACCTGGCCTTCCAGGGCCGCTTCCCGCGCCATTTCCTGCCGCCGCTCGGTTTGCCGCCGGAATCGTTCTCGATCTACGGCCTCGAATATTACGGCGACATCAGCTTCCTGAAGGCCGGGCTGCAATTCGCCGACAAGATCACCACGGTGTCGCCGACCTATGCCAGGGAGATCCAGAGCGACGAGCACGGCATGGGCCTCGGCGGCCTGCTGCGCCAGCGCTCCTCGGATCTCGTCGGCATCCTCAACGGCATCGACACCCATGTGTGGGACCCCGGCAGCGATCCCGCCATCCCCTCGCATTTCGGCATCGAGAAGCTCGAGGCGCGGGCGCCGAACAAGGCCGCGCTGCAGACCCGCATGGGCCTGCACGTGTCGCCCGAGACGTTCCTGCTCGGCGTCGTCAGCCGGCTGACCTCGCAGAAGGGGCTCGATCTGCTGCTGTCCTGTCTGCCGACCCTGACCAGCGCCGGCATCCAGTTGGCGCTGCTCGGTGACGGCGAGGCCGATCTGCGCGACGCTTTCCGCGCCGCCGCTGCGCGCCATCCTGGGCAGATCGGTGTCCTCATCGGCTATGACGAGAGCCTCGCGCATCTCATCCAGGCCGGCTGCGATGCGCTGGTCGTGCCGTCGCGGTTCGAGCCGTGCGGCCTGACGCAGCTCTGCGCACTGCGCTACGGCGCGCTGCCGATCGTCACGGCCGTGGGTGGCCTCGCCGACACCGTGATCGACGAGACCGAGGCCGGCGTCGCCGCCACCGGCTTCAGATGCGCTGCTGTCACCGCCGAAGCGCTCGACCAGACCCTGCGCCGCGCCGCCGCCGCCTTCTACGCCGCCCGCAGCAACGCCTCCAACTGGACCCGCATGCAGCTCAACGCGATGCTGACCGACGTGTCATGGCGGCACCGCGCCGGGCGTTATGCCGAGCTGTACCGCCAGATCGTCGCGCAGCGGCGGCCGGCAGGGTGACGCTCGGCTGCTTTTGATGCGAGCATCGCGCGGCTTGCTCGCTCCTTACCTCTCCCCGCGCGCGGGGAGAGGTCGGATTGCATCGAAGATGCAATCCGGGTGAGGGGGACTCTCCGCACGGTCGGTGGGTGTGGTTGCCCCTCACCCCAACCCTCTCCCCGTAAGAACGGGGAGAGGGAGCGCACCGCCGATGTGGAAGCGTTCCATGTCGCGTCGCGCCGGAGTAGTAGCTGCAACGATCGGAGCGCAACACACCGAGGCCTAGATCTCACGCCTCGATCAGCACCTTCAGCGCATGCGTTTTCGCAGCGGCGCCGAAGGTCTCGTAGGCATCGAGGATCTGGTCCAGCTTGAAGCGGTGCGTGATCAGCCGCTTTGGCTCGAGCTTCTTGGACTGCACCGTCTTCAGCAGCATCGGCGTCGTCACAGTGTCGACCAAGCGCGTGGTGATCGCGATGTTGCGGTCCCACAGCTTCTCCAGATGCAAATCGGCCTTGACGCCGTGGACGCCGACATTGGCGATGATGCCGCCGGGGGCGATGATGTCCTCGCAGGTCACGAAGGTCGCGGGCACGCCGACCGCCTCGATCGCGGTGTCGACGCCGCGCCCCTGAGTCAGCGCCATGACCTTCTCGACGGCCTTGCCGTCGCTGTTGTTGATGACGCTGGTCGCGCCGAAGCGGGCGGCGACCTCCAGGCGGTTGTCGTCGAGGTCGATCATGATGATCTCGGCCGGCGAGTAGAACTGCGCGGTCAAGAGCGACGCCAGGCCGATCGGGCCGGCACCGACGATCGCCACGCTCGAGCCCGGCTCGACCTTGCCGTTGAGCACGCCGCATTCGAAGCCGGTCGGCAGGATGTCGCTCAGCATCACCAGCGCCTCCTCCTCGGTGCCGGCGGGCACGTGATAGAGGCTGGTGTCGGCATGCGGCGTGCGCACGTACTCCGCCTGGGTGCCGTCGATCTTGTGGCCGAGGATCCAGCCGCCGTGCCGGCAATGCGAGTACATGCCGCGGCGGCAATAGTCGCAGGTGCCGCACGCCGAGATGCAGGAGATGATGACGTGATCGCCCGGCTTGAACGCGCGGACGGCGCTGCCGACGGCATCGACCACGCCGACGCCCTCATGCCCGAGGATGCGGCCTGGCGTGCAGGTCGGCACGTCGCCTTTGAGGATGTGAAGATCGGTGCCGCAGATCGTGGTCTTCAGGATTTTGACCACGGCATCGCCGGGTTCGAGGATCGCAGGCTTCGGGCGCTCGTCGAGGGATTTCTGACCGGGACCGTGATAGACCAGGGCTTTCATGATTGCTTCTCCGCCAGGGTTGCTGGAGAGAGAGTGGCGCAAGCCAGGTTGCGCGCCGTTGAGGCGTATCAAGGCCGGACGCGATCCGTCTCACGATCCTGTGTCTCGTAAAATGAGACCGGGCTAATTGAAGCGCAGCCCAGCCCGGCGCGCATGACATGCGGATGACGCTGGACGCGCCGACGCGGCTCCTGGATAGTTCTGCAGTTCCAGCGAGACCTAGCTCATGACCAATCATCCGACGTCCTTCGATCTGATCATTCGCGGCGGCACCGTCATCGACGGCACGCGCGCGCCGCGCTACGCGGCGGATATCGGCATCAAGGACGGTCGCATCGTCGTCATCGGCGAGGTCGCTGGCGAGGCGCAGCGCGTGATCGACGCCGCCGGCCGCATCGTCGCGCCGGGCTTCATCGATGCCCACACCCATGACGACAGCGCGGTGCTGGTCGATCCCGGGATGACCTGCAAGGTGTCGCAGGGCGTTACGTCCGTCGTCACAGGCAATTGCGGCGTCAGCATCGCGCCGCTGAAGCCGGGCTCGCCGCGGCCGATGCCGCTCGGCCTGCTGTCGCCGGGCGATGGGCGCGTTGCGGAGTATGCGTCGTTCGCGGACTACGTTGCCGCCCTGCGCGCGGCGCCATCGGCCGTGAACGTCGCGCCGATGGCCGGCCACACCTCGCTGCGCGCATCCGTCGTGAGCGATCTCGGCCGCGCGGCGACCGAGTCGGAGGTCGCGGAGATGCGCGCCTACGTGCAGGAGGCGCTGGACGCCGGCGCCATCGGCGTCTCGACCGGGACGTTCTATCCGCCGGCCGAGGCGGCGTCGACCGAGGAGATCATCGAGGTCTGCCGGCCGCTCTCCGGCAGCGGCGGCGTCTATGCGACGCATATGCGCAACGAGGCCGACGACGTGGTCAAGTCGCTGGAGGAGAGCTTTGCCATCGGCAAGGCGCTCGACGTCCAGGTCGTGATCTCCCACCACAAGGTGGTGGGCCCGGCGAATTTCGGCCGGACGAAGCAGACGCTGCCGCTGATCAGCAAGGCGATGAGCTGCCAATGCGTGGCGCTCGACTGCTATCCCTACAATGCGTCCTCGACGATGCTGCACACCGATCCCGCCAAGCTTCAGGTCAAGGTCGTCGTCGCCGCGTCAGGTCCACATCCGGAAGTCGCGGGCCGTGATCTCGCCGACATCGCCGCCGAATGGGGCGTCGACCGGCTCGAAGCCGCGAAGCGGCTGCAGCCGGCTTCCGCCATCTACTTCTCGATGGACGAGGCCGACGTGCGGACCATCCTGTCCTTCGAGCCGACCATGATCGGCTCCGACGGTCTGCCGTTCGGGGAGCGGCCGCATCCGCGGCTCTGGGGTACCTTCCCGCGCGTGCTCGGCTATTACTGCCGCGAGCTCGAGCTGTTCTCGCTGGAAACCGCGGTGTGGAAGATGAGCGGCCTCACGGCGCAGAACTTTGGCATCAAAGGCCGCGGCACGTTGGCCGTCGGCAACCATGCCGACATCACCATCTTCGATGCGGCCAGCGTGCGCGACAGCGCAACCTATGACGATCCCTGCGTGCCCGCTGCCGGAATCGAGGCCGTCATCGTCAACGGCGCGCTGACCTGGTGGCAGGGCGCGCACCAGAACGCGCGAGCGGGCCAGGTGATCGCGCGCGCCTCATCGCACTGATCAGCGTCGCGGCTGCGCCGTCGAGCCGCGGATGATGAGCTGGGGGGCGAGCACGACGTGCTCGTCCACGGCCTCGCGGTCGGCAATGCGCGCGAGCAGCAGCCGCGCCGCTGATGCGCCCATGTCGCGCTGGGCGATCCGCACCGTGGTGAGCGGCGGCGAGACCAGGTCGACGAACGGCATGTCGTTGTGGCCGACCACGGAGACATCGCCGGGGCAGGCAAGGCCGCGCTCGGCGAGTGCGTCATAGACGCCGAGCGCCAGCAGATCGTTGGCGGCAACGATCGCCGTCGGTCGGGTGCGGCGAGCGAGCAGGCGCAGCGCCGCCTCACGTCCGGCCGCGCGCGTGTAGGTCTCGGCGATCTCGACGGGCGTGTGACGTGCGGGCAGGCCGGCATCCCTGGCGCTGGCCTCGAAACCCTCGCGGCGCCGCGTGCCGGTCGAGATCTCCTGCGGACCCGCGACATGGCCGATGCGCTGGTGGCCGAGCGCCACGAGATGTTCGACGGCGAGGCGCATGCCGGCGGCGTCATCACTGGCGGCCGATGGCAGCAACCCCGCGGCATCGACACGGTTGACGAGCACGACCGGCAGCGCCGCATCGAGGCAGTGCTTCACGACATCATCGCGCAAGCTCACCGTCGCCAGCACCAGGCCATCGACTCCGCGCGCGATCAGGCGATCGACGAGATCCTGCTCCGAGCCGTTGCTACCGACATCCACGACGATGGTCGCATAGCCCTCGGCATTGAGATGATCGGCGATGCCGGAGAGCACCGGCGGAAAGCCGGGGTCGGCGATGTCAGGCGCCAGTACGCCGATCAGGCCGCTACGCCCGGTGCGCAAGCCCTTCGCCGCCATGTTGAGTCGATAGCCGATCGCGTTGGCCGCGGCCTGGATGCGGTCGGCGACATCGGTCGCGACCAGATGCTTCATCGCGGGGCTGAGCGCGCGTGACACCGTCGAGGGATGCACGCCGCAGCGGGCGGCCACGTCCTTGATCGTCGGACGCGCGGACGCAATCACCCGCGCGCCTCTCGCCGGTCGCAATGTGCCCTTCATGTTCAGCCTCCGATCTCGCGGCGCAGCAACGTTTCCACCTTAGTCTTACCTTGACACCCTTAACGTGCATGCAATAAATCGGCTAATGCAATCGATTGCAATAATACAATGGGAAACGTCCACATGACAGCGAGCGCGCTGAAGCCACATCTGGTCAGCCCGGAGCATCTCGATCCGCATTGGCGCTGGAGCCGGGCGATCCCCTCGCACGGCCATGTCTCGGTGGATTTCGAGCGCCGCGTCGATTTCGATCGTCTCAGGCGATACCGGCTCGCGCGGACGCGCCAGGCCCTGAAAAACTCCGGCTGTGGCGCGCTGCTGCTGTTCGACGTCAACAACATCCGATACGTCTCCGGCACCAAGATCGGCGAGTGGGAGCGCGACAAGCTTTGCCGCTTCGCGCTGCTCGCCGGCGACGGCGAGCCGATCGTGTGGGACTTCGGCTCCGCCGCCGTCCACCATCGCATCTTCTGCGATTGGCTGGCGCCGGAGAACTGCCGCGCCGGCATGCTCGGCATGCGCGGTACCGTGCCGCCGGCGGTCGGGCTGATGAAGGCGCATGCCGAGGAGGTGATGAGTCTGCTGCGCGCGGCCGGCGTCGCCGACATGCCCGTCGGCGTCGACCTCGCGGAGACCGCGATGTTCTTCGAATTGCAGAAGGCCGGCATGAAGGTCGTCGACGGCCAGCAGGTGATGCTGGACGCGCGCGAGATCAAGAACATCGACGAGATCATGCTGCTCAACCAGGCTGCGGCGATGGTCGACGGCGTCTATCATTCGATCTACGAGAACCTGAAGCCCGGCGTGCGCGAGAACGACATCGTCGCGCTCGCCAACAAGATGCTCTACGAGATGGGCTCCGACGACGTCGAGGCGATCAACGCCATCTCCGGCGAGCGCTGCAATCCGCATCCGCATAATTTCACCGACCGTATCCTGCGTCCGGGCGATCAGGCGTTCTTCGACATCCTGCAGTCCTATCAGGGCTACCGCACCTGCTATTACCGCACCTTCAATGTCGGCCGCGCGACGCCGGCGCAGCACGATGCCTACAAGCGCTGCCGCGAATGGCTGGACAATGCGATCGCGCTGATCAAGCCGGGCGTGTCGACCGACACCGTCGCGAAGGTGTGGCCGGCCGCGGAGGAGTTCGGCTTTCCCTCGGAGATGGCCGCGTTCGGCCTGCAATTCGGCCATGGCCTCGGCCTCGCGCTGCACGAGCGCCCGATCATCTCGCGGCTCGTCTCGCTCGACAATCCAATGGAGATCAAGACCGGCATGGTGTTCGCGCTCGAGACCTACTGCCCGGCGACCGACGGCTTCTCCGCCGCGCGCATCGAGGAGGAGGTCGTGGTGACCGACAAGGGCTGCCAGGTGATCACGCTGTTCCCCGCTGAAGAGCTGCCGATTGCCAACCGCTACTGAGTGGAAAGAATCACAACAATAGCGATCTTTGTGTTGTCGTCATTGCGAGCGAAGCGAAGCAATCCAGGGGCTGAGCAAGGACTCTGGATTGCTTCGCTTCGCTCGCAATGACGGATACCTTGATCAGCAGGACGAGGAGACGATAATGAGCACCACGCATTCGCTCGGCTGGATCGGCATGGGGCGCATGGGCTATCCGATGGCGGAGCGCCTGTTGAAGGCCGGCCACAAGGTGTCAGTCTTCAACCGCACGCGCGCCAAGGCCGAGCCGCTCGCGGTGAAAGGCGGCGTCATCGTCGATCGTCCAAGCGACCTCGCAGGATGCGACATCGTGTTTTCGATGGTGTCGACCGGAAAGGATCTCGAGCAGGTCTATTTCGGCGACAACGGCCTCGTTGCGTCGAGCGCGGGTCCGCGTCCGAAAATTCTGGTCGATTGCTCCTCGATCGGTGTCGAGCAGTCCGAGGCGATCGACGCCAAGCTGAAGCAGCTCGACTGTGCGTTCGTGCGCGCGCCGGTCTCGGGCAACGGCAAATGCGTCAAGGCCGGCAAGCTGTCGTCGGTGGTGTCAGGCCCGAGAGCCGCGTTCGACGCCATCGCGCCATATCTCGCCAAGATCGCCGTCTCCGGCGTGTCCTATGTCGGCGAGGGTGAGCTCGCGCGCATCTGCAAGATCGCGCACAACGTCTTCCTCGGCGTCGTGATCCAGAACCTCGCCGAGATTACGATTCTGGCGCAGAAGGCCGGCGTGCCACGGCATGCCTTCCTCGACTTCATGAACGCCAGCGTGATGGGCTCGACCTTCACCAAGTACAAGAGCAACGCGCTGGTCAATCTCGACTGGACCACGACCTTCACGCCGACGCTGTTGCGCAAAGACCTCGATCTCGGCCTGTCTGCCGCACGCCAGCTCGACGTCGCGATGCCAGTGACCGCGGCGACCCGCGAGGCGCTGCAGTCCCATGTCGGCGCTGCCTCGTTGCAATCCGATCCCGCCGCCTATCTGGAGAAGGATTTCGCCGCGCTGCTGGAGACCGTCGCGCTCGCCGCCGGCCTCAAGCTGCAGCCGGAGAACGTGCCGATGCCGACCGGCTTGGAGACGGAGGGTTAAGCTGGCCCAGACGCTGCCAACGCCCGCCAGCGCGTATCGCGTGCGGACGGGCGGCGGTGCAGGCGGGCATCGAGCAGCTCGCGTGCCTTGACCAGATCGCCGCTCCGGATCAGGGCCAGGATGTAGGTGTCCTCGATCACCTCGCGCTGGGCGTGGCTGCCGCCGATGCGGGCGAGATCGCCGATCACGGGCGCAAGCTCGCGCGCGCAAGAGCGCCAATTCTCTTCGGCGAAGGCCCGTAGCGCGCGCAGCATATTCGGCACGATGGGTCCCGCCGGCAGCTTGGCCTCGAGCTGTCGCCGCTCGATGGCGGCGAGACGTCCCTTGAGCGCCGCCGTATCCTTGGTGGCCGCGCCGATCATCATCAGGTGCATCTCGACGAAGGCAAGCGTCGAGCCAGTGAAACGCGGGCTTGCATAGGCGGCAAATTCCGCCCACGCCCCGTCGGGCAGGGGGTCGTCCTCCGCCATCAGCCGCCACAGCAGCGAGGCGCAATCAGACAGCGTATTGAGCGGCGGCGCCGTGTCCATCGTCGGCACCAGCACGTCGGTGTAGACGGCGAGCGCCTTGGCGGCGTCGCCGCGATCCAGCGCGCCCAGCGCCTGATGCCAGCAGATATGACCGTGCAGCATGCCGGTGCGGTCATAGCCGCCGATCCAGTCGTCGACGAGCGCATCGGCCTCCTCATAGGCGCCGGCCTCGAACATCGCGTGCAGCAGCGCATGCACGGCATAGGCGTTGTGCCGGCGCAGCGCGAAGCTGCGCTCGGTGATCGCGCGGCCCTGCGCGACGTCACCGGCCTCGGTCAGCGCCCAGCCGTGGTTCGACAGGAACCACCAATCCTCGCCATAGGCGGCGGCAAAGCGGTCGCAGAGGTCGCGCCGGGCGGCGTCGTGGTCGCGCCGGCCGGAGAAGGCGAGCAGGCCAAAGGCGCCGAGCGGCAGCGCCATGATCATGGCATCGCGCGGCCAGCTCTCCAGATGGGCCAAGGTCGCGTTCAGCGCCTCGGTGCCGCGGCCCTCGATGACCAGCGCCAACGTCGCGATATGGCTCTGCTCGCGCTCCGTACCCCGCTTGGCGACGAGATCGCGGGCGCGCTTGATCGTCTGCAGCGCCGCTTCGCGCTGCATGTAGATCGCATGGATCCGGGCCCGCGCGGCATGCGCCAGCGCGAAATCGGGATCGAGCATGATCGCCCGCTCGAACGCATCCGTTGCGCCGGGCCAGAAGGCGAGCAGCAGATCCATGCCCTCACGATAAGCGGCCGCCGCGTCAGCGGACGCAGTCGAGAGCTGCAGGCCGTAGCGATCCTGCTCCATGTCAGCCCACCCGTGGCCTGCGGCCTTCGATCGGATAGGCCGGATCGTTGTAGCCGGGCGTCGACGCGTGTCCGGTGACGACGAGACGGTCGATCAGCGCCTCGTCGTCGGCGGCGAAGGGATAGTCGAGCGCGCGGATGTAGTCGTCCCACTGCGCCTCGGTGCGCGGCCCCGCGATCACCGAGCTGATGAAGGCGGAGTTCAGCACCCATGACACGGCGAACTGGCCGGGCGTAAAGCCCTTGGTCTCGGCGTGGCGCTTGATCTCCTGCGCCAGCTTCAACGATTCCGGCCGCCACTCGGTCTGCATCATCCTGGTATCGTTACGGCCGGCGCGCGTCTCCTTGTCCGGCGGCGCATCTGGATTGTACTTCGCCGTCAGCACGCCGCGCGCCAGCGGGCTGTAGGGCACGACGCCCAGGCCGTAATAGCCGCAAGCCGGAAGATGCTCGACCTCCGGCATGCGGTTCATCGCGTTGTAATAGGGTTGGCTGACCACGGGACGGTCGATGCCCATGCCGTCGCAGAGATTGCAGATCTCGGCGACGCGCCAGGCGCGGTAGTTGGAGACACCGAAATAGCGGATCTTGCCGGCGCGCAGGAGGTCGCCCATCGCGCGCACGGTCTCCGCCAGCGGCGTCGCGTGGTCCTCCTTGTGCAGGTAGTAGATGTCGATGTGGCCGGTGCCGAGCCGCTTCAGGCTTTCATCGGCTGCCTGCAGCACCCAGCGCCGCGACAGGCCGGCGCGGTTCGGATCATCGCCCATCGGATTGGCAAGCTTGGTCGCGACGATCCAGCGGTCGCGCTCCCGGGCGATCGCACGGCCAACGACCTCTTCCGAGGCGCCCTTGTTGTAGGCATCGGCGGTGTCGATGAAGTTGATGCCGGCATCGCGCGCTTTGGCGATAATGCGGCCCGAGGTCGGCTCGTCGGTCGGGCCGCCGAACATCATCGTGCCCAAGCAGATCGGCGACACTTTCAGGCCGGAACGGCCGAGCTGGCGATATTGCATTCTTGCCTCATTTCAAACCATCACCGCCCGCGGACGGGGTGGGCAGGATAGCTCGCTCAGCCCGCCATTGCGAGCGCAGCGACGCAATCCAGGGCGGAACGCGCGACTCTGGATTGCCTCGTCGCGGAGCCGGTCATCGGGCCACGCTTTGCGCGGACCCGTTGGCTCCTCGCAATGACGCTGGAGAGAGCCGGGGCTCACTCGCTCTTCAGGATCTTGAACACGCCGGAGGCCATTGCGATCACGCGATCGGCGGCCGTGACCTCGGTGGTGATGAACACCAGGCTGCGGGTGATCCGCACCACATGTGGCCGCGACACCAGGGTCTCGCCGATCTTGCCGGCTTCGACGAAATGCGTGTCGAACTGGATCGTCGCCATGTGCTCCTTGCCGGCGGCGTAGCGGGCGGTCATGCCACAGCTCCGATCGGCGAGCGTCATGATCACGCCGCCCTGGACCAGGCCGCGGCGATTGTGGTGCTTGTCCTCGGTGACAACAGCGTACTCAAGGACGCCGTTGACGACCCGCTGCCACAAGGGGCCGATCAGATGCAGGAAGCCGGAGGTGTCGACGATCTCCCAGCCGTCCGACTTCATCTTCGCCGCGGCTGATTTGGTCATGTCGGATACCCCCTCGGTCGATGCCGCAGGCCGGCACGTGATCGTTTCATCCGCTGCGGGGCTGGTGTAGTCAAGCTGGCATGGCCATGCCGTTCG
This sequence comes from Bradyrhizobium sp. USDA 4353, assembly GCF_054063215.1. NCBI lineage: Bacteria > Pseudomonadati > Pseudomonadota > Alphaproteobacteria > Hyphomicrobiales > Nitrobacteraceae > Bradyrhizobium > Bradyrhizobium sp. USDA 4353. The sequence goes on from NZ_JBSSGB010000001.1 coordinate 2,500,501, forward strand.
ACGATGCCACACGACGGAAAATCGCGACCTGCTGCGCGGGCTTCGCGCGGCTCGACACGATGGCGGAGACGCCAACGCTGAAGCGCGCCGCCGTCGCGATCGCGCTGGCCCCGCATGATGTCACCGGCGCCACCACGCTGCTGCTGACCCTGCGGGCATCCGGCCTCCGCAGCCATGGCGGCCAGTGGGCGCTGCCGGGCGGGCGCTGCGACGCTGGCGAGACGGCGGTCGAGGGTGCCCTGCGCGAGTTGGACGAAGAGCTCGGGCTGATGCTCGCAGCCGACGCCGTGCTCGGCCTGCTCGACGATTACCCGACGCGCTCCGGCTATCTGATTACCCCCGTCGTCGTCTGGGCGGCGAATGGCCGCACGCTGCGGCCCAATCCGGACGAGGTCGCCTCGGTCCATCGGATCGGACTCGATTCCATCACTGCGGATGATGCGTTCGATTTCACCGCGATCCCGGAGAGCACGCGCCGCGTGATCCGCTTTCATGCCCGCGAGGGCCTGATCCATGCGCCAACGGCCGCCTTGATCTATCAGTTCCGCGAGGTGCTGGCCGGCCGCGACACCCGCGTCCACGAGCTGGAACAGCCGGTGTTTGCCTGGAAGTAACCACTGTTTCGGCTACAAGAGCGGCATGCTGCATCAGCCGATTCGCAAGCTTGCCGTAATTCTCGCCTGCGTCGTCGCGGGCGCACCGCCTTTGCTGGCCGGGGAACCCGGTCCCGCCGCTCGCGATGCCTTTGCGCAGATGGCCTCGCCGGCCGCCATTGCCGAGTACCAGCGTAAGCTCGCCGAATACCAGCAGGCGCGGGCGGAGTTCGATCAGGAGGCCGGCGCCTATTGGAAGGCGATTTCCGACAAGCGTCGCATCCGCAATGCCAAGCGCCGCGACCGTCAGCCGATCGGGCTCGACGATTACGTGCTGGAGCAGCCGCCGGTCTACACCGGGCCGAAGCGCCCGGTGAATCCCGAGCCGGAGCCGGAGGGCGAGCCGCGCGAGCGCAAATACATTCCTGTCGTGGCCGATCTCCTGAAGGCGGCGCAGGAGCATTTCCAATGGTCGCCGCAGCGGCCGACCAACGACTTAGATTTCAAGCGCGCTTATGCCCGCTTCGCCGCGGCCTCGGGACTCACCCGCGAGCAGGCGGTCCGCGTCTATTCCTTCGAGACCGGCGGCAACGGTCGCCACGACTCGCAATCCGGCTTCAAGGGCAATCGCGCGATCTCGACCGCGATCGGCTACAATCAGCTGCTCACGACCAACACGGTCGAGCTGCTCGCGGAGCAGGGGCCGTTGTTCATCCGCCTGCTCGGCGAACGCGTGGCGCAGACCTCGGGTCCGTCGCGCGGCGCGATGGAGCACAAGCTCGCCGTCTTGAAGAAGATGGTCGCGATCGCGCGGTCGGTGCCGGACGAATGGTCGGCGCATGAGAAGATCGGCAAGACCGAGCAGGGCTGGGCGATGCATGCGATGGTGCTCGACATCGATGTCGGGCCGATGCTGCAGACCCACAAGCTGCTGACGTCCGTGCTGTTCGCGCGCGCCAAGGGCTACACAAGGCCGCTGTCGGCCGCCGAGCTCGAGATGATGAACCTGACCGGCGACGGCACCGGCTTCGACATGGTGACGATGCCGCAGGAGATGCGCGACCAGGTCCCGACCGCCAACTTCTTCCAGCGCGGCGGCTATGAGCGCAATCCCGTCGCCGTCCGCCACAACACTGTAGCCAAGCTGCTCGCGGTGACCGATTCCAGGATGGACTCGCTCAGCAGCCTGCCCGGCGCCAAGGAGCTGGCGGCCGCGTTCTGAGCGGCGGACCCTCGCTTGAGTGGGTGAGAGCGCGCTCGCGCCACATCCACAGCCGTCGTCCCGGCGAACGCCGGGACCCATAACCACAGGGCGTCGTGATTGCGGCGAACGGGGCTCCAGCGTGCTCACTAACTGAGGGCGGTGGCTATGGGTCCCGGCTCGGAGGCCGGGACGACGCCGTTGATGTGGCGCGCTCGTGCTGCATCAGGTTGGCGAACTCACTCGTCGGCGCCGAACGAGAAGCTGCCGTCGCCTTCGAGATACGGCGCCGTGCGCATATAGAGCTGGCCGTTCTGGCCGATAAAGAACAGCGTGCCCTTCGGCACCTTCTTGGCGCCCTTCAGCAGCATATCGGCGTTCTTGGTGCCCATCTTGTAGGCCAGCGTCTTGCCGTCCTTGCCATAGGCGTAGCCCATGTCGGGCTTGAGATCCCACGGCTCGGGCGGCGCCGCGCGGGCTGCGCCTGCCAGTGCGCACAGCGCTCCCAGGGTCATCAGGGCTTTTAGAACCGGGCTCGTCATATCCTCCTCCACTTCCCAATTATCTTGAACAAATCACGAACGTGATTGCGAGGTCAACGCCGTCAGCGCGCGGGGGCGCCCGACGGAATTTCCATTCGCCGATCTCGCGATTATCCTGCAGCGTGGTTTAGAAACAAATGCCAACAAAACGATTTGGGGATGATTCGGATGAGCCTCGTCACGAAGTTCGGTTGGGGTGCGGCGCTGTCGCTGGTGATGCTGGCGTCCGCCGCCCGGGCCGACGACTTCAAGTTGTCCAACAACCAGCGCATCGCCTGCAGCCGTGGCCTGTCCGCCGGCAAGCTCAACACCGCCGTCTGCAAGTCCTACGCCTATCTCTTCAACGCGAAGACGTCGGAGTATTTCCGCTGCCAGGTGTCGCTGTCGCTGACCCGGGACAACAAGGAGGTCCTGAACGTCCAGACGGATGGTAGCTGCACCCGGAAGCCGCGCGTGTTCGACACCGAGTCGAAATACGAGTTCGACGCCACCGAGACCGAGCCGGCGAACACCAATTCCTTCTTCGGCAATGGCGGCTATTCGATCTGGGTGGCGGACACCACTCAGCAGAAGCTGCGCGGCTGCATCACGATCTCCTCGGGCCTCGGCTCCGACATCTCCAAATGCGTCGAGATGACCTTCCAATGAGCCGCCCGGCTTGATGGCGCGGCGCCCCGGTGCGGCCCCCGAGCAGCCGCGCCATGCGCCGCAGCCAGTCTTTCGGATGGGTTGACCCCGCGGCTGCATCCGTCCAATTTGCCGGCAAAATCAATGGGAGGACCGATGCGTTTCCTTAAATTGTCGTGCACTGCAACCGGATTGTTCCTGGCCGCCGCCTGTCTGCTCGCGGCCCCCGCGGCACAGGCGCAGAGCTTCATCAACGTGCTCACCGGCGGCACCTCGGGCGTGTATTATCCGCTCGGCGTCGCGATCGGGAAGATCTACGGCGACAAGATCCCGAACGTGAAGACCCAGGTGCAGGCGACCAAGGCCTCGGTCGAGAACCTGATCCTGCTGCAGCAGGGCCGCGGCGAGCTCGCCTTCGCGCTCGGCGATTCCTTGAAATCCGCCTGGAACGGCGAGGAGGAGGCCGGCTTCAAGACCAAGCTGGACAAGCTGCGCACGCTCGGCGCGATCTATCCGAACTACATTCAGATCGTCGCGACGGCGGAGTCCGGCATCAAGACCCTGGCGGACCTCAGGGGCAAGAGCCTGTCGGTCGGCGCGCCGAAGTCCGGCACGGAGCTGAACTCGCGCGCGATCCTGGCCGCAGCCGGCATGAGCTACAAGGATCTCGGCAAGGTCGAGTATCTGCCGTTCGCGGAATCAGTCGACCTGATGAAGAACCGGCAGCTCGGCGCGACTTTGCAGTCCGCGGGCCTCGGCGTCGCCTCGCTGAAGGACCTGTCGACCTCGTCGCCGATCACCGTGGTGTCGGTGCCGAAGGAGGTCGTCGACAAGATCGGCGCGCCGTTCGTGGCTGCGACGATCCCGGCCAACACCTATACCGGCCAGGACAAGGACGTGCCGACCGCGGCGGTGATCAACTATCTCGTCACCAGCTCGGCGGTGTCCGACGATCTCGCCTACCAGATGACCAAGCTGATCTTCGACTCGCTGCCCGAGCTCGCCAACGCGCATGCCGCCGGCAAGGAGATCAAGCTGGAGACGGCGGCGCAGGATAGCCCCGTCCCGCTGCATCCGGGCGCGATCCGCTACTACAAGGAAAAGGGCGTCCTGAAATAAGGGCGCTGCGCGGCCGGACCGCGCGGCGGGCCGGCTCGTTTGCATCCGACTGCGCGGGAAGCCTCCCGCGCAGTCTTGTCGTTGAAGCGGGACGCCAAGGGCCGGCCGGGTTCGCGGCGCGCTGGGGGAATCATGACGATCGAAGCCGTGAACATGGAAACGCCCGTGAAGGTCGAGTTCGACAATTTCGAGCACGGCTTCCCGGAAGGTTTTGGCCCCGGCCGCTGGGGCTATCTCGCCTATGGCATCGGTCTCGCTTTCGCGCTGTTCCAGCTCTATGTCGCCGCCTTCAACTATCTGCCGAGCCAGGTCGTGCGCGGCGTCCATGTCGGCTTCCTGCTGCTGCTGACCTTCGGCCTGATCGGCAATTTCACCGCCAAGACGGATGCCGGGCGCATCGCCGGCTGGGCGATCGGCGCCATGGGCTTCCTGTGCGGTCTGTATCAGTGGATCTTCTACGCCGACCTGATCGCCCGGGACGGTGATCCCACGCGCGCCGATCTCGTGGTCGGAACATTGCTCGCCGTGCTCATCTTCGAGGGCACGCGCCGGCTGATGGGCCTGGCGCTGCCGCTGATGTGCGGCGCTTGTCTCTTGTACTGGTTCTTCGGCCAATACCTGCCGGCGCCGCTCAACCATCGCGGCTATGATTTCGACCAGGTCATCACGCATTTGTCGTTCGGCACCGAAGGCTTCTACGGCGTGCCGATCTACGTCTCGGCGACCTACATCTTCCTGTTCATCCTGTTCGGCTCGTTCCTCGAACATGCGGGGATGATCCAACTGTTCACCGACGTCTCGCTCGGACTGTTCGGCCGCACCCGCGGCGGTCCGGCCAAGGTCGCGGTGTTCGCCTCGGGCATGATGGGCACGATCTCCGGCTCGGGCGTCGCCAATGTCGTCACCGTCGGCCAGTTCACGATTCCCTTGATGATCCGGTTCGGCTACCGCCGCGCCTTCGCGGCCGGCGTCGAGGCGACGGCGTCGATGGGCGGGCAGATCATGCCGCCGGTGATGGGCGCGGTCGCCTTCATCATGGCCGAGACGCTCGGCGTGGACTACTCGGTGATCGTCAAGGCCGCCGTCATTCCGGCGATCCTCTACTTTGCTTCCGCGTTCTGGATGGTCCACCTGGAGGCCGGCAAGCACGGCCTCACCGGCATGAAGCCGTCGGAGATTCCGAGCGCCTGGAAGGCCCTGGTGGCGCGCTGGTACCTCGTGCTGCCGCTCGCCGCTCTCGTCTACATGCTGTTCGAGGGCTTCACGCCGCTCTATGCGGGCTCGATGGGGTTGGCGCTCACCGTGGCGCTGATCCTCGGCACATCGATCACGATGGGCTTCTCCAACCAGGTGCTGCGCTACGTGTTCTGGATCGGGCTCGCGCTGGTGGTCGGTGCGCTCTCGCGCAACGGTCTTCAGATCGTGCCGGTCGCCTCCGTGGTGGTTGCGCTGGTCGTCATCACTGCGTTCGTTCGCGGCGGCATGGCCACGCTGCACGCCTGCCGCGATTCGCTCGCCGAAAGCGCCAAGTCGGCGCTCACCGTCGGCATGGCCTGCGCCATCGTCGGCGTCATCATCGGCATGATGACCCAGACCGGCGTCGGCTCGATCTTCGGCAGCTGGGTGATTGGCCTCGGCAAGACCAGCCTGTTCGCGGCGCTGATCATGACCATGCTGCTGTCGATCCTGCTCGGCACCGGCATTCCGACCATCCCGACCTACATCATCACCGCCGCGCTGGCGGCGCCCGCGCTCGCCAAGCTCGGCGTGCCCCTGATTGCGAGCCACATGTTCGCGTTCTATTACGGCATCATGGCCGACCTCTCGCCGCCGGTGGCGCTGGCCGCGCTCGCCGCCGCGCCGATCGCCAAGGAGAATCCGGACAAGATCGGCTGGGAGGCGATGCGGATCGCGCTGGCCGGCTACGTCATCCCCTTCATCTTCGTCTATTCGCCGGCGCTGATGCTGCAAGCCGGCGATCCGATGGAGGCGCAGCTCGGCTTCCTCGGGGCGGTGACCTACGCCACCGTGAAGGCACTGATCGCGATCGGGCTGTTCGGCATGGTCGCGATCGGCTTCCTGTTCACGCGCATGATGCTGGTGGAGCGCGTCCTGTCGCTGGTGGCCTCGATCTGCCTGCTCGGCGAGTTCCCGTACAGCGACGCGCTGGGCTTCACGCTCGCCGTCCTGATCGTCGCCTGGCAGTGGCGGCAGCGGCCGCCGGCGGCCGTGGTGGCCTCCGCTTGAGCCTCTGTCTCGCGACGTCAGGCGTGGTGAAGGCGCTGGCGCTGGCCGGCTTCACTTTGGCCTGGACCCATTCGGTCGAGAAGACCGGGTGGCAGGAGGATTGGCGCGTCACGGAAGACGGTCTGCAACTGGTCCAGGCGCGGGTGAAAGGCTCCGGTGCCGGCATGGACCCGCCGCCGGAGGCGCGGCTGGTCGACGGCTGGTATCAATGGTCTGTCGAGCGCGAGCCGCTGTCGCGGATCGTGCTCGCAAATTCCGGCGCGGCCGGCGAATGGCGGATCTGCTCGGACGGACAATGCCGCACGATCTCGGAGATCTTCGGCCATGACATCGGCGCCGCCACGATCACGATGAGCGCCTGCAACAAATAGAACAACGGGGAGAACGCGATGGGACGTCTCGAGGGCAAGGTGGCGCTGGTGGTCGGCGCCGGCTCGATCGGACCGGGCTGGGGCAACGGCAAGGCGACCGCGGTGACCTTCGCGCGGCAGGGCGCAAAAGTGTTCTGCGTCGATCGCAACAAGGAAGCCGCGGCCGAGACGGCGGCGATCATTGCTGGCGAGGGCGGTCAGGCCACGGCCTACACGGCTGAGGTTTCGAAAGCGGCCGAGGTCGAGGCGATGGTCAAGGCATGCCTTGCGGCCTATGGCCGCATCGACGTGCTCGACAACAATGTCGGCATCGCCGAGATGGGCAGCGTGGTCGATGTCGAGGAGGCAGAATGGGACCGCGTGTTCGCGGTCAACCTCAAGAGCGCCTATCTCGCGATGAAGCACGTCATTCCCGTCATGACCGGGCAGGGCGGCGGCTCCATCATCAACATCTCCTCGGTCGCCTCGATCCGCCAGGTCGGCATCTCCTATGTCAGCTACGGCGCGAGCAAGGCGGCGATGAACCAGATGACGCGCACGACCGCGGTCGAGTTCGCGCCGAAGCACGTTCGCGTCAATGCGATCCTGCCCGGCCTGATGAAGACGCCGATGGTCGAGCACTCCGCGGGCCTCGCCGCGAGCTACGCCAAGGGCGATGTCGAGGAGATGTGGAAGAAGCGCGATGCGCAGGTGCCGATGGGCCACATGGGCGACGCCTTCGACGTCGCCAACGCCGCGCTCTTCCTGGCCTCCGATGAATCGAAATACGTCACGGGCATCACGCTGGTGGTCGACGGCGGGCTCACCTGCCGCAGCTAGCCTAGGCGGATTGCATCACGGCGCCGGCTGCGTCATATCCGTGCAGGGGCGATTTGATCCGGATGTGACGATGCAGCCAAGCCGCCTGGGAGCGGTCATCCTGACCATGCTGACAGCCTGGTCGGTCCTGCTGGCCGTCGAGGCCCATGCCGTCGGCGCGGCCGAGCCGGCCAAGGAGCCGGCGGTCGATGCGAGCGCCTGCATCGCTGCGTCCGAGGCGCGCGACGGCGACAAGGTGCTCACCGAATGCGGGGCGCTGATCGACAACCCCAAGGCTCCGAAGAGCGATCGCATCAATGCGCTGATCGCGCGCGCCTCGATCTTCATCGTCAGGGGAGAGGCCGATCGCGCCATCGCCGACTATGGCGTCGCCCTGCAGCTCGATCCGACGCTCGCCAACATCTTCAACGCGCGAGGCGAGCTGTATCGGAAGAAGGGCGACCGCCCCAAAGCGCTGGCCGATTTCGCCGCGGCGCTGCGGCTCAACCCGGACCACGTCGCCGCGCGCAGCAACTATCATGACCTCGCCGTCGAGCTCGAGCGTCTCGGCGCGCAAATGGCGGTCGCCGGTCGGCCGAGCTTCAATTGCGCGACGGCGCGGCGCGCGGTGGAGAAGGCGATCTGCGCCGATCCGGAACTCGCCAATCTCGATCGCGAGATCGACGGCTCGCATGCACGGCTCGTTCGCGAGGCGCCGGGGCCGGCGGCGGCCCGTGCGCGGCAGCGTGAGCAGGACGCCTTCATCGCGCGGCGCAATGCTGATTTTGGCCGAAACGGCTATAATCTGAAAAGATCGATGCAGGATCGCCTGCGACAATTGAACGGCCCCGACGGCTACTAGCCACTGCCGCCAACGCGAAGCGCCGGATCGGTACGCGCAATGCTCCCGCCTGCAGACGGCGACGCGCGACGGGGGATTCAGTGCTGGTGCTCTGTCCCTCGGACTGGCTACGACCTTTGTCTAGGCGGCGCCCCGCCTCGTTTTCCGCGTCGGAAAATGATCGGCCCTCACGCTGCCGGCTGATCTGGATCAATTCATGACGGCTTGAACTGTCGCTTTGTCCCGGACAATAGTCGGGAATAAACACAGATCTTGGGGAAACGTCATGAGCGCTGCGAGCCGCTATCACGAGGTCCATGCCCGGTCGCTGCAGGATCCGGAAGGGTTCTGGGCCGAGGCCGCCCGCGCGATCGACTGGATCGAGCCGGCCAAGAAGGTGTTCGATCCGTCGATGGGGGCCTATGGCCGGTGGTTTGCCGGCGCCGTGGTCAATACCTGCTACAACGCGCTCGATCGCCACGTCGCCGCCGGCCGCGGCGAGCAGCTGGCGCTGATCCATGATTCGCCGCTGACGAACTCCGTCACGCGGATCACCTACGCCGAGATGCTGAAGGAGGTGCAGACGCTCGCCGCCATCATGCAGGATTTCGGCGTGGCCAAGGGCGACCGCGTCATCCTCTATATGCCGATGGTGCCGGAGGCGATGGTCGCGATGCTCGCCTGCGCGCGCATCGGCGCGGTGCATTCGGTGGTGTTCGGCGGCTTCGCGGCCAAGGAGCTCGCGACCCGCATCGACGACGCGACGCCGAAGCTCGTGCTGTCGGCGAGCTGCGGCATCGAGCCCGGCCGCATCGTGCAATACAAGCCGCTGCTCGACCAGGCGATCGAGCTGGCCGACTACAGGCCGAAGGCCTGCATCATCCTGCAGCGCCCCGAGCATGTCTGCGAGCTCAAGCCCGGCCGCGACTACGATTGGGCGGCGCTGCGCAAATCCGCGCTCGCCAACGGCAAGCTCGCGCCTTGCGTGCCCGTGCTCGCGACCGATCCGCTCTATATCCTCTACACCTCAGGCACCACCGGCAAGCCGAAGGGCGTCGTGCGCGACAATGGCGGGCATCTCGTCGCGCTGAAATGGTCGATGGAGAATCTCTACGGCATCAAGCCGGGCGAAGTCTGGTGGTGCGGCTCCGACATCGGATGGGTCGTCGGCCACAGCTACATCATCTACGGGCCGCTGATCCATGGCGCGACCTCGGTGATGTATGAGGGCAAGCCGGTCGGCACGCCCGATGCCGGCGCGTTCTGGCGCGTCATCGCGGACCACAAGGCGGTGGCACTGTTCACCGCGCCCACCGCCTTCCGCGCCATCCGCAAGGAGGATCCGGACGGCACGCTGCTGCGCAAATATGATCTGTCGCAGTTCCGCACGCTGTTCCTGGCCGGCGAGCGCGCCGATCCGCCGACGGTGGAATGGGCCGAGCAGCAGCTCAAGGTGCCGGTGATCGACCATTGGTGGCAGACCGAGACCGGCTGGTGCATCGCCGGCAATCCGGTCGGCCTCGGTCTCTTGCCGGTCAAGCATGGCTCGCCGACGGTGCCGATGCCGGGCTATCAGGTCGACATCGTCGACGAGGCAGCGAAGCCCGTGCCCGTCAACACCATGGGCTCGATCGTGATCAAGCTGCCGATGCCGCCGGGCTGCCTGCCGACACTTTGGCAGCAGGAGGATCGCTTCAAGGAATCCTACCTCAGCGAATTCCCCGGCTACTACAAAACCTCCGACGCCGGCTACAAGGACGAGGACGGCTACGTCTTCGTGATGGGACGCACCGACGATATCATCAACGTCGCCGGGCACCGCCTCTCGACCGGCGGCATGGAGGAGATCCTGGCGTCGCATCCCGATGTCGCGGAGTGTGCCGTGCTCGGCATCAAGGATGCGATCAAGGGCGAGGTGCCCTGCGGCTTCATCGTGCTGAAGGCCGGCGTCTCACGCAGCCCGTCGGTGATCGAGAAGGAGATCGTGGCGCTGGTGCGCGACAAGCTCGGTCCCGTGGCGGCGTTCAAGCTCGCCATCACCGTCGGCCGGCTGCCGAAGACGCGCTCCGGCAAGATCCTGCGCGGCACCATCAAGAAGATCGCCGACGGCGAGCAGTGGAGCATGCCGGCCACGATCGAGGACCCCAAGGTGCTCGAGGAGATCGGCGAGGCGCTGAAGAGCCGGGTGTAGCGTTGCGCTGCTCATCGTCGTGGCGTGGCTCGCGCTCCACCCTCGCCATGAACACGCCTTTCGGCGTGTTCATGGTCGGTGTGCAGGACCCCCTTCGGTGCCAGAACCTCATGGTGAGGAGCGCCGTAAGGCGCGTCTCGAACCATGAGGCCACAGTGCGGCCTCGCCCGAGACGCCCGCCTCCGGCGGGCGCCTCTGGGTGAGGAGCCGAGATGCGCCTAGACATTGGACATCGCTTCCTGAGAGGACTCTGCGCCCTCCACATGCGCGCGCCAGCCTCTCCCCGCGTGCGGGGAGAGGCCGGATTGCATCGCAGATGCAATCCGGGTGAGGGGGGCTCTCCGCACGGTCGGTGCTCGTGGCTGCCCCTCACCCCAACCCTCTCCCCGTGAAGAACGGGGAGAGGGAGCGCACCGACATCCCCGCGCCGACATTCCTTCTGCCTCATCCACCCGGGCTTGACCCCGGCCTCCATTGCCGTCAAGCAACGGCTTCGGACTGCCCGATTGACGAGAATGGACCGCTCGATGCGACAGACCTCCGCCCGCTTCGCCCTGGTGCTGATGGCCGCGCTTTCGCTCACCGCCTGCGCCTCCCGGAATCAGGGCGCCGCGGTGGCGCTCGGCAATGATGATGACGATGCGGTCTGCCAGGCCGGCGGCAAGGTTGCGCCGGGCTCCTCGGAGTATGTCGCCTGTCGCAAGGATCGCGACGTGCAGCGGCAGCGCGCCGAGGCGCGCGCCGATCGCCGGCAGCGCGATCTCGGCGAATACATGATGAACCATCCCGATCGCCCCTGAGCGCGACTGCAACCGCCTCTCATGGCGCGTGTCGCCAATGCAACAGTTTGGCGACATCGGCGCTGCAACAACGCCGATTGATTGAGATCAAATCCAACGCGATGGCGTCCCTGCCACATCTGTGACCGCAAGAGCGCGGCTGGCCTGCGCGAATTGAGCGGAAGTGCAGCTCAAGTGTGGCTATGGGGACCTCGATGAATAGAACCTTCCAACTCTCGTCTTCGATGCTGGTGCTGGCGGCGATCTGCGGAGCGATGGGCTCTGCGCGGGCAGCCGACCTGCCGGCCGCGCCGGTCTATGCCAAGGCGCCGGTGGTCGAAGCCTGGAATCCCTGGATGATCCGCGTTCGCGCGCTCGGCGTGCTGCCGGATGCCGGGGGGTCCAGCGTGAACGTGACCGGTGTGCCGGCGCTGTCGTCGCCGAATTCGGGCCTGAAGATTTCCAATCAGGCCGTGCCCGAGCTCGACATCAGCTACTTCTTCACCAAGAACATCGCCGCCGAGCTGATCCTGGGCGTGACCCGCCACTCGATCAGCGGCACCGGCACGCTGGATGGCCTCAATATCGGCAAGGCCACGCTGCTGCCGCCTACGCTGACGCTGCAATATCACTTCACCGATTTCGGCGCCTTCAAGCCCTATATCGGCGCCGGCGTGAACTACACGGTGTTCTTCAACCAGAGCGCCGCCAACCAGGCGTTCAACGGTCTCGCCGTGACCAACCTGCACATCTCGAACCAATGGGGCGGCGCGGTCCAGTTCGGCTTCGACTACATGCTCGACAAGCATTGGGGCCTGAACGTCGACGTCAAGAAGCTGTGGCTGCAGCCGAACTATTCGGCCACCGTCAACGGCGCCATTCCGATCTCGGGACGCGCCAACATCGACCCGTGGCTGGTCGGCGCCGGCGTCACCTACAAGTTCTGATTGGTCGCGTTCCTCCCAAGACTATGATGGCGCCGGCATCCCCGGCGCCATTTTTTTGGGAGGTTTTCCGCTGCGACCCTATGAGTTTGACGGGAGCTCTCGCCTCCCCACCGCCGTCGTCCCGGCCTTGAGCCGGGACCCATACGCCGCAGCGGGAGTGAGGAACGAGGCGCTGAGTCACAACCGGCTGGGCCGTTACGCGAGCCGGTGGTTATGGGTCCCTGCGTTCGCAGGGACGACACCGAGAGTCGGGCGGGCGCCTGTGAATCGACCCGAGAAAAGGACGCTTCTTGCGTCCTACTCCTCGTCCTCGTCGTGCTTCTTGCCGCCGATGGTCTTGAGCTTGGCGAACACGGCGTCGACGTTGAGGTCGTCCTCGTCGCGGCCGGCGGGCTCGTACTCGTCCTTGCGGGTGGTCTCGGACGCCGGCAGCAGGGTGGCGCCGCTGTAATTGGCGTCGAGCGGCTTTTCCTTGGCGGCGCGCTGCACCTCGAAGTCCAGTTCGATCTGCGAGCACAGGCCCAGAGTTACCGGATCCATCGGCGTCAGCGTCTGAGCGTTCCAATGGGTGCGGTCGCGGACGCTGGCGATGGTGGTCTTGGTGGTGCCGACCAGGCGCATGATCTGCGCGTCCTTGAGCTCGGGATGGTTCCGCACCAGCCAGAGAATGGCGCTCGGGCGTTCATGGCGGCGCGACACCGGGGTGTAGCGCGGACCCTTGCGCTTCGGCTGCGGCGGCAGCACGACCTTGCTCTCCTGGAGCCGCAGGCGGTAATTCGGGTCGCGCTCGGCCTTCTCGATCTCCTCGCGGGTGAGCTGGCCGGTCGAGATCGGGTCCATGCCCTTGATGCCCTGGGCGGCGTCGCCGTCGGCAATGGCGCGTACCTCCAGCGGGTGCATCTTGGTAAAATCGGCGACCTGGTCGAAGGTCAGCGCGGTATTGTCGACCAGCCACACGGCAGTTGCCTTCGGCATCAGCGGGGCGTTGCTCATGGCAAATCTCCTTTGTGCTCCGCCCCGGTCCTGGGAGGCGAAACCTGCGGTCATCGGCGATGACGGGGAATTCGCCCTATATAAGCCGTCCCGGGGGCGGGGCGCAATGGCCTGGCGAAAACGGCCTTGACAGCGCTCGAAAGCAGTCCCAAGTCCTATTCAAACGAGTTCTAGCTCGAAGCCGTGACGTTTCGACCGCCCCCGCTTGCCGGCCCGGGGTGCCTCGGTCGCCGCAACAAGCCCGCACAGATCAGCTCAGACCCGCCCATGGCAGCCAAACCAGACCTGAAAATCGTGCTTTGCTCGCCGCGCGGCTTCTGCGCCGGCGTGGTCCGCGCCATCGACACCGTGGAACGGGCGCTCGCCATCTATGGCGCCCCGGTCTATGTCCGCCACGAGATCGTGCACAACAAATACGTCGTCGATAGCCTGAAGACCAAGGGCGCGATCTTCGTCGAGGAGCTGGCCGAGATCCCCGACAGTACCAACGCACCGGTGGTCTTTTCCGCCCATGGCGTGCCGAAATCGGTTCCGGCCGAGGCCCAGGCGCGCAATTTCTTCTCGCTCGACGCGACCTGCCCGCTGGTCACCAAGGTGCACCGCGAGGCCGCGATCCATTTCAAGCGCGGCCGCGAGATCCTGCTGATCGGTCATTCCCACCATCCGGAGGTGGTCGGCACCGTCGGCCAGCTCCCGCCGGGCGCCGTGACCCTGATCGAGACCGCCGAAGATGCCGCGACCTTCACCCCGAAGGACCCCAACAACCTCGCCTTCGTGACCCAGACCACGCTGTCGATCGACGATACCGCCGACATCGTCGCGGTGCTGAAGGGCCGTTTCCCGAACATCTCGGGCCCGCACAAGGAAGACATCTGCTACGCCACCACCAACCGCCAGCTGGCGGTGAAGAAGGTGGCGCCAGTGGTCGACGCGCTGATCGTGGTCGGCGCGCCAAACTCGTCGAACTCGCAGCGCCTGCGCGAGGTCGCCGAGCGCGAGGGCTGCCCGATTGCGGTGCTGGCCCAGCGCGCCTCGGACATCGACTGGACCCGCTTCGAGGGCATCAAGAGCCTCGGCATCACCGCCGGCGCCTCGGCCCCCGAGGTGATCGTCGAGGAGATCATGGGCGCGTTTGCCGAGCGCTACGTGCTGCATGTCGAGACCGTCTCGGCGGCCGAGGAGAACGAGTTCTTCCCGCTGCCGCGCTCGCTGCGTCCGGAAGCGGCTGCCGAGTAAATCGGCCGCCGTCTTTTCCACCCCTGGCGGCCCATCGGCCTTGAACGCGGCGTCCGCATGCGCGATGAAGGGCGCCAACGGGCCTGTCCGATGATGAAGTTCGCATCGGAAAGGCGGGGCAGGCGAACTTCGATCACTGGGATAGCGCATGGCGGTCTACACCGATGTCGCCGCCGACGAGCTTGCGGATTTCCTCAAGACCTACGACATCGGCGAGCTGCTCTCCTACAAGGGCATCGCCGAGGGCGTCGAGAACTCCAACTTCCTGCTGCACACGACCAAGGGCTCCTACATCCTCACGCTTTATGAGAAGCGCGTGGCGGTGGACGACCTGCCGTATTTCCTCGGCCTGATGGCGCATCTCGCCGAGCGCGGCGTCAGCTGTCCGCAGCCCGCGCGCAACCGCGACGGCGCGGTGTATTCCAGCCTGTCGGGCCGGCCGGCGGCGATCATCAACTTTCTCGAGGGCATGTGGCCGCGCAAGCCGAGCGTCGTGCATTGCGCCGGTGTCGGCGAGGCATTGGCCCGGATGCATCTCGCCGGCCGCGACTTCCCGATGGTGCGCAAGAACCCGCTCTCGGTGTCCGGCTGGCAGTCACTGTTCGCCCAGGCCGCCGATCGCGCCGATACGGTGCAGGCTGGACTTTCGGCGCTGCTGTCGACCGAGCTCGATCATCTCGCGCGCGCCTGGCCGATGCATCTGCCGGAAGGCGTCATTCACGCCGACCTGTTTCCGGACAACGTGTTCTTCCTTGGCGATCATTTGTCCGGGCTGATCGACTTCCCGTTCTCCTGCAACGACATCCTCGCCTATGACGTCGCGATCTGCCTGAACGCCTGGTGCTTCGAGGCCGATCATTCGCTCAACGTCACCAAGGCGCGCGCCTTCTTCAACGCCTATGGCCGTGCGCGGCCGCTGTCGGAGGCGGAGCTGGAGGCGCTGCCGCTGCTCGCGCGGGGTGCGGCGATCCGCTTCCTGCTGACGCGGCTGGTCGATTGGCTCAACGTGCCCGCGGGTGCGCTGGTGAAGCCGAAGGACCCGCTCGAATATGTCCGCAAGCTGCGCTTCCACCAGGGGGTGACGAGCGCGCGCGACTACGGCATTGGAGCATCGGCATGAGCGAGCTTCCGGTCGTCAGCATCTTCACCGACGGCGCCTGCTCGGGCAATCCCGGCCCCGGCGGCTGGGGCGCGATCCTGCGCTTCGGCGACAAGGAAAAAGAGCTCAAAGGCGGCGAGCCGCACACGACAAACAATCGCATGGAGCTGATGGCCGCGATCTCGGCGCTGGAGGCGCTGAAGAAGTCGTGCCAGGTCGAGCTCTACACCGACAGCCAATATGTCCGGCAGGGCATCACCGGCTGGATCCATGGCTGGAAGCGCAACGGCTGGAAGACCGCCGACAAGAAGCCGGTCAAGAACGCCGAGCTCTGGCAGCGCCTCGACGCCGCGCTGAAGCCGCACAAGGTCAATTGGCACTGGGTCAAGGGCCACGCCGGCCACCCCGAGAACGAACGCGCCGATCAGCTGGCGCGCGACGGGGTCGCAATGGCCAGGATGCAGAAGAACGTGCGGGGCTGATCAGCTCGTCGGCAGCCGTCCCTCACGGCTTGAAATAGACATCGACCTTCATGCCCACCGCGAACGGCCCGGGCTCGGCGAGATCCACCAGCACCTCGACCACATCCACGTCCGTCATGTTGCGCTGGCTGAGCGCCGCCGCGCGGCTGCTTTCCACCAGCGGCGCGACCGACGCGACCTTGCCGGCCACGTCACGGCCGCGGAAGGCGTCGGAGCGGACGACGGCCTGCTGGCCCGGCTTGATCTTGTCGAGGTCGCGCTGGTCGAGCTCGGCGCGCACCCGCAAGGACGACATGTCGCCGAGCAGCACCAGCGGCTGTGTTGATTGCGGCGCGGCGATCTCGCCGGCGCGCGCGTTGACCTGCAGCACGGTGCCGTCGAGCGGTGCGCGCAGCGTGAGCTTCTCCAAGCCGGCGCGCGCCGCCTGCAGCTCGCTGCGGGCGACATTGAGCTGGCCCTCGGCGCTGATCGGCAGCGGCGCGTCGGCGGTGATTTTGCGCAGTTCGTCGGTCTGCTGATCCAGCTTGGTCTGCGCGTTCGTGAGCTGTGTCCTGGTGGCCTCGACATCGCTATCGGCACCGCGCCCGGCGCGTCGCTCGGCGATCGCCTTGTCGAGCGCGATGCGGGCGTCGAACACCGCCGCCTGCGCATCAGCCACACCATCTTCGGCGCGTCGCCGTGGCCCGGCGCCGGATGGCGTCGATTCCTTGTTGCGCACGCGCTTGCGCATCGCGGCCTGCGCCTCGGCGCTGGCGAGCTGGGCGCGCGCCTCGGCGTCGGAGAGCCGCACCAGCGCCTGGCCGGCAAACACGGTGTCGCCGGGCTTCACCAGCACCTCCTGAATCGCGCCGACGACGGGCGCGCCGAGCTTGATCAGGCCGGAGGCCGGTTCGACGCGGCCGGGCGCGACCGCGAGCCAGCGCTCCTCCTGGGCGTTCGCGGCGCGCGCCTCCAAGATGACCCGTGGCGCGATCGCGAGCGCGGTCGACATGGCCAGCAGCAGCGCGACGGCATGGTGAGCGCGACCGGACTTGTTCATGCGTTCGAGACCTTCTTCATCGAGTCTGTCACAGCCTCCTCGCGGACGATCCGGCCATCCTCGATATGCACGACGCGGCTGGCGAACGGCAGGATGCGCGGATCATGTGTCACGACAAGAACGGCGCGCGACGGATCCTTGGCGATATCAGCGAGCAGCGTCATGATCGCCTGGCCGTTGGCGGTGTCGAGCGCGCCGGTCGGCTCATCAGCAAGGATCACCTGCGTCTTGCCGACGATCGCGCGCGCGATCGCGACGCGCTGCTGCTCGCCGCCGGAGAGCTCGCGCGGCAGCGATTTGCGCTTGTGGCCAAGGCCGACGGTGGCCAGCACCTCGCGTGAGGCCAGCTTGGCCGCCCGCGCGCGCCCGCCGCGGACGTCGAGCGCGAGCCGCACATTGTCCTCGGCATTGAGCGTCGGGAACAGATGATAGGACTGGAAGATGAAGCCGATGCGCTCGCGCCGGAGCTTTGCCAGCGCCTCCGCATCCAGTCCGGCGACGGCTTGGCCTGCGACCTTCACCGTGCCGGCATCCGGCGTCATCAGGCAGCCGAGGATCGACAGCAAGGTTGTTTTTCCGCTGCCCGAGGGGCCCATCAGCAGCACCAGCTCGCCGCCCTTCAACGCCAGACTCACGCCCTTCAGCGCCTGCACCCGGCCGGCGCCCTGGCCGAGGTAATGGACGAGATCGGTGGCCTCGAGCACGATGTCGCTCATCGCGAGAACACCATCGCCGGATCGATGCGCATCACCTTGACGATCGCCGCGATCGCCGAGCCCACGCACATCGTCACCGTCAGCAGGAACAGCGCCACCGTCAGCGCCGGCGTCATGATCACCGGCAGCGCCGACTCCGCGGTCGCGGCCGCGACGATCTTGCCGATGCCGGCGGCGCCGGCGAAGCCGACGATCGCGCTGAGCAGCGCCTGCCAGATGATGACCGTGTAGATGTAGCGGCTGGACGAGCCGATCGCGCGCAGGGTGGCGAATTCGTTGATGTGGTCCTTGGTGCTCGAATACAGCGTCTGCGCCACGATGACCGTGCCGACGATCACCCCGAGCAGCGCGCCGGCGAACAGCGCCGCGCCCGCGCCGGTGCCGAACAGCCAGAACGAGCGGCTGCGGTTGCGAAACTCCGCCGCGGTCAGCACCTCGACATTCCCCAGACTGTCGCGCAAGCCCTGCTGCACCTTCCAGAGATCGGCGTCGGGCGCCAAGCGAACCAGCAGATAGGAGGCCTTGCTCGGCGTCGTTCCCGTGTAGTTGCGCGCGCGCTCGACGTCGGTGAACACGTAAGGTGTGGTCGTGAACGAGCGGATGCCCTTGCTCACCGCCATCACCTGCACCTTGCGGTCGCGCAGCTCGGCGGTCTGCTCCACGCCTGAAATGCCGAGCCGCTCGAAATAGGTCTGGTCGATTGCGACCGCGCCGGGGACCGAGAGGTCGTCGAGGCGGCCCTCGACCACGTTCCACGGATGCAGGCCGAGCCCGCGGAGCTCCGAGCCGACGACGAACACCGGCGTCGTGGTGCCCTGCGGCAACCGCCATTGCGCATAGCCGATGACGAGGGGCGTGGCTTCCGCAACGCCGGGAACCGCGAGCGCCCGGAACCGCTGCCGCTCGTCGAGCAGCGAGGGATCCTCGAAACATTTGGTGCCGACCGGCATGATCCAGAGCTGCGCCGGGGCATGGTCGATCATCGTCGTGACCATGCGGCGGAAGCCGACATAGAGCCCCATCTGCACGGTCACCAGCACGATCGAAAAGATGATGCCGATGACGGTCGCGACGAAGCGCAGCCTGTCATGGAACAGGTTTCGCGACGCAAGCCTGAACTGCAACGACATGAACCAAAACCACCCGGCGGCCCCGGCGGCATTTCAGCCGGTTATGCCGGCGATGTCCACGCTGGATAGGGGGCGATTAGCTGTGGCGCTTTGTCATTCGTCGCGGTCGTGGCGTGGGGGACACGGGCAATGGGAGCCAATGGCCGTTCGTCACATTCGCTGTCGTCCCGGCCTTGAGCCGGGACCCATAACCCCGGGAGAAATTGGTTTACTCGGTCTCAGCCACCGCAGACTACGGATATATCACGCGGTATGGGTCCCGGCGTTCGCCGGGACGACAGTTGTGGGTGGGGAGGCAGCGCGGGCTACTTCGCGCCCACGGCCTTCTTGCGCCACGCCAGATGCACCGCGCAGGTGCAGCCCACGGGATGGCTGGCGAGTTCGGCTGGCGCTGCGTCGTTCGCCGGGGCAGGCGAGGCGACGGGGCGGGCCGTCGCGTCGGGCTGTTGCCCGCCGCGCGCCGGGATGTAGTTCAAAATCGGCGCCAGCCAGCGTTCGACCTCGGCGACCGTCATGCCCTTGCGCGCGGCGTAGTCCTCGACCTGGTCGCGCTCGATCTTGCCGACGCCGAAATAGAAGCTTTCCGGCGAGGCGAAATACAGGCCCGAGACCGACGAGCCCGGCCACATCGCAAAGCTCTCGGTCAGCCGCACGCCCGCGTTTGTCTCCGCGTCGAGCAGCGCGAACAAGGTCGCCTTCTCGGTGTGATCAGGCTGCGCCGGATAGCCCGGAGCAGGGCGGATGCCCTGGTACTTTTCCAGGATCAGGTCGTCAGGCGAGAGCGTCTCATCCGGCGCATAGGCCCAGAACTCGCGGCGCACGCGGGCGTGCAGGCGCTCGGCAAAGGCCTCGGCCAAGCGATCCGCCAGCGCCTTGACCAGGATCGAGGAGTAGTCGTCATTGGCGTTCTTGAAGCGATCGGCGACGGCATCCTCGCCGAGTCCCGTCGTGACGACGAAGCCGCCGACATAATCCAGCACGCCGGAGCCCGCGGGCGCGATGAAGTCCGACAGAGCGGTGTTGAAGCGGCCCTCGCGCTTCTCCAATTGCTGGCGCAGCGTGTGCAGCGTCGCGATCTCCTTGGTGCGGCTGTCATCGGCATACAGCACGATGTCGTCACCGACGGCGTTGGCCGGCCAGAAGCCGATCGCGGCGCGCGCGGTGAACCACTTCTCGTCGACGATCTGCTTCAGCATCTTCAGCGCGTCGTCATACAGCGCCCGCGCGGCCTCGCCGACCTTGGCGTCGTCGAGGATGGCGGGGAAGCGGCCGGCGAGCTCCCAGGTCTGGAAGAACGGCGTCCAGTCGATATAGGGCACGAGCTCGGCGAGGTCGTAGTCCACAAAAGTCTTCGTGCCGAGGAAGGTCGGCTTCACCGGCTTGGCCTTGTTGAAATCGATCGTCGGCGCATTGGCGCGGGCGTCAGCCAGCGACAGCCGCTTCTTGTCCGCCTGGCCGCGCAGATGCGCGGCGGCGATCTTCTGATACTCGCCGCGGATGTCGGCGGCATAGGCGTCCTTGCGCTCCGGCGACAGCAGCGACGAGGCGACGCCGACAGCGCGGCTGGCGTCGTTGACGTGCACCACCGGGCCGCCCTGGTAGTTCGGGTCGATCTTCACGGCCGTGTGGACGCGGCTCGTGGTGGCGCCGCCGATCAAGAGCGGCACGTTCAGCCCCTGGCGCTCCATTTCGGACGCCAGATACGCCATCTCGTCGAGCGACGGCGTGATCAGGCCGGAGAGGCCGATGATGTCGGCATTCTCGGCCTTCGCGGTGTCGATGATCTTGGCGGCCGGCACCATGACGCCGAGGTCGATGACCTCGAAATTGTTGCACTGGAGCACGATGCCGACGATGTTCTTGCCGATGTCGTGGACGTCGCCCTTGACGGTGGCGAGCACGATCTTGCCGGCGTTGGAGCGTTCGGCGGCAGCGCCCTTGTTAGCGGCCTTCTCGGCCTCCATGAACGGCATGAGATAGGCGACTGCCTGCTTCATCACGCGCGCCGACTTCACGACCTGCGGCAGGAACATCTTGCCGTCGCCGAAGAGATCGCCGACCACGTTCATGCCGGCCATCAGCGGGCCTTCGATGACGTCGAGCGGCCGCGTCGACTTGGCGCGCGCCTCCTCGGTATCCAGCTCGATGAATTCGGTGATGCCGTGCACCAGCGCGTGGGAGAGCCGCTTGTCGACCGGCCATTCGCGCCAGGCGAGATCGGCCTCCTTGGTCTGCTTGCCCTGGCCGCGGAATTTCTCGGCGAGCGCGAGCAGCCGCTCCGATGCGCCGGGATCGCGGTTGAGGACGACGTCCTCGCACACTTGGCGCAGCTCCGGATCGATGTCGTCATAGACGATCATCTGGCCGGCATTGACGATGCCCATGTCCATGCCTGCCTTGATGGCGTGATACAGAAACACCGAGTGCATCGCCTCGCGCACCGGCTCGTTGCCGCGGAACGAGAACGACAGATTGGAGACGCCGCCGGAAATATGGGCATGCGGCAGGTTCTGCCGGATCCAGCGCGTCGCCTCGATGAAGTCGACGCCGTAGTTGTTGTGCTCCTCCAGCCCGGTGGCGATCGCAAAGATATTCGGATCGAAGATGATGTCCTCAGGCGGGAAGCCGACCGTCTCGACCAGGATCTTGTAGGCGCGGGCGCAGATCTCGGTCTTGCGCTGATAGGTGTCGGCCTGGCCGGTCTCGTCGAACGCCATCACGACGACGGCCGCGCCGTGGCGGCGCGCGATCTTCGCTTCGTGAATGAATTTCTCCTCGCCTTCCTTCAGCGAGATCGAGTTCACCACCGGCTTGCCCTGCACGCATTTCAGGCCGGCCTCGATGACGTGGAACTTCGAGGAATCGACCATCACCGGGACGCGGGCGATATCCGGCTCGGCGGCGACGAGGTTGAGGAAGGTCCGCATCGCGGCTTTCGAGTCGAGCAGACCCTCGTCCATGTTGACGTCGATCACCTGGGCGCCGTTCTCGACCTGGTCACGCGCGACCTGCAGTGCTGCCGTGTAGTCGCCGGCGGTGATCAGCTTGCGGAATTTGGCCGAGCCGGTGACGTTGGTGCGCTCGCCGACATTGACGAACGGAATCGCCGGCGTCAGCTCGAATGGCTCCAGCCCGGACAGCCGCAGCCGCGGCGCGATGTCAGGCACGGCGCGCGGCTTGTGCGGGGCGACGGCGGCGGCGATCGCCGCGATATGGTCCGGCGTGGTGCCGCAGCAGCCGCCGACGATGTTGACGAGGCCGGCCGATGCGAACTCGCCGATCAGCCGCGCCATATAGGCCGGCGTCTCGTCATACTGGCCGAACTCGTTGGGCAGGCCGGCATTGGGATAGGCGCAGACCAGCGTGTCGGCGACGCGGCCGATATCGGCGACATGGGCGCGCAGGTCCTCGGCGCCGAGCGCGCAGTTGAAGCCGATCGTCAGCGGCTTGGCGTGACGCACCGAATTCCAGAATGCCTCCGGCATCTGGCCCGACAGCAGGCGGCCGGACTTGTCGGTGATCGTGCCGGAGATCATCACGGGCACGTCGATGCCGCGCTCCTCGCACAGCTCGGCAATCGCGTACAGCGCGGCCTTTGCGTTCAGCGTATCGAAAATGGTCTCGACCAGCAGGATGTCAGCGCCGCCGTCCAAGAGCCCGCGCGCCTGCTCGCCATAGGCGAGGCGCAGATCGTCGAAGGTGACGGCGCGAAAGCCGGGGTTGGAGACGTCAGGCGAGATCGAGGCGGTGCGGTTGGTCGGGCCCATCGCGCCGGCGACGAAGCGCGGCTTGCCGTCCTCGGCCGCCACGCGGATCGCGGCGTTGCGCGCGAGGCGCGCGCCCTCGCGGTTGAGCTCGTAGATGATGTCGGAGAGATCGTAGTCGGCCTGCGCGATCGACGTCGCCGAGAAGGTGTTGGTGGCGACGATGTCGGCGCCGGCGCGCAGATATTGCGCGTGGATATCCTCGATCGCCTCGGGCTGCGTCAGAATCAGCAGATCGTTGTTGCCACGCAGATCGCGATGGAAATCCTTGAACCGTTCGCTGCGGAAGGCGGCCTCGTCGAACTGCAGCGCCTGGATCATCGTGCCCATGGCGCCGTCGAGGATCAGGATGCGCTCGCGGGCGGCGGCGAGGAAGGCGGTACGCGCGGTGGAAACAGCGGGGGACATCAGGCGGCGACCTTGTTGACGGACTTCGGCCGGATGCCGAGCAGATGGCTGATCGCAAACACGAGGTCGGCGCGGTTCATGGTGTAGAAATGAAAGGTGTCGACGCCATGCTTGGCGAGCTTTTGCACCTGGCCGGCGGCGACGGTGGCCGCGACCAGCTTGCGGGTCTCGGGATCGTCATCGAGGCCGTCGAACTTCTCCGCGAGCCACTCCGGCACGCTGGTGCCGTTGCGGGTCACGAAGCCGCGGGCCTGCTTGAAATTGTGCATCGGCATGATGCCGGGCACGATCGGAATGTCGATGCCGCGAGCGCGGACGCGGTCGAGGTAGCGGAAGTAGACGTCGTTATCGAAGAACACCTGGGTGATCGCGCGGGTCGCGCCGGCGTCGACCTTGGCCCTGAGCATGTCGATGTCGGCGTCGAAGTCGCGGCTCTCCGGATGCTTCTCGGGATAGGCCGACACCGAGACCTCGATGTCCGGGTGGCGCTTCTTGATGCCGGCGACCAGGTCGGGCGAGCTTTGATAGCCCTCGGCATGAGCCTGATACGGCGTGCCGATGCCGCCGGGCGGATCGCCGCGCAGCGCCACGATGTGGCGGACACCGACCTCGTGATAGCGGTCGACGACCTCGTCGATCTCCCCGCGCGAGGCGCCGACGCAGGTCAGATGCGCCGCCGGCAGCAGCGCGGTCTCTTTCAGGATGCGCGCGATGGTGGCGTGGGTGCGCTCGCGGGTCGAGCCGCCGGCGCCATAGGTCACCGAGACGAAGCTCGGCTCCAGCGGCGCGAGACGCTCGATCGAGGTCCACAGCGTGCGGTCCATCTCCTCGGTCTTCGGCGGGAAGAACTCGAACGAGATCTTGGGCCGGATGATCGCGGCGTGTCCGTCAGCGATGGCGGTGGCGAGGTCGGTCATGGCGGCGCAGGTTCCCGATGGCGCGTAAATTTCAACTTGAGAGCGGATCGCTCCTCAGATGCGCCAAGATAG
Source organism: Bradyrhizobium sp. USDA 4353 (assembly GCF_054063215.1). Lineage (NCBI taxonomy): Bacteria > Pseudomonadati > Pseudomonadota > Alphaproteobacteria > Hyphomicrobiales > Nitrobacteraceae > Bradyrhizobium > Bradyrhizobium sp. USDA 4353. Next base: position 2,524,613 of record NZ_JBSSGB010000001.1, read on the forward strand.
GGGAAGTGCGTCGCAATAAACAGCCCACCGCAAATGGGATTTAGCCCACAATCGTCGATCGAAAGGCATTTCAGGTGCTGTAAGTGGATCTTCGAGTGGGCGGAAAAAGAGAAGCTTTATCAATGATTATGGTATCGAACCAGCTAAGTCGCCCCAAATTTTAGGGTGGGACCGATGTTCTCCGGGTATGTATACAGCTTGTCCGTCCCAACGCAATTTCGACCTGATCCCTGCATTTCCGGCAGATCACCGGCGCGCTTGGCCCATTGTGGCGGGCGTCCCAGTCACTAGGTTGAAGCCATGATCCCGATTTCAGTCCTCGACCTCTCGGTCACCACGACAGCGACGCCCGCCTCAGCGGCGCTGCGCAACAGCATCGACCTGGCGCGCCATGTCGACCAACTCGGCTATGTCCGCTACTGGCTCGCCGAGCATCACAGCCTCGTCTCAGTCGCGAGCCCGTCGCCCGACATCATGATCGGGCAGATCGCCGCCGTCACCAAGCACATCCGCGTCGGCTCCGGCGGCGTGATGCTGCCCAACCACGCGCCGCTGGTGGTCGCTGAGCGCTTCAAGATGCTGGAGGCGCTGTTCCCCGGCAGGATCGATCTCGGTCTCGGCCGCGCGCCCGGCACCGACGGCACTACGGCCTATGCGCTGCGGAGCCGGCTCGACCGCCGCGAGGGCGACGATTTCCTGGAGCGGCTGCATGAGCTGACCCTGTGGGAGACGCGCGAGTTTCCTGCCGGCCATCCCTACAACAACGTCATCGCGATGCCCGATGATGCGCCGCTGCCGCCGATCTGGCTGCTCGGCTCCAGCGACTATTCCAGCGAGCTATCCGCGCAGATGGGCATGGGTTTTGGCTTCGCGCATCATTTCGCGAACCACGATGCCATCGACGCGATGACCAATTATCGCGCCCATTTCACCGCGTCGCGCTGGCGCTCGCAGCCGCATGCGATCCTCGCGGTCGCTGTCGTGACGGCGGAGACCGACGCCGAAGCCGAGCGGCTGGCATCCTCGATGGACCTCAATCGCCTCCGGCGCGACCGCGGCCAGTTCCTGCCGCTGCCGAGCCCCGAGGAGGCGGCAGCCTATCCGTATACAGACGCGGAGCGCGCCTCGATCGCCCGCAACCGCTCCCGGCTGTTCGTCGGCTCGCCGGCAACTGTGCGCGCCAAGCTCGACCCGATGATTGCGGCCAGCCAGGCCGACGAACTGATGGTCATCACCGCGATCTTCGACCACGAGGCCCGCAAGCGCTCCTACACCCTGCTCGCCGATGCCTTCGGCCTGGAGCGTCAGGCCGCGGCGTAGGCCGCGCGAATCTGCGAGCAAATGCGTTCCGGATCGTGCGGCAGGCCGATCACCTCTCCCGAAGGGAGAGGTCGGATTGCATCGAAGATGCAATCCGGGTGAGGGATTCAGGCGCAACCGATCGGTCGATAGACCCCCTCACCCGGCGCTGCGCGCCGACCTCTCCCCGTCGGGGAGAGGTGAGCGGAGTTCGCGTGGAGAGTTGGGTCAACCAAGACGCAGCCAGCTGGACTTCACCTGCGGTGTCCTGCTCACCACGTGATCAGAGGCGAGCGGCGCAGGAAGCTGTCGTCGTTCACCTGATCCACCACGAAGCGCGCGACATCGGCGCGGGCGATCGTGCCGCCGTGGACGCCGGTGAGATCCGTCAGTGCACGAACCGTCTGGCCACCCGGCTTGTCGTTGAGCATCGTGGGACGGACGATGACCCAATCGAGCCCGCTGTCGCGGATGATCGCCTCCTGCCGATTCTTGTCGGCATAGACGTTGCGCAAGAGCAGCGGCAGGATCAGCCGGTCGTAGACGAAGCCGCCATGCCCGCGGCTGTCGCCGGCGCCGATCCCGGTGATCGCGACCAGACGGGCGACATTCTCCGCCTTCATCGCCTTGACCAGCGCGCGTGTCGACGTCGAGAGCGTCGTGACCTCCTTGAACGGGCTGAGCGCCGTGCCCAGTGAACTGATAACGGCGTCCTGTCCCTTCAGCGCCTTGCGCAGCGTGGCTTCATCGCGGGCATCGCCGACGATCAGTTGCGCGCCTTGCAGATCCCCGGCCTTGTCGGGCGAGCGCACCAGCGCAGTGACGTGATGGCCCCGCGCCAGCGCGTCGCGCACGATCAACCGTCCGGTGCCGCCGGTCGCGCCGAGCACAAGGATGTTCGGCCGGGATATCGTGGCATTGTCGATGTCGAGACTGGTCATGACGACCTCCTTCAGATGAGAGCGACACGCGTCTGCTCAGGTCATGACCGGAAGATAGCGATCCACATTCGGGTCAATAGACGCTATATCTGGACAGATCGTCTCACAGGTGGAACAGATGGATCTGCTGGCACTCGCCGATTTCACGCTCGTCGCTCGTCACGGCGGCTTTGGCCGCGCGGCGCGGGCCAGTGGGCGGCCGAAGGCCACGCTGTCGCGACGCGTGGCGGAGCTCGAGGCCGGCCTCGAGGTCAGGCTGATCGAGCGTGGCGGGCGGACGCTGAAGCTGACCGAGGAAGGACGGGCGCTGTTCGAGCGCACGGGCGCGCTGCTGGCCGAGCTCGACGAGACCGTCGGCGCGATCTCATCGGGCGGCCACGCGCCGCGCGGCCGGTTGCGCATCAGCGCACCGCTGCTGTTCTCGCAGACCGCGATGGGCAAGCTCGCGGCGACCTTCGCGCTGAAATATCCGGACGTGCGGCTGGACGTGACGACCGACGATCGCACGGTCGACATGGTGGAGGAGGGCTATGACCTGGTGATCCGGGTCAATCCCGGTCCCGATGACAGCCTGGTCGGGCGCATCTTCCTTCGTGACCAGATGGTGGTGGTTGCCCACCCGGCGCTTGCGCGGCCCGCGACGGAGGTCGCCATTCCCGCGATCGTCCGCAGCACCGACCAGATCACAAAGTGGAACGTCACAGGGGCCACGGCGCCATCGCGCCTCGCGATCAATCCGATCCTGCGCCTGTCATCGGTGATCATGGTGCGCGATGCCGCCCGCGCCGGCGTCGGCGCCGCCTGCCTGCCGCTGTCGCTCGCCAGCCATGATCTTGCGGCCGGCGGGCTGGTGCAGTGGGCCGAACTCGACGCGCCGCCGGTCGCGCTGTGGACGCTGTATCCATCGCGCCGCCTGCTCAGCGCGCGCGTGTCCGCATTCCTCGATCATCTGAAAGAGGCATTCCCAACGGGCACGTCAGCCGAGCTCGCCGCCTATATCGAGGGATAGATGCCGCTGTGACCCCTGCTGTCGTCCCGGGCAAGCCCCAGCAGCGCAAAGCGCTGGTGGGGCGCTGACCCGGGACCCATACCGCGTGATATCGCGGTGAGAAGACGGTGGGGGAGGCTATGCCAGAACCACTGCGCGCTGTGACGATGGGCCCCCGCGTTCGCTGGGGCGGGGCGCGAGACTTACTCGCGCGTCTCGCTGAACGTCGCCCGGAACGGATGCGCCGGATACACGCCGACGATGCGCAGCTCGCGCGAGAAGAATTTCAGCTCCTCCAGCGCAAACGCCAGTCCCTTGTCCTCGGGATGGCCGTCGACATCGGCGTAGAATTGCGTGGCGAAGAAATTGCCGTCGACCATGTAGCTCTCGAGCTTGGTCATGTTGACGCCGTTGGTGGCGAAGCCGCCGAGCGCCTTGTAAAGCGCTGCGGGGAGGTTGCGGACGCGGAACACGAAGCTCGTCACCAGCGGCCCGGAGTTCTGCTCGGCCCATTGCGGCTCGCGCGCCAGCACCACGAAACGGGTGGTGTTGTGGGCCTCGTCCTCGATGTCCTCGGCGAGGATGTCGAGGCCGTAGATCTTCGCGGCCAGGCGCGAGGCGATCGCCGCGACGCTCCTGTCGCCGCGCTCGGACACGTCGCGGGCGCTGCCTGCGGTGTCGCCGGCGACGATCGGGCGGATGCCGAGCTGGCGGATGTAGCGGCGGCACTGGCCGAGGGCCTGGACATGGCTCTCGACGGTCTTGATGTCGCTGAGCTTGGTGCCCTTCAGCGCCATTAGCTGGTGGCGGATCGGCAGGAACCACTCGCCGATGATGTACAGGCCCGAGCCCGGCAGCAGATGGTGGATGTCGGCGACGCGCCCCGCGACCGAGTTCTCGATCGGGATCATGCCGAGATCGGCCTCGCCGGACGAGATCGCGCTGAGCGCGTCCTCGAAGGTCGGGCAGGGCATGGCCTCGGCGGTCGGATAGGCCTCGGAGATGGCGATGTGGGAATTGGCTCCCGGCTCGCCCTGGAATGCGATTTTCAAGATCTTGCTCATGAGGGGCCTTGTAGCAGCTTAGGTCTGGGACAGCAGCCGGCGCGCTGTGTCGAGGTCGGCCGGGGTGTCGACGCCCAGCGGTACTGAGTTGACGATGGCCGCGTCGATGCGCATGCCATCCTCCAGCGCGCGGAGCTGTTCGAGCTTCTCGCGGAGCTCGAGCGGCGAGGGCGGCAGGCTGACGAAGCGTTCGAGGGCCGAGCGGCGATAGGTATACAGGCCGATGTGGTGATAGCGCGGTCCGTCACCGGAGGGAGCCGTGGCGCGTGTGAAATACAGCGCCCTCATCCTGCCCGGTGCGACCGTCGAGCCGACCAGCTTCACGACGCTCGGATTGGTGTGTTCCTCGTGGTGACGGATCTCCGCGGCCAGCGTCCCGATATCTACGTTCGGCTCGTCGAGCAGTGCGAGGGCTGCGCGAATATCATCTGGCGGAATGGTCGGCAGGTCGCCCTGGACATTGACGATGGCGTCCACGTTGCCGCCCGGATCGAGCTTCTGAAGCGCCTCGTAGATCCGGTCCGAGCCGGAGGGATGATCCGCGCGGGTCATCACGGCTTCACCGCCTTGGGCGGTCACGGCGTCCGCAATCTCCTTCGTATCGGTGGCCACCGCCACGCGACCGATCGCCGCCTCCTGCGCGCGGCGGAGCACCTGCACGATCATCGGCACGCCCGCGATGTCGAGCAGCGGCTTGCCGGGCAGGCGGGTCGAGGCCATGCGGGCGGGAATCAGGACGAGAATTTTGGATCGGGGCATCCGGAAAAGCGCATTCGGAGCCGGTCGCAACAGCGCGTCCGGACGGGATGGGGACAGCAAAAACCGCCCGCTTATACGGGTTGCCAGAGCACGGGCAAACCGATATCTCACTTCTGCCGCAGGGGGAGGCGCGACGGCTCGATTCCTTGGTCGATGCCTTCTCGAAATCCTGAGGCGATTCACGGCCGCGGCCCCGCGGCCTCAAAACAATGAAATCCGCCCTCGGAGCCTGATTCCAAAATGGACTCCTTCGAACTGAACAAAATCCTCGGCGCCGTGCTGGCTGCCTGCCTGGTCGTGCTGGTCACGAGCTTCTCCGCCAACGCGATCTTCGCGCCGAAGATGCCGGAAAAGCCGGGTTTCGAGATCGCCGTGAAGGAGGCCGAGGGCGCCGCCAAGTCGGGCGCCGCGCCCGCCGCCGCCGAGCCGATCGAGAAGCTGCTGCAGACTGCTTCCGTCGAGAAGGGCGCCGCCGCTGCCAAGAAGTGCGCCGCCTGCCACACCTTCGACAAGGGCGGCAAGAATGCCGTCGGCCCGAATCTCTATGGCATCGTCGGCGACCACATCGGCGAAGGCCGCAATTTCAACTTCTCCGCGGCGATCAAGGCCAAGGGCGGCACCTGGACGATCGATGCGCTCAACCAGTTCATCGCCAACCCGAAGGGTTACATCCCGGGCACCGCGATGGGCTTCGCCGGCATCCAGAAGGACTCCGAGCGCGCGGACGTGCTCGCCTATCTGAACTCGCTGTCGGACAATCCGGCGCCGCTGCCGACCGCCGCCAAGTAGCGCGCATCTGATCTCGCATTGCAAACGGCCGGGCCTCGCCCGGCCGTTTTGCGTTCCGGGAGCGAATTTCGCCGCATTTGGGACCTTTGGTCGCAGCCGACCCGTTCACAACCCGGTATTATGAGGAAAAAGCAAGGTTATTCGTCGAAACCTTGCCGTATATTGGTCCCCTGAATGGAACGGGTTCGCAGATCGAGCCACCAGGCTCCGGCCGGCGCAACCTGCCCTCGCGAAATGGGTTACGATCACACGTTGGATCTGGAAGCAGGACCGGCCGAGGCCGACCATCTTGCTCCCGAGCGGTCTTATTCAGAGGAAGTCTCATTTGACGATTACCCGACGACAGCTCCTGCAGAGCAGCGTCCTCGCTGCGATGACCCCGGCGCTCGGCACCGCCGCCAGCCTCGCTCCGCTCGATGCCGCACACGCGCAGGCCGGCGAGCAACTGATGTGGCGCCATGGCCTGTCGCTGTTCGGCGAGCTGAAGTACCCGGCCGACTTCAAACGCTTCGACTACGTCAATCCCGACGCGCCCAAGGGCGGCACGGCGCGGATGATCTCGATCGGCACCTTCGACAATTTCAACATCGTCGTGATGTATGTGAAGGGCAACATCGCCGCTGCCGCCATGACCGTCTACGAGACGTTGATGTCGCGGGCGCAGGACGAGGTCTCGACCGAATACGGCCTGCTCGCCGAGGCGGCCGCCTATCCGGACGATTACTCCTGGGTGATCTATCGCCTGCGCAAGGAAGCGCGCTGGCACGACGGCAAGCCGGTGACGCCCGACGACGTCATCTTCTCGCTCGACGTGCTCAAGAAGAACAGCCCGTTCTACGGCTCCTACTATCGGCACGTCGTCAAGGCCGAGAAGGTCAGCGACCAGGAGGTCAAGTTCACCTTCGATGGTCCCGGCAATCGCGAGCTGCCGCACATCGTCGGCGAATTGCTGGTTCTGCCCAAGCATTGGTGGGAAGGCACCGACGCGCAAGGGCGCAAGCGTGACGTCACCGCGACCTCGCTGGAGCCGCCGCTCGGATCGAGCCCATACCGTATCAAGGAGTTCGTGCCGGGCCGCTCGATCAAGGTCGAGCGCGTCAAGGATTATTGGGGCGCCAACCTGCCGGTGCGGATCGGCCAGAACAATTTCGACGAGCTGCAGTTCGAGTATTTCCGCGACAACCTCGTCGCGCTCGAAGCCTTCAAGGCCGACCAGGCCGATTGGATCAACGAGAACTCGGCCAAGCAATGGGCGACGGCCTACGACTTCCCGGCGATCGCCGACAAGGGCGCGGTCAAGGAGGAGTTTCCGGTCCGCGATTCCGGCCGCATGCAGGGCTTCGTGTTCAACCTGCGCCGCCCGCAATTCCAGGACGCGCGGCTGCGTCGCGCCTTCAACTACGCGTTCGACTTCGAGGAGATGAACAAGCAGCTGTTCTTCGGCCAATACAAGCGGATCAACAGCTATTTCGAAGGCACCGAGCTTGCCTCGTCCGGGCTCCCGCAGGGCCAGGAGCTGGAGATCCTCGAGGGCCTACGCGACAAGGTGCCGCCGGAGGTGTTCACCACCGCCTATCAGAATCCGGTCGGCGGCAATCCGGAGAATGTCCGCGCCAATCTGCGCGAGGCTAACAGGCTGTTGAAGGAGGCCGGCTACGAGATCAAGGACCGCAAGCTGATCGACCCCGCCGGCAAGCCGGTCGCGATCGAGCTGATGGTTCAGGACCCGTCGTCCGAGCGCATCGTGCTGTTCTACAAGCCCTCGCTGGAGCGGCTCGGCGTCACCGTCACGGTGCGCCAGGTCGACAATGTCCAGTATGAGAACCGGGTGCGCAGCTTCGACTACGACATGATCACCGATGTCTGGGGCCAGTCGCTGTCGCCCGGCAACGAGCAGCGCGATTTCTGGGGCTCCAAGGCCGCCGACGAGCCGGGCTCGAAGAACTCGGCCGGCATCAAGAACCCGGCGATCGACGAGCTGATCGAGAAGATCATCTTCGCCAAGGACCGCGCCACCTTGGAGGCCGCGACGCATGCGCTCGACCGCGTGCTGTTGTGGAATTTCTACGTCGTGCCGCAGTTCACCTATCCGTTCCTGCGCAGCGCGCGCTGGGATCGCTTCAGCCATGCGACGTTCCCGAAATATGCCAGCACCGGTTGGCCGTCGCTGTGGTGGTACGACGCCGACAAGGCTGCCAAGGTGAAGCGCTCTTGAGCACGTTCTCGCATCTGTCGCGCCGCGGCGTGCTCGGGCTTGGGCTCGGCGCGCTCGCGAGCCCGTTGATCAAGCCGGCTGCCGCCGCAGAGTTCGGCCCGGACTCGCACGGCACCTCGGCGTTCGGCGATCTCAAATACCCGGCCGACTTCCCGCACTTCGACTACGTCAACCCGGACGCGCCGAAGGGCGGGCTGTATTCGACGATCCCCTCGGTGCGCGCCTACAACCAGTCCTACCAGACCTTCAACTCGTTCAATGCCTATGTCCTCAAGGGCGAGGGCGCGCAGGGCATGGACATGACCTTCGCCACCCTGATGGTGCGCGCGAGCGACGAGCCGGACGCGGTCTACGGCCTGGTCGCGAAGTCCGTCGCGATCTCCGCGGACAAGCTGACCTATCGCTTCACCTTGCGGCCCGAAGCGCGCTTCCATGACGGCAGTAAGATTACGGCGCACGACGTCGCGTGGTCGTTGAACACGTTGAAGGAGAAGGGCCATCCGCTGATCATCGTGCAGCTGCGCGACTTCGTGAAGGCCGAGGCGCTCGACGATGCGACCGTGGTGGTGAGCTTCGTCGAGAAGCGCGCCCGCGACGTGCCGCTCTATGTCATGACCTTGCCGATCTTCTCCAAGGCTTACTACGCCAACCGGGTGTTCGACGAGAACCCGCTCGACGTCCCGCTCGGCTCCGGGCCGTACAAGGTCGGCAAATACGAGATCAACCGCTACGTCGAGTTCGAGCGCGTCAAGGATTGGTGGGCGGCCGACCTGCCGGTCAGCCGCGGCCTATATAATTTCGACATCGTCCGCTACGAGTTCTATCGCGACCGCGACGTCGCTTTCGAAGGCTTCACCGCCAAGAGCTATCTGTTCCGCGAGGAGTTCACCTCGCGCATCTGGGCCACGCGCTACGATTTCCCGGCGATCAAGGACGGCCGCGTCAAGCGCGAGCTGCTGCCGGACGAGACGCCGTCGGGCGGGCAGGGCTGGTTCATCAACACCCGGCGCGACAAGTTCAAGGATCCGCGCGTCCGTCAGGCGCTGACCTACGCGTTCGACTTCGAGTGGACCAACAAGACCATCATGTACGGCGCCTATGCGCGCGCCGTGTCGCCGTTCCAGAACTCCGACATGGTCGCGGTCGGTCGGCCGTCGCCGGAGGAGCTGAAGCTGTTGGAGCCGTTCCGCGGCCAGGTCCCTGACGACGTGTTCGGCGAGCCGTTCGTGCCGCCGGCCTCCGACGGCTCCGGCCAGGATCGCGCCCTCTTGCGCAAGGCCACGCAGCTCCTGCAGCAGGCCGGCCTCCCCGTGAAGGACGGCAAGCGTATCTTGCCGTCGGGCGAGGTGTTCTCGATCGAGTTCCTGATCGACGAGGTCTCGTTCAAGCCGCACCACGGCACCTTGATCAAGAATTTGCAGACGCTCGGCATCGATGCAGACCTGCGCGTCATCGATGCCGTGCAATATCGCGCCCGCGTCGAGGATTTCGACTTCGACATCACCGTGCAGCGGCTGTCGATGTCACCGACCCCCGGCGACGGCCTGCGCTCTTATTTCACCTCCGACACCGCCAAGACCAAGGGCTCCTACAATCTCGCCGGGATCAGCAATCCCGCCGTGGATGCGCTGGTCGCCAAGGTCATCGCCGCGGAAAGCCGCAGCGAGCTGACCATCGCCTGCCGGGCGCTCGATCGCGTGTTCCGCGCCGGGCACTACTGGATCCCGCAATGGTATCGGCAGACCCATCCGATCGCCTATTGGGATCAGTTCAGCCACCCGCCGAAGCCGCCGAAATATGCGTCCGGCGTCGGCGCCCCCGACATCTGGTGGTACGATGCCGCCAAGGCCGCAAAGCTGGAGCAGGCGAAGTAGTTCATGGCTGCCTATATCGCTCGCCGCATGTTTCTGATGCTCCCGACCCTGCTCGGGATCCTCTTCATCTCCTTCGTCGTGGTGCAGTTCGCGCCGGGCGGCCCGGTCGAGCGCGTCATCGCTCAACTGACCGGCGCCGACACCGGCGGCACGTCGCGCATCTCCGGCGGCAGCGGCTCGGATTTCGGTGCCCGGCCGCCGGGCCAGGTCGGCTCCGGCGGTGACACCAACTCGAAATATCGCGGCGCGCAGGGGCTCGACCCGGCCTTCATCAAGCAGCTCGAGAAGCAGTTCGGCTTCGACAAGCCGGCGCCGGAGCGCTTCGCCTTGATGGTCTGGAACTTCGCCCGCTTCGATTTCGGCAAGAGCTACTTCCGCGACACGACCGTGCTGCAGCTGATCAAGGAGAAGCTGCCGGTCTCGATCTCGCTCGGCCTGTGGATGACCCTGCTGACCTACCTGATTTCGATTCCGCTCGGCATCCGTAAGGCCGTGCAGGACGGCTCGCGCTTCGACGTCTGGACCTCGGCCGTGATCATCATCGGCTACGCGATTCCCGGCTTTCTGTTCGCGATCCTCCTGATCATCCTGTTCGCCGGCGGCTCCTTCCTCAACATCTTCCCGTTGCGCGGCCTGACCTCGGACGGCTGGGCCGCCTTCCCCTGGTACTGGAAGATCATCGACTATTTCTGGCACCTCACCTTGCCGCTGCTGTCGATGGCGCTGGGCGCCTTCGCCACCATGACGCTTCTCACCAAGAACTCGTTCCTCGACGAGATCCGCAAGCAATATGTCATGACGGCGCGCGCCAAGGGTTGCAGCGAGACCCAGGTGCTCTATGGCCACGTCTTCCGCAATGCGATGCTGATCGTGATCGCGGGCTTCCCGGGCACCTTCATCCACGCCTTCTTCTCCGGCTCGCTCCTGATCGAGACCATCTTCTCGCTCGACGGCCTCGGCCTCTTATCGTTCGAGAGCATTCTCAACCGCGACTACCCGGTCGTGTTCGGCAATCTCTTCATCTTCTCGCTGTTGGGCCTGGTGGTGAACCTGATCTCCGACCTCACCTATATGTGGATCGATCCGCGGATCGATTTCGAGGCGCGGGAGGTCTGACGATGCTCAAAACCGTCCCCCCCGTCGAGACCACCACGCAGGCCCCGCTCGGCGAGGCCGTGCCGCCGACGCGGCACAGATTCCGGCCGTCGCCGCTCAACCAGCGCCGCTGGCAGAACTTCAAGGCCAACCGCCGCGGCTACTGGTCGCTGTGGATCTTCATGTTTCTGTTCATCGTCTCGCTGTTCGCCGAGCTGATCGCCAACGATCGCCCGTTCCTGATCAAGTTCGACGGCCATCTCTATTGGCCCGCCTTCGTCTCCTATCCGGAGACCGCGTTCGGCGGCGACTTCGAGACCGCGGCCGACTATCGCGACCCCTATTTGCAGAAGCTGATCGCGGACAAGGGCGGCACCGTGATCTGGCCGCTGATCCGCTATTCCTACGCTACCCACAATCTCGATCTGCCGACGCCGGCGCCATCGCCGCCGACCTGGATGCTGACCGAGGCGCAGTGCAAGGCGGTGGTCGAGAAAAAGGGGCTGAAGAGCTGCCGGGATCTCGAATACAACTGGCTCGGCACCGATGACCAGGGCCGCGACGTCGTCGCGCGTCTCATCTACGGCTTCCGCATCTCCGTGCTGTTCGGCCTGTCCTTGACCTTTTTCTCCTCGATCATCGGCATCGCCGCCGGCGGCGTGCAGGGCTATTTCGGCGGCTGGGTCGACCTGTTGTTCCAGCGCTTCATCGAGATCTGGAACGCGATTCCATATCTCTATCTGCTGCTGATCCTCTCGGCGGTGCTAGTGCCCGGCTTCTTCACGCTGCTCGGCATCATGCTGCTGTTCTCGTGGGTGTCGCTGGTCGGCCTCGTGCGCGCCGAATTCCTGCGCGGCCGCAATTTCGAATACATCCAGGCGGCGCGCGCGCTCGGCGTCTCCAACGTCGTCATCATGTGGCGGCATCTGTTGCCGAACGCGATGGTCGCGACCATGACCTTCCTGCCCTTCATTGTGTCCAGCTCGGTGATGACCTTGACCGCGCTCGACTTCCTCGGCTTCGGCCTGCCGCCGGGCTCGCCGTCGCTGGGTGAGATGCTGTCGCAGGCGAAAGCGAACGTGCAGGCGCCGTGGCTCGGCCTCACCGGCTTCTTCTCGGTGGCGATCATGCTGTCGCTCCTGATCTTTATCGGCGAGGCCGTGCGCGACGCCTTCGATCCGCGCAAGACGTTCAGGTGATCGACATGGATGCGATGACCCAGCCGCTTCTTTCGGTCAACGATCTCTCGGTCGCCTTCCATCAGGGCGGCCGCGCATCGACAGCCGTCGATCATGTCTCGTTCGAGATCAAGCGCGGCGAATGCGTTGCCCTCGTCGGCGAGTCCGGCTCCGGCAAGTCGGTCAGCGCGCTGTCGGTGCTGAAGCTGTTGCCCTATCCGGTCGCCTCGCATCCCTCGGGCAGCATCCGCTTCAAGGGACGCGATCTGCTGCCGCTGTCCGAGCGCGAGATGCGCGAGATCAGAGGCAGCGACATCTCGATCATCTTCCAGGAGCCCATGACCTCGCTCAATCCGCTGCACACGATCGAGCGGCAGATCAGCGAGATCCTGCAACTGCACCAGCCGATCTCGAACAGCGCGGCGCGCAAGCGCGTGCTGGAGTTGCTGACGCAGGTCGGCATCCCCGAGCCGGAGACGCGGCTCGGCAGCTATCCGCACCAGCTCTCCGGCGGCCAGCGCCAGCGCGTGATGATCGCGATGGCGCTCGCCAACGAGCCGGACCTGTTGATTGCCGATGAGCCGACCACCGCGCTCGACGTCACCGTGCAGGCGCAGATCCTGGCGCTGCTCGCCGATATCAGGGCGCGGCTCGGCATGAGCCTGCTGTTCATCACCCACGACCTCGGCATCGTCCGCCGCATCGCCGATCGCGTCTGCGTCATGAATGGCGGCAAGATCGTCGAGCAGGGCCCGGTCGAGCAGGTGTTCACCGCGCCACAGCATCCCTACACCAGGGCGCTGCTCGCCGCCGAGCCGAAGCCCGATCCGGCGCCGCCGCGGCCCGATCAGCCGGTGGTGATGCAGGCGAAGGATTTGAAAGTCTGGTTTCCGATCAAGCGCGGCCTGTTCCGTTCCACCGTCGGCCACATCAAGGCCGTCGATGGCGTCAGCGTCGCCGTGCGCAAGGGCGAGACGCTCGGCGTGGTCGGCGAATCCGGCTCCGGCAAGACCACCTTGGGCTTGGCGCTGCTGCGGCTGATCTCCTCCGACGGTCCCATCGTGTTTCTCGGCAAGGAGATCCAGGGCCTCACCTTCAAGGACGTGCGTCCGTTCCGCCGGGACATGCAGATCGTCTTCCAGGATCCGTTCGGCGCGTTAAGCCCGCGCATGTCGGTCGGCGACATCATCGCCGAAGGCCTGACGGTGCATCAGCCCAAGCTGTCGGACGAGGCGCGCGAGGCCAAGGTCGTCAAGGCGCTCAATGATGTCGGCCTCGACCCGGCAACGCGATTTCGCTACCCGCACGAATTCTCCGGCGGCCAGCGCCAGCGCATCTCGGTCGCCCGCGCCGTCGTGCTGGAGCCGTCCTTCGTCGTGCTCGACGAGCCGACCTCCGCGCTCGACATGCTGTTCCAGTCGCAGATGGTCGAGCTGCTGCGCGATCTCCAGCGCAAGCGGGAGCTGACCTACATGTTCATCTCGCACGACCTCCGCGTCGTCGCGGCACTGGCGAGCCACCTGATCGTGATGCGTCACGGCAAGGTGGTGGAGGAGGGACCGGCGGCGCAATTGTTCAAGGCCCCGAAGACGGACTACACGCGTGCGCTGTTCGCGGCGGCGTTCCGGAACGAGACCGCGGGGAACGGGGCGGCGGCTTCGTAGAAGATCGGCGAACATCGGTCCTCAGGCAATCGCGAGACAATGCCGTCCAAACAGGATCTGATAAGAGCTCTTCTGCTGTCCGAGTGGGACCCGATCGGCGTTTCTGGCTGCGAGGGCGCCGAAGACGAATATGATCGTTACGCTGTCCAGGTCTTCAACATGCTCGAAGACGGAGCCGATGCAAAGTCGATCGCGAACTATCTCACCGGAGTCGTCGCGGACGAGATGTCACTGCCGGGACGCCCTGAAGCCGATCATCGGATCGCTGCGAAGGCTTTGATGATCTATCAGAGCTAGGTCGCCGATGGAGGCGGATCGAGCTGTAACGAACGGAATGGCAATGTCCGGCAGGGACACGGTTCATTGGACCAAGGGCTATACGCAATCTGAGCTCGACAGAGCGCAACGTCGATTCGGGCTGGTCTTTCCGCCCGATCTGATTGCGCTCCTGACGCAGAGGCGACCGGTGGACGGCCACGACTGGTCGGATGAGCGCGCGATCAGACGCGCGCTCCAGTGGCCGTTCGAAAGCCTTCTTCATTCTGTCGAGAATGGAAAATTGTGGTGGTCGGAGTGGGGAAGGTTGCCTTCGACTGCACGCGCCCGCGAAGAGATGCTTTGGGACATCGTGTCCCGGGCACCCAAACTCATCCCGCTGATCGGTCATCGCTATCTGCCTGAGCAGCCGCACGAGTCGGGCAACCCGGTCTTTTCGATCTACGGGATCGACGCGATTTACTACGGCGCCAATTTGAACGACTATTTTGAACGAGAATTCACGGGCTGGAGCAGCAAGCCATGGCCCGTGCAGATCAAGCACATTCCGTTCTGGTCCGACCTCGTCGAGCGATTTGCTGATGACACGAACACGTCCTGATCCCGTCGATGTCGCCCGGCAGGCCTACCGAGAGGGTTCATCTTGTCATTCTTTCACAGATGCCGCTCTTGTCTGCAAACCTTTCCGGCCTTCAGCAGCGGCGTGCAAGTCTGCGGCGTTGTGCGGAGGCCCTGACATCGAGGAGGCGCCCGAGATCGGAATGGGCGAGCGCCTGGAGCGTGGTGCGATCTACAGGGTGGATCTCTCCAATGGACGGCTGACCAGGCATGGCGGCGGCGTTCCAGAGGCAGATTAGTTCGCACCACGGGCATCGACCTCGGCGGCGACCCTCTCAATTAGAAAAACTTGCTCAGGCCAACCCGCAAACCTGCCTCGATGTCCTTGATCACCAAAGACAAGAGGTGCATTCGAGCCATGAGAATCACCTCGAGCTCATCGAGCGACGCGAAGCTTCTGTAAAGGAGATCGAAGGAGCGGATCAAGTGCGTGAACTCGACGATGAGCGACTGATCCCAGTTGGCATGTGCCGCCGGCCTGCGATGACGTCGGGCCTGGAGGCTGAGAATGGTTTCCGCCTTTCCATCCTGTCGTCCCGGAAACCAGGCTAGCGGCTCCGGTGAAAGGCAGAGGTCCCACCCGTCGATCAACTCCTTCGACAACACCGGGCGGTCTCTCGCCGACCTCTCGACGTCGGCGCTGAAGCCCAACGGCCTCGACTCACGCTCCATCACGGCTTGGTAGAATCGTGCAGGTTGATCAAGTTCTCCGCCGAACTCCTTCGATAGTCCGGACGCATGCCGAGCGGTTTCGCGAACGCGCCGTTGCTTCTCTTCCGTCTCCACGCACGCGAAGCGGCGATCGTAGACAGCCCGATCCTCATACCGAAGCCGTTCCATCCGGCGGAGGCAGGGATCGAGTCGCTGCATCCATGACGGCCGGCTGAGAGCCCGGTGACTTCCGAACTGCTCCTCGTGACGACGACGCAGATCGTCCATATATGGGGTCGAACACGGCTGGCCTTCGGGGAGGCGGAAGCGAATGTTGGGATTCCCCAGGCTGATTTTCGCGTGTTCGACGACGTAGCGCCTAAATTCGGATTGCTCCTCTTCGCTCTCGGCGAACGAGGCCTCGAAATCGAGCCGCGGCTTCACGACGTCCCAGCCCGCGTGTTCGAGGATCGAGACAAATTACCAGTGGCGTTCAGCGAGAGCGAACAACTCGGCCAGAACACGACGCTGCGCATCGATGTCGAGCGAATGGGGCCTCTGTTTTGTCATTCACGAACTCCGCGCGCCCAGAATAGCTCGCTCCAACGAGGACACAGTATGCCTCTTTTCGAGCATCCAACGAGGTGATTTGCCCGACGGGCGCCGTTCGCGACGGCGTGTCCAGCCCCTCCGCGAAAGATATTTTTGTTTCTTATTTTCGGAATTCGTGCATACTGCGCCCGTCCTGCCCACGAGAGGGACGTACGCGTCGTCACGGACGTCGGTGCGGGATGCGATGGCCGCGATGATGCTGCGTGTGCAGGTGCGCACGGACGAACGGCATCATGCGGACGATGAAATCGTGTGGTCCTGGCGCCCCGATGCTGGCGTCAAGGTTGCGAGCGCTGATGAGGCCCGTGGCCGACAGGGGCAAAACAGCCGGTCCCTGGGGAGAGCACGTATAATTCGTAAGCCCATCGCGCAGGGAAGGCCGGATGTTCGGCCCGTACCTGTGGCGACTACGCGTGCTTTCCTGCACGCAACCACGGGTGCGCTCGGCACCCGGCCTTCCCTGCGCCCTCTCATGTTCGAGGGTGGATGAACGTTGTACAGCTCGGGCGGATGACGCTGCGAGAATGCTGATGCTCGTCCGTATGCTGTTTGAGATGTGGATCAGTTTGAACGCGCGATATAGATCGCGCCTTGCAGCAATGCACTGTCAGTACGATGGCCGTGATTGCGCCCTCTCCCCTTGCGGGAGAGGGCATGTAGGAAATCGCGACTTGCTCGGTTGGGTGAGGGGTATCTGTCCGCGCGCTGCGCTCGTAGATGCATACCCCTCACCCAACCGAGCTTGCAGCTCCGTCCTACATGCCCTCTCCCGCAAGGGGAGAGGGCGCAGTCAATGGCGCCGTGACTCGTTGCGCGACCGGATGTCGATCTGATGAGTTGTCGGTGTCGTCGTCAGCAGTAGGGTGGGCAAAGGCGCTCGCGCGATGGCTGCTCCGGTCTCGCCTGTCGCGCGCCGTGCCCACCATTGCACCCGCGTGCGCATCTGCGATGGTGGGCACGTCACGATCGCGTCGCGATCGTGCCTTTGCCCACCCTACGTACCCAGCCGCTTGATCGCGAGCACGTCGCTGCCGCTCGCCTTGATACGTGCGATGGCTTCCGTGGTCGGCTCGATCTGCGTGGCCATGTGGAAGGCGTTGGCGTGGACGATCGTGTCGGCCTCGCTGATGATGGCGACATGGCCCTTCC
The DNA here is from genome assembly GCF_054063215.1 of Bradyrhizobium sp. USDA 4353. NCBI lineage: Bacteria > Pseudomonadati > Pseudomonadota > Alphaproteobacteria > Hyphomicrobiales > Nitrobacteraceae > Bradyrhizobium > Bradyrhizobium sp. USDA 4353. The sequence goes on from NZ_JBSSGB010000001.1 coordinate 2,541,785, forward strand.
AAAAGATGAGGTCGCCGCGACGTGGCTGCTCAGCCTCAGCAAGCCCGCGTCCAAGCGCAGCCAACTGCATGTCGCTGTCGCGCGGGCAGTCCACGCCCGCGGCGTTCAATGACACCTGAACCAGCCCGGAGCAGTCGATGCCGAGGCTGCTCTTGCCGCCCCACAGATAGGGCGTGCCGACGAAGCGCTTGGCGATGGCCACGTAGTCGGGCTCGACATGGTCGAGGCCTGCGACGTGCTGCTTCGGTACGTACCAGCCCTCGGCCGTCACGACGAAACTTGCCTCTTCGCGGACCACCGCGATGGTCGAGCCCATCAGCACTGTTTCGATCGGCGGCAGCTTGATCGACGGACCGGGGAACGCGAAGCTGCGCAGCGCGCTGATCTCGTGCGTCGGCGCGGCAGCAGGCGCGGCGAGCGCGGCCTCGGGCAGCCAGCCGACATAGCCGTCGCGAGCGAGCTGGCCCCAGGCCCAGCCCTCGCCGTTGCGATCATAGATCGTGACGCGCTCGCCCTTCAGTGCCTGCGTCGCCAGCTCTGCCGCCGGAGTGTGGCTGCTGACGCAACGGCGCGATGGGATCAACGACCACGCGCAGCTCGCCGTCGACGAAACGATCGGCGATCACCTGGCCCTGGAGATGCCTCGCCGCGATGTCGCCGCGGGCCGGCGTGAGGCGTGGATCAGCCATAGCGCTCGCTCAGGAGCTTGTAGAGCGCACGCGCGGCCTGGCACTCGCCGCCTTCGGGGCGGCCGGGCTTCGCCGACGGCGTCCAGGCGAAGATATCGAGGTGCAGCCAGCGCGTGGTCGGCTCGACGAAGCGCTGCAGGAACAGCGCGCAGGTGATCGAGCCGGCGAAGCCGCCTGACGGAGCGTTGTTGATGGTCGCGACCTTGGAGTCGAGCCACGAATCATACGGCGCCCACAACGGCATTCGCCACAGCGGATCGTTCTCGGCGGCCGCGCAGCGCGCGACGTCGGCGGCGAGCGCCTCGTCATTGGTGTAGAACGGCGGCAGCTCCGGGCCGAGCGCGACACGCGCAGCACCAGTCAGCGTGCCCATGTCGATCAGGAGATCCGGCTTGTCCTCGCAGGCCAGCGCCAGCGCGTCGGCCAGGATCAGTCGGCCCTCGGCATCGGTGTTGCCGATCTCGACCGTGAGGCCCTTGCGCGAGGGAAACACGTCCATCGGCCGGAAGGCATTGCCGGCGACGGAGTTCTCGACCGCGGGGATCAGCACGCGCAGCTGCAGCTTGAGCTTGGCGTCCATCACCATCTGCGCCAGCGCCAGCACGTTGGCGGCGCCGCCCATGTCCTTCTTCATCAGCAGCATGCTGCTGGACGGCTTGAGGTCGAGCCCGCCGGTGTCGAAGCAGACGCCCTTGCCGACCAGGGTGACCTTGGGATGGTCAGCGTCGCCCCAATTGAGCTCGATCAGGCGCGGCGCTCGCGTCGAGGCGCGGCCGACGGCGTGGATGAGCGGAAAATTCTGCTGCAGCAGGTCGTCGCCGACGATGCTGCTGAAGCGGGCGCCGAAGCGCTCGGCGATCTGCTTGGCGGCGGCCTCGAGCTCCTCCGGCCCCATGTCGTTGGACGGCGTATTGACGAGATCGCGCGCCAAGGTCGCGGCGTCGGCGACGCGGTTGAGTTCGGCGGCAGCGATGCCGTCGGGCGGCAGGAGCCGAACTTCCGGGGCCTCGGCCTTGCGGTAGCGGCCGAAGCGATAGCTGCCGAGCGCGAAGGCCAGCGCGGCAAGGCGGGAGTCATGCGGCGCATTGGCGAAGCGGTAGGTGCCGGCGGGCAGCAGGCCGGGCAGGGTGCCGGGGCGGAAGAGATCGCGGTGCTTGGCGTCGGCATCCTCGATGCCGAACAGCACCTGCGCGATGCGCCCGTCCGCGGCGGGAAGGATCAGACAGCTGCCGGGCTTTGCGCTGTAGGCATTGGCCTCGGCGAAGGTGCGGGCCTCCGGAGACAGGCTCTCCTTGATGCCCGGCCAGCTCGACTTCGTCACGAAGCTGATCGGAACCGCGGAAGGTGCGGACGAGGTCTCGAAGATCGACGGCATGCCTAATCGTTCCTTAAAGGGACGCGCTCGGCGAACAGACTTCGCAGAGTTCGGCGGCGGCTGCAATCGCAGCGGACGCATGGCCCGCAAACCGACGCAGAGCAGCCATCAGCGCCCGCGTTCCCGCCATTAACCGGCTGTTAGCGTTAACAGTTTATTGCTGGCGCGTTCATTTCGCACGTCCTCGAGTCCAGTGACAATGCGTCAGCAGCCTGCCATCAGCCGCATCCTCGCGTCGGTCGCCTTCGCCGCGCTTCTCGCCGCCGGCCTCGGCGGTTGCCAGACCGTGTCCGACGTCACAGGCTCGCTGGGCAGCCGTGCCGAGCCGCCGCCGGCGACCCCGCAGCGCGCGGTCGAGGTCTATGGCGAGCGCTACCGCGCCAATCCGAAGGATGCGGCGATGGCGGTGGCCTATGGGCAGGCACTGCGCAACAACGGCCAGCGCGAGCAGGCCGTCGCGGTGCTGGAGCAGGCGACGCTCGCCAGTCCCGGCAACAAGACGGTGCTCGCGGCCTACGGCCGGGCGCTCGCCGACAACGGCAATTTCAAGCTGGCCTTCGACGTGCTGTCGCGCGCGCACTCGCCCGACAATCCCGACTGGAAGCTGCTGTCGGTGCAGGGCACCGCGCTGGACCAGATGGGCCGGCACGACGAGGCGCGGCGCTACTACGAGAGCGCTCTGAAGATCGTCCCCGGCGAGCCGTCGGTGCTGTCCAATCTCGGCCTATCCTACATGCTGACGCGCGACCTGCCGAACGCCGAGCAGGCGCTGCGCCAGGCCTATGGCTCGCAGCGGGCGGATGCCCGGGTGCGGCAGAACCTCGCGCTGGTGGTTGGGCTGCAGGGCCGCTTCGCCGAGGCCGAGCAGATCGCGCGCGCCGACCTGCCGCCGGATGAGGCCGCGGCGAACGTGGCCTATCTGAAGCAGATGATCCAGGGCCAGCGCGACGGCCAGGGCAAAGGCAAGACGCGTAGCACAGCGCCGATGGCCTCGCTCAGCCAGCCGGACGAGTGAGTCGGATTACCGCGCGTCCGCGAGCAGCCGCCGGCAGGTCTCGACGAACACGTCGGCGCCTGTGACGATATCCGCGTCGGAGGTGTTCTCGGTCCAGTGGTGGCTGATGCCGCCGATCGAGGGCACGAACAGCATCCCCGCAGGCATGATCGTCGCCAGCACCTGCGCATCATGCCCGGCGCCGCTCGGCATCCGCAGCGATTTGCCGTCGGCAAGTGCGCCACTGGCCGCCTCAATCGCATCCTGGAAGCGACCGTCCATCATCGCCGGCGCACCGGTGCGGATGCGCTCGACGGCGACCTGACAGGGACCGCTCGCCGAGGCTTGCATGGCCATCTCGCGCAGCAGTGCCTCGAGCCGGTCGACCACGGCGGCATTGTCGTCGCGGATCTGGAACAGCATCTCGGCCTGGCCGGGGATGATGCTCGGCGCGCCCGGATCGAGCGTGATGCGTCCCGTGGTCCAGACCGTGCGCGGGCCGCAGGCGGATGGAAAGCGCGCATCGATGTCGACGCAGAATCTGGCCAGCGCGAGGCCGGCGTCCTTGCGCACCGCCATCCGCGTCGTGCCGGCGTGGTTCTGCTCGCCGGTGAAGACGATGCGATACTGCCAGATGCCGACGATCGAGGTGACCACGCCGACCTTGAGCTCGCCCTTCTCCAGCGTGTCGCCCTGCTCGATATGCGCTTCGAGATAGCCGATGTGGCGGCCGCGCTCGGCGTGCAGGCGAGGGCGACCGGCGAGGCCCATTTCCGCCAGCGCCTCGCGCATCGTGCGCGGGCTGCTGCGGTCGCGGGCGGCATCGATGTCGGCCTCGCTGACGTCGCCGACATAGGAGCGGCTGCCGAGGAAGGCGCCGAAATGGCCCTCCTCGTCGCACCAGGAGGCGACTTCGACCGCGCCCGCAATGGAGGGATCGGGGTTGAGCACGCGCGCTGCCTCGAGCGCGTAGATCACGCCGAGCGGGCCGTCGAGCCAGCCGGCATAGTTCTGACTCTCGAGATGCGATCCCGCCAGCAGCTTCGGCCCCGGTTTGGCGCTCATGCCGAGCACGTTGCCGATGCCGTCGATCTCGGCTGTGAGCTGCGCGTCGGGCAGGCGTGCGGCGAGCCAGTCCAGCGACTGCCGGTGCGCGTCGGAAAAGGTCGGCCGGTGGACGCCGGTCTTGTAGGTGCCGAAGGCGCGCAGCGCGTTCAGATCGGCGAGCACGCGGGCGCCATCGGCGCGGCGGAGAGTGTCGGACATCAGGCGGAGACCTCGATCATGCTCCGCCTAGCTTTCAAAGTGGCGCCGCGACCGCAAGCGAAATTTCGCCTCAGCCGTCCACGCCTATTGCATGGCGGCCACTTTGATGCCGGTCGGACCCAGAATGACCACGAACAGCACCGGCAGGAAGAACAGGATCATCGGCACGGTCAGCTTCGGCGGCAGCGCGGCGGCCTTTTTCTCGGCCTCGTTCATGCGCATGTCGCGGTTTTCCTGCGCCATCACGCGCAGCGATTGCCCGAGCGGCGTGCCGTAACGCTCGGATTGCTGGAGCGCGAGACAGACCGACTTGACGCCTTCGAGGCCGGTGCGGCGGGCGAGGTTCTCATAGGCGACCTTGCGGTCCTGCAGGTAGGACAGCTCCGCGGTGGTCAGCGTGAACTCCTCCGACAGCGCGATCGACTGGCTGGAGATCTCCACCGCCACCCGGCGGAACGCGGCCTCGATCGACATGCCGGACTCGATGCAGATCAGCAGCAGGTCGAGCGCATCCGGGAAAGCGCGCTTGATCGAGAGCTGGCGCTTGGAGATCGCGTTGCTGAGGAACAGCATCGGCGCCTGCAGGCCGAGATAGGCCATGCCGACGCAGATGCCGATCTTGACCGGCATCGATTTCTGCAGATTGGCGATCACGAAGACGTACAGCACGGTCCCGACGAACAGCACGACCGGCGTGACGAGGCGTGCGAACAGGAAGGTGATGTAGGGCGCCTGACCGCGATAGCCGGCCATGATCAGCTTTTCGCGCGCCGCCTCCTGGGCCAGCCATTTGGTGAGGTTGAAATCCTCGACCACCCGCGAGACCAGCTGCTTTGGCGTCTGCCGCAGCGAGACCTTCTCGCCGGCATTCATCCGCTCGCGTTCGCGCTGCTTGATGCGCTCGCGCTCGCTGGCGACCGCCTTCATGCGCTTGTTCAGGTTCTCGCCTGCGAACAGCGGCATGATCAGCGTGTAGACGGTGGCGCTCGCCGCGATCGCGGCGAAGAACATCGTCATGAAGTGCGGATCGTGCAGCTTGCTGACCAGAAAGTCGACCATGGTCCAGCCCCTCAGAAATCGAAGTTGATCATCTTCTTCATGACCAGGATGCCCATGGACATCCAGACCACGCAGCCGACCAACATCAGCTGGCCGGTCGGATGGGTCCAGAGCAGCGAGATGTAGTCGGGCGTGCTGAGATAGACCAGCAGCATCACGATCGGCGGCAGCGATCCGATGATGCCGGCGGAGGCCTTGGCCTCCATCGACATCGCCTGGATCTTCTCGGCCATCTTCTTGCGGTCGCGCAGCACCTTGGACAGATTGCCCAGCGCCTCGGAGAGGTTGCCGCCCGATTTCTGCTGGATGGCGACGACGATGCCGAAGAAGTTCGCCTCCGGCAGCGGCATGCGCTCGTACAAGCGGGCACAGGCTTCGCCGAGCGGCATGCCGATCGCCTGGGTCTCGATGATCGCGAGAAACTCGCTGCGCAACGGCTCCGGCGAGTCGGCGGCGACGACCTTGATGGATTCGAACAGCGGCAGGCCGGCCTTGATGCCGCGCACGATGACGTCGACGGCATCCGGCAACGCGGCCAGGAATTTCTTCTCGCGGCGCTTCTTGAGATAGCCGAGCACCCAGCGCGGCAGGCCGAGGCCGGCCGCGAAGCCGAGGCCGAGCGCGCCGAGCGGGCCGCCGCCGGCCACGAAGGTCACCGCGCAGACGGCGAAGCCGAGCACGCCGGAAATGATCCAGAATTTCTGCACGGTCCAGTCGAGGCCGGCCTGCGAGATGCGCATGTTCAGCGGCACCTTGCTCTGCTTCTGCGCCTTGGCCTCGAGATCCTTCAGCGAGGTTTCCACCTGCTCGCGTCGCGAGCGCTGGGTGCGTTCGGTCTGGCGGACCACCGGCTCGGACTTCGCGACGGTGCTGCGCCGCTGCTCGGCCTTCCGCTCGCCCGACAGCAGAGGATACAGGAACACCCAGGCGATGCCGCCGATAGCGGTCGCAGCGAGGAAGGCGAGGGCGAGAGCCTGAAACTTCATGGGTCGCTCCGTTATTCCTTGCTCGCGACTTCGGCGGCATCGAGCGCAGCCGCAAGCCGCTTCTCCTCGCCGTAATAGCGCGCGCGTTCCCAGAAGCGGGGCCGGCCGATCCCGGTCGAGCGGTGCCGGCCGATGATCTTGCCGTTCGCGTCCTCGCCGATCAGGTCGTACAGGAAGATGTCCTGGGTGATGATGGTGTCGCCTTCCATGCCCATCACCTCCGTGATGTGCGTGATGCGGCGCGAGCCGTCGCGCAGGCGGGCGGCCTGGACGATGACGTCGATCGAGGCGCAGATCATCTCGCGGATGGTGCGCGAGGGCAGCGAGAAGCCGCCCATCGTGATCATGGATTCGCAGCGTGACAGCGCTTCGCGCGGGTTGTTGGCGTGCAAGGTGCCCATCGAGCCGTCGTGACCGGTGTTCATGGCCTGGAGGAGGTCGAAGGCCTCCGGGCCGCGGACCTCGCCGACGATGATGCGTTCGGGACGCATACGCAGACAGTTCCTGACAAGCTCACGCATGGTCACCTGGCCTTCGCCCTCGATGTTGGGCGGCCGGGTTTCCAGACGCACCACATGCGGCTGCTGCAGCTGAAGCTCGGCGGCGTCCTCGCAGGTGATGACGCGCTCGTCGTGATCGATGTAGTTGGTCAGGCAGTTCAACAGCGTGGTCTTGCCCGAGCCGGTACCGCCTGAGATCAGCACGTTGCAGCGGACGCGGCCGATGATCTGCAGGATCTCCGCGCCTTCCGGCGAGATCGCGCCGAACTTGACGAGCTGATCGAGCGTCAGCTTGTCCTTCTTGAACTTACGAATGGTGAGCGCGGGACCATCGATCGCCAGCGGCGGCACGATGGCGTTGACGCGGGAGCCGTCGGCGAGACGGGCGTCGCAGATCGGCGAGGATTCGTCGACGCGGCGGCCGACCTGGCTGACGATGCGCTGGCAGATGTTCAGCAATTGCTGATTGTCGCGGAAGCGGATGCCGGTGCGCTGGATCTTGCCGTTGACTTCGATGAACACCGTGCCGGCGCCGTTGACCATGATGTCGGCGATGTCGTCGCGCGACAGCAGCGGCTCCAGCGGGCCGTAGCCGAGCACGTCGTTGCAGATGTCGTCGAGCAGCTCCTCCTGCTCGGCGATCGACATCACGATGTTCTTGATCGCGATGATCTCGTTGACGATGTCGCGGATTTCCTCGCGCGCGGATTCGCCGTCGAGCTTGGCGAGCTGCGCGAGGTCGATGGCCTCGATCAGCGCGCCGAAGATCGTCGCCTTGACCTGGTAATAATTGTCCGAGCGCCTGGCCTCGACCACCGGGGGCGGCGGCGGAGGCGCCTGCCGGGTCGGAGCCAGAGGAGGCGACGACACGGCTGGAGACGCCGCACGGGGGGCCGCGGGCGCCAGCTCGGGCGCTGGCGCGGCCGGCCTGAGGGTCCTGGTATCGCTGTCCGTTCCGCTACGCTTACCAAACACGACTTAGAACTCCACGAGGTCTTACTTCGCCTTCAGCTTGTCGAGCAGAGGCGACAGGAAGGAGCCTTTCGGCTTCTTGGTCTCGCTGCGGCCGGTGAGCCGCTGCGCGATCTGGAGAAACATCTCGGTCGTCCGATGATTGGGCGACATCTCCGCAATCATCTGCCCATTGTTCGCCGCCGCACCGAAGATCTGCGGCTCGAACGGGATCGTCACGATCGGCGGGCTTTCGATCGCCTTGGCGAACTCGCTGGCATTGATCTCCGGCCGCTTGGGCACGCCGACCTGGTTCAGGCAGTACAGCGGCATGCGGTCGTTGGGGCGCGCCGCCTTGAGGAGGTCGAACATGTTCTTGGTGTTGCGCAGCGAGGCGAGATCGGGCGCGGCGACGATCAGGATGTCGTCCGCGCTGATCAGCGCCCGCTTGGTCCAGCCGGACCATTGGTGCGGAACGTCGAGCACGATGCAGGGCATCGACGCCCGCAGCGTATCGAACACCGCATCGAAGGCCTCGGCGCCGAAATCGTAGACGCGGTCGAGCGTCGCCGGCGCGGCCAGGAGGCTTAGATGATCGGTGCATTTCGACAGCAGCCGGTCCATGAAGGCGATGTCGATGCGATCGGGCGAGAAGACGGCGTCTGCGATGCCCTGGGCCGGATCCTGGTTGTAGTCGAGACCGGCGGTGCCGAAGGCGAGATCGAGATCGGCGACGACCGAGTCCATCGCGAGATCGCGGGCGATCGCCCAGGCGATGTTATGCGCGATCGTCGACGCGCCCGCGCCGCCCTTGGCGCCGACCACGGCAATGATGCGCCCGACGGCCTTGGCCTCCGGAGCCGAGAACAGGTTGCAGATCGAGCGCACGACGTCGATCGGGGTCACCGGCGACAGCACATAGTCGCTGACGCCGCGGCGTACGAGCTCGCGATACAGCGTGACGTCGTTGACGCGGCCGATGACGACGACGCGGGTGCCGGGATCGCAGACGGTCGCGAGTTGGTCGAGACCGGCCAGGATGTCGGAGCGCGCGTCGGTCTCCAGAATGATGACGTTCGGTGTCGGCGCCGAGCGGTAGGCCTCGATCGCCGCCGCCATGCCGCCCATCTGAACCTTCAGATGCGCCTTGCCGAGCCGCCGGTCCTCGCCGGCGGCCTGCACGGTCGCGGCGGTCTCCACGGTTTCGCAGAACGCCTGCACCGAGACACGCGGCGCCGGCGCGATGTGATCGTCGGCCGGCGGCGGCACGACGTCAGGCTGCTCCTCTTGGGTCTGTCGGGCGTAGCTGATCATTTGCCTGTGTCACTGAGTTTGGCCTTGTCGGCCTCGGGATACGTGATCGCGGTTGACGCTCCCTTGCGGTATTTCTCGAACAACGCGGTGCGCCGGGTAGTATAGGACGGGGTCTCGGCTCGCGGCTGGACCAGATCGGCCGGGTTGTCGACCATCGCGGCCATGTTGCGCTGATAGGCGCAGCCGAAGTTCCAGTCAGGCTTGTTGTCGAACCAGTTCTTGTTCTTGATCGAGGGCCCGAGGTCGTCCGGCCACACACCGCAGGGACCGGCGGTGGCCGAGAGCTTGGGATAGCTCAGCCGGATCGCGGCCATCTGGCGCGGATCCTTGGGCTGATAGTTGCGCACCGTCAGGCCCTGCGGCGGAACGCCGGCCGCCGCGAACAAGGATTGGATCTCGCGCATCGAATCGGCGGCCGCGCGGGCGTTCGGCGTGCCGGTCGGCACGTCGGCCACGATGGCGCCCGTGCCCTGGCGCATCCAGCTTTGCGCAAGGCCCATGACCTCGGCGCGCTGCTCGGCCATCAGGCCGCCGCGGCCCTGCCCGACGAAGACGACGAGGGAGTCCGGGGCTTCCTGGACCGCGATCGGGTGGCGCAGCCGGTAGTCGTCGGGAATGCTGGCCGTGACGGCCGGGTCCCGGCGGAAGTTGCAGGCGCCGAGCAGGACTGCGGTTCCGGCGAGAGCCGCGGCAAGCTGCAGTCTGCGGCGTCGAGCAAGGCTGGGTGTCGTGGTCATGGGTGCAAGTCCTTGGTCCCTGCTCAGTCCGTGATGAAGCCGTAGGTGCCGCGATAGTTACGTGCCGGCTCGGTTCGCCCCGGCACGCCGTAGATGCGGTTGATGCTGCCCAGGAGCTCGGCCTGCGGATCCGAAGCCGCCGCAAAGCCGTCATCCGGACGGGAGAGATCCTTCTGCGCGACCGCGCGCACGACGAACGGCGTCACCAGCACCATCAGCTCGGTCTGGTTGTTGACGTAGTCGCGGCTGCGGAACAGCGCACCGAGCACCGGAAGCTGCATCAGGCCCGGCATGCCGCTGATCGCCATCTTGGTCTGCTGCTGGATCAGGCCGGCCATCGCCATCGCGCCGCCCGAAGGGATCTCGAGCGTCGTCTCGGCGCGGCGGGTCTTGATCGAGGGCACGGTCAGGGAGTTCGTGGTGGTTGCGCTCACCGCCTGCGACAGGGTGATCGAATTCTCATTGGAGAGCTCGGACACCTCGGTCATCACCCGCATCGAGATGCGGCCTTCGCTCAGCACCACCGGCGTGAAGTTCAGCGAGATGCCGAACTTCTTGAAGCTGATCTGGGTCGTACAGACGTGGGTCGTCGGATCGCACGAATAGCCGGCCGGAACGGGAAATTCGCCGCCGGCGATGAAGGTTGCCGACTCGCCGGAGATCGCGGTCAAGTTCGGTTCGGCCAGAGTGCGGATGACGCCTGCGTTCTCCATGGCCCGCAGCGTGGCTGTCACGGATGGGGTCGCTCCTCCCAACGCCGCGCTCACGGCATTGTTGGAGACGAGGTTGCTGCCATAGGCCGTGAACGGATTGGAGTTGGCGAACTTGACGACGGCCGTGCCGTAGTTGAGCTGGCCGGAGAGATCGATGCCGAGCTGCTTGACGACGGAGCGCTGCACCTCGGCGACCGTCACCTTCAGCATGACCTGGTCGCGGCCGCGGACGGTGATCGAGTTGACGACCTTCTCCGTGCCGCCGGCGAGGCGCGCGGCCAGCTCGCCGGCCTGCTGCGCCTCGATCTGGCTCGAGGCCGAGCCGGTCAGCACGACGCTTTCGCCGAGGCCTTCGATCTGGATGTCGGCGTTCGGCAAGAGCTGCTTCAGCGCAGCGCGCGCGCCGTTCAGGTCGCGCTTCACCGCGATGTCATAGGCCGCGATCTGTTGGCCCTGAGCGTCGAAGAAGACGATGTTGGTCTGGCCGATCGCCGCGCCGATGATGTAGGCGCGCTGCGACGAGCGCACCACGGCGTTCGCGATCTTCGGATCGGCAACGAGGACGTCCTTGATGTCGCGCGGCAGGTCGATGACCACGGACTTGCCGATCCCGAGCGCGAGGAAGCGCGCGTTGATCTGGCCGTCGGCGGGGGCGGCGGTTGCGGCCGCCGGGCGGTAGTCCGCCGCAATCACCGGTGCAAGCGCAGGATTCAAGGTCAGCGCAGCAGCGGCCGAAAACGACAGCGCGCGAACCATGAGGGTCCGCAGTTTCCGCTGATTTTCGCTGCAAGTCATCTCGGTCGTCCTCTCGGTCACTTCTGCGTCGTCATCGTGCTGGGAATGCCGAAGCGAACGACGGCCACGCTGTCGCCGCGCCTGCGGCTGTTCTCGTCCGAAAGCTTCTCGGCCATGTTGACGTCGGCAATGCTGCGGAGCGCCAGCGACAGCGTCCCGGTCTGCCGCGCCCGCGCCAGCGCCTCGGCCTGCTCCGGCTTCAGCTCCAAGGTCACCGTCTTGCCGACCACCGTGGTCTGCCCGTCCTTTTCCTTGGGCGCCTGGTCGATCGCGAGCACGCGGATGTTGGCCAGGATGATTTCCGAGCTGACGATGTCGCCGGCATTGGGCTGATCCGGAATCCGCTCGCGCTTGGACAGGATCACGTCGACCCGGTCATTAGGCAGAATGAAGCCGCCCGCGCCGGTCTCCGGCGAGATCTCGGTGGACACCGCGCGCATGCCCGAGGGCAGGATCGCGGCCATGAAGCCGGAGCCATCGGCCTTGACCAGCTTCTGCTCGCGGATCGGCTCGCCGGCAATGAACGGCGCCCGGGCGATCATGCCGGTCACCTCGCTATCGCCCTTCGCGCGATCCTTGCGCTGGATGAAGCTGGAGCTCGCGGTGGCGGCCGGCCAGCTCTGCCACTGCAGGTGCTCGGGCTTGATCGACTGGCCCAAAGGGATGTCCGACTTGGCGATGAGAACATCGACCGTCTCGACCGCCGGCGCGACTGCGGCAACGGGAGCCGGCCGATCGTCGGACCCGCTCGCCAGATATGCGGCTATGCCGCCAGCGCCCACAGCGATGGTCAGAACCACAATGCGTGCGGTATTCATACGCTTCACTTTCCACATTACGCCGCGACGCTTGCGCCGCCGTGATGGGAGTTGAGCAGTTATTCGTCAAAGCATGGTTAATGAGGCGTATCTAAATCGCCTTAACACCGCGTTCACACGGTGTTTTCAGAGCAATGCAAGACGCGCAGCGTCGATTGCCTTCACCCACTCGGTCTCCGGATAGACCATCAGCGCGCCAAGCGCGAGCGCGATGCCATAGGGCACGCCGCTGTCCTTGGCGTGGAGGCGCGCAAGCCAGGGTTGCCCTGCGAGCATGTAGGGCAACGGCCATTGCCGGAACTGCATGAGAGCGAGCGTGAGCACGCCGCCGAAGATCGAGGCGTACAACAGATAGTTCATCAGATGCGCGAAGCCGAACCAAAGGGCGGCCGCCGAAGCGACCTTGGCGTCACCGCCGCCGATCCAGCCGAACGCGAAGCATGTAAAGGCGATCACCAGCAGCAGCGCGCCGGCGCCGACATGCATCAGCATGTCCGTCATGCCCATTCCGCTCAGCGGCGCGAGCACCAGGAATCCGATGACGAGCGCCAGCGAGACCCGGTTCGAAATCGTCATCGTGAACAGGTCGCTCGCCGCAGCGAAGGCCATCAGAGCCGGGAACAGCAGCAGGCGCGCGAGATCGAGGGTCATGGGCTCTCAACGGCATCGAGCCGGCGCGGGATGCGCCAGCGCGCCGAATCTAGCGGCAACAGATAAATGATCGGGAAACAATCTGACGTGGGGCGTCCGGATCTCACCAGACGCTGGCGATGCGCGCCGCCAAAGCGAGGATCGAGAGTGCCAGCGCGCTGCAGATCAAGGGCAGCACGGCATCGGTCGGTCGCGACGTGCGCCGGGCTGCGGCTGCGGAGACAACGTGGTTACGCATCACTGAACGCCGCGAAGCTGGGAGGACAAATGATAAAGGCCCCGGGACGTCCGGGGCCTTCTTTGCTCGATCGTGCGGTCGCTTACTTCAGCGACGAGTTGATCGAACCGAACTTGGAGCTCAGGCTGGAGCCGAGGCCGTTCACCGCCGCAATGATCGCGAGCGAGATGCCGGCAGCGATCAGGCCGTACTCGATGGCGGTCGCGCCGGATTCATCCTTCACGAAACGAGCAAGAAGATTCTTCATAGGGTAACTCCATGTACACGTGGCTGGTCGAACAAAATCTGGTCGTTGCGGCGTTCTCAGCACCGTGACCATGTAGGCACCCTAGGGGGCAGGAATTTCGGCGTAGTTAATTCAACCGATGAAACATCGCCGCGGACGGGCGTTCTTGCGCAGAGTAAATTTGGGCTAAACCGCACGATAAAAATTGAAGCAAACATCCCGCGCCTCGGCTCCCACGTTGCGATGGTCCTGAACGCGGATCGCGTGCTGCCCTTTCGATCGCCTGAGCGCGCTCTCGCAAACGCCCCTCATCTGGCGCGCCCCGCTTGACGCTGCAGTCCTTGCCGAGCCAGGCGCGCGGTTCACGGCTCCTTAAGCGCCAGGGAGTACCCCTCGGGATAGTTCATGTGATGAGGGATGTTATGTCCGGTCTGCCGTGGGAAGTCGTGCTGATGCTCGGCCAGACCATCGAGAAGGTGCTGCCGATCACGCTGGTTCTGGCGGTCGTCTTCTCGGTGCTGAGCCATTTCTGGGCCTGCAATCCGGGCAAGCCGTGGTGGCAGAAGCGCGAGCTCGTCACCGACATGGTCTATTGGTTCTTCGTGCCGGTGTTCGCCCGCGTGCTCCGCATCGGCTTCCTGGTGCTCGGCGCCGGCGTGATCTTCAAGATCCACGACGCGGACGAGCTGATCGCCTTCTATGAGAACGGCCACGGCCCGCTGGCGCAATTGCCGGAATGGCTGCAGGGGCTGCTGTTCATCGTGCTCGCCGATTTCATGCTGTATTGGACGCACCGCTTGTTTCACGGCGGCGAGTTCTGGAAGTACCACGCCGTTCATCACTCCTCGGAGGAGCTGGACTGGATCTCGGCGGCGCGCTTCCATCCGATCAACCTGATCCTCGGCACCATCGCCGTGGACGTGATCCTGCTGATGGCCGGCATCTCGCCCAATGTGATGATCTGGGTGGGTCCGTTCACGACGTTCCATTCGGCCTTCGTGCACGCCAATCTCAACTGGACCCTGGGGCCGTTCAAATATGTCCTGGCGACGCCGGTGTTCCACCGCTGGCACCACACCGCGATGGAGGAGGGGGGCAACACCAATTTTGCCGGCACCTTCCCGCTCTGGGACATCATGTTCGGCACGTTCCGGATGCCGGAGGGGCAGCTGCCCGCGGCGTACGGCAAGGATGAAGCGACCATGCCCGGCGAGTTCGCCGGCCAGCTCGCGTTTCCGTTCCGCCGGTGAGCGGATGTGGTTTCGAGAGATTTGGGCTTCGTTGGTAGATCGTTCACCAATTAAGCGCAGATTTGCCGCGTGGGGCGCCGTCACCGCTGCGTATCGCTTGAGACGGCTCGTCAATGTCCCGGGGTTGAGTATGTCGTTCCGTATGTCGCGTCCTTGTGTATCCCTCGCATTGCGTGCGGCTATCGCCGCAATGCTGTTGTGGCCGGCTGTGGCGTCGGCGGATCCTGATCCGGCCATTGCCGTGAATGTCGACCAGGCCAAGCTGGTCAAGCTTCCGGATCGCGTTGCGACCCTCGTCGTCGGCAATCCCATGATCGCGGACGTGACGCTGCAGAGCGGCGGCATCATCGTCGTCACCGGCAAGAGCTACGGCGCCACCAACTTCATCGCCATGGATCGCGGCGGCCAGGTGCTGATCGATCGGCAGATCCAGGTGGCGGGGCCGACCGACCGGCTCGTGACGGTGTATCGCGGCGTCGATCGCGAGACCTATAGCTGCATGCCGGTCTGCCAGCGCCGGGTCACGCTCGGCGACGGCGACAGCTACTTCAAGTCGGTGCTCGACCAGGCCGGCACGATGTCGAGCACGGCGGCGGGCAACGCTGCGTCGGCCAAGGCCAACTGAGGCGCAAACGTCAGCTCCGTGCGGGCGAGGGCAGAGGCCTCGAGTGGCCGGGTGATCCCGGCCCGCCTCTTCGCGCGTGTGTTTCCATCAGCCTTTTTCGGGCGACCCCGTCTCGACCTCCCATTTCCGATCTCGCACTAGACCAAAGGTCCGAACCTGCCGCGGACGCTCGCAGGGTTAGCGGCGGGTTACGGCCGCCGGCCATCTTGCTCGCATCGTAGGAAACTCTTTCCCAAGGAGTTTCCGCTATTTCTTTCACCCAGGTTGATGTGTCTTTCCAAATCCGGGTCAAACAATGCAAGCCACCGCCTCCGCGAATGGATCGTTCCGCAGACTGCTGCGACGCTTTCGGCGTAACCGGCGGGCGTCGGCGGCGCTCGAATTCGCGCTGGTTGCCCCGGTCTTCTTTGCGCTGCTGTTCGCGATCCTCGAAACGGCGTTGATGTTCTTCGCCGGCCAGGTGCTCGAGACCATCACGCAGGACTCCGCGCGCATGATCCTGACCGGGCAGGCGCAGCAGGGCTCCTACTCGCAATCGCAGTTCGCGAGCTATGTCTGCACCCAGATCCCAGCGGCGTTGTTCGACTGCAACAAGATCTATATCGACGTGAAGAGCTACTCGTCGTTCGGCAGCGTCTCGATCAGCAATCAGATCGACAACAGCGGCAACTTCATCAACAACATGACGTATAGCCCGGGTGCCGCCGGCGACATCGTGGTGGTCAGGGTGTTCTATCAGTGGCCGATCTTCGTGACCGGGCTGGGCTACAACATCGCCAACCTCTCCGGCAGCAAGCGGCTGCTGGTGGGGACGGCCGCATTCAAGAACGAGCCTTATTCGTAAGGGCTACCAGGACCCCTCCAGGACTCCACTATGCGTTGTGAAGACAGACCGAGGTCGAAGATGGAACGCCGCCTGCTACGTCGCTTTCGCGCCTTCGGTGTCGATCGAAGCGGCGTCGCCGCCACCGAGTTCGCCTTCATCGTGCCGCTGATGCTGGTGATGTTCTTCGGCACCGTCGAATTCTGCTCGGCGATCGCCGTCGACCGCAAGGTCACGCTGATGGCGCGAACGCTGTCCGACCTGACCTCGCAGTCGACCTCGGTCGGCGACAGCGACATGTCGAACTTCTTCGCCGCCTCGACCGGCATCATGTACCCGTATTCGACGACCCCGGTGAACGCGACGATCACCGAGTTGTATGTCGATCCGACCACGAAGCAGGCGACGGTGAAGTGGAGCAAGGGATCCGCGCCGCGCACGAAGGACACGACGGTCGGCATCCCGGCCGACCTGCTGGTCAGCGGCACCTATCTCATCTTCAGCGAGGTGAGCTACCAATATGTCCCGACCATCGGCTATGTGATGGCCAAGACCGGCATCAATCTGAGCGACGTGGCCTACACCCGTCCGCGGCAGTCGACCTGCGTCTACTACAGCCCGTCGACGAGCTGCTGAGCTGCGACCTGTCGCCGGGCGGTCCCCCGCGTTGCGGGGACGGCAGGCGGCGCGAACATCAGATCCAAAACCAGGACATGAAAAAAGGCCGCGCGAGGCGGCCTTTCGCTTGTTCGGAGACGATCTGGCGATCGCTCTCCCGCTGCTCAGTTGGCAGCGCGCAGATTGTCGGCCGAGGACTTGCCCGAACGGCGGTCAGCGACGATCTCGTAGGAGATCTTCTGGCCTTCGCGCAGCGTGCCGAGACCGGCGCGCTCGACGGCGCTGATGTGCACGAACACGTCATTGCCGCCGTCATCCGGCTGAATGAAGCCATAGCCCTTGGTTGCGTTAAACCACTTCACGGTTCCCATGCTCACGGGGGTAGTTCCCTTCTCAGATATCAAATGTCGTAACCCAGGACTCTGGGTTGGTTAGATCGAATTTTTGGAAGGGTCGTCAGCGTCTGAACCGGCTGTACCGGTAATAGCTAATCTCGTCCGGCCGAAAATCGATTGCGGGATATATTATTGGAAATGGCCGCGCAAAACAATCCTGAGGTGCGGGAGGGCGCACGATTTTTTGCCGCGCCGGCTCGCCGCCGACGCGTTGGATTGTCGCTGATTGCGCAAGACTTCATCAAGCTGCAGTGCGGGGCGGCCCATCGTTCCGCCCCGGCCCGTCAGCGCCGGCGGAACTGGCCGCCACGCTGGGCGCCGCGCGGAGGACCACCGGGGGTGCTGGGGCGCTCGTCCTTGTGGCGGAAGATGAGGCGGCCCTTTTCCAGGTCGTAGGGCGACATCTCGACGGTCACGCGGTCGCCCGCGAGCGTCTTGATGCGATTCTTTTTCATCTTGCCCGCGGTGTAGGCGACGATCTCGTGCCCAGCGTCGAGTTGCACGCGATAGCGCGCGTCGGGAAGGATCTCGGTGACCAGCCCTTCGAACTGGATCAGCTCTTCCTTAGCCATGTCTTTCTCCAGATCGATAGACGTCTAGTTTGGCCGTTGGTTGCGGTTATGAGCGTGGTTTTTGGGTCTGCCTTCGCGATGCAGGAATGCAACGCCTTGAATCGACCCGGCCTTGCCGCCGCCTTGCGGCGGCCGGTTGGGCTCCTGACGATTGCCTGGCAGAGCCGGCACCTTAGCATTGGAACGTCGGCGGCGGCGAGGGCCTTTTGCGGCGTTGCCCCCATCGTTGGTCCGCGCATTCTGCATGCCAGGACGACCGCCGCCATGGTTGCCTTGACGTTGCCCCTGACGCTGCTCTTGACGCTGCGGCTGGCCGGCCGGAGCGGCCTCGCGATGGCCGGGCGTGCGGCGATCCTCGCGCGGCAGCGTGGTCTTGGTCAGCCGCTCGATGTCGCGGAGATAGGACATCTCGTCCGGTCCGGCGACCAGCGAGATCGCGACGCCGTCGGCGCCGGCGCGCGCGGTGCGGCCGATGCGGTGGACATAGGTCTCGGGCACGTTCGGCAGGTCGAAATTGACCACATGGCTGACGCCGTCGACGTCGATGCCGCGGGCCGCGATGTCGGTGGCCACCAGGGTGCGGATCTCGCCGGTGCGGAACGCCGCCAGCGTCCGCTCGCGGTGGTTCTGCGACTTGTTGCCGTGGATGGCCTGGGCCGGAATGCCGGCCTTCTCCAGGCCCTTCACGACCTTGTCGGCGCCGTGCTTGGTGCGGGTGAACACCAGCGCGCGGTTGACCGGCTCATCCTTCAGCAACTGAGCCAGCAGGCTCGGCTTGGCCGAGTGATCGACCTGGATGACGCGCTGGGCAATGCGCTCCACGGTCGAGGAGACCGGGGTCACCGCGACCCGCGCCGGATCGCGCAGCATGGAGTCGGCGAGCTCGGCGATGTCCTTCGGCATGGTGGCCGAGAAGAACAGCGTCTGGCGCTTGATCGGCAGCTTGGCGACGATCTTCCGGATGTCGTTGATGAAGCCCATGTCGAGCATGCGGTCGGCCTCGTCGAGCACCAGGAACTCGACATGGGACAGCTTCAGCGCATTGCCCTGGACGAGGTCGAGCAGCCGGCCCGGGGTGGCGACCAGCACGTCGACGCCCGGCATCACCGCGCGGACCTGGCGTCCCATCGGGACGCCGCCGATGGCGAGCGTCGAGCTCAGGCGGATGTGGCGGCCATAGGTGTTGAAGCTGTCGAGGATCTGGCCCGAGAGCTCGCGGGTCGGGCTCAGCACCAGCACGCGCGCCGTCTTCGGCTGCGGCTTGATGCGGTTCTCGAGCAGGCGATGCAGGATCGGCAGCGCGAACGAGGCGGTCTTGCCGGTTCCGGTCTGCGCAATGCCGATCACGTCGCGCCCCTGGAGTGCGATCGGGATGGTTTGGGCCTGGATCGGGGTGGGGGTGGTGTAGTTCTCTTCCTTCAGCGCGCGCGTCAGCGCGTCAGCGAGGTTGAAGTCCTGAAAAGAGGTCAAAAGATTGGGCTTTCCATAAGAGGATAAGGCCCGGGTCGGCAGGCAGCCGGACGCGGGTGGGTGGTTGAAGAGACACCCGCGTGTTTGGAGCGTCGAGATTGGATAGGGGAGGATGCAAAGCCAGAAGCTCAGGTCGAGCTAAAGAACACGCGGCTTGCAGAGATCCGGCCGATTCGCCTCGATCTATCAGCTATATGGAACAGGTGCGCGGCACTTTCAAGGCCGCTGCGCAACGGAGCGGCGATTGAGGTGGTACTCTACTGCTTTAAAATTAGCCAATCGAAACAAGGTGCATAAATCATGCGCTCATTGCCGGCTGATTAATCATCGAGCCTGCCCAAGGCTGAGGCAGTCGGTTGCGACCTTCCGCCGCGATTTTGCCGAGTTCCACATTCGGGTCAATGGCTTACCGGATGTGAATGGCATGGCACGCTTCTTGCGATTCTTCCGCCGCAGACCGCCGGCCGCCTTGGCTGCGATGCACGTCTGCGTCAGGGAGATATTACCTCATGCTTACTCGACTCACTCAGGAATTAATGGCGCCGTTCAGCCGCCGTCGCTGGCTGGCTGCTGCTGCCGGCCTGGCACTGGGCGCAGCCGGCTTCGGCCCGGCCATGGCCGCCGACGACACCATCAAGATCGGCGTTCTGCATTCTCTGTCCGGCACCATGGCCATCAGCGAGACCACGCTGAAGGATACGATCCTGTTCCTGATCGACGAACAGAACAAGAAGGGCGGCGTGCTCGGCAAGAAGCTCGAGGCCGTCGTCGTCGACCCCGCCTCGAACTGGCCGCTGTTCGCCGAGAAGGCGCGCGAGCTGATCACCAAGAACAAGGTCGCGGTCGTGTTCGGCTGCTGGACCTCGGTGTCGCGCAAGTCGGTGCTGCCGGTGTTCAAGGAGCTCAACAGCATCTTGTTCTATCCCGTGCAGTACGAGGGCGAGGAGAGCGAGCGCAACGTGTTCTACACCGGTGCCGCGCCGAACCAGCAGGCGATCCCGGCGGTCGACTACCTGATGAAGGAAGAGAAGGTGAAGCGCTGGGTGCTGGCCGGCACCGACTACGTCTATCCGCGCACCACCAACAAGATCCTGGAAGCCTACCTGAAGTCGAAGGGCGTGGCTCAGGACGACATCATGATCAACTACACGCCGTTCGGTCACTCCGACTGGCAGACGATCGTCGCCGACATCAAGAAGTTCGGCTCGGCCGGCAAGAAGACCGCCGTGGTCTCGACCATCAACGGTGACGCCAACGTTCCGTTCTACAAGGAGCTCGGCAACCAGGGCATCAAGGCGAAGGACATTCCCGTCGTCGCCTTCTCGGTGGGTGAGGAAGAGCTCGCCGGCATCGACACCAAGCCGCTGGTCGGCCATCTCGCCGCCTGGAACTACTTCGAGTCGATCAAGACCCCGGCCAACGAGAAGTTCATCAAGGATTGGCAGGCCTACACCAAGAACCCGAAGCGCGTGACCAACGACCCGATGGAAGCTCACGTGATCGGCTTCAACATGTGGGTCAAGGCGGTCGAGAAGGTGAAGTCGACCGATCCGGACAAGGTCATCGACGCGCTCCCCGGCACCGAAGCGCCGAACCTGACCGGCGGCGTGTCGAAGATGCTGCCGAACCACCACATCACCAAGCCGGTGTTCATCGGCGAGATCAAGGGCGATGGCCAGTTCAGCGTCGTCTACAAGACCAAGGATCTCGTTCCGGGCGACGCCTGGTCGAAGGAGCTCGAGGGCTCCAAGGACCTGATCGGCGACTGGGTCGGCAAGAAGTGCGGCAACTACAACGTCAAGACCAACAAGTGCCTGGGCTCGGGCACCTGATCTCGACCTGACGTCATCATGACGACCGGAGAAGGCGGCGATCTGCCGCCTTCTCCTCTGCCTCCTGAACTCCTGCCGGGGTTATCCAGTGCCTGCCATTGTTCTCGCGCTCGTGCGCGGCTTTCTTCTCGCCATTGCCTTGATCGTCCCGACCGCTCCGGCCTTCGCCGCCAGCTTCGAGGAGTCGGTCGCCAAATTCGCCAATGACGATTTTTCCGATACCGACGATGCGGTGGGCGAGATCGCCGTGTCCGGCAATCCCTTGGCTTTCCCGATCATCAGCGCGCTGCAGGACGAGCGGCTGATGTTCGACGCCGAGACCAAGAAGGTCTTCATCAAGCAGGCCGACGGCAAGATCATCGATGCTGCGACCGGCGCTGCCGTCGACAAGCTGCCCGACAATGCCGCGGCCGTCAGCCTCAACAACCGGCTGCGCCGCAGCGTCGATGCTGCGCTCGGCGGCCTGACCCTGCTGTCGCCCGACACCAACACAAGGCTGACCGCGGCGAAATCCGTGTTCAAGTCGCATGAGGAGGCGACGCTGCCGACGGTGGAATCGGCGCTCGCCAAGGAGACCAATCGTTCCGTCAAGCAGGCGCTCGCCGAGGCGCGCGCCGCGATCCTGCTGTTCAAGTCCGACGCCAGCGAGGTCGACAAGCTCGAAGCCGTCGCCACCATCAAGTCGCGCGGCGACCAGGAGGCGCTGGCGCTGCTGACCGAGATCAGCGGCGGCGATCAGCCGGCCAACGTTGCCAAGGCGGCGGCGAGCGCGATCTCCTCGATCCAGGGCTCGCTCGCGATCTGGTCCGGCGTGCAGAATGCCTGGTACGGCCTGTCGCTCGGCTCCGTGCTGCTGCTGGCCGCGATTGGCCTAGCCATCACCTTCGGCGTCATGGGCGTCATCAACATGGCTCATGGCGAGATGGTGATGCTCGGCGCCTACACCACCTTCGTCGTGCAGGAGGTGATCCGCACGCGTTATCCCGTGCTGTTCGACTATTCGCTGCTGATTGCCGCGCCGCTCGCCTTCATGGTCGCGGGCGCCATCGGCGTGCTGATCGAGCACACCATCATCCGCTTCCTCTACGGACGTCCGCTCGAGACCCTGCTCGCCACCTGGGGCCTGTCGCTGATCCTGCAGCAGGCGGTGCGCTCGGCGTTCGGCCCGACCAACCGTGAGGTCGGCAATCCCTCCTGGATGAGCGGCGCCTTCGAATTGGGCCAGATCACCATCACCTATAACCGGCTCTGGATCCTCTGCTTCACCCTGGCCGTGTTCGCGATCCTGCTCGCGATGCTGCGCTACACCGCGCTCGGCCTGGAGATGCGTGCGGTCACGCAGAACCGGCGCATGGCGGCGTCGATGGGCATCGCCACCTCGCGGGTCGATGCACTCACCTTCGGACTGGGTTCGGGCATTGCCGGCATTGCCGGTGTCGCGCTGTCGCAGATCGACAATGTCAGCCCCAATCTCGGCCAGAGCTACATCATCGATTCCTTCATGGTCGTCGTGTTCGGTGGCGTCGGCAATCTCTGGGGCACGCTGGTCGGCGCCTTCACGCTCGGCATCGCCAACAAGTTCCTGGAGCCGGTCGCCGGCGCCGTGCTTGGCAAGATCGCGATCCTCGTCTTGATCATCCTGTTCATTCAGAAGCGCCCGCGCGGCCTGTTCGCGCTCAAGGGCCGGGCGGTGGAAGCATGATGCCGCATATGCTGACCCGGTCGCTCGACCGCGGCGCGTCGATCTTCCTCCTGATTGTTGCGGCCTGCGGCATCCTGATCCCGCTGTCCAACCTGCTGCTTCCGGCGGGCTCGGCGTTGCAGGTGCCGACCTATTTGGTCGCCCTATGGGGCAAATATGTCTGCTACGCCATCCTCGCGCTCTCGATCGACCTGATCTGGGGCTATTGCGGCATCCTCTCGCTTGGCCACGGAGCGTTCTTCGCACTCGGCGGCTACGCGATGGGCATGTATCTGATGCGCCAGATCGGCACCCGCGGCGTCTATGGCAATCCGATCCTGCCGGACTTCATGGTGTTTCTGAACTATTCCAAGCTGCCCTGGTACTGGTACGGCTTCGACATGTTCTGGTTCGCCGCGGTGATGGTGTTGCTTGTGCCGGGCCTGCTCGCCTTCGCCTTTGGCTGGCTCGCCTTCCGCTCGCGGGTGACAGGCGTGTATCTCTCGATCATCACCCAGGCGATGACCTACGCACTGCTGCTCGCCTTCTTCCGCAACGATTTCGGCTTCGGCGGCAATAACGGCCTGACGGACTTCAAGGACATTCTCGGCTTCAACGTCCAGGCGGAGGGCACGCGTGCCGCCTTGTTCGCGCTGAGCTGTCTGGCGCTGATCCTGGCGTTCCTGATCTGCCGCGCCGTGGTGTCGTCGAAGCTCGGCAAGGTGCTGATCGCGATCCGCGACGCGGAATCGCGCACGCGCTTCCTCGGCTATCGCGTCGAGTCCTACAAGCTGTTCGTGTTCACGCTGTCGGCCTGCATGGCCGGCGTCGCCGGCGCGCTCTATGTCCCGCAGGTCGGCATCATCAACCCTTCGGAGTTCGCGCCCGGCAACTCGATCGAGGCGGTGATCTGGGTCGCGGTCGGTGGCCGCGGCACGCTGGTGGGGGCCGCGCTCGGCGCCGTCGTCGTGAACTACGCCAAGACGTTCTTCACCTCGGGCGTGCTGGCCCCGTACTGGCTGTTCATGCTCGGCGCGCTGTTCGTGCTGGTGACCCTGCTGCTGCCCAAGGGCATTCTCGGCACGTTCAATGCGTGGTGGGAGCAACTCGGCACCAAGACGCCGAACGCCGACAGCGCCGCCCGCGAGGACGGCGTCACCGAACCCAAGATGGCGGAGTGAGCCCGTGAACGTGATGGACACCCGCGCGACCTCGTCGCTGCTCTATCTCGACGGCGTGCACGTCTCCTTCGACGGCTTCCACGCCATCAACAACCTCTCGCTGACGCTGGAGCCGGGCGAGATGCGCGCCATCATCGGCCCGAACGGCGCCGGCAAGACGACGATGATGGACATCATCACCGGCAAGACCAAGCCGGACGAGGGCACCGTGCTGTTCGACGGCAAGACGGATCTCACGCGCCTGGATGAGACCCGCATCGCGGAGCTCGGCATCGGCCGCAAGTTCCAGAAGCCGACCGTGTTCGAGAGCCAGTCGGTCGAGGACAATCTGCTGCTGGCGCTCAATGTGGACCACAGCGTCAAGGGCACGCTGTTCTGGCGCGGCTCGAAGGGCGAGGCGGAGCGGATCGACAAGGTGCTCGAAACCGTGCGGCTCAAGGATGTCAGGCGCAAGCTCGCAGGCAGCCTGTCGCACGGCCAGAAGCAGTGGCTGGAGATCGGCATGCTCTTGGCGCAGGACCCGAAGCTCCTGCTGGTCGACGAGCCTGTCGCCGGCATGACCGACGTCGAGACGCATCAAACGGCTGAGCTGCTCAAGGAAATCAATCGCGATCACACCGTCATGGTCGTCGAGCACGACATGACCTTTGTCCGCGAGCTCGGCGTCAAGGTCACCTGCCTGCACGAAGGCACTGTCCTGGCCGAGGGCACCATCGACCAGGTGTCGTCGAATGAGCGCGTGATCGAAGTGTATCTGGGGCGCTGACCAATGCTCGACGTCAAGGACATCAATCTCTATTACGGCGCCGCCCAGGCGCTGCGCGGCGTCTCGATCGCGGCGGAGCCGGGCAAGGTCACTTGCGTGCTCGGCCGCAACGGTGTCGGCAAGACTTCGCTGCTGCGCGCGCTGGTCGGGCAGTATCCGCTGGCGTCGGGCAGCATCACCTTCGATGGCGCCGACATCACCCATCTCAAGCCCTATGAGCGGGCGCGCAAGGGCATCGGCTTCGTGCCGCAGGGCCGCGAGATCTTCCCGCTGCTGACGGTCGAGGAGAACCTGAAGACAGGTTTCGGCCCGCTCAAGCGCGCCGACCGCAGCATTCCCGACGACGTGTTCTCGCTGTTTCCGGTGCTGCAATCGATGCTCGGCCGGCGCGGCGGCGACCTCTCCGGTGGCCAGCAGCAGCAACTCGCGATCGGCCGCGCCATGGTGATGCGGCCAAAGGTCCTGCTGCTGGACGAGCCGACCGAGGGCATCCAGCCGTCGATCATCAAGGACATTGGCCGGGCGATCTCGTATCTGCGCAATCTCGGCAACATCGCCATCGTGCTGGTCGAGCAGTATCTCGACTTTGCCTGCGAACTCGGCGACAACTTCGCCGTCATGGATCGCGGCGCGGTGAAGTTCACCTGCACCCGCGCCAATCTCGACCAGGCCGAGATCAGCCGCCAGATGGCGCTGTGATCGTCATCTAACTTCGTGGACGCGGCCCCACCGCGTCCGGTCCCAGGGGGAGGGGATCGATGCGGGCCGATCCCGCCAGCGCCGCCGCCGACATTTTCGAGGCCAACCGCGCCCGCGGCGCGGTGCGCTTCGACGTGCGCCTGCAGGACGGCGTGACGCGGCGCCATCACCTGCATGAGTCCGGCTCGCTGCGCGTGCGCTTTCCCTCGCCCGAGGACGACGGCCTCTCGGCGATGTTCGTCAACACGGCCGGCGGCATTGCCGGCGGCGATCGGTTTGCGATCGAGGTCATGGCGGGCGAGGGCAGCCGCGTCACGCTGTCGAGCGCGGCGGCCGAGAAGGTCTATCGTGCCCCCGGCAAGCCGGCCGAGCTCGATATTGCGCTGAAGGCCGCGGCCGGCGGGCACATCTCATGGCTGCCGCAGGAGACCATCCTGTTCGACCGCGCCCGCATTCACCGCCGCATCGACATCGATCTTGCCGAGACGGCCTCGCTGCTGCTGTGCGAGATCGTGGTGTTCGGCCGCACCGCGATGGGCGAGCGCATGCGCGAGGGCGCGTTCGTCGATCGCTGGCGGCTCAGGCGCGGCGGCAAGCTGGTGTTCGCCGAGACCATCCGCCTCGATGGCGACATCGGCGACAAGCTGGCGCAGCCGGCGATCGCCAAGGGCGCCGCGGCCATCGGTACGGCGCTGATCGTGCCGGGCGATGCCGCGCTGGTCGAGCGCATCCGTGAGAGCCTGCCGTCCTTCCGCGGCGAGGCCGGGCTGTCCGCCTGGAATGGATTTGCAATGGCGCGCTTCTGTGCCCAAGATGCCGCGAGCCTGCGCGCCGACATGATGGCAGTGCTGGGTTGTGCCTCCCCCGTGCCGCTGCCGCGGCTGTGGCTCAATTAGAGACGTTTACCAACCACCGATTATCCAGAAGACGATCACCAGAGAAGCCGCATGAACCTGTCTCCCCGCGAAAAGGACAAGCTCCTGATCTCGATGGCCGCCATCGTGGCCCGCCGCAGGCTCGAGCGCGGCGTCAAGCTGAACCATCCCGAGGCGGTCGCCATCATCTCCGATTTCATTCTCGAAGGCGCACGCGATGGCCGCACCGTGGCCGAGCTGATGCAGACCGGCGCCCAGGTCCTGACCCGCGATCAGGTGATGCCCGGCATCCCGGAGATGATCCACGACATCCAGGTCGAGGCGACGTTTCCGGACGGCACCAAGCTGGTCACGGTGCACGAGCCGATCCGGTGAGGCGAGCCCAACTCTTTCGGTCGTCATGCCCGGGCTCGGCCCGCCTGCGCGGCCGTAGCCGCTTCGGCGCGGCGAAGGCACGGGCATCCACGCGTCTTGCTCCGAGTGGTGAGACGTGGATGGCCGGGTCAAGCCCGGCCATGACGCAGTTGATCTAGGCGAGGTGCAACATGATCCCCGGCGAACTCTTCATCCAGGACGGCGAGATCGAGCTCAATGCCGGCCGCAAGACGGTGACGCTCTCGGTCGCCAACACTGGCGACCGGCCGATCCAGGTCGGCTCACATTATCATTTCTTCGAGACCAATCCGGCGCTGAAGTTCGATCGCAAGAAAGCCAGGGGCATGCGCCTCGACATCGCCGCCGGCACGGCCGTCCGCTTCGAGCCCGGCCAGACCCGCGACGTCCAGCTGGTCGCGCTCGCCGGCAAGCGCATGGTCTACGGCTTCCGCGGCGACGTCATGGGCAAGCTGTAGTCCGATGCTGACCGGATTGCGCCTTGTCTCCGAAGCAGCCGAGCTGGCGGCCCGCCGCCATGCCGGCCAGCAGCGCAAGGGGCGCGACGAGGAGCCGTATATCAATCATCTGGCCGAGGTGGCGAACATCCTCGCTGCCACAACCGACGGCGCGGACGCCGAGCTGGTCGCGGCCGGCTGGCTGCACGACACCATCGAGGATACCGACACCACGCGCGACGAGCTGGCGCAGCGCTTCGGCGCGCGCGTCGCCGGTCTGGTCGAGGAAGTCACCGACGACATGACGTTGCCGAAGAGCGAGCGCCGTGCCGTACAGGTGATCGCGGCGCCGGCTAAGTCCGCCGGCGCCAAGCAGATCAAGATCGCCGACAAGATCAGCAACATCCGTGCGCGCGTCTTCTTCGAGCCCGACCTCGAGCAGCAGCTCGAGCTGATGGAGTATGTCGGCTGGGCCGAGCAGGTCGTCGCTGGCTGCCGCGGCGTCAACGCGCGGCTGGACGCGCTGTTCGATGAGACTGTGACGAATGCACGAGGGACGCTGTGAGCGGATCGCCGGCGTCTCGACAACACGACAAATAGAACTAATTGGGGGCCAACGATGTCCGTCAAGATCAAGCGTTCCGTCTATGCCGACATGTTCGGCCCGACCACCGGCGACAGGGTGCGGCTCGCCGACACCGATCTGATCATCGAGGTCGAGAAGGACTTCACCACCTATGGCGAGGAGGTGAAGTTCGGCGGCGGCAAGGTGATCCGCGACGGCATGGGCCAGTCGCAGGCGACCAACAAGCAGGGCGCTGCCGACACCGTCATCACCAATGCGCTCATCGTGGACCATTGGGGTATCGTGAAGGCCGACGTCGCGATCAAGGACGGCATGATCTCGGCGATCGGCAAGGCCGGCAATCCCGACATCCAGCCGGGCGTGACCATCGTCATCGGCCCGGGCACCGACGTGATCGCGGGCGAGGGCAAGATCCTCACCGCTGGCGGCTTCGACAGCCACATCCATTTCATCTGCCCGCAGCAGATCGAGCACGCGCTGATGTCCGGCGTCACCTCGCTGCTCGGCGGCGGCACCGGCCCGTCGCACGGCACCTTCGCCACCACCTGCACGCCCGGCCCGTGGCACATCGGCCGGATGATGCAGTCGTTCGATGCCTTCCCGGTGAATCTCGGCATCTCCGGAAAGGGCAATGCGTCGCGTCCCGCCGCGCTGGTGGAGATGGTCAAGGCCGGCGCCTGCGCACTGAAGCTGCACGAGGACTGGGGCACGACGCCAGCCGCGATCGACAACTGTCTCTCGGTCGCCGACGATCACGACATCCAGGTGATGCTGCACTCCGACACGCTGAACGAGTCCGGCTTCGTCGAGGACACGATCAAGGCCTTCAAGGGCCGCACCATCCATGCCTTCCACACGGAGGGCGCCGGCGGTGGCCACGCGCCTGATATCATCAAGGTCGCCGGCCTGAAGAACGTGCTGCCGTCGTCGACCAATCCGACGCGGCCGTTCACGCGCAACACCATCGACGAGCATCTGGACATGCTGATGGTGTGTCACCATCTCGATCCGTCGATCGCCGAGGATCTCGCCTTTGCCGAGAGCCGCATCCGCAAGGAGACGATCGCTGCCGAGGACATCCTGCACGATCTCGGCGCGCTCTCGATGATGTCGTCGGACTCGCAGGCCATGGGCCGTCTCGGCGAGGTCATCATCCGGACTTGGCAGACCGCCGACAAGATGAAGAAGCAGCGCGGCGCCTTGCCGCAAGACAAGGGCAAGGACAACGATAATTTCCGCGTCAAGCGATACATCGCCAAGTACACGATCAACCCGGCGATCGCCCATGGCGTCTCGAAGCTGATCGGCTCGGTCGAGAAGGGCAAGCTCGCCGATCTCGTGCTGTGGTCGCCGGCCTTCTTCGGCGTCAAGCCGGACTGCGTGATCAAGGGCGGCACCATCGTCGCGGCGCCGATGGGCGATCCGAATGCCTCGATCCCGACGCCGCAGCCGGTGCATTACCAGCCGATGTTCGGCGCCTTCGGCAAGTCGCTGACGGCGTCGTCGGTGATCTTCACCTCGAAGGCGGCGGTCGCCGGCGGGCTGGCCCGCAAGCTCGGCCTATCCAAGAAGCTCTATGCGGTGCAGAACACCCGCGGCAAGATCTCGAAGAAGAGCATGATCCACAACGACGCAACACCCAATATCGAGGTCGATCCCGAGACCTATGAGGTGCGTGCGGACGGCGAATTGCTGACCTGCGAGCCCGCCGAGGTGCTGCCCATGGCGCAGCGCTATTTCATGTTCTAAGCTTGCCCCCGGTACCCAGAAACAGAAACGTACCGGGAGGACTGCTTCGTGATCTATGTCGTTGCCACCTTGACCATCAAGCCCGAAACGCGTGCCGAATTCATCGCCGCCGCCACTGCCTGCATCGAAGGGACCCGCAAGGAGCCCGGCAATATCGCCTATGATCTGCACGAGAGCGTCACCGATCCGAGCCGGATGGTGTTCGTCGAGCAGTGGGACAATGCCGAGGCACTTGTGCCGCATCGCGCGACCGAGCACATGAAGACGTTCGGGCGTGTGGCCGTGAAATGCATGGCGGCGCCGCCGAAGATCGAGATCATCACGCCCGAGAAGGTCGATGTCCGCTGAGCGGAATTGACCGGGCGGAAGAGAGAATGAGGATATCAGCATGATCCGCGCCACGCGCGTGCTCGGGCAGCATCGTTGGAAAGAGGCGGCTGCCGATTCCGTCCTGCTCGATTTCGACGATCGTCACCGCCGCCGCATGGCGATGACGGGCACGCGCGGGCTCGAATTCCTGCTCGACCTCGAGCACGCCACCGCGCTGCGCGGTGGCGATGCCCTGGTGCTGGAGGACGGCCGGCTGATCGAGGTCGTCGCGGCGGCCGAGCCGCTGCTGGAGATCCGCGCCAGCGATCCGCAGCATCTGGTGCGGCTTGCCTGGCATCTCGGCAACCGGCATCTGCCGACGCAGCTCCTGGCCAAGAGCCTGCGCATCCGCCGCGATCATGTGATCGAGGCGATGGTGAAGGGTCTCGGCGCGCGCGTCATCGAGATCGAGGCGCCGTTCGATCCAGAGGGCGGCGCCTACGCCGAGCCAAGCCATGCTCATGATGATCATGATCATCATGGCCATGATCACCACGGTCATGATCACGATCATCATCATGGTCACGGCTCGCATGGTCACGCGCACCATGGTCACGGTCACGATCATGCGCATGATGATCACGTGCATGACGAGCACTGCGGCCATGACAATCACGATCACGGCCATCACGATCACGGCCATTCCCATGCTCATGACCACAAATGAGCGTGAAAGCTCCGGGGTCGCCATACGCGAACTGGAGCCCGCCGCGCTCTATCGGTTGATGACCTGGTTGTCGCCGGCCTTTCCGGTCGGCGGCTTTTCCTATTCCAGCGGCATCGAATGGGCTGTCGAGGCCGGCGACATCACCGACGCCGCCGCGTTGCGCGGCTGGTTGTCGACGATGCTGACGGATGGCGCTGGCTTCTGCGATGCCGTCTTCCTGGCGCACACGCATCGGGCGGCCGAGCAGGGCGATTTGGAAACGCTGCGTGACATCGCCGAGCTCGCTGCGGCCTTCGTGCCGTCACGCGAGCGTCAGCTCGAGACCACGGCGCAGGGGCGCGCCTTCATCGAGATCGCCCGCTCCGCCTGGAATTGCCCGGGTCTCGAAGATGCGGTGGCCGCATGTGACGCCATCGTCTACCCGGCCGCTGTCGGGCTGGTCGGCGCGCTTCATGATGTCCCGCTGATGCCTCTGTTGCACGGCTTCCTGCACGCGGTGACGTCGAACTGGATTTCCGCCGGCAGCCGGCTCGTGCCGTTGGGGCAGACCGACAGCCAGCGCGTGCTGGCGGCGCTGGAGCCGGTGGTGGCGGCGACTGCGCAGCGGTCGTTCGCTGCCTCGCTCGACGATCTCGGCAGCACGACATTTCGCGCCGATCTCGCCAGCCTGCGCCACGAGACGCAGTATACCCGGCTGTTCCGCTCGTGAGCCGTGCGTCCGTGCCGCGCGGTTTGAAGCCGGCGACATTCGTTTCATATCATCATCGTTCTCCGCATCAGCGGGGACGGCAGAAGGACAATTGACATGGCATCGTCTCACGGTCCGCTCCGCGTCGGAGTCGGCGGTCCCGTCGGCTCCGGCAAGACCGCGCTGATGGATCTGCTCTGCAAGTCGATGCGCGAGCGCTACGACATCGCCGCGATCACCAACGACATCTACACCAAGTGGGACGCCGAGTATCTCGTCCGCTCCGGCTCGCTGACGCCGGACCGCATTGCCGGCGTCGAGACCGGCGGCTGTCCGCACACCGCGATCCGCGAGGACGCCTCGATGAACCTCGCCGCCGTGGCCGACATGCGCGCCAAGTTTCCCGGCCTCGACCTGGTGCTGATCGAATCCGGCGGCGACAATCTGGCGGCGACCTTCTCGCCGGAGCTCGCGGACATCACGATCTACGTCATCGACGTCGCCGCCGGTGACAAGATCCCCTCCAAGGGGGGCCCGGGCATCACCCGCTCCGACCTGCTGGTGATCAACAAGATCGACCTGGCGCCGCATGTCGGCGCCTCGCTGGAGAAGATGGAGACGGATGCCAAGCGGATGCGCGGCGAGCGTCCCTTCGTCATGACCAATCTGAAGAAGAGCCAGGGCCTCGACCGCATCATCGGTTTCATCGAAGCCAAGGGCGGTCTGACGCCGCCGGCCTAACGCCCGGTCTGCACAGCCACTCGCATCGTTGCTGAATGTATCGGTGCGCAGGCCAGACGCAAAAAAGCCTCAGCCGGCGGAACAAATTGCGCGGTCGCGGGTTGCCTCAACCCGGGGTGCGCCTCGCCCGAGGTGCATGGCCGTTTGTCAGCCCGTATGTCAATTGGCCGGTATTAAGGGAGGCATTTATCGACTGGCCTCGATCACTTCCCGCAGGTGCGCGTTACTTGAGTTGCAGACCCGGTTATTGGATGCCTCGTTTTCTCCTCCGCCAACCCTTGACCTTAGAGTAAACGAGTGCTCCGGCTGGGTGTCATCATCGGTGTGATCGCGCTGCTCGGGACGGCGCTGTCCGGCTTGGCTGCCTATCGTGTCCACGACCAGGAGCTGACCATCGACCGGATTGCCCTGGCGCGGGCGATCGATGTCCATGCCAGCCTCGTCCAGGACCGGCTGACCGAGCGCGAGCTGCTGGCCAGGGTCGCCTCCGGGCTGTTTCGGGCCCCCTCGGTGATCAAGGCCAACATGCTGGAGCCGCTGCGGTCGTCGATCTATGCCTTCAAGACCGACTTCGTGGTGGCATCCTGGATTGCGCGGCTGCGCCCGGACGAGCTCCCCGTGGCGCAGGCCGAGCTGCGCCAGGCCGGCTTCCCCAACCCGACGATCCGCAATTACGACGACACGCCGCTGGGGCCGAACATCAATCGGCCGCTCGACGTCCTGATGGATCTCGAGCCACGCAATGCCGAGACGTCGCGACTCCCAGGGATGGCGCTCGACAGCCAGCCCATCGTCGGGCCGATGCTGGCGCGCCGCGATGGCGGAGGGCAAGCCGGTGGCGTCCGACCCCACTCCGCTGTTGCGGCTGGACGGTCCGATCGGGATCGTCCTGGCAGCTCCCGTCGTCCCGCAGGGCGCGACGGCGCCGGCAGGCTTCGTCACCTTCTCCTATGAGATCGGCCCGCTGCTGCTGACCAATGACGATCTCTCGCTGTTTTCAGTCGCGCTGAAGGACCCACGAAACGCCTCCGACGAGTTGGTCGCGAACGACCAGGGCGTGGTGACCAGCCGGACCCGAGGCCCTGACGATCCGTCGCCGTCCTCGACGCGCACCGTCGCCTTCGGCAACCATGATTGGTCGCTGGTCTACTACGCCAAGAGCAATGCGGTCCGGCGCGCGCAACAGACGGCGGTGATCGTCGGCATCATCGGGCTCGCGCTCACCGGCATCATCTGCGGCCTGTTCGGCTATGTCGCGTACAACAATCTGCGGCTCAGCCGCGAGATCCAGGTGCGCATCGGCTTCGAGCGCCGCCTGACGGCGGTCATCGATGAGTTGAACCACAGGGTCAAGAACATCCTGGCGGTGATCCAGTCGATCGTGACCCGCACGCTCCGGCATGGCAGCGACATCGATGTCGCGCGCGAGCTGCTGATCGGCCGCATTCATGCGATGTCGAATGTCGTCACGCTGCTGAGCGAGAGCCAGTGGCAGGGCGTCCAGCTGCGCGGCCTGTTCGAAGCCCGGGCCATTCCGCATGCCGAGCGCATCGCAGTCAGCGGCCCCGATATCACCGTGAGCGCGCGCGCGGCGCAGAGTCTGTCGCTGCTGTTCTTCGAGCTGGCGTCGCATTCCGACGAGGGTCTCTCGTTGGTCGGCAAGCACCCGCACAT
Organism: Bradyrhizobium sp. USDA 4353; assembly: GCF_054063215.1. Lineage (NCBI taxonomy): Bacteria > Pseudomonadati > Pseudomonadota > Alphaproteobacteria > Hyphomicrobiales > Nitrobacteraceae > Bradyrhizobium > Bradyrhizobium sp. USDA 4353. Next base: position 2,575,188 of record NZ_JBSSGB010000001.1, read on the forward strand.
CACGGCGAAGTGGGAGGTCACGGGCGAGGAGCCGCACGCCGTGTTCAACTTCCGCTGGGAGGAGCGCAACACCAGCGAAGCCACGCGGCGTCCCGACAGCGATTTCGGCCTGATCCTGCTCGACCGCGTCGCGCCGGAGGCGCTGGGCGGCACGTCCAAGCGCTTTTTCACCGACGGTAGCTACGTGTATGAGCTGACGGCGCCGATGGAGACCGTCATCGACATGACCGAGCGCGACCGTACCGAGCAGTTCTCCGCGCCGGTCCGCCCGCCCAAATAGTTGTCCGATGCGTCAGCGACGTGCTGGCGCGTAGTCGAATGAGCAATGCAAAGAGGCGGCTCCCGGAACGGGGCCGCCTCTTCGTTTGCTTGGATGCGTGGGCGGCCTTAGCCGCCGCTGCCGCCGATCACGGCCCGAACCGTCTCATCGGGACCGAAATCCTCGGCCCCTTCGACGTAGAGCAGGGCTGCCAGCTTCGAGCGCGCGCGGTTGACGCGGCTCTTGATGGTGCCCACCGCGCAGCCGCAGATCGCGGCCGCGTCCTCGTAGGAGAAGCCGGATGCGCCGACCAGGATCAGCGCTTCGCGTTGGTCCTGAGGCAGCTTCTCGAGCGCGGCGCGGAACTCCTCGAACTCCAGATGCGCCCCTTGGGAGGGATGCGTCTTGAGCGTCTTGGCGTAGTTGCCTTCGGCGTCTTCAACTTCGCGCCGGCGTTTGCGGTAGTCGGAGCGGAACAGGTTGCGCAGAATCGTGAACAACCACGCCGGCAGATTGGAGCCCGGTTGAAACGAGTCGATATTCGCCAATGCCCGGAGCAGCGTCTCCTGCACCAAATCGTCGGCGCGATCGCTGTTACCACTCAAGGAAATCGCAAATGCGCGGAGGCTCGGGACGGCCGCGAGGATATCGTCCCGCAAGGAATCAGTGAGAGGCATTCACTCCCTCCCGTCATTTTGGTCGTTGGATCCCCCGCCATTCTCCACGTGGGACTGAGCTGTCGGCGCATCAAGCTTGCGGATCAAATCGGTAAACCGATCAGGCACGCCCTGACGCACGACATCGTCGTACATCGCGCGGAGTTGATGACCGATCCTCGATTGGATTTCCGCGTTAAGTCCGCCGGGCTTGCGCGGTGCCGCATTCTTGCTGGCTTGAGACTTTACATCTTTCATGACCTTTTCCACGTTTCCCCGAGAGTTAAGTCCCTGAAGCTTCAAGAATTATCCTCGCCATCGAGGGGGCCTGATCGGGAACTAATGCAACCGCACGATAAAAGTTCCACGCGATTGGGGAACTTTTCGTCGTTTCAGGCGTAATCAGCCCATCATGGAACCCGGGCCGAAGCCCAGATGACCAAATGGAGTGGGGATGAGCCGATCACAGCTAGTTGCTGAACATTTACCGCTGTTGCGCCGGTATGCGCGTGCTCTCACCGGTAGCCAGGGTTCCGGAGACGCCTATGTCGGCGCCATGCTGGAGGCTCTGATCCAGGATCCGGCGCTGCTGGATGAACGGTACGGTCCCCGCGCCGGCCTGTTCCGCCTGTTTACGCAGATTTGGAATTCGGTCGCGCTGAACGACGACGCCGAAGTGGCAACGCTGCCGATGCCGCCCGAGCGGCGCCTGTCCAACATCACTCCGCTACCGCGTCAGGCGTTCTTGTTGCTGTCGCTGGAAGGCTTCCCGGAAGAGGAGGTTGGGTTCATCCTCGACATCGACGTGGCGGAGACCCGCCGGCTGGCGGACGCCGCAGGCCGCGAGCTCGCCGCGGAGATCGCCACCGATGTGCTGATCATCGAGGACGAGACCTTCATCGCGATGGATCTCGAAAGCCTGGTCAAGAACCTCGGCCACAACGTCATCGGCGTCGCCCGCACGCATGCCGACGCGGTTGCTCTTGCCAAGAACAAGAAGCCCGGCCTGATCCTGGCCGACATTCAGCTCGCGGACGGCTCGTCCGGGCTGGACGCAGTCAACGAGCTGTTGCGCACCTTCGAGGTGCCGGTGGTCTTCATCACTGCCTATCCGGAGCGCTTCCTGACCGGTGAGCGGCCGGAGCCGGCGTTCCTGATCTCCAAGCCGTTCCAGCCCGCGATGGTGTCAGCGGTAGCGAGCCAAGCCCTGTTCTTCCAGCGCAATTCGCGCAACCGCATGCCGAAGCCCGCGGCCTGAGACGTTTCTGATTGACGCAGATTGATCGGCGCGCTCTCGATGGGCGCGCCGATTTTTTTGCGCCTATGCCGCTCAGCAGCCGCGGCAGATGCCGTTCAGCCGGGCCTTCAGCACGGTTTCGTTCAGGGTCATCTCGTCGAGCTGGATGCCCGATGTGTGCCGAGGGGTAAACACGATCGGCACCATGAACGTCAAATCGCCATCCGACAGCTCTGGAGGCGGTGGCGCGAAGGGCTGAGCACGTTCGATGAGGGCCAGCGCCTCCTGGTCCAGCGCCGGGTCGCCGGTGCTCTCGCTGAGAGCAGAGGAGAGCAGATGTCCGCTGCGGTCGATCCGGAAGACGACCTTCGCAGTTCCGCCCTCATCGGTGGCCTGGGGTGGGTAGCGGCGGTTCAGCTTCAGCCGGACGACGAGGCTCTTGATCCAATCGTCCTTGGCGCTGCCAGCCAGGGCAAGGGGCGAAATCAGCGTCACGAGGATCAACGACAGTCCGATACCCCTCAAGGCGCCCTTCAGGCTCGCCATCCGCATTCCATCCTCACCGCGCTGCCATCGTTGGGGCCGCACAGGAGGAGATATATCGCTGGAACGATCGAGGGGGAACAGCTGCCCGTATGGGGCGGCCAGAAAAGGATGCGGGGCACCGCCGGCATCACCACGGCGGTGCCCCGCGTCGCCGGTCAATGGGGCAGGGGGAATAACCGGCTGCCGAGATGACGCGCGAGCCAAAAAGTCGTTCCCACCAAGCCAAGATTTTTTTCGCGAGCGTCGCTGTCTTAAGACACGGTTAAGTGATTTGCCCGTCCCAGAACCCACTTCCTGCGACTTACGTTGAGATGCCGATCGCCCGCGGGCGAGGGGAGCAGAGACATGTCGCAGACCGGAAAAGTGGTGGTGTTGGGCTCGCTCGCAGCGTCCGTGATGCTGGTGGGTGCGATGCAGCTTGCCTCAGGGCACGATCTTGCATCGAGCTTTCAGACGCAGGCATCCGCGTCGGAGCAGCTCGTCGCGACGGCAGGCAATGTCAACCGCGAGGCCAAATCCGATCGGGCGCCGCTGGTCTCCGCAGCCACGGAAACGCGCACCGTCTCGATCAAGCTTGGCGCCTTTGCCGACACCACCTTCCTGATGAGGCTTCCGGTGCAAGCCCCGGCCTCGAATGCGGGGCAGGCGACGGCGCCGCAAGGCTCCCAGATCATCAGCACGGAGAATGAGCGTCGCGCGGTGAAGCCGATCGCGTGCGAGCCCTCCGTGTCCGTCCTGACCGAGATCGCCAAGCGCCTCCAGCCTGGCCGCTGCGTGACCTGATAGGTCTCGCTGCAGGCTGCGAGACAGGTTCAATTTCTCACAGCGACACGTGCCCGACTACTCAGCCGCTTCGGCGTTGCTCGTCATCTGCCCGCGGGCGAGCAGGCCGAGTGCCAGTCCTCCAATGGCGAGAATCGGCACCAGCCGTTTGACGCCGATCATTCGGGCGACCTGAAGGCCGCTTGCCAACAGCATCGGATCTGCAAGGAGAGACTGAGTGGCGGAGCGAGTGGCCTCTGCCGCTCGTGCCGCACGGCTCGCAACTGCCCGCTTACGTGCCATATAGCTGGCCGCCGCAAGCAGCGTGGCGACGAAGAAGATCGCTGCGCCCGTGAGACAAGCGGCGACGAGGCCGTAACGCTGAAAAACCGCGACGAAGGCCGCGGCACACAGGAAGCAGGTGGTGACGAACAATCCGACGGCCGCGGCCAATGCCAGGCTCGTCAATCGGACGGTATGACCGGTCGATTCCTGGAATTCCGCAATCATGCGCTGAAGCATCTTTGATCTCTCTGATAGTCGTCAACCGCAATCCGACAAGCTCAATCGGCGCCGACATGGCGCCGATCAATCATGGCCTCAAATGCGCGCGGCGGGCCTAGCGCTTCCAGGCGACGCCGATCAGGAAGCCAAGGCCGAGCGCAAGGCCGACGGTCGCTAGCGGGCGCTGCGCGATCACGTCCTCCAGGCGCTCCTCCATCGAATGGGCCGCGTCCTGAGCCGCGCCCAGCATCGCGCCGCCGCGCTCCGACATGTCGTCGAAGGTCTGATCCATGTTGTCGCGGGCCTGGCGATAACCGCTACGCGCCTGCTTGCTGGCCTGACCGGCGAAGGCGTTGAGCGCGTCGGTGATCTGTTCGGTGAGAGCTGCGATATCGTTCTTCACGGCGTGGACATCCTTCTGCAGGCGTTCATAGTTGGCTTTGTCGGCGAGATCTCTCATCGCGGCCTCACCATCGGTCGGCGGCATTGGCAGGGCTCCCGGAGCAAGGTGATGTGCGTCTGCTCGACAAACGCGAGGCGCCGAGGGAAGTTCCTTGAATGAAACCGAATTAGTCCGCCGGCAGTTGCGGCGAAGTGTCCGGCAGCAGATGCTCCTTCAAGATCAGGCCGACGATCAGCAGCGGCGAGGCGAGGAAAGCGCCCATGGGACCCCACAGCCACGTCCAGAACGCCAGCGCGATGAACACGGCCAGCGCGTTCAGCGCGAGCCGTCTGCCGATGATCAGCGGCGTGACGAAGTGGCCTTCCATGAAGGTGATCACCGCGAAGATGGCGGGTGCAGCCATGCCGCCGCTCAAGGTCGGAAACGCGATCGCGCCGACCAGAAGCAGCACGACGAACATCGCGATCGGTCCGATGATCGGGATGAAGTTGAGCGTCGCGGCGAGCGCGCCGAGGCCCGCAGGGTTCGGCATGCCCGTGAGCGCGCAGGTGAGGCCGGTTGCGATGCCGACGCCGGTGTTGATCAGCGTGACGGTCAGCAGGTAGTTGCCGAGATGCAGCTCGAGCTCGTTCAGGATGCGCAGCGTCCGCAGCCGCGCCTCATGATCGCCGAAAGTCATGATCAGCGCGCGTCGCAGGTCGCGCCAGCTCGCGATGAACAGGACCAGGGTTGCGAAGAACAGCATGAATTCGGTGAAGGTCGGGGTAAGAAATTCGAGCGTCGGCTGCACCCAATCTAACTTCGGAAGCGCGAAGGAGGCCGAACTGGACACGCTGCCGCCGCCGATCGCCGTCTGCATGTCGTGCCAGAGCGCGAGCGGCCGGTCGAACACGTGCAGCTTGGCCTTGAGCTGGGTCGCGAGCTCCGGAAGCCGATTGGTCCAGTCGAGCACCGGGGCCGAGATCAGCCCGATGATGAAGGCGAGTCCTGCCGCCACCGCGATCACGATCAGGACCGCGCCGACGCCGCGCGGCACCCGATAGCGCTCCAGGAAATTGGCCGCCGGTGACAGCATGGTGCCGACGACGAACGCCATCACGATGGGAAGGAAGAAGCCTCTCGCGACATAGAGCACGCCGGTCACGCAGATGGCGGCGAGAATGACCAGCGCGATCGCAACCACCTCGGCGCGCTTGATGATGGGAGGTTGTTCGTTGTGACTCTCGCCGAGGGCAGAGCCGTCGTGGCCGCTCTCGAGAAGCCGCTCGGTGGGAAGTACACGCACCATGATTTCCCCCGAACGAATTGACGCGCGTCTCCCCGCGTTCGTGACGTTTTCCTGCGCGCGTCCAACGTCCCAGCACGATCTCGGTTCCGTCGCACGAACGTGAGCGCGGACGCGCTTGACTGACGCAAGGCGGCCACATCGAAGCCGGAACCGCGGCGACCTCTCTCGCGTTTGAAGGGCCAACTACGCATCTACGCATCGCGCCGCGATGCTCGTCAGACAGGGGGATCTCATGACAAAGCTCGTCTCCGCTCAGAACGGTCTGTTGCAGCGGACTGCATCGATGATGGCCGTCGCCGCCGCGCTCGTGCTGGCTCCGGGCATCGGCTCGGCGCACGCGCAAAGCCTGGGATATGCACCACTCGAGCAGCAGGTGTTTCCGCCGGATGATGAGGCGACCGCACCGGCCGTTGCGCAGGACGAAGACAGGCAGCTGCCGGATCGGCTGCGCCGCACCATCGTCAATCTCGACACCCGCGAGGCGCCGGGCACGATCATCATCGATACCGGCCATACCTATCTTTACTACGTGCTCGGCGGTGGCCGTGCGCTGCGCTATGGCGTCGGCGTCGGCCGCGAAGGCTTCACCTGGGCCGGCGTGCAGACGGTGAGCCGCAAGGCCGAGTGGCCGGACTGGCATCCGCCGGCGCAGATGATCGCGCGCCAGCCCTATTTGCCGCGTTTCATGGCCGGCGGCCCCGGCAACCCGCTCGGCGCGCGCGCGATGTATCTCGGCTCCAGCGAGTACCGCATTCACGGCACCAACGATCCCAGCACGATCGGCAAGTTCGTGTCGTCGGGCTGCATCCGCCTGACCAATGAGGACGTCTCCGACCTGTTCAGCCGTGTGCAGGTCGGCACCAAGGTCGTGGTGCTGCCGAAGGGCGGGTCGCTGCAGGCCCGCACCAGCCCGGAGCGAGCGCCGCGCGTCACCTCGCTGCCGTCCGGGCGGCAGGCGATGTCGCTGCCCGTCGCTGCCGTCAACTGATCGAGGGCCGAGATGATGACCAGCCGACGGATCCTCGTTGCGATCGCGATGGCGACCGCTGCCGGCGCGATGGCGGGCCCGACTGCCGCAGGTGCGCAGGACTTCTTCTCCGCGCTGTTCGGCGGCTTCAATGCGCCACAGCGGCAGCAGCCCTACATCCGCATGCCGTTCGCCGACGAGGCCCCCGCGCCCCGCTCTGCTCCGCGCGGCGACGTCACCTATCGCGGCGGCGGCAGCAGCAGCGTCGCCTGGTGCGTCCGCACCTGCGACGGGCGCTACTTCCCGCTTGGCGCCACCGGCGACCAGAGCAAGGAAGCGGCGTGCAACAGCTTCTGCCCGGCGTCCAAGACCGAGGTCGTCTATGGCAGCTCGATCGACAATGCCGAGACCGACGGCGGCAAGGCGTACTCGGCGCTGCCCAACGCGTTCAAATATCGCACCGAGATCGTCGACAACTGCACCTGCAATGGCAAGGACCATTTCGGTCTCGCCAAGGTGTCGATCGACAACGACCCGACCTTGCGCAAGGGCGATGTCGTGGCCAGCGATGACGGCCTCAAGGTCGCCAACCGCACCGGCTCCGGCAAGCGCGCCGAGCTCAACTTCTCGCCGGCTCCGGCAGCGCTGCGTGCGAAATACGAGCGCGCGCCGGTGTTGGCGTCGGAGTGATGCCGCGCAGCGCTCAAGCCGCGCGGATCTTGCTGAGGAAGTCCGTGACCTGATGGCCGAGGCTCCTGCTCTGGTGCTCCAGCGTCTCCGAGGCGTTGCGCACATTCTCCGCCGCCGCTGCTGCGGCGTCGGCGTCCGACTTCACGCCGGTGATGTTGTCCGAGACGTTCTTGGTGCCGTCGGCCGCAAACTGCGTGCTGCGTGAAATCTCCTGCGTGGCCGCGCCTTGCTCCTGCACGGCGGCAGCGATCGCGGTGGCGACCTCGTTGACCTCGCCGATGATGCCGCCGATGCGCTGGATCGCGTCGATCGCATCATTGGCGACGCGCTGGATGTCGGCGATCTGCTCCGAAATCTCGTCGGTCGCTTTCGCCGTCTGGCTCGCCAAGGTCTTCACTTCGGAGGCGACGACGGCAAAGCCCTTGCCGGCCTCGCCTGCGCGGGCCGCCTCGATCGTCGCATTCAGCGCCAGCAGGTTGGTCTGCGAGGCGATGCTGTTGATCAGGCCGACGACCTCGCCGATGCGATTGGCCGATTGCGACAGGCCCTGCACGGTGCCGTCGGTCATGCGCGCCTGCTCGACGGCGCGACTGGCAATGCCGGCGGCGTGCGAGGCCTGCTTGGAGATGTCGGCGATCGAGGCGTTGAGCTCCTCCGCGGCGGAGGCGACCGTCTGCACGCTCATCGAGGCGTCATTCGAGGCCTTGGATGCGACTTCGGCGCGGGAATTTGTCTGGCGCGACACGTTGGTCAGGCCCGCCGACGTGGCTTGCATGTCAGTCGAGGCGCGCCCGAGCTGGTCGAGCGAGTCGCGCACCAGCCCTTCGAACTCCGCGACATAGGATTCGATCGCGCGCTGCCGCGTTGCGGTGGCAGCGTTGCGCTCGCGCTCCTGGGCCTCGATCGCGAGCTTGTCCCGGGCCTGCTGCTTGAATGTCTCAAGTGCGTTGGCGAGCGCCCCGATCTCGTCCTGGCGCTGCGCATAGCCGGTGCTGACGGCGAGATCGCCGGAGGCGACCTTCAGCATGGCGTCGCGCATAATGTGGAGCGGGACGATCACGTGGCGGCTGATCGCCATGATGGCGCCGATCGTGGCGATCGTGGCCAGAATGAGCAGCGAGGATTGCAGCAGCAGCGAGCGAAGAGCCGCCGCGTTCTGCGTGCTGGCCTGCTGCTTGGCTGCATCGAGCGCCGCCTCCGCAACCGTGATCGCGGTGGCCATGCGGCCGACGGCCAACGGGCTCCATTGCGTGGTGGTGATCTCCGGCTTCTCGCCCTTGGCGACCGCCGCAACGAGCCGGTCCGCGAGCCCGACATATTGTTGGTCGAAATATGCGGTTTGTGCCGCCTTGAGAGCCGTCGAGATCGCGGGCGGCAGCTCCATGCCCGCGGTGGAGAGCTGCAGCGCCGTCCAGCTCGCCTCGGCCCCACCCATCAGCTTCGCATAGGTGACCTGGTTCTCCGGCGAGATGCTTCCGGAATTGATCGCATTGCCGACCACCGTCGAGGCCTCGCCGGCGACGCTGCGCAGCAGCCAGGCATACTGCTTGATCGAGAGCAGCTGGTCGATGGCGGCGTCCTGATGATTGACGCTCGTGACCAGCGCCGTGCTGATCTTGTCGAGCGTCGTCAGCAGCGCGCTGACCGTCTGCACATAATTGTCGGCGAGCGCCAGGCGGCGCTGGGATTTCGGCTTGGCGATCTCGGTCCAGAACTCGGTCTGGTAGGCCAGGAGGGTCTTCTCCAGGCGCTCGAGCTCCGGCACGAGCGACTGGCTCTGCGCGAAGTCGATGCTCGGCAGCAGCTCGCGGGCGCGCGCCAAGGCCGGCATCTCGGTCTCCCGCAAGGTGCGCAGGTATTTCTCGGCGGCCGGCTCCATCGGCTGCTCGGCGTTGATCACGCGGGGCGTCGTCGACCGGTCGCTGCGCAGGCTGGTCATCGCGGTGAACAAGAACGCGGAGGCGTCAGTGACCTTGACGATGTGACCGGTGACCTGCAGCCGCCGCCAGGAGTCCCACGAATTCCAGCCAAAGCTGCCGATGATGATCAGCGCAGCGATCGTGATGACGGTCTTGAGCAGCGCGGCTACGGTGAAGCGGCTAAGCATGGGTCTCTCGAATCGATCGGGTCTTCCCTAGAAGTAGTTGGTAAGAAGTTAAATCCGAGTGATCTCCAGCCGCCTCAGGCCGCGCGGATCTTGCCGAGGAAGTCCGTGACCTGATGGCCGAGGCTCCTGCTCTGGTGCTCCAGCGTCTCCGAGGCGTTGCGCACATTCTCGGCTGCGGCCGCCGCGGCATCGGCGTCCGACTTCACGCCGGTGATGTTGTCGGAGACGTTCTTGGTGCCGTCGGCCGCAAACTGCGTGCTGCGTGAAATCTCCTGCGTGGCCGCGCCCTGCTCCTGCACGGCGGCGGCGATCGCGGTGGCGACCTCATTGACCTCGCCGATGATGCCGCCGATGCGCTGGATCGCATCGATCGCGTCATTGGCGACGCGCTGGATGTCGGCGATCTGCTCCGAGATCTCGTCGGTTGCCTTCGCCGTCTGGCTCGCCAAGGTCTTCACCTCGGAGGCGACGACGGCAAAGCCCTTGCCGGCCTCGCCGGCGCGGGCCGCCTCGATCGTCGCATTCAGCGCCAGCAGGTTGGTCTGCGACGCGATGCTGTTGATCAGGCCGACGACCTCGCCGATGCGGTTGGCCGACTGCGACAGCCCCTGAACAGTGCCGTCGGTCATGCGCGCCTGCTCGACGGCGCGGCTGGCAATGCCGGCGGCGTGCGAGGCCTGCTTGGAGATGTCGGCGATCGAGGCGTTCAGCTCCTCCGCGGCCGAGGCGACGGTCTGCACGCTCATCGAGGCATCGTTGGAGGCCTTCGACGCAACCTCGGCCCGGGAATTCGTCTGCCGCGAGACGTTGGTCAGGCCAGCCGACGTCGCCTGCATGTCGGTGGAGGCGCGGCCGAGCTGCTCCAGCGAGTCGCGCACCAGCCCCTCGAACTCCGCGACATAGGATTCGATCGCGCGCTGTCGCGCCGCGGTGGCGGCGTTGCGCTCGCGCTCCTGGGCCTCGATGGCGAGCTTGTCCTGCGCCTGCTGCTTGAATGTCGCGAGCGCGTTGGCGAGCGCCCCGATCTCGTCCTCGCGCTGGGTGTAACCGGTGTCGACGCTCAGGTCCCCGCCAGCGACCGCGAGCATCGCGTCACGCATCCGGTTCAGCGGCCGGATCACCCGGCCGTTCACCGCGGCCATCGCCGCGCCGCTGAGGACGACGGCGGCAAGCAGCAGCACGAGCTGAAGGACCAGCGCCTCCATGGCGGTGCGCTGCTGATTGCTGGAATGCTCCTTGGCGGCATCGAGGGCCGCCTCGGCCAGCACGACCGCGCTCGTCATCTTGTTCACCGAGAACGGGCTCCACTGATAGGGAGTCATCTCGGGCGTCTGATTTGTCTGCAGCGCCGCCAGCAGCCGTTCGCGCAAGCCGGCATATTCGGCCGTGAAATAGGCATTCTCCGTGCTCGCGATTGCGGCAGACAATGCCGGCGGCGCGTCCATGCCGGAGGTGGCGAGCTGCACGGCCTTCCATGCGGCGTCGATGCCTCCCACCAGCTTGTTGTAGGCCAGCACGGCTTCCGGCGATACCTTGCCCGCCGTCAAGCCGTTGCTGATGATCAGCGAGGCTTCGCCTGCGGTGTTGCGCATCAGCCAGGCCATCTGCTTGATCATCAGCAACTGATCGACGGTCGCGCTCTGGTGATTGACGCTGGCGGCGATATTGCCGGAGATCCTGTCGAGCAACGCCAGCAGCGCATCGAACGTCTCGCCATATTCTTTCGGCAAGCCGGGCCGGCGCGCCGCTTTCGGCTTGACGATGTCGGTCCAGAACTCGGCATGCTCGGCCGTGATGGTCTTGTTGAGCCGCTCGAGATCGGCAATCGATGCAGGGGCCTGCGCGAACTCCATCTCCTTCAAAAGATCCAGGCTCCGATTGAGCGCCGGCATGTAGATGTCACGCGCTCCGCGGACGAACTTCTCGGTATCCGCATCCATCGCCTTGTCCGCGTTCAGAACACGGACCGTGGTGGAGCGGTCGCTGCGCATGCTGTTCATCGCCTTGAACATGACGCCCGAGACCTCAGCCACCCGCGCGATTCGTTGCGCGGACTGCAGCCGGTTCCAGGAGCTCCAGGCGTTGAATGAAAAGAGCGCGACGACGGCGAGCGCGGCCGTGACGATCACGGTTTTCAACAGCGAGGAAATGGTCAGACGGTTCAGCATGGCGATCTCGTGAGTCTCTGAAAGCTCAAGGATTTTCCGGGCCAACGGTAAACAATCGAGCGCGCCTTCGATCAGTAGAACTACGGAGCAAACAGGTTCCGTCCCCGGAACCAACTCTGCTGCTCCGGGTTAGATGCGCAACGCCAGCGCATTCCACATATCGCAAGAGGGGTCCCGCCATGATCGTCAGTGCTCTCGTCACCTTCCTCGTCGTCATCCTGATCCTCTATCTGATCAACCTGCTGCCGCTCGACGGCCGGGCCAAGCAGATCTGCCGGGTGATCGTCATCGTCCTCGGCGTGATCTCGCTGCTGAAATACATCGCGGTGGTGTAGTCGGGTTTTATGTTACCTCCCGCTGATCAAAAAAAGCCCCGGGCGGATGCCGGGGCTTTTCGTCGTCAGGCCTTCGCTTTGGCCTCGCGCCGCCGCGCGGTGAGGATGTATTCGGTGTAGCCGTTCGGCTGGGTGCGGCCTTCGAACACGAGATCGCAGGCGGCCTTGAAGGCGACGCCGTCGAATGACGGCGCCATCGGCCGATACAGCGGGTCGCCCGGCGTTCTGCTTGTCGACCACGACAGCCATGCGCTTCAGCGAGTCCATCACCTGATCCTTGCTGACCACGCCATGGTGCAGCCAGTTGGCGAGATGCTGGCTGGAGATCCGCAAGGTCGCGCGGTCCTCCATCAGGCCGACGTCGTGAATGTCCGGCACCTTGGAGCAGCCGACGCCCTGGTCGATCCAGCGAACGACGTAGCCCAGAATGCCCTGGCAGTTGTTGTCGATCTCCTGGCGGACGTCGTCCGGCGCCCAGTTCGAGTTCGACACCGGGATGGTGAGGATGTCGCCAAGCTTGGCGCGCGGACCGCCCTTGGCGAGCTCGTCCTGGCGGACCTTCACGTTGACCTGGTGATAGTGCAGGGCGTGCAGGGTGGCTGCGGTCGGCGACGGCACCCAGGCGGTGGTGGCGCCCGCCTGCGGGTGGCCGATCTTCTGCGCCAGCATGTCCGCCATCTTGTCCGGCGCCGCCCACATGCCCTTGCCGATCTGGGCGTGGCCGGGAAGGCCGTCGATCAGGCCCATGTCGACGTTCCAGTCCTCGTAGGCCTTGATCCAGGGCTGCGCCTTCATCTCGTTCTTGCGGATCATCGGCCCCGCTTCCATCGAGGTGTGGATCTCGTCGCCGGTGCGGTCGAGGAAGCCGGTGTTGATGAACACGATGCGCTTCGACGCCTGCTGGATGCAGGCCTTGAGGTTGACCGTGGTGCGGCGCTCCTCGTCCATGATGCCGACCTTCATGGAATTCTCCGGCAGGCCGAGCAGCTTCTCGACGCGGGCGAACAGCTCGACCGTCAGCGCGACCTCATCCGGGCCGTGCATCTTCGGCTTGACGATGTAGATCGAGCCGGTGCGGCTGTTCTTGACCTTGGAGTTGCCCTTGAGGTCGTGGATCGCGAGCAGGCCGGTGACGGCGGCGTCGAGAATGCCTTCGGGAATTTCCTCGCCGTCGGCGCCGAGCACGGCGTCGGTGAACATGTGGTGCCCGCAGTTGCGGATCAGCAGCAGGCTGCGGCCGTGCAAAGTGAGCGTGCCGCCTGACGGCGTCGTGTAGCTGCGGTCGCTATTCAGGGCGCGCGTGAGCGTCTTGCCGCCCTTCTCGAAATCCGCCGAGAGCGTGCCATTCATCAGGCCGAGCGTGTTGCGATAGACCAGCACCTTGTCCTCGGCATCGACGGCGGCGACAGAGTCCTCCATGTCGAGGATGGTCGAGACCGCGGCCTCCAGGATCATGTCGGACACGCCGGCCGGATCATCCTTGCCGATGACATGGCTGCGGTCGATCACGACCTCGATGTGCAGGCCGTTATTGGCGAGCAGGATGACGGACGGCGCCTCGGCCGAGCCCTGGTAGCCGGCGAGCTGGTCGGCGTTCTTCAGCGCGGTGGCGTTGCCGCTCTTCAGCTTGGCCGAGAGCTGGCCGGCGATCACGCTGTAGGCGATGACGTCGGTGTGGCTGCCGGTGGCGAGCGGCGCGGCGGCGTCGAGGAAGGCCTTGGCCTTGGCGATCACCTTGTCGCCCCTGGCCTTGTTGTAGCCCTTGCCACCTTCGCTCGGATCATGCGGGATCGCGTCGGTGCCGTAGAAAGCGTCGTACAGCGAGCCCCAGCGGGCGTTCGCCGCGTTCAGCGCGTAGCGCGCGTTGGTCAGCGGCACCACGAGCTGGGGACCGCAGATCTCGCCGATTTCCTCATCGACATTGGCGGTCTCGACCTTGTGGGTCGCGGGCTCCGGCAGGAGGTAGCCGATCTCCTTCAGGAACGCCGTGTAGGCGCCGAGGTCGAAGGCCTTGCCCTTGTTGGCGAGGTGCCAGGCGTCGATCTTGTCCTGCAGGGCATCGCGGAATTTGAGCAGCTCGCGATTGCGGGGCGCGAGATCCTTCAGGATCGCGGCCAGCCCGGCCCAGAACGCGTCCGGATCAATTCCCGTCTTGGGCGCCGCCTCCTTGGCGATGAAGTCGAACAGAACCGGGGCGATCTTCAGTCCATGGGCGTCGATACGGGTCATGATGAGACGTTTCTCTCGGGTCAAAGCGACGTTGCGCGTGTCTTGGGCATGCTGAAATGGCCGCCTCAGCGGGCGGCGTGTGCAGTGCATTTAACGCCAAAGCGGGGGCCAAGGAAGGGGGGAGGGGGTATGGCAGATGGTCGGGGGTGGAACGCACGGAGGGCAGCCTGGTCTCTCGTTCTGCCGCGCTGCCACCCTCGCCTGGAGGGGGACGGTCGCCTCGCACCGAGCGAAGCGAGAGGCGAGGCGGGGGTGGGGTGATCTCTCCACACGCACCGGCGCCCTGGCTCCACCCCACCCCGGCGCGCCTCGCTCCCGCGACGCGCGCCGACCCTCCCCCTCCAGGGGAGGGTGACAGCAGGCGCCTTGCCTCGCATGAAGCCTTTCCGTACCCAACGTTCCGGCGTGCTCCTCCGGTGAGCCCGTGTGCTGGTTGAGGTCTGTCGTCACGGAAGACTCGCGCGCGACGAACTCATCGGAGACCTGTTCTCGGCTGCTGGTATCAACGACGTGGCCCTCGTCCGCGAAAGCGGGTGATCCAGTACGCCGCGGCTTCTCGGGAACTCGCGGGCGTCTCTGAATACTGGATCGCCCGGTCGGAGCCGGGCGATGACGGCTGTGGGCTGGATGGCGCGCCCCGGCTCCCGGAGGTCGTAACTCATCGCGATCATCGCTCATGCGCAAATATTCTCGCGGCGCATATTTGCGTCCGAGCTTTGCTCTTGGCCGCCTCTCAACAACGAGAGGCGCAGGGAAGGCCGGGTGCAGGCTGCACCCATGGCCCGCCTGCAGAAAAAAAGCAGGCGGCAGTCACCACAGGTACGAGCCGGACATCCGGCCTTCCCTGCGCGATGGCTTTACGGTTGCTCCGTGGTCTCCCCGGTGCCCGGGCTTTATGGTCACCGTTGCCGAGCGCAACGCGTTTGGCGTCGTCGCCGGCGTGGCATCAGCGTCGGGATGCCAGAACCCCACGGCTTGGCCGTGCGCCCCGGGACTGTCCGCCAGCATGATCGCTCACGCCGCAGCCCAAGACGCCCACCGCATCCCGCACCCGACGTCCGTGACGGTCGCGAAACGCCCCTTGTGTTCAGAAATTCTGTCAGAATGTGCGAACGGGCGGTTCTCGCAAAACCGCCCGTCGCTGGATCTGAGCCCGTAACGCCCCAAACGCGGCAGAGCCTGTATCAGAGCGAGGGACAGCTCCGGTGATCTTCCTCAACCCGAACAGTTGCAAGGGCTTCGAGCCCATACAAGGCAAGGAAGGGAGTGGATGATGACACAGATCGCAAATGGTGTCGCTGGTATCGATGTGGCCAAGGACAAGGTGGACGGCTGCATTCGGAAACTCGGAGTACGGCAGACATTCCCGAGCAGTTCGCTTGGGCATCGCCAGTTGGTGGCCTTGCTTCGCAAGCACAAGGTGACCAAGGCCGTCATGGAGGCCAGCGGCGGCTATGAGCGCGAATGGGCCAAGGCGCTGCGCGAGGCCGGGATAGAGGTGCGGATCGTTGATCCCAAACGGGTTCGCAGCTTCGCCTTGTCGGCGGGTCGACTGGCGAAGAACGACACGATAGACGCAGAGATGATCGCCTGGTTCGCCGAGACGTTCGACGAGGCACCGAGCCAGATCTACGATGCTGCACGCGAGGAACTGGCGGGGCTGGTGAAAGCGCGCAAGAATCTGATGGATCTGAAAACCCGTTTGCAGAACCAGACCGAGCATGTTGTGCCGGGATTGGCGCAGAAGGCCCATTCCCAGGTGTTGAAGACGCTCGCGGCTCAGATTGCGAAGCTCGAGGCTGCGATCTTCGCCAGGGTCAAGGCGACGCCGGAATTTGCCGAGCGCGCCGAGATCATTGAAAGTGTGCCGGGGCTTGCCGTCATGACCTCCGCGCTCCTCATCGCAGGAGCGCCGGAACTCGGCAAGGTGAGTGATAGGATCGCCGCTGCCCTGATCGGTGTTGCCCCTTACGACGACGACAGCGGCAAGCGCCGAGGCGAGCGCCACATCAAGGGAGGTCGGCGCTGGGTGAGAAACGGCCTGTTCCTTCCCTGCCTCGGAGCAGCGACGCAGCATAATCCGGTGCTCAAGACCTACTATGAACACCTCATCGCCAAGGGCAAAGAGCCGAAAGTTGCCCTCATCGCCTGTATGCGCAAGCTGATCATCATCCTCAACACGATGATCGCCCGCGGCGAAAAATGGAATCCCAAGCAGCCGCGCGTTGCGATGAGCTGATCGAGCGCCACATGCGCTCGGTTCACGACCGAGCGCATGCCAAGCCAACAGGACGGCGAGCGGACGGGGTCAAGGCCTTCAGCCGCCGAAGGCGGGGGCGCGTCTCGCGCCAGCCTTGAGGCCGGCCGTTCGCCGGCCTACCTCAAAAGCACAGTTGCTCGTGTGGGACGGGATGGCGAGAAATATACATGATTTCGGAAAAAGTGAAAGAAGAATAATTTTGCGCCTGCGACTGGACAGGGCCAATCAGGTTGGTACGGTTCGCAAATTCCATTTTCCGGAAGAATGCGATTATTGAATTTTGTAGCACCTGGTGCTACCTTGGTTCGCCTGCGATGCGCGTTTTCAAGACCGCGTGGTTTGCGAAGGCAGCGCGCAAGGCGCGCATCAAGGATGCCGAGCTTGCGAGGCCATCCGCGAGGTCGTGATCGGGCAGGCAGACGACCTCGGAGGAGGCGTTTTCAAGAAGCGCCTGAACAAGAACATGTACCGGAGCATCATCCTGGCAAAAAGTGGTCGCAACTGGATCTACGCGTACCTTTTCGCCAAGAAGGACAGGGCGAACATTGATGATGACGAGTTGGACGATTTCCGGCTGCTCGCGAAGGGCTATGCATCCACGGACGATGTACAATGTGCAAAGCTGTTAGCTGGCGGGGATTTGGTGGAGATCTGCCGTGAAGAAGAAAAATAGGTTCAAGTCGGATCTCTCGGAGGCGCTGCATTCGTCCGCAACGGCGCTTCACAAGGTCGGTGTGCTCGACAAGGCGACCATGAGGGATTTCGATGCTCGCCATCTGACTGCTATGGACGAGATGAAACCGGCTCAGATCAAAATGATCCGGGAAGCCAACAAGGTCAGCCAGCCCGTGTTCGCCCGATACCTCAATACGAGTGAGAGCACGGTCGAAAAATGGGAGAGTGGCGCCAAGCGGCCGAGCGGCATGGCGCT
Organism: Bradyrhizobium sp. USDA 4353; assembly: GCF_054063215.1. NCBI lineage: Bacteria > Pseudomonadati > Pseudomonadota > Alphaproteobacteria > Hyphomicrobiales > Nitrobacteraceae > Bradyrhizobium > Bradyrhizobium sp. USDA 4353. The sequence goes on from NZ_JBSSGB010000001.1 coordinate 2,592,530, forward strand.
CAAGCTGCTGACCGTCGTTCAGAAACATGGGTTGAAGATTCTCGGATGATTGCGTGTCGGGCTGAGCCGCCCAGCGGAGCATGCCAAATTCGTATGGAGCAACGAAATAGATTCGGGCACGATGCATGCGGCGCTGAAGGAGCTTCTGGCGCTTGGTCCCCTACCGGCTTCGGCCGCGGCGGATATAGCAACGCTTGAGAGGATCGAGACGTTGTTGGAGGAGATCCAGCGGCCCGTCTGCGATAACGATGCGAAAGCCTTGGTCAACCTGTTCGGACCGGACGATTGCTTCGGCTTGGCTTGGACGCTTGTACACCGGATCGAGACCGCCCCGGGCTGGCCAATCGAGCATGCCCTTCAGGGGCGGTCCGGGATGTGGATCGAGATATTGAAGGCCAGATCGTCCGTTTGATGGAGTTGGACGTCATGCCGATGTCGTCCGCCCTGGGTGACTCCCGTTGAGAATGCATGTTAGCGTTGACTAAAGATCGGATGCTCGTCGATGCAGATTGCCGCTCATGACCGTGCAGGCCGGATGTCAGCCTCGGAGTTTCGCAGCTTCCAGGCGCGGCGGCGGGATCATGAGCGCTGGGAGCTGGTCGGGGGTGTGGCCATGATGATGACCCCGCCGACCATCGCGCATAACCGGATCGCCAGCAATCTCGAACGCCTGCTCAATGACGCGCTCGCGCGCCATGCTCCGGCAGGGCTGGCCGCGCAACGGCCCGGGCTCGATCTCGGCACGGGTGATTTCAGGCCTGAGCCGGACGTCGGCGTCATCGATGCCGATTATGATCCCGGCCAGCGTTTCGTCGACAAAGCTTATCTGCTTGCGGAGGTGATCTCCGATACCGACGAGGTGATGGTCCCCGGCACCGACCGGCGCTGGATCGAGGTCAAGCGCGAACTGTACCGCGCGCATCCGCATTGCCTCGCGGTGCTCGTCATCGCCCAGGACCGGATGGAGGTTGCGGTCGATCTCAAAGTCGAGGGCAGCTGGACCTCGGCCCTTCTGAACGATGGCGAGGCCAGGCTGTCATTGCACGATTGCGGCATCGACTGCCGCGTCGTCGGTCTCTACGAACGAACTCCGGTGCCGCGCAATTAGTTTGTAGTCCGTAGGGCGGGCAAAGCAGAGCCCGCGCATCGCGCGGGACCGGCGTGCCCAACGCCGGCTTGTTCGGTGTGAAACGGTGGGCACGCGCCGCCTTCGGCCTCGCTTTGCCCACCCTACGTGATGTCGCAATACGGCGCCGTTGTCCCGCTCGGCCAGCGCTTCTGCCTGGCGGCGTCGATGAGCGTTCCCGCCGTCAATGGCTGCGGCGGATGACGAAAGCGAAGAGCGGTCAGGATGAGGCCGATCAACGAAAAGCCCTCCGGGCCGAAATGACGGTCGAACTTGAAGCCGGACAGGTCGACTTCGAAGGCGCGCTGAAACGCTATCATGAATTCCTCTGCGTCGTAGCCATCGACGCCGAGGGCGATGTCGGTCTGTTCGAACAGTTCGACCTGCGCTCCTGTCTGCTGGGCGACGAAACGCAGAACGCGTTGACGAAGCGGGTCTGAGATCGGCGCAGTCATCTCATCTCCGATCTGGCCGGATCTCCACAGCTACAGCGCCCCCGATGTCACCAAGCCAAACTTCAGCCAGGCCGAGGGCGGCACGTCGGTCGGGCGTTTGCGGTCGGCCCAGTTGCGGTCGACGATGTCCAGGATGCCGGGGTCGATGCCCATCTCGCGCAGATAGAGTCGGGCCTGCCCGCTGTAATAGGTGGTGAGGCCGGCGCGGTGCTCGGCGGAGACGTTGGGGGCGAGCCGGTTGCGGATCTCCATGCCGACGAGCTCGACACTCGCGTCCGGCGGCAGGCTGCGGTGGACGCCGCCGGCCAGCATCAGAAAGCAGGACGTCTCGCACAGCACGCGCGAGGTATCGAGCGTCGCATCGAAGGGACCGCCCGCGCGCTTCAGCGCCAGACAGTCGGTCTGCGACTTGTCGCGGCAGGCGTCCACCTGGGTGCGGCCGACGCCGGCATCGATGCCGCGATCGCGCAGGATACGGCCCATGCTGACGGCGCTGTTGAGATCGGCGTCTCCGCGGGACTGGATGATCACGGGAAGCTTGCGGCCGGACTGACGGTCGAGGATTGCGATCAGGCGCTTGAACGTATCGAACCGGATCGTGCCTTCGGCGGCGATCCAGTCGGCGCAGCCGGGGCCGCAGGCGTCGCGCGGACCATGCGCGACGTAGAAGATCATCGCGTCGGGCAGCGCGCCGAACTCGGCGATCGGCGCCGGTGGCGTGGTCGACGGCTGGGCCCTTGATGGGCCGGCAATGACCGTCGTCATCGCGACGATCAACATTGTTCGAAACAGTCTCGCAGCCATCGGTCTTGCTCCCCCAGCATCCCGGCTTTGATTGTCACCGCGAGGACGTGGTTGTGCAAGGGTTGGCATGCACGTGTTCGAAGGAGGCAGACATGCGAGTGGCGGACGACAGTTTGTCGTCCGCCACCGCCGTCGCCCTCAACGTCCTTACTGATAACGCCCATTCGCGCGGGCGTTGTCATACTTCACGCGGGCGCGCTGCTCGGGGGTGACGCAGGTGGTGTCGCCGTCGAACGCTTCGCGCCAGACGTAGCCCTGGCGGCAGGTCTTGGAGCCATAGGTGCGGTCGGTGGCGCTGATGCGGTTGCCGGCCTGGCGGTTGTCGAGCGCGGCGCGGGCGCGCTGGTCCGGCGTCACGCAGGTGTGGTCGCCGGGATAGGCCTCGCGCCAGACATAGCCGACCTTGCAGGTGTCGGGGCCGTAGGCGCCGCCGGCCTGGGCCTGCGACACCGCGCCGAGGCCGGAGATGATCATGGACAGAGCGAAGCCGAGGGTGGTGAGGGTGGAGCGCGACATGGTGATCTCCTTGGATGTTGGTATGAGGTGTGGCCGATGGCCGGCGTGTGATGAGGTCTCCGTCGCGATCCGCATCGGACCTGGCGGCGGTGATCGGCTGCTGTGTAGGAGCTCGCGCCGAGGACCACCGTGACGGCGGTCACCCAATCGCTGTCCGCCATCCGCAATCGCGACACACCTGCGCAGCACTCGCGCTCTGCTTGCGCCGACTCATTGCCCCCGCTCAGTCCCACTTCAGACGTAAAGGCTATCGATAACGACTTGCATCTACGGGGTGTGGGGAGACGGGTGATGGCGTTCACTGGGCTCAAATCTGCGGTTGTTTGTCTGAGCCTGCTCGCGCTACCCGCCCTCGCGGCCGACATGTCGACGGCGCCCTACATGCGTGCGGTCGAGACCAAGCCGTCGCTGCTGCAGATGCTGGCGGCGGCGTGGAGGCCGAAACAGGTGCACGCCGCGGCGGCACCGATACCGGCGCAAACGGCGAGGACCCGGCATGCGGCCGCGGCGCCGCGCAAGCCCAAATCCAACGACAAGGCTCCGCCCGCTGCTGCTGCGGCGCCGGAGACGCCGGTCGCGCAGCCGGTGACGGTCGGGGCGGCCGTCACCTCTCCCGCGCAGTCGTCCGAGGCCGAGCTTGCGGCCAAGGGCCTCGCGCTGTTCAACGATGCGAGCCTGTCCGGCGGCAGCAAGGCGTCCTGCGCGACCTGCCATTTCTCGACCGGGCATACCAACAACAAGACCTATGTCGGCCTCGACGTGGTCGCCGACGGCGATCCCAACGGCCGCAATACGCCGACACTATGGGGCGTCGGCGAGCGCTCGGTGTTCGGTTGGCAGGGCCAGGCCGCGACGCTGGAGGACAGCATCCGCGGCATCATCGTCAACCGCATGAAGGGGCCGGAGCCGTCGAAGGACACCTTGGCGGCGCTGGTGGCCTATGTCCGGACCTTGAACTATCCGGCGAACTGGCAGGTCAAGGAGGACGGCACGCCGCGCGACGATGCGAGCCCGGCGGTGAAGCGCGGCTTCGATCTCTATGTCGGCGACGGTGGCTGCGGCACCTGCCACCAGCTGCCGAGCTTCGACAAGAAGAGCAAGGACGACATCGGCACCGGCGGCAAGTTCAAGGTGCCGACCCTGCACGCGGTGGCGTCGACCGCGCCGTATTTCCACGACGGCCGCACGGCCTCGCTGCGCGACGCGGTCAAGCTGATGTGGGAGTTCTACGCCAAGAAGATGGAGTCGCGGCTGCCGACCGAGGCCGAGCTCGACGATCTCACGGCGTATGTCGGCGCGCTGTGACGCGCCGATATCTCGCTTTGCCTTAGTTAGATATTCGCGCCGAGATCGGCGATGTCGTCGAACAGCACGCCGGTCTTCGACAGCAGCGCTTCCAGCTCGTCCGTGGCGTCGGCGATGCCGCGGGTGGCGGTGTCGAGCACCAGCTCGGCGTCGAGCGGCGGCTCGTAGTCGTTGCCGATGCCGGTGAAATTCGACAGCGCGCCGGCGCGGGCCTTGGCGTAGTGGCCCTTGGGATCGCGGCTCTCGCAGATCTCGGCCGCCGTTGCGACGTAGACCTCGCGGAACAGGTCGCCGGCCACACGCCGCGCGGCGGCGCGGTCCTCGCGCGCCGGCGACACCGCGGCGACGATCGCGATGTGGCCGTTGCGGGCGAGATGGGTCGCGACCTCGGCGAGGCGGCGGATGTTCTCGGCGCGATCCTCCGGCGTGAAGCCGAGGTCCTTGTTGAGGCCGGCGCGCACGGTGTCGCCGTCGAGCAGCACGGGCGCGCCGCCGCGGCTGAACAGCCGCCGCTCCAGCGCGCGCGCCAAGGTCGACTTGCCGGCGCCGGGCAGGCCGGTCATCCACACGACAGCGCCCTTATGGCGGTAGCGGTCGGCGCGCTCCTGCGGCTGCAGCGCGGATTCCACGGGAATGATGTCCACGGGTGCCGCGCGCTTGCCCGCGGCGATCGACAGCACGAGTCCTCCGCCGGCGATGCGGCCCTGCACCTCGATCACGAGGCGGCCGGTGCGCGCGTTCTCGGTGTAGGGATCGACGGCGACCGGCTGGGTCAGCGCGATCTCGATCTCGCCGACATGGTTGCGCGCGATCGAGGCGTTCTCCTCGTTCGACAGCGAGCCGGGATCGACCGCCTTCTCGATCGCGACCACGCTGCCGCGCGCCTCGCGGGTGCCGAGCCGGACGAGAATGTTGTCGCCTTTGGCGAGCGGCTGGTCGTGCAGCCAGAAGATGCGCGCATGCAGCCGGCGCGCCGCCTGCGGCTCGCGGCCGACATGGGCGATGACGTCGCCGCGCTCGATGAACAGCTCACGGTCGAGCGTGATGCCGACCGAGCGGCCCGCGCCTTGCGCTGTGGTGACCGGCGTCTGCGGCCAGCCCTCGACGGTCTTGATCTTCGCGATCTTGCCGGCCGGCATGATCACGATCTCGTCGCCGGTGCGCAATTCGCCGGCCTCGACGCGGCCGGCCACGATGCGGCGATCGTCGAACTTGTAGATCGCCTGCACCGGCAGGCGCAGCGGCAGGCTCGACAGCGGCTTGGCGGGCTCCAGCCCGTCGAGCGCCTCGACCACGGTCGGACCCTTGTACCAACCGATGCGCGGGGTCAGTTGCGCGACGCCGTCGCCGTCGCGGGCGGAGATCGGGATCACCGCGACCGGCTTGACGCCGAGGCCCTGGAGATGCGCCGAGATCTCGGCCTTGATGTCGTTGAAACGCGCTTCGCCGAAATCGACGCGGTCCATCTTGTTGACGACGACGGCGACTTGGCGGACGCCGAGGAGATGCAGGAGATAGCCGTGACGGCGGGTCTGGTCGCGCACGCCTTCGAGCGCGTCGATGATCAGCACGGCGCCGTCGGCCTGCGAGGCGCCGGTGATCATGTTGCGCAGGAACTCGGCGTGGCCGGGCGCGTCGATCAGCACGACCTCGCGCGCATTGGTGCGGAAGCGGATCTGCGTGGTGTCGATGGTGATGCCCTGGTCGCGCTCGGTCTGCAGCGCGTCGAGCAGAAACGACCATTCGAACGGCATGCCGCGGCGGGCGGAGACCGCCTGCAACATTTCGAGCTTGCCGTCGGGCAGGCTGCCGGTCTCATGCAGGAGGCGACCGACCAGGGTCGACTTGCCGTGATCGACATGGCCGACGATGACGATTGAGACCTGCGGGCGGCTCGTGCCGTTCGGCGTGGCGGGGGCGGCGGCCGGGACTCTCATGTTCATGACCTCGCGCTCCGCTCAGAGATAGCCGGCGACGCGCAGACGCTCGAAGGCGTCCTCGGTCTCATGGTCGAGCGCACGGCCCGCCCGCTCCGGCACCTTGGTGCTTTCGAGCTCGGCGAGAATCTCCGCGATGTTCGAAGCGTTCGAGGCGACCGGGAAGGTGATGTCCTGGTCGCCGAGCGAGCGGTAGCGCTTGCCGTTCTTGGCGAGATAGAGCGGGATGATCGGAATGTTCTCGCGCGCGGTGTAGGCCCAGATGTCGGCCTCGGTCCAATGCAGGATCGGATGGATGCGCAAATGCGCGCCCTGCGGCGGTGAGGCGTTGAAATGGTCCCAGAATTCCGGCGGCTGGTCGCGGACGTCCCAATTGCCCTCGGCGCCGCGCGGCGAGAACACGCGCTCCTTGGCGCGGGTCGCCTCCTCGTCGCGGCGGATGCCGGCGATCAGGCCGTCAAAGCCGTGCTTGGCGAGCGCCATCTTCAGGCCCTCGGTCTTGCGCGCCGCCGAGCGCGCCGCGGGCGGCAGGGTCGGGTCGACGGCATCGATCGGCGGGCATGGCTCGACGCGGAGATCGAGGCCCCATTCCTGCGCATAGGTGTCGCGGAAGGCGTACATCTCCGGAAACTTCTTGCCGGTATCGACATGCATGGCGGGAAACGGCACCCGGCCGAAGAAGGCCTTGCGCGCCAGCCAGATCATCACGTTGGAATCTTTTCCCAGCGACCACAGCAGCGCGAGCTTCTTCAGCCGTGCAAAGGCCTCGCGGAGAATGTAAATGCTCTGCGCCTCGAGCTGGTCGAGATGATCCATCGTCGGCGCGGCGCCGAGGACGCGCGGCATGGAAGATGCTTGATCGAGCTCGGAAGAGGGCAACCGGTCTCTGGAAACGTCGTTGGTGAGAATGTGCATGCTGTCAGCCATCGCCTGCTTGGGAGAAAATTCTATGGCGAAGCCAAGAAATAATTTTCTCTTTACGTCTGCGGCGTGACACTTATATAGAAAATAATTCCAGTCAACCCTGAAGAGTCGAAGCCGAAGAGCGCAATGCAATATCTGCCGGTGTTTCTCGATCTGAAGACCGGCCCCGTGCTGCTGATCGGCGCGGGCGAGCTCGTGCGCGCCAAGCTGCGGGTGCTGCTGTCGGCAGGTGCCCGCATCCGCTGGTTCGCGACCGATGGCGATTTCGATCTCGGCGGATTGCACGACGATCATGGCCAGATCACGCGCGCCGAAGGCGATCCGCTGACGACGGATCTGTCGGGTGTGATTGCCGTGCTCTGCGCCGGCGCCGGTGATATCGGCGTCGCGATGTCGGCGCGGGCGCGCAGCGTCGGCCTGCCGGTCAACGTGATGGACGACCTCGCGCATTCGAGCTTCATCTTTCCGGCGATCGTCGATCGCGGCGACGTCGTGGTGGCGATCGGCACCGGCGGCTCGTCGCCGGTGGTGGCGCGCCGTGTGCGCGAGCGCATCGAGGCGCTGCTGCCGGCCCGCATCGGCGAGCTCGCGGGCTTCATCGGCGACTTCCGCAAGACCATCAATCCTCGCATCGCCGAGATGCCGCTGCGCCGCCGCTTCTGGGAGCGCGTCGTCGACGGCCCGATCGGCGCGTTGGTGCTCGCGGGGCGCAAGCACGAGGCTGCGGCGGCGCTGCATGGCATCGCCGATCCCACCGCATTCGCGGGCGCCGATCATGCCGGCCGCAGCGAAGGTCATGTCACCCTGGTCGGCGCCGGTCCCGGTGATCCTGATCTCCTGACCATCAAGGCGCTGCGCGCGCTGCAGGACGCCGACGTCGTGTTCTACGACGAGTTGGTGACGCCCGACATTCTCGACCGCATCCGCCGCGATGCCTCGCGCGTGCCGGTCGGCCGCCGCGTCGGCAAGCCGGGCATCGGCCAGGACGCCGTCAACAAGCTGCTGATCGACGCCGCCCGCGAGGGCAAGCGTGCGGTGCGCCTGAAGGGCGGCGACGCCTACGTGTTCGGCCGCGGCGGCGAGGAGGTCGACGCGCTGCGCCACGCCGGCGTGTCTTACACCATCGTGCCCGGCATCACCGCCGGCATCGGCGCCGCCGCGCAGTTCGAGGTGCCCTTGACCTTCCGAAGCAAGGCGCTGCGCATCACCTTCCTCACCGCGCACAAGGAGCGCGACGCCGAGGCCGTCGACTGGTCGGTCCTGACCGACACCAAGATGACCGTTGTCGTCTACATGGGCATGACTGCGGCGCCGGCTGTGCGCTCCGGCTTGCTTGCGGCGGGCCGCTCGCCGCAGACGCCGGTCGGCGTGTTCGCGCGCGTGACGCGGCCGGACGCGCAAGCCGCGGTCGGCACGCTCGATCAATTGCCGGATCTTGTCGCGAAAATCGACGGCGGTCCGGCCATCCTCATCATCGGCGACGTCGTGGCGCATTCGGCGCCCTGGCGTCAGCAGAATCTCAGTGGCGTGATTGCAAAACTCCTGGAACCCGTCTGAATGACCTCCCCGCTGCAACAGAAGATCAAGATCACCGGTCCCTCGATCGTCACCGCGAACCGCACGTGGGACGGCGCGGTGATCTACCGCACCGGTTCGAAGAGCTGGTCCGATGAGCTCGCGGATGCGGCGATCGTGCGCACCGCCGATGAGGCGCGCGCGCTGCTGACCGAGGCGGTGGCGGATGATCTCAACGCGATCGGTCCCTATATCGCGCCGGTCGAGGTCGCAGCCGACGGCGCGGTGAAGCCCGGCAATATGCGCGAACACATCCGGCTGACGGGCGCGACCATCGCGCTCCCGGCTCAAGCCTGAAGGCCTTCTCATGTATGCTTATGACGAGATCGATCGCACACTGGTCAACGAGCGTGTCGCCGAATTCCGCGACCAGGTGAAGCGCCGTCTCTCGGGCGAATTGTCCGAGGACGAGTTCAAGATGCTGCGGCTGCAGAACGGCGTGTACCTCCAGCTGCACGCCTATATGTACCGCATCGCCATTCCCTACGGCACCCTGGCGTCGAACCAGCTGCGCCGGCTGGCGCATGTCGCGCGTCGCTACGATCGCGGCTATGGCCACTTCACGACCCGGCAGAACATCCAGTTCAACTGGATCAAGCTCGCCGAGCTGCCGGATGCGATGGCGGATCTGGCCGAAGTCGGCATCCAGTCGATGCAGACCTCCGGCAACAATATGCGCAACGTCACCGCCGACCAGTGGGCCGGCGTCGCGCCGGGCGAGGTCGAGGATCCCCGCATCTGGGCCGAGCTGCTGCGCCAGTTCACCACGCTGCATCCGGAATTTTCATTCCTGCCGCGCAAGTTCAAGATCGCGATCACGGCCTCCGAGCATGATCGCGCCGCGATCAAGATCCACGACATCGGCCTGCGTCTGAAGAAGAACGAACAGGGCGAGACCGGCTTCGAGGTGCTGGTCGGCGGCGGCCTCGGCCGCTCGCCCTTCATCGCCAAGACCATCAAGCCGTTCGTGCACGGCCATGACATCCTGAGCTATGTCGAGGCGATCCTGCGCGTCTACAATCAGTACGGCCGCCGCGACAACATCTACAAGGCGCGGATCAAGATCCTGGTGCACGAGCTCGGCATCGAGAAGTTCGCCGCCGAGGTCGAGGAGGAATGGCAGCAGATCCGCGAGGGCGTGCTCAAGCTCGACGAGGGCATCGTCGAGGACATCCGCTCACGCTTCTTCTATCCAGCCTACGAGACGCTCCCGCACATGCCGGACGAGCTGAAGCAGGCTGCGCATGATCAGACGTTCGAAGCCTGGCGCAAGAACTCGGTGTTCCCGCACAAGCAGCAGGGCTACGCGATCGTCACCGTGTCGCTGAAGCCGGTCGGCAAGCCTCCGGGTGACGCGACCGCCGATCAGATGGATGCGCTCGCCGACATCGCCGACAAATATTCGTTCGGCGAGATCCGCGTCGGCCACGAGCAGAACCTGGCGCTGCCGCATGTGCGCAAGCGCGATTTGCCGGCGGTGTGGAAGGCGCTCGAGGCAATTGGCCTGGCGATTCCCAACGTCAACCTCGTCTCCGACATCATCGCCTGCCCGGGGCTCGACTATTGCTCGCTGGCCAATGCGCGCTCGATTCCGATCGCGCAGGAGATCACCCGCCGCTTCGCCAATCACGATACGGCGAACCTGATCGGCCGGCTGCACATCAACATCTCCGGCTGCATCAATGCCTGCGGCCACCATCACGTCGGCCACATCGGCATCCTCGGCGTCGAGAAGAACAACGAGGAATTCTATCAGATCACCATCGGCGGCCGCGCCGACGAGGGCGCCGAGCTCGGCACCCTGATCGGCCCCGCGGTGCCCTATGCCGAAGTCGCCGATGTCGTCGAGGACATCGTCGAAGCCTATCTTGCGCTGCGCGCGCGCCCTGAGGAGCTGTTCGTCGAAACGGTGAAGCGGCTCGGGGTCGAACCATTCAGGGAGCGGGTTTATGCCACTCGTTAAGGGCGGACATATCGTTGCGGACGAGTTCGTCCGCGTCACCGAAGACGCCGAGCTGCCGGCGCAGGGCGCGATCCTCGTCTCGGAGACGCGCTTCCTCGCCGGCCCCGACGCGCTGGTGAGCCGCACCGGTGGCAAGCTCGGCGTGATCTGGCCGAACAATCGCGACGTCGACGACCTCGTGCCCTATCTCGACCGGCTCGCGCTGGTCGCGCTGGTGTTCCCGAGCTTCCGCGATGGCCGCGCCTACACCCAGGCGCGTCTCTTGCGCGAACGCTACGGCTATCGCGGCGAGCTGCGCGCCACCGGGCAGGTGCTACGCGACCAGTTCGTATTCATGCTGCGCGCCGGCTTCGACGCCTTCGACGTCAAGAAGCAGGCGGATGCCGAGGCCTTCACCGAGACCGTGAAGCGCTATTCGGTGTTCTACCAGCCGGCCGGCGACGGCCGCATCTCGGCACTGCATCAGCGGCTGCAACAGCGTCATGCGGAGCGCGCCGGGCTGTGAGCACGCTGGCCGCACCAGATCAGGTCGAACAAGCTCCGGTCGCAGCGCTCGACGCCGCGCTGCGCACAGCTTCGCCGCACGAGGTCATTGCGGCTGCGCTGCAGGCGATCGGCCGCGAGCGGCTCGCGGTCGTGTCGTCGTTCGGCTCGGAATCGGCGGCCTTGCTGAAGGTGACGGCCGATGTCGATCCGGCCATTCCGGTGATCTTCCTCGACACCGGTCACATGTTTGCGGAGACGCTGGCCTATCGCGACCAGCTCATCGACATCCTCGGCCTGCGTGACGTCCGCTCGATCAAGCCGGATGCCGCAGCGCTCACGCGCGAGGATGCCGACAACGACCTCTGGTTCTCCGATCCCGACGCCTGCTGCCGCATCCGCAAAGTGGAGCCGCTGGCGCGCGCGCTGGCGCCGTTCACAGGCTGGATCAACGGCCGCAAGCGGTTCCAGGGCGGCCTGCGCGCCGCAATGCCGGTGGTCGAGCAGGACGGCGCCCGGGTGAAGTTCAACCCGTTCGCCAATGCCAGCCGCGACGACATCGCGGCGATCTACCGGTCGGCCAATCTGCCGCAGCATCCGCTGGTGGCCTCCGGCTTCCGCTCGATCGGCTGCATGCCCTGCACCAGTCGCGCGGACGCGGGCGAGGACGAGCGCGCCGGCCGCTGGCGCGGCCGTGGCAAGACGGAGTGCGGCATCCACACGGTGGCGACCTCAGGGGTGTAGTTGGAATCCCCTGGCGTCTGTTCGGCGACCAGACGATGTTGTTCGTGGCAAAGAACAGCTATCCCAATGCCGAACGCATCGTAGCAAAATGCTGACGTCTGGCCGGAAACAAGAAAATCCGGTTCCGTTGACTCTGATGGGCACATCCGGCGATTTGAGGTGTGCGCCTGCGATATCGCGGGCCTGGAAATGGAGAGCTTGGATGATGCGGCGTGTTCTGGCTGTGGTGGCGGGCCTGGCATGGGCGGGATCGGCCTACGCGGCTGATATCAATCTGCTCAACGTGTCCTACGATCCGACCCGTGAGCTCTATGTCGAGTTCAACAAGGCGTTCGCTGCGAGCTATCAGAAGGAGACCGGCAAGTCGGTCGAGATCAAGCAGTCGCATGGCGGCTCAGGCGCGCAGGCGCGCAGCGTGATCGACGGCCTGCAGGCCGATGTGGTCACCCTGGCGCTGGCCTATGACATCGACGCCATTGCCAACAAGGGGCTGCTCGACAAGGAATGGCAGAAGCGGCTGCCGCAGAACGCCTCGCCCTACACCTCGACCATCGTGTTCCTGGTGCGCAAGGGCAACCCCAAGGGCATCAAGGATTGGGACGATCTGCTGAAGTCGGGCGTCGACGTGATCACGCCCAATCCGAAGACCTCCGGCGGCGCGCGCTGGAACTATCTGGCCGCCTGGGGCTATGCGCTGAAGAAGACCGGCTCGGCCGACAAGGCCAAGCAGTTCGTGGCCGACCTCTATAAGCACGTTCCCGTGCTCGACACCGGCGCGCGCGGGGCGACCGTCACCTTCGTGGAACGCGGCGTCGGTGACGTGCTGCTGGCCTGGGAGAACGAGGCGTATCTGGCCCTGAAAGAATTCGGTAAGGAAAAGTTCGAGATCATCTCGCCGTCGCTGTCGATCCTGGCAGAACCGCCAGTTGCCGTCGTCGATACGGTCGTGGCCAAGAAGGGCACGCAGGCGGCCGCTGAAGCCTATCTGAAGTATTGGTATACGAAGGAAGGTCAGGAAATCGCCGCACGAAACTTCTATCGTCCGCGCGATGCCGACGTTGCCAAAAAGTACGCCGAGTCGTTTGCCAAGGTCGATCTGTTCACGATCGATGACGTGTTCGGCGGCTGGACCAAGGCCCAGAAGGATCACTTCGCCGAGGGTGGCGTGTTCGATGAGATCTACAAGAACTGATTGTCCGGACGGGGAGGACATTGGATTGAGCCAGGGAATGAGCCAGGTGGCTTCTTGAGCGTATTAGCACCCCGACGCAGCACCTTGCCGGGCTTTGGTCTCACCATGGGACTGACGCTGACCTGGCTGTCCTTGATCGTGTTGATTCCCCTGGCCGGACTGTTCGTTCGCTCCACCGATCTCAGCCTCATGCAGTTCTGGGACATCGTCACCAGCCGGCGCACCTTGAGTGCGCTGAAGATTTCGTTCGGGCTGTCCTTCGCGGCCGCCTGCGTCAACCTGGTGATGGGTACGATCGTGGTCTGGGCGCTGGTGCGCTACCGGTTCCCGGGCCGGCGTTTGTTCGACGCCATCGTCGACGTGCCGTTCGCGCTGCCGACGGCGGTCGCCGGCGTGGCCCTCACGGCGCTGTTCGCACAGAAGGGCTGGCTCGGCGCGCCGCTGGCGGCAGCCGGCATCAAGGTGGCGTTCACGCCGCTCGGCATCTTCATCGCGATGATCTTCATCGGCATCCCGTTTGTGGTCCGCACCGTGCAGCCGGTGCTGATCGATCTCGATCCGGAGATCGAGGAGGCGGCTGCCAGCCTCGGCGCCAGCCGCTGGCACATCGTCACCAAGGTCATCCTGCCCAGCCTGACGCCGGCGCTGCTGACCGGCTTCGCGCTCGCCTTCGCCCGCGCCGTCGGCGAATACGGCTCGGTGATCTTCATCGCCGGCAATCTGCCGAACGTCTCGGAGATTGCCCCGCTTCTGATCGTCATTCGCCTCTCCGAGTTCCGCTATGCCGACGCGACGGCCATTGCGGTCGTGATGCTTGTGGTGGCATTCGTGATCATCTTCGCGGTGAATCGCCTGCAACGCTGGGCCCAGGCCCAGGCGCCTGCAACTTGAGGGCCGCGTCATGAGCATCGAGATGACCCTGCAACGGACCTCAGACGCATCGGCTCGCAGCCATGCCGAAACGGCCGCCCGGCGCGATCCGCGCGCGGAGCCGACGGTCGTGCGTTTTGCCATCATCACGCTTGCGATTGCCTTCCTCTCGATCTTCGTCGTGCTGCCGCTGGTGGTCGTGTTCGTCGAGGCATTCGCCAAGGGCATTGCCGCCTATCTCTCGGCGCTGGCGGATCCCGAGGCGTGGTCGGCCATTCGGCTCACGCTCGGCGTGGCCGCCGTCTCGGTCGGCACCAACCTGGTGTTCGGCCTCGCCGCCGCCTGGGCAATCGCGAAGTTCGACTTTCCGGGAAAGACCTTCCTGATCACGCTGATCGACCTGCCGTTCTCGGTCAGCCCCGTGATCTCCGGCCTCGTCTTCGTGCTGCTGTTCGGCGCGCAAGGCTTCTTCGGGCCCTGGCTGCAGGCGCACGGTCTGCAGATCCTGTTCGCCTTCCCGGGCATTGCGCTCGCCACCATCTTCGTCACCTTCCCCTTCGTGGCGCGCGCGCTGATCCCGCTGATGCAGGAGCAGGGCACGCAGGAGGAGGAGGCGGCGATCTCGCTGGGCGCGTCGGGCCTCCAGACCTTCTTCCGCGTCACGCTCCCCAACATCAAATGGGGCGTGCTGTACGGCGTCCTGCTCTGCAATGCGCGCGCGATGGGCGAGTTCGGCGCGGTGTCGGTGGTGTCAGGCCATGTCAGAGGCGAGACCAACACGATGCCGCTGCTCGTCGAGATCCTCTACAACGAGTACCAGATGGTGGCCTCGTTCGCGATCGCCTCGCTGCTCGCCATGCTGGCGCTGATCACGCTGGTCGCCAAGACCATTCTCGAACGCAACATCGACGAGGACATGCCTCATGACCATTGAAGCGAGAGGCGTCGTCAAGACCTTCGGCGCGTTCAAGGCGCTCGACGGCGTCGACCTCAAGGTCGCGAGCGGCGAGCTGCTGGCATTGCTCGGGCCGTCCGGCTCGGGCAAGACCACCTTGTTGCGCATCATCGCCGGGCTGGAATGGCCCGATGCCGGCGAGATCCTGTTCGACGGCGAGAACGCGCTGGATCGTGGCGCGCGCGAGCGTCACGTCGGCTTCGTGTTCCAGCATTATGCGCTGTTCCGGCACATGAGCGTGTTCGAGAACGTCGCCTTCGGCCTGCGCGTGCAGCCGCGCCGCATCCGCAAGAGCGAGGCGCAGATCCGCGCGCGCGTGAAGGAGCTGCTCGATCTCGTGCAACTCGACTGGCTCGCCGACCGCTATCCGAGCCAGCTCTCCGGCGGCCAGCGCCAGCGCATTGCGCTTGCGCGTGCGCTCGCCATCGAGCCGCGCATCCTGCTGCTCGACGAGCCGTTCGGCGCGCTCGATGCCAAGGTGCGCAAGGAGCTCAGGCAATGGCTGCGCACCTTGCATCATTCGATCAACGTCACCTCGATCTTCGTCACGCATGACCAGGAGGAGGCGCTCGAGGTCGCGCATCGCGTCGTCGTCATGGACAAGGGCCGCATCGAGCAGGTCGGCTCGCCCAGTGACGTCTATGACAGTCCGGCAACCGCGTTCGTGCACGGCTTCATCGGTGAATCGATCATGCTGCCGGTGGAGGTCGCCGGCGGCGCGGTGCATCTCAACGGCCGGCCGCTGGACATCATTGCCGAAGGCGCGGCTGCGGGAGCATCGACCTTGTTCGTGCGCCGCCACGACATGATGATCGGCCCGGCCGAGAGCGGCACGTTGCATGGTGCCGTCACCCACGTCCGCAGCTTCGGCCCGGTGCAGCGCGCCGAGATCGCGCTGAGCGAAGGCTCCACCATCATCGAGATCGACGCCCCGCGCGACCGCGAGCTCCGCATCGGCGACCGCATCGGCCTCAAGCCGCGGCACTATCGGATCTTTGCTGGATAAGCGTGGGTTGTTCGCTGCGTAGCGCTCGTGCGGTGGCAGCGTGCCCTGCAGGACCTGTTCGTCAGTACGCTGGCTCCTCAATCATCGGTGTCGTCCCGGCCTCCGAGCCGGGACCCATACTCCGTGACATCTGTTGTGGCCTTCGCTCGATCGGCAGCGTGCTTCACCACGACCGCCGCGGCGTATGGGTCCCGGCTCGGAGGCCGGGACGACAGCGGGAATGTGGCGCCGTCCTTGGCTTGACCGAACCGGCATTATGGTTGACCAACCGTTACTCGGCCGAAACGGCTCGAATTGCGCCGATGGAACTTACCGGCGATTCACCTTTCAGCCACGGTTGATGTGCAACAACCCGCCTCTCTTCTCGGCATAGGGACTGGTTCATTGAAGCATCCGGCATTCGCTCTCTCCATCGCATTCCTGCTCGCCGGCTGCGCGGCGGAGACGACGCCGGTCGTGCAGGCACCGACCATGTATGCCGACATGGCAGTCGCCGGCGCCAAGCTCGATGCGGTCGCCGCGGCGACGATGATCTCACAATACCGTCAGAACAACGGGCTCGGCATGGTCGAGGTCGATCCCGAATTGATGCGGCTCGCCGAGTCGCAGTCGCAGGCGATGGCCGACAAGAACAAGCTCGATCACGACGTGCGCGCGCCGCTGGCCAAGCGGCTGACCGGCGCCGGATATGATGCCGCCGTCGCGGTCGAGAACGTCTCGGCGGGTTATCACACGCTCGCGGAAGCCTTTTCCGGCTGGCGCGATTCGCCGCCCCACCGCGCCAACATGCTGAAGAGCGGTGTCACAAAAATAGGCATTGCCGCGAGCTATGCTCCGAATACGAAATACAAGGTGTTCTGGACCATGATCCTGGCCGCTCCGGACAGCAAGAAGCCTTCCTGACAGGCACCGCTGCTTGCTGCGCGGGCGGCAACCTGTCCGGTTGGGCCTCACCGCTGGCCGGAGGCGACCTATTCCGGAGGTTGATTTGACGTTATCAGGAACTCACGCCACGCTGGCGCAACTGCTGATAACCGATCGATTGACATGAATGCTCATCCGCTGCCGGCTCCGCCGACAACTCCGTCCGATGCCAAGCGCGTGCTCGTCCTGCAGGGCGGCGGCGCGCTCGGCTCCTATCAGGCCGGCGCCTATCAGGCGCTGTGCCATTTCGACTTTGAGCCGGAATGGGTCGCCGGCATTTCCATCGGAGCGATCAATTCCGCGATCATCGCCGGCAACGAGCCCGAGAGGCGCGTCGAGCGCCTCAAGGAATTCTGGCACATGGTGTCGTCGCCGGTGCCGTGGAAGCCGCTGCTCAACGGCGATCATCACCGCTCGGCCTTCAACGAGGCGAGCGCGGCGCTGATCGCGGCGTTCGGCGTGCCCGGCTTCTTCACGCCGCGCTTTCCGCCGGCGCCGCTGTGGCCCGCCGGCACGCCGCAATCGGTGAGCTATTACGACACCGCGCCGCTGAAAAAGACGCTGGAGCGGCTGGTCGATTTCGATCGCATCAACGATCTCAAGACCCGGCTGTCGGTCGGCGCCGTCGGCGTGTCCACCGGCAATTTCACCTATTTCGACAATGTCGAATTCAAGAAGCAGGGCAAGCGTATCACGCCCGAGCACATCATGGCCTCGGGCGCGCTGCCGCCCGGCTTCCCGCCGGTGGAGATCGACGGCGAGCATTACTGGGACGGCGGCATCGCCTCCAACACGCCGCTCGACTACGTGCTCGACATCGGCACCGACCGCGATCTCCTGATCTTCCAGGTCGATCTGTTCTCGGCACGCGGCGAGCTGCCGCGCACCTTGCTGGAAGCCGCCGAGCGCGAGAAGGACATCCGCTATTCCAGCCGGACGCGGATGAACACCGACAAGAACCGCATGATCCACAATCTGCGCAAGGCGTTCCGCGAGCTCTACGGCAAGCTGCCCGACGATCTGCGCAACGATCCCTCGCTGGAGATCCTGTGCAAGGCGGCGCAGGAGAACACCGTCACGGTCGTGCACCTGATCTATCGCAGCAAGAACTACGAGACGTCGTCAAAGGATTACGACTTCTCCCATGTCGCGATGGTCGAGCATTGGGAGGCGGGAGTGCGCGACGTCCATTTATCGATGCGCCACAAGGACTGGCTGGAGCGGCCGCAGTCCGGCGAAACCATGGTCACCTACGATCTCACGCAGGACGGCAACCTCGCTGCCGCCAAGAAGGAGTAAAGCAATGACGACGAATCTGAAGGGCAAGACCGCGGTGGTCACTGGCTCGACCAGCGGCATTGGGCTCGCGATTGCGCGCGGCTTCGCCAGCGCAGGCGCCAATGTCGTGATCAACGGCTTCGGCGCGCCTGATGACATCGAGAAGGAGCGCGCGGCGATCGAGAGCGAGTTCAAGGTCAAGGCGGTGCATTCGCCGGCCGACATGACCAAGCCGGCCGAGATCGCCGGCATGATCGCGTTGGGTGAGAGCACGTTCGGCTCGGTCGACATCCTCGTCAACAATGCCGGCATCCAGTTCGTCTCGCCGGTCGAGGATTTCCCGGCCGAGAAGTGGGAGCAGATCATTGCGATCAATCTCTCCTCGGCGTTCTACGGCATCCACGCCGCCGTGCCCGGCATGAAGAAGCGCGGCTGGGGCCGCATCATCAACACGGCGTCCGCGCACTCGCTGGTCGCCTCGCCGTTCAAGTCGGCCTATGTCTCGGCCAAGCACGGCATCGCCGGCCTGACGAAGACCGTGGCGCTCGAGCTCGCGACCCACAAGATCACCTGCAACTGCATCTCGCCGGGCTATGTCTGGACGCCGCTGGTCGAGAAGCAGATCCCCGACACGATGAAGGCGCGCAACCTCACCAAGGAGCAGGTCATCCACGACGTGCTGCTCGCCGCGCAGCCGACCAAGGAGTTCGTCACCGTCGACCAGGTCGCCGCGCTCGCGCTGTTCCTGTGCAGCGACGAGGCGGCGCAGATCACCGGCACCAACCTGTCGATCGACGGCGGCTGGACCGCGGAGTAGCCGCGGCACAGCAACGGACAAAGCGCCAGTTTCGCGCCGAAGCGGGTTTCGCTTCGGCGCGCGTCATTCTACAAGCGTGCGTTCCACGACCAGCGCACGGATCTTCCTCTTGTTGACCACGATCATCGGCCTCGGCGCCGCCACCTGCACCACATGCTCGTTCCTGCCCCAGGTCATCAAGGCCTGGCGCTCGCGCTCGACCCATGACATCTCGATGGGCATGTTCGTGCTGCAGACCACCGGCAATTCGATGTGGCTGCTCTACGGTGCGCTGATCAGCGATTTGCCGCTGGTGGTCGCCAACGCGATCACGCTCGGCCTCGTGGCGGCGATCCTCGGCCTCAAGCTGCGCTACGGCTAGGCTGCGCCGCGCGTCGCAACGATCAGCTGCGGCGGGCGAAGATGTTGGTGTTGGTCGACGCGACGCTCTGGCCCGGCGGCAGCACGACCACGGTCGAGCCGAGCTGGACATGACTGTAGAGGTCGGCGACGTCGGTGTTGGTCATCCGGATGCAGCCCGACGAGATGGCCTGGCCGATATATTCGGGCTGGTTGGTGCCGTGGATGCGGTACAGCGTGTCCTTGTTGCCCTCGTAGAGATAGATCGCGCGGGCGCCGAGCGGATTGGCCGGCCCGCCGGCGACACGCTTCGGATAGGGCCCGAGGCGCGCCTGGATGTCGGCCGTGGGAACCCAGTCCGGCCACTCGGCGAGCTTGCCGACAGTGGCGACGCCGGAGAACGCCATTGCCTCCTCGCCGACCGCCACGCCATAGCGGATCGCCTTGCGGTCGGGCAGGACGTAGTAGAGCAGTCGCGCATCGGTATCGACGACGATGGTGCCCGGCTGTTCCTCTCTCGTGTACTCGACGATGTGACGCTGGAACTGCTGCGGGATCTGCGCCTCGGCATAGGGCGCGCGGGCCAGTAGCTGGCGATCGCGCGGCGTCAGGGCGGCATCGGTCGTCGGCGACAGCGTCGCTTCCATGCAGCCGGCCAGCATCAATGTTGCGGCCAGCGATAGCGCGACCCCCAGTCTCGACATCTCGTTCTCCCCCAGCGCACGGTCAAATCATGTGCCCGGAGGATCGCGCCAATATCATGGCGGTGCACCCAACACTTGCGTGATCGGCGCGTGTGCCGACGCTGCGCGTTGCGAGGTTCTCAGTTCCGTCCAGCGCAGGACAAGATGACGCAACAGATGCGACGAGACCGGTTCCTCACGAGGCCTTGCCGAAGGCGAGAACGTGAAGGCCGAGCCGCTGCTTGACGATGCGAAACAGCAGCACGGTCTCGAACACCAGCGACAGCGAGGTCGCGGCCGCGGCGCCATGGCCGCCGAAGCGCGGCACCAGCAGGATGCACAGGACGAGGTTCATCACGAAGGCCGCCGCATAGGCCATCGCGCAGGCGCGCTGCTGGCCGAGCATGTTCAGGAGCCGCTCCACCGGGCCGATCGCCGCGCGCACCACGAGGCCGATCGCGGCGATGAACATGATGTCGTAGCCGGTCGTGAACTGCGCGCCGAACAGAAACAGCAGCGGCTTGCCGAGCGCGAGCAGCACCAGCGTCGCGGCGAGCGAGGGCCAGAACGTCCATTTGATCGCGTAGGCGACATAGGCCGACAGCCGCGCCTTGTCGCCGAGGGCATGATATTCGGCGAAACGATGCGCCGTCGTCGCCGACATCGCGTAGTGAATGAACGACACCAGCGCCAGCGTCTTCACGACGGCGAAGTAGATGCCGACCTCCTCGGAGGAACGGAATTGCTGCAGCACCAGCACATCGGTGTAGGACAGCAGCAGATAGAAGCTCTCGACCAGAAGGATCGGCAGCGAGATCGCGAGCCAGCCTCGCACATCGTACTGCTTCGGTCCATTCTCGATGTGACGATCGAGCCTGCGGTTCAGCACCAGCATCTGGCCGAGCATCGCGATCCACACCGCGGCTGCGCTTGCCGCCATCGCGGCGGTCGCGCCGAGATCGAAGCCGAGCACGAAGGCGCCGGCGGTGAAGCCGATGATCAGGGATTGCCGGATGATGAATTGCGGCATCAGGCCGAGGCTCATCCAGTCGTGCGAGCGCGCGATGCCGTCCTGGGTGTTGGCGACGACGAAGGCCGGCAAGGTGAGGCAGCCGATGTAAAGCGGCATGCGCTCGCTCGGATCGATCCAGGGCGAGAGCAGGGCGATCAGGCCGGCGAGCAGCAGCGCGGCGATGGTGGATGTCGCGAGCGTCAGCCAGCGGCCGCCGGAGAGGAAGCCGCGCAGCAGCGCGTGCTGGTTCGAGGTGCGGTAGTCCGGGATGATCTTCTGCGCCGAGGATGCGATGCCGAAATCCAGCATGCTGCCGAGCAGCAGCACCCAGGTCCAGACATAGACGTAGATGCCGTAGTCCGAGCCGCCCATCCAGCGCGCGAGCAGGATCTGGCTGAGATAAGCGAGCCCGGCGCTGAGCACGCGGATGATGAAGATGGTGCCGGCCAGCCGCCGCGTCAGCGAGGCCTCGCCGCTGCCGCCGAGCGCGGCCAGGCGCGCCTTCAGCCGCGCTGCGAGGCGCGTCGATGTCGTGTCGTTGCGGGCGTCGATCACGGCCACGGCAGAGGCTCCACGGCCGCGCGGATCGCGGCTGAGGATCCTCTCCTATCAACGCATCGTTAAGAATCGGTTGGGCGGGCGCGACGTGAGGGCGTTACGGCAGGTTGACGTTGAACTCGTAGGCCTTGTCCGGTCCGACGACCGTGAGCTTCAGCGCCGCGCCGTCTGGCTTGACGCCCGGCGGTACGCCGTCGAGCTCGAAAGCGAAGCGCTTGATGCCGGGCGTGCCGCTGTCGCGCGCGGTCGGGATCGGCAGCGCCCAGTCCGGCGTCGGACCCTCGACATAGAGGTGCACGCCGCGCGGATCGGCGACGGCGATATCGACGATGACGTCCTTCTTGCCGTCGCGCTTGATGTCGCGGATCGTCAGCGGATTGGTTTCGCCGACATTGACCGGCTTCGGCACCGCATCGAGCGCCGCCGACAGCGCGGTGTCCTCGGTGCTGGCGACGCTGGTGAAGGCGAGCTCGGCCTTTGCGTCCACCGGGATGCAGATCTTCTCGCAGACCGCGTAGCTGATATCGGCGCGCAAGGTCATCGGCTTGTCCGGGCTCTTGGCGACGATGCGCAGCGGCAGCACGACCTGGTCGTGATAGCCGAGCGAATGGCCGCCGGCGCCATCGTCGAATTTGGTCGGCGCCGGCCATAGAACCGTCACCGCTTCGACGTTCTCCGACTTGGAAAAGTCGAACCGCGGCGGCACGCCGGAATCGCCGGGCGTGCGCCAATAGGTCTTCCATCCCGGCTGCAGCTGAAACGCGATGCCGCCGAGCATCACCGGCCCGCTGCGCGAGCCGGCGAGCAGGCGCACTGCGGAATGGCTGTCGCGCTGCCAGGGCGAGGAGTCCTGCGCCCGCGCGCCGGACACGAGGCAGGACGACGCGAGGCAAGATGACGCGAGGGCGATGGCGAACAGTGTGGCGGAGTGATGAGGAACCAAGGCGGACATGAGACGTCTTTAGAGTGCTGTTCAGGCGCAAACCATTGAATTGCTTGTGAGGCGGATTCCGTCGCGGGGACCTGAACCTTGATTGACAGATGCGCATCCCAATATCAGGATATCAACGATCATGAGAGTCCTCGCGGATGAATCCTGAAGCAAAAAGGCTGGGCGACATTCGCCGCAAGGTAACGGGGATCGGCGACCACGCCTCTCACGGCGGCTACCTCGACGGCCAGTTGCTGGTTGCAATGCCCGTGATGGGCGATTCCCGCTTCGAGCGCTCCGTGATCTATCTGTGCGCGCACTCCGCTGAGGGCGCCATGGGTATCATGGTGAACCGCCCGGCGGGCAGCATCGATTTCCCGCAGCTCCTGATGCAACTGAATATCATCGAGAAGGGCAATCAGATCAGCCTGCCCGACAGCGCCGAGACCATGAAGGTGCTGAGCGGCGGCCCGGTCGATACCGGCCGCGGCTTCGTGCTGCATTCGAGCGACTACTTCATCGCCAACGCCACGCTGAAGATCAACGATGGCGTCTGCCTGACCACGACCATCGACATCCTCAAGGCGATCGCCAAGGGCAATGGTCCGAAGCACGCCATCCTCGCGCTCGGCTATGCCGGCTGGCGCGCCGGCCAGCTCGAGGAGGAGATCCAGGACAATGGCTGGCTGCATTGCGACGCCGACCCGGACCTGATCTTCGGCGACAATGTCGAGAACAAATACGATCTGGCTTTGCGCAAGATCGGCATCGATCCCGGCATGCTGTCGAATGCCGCGGGGCATGCATAGGCGCGATCGCACCGCTCCTGCGGCTCTCAAAGTTCACAACAAGGTTTTACTAGGACTCACTGGCTACCCCCGGGTCGTCCCGGCCCCCGCGCCGGGACCCATACGCCGCGGCGGGTGTGGTGACGCAAGATGGCGATCGAGCGGGCTCAATAACAGGCGTCACGGAGTATGGATCCCGGATCGGCGTCCGGCATCGCTTGCGCGCTGCCGGACTTGTCCGGGATGACACCGGATTTGTTGAGTCGGCCCGCGAACATCTCCATATCGCTTAATATGCGAAGTCCTGCGGTGGTTCTGGACTGCTTCGTCGCTGCGCTCCTCGCAATGCCGGCGTCATTCGACGGCCGCGTTTGAACTGCAGCTACTCCGCCGCCTGCTGCGCCACGGTCGGCTCGGTGCCGGCCACGGTCGCGCGGCGCATGTCGCGGGGCTGCGACTGATCGTAGCGGCGGACGCGGTGCATGGTCTGGCGATTGTCCCACATGATCAGATCGTGCAGCCGCCATTTGTGCACATAGACGAACTCGGGCTGGGTGGCGTGCTCGGTGAGGTCGCGCAGCAGCAGCCGTCCTTCGGGCATGCTCATGCCGATGACGGCGCCGGCATGCGACGACAGATACAACGACTTGCGGCCGTGCGCGGGATGTGTTCGCACCAGGCGTTGCAGCACCGGCTTGAACATTGCCTTCTCCTCATCGGTGTAGTCGAGGAAGCCGAGCGAGCCGCGCGAATACATCAGCGAATGTTCGCAGACGAGGTTGTCGATCTCGGCCTTGGTGTCCTGATCCAGCGCATCATAGGCGGCGCGCATGTCGGCGAACTCGGTGTTGCCGCCCTTGGGATTGACGATGCGCGCCGACAGGATCGAGTACTTTGCCGGGATCGGCCGGAACGAGCTGTCGGAGTGCCACAGGCAGTTGCCGAGATTGAACAGATGCGTGCGGTGATCCGGCGGCAGCGGCTTGCCGTCCTTGCCGAGATTGGACACGTCGTTCAGTCCGGTGGTGAGGCGATAATCCTCTTTCTTGGTCACCGTGCCGCCGCGCGCCTGCTCGCGCTCGCCGAAGTTCAGCGCGAAAGCGAGCTGCTGCTCGTCGGTGATGTCCTGATCATGGAACACCAGCACTGCATAGTGATCGATTGCGGCCTGCAACTCTGCGACCTCGTCGCGCGCCAGAGGCGTGCGCAGGTCGACGCCCGAGACTTCGCCGACAAAATGGGGATGAAGCTGCCGGATGGCGATCGCCATGGCGTCCTCCTTGCGTGTCCTCATCATGGCGGACTCGTGCCCGCTTCTCACCTGAGGCTACGCCCGCGCCCAGCGAAGTCAACGCGCAGCGCGGAGGGCGACGCGCACGGCTGTCATGCCGGCCCGGCAGACATCACGCGTTGCGCGCCATCAGCCCGCCGTCGACGGGGATCACAGCGCCGGTGATGAACGACGCCGCCGGCAGGCAGAGGCTCAAGGTGATGTGCGCCACTTCCTCCGGATCGCCATAGCGTCCGAGCGCGGTGCGGCGCCTGGCATAGATTGCCTTCTGCTCGTCGGGAATGCGCGCGGTCATCGCGGTCGTGATCGGTCCCGGACAGATGCAGTTGACGGTGATGCCGTCGCGTCCGAGCTCGACGGCGAGCGAGCGCGTCAGCCCGGTCACGCCTGCTTTCGCCGCCGAATAGGCACTGTGCAGCGCGGTGGCGCCGAGCGCCTCGGTCGAAGCGATGTTGACGATGCGCGGGCTGGTCGACCGGCGCAGATGCGGCAGCGCGGCACGGATGACGCGCTGCTGCGCCGTCAGCATCACGGCGATGCCCTTGGCCCAGGATTCGTCATAGGCCTCGTCGTCGATCGCGACGCGCACCGAGATGCCGGCATTGTTGACGATGATGTCGAGGCCGCCGAACTGCGACGCGGCCTCGTTCACGACGGTGCTGATCGCCTGGGGATCCGCGAGGTCGAGCCGCCAGGCGCGCGCAGTTCCGCCGGATGCCGCGATCTCGGCGGCGACAGCGTGCGCGCCGGCCTCGTCGATATCCGTGACGGCGACCCGCGCGCCATCATCGGCGAACACCCGCGCGGTCGCGCGGCCCATCCCGGAGGCCGCACCCGTGATCAGCACGGTCGATCCGCGGACTGTTCGACTG
This sequence comes from Bradyrhizobium sp. USDA 4353, assembly GCF_054063215.1. Lineage (NCBI taxonomy): Bacteria > Pseudomonadati > Pseudomonadota > Alphaproteobacteria > Hyphomicrobiales > Nitrobacteraceae > Bradyrhizobium > Bradyrhizobium sp. USDA 4353. The sequence continues at coordinate 2,617,878 of NZ_JBSSGB010000001.1, forward strand.
AGTTGCCGATGTTCCTGCATATTTGCGGCTCACGGAAAAATGCACATCGTCGCTGCGCTCCAGCGATTATCACCAATCAGACGCATTTGGTCAGCACCGATCTGGCCTGGCCGCGTTCACGTTGCTGACGGCATGGACCAACGAACCGGAGTGATCATGATGCTCAAGACAGTCATCGGCGTGGTGTTGGCTGCGGGATTGTTTGCTGCCGACGCCGCAGGCGCCGACAGCATCAACGCCGGTGGTCGCAAAGCCAGCGCCGTTCAGCCTTTCGAGGCCAAGACCGTGGCGGAGTTCGACACGCCCTGGGCGATCGCGTTCCTGCCGGATGGGCGGATGCTGATCACGGAGAAGCCGGGGAGGATCTTCGTCGTCACCCAGAGCGGGCAGACGACGGAGGTCGGCAACGTTCCTGCGGTGGCCGCGCGCGGTCAGAACGGCCTGCTGGACATCGCGGTCGCACCGGACTTCGCGACGTCGTCGCAGGTCTACGTCAGCTACACTGAGCCTGGCGCCGAGGGCAGCCGCCTCGCTCTCGCCCGTGCCACTCTGTCGCTGGCGGATGGCCGCGCCAGCCTGACGAAGCTCGCCGTCATCTGGCGCCAGACGCCGGCGGGCGGCGGTGGCCAGCCGGGCGGCATCATCGCTTTCGATCCGCAGGGAACACATCTGTTCCTGACGGTGGGCGACCGCATGCAGCCGACCAGCGCGCAGGACCCGCGGCAGGCGCGCGGCAAGGTGCTCAGGCTCAATCTCGACGGCTCGACGCCGTCAGACAATCCGATGGCCGAGGACAAGGGCGTGCCGGCGCAGACCTGGACCACCGGCCACCGCAATCCCTATGGCCTCGCTTTCGCGCCGGACGGCAAGCTCTGGCTGCACGAGATGGGCCCGCGCGGCGGTGACGAGCTCAACCTGATCGAGCCGGGCAAGAACTACGGCTGGCCGCTGGTCTCGAACGGCGACAATTACGACGGCACGCCGATCCCGCGCCATGCGACGCGCCCCGATCTTGTGGCGCCGCCGCTCTATTGGGATCCGGTGATCGCGCCGGCCGGTCTCGCCTTCTATGACGGTGGGATGTTTCCGCAATGGAAGGGATCGGCGCTGATCGGCGGCCTCCGGGCTCAGGCGCTGGTGCGCGTGGCGTTTCGCGCCGATGGCCAGCCGGACGAGGCCGAGCGCTGGGATATGGGGGAGCGCATCCGCGATGTCGCGGTGGCGCCGGATGGCGCGGTCTGGATCATCGAGGACGACTCGCCGGGCCGGCTCAGGCGGCTGACGCCGGCGAAGTAGGCTCCCGTCGCGTTCGCCGCGCTGACCTGCCGTCACGTTGACAGCACCACCGCCGCTCTCCACAGATGGCGAACAACAAAAAGGGAGAGCGGGGAGATGAACGCGCTCGATTTCTCGGGGCGGCAGGTGCTGGTGATCGGCGGCTCCAGCGGCATCGGCAACGGCATCGCGCAGGCGTTTCGCGCCCAGGGCGCTCGGGTCGCGATCTGCGGCACGCGCGCCAATGCGGCCGATTATCGCGCCGAGGATGGCTGCGATCTCGCGGGGCTCGACTATCATCAGCTCGATGTCAGCAACGCCGCCGCGATCGAGGCGTTCGCGCCGCGCTTGGACCGGCTCGACGTGCTGGTGCTGGCGCAGGGCGCGGTGCTGTATCGGCGCGGGGAGTTCGCGATGGACGGCTTCCGCAAGGTGCTGGAGGTCAACCTCATCAGCCTGATGGCCTGTGCAACCAAGTTTCACAGCCTGCTGAGCGAGGCCAAGGGCGCGCTGATCATCGTGTCGTCCACCGCAGCCTATCATTCGACGATGGGCAATCCCGCTTACAATGCGTCCAAGACCGGAGCGGTGGGGCTGACGCGAACGCTGGCTGAGGCGTGGGCCGCGGACGGCATCCGCGTCAACGGCATCGCGCCGGGCCTCGTCGATACCAAGATGACCAAGGTGACGACAGCCAATCCGCAGCGTCTCGAAGGCGCCCTGCAGCGGATTCCGCTGAAGCGGCTCGGCACGCCGCAGGACATGGCCGGCGCGGCGCTGTTCCTCGCCTCGCCGCTGTCGTCCTACATCATCGGGCAGACCCTCGTCGTCGATGGCGGGCTGATTTTGTAGTCGCTCGGAACCGTCGCCGCCCCAGCCGGTTAGCAGAGCGGAAAGCCCGCAAACGCGAGACAAGGAGAGGCGGCGATGGATACGGATCGGTTGACCGGAACGGCGAAGGATGTCGCAGGCAAGGTCGAGGGCGGCGTCGGCGAGATGACCGGTGACAAGAGCACGCAGGCCTCGGGCCGTGCGCGCGAGGCTTCGGGCGTGGTGCAGAACCTGTACGGCCAGGCCAAGGACGCTGCCCGCGAGGCCGGCGATGCCGCGATGGACTACGCCAAGGACACGTTCGGTGGCAGCACCGACAGCCTGCGTGACGGCACCCAGGCGCTGACCAAGCGGGTGCAGGACAATCCGATGGGCGCGTTGCTCGTCGCCGGCGGCATCGGCTTCCTGCTCGCGATGCTGATGCGTCCGTCGAGCCGGCCGCAGCCGCAGCGCTGGCGCTACTGAGCCCCCGCGCAGACGCTGACTGATTGAACAATCGGCCCGCATTCATTCGAATGCGGGCCGATTGGCGTTGATGGACGGGCGGATCGCGTTCGCTCTCGACCCGCGAAGTCGGTGATCAGCGCGCAGGTGCCTCCAGCACCGCCGCCGAACGGCCCACGGAGCCCGGCGGCCGCGGCGGCGCATTCGGATTGCGCACGGTCGGCGGTCGCGGCTGTGCCGGCTGTTGTTGCTGCTGTGGCGCGCCGAAGCCGAAGAAGTCGCGCATGCCGTTCTGGTTGCCGTTCTGGTTGGCTTGGCCGTTCGGGTTCGGCTGCTGCGTCTGGCTAGGGGCCGACTGGCCCGGTGCAGTCGGGGTCGTCAGCCGCCTCGGCCGCTGCTGCTGGCCAGGGCTTGCGGGCGCGGCCTCCGTCGGCGACGTCGCGGCGACGGGCGTATCCGGCTTGCTCAGCTCCTTCGGCGGCTCCTTGGCCTGTTCGCGGCCGACCTCGCGGCGCGGCCAGACAAAGTCGTCGGCGCGCCCGGCCGGCGGGCTGAGCGCCTCGCCCTTGACCAGGGTGCGCGCGGCCAGCGCGTCGACCGCAGCAGGACGAGAGCCGGGGCCGCCGAGCAGCTGGTCGGTGCCGACCGACGAGGCCACCAGCGGCAGGATCGGTCCGGCCACCGGGCGCGGCGCGGGTTGACCGGGCACGGCGTTGGCGTCCGGCGTCGCCGGCTCGGTCGGCAGCTCCAACGGGGCGGAGCGGGCCGCGAGCAGGCGGTTGATCTCGCGCTCGGCATAATGCGCGAGCTTGCGCGCGCCGGGCTTGGTGAAATAGACGCCGTCGTAGGAGCGCAGCTGGCGGATCTGGCCTTCGAAGTCCGGGCCCTTCTGCAGGAAGCGGCCGGCTTCGTCGACGAAGCCATCCCAGACGTCGACATAGGTGATGCCCGCCTTGCCGGCGGCGTCGCGATAGAGCGAATCGAGGAACAGGCTGTCGGCGGTGCCTTTCGGGCCGCGCACCGCGGGCAGGCCGACCCACAGCACCGGGACGCCCTTGCTCTTGGCGACCGCGATCATCTCCTCGATCTTCTTGGTGTAGAGCTCGACCCAACGCTCGTCGCGGAATTCGTACAGGGCGCCCGGCGCCCGCGCGGTCTTCTCCGGCGCGGCGACAGCCGGCGTATCGTTATCGGCCTCGTCCTGCGGCAGCTCGCTGTCGGCCGACTTGGCGGCCGTGTCGGTCTTCGCATCGGGCTTGGCGTCGGTCTTCGTGTCTGTCTTGGCCTCGCCGGACTTCGGATCGCCTGGCTTGCCGTCAGCCGGCTTGGCCTCACCCGGCTTGGCCTTGGCGTCCTTCTTGGTCTTGTCCGCCTTCTTGTCGTCGGGCTTGTCGGTCTTCTCCACCGCCGGCTCGCGGATCGGGAGACGGTCGTTGAGGCCGAGCATGATGACGATCGCGTCGGCCCGCTCGGTCGCCAGGATGCCCTTGGCGGCCGCGGCCCAGTCGGCCGGCTCGCCCTTGGGCTGGTATTTGATCAGGCCGGAATTCGTCTTGATCCGGCGGGTGATGCCCATGTCGGGCTGCTCGGAATAGGCATCCTCGAGGCCATAGGCCAACCAGTCGGCCATGCCGTCGCCGAGCACCAGCACGTAGCGCTCAGGCGCATTCGCATTGTCGCGCCGCTCCGGCGGCGGCGCCTTGGAATAATCCTGCTGCACCCGCTTCGGCTGCTGCGGCTGGAACGGCGCGAAGAAGTCGCTGCCGAACCAGCCACCGCCACCGCCGCCGCGTTGCGGCCCCGGCCGGGGCGGCGGCGACGAGAATGGATTGAAGTTGAAGAACTGGGCCGAGGCCGGGCCAGTGATCCCGACCAGCATGGCGATCACGACGGCCAAGACGACCGCCGGGCCGGGCTCGTTCAACAGCTTGAGGAGGAGCTTCAGCTTTGACATGCGCACCCGTCCGCGCCGCCGCGCGTCGAAATCGTGACAGTCCATATAATAGGACCCGAATCAGGCCGCAAACGGGCATTCACCGGATGGTGTTGATGTCCGCCGGCAATCGCCCCGAAAGGTTACCGGCACCGCTGGATTCCGGGCCCGATTAACGCCCCCGCAGCCGTTCCAGCACGTCGGAGGTGGCAAAACCGTCCGCCGGCGCCCCGATCGAGGCCTGAAAGTTCCGCAGCGCCTCGCGGGTCTGGCCGCCGAACTGGCCATCGGGCGTTCCGCGGTAAAATCCGCGGTCGGCGAGCAATTGCTGCAATTCCAGTCGCTCGGCGCGCGACAACGTGCGCTCCTCGCGCGGCCAAGCCTGGACGAAAGGCGGCGCGCCGCGCAGCCGGTCGGCGAAATGGCCGATCGCCAGCGCATAGGCCTCGGCCGGATTGTATTTCATGATGACGCGGAAGTTCTGCAGCATCAGGAAGCCGGGCCCCTGCGCGCCCGCAGGCGCCAGCAGATAGGCCCTCTCATTCGTCGCGGGGAATGGCTGGGCGTTGGCGCGCTTCAGACCGAGTTGCTCCCATTGACCGAAGCTCATGCTCTTGGCGCGGTCGGCCAGCATGTAGTTGAAGCCCTGGGGCACCACGACCTCGTAGCCCCAGCTCTGGCCGCTCTGCCAGCCGTCCTTCTTGAGGTTGTTGGCGGTCGAGGCGATCAGGTCGGCGGGATTGTCGACGACGTCGCGGCGGCCATCGCCATCGGCATCGACGGCGAAGCGCTTGAACGCGGTCGGCATGAATTGCGTGGGACCGAATGCGCCGGCCCAGGAGCCGCGCATCTGCTCCGGCCGGAGATCGCCGCGATTGAGGATCTCCAGCGCCGACAGGAATTCATCCTTGAAATAGGCCTGTCGGCGACCGATGCAGGCCAGCGTCGCGGTCGATTGCAGCACGTTGCGATCGCCGATCTGCGTCGAGTAGTTGGATTCGATGCCCCAGATCGCGGCGATGATGTAGCGGTCGACGCCATAGGCACGCTCGGTCGCGTCGAACTGCGCCTTGTATTTCGCCAGCACCTCGCGACCCTTGGCGAGGCGATTGTCGTTCACCAGGATGTCGAGATAGTCCCAGATCGACTTGGTGAACTCCGGCTGGGCATCGAGCAGGTCCATGATGCGCAGGTCCGGCGACAGGCCGGCGGTGAAGCGCTGGAAATTATCCTGGGTGATGTTGCGCCGTGCGGCATCTGGCCACATGCCGGCGACGCAGGCGTCGAAATTGCCGGCGGCCTCGCGAATCGCTGCCGCCGTCATCAGCGGATGGCCGGAGGCGCCGTCCTCGCCGCTCCAGGGCTGCGGGCCGCCGGGGGAGGGGGCCTGTGCCGGCTGGCCCGGGCTCGGATTGCCCTTGGTCAGGGTGCCCGTGAACAGGTTGTCGAGAAAGTTCAGCGGTCCGCCGCTGGATTGCGCCGATGCGGAACCGGACACCATCGTGACCACCGTCACCACGGCTGCCGCAGTGGCGCCGGCTTTCAGAGCTGCCAGGATTACGTTCCGTCGCGCCATGTCTCGATCCAGATCGCCGGAAGACCAGCCTTCACGAGGCCCGGTCCTGCTTAACGGGAGATTAACAAGGTTAAGGATTTCCGCAGCGAAATTTAGCCCTTCTGTCGCCGCGAAGCGGAACACCGGACCAACATCCGCCTTTGTTCTCGGCTGCAAACCAGCTACCACCATGCGATCGGTTTCGCATTCATTCGTCACAAGGTTTCATCAGGCCCCATGAAGATCCGCAAAGCCGTTTTTCCGGTCGCCGGCCTCGGCACCCGCGTCCTTCCCGCCACCAAGGCGATGCCGAAGGAGATGCTGACGATCGTCGACAAGCCGCTCATCCAATACGTCTTCGACGAGGCCAAGGAAGCCGGCATCGAGCATTTCGTGTTCGTCACCGGCCGCAACAAGACCTCGATCGAGGACCATTTCGACCGGATGTATGAGCTCGACGCGACGCTCGCGGCGCGCGGCAAGAAGACCGAGATGGATATCCTGGCGCGCGACCAGCCGGAGGCGGGCGCCGTCAGCTTCACCCGCCAGCAGGCGCCGCTCGGCCTCGGCCACGCCGTGTGGTGCGCGCGCGACATCGTCGGCGACGAGCCGTTCGCGGTGGTGCTGCCGGACGAGCTGGTGCTGAATTCGCCGGGCTGCCTGGCGCAGATGATCGCCGCCGCCAACAAGCTACCGGAGAAGAGCAACGTGCTCGCCGTGCAGGAGGTGCCGGCCGACCAGACCCATCAATACGGCATCTGCGGCGTAGGCCCGCGCGACGGCAAGATCTTCGAGGTCGACGGCATGGTCGAGAAGCCGGCCAAGGGCACCGCGCCGTCGAACTTCTCGATCACCGGCCGCTACATCCTGCAGCCGGAGATCTTCAAGATCCTGGCCACGCAGGAGCGCGGCGCGCAGGCGGCGAGATCCAGCTCACCGATGCGATGATCGGCCTGTCGAAGACGCAAAAATTCTACGGCGTGGATTTCGACGGCGAGCGGCACGATTGCGGCTCGAAGTCCGGCTTCCTCAAGGCCAACATCGCCTTCGCGATGGCGCGGCCCGACTTGCGCGACGGCCTGCGCGAGGACATGAAGAAGTATCTGGAGAGCAAGGGCTGATCGCGGCGCTCGTCTCACCAGGCGGCTGGCGGCCTCACGCCGCCAGCGCGGCGTGCGGTAGCGGCTTCGGCACGGGCACGGTGAGGCAACGGTTGCGGCCGGCCGCCTTGGCCATGTAGAGCGCCTTATCGGCGGCATTCATCAAAGCGGTCCAGTCCGTCTCGCGCGACGGCGTGACGCTGGCGACGCCGACGCTGATCGACGTGTTGGTCGCCTCGCCCGCCCACAAGGCGACCTTGTTGCGGATCGTCTCGGCGACGTGCAGCGCGTCGGCTTCCGCGGTCGCCGGCAGCAGCACCGCGAACTCCTCGCCGCCATAGCGCGCCGCGCAATCGCCGGCCCGCCGCACCGAATCCGAGATGCAGACGGCGATGCCGACCAGCACCTGGTCGCCGGCCTGGTGGCCGTGGGTGTCGTTGTAGCTCTTGAAGTGATCGGCATCGATCATCAGCAGCGCCAGCGGCACTTGCGCCCGCTGGGCCCGCCGCCACTCGATCTCGATGGTCTCGTCGAACTTGCGCCGGTTCTTCAGCCCGGTCAGCGGATCGGTGGTTGCGAGCCGCTCGAGCCGGGATTCGACCTTCGCGCGCAGATGGATCTCGCGCGCGGCGACCTGGGTGGCCGCGAGCACGAAGACGATGAGCGCCAGCATCAGCGCGCCGATCTGCGCCGCCTCGTTGCGCCAGACGGCGTAAACGCCGTCCCATGACCGGCTGGCCACCACGACCAGCGGGCCGGCATTGCGCCACACCAGGAGGCGCGGCACATCGTCCAGCGCGCCGGAGCTGCTCGACCAGCCGCTCGGCTCGCTCAAGGCGCGGGTCACGTCCGGCGCGCGTGCGAGGTTGCGGCCAATGGCGGCCTGATCGAACGGCGCCGTCACGATGATGGTGCCGTCGCGTCCGAACACAGTGATGCCGACGCCCGGGGCGAGCGAGAGCTGGCTGAACAGGTCTCGAAAATAGCTCAGCCGAATCGAGCCGGCGACGATTCCGGCGAAGCGTCCGTCGGGCGCGGCAATGCGGCGGCTGAGGACGATGGCGGAGCGGCCCTGATGCTCCGCGGGGCGGCTGACATAGAGGCCGGCGTCGGCACGGTCGCGATGCACCTGGAAGAACGTGGCGTCGCTGCGATCCTCCGGCAACGGATCGAGCGTGGCCGAGTCGATGGCGAGACGACCCTTGGCGTCGAACACCTGGATGGCGCCGAAATTCTTCGCGGTGGAGGCGCGGTCGAACAGGATCAAATGCCGGATCGGCTTGCTGACCTCGTTGATTTCGGGCAGCAACATGTTGCCGGCGACCGCGCGCAGCGAGAGATCGTAGAGCTCGATGTTGCGGCTGATGTCGGCGCCGATGCCGGCGGCAAGGTTTTCCAGCGACTGCCGGGCGCGCACCTCCTCGCCGCGGCGCAGGTCGATCATGACGCTGGCGCAGATGGCGGAGAAGCCGATGATGGTGGAGATGGAGCAGGTGACGAGCGTGCGCGCCGAGAGACGCCAAGGCGGCTTTGCCCGGCCTGTTCGGCGTGTCCAGCGCATCGGCTTGTCCCGTCCCCGTGGAGTCCCGTCCGTAGACTGACGGATACTTCGAAGTAACTCATGTTAAGTTAACGAGTGGTGGCGTTGCAGGCTGCGTTGCGCCCGGCCGCCGAGCGAGATGGAATTGCAATTTGCCCGACTATGACGCCCTAAGGGACTACCTCAAGCGGCAGACTCGTCCCGAGCTGGTGCTCAGCATCGACGAGATCGAGGAGCTGATCGGCGACAGCCTGCCGCGCGCGGCGCAGCGCGCCTCGTGGTGGGACAGCCTGCGGAGCCCGCAAGAGAAGATGCCGCAACGCGAGGCCTGCCTCGCGGCCGGCTATGTCGCCACCCGGCTGCCTGACGGCACCGGCGTCCGCTTCCGCAAGCTGAAGCCGCCGCGCTGAGCCGCCGGCCCTGCGGCAAATGGCCCGGATCATGCCTATCGATCACAAGCCTATAGCGTTGCGGCGAGGAACCTCGAAGCACGACCGCCGCGCGCTGCAATTGCATCACCGATTTGGAGAAGAACGACAGTGAACGAACAGGACCTGCGTCACGAGATTGCGGCGGTCAAGGACGGGCGGCTCTCGCGCCGCGATTTCGTGCAGCGGATGCTCGCGCTCGGGCTGACCGCGCCGCTCGCGGGCATGATGCTGGCGCATTCCGGGGTCGCGATGGCGGCGCAGGAGTTTCCGTACAAGCCGACCAAGGCGGGCGGCGGCGGGCCGCTGAAGATCCTGTTCTGGCAGGCGCCGACCCTGCTCAATCCGCACTTCGCCATCGGTTTGAAGGACCAGGAAGCGGCGCGGGCGTTCTATGAGCCGCTGGCCGGATGGGACGCCGACGGCAATCTCGTGCCGGTGCTCGCGAGCGAGATTCCCAGCCTCGCCAATGGCACCCTTGCGGCTGACGGGACCTGGGTGACCTGGAAGCTGAAGCCCAATGTGAAGTGGCACGACGGCCAGCCGTTCACCGCCGACGACGTGATCTTCAACTGGCAGTTCGCCACCAATCCGGAGACGTCGTCGGTCACCATCGCCGACTACAAGGACATCAAGACGATCGAGCGGATCGACGATCACACCGTGCGGCTCGTGTTCGCCCAGCCGACGCCGCTGTGGTTTACGGCCTTCGTCAGTGGCCGCGGCGCGATCATCCCGAAGCATTTGTTCGCCGACTATATCGGCGCGAAGTCGCGCGAGGCGCCGAACAATCTCAAGCCGGTCGGCACCGGCGCCTATCTGTTCGTCGACTTCAAGCCGGGCGACATGCTGACCGCCAAGCTCAATCCCAACTACCACGTGCCGAACCGGCCCTATTTCGACACGCTGGAGATCAAGGGCGGCGGCGACGCGGTGTCTGCGGCGCGCGCCGTGCTGCAGACCGGCGAATATGACTTCGCGTGGAATCTGCAGGTCGAGGACGAGATCCTGGTCAAGCTCGAGGCCGGCGGCACCGGCGTCGCCGAGATCGTGGCGACCGGCAACCTCGAATTCATCATGCTCAACGCCACCGACCCGAACGTCGAGGTCGACGGTGAGCGCGCGAGCCTCAAGACCAAGCATCCGCTGTTCTCTGATCCCGCGGTGCGCGAGGCGATCAATCTCCTGATCGACCGCGCCTCGATCCAGAAGTTCATCTACGGCCGCGGCGGCATCGCCACGTCGAACTGCGTCAACAATCCCGAGCGCTACCGCTCCAAGAACACGAGCTTCGAGTTCAACATCGAGAAGGCCAATAAAATTCTCGAAGAGGCCGGCTGGAAGAAGGGCGCGAGCGGCTTGCGCGAGAAGGACGGCAAGCAGCTCAAATTCGTCTTCCAGACCTCGACCAACGGGCCGCGGCAGAAGAACCAGGCGATCATCAAGCAGGCCTGCCAGAAGGCCGGCATCGAGATCGAGCTGAAGTCGGTGGTAGGCTCGGTGTTCTTCTCCAGCGACGTCGCCAATCCCGACACCTACTCGCATTTCTATTGCGACATGGAGATGCTGATGATGACGATGTCGTCGCCCGAGCCGCAGTCCTTCCTGAGCCAATACGTCTCGTGGGAGGCGGCGAGCAAGGCCAACAAATGGCAGGGCCGCAACGTCTCGCGCTGGCAGAACAAGGAGTATGACGATCTCTACAACGAGCTGCTACGCGAGCTCGATCCGGTGAAGCGCGCCGCGCTCTACATCAAGCTCAACGATCTGGTCTGCGCGGGTCGTCACGTGCTGCCGGAGCTCAACCGGCCGCGTGTCAGCGGCGTCCGCAAGGGCCTGCAGACGCATTCATCGGGATGGGACAACGATCTCTGGCAACTGCCGAGCTGGTATCGCGAGAGCTGAGTGCGATCAGCACCACGCGCGAATCGCGTGTGGTGCTCTGCTACAGCTTCTGACGTAGTTCCATTTTCCGAGGCTGCTCCGCAGCAAATGATTGTCGCACTGCAGGGTGCGACAATCGATCCATTCCTTCTTGCGAAATTGGCCCGGATTCTGCTTTGACAGTCGCTTCGAAGGCTGATCCAATTTTGTGCAGCTCTGCGCTGATGCATCGCGGGGCGCTTTTTTTGGCATCAGCAACACCTTGGAGCCGATTGAATGAACGAGCGTGACCTCCGTAGCCAGATCGCTGACGTCAAAGCCGGGCGCCTGTCGCGGCGCGATTTTGTGCAGCGGATGATTGCCGTGGGGCTCACCGCGCCGATGGCCGGCGCGATGCTCTCTTATTCCGGCATCGCGGTTGCGGCCGACGCCATTCCTTACAAGCCGACCAAGGCCGGCGGCGGTGGTCCGCTCAAGCTTCTGCTGTGGCAGGCGCCGACCCTGCTCAATCCGCATTTCGCGATCGGCACCAAGGATCAGGAAGCCTGCCGGCTGTTCTACGAGCCGCTCGCCGGCTGGGACAAGGAGGGCAATCTCGTTCCGATCCTCGCGGCCGAGATTCCCAGCAAGGAGAACGGCGGTCTCGCCGCGGACGGATTGTCCGTGACCTGGAAGCTGAAGCCCGGCGTGAAATGGCATGACGGCAAGCCGTTCACCGCTGACGACGTGATCTTCAACTGGGAATACGCCAACAATCCCGAGACCTCGGCGGTCTCGATCGGCAGCTACAAGAACATCAAGGCGGTCGAGAAGATCGACGATCTCACCGTGAAGCTGATCTTCCCACAGCCGACGCCGTTCTGGGCCGACGGCTTCGTGGCCTCGTTCGGCTGCATCATTCCCAAGCATCACTTTGCCGACTACATCGGCGCGAAGTCGCGCGAGGCGCCGGCCAACCTGAAGCCGATCGGCACCGGCCCCTATATGTTCGTGGACTTCAAGCCGGGCGACACCGTCGCCGGCAAGCGCTTCCCGGACTATCACGTTGCCACGCAGCCCTATTTCGACACGGTCGAGATCAAGGGCGGCGGCGACGCAGTGTCGGCCGCGCGTGCCGTGCTGCAGACCGGCGAATACGACTACGCCTATAATCTTCAGGTCGAGGACGAGATCCTGCTGAAGCTCGAGGCCGGCGGCCAGGGCAGGGCGGATCTCACGCTGACCGGCCACATCGAATATATCGGCCTCAACGTCACCGATCCCAATACCGAGGTCGACGGCGAGCGCGCCAGCCTCAAGACCAAGCATCCGCTGTTCTCAGATCCGGAGGTGCGCAAGGCGCTCAACCTCCTGATCGACCGCGCCTCGGTGCAGAAGTTCATCTATGGCCGCGCCGGCGTCGCGACGCCGAACTTCCTCAACAACCCCGAGCGCTTCCGCTCGAAGAACAACACGTTCGAGTTCTCGATCGAGAAGGCCAACCAGATCCTAGATGCGGCCGGCTGGAAGAAGGGCTCCTCCGGCATTCGCGAGAAGGACGGCAAGCAACTGAAGTTCGTGTTCCAGACCTCGATCAACGGCCCGCGCCAGAAGAACCAGGCGATCATCAAGCAGGCCTGCCAGAAGGCCGGCATCGATGTCGAGCTGAAGTCGGTCGTGGCGTCGGTGTTCTTCTCCTCTGACGTCGCCAACCCCGACACCTACTCGCATTTCTACTGCGACATGCAGATGTACCAGACGACGATGCCGCAGGCCGATCCGCAGTTCTTCATGAACCAGTTCGCCTCGTGGGAATGCGCCACCAAGGAGAACAAGTGGCAGGGCCGCAACGTCTGCCGCTGGCAGAACAAGGAGTATGACGAGACCTACAAGCTCGCCCAGAGCGAGCTCGATCCCGTCAAGCGCGCCGCGCACTTCATAAAGCTCAACGACCTCGTCGTGCGCGACAATTACGTGCTGCCTGAGATCAACCGGCTCAACGTGATCGGCGTCAAGAACGGCATGGTGCTGTACAAGAGCGGCTGGGACAACGACCTCGCGTTCATCGCGACCTGGCATCGGGCGAGCTGACGCGGCCCGCATGACCAGCCAGACATCGTAGGGGTGGAGCGATGGGAAACTACCTTCTCAGGCGCCTCATCGTCGCTATCCCGAGCCTGCTCGGCATCAGTCTCATCCTGTTCGTGCTGCTCGCGCTCGCGCCGGGCGATCCGTTCGGCGAGCTCGCGAGCAATCCGAACGTGCCGCCCGAGGTGCGCGAGGCCCTGCGCATCAAGTTCGGGATGAACGATCCCGTGCTGGTGCGCTATGTGCGCTGGCTGTTCGCCATGTTCCAGGGCGATTGGGGCTTCTCCTTCGCAAGTCGCGTCAATGTGGACACTCTGATCCTGCAGCGGATTCCGACCACGCTCTACGTGGTCGGCACCGCGCAGATCCTCGCGCTCGCGGTGGCGCTGCCGGTCGGCGTGCTGGCGGCGCGGCGGCCGTATTCGATCTTCGACCAGATCGCCAACACCTTCGCCTTCATCGGCTTCTCGCTGCCGACCTTCTTCACCGGCCTGCTCTTGATCCTGATCTTCAGCGTCAATCTCGGCTGGCTGCCGTTCGTCTACCGCGCCGATCTGCAGGCGACGGGATGGCAATGGTGGTGGGAGAGCATCAAGCAGGCGATCATGCCGATCACCGTGCTCGGCCTGTACCAGGCGGCGTCCTACACCCGCTATGTGCGCTCGGCCGTGCTCGACGTCATCAAGCTCGACTATGTCACGACGGCGCGCTCCAAGGGCCTCGACGAGCGCAAGGTCATCGTCAAGCACGTCGTGCGCAACGCGCTGATCCCGGTGGTCACCTTGGTCGCGCTGCAAATGCCGACCGTGTTCGGCGGCGCCATCGTCACCGAGCAGATCTTCCGCATTCCCGGCATCGGCTCGCTCCTGATCAGCGCGATCCTCGCCAACGACACGCCCGTCATCATGGCGGTGACCTTCGTGTTCGCCTGCCTCGTCGTCCTCTTCAACCTCATCGCAGACATTCTGTATGGCTGGCTTGACCCACGCATCTCCTTCCGTTGAGACGGCGCCGGTCGCCGCGTCGCCGAAACGGCGGTTCTCGCCAGGCCGCGACGCGCTCCGCCGCTTCCTCCGTCACCGCCTCGCGGCGGCCAGCATCGTCGTGCTGCTGCTGCTCGCGCTGTCGATCGTGCTCGGCCCATTCCTGTGGCGGATCCCGATCAACGAGATTGACTTCACCGCGCGCCTGTCGCCGCCATCCTGGGAGCATCCGTTCGGTACCGACGATCTCGGCCAGGACCTCCTGGCGCGCATGATCTATGGCGGCCGCATCTCGCTCGCGGTCGGCTTCGCCGCGATGGGCGTGGCGCTCTTGGTCGGCATCGTCGTCGGCGCGCTCGCCGGCACCGCGAAGGGCCCAGTCGATGCCGCGCTGATGTGGCTCACCGACCTGTTCCTGTCGCTGCCGCAACTGCCGCTGCTGCTGCTGATCATCTATCTGTTCCGCGACTTCCTCAAAGGCTGGCTCGGTCCCGAGGGCGGCGTCTTCGTGCTGATCGTGCTCGTGATCGGCGGATTCCGCTGGATGCCGGTGGCTCGCCTGGTGCGCGCGCAGTTCCTGTCGCTGCGCGAGAAGGAGTTTGTCGAGGCCGCGCGCGCGCTCGGCGCGTCGAACCTCCGTCTCATCGTCCGTCACATCCTGCCGAACGCGCTGGGCCCAGTCATTGTCGCCGGCACGATCGACGTTGCGGCTGCGATCATTGCGGAGTCGACCCTGTCGTTCCTCGGTCTCGGCTTTCCGCCTGACATTCCGACCTGGGGGCGGCTGCTGTTCGACGCCAAGGACTATCTCGACATCGCGCCGCATTGGGCGCTGTTCGCCGGCGGCGCGATCTTCCTCACGGTCATCGCGATCAACTTCATCGGCGACGGCCTGCGCGATGCGCTCGATCCGCGGAAGGTGATGTGATGGACGCTCGTGTCACGCCGCTCCTCGAGATCAAGGGGCTCAAGACCTATTTCAAAACCGACGAGGGCCAGGTCCAGGCCGTCGACGGCGTCGACATCACCATCAATCGTGGCGAGACGCTGTGCGTGGTCGGCGAGTCCGGCTCGGGCAAGACTGTCACCGCGATGTCGGTGCTGAAGCTGATCGCGATGCCGCCCGGCCGCATCGCCGGCGGCCAGATCCTGTGGCAGGGGCGGGACCTCGTGCCGCTGCCGACCTCCGAGCTCAATCGCATCCGCGCCAGCGAGATCGCGATCGTGTTCCAGGAGCCGATGACCTCGCTCAACCCGGTCTACACCGTCGGCGACCAGATCGCCGAGGTGATCCGGCTGCATCAGGGCCTGTCGAAGAAGGCGGCAATGGACCGCGCGGCGGAGATGCTGGCGCTGGTGCAGATTCCGAATCCGAAAGCTCGCGTGCACGACTATCCGCACCACTTCTCGGGCGGCATGCGTCAGCGCGTGATGATCGCGATGGCGCTGTCGTGCAATCCAAAGCTCCTGATCGCCGACGAGCCGACCACCGCGCTCGACGTGACGATCCAGGCGCAGATCCTCGATCTGCTGCTCGACATGAAGGAGCGGCTCGGCATGTCGATCATGCTGATCACCCACGCGATGGGCGTGGTCGCCGAGGTCGCGCAACGCGTCGTCGTGATGTATGCGGGGCGGGTGGCCGAGGAGGCGCCGGTCGAGCGCCTGTTTGCCAATCCGCGCCATCCCTACACGCAAGGCCTGATCCGCTCGATCCCGCGCATCGATCTCGCCGCGGTCAAGAAGAGCCGGCTGGAGAGCATTCCGGGCAGCGTGCCGAAGCTGATCAATCCGCCCGAAGGCT
The DNA here is from genome assembly GCF_054063215.1 of Bradyrhizobium sp. USDA 4353. Lineage (NCBI taxonomy): Bacteria > Pseudomonadati > Pseudomonadota > Alphaproteobacteria > Hyphomicrobiales > Nitrobacteraceae > Bradyrhizobium > Bradyrhizobium sp. USDA 4353. The sequence continues at coordinate 2,633,722 of NZ_JBSSGB010000001.1, forward strand.
GCCGCTTCGCCTCGCGCTGCGGCTTTGCCATTCCCGAGTGCCGGCGCGCGCAGCCGCCGCTGCGCGAGATCGAGCCCGGCCACAAGGTGGCGTGCATCCGCGCCGAAGAGACGTTGTCGTGATGACCGAAGCTGTCACTGCTCCCGCCGCCGCGCCGGCGCCGCTGCTCACCGTGCGCAACCTGACCAAGGCGTTCCCGATCAAGGGCGGATTGTTGAAGCGCCAGATCGGCAGCGTGCGCGCGGTCGACGGCGTCAACTTCCACATCCAGCCGAGCGAGACCTTCGGCCTCGTCGGCGAGTCCGGCTGCGGCAAGTCGACGACGGGCCGCTGCGTGCTTCGGCTGATCGAGCCGAGCTCGGGCGAGCTGAACTTCGAGGGCAAGGACGTGATCTCGCTGTCGGGCGAGAGCCTGCGCGCACTGCGACGCGACATCCAGATCATCTTCCAGGACCCTTACGCCTCGCTCAATCCGCGCATGACCATCGGCGCCATCATCGGCGAGGCGCTGACGATCCATGGGCTCGCATCCTCGCGTCAGCAATACGAGGAGCGCATCGTTCATCTCTTGGAGACCGTCGGCCTGCAGGCCGATCACATGACGCGCTATCCGCACGAATTCTCCGGCGGCCAACGCCAGCGCATCGGCATTGCCAGGGCGATCGCGGTCGAGCCCAAGCTGATCATCTGCGACGAGCCGGTGTCGGCGCTCGACGTCTCGATCCAGGCCCAGGTCATCAATTTGTTGGAGGACCTGCAGCAGAAGTTCGGCATCGCCTATCTGTTCGTCGCGCACGATCTCTCCGTGGTCGAGCACATCAGCCGCCGGGTGGCCGTGATGTATCTCGGCCGCATCGTGGAGACCGCGCCGTCACGCCAGCTGTATTCGACGCCGAAGCATCCCTACACCGAGGCGCTGCTGTCCGCCGTGCCGATCCCCGACCCGAGCGTCAAGCGCAAGCGCATTCGGCTCAAGGGGGAGGTGCCGAGCCCGATCAATCCGCCGTCCGGCTGTCACTTCCACACCCGCTGCCCCATCGCCAAGGACGTGTGCAGCAAGGAAGTGCCGCCGCTCAAGGCCAGCGAAGAGGGCCATCTCGTCGCCTGCCATTTCCGCTAAGCCAGAGAGCGATATGTTTCCACGGATCGTATGATGGCAATCTCGCGCGTTTAGCGCCACTCTGGAAGTCAGCCCCGCTGCCACCCTCCCTGGAGGGGGAGGGTCGGATCACATGGAGCGCAGCGCAATGTGATCCGGGGTGGGGTGATCTCTCCACTTGCACCGGCTCCGGCCGAGAGATCACCCCACCCCGCTCGCCCGCTTCGCGTGCGATCGACCGTCCCCCGCCGGGGGAGGGTGAGACTGAGATCGCGGCGTTTGTCGTCGCCTTGGCGTTCACGCCGCCTGACGGTCCGAAATCAGCGCCGTCAAACGTGCCGACTGTTCGGCATTGAGCGTGAACTGAACCAGCGCGGTGCGATCGCCAACACGCGTGACCGTGCCGGGCAGATCCGACACCATGCCGGTGATCGCAAGCGTCACGGGCGTGTTCACCGACAGCCGGACCGGGATCTGTTCGAGCAGCGCGCCGCCCAGCGACAGGTTGCGCACGGTCATGCCGACGGGCTCGCCGTTCACCCGAAGCATGCCCGGTCGGTTGATGTTGAGTCGCGTCGACAGGCGGCGGTCGACATCGGACGTCGAGGTCCGGATCACCCGCACCAGCTCGGTGCGCAGGCGCTGGACCTTCTCGGCGACGGTGCTCGATCCATCGCGAATGTCGGTCGAACGACGACCGGCTTCGCTGGCCTCGCGCGAAACCTCCGAGATCTGGCTCGCGACCTCGCGGGCCGCCGCCGAGGTTTCCTCGACGGTGCGCGAGATCTCCAGGGTGACGCTGTTCTGAGCCTGGATCGCATCGGCAATTCCGGAGGACACGGCCTCGACGTTGCGGATCACCTCGCCGATCGCCCCGATCGAGGTCACCGAGGCGCGCGTCGACTCCTGGATCTCCGCGATCTGCTGCGCAATCTCGCTGGTCGCCTTGGCGGTCTGCTCGGCAAGCGATTTGACCTCGGAGGCGACCACCGCAAAGCCGCGGCCGGCCTCGCCGGCGCGCGCGGCCTCGATGGTCGCGTTCAGCGCCAGCAGATTGGTCTGGCCGGCGATCTCGCTGATCAGGCTGGTCACGGCGCCGACCTTGTCGGCCGCTTCCGACAGTTTCGCGATCGTGGCCTGCGCCTCGGACGACGCTGCTACGGCCTTACGGGTCAGCTCACGCGACGAGCTGACCTGATTGGAGATCTGCGAGATCGAGGCGGCGAGCTGCGACGACGCCTTCGCGACAGTCTGCGTCGTAGCCAGCGCCTGCTCGGCGGCGGCCGCCACGCTGCTGGAGTTGCGCTCGAGGGTCAGCGCGCTCTCCGTCATCGACTTCGCATTGTTGGCCATCTGCCCGGTGCCTTCGGCGACCTCGCCGACCGCGGTGCTCGCGGCGCGCTCGACCGCTTCGGCCATCTCCTGAAGGGCCTTGCTCTTGACGCGCTCGGCGACTTGGCGCTGCTCGTCCTCGAGCATAGCGGTCTGCTGAGCCTTCTCCTCGGTCTTTCAACCGGAACTGCTCGATGGAGCGAGCCATGTCGCCGAGCTCGTCGCTGCGATTGAGGCCGGGCAGCTTGATGGCGAAATTGCCGTGACCGAGCTCGTTCAGCGCGCCGCTCATCGAGGCCAGCGCCGACGACATCCGTCGGGCGATGATCAAGGTGATGGAGCCGATGATCAGCATCACCAGCATGGCCGCAATGAACACGCCGCGCTTGCTCTCCCACATCTGTGCTTCGAGATCGTCGACATAGACGCCGGTGCCGATGACCCAGCCCCAGGGCTCGAAGCCGGCGACATAGGACATCTTCGGTTGCGGCGCGTCCTTGCCGGGCTTCGGCCACATGTAGTCGACGACGCCGGCGCCCTGCCGTTTCACCACATCGGTCATCTCGACGAACAGCCGCTTGCCCGTGGGGTCCTTGTTCTCGGCGAGGCTCTGGCCGTTCAGCTCCGGCTTGATCGGATGCATGACCATCTTCGGAGCCATGTCGTTGATCCAGAAGTAGTCGCCGCTGCCATAGCGCAGCTTGCCGATCCGCTCGGCCGCCTTCTTCTGGGCGACCTCAGGCGCCACCTTGTCGCGCGCGACCGCATCGTACTCCTCGCGGGCAATGCTGACAGCCGTCTGCGTCAGATGGATCAGCTCGCTCTGCCGCTGGTCCTTCAGTGCGGTTTCGAGATTCTGAGTCTGCGTCGCGGCGAGTCCAGCGAGTCCGCAGAAGGACAATCCGATGATCGCGTAGATACGGAGGGCAAGCGAGAAACGCGGCTGAGCCATGGAGCTGTCCGGGCAGGAGTGAATCCAAATGCCAATGGTTTTACGGAATTGCAGTTGATGCCCGGTTAAGTGCGGATGGTAACATGTTGTTGGAGCGGGTCGAAATCACGTAGTTTTACGGTGTTCGTGCCGTCTCTCTCCCGCGGTTCAACTCACTTATTTGTAGGATGTAGTTGAGCAGGTCGGGGCGCGGCGTCCCCGTCGCGCTCGATCATGGCGGCGGGGGCCTCGGTCGTCGACGGCCGCTCAGCGTCAGACGAGCTTGATGACATCCGGCGCAGCGTCGTCTTTCAATCGTGCGACCAGGCTGGCGCGGCGGGTGAGGACGGCGCGCTGGTTGATATAGCCCTTGTCGGTGATCTCGCCGGCATCCAGCGATGGCGGCTCGGCCATCAGCAGCGCGCGCGTCGCATAGCGCGACGAGCCGACCGCCTCGGTGCGGAGCTTTGCGAGCCCTTGCATGATGGCCTCGCGCACGGACGGATGCGCCAGCACGTCGCCCGCTGTCGCAGTGTCTGTTAGTCCGGCCCTGGCGCGGCAGGCTGCGATGTTCGGCACGATCAGGAACTGCACCTCGTCGGTGCCGTGGCCGGCGATGACGATGTCCTGCGCCAGCGGCGCCAGCGCAGCGATGCCGGCGACGCGCAGCGCGCCGACATTCACCCAGGTCCCGGAGGAGAGCTTGAAATCCTCGGTGATGCGGCCGTCGAAGAACAGCCCGCGCTCCGGATGATCGGGATCCGCGAGCTTCACGGCATCGCCGATCTTGTAGAAGCCTTCCTCGTCGAACGCCGCAGCGGTGACCTCCGGCGCCTTCCAATAGCCCGGCATCACATTGGGCCCGCGGACGCGGACCTCGAGCTTTTCGCCTGTTGGCACCAGCTTGAGCTCGGTGCCGGGAATCGGCACGCCGATATTGCCGGCGCGCTCGGCGAAGAAGTGGCAGTCGGTGGCGAGCGGCGACGTTTCGGTCGCGCCCCAGGCCGAGACCAGCGGGGCAGGGCGGCCGATCGTGGCCAGGCTCATCTCGTTGAGCGCGTCCCACAGATTCTGCGGCAGCGCCGCCGCCGCGTAGAGGATGCATTTCACGCCGGAGAAGAATTTACGACGGAGATCCTCGTCTGCCCTGAGCGCTGTCACCAGCATGTCGAAGCCGCGCGGCACGTTGAAGTAGATCGTCGGCACCATGCTTCGGAGATTGGCGAGCGAGGTCTCGAACAGGCCGGGCGCCGGCTTGCCGCCGTCGATATAGATCGAGCCGCCATGGGCGAGCACCAGGTTGAAATTGTGGTTGGCGCCGAAGGTGTGGCTCCAGGGCAGCCAGTCGACGATGACGGGGCCGCCCTCGACCTCGCGCAGGAAGGTCCACAGCTGGCCCTTGGCCTGCTGACTCATCGTCAGCATCCCGTGCGTGTTGATCACCGCCTTCGGCTGCCCGGTCGAGCCCGATGTGAACAGCAGTTTTGCGATCGTCTCCGGTGTGACCGCAGCGAAGGCGCGATCCACCTCGGGGCCGGGCTTGGTGGACAGCACGGCTTGCAACGCGACGGTGTTCGTCCCCTCGCCATCGCCACTGATGATCACTGCGCGGTGCAGGCCGTCGACCGCCGCTAGCGCGCGGGCGAAGGCGCCGTGCGCGGCGACGAAGATGGCGCCGGGATCGAGCAGCCGGATCATGGCCCGCAGCTTCTCGTGATCGGTCGACATCAGCGAGTAGGCCGGCGAGATCGCGCAGACGGGGATGCCGACATGCTGCGCCGCGAGCGCCAGCACGGCATGCGCAATGCTGTTGTCGGAGAGGATCGCGAGCGGGCGCTCGGCGCTGAGGCCGTACGCGAGCAGCCACGCCGCGGCGGCGCGGACCTGCGTCAGCGTCTCGCCATAGGTCAGCCAGGTCCAGGTGTCGCCGCGACGCTCGGCCAGGAAGGTCCGGTCTGGCGCGTCGCGCGCCCACGTCTCCAGCCATTCGCCGGTGCAACGCGGGGCAGGCTGCAGCTTCATGCGCGAGCGCAGGATGATCGCGCCGTCCTCGCGCCGGATCGCCTCGATGGAGGGAGCGGCGAACATCGCGGGGGCTGACTGGAGATGGCGTTCGGCGCTAGCCATGGCCGGCCTCCTCCGGCGAGTGATCGAAAGAGCCGCGCTCGGCTCTGTTGCGCCGCCGCATTGCCGTTGCAATGCGCTCAGCCATGGCCATCGACGATGACATGGCTCCTCCTCCATCTTGTATTCGTTGCGGACCAGACTAACAGAATGGTTGTGAACTGCAATTATTGCTGATGTGACCATTTGTGGCGGCTTGTGCGCGGGATGCGCCCGGTCTAGGCATGGGCGTCTCATACCAGCGAGCCAGCATGTCGAAGAGCGCAGGCGCACGGGCGCAACGAGATGAAGCCGGACATGATGCTGCGATCCGCCTCGGCGAGCTCGAGAGCCATCTCGGCTATTTCGTCCGCCGCCTGCAGCACTGGATCTTCCGCGACGCCAACGCGGCGCTGGCGCCGCTCGAGCTCGACGTCATCCTCTATTCGATCCTGGAGACGATCGCCGCCAATCCCGGTGCCACGCAGATTGCCGTTGCCGGCGCGCTCGGCATCGAGCGCGCGCGCATGGTCGCGCTGCTCGACGATCTGCAGCAGGCCGGGCTGATCGTGCGTGAGCGCTCCGAGCAGGACCGCCGGGCGCATGCGCTCGGCCTGACGCCGCGCGGCCGGATGATCCTGAAGAAGGCGAATGCGCTGGTGGCCGCCCACGAGAAGCGCGTGGCGCGCCGGCTCGGCGCCGACAATTATCGCCGCGCGCTCGCCGCGCTGGCGCAGTTCGAGAGCGATTAGACGCAGACCGATGGGACTCTTCGCTGACGGCATTGTCGCGAGCCTCCTGCTGCCGCACCAATGCGCATCGGCAACACGCAGCCAGCACGCGAACGCGGTACTGACGCAAATCTACCTCAAGGCAGGAAAAAGAAAAGATACATCCTTGGGGTGTTGCCCCGCAGGCGACGCCGCGGCCACGTCGGAATGGGATGCGAGATGCGTCGAGGAGATCTCAGCTCGCTGCTTCCAGCCGCTCTTCGGTCAGCAGCCGCATCGCGGCGTCGGCATCCATCGGCTCGCCGAAGGCGTAGCCTTGCGCGTATTCGCAGCCGAGCTGATAGAGCTCGACCGCATCGGAGTCGGTCTCGGCGCCTTCCGCCACCACGTCCATGCCGAGGTCGTGGGCGAGCGCGATGATCGATTTGAGGATCACCGGCCGGGTGCCGCGCGCGGTGGTGCGCACGAAGGACTGGTCGATCTTCAAGGTGTCGAACGGGAAGCGCTGCAGATAGGCCAGCGACGAATGGCCGGTGCCGAAATCGTCTATCGATAGGCCGACGCCGAGCTCGCGGATTCGCGCCAGCATCTGCGCGGCGTGCTCCGGGTTCTCCATGACCAGCGATTCCGTCAGCTCGATCTTGAGCGAGCCGCGCGCCACCGAGGAGCGCGCCAGCACCGAGCGGATGTCGTGGATCAGGTCGTGGCGCAGTAGCTGGCGCGAGGAGACGTTGACGCTGGCGAAAATAGGTTCGCGCAGCCGCGTCGCGCGCTGCCAGACCGAGAGCTGGCGGGCGGTCTGGTCGAGCACGAAGGTGCCGAGGTCGACGATCAGGCCGATCTCTTCGGCGATGGTGATGAACTCGTTCGGCGACATCCGGCCGAGCTTCGGATGATCCCAGCGCGCCAAGGCCTCGAAGCCGGCAATCGAGCGATCCTCCAGCCGGACGATGGGTTGGTACAGGATGGTGATCTCCTGGCGCTCGATCGAGCGGCGCAGCTCGCTCTCGAGCGTCAGGCGGTCGTTCTTGCGCGCGCGCATCGCCGGCTTGTAGACGTCGATGCGGTCGCCGCCGATGCGCTTGGAGTGATACATCGCAAGCTCGGCATCCTTGATGATGTCCTCCGACAGCTGCGTCTGCGGATCGGACAAAGCGAGCCCGATCGAGGCGGTCAGGAAGATCTCGCGCTCGTTGAAGGCGATCGGCGCGCGGATGGTCTTGCGGATGGTCTCGGCAAAGGCGGTGATGCGGGCCGGGTCCTGCTCGGACAGCAGGATCAGGCCGAACTGATCGCCGGCCAGCCGCGCCAGCGTGTCCTGGGGCTTGAGGATGCGCGACAGCCGCCGCGCCAGCGTCAGCAGGATGGAATCGCCGACCGCGATGCCGACGGAATCGTTGACCTGCTTGAAGCGGTCGAGATCGATCACCATCAGGGTCGGCCGCAGGGTCGGCATCGTCTTGGCGAAATTGGCGACGGCAGCGAGGCGGTCGATGAACAGCTTGCGGTTGGGCAGGCCGGTCAGATTGTCGTGCACGCTGTCATGGAGCAGGCGCTCCTCAGCATTCTTGAACTCGGTCACATCCGTCAGCGTGCCGACGACGCGCGAGACCTCACCGTCCGAGCCGACGACGGGGCGCGCCTTGAGCGCGAACCACATGAAATGCCCGTCGGGCGTGCGCAGCCGGAAATCCTGCACGAGGCGGCCGCGGCGCTGGTCGAGGACGCTATCGAGCGCGGCGCGGAAACGGTCCTGGTCGAGCGGATGCAGCACCTCGAGCCATTTCGCCGCCGGGCCTTCCAGCGTGCCGCGCTTGAGCCCGAGCAGGCTTTCGGTCTCCGGGCTGGTGAACACCTTGTCGGCGGAGACGTCCCAGTCCCAGATCAGGTCGCCGGAGCCGGCCAGCGCCAGCGCGCGGCGCTCGACGTCGGAGACGATGCCGGTGGTGGCGCCGCCGCCGGCGAAGGCGTGCTGCATCACCGTGAAGCCGATCAGCATCACGATCAGCACGAGGCCGCCGAGCAAAGCCGGGCCGACGATGTCGTTGGTGACTTGGCCCGCCACCGTCATGCTGGCGGCGCCGACCCACACGGTCAGCAGGAACCAGGTCGGGATCAGCAGCACCGCGCGGTCGAAGCCGTGGCTGGAGAGATAGACGATCAGCGTGAAGCCGAGCACCGCGATCAAGAGCAGCGAGATGCGCGCGATGCCCGAGGCGACGGCCGGATCGAACAGCGCTACCGCGACCAGGGAGCCCAGGAAGAACAGCCAGCCGAGCGTGATGTGCGAATAGCGCACATGCCAGCGCGAAAGATTGAGATAGGCAAACAGGAACACCAGCAGGGTCGCGGCCAGGATCGCCTCGCCGGACGCGCGCCACACGCGCTCGGCATTGTTCGACATGTCCAGGACCTTGCCCCAGAAGCCGAAATCGACGCCGATATAGACCAGCACCGCCCAGGCCAGCGCAGCAGCAGCCGGAAACATGATGCTGCCCTTGACCACGAACAGGATGGTGAGGACGAGAGCAAGAAGACCGGAGATGCCGATCACGATGCCCTGGTACAAGGTGAACGAGTTGACCTTGTCCTTGTAGGCCTCCGGCTCCCACAGATAGAGCTGCGGCAGCTTGTCGGTGCGCAATTCGGCGACAAAGGTCACGACCGAGCCGGGATCGAGGGTGACGCGGAAGACGTCGGCGGTCGGGCTCTCCTGCCGCTCCGGCAGGTCGCCGATCGAGGGCGTGATGGTCGCGATGCGCGACAGGCCGAGATCAGGCCACAGCACGCCGGAGCCGACCACGCGGTAATGCGGCGCGACGATCAGGCGGTCGAGCTGGTCGTCGGTATTGTTGGCCAGCGCGAACACGATCCAGTGCTGGCCCCCCTCGCGGGCTCGCACCTCGATGCGGCGGACGATGCCGTCGGTGCCGGGCGCGGTGGAGACCTGGATGCGGTCGTTCTCGCTGCGCTGGTGATCGAGGATGCCCGTCAGGTCAATGGCAGGCGCGTCGCTGCGGACGCTGACGGCGTCAACGGCCTGAGCGGGAGCAGCGGCACCACACAGCACGAGGCCCAGCGCCACCAAGGACGCCAGGCACCTGACCAGACGCAATGTCAAATCTCCGCGTTCGACACCCAACCACAGCGAAACAGTTCAAACTTAAAGGCACGTTCGCAAAGGATTTGGAGCCGTTCCAGGCACGGTTCAGATGTGCGCGATCATTGGCACGAAAGCGAGGAAAATCAAAGAGTTTCCAAACACGCTCTGTTTAGAGAGCGACTAGATTTCCAACACAATTTTGCCAATATGTTGGCTCGTCTCCATGCGTGCATGGGCTTTTGCTGCATCCACCAGTGGAAAGCTCGAGTCCATCAGGGGCTTGATGCGGCCCTCGCGCAGGAACGGCATCACCTTGACCTCGATCGCCGCCACCATCGCCGCCTTGTCGGCATTGCTGCGCGGACGCAGGGTCGAGCCGGTGTGGGTCAGGCGCTTCACCATCAGCTTGACGAAGTTGACATTGGCCTTGGGGCTGCCGAGGAAGGCGATCTGGACGATGCGGCCGTCGGTCGCCGCCGCGTCGTAATTGCGCTCGATGTAGTCGCCGCCGACCATGTCGAGGATGACATTGGCGCCCTTGCCGCCGGTCGCTTCCTTCACAACGGCGACGAAATCCTCGGTCTTGTAGTTGATGGCGCGGTCAGCACCCAGCTTGACGCAAGCGTCCGCCTTGTCCTGCGATCCGACCGTGACCAGCACCTTGGCGCCGAACGCCTTGGCGAGCTGGATCGCCATGGTGCCGATGCCCGAGGATCCGCCATGCACCAGCAGGGTCTCGCCCTCCTTGAGGCCGCCGCGCTCGAACACGTTGTGCCAGACCGTCATCAGGGTCTCGGGCAGGGCGCCGGCCTCCTTGATCGACAGCGCCGGCGGCACCGCCATCGCCTGGGCGTCCTGTGCGATGCAATATTCGGCGTAGCCGCCACCGGCGACCAGCGACATTACGCTGTCGCCGAGCTTGTGCCGGACAGCACCTTCGCCGACCGCCACCACCTCGCCGGCCACTTCCAGCCCCGGCAGGTCGCTGGCACCGGGCGGCGGCGGATAGCTGCCGGAGCGCTGCGCGACATCGGGACGGTTCACGCCGGCGGCCTTCACCTTGATCAGGATCTCGCCCGGACCGGGCTTCGGCACAGGCCGGGTCTCCGGTTTGAGCACCTCGGGTCCGCCCGGCTGGCTGATGGCGACCACGGTCATTTGCGCGGGCAGCTGTTCCATGAGAGATCCTTAACGGAGTAATCAAGCGGGTGCTGCGGCGTGCTTAAGCCAGCCCGGGCCCCGCTGGCAACCGGGAGAGGGTGAAGATGGCAAACGAGGACGACGACCGGCCGCGCAAGGCCGGCTCGCACGAGATCGGCCAGGACCTGTCGATGCTCTCGGTCGAGGAGCTGACCGGCCGCATCGCGCTCCTGCGCGGCGAGATCGAGCGCATCGAGCAGGCGGTGGCCAAGAAGCGTGCCTCGCGCGATGCCGCCGCCAGCATCTTCAAGTCCTGAACACGTTCCGGGGGCACGTGGAAATACGGTCGGCCAGTGGCCGACATGGCTAATGAAGTTTGAAAAATTTCCGCCATTTACGGTTGATTAAGCTTTCGCGTTTACAACCGGAACCGTCCTCGTTTGGACACCGAGTGGCTCCTGTCCACTCTGTTTGACGCCTCCCTGTTATCAACTTCAAAGCCGCCGGCAACGGCGGCTCTTTTTTTGCCCGATCGGTATCGGTGAGCCGATCGCTGTACGGGGTTGTTAACCCATCGCACGACGAGGCGGCGGCCCTCGCTCATTGCGAGGAACGGCGCGTGCGGCTCCGTCTTGAGACACCGTCTCGGTCTTCCGTCGGCCAACCGGCACAAACCTTGTGTGCAGCGGCTGGGGACGAATGTCGTCCTCCTCCGACCGCACATTATTGCCGTGATTGTGTTTGCTAGTTGATCGCGTGAGGCGACTCGGCCGGCTCGGCCGTGCCGCAGCCGCAAGTGGTACGAGGGCACGGTGCATCCCACGCCGTGGAAACCATAAACGGCGTTGCTGCTGGACTCTCGAAACCGGCCGCGCAATGATTTGTTCATCATACCGGCGCGGTTGCCGGATTGCCTAATCAGTCGCGTATAAGAGGCGTTAACCATGTCGGACCGTTTGCTGGGCGATGGCGCTCTTGTTCAGTTCAATGAGCGGCTCACCAACTCTGCTGCATTCGGCGCGCTGTTCCGGGAAGGCATGGATCTGGTCGAGGAGACCGCCGCCTATCTCGACGGCGAGGGCCGCAACGAGGCCAAGGCGCTGGATCGGGCCGTCAGCCTGACCTACGCGACCGAGAGCATGCGTCTGACCACGCGGCTGATGCAGCTTGCCTCCTGGCTGCTGCTGCACCGCGCGGTGAAGGAGGGCGAGATGACCCTCGGCCAGGCCAACCGCGAGAAGACCAAGGTCAAGCTCACCGCCGCCGATCCGGGCCCGGCCGACCTGCTCGAGAAGCTGCCGCAGCAGCTCCAGGATCTGATCGCCCGCTCGATGAGCCTACAGGCCCGGGTGCGCCGCCTCGACGCCACCATCCATTCGCCGCCGCCGGACCAGAGCGCGATCGGCAATCCCCTGGTGCCGCATCTCAACCGGCTGAAGGCTGCGTTCGAGCAGTAAGCCGCTGACCTACGGCTCGGCCCCGCCGAGCCGGGTCGTTTCGGCAGTTATCCGGCCAAACAAAAACGCCCCCGTGTCCGGGGGCGTTTTGCTGTGAGGGTCTGTCGAATGGCCGTTGGGCCGCGCGAAGCGGCTCCGAAAGGCATCAATCCTTCTTGAGGAAGCCCTGGAACTTCTTCTGGAAGCGCGAGACGCGGCCGCCGCGGTCCATGATCTGCTGGGTGCCGCCGGTCCAGGCCGGGTGCGACTTCGGGTCGATGTCGAGGTTGAGCTTGTCGCCCTCTTTGCCCCAGGTCGAGCGGGTCTGGTACTCGGTGCCGTCGGTCATCACGACCGTAATCGTATGATAATTCGGGTGAATGTCGGCTTTCATGGCAGATCCTAGCGAGTGATGCGAAGACATGACGCGGCGCGGCCGCGCCTGATCCTGTCGTCACTGAAGGGGGACAATTGGCGCGCTCTATAGCCCAACGTCCTGCCCAAAACAAGCCAAGCTCTTGGATGAGCACCTTGGTACGTTTCCGGATTTGCAAACTCCGGCCCGGAAGGCCTATCTGGACGCCAGATCGGTATTTGGAAGAATTCTTAGGTGGCCCATGAGCGCAGTGGAACGGCTTGACGAACGGCATAACGTTGCCGGGCAGGATCCGGTCGGAGATGCCGTCGCGGCCGTGGAGGCGTTGGCCGAGCCGGCAAGCCCGGTCCGCCGCTCCAAGCTTCGCCCGCTGCTGGCGCTGTCGCCCTACATCATGCGCTATCGCGGCCGCGCGGTCCTGGCGCTGATCTCGCTGACGGTTGCCGCCCTGACCACGCTGCTGGTGCCGGTCGCGGTCCGCCGCATGATCGATTTCGGCTTCACGCCGAAGGGCATCGAGCTGATCAACAGCTACTTCAGCGTCATGATCGCGGTGGTCGCCGTGCTCGCGGTGGCGAGCGCCGCCCGCTACTACCTGGTGATGACGATCGGCGAGCGCATCGTCGCCGACATCCGCCGCGACGTGTTCGCGCATCTGATGTCGCTGTCGCCGTCCTTCTTCGATTCCGCGCGGTCCGGCGAGCTGGTGTCGCGGCTGACCGCCGACACCACGCAGATCAAGTCGGCGGCCGGCGCCTCGGTCTCGATCGCGCTGCGCAATCTGCTGCTGTTTCTCGGCGCGACCGGCATGATGGTGTTCACGAGCCCCAAATTGTCCGGCTTCGTGCTGCTGGCGATCCCGCTGATCGTGCTGCCGCTGGTCGCGTTCGGCCGCTGGGTGCGCCGTCTCTCACGCAACGCGCAGGACACGCTGGCCGATGCCTCGGCCTACGCGTCCGAGCTGGTCGGTGCGATCAGGACGGTGCAGGCCTATACCAGCGAGAAGCTCGCCGCAGGGCGCTTCGGCGGCGAGGTCGAACAGGCTTATGAAGCCGCGCGCGTCTCGACCCAGGCGCGCGGCGTGCTCACCGCGATCATCATCTTCATCGTGTTCTCCAGCGTCGTCGCCATTCTCTGGGTTGGTTCGCACGATGTGCTGACCGGCAACATCAGCGCCGGCCGGCTCGGCCAGTTCGTGCTGTACGCCGCCTTCGCCGCTGCCGGCCTCGGCCAGCTCTCTGAGGTCTGGGGCGAGGTCTCGGCCGCCTCGGGCGCCGCCGAGCGCCTGTTCGAGTTGCTGCACGTGCAGCCTGAGATCAAGCCGCCGGCGCGTCCGCTGGCGCTGCCGGAGCCGGCCCGCGGCGACATCGGCTTCGACCATGTGAGCTTCGCCTATCCGAGCCGTCCCGATGTCCGTGTGCTGGAGGACGTGTCGTTTGCGATCCGCGCCGGCGAGAAGGTCGCAATCGTTGGTCCCTCGGGCGCCGGCAAGAGCACGCTGTTTCATCTGCTGCTGCGGTTCTACGATCCGGCCTCCGGCTCGATCTCCGTCGACGGCGTGCCGGTGCGCGCGGCTGACCCGCGCAAGGTGCGCGAGCGCATGGCGCTGGTGCCGCAGGAGTCGGTGGTGTTCGCGACCAGCGCGCGCGAGAACATCCGCTTCGGCCGCCCCGAGGCCACCGATGCCGAGGTCGAGCGCGCCGCCGATCTCGCCCATGCCAGCGAGTTCATCCGCCGCCTGCCGGAAGGCTTTGAGACGCAGCTCGGCGAGCGCGGCGTCACACTGTCCGGCGGCCAGCGCCAGCGCATCGCGATCGCCCGCGCCATCCTGCGCGACGCGCCTTTGCTCTTGCTCGACGAGGCAACGTCGGCGCTCGACGCCGAGAGCGAGACCCTGGTGCAGACCGCGCTCGAAGGCTTGATGAAGGACCGCACGACCTTGGTAATCGCGCATCGCTTGGCCACCGTGCTGTCCTGCGACCGCATCCTGGTCATGGACCACGGCCGCATCGTCGAGCAGGGCACGCATTCGTCGCTGGTCGCCGCCAACGGCCTCTATGCACGGCTGGCGCGGCTGCAGTTCGAGACCGTGTAGTTCCGGCAACAATGTGGGCGCTCGGCAACACCGCGAAATCTCGCCGCAGCCCCTGCAACCTTTCTCCGGCTTTGTACGTTCCCTGCGCGAAACTTCACGGCGCCATTCATGCTGTGGCGCCTATCGCACAGGATGAACCGTCATGCCCTATCGCCGCGGCAGCTTTGCCCTCACGCCCCCGTCCTTCGTGATCTTCGCCATCGCGCTGGTGCTCGCCCTCGTCGCGATGCTCGCCCACTACATGCACGCCTCCGTGCCGCTGCTGTCAGCCGCCCACGCCTTCGACGCGCTGGCGATCGCCTTCGTGGTGCTGACGATTGGCGTGCTGTTTCGGGGCGTGTGAGAAGTCCGACCATTTCGGTCCAGCACCGAAGCTGATGCGCTGGATTCGACAAATGGCTTGGGGCAAACCCTCTGCGCGGCGGACGGTGCAACCTCTCCCCGCCCTTTGCGGGGAGAGGTCGGATTGCGCAGCAATCCGGGTGAGGGGCATGGCACGATCGGAGCCGCATCGCAGATCCATCGGACTCGCAGGCCGGTGTTGATAGTTGGCCCCGCCCGTGTGGCCGCCCCTCACCCCGACCCTCTCCCCGTGAAGAACGGGGAGAGGGAGCACAGCGCCGTCGTGGTTGCTTCTGCGATTCAATATTTTTGCGTCGGCGTCCACGCCATGCGTAGCACCGGGCGGCCTGACGTTGGGTTGACGTCCTCCCCCGCGTCGACAAAGCCACTGCGCTTGTAGAAGCGGATGGCGCGCGCGTTGTCCTTGTTGACCAGCAGCGTGATGCCAGACGGAGACCGCTGCTTGGCGGCGTCAACGAGCTGCGTCGCGAGCGGTGAGCCCCAATGCTGCGGTGACACCACGAGCTGATCGAGATAGCCCGTCGCGTCGATGGTGACGAACCCCGCGAGCATCCTCTCCACTTCGGCCACGATCACTTCGGCGTTCGGCACCAGCTCGTTACGCCACCGCTCGCGCCACCACGGCACCCGCGCGGCGAAGTCGATCGCGGGGTAGGCGAGCTGCCACGTCTCCTGCCACAGCGCGATCGCCGCGTCCTCGTCCTCGGCGCGATAGGGACGCAGGGTGAAGCTCGAGGTCACCGCTCCGTCAGCTTCAATTCGATGCGACGGTTGCGTCGGAAGGCCTCTTCGGTGTTTGCGGCGTCGAGTGGCTGGAATTCGGCGAAGCCGGCGGCGACGAGGCGCTGGGCGGGGACGCCGAGCGAGATCAGATATTGCACCACCGAGATGGCGCGCGCCGACGACAATTCCCAGTTCGACTTGAACACCGGGCTGTTGATCGGCCTGACGTCGGTGTGGCCGTCGACCCGCAGCACCCACGAGATCTCGGACGGAATCTGCTTGTCGAGATCGACCAGCGCCGTCGCCACCGAGTTCAGCTCCTGCTGGCCCTCAGGCAAGAGCGTCGCCTGGCCGGTGTCGAAGAACACCTCGGACTGGAACACGAAGCGGTCGCCGACAACGCGGATGTCGGGGCGGTTGCCGAGGATGGCGCGTAAGCGGCCGAAGAACTCCGAGCGGTAACGCGTCAGCTCCTGCACCCGCTGCGCCAGGGCGACGTTCAGCCGGGAGCCGAGATCGGCGATCCGGTTCTGCGATTCCTTGTCGCGCTTCTCCGAGGCGTCGAGCGCATCCTCGAGCGCGGCGAGCTGGCGGCGGAGCGCGCTGATCTGCTGATTGAGGACCTCGATCTGCGCCAGCGCCCGCGCGGTGACCTGCTTCTCGGAGTCGAGCGCGCGGGTTGAGCTCGGTGGCGCGTCCGGCGGCATTGCTGCCGGCGTTGGCAAGGCCGTCATAGAGGCCCTTGATGCGGTCGCGCTCGGCCTCGGCATTCGACAGGCCGGCTCGCAGCTGCGCGACCTGATCGTCCAGCGACAGCTTGCCGAGCTTCTCCAACGACAGCATCTCGTTGAGCTGCGCGATCTTGGCGTTGAGCTGCTCCAGCGCCTTGTCCTTGCCGGTGACCTCCTGCGACAGGAAGAACTGCACCACCAGGAACACGGTCAGCAGGAACACGATCGACAGAACGAGCGTCGACAGCGCGTCGACGAAGCCGGGCCAGTAGTTCATGCCGGAGTCACCCCGGCGGGAACGCGCAAGCGCCATTCAGCGTCTCCTCAAGTCACGACCGGCCTGTGACACGGCCAGACTACTCCGAATGAGGAGCGACGGCCGATCCGCAGACTCGGTGCACCCTCTCCCCTTGTGGGAGAGGGTGGATCGCGCACGCGGAGCGGGCGCGAGCCGGGTGAGGGGGTTGTCTCCGCGGAAAGAACCCCTCACCCGGCGCGCATTCGCTTCGCTCATGCCCGCCACCCTCTCCCACAAGGGGAGAGGGTATACCGCCGCCGCGGCTAGAGAAGTGAGTACGTCCAACGTCAACGACCGAGATCCTCAACTCTTCTCCGGCTGCCGGGCCAGCCGCTCCAGCAGCCGCTTGATCTCGCGGTTCTGCTCGCCCTGGCCGTCGGCCCATTCGCGGATCATCTGCTGCTCGGTGCGCATGTGCGCGACGAGGCCCTGGATCGCCTCGGCGAGGTTGGCCATGGCGGCGGTGGCGCCGCGGTTGGAGCCTTCCTCCATCGCCGTGCGCAGCCGCTCGATGGCGACCGAGAGGTCG
This sequence comes from Bradyrhizobium sp. USDA 4353, assembly GCF_054063215.1. NCBI lineage: Bacteria > Pseudomonadati > Pseudomonadota > Alphaproteobacteria > Hyphomicrobiales > Nitrobacteraceae > Bradyrhizobium > Bradyrhizobium sp. USDA 4353. Next base: position 2,650,712 of record NZ_JBSSGB010000001.1, read on the forward strand.
GCGCCGGTGTCGCCGGTGCCGCCATATTCGCGCACCGTGCCGGCCAGCCAGTCCTCCAGATCGGTATAGAAACGGTTCTGCGCCTGGCTCGATTGCAAGTCGAGGAAGCCCAGGATCAGCGAGCCGGCGAGGCCGAACAGCGAGGACGAGAACGAGATGCCCATGCCGCTGAGCGGCGCGGCGAGGCCGCCCTTGAGGGTATCGAACAGCGCGCCGGCGTCGCCGCCGACCTTCAGCCCGTCGATCACCTTGCCGACCGAGCCCACCGTCTCGATCAGGCCCCAGAAGGTACCGAGCAGGCCGAGGAAGACCAGAAGACCGGTCATGTAGCGCGAGATGTCGCGGGCCTCGTCGAGCCGGGTGGCGATCGAGTCCAGCAGGTGCCGCATGGTCTGCTGCGAGATCGACATCCGCCCGGTACGCTCGCGGCCGAGGATCGCGGCCATCGGCGCCAGCAAGGTCGGGTGGCGCGGCACCGCCAGGCCGGGATCGGCGATGCGAAAATTGTTCACCCAAGAGACTTCCGGATACAGCCGGACGACCTGGCGGAAGGCCAGGATCACGCCGATCAGCAGCACCGCCCCGATCAGGGCGTTCAGGCCGGGATTGGCGAAGAACGCCATGATGATCTGCTTGTAGAGGATGACTCCGACCAGGGCGCACAGCACCAGGAAGACCAGCATCCGCACCAGGAAGATCCGGGGCGTCGACAGTTTGGTCGGTTCGACTGACATCGCGGAGCGGGGAGAGGGGCCTTGAGGCATTGTCGATGACATCCGTTGCGGGGGGACCGGTCCCGAAAATCCACTATGGCATGGCAGGGACGGGAGAGCAGCCGCGATCGGCGCAATCCTTATCCCTGTACGGAACCATGGCTGAAACCGGCAGGCATCCCCGGCGTAGTTAGTCCCGTGGTTCATTTCTAGCTGGAATGCCCGGGCTTTGTCATGACCGTCGTTGAATATCTGCAGGCGCTGCTGGCGCTGTCGCTGGCTTTGTCCGTCCTGATGGCGGGTGCCTGGGTGGTGCAGCAGCGCACCGGGAATTCCGGGTGGGTCGACACAATCTGGACATTTTCGGTCGGGCTCGTCGGGGCCGTCGGGGCCATCTGGCCCGTTGACGGCGCATCGCCGAACACGCGCCAATGGCTGGTTGCAGTCCTGGTCGCGGTCTGGTCGCTGCGGCTGGGCGGCCATGTCGCAGCGCGCAGCCGCGGCATCTCCGACGATCCCCGCTACGCCGAGTTCGCCCGGCAATGGGGCGACGCCGCGCCGCGGCGGATGTTCGTGTTCCTGCAGCAGCAGGCCTGGGGCGGGATTCCGCTGGTGTTCGCGATGTTCGTCGCGGCGCACGCCCCGGCCGCCGAGCTTCGCCTGCAGGACTATCTTGGCATCCTCGTGCTGTTCATCGGGATCGCCGGCGAGGGGCTGGCCGATGCCCAGCTCAAGGCGTTCCGTAGCAATCCCGCGAACAAGGGCAAAGTCTGTGACATCGGCCTGTGGCGCTGGTCGCGCCATCCCAACTACTTTTTTGAGTGGGTGTGCTGGCTCGCTTATCCCGTCATCGCGTTGTCACCCGACAACCCCTGGGGGCTCGCCAGCCTGCTGGCGCCGCTCCTGATGTACTACATCCTGGTCCATGTCACCGGCATCCCGCCGCTGGAGGAGCAGATGCTGCGCTCGCGCGGCGATCGCTACCGCGCCTATCAAGCGCGTACCAGCGCCTTCTTTCCTCTTCCCCCGCGCAACGGAGCCACCGCATGAGCTTCATCTCGACCATCATCGGTGCCGCTGAGCGGGTGCCGCTGCCCGACGCCGTGATCCGCGCCGCGATCCACGAATTGTGCGCGCGCACCGCGACGCGGCTCAGTGGCGTCAACGCGATGGGCGACGCCGAGTTTGCCCGGCTGCTGACGACGCGCCCGATCGCGGAGCACACGGACGCGGCGAATGCCCAGCATTACGAGGTGCCGGCGGCGTTCTTCGCTCGCGTGCTCGGGCCCAACCGCAAATATTCCTGCTGCTTCTACAAGGAGCCGGTCTCGACCCTGCAGGAGGCGGAGGAGGAGGCGTTGCGGCAGACGGTCGCCAATGCCGATCTGCAGGACGGCCAGAGCATCCTCGAGCTCGGCTGCGGCTGGGGCTCGCTGTCGCTGTTCATGGCCCGGCAGTTTCCGCACGCGAAGATCACGGCGGTGTCGAACTCGCATTCGCAGCGCCGTGCGATCGAGGAGATGGCCGCCGCGCGCGGCCTGCTCAATCTGCGCGTGATCACCGCCGACATGAATGCGTTCACGCCGGACGGCCGCTTCGACCGCGTGGTGTCGGTCGAGATGTTCGAGCACATGATGAACTGGCGCGAGCTGCTGTCGCGCGTCCGCTCATGGCTCGCGCCCGACGGTCGCCTGTTCATGCACATCTTCACCCATCGCTCCGGCTCCTATCTGTTCGACCGCAACGACCGCGAGGACTGGATCGCGCAGCACTTCTTCACCGGCGGCATCATGCCGAGCCACACCTTGATCCGGCAATTCAACGATCTGTTCGCAGTCGAGAAGGAGTGGCGCTGGAGCGGCACGCATTATCAACGCACGGCAAAGGACTGGCTCGCCAATTTCGATGCCGACCGGGATCGCGTGCTCGAGACGCTGCAGCCGGTCTATGGCGACGACACCGCGCTGTGGATGCGCCGCTGGCGCTGGTTCTTCCTCGCCACATCAGGCCTGTTCGGCCACGACGAGGGCCGCGAATGGGGCGTCAGCCACTATCGCCTGAAGCCGGTGAACTGACGAACTAACACCGAGCCGCTGAAACCCTCGGGATTCGCGTTTCGCTGTGCGGAACCTCGGGGAACTCTGCTGCCACAATGCGCTCACAATCGAGTGAGTCTCGAAAACATCTTTGAGAACAAGCGGCTAAGAGCTGTGACATACAGCCGCCCGACTGCTGCATTGCGCCGCAGCAGCACGCTTTTATGGTGCAGCCACGCTCGGCACCAGAATGGCGCCATGTCCCGGTCATCCGGTCGACTGTTTTCAAACATGATCGAGGGGCTCCAACGTCCATGTCTCGTTTTCGCGCGCCGTTGCTTGGCACTGTATTGATATTCGTCGCGGCCCTGCCGCTCGCCGGCTGCAACGACACCACGCCGGCCCAGGCCTCCGCCAACGAGCAGGCCGTCGTTCCCGATGTCGGCATCATCACGGTCGAGCAGAAGGCGCGAGCGATCGTGCGCGAATTGCCGGGGCGCATCGCGCCGACCCGTGTCTCGGACGTGCGTCCGCGCGTCTCCGGCATCATCGTCGAGCGCTTGTTCCGCCAGGGAAGCGAGGTCAAGGCCGGCGATCCTCTCTACCGCCTCGATCAGAAGCCGTTCGAGGTCGAGATCATGTCGAGCCGCGCCGCGCTCGCCAAGGCGGAAGCCGTGCATGAGCGCGCCGTGCAGCAGGCCAACCGCATCGCGCAGCTGTTCAAGGAGCGCGCCGCCCCGGCCGTCGAGAACGAGAAGGCGATTTCGTCGGAGCGTGAGGCCGCGGCCGACATCGAGGCGCGCAAGGCCGACCTCGCCCGCGCCCAGCTCAACCTGGACTACGCGACCGTTCGCGCGCCGATCGATGGCATCGTCGGCGCCGCCCAGCTCAGCGAAGGCGCCATCGCCGTGCAGAACGAGACCTCGCTGGTCACGATCCAGCAGCTCGACCCGATCTATGCCGACTTCACCCAGTCGGTCAGCGAGCTCAACCGCCTGCGCCGCGCCTTTGAGTCCGGCGATCTCGACCAGATCGCGCCTGATGCGATCAAGGTCCGCCTCGTGCTCGACGATGGCACGCCGTATTCGATTCCGGGCAAGCTGCTGTTCTCCGATGCCAAGGTCGATGCCGCCACCGGCCAGGTAACCTTGCGCGGCGAGTTCGCCAACCCGAAGCGCGAGCTGCTGCCGGGCATGTATGTCCGCGTCCGCATTGAGCAGGGCATCGACAGCGATTCCGTCGGCGTTCCGCAGCAGGCGGTGCAGCGCAACGCGGCCGGCGGCTCCGAGGTCTATGTGATCCGCGACGACAACCGCGCGATCGCGCGCCCGATCCGCACCGGTCCGGTGCAGGATGGCCTCGTGCTGATCACCGACGGCCTGCGCGCCGGCGACAAGGTCGTGGTCGACGGCTTCCAGAAATTCGCCGCTGGCGACAAGGTTGCGCCGCAGGCCTGGACCGAGGTCAGCGCAGCAGCGCAGCTCGAATCCAAGTCGGCGTCGCGGTAAGTCCCGATGCCGAGCTTCTTCATCGACAGGCCGATCTTCGCCTGGGTCGTCGCGCTGTTCATCTGCCTGATCGGCGCGATCGCGATCCCGCTGCTTGCAGTGGCGCAATATCCGATCATCGCGCCGCCCTCGATCTCGATCTCCACCAGCTATCCCGGCGCCTCGCCTGAAAACCTCTACAACAGCGTGACGCGGCTGATCGAGGAGGAGCTCAACGGCGCCTCGGGCATCCTCAATTTCGAATCCACCAGCGACTCGCTCGGGCAGGTCGAGATCACCGCCAATTTCGTGCCGGGCACGTCGACCAACGACGCCTCGGTCGAGGTGCAGAACCGCCTGAAGCGCGTCGAGGCGCGGCTGCCTGCGCGCCGTCATCCAGCAGGGCATCCTGGTCGAGGAAGCCTCCGCCGCGGTGCTGCAGATCATCACCCTGCGATCGACCGACGGCAGCCTCGACGAGGTCGGCCTCGGCGATTTCATGATCCGCAACGTGCTCGGTGAGATCAGGCGCATCCCCGGCGTCGGCCGTGCGACCCTTTATTCGACCGAGCGCTCGCTGCGCGTCTGGCTCGATCCGGCCAAGCTGATCGGCTACGGCCTCACCGCCGACGACGTCACCAAGGCGATCGGCGCGCAGAACGCGCAAGTCTCCTCGGGCAGCATCGGCGCCGAGCCCGCCACGACCGTGCAGCGGACCTCCGCGCTGGTGCTGGTCAAGGGCCAGCTCGATTCGCCGGACGAGTTCGGCGCGATCATCCTGCGCGCCAATGCCGACGGCTCGACGGTGCGGCTGCGCGACGTCGCGCGCATCGAGATCGGTGGTCTCAGCTATCAGTTCAACACCCGCCTCAACGGCAAGCCGACCGCCGGCCTCTCGGTGCTGCTGTCGCCGTCCGGCAACGCGCTGGCGACCGCGAGCGCGGTCGAGGCCAAGATGAAGGAGCTGTCGCGCTTCTTCCCCTCCACCATCGCCTATGAGATCCCCTACGACATCACCCCCGTGGTGAAGGCCTCGATCAAGCGCGTGCTGATGACCTTGGTCGAAGCCGTCGTGCTGGTGTTCGTGGTGATGTTCCTGTTCTTGCAGAACATCCGCTACACGATCATTCCGACCATCGTCGTCCCCGTGGCGCTGCTCGGCACCTGCGCCACCCTGATGCTGGTCGGCTACTCCATCAACATGCTGACGATGTTCGGCATGGTGCTCGCGGTCGGCATCCTCGTCGACGACGCCATCGTCGTGGTCGAGAACGTCGAGCGCATCATGAGCGAGGAGGGGCTGTCGCCGAAGGAGGCGACGCGCAAGGCGATGGGCCAGATCACCGGCGCCATCATCGGCATCACGCTGGTGCTGATGGCGGTGTTCGTGCCGATGGCGTTCTTCCCGGGCTCAGTCGGCATCATCTACCGCCAATTCTCGGTGACCATGGTCGCGGCGATAGGCTTCTCGGCGCTGCTCGCGCTGTCGCTGACCCCCGCGCTGTGCGCGACCTTGCTCAAGCCCGTCCAGGCCGGGCACGGTCATGCGAAGAGCGGCGTGTTCGGCTGGTTCAACCGCTTCATGGATGTCAGCCGCGCCAAATACACCGGCGTGGTCGGCGGCGCGCTGAAGCGCACCGGACGGCTGATGATGATCTACGCGATCTTCATCGTCGGCCTGTCCTGGGCCTTCATCCAACTGCCCGGCGGCTTCCTCCCGGTCGACGACCAGGGCTTCATCACCACGGACGTGCAGACGCCGGCGGATTCGTCCTACGCGCGGACGCAGGCGGCGGTGGAAGCGGTCGAGAAATATCTCGCCAAGCGCGCTGGCATCGACGACGTCACCTTCCTCACCGGCTTCAGCTATGCCGGCCAGGGCGTCAACACCGCGCAGGCCTTCATCTCGCTGAAGGACTGGTCCGAGCGCGGCAAGCAGGACAGCGCCGCGGCGCTGGTCGCCGACATCAACCGCGATCTCGCCTCGCTCCGCGACGCCAAGATCACCGCCCTGCAGCCGCCGCCGATCGACAATCTCGGCAACTCCTCCGGCTTCAGCTTCCGTTTGCAGGACCGCGGCCAGAAGGGCTACGCCGCACTCGTCGCGGCCGCCGACCAGCTGATCGCGGACGCCAACGCCAGCCCGGTGCTGCAGAAGGTCTATGTCGAGGGCCTGCCGCAGGGACCGCAGGTCAATCTGATGATTGATCGCGAGAAAGCCGGTGCCTTCGGCGTCACCTTCGAGGACATCAACAACACGATCTCGACCAATCTCGGCTCGACCTATGTGAACGACTTCCCCAACCGCGGCCGCATGCAGCGCGTCGTGGTCCAGGCCGACCGCATCAGCCGCATGAATGCGGACGATATCCTCAACTACAGCGTCAAGAACGCCAAGGGGCAGTTGGTGCCGTTCTCCTCGTTCGCGACCATCCAATGGGCCAAGGGGCCGACCCAGATCGCCGGCTTCAACTACTATCCGGCGATCCGCATCTCCGGCGAGGCCAAGCCTGGCTTCACCTCGGGCGATGCGTTGAACGAGATGGAGCGCCTGGCTGGCAAGCTGCCGCGCGGCTTCGGCTATGAATGGACCGGGCAGTCGCTGCAGGAGAAGCTGTCGGGCTCGCAGGCGCCGCTGCTGCTCGGCCTGTCTGCGCTGGTCGTGTTCTTGTGCCTCGCCGCGCTGTACGAAAGCTGGACCATTCCGCTCGCGGTGCTGCTGACGGTGCCGCTCGGCATCCTCGGTGCCGTGGTCGCGGCCAATCTGCGCGGGCTCTCCAACGACGTCTACTTCACCGTCGCGCTGATCACCATCATCGGCCTCGCGGCCAAGGACGCGATCCTGATCATCGAGTTCGCCAAGGATTTGCGCGCCCATGGCAAGCCGCTGGTCGCCGCGACCATCGAGGCCTGCTCGCTGCGCTTCCGGCCGATCATCATGACCGGCCTCGCCTTCGTCTGCGGCGTGCTGCCGATGTCGATGGCATCAGGCGCCGGCGGCGCCGGCCAGCAGGCCCTCGGCACCAACGTGATGGGCGGCATGATCGCCGTGGTCATCCTGGCGCTCCTGATGGTGCCGGTGTTCTTCGTCTCGGTGCAGCGCGTGCTGGCGGGGGATCGGGAGAAGGCAGAGGCGGCGGAGCGCGAGGTGTATGGGCCGCCGGCGCCGGCGAAGCCGTAGGCGATTGACGCTCTTGCTCCACACTCTCGCCGCGTAACCGGTGCGCTCCCCTCCCCCTTGCGGGAGGGGTCGGGGGTGCGGGTCCACGAATCCCGCTCTTTCGATCAGCCGCCCCCGTCGCAAGAGGTGGTGTGAGTGATCAGACCCGGATCTCCCCTATGCAAATCGATGCGTCCCATGACGTTCAGCGCCCGGAGACCCCCACCCCCGACCCCTCCCCGCAAGGGGGAGGGGAGCACACCGCCGGTGCCGCGGACATGGTTGCTGCAACCCGCGCGGCTGGAGTTCCCCGACCACTCCATGTATGCTCCGACGACATGTAACGGGTACGGCATGTCGATGATCTCTCGCAAAACCGCTCTCGCCTTCGCGCTCGCTGGCCTCTGCTTCGGCAACGATGCAGCTCTCGCCCAGTCCGGTCCCGTGAAATACTGGCTGCCGAGTTGGCCGATCGGCTTCAGCACCGATCCCGGCGTCGTCCAGAGCCTGGATTCCTACAGCAACGTCCCCGGCTTCACGACGAGCGGCAGCAAGAGCGGCTTCTTTGCGCGCAGCTATAGCGTGGCGAACAACTGGTCTAGCCTGTCCGGCGTCGGCCTGAGCCCGAGCCTCGTCAATCGCTACGGCTCGCTCGGCACCTATACCACCGAAGGCGCGCAGTACGGCTACACGTTCAAGAGCGGCGTCAGCTTCTATGGCGGCTTCGAGGCGCTGAAGGTCACGCCTGGCCTCGGCGGTCCGTTCGCGACCTTCGACGGGCGCTCCACCTCGACGCCCGCTTACGCGATCAACGGCGGCGTCGAGTTCAAGCCGACCTCCAATGTCAGCCTGTCGCTCGGCTTCAGCTACGCCGGCCAGTCCTCGGACCGCACTGACAGCGACATCAACTCGCCGGCGCTGCCTGGTGCCACGCCGCAGGCGTTTACCAGCGGGCGGCGATACTAGGCGCCAGCCTCACTCTCGGTGTCGTCCCGGACAAGCGCGCGGCACGCGCGCGCAGATCCGGGATCCATAACCCCAGCGAGATGTTTGAGGCACACTGGTCGCCCATCTCGCTCCATCAGAACAGCCGGTGGTTATGGGTCCCGGCTCAAGGCCGGGACGACACCGTGTGTGAGGCGCGAGTGGGCAACGCCACTTGATGAAGGCGGCTTGCCGCCCCGGTGAATCGATTAGGCCGCCGCCTTCAGCACCTTCACCAGCTCGCGGTGGATCACCTCGTTGCCGCACACGACGTGCCCGGTCGCCAGCGCATCTTCCTTGCCGTCGATCCCCGACACCGTGCCGCCGGCCTCGCGCACCATGATCATGCCGGCCGCGATGTCCCAGGGCTGCAAATCGCGCTCCCAATAGGCGTCGAAGCGGCCGGCGGCGACGAAGGCGAGGTCGAGCGAGGCCGCGCCGAAGCGGCGCAGGCCCGCGACCTTGACCTGCAGCGAGGTCATCTCGCGCAGGAACTGCTGGTGGTCGCCGCGGCCGATATGCGGCAGGCCGCAGGCGATGACGCATTCATGCAGCTGCTTGCGGGCGGCGACGCGCAGCCGCTGGTCGTTGAGGAAGGCGCCCTTGCCGCGCTCGGCGATGTACAGCTCGTCATTGGCCGGGTTGTAGATCACGCCGGCAATCACGGTGTCCTCGCGCTGCAGCGCGATCGAGATCGCGAATTGCGGAATGCCGTGCAGGAAATTGGTGGTGCCGTCGAGCGGGTCGACAATCCAGGTATGCGACTTGTCGCTGCCTTCGCGCTTGCCGCCTTCCTCGCCGAGGAAGCCGTAGCCGGGCCGCGCCTTGGAGAGATCCTCGTAGAGCATCTCCTCGGCCTTCTTGTCGGCGCGCGAGACGAAGTTCGCCGGCCCCTTCAGCGACACCTGGAGATGCTCGATCTCGCCGAGATCGCGCTTGAGGTTGCGGCCGGCGCGGCGCGCGGCCTTGACCATGACATTGATGAGGGCGGAATGAATCATGTGCTCGATTGCGCTGGGCTGACCGCACCTTGCGGTGCGCGCCTCGGCCAGAGGGCGGAGGCGGTTGAAAAGGGCTGGCTGTGGGTGCCCTGACCGGGCCGCCGCGTCAAGGCCGGATCAGGCGCCGGCTCATGTCCAGGTTATTCGTCCAGGTTATTTGATCGTGCCGAGCCAGCGCTTGGCGGCCGCTTCACCCTTGGCGCGGTCCTCGGGCGGCATGTCGGCGAATTTCTCCTCCAGCTTGGGATCACCCTTGCCGGCAGTCTTGGCCACCAGGTGCCACTTATACGCCTCGATCTTGTCCAGCGGCGTGGAGATGCCATACCAAAGCACCCAGGCGAGCCGGTTCTGGGCGACGGGGCTGTTCTGCCGGGCGGCCCGGCGCAGCAGCGCGATCGCCGCCGGCTGGTCCTTCGGCACCCCGGTGCCGTTGAACAGCGCGATGGCGTATTCCACCTCGGCGTCGAGATTGTCGGCGAGCGCTGCGGCCTGCAGCAGGCGCGCGGCCTTCTCCAGGTCCTTGGGCACGCCGGTTCCCTCCTTGTAGAAGGTCGCCAGCGCATATTGCGCCTCGGGATTGCCGGCTTCCGCCGCCACGCGCAGCAACTCGGCCGAGCGCCTGAGGTCCTGCGGGAAGGTCTGACCGTCGAGATAGAGCAATGCGAGATTATAGGCCGCCTTGGGCTCGCCGAGCTTGGCGGCCGAGGCGAGCAGCTTGACCGCCTCCGCCTTGTCGACCGGGCCGCCGCGGCCCGCGAGCCGCATCATGGCGAGCGCGAACATCGCCTCGCGGTCGCCGGCCTCGGCGGCGCGCTTGTACCAGATCGCCGCCTTCTCATAGTCGCGGCGGATGCCCTGGGCGTTCTCATAGAGTTGCCCGAGCATGGCCATCGCCTTGGGATCGCCGGCCTGCGCGCGGGGCGTCGCCAGGTCGAAGGCCGTCTTGTACTGGCCGCGCTGATAGGCGCCGTAGACCAGATCGACATTGGGGTCGTTGGCCGCCGGCTGCTGCGTCGGGGCGGGGGCGGGCGCAGCCGGCTTGGCCGAGGGGGCGGGGGCCGGCTTCTTCGCCGCGGCGGCGGGGGCGGGTGGCTTCGGTTTCTCGGCAGCCTTTTCGGCCGGCTTTTCGACAGGCTTCGGCTTCTCGGCCGGCGGCTGCTGTAGGGCGGGTGGCGTCAACGAGATCTGCGCGCGCGCACCCGCTCCCATGGCCAGGAGTGCAGCAGCGAGGCATGTCAGGCGCAGCATCGTCATGGTCCGCCGTTCAGCTTCCGGCGACGGCCACGGGAGCCGTCGCGTAGGCCTGGCGGATCGTCGCGCCGATCTCGGCCAGCGCGGCTGCCGGGCCGCGTGCATCGTTCCAGACGAGGTCGTCCACCAGCACGAAATCCGCCCCCGCGGCGACGAAGTCGGCCGCCTCTTTGAGCGAGATCGCGTAGCCGACGCAGGGCGGCTCGAACAGCTCGGCCCACCAGGCCAGGCGCTCATTGACGGCATCCGGTGATGGCCGCCGGCCCTGCGCATCGCGCTCGCCGAATAGCACGTAGTCGGCGCCGAGCTCGCCTGCCCGCATCGAATCGTGCCGGGTCGACAGTCCGCCGCCGCCGGCGATGCGGTCCGGCTTGAGGCCCGGTAGGGCCTCCTCCAGCGCGGCGATGCCGGTTAGATGCGCCCCATCGGCGCCGGCGCGCGCCACGATGTCGGGACGGCCGTCGATCAGCAGCGCCGCTCCCGTGCTCTGGATCGCCGGCGCCAGCGTCTTCACCGTCGTGATCATGCTGCGCGGGTCGCTGTCCTTGAGCCGCACCAGCACCGCGGCGACGTCGGCGCTGGCGAGGATCGTGGGCAGGCTGGCGGCGAGCGCCGCCGCGTCGGTCACGACCGGCGTCGCCAGATAGAGCCGCGGCTCGGGCCGCGCGGGAGAGGTCTTGCCGGACAATTTATGCCGCCTTCTTGTCGCGCCGCGCCATCAGGTAGCGGGGAATCCTGTCATTGTCGATGTGGTGAGCCACGGCACGCCCGGGGGCGGGGCGTGCGCTCTGCGGGTAAACCGCGGGGCGGTGATCCGCAAGCCCGCCGGCCCCTGCCGTTCGGGCGGCACGCATGGCCGTGGCGGGTGCCGCCGTCGCAGGGGCGACGGGGTTCAGTGCGAGGACGTCCATCATCTGCTCCAGACCGCACCTGCCGTGCCCGTCAAACTAGACGGTTCTCGGGCGGCTGCCGAGCAAACATTGGCCGCAGCCAAGGCAGGCTCTCACAGAGGTGAACGGGGAGTTGCTGGCGGAGCAAGCTCTTCACCTCGGCATCGGTCTGCTCCCCTCCCCCTTGCGGGGAGGGGTCGGGGGTGGGGGTCCCCGGGGGCTGAACTCAATGATGATGTGCGCCCCGGGCTCGTCAGTCGCCTCGTGAACGGTGTGCGCAAGAGCGCTCGCTCAATGGTCATCCGAGCCATATCGCTTGCAGACGGAAGCGTGCTCATCATGAATAGTTCGACTCGTGGACCCCCACCCCCGACCCCTCCCCGCAAGGGGGAGGGGAGCTCACCGCCGCCGCGGCGGCTATCGATGTTGAGCAATCCCAGACCTGAGCAGCCGCTCACGCCACCTTCGGGTCGAGCTCGCCACCGGCGTAGCGCTTGGCCATCTCGGCGGTGGTCAGCACCCGCTTGATCTTGCCGGCCTGGCCCGCGGTGTTGAACTCCTCGAAGCGCTGCTTGCAGAGCTTGGTCATCGCTTCCATCGCTGGCTTCAGATACTTGCGCGGATCGAACTCTTCCGGGTGCTCCGACAGCACCTTGCGGATCTGGCCGGTCATCGCCATGCGGTTGTCGGTGTCGATGTTGATCTTGCGCACGCCGTTCTTGATGCCGCGCTGGATCTCGGCGACCGGCACGCCCCAGGTCGGCTTCATCTTGCCGCCATGGGCGTTGATGATCTCCTGCAGGTCCTGCGGCACCGACGAGGAGCCGTGCATCACCAGATGCGTGTTCGGCAGCTTGCGGTGGATCTCCTCGATCACGTTCATGGCGAGGATGTCGCCGTCCGGCTTGCGGGTGAACTTGTAGGCGCCGTGCGAGGTGCCCATCGCGATCGCCAGCGCGTCGACCTTGGTCTCCTTGACGAACTTCACAGCCTCGTCGGGATTGGTCAGCAACTGGTCGTGCGACAGCTTGCCCTCGGCGCCGTGGCCGTCCTCCTTGTCGCCCATGCCGGTCTCCAGCGAGCCGAGCACGCCGAGTTCGCCCTCGACCGAGATGCCGCCGAGATGCGCCATCGTGGTCACCGTCTTGGTGACGCCGACATTATACTCCCAGTCGCCCGGGGTCTTGCCGTCGGCCTTGAGCGAGCCGTCCATCATGACCGACGTGAAGCCGGACTGGATCGCAGTCATGCAGGTCGCCGGCTCGTTGCCGTGGTCGAGATGCACGCAGATCGGGATCTGCGGATAGATCTCGGTGAGCGCGTCCATCATGTGCTTGAGCATGACGTCGTTGGCATAGGCGCGGGCGCCGCGCGAGGCCTGGATGATGACCGGCGCGTCGGCGGCGCTCGCCGCCGTCATGATCGCCAGCGCCTGCTCCATATTGTTGATGTTGAACGCCGGGACGCCGTAATCGTGCTCCGCCGCGTGATCGAGCAATTGACGCAAGGTAATGCGGGCCATGGCTGGAACTCCCTGATGATGAATAGGACCGTGCAGCGGCTGATGCACGCGTCTAAACGGCTGCACCGTGCATAACGCGGTGATCGGCGGAATCCAAGGGTGGCGGCGACGCAGGTAGGACGGGGCGCGGTCAGGCGATGTTCGGGTCAGCAGTCGGGGTCGGGGCAAACTGCGTGACGGCCGACATCGCTGAGCTCGTCCAATCAGCTTCTCTTGGCTTCGAGAGCCGCCATGCGCTCCTCGACCGCGCTGACCCGTTCGTCGAAGTCGCTGGCAGCGGCGCGCATCATGACCAGCATGCCAGCGGAATCACGGCGCTGCTTGCGGATCAAGGTTTCCATCCGCTCGTGCTCGGCTCGGTTGTCCTGCCTGAACTGACTGACCTCCGATCGGAGCGCGGAAATGCTCTCCTGGATCTTGACCAGGATCGAATGAACAGCGTCTGTCGGGGTGTCGGCCATGAATGGAACATAACAGAAACATCCATGGCCGACAAGCTCCGAGTCTCAGGATTTCAGCACCTCGACCCCCGGCAGCGGCTTGCCTTCCATCCATTCCAGGAAGGCGCCGCCGGCGGTCGAGACGTAGCTGAAATCGCCGGCCACGCCCGCCTGGTTGAGCGCTGCGACGGTGTCGCCACCGCCGGCCACCGAGATCAGCTTCTTGGCCTTGGTGCGCTCCGCCGCATGCTTGGCCGCGACCATGGTGCCGCGGTCGAACGGCGTCAGCTCGAAGGCGCCGAGCGGGCCGTTCCACACCAAGGTCGCGGCGTCGTCGATCGCCGCATGGATGCGCGCGGTCGATTGCGGACCGACATCGAGGATCATGCTGTCCGGCGGGATCGCGTCGAGGCCGTAGGCGAACGACGGCGAGTTGGCCGCGAAGTGGAACGACACGGTGGCGTCCACCGGCAGGATGATGGCGCAGTTCGAGGCCTCCGCCTTCTCCATGATCCGCAGTGCGGTCGCGGCGAGATCCTTCTCGGCGAGCGACTTGCCGATCTGCACGCCCTGGGCATGCAGGAAGGTGTTGGCCATGCCGCCGCCGATCACCAGAGCATCGACCTTGGTGACGAGGTTTTCCAAGAGGTCGATCTTGGTCGAGACCTTGGCGCCGCCGACGATAGCGATGACCGGCTTGGCGGGACGTCCCAGCGCCTTGTCGAGCGCGTCGAGCTCGGCCTGCATGGTGCGGCCGGAATAGGCCGGCAGCTTGTGGCCAAGGCCTTCAGTCGAAGCATGGGCGCGGTGCGCGGCCGAGAAAGCGTCGTTGACCCAGATGTCGCCGAGCTTGGCGAGCTCGGCCACGAACGCCGGATCGTTCTTCTCTTCCTCCTTGTGGAAGCGCGTGTTCTCCAGGCACAGCACGTCGCCGTCCTTCATCGCGGCGATCGCGTTCGCCGCGGGCTCGCCGATGCAATCGTCGGCGAAGGCGACCGGGCGCTTGATCACCTGTGACAACGCTGATGCGACCGGTTTCAGCGAGTCCTTGGCGTCGCGGCCCTTCGGCCGGCCGAAATGGGCGAGCAGGATGACCTTGCCGCCCTTGCTCGCGATCTCGTTGATGGTCGGCGCGACGCGCTCCAGGCGCGTGGCATCGCTGACGTGGCCGTTCTCCATGGGCACGTTGAGGTCGACGCGCAGCAGCACGCGCTGGCCTTTGACGTCGACGTCATCGAGGGTGCGAAATTGTTTCATTGAAGCCACCGTTGAACGAGGGACTGAACGTGACGCGTCGTAGTTGGATCAAGTGGCGATCGCGGAGCTCGCTTCACCTCTCCCCATCGGGGAGAGGTCGGCGCCCAGCGCCGGGTGAGGGGGCTTGGCTCTGTCGGAAGATCGTCCGGATCCCCTCACCCGGATTGCATCTGGCGATGCAATCCGACCTCTCCCGATGGGAGAGGTGAAGTCCTCCGCTGACGCACCCTCGAACCCGGACTCTCGAAATCCCGGGTTCGATGCTGTGCATCGCCCCGGAATGACTGAGAGAGTTAGTTACAGCAGCTTGCCCATCGCGACGGCGGTGTCGGCCATGCGGTTGGAGAAGCCCCACTCATTGTCGTACCAGGACATCACGCGCACGAGGTTGCCGTTCATGACCTTGGTCTGGTCCATGTGGAACGTCGAGGAGTGCGGATCGTGGTTGAAGTCGATCGAGACGTTGGGCGCGGTGGTGTAGCCGAGCACGCCTTTGAGCTCCTGCTCGGCGGCGCGCTTGATCGCCTCGTTGATCTCCTTCGGCTCGGTGTTGCGCTTGGCGACGATCTTGAGGTCGACCACCGAGACGTTCGGCGTCGGCACGCGGATCGCGACGCCGTCGAGCTTGCCCTTCAGCTCCGGCAGCACCAGGCCGATCGCCTTGGCGGCGCCGGTCGAGGTCGGGATCATCGACATCGCCGCGGCGCGGCCGCGATAGAGATCCTTGTGCATGGTGTCGAGCGTCGGCTGGTCGCCGGTGTAGGCGTGGATCGTGGTCATGAAGCCGGTCTCGATGCCTACCGTGTCGTTCAGCACCTTGGCGACCGGCGCCAGGCAGTTCGTGGTGCACGAGCCGTTGGAGACGACGAGATGATCCTTGGTCAGCGAGGTGTGATTGACGCCATAGACGATGGTGGCGTCGGCGCCGTCGGCCGGAGCCGAGACCAGCACGCGCTTGGCGCCGGCGGTCAGATGCGCGGAAGCCTTGTCCTTCGAGGTGAAGATGCCGGTGCATTCCAGTGCGATGTCGACGCCGAGATCCTTCCACGGCAGCTTCGACGGATCGCGCTCGGCGGTCACCTTGATCTTGCCGCTGCCGATGTCGATGGTGTCGCCGTCGACGGTCACGGTGTGGGGAAAGCGGCCGTGCACGCTGTCGAAGCGCAGCAGATGGGCATTGGTCTCGACGGGGCCGAGATCGTTGATGCCGACCACCACGATGTCCTTGCGGCCCGATTCCGCAATGGCGCGCAGAACGTTGCGGCCGATGCGGCCAAACCCGTTGATCCCGACCCGGACTGCCATTTTCGTCTCCTTCAATGACGTTTCTCGTCCCCGTCTGCGTCCTCCTAACAGGAGCGCCACGAGGGTTTTGGAACTAATGCCGACCGGTTCTGCCGGGCGGGAGCGGACGATAAGGACCTTTTGGTAGACCTTTTTCGCACAAATCTCAACTGTCTGGCGGCGATCCGGCTCCTGCCGAACGCGCAGCGTTGATCAGCGCCAGCAGCTCGTCGCCATAATGCTCGAGCTTCTTGTCGCCGATCCCTGGTATATCGCGCAGCTGGCCGAGCGTGGTCGGGCGGGCGCTGGCGATGCCGTCGATGGTGGAATCGTGCAGCACCACATAGGCTGGTACACCACGCTTGCGCGCGATCTCCGAGCGCCACGCCCTGAGGCTCGCGAGCAGCGGCGCATCGGCGGCTGCGGCCGGCCTCGCCACCAACTCGCCACGTCGTGATTTGCTGCGGATGGCGCGGGTGCTCGCGGTGTCCTCACGCAGCATGACAGGCGTCTCGCCCTTCAGCACGCCGCGCGAACTCTCGGTCAGCTTCAGCGCGCCATAAGCCTCGCTGTCGGGGGCGAGGTGCCCCATCGCCACCAGCTGGCGCAGCGCGGCGCGCCACTGCTTCTCATTCATTTCGCGGCCGATGCCGAACACTGACAATTGATCATGTCCGAACTGCTTGACGCGCTCGGTGGCGCGCCCGACCAGCACATCGATCAGGTGCATGGCGCCGAAGCGCTGGCCGGTGCGATAGGCGCAGGACAACAGCTTCTGCGCGATCACCTTGCCGTCGCGCATCTTCGGTGGCGACACGCAGTTGTCACAATTGCCGCAGTTCTCGGCCGCCGGGCTCTCGCCGAAATAGCTCAGCAGCAGCTTGCGCCGGCAGCCCGCAGTCTCCGCGAGCGCGACCAGCGCATCGAGCTTGCGGATCGACATCCGTTTGAACGCCTCGGCGCCGGTGGATTCGTCGATCATGCGCCGCTGCTGCACGATGTCCGAAAGACCAAAGGCCATCCACGCGGTCGACGCCTTGCCGTCGCGCCCCGCGCGCCCCGTTTCCTGATAGTACGCCTCGATGCTCTTCGGCAGATCGAGATGCGCGACGAAGCGCACGTCCGGCTTGTCGATGCCCATGCCGAAGGCGACGGTGGCCACGACCACCACGCCGTCCTCGTTGATGAAGCGGTCCTGGTTGCGCGAGCGCACCGCAGGGTCGAGGCCGGCGTGATAGGGGATCGCGGTGATGCCGGCCTCGTTCAGCGCCGCCGCGGTGTCCTCGACCTTGGCGCGCGACAGGCAGTAGACGACGCCCGCGTCGCCGGGATGGCGCTCCTTGATGAAGGCCTTGAGCTGCGCCGGCCCGTTATGCTTGTCGACGATCTCGTAGCGGATGTTGGGACGGTCGAAGCTCGCGACGAATTGCGGCGCGTCGGTCAGGCTGAGCCGCTCGGCGATCTCCTTGCGCGTCAGCTCGTCGGCGGTGGCGGTGAGCGCGATGCGCGGCACGTCGGGAAAGCGCTCGGCGATGATCGACAGCCCGATATATTCGGGCCTGAAGTCGTGCCCCCATTGCGACACGCAATGCGCCTCGTCGATTGCGAACAGCGCGATCTCGGCGCGCTCCAACAGCGACAGGCAGCGCGGCGTCACCAGCCGCTCCGGCGCGACATAGAGCAGATCGAGGTCGCCTGCGATCAGCCGGCGCTCGACCTCGTCGGCCTCCTCGCGCGACAGCGTCGAGTTCAGCACGGCCGCGTTGACGCCGGCCTCCAAGAGTCCCGCGACCTGGTCGCGCATCAGCGCGATCAGCGGCGACACCACGATGCCGCAGCCTTTGCGCAGCAGGGCCGGCAGCTGATAGCACAGCGACTTGCCGCCGCCGGTCGGCATCAGCACCAGGCAATTGCCGCCCTCGGCGACATGCCGGACCACCTTCTCCTGCGCGCCGCGAAAGCCCGGCAGCCCGAACACCGAATGCAGCACCGCCAGCGCGCGATCGGCCGTGTCGGTCGGGGCGTTGGGGGCTGTGGGCATGCTGGGAGACTACGCGAACCAGGTCATCTGATCAGACGATTGTAGAGCGCTTTGTCGCGTTGGACAGCGTGATTTATCTTGGGAAGCGAGCTGCCTGCGCCGAACTCCGTTCACCTCTCCCCACCGGGGAGAGGTCGGCGCGAAGCGCCGGGTGAGGGGGCTTGCGCGACGGATGGACCGTAATCCCTCACCCGGATTGCATCTGGCGATGCAATCCGACCTCTCCCGATGGGAGAGGTGGACCGCCGTTGCTGCGACAGTGGAGGCTAGCAATCAGCCCAGCCGCTTCACCGCCGCATCCACCGCCGCCTCGGCGGTGATGCCGAAATGCTTGTACAGCTCCTTGTAGGGGCCGCTCTCGCCGAACGAATGCATGCCGATGAAGATGCCATCGGTGCCGATCACGGCGTCCCAGCCCCAGCGCACCGCGGCCTCGATCGCGATCTTGACCGGCGCGTTGCCGATGATCTTAGCCTTGGCCTCGGCCGGCTGCTCCAGCAGCAATTCCAGCGACGGCACCGAAACGACACGGGCGGCGATGCCGCGCTCGGCGAGCTGCTTCTGCGCGGCCACCGCGATCTCGACCTCGGAGCCGGTGGCGAACAGCGACACCTTGGCCTCGCCTTGCGCCGCGACCAGCTCATAGCCGCCATGGCTGCACGGATTGTCTGATGGAGCCGACGTGCGTAGCTGCGGCAGGTTCTGCCGCGTCAGCGCCAGCACGGTCGGGCCGTTGGTGCGGTTGAGCGCCAGCTCCCAACATTCGGCGGTCTCGACCGCATCGGCCGGGCGAAACACGCGCATGTTCGGGATCGCGCGCAGCGCCGCGAGATGCTCGACCGGCTGGTGCGTCGGGCCGTCCTCGCCGAGGCCGATCGAATCGTGGGTCATCACATAGACCACGCCCGCGCCCATCAGCGCCGACAGGCGCATCGCGCCGCGGGCATAGTCGGAGAACACCAGGAAGGTGGCGCCGTTCGGCGCGAAGCCGCCATGCAGGAAGATGCCGTTCATGGCCGCCGCCATGCCGTGCTCGCGGATGCCGTAATGGATGAAGCGGCCCTTCGGCGTCTTGGCCGAGAACGAGGTGGCCGACTTCGCCTTGTTGTTGTTGGAGCCGGTGAGATCGGCGGAGCCCGCGACGAACTCGAACGGCATTGCCGCCGCGATCACCTCGATCGCGGCCTCCGACGATTTGCGCGTGGCGATGTTGAGCGGATTTTCCAGCAGCGCCTTCTTGTGGTCCTTCAGCGCCTTGGCGAGTGCGGCGGGACGCTCGTGGCGCAGCCGGCGTTCGAATTCCGAACGTTTGCGCGGACCCATCTCGGCGAGCCGCGTCTCCCACTCGGCACGCGCTGGCGCGCCGCGGCGGCCGGCCTCGCGCCAGGCGGCGAGCACGTCGTCGGGCACGGAGAACGGCTCCTGCGAAATGCCGAGCTTCTCCTTGGCGCCCTTCAATTCCTCGGCGCCCAGCGCCTCGCCATGCACCTTGGAGGTGCCGGCCTTGGTCGGCGCGCCATAGCCGATCGTGGTCTTGCAGGCGATCAGGCTCGGACGCGAGGATTTCTGCGCCCGCGCGATCGCAGCGGCAATCGCTTCCGGGTCATGGCCGTCGATCAGCTCGGCCGCCCAGCCGGCCGACTTGAAGCGCTTCACCTGGTCGACCGAATCGGCGATCGACAGCGGGCCGTCGATCGAGATGCCGTTGTCGTCCCACAGCACGATCAGCTTGTTGAGCTTCCAATGCCCGGCCATCGCGATCGCTTCCTGGGAGATTCCCTCCATCAGGTCGCCGTCGGAGGCCAGCACATAGGTGTGATGGTCGACGATCTTCTTGCCGTATTCCGCCTGCAACATCTTCTCGGCCAGCGCCATGCCGACCGCAGTCGAGATGCCCTGGCCGAGCGGGCCGGTGGTGGTCTCGATGCCCTTGGTGCGGAAATTCTCGGGGTGGCCCGGCGTGAGCGAATCGATCTGGCGGAAGCGCTTGATCTGGTCGAGCGTCATCACCTCGTTGCCGGTGAGGTACAGCAGCGCATACAGCAGCATCGAGCCGTGGCCGGCCGACAGCACGAAGCGGTCACGGTCCGGCCAGGCGGGTGCGGCGGCATCATATTTCAGCACGCGGGTGAACAGCACGGTCGCGACATCGGCGGCGCCCATCGGCAGGCCGGGATGGCCGGATTTCGCCTTCTCGACGGCGTCCATTGCGAGCGCGCGGATGGCGTTGGCCATGCGGGAGTGATCGACCTGCGTCATGCTGGAATCCGTCCAAACGTGAAATGCTGATGACAGGAGAGCCGCCGGTATCGCTGGCGGGCCGGGATTTTGCGGGCTGATTAGCACCTCAGTTCCGGGAATCAAAGGCAATGCAACGTCGTTTGCGTCCCAAAAGTTGCTTAGTAGTGCATAGTTTCGGCCGAGCGTTGCACTCGGCTCGCCCAGCACGTAAGATTCTGGCCGTAAACGCTTGCCGGACAGCGGCTTTTGTCGCTATCCCCAGGCGGTATAAGGGCCTCGCATCCGCGTCATGAACGATCACCCTGCCAATCTTGCCGGCCAGGTGGAACCCGGCGCTGCCGATCTGGAGGCGGCGACGCGGCGCCTGATGACCGCGCTCGACGCGCTCGAGAGCGCGGTCGAGCGGCGGCGCGAGGCCGATCGCGACGAGGACGAGCTGGCGACGCGCATCCAGGCGCTCGGCGCCGACCGCTCGCGGCTCGCCGACGAGCTCGACGGCTCCTTGATGAAGACGCGCCGGCTGGAGCGCACCAACCGCGAGATCGCCGAGCGGCTGGACACCGCGATCGGCACCATCCGCGCAGTGCTCAATGGCGCCGGGCAAGACAGCGCTGAAGACGAGGATGACGAATGAGCCACATCAACGTCACCATCAACGGCCGCCAATATCGCATGGCCTGCGAGGAAGGCCAGGAGCTGCGGCTGCTGAAGCTCGCCGAGAGTCTCGAATCGCGCATCACTGGTTTGCGCGGCAAGTTCGGCGAGATCGGCGACGCCCGGCTCACCGTGATGGCCGCGCTCACCGTGTGCGACGAGCTGATCGACGCCAATCAGCGCGTGCAGCTGCTGGAGCAGGAGCTCGAAGGCCTGCGCAACGTCCGCAACCAGGCCAGCGACCGCGCCCGCGCGACGCAAGTCGCAGTGGCGAAAGCGTTGAACGCCGCGGCCGAGCGCATCGAGCGCACGACCCAGGTGCTGAACCGCACGATCGGCGGCGGCGTGGCGATCGGGTAGGGTAGGGCGAGCTACCAACTCATCATCGGCCTCGGCACTGATACGTCCTGTCATTCGCCAGTGCATATGACTGTGCCCTCTCCCCTTGTGGGAGAGGGCATGTACGAAATCAGTGCCAAGCTCGGTTGGGTGAGGGGTATCTGTCCGCAAATTGCGCTGGTGGAGAGAACCCCTCACCCAACCGCGGACATGGACAAGCCGGCGATGCCCTCTCCCACAAGGGGAGAGGGCGCTGTATCTGGCAGCACACTCGTCTCTTCGATATCTTGCTCACATTCGCCCGAGCTGCGCCTCGATCGCCAGCTTGTCGATCACCGACCAGACCTCTGCGATCCTCCTGTCGCGAAACTCGTAGAACACGTTCTCGCCGAAGGCGATGCGCCGGCCGTTTACGGGCAGGCCGAGAAACTCACCCTTCGGCGTGCAGTCGAAGTCCAGCCGGCACGCGACATGCGGCGGGCTCGCCACCAGCAGGCCGATGTTGAAGCGAAGATCGGGAATGGCAGCGAAGTCGCCGATCAGCATGTCGCGATAGCCAGGCAGTCCAAGCTGCCGGCCGTTATGCACGACGTGCTCGTGCACGAAATCCCCGAGCGCGGGCCAAGCCTGCGCATTCAGGCAGACAATGTAGGCGCGATAGTGATTGGCAAGCTCGGCTGCGGTCATCGGCTGCGCTTCGTTCGGAACGAGAGCGGGCCAACCTCGCGCAAGGGCAACGGTTCCGAGGATGTGATCAAATGCCCTCCAGGATCAGCACGATCACTTCCAACGGAAATGCTGCGAGCACTGCGCCGACGACGAGGCCGACAATGCCCAGCACCACCGCGCCGATCCAGCCGCCGGAGTGGAGGCCAGCGGCGACACCCACGAATGTCCCAGTTGCGATCGCACATACAGCCCAGATCGCGTAAACGATGCGTCCGATCGCCTTCAGCATGCGTGACCTCGCGAAGCAGCGGCCTCCCCCCTCCCAATCATTCGTCGTGCCACGCGGCGATTGTGCAGCAGCGAACGCGATCACGTCGTCGCGATGCAATCGTGTTGCGAGCGCTTGTCGTTCGCCGCGTGCTGCCCTACTGCTGGAGCAGGCGGACATCATCATATCCCGCGTCCACAAGCGGGTTCGTGTTCGCCTCAGGGAGGTGCTCTTGACCAGACCGATCCTTGCGGCGGCCGCCGCAGCCTTCACCACGCTCGCCACGCCGCTCGCCGCCGCGCCGCTGCCCGAAGCCAAGCCCGACGAGGTCGGCTTCTCGCAGGCGGGCCTCGCCCGCATGGACGATTTCTTCGCCCGCGAGATCGCCGCCAAGCGCGTGCCGGGCGCGGTGGTCGCGATCGCGCGTGACGGCAAGCTGGTGCACTACAAGGCCTATGGCCAGCTCGATCCGGTCAAGGGCACGCCGATGCCGCTGGATGCGATCTTCGCGCTGGCCTCGATGACCAAGCCGATGGCCGCGGTGGCGGGGCTCACCCTGATGGAGCAGGGCCGTCTGCCGCTGCAAGCCAAGCTCGCCGACTACTATCCGGGGTTCGCCGACATGAAGGTCGGCGTCGTCCAGGAGAACGGCGCGCTGCTCTCGGTGCCCCAGGCGAGGCCGATCCTGATCCACGATCTCTACCGCCACACCTCCGGCCTGATGTATGGCGGCCGCCCAGACAGCGCGAGCCCGGTGGCGCGGCTCTATCCCGACGGCATCGCGCCGGCGATCGAGGGCGACACGCAGGCCTTCATCGAGCGCATCACCAAGCTGCCGCTGGCGCATCAGCCGGGCACGCAATTCGAGTATGGCTTCTCGATCGACGTGCTCGGCGCCGTCGTCGAGAAGGTCAGCGAGCAGCGGCTCGGCGAGTATCTCTCCAACAATGTCTGGAAGCCGCTCGGGATGCAGGACGCGACCTTCGCGCCGTCGGAGGCGCAGCGGCCGCGGCTGGCCCGGCCGTTCCCGAACGATCCGCTGACCGGCAAGCCGCAGGCGATCAGGCTTCTGGACACGCCGACGAAGTCGGATTGCGGCGGCGCCTGCTCCTTTGCCACCGTCGGCGACTACATCCGCTTCGGCCAGATGCTGCTCAATGGCGGTGAGCTCGACGGCGCGCGCATCCTCAGCCCGAAGACGGTGCACCACATGACCTCCAACCATCTCGGGCCCGAGATCAAGAACACCGTCGCCACCGTCGAGCCGCATCGCGCCGGCTTCGGTTTTGGCTTGAGTGTCGCCGTGCGCACCAGTGAGGGCCTCTCGGCGGTGCCCGGCAATCCCGGCGAGTTCAGCTGGAATGGCGCCTTCGGCACGCAGTTCTTCTGCGATCCCAAGGAGCGCCTTGTCGTGGTCGTCGGCACCGCGGCGCCCGGCGACCTGCGCAAATATTATCGCGAGCAGGTGCAGGACATCGTCTATGGCGCGATGGTAAGGTAGCGCATGCTCACCGTTCATCATCTCGGCAAGTCCCAATCCGAACGCATCGTCTGGCTCTGCGAGGAGCTGGAGATTCCCTACGAATTGAAATGCTACGCGCGCGACGCCAGCACGATCCTGGCGCCCGCCGAGTACAAGGCGCTGCATCCGATCGGTGCGGCGCCCGTCATCACCGACGGCGAGCTCGTGCTCGCCGAATCCGGTGCTGTCGTCGACTATATCATTGCCAGATACGGCCAGGGCCGGCTGCGGCCGGGGCCTGACGATCCCGACTTCGCGCCGTTCCTGTATTGGTTTCACGTTGCCAACGGCACCTTGCAGGCGGCGATGGGGCGGCTGATGATCCTCAACCGGCTCGGCCTGCCGGACGACAATGCCATGCTCGGCGCGATGCGCCGCCGCGTCGAGCTTGCCTTCGCCGCTGTCGAGACCCGCTGCGGCGAGGCCGACTATCTCGCAGGCCCCGCGCTCACCGCGGCCGACATCATGACCGTGTTCTCACTGACCACCATGCGCTACTTCCAGCCCTACGATCTCGCGCCATACCCCAACATCCGCGCCTATCTGTCGCGCATCGGCGCCCGTCCCGCCTATCAGCGCGCGATGGCCAAGGGCGATCCGGGGATGGCGTTGTTGTTGAGCTGATCCGGAGAACCTTCGGGCGAAGAGCCCGGCGGCTTGCTCAGTGCAAACCTCTCCCCGCCCTTTGCGGGGAGAGGTCGGATTGCGCAGCAATCCGGGTGAGGGGCATGGCACGCGCGGGGCCCAGGCTGAAGTCCATCGGACGGGCACGGATAGCTCTGCGTCACGCAAGCAGATGCACCGCCCGTGCGGTTGCCCCTCACCCCAACCCTCTCCCCGTGAAGAACGGGGAGAGGGAGCAGACTGCCCGAGTAGCGATAGATCGCCTCACTCAACTATCATCGACTGATGAGTCGAAGCCGTACGCAGCCTTTTCTGGACTCACTCACTTCTGCCGCTTCCGGCTCCATTCCAGGAACGAGCGATACAGCTCCTCCTTCTCCGCCTTCGACGGCGGCGCCTTGGCTTGCGAGGCGAGGAAGGCTTCGAAGCGCTCCTGCTGGGTCAGGCTGCCGGTGGCCGCCGGCGGCAGGCCGATGTCGGCTTCCTTCTTCATGCGCTCCAGCACGGTCTCGACGTAAGGGTAGCGTTGCCAGCCCGGCACCTGGGCGTCGAGGTTGAGATCCTTCCAGCCGGGATGAAACGGCGGCTGCTGCAGCCGGGCGAGGTTGGTGAACAACGTGTCGACGAAGCGGTTGACGCGGTCGGCGCGGTCGCTGCCGGGCTTCCAATTGTACACGGCGAGCACCGAGGGAACGGCGATCGTCTCCACCGCGGTGTCCGCCGCAACCAAGCCGGGATAGTGCTCGGCCTTGATGCTGGTCGGATAGTAGAAATCGGAAAATTGCTGCGTGTACGGCACCGGCACGAAATGGAAGCCCGGATCGGCCTTCTTGCCGGCGAACACCTCGCCGGGCTTGGAGGCGACATACACCATCGCCGCGATCTCGCCCTTGTGCAGCTTCTCCAGCGCGACAGGCCCGCCGACGGCGACCGGCTCGATGTCGATGCCGAGCCGACGGAAGATCAGCGGCCCGGTATGCGCGGCGGCGACGCCGGACGTGCCGACCGCGACCTTCTGTCCCTTCAGGTCCTGCAGCGTCTTGAACTCGTCGCGCGCATAGATGTGCACGTCGGAGATGAAGAAGCGCAGCACGTAGCGGATGCGATCGTTGATGTTCGAAAGGCCGGCCTGCTTGGCGTAGAAGTCGAAGGCATCGGCATAGGTGATGGCGACGTCGACGCCGCGCAGATACAAGAGGTCCGCGATGTTCGAGGTCGTGCCGCGCGTCACCATCGGGATCAGGCGCATGTTGTCGCCGTCATCCATCGTGCGCGCCATCTCGCTGGCGAAGCGCACGAAGCCGCCGTCGGGCAGGCCGGCGGCGAGGCCGACCGTCCACTGGTTCATGCGCGCCTTGATGGCCAGCTCCTCCGAGGCGCCGCGCGGCTCGGGCGCACGGGTCTCCACCACCCGGATCTCGACGGCGCGCCGCTCGGGCGCACGCGCCGGCTTCAGGGAGAGCGGCGCCGTGGGCTGGTCTTGCGCCCAAGCTGTGGCGTTGAAGGTGAAGAAGGCAGCAGAGATCGTTGCCAGCGCCATCAGCGCTGGGCTCGCGAGCGTTCGACGCATGACGATAGTCCCCCGATCGCGTCTGCCCTCGTGTCCCCGTGAGCAGACTGATGTGACCGCTTCAATCCAAGGTCGTATTGTTGTGCGACCTAAACCGGGCAGATTTGCGGCGGCGACTACCTATGGTTTCAGATAGCTCCAGCCGCTCTCTTGTAGTTCCATCAGCCGGACGGCGCCTGATGGCACGAGGCTCGCCTCGGCGACGATCGCGATCGGATGCCCCTCGCGCTTCTCCATGCCGCGCTTGGTGATGTTGCAGGCGGAGAATCGGATCTTGGCGGGAAAGCTCAGCTCGGCGATCTGCTTCAGCCGGTCCTTCACCGGCGAGGTGTCCTCGCGCAGCATGTTGAGACCGGGCCCGTAGGTGACGAGCTCGATCTCGACCTCCTCGCCCTTCTCCTTGAAGGTTTCCATGATGTTGCTGGCATTGTTGAGCGCCAGGTTCATGATCGCCGGATCGTTCTGATCGACCTGGATCGAGACGCGGTGAATCTTGACGTCGGCGGCGAGGCTCGCACCCGCCGAGGCGATCAGCAGCGCGCACGTCGCCGCCGCAGTTCTGAGATGAAAGCGCATGCCAGGACTCCAATGGACGCAACAGGAATGCACGATACAAGGCATTGGGTGTGGCGGTGATCTGCCACAACCTCAGCTCCAATCGATGAGCCCCAATCGTGGCGAGACTATGCGCTGACGGCGCAGCGCCGCCGCCCTTGCCATGCCTACCGTTGTCGTCCCGGCGAACGCCGGGACCCATAACCACCGCTGTTAGTTGGTGCACTCGCTGACTGCTGTCGTGCCTCATGGATGAATCCCGCGGTATGGATCCCGGCGTTCGCCGGGATGACGACGGAATGCTGGGATGCGTCATGGCTAACCGATGCACGAGAAGTGTTGTCAGCGACCACACGACGGGCAAGCCGCACATACCCACCATGCGCCAACTGCCCGTCGCGTTACGATGTCGCACACCGCAGGCCTTGTCGTGTCGGGCAAATCAGGCCGATGCTCTCGCTCGTCCTGCTGCCGCATGAGGGGCGTGTCGCGACCGTCACGAGGCGTTGGCTGTGGGATGCGATGGGCGTGTGTCGACGCAGCGTGAAGCGATTTGCGCGGACGAACGGCGAGGCACGACCGGTCAAGTCGCGTGGTCCTGACACCCCGAAGCTGGTGTCCCCCTTGCGACGACGCCTCAGGCGTCGCGCAGGGCATGGTGGCCAACAAGCCCGGCGCACCAGGGAGATCGCGGAGCAGCCGTTCAAACCGTCGCGCAGGGGAGGCCGGGCGAGTCCGGCTGCACCTGTGGTACCTGCCGCCTGCATTTTTTCTCGCAGGCGGGCCGCGGGCGTCAGCCGACGTCCGGCCTTCCCTGCGCCCTCTGTTCCAAGGAGGGTGATTGAAAAGAACAACTCGGGCGCTGAGCGCCGCGAGAGAGCGATCCCATGCCTGAAGCTGGATTGGTCACCTCCGCAGGAGAATTCCGGCATGACCAAATGGATCTGCTGCCAAGCAGGACGGTCGGCGCACCAGCGCGGTCCTCATGGGTCGAGACGCGCTCCCGGATCGGTCGAGCCGCCGGCGAATTCCATCATCGCTTCGTTCCCGGGCCTTCGCTCACGCATAGGGGTCGATCAGCCGCTGCTGGTCAGCCGAGTGCCGCGCCAGCATATCGATAAAGGTCCTGATCTTGGCCGAGACCAGATGTCGGTGCGGGTAGACCGCGATCATGGCCATGTCGACAGGGCGGTAGTCGGGCAGCAGCCGCACCAGGCGGCCGGCTTCGAGATCATCGCTGACCAGAAAGCCGGCAGCCATCACGACGCCGACGCCGTCGAGCGCGGCGCGGCGCAGAGCCTCGCCGCTGTTGGTGATCAGGCTGCCGGCGATCCGGGCCGAGGCGGGACGGCCCTCGCGATCAACGAAGCGCCATTCGCTGCCATAGGGATAATTGATATGGCGGCAGCAATTGCGGCTGCCGAGCTCGGCGAGCGACGACAGCGCGCCATGCTTCTCCAGATAGGCGGGCGAGCAGCACAGCACATGCCGCCAAGTCGCAAGGTTGCGCACGATCAGGCTGGAATCCGGCAGCGTCGTCATGCGGACCGCGATGTCGAACCCCTCCTCGATCAGATCGACGTTGGTCTCGCCCATCATCAGCTCGACCTTGACGTCCGGATAGGTCGACAGGAACTGCGCCGCCACCGGTGCAACGAACGGGATGATATGGGTCGCCGAATGCACCCGGAGCGTTCCGCGGGGGCTCGTGTGCTGCGCGCTTGCGAGGTCGTCGGCCTGGGCGAGATCGGCCAGGATCTGCGTGCTGCGCTCATAATAGGCGCGGCCGATCTCGGTCAGGCTCACCCGGCGCGTCGTCCGGTTGAGCAGCCGGGCGCCGAGCCGCTCCTCCAGGGCCTGCACATGGTTGGAGACCATGGTGGTCGACATGTTGAGGCGGCGGGCGGCCGCGGAGAAACCGCCGGCGTCGACCACGCCGACGAAGGCGGTCAGGCTGTCGAAGCGATCCATGTCACCCCCGTATTGTCCATCTGAGATTGATAATCATTTCGTAGATCGCGGTATTATACCGAACCGCGGGACATCGCATCTATGGAGCGAAGGGCGGCGCCACTTCCGACATTCCGCCGCCCGGAGTCCCGCTATGTCGCACACGAGCTATGTTTCTGATCTCAAACCCAAAACGAGCCTGCTGCCGGGCCGCGCCCTGCTCAAGCGCTTCGGACTCGGGCTGTTCCTGGCCTTAGCCGCCGCCGCGGGTGGTCATTATGGCTATGATTATCTGAGGACCGGCCGCTATCTCGAATCGACCGACGACGCCTATGTGAAGGCCGATTCCACCATCGTGGCGCCGAAAGTCTCCGGCTACATCGCGCAGGTGGAGGTCGGCGACAATGAGAGCGTCAAGGCCGGTCAGGTGCTGGCGCGGATCGACGACCGCGATTTCAAGGCGGCGCTCGACCAGGCGCGGGCCGATGTCGCCGCGGCCGACGCCTCCGTGCGCAATCTCGATGCGCAGCTCGCTTTGCAGCAGCCCATCATCGCGCAGGGGGCGGCCGATGTCGCGGCGGCCGAGGCCAATCTCAAATTCGCCCAGGAGGAGCGGGCCCGCTACGACGAGCTGATGAAGTCGGGCTCCGGCACGATCCAGCGCGCGCAGCAGACCGATGCGGCGTTGCGCGCCGGCAATGCCCAGCTCCAGCGCGCGCAATCGGGCCTCTCCGCCGCGCAGCTCAAGGTGGAGGTGCTCACCACCGACCGGGCCAAGGCCGTGGCGCAGCTGGCCCGTGCCCGCGCCGCCGAGCAGCAGGCTTCGTTGAATCTCTCCTATACCGAGATCACTGCGCCGGTCGATGGCACCGTCGGTGCGCGCTCGCTGCGGGTCGGCCAGTTCGTACAGGCGGGCACGCAGTTGATGGCGGTGGTGCCGCTCGACGCGGTCTATGTGATCGCGAATTTCAAGGAGACGCAGCTCACTTACGTGCGGGCCGGCCAGCCGGTCGAGCTTCGCATCGACGGCTTCCGCGACCACGCGCTCCACGGCCATGTCGACAGCCTGGCGCCGGCCAGCGGGCTCGAGTTTGCGCTGCTGCCGCCGGACAACGCGACCGGCAACTTCACCAAGATCGTGCAGCGCGTGCCGGTCAAGATCGTGCTCGACGACCATGATCTCACCGGACTGCTGCGCCCGGGCATGTCGGCGGAGCCGACGGTGGACACCAAGGCCGCCGTGATGGCGGCCCAGGACAATGCCAGGCGCGTGGCCGGCAATTCCTCGCGGCAGAGTCACGGGTCTCTCGCCGAGATCGCGCCGCCCATCACGGCGACGGGCCGCCAAGACTGATCTTCATTTCCAAGACTAATTCTCCTTTCGATGAGCCTCTCCATGACGACGCATCAATCCACTGTGGCGCCACCCGCACCGGCCTCAGCCAGTGCGGTGTCCGCCAAGACCTGGATCGCCGTGATCGGCGCCACCCTCGGCGCCTTCATGGCGGTCCTGAACATCCAGATCGTCAATGCCTCGCTCGCCGACATCCAGGGCGCGATCGGCGCGGGCATCGATGACGGCGGCTGGATCTCGACCTCCTATCTGATCGCCGAGATCGTGGTCATTCCCTTGAGTGGATGGCTGGCGCGCGTCTTCTCGGTCAGGCTCTATCTGCTCACCAATGCGATGCTGTTCCTTTTGATGTCGGCGGCCTGTGCGCTGGCCCAGGACCTGACGCAGATGATCGTGCTGCGCGCGGTGCAGGGATTCAGCGGCGGCGTGCTGATCCCGATGGCCTTCACGCTGATCATCACGCTGCTGCCGCGGGCGAAGCAGCCGACCGGGCTGGCGCTGTTCGCGCTGTCGGCCACCTTCGCGCCGGCGATCGGGCCGACCATCGGCGGCTACCTCACCGAGAATTTCGGCTGGCAATATATCTTCTACGTCAACATCGTGCCCGGCGCGATCATGGTCGGCATGCTGTGGTATGCGCTGGAGCCGAAGCCGATGAACCTTGCGCTGCTGCGCGAGGGCGACTGGCTCGGGATCATCACGATGGCGATCGGGCTGTCGGCGCTGCAGACCGTGCTGGAGGAGGGCAACAAGGACGACTGGTTCGGCTCGCCCTTCATCGTCAGGCTGTCGGTCGTCGCCGTGGTCGCGCTCACCGCCTTTCTCGTCATCGAGCTCAGCGTCGAGAAGCCGCTTCTGAACCTGCGCCTGCTGGTCCGGCGCAATTTCGGCTTCGGCATTCTCGCCAATGTCCTGCTGGGCGTCGCGCTGTATGGCTCGGTGTTCATCCTGCCGCAGTATCTGGCGCGCATCCAGGGTTACAATGCCGAGCAGATCGGCATGGTGCTGGCCTGGACCGGGCTGCCGCAACTGGTGCTGATCCCGCTGGTGCCGAAGCTGATGCAGCGGATCGACGCACGGATCGTGATCGGGATTGGCCTGCTGCTGTTCGCCATCTCCAATTTCATGAACATCTTCATGACCAATGACTACGCTACCGATCAGCTGTTCTGGCCCAACATCGTCCGCGCCATCGGCCAGGCGCTGGCGATGGCGCCGTTGTCGGCGGTCGCCACCGCCGGGATCGAGCGGGAGAATGCCGGCTCGGCATCCGGCCTGTTCAACATGATGCGCAATCTCGGCGGCGCCGTGGGCATTGCGCTGCTGCAGACCGTGCTGACCAAGCGCGAGCAGTATCACTCAAACGTGCTGATGCAGTCGGTGTCGCTGTTCGAGCAGGCGACGCGGACCCGGCTGGAGCAGTTGACGAATTATTTCATCGCCCATGGCGTGACCGACCGGACGGACGCCGCGCGCCGCGCCTATGTGGCAATCGGCCACCTCGTGCAGAAGCAGGCCTTCATCCAGGCCTTCAGCGATACGTTCTATCTGCTGGGCGTGGCGCTGCTGGTCGCGGTGGCGGCCGCGCTGTTTCTGAAGAAGCCCCGCGGCGTCGCGGCAGGCGACGCTCATTGAGGTCACGCGACCGCCTCGGCGGCCCGCTCGGGCAATATGGCCGAGGACGGGCCTGGTCGCCCTGGCAAATCGCCCGCGCGGTTGCTACATAGGTCCTTGCGAGGCTGCGACGCGCGTCCGGAACCAACATATCCCCGGGGCCTTATCGATCCTTAAGGGAACTGTCCCTGGCCAGGTCCGTGGACCTGGACATATGGTGCCCACCTACTTTCGTAGGGAACTCCGGGATCGAGCGTTTCAACGGCGATTGCGGCTTCGCTCTGCTCTTTTCTCGCGCCGCTCCGGTCCCCTCGCATGCCGATGAAGGCCGCTCAGCACACCAAGCAGCAATTGCGCGCCGCCGCGCTTGCCGCGCGCGATGCGCTGTCCGAGGATGCACGCAAGGCCGCCGCCGCGACCATCGCCGCGCGCGGCCTGCCATTTCCCCTGAAGCCCGGCGCGGTGGTCTCCGGCTACGCGCCGATCCGCAACGAGCTCGATCCGATGCCGCTGCTGCACGTGCTCGCCGGGCAGGGCGCGCGGCTGGCGCTGCCGGTGGTGCTGGCGCGCGGCCATTCGCTGTCGTTCCGCGCCTACGCGCCGGGCGACCGGCTGACCCTGGGCGCGCTGGGAATCCCCGAGCCGTCACCGGTGGCGGCCGAGCTGGTGCCGGACGTCATGCTGGTGCCGCTCGCCGCCTTCGACCGCACCGGGCATCGCATCGGCTATGGCGGCGGCTATTACGATTACACCTTCTCGCACCTGCGGAAATCGCACCACGTCGTCGGCATCGGCCTCGGCTTCGCCGTTCAGGAAACCGAGGCGGTCCCGGCCTTGGCCCACGACGCGGCGCTGGATTATGTGCTAAC
Source organism: Bradyrhizobium sp. USDA 4353 (assembly GCF_054063215.1). Classification (NCBI taxonomy): domain Bacteria; kingdom Pseudomonadati; phylum Pseudomonadota; class Alphaproteobacteria; order Hyphomicrobiales; family Nitrobacteraceae; genus Bradyrhizobium; species Bradyrhizobium sp. USDA 4353. Next base: position 2,683,007 of record NZ_JBSSGB010000001.1, read on the forward strand.
CGAGCTCGAGACCTTGGATTTCCGGAGCATTTGAGTTGCGCATTCTCTTCGTCGGCGACGTCGTCGGCCGGTCCGGCCGCAGCGCCGTCACAGACCATCTTCCTGGCCTGATCCGCGACTGGCGGCTCGATCTCGTGATCGTCAACGGCGAGAACGCCGCCGGCGGATTCGGCATCACCGAAGCGATCTACCAGGAGCTGGTCGATGCCGGCGCCGACGCGGTGACGCTCGGCAATCATTCCTGGGATCAGCGCGAGGCGCTGGTGTTCATCGAGCGGGCGCCACGCCTGGTGCGCCCTGCGAACTATCCGCCGGGCACGCCCGGCCGTGGCGCGGCACTGATTGAGACCAAGACCGGAGCCCGTGCGCTGGTGGTCAACGTGCTCGGTCGCGTGTTCATGACGCCGTTCGACGATCCGTTCGCAGCCATCGCCCGCGAGATCGGCGCCTGTCCGCTGCGCGAGGCGGCCGATGCCATTGTGGTCGATGTGCATTGCGAAGCCACCAGCGAGAAGCAGGGCTTTGGCCATTTCTGCGACGGCCGCGTCAGCCTCGTCGTCGGGACGCACACGCATGTGCCGACGGCGGATCACCAGATCCTGCCCGGCGGCACCGCCTACATGACCGACGCCGGCATGACCGGCGACTACGACTCCATCATCGGCATGCAGAAGGACGAGCCGCTGCGCCGCTTCCAGTCCGGCATCCCGTCGGCCCGGTTCGAGCCGGCAATGGGCGAGGCGACCTTGAGCGGCGTCGCGGTCGAGACCGACGATGCCACGGGGCTCGCGGAGCTGATCGCGCCGGTGCGCATCGGCGGACGTCTGTCGCCGGCCAAGCCGACATTCTGGGGGGCTTGAAATCGCGGCGCGCGCGTCAGAAGCCGAAGAACTTTTCGCGCAAGGCATCCTCATAGGCCGCCTTGGCGTCCTTCACCTTGCCGCGCACCGCGTCCTCGTCGAAATGCGCCTGCTCCCAGCTGTCGATGTCGGCGACGTCGTGGTTGACAGAGGCGAGCTCCTCCTCGCGGCGGATCGCCACGATCCATTCCTCGACTGCCTCCTTGTAGGCCTTCTGCAGTGCATCGAGCTCGGGATGGTCGCTCATCTCTCAACTCCTCACCAGGGCGACGGAGTTATAGGAAGCGCCAATGACCGCACGACGACAGGCGGACTACGCGGTTGGCCGAAAGCCCATCCGGAAGGCGCCCCAATGCCGGCCCTTGACGACGATCGGCGCCGAGAGATCCTTCATCAGCACGAACTGCCCGCCGCCCATGTCGCGGCGATAGGTCTGCAGCAGGAAGGGCTTGTTGCCGGCGGCAGCGACCTTCTTCACCGCGCGGTCGTCGAACAGCCGGCGGTTGCGACAATTGGCGTTGTTCCAGACCGGGTCGGGCCCCTGCGGCTTGCGGTAGTTCGGATTGTGCGTCGGCAGATAGCCGCCGCGCGCCCAGGCGACGCAGAACACGATGCGCGGGTCGCTGCCCTGGATCGGGTCCTGGATCGCGGGCAGCACGCGGTCGGTGAACTCGACGTAGCGGGTGAGATACTGCTTGGGGTTGGTGCCGGGAATCTCGCGATAGCTCTCGTCCATCAAATCGGCGAGCGTGATCTCGCCCCGGTCGACCGCGGCCTCGAACACGGCCGAGATCTGCCGTGCGGCCTCGATGACGGTGCGGATCAGCGGCGCATCGGCGGTCTCGACGCCGCTCTCGGCGATCAGCCCGATCAGCGCCTCGGAGTGGTCGAGCAACTTGGCGATCCGGCTATCGGCCTGCTTCAGCTCGAGCGACGATTGGTCGACGCCCTTCGCAAGCTCCGCGAGCTCGGTGATGACCGTGTCGCAATGCGCGAGGTTGGAGGTCGCGGCCTTCGCCACGCCGTCGATCTCATGGCCGACGCTGGTGAAGCCGTCCTGGACGCGGACGATGATGCCGCCGATCTGCTGGGCGCCTTCGCCCGCGGTCTTGGCCCGCGAGGAGGCCTGGCCGCTCTCGCCGAGCAGGCTCTTCACCTGCGAGTCCAGCCCGCGCAAGGTGTCGCCGATCTGCTGCGTCGCCTGCCGTGTCGCCTCGGCCAGCGACTTCACCTCGCTGGCGACCACCGCAAAGCCGCGGCCGGCCGTTCCAGCGCGGGCCGCCTCGATGGTGGCATTGAGCGCCAGCAGATTGGTCTGCTTGGCGATCGCCTCGATCGCGACCGAGACCTTGGCGACCTGCGACAGGGCATCGCCGACCGAGCCGAGCCGCTGCTCGATGCGCTCCACCGAATCGACCAGCTCGGAGATGTGCCGCACCGCCGTCTCGACCACGTTGCGCGACTGCGCGATGTCGCCGACGGCTGCGGTCGTCGCGGATTGCACGGCCTGCGACGCGGTGGCGATGTCGTGATTGGCCGCGACCATCGTCTTGGCGGTGGCCTGCAGGTGCCCGAAGCGTTGCGACTGATAGCTGACCCGGTTGGCGACCTCCTGGACGTTGCCGGCGACGTCGGCCAGCTCGACGCCGAGCCCGCCGATGCGGTCGGCGATCTCGTCCATCAGCCGTTCGGCGCCGGAGCGCGCATCGTGATTTTCCAGAATGGCGCGTTGCGCGACGGACATGTCCAGGCTCCCGGGCGTGAAGAATTCAGCAGGTCACCGCTCAGCTCACAATTTGTAGGCGGTGCGGAAGCCGCCCCAATGCCGTCCACGGACACGGATCGGCACGTCGATTTCGCGCATCATGACGGTGTTGCCGTTGCCCATGTCGCGCGCGTAGCTCTGGATCAGATAGGGCCGCTGGTTGCGGCCGGCCGCCAGGCCCGCCGGATCGTTGAAGATGCGGCGGTTGCGGCAGTTGGCGGTGTTGAAGGCCACATCGCCCGGCCGCTGCGGATGCGAGTAGATCTTGTTGTGCACCGGCAGATAGCCGTTGCGATCGATGGCGACGCAGAAGGCCATGCGCTGGTCTTTGGCCAGGAACGCCTCCTGGAACGACGGCAGCGCGCGCTCGGCCCAATCGAGAATCCGGCTGCGATGCTGTTGCGGGTTGGTGCCGGCGATCTCGACATAGTTGGTGTCGAACATGTCCTCGAGCGTGATCTCGCCGCGCGCGACCGCGCTCTCGAAGATGCGATTGAGCTCGGTGCCGGCCTCCATGGCGCGGGCGACGAACTCGTTGTTCTCCTCATGCAGCGCCCAGAGCTTGTCCTCGATCTTCTCGCGCAGCTCCGCGCTCGGCGCATCGAACCGGGCCTGGGCGCCGGCCTTGACCTGCTCGGTGATGCGGAGACGGCAGGGGCCGACATCCTCCAGCACGGCGTCGAACCGCTCGTCGGTGGCGAGGCGGCTGGCGTCGGGACCGGTGATCAGGATGCCGTCGTTGGAGATCTCGTACACCGGCGCGGTGATCGTGCGCGCGCCCGACTTGATCTCGAGCTTGAGATGGCAGGGCAGCCGCTCGCTGCCGCTGCGCGCCGTGCGGTCGCCCTGGCGCAGCAGCACGGCGCAGCGCGCCTTCAGCTTCTGGGCATACATCGTCACCGCGCGGCCGGCGCTGGTGACGCGCTCGCCATAGCTCTCCGCCTGCTGGGTGGCGCTGCCGATATCGGCGGCGCTGTCGACCACCGAGGAGATGAATTGCGAGGCTTGCGCGGCATTATCAGACATCTCGCCGGTGGTCTGGTTCTGCTCGGCCACGGCGCCGTTGACGTTGGTGAAGACCGGGCGGATCGCCTCGATCGCTTGCGCGATGCGATGCACCGCATCGGCCGAGCCGGCGGCGTCCCTCTGCAGCGCCTCGATCTTGCGGGTGATCTCCTCGGTGGCGTTCTGGGTCTGCACCGCCAACGCCTTCACCTCCGTCGCAACCACGGCAAATCCGCGGCCGGCCTCGCCGGCGCGGGCGGCCTCGATCGTGGAGTTGAGGGCGAGCAAGGTGGTCTGGCGCGCGATCTGGGAGATCAGATTGACGACATTGCCGATCGCCGCGGAGGACTCGCGCAGGCGGTCGACAGTCTCGCGCGCCTCGCGGGCGGCGGCGCTGGCCTGGTCGGCGAGCTGGCCGGCGTCCTGGACCTGGGCGCGGATGCCGTGGGCGGATTGGGTCACCTTCTCGGCGGCCTGGGCGAACGTCGTGGCCGTGCCCTGCGCGGCGCTGCTGCGGCCGGACAGGGCGTCGGCGCGCTGGCGGATGTCGGTCAGCGTGCCCGCGGTCGCCTCTGCGCCGCTCGCCACGGCATTGGCGGCTCGTTCGAGCTGGCGGATCATGCCGCCGAGCTCGAGTTCCAGCAGGTCGAGAATGGCCTTGGCCGAATCATCGGGGGCCGCCGGCGGCTCGGGCGCGGCGACCGGCTTCGGCTCGACCACCGGCGCAGGCGCGGGGGCCCGTCTTGCAAGGAAACCAAACGCCATTGGGGTGGACCCCTGGTCGCGCGTGAGAAGGTGCAGAAGGCCGGTATCCTTGCACTTGACAGTGAAGCCATGGTTAACATTTGGCTTATGAGGGCAGGCGGCGCGGCGGTCCCCAGGGCCGCTCGCCCCCCCCTTGAAACCACCCCAAATCTTTGATTTTGACGATTCCCGGCCTATAAGGCCGCGCTTCCCGCAACTGACCTCCAGACGATTGCAAGAGACCTCGCATGGCCGGCCATTCCCAATTCAAGAACATCATGCATCGCAAGGGCCGGCAGGATGCGATGAAGTCCAAGCTGTTCGGCAAGCTGGCGCGCGAAATCACCGTCGCCGCCAAGCTCGGCACGCCGGACCCGGCGATGAACCCGCGCCTGCGCGCCGCCGTGGTCGCCGCCCGCGCCGAGAACATGCCGAAGGACAATATCGAGCGTGCCATCAAGAAGGCGCTCGGCGGCGAGGGCGAGAACTACGCCGAGATCCGCTACGAGGGCTATGGACCGGGCGGCGTCGCCGTCATCGTCGAAGCGCTGACCGACAACCGCAACCGCGCCGCCTCCGACATTCGCTCCTTCTTCACCAAGTCCGGCGGCAATCTCGGCGAAACCGGCTCGGTCTCGTTCATGTTCGACCGCGTCGGCATCATCGAATTCGAGCGCAGCGTCGCCTCCGATGACGCCGTGTTGGACGCCGCGATCGAGGCCGGCGCCGACGACGTCATCTCGGGCGAGGGCGGCCACGAGGTCTATGCCTCGCCGGACAGTTTCCACGAGGTCGCCAAGAACCTCGAGGCCAAGTTCGGCGAGCCGCGCAAGGCGGCGCTGACCTGGAAGCCGCAGAACACCGTGGCTGTGGACGACGAGACCGGCGAGAAGCTGGTGAAGCTAATGGATCTCCTGAACGAGCACGACGACGTGCAGAACGTCTACGCCAATTTCGAGATCTCGGACGCGCTGATGGCGAAGATGGGCGGTTGACGGACGGTTAACCACGAAGCTCCGGCCGTTCCGTTTATGTTTCCTCCGGGGCGGCGCGAGGCTATCTCTAACCCATGAAAGCCCAGCCGATTCGCGCAGCCACCCGCATCATCGGGATCGATCCCGGCCTCCGCCGCACCGGCTGGGGCGTGATCGAGAGCGAGGGCAACCGGCTGATCTATGTCGGCTGCGGCTCGGTCGAGCCGCCCGACGACCTGCCGCTGGCGAACCGGTTGCTTGCGATTCACGAGGGGCTGGCCAAGGTCCTGAACGACTTCCAGCCGCTGGAGGCCGCGGTCGAGCAGACCTTCGTCAACAAGGATGGCGTCGCCACCTTGAAGCTCGGCCAGGCCCGCGGCATCGCCATGCTGGCGCCGGCGATGTTCGGAATTTCGGTCGCCGAATACGCCCCCAACCAGGTCAAGAAGACCGTGGTCGGCGCAGGACATGCCGACAAGGGCCAGATCGCGGTGATGCTGAAGATCCTGCTGCCCAAGGCCGAGCCGCTGTCGGCCGACGCGGCCGATGCGCTGGCGATCGCGATCACCCACGCCCATCACCGCCAGGGCCAGGCGCTGCGCATGAAGGTGGCCGGCCTATGATCGGCAAGCTCAAGGGCCTGATCGACTCCTACGCCGAGGATTTCGTCATCCTCGATGTCGGCGGCGTCGGCTATCAGGTGCACTGCTCGGCGCGGACGTTGCAGGCCTTGCCGTCGCCCGGTGAAGCCGCCACATTGTCGATCGAGACCTATGTGCGCGAGGACCAGATCAAGCTGTTCGGTTTTCGCTCGGATGTCGAACGGGAATGGTTTCGTCTTTTGCAGACCGTGCAAGGCGTCGGCGCCAAGGTCGCTCTTGCTGTGCTCGGCACCTTGCCCCCGGCCGATCTCGCCAACGCGATCGCGCTGCGCGACAAGGCCGCGGTGGCGCGCACGCCGGGCGTCGGCCCGAAGGTCGCCGAGCGCATCGTGACCGAGCTGAAGGACAAGGCGCCGGCCTTTGCCGATGTCGACCCCGGCGTGGTCAGGCTGTCCGGCGCGATCGAGGACTCCCGCGCGCCGCAGCCGATCGCGGATGCGATCTCCGCGCTGATCAATCTCGGCTACGGCCAGCCGCAAGCGGCGGCTGCCATCGCCGCCGCCTCGCGCGCCGCCGGCGACAAGGCCGAGACCGCGCAACTCATCCGCCTCGGCCTCAAGGAGCTGGCCAAATAGATCGCCGCACCGGGCGAGCAGAAGGACAACGATCTCCATCATGGTGAGCAAGAAGGACAAGGAGCTGATCGAGGCGGCGACAGCAGCCGTAAAGGGCCGCTACCGCAACGATTGGCAGGAGGTCGGCGCGGCCATGCGCACCCGCGACGGCCGCATCATCACCGGCGTCAACATCGACGCCTATCTCGGCCGCAACGCCGTTTGCGCCGAAGCCATCGCCATCGGCCGCGCCATCACCGAGCATGGCGACCACGGCATCGAGACCATCGTCGCCGTGCGCCATCCCAAGCCCGGCGAACCGGGCGAGGTCGCCGTGGTCTCGCCCTGCGGCACCTGCCGCGAGCTGATCCATGACTACGACGCGAAGGCGCGCGTCATCGTCCCATCGAACGGCAAGGGGCCGGATGTCGTGACCATCGGCGAGCTGCTGCCGAACAAATACCGGCGCGGCAACGAATGAAGCCGCCTGCGCGCATGGTCAGCCCGGAGCGGCGCTCCGACGATGTCGGCGACACCGCGCTGCGTCCGCAGCAGCTGTCGGAGTTCGTCGGCCAGCAGCAGGCGCGCGCCAATCTGTCGATCTTCATCGAGGCGGCGCGCAAGCGCGGCGAGGCGCTCGACCATGTGCTGTTCGTTGGTCCTCCCGGCCTCGGCAAGACGACCTTGGCGCAGATTGTCGCGCGCGAGCTCGGCGTCGGTTTTCGCGCGACGTCGGGGCCGGTGATCGCCAAGGCCGGCGATCTCGCGGCGCTGCTGACCAATCTCGAAGAGCACGACGTGTTGTTCATCGACGAGATCCACCGCCTCAGCCCGGCGGTCGAGGAGGTGCTCTATCCCGCGATGGAGGATTTCCAGCTCGACCTCATCATCGGCGAAGGACCGGCCGCGCGCTCGGTGAAGATCGATCTGTCGAAGTTCACGCTGGTCGGCGCCACGACGCGCGCGGGCCTGCTGACCAATCCGTTGCGCGACCGTTTCGGCATTCCGATCCGGCTGAACTTCTACACGGTGGAGGAGCTCGAAGGCATCGTGACGCGCGGCGCCCGGGTGCTCGGCGTCGGCATGACCGCCGACGGCGCCAATGAGATCGCGCGCCGTGCCCGCGGCACGCCGCGCATCGCCGGCCGGCTGCTGCGCCGGGTGCGCGATTTTGCCTCGGCGGCCGACGCCAGCGCGATCGACCGCGCCATCGCCGATCACGCGCTCAGCGCGCTGGAGGTCGATGCCGCCGGGCTCGATGCGATGGACCGGCGCTATCTCACCACCATCGCGCTGAACTACGGCGGCGGTCCGGTCGGCGTCGAGACCATGGCCGCGGCACTGTCCGAGCCGCGCGATGCGATCGAGGACATCATCGAGCCCTATCTCATCCAATGCGGCTATCTGCAGCGCACCCCGCGCGGCCGGCTGCTGACCTCGCATGCCTTCAAGCATCTCGGCATGGCCGAGCCTGCCAACCGCGATCCCGGCCAGATCGGCCTGTTCGGCAATGATGATGATTAACGAAACTGCTGACAATCTGCACAGACGCACCCGAAATCGGTTGCAATGACCGGGGAGAAGAGAGCTGCTGCGAGGAGTTCATCCATGCTGTCGCGCCGTCGCTTCCTGTCGTTCTCAGGCGGGCTTGCCGCCACCGGTTTTTCCACCGCCACCTACGGCGTCGGCATCGAGCCGCTCCGCCTCGGCGTCACCGACTATCATATCCATCCGCGCAACTGGCCGGCCGGGCTGAAGCTGAAGATCGCGGCAATCGCCGACATTCATGCCTGCGATCCCTGGATGTCGCTCGCGCATATCGACGGCATCGTGCAGCGGACCAACGCGTTGCAGCCGGATCTGATCGTCCTGCTCGGTGACTACGTCGCCGGCCATCGTCACCACATCGGACGCATCGATGCCTCGGAATGGGCGCCGGTGCTCGGCCACTTGAAAGCGCCGCTCGGCGTCCACGCCATTCTCGGCAACCACGACTATTGGGACGACCGGACCGTACAGCGCGACGGCCGCGGCGCGCCGTTCGCCCAGAAGGCGCTCGAGGCCGTTGGCATCCCCGTCTATGAGAACGATGTCGTGCGGCTGAGCAAGGATGGTCATGCCTTCTGGCTCGCCGGGCTCGGCGATCAGCTGGCCTACATGCCGGCGCGACGCTTCCGGCCGGTGCCGCGGATCGGCGTCGATGATCTCAAGGCCACGCTTCGGAAAGTGACGGACAGCGCCCCCGTGATCCTGCTTGCCCATGAGCCCGACATCGCGCTGCGCGTGCCGGCGCGTGTGTCGCTGCAGTTGTCCGGCCACACGCATGGCGGCCAAATCCGCGTGCTCGGCTGGTCGCCCGCGGTGCCCGCGCGCAACGGCGTCAACCTCGCGTATGGCCACATCCGCACGCAATGCGACGTGATCGTCTCGGGCGGGCTCGGCTGCAGCATCATGCCGGTCAGGATCGGCATGCCGCCGGAGATCGTGCAGGTCAGCGTCGGCGGGGAACCGATGGAGGTGACGTCCTAGGCTTGCGCTCGCAGCTCACTTGCGCGAAACGATGGCCATGTCCGGCGATCGAGGATTTCCAGTGACCCAGCATCTCGACGGCGAGATCCGCGACGGCCGTCATCATATGCAGGTTCGCGTCTACTACGAGGACACCGACTTCTCAGGCATCGTCTACCACGCCAATTATCTACGCTTCATGGAGCGCGGCCGCACCAACCATCTGCGGCTGATGGGCGCCGAGCAGCACGCGCTGTTCGCGGAGGCCGCCAGCGAAGCCCCGGGCTTCGCCTTCGTGGTGCGCTCGATGACGCTCGATTTCCTGCGTCCGGCGCGCATGGACGATGTGCTCGACGTCGTCACCTGGCCGATCGCGGTGAAGGGCGCTTCGATCACGCTGGCGCAGGAGGTGCGACGCGGCGAGGACGTGCTGGTCAAAGCCGACGTCCGCGTCGCCTTCATCAGCGGCGGCAAGGCGCAGCCGATCCCGAAGGCGCTGCGCGACCTGATGAAGGCCGACCTTGCCTAGGCGGGCGAGCTCTCGGGTTTGGTGAGCAGCTCTCCGTCGCGCCGCAGGAGCGAAGCGTCAAGGAGATCGCGAAGGCCGCTCTGCACGGCCTCACGCAGCTGCGCGCTGGTCGAGCCGAAGCCGAACAGGCGGGCCACCGCCTGGAGCAGCTGGTCCTCCTCGGCGCCAAAGTTCTGCTCGACGACCTGCAGGATCGCTGCCTTGATCTCCTCCGGCGGCAGCATCTCGGGCTTGCGCAAGGTCGTCGATTGCACGTCCTCGCGGTTGCGCACCACGATGGTCTGGCCGGGCACAACGTAGAACGGACCGCCTGCGATCTGTCCTTTCGCCGCGGCCGCGTTCAGTGCCGCCCTTACGGCATCGCGAATACGGTTGCCGGCGCGCGCGAGGCCCCAGGCAGATCGAATGCGGACGATGATTTCCGACTCGTGCACCGGTCCTTCGACGGCGACGATCTCGACAACATGCCGCATCATGTTGGTGAGTGATGTTTCGTGCGGTTCGACCTCGCGCCGGACTCGCAGCTTCACCTCTTCATAAGGCGCCGCGGTCGGCGTCTGAGCGGCGACCTCGGCGGGGCGCGCTTCAGCCGACTCTGGCGTTGCGACTTGCGGATCTGCCGGTGGCGCGGACTGCGTCTCAGTGACGCCCTCGTCGATCTCCCGCCAATGCGCCTTCGCCGCCTCGATTGCGCGCAGCACCTTCTCGGTCTCCTCCTTGGGGCGGAGAAACCAGTCCGTCGACCAGATCCGATGCAGCACCCAGCCATGGGCTTCCAGCACGTTCTGGCGCAGCCGGTCGCGATCCCGCGCTGAGCGCGACGCGTGATATTGCGCGCCGTCGCATTCGATGCCCAGGAGGAAGCGGCCGGGCTTGTCAGGATCGACGATCGCGAGATCGACGAAGAAGCCGGCGGTGCCGATCTGCGTCTTCACGTCATGGCCGAGCGCCCGCAGCTTCGCCGCGACCTGCTCCTCGAAGACGGAGTCCGGATCGCGACCGGTCTCCTGCGCGATGCCGAGCTGGCCGGTCTGTGCGAAGGTCAGGAACGTCTTCAGCGCCGCGATGCCGTGGCCCTTGGCGCGCGACAGGTCGATGTCGTCGCCGGTGATCGAGGAGAACACCTCGCAGCGCAGCTTGGCACGGGAAATGAGCACGTTGAGGCGGCGCTCGCCGCCATCCGAGTTCAGCGGGCCGAAGCTCATCGAGACGAAGCCTTCCTTCGTCCGGCCATAGCCGATCGAGATGAAGATGACGTCGCGCTCGTCGCCCTGGATGTTCTCGAGGTTCTTGACGAAGAACGGCTCGCTGGTGCCGCGGGAGAAGAACTCTTCGGTCTCGGGGCTCTCCTTGCGCATGATCTCGAGCTGATCCTGTATGGCCTGGCGCTGGGCCACCGAGAAGGTCGCGACACCCAAGCTTCGCTCCGGCATTTCTTTCGCGTGGCGCATGACGGCCTCGGCCACGATCCGCGCTTCCCCGGGATTGGTCCGGCTGCTGCCGCGCTCGTAATGCGCATCGGGGTTGTAGTTGAACTTCAGCCCCATGCCCGCGACCGCGTCATAGGGGCTCGGCACGATGAACAAGCGATTGTCATAGAACTGCTTGTTCGACACTGCGATCAGCGACTGGTGCTTGCTGCGATAGTGCCAGTTGAGCATCCGATGCGACAGGCCCTTGGCGAGACAGAGGTCGAGGATGCTTTCGGCGTCCTTCACCTGGAAGGTCGGCTGATCCTCATCGTCGGCATCCTCGTCATCATTCCCCGTGAGCTTCGCGAAGAAGCGTGTCGGCGGCAGCTGCCGCTCGTCGCCGACCACGACCATCTGCCGGCAGCGTGCGACGGCGCCGAGCGCGTCGACCGGCTCGATCTGTGAGGCCTCGTCGACGACGAGCAGATCGAACGCGATCGCGCCGGGTTTCAGGAACTGGGCCACCGACAGCGGGCTCATCAGGAAGATCGGCTTGATCTGCTGAATGACCGGACCCGCACGCTCGAGCAGCTGGCGGATGGGCAGGTGATTGCGCTTCTTGGCGAGCTCGCCATTGAGCACGCCGAGCGGCCCGATGCCGCCGGCATTGCGCGGCAGCGCCGCGGCATGCTCATAGGCGATCTGGTCGCGGGCAAGCTGCATGCGCTCGATATCGAGCTTGCGGAAGCCGTCGACCAGCCGGTCATGCGACTCGCCGTCGAAGCGTTTGAGCTGCGGATTCTGTGCGAAGATCACGCCGCGCATGGCGTCGTAATAGGAATTGTCGAAGGTCTGTTCGAGCGCGTCGCCCGGCAGCGAGCCATCCAGCGCGCGGTCGACCAGGGCCGTAAGACCGTTGGCGCGTGCGAGGCGGACGCGCTCCATGAACGCGATCCAGCGGGTGAGGCGCTCGGTCGAGCTCCGCCACTCCGAAAGGGTCTGCGACAACGCGTCGAGCCGCAGCTGATCGCCCGGATCGAGCGTGATGCGGCTCGGCTCCAACTGCAAGAAGTCGATCAACCGCTGAAGGCCTGACCTCAGGCTCGTGAGATCGGACTTGAGCTGATCAATCGCCTGCCGGTCCTCGGCTGACAGAGTGAGCTGCGCCAGATGTTGGCGCGTCGCATCAGTAGCGAATGGTTTCGGGAACTCGCTCCACCAGGCGGTCAGCTTCGCAAGTGCATCCCAGTCCGATTGCTCCTTTTGCCAGGCGGTGCCGAAGGCCGCGCGACCGGCGCTCACAACGTCGTCGAAGGATTTGCGCGCGGCCTGCGCGGCGATCAGACCGTCGATCAGCAGGAGTCGCTGATCGAGCGCTTTCGGCATCGGCACCTTCAGATACGAGGCCAGCAGCGCCATCTGACCGCGATAGCGTGCGCTGAGCAGTCGAAGCCACGAGCCGCCTTTTTCTGCGATGACCTTGCGGCAATCGACCATCGAGGCATCCCAGGCGGAGTCGACGAAAGCCTGCTCGAATGCCGTCTTCAGCTTGGCGTAGCGCAGTCCCTTGTCGACGATGTCGGCAATTTCTTGCGGCCGGCTCCATACGGACTCGCAAAAAGCGGTCTTGTCGCAATCGGGCATCGCGGCCGCGGCCTCGGCAAACGCCAACGCGGCCGTGACGTCGGCCAAGGTGGCCGGCGAAGCCAGCGCCAATAGCGAGCCGATTCGCGTTGCGCCCGCGGTGACGCGAGCGAGCACGCTTGCAAGATCCTCCAGCGATCTCCGCAGCTCGGCCATCTCGACGGGGTCCAGCGCGTCGCGGCCGACGCCGCGCCATGGGTGCTGATGAGGGGCGCCGTCGGCCGCAATCCGTTCCGCCAGCTCGGCGATCAGCTCGCGTCGCCGTTCCAGCTCCAGCGGAGTCCAGGAGGGCGCGTCCTGCAAGGGCAGAGCCGGCTGCCTCGACGAGTCTCCGCAGCGCACGAGGTGGCCGAGCAGCCGGAAAGGCGTCAGCTCGCTCGGCTGATGCGGCTGATGCATCATGTTGGCATGCTGGTTGAGGCTGTCGCGGCTATCGGCCAGCCGCTGCACCAGGGTGGCCTCGCCACGCGGCGCAGGAACGCCAGCGGATTTGCAGCGCTTCAGCTCCTCCAGCAAGACGCGCTTGTTGGCCTTGTTGGAGTGCAGCTCGAGCGCCAGCGAGCCGAGACCCACGGCCTTCAGCCGCCGGTGCACGACGTCCAGCGCTGCCATTTTCTCCGCGACGAACAGCACCGTTTTCCCCTCGGCCGCAGCCGAGGCGATGATGTTGGTGATGGTCTGCGACTTGCCGGTGCCCGGCGGCCCCTTGACCACGAGGTCACGACCGCGGACCACCTCCTCGATCACCACGGCCTGCGACGAGTCGGCATCGACGACGTGGTTCATCGCGATCGGCTGGATCACGGGATCGATCTTGCCATTGTCAGCGACGATCGGCTCGGACGCCTCGAAGCCGTTCTGCAGCAGCGCCGTGATCAGCGGATGCCGGTCCAGTGCGCCGTCGGACGGCCAGGTCTCCGGATCGAGGTCGCGATACATCAGGAATTTTGAGAAGGAGAAGAAGCCGAGGACGATCGCGTCCGCCTTCACCTCCCATCGCTTCTTGGTCGCGACGGTCTCGGCGATGCCGGCCAGATAGGCGGCGATGTCGACGTCGTCCTCGTCGCCGAAATCCTCGATTCTGAGCCCGAACTCCTCGTTGAGCTTGGCCTGCAGCGAGAGATTGGGCGAGGGCGGCTCCGAGCGCGACACGAGATGGAAGCGCTCGGCCGCGCTGCTGCGTTCGAGGCGCACCGGCAGCAGAACGAGTGGCGCGAAGCGCTCGGTGTTCGACTTGTCATCCTCGAACCATTTGAGCAGGCCGAAGGCGAGATAGAGGATGTTGACGCCCTGCTCCTCCTCCAGCGTGCGCGCGTCGTACCAGATGTCGAGCAGGCGCTTCTGCAGCGGCTCGGACGACAATCGCGTCTGCAGCCGGGTATCGGGTGAGCGGCTTGGCTTGTCCGCTTCATGATCGGCCGACTTGTCGTTGGCAGCCGGTGGAGCGGGCGGCGGAAGCGGCAAAGTCGGAGCGGATGCGGAGTCGGATGTCTCCGCAATGGCTTCGGGCTTGGCCGGAAGAAACGTGAAGCGCTTGCCTTCGCCGAGCTGCTCGAACAACGTTGCTGAGCGCGCGCCGACAATATCGATCGTGCGGGTGGTCTTCGTTTTCAGCGGGATGTGCACGAGCCGGTTGCGCGTGCCCAGATCGAGCAGCGCGCGCCGGTCCGCCAGCAATCGGTCTCGTACGGATGTTCCTGCCACCTGCAATCCTCCTGCGATTCGAGGATTGCAACCCGACGTGACCGCGGTCAAGCATCGCGGCTAGGCAGCTGCCTTGTGCCTTGCGAGTTCCGCCTTGTAGAGCTCGAACTCCTCGCTGATTGCGCGGGCAATCGAGGGGCGTGCGCGCAGCCGCTCATAATAGGCTTTCACGGCCGGCCATTTCGGGAGCTCGATCGGCGGTGTGGCCATGGTCCAATTGATCACGGTCACGAGATAGGCATCGGCGACGGTGAAATGGTCGAGCAGAAACGCGCGACCATCGAGATATTTGTCGAGATAGTCGAGCCGCGAGAGGTTCTTCTTCAGGACATGAGTCTTCATCTCGTCGGGTGCGGTCCTGTCGAGGATCGGGATGAACAGCCCCTTGTGCAGCTCGGTGCCGATGAAGCACAGCCATTGATGCAGCCGGCTGCGGTCCATGCCGGGGCCGGTCCCGAGTTTCGCGTCGGGGAAGCGGTCGGCGACATATTGCAGGATGGCTGCGTTCTCGGTGAGCAACTCGCCGTCATCGGTGCGGAGCGTCGGGACCAGGCCGAGCGGGTTGACGGTGCGGAAATCCGAGCCGTCGTTGCGGACGATCTTCGTCTTCGGATCGACCTCGAGATAATTCGCCGCGGCGCCTGCTTCATAAAGAGCGATGCGGGTGGCGAGCGAACAGGCGAGTGGTGAGAAATACAGATCCATTGGACGTCTCCCTGGGGCTCCGGACCGGAGCGTTGATTGATTTTTATACTGTCTCGCATAATATATGCCTGGTCAAGGAATTTAGTGCGAAATGGTACAAAAAAAGAAGGGGCCGCCGCATGGCGACCCTCCTCCCGAAAAATCCGCAGCGCCGGCCGAGCCGAAGCGGCGCGGGCGGCCGCGGGCCTATGAGCCGGAGGTCGCCCTCGGCAAGGCGCTCGATCTGTTCCGGACGACAGGGTTTGCCGCGACCTCGCTCGACGATCTCAGCGCCGCCACGGGCATGAACCGGCCGAGCCTCTATGGCGCGTTCGGCGACAAGCGCGAGCTCTACATCAAGAGCTACCAGCGCTACCGAGATAACGCGCGTGCCCTGATGGGCGATATCTTCCGCAACGACTGGCCGGTGCGGCGGCAGCTCGAGCAGATCTTTGCCACGGCGCTCGACATCTATTTGTCCGGAGAAGAGGGACCGCGCGGCTGCTTCACGGTGATGACCGCCGGTTCGGAAGCCGTCGCCGATCCCGACATCCGCGCCATGGTGCAGAATGCGCTGACCGAGCTCGACAAGGCGTTTGCGCATTGCTTCCGGCGCGCCAAAGAAAAGGGCGAGCTTCCCGATGGCGCAGATCCCGTGGTGCTGGCGCAACTGGCGTCGGCGACGATCCACTCGATCGCGGTGCGCGCCCGGGCCCGGGTGCCGCGTGAGACCCTGGAGGCGATCGTCGCCGGCGCGATCGATGTGATGCTGGGCGGCAAGTAACGTCTCAGTATCCTCTCGTGCGATCGACCGTGTTGCGCAGCGCGCCGCCGGCCTCGAACGTCGCGATCTGCTCGGCGACGTAGCGCGAGATCGCATCGGCGTCGGTGTCCGCAGCGTTGTGCGGCGTCAGCACGACCTTCGGATGGGTCCAGAACGGGCTGTCGGCCGGCAGCGGCTCCTGGCCGAACACGTCGAGCGACACGGCGCCGAGCGTGCCGTCGTCGAGACAGGCGAGAATGTCAGCCTCGTTCTGCAGCCCGCCGCGGCCGGCATTGATTATGATCGGCGCGCCGAGCGGCGACGTGCGCCGGAGCTTCGCGAACAGGCTGCGATCGAGGATGCCGCGCGTATCGGGCGTCAGCGGCAGCAGGGACACCAGAATGTCGGTCCGCGCCAGGAAGGCGTCGAGCTGTGCCGCGCCGTGGAAGGTCTCGATGCCGTCGACCCGCTTCTCGCTGCGGCTCCAGCCGGCGACCTGGAAGCCGATGCGCTTGAGCACCTCGGCGGCGTCGATCCCGAGCGTGCCGAGCCCGAGAACGCCGACATTGATCGCAGCGGCCGGCCATTGATATTTCGGCGCCCAGCGCTTCACCCGCTGCGACTCGCGCAAGTAAAGCTCCTGGCGATGATGCATCAGCACGTGCAGCACGACCCATTCGGTCATGCGCTGCGTGAGGTCGTCGACGGCCACGCGCACCAGCGGCACGCCGGGCAGGGTCTTGTCGGCCATCAGGGCGTCGACGCCGGCGCCGAGATTGAAGATCACGCGCAGGTTCGGAAAGCCGGCGAGCTCGCCGGGGACCGGCTTCCAGACCGCCGCATAGTGCACGCTGGCCGGATCGAGGCCGGCATCCGGCAGCAGCACGACCGAGCGATCGCTGCAGACTTCGTTGAAGCGCGCCTTCCAGCGCTGCGGCGACCAATTGTCGGTGCCGCCATGGATCAGGAGCGCCAGCGCGCCTTTGCTCATTGCAGGGTCCTCTGAGCTTGCGTGATCTGCTCCACATACCAGATCGCGCCGGCAGGCCAATCTCCGGGCATCAACACGGAGACATCGTCATGCGCAAACTGCTTCTCGCCACCGCCCTGGTCATCGCTTCCGCCGCCGCGGCCCAGGCCCAGACCATCGACGTCGGCTCGATTCTGTCGGCCAACGGCATCTCCATCGGCAAGGGTGGCGGTCAGCCGCAGGCCGGTGGCGCGGGTCTGGCGCAGGGCGCCGGTCAGCAGGGTGGCCAGAGCGCCGCCGGTCAAGGACAGGGCCAAGCCCAGGGCCAAGGACAGGGGCAAGGGCAGGGCCAGTCGCAGCGGCAGGCCGGCCGGGCCAAGCAACCGCGCGAGAGCGCCCAGGAGACGCGGGCGCGCAACATCGCCGCCAAATACGGCATCTCCTGGTAGGCACGCCGTTCCTGCCGGCGGAACCCGCGAAAATTGTTCGCGGGTCTGTCGGCCCCGGGCATACTCCGCCGTCTTGGAGACGAAGGGAGAGGCCTGCCCATGCTGTATGCGCTGCTTTGCTATCACGATGAGGATGTCGTCTGCGCCTGGAGCAAGGACCAGGATGCGGCGGTCATGGCCAAGCTCGCGGTGATCCAGGAGCGGCTCGCCAAGCAGGGCCGGCTCGGGCCGGTGGCACGGCTGCTGCCCACCACGGCAGCGACGACCCTGCGCAAGGAGGATCCGCCGCTGGTGCTCGATGGTCCCTATGCCGAGACCAAGGAGCAGCTGCTGGGCTTCTACATCGTCGACTGCGCCAATCTCGACGAGGCGCTCGACGTCGCCCGCGAGTTCGGCGAGGCCAATCCCGGCGGCTCCTACGAGATCCGTCCCGTCGGTACCTTCCGTCCGGGGGGAGCGCTGGCATGAGCGACGCGGCCTGGATCGATGCGGCCCTGACATCAGCACGCCCCCAGGCCGTCGGCGCATTGCTGCGCTACTTTCGCGACCTCGACACCGCGGAGGAGGCGTTCCAGAACGCCTGCCTGCGGGCGCTCAAGAGCTGGCCGCAGAACGGCCCGCCGCGCGATCCCGCGGCGTGGCTGATCATGGTCGGCCGCAACGCCGCGATCGATGATGTCAGGCGCACCCGCCGCGAGCAGCCGCTGCCGGAGGACGAAGCCATCTCCGATCTCGGCGACGCCGAGAGCGCGATCGCCGACCGGCTGGACGGCTCGCATTATCGCGACGACATCCTGCGGCTGCTGTTCATCTGCTGCCACAAGGAGCTGCCGGCGACGCAGCAGATCGCGCTGGCGCTGCGCGTGGTGTCCGGCCTGACGGTCAAGCAGATCGCCCGCGCCTTCCTGGTCAGCGAGGCGGCGATGGAGCAGCGCATCACCCGCGCCAAGGCGCGGGTCGCGCAGGCCGACGTGCCGTTCGAGACGCCGGGCGCGGTCGAGCGCTCGGAGCGGCTGCTCGCCGTCGCCGCGATGATCTACCTGATCTTCAACGAGGGCTATTCCGCCAGCGGCGAGACGGCGGCGCTGCGCCAGCCGCTCTCCGAGGAGGCGATCCGGCTGGCGCGGCTGCTGCTGCGGCTGTTTCCAGGCGAGCCGGAGATCATGGGGCTCACGGCCCTGCTGCTGCTCCAGCACGCGCGTAGTGCGGCACGCTTCGATGCCGAGGGCTTGCCGATCCTGCTCGACGACCAGGACCGCACACTGTGGAATCAGCCGCTGATCGCCGAAGGGCTGGCGCTGATCGACAAGGCGATGCGGCATCGGCGCAGCGGGCCCTACCAGATCCAGGCGGCGATCGCGGCGCTGCATGCGCGCGCGGCGCGGCCCGAGGACACCGACTGGACTCAGATCGATCTGCTCTACGGCGCGCTCGAAGTGGTGCAGCCATCGCCGGTGGTGACGCTCAATCGTGCCGTCGCGGTCTCGAAGGTGCGCGGCGCGGAGGCCGCGCTCGAGCTGATCGCGCCGCTTGAGGGACGTCTTGCCAATTACTTTTACTTTTTCGGCGTGCGCGGCGCGCTGTTGATGCAGCTCGGGCGCAATGACGAGGCGCGGACGGCGTTCGATCGCGCCATCGCGCTCGCGCACAGCTCGGCCGAGGCCGCCCACATCCGCATGCAGCTCGACCGCTTGATGCGCGACGGCGCAACTGCGCAGGCCAGAGTAGGTCAATGACCCCGGGCTGAGACCGGAGTGAAAATTTTCTGCTTCGTTGTCGGCGGAGGGGGGTCTCCGGCGTCCTTGGAGCAGCATCATGGGGAGGAGCTTGGAATGTCGACGATCACCTTGGACCAGCCGGTCTCGCGCGCCGAATTGTGGGGCGGCCGCATCCTGAGCGGGCTGGTGATCGCGTTCCTGCTGTTCGACGGCGCGATCAAGCTCATCCCGCTCGATGTCGTCACGCAGACGATGGATCAGATGGGCTATGGCGGCAGCGAGGGGCTCGCCCGCACGCTCGGCCTGATCACGCTGCTCTGCACCGCGCTCTATGCGCTGCCGGCGACCTCGCTGCTCGGCGCGATCCTGCTCACCGGCTATCTCGGCGGCGCCATCGCCTCGCATGTCCGCATCGGCAGCCCGCTGTTCAGCCACGTGCTGTTCGGCCTCTATCTCGGGCTGATGGTGTGGGGCGGATTGTGGCTGCGCGACCGCCGTTTGCGCGCGCTGCTGCCGCTGCGCTGACGCATGATCTTTTCCACCAAGGAGGACGACATGATCTGCCCCTATCTCAACTACAACGGCGACTGTGAGCAGGCCCTCCAGCACTACGCAAGGACGCTCGGCGCCAAGATCGATATGATGATGCGCTATGGCGAGGCGCCGCCCGAGATGCCGTGTGACCCGGAGCACAAGGACAGGATCATGCACGTCCGCTTCTCGATCGGAGGTGAAATCCTCATGGCTTCCGACTCGCCGCCCCAATACGATCAAGGCAAGCCGCACGGGATTTCGGTCGCGCTCCAGATCACGGATCTCGCCGAGGCCGAGCGCAAGTTCAACGCCCTGCTCGAGGGCGGCGCCGTCACCATGCCGTTCGGCCAGACGTTCTGGTCCAAGGGCTTCGGAATGGGGGTCGATCGTTTCGGCATCCCCTGGATGATCAATTGCCCCGCTGAGGGCTTCGAGGCCTCGCGCCACTAGCGGCACGAAGGATACATCGCCTTCAGATCGCGCCCGCGCAGCACCAGCAGCCGCGACGTCAGTCCGCCGCGGCGCTCGATCCAGCTGCGCACCGGCGCGGGATAGGTCTGCAGCACCAGCTTCGAGGCCTCGGGCTCGGCATAGACGCGGCCGCGACGGTCGACCGAGCGCGCGGCGTGGAAGCCGAGTGCGGCGCGCCGCGTCACGCAGATGCGCTCCTCGGGCACGACGCTGAGCACCAGCGTGCAGGCGGACAGGCACGGGCCGTCGATCACGACGCGCTCGCCGGAGGCGCGCACCTTCTCGAACAAGGTGAGGAAGGATCCAACCTCGCCGCCCGGCGAGGAGATGATGCGGACATCGGCGCGCGCCAGCAACGTCGCGATGCCCCAGAGGACCACCGCGAGCAGCAAGGTCAGGATGATGCGCACCCGGCTCGGCATCGTCGTCCTCATGCGTTCCTGCGTTGACCTCGCAAGGTCGGCAGTCCGATTCCGGCCGCGTCGAAGCCGCCGTCCACGGCGAGCACCTGGCCGGTGATGTAGCTGGATCGATCCGAGCTCAGGAAGAAGATGGCTTCCGCCAGCTCCTCTTCAAGTCCGTAGCGGTTGAGCGGAATGGCGTCGTGATAGTCGGCGCGGATCTCCGGCGTGTGCACCGCCTTGGCCATCGCCGTCTCGACCGGACCCGGCGCCACGGCGTTGACGCGGATGCCGGCGGAGGCGAGCTCGACGGCGAGCTGCTTGGTGAGATGCGCCAGCGCCGCCTTGCTGGTGCCGTAGGCCGACCGCAGCGTCGAGGCGCGCACCGCGGAGATCGAGGTGATGTTGACGATCGCGCCGCCATGCTCGCGCATCAATGGCACGGCCGCGCGCGTGCACAGGAACGGTCCTGTCAGATTGACGTCGAGGATGCGCTGCCAGTCGGTCTCGCTGGTCTCCATGATCGGCGCGAAGCGCGCGACGCCGGCATTGTTGACCAGCGCATCGAGGCGGCCGAACGTCTTGGCAATGCGCTCCAGCGCATCGGCGACCATTGCCGCATCCGAGACGTCGCAATGCAACGCCAGCGTTTGCTTTGGCGATTTGAGCGCGACGGTGGCATCGGCCAGCAGCTTGCTCTCGATGTCGAGCAGCGCGACGCGCCAGCCCTCCATCAGGAATCGCTTGGCAGTCGCAAGCCCGATGCCGCGCGCGGCGCCCGTGATCAGGGCGACCTTGTCGCTCGGCGTCGTCCTCGGTAACTCCGTCACGGCCATCGCCTCCTTCGGCCGGCGGCCCGGCTCTTGCTCGTTGTGGGTCCTAGCACGCGCTGCGCAGAGTAGCTGTGAAGGTCGTCACAATCCCTAGCGTGCGTTAAATCCAACTTATGGGAATAGCGACAGGGCACCGAACTTCGCGGGCATTGTCAAACAGCTAGGGGTAGTAACAGACGCGGCAGCTCGCGTTCTCGCGGCACGGACGCGCCCGAGTCGTGCTGGTATTCGTGTCCCTCACGATCGGAGGGCGCAGGGAAGACCAGGAGCTCGCCGCCCCCATGGCCCCCGTGCGGAAGAGATGCACGGGGCAGGAACCACAGGTTTGGCTGGGACATCCCGGCCTTCCCTGCACGATGGTCTGACGGCTTATACGTGCTCTCCCCGGGGACCGGCTGTCTTGCCCCCGTTTTCGCCACAATGCACACACGCATCGGACACGGCATCAGCGTCGGGATGCCAGGACCACACGATTTCGCCGTACGCGCCGCGTTGTTCGTCTGCGTGTCTACTTCTGAGCATGATCTCGTCAGAAAGCTGTGGCGCAATGTGCGTCAACGCTCTCCGGTTCCGAATCATGCTCCACGCTGCAACGTCGACACGTCCACCGCATCCCGCTCCCCACGTTCGTGACGACCGCGAAACGTCCCTCTCGATCGGGAACAGGACATGGCTAAGAGAGCATGAATTCTGAAAAAAAGAAAGAAGAATTTGTTAACGGGAAGAACTGGACAAGGGTGATCGGCTTGAAAGTCTTCACGAAACAAGTTTCCTGGCGCAGCGGAATCCTGGTCGCGCCAAGGCTTCCGACGGGGCAGTCAGCGTCGGCGGCGAGCATCTCTCCCCGGCTGATTTGCCCGTCGGGTCGTGTGCGCGGGGTTCTCGCTTGGACGAGCCCCGAGCTGGTAGCGTAAAGTCAGAGTCTCGGTAGAATCGATATGCGCGGTCACGTCATCAGCCAGCGAATCACATCTTTGTCGTGCAGCACGGAGCAGCCGCTGCGTCGGCCTGCCGGCGTGCTGCGCGCGCGCCGCACCTTGCTGCTGTCCTGCGTCGTCGTCGGTCTGACGGCGAATGGCGCCTTCGCGGCGGACGGGACGGTTGCCGCGAAGCCGGCTGCCACGGAGCAGGCCGCACGCGAGGTCGCCTCGCCAGCGCCTCAGCCGCAAAAGGCAGACGCCTCGAAAGCCGAGCCGCAGAAGGCGGACGTGAAGGCCGAACCGCAGAAGGCCGAACCGCAGAAGGCCGAGCCGCAAAAGACGGAGTCCCAAAAGGCAGAACCGGAGACGGTGGGACGTCCGGCGGAGGCCCAGGCGCCCGCGCCCAAGCTGGTCGTTCCGTCGACCGAGCCTGCGAAGCCTGTCGCGGCCGAGCGCAAGCCCGACACGAACAAGCCCGATACCAGGACGGCTGCGCGCGAGACCAAGGACGGCAAGAACCTCACCGTCCCGCAGCGGATGCTGCCGCCTGACGTGGCGCAGATGATCGGGCGCAAGATCTGGCTCAACGAGGCCGGTGGCCGGCGCGACGCGATCACCTCATGGAATGCGGGCGAGGAATTTGCCTCGCTGGGCATCGGTCACTTCATCTGGTACCCGACCACCGCGAAGCCGCCTTATGAAGAAGGCTTCCCCGGGCTGGTCGCATTCCTGCGCAAGGGCAAGACGCCGCTGCCGGCGTGGCTCGACAAGAATCCGATCCCGGCCTGTCCGTGGACCAGCCGGGCCGACTTCAAGCGCAATTTCAATTCGCCGCAGATGAAGCAGCTGCGCCAGTTCCTGCTCGACACGATGGCCGAGCAGACCCAGTTCCTGGTCGCGCGCGCGCAGGGCGCCATGGACAAGATCCTCGCCAACACGCCTGATGGTGCCGAGCGCGAGCACATCGTCGCGCAATATTCGCGCGTCGTGCGGGCGTCGGAGGATCTGTATCCGCTGATCGACTACATCAACTTCAAGGGTGAGGGCACCAACCCTTCGGAGACGGCGGTCGACAAGGAGACCGGGCAGCGCCAGGGCTGGGGCCTGAAGCAGGTGCTGCTCAAGATGAACGGCACAACGACGGAGCCGAAAGCGGTGCTCGCCGAATATTCCGACGCGGTGCAGGTCGTGCTGCAGCAGCGCGTCCGCAATCTGCCGTCCAACCGCGTCTGGGAAGCCGGCTGGCTGCGCCGCGCGGAGACCTACCGCCGTCCGATCGCGCAACTTGACCAGGCCCCCGAACGCGCGCCGCGCAAATCGTCGCGCTACCGCGCGGACAATTCGGCGTTCTGATCGGCGCGCGATTGTGACGCGGCATTCGCCGCGTCCACGTCGTCAAGCTCAGCTTCGGCCCGCAGCGGCCTTCCTGTCGGCGACCAGCTTCTGGCAGGCCGCTCGCCGACGCTCGGTGGCGAACTGACGAGGGGCCTGCCTGTCTCGAGCGCCTCAGCGCGCGCCCCTCCGTCGCGCGCGTCCTCGCCGAGGCCGAGTCTGATGTCCACCTGTTCCCGCGCGAGCCCGGCTGAGCGCGCCGCTTCCCGAAAAAAAATTGCACGGCTTCTGTCGGTGGCCAGGATTGCCGCTCGTCTTGATGAGGAGAGCAGGGGGACCTGCCGCAGCATCAGGGAGAACGAACCATGCGGTTCATGGTGATCGTGAAGGCAACGCAGGACTCGGAAGCGGGCGTGCTGCCGACCTCAGAGGAATTCGCCGAGATGGGCCGGTTCAACGAGGGGCTGATCAAGGCCGGCATGATGGAGACGGGCGAGGGCCTGCATCCGACCGCCAGGGGCGCGCGGATCGATTTTTCCGGCGGCGAGGCTCGCGTCGCGCACGGTCCGTTCAAGGACACGGGCGACCTCGTCGGCGGCTACTGGATCATCAAGGCGGATTCGCTCGACCAGGTGATCGAGGCCATGACGCGCGCGCCGTTTCCGAGCGGCCAGCTTGAGATTCGGCGGATCTATGCGGCGGAGGATTTCGGCGAGGCGCTCGCGCCCGAGCTGCGCGCGCAGGAGGATCGGCTGCGGGCGCTCGCGGCGAACGGCTGACGCGTCGGGCTATCGGACGAGGAGCAGACGCGATGCGATTCATGATGCTGATGATCCCGCTCGGCTATGAGAGCGCGCCGCCGGACGTGAAGCTCGATCCAGAACGGGTCGCGGCGATGATGCGCTACAACGAGGCGCTCAAGGCGGCCGGTGTGCTGATCACGCTGGAAGGCCTGCATCCGCCGTCGATGGGCGCGCGGGTGTCATTCCCCGGCGGCAAGCCTGTCGTCACCGATGGTCCGTTCGCCGAGGCCAAGGAGGTGCTCGGCGGCTTCTGGATGATCGAGGTCGGCTCGCGCGAGGAGGCGATCGCCTGGGCCAAGCAATGCCCGGCGTCCGACAACGAGATCATCGAGATCCGCCAGGTGCAGGAGATGGCTGACTTCTCCGACGATGTGCAGCAGGCGCTCGCCGGCTTCGCCGAGCTGCCGCATGCGGGATGTGCCTGATCCAATCAGTTCAAGAGGGAGGGAAGTGCCATGAGCGACAACCACAACACCTATCTCGCCGTGTTTCTCGGCAGCAAGACGAGTCCGGCCTGGAAGGAATGGGACGCGCTGCCGGAGGCCGAGCGCAATGCGAGGGGACGGCAGGGCATGACGGCCTGGCAAGGCTGGGTCGAGCAGCACAAGGATGCGATCGTCGCGATGGGCGGGACGCTCGGCAAGACCAAGCGGGTGGACAAGGCCGGGATCAACGACATCGCCAACGAGATGGGCGCGTTCACGGTGGTCCGCGCCGCCTCGCACGAGGATGCGGCGAAGATGTTCGAGGGCCATCCTCATTTTGCGATCTTCCCCGGCGAGCGCGTCGAGATCATGCCGGTGCTGCCGATCCCGGGTGGTTAGGTCGCGTCGTTAGGCGTTGGCCGCAATCGTGGTTGCGGTGAGCCCCGCTGCCACCCTCCCCTGGAGGGGGAGGGTCGGCTCGGATCCGCGCAGCGGAGGCGAGCCGGGGTGGGGTGACAGACGATCGGCATCCTCGGTGCTGATGGTCGACGGGTCCTTTAGTCGTCGTCCGTTGACCCCACGCTGACCTCGCCCCGGGGCTCACCCCACCCCGCTCGCCCGCTGCGCGGGCGATCGACCCTCCCCCTCAAGGGGAGGGTGGCGGCTGCGTGTGCCCGTGAGCGCCCAAAAGTCTCTGGCCTCTTTCGCCCCGGCTCATGTAAAAGCCCTTCACATGAGCTGGCGCAAGGAGCAGCGCCGCGCCGAGCGCGGCTATCATCACGGCAACCTCAAGGAGGCGCTGCTGCAGGCGGCGCTCGACCTGATCGCGCAAAAGGGAGCCGCGGGCTTCACCTTCGCCGATGCGGCGCGGATGGCGGGCGTCAGCCCGGCCGCGCCGTATCGCCATTTCCGTGATCGGGATGAGCTGCTGTCGAGCATCGCGCAGCGCGGCTTCGAGCAGTTCGAGGCTCGGCTGTCGGCCGCCTGGGATGATGGCCGGCCCGACACGGTCACGGCGTTCGAGCGCGTCGGCAAGGCCTATCTCGCCTTCGCCCGCGAGGAGCCGGCATTCTACTCGGCGATGTTCGAATCCGGCGTGCCGGCGGATTCGACGCCGGGTCTGCTCGCCGCCGGCGACAGCGCGTTCGGCGTGATCCGTGCCGCCGCCGAGCGGCTGGCGGCGCTCGCGCCACCCGGCGTGCCCCGACCGCCGGCGATGATGATGGCGCTGCATATCTGGTCGATGGCGCATGGCATCGCGTCGCTGTTCGCGCGTGGCGACGCGGCGCGCCGCAAGCTGCCGATGTCGCCGGAGGAGCTGCTCGAAGCCGAGGTGCTGATCTATCTGCGCGGGCTCGGCTTCAGCACCGATCGCCAGACCGCCGCCAAGCCCGAGCCCCCGCCGCTGCCGGATGACGACAAGCCGGCGGGCCCGTGGGGCCGGGCGAAATAAGGTTCAACGCAGCGTCAAAAATAATCCGGGCGGCGCGTCAGGCGGCCGCCTTGACAAAATCACGGATTGAGCTAGCTATGTAAATGTTATTTACATTCACACGGCATGGCGCCGCGAATGGAGAGGGAGATGGCCTACACCGCAGATGTCAATCGATGGCGCGGTTCGGAGGAGGAGCAAAGGTATCGGCCCCATATGATGGAGTCGCCCTGGCATCCCGGCTGGATCGCGGTGACCGTGCTCGGCTTCATCATCTGGTGGCCGATCGGACTTGCCCTTCTCTTTTTCACACTCGGGAGCAGAAAGATGGCGTGCTGGAACGGGAGCGACCGCTGGTCGAACAAGATGGAGCGGATGCAGTGGAAGATGGACCGCATGCGCGACAAGATGGAGCGCCGCGGCTTCGGTTTCGGCTTCTCGCAGCCGTCGTCGAGCGGCAACCGCGCGTTCGATGAGTACCGCATGGAGACGCTGCGCCGGCTCGAGGAGGAGCAGCAGGAGTTCCGTGACTTCCTGACCCGCCTGCGTCACGCCAAGGACAAGGAAGAGTTCGACGCCTTCATGGCGCAGCACAAACCCCGTCCGGCGACGCCGCCGAACGACCAGCCCCAGAGCTGATCCTGAAGGGCTGATCACTCAAGCGCTGATCGACCGATCCTGACGCCGCAGGGCTTTCAGCCCCCGCCCTGACGGCACGAGACGCCCGCCCGCGATCCCGCTGGCGGGCGTCTTGCGTTCCGGGATACCGCCCGGATGCGGCAGGTCGCCGCTGCCATGCGCCGACCGAACGCCTGCGGAACTCGCAAGGGACTGATCACAAAGGCTCTATCTGGCTGTCCCGGCTCGCCCTTTGACCTCCGCAAAACTCCGCGGTAACCCCGCCTTAACCCCGGAGGGGGTTTGGTTAAGGGGCGCTTACGGGCGCCGAGCCCTTGTTTTGACACGTTGGCAGAGGAAGCAGGCCACATATGGCTTCGGCGGGCCTCTTAAAGCGATCAGTTCAGGGCTTTCTTGCGTAGGCGCTTAGCGCCGCGGCGGCATTCGGCGTGGAACGGCGGATGCATGGTCCCGGGTGTCCCGGGCTGTTGGTTGAGAGGATACTGCGGATGGAAGGCGACTTCTCCCTGATCGCGCTGTTCTGGCAGGCGCATTGGGTCGTGAAGGGCGTGATGCTCGGCCTCATCACCTGCTCGGTCTGGGTGTGGGCGATCGCGATCGACAAGCTGTTCCTCTATTCCCGGACGCGCCGCTCGATGGACCGCTTCGAGCAGGCGTTCTGGTCCGGCGAGTCGATCGAGGAGCTCTATCGGGTGCTGTCCGCCAAGCCGACGCAGTCGATGGCGGCGTGCTTCGTCGCCGCAATGCGCGAGTGGAAGCGGTCGTTCGAGGGCCATGCGCGGTCGTTTGCGGGCCTGCAAATGCGCATTGAAAAAGTCATGAACGTCTCGATCGCGCGCGAGGTCGAGCGGCTGGAGCGGCGCCTGCTGGTGCTCGCCACGGTCGGTTCCGCCGGCCCCTTCGTTGGCCTGTTCGGCACCGTCTGGGGCATCATGACGAGCTTCCAGGCCATCGCCGGCTCCAAGAACACTTCGCTGGCGGTGGTCGCGCCGGGCATCGCGGAGGCGCTGTTCGCCACGGCGATCGGCCTGATCGCGGCCATTCCGGCGACGATTTTCTACAACAAGTTCTCCTCGGAGGTGAACCGGCAGGCGCAGCGCCTGGAGGGCTTCGCAGATGAATTTTCCGCCATCCTGTCCCGTCAGATCGACGAGCGGGGATGAGGGCGGGTATAATGGCGACCGGATCGTGAGTATCGCAGCATGGGCATGAGCATGGGCAGCGCGTCCGGCGGCGGTGGTCGTCGCGGTCGGCGCAAGGCACCGGTGATGGCGGAGATCAACGTCACGCCGATGGTCGACGTCATGCTGGTGCTGCTGATCATCTTCATGGTCGCGGCGCCCTTGCTCACCGTGAACATCCAGGTCGATTTGCCGCAGGCGCAGGGCGGCTCGGCCTCGACGGCCGACGCCAAGCCGCCGCTCGAGGTCACCGTGAAGAAGACCGGCGGCGGCTGCGCCTCCAAGGTCGACGTTTATATTGGTGACTCGCCGATCGGCATCAACGAGCTCGGTCCGAAGATCAAGGCGATGAAGGAGGCGGCTGCCGGCGGCGGCGACAACGTCGTCAAGATCCGCGGGGACCGCGATGCCTGCTACTCCGACATGATGAAGGTGCTGGGCATGGCGCGCGACGCCGGCTATCGCGCCAGCATCGTCGTGCTGCCGGAACAGGGCTCATGACGGCAAAGGACCTCATCCGGTTCGTTCGCACGCGCAAGGGCACGGTTCTTTCCGTGGCCTTGCATGTGCTCGTGCTGGGCTGGGGTCTGTTCAGCTTCTCCGCGCGCTCGATGGTGGCGCCGCCAGAGGATCTGGTGCCGGTCGACGTGATCTCCGAGGACAACACCTCGAAGGCCAAGGCCGGCTCGCTCGCCGGCAAGAAGGAATCGCAGAAGCTGCTCGCCGACAAGATCGGCGAGAAGAAGCCGACCGAGGACATCGTCGGCAAGGTCGACACCAAGCAGGTCACCGAGACCGACGCCGCGCCGGAGCCGAAGCCCAAGCCGGAGAAGCCGGTCGAGAAGAAGCCCGACCCGCCAAAGCCGGTCGAGAAGCAGCCGGATACGCCTAAGCCCGTGGCTGAGAAGAAGCCGGATCCGCCGAAGCCTCTGCCCGCTGAAAAGCCGAAGCCGGAAGAGAAGAAGCCTGATCCGTTCAACCCGGACCAGATCGCGAGCGTGCTGAACAAGGACAAGCCGAAGCAGCCGCCGAAGCCGCAGCAGACTGCGGCCGCGACGCCCGAGCCGCCGAAGCACAAGAGCGAGCGCAAGTTCGACGCCGAGAAGATGGCGAGCTTGATCAATCAGAAGGACCCGACACGGCAGGCGGTGACGGGGGCGGAGCTGAACGCCAACGCGGCGCTGGGCGCAGTGCATGGAACAGCGGAGGCCAACGCCGCGAGCTGGCAGAATGCGTTCCAGCAGGCGGTCATCCGCTGCTTCAATGCGCCCTATAGCGGCGTCGATGAAGACAAGATCGAGGTCGATATCGACATCCAACTCCGTCCGGACGGCTCGCTGGCCGCAATCCCCTCGGTGGTTGGAACGCGAGGACCGTCACAGGTGAGCGTGGCGGTGGCGGAGAATGCCAAGCGCGCGGTCGAGAACTGTGCGCCCTACGCGTTTCTGCCGAAGAACCGGTACAACGAGTGGAAGTTGATCCCGACGACATTCAATCTAAAAATGATGAATTCGATGCGAGGCCGAACTTGACGACACCTCCGAAGCGCACGACAGGATTTTTCACGCGGCGCGAGCTGTTGCTGACCGGAGGCGCCGCAATGGCTGCCCTGGGCGCAGGCCCTGCGCTGGCGCAACAGCAGGGCCGTCTGCCGATCGGCCCGAGCGAATTCAAGCCGATCCCGATCGCGATTCCGCCATTCGTTGCCGGCGGTGTGGGGGATGCCGATGTCGGCAATGGCATCGCGCAGGTGATTACCAACAATTTCAAGCGCAGCGGATTGTTCGCGCCGGTCGACCCGGCCGCGTTTCCCGAGCGCATCAGCAATTTCGAGGCGCCGCCGCAATTCGCGAGTTGGAAGCCGCTCGATCTGCGCGGTCTGGTCACCGGCCGTGCGACGCGTCAGTCGGACGGACGGTTGAAGGCCGAGTTTCGGCTGTGGGACCCGAATTCAGGCCAGCAGCTCACCGGCCAGCAATATGTCACGGCGCCGGAATATTGGCGGCGTATTGCCCATATCATCTCGGACCAGATCTACACGCAGATGACCGGCGAAAAGGGCTATTTCGACAGCCGTGTCGTGTTCGTCGACGAGAGCGGCCCGTCGGACCGGCGCGTTAAGCGGCTCGCGCTGATGGATCAGGACGGCGCCAATGTCCGCTATCTCACCCGCGGCGCCGACCTCGTGCTGACGCCGCGGTTCTCGCCGTCGAGCCAGGAAATCACCTACATGGAGTTCGGGCAGGGCGACCCGAAGGTCTATCTGTTCAACATCGAGACCGGTCAGCGCGAGATCGTCGGCAACTTCCCAGGCATGTCGTTCTCACCGCGCTTCTCGCCCGACGGCCAGCGCATCATCCTGAGCCTGCAGCAGGGCGGCAACTCCAATTTGTTCGTGATGGATCTGCGCTCGCGCACCACCACACGGCTCACCGACACGCCGGCGATCGATACTTCGCCGTGCTATTCGCCGGACGGCAGCCAGATCT
Organism: Bradyrhizobium sp. USDA 4353; assembly: GCF_054063215.1. NCBI lineage: Bacteria > Pseudomonadati > Pseudomonadota > Alphaproteobacteria > Hyphomicrobiales > Nitrobacteraceae > Bradyrhizobium > Bradyrhizobium sp. USDA 4353. Next base: position 2,713,412 of record NZ_JBSSGB010000001.1, read on the forward strand.
GCTTTGAGAGCGACCGCGGCGGCAAGCCGCAGATCTACGTGATGTCGGCGAGCGGCGGCAACGCGCAGCGCATCTCGTTCGGCGAAGGCAGCTACTCGACGCCGGTGTGGTCGCCGCGCGGCGACTACATCGCGTTCACCAAGCAGGGCGGCGGACAGTTCGCAATCGGCATCATGAAGACCGACGGCTCCGGCGAGCGCATTCTCACCTCGGGCTTCCACAACGAAGGCCCGACCTTTGCGCCGAATGGCCGCGTGCTGATGTTCTTCCGCGATCCCGGCGGCACCGCCGGCCCGTCGCTGTATTCGATCGACGTCTCCGGCCGCTTCGAGCAGAAGGTGCCGACGCCCGGCTTCGCGTCGGACCCGGCCTGGTCGCCGCTGCTGTCGTGAGGCCGGCAAGCGCCGCTGCTGTCGCACGCCGGCAATAGACTGCGTTTTTAATCAGTCCCTGACGCGTTGGGCGTCAGGGGGGGGATAAAGGTGCATCGATGCTGACGCGCCGTCATGTCGTCACCGCCCTCGGCTCGCTCGCGGTCCAATCGGCAGCGATCAACGGAGCGCCGGCACAAAATGCTCGGCGCTTCTTCCCTGTGCTGCAGGAGCAGGAGCCGATCCTGGTCGCCGTGGTCCCCTTTACCGGGACGCAGGCCGGCGAGAGTCTGGCCGCGCGCCTGAGCCAAGTGATCGAGGACGATCTCACCAGCTGTCGGCTGTTCAGGTTGGTCGATCCAGCCGCGTCGCGCGCAAGCCCTCTCGATTTCGACGCTGTCCCGCCGGCCAAGAGCCTGCAGGCCCTGCATGCGGATGCCGTCGTCGTCGGGCGTGTCAAAGAACTCGATGACGGCCGCATCTCGGTCGAGTTCAGGCTGTGGGCTGCGCGGTCAGGCTATCAGCTTGCCGGCCAACGTTACGCCGCCCCACGCGATGGCGGGAGGCGTGTCGCGCACATCGTCGCGGATCAGATCTATCAGCGCCTGCTCGGCGACAAAGGCTATTTCGACAGCCGCATTGCGTTCATCGAAGGTGAGGGCGGCCAGCGCCGTCCGGGCCGGCTCGTCGTGATGGACCGGGACGGCGCTAATTCGACTCACCTGACGTCCTATGGCGCAGCGATGTGGCCGCGATTTTCGTCGGTTGGCAATGAGATCGGCTATCTCCAATGGGAGGCGGGCGCCCAGCGCCTCGCGCTGCTCAATCTCGTCACCGGCCAAAGCGAGATCCTGGGCAGGCTGCCCGGTCTGTCAGTGTCGCCGCCGGGCTTTTCGCCTGATGGCAAGCGCATGGCGGTCAGCATCGCGCAGGACGGACGCGCCAGCCTGTTCGCGATCGACCTGGATTCGAAGAGCTTCACTCGGCTCACGGAAGCGCCGGCGAGCGATGTCTCGCCGTACTACGCACCGGACGGCAGCCGGGTCTGTTTCACCAGCAACCGTGACGGTGCGCCGGAGATCTACGTCATGCCAGCTCATGGCGGCGAGGCGCGACGCATCTCGTCCGGCGGGGGCGGTTACTCAACGCCGATATGGTCGCCGGCCGGCGACGCGATCGCTTTCACTAGGCGGATCGACGGTCAGGTTGCGATCGGAATCATGAAGACGGACGGCTCGGGCGAGCGCATTCTCGCCTCCGGCGTCGATCATGAGGAATGCCCGACCTTCGCGCCGAATGGCCGCACATTGATGTTCTCCCGGGAGTCCGGCGCCAATGCCGGTCCGTCGCTCTACACGATCGACGTCTCCGGCCGCTTCGAGCAGAAGGTGCCGACGCCGGGCTACGCCTCGGACCCGGCGTGGTCGCCGCTGCTGTCGTGAGGCCGACGCGCGCTCGATCAGGGCCGCTCACGCCGTGGTGGACGTGATTTTTTGAGTCGCGCGATGCGTGTTTTCGGAGAAAATGGAACCATTCGTTGCAGGAGCCCGGTAGTGTTTGCCTAGTTCGCTGAATTCGCGGCGGTTTTCGTGCCTTCCTGCGCTGCGGCAACGCTCCGCTAACGATGTTCGCTCAGAAAGACTTCACTTGCGAACGGTAATGTTGCGCACCGAACAGGACGCGTGCGCACGAATGCAGCTTGCCAGCCAGAACCGAGACGACGATCGAAGATTGTCGCCCGCCATCCAGGCGGCTCTCGTCGACTCTCTCTTCCAGGATCCCGGCCCGATGTTCGCCGGCGCGCTGTGTGCCGCCGTCGCTGCCGTGATGACCGCGATCAAGAGCGGCGATGTCAATTTGTGGCCGTGCGCGGTGATGCTGATCGTTGCCGGCGGGCTCCGCTCGCTCGATATGCGCTACTATCGGCATCTCTGCGACAGCGGGCGGCTGACCCCGGAGGCGGTCGCGCGCTGGGAGATCCGCTACCAGATCGGCGCGATGTTGTACGCACTCGTGCTCGGCATCTGGTGCGTGGTGGCCGTGGTCGACAATGATGACGCCGTCGTGCACCTGATCGCGATCTCCGTCACGCTCTGCTACATGTCGGCGGGCGCGGGCCGGACCTACGGCCGTCCCTGGATCTTCCATGTCCAGATCCTGCTCGCTTGCGGTCCGCTGGCGCTGGCGCTCGCGCTGCACGGCAGTCCTTACTACATGGGGATGGCCGCTTTCTGCGTGCTGTTCTTCATGTCGCTGAAGCACATCTCGACGAACCTGCAGCGGATCTTCGTCCAGGCCTTCGTGGCGCGCGAAGGCGAGGCTGCGCTCGCCAAGCAGTTCGACACCGCGCTCAACAACATGCCGCACGGGCTGTGCATGTTCCGCCCGGACGGACGGCTCGCCGTGATGAATCACCGCTTCGGCGAGATGATGAGCCTGCCCGAGGATATCCTGCAGCGCGGCGGCAAGGCCGCCGACATCATCAATGCCTGCGTCATCTCCGGCGCGCTCTCTGCCTCGAGCGGCCGGATGATCCTGTCGGAGATCGAGCACACCAAGACCCACAACATCATCACCAGCGATCCCGACGTCGTGCGCGACCGCTCGCTGTCCTGGACCTTCCAGCCGATGGCCGATGGCGGCGCGGTGGTTCTGCTCGAGGACATCACCGAGCGTCAGCACGCCGAGGCCCGGATCTCGCATCTCGCACGCTATGACGAGCTGACGACCTTGCCGAACCGCGTCAGCTTCCGCGACGAGATCGAGCGCCTGCTCAAGATCCCGCAACGCCACGGCGAGCTCTCGGCATTGCTGTTCGTCGACCTCGACCGCTTCAAGCAGGTGAACGATACGCTGGGCCATCCCTGCGGCGACCAGCTGCTCTGCGCGGTCTCCGAACGGCTGCGCGACATGCTGCGTCCGGAGGATTTCGTCGCCCGCTTCGGCGGCGACGAATTCGTCGTCTACCAGCGCAATATTCGCTCCAACGACGATGCCGCCATCCTGGCGCGCCGCATCGTCGATCAGCTCAGCGAGCGCTACAAGATCGACAATCATCTGGTCGAGATCGGCGCCAGCGTCGGCATCGCCATGACCGCGCCTGGGATCAGCGCCGACACGCTGCTCAAGAATGCCGACATGGCGCTGTATCGCGCCAAGGCCGAGGGCAGGGGCACCTTCTGCTTCTTCCGCGACGAGCTCGCCCAGACCGTGGAAGCGCGCCGCATCCTCGAGCTCGATTTGCGCAAGGCGCTGGCGAACGAGGAGTTCGAGCTGTTCTATCAGCCGCTGGTCAATCTGAAGTCCGGCAAGATCTCGACCTGCGAGGCGCTCTTGCGCTGGAATCATCCGGTGCGCGGCACGGTCTCTCCCGTCGATATCATTCCGGTCGCCGAGGACATGGGCCTGATCGTCGATCTCGGCCGCTGGATCCTGCGCAAGGCGTGCCTGGAATGCATGAAGTGGCCGGACGCGGTGAGCGTCGCGGTCAACTTCTCGCCGCAGCAGTTTCATCAGCGCGACGTGCTGAGCGAGGTTCGCTACGCGCTCGAAGTCTCGGGCCTGCCGCCGCATCGCCTGGAGATCGAGATCACCGAATCCTCGCTGTTGCGCAACACGCAGCTGACCCACGATGTGCTGTCGCAGCTCCACATGCTCGGCGTGCGCATCTCGCTCGACGATTTCGGCACCGGCTATTCCAGCCTCAGCTATCTGCACAACTTCCCGCTGGAGAAGGTCAAGATCGACCGCTCCTTCCTGGAGGGCATCGACAGCGACCGGCCGCTGACCCTGCTGCGCGGCGTCGCCCGCCTGTCGGCCGATCTCGGCATGTCCGTGGTGGTCGAGGGCATCGAGACCAACGAGCAGCTCGAGCTGATCAGCGTCGACGGCACCGTAACCGAGGCGCAAGGCTATCTGTTCAGCCGGCCCGTGCCCGCCGTGCGGATTCGCCAGCTCCTGAACGCCTCGCATGGCCGCCGGGCGGCCGAGGAGCCGATGGCCGCCATCGTCGCCACGCGCTCGATCGCCTGAGCGGTGCCCTGATCTGCTCGCATGGCTTGGTTCATAGCCATGCAATACAACCGTACGTCGTATCAGGACCGTGCAGGACGAGCGTATACCACGCGCTTTCGTTTCGAATTGATACGTAGTTGATCCGAAGCGAGCCTTCGCGGCCTGACAACTACCTGTGTAAGTCACGGTTGTGGCACCGGGATTCTACGTGCCGTTAACTCTGTACCGCCGAAAGCTTTGCTTCCCCGTTAACGCGCTGTTAATCTCAATCCTGCTCGTAAGGGTTGTGTGAAAAGGGGTTGCGAATGAAGTCGGCGGCTAGAGTGACTGCCGTTGCCGAACAGAAGTCGGATGCGCTGGAGAACGTGGACTATCGGCTGGCTCTGACCGCTGAAGACAAGGATGAGATCTATCGCCTGCGCTATCGCGCCTATTTGCGCGAAGGGGCCATCCTCCCATCGGCCAGCGAACGCGTCACCGATGAATATGACGATCTGCCCAACAGCTTCATCTTCGGTGTCTATGTGAATGGCGAGCTGTACAGCTCGATCCGCATCAGCGTGCTGAACTCGCAATGGCGCAAGTCGCTGTCGGCCGACATGTTCGCGGACCTGCTGCATCCCGAGCTCGACCGCGGCAAGGTCATCATCGATCCCACCCGCTTTGTCGCCGACCACGAGAAGGCGCGTCTGTTTCCGGCGCTGCCCTATGTGACCGTTCGTCTCGGCTATGTCGCTTGCGCTCATTTCAACGCCGACATCGGTCTTGCCAATGTCAGGCCCGAGCACCGCGCGTTCTACAAGAAGGTGTTCCTGCAGGAACCCTGGGGCGAGCCGCGGCTGTATTCCGGCCTGACCAAGCCCGTCGGCCTGGTCGCCGCGCACTACCCCTCGATCCGCGATCGCGTGTTCCAGCGTTTTCCGTTCATGCGATCCAGCGCCTTCGAGCGCCGCATGCTGTTCGTCCGGCCGTCACCCGACGCGTTCACTGATTCGTTCAGCATTCCCCAGGTCGCCAAAGCGGGCTGATCGCCCACACCGTTTCAAGCGTCTCCGGCCGTTCGGCCGGCGCTTGCTGTGGCGTTGCCGCAAAAATCAGCGAAAAAGCGCCCTGCTGCAGGCCGCCGGCCGCTTGCCTTCACCCTGGCGCCACATTTACAACCCATTAACCATCGCGGTCGCTTTTTCGGGTTTCGTTAGCATTTGACGGGGTTCGGCAAGACCCCATCAAGGTTGACGGAACGTTCGCTTAACCATCGCCCTGTAGACCGGATGGCAGTCTAAGAACGTGAGCGTGGAGGCTCCCGGAATGAAATATCAGATGCGTATCCTCCAGGGATTGAAGTTGGCTGCCGTGTTCGCGGTCGCGCTGTCGATGGGCGCCTGCGCCAACAAGAATCTCACCGGGGCCGACGGGGCGATGGCCAGCGCTGCGACTCCAGGCAGCCAGCAGGACTTCGTGGTGAACGTCGGCGATCGCGTGTTCTTCGAGAGCGATCAGACCGACCTGACCCCGCAGGCGATCGCGACCCTGGAGAAGCAGGCGCAGTGGCTGCAGAGCTATCCGCGCTACAGCTTCACGATCGAGGGCCATGCCGACGAGCGCGGCACCCGCGAGTACAACATCGCCCTCGGCGCGCGCCGTGCCCAGTCCGTGCGTAACTTCCTGGTCTCGCGCGGCATCGATCAGGGCCGCATGCGCACGATCTCCTACGGCAAGGAGCGGCCCGTCGCGGTCTGTAACGACATCTCGTGCTGGTCGCAGAACCGCCGCGCGGTCACGGTGCTGAACGCCAGTTCATAAAGCTGAACGAATAGCTCGTTCATGAAGCCGGCGTCGGAGATCGACGCCGGCTTCATGTTTTTGTCTTCGCTTGAACGTCATTTGTCTCTATTGCGGTTCTGACGTAGAGCCTCGCTCGCAGGGCTATTATTTCAACCTCTCGCCGATCCGGTCGTCAGGGCAGCATGTCATTCATGTTTCTTTCCAGGAGCGCCGCCGCAGGTCTCGCGGCGCTCGTCGTTGTCTCGTGCCAGATGTTGTCGTGGCAGGCATTCGCTCAGGTCGATGACGATCCGGAGATCCGGATCCAGCGGCTGGAAAATCAGCTGCGCCAGCTCACCGGCCAGAACGAGGAGCTGCAATATCGCAACCGCCAGCTCGAGGAGCGGCTGCGGCAGATGCAGAGCGGAGCGCCGCCGGCGGCAGCGCCCGCGGCCCAGCCGAGTGCGTCCGTGCCGCCGCCGACGCAGCTCTCTCCCGGTTACGGGCAGCAGGCCCAGCCGGCCTATGGCCAGCCGCAACCCGCGCAACAGCAGGCCTATCCGCAGCAGCAGCCTGGCTATCCGCCGCAGCAGCCGACCTATGCCCAGCCGCCGGTCGCAGCCCCTGCCCCGATCGTGCAGGACCAGCCGGCGCCTGGCGTCGGCGGGCGGCGGCGCGGTGATGCGTTCGATCCGAACCAGAATCCGAATGCGCCGGGCGCTCCGCAGGCGCTGGGCGGCGGCCAACTGCCGATGCAGCCGGGCGGTCAGCCGCCCCGTCCCGTTGCCGATCCCGCGACGCTCGCCAACTCCGGCGGCGGCCGCTATCCGCAAGGCGCGCCGCCGGCTGCGGCCGGCGCCGGTGGCCTTGCGACAGCGCCGCCGACCCAGACGCCGCGCGACGAATATGATCTCGGCATCGGCTACATCCAGCGCCGCGACTATGCCCTCGCCGAGCAGACGATGCGCAACTTCTCGCAGAAATATCCGAACGATCCGATGGTCGGCGATGCGCAATACTGGCTCGGAGAGAGCCTGTATCTGCGCCAGCAATATCGCGATGCCGCCGAGATCTTTCTCGCGGTGACGACCAAGTACACCAAATCGTCGAAGGCTCCCGATGCGCTGCTGCGCCTCGGCCAGTCGCTCGCGGCGCTGAAGGAGAAGGAGGCGGCCTGTGCCGCCTTCGGCGAGGTCACGCGCAAATATCCCAAGGCATCGGCCGGGGTGAAGGCGACGGTCGACCGCGAGCAGAAGCGGGTGAAGTGCTGAGCGCGGCCACGTTTGCGACCCGGCTGATTCGATCCTGAGCTCCGGTGTCACGCCGGAGTTTGTTGTTCCGCCGTGGCGCGCTTAGAATCGGTGGTCATGGCAGCCGATAGGACCGTGCAGGACAAAGCGTCAGAGCAGGGTGAGCCGATCTCCGCCAGCGAGGCCGAGCGCCTGCTCGCGCCGCTTGCGGCCGCGCCGGCTCTGGTACTTGCCGTCTCCGGTGGTCCGGACTCGATGGCCTTGATGTGGCTGGCAGCGCGCTGGCGCGCCGCGCTCACGGATGGGCCTCGCCTCGTCGCGGTGACCGTCGATCACGGTCTGCGTCCCGAGGCCGGACGCGAGGCGCGCATGGTCAAGGCGGTCGCGCGCCAGCTCGGGCTGCCGCACCGGACGTTGCGTTGGACCGACGACAAGCCCGCGACCGGCCTCCCCGAGGCGGCACGCCTGGCGCGCTATCATCTGTTGGCGCGCGCCGCGCGGCAGGCCGGGGCCAGCCATGTCGTCACCGCCCACACCCGCGACGACCAGGCCGAGACCGTGCTGATGCGGCTGCTGCGCGGCAGCGGCCTCGCCGGGCTCGCGGCCATGGCGACGCTCAGCGCGCGCGAGGGGCTACTGCTGGTGCGACCGCTGCTGGATGTGCCGAAGGCGCGTCTCGTCGCGACGCTTCGGTCGGAAGGAATCGCATTTGCCGACGATCCGACCAACCATGATCCCACCTATACGCGGCCGCGGCTGCGCGCGCTGATGCCGGCTCTGGCGGCCGAGGGCGGCGATGCGCGGACGCTGGCGACACTGGCAGCGCGGCTCGGACGCGCCAATGCGGCCATCGACCTGATGGTCGACGGCGCCGAGAAGTACCTTGCACTGCAAGCAGCCGCTGGCCCCGCGGGGGCGAGCCCGGAGCCCGGCCAAACCTTCGAGCCGCGCGCCTTTGTCGCACTCCCGGCGGAAATCAAGCTGAGGCTGCTGATGCGCGCCATCGACCGCATTGGAACCGAAGGGCCGGTGGAACTCGCTAAGGCCGAGGCGTTGCTCGATCGTCTGGACCGGACTCTTGCGGGGATCGCAGATGGTGGTAGGTCTGGGCCGGACAGGCTAAAACAAACCCTGGCTGGTGCGCTGGTAAGCATGACCAGCAAGGCCATCCGCATCACGCCCGCGCCGCCTCGGCGATCGCGTCGGACTTGAGGCGGACGAAGCCTTCGCTGACCCTTAACCACCTGCGTCGGCGGCGCTTTCCCGCGCCATTTTTTGAGCGGGAATCGGGCTAGGATGCGTTAAATAGTCCTGTCTGGTTCCCTTGGCATTGGTGCGAGTGGTACCTAGATTACGAAACGGTCGACCGGGGGATTCCCTCGTGGCTACCCAGGGATGAGTCCGAGGACGAACGGCCGCGATCCGCGCGACCACGAAGGAAAATCGATGAACGCCAATCTGCGCAATTTCGCCCTTTGGGTCATTATTGTCCTATTGTTGTTGGCGCTGTTCACGCTCTTCCAAAATCCTGGGCAACGCGCGTCCTCCACCGACATCAACTTCTCGCAGCTCTTGACCGAGGTCGATCAGGGCAATGTGCGCGACGTCGTGATCCAGGGGCCGGAGATCCACGGCACCTTCAAGAACGGCTCGTCGTTCCAGACCTACGCGCCGAGCGATCCGAACCTCGTGAAGCGCCTGTACGACGCCAAGGTGAACATCCAGGCCAAGCCGCCGGGCGACAACGTGCCGTGGTTCGTGTCGCTGCTGGTCTCCTGGTTGCCGTTCATCGCGCTGATCGGCGTGTGGATCTTCCTGTCGCGGCAGATGCAGGGCGGCGCCGGCAAGGCGATGGGCTTCGGCAAGTCGCGGGCGAAGATGCTGACGGAAGCGCATGGCCGCGTCACCTTCGAGGACGTCGCCGGTGTGGACGAAGCCAAGCAGGACCTGCAGGAGATCGTCGAGTTCCTCCGCGACCCCGGCAAATTCCAGCGCCTCGGCGGCCGCATTCCGCGCGGCGTGCTGCTGGTCGGCCCTCCCGGTACCGGCAAGACGCTGATCGCGCGCGCGGTCGCCGGCGAAGCCAACGTGCCGTTCTTCACGATTTCGGGTTCTGACTTCGTCGAGATGTTCGTCGGCGTCGGCGCCAGCCGCGTCCGCGACATGTTCGAGCAGGCCAAGAAGAACGCGCCCTGCATCATCTTCATCGACGAAATCGACGCCGTCGGTCGCCATCGTGGCGCCGGTCTCGGCGGCGGCAATGACGAGCGCGAGCAGACCCTCAACCAGCTGCTGGTCGAGATGGACGGCTTCGAGGCCAATGAGGGCGTGATCCTGATCGCCGCCACCAACCGGCCCGACGTGCTCGATCCGGCGCTGATGCGTCCCGGCCGTTTCGACCGCCAGGTCGTCGTCTCCAACCCCGACATCATCGGCCGCGAGCAGATCCTCAAGGTTCACGTCCGCAAGGTGCCGCTGGCGCCGGACGTCAATCTCAAGACCATCGCCCGCGGCACGCCCGGCTTCTCCGGCGCCGACCTGATGAACCTCGTCAACGAGGCCGCTTTGACCGCCGCCCGCCGCAACAAGCGGATGGTGACCCAGGCCGAGTTCGAGGAGGCCAAGGACAAGGTGCTGATGGGCGCCGAGCGCCGCTCGATGGTGATGACCGAGGAAGAAAAGATGCTGACCGCCTATCACGAGGCGGGCCATGCGATCGTCGGCCTCAACGTCCCGAGCCACGACCCGATCCACAAGGCGACCATCATTCCGCGCGGCCGTGCGCTGGGCATGGTGCAGTCGCTGCCGGAGGCCGACCGTCACTCGCACACCCGCGAATGGTGCGTCTCCAAGCTTGCGATGATGTTCGGCGGTCGCGAGGCCGAGGTGCAGAAGTTCGGGCCAGAGAAGGTCACCAACGGCGCCACCGGCGATATTCAGCAGGCCACCAACCTTGCGCGTGCGATGGTGATGGAATGGGGCATGTCCGACAAGCTCGGCCGCGTCCGCTATCAGAGCAATGAGCAGGAGGTGTTCCTGGGTCATTCGGTAGCGCGCTCGACCAACATCTCGGATGACACCGCCCGCCTGATCGACTCGGAGATTCGCGGCCTGATCGAGGCCGGCGAGCAGGAGGCCCGCCGCATCATCACCGAGAAGCGCGAGGATTGGGAGGCGATTGCCCAGGCGCTGCTCGAATATGAGACGCTGACCGGCGAGGAGATCCTCGACCTGCTCAAGGGCAAGAAACCGAACCGCGAGTCCGCGATCGAGCCGGCGACGCCGCGCGCCTCGGCCGTGCCGCCGGCCGGCAAGTCACGGCCGCGTCCTGATCCGGATCCCGGCCTGGAGCCGCAGCCCCAGGCGTGAGGCGGAGCAGGGGATCATCTCCCCCGCGAAGGGTAGTCCAGCAAGCCCGTCCAAGAGAATGAAACGAAACGCCCGGCTTCGCAGCCGGGCTTTTTGCTATCTGTGGTCGGCTGCAACTCGCGATCGGCCGGAGATCGCCAACGGCCTACGGCTTGTCGAACCAGGCCTTCCATTGCGGGACCGCCGTGGCAAAGGTGCCGCGATGCGTGGTCGGGCCGGTCGAGACCGCCTCGACCTTGATGTTCCCAGCGCCGATCGCCTGCTGATAGGTCATCGCCAGCCGGCCCAGCCCGGTCGAAATCGCCTCGTCGGTCTCGCCATAATAGTTGCGGACCGGGCTCTTGATGATCCAGCGGTAGGCCTGCGTCTGCGCGACGAGCCGGCCATAGGCCGAGGCCGCGAAATATTGCGCGTCGAAATAGTCCGGCTTGAGCAGCTTGTGCAGATCGGTCGGCACGTCGGCGACGTTGAAGGGCTCGCGCTCATAAGCCTTGCGCGCGACGTCGTAATAGCTGTCGCTGATCACCGAGCGCGCCAGGCCCGGAACCGCGTAGTAGTTCTCGAAGGCGAAGGCCGAGAGGATGAACAACGAGTTGACCCAGGCGGCGTCGTTCTTGCGCGGGAAGCTCAGGAAGCCGTTGAGCGCGACGAAACACGTCGACCGGCGCGCTCGCGGTCGCGGCCGCCGCGACCGGCACGCCTGTGCTTTCGAGCTTCTCGAGAAACGCCATGGTGACGAAGCCGCCTTGCGACCAGCCGGCGATGGACAGCCGGGTGGCTGTCAGATGCAGGTCATTGAGCACGGCGCGGCTCGCGATCAGCATGTCGTAGGTCGCCTGCTGATGGCTGGCCTTGACCATGTAGCCTTCCGGCTCCGTCGATGTGCCCATGCCGAAATAGTCGGCGCCGATCAGCAGATGGCCCTGGCCCGCGAACTGCGCGATCATCAGCTGCGTCTCGGGCGACTGCTCCGGGAAGGACGGCACCTCCTGCTTTCCATAGACCGTGCCGTGCTGATAGGACACCAGCGGCAGGCTGGTCTCGCTGATCTCGGGCACGGCCAGCAGGCCGGTGGCGCGGATCGGCTTGTTGCCGCGTTCGGGGATCACGGACGCGTAGGTGATGCGATAGAGCCGGACGGCGTTCACAGCCGGCGTATAGCTGACGGTGACGCCGGCGAATTTCGGCGTGTCGACCGTCAGGATCTTGTTCAGCCGGTCGACGTCCCAGCGCGCCAGGAATTCGTAGGAGACGTCGGAGGTCACGCGCACCGCGCCCTTGTCCTGCGCGCGGCCTGCCGCCGGCCAGATCAGGCACAGCGCGAGAGCGACGATGATATGAATCCTGGGCATGAGAGCTCCCGCGTGGCGACGGCCAGTTGTATCGGAGGTTCTTGCTACAGAGCGCGCGTAAATAATCAGTACGGCCGGCGCCGAAAGCCCGGCCCGGGCGCGCTTAAGCCTTCTTCAAGTCTCCCAGCCTATCCCTGATCAGGAGTGCGCCCCTGTCGGCGCGGGCGAGGTTTCTCATGGCCGACAACATGGCCGACAATTCTGTTGCCGCGAGGCCGCCGCAGCGCCCCAGCGTTCCGAGGAGCCTGTTCGTCGCGTGCTTCGCGCTCGCCTGCATCAACGCCGCGTTCTTTCCCGGGGGGCTGTCATCCGGCATCTGGATCTGGGGCGCCGACGGCCTCGGCATTCCCACCGATTTCGTCAATGTCTGGGCCGCGGGCAAGCTGGCGCTTCAGGGCCATCCGGCGCTGGCGTGGGACTGGGACGTGCAGCGCCAGCTCGAGCTCGATCTGTTGAAGCAGGATTTCCCCGGCTATTTCGCCTGGCACTATCCGCCGCCGTTCCTGTTCGTCGCGGCGTTCCTCGCGCAGTTTCCCTACATCACGGGCTTCGCCGGCTGGGTCTATGCGAGCTTCGTTCCATTCGCGCTCGCCATGCGCGCCATCGTCGGCCGCGGCTTCGGCCTGCTGCTCGCCGCCGGCTTTCCGGCGCTGTTCTCAAATGCGCTGGTCGGCCAGAACGGATGCCTCACGGCAGCCCTGGTCGGCGGCACGCTGTATTGGCTGCCGGTGCGCCCGGTGCTGGCCGGAATCTGCCTCGGGCTTCTGACCTACAAGCCGCAATACGGTCTGCTCTTTCCGATCGTGCTGATCGCCACCCAGCGCTGGACGGCGGTCGCCTCCGCGACCGTCACTGCGCTCGTGCTCGCCGTGGCGTCGCTCGTGGCGTTCGGTCTCGACAGCTGGCAGGCCTTCTTCCACTGGCTGCCGATGTTCTCGCAGGCCTTCCTGACCGAGGGCAAGGCGACCTGGTGGAAGCTGCAGAGCCTGTTCTCGCTGGTGCGCTATTTCGGCGGCTCGGAAGCGCTCGGCTGGACCTTCCAATGGGTCCTGACGGCGGCGGTCGCGGTGGTGCTGGTGACGCTGTGGCGCAGCCGGGTGCGCTATTCGCTGAAGGCGGCGGCCCTTGCGATCGGGCTGCTGCTGACCACGCCCTATCTGTTCATGTACGACATGATGGTGCAGGCGATTGCGGTGGCCTGGCTGGTGCGGATTGGCCTGCATGACGGCTTCCGGCGCTACGAGCTGCCGGCATTCGGCTGCATCGCGGCGCTGCAGATCACCTTCATGCTGACCGGCATTCCGCTCGGCCTCGCGGCCAACCTCCTGGTCGGCGGCCTGGTGTTGGCTCGCGCCGGATCATGGTGGCGCCGGCAGCCGATCCGGGCCGAGGCCGCGCTTGCGGCGGCCTGACATCGGCGCAGGCCTGCCCATCCATCATTCCGCTTGTCTTCTTTCCTGAACAGGTGTTCAGTTCTTTCAGCGATTTGCGAGGGTCATCCTCCAAAAACACTGAACCAGCGTTCGCCGGGCGTTTCCTGGACGGGCGTGTCCGGGACGAGAAGCGCCATGGTCTATCGGCGAACCCATCAGGTCGTGAAACGGCTGGCGGCCCGTCGCAGCGCGATTCTAGCCGCCGCGCGCGAAGCCGCAGCCGAAGGCGGCATGTCGGCCGTCCAGATCGCCCCGGTCGCGGTCCGGGCCAATGTCGCAGCCGGAACCGTGTACCGCTATTTTCCGTCCAAGGCCGACCTGATCTCCGAGCTGATCGCAGAGGTGTCGCGTGACGAGCTGGCCGCGGTCCGCCGCGCCGCCGATGCCGCGCCCGGTCCGTCCTCGGCGCTCGCCGCCGCGGTCTCGACCGTCGCCGTCCACGTGCTGTCGCAGCGCAAGCTTGCCTGGGGCATCCTGGCCGAGCCGGTCGATGTCGACGTCACCGCGTCGCGGATCGCCAGCCGCCGCGAGATCGTCGGCGAGATCGCCTCCCGCATCGACGCCGCCGTCCGCGCCGGTCACCTTCCGGCGCAGGACACCCAGCTCGCGGCCACCGCGCTGCTCGGCGCATTGCATGAGGCCCTGGTCGGGCCGCTGGCCACCGACACGCTCGACGATCCCGCCAAGCTGCGTGACACGGTCCAGGCCGTCACTTTGCTGGCGCTGCGCGCCGTCGGCGTGATGGATGCCCGCGCCCGCGGGCTGGTGGTGCAGGCGGTGCTGCCGGTGAAGAGCCTGGTCGGCGCCTGAGCCGGGCCGGCGGGCGTCCATTTAAGCAAGGATTCATGCCTCGCCGCCATGGTCGTGGGTGGCGCCGGACGGTCGCCGCCGCTCGCAGGTCCCCAGCGTTTCCTCAACCGATGACCACTGCACGCACACATCCGGCCACGTGGTTCGTGATCGCCGGATCGGCGATGGCCGGCGCCGTCTACGCCTACGTCGCCGGCGAGGACATCAACTGGGACTGGCAGAACTATCACGACTATGGCGCCTTCGCGCTGATGCATGGCCGCTTCGATCTCGATGTCGCCCCGGGCGGCTTTCAGAGCTTCCTCAATCCGCTCGTCTATTTGCTGCCCTATGTGCTTCGCCACAGCCTGGCCGCGCCTTGGTGGGGACTGGCCCTCGGTGCGTTCCACGGGCTCAACCTTGCGCTGATCTGGTGGCTCACGCGGCTACTGCTCGGGCGCGCGGCCGATGCGTTCACGATCGCTGCGGCCGTGATCATCGCAGCCGTCAGCCCGATGGCCCTGTCCGAGGTTGGCACCAGCTTCGCGGACATCCTGACCGCGATCCCAATTCTGATCGGGATCGCGCTGATCTTCCGCGACGACGATGGCGGCCGGCGCTTTTTCATCGCTGGCCTGCTGATGGGGGCCGCCACCGGACTGAAGCTGACCAACGCTATCTTCCTGGTCGGCGCCGGCGTTTCGCTGCTGCTGGTCGCGCGGCCGCTGCTGGCGATGACAGCCTTCGGCGCCGGCAGCGCGCTGGCGGGGATCGTCACGGCTGGGCCCTGGGCGCTGAAGATGGCGCGCGAGTTCGGCAGCCCGCTCTATCCGTTCTACAACACGATCTTCCGCTCGCCCGAGGCGCCGCTGGGCTCGATTGCCGACACGCGCTTCATGCCGCAAGGCCTGCTCGACGCATTGGCCTATCCTTTCTACTGGTCGGTCGGGGTGCATCCCTCGTCGGAATCGCCATTCCGCGATCCGCGCTTTGCGGTGGTCATCGTGCTGCTGATCGCGCTGATCGTCACCGCGCTCTGGCAGAAGCGTGAGGTGCTGACGCTGCGCGACCGGCGCCTCATCATCCTGTTCTGGGTCAGCTACGTCTTGTGGATGCTGGCGTTCTCGATCCAGCGTTATCTCATTCCCCTCGAGCTGCTCGCGGCGCCGCTGATCGTGCTGTTGCTCGTGCGTCTGATCGATGCCTGGCGCGAGCAGGGCGTGCCGGAGAGGCCGTCACGGCGCGTCCAGGTAGTGGTGCTGATTGCCGCGGCCGCTGTCGCGCTGGGCTCGCAGCCGAGCGACTGGGGGCGACGGCCATGGTCCGATCCGTATCGGCCGCAGCTTGCGCAGGCGTTGCAGCAGCCGGCCACGTTCCTGATGCTGCAAAAGCCGTTCGGCTATCTGGCCGCGCTGCTGCCGGAAGGCTCGCGCTTTTATCAGCTCGCGGAGATCGTCGTCCCGATCGTCCCCGGCGGCGTGCTGGATCGTCGCATCCGCAGCGGGCTGTCCGATCCGCTGCCCGGTGGGATCTGGGCGCTGTACTTTGCCAACAGCCGGCCGGACTACCAGCCGCGGCTCGAAGTGCTTGCCGATTACGATCTCAGGATCGATGAGACGCGCCCTTGCGAGCACCTGTGGGCGCCTGACCGCGTCGAGGTCATGGCCTGTCCGGTCGTGCGCGGGGCAATCTCTGCTGCCTCGACGGCCGGCCTGAAGCCGGCCAGCCGCGCCGACTGATCAGCTCACAGACGGTCAGCTCACAGATGCGCCTCGCTCGACGGCCCGACATAGGCGATGCGCACCATGTTGGTGGTGCCGGGGGTGCCGAGCGGCACGCCGGCGACGATGATGACGCGCTGGCCCGCGCGCACGAAGCCGTCACGGAACGCGATCGAGCCGGCGCGCTCGACCATGTCGTCCTGGTCGCGGGCATCCTCGGCGACGACGCAATGCACGCCCCACACCACCGATAGACGGCGGCCCGTTGCGAGGTTCGGCGTGATCGCGACCACCGGCGGCTTGGCCCGCTCGCGCGCGACGCGCACCGCCGTCGAGCCCGACGAGGTCCAGCAGATGATGGCGGGCAGATCCAGATTTTCCGCGATCCGCCGGGCGGCTTCGGCGATCGCATCACCCGCGGTCGATTCCGGCTCGGGGCGCTGGGCCGCGATCACCGAGCGATAGACGCTGTCGCGTTCGACCTCCTCGCCGATGCGGTTCATGGTCGACACCGCCTCGACCGGGAATTTGCCAGCGGCCGATTCCGCCGACAGCATGATTGCATCGGCGCCCTCGTAGACGGCGGTAGCGACGTCCGAGACCTCGGCGCGCGTCGGCACCGGCGACTGGATCATCGATTCCAGCATCTGCGTCGCGACCACCACCGGCTTGCCGGCGCGGCGCGCCAGCCGCGTCATCTGCTTCTGCAGTCCCGGCACGCGCTCCAGAGGCAGCTCGACCCCGAGATCGCCGCGCGCCACCATCAGCGCATCGGAGACATCGACGATGTCGTTCAGCCGCTCGATCGCCTGCGGCTTCTCGATCTTGGACATCACGGCGGCGCGGCCGCGAATGATCTTCTTGGCCTCCAGCACGTCGTCGGCGCGCTGCACGAAGGACAGCGCGATCCAGTCGATGCCGATATTCAGGGCGGCTTCGAGATCGGCGCGGTCCTTCGGCGTCATCGCCGACACCGGCAGGTCGGTGTCGGGCAGGCTGACGCCCTTGCGATCGGACATCTTGCCGCCGATCACGACGCGGGTGACCGCGCGGGTGGGAGAGGTCTCCTCCGCGATCAGCCGCACCTTGCCGTCGTCGAGCAGCAGCGCGTGGCCGGGCTGCAGCGCGGCCAGGATTTCCGGATGCGGCAGGTAGACACGGGTGGCGTCGCCGGGCGT
Organism: Bradyrhizobium sp. USDA 4353; assembly: GCF_054063215.1. Taxonomy (NCBI): domain Bacteria; kingdom Pseudomonadati; phylum Pseudomonadota; class Alphaproteobacteria; order Hyphomicrobiales; family Nitrobacteraceae; genus Bradyrhizobium; species Bradyrhizobium sp. USDA 4353. The sequence continues at coordinate 2,730,653 of NZ_JBSSGB010000001.1, forward strand.
CTTGTCGGAATCGAGCACGAAGCTCTGGCCGTTGTTGAGCTGGACCGGGCCTTCGGCGAACGTTCCGACCCGCAGCTTCGGCCCCTGTAGATCGACCAGGATGCCGATGGGACGGCCATAGCTCGCCTCGACGCTGCGGATCGTGGCCACCAGCTCCCGCAGCTTATCATGCGGGGTGTGGCTCATGTTGATCCGGAAGATGTCGGCGCCGGCCTCGAATAGCTTGCGAATCATCGCGCTGTCCGAGGAGGCGGGACCGAGCGTGGCGAGGATCTTGATGCGGCGCAGCCGTCTCATGGCTTGGGCGCTTGCCCCGAAGGCAGGCCGGACCCGGCAGGCGGCGCCGCCTGCGGGCCGTTCGGCAGGCCAGGCACGTTGCCGCCGGGACCGAGGGTGCCCGGAATGCCCGGCACCCGCTGCTGCGCCGGCTGCTCATTGGCCTCGGTCAGCTGCACCGTCCAGGCGCGCTGGTCGCCGGTGTCGACCTCGAAGAAGCCGGTGCGATCGAAGCCGCGGGCCAGGCAGTTGTCCGTGCCCTTGATCGTGAACTCCTTGTCGCGGGAGCACATGAAGGCCTGCCCCGACCACTCGCCGCCGCGGTCATAGTCGAGCGCGTAGATGTAGTAATAGCGCGCGACCAGCGTGCCCTTGAGCAGGGTTTCGCAGCTGCGAGACGAGACGTTCCACCAGCCCTCGGTGGTCCAGCCTTCCGCGTCCTTGTAGCCGAGGGCGATCCCGACCCGGCTGGAGGTGTTGTTGCAGAGCCGGAAATCGGCCGCCGCCGGGCTCGACGAGAGACAGAGCGCGGCAAGCCCGAGCAGCGAAAGCAGTCCAAGACCAGGGCGGCGGGGAATGCGATGCACGATGGCGGAGGTTTTGGGGATCATTGCGCGACGCTATATCAAACGTTGAACGATGTCGCGTGACTTGGCCGCGGCTGTCAAAAGCAAGGCGATCCCGCGCAAAGGCGGATCCGATCGAGCTCCAACGCCCCTGACGGTGCTGCGATATGGCCAAACCGGCGACAAGGCCGCATGATATAGCAGATGTCCGTCGCGGCGCGGAACAGGGAACGAGAGAGATGACCATGGACGCCACCACCCGAACCGAACTCGAAGCGGCCGCCTTCCGCAGGCTGATCGAGCATCTGCGCACCCGAACCGATGTTCAGAACATCGACCTGATGACTCTGGCCGGGTTCTGCCGCAACTGCCTGTCCAACTGGCTGAAGGATGCCGCCGACGCACAGGGCGCCGCGATGACCAAGGACGAGAGCCGCGAGGCCGTCTACGGCATGCCCTATGACGAGTGGAAGGCGAAATATCAGCGCGAGGCCAGCGCCGAGCAGATCGAGGCGATGAAGAAGGTGCATCCGGGCCATTGAGGTCCGGCTCGGCCGCGCATCATGCGGATCTGCGAATCGCGCGGCTGTCCGCGAGGTGCGGAAAACGCAAGCGATGTGGCCGATGTTGTTGGCTTGGGGCGCGCCGGGCCCAACAACATGTGGGCGCTTTGTGGATGAGGGCGATGTCGCCTTGACGCGAGGCGCGCCAGATTTGAGGGTCGCGGCGAACACGACAGCGCCCGTGGGCGCGTCCTCCGACACACGAGTTCCACTCAGGAGTATCAGATGGCCACCTCCGCCGCCGCGAAGGACGATGAGTCGCCCGCGACCCGCTTTGCCGTAGACCAGCTCAAGTCGATCATCGAGCGCATCGAGCGGCTGGAGGAGGAGAAGAAGGCGATCTCCGAGGACATCAAGGACGTCTATGCCGAGAGCAAGGGCAACGGCTTCGACGTCAAGGCGCTGCGCACGATCATTCGGCTGCGCAAGCAGGATCCGAACGAGCGCCAGGAAGAAGAGAGCATCCTCGAGACCTACATGCAGGCGCTCGGCATGATCTGAGCGCCCGCCGCGCTCACATTATCGCGGCCGCACCGGATTTCATCGAAGTGCCCCGCGGGGCACTCGAGCAGCGGGAATACGGCTCGAGCCGCCGATAGAGCGTCAGCGCAGCGCCGCGGCGCGCATCGTGAAGGACTTGGTCTCGAGCTTGATGATCGCCGGGCCGGTGAACTGGTCATAGCTCAATCCCGGTGTCGGATCGGCGGCGAAGGTCATCGCCAGCGCCGTCTGCGGCTTGACGAAATAGCTGCGCATGACTGTCAGATCGGGATCGCCCATTTTCGTGACCGACATCGACGAGGATGCGCTCGGCGTCAGCATGATCGCCCGCATCCAGGTCGAATCGGGACCCTTGGCGGCCGACACACGCGTGGCCATCGTGATCAGGGCGTCCGAGTTCTGACCGGCCTTTGCGTTGGACTCAGGGGCAGCGGAGCGCGTGGCCGCCGGACGGGAATTGCGCACCGGGATCGGCGCGGTGGTGGCGTTGCTGCGATCGGGCGGGCTCGGCGGAGCAAACGCCATGGCCTGCATCAGGCTCGCATTCTGCGGCTGGTCGATCGCCGACAGCGCCCGGCGCGCCGTGATCGCGGCCACCTGCTCGGGCGTCGCCTGCTTCGGTGTGCTTGGGTTCTCACCCCAGAAGCCGCGGGCGTTGATGATATCGGCGACACTCTTCGGCGCGCTGTCCCGATCGCCGCCATTGATCGCACTCGTGGTCTCGGACTTGGTCTCCGGCTTTGCCGCCGGCTGTTGCACGCCCTGGGCATCCGCGGAGGCGAGCTGCAGGGCATTGGCAATCTTGCCGCGGGCCGTCGCCGGCTTGCTGTCGGCGTTGCTTCTGTCCTTATCGGCGGTCTTCTCAGTGGCGGTCTTGTCAGCGGCGGCTTTCTCACTGGCCCTGGCACTGACCGCAGCGACCTGGACGGGCTTGGCGTCGGCCTTGCTGTCGCTCTCGCCGGATTCTTCGTCATCCTCGCTCGGACGGCCGCGGAACAGGCGGGCCAGCAGGTTCGATCCACCGGACGAGGCGTCGTCGCCGGAGCCGCGCTTCTCGATCTCAGCCTTGGCCAGCTCATAGCCCTTGAGCGGCACGCCATTGGTCGGGACGTGAACGGTCTTGCCGTCGGGGAAGACGCGGGCGAGCTGGTCGGCGGTCATCCGCGGCCAGTGGCGGATATTGCCGGTGTCGAGATGGACGAAGGGCGATCCGGAGGTCGGATAGAAGCCGACGCCGCCGCGCTGCAGGCGCAGGCCGGCGTAACGGATCTGCTCGAGCGGCACGCCGGGGATGTAGAAATCCATGGCATGGCCAAGCATATGCTGGCTGTGGCGGGCGACTCCGGAGCGCGCCGAGCGCCGGCGCAGCATCGAGTTCGTGGCCGGCGAGCGGTACGACGAGATGATCTGGATCGGCTGCTTGCCGTCGACGTCGCGATAGACTTCCCAGAGGATGTCGAACAGGCGGCGGTCCATGACCGTCTGGTCCTGGGTGCGCCAGTCCCGCAGGAAATAGTTGAGCTTCTTCAGCGCGTCCTCGTCGTAACGGCCTTCGCGCTTGAAGGTGACGGTGAGGTCTTCGCCGGAATGGGTGTGGTGGAAGGAGAGGGTGCGGGTGTCGTTGAGGGCCTCGGCATCACGGATGGTGCCCGCTCCCATCAGCAGGAGCAGCGACGCAAGGCCGGTGCGGCAGACGGCGTTCCATGCCGTTCTCGGCAGTGAACGCGATTGGCGCGCGAAAACAGACAGCAAGATGCAGCCCACCCCGTCGACGAGCGTTTACTCGAATACCCTCTTGCGGCCCGTCCGGCGGAAGAGAGAGGAAACGCTTACCTAAGGCGGGATGGTTAAGGGATACTCACCGACCCGCCCCCCAATTACCCTTAACATATACTCTTGAGTGTGGCGAAAAAGAGCCATCGAATCGTGGTTGATCATTGTGGTTAACCTAAAGCAAAGGCCCCGCCGGACGGCGAGGCCTTTGATCGCAAATTGGAATTTGATTGGCGCTGGCTGCGCCGGTCAGCGCGTGAACACCCGGCGGGCCGGACGTCCGACCGGGGCGGGCGGGGTCGGCTGGCCGCCGCCGCCGAACAGTCGCTCGAAGAAGTTCGGGCCGGAGGAGCCGGACGAGAAGCTGTTGTCGCTGACATTGACCGCGTTCGGCAGCGGCCCCTTCGGACGCGAATAGTTCGGCTGGGCGTGGGCGACGACGTTCTCGAGATCCTTGCCGCGGCTGTTCTTGAGGATCGCGATCATGGTCGCATCGCGGCCATAGATGTCCTTGCGGAATTGCAGCTTGCCGGCGTCGTCGACGAAGGCGGTCTGATAGGTGATGTTGACCGGGATCGGCGTCGGGAATTTCAGGTCGATCTCGCTCGAGCCGTACATGCTGCGGATGCGCTCCGGCGTGTAGCGCTCGCCCGGCATGGTGATGTTCAGGAGCACGGAGGCGTACTGATCCGGATACTGCACGCGCATGCAGCCATGGCTGAAGGCGCGCTCGTCACGCGCGAACAGGTGCTTGTCCGGCGTGTCGTGCTGATAGACCAGGAACTTGTTCGGGAAGTTGAAGCGGATGCGGCCGAGCGCGTTGGCCTCGCCCGGCGGCTGCGAGATGTGGATCGAGCCGTCGCGGGCGCGCTCCAGGCGCAGACCCATGCGGTCGAGCACGGTCGGATCCTGCTGCAGCGCCGGCAAATATTCGTTGTAGATGATCGACGGCGGCACGTTCCAGGTCGGATTGACCGTGATGAACTTCATCGTCTCGCTGAGCAGCGGCGTCGCGTGCTGGCCCGGCTTGCCGGTCACCACGCGGGTGGTCCACACCTGCGCGCCGCGCTGCATCACCTTCAGCGTGTAGTCGGGGATGTTGAGGATGACATAGGCGTCGCCGAGCGAGGGCGCGCCGAGGTCGCGCGGCAGCCAGCGCCAGCGCTCCATGTTGACGAGGACCGTATCGATCTGCTTGTCGCGCTTGGGCGTATTGAGCGCCTTGACGGTGCGGTCGTCGAGCACGCCGGTCGGCTTGAGATCGACGCTCTCCTGGAATTTGCGCACCGCCGCCGCGACCTTCGCATCGTAGCGGATGTCGTCGAGGTTCTCGGTGAGGCCGAGCTTGGCGCGCAGCTTGGGCACGCGCGGGTCCGACATCTGGGCCTCGGCCTCCGGCGCATTCTTGCCGCGGGCCGGCGTGTATTTCAGCGGCTCGCCGTCCTCGATGATCACAGGCGCGCCGTCACGGTCGCCGCGCAGCTCGGCGAGCTTGGCCTTCAGCAGCTTGTAGAGCTTGTGCGGCGGGTTGTAGCTGTCGAGCGCTGCCGAGGCATCCTTGGCGCCCGTGACATTGGCCAGCACCTCGCTCGGATCGATCGGATGCTCGGGATACTGGATGTCGGCCGAGACCTGCGACCAGTGCATGCGGCCGCTCTGCGCCTGCCGCGCATAGTCCATCATGCTCTCGGTGAGCTTGAGGTCGGCCTCCGCCAGCGCGTCCGGCGCGGAGCCTGCGGCGGCGAAGTCCGGCACCGGATAGTCGGCGGGGTTGAGGCCATCGGACGCCGCATCCTTCAGGCGCGCGATCACGCCCTTGGCGGCGGCGGTCAGGTTGCCGCTCTGGGTCCAGATCGGCGCGTAGTCGCGGCCGGTGTAGAACTTCTCGACGGCGGCGCGCTCGGCCTTGCGATCGAAATACTTCGCTCCCTTGGTCGCGATCAGGTCGCGCAGCCGATCGGCCACCGGCTGGTCGGCGGCGGGAACGGTGCTGGCGGCCTTCACCGGCTCCGACGGGGCTGGGGCGGTTGCCGTTGCAGGAGCCGCAGAAGACGGGGGCGCAGCAACCGTCTTGGCGGGCTCCGTCGCTGGCGCGGCGGCTGCATCAACCGGCTTCGTGGTGTCCGAAGGCTTAGCCTGAGTGGGCGACACCGTCGCGGTCGTGTCCGGCTTGAAATCGCTGGCGGTCGGCGGCGGAACGTTGGCGGGCTCCGGGAGCGGGACGGCCGCATCGATGGCCAGCTCGGCGGCGCTGCGAGGCGTGTCGCCCTGGGCGAGGGCCGAGGTCGCGGACACCGCGAGGAAGGTTGCCGCGACAGCCATCAGCACGCGGTCATATCCGCCACGGGTCGTCACACAATCTCGCATCGTCAATCCCTCGGATGATCTGTCCCGTCGGAGACAGGGTCGGTAACAAGGTCGATCTCTGCCCGCCAGTTCCGGGTCGAGCACCGCTCATGAGAATGGGTCACGCCTGTACGCAATGATTCACGCCCAAACGATACTCAAGCCCCATTTCTGCGGCCAGCGCCACACGGGACAACTCACGACAAACTGACTCTTGGGAAACCCCGGCCAAACCGATCGTGCGTTTGTGCCACGCGTTATTTCCTTTGTCTGTCACCGCAAGGCAACGGTTCAGATGTTCCACTGTCGCGCAGGGTTGCGGCGTTTTTCGGACGGCTGCGGATCATCCGAGCGGCGGTGACTCCGTCGATTGTGTCTCGCCAGTGGCCTCGTCCAGCTTGCGATACAGCGTCGAGCGTCCGATTTTGAGACGCCGCGCGACCTCCGACATCTGGCCGCGGTAATGGGCAATCGCGAAACGGATGATCTCGTGCTCCATCTCCTCCAGCGGGCGGACCTCGCCGGCCGCTGTCAGCATGGCCAGGCTGCCATGCGAGGGCAGGGGCGCGATGGGTACTTCACTACCCGGCACCATCGCCGGCAGCGTGGCGTGAGCGGGGCGCTCGACCATCAAGGGCGGCGCCGGCTCGATCGGCGGCGCATGCGTCGGGATCAGCGGAAAATCGGTGACGCCGAGCTGATCGGTCTCGCTCATGACGACCGCACGATAGACGGCATTCTCGAGCTGGCGGATGTTGCCGGGCCAATCGAGCTTGGTGAGATAGGCGACGGCCTCGCCGCTGATGCCTGACACCGGGCGATTCTCCTCAGCAGCGAAGCGCGCCAGGAAATGCCGCAGCAAATGTGGGATGTCCTCGCGGCGTGCGCGCAACGGAGGGATCGTCAGCGGCAGCACGTGCAGGCGGTAGAACAGGTCCTCGCGGAAGTGGCCTTCCTTGACGCGATCGAGCAGGCGGCGATTGGTCGCCGAGATGATGCGGACGTCGACCTTGACCGGCTTGCGGCCGCCGACCGCCTCGACGGCGCCCTCCTGCAGAGCGCGCAGGAGCTTCACCTGCGCGGTGAGCGGCAGCTCCGAGACCTCGTCGAGGAACAGCGTGCCGCCATGGGCTTCGACGAACTTGCCGGTGTGACGCTCGGTCGCGCCGGTGAATGCGCCCTTCTCGTGGCCGAACAGGATCGACTCCACGAGATTGTCCGGAATCGCGCCGCAATTCACCGCGACGAACGGCTTGCTCTTGCGCTCGCTGGTGCCGTGGATGGCGCGGGCGAACAACTCCTTGCCGACGCCTGATTCGCCCTCGATGAGGACCGGGATCGACGACGCCGCGGCCTTCTCGGCGATGCGCAGGATCGGCGCCATCGCCTCGGCGCGGGTGATGATATCGGTGAAGGTCAGCCGCCCTTCGCGGCTGTGCCGGATGCGCTGCAATTCGCCCTTCAGCGCCGAGGTGTTGAGCGCGTTGCGCAGCGAAACCTGCAGACGTTCGATGCCGACCGGCTTGACGACGAAATCCTGCGCGCCGGCGCGCATCGCGGAGACGACATTGTCGATGCCGCCATGCGCGGTCTGCACGATCACGGGAATGGAGATCCCCGCTTCGCGCATCTTGGACAGCACGCCCATGCCGTCGAGGCCGGGCATCACGAGATCGAGCACGATCGCGTCGATCGGGCCGGCATCGGGATTGGTCAGCTTCTCGATCACGGCATCGCCGGTCTCGACGACGACCGCCTCGTAGCCGCATTTCTGCACCATGTTCTCCACCAGCCGGCGCTGGACCGGATCATCATCGGCAATCAAAATGCTGGCAGCCATGGCTTTCCTTGCACGCTACGACTATCTGTCTCGAATCGGGGCACTCTCGCCGACGCCGATTAACGCAACCTTAAACCTCGCTGATCGGGATAAACGTTCGAACAACAGGTTACCCATCCGATGACCTCGCGCGCCTCTTCCGCTCTTCGCAAGCCGACCAAAGCTTCTCCTCCGTCCAAACCTGCCAAGGCCAAGCTGGCGAACAAGCCGGCCAAGAAGGCCGCGGCCAAAACCTCGAAGCCCGCCGCCAAGTCCGTGCGTGCTGCGGCGGCCAAATCGTCTGCCAAGCCGGCGAAGAAGATGGTCGCGGCCAAGACGGGAATCGGGGCGCTGCCCGAATGGAATCTCGGCGACCTTTATATGGGCATCGACGCGCCGGAGATCGCTCACGATCTCGCGAAGATGGATGCCGAATGCGTCGCGTTTGAGACCGACTACAAGGGCAAGCTCGCCGAGCATGTGGCGCGCGAAGATGGCGGCGAATGGCTCGCGAGAGCCGTGCGGCGCTATGAGGCGATTGACGATCTCGCCGGACGGCTCGGCTCTTTTGCGGGTCTCGCCCATGCCGGCGACAGCGTCGACCCCGCGATCTCCAAATTCTACGGCGACATTTCGGAGCGGCTGACGGCGGCCTCGACGCATCTGCTGTTCTTCCCGCTCGAGCTCAACCGCATCGATGACGCGGTGATCGAGCGCGCGATGGAAAATCCGGCGCTCGGCCATTACCGCCCGTGGATCGAGGATCTGCGCAAGGACAAGCCGTATCAGCTCGAAGACCGCGTCGAGCAGCTGTTCCATGAGAAGTCGCAGACCGGCTATTCCGCCTGGAACCGGCTGTTCGACCAGACCATCGCCGGCCTGCGCTTCCAGGTCGGGGGCAAGGAGCTCGCGATCGAGCCGACCTTGAACTTCCTGCAGGATCGCGACGGCGCCAAGCGCAAGGCCGCCGCCGAGGCGCTGGCCAAGACCTTCAAGGCCAATGAGCGCACCTTTGCGCTGATCACGAACACGCTCGCCAAGGACAAGGACATCTCCGACCGCTGGCGCGGCTTCCAGGATGTCGCGGACTCCCGCCACCTCAACAACCGCGTCGAGCGCGAGGTTGTCGACGCGCTGGTCGCGTCGGTGCGATCAGCCTATCCAAAGCTGTCGCATCGCTACTATCAGCTCAAGGCGCGCTGGTTCAAAAAGAAGAAGCTCGCGCATTGGGACCGCAATGCGCCGCTGCCCTTCGCGGCCAACGCGACCATCGGCTGGCCGGAGGCGAAGAACATGGTGCTGACGGCCTATCGCGGCTTCTCGCCCGAGATGGCCGACATCGCGCAGCGCTTCTTCGACGACAGCTGGATCGATGCGCCGGTGCGTCCGGGCAAGGCGCCGGGCGCGTTCTCGCATCCGACCACGCCGTCGGCGCATCCCTATGTGCTGATGAACTACCAGGGCAAGCCGCGCGACGTGATGACGCTCGCGCACGAGCTCGGCCACGGCGTGCATCAGGTGCTGGCTGCGAAGAACGGCGCGCTGATGGCGCCGACGCCGCTGACGCTCGCGGAGACCGCGAGCGTGTTCGGCGAGATGCTCACCTTCAAGCGGCTGCTGTCGGAGACCCGCGACGCCAAGCAGCGCCAGGCGCTGCTCGCCGGCAAGGTCGAGGACATGATCAACACGGTGGTGCGGCAGATCGCGTTCTATTCGTTCGAGCGCGCGGTGCATACCGAGCGCAAGAACGGCGAGCTCACCGCCGAGCGGCTCGGGCAGCTCTGGCTGTCGGTGCAGACCGAGAGCCTGGGCGAGGCGATCGAGATCAAGCCGGGCTACGAGAACTTCTGGATGTACATCCCGCACTTCATCCATTCGCCGTTCTACGTCTACGCCTATGCGTTCGGCGACTGCCTCGTGAACTCGCTGTACGCCGTCTACGAGCACGCCGCCGACGGCTTCGCCGAGCGCTATCTCGCGATGCTCTCGGCCGGCGGCACCAAGCACTATTCCGAGCTGCTGAAGCCGTTCGGCCTCGATGCCAAGGATCCCAAGTTCTGGGACGGTGGCCTGTCGGTCATCGCCGGCATGATCGACGAGCTGGAGGCGATGAGGTAGGGGTGTAAAACATTTGTTGAACGGAACGAGAGGGCGCGTTATACATCTGTATAACTCGCCCTTTTTCGGAGTGGTCCTCCCATGAAAATCGAAATCAAGAAGATTGGTAATTCCGACGGTCTGCTGCTGCCGCGCGAGCTGATGCAGCGGCTCGATCTCAAGCGCGGCCAGCAATTGCACATCGTCGAGTTGCCCGGCGGCGGGTTCCAGGCGCTGCCCTACGATCCGGATTTCGAGCGGACCATGGAGATCGCTGACGAGCTCATGGACGAGTATCGCGACACCCTCGCCGCGCTCGCCAAATGAGCGAGCAACAAGGGCCGCTGTGGATCACCTACGAGCAGGCCATCGCGATCCACGCCCGGCAGTTGCGCCGTTTCGGTGGCGCGCCGGGACTGCGCGACGAAGGCATGCTGCGATCGGCGCTGGAGCGGCCGATCAACAAATCGAGCTATGAGCAGGCGACGCTGCCCGAGCTTGCCGCGGCCTATGCGTTCGGACTGGCCAAGAACCACGCCTTCGTGGACGGCAACAAGCGCATCGCCTTCATGGCGATGATGACGTTTCTGCGCAGAAACGAAATCGCGTTCGCGCCGGACCCGGCTCAGGCGACGGCAGTTATCCTCTCCCTCGCCGGCGGCGAGGTCAGCGAGGCCAGCCTGACGCGCTGGATTCGCGATAATTGGCCCGGTCAATCAGGCGATCGGAAAAGCCGATAAAACCGCCTTGCATGCCAGCCGTTGCCCTTGCATTGGCTTTGGGGTATGCGACCTTAACAAAGCAATGTTCTCTGGGGGACCCCGATGGCAAACCATGGCGAGATCGCCTACTCGACGGCTGATGGCAACGACTACGCGGCGCATGAGGCCACCTATGAAGGCTTCATCAAGCTGGTGAAGTACGGCACGATCAGCGTTGCCCTGATCGTCATCTTGATGGCTATTTTCCTCGTTTAAGTTCGCACTGGGCCCGCCGGCATCCCCGCCGGCGGGCCTTCAGCTGACTGCCGCAGCCGATGGCTGACCCAGGCGTTGCGCTGAAGCCATCGACGTCCCGCCCGTTTTTAAGCTCGCGCGCGCATCCGCGCCGGAGGCCTCATGAAGATTGCCGTCGCCAAGGAAATCGACCCGTTGGAGCCGCGGGTCGCGGCCTCTCCCGACACGGTGAAGAAGTTCAAGGCGTTGGGCGCCGAGATCGCGGTCGAGCCCGGCGCCGGCATCAAATCCGGCCTGCCGGATTCGGAGCTCACGGCGGCGGGTGCCACGGTGAGTGCCGATGCACTCAAGGACGCTGACATCATCATCAAGGTGAAGCGGCCGGAGGCGTCCGAGCTCGCCAATTACCGCCGCGGCGCGCTGGTATTCGCGATCATGGATCCCTATGGAAATGACGCCGCGCTGAAGGCGATGGCCGATGCCGGCATCGCGTCCTTCGCGATGGAGCTGATGCCGCGCATCACCCGCGCCCAGGTCATGGACGTGCTGTCGAGCCAGGCGAACCTCGCCGGCTATCGCGCGGTCATCGAAGGCGCCGAGGCGTTTGGCCGCGCCTTCCCGATGATGATGACCGCGGCCGGCACCGTGCCGGCGACCAAGGTGTTCGTGATGGGCGTCGGCGTCGCCGGTCTGCAGGCGATCGCGACCGCGCGCCGTCTCGGCGCCATCGTCTCGGCAACCGACGTGCGCCCGGCGACCAAGGAGCAGGTGGAGAGCCTCGGCGCGAAATTCCTGGCGGTCGAGGACGAGGAGTTCAAGAACGCCCAGACCGCCGGCGGCTACGCCAAGGAAATGTCGAAAGAGTATCAGGCCAAGCAGGCCGCGCTCACGGCGGAACACATCAAGAAGCAGGACGTCATCATCACGACGGCGCTGATCCCCGGTCGTCCGGCGCCGCGCCTCGTCACCATGGAGATGGTGAAGTCGATGCGCCCCGGCTCGGTGCTGGTCGATCTTGCAGTCGAGCGCGGCGGCAACGTCGAAGGCGTCAAGCTCGGCGAGACCGTCGAGATCGACGGCGTCAAGATCATCGGCTTCCCAAACCTCGCCGGCCGTGTCGCGGCCTCCGCGTCGGGATTGTACGCCCGCAACCTCTTGGCCTTCATCGAGACGATGATCGACAAGAAGGAAAAGACGCTCGCGGTGAACTGGGACGACGAGCTGGTCAAGGCCACGGCTTTGACAAAGGACGGCGCCATCATCCACCCGAATTTTCAGCCCAAGGCATAGTTGAAGGCCTGAGGAGCAAAGCCATGGAACATGTCGTCCAAGCCGTCGATCCCTTCGTCTTCCGGCTCTCGATCTTCGTCCTCGCCGTCTTCGTCGGCTACTTCGTGGTGTGGTCGGTGACTCCCGCGCTGCATACGCCGCTGATGTCGGTGACCAACGCGATCTCCTCGGTGATCGTGGTCGGCGCGCTGCTCGCCGTCGGCGTGTCCATGGTGTCGAGCGGCAGCGGTCTGGCGCGGGCCTTCGGCTTCATCGCGCTGATCTTCGCCTGCGTGAACATCTTCGGCGGCTTCCTCGTCACCCAGCGCATGCTGGCGATGTACAAGAAGAAGTCCAAGTAACAACGCCGCATAACAACGCCGCGCGACGCGGGATGACAGGCATAACGGGGCATCTGCAATGAACGCCAATCTGTCGGCACTCCTCTATCTCGTGGCGGGTGTGCTGTTCATCCTGTCGCTGCGCGGGCTGTCGAGCCCGGCCACCAGCCGCCAGGGCAATCTGTTCGGCATGGTCGGCATGGCGATCGCCGTCGTCACCACCTTGGCGAGCCATCCGCCGGCTGACGCCGTCGCCTGGATCCTGGTGATCCTCGGCGTTGCAATCGGTGGCGGCATCGGCGCAGTCATCGCGCGCCGCGTGCCGATGACGGCGATGCCCGAGCTGGTCGCTGCCTTCCACTCGCTGGTCGGCATGGCCGCGGTGCTGGTCGCCGCCGGCGCGTTCTTTGCCCCTGAGGCGTTCGACATCGGCACGCCCGGCAACATCCATCCGCAGAGCCTGATCGAGATGTCGCTCGGCGTCGCCATCGGCGCGCTGACCTTCACCGGCTCCGTCATCGCCTTCCTCAAGCTGTCGGGACGGATGAGCGGCGCGCCGATCATGCTGCCCGCGCGTCACGTCATCAACATCGCGCTCGCGGTCGCGCTGGTGTTCTTCGTCGTGCGCCTCGTGCTGACCGGCGGCGGCTTCGACTTCTTCATGGTCACGATCCTGGCGCTGGCGCTCGGCGTGCTGATGATCATCCCGATTGGCGGCGCCGACATGCCGGTCGTGATCTCGATGCTGAACTCGTATTCCGGCTGGGCCGCTGCCGGCATCGGCTTCACGCTCGGCAATTCCGCGCTGATCATCACCGGCGCGCTGGTCGGCTCCTCCGGCGCGATCCTGTCCTATATCATGTGCCACGCGATGAACCGGTCCTTCATCTCGGTCATTCTCGGCGGATTCGGCGGCGAGACCGCCTCGGCAGGCGCCGCGACCGGCGAGCAGAAGCCGGCCAAGCTCGGCTCGGCTGACGACGCGGCCTTCATCATGAAGAACGCCTCCAAGGTGATCATCGTCCCCGGCTACGGCATGGCGGTTGCGCAGGCCCAGCACGCGCTGCGCGAGATGGCCGACACCCTGAAGAAGGAAGGCGTCGAGGTGAAGTACGCGATTCACCCGGTCGCAGGCCGCATGCCCGGCCATATGAACGTGCTGCTGGCCGAAGCGAACGTGCCCTATGACGAGGTGTTCGAGCTCGAGGACATCAACTCGGAATTCGCCCAGGCCGACGTGGCCTTCGTGATCGGCGCCAACGACGTCACTAATCCGGCGGCCGAGGAGGACAAGACCTCGCCGATCTACGGCATGCCCGTGCTGCAGGTCTGGAAGGCCGGCACGGTGATGTTCATCAAGCGCTCGCTCGCGTCGGGATATGCCGGCATCGACAATCCGCTGTTCTACCGCGACAACACGATGATGCTGCTCGGCGACGCCAAGAAGATGACCGAGAACATCGTCAAGGCGATGTAGTTGTTGCTGTCAGGAGCCATGACGTTTCTGAAATGGCTCCTGATCGTCGTGGTGGCGATCTACGCCACCGTGCTCGCGGTGCTGTTCGTGCGCCAGCGCGCGATGCTGTTTCCGATCCCGCCCGTCGGCCGCATCGCGCCCGCCGCTGCCGGTTTCGCGCAAGCTGAAGAGCACGTGCTGACCTCGGCCGACGGCGAGAAGGTCATCATCTGGCACGTGCCGGCGCAGCCCGGCCGCAAGGTCGTGCTGTATTTCCCCGGCAATGGCGATTTCCTGGCCGGCGTGGTCTCGCGCTTCAAGGCGCTGACGGCCGACGGCACCGGCCTGGTCGCGCTGTCCTATCGCGGCTATGCGGGCTCCACTGGAAGCCCGAGTGAGACCGGCCTGCTACAGGATGCCGCAGCCGCCTATGCTTTCACGCGCGAGTGCTATGATCCGGAGCGCATCGTCGTGTGGGGCTTTTCACTCGGCACTGGCGTGGCCACGGCGATCGCTGCGGAGCATCCGATTGCCAAGCTGATCCTGGAGGCGCCCTATACGTCGACGGTCGATGTCGCGTCGGAGATGCTGAAGGTCGTTCCGGTCAGCCTGCTGATGCGTGACAGCTTCCATTCCGACCGGCGGATCGGCCGTGTGCATGTGCCGCTCCTGATCATGCACGGCGAAAGGGATCCGGCGATTTCGATCCGGTTCGGGGAACGTTTGTTCGCGCTTGCGCATGACCCCAAGCGCTTCGTACGGTTTCCCGACGGCGGACATAACGACCTGGATCTTTTTGGTGCGACCAAGACAGCCAAGAGCTTTATCGACGATCGGTAGTCCTGGTCACGGGCGGCCCGCGCTGCTCGTCGCGGCCGCGGTCGTCGCATGCATGCCGGGGCAGGCGCATGCTGCGGAAGGCTTGAACGGCGCAGCGATGACCTGGCCGTTCGCGCTGCCCTTCGCGGGATTGCTGCTGTCGATCGCGCTCGGTCCGTTGCTGTTCGCCAAGTTCTGGCATCACCACTACGGAAAGATCGCTGCGGCCTGGGCTGTGGGGACGCTGGCCGCGCTGACCTGGCAGGCCGGGCTCGGGACGGCGCTGGCCGCATTTGTCCATGCCCTCCTTGCCGAATATCTCAGCTTCATCGTGCTGCTGTTCGCGCTTTTCACCGTAGCCGGCGGCATTCTCGTGAGCGGCGACATCAGGGGCACGCCGGCGACCAATACGGCCATTCTCGCGCTGGGCACGATCATCGCGAGCATCGTCGGCACCACCGGCGCTGCGATGATCCTGGTTCGCCCGCTGATCCGCGCCAATCTGCCGCGGCCTCACAACGTTCATGTGATGATCTTCTTCATCATCCTTGCCGCCAATGTCGGCGGCGCGCTGAGCCCGCTCGGCGATCCGCCGCTGTTCGTCGGCTTCCTGCGCGGCGTCGATTTCTTCTGGACCACGCGCAATATCTGGCTGCAGACCGCGATCGTCGCCGGATTGGCGCTTGCGGCCTTTGCTGTCATCGACACGTGGCGCTTCCGTCAGGAGAAGCCTGTCTCGGGCGGGGCAGGCACGAAGGAGCCCGTCCGCATCCGCGGCCTCGTCAACGTCGTCCTGATCGCAGCCATCGTTGCTAACACGCTGGTCTCGGCGACCTGGAAGCCCGGCATCTCCTTCGATATCGTCGGCACGCATCTCGAGCTCCAGAACCTCGTCCGCGATGCCGTCCTGCTGGGGATCGCGGGCCTCTCGCTCTGGCTGACGCCGGACGAGCACCGCGAGGCCAATGGCTTCAATTGGGAGCCGATCCGCGAGGTCGCCAAGCTGTTTGCCGCGATCTTCACGGCGATCATTCCGGTCATCGCCATGCTGAATGCCGGCCACAACGGCTCGTTCGGCTGGCTCCTCAACGCGGTGACGACGCCTTCGGGGGCGCCGCGCGAGGTCGCCTATTTCTGGTTCACCGGGCTGATGTCGGCCTTCCTCGACAATGCGCCGACCTATCTCCTGTTTTTCGAGCTCGCCGGCGGCGACCCCAAGGTGCTGATGGGCCAGCTCTCGGGAACGCTTGCCGCGATCTCGATGGGAGCGGTCTACATGGGCGCGCTGACCTATATCGGGAATGCACCAAACTTCATGGTGGCGGCGATTGCCAATGAGCGCGGCATCCGCATGCCGAGCTTCTTCGGCTACATGCTGCGCGCCGCGGCCGTGCTCATCCCGCTATTCCTGCTGCTCACGGTGCTGCCGATCCATCCGCTGCTCAGCCCGGACTGATAGCGCCGCCGCGGCTCCATAGGTGACGGTCGGCGCGCCGTCGCGCATAGTCCACGACAGATCGAGGAGCGCGAATCATGAGCGTGCAGGGCGCGACGCCGGCATCATCGGTGATCTTTCCCGGATTGGCGGTGACGCTGGTCATAGTTGTCACGTTGACCCACTATGATTTCACACCCTCGGCAGCCGGCCTGGTGTTCGCCGCGGTGCTTCTGGTCATCCTGTTCGGGACGGTGTTCGCCGCCGTGCATCATGCCGAGGTGATCGCCCATGAGATCGGCGAGCCGTTGGGAACGCTGCTCCTGACGCTGGCGGTCACGATCATCGAAGTGGCGTTGATCGCCACCATCATGCTCGGCGACAAGTCAGCGCCTGCGCTGGCGCGCGACACCGTCTTTGCCGTCGTGATGATCGTTTGCAACGGGCTGGTCGGCATCTGCGTCTTCATCGGCGGCCTGCGCTATCGCGAGCAGGATGTCCTCGTGTCCGGCGCAAACCTGTATCTCAGCGTGCTGTTCACGATGGCGACCATCACGCTGGTGCTGCCGAACTATACGCTGACCACGCCCGGCCCGGTATATTCGGCGGCGCAACTGGCCTTTGTCAGCGTCGTCACGATCCTGCTCTATGCCGTGTTTCTGTACACGCAGACCACGCGCCACCGGGACTATTTCGTCGGCAGCTCGACCGGCTTCAGTGACGACGCCATCCGGCTGCCACGGGCGAAGCTGATGCTCAGCGTCGGGCTGCTGCTGGTGGCGCTGCTGGCGGTCGTGCTGCTCGCCAAGAAGTTTTCGCTGGTGGTCGATGCCGGCGTTGCGGCCACCGGCTCGCCTCCCGCTGTCGCCGGCGTGCTGGTGGCGCTGTTGATCCTGCTGCCGGAGAGCGTCGCCGCGATCTCGGCCGCCCGCGCCAACGATCTGCAGAAGAGCATCAACCTCGCCCTCGGCTCCTCGCTCGCCACCATCGGTCTGACGATTCCGGCCGTGGCGGTAGCGGCCTATGCGCTCGACAAGCAGCTCGTGCTCGGCCTGGACGCCCAGGGCATGGTGCTGCTGGTCCTGACCTTCGTCCTGAGCATGCTGACCTTCGGCACCGGCAGAACGAACATTCTGTTCGGGCTGGTGCACATGGTCGTGTTCGCGATATTCCTCTTTCTGCTCTTCGTGCCCTGATTGAGAAAGATCTCCATGCTCAGCGCCCAATCCGACGTCCAGGTCGATACGCCCGAGGTTCGGGTCACCGAGTGGCGGCTGGCGCCGGGCAGCGCGACGGGACGCCATGTCCATGAGATGGATTACGTCATCGTTCCCGTGACCGCGGGGGAGATGACGATCGTGGCGCCGTCGGGCGAGCGCTCCAAGGCGCAGCTCGCAGTCGGGAAATCCTACTTCCGCAAAGCCGGGGTCGAACACGATGTGCTGAACGAGACCGGTTCCGAGATCGTTTTCCTCGAGGTTGAGCTCAAGCCCTAACCATTTGTTTACCGGCATGCCGCTGATTGTGGTAACTTAAGCCGGTGATCCGGAAAGCTGCGGCGGCGTCCGAGCGGTCTCGGATTGCAGCACGGCTTCGGTCTCAAAGGCTTTCAGGAAAACGACTTTTCGCGGTTGGTCCGGGCGCGCCTCGCACCGATACGGGCCGCGGAGAGTGGGGAATGGTCCCTTAATTGTGCCTCAAAGTTCCCGCAAATACCGCGCGGGAGTGGTCAGCATGCTGAAATATCTCACGAAGTTTGCTCTGGAGATCATCCCCTCGGTGCTCGCCACCATCATCGGGGCCTACATCGTCAATCACTACATCAATACCAAGCCCGACGCCCCGCCTTCGACGGTGGCGGCCGTGGCATCGGCTGCCTATGCCAAGCTGACCGGCTCCAAGGCTGATGCGCACAAGGGCGAGGTGCCGAAGGCGGCCGACAAATCCGCAGACAAGCCGGCTGATGGCACTAAGCCCGATGCCAAGCCAGCCGAGACCGCGGCGGCGCCGTCCAGCGTTCCTGCGCCGGGGATCAAGGCGAAGGGCGTGTCGGAGAAGTCGCTGACCGACAAGGCTGCCGAGAAATCGGTCGAGGTGAAGCCGACGGAGGCGGCGAGCCTTCCGGCCGAGACGCCGGCTGCGCGCCATACGACATCGCCGCGCGAGAAGCTGATTGCTCGGGGCACCCCCGCCGAGACGCCGGCGGCACAGCCGGAGGAGCGTCGCGATGCGGCCGACCTCGCGCGCGCTGCGATCGAGCGGCTGCGGGCGAGCGAGGGCGCTGGAAAGGGATCGACTGACAGGGCAGCGGCAGAGAAGCCGTCCACCGAGACGCCGCGCGTCGTGACGGCTGCGCCGCCTGTGTCGCCGGTTCGCCCGTTGCCGCCGCCTGTGACGGTGTCGGCCCCGCCGGCGGAGCAGGGCTTCGTGATGCCGTCGGCGCCGAACCCGGCCTACACGGGATCGGTGCAGCCCGATGGTCGGCCGACGCCTCCGGCCGAGATTCCGGCGCAGCAGCTGCGCCCGCTCGATCTGCGGGCGGAGAAGGATCCGTCGATCAAGGATCAGATGTCGACCGTGGCGCAGGACATGATGTCCGCGGCCAAGTCAGTGTTCCACTCGGTGCTGCCGAAGTAATCGGCGGCATCCATCCGTGAGCTGATCTGCGAAGCGGTAGACCGTCCGGTCTGCCGCTTTTTCTTTGACCGTCAGCCGCGCCAATAGCCTGTCGCGACTGCGTGACCGCTCATCCCAGCCGTGCCGCCGAGAAACAGGCGACCAACAAACAAAAACGCGAGCCCAAGGCCCGCGCTTTTCAACTCAGCAGATGATCGTGCGGATCAGCGCGGCGCGCCGGGGCGGGCGCCTGCACCCGGACCACGGCCAGCGCCACGGTCGCCACCGGCGCCAGCGCCGAACACCGGCTTCGGCTTCATCGGCAGCAGGCCTTCGCGCTGCAGCTTCTTGCGGGCCAGCTTGCGCGCGCGGCGCACGGCTTCGGCCTTCTCGCGGGCTTTCTTCTCAGAGGGCTTCTCGTAATGGCCGCGGAGCTTCATCTCGCGGAAAATGCCCTCGCGCTGCATCTTCTTCTTGAGCGCCTTGAGGGCTTGATCGACATTGTTATCGCGAACGAGAACCTGCACGCGGCATCCTCTTTCTCAGTCTATCGGTTTGAAATCTGGTGAAGCCAGGGCTGGCAAATGGCCGCGCCCTTAACCTTGAGCGCGCCCATGTATCAGAGGAGTCCCCGGCTGTCCACCCGCTGGCGGGCTCATGACCGCAAGTTTAACGCGGCCGAGGCGGTTTATTTCAGCCCTGCCGCGGCGGCAGCGGCGAGACCTGGGTGACGTGCCCCATCTTGCGGCCGGGACGGGCAGCCCCCTTGCCGTAGAGGTGCACGGTGGCGCCGGGAACCGTCAGCCATTGCTCATAGGTGTCGATCTCGTCGCCGATCAGGTTGGTCATCGTGACGTGACCATGGCGCAGCGGCTTGCCCAGCCGCCAGCCGGCAATCGCCCGGATATGCTGCTCGAACTGGGAGATCGAGGCGCCATCGAGGGTCCAATGGCCGGAATTATGCACCCGGGGGGCGATCTCGTTGACCAGCACGCCGGGATTGGGACCGCTGGTGACGACGAACATCTCGACCGCCAGCACGCCGACATAATCCAGCGCCGTGGCGATTCGGCTGGCGATGTCCCGGGCTTCATCCGCGAGCGCATCGGGAATGCTGGCCGGGGCGCGTGAAACCTTCAGAATGTGGTCGCGGTGCTCGTTCTCGGTGACATCGAAGCACTCGACCTGGCCATCGGCGGCGCGCGCTGCGACGACCGAGATCTCGCGCTCGAACGGCACGAAAGCCTCCAAAATCGCCGATTTGGTGCCGAGCTCGGCCCAGATCCGCTCGAGGTCATCGCCTTGGCGAATCTTGACCTGGCCCTTGCCGTCATAGCCGAACCGCCGGGTCTTCAGCACGGCCGGCAGGCCGAGCCGGAACGCCGCCTCGCGCAGGGTCGCGAGCGAGGAGACATCGGCATAATTGGCGGTGCGGATGCCGAGCGAGGTGATGAAATCCTTCTCGATCAGCCGGTCCTGGGTGGTCTCCAGCGCGGAGCGGCTCGGCAGCACGGGACGGCGCGCCGCGAGCACCATGGCCGCTGCTGACGGGACGTTCTCGAACTCGTAGGTCACGACGTCGACGTCGTTGGCGAACAGCTCCAGCGCCTCGACGTCGGCATATTCGGCGCAGGTCGCGTTCAGGACCACGTCGAAGGCCGGCGAGTCCGGATCCGGCGAGAACACCTGGCAGCGCAGCCCGAGGCGGGCCGCGGCCAGCGCCAGCATGCGGCCGAGCTGGCCGCCGCCGAGAATGCCGATGGTGTCGCCGGGCTTCAGCTTGACCCGATTGGAGCCGGTCACGCCGCGCCCTCCGGACGTTCGGCGATCGCATCGGTTTGGGCCTGGCGCCACGCCGACAGGCGTTCGGCCAGCCCCGGATCGGACAGAGCGAGCACGCTCGCGGCCAGCAGCGCCGCATTGATCGCGCCCGATTTGCCGATGGCCAGCGTTCCCACGGGAATACCGGCGGGCATCTGCACGATCGAGTAGAGGGAATCGACCCCCGACAGCGCCTTGGATTCCACGGGAACGCCGAACACCGGCAGCTCCGTCAACGACGCGGTCATTCCCGGCAAATGGGCGGCCCCGCCGGCGCCGGCGATCACGACCTTGAAGCCGGCGGCCTTGGCGCCCTTGGCAAACGCGTACAGCCGGTCGGGCGTGCGGTGCGCCGAGACGATGCGGGCGTCATAGCTCACGCCGAGCGCGCCGAGTGTCTCGGCGGCATGGCGCATGGTATCCCAGTCCGACTGGCTTCCCATGATGATGGCGATCGGGGCGGTCATGGACCTCAATTCTTCTCGGGAATCCATCAGCATGGGCCGGAGTATAGGATCGGTCCCGACAGCGGCAAGCCATGGCATGGAGGTCTGAATGGACTATCCTGTCTTGGTTAAACCCGGCAAGTCCAAACCGTGGCGCGTTTAGGTCCAGGATGAAAAAGAAGCGTATCAAGAAGGTTGGACCGGCCACGAAGCGCGGACCTCGATACCATCGCAAGGCTTCGTCCCGCGCCCGCCCGCCGGCGACCGCCGCCGCGCCGGCCGGCGCCCGTCAGACCATCCGCCGCCTCAAGGCCGAGCTGGCCGCGGCCGAGGCCCGCATCGCGGAGCTGACGGCCACCGCCGAGCGCGACTTCCTGCTCGACATCTTCAACCGCCGTGGCTTCGCCCGCGAGCTGCACCGCTCGATCGCCTTCATCAAGCGCTATGACGCGACCGGCGCCCTGGTCGTGCTCGATGTCGATCGCCTCAAGCCGATCAACGACACGTTTGGTCATGCCGCAGGCGACGTGGTTCTGAAGGCGGTCGCGCGCGTGCTGGGCGAGCAGGTTCGGTCCTCCGACGTGATCGGCCGCCTCGGCGGCGACGAGTTCGGCGTGCTGCTCTGGCACCTCAGCGAGACCGATGCGCGCGCCAAGGCGGCCGCGTTGGAGGAGGCGATCGACGGGCTGAGCTTCACCTTCGGCGACCAGACCGTCCGTGCAGGGGCCTCTGCCGGGGTCGCGCTACTGGACAAGCGCGTCAACCCGGTGCGTGCGCTCGAGGAAGCCGATCGCGCGATGTACATCCGCAAGGCGCAGCGGCGGCATGACGTCCGGGCTTGAGCCCGCGCGTCGCGGCTCGATCAGAGCTCACCGAGATCGTCGGGCAGCTCGCCGAATGTGCGCAGCAGCCGCGCATCGCTGAACTCGCCCATCAAGGGATCCCCGCTGCGGCTGAAGGCGATGGCACCGATATTGTCCGGCAGCCGCGACATCGCCTCGGCGCGGCGCAGCGCCGCTGTCGAGCTCTGGCATTCCTCGGCCGTCCCGGGGATCACGGCGCCCATGTCGTCTCGCCTGAAGGGCATGGCGACGTAGTAGGTCACGTCAGGCATGGCATCATCCTCCTGGTGCTGTCGATACTCCAAGCAGATGCGGCAAAGATCCTTTGTGAGCGCGCCGTGCGGCTCAGGCCGCGCTGCTCTGCGCTTCGTCCGTGGCGGTGTTCGGCATGCAGCCGCAGGCGATGGCCGCGCGCAGCTCCAACAGCTCCAGCTCGAGATATTCGTTGGCCATGATCAGGGCCTTGATCGTGGAGCGCAGATTGCCGTCGCACATCGCGATGGCCTGATCGCAGGCTTGTTCGTAGAGGCGGTCTTGCGGAGAGAACGAGGTGGGCATCGAACCATCCTTGGCGCTGGCAGGACCTTGCGGTCGGGGGTCTGCGAGGGACGGTTTTATTGTTCTTGTTTTGTTCCATTTTGTCAAGACGGGTTCGTGGGCATCCCCACCAATCCGCTTCAATAGGACACGAGCGCTGACGCTTCGCGTCACGCGATGATGTCAGGCGTAATCTGGTCTTCGATGAAGGCGATCCGATCGCGCAGCATGAGCTTCCGCTTCTTCAGCCGTTGCAGCCGCAACAAATCGGGCGCAGGCGACAGATGCAAGGCATCGATCGCTGCGTCGAGGTCGCGGTGCTCCTGCTGCAGGCGCGCGAGTTCGGCCTGCAGTTCGCGCTCGTCTTGGTCAGCCATGATCTATGATAGCAAAAAAGCGGAAGGAAGTGGGAAGCCCTGCGAAAGGCGGTGGCGAATATTGCGCTTGCGAAGCTGATAAGCAAGCCGCGAGCCCCCGGATCTCTGCGGCTGTCCCGTGAATTTCAGGTTGGCGCGCCCTGAAGAATCGTCCGCATCCGCTCACGCTTCGTTACGCACGGCGCTCAAATCTGCATGTGCGGTCTTTTGGCCCCATCGACAGGTCAAGGGACTTGTGTACACTCAATGGCCCTGGTCGAATCTCAGGTTCACCTACCAAGGAGGTTTCGAATGGCCCTTCAGGCGCATCTCGTTGAACTGGAGCGTAAGCATAAAGTTCTTGAAAACGAATTGCATGAAGCCCTCGTGCATCCATCGACAGACGATCTGCGCATTGCCGAGCTGAAGCGACGCAAACTGATGGTGAAGGATGAGATTGAGCGTTTGAGACAGGTCACGACCGAGACGCTTCACTGACTTGTGACGACGACCGACGGTACTTCCGAGCTCAATACTGAGCGTGCTGGGATGGTGATCGCACCATCCCAGACGCAACTTGACAGATAGGCTGACATCGCGACCGGCTGCCGTATCCTGCTAGCGTGGACGGATTGTCCGCGGGGCGTCCACGATTCCGATGCCTATCAATTGTTAGTTCGCGGCGAGCTCACCGACATGAGCGGCAATCGCCAGCGACGACGTCAGCCCGGGCGATTCAATTCCGAACAGATTGATCAATCCCGTCACGCCGTGATCGCGTGGTCCCTGGATAACGAAATCCTGCGATGCCACCGCGGGCGGCACGATCTTCGGCCGGATGCCGGAGTAGCTCGGCATCAGCGCACCATCGGGCAGTGTCGGCCAATATCTGCGGATCGCCGGATAGAAGCGTTCGGCGCGCGTGGGGTCGACCGTGTAGTCGATGGACTCGATCCACTCGACATCGGGACCGAAGCGGGCCTGGCCCGCCATGTCGAGCGTGAGATGGACGCCGAGCCCACCGGGCTCGGGAACCGGATAGATCAACCGGCTGAACGGCGCCTTGGCGCTGCAACTGAAGTAATTGCCCTTGGCGAGATAGGCGGTCGGCACCTGGTCCGGCGGCATGCCCTCGATCAGGCGGGCGACCGCGGGGGCGCTGAGGCCGGCGGCGTTGACGAGCAACTGACAGGACAGCGTCATCGGCTGCTCGCCGCCGGCATCGAGCTCGATCGCGCCGTCGACCGCCTTGGCGCGCAGCAGCGGGGTATGGAAGGCCAAGGCGCCGCCGGCATCCTCGATCTCGCCGCGCAGCGACAGCATGAAGGCGTGGCTGTCGAGGATTCCGGTCGAGGGTGACAGCAGCGCGGCCTCGCAGGCCAGCGCCGGCTCCATCGCCTTCGCCTCGGCGCCGGTCAGAAGCCGCATGCCCTCGACGCCGTTCGCCTCGGCATGGGCGCGGATGCCATTCAGCTTCTCGGTCTCCGCCGGGCTCGTGGCCACGATCAGCTTGCCGCAATTGCGGTAGGGAACACCATGCTCGTCGCAATAGCGGTACAGCATGCGCTTGCCGCTGACGCAGAAGCGGGCCATCAGGCTGCCGGCCTTGTAATAGATGCCGGCATGAATCACCTCGCTGTTGCGAGATGACGTGACGGTGCCGATGTCCTCGGCCGCCTCGAGGACGATGACCTCGCGGCCCGCTCTGGCCAGCTGGCGGGCAATCGCAAGTCCCACCACGCCCGCACCGACGACGACGCAATCAACCTTTTCCATACGCGTTCCTGAAACAATCCCGGGAGGTCACGGCTCTCTGCAATCGGCGGTGGGCGGAACCTTCATGCCAAGCACGCCGCTGCTTAGCAAACCATTCATCATAGGAGGTCATCGCCCGAATTTGCTTCGTCTTTTTCGAAGTTTGCCGAAACCGTTTACCCGATCCCAACCGGTCGGGCCAGAGAATGCCATCCGGATACCGCGGGTGATTGATGGCTGGCAAGTTTTGGCAGGCGAGCGACCGAAGCGCGTTTCCGGCGCGTGTCGTTGCGGCCTCGGTGGCCGCCATGACGGCCGGGACGCCGGCGTGCGGATGGGCTGCCTCGCCCGGTTTTTCCCCCTCATTCTATCTCGGCAGCGTCGAACCCGATGTGCTCTGGGAGGTGCTGATCGGCGGCATCGTCGTCTGCGCGTTCCTGGCGTCGGTCGTGATCTGGATTCATCAGGCGTTGCGGCGCACCCGGCGCGCCGAGCTTCGGCGCAACGCCTTCATCAGCTCGGCCCTGAATAATCTCAGCCAGGGGCTGATGCTCACCGACGCCGCCAACCGCGTCGTGTTCTACAACCACCGCTTCCTCGAGATCTACGGCATGAGCCGCGCCGACATTCCGCCGGGCTGCACCGGCCGGGACCTGGTCGAGCTGCGGCGGCAGCGCGGCCTGCTCACGATGTCGGTGGAGGACTATGCGCGGCAGGCGCGCGAGCCCGAGGGCTGCCTGACCGAAATGCCCGGCGGACGGGCGGTGCGCGCCAAGATCTTCCGGCTGCCGAATGGCGGGTCGATCGGCATCCATGAGGATTGCACGGTGCAGCGCAAGCTCGAGGACGAGCTGGCCTCGACCAAGCAGTTCCTGGAATCGGTGCTGAACCATGTTCCGGTCTGCGTCGCCGCCAAGACCATCGAGGACGGCCGCTACGTGTTCGCCAACCGCGCGTTCGAGGAGTTCTCGCGCATTCCGCGCGAGCGCATCGTCGGCAACCTTGCGCGCGACCTGTTCTCCGCCGAGACGGCCGCCAACATCGAGGCGGCCGACCGGGCGGCGACTCTGGCCCCGGACACGTCTCACCGCAGCGAGTTGGTCATCCAGCGCGGCCGCAAGCAGCTCATCCTGGATTCCAACCGCGTCGTGGTCCGCAACGACAGCGGCAAGCCGCAATTCCTCATCTCGGTGTTCGACGATGCCACCGAGCGCCGCTCGCTCGGGCGCGAGCTGGAGGACACCAAGAAGTTCCTCGAGCTGATCGTCGACAACATCCCGGTGTCGCTGATCGTCGAGAGCGTCAATGACGGCCGCTATCTGCTCGCCAACCGCAGCGCCGAGATCATCCTCAACCGCAAGCGTGAGGAGGCCACCGGCCTGACGGCGGCGGATATCTTCAATCCGCGCGAGGCCCGGCTGATCATCGCGCGCGACGAGGCGGCGATCAAGAAGCGCAGCCTGATGACCGAGGAGCATCCGATCTCGACCAAGGACGGCCTGCGCCTGTTCCTGACCCGGCGGGTGACGGTGCTCGGCGACAGCGGCGAGCCGCAATATCTGATCAAGACCTATGAGGACGTGACCGACCGGCGCCAGACCGAATCGCGGATGGCGCACATGGCCTATCATGACGGCCTAACCGACCTGCCGAACCGCGCCGCCTTCCTGCAGGCGCTGAGCCAGATGATCGAGGCGTGCCGGGACTCCGACGAGGAATTCGCCGTCCTGAACGTCGACCTCAAGGCGCTGAAGGATGTCAACGACGTCTTCGGCCATGCCATCGGCGACAAGCTCCTGATCGAGGTCGCCCGCCGCGTTCACACCGTCGCCCGCGGCGGCGTCGTCGCGCGCCTGTCCGGCGATGAGTTTGGATTGATCATCGACGGCAAGCAGCCGGAGGCGGGCAGGGCGCTCGCCGAACAGCTGGCGGAGGCGATTGCCGTCGAATTCCAGATCGACGGCAAGTCGATCCGCACCGCGCTGACCACCGGCATCTCGGTGTTCCCGCACAACGGCTCGGATCCGGCGTCGCTGCTCGCCAATGCCGGTGCCGCCTTGTTTCGCGCCAAGGCCAAGGCCCGCGGCAGCATCACCTTCTACGAGCCGGAGATGGACCAGCAGATCCGCGACCGCCGCGTGCTGCACCAGGAGCTCTCGGTCGCGATCAAGAATGGCGAGCTGTCGTTGTACTTCCAGCCGCAGGCGAGCTCGGGCCGCACCGTCGATTCCAGCGAGATCATCGGCTTCGAGGCGCTGGCGCGCTGGCAGCATCCGGTCCGCGGCTTCGTGCCGCCGAGCGACTTCATTCCGCTCGCGGAAGAGAGCGGCCTGATTGTCGAGATGGGGGAGTGGATCCTGCGCGAGGCCTGCCGCGAGGCGGCGTCATGGCCGAAGCCGCTGCAAGTCGCCGTCAACCTGTCGCCGGCCCAGTTCGTCCATGGCGATCTCGTCGCGCTGGTGCATTCGATCCTGCTGGAGACCGGGCTCTCGCCCGGACGGCTCGAGCTCGAGATCACCGAGGGCGTGCTGATCGAGGATTTCGACCGCGGCGTCTCGCTGCTGCGCCGGCTGAAGGCGCTCGGCGTCCGCGTCTCGATGGACGATTTCGGCAGCGGCTACTCGTCGCTCAGCTATCTGCAGGCGTTCCCGTTCGACAAGATCAAGATCGATCGCGCCTTCGTCATGAATCTCGGCCGCAACCCGCAATCGGCCGCGATCATTCGTGCGGTGATCGGACTTGGCCACGGCATGAACATGTCGATCGTTGCCGAAGGCGTCGAGACGCCGGAGCAGCTCGGCTTCCTCGCCGAGCAGGGCTGCGACTCCGTCCAGGGCTACCTGCTCGGCAAGCCCTTGCCGATCGACAAATATGACGGCGTCGTCGGCCGCGCGCATGACGATCTCGTCGCGACCGTGCGCAAGACCGGCTGACCGAGCACGCCTCACCGTAGGATTGCGGTCAGAGGCTGCCGCGCAACAGCGCCGATTTATCCGCTCATCTCACAGCTCCGCCGCTACGAGAATCAGTGACCGAGGTCTACGATCCCGCGTCCTGACACGCTCGAAGATTTGGGCAGCATGGCGGACTACGATCTCGCAATCATCGGTGGCGGTCTGAACGGCGTCAGCCTCGCGCGCGATGCGGCGGGCCGTGGCTTGCGCGTCATCCTGATCGAGCAGGGCGATCTTGGCGGCGCCGCGTCGTCTGCGACATCCAGGCTGGTGCATGGCGATCTCGCTGCGCTGGAGCGCCGCGGCTTCCTGCGCGTGCGCCGGGCGCTCGCCGAACGTGATGTGTGGCTGACGATTGCGCCGCATGTCGTGCGCCCGGTTCGCTTCGCGATTCCCGCCCACGCCAACGAACGGCCGCAGTGGCAGTTGCGCACCGGGCTCTGGCTGTATGATCGTCTCGCGACGCGCAACCGCCTGCCGGCCGCAGCGACGCTCGACGTCACCCATCATCCGGTCGGCGACGCGCTGAAGCGTCCGTTCGGCACGGCGTTCGAATATTCCGACTGCGTCGTCGACGATTCCCGCCTGGTCGTGCTGACGGCACTCGATGCCGCCGAGCGCGGCGCCGATGTCAGGACCGGCGCCCGCTGCATCCGCGCGGACCGCGATCGCATCTGGCGTCTGGCGATCATCGACCGCGGTCATCGCCGCATCATCACCGCGCACGCCCTCGCCAATGCGACGGGCGCCTGGAGCGTCTCGACCGCAGAGACCGTGCTGCGCCAGCGGCCGCCGCGCGTGGCGGCACGGCAGGTCGGCCAGATCGTCGTGCCCAAGCTGTTCGATGTCGACGCGGTCTACGTGTTCCAGAACTCCGACGGACGGCTGATCTTCGCCCAACCCTATGAGCGGGAGTTCACGCTGATCGGAACGGTGGCCCATCCATTCAGCGGCGATCCCGCGGTCGTGGCCATGCCGGCCGCGGATGTCAGCTATCTCTGCAAGGCCGCCAATCGCTATTTCCGCTCCGACATCCAGCCGGTCGATGCACTCAGGACGATCTCCGGCGCCAACATGATGCTGATGAAGGGCGACGACGGCCGGCAGATGGAAACGGTCGTCAGCCTCGATGCGGGCCGGGGCAGGGCGCCGCTGCTCACGCTGTGCGGCGGCGACGTCACCACTGCGCGGCGCCGTGCCGAGCAGGCGGTGTTGCGGCTCGCACGGTTCCGTTCGATGTCGCCGTGCTGGACGGCAGGCGCGCCGCTGCCCGGCGGTGACTTCGCCTGGGAGCGTTTCGAGGACCTCGTCGACGACGCTCGGGATCGCTGGCGCTTCCTCGACGAAGCCGAGGCGCGCCGCCTCGTCGGCGCCTACGGCACGCGGATCACAGAGATCCTGGGCGATGCCCGAAGCCGCGCCGATCTCGGCCAGGCTTTCGGGGCACATCTGACGGAGGCCGAGGTTCGCTATCTCATGACCAGGGAATGGGCTCGGTTTGCCGATGACGTGCTCTGGCGGCGGACCAAGCTCGGGCTGACCATGTCAGCCGCCGAGCGCGACGCCCTCAACGCCTTCATGGTCACCGTCGCCAGCGGCCGGAGCGGGTCTGTTGCACGTGAAGGGGACGGGGATAGCCGGGCCCGTACGGTTGAGCTGCAGTCGATCGGCGGCTAGCTTGCGCTGCGCCGCGCCATTGTGAGCCGGCAGGGTGATTTGACCGGATCATGGCTGACGACATCGCGACTTCAGAGCCTGCCGCCGAGCCGGCGGCATCGCCTCCGCCGGACCCGCGTCCTGATCCCCAGCCGCCGATCCTGCGGATCGAGAATGTCGTGAAGACCTTCGGCAGCTTCCGCGCCGTCGACGGCGTCTCGCTGGATATCCGCGCCGGCGAGTTCTTCGCGCTGCTCGGCCCGAGCGGCTGCGGCAAGACCACGCTCTTGCGCATGCTGGCCGGCTTCGAGACGCCGGACGAGGGCCGCATCCTGCTGTCGGGCGAGGACATCGCGCAAGTGCTGCCGCATGAGCGCCCGATCAACATGATGTTTCAGAACTACGCGCTGTTCCCGCATCTCAACGTCCGCGACAACATCGCCTTCGGCCTCAAGCGCGCCGGCATGCCGCGCGGGGAGATTGCCACGCGGGTGGCCGAGATGGTGGCGCTGGTCCGGCTCGAAGGGCTGGAGAAGCGCAAGCCCGATCAGCTCTCCGGCGGCCAAAGGCAGCGCGTGGCGCTGGCGCGCTCGCTGGCACGGCGCCCGCAGGTGTTGCTGCTCGACGAGCCGATGGCCGCCCTCGACAAGAAGCTCCGCGAGAGCACGCAGCTCGAGCTGATGGAGTTGCAGCGCCGGCTCGGCATGACCTTCATCATCGTCACCCACGACCAGGAAGAGGCGATGACGGTGGCCACCCGGATCGGGGTGATGAATGCCGGCAAGCTCGAGCAGGTCGCGGCGCCGCGGCGCCTCTACGAGGAGCCGGCCTCGCGCTGGGTCGCGGAGTTCGTCGGCGACATCAATCTGTTCGAGGGCGAGGTGACCACGCGGGAGCCGCTGCGGCTCCGGGTCGCGACCTCGACGGCGGGCGAACTGGTCGCGGCGCAGCCGGTGGCTCCCACCAGCGAGAGCAAGGTCGCGGTGGCGATCCGCCCTGAGAAAATCCGTCTCGCGCTTCGTCGGCCCGCAGGCGATGCGGCGGGGATCAATTGCGTCGAGGGCGTCATCAGCGATGCCAGCTATCTCGGCGGCAAGACGGTCTACAAGATCAAGCTCGATGGCGGCGCGGTGCTGCACGCCGCGCAGGCCAACACCGCGCGGCTCGATGCCGACGGCTATGGCCTGAACCAGCGCGTCGTCGCCTGGTTCACCCCTGATGATTGCGTGGTGCTGGAGCGATGAGCGCGCGCCGCATCTTCTCACGTCCGGCGCGCTTCGCCGCGATCGCGCCCTATGTCTGGATGGTGCTGTTCTTCCTGGTGCCGTTCGCCTTCGTCCTCAAGATCAGCCTGTCGCAGACCGCGATCGCGCAGCCGCCCTATACGCCTGTGTTCTCGCTGGCCGATGGATTATCCTCGCTTCGCGAGGCCTTTGCGGCGCTGTCGCTGGACAATTTCCGCCTGCTGCTGTCGGACGATCTGTATCTCGCATCCTATCTGCGCAGCGTCGTCGTCGCGCTGACGTCGACGGCGATCCTGCTGCTGATCGGCTATCCCATCGCCTATGGCATGGCGCGGCTGCCGCGGCGCTGGCAGGGCATCGCGATGATGCTGGTGATCGTGCCGTTCTGGACCTCGTTCCTGATCCGCATCTATGCCTGGGTCAACATCCTCCAGCATGACGGCCTGTTGAACCAGGTCCTGCTCGCGCTGCACATTGTGTCCGCGCCTGTCGTGTGGCTGTCGACCGACGCCGCCATGTATGTCGGCATCGTCTATTCCTATCTGCCGTTCATGATCCTGCCGCTGTTCGCGACCTTGACGAAGCTGGAGCCGGCGCTGGAGGAGGCCGCCGCCGATCTCGGCGCGACGCCGCGCGAGACCTTCTGGCTGGTGACGTTCCCGCTGTCGCTGCCCGGTGTCGGCGCAGGCAGCCTGTTGTGCTTCATCCCGATCGTCGGCGAGTTCGTTATTCCCGACCTGCTCGCCGGCTCGAAGTCGCTGATGATCGGCCAGACCCTGTGGCTGGAGTTCTTCACCAACAAGGACTGGCCGGTCGCCTCCAGCATCGCCGTCGTGCTGCTGGCCGTCCTGCTGCTCCCGCTGCTGCTGTACGATCGGCTGCAGCGTCGGCAGTTGGAGGAGAGCCGGTGATGGCAAGCTCGCTCTTGACGCTTGCTCCGCTGCCCACCCTCCCCTGGAGGGGGAGGGTCGCCTCACATGCAGCGAAGCGGAATGAGAGGCGGGGTGGGGTGATCCCTCCGCTGGCACCGGTGCGCGCGGATAGATCACCCCACCCCGCTCGCCCGCTTCGCGTGCGATCGACCCTCCCCCTCCAGGGGAGGGTGGTCCTCAGCCGAAGCTGCTTCGAAACGTTCTGCAGGCTGAGGTCTGCTTCGCGGGAGTTCATCCCGCATGTCTAATCCCTCCCGCCTGTCCCGCTTCAACGTCGCCTCGCTCTCGCTCGGGCTCGCCTTCCTGTATCTGCCGATCCTGATCCTGGTGATCTACTCGTTCAACGCCTCGCGGCTGGTGACGGTGTGGGGCGGCTGGTCGCTGCGCTGGTACCACGAGTTCTTCAATGACGGCGCCATGATCGACGCCGCCTGGATGAGCCTGCGCGTCGGCGCAACGTCGGCAACCGTCGCGACGGTGCTCGGCACGCTCGCCGCCGTGGCGTTGTCACGCGGCCAGGGGTTTCGCGGCCGCATGCTGTTCTCCGGCATGCTCTATGCGCCCCTGGTCATGCCCGAGGTCATCACCGGCCTGTCGCTGCTGCTCCTGTTCGTGGCGCTGGAGGCCGAGCGCGGCTTCTGGACGGTCACCATCGCCCACACCACGCTGACGATGTGCTTCGTCGCGGTCGTCGTACAGTCGCGCCTGGTCTCGCTCGACCGCAGCCTGGAGGAAGCAGCGATGGACCTCGGCTGCGATCCGTTCCGCGCCTTCGCGATGGTCACCCTGCCGCTGATCGCGCCGGCGGTGGTCGCCGGCTGGATGCTCGCCTTCACGCTGTCCCTCGACGACCTCGTGATCGCGAGCTTCACCACCGGACCCGGCTCGGCGACTTTGCCGATCCGGATCTATTCCGAGGTGCGGCTGGGTGTGAAGCCGGAGATCAACGCGATCTGCACCTTGGTGATCGGGCTCATCGCGGTGGTCATCGTGATCGCGTCCCTCGCGTCGAAGCTGTCGAGCGACCGGGGCGAGAGTGCAGCTCCGCTCTAACGATTGTTGTTGTCGTGCAGCGTCACTCGGCAGCGAACAGCTGCAACGCAGCCGCCAGGACCGCGCGATGGACCGCGCCGCGATCGACTGACGGCGGATCGACGCAACTGGCGGGATCGGCGTTGCGGCCCAGTTCGGTGCTCTCCGGCAAGAACACATAGTGCCCCGCGTCATCGGCGACGACATCGAACCTGCTGTGAGGCAACCGCTCCTGCAGCCAGCGCGCCGAGGGCAGCAGCGCATCGGCGCCGCCGACCATGATGCGCGTCGGCACGGTGATCGCGGCAACGCTGTCCTCCGAGAAGCCCTGCACCGAGCGGCCGGGCGCGAGCAGCAGCGCCGCCTTGATGCGGGGATCGTGATACGACTCCGACATCCGCCCCCAGGAGTTGCGGAAGATCTGGCTCGTCTCCATCAGCCGCGGCAGATGATCGACGAGGTCGGGAAACTCGCGCGGACCGCGGCCGAGATTGGCGCCGGGCGCGAACGGCGAGCGGATCATGATGGCGCCGAGCAGGGCGGTGGCGGTGACGCCGCCGAGCGAGTAGCCGACGGCGAAGATGCGATCCGGATCGATACGGCCTGCGAAGTCCGGATCAGCGACGAGGTGGTCGATCAGCAACGAGATGTCGCGTGGCCGCTCCCATGAGCACAGAAAGGCCTCGGCCCTATATGGCTCGGCATTGCTGTTGCCGTGGTGATTGAGGGCGACGGCGATGAAGCCGCGGGCAGCCAGCTCGCGGGCCAGCCATTCGAACTGCAGGCCGTTGCAGCCGGTGCCGTGCGAGTAGACGACGAGCGGATACGGCGCATCACCGACCAGCGGCGCATTTAGACCCGCAGGCCCCGCCTTGAACCATCCTTGCGGCCACGGCGCCACCGGAAGCGCGGTTTCGACGGCGCTGTCCGCGGCCGGGTACCAGGCGAACCAATCGATCGGTCGCGGCCCGTCGCCGTCCCAGTTCGGCCGCGAGGCGTCCGTGAAGCGACCCTGGCGAAACCCGACGCCCATCACGCCGTCACGACTTCACGGCGCCCGCGGTGAGACCGCCGACCATGTAGCGCTTGAAGGCGTAGTACACCGCGGCCGGCGGCAGCGCGTAGATGAAGCCGGTGGTCATCAACAGCTCCCACGGCGAGTCGTCGGCGGCGAGGAAGTTGCCGAGCGCGACGGGAAGCGTGATCGCCTTGTCGTTCGACAGCAGCAGGAACGCGTAGAGATACTCGTTCCAGGCCAGCAGCACCGCATAGGTTCCGATCGCGACCAGCGACGGCATCATCAGCGGCACATAGACGAGGCGGAAGATCTGCAACGGACTCGCGCCGTCCATCACGGCGGCTTCGTCCAGCTCGACGGGCAGCTTGTCGGAGGCCTGCTTCAAGACCCAGATCGCGTAGGGCGAGGCGATGGTGACCATCGCCAGAATCAGCGACCAGTCGTTGTTGAGCAGGCCGTATTTACCCATGGTGCGATACATCGGCACCGCGAGGAACGCCGCGGGTATGAAATAGGTGAACAGCGCGAGGTTCATCACCACGCGGCTACCGGGCACGCGCAGGCGCGAGATCGCGTAGGCCGCGCAGGTCGCGATGATCAGGGTCAGCGCGCCCACGGCGACCGCAATGATCACGGAGTTGCCGAACTGGATCCAGAAGTCGCGCAGGAAGTAATGCTGCTGGTGGAACACGATCGAGAAATTATGCAGGGTCGGATGATCCGGCCACAGCTTGCCCGAGAACGCGTCCTCCTTGGGCGAGATCGCGAACAGGAACATGTGGTAGATCGGGATCATCGTCCAGATGAAGACGGGAATGCCGATCAGCAGCAGCCGGGCCTCGGTGCCGACTTCGCGTAAGGTAGGGAGCTTCATCACGACAACCGCTTCATCATGAAATAGACCAGGGGGAGCACCAGCGGCATCGCGCAGACGATCGAGGCCATCGCGAGGCTGAGCTGATCGAGCCGGAGATAGCGGATGCCGAGCGTCGACAGCACATGCGTCAGATCGGCCGGGCCGCCGCCGGTCAAGAGATAGACGCTGTTGAAGTCGCCGAGCGTCCAGATCATCGAGAGCAAGGTGCAGGTGATGTAGAGCGTCTGCATCGACGGCCAGGTGATGTAGCGGAACTTCTGCATCCAGGTGGCGCCGTCGACCTCGGCGGCCTCGAACAGGTCCTGCGAGATCGCGAGCCGGCCGGTCATCAGGATCAGGGTCCAGAACGGCAGCGACTTCCAGATGTGCATGCCGATCGCCATGCCGAGCGCGATCGTCGGGTCGTTGAGCCAGTTCGGGCCGTCGTCGCCGGTCAGGCTGAAGATGAGGTGGTTGACCATGCCCCATTCTGGATTGAGCATGAAGCGCACCGACAGGATGGTCGGAATCGAGGGCACCGCCCAGGGCAGGATGAAGATGACCGACAGCCATTTGATCCAGCCGCGCTGCTGGATGAAGAACCCGGACAGAAACAGCGCGATCAGCATCTTCAGATTGATGCCGACCAGCAGGAAGATCAGCGTATTGACGGCGGCGCGCGCGAAGATCGGGTCGTTGACCAGCGCGACGTAGCTTGCGGGATCGCGCGCCAGCCACAGGCCGTAGCCCACGGGATAGACGACGAAAGCGAGGAACACGAGCAGATAGGGCGCGAGCATGACGATGCCCCACACCTGCGGCGGCGTCAGCCGCGCCGGCCGCGGCGCCTCCGCGAGCGCGGAATCGGAAGCTGAGAGCGTGATCGCCATGATGGTCTCTTCTGGTCGTCTCTTCCTGCCGATAACCAAACCGGCCGCATGGGCTGCGGCCGGCAGTCTTTGTTGTCAGGACGTCAGGCTAGTGCATCGCGAGGCGAGAGACTAGCCGGCGACCTCCTTCAGGCGTGCGATCAGCTCGTCGACGGCCTTCTCGACCGGCACCTTCTCGCTGACCACGCGGTTCATCGCTTTCGCCCAGACGTTCTCGTTGTTGAGAATCGTGAACTTGTAGTTCTTGGTGAAGTCGAACGGCGAGGTGCCGCCGGTGAACTGGGTGTAGACGGCCTTGCGATGGCGGTCGGCCTGCCAGAACGGGCTCCTCTGGCCGGCCGTCGTCACCGGGAACCAGCGGCCCAGCGCGCCCTCGACGTAGGGGCCGAGGTTCTCCTCCTGCATCAGGAACTTGATGAACTCCTTGGCCTGCGCCTTGTTCTTCGCGTTCGAGAAGACGAGGCCGGTCTTGACGTCCGAGCGATACTTGATCGGCGTGCCATCGGGCTTGTTGGGGAAGGACGCGGTGATGATGTCCTCCTCATAGGCCTTCTTGCCGGCGGCGCGCTGCTCGGGCGTCAGCGACTGGTTGGTGGAGTCCTCGAACCACTTCGCCGCGATCGAGATCGTGAAGTTGTGGGTCATCACGATGGTCTTGTTGTGGAAGGCGACGTTGTTGTCGGGATCCTTCCAGGTCGTCGACGACGGCGGCGTGCAGCCCTTGATGTAGGTGTCGGTATAGTCCTTCAGCGCCTTGACCAGGCCCTCGCGGACCTTGGGATCGTCGACCAGCAGCTTGCCGTCGTCGTCCACCAGCTTGACGTTGTAGGCGTCCATGAAGGTGTAGAACGACTGGAAGGAGTCGGTGGACTCCACGCCCATCGGCTGACCGACGCCATAGATGCGCTGACCGGTGGCCTTGCGGATCGCCGGCTGCACCTTGTCGCACCAGAACGTCCAATAGTCCTCCCACTTGGTCGGGATGTCGGCCTGCTTGAAGCCGGCCTTCTCCAGCATGTCGCCCCAGATCTCGACATGCATGCTCTGCTGCTTCAGCGGGAAGCCGTAATAGGCCTTCTTCTTGGCGACGTTGTTGAAGAGATAGGCCGTCTCGATCGTATTCGGGGCGAAGGCCGATTTCATCGGCTCCAGGATGTCGCTGAGATCCTCGAGCTTGCCTTCATAGGCCCATTTGCCCTGGGCCTGGACGTCGTAGGTGTCGGCATAGGCGACGTCGGGCACGGTGCCGGAATCGAGCGCGGCGACCGTCTTCGGGATCATGTCCTGGATCGCATATTGCGACAGCTCGACCTTGATGCCGGTCTTGGCTTCGAATTTCTTGACGACATTGAGCAGCGCATCGTCCTCGGACTTGTAGAAGCCCTTGCTCCACCAGATGGTGATGGTGTCCTGAGCGACGGCTGGTGCTGCAGCGCAAAAAAGCCCGGCGGCTACTGCGATTGAAAGCGCACCCATTCCCCTGGATTTCACGTGTCTCTCCCTGATCCGCCGATCTTGCATGATCGGTTGTGGGCGGAGACTAGCTCACGGGGCGGACGCGATCCAGAAGTAATATATCAGACATAGGTCGAGGCGCGGCGCGCGGCGGATCACGCTTAACGCGCGCGAGAGAAAGAGCTGCGATCAGTTCTGTTTTGTGGGACTCTCGCTCGTCGGCGCATCGGCCGGAGGCGCGTTGTCCTGCTGAGCAGGACGCAGCCCGCCGGTGAAGCGCTCCAGCACCGAGCGCACCGCGTCGCGGGTCTTGCGATCCTTCACGGCATCGAGCAGCGGCGCCGCTGCCGGGGCGCGGCGGATCAGGCTTTCCGGATCGGGGAAGATCAGCGGATCTTCCCAGGGGCCCTGCACCACGAACGGCAGCTCGAAGCCGTTGCCGCCATTGCCTGCCGACAGCAGGCTCGCGACGCCCTTGAAATCATATTCGCGGCTCGGCACCGACGCGGTGCCGGTCATGGTGATCCGCGCGGTCGGGCTCTCGACCCGGATGTCGTCCGCAGTGGCGACGCCGTCGGCGAACTTCACCGCGACCGTCAGCGAGTCATAAGGCGTCGATCCCGTGCGGAAATTGCCGCCACGCGACAGCGGACTGCGCTCCAGCCGCTTCAAAAGCTGCTCGACATTGAAGCCGGAGATCGCGCCGTCGCGGCCTTGCAAAGTGGCGCTGCCGTCGAGCGATTGCGCAAGCCCGAACGGGCTCGAGCCGGACGCCGTCAGCGAGACGTTGAGATTGCCGCGCCCGGACAATGAGGACACGCCGAACATCTCGTTGGCGCAGGCCTGCAGGTCGACATCGTTGAATTGCAGCTCGGCCTTCACGTCGGCGACCGTGTCGGCCCGCGCAATGCCGAACGAGCCGCGCACGATGCCGCCATACATCTGCGCTTCGCCCACCGACAGCGCGAGCACGCCGTTGCGCAGATTGGCGCCGAACGCCGTGCGTCCGATTTTGGAGGACCCCACGGTGACCTTTGCGGCCGATAGCCGCATGTCGAGGTCGGTGGTCGACAGCGCCTTGAGATCGAACAGCTGCCGGTTCCAGTCGCGCGCGCCATTGGCGAGCAGCCGGAAGGTCGAGATATACGGCGTGAAGTCGAGCGCATCGGCCGCAAGCGTCGCCTGCAGCGCTTGCCGGCCGTTGTTGGCGTAGGTCATCACGCCCTCGGCCGTATTGCCGTCGAGCTCGACATTGACATTGGTGAGCGCGATCGAGGCGCCGACCACATTGGCCCGCGCCCGCAGCGCGAACCTGCCGAAGCCGCCGCCGCCGAGCGGCGTCTGTCCGGTCCAGCGCAGCGCGTCGCGCAGCGAGGGGCTGTCGACCGTGAGCGTGCCCTCCATCAGCGCGCTGGTGCGGTTGGCGACCGTGCCGTCGAAGGCGACCTTCAGCGGCGGGCTCGCGAGGCGCATCTTCAGGCCGGAGCGGTCACCGGACAACGCCGCGAGGAAGTCGCTGACGCTGATCGAGCCCTCGATGCGCTGGCTGCGCCAGTCGAATTGCCCGGTCGCCGCGAAGGAGCGCGAGATCGAGGGCCAGGCCAGCGACAGGTCGATGTCGTCGAGCCGCTCGGAGGCATGATGGCTCGAATCCTCGTAGACCAGGATGCCGTCCTGGATGCGGATCTCCGAGAACGACATCTGGCTGTCGGGACCCGGCCGCATCGTGCGCGCGATGGTCTCGATGAAGGGCGTCCAATTGCTGTTGCCGTCAGCCTCGCGGGTGACGTTGATCTGCGGTCGCAGCATCATCACGTCGGCGATCTCGAAGCGCTGCAACAGCAGCGGCAGCAATTGCAGATTGGCGGTCAGCACGTCGACGCGCAGCGCGGGGTCATCGGCGCCGCTGCCCTTCAGGCCGACATCGTGGAACGAGACGTAGCTGCCGGGGAACAAGGAGACGTCGATATGGCCTTTGACGACGAGCTCGAGCCCGGTCACGGCGCGGATCTGAGTCTCCACGGCCTGCCGCAGTGCCTCACGATTGACCAGCCAGGAGCTCGCGAGCAGGCCCACGAAGGCAATGCCGAGCAGCACCGCAATCGGTGTGCCGAGGCGCCTCATTGCTTGGGCCATGGTCACGGACATGTCCTGGTTACGTCGGATCGCTGGTGAGAGAGGATGGGCAGGGCGCGCCGAAAACCCTTGCCAACATCAACAACTTGATGCGTTTTCTTGACGCTTTCAAGGCCGCGCCGTTGGTGTGGCTGGATTAGGGCGGAGGCCACGAATCGCAGCCCCCGGATCATTCCGGGGCCGCGCGCCGCTGCGACTGCTAATGCAGGACATGCCCGTTGGGAAGGCATCATTGACGCATTGCGAAGATTTCGCCTAATAATCCGGTCGATATCCGCGCCGTCCTCGCTTTGCATCAGGTCATTCCCGTATGAACAAGGTCTATCCGGACGCCAAATCCGCCCTTGCCGGCCTCCTCAAGGACGGCATGACCATCATGTCCGGTGGGTTTGGCCTTTGCGGCATCGCCGAAACGCTGTCCGATGCCATTCGTGATTCCGGGGTGAAGAACCTCACCGTCATCTCCAACAATGCCGGCGTTGATGGCATCGGCCTCAGCCGATTGCTGGAGACGCGGCAGATCAAGAAGATGATCTCGTCCTATGTCGGCGAGAATAAGCTGTTCGCACAGCAATATCTGGCCGGCGAGCTGGAGCTGGAATTCTGCCCGCAGGGCACCCTGGCCGAGCGCATCCGCGCCGGCGGCGCCGGCATTCCGGCCTTCTTCACCAAGACCGGCGTCGGCACGCTGGTCGCCGAGGGCAAGGAAGTGCGCGAGTTCGACGGCGAGAAATATCTGATGGAGCGCGGCCTGTTCGCCGACATCGCGATCGTGCACGCCTGGAAGGGCGATACTGCCGGCAACCTCGTCTACCGGAAGACGGCGCGCAACTTCAATCCGATGATGGCCACGGCGGCCAAGGTGACGATCGCGGAGGTCGAGCATCTCCTGCCGGCCGGCCAGATCGATCCCGACCACATCCATACGCCGGGCATCTTCGTGAAGCGCATCATCCAGGTCGGCACCGCGCTCAAGCGCATCGAGCAGCGCACCGTCCGTAAACGTGAAGCCGCCGCTGCAGCGGGGGAGGAAGTCTGATGGCCTGGACGCGAGAGCAGATGGCGGCGCGCGCCGCCAAGGAGCTGCGGGACGGCTACTACGTCAATCTCGGCATCGGCATCC
The DNA here is from genome assembly GCF_054063215.1 of Bradyrhizobium sp. USDA 4353. Taxonomy (NCBI): domain Bacteria; kingdom Pseudomonadati; phylum Pseudomonadota; class Alphaproteobacteria; order Hyphomicrobiales; family Nitrobacteraceae; genus Bradyrhizobium; species Bradyrhizobium sp. USDA 4353. Next base: position 2,770,539 of record NZ_JBSSGB010000001.1, read on the forward strand.
CGACGCTGGTTTCGAACTACATCCCGCCGGGCGTCGACGTGGCCTTGCAGAGCGAGAACGGCATGCTCGGCATGGGTCCGTTCCCGTTCGAGGGCGAGGAGGATCCCGACCTCATCAACGCCGGCAAGCAGACCGTCACCGAGCTGCCGATCACGAGCTACTTCTCCTCGGCGGATTCCTTCGCGATGGTCCGCGGCGGCCATATCGATCTCTCGATCCTCGGCGCCATGCAGGTCGCCCAGAACGGTGATCTCGCCAACTGGATGATCCCGGGCAAGATGGTGAAGGGCATGGGCGGCGCGATGGATCTCGTCGCCGGCGTCAAGCGCGTCGTCGTGGTCATGGAGCACAGCGCCAAGGACGGCCCGAAGCTGCTCAAGCAGTGCACCTTGCCGCTGACCGGCGAGCGCGTTGTCGACATGGTGGTCACCGATCTCGCGGTGTTCACGATCGACAAGCACGGCAATGACGGCATGGCGCTGATCGAGCTCGCCGACGGCGTCACGCTCGACGAGGTCAAGGCCAAGACCGAGGCCGAATTCCGCGTCGCGCTGAAGAACACCTGAGGCGCTACCAGCGGCGGCAGAGCATCTCTGCAACCTTGACCGCGAGCCGGCACGCCGCATTGGTGCGCGCGCTCGTGGCAGCCTGCGGCGGCAGCTCCAGGCTGTGGAGCACGAGGCAGGGGATGTCGTGGCTGAGGCAGATCAGCCCCGTCACATAGGCAGTGTCGTCGGTGGCGAGGGCACCCGGGATGGCCGCCGAGATATCGGCATCGCTGCCGCTCCCGTTTGCGCGTCACCGTCATTCCCTCGAAGAACACGCCGATCTCGTCGAGCATCGTCGTCGCGGCCTCATGCGCAAGGCGGCAAAGCTCCGGGTCGGCCGGGAGGATCATGCTGCCTTCGTGCCGAACCGGCGGCTCGGCGATGCTCAGCGCATCCCGCAGCTTGATCTCGATCCGGAACGGCGCGACCGACGTCGCAATCACGAGATCGCCCGGGCCGGCGCCGACGAAGCGGGCGCCATGAGTGGCCTGCGCCAAGGCCGGTCCGAGGGCTCGCGCGCGTCCCGGCATGATGACCCAGCGGGCGCCGTGCTCCTCGATCGCGACGGCTGTTGCGCTGGCCACCTCGGTCATGGATCGCCCGAGGCAGATCACCGCATGGAAGCAGGCGTGACGGATGATCGCGCGGGTGGCGTTGCGCTGCTCGATCAGCGTGCCCGGTCCCATCGCCTGGATCAGGCCTTCGATGTCATCAGGCGTGCCGACGACAAAGCCGATCGTGTGGGCCTTGGCGTGGAGGAAGCGTAGCGCGTCGAGCATCGCATTGATGCTGGCCTTGTCGCGCTCGTCGAGCTGCGGCCATAGCGCCTCGAGCACGTCGAGCGAGGCCTCGATGCTGGCACCGATCACACCCTGGCTGAGCGGACGGCCGGGCGTCTCGCAACGATAGAGCTCTTCCAGCGTCTGCAGCACCGTCCGCCGGTCCTTGATCGCGGCAGCGCCCTGCAGGATGCGTGCGAGAACCATTGCGCGCTTGCTGGGCTCGAGCGGCACGGCCAGCCAGGCGAAATCGGCAAGCTCGGCTGCCTGCTCGCTGGCAGCGCGCTGAAACTCGCCGACGACCTGGCCATAGTGCCAGCTGAGCTGCCACGGCGTCACCTGCCGGCCGCGATACCGGCCGCGATCGATCCGTTCGAGGGCCTGGGCCTGCAGCTCGTGGCGCAGGTCAGGATCGAAGCCGGCCGCGCGCGTATCCAGCAGATGATGCGCGCGTGTCGCGACAGCCGGACCGAACCACTCCTGGTCGGGATCTCCGACCGCAAGCCCGCTCGGCATGCGGATGTGCACCGTTCGGCGAAACTGATCCAGCTCGCGCTTTGCAACCCGTGCCGCGGTGTCGGAGACGCTCTCCACTTCGCAGAACGCGTCGACGACGCTGGCCCAGTCCCAGAAATCATCGCCATAGAACGGAATGCGGTATTGCCGGCTGGCGACGATCCGCGCGCAGATCTCCTCGATGTGCTGTGCGACCCGATCGAGAATGTCACGGCGCGCCAGGGCCGGGTCGGTCAGGCATTGATGGACGATGCGCGCCGCATCGGCATTCACCACGTGCCAGTCCTTGGCGGGGAATTTCGGCGTCTTCAGCAGATATTCCAGCGCGTCGACCAGGCAGCGTCCGGCCAGCGCGCGCGGCGAGTTGTCGTCGAACCAGCTGGTATTGCCGATGCCGTACCCATGCAGGTCGGACGTGAAGAAGACCGGCGGATGTCGAGAAACCACGCTCGCCTCCTGGTCCGCTCACCGCGTCTTTCATGCAATTGTGTAACGTTTGTAGCTCGATCGTCGCAACCGAAAGTTGATTTTAGGTGACTGTCATTTGTGCCAGTGCTGGAACACCGGTGGTGGCGGCGCCGCCCGCCGGTGATCGAGCTTGCTGATCCCCGCGTTCAGGCGCGGACAGCGCGCATCAAGCGGTTGAGCCGCTGCGCGATGCGCTGGCTCCACGCGGGTTGCTCGCGCACGAGGCGGAAGCCCAGATTGGTTGGTGGTGTTCCAGAGGCGCAGCCGCCGGCGCGCGCGTCACGGATGAAATCGGTCACATAGGCCCGGTGTGCGCCCTCGGCGAGCCGCACGCCGCAATTGTTCATTGTCTTGATGACGTGGCCGGCATGATCCTGCAGCTTGCGACTGAAGCAGGTCGAGGTCCATTCCCAGACATTGCCGGCGAGATCGGCGACGCCATGCTCATTGAGGCCGAAGCTGCCGAAGCTCCGTGGCTTCGGATCATCGGGCAGCGCGGCTTCCCGCTCATAGCGGGCGATCCAGCGCCGCGAGGGGTCGGAATCATCGACTGCGACGCCGTCGTCCTTGAAGCGGCTGCCGGCAGCATGGGCCCACTCGGCATCGGTCGGCAGGCGATAAATGTGTCCGGTCTTGAGCGAGAGCCATTCGGCATAAGCGAGGGCGTCGAGCCAACTGACCTGCACGGCCGGACGGTCGATGGCGATGGCGACGTCGCGATCGAGCGCGCGGCACGCACGGGCGTCGACGCAGGCTTGATAGTCCGCTGCGCTGACTTGGTGGGTCATGATCGCAAGCGGACGATCGAAGCGGATCGTGGTGAGGGGGGCCTCGGCCGACCGTCCGTCGCGCAGATGATCGCCGGAGTCACGGTAGCGGAGCGTGCCGGGCGCGATCTCGGTCAGCGCCGGGCCGTCGAAGCCGGCGGGAGCTTGCAGGCCCGCAATGAGCGGGGCCAGGGCAGTCGGGCCGGCGACGCCGACGATGCAGGCGAGGGCGAGCTTGATCTTGAAGGCGATAAGCATGGCAGCACATCGGAGATGGTGGGGGCCGGGATACCGGCCCCCAGGGTCTTGAGTGATGAGCGTCCTGAATGACGAGCGCTGATTAGTTGGTCGAGCCGGTCGGAATCTCCGCCGGAGCCTTCACCTGCGTCATCAGGTCGTCGTTCCACTTGCCCTCGACCTTGAAATGCGCGGTGGCTCCGAGATCGGCCGCCTCGATCAGGTTGTGGGTGACGTAAGCGTAGATGCCTGGCTGCAAGAACTTGTACATCGCCGCCCCCGCTGAGCCGCCGCGGATGAACCAGGTCTCGAGCCCGGTCTCCGGCGGATTGGAGAATTTTCCGGTCTCCCAGACATAGTCGCCATGGCCGCCGATCAAATGCGGGCGGCTGTCGCGATTGGCCTGCGAATGCACGATCAGCACGTTCTCGCCGACATTGGCGGTGAGTGCATTCTTGCCGGTGAGCGCGCCGGCCTTGCCGTTGAACACGACGTGGGTCGGCGTCAGCTTCTTCATGACCTCCTCGGTGTCGCTATAGGCTTCGCCGGGCGAGTCGTAGGACTTGAAATTGCCCTTCTCGTCGCGCGGCACATAGAGGTCCTGCTCGCCGATGTAGTAGACGCGGTCATAGCGCAACGTATGGCCATGGCCGTCATTGAGACCATCGCGCGGCAGCACCATCACGGCGCCGTTCATGCCGGAGACGACGTGCCAGGGGATCATCGGTCCGCCCGGCGCGCAATGATAGACGAACACGCCGGTCCGCGTCGCCTTCCAGCGCAGCACCACCTGCTCGCCCGGATTGATCAGGGTCAGCGCGCCGCCGCCGAGCGCACCGGTCGCCGAATGGAAGTCGATGTTGTGCGGCATGGTGTTGGTCGCCGGATTGACCAAGGTCAGCTCGACATAGTCGCCCTCATGCACGACCATCAGCGGGCCCGGCATCGAGCCGTTGAACGTCATGGCCTGGAAGGTGGTGCCCTTCTCGTCGATCACCATCTTCTTCTCCTGGACCACGAGCTTGAACTCCATGATCTTCGGCCCCTGCTTGGTCGCCTGCTCATGCACATGCACGAACGGCGGGGCAACGAGATCGACCTTCTGGCGCGGCAGCTTGAGGTCTTCGGCCACAGCGGGAGCCGCAAGCATCATCGCGGCGATGGCTGCACTGAGCAGGGCGGTGCGGCGGGTCAACATGGATCGCTCCTTCGTTTGGATCTGTTGTGTGCCGCAAACAGCATGCGCCTGTTGGAACCGAACTTGTTTGTGCTGCAACAAGCAATCTTGCGTTTGCGAAGCCGCTCGGTGCGCTGACGCGCAGGCTTGCGCCCGCAAACCCCTACGTGCCTGCCAATGAGTTGCATCGGCGAGCCACATCTCAGTTCGGAGATGATGATGAAAGCGAGGATCAGGCCGGCCCGGCGCGGCAACCGGATTCAGCGTTCAACTTTGGGGCGCTCGGAATGAAAATAGCCTCGCCCGCAACAGACCCCGCCTCGAAATGAGAGCGTCGCGCCGGGCCAAAGCCCGGGTGGCTGACTGATGGGGTGGTCAGCTCAGCCAGCGCACCGCCAGCAGGACGACGAACGCCACGGCGGCTGCGACGCAGAACAGCGTCGTCATGAACATCGCGAGGTTGCCGAGCAGGCCTGACGGCGCTGAGTCGTCGCGAAAGGATTCGAACCCGTCCGATTGAGGAATATGGCCGCGGATTTCGGTGAGGACGGCGAACAGGCGGATGAGCAGGTCGAGAGCTTCCATTGCTTTTCCTCGAATCGGGGGCACGCGGATGATCCCCGCCAAAACAGGCGGCCACTTTGACCAAGCGCAATGTCGAGGGCGAAAGCCGGGATTTTACTGGTCATCCGACGGGGCATCTGCGGCTGCGTCCTTGAGGAAGCTCAAGGCCGTCTCCATTGCCTTGTGTCAAACACGCCTCAACTCAGGTGGACAGGACATGAGACCAGATCTCGCCGGCATGCTACGGCCAGGAGCGCCTCCCGCGCTACACAAGCTATCCGACGGCGCCGCATTTCTCGGCCGCAGTCGGTCCCTCGACCTACGCCGAGTGGCTGCGCGCGATCCCGGCCGATGCCACGGCATCGCTGTACCTGCATGTGCCGTTCTGCCGCGCGATGTGCTGGTATTGCGGCTGCAACACCATGGTCGCCAAGCGCGACGAGCCGATCGCCGTCTATGAGTCCGCGCTGCGCTGCGAGATCGACATGGTCGCGCGCCAGATCGGCCGTCGGCTGCCGGTCGGGCACATTCATTTCGGCGGCGGCACGCCGACGATCATGGCGCCGGAATCCTTCGTCGATCTCGTCGGCTCGCTGCGCCATTCCTTCTCGGTGCTGCCGACCGCCGAGGTCGCGATCGAGATCGATCCGCGCACGCTGACGCCGGCGATGATCACTGCGCTGGGGACGAGCGGCGTCAACCGCGCGAGCCTCGGCGTGCAGAGCTTCGATCCGGTGGTGCAGAAGGCGATCAACCGGGTGCAGAGCTTCGAGCAGACCGCCGCGGCGACGACAGGGCTGCGCCGGGCCGGCGTGGCCGGAGTCAATTTCGACCTGATCTACGGCCTGCCGTACCAGACCGTCGCCTCCTGTCTGGACACGGTGCAGCGTGCCGTCGAGCTGCGCCCCGACAGGCTGTCCGTGTTCGGCTATGCGCATGTGCCGTCATTCAAGACGCATCAGCGCAAGATCCCGGATTCGTCGCTGCCCGACAGCCTGGAGCGCTATGATCAGGCGTGTGCGATCAGCGATACGTTGAAGGAGTCCGGCTATGTCCAGATCGGTCTCGACCATTTCGCCTTGCCGACCGATGCGATGACGATTGCCTTCCGCGAAGGCCGGCTGCATCGGAATTTCCAGGGCTACACCACCGACGCCAACGACCTGCTGCTCGGCTTCGGCGCCTCGGCCATCGGCCAATTGCCGCAAGGCTACGTCCAGAACGCGCCGCAGGTGCGCGCCTATGAGGAGAAGATCGCCTCCGGCGGCCTCGCCACGGTGAAGGGCTATGGCCTGACCGATGACGACCGGCTGCGGGCCGACATCATCGAGCGCATCATGTGCGACTATGGCGTCGATCTCGACGCGATCTGCACGCGGCATGGCACGGCAACCGATGCGATGCTGCAATCGGCGCCGCGGCTGCAATCGCTGATCTCCGACGGCGTGGTCGAGCTCAACGGCAGCGCGCTGGCGGTGACCGAGCATTCCCGGTTCCTGGTGCGCAGCGTGGCCGCGGCCTTCGATGCGCATCTCGATGCGTCGAAGCAATTGCACAGCCGCGCCGTGTAGCGAGCCTGCCGCACTGCTTGTGCCGCGACAAAGACGAGGCAGGCCGCGCCGGTTACCATTCACGTTCGAATGGAGGCGCGCATGCCTATCACCTTTGACGAACTGGTCGACGACGTCATGCGGCGCAAGCCGGAGACGATCCGCGTCTTCATTGCGTTTAAGATGCGCTGTGTCGGCTGCCCGATCGCCTGTTTCCACAGCGTCGCGGATGCCTGCCGCGAGCATGGTGTCGATCCCGACGCGTTCCTGTCCGCGCTCTGCGCCGGCACCTGATCAGGAGCGCGATGCCGAGGCGTCGGAGCTCTGTTCGGCCAGCAGCACGATCTTGTGCGGCTCCCGCAGCACGATCTTCTGCCGACCGCTTTCGACCAGGCCCTGCTGCTCCCAGCCGGACAGGATCCGGCTCACCGTGTGCAGCGTCGTGCCGGTCATCTGCGCGATGTCCTGCCGGCTGATCGGAAAGTCGATCTGCACGCCGCGATCGAGCTTGCGGCCGGCCTGGTTGGCGAGCCGCAGCAGCGCATGCGCGATGCGCTGCTCGACCTGCTGCGTCGACATCTCGATGACGCGGGCATGGGTTTCCTGCAGCCGCTGGCCGACCGTTTGCAGCGTATTCGCAGCCAGCGACGGGAACTTTGCGACGAGGCGCGGCCAGGCGGCCGATGGCCAGGCCAGCACGATGCTGTCGTCGACCGCGGTCGCCGTCGCCGGATAATGCTGCAGGCCGATCGCCGGCGCGACGCCGAACGTGTCGCCGGGCACGACGTAGCGCACCACGATCTGATCGCCGGTCGGCGTCGTCTTGGTGGCGCGGACATGGCCGTGCAGCAGCAGGAAGAACGAGGTCGCATCGGCGCCCTGCTCGAACACCGCGCCGTTGCGCGGAACACGCGTGGAGCGGGCCTCCCGCAGCACCTCGGTGAGGTCGTCGGTCGAGAGCCCCGCAAACAGCGGCAGATGCGCGACCAGCGAGCGGTCGATGGAAGCCATGATGTTCTCCGGGCGGGGCACGGCGAAATTTGCGCCGCTCCATAACACGATTTCGCGATCGGCCGGAAGTTTGTGCTGGCGCAATCCGTCGCGAGCCATGCGCAACTACATCGGGGGAGGCGCCCCGATCGGCGCGGTTCCCATCGATATCGAGCGAGCATGCCCATGGCCATTCCGCGCAACTATCAAGGCTGGACCGTTCTCGCCAACGGCTTCCGTCCGTTCTTCCTGCTCGGCGCGATCCAGGCCGCGCTCGCGATCGTGGTCTGGCTTCCGGCCTATTATGGCAAGCTGAAGCTGGGCTCGGCATTTGCGCCGCGCGACTGGCACGTCCATGAGATGCTCTACGGCTATTTGCCGGCGATCGTCACCGGCTTCCTGTTCACGGCGATCCCGAACTGGACGGGGCGGCTGCCAATCCGCGGCCTGCCGCTGCTCGCGCTCGTCGTGGTCTGGCTGGCCGGACGTCTCGCGGTGACATTGTCCGCTTTCGGCCCCTGGTGGGCCGCGCTGCTGATCGATGCGAGCTTCCTGCTGCTAGTCGTCCTCGCCGCGGCGCGCGAGATCATTGCGGGCCGGAATTGGCGAAACCTGCCGGTGGTCGCCGCGGTCGGCGTCCTGCTCGCCGGTAAGGTCGCCTTCCATGTCGAGGCGCATCTGCACGGCGCGGCCGACTACGCGATCCGCATCGGCGTCGCCGTGATCGTGCTGCTGCTGGCCTTGATCGGGGGCCGCATCACGCCGAGCTTCACGCGCAACTGGCTGGTGAAGCACAATCCCGGCCGGCTGCCGGCGCCGTTCGGCCGTTTCGACATGATCGTCGTGCTGCTCAGCGCGCTGAGCCTGCTCGGCTGGATCGTGGCGCCGGACAGCGCAGCCATTGGCGCTGCGCTCGTCGTCGCGGGCGTGCTGCATGCAGTCAGGCTCGCGCGCTGGGCCGGCGACCGGACGCTGCGCGAGCGGCTGCTGGTGATCCTTCACATAGGCTACGCCTTCGTGCCGCTCGGCTTCCTGCTCAATGCCGCGGCGAGCGTCGGATGGGTGCTGCCGAGCGCTGGCCTGCACGCCTGGATGGTCGGGGCTGCCGGGATCATGACGGTCGCGGTGATGACGCGCGCCACCCTCGGCCACACCGGTCAGGCGCTCACGGCCTCGGTCGCGACGCAGGCGATCTATCTCGGCATCATCATCGCTGTGGTGACGCGGGTCTGCGCCGTGCTGGCGCCGGCGCATGCGGGCGCGCTGCTGCACGTCGCGGCGTTGGCCTGGGTCATCGCCTTTGCCGGCTTCGCGCTGGCGTTCGGTCCGCTGCTGCTCGGCCTCAAGCTGCGTGCGCTGGCGATCCGCTCCGCGGGATCGGCTCAGCCCGTGCTCTGATTGCGCGCCACCGCGCGCGAGAACACCACCTCCATCAGCGTGCCGGATTTCGGCGCCGCCTTGACGTGGAATTGCGCGCGGTTGGCTTCGACCAGGGCCTTGGTCAGCGACAGGCTGAGGCCCGCGCCCTCGGAGCTCAGCTCGGCTCCCGCACTCGCGCGGAACGGCTCGAGCGCCGCGGCCACCGCCTGATCGTTCAGCCCATGGCCGGTGTCGCGCACGCGCAGCAGCACCTCGCCGAAATCGGACAGGGCGGTCGAGACGATCACCTGGCCGCCGGCATTGGCGAGCGAGATCGAGGCCGAGATCAGGTTCATGGCGATCTGCCGCAGCGCCCTCGCATCGGCGACGACGGGCGGCAGCACCTGCGACAGCGAGGTGCGGATGATGATGCGCGCCCGGTTCGCCTGCGGCTGCATCACCGCGACGCAGCTCTCGACCAGCTCATTGAGGTTCTGGCTGGTGAAGGCGAGCTCGAGCTTGCCGGTCTCGATGCGCGACAATTCCAGCAGGTCGTCGATCAGCGACACCACGCGCTCGCCGGAGGCGCGGATGTCCTTCATGTATTCGGCGTAGCGCGTGTTGCCGAGCGTGCCGAAGCGCTCGCCGATCATCACCTCGGCAAAGCCGATGATCGCATTCAGCGGCGCGCGCACCTCGTGGCTGATCCGCGCCAGCATGTCGGCCTTGGCATTGGCCGCGCGGTCGGCGACGCGCCGGGCCTGCAGCAATTCGTTCTCGCCGCGGCGGAGCTGCGACAGATCGCGGAACACCGCGAAGAAATTCGGACCCTCCGGCCTGGTGCGGCCGATCGTCATCGACAGCGGGATGGCGCCGCCCTGGGCGACCTTGCCGAGCACCTCGTGGCCCTGGTCGCGCACGCCCGACGCACCGGCCTGCTGCACGCAATCGAGATAGTCGAGCACGAGCCGGGCGCTCTCGGGCGCGAACAGCTCGATCAGGTTGCGCCGAACCAGCTCAGTGCCGTCATAGCCGAACAACGCCTCCGCGCTGCGATTGCAGGCGTGAATGTTGCCGCCGGCATCGAACATCAGGATGCCCTCGGCGGTGACGTCGAGGATGGCAGCGAGATCCTCGGCCTCGGCGTGACCGGCGGCCGGAGGCGGCGGCACCACGAGCGCGGCTTGTGCTGCGGGTGGAGGCGCCGGTGCGGCTTCCGTCGTTGGCGGCAGCGCCGCGGCAGGGCCGGAGGTCGGCGCGAAGATCAGCGCGTGCGCGGTGTCGCCGTCCCAGGTGATCGTGAACAGGCGCGCCTCGGCCTTGATCTCCTCGCTGGAGGAGCCGTCGGCCGCCGAGATCGTCACCGGCGTGCCGGTTTCGGATCTGTTGGAGGATCCCGAGCCGCCCGGCTCGACATAGAGCGCATCGAGGCCGCCGGCCTGCTCGAGCGCCGGCAGGTCGGCATAGCCCATCTGCTTGAAGAAGGCGGGGTTGGCATAGAGCAGCCGGTCGAGCCGGTAGATCAGCATGCCCGTCGGCAGCAGGTCGAGCAGGATGCGGTCGCGCTGGCTGTCCCCCTGGGCCGGCGGCGCCTCGGGCGTCAGCCACTCCGTCTGCAGCCCGCCGCCGTGCTCGCTCGTCGCGTCGGCCTTGGCCGACATCTCGTCGTGCTGAGTTGGTCCAAAGGGATCACTCACGCGCGGCGCCATCTCGTGCGCTGGGCCGGGAAGGTCCGTGTTGCGGACCTCACCTTCGAGCCGGGCCGACAGCTGGCGCGCAAGTTCATGAAACGCATTGTTCTCCACCGGCGTCAGCGCCGGAAGCTTGCTCTCGCCGAGGGCGCGGAACGGCACGACGTTTCCGGCCGCCTCCAGGCCGACACCATCCATGTGGGACGCGTCCGTCGCGATGGAAGCATCCCGGGCTGACAGCGTGATGTTGTCCCGCCGTGGCGGCACATCTGCGGCCGGCCCATGGTCGGATTGCGCAAGCTCTGCAGGTGCAACATCAGCCGCAGCAGGATCGGTCCCGCCGTCCTGCGACGCCTCGGCCGTGCCCGGCCGCAGCGCCTCCAGCCGGTTCAGGGTGTCGAGATCCCGGCAGACGCCGAAGCCACGATAGCCGGAATAGGTCTGCTCCCGGGTGAGGACCGGCAGCCCCGAGAGCTCGACGGCAAGGCGCTCGCCGCTGTCGTCGGTCGGCCACGTCACGACGAGGTTGCTCCAGGTCTGCCGCGATTCGATGGCGGCGCTGACAAGACCATCCGGATCAAGTCCAAGTCTCTCGCTGATGTCGTGCCAGGGCTGGCCGAGCAGGGCTGCGCTCCGTGCGCCGATCAGGCGAACGAACTCATCGGAGCCGACCGAGAACCGCCCCTCAGCATCCATCTCCCAGGAGAAGCGCAGCGGATGGCGGCGCGCGCGCGTCGACGCCTCATCCGAAACGGCGCTGGCGTTATCGTCGGCCTGCGGCATCGGCGGCGTGGCGGCCTCGGTCGCGCGGTCCTCGCTGGCCGCAGCCTGCGATGGCGCGAATGCGGAGGGATGCAGGTCGGCCGTGGTCCGCGACACCAGCGGCTGCGGCTCGAACCGCTCCGCCTCGGCGGGCTCGTCGATCAGGAGGAATTCAGCCGGCGCTTCGTTCGACAAAGCGGGAGCTTCATAGTCGGTGTGGCGTTCGGTCATGTCGTCCATCGAAGGAGCAGGCGGAGGCTCGGCCGCATCCGCACCGGCGATGTCCACCGGGGGCGGTGATGCCGGGGAGGCATCGGGAGCGAGCTCTGCATCTTGTGGGAGCGCCGGGCTCGGCGCGTCGATCTCGTCAGGCCTGATCGGGACGGGCATCGCGACCAGCCCGGTCTGACTGCCGCTGCCGACACGGCACAGCAAAGCGCGCTCCGCGCCGAGCGTCACCTCGGCGAGACCATCGGCCAGCGCCGCGTGTCGGGCTGCGGCAAATTGCGGATCGCTCAGGTCGTGCATGCCGAACAACTGCCGCCCGGCCGCGCTGATGCCGGCGAACTGGCCGTCCTGGGTGAACGCGATCAGCGCATGCGTGCTGTTGTCCACCAGCCGCTTCAGACGCTCGGCCAGCGGAACGCTGCGCCCGGTGCTGTCGGTGCTGCTGATCAGCACGGCCCGGGTGCCGTCCGCCAGATCGAGCCTGGCGCAGCCGCAGGTCGCGAGCGTGCCGAGAGGCGCGCCGAAACCGCGGATACGTTCGAGCCGCAGCGCGCCGGTCTCCGGCAACCGTCGCGCCAATTGCGCGACCTGGCGGCGATGCTGATCGGCCGGTCCGAACGTCCTGGCGCTCAGCGCCGCGCCATGGCTCGCGCCGAAGACCCGCGCCCCCATTGCATTCGACCACAGCACGCGGCTGCCATCGGCCGACCACAGCCACGCCGGCAGGCTGCCTGCTGCGTGGACCGCCAGCCGGGGATCGCTCAGGACCTGCAATTCGAGATCGGCGTTGGGATCGGCGTGAGTCATGGGCAAAGACGAACGACTCTTCTGACTTTCATCGGTGGCCGGAACTGGCAGCGTTAAGAATTCGTTACTATCGCGCGTTTTGAGGGCAGAGGTCCACGGCCCGGCGACCGCGAGGTCCTGCTAAAGCTTGGATAACCTTAATGTGTTCCCGGCCTGTCCTCGGCGCTGCAAACCCGGACGCGCGCGGCCTTTTGCATTGCAAAAGCGCCCGACGCCGTCACGATGCGGATGGGACCGGCAGGCTAAGGTGACCGGCGCGACCCCGATGCGGGTCGCGTCTCGCGGGCCGGTTTGGGCAACAGGAGGAGGGACAGATGACGGACGACGGACGCCGATTCGAGATTCCGAAGGACATGCGCGCCATGGCCGAGGCCGGCCTCGACCAGGCCAGGCAGACGTTCGAGAAATTCCTGGCGGGCGCCGAAGCCACCGCCGGCTCGCTCGAGGAGCGCGGCGCCACGGTGCGCGCCGGCGCCAAGGACATCGGCGCCAAGGTCCTGTCCTATGCCGAGAAGAACGTGCAGTCCTCGCTCGACTACGCCCAGTCGCTGGTGCACGCCAAGGATCTGCCCGAGGTGCTCCGGCTGCACACCGACTACATCCAGGGCCAGATGCGATCGCTGGCCGAGCAGGCGACCGAGATGGGCCAGGCGATCCACAAGGCCGCGGTCGACGCCGCCAAGCCCAAAGCTTGAAGGCCTGCGCATCTCGTCGTGCACGCATGGATTGAGCGGCGCGTCCCTTCGTGGGCGCCCCGCGACAAAGAGTTCCAGATATCGGAATTAGTCGTTGCGTTGCACAAATTCGACACGATATAGCTCTACGCGAGGTTGTTACCTCCCAGGGGCGGTTCCTCTGCGTGATCCGAAAGTGACGTCTCGTTGCCGGGACGATTCAGCCTTAAATGTTCCCAAGGATGCATGCCATGACCAATGCCACCGATCCTTTCTCTGCATCGATCATCCCGTTCGAGGTGCCCGAGCAGGTGCGCGCGCTCGCCGAGAAAGGCGTGTCGCAGGCCCGCGAGAACTACGCCAAGTTCAAGGACGCGGCCGAGACCCACAATTCGGCCATCGAGGCGTTCTTCGCCAACGCCAGCAAGGGTGCCGGCGCCTATTCGTCCAAGGTGATGGAGTTCACCAAGGCCAACACCACCGCCTCGCTCGACTTCGCCCAGGAGCTGTTCGGCGTGAAGTCGCCGTCGGAAGCGCTGGAGCTGTGGGCCGGCTTCGCCCGCAAGCAGTTCGAGGCGTTCACCGCCCAGGCCAAGGAGCTCGGCGAGCTCGGCCAGAAGGTTGCCATCGAGACGGTCGAGCCGATCAAGGAAAGCGCCACCAAGCTGTTCAAGCCGCGGCGGCCTAAAGTCCAACCCTTGAGCCCCGCTCGGCGCCCCCAAGGCGCCAGCGGATGGCCGCGAATCCCGAGCCCGGCGCGCCCCGCGTCCGGGCTCGATCGTTTTCGAGCCCGCATTCTGGGCAGCCCCGCGAAAGCGCTCACAAAGGCAGCAAAAAACCGCGGGGAGGCGGCCGACTTTATCCGTTCTCGGACTTGCCAAATCCCCCCATTGCACCTAGTTTCCGCCCCGTTCGGGCGCCCCCTCTCGCGGGGCTCTGCCCGTTGCGGATGCAGTTGTAGCTCAGTTGGTTAGAGCGCCTGTCTGTGGAACAGGAGGTCGGTGGTTCGAGCCCACCCAACTGTACCAAAATCCCGACATGTCGATCGTTTGTCTCACCACAAGGCTCGTCCGATCTTGCGAGGTCACGAGCGTCGGGGGCTGCCGATGAGCGCCACGGCTGGCGCGGGGCAAGTGGGCGCCAAGCGATCTCGATGCCCGAGGACGCATGATGAATCCGAAATCAGCCGCAGCATTCAAGCAGCATGTCGAGCGGTCCGTCGAGCAATTGTCGCTCGCGCTTACGCTCGCCGAAGAAGCTTGTGAAGACGAAGAATTTCTCAGGCTGAAGGGGATGATCGGCGATGTCATCGCCCGGCTGGACGTCATGCTTCAGCGAGTGTCGGAGGGCGGATGAGCGCCAGCGTAATCCGCCAATTTCGTTGCGGATCGGCGCGTTGGTGGCAGAGCAGGCGGAACACGCTGCAGGTCGTAGTGGCCAAGGTCTCACGGCGAAGCCGGTCGGCTCCCCTCCCCCTTGCGGGGAGGGGTTGGGGGTGGGGGTCCCCGGGCGATGACAGTCGGGGGTGACGTGATGGCTGACATCACCGAAGGCGACGGACTTCCAGGAGATCCTTCGCTCCGCGCTCCACAACTCATAGCGGAATTCGTGGACCCCCACCCCCGACCCCTCCCCGCAAGGGGGAGGGGAGTTGGCAGGCGGGCCAATCCTCTGCACAATTCCGTTCGCCACTGGGGACCGACCATGGGAAGTGACCAGATCGCTGAGATAGCGCCAGCTGTCCGCGAAATTCTGGGTGCCGGTTCGGGCTGGATCGCGACGTTCGAGGTCACCGGCGATCCGACGAAATGGGTTCAGTTCGAGATCGGCTGCATCAACGCGGCATATTTGTCCGCCGACGCCCCGAGCCAGAAACTCGGAGGGCTCCCGGCATTTGCGCCGTTGATGTGGGAGCCGAACAAATATCTGACCGGCAGTCTCGATCTGTCCGACCCGCGATCGATCGCGCGATGGATCGATGATTATTTCTCCGCTGTTCTGGACTGTGCGGACGACTACTCTACTGATGTCGGTATAGCGCGTCTCTGACCGCTTGGAGGCCTGCAGACATCCTGGTGCAGACCCGGCAACTTATGCTGGAATGAGCAAGTCGCAATTCACTGCCAGGCGGACATTCGGCGTGATTGTGTCAGTATACCGATCGACGCAAGGCCACGATCGGGGCGACGATGCGGTAGGCGCGAAGTGGGGCGGACGCTCAGCTTAGACGATCGCTCACTCGGTTCCGGTCTGCGCCTAATACATCAAGGCCTGGGGATGATAACATCAGCCGCCTTTCAACGGTTTTAATCTGATGCAGAGACCTGAAAACTATACTATGTTTGTCGAGCTTCTGTTCGGGGGCAGCATGCTCATGCTGGCCATCGCGATCATCTGTCACCTCTGCACTCGCCGTTTCCTGCGTAGCCGTCATCTCGCACTGAGAGTTTGCGCACTGCCGCTCCTCACGATTTTGATGATCGTTCTCTCGGCCGTTGTTATAGCTGTACTCCCTGCATTCTATTCGGCTTCGTATGGTTATCTGCCAGCGCCTGACGAGCCTATAGGGCTCTTGGGCACCACAGCATCTCAGCTTGGTATTCTCCTGATGCTGCTCGCCTTCTTATTGGTTCTCGCTCACTTGCTGTCGCTGGCATTTTTAGGTCTTCGCGTCGCGCTTTTCCAGACAAGTCCGCATGAACTCCGCTGGTGAAGATCGCGATGGATCGTTTGGCATCGATCTTCCGTTTTCCAGAAAAAATCTTGACGCCCACCCCAAATCAGTGGTCTTATCCGCGCATCCCGTCCCAAGCGAAGGGGCGTACGCGCGGTCGTCACGATACGTGGGGCGGGGATGCGGTGGCCGTGATTGATCAGGCGCTACGGCGCGACGACTGATCCATGACGGACGATGAAGTCGTGTGGTCCTGGCCTCTCGGTGCTGAGGTCAAGTCAACGTGTTGCTTGACGGCACGCGCTGATGATGGGGGCAAGAATGCCGATCCCCAGGGAGATCACGTATAATTCGTAAGCCCATCGCGCAGGGAATGCCGGATGCTCGGCTGAACCTGTGGTGACTGCCGCCTGCTTTTTTGTTGCAGGCGGGCCATGGGTGAGGCCTTCACCCGGCATTCCCTGCGCCCTCGCGTTGGTGGGGGCATCGTATGAGCAACTCGGGCGTTTGGCGCTGCGAGGATGCGGGCGCGTGGGTCGAAATCTCACAACCGTCATCCGGTCATGGAGGGCACCAATGCCAGCCCAAATCTGCGCTGTCGTCCCTGCGAACGCAGGGACCCATACCGCGGAATCTAAGTGAGACGCGCAATTGCCAGTCATCGTCCCATTTGGGCCGGTGGTTATGGGTCCCTGCGTTCGCAGGGACGACAGCGGGGCATGTAGCGAAAGCGCGGCCGTGGAGCGAATGGCAGCATTTGCGTATCATGTGATGAACCGATCTCCCGCTGGATCGACGAATCCATCAGCCGCTCCCAGGCCGAGCCATCCGCCGGCCAAACTGCGGCCAAGGGTCGCCTTTGTCATGTTCTTGAACATGCTTCGCATTTGGTTCTTGTCCGCCGTCATCGAACCATTGAAATGCGGCCCTATGATCTCCACCCTTTTGTTCGGTCGCTCCTGGCCAAATCCCCCGAGGTATCCGCATGTCTGAGACCGTCAACCTGCCGGCGGTTCACGCCGACCAGTCGGTGGTCGCCCGCATCCGCTCCGAGATCGACATCTCGGATCGCTCCCGCCTCGTCACCTTCGGCGACCGTGCCCAGCGCTCGGTGGTCGAGTTCGCCGACCGCATCCTCGCCCAGACCCAGAACCGCGAGATGGGCGCCACCGGCAAGCTGCTGACCGACATTCTTGCCAAGGCGCGCGGTCTCGATCCGGCGACGCTCAAGGATGCCGGGCTGCTGACCCGGATGTTCTCCTCGATGGAGGCGAGGGTGCGTCGCTTCGCGGACGCGTTCGACGACGTGGCCTCCCAGATCGACCGTATCTGCATCGAGCTCGATCGCAACAAGGAGACCTTGCGGCGGGACATCGCGCTGCTCGACGATCTGCACGAGCAGACCAAGACCGCGCTGACCGAGCTCGACGCCCATATCGCGGCCGGCAAGGCCTTCGTCGAGGACTATCGCCGCGGCCCGCTGCTCGAGCTGGAGCGCGCCGCGAAGGCCTCGGCCGACGGCAGCGACGCGCTGATGGCGGCGCAAACCTATCAGGACGCGGTGCAGGCGCTCGACCGTCTGGAAAAGCGCATCTTCTATCTGCAGCAGGCGCGCCAGATCGGCATCCAGCAATTGCCGCAGATCCGCATCGTGCAGTCCGGCGACGAGACGCTGATCGAGAATCTTCAGGCCACCACTGAGCTGACCATCCCGGTCTGGAAGCAGAAGATGATCCTGCTGCTCGGCCTGCAGCGGCAGAAATCGGCGCTCGAATTGCAGAAGACGGTGACCGACGCGACCAACGAGATGATGCGGCAGGCCTCGGAGATGATGAAGACCCAGGCGATCGCGATCGAGCAGCAGTCGCAGCGCGGCATCGTCGACATCGAGACGCTCGACAAGACCAACCGCGATCTGATCGACACCATCACCGGCGTGCTGACCACTCAGCAGGAGGGCCGCAAGAAGCGCGAGGAGGTCGAGCACCGCATGGCGCAGCAGACCGCCGAGCTGAAGGCGGTGTTGTCGAAGGCGCCGGTGTGAGTGTCCAGGCCATGTGTTTTCAGGCCATGAGTCTCCAGGCCGTGTGGCGGGTGCTTGCGATCGGACTGACTGCGCTCTGGCTCGCCGGCTGCGGCCCAAGCGGGCCGGAATTCTCGATCCTCTCGGGCTCCGAGAACGACGTGTTGGAGCCGCTGGTCCAGGAGTTCTGCAAGTCGCGCGGCGCGACCTGCGACATGACCTATCAGGGCTCCCTCGATATCGCGTTGTCGCTCAAGCCGGGCAATGAGGCGAAGGCCGATGCGGTGTGGCCGGCGGCCTCGATCTGGATCGACATGTTCGACACCGGCCGCCGGGTGAAGTCGGTCAAGTCGATCACGCAGATGCCGGTGATCCTCGGCGTCCGCCGCTCCAAGGCGGAAGAGCTCGGTTGGATCGGCGCCAGGGTGACCACCAAGGACATCCTGGCCGCGGTTCAGGCCGGGCGGCTGAAATTCCTGATGACCTCGGCGACGCAGTCCAATTCCGGCGCCTCGGCCTATCTCGCGATGCTGGCCTCCGCCATCGGCAAGCCCGATCTGATCGAGGCCGGCGATCTCGAACGCGAGGGCGTCGTCACCACGGTGCGCTCGCTGCTGCGCGGCGTCGAACGCTCATCCGGCTCCAGCGGCTGGCTCGCCGACCTCTATCGCGAGGGCGAGCGCAACGGCACCCGCTATCAGGCGATGTGGAACTACGAGGCCGTCATCAAGGAGACCAACGACAAGCTCAAGGCCGACGGCTTCGAGCCGCTCTATGCTGTTTATCCCGAGGACGGCGTGTCGGTGGCGGATTCGCCGCTCGGCTTCGTCGAGCGCGGCCGCGGCAAGGAGGTGCAGGCGTTCTTCAACGAGCTGCAGGCCTTCCTGCTCAAGCCGGAGACGCAGGCCCGTATCGCCAAGACCGGCCGCCGGGTCGAGCTGGCGCGCGCGTCCCAATTGCCGGGCGATCAGACGACCAACATCGATCCGTCGCGCGCGGTCACCGTGGTGCGGCCGCCGGAGCCGAAGGTGATCCAGATCGCGCTCGCCGCCTATCAGGATGCGCTGCGGCGGCCGTCGCTGACGGCGCTGTGCCTCGATCTCTCCGGCAGCATGCAGGGCCATGGCGAGACCCAGCTCCTGGAGGCCATGCGTTTCCTGCTGACGCCGGCGCGGACGCGGGAGCTGCTGGTGCAATGGTCGAAGCAGGATGAAATCCTGGTGCTGCCGTTCAATGACCACGTGCTATGGGTGTCGAGCGCCAGCGGCGACGAGCAGGAGCAGGCCGGGTTGTTGAAGCAGACGCTCGAATTGCGCGCCGGGGGCGGCACGGATTTCTACACCTGCGGCGCGCGGGCGCTGGCGGCGATGAAACCAATCCTGGACAAGGGCTCGCACCTGGCGGCAATCGTGATCATGACCGATGGTAAGAGCTTTGGCGAGCGGGCCACCTTCGAGCAGCCCTGGCGGGCCGATGGCGGCCGCGTGCCGGTGTTCGGCGTCACCTTCGGCGACGAGGCCGACCGCAAGCAGCTCGATGCGCTGGCCAAGCTGACCGGCGGTCGTGTCTTCGACGGCACCAAGAATCTCACCGACGCCTTCCGCGCGGTGCGTGGATATAATTAGATGCCGAGTGCGTCGTCAGAGACCGGATGGATCGTTGGCGGCCTGATCGCCGCCGTCGCGATCCCTGCGCTCGCGATCGGTCTGAGCATGCCGTTCTGGCTCGCCTGTGTGATCGGTCTCGGCGCCGGCGGCGGCGCCATCGCGGTGCTGGCGCCGCGCGCGGCGTTTCCGCTGCTCGATGTCAGCGGCGCCGCACGGGGCAAGGTCCAGCTCGCGCGCGAGCTGCTTGGCGAGGCCGCGCCCTGCGCCGAGCGGCTGGAGCAGGCCGCGGGGCGCATCCGCGAGCGCAAGGTCGCCGACGGCGTCCGCCACCTCGCGGTGATCGCGCGGCGCATCTTTGCCGGCATCGAGAAGGACCCGTTGCGGCTCGACCGGGTCAGGCGCTTCCTGACCTATTATCTGCCGCGCGCCGCCGAGATCGCCGAGGCCTATGCCGAGCTGGAGCAGGCGCCGGTCGTCGACACCGCGCGGCTGGCCTCGACCCGCGAGCTGATCGACCGGCTCGATGCGGCGTTCACGCGCTATGCCGCGAGCCTGCAGGATGCCGATCTCGACAAGCTCGACATCGAGCTCAAACTTCTCAAGAGCGCCCTCGATGAGGATCTTGGCCCGGCTGCGCCGCCGGCCGTTCCGCTCGAGCGGCGGGACAAGGTCTAGGAGGGGCTGATGCCCATGTCGCGCCGCGCACTCGGGATCGGCCTGCTGGCGACGTCAGCAGCGGCCACCGGCGGCTATCTGTATCTCAACCAGCACCCGGAGATCGCCGGCAAGTTCGGCAAGCCGAAGCAACTGTTCGGCTTTGCCGGCGGCGAGAAGGAAGGCTTTCTCGCCAATGCGCGCGTGCGCAATCTCCTGGAGCGACGCTTCGGCCTGGTGCTCGACGCCCGCCGCGCCGGCTCGGTCGAGATGGTGCGCGAGCGGACCCTGCTCGACCAGAAGCCGCAATTCCTGTGGCCGTCCTCCTCGGTGCTGGTCGAGGTCGCCCGCGGCGCCGGCGTGAAGATCTCGCGCGACCAGGTGATCTTCAACTCGCCGATCGTGCTGTATTCCTGGGATCGCATCGCCGACGGCCTGGTGAAAGCGGGGATCGCCGAGCCTGCGGGCGGGCCGCGCTACACGGTCGATCTGTTGAAGCTGCTGAAGGCGATCATCGCCGGCGACAGCTGGGCGCAGATCGGCGTTGCTGATTTGTTCGGCCGCGCGCGCATCGTCTCCACGGATCCGAACCGCTCCAACTCCGGCTTCATGTTCGCGGGCCTTGCCGCGAACCTGCTGAGCGGCGACGTGATCGCGCTCGATGCGCTTGGCAAGATCGATGGCGACGTTGCCACCGTATTCAAACGGATGGGCTTCAAGCCGCCATCCTCCGGCAAGCTGTTCGACGACTACATCGCCGGCGGCGTCGGCGCGCAGCCGCTGATCGTCGGCTACGAGAACCAACTGGTCGAATGGGTGCTGCAGGATCCCGAGCGCTGGAAGCGCGTCGAGGCGAATGCGCCGGCCAAGCCGGTCATCATCTATCCCAAGCCGACGGTGTTCTCGGCGCATCCGCTGATGAGCCTCGATCGCGGCGCCGATGATCTCATCGAGGCGCTGACCAGCGAGGCGCTGCTCGAGCTCGCCTGGGAGGATCACGGCTTCCGCGGGCCGCTCGGCACCATCGGCAAGGCGCGCAATCCGTTGCTGCAATCGCGGCTGATCGACCGCATCGATTCGGTGCTGCCGATGCCCGATGCACCGGTGATGATGGCGCTGCTGGATCATCTGGCCGCGTGAGGAGAGCGGGATGCGCAGCTTGCGAATCCCGGGAGGTTGCACCTAGTGTTGCAAAACGGGGAGGGCACGATGAGGGGCGTCCTGCTGACACTGCTGGGAACGGCGCTGCCGGTCCTGACGATGGTTCCTGTTTCCGTGTATGCCTATACCGCCGAGCAGGAGCAGGCGTGCACGGGCGACGCGCTGCGTCTTTGTAGTTCCGAGATTCCCGATGTCGACCGCATCACCGCCTGCATGGCCAGGCGCAAGGCCGAGCTGTCGCCGCCGTGCCGCGCCCAGTTCGGTCCGCCGCCGCGTCAGGCCTCGTCGGGCCGTGCTGAAAAGCCGATGAGCCTTCGGCCGGCAGCAACCAAGAAGCCGGTCAATGCGCGCGCAGGCAAGGCGAAGAAGTCGCGCCCGGATGAGACCTAGCTGTCCAATGCGTGCAAGCGTGCATCCTCAACATGCGAGAGCGATCGGTGAATACCGGATGTTGCCGGAGATCGTCGCACGATCGGCCGCTTTTCTGCCGATGGTGTGACTCAAAAACCAATGCGTTTCGGCAATCAGGAGTTACGCGTTAGCAATCGCTAAATTTATCTTCCGCGAATCAGTCCGCTGATTCATTTTCGCCGCCGGGGTCAATCTGGAGGCCAAGGTATGAACGTTATTGTTTTCGCATCGCGTAAGGGCGGTTCAGGCAAGAGCACCCTGGCCGCCCATCTCGCTGCGCAGATCAAGGCGAGCAAGTCCTGTCTGCTCATCGATGCCGACCCCCAGGGGTCGCTGACGCTTTGGCACAAGCTGCGCGGCACCAACGAGCCGCCGATCAAGACGGCCGTGAACTCGGTGAGCGCGATCGTGTCCGCGGCCCGCCGCGACGGCGTCGAGTGGGTGCTGATCGACACGCCGCCGACGATCTCGGCCGTGGTCGAGGATGCGATCAAGAACGCGACCATGGTGATCATCCCGGCGCGTCCGGGCGTGTTCGACGTCAACGCGGTGCAGGAGACGATCCAGACCTGCCGCGCCGCGCGCAAGCCTTACGCAGTCGTGCTCAACGGCGCGCCGGCGCGTCGCGACGAGGCCGAGAGTCCGATCGTGACGATCGCGCGCGAGGCGCTGGCCAAGTTCAAGGCGCCGGTGTGGGGCGGCCAGATCACCAACCGCGCCGATCTCCTGATGGCGCTGGGACAGGGCGAAGGCGTGCGCGAATATTATGCCGAAGGCCGCGCGGCGGCCGAGATCGCGCGCCTGTGGGCTGCGATCGAGCGCTCGGTGAAGGCGATCCGCGGCACGGTGTCCGCCAACGGCGCGATGCACAAGCAGGCGGCGTGATCGAAAAGATGGGAGTTGAACGCGCGGGGGACCGCGCGTTTCGGAGATCAGGCGACCATCAGCAGATAGAACGCGATCGCCGGCGTCAGCGTCAGGATCACCGACCAGATCCCGACCGCCCAGAGAATGTCCTCGGTGCTGAATCCCTGATTCTCAGGGAATGGATGATCCTGAAAAGCCACGACGCCCCCGCGCTCGTTTTGAGGTTTTCAACATCCATAGCGGATCATCTTTAAACATCACGTTGCGGACTAGGTCGCATTTGCCGCCCTTTGTTAGCACCGATTAACCACCGCCGCCCCGCCGCTCGATCTCCCGATCGAGTCGGCCCGCGAGCTCCGCGCCGACCTCGACCATCGGCAGCCGCACCTCGGGACTCGCGATCAGTCCGGTCCGCGCCAGCCAATACTTGGCCGGAGCCGGGCTCGGCTCGGCGAACAACAGCCGCGTGAGATCCTCGACTTGCGGCCAGCACGCCGCTGCGGCGTCGGTCCGACCGGCCCTCGCGTGGTCGAGCATCGCCGCGAAGGTCTCGGTCTCGAGATGCGCCGAGAGCAGGATGGCGCCGTCGGCGCCGGCCTGCAGCGCGTCGAAGCTCTGGGCGTCCTCGCCCGTGAGAATACGGAAGCCCGGTGGCCGGCGCGCAATCAGGTCGCGCGTCTGCATTCGGTTGGCGCAGCAATCCTTCAGGCCCACGATGGCTGGATGCTGCGCGAGCTGCAGCAATGTCTCGTTGTCGAGCCCGACAGCCGAGCGATAGGGGATGTTGTAAAGCACGATCGGATGCGCCGTGCGCTCAGCCAGAGCCGTGAAATGTGCCAGCAGTCCGCGCTGCGAGGGACGCACGTAAGGCGGGCTTGAGATCAGATAGGAGTCGATCGGCCAGGATGCCGTTCGATCGAGCGCCTCGATGAGGTCTGATGTCGCCACGCCGCCGATGCCGAGACAGATCGGCAGTGAGCGACCGAGTGCGGCGAGCTCGTCACGGACGACGCCGACGAGACGCGCGCGCTCGTCCCACGACAGCGCCAGTCCCTCGCCGGAGGTCGCGCCGAGCACGACGCCGTCGATCGGCTTGGCGGCATAGTGCCGCACGAGATTGCGCAAGGATGGCTCATCCAGCGCGCCGTCGCGAAACGGCGTGATCAGCGGCAGCCATAGTCCGTGCAGTCGCGTTCGAAGGGTCGTCATGGTCCATCTCCTCGGGGTGTTGAGGCCGGAGACGGGACACACGAAAAAGTCCTTGCGGCGGGGCTCGTGATGCGGCGGTGAAGTCTGGAGAGATTCTAGCGCGCGCGTCCACAGGTCCCCGGCAGGGGACCTTTTTTCGACGACAGCTTGGCGTGCGACGTGGACATACGATCTACATGCGGGGTGAGCGTCGCACTGTCAATGTCACGCGTGCGTGATGATGCTATGTGCGCGCAAATATTCTCCGCGCAAAAAAATAGCCGGGCCCAATGAGCCCGGCTGGAGGTATGGCCAATAAGGCCGACACAATCACCTTCCAAGAAGGATTCCGAGCGCTTGCGCCACTGGAGGAGGGGGACAATGCGCAGCGCCAACGCTCAGCACGCGAGCACTATGGTCCTCGATCCGGCCCTGCAGCAAGCAGGTGCACCGCATGTCAGACATGCACAATCTCAAGCCGGCCAGCGCTGCGCTTTGCTCACGACAAAGTCACGGAACACTTGGACGCGCGCGACCGTCTTCAATTCCTCGGGATAAACGAAGTAGGTGTCGAGCTGGATCGAATCGGACTCACCGAACAACTGCACGAGGCGGCTGTTCTCTTCGACCAGGTAGTCGGGCAGCGCGGCGATGCCGAGTCCCTGCTGACAGGCGCGCACCAGGCCGAGGATGTTGTTGACGCGGAAATAGGCCTCGCGCGGACCGGAGCCGTTGCGGCCGGCGTCGACCAGCCAGCTGCGGTTCTGCAGATGCGGCGCGACCTGGCCGTCGGCCAGCATGATGATGCGGTGGTCGTCGAGTTCGTCGAGCGTGCGCGGCGTGCCGAACCGCTTCACATATTCCGGCGAGCAGTAGGCGTGGAAGCTGATCGCGAACAGCTTGCGCTGGATCAGATCCGGCTGCGTCGGCTTGCGCGTGCGGATCGCGACGTCAGCCTCGCGCATCGACAGGTCGAGCTCTTCGTCTGTGACGATCAGCGAGATCCGAATCTCCGGATACATCGCGGTGAACTCGCCGAGCCGCGGGATCAGCCAGTTGATGCCCACGCCCGGGGTGGTCGTGATCTTGAGATCGCCGCTTGGACGTTCGCGGCTGTCGGTCAGCTTGGCCCGCGCCGCCTGCAGCTGCATGAAGACGTCGTGCGCGGTCCGGAACAGCAGGTCACCTTGCTCGGTGAGGATCAGGCCGCGCGCGTGGCGATGAAACAGCGACACCGCGAGCTCCTGCTCCAGCGCACTGACCTGGCGCGAGACCGCCGATTGCGACAGCCCGAGCTGCTCCCCGGCATGCGTGAAGCTGCCAGCTTCCGCCGCTGCGTGAAACACCTTCAGCTTGTCCCAATCCATATCCGTAAATCCATCCCGTGATCGTGGCATCGTCAGTTCATTCTGCAGCGGCGCGTTCGCTCGCCGTGTGGGCGATGAAGCGTTCGGCCTCGAGGGCCGCCATGCAGCCCATGCCGGCGGCGGTGATCGCCTGCCGATAGGTTTCGTCGGCGACGTCGCCGGCCGCGAATACGCCGGGGACAGAGGTCGCCGTCGAGCCCGGCACGACCTCGACATAGCCGGAGGGTTTCAGCTTCAACTGGCCTGCCACAAGCTCCGTGGCCGGCGCATGGCCGATGGCGATGAAGACGCCGTCGGCCGGCAGCTCCGTGAGCGCGCCGGTCTTAACGTTCTTGAGCCGGACATGCGTGACCTTCGACGGCGAGCTCGCTCCGCAGATCTCGTCGAGCGCGCTGTCCCACACGACCTTGATCTTGGGATGCTTGAACAGCCGCTCCTGCAGGATGCGCTCGGCGCGGAAATGATCGCGTCGATGCACGACCGTGACGGTCGAGGCAAAATTGGTCAGGAACAGCGCTTCCTCGACGGCGGTGTTGCCGCCGCCGACCACCACGACTTCTTTGCCGCGATAGAAGAAGCCGTCGCAGGTGGCGCAGGCGGACACGCCAAAGCCCTTGAACGTTTCCTCAGACGGCAGACCGAGCCAGCGCGCCTGGGCGCCGGTCGCGAGGATGACGGTCTCCGCCAGATAGACATCGCCGGAATCGCAGGTCAGGCGGAAGGGGCGCTGACCAAGCTCGAGCTTGGTCACCAGGTCGGTCCTGATCTTGGCGCCGACATGGGTGGCCTGCTTCTCCATCTGCTCCATCAGCCAGGGGCCCTGGATCACGTCGGCGAAGCCCGGGTAGTTCTCGACATCGGTGGTGATGGTGAGCTGGCCGCCCGGCTGAATGCCCTGGATCAGCACCGGCTCAAGCATGGCCCGTGCCGCGTAGATCGCCGCGGTGTAGCCGGCGGGGCCGGAACCGATGATGACGACTTTGGCATGGATCGGAGCTTGCATGACGACGAGAACTCGCTGGAAAGGGGTAGATTGACGACGCAGCGAGCGGAATGCGTGGAAGAAACGCCCCGAAGCCCCATCGAAAATGTCAAATCCAAGTCTAAGGCATCTGGCAAGCTATGCAAGAATTGCAACGCATCTCGGCGAATTTTCCCTTCACGAGGCGGTCAACAGGGGAAATCTAGAGTAATAAAATTGCGCAAATTGACCGGCTTGCGCTAAGAGATTGCCATCCACCCGGGGGCCCGCTCCCGCCTGTTCCCGCCAGCCCCCCAATCCCCGTGACGAAGAACCTCGACGACATCGATCTCAAAATCCTGAGCGAAATTCAGGCCGACGGCAGGATCACGAATGTGGAGCTCGCCAAGCGGGTCGGCATCTCGCCGCCGCCCTGCCTGCGGCGCGTCAGGACGCTCGAGGAGGAGGGCTACATCACCGGCTATCGTGGCCTGCTCGATCCGCGCAAGCTCGGCTTCGATGTCACCGTGTTTGCCGCTGTGCATCTGTCGAGCCAGGCCGATGCGGACCTGAAGGCTTTCGAGGAGTTCGTCCGCGCCGAGCCGCTGGTGCGGGAGTGCTGGATGCTCTCAGGCGAAGTCGACTTCATCCTGAAATGCGTGGCCCCTGACATGGCGACCTTCCAGGAATTCGTCACGCATCTGACGGCGGCGCCGCATGTGCGCAACGTGCGGACGTCGCTGGTGCTGCACAATTCCAAATACGACGCGGCCGTGCCTCTCGAGGTCAAGGGACGCGGCTGAGCCCGGCCATCATTCCGGGGCAGCTCCGAAAGGAGCTGGTCCCGGAAGTTTGACGTTCGAGAACTCAGCTCTGGATTCCGGGTCGATGCCGACGCATCGCCCCGGAATGACTTGCGAGGATGAGCTTAGGCCTTTTTGCGCAGCAGCGCGTCGAGGCTGATCGGGCCGCCGCCGGCTGTCGCCAGATACAAGCACGAGAAGCAGAAGGCGATCGCCGCGGTGCCGTTGTTGAGCAGCGGCAGCCAGACTGGCTCGCCGGTCTTGAACATGTGGCCGAGGAAATAGGCGAAGGCCATCTGGCCCGAGAGGATGAACGCCACGGGCCGGGTCAGCAGGCCGACCATCAGCAGGGCGCCGAGCACGAGCTCGATCATGCCGGCCGTGTAGATCAGCGGCGGGATGTTGGCGAAGTACGGAATCACCGGAAACTTGAAGATCTTGGCCACGCCGTACTGAAACAGCAGCAGGCCGGTGATGAAGCGAAACAGGCTGAGCACAGCCGGTTGCCATTTCGAGAGCATCTGCTCCATGTGTGATCGTCCCCCAAATCAAAGTGATCGTGATGGCGCCGGACGGGTTTGAGCTTTGCCCGGTTCGCCGGTTCTCACCTAGCTCATTACCAGAACCCCGTCACCGCCATGAATCTTCCCGTCCCGATGAATTGACCGTGTGCTGTCGAACCCCCCGGAGGAAGACTGCCGGCAAAGGTGACATCTCGAACGAAAAAGGCTGCGCTTTCGCGCAGCCTGAAATGTCTTGTAACAAAGGCGAACTGGCGTCAGCGCCACTCGACCTTGGCGATCTCATAGGACTTTGCCCCGCCCGGAGCCATGACCTCGACAGTGGTCCCCATCTTCTTGCCGATCAGCGCGCGGGCGAGCGGCGAGGTGATCGAGATCTTGCCCTTCTTGGCGTCGGCTTCGACCTCGCCGACGATCTGCCAGACCGCCTTCTTCTCGGTATCCTCGTCGATCAAGGTCACCGTCGCGCCGAACTTGATCGTGTCGCCGGAGAGCTTGGTCACGTCGATGATGTCGGCGCGCGCGAGCTTGTCCTCGAGCTCGGCGATGCGGCCCTCATTGTGCGACTGCTCTTCCTTGGCCGCGTGATACTCGGCGTTTTCCGAGAGGTCGCCATGCGAGCGCGCTTCGGCGATGTGCTCGATGATGCGCGGGCGGTCCACCGACTGGCGCTGCTTGAGCTCGTTCTCCAGCGCGGCGTAGCCGCCGGCGGTCATCGGAACCTTTTCCACCATCTCTTCTCGTCCTTCAGTCGTGCAGGCACAGGCGCGCACGATCAGCATCTTCAGAATAGGCCTTTGCGGCTCAAAGCAAAGCCTGAAAGCTCGGCGGATGCCGGCTCGGCCAAAGGCCGGACCAACATCGAACCGCGCGGCGAGTTCCTGCCGGAGGGCGTCATTTCCGATCACTGCCAATCGCTTAGCGGGCGTTCGCCCGCGCCAAGCGATTAGTTTTCGGAAAAGTAACTCTGCAAGGTGCGGACCTCAAGGTCTCCCCCGAGGTAGGCACGGATGCCTTGCGCAGCCGCCACGGCACCCGAAAGAGTGGTGTAATACGGCACTTTATGCAAGAGGGCAGCGCGACGCAGCGATCGGCTGTCGGCCAGGGCCTGCGGGCCTTCGGTGGTATTGAAGACCAGCTGGATATCGCCATTGGTGATGGCGTCCACGATGTGCGGCCGTCCTTCCAGCACCTTGTTGATCTTCTCGGTCGGCACGCCCTGATCGACCAGGAAGCGCTGAGTCCCCGATGTGGCGACAACCTTGAAGCCATGCTCGTGCAGCATGCGCACGACCTCGGTGATTCGGGCCTTGTCACTCTCGCGCACCGAGACGAATACCGTGCCCTTGCGCGGCACGCGCGTGCCGCCGCCGAGCTGGCTCTTGGCGAAGGCGACCGCGAAGGAGCGGTCGATGCCCATCACCTCGCCGGTCGAGCGCATCTCCGGTCCCAACACCGTATCGACACCGGGGAAGCGGGCGAACGGGAAGACCGATTCCTTGACGCCGACATGCTTCGGCGCGCGCTTCTTGAGGCCGAAATCGGCGAGCTTCTCGCCCGCCATGATTCGCGCCGCGATCTTGGCGACCGGCGTGCCGACGACCTTTGCGACGAACGGCACCGTGCGCGAGGCGCGCGGATTGACCTCGAGCACGTAGATCGTGCCGTCCTTGATCGCGTATTGCACGTTCATCAGGCCGACGACGTCGAGGCCAAGCGCGAGCTCGCGGGTCTGCCGCTCCAGCTCGGCGATGGTGGCTTCATCGAGAGAATGCGGCGGCAGCGAGCAGGCGGAGTCGCCGGAATGGATGCCAGCTTCCTCGATGTGCTCCATGATGCCGACGACGAAGGTGTCCTTGCCGTCGGACAGGCAGTCGACATCGACTTCGGTGGCATCCGAGAGATAGCGGTCGAACAGCAGCGGGTTCTTGCCCAGCACCGTGTTGATCTGGCCGGTCTTGTCGTTCGGATAGCGCGCCTTGACGTCGGCCGGCACCAGCTCGGGGAGGGTGCCGAGCAGGTAGTCGCTGAGCTGGTTGTCCTCGCGGATGATCTGCATCGCGCGGCCGCCGAGCACGTAGGACGGACGCACCACCAGCGGCAGGCCGAGATCGGCGGCAACGAGCCGCGCCTGCTCGACCGAATAGGCGATGCCGTTCTTCGGCTGCTTCAGGTGCAGCTTGTCGAGGATGCGCTTGAAGCGGTCGCGGTCCTCGGCGAGGTCGATCGCCTCGGGCGAGGTGCCGAGGATCGGCACGTCGGCGGCTTCCAGCGCGCGCGCGAGCTTCAGCGGCGTCTGGCCGCCGAACTGCACGATCACGCCATGCACCGTGCCGTTCTGGCGCTCGGTCGCGATGATCTCGAGCACGTCCTCGGCCGTCAGCGGCTCGAAATACAGCCGATCGGCAGTGTCGTAGTCGGTCGACACCGTCTCCGGATTGCAGTTGACCATGATGGTCTCGTAGCCGGCATCGGCCAGCGCGAAGCAGGCGTGGCAGCAGCAATAGTCGAACTCGATGCCCTGGCCGATCCGGTTCGGACCGCCGCCGAGGATGATCACCTTCTTCCTGTCCGACGGCGCGCTTTCGTCGCCGAGCTGACCGGCGAACGGCGTCTCGTAGCTCGAATACATATAGGCGGTGGGGGATGCGAACTCCGCCGCGCAGGTGTCGATGCGCTTGAACGCCGGACGGACGCCGAGCGCCTGCCGCTTGGCGGCGACCTCGGCCTCGGTGGTGTTGGCGAGCACTGCGAGCCGGGCGTCCGAGAAGCCCATCGCCTTCAAGGTGCGCATGCCCACGGCGTTCGGCGGCAGGCCGTGACGGCGGACCTTCTCCTCCATCTCGACGATGCCGCGCATCTGCGCCAGGAACCACGGGTCGATCTTGCAGGAGTTGAAGATCTCCTCGTCCGACCAGCCGAGACGCATCGCCTGCGCCACCTGCAGGATGCGGTTCGGCGTCGGCGTGCCCAAGGCGGCGCGGATCGCGTTCTTGTCGTCGCCGCGGCCGAGGCCTTCGATGTCGATCTCGTCGAGGCCGGTGAGCCCGGTCTCCAGCCCGCGCAGCGCCTTCTGCAGGCTCTCCTGGAAGGTGCGGCCGATCGCCATCACTTCGCCGACCGACTTCATCGACGTGGTCAAGGTGGTCGAGGCGCCCGGGAATTTCTCGAAGGCAAAACGGGGGATCTTGGTGACGACGTAGTCGATCGTCGGCTCGAACGACGCCGGCGTGGCACCGCCGGTGATGTCGTTGGCGATCTCGTCGAGCGTGTAGCCGACGGCAAGCTTCGCCGCGACCTTGGCGATCGGGAAGCCCGTGGCCTTCGACGCCAAGGCCGAGGAGCGCGACACGCGCGGATTCATCTCGATCACGACCATGCGGCCGTCGGCGGGGTTCACGCCGAACTGCACGTTGGAGCCGCCGGTCTCGACGCCGATCTCGCGCAGCACCGCCAGCGAGGCGTCGCGCATGATCTGATATTCCTTGTCGGTGAGCGTCAGCGCCGGCGCGACGGTGATGGAGTCGCCGGTGTGCACGCCCATCGGATCGAGGTTCTCGATCGAGCAGACGATGATGCAGTTGTCCTTTTTGTCGCGGACGACCTCCATCTCGTACTCCTTCCACCCGAGCACCGATTCTTCGATCAGCACTTCGTTGGTGGGGGAGGCGTCGAGCCCGCGCTCGATGATGTCGAGGAATTCTTCCTTGTTGTAGGCGATGCCGCCGCCGGTGCCGCCCATCGTGAAGGACGGACGGATGATGGCGGGCAGGCCGATCTCGGACAGCGCCATCAGCGCCTCGCCGAGGGCATATTCCTGATAGCGCTTACGGCGGTCGTTTTCGCCGAGCGTCCACTGCCGGTCGAGCTCGTCGCGCGCGGCGCCGGTGAGCTTCTCGCGCTCGGCGTGGTATTTGTCCCGATACTGCTTCTTCAGCGCGGAGGCGTTGGCGAGACGCGACTTCGGCGTCTGCAGCCCGATCTTCTCCATCGCGTTGCGGAACAGCTGGCGGTCCTCGGCCTTGTCGATCGCGTCAGCCGTGGCGCCGATCATCTCGACGTCGAACTTCTCCAAGGTGCCCTGCCGGCGCAGCGACAGCGCGCAGTTCAGCGCGGTCTGGCCGCCCATCGTCGGCAGCAGCGCGAAGCCGCCGGGGATGACGTGGCGCTCCTTCTCGATGATCTTGGCGACGATCTCGGGCGTGATCGGCTCGATATAGGTCGCGTCCGCCAATTCCGGATCGGTCATGATCGTGGCCGGATTGGAATTGACGAGGACGACGCGATAGCCCTCTTCCTTGAGCGCCTTCACCGCCTGCGTGCCCGAATAGTCGAATTCGCAGGCCTGGCCGATCACGATCGGACCGGCGCCAATGATCAGGATGGTCGAGATGTCGGTTCGTTTCGGCATTCAAGCTCACGGGCAAGAAACGGCAGAGATTTGGGCACAAAAAAAGGGCGCGCGTGCCGCGCGTCCCCCACAGGCCCAGGGAAGGCCAAGGCGCGACCAGTGCTCGCGCGCGAGCGGTCTTTAGACCAGTTTCCTCTGAGCGAAAAGGGTTTTGGGCCGAAATCAACGGCCAATTTGGCTGGAAGGGGACTGCGGCTCGCTCGCCGAGCCGAAGCTCCGAGAGCAGCGAAGGCTGGAGGCCCGGCCTGGACTTGAACCAGGTTCAAGAGCGTTGCACCGCTCTTCGCGTCGTAGCTTCCGCCACCGGGCCGAGGGTGATCTTACCTTTCACGGGGCCGTGAGCCAGCCCGTGTTTCCATTAACCCTAATCCCGTTGCTGGAGATGACGGTGCCTTGGCCGCCGCCACGTCAGGTTCCGCTCACCGGCCGCGCCACGAAGGTCATTCGCCAGGGATTGTGGCCGATGTTCTTGGGCGCTCGAACGGCGCTGAAGCCGGCCTTCTTGAGCCGCCCCAGCATGTCGGCCTCGGTGTAGCGCTGCAGGCCGACCTTGGTCCGCAGCTGCCGGTAATCGGACAGGGCTGTGGCAACCAGGCCGACCAGCGCGTCCTTGAGGAAGCCGTCGCGAGCGGCGAACCGCAGCAGCGCCAGCACGTCTCTGCCCATGCCAACCTCGGGCCGCAGGATGTCGCCGAGGACGAATTGTCCCGACGGCTTCAACAGCCGGCGGATGACGGCCAAGGCCGTCTCGAATTCGCTCTCGCTCATGTACTGCGCGACCGAGTTCATCACGACGAGGTCGATGGACGCCTCCTGCATGCTGCGGAGCTCGTCGAGGGAGCGGACCCGGATCTTGGTGTTCGGGGCGAACCGCGCGATCAGCCGGCCGCGCACGCCCGGGGCCGGCTCAGCCAGGATCAGCGTCATGCAGGCGTCGGCGACCTTGCCGGCCGACAGCGCCTCGCCGCAGGAATAGTCGAGCACGACCGCGTCCGGCGAGGGGATGTAGCTGACGATGTCGCGCGCGATCCCCTGGAAGTGCAGGTCGCGGTGCAGCTTGCTCGCATAGATCGTGTGCGTGGAATCGTAATAGTCGATCCAATCGTCCATGTCGGGTTCCGGCAAACACAGTTCCTTGATCGGAACTGGAGGGGTTAGCGAGCGTTAACGGGTCCGATCCCCCGTGTCCACGCTGCTTCTAACAGGAAGGTTAGCCCGTGAGTAAAACAAAGACCGACAAGACCGCCCCCGAGCTCGATACCCCGACCGATCTGTCGCCGGACGCCGTGAACAAGATTTCGACGGCGCTCAACACGCTGCTGGCTGATGCCTTTGCGCTGTACCTCAAGACCAAGAACTTCCATTGGCACGTCAGCGGCCGGCATTTTCATGACTACCACGAGATGCTGGATGAGCAGTCGGATGCGATCTTCGCCACCACGGACCAGCTGGCCGAGCGCGTGCGCAAGCTTGGCGGCACGACGCTGAAATCGATCAGCCAGATCAGCAAGCTGCAGACCATCAAGGACAACAATGAGGAGTATGTCCCCCCGCGCGAGATGCTGCGGGAGTTGATGGAAGACAACAAGCACATCGCCGCGGCAATGCGGAAGGCGCATGAGCTGTGCGACGACAACGACGATCCCGCCACCGCAGGTCTGCTCGAGAACTTCATCGACGAGACCGAGCGGCGCACCTGGTTCCTGTTCGAGGCCAGCCGCCAGGAAGGCAGCAACGCGGCGTAAGCTGCTCGCTGTAACATGATCTCAGGGGGCGCGCCGGGACCGACCGGCGCGTCTCTCATTCATGGCGTTGTGCGCCGCGTGCTGGACATCGGCGCGCCCACAGGCTCGCGTGTCAGAGCGCGTTGAGCGGCACCTTCAGGAAACGGCGTCCGCTCTCATCCGCGCTCGGCAATTGCCCAGCCTTCATGTTCACCTGCAGCGACGGAATGATCAGCTTGGGCATATCCAGCGTGCGGTCGCGTGCTTCGCGGGCTGCGACGAACTCGTCTTCGGTGATGCCGTCTCGCACATGGATGTTGTGCGCGCGCTGCTCGGCCACCGTCGTTTCCCAACGGATGTCGCGGCCGTTCGGGCCGTAATCGTGACACATGAACAGCCGCGTCGCCTCAGGCAGCTCGAGGACCCTGCGGATCGAGCGGTACAGCGTGCGGGCATCTCCGCCCGGAAAATCGGCCCGCGCCGAGCCGCCATCGGGCATGAACAATGTGTCGCCGACGAAGGCGGCATCACCGATGACGTGAGTCATGCAGGCCGGCGTGTGCCCCGGCGTATGCATCGTAAACGCCGTCATGCCGCCGATCCGGTAGGTGTCGCCGTCCTGGAACAGGCGGTCGAACTGGCTGCCGTCGCGCTGGAATTCGGTGCCCTCGTTGAAGATCTTGCCGAAGGTCTCCTGCACGATCCGGATGTTGGCGCCGATGCCGATCTTGCCGCCCAGCTTGGCCTGGATGTACGGCGCCGCCGACAGGTGATCGGCATGGACATGGGTTTCGATCAGCCATTCCAATTGCCAGCCGTTGTCCTGGATCAGGCGAATGATCTTGTCGGCCGACACAGGCGCGATGCGGCCGGATGCGTAATCGATGTCCATCACGGAATCGATCACGGCGCAGGCCGGCGAGCCGGGGTCCTTGACCACATAGCTGACCGTGTTGGTGGCCGGATCGAAGAACGGCGCGATGTCGGACTTCACTGACAGATCGACCGGATGCGGGATGCTGGACATGTGAACCTCCGCCAAAGCGTGTGTCTTGCTGATTCCGACTTGTTCATTCCGACAGCGCAACGCCGAGCGCCGGTTGGCGGTTCGCGAGCACGCGCGCGGCGGCCATCCCGACCATCATGGCGATGACGAACAGGGCGATCCCGGGCGAGCCGTAGCCCAGCGCGACGAAGGCCGGGCCGGGACAGATGCCGGCCAGGCCCCAGCCGATGCCGAAAATGGCGGGTCCCGTCGCGATTCGCCAATCCAATGTCTGCGCGTGCGGCAGATGGAAGCGGTCGTCGAGCACGGGGCGTTGCCGTCGGAAAACGAGCCGGAAGCCGATGAAGGCCGTGCCGACAGCGCCGGCCATCACGAAGAGCAGGCTGGGGTCCCAACCGCCGGAGCGGATCGCGGCGAGGTCGAGAAAGCTCAGCACCTTTTCCGGATTGGACATGCCCGAGAGCAGCAGCCCGAGCCCGAACACGATGCCGATGACGAACTGGACCAGAATGATCATGTCGGCCTCACATCACATGCCGCACGAGGAAGGTGGTCGCGACCGCGGTCGCCATGAACACCAGGGTCGCCACGATCGAGCGCGGCGACAGGCTGGCGATGCCGCAGACGCCGTGGCCCGAGGTGCAGCCATTGCCCCAGACCGCGCCGAAGCCGACCAGCAATCCCGCCAGCACGAGCGCCGTCGGGCCGGCCTGGAGGACGAGCGGTGGCAGGCTGCCTGTCGTCAGTCGCACCAGCAGGGTGGCGGCGACGAGACCGGCGATGAAGGCGAGCCGGCCGGCGAGCGTGCTGTCCCAAGGCGGCAGCAGCCGCGCGGCGATGCCGCTGACACCGGCGATCCGGCCGGTCAGGCCCATCATCAGGACGGCGGCGAGCCCGATCAGGGCGCCACCCGCAAGCGCGGTCAAGATTGGTTCGCTGATCATCGCTGTGCGGCCCTCGGCAGTCTGTGTGCGTTGCAATCCCTATTCATATGCATTATTGCTTATATACGAAATTAGAGAAGTAACAATCATGACAGCGCGGGTCGCACGCAAGGCCAAGGTACGCTCGGTGGTACGCTCGGTGGCCGAGGGGCTGGAGGACAAGGCGGAGGAGGCGGCGCGCCTGCTCTCGGCGATGGCCAACCCCAAGCGGCTCATGGTGCTGTGCAACCTGATCGACGGCGAGCGCGCCGTGGGAGAGCTTGCCGAGCAGGTGGGCTTGCGCCAGTCGGCGCTGTCCCAGCACCTCGCGATGATGCGCGCGCTCGATCTGGTCGCGACCCGGCGCGACGGCCAGACGATCTATTACCGCCTGGCGAGCGGAGAGGTTCGCGAGGTCCTGCAGACCCTGTATCGGCTGTATTGCGCCTGATCAGCGCGCGCGATGCCACAGGCGCGTGAGCGGACCGCTCGCGCCGCGCACCGGATCGGTCTCGGGCAGCGGCACGTTCGGGATCGACTGCAGAGCGCGCGCATGATTTTCCGGCGTTGGCCTCGTGACCTGCATCTTCGGCCCCGGCGGATAGGCGCCGACGATGCAGAAATCCGCGCTGGCGGAGATGCATTGGTGTCCGGTGCCGGCCGGCAGGATGGCCACGTCACCAGGTTTCAGCTCGAGCTCCCGTCCGTGATCGCCGCCGAAGCGCACCCGCGCCGTGCCGCTGGCGACGCCGAGCACCTCATGCACGGTCGCATGATAGTGCAGATAGTCGTAGACGCCGTTGCGCCACAGGTCGCCCCAGCCGTTGCGGCCGAACATACTCTCGATGCTTCCCGCGGGATCGTCGCGATCGAGAGTGACGGCCGCCCTGTAGACCAGGAACGGCATCGGATTGTTCGGCACCAGGCCGTCATCGGCAAACACGATGCTGATCGGCTCACTGCTGCCCGTGATCGTCGATGTCATGCGGGCTCCCAGCGGACCTCTCTCCCCCTCAACACGATCGGCGTCAGCAACGTTCCGGCAAGCCACGCCGAGCGGATTGACACCTCATGCCCGGCTGGATAGCGTTACAATAAGTAAGAATGAAGTCGGGAGGACTGTGTGCGGCTCGTCCGTAGTCGGCACGATACGAGATCTGCAATTCTGGGTTACCTGTGGTGCTCCGGCGGCTCCTTCCGGCCGGATCTGGCGCAGGGCGTCGCGCTGACCGAGGCCAGCATCTCACGCATCATCAGCGATCTGAAGACCGAGGGCGTCATCCAGGAGACAAGGCGCGCAGCGCCGTATCGCGGCGGACCCAGCCTGTTCGTCACCTTGAGCAGCGGCATTTCCGTCGCCGCAATCGAGGTCTCCAACAACCAGCTTTACGCCGCCGTCGGCACGCTGGCCGGCGAGACGCTGTACTCGGAGCGCTACGACCTGCCTGACGGCCTCGGCGCCGCCGCCGTCACGACGACGGTGACACAGGCGGTGCGCGAGCTCGCGGCCTGGGCCGTGCCACGCGGCCTCGTGCTGGAGCAGTTGGCCGTCTCGATCCCCGGCTATGATCCGGATCTGCGCGCCAGCCCGATCGTGCCGCTCGATGCCGAAGCGCTCGCCCACGTCCTGCAGCGCGAGCTGCCGGAGACGCCGGCGCGACTGACCAATTCGATGGTGGCTCGCGCCGTCGCGCATCGCCTGCAGATGGGAACGGGTGTGCTCGGCGGCTCGTATTTCTTCGTGTTCGTCGGTCACGGCGTCGGCGCGGCCATCGTCGACGAGCTCGCAGAAAGCGGCGATGTCGAGACCTGCGAGATCGGGCATGTCGTGATCGAGCGTGGCGGCCGCTGCTGTCGCTGCGGCCATGGCGGCTGCCTCGAACCCTATGTGTCGACCGTTGCGCTCGCCGACATTCTTCAGGTGCGGGAAAGCGAGCTGATCGGCCGCGGCGACCGCTGGCCGGATGACTTCAGCATCCCGGCGGCGGCGCGCGCAGAGATCAAGGCGCGTTTAGGCCTGCTGGGCCTTTCGATCGGCAACGCGCTCAATCTCAACCGCCAGCGCAATGTCGTGATTGCCGGATGGCCGGGGGCGCTGCCGGCCGAGGATCGCGCCGTGGTGATGGACGCCATCGGCGCATCGCGCCTCGGCGGCCTGCAGGGCATCGCGCTCAGCTTCGCGCCGGCGAGCCTCGGGCGCGAGCCGGTCTCCGGACTGGCGCTCGCCGCCTTCTCGTTCATCCGCCGCAGCGGCGCGCGCCGCAAGCAGCGGCAGCAATTGATCTCGAATTGACACACGTCGGCGGCCGTCACGTCCGACGATCAGGGGAGGGAAGCATGAAACCACATCACGTCCTGGCGGGCGCTCTGCTCTGCTTGGCAGCGGTGCTGCCGGCCACGTCCGCGCGCGCCGAAGCCGTGCTGAAGGTGAAGCCGTCGGGCGACCTCAAGGTGCTCGATCCGACCATCGCCGCGGATTCGATCGCGCGCAATTTCGGCTACATGATCTACGACACGCTGTTCACCGTCGACGACAGGCTGCAGGTCAAGCCGCAGATGGTCGACAGCTGGACCACCTCCGCCGACCGCAAGATCTGGACCTTCAAGCTGCGCGACGGGCTGGCATTCGGCGACGGGGCGAGCGTGACGGCGGAGGACGTCGTCGCCTCGCTCAAGCGCTGGAGCCAGGCTGATGCGATGGGGCAGATGCTCAATGCCCACGGCGCGGCCTGGGACGTCGTCGACGCCAGGACGTTCAGCCTGACTTTGAAGGAGCCCTGGGGCTTCGTCCTCGATGCGCTCGCCAAGCCGGGCGCACCGGTGCCGTTCATCGTTCCGGCGCGCGTCATCGCCGCGACTGCTGCCGGCCAGCCGCTTGCAGATCAGACCGGATCAGGTCCCTTCATCTTCAAGAAGGATGAATGGGTGCCGGGCTCCAAGCTGGTGTTCATCAAGAATCCGCATTACGTGCCGCGCGCCGAGCCGGCCTCGGGCCTTGCCGGCGGCAAGGTCGTCAAGTTCGACCGCGTCGAATGGCTGATCATTCCCGACCAGCAGACCGCGCTCGACGCGTTGAAGAAGGGTGAGCTGGATATCGCCGAGGACATTCCGACCGATCTCGTGCCGGTGGCGAAGGCCGGCAAGAACGTGGTCGTCTCCAACCAGGACGAGATCGGGGTGGCGCAGCAGATCCGCCTCAACTCGACCCAGCCGCCCTTCGACAATCCCGCCATCCGCCGCGCCGCCCTGCTGGCCGTCAATCCGCAGGACTACATCGAGGCCTGGGGCGGCGGCGAGGGCGGGCTCATCAAGGCCTGCAAGTCGTTCTACATCTGCGCCTCGCCCTACTACACGGAGGCCGGCTTTCCGTCCTTCGATCTGGAGAAGGCGAAAACGCTGCTGCGCGAGAGCGGCTATGACGGCACGCCCGTCGTGATCCTCGATGCCTCGGAGAATGCGCAGATCCATCCCGCGAGCCTGGTCGCCGAGCAGCAGCTCAAGGCGGCCGGTTTCAAGGTCGATGTCCAGGCGATGGACTGGGCAAGCGTCGTCAGCCGCCGCGCCAAGAAGGAGCCGGTCGGGCAGGGCGGCTGGTCGATCTTCATCTCCGGCCCCGGCGGCCTCGACATGATGCTGCCGATCAGCCATCTCGGCCTGCGCTCGAACTGCGACAAGGCCTGGTTCGGCTGGCCCTGCGATGCCGAGATCGAGAAGCTGCGCAGCGCGTTCGGCGATTCCGCCGACATGGCCGAGCGCAAGGCGCTGGCCGAGCAGATCCAGCAGCGCGCCGTGCAGACGGTGCCGTACATTCCGATTGCGGTGGCCTATCAGTTCCGCGCGGCGCGCGCGGATCTGGTGGGAATCCTCAATCCGCCGGCGCCGGTGTACTGGAACGTCTCCCGCAAGTGAGACGGCGCGGGGCTAGCCCTTCGGCAGCTCGAACACCAGGCACGTCGTAGTCGCGTGCGCCAGCAGCCGGCCCTGCTTGTCGATGATGCGTGCTTCGGCCGTCGCCGCGCGGCGGCCGAATGATAGCGTGGTGCCTTCGGTCCGCACCACGCCCGTGGTCTTTGTCATCGCCTTGATGAAGGAGATCTTGAACTCGAGCGTGGTGTAGCCGCTGCCCTGCGGGCAGCGCGTGTGGACGGCGAGCCCCATCGCCG
Source organism: Bradyrhizobium sp. USDA 4353 (assembly GCF_054063215.1). Lineage (NCBI taxonomy): Bacteria > Pseudomonadati > Pseudomonadota > Alphaproteobacteria > Hyphomicrobiales > Nitrobacteraceae > Bradyrhizobium > Bradyrhizobium sp. USDA 4353. The sequence goes on from NZ_JBSSGB010000001.1 coordinate 2,810,120, forward strand.
AGTCCAACAGGATCGCAGCATAGCCGCCGTGCACGGATCCGATCGGATTGTAGTGCCGCAGGCCGGGCACGCTGTGCATCACGACATGGCCGGGCTCCGCGGTGCAGTCGAACGGCGCGACCGTGTGCATGATCGGCGGCTGCGGCAACGTCCCGGCAAAGATGCCGCGCACGAAATCGAGCCCGGGCATCGAGGCCAGCACCGACACCGGGACGACCCCGTAGCCTTCGCCCACATCCGCTTCGCTCATATCATTCTCCCTATAAATGATGATCATCATACAAAGAGCGCGGACGCAACGCGAGCGCAAACGCTGGCTGGATGATCACGAAATCATGGGTAAAAAGAAGTGATGGGCAAAAAAATGCCCGGGAGCGACCCGGGCATTCGATCTCTTAAGCGCTCAGCGTCAGGCCGCGCTGCGCTTCTTCTCGCGCATCAGCTCGGCGAAGCGCTGGAACAGGTAATGCGAGTCGCGCGGGCCGGGCGAGGCCTCCGGGTGGTACTGCACCGAGAACACCGGCTTGCCTTCCAGCGCGATGCCGCAGTTCGAGCCGTCGAACAGCGAGATGTGCGTCTGGGTCGCGCCGGCCGGCAGGGTGTCCTGGTCGACCGCGAAACCGTGGTTCATCGAGGTGATCTCGACCTTGCCGGTGGTCTCGTCCTTGACCGGATGATTGGCGCCGTGATGACCCTGATGCATCTTCTTGGTCTTGGCGCCGACCGCGAGGCCGAGCATCTGGTGACCCAGGCAGATGCCGAAGGTCGGCGTGCCCGAGGCGATCACCTGCTGGATGACGGGCACGGCATATTTGCCGGTCGCGGCGGGATCGCCGGGTCCGTTGGACAGGAACACGCCGTCCGGCTTCATCGCCATGATGTCCTCGGCGGAGGTCGTCGCCGGCACCACCGTCACCTTGCAGCCGACTCCGGCGAGCAGGCGCAGGATGTTGCGCTTGATGCCGTAGTCGATGGCGACGACGTTGAACTCCGGCTTGGTCTGGTGGCCGAAGCCCTCGTTCCACACCCAGGGGGTCTCGTCCCAATTGAAGCGCTGCGCCGAGGTGACCATCGGCACGAGGTCCATGCCCTCGAGGCCCGGCCATTCCCGCGCTTCCTTCTTCAGGGCATCGAGATCGAATTTGCCGTCCTTTGAGTGCGCGATGACGGCATTCGGCATGCCCTTGGAGCGGATCAACGCGGTCAGCGCGCGGGGTGTCGATGCCCGACAGGCCGATGATGCCGCGTGCGCGCAGCCACTGGTCGAGATGCCGGCTGGCGCGGTAGTTCGAGGGATCGGTGATCGCGGTGCGCAGGATCACCCCGCGCGCGCCCGGCGTCGCCGCCATGTTCACCGTCTCGATATCCTCGTCGTTGGTGCCGACATTGCCGATATGCGGGAAGGTGAAGGTGATGAGCTGGCCGGCATAGGAGGGATCGGTCAGGATCTCCTCATAGCCGGTCATCGCGGTGTTGAAGCAGACCTCGCCCACGGCATGGCCTTCGGCGCCGAGGCCGTAGCCTTCCAGCACCGTTCCATCGGCGAGCACGAGGAGCGCGGTCGGTTTATGGTCCGGCCAGGCGGCGTCAGTATCGATGTGTGTCATGAGGCCCCTACATAGTGGGGCAAGCGCCCGGCGTCAAAGCGGGAAGCGGCCGATTCACACGCGATTTCGGTCAATTTGCGCGGAGAATGGCCCGGTTTCGGCGCGGACACCCGGAACGGATGCGGAACCGAGTTGTCTCAAATGGGCGAACCGCCTAGACCAGCCGCCAATTGAATTCGAGAGGGCGAGATCATGCTGCGCGACGACATCAACAATGCGGTCAAGGAGGCGATGAAGGCCAAGGACGAGCGCAAGCTCTCCACCCTTCGCATGGTCAACTCGACCCTGAAGAACGCCGACATCGCCGCCCGCGGCGAGGGCAAGCCGCCGCTCACCGACGCCGACGTGCTCGCGGTGCTGCAGAAAATGATCAAGCAGCGCCAGGAGTCGGTCGAGCTGTACGAAAAGGGCGGCCGCGCCGAGCTCGCCGCCAGCGAGCGCGAGGAGATCGCGGTGATCTCCGCCTATCTGCCGAAGCAGATGAGCGACGACGAGGTGAAGTCGGCGATCTCGGCCGCGGTGGCCGAGACCGGCGCCGCCGGCATGAAGGACATGGGCAAAGTGATAGCCGTGCTGAAGGCGAAGTACACCGGCCAGATGGACTTTGCGAAGGCGAGCGGCCTGGTGAAGGCCGCGCTGACGGGCTGATCTGCTGCCGACTGTTGCGCGAAAGCGTCCCGCAAACGCGGTGCGCTCCCTCTCCCCGTTCTTACGGGGAGAGGGTTGGGGTGATGGGCAGCCACGCGCACCGACCGTGCGGAGAGCCCCCTCACCCGGATTGCATCTGACGATGCAATCCGACCTCTCCCCGCAGGCGGGGAGAGGTAAGAGACCGAGCCGGCGCTTGAACTAACAACCGAGAGGGAAACGCCTCCGCCATGCTTCAGGAAACGTCCGACTACGACCAACTGTATCGCGACTTCCGCTGGGACATCCCGGCGCAGTTCAATATCGCCGCCGCGACCTGCGATCGCCACGCCGACGGCTCGGGCCGCCTCGCGCTGATCGTCGTCGAGGAGGACGGCGCCGCACGCCGCGTGTCGTTCGACGAATTGCGGGACTATTCCTGCCGCTTCGCCAATGTGCTGAAGGCCGACGGCCTCGCCCAGTGCGATCGCGTCGCGGTGTTCCTGTCGCAATCCCTGGAGCTGCCGATCGTCCATCTCGCCGCGTTCCGCGCCGGCCTTGTCTCTGTGCCGCTGTTCACGCTGTTCGGCGAGGACGCGCTGCAATTCCGGCTGCAAAACTCCGGCGCCAAGGTCGTGGTCACCGACACCACGGGCCTCGCCAAGCTCGCCCGCATTCGCGACCAGTTACCGGAGCTCAAGACGATCTACGTCATCGACGGCGAGGGCAGCGGCGCCCGGCCGTTCTGGCCGACATTGGAACGCGCCTCCGCTCAGTTTCCGACCGTCGCCACCTCGAGCGACGATCCCGCGATCATCATCTACACCTCGGGCACGACCGGAAATCCCAAGGGCGCGCTGCACGCCCATCGCGTGCTGCTCGGCCATCTGCCGAACGTCCAGATGGTGCACGGCTTCCTGCCGAAGCCCGGCGATATGATGTGGACGCCGGCGGACTGGGCCTGGATCGGCGGACTGTTCGATGCGCTGTTTCCGGCCTGGTATCATGCCGTGCCCGTGGTGGGCTATCGCGCGAAGAAGTTCGTGCCGCAGGCGGCGATGCAGCTGATGGCGGACTATCACGTCCGCAATGTCTTCCTGCCACCGACCGCGCTGAAGCTGATGCGCCAGGCCAACGTCAAGCACCACGGCGTGAAGCTGCGCAGCATCCTCACCGGCGGCGAGTCGCTCGGCGCCGAGCTGCTGGACTGGGTGCGCGCGACCTTCGGCATCGATGCGCACGAGATCTACGGCCAGACCGAGTGCAATCTCGTCGTCGGCAACAACGCAAAGCTGTTTCCGATTCGGCCGGGCTCGATGGGCAAGGCGACGCCGGGCTTCGAGGTGCTGATCGTCAACGACAGAGGCGAGGAGCTGCCGCGCGGCGACCGCGGCATCATCGGCGTACGCCAGCCCAATCCCTGCACCATGATTGAATATTGGCGCAATCCGGAGGCGACGGCCAAGAAGTTCGCGGGCAACGTGCTGCTGACCGGCGATCTCGGCACCCAAGATGAGGACGGCTATTTCTGGTATGCGAGCCGCGAGGATGACGTCATCACCTCGGCCGGCTACCGCATCGGCCCCGCCGAGATCGAGGACACGTTGCTCAAGCATCCGGCGGTGGCGCTCGCTGCCGTCGTCGGCATTCCCGATCCCGTGCGCACCGAGGCGGTGAAGGCGTGGATCGTGCTGCGACCCGGCTTCGTTGCGAATGACACGCTGTCGCGTGAGATCCAGGACTTCGTCAAGGTGAAGCTCGCCGGGCACGAATACCCGCGGCATGTGGAGTTCACCGACAGCCTGCCGATGACGGCCACGGGCAAGGTGCTAAGGCGGGAGTTGCGGGCGCGGGGGTAGTAAGGGGACATCCTTTTGAGGCACGGTCGCGCGGCCTGCTTACCTCTCCCCGCGTGCGGGGAGAGGTCGGATTGCATCGAAGATGCAATCCGGGTGAGGGGGGACAGGTCTAACCACGTACACTTCTCGTGCGGCTGCCCCTCACCCCAACCCTCTCCCCGCAAGTGCGGGGCGAGGGAGTCGACCGCCCGTGCTGCTACGGACTCATCCTTACTGGATGTAGATCACTCCTGCGCCGTCGCATTTTGCCCACAAGTTGAAATTGAAATTCGCACCCTCCCGCTGTTAGCATCCTCCCTAATAAAAACGTGCAGGAGGGACCGCCGATGACCGCATCCGTCTCGGGACGCACCGATCCCGTGGTGCGCCGCATCACCACGGCCGACATTGCCGAGGCCTTGACCCAGGGCTTGCGCGATTTCCAGGCGCAGCCATTGTTCGGGCTCGCCTTCGGCCTGATCTACGTGCTGGGCGGCATCAGTATCGTGCTGTGCGTGACCGCCTTCGGCATGGTCTATCTCGCTTATCCCCTGGCCGCAGGCTTTGCGCTGATCGGCCCGTTTGTCGCCATCGGCCTCTACGAGGTCAGCCGCCGCCGCGAGCTCGGCCAGCCGATCTCCTATGGTGCGATCTGGCGCACGATCACCTCCCGTGCCGAGATCGCCTGGATGGCGTTCGTCACCGTGTTCTTCTTCGTCATCTGGATGTACCAGATCCGGCTCCTGATCGCGCTGCTGCTCGGGCTCAACGCGTCGTTCTCCAGCTTCAAGGAGTTCATGACGGTGGTGTTGACCACCAATGAGGGCCTGCTGTTCCTCGCGATCGGCAATCTCGACGGCGCCGCGCTGTCGCTGGTGCTGTTCTCGCTGACCGTCGTGTCGTTTCCGCTGCTGCTCGACCGTGATGTCGATTTCGTCACCGCGATGATCACCAGCGTGCGCGCGGTCGTGGCCAGCCCGGGGCCGATGATCGGCTGGGCCGCCGTCATCACTGTGCTGCTGATCGTCTCGGCGTTGCCGTACTTTCTCGGCCTGCTCGTCACCGTGCCGGTGCTGGGCCATGCCACCTGGCACCTCTATCGCCGCATCGTCGCGCCGGCGTGACGACGAGAGCTGGCCGGGACGAAGGTCGGATGGTCGTCAGGCGCGCCGCCGCGTAGGCTTCTTGCAAGGCGCGGCGGGCCGTCGGATGCCCGATCAGCGCGACCACCGGGGATGGATGATGCCGGACAACATCGCCTTATTCTCCACCATCATCCTGCTGCTGCCGATGTTCTATCTGCTGCTGGCCGCGCCGGCCTTCCTGCTGGTGCGGCTCGACATCGCGCCGGTGACGAGCCTCTTGCGCGGCATGTTCGCGTCCTACTTCGTGGCGCTGGCGATTGCGGGCAGCATCGGCACGCTCGCGGTTCTGGCGGATGGCCGACCGCTTCTGGCCCTCGGCCTCGCCGCGGTCGCCGGCTTCGCGCTGCTCTCGCGCCGCTGGTTTCTGCAACGCATGGACGCCCGCATCCGCGACCGCGATTCCGGCGATACAAGCGCCGTGCGCCGCCTGCGCCTGTTGCACTGGGGCGGCATGCTGAGCAACGCGGTCCAGGTCGGCGGCGTATTGGCCTGCATCCCACAAATCGCGGCGGTGTCCTAGACGACGTCGTCGCTACGGCATCCCGACTCCCAGCGCCTTCATGGCCGCGAGCATGCGCGCGGGCGGCGCCATTCGGACGGCGAGCGGCTTGCCGGTTTCGAGCAGGCTCTTGAGGCTCGACAGGATTGCCGGCCAGCCCTGGCGTCCGCCGGACAGGATGTCGTCCGACAGCGGCCGTTCATGCGCTTCGGTCATGGTGAGGCGCACGGTGTCGCCGGCCGCTTCGATCTCATAGGTGACGAGCGTGTGGCCGAGCGCCTCGACGAGGCCTGGCCAGTTGACGTCCCAGGTGATCGTCAGCCGCCGCCGAGGCTCGCACACGATCACCTCGCCACTGATGTGCTCCGAGCCATCGGGTGCGCGGACGATGAAGGCACCGCCGGTGCGCAACTCCGCCTCCACCGCGAAGCCGAAGAAATATTGCCGGCTGAACTCGGCGGAGGTCAGCGCCTCCCAGACCTTCTCCGGCGTCGCGGCGATGTAGATCGTGTAGACGGTCTCCGGCTTGAACTTGGAAATGTCGATCGTGGTGCTGCCCGGCTCAGTCATCGCTGTCCTCCAATCGCGTCTTCAAATCGTCGAGCGCAGCCATTCTGTCGTGCTCGAACTTCTTGATCCAGCGCGCGCCGATCCGATGGATCGGCACCGGATTGAGAAAATGCAGCTTCTCGCGGCCGTGTCTGATCGTCGTGACGAGGTTGGCCATTTCGAGAATCGCAAGATGCTTGGTCACGGCCTGCCGCGTCATCGCGAGGCCGTCGCACAGCTCGGTCAGGGTCTGTCCGTTCCGCGAATGAAGCCTGTCCAGCAACGCCCGCCGCGATGCATCCGCCAGCGCCTTGAAGACCTCGTCCATGCCCGCTTAATATGCAACCAAAAGGTTGCTCGTCAAGGACTGCAGTGGCGGCCTGGGTCAGCTTGTTTGTACCGGGATGATGCGGCTCGCTCGGTGCACCTCTCCCCGCCCTTTTGCGGGGAGAGGTCGGATTGCGCAGCAATCCGGGTGAGGGGCATGGCACGGACGGCGCCCAGATCGCGGTCCATCGGACGGGCACAGCGAAGGCGCATCGATCGAAGCGCCTGATTACTAAAGTACGGAGCAAACCGAGATTAGCTCATCGCACGTCAGCGACACCACCCGTGCGGTGCCCCTCCCCCCAACCCTCTCCCCGTGAAGAACGGGGAGAGGGAGCGCGCCGTTGCTGCGGCCGCAGCTCGGGTCCCAAAAGCGATCCATGCTCAATCATGCCGTCCAAGCTCAATCAACCGAGGCTTCCCTCCGAAGGCATGTCGTGCATTAGTGATCACATCCATCCGCACCGAGTCCCTCCATGTCCCTGCAACTCTATCTCGCCTTCATCGCCGCCTGCATTGCGCTGGCGCTGTTGCCCGGGCCCGTGGTGACGCTGCTGATCGCCAACGGCCTGCGCCATGGAACCCGCGCTGCGCTGATCAACATCGCCGGCGTGCAGACGGGGCTTGCGATCGCGATCGGGATCGTCGCGATGGGCCTGACGACGCTCATGGCGACGATGGGCTATTGGTTCGAATGGGTGCGCCTGATCGGCGCGGCCTATCTGGTGTGGCTGGGCATCCAGCTGATCCGCTCGCCGGTCGAAGGCATCGCCGAAGGCGAGGCGCCGCCTCCGCCGCCGCGCGGCGGCTTCTTCCTGCAGGGCCTCGTGGTGCTGCTGTCGAACCCGAAGGTGATGGTGTTCTTCGGCGCCTTCCTGCCGCAGTTCATGGACATGAGCCGGGATCACGTGCCGCAAGTCGGACTGCTCGGCGTCACCTTCATGGTGGTCGCCGGCCTCACCGATGCGGTCTATGCACTGCTCGCCGGCCGCGCGCGGAAAATGTTCTCCGCCAGGCGCACCCGCCTGGTCTCACGCATCTCCGGCGGCTTCATGATCGGCGGCGGCCTGTGGCTGGCGCTGACTCGGGCGCGGTGAGACTGCAATCGCCGGCCGGTGTCGCGCTTACTCGACGAGTCGCGGCTTCGGTCGGAATTCGAGTCCGGCGTAGACCTCGCGAAGCTCGAGCGTGACGTTCAGCTTCTTCAGCTCAATCACCGCCTCGATTCCCCTGAGCACGACATCCGTCCAGGTGCCGTGCGGCTCGCGTGAATAGAGATGGACGTTGGGGCTGTCGGTGTCGACGAACAGAATGTAGTCGAGACAGGGGAGCGCCTGATATTCGGCCAGCTTGACCGTCACGTCGAAGCCGCCGGTCGTCGGCGACAGCACCTCGACCAGCAGCGCCGGCCGGTCCGCCACCAGCGAGTCGTCATCGGGCTTGCCGCAATCGACGCCGAGATCGGGCATGCGACGGGTCGATGGTGAGGTGACCACGTAGGTGTCGCCGGTGAAGGTCTGGCACGGGCCGCCTCTGGTCTGGGCGTGCAGCGCCGCGGTCAGGTTGACGACGATCGCGTCGTGGCGCCGGCCAGCACCGGCCATCATGACGACGTCGCCATCGACAAGCTCGTAGCGCTCATCTTGCGCTTTCACCCAGGAAAAGAACTGTTCGGGCGTCACCGCCGCCGGGCCGATCTTGATGTTCATGCGAGAGCGCCTGTTCGGCTGAACTATAGGCGAGCCGGTCGGCATGTGAAAGCATCGCCCCGGCCTGGATCCGAGCTCCCGTCGACGCTGTCCGTGGCCTACAGGCTGATCGTGCCTTGCACCACCGGCGCGACGTCGCCACCGACCCAGATCGTCTCGCCGTCCTGGGCGACGTGCACGCGGCCGGCGCGGCCGAGCACGGTGCCCTGCGACGCGACATATTGCTTCGGAGCAATTCCGGCGCCGATCAGCCATTGCGCCAGACTTGCATTGAGGCTGCCCGTGACGGGATCCTCGACGCCGCTCCAGGTGAAGGCGCGGACTTCGAACTGCGCGTCGTCCCCGTCCTTTGCAGGGTCCCATGGCGCGACGACGCCGACCGGCTGCTGCGAGAGGGCGAGCACGTTGAACTTGATGTTCAGCAGCTCCTGGCGCGAGTCGATCAGCACGCCGATCCAGCCCGGGCCGTTGTCGATCCACTGCACCGCGCGCATGGCGCTCGTCTCGATGCCGAGGGCGGCTGCGATCCTGCTAGTGAGCTCGGCATCGACGGCGCCGGAGCGCTTGAGCGGCGGCGCCGCGAACGCCAGTCTGTCGCCGTCGCGCTTGATGCGCACGAGACCCGCGCCGCATTCCTGCACGACGTATTCGCCTTTCGGCCGGCCGCCGAGCGCGAGCCAGACATGGGCGGAGCCCAGCGTCGGATGGCCTGCAAAAGGCAGCTCGCGCTGTGGCGTGAAGATGCGCACGCGGTAATCAGCGCCTGGATTTTGGGCGCGCGAGAGAAAGGTCGTCTCGGACAGATTGGTCCAGTTGGCGATCGCCTGCATCGCCGCATCGTCGAGGCCGTCGGCCTCGGCGATCACGGCAAGCGGGTTGCCCTTGAAGGGGACTGCGGAGAACACGTCGACTTGCTGAAATGGAAGCGTCGGCATGACGGTTCTCCTCGAGGTCGTCGTCAGTCGCGCCAGAACGGCTTGTTGGCCTCGTCGTGAACGACAGTCGGATCAAGTCCGCAGTCGCGCATCTGCTCGGCGTCGAGCAGCGCGAGTTCCGAGCGCCAGAACAGACGCTGCAGCCACAGCTGGGGGACCTGGAGCAAATTGCTCTTTCCTTGAGCAACTTGCGGAGTTGCCCAACGCTGCGCCAGGGAATATGCCATGAGTCACCTATTGGTCTTCGATTGCGTTGTTCGAAGAGCAATCGCGCAGTACATATCTCGGTGCAATCGAAACATTGCTCTCGGTGCAATATAGCATGAATGCTTCGTATACGACCCTGGTGGACGACATCGCCGAGGAGATCGCGCAGGGCCGGCTGAAGGCCGGCGACCGGCTGCCGCCGCAGCGCCAGTTCGCCTATGAGCGGGGAATTGCCGCATCCACAGCAGCCCGCGTCTATGCCGAATTATTGCGCAGGGGTCTCGTGGTGGGCGAGGTTGGCCGCGGCACCTTCGTCGCCGGCGAGCCGGTGCCGGTCCCGCCGTCGTTGCGGCTGGAGGCGTTCGACGGCCGCATCGATCTCGAGTTCAATTTTCCGACGCTGCCCGATCAGGCGGCACTGATCGCGAAATCGCTCGCCGCCTGGCAGAGGCCGGAGAAGCTCGCGCCGGTGCTGGCCCCGATCACCCAGCGCCGGCTGGTCGAGGCCGGGCGCACCGCCGCGGCCTTCTTCGCCGGCGATCGCTGGCGGCCGCGCGCGGAGAATTTCGTGTTTGCCGGCAGCGGCCGTCAGTCGCTGGCCGCCGCGATTTCGGCGCTGGTGCCGGTCGGCGGCCGGCTCGGCGTCGAGGCCGTGACCTACCCGATGATCAAGGGCATCGCCGCGCGGCTCGGCGTCACCCTGGTGCCGCTGGCGATGGACGCCGAGGGCGTCCGCCCGGACGCGCTGACCAAGGCCCATCGCACCAGCGCGTTGAACGCGATCTACATCCAGCCGGTCATGCAGAATCCGCTGGGCCTGACGATGAGCGAGGCGAGACGCGAGGAGATCGTGCGACTCGTGCGCAAGCACGACCTGATGATCATCGAGGACCTCGTCTACGGCTTCCTCAGCGACCAGGTCTCGCTGTCGGCGCAGGCCGAGGAGCGTGTCATCGTGGTCGACAGCCTCGCCAAGCGTCTCGCGCCGGGCATCGCCGTCGGCTTCCTCTACGTGCCGTCGCATCTGCGCGAGAAATTCGCCGCGACCGTGCGCACCGGCGCGTGGTCGGTGACCTCGCTGGCACTGGCCGCCGGCATGGGCCTGCTCGCCGACGGCACCGCCGCCGAGATCACCCGGCGCAAGCGTGCCGACGCCGTGGTGCGCCAGGCGATCGTCGCCGAGTGCCTGGCCGGCCATCGCATCGATGCCGATCCGCGCTCCTATCACGTCTGGCTGCATCTGCCGGAGGGCTGGCGCGCCGAGGCGCTGACGGCCGCGGCGGCGCGCGCAGGCATCGCGATCACGCCGGCGAGCGCGTTCGCGGTGGCCCATGGCCACTCACCGAATGCTGTGCGGCTGGCGCTGGGCCTGCCGAGCCATGATGATCTGCGCACGGCGCTATGGCGGCTCGCCGGCCTGCTGTCGCACCACGACGCATCGGACATGACGGAGTAGCGAGCCGCCGCTGCTGCTCACCGTCATTCCGGGGCAAGGCCGCAGGCCTTGAACCCGGAATCCCGAGACGGTCGGCGCTGCTGCTCGACAAGTGCGAGGACTAGGCCAGCCCCTTGCTGCGCAGCTCAGTCTCGATCTCGCCGAGGATGCGGACCAGCCGCTCGGCCCAGATCTGCTGGCGCTCGGGCGCGGCGATTTCGTCCTGCCGGATCTCGATGCCCGAATTGATCAGCCCGCGGCCTTCGCCGTGCACGGGAATGGTGTAGTCGGTGCCGTTGCCGACAGCATAAGGCTGGTTGTCGCCGACGACGAGATCGGGCTCGGCGCGCAGCGCCTTCAGCAGCAGTGGCGGCAGCACCTTGTCGTGCTGATACAGCGTGCCGATGTGCCAGGGCCGGGCGATCCCCGCATAAACAGGCGTGAAGCTGTGCAGCGAGACGAGGATGGTTGGCCGTCCCGCCGCCTTGCGGGCATCGAGCACGGCGGTGATGCGGTCGTGATAGGGCTCGAAGACCGCGCGGCGACGGAGCTCGGCGTCCTCATGCGTGAGGCCCTCGTTGCCCGGAATGGTGGTGCGCTCGCTGATCATCGGAATCGAATTCGGCGCGCCCGGCGAGCGGTTGCAGTCGATGACGAGCCGCGAATAGCGTTGCGCCACCAGATGCGCATCGAGCGCGCGCGACACCTGCTCGGCCACCCCGGCGATGCCGATGTCCCAGGCGATGTGCCGCTCCAATTCGCTTTCGGGCAAACCGAGATCGCCGAGCGCGCGCGGCAGGAGCCGGCCGTAATGATCGCAGGTGATGAACAGGGCCGAGGCGCCGCCTTCGTTCTGCTCGATCACGGGGGAGGGCTCGTCGGACAGCAGCAGATGGCGCGGCTCGGTGCCAGGAATGGTCGTGGTCTGGTTCATTTTGCCTCTACGGAGCGGCCAACCCCGCGAGCCGGCCCTCGCGCGTCAGCGGCAAATCAGTCGATCACCCGACGATGCCGATTGCAGCCGATGGCGCAACCCAGAAATGCGCGAGCCCGGTCCATCCCTGTTGATCCCCGCCGGCGGTCGCATCGCGCGGCAAAGTCGGATAGAGACGGGCCATGACCCCCGATCTGCTCTTCGTCTACGGCACCTTGATGCGCGGCTTCGACCATCCGATGGCGCGGCTGTTGTCGGCCAATGCCGATTTCGTGGCCGAGGCCCACTGCCGCGGCCGGCTGTACCGCATCCAGCATTATCCCGGGCTGGTCTTGTCGGACGATACGGCCGATGTCGTTCATGGCGAGTTGTTCCGGCTGCATCAGCCCGCGCCGATGCTGCGCGAGTTCGACATGTACGAGGCCTGCGGCGAGGGATTTGCGCAGCCGACCGAATATGTGCGCCAGCGCCTCGGCGTCACGCTGGCCGACGGCTCGGTCCGCGAGGCCTGGACCTACGTCTACAATTGGTCGGTGGACGAGGCCGCCCGCATCGCCTCGGGCCGGTTCCTGGCGCCGTAACGGCGCGTTCGCTGCGTGCAGCCTGTGAATAGCCCTGATAAGGCCAAGGAAGTTCACATTTCGTACACGGCTGCCTATATGCGTAAGTCCACCCCCACCGGACCTCAACGCCGCCCATGGCCCGCTTCACGCCCGAATTTCTCGATGAGCTGCGCGCCCGGCTTCCGGTCTCGGATGTCGTCGGCAAGCGCGTGAAGCTCAAGAAGGCCGGGCGGGAGTGGAAGGGGTTGTCGCCGTTCCAGCAGGAGAAGACGCCGTCCTTCTACGTCAACGACCAGAAGGGTTTTTATCACGACTTCTCCTCCGGCAAGCACGGCAACATCTTCGACTTCGTGATGGAGACCGAAGGCTGCTCGTTCCCGGAAGCCGTCGAGCGGCTGGCGGGGATCGCCGGCCTGGCACTGCCGGTGGCGACGCCGGATGCGGCGCGCGAGGCGCGGCAACGCAAGACGCTGTATGACGTCATGGAGCTGGCGGCGAAATTCTTCGCCGACACCTTGGCCTCGCGACACGGCGCAAGAGCGCGGGGCTATCTCGCCGATCGCGCGATCCTGCCGCAGACCCAAGTTCAGTTCCGGCTGGGCTACGCGCCGCCGGATCGCTTCGCGCTGAAGGAATATCTCGGCGCGCAGGGCGTGCCGGTGAACGACATGGTCGAGGCCGGGCTGCTGATCGGCGGAGAGGACATTCCGGTCCCGTACGACCGCTTCAAAGACCGCGTGATGTTCCCGATCACCGACCTGCGTGGCCGCGTCATCGCCTTCGGCGGCCGCGCGCTGCAGAAGGACGTGCCGGCGAAATATCTCAACTCGCCGGAGACGCCGCTCTTCCACAAGGGCGACAACCTCTACAATCTCGCCAGCGCCCGCCAGGCCGCCCATAACGGCGCGCCGATGATCGTCGTCGAGGGCTATGTCGACGTCATTGCCCTCGTCGCTGCCGGCTTTGCCGGTGCCGTGGCGCCGCTCGGCACCGCGCTGACCGAGAGCCAGCTCGCGCTGATCTGGAAGATGGTCGACGAGCCGATCCTCTGCTTCGACGGCGACCGCGCCGGCCAGAAGGCGGCGTACCGGGCCGCAGACATCGCTTTGCCGCATCTCAAGCCGGGAAAAAGCCTGCGCTTCGCGCTGCTGCCCGAGGGCCAGGACCCGGACGACCTCGTCCGCTCCGGCGGCCGCGGCGCGGTCGAGGAGGTGCTCAAGGTCGCCAAGCCGCTCGCCGAGGTGATCTGGTCGCGCGAGATCGAGGGCGGCAGCTTCAATACCCCGGAGCGGCGCGCCGCGCTGGAGGCGCGGATCGGCCAGCTCACCGGCGGCATCGCCGACGAGGTGGTGCGGAGATACTACAAGCAGGACCTCAGCGATCGGCTGTACCGCGCGTTCGCGCCCGACGGCGGCAGGGGCTTCGGCCGCGGCTTCGGTGCCGAATCAGGACGCCGGTTTGGCCCGCGCAGTCCCGGTTCCGGACAACAGGGGCGGTTATCCACAGGAGGCGGCCGCCGCGGCGGGCCGCAATCCACAGGCCCGGCGATGGCCCGCGGGCCCTACATGGCGGCGAGTCCGCAGCTCGCCATGAGCCCGATCATGCGCGGCCAGCGCTCGGCGATCTCGCGCCGCGAGGCGCTGATCCTGCAATGCCTGATCAACCATCCCTGGATCCTGCACGACCACCTCGAGGAGGTCGCAGCATTGGAACTTGCCCACCCCGAGGCGCACAAGCTGCGCGCCGCCATTATCGCTGCCTTCGCCCACGACCACCATCATTCGCCGGATCCGGACGAGCAGGCCGAGAAGATGCGGGCCGACCTGGAGAAAGGAGGCTTTTCCGAGCTTCTTCAACGGGTTGAGCGCGCGATCACGACCGCCGCGGTGTGGGCCGCCAAGCCCGGCGCCGCGCGAGATGACGTTCTTGCGACCTGGCACCAGCTCGTTGCCTTGCATCGGCAATGGCACTCATTACTTAGGGAATTGAAGGATGCCGAGCTTGCCTTGGGCGAGGAGCCGAGCGAGCCGAACATGGGCTGGTTGAGGGACGTGAAGGCCAGGATGGCCGAGATGGACGGCACCGAAGCGCTGATCGAAGGCTTCGGGGAACTGTCCGGACGTACCAATCGCAACGTGTGAAAATCGGGCCCGGCGCCCTGTCATGGACGAGCACATTTTGGTCTGGTCTGCCCGAGCGGGATCAGGTCCGCGCGAAAAGACTCGCCAAATCCATGGTTTGGCTGCAAAAACAGGGTTAATCGAAGTTTAAGAGGTCCGGGGCATTTTCTGCAAGTGATGGGTTGGTTTCGCTGTCGGATACCACGCCGGTAATTGGGCGCCGGATTCGATTGCAAAACCGGTATCGCTTTTGCAAGAAACGCGCGCCGGTCCGAAAACGGGACGACACCAGCGTAGGACGAGACGAGCGAAAGACCTTTGGGGGTGGCGACGTGAGATGTGCGCCGCCCTTTCCGCGTCGACAACAGTTTGAGTAGAGCAGGCGGGCGCCGCGATGCCAAGGGCGAAGATGCCACGGGCGAAGCGGGCGCGTTTCGGGAGCAATGAATGGCCACGAAGGCAAAGACGCTGCAGGTGAAGGACAAGGAAAAGGACGACAAGGCGGCCGACGCTCCCGAAAAGGACGCCGCCGATGCGCCTTCGCCGTTGCTCGACCTGTCGGACGCCGCCGTCAAGAAGATGATCAAGCAGGCCAAGAAGCGCGGCTTCGTGACCTTTGATCAGCTCAACGAAGTGCTGCCTTCCGACACCACCTCGCCGGAACAGATCGAAGACATCATGTCGATGCTGTCCGACATGGGCATCAACGTGACCGAGGCCGAGGAGGCCGACGAGTCCGAGGAGAAGGACGACGGCGAGGACGAGACCGACAACGAGCTCGTCGAGATCACGCAGAAGGCCGTTACCGAGGTCAAGAAGTCGGAGCCCGGCGAGCGCACCGACGATCCCGTGCGCATGTATCTGCGCGAGATGGGCACCGTCGAATTGCTCTCGCGCGAGGGCGAAATCGCGATCGCCAAGCGCATCGAGGCCGGCCGCGAAGCGATGATCGCGGGCCTTTGCGAAAGCCCGCTGACCTTCCAGGCCATCATCATTTGGCGCGACGAGCTCAATGAAGGCAAGATCTTCCTTCGCGACATCATCGATCTCGAAGCCACCTATGCCGGCCCGGAGTCCAAGGGCGGCATGAACCCGCAGATCGCCGGGCCCGCGAACGGCGAGGCGGCCGCAGGCGAGGGCGGTGAGATCCAGGCGGCCGTTGCTGCGCCGCCGGCGGCGCCGCAGCAGGCCACGCCGTTCCGTGCCGCGCCGAACGGCGCGCCCGCCGAGGAGAAGGATCCCGGCGAGGCGGCGGCCGAAGCCGACATGGACGACGACGAGTTCGAGAACCAGATGTCGCTCGCCGCCATCGAGGCCGAGCTGAAGCCGAAGGTCGTCGAGACCTTCGACAAGATCGCGTCCGAGTACAAGAAGCTGCGCCGCCTGCAGGAGCAGGACATCGCCAACCAGCTGCAGAGCGAGTCGCTGTCGCCCTCGCAGGAGCGCAAGTACAAGAAGCTCAAGGACGAAATCATCGTCGAGGTGAAGTCGCTGCGCCTCAACCAGGCCCGCATCGATTCGCTCGTCGAGCAGCTCTACGACATCAACAAGAAGTTGGTCTCGTTCGAGAGCCGGCTGATGCGGCTCGCCGACTCCCACGGCGTCGCCCGTGAGGACTTCCTGCGCAACTACCAGGGCTCGGAGCTCGATCCGCGCTGGCTGAACCGCGTCTCCAAGCTCTCCGCCAAGGGCTGGAAGAACTTCGTCCATTACGAGAAGGACCGCATCAAGGATCTGCGCCAGGAGGTGCAGTCGCTGGCTGCGCTCACGGGTCTGGAGATCGGCGAATTCCGCAAGATCGTGCACTCCGTGCAGAAGGGCGAGCGCGAGGCCCGTCAGGCCAAGAAGGAGATGGTGGAAGCCAACCTCCGTCTCGTGATCTCGATCGCCAAGAAGTACACCAACCGCGGCCTGCAGTTCCTCGACCTGATCCAGGAAGGCAACATCGGCCTGATGAAGGCGGTCGACAAGTTCGAGTACCGCCGCGGCTACAAGTTCTCGACCTACGCCACCTGGTGGATCCGGCAGGCGATCACCCGTTCGATCGCCGACCAGGCCCGCACCATCCGCATCCCCGTGCACATGATCGAGACGATCAACAAGATCGTCCGCACCTCGCGCCAGATGCTGAACGAGATCGGCCGCGAGCCGACCCCGGAGGAGCTCGCCGAAAAGCTCGGCATGCCCTTGGAGAAGGTGCGCAAGGTCCTCAAGATCGCCAAGGAGCCGCTGTCGCTCGAAACCCCCGTGGGTGACGAGGAGGACAGCCACCTCGGCGACTTCATCGAGGACAAGAACGCGATCCTGCCGATCGACGCCGCCATCCAGTCGAACCTGCGCGAGACGACGACCCGTGTGCTCGCCTCGCTGACCCCGCGCGAAGAACGCGTGCTCCGCATGCGCTTCGGCATTGGCATGAACACCGACCACACGCTGGAAGAAGTGGGTCAGCAGTTCTCGGTGACCAGAGAGCGTATCCGCCAGATCGAGGCGAAGGCGCTGCGCAAGCTGAAGCACCCGTCGCGGTCGCGGAAGCTGCGGTCGTTCCTGGATAATTGATCGCCCTTCGGGCAGACGTCATTGCCGGGCTTGACCCGGCAATCCATCAGATGATGACGGCGGGCCGAAAGGTTCGCCGTTTTTATGTGTGGCCGGCAATGATGCCAGGATTCGAAAGACATGCGCTGATGTCCTCAACCCTGTTCGCGACCGTGCGCCTGCTCGAGAAGCTCGGCCACCGCTTCTTCATCGAACGAACGCGACCCGATACAATCCGACTCTCCATGACGTTGGTGGGCGAGCGGATGGAAATTGACGTGTTCGAAGACGATCACCTCGAATTCAGCCGCTTCCGCGGAGACGAGAGTGTCGAAAGTGGATATGATGAGCTGATGCGCATTTTGCAGTCTCAGACAAGCGACGCCTAACTAATTGCTCTATCAATCTCTGTGCTTCCGCTAATATATCCGTCGCTCTCCATGATGCAGGCGTCGAACGGTGGGCAAAGGTGGGCCCGCAGCGTATCGGCTCGTGCTGTTGCTTGCTGCGCTGTGCCCACCGCCCACGCGCTGCACTCCTGACGGTGGGCACGCGCCGCGCGGCGTCGCCTTGCCCACCCTACGACTCATGAGGCTGCTCGTGCGCTTTGAGATACAGCGCCCTCTCCCCTTGCGGGAGAGGGCGCATTCATGGGCACCTCGCTGCCTCATCGTTCTAATGTCTTGTATCGCCGCGATTCAGACGATCGCATCGACGACATGGGGCTTGATGACGGTGACAATGCACTAATCTCCCATGGCCCATAGTCGCAGACTGGTCTGGTCTCGATCTGGACCCGCTCCCCCATGACCACGACGGGCGTGGATTCAATTACCCTGCGGAGGGCGAATGCTTGTGGTGGTCGCAATTGTCCACCGCAACATAGTTAATGCATTCTTTACGCTTCTCACCGAAGCTCCGGCGGGCGACCGAATGACGCTCGCATTCCGGCACTCTGCCCCTCGTGACAGAACATGACGATGGCGGCTGATCCCCTGGAAGTCGTCAGCATGCAGCCAGCCTTGCGAAAAGGCGACGAGATCGCCGACCTGTTCGCTCGGGCGAGTGCGTTTCACCGGTCTGGCGATCTGGAGAAGGCGCAGGCCGGCTACAAGAAGATCCTGAAGAAGCGGCCGAACCATTTCGGCGCGCTCTATCAGCTCGGACTGTCCGAGCACCAGAGCAGCAATTCGGACTCGGCGGAGCGCCTTCTGAAGCGGGCGCTGCTGGTCGAGCCGCAAAACGTTGCGGCAAGATATGCGCGCGCGGTCGTCCTGTCCGCGCTGCAGCGGAACGGCGAGGCGTTGACCTGCTTCGACGATCTCCTCGCCTTGAAGCCGGATTTCTTCGACGCGCATCTGGAGCGCGGCAAGCTGTTGTCGCGGCTCCGGCGCTTTGCGGACGCGATCTCAAGCTACGACACCGCCCTCCAGCTCAATCCGCAGCGGCTGGACCTGTTGATGAACAAGGGCGAGGCGCTGCACTATCTCGGCCGGTTCGTCGACGCGATCGCGTGCTACGATCAGCTTCTCGCGGCGCATCCCACGCATGTTGCCGCCGTGATCAATCGGGGCTGCGCGTTCAAGGATCTGCGTCGCGCCGATGAGGCGATCGCCGAATTCAATCGCGCGCTGGCGCTCGCGCCCGACGACACCACGGCGCTGATCAATCGCGGCGAGACGTTCCTCACGCTCAAACGCAACGACGAGGCGCTCGCTGATTTCGACCGGGTGATCGCGCTCGATCCGAGATTTACCCTGGGCTGGCTCGGCCGCGCCAACGTGCTGATGTTGAACAAGCAGGTGAGCGAGGCGCTGGAGGCCTGCCAGCGCGCGCTTGCGATCGAGCCGAGCTCCGCGAAGGCGCTGAGCCAGATCGGTCAATGTCATGCGTTGCTCGGCGATGCCGAGGCCGCTGTCGCATTCTTCGATCGGGCGCTCGCGATCGACCCGGCCGACGAGATCGCGCTGGCGAACCGGATCTTCTCATTGGACTTCTGCGAGGTCGGCTTCGCGCAGCACCAGGCGGCTCGATCGGAGTGGTGGCGCCGGATCGGATCCAGGATCGCCGAGGCGCATCCACCCGACCATGCCAACGTTCTCGACCCTCACCGGCGGCTGGTCGTGGGCTATGTGTCGGGCGATTTCCGGGAGCATTCCGCCGCCCGCACCTTCCGGCCGGTGCTGCAGAACCACGACAAATCGCAGGTCGAGGTGATCTGCTATTCGAACTCGCCGGTCCAGGACGAGATCACGGCCTCGCTCAAGCAGGCTGCCGATCGCTGGCGCGACGTGATGCAATGGTCCGACGATCAGCTCACGGAGTGCATCCGGGCCGACCAGGTGGACATTCTCGTCGACCTCTCCGGACACTCGCGCGGCAACCGTCTCGGCACGTTCGCGCGCAAGCCGGCCCCCGTCCAGGTCACCGCGTGGGGCCATGCGACCGGCACCGGCCTGACGACGATGGATTATCTGTTCGGCGATCCGGTGATGGCGCCGCCGGAGGTGCGTCATCTGTTTGCCGAGCAGGTCCATGATCTACCCTGCATGATGATCATCGAGCCGCCGCCTGAGGGGCTGCGCAGCCTCGAGGCGCCCGTGATCTCCAATGGCCATGTGACCTACGGCGCGTTCACCCGGGCGAACCGATTGTCCAGCGCCGTGATCGACGTCTGGGCCCGCATCCTGCGCGCCGACGTCACCTCTCGATTGCTGGTGAAGGATTATCTGCTCAGCGATATCGCGATCCAGGCCAAGTTGCTGGCCGAGTTCGCTGCGCGCGGCATCGCGGCCGATCGCATCGACCTGATCGGGCCGACCTCCCGCGACGAGCACCTGGCCGCCCACCGGCTCATCGACATCTGGCTCGATCCGTTTCCGAATGGCGGCGGCGTCTCCGCCTGGGAAGCCCTGCACATGGGCGTGCCGGTCGTCTCGAAGCTCGGCAGCGGCATGTGCAGCCGCGCCGGCGCCGCGATCCTGACCGCGATCGGCATGGCCGACTGGGTCGCCGCGACTGATGATGACTATGTCGACATCGCGCTGCGCTCGACGCCTGATCAACTCAGGACGATCCGTCGCCAACTCCCCGACCTCATCGCCGCCCGCTGTGCTCCGCCCATCTACACAAGGGCCGTCGAAGCGGCCTATCGCACGATGTGGCAGACCTATTGCCGCGGGCGGCAGAGTTGACTCGGGTGACGGCGGGCCTCTGGCCGTCGTGGACACCTCTCAGGTAAGAGAGGATCATACCAGTGAAGTCATGGACTGTCGGGTGTTCCGGCGGGAACGTCAGGTTGTTTACCTCCATTGTTCATGATATGTTCCAGTTAGCGCGCACTTCCGTTGACATCTGTTAACGGTCTGAATATCTCCACCTCTCAAGGTGAAGCCGGTGGCCGACAGACCAAGACATCCAAAGAAGGACGTCGAGGAGGCGGTTCGATACTGCGAGCAGCACGGCTGGAGGTTCCGCAAGATGGGCCATTGGGGCTGGATGTATTGTCCCCACCCGGACCATGCAGATCGCTGCCACGTCGTGGTGAATGGTACTCCGCGAGATGCCGGCACGCACGCGCGGCAGATCAGGCGCGCTGTCGACCGCTGTCCCCACGGTGGCAGGGAGCAGGACGATGAAGACGTTTGAGTTCAGCATCATCGCGTCCGGCCTCGATCCTGAGGCAGAGGATTTTGGCGACCGCTTCTATGATGCGGGTTGCGACGATGCCTTGGTGGCCTATCAGAAGGGGCACATCATCATCGATTTCGCCCGCGAGGCGGCCACGATCGATCAGGCCGTCGCGTCCGCAATCGAGAACGTCCGGAAAGCTGGTGCCGTCATCGATCGGATCGAGCCTGACCCGCTTGTCAGTCTCGCCGACATCGCCGCGCGCACGGGGCTGACGCGTGCCGCGATCACCAACTACTTCAAGGGCAGCCGTGGCCAGAATTTCCCGGCGCCCGTCGCCAAGGTAACCTCGGAAAGCCCGCTATGGGATTGGGCCGAGGTCGCGCGCTGGATGGCGTCGAGGGCTAAGGTGCCGGCCGATCTGATGGTCGAGGCGTGCGTTCTGAAGGAAGCCAATGCCGCGATCGGTGCAGGAGAGGTGCATCTTGCGGATCGCCTCAAGCAAAGCGCTGATCAGGCTATGCAGGCGTTGAAGGTCGCTTGAACGACGCTCCGAAGCGGCGGGTGGGGCAGACACACGGGGCACGAAGCTGGCCTCGGTGATGCGCCCACCGAGCGTCGCCGCAGACACTTAAGGTGAGCACGCGCTTGCGCGCTTTGCCCACCCTACAACAAAGGGCCCGCTACTTCTTCTTCGCGCCAACGCGCTCCAGCGACTTGATCGCCAGCGGCGGGCGGCCGGATTTTTCGGCGATGTTGCGGTCCTGCTCCATGATGAAGCCGCGTGCGGGCTCGTCACCGTCGAGGCCGCCCAGCAGCTCGGCCGGGACGCGGCGGTTGGAGCGCTGCGAGCCGTCCTCATAGGTGACGTTGAAGAAGGCGAATTCGCCTTTGGGATTGGAGCCGGGTTTCTTTGCCATGGGGGCTTTTCCAGGATCAGGAGCGCCGCGTCAACGAGGACGGACGCCGGTCTGCTCGTCGATTTTGCTGAAGAGAATGGTTAAGGGCTCGAGCCGGGCAGGGCAGCGATGGCACCGATGCCTCGCGTCTTCCGCTCGGGGGCGAGCGCATCGCGCGGGGCGCGCGATGCGTGCCGGCTGAGACCAGCCTGATATGGGGATCGTGCGGCGGTTTTCCTACCCTTGTGCCTAGCCTGCGGCCACATTCGGGCTCCTCGATTTTGCCGGATCGGCATGCCCCCATGCGCCCGATTCCATGTCAGCCTGATGAACGCCGCCTTCCGGGACGCCGATGTCGATGCCGCAACTCACCATCTGGTACAACACGCGCTGCCCGGTCTGCGACGCCGGCATCGACTGGCAGCGCAACAAGCTCTTGGCGCTGGTGAAGTCGGGCCGCGTCGCGTTCAAGGATATCAACGAGGAGCCGCAGGCGCTGGCCGCATTCGGTGCCGACGTCGACGACGTCCGCCGCCGCCTGCATGCGACCGACGAGGACGGCCAGCTGATCACCGGTGCCGACGTCGCGCTGCTGCTATGGAAGCTGACGCCGGGCGAGGGCTGGCTCGCCACGCTGCTCGGCAACCGCGTGATGCGGCCGCTGACGCGCTTCGGCTACGACCGGTTCGCGGATGGGCTGTTCGCCTGGAACAAGTGGAAGGGGCATTGGTGAGGGTTGCGCGCTTGAGCCACCGCTCTCGCCGCGCGATCGGCGTGCTCCCCTCCCCCTTGCGGGGATGGGAGCGCACCGTTCGTGGAGAAGCAGCTCGGCTTTAGCGTCCCCGCACCTTCACCCGCGCATGTACCCGCGTGCCGCCGCGCGGACCATCCTCATCGTCGCTGCGGCCGAGCGCCATGATCGCGGTGCCCATCGCGGTCGAGCCGAAGGTGACGAAGAACGAGCCGAGCAGCAGGCCGATGGCGACGCCCGGCGAATGATCGGCGAAGATCAGGTGGCGCAGGCCCCACGGATCGAGCACCAGCAGGCCGCCGACCAGAACCACGGCCATCGCGAGCCCAAGCGCGAGGTTGATCGCGAGCAGGCGGAACAGAGGCGACTGCAGCAGTCGACGCTGGCGGGGCGGCATCGGCGATCTCCGTTGGGATCGTGAACGACAGCAGAATCGTAGCACCGATCACGCCTCGCTCAAGGCCGGAGCCGCCCGGGAGAGGCATGGCTGAGCCGACCTGCCGTGGCTCGTTTTGGCACAGGCGCGCAGATCGCCGCGCCGCGCCGCCTCAGGCCGCCTCGCCCTCGGCGACGCCGTGCTGCTTGGCGATCACGGCCTGCCAGACGCTGGCGATCGCGCGCTGCGTCTCCGGCGCGATCAGGCAGTGGCCCTCATGGTCGAAGCCGCAGAAGCGTGCCGACGGATCCTTGCGGGTCTCGATCAGCGCCTTGTTGATCATCTCCAGCGAGGCCATCACCTGGCCGATGTTCTGCAGCCGCGTGTGATGCAGGATGTCGATCAGCCGGTAGATCATCACAGGCGGCTGCCCCAGCGCGATGCCGGGACGGCCGAACTCGAAGAACACGTTCATCGCCGGCAGCACGCCCTGGATCTGCGCCAGGATCTTCGCGGCATCGTCATTGGTGCAGGCGACGAGATGCGCGCCCTGCACCGGCAGGCTCGGCGCCGGCGGCGTCTCCGGGCCGAGCCCGAGGCCGGCCAGCACCTGATGCTCGATCCAGCGCCGCACCTCCGGTGGCGCCGAACGGATCTGGTCGGCAGTCAGCGTAATCCCGATCATGGCGTCGTCTCCTTTTGCGCGGGAGATTAGGAAGTGAGCATGGCGCGGTATTGACGAGGATCAAGGGGGGCCTATCCCTTCTGCCTCAGCAACATCGCTGCCAAATACAGTGCCCTCGCCCCTTGCGGGAGAGGGCATGTGCGGCCTGTCCGAGCATGCGGTTGGGTGAGGGGTCTCTCTCCGCGAGCGACACTTGCGGAGAGAGACCCCTTACCCAACCGAGCTTGCTGCGCTGTCCTACATGCCCTCTCCCACAAGGGGCGAGGGCGCATTAACACCCGGCTCGCCCGCGGCGCGATTGCTGGAGCGATGCCCGGCATGACGAGATGATTGAGCGTCTGGGCCATTTCTGCAAATGCGCCGATCGCCACATCCTCCGCCCCTATTTTGACGCCGCGCTTTCTGCCATGGCATGATCCTCCCCGATTGCATGAATCATCAGGGATCCCGCATGCTCCTGCGTCGTCTTGCCGTGCTGCTCGCGGCCTCGCTCTCCGCCTGTGTCGCTACCAGCTCCGCGCAGGCCGCGCGCTGCGGCGGGGATTTCAATACGTTCATCTCGAGCTTCTCCGCGGAGGCGCAGAGCGCCGGCGTCTCGGCCGGTACGATCAGCCAGGCCTTGTCCGGCGTGACGCTCGATCCGGCCGTGCTCGCCTTCGACCGCCGCCAGCGCTACACCTTCAACAAGAGCTTTGAGCAGTATGTCTCGACCCGCGTCGGCGCCGGCCGGATCAATGGCGGCCGCGCGATGCTGCAGCGGCATGCGGCGCTGCTCTCGAAGATCGAGCAGCAATATGGCGTGCCGCGCCAGATCCTGGTTGCGATCTGGGGACTCGAGACCGATTTCGGCAAGGGCGATATGGGCAAGCTGCCGGTGATCCGCACGCTCGCCACGCTCGCGCATGATTGCCGCCGCACCGAGCTGTTCCAGGGCGAGCTGCTGGCCGCGCTGAAGATCGTCGAGCGCGGCGATCTCAGCTTGCGCGACCTGATCGGCGCCTTCGCCGGAGAGATCGGCCAGACCCAGTTCCTGCCGTCGTCCTACATCAAATACGGCGTCGATTTCGACGGCGACGGCCGCGTCGATCTGCGCCACTCCACCGCCGACGTGCTCGCCTCCACCGCCAACCTGCTGCACAGCAACGGCTTCAAGATGGGCCAGCCCTATGACGAGGGCTCGGCGAATTTCGATGCGATGCGCGAGTGGAACAGGGCGGTGATCTACCGCAAGACCATCGGCTACTACGCAGATCAACTGATGGGGCGATAAGGCGCACGGCTTCAATTCGACGACCTGACGTAGCCGCCGCCTGCTTTTCTTATTGCATGTGGGCTGCAGGCGTCAGCCGAGGCCTCGCTCTCCCTGTGCTCTCCATTTGTTGAGCGCGGCGAATGCCCGACACTCGGCGCGTCACGCACCGCGAGACCGCCTTCGCGCGACGATCAGCTCGCGCCGACCTTGGCGGCCGCCTTCTCCAGCCGCTTCGCCAGCACCTTCCAATAGGTGGCGGGCATGAACCGCTGCAGCAGATCCATGAAGCGCGCATCGCCGCCGATCAGGATGCGCGGCTCGTTGCGCTCGATGCCCTGGATGATGCGCAGTGCCGCGTCGCGCGGGCTCGTCTTGGCGAGCCGCTCGAAGCGTTCGATCGATTGCACGCGGCGCGCATTGTCGGTCATCCCCACGCCGGCGCGGGCGTTGCGCGCGATCGCGGTCGCGACGCCGCCGGGATGCACGACCGACAGCTTCACCGGGCTGTTGGCCATGGCGAGCTCGTGACGCAGGCTCTCGGAAAATCCACGCACTGCGAACTTCGCCGCCGCATAGGCCGACTGGCCGGGCGGCGCGATGATGCCGAAGATCGAGGACAGGTTGACGATGTGCGCCTCCGGCTTCTGCGCGAGATGCGGCAGGAAGGCGCGGGTGCCGTGCACGACGCCCCAAAAATTGATGTTGAACAGCCACTCGATCTCCGCCTGGTCGATCTCATGAAAGGCGCCGAACAGCGCGACGCCGGCATTGTTGACGACGATGTTGAGCGACGGATGGGCGGCCGTTGCATCCGCCGCGAATTGCGCGATCGCTCCGGGGGCGCTGACGTCGAGTCGGTGCGTGGTGATCTTGCGGCCGCGTGGCGCAAGCTCGGCCGCGACGCTGGCGAGGCCCGCTTCGTCGCGGTCCGCGAGCGCGAGGTCACAACCGCGGGCGCCCAATTCCAGCGCCAGAGCGCGGCCGATGCCGCTTGCGGCGCCGGTGATTGCAGCGGCCTTGTCGATTGCCGTCATTGTCGCATCCCCCTTTGACTGCCGGTTCCGGCTCGCGTTCCAAGCGGCCTGATCACGTTGCGTCACTTTTTCGCATTGGAACCGAACCATCCGGCGGCTTTGCTTTTAACTCAGACTGCTGATGGGAATGTCAGGTTTTTTGGAGGTATTGCATGGGACAGTCGCAGCCGTTCCGCGCCACGGCGCTGATCGTTGAGGACGATCCGACTCAGCGCGAGATGATCTCGCTGCTGCTCGAGGAGAGCGAGTACGACGTGATCGCGTGCGAGAGTGCCGAGGCGGCGGAGATGGTCTTGAACAAGCCCGGCAACCGCGTCGTGTTGCTGATGACCGACGTCAATCTCGCGGGCCGCATGAGCGGCGTGGAGCTTGCGCACATCGCGCGGGCGCGTCATCCGCACATCAACATCGTGGTCACCTCGGGCCGGCCGCTGTCGCAGCCGCTGCCGGGTGATGCCAAGTTTTGGGCCAAGCCATGGGCGCCGCTCGACGTGTTGCGCGAGGCGGAGGTCACGCTCGAACGCGCGCCTGAGCTGCAGCGGAGACTGGGGGAGTAGGACAGCGTGATGCCTTAACGGCCCGGAGCGGTCACCCCATTTCTGATATCGCGAAGATCGGGGTGGCGAGCAATGGAGGCGGGGGCCGCAGCAGAGACCGGGTGGAAGCCGCGCTCCCACCCGGGGAGTGCAACTACTTCTTCTTGGCGGCCTTCTTGGTCTTCTTCGCCGCTTTCTTGGTCGCCTTCGCGGCCTTCTTTGCCTTCTTCGCCATGGAATCCTCGTCAGGAGTTGATGGATTGCAACGCGACTTCGAGGCTTTCGCTGGCGCAAGCCAGCTATGCATCAGCCTCGGGAGTTGATCCCAGCAGATTCGCGAAGCTCTGCCTCACGCTGTCACCAGCGGGCATCGGCTTATCCACAGCTCGCTGCTTCGGTTGGTCGCGCGTTGTTCGCATCGGCCGGGGAGAGCAGGGTTAACACCGGGCAAATCGTGTCTTCATTGATTCAAAACCAAGGCGCAATCTTGGTTGTGCAATTGAGGAACCGTTAAGTGCGCGGCGCTCATGTTACCGCAAGCCACAGGGAAGGTCATGAGCGCGGCGTTGCTGAACATCGAGGACGGGACTCGCGTTGTCCCGCTGTCGGAATGCTGAACGTTCCGACCTTGTGGACCGCCTTCGTGGTCAACTTCCTCGCGCTCGGCCTGATCTGGGCCTATGTGATGCGCAGCTATCCCAATCTGGAGTCGGCGCGCTTCTGGACAGCCTCGGCCTTCATGTGCGCGCCGGCCGCGCTGTTCGCGCTCGCCCGGTTCTACGTCGGCTCGTTCCTGCCATTGCTGGTCGCCGCGTCCCTGATGATCTTTGCGATCTGCCTCGCCGCGATGGGCGTCGAGCGCTTCTATGGGCGACGGGCGTCATGGCGGCTGAGCGCTGTGGTGGTCGGGTTGAGCTGCGCGTCGATCGCGTTCTTTCTCTATGTCCACGACAACGGCCCGATGCGCATCCTGAGCTACTCGGTCGGGCAGGCCGTCCCGGTGGTCATGATCGCGCGGTTGGTGCTGGATGCCCGGCATGGCCCGATCAACCCTGGGGCCAGGCTTGCGGGGCTGCTGTCGATCCTGATCGTTGCCGTCTTCATGGTCCGCGCCGTCGGTGCCTTCCTCGGGGCCGACTTCAACTTCAGCCATTCCACCAGCGGCCAGGCCGCCGCGGTGCTGCTGCTGATCTTCCTGTCGATGTCGCTGAATTTCGGCTTTCTGCTGATGGCCGTCGACCGGCTGCGCAACGAGGTCGCCGATCTCGCGCTGCTCGATGACCTCACCGGGGTCGCCAACCGGCGTCACCTGATGCAGCGACTCACCGAGGAATGTGCGCGCGCGGAGCGGTCGCGGCGGCCGTTTGCGCTGTTGGTGATCGACCTCGACGGCTTCAAGCTCATCAATGACACTCATGGCCATGCGGCGGGCGATGCCTGCCTGCAGCATTTCACCTTGATGGCGCAGACGCGGCTGCGGCCTGGCGACATGCTCGCCCGCACCGGGGGCGACGAGTTCTGCATCCTGCTGCCGTCGTCCGGGGTGCGCGAGGGCGCTATGATCGCGCAGCGTGTCCTCAAAGTCTGCCGCGACGACGCGGAGGCCTGCGCCGGGGCCGACGTGCCGATCGAAGTGTCGATCGGCGTCGCCGAATGGACTCACGATGTCGGCGCGTTTCCGGACCGGCTGATGGCGCGGGCGGATCAGGCGCTGTATGCGGCCAAGAAGGACGGCAAGAATCGTTTTGCCGTCTATCAAAGCGAGCTGGATACGCCCGCATTGGCGCCCGACCAGATCGAGGCCATCACCATGCACCACCCACGTCAGGATGCCGCGGCGGAGTAGGGTCTGCTAACATCCCCGGCCATGAGGCCGATCCTGTTCTTCCTCCGCGCAGCGCTCACGCTGCTTCTCATCTCTCCCGCGGCGGCCGACGATCTCGCCGTGCTCGCCCGCGCTTCCGGCACGCCGGAGATTCCGGGCCTCAGAATCGTCTGGCTGGCACCGTGGGGCGCGCCGGAGAAGGCGCATCCCTGGACCAACATCATCGTCCACCAGACCGAGGGCCCGGCGGGATCGGCGAAGGCCGGGGCGCTGGCGCAGGCCAAAAACCCCAGAAGACGCGGCGTCACCTTGTGGGTGGAAACCGACGGCACGGTGTATTGGGCGGTGCCGGAAACCCTGGTGACCCTGCATGGTGACGGCGCCAATCGCAACGACAACCGCTATATCGACAACGGCCCGACCTACCGCAAGGTCGTGCGCGACAATTCGATCGGCGTGGAGTTCGCCGGCAACTATCCCGACGTCACCGCGCCTCCGACCGACGCCCAGATCGCCGCGTGGCGCATTCTCTCGAAGCTGCTCCGGCTGCGCTATCAGATCCCGCGGGAGCGGATCTATGCGCATAACTGGATCGACTACAAGGACGCCCGCTATTGCGAGGGCTGTGCGCTGGCCGAGCTCGCGCGCGCCATGC
Source organism: Bradyrhizobium sp. USDA 4353 (assembly GCF_054063215.1). Classification (NCBI taxonomy): domain Bacteria; kingdom Pseudomonadati; phylum Pseudomonadota; class Alphaproteobacteria; order Hyphomicrobiales; family Nitrobacteraceae; genus Bradyrhizobium; species Bradyrhizobium sp. USDA 4353. The sequence continues at coordinate 2,838,796 of NZ_JBSSGB010000001.1, forward strand.
CGGACTAGCCTCACTCAACAAGAAGCCGGCGTTTCCGCCGGCTCCGATCGCTTTCAAAACCACCTCTGAGCAAGCCGCGCGTCTAGTGCGCGGCCTCCAGCGCCGCCGCCTCCTGCTTGGCGATGGCGCCCTTGACGGCGGACTGCACCTTCTCGAACGCGCGCACCTCGATCTGGCGCACCCGCTCGCGCGACACGCCGAACTCGGCCGCGAGGTCCTCGAGCGTCATCGGCTCGTCGGCCAGGCGCCGCGCCTCGAAGATGCGGCGCTCCCTGGCGTTGAGCACGCCGATCGCGCCGGTCAGCGCCTGCCGGCGGTGGTCGTACTCCTCGTGCTCGGCCATGATGGCTTCCTGGTTGGGCGAGGTGTCGACCAGCCAGTCCTGCCATTCGCCCGCTTCGCCGTCGTCGCGGATCGGCGCGTTCAGCGATGCGTCGCCGCCGAGGCGGCGGTTCATGTCGATCACGTCCTGATCGGTCACGCCGAGGCGCTTGGCGATCAGCTTGACCTGATCCGGACGCAGATCACCTTCATCCAGCGCCGAGATCTTGCTCTTGGCCTTGCGCAGGTTGAAGAACAGCTTCTTCTGGTTCGCGGTGGTGCCCATCTTAACGAGCGACCACGACCGCAGGATGTACTCTTGTATCGACGCCTTGATCCACCACATGGCGTAGGTGGCGAGGCGAAAACCCTTCTCGGGCTCGAACCTCTTCACCGCCTGCATCAGGCCGACATTGCCTTCCGACACGACTTCGGATATCGGCAGGCCGTAGCCGCGATAGCCCATGGCGATCTTGGCCACGAGTCGGAGATGGCTGGTGACGAGTTTCTGTGCTGCGTCGCTGTCGTCATGCTCGCGCCAACGCTTGGCGAGCATGTACTCCTCCTGCGGTTCCAGCATCGGGAACTTGCGGATCTCGGAGAGGTAGCGAGCAAGTCCGGATTCTCCGTTGAGAACCGGTAGTGTAGCTGTACGGGCCATCGAGCGCCCTCCAGTTGGTTCAGGCCCCCGATAGCGGCGGGCCAGGCAAAGCGGTCACTTGGTTAAAGCCAACCGGTTTGCGACGTTCCATGCGTCGACCATTCGACGCAGACGCAACATACACCATTTTTCTCCTCCCGTGGAAGGATTCCGGGGGTCACGTCCCCGTGTGGCAGCTATAACCGCTTGTCATACTTGCGTTTTCCTGAACGGCCTGCGTCATAGCGCCGCTCGCAAGGCGCGCTCCAAAAGAGAAAGATCCTCCGGCAAGTCCGATTCCCAGCGCATGATTTCTCCGGTGCGGGGGTGCTCGATTACCAGCAGATAGGCATGCAGCGCCTGCCGCCCGAGCTGCTCCAGCGCCGTCCGCGCCGCCGGCGCGAGCTGGTTCGCCTTGGTCTTGAAATGCGGGCCGTAGACCGAATCGCCCATTAGCGGGTGGCCGAGATGAGCGAGATGCACCCGGATCTGGTGGGTGCGTCCGGTCTCGAGATGGCAGGCGATCAGCGCCGCCACCGGCTTGCCGTCCCGGCCGGTAAAACTCTCCATCACCTCGTAATGCGTGATCGCCTCGCGGCCTTTTGCGCGCACCGCCATCTTGTCGCGCGCATGCGGATGCCGGTCGAGGGCTGCATTGATGGTGCCATGCGGCCGATGCGGCAGGCCCCAGGCGAAGGCGAGATAGCCGCGCTCCATCGCGCCGGTGCGGCCGTGATCGGCGAACTGCGCGCTCAAGGAGGCGTGGGCGTGGTCGTTCTTGGCGACCACCATCAGGCCGGTGGTGTCCTTGTCCAGCCGGTGCACGATGCCCGGCCGCTTGACCCCGCCAATGCCGGAAAGACTGGCGCCGCAATGCGCGATCAGCGCATTCACCAAGGTGCCGCTCTCGTGCCCGGCGGCGGGATGCACCACCAGGCCTGCGGGCTTGTCGATGACGATGATGTCGTCGTCCTCGTAGACGATTGAGAGCGGGATCGCCTCGGCGGCGGGCTCGGCCGGGACGGCTTCGGGCACGTCGATTGTGATCGTGTCGCCGGCTGCGACGTGATAAGCGGGGTCCCGCACCGCCTCAGCGTGAAGCGACACCTGTCCGGCCAGGATCAGCGCCTTCAGCCGGGACCGCGACAGCTCCGGCAGCTTGGCTGCCAGCACGCGATCGAGCCGCGGCGAGCCTTCGTCGCCGGCGACAATGACCGTCATCAGACCGTGGGATTGTGAAGTCGAGATGTCCATGAATTCTACCCTGGCGCCCGAGCCGTCCTCGCCCGAGCAGGCCCAGCTGATGGCGCGGCTGCGGCGCATGATGATGATCGCGGGCGTGACCACCTCGGTCGCGATCGCAGTGCTCTTGGTCGCCATCGGCTATCGCCTTTTCCGCGGCGAGGGAAGCACGGCGTCGGGTCCGGACCTCACCGCCATGCTCCCGAAGGGCGCCCGCATCGTCTCCACCGGCACCGCCGGCGACCGCCTGGCGGTGACCGTGGACATCGCCGGCGCCACCGAGATCCGCACCTTCGACGCCAAAACCCTCAAACCCACCGGCCGCCTCCGCTTCGCGGTCGAGCCGTAAGGGCAGGGCGGACGCTCTCCACGTCGAGCGGGACTCGCGGCCCCCACCCCCGACCCCTCCCCGCAGCCGAAATCGCTTCGCGATTGCGGCGGGGGGAGGGGAGCCCACCACGCTCGCGGCCGCCTGATTCCGTCCCCATTGTGAACCGCTCCCTCCACCACCCGGGCAGTCGACTCCTCTCCCCCTTGCGGGGAGGGGTCGTGGGTGGGGGTCCCCACGGGGACTCTCTCCACCACCCCCAAAAAACTCCCATCCCGCATCTTGCGGCGCGGCGCGTTCAAGGCTATGCGGTTCACCTCACGCTCCCTTCGTCTAGCGGTTAGGACGCGGCCCTCTCAAGGCTGAAACAGGGGTTCGATTCCCCTAGGGAGCGCCATTATTAGGCGCTCAACCCTTTATCTCCGATCTGCACGCGCGGCTCCTCAGCCTCGCGGCGCGCATGCGCGTCCGAGCTTTGCTCTCAGGCACGCCCTTTCAACAGAAGGGCGCAGGGAAGGCCGGGTGCAGGCCGCACCCATGGCCCGCCTGCAACAAAAAAGCAGGCGGCAGTCACCACAGGATTGGCCGAACAACCGGCCTTCCCTGCGCGATGGATTTAACGGCTGCTCCGTGCTCTCCCAGGGGACCGGGCTTGCTTGCCCCCGTCGTCGGCATCGTGACCGACCAAGACACCAGCGTCGGGGTGTCGGGACCACACGGCTTGACCGTCCGCGAGGGGATCGTTCGTCCGCACGCGAAACGCGTACTGCGACCCCGGGCGGCCACCGCATCTCCCGCTCCAGGGTCCGTGACGATCGCGAAACGCCCCTTCAGTGAGCAGGAGACGGCGAAGAGTGTCGATCTGATTTGCCCGACGACACAAGGCCGGATTTGCCCGACGGAATGCGACAAACTGGCACGACGGGCAGTTTGAGGATGGGTGGAATGCTCGCAAGGGTACGATCAGAGCAAGTTTCGGCCGGAGCCTCTCATAGCTTGTCTCACGGCTTAGCACATACAGCCACCAAATGGGTAAGGTTAGTAGATCAACTCAACCATATGTTGCGCAAGTTCGATACTGAAAATATGCTCGACCACCAGTCATCCTCCAGGACATTTTCGATGAACATGCGGTTCGTAGATTTTCCGCCGGAGTTGGAGCGCTTTAGACTCTTGGCCGAGAATGCATTTGATTCCTGGGCGCCGGGCTCCGAGATCGCGTATCGGCGGTTGAAGCAGGGCTTTTCTGGAGCGGCAGTAGTTCGCGCGGATGTAAGGACGCAGAATGCGACGACGGACCTACGGAGCGGCGAGTACATCGTAAAGTTCAGTGAGCCCATAAAGTGGGACGACCAAGAATCCGAAGATGTATGTCATGCAAGAGCACAGAATTTTTCTCCGAGGTTTGCAAAAAAGCATATTCCGCTTTTGCTGAAGGTGCGTAAGGTCGAGGAATTTACATCGGAACAGATCGAAGCCGCGAGAGGGGAGTTTTCCGCAAGCCAGGAAACTGCTTATCTTCCTGGTTATGCGGCCTTGTATGAAATCGCCGGTGGAAGTCTGTCCCGATTTGCGCCATTGGATCGGTTGGATGCGGATTATTTTTCCAAAACTGTTGCTAACATCTCCAAGGACCTTGCCGTAAGTTGGTCAAAGCCAAATCCCGACCGGCAGCTAACCGTAGCTGAGTTGCTAGTGGATTGGCTTGGTTACAGGCTTGATCATGAATCTAATGCGGGTTTCCGCAAATTTATAGCGGAACAGACGCATTCCACGAGGCGATATAGCTACGGAAATAGGTATCTGATTGATCCATTGTACTTCTACCAAATCTGCAGCAGAGAAATTAACTCCAAGATTTATGTAGTTGATGGATTGCTCCATGGTGATCTTCACAAGGGAAATATCTTAGTTCATCAGCGCGATCCGGCGGATCAACCCTATTGGATTATAGATTTTGCTCTCTCGAGATTGGGGCCAATTGGCTTTGATCAAGCCTATCTCGAAGTCGGTTGTCTGATTGAGCAGGCTGTAACGCTTCCTGCTGTGGAGTATCTCGACTTATTGGACGCAATCTTCCGCGAGGACAATATCTTCCAGCTCCACTCGACGTCCGCGCGGCAACTTGGTGAAGCCATATGCTCAATTCGATCTGGTCTGAGCGCGTGGTCGGATTCTGCTCAGCGTTACCGCAAAGACCATATAACACAACAACTTCAGCTTTCAAGAATAGCTGCGGGGATGAATTGGGCAAACAAAAGCGGCCTAGACACAGCGAAAAGGCTAGCGGCGCTTGCCTATTCATCGCTTGCTGCCGAGCAGTTTCTGAAGGAGAACTTTAGGTCTGTATATCAAAAGATCTGGACAGAACTAGAGGTGAGTGGGGCGGACTCTACAAGTATCCGTTCAGGATTATCTCAGGCTGATCACGAGTTATGGAAGCAATTAGTTGCTGCATCTAATCATTTTGATTCTTCATCGAATCGCTACGCGTTGGTTGTAGATCCTATTCCTTCGGAATCCATACCCCAGACGCTTGGCCCAGGAGTCTGGTCCGCCATATTTGATCTTGATCCACATTCAGATGACAGTGGACTTTACCAACGCGTAGGTAGATCGCTCGAGCTGTCAAGGGGCGTTCACATCTTCGACGACGAGTTTCCCTCGCTGGACTTTCGTCACGGTACTGCATGGATGATGGCCGGCGGCTGGGCTGAGAAAAGGAAGCTATTCGAAAGCGACCAAGAATGGAAGTACCAGCAGCGAAAGACAATATTGCGCTTCTCTGAGTTTCTAATCCAGAGCACGGCCCCCAGTCCTCTCTTCGTCTTTATTGTCGCAAATGATCGGGGAAATCGCTACCGGCTGAAGCAAATCGTCGAAGCGATCGATTACGCGTCTGATGGAAGCGCTTACTTCATTCTAATCGGTGGAGCAAAGGAAAGTGAGTTCGATATTCGACATGGGGTGGAGATCCCTCTGTCCGCAGCGAACTTCTTCAACTTGCTAGAGCGGCACACGGTCGGAGCATTGTTCTCAGACGAGCCCGATTTGCCGGCCGCGGACGGTAGTCGGATCGCGGTACCTTACGAGAAGCTTAGGGTTATTGAAGAGAATCTGTCGGTTCTACATTCAAAGATTCTTTTAGACGACGGAACGCAGGAGAATCTTGCGGCTGGAGCCTTCTGGAGGGGGAGGCCGGTCTCCTGGAGAGAACTTGATGCAGGAATGGATGTGACTCGTGCCGTGCACGCCGAGCTAATGGATACGCTGAGGAGAAAGCTCGATTCGTATAGCACCGAAACTCAACTTCTTTTTCACACTCCAGGGGCTGGTGGAACTACAGTTGCGTACAGGGCTGCATGGGACCTGCACAACGAGTACCCGACCGCAATTCTTCGATCTGCTACAAGAGGTTTGGCAGATAGGATTCGAGAGTTGTTTCAATTAACTCAGAAGCCTGTCTTGATCGTTGCGGAATCGACTGTTCTCACGGAAAATCATCGAGAGGAACTCTATCGATCTCTTCGGCAGTCGAACTGCCGGGCAGTTATTCTCTATGTGCGAAAGATAATCGAGAACGGAAAAACCCGGGCGGGTTTCGTTGTTCCAGATCCAATGTTGTCAGAAGAATGCCTGCTATTTGAAAGGTCATATGCGTCGCTAGTGTCTGACGATACTATCAAAGTCAAGCTAAGGCAGGTTTCCGTCGATAAGGCTTATGAGCGATATAGAATCCCCTTCTTTTTCGGCTTGATCGCGTTTGAGCGAGACTTCACCTCTGTTGATCGATTTGTTGATACTCATTTGCATGGAGTTCGTGGGCGCGTTGCGGAGACAATCGAGCTACTAAGCTTCGTCACGTTGTTCTCCGATTATGGACTCCCAAAAAGCCTCCTGGCGAGTGTTTTGGGTCTGTCGTCGACCACGGAGGCGCCCATAGAGGTGATGCTCGGCGAGGGGGTGGCGCGATTGCTTGTCTTGCGAGATAGCGGCTATAGGATTATGCACCAGCTTATTGCTGAAGAAGTGCTAAATTGGATCTACTCCACGACGGAAGAAGGGTGGCAATATCACCTTCAACAGCTGGCGCTTCGTTTCATTGAGACAGTAAGTCGGTACGCTGGCGCGGGTTCTGAGTTCACTCTCAACCTATTTCGTACTATTTTCATAGATCGGCAGGGTGGGTACGTCGATGACGTTAAGGATCGCCAGAAGTTCTCTCCGATAATCGAAGATCTGGACAGAATCGTGAACCCCACTCACGGGCATCAGATCTTCAAGAAGCTAACGGACGAATGTCCAGATCATTCTCACTTCTGGATGCATCGTGGGCGACATCACATCTATCGCCTGCGCGGTGATGCTGGCGTGGCTGAGATCTATCTAGAGCGAGCCGTGTCGCTGGCGTCAAGCGACCCCGTTATTCATCACGCTTACGGGCTCGTGATTCGGTATCGCGTTCAAGAAATGCTGCGTCTTGCGCGAAATAGAGATGTTCGAGACATATTAGATGAGGTTTTGCCATTTTACCGTAAGGCGGCGGAGCAGTTCACCTTGGCGAGGGAGCTGGATCCGGAAAATATGCATGGTTACGTCACGCATATTCAAATGAATGTAAGTGTGTGTGGCGCTATCAAGAAACTGACCGGCATGAAAAGCATAGCGCAGATAAGATTCACTTCATATGCGGATCTGGCCGAATTTACCGAAGGCGCCATGGTTGAAGCGCAGGCGCTGTTACGAAATGTCAGCGCTCTCTACTCTACACTAACTACGTCCCAGGCTAGGTACGTCGTCGTTTGTTCAAAGGCGATAAGGATTCTTTATAACGACTACGATGAGGCGATACGGCTACTCGAGAGGGCTGATGCCGGAGGGGCGGGCGGGGCTTATGTGCGGCGATCGCTGGCTAATGCTTACTTGGGCAGAAGAGAACGAAAGTGGAGCGCGCTATCTGGTGTTGAGATAAAACGTGTCGCGGAGCTAATGAAGAAGAATCTCGATGGGCCGGATCATCAAGATGACGATTATAGGCTGTGGTTTGAGGCTTACCGTATGTTGCCGGACTTTGATCCGGTTACTGCGCTGGATCGCCTTTCGGTTTGGAGTCTTAAGACATCTTCTTGGAGGCCTTATTACTATCTTTATGTCCTCACCTTTGTCAGGTGGCTCAATGGAGACATTGTTTCGTTGGAGGAGATGGAGAAGTTTGTCAGCCAGTCTAAGGATCGTCTGATAGGGCGGAGAACGAATTCGGACTTTTGGCTCGGTCGTCGATTTGGCAAATGGGCGCTTGTTCATGAGAGTGAACTGGGCGAGTGGGATAAAGATAACAAGGACCGTTACAAGAGGTTTTGGAAGGACCCATCGCCGTTAGCGTTCAAAAATGGTCAGATCGATAGCAGGATTGATGGGCCGCAGGCATCTAAAATCGTTATTGAGGGAGTGGTGAAGGCATTCTTCGTGCCGGGGAGAGCGTTTTCTGCGAATCGAGATGAAGGCAAGTTGGTTCATTTTTATATGGGCTTTAGTCCGGAGGGGCTCCGCGCTTGGTCGGTTGAGTACGGTCACGTAGCGGGCGGAAATCGGCTGCGTGAGACGGAGCGGGTCTTTAGTGCAGTCGAGCCGTATGATTCGATCTCTGATGCAGACAAAATGATGCAAGCAATAGCGCTGCAGAAGGCTCGAGTCGTTGGATTTATCGAGGACATTGTTGCGGCCGGTGCGTCTCGTGATGCTGTGCTTGGGGCCGAAGAAGTGTCCGCGCGGGTCGATGCGGCCTTTGGATTTCGGGATGTGTTCCGATCTCTAGGGTGCGCCTCGCCGCGCGATCTGATCATGCTGGCGAGAAATGTCCGAATTCGAGACACGAGTGATGGGGCGGTTGTCGGTTTGGTGGCGTCGAGCCAATCGAACTCTACAGCCGATCGCGTCGACAAATTCGCGGGATACATAGAAAAGACGTACGAGACGTCCGGCACTGTCCGTGTTCGTATCGAGAACGGAAACATCTACATTGCGCCGAGTTCCACTGTGAAACTGCGTCAGGCTGGGAGTGTCACGGTCATGTCTCCTGCTGTTGTAACGATTGCTACAAGCGGAGGACGTGGTGTCGTTCAAAGGATCGATCTTGTTGAAGATCGCGTTTTTTTTGAAGGTATTGGTCTTGTGGCTGCGCAGGATTTGATGGAGCTTCTGTGTAAAAGGTTTGTCGCATATTCGTGGGCTCAGCCGAACGAGCAGCAATTTCTTTATGGCGTCGTTCCCGTCAAGCGCTGTTACGACCTTCTCAATGTTGAAGGATTTAGCCAATTGTTTTCGAAGGTTGTGCAAGGATCTGCGTCGCTACGGGCTAGCGTGCATAAAGGGCAAGGAGCGGGGGCTCTGAACGTTGATATTGGTCGATTGTCGGGCAGCTCCAGTCGGCAAGAAATAAGTAGGAAAAAGAGGGGGCGGCACGGAGGACGTGCTGACGGAGAAAGTGGGCGCTCGGATGAAAATCGTGAGTTGAGGGAGCTTTGTGATGAAATCGTCGGAATAGTATCAGAGTTCCCCGTGGACGGAGTTGAGCTCTCGGACCTAGGAAACCGTCTTGCCGCAATCGATCCCCATTGGAAAAGTCGGGTTAAGGGGACCAAGCTGAAAAAGCTCATTTCGGTTGTCCAGTTGAGCGATGAATTAGAAGTCGTAAAATCAGGAGAGGGTCAGCGAGTGCGAGTTCTCCGTTCTACTTAGTGGGCGCCGGCTCGATCAAATTGCGCCGGACGTTGAGGCGCTGTGGCTTGCGACCGCGGCCAGTGCGAATGTGGACGTTCGGCTAGTGTGTCGACCGTGTATGTGTGTTTAGGGCTGCTCGTGCATCAACGTTGCGCAGCTAAATGGCTTCGGCTTCAAATAGGCAAGATGCCGTCCAAGCAGAATAGACTTAAGGGCAACTGTTCAGGCCTGTGGGTCAGGTAACCTGGAGCGGAGCCGTCGTGGGCGACGAAGGGTCCGGGCTAGTGGCATAGCAGTCGTAAGTAAGCTTAGAACTCGTAGGTCGTGCCGAGCCGCGGGCGGCACGAAAATAACCGCGCGTCCTTTTCGGCAGTGGATAGGAGCAAGAACGAGAAGAACGCGTCTAATCGAGCTACTACTCCACCCTCACCGCCAACCCCAGCGGCCCCCGAAACCCAAACCCGTGCCACCGCACGCTGGCCGCATCCACCAGCTCCATCTTCGGAAACCGCTCGAACAGCATCGGCAGCAGGATCGCGCCGACGGTGCGGCGGGAGAGGTGGGCGCCGGCGCAGTGGTGGGGGCCGTTGCCGAAGGCCTGGTGGGGGTTGGGGTCGCGCAGCGCGTTGTAGCGCTCGCCGTCGGTGAACAGGTCCTCGTCGCGGTTGGCCGAGGCCTGGATGGTCATCACGGTGTCGCCCTTCGGGATCAGGCAGCCGCGGATCTCGATGTCCTCCATGACAAGGCGTGAGCTCGCCTGGATCGGCGCGACCCAGCGCACGCCTTCCTCGAAGGCGGAGCGCCATTTGTTGTCCGCGCGGACGGATTCGAGTTGCTCCGGGTTGGTCAGGAGGCCGTAGAGGATCGTCAGCAGTGCGTCGCGCGGCTCGTTGATGCCGCCGCCGATCGCGATCTTGATGTTGGCGATGATCTGGCTTTCGGCGATCGGGTTCTTCGCGTTGACCATGATGGAGAGGGCGGAGGAATCCGGCTCCGCCCTAACACGCTCCATATTGGCGCGGATGCAGCGGTCCATCTCGGCATTGGCGCGGTCGCTGGCGTCGAACGGACCCGGCGTCCAGCCGAAATTGCCGGCGCCGTCGATCAGGGTCTGCGACCAGCGCTGCATCTCCTCGTCGCTGGCGTCAGGCACGCCCATGACATGGGCCAGGATGCGCGCGGCCAGCGGGCCGGCCAGCGCGGGGAAGAGATCGACGGTCTCGCCGCGCGGCAGCCGGTCGAGATACTCATTGGCGAACTTCGTGTAGAGCGGCTCCCAGACGGCTTCGATCGTCTTCGGCATCAAGGCCGGCATCATCGCCATGCGCTCGGTGCGGTGCTCGTCGTGATCCTTGCGCATCAAGGTGTGCGCGAGGAAGGCGCGCTTCATCGGCGTGTTCGGATCGTCGGACGAGAACAGCGCCGCATTGTCCTTTACATACTTGGTGTCAGCCGCCTTGGTGAGGAACGTCCGGCCGACCGACTTGACCCGCAGCACTGGCGCCTCGCGCCGCAGGCGTTGGTAGATCGGGTAGGGATCGCGCGTCAGCTCGGCGATGGTGATGGTCTCGTCCAGCGGAGCCAGTTGAGGAGCCAGGGTCGCGGTCGGCATGGGGCGCTCCTGTCGGGGATGCGGGCCAGCGCGTAGCCTGCTCGACGATAGTGGCCGCGACCGGGCCGTGCAATGCCGGTCCGATGCGCCTCGCAGGACGCGCGTCTGGTCTGAACGGCGTCGGACAACGCCGGTTCCGCGGCTGGCCTCCTCTCCGCGGGAATCACCCCGCCAGCCACAGCAACAGCAGCATGACCGCGGTGACCGCCATGATCACCGCGTTGCTGGTCAGGGCCGCGCGGGGCGGCATCCCGCCGTCTCCCGCAGCGCCGTCGTCTCTGTGCCCGATCATCGGGTGTGTCCCCCCACCGCGCCGGAATGCGCCTCGACTCAGCCGAATCGCCGGCCGGTGGCGAGCTGTTGCTTTCGAGGGCGCCCCCATTTGGTGATCAATGTAAGAAAAAGTGCAGAGCTGAGCGTCTGCACCCCGTCCGTTTGGCGTTGTCGGGCGACCCATGAGAGGGCGTATCGGGCCACCTCCGGCCGGATGTGCTGAAATGGTAATATGGTAGTCGGAAGGTCAAGCACGTGCGGTCGGCTCTCTTCGTCGACGATCATCCCATCTCCAGGGATGCCGCGCGCCGCGCGCTCGAGCTGGAGATCGAGGGCCTGCGCGTCGCCACCGCGGAAAACAGCGGCGCGGCGCCGGCGCTGCTCGCCGGCCGCGAGGTCGATCTCTGTCTCGGCGACGATCGCCTGCCGGACGGCGACAGCTTGTCGCTGCGGCGCGGCGTGTTGCTGCTGCGCAAGCCGGTGCAGCCGCTCCGGCTCAGCGCGCTTCTCGGCTCGATGGCAGCGGAATAGCGCGCATCCTCCTTTGATGTCTTCGTTGGGAATTGGAATAGCATGCACGTCACCGAGAGCTCCGTCATCGCCTGCGTCGGCACCATCTACCAGGCCGCGCATGAACCGAAGCTGTGGTCGCAGGCGGTCGAGTCGCTGCGGACGCTGTTCGACGGATCGAAAGCATGTCTGGTGCGGATCGGACCGGAGCGCGGGCCCGAGGATCTGATCGCGCCGAGCAACGACCCGGCGTTTCAGGAGCGCTACATCGCGGAGTTCGCCGACGAGCCCAACATCATCGAGCATGCGGTCGCGCGGGCGGAGGTCGGGACGGCCTATAGCGATCTGAGCTTCATCGGCAAGGAAACGTTGCGCGCGAGCCGTCTGTGGAACGACTGGATGGCGCCGCAGGACATGTATGGCGGGCTCACTTGCAAGCTCGCTGCGGCGGGGGCGTCGACCTGGTTCTTCGACGTGCAGCGCGGCCGCAACCAGACGCCGTTCGACGCCGCCGATCTCGAGCTGCTCGGCACGATCGCGCCGCATCTCACCCGCGCGGTGGAGATGTCGCGGCAGATCAGGATCGCGCAGCTGGTCTCCACCAGCCTGTCGCAGCTGCCGTTCGCGCTGATGGCGGTCGATGCGGGCTTGCGCATTCTCGCCAGCAACGAGGCGGCCGAGCAGATCCTGTCGGAGCGCGACAGCGGCCTGTCGGAGCGGCGCGGCGTGCTGGTGACGCCGGACCTCCAGAGCACGGCCAGGCTGCAGCGGCTCGTGGCCTCATCCTGCGCTGTCGCGCGCGGTCTGCCGGGTGTCGGCGGTGATCTTCTCATCGCCCCTGCGCGGCAGGCCGGCGATGCCGGCGCGCTGGCGATCTCCGTCGGTCCCGCGCTGGGCCTCGACAGCCCGACGATCGCGCTGGAGGCGTGCGCGATCCTGATTGCGCGCAAGGTCTCGCAGCAGCTGCCTGCGGGATTTGGCGAGGCCATCGCGCGGTTCTTCGAGCTGACGCCGCAGGAGGCCCGCGTTGCGGCCGCGATCGCGGCCGGCCAGTCGCTCAAGCAGGCGGCCGAGCTGATCGGCATCCGCGTGAGCACGGCGCGCACGCATCTCGCGCGGATCTTCGACAAGACCGGGACCAGCCAGCAGAGCCAGCTCGTCGCTCTGCTCCGGAGCGTGCAGGTGACGCTGCCGCGCAAATAGACGAGGGCGCCGCGCGCTCAGGTCATCAGGCTTCCGCAGGCCTTGGCGAGGGCGAGCGCGCCGAGCCCCATCAGCAGCAGGCTGGCGAGCTTGTTGCTCAGGCCGAGCACGCTCGTATCGAAGCGCAGGCGGACGATGGCGATCGTCGCGCTCAGGATGGTCCACCACAGCACCGAGCCGATGAACACGCCGGCCGCCAGCAGAAGCCCCGCCGCATGCCCCATCAGCGTATGCAGCGCCGCGCAGAACAGGATGATGGTGAGCGGATTGGCGACGCCGAGCCCGATCGCACTCGCATAGGTCCTGATGAGTCCCATACGATCGACCTGATGCGTCGCCGCCAGCGCGACGGGCTGCCGGCGCATGCGGATCGCGAACCACAGCAGGACGACGCCCGAGACGAGGCCGAGCACGAGCGAATTGGTTTCCGCCCAGCGCTGGAGGATCGCTCCGATGCCGGCGACGGCGAGCACGCTGTAGGCGAGATGCACCGTGGCCGCTCCCAATCCTGTCGCGAGACCCGCGGCTGCGCCCGACGTCAATGTCCGCTGAATGCAGAGGATTCCCATCGGTCCCACCGGAGCCGCCACCGTCAGCCCGACGCCGATGCCGGCGATGAGCGTCGCAACTGATTGAGGCAGGGACATCGTCGAGCCATCCGTTCGTTCCGGCTCGCTGACTAGCAATGCAGGGCGCATGCGGCGTCATTCATTTGACTGAGAGCATGCGCGTGCCGCGGCACGTTGGTGTCGCGACGGATAGTTCTGTGGCGCAGGTCACACGCGCGGCGGCGAACAGATGCGTCGCGTGGCTATTGCATATGAGCAAAGCCCGCAGCCGAGGGCGCGCCGCCCACCATCCTTCGCGACGCTCGCCTGCGGCGGACCCTGCGGAGTGCCGGGCGATATGCCATCGTCCGGCCTCACACCCATCCGCCATCCACGATGTAGTTCTGGTTCGTGCACGCGCCGCTGTCGTCCGAGGCGAAGAACAGGACGACGCGGGCGATGTCGTCGGGCATGATCTTGCGCTTGAGGCATTGGCGTTGCATCAACTCGGCTTCGCCTTCGGGGGTCAGCCAGAGCTTGCGCTGGCGCTCGGTGATGGTCCAGCCGGGGAGGATCGAGTTGACGCGGATGTTGGCGGGGCCGAGGTCGCGGGCCAGTGCGCGGGTGAGGCCCTGGATGGCGGATTTCGCGGTCGTGTAGCAGGGCATGCCGCCCTGGCCGAGCACCCAGCTCACCGAGCCCAGATTGACGATCGCGCCGCCGCCGGCGCTGCGCATGTCGGGCGCGACCGCCTGGGCGGCGAAGAACTGGTGCTTGAGGTTGACGGCCATGCGCTCGTCCCAATACTCCGGCGTCACCTCCTCGATGCTATGGCGGTCGTCGCGGGCGGCGTTGTTGACGAGGATCGTGATCGGGCCGAGCGCTTTGCGCACATTGTCGATCGCGGCGCGAAGCGCGGCGATGTCCCTGACATCGGCATGCTCGAAATGGATGCGCGCCTGCGCCGGCAGGCTGTTCAGCAGCGTCTGTGAAGCGTCGCGGTCGATGTCAATGAAGGCTGTGCGCGCGCCCTGGTCGAGGAAGTTGCGGACGATGGCTTCGCCGATCCCTGAGCCGCCGCCGGTCACGAGCACCGTGCGGTCGTTGAGGCTGGGATAGATGGCGGTCGGCATGGGACGTCCTCGCGATGTCAATCGGTGATGGGTGAGCGGCGATCGTGCGGCATGGCGGCAGCGCGCCGCCGTGCGGGCGGACCTGTCAGTAGCGGCCGCCGCTGCGCTCCTGCTGCTTGATCCAGTCGGACAGCGTCTTCGGCGCGGCGACGGTGGCACCGGAGCGCGCCGGCTTGGCTGCGCCGCTGCGTCCGCTCCGGGGCGTCGTCTCACCGGGCCCGCGCGGACGTGTCGCAGCATGCGCGCCCGCGCTGCCGCGCGACGCCGCGGCGAGCTTGTCCGCTTCCTCCTTCTCCAGCCGCAGCTTGCGCAGCCGCTCCATCTTCTCGCGCTCGGGATCGGGCGGCGGTGGCGGAAGCTCGCGCTGGCGGGCTTCCTCGGCCGAGATCAGCAGCGCCTTGATCGCGCCTTCGCCGAGCGCCTTGCAGGCTTCGAGGCGATGCAGGCCTTCGACCAGCACGAAATGATCCTTGTCGCGACGGATGAGAATGGGCTCGCGCTGGCCGAGCTCCAAGATGCTCTCCGCCAGCGCCTCGACCACGTCCGGCCTCAGCGCCTTGCGCTTCTTCTCGGGAACATGGATCTTGTCGATGGGGACGCTTTCCGGGGCGGACACAGTCGGGACTCCCTTGTCGTTACGCCCACGGCTCCTGTCGATCATGCCAGATCCGGCGGGCCGGTCGGATGATCGCGAGCGAATTCCAACAGCGGCGCGCCGCATCGCGAGACAGGAAGACGCCGGACGCGGGCGGATACCATAGGGACATTGCGCCGGCCTCCGCAAGCGCGGCGATGCGGGCCGATCGCGCAAGGCCTCTCTGCCGCTCCCGCATCGTTCCTCAGCTGCTCGCAGCCTGCGAGGCCGCAAGGTCCGGTGTCGCAGCGAGCGCCGTGCGCAGGTCGTGCTGCAAGGCCGCGGCGAGCGTGGCGGCTTGGTCGCGGAGATAGAAGTGATCGCCGGGAAACATCCTGTTGACGCAAGGACCCGTCGTCTCCTTGCGCCAGGCGCGCAACTCGGCCGCATCGACCTCGGCATCGGTGAGGCCGCCATAGGCCGCGATCGGAACGGACAACATGCGGCGCGGCTCGGGCGCGTAGGTCTCGCAGGCGCGGAAGTCGGCGCGCAGAATCGGAAGCAGCAGCGCCATCAGATCATCCTCTGCGATCACCTCGGGGGGCGTCGCGCCGAGCTCGCGCAGATGCGCGATGAACTCCGCATCCGGCGCGGCATGCATCGCGGGTGTTTGTCGCGGCGCGCCTGGAGCGCGATGGCCGGAGACGGCGAGAAGCGCGGGATGTGAGCCGTGGCGCTGAACGAGTCGATGACAGACTTCGAATGCGACGAGGCTGCCCATGCTGTGTCCGAACAACGCGTAGCGCGCAGGACGGTGTGACGCCATCGTCTCGGCCAATTCGTCCGCAATGCGCGCGATCGAATCAAGCAGCGGCTCACGCATGCGGGTTCCGCGTCCGGGGTAGTCGACGGCAACGATCTGGATGTCGGGATGGAAGAAGCGTTGCCACGCGCTGAACACGCGGCCACTGCCACCAGCATAGGGCATACAATAAAGATTAGTCGTTGCACTCATCTGTCGCTCATTGTGATCAGATCATTCGGAACGTCTGAGGGCGGCAAGAGTTGCTGGCCCTTTCACGCGTGTCTTCTCACGCGCTGTCCTCGCGTGACCTCGTCTTTGTTTGTTAAAGTTTTATGGTGGTCGCGCGCGACGTGGAGCCGCGGTCGGTTCAAATAAACGTTAGAGAGATTTTACAACCTAAAGTGTGTTCCCGCTTTACATTGGTATTGCGGTAGGGAGAGGCCTCCTGTATGAGGAGCGATATAGGATGAGCTAACAAGTTCGATCGGCTTCTTCCGCGATCGTTCGTTGTAGCTTGACTTGTGGCTGCTGTGTTGCGTCGCCCGAGGTGTCGGGGGCGTGTGTCGCAGCGGCTGTCCAACGAGGAGGTCGAACGTCATGCATGCCAATGCGAAGCCGAGTGCACCGGCCGAGGAGGAGTTCATCGTCGTCCTCAACGACGAGGAGCAGTACTCGATCTGGCCGGCCGGACGTGCCATCCCCGACGGCTGGCGCGCCGAGGGCGTGCGCGGCGCCAAGGCTGATTGCTTGAAGCACATCGATGAGGTCTGGACCGACATGAGGCCGCTCAGTCTGCGTCGCCGCATGGCGGAAGCTTCCTAGCGGCGCGGGAGGCCTATCTGTCGCTGCGCTCATCGCGAGACGCGGGCGGCAGTTTCTGGAGTTGCACGTCGGCCTGAGTGTGGTTGTCGGATGTCGGGCGTAGGCGAAGCTGATCCTGGTGGGTGGGTCGCTGGTCCGTGTAGTGCCTTGCGAGACGGCCGTTTGGAGTTGCGACCGAGTGGATGCGGTCGCGACGTGGTGATGTGCTGTCGACAAGGAACCCATGTCCGCCGAAGGTGCCGGCGGACGTCGTTGTGATGCGTTCGGCTGGGGACTGAGGCCGATGATGAGATCCGAGAGTTCGATAACGAGCCGCGCCGTGAGCACCGGTGCCGCAACGATGGTGGAGGCGCTGCGATCGAACGCGCTGATGATGCCGGAGCGCGCTGCATTCCGCTTCCTGCCCGCGGCGTCGGTGACGGCTGACATCAGCTATGCCGAGCTCGATCGCGCGGCAGCGCGATTGGCGGTGCGGCTGCGCGAGGCGGGACTTGGGCGCGGCGACCGTGTCCTGATGTTCTACCCGCCCGGGCTGGAGTTCGTGAGCGCGTTCTTCGCCGTGCTCTATGCGGGCGCAGTGGCTGTGCCGCTCGCACTGCCGCGTCGCGCGGGAGGCGGCGGCGCCATCGCGGCGCTGATCGAGAATTCCGAGCCGGCGATGGTGCTGACATCGGCGTCGTTGCAGGCGCGGCTCGATGGCCTGGTGTCGGCATCGGGCCATCCGCTGCCAACGATTGCAACGGACGCGCTTCCGCTCGATGACGCAGGCCTCGCGAACTTAGGTGAGGGCGAGCTGATCATCCCGTCGCCCGATGAGCTCTGCGTGCTGCAATACACGTCCGGCTCGACCGGATTGCCGCGCGGCGTCGCCGTCACTCATGGCAATGCGGCGCGCAATGCGCTTCTGCTCGGCCGTCAAGCCGAACTCGACACCGGATCGGTGTGGGTCAGCTGGGTGCCGCACTTCCATGATCTCGGCCTGTTCGGCAGCATCTGCACCTCGCTCTATCACGGCGCGACGGCCATCCTGATGCCGCCGGCCGCCTTTGTCAGCCGTCCGGTCCGCTGGCTCGAGGCGATCTCGCGCTTCGGCGGCACGATCACGATCGCGCCGAACTTCGCCTATGATCTCTGCCTGCGGCAGGTGGCCGAGGAGGACTGCGTCGGCCTCGATCTGCGGCGCTGGCGCGTCGCGGGCTCCGGCGCCGAGCCGATCAATCAGCAGACCATGGACCGCTTTGCGGAGCGCTTCGCGCCGTACGGGCTCGACCGGCGCGCGATGTGTCCGTTCTATGGGCTCGCCGAAGCCACGCTGCTCGTCTCCGGCGGGCCGGTGTGGCGCGGGCAGTCGGCCTTGACCGTGTCACATGCAGCGATGAAGCAGCGCGCGATCGGCGACGCCGAGACGGCCGACGATGCCTACAGTCTGCCCTCATGCGGTGTGCCCAGCCCGGAGCATCGCATCCGCATCGTCGATCCCGACACGCGGCAGCCTTGCGCGCCGGATGCGATCGGCGAGATCTGGATCGACGGCTCGACCACAGGCCCCGGCTATTGGCGCAATCCGGACGAGACCGAGCGCGTGTTCGGCGCCCGCCTGGCCGATGGCGAGGGCCCGTATCTGCGGAGCGGCGATCTCGGCGTGATGCGCGACGGCACGCTCTATGTGTGCGGGCGCATCAAGGATGTGATGATCGTTCACGGCCAGAACGTCTATCCGCAGGATGTCGAGCTGACGGCGCGCGAAGCCGTTCCCGAGATCACCGAAGCGGCCGCGTTCACGACGCTCGATCGTGCATCGGAGCAGCCTATCCTGGTGATCGAGCAGCCGCGGCGGGGCTGGCGTGATACCGCCGCCGTGCTCGAGACCGTACGGTCCGCGGTATCAGCGCGGCACGGCATCGAGCTCACGCGTGTCGTGGTGACGCAACATCGTCTGCTGCCGAAGACCTCGAGCGGCAAGATCCAGCGCTCGCGCGCCCGCGCGATGCTGGCCGACGGCTCGCTGCCGATCCATGCCGAGTGGAGCTCGGAGCTTGACGAGGCCGCGGCGGAAGAGCAGCGGCTCGACGCGGTCGAGCTCGTCATCGCCTTGAAGGGGCAGACGCGGCCTCAGCAGGAGCGGTCGATCGAGGACTATCTGCGCGACATCCTGCGCGACCTGGCCGGCATTGATGCCGACCAGCTCGGTCCGGATGATCCGCTGATGGCGTTCGGCGTGACGTCGCTCGGGCTGATGCGCATCAGGAGCAGGATCGAGAGCGACTTCATGGTGCGGATCGATTCGGCAAGGCTGTGGCAGGACTGCTGCCTGGCCGAGCTCGGACGCGAGCTGCACGCGCGTTTGCTGGTCTCGCCGCTGTGGGCCGAGGCCGACATGCTGCGGGGTCTCGCCATGGAGGTCGCCAGAATGGACGACAGCGAAGTCGCCCGCGCATTGGGTGCAGGCCAGGCCTGACCCTTGGTCTGACCCCTTGGCCTGACACTTTCCCGATAGTCACGCAGGACTATCCAAAGAGATCAACGATCGATCGCCGTGCCTGCCATCAATGAGGCAGGTGCGTCATCCAAAAATACAATTTTAAATTGAGTAATGGTGCCGGCGTCCTGTCGCGCGTGTCGACATCGGACGTTGGAAAGAGCGTGTGACACCAACAGAAGCAGGCGACCGCCGATGCAGAAGTTCGAGAGCCAGGCACCGTCGACGACGGCGATGCGAGACAGCCGCCGCGCCCTGCTACGGCGCAGGGTCCGCGACCTGTTCGAGCAGCAGGCGGCGCGGATACCGAGCGTGCCGCGCGGCGGTGATCTGCCGCTGTCCTTCGCGCAGGAGCGGCTGTGGTTCTTCGATCGGCTCGGCCGCCTGGGACCGGCCTATCAGATCGGTCTCGCCACGCGCCTCAACGGCGAGCTCGACGTCGCAGCGCTGTCGGCGGCGCTGACCGAGATCGTCCGTCGCCACGAAAGCCTGCGCACCCGCTTCTGCCTGCGCGACGGCGGGCCTGCGCAGCAGATCGATCCGCCCTGGCCGGTCGAGCTCGTGGCCGCGGAGAGCGCCGGGACATCGCCGCAAGCGTGGGCGCGCGGGGTGATGGAGGCGCCGTTCGAGATCGACCGCGATCGGCTGTTTCGATGCGCGCTGCTGAGAGTGGCGCCGCACGAGCACATCCTGGCGCTCTCGATGCATCACATCATCTCCGACGGCTGGTCGGTCGGCCTGCTGTTTCGCGAGCTGGCTGCGCTGTACGGAGCCTATGCGGAGCAGCGCCCATCACCACTTGCGGAGCTGCCGATCCAGTACGCCGACTATGCGAGCTGGCACCGCCGTTGGGTCGAGGATGAGGTGCAGCGGCCGCAGCTCGCTTATTGGGAGAAGCGCCTCGCCCATGCGCCGGCCGGCCTGGAGCTGCCGTCCGACCACGTGCGCCCGGCAGCGCAGAGCTTCCGCGGTGCGGCGCATCGCTTCGCGCTCGATCCTGACATGTCGGCGGCGCTCGCCGCCCTGAGCCGCCGCGAGGGCGCCTCGCTCTTCATGGTGCTGCTGGCCGCGTTCAAGGCGCTGCTGTCGCGCTGGACGGGGCAGGACGACGTCATCGTCGGCTCCCCGATTGCAGGACGCGGGCGCGCGGAGGCCGAGCAGTTGATCGGCTTCTTCGTCAACATGCTCGCGCTGCGCACTGATCTCGGCGGCGATCCGTCGTTTCGCGAGCTGGTGCAAAGGGTCAAATCGTCGGCGCTCGGCGCCTATCAGCACCAGGACCTGCCGTTCGAGAAGCTCGTCGACGCGCTGCAGCCGACGCGCGATCTGAGCCGGCAGCCGATCTTCCAGACCGTGTTCGTTCTGCAGGACGTCTCGGTCGAGCAGATGACGCTGCCCGGTCTCGAGGTGGAGCGCTTCGACGAAGGCGCGGTCTCCGTGCGCTTCGACATCGAAATGTCGATGACCGAGGTCGACGGCCGGCTGACCGGCTGCCTGCTCTATGCGACCGATTTGTTCGAGGCCGCGACCGCCGAGCGGCTGGTGTCGCATTTCGTCGAGCTGCTGCGTGGCGTGATCGCCGATCCCGATGCGCGGCTGTCTCGACTGCAGCTGCTGTCGAATGACGAGCGCGAGCGTGTCGTCAGGCAGTGGAGCGCCGGGCCGGCGTTGCCGGTGTCTTATCGGACATTGCATGAGCTGTTCGCCGCGCAGGCGGCTCGCACGCCGGATGCTCCGGCGCTGGTAAAGGGCAGCGATCACCTGACCTATGCCGAGCTGGATCGCCGCGCCAATCAGCTCGCGCATCATCTCACCACCCTCGGTGTCGGTCGCGATGCGATCGTCGGCATCTGCGTCGAGCGATCGTTCGAGATGGTGATCGGCATTCTCGGCATTCTCAAGGCCGGCGGCGCCTATCTGCCGCTCGATCCGAACTATCCGGCCGAGCGGCTCGCCTACATGATCTCAGACTCCGCTGCGCGCATCGTGCTGACCCACAGCGCGCTGGCCGATCGGCTCGCCGTCGGCACCAGGATGCTCTGTCTCGACATTGTGAGCGCCGACGTCGCGCGCCTTGGCACGACGGCACCAGCCGTAGCGATCGATCCGGACAATCTCGCTTACGTGATCTACACGTCCGGCTCGACCGGACGGCCCAAGGCGGTGATGGTCCCGCATCGCGGCGCGACCAACCTCGCCGAGGCGCAGGTCGCGCCGCTGCAGATTGCGCCGCAGAGCCGGGTGCTGCAGTTCGCCTCGTTCAGCTTCGATGCGGCGGTGTGGGAGCTCCTGATGAGCTGGCGCAGCGGCGCCGCTCTCGTGCTCGCGGATCGTCACGACACGATGCCTGGCGAGCCGCTGCAGGATCTGCTGCGGCGGGAGCGAATTGGCGCCGTCCTGCTGCCGCCGTCGGCGCTCGGCACGCTCGATGCCGGCGCCTTGCCCGACCTGAGGACGCTGCTCGTCGGCGGTGAAGCCTGTGCGGCAGAGCTCGTCGCGCCGTGGACCGGCCCGCGAATCGTGCTCAACGCCTACGGCCCGACCGAGGCGAGCGTCTGCACCACGGTCTATCCCTGCACGGCGGACAAGCGCGCGCCCGCCATCGGACGCCCGCTCGCCAACACCAGTGTCTACGTTCTCGATCAGCATCTTCAGCCCGTGCCGATCGGCGTGCCGGGCGAGCTACACATCGGCGGTGCCGGATTGGCGCGCGGCTACCTGTCTCGCCCGGGCCTGACCGCCGAGCGCTTCATCCCGAACCCGTTCGGGCGCGGCGACCGCCTCTATCGCACCGGCGACCTCGTGCGCTGGCGATCGGACGGGACGTTGGAGTTTCTCGGACGTCTCGATCAGCAGGTGAAGGTCCGCGGCTTCCGGATCGAGCTCGGCGAGATCGAAGCCGCACTGCTCGCAGATCCCAAGGTCAGCCAGGCAATCGCGCTGGCGCGCGAGGACCGGCCCGGGCACAAGCGGATCGTCGCCTATGTCGCAGCCGACCTGGATCGGCTGAAGCAGGAACGTCGCACGTCTGGAACGAAGGACGATGCAGACGGCGTCGCCGGCTGGCAGGCGCTGTTCGACGAGACCTATGGCGGCGCAGGCGAGGCGCAGGCGCCGAGCTTCGTCGGCTGGAACAACAGCTACACCGGCGAGCCGATCCCGGAAGCGGAGATGCGCGAATGGCAGATGGCCACCGTGCAGCGCATCGCCGGATTCGGCCCGCAGCGGATTCTCGAGATCGGCTGTGGTGTCGGCTTGCTGTTAGAACATCTCGCGCCGCTCAGCAGCGTCTATCGCGGCACGGATATCTCGGCGGCGGCCATCGACGGCTTGCGGCGATGGGCGAAGAGCAAACCGGAGCTGGCGCATGTCGAGCTGGCCCAGCGCGAAGCCATCGCGATGTCCGACCTCGCGCCGGCATCGGTCGACACCGTCATCATCAATTCGGTGGTGCAGTATTTTCCGGACACCGACTATCTGGCTCAGGTGATTTCCGGCACGTTGGATGCCGTCGCCGATGGCGGCCGCATCTTCGTCGGCGACGTCCGCCATTTCGGCCTGTTGCTGATGTTCCGCACGGCCATCGAGATCGAGCGCGCCAATCCGGCCGCGCGTGCCGATGATGTCAGGGCCCGTGCAGTCGCAGCCGCCAAGCGCGAGACGGAGCTCGCGGTCGATCCGAGCTTCTTCCTGGCGTTGCAGAGCCGCCTGCCGCGGATCACCCATGTGGAGATTTTGCTCAAGCGGGCCGAGGCGCATAACGAGCTCAGCCGGTACCGCTACGACGTGGTGCTTCATGTCGGCGGCAGCGTGCCGGAGGCGCCGGAGCGCATGATCGACTGGTCGGAGAGCGCGTTTGCTCAGCTATCCGGCATTCTCACTGAGGAGCGGCCGGCCAGTCTGGCCGTGCTGCACGTGCCGAATGGGCGGCTGGCGCTCGATCTGGCTCGTCTGCAGTCGCTCGGGGAGTGCGAGCCTGCGGCGCGTCTCGCCGATCTGGCGCGCAGCATCGATGAGCGCGAGGCCATCGGCGAGGATCCGGAAGCGTATTGGGCGCTGGGCCAGCGGCTCGGCTATGAGGTGCGGGTCAGCTGGACGTCCGGCTCGACCGATGGCAGCTACGACGTCGTCTTCATCGATCGCGAGCACGCCGACCGCCCGGTGCGCTTGCCGCATCCGGCGCAAATATCCGGCCGCATCCACGGCAACGATCCCGGCGCGGCGCCGCTGCTGCACGCCTACGTTCAACAGCTTCGCCAGGCGCTGCAGCAGAGATTGCCGGACTACATGGTGCCGGCCGCGATCGTGCCGATCGATGCCTTGCCGCTGACGCCCGGCGGCAAGGTCGACCGTGCGGCATTGCCGGCGCCTGAAGGCCGGCCGGAGCTCGGACAGATCGTTGCGCCCCGGAGCGAGAACGAGCGCAAGCTGGCCTCGATCTGGTGCGACATCCTGAAGCTCGATCAGGTCGGCGTGACCGACATTTTCTTCGAGCTCGGCGGCGACTCGATCCAGTCGATCCAGGTCGTGGCGCGAGCCAACCGGGTCGGCTTGAAGCTGACCTCGCGTCAGATCTTCGAGCATCAGACGATCGCAGCACTGGCCGCGGCGGCGGGGCATGAGATCGATCCGGCGTATGCGCAGGAGAGCCATCCAGCATCGGAGCGCCGCTTCGCCGGCGTGTCGCCTGTGGATCTGGCGCAGGTGCGCGGCGCGATCGCCGATCCCGCTGACATCGAGGATGTTTATCCGCTGACGGCGACGCAGCAGGGCATGCTGTTTCACAGCCTGTATGAGCCGGCATCGCGGGCCTACGTCACCACGCTCGGCTGCCGTCTCTCCGGAGAGCTCGATGTCGATGCGTTCCGCCGCGCCTGGGACAGCGTCGTCGAGCGTCATGCCGTGCTGCGCTCGGCATTCATCGGCGATCACCTGGAGACGCCCTTGCAAGTCGTGATGGCCAGCGCCAGGCCGGCATTCTCGCTGGAGGATTGGCGCAGCCTTTCAGAGGTCGACAAGAGCAGCCGGCTTGCCGAGCTCGAGGAGGTCGACTGCACACGCGGTTTCGATTTCGCGCGGCCGCCGCTGATGCGGCTCGTGCTCGTCAGGTTTGCCGAGCAGGATTACCGCCTGTTGTGGTCCTGCCACCACATTCTGCTGGATGGCTGGTCGATCACGACCCTGCTCAACGAGCTATTCGCCTGCTATGGCGCGCTCAGCCGCGGTGACATGCCGCGTCTTGCGCCGGCGCATCCGTTTCGCAATTACGTGGCATGGCTGCAGCGCCAGGACGTTACGGCTGCGGAGGCGTTCTGGCGCCGTCGTCTGCTGGGGTTCGAGGCACCGACCCAGCTCCCTCTCGAACGTCCGTCGCGCCCTGTCGCGGACGGAATGCGGCACGCTGAATATGATGAGGTGCTGCGCATCGGCGCTCATGCCCTGGAAAGCTTTGCGCGACAGCACCGGCTGACCGTCAACACGCTGGTGCAGGGCGCCTGGGCCTTGCTGCTCGGACGTTACAGCGGCAGCGACGACGTGGTGTTCGGCGTCACCGTGTCGGGACGCCCGGAAACGCTGCCGGACGTAGAGAATGCGGTTGGACTGTTCATCAACACGCTGCCGCTGCGCGTCGGCCTGTCGGGGTCCGCGACGGTGTTGGACTGGCTCGGCGACATCCAGGCGCGGCAGGGCGAGCTGACCGACTATCAATATAGCGCGCTGGCCGATGTGCAGCGCTGGAGCGACGTGCCCGGCGGCACGCCGTTGTTCGACAGCATCGTGGTGTTCGAGAACTACCCGGCCGAGCTGCAGGCGCAAGCGCAGGACCACACGATTCGCCTGGACATGATCCGTGCCGTCAACCGCATCAACTACCCGCTGGCGCTTCAGGTCGCGATGGGCGCCTCGCCGTCGCTCAAGCTGATGTATGATCCCGCCCGCTTCGAGCAGGCGTCGATCGCGAAGTTGGTTAGGCAATTGGTGCGCCTGCTCGGTGAGATCGTCGCCGATCCCGCGCGGCCATTGTCAGCGATCCCGCTGCTGGGCGACGACGAGCGCCACCAGGTGGTCCACGCCTTCAACGCGACCTCGGTGAGCTATCCGCAGGGGCTGCTGCACGAGCAGATCGCCGCGCAAGCCAGGCGGACGCCGGAGGCGGTGGCGCTGCGCTTCGATGACCAGACGCTCAGCTACGCCGCGCTGGAGCGGCGGGCCAACCAGCTGGCGCATCATCTGCAGCGCCTGGGCGTCGGTCCCGACGTCGTCGTCGGCCTCTGCGCCGAGCGCTCGCTGGAGATGGTGGTCGGGCTGCTCGGCATCCTCAAGGCCGGCGGCGCCTATCTGCCGCTCGACCCGAGCCTGCCGTCGGAGCGGCTGACGATGATGCTGGAGGATGCCGGGGCCAAGGTGCTGCTGGCGCAGGATGCCCTTGTCGAGCGGCTGCCAGCAAATGACGCCGTCGTGGTGCGGTTCAATGCGGATGCGGCGGCGATCGCAAAGCAGGCCGAGACCGCGCCGACCACGTCCTGCGATCCGGACAATCTAGCCTACGTGATCTACACGTCGGGCTCAACGGGGCGGCCGAAGGGGGTGATGAACAGCCACCGCGGCATCGTCAACCGCATCGCCTGGATGCAGGACGCCTACCGGCTGACGCCCAATGATGTCGTGCTGCAGAAGACGCCGTTCGGCTTCGACGTCTCCGTATGGGAGTTCTTCTGGCCACTGACGGAAGGTGCGGAGCTGGTGATCGCCCGTCCCGGGGGTCATCAGGATCCGGCCTATCTGTCCGAGCTGATCGAGCATCGCGGCGTGACGGTGATGCACTTCGTGCCGTCGATGCTGCAGGCCTTCCTCGAGTCGGCGGAGCTCTATCGCTGCGGCAGCCTGCGTGACGTCATGTGCAGCGGCGAGGCGCTGCCTGTGGAGACGCAGAACCGGTTCCTCCAGGCCTTGCCGAGCCGGTTGCACAATCTGTACGGCCCGACGGAGGCGGCGGTCGATGTCAGCTTCTGGCCGTGCCGGATCGAGGATGGTACGAGCCAGGTACCGATCGGGCAGCCGATCAGCAACATCCAGCTCTACGTGCTGGATGCGCAGCTTGAGCCGGTGCCCGTCGGTGTTGCCGGCGAACTCTACATCGGCGGCGTCGGTCTTGCGCGGGGCTACCTGCATCGGCCAGGACTCACGGCGGAGAGGTTTGTGCCAAGCCCGTTTGCGAGGGGTGAGCGGCTATATCGCACCGGCGACCTCGCACGCTGGCGCGCCGACGGCGTGTTGGATTATCTCGGGCGGCTCGACCATCAGGTGAAGCTGCGCGGCTTCCGGATCGAGCTCGGCGAGATCGAGGCGGCACTGCTCTCGCAAGCCGGCGTCGCGCAGGCGGCGGTGGTGCTGCGCGAGGACGGCGGAGCCAAGCGGCTGGTGGGCTATGTCGTGGCGCAGCCCGACGCTGCCATCAACAGCGATACACTGCGCCAGCAGTTGCAGCGGAGTCTTCCGGACTACATGGTGCCCTCGGCGATCGTGCCGCTCGCATCGCTGCCGCTGACGCCGAACGGCAAGCTCGACCGCAACGCGCTGCCGGCGCCGGAATGGCAGGGCGCGGCCGAGACAATGGTCGCCCCGCGCAACGCCACCGAGGCGGCGCTCGCCGCAATCTGGCGCGACGTGCTCAAGCGCGAGCAGGTCGGTGTCACCGACAACTTCTTTGCCCTCGGCGGTGACTCGATCCAGTCGATCCAGGTGGTGGCGCGTGCCCGGCAGGCGGGCTTGTCGCTGACGGCGCGGCAGGTGTTCGAGCAGCAGACCATCGCCGCGCTCGCGGCGGTGGCCGGCGAGACCACGACCACGGTGGCCGAGCAGGGGCTGGTGTCAGGCGCGGTGCCGCTGACGCCGATCCAGCATTGGTTCTTCGCCCAGGATCTGGCGGTGCCGGATCACTTCAACCAGGCAGTGCTGCTCGCCGTCAGCGCGCTGACGCCGGAGCTGGTGATGTCGGCGCTGGACGCGCTGCTGCGCCAGCACGATGCGCTGCGGCTGCGGTTTGCGCGTGGAGACAATGGCTGGCAGCAGATGCATGACGCCAGCGAAGCGGCGCTCCGCTCAGCGACATCGTTCGAAGCTGTCGACCTCTCGGGCCTCGATGAGGCCGTGCAGGCCCCGGCGTTGCGCCGGCATGCGGAGCGGCTGCAGGCAAGCCTGGACCTGGCACATGGCCCTTTGCTGCGTGTGGCGTTGTTCGATCTCGGCGAGGGCCGTCAACGCCTGCTGCTGATCGCGCATCATCTGGTGGTGGACGGCGTGTCCTGGCGGATCCTGTTGGAGGATCTTGGCGCGGGGCTATCGGCCTTGCAGCGTGGCGAGCCTATACGGCTGCCGCCGAAGACGACATCGTTCCGGCACTGGGCGGAGCGGCTGGCGGCGCATGCAGGATCGGACGCCGCACAGCGAGAACTCAGCTACTGGCAGAGTAAGCGGTGGGAATCGGCCCCTCGGCTGCCGCGCGATCATGCCGATGGTGCAAACACCGCGGGCGAGGTGCAACTGGTCAAGGTCGCACTCGATGCGGCGGAGACGCAGGCGCTGCTGCAGGAGGTGCCGGAGGTCTACCACACCCAAATCAACGACGTGCTGTTGACGGCGCTGGTGCAGGCGTTTGCTGGTTTGACCGACGAGCCCCGCCTGCTGGTCGGGCTGGAAGGCCATGGCCGCGAGGAGCTGTTCGGCGATGTCGATGTGTCGCGCACGGTGGGCTGGTTCACCAGCCTGTTCCCGGTGCTGCTGGATGTCGACGGGACGAGCGATCCCGGTGCCGCGCTGAAGCGAGTGAAGGAGCAACTGCGCGCCGTGCCGCAGCGCGGCGTCGGCTACGGCGTGCTGCGCTACCTCGTGGGCGTCGATATACCGGCACCTGACGTGGAAGTGAGCTTCAACTATCTCGGCCAGCTCGACGGCGCCGCCGGCGGACAGCGCTTCGGCTTCGCACCCGAGGATGTCGGCCGCGACCAGCATGCCTCCAACCGCCGCGCACATCTGATCGACGTCTCCGCCCATGTCGGCAAGGCCGGCCTGGAGCTGCGCTGGTTCTATGGCGGCGCGCTGTTCGAGCCCGCCACGATCAAGCGGATAGCTCAGCGCCACGTCGCGGCACTGCGCGAGCTGATCGCGCATTGCCGGACTAGCGCGGGCGGGCTGACGCCGTCGGACGTGCCGCTGGCGCAGCTCGACCAGGCCACGCTCGACCGCGTCGTTGCCTCGGCCGGCGGAGCGAGGGCGGTTGCCGACCTCTATCCGCTGTCACCGTTGCAGCGGGGGCTGCTGTTCCACAGCCTGTATGAGCCGGATGCTGCTGTCTATGTGATCTCGCTGGCGTGCCGGCTGCACGGGACGCTCGACGCGGCCGCGTTCGAACGAGCGTGGCAGCTGGTCGTGGCGCGGCATGCCGTGCTGCGCACCGCCTTCGTCGGCCATGAGCTCGACAGGCCGCAGCAACTGGTGCTGCGCCAGGTTGAGCTGCCGTTCGTCCACGAGGACTGGCGGCACCTGTCATCAACTGAGCAGGCCGCGCGCTTCGCCGAGCTGCAGCGCACCGAGCGCAGCCGGAGCTTCGACTTCGCACAACCGCCCTTGATGCGGCTATGCCTGGTCCGGATCGGTGACGATGATCACCGGCTGTTGTGGAACGTGCATCACATCGTGCTGGACGGCTGGTCGCTGCCGCTGCTGCTCGACGAGGTATTTGCGGCCTATCAGGCGTTGAGCCGGCGCGAGACGCCGGTGCTGTCCGAGGTGCGGCCGTTCAAGGACTATATCGGCTGGCTGCAGCGCCAGGACGTGGTCAGAGCGGAAGCCTATTGGCGCCGGCGGCTCGCCGGGTTTGATACGCCGTCCTCGTTCGGGCTCGCCCGTCCGGCAGCGACGTCGCAGGCCGACGCGGCCGAGCGTCATGCCGAGCTGCACGGCGAGCTCGCGCTCGCCGATCTCGACCGCTTTGCCCGGCAGCACCGGCTGACCGTCAACACCTTGGTGCAGGGCGCCTGGGCGCTGCTGCTCGGGCGTTACGGCCGCTCCGAGGACGTCGTGTTCGGCGTCACCGTCTCGGGCCGTCCGGCGGATCTTGCCGGGGTCGAGCGCACCGTCGGGCTGTTCATCAACACGCTGCCGCTGCGGGTCGAGCTGCCGGGGCAGGCGACCGTGCTGGAGTGGCTGGCCGAGATCCAGGACCGGCAGAGCGAGCTGACGGACCATCAGTCGACGTCGCTGGCCGATGTGCAGCGCTGGAGCGAGGTCAGTGACGGCACGGCGCTGTTCGAGAGCATCGTGGCGTTCGAGAACTATCCGGTGGAGATGACGGCGGTCAGCGGCCAGCAGCAGCTGCGGATCAGCGAGGTGCAGCCGCTGGAGCGGACCAATTATCCGCTGACGCTGCAAGTCACTGTTGGATCTGCGTTGTCGTTCCGCCTGATCGCGGACACGACGCGGTTCGCCGCTGAGGCCGCCGGGCGGCTGGTGACGCATCTGGTTCGTCTGCTCGGCGAGATCGTCGCCGATCCTGCGCGGCCCATCTCTGCGATCCCGCTGCTGAGCGGCGAGGAACGCGATGAGGTGGTGCGCGGCTTCAACGCCACCGAGGTGAGCTACCCGCAAGGACTGCTGCATGAGCAGATCGCCGCGCAGGCCAGGCGGACGCCGGACGCCGTGGCGCTGCGCTTCGAGGATGAGACCCTGACCTACGCCGCGCTGGAGCGGCGTGCCAACCAGCTGGCGCATCATCTGCAGACGCTCGGCGTTGGCCCCGACGTGGTCGTCGGCCTCTGCGCCGAGCGCTCGTTGGAGATGGTGATCGGGCTGCTCGGCATCCTCAAGGCCGGCGGCGCCTACCTGCCGCTCGATCCGAGCCTGCCGCCGGAGCGGCTGGCGATGATGCTGGAGGACGCCGGGGCCAATGTGCTGCTGGCGCAGGATGCGCTTGTCGAGCGGCTGCCGGCAAATGACGCGGTCGTGGTGCGCTTCGTGGCAGATGCTGCGGAGATCGCAAACCAGGTCGAGACCGCGCCGGCTACGTCCTGCGATCCGGACAATCTGGCCTATGTGATCTACACGTCGGGCTCGACGGGCCGGCCGAAGGGCGTGATGAACAGCCACCGCGGCATCGTCAACCGCATTGCCTGGATGCAGGACGCCTACCGGCTGACGCCTGACGATCGGGTAATGCAGAAGACGCCGTTCGGCTTCGACGTCTCGGTATGGGAGTTCTTCTGGCCGCTCACTGAAGGCGCCGAGCTGGTGATCGCCCGTCCCGGTGGACATCAGGATCCGGCCTATCTGTCCGAGCTGATCGAGCAGCATGGCGTGACGGTGATGCACTTCGTGCCGTCGATGCTGCAGGCATTTTTGGAGGCTGCCGATCTCGATCGCTGCGGCAGCCTGCGCGACGTCATGTGCAGCGGCGAGGCGCTGCCGGTGGAGACGCAGAACCGGTTCCTGAGCGCATTGTCGTGCCGGCTGCACAATCTGTACGGCCCGACGGAGGCAGCCGTCGACGTCAGCTTCTGGCCATGCCGGTTCGAGCCGGGCGCAAGCCAGGTGCCGATCGGGCAGCCGATCAGCAACATCCAGCTGTATGTGCTGGATGCGCAGCTCGAGCCGGTGCCAATTGGCGTAGCCGGCGAGCTCTACATCGGCGGCGTCGGTCTGGCGCGGGGCTATCTGCATCGCCCAGGACTCACGGCGGAGCGGTTCGTGCCGAGCCCATTTGCGAGGGGCGAGCGGCTGTATCGCACGGGTGACCTCGCGCGCTGGCGCGCCGATGGCGTGCTGGATTATCTCGGCCGTCTCGATCACCAGGTGAAGCTGCGCGGCTTCCGGATCGAGCTCGGGGAGATTGAGGCGGCGCTGCTGGCGCAGACCGGTGTCGCGCAGGCGGCGGTGGTGCTGCGCGAGGACGGCGGAGCCAAGCGGCTGGTGGGCTATGTGGTGGCGCAGCCGGACGCTGCCATCAATATCGACACACTGCGCCAGCAACTGCAAAGGACCTTGCCCGACTACATGGTTCCCTCGGCGATCGTGCCGCTCGCCGCGCTGCCGCTGACGCCGAACGGCAAGCTCGACCGCAACGCGCTGCCGGCGCCGGAGTGGCAGGGCTCGGCCGAGACGATGGTCGCGCCGCGCACCGCCACCGAGGCGACGCTCGCGGCAATCTGGCGCGACGTGCTCAAGCGCGAGCAGGTCGGCGTCACCGACAACTTCTTCGCGCTCGGTGGCGACTCGCTGTCGGCGACCCGCGCGATTGCCCGCACGCAGAAGGAGTTGAAGCTGAACGTTCCTCTCAAGGCAATGTTCGAGGCGCAGACGCTCGCGGCGCTCGCCGAGCGCCTCGACGTGCTCGGCTGGGCCAACGTGCCGCAGCCGTCATCTCGCGAGGATGCGGAGCTCGAG
Source organism: Bradyrhizobium sp. USDA 4353 (assembly GCF_054063215.1). Classification (NCBI taxonomy): domain Bacteria; kingdom Pseudomonadati; phylum Pseudomonadota; class Alphaproteobacteria; order Hyphomicrobiales; family Nitrobacteraceae; genus Bradyrhizobium; species Bradyrhizobium sp. USDA 4353. The sequence goes on from NZ_JBSSGB010000001.1 coordinate 2,870,444, forward strand.
GAAGGAGTCATCTGATGATCGAGAAGCTGCTCTCCTCGCTGCGCCAGGACGGTGTTCAGATCTGGTCCGAGAACGGACGTGTGCGTTATCGCGCGCCGAAGGGCGTCATGACGCGTGAGCGGCTCGACGAGCTGCGCGCCCGGCAGCTGGAAATCGCGACATTTCTGCGGGAGGCAAGCGCGGCGGGCGACGCGCTGCCGCCGATCGAAGTCAGGCGCAGCGGAGACCTGCCGCTGTCCTTTGCCCAGGAGCGTCTCTGGTTTCTCGAACAACTCGGCCTCGCCACCTCCTCCTATCATGTGGCCGTGGCGATCCGAATGGACGGCGACCTCAATGAGGAGCCGTTGCGGAAGACCTTCGAAGCCATCGTCGACCGGCATGAAGTCCTGCGGACGCGCTTTGACAATGTCGCAGGACAACCCCGGCAGATCGTTGAGTCAAATTCGTCATGCCGGCTGGAGCTGATCGATCTGTCGGCTCTCGACGAGGATGAGCAGGCGGCCGAGGTCGACCGAGAATCTATCGTCCATGCCACACAGCCGTTCGATCTCCAGGCGGGCTCTCCCTTGCGCATCCGGCTGCTTCGACTCGCATCCCGCGAGCACATTCTGCTGCTCGCCATGCACCACATCGTCTCCGACGCGTGGTCGATCGAGGTGCTGATCGGCGAGATCACCGCCCTCTATCGCGCGTTCTGCTCCGGCGAGCCGGCTGCGCTCAATCCATTGCCCATGCAATATGCCGACTATGCGCTGTGGCAGCGCGGTTGGCTGGCGGGCGAGGCTCTTGAACGTCAGCTGCAATATTGGACCCAGCGCCTGTCCGGCGCACCACCGCAGCTCGAGCTTCCGATCAGCCGGTCGCGTTCCGCGGCCACGGCCTCGACCGGCGAGACCTATGCGTTCAGCCTGTCGGAGAAAACCACCTCGCGGCTGCGGGCGCTCGCCCGCGGCGAGTCCGCCACGCTGTTCATGGTCCTGCTCGCCGCGTTCCAGCTGCTATTGTCGCGCTATAGCGGCCAGAGCGATGTGGTGGTGGGATCTCCGGTCGCGGGCCGCCGGCGGCATGAGCTGCACGACCTGATCGGCTTCTTCGCCAACATTCTCGTTCTCCGGGCCGATTGCTCCGGAAACCAGCTCTTCGTCGATCTGCTGGCGCAGGTGAAGGAGACGGTGCTCGATGCCCATGCGCATCAGGACCTGCCGTTCGAGCGCCTGGTCGAGGCGCTTCAGCCGAATCGCGATCTCGTCAGGCATCCGCTGGTCCAGGTGATGTTCGCGCTTCAGCAGGAGCCGTTCGAGGAGCTCGTGCTTCCCGGCCTGCGGCTCACGTCGATGCCCGCGCGGTCGCTCGAGACGAAGTTCGATCTTACGCTGCATGTCTATGAGAAGACGGCCGGACTCACGGCCTCGATCGAGTATGCCGCCGAGCTGTTCGATCCCGATACGATCGCGCGCTTCGCAGCTCATTTTCAGCATCTGCTGGACGCGATCGCTGCGGATCCGCATGCGCGGCTGGCTGATCTTCCGTTGATGCGGGATGCCGAGCGGCTCGAGATCATCTTCGGCATGAACCGGACGGCGCGGCCGTTCCCGCGAGATGCATCGCTCGACCAATTGTTCGCGGCTCAAGCCGCGCGCCGCCCGCAGGCCGTCGCCGTCGTCGACGACGCGCGCAGCGTCAGCTACGCCGAGCTCGATCGCTGGAGCAACGGCATTGCAGCGGCCTTGGCGTTGCGAGGCGTCACGCCCGGCGCGAGCGTCGGGCTCTCGGGTGAGCGGTCGGCGGGGCTGATCGCCGGCATGCTGGGAATCATCAAGGCCGGCGCCTGCTACGTGCCGCTCGATCCCGGCTATCCGGAGGAGCGGCTCGCCTTCATGGCGGGGGATGCCGACGTGGCGGCCGTCGTGATAGGCCGCGGTGGCGCGGCGCCGGCGGGCTTGCCGTTGCTACATGCCGATGAGGTCGAGCCGGTCGAGACATTTCAGAGCCGATCGGCGGGTGGTGAGACCGTCGCCTATATCATGTTCACGTCCGGCTCGACCGGCGTGCCCAAGGGCATCGCCGTGCCTCATCGCGGCGTCTCGCGCCTTGTGCTGGGAACGGACTATATCGAGCTCTCTGCGGATGACCGCATCACTCATCTCGCGAGCCCGTCCTTCGACGCGGCGACGTTCGAGCTGTGGGCCGCGCTCCTGAACGGCGCCGCGCTGGTGATCATCGACCGCGACACCGCCCTGGACTCGGATCGCCTGGCTGCGTCGGTGCGCAACCACGGCATTACCTGCTTCTTCGCCACCACCGCGCTGTTCAACCGGTTGGCGCAGGATGTCCCGGAGATGTTCGCGCCGCTACGCGTGGCTCTGTTCGGCGGCGAGGCATGCGATCCGCAGGCGGTCGCCAGCGTGCTCGCCAATGGCGCGCCGCAACGCCTGCTGCACGTCTATGGTCCGACCGAGGCAACCACGTTCAGCACCTGGATGGAGGTCGATCATGTCGCGCCCGACGCGCGCACCGTTCCGATCGGCGGACCGCTCGCGAATGGCAGCTGTCACGTGCTCGACGACCGGTTGCAGCCGGTGCCCATCAATGTTCCCGGCGAGCTCTATGTCGGCGGCGATGGCCTCGCGCACGGCTATTGCCGACGGCCCGCGCTGACCGCGGACAAATTCATTCCCGATCCATTCGCCCGCCCCGGCAGCCGTCTCTATGCAACCGGCGACATTGTCAGGCGATTGGCCGACGGCAATATCGAATATCTCAGCCGGCGCGACGGGCAGGTCAAGATCCGCGGCTTCCGCATCGAGTTGCAGGAGATCGAAGCCGTGCTGCGCCAGTCGCCTGAGGTCGGGCAGGCCGTTGTGCTCGTCCGCGAGGGCAGGAGCGGTGCGCAGCTCATCGCCTACGTCGTGGCCGCACCGGACGCGACGCCGTCGCCCGACACGCTTCGGCAGCAGCTGAAGCAGTCACTGCCCGACTACATGGTCCCGGCGCAGCTTGTCATCCTGGACAGCCTGCCGTTGACGTCGAACGGCAAGGTCGACCGCGCGAGGCTGCCCGATCCCGAGGAGACGCCAAGCCGCAGGCAGGCGGCGCCGGCCACCGTGACCCAGCAGATGTTGGCAGAGATCTGGTCCGACGTCCTCGGCGTGACCATGCCGGGCATCGACGATGACTTCTTCGGCTCCGGCGGTCACTCGCTGGTGGCGTCGCGGCTGCTCGGACGCGTGAACGTCGCGTTCAACGTGAGCCTGCCGCTGCGGCGCGTGTTCGAGCAGCCCTCGATCAGGATGCTCGCCGCTGCTGTAGAGCAGGCGCAGCGCGACGAGGCGGACATCGTCGCGCCGCCGGTGATCGCACGGCCGCGACCGTCCGCGATTCCATTGTCCTATGCGCAGGAGCCATTGTGGTTTCTCGATCAGGTCGGGCTGGTCGGCGCTGCCTACAACATGGCCGGCGCGCTTCGGCTGCAGGGCAGACTCGATATCGAGGCGCTGATCGCGAGCCTGCGCGAGATCGTGCGCCGTCACGAAATCCTGCGAACGCGGTTCGGCGTCGTCGATGGCCACGGTGTGCAGATCATTGCGCCAGGGGACGCGCTTCGGTGTGAGGTCCTCGATCTCCGGGGTCGTCATGGCGGCGATCTGGACAGTGATATCCAGCGCCTGATCAGCGACCATGCGAACACGGCGTTCGACCTGCAGGCCGGTCCGCTGATGCGCACGACGATCGTCCGTGTGGGGGACGAAGAGCATCTGCTGCTGATCAATCTTCACCACATCATCGCCGATGGCTGGTCAGTCGGCGTACTGTTCCGCGAGCTCGGACATCTCTATGGCGGCCAGTTTGGGGCACCGCAATCGCCGCTCGCGCCGCCCCCCGTCCAATATGCCGACTACGCCATCTGGCAACGGCAGTGGCTCGATGGCGATGTCGGTGAGCATCAGCTCGATCATTGGCGTCGGCGCCTCGCCGGCGCAACGACGACGCTGGCCTTGCCGACGGACCGTCCACGTCCGGCTGTGCAATCCTTTGCCGGTGCGACGTCGCGCTTCGCGGTGCCGGCCGGGCTGTCGGATCAGCTGCGGGACCTGGCGCGTCGGGAGAGCGCGAGCCTTTATATGGTTGTCCTGGCCGCGTTCTCGACGCTGCTGTCCCGCTACAGCGATCAACCCGACATTCTGATCGGCTCGCCTGTCAACGGACGTTCGCGACCCGAGCTGGAAGACCTGATCGGCATGTTCGTCAACATGCTGGTGATGCGTTGCGACCTCGCGGGTGATCCGGCCTTTCGCGACTACCTGGCCGGTGTCAAGGCGACGGCGCTGGATGCCTATGCGCATCAGGATCTGCCGTTCGAGAAGCTGGTCGAGGCGCTGCAGCCGGAGCGGGATTTGTCGCGGCAACCGCTGTTCCAGGCCTGCCTGTCGTTCGAGAACATTCCGTTCGACGGGCTGGATATCGCGGGCTTGACGGTCTCCACGGTGGCCGCGGACGAGCATCCGACGACGAAGTTCGATCTGACGCTCTTCGTCCGCGAGACAGCGGACGGAATTGAGTGCGCGCTGGAATACGCCACGGATCTGTTCGATGCCGCGACGATCGCGCGGCTCGCGGATCACTTCGTGCGACTGCTCCAGGACATCGCGGCACGCCCGGAGGCGCGTCTGTCGGAGCTGAACCTGCTGAGCGCCGAAGAGCGACGGCAACTGGAATCGTGGAGCGGCAGTAGCGCCGCTTATGAGCAGGACCGCTGCCTGCATCAGCTGTTCGCCGCGCAGGCGGCGCGCGATCCGGCCGCGCTCGCTGTCGTGATGGAGGGTGAGGAGCTCAGCTACGGCGCGCTGGAACGGCGGGCCAATCAGCTGGCGCATCATCTGCAGCGCCTCGGCGTCGGCCCTGACGTGATCGTCGGACTGTGCGTGGAACGCTCGCTCGACATGGTCATCGGCGTGCTCGGCATCCTCAAGGCCGGCGGGGCCTATCTGCCGCTCGACCCGCGTTATCCGGCGGAGCGGCTGGCCTATATGCTTGACGATGCCAGGGTCGCCGTGCTGGTGACGCAGGCTGCGGTACGCGAGCGACTGCCGACGACGGACGCGGTTCTGGTGCAGCTCGATGCCGATGCTGCGGCCATTGCCCAACATCCCGAGACGGCGCCGCTCACGTCCTGCGATCCCGATCATCTCGCCTACGTCATCTATACCTCCGGCTCGACCGGGCGGCCGAAGGGCGTGATGACGTCGCATCGCGGCATCATGAACCTGGCGGACGCACAGCTCGATCGGCTGCCGCTCACGGCCAGCGATCGCATCCTGCAGTTCGCTTCGATCAGCTTCGATGCGGCGGTGTGGGACCTGGTGATGAGCTGGCGCGTCGGCGCAGCCCTTGGTGCTGGCAGATCAGCATGATCTGATGCCGGGCAAGCCGCTGCGCGAGCTGCTCGAACGGCAGCGGGTGACGGCGGTGTTGTTGCCGCCGGCGGCTTTGGCCGCGTTGCCAGTGACGCCTTTGCCGGATTTGAAGATCCTGATCGCGGGCGGCGAGGCCTGCACGGCGGAGCTGCTGCGGCCGTGGCTCGCGGGCCGCAGCGTGTTCAACGCCTATGGCCCGACTGAATCGAGCGTCTGCACGACGGTGCATCGGTGCGGTGACGACCGGCGTCCGCCGATCGGGCGGGCGCAGCCGAACACCCGCACTTACGTGCTCGATGCGCAGCTTGCGCCAGTGCCAATTGGAGTTGCCGGCGAGCTGTACATCGGTGGCGCTGGTCTCGCGCGCGGCTATCTGCATCGGCCCTCGCTGACAGCGGAACGGTTCGTGCCGAGCCCATTTGCGAGGGGTGAGCGGCTGTATCGCACCGGCGACCTTGCACGCTGGCGCGCCGATGGCGTGCTGGATTATCTCGGCCGTCTCGATCACCAAGTGAAGCTGCGCGGCTTCCGGATCGAGCTCGGCGAGATCGAGGCGGCGCTGCTGGCGCAAAAAGGCATTGCGCAGGCGGCGGTGATGCTGCGCGAGGACGGCGGAGCCAAGCGGCTGGTGGGCTATGTGGTGGCGCAGCCGGACGCTGCCATCAATATCGACACACTGCGCCAGCAACTGCAACGGACGTTGCCCGACTACATGGTGCCCTCGGCGATCGTGCCGCTCGCATCGCTGCCGCTGACGCCGAACGGCAAGCTCGACCGCAACGCGCTGCCGGCGCCGGAATGGCAGGGCGCGGCCGAGACAATGGTCGCCCCGCGCAACGCCACCGAGGCGGCGCTCGCCGCAATCTGGCGCGACGTGCTCAAGCGCGAGCAGGTCGGTGTCACCGACAACTTCTTTGCCCTCGGCGGTGACTCGATCCAGTCGATCCAGGTGGTGGCGCGTGCCCGGCAGGCGGGCTTGTCGCTGACGGCGCGGCAGGTGTTCGAGCAGCAGACCATCGCCGCGCTCGCGGCGGTGGCCGGCGAGACCACGACCACGGTGGCCGAGCAGGGGCTGGTGTCAGGCGCGGTGCCGCTGACGCCGATCCAGCATTGGTTCTTCGCCCAGGATCTGGCGGTGCCGGATCACTTCAACCAGGCAGTGCTGCTCGCCGTCAGCGCGCTGACGCCGGAGCTGGTGATGTCGGCGCTGGACGCGCTGCTGCGCCAGCACGATGCGCTGCGGCTGCGGTTTGCGCGTGGAGACAATGGCTGGCAGCAGATGCATGACGCCAGCGAAGCGGCGCTCCGCTCAGCGACATCGTTCGAAGCTGTCGACCTCTCGGGCCTCGATGAGGCCGTGCAGGCCCCGGCGTTGCGCCGGCATGCGGAGCGGCTGCAGGCAAGCCTGGACCTGGCACATGGCCCTTTGCTGCGTGTGGCGTTGTTCGATCTCGGCGAGGGCCGTCAACGCCTGCTGCTGATCGCGCATCATCTGGTGGTGGACGGCGTGTCCTGGCGGATCCTGTTGGAGGATCTTGGCGCGGGGCTATCGGCCTTGCAGCGTGGCGAGCCTATACGGCTGCCGCCGAAGACGACATCGTTCCGGCACTGGGCGGAGCGGCTGGCGGCGCATGCAGGATCGGACGCCGCACAGCGAGAACTCAGCTACTGGCAGAGTAAGCGGTGGGAATCGGCCCCTCGGCTGCCGCGCGATCATGCCGATGGTGCAAACACCGCGGGCGAGGTGCAACTGGTCAAGGTCGCACTCGATGCGGCGGAGACGCAGGCGCTGCTGCAGGAGGTGCCGGAGGTCTACCACACCCAAATCAACGACGTGCTGTTGACGGCGCTGGTGCAGGCGTTTGCTGGTTTGACCGACGAGCCCCGCCTGCTGGTCGGGCTGGAAGGCCATGGCCGCGAGGAGCTGTTCGGCGATGTCGATGTGTCGCGCACGGTGGGCTGGTTCACCAGCCTGTTCCCGGTGCTGCTGGATGTCGACGGGACGAGCGATCCCGGTGCCGCGCTGAAGCGAGTGAAGGAGCAACTGCGCGCCGTGCCGCAGCGCGGCGTCGGCTACGGCGTGCTGCGCTACCTCGTGGGCGTCGATATACCGGCACCTGACGTGGAAGTGAGCTTCAACTATCTCGGCCAGCTCGACGGCGCCGCCGGCGGACAGCGCTTCGGCTTCGCACCCGAGGATGTCGGCCGCGACCAGCATGCCTCCAACCGCCGCGCACATCTGATCGACGTCTCCGCCCATGTCGGCAAGGCCGGCCTGGAGCTGCGCTGGTTCTATGGCGGCGCGCTGTTCGAGCCCGCCACGATCAAGCGGATAGCTCAGCGCCACGTCGCGGCACTGCGCGAGCTGATCGCGCATTGCCGGACTAGCGCGGGCGGGCTGACGCCGTCGGACGTGCCGCTGGCGCAGCTCGACCAGGCCACGCTCGACCGCGTCGTTGCCTCGGCCGGCGGAGCGAGGGCGGTTGCCGACCTCTATCCGCTGTCACCGTTGCAGCGGGGGCTGCTGTTCCACAGCCTGTATGAGCCGGATGCTGCTGTCTATGTGATCTCGCTGGCGTGCCGGCTGCACGGGACGCTCGACGCGGCCGCGTTCGAACGAGCGTGGCAGCTGGTCGTGGCGCGGCATGCCGTGCTGCGCACCGCCTTCGTCGGCCATGAGCTCGACAGGCCGCAGCAACTGGTGCTGCGCCAGGTTGAGCTGCCGTTCGTCCACGAGGACTGGCGGCACCTGTCATCAACTGAGCAGGCCGCGCGCTTCGCCGAGCTGCAGCGCACCGAGCGCAGCCGGAGCTTCGACTTCGCACAACCGCCCTTGATGCGGCTATGCCTGGTCCGGATCGGTGACGATGATCACCGGCTGTTGTGGAACGTGCATCACATCGTGCTGGACGGCTGGTCGCTGCCGCTGCTGCTCGACGAGGTATTTGCGGCCTATCAGGCGTTGAGCCGGCGCGAGACGCCGGTGCTGTCCGAGGTGCGGCCGTTCAAGGACTATATCGGCTGGCTGCAGCGCCAGGACGTGGTCAGAGCGGAAGCCTATTGGCGCCGGCGGCTCGCCGGGTTTGATACGCCGTCCTCGTTCGGGCTCGCCCGTCCGGCAGCGACGTCGCAGGCCGACGCGGCCGAGCGTCATGCCGAGCTGCACGGCGAGCTCGCGCTCGCCGATCTCGACCGCTTTGCCCGGCAGCACCGGCTGACCGTCAACACCTTGGTGCAGGGCGCCTGGGCGCTGCTGCTCGGGCGTTACGGCCGCTCCGAGGACGTCGTGTTCGGCGTCACCGTCTCGGGCCGTCCGGCGGATCTTGCCGGGGTCGAGCGCACCGTCGGGCTGTTCATCAACACGCTGCCGCTGCGGGTCGAGCTGCCGGGGCAGGCGACCGTGCTGGAGTGGCTGGCCGAGATCCAGGACCGGCAGAGCGAGCTGACGGACCATCAGTCGACGTCGCTGGCCGATGTGCAGCGCTGGAGCGAGGTCAGTGACGGCACGGCGCTGTTCGAGAGCATCGTGGCGTTCGAGAACTATCCGGTGGAGATGACGGCGGTCAGCGGCCAGCAGCAGCTGCGGATCAGCGAGGTGCAGCCGCTGGAGCGGACCAATTATCCGCTGACGCTGCAAGTCACTGTTGGATCTGCGTTGTCGTTCCGCCTGATCGCGGACACGACGCGGTTCGCCGCTGAGGCCGCCGGGCGGCTGGTGACGCATCTGGTTCGTCTGCTCGGCGAGATCGTCGCCGATCCTGCGCGGCCCATCTCTGCGATCCCGCTGCTGAGCGGCGAGGAACGCGATGAGGTGGTGCGCGGCTTCAACGCCACCGAGGTGAGCTACCCGCAAGGACTGCTGCATGAGCAGATCGCCGCGCAGGCCAGGCGGACGCCGGACGCCGTGGCGCTGCGCTTCGAGGATGAGACCCTGACCTACGCCGCGCTGGAGCGGCGTGCCAACCAGCTGGCGCATCATCTGCAGACGCTCGGCGTTGGCCCCGACGTGGTCGTCGGCCTCTGCGCCGAGCGCTCGTTGGAGATGGTGATCGGGCTGCTCGGCATCCTCAAGGCCGGCGGCGCCTACCTGCCGCTCGATCCGAGCCTGCCGCCGGAGCGGCTGGCGATGATGCTGGAGGACGCCGGGGCCAATGTGCTGCTGGCGCAGGATGCGCTTGTCGAGCGGCTGCCGGCAAATGACGCGGTCGTGGTGCGCTTCGTGGCAGATGCTGCGGAGATCGCAAACCAGGTCGAGACCGCGCCGGCTACGTCCTGCGATCCGGACAATCTGGCCTATGTGATCTACACGTCGGGCTCGACGGGCCGGCCGAAGGGCGTGATGAACAGCCACCGCGGCATCGTCAACCGCATTGCCTGGATGCAGGACGCCTACCGGCTGACGCCTGACGATCGGGTAATGCAGAAGACGCCGTTCGGCTTCGACGTCTCGGTATGGGAGTTCTTCTGGCCGCTCACTGAAGGCGCCGAGCTGGTGATCGCCCGTCCCGGTGGACATCAGGATCCGGCCTATCTGTCCGAGCTGATCGAGCAGCATGGCGTGACGGTGATGCACTTCGTGCCGTCGATGCTGCAGGCATTTTTGGAGGCTGCCGATCTCGATCGCTGCGGCAGCCTGCGCGACGTCATGTGCAGCGGCGAGGCGCTGCCGGTGGAGACGCAGAACCGGTTCCTGAGCGCATTGTCGTGCCGGCTGCACAATCTGTACGGCCCGACGGAGGCAGCCGTCGACGTCAGCTTCTGGCCATGCCGGTTCGAGCCGGGCGCAAGCCAGGTGCCGATCGGGCAGCCGATCAGCAACATCCAGCTGTATGTGCTGGATGCGCAGCTCGAGCCGGTGCCAATTGGCGTAGCCGGCGAGCTCTACATCGGCGGCGTCGGTCTGGCGCGGGGCTATCTGCATCGCCCAGGACTCACGGCGGAGCGGTTCGTGCCGAGCCCATTTGCGAGGGGCGAGCGGCTGTATCGCACGGGTGACCTCGCGCGCTGGCGCGCCGATGGCGTGCTGGATTATCTCGGCCGTCTCGATCACCAGGTGAAGCTGCGCGGCTTCCGGATCGAGCTCGGCGAGATCGAGGCCGCGCTGCTCTCGCAGACCGGCGTCGCGCAGGCGGCGGTGGTGCTGCGCGAGGACAGCGGAGCCAAGCGGCTGGTGGGCTATGTCGTGGCGCAGCCGGATGCGTCCATCAACAGCGACACGCTGCGCCAGCAACTGCAACGGACGTTGCCCGACTACATGGTGCCCTCGGCGATCGTGCCGCTGGCAGCGCTGCCGCTGACGCCGAACGGCAAGCTCGACCGCAACGCTCTGCCGGCGCCGGAATGGCAGGGTGCTGTCGAGACGATGGTCGCGCCGCGCACCGCCACCGAGACGACGCTCGCCGCAATCTGGCGCGACGTGCTCAAGCGCGAGCAGGTCAGCGTCACCGACAACTTCTTTGCGCTCGGCGGTGACTCGATCCAGTCGATCCAGGTGGTGGCGCGGGCGCGGCAGGCGGGCTTGTCGCTGACGGCGCGGCAGGTGTTCGAGCAGCAGACCATCGCGGCACTCGCGGCGGTCGCCGGCGAAGCCACGACGACGGTGGCGGAGCAGGGGCTGGTGTCCGGCGTGGTGCCGCTGACGCCGATCCAGCATTGGTTCTTCGCCCAGGACCTGGCGGTGCCGGATCACTTCAATCAGACGGTGCTGCTCGCCGTCAGCGCGCTGACGCCGGAGCTGGTGATGTCGGCGCTGGACGCGTTGCTGCGCCAGCACGATGCGCTGCGGCTGCGCTTCGTGCGCAGCGAGCACGGCTGGCAGCAGATGCATGACGCCAATGAAGCGGCGCTCCGCTCCGCGACATCGTTCGAAGCTGTCGATCTCTCGAGCCTCGATGAGGCCGTGCAGGCCCCGGCGTTGCGCCAGCATGCGGAGCGGCTGCAGGCGAGCCTGGACCTGGCACATGGCCCGTTGCTGCGGGCGGCGTTGTTCGATCTCGGTGAAGGCCGTCAACGCCTGCTGCTGATCGCGCATCATCTGGTGGTGGATGGCGTGTCCTGGCGGATCTTGCTGGAGGATCTTGGCACGGCGCTGTCGGCCTTGCAGCGCGGCGAGCCGGTTCGGCTGCCGCCGAAGACGACATCGTTCCGGCACTGGGCGGAGCGGCTGGCGGCGCATGCGCGGTCGGACGCGGCACGCAATGAGCTGAGCTACTGGCAGAGCCAACCCTGGCACACCGCACCACGGCTGCCACGCGATCATGCTGGCGGCGCGAACACCGCGGGCGAGGTGCAACTGGTGAAGGCCGCACTCGATGCAGCGGAGACGCAGGCGCTGCTGCAGGAGGTGCCGGAGGTCTACCACACCCAGATCAACGACGTGCTGCTGACGGCGCTGGTGCAGGCGTTCGCAGCCCTGACCGGCGCGCCGCGCCTGCTGGTCGGGCTGGAAGGCCACGGCCGGGAAGAACTGTTCGGCGATGTCGACGTGTCGCGGACGGTCGGCTGGTTCACCAGTCTGTTCCCGTTGCTGCTGGATGTCGACGGGACGAGCGATCCCGGCACGGCTCTGAAGCGGGTGAAGGAGCAGCTACGCGCAGTGCCACAGCGCGGCGTCGGCTATGGCGTGCTGCGCTATCTCGGCGGCGTGGATATGCCGGCACCTGATGTGGAAGTGAGCTTCAATTATCTCGGCCAGCTCGACGGCGCCGCCGGCGGACAGCGCTTCGGCTTTGCATCCGAGGACGTCGGCCGCGACCAGCATGCCTCCAACCACCGCGCGCATCTGATCGACGTCTCCGCCCTGATCAGCAATGGGTGCTTGCAGATGCAATGGGCCTACAGCTCCGCATGTCACGACGTCTCCACCATCGAGGCCTTGGCGCACAGGTTCGTCGCCGAGCTCCGCCGAATGATCGAGCACTGCGAGACGAGCGAGGGCGGCTTCACGCTGTCCGATTTCCCGCTCCTGCAGCACAGCCTGAGCCTCTGAAACCGGAGCCGGACTATGAACATCGATAAGAACCGAAGCAAGAACCGGCTTGGCCAGGACGCGCTCGAGCGCGTGATCGCATCCGTGGGCGGTGCGCGGCGCGTGGCCGATATCTACCCGCTGTCGCCGCTGCAGCGGGGGCTGCTGTTCCACAGCCTGTATGAGCCCGATGCGGCTGTTTACGTGATCTCGCTGGCGTGCCGGCTGCAGGGAGCGCTGGATACGGCCGCCCTCCAGCAGGCGTGGCGCCTCGTGGTGTCGCGGCACACGGTGCTGCGCACGGCCTTCGTCGGCCATGATCTCGACACGCCACTGCAGGTGGTGTTGCGCGAGGCCGAATTGCCGTTCCGTCATGAGGATTGGCGGTCACTGCCCACGGTCGAGCAGGACGCGCGCTTCGCCGAGCTGCAGCGGTCCGAGCGTAGCCGAAGCTTCGACTTCGCAAAGCCGCCCTTGATGCGGCTTTGCCTGGTCCGGATCGGTGACGACGATCATCGGCTGGTGTGGAACGTGCATCACATCGTGCTCGACGGCTGGTCGCTGCCGCTGCTGCTCGATGAGGTGTTCGCGGCCTATCAGGCGTTGAGCCGGCGCGAGGCGCCTGCGTTGTCTCATGTGCGTCCATTCAAGGACTACATCGGCTGGCTGCAGCGGCAGGACATGGCCAGAGCGGAAGCATATTGGCGCCGGCGCCTCGCCGGGTTCGACACGCCGTCCTCCTTGACACTGCCCCGTCCGTCTCGTGATCACGTCAGTGGGGAGCGTTACGCCACCCTCGATCGCGACCTGAAGGTCGATTTTTCCGCTCTCGAAGACTTCGCAAGAGAGCATAGGCTGACCCTCAACACGCTGGTGCAGGGCGCCTGGGCGCTGCTGCTCGGACGTTACGGCGGCTCGGATGAAGTTGTGTTCGGGGTCACGCTGTCGGGCCGGCCGGCTGAGCTCGCCGATGTCGAGCGCATGGTCGGGCTGTTCGTCAACACATTGCCGCTGCGGATCCAACTGTCCGGCGAGACCGCGGTGCTGGATTGGTTGCACGAGATCCAGGACAGGCAGAGCGAGCTGACGGACTATCAATATAGCCCGCTGCCCCTGGTGCAGCGCTGGAGCGAGCTGGACGACGGCAGCGCTCTGTTCGATAGCATCGTCGCCTATGAGAATTATCCGGTGGCCATGACAGCCGGCGCCGATGTCGCGCGACGCCTCCAGATCGGCGAGATCCAGACGACCGAGCGGACCAGCTATCCATTGACGCTTCAGATCGTCATCGAGCGCTCGATCACCGTCAACCTGATCTATGATGCCGAGCGGTTCGCAGCAGCCGCGATGGAACGAATGATGGCTCATCTCGGCCGTCTGCTTGGCGCGATCATCGCAGACCCTGCGCGGCAGCTCGGTACGATCTCGCCGTTGAGCGCAGAAGAGCGGCGCGAGTTGATCGCGCCTCCGACCAATGCAGCAGCGTTTCGCCCGACGAACTGCCTGCACGAGCTGTTCGCCTCGCAGGCCGAGCGCACGCCGGACGCCGTGGCCGTCAGCTGCGACGAACACATGCTCAGCTACGCCGCGCTGGACAAGCGCGCCAACCAACTGGCGCATCATCTGCGCGGGCTCGGCGTCGGTCCGGACGTGATCGTCGGGCTTTATGTCGAGCGCTCGATCGACATGGTGGTCGGCGTGCTCGGCATCCTCAAGGCGGGCGGCGCCTATCTGCCGCTCGACCCCAGCCATCCGCCGGAGCGGCTGGCGGGTATGCTGGAAGATGCCGGAGCGCACGTGCTGCTGACGCAGGATGCGTTGTTGCGGGAGATGCCGGCAACGCACGCTCCGGTGGTGCGCTTCGACGTTGATGCCGCGGCGATCGCACGTCATCCCTCCGCTGCGCCGGTGATCGCCTGCGATCCGGACAATCTCGCTTATGTGATCTACACCTCCGGCTCGACCGGGCGGCCGAAGGGCACGCTGATCAGCCACGCGAGCGTCGTGAGATTGTTCGCGGCGACGGATGCCTGGTTCGGCTTCGGCGCCCACGACGTCTGGACATTGTTTCATTCGCTGGCCTTCGACTTCTCGGTCTGGGAGCTCTGGGGCGCGCTGCTCAAGGGCGGCCGGCTGGTGGTGGTGCCGTACTGGGTCAGCCGCTCGCCGGACGATTTCCATGCGCTGCTGTCACGTGAAGGCGTGACCGTGCTGAACCAGACGCCTTCTGCCTTTGCCGCCCTCATCCGCGCGGATCGCGAGACGCAGCGGCCATTGGCGTTGCGCACCGTGATCTTCGGCGGCGAAGCCTTGAACTTCGCCGAGCTGGCGCCGTGGTTCGAGCGGCATGGCGATGTCACGCCGCAACTGATCAACATGTACGGAATCACCGAGACAACGGTGCATGTGACGTGGCGGCCGGTGCATCAGGCCGACATCGGCGCCGCTGCAAGCGCGATTGGACAAACCATTCCCGACTTGCAGGCCTATGTGCTCGGCCCACGCATGGAGCCGGTGCCGATTGGCGTTGCCGGTGAGCTGTATATCGGCGGCGCAGGCCTCGCGCGAGGCTATCTGCATCGTTCCGGTCTGACCGCGGAGCGGTTCGTGCCGAACCCGTTCGCGAAAGGCGAGCGGCTATATCGCACGGGAGATCTGGCGCGCTGGAGCGCAGTCGGCGCGCTGGATTATCTCGGCCGGATCGATCATCAGGTCAAGATTCGTGGCTTCCGAATCGAGCTTGGCGAGATCGAGGCGGCCTTGCTGGCACTGCCCGATGTGGAGCAGGCGGCGGTCGTGGTGCGCGAGGATGGCGGCGATCGCCGATTGGCCGCCTATGTCGTGCTTTGCGACGGCATCGCGCTCGATGCGGACCGCATGCGACGAGGGCTGCAGCAGAGCTTGCCGGACTACATGGTGCCGTCGGCGATCGTCGCGCTCGACGCGCTGCCGCTGACGCCGAACGGCAAGCTCGACCGCAAGGCGCTGCCGGCGCCGGAGCGTCTGTCGACCGACGGCTATGAGGCTCCGCGAAATCACGCCGAAACGATCCTGGCGGCCATCTTCGCAGACGTGCTCGGGTTGGATCGCGTCGGCATCCACGATGATTTCTTTGCGATCGGAGGTCATTCTCTGCTCGCCACCCAAATCGTCGCGCGTGCGCAGCAGGAGCTTAATGTCCAGGTGGCCCTGCGCGTTCTGTTCGAAGCGCCGACCGTCGCCGGCTTGGCCGACCGCTTGAGCCTCGCGCCGGAGAGCAACGCCGCGCCGCTGTTGCCTGTGTCGCGACAGCAACCGCTGCCGCTGTCGCATGCTCAGGAGCGGTTGTGGTTCGTGGAGCAGCTTGGGCTGTCGGGCAGCAGCTACACGGTCTCCGCGGCGGTGCGGCTCGTGGGCGCGCTGGATGTGGACGCGCTGTCGGCGGCCTTGAGCGAGGTGGTCCGGCGGCATGAGAGCCTGCGCACGCGGTTCGCGCGGCGCGGCGAGAGCGCGGTGCAACTGATCGATCCGCCTTGGCCTGTCGTGCTCTCGCCGGAGGTGGTCGCAACCGAGGAGACTGCGCGGCAGCGGCTGGCGGCGTTGATGCAGCAGCCGTTTGATCTTGCGCAGGACCGGCTGCTGCGCGTGGCATTGCTGCAGCTGTCGCCGGACATGCATGTGCTGGCGCTGTCGATGCATCACATCGTCTCTGACGGCTGGTCGATGGGCGTGCTGGTCGGCGAGATCGAGACGCTGTATGCGGCGTTCTGCGCCGGGCAGCCGGCGCCCTTGCCGGAGCTGCCGATCCAGTATGCCGACTACGCGCTATGGCAGCGGCGCTGGCTGGAAGAGACGGCGCTGCAGCGGCAGCTGGACTATTGGACGGCGCAGCTCGCCGGTGCGCCAGGGAGCATCGAGCTGGCGACCGACCGGCCGCGGCCGGCGGTGCCGAGCTTCCGCGGCGCGGTGCATCGGTTCGCGGTCGATCAGGCCTGCACGGCGGCGCTGACGCGGCTGGCGCGGCAGGACGGCGCGACGCTGTTCATGGTGCTGCTGGCGGCCTTCGATGTGCTGCTGTCGCGCTGGAGCGGCCAGAATGATTTGGTCGTGGGCACGCCGGTGGCGGGCCGGACACGGATCGAGACCGAGCGGCTGATCGGCTTCTTCGTCAACATGCTCGCCTTGCGCTGCGACCTCTCGGGGTCGGCGACGTTCCGCGACGTGCTGTGGCAGATGAAGGCGACCGCGCTGGATGCCTACGCGCATCAGGATCTGCCGTTCGAGAAGCTGGTGGAGGCGCTGCATCCGGTCCGCGACCTCAGCCGCGAGCCGGTGTTCCAGGTCGTGTTCGCGCTGCAGAACATGCCGCAGCGTTCGCGCGGTCTGCCCGGGCTGACATTGGAGCCGTTCGAGGCGGAGGCGGTGACGGCGAAGTTCGAACTCGAGCTGGCGATGAGCGAGGTCGAGGATGGGCTCTCGGCGACGCTGACCTACGCGACGGATCTGTTCGATGCGGCGACGATCGCGCGGCTCGCGGATCACTTCGTGCGGCTGCTTCGGGAGGTTGCGGCAAGGCCGGATGCGAGTCTGTCCGAACTGAGCCTGCTGAGTCCGGACGAGCGACAGCAGCTGGAATCGTGGAGCGGCAGTAGCGCCGCTTATGAGCAGGACCGCTGCCTGCATCAGCTGTTCGCCGCGCAGGTGGCACGCGATCCGGCCGCGCTCGCTGTCGTGATGGAGGGTGAGGAGCTCAGCTACGGCGCGCTGGAACGGCGAGCCAATCAGCTGGCGCATCATCTGCAGCGGCTCGGCGTCGGCCCTGACGTGATCGTCGGACTGTGCGTCGAGCGTTCGCTCGACATGGTCATCGGCGTGCTCGGCATCCTCAAGGCGGGCGGCGCCTATCTGCCGCTCGACCCACGTTATCCGGCGGAGCGGCTGGCTTATATGCTTGACGACGCCAAGGTCACCGTGCTGGTGACGCAGGCCGCGGTGCGCGAGCGCGTGCCGGCAACGGATGCGGTGGTGGTGCAGCTCGATGCAGATGCCGCTGGCATCGCCAAGCAGCCGGACACGGCGCCGCTGACGTCCTGCGATGCCGATCACCTCGCTTACGTCATCTACACCTCCGGTTCGACCGGACGGCCGAAGGGCGTGATGACGTCGCATCGCGGCATCATGAATCTGGCGGATGCGCAGCTCGACCAGCTGCCGCTCACGGCCAGCGATCGCATCCTGCAGTTCGCCTCGATCAGCTTCGATGCGGCGGTGTGGGATCTCGTGATGAGCTGGCGGGTCGGCGCGGCCCTGGTGCTGGCAGCCCAGCACGATCTGATGCCGGGCGAGCCGCTGCGCGAGCTGCTCGAACGCCAGCGGGTCACGGCGGTGTTGCTGCCGCCGGCGGCGCTCGCTGCGTTGCCGGTCGCGACCTTGCCAGACTTGAAGATCCTGATCGCGGGCGGCGAGGCTTGCACTGTGGAGCTGCTGCGCCCGTGGCTCGCGGGCCGCTCCGTATTCAATGCCTATGGTCCGACCGAGTCGAGCGTCTGCACGACGATGCATCGGTGCGGTGACGAGCGGCGTCCGCCGATCGGGCGGGCGCTGCCGAACACCCGTACTTACGTGCTCGATGCGCAGCTGGAGTCAGTGCCAATCGGCGTGGCTGGCGAGCTGTATATCGGCGGCGCAGGCCTCGCGCGCGGCTATCTGCATCGGCCGTCGCTGACGGCGGAGCGATTCATTCCGAGCCCGTTTTCATCGGGCGAGCGGCTGTATCGCACGGGCGACCTCGCGCGCTGGCGTGCCGATGGCGTGCTGGACTATCTCGGTCGGCTCGATCATCAGGTGAAGCTGCGCGGGTTCCGGATCGAGCTTGGCGAGATCGAGGCGGCGCTGCTGGCGCAAGCCGGCATCGCGCAGGCGGCGGTGGTGCTGCGCGAGGACGGCGGAGCCAAGCGGCTTGTGGCGTATGTGGTGGCGCAGCCGGACGCTCCCATCGATAGCGACACGCTGCGTCAGCAGCTGCAACGGAGTCTTCCGGACTACATGGTTCCCTCTGCAATCGTTGTCCTCAACTCTCTGCCGCTCACGCCGAACGGCAAGCTTGATCGCAATGCGCTGCCGGCGCCGGAGCGGCGGCGTGATCTCGACGGCCAGCTGCCGCGCAATCCCGTCGAGACCGTGATTGCTGGCCTGTTCGCCGATCTGCTTGGTCTCGAACGTGTCGGCATTCATGACAACTTCTTCGAGCTCGGCGGCCACTCATTGCTGGCCATGCAATTGCTGGAGCGCATGCGGGCCGCGCTCGGCGTCGCACTGTCGGTTCGTCTGATCTTCATGGCGCCGACGATTGCAGGCCTTGCCGAGCATGTCGAGCAGGCGCTGGCGAGCGAGATCGAGGCGATGTCCGCGGAGGAGATCGAGATGGCGCTGCAGGATCTCGATGGGATCGACATCGAACGCACGGCGTCTGTGGCCTGAGCTGGAGCATTAGGGATGACCGACATAGCGACGTTACGACGAGAGCTGCTGCAGCGTCGGCTCGCAGCCGCCGCGACGGGCCGCCAGCCTGGTCCGCCCGCGATCCCGCGTCTCGGCGAAACCGAAGCGCCGCTGTCGCATTCCCAGGAGCGGTTGTGGTTCGTGGAGCAGCTTGGGCTGTCGGGCAGCAGCTACACGGTCTCCGCGGCGGTGCGGCTCGTGGGCGCGTTGGACGTCGAAGCGCTGTCGGCAGCCTTGAGCGAGTTGGTCCGGCGGCATGAGAGTTTGCGCACGCGGTTCGCGGGGCGCGGCGAAAGCGCCGTACAACTGATCGATCCGTCTTGGCCGGTCGCGCTCTCGCCGGAGGCGGTCGCAACGGAGCAGGCGGCGCGGCAGCGGCTGGCGGCGTTGATGCAGCAGCCGTTCGATCTTGCGCAGGATCGGCTGCTGCGTGTGGCGCTGCTGCAGCTGTCGCCGGACATGCATGTGCTGGCGCTGTCGATGCATCACATCGTCTCTGACGGCTGGTCGATGGGCGTGCTGGTCGGCGAGATCGAGACGCTGTATGCGGCGTTCTGCGCCGGGCAGCCGTTGCCCTTGCCGGAGCTGCCGATCCAATATGCCGACTACGCGGTGTGGCAGCGGCGCTGGCTGGAAGAGACCGCGCTGCAGCGGCAACGGGACTATTGGACGGCGCAGCTCGCCGGCGCGCCAGGGAGCATCGAGCTGGCGACCGACCGGCCTCGGCCCGCGGTGCCGAGCTTCCGCGGCGCGGTGCACCGGTTTACGGTCGATCAGGCCTGCACGGCGGCGCTGACGCGACTGGCGCGGCAGGACGGCGCGACGCTGTTCATGGTGCTGCTGGCGGCCTTCGACGTGCTGCTGTCGCGCTGGAGCGGCCAGAATGATTTGGTCGTGGGCACGCCGGTGGCGGGCCGGACACGGATTGAGACCGAGCGGCTGATCGGCTTCTTCGTCAACATGCTCGCCTTGCGCTGCGACCTCTCGGGGTCGGCGACGTTCCGCGACGTGTTGCGGCAGATGAAGGCGACTGCGTTGGATGCCTATGCGCATCAGGATCTGCCGTTCGAGAAGCTGGTGGAGGCGCTGCATCCGGTCCGCGACCTCAGCCGCGAGCCGGTGTTCCAGGTCGTGTTCGCGCTGCAGAACATGCCGCAGCGATCGCGCGGTCTGCCCGGGCTGACATTGGAGCCGTTCGAGGCGGAGGCGGTGACGGCGAAGTTCGATCTCGAGCTGGCGATGAGCGAGGTCGAGGATGGGCTCTCGGGGACGCTGACCTACGCGACGGATCTGTTCGATGCCGCGACGATCGCGTGGCTTGCAGATCACTTCGTGCGGCTGCTTCGAGAGATTGCGGCACGGCCGGATGCGCGGCTGTCCGAGCTGAACCTGCTGAGCACTGACGAACGGCAGCAGCTCGAATCGTGGAGCGGCAGCAGTGCCGCCTATGCGCAGCACCGTTGCCTGCATGAGCTGTTCGCGGAGCAGGCGGCGCGCGATCCGGCCGCGCTGGCCGTGGTGATGGAGGGCCAGGAGCTCAGCTATGGCGCACTGGAGGGGCGGGCCAACCAGCTGGCGCATCACCTGCAGCGCCTCGGTGTCGGCCCCGACGTGATCGTCGGTCTGTGCGTGGAGCGCTCGCTCGACATGGTGGTCGGTGTGCTCGGCATCCTCAAGGCGGGCGGCGCCTATCTGCCGCTCGACCCACGTTATCCAGCGGAGCGGCTGGCTTATATGCTTGACGACGCCAAGGTCACCGTGCTGGTGACGCAGGCTGCGGTACGCGAGCGCGTGCCGGCAACGGATGCCGTCGTGGTGCAGTTCGATGCCGATGCTGCGGTGATTGCCGAGCAGCCGGAGACGGCCCCGTTCACGTCTTGCGATCCCGATCATCTCGCCTACGTCATCTACACCTCCGGCTCGACCGGGCGGCCGAAGGGGGTGATGACGTCGCATCGCGGCATCATGAACCTGGCGAATGCGCAGCTCGATCGGCTGCCGCTCACGGCCAGCGATCGTATCCTGCAGTTCGCCTCGATCAGCTTCGATGCGACCGTGTGGGACTTGGTGATGAGCTGGCGCGTCGGCGCGGCCCTGGTGCTGGCAGCCCAGCACGATCTGATGCCGGGCGAGCCGCTGCGCGAGCTGCTTCAAAGGCAGCGGGTGACGGCAGTGCTGCTGCCGCCGGCGGCGCTGGCCGCGTTGCCGGTCGCGACCTTGCCCGACTTGAAGATCCTGATCGCGGGCGGCGAGGCCTGCACGGCGGAGCTGCTGCGTCCGTGGCTCGCGGGCCGGGCCGTGTTCAACGCCTATGGCCCGACCGAGTCGAGCGTCTGCACGACGATGCATCGGTGCGGCGATGACCGGCGTCCGCCGATCGGGCGGGCGCTGCCGAACACTCGTACTTACGTGCTCGATGCGCAGCTGGAGCCAGTGCCAGTCGGCGTGGCTGGCGAGCTGTATATCGGCGGCGCAGGCCTCGCGCGCGGCTATCTGCATCGGCCCGGACTGACGGCGGAGCGATTCATTCCAAGCCCGTTTGCATCGGGCGAGCGGCTGTATCGCACGGGCGATCTCGCACACTGGCGCGCCGATGGTGTGCTGGACTATCTCGGGCGGCTCGATCATCAGGTGAAGCTGCGCGGGTTCCGGATCGAGCTTGGTGAGATCGAGGCGGCGCTGCTCTCGCAAACCGGTGTCGCGCAGGCGGCGGTGGTGCTGCGCGAGGACGGCGGAGCCAAGCGGCTGGTCGCGTATGTGGTGGCGCAGCCGGACGCCGTCCCCGACAGCGATACACTGCGTCAGCAGCTGCAGCGGAGTCTTCCGGACTACATGGTTCCCTCGGCAATCGTTGTCCTCAACTCTCTGCCGCTCACGCCCAACGGCAAGCTTGATCGCAATGCGCTGCCGGCGCCGGAGCGGCGGCGTGAGCTTGATGGTCAGTTGCCGCGCAATCCCGTCGAGACCGTGATTGCGGGGCTGTTCGCTGATCTCCTCGGCCTCGAACGGGTCGGCATTCACGACAACTTCTTCGAGCTCGGCGGTGACTCCATTCAGTCGATGCAGCTGGTGTCGCGGGCGCGGGCGGCGGGCCTTGCGATCACGCCGCGGCAGATCTTTCAGCATCAGACCGTCGCGGCGCTGGCGCAGGCGGCAGCTGCCTCCCAGGCTTCGGTCGAGGCCGACGATCCGCTGCAGCCTTCGCCGCTGACGCCGATTCAACGCTGGTTCTTCGAACGATCAGGGCCCATCCATCACTTCAACCAATCCGCGCTGCTGCAGGTCCCGCCGGATATCAAGCCGGCCCGGCTCGAACGCGCGCTGGCGTCGCTCCTCATCCATCACGATGCGCTGCGCAGCCGCTTCCTGCGCGACGAGTCCGGCTGGCGGCAGGAGCCGCGCCCGGTTGCAGACGTCGCCGTCACGCTCACGCATGTCGACGTCGCCGAGCTGGCGCCGGAGGCTCGGGTCGAGCAGCTGCACGCCGCCGCCGCCACGCTTCAGAACAGCCTCGATCCCGCGACGGGCCGGCTCGTCGCTGTCGCCTGGTTCGATTTCGGCGCTGAGACCCCGGGACGCCTGCTGCTCGTCATCCATCATCTGGTCGTCGACGGCGTCTCCTGGCGCATCCTCGTCGAGGACCTGATGGCCGCCTATGAGCAGCTCGCGCGCGGCGACGCTGTCAACCTGCCGGCAAAGACGACGTCGTTCAGCCAGTGGACAACGCGGCTGGCCGACCACGCGCACGCGCCCGACACCGTGCAGCAGCTCGACCTCTGGACCTCGATCTGTCGAGATGCTCCGCTCCTGCCGGTCGACCGCGCAACCGGCGCGCGCCCCGCGACTTACGGCGACACGGATTCCCTGACGATCGATCTGTCTGAGGACGACACGCAGGCGCTGCTGACAATCGTGCCGAAAGCCTATCACAGCCGCATCAACGACGCCCTGCTGGCGGCGCTCGCGATCGCCCTGGCGGATTGGCGCGCGGCGCGCGGCGGCAACGAGACCATCAGCCTCGTCGATCTCGAAGGGCATGGCCGCGAAAGCATCTTCCCGAGCGTCGATCTGTCGCGCACCGTCGGCTGGTTCACCACGATGTTTCCGGTGCGGCTCGATGCTGGACAAATCGACCTGGCTGACGCCATCCGTGGCGGGCCCGCCGCGGGCGTGGTGCTCAGGCGGATCAAGGACCACCTGCGCGACGTCCCGGATGGCGGCATCGGCTGGGGGCTGTTGCGCTATCTGAATCAGGACACGGCAAAGATCCTGCAAGACCTGCCGCGTGCGTCGATCAGCTTCAACTATCTCGGACGGTTCGACGAGCGCGGCGCGGCCGGCTGGGCCGCGGCGTCGGAAGACACCGGTCCCGCGATCGCCGCTGAGCGCGAACGCGAGCACCTGATCGAGGCGGTGTCGGTGATCCGCGGCGGCACATTGCTGGTCGAGTGGCGCTGGTGGCCGGAGGCGCATGACCGCGCGTCGATCGCGGATCTGGCCGAGCGCTTCAGGGCGGCGCTGAAGGGCATGATCGCGCATTGCCGCGCCTGCGAGCGCAGCCAGTTCACGCGGTCCGATCTCCCATTGGTCGCGCTCGACGAGTCCAGGCTCGTAAGCCTGCAGCAGCGCTACCCGGATATGGAGGACATCTGGCCGCTCGGCCCGATGCAGCAGATCATGCTGAGCCATGCGCGCCGCGCTCCGGACAGCATCGCCTATCACGAGCAGCTTCAATTGACGCTCGACGGCGCGCTCGATGCCGGCGCGCTCGAGACGGCGTGGCGTGGCCTGATCGCGCGGCACGGTTCGCTGCGCGTCGCGTTTCCGGATGACGGGGAGGCACCGGTCCAGATCGTGCGGCGGACGCCCGATCCGCGCTGGCGCTTCATCGATGGGGCGGAGCTGCCGCAGGATGGCGTGGACGCGCAAGTGGAGGGGTTCCTGCTCCAGGACAGAAAGGCCCGGTTCGACCTCGCCGGCGGCGACGTGCTGCGGGCGTCGCTGCTGCGCCAGTCGCGCACCCGTCACATGCTGGTTCTGAGCTTCCATCACATCCTGTTGGACGGCTGGTCCGTGCCGCTCGTGCTGCGCGAGCTGCTGGCGCTCTATCAGGCCGCGCGCCTGATGCGGCCGGCGTCGCTGCCGGCGCCGGTGTCGTATCGCGAGGCCCTGTCCTGGCAGGGCGCGGCGAATGTCGCGCTCACCCGCGAGTTCTGGACCAGCCGCCTGCGCGGCGTCGAGCTTCCCAACCGGCTCGACCTCATCAGTGGCAGCGCGCAAGAGAACGCAGACGCGGCCGGCGAGGTGCAGGCGCGCATTCTCGAACGCTTGACGGCCAAGATCCAGGCCGCCGCGCAAGCATTGCGGCTTACGACGAATACGCTGGTTCAGGGCGCCTGGAGCCTGGCGCTGGCGCGCCACGCCAACACCGGCCGCGATGTGCTGTTCGGCATGACCACGGCGGTCCGGCCGGCGGATGTCGCTGGAGTCGAGCAGATCATCGGGCTGTGCACCAACACGCTGCCACGGCGGGTGACGCTGGCCCCCGAGATGCGTCTCTCGGACTGGCTGGCGGAGCTGCAGGCGCGGCAGGCCGACGAGCAGATGCACGACCGCTGCCTGATGAGCGACATCTGCGGCTGGCTTGATCTGCCGGGCGATCAGCGGCTGTTCGAGTCCGTCGTCGTGTTCGAGAACTATCCGACCGGTCATGCGCTCACCGCTCGCGAGGCGACGGCGCCCGACGACATCAACGTCGTGTCGTTCGAGAGCGTCGAGGCAGGCATCGATTTCCCGCTGTGCCTCGTGGCCTCCGTCGACAGCTGCATGAGCTTCCGCCTGATCTTCGGCCGGCGGCGGTTCGACGCGGATGCCGTCGCGCGCCTGCTCGACGATGTCGTCGAGCTGATGCTCGCGATCACAGCCGATCCCGAGCGACGGCTTGCCGATCTCTTACCGGGCCAACAGCCCTCCGCCGCTACGCCGCGCGCCCCGTTCACGGGGATGGTGACGGACGCGACAGCATATGTGGATGCGCGATGACCGGCCATCGCGAGGCGGCCGGCACGGCGGAGGCGGTCGCCGACATCGTGCCGGAGCCTGACGCGATCCCGCACGTAGCGGCGGCCCCGTCGCTGTGGTGGCCGCTGGCGCGCTTCGCGATTCCGCAATCGGCCAGCGCGGCGCTGCAATTGCTGTCCGGAACGGTCACCGCGATCTATTTCGGCCAGCTGCTCGGCGGCTCCGCGCTCGCCGTCGCCTCGGTGTTCTTTCCGATCTTCTTCCTGCTGGTCTCCTTTCTCATCGGCCTGATCTCCGGCGGCATCGTGCTCGTGGCGCGGGCGCATGGCGCTGACGATCCCGATGGGGTCAGGCGCGCCGCCGGCACCACGCTGTGCGTCTGCGTCTGCCTCAGCGTGGCGATCGCCGCCATCGGCTATGGCTTCGCGCCCGCGCTGCTCGGGCTGATGGCCACGCCGCCGGACATCATCGCATCGGCCATCGACTATGCGCACGTCACCTTCCTCTCGCTGCCACCGGTGACATTGCTGTTCGCCTATGCCTTTCTTCTGCGCGGCACGGGCGATGCGAAGACGCCGCTGATCGTGATGATCGTGTATTTCGGCACCTCCATGCTGCTGACGCCGGCCCTGATCCTGGGCTGGGGCGGATTGCCGAGATGCGGCGTCACCAGCGCCCCCCTGGCCAACATCGCCGCCTGCGCCGTCGCGCTGCCGGTCCTCGTGATGCTGCTGCGCCGGCAGGGCCATCCCATAGCGCTCGGCCGCGAGATGATCCGGCGGCTGCGGATCGACCGCGCGCTCGTCGGCCCGTTCTTCGGCCTCGGCATTCCCGGCGGCGTGCAGACCATGGTGGCGTCGCTGGCCGAGGTCGCGGTGATCACGTTGGTCAATTCGTTCGGGTCGAGCGCGACGGCGGCGTATGGCGCGGTCAACCAGGTGATCGGATATCTGCTCGCGCCGATGCAGGCCGTGGGCCTCGCCGCGACCGTGATCGCGGCGCAGTCGATCGGCGCCAGGCAGTTCGGACAACTGCACCGGGTGGTGCGATCCGCGGCGGTCATGAACGTCGTGGTCGGCGCCGTCAGCGTCGCGGGGCTGCTGCTGTTCGCGGAGACGATCCTGTCCTGGTTCGTCACCGATGCTGCGACCCTGGCGATGGCGGAGCGCGCTCTCAAGCTCATGCTGTGGAGCTACGTCCTGGTCGGACTAGCCGACGTGATCGTCGGCGTGATGCGGGCGTCGGGAACGGTGGCGTGGCCGACGGTCATCGCGCTCTCCGGAATCTGGCTGGTTCAAGTGCCCGCCGCCTATCTCTGCTCCGGCGCCGCCGGCCTGGACGGAGTCTGGCTCGGCTATCCCGCCGGCTTCGCTGCGGCCTTGCTGGCGCAGCTCGCTTATTTCAGCCTGATCTGGACACCTCGCGCCGAGCGCTGACAAGACCGCACGCGTCTCCGCAGCCTCGCGGCGCGCTCTCGCGTCCGAGCTTTGCTTGTCAGGACGCCCTTTCAGAAGAAGGGCGCAGGGAAGGCCGGGTGCAGGCCGCACCCATGGCCCGCCTGCAGAAAGAGTAGCAGGCGGCAGTCACCACAGGATTGGCCGAACAACCGGCCTTCCCTGCGCGGTGGATTTAACGGCTGCTCCGTGCTCTCCCAGGGGACCGGGCTTGCTTGCCCCCGTCATCGGCATCGTAACCGACCAAGACACCAGCATCGGGGTGTCGGGACCACACGGCTTGACCGTCCGCTAGGGCATCGTTCGTCCGCACGCGAAACGCGCACGCCGACCCCACGCGGCCACCGCATCCCCCGCTCCACGGTCCGTGACGATCGCGAAACGCCCCTTCTAGCCGAGCAGGAGACGGCGGGGAGGATCGACCTGATTTGCCCGACGACACAAGGCCGGATTTGCCCGACGGAATGCGGCAGATTGGCACGACGGGCAGTTTTGGGGGCGGTGGCTGTAGGTGGCTATTGCCCGACGGGTGCGCAATACGAGAAAAGGCCAAGACAACGCGAACTAGCTTCCTAGCGATCATCTGCTTAGTTTGGTGCACCCCCACCGCAACGAGCGGATGAGGTGCGCAGGTGTGAGGCGTCCGGTCTATTGTTGCTCGGTCTGAACTCGAAAATCGTCGGATGTACCGATCAGCCAGACCGTAGGATCGAACTCGGCAAGCCGAGCCTGGATTCTTATGACCATCGCGTCGAGGTACAGTAGCAAATTAGGGTCTGTGATTTCCTCCTTGATCTGTTCGATCATTTGGATTGCTAAAAGTAGAGATGCTCTTTGGAAGTGGGAGGTGCAGGATTCAGGATCTTTCCCGCGCATAAGATTGCGGAGTTGCTTGTCGACCGAGCCATCATCTTCTCGAGGGTCGATTGTAACGTGATGCAGAAACTGACCAGTCCTATGCGGCGGTAGCGGAAAATGATGTGATAGAACGACGATCTTGAAGTAATCAAGATCCCGTTCGTACACATCAATATTTGGCTGCGGTCCAAAAAGTGCTCCTGCCGCTCCAACGAAGACGGCGTACAGCAAAGTCATTGGCTCATCAATTGGCGTGAGACGCGCGCGAGCTGCCTTATCGCTAGACGCGATTAGGTATCGATCAATCGCGAGGTTAGGGCATCGCCTGATGAATAGAGGTTGGAATCCAGTATTCGACTTTACTGCATCCGTAAGTGCGGTCGATCTATACATTGAGTGATCGCTCAAGAATATTTCGTGTGTGATTGTATTGAATTCGCTGCTGTTTGGGCTTTTGTGCACCGAGTACTTCTGGTGGACGATCTTGGGGTTGTCTGGAGAAAACTCAAACGTCTCGGCAAAACCGAAGCCGATTGTGAGGTCGCCGTTTTTGCGCTGGAGAATTGAAAACAGGTTCCTATCATTCTCAGAGACCGCGATTGTAAATCTTATCTTTTGTTGGGGCATGCGTCGTCCGTGATTGAGTTTGAATCAGAAAATCTGAGAACAGCACGCTTAACGTCTGGGCTTCGACCGGTAGGATGAAGAAACTAATCAGCGGTTGATCAAAGATTGCGATGCAACGAGAAGGGCGACATTCTCTCTATCTTACTGCAGATTTTACGGCAAACTCAGCGTTCGCTAAAAATCCAGGCCTATACCAACGCACGCCCGCCGTTCCGACAACATCATGATGTCAGACGCCCGAATAGCATCGGCAGCAGGACGGCGTCGGCGATGCGGCGGGAGAGGTGGGCGCTGACGCGATCCGGGCTGTTGCAAAATGCCTAGTGAATGTTTGGATTGCGCAGCGCGCTGGGGTCTCGTCGGCGCTGCCGCGTCCCTTGGAGCGCCGCGCAGCACTGTCATGATCTCCCGCGATCGGAGGACGCTCGTGGGACGGTCCTGTGATAGGGTCGGCTCGACCGTGTCGGGGTCGAGAGACGCTTGCCTCGTCGAACAACCAGCAAGACCTCTCGCCCGCCAATCCCGGAGGGACGTGTCATGCCTCACATCAGATCGTTTCGTTTCTCGGCCCTCCCAGCAGCCGTGCTGGGCGCGGTGCTGCTGCTGGCCGGTGCTGTCCGCAGTGAGCCGTTGTCGGCCGGGCTGGTCGAGCAGTTGCGGGCGGGGGGCCATGTCATCGTGTTTCGCCATGGGGCGACGGTGGCGGCGGCGGCCAAGGTGGATTCGATGAGCCGGCCGAATGTCCCGGCGCAGCGGCAGCTCAATGACGAGGGGCGGGCGCAGGCCAGGGCGATCGGCGAGGCGCTGCGCAAGCTGAAGATCCCGGTGGCCCAGGTGCTCACCAGCACGGTGCAGCGGGCCGTCGACACCGGCAGGCTGTTCGGCCTCGGCGAGGTCGCCACGACCAGCGATCTGGCCGAGAGCGGGCCGGAGAGCTCAGCCGAGGATAATGAGCGGCGCGCGCAGGCGCTGCGCAGGCTCGTGGCCACCGCGCCGCCGGCCGGCGGCAATGTCGTCCTTGTGTCGCACAAGCCGAACCTCGTCGATGCGTTCGGCGCCGGCTGGTCGGACGTGCGCGAGGGCGAGGCGTCGGTGTTCCAGCCGGACGGCAAGGGTGGCACCCGGCTCGTCGCCCGTGTCTCCGCGACGGCATGGACGGAGCTGGCCGCGGAGGCCCATTGAGCGCGGCGGCGCGGCGCTGAGGCTGCGAACGGGGGGCCGGCGTGGCACTGGCCTGCGACCACGAAAGTCGCTCTCGCGTCAATCGGGACTGCTATGCTGCATCGCCTCAACAGGAGATGCCGCCGATGATCACACGCCGACTCGCAGCCGCGCTGGCCGGATTTGCGCTGGCCATGCCCACCCTCGCCCTCGCGCAGGACGCGCCGATTGAGGAGCAGCTCGTCAATGCCATGAACAAGGTGTTCGGCGTCCATGCCGGCTTCCGCGCCAATCACGCCAAGGGCGTGGTGGTCGAAGGCAAGTTCAAGCCGTCTGCGGAGGCAGCAAGCCTGAGCAAGGCGGCTTTGTTCAGCGGCGGCGAGATTCCGGTGACGGTGCGGTTCTCGGACTCCACCGGCGTGCCGAACCTGCCCGACGGCTCCGACGACGCCAACCCGCACGGCATGGCGGTGAAGTTTCATCTTGCCGACGGCAGCGACGTGGACCTCGTGATCAACTCGCTGAAATTCTTCCCGGTGTCGACGGCGGCGGAGCTGCGCGATTTGTTCCTGGCGATCGCCGAGTCCGGGCCGACTGCGGCCAAGCCGACCAAGCTCGAGCAGTTCATCGGCAGCCACCCCTCGGTGCCGGCGGCGCTCGGCACCATCGCGACGCCCGACAGCTTCGCCAACGAGGCCTATTTCGGCGTCAACGCTTTCGTGCTCGTCAACAAGGCCGGCGAGAAGCAGGCCGTGCGCTGGCAGATGCTGCCGGAGAAGGTGGTGCATCTCGACAAGGCCGAGGCGGCCAAGCGCGCGCCGGACTACCTGATGGCCGAGCTGCCGGAGCGGCTGAAGCAGGGGCCGGTCAGCTTCCGCTTCAAGGCGCAGCTTGCGGCCGCCGGCGACGACACCAAGGACCCGGCGAAGCCGTGGCCGGAGGATCGCAAGCTCGTCGAGCTCGGCGTGCTGACGATCGACAAGGCGGTCGCCGACAGCGACGCCGCGCAGAAGAAGCTGTTGTTCCTTCCGGGCCAGCTCACCGACGGCATCGAGGCCTCGGACGATCCGATGATCGACATCCGCAACGGCGCCTACGCGGTCTCGTTCTCCCGGCGCAATCCGTAAGTCCTGAAGGCAGCGCGCATGATGTGAGCATCGTGCGCGCTGCGGCCGCTGTGACGGAAGCGCGCTCGGCGCGATCCGCCGAGGGACGCAATGTGATGGCATTGCGGCGGCCCCTGCGAGCTTCGGTCGCGAGATCGATCGGCTCTCGCCACATTCGCTTCCATTGCGGCGCGGCTGCGCCATTCTTTGTCCCGATCGATGGCGACGCGCGGCGGTATGATCATAGCAGCGGCGTTGCCGATGAGCGTCACCCGCGCCGTCGCGTGTCGCATCGAGGGCACATTGATCTCATCGCGACTGCGACATCGCATCTAACAACCACGACGAGTAGTTCGCCCCGCGCTGGTCTCGCCGCTTCGCAGCCTGGTCGCGAAACAGCCTATGGCAAAGGGTGCATCCGCATCTCTGTGTGACGCGCAGCGCGTTCATTCGTCGACGAACGATCCCGCCCTCTCCGCACTCTGCGACGTAATCATGTCCGCCATCGCTGGATTTTGCCTGAATTCTGCATCTTCGATGCAACACTCGAAACGGAAGTGTTAACGGCGGACCGCCGCGATCCGCATTCCGCAGCAATGACATTTTTCAATTCAGATCGCGACACAATCTGACCCTCCTGATGCGGCCGTCGTTGTTGCGGCACGTGTTCAGGAGTTATGAGTTCGATGCGTCGCGTATTTGGCGTGTGTCTTTGCCTATCGACTTTCGCAGGAAGTACGACATCGGTCTGGGCGACTGATCTCGCCCTGCCGCCCCCGCTCCCGCCGCCAGACGTCTTCGCCTATAGGTGGAGTGGCTGCCACGCCGGCGCCAACGCCGGGATGGCGTGGTCGCGTCAGCAGCAGGGCTGGAGCCAGCTCGCCAATGCCGGCGCTGCGCCCGCGCAGCCTGCGCCACAGCCTGCGGGCAACGCCAACAACCCGCCGGTGGTGAAGCCGCCAGTGGTTGCAAACCCGGCGCCGAACCCGCCGCCGCCGAACAACCCCGGCGGGAATGGTGGCGGCAAGCCGCCGGACAACAAGCCTCCGTACAACAAGCCGCCCTATAACAAGCCGCCGCATGATGGCGATCATGGCGGTGGCTGGTGGAAGCCAACCAAGCCCCCTGTGTGCGAAAAGGATCACGACGGCGGGTACAGCAAGGCGCCCAACAAGCACGATCACGACGACCATCATTGGCCGCAGGTCGGGTCGAAAGGTGGCGACAAGCCGTCGTGGCCGGGGCAGGGGCCGTCCAAGGACAAGGACGACGACTACAAGAACGTCAAGTACAGCGACAACTGGTTCGGCAAGCGTCACGACGACGACCACGACAAGTCGGGCGGCTGGTCGCAGCTGCACTCCAACGGCTATTCCGACCGCTCGACCTGGCTGCATCACGACAAGGACGACGACAAGAAGGGCGGCAGCTGGGGTGGCAAGAAGGATGATGCCGACAAGCCCGTCTCATATGGCTGGTCGAAGCAGCCGGCGAAGAGCGACAGCTACGCCTGGATGAAGCCGGATCACGATGACAAGAAGGGCGGCGGCTACGGCTGGGGCGGCAAGCCGAAGGACGACGACGACCATGGCAAGGGCGGCTACGGCAAGCCTGACAAGGATCATTGGGAGCAGCACGGCAACAACGACTATCACGGCGGATGGCCGTATCAGCCGGGCAAGCCGGGCTGGCCGCCGAAGAACCCGCCGCCGAAGGATGGCGGTGGACAGAAGCCGCCGCCGCAGGGCAACAACAACCCGCCGGTGCAGAATCCGCCTGTCCAGAATCCGCCCGTGCAGAATCCGCCCGTGGTGGGTGGCGGCAATGTCGCGCCGCTGCCGGTCGCGGCCGTGCAGATCCCGACCGCCATCTCCAGCAATGGCAGCGACGTCGTCGGTGGCCTGCAGCTCGGCTGCGACTATGAGTTCGACCGTATCGTCGTCGGCATCCAGGCGATGGCCGATCTCGGCAACATCAACGTGACAGGTCCGCTCGCGCCGGGGCTTTCGCTGAGCACACGCACCAGCAACCTCTATACGGCCACGGTGCGCGCGGGCTATCTGGTCACGCCGGAGATCCTCGCTTATGTCCGCGGCGGCGCGGCGTGGACGCGCACCAACGTCACCGTCACCAACACCGCCACCGGGCAGTCCTCGAGCGTTGCCTTCAACCGCAGCGGCTGGACGGTCGGCGCCGGCGTCGAGTGGATGTTCGCCCGCAACTGGTCGGCCTTCGCCGAATATGACTACGCCGATTTCGGCACCGCCACTGGCGTGCTGCCGGGCGCGGCGGCGATCACCGGCGGGCCGAACGTCGTCAGCCAGAAGACGCAGCTCCACACCGCGATGATCGGCGTGAATTACCGGTTCGAGATGCTGTCGCGCGGCGGACGCTGAGCGACGGACACTATCCTTTAAAGACGAGAGGCCGCCCGGTGATCCCGGGCGGCCTTTTTGTTGTGCGTGCGCCGTCTGGTATTGAACGTTTCGGCGGCGCGCAGGGACAAAAAGGTCCTATCGTCGGAAGCACCGTCGACGATGTCGCGTGCAGGACCACGGAGAATCGGATGAAGATCGTCTCACATGCGCTGCTGGCTGCTTGCGCGCTCCTGCTCGCGATCTCAGGCGGCCGCGCGCAGGCGCCGCTCGTCGACGAGGCGGCGGCGCCGAGCGAGCCGTATCAGGGGCCGTTCGCCTATGACGAGGAGCAGATCGTGGTGGCGCGGTCTCCCGCCGAGGCGGTGTCGTTCGATCTGCCGCCGGGCCTCGCCTTGCGCGACTACGAGGCCTCGCCTGCTGGCACCGAGGTCGCGGTCATCGTCGAGGATTCCTCGCGCCGCCAGCAGGTGGCGTTCTGGGCATTCGGCCGCGACGGCTTCTCCCGCCGGATCGATGTGCCCGCACAGACGCGGCTTGCCTCGCTCACCTGGCACCCCCAGGGCAGGGCGGTGTTCCTGCTGGCTGCGGGCGAGCGCGGGTCGCAGATCCTCAAGCTCGATGCCAAGGCGGCGAGCTTCAAGGCGCAGACGGTCTATTCCAGCGCAGCGTCGTTGCGGCGGCTGGTGGTCGGGCCGCGGCCCTATGAGGTGAGCGGCGAGACGGCGCCGGTGCTGCGGCTGTTCTTCGGCGAGAAGCTTGCCAGCGGCGCCTATGCGCTGCGCACGGTCACCGAGACCGGCAAGGGTCTCTACACCGTGGTCGGGCCGCAGCGCGATGCCGGCAAGACGGACGACGAGGAGACGCCGAACACGACCATCGCACCCTCGGCGCTGCCGCTGCAATTCCATCCCGCCGGCAATCAGCTGGTGTGGGAGGATGGCAAGAGGTGCCTGCACAAGCTGAGCTACGCCGCCGACAATTGGGGCAAGAGCGCGCCGTTCGGCCGCGACTGCGGCCATACGCTAACCTACACGCCGAACGGCATCGCCACGATCGACTGGCAGCCGGGGCAGCCCGGCATCCGCATCAAGGGCCTGATCGACGGCTCCGATCAGGCGGCGCTCGGCGACTACAAGCTCGACTCCGTGCCGTCGCAGATGCCGGACGGACGCGGCGTCATCGCGCTGACGGCGAATGGTCCGACCAAGACCCTGCGCTACCTGCCGATCTCGGTGCCGCTCGCCGATGTCGCCAATGCCTGGATGTATATGGAGAGCGCCGCCGACCAGCAGGCCTTCCTGCGCGACCGCGGCCTGTTCCGGAAGCTGCCGGAGCTGGACCAGCTGTTCAAGCTCTACGACACCGAGTCCTATCAATGCGGCGCGCCCGATACGCGGGTGCCGACGCGGCCTTATCTCGTCACCACCGATTTGTTCTGGGAATTGTACAGCGCGGCCTTCGATGGCCTGTTCATCATTCTCGAGCGCGAGCAGGCGGGGCCCGCCTTCGCCCGCTTCGTCGCCGCGGCTGACGCCGAGCTTGCCAGGCGCCATCCGGGCAGCCGCATGGCCAAGGCGTTCGCCGCGGCGCATGCCGTGCTCGACGGCCGCAGCGAATCGAATGCGGAAGCGCGCCTGATCGTCGCAGCCCGCGGCTCCGAGCAATCGGTGGCGCTGCAGGCGCCGCTGGACTTCGCGCAGTTCAAGCCGCGCGGGCACTACACCACCGATGCGCAGAAGCGCTATTTCGGCGCGGTGCGCTATCTCAGCGCGCTGCCGCTGTCGGCCGAGGACACCGCGATGCTGCGCGGTCTCGATGCGGTCGTGGCCAAGGCCGCGACCGACTGGATCGCCGTCTACCGGCCGTTCATCGCCTCGTCGCGGCTCGACCTCGTCTGGGGCGGCGCCGCCTCGACCATCGCCTCGCATCCGGATA
Organism: Bradyrhizobium sp. USDA 4353; assembly: GCF_054063215.1. Classification (NCBI taxonomy): domain Bacteria; kingdom Pseudomonadati; phylum Pseudomonadota; class Alphaproteobacteria; order Hyphomicrobiales; family Nitrobacteraceae; genus Bradyrhizobium; species Bradyrhizobium sp. USDA 4353. The sequence continues at coordinate 2,904,845 of NZ_JBSSGB010000001.1, forward strand.
ACAGCGGCACGCGGCTGTTCCCGCTCTCCTGGGGCTGGGACAATGAGGCGCTCGACAATGTCGTCGATCATGCCGAGCGGCCGGGCGCCGAGCGCATCACGTCGCGCGACGGCGGCTCGCGCCTGTTGCCGTCGGGTCTCGACTTCGCGGCCATAGCCGGCAACCGGCTGGCAGGCGAGCTGCTCAGCCGCGACATCGCCACCTATCCCAATCTCGCCGGCCGCATCGCGGCCGTGCGCCAGCGTTTTGCGGCCGCCGGAGGCAAGTCGCGCAGCGGCCTCTACGATTCCTGGATCGCGGCGCTGGCCACGCAATGGGCCGACACGACGACAACGTCTGCGGTCGCAGGCCCGGTGTGGAACGCGAAGCGCCTGCAAACGGGTCTCGCCTCATGGGCGACGCTGCGCCACGCCACCGTGCTGGTCAACGACAAGACGGTGGCCGAATGCGGCGAGGGCGGCTTCGAGGCGATCGTGATGCAGCCGCCGCGCGGCTATGTCGAGCCCGATCCCGCAAGCTTCGCGGCGATCGCCGATCTGTTCGAGGCGACCATCGCGATGGTGCGGGACAACCGGAGCCTCGCAGCCGATGCTGCGGCGAATGCACGGCTGCGCGACGGCATCATCCGGCGCCTGACCGAATCCCGCGATACCATCCGCAAATATCAGGGGATCGCCGAGAAGGAGTTGAAGGGCGAGGCGCTCAGCGCTGACGACTACAAGCTGATCCAATATGTCGGCCGCGCCGCCGAGCACAACTTCCTGATCTTCTCCAGCCTGTCGAACCCGCAATATGCGCTGTCCAACCCCGATCCGATGATGAAGGTGGTCGACGTCGCCGATGCGCCGGGACAAACGCGCGAGCTCGGCGTCGGCCGGCCGCTCGAATGGGACCAGATCGTGCCGCATAACGGCCGTGCACAGATCGTCAAGGGCGGCGTCTATTCCTACTATGAGTTTGCCTCGCCGCAGCCGATCGATGATGCCCAGTGGCGCAAGATGGTCGATGCGCAGCCGCGGCCGGACTGGGTGTCGCGATATCTCTCCGCCAACGTGCTGTCCTGTCCGGCGCGTCAGCCGTGATGCGGAGCGTGCTGGCGCTGCTGCTCGCGCTTGGCGTGGCCACGGCAGAGGCGGCGGAGCCTGATCCGACGCGGCTGCTGTTCACCGGCGATATCATGCTGTCGCGGCAGGTGGCGCGGGAGATCGACGCCCGCCGCGGCCTGTCGCCATGGCATGGCCTGCGCGACATGCTCCGGCGCGCCGATGTCGTGGTCGGCAATTTCGAGGGCACCGTCGGCGCGGCCGAGGCGTGCGACGCGCCGAAGGAGCTGTGCTTCGCGGTCGCGCCGCCTCTGCTGCCGCTGCTCAAGGATGCCGGCTTCACCGCGCTCGGCATCGCCAACAATCATTCGGGTGATCTCGGCGCCGCCGGGCGCAAGGCGACGCGCGAGGCGCTGCAGGCGGCCGGGCTCGGCGCGATCGGATCGGCAGAATCTCCGGCCTTCCTCAAGGTCCGCGGGCGCACGCTGGCGCTGATCAGCCTCAATCTCGTCGCTGGCCGTGACGGCCAGATCGATCAGGTGCCGTCCTGGCAAGTCGCGCAGAAGCTGCGGCTGGCGCGCGCGCTGGCGGACTGGGTGATCGTCTCGGTGCATTGGGGCAAGGAGCTTGCCGACTGGGTTGTGCCCGAGCAGGAGGCGGCGGCGACATGGCTGGTCGCGCAGGGCGCCGATCTCATCATCGGCGCGCATCCGCATGTGGTGCAGCCGCCCGCCTGCGTCGCCGGCAAGCCGGTGTTCTATTCGCTCGGCAATCACGTGTTCGACCAGAAATATCCGCAGACCAGGCGCGGCCTGATCGCGGATTGCGAGATCAAGGACGATCGGTTGAGCTGCGGCGGCCTGGCGACCAGGACCCCTGATGGCTCGGCCTATCCCGCCTTGGCGGCCGCACAGGACCAGCCGCAGGCAGCCCTCGCGCAATGCTCCGTCAAGGCGAGCGCACCGTTGCGCGTGGCGGGCCAAGCCATCAGTCCCTGGATCCGCGACGGCGAGATCGTCTCGGACCGTCTCGTGCTCGAAGGCCGCGCCGAGGCGAGCCACTGGCGCACGCCGCCGCGTGCCCTGATGTCAGTGGAAGCCGGGCGTCTCTTTGCCGATCAGCCGCCGCTGCTGTTCACGCTCGAGCGTCATGCCTCGCCGATCGACGGCGAGGACGGCCCGCGTCCCTATGTCTACGAGGTCACGCCGCATGGCCTGGTGGCGAAGTGGCGCGGCTCGGCGCTGGCCTGGCCGCTGCTCGATGCGGTGCTGATCGCCGATGCTGCCGGGCAGTCCTATCTCTGCGCCCTGCATCGCGGCGATTCCTTCATCATGCTGGATACGGCGACGCCGACGGCGACGCGGACCCAGGTCTATGCCTGGAACGGCTTCGGCTTCACCGGCGTGAGCGACGGTGCGCTCGATGCGCGTTGCAGACAGCGCTTCGACCTCGGCGGCTGAGCGAATAGTCGGGTCACGCGCCGGCTTGGCCGTCGTCGAGCAGCTTGGCCACGCGCCGCAGCGCGAGCTGATAGCCCTGGGTGCCCAGGCCTGCGATCACGCCGTCGGCGCGCTTGGAGACGAAGGAGTGGTGGCGGAATTCCTCGCGCTTGTGCACGTTGGAAATGTGCACCTCGATGACCACGCGGTCGAACGCGTTCAGCGCGTCGAGGATCGCGACCGACGTGTGGGTGAACGCGGCCGGATTGATGACGATCGCAGCGGCAGTCTCGCGCGCCTCGTGAATCCAGTCGATCAGCTCATATTCGCGGTTCGACTGATGGAAGCTGATCGCCAGCCCGAGCTCCGCCGCGAGCGCCCGGCAGTCCCGTTCCACATCGGCCAGGGTCTCATGGCCATAGATGTCAGGCTGGCGCTTGCCCAGCAGGTTCAGGTTGGGGCCGTTGAGAACGTAGACGAGGCGGCTCATGGGAGAACTCCGGTTCGGATGCGCTGCACCTGCGCTAGCCGTCGGGACGTGCTTGCCATGAAGCGCGCGCGTTTGGCAACCTCGGCGGCTCGCCGCGGTGTTCGAGCGCGTTCCTCGGTCTCGCGCCTGCGCTGAGCCCGCTCCGGCCCTCGCCTTGACGCGGATCAAGGCCGGGTGCTGTAGTCATCCCAATATGACGGCAAGACCCGCGGGGACGGTCACCGACCGCAGGGGCAGGGGAGAACCGGAGGAGGAAGATGGGGCGGTCGCCCAATAATTCCCATTCGGATCGTGTGCTCGACGTCGTGGCCAAGGGGGCGCCGGAGGTGTCTGCGCTGGCCGCCTCGTGGCGCCGCTCCGGTCATCTCCATGCGCTCGATCCTGCGACCCATGCACCGTCCCGCCGTCTGACGGCTAGCGAGATCACGGTGGCGCGCGAGCGCCTGGGGCGACTGCTGGCGATCGCGCAAGCGAGCCTCGACCGGCTGTTTCTCGCCGTCGGCGGCGTCGGCTGCTCGGTGCTCTTGGCTGATGCCGACGGCACCGTGCTCGACCGGCGCGGGGCCCGCGGGGACGATGCGACGTTCGAGGCCTGGGGATTGTGGACCGGCGCGGTGTGGAGCGAGCGGCACGAGGGCACCAATGCGATCGGCACCTGCCTTGTCGAGAAGCGGCCGCTGACCATCGATCGCGACCAGCATTACCTCACCCGCAATTCCCGGCTGTTCTGCACGACCGCGCCGATCTTCGATGAGCATGGCCAGCTCAGGGCGGCACTGGACGTGTCGTCGTGCCGGACGGATCTGACCGAAGGCTTTGGCCGCCTGATCGCGACCACGGTGGCCGATGCTGCGCGCCTCATCGAGGCGGAGAATTTTCGCCAGGCGTTTCCGCAGGCGCGCATCGTGCTGACGCCGGAGAGCGAGCGCGAGATCAACTCGCTGCTCGCGGTGGACAGCAACGATCTCGTCATCGGCGCCACGCGCGCGGCGCGCCGCGTGCTCGGCCTGTCGGCCTCGGCGCTGGCGCGGCCGGTCCCGGCGAGCGACCTGATCAGGGGCGCGCGAAGCGAGAGTGACGACATCGACGCGGCCGAGCGCGCGGTGCTGAAGCGCGCGCTGGCGCGCGCAGGCGGCAACGTCTCGAAGGCCGCCAAGGAGCTCGACATGTCGCGCGCCACCCTGCATCGAAAGATGAAGCGGCTCGGGCTGGAGCGCTGACGCGCCGATTTGCAAGTCACCTTGTCGCAGAACTGCGACACTTCCAGCGACGCACCGCTGCCGGCCACTGGCCTGAAAACCCGGTTTGACAGAGCCTCTCTCCAACGCCGTGTGCATCGGCGTCTATGGGAGAGAGAGATGACCAAGGTTGACGTCCATGCGGCGCTCAAGCCGCCTTTCGCTGCGCGTTACGACAACTTCATCGGCGGTCTGTGGAAGTCCCCGAACGCCGGCAGATATTTCGACAACATCTCGCCGATCACCGGCCAGCCGGTGTGCCAGATCGCGCGCTCCGACGCCTCCGACATCGAGGCGGCGCTCGATGCGGCGCATGCCGCCAAGGATGGCTGGGCGCGCACCAGCGTCACCGAGCGGGCGCTGATCCTCAACAAGATCGCCGACCGCATGGAGGCCAATCTCGCCAAGCTCGCGCTCGCCGAGACCTGGGACAATGGCAAGCCGATCCGCGAGACCACCGCCGCCGACATCCCGCTCGCGATCGATCATTTCCGCTACTTCGCCGGCGTCATCCGCGCCCAGGAAGGCTCGATCGCCGAGATCGATCATGACACCATCGCCTATCACTTCCACGAGCCGCTCGGCGTCGTCGGCCAGATCATTCCCTGGAATTTCCCGATCCTGATGGCGGCCTGGAAGATGGCGCCCGCGATTGCCGCCGGCAATTGCGTCGTGCTCAAGCCGGCCGAGCAGACGCCGGCCTCGATCCTGGTGCTGATGGACATCATCGGCGATCTCCTGCCGCCCGGCGTGCTCAACGTCGTCAACGGCTTCGGCCTCGAAGCCGGCAAGCCGCTGGCGTCGTCGCCGCGCATCGCCAAGATCGCCTTCACCGGCGAGACCTCGACCGGCCGGCTGATCATGCAATACGCCTCGCAGAACCTGATCCCAGTGACGCTCGAGCTCGGCGGCAAGTCGCCGAACATCTTCTTCAAGGATGTCTGCGCCGAGGATGACGATTTCCTCGACAAGGCGATCGAAGGCTTCGTGATGTTCGCGCTCAACCAGGGCGAGGTCTGCACCTGCCCGAGCCGCGCGCTGATTCACGAATCGATCTACGAACGCTTTATGGAGCGCGCCTTGAAGCGCGTCGGCGCGATCGTGCAGGGCAGCCCGCTCGATCCGGCCACCATGATCGGCGCGCAGGCCTCGTCCGAGCAGCTCGACAAGATCCTGTCCTACATCGACATCGGCAGGAACGAGGGCGCGCAGCTCCTGATCGGCGGCGAGCGCAACGTGCTCGGCGGCGATCTCGCCGGCGGCTACTACGTCAAGCCGACGGTGTTCAAGGGACACAACAAGATGCGCGTGTTCCAGGAGGAGATCTTCGGGCCCGTCGTCTCGGTCACGACCTTCAAGACCGAGGAGGAGGCCTTGGCGATCGCCAACGACACGCTGTACGGCTTAGGGGCCGGCGTGTGGAGTCGCGACGCCAACACCTGCTACCGCTTCGGCCGCGCCATCCAGGCCGGCCGCGTCTGGACCAACTGCTACCACGCCTATCCGGCGCATGCCGCCTTCGGCGGCTACAAGCAGTCGGGCGTCGGACGCGAGACCCACAAGGTGATGCTCGACCACTATCAGCAGACCAAGAACATGCTGGTCAGCTATAGCCCGAAGAAGCTCGGCTTCTTCTAGAGGCTGGGAGCCGGGCCGGTCGGGCGTGCGCGCCTCGACTGGCCCGAGCGCTGGTCCAGGCTAATAGTGTATGCCATATTTGGATGGGCGCGCGTTGCGCCTCCCAGCCTGTTAGTCCAGTTGTGCCAGCAGCGCCTCGCGTGCTTCGGAGATGCGACGGTAGAGCTCGTTGCTGCCGCCGGCATCGGGGTGGGCTGATTTGGCGAGCTTGCGGAAGCCCGTGTTGATCTCCGTCGCCGTCAGACGGCCCTGCAACGGCAGCTCGAGCAGCGCGCGATGGGCCTCGTCCTCCTCGTCCCGCGTGAGCTGATCCAGCAGCGCGCGCCGTGCCGCCCGCGCCGCGATGCGCAAGCCGTCCTGATCCTCGCGCCAGCGCTGCGGCGACATCACCAGGCAAGCGCCGAACGCGATGCGGCCGTCGGCCTCCAGCGCGTCGAGGCTGAACGGCCCGACGACCTCATAGGGCGGCGCCAGCGAGACGAGCCGTCCCGTCGCGCTGTCGACGATGGGGCCGAGCCGGACCGTATCGACGATCCCCATCGATCCGTTCCAGATCACCCATTCCACGGCGCTCGTCATGCGGCCACTCACGTCGATGCGGCGCCCGCCCGCCGCGATCCTTTCGCGCGCAGGTCAGGCGGGGCGTCCGCGCCGGCTTCAGCGGCCCGACATCGACCTGGATCTCGTCGCCTGCGATCTGCAGCGGATAGGAATGCAGCGCGTTGCGGACGAGATGCGTGACGCATTTGCCGCTCGCGCCGTCGAAGCCCCATTGGTGGTGCGGGCAGGTGATCGTCCTGCCGTCGAACGTCGCCTCGCTCAGCGGCACGTCGGCATGCGGACAGCGGCCACGCCATGCCGTCAGCGCGCCGCCGGCGGGCCAGAGCAGCAGCACGCTCTTCTTGCCGACCTGATACAGCCCCATGCCGCTTTCGGAGATCGCGCTTGTCGGACAAACTGCAGTGAAAGCCATCGGACCGCCCGCTGATGATGCCGTTGGACGGGCTCTCGCAAGTTCCGGACCAGCGGAAATCGCGGGCAAATGGCGGAGCATTGTCGCAAAGGCGACAAGGCGGCATGCGGCCTAAGTACGCGCGAGCGCAGCCAGGAATTCCGTCTGCGGGATGAACAGGCCCTGGGCGCGGACCAGGCCGCGGCCGAGATCGCATAGCAGGTCACCCTTGCCGAACAGGCTCTCGGCACCCGGCTCGTCGAGCACGATCTGCGCGTTCACCGCGTTCGCCACTTTGAGGCAGACCTTCAGCGGCAGATTGGATTTGATCAGCCCGGTGACGACAGCGCGGTCGGGACGTTGCGTTGCCAGCACGAGATGGATGCCGGCGGCGCGGCCCTTGCCGGCGATGCGCGCGACCAGCGCCTCGAACTCCTTCTTGTCGTCGCGCCCGGCCAGGATCAGGTCGGCGAACTCGTCGAAGATCAGCACCAGGAACGGCATGTCGGTCTTGCCGGATTTGATGTAGTCGCCGAGATTGACGACACCGGCGCCGTTCAGGATCTGGTAGCGGGCATCCATCTCCTTGACGGCATCGCGCAGGATCCGCAGCGCCTCGGCGAGCGTGGTGGCGACGGGGCGCCACAGATAGGGGCTGCCGCCGACGCCGGAGAAGGTCAGGATCTTCGGATCGATCAGCGCGATCTTGACCTGCTCCGGCGAGCCGCGCAGCAGCATGCTGGCAACCATCGCCTTCAGCCATTCGCTCTTGCCGCTCCCGGTCGAGCCGGCGACCAGCGCGTGGCATGTGTTGGGATCGGCGAAGTCGGCCACCACGGGATGTCCTTCGACATCGATGCCGACCGGGAAGCTCACGGTGCTCTTCAGGGCCGATGCGAGCGGCCCGGCGAGCGCGTCCTTCAGCAGGCACGGCTTCGGATCGGGCCGCGGCAGATCGAGCAGCACGAAGCCTTTGCCGGCCTTGATCAGCGGCGGCTCGGCGAGGTCGAGCTTGACCTGAAGGTCGGCGGCGCGGTTGGCGAGCGACGACACCTTCACGCCCGGACCCGGCGTGAGCCGCAGCCGGATCAGTTGCGGCCCCTCAATCACATCGGCGCAGTCGACAGCAAGATTGAAGCTGCGGAAAGCCTCGACGACAGCCTTGCCGAGAGGACTAGCGCCCGCGGGCATCGCAGACGTGCCACCGTCGGCTGGCTGGCGCGCGATTGGCAGTGTTGTCGGCGTTGCAGGGCGCGAGGGCGCGGCGGCCGTCTTGTCGAACATCTCCAGCAGCACGGGCTCGACCATGCCAGTGAAGATGTCCTTCAACTCGTCGGGAGCAACAGCGACTTCCTGAAACTCCGGCAGGTAGTATTCGAGCGTGCCGGAGAACTCGCAGCCCGGGCGCCAGATCGGCAGCAACTGTGCGTAGATCGCGAGCTGAACCAGATCGGCCTTCTGCCGCGCGCCCTGGCTGAGCTTGTAGTCCACGACCTCCAGATGTCCATCGGGATGGATGCGGATCGCATCCACACGGCCGCGCACGTCGACCGTGATCTTGCCGGCCGGCACGGGAATGTGGGCCAGATCCTGCTCGGCGCCGATGAAGACGTCCTGCCAATTCTCGAAATGGCGTGTGCGCGACCGCAGCGCCATCAGTCGGCCGCAGAAGTGGCGCATCCGCTCGGTGAAGACGGCGGCGTCCTCGCCGCGGCCGGCCTCGAACAGCTTGTCGGTGAGGCTTTGCAGCGACGTCGCCCAGAGATGATCGACCAGCGCCTCGACCGTATCGGCCTGCGCCGCGACCGCCAGGCTTTCGCGAGCCGTCAGCCAGTCGACCAGCTTCTCGACCTCCCTGTGGAACTGCACGCCCATCGCACGCGCCGAGCCGATGGGCGCAAAGCTCCTGGTCGACGGCTTCTCGCCCCGCAGCCATCTGGCGCGCCAATCGGAATCGAGCACCGCGAAGGTGAGCTCGGTCGCCGTTATGCTGTGATGCGCCATTGCAGGAAAATGGTCTTCGGCCCGGGATGGGCCTTGAGATTGGGATGCGCCTCGACGCTGCGCAACAATGGATCGCGCAGCTCCTTGCGCCCGAGCCGGTCGAGAACGACCGAAATGTCGACGATACGCTGCTCGCGAACGAGGTCGAGCACGTGACCGAGTTGCTCGCCATCAAGGCCGTCCGATGCGGCGTTGGATTGTTGCGTCTTCGCGGGCTGCTGCGCAGCCGGCCCGCCAGCATCGACGCTCCGCACCTGGATGGGCAATCCGGCCGATGCGATGTCGGACAGCATCGCCGCGAACCGCGCCTGAAGGAACGCCAGCGTCTCAGGCCCTGCAAAGGCAATGTTGCCCTGGAGCGCGTTGGAATAGAGCTCGCGCGCGGCGTGCAACTCGCACACCTGGTCCGCCGTCAGCTCGACGATGTGAAACCCGTGGCCTTTCGCGCGATCCATCGTGGCCTTGGCCACGGCCCATGATGCGCGCGGCACGCGGGGCAGGTCGGGCGTCCGGAACACGTAGGTGAGCGTGCGGCGCCCGGCCTGCGTTTCGCCCAAGGCGATCGCCTCGTCGGCGATCGCCTTCCACCGCCGCCAATGATCGCCGCCCTCGAAGGCGAAATAGACGCTGCGCTCCGGCCAGCGCCATTCGAACGAGAAGTAGCGGCGGCCCGAGGTCCGGCCGGCCTTCACGCCCGCCATGGCCTGGCCGACGTCCTTGGCGAACCACATCAGGCAGTCCTGATTGTACGCCTGCAGCGCCTTCTGGGAGCGGATGTTGTTGAGCTCGATCTGGAAGAGATCGTCGAGGGTTTGCGGGGTGGATCGTTGGCTTGGCTTTGCCAGCCCTTGGAATCGCTCGGCGGCTCTCATTAGAAGAGCTCGCACGCCAAGCTCCGAAAGCGGTGTGAAGACCCGTTGCAGCCAGTCGTCGGCAAAGAACTCCTGGATGCATTCGTCTTCGACTGCGCAGGCTCGAAATCGCTCCTGGATCAGCTCCTGCGCTCCCTTCTGAGAGATGCCCTCCAGTCGGATCTCTCTGGACAATCGCTGCAACTGCGGCGGCGAGATGGAGGGAGCGATCTCCGTGATCCAGTTCTCCTGGTTTGCGGTGACGACCGTCAAATGGTTAGGGAGGTCGACGTACAATTGATCGAAGCAGTTACCCAAGGTCCGGATCAGGGCCGCATCACTGGCATAGAATTCAGTCTGATCGAAGCAGAACAAGAAAGGACGATAATAGGAAGCGAGCTTACAGAGTCCTTTCAGCCGTTCGAAGCTCAGCGCATTGATCTCCTGGGGCTCGGAGTCGCCGCTGGCGTCGTTGTCCGCTCGCAACAGGCCTAGCCATTCCAGTTCGTCCGCTTCTAGTGGCTCGGCGCGCATCCATTTGAGCGCTGCCTGACGAGACTCGCCGTCGGGAGTGTCGGTGGCGTAGGCTGCCAGAACCTTGAGCCAGGCTCTCTCTCGTCCCTGAAGATCGATGTGACGCCTGTTCAGCAGATTCGACAACCGATTGATCGGACCCGCGTCTGCAAACAGCCCGCCCAGCCATTTCGTCCAGCGAGCGGTTTCGGCAGAGCCCAATTCGCCGTTTGCGAGCTGTCGCAGGAATGGAACGGCCTCAGCGATTTCGGGATAGCCAGGCACACCCTGTTGCGCAAAATCAGCGACGACGTGAGCGAGGGTTCCGACCGCCAATGATTGAAGCTGACTCTGCGCGTCTCCGTTCTCGTCCTCCGGACGGATGAGCTCCTGGACGGTAAGGAGAAGGACAGAATGCCAAGCCTTGTAGGGGTCCTGGAATGGTCGCAGGTAGACCTTGGTAGCACGGCGTCCTAGTCTGGAAAACAGTCGCCCAAGCAGATGCGACTTTCCATAGCCGCGATCCGGTGAGATGACGAGCTGGGCTTTCTTCGATTGGACCGGACGATTGCGCGGGAGCTCGCCCGCATCGAGATATGAGAACTCCGCCAAAATTCTCTCGAGAGGGGTGTCGTTGAGCCCCCTGACGGAGAAAGAGACTTCGCGTGGCTCGCGGACAACGTCATCCTCGAAGGGGTTCACCTTGATGTCCGCGCAGGCCGAATTCATGGCTCGCCCTTGACGACGACTGTCACGAACGGCTCCGAAAAGCCGGGCAACCGGATGGCCGCGTCGAGAACCTCATGAGGCAGCTCGACCGACGTAGTCGGGTGGATCGTCACGCGGCCGGCCTTGGCTTCACCGACGAGTAGCTGATGCATGGCGTCTCTCGACGCTCCGCTGGCTTTGATCAGATCGTAGATCTTGACCGCTGAAAAGCCACCCTGTTCCAGCTTGAGTCTGCGATAGACTGGTAGCACCGTATCGAGTGTGAGCTGCGCTGCGTTCGCAGATTGGTCGTTGGACGGCTGAGCGGGTCTGGGCGGCGGCTCCTGAGTTGTCGTTTCGAAGCCGAAATGATCCGCTGCGACATCCCGATGTAGGAAATACTTGGAACTGCCGCAGCTCAGCTCCACGATCGCTCCGCTGGATTTGGCGTGTGTGAGACCGTCGGGGAAGAACTTCTTGTTCATCCCCGTGATCTTTTTCTCAAGGGTCGGCTTCGACAATAGCTTTGTGCCTGCGGAGGCAATCAACGCTTCGATGGCCCGGCTCGCGGTCTCGATCGTTGGTCCATAATCAGGGGCGAAATAATAAAACGACCGTCCGGACTTGAATGGCCCCCGGATTGCACCCTTGTGAAGCAGGGCGTCAAGCGTCTTACGGACTTCTGCAGCTCGTTCTTTCGACTTGCCTACGAATTTCTTGTCGATTTCGCCCTTCGTGACACCGGAGTGTCCAGCGCCCGTGATCGCCGACAAGATGTCATCAAGCGTGGCAGCCATCGACATTCATCTCCAGTTCCAAGTTCACGAGCGCAGGTTGATCTCTCTTTCTCTTGCCGATTTTTGCCACATCTCCCGCTCGGGCGCGAGTCCATCATTCTCGTTCTTTTGTGGCATCCATTCGGATGCAACTATAACGGAATGATAGATGGTCAAGTGAAACGCCGCCTCGAAGAGGCGGCGTTCTCGATATCATCTAAGCCGCGAACCGAACTTCTATTCCTTCCGCTCCGACGTCCAGCCCTTGTACTCGGCGACATTGTCGCGCGTGATCAGCTTCGACGGCAGCAGCTCGACGGTGGAGGCGGGCTTCTGGCCGTTGAGGAGGCCGACACCGATCTGCACGGCGCGGCGGGCCATGAAGAAGGGGTCCTGCGAGGCCGAGGCCTGGATCTGCGGGGTGGCGGGATCCTTCAATGCGGCCTCGATGTCCGGGGCGCCGTCGACGGCGGTGATGATGATGCCGGTGCGGCCCTGCTGGCGGGCGGCGAGATCGGTGCCGATGGCTTGCGGATCGTTGATCGCAAAGATCGCGTCGATCTTCGGATAGCGCGTCAGATAGCCCTGCGCCACGGTGAGGCCGCCCTCGCGCGAGCCCTTGCCGTCCTGGTCGCTCGACAGCACCTTGATGCCCGGGGCCTTGGCGAACACGCTCTTGCAGCCATTGACGCGATCGATCACCGCCGACACCTGCGGGCCGTTCTGGATGATCACGTCGCCTTTGCCGCCGAGCTTGTCGACAATGTACTGGCACGAGATCTCGCCGGCCTGCACGTTGTTGGTGGTGACCGTGGCGTCAGCGCCCTCGGCGGCGGTATCGACCGCGACGACGAGGATGCCGGCGGCTTGCGCCTTCTTGATCGCGGGGCCGATCGCTTTGGGATCACCGGGATTGAGCAGGATCATGTCGACGCCGGCGGCGATGAAATTGTCGATCTGGGTGACCTGCTTGCCGAGGTCGTATTCGAAGCCGACCGCGGTGATCTTGACGTTGGGATTGGTCTTCTTGGCCTCGAACTCCGCGCCCTTGGACAGCGCGACGAAGAACGGGTTGCCGAGCGAGCCGAGCGAGACGCCGATCGATTTCAGCTCCTTGGCCGAGGATGGTGCGGAGCTCATGACAAGCGCCAACGCGGCACCGGCGAGCGAAATGGTCTTCAACATTGGTTTCCTCCCTGGTCCTTCTTGAAACCCTGCGCACGGCGGACCAGCGGCCGTGGAAGAACGATGAGGCAGGCGCCCACGGCGCACGCCGGTTGATCTCACGTGCGCGCCGAGCCTTGCAGCCGGTAGCGGTCGAGCGCGACGGCGCCGATGATGACGAGGCCCTTGATGACGTATTGCCAGATGTCGGACACGCCAACCAATATGAGCCCGTTCGACAACACCGCGATGATGAGCGCGCCGACGAGCGTGCCCCAGATCGAGCCGATGCCGCCGACAAAGGAGGTGCCGCCGAGGATGACAGCGGTGATCGCGTCGAGCTCGTAGGACTGGCCGAGCTGCAGGCCGTTGGCCGCATAGAGCCGCGCCGCCTGCATGCCGCCGCCGAGGCCGGCGAGCAGGCCGGACATGCCGTAGACGAAAATCAGGACACCCCAGACCTTGATGCCGGCGAGCCGCGCCGCGCTCTCATTGCCGCCCACGGCATAGATGTGCACGCCGAGCACGGTGCGGCGCAGGATCAGCCACGAGCCCAGGATGACGAGCAGCGCAATCACCGACAGCCAGGGAATCGAAAGGACGCCGGGAATGATCGTCAGCGACGCATTGCCGATGAAGGCGTAGGGGATCGACGGATTGAACACGGTGGTGTCGGCGCCCATCAGCCGGGCGAGGCCGCGCACGGCGGTGAGCGAGCCCAGCGTGACGATGAAGGGCGGCAGCCGGAGCAGCGCGATCAGCGCGCCATTGAGCACGCCGAAGGCGAGGCCGGTCAGCACCGCGACCGGCAGCCATAGCGCACCGAGCTCGGGCATCTTCGACAGAGTGAGGCCGGCCATGGCCGCCGCTGCGAGGATCGAGCCGACGGAGAGATCGATGCCGCCGGTCAGGATCACGAAGGTCATGCCGGCCGCGAGCACGGTGTTGACCGCGGCTTGCTGCAGCACGATCCCGAGATTCTGCCCCGTGAAGAAGCGGCCCTCCGACAGCATGTGGAAGCCGATGCACAGGATCAGCAGCACCGGCAGCATGCCGGCGGCGCGGATCATCAGCCGCAGCCGCTGCTGCTTGTTGTCGGATGTCGACGGCAGGGTCGCCACCTTTGCTTGCGCTGCCGCGGGCTTTTCTTGGGCTGCCGCGGGCTTGGCTTGCACCGAACTGTTGTCAGGCATCGACGTGCTCCGTCCCGGTGGCCAACGCCATGATGTCTTCCTGGGTGATGGGTGATGCCGTGCTCTGCTGCAGCTCGCCGGCGAGATGGCCCTCGCGCATGACCAGCACGCGGTCGCAGATGCCGAGGATCTCCGGCAGGTCGGACGAGATCACCAGGATCGCGGTGCCCGCCTTGGCGAGATTGTCGATGATCGAATAGATCTCGGACTTGGCGCCGACATCGACGCCACGTGTCGGCTCGTCGAGGATCAAGACCTTCGGCGCGGTCGCGAGCAGCCGCGACAGCAGCACCTTCTGCTGATTGCCGCCGGAGAGACCGCCGACGGTGACGCCGGGATTGGGCGCGCGGATGCCGAGCGCGCTGAATGCCTCGGCCGCTCGCGTCCGTGCTTTGTCGCGATCGAGGATGCCGCCGAGCCTGGCGTCGCGGCCGATCACCGCGAGGTTGATGTTGTCGGCGCAGGACATGTCGAGGAACAGGCCGAGCGCCTTGCGATCCTCGGTGAGATAGGCGATGCCGGCATCGAGCGCATCGCGCGGCGTGGCGATCTCGATGCGCTCGCCGTCGAGCTCGACATGCCCGGTGGTCTTGGGCGTCGCGCCGATGATGAGATGCGCAAGCTCGGTGCGCCCCGCGCCGATCAGCCCGGCGAGGCCGACGACCTCTCCCGCATGCACCGTGAGCGAGCAGCCCTTGACGCGATGGCCGTCGCCGAGCTCGACGGCCGTGAGCACGGCGCGGTCGCGCTTGGCGTGCGGGTCGTGATCCTTCTTGTAGAACGACGAGACATCGCGGCCGACCATCATGCGGACGATGCTGTCGGCGCGGATCTCCGGTCTATCGAGCGAGCCGACCAGGCGGCCGTCACGCAGCACGGTGACGCGGTCGCCGAGCGCATAGACCTCGTCCATGCGGTGCGAGATGTAGATGATCGCGAGGCCCTCGCTGCGCAGCTGGCGGATCAGCGCGAACAGCTTCTCGCTTTCGCCGGCGGACAGCGACGTCGTAGGCTCGTCCATGATCAGGATCTTGGAGCGCGCATGCAGCGCGCGAGCGATCTCGACCAGCTGGCGCTGTCCCATCGACAAATCCGCGACCAGCGTCGATGCCGAGAAATCGGCGCCGAGCCGCTGCAGGATCGGCCCGACGGCCTCGCGCATCGCGTTGCGCGCGAGCAGGCCCGATTGCGACAGCTCGCGTCCGAGATAGATGTTTTCGGCGACCGTCAAGTTCGGCGCCAGCGACAACTCCTGGTAGATGATCGCGATGCCGGCGTTGCGGCCGCCCATCGGCCCCTCGATGCGCGCCACCTGGCCGTCGATGCGGATCTCGCCGCCGGGATCGGGGCGGTAGGCGCCGGAGAGGATCTTCATCAGGGTGGATTTGCCGGCGCCGTTTTCGCCCATCAGCGCATGCACTTCGCCGGCATAGACGGTGAGGTCGACCTTCTGCAGGGCCTTGATGGTGAAGAATGACTTCGACACCCCGCGCATCTCGAGGATCGGACCGTTCATCGTGCCTCCCAACGCACGCCGTCTTATCTCCCGCGGCTCGTTGATGTCGGCGCGGGGACGCCATTAAACTAGAGGCTGTTGCCGAATACAATATGAAAGACCGGAATGAAAGATCGGACGCCGCAACGCGTCGCCGCGAGAGGCCGTGCCTGCGCGCCGGCTCCTAGGGCCGGCGATAGAGGCTGCGCCAGCGCGGCAACCGCTCGGCATAATCGGCCGCGAGCGCAACGCTCGGCGCGAAGGTCCGCACGCGGGCCGGCGGCGTGCAGACATCAGCGATCCCCTCGCCTGTGACGGCGAGACGCGCCAGCCGCGCGGCGCCGAAGGCAGCGCCAGTCTCGCCCTCCGCCAGCCGATGGATCGGGATGTTGAGGACGTTCGCCAGGATCGCGAGCCAGAGGTCGGAGCGCGAGCCGCCGCCGATCGCATCCGCTTCGGCAATCACGAGACCGGTGTCGGTCAATGCGTCACGACAATCGGCCAGCGCGAAGGCGACGCCTTCGAGCACGGCCTGCACGATCGCGTTGCGATCGGTCGCATGGCTCAAGCCATCGAGCAGGCCGCGCACATCGGGATCGTCATGCGGTGTGCGCTCGCCGGCGAGGTAGGGCAGGAAGCTGACCGGAGATGGCGCTGACGGAGCATGGCCCAGCGGCGCCAGCAACTCGGCTTCGCTGGCGCCGAGCAGCCGCGCGATCCAGGCGAGACACGAGGCGGCCGACAGCATCGCGCCGGCCTGCAGCCAGAGCGCCGGGATCGCATGACAGAAGGTGTGAACCACGCGTTCGGGATTGGCCGTGACCGACTCGACCGGCGTGATGACGGCGCCAGATGTGCCCAACGTAATGAAGGTGGCGCCCGGCCTGACAGCACCGATGCCGATTGCGCCGGCTGGGTTGTCACCCGCGCCGCCGGCGATGACCGGCTGTTTGGTCATGCCCCAGCGTTGCGCGAGATCGGCGCGCAATCGACCGGCGGACGCGCAGCCTTCGACCAGGCGCGGCATCTGCCCGCGCGTGAGGCCGGTGGCGGCGAGCCCCTCGTCCGACCAGTCGCGCCTGATGACATCGAGCCACAGCGAGCCGGAGGCGTCCGACATATCCTCGATCGCCTCGCCTGACAGCACCAGCCGGACATAGGCCTTGGGCAGCAGCACGAGGCGTGTGGCGCTAAAGATCTCGGGCTCGTGGGCCGCGATCCAGACCAGCTTCGGCGCGGCGAAGCCCGGCATCGCCTTGTTGCCGGTGATCTGCCGCAACGCCGGCCAGCGCTGTTCCAGCACTGCGCAAGCGGCTGCCGAGCGGCCGTCGTTCCAGAGAATGCACGGACGCAATGGCTTGAGATGGGTATCGAGCAGCACCGGGCCATGCATCTGGCCTGAGAGCCCGATGCCAGCGACCTGCGCCAGCTCGCGGCCATGATCGGCCTTCAGTGCATCGAGCGTCGCGAACACGGCAGCGATCCAGGCTGCAGGATCCTGCTCGGCCCAGCCGGGCCGCGGCACGTCGATGCTCAGCGCCTGGCTGCGGCTCGCGATCACCCGCTGCGCGTCGTCGACGAGAATGGTCTTCACGGCCGAGGTGCCGAGATCGATGCCGAGATACATGACGCCTCACGCCGCAGGCACGGTGACGGATCCGGCGTGGAGCGATATCAGAGTCCCGCCAGCCTTGTCATCCGAACGCGAGTCATCGCAAGGCATGACAGCGAGATCATTCCGAGGAGCTTTGACATGCAGCCATCCGCCCCATCGACCGAACGCGCCTCCCGTCTCATCGGCCAATACGCGCTGGTGACCGGCGCCGCGCAGGGCATCGGCCGCGCGATCGCGGTGCGCTTTGCCGAGGAGGGCGCGCATGTCGCGGTCAATTTCGGCGGGCCGTCGTCCTCCGGAGAGGAGACCCTGGCGCTGGTGCGGGCGGCATCGTTTGCGCGCGGACACGAGGCACGCGATCACTTCGCGGTGAAGGCCGACATCGGCGTGGAGTCCGACATTGCCGCGATGTTCGAGACGGTGCTGGCGCGCTGGCCGCGGCTCGACTGCCTCGTCAACAATGCCGGCTTCCAGCGGGAGTCGCCGAGCGAGGCGCTCGACGTCGACGCCTATCGCGCCATTCTCGAGGTCAATCTCAACGGCGCCGTGCTGTGCGCGCGCCATGCGCTGGCGCACTTCGTCGCGCGCGGCGGCGGCAACATCATCAATACGTCGAGCGTGCACCAGATCATCCCGAAGCCCGGCTATCTCGCTTATTCGATCAGCAAGAGCGCGATGGCCGGCCTGACGCGGACGCTGGCGCTGGAATTTGCCGGGCGTGGCATTCGGGTGAATTCAGTCGGGCCGGGCGCCGTGGATACGCCGATCAACGCAGCCTGGACCGACGATCCGGTGAAGCGGGCGGCGGTCGAATCGCACATCCCGATGGGGCGCGTCGCGAGCCCCGAGGAGATCGCCGGCGTGTTCGCCTTCCTGGCCTCATCAGAGGCGAGCTACATCACCGGGCAGACGATCTACGCCTGCGGCGGCATCACCCTGTTCGGCGAGTTCCGCGAGAATTGGGCGAGCTGATCGCGACTGGCTTGGCTCGAACTGCGCGCCTCCTGGTGACGATCCGTTAAGCATCCGCATTGCATGGCTGCGCCGCGCGGGAGCGGCGATAGTTCGTTAAGGCGTGGGTACGATAGTGCGCGCAATTCGTGAAGTGGATTGGCGATGCAACGATTGGACCCGGAGATTCGTCGCGAGCTCGCGCATCTGCTGTACAGCTCGATGCCGCTGGTCGGGACGATTTCGGCGGCCGCCGTCGTCATCGGCAGCGTGATGGCCTGGGTCGCGCGCGACCCGGGCTATGCCGTCATCACGGCTGCGCTGCTCGTCATCGGCGCGTTGCGCGTCGTCAAGCTGTTGATGTTCGCCGCGCGGTTCGACCGGCTCGATCATGAGGCCATCATTCGCTGGGAGCGTCTCTACGGCCTCGGCGCAGCCGCCTTCGGCCTCGCCGTCGGCGCCTTGTCGGCGCGCGCATTCCAGATCGGCGATGGTCCGGGCATCTGGATGTGCTTCGGGCTGTCGATGGCGTTCTGCGTCGGCATCGTGTCGCGCGTCAGCCCGTGGATCGTGATGACCTCGTCCGCCGTGCTGCTGATCCCGACCGTCATCGCCTGCCTGATGCAGCCCGAGCCTGTGTATCGCATGGGCGCCGGCATGATCGTGCTGTTCTGGATCACCTTGCGCGGCACGTCCTATCGGCTCACGGCGGCATTCACCGAGCGGATCACGGCGCAGCAGGCCTTGGCGCGCCAGGCGCATCGCGATTATCTCACCGGCATGCCGAACCGCGCCGCCTTCATCGCCGCGCTCGGCCGTTGCGAGCGTCCCGTCGGGATCATCGCGGTCGATCTCGACGGCTTCAAGCTCGTCAATGATCGCTTCGGACATCAGGTCGGCGACGCGCTGCTGTGCCAGGTCGGTGCCCGGCTGCAGGATTGTCTTGGCGACGGCTGCGTCGCGGCGCGGTTCGGCGGCGACGAGTTCATGCTGCTGTTGCCGGCCGCCGAACGCCATGCGGCGCTGGCGCTTGCCGAGGCCGCTGTCTCCGCGCTGTCGCAGCCGTTCACCTTGGCCGGAGCACGCGTGCAGATCGGCGCGAGCGCCGGCATCCTGGTCACCGAGGACCGGATGAGCGAAACGGAAGCTCTGCTCGACCAGGCCGATCGCGCGCTCTATGCCGCCAAGCGCGCCGGCGGCCAGCGTTGCTGCTGGGCCGATGCGGACAGCTCCATGGCGACGACGTGGACGCAGGCTCCGACGGCGCCGCCGCTCGCCGTGTTCGACTCGCTGCTCTAGCATGCGCTCTGGCGATGCCCGCGCCGGGCCGCTATCCTGCCGCTGATAAGAGTGGATCGAGATCAGGGAGGAGCAGCCGGTGCGCAGCATCAGGATCGGCGCCGGCGCCGGCTATGCCGGCGACCGCATCGAACCCGCGGTCGAGCTCACCGAGAAGGGCGCACTCAACTATCTGGTGTTCGAATGCCTCGCCGAGCGTACCATCGCGCTGGCGCAGCAGGCGCGTCTGAAAGACCCCGCTGCGGGGTATGACCCTCTGCTCGCCTCGCGCATGCAGGCGGTGCTGCCGATCTGCCGCGCCAACAACATCCGCATCGTCACCAACATGGGCGCGGCCAATCCGCCCGCGGCCGCAGAGGCCACCCGCGCGATCGCGCGCAAGCTCGGGTTTGCCGGGCTCAAGATCGCCGCCGTCACCGGCGACGACGTGCTGGAGCGGCTGAAGACGAGCGATGCTGCGCTCGACACTGGCGACACGGTCGCGGGCCTCGGCAACCGCATCGTCTCGGCGAACGCCTATGTAGGCGCGCGCGGGATCGCCGAGGCGCTCGCCGCCGGCGCCGATGTCGTGATCACCGGCCGCGCCGCCGATCCGGCGCTGTTTCTCGGGCCGCTGATCCATGAGTTCGGCTGGGCCTGGGATGATTGGGACCGGCTCGGGCAGGGCACCGTCGTCGGCCATCTGCTCGAATGCGCCGGCCAGATCACCGGCGGCTATTTCGCCGATCCCGGCGTGAAGGACGTGCCCGATCTCGCCCGTCTCGGCTTCCCCATCGGCGAGGTGCGCGAGGATGGCGCGCTGGTCGTGACCAAGGTTGCGGGCTCCGGAGGCTGCGTCACCGCAGCGACGGTGAAGGAGCAGTTGCTGTATGAGATCCACGATCCCACCCAGTATTTCCAGCCCGACGTGGTGGCGGATTTTTCGCGCGTCGCCGTCGAGGAGCTCGGCCCCGATCGGGTGAGAGTGGTGGGGGGGCGCGGCAAACCCAAGACCGGTATGCTGAAGACCTCCGTCGGCTATCTCGATTCGTATGTCGGCGAAGGCCAGATCTCCTATGCCGGGCCCGGCGCGGTCGCGCGGGGTCGCCTCGCGCTCGACATCGTGCGCGAGCGGCTGGCGCTGACCGGCGTCGTGGTGAACGAGCTGCGCTGTGACCTGATCGGGCTCAATGCGCTGCATGGCGACGCGCGCGCTACAGGCGCCGAACCCTATGAGGTGCGCGTTCGCGTCGCGGGGCGCACGGAGACGATGGCCGAGGCGGTCAGGATCGGCAACGAGGTCGAGACGCTCTACACCAACGGTCCGGCCGGCGGCGGCGGCGCCTGGAAATCGGCGCGCGAGGTGATCGCCGTGGCGTCCTGCCTCGTGCCCGAGACTGCGGCGAAGCCCTGCATTGGCATGCTGGTGGCTTGAGTTTTCCAGGACTTCACGGATCGCCGTCGCTGGCGCAAGCTGCCGCCCATGATTGCGACGAACGCGAGCTGTGGGAATTCAATCGATGTATGACGTCATTGTGGTCGGCGGCGGCTCTGCGGGCGCGGCCGTCGCGGCGCGCCTGTCCGAGGATCGCGACCGGCGGGTGCTGCTGCTCGAGGCCGGCGCCGACTGGCGGGCGGCCGATGTGCCCTGGGAGATCGCGACGCCCAACCCGATCCCGATCATTCATGATCGCGCCTTGCAGGAGAAATGGCAGTGGCCGCAGCTGATGTCGCGCCGCGTGGCGGGGCAGGAGATGCGCTTCTACTGGCGCGGCAAGGGGCTCGGCGGCAGCTCGATGATGAACGGCCAGATCGCGATCCGCGGCGTCGCCGACGCGTTCGACGAATGGGCGGCCAATGGCTGCACGGGATGGTCGGCGCAGGAGATCATGCCGCTGTTCTCGGTGATCGAGGATGATCTCGCGCTTGGTGATCAGGAGGGGCATGGGCGCGGCGGACCGCTGCCGGTCTATCGTGCGCCGCTGGACGCATGGGGGCCGATCGATCGGGGCTTACGCGATGCCGCGCTGGCGACCGGCTATCCCTGGTGCGACGATCTCAACGGGCCCGACGGCGAGGGCGTCGCCTGCTATCCGATCAACAGCCGCAACGGCCGCCGCATCTCCACCAACGAGGGCTATCTCGAGCCGGCGCGGGGCCGCGCCAATCTGGAGATCCGCGGACGCGCGCTGGTCGATCGTCTGCTGATCAGCGATGGCCGTGTCACTGGCGTGGGCGTCCATGTCGAAGGCGAGGGCGTCAAGGAGATCGCGGCGCGCGAGATCGTGCTGTGCGCCGGCGCGATTCACAGCCCCGCGATCCTGCTGCGCTCCGGCATCGGCCCTGCTGCGGATTTGCAGGACATGGGCATCGGCGTCGTCAGCGATCTCCCGGTCGGCCGACACTTCTTCGATCATCCGCTGTTCCGCACCACGATCCAACTGCGCGAGGAGCTGCGTCCGACCGATCGCGACACGCGCCACACCAATTGCTGCGTCACCTATTCGTCGGGGCTCGCCGATGGCGGCAAGCGCGACATGATCCTGATCGCGTTCAATCACCGCGGCATCGGCGTGCCCGGCGCGATCGGCGCCGGCCTGTTCAACGCGTTCTCGCGCGGCACGTTGAAGCTGGCCTCGACCGATCCGACCGTCGATCCGGTCGTCGAGGAGAACATGCTCGCCGATGTCAGGGACATCGCGCGGATGCGGGACGCGGTGAAGCGGCTGGCCGTGATCACGGTGCAGCCGGCGCTGCAAGGCATCGCGGATTGGATCCGGTTAGGTGATACCCAGCTCACGCTGCCGCAGGCGGCCGCGCTGCCGGATACCGAGCTCGATGCACTGTTGCGCCAGATCACGGGCGACATCCAGCATGCCGCAGGCACCTGCCGCATGACCGGCTTCAATGATCCAAATGGCGTGGTCAATCCAGACGGCACGGTGAAGGGCATCGCCGGCCTGCGCGTCGCCGACGCCTCGATCATGCCGTCCGACTGCCGCGCCAACACGCATTTCACCACGGTGGTGATCGGCGAGGCGATCGCGCGCATGATGCGGAAGACCGCGTAAGCCTTAGGCGATCGCGAAGCGGAGGCCGGCGCGGGCGCGGCCGCCGGAGATCGCGATCGGCGTGCCGTCGGCGCGCCAGCACGCGGCGCCCGTCATCGTGCCGTCGTCGCCGAACGCGATCGCGTTCATGCCACCGGCGACGACCGGCTCGCGCTTGATCTCATGGCCGCGCGCGGCCAGCGCCTGCGCCAGATCATCGGGAAAGCCCGGCTCGAGCTCGAGCACGCCGCCCTGCGTCCACAGCCGCGGCGCCTCCACCGCTTCCTGCAGCGACATGCCATGGTCGATCAGGTTGACCAGCGCCTGGAACGCCGAAGGGAAGATGCGCAGGCCGCCGGGCAGGCCGAGCGCATAGCGCAATTTGCCGTCGCGCAGCGCCATCATCGGCGCCATCGACGTGAACACGCGCTTGCCAGGCGCGATCGACAGCGCGCGGCCGGGATGCGGATCGAAATTGTACATGTAGTTGTTGGCGGTCATGCCGGTGCCGGGGATCTGCACGCAGGCGCCGAACAGCCCGTTGATGGTCTG
This sequence comes from Bradyrhizobium sp. USDA 4353, assembly GCF_054063215.1. Classification (NCBI taxonomy): domain Bacteria; kingdom Pseudomonadati; phylum Pseudomonadota; class Alphaproteobacteria; order Hyphomicrobiales; family Nitrobacteraceae; genus Bradyrhizobium; species Bradyrhizobium sp. USDA 4353. Next base: position 2,927,795 of record NZ_JBSSGB010000001.1, read on the forward strand.
CGTCGAGGCCACGACGTTTCCTTCCGCATCCGCCACGGTGACATGCGTGGTGTTGGCGGATTCCGTCGGCGACAGGCCGGGACCGAAGGTTCCGGCCCTGATCATGTCGATCTCCGCGCGCCGCTCGGCCGCATACGCCTTCGATGTCAGGCGATCGACCGGCACGTCGACGAAAGCAGGATCGGCGGTCGCGACCGCGCGATCGGCGAAGGCGATCTTCAGCGCTTCGGCGAGCAGATGCGCCCCATCGACGGAGCCGAAGCCGAGGGCTGCGACATCGAAGCCTTCGAGAATGTTGAGCATCTGCACGATGTGCACTCCGGAGGAGGAGGGCGGCGGCGGGCCGAGGATTTCAGTGCCGCGATAGGAGCCGCGAATGGGCTCGCGCTCGATCACGCGATAGGCCTTGAGGTCGGCCGTATCGATCAGCCCGCCATGGCCAGCCATGTAGTTGGCGAGCGCGTCGCCGAGCGGTCCGCCGTAGAGCGCGTCCGGTCCGCGCTCGGCGATCAGCCGCAGCGTCGTCGCGTAGTCGCCCTGGATCACGCGCATGCCGGCCTTGACCGGCTCGCCACCGGGCAGGAACAGCGCCGACAAATGCGGGTCGCGAGCGAGGTCGCCCGCGACCTGTCGGACGCAGTCGGTGAGATAGGGGCTCGCGATGAAGCCATGCTCGGCGAGCCGGATGGCTGGCGACATCACCTCGGCGAGCGGCAGCCGGCCGAAGCGCGCCAGCGCCTCGCACCAGCCTTTCAGCGCGCCCGGCACGGCAACGGCCAGCGGCCCGACGACATTGCGCCGATCACGCGTCTCGCGCGCCAGCGCGATCTCGTCCGAGACCGGATCGTACATATCTACGCTGGCGCGCCCCGGCGCGGTGCTCAAGCCGTCGAGCACGATGTGGCGACCGTCGGCCAGGCGGATGTGCGACAGCCCGCCGCCGAGAATGCCGACCATCATCGGCTCGACGACGGTGAGCGCGAACAGCGCCGCGATGGCGGCGTCGATCGCATTGCCGTCGCGCATCAGCATCTCGGCGCCGGCGCTCGATGCGAGCGGATGGTTGGCCACCACCATGCCGCGCGAGCCCGTGGCAGGCTGCTTCTCGCAAGTGAAGCGGGCGATGCGCTGGCTGGACGAAGCCATTCGGGATCTCCTCTGTCGCCCCCGATCCTGACCGATCCGTTGCGTCAGGGGAAGAGCGCCGCCGCAGGGACGAACTGATAAGTGTGCCACGCATGGCTCTGACATCATCGATCTCTTCCGCCACGTTCTCATCGCGGCGCATCTGTGTTAGGGCTTCCAGCAGTTCCACTTCGCGAGCCCAGCTGATTTCATGCCTCACTACGATCTGATCATTCGCGGCGGTCGCGTGCTCGACCCCGAAACCAAGCTCGATGCCACGGCCGATGTCGCCATCAAGGACGGCGCGATCGCCGCCGTGGGCGATGTGGGCGGGGCGGCCGATCAGGTGATCGAGGCCAAGGGCCTCGCCGTCGTCCCCGGCTTCATTGATCTGCACGCGCACGGCCAGTCGCTGCCGGCCGACCGCATGCAGGCGTTCGACGGCGTCACCACGACGCTGGAGCTCGAGGTCGGTGTGCTGCCGGTGGCGCGCTGGTATGATGAGCAGGCCGCGATCGGCCGCACGCTGAACTACGGCGCCGCGGCGGGCTGGGTGTTCGCGCGCATCGCGACGATGACGACGCAGCAGACCGCCTCGACCATCGGTGGCATGGGCGAGGCGATGCGCGACAAGCGCTGGGTCGAGGAGGTCGCGACACCGGCGGAGACCGCGGAGATCGTCGAGCGCACGAAGCAGGCCCTCGACCAGGGCGGCCTCGGCATCGCCTTTCCGAACGCCTATGCGCCCGGCACCGGCATGAAGGAGCTGTCGGAGCTGTGCAGCCTCGCGGCGAAGCAGGACGTGCCGACCTACACCCACATCGCCTACATGTCGAACGTCGACCCGCGCAGCTCGGTCGATGCCTATACACGGCTGATCGGCCTGGCCGGCTCGACTGGCGCGCACATGCACATCTGCCATTTCAACAGCACCAGCCTGCAGGACGTCGAGCGCTGCGCCGAGCTGGTGCAGACCGCGCAGAAGCTGGGGCTGAAGGTCACGACCGAAGCCTATCCCTACGGCACCGGCTCGACCGTCGTCGGCGCCGGCTTCTTCGCCGATCCCGCCTTCTGTCAGCGCATGGGCACCGGCTATGACGCGATCGAGATGGTGGCCGAGCGGCATCGCCTCGGCAGCCGCGACGAGCTACTTGCGCGGCAGCAGGAGGATCCCGGCGCGCTGGTGCTGATCCATTTCCTCGACGTCGCCGTCAACCAGCGCCATCGCGACCTGCTCGACGTGTCCGTGCTGTTTCCGGGCGCTGCGATCGCCTCGGACGCGATGCCGTGGATTCTGTCCAACGGCACGGACTACACCGGCGACGCCTGGCCGCTGCCTGACGATGCGGTGTCGCATCCGCGCTCGTCGGCGACCTTCACGAAGTTCCTGCGCGAATGGGTGCTGGACCGCAACACGGTGTCGCTGATGGACGGCATCGCCAAATGCACGCTGATCCCGGCGCAGATCCTGGAGACCTCGACGCCCGCGATGCGCAGGAAGGGCCGGCTGCAGGCCGGCTGCGACGCGGATATCGCGGTGCTCGATCTCGCAGGCCTGCGTGATCGCGCCGACTTCCTCAACATGAACCGGGCCTCCGAAGGCGTGCAGCATCTGCTCGTCAACGGCCAGGCCGTGATCGCCCATGGTGATCTCGTCCGCGACGCAAGGCCGGGACGCGCCGTGCGCCGGCCCCTGCTGTCGTGATCGTCCCCGTCCTGCTCGTCGCCGGTGCCCTCGGCGCCGGCAAGACGACATTGCTCAATCACTTGCTCGCCAATCCGGACGGACGGCGGATCGCCGCAATCGTCAATGATTTCGGCGCGGTCGATATCGACGCGCAGCTGCTCGGCACGGTGACCGAGGAGGTGATCAGTCTGAAGAACGGCTGCATCTGCTGCTCGCTGCAGGGCGACCTCTTGCGCACGCTCTCCTCCGTGATCAAGCGCGACCCGGCGCCCGATGCGATCGCGATCGAGACCTCGGGCATCTCCGATCCCGCCGAGATCATCCGCAACCTGATGGACCCCGTGATCTTCAAGGTCGCGCCGCTCGAGACGGTGGTGACCCTGGTCGATCCGCAGCGGCTGCATGACGATCCTGGGATTGCGGAGGAGGCGCTCTGGCGCTCGCAATTACGTGCCGCCGACTTTGTGCTGCTGACGAAGGCGGACCTGCTCGATCGCGCCGCGCTCGATCAGGCGCGCGCCATCGTCGGCCGCTTCAAGCCGTCCTCCGCGATCTTCGAGATCGCGCAAGGCGTCGTCGCGCCGGACCTGCTGTTCAGCCGCGACATCGATACGCCGCGGATGTTGCCGCCGCAGCTCCCGGCCGCCGCCGAGCCGTTCGTGACGGTGACATGGACATCGCAGGCGCCGCTGTCGCTGGCGCGCTTCCAGGAGGTGATCGGCCGGCTCGCGCCGCGCACGCTCCGCATCAAGGGCGTGCTGTTGTTCACGGAGCACCCCAACCAGCCGATCCTGTTCCAGTCGGTCGCGACGCGCGGCACGCTCGCAGCATCGCCGGTGGCGCCGCCCGATGGCCTGACCGCGCAGCTGGTGTTGATCGGCCGCGAGGGCGAGCTCGATGCTGATGAGATCGACGCGCTGCTGCGCGGCGTGATCGTGTCCTGAGATCGGCGGAGCTCAGCCCGCCCGACGCAAGGCGCCGCTGTCGGAATCGACCCAGGTGCAGCCGCCACCGCCGGCGCGCTTGGCGGCGTAGAGCGCGCTGTCGACCTGGCGCAGCAGCTCGTCGACTGCGTCGTCCGTAAGCGGGCGATCATTGACGAGCAGTCCGGCGCTGGCGCCGATGATGACGGGAATATCGGACAGCAGGAACGGCATCGACAGCGCGCGGACAGCCTCGCGCGCGAGCTGAAGCGCCTCGTCGCGCGCACTGCCGCTCGCGACCGGCTTCAGCAGCATGAACTCGTCACCGCCGAAACGCGCGGCGAGACCGTCCGATCCGACGCAGCTCGACAGCCGGCCTGCGACCTGGCGCAGCAGGTCGTCGCCGGCGTGATGACCGTGGCGGTCGTTGACCGGCTTGAAGCCGTCGAGATCGATGGCGATGATGGCGACGCTGCCGGTTGCGCCTTCCAGCGCAGCGAGGAACGCCGCGCGGTTCGGCAGCCCGGTCAGGAAGTCGTGGTGGGCCTGGCGCGCGAGCGCGTGCTTGGCTTCGAGCCGCTCGATGAAGGCGGTGCTGAGATGGCGCGACGCTTCACGGATCGAGAACCAGAACAGCACCAGCATGGCGGCGCCGAGCTGATAGGGCAGCTCGGGACGCATCAATCCCGCGACCAGCGTCGGCGCGAACAGCACGGCCGTGGCCGTCAGCACGACCCAGGGGCGGATCGCCGCGCGCGAGACCATGCCGACGCAATAGGACATCGACAGGCCGAAGGCGATCCACGCGCCCGGAGCATCGTTGAGCTGAAATGCGCGAAACGTCAGGGCGCCGAGCGCGAGGCCGAACGCGGTCGCGCCGGCCGCATAGACCTTCTCCCACAGGATCACGTCGCGGTCGGACAGGCGCGCCGCATGCTGCTGGTAGCGCAGCAGGCTCACGACGCGGCCGATGGCGTTGACGATGATCGCGCAGGCGATCGCGATGTAGCCGGGGTCGCGATTGATGACCGCGAGCGTGACCGATCCCGTGATCGCCGCCGCGTTGATCGACATCACCTGCGGCAAGGACGTGTATAGCAGGTCGACCAGCTCGCGCCGGATCGCCGGGTTCGGATGGATGAATGTGGAAAGCAGCCCCTGTCCCATGACACCACCATGGGACACCTTTCCTAACAGTTGATGGCTGATGACGATTCGCGCGGCGGGGGTTCGCGGTTACCTTAAATCTTCGTCAATCGCGCATGAACGTTCATGGCGCGCGGCTGGGATCGCCAATGGCGTAGATCGGGGTCGCCGTCGACAGCCGCGCCGGCAGCGGCGCCGCAGTGGCGACCTTCGGGGCCTCGGGCTTCGCCTCGATCTTGGCCTCGACCCGAGCATCGATCCTTGCACTTGCATCGACCTTGGGCGGCTCAAGCTTCAACGGCCGCAGCGGCTGGCGCTTGGCCATCGCATCCAGCACCGCCCGGTTGGTCTTGTCGATCCGCTTGGCGGCGGCGACGTCGGCGAAGGCGCGGTCGAACTTGCGCATCCGGTAGAACACGATGCCGCGGTCGATATAGGCTTCCTGGTAGCGCGGATCGAGCTGGATCGCCGCGTCGAGATCGGTCAGCGCAGCGGCGAGGTCGCCCTTCTGGAACGATGCCATGCCGCGATCGTGCAGCGCGCGGGCGTCGTTCGACGCCGTGCCGCCGGGCTGCGCTGCGTCCGATGGGCAGGGCGTGGCCTGGCCGCAGGCGGGGGTGTCCTGCTCGGCCGAATAGACCGCGTCGACCTTGCTGACCCGCAGCGGCAGCGGCTCGGCCGGCGCATTGGCCTTCGTGACAGGAGCCGGCGTATCGCTTGCGGTCGCCGACGGCGCTTCGCCAACCGTGGTCGCGGCGGCCGCGCTCTCGATCGGATTGGCAGGCACCTCGGTCGGCTTGACCTTGTTGGTCGCGACCACGATCGGCTTGAGCTGCGCAACGGACGCCGCGGACATGTGCGTGAACAGCAAATAGCCCGTCAGCGCCACCGCGGAAGCGCCGGCCAGCGCCATGACGCCGGAGGCGACCTTGTGCACCTTGGCGGCGACGGCGATCTTGGACTCCTGCCGTTCCTCCTCATGCGCAGCGCCGAGCAGGCGGTCGTAGGCCGTGCGCTGCTCCTTGTCGCCGAGGATGTCGTTGGCGCGGATGATCTGGCGAAACCGCAGCGCGGCGTCGGGGTCTCCGGGATTGATATCCGGATGACTCTCTTTGACCGCCTTGCGGAAGGCGGCCCGGATGTCCTCAGCGTCATCGTCCGGAAGAGCTCCGAGTAAATCGTAAAGCGTCTTCATGGTCGCACTCGCTGCAGGCTTCCCTCGTCTCCGATCGAAATTCCTACGGCGAATTTACGCTGGAGCACTCGAACTAACTCTTTCCACTTGGCACAATAGCCGTCTAATTCGGCGGAAAAATGACTGAAAATGGCGAAGTCCGTAGCCATTTTTGCCGCGATTGGAGCCATCACGCCTGCACCTTCGACCGGGCGAGACGCAATCTTGGATTGCATCGTCAGGAACTCATCGCGTCCGCCCGAGGATCTCTGGCTATGGTGAAGAAAAAGTTTGAAGCAGCGTTTAACGCCGGGGGCTGAACTCATCGTCTTGTCATTGTTGTCGTGAGTTCCGCCGACCGTGCCTCGCGCTTGCCCCTAGGCCGGGCCGCGCGGTGCCCGGCTTGCGGACGAGCCGGGCCGGCCGCTATACCCGGCTGCATGACTGATTTTCATGGTGTCTTTCCCTATCTCGCCTCGCCCATCAGCGCCGACGGCGTGATCCGCACCGACGTGCTGGGGCGGCTCTGTGACGACCTGATCCATGCCGGCGTGCATGGGCTGACGCCGCTCGGCTCGACCGGCGAGTTCGCCTATCTCGACCGCGCCCAGCGCATGACCGTTGTCGAGACGACCATTGATGCTGCGCAGGGCCGTGTTCCCGTCATTGCCGGAGTGGCCTCGACCGCGATCGCCGATGCCGTGGCGCAGGCCCGGGCTTACGAGAAGCGCGGCTCGGATGGCATCCTGGCCGTGCTCGAAGCCTATTTTCCGGTCAGCGATGCCGGGGTGGAGGCCTATTTCCGTGCGATCGCCGACGCGGTCGACGTTCCCGTGGTGATCTACACCAACCCGCAGTTCCAGCGCTCCGACCTGTCGCTCGACGTGATCGCCCGGCTCGCGGAGCATCCGCGCATCAACTACATCAAGGATGCCTCGACCAACACCGGGCGGCTGCTCTCGATCATCAATCGCTGCGGCGATGCCATCAAGGTGTTCGCGGCCTCGTCGCACATTCCGGCGGCGGTGATGATGATCGGCGGCCATGGCTGGATGGCCGGCCCCGCCTGCATCATCCCGCGGCAGAGCGTCGAGCTTTACAATCTCTGCATGGCGTCATGCTGGGACGATGCGATGATGCTGCAGAAGAAGCTGTGGCGCGTCAACGAGGCCTTCGCCCGCTTCAACCTCGCCGCCTGCATCAAGGCAGGGCTCTCGATCCAGGGCTACGACGTCGGCGATCCCGTGCCGCCGCAGGCTGCGCTGACCTCAGAGCAGCGCAAGGTCGTGGAAGAGGTCTTGCGCGACCTGGGGTGAGACTCGGGTGGCTGCTTTTGCCCCGCTTTCTCCATCGTCATTCCGGGCTCGCGCTGCGCGCCCCGGAATGACGGGCGGTGGTTGTGTCGGGCAGCAAATCCGCTAAAACCCCATGCAATTACATTGAACTGGCCAAGGATTCTCGAATGAACATTCTTCCCAACAATATGCGGTTCGGTGCGGGCCAGCCCGTCAAGCGGCTCGAGGATCAGCGGCTGCTGACCGGGAAGGGGCAGTTCATCGACGACAAGCCGGAGGACGGCGCGCTGTGGCTTTACGTGCTGCGTTCCCCGCATGCCCATGCGAAGATTTTGTCGATCGACACCGCCGCCGCGCGCGAGATCGCGGGCGTCGAGGCGATCTACACCGGCGCGGATCTCGTCGCCGACGATATCGGCACCATTCCGACCTTGGCGATCTTCAAGCGTCCCGACGGCAAGCCGATGACGGTGCCGCCGCGCCGGCTGTTGGCGCACGAAGTCGTGCGCTACACCGGCGAGGCCGTGGCAGCCGTCGTCGCGACGTCGCGTACGATTGCCCAGGAAGCGGCTGAAGCGATCGTCGTCGATTACGAGGTGCTGCCGGCGGTGACCGATCCGGTCAAGGCGATCGAGCCCGGCGCCCCGGTGGTCTGGGCCGAGGCGCCCGACAACATCGTTGCCGCGATGAGCTATGGCGATGCCGCCAAGGTCGAGGAGGCTTTTGCCAGCGCGCCCCACAAGGTGTCGCTCGACATCAACAGCCAGCGTTTGGTGCCATCGGCCATGGAGCCGCGCTCGACCATCGCGGAGATCGAGAAGAAGACCGGTCGACTGTTGCTCTATGTGCAGTCGCAGACGCCGGCCTCGACGCGCGACGTGCTCGCGGACGCCGTGCTGAAACGGCCGAAGGACAGCCTGCGCGTGCTGGTCGGCGACATCGGCGGTGGCTTCGGCCAGAAGACCAACCTGTATCCCGAGGACGGCATCGTCGCCTATGCCGCGACCAAGCTTTCGAAGAAGATCCGCTGGCGCGCGGAGCGCACCGATGAGTTCGTCGGCGGCACCCATGGTCGTGACCTGACCTCGACCGCCGAGTTCGCGCTCGACGCCAAGGGCAAGGTGCTGGCCTATCGCGTGCGCTCGATCGGCGCCACCGGCGCCTATTCGTCGGGTGCTGCCAACATCATCCCGCTGGTGCTCGGGCCGTTCGTGCAGACCGGCGTCTACGACCTGCCGCTGGTGCATTTCGAGATCAAGACGGTCATGACGCACACCGCGCCGGTCGGAGCCTATCGCGGCGCCGGGCGGCCCGAGGCGGTGTTCATCGTCGAGCGGCTGTTCGACACCGCCGCGCGCCAGATCGGCATCGATCCGCGCACCATCCGGAAAGCGAACTACATCAAGCCGGCGCAGCTGCCCTACACCAACGCCGTCGGCCAAGTGTATGATTCCGGCGCCTTCGCCCACATGCTGGAGCGCGCCGCCAAGCTCGCCGACTGGGACGGCTTCAACGCGCGCAAGCGCGAGGCCAGGAAGCGCGGCATGCTCTATGGCCGCGGCCTCACCAGCTACATCGAATGGACCGGCGGCCGCGCCCATACCGAGAAGGTGTCGCTGCATGCGACCTCCGAGGGCCGCGTCATCCTGCATTCCGGCACCATGGCAATGGGGCAGGGGCTGCAGACGACCTACACGCAGATGATCTCCGATACGCTGGGCATCCCGCTCGACAAGATCGACGTCGTGCAGGGCGACACCGATCTCGCCACCGGCTTCGGCAGCGTCGGCTCGCGCTCGCTGTTCGTCGGCGGCACGGCGGTGGCGGTGTCGTCGAACGACCTGATCACCAAGGCGCGCGAGAAGGCCTCGAACCTGCTGGAGACCGCGGTCGAGGACATCGAGTATCGCGACGGGGTCCTGACCGTCGTCGGCACCGACCGCCGCATCAGCCTGTTCGACATCGCCGGGAAGGAGCAGGGCGCCAAGCTGTCGGTCGACAGCGAGGGCGAGGTCGATGGGCCGAGCTGGCCGAACGGCACGCATATCTGCGAGGTCGAGATCGATCCGGAGACCGGCATCAGCCGTGTCGTGCGCTACACCACGGTCGACGACGTCGGCGTCGCGGTGAATCCGATGCTCGTCGCCGGCCAGATCCATGGCGGCGTCGCCCAGGGCATTGGCCAGGCGCTGTACGAAAACGTCGCCTACGACGCCGACGGCCAGCTGCTGACCGCGACCTATCAGGACTACTGCATCCCGCGCGCCGACGACGTCCCGCCGATCGCGGTCACGCTCGACGATTCCGCCCCGTGCAAAACCAACCCGCTCGGCGCCAAGGGCTGCGGCGAATCCGGCGCCATCGGCGGCCCGCCCTGCGTCACCAACGGCGTCATGGACGCGCTGTTCGAGCTGGGCATCACCAATCTGCAGACGCCGCTGACGCCGGAAAAGGTATGGGCCGCGATCCGGGACGCGAAGGCGAAGAAGGCGGCGGCGTAAGGCGAACGAAGGGAGTAGTAGAGCGCGACACTCGCGACAAAGCGACAGTCCGCTCCCTCTCCCCGTTCTTCACGGGGAGAGGGCTGGGGTGAGGGGCAGCCACACGGGCGGTGCAAGTAGTTAAACTCTATTCTCTTCTGTTCAACTACATCTTGATCCAGGAGAGAGTGAAACAGGAATCCCAATTGATACTTCCCGTGCGGCTGCCCCTCACCCCGACCCTCTCCCCGTGAAGAACGGGGAGAGGGGGCGCACCGCCGTCGGTGCAGCTACTTGCCGTCCACCGGCAGCTCCAAGCTCACCCTGAAATCGCCTGCCGTGCCGCGAAAGCCCAGTCTGCCCCCGTGCGCCTCCGCGACCTCCACAGCGATCGCCAAGCCCAGCCCCGAGCCGTGCGAGCCGTCGCCCTTCTGAAACGGCGAGAGCATTCTTTGTTGCGCGTCCGCCGCAATGCCTGGCCCATCATCCCAGACGATGATCGCGACATGCGCTGTCGTTCTCTCCACGCGCACCATCAGTCGTGTGGCCGCCCCATGCGCCAGAGCATTGTGAATGAGATTGGCGAGCGCCTCGCGCAGGCTGATGGCATCTGCTGCGACGATGACATCGTCGTCGCATTCCACGAAGCTCACAGAGACCTCGCGCTCCAGCGACAGCGGCACGCTCTGCGACAGCACGGACTTTGCCAATGCGTTGATGTCGGTCGCAGCAAACCGCGGCGCCTGGGCGCGGTGCTGGATCATCGCGTGATCGAGCAACTGGCTGGTGAGGCGGGCGAGGTCGGAGATGCGGCTGCGCAGTCGATCGAGCGCCTTCGGATCGTTGGTCTGCTCGCTCAGCAGCTCGACCTCCGCATCGATCGCAGCTAGCGGTGTGCGTAGTTGATGCGTGGCATCGGCGATGAAGCGCTGCATCAGCGCGATGCGCTCGGCGAGGCGCTGCATGAAGCCGTCGATGGCGCCGACCAGGGCGCGGACCTCGCGCGGCGGCGTGATCGCGATCGGGCTGAGATCGTCCGGCCGGCGTTTGACGATCTCGGCCTCGATCCGCGTCAGCGGCGCGAACACCAACCGGAGGCACAAAGCGGTGGCAACCAGCGCCAGCAGGCTCATGGCCGCGATCAGGCCGATCGCTTTGGACCCCAAGTCCCAGGTCAGCGCATCGCGCGCGCGCAGCGTCTGCGCCAGCACGATTTCGCTCCAGCCGTCGCCTGGGGCGCCGTCGAGCCGGCGGGCCACCGCGGCGACGCGCACCGGCTGGTCGCGATAGACGCCATCGCGCAGCACCACGCCCTCGCGCAACGCGCTTTTGGGCGCCTGGATCGTCAGATCGTCATAGCCGGCAATGACGACGCCGCGCGGATCGGTCACGCGGTAGAACACGAGATCATAGGCCGACAACGTCGCGAACGCCGCCGCCGGCGGGTCGAGCGTGACCACGCCGCCCTGCATGTAGATGTTCTCGGCGACCTGAACCGCGCCGCCGGCGAGCAGCTTGTCATAGGCATCGCGCGCGGCCGTGGCCGCATATTGCCAGGCGGCGAGGCTGAGCACGACAGCGCCCACAGCCAGGATCGCGCCGATCGCGATCAAGAGCCGCGCGCGCAGCGACGTCCTCAGATCACGAAGCGTGGAGCTGATAGCCAAGGCCGCGCTCGGTCTTGATTTCGACGGTCGTCGCCGCAAGCTTGCGTCTGAGACGCGCGATGAACTGCTCGACGGCGTTCGGGCTCGGGTCCTGGTCGAAGCTGAACAGCTGTTCGACCAGTTCGTCTTTCGCTACATAGCGCCCGGGCCGCGCGGCCAGGATCTCCAGCACGGTCAGCTCGCGCCGCGTCAGATCGAGCGGCTGGCCGGCGACGCTCGCCGTGCGCCCGGCGCGGTCGATCACCAGCGGCCCCAGGGTCAGCAGATTGTCCGATTGTCCTGCCGCGCGACGGAGCAGGGCGCGGGCACGCGCCTCCAGCTCGCGATAATCGAACGGCTTCACCAGATAGTCGTCGGCGCCGAGGTCGAGCGCGCCGATGCGGTCGTCGACCGCGGAGCGCGCCGTCAGCACCAGCACCGGCGTGCGCAGGCCGCGCTTACGCAGATGCTTGAGCACGGCAAAACCGTCCATGTTCGGCAGCATCACGTCGAGCACGATGAGATCATAGGTCTGCACCTCGATCAGCTCGCTCGCGGTGCGGCCGTCCTTCTCCCAGTCGACGGCGTAGCCGATCCGCTCGAACCGGCTGGTCACGGCGGCGCCGATCTCGGGCGTGTCTTCCACCAGCAGGATGCGCAAGGTCGTGGTCTCAGCCCCGGAGTCAGGTTCGCGTCAGTCTCCTCCTCTATCACTTCGCATAAGGGCGCCGAAGTGCACCAAGCGAAATTTTGCGCTGCAACATCAGGAGGGGAGGACGCATGACCGTCCATCAGACACCATCACAATTCGAGCCGCTGCTCTCGGTCGAGGGCGTGACGCTGCAGTACAAGACGCCGGACACCCTGGTCACGGCGACCTATCGCGTCGATTTCAAGGTGTTCGATTCCGACCGCTTCGTGCTGCTCGGACCCTCCGGCTGCGGCAAATCCACGCTTCTCAAGGCGATCGGCGGCTATCTGAAGCCGACCGAGGGCCGCATCCGGCTCAAGGGGCACGAGGTCACCGAGCCCGGCCCGGACCGCATGATGGTGTTCCAGGAGTTCGACCAGCTCTTGCCCTGGAAGACGGTGCGCGAGAACGTCGTGTTCGCGCTGACCGCGAGCGGCCGGCTCGGCGCTGACGAGGCGCAGGAGCGCGCAAGATCCTACATCGACAAGGTCGGCCTGACCAAGTTCATCGATTCCTATCCGCACATGCTCTCCGGAGGCATGAAGCAGCGCGTCGCGATCGCCCGGGGCATGGCGATGGAGCCGGACGTGCTGCTGATGGACGAGCCGTTCGCGGCGCTGGACGCGCTGACCCGGCGCAAGATGCAGGATGAGCTGCTGCAGCTCTGGCAGGACACCCGCTTCACCGTGCTGTTCGTGACGCATTCGATCGAGGAGGCGATCAAGATCGGCTCGCGCATCCTGCTGCTGTCGCCGCATCCCGGCCGCGTCCGCGCCGAGCTCAACAGCGTGCCGCCGGGCACGATGGGCTCGCCCGAGCAGGTCGCGCTCGAAGGACGTATCAACGACATGCTGTTCGGCCATCATTAAAGGGACGGGAGAGAGATCATGAGCGAGACGCTGACCCTGCGCCCCGAAATCGTCAATGCGGAGACCCCCCTCGGCGACGTCAAGGTCGAGGCGAGCCTGTCCTGGCTGGAACGCATCTACCGCATCAGTGCGGTCCGCAAGGCCATCATCCTCGTCGCGCTGGCCGCGCTGTGGCAGGCCTATGGAGTGTGGCTCGGCAATCCCCTGCTGTTTCCGACCTTCACCGACACGCTCTCGGCATTCTCTGAGAACATCGCCAATGGCGTGATACCGGCACGCACCCTGGTGTCGCTGGAGACGCTGCTGATCGGCTATGGCGTCGGCATTGCGCTCGCCGCCGTGCTGACCACGATCGCGATCGGCTCGCGGATCGGCGCTGATCTCTTGGAGGCGCTGACATCGATGTTCAACCCGCTGCCGGCGATCGCGCTGTTGCCGCTGGCGCTGATCTGGTTCGGCCTCGGCAAGGGCAGCATCATCTTCGTGCTGGTGCATTCGGTGCTGTGGGCGATCGCGCTCAACACCCATTCCGGCTTCCGCTCGGTGTCGAACACGCTGCGCATGGTCGGCCTGAACTACGGGTTGCGCGGGCTGAAGCTGGTGCGCTTCATCCTGATCCCCGCGGCCTTCCCGGCGATCCTGACCGGCCTCAAGGTCGGCTGGGCCTTCGCCTGGCGCACCCTGATCGCGGCGGAGCTGGTGTTCGGCGTGTCCTCCGGGTCCGGCGGCCTCGGCTGGTTCATCTTCGAGAATCGCAACCAGCTGGAGACGGCGAACGTGTTCGCCGGCCTGTTCACCGTGATCATCATCGGCCTCGTGATCGAGAACGTCGTGTTCGCCACCATCGAGCGCAAGACGGTGCGGCGCTGGGGCATGCAGCATTGATCGGTTATAAGCATAACAACAAGGGATAGGAGACGAGAATGTCCTGGAGCAAATCACTCGCGGCCGCCGCGTTCGGGCTTGCCGCGCTGCTCGGCGCCACCGATGCACAGGCTGAGGTCAAGGAGGTCAGGCTCTCCAAGGGCTATGGCATCCTCTATCTGCCGCTGATCGTGATGGAGGATCAGAAGCTGATGGAGAAGCAGGCCGAGAAGGCCGGGCTCGGTCCGTTCAAGGTGAGCTGGCAACTGCTCGACGGAGGCAACATCATCAACGACGCGATGATGGCCGGCTCGCTGGACATCGCCGGCACCGGCGCGCCCGGCTTCATCACTTTGTGGGCCAAGGCCAAGGGCATTCCGGCGGTGGAAGTCGTGGGCGTCAGCGGCCTCTCGTCGACCTCGCTGTGGATGAACAGCAACAATCCCGAGATCAAGTCGCTGAAGGATTTCAAGCCGAGCGACAAGATCGCGCTGCCGGGCATCAAGACCTCGCTCTCGGCGGTGATGCTGCAGATGATGGCGGCGCACGAGTTCGGCCGTGAGAACTACGCCAAGCTCGATCCGATGACCGTCGGCCTGCCGCATCCGGAAGCGGTCGCGGCGCTGACCTCGGGCAAGACCGAGATCACGGCGCATTTCACCTCGCCGCCGTTCTCCTATATCGAGCTGAAGGATTCCAAGATCCACCGCGTGGCCAACTCGGCTGACGTGCTGGGACGTCTCACCATGGACGTCGTGTTCGCGCCCAAGCGTTTCGTCGACGCCAATCCCAGGGTCGTGCAGGCCTTCCTCGACGCGCTCGATGAGGCCTGTACGCTCATCGCCAACGACAAGGCCGCCGCCGCCGAGATCTACGCCCGCACCGCCAAGGTGAAGACCACCAAGGAGGAGGTGCTGGAGATGCTCCAGGACAAGGATACTTGGTTCTCCGCGACCCCGGAGGGGGTGCTCAAGATCGCCGAGTTCATGCACGGCGTCGGCTCGATCAAGGTCAAGCCGGCGAGCTGGCAGGACATGTTCGTGACGCAACTGCGTGACCGCAAGGGTAGCTGATACTTTCGGAGCGGAGCCGCAGCGGCGGTGCGCCCCCTCTCCCCGTTCTTCACGGGGAGAGGGTCGGGGTGAGGGGCAGCGGCACGGGTGGTCCACCTGCGGGGCATTGGAGCCAGGCCTCGGTTTCCTCCGCAGCTTGATGAGTTGAGTTATCTCGCATCGGCGCAAACTCATCTTGCCCGTCCGATGGACTGCTGTCTTCGCTCCGTATGTGCCATGCCCCTCACCCGGATTGCTGCGCAATCCGACCTCTCCCCGCAAAGGGCGGGAGAGGTTGCACCGGCCGTGCCGGCAGCGATCGCCCGATGCTCCCAAGGCTTCAACTCGGATTGTCGTTTCATCGGCGTCCCGCGCCGCAGCGGCGGTCTGCTCCCTCTCCCCGTTCTTACGGGGAGAGGGGTGGGGTGAGGGGCCGCGACACGGGTGGTCTGAATTGCTAGACTCCGGACAGCCCTGAAGATTCTTTGCGGCGAAAGGCCCGCTGGAACTCCCTGAACCTCCGCCGCGACGTCCACCCCCCACCTCCGGCGGCGTCATTGCGCCGTCGGCAAAGCTGTGCTGTGTGATGCTGACACATCCGGACGAAGGGGGACGCGCGATGCGGAGATTGCTGACCGTGCTGGCGGCGCTGATGACCTTGAGCCTGACCAATTGCGGCTACAACGCCATCCAGACCAATGACGAGCAGGTCAAGGCGGCCTGGTCCGAGGTGGTCAACCAGTATCAGCGCCGTGCCGATCTCGTGCCCAACCTCGTCAACAGCGTAAAGGGCTTTGCGCAGCAGGAGAAGGACGTGCTGTTCGGCGTCACCAACGCGCGCGCCAAGGTCGGCAGCGTGCAGGTCACCCCCGAGGTCGTGAACGATCCCGCGGCCTTGCAGAAGTTCCAGGCCGCGCAGGGCGAGCTGACCGGCGCATTGTCGAAGCTCATCGCCGTGTCCGAGAACTATCCGCAGCTCAAATCGGATCAGCTGTTCCGCGATTTGATGTCCCAGCTCGAAGGCACCGAGAACCGCATCACCGTGGCGCGCAACCGCTACATCAAGGCGGTGCAGGAGTATAACGTGGGCATCCGGACCTTCCCGAACAATCTCACCGCAAGCTGGTTCGGCTACAAGGAGAAGGCCAACTTCACCGTCGAGAACGAGCGCGAGATCTCGGTCGCGCCCAAGGTCGACTTCAACGCGCCATCGCCTGCGCCGGCCAAGTAGCCGGAGCGGCTGCTCGTGCGCGCGCTGTCCGCCGTCAAGGCGCTGCTTGCGACCGTCTTCGTCTGCCTCGCCACGTGGGCGTGGGCCGACGTGGCGGTGCCGCAGCTCACCGGCCGCGTGGTCGACCAGACCGGGACCCTGTCGTCGTCGGATATCGCGAGCCTGACGCAGAAGCTGAAAGACCTGGAGACGCGCAAGGGCAGTCAGGTCGCGGTGCTGATCGTGCCGACCACCGAGCCGGAGACGATCGAGCAGTTCGCGATCCGCGTCGCCGAGGCCTGGAAGATCGGCCGCAAGAAGGTCGACGACGGCGCGCTGCTGGTGATCGCCAAGACTGATCGCAAGCTGCGCATCGAGGTCGGCTACGGGCTCGAAGGCAGCCTCACCGACGTCACCTCCCGCCGTATCATCGACGAGGTCATTACGCCGAAATTCCGCACCGGGGATTTTGCTGGCGGCATTGACGCAGGCGTCGATCGGATCATCGGCGTGATCAATGGCGAGCCGCTGCCGGTGCCGCAGCCGCAGGCCTCGCACGGCGATGTCGATTTCGATTCCATCACCTCGTTCGCGCCGGTGGCGCTGTTCGGCGCGCTGGTGATCGGCGGCATCCTGCGCACGCTGCTCGGCCGTCTCTTAGGCTCGCTGGCCACCGGCGGCGCGATGGGCGCGATCGCCTGGCTGATGGTCGGATCGGCCGGGTTGGCCGCGTTGTCGGCGATCGGAGGCTTCATCATCGCCTTCATCGCCGATAGTTTTGCGTCGATGCCGGGGCCGGGCCGCGGCCGCCGCGGCGGCTGGTCGAGCGGCTCGTCCTCGTCAGGCTGGAGCAGCGGCAGCAGCTCGAGCGACAGCGGCAGCTTCTCCGGCGGCGGCGGCAGTTTTGGCGGCGGCGGCGCCTCGGGCAGCTGGTGAGGCCAACGCGATGAGCATCAAACGGATCGGCCGGCATCTCCTGCATCACGACTGGCAGCTCAAGCGCATCTTCACGCCGGAGGTGCTGGCGCGCATCGAGCACGCCATCAAGCATGGCGAGCGCACGCATGCGGGGCAGGTACGCTTCGTCGTCGAAGGCGCGCTCGACGGCCGGCCGCTGTGGCGCAACCAGTCGCCGCGCGAGCGTGCGCTCGACGTGTTCTCGCAGCTTCGCATCTGGGACACCGCCCACAACAACGGCGTCCTGATCTACCTGCTGCTCGCCGACCGCGACGTCGAGATCATCGCCGACCGCGGCATCCATGACCGCGTCGGCGCCGAAGGCTGGGAGACGATCTGCCGCGCGATGGAGGCGCAATTTCGTGCGGGGCGCTTCGATCAGGGCGTCATCCAGGGCATCGCCGCGGTGTCACGCGAGCTCGCCAAACATTTTCCGCCGCACGCCGGCGAAACGAATGAGCTGCCAGACGCGCCGGTGGTGCTGTAGCTCGCTACTGACCACATCGATCGATATGAGCGTTGCTGTCATTGGCGCTCCAGGCGTGGCTTCTGTTCACCTCTCCCCGTCGGGGAGAGGTCGGCGCGCAGCGCCGGGTGAGGGGGCTCTCCGACGGCTCGCACCAGAATCCCTCACCCGGATTGCATCGTTCGATGCAATCCGACCTCTCCCTTCGGGAGAGGTGATCTCATGCTGCCGCGCCAGTGCGCAGCGATGAGCGGCCGGACGCGTCGGTGGTGATGTAGCTCGCCACTGACCACATCGATCGATAGGAGAGGTTGCTGTCGTTGGCGCTCCAGGCGTGGCTTCTGTTCACCTCTCCCCGTCGGGGAGAGGTCGCGCGCAGCGCCGGGTGAGGGGGCTCTCCGACGGCTCGCACCAGAATCCCTCACCCGGATTGCATCGTTCGATGCAATCCGACCTCTCCCTTCGGGAGAGGTGATCTCATGCTGCCGCGCCAGTGCGCAGCGATGAGCGGCCGGACGCGTCGGTGGTGATGTAGCTCGCTACTGACCACATCGATCGATAGGAGAGCTTGCTGTCGTTGGCGCTCCAGGCGTGGCTTCTGTTCACCTCTCCCCGTCGGGGAGAGGTCGGCGCGTAGCGCCGGGTGAGGGGGCTCTCCACACGACGGCTCGCACCAGAATCCCTCACCCGGATTGCATCTTTCGATGCAATCCGACCTCTCCCTTCGGGAGAGGTGATCTCATGCTGCCGCGCCCGTGCGCAACGATTCGGAGAGAGCGTCGGCGACTCATATCGTCTGCGCAACCGCGCCATAGCGTTCAGCCATCGCCTTCGCCAGCTCCGCCATCTTGGCCCGCAGCTCGGGTGGATCGAGCACCTCGGCCTCCGGGCCGAAGCGCAGCAGCTCGCCGGCGGCATGCCACAGCGTCGTTCCGGTCGGGATGGTCGCGATGCGCCAGCCGTCGGCATCGACCTCGTCCGCGAGGCGCGTGCGGGCGCGCACGTAAGGCTGGCTCCACACCTCCAGCAGCTTCACGCCGAGCGGTGACAGCCGCACCGTCGCCGCGTTCGGATGCATCTCAGCCTCTAGCCGCTCGGTCGCGGCGCGCCAATAGCTGGCGAGATCGAAATCCCTGGGCCGGGCGAAACTCTCATCGGTGACGGCACAATCGAGAATACGCGCGACGCGGTAGGTCCGCACGCTGCGCTCGACCCCGCCGGCGAGATACCAGCTGCCGCCCTTGAGCACGAGGCCGAGCGGGGCGACGCGGCGGCGCTTCTCGGCGCGCCAGGTCTGATAGCGGATGTCCACCATCACCTCGCGCAGCAGCGCGTCCGCAATGGCGCGCAGAGGCGGCGGCTCCTCGGATTCGCCGAACCAGCCGGGCGCGTCGAGATGGAAGCGCGCCTGCATCCGCCCGGCGTTGGCGCGCAGGTTTTGCGGCAGCGCCGCCACCAGCTTGGTCTGCGCCGCGCTCATCGCATCGTCGAGGCCGAGCGCCGCGGCGGGGCCGGGGAGGCCTGCCATGAACAGCGCATCGGTCTCCGCCGGCGACAGCCCGTTCAGCCGCACGCGATAGCCGTCGAGCAGGCGGAAGCCACCCTCGGCGCCGCGCTCCGCATAGACGGGGATGCCCGCAGCCGAGAGCGCATCGATGTCGCGATAGATCGTGCGCACCGAGACCTCGCAGGCCTCCGCAAGCTCCGGCGCGGTGGCCAGGCCCTTGGCCTGCAACGTCGTGAGGATGGAGAGCAGCCGGCTCGCACGCATGCCTGCCTTAAAACATACCTGACATGGATTGTCAGGTATGCTGTGCGACAAGCCTGGGCATCGAGAGCCGGCCAAGGGAGGAGCCATCATGACCGCCGACGACACCATCACGCTGTATTATTCGCCGCAGACCCGCGCCGCCGGCGCCCGCGTCCTGCTCGAGGAGCTCGGCGCGCCCTATCATCTGCACGTCCTCAACATGAAGGCGGGCGAGCAGCGCAAGCCGGACTTCCTCGCGATCAACCCGCTTGGCAAGGTGCCGACCGTCGGCCACCGCGGCCAGATCGTCACCGAGCAGGTCGCGATCTTCATCTATCTCGCCGACCTGTTCCCGCAGGCCGGCCTGACGCCGGCGCTCGACGATCCCCTGCGCGGGCCCTATCTGCGCTGGATCGCCTATTACGGCTCCTCGTTCGAGCCAGCGGTGATCGACCATTTCATGAAGCGCGAGCCCGCCCCGGTCACACAGTCGCCTTACGCTGACTACGATACCATGCTGTCAGCCCTGGAGCAGCAGCTCGCCAAGGGCCCCTATCTGCTCGGCGAGCGCCTGACGGCGGCCGACATCCTCTGGGGCATCGCGCTGAATTGGACGATGATGTTCGGGGTGGTGCCGCGCAAGGACGTGTTCGTGCGTTATGCGGAGCGCATCACGTCGCGTCCGGCGTTTCAACGCGTCACAGCCGCGGATGCGGAGATGGCTGAGCAGCACGCGGCGGCGGCTGGCGGATAGGATCTCAGTTATCAGTTGCCGCGCTCGTCAGTGAGCAGACTCCTTCACGCCCTGGAAAGACCGCGCCGTGACACTCCGCTGTCATCCCGGCGAACGCCGGGATCCATAACCCCAGCGAGTGGCTTGTGGCAGGCTGGTCGTTGATATCTTCCGTATCATATCGGCTGCGGCGTATGGGTCCCGGATCGGCGTCACGCCGTGCTGGCGCACGGCGTGACTTGTCCGGGACGACAGCGGAGGATGACGCGTCTGCATCGGCTACACACTAATCAGGTGAGACGCCGACGATCTGAGTGAAGTCCTGCATCATTGCCGTAGCGCCTAGCCTATGGACTCCACAACACGACGGGCAATCCTTGCATCCACGTCATGCGCCAACTGCCCGTCGAGCCAGTTTGTCGCACCTATGCGCCTTGTCATGTCGGGCAAATCACATCGATGATCCCGGCCATCCCGCCTGCGATGAAGGGGCGTTTCGGCCGATCGTCACGAGGCGTAGCAGCGGGGAGCGGTGGACGTATCTGACCTGGGGCTTGCGCAAGCGGGCCGGCGAGCAGGTTGGGTGCGTACGGTCAAGTCGTAGGGTCCTGGCATCCCGACGCTGATGCCCAGCGCAATGCGTGCAAGCGCATTGTCGCGACACGGTGACCAGAAAGCCCGGCGCACCGGGGAGACTACGAAGCAGCCGTAAAGCCATCGCGCAGGGAAGGCCGGGTATGTCCGGCTGAGCCTGTGGTTCCTGCCCCGTGCATTTTTGTCCGCACGGGGGCCGCGGGTATCAGTCGATACCCGGTCTTCCCTGCGCCCTCTGATTTCGAGGAGGGTCAATGCCGTCAGATCTCGGGCGTATCAGCGCCGCGGGAGGATTCGTGCTGCCGGTTGCAGGAGCCTCGCCGCCGTCGCGAATCGACCAGCTGCGCAGCGGACGGGCGCCGCGGCGATGAATATTCGGGCACCGCTTGCCACATCTGCTCCATCTTGTCGGCGCAAATCCGCCCCGGATGAATTCCTAAAACTCAGGTAAGCCCAGCAAAAGTAAGATTTTGGCAATCAATCAAACGCTAACTAAGGTTACCAAGGGCTGAACGTCATCGGGAGACTTGAACGTGAGCGAGCAAAAGGCCGAACAGACCAGCCTCGGCACTGCTAGTCCTGTCGTCGTCGGCGCTGAGCCAGCACTGAAGACCTCTGCGTCCCCCGGCGCCGTCGACAAGGCCGTGCCGGCGATCGCTCCGGTCGCACAGCCGATGATCTCGCCCGACCACGAGGCGCCGTCGGCCGACCAGCCCGCCACGGCTGCAAACACCCCTGCGGTCCAAGCCCCGGCCTCTGAGCCCAAAGCCGAGCCGGTTGCGGTGCTCGCCGCGACCGACGCGCCTCCCGCCGCGGAGACCAAGGCCGAGGTGGTCAAGCTCGAGCCGGCCAGGACTGATCAAATCAAGACCGACCAGATCAAGACCGACCAGATCAAGGCCGATGAAATCAAGGCGGAGCCGCCGCCGATCGAGAGCGTGAAGGCGGAAGCCGGCAAGGCTGAGCCCAAGCGGCTCGACCTCGTGAAGTCCGACAAGGGCAAATCCG
Organism: Bradyrhizobium sp. USDA 4353; assembly: GCF_054063215.1. Lineage (NCBI taxonomy): Bacteria > Pseudomonadati > Pseudomonadota > Alphaproteobacteria > Hyphomicrobiales > Nitrobacteraceae > Bradyrhizobium > Bradyrhizobium sp. USDA 4353. The sequence continues at coordinate 2,949,465 of NZ_JBSSGB010000001.1, forward strand.
AGAACAAGTCTGAGAAGAAGGCCGATGCGGCGAAGGCCGATCCGCTCAAGCTCAATGCAGGCCAGGGCTCATCCAGTCAAAACGCCGCCAAATCCCCGCCGACCATCCTGGACCTGATCAGGACCGAGCCGGCCAAGCCGGCGGAGCCGGTCAAGACCGTCACGGCGGCGGGGGACCTGCTCAAGGTCGAGACGCCCAAGCTGTCGACGCTCGCGTCCAATGCGCCGAAGATCGGTCCGATGGGGGCGACGCCGGTCAAGCCGGAGACGACGAGCAAGCCGGTGGCCGCGAAGCCGGACGTTGCTGCGAAGCCTGAAGCGGTTGCCAAGGTCGAGCCTGTCGCGAGGCCCGAACTCGGATCGAAGCCGCCGGAGCCGGCGGTGAAGCCCGAGATCGCGGTGAAGCCCGAGGCTGCCGCCAAGGTCGATCCCAGGCGTCCCGCCGTTGAGTCTGCGCCGGCGAGCAAGGTCGGCATGGCCGGCTCAGCCGTGGAGAAGGCCGCGGCCTGGGCCAAAGGCAAGCTCAAGGCCGAGCCGTTCAAATTCGATGCGACGACCAAGCCGTCGCCTGCCGCGGCTGCGATGGCCGGCGGCGCCGCCGCGGCCTTGCCGCAGCAGCCCGGCCCAGCCGCGTCGCGCATCCCCGCCACGGGCCGGATCGGCCTGCCGGCGATGGCTGCCGTGCTGCTGCTGGCGATGGTGGTCGGCGGCGTGGCCGGTGGGCTCGTGACCGCCGCCTTGGTCGATCGCTCCGGCGGCGGCACGGCGGAGGCGACCGGCGCGGGCGCGGCGGATCCGACGCTGAGCGCTGCGGTGTCGCGCATCGACAACGAGATCGCCAACCTCAAGGCGAGCCTCGAGCAGACCAACCAGACCAGCCTGGTCGAGCTCAATAAATCGGCCGAGCGCCTCGACCGGCTGGAGAAGGTGCTGGGTGAGCTCGCGACCAAGGCGTCGGGCAAGCCGAGCGAATTGCAGCGGCTGAGCGAGGCCGTCGAGCGGCTGCGCGCCGCGCAAGCTTCGGCGAGCTCGCAGCCGTCGGGCCGCGACAATACCGCCTCGGTCCCGCAGGCGGTCGGCGCGATCAATGCGGCGGCGCCGCCGTCCGGCGTGCCGATGCGGCAGGAGGCGAGCCGCGCCGAGCCCACCAGAACGGACGCGAGCACGCCGAGCAGGACGGAGCCTGGCCGGGCCGAAGCCACCCGCGCCGAGACGGCGAGGGCAGAGGCGGCTCGCGCCGAGGCCGCCAAGCCGAAGGTCGTCGAGGGCTGGGTGCTGCGCGACGTCGGCCGTGGCGGTGCGCTGATCGAGGGCCGCGGCGGGCTGTACGAGGTCTATGCCGGCGATCCCGTCCCCGGCCTCGGCAAGGTCGATGCGATCCGCAAGCAGGACGGCCGCTGGGTGGTCTTCACCACCAAGGGGCTTGTCGTCGCGCGCTGACCGACCATCTCTTCAGGATGCGAATTCGACGAGGCGCCTCACTGCGACGTGAGGCGCCTCGTCGCATAATGGCCAGACGCCGCCGCCTTTCGGCTATCTTCGGCCATTAGCAAGCCCTGCGCGCGACACGGCCGACTGCCGCCTCGCGCGGGCCGATTGCGGAAGAGGAGGCGCGTGGTGCGACTGTCGGTGTTGAGCCTGTTGATGCTGTGCTGCGGCTCGCTTGCACATGCAGACGAGAGCGCGCCGCTCGAACGCGGCACCGCGATTCTCGAGCCGTTCGCCCTGCGCGAGCTCGACAAGGGCGCCTTCGGTCTCGGCAAGATGCTGGCGCCGGCGGCCGCCAATGACGCGCCGCTGGCGGATGCCGCGCTGTTCGCGCTGCCGTCGATGGCTCCGGTCCGCAAGGCGCTCGATGCCGAGTTCGACCGTTATGTCGAGAAGCACAAAGCGAGCCTGCCGAACGAAAGCATCGGGGTCGGCACCTCCTATGCCTTCCAGCTGTTCGATCGCACGGTGCTGGACACGTCCGATGCGCGCTTCGTGCTCGCCGGCGTCGTCAACCGCATGGACCGCGCCTTCGTCGATCCCGAGCATTGCGGCGAGGTGCGGCTGCTCTACCGGTTGACGCGGACCACGCCGCCGCCGGCCAAGGACGGCGAGGTGGCCTCGCCGCGTCTGCCGATGACGTTGAACATCGTGCTGAAGGCGCGCAGCGACGCGGAGGCGAAAAGCAATTCGCCGAGCTGCGCCGAGATCGCCAAGCGCTGGCTGGCGACGTCGGAGTTGCAGATCACCGGTCCTGAGCTCGCGGCGAAGCTGTCGGCGCCGGATGGGCCGCTGGCGCTGATCCGGCCGGAGAACATTCATCGCATCGAGACCAACCTGCAGATCGCGCATGCGCCGAAATCTCAGGTCCGCGATTTCCGCACCGACTACATGATGAAGGTGTTCGACTATCAGGCCGCGAGCGGCACCTTCGAGGAGGCGGTGCTGGAGGACCAGATCGACCGCGACCGGCTGCTGTCGGATGCTGCGCTGGCGAGCGAGTTCAAGGCCTGGCTGCTCGATCCCGTCCATCTCGGCGAGCTCGACCGCGGCATGGCGGTCATCCCCGACAAATTCCTGGCCAAGGTCGCGGTGGCGCCGACACCGGTCGGATTCGTCAATTCCGACATGTTGTCGGCCTACGGGCTGGTGCAGAGCGAGGCGGGCGGACCGGCTGCCGTGTTCAGCGAGGCCGACGTGGTCGGGGCGCTGGCGAAGGCGGCTGCGCAAGGCATTCAGCTCGAGACCATCCAGTCGGTCGCGGGCTTCGAGCGCCGCCTCAACGATTCCAGCTGCGGTGGCTGCCACCAGACCCGCGGCATCGGCGGCTTCCACTTCCCAGGCGTCGACTGGATGGCGGAGAAGCCGTCCAACACCGTCGTGGTGCCGGGCTCGCCGCATTTCTTCGGCGACCAGGTCCGCCGCCGCGACATTTTCATGGCTTTCGCCGAGGGCCGCACGCCGGACTTCTCGCGCGGCTTCGCCAGCCGCCCGCAGCTGCGCGGCAGCGATGAGCTCGCCGGCACGGTCTACAATGACGGCTGGGGCGGGCATTGCTATGCAAGCCGCGCCGACGCCGCCGAGAACGACAAGAGCTTCTCGCGCTGGAGCTGCGCGGCGAACCTGTCCTGTCAGACCGGCCCGGCGACGCGGTTCGGCATGTGCTTCATCGCGACGCGCTAGCTCAGGCCACCGCGCCGCGCGCGCGCAAGGTCTGGATGGCCTCGTCGTCGAAGCCGGCGCCGCGCAGGATCTCGTCGCTGTGCTGGCCGACACCGGGCGGCTTGCGCGGGGCGACCTTGCGCTGGCCGTCGATGAAGATCGGGCTGTTGACGGTCAGCATGGTGTCGTTCTCGAACGGCACCAGCACCTCGTTCTCGATCATCTGCTTGTCGTTCGGAATGTCGTCGAGAATGCCGACCACGCCGAACACAAGCCCGCTGCCGTCGAGGATCTTGCGCCACTCGGCCAGCGGCTTGGTTGCGAACACCGCATCGAACTCCTGGATCAGCTCGACCGAGCGGGCGTGGCGGTCGGCCTTGGTGACGAAGCGGGGGTCGTCAATGAGGTCGTCGCGGCCGAGGCAGCGGGCGAGGATCGGCCACTGCTTCTCCTCGTTGAGCAGCGACAGCATGATCCAGCGGCCATCCTGGCACTTATAATGGTTGGCCACCGCGTTCAGCGCCCGCTCGCGCGGCCGGCGCTCGACGAAGGTGGCGCCGCACAATTTGGCCTGCGCCAGCACCGATGCCGCCCACACCCCGTTCGCCATCAGGTTGGAGGCGACGTGGCTGCCCTTGCCGGTCTTCTCGCGCTGATAAAGCGCCGTGACGATCGCGCCATAGAAGGCCATCGCGCAAGGGTGGTCGCCCATGCCCGCGACCGAGCGCGCCGGCGTCGTGCTCTCGTCGGCGCGGACGAGATCCATCAAGCCGGATCGCGCCCAATAGGCGTTGCTGTCAAAGCCCGGCTTGTCGGCTTCCTCGCCCTTCTCGCCATATCCCGTGAACGACGCATAGATCAGCCGCTCATTGAGCGGCGCGAGCTTTTCGTAGGTGAGGCCGAGCTTGGCCCGCACCGATGGCGGGAAGTTGGTGATGAAGACGTCGGCCTGACGAACCAGGCGTTGCAGCACGCTTTGCGCGTCCGGCTTTGACAGGTCGAGCGCGAGGCTGCGCTTGTTGCGGGCTTCAAGATACCATGCGTAGTTGTGCTCGCTGCGTGGATAGCCCGGCAAATTCGGCAGGTTGCGGTAGGGATCGCCGGCGCCGGGGGGCTCGATCTTGATGACGTCGGCGCCGAAATCGGAAAGAACGGTGGCGGCGGCGGGGGCGGCGATGAAGCTCGCGCAGTCCAGCACCTTCAGGCCATGGAAAATGCCCTTGTCGTCCATGAGGCGTCACTCCCGTCATTGTTTCCGCGCGCTGGAATTCATGATCGGCGCGGTTCGGTGCCCATTTGACCCGGGACGGGCGGTCGAGGCAATGGCGGGGGAAAGGGAGGAAACTACAAACAAAGATAAAGATGTGATCAGGAGCGGTCGCCGCTCCTGTCTGGTCTCGTCGCGTGAAAATATGCTGGCTGCAATGAGCGGAACCGTTGCCCCGAAAAGCCGCGAGGCGGAATGGGCGCGCGTCGTCGCTATACTTTCAAGTTCTCGGCCGAGCTCCTGCCGCGGTTGGCGATCTCCTCATATTCGATCGTCTGGCCCTCGTTGAGGGTTGTCAGCCCGGCCTTCTGCACTGCGGAGATATGAACGAAAATGTCTTTGCCCCCGGCCGCTGGCTGGATGAAGCCATAGCCCTTGGTCGGGTTGAACCACTTGACCGTACCTTTAGCCATACGTTGCCTCCGCGGGAGCAATCCAGTTCGAGCCGGCGGTCCCCGCAAACCGTCAGGCCCGGATGAAAGACTACTGCGGTTGCCAGAGGCTTGATAGCGCAAACAGCGGGCGCTTCTGGCCCGAAATGATCGATATCGTGGCGGCTTTGCGGCTTTTGACCGTCGCGCGCCCACCCGTCGCAACCGTTCTCGATATGACAGCGCAGCAAGCAGAGAGGTTCAATCAGACCTTTCATGCGACAGCGCCTCCGCCAGCCACCAGATTGGTAGGCTCCGCAGCGGTGCGGACCCGCATCGGCTCGGCGCGGCCGCGGATCTCCACCTCCTGCAGTGGCAGGATATCCGGACTCATCCCGGCCCGCGCGTAGACATCGTCGGAGATGATGACCTGACAGCCGAGGGCCTTCGTCATGTCCTGCAGCCGCGAGGCGACGTTGACGGCATCGCCGAGCGCAGTGAACACCATGTGGTCGCGATAGCCGATCTCGCCAACGATGACCTCGCCGCCGTGAATGCCGATGCCGAAGCGGATCGGCTCATGCAGATCGTGGCTCAGGAGCTGATTGAGCTCGGCGATGTTGGCTGCGATGTCGCCTGCGGCCCGGATCGCCTGGCGGCAGGCCACCTGCGGATCTGTCGACAGTCCGAACAGCGCGAGCATGCCGTCGCCGACGAACTGATTGGGCTGCCCGCCATTGCTGAGCACGGCTGCCGAGACCGCGGCGAGAAAGCGATTGACGATGAACACGACATCGAACGGCAGCCGCTTCTCCGCAAGGCTCGTCGATCCCCGCATATCGACGAACAGGCTGACGAGATAGCGCTCCTGACCGATCCCGGCGCCTGGGCTGCCATGCCCGCCCGGCGTCAGGTTCGGCATGAACAATTGGAAGAACGACAGATCGTCGGTCGGACGCAACTGACAGGCCAGCCGGATCGACGGATCGTCGGTGCCGACCTGCGCCAGCACGAATGCCTCGCGCGGCGATGGCGCCGGCAGGTGGCTCGGATCGCCGATCACCCGGATGCGGCAGGTCGAGCAGCGCGCGCGTCCGCCGCACATGCTGGCGTGCGGGACGTTGTTGCGCTGGCTGGCCTCCAGCACGGAAAGACCCTTCGGCACCCGGATGATGCGGCCATTGTTGTAGGACAGCGTCACCATGCCGCCGCGTCGCTCGTGCAACGCACGGGCGCCGCGAGCGGCGAGTACGATTCCGATCAGGCCGAGATAGCCGATCAGGAAGCCATTCATGATGGTCTCGAGCTTGGCCCCCTCGGCCGGGGTTCCCATCTGCTTCTGAGACAGGTTCTCGGCGCGCCATTGCGCGGTCGTGCCGGCGGCGATGACGTCACGGCCGCCGCGGTAGAAGCCGAGCAGGGCCAGCGCCGGAATCAGCACCGCGCAGGCGAGCAGCCACGGTGCGGCCCGCTTGTAGAACGGCTTCAGCCGCAGCCAGAAATGCAGGCCGATGCAGCCATGCGTCCATGACGTCAGCAGCGCCGTCGACATCAGCCAGAGCCGCCAGGATGGGCCGGACCAATAGGAGTAGAGAACCTGCGGATAGAGCTTCTCGTGTCCGTAGAGCGTCTGACCGAGACGGACGCCGGCGAGGTGGCTGAAGATCAGCACCGGAATGCTGAGGCCGAGCACGAGCTGCAGCGGCTCCATCGTGCTGCGGCTGAATTGCCGGCGCTGGTACAGCGCCCACACGCCGAGGCCGGCATGGGTGAGAACGGCGGCATAGAACAGCACGGCCACCGGGGGAAACTGCCAGAACGCCAGATGGTAGGCCAAGCCTCCGGCGAGCGCCTGTAACGAGATGTTGCCAAGGGCGTGGTTGAGAAAATGACTGAGCAGATAGCTGAAGAGAATGAGGCCGCAGATCAGGCGCAACTGGCGCAGGCCGATGCCGCGAAGGGTGGTTTGCAGGCGGTGGGAAAGCGAGCGGGTCATGCAGTCCGTGTCGTCATGAACCGTGATGGTAGAGATTTATTCCAGAGCGGCCTAGAGGGGCGGATCGCAGCGATCCCGGAGCTTCGCGTGCAAGCGTTGACTCGCCCCGCGGAGTCGAGGAAAAGCACGGCGTGCCGGCCATTTCCCCAGACATCGACAGTGCCAAATCCATGCGCGCCGCTTGGCTGATCGCCGCGGCCGTGATCGCCACGATGACTGTCATCCGCATCGTCTATGCCGGGATGCTCGATCTGCGGACGGACGAAGCCTATTACTGGACATGGTCGAAGGAGCTGCAGCTCTGCTTTCTGGACCATCCGCCGATGATCGCCTGGTTCATTCGGCTCGGCACCGCGCTGTTCGGCGATACCAATCTCGGTGTCCGCTTCGCCGGAATTCTCGCGATGGCCGCGACGCAACTCCTGCTCGCCGACATCGTTCGCCGCGTGACGCACAACACCGGCGCCGTGATCCTTGCCGTGCTGCTGCCGGAAGCCGCGTTGTATTACGGTCTGCTGATGGCCAAGGTCGCGCCGGATATTGCGGCGATCCCGTTTGCGCTCGCGATGATCTGGGCGCTGGTCCGGATGGCGGCGAGCGATGACGGCCGCTGGTGGCTCGCGGCCGGACTGTTCGGCGGGCTCGCGCTGCTGTCCAAATTCACGGTCGTCATGCTGCTGCCGGCGGTCGCGGCCTTCCTGCTCGTGCCGGCCTGGCGCAACCGCTGGCTCCTCAGCCCTTATCCCTGGTGCGGAGCGCTGATCGCGCTGATCGTGTTCTCGCCCGTGCTGATCTGGAACGCCCAACACGACTGGGCCTCGTTCCGCTTCCAGTTCGTCCGCGCCACCGCGCCGCATGATTTCTCCTGGGCGACGCTCGGCGACTATATCGGGCTGCAGTTCGGACAGGTCGGCTTCGTCCTGTTCCCGGTCACGCTCACGGCGCTCGCGCTGACGGCCTGGCGCGGCTATCGCAGCCGTGAGCCCGTGGCGATCCTGTTGTCGACCGCGGTGCTGGTGCCGTTCCTCTACTTCCTGCGCAAGTCTCTCACGCTTCGCATCGGCGACACCTGGCCGATGTTCATGTGGCCGATCGGGTTCGCGGCCGTCGCGATCAACATCGTCAAGCTGCAAGAGGATGGCGCGCCGGCCTGGTTCATCCGCTCGACCATGCGCTGGGCGCGCATCGCGGTCGTCAGCGGCATTGCCATGGTCGTGCTGATCTTCCTCTATTACGTCGCGGCGCCCTGGAATTTCCTGGGCCGAACCGATCCGATCGGGGCCGAGGCGGGCTATCAGCAGGTGGCGGCGCGGGTCGAGCAGGAGCTGGAAAAAAACGGCGCCAGCTGGATCGCGACGTCGGACTATCGCACCTATGCGATGATGCGCTGGTTCTTCCGCGGCCGCGTGCCGGTGGTCCAGATCAACGAGCGCGCCCGCTTCATGGGCTTTCGTGATCCCGGCATGGATCTGATCGCGGGACATCCGGGCCTCTATGTCGTGCGCGAGCCGGACAACACCGGCCTGCTGCTTGCCGGCACAACCGCGCGCCGCGAGCCGCTTGGCACGGTGGAGCGGAGCTGGCGCGGCCGCGTCATGGATAGCTACGCGCTGGGCAAGCTGACGGGTTGGACGCCGGAGCTGTCGCCGCCGCCGGACTCGCCGCTGTATCAATGGCGCTGGCTCGCCGGCGATCTCGATGCGACGCCACGCGCCTGATCATTTGTCCTCGTCTTCCTGCTTGCGCAGCAGATCCTTGGCGAGATCGGCGAGCGCCGGGCGCGGCAACGCCGCGAACGGCATCGGCCTGGTGACGTCGATCGCCGCGAGGCCGAGCCGCGCGGTCAGCAGGCCGTTGAGCACCCCTTCGCCGAGCCGTTGCGACAGCTTGGCCGCGATGCCGTGACCCAGCACCTGCTGGATCAGACTGTCGCTCGCGGCCATGCCGCCGGTGATGGCGAGATGCGCGACGACGTGGCGCAAGAGACTGATCATGCCGAGCGCGCCGGGTCGTCCGCCATACAGCCGCGCCAATTGTCGGATCATCCGCAGTGAGGCGACGAAGACGAACAGCACGTCGATCAGCGCGCGCGGGCTGACCGCCGTGACCACCGACACACGCTGTGCCGCAACCGAGACCAGCCGCCGGGCCTCCACATCGAGCGGCGCCATCAGCTCGCGCTCGGCAAGCTTGATCATGTCGGCGCCGTCGATGATGTCGTCGGCATGGCCGGCGAGCGCGGCGCGCGGCCTCGCCAGCCGGGGATTGGCATGCGCGATCCGCAGCAGCTCGGCGATTACCTCGCGGCTCTCGGCGCGATCGTCGGACAGCAACACCGCGGCCGCGCGCTGATGCAGCTTCTCGATGGTGGCGAGCCGCACCAGCCCATAGGTCTCGCGGCCGATCACGGCGGCCAAGGCGATTGCTGCTGCCGCAGCAAAACCTGAACCGACATAGCCAAGCGCCTCGCTGCGCGCGAACAGATCCTCGATCAACCGGGTGACGCCGAGGCCCAGGCCGAGCAGCACGAGGCCGCCGACCGATCCCCAGAACAAGCCGCCCCAGGGAAAGCCGCGCTGCGCCGGCAGCACGGTCTCGACCGGCACCGGCAACAGGGCAGGATCGGCCTCGGGGGTGATCTGGATGGTGGCCCGGCCCGGCCGGGCCGCGTCCTCGATATCGACCACGACGACATCGGGATCGTCCAACCGGAAGGTCTGGGGACGACGAGGCTTGGCGCGATCGCTCATTGCAGCCGGTCTCCGATCAGGAACTGAAGGGCGCGGTCCATGCGGATATGGGGCAGAGCCGGATCGCCGCCAGCCTCCGGAGCCAGCAGTGGCGGCCGGAAGCGCAGGAAACGGAAATCGGTGCCGTCGGCGCTCGCGCTGGACAGGCCGCGATAGGCGCCGCCCTTGAACAACTCCTCCGCATCGGCCGGCAGTTCCCCCGGAAACGTCGCGACCTCGGTGTTGCCGTCGAAGATCTCGCCATTGGCGCTCTCGCCGGCGGCCGGCGTGCCGAGCAGCGACGGCAGCTTGTCGCGGCCGCGCGCGACCAGCGCTTCGCGGGTCGCGCGCACCGCCGCGAGCGCGACCACATCGATGACGGCGCCGGTGCTCTCGGCGCGGGCGACCGCGCGGTTGACCGCGCGGCGCAGCACTGCCTCCAGCCGGTCGTGGCTGGTGTGGTGGAGATGGTCGGCCTTGGTGGCCGCGAACAGGATGCGGTCGATGCGCGGCCGAAACAGCGCCGTCAGCAGATTGCCGCGGCCGACGCGGAAGCAGTCGAGAATGCCGGTCAACGCCGCCTCGAGATCATGCAGCGCCTCGGGACCGGCATTGAACGCGGCGAGCGCATCCACCAGCACGATCTGGCGATCGAGCCGGGCGAAATGATCGCGGAAGAACGGCCTGACGACGATATCCTTGTAGGACTCATAGCGCCGCGCCATCATCGCCCAGAGCGAGCCACTCGGGGCGCTGCCGTCGGCCGGCACGTCGAGCGGCGCGAAGGTGAGCGCCGGCGAGCCTGCGAGATTGCCCGGCATCAGGAAACGTCCGGGCGGCAGCAGGCTCATCGCAAAGCGCTCGTCGCGGCAGGCGCGCAGGTAGTCGGTGAACAGCCGGGTCGCCTCGAGCGTCGCCGGCTCGTCCTCGCGGCCCTCGGCCGACAACGTCGCGAGATGCGCGTGCCAGGCCTTGGCGACATGCGCCCGCGGCTCGCTGCGCGACAGCGCGAGGCTTTCGCTCGCCCACTGCTCATAGCTCTTGGTGAGCAGCGGCAGGTCGAGCAGCCATTCGCCGGGATAGTCGACGATGTCGAGGGTGAGCGTGCGCTCGGCGCCATTGCCGCGCTGGAATTCGATCACCAAACGAAGCTCGCTGATGTCGACCGTCGAGCTCGGCCAGCGGCGGTCAGCGACCAGCGCTTTCACATGGCTCTCATAGGCGAAGCGCGGCACGCCGTCGTCCGGTTGCGGCGCGAGATACGCCTTTGCGATGCGGCCCGAGGCCAGCGCCTCGAACACCGGCATGCGTCCGCCGCGAACGAGGTCGTGGATCAGCGCGGTGATGAACACGGTCTTGCCGGCCCGTGACAGCCCGGTGACGCCGAGCCGTAAGGTCGGGTTCAGGAAGCTCTCGCCATAATCGAGCAAAGCGCGGGCCGAGAGCCGCGCTTCCTCGACGAGTTCAGAAAAGGACACCATGGGAGGAGGGGATTCGCCAGTTGAAAAGGGCGTGAGCGATTTTTGACAGGTGGCGACGCAAAAGGAGGGATTCAAGCTCACATTTCCGCACCGTTTCCGGATAGAACCAGACCTTGAACGGAACGTTGACCACTGGAAACCATAATCATTGCGGCACAATTGTCCTTTGTGGCCAGTTGTGCCGACCAGCCCAGCGCCAGGTTCTGAGATGACCGTATTTCAACTGAAGCAGTTCGCATCGACCTCCGTCCACGCCGCCACCGGGGCGATGCGGTGGAATTACGACAAGGTCGAGATCATCGCCGACGGCGTCGTGCATATCGTCGGCATCGCCGCCGGCCTGGTGGCCGCGACCGTGCTCGTGGTGCTGACCTCGATCTACGCCAGCGCCGTCGACATCGTCGTGGTGTCGATCTATGTCGCGGGCCTGCTGTCGATGCTGACCCTGTCGGCCACCTACAATCTCTGGCCGGTGTCGCCGACCAAATGGGTGCTGCGCCGGTTCGATCACTCCGCCATCTACGTGCTGATCGCGGCGACCTATACGCCGTTCATCGCCGCATTGAAGGACACGCTGTTCTCGTCGGTGCTGCTGCTCGGCGTCTGGGGTGTCGCCATCTTCGGCATCGTGCTGAAGCTGCGCTGGCCTGGCCGCTTCGATGCGCTCTCGATCGGGCTGTATCTCGCGCTCGGCTGGAGCGGCATCATGATGTACGACCGGGTGATCACGCTGATGCCGACCTCGGTGTTGGCCTGCGTGCTCACCGGCGGCATCCTCTACAGCCTCGGCGTGATCTTCCATTCCTGGCGGCGCTTGCGCTTCCAGAACGCGATCTGGCATGGTTTCGTGTTGCTGGGCGCCGGCTTCCATTATACCGCGGTGCTCGATCTGGTTCTGACATAAGAAATTCCGCAGGGAGGGCTTTGCATGCAGGTGACCGGAAAGATTGTCGTGGTCACCGGCGGAGCCCGCGGCATCGGCAAGGCGCTGTGCGAGGCTTTCGCGGGCGCCGGTGCGGCCAAGGTGATCGTGGCCGATCTCGACGGGGCCGGCGCCAAGGCCGTCGCTGAGAGCATCGGCGGCGCGGCGTTCACATGCGACGTCTCCCAGGAAGCCGACATCAGCCGCGTCATCGACGAGACCGAACGGCAGTTCGGGCCGATCGCGCTGTTCTGCTCCAACGCCGGCATCGGCGGCGGCTTCGATCCGCTCTCGGTGAATGTCGGCGGCACCTCGGACGAGCCATGGGCGCGCAGCTGGGCGATCCACGTCATGGCCCATGTCTGGGCGGCGCGGCATCTGATCCCGCGCTACAAGGCGCGCGGCGGCGGATATTTCCTGAACACGATCTCGGCGGCGGGCCTTTTGTCGCAGGTCGGCAGCGCGCCGTATTCGACGACCAAGCACGCCGCAGTGGGATTTGCCGAGAACCTCGCGATCTCGCACAAGGCCGACAACATCAAGGTCTCGATCCTGTGCCCGCAGGGCGTCGACACCGACATGCTGCGCTCGATCCCCAAGGGCCCGCAATCCGGCGATGGCGACCTGTCGCCGGAGCAGGTCGCGCAGGACGTGATCAAAGGTCTCGCCGAGGAAAGCTTCCTGATCCTGCCGCATCCCCAGGTGCTCGGCTACATGCGCAAGAAGACCGAGAACTACGACCGCTGGCTCGGCGGCATGGCGAAGATCCAGGCCAGGATGCGCGAGGAGTTCGGGAAGTAGGGCGCAGGCTTTTTTCAGCAGATCGCAAGACCGAACTGCGTCGACATCCTCCGCCGTCGTCCCGGCGAACGCCGGGACCCATAACCCCAGGGAGTGGTTTGAGGCACGCGCGTCGACCATCTCGCCCGACACGTCCGCCGCGGCGTATGGATCCCGGCTTTCGCCGGGATGACGATGGGGAGAGATCGTGTGCATGTCATCGACAGCCGAATTGATCAAACAGCTGAACATGATTTCGCATCCCCGCGGCGCTTGACGCCCGAGTTGTGCATCGAACTTGTCCCTCCGAAGTTCGAAGGGCGCAGGGAATGCCGGGTGATGGCCTCACCCAAATCTTTTGAGAAATTGGCCCGCCTGCGGAAAAAAATGCAGGCGGCAGGTACCACAGGTGCAGCCGGATCGACCCGGCATTCCCTGCGCGACGGTCTTAACGCTTATATCGCGCTCTCCTCGGTGTCCGGCTTGTAGCCACCGTCGGTCGTGAGACACGTCAGCATCGTCACGACCTTGACGCCAGCGTCGGGGCGTCAGGACCACGCGACTTCACGTCCGCAACAGCGTCGTTCGTCCGCACCTCCGTCAGGAGGCGCTGCGAGCTCTCGCGGCCATCGCATCCCCGCCTCGCGTGTCGTGACGATCGCGCGCAACGCCCCTTCGAGTGAGACAGGATGCGCGGAACAATCGTCCTGATTTGCCCGACGTGACAAGAGCTCCTGCTGCGTCATTTCAACACGACGGGCAATTGCGGGATGGCCGGTCTGCATCATCTGCCCGTCGTGCAACGGGGCGCATGCAGTTGCGCTGCATGGTAGCCGTGTCACGGCCATGGTCGGAGCCCATTTTTGACGGGATTTCGCTGACCTTCGCCGTTGAGCGAACGGGGTTGACGTCTGATTGATCGCTGCCGACTCATTAGTCGTGTCATCGTGGATGCGTCCCTTCGTTCGCTCTCCTTCATGACCGCGAGTTGCGACGGCTTCTCATTCTCGCCTGAAACTTCCCCAGCTCGGCAAAACTTCCGCCGACCTTTGCCGGTTATTTCCAAGGCGGGGAAGCCGTCGCGCGGATGCGCAGCGTGTCGTCGCGGCAGCGCCTCCGCCCCAGTTGATTGCGTGCTCTCGAATCCGGCTTTGCCTTGCAAGCTCATTCACCTCACAAGACCGGCGCGTTCGCGGTACGGACGAAGCGGCTCATGGTGACGCGAACCCAGCGCGGGGTCACGCTCGCGCTCGTCGAGGTGCTGCTGCTGGCGGTCATGGTGGCCGACCCGGCCTCTGCACAGCAGACCATCAAGGCGAAGCCGATGGACGTCGTGCCCGGGCGTGCCGATCGCCTGTTCTTCCGCCATATCACTGCGCGCAGCATCTACTACAACGTCCCGCGAATCGCGACCGACAGCCGGATCCTGATGATGCGGCAGGACCCGCGCGGCATCAGCGCGCTGCTGCGCCCTGTGCGCGAGGCCGGTGCGCCGTCCTTGGCGGCGCCGGGCAAGGGGACACCGGGCGGCAGCTTCGCCTTCGGCCCCGCGACGTTTCAGCCCGCCCGCGGCGCGGCACTCGCCGTCGCGCAGCCGGTGAGCCGGGCCACAGCGGCATCGCAGGTCGCCCCGAAGCCAATCGCGGCAACGCCGCCGGCCGCACCCGAGCCGACCGTGGCTGCGGCGCAGCCCGCCGCCGTGCTGCGCAATCGCGACGTCCTGCCCGAGCGCAATCTCGACACCGTGAAGCCGCAGCCGGTGGCGCCGGATGCGAAGCCCTATGAGCCGACCGGTGTCACGGTTGGATCGTTCCTGGTGAAGCCGGCGGTCGAAATCCAGGCCGGCTATGACACCAATCCGACGCGGCGCAATGGCGGGCCCGGATCACCCGTCGCGATCGTCGCCACGGAGGTCTCGGTGCGCTCGCAATGGGAGCGGCATCAGCTCAATGCGGATGTCCGCGGCGCCTATACCGAGGACACCAATGTCCGCTCGCTCAGCCATCCGACCTTCGAGGCGCGGGCGCAAGGGCGCTATGATGTCACCGAAGGGACAGCGCTCACCGGCGAGGCGCGCTTCGTCAACGATGCGCTGGCGCTGCCCGGTGCGCTCAAGCTGCCGCGCGCCACCACCTTCGGCGGCAGCGCCGGCGTGCTGCAGAAGATCGGTCCGACCGAGATCGCGTTCAAGGGATCGGCCGATCGCGTCGTGTTCAACGACGCGATGATCACCGCCAACGTGCCGCTGCGGACGCAGGACCGCAACTACACCCAGCCGGGCGCGCAGCTGCGCGTCACCTATGTGCTGACGCCGAACATCTCGTCCTTCATCGACATGAGCTTCGACCGCCGCAACCATGATCTGCAGGTCGACTTCAACGGCCAGCGCCGCGACTCCACCGGCATCGCCGGGCGCGCCGGCGCCGTCGTCAACATGGGATCGGTGACCGGCGAGGCCTCGGTCGGCTATCTGACGCGGCGGATGGACTCGCCGATGATGCCGAACATCAACGGCGTCATCGCGGATGCGACCTTGGCCTGGGCTGCGACCGAGGCGACGACCTTCGTGCTGGTGGCGCGCTCGCAGGCGTCGGAGACGCCGGCGATGAACGTCTCCGGCATTCTGTCGCGCGACGTGATCCTGCAGATGGATCATCAGTTCGAGCCCTGGCTGATCGGCACGCTGCGCGGCGGCTACGGCCAGGATCAGTTCGTCGGCATCGGCCGCGTCGACCAGCGCATGTTCGTCGCCGCCGGCGGCCTCTACAAGCTGAACCGCAACGTCCAGCTCAAAAGCGAGCTGCGCACCGAATGGACCCGCTCCAACGTGCCGCTCAACAATTTCATGGCCGTGGTCGGCCTCGTCGGCGTGCGGTTTCAATATTGAGCCGGGGCGGAAGCGGCGCGGGCGGTGGCTGCTCCTGACCGCAATCCTTTCGATGCGATCGACGCTCGTCGCATCGAGTGCGTGCTCTCGATCGTCTCGCGGAGCTTGCAGAATGAGTTCGTAGCAGCGAAGTAGCTCCGCCCGTGTGGCTGCCCCTCACCCCGACCCTCTCAGCGCGAGCGAAGCTCGTCGCGGCCCCGTGAAGAACGGGGAGAGGGGGCGCACCGTCCTTGCGGCAGGGGCTCGTGGTCTATTGAGCGCCGGGATATTAGTTGATCGAACGATCTCGGCCGACGCGGGCGCTGCAAACCTCTCCCCGCTCTTTGCGGGGAGAGGTCGGATTGCGCAGCAATCCGGGTGAGGGGCATGGCAGATACGGACCTCCGAGTCCGGTCCGTCGGACGGGCAAACGGCGCCGCGTCGAATAGCAATCATTCGAGTTCCCCTTCAATCATCGCACGAAGCTGGCACAATCAGTTCGTGACACAGAAGCGGCACCGCCCGCGCGGCTGCCCCTCACCCCGCCCCTCTCCCCGTGAAGAACGGGGAGAGGGGGCGCACCGTCGTTGCGGCAGGGCGTGGTCTAATGAGCTTCGGGATATTAGTTGATCTCAAAATCCTGGCCGGCACAGGCGCTGCAAACCTCTCCCCGCTTTTTGCGGGGAGAGGTCGGATTGCGCAGCAATCCGGGTGAGGGGCATGGCGGGTACCGAGCTCCGTGCTCGGTCCGTCGGACGGGCACAACGCCTCCACATCGGATGGTGAGCATTGAAGCTGGGCCTCGATCAGCGCGCGGAGCTTGCAGAATAAGTTCGTAGCAGAGAAGTAGCAGCGCCCGTGCGGCTGCCCCTCACCCCAGCCCTCTCCCCGTGAAGAACGGGGAGAGGGGGCGCACCGTCCTTGTGGTGAAGGCCGCGCAAACAAAAAAGAGCCCCGCAGGGGGCGGGGCTCGAGGCGATGCATGTCCGGCGGATGGGGGGCCGGGGGCGGGTCCGGCGGCGGGGTGAGGTCAAGTCCCGTCGTCTGATCCGTGATCCCCGGCCGGTCGGCATGCGGCTGGTGCTGGCCTTGTTGTCATTGTCGGGCCCGCGCCGTCCCCCAGGTGAGCAAACCGGAGCGCGGCGCGGAGCGCCGGGGCCTTACTGCTCGAGCGCGGCGAGCGCCGCGTTGCCGATCTTCTGCGCCTCGGCCCAGGCGGCCTGGGTGGCCTGCTGGGCCGCCGTATAGCCGGCCTGGATCTGCTGCTGGGCGGCGGCACGCAGCGCCTGCTCCTGCTGCTCGCCGGAGTCGCGGGCCTGGGTGAGCGCCTGATTGTCGGCGTTCAAGGTGGCGTTGGCGGCGTTGAAGGCGTTGGCGGTGGTCTGCGCCTTGGCCTGGGCCGCGGCCAGCGCGGCCTGGTTGGCGGCCGTATTGGCGCGTTCGACCTGCTCGGCCGCCTCCTGGGCGTCCTGCGTGGCCTGCTGCGCCGCCTGGCGCGCCTTCTCCAGCGCCTGACGGTCGGCATTGACCTTCTGCTCGGCCGCTTCGACCGCCGCATCCAGTGCGCCGATCTTCTGGTTCAGCGCGGCCTCGACCGTCTTCTGGTTCGCCGCTGCCGCGGCGTTGGCGGCTTGCGTCTTCTGCTGGGCGACGGCGCGGGCCTGCTCGCCGGTCTTCAGCGCCGCCTGCAGGGCAGCCTGCTCGGCGGCTTCATTGGCCTGCTGGTTCTTGTTATTGTTGTTGTTGCCGTTGCCGGCCGCTGCGCCGCCGCCATTGTTGGCGTTGCCGCCATTGCCGGCGGCCGCGCCGCCGCCGTTGTTGGCGTTGCCGGCATTGCCTGCGGCCTGACCCGCCTTCGCGGCGGCTTCCGCCGTCTCGCGCGCGGTGTCCTTGGCGGCGTTGGCGGCTTCCTTGGCCTCGTTGGACACGTCGATGTCCTTGTCGAGCTTCTGGAAGGCGGCCTGCAGCGCGGCCGAGGCGGTGGTGAGCTTGGCGGCAGCCGCGGTGGCGGCGGCCTTGTTGGCGGCGGTCGGGTTCTTCTCGGACTGCTCCTGGGCTTCGATCGCGGCGCCCTTGGCGTTCTGCTCGGCCTGGCGCGCGGCGTCGATCGCCTTGCGGTCGGCGGCGACCTGCGCCTCGGCGGCGGCAGCGGTCTGGGCCGCAGCGGCTGCGGCCGCATTGGCCTTGGCGACGGCGTCGTTGTTGGCGGCAGCGGCAGCCTTGGCCGGGGTTGCCGTGGCGGCAGCCGGCGCCGCGGCGGCCTTCGCAACGGCGACGGTGGTCGTCTTGGCAGCCGGCTTGGCTGCAGCGGTCGCCGTGCTCGTGGCGGTCGCAGCCGCAGTCTTGGCGACACCCGTGGTAGTGGCAGCGGCCGCGGTGGCCGCCGCCGGCTTCGCGACCGGAGTGGGCGTTGCGGCGGCAACGGTGGTGGTCTTGGTCGCGGTGCCCGTGGTCGCTGCGGTCTTCACCGCAGCCGTTGCAGCCGTGCTCGCTGCGGCGGTGGCGGCGGTCGTGGCGGCCTTGGCAGCCGCGCTGGCTGCGGCCTTCGCGGCGGCGTTGGCGGCCGCCTTTGCAGCGCTATCGGCGGCGGCCTTTGCGGCAGCCTTGGCAGCCGCGTCCTGCGCTGCCTTCGCGGCGGCTGCGGCGGCAGCCTTGGCGGCCGCATCCTGGGCGGCCTTGGCGGCGGCCTTGGCAGCAGCTTCCTGCGCAGCCTTCGCGGCGGCATTAGTGGTGGCCGAGGTGGCGAGCGCAGTCGTGATGGTCGCCTGCGCATGCGCCTGATGCGGCACGGCCGCCACCGCAAGCGCGGACATCAGGGCAAGCGCGCTGACCTGGCGATAGAGGTCGGTTCGCGATGTCGTCGTTTGAAGCTTCTTGTTGTCCGCCATCAGCTCAACTCCATGGGTACGCTGGATTGGATGGTGGAACCTTCTGATAATGATTTTTGCTTGCAGAATGGTCGGACCTTGCACGCAGCATGGCGTCCGCTTGCAACCTGACGGCAGGATTTCGCGATGTTTGCGGCGGAGCGGCTGCGCCGCGATGGCGCAGGGGAGCAGAAAGCTTTCGAAACAAGCGCTTGCGGCTGAAACCGGCGGTTGCACCGATGCGGCGGGGGCGTGAGCATAGTGCGGCAGGCCCCGCCTGCGTCATTGCAGGTGCGACGTATTATCGCATGATGCGAGATTGACAACGCGTCCGTTGAGCGAACGCGATCTCAGCCCTTCTGCGCGTAGAGCAGCGGCACCGCGGAATCGACCATCACCTCGACGAGGCTGGTGCCGGCATGGCTGAGGCTGCGCGCGAGCGCGTCCGCCAGATCGGCGGCGCGGCTCACGCGCACGGCATCGCAGCCCATCCCCTCGGCGAGCTTGACGAAATCGAGGCCGGGCAATTCTAGGCCCGGCACGTTGCGCACCTGCATGACCTGGCTGAACGAGCGCATCGCGCCGTAGCCGGAATTGTTGATGACGACGACCGTGACCGGCAGCTTGCGCTGCGCCGCCGTCCACAACGCCTGCAGCGAGTACATCGCCGAGCCGTCGCCGATCAGGCAGACGGTGCGATCCTTCGGTCGTCCGAGCGCCATGCCCACCGCGGCCGGCAGGCTGAAGCCGAGGCCGCCGCTCGACATCGTGTAGAACGAGTCGGCGCCCGGCATCGGCATGTGCTTGTACATGACCGGGCGGTGCGAGGGGATCTCTTCGACCAGCGCTGCGCCGGCGGGGAGGGCCTGCGACAGCGTGTGCAGGAGATAGTCGACGGGAATGGGATCCGCGGGCTGCGGCGCCTCCGGCAGCACGCGGCCCTTCGGCGCGGCGCGCTTCGTGTCCGGCAGCAGCTCGAGCAGCAGCGACAGCGCGGGGCGCATCGTCGCGATGATGCTGGTGCCGATCGGCGGCACGGCCGCGCCGTCGGCATCGTCGGTGATCTGATAGAGCGTGGTGGCGCCGTCGAAGATCGCGGCGTGACCCTCGACATGGAAGGTGAAGACCGGCGCGCCGATGACGACGACGAGGTCGTGCGGCTTCAATGCGTCCGACAACTGACCGGGGGAGGCGTGCAGAAAGCCTTGGAATTGCGGATGGCGCTCGGGAAACGAGCAGCGCGCGGAGAACGGGCTCACCCAAACGCTGGCCTTGGTCTTCTCAGCGACCTGAACTATCAGATCCACGCAAGCCGCGCGATCGATGCCGGGGCCGACGACGAGGGCGGGATTTTTCGCAGCCGTCAGCGCTGCGACAAGTTCCTCCATCGCGGCTCGATCGGGGCCGAGCTCGCGGCTCACCTTGCGCGCTGAGATCGGTTGCGCCGGATGCATCCAGTCGTCGATCGGGATCGAGACGAAGGTCGGGCCGCAAGGCGGCTGCATCGCGGTGTAGTAGGCGCGCGCGATCGCGGCCGGGACGTCCTCGGGCCGCGCCGGCTCGACGCTGTATTTGACGTAAGGCCGCGGGAATTCGCTCGGGCGCTCGGCGTAGAGGAACGCCTGCAGCGGCAGGATCGAGCGCGCCTGCTGGCCGGCGGTGATGACGAGCGGCGTCTGGTTGCGATGCGCGGTGTAGATATTCCCCAGCGCATTGCCGACGCCGGCGGCCGAATGCAGGTTGACGAAGCCGGCATTGCGCGTCGCCTGCGCATAGCCGTCGGCCATGCCGACCACGCTCGCCTCCTGCAGGCCGAGCACGTAGTCGATGTCGTCGGGCCAGTCGCTGAGGAACGGCAGTTCGGTCGAGCCGGGATTGCCGAAGACCTTTTTGATGCCGAAGGCGCGCAGCAGCTCGAAGGTGGCCTGCTTGACGGTGACGGGCTTGGTTGTTGTTTTCGTTGTCTTGGCCACAGGCGTTTCCTTCGATTTTCGTCGTCGCAAGCGAAGCAATCCAGAGACGTCGCGGACCCCTGGATTGCATCGCTTCGCTCGCAATGACGATAGACTATATCACCACGTCGCGGTGCCCTTCATCGTCGGCTGGCGCTCGGCGTTGGCGGTCCACAGCTCCAGGCCGCCGTCCTTGTCGGAGGCGTTGACCGAGAACTCGCTGCCCTCGAACAGCGGCTGCACGCCGCGATAGGCGAATTTCGCCGGCGGCTTGCCCTTGAGCCTGGCGGCGAACTCGACCAGGAGCGCGGCTTGCAGCGGTCCGTGGAAGACGAGGCCGGGATAGCCTTCGACCTTGGTGACGTAGTCGCGGTCGTAATGGATGCGGTGGCCGTTGAAGGTCAGCGCGGAGTAACGAAACAGCAGCACCGGGTCCGAGACGTGGCTCTCGCTGTGCTGTGCGACCGGCGGAGGCGGTGGTGCCTTGGGTGAGGCGGCCGGTGCGCCGCCCATGCCGCGATAGACGATGTCCTGGCGCTCGCGGATCGCGACACCGCGCGGCGTCGACACGACATGCTCGACGGCGACGAAGCAGAGCTGGCCGGTCGAGCCGCTCTTCAACGTGACGTCGGTGATGGTCGAGACGCGCGTGGCGAGGTCACCGACGCGCAGGGGATCGATGAACTGCACCTCGCCGCCGGCCCACATCCGGCGCGGCAACGGCACCGGCGGCAGGAAGCCGCCGCGGGTGGGGTGGCCGTCGGGGCCGAGCTGATCATGCGGAAACACCGGCTGGCCCAGGCACCAATGCACCGTGTACGGCGCGACATCACCGGTTACGGGCTCGCCGATCTCCTGGAACAGGGTCGCGCGCAGCCCCTTGGTGAGCTGCGCGGTGACGATGTCGGTGGCCTCAGCGCTGCGGCCGGCCCATTGCTTGAGATGATCGAGATCGAGCGTGTCCGTCATGATCATCCCTTTTTCGGGTGGCGTGATGCCGCTTCGCCGATCGCGGGTACGGCGCCATATGATCTATCATCGCCGACCACGATCGCCGCCGGCGCCGGATAGGAGACGACGCCGTTCGGCGTGTTCACCTCGATGCGCCGCAGATGCGGATGCGTTGCGAGATCCGCCATGCTGTTGACCTCGGCAAACGCAATGTCGGCGCTTGCGAGCTTCGCCAGCAGCTCGTCGCGCGACAGCGCGGCGAAGCGCTCGGCGACGATTGTGTCGGTCAAAGCGCGGTTGCGGACGCGCTCGACCATGTTGGCGAAGCGCGGATCGTCGGGCAGGGCCGGCTGCTCCAGCACCTTGGCGCACAAGGTCTTCCACTCGCGCTCGCTCTGGATCGAGATCAGGATGTCCTTGCCGTCCTTCGAGGTGAACACGCCATAGGGCGCGATCGAGGGATGGGCGAGGCCGATGCGCTTCGGCGCATTGCCTGCTTCCGCGTTGAGCAGGGGCACCGTGAGCCAGTCGGCCATCACGTCGAACATCGAGATGCGGATGTCGGCACCCTCGCCGGTGCGGCCACGCTTGATCAGCGCCTCCAGGATCGCCGCATGTGCGGTCGCGCCGGTGGCGACGTCGACGATGGACATGCCGACGCGCGACGGGCCCTCGGGGCCGCCGGTGATCGAGGCGAGCCCGCTCTCGGCCTGGATGAGCAGATCATAGGCCTTGCGGTCGGCATAGGGGCCGGTGTCGCCATAGCCGGTGATGGTGCAGAGAATCAGCTTCGGATAGTCCTTGCGCAGCCGCTCGCGCGCGAAGCCGAGTTTGTCCATCGAGCCGGGCTTGAGATTCTGCAACAGCACGTCGGCGCCGGCGATGAGTGTCTCCAGCTCGGCGCAGCCCTCGGGCTTGGACAGATCGACGATTCGTGAATCCTTGCCGCGATTGAGCCAGACGAAATAGCTGCTCTGTCCCTTCGCGGCGGCGTCATAGCCGCGGGCGAAATCGCCCTCGGGCCGTTCGATCTTGATGACGTGAGCGCCGGCATCCGCCAGGCGCGACGAACAGAACGGCGCAGCTACCGCCTGCTCGACGGCGACGACGGTGATCCCTTCAAGCGGAAGCATCGACAGACCTCAATACGACCTGGGCATGCCGAGCACGTGCTCGGCGACGTAGGAGAGGATCAGGTTGGTCGAGATCGGCGCGACCTGATACAGCCGGGTCTCGCGGAACTTGCGCTCGACGTCGTATTCCTCGGCGAAGCCGAAGCCGCCATGGGTCTGGATGCAGGCATTGGCCGCCTCGAATGAGGCGTCGGCTGCGAGCATCTTGGCCATGTTGGCCTCGGCGCCGCAATCCTGCCCGGCCTCGTATTTGCGGGTGGCTTCCTTGACCATCAGCTCGGCGGCGCGCATCGACGCATAGGCCTTCGCGATCGGGAACTGGATGCCTTGATTCTGGCCGATCGGGCGGCCGAACACCACGCGCTCCTTGGCGTAGTTGGTCGCCTTGGCGATGAACCATTTGGCGTCACCGACGCATTCGGCGGCGATCAGGATGCGCTCGGCATTCATGCCGGAGAGGATGTAGCGGAAACCCTTGCCTTCCTCGCCGATCAGGTTCTCGGCGGGCACGCGCATGTCGGTGAAGAACACTTCTGTCGTGGCATGGTTCATCATCGTCCGGATCGGGCGGATCGTGAGCCCGGCCTTCTTGGCCTCGCGCATGTCGACCAGAAACACGGACAGACCATC
This sequence comes from Bradyrhizobium sp. USDA 4353, assembly GCF_054063215.1. Taxonomy (NCBI): domain Bacteria; kingdom Pseudomonadati; phylum Pseudomonadota; class Alphaproteobacteria; order Hyphomicrobiales; family Nitrobacteraceae; genus Bradyrhizobium; species Bradyrhizobium sp. USDA 4353. The sequence goes on from NZ_JBSSGB010000001.1 coordinate 2,972,559, forward strand.
GGTGCGCTTCTGCACCTGGTCCTTCGGCGTGGTGCGCGCGAGCAGCAGCATCAAATCGGAATATTCGGCGCGGCTGGTCCAGATCTTCTGGCCGTTGACGACGTAGCTGTCGCCGTCGCGTTTCGCGACGGTCTTCAACGAGGTGGTGTCGGTGCCCGAGGTCGGCTCGGTGACGCCGAACGCCTGCAGCCGCAACTCGCCGCTCGCGATTTTTGGCAGCCACTTCGCCTTCTGCTCGGTCGAGCCGTGCCGCAGCACCGTGCCCATCGTGTACATCTGGGCGTGGCAGCCGCCGCCATTGCCGCCGGCGCGCTGAATCTCTTCCAGGATCGCCGCCGCCGCCGATAGCTTGAGGCCGGCGCCGCCATATTCCTCGGGGATCAGCACCGAGAGATAGCCGGCCTGGGTCAGCGCATCGACGAAGGCGGAGGGATAGGCCATCTCGCGATCAAGCTTGCGCCAATATTCGCCGGGGAACTGGGCGCAGAGCTTGGCCACCGCGTCGCGGATGTCGGCATAGTCGTCGTGCTGATGCTGGTCTGTCATGTCGTTGTTCCCCAGGCTGCTGTCACACGGCCTGCGGTCTCCCTGGGTTTGTTAGTGATAGCCTATGACGAAGCGTGCGGCGCTTGGCAAGCTTGGCATGCCAGCGTTGCAGCCGGGCGTCCAGGCCGCGGTATGGGGATGAAGGGCGCATCCATGCTTTAGCTGACGGGATAGCCGAGATGGCTGCGAAAGCGGTTCTTCAGGAACACGCCGTCGCGCGGCGGCAAGGCCCGGTCCACGTGATCGGTGGAGATGACGACGCGGGCGAAATGCGGACCGGCACGATCGTGCAGCTTCGGCCGGAAGGCGTCGAGCGCGGCATGATCGGCGATCGTGCTCACCGAGGGGAAGCCGGCACCGGTGGCGATCAACTCGAGATTGGCGCCGAGGCCGGAATGGCTCATCTGCATTCCCGTTTCGCCGAAATGCGCATTGTCGAGCACGACGACCGACAGGTTGTTCGGCTTTTTCGCCGCTGATGTCGCGAGACTGCCAAGCCCCATCAGCTGCTCGCCGTCGCCGGTGATGACGGCGACCTGGCGCGAGGGCTGCGCCAGCGCGAGCCCGAGGCCGATCATGACCGCGCCGCCCATCGCGCCCCAGAGATAGAAATTCGCGTCGTGATCGCCGGCGGCAAACACATCGTAGGACGACGAGCCGAGGCCGCTGACGACCAGGAGATCGCCGCGATCTTGCAGCAGCGCCGCCACTGCCGCGCGACGGTCGAGCGCTGTACTCATCACTTGTCCTCCGTCCACTTCTTGGCGCCGATCATGCGCTGGGAGATCAGCACCGCGATCGGCTGATCGCTGTCGAAGGCGAGCCTTGCGGCTGCGGCCGCCATCTCGCCGGCCTCCTCGGGGCGCTCCAGCCGGAACACGGTGACGCCCATGATCTCGAACGCGGCCTGCGTCGCCCTGCCCATCGGCACCTGCCACGGATTGAACTCGGCCCACTCGCCGCGCATCGTCACGAAGGTCAGGAACGGGAACCGGCAGCTCGCCAGCAGCGACAGCATGTTGACGCAATTGCCGACGCCGCTCGACTGCATCAGCAGCACCGCGCGCTGGCCGCCGAGCCAGGCGCCGGCCGACAGCGCGACGCCTTCCTCCTCGGTGGTCAGGACGGTGGTGGCAATCGCGGGATCGTCATGCGTAAGGCGGATCAGGCGGGAGTGGCCGGCGTCGGGCACGTAGCACAGCTGCCGGACATCGGCCGCCTTCAACGCCTGGTAGATGGCGAGCGGCCAGTCGTGTGCTGTCGTCGGCGTGTCGGAAGCGGCCATGGCGTCCTGCGGAAAATGAGCACCGACGGTGCAGCGAATGATTTAGCCCGGAAAAGGCCAGCGGGGCCCATTGAATTTGGTTCACCCTGCCATGCCGGATTCTTATACGCAGTGGCGGCGCCTCATGGTTCGAGACGCCGCTGCGCGGCTCCTCACCAAGGCGGGCGCCCGGAATAGGCGTAACTCTGAAAGTTCTCCATGAACACGCGGCGGTTTTTCATGAGTCGGACAGTCGAGCGCGACGCTTGCTGCCAGCCTCTCCCCGCGTGCGGGGAGAGGCCGGATTGCATCGCAGATGCAATCCGGGTGAGGGGGACTCTCCGCACGTCTGGTGCTCGTGGCCGCCCCTCACCCCAACCCTCTCCCCGTGAAGAACGGGGAGAGGGAGCGCACCGACATCGCCGCGCCGCTATTTCTCTCATCTCTACATGCACCCGGCATCAGCTCGCTTGCGTGTTCATGGTCCGGTGTGCAGTGCCGCCTCGGCTTTCGACCCTCATGGTGAGGAGGCGCGTAGCGCCGTCTCGAACCATGAGGCCACGAGCCTCGCCCTTCGTTCACCCCGGGATCCGCACCGGCAGGCTCTCATAGCCGCGGACGAAGCTGGAATAGACGCGCTTCGGCTCGCCGACGACCTCGATGCGGTCGAAGCGCTTGAGAATCTCCTGCCAGACGATGCGCAGCTGCAACTCGGCCAGCCGCATGCCGACGCAGCGGTGGATGCCGAAGCCGAAGGAGAGGTGGATGCGCGGCCTGACACGGTCGATGATGAAGGCGTCGGGATTCTCGATCACCTCGCCGTCGCGGTTGCCCGAGACGTACCACATCACGACGCGGTCGCCCTTCCTGATCTTCTGGCCGCCCAATTCAGTATCGACCAGCGCCGTGCGCCTCATATGCGCGAGCGGCGTCTGCCAGCGGATCACCTCGGGCACCATGGTCTCGATCAGCGCCGGATTGTCGCGCAGCTTCTGGTACTCGGCCGGGTTTTCGTTCAGCGCCAGCACCGAGGCGGTCATGGTGTTGCGCGTGGTGTCGTTGCCGCCGACGATGAGCAGAATCAGATTGCCCATCAGATTGTCCGGCGTCATGTGCCGCGTCGCCTCGCTATGCGCCATCATCGAGATCAGGTCGCGGCCGGGATTGGCCTGGCGCTCCTTCCACATCCGGCCGAAGGTCTCGGCGCAGTCGGCGAGCTCGCGCCGGCGTTCTTCTTCCGAAGACACGATGCCGCTCTTGGGTAGCGCCGTGGAGACATCCGACCAGCGCGTCAGCTTGCGCCGCTCCTCGAATGGAAAGTCGAACAGGGTCGCCAGCATCTGCGTCGTCAGCTCGATCGACACCTTCTCGACCCAGTTGAAGGTCTCGTTGCGCGGCAGCGAGTCCAGCACCTTGGCCGAGCGCTGCCGGATCAGCACCGCCATCTCGTCGAGATGCTCCGGCGTGAACATCGGCTGCACCGTCTTGCGCTGCTCGCCATGGCGGGGCTCGTCCATCGCGATGAAGCTCGGCCATTCATAGCCGGGCGGCACGTCGCGGATCATGATGCCGCCATTGCTGACATCGGAGGAGAAGATCGCATGACTGGTGTCGACATGCATGATGTCGTGATAGCGCGTCACCGACCAATACGGCTCGATCGGCGCCTTGGTGCAGTAATGCACCGGCGCCTCCTTGCGCAGCCGCTCGAACCACGGCCACAGCGTGTCGTTCTGGAACAGCCGCGGCGCGCCCGGATGAAAGTCCTCGATCGGAGTCGAATACGCCTCCAGCCGCGCCTCGCGCAGCAGATCGGCATGGTCGGAACGAAGCGCGGCCTGGGCGGTCATGGGGTGGTCCTTCTTGGTGAAAGGTCGCTCAACAAACGAGATGAATATGAGCACCTTGTACGGTGCGAATGAATGCGCCCTCTCCCCTTGCGGGAGAGGGCATGTGGGAAAGCTCAGCAAGCTCGGTCGGGTGAGGGGTATGTCTCCACGAGTGTCGTCCGCCGAGAGATACCCCTCACCCGACCGCGTGCGCGGAAGGGCCGGAGATGCCCTCTCCCGCAAGGGGAGAGGGCACTGTATCGCGCAGCGTGCAGAGTGGCGAATGAGAAAAGCGTGCTCATCCATTCAGACCGTTCGTGGCGCACCCGAATTCCGCAGTTGATTCGTTTCCTCAAATACAACCTACGCCGCAATCTTCACCGGCAACGTCTCATATCCCTTCACGAAGCTGGAATAGACGCGCTTGGGCTCGTCCGTCACGTCGATATGATCGAAGCGCTTCAGGATTTCCTCCCAGATGATCTTGAGCTGCAACTCCGCGAGACGCAGGCCGACGCAGCGGTGGATGCCGAAGCCGAAGGAGAGATGGGTCCGCGGGCGGGCGCGGTCGATGATGAAGTCGTAGGGACGCTCGATCGCGCTGTCGTCGCGGTTGCCGGAGACGTACCACATCACGACCTTGTCGCCCTTTTTGATCTGCTTGCCGCGGAACTCGATGTTATCAAGCGCCGTGCGGCGCATATGCGCGAGCGGGGTCTGCCAGCGGATCACCTCGGGCACGAAGCTATCGAGCAGCGCCGGGTTGTCCTTGAGCTTGCGATATTGATCGGGGTGCTGGCTCAGCGCGTAGATGCTGCCAGACATGGTGTTGCGCGTCGTATCGTTGCCGCCGACGATCAGCAGCACGAGATTGCCGAGGAAGTTCTTCGGGTCCATGTCGCGCGTGGCCTCGCTATGCGCCATCATCGACAGCAGGTCGCTCTTTGGCGGCTGGCCCTGCCGCTCCTGCCGGAGCCGGGCGAAGTAGCGCGCGCAGTCCATCAGCTCGGCCTGCCGCTCGTCCTCGGTCGCGACCAGACCCCCGGGGCCGGGCAGCGTGGTCGCGATGTCGGACCAGCGCGTCAGCTTGCGGCGGTCCTCCCAGGGGAAGTCGAACAGCACGGCCAGCATCTGCGTGGTCAGCTCGATCGACACGCGGTCGACCCAGTCGAACACCTCACCGACCGGCAGGTTGTCGAGGCATTCGGCGGAGCGCTTGCGAATGTTGATGGCGAGCTCGTCGAGATGCGTCGGCGTGAACATCGGCGCCACGGTCTTGCGCTGGGCGGCATGCCGCGGCGGGTCCATGGCGATGAAGCTCTCGCGGCGCAGGTCGGGCGGCACGTCGCGGATAGTGATGCCGCCGAGCGCCGAGGCCGACGAGAACACCGCGTGGTTGGTCTCGATCTCCATGATGTCGTCGTAGCGGGTGATCGACCAATAGGGACCGAACATCGAGTCCTTACAGTAGTGCACCGGGTCCTCGCGGCGCAGCCGGTCGAAATAGGGCCAATGCGTTTCGGTCCGGAACAGCTCGGGATTGCCGGGATCGAATTCGGCCAGCGGCAGCGTGGCAGCGCGCCGGGCTGCTTCGTCGATCTCTCGGGTGGCTGCGGCGTCGTGGCGATGTGCTTCGGCCGGCTTGGCGGTCCCGTGCATGGACGTCTCCCTCAGGCCGGCTTCTTGACGTGTCCGGCAATATTTGGCGCGATTACATCCTGCCCGGGAGCGATGGGCAAGCGCGGAATTTGACGGGTGACAAACGCTGCCGTCTTGTGTCGCAAAGTTGGCATTCGGCCGGATGTGGGGCGTGACAAGCGCCACGTCACGGAATAAGGCTTTGGGCAATTGTTGCAAAGCAGAAGACGAGCAGGAGGCCGCCACCATGATCGCCAACGCGCAGCGCATGTTCAACTTTGACCTTGGCGAGACGGCGGATGCGATCCGCGAGACGGTGGCGAGCTTCTCGCAGGAGCAGATCGCGCCGCGCGCGGCCGAGATCGACCGCTCCAACCAGTTTCCGCGCGACCTCTGGCCCAAGCTCGGCGAGCTCGGCCTGCACGGCATCACCGTCGAGGAGGAGTATGGTGGTGCCGGCCTCGGCTATCTCGAGCACTGCATCGCGATGGAGGAGATCTCGCGCGCCTCGGCTTCCGTCGGCCTGTCCTACGGCGCCCACTCCAACCTTTGCGTCAACCAGATTCGCCGCAACGGCAACGAGGCGCAGAAGCAGAAATATCTGCCTAAGCTGATCTCCGGCGAGCATGTCGGCTCGCTGGCGATGTCCGAGCCGCAGGCCGGCTCCGACGTCGTCTCGATGAAGACGCGCGCCGACAAGAAGGGTGACCGCTTCGTCCTCAACGGCAACAAGATGTGGATCACCAACGGCCCCGTCGCCGAGACCTTGGTGGTCTACGCCAAGACCGATCCGCAAGGCGGGCCGCGCGGCATCACCGCCTTCCTGATCGAGAAGGGCATGAAGGGATTTTCGACCGCGCAAAAGCTCGACAAGCTCGGCATGCGCGGCTCCGACACCTGCGAGCTGGTGTTCGAGGATTGCGAGGTGCCGGAGGAGAACGTGCTGGGCCAGGTCGGCCGCGGCGTCAACGTGCTGATGTCGGGCCTCGACTATGAGCGGGCCGTGCTCGCGGCAGGTCCGCTCGGCATCATGCAGGCCTGCATGGATGCGGTGCTGCCTTACGTGCATGAGCGCAAGCAGTTCGGCCAGCCGATCGGCACCTTCCAGCTCGTGCAGGGCAAGGTCGCCGACATGTACACGACGATGAATGCCGCGCGCGCCTATGTCTACGCCGTGGCCAAGGCCTGCGATCGCGGCGAGACAACGCGCGAGGACGCGGCCGGCGCGATCCTGTTCGCGGCGGAGAAGGCGACGCAGTGCGCGCTCGACGCGATCCAGCTGCTCGGCGGCAACGGCTACATCAACGATTATCCCACGGGCCGGCTGCTGCGCGACGCCAAGCTCTACGAGATCGGCGCCGGCACCAGCGAGATTCGGCGCATGTTGATCGGCCGGGAGTTGTTCGAGAAGACGTCGTAAGCTCCAAGTTGCCTGAAACGGCGCGTCGGCACGTTCGGACACCGGCCGGATGCAGATATTTTGCGCGACTCCGCCCAGGCCGGTGTTTTTTTCCGGCCGACTTGCGTACAAACGGAGTCGAACCTTGGAGTCGTCCCGGCGACGAATAACCGGGTCAATTTGTATGTTTTTGCGTAGTTCGGGGGCGTAAGCCGTGAACCAGATGAGTTATGTTCCGCAGCAGCCTCCGCCGCTGCCGTCTTTGCCAGCGACCTTTTCCGGAGCCCGCAGCGAGTTCTTCCGGCTGGTCAGCCGTGGCGCGGCCATCGAATTGATCACGCTCGGCTTCTACAGGTTCTGGCTGGCGACCGACATCCGCCGCCATCTGTGGGTCAACACCTCGGTCGATGGCGATGCCGCCGAATATACCGGGCGCGGCAAGGAGCTCCTGATCGGCTTCCTGTTCGCGATGGCGATCCTGGTCCCGATCTATCTTGCCTATTTCCTGATCACCGTCGAGGCCGAGCGCTTCAAGGCGTTCGCCAGCGTGCCGCTGCTGATCTCGTTCTACGCGTTCGGCCAGTTCGCGATCTATCGCGCGCGGCGCTATCGGCTGACGCGCACGGTGTGGCGCGGCATCCGGTTCTGGATGGACGGCTCCGGCTGGGCCTATGCCGGTCGCGCGATGCTGTGGACGCTGCTCGCCATCGTCACGCTCGGCATCGCCTGGCCGTGGCGGACCGCAGCGCTCGAGCGCTACAAGATGCGGCACTCGCATTACGGCAATCTGCAGGGCGACTTCGAGGGCCGCGGCTGGGACCTGTTCAAGCAGGTCTGGTATCTGTGGCTGATCGCGCCATTCGCAATGATGCTGTTTCCGCTGTATCCGTTCGTCTATGCCCAGCTCAAGGCGGTCGAGTGGCGCTGGTGGGTGTCGGGCATTCGCTTCGGCGGCGTCCGCCTGGAGTCGACGCTGCCGAACAGCGCGTTCTATGCGCTGTACTGGAAGATCATCGGCTGGATGCTGCTGCTGCTCGTGGTCTTCATCCTGTACGTGGTTGGGGCATTCGCGCTGGTCGCGACCCTGTTGGGCGGCGGCACGGGTGCGCAGGAGATACAGGCCGTCGCCAACCATATGGGTCTGCTGGTGCCGCTCGGGCTCGGCTACATCGTCATCATTCTGGCGGCCAACGTCGTGATGCGGCTCTATCTGGTGCGCGACGTCTGGGCGACGGTGCTGGCCTCGGTCCAGGTGCACGGCATCGAGGCCATGGCCGACGTCGCCGCCAAGGGCGACCTGGCCAGCGCGCTCGGCGAGGGGTTTGCCGATGGACTCGACGTCGCCGGATTCTGATCCTCAACTCGAGGCGCCGCGCGAGGTGGAAGCGGCGCCGGCTGCTCCGCCCGGCGGTCCCGCCGTCTATTTCGACGGGCTGTCGAACCGGCGCCAGAACGTCATGATCGGCTTTGCCAATCAACTGGTGATGCGTAGCGCCGACAACTTCGTGTCGTGGCCCTATGAGGATATCCGCCGTGTCGATGGCCCGAGCGGCACGCTGCGGGTCAGCTGCCTGTCGGCCTCGCCGCTGGCGCGGCTGGAAATTCGCGACGCGGCGCTGTCGGCCGAGCTGATCGCGCGCTGCGCCGATATCGACCAGCACCGGCTGACGCGCAGCGGCATTGCGCGGATCGTCGGCTGGTCGCTGGCGGCCGCGGCTTCGATCATCGCCGTCGTGCTGGTGGTGATCCCGTTTGCCGCCGAGCGGCTGACGCCGCTGGTTCCGCCGGCGATGGAGAAGCATCTCGGCGAGGCGGCGGTGGTGCAGATCCATTCGCTGTTCGGCGACAAGGAATGCAGCGCGGCGGCCGGTCAGGCGGCCTTCGCCAAGCTGGTCACGGCGCTGCGCCGGCCGGCGGATCTCGACGACGGCATCGGATCGGAGGTGCTGGATACGCCGATCCCCAACGCCTTCGCGCTGCCGGGCGGGCGCTTCTTCCTGTTTCGCGGGCTGCTCGACAAGGCGAATGATCCCGATGAGGTCGCGGGCGTGCTGGCGCATGAGCTCGGCCATCTCAAGCATCGCGACAATCTGCGGCAGCTGATCCACAACGGCTCGAGCTCGTTCCTGATCGGATTGCTGTTCGGCGACATCACCGGCGCGGGCGCCGCGATCTTCGCCTCCCGCTCGATGATCAACGCGTCCTATTCGCGCGAGGCGGAGCAGGCGGCCGACAGCTTCGCGATCGAGGTGATGCACAAGCTCGGCCGGCCGACCCGGCCGATGGGCGAGCTGCTGTTCCGCATCACCGGCAAGGAGGCGGGCAAGCAGCCCACGCTATGGGCGAGCCATCCGCTCACCGAGGACCGCCTCGCCCGCATGCGCGCCGCCGACCGCCCCGCCAGCGGCCCGCCGCTGCTGAGCGCGGAGGAATGGAAGGCGCTGAAGGGGATTTGCAAATAGCACGATCCGTACGAGGACGTATACGAGCTGTTGCGGCGACGGACGGTGCGCTCCCTCTCCCCGTTCTTACGGGGAGAGGGTCGGGGTGAGGGGCAGCCACACGGGCACCATCCGTTGTCGGCCCGGAAGTCAGCCCTGCGGCGGGGCTGCGTGCATGATTGGCGACTCCGATGGACCATGCGCGCGGCCTAGCGCGTGCCATGCCCCTCACCCGGATTGCTGCGCAATCCGACCTCTCCCCGCAGAAGGGCGGGGAGAGGTGCAGACCGATCGTGCGGGATCGGTGTGGCGCAAACTGGTGTCGGAAAGGGAATCAGTTTGATTGGCAGTGCCGCCAACTACTCCGCCAGATTATTCGTCTTTCTCACCCACGCCCGCACATCCGTCAGCACGTCCGGCAGCACGGCCTTGACCTCGGCGAGCGTCATGCCGGGCTTGACGCGGGGGTCGTAGAGCAGATTGAGGATGTACTGGTCGTAGACGTCGAAATAGCCCATCGAGACGTTGTCGTTGAACATCGTCCAGGGCACGCTGGAGGTGTCGTTGATCGGCCCGAGCGATTGCAACAGCTCCTCATAGGCGCAATCGAGGAAGACGAAGTCGCCGTTGTCGACGGTCAGGATGACGTCGGAATGCTCGATCTCGAACGCTTCGTTCTTGCGGAAGCCGGACAGGCATTGCGGGTCGAGCGAGGTCTTGATTTCGCGGGCGCGCTCGCTGCCATAGGACTGGCTGATGGTGTGGTAGAGGTCGCGGTCGCGCACCAGCTTGACCCGCACATTGGCGTCGTCGTCGCTGTCGGTCATCGCGATGTCGAGATTGCGGATGCGGGCGCCGATGTCGCTCACGACCTTGGCGAGCTGTGCCTTGCGGTCGGCGCGGCGGCCGTCGGCGAAGACGCGCACCGGCGTGCTGTATTTCCGGATCCGGTCGACCCGTCCGGCGAGGTGATACTCGGCGCCGAACGCGGTCTTGAAGAAGCCGTCGATGATCTCGGCGTCGGTGAAGCTCTTCTTCTCGGCGCGCTGGCGCGCTGCGATGGCCGGGATCTCGGCAGTCGCAGCCGGCAACGGGATCGTCATGGTCACGAGCGAGGCTAGCGCCGCGGTCAGCGCAAGCGCGGTCCTCGGCACGGGGCGCCAGGAGCGGCGATGCTCCTGGCGGGGACGGGCGCTCTGGCCTTCCGACATCATTCCGATCAATCAGGCTCTCAGTTCTTCACGACCACGGTGGTGCCGACCGAGACGCGATCATAGAGATCGGCGACGTCGTCATTGGTCATGCGGAAGCAGCCCGACGACACCGCCTGGCCGATCGTCTCCGGCTCGTTGGAGCCGTGGATGCGGTACAAGGTCGAGCCGAGATACATCGCGCGGGCGCCGAGCGGGTTCTCGATGCCGCCGGCCATGTGGCGCGGCAAATCGGGGCGGCGGCGGAGCATCTGCGCCGGCGGGGTCCAGGCCGGCCATTCCTTCTTGGCGGTGATGCGATGCACGCCGCTCCAGCGGAACCCGTCGCGCCCGACGCCTATGCCGTAGCGCAGCGCCTGGCCGTTCTGCAGCACCAGATAGAGCCGTCGCTCCGACGTGTTCACCACGATCGTGCCCGGCGCGTACTGGCTCTGGAACATCACGGTCTCGCGCGGGATCGGGCTGACGCTGCTCTGATAGAAGTTCGGCCCGCCGCCGAAGATGTCCCTGGTGTCGAACATTTCCGCCCGCGCCGTCCCGGCGCCGACCACTGACGCGACCGCAGCAATTCCCAAAGCAAAGCGCTTCATTTCCATCCCCTGGCAAATAGCAAATTCCGTTCGCAGACAGGCCATAAACGGTTGCACTTCGCAACCCACGGCGCCGTGAGGCGGCCATGTGGCGGCGATCCGTGACCCAAATCCCACGACGCCCGCGCGCGGTCGGAGCCCAATACCCTGTTAGCAATGTCCGCGTATGACCATCGGCGTGATGGCAGCAATGCGGCCGGGCCCTTTGACGGGGCCGGCGAACAATGATTGATCTGCCTTTAGCTTTTGGACACGGCGCGGATTTAACGGGAGCAAATGATGAACGGTGCGGAAAGCCTGGTGCGGACCCTGGTCGCGGGGGGCGTTGACGTCTGCTTTACCAATCCGGGCACCTCCGAGATGCATTTCGTCGCCGCGCTCGACCGGGTCGAGGGCATGCGCTGCGTGCTCGGCCTGTTCGAGGGCGTGGTGACCGGCGCCGCCGACGGTTATTTCCGCATGAAGGGCACGCCGGCCTCGACGCTGCTCCATCTCGGCCCCGGCCTCGCCAATGGCCTCGCCAATCTGCACAACGCCAAGAAGGCGCGCTCGGGCATCGTCAACATCGTCGGCCAGCACGCCACCTACCATATCGGCTTCAACGCGCCGCTGACCTCCGACATTGAGGGCCTGGCCCGGCCGATGTCGGACTGGGTGCGGACCTCGCCCAGCGCCAAGGCGGTGGCCGCCGACGGTGCGGCTGCGATCGCCGCCGCGAAGAGCGCGCCGCCGCAGATCGCCACCTTGATCCTGCCCGCCGACACCGCCTGGAACGAGGCCGACGGCATCGCCCAGGTTCCCACCGACGCGCAGCGCCCGAGCTATTCTGATGACGCGGTGGAGAAGGCGGCCAAGATCCTGCACGCCCACGGCCCGGAGACGCTGGTGCTGATGACCGCGGGCGCGCTGACCGAGCAGGCGCTGACCTTCGCCCAGCAGATCGCCGGCAAGACCGGCTGCCGCGTGATGGGCCAGACCTATCACCCGCGCATGGCGCGCGGCGCCGGCCGCTTCTCGATCGACCGTATCCCTTACGTGATCGAGCAGGCGCTGCCGATCCTGAAGAACTACAAGCACATCGTGCTGGTCGAGGCCAACGACCCCGTCGCCTTCTTCGCCTATCCGAACAAGCCGAGCATGCTGAAGGCGGAGGGCACCGAGGTGCACCGCATGACCGCCTGGGGCGAGAACTCGGCCGCCGCGCTCGAGGCGCTGGCCGGCCATCTCGGCGCCAAGGCAACGGATGCGAAGCCGCAGGCGCTTGCCGAGCTGATCAAGCCGACCGGCGCGCTCAACCACACCACCATCGCGCAAGCGATCGCCTACGCGATCCCCGAGAATGCGATCGTGGTCGACGAATCCATCACCACCGGCCGCGGCTTCTTCCCGCCGACGGCCGCCGCCAAGCCGCATGACTGGCTGCAGAACATGGGCGGCTCGATCGGCTTCTCGACCCCCGTCGCGACCGGTGCCGCGGTGGCCTGTCCGGATCGCAAGGTGATGTGCCTCGTCGGTGACGGCAGCGCGATGTACACGATCCAGTCGCTGTGGACTCAGGCGCGCGAGAACCTCAACGTTGTCACCGTGGTGTTCGCCAACAGGATCTACCAGATCCTGCGCGGCGAGTTCGACGGTGTCGGCGCCGGCGAGCCCGGCCAGCGCGCCCAGGACATGCTCAAGATCGACCGCCCGACGCTCGACTTCGTCGCCATGGCCAAGGGCATGGGCGTTCCCGGCCGCGCGGTCACCACGGCGGACGAGTTCAACGCCGCGCTGGCCGAAGCCAATGCCGAATATGGCCCGCGCCTGATCGAAGTGCAGATGTAAGCCGTCTCACCCGCAACTGGCGGCCGCAAATCGGCCGCCGGTTGGTGGCAGCGTCAGCGCCGCTTTTTGGGTTGGCGACTCAGCGCGATCGCGTGTTGATGGTGTCGTCTCCATCGTCTGTTTTGTTTGGGCGGCATGCACAGCGAATTGAACCGGCTGATCTCCGCGCTGCAGGAGTTTTATGCGCGCGAGCGCTTCGTCCTCGACCGTGATCTCGGTGAGCGCGCCCTGACGCACCGGCTGTCCGTGCATCTGGAGCGCAACTTCCTCGGCTGGGACGTCGATTGCGACTACAACCGGCTCGACGACCGCACCATGCTGCTGCCGCGCGGCTCGATTGTGTCGACCGACGACGAGCTGGGGAAATCGGTCTATCCGGATATCGTCGTGCACAAGCGCGCCGTGCCCGAGAACCTGCTGGCGATCGAGGTCCGCAAGGCCAGCAATCATCAGCCGCTCGCGCATGACCGCCACAAGCTGATGGCGCTGACCGATCCGCATCTGTGGTTTGCCTATTGGATCGGCGTGCTGGTCATTCTCGACCGCCGCAGCGTGATCACACCGGAGGTCTACGTCGGGGCGCGGATCGATCCGGCGCTGTCGGCCTGGTTCGCAGGGCGGTTGCAGCAGATGGGTCTGGCGCCCGGCTGAAACGCCGCGGCCCTCCAAGTGAAAAAGGCCGCCCCCGAAGGAGCGGCCCAATCCCGTGACGAAGCGGCAGGCCTTCGAACAGGCCCGCGCCGTCGCTCACTTCGACATGGCGTCGCCGGAGGTCTTCTTCGCCGACTTCTTCTTCGTCTTGCTCATCTTCATGTCGTCACCTCCGCTCATGGCGTCGCCGCTCTTCGCCGACTGGCCGGTGGTCATCGGCTTCTCGGTCGACTGTGCGAGGGCGGCCGACGAGACGAACGCGAGGGCGGCGGTGGCGATGATCAGTTTACGCATGCGGAAAACCTCCGTGGGTTGGAAACGCCAGGACCTTAGGCGAATTTGCTCCGCGGCGTTCTGACGCAGGAATCAGGAAAATGTGAGAGTTCCGCCTTCCAAAAGCCGCCTTGCGCCGTCCCCGCGGGAAGGTCTGGCGCATTCTGTGACGAATGTGCCGGACGCAGGGAGGTCATGCGCGGATGAGCGAGGTCAAAATGGCCGGGTGGCGCCGTTCAGCCGAGAAGTCGGGGATCAAGCTGGCGCTGCGAGCAATCTTGTCGCAGCCCATCGCTCAGATCGGCATCGCGAGTTGCGTCTCGACACCGGCATCGGCCTCGTGCAGCGACGACAGCGACACGCCGAGGAGCCGCACCGGCTTGGGCAGCGGCATCTCGGCCTGAAGCAGCGCCAGGGACAGGCGCTCCAGCTCGGCGCGACTTGAGACCGCCACGGCGACCGACCTGCTGCGCGTGATGATGTCGAAATCGGCGAACTTGACCTTCAGCGTGACGGTGCGGCCCCTGTTGCCGGTCGCTTCGCAGTGGCGCCAGACCTTGTCGATCAGCGGCTGCAGCTCGGCCGCCATCGGCGCGAACTCGGTCAGATCCATCGCAAACGTGTTTTCCGCGCCGACGGATTTGCGGATGCGATTGGCGCGGACCGGGCGATGATCGATCCCGCGCGAGATCCAGTAGTAATAGTTGCCGGCCTTGCCGAAATGCTGCTGCAGGAAGGGCAGGGTCTGACGGCGGATGTCGAGACCGGTGTGAATGCCGAGCGCATTGAACCTGGCGGCGGTCGCCGGGCCGATGCCGTGAAACTTGCCGACTGGCAGGCTCTCCACGAAGGCCGCGCCCATCTCCGGCGAGATCACATACTGGCCGTTCGGCTTGCGGTGGTCGGAGGCGAGCTTGGCGAGAAACTTGTTGTAGGAGATGCCGGCCGAGGCATTGAGGTCGGTCTCGGCCTTGATCCTGGCGCGGATTTGCAACGCGATGTCGCGCGCCAGCGGGATGCCCTGCAGATTGTCGGTGACGTCGAGATAGGCCTCGTCGAGCGACAGCGGCTCGATGATCGGCGTGTGCTCGGCGAAGATCGCGCGGATCTGCTGGCTGATTGCCTTGTAGACCTCGAAGCGCGGCTTGACGAAGATCAGGTCCGGGCACAGGCGCTTGGCGGTCACCGACGGCATCGCCGAGCGCACGCCGAATCTGCGCGCCTCATAGCTCGCGGCCGCCACCACGCCGCGCTCGCGCGAGCCGCCGACGGCCACCGGCCTGCCGCGCAGCTCGGCATTGTCCCGCTGCTCGACGGACGCATAGAATGCATCCATGTCGATGTGGATGATCTTGCGGATGACCGTCGGCGCGGCATCCGGGTCCGGACCGGAGCTTGGCATGGCCGAGATGTATCAGACCCCCGCGCCAAAGTCTGTCAGCAGGACCGGCCGGGGCTCCGGCCTTTCGAACAGGCTATCGGGACGAACATCGGTTTGACCGGAGCGTTTGTCCGGAAGTGCCGTCATGGCCGCTCCAAGCTCCGCCGTCGTCCCGGCCTTGAGCCGGGACCCATACCCCCAGGGAGCGGTTTGAGGCAGGCTGGTCAGGTGTGGCGGCGGCGCGGTGAGGTGGCGAGGTGGAGAAGAGGAGCTTCGAGTTGATGAGACAGCCGGCGCCGGTGCCGGGAGCAGAACCGCTGATGCGCCTGCGGCCGGCCGGAGCGACAGGGTGCCGATGTTCGAGCTGATCTTCCTCGGAACCTCCGCGAGCGTTCCGTCGCAGGACCGCAACCATCCGGGGCTTCTGATCCAGGCCGGCGGGCACCGGATCCTGGTCGATTGCGGCGAGGGCATTCAGCGCCAGTTGCTGGCGAGCGGGGCGGGCCTTCGGCGGCTCGACCGCATCCTGCTGACCCACGGCCATCTCGACCACATCCTCGGCATTCCCGGACTGTTCTCGACCCTGCGGCTGCGCAGGAGCGATGATGTCATGAGCGTGCACGGCAGCCCGGGCACGCTCGATGTCGTCATCCGCATGCTCGCAGGGCTGTGGGGCGAGGGCCGCGCGCCGATCCCGCTTGAGCTCGTACCGCTCACGCCCGGGCAGGTCCTCGACGCCGGCGCGTTCGCAATCAGCTGCTTCCCGGTCCGGCATCGCGGCACCGACAGCTTCGGCTTCGCATTCGTCAGCCCAGCGCGCCGTCATCTGTTGCCGGGGCGTCTTGCCGCGCTCGCGGTGCCGGATGGGCCGTTGCGAAAGACGCTGGCGGAAGGGAAAGCCGTCACGCTTGAGGATGGCCGCACCGTCGACCCCGAAGATGTCCTCGGGCCTGCCAGCGGAGGGAAGAAGCTCGTGATCGTCGGCGATACGGAGACCACCGAGGATCTGCAGGAGCATGTCCGCGACGCGGATCTGCTGGTGATCGAGGCGACCTTTCTCCAGCGCGACGCCGCGACCGCGCGCGACTACGGTCACCTGACGGCCACGGAGGCCGCCACCCTTGCAGCGTCCAGCAATGTCGGCCAGCTCGTCCTCAACCACATCTCCGGCCGCTACACGGACGAGGAGATCCTCGACGAGGCGAGGGCGATCTTTCCCGCCACCCATATCGCCTCAGACTTCGACCGGCTGAGCGTGTAACGGGACCTCTGCCGGGGACCATGCAACGCCCGTGAATCATATGCGGCGCCACATCTCTTGATGAGCAATCCGATCAGGCAACAACGGTGCGCATCGCGTGACGAAACATGTTCGATCGAAGCGAGCCACGATGCCGTATTTCAGGCCGAGACTCATCGAGCTTAAGAGGCCATGTCCGCATATTTGCGGAGTTGATTGTTTCCGCCTGGCCACGAGCCAAAGGACAACCGTACTACCACGGGTGGGACCGGCGTCCCTGTAGTTATCTTATGTTATTGATTTGGACCTATCGGGTTAACCGACGGCAACCTTGCCTTGTGGAAATTGACATGAGACTTTTAGATAATCTGAAGATCGTCTGGAAGCTGGCGCTGATCGTGAGCGTTTTGGGCGCTGTGATCGTCGGTTGCGTGGCATATAGCACCGTTCAGCTGAATACCACGGTCGACGACTTTACCGATCTGATCGCTCTCCAAAGAGCCAATGTGAACCTGTTGAGGACCCAGAGGTCCGCCGAGACATATCATGCGGCTCTCTATGCAGTGCTGACCGAGACCACCCAGAGCGGCAATGCAAAGCGGGTGACGGACGCGACTGAGGCGCGAGACGGGATTGCGCGACTCGTTGAAGATGCCGCCAAGGAGAACCCGAGCAAGGCGGCTGAAATCCGCGAACTCGGCGCGAGATTCGCTTCGGCTTTCGCGGTCTGCGATCCGGTCCTGCAAGCCGGTGCGAAGTCGACCACAGTCGAAGAAAACAACAAGATCGCAACCCGTGTGCACAACGAATGCGAGCCGTCGCTCGAACGGTTGCTCAACGACGTACAACAGTTTCTGACGGCTTCGGTCGACCGAGTCAGCAAGCAGAGAAAGAGTCTTGCAGCTGAGGCGGAAACGGCAAATCGCAACGTGCTGCTGGTCGGTGCCGTTGGACTCGCGCTGGGGGTCGTCGTGGCGCTGTTCATCGGCCTGAAGTCAATGTCAGGTCCGATCGCTCGCCTCAAGCTCGCCATGGAGCGGCTCGCCAGGAACGATCTGACGGCCGATGTGCCGGAAACGTCGCGGAGCGACGAGATCGGCGATATGGCAAAGACCGTCGAGGTCTTCAAAACCAACGGCCTTGAAGTGGCGAAATTGAAGCAGGCGCAGGAGGATACGGCGCGCGCGGCTGCCGAGCAGCGTCGTCGCGACATGCTCGAGCTTGCCAATCGCTTTGAGGAGGCGGTCGGTGAGATCGTCGACACCGTCTCGTCTGCTTCGACAGAGCTTGAGGCGTCGGCAAACAGCTTGAGCACGACGGCGGAACGGTCCGAGCAGATGTCAACAGCGGTTGCTGCGGCATCAGAAGAAGCCTCGACCAACGTCCAGTCCGTGGCGTCCGCAACCGAGGAGCTCACATCCTCGGTGACGGAAATCAGTCGGCAAGTGCAGGAATCGGCGCGTATGGCAACCGAGGCTGTTGGACAAGCGCGGAAAACCAACGATCAGGTCGCGGAGTTGTCCAAGGCGGCTGGCCGCATCGGTGACGTTGTCGAACTGATCAATACGATTGCCGGGCAGACCAACCTGTTGGCGTTGAACGCGACGATCGAAGCGGCGCGGGCCGGCGAAGCAGGACGTGGCTTCGCGGTGGTTGCGACCGAGGTCAAAGCGCTGGCCGAGCAGACAGCGAAGGCCACGGGAGAAATAGGCCAGCAGATCGGCAGCATCCAGGCCGCAACCAACGAGTCGGTCGATGCAATCAGGGCCATCTCATCGACAATCGAAAAGCTGTCCGAGATCGCTTCGACAATTGCGGCTGCCGTGGAAGAGCAGGGCGCAGCAACGCAAGAGATTTCCCGCAACGTCCAGCAGGCTGCGGCCGGAACGCACCAAGTGTCCACAAATGTGGTTCAGGTCCAGCGCGGCGCATCCGAAACGGGATCGGCCTCGAGCCAGGTGCTGTCGGCAGCAAAATCTCTGTCACGCGACAGTGAGCGGCTCAAACTCGAGATCGGGCGCTTCCTCTCGACGGTGCGGGCTGCATAGCCGAGGTCGGGCTGGGATAGGGATGCCGACGACTCCATGAAAGCTGAACGTCGCCGGCAGGACTGCGGTCCATTGATTTTGGTTCCCTTTGTCAGGGAACTTCCGGCACAATAATGTCTTAAGTTCACGTTGTCAGGAGCTCTCGACAGAAGCGATCTGCGATCGAGAATTTTGCTTTGGGATAGAGACTCGCGCGGCCTGGCCGACTACCGTGCCTCCAAGGCGGCCGTGAGCCGTTTGCGGCGGTTAGAACCTTTGCTGACTGGGTGGGGCAGTGCGTGAGACTTCGAGCTTCCTTGACCGCCTGACGGCCATGGGCGGCGAGACCGGGCGCCTGATCGCATTCTACGACTGGTCGGCGACATCGCTCGGCCCTCTGGATCATTGGACGGCAAGCCTGAAAATCGCGACCGAGCTGATGCTCCGATCGACCGTCCCCATCGTCATGCTGTGGGGCGAGGACGGCATCATGCTCTACAATGACGCCTATTCCGGATTTGCCGGCGGACGGCACCCGAGGCTATTGGGATCGAAGGTGCGCGAAGGCTGGCCGGAGGTCGCCGACTTCAACGACAATGTCATGAGAGTGGGGCTCGCCGGCGGCACGCTGTCCTACAAGGACCAGGAGCTGACGCTCTACAGGAATGGACGGCCCGAGCAGGTCTTCATGAACCTGGACTACTCGCCGGTCCCCGGCGACGATGGCCGTCCCGGCGGTGTCCTGGCCATCGTGGTTGAGACGACGGAGCGCGTGCGGAGCGAGCGCCTGCAGGCGTTTCGGCTCGATCTCAAGGAGCGGCTGCGAGAGCTGTCCGAACCAGGGCGGGTGATGGATGTCGCCGTGGAGGCGCTCGGGACCTATCTCGGTGCCAACCGTGCCGGCTACAGCGAGATCCAGGGCGACGAGGTCGCCATCCTGGCCTGCTACGCCAATGGCGTTGCGCCGCTCTCGGGAACGTACCGGCTGGACGCCTTCGGGCCGGAGAGCAACGCGCGGCAGCGCGGCGGCCGCATCGAGGTGTGTGACGATGTCCTGGCCGACCCGGCCCAGGTGCACGCGACGTGGGCCGCGATCGAGACGCGCGCCTTCGTCTCTGTCCCTCTCGTGCGGAACGGCCGCTTCACGGCGTCGATGTTCGTCAATTTCCAGGAGCCGCATGTGTGGCGGGATGACGAGATCGGCCTGATCGAGGATGTGGCGTCCCGCACCTGGGAGGCGGTCGAGCGCGCGCGAGCCGAGGCGGCGGCGGCCCGCGCCCAGTCGGAGCAGGCGGCCACGGCGTCGACGCTGAATGCTCTGATCACGAATGCCCCGATCGGGTTCGCTTTCTTCGATCGCGCGCACCGCTACACGCGGATCAACGACGTGCTGGCGCACATCAATGGCATCGCGGCCGACACCCATCTCGGCCGGACCATCGAGGAGCTGCTGCCGGTCAATGCGAGGCTGGTCGGTCCGGTGCTCGATCAGGTGTTCGCCACGGGCCGGCCCATCGACGGTCTGGAGATCGACGGCGAAACGCCTGCGAGCCCAGGCGAGCCGCGCTCCTGGCTGACCGGCTTCTTTCCCGTCTTCGAGGGGGACGCGGTCGTCCAGGTCGGCGCCACGGTGGTCGACATCACCGAGCGCAAGCGCGCCGAGGAGAAACTCCGCGCCAGCGAGGAGCGCCTGCGCCTTGCGACCGAGAATGCCGAGGTCGGCTTCTGGGACGTCGACGAGGTCAACCAGCGGCTGCATTGGCCCGCGATCGTGAAGGCGATGTTCGGCATCTCGGCGGATGTGCCGGTCACGATGCAGGATTTCTACGAGGGCCTGCATCCTGACGATCGGCGCGCCGTCAGCGAGGCCTACGCGGCCGCCGCCGATCCAGCACGTCGCGCGGTCTACGATGTCGAATACCGAACGGTCGGCAAGGAGGACAGCGTCATCCGCTGGGTCGCAGCCAAGGGCCGAGGCGTGTTCGACGACGAGGGCCGCTGCCTGCGCGTGCTCGGCACGGTCATGGATATCAGCGTCCGCAAGGCGAGCGAGGCCGCCTTGGCCGCAAGCGAGGCGCGGCTTCGCGAACTCAACCAGACGCTGGAGCGACGGGTTGCCGAGGTGCTGGCGGAGCGCAAGCTGCTCGCCGATGTGGTCGACGGCACCGACATCTTCGTGCAGGTCGTCGACCGCGACTTCAACTGGTTGGCGATCAACAAGGCGTCCTCTGCCGAGTTCGCGCGGATCTTCGGCGTGCGGCCGCCGCGGGCGGGCGACAACATGCTCGCGATGCTGGATCAACGCCCCGAGCATCGGGCGGCCGTGCAGGAGGTCTGGGGTCGGGCGCTCGCGGGCGAGGAGTTTGTGGAGATCAACGCGTTCGGCGATCCCTTGCTCGCCCGCCGTTACTACGAGATGCGCTTCCGCACGCTGCGCGACGCGCAAGGTCAGCCGCACGGAGCCTATCAGTTCGTCACCGACGTGACCGAACGCCTGCTCGAGCAGAGCCGGCTGAAGGAAGCCGAAGCGGCGCTCGCCCAGGCGCAGAAGATGGAGGCGGTCGGGCAACTGACCGGCGGCATCGCGCACGATTTCAACAATCTGCTCGGCGCCGTCGTCGGCTCGTTCGATCTCATCAGAAGACGGCCGAACGACATCGAGCGGGTGCGCCGCTATGCCGAAGCCGGGCTGCAGGCGGCCGAGCGGGGCGCCAAGCTGACGCACCAGCTGCTGGCCTTCTCCAGGGCGCAGCGGTTGGAAATCAAGCCGGTCGCGGTGTCGTCCCTCGTCGAGGGCATGCGTAATCTGCTGGACCGGACGCTTGGCCCCATCGTCCATCTCGAGGTGGATCTGCAGGGCGACGGCGCCGTGCTCTCGGATCCGACGCAGCTCGAAATGGCGATTCTGAATCTTGCGATCAACGCGCGCGATGCAATGCCGGACGGTGGCGACCTCACGATCTCGACGCGGCCTGTGCGCATCGACGGCGACGTGGATCTGGAAACGGGCGACTACGTCGAAATCGCCGTCACGGATACGGGCTCCGGCATGCCGCCCGAGGTCGTGGCGCGCGCCTTCGATCCGTTCTTCACGACCAAGGGCGTCGGCAAGGGGACGGGCCTCGGCTTGAGCCAGGTCTACGGCATCGCGCGACAGGCGGGCGGCACGGTGCGCATCGACAGTCAGGTCGGTCGCGGGACCACGGTTCGAATCTATCTGCGCCGGACGGCTGCGCCCGACGTGACCGACGCAGCCGTGGAGCAGGGCATTGTCAGCCGGCCAAGAACTGCCGCGACGATCCTCATCGTCGATGATGATCCCGACCTGAGAGGTGTGCTGATCGCCTCGCTGGAAGAGCTCGGTTACCTGGTCCTGGAAGCTGAGGATGGGCATCAGGGACTGGCGATGATCGACCACCGCGTGCCGGACCTGCTGATGGTCGACTTCGCGATGCCGGGCATGAGCGGAGCCCAGGTCGCCAAGGCGGCGCGTCAGCGCCGGCCTGATCTGCCCATCGTATTCGCGAGCGGCTATGCCGATACCGGTGCGATCGAGCGCGCGGCGGTGGATGCCGCCGTCCTGCGCAAGCCGTTCAGGGTGGACGAGCTCCAGGCTGTGCTGGCCGAAGCGCTCGGGGCGAAACATCGGTAAGACAGGCGAGACCGATTAGCTGGAGACACGGGCCGTATCCTCCAGCTCGCGTCTCGCTTTCATGAGCGCGTCACGAACCGCAAGCAGATCAGGCGCGACGGCGTCGGCCAAGCCGGTCATTTCAGGTGTCGCGATCAGGAGGTCCGGAACCATGATCACTTTCATTCCGGCGGCGTGCGCCGCCCGAATGCCGTTATAGGAGTCCTCCAGGGCGAGGCATCGATCGACCGGCTGGTCGAGCTCGACCGCGGCGCGCAGGAAAAGGTCCGGATGCGGCTTTCCGCGTGCGACGTCGGTGCGTGTCACGACCGCGTCGAATCGGCTGGCCAAATCGACGGCGGACAGCGTGCGCATGGCCTTCTCGCGCGATGAGGACGTCGCCACCGCCTTCGCCAGTCCCGAACGCTCGATAAATGCCATGAGCTCCGGCACGCCCGCCTTCAGCTCCAATTGGCCGCACTCCACCATCGCATGGCATGCCGTAGCGGCCGCTTGGATGAAGTCTTCCGCCGCGAAGTCCACACCAAACCGATGCCGAAGGAGGGTCAGTGAGCTGTCCTCGGGAAGGCCGATCATGCGCGTGAAGATGTCGAGGTCTGCCGTGATCCCGAAGCGGCCGGCGGTCTCGATCAGCGCGGCGCGAGCAAGGCGCTCGCTGTCGACCAGCAGCCCGTCCATATCGAAGATCACGGCGCGTATATCGGACAGGTTCACAGGTCGACCTCTGCATCACAGACGATCTTCGACACGGCGCCCCGCGCGCCGCAGCGCTTCAGGTTGTCGATGGCATGAGCGAGCTCCTGGCCGAACCGCGGATTCCGCGGCAGCTCACGGCCGAATATATCCTCTCTGCGCAAGAGCGCCTGCACGAAAGCCCTCGTCTCGCCTCCGGACGTCACCGATAGCCGTTGCAGTTCGGGAGCGGCCTCGTCGTCAAAGGCGCCTGCAAACGGCAATATCCCCGCGGTACAACAAGCCCAGGCGGCGATGGCCAGCATCGTGCACGGTGCGGGTCGTCGAGAGGCGATGTTGGACGCCAATGATGAGAGCAGCCGCGCTTGCAGCTTTTCAGAGCCATTCCTTGCGATGCGCCCGAGCTGATGGACGATCTTCCGGTTTCGCCAGCGCCGCAGCAATTGATTGCTGTAGGAGGCCAGATCGTGATCGCTCTTGGGGATGGTGGGGATCTGCTCGTCGCGCATCAGTCGGGCTGCATAGCGGTGGAAGAGTGGATCGAGGATGAAGTCGGAGACCGTGTTCAGGCCCGCCAGCATGCCAAGGAATGCAATCGCCATATGCGTGCCGTTGAGCAGGTTCAGCTTCGAAAGCTCCCATGGCGTGACATCCGGGACGAACAGGGCGCCGGCCTGCTCCCATCGTGGCCGCGGGCCGTCGAAATCTTCGATCACCCATTGGCGAAACGGCTCGGTCGCCACTGCGGCCAGATCCTGCAGACCAAGGAGTCCACTGGCGGCCGCGCTATCAGCCGAGGTCGGGACCGGAACGATCCGATCCACGACGGATGACGGGCATTGGACGTTGCGGCTGATCCAATCGCCCAGCGCCGCACTTCGGTGGTCTGCACGATCGATGAGGGCGTCACGTAAGCGGCGCCCATTGTGCGGCATGTTATCGCAGGAGATCAGCACGGGCGGTGCGGATCCTTGCGCCCGCACCGTTGCGAGCCCGTCGACGAGGAGTCCGATCGGGTCTGTCGACATGTCGCTGTCCTGTGCAGGAGCCGGCGCATATCCCGAGGGCGTCACCGTCAAGGTGACGATTCGAATCTGCGGATCTGAAAGCATCGCGATGATGCGACCGCGCTGATCCCCCGCGAACAGCAAACCTCTCAGGACGCCCACCACGTCGGCCCGGGAGCTGTCATCAGCGCGCTCCATGACCGTGTAGAGCAGATCCTGGGGGGCGAGGGCCTGTCTCACCTTTCGGCTGCGAAAGCTCACCCCGACGACACCCCACCGGCTCGCCGATGCGCCTTCCAGCTCGATGGCGCGCTGGGTGAAGACATTCTGGTGTGCGCGGTGAAAGGCGCCGCAGCCGAAATGCAGAATGCCGGGCTGCAGCATCCCGGGATCAAACGAGGGCCAGCGGACGCTTGCGTTATGAGGCCGTGCGCTCGACAGGTTCAGGCGACGTATCGGTCGGGGAAGATCGGCCAGCCGGGCGGTGAAGATGCTTCGATGAAAGGCCTTGGTCATGATCCGATCCGAGAGAGCTCGAATCGACAATGCGGCTCATCCGCGCCTGTTTCTATTTGTCGTACGTGTTTGTTTGATGGAAAAAAAGCAACCAAGCTCTGCTACCGGCATTCTGCATCCGATGGGCAACATTGAAGGAGACGGCCGGTGAGACCCCATCTGGTGATCGCTCGGGTTGGCAGGAGATCTTTGCATCCGTTCTGGCTTGAGCGGGCCAAGGAGCGCAGCTGGGATCTGTACCTCTGCCCCTTTCAGGAGATCGAGCCGGCGGCCGACTTCGAGTGCACCATTGGTGACGTCGTGCCTGGACCGAAATGGGCGGGGCTGAGGACGCTGCTGAATTCCTGGAACGGCTGGAGAGACTACGACTACATCTGGCTGCCGGATGACGACATCTTCACCAGCCAGGACGAGATCGATGCGCTCTTCAGGTTCGGCGCCGCGCTGGACTTCGATCTCTATGCGCCGGCGCTTCAGGAGAACTCCTACTACGCGCACTACATCACGATGACCAACCAGAGCTTCTTCGCGAGGCGCGTCGGCTTCGTGGAGATCATGGTCCCATGCTTCCGTCGCGAAACCCTGGAGCGATTGTTGCCCACGCTGGATCTCACGACCACCGGATGGGGGTGGGGCCTGGACTCGGTTTGGCCGAAGCTCCTGGGGTACGAAGGCCTCGGCATCCTCGACGGCGTTTCTGTCCTGCATACGAGGCCGGTTGGCAGCTTCCGAGATTCCGATCTCGGGAGGCGCGTGATGGCGGAATCCGATCGGCTGCTCGATCAGTATGATTGCCGTCAGGTCATGACGACCTTCTCGGGGATTGATGAGGCCCTGACGGAAATGACACCCTCACCGGACGAGTTGTTGGTGCGCCTCGTCGAGGGCTGGCATTATCTGCTTGACCGTGATCCGGCAATCCTGCGGTGGACCGTCGAGCACCAACGGGCTGCTTTCGAATGGCGGCAATATACAGCCGACGGGGCTCCCAGCGGACCGCGACGAAAAGCCGTTCCGCTCGCTCTCGATCGTGGGCGGCCGCGGTCGCCGGCGCATATCGACGCGGATCGAAACGGCGCCGATCTGGTCACGACCGCCGCGGCGCTCTGGACAAGTTGATAGGGCATCTCGCTGGAGCCGGCTTGCCGAAAGAACCCGCGGTTCGGACAAGCGTCTGCGTTGATGAGGCGATCCGATCCGCGGAAATCTGTTGGGCCTGACCTCACGAGAGCGTCGGCGCAAGAGACCGAGCAGCGGCCATCTTGCGAACGACGAGCCGGTGCAGACCTATGAGCTGGCCGGCGTCATCGCGACGGGAGGATGCACCTGGCGCAGGAGAGCGACGGACAAGGAGAAGCTCATCCGCTCTGCGAGACCGAGACGGGTGAGGCAAGTGTATCAAGAGGCGCCGGCTCGCTGGACATCACAGGTGAGAGCGACACATTTTCCACCCCTTCGCGGTTGTGATGTTGCTCGGCATATCCATCCGGATTGAGCGACTGCCAGCGCCAGTGATCGGCGCACATCGTTGCGAGCGAACGGGTGGCTGACCATCCGAGAAGCGTCCGCGCTGCATCCGTTGCCGCATAGTAGCTGTCGAGATCGCCGGGACGGCGCGCCACGAATTGATAGGGAAGCGGCTTGCCACTCGCGAGCTCAAAGGCGCGGATGACGTCGAGAACGCTATGACCAAGGCCGGTGCCGAGATTGAGGGCGACGCAGCCCGGGCTGTCCAGCCGGTCGAGCGCGGCGACATGGCCTTCCGCGAGATCCATGACGTGGACGTAGTCGCGGATTCCCGTGCCGTCCGGCGTATCGTAGTCGTTGCCGAACACTTTGAGATGATCGCGGCGCCCGATCGCGACCTGCGCCACGAAGGGCAGCAGGTTGTTAGGAACACCGAGCGGGTCCTCGCCGATCAATCCGCTGTCATGGGCCCCGACCGGGTTGAAGTAACGCAGGAGAGCGGCGCTCCACGCCGGATCGCTCGCGCATTGATCGCGCAGCATGTCTTCGATCATCAGCTTGGTGCGCCCGTAGGGGTTCACCGGCGCCAGCGGGTGATCCTCGGTATAGGGCAGGAATTGCGGCTGCCCATAGACGGTCGCCGACGAGCTGAAGACGATGCGGCTGACGCCGGTGCTCACCATGGCCGCAAGCAGCCGCTGCGTGCCGATCACGTTCTGATCATAATAGTCGAGCGGCCGCCTGACCGACTCCGGCACGGATTTCAGGCCGGCAAAGTGCATCACCGCATCGCAGCCACAGGCCCTGATGGTTCGTTCGATCGCGGCCTGGTCGCGGATGTCGCCTTCGGCCACGGCAAAGGTGCGGCCGGTGATCTCGGCCACGCGCTGCAGCGCGCGCGGGCTGCTGTTCGAGAAGTTGTCGAACACGACGATGTCGTGGCCTGCCGAGAGTAGGGCTACGCAGGCATGCGAGCCGATATAGCCGGCGCCTCCGGTGACGAGGATGGTGCGTGTTGGCGCGTGGAGAGAGGCGATGGTCATGATCGATCCTGCGGTTCAATCCAGGCCAACCCGGTATGCTGGCGTTGGCTCCTATCCGGCTGCGAGGTTTCGACCGTCGTCCTTTGCAGCCGCCTCGTCTCGCCGCTGCAACCCTCGCGCGGTCGGCCACCAGAACCCATGTTCTCCGTCGATCAGCAGGTCGAGCGCGTCATCGAGATGGTCGCGACCTGCTGAGATCACCAGCGTGGCGCTAGTCCATGCCTCATGTGGGCGGGCTCCCATTCGATCACCGGCGTCGTCCCGCGTGCCGTCGTCGTAGATCAGCAACTGAATGCTGAGCGCATCGCAGGTGAGCGCAAGCTCATGCAGGCGGCTGTCGTTGGCTACTTGATCCGCGCAGGCTCGCGTGGCGACCACCGCCCAAGGCTGCAGGGCCTTCAACACGGAGCGAAGGCGGTCAGGGGCTTTGGCATCGGCTTCGCTCCAACTGACCGCCGCCATGGCCAGTCCGCGCATATCGGCCGCGTTGCTAAAGATCCGCAGCCATTCGGCGTCATTGCTGACAACCAGGAGCGGCCGACGGACAGCCGTGGGTGGCGCCACGCGTCGGCGTGACGGCGGGTGATAGAGTCGTTCGGGGCGATGCCACCAGCCGGGCGAGTTCACCACGACCGGATGTGCGAAACGGCCCTCGCGCGCCAGACCTTCCACCGCGCGGCCGAGTGCGGTCAGCCGCGGCGGGTCGCTGCGGATGTCGAAGGCGCCAGGCTCATAGCGGCCATCGTCGCGCGTCAACAATGAGTTCCAGTCGACCGCACCGAGCATCGACCAGACCGTCACCGCCCGGATGTCGGCGCCGCTGCGTTGGATCTCGGCTGCCGCGTTCCAGACCTCGAGCAGCCAGCGCAACTGCTCCTCGCGGGTGCAGCCGTGATGCACCTCGGTGATCGCGATCGGCAGTCGATACCGCGCCCAGACCTCGGCAAGGCGCGCGGCCGGGCCGAGCTGCGTCGCCGGCAGCGGCATGCGCACCGCCTCGACATCGGCATAGCGGTCGCGGCCGTTCCCGCCGGAAAACTCTTCGGGGAAAGCGTCCGTGCGGGGGTGCAGGTAGCGCTCGCTGGTGAGGTAGTGGTTGGCGCCGATGATGTCGGGAGGACAGCGATTGTCCTTCAGGCGTTCCAGCTCGAATGCGGCGATGCCGTTGTCGCGGATGAAGGCGTACAGCGGATGATGAGGATCGACCTGACCGCACAGCAGGTCGAGGCTCAGCCAGCGCCGCGCATTCTCGAAATCCGCCTGGTAGCGCAGCCGTGGCGTGCTGAAGACCTTGCCGACGTCCTCTGTCTGGACGAGCTGGGCAGACGGCGTGATCTGGCGGATCGCCTGCATCGCGAGGGCGGTCGCTTCGCATTGGTTGAGCAGCGCGCGCAGGAAGCTGTGCTCATCGCGCGTGTGCGGATACCAATGGCCGTAGAGGCAGCTCAGGCGCGCGGTCGTCAGCGGCTCGTTGATGGGCGTGAACAGCTCGAGCCAGGGGTAGCGTCGAGCGACGCGCGCCCCGTGGGCAGCGAGCAGATGCGGAAAAGCGGGATCGAGCAGATCGGTGTAGCGCGGCCCGCTGCCGTGATGGAGCAGTCCGGCGACGACGCGGATTCCAAGTGTTCTGAGCCGCGCCAGCCGTGCATCATGCCAGCGCCAATCGCAGCTATCGGGATCGTCGGGCGCGATCGTCTCCCACAGGATCGGGTAGCGGAGCGTGCCTATGCCGAGCGCGGCGATCCTGTCGAGGTCGTCGAGACGATCGTGATGGCCGGTTTCCACGACCTGGTTCCTGAACCGATCTCCAAGGCGAACGACCGTACATTCTATTCCGCCCCACATGTCGAGATCTGGCATTGCGCTCGTTCGGACTTGAGGTGAGGCGAAACCATCATTGTCTGTTGGCCGGACCTGCCGGGGCATCCGGTTGCGGATGACGACGTCGCCGCGAGCGCCAATCCACCCGGGACCTAACGTCCCGGAATTTTCGCAAGTTCCTAAGCCAACAGACGGGCTGCCCGCAACCGACAGGAACCTCGCTCGCTGTCGCGAGGTTGGCTGACCAAATCGTCTCGAGGAGAGCAGCCATGGCACAGACAGACAAGACGCTCGAAGACCTGTTCCTCATTCTGATGCAGGACACTTATTCAGCGGAGAAGCAGGTGCTGCGCGCGCTCGGCAAGATGGAACGCGCTGCCGAATCCGAGAGGCTTGCGGCCGCGCTGGACGCGCATCGTACGGAGACCGAGGTGCAGATCGAACGGCTGCAGCAGATCTTCGAGCTGCTCGGCAAGCCCGCGCGCGGCAAGCCCTGCGAGGCCATGCAGAGCATGCTCGATGAGGCCGACGAGATCCTCCAGGAGTTCAAGGGCAGCGAGGCGCTCGATGCCGGGCTGATCGCGGCTCAGCAGGCGGTCGAGCACTACGAGATCACGCGCTATGGCACGCTGAAGAGCTGGGCCGAGGAACTCGGGTTGACGGAAGCCGTACCGCTGCTCGGCCAGACGCTGGAGGAGGAGCGCAAGACCGACGCGATCCTGTCGCTGCTCGCCAAGGAGCGCGTCAACGTGGAAGCCGCCGAGGCGTAAGGGTCAGCAGACGGATCGAAAGTAATACGCGGCGCGAGTTCCGCCGCGTTCTTTGTCGCTCGTCATCCGGTTGTTTGCGGTGCGGGTCACATTCTTGGACACGGCGCGCATTTTCGCCACTTTCCGGCGCTTAAGGCGCGGACGCCGGAGATGACATCGTGAACAACAAACAACTATCACTTGACGGCGTGTGGTCCTTCCTGCACGTGCCTCAGGACAGCATCACGCCCGCCGAAGTGCGCGAGATCAGCGTTCCCGGCGTGTGGCAGGCGCAGTTCCCCGACCTGCGGATGCGCGCCGGCATCGGCATCTATCAGCGGCGCTTCACGCTCGATCGTGGCTGGCGCCGCGATTGCGTGTTCCTCAGGTTCGGCGCCGTCTTCCACTTCGCGCGGGTCTGGATCAACGGCCAGCATGTCGGCGATCACGAGGGCGGGTTCCTGCCGTTCTCATTTGATGTCACTTCCCTTCTGCAGGATGACGAGAACGAGATCGTCGTGCGCGTCGAGAGCCCGACGGACGACCCCAATGAGTTCGCGGACGCGCCGTTCGCCGAGATCCCGTTCGGCAAGCAGAGCTGGTATGGTCCGCTTTCCGGCATCTGGCAGTCGGTGCGGCTCGAGCAGCGCATTGCCGATCACGTTGCGCAGCAGCTGATCCAGAGCGATCCCGACACCGGCTTGGTGACTGCAAGGATCGCCCTGGCTGCGCCACTCAAGGCGGCCTCGTCGCTTGAGATGCGCATTCTGGGACCGGGCGGAGCGGTCGCGGGAACCGCGCATGTCGATGCAGCGGCGGGCGCAAGCGTGATTCTCGCTCAAGCGGTCGTCGATGACGCGCTCAAATGGTCTCCGGCACAGCCCAACCTCTATCGCGTGCAGCTCACCTTGCGGCGCGACGGCGAGGTGATCGACGAGGCCGGGGAGACCATCGGCTTTCGCAAATTCGAGACCAGGGACGGCCAGTTCTATCTCAACGACGAGCCACTTTATCTGCGTGGCGCGCTCGATCAGGACTACTACGCGGACACGATCTGCACGCCGCCTTCGATGGAGTTCCTGGAGGATCAGTTCCGCAAGGCGCGCGAGCTCGGGCTGAACTGCCTGCGCTGTCACATCAAGGCGCCCGATCCGCGCTATTATGAGGCTGCGGACCGCGTCGGTCTGCTGATCTGGGCGGAGCTGCCGAACGGCGGATTCTCGACGGAGCGGTCGCGTGCGCGCAAGGAGCGGATGCTCAAAGGGATCGTCGACCGCGACGGCCATCATCCCTCGATCGTCTGCTGGACCATCATCAACGAAAACTGGGGCGTCGACCTCGTCCATGATGCCGAGCACCGGGCATGGCTGCGCAAGCTGTATGCCTGGCTCAAATCCTATGATCCGTCGCGGCCCGTGGTCGACAACTCGCCGGTCGCGCCGAGCTTCCACATCGAAACGGACATCGCCGACTACCACTTCTACGCGGCCTATCCGGACAGCCGGGCCGATTGGGACCGGTTCGTCGACGGTCTCGCGGGGCGCGCCGATTGGCTGTTCAGCCCCGAGGGCGACGCCGTGATCACGGGCCGGGAGCCCCTGGTGTGCTCGGAGTTCGGCAATTGGGGGCTGCCGGATCCTACGCAGCTTGCAGGTGTCGATGGTCAGGAGCCGTGGTGGTTCGAGACAGGTCATGATTGGGGCGAGGGCGTGATGTACGCCCACGGGATCGAGAACCGGTTCCGCGACTGGAGCCTCGACCGCGTGTTCGGATCGCTGCGCGCCTTCGTCGAAGCAGCGCAATGGCAGCAATATCACTCGCTCAAATATGAGATCGAGCGGATGCGGCGCCGGCCGGAGATCGCCGGCTATGTCATCACCGAGTTCACCGATTGCCATTGGGAGTCCAATGGCCTGCTGGACATGCTGCGGAATCCGCGGGTCTTTCACGCCGTATTCGCGCGCATCAATGCCGACACCGTGATCGTGCCGGACTGGCAGCGGTTGTCGTACTGGGATGACGAGCAGGCAACCATCGGTGTCTCGATCGCGAACGGGGCGGAGGCCATTGAGGGGGCCACGCTTGCATGGTCGGTCGACGGCCAAGAAAGCGTTTCCGCCTGCCGCGCAGCACGCGGAACGGTGACGGAGTTGGAACCCCTCGTGCTGAAGCTGCCCCCGGTCGAGACGGCCCGCAGCATCAGGATTGGATTCGAGCTGCGAGCCGCTGACCAGAGGCTGATTGCTTCGAACAGCCTCGACCTCGCGGTGCATCCCGCGAGCCTGCGTCATGCTGCGCACGATAAGACGGTCTGGGCGCCGTCGGAGGAGCTGCGCCAGCGACTACGCGCCCAGGGCTATAGGCTTGTCGGTGCCATGGCCGAGGCGGAGCTCATCATTGCCACCGCCTATGACGAGGCCATCGCCGCTCATGTCAGGGCCGGCGGCACGCTGCTGCTGCTCGCCGATCACGAGATGTCGCTCAATCCGTTCTTTCCGCATTGGCAGAACGTCCGCGTGCAGAGCCGCGCCGGCGCGCTGTGGCGCGGAGACTGGGTCTCGACCTTCGCCTGGCTGCGGCGCCGCGGCGCCTTCGCGCATGTGCCCGGAGGGCCGCTGATCGATGCGACCTTCGACCGTGTCATCCCCGAGCTCGTCATCAGCGGCTGCAACCTGCTCGACTTCCAGGCCCGCGTCCACGCCGCGCTGGTGATCGGCTGGATCCACAAGCCGGTCGCGCTGGCCGTGGAGCGCGGCTACGGCAAGGGACGCGTGCTCGTCTCCACCTTCCGCCTGTTCCGCGATGATCCGCTGGCCGATCCCACCGCCACCGTCTTGCTGGATGCGCTGGTCACGACCGCGCTCCGGGCGCAGACCTTGCCCGCGACCGCGGCTGAACAGCTCTCCGGCGGTCCTGATCGAGAGACGCTGCTGGGCTCGGGAAGCGGCGACACCATCCGTCACATGCCGGTGCCATTTGCGATGACGCCACGCTGAACGCGATCACCGCTCGGGCGGGAGATCAGGAGAACCGGACCATGCGCAGCGCACTGAGAAGCATCCTGCTCGGTCTCCTCCTGATCGTCACACCAGCGACAGGCCAGGCGGAGCAATGGACGGCCGCTGACGCAACGAATTGGGCTGCGGGCCAGCCCTGGCTGGTCGGCGCCAACTACATTCCTGCCGACGCCAGCAACGCGCTGGAGATGTGGCAGGAGGAGAGTTTCGATCCTGCGCGCATTGAGCTCGAGCTCGGGTGGGCCGAGCGGCTCGGCTTCAACACCTTGCGCGTCTTTCTACACGACCTGCTGTGGCAGCAGGACGCCACGGCATTCACGCGCCGGATCGACCGCTTTCTGGCGATCGCCGATCGGCACCATTTGCGGGTCATCTTCGTCCTGTTCGACTCCTGCTGGGACCCTGATCCGAGGCTCGGGCCACAGGCGCCGCCCGTGCCGGGCGTGCATAACTCGCGCTGGGTGCAAAGTCCCGGCGCGGCTGCGCTCGATGACGAGCGGCAATGGCCGCGGCTCCAGGCCTATGTCGAAGGCGTGGTCGGCGCCTTCGCGAACGACCGGCGCATTCTCGCATGGGACATCTGGAACGAGCCCGATAACATCAATCGCGACAGCTACTTTCAGCGGGAGCCGGCCGACAAGATCGAAAAAGTGCGCTCGCTGCTTCCACAAGCGTTCGCCTGGGCGCGGATGTCACACCCCACCCAGCCGCTGACCAGCGCGGTCTGGCGCGATCCGTCGACCACGCGACCGCCCGACGAGATCGAGCAGATTCAGCTCTCGAACTCCGACATCGTCTCCTTCCACAGTTATGACGAGCCGGACACGTTCGAGCGGCAGATCGTCTTCCTTGCAAGCGGCGGCCGGCCCATTCTGTGCACCGAATACATGGCGCGTCCCCGCGGCAGCACGTTCGAAGCCATCCTGCCGATCGCGGCCCGCCATCATGTCGGAGCGATCAATTGGGGATTTGTGAACGGCAATACGCAGACGCATCTGCCGTGGGATTCGTGGCAGACACCCTATGTCGGTCGTGAGCCGCCGGTGTGGTTTCATGACATCTTTCAGTCCGACGGCCGTGCCTATCGCGATGGCGAGATCGCTTTCATCCGCCAGCTGATCGATGCGCAAAACGCTCGTGCGATCGAACAGCCTCGGAAGGCGGGAGCCGGCACCGGCCGCAATTAACACGTGTTATCAGACAAGACCGCAGCAACCGACATAGGAACGAGTGTCATCTCCCGGCCTTGATCTGCGAGCCGTGAGGGACCGTCCATGCCACCTGCGATAAGCCTCGACCCAAGCCGCGAACGCGGCGGACTGATCTGCTTGTCTCACCTGAGATGGAATTTCGTCTACCAACGTCCGCAGCACCTGTTGTCACGCGCCGCAGCCTTCGTCGACGTCTTCGTCTTCGAGGAGCCGATCTTCGATGCCGTGGAGCCCAAGCTCGTGGCCAGCGACGGCGGTCCCGGCGTTCAGGTCCTAGTGCCGCATCTGCCGCCGTCGGACGACGTTCAGCTCATCGAAGCCCAGCAACGCGAGCTGCTGGACGCGTTCATTGCCGCGCAGTCCTTTCCCGAGCTGATCCTGTGGTACTACACGCCGATGGCGCTCGGCTTCAGCGGCCATCTGCGCCCCGATCTCTGCGTCTATGATTGCATGGACGAGCTGACGGCATTTCGCTTTGCTCCACCGCGGCTGGTTGAGCGCGAGATCGAGCTGCTGGCGTGTTGTGATGTCGTCTTTACCGGAGGTCAGAGCCTCTACGACGCCAAGCAGGACCGCCATCCGCACGTGCATTGTTGCCCCAGCAGCATCGACAAGGCCCATTTCGCCCAGGCACGCCAGCTTCGCGGCCGCACGGAGCCGCCGGATCAAAGTGCCATACCGCCGCGCCGCGCCGGCTTCTTCGGCGTGATCGATGAGCGTATGGACATGGCCCTGCTGAAGTCGGCGGCTGAGCAGGCCCCCGACGTGCAATTCGTGATGATCGGCCCGCTCGCCAAGATCGAGCGCTCCGAGCTGCCCGATCTGCCAAATCTGCACTGGCTCGGCCCGAAGCAGTACCGCGAGCTGCCGCTCTACCTCGCCGGTTGGGACTGCGGCATCATGCCGTTCGCCCGCAACGAGAGCACCCGCTTCATCAGCCCGACGAAGACGCCTGAATATCTCGCTGGTGGCCTGCCGGTGGTGTCGACCGACATCAATGACGTCCGCAGGCCCTATGGGGAATTGGGCCTGGTCGCGATCGCAGCGACGGCGGACGAGTTTGTGCGTGAGGTCCGGCTAAGCATCGACGAGCGCAGCGACGCGCACCGGCTGAAGCGCGTGGATCAGTTTCTGGCCGACAAATCCTGGGATTCCACATTTGCACGAATGGTTCAGGTGATGAGGCAGCATGGCGCTGTGCTCGGAGCGGTGCCGGCCGCAACGGCAGATCGGATCGAGCGTGTCTAGTGGCCGGCGACGACTTGCAACCATCGGCACATGTCGCGTCCGCCCTGTTCGATAGTTTCTTCATCGGCGGGTTCGAGTGCTCGACCCATCGCCGTCCCGACGGCAGGCGTCTGGACCTCATCGCCGCCAGCGGCCATGACCGATCCGCATTCGACGACTACCGGCGCCTGAAGCAGGTCGGGCTCCACACCTTCCGCGATGGGCTTCGATGGCATCTCATCGAGCAAAGTCCAAGCCGTTATGACTGGTCGACGGCGCTCGCCAGCGTGAGAGCAGCGCAGCGGGCCGGCGTTCAGGTGATCTGGGATCTCCTGCATTATGGCTGGCCCGATGACATCGATATCTTCGCGCCGGAGTTCGTCACCCGGTTTGCGCGCTTCGCAGCAGGCGCTGCGCGTCTGGTGAGAGAGGAGAGCGGTGGGATCGGCTACTTCTGTCCGATCAACGAAATCTCATACTTCGCTTGGGCCGGCGGCGACAATGCATTGATGAATCCGTTCTGCGTCGGCGAAGGGGGACGGCTCAAGCGGCAGCTCGTCCGCGCCTCGATCGCCGCAATCGACGCCATTCGGGTGGTCGATCCGGCTGCCCGCATCGTGCACGCCGAGCCGCTGGTGCATATCGCTCCCGCGGGCGATGGCGACGAGGCGCTGGCCGAGACCCTGAACGGCTATCAGTACGAAGCCATGGACATGCTGACCGGCCGCATGGCGCCCGAGCTCGGGGGCAGGCCGGATTGTCTGGATATTCTCGGGGTCAACTATTATCCGGACAATCAATGGCTCACGAACCGGGCGACGATCCCGCTCGGGCATTGTCGCTATCGCGCCTTCCGCGAGTTGCTCGGCGCGTGCCATGCGCGCTACCGAAGACCCATGTTCATCTCCGAGACCGGCGCGGAGGGCAGCGCCCGTGCGGCCTGGCTGTATTATGTCGCCCGCGAGGTGCTCGCCGCCCGCCATGAGGGCGTCCCGGTCGAGGGGCTCTGCCTCTATCCGGTGCTCGACTATCCGGGATGGGTCAACGACCGCGCGTGTGAGACCGGATTGCTGGGATCGATCGGGCGAGACGGATGCCGGTCCTTTCACGAGCCCTTGCGGGAAGAGCTGATCGCGTCCGCGGCCTGTCTCAGGCGGGCCATGTCTGTCGTTTGTTAGGCGCTTTCCGCGCGGCCGCGCTGCATTAGGAACGTTCAATTCACACTCAGCTTCTCTCTCGGTCAGATAACGGGAGTATGCACGTGTTCGATTGGTTGATCGTCGGGGCGGGATTTGCAGGCAGCGTGCTCGCGGAGCGGCTCGCTACGCAGTTGAAGCAGACCGTGTTGATCATCGACCGGCGACCACATATCGGCGGCAATGCCTATGATTGCTACGACGCGGCCGGCGTGCTGATGCATCGCTACGGCCCGCACATCTTTCACACCAATTCCAGCGAGATATTCCAGTACCTGTCGAGCTTCACGGAGTGGCGGCCCTATGAGCACCGGGTGCGGGCGAGCGTGAAGGGGCAGCAATTGCCGATTCCGATCAACCGCACGACGCTGAATCGTCTGTACGGCCTGCAGCTGTCGACGGAAGAGGAGGCCGAAGCGTTCTACGAAAGCCGTCGCGAGCCGATCGATCCGATCCGAACCTCGGAGGACGTCGTCGTCGACCGGGTCGGCCGCGAGCTGTACGAGCTGTTCTTCAGAGGCTATACGCGCAAGCAATGGGGGCTCGATCCCTCGCAGCTCGACAAGTCGGTGACGGCGCGCGTGCCGACGCGTGCGAACACCGATGACCGCTATTTCGGTGACAGCCATCAATTCATGCCCAAGGACGGCTATACACGGATGTTCGAGCGCATGCTCGACAATCCGCGGATCTCGATCATGCTGCAGACCGACTTCAACATGATCAAGAAGCTCGTCCCGTATCGCAATTTGATCTTCACCGGCGCCGTCGATGAGTATTTCGATCGCTGCTACGGCGCGCTGCCGTATCGCTCGCTGCGCTTCGAGCACGTGACGCTGCCGAAGGAGTGGCATCAGGACGTCGCGGTCGTGAATTATCCCGGCGACGAGCCGTTCACGCGGGTCAGCGAATACAAGCATCTGACGGGACAGGTGCACCCGTTCACGACGATCACCTATGAGCATCCGACTGACGTCGGTGACCCCTATTATCCGATCCCCTGCGACAGCAATCGCGCGCTCTACCGCAAGTATCAGGCGCTGGCCGCGAGCCAGAGCGATGTCCATTTCGTCGGTCGCCTTGCGACCTATCAGTATTACAACATGGATCAGGTTGTGGGCCAGGCGCTTGCTACGTTTCGGCGCATTCGGGACGCCGGCCAGCGGGTGGCGCCCGACGTGACTGATCGCAGCTACGCAGCGGTATGACAGAGGCGACCTCTATGCTGCGGCCGAAGCTCGTGAGCCTGCTTTCGTGTGATCCGAAGCAAGCGGGTCCGTTGGCGTTCGTCTGGCACTACGTCAAGATCAAGCGTCGGCAGTTCGCGCCGTTGTTCGGCTGTGTCGTCATCGCCGGCGCCTGCGCGATCGCGGTTCAATATGAGATGAAGGCGCTGGTCGATGCGATGGCTGCGCCAGAGCGCCGGGTCGGCGTGGTGCTGCTGGCGTTCGGGCTGTTCATCTCCATCGTCGCGGTCGAGACGATCTGCTGGCGCATCGCCGGCTGGCTCGGCGCGCGCGCGATCGTCAGCGCCGGCGTGCAGATCCGCCTCGATCTGTTCGAGCAACTGGTCGCCAAGCCGCTGGGCTTCTTTGCCGAGGCATTCTCCGGCGCGCTCGGCTCGCGCATCACGGCGGTGAGCGGCGCGTTCGGCGCGATCATGAACACGTTCATCTGGAACATCCTGCCGCCGTGTGTCGACTTCATCGGCGCGCTGGTGCTGTTCAGCATCATGGATGTCGGCATGGCGGTCGCGGTGTTCGCGCTCGTCATCGCGATTGGCAGTGGGCTCCTTGTGTTTGGTCTGCGCGGTAGGGGGCTGCACCACGTCTATGCAAGACAGGCGGGCAGGGCGTCCGGCGAGCTTATCGACACCATCGCCAACATCCGCGCCGTCAAGATGTTCGGAATGCGACATCGCGAGCACCGGAGACTTTCGGCGATCCTGCACGAGGAGGCCGACGCTCAGGGGCGCAGCTGGACCTATCTCGAAAAGAGCAGGATGCTGCACGATTTCTTCCTGTGGCTGTCGGCGGCCTGCATCTTCGGCTGGGCCGTCTATCGTTGGACGATCGGCGCGTTCTCTCCGGGCGACGTGGTGCTGGTCAGCGCGCTGACCTTTCGGATCCTGCACGGCTCGCGCGATCTCGCGATGGCCCTCATCGGCACCAGCAACCAGATCGCCGTGATCAGGGAGACGCTGGAGGTGCTTGAGGCGCATTCGACGCCTAGCGTCGGCAGCATCCATCTCGGGCGCAGCGAGCCGCCACCCATTAATATCGCCCGATTGTGCTTTGCCTACCGCGAGGATGATCCTGTCCTCAGCGATATCAGCTTCGACATTCCGCCCGGACAGCGCGTCGGCATCATCGGCGAGTCCGGTGCTGGAAAGTCGACGTTGCTTGCGCTGTTGCATCGGTTGCATGACCCGCAGCGCGGCGAGATCCGGCTCGGCGGTCATCCGCTCGCTGCGATGTCCGAGCAGGGCTTGCACGATCTGATCGCCTTCGTTCCGCAGGATGTCGGCCTGTTTCATCGCACCATCCTCGAGAACCTTCGCTACGGCCATCCCGACGCCTCCGAGCAGGAGATCATGGCGGCTGCGGAGATCGCGCAATGCGGCTTCATCCACGACCTGCCGGATGGCCTCCGCACGGTTGTGGGCGAGGGCGGCACGGTGCTGTCGGGCGGCCAGCGCCAGCGCATCGCGATCGCCAGGGCGTTGCTCAAGAACGCTCCGATCCTGCTGCTCGACGAGGCGACCTCGGCGCTGGACGTGGAGACCGAGCGGGCGCTGCGGCAGGCCCTTGCAGGCGCCTTCGCGAACAGGACCATCATCTCCGCCACGCATCGGTTCGCGACGCTCGAGGCGTTCGACAGGATCATCGTGCTGCAAAACGGGCGGATCATTCAGGATGGCAGCCCGGCTGCGGTCATCGGTGGGCATCCGAGATGGGATCACTCGCATCTCCGCCCGGAGTCTCAGCCCGGCCTCAGGCGACGCCAGGGATTTGAACAGGCCGGGTGACCGCCGAGGACGATGTCACGCTCGCCGCTTGCCTGATTTTGGCGATCACTGCCGACGTCAAGAAGGCCCGTAGAGCAGGTCGTCGGCCGCAGCCGAGTTGCTTCTGGAGCGTCAGCGTTCGATCGGGTCTTTTGACCGCTCGCGAAGCTCGCGTTCGATCTGCGCCAGCGCCCTGTTTGCAACGATGAGCGGGCGGTGCTCGCCCTGCTCGAAGAGACGGGGGACATACCGGCCGACGAGGGCGTTCGCCTCGGTCGGGCTGCAGCCACGGCGCAGCAAATAGCCGGTCGCGATGTCGATCGCCTGAAACAGCGCAGCCATGTTGTGGTCGATGGACATAACAAAATGATTTCAGCAGCTCTGAGGAGAACCGGCGGTCTGATCGGCCGTTCCTGAGGCTCTGGCGCAGGCTGGTTGGAACGCGTCGTGTCGTCCTCATTTGTCTTCCATGGAGCTGATCCAACACAGCGGCGAGCCGCGTCTCGCGCAGGACGTGCTGGTGTCTGCGATGCAGCGCCGGCATGCCATCCTCTTCGTCGGCGCCGGCGTGTCGATGACGGTCGGGCTGCCATCCTGGCAGTCGCTGATCGATCATCTGATCGACGAGCTCGATCTCGACGGCAGCGTCATCGACGGCATGCGCGACGGCTATCAGATGCTGGCGGAGTACTATCGCCTCGAGCGAGGCGGCATCGGTCCGCTACGCAGCTGGCTCGATCGCAACTGGAAGGTCGCCTCTGACTGCATCGCGCAGTCACGACTTCACCGGTTGATCGTCGATCTCGATTTCCCCGTGATCTACACGACCAACTATGACCGCAATCTGGAGACGGCCTTCGAGGTGTGGGGCAAGCCCTACGCCAAGATCAGCAACGCCAAGGAGATCGCGTCGGCTCCGGCCGGCGTCACTCAGATCGTCAAGTACCATGGCGATTTCGACGACGATGCGTCGCTGGTGCTGACCGAAACCGACTTTCTCAACCGGCTGTCATTCGACTCGCCGCTGGATCTCAAGCTCCGCGCGGACGCTCTGGCGAATACCATCCTGTTCGTCGGCTACAGCATGTCGGATCCGAACATCCGGCTGTTGCTGTATCGGATCTGGCAGATCTGGGAGGAGTCGGGCTATCGGCACGATCGGCCGCGCTCCTTCGTCTTCGCGCCTCTGCGCAATCCGGTCCAGGAGGCGATCCTCGCGCGTTGGGGAATCACCAGTCTGTCGCCAGCCGACACGGAGAACGCCGATCAAGCACTCACGGCCTTTCTCGGCGATCTCCGCGCCAGAATGCTGAGGAGGGAGCGGAGGGATTGATATCGTTCGAGGAACTCATCAGCTCCCGCGCCGATCGTACCGCACTGCTTTACCTATGTTGGTGCAGTCCTGTCTCCGAAAGGCAAAATGGACGCGCTACGTTTCACAAGACTGCGGACTAGGACATGGATGCGGATTATCGAAAGAAGCGACGCCGGCGCGTGAAACAGACCTTGCCGCTGGGCGAGCGTCTGCTGCAGACGGCCCGCGCGGCACGTGATGCTGCCCAGCAGATGCAGCCTGGCGCAGATCAGGTCCAACTGCTGGCGCGGGCGCGGGAGGCCGAAGCGATTGCGCAGCTCGAAGCGTTTCTGCGAGGCCCGACGCGCTATCCGCCCCGGCGCCCCTGACTCATGCTGGGCACATGCTCCAGCCGTCACCATGATGTGAAACTCAGCGACGGATGGCGCCAATGCCGGATAGCGGTCGGTTGGATCATTCTCGTCGACGCACCACCGGCGCAGGTTGCGCGATCGGATTGTGGGTCCTGCTGCTCAGCGGTGGATTGGCCGCAGCCGACGATGCCACGCAAGCTTCATTGCCAACGCAGCTCCGTCATCTGACAGACGCGAGCGGAGCCCGCAGCGCGCTGGAGCAACGCGGCATCCGCTTCACCTTCACCTATTATGGCGACGCCTTCGCCAATCCGAGCGGCGGGGTGAGACAGGGCGCTGGCTTCGATGGGCGGTTCGGAACCATCATCGATGCCGATCTTGACAGGCTGGTCGGCTGGAGCGGCGCCACCGCGCATGCCAGCATCCACGATATCTTCGGATCGCAATTCAGTGCGACCCATCTCGCCAACCTGATGACGGTGAGCGGTATCGAGGCGCCGCCATCGGTTCGGCTGTTCAATCTCTGGATCGAGCAGACGATCGGATCGAAGCTCAATCTGCGCGTCGGGCAGTTCACGGCCGCGCAGGAGTTCATGACCAGCGACACGGCGAACCTGTTCGTGAACTCGACCTTCGGCTGGCCGACGTCGTTCGCGCAGGATCTGCCGAGCGGCGGTCCGGCCTATCCCGAAGCGACCCCGGGTGCCCGGCTGTCCTGGGCGATGGACGACGCCTTCACTTTGCGCGCCGCTGTCTTCAACGGCGACCCGGCCGGTCCCGGACCGGGCAATCCCGTGCAGCGCGATCCGCTGGGGTTGGCGTTCCGCCTCAACGATCCGCCGTTCTTCATCGTGGAGGGCATCACGGCCTGGGGCGACGCGCCGCCGGCGCATCGTCGTGCGATCAATCCCAATCAGGAGGGGACCGATGTCGGGGGCCGGCGTGGCAGCCGAGGTCAGCAGGCGACACTGCCCGGCTCCTTCAAGCTCGGAGCGTGGTATCACGCCGGCGCCTTCGCCGATCAGCGGCTCGACATCAACCGCCAGCTATTGGCAGTCACGGCGGCAGCGCCGCTCCAGCATCGCGGTAATTGGAGTTTCTACGCTGTGCTCGACCAGGATCTGTGGCAGGCCTCCGACGACGGCGGTCGCCATCTCAGCGGGTTCCTGCGTGCCAGCGTCAGTCCGGTCGATCGCAACCTGGTCGATCTCTATGTGGATGGCGGGCTGACCTTCAAGGGCGCAGTGCCCAAGCGGCCCGACGATATCGTCGGGCTCGGGCTCGCCTATGGCCGCATCTCGCGTGCGGCGCGCTTAGCCGATCTTGATCTTGCCGGCCTGAGCAGCCGCAGCGGCCCGATCCGCGATGATGAGCTCGCCGTCGAGCTGACCTATCAATGGAAGCTTGCCGACAATTGGATGCTGCAGCCGGACATTCAATACATCGCCCATCCGGGCGGCCATGCCCCGGCGCCCTCCAATCCGACGCTCGGTGCTATGGCCATTCCGGATGCGCTGGTCTTCGGTCTGCGCAGCTTCGTGAAGTTCTAGGCCTGCGTCCCTGCTCATCACGTCACGCCCCCATCCACGAGCGAGGAGCCGAGCGGCGGTCGGCCTGATCCGATGATCAGACTTGGCGATCAGACTTGGTGATCAGACTTGGCGGTCAAATAGGAACGTCGGACAGCATCATGCATTCGCCCCGCTTGCATGAGGCACGGTCCCGGAGTTCGCGGCATGGTCGATCTGAACATCAACGGTGAGACCAGGAGCTACGACGTCCCGGACGACATGCCGCTGCTCTGGGTGCTGCGCGACGTGGCTGGCCTGGTCGGCACCAAATTCGGCTGCGGCATCGCGCAGTGCGGCGCCTGCACGGTGCATGTCGACGGCCGGCCGGCGCGATCCTGCGTGATGTCGGTGAGCGCCGTCGGCAACCGGCCAATCAGGACCATCGAGGCGATCGGCAGAGACCCCGTCGGGCAGAAGGTGCAGAAGGCCTGGGTCGATCTCGACGTCGTCCAATGCGGCTACTGCCAGTCCGGCCAGATCATGTCGGCGGTGGCCTTGCTCAACGTCAAGCGCGAGCCTTCGGACGCGGACATCGACGCCGCGATGGCCGGCAATGTCTGCCGCTGCGGCACCTATCCGCGCATCCGCGCCGCGATCAAGACCGCCGCAAAGGCCTGAGGTGTCACCGATGTCCGGGCCGGCTTACATTCACATTCCCAACCGTCTCTCACGCCGCAGCCTGCTCGGCGCAGGACTCGTGATCGGCTTTGCCGCTGCAGTCAGCCGCAAGGCGCACGCCGCCGGCGAGCAGCCCGGCCTCGGCAAGATCCAGGACGTCACCGGCAAGGGACAGACT
Organism: Bradyrhizobium sp. USDA 4353; assembly: GCF_054063215.1. NCBI lineage: Bacteria > Pseudomonadati > Pseudomonadota > Alphaproteobacteria > Hyphomicrobiales > Nitrobacteraceae > Bradyrhizobium > Bradyrhizobium sp. USDA 4353. The sequence continues at coordinate 3,015,517 of NZ_JBSSGB010000001.1, forward strand.
GGCGCGGCCTTCACCGGCTTCGCGCCCGGCGGCTTCGTGCGCATCAGTCCCGATGGCCGGATCACGCTGATCGTGCCCAATGTCGAGATGGGGCAGGGCATCTACACTGGTGAGGCGATGCTGATCGCCGAGGAATTGGAAGCCGGGCTCGATCAGATCCAGGTCGAGACGGCACCGCCTAACGAGCAGCTCTACCGCCAGCCGCTTTTGAAGTCACAGACCACCGGCGGCTCGACGTCGATCCGCGGCGCCTATGGTCCGCTGCGGCAGGCGGGTGCGGCGGCGCGCACGATGATCATCGGCGCAGCCGCGCAGCGCTGGCGCGTCCCGGCGGCCGAGTGCACGGCAAGCCGAGCCGTGGTGACGCATGTCCGCACCAACCGCAGTTTGAGCTATGGCGAGCTTGCGCTCGATGCCGGCCGGCAGCCGGTGCCGCAGAATGTGCCGCTGAAGGACCCCTCACAATGGAAGCTGATCGGCACAGCGGCGCGGCGCACGGACTCCCGAGGCAAGACGGACGGCAGCGCGACCTTCGGCATCGACATTCGCGTGCCCGGCATGAAGGTCGCGGCGGTGGCGGCCTCTCCAGTGATCGGCGGCAAGCTCGTCTCGGTCGACGACTCCGCGGCCCGTGCCATTCCCGGCGTTCGTGATGTGATCAGGATCGCCAATGCAGTGGCCGTGACGGCGGACCATTACTGGGCAGCTCGGCAGGGTCTCGCAGCGCTTCGCATCACCTGGGACGATGGACCGAATGCGAGAATGTCGAGCGCGCAGCTCGTCGATGATCTCAAGGGTGCCTACGGCAAGGTGAAAGCCATCGTCGCGCGCCACGATGGTGACGTCGACGGCGCGATGGCTCGCGCCACGCAGCGCGTCGAGGCGGACTACGAGCTGCCGTTCCTGGCGCATGCCACCATGGAGCCGATCAACACCACCGTCCACGTACGCCCGGATGGTTGCGATGTCTGGGTCGGCACGCAGGTGCCGACCGTCGCGCAGCAGCTCGTGGCGCAGGCGACCGGCCTGCCGCTCGACAAGGTCGCGGTTCACAACCAGCTGCTCGGCGGCGGCTTTGGCCGGCGCCTCGAGGCGGACTCCATTCAGCAGGCCGCCGAGCTCGCCAAGCATGTCAGCTATCCCGTCAAAATCATCTGGAGCCGCGAGGAGGACATTCAACACGACATGTTCCGCCCGGCCTATTACGACCGCATGTCGGCAGCCCTCGGCAGCGACGGCCTGCCGCTCGCCTGGGTCGATCACATCACTGGCGGCTCGATCACGGCGCACTACATGCCGCAGGGATTGCCGCCGGGCGAGATCGATCCGGACGCGGTCGAAGGCGCGAAGGAAACGCCCTACGACTTTCCCGCCATGCATGTCGACTGGACGCGGGCCGATCCGCCGATCCCCTTCACCTGGTGGCGTGGCGTCGGTCCGACGCACAACGTGTTCGTGGTCGAAAGCTTCGTCGATGAGCTTGCCCATGCGGCCAAGCGCGATCCGATCGACTACCGCAAGGCGTTGCTCGGCAAGAACCCGCGGTCGCGTACGGTGCTGGAGATGGCGGCCGAGAAGGCCGGCTGGGGCACGCCGCTGCCGCCGCGCAGCGGCCGCGGTGTCTCGCTGCACGATTCCTTCGGCAGCCATCTCGCGATCGTGTTGCAGGTCGCGGTGGCGGACAATGGCGAGATCAAGCTGCAGCGCGCGGTGGCCGTGATGGATTGCGGCCTCACCATCAACCCCGACCAGGTCAAGGCGCAGATGGAAGGTGGTCTGAACTTCGGCCTGACGGCTGCGCTCTACAGCGACATCACGTTTCGGAACGGCCGCGTGCAGCAGAGCAATTTCAACGATTATCGCATGCTGCGCATTCACGAGAGTCCCGCCATCGAGGTGCATCTGATCAGAAGCACTGAGGATCCCGGCGGTGTCGGCGAGACCGCGACCGTGTCGGCTGCGCCGGCGCTTGGCAATGCCCTGTTCGCCGCGACGGGCGTGCGGCTGCGGCGTTACCCGTTCGACCGCGGCCGGCTCGCCAGCCAGGCGATGGCCTCGAATGCACGTCAAGGAACGACTGCTCTCGCTTCTGAGGATCGCTGATGCGCCGGCTCGGTTTGACGATCCTCGGGATCGTGGTGGTGCTCGCGGTGGCCGCGGCAGCGTTCTTCTTCTGGCCGCACGGCCTCACCGATGTCGCAGAGGCGCGCTCGCGCATGCCGACGGGTGCCGACTCTGTCAAACGCGGCGAATATCTTGCCAAGGCGGCGGATTGCGCCGCCTGCCACTCGGTTGGAAGCAGCCGGCCCTATGCGGGTGGACTGCCGTTCCAGCTGCCGTTCGGCACGATCTACGCGACCAACATCACGCCCGACCGCGACACCGGCATCGGCCAGTGGAGCGACGCCGAGTTCGTGCGCGCCATGCATCATGGCGTGGGCCGCGACGGCCGCGATCTCTATCCCGCCTTTCCTTATGCCTCCTATGCTTTGATGAGCACGGAGGATGCGCTCGCCATCAAGGACTATCTGTTCAGCCTGTCGCCGGTGCACGCCGAGGCGCCGCCGCACCAGCTGAAATTCCCCTACGACCAAAGCTATCTGCTGCGCGCCTGGAAGCTCTTGTTCGTCCCGCGCCAGCAGTTCAATCCCGATCCCGGGCAGTCGACGGCTCAGAACAGGGGCGCCTATCTCGTCGAGGCGCTTGGCCATTGCGGCGAATGCCACACGCCGCGCAACAGGCTCTACGGCCTGGACAGCGGCCAGAAGTTCGCGGGCGCCGTCACTACGGGATGGAAGGCCTACAACATCACCTCGGATGCGACGGCGGGCATCGGCGCATGGTCGGATCAGGCGCTCGCGGACTACCTCAGCAAGGGCTTTGCGCAAGGCCACGGGGCGGCCTCGGGCAGCATGGCCGAGGCGGTGGAGTACAGCCTCAGCCACCTGACGCCCGAGGACATCAAGGCGATGGTCGCCTATCTGCGCACCGTGCCGGCGCATCCCGCGCCCCACGAGCTCGCAGTTGCCGCCGCGCCGCGATCGCTGACGGACTCGACGCATCTGACGCCGGCCGCAGCCGACAACGATCAGGAGTCGCTCGGGCTCGAGGTTTTTCAGGGCGCCTGCGCGAGCTGCCACGGCTTCGACGGCACCGGCGTCAACGATCCGCGTGCCGCGCTGGCGGGCAGCCAGACGGTGAACGATCCGAGCGGCGTCAATCTGCTCCAGGTGCTGCTGCAGGGATCCCGCTTCCGAACCGACCATGTGGAGGCCGCGATGCCGTCCTTCCACGCCTATCGCGACGTCGAGCTCGCGGCGGTGGCCAATTATGTGCTGGCGCATTTCGGCGCGAAGTCGGCGCAGATCTCGCCGGATCAGGTCGCGCAGGCGCGGCGTGGACAATAAGCCATGGGGAAGTAGCTCGATGAGCGACACGCAGCAAAGCTTTCGCAACTTCACCATCAATTTCGGCCCGCAGCATCCGGCAGCGCACGGTGTGCTGCGGCTCGTTCTGGAGCTCGACGGCGAGGTCGTGCGCCGCGTCGATCCACATATCGGGCTGCTCCATCGTGGCACCGAGAAGCTGATCGAGGTGAAGACCTATCTCCAGGCCATCCCCTATTTCGACCGGCTCGATTACGTCGCGCCGCTGACGCAGGAGCATGCGTTCTGTCTGGCCATCGAGCGCCTGCTCGGCATCGCGGTGCCCAGGCGCGGGCAGCTGATCCGCGTCCTCTATCACGAGCTCAGCAGGATTCTTTCGCATCTCCTCAACGTCACAACGCAGGCGATGGATGTCGGCGCGCTCACGCCGCCGCTGTGGGGATTTGAGGAGCGCGAGAAGCTGATGACGTTCTATGAGCGTGCATCAGGCAGCCGGATGCATGCCAATTATTATCGGCCCGGCGGCGTCCACCAGGACCTGCCGCCCAAGCTGATCGACGATATCGAAGCCTGGTGCGATCCATTCCTGCGTGTGGTCGACGACCTCGACGCCCTGCTATCCCGGAACCGGATCTTCAAGCAGCGCAACGTCGATATCGGAGTCGTCACGCTTGCGCAGGCCTGGGAGTGGGGCTTCTCAGGGGTCATGGTGCGTGGCTCGGGCGCAGCCTGGGACTTAAGGAAGGCGCAACCCTACGACTGCTACGCCGAGATGGATTTCGACATCCCGATCGGCCGCAACGGCGATTGCTACGACCGCTACCTCATCCGCATGGAGGAGATGCGGCAGTCGGTCCGCATCATGAAGCAGTGCATCGCCAAGCTGCGCGCTGCGGACGGGCAGGGCCCCGTTCTGATCCAGGACAACAAGGTCGCCCCGCCGCGGCGTGGCGAGATGAAGCGCTAGATGGAGGCGCTGATCCATCACTTCAAGCTGTACACCGAAGGCTTCCACGTCCCGCCCGGCGAGATCTACGTCGCCGTGGAAGCGCCAAAGGGCGAGTTCGGCGTCTTCCTCGTGTCCGACGGCAGCAACAAGGCCTATCGGTGCAAGATCCGCTCGCCCGGCTTCGCCCATCTGCAGGCCATGGACATGCTGTGCCGGGGCCATCTGCTGGCCGACGTATCAGCCATCCTCGGCTCGCTCGATATCGTGTTCGGCGAGGTGGATCGTTAGGGCCTCAGCACCTTTCCGCTTGCCCGTGCAGTTGAATTGCTCCCGCCGCCTCAGAGGCACGGGAAGGCGGCTGGCGCCGCATCGATGACCTGGGTCCGCCGGACCGCGGCGATGTCTTTTCTCATTTGCCGGCGACGGGGCGTGCCGAGTTGATCCTGTCAGTAGGCATATGACGGAGGTAAATGTCAGGAAAATTTTTTACCGTGATCTTGCAGGTGATCAGTATCCGATTGTAGAGTTCGGTTCGAAAGCAATTTCTTCTCTGAACGTCATTCTAACGGCGTGATCATTGCCGGTCCGCCGACATAACAGCTTCATCCAATCCTACTCCTAATCTCCTCGTCCCGATCATCTCCCAATTCTTCTTCAGCCTTTCTTCTGCAGCCTTGCGCTACCGAATTTTCCGGAGCGATTTCGATGAGCAAGAAGCCGGCGCCAGGTCCCACGCAGGGCACCATGGCCACGCAAACCCGAAAGCCGATCGGAACCAAGGCGATCTTCCCGCCGCGGCGGGACTACGCCTCCCTATCGCTGAAGGATCTTCTCGATGCGCGGGAGGCGTACCACGTCTACCTGTCGCAACTCGACAATGTCATCGCGACCGCCGTTGGTCGCTATTGTATTCATCAGGACGACTGGTACGCCCAGCATCCACCGGACCGCCCGCGTCCCAAGGATGTCGCCAGGATCACGGCGCCCCGCACATTGGCCAATTCCGTCATTCGGCCCTGGTCATGGCCAGCGGTGCTCGTTTTTGTGCGGCACTGGAAACAACCGCATCAGCTTGGCAGCGAGATCGTGCCGCCGACGCTGTATCTTCCCGATGGCCGCGTGGTGCCGACCTGTGTGATCGAGGCCCCACCTGATGAGGAGCCGCCGGCGCCCGCCGAAGGACCGTTTCACGCCAGTCATATGCTCGGCGGCGGCTATGCTTGCCTCCGCGAGCATCAGGGTCAACAATCCCTCGGCACCTTTGCATGCCTCGTACGCAAGGGCGGCTCTTACTACGCTCTGACTAACCGGCACGTTGCGGGCGGCGACGGCGAAACCGTAAAGGCCTATATCCGCGGAGCCTATGAGCCCGTCGGGACTACGGCTGATATTGCCGTCGACCGCGAACCCATGGCAGCCGCATTCCCGCTCCGGGGACAACAGAGCTCCCTCCTCACGCTCGATGCCGGGCTCGTCAAGATCAACAACATCAATGACTGGACCTCACAGGCCTTCGGCATCGGTGAAATCGGCGAACTGTACGATGCCACCGAACACTCCATCACGCTCGACATGATCAGTTGTCCGGTGCGTGCCTTTGGTGGCGTCAGCGGCGTCATCGAGGGAGAGGTGAGGGCGCTGTTCTTCCGGTACGAGGTGGTCGGCGGACAGGAACACGTCACCGACATGCTGATCGGCCCTCGCCGCAACGACAAGAAGGGGCAGGAGAAAAACCCTAAAGTCGACCATCCGCTGACCAGGCCAGGCGATTCCGGCACGTTGTGGTTCTACGATCCGCCGTCCAAACCACGGCCTGAGGAGGCCAACGAGGATCTCAACCTGCAGGCCGCCACCGCCGAGCGCGGCGTCCGTGCGAGGCGGCTTCGGCCGCTGGCCATGCAATGGGGCGGGCAACGGATTCGCGGCAGTGACGGCCAGAAGAGCGCCTATGCGCTGGGCTCGTTTCTCTCGACCATCTGCCGAACCCTCGATGTCGAGGTGATCCGGAACTGGAGCCTGGGTCATGACGAATATTGGGGCAAGGTCGGACATTTTTCGATCGGCTGGAAAGCCTGCGATCAGTTGAAAGGCGATCTTGAGCGCCTCATGAAACTCAATCAGGTCCGTATCGGCTTCCCGGACGAGACCATCTCCCAGGGCAAGCAGTTCCGGGTCGGACGCGACGGGTTCGTGCCACTGGCGGATGTGCCCGACTATGTCTGGGTTCACAGTTGGCGGCAGTACGAGCCCATTCAGCACTTCGCTGATATCGATATCGAGGACATCGACGGCGGGCCCTCAATGCTCGCGCGCTGCGTCCAGGACCCGGCCAATATCGCCGCCAGTCGCTGGAAGGAGTATTTCGACGGTTTTGCCCAGGCCGAGGTCGGGCCGGAAGAAGGCACGCTGCCCTTCCGGGTCTGGCAGATATGGGACGCCATGGTGGCCTATCTCCAGGCCAAGGACGTGCTGCGCTTTGTCGCCGCCGCCGGGGTCATGGCGCACTATGTCGGAGACGCCTCCCAGCCGCTCCATTGCTCCTATCTTCACCATGGCGTGCCGCCGATGCGCAAACTCCATGGCCGCAACTACCCGCTGCCGCGTGACAGTAAGGAATTCCAGCAGTTCAAGGACAGCGCCGAGGCCAAAATCCACGGCATCTATGAAGAGAATATGCTGGAGGTCGACACGGCAACCGCCCTCGCGAATGTCGATGAGGAGCTTGGACGCCGCGAGGAGCCCGAGCTCGTTGACAACGGGCATGGTGCTGCTCAGGCTGTCATCAGCCTGATGGCAGCCGCACAGAAGCGCCTCGCGCCCCTGACCATTATCAAGGCCGACGATCCAAGCGAGAGCGTCCCCGATCGCGCCGCCGCGCTCTGGGCCAATCCAAAGATCAGGAAAGCCACCATCGAATCCCTCGCCGATAGCGTCCAGGTGCTCGCCGCTTTGTGGAGCTCCGCCTGGAAGGCGGGCGGTGGAGCTAGCATCCCGAAGGCCAAGATCCGCGAATACACCGAGGACGAGCTTCAGCCGATCTACCGCAATGACCACAATTTCGTGCCGAGCCTGAGCCTCGATGAGATGGTCGAGAGCGGCAAGTTCGAGCCGTAGTCAAGCTGGTCCACGCATAGAGAGTTTGACCCAAGCAGGAGGGCGCCATGACCGTCATACCTCGCCAACTCTATACGGCCGACGACCTGCTGGGCGGCTTCAATCCATGGGACAAGATGGGGTACACCCTCTCGCAGGATTTTGCGATCTACAGGGAGTTCGCCATGAATGGCGGGCCCTTGCCTGCGACGCTTGCGATCCGGGCGGCTCAAGCCGAACATGATGCCGCAATCGCCGACGCCCTGCGGGTCTTCCTCAAAACCGTGCAACGACCCTTGGTCGGCATTATGGGTGGTCACGGCCTGACTCGTGACCACGCCGCCTATAAAGCCATTGCGCATCTTGCGCGCGATCTTGCCCATGCAGGCTTTCTGCTCGTCACCGGCGGCGGACCGGGTGTGATGGAAGCTGCCCATCTCGGCGTTGCCTTTTCAGCCGCCGAGACCTCCGGTCCGCTCGACGACGCGATCGGCATGATCAGCAAGGTGCCCAAGGCCCCTTCGCTCGATGAGCTGTTCGAGCCCGACTGGACCGTCAAACGTGACAAGCTGGAGGCCATTGCTCAGGCGCGCGAGTGGCTCAAAGTCGGCCTCGAAGTCCGCGCCAAGGCCCCTTCCATTCTTCCCGTCAGCCTTGCCATACCGACTTGGCTGTACGGCGCGGAGCCCACCATGCCATTCGCTACGCATTATGCGAAGTATTTCCAGAACAGCCTGCGCGAAGAAGCACTCGTCAACAACTCCCGCGCCGGGATCATCTATGGCCGCGGCGGCGGCGGGACGCTGCGCGAGATTTTCCAGGATGTCGAACGCAACTACTACGTCAAAAAACTCGAAGACATGACGCCGATGATTTTCTTCGACGGCGACAATTTCTGGAGCACCGATGCCGTCATGAACGACACCGGCGCCGAGAAGCCCGGCATCCAGGTCGAACCCGTCGTCCGTCACATTTTCGCCTATGGCCTGACGTCCTCCACCAAGACCAAACCCGAGGTCGACCAAGCGCTCGAGAGCAAACTGCTCTTCACAACCGACCATCAGAAGATCATCGGTGTGCTGCGCAGTCACGAGAAGGTTGCGCAACAAAACCTCACTTACGCGCTGGCCGCCCAACCGCTCAAGATCCCCACGCTTCGCATGAATCGCTACTGATGAAAGGCTGACGCCTCGTGCAGAACGGCCGGCTGTTTCTCATGTCATGCGACACGCTGACCTGCCCGTGAGGACCTCCTCCTCCGAGGCGAAGCGGCTCAATGGGCTATCGAGGACGAGAATGCCAAGCTGAGATTATGTCCGCCATCCGCAACCGCACGCTCCAGCGTCTTGCGGAGCGCCTCTGCTTGATGGTTCGGCAGGTGCGACTGGGGCCAACGAGATGATGGCCAGGCGCTCAGATTGATCGCGTGCCCAGATTGTGGCCCGGCGAAGCGCGGGCACATCGTTGGGGAAACGATCCGATAAGTTCCTGAGTGATCTGGCCTGGATGGTGGGCGCACAAGGGATCGAACCTTGGACCTCTCCCGTGTGAAGGGAACGCTCTCCCGCTGAGCTATGCGCCCGGATCCTGGTGGCTGCCGGCCGTGAGGCCTCAAGGCAGCTGCCGAAGCAGTCCGTCGGAGCCCGCGATTTACGAAGCGCGGGTGGGGGGTGTCAAGGATTTGCGGAGTCCGGGACGAGGAAAACTGCGGGTGGGGTGCCAGCCCGCCTCGAAGGGACCGAAATAGATCGTTTCGCGCTGATCCTCCCCGAGGGGAGGACCAATTCAGGCGTCGGACCGTTCCGCCATTAAGCCCCGATCTGCCGGGCCCGCGAGGCATGAGACTGCAGCGCGCGGATGCGGTCGGCGAGGGTGCCGCCCTGGGGAGCGCCGGGGGCCGCCGCGGCTGCGGGAGCGCCGTTGGCATTCGCGGGCTTAGCGGCGGGCTCCGCGGCGAGCATGGCCTCGATGGTCGAGTTCGGGCCCTCGATCTGCATCGCAAGCTTGGCCACTTCAGCGGCGATGTCGTTGATGCGCTCACGGAGCAGCGCGTTCTCCATGCGCTCCTGGGCCCAGGTGCTTTCGGCCTGCTGCTGGATCGCATTCATCTCGCGCTGCAGCTTGGCGCGCTCGTCGCGGGCGGCCTGGAGCTGCTCTTCGAGCGCAGCCTTCTCCGACTTCAGCCGGTCGAAGGCGGCGGACTTGCCGCTGCCCATTCCGGCCAGCTCCTCGCGCAGCTCCTTCAGCGCGCGGTCGGCGGCGGCATTGGCCTCTCGCAGCTGGTTGTTCTCGAAATCGCGCTCAGCGAGCAGCTTGCCCTGGGTCGACAGCCGGCCTTCGAGGTCGGCCACACGAGATGCCAGCATCTCGGCCTCCTTGACCTGGACGATCAACTGGCGGTCGAGCTCGGTGACGCGCTGGCTGAGGTTCTCGACGCGGGCGCGGGCGTCATTGAGCGCCTTGGTCGCGGTGTCGGATTCGTCGCGCTCCAGCGCCAGGCGGGCCTGGGTGGCGGAGAATTCCTTCTCGGCGTCGGCGACGCGGGTGCGCAGCTCCTCGACCTGGGTCTTCACCGTGACCAGCTCGACCTGGCGGCTGTCGGCGAGCATCGACTTGTCATTGAGCTCGGCGGTGAGGCGGACCAGCTCGGCCTGCTTCTCCTTTAGCGCCTGCTCGGCGGCGCGCAGCGCCTCGGTCTTGGCGGCGAACTCTTCTTCCGTCGCGCGGAGCTGATCCTTCAGCGCCTTCTCGCGCGCTTCCAGGGCGAAGATCGCGGCGTTCTTCTCGCCGAGCTCGATCTTCATGCGGTTGATGGCGTCGGTCTTCTTGCCGAGATCGGCGAGCTGGCCGGTGGCTTTGTTTTTGAGCGCGTCGACGCTCATCTCCAGCCGCCGCGCCGACATCGCGAACTCCGCGCGTAACTGGTCCTTGTCGGCCTGGATCTCGGCCATCGAGAGCGGCGTGGCCGCTTCCAGCCGGCGCGTCGTCAGCCGTACCGCACGATTGTGCACCAGCGGCACGATCATGAGGGCACAGAGCATGGCGATCAGAAAACCGATCGCAAAATACATGATCGGCTCGACCATGACGCACAACTCCCGGTCCGAAATGATTAACGGAATCACAATGCACGGCGGGCTGATTCATTGCCAGCCCAATGCCGTGTTAACCTTGATCCGTCACGGGAGAGCGTGTCTCAACGGTACCAGTTGGCGGTCTCAGCCCGTATCAGAACGGGTTCCAGGTCGAGTTCGGGGTGAACTTGAGATAGCCGACATTGGCGCCGAGCCGCAGGCCGATGCCGGACCGGATCGGCACCAGCACGATGTTGTTGGCGGTCAGCGCCGTCATGCCGAAGCCGCCGACGATGTAGGCCGAGCCGTCGATGCCGACGAAGCGCTGGTAGATCGCGCTGGTGGCCGGCAGATTATACACCAGCGTCATGGTGCGGGCGCCGTCGCCGCCCCAGTCGAAGCCGAGCGAGGGACCCTGCCAGTAGACGCGGAGGTCGCCGGCATTCTTGGTGTACAGCGTGCCTTCGCCGTAGCGGAGACCGGCGACGAACGCGCCGGCGCCTTCCTCGCCCAGGATGTAGCCGTTCGGCAGGCCCCATTGGCTGACCGCGCGCTCGATCACGGAGGCGAGGCCGCGCGAGACGTTGCCGAAGAAGCGGTGGCCGGCATTGACCAGCTCGTCCGGATTGAAGCTGTCCGGGCTCGGCGCCGGGCGCGGCGGCGGCGCTGGCTGCTGATAAGGGGGCGGCGCAGCCTGATAGGGCGGCGCGCCCTGATAGGGTTGCGCCGGCGGGGGGGCCTGCTGCGCGGCAACCGACGCGGTCAGGGCCGTCAAGGCCGCGAACGTCGTGGCGGCGAGGCGGATTGCGAAACTCATCGATGGAAAATCCCCTGCTATCGGCGGCCCGACCGTGACCTTAACCAGACGCCAACCACATCCGGCGATGGTCGGACGAGGGGCATCGCCCCTGCCAGTCCCATGTTATCGGCACGAACTATGACCGCACAACGGCAACAAGGACACCAGAGCGGCTCAAAGCCGCGTTTTCGCCGCGTAATCGCCGCCGTCGCCCTCATTTCCCTGTTGCTGCCGTCGGGCGTGCCGGCCGCCACCACCCAGCGGATCATCGCCAACCGCTACAGCGGGCTGGCGATCGACGGCTTCGACCCGGTGTCCTATTTCGTCGACGGTCAGGCCTTGATGGGCGAGGCCGACTTCGAGGCGGCGCAGGGCGGGGTGGTCTGGCGGTTCCGCAACGAGGGCAACCGCGCCTCCTTCCTGGCCCATCCGGAGGTCTATGGCCCGCAATTCGGCGGCTATGACCCGACCGACGTCGCGCGCGGGGTTACGGTGGCCGGCAATCCGCGCTTCTTCGCCGTGGTCGAGGACCGGCTGTTCCTGTTCAATCGCGAGGAGAGCCGGGATGCCTTCAAGGCCGATCCCGGTCGCTATCTCGCCAAGGCAGAGGCGCGCTGGCCGGCGCTGCAGGACGATCTGCCGCAATAGGCCGTTCAGACCGGCCTCACCGCGCCGGGATCGCCCCAGGCGATGAAGGACGGCACGATGAAGCTGTCGGCGCGCTCGCGATAGCGGAGCGGCGTGCCGGCCTCGCTGGTGACCGTGCCGCCGGCCGCCACCACCACGGCGTGGCCCGCCGCGACGTCCCATTCCGAGGTCGGGCCGAGCCGCGGATAGATGTCCGCCAGCCCCTCGGCGAGCCGGCCGAACTTCACCGCCGAGCCCAGCGCCAGCCGCTCCGCGCCGGGGCGCGCCGCGATGAAGGCCTCGCTGCGGGCATCGCCATGCGAGCGGCTGACCGCCGCCACCCAGGGCTCGCCCGGCGCGGGCATCCGCCGGGTGCGAATCGGCACCGGCTCGGTCAAGCCGGCATCCGTAAACGACAGCCGCTCGGCGCCGCGGCCGACCAGGCCGCGCCAGATCAGGCCGATCGCGGGCGCGCAGACGATGCCGAGCAGGGGGCTGGCGTCGGTGACCAGCGCCAGATTGACGGTGAACTCGCCGCGGCCGGCGACGAACTCCTTGGTGCCGTCGAGCGGGTCGATCAGGAAGAAGCTGCCCTTGAACGGCGCGGCACTGTGTCCGACCCGCTCTTCCGAGAGAGCGGGTATGTCCGGCGCCAGCCGGGCCAAGCCCTCGGCGATGACCCGGTCGGCAGCGAGGTCGGCCTCGGTGACCGGGGAGCCGTCGGATTTGTCGGTGACGGCCATCGCGCGGCGGTTCACCGCCAGGATCGCCTGCGCCGCCTCGACGACGAGCTCGGTGAGCGGCGTCATCAGCGCTGCGGCGGCGTCGACCCCGAGAGTGCCTGCGGTCTGGCCCGTCATCGCGCCACGCTCTGCTCGGCCGTTCCCTGCGCAGCTTGCATCATTCGAGTCCTCGTTCTGGTCGGCCGCCCCGGCGCATCCGGATACGGCCATTCGCACGCATATTGAGCAGCTTTTTGCCGGGGAAAACCGCCACGTACTTTCCCGTGTCCTGCCCTCAGCTCGGTGGCGGTCCCTGCTTTCGCAGTGTATCAAGCGTTAACGCAAGCATGATTCGTCCAAGTTCGCGGATTTCAGGAACATCGAATGTCCGGCACGTCCTCTTCCGAGATCGCCAATCCGATTCCCGCTCCCGATACGCTCGAACTTGCCGCTCTGCTCTGCTCCAAGGTCTGTCACGACCTGATTAGTCCGGTCGGCGCCATCGTCAACGGCCTCGAGGTGCTCGACGACAATCCGAAGCCCGAGGATCGCGACTTTGCGCTGGAGCTGATCCGCAAGAGCGCCAAGACCGCATCCGCCCGGCTGCAGTTCTGCCGCCTCGCCTTTGGCGCGGCCGGCTCGGCCGGCGCGCAGATCGATCTCGGCGATGCGCAGACCATGGCGCGCGGCCACATCGAGGATGCCAAGACCTCGATCACCTGGAATCTGCCGCGGCTGCTGCTGCCGAAGAACCGGGTCAAGCTGCTGCTCAACATGATGGTGGTGGCGCAGCAGACGATCCCGCGCGGCGGCATGCTGACGGTCGATCCGGTCGGCGAGGGCGAGGCGATGAGCTTCCGCGTCGCCGCCACCGGCCTCAACGCGCGGCTGCCGCAGAACATCGTCAACATTCTCGGTGGCGAGCTGCAGGCGACGATCGACGCCCATGCGGTGCAGCCTTACTACACCCGCCTGCTCGCCGAGGCCTGCGGGCTGAAGGTGACGCTCGCCGCGGACGGCGCTGCGATGGTGGTGCAGGCGGCCTGATCGCGATCAGCACGCGTCGATCCTGCGACGTCTTGTCGTCGATAAGCGCCTGAAACCGTTTACCATGGTTAAGCAAGTCTTAGCGATGTGTCCGGATTTGTCCCGACACATCTTATCTCTTTGTTGAGTCCGTTCATTTGCGCTTACTCAACTAATATTAAACGCTTTGGACCGAAACTGGCCACGGTTTGAAGGGCGCGGCATGTCGCGCTCCGTTGCGTGCGAAGGCCAGTTTCATGGATGACCTGTTGCGTGAGTTTCTGACGGAGACCAGCGAGAGCCTGGATACCGTCGATAATCAGTTGGTGCGGTTCGAGCAGGAGCCGAACAACGCCAAGATCCTGGATAACATCTTCCGCCTGGTGCACACGATCAAGGGGACCTGCGGCTTCCTCGGCCTCCCGCGGCTGGAAGCGCTGGCGCACGCCGCCGAAACCCTGATGGGCAAATTCCGCGACGGCATGCCGGTCACCGGCGAGGCCGTGACGCTGATCCTGACCACCATCGACCGCATTAAAGATCTGCTGGCGCAGCTCGAAGCCAATGAGTCCGAGCCCGAGGGCGAGGACCGCGACCTGATCAGCGAGCTCGAGGCGATGGTCGAGCGTGGCATGGCCGCGATGGCCGCAGGCGAAGCCGCGCCGCCGCTCGTTCCCGCTGCTCCCGCAGCACCGCCGGCGCCTGCGGTGACGCAGGGCAAGCTGATCGATCAGACGCTGGAGCGTCCGCTGCGTCCGGGCGAGGTCTCGCTCGACGAGCTGGAGCGCGCCTTCCGCGAGACCGCGATCGAGACCCCGCCGGCGCATGAGAAGGCGCCCGAGCCCAAACCTGCTGCGCCGGCAGCCGTCGCCAAGGCTGAGCCTGCAAAGGCGGAAGCCAAGCCTGAGACCAAGGCCGAAGCGCCGAAGAAGGCGGCGCGGCCGAAGGCCAATGCCGATGGCGAGGTGCAGGAGAGCGACAAGGTCGCCAACCAGTCGATCCGCGTCAATGTCGACACGCTCGAACATCTGATGACGATGGTCTCGGAGCTCGTGCTGACGCGCAACCAGCTCTTGGAGATCGCCCGCCGCAACGAGGACACCGAGTTCAAGGTGCCGCTGCAGCGCCTCTCCAACGTCACCGCCGAGCTGCAGGAGGGCGTCATGAAGACGCGCATGCAGCCGATCGGCAATGCCTGGCAGAAGCTGCCGCGCATCGTCCGCGATCTCGCGACCGAGCTCGGCAAGCAGATCGAGCTCGAGATGCACGGCGCGGACACCGAGCTCGACCGCCAGGTGCTCGACCTGATCAAGGATCCGCTCACCCACATGGTGCGCAACTCCGCCGATCACGGCCTGGAGACGATGGCCGAGCGCGCCGCCGCCAACAAGCCCGACCAGGGCACGATCCGTCTCTCCGCCTATCATGAAGGCGGTCACATCATCATCTGCATCGCCGACAACGGCCGCGGCCTCAACACCGAGCGCATCAAGGCCAAGGCCTTGGCGAATGGTCTCGTCACCGAGGCCGAGCTCGAGAAGATGACGGAAGCGCAGATCCACAAGTTCATCTTCGAGCCGGGCTTCTCGACCGCGGCTGCCGTCACCTCGGTCTCGGGCCGCGGCGTCGGCATGGACGTGGTGCGCACCAACATCGACCAGATCGGCGGCACCATCGACATCAAGTCGGTCGCCGGCGAGGGCACCTCGGTCACCATCAAGATCCCGCTGACGCTCGCCATCGTCTCGGCGCTGATCGTCGAGGCCGGCGGCGACCGCTTCGCGATCCCGCAGCTGTCGGTCGTCGAGCTGGTGCGTGCGCGCGCCAACTCCGAGCATCGCATCGAGCGCATCAAGGACACGGCCGTCCTGCGCCTGCGCAACAAGCTGCTGCCGCTGATGCATCTGAAGAAGCTCTTGAAGATCGACGACGGCTCGTCGACCGATCCCGAGAACGGCTTCATCGTGGTCACACAGGTCGGCAACCAGACCTTCGGCATCGTGGTCGACTGCGTGTTCCACACCGAGGAAATCGTCGTCAAGCCGATGTCGACCAAGCTGCGTCACATCGACATGTTCTCGGGCAATACCATCCTGGGCGACGGCGCGGTCATCATGATCATCGACCCCAACGGCATCGCCAAGGCGCTCGGCGCCGCCGGCTCGGCCTCGCAGGCCGTGGCCGACGAGCATTCGTCGCATCACATCGTCGGCGGCGAGCAGCTCACCTCGCTCCTGGTGTTCCGCGCCGGCACGGCGCAGCCCAAGGCGGTGCCGCTGGCGCTGGTCACGCGGCTGGAGGAGATCGCGGCCGACAAGATCGAGATCTCGAACGGCCGCTACATGGTGCAGTACCGCGATCAGCTGATGCCGCTGGTGCAGATGGAAGGCGTCTCGGTGCAGACCACGGGATCGCAGCCGATCCTGGTGTTCGCCGACGAGACCCGCGCGATGGGCCTCGTCGTCGACGAGATCATCGACATCGTCGAGGAGCGGCTCAACATCCAGGTCTCCGGCGCCAAGGACGGCATCCTCGGCTCCGCCGTGATCAAGGGCCAGGCGACCGAGGTGATCGACGTCGGCCATTTCCTGCCGATGGCCTTCGCCGACTGGTTCATCCGCAAGGAGATGGCGACGGAAGCACAGACGCAGTCGGTGCTGCTGGTCGACGACTCGCCGTTCTTCCGCAACATGCTGGCGCCAGTGCTGAAGTCGGCCGGCTACAAGGTGCGCACCGCGGCGTCGGCCATCGAGGGCCTCGCCACGCTGCGCTCGGGGCACACCTTCGACATCGTCGTCACCGACATCGAGATGCCGGAGATGAACGGCTTCGAGTTCGCCGAGACCATTCGCGCGGACCAGAACCTGCATCATCTGCCGGTCATCGCGGTGTCGTCGCTGGTGTCGCCGGCGGCGATCGAGCGCGGCCGCCAGGCCGGCCTCTACGACTACATCGCCAAGTTCGACCGTCCCGGTCTGATCGCGGCGCTCAAGGAACAGATCGAGGAACGTGCCCGCGCCGACGCGGCGAAGCGTGCGGCGTAACGGGGAAGGGCTGGGGAGTAGCGTGCCATGAGCAGCAAGATTGAAACGACCGAGGGCGCCGTCGTCGAATACGTCACCGCAATGATCGGCGGCCAGCTGTTCGGCCTGCCGATCTCGCGGGTGCAGGACGTTTTCATGCCGGAGCGGGTGACGCGCGTGCCGCTGTCATCCACCGAGATTGCCGGCGTGTTGAACCTGCGCGGCCGCATCGTCACCGTGATCGACATGCGGGCGCGGCTTGGCCTTGCCCGCGCCGATGACGGCAAGCCGCCGATGGCCGTCGGCGTCGACCTGCGCGGCGAGTCCTACGGCCTCCTGATCGACCAGATCGGCGAGGTGCTGCGGCTGCCCGAGGAGGGCCGGGAGGAAAATCCCGTCAACCTCGATCCGCGCATGGCGAAGCTTGCCGGCGGCGTGCATCGCCTCGATGGCCAGCTGATGGTCATCCTCGATGTCGATCGCGTACTCGAGCTCGCCGCCGACAAGATGGCGGCCTGAGCCGCAGCGTAAGCCCGCCCACGCGAGCCCGCGCGGTCGGTTTGGACCCTGATCCCGAGAGGCTGAAATGAGAACGTGTCTGGTAGTTGACGACTCGAGCGTCATTCGAAAGGTGGCCCGCCGCATCCTGGAAGGTCTGGATTTCCAGATCGTGGAGGCGGAGGACGGCGAGCAGGCGCTCGAGATCTGCAAGCGCGGCCTGCCCGACGCGGTGCTGCTCGACTGGAACATGCCGGTCATGGACGGCTATGAGTTCCTCGGCAATCTCCGTCGCATGCCCGGCGGCGACGCGCCGAAAGTGGTGTTCTGCACCACCGAGAACGACGTCGCGCATATCGCGCGGGCGCTGCATGCCGGCGCCAACGAGTACATCATGAAGCCGTTCGACAAAGACATCGTGACGGCGAAATTCCAGGAAGTCGGGCTGATCTGATCTCCGTCAGTCCGGCGGACCCGTGCTCGTCCGGGCTTGCGGTCGCCCTATGCCTCTGTCCTGTTGGTGAACTATGAGCGTCGCGTTGGCCAGTTCTTTTCCAAGTTCGACCAGACAGGAACCCCTCCGGGTGATGGTCGTGGACGATTCCGTGGTCATCCGCGGCATGATCTCGCGCTGGATTGCGTCTGAGCCCGATATGGTCGTGGCGGCGTCGCTGCGCACCGGCCTGGAGGCCGTCAACCAGATCGATCGCGTCAATCCCGATGTCGCCGTGCTCGACATCGAGATGCCCGAGCTCGACGGCATCGCGGCGCTGCCGAAGCTGCTGGCCAAGAAGAAGAACCTCGCGGTGATCATGGCGTCGACGCTGACGCGTCGCAACGCCGAGATCAGCTTCAAGGCGCTGTCGCTCGGCGCGGCCGACTACATCCCG
The DNA here is from genome assembly GCF_054063215.1 of Bradyrhizobium sp. USDA 4353. NCBI lineage: Bacteria > Pseudomonadati > Pseudomonadota > Alphaproteobacteria > Hyphomicrobiales > Nitrobacteraceae > Bradyrhizobium > Bradyrhizobium sp. USDA 4353. The sequence goes on from NZ_JBSSGB010000001.1 coordinate 3,033,604, forward strand.
AAGCCGGAGAGCACGCGCGAGGCGTCGGCTGCAGACAATTTTCACCATGATCTGATTCAGAAGATCCGCACGCTCGGCGCCAAGGCGCGTCGCTCCGCCCCTCACGCGCCGCATGTGCAGGAGCTCAGGCCGGCTCCGGCGATGCGACCGGTCGCCGCTCCCGTCGCGCCGGCCGTGCCCGCCGCGGCGCTGGCGCGCCGCGCGTTCAGCTCGCAAATGCCGAAGGTGCTGCTGATCGGCTCGTCCACGGGCGGTCCGCAGGCGCTGATGTCCGTCGTCACCGAGCTTGGTGCCGTCATCGACCGCTTCCCCGTGCTGATCACGCAGCACATGCCGCCGACTTTCACCACCATCCTTGCCGAGCATCTGGCGCGTTCGAGCCGCAGGCCGGCGCATGAGGCCATCGACGGCGAGGTCATCAAGGCCGGCCAGATCTATCTGGCGCCGGGCGGCCGCCACATGCGCGTCGCGCGGCACGGGGCTGACGCCGTCATCGCGCTCGACAATGGTCCGCCGGTCAATTTCTGCAAGCCGGCCGTCGATCCGCTGTTCACCTCCGCGGTGGAGATCTGGCAGGGCGCGACGCTCGCCGTGATCCTCACCGGCATGGGCTCCGACGGCATGCGCGGCGGCAAGGACATCGTCGCCGCCGGCGGCAGTGTCATCGCGCAGGACGAGGCGACCAGCGTGGTGTGGGGCATGCCGGGCGCGGCCGCCAATGCCGGCATCTGTGCGGCCATCCTTCCCTTGAATCAGATCGCGCCGAAGCTGGTGCGTCTGTTTGCTGGAGACCGTTCGTGACCCCCCTGGACTATGAGTTCTTGCGTAAGCTCCTGAAGGAGCGGTCCGGTCTCGACCTCTCGGCCGACAAGCAATATCTGGTCGAGAGCCGGCTGCTGCCGCTCGCCCGTCGCGCCAACCTCCCGGGCATTCCGGAGCTGGTGCAGAAGATGAAGAGCGGCGGTGAGCAGCTTACGACGCAGGTGGTCGAGGCGATGACCACCAACGAGACGTTCTTCTTCCGCGACAAGATTCCGTTCGATCATCTCCGCGAGGGCATCTTGCCTGGGCTGATCCAGGCGCGCGCCAGCCGCAGGTCCCTGCGTATCTGGTCCGCGGCCTGCTCGACCGGCCAGGAGCCGTATTCGATCGCGATGTGCCTGCGCGAGTTCGGACCCGCGCTGGCCGGCTGGCGGATCGAGATCGTCGCCACCGACCTGTCGCAGGAAGTGCTGGAAAAGTCCAAGGCTGGCCTCTACAGCCAGTTCGAGGTGCAGCGCGGCCTGCCGATCCAGCTCCTGGTGAAGTACTTCACCCAGCTCGGCGAGCTCTGGCAGCTCAGCGCCGACATCCGCGGCATGGTCCAGCACCGCCAGCTCAATCTGCTGCACGACTTCTCGCATCTCGGCAAGTTCGACGTGATCTTCTGCCGCAACGTGCTGATCTATTTCGATCAGGACACCAAGGCCGCGATCTTCGAGCGGATGGCCAAGGTGATGGAGCCGGACGGCACCTTGTTGCTGGGCGCGGCCGAGTCGGTCGTCGGCATCACCGACGCCTTCCGCCCCAATCAGGAGCGGCGGGGTCTGTACCAGATCAACCCCGTCCGCAGCCCGCGCGGCGGCGCGGCCCTGCTGCCCGGCCTGAAAGTGGTGGCGGCGCGCTGATCGCTCGCCTGGCGGTTAAGTCCTTCAACGGCCGGCGCAAATGCCGGCCGTTTGTCGTTGGATCACCCGCACTGCAAAATCTTTTCCGACGTCGGGAACCTTTCGCGCCTTCAAGCGTCGATTCACGCCTTGGTGTGGCCGAAGCGTGTTCGCTCGACGGCGGGGGAAAAATTGATGAAAACGAGCGTGCGTCCTCGAATCGTGGCGCGGGATCTCCCTGTCATTGCGAAATCGCCGACCGGGATCGACGGCCTCGATGAGGTGACCTTCGGTGGCCTGCCACAGGGCCGGCCGACCTTGTTGTGCGGCGCCGCCGGCTGCGGCAAGACCCTGTTCGCCATGACGTTTCTTTACAACGGCGCGGTCGCCTATGACGAGCCGGGCGTGTTCATCGCGTTCGAGGAGCAGCCGGAGGACCTCATCAAGAATGTCGGCTCGCTCAGCTACGACGTCGAGCGGCTGATCGAGCAGAAGAAGATCCTGGTCGATCACATCCATCTCGATCGCAACGAGATCGAGGAGGCTGGCGATTACGACCTCGACGGTCTGTTCATCCGCATCGGCTTCGCGATCGACTCGATCGGCGCCAAGCGCGTCGTGATCGACACCATCGAAACCCTGTTCGGCGGCCTCGACAATCAGGCCGTGTTGCGCTCTGAGCTGCGCCGGCTGTTCGAATGGCTCAAGAGCAAGGGCGTCACCGCCATCATCACCGGCGAGCGCGGCGACGGCACGCTGACCCGCTACGGCCTCGAGGAATACGTCGCCGACTGCGTCATCCTGCTCGACAACCGCGTTCACGATCAGCTGTCGACGCGGCGGCTGCGCGTCGTGAAGTATCGCGGCACGGCGCACGGCACCAACGAATATCCCTTCATCATCGACCAGGAAGGCATCACGGTGATGCCGATCACCTCGTCGGGGCTTTCGCATGATGTCTCGACGGAGCGGGTCTCGACCGGCATCGCCGATCTCGACGGGATGCTCGAAGGCCATGGCTACTACAAGGGATCGAGCATCCTGATCTCGGGCATGGCCGGCGCCGGCAAGTCGACGGTCTCGGCGCACTTTGCCAACTCGATCTGTGCGTCCGGGCAGCGCTGCATCTACTTCGCGCTCGAGGAATCGCCGCAGCAGATCGTGCGCAACATGAGATCTGTCGGTCTCGACCTGCAGCAATGGGTGGATCGCGGTCTGCTGCGCTTCTCGGCGCGCCGTCCCAACCTCTACGGGCTCGAGACCCACCTCGCGGCGATGCATCGCGAGGTGAAGGAGTTCGATCCCGCCGCCGTCGTCGTCGATCCGATCTCGTCGCTGATGGGGGCCGGGCTTGCCGGCGACGTGCATTCGATGACACTGCGGCTGATCGACTTCCTGAAATCCCGCGGGGTCACCGCGCTGTTCACCAATCTCGGCGCCGGCAGCGCAGAGACGGCGACGACTGAGATGCAGATCTCCTCGCTCACCGACACCTGGCTGCTGCTCTACAATCGCGAGAGCAATGGCGAGCACAATCGCCAGCTCTATCTGTTGAAGTCGCGCGGCATGGCGCACTCCAACCAGGTGCGCGAGTTCCTGATGAGCGGCGACGGCATCTCGTTGCGCGAGGTCTATGTCGGTCCGGAAGGGGTGCTCACGGGATCGGCGCGGGTGGCGCAGGAGGTCAGGGATCGCGCGGACCGCCTGTTGCGCTCGCAGGAGATGCAACGCCGCACGCGGGAGATCGAGCGTCGCCGCCGCGAGATCGCGGCGCAGATCGAAACGCTGAAAGCGCAGCTTGCCAGCGAGGAGGGGGAAATGGAGCTTCTGAACCTGGAAGGCGCGGCCCGTGAGGATCAGCGCTCGGCCGACCGGATTGCCCTGGTGCAGAGCCGCACGTCGAAGCGGGCGGCGGGCTCGCCGCAACCGATGACGGCGCGCAAATGACGGCCGCACCGATGGAACAGGATGGCTACAATCTTCGGCTCTATGTCGCGGGCCAGACGCCGAAATCGCTGGCCGCGCTCGCCAACCTCAAGAAGCTCTGCGAGACGCATCTGCCCGGCCGCTACACCATCGAGGTGATCGATCTGATGAAGGATCCCGCGCTGGCGCAGCGCGACCAGATCGTCGCGATACCGACGCTGATCCGGCAATTGCCGGAGCCGCTCAAGCGCATCATCGGCGACCTCTCCAATGCGGAGAAGGTTCTGGTCGGTCTGGATATCGCACCGAGCTGAACGGAGGTTTCGTGGCGGCCAAGGACGCAATGCAGGCGGCGCGGCCGCGGAACGAGGCGGAAGAGACCGTCGAGGCGATTCATCGCGGCAACGTCGATGCCGTGGTGGTGCAGGGCCCGAGCGGCCCGCAAATCATCATGCTGCAGGGCGCGGACGCGCCCTATCACGTTCTGGTCGAGCGAATGAGCGATGGTGCGCTGACGCTCGATGCCGATGGCAGCATCGTCTACGTCAACTCCAGGCTCTGCGCGCTGACGGGGCTCGATGCGCAGCAACTGGTGGGACGCAGCTTCGCCTCGCTGTTTGCGGGCGCCGTGCCGCAGCAGCGCGCCGGCGATGCGGCGAGCGATGCCCAGCTGCGCCGTGCCGATGGCGGCGATCTGCCGGTCTCGGTCTGGATGCGGCAGATGGCGATGGGCGGCGTGGTCGCCACGCTGGTGACCCTGACCGACATGTCGATCCAGCGCCGCGCGGAGGAGGTCGCCAGCGCCGAGCGCTTCGCACGCTCGATCCTGGAGCAGGCGACCGATGCCGTCGTCGTGCTGGCGCTCGATGGGCGTATCACGCATGCGAGCTGGGTGGCCGAGCAGCTCGCCGAACGCTCTCCGGTCGGACAGTTGTTCTCAGAAGCGTTTCCGCTCGATGCCTTGAGTGAAAACCAGCAGGGCACCTTGACGCGCTTTTCGCGCGAGAGCCTCGATCGGGCGCTGGCCACCAAGCCGTTTCACGGCGTCGAGGTGCGCCTGCGCGATGAGCGGATGTCGGGGCGTTCGTTCCTGCTGTCGGGCGGCCCGCTGGTCAACGACGCCAAGGAGACGGTCGGCTCGATCGTGACCTTGACCGACATCACCGAGCGCAAGCGCGCCGAGGAGCAGCAGACCGTGCTGGTCGCCGAGCTCAACCACCGCGTCAAGAACATCCTGGCGATCGTGCAGTCGGTGGCCGGACAGACACTGCGGACATCGCCGTCGCTGCCGGCCTTCAACAAGGCGTTCTCCGGACGCATCCAGGCGGTCTCCATCGCGCACGACATCCTGACCCAGACGCGCTGGATCGGCATCGGATTCAACGAGCTGCTGACGACGGTTCTAGCGCCCTATGGCGTCGGCGAAGGCCGCATCAGCATCGAGGGGCCGCCCGTGCTGCTGGAGGCGCGGCTGGTGCTGCCGCTGTCGATGGTCCTGCATGAGCTCGCCACCAATGCCTCGAAATATGGCGCGCTCTCCGCGCCATTCGGCCAGGTCACCATCAACTGGCGGCTGTGCGACGATCGACGTCGCCTCGAGCTCGTCTGGCTCGAGCGTGGCGGCCCGGAGATCGAAGGCAACGGGTCCCGCGGCTTCGGCACCACCTTGATCGATCGCGTCGTCCGCTTCGATCTCGACGGCGAAGCGGACCTGGCGTTCGCTCGTGAGGGAATTCGCTGCACATTGCGATTCGCGCTGACGGCCGAGACCATGCCGGAGCAGGTGCCGGCGTCCGCGGTGCAGCCGGACTGATCGCTCGACGCGGGCGTCGAGCGGTACGCGCGCATCATGTCCAGGGCTGCATGTCCAGGGCTGCGAGGCGCTCACCCGTTGTAGCGCCACACCTCGTAGTCCTTCTCGGTCGCGTCGCGCGCGGCGTGGGCGGCGCGGCGCAGCCAGCCGGGCTCGCGCCGCTTCAGATCGGCGGCAATGTGTGTGGCGGCGTCACCATGGGCCGCATGGATGGAGGCGAGGTCGATGCCCATGGCGCGTAGCTGCTCGCGCTCGAGGTCGGCGCCGCCATCCTTGCCGAGGTCGATCTTGCGCGAATCCGCGGACAGCCGCCGAATAAGATAGTCGCCATCGGCGGTGGGGTGAACGCCGAGCGACGGGTCAGGCGCACGATAGAGGCCCGTCGATAGATCCATGAAGCTGGACCTCGGCATCGTCTGTTGCGGCGCCTCGCGCTTCCATTCCCAGGCGGAAGGCACCAGCGCCTTGGCCTCGCGGACCACGTGGCCGCCGCGCCAGTTCGCCACCACGACGAAGCGTGGGCGCCCGAGACTGCCGCCGCCGGCGACGCGGCGACGGAATTTCGGGTTCTCGGCTCCCTCCGGCAGGCTGGCGACGAGCAACTGACGGACCTGCTCCGGCAGCGACTTGGCGTGCCCGAGCGCGTCGATGTCGTCCCAGAACTTGCGCCGGCGGTGATCAGTGCATTTCACATAGGCGCGGATCCAGATTGCGTCCTCGTCGAGCAGCGCCGGCCGCGGAGTCTTCAAGCCGTCGCGGTAGCCTTCAAGGATGGCATCCGCGGCATCGCCGCCGGAGATCGCCATCTTCGGCGCGAGCTTGGCGCTGGTCGCGAGCCGGACCAGATCGAACGCATAGGGCATGATTGCGGCTTCGTCGAAATCGTTGACGCCCCACACCCAGCGCCCGTCGGCGTCGCGCCAGGTCCCGAAGTTTTCCAGATGGATGTCGCCCACGCACAGCGTGGCCGGCGCTTCGGCAATCTCGGGGACGATCCTCTCGATGCGCCGTGCCCAGCGATAATAGGTCGCCCGCAGGAACACGAACGGATCCTCGCGCATCCGCCGATGCTTGGCGTCGAGGTCCTCGTCCACCACCTTGCATTGCGTGCGCAGCCACGTCTCGTATAATTCGGTGTCTTCGATGATCGACAAGCGCTGCTCCTGACCATGTCTATCCAGCGTGTATATGCACGCGCAATCTGCGCCCGGCGCCAGCCGCGGAGGATGCGAGGTTGGCGCCCGGCTTGGCCGCAAGCTGATCCAATTGATCCGAGGCTGATCCAGAGACTTATCCGACGGATGTCGTCCATTCCGTCGCGTCAAGACGCCGTAGTTGCAATCCGATTGCTGACCATGATCTCGTTCTTCCGCTTAGCAATAAGGCTCAAATGGCCGAGCCAAGGAACGGCCTCGGCCGGCTATAAATGCCGGGACCGACAAGTAACAAATCCGTCACAAAGCTTATTGAGTTTTGTCGGAACCAGCAATCAAAAGTTGCGGGAGTTGGTCGAGGTCGAGGGCGGGCGCGGTTGCAGCAGCGGATCAGTCACGTCGCGGAGCGCGTGAACGCCGTCTCGCACATGGCGCGCAGCGCGCGTTCGTCGAACGGCTTGGCGAGTCGCGGCAGGTTGCGGAATTCCGGCGGGAACAGGGTCGCATCATCGTAGCCGGAGGTGATGACGATCCTCAGTCCGAGCGCGATCAGTTGCGGCAGGATGGCAAAGATCTGCTCGCCGCGCAGATTGACGTCGAGCAAGGCACCATCGAGGTTGCCGCGTTCGGCTTCGCGCAGCACCTCTGCGACGCGCGACACCGGGCCGATCACCTCGCACCCGAACCCCTGCAGCACCGTCTCGAGCTCGAGCGCAATCAGGCCCTCGTCCTCGGCGACCAGGATGCGCAAACCTTCGAGCTGAGCGTTGTCGGTCGTCATGCCTCACATCCGGTCGCTGTTGCCGCGTCCAGGAGTTCCGTCCATGCTCTATCTAACCATCCGGCGCGGCCTGTCGAGGCGTTTTCGCGGCCTATTGCTAACGCTCTACACGATCGCGTGCGGCAAAAAGCGCGACCGGTTACTGGTGATCGGGGTTGCATCCTCCCGGATGGACATCCCGCAGGGCGCATGGGCGACCAGCCAGCTGCCGATCACCGGGAAGACGCCGCCGAAATCCGGCAGCGGCGCCAGCGCCTGGCGGATGAAGCCTTCGGCGCCGTAGGGACCGTCCTGCGCCGACACGGCCACGCCGTCGGCGACCAGGCTGACATTGGCGCCCTCGCGCGAATAGATCGGCTTGCGCACGAAGCTCGCGCCGAGGCTCGCCGCCTTCGGGTCGTCCTCGAAATAGGCCGGCAACAGGTTCGGATGCCCTTCGTTCATCTGCCAGAGCAGCGGCAGGATGCCCTTGTTGGAGAGGATCGCCTTCCACGGCGGTTCGACCCATTGCGTCGGCGCGCGCGAAAGCTTCGCGCCGAAGGCGTCCTGGAACATCCACTCCCAGGGATAAAGCTTGAAGGCAAGAGCGATGTCGTTGTTGTCGAGATCGACGAAGCCGCCGCCTGTGTCGCGCCAGCCGATGTCGGCGATGTCAAGGATCGTTGTCGACAAGCCGGCCTGCACCGCCGTATCGGCGAGATAGGCCAGCGTGGCCGCGTCCTCGGCTTCGCCGGTCATTCCCGCCAGGTGCAACCGCCGTCCGTTGCCCAGCGTGCGCCAGCGCTCGATCAGCCGCTCATGGATGGAGTTGTACTGGTCGGAGCGACCGGGGATGATTCGCCGCTCGATCGCCTGCTCGAGCCAGGTCCACTGAAACACAGCCGCCTCGAAGATTGAGGTCGGCGTATCCGCATTGTATTCGAGCAGCTTCGCCGGCGTGCGGCCGCCGTCGCGAAAGCCTGGAAAGCTGAGATCGAGCCGGCCGTAGAGACTGTCATCTCTCCGCTTCCAGCTCTCCGCCAGCAGCGGCCAGAAGGCCGGCGGAATCTTCAGCCGCTCCAACAACGCCTCATCGGCCACGACCTTGCCGACGAGATCGAGGCACATCTGCTCGATCTCGGCGGTCGGCTCCTCGATCCCCAGCTCAATCTCCGCGATCGTGAATGCGTAGTAGGCACGCTCGTCCCAATAGCGCGTTCCGTCGAGCTCGTAGAAGTCGAAGCCGCATTGCTCGGCCGTCTGCCGCCAGTCGTCACGCTCGGGGCAGGGGATGCGCTGCATCTCCGCTAACTCCGGACGCAATCAGGCGTGCCGCGGCCTGCGACGAGGCACGCAGCAGACCGGAGCGCGCCAGCAACGACGCGGCCATTGCTGATGGCGCGCGGTTCCGATGAGGAGCCGCACGGTTTGCGTGGCGAATCTGTCACGACCGCCGCGCGCGCGGCAGTCGTGATCATCGTCGGCGCCATCAGGCGCGAACGTGCCAACGGATGATTTCCGATGAGTCGGCAGGCGCGTTTTTTATGATTTTGAGTCTGTGTCAAAGATCCGGATCCAAGAGACATCACAAACGCGGTGATTTCACGGCGGTGTCGCGACCGAAATCAGCCGCCACCGCCGAAGCCATGGCCGAACCCGCCGAAGCCGCCGCGCGAAACGTGAGAGGATGAGGCCTCGGCAACATGGGACGAACTGCCGCCGCCGCGCGAGTCCGAATCCCCGCTCGAAAATCCCCAGCGGCCGGAGCCGCTGCCGCCGCCACCGCCACCGCCGCTGCTCGACCGGCGCGTGCTGCATTCGCTGGTTTGCGGCGCAGCCGCCATCGTCGGCGTCTCCGCCTCTTGCGGACAGCTCTGCTGGCGCGGCATCAGCGTGTAGGCCGTGCCGCCGACCGCGAGCGTGCCCATCAGCAGCAGCGCGACATGGCCGGAGCGCTTCACCGGCGGCGTCGGTGGAGGCGGTGGGAGCGGCCTGCGCTTGCCGAATTCGGGGCGTTGCTCGGTCATGTCAGTAGATCATCGAGGCGGCGTTGAGCGCGCCGGCCGAGAGCGAGGCGAGCCCGAGCCAGATCGCCGAGGCCAATTCGCCTGCGACGATGCGGTTGGCGAGGTCCGGCACCGGGATGCGCACGAGATAATAGACGATCACCTGCACGATGAGAGCGACCAGCGCCCAGATCAGGCAGTCCAGCACGTTGGCGGAATGCGCAATGGCGCTGACCAGCGGCAAGGTGAAGCCGAGCAGGCTGAGGCCGAGCGCGATCGCGGCCGAGGGATGATTGTCCCGGATCAGCTGGAACTCGTTGTAGGGCGTGACGCGGGTATAGATGAACAGGTACACCGTCACCGCGACCAGCGCGGTACAGAAATACACCAGAAAGGCCGGCAGGCCGGCGAGGGATTGCAGGATCATGATCAGGCCCGACGCGGAAAGCTCTCTTCTGTCGCGGCGCCAGTCTGACCGGTTCGACGTGAAGAAAGTCTATGCGCCGGCCTGCTTGGCCTGATCCAGCATCCGCAGCACGGACTCGCCGGTCTTGCGGGTGTGCGCGCTCAGCGCCTGCGCAAAGCCATGGCCGTCGCGGGCGCGCAGCAGCGCCATGAACGCCTCGTGCTCGCGCAACGACTCGTCCCAGCGGCTGGCATCGTAATTGGCCACCGCGCGGGCGCGGAAGACGCTGGCGTGCAAGGTGCTCCACATGTTCAGCAGCACGCTGTTGCCGGCGAGCCTGGTGATCTCTACGTGGATCTGCTGGTTGAGCCGGAAGTATGCGCCTCGCTCGGCGGCGCGATGCAGCGCCACCAGCTCGGCATGCATCGCGTCGAGCTTCGCGACATCGTCATCGCTGGCCCGCGCAGCCGCCGCGCGGCCGGCGGCGGCATCGAGCGCGACCATCACGTCGAAGATCTCGGCGATCTCGCGTGCATCGATGGGAGTCACCACCGGCGTGCGATGCGGACGCAGCGCGATCAGACCTTCGGCGGCGAGGATCTTGAAGGCCTCGCGCAGCGGCGTGCGCGACACGCCGAAGGTCTCGCACAGCATCCGCTCCGGCAGGGCTGCGCCCGCGGCGAGCTCGCCGTCGATAATCATCTCGCGCAGCTTGGCGACGAGCTGATCATGCAGCGACAGCCGCGCCAGCGGCCGTGTGGGCTGCTCGGAGGACAGCTTCAGCCGCGCCGGCTTGAAGCGGGTCTTGAGCTTGGGCCGGGATGCCGTGGTCATGACAGCTGCTGTGGCTCCCCCGTGATTGCCTGAATTTCGGGCGGCGCGCCCGCAGATCAGGCAAGTCACTAAATATGGATGACGACAAAGATATTGAAATTACAATATAAAATCAAGATTGCATATCGCATCCAATTGGCATGTCGCTTGCTGATAGGGAGAAAAGCCCTCGATTGATCTGCCTCGGAGATGACCGTGAACCGTTTCGTGCTGCCCATTCTCGCTCTGCTCGCGCTGGCGCTCCCCTCGCTCAGCTTCGCCGACGACGCACCCAAGATCAAACTCGGCTACGCCAAATGCGCGCATTGCACGCCGATGTCGCTGACGCCGCAATTCGCGGAAGGGGTGGCCATCGATGCAGTCGGCTTCAACACCGGCACCGATGCGCTGACCGCGCTGGTGTCGAAGAACATCGACGTCGCGCAGGTCACCTATCTGCATTACGCCATCGCGCTCGACAAAGGTTTTGACGTCGTCGCCATCTCCGGCCAGGTCAATGGCGGCTCGGCGATGTTGCTCGCCAATGATCTCGATGTCCCGCAGGGCGACTGGGGCGCGTTGAAGGCGCTGATCGCCAAGTCCAAGGCGGACGGCAAGCCGTTCCGCGTCGCGGCCTCGCGCGGCAATGCGCAGGATATTCACATGCGCGGCGCCTTCGCCAAGCAGGGCATCGACATCAACAAGGACGTGCAGTTCGTCAACATTCCTAATCCGTCCGACCATCTCCAGGCGTTGCGCCGCGGCGAGGTCGAGCTGATCTGCACCGTCGAGCCGTTCGCCACCCAGATCATGCAGGCCAAGGCGGCAAAGTTCTTCGGCTTCCCCTACGATCAGGCCGCCGGCAAGCTGACCAATCTGATCCTGACCCGCTCGGATGTCATCGCTTCCAACCCGAAAGCGCTGGAGGGCGTGGTGCGCGCGGTGGTGAAGGTCGACGCCCACATCGCCGCCGACAAGCCAGCGCTGATCGATGTCATCTCCAAGATCACCGGCCTCGACAAGGCGATCGCCACCGGCGCGGTCGAGAACCTCGATCCCGATCCGAAGATGTACCGCTCCTCCGCGCTCGCCATCGCCACGATGATGCGCGACCTGAAGTACATCAACTCCGATGTGACGGCTGCCGTCGAAAAGAACCTCGACTACCGCTTCCTGGAAGCCGCGACCGGCAAGCCGAAGAGTGAGCTTGGGTACTGATGAAGCTATGATTGCTACTATGAGGCAGGATCGAGCCGCGAAGACGGTGCACCCTCTCCCCTTGTGGGAGAGGGTGGTTTCTCACGAAGTGAGAAACCGGGTGAGGGGTCTCTCTCCGCGATCTCCCCTGTTGAGGCATACCCCTCACCCAACCGAGTTTGCTGCACGTTGGTACATGCCCTCTCCCACAAGGGGAGAGGGCGCAGTCATGGGCGGCTCGCCCGCGGTTGCTGTCACGGCACAGGCGGTCTCGGCGTCTCCACCATCGGCGTTCACCCGATCAATCTCAGTCCAGCGCCCTATGGCCTTCCAATGACCTCTGCACTCGCGCATTTGCGCAAGCTCGATCGCGCCATTGTCCCCGTGCTCGTGCTCGCCGGCTGGGAAGCGTTCTCCCGCTCCGGCGCGCTGCCGGCGGCCTTGCTGCCGGCGCCGTCGACGGTGGTGTGGGCATGGGCGGACTGGCTGATCGGCACCGACGGCAACACCCAGACCTATAGCGGCCATTGGCTCGCCGACATGCTGGCGAGCCTGTCTCGCGTCGCCGCTGGCTTCGCCATCGCCACCCTTCTTGGCGTCGCGCTCGGCGTCGCCATCGGCTGGTCGCGCAAGACCGAGATCGTGATCGAGCCGACCTTGCAGATGCTGCGCCCGATCCCGCCGGTGTCGTGGATCCCGCTCGCCATCATCTGGTTCGGCATCGCCAACAAGCCGGCGATCTTCCTGGTGTTTCTCGGCGCGTTCTTCCCGATCCTGCTCAACACCATCCATGGCGTGAAGACCTGCGACCGCAACCTGATCCGGGCCGGCGCCATGGTCGGCGGCAGCGAGCGCAAGCTGCTGCGCTACATCGTCGTGCCCGCGGCAATGCCCAGCATCTTTGCAGGGTTGCGCATCGGCATCGGCTCGGCCTGGATGCTCACCGTCACCGCCGAGATGGTCGCGGTGAAGAGCGGCCTCGGCTACGTGCTGTGGGACAGCTACTACTTCCTGCGTTACGATCTGGTGCTGGCGGCGATGGCGAGCATCGGCCTGCTCGGCTTCTGCAGCGACCTCGCCATCCGCATGGTGATGGCCCGCGTGCTGCATTGGCAGCGCAACACCACTTTGCGCGGCGGAGAGTGACAATGGCGACCATCGACATCTCCGGCGTCTCGAAGATCTTTGCCGACAAGAAGCGCAACGCCGACGTCACTGCGCTCGCGGACATCAACCTCTCCATCGCCCGCAACGAGTTCGTCTGCCTGCTCGGCCCCTCCGGCTGCGGCAAGTCGACGCTTCTCAACATGATCGCCGGCTTTGAGCAGCCGAGCGCTGGCAGCGTCAGCATCGACGGCCGGCCCGTCACCGTCCCAGGCGCCGATCGCGGCGTCGTGTTCCAGCACGCCAATCTGATGCCGTGGCTGCCGGTGTGGGAGAACGTCGCCTTTCATTTGCTGCTCTCCGGTGGCCAGAAAGCGGAGCGCCGCGCCCGCGCGCAGGTCTACATCGACATGGTCGGCCTCACCGGGTTCGAGAACCATTATCCGTCCGAGCTATCCGGCGGCATGAACCAGCGCGTCGGCATTGCGCGGGCGCTTTTGATGAATCCGCAGGTCATCCTGATGGACGAGCCGTTCGGCGCGCTCGACGAGCAGACCCGCATGGACATGCAGACCGAGCTGGTGCGCATCTGGCAGCAGCATCAGGGCACGATCGTGTTCGTCACGCATGGCATCGACGAAGCGCTGACCTTGGGCACGCATGTCGCCGTGATGAGCGCACGCCCCGGGCGGATCGTCGAGATCATCAAGATCGACCTGCCGCGGCCACGGGATATCACCTCACCGCAGTTCAATGCGTTGAAGCGGCATATCCTTGCGCTGTTGCGGGGGCAGAGGGTGGAGCAGGAGAGGGCGCTGGCATGATCCGCGGCCGGCTCTATGGCGCAGAGATTCAGGGCCTGCTCTTGCCGCGGGGGCGGATCGCTGCATCATCCATGACATCCGCCTTCGCGGCACGGTCGGTGCACCCTCTCCCCTTGCGGGAGAGGGTGGTTTCTGGTCCAAACCGGCTACATAGGTGACAGAACAAACCGACGACATGGGTGACAGGTTGAGGTGATCGGCAGGAGGACTTGCCGATGGGCTGGAAGGAAACCTGCGCTGTGGACGAACGGATGCGTTTTGTGTTGGCAGTTGAAGCGGGAGAGAAGTCGTTTGCGGCACTCTGTCGGGAGTTCGGGATCAGCCGGCAGCAGGGCTACAAGTGGTGGCACCGCTACCAGGAGGAGGGTTTGGAGGGTCTGTTCGACAGGTCCCGAGCGCCTTTGCATCACCCCCAAGCAATCTCGGGGAAGATCGCCGAGCTCTGCCTCGAAGTCCGACGGGCTCATCCGACCTGGGGACCAGCGAAGGTACGCGCCTTTCTCAAGCGGAAGCGGCCCAGCACGACATGGCCCGCGGCCAGCACGATCGGAGCGCTGTTTGACCGCGAGGGTCTCACGGTGAAGCGGAAGATTCGTCGCCGCAGCCCTCCTTCGAGCTTTCCATTTGCCGATTGCGAGCAAGCCAACGATGTCTGGTGCATCGACTTTAAGGGCTGGTTTCTGACTGCGGATGGCACCCGTTGCGAACCGCTCACGCTGACGGACGCAGAGAGCCGCTGTCTGCTGCGGTGCCTGCCGTTGCAGCGTACCGACGGTGAGCATGTCTGGCCCGTGCTGGATGCGGCATTCCGCGAATTTGGCCTGCCGCTGCGGATGCGATCGGACAATGGCGCACCCTTCGCATCACAGGGTGCGGGCGGGTTGTCGCGGCTATCGGTGAAGCTGATCAAGGCCGGCGTCACACCGGAGCGCATCACGCCCGGCAAGCCGCAGCAGAACGGCCGCCACGAACGTATGCACCTGACGTTGTTGCAGGACACCGCGAAGCCGCCGGCCCGAACGTTGCGCGAGCAGATCAAGCGCTTTCAGAGCTTCCAGCGCATCTTCAACGAAGAACGGCCGCACGAGGCTCTCGACAACGCAACGCCAGCCGAGCGCTATCGTCCCTCGCCGCGCGCCTATCATGGCGTGCTGCGCTCACCCGAATACGAAGCGGACAGGGATGTCCGGCGTGTTCGCCACAATGGCGAGATCAGGTGGGGCGGCGAAACGATCTACATCAACCAGGCGCTCGCGGGTGAGCCGGTCGGCCTCTTGGAAACCGAGACGGGCTGGACTGTGAGCTATGGACCCGTCCTGCTCGGTACCATCGATCCAAAGAAGCACCTGCTCAGGCCGCCGAAGCGAAAGCGCCGTGGACTTGTGGACAACGCTACGCGTTGCCCACAGGGTCCACAGCGGCAAACGCAGCAAAAACCACAACAATTGAAGATCTGAACAAAACGAGAATTGTGTCAACTATGTCGTCGGTCAGATCTGTCACCTATGTCCCCGGTTGCTCATCTCACGAAGTAAGAAACCGGGTAAGGGGTCTCTCTCCGCGATCTCATCTGCCGAGGCAGACCCCTCACCCAACCGAGTCCGCTGCACGGTCGTACATGCCCTCTCCCACAAGGGGAGAGGGCGCAGTCACGGGCGGCTCGCCCGCGGCTGCTGTTGAAGTATTTCTCCATAGGCCGCAATTGGCTATGGCAAAGGGATTCACTCACCAATGACCAAACGCACCCTTCTCGGCATGCTGACGCCGTCATCCAACACGGCGCTGGAGCCGATCACCTCGGCGATGGTGGCTGACCTGTCGAACGTGTCAGCGCATTTCTCGCGCTTCAAGGTCACCGAGATCGCGCTCTCCACCGACGCGCTCGCGCAGTTCGACATCAGCAACATTCTGCGCGCCGCCGAGCTGCTGGCGCATGCCAAGGTCGACGTCATCGGCTGGAACGGCACGTCCTCCGGCTGGCTCGGCTTCGAGGCTGACGTCAAGCTCTGCGAGCAGATCACCGCGGCCACCGGCATCCCTGCGACCACCTCGATGCTAGCGCTGAACGAGATCCTGGCGATGTCGAAGGCCACATCGCTCGGTCTCGTCACGCCCTATCGTGACGACGTGCAGGCTCGCATCATCTCCAATTACGCCAAGCTCGGCATCACTTGCCGCGGCGACCGGCATCTCAATCTGCAGGACAATTTCTCCTTCGCGGAGGTGACCCCGGCCGAGATCGAGACCATGATCCGCGAGGTCGTGCGCGAGAAGCCGGATGCCATCGCTGTCGTCTGCACCAACATGCGCGCCGCGCCGCTGGTGGCGCGGCTGGAGCTCGAGACCGGCATTCTCATTCTCGACACCATCGCCACCGTGGTATGGAAGTCGCTGAAGCTGGCCGGCGTCGATGTCGCCGGCGTCAGCGGCTGGGGATCGCTGTTTCAGAAATTCGCTTGAGATTGGGGAGAGCGCGTCACATGGCTGCCTTCGACACCGTCATCCGCAACGGCACCGTCGCCACCGCGAGCGACACCTATAAGGCCGATGTGGCCATCAAGCGGGGCCGCATCGCCGCGATCGGCGAGGCCATCACCGATGCCGACGAGATCGTCGACGCCTCCGGCCTCCTGGTGCTGCCTGGCGGCATCGACAGCCACGTCCACATCAGCCAGCCCTCCGGCCCCGGCATCGTCATGGCCGACGATTTCGAGAGCGCGACGCGCGCCGCGGCTTTCGGCGGCAACACTTTCGTGATGCCCTACTGCCTGCAGGAGAAGGGCCAGCCGCTCCGCGCGGCGCTCAGGGATTATCACGCGCTCGCCGACAAGGCCTGCTACGTCGACCACTCCTTCCACCTCATCATCGCCGATCCCACTGACGCGGTGCTAGGCCAGGAGCTGCCGGCGCTGGTCGCCGACGGCTATTCGTCGCTGAAGATCTTCATGACCTATGAGGGTCTGGCGCTCAACGACTACGAGATCCTCGGCGTGCTGCAGGTCGCGCGCGAGCAGGGCGCGCTGGTGCAGATCCATGCCGAGAACTACGATGCGATCCGCTTCCTCACCGACCGGCTGGAGCGCGCAGGCCACATCGCGCCTTACTATCACGGCAAGTCGCGCCCGATCCCGGTCGAGCGCGAGGCGACCCACCGCGCGATCTCGCTGGCCGAGCTGATCGACGTGCCGATCGTCATCGTCCATGTCTCCAACCGCGAGGCGATGGAGGAGATCCGCCGCGCGCAGATGCGCGGGCTGAAGATCCACGGCGAGACCTGCCCGCAATATCTGGTGCTGACGGAAGAGGACATGCAGGGTCTCAACATGGAAGGCGCCAAATATGTCTGCTCGCCGCCGCCGCGTGACAAGGCGAGCCAGGAGGCGTGCTGGGAGGGCCTGCAACAGGGCGTGTTCTCGCTGTTTTCCAGCGATCACTGCCCGTTCCGCTATGACGACGAGGCCGGCAAGCTGACGCCGAAGGGCCGCACCAGCTTCCGCTGGGTCCCGAACGGCATCCCCGGCGTCGAGACCCGCCTGCCGATCCTGTTCTCCGAGGGCGTCAGCAAGGGCCGCATCACCCTCAACCAGTTCGTCGCCTTCACCGCGACCAACCATGCCAAGACCTACGGCCTGAAGGGCAAGGGCTCCATCGCCATCGGCTACGATGCTGATATCGCGCTGTGGGACCCGAAGAAGACCGCCAAGATCAGCCAGGCCGGTTTGCACCACGGCTCCGACTACACGCCCTACGAAGGCATCGAGATATCAGGCTGGCCGGTCGCCACGATGCTGCGCGGCAAGTTCGTGGTGCGCGATGGCCAGCTCGTCGGCGTCAAGGGTGACGGCCGCTACGTCACGCGCGGCAAGCCTGGCGCGGTTGCGTAGGGCAGGCATTCTTCCGTCTCTCGTTGCACCGACCGTATCGTACTACGAGATGAGCCGAGATCACGCCGCGACGACAGTGCGCTCCCTCTCCCCGTTCTTCACGGGGAGAGGGCTGGGGTGAGGGGCAGCCACACGGGTGGTGTTACCAGGGTTGCAGCTCTCCAACGGAATGCATCTGGCGTGGAATGTGACGCGACATCTTCATGATGACGTCCAGTCGTGGTTCGTGAATGAGTGCGGAAAGCCTTTCACTGACACCACCCGTGCCGCTGCCCCTTACCCCGACCCTCTCCCCGTAAGAACGGGGAGAGGGAGTGCACCGCCGCTGCGGCGACGGCTTGAGGCCATCACCACGCCCGGCTTTCGTCGACTAGCTCACCGTCCCCCTCCGCTGCACCGCACTCGCCCGCCGCGACCTCCGCCATTCGCTTTCTTGTCCCGGATGTGTCGAACCATCGTTACAACTGCGCGACATACTTCTTGTCAGACAAGGAGTGCTGCCATGCCCGCGCTTGCATTTTCCAACAATGATATTGCCGTCGTCGCCTGGACCTTCGATCGGCGTCTCGACGGCTGTCTCGGCTTCGCCATCCACCGGATCGACGTCAACGCCAACACCGACACCGTGCTGCCGGCGCTGGCCCGCTTTGCCGGTCAGACCGCCGACAAGCTCGGCACCGACCAGGCTCCGGTGCAGAAATTCTGGTGGAAGGACCTGTATGCCAAGCGCGGCGGCAGCTACAAATATCGCATTGTGCCGATGGGCGGCACGCCCGGCCAGACGTTGACGCCGCTCGAAGGCGTCGCGCCGCTGGAGAGCAACCAGGTCACGCTGACGCCCGAGCGGCCGCCGTTCCAGGCCTATTTCAACCGTGGCATCACCGCGACCCAGGCGCTCAGCCGCGCGCTGAACGACAAGCCGAGCGTGCCGGCGCTGGCGCCGCACATCCTCGATCCCACCGATCCGATCCGCATCCACCTGATGGGGCAACTGCAGGATGGCCTGACCTCGCTCCTGAAGCGGGCTGATGCCGGCGGCGGCACCATCCATGCCGCGCTCTACGAGCTGAACGATCCCAAGGGGCTCGAGAAGCAGCTGCACCAGAACCCGAAGAGCCGCATCGTCATCCTCGGCAACGAGCAGGGCAAGGACTCCGACGACGCTGACGCGGAGAACCGCGCCAACCTCAAGGCCGCCGGTGTCACCGTGATCGACCGCATCCTCGGCAAGGGCTCCATCCCGCACAACAAGTTCATGGTGCTGAGCGAGAACGGCAAGCCGGCGGCGGTGCTCTCAGGTTCGACCAACTGGACCTCGACCGGCCTGTGCACCCAGACCAACAACGCGCTAGTGGTGGAAAGCCCCGAGCTTGCCGAGCGCTATCTGTCCTATTGGAACGCGCTGAAGGCCGATGTCGATGCCGCCGACGGCGAGAAGTCGGCGTTGCAGTCGCAGACCCTGCGCGACTTCGCCCATGCCAACAACGCCAGCTCGATCAAGACGCCGATCGATCTCGGCCATGGCGTCACCATCGAGCCGATGTTCTCGCCGAACACGCAAGGCAAGCTCGGCAGAAATCCGGATACGCCGAACGACATGGGCCGGGTGTTCGATCTGATGGACAAGGCGAAGCACGCCGTGCTGTTCCTCGCCTTCGATCCCGGTAACAACTCCATTCTCAACAAGGCCGGCGAGCTGCTGGCGAAGAAGCCCGATCTGTTCGTGCGCGGCGCGCTGACAACTCCGGTGCGTGCGACCGAGTTCTCGAAGTCGCTGCATGCAGGCGGCCATTCGGAGAGCGGCGGCGACGAGGTAGCGGACGACGCCGCGCCCGAGGTGAAGGTGGTCGGCGAGCGCGGCACGCCGAAACGGAGGGGTGAGAAGCCGAAAGATGAAGACCCTGCCGATTTTCGTGCAGTTCCTGCCGGTGCAGTTCGTCCGTCGGACGTCTTTGGAAAATGGGAGGCCGAGCTCGCCAAATACGGCTTCGCCATCATCCACAACAAGATCGTGGTGATCGATCCGTTCAGCGACGATTGTGTCGTCGTCACCGGCTCGCACAATCTCGGCTTCCGCGCCTCGCACAACAATGACGAGAACATGCTGATCATCCGCGGCCACCGCGGCCTCAGCGAGGCCTATGCCTGTCATGTCCTCGATCTCTACGACCACTACGCCTGGCGCTTTCTGCTGAAGCAGCACCCCGACATCTTCGGCAAGCCGCTGCAAGGCGACGACACCTGGCAGGACCGCTACATCAAGGGCGCTGAGGAAAAGTCGCCGGAGCTCCGGTTCTGGCTGTCGGCGGCAGGTGGGGTCGCCGCAAGCGGCGGCGAGAGCAGCAGCGGCGGGGTGGCTCCGAAGAAGCCGGCGAAGTCTGGCGGAGCTGACAAGCCGACGAAGACACCGTCTGCGAAGACCAACCCGACGGATTCATCGGCCAAACCAGCCAAACCCACCAAGAATGCCACGAAGAAAGTAGCGGCCGCCGCTAAAACGACCGCCGACCGGAAGAAAACAACCAAGAAGAAGGTGGCCAAGAAGGCGACGAAGACCGCCCAGAAGCGAAGCGCGGCCGCGAAGAAGTCAAAGGCAAAGACCACGAAAAAAGCGGCGAAGCGACCTGCAAAGAAGGCGGCCAAGGCGACTAAGAAAAGCGCCGCGAAGAAGAGGGTCACTAAGAAGGGAGCTTGATCCGTGCGATCCGGCTCATCTGTGAGATGTTGCTGCGCAACGCTCGGTGGGAGCTGAGCGGGTGCTTGTCAGTTCGAGCCACACTCGCGCGGCAATGGCGGTGCGCCCCCCCCGTCCCCCTTGCGGGGAGGGGTCGGGGGTGGGGGTTTCTTGCTCGGGAGGATTTTGGGGCAGAGACTGACAAGCGGCGTCTTGGTCATGAGATCGCCTGCTGATCAGCGTCAGATAGGGGGGCTTTCATGTGGACCTTTTCCGGGGACCCCTACCCCAGACCCCTCCCCGCAAGGGGGAGGGGAGCGCACCGGTGGCGTAGCGAAAGCTCTCGTCCGGCGTTGCAGAGGCTCGGTTGAGCGCAACCAGACTCGAATTCGAGAATTTCTGTTTCTCGAAAATTTCTCTTTCGCTTTCTCAGAAAACGTGCTTTACTCCGCCCCGTCTCGCCCCAACGAGGGAATGCTTCGCGGTCGTCACGGACGTCGGGTGTGGGATGCGATGGGCGCTTGGGGTCGCAGCATGGTTCGCCGTGCCGACGAACGATCCCGGGTGCACGGTGAAATCGCGTGGTCCTGGCCTCCCGGTGCTGAGGCCAAGCGCGTGGGCGTTGCGGTTGACGCTGCCTGCGGGTGATGGGGGCAAGACAGCCGGTCCCCAGGGAGATCGCGTATAAGTCGTAAAGCCATCGCGCAGGGAGGGCCGGGTGTTTCGGCCAGACCTGTGGTGACTGCCGCCTGCTTTTTTCTCTAGCAGGCGGGCCACGGGCGCGGCCAGCGCCCGGCCTTCCCTGCGCCCTCAGTTCGGAAGAGGGCGGTGAGAATGGCTCATCACTCGGGCGCAGGGCGCCGCGAGATCGCGAGGGTGTGTGACGACGGTTTCTTGGCGAGCTCGATGAGCGCGATTGCGCTCATGTGTGAGATGCAACTGCGCCACGCGTGGGGAAGGTGAGGGAGTGCTTGGCAGTTTGAGCCACGCCCGCGCGGCAATGGCGGTGAGCTCCCCTCCCCCTTGCGGGGAGGGGTTGGGGGTGGGGGTTTCTTGCTCAGGAGGCAGTTTGGGGCAGGGACTGACAAGCGGCATGTTGGCGGTGAGATCGCTTGCTGATCGGCTTACGTCGAAGGGGCCCACATGGAAACTATTTCCTGAGACCCCCACCCCCGACCCCTCCCCGCAAGGGGGAGGGGAGTCCACCTATCGCTTTACGGGGGCTCGTGTCCAACCCTGATCAGCTCACCCCCCCACAAACAAAAACCCCGCCATTCGCGGCGGGGCCCAGTCTGGGAGGAGCGGGCCGTGAGGCCTGCCGGAGTACCCAGTGAAAGATCAGGCGGGGATGCGCTCGTCGAGGTCGTGCGGCTCGCGCAGCACGTAGCCGCGGCCCCAGACGGTCTCGATGAAGTTGCGGCCTTCGGACGCGTTGGCGAGCTTCTTGCGCAGCTTGCAGATAAAGACGTCGATGATCTTCAGCTCGGGCTCGTCCATGCCGCCGTAGAGATGATTGAGGAACATCTCCTTGGTCAGCGTCGTGCCCTTGCGGAGCGAGAGCAGCTCCAGCATCTGGTATTCCTTGCCGGTCAGGTGCACGCGCTGGCCGCCGACTTCGACCGTCTTGGTGTCCAAGTTGACGACGAGGTCGCCGGTCTGGATGACCGACTGGGCGTGGCCCTTGGAGCGGCGGACGATCGCGTGGATGCGGGCGATCAGCTCGTCCTTGTGGAACGGCTTGGTCATGTAGTCGTCGGCGCCGAAGCCGAGACCCTTGACCTTGTCCTCGATGCCCGCGAGGCCGGACAGGATCAGGATCGGAGTCTTGATCTTGGAGACACGCAACTGCTTGAGCACGTCGTAACCGGACATGTCGGGCAGATTGAGGTCGAGAAGGATGATGTCGTAATCGTACAACTTGCCGAGGTCGACGCCTTCTTCGCCGAGGTCAGTCGTGTAGACGTTGAAGCTCTCGGACTTCAACATCAGCTCGATCGACTGCGCGACGGCGCTGTCATCCTCAATCAGCAAAACGCGCATGCCAGTTCCCCATAGTCGCCGCTCCGGGCGTCAGGTCGGCCGCCATCGCGGCACTCAAAACGCCTTTGAACAACTGATTCGGATCCTGACGAGAGATGGTTAACAAATCCTGATTCCGCTGCGCAAGCTCTAACCGTGCAATTTTTGTCGAATCGCCGTAAGGTGTTGCGAAGAAGCAGTTTTTCTCAGCCGTCCTCGTTCAAGCTCCATGTGAAGAGATGGAACTAACCGACTCTCGTTCCTCACCGCTTTTGGGGGGCGGCAAAGCGCACTACGTCAGTCACTCCAGACCATGACGCAATGATTAATGATGCGAGTAAACACAGAGTTAAACCGGCGCAGCGAATCTGCCCCTACTTAAGGTTTTCGCAATGAAGGCGCTTTGGTGATGAAAGCTCTTGCCGAGCAGATCAGCGACATCGACGCGGTCAACACCTATGGCCGCGTCGTCGGCGTGAAGGGGCTGATGGTGGAGATCGCCGGGCCGATTCACGCGATGTCCGTCGGCGCGCGCCTCGTGATCGAGACCGGCAGCTCGGTCATTCCTGCCGAGGTGATCGGCTTTTCCGGTAAGAATGCGGTGGTGATGCCGTTCGCGGGCCTCGAAGGCGTGCGGCGCGGCTGCCGGGCGGTCATTGCCAACTCGGCCAATCAGGTGCGGCCGTCGCCAGCCTGGCTCGGCCGCGTCGTCAACGCGATGGGCGAGCCGATCGACGGCAAGGGCCCGCTGCCGAATGGCGCCGCACCGGTTCCCTATCGCAACAATCCGCCGCCGGCGCATTCGCGCAAGCGCGTAGGTCTCCCGCTCGATCTCGGCGTGCGAGCACTGAACACGTTTCTCACCTGCTGCCGCGGCCAGCGGCTCGGCATCTTCGCGGGCTCCGGCGTCGGCAAGTCGGTGCTGCTGTCGATGCTGGCGCGCAACGTCGATGCCGCGGTGTCGGTGATCGGGCTGATCGGCGAGCGCGGCCGCGAGGTGCAGGAGTTCCTGCAGGACGATCTCGGCGAGGAGGGTCTCGCACGCTCCGTCGTCGTCGTCGCGACCTCCGACGAGCCGGCGCTGATGCGGCGGCAGGCGGCGTATCTGACGCTCGCAATCTCCGAATATTTTCGCGATGAGGGTAAGGATGTTCTCTGCCTGATGGACTCCGTGACCCGCTTCGCGATGGCGCAGCGGGAGATCGGGCTGTCGGCCGGCGAGCCGCCGACCGCGAAGGGCTACACGCCGACCGTGTTCACAGAGCTGCCGAAGCTGCTCGAGCGCGCCGGTCCCGGCAGCGGCGACGGCACCATCACCGGCATCTTCACGGTGCTGGTCGACGGTGACGATCATAATGAGCCGGTGGCGGACGCGGTGCGCGGCATTCTCGACGGCCATGTCGTGATGCAGCGTTCGATCGCCGAACGCGGTCGCTATCCGGCGATCAACATCCTGAAGTCGGTGTCGCGGACGATGCCGAAATCGGCCGATCCGGTGTTTCTGCCGACCATCATGCGGGCGCGGCAGGTGATGGCGACCTACGCCGACATGGAAGAGCTGATCCGTCTCGGCGCCTATCGCGCCGGCTCCAGCCCGGAGGTCGACGAGGCGATCAAGCTGCACGAGCCGCTGGAGGCCTTCCTGCGGCAGCGCAAGGACGAGGTCTGTACCCTTTCTCAAGGGTATCTGGAGCTGGAACAGATCCTGGGGCGCTTGGAAACGGAAAGCTAACTTTGTCGGGACATCATCCGCTCCATGTCACGAGCCTAGTCGGCGAGCCCAGTAAGGGCGGCCGGCCCTGTCCCGCGCCGTCTACGGGACTTCTGGGGAGTATGAGTCGATGAAGTCGCGCGAAACGCTGATCCGTCTGAAGAAATTTCAGGTGGATGAGAAACGCCGCCGGGTGACGCAGATCGAGGGCATGATCGCTGACTTCCAGCGCATGTCGGCCGAGCTCGAGCGGGAGATCCAGACCGAACAGGAGCGGGCCGGGATCAACGACCCGACCCATTTTGCCTATCCGACCTATGCCAAGGCGGCGATCCAGCGCCGCGAGAACCTGACGCGCTCGGCCGACGAGCTGCGCGCCCAGCTCGAGGATGCAAAGGCTGCGCTGTCGGAGGCATTCGAGGAGATGAAGAAGGTCGAGCTGCTCGACGAGCGCGATCAGGCCCGTGAAAAGGCCGAGGAGAGCGCCCGCGAGCAGGCGGACATGGACAGTATCGGCCTGATGCGCGCCCGGCTCGGCGTCATCGCCTGAGCCGGACCGCCATGGTCGGAAATCATCGAAAACCCGGGCCGCGAGGTCCGGGTTTTTCGTCGCGCCCGCCCGGCTGGAGCGCCGCGCGCGATATGTGCTACGGGAGGACAGGGTCGAGTGAAGGAGTGGGGCGATTTTCGGGGACGCTGAATGCTGACGCCGGCAGAGCTGGTCTGGCTGCTTGCCGCGGTCGCCAAGGGGGATGAGGCTGCCTTCGAGCGCCTCTATGCGGCGACGCGCGCGAAACTCTATGGCGTCGTGCTCCGTATCTTGCACCGTCAGGACCTCGCCGAGGAGGTCGTGCAGGAGACCTATGTGAAGGTCTGGAATAACGCGGCGCAGTTCGATCCAGCGGTGTCTTCCCCCATTACCTGGATGGCCGCGATCGCCCGCAACCGCGCGATCGACCTCGTGCGCAAGCGCGGCGAGCTGTCTTTGGAGGATGAGCCCTCTGCGCTCGAGGTCGCGGCCGAGACGCCCGATCCGCTGGCGCGGCGCGAGATGTCGGAGGAGCTCAAGCGTCTCCTGGAATGCGTCGGCCGGCTCGAGCCCGACCGGCAGAAGCTTGTGCTTCTTGCCTACTATAACGGCTGGAGCCGCGAGCAATTGGCGACCAAGTTCGAGGCGCCGGTGAACACGGTGAAGACCTGGCTGCGGCGGAGCATGATGGATATCCGCCAGTGCCTCGGGATCGGATGAGGGGCGGTTCGGACTGAGCGTGGACGATCGAGCTTTTGGGTGACGTGACCTGGACCTGTGATGGCGTATAGCGAAGACCATATCGCGCTGGCGGCGGAGTATGCGTTGGGCACGCTCGACGCCGCCGAGCGCGCGCAGGTCGAGACCATGATGACCGTCGACCAGGCGTTCGCGGCGCTGGTCCAGGCCTGGGAGTTTCGTCTCGGGCCGCTCAACCAGATGGTCGGGCTGGTCGAGCCGCGCCCGGAATTGTGGGAGCGGATCAAGGCCGAGATCGCGCGGTCCGGCGCAAGGGCAGCGGTCATTTCGCCGCCTCCGGCCGAAGCGGATGCTGAGGCTCCGGCAGCCGTGATTCCACCGGACTCCGAAGCTCCGGCTGTCGTTGCACAGGCTCCGGCCGTCGACGCACTTCCGCCGGAAGCTCCGAGCGCTGACGCCGCCGTGGAGATTCCACGCCAGGATACGCCGGCCGAAGCGCCGCCGGTCGTGCCGCCCCGTCGCCCCGCCGCAACGCAGGAGGTTGCGAACGACAACGCCAATGTCGTTCAGCTCGTCTCCAAGGTTCGGCAGTTGCGCACCGTCGCCAATGTCATGACCGCAGTCGCCGCGGTGCTGCTCGCGCTGCTTGGCGTCCAGCTGTATCGCCCGGAGCTGCTGCCGCAGCCGCTGCAGCCGAAGGCGCGCATCCAGACCGTCGAGGTTAAGGTGCCGGCCGCGCCGCAACCCGCCGCGCAGCTCGTCGCGCTGCTGCAGAAGGATGCGGCCTCGCCGGCCTTCATCCTCACCGTCGATGCCGGCAGCAAGAGCTACACCGTGCGCCGCGTCGGCGCCGCGCCGGAGCCGGGCAAGAGCTTCGAGCTGTGGCTCGTCTCCGACAAGCTGCAGAAGCCGCGCTCGCTCGGCGTGATCGGCGGCAGCGACTTCACCAGCCGTCCCGTTCTCTCCGCCTACGACGCCGACACCGTCAACCGCGCCACCTACGCCGTCACCGTCGAGCCGGAGGGCGGCTCGCCGACGGGGCAGGCGACCGGGCCGATCGTGTTTACGGGCAAGCTGATCGAGACGGTGCCGCCGGGCAAATGAAGCAAAAAGACAAAAAGAAAACGCCCGTGGGGAGCGGGCGTTTTCGGTAGTCGACTTGGGGTTGGGTCTACTACATATCCACGCGGCCAGTTGGGGGGCTGTGAGAACCGCGTGAATTCCTGAAATTCCAATCAGCGAACCAGTGACGATTGCGAGCTTGTCACCGCGACCGGCTTGCCGGCCTTGATGACCTTGGCTGTCTGCGTGTAGTTCGGCTCCGCATTCAGACGGGCGGAGATGCCGAAGCCGGCCACCGCGATGCCAGCCACGAGCGCAACCACCACGCTCTTGAGGTGGGTCGTCCGATCCGCGCTGTAAATCGAGTGGTTCATGGAAGCCTCCTGCCGTCTTCCGTCCTTCGCTGATTCGTGTGAGCCGGCGGCGTTCCGGTTCATCGTCTCGCATCCAAGAACGTAGGAAACCTCGATTCTGTTTCGTAGTGGTCATCACAAGCGTGTGATAAGGCGTGATGCCGCGCGATTGCGGATGAATACGAGATGAATAACGCATTGTATTACAGTGGCTTGCCTGAAAGTTCGGTGTGTGGCGGAAAAGTCAGCCAGCTAACGCAAAATTAAGAAATCGTTTGCCTGTGGCGGTGAAGCACAGGCGGTTTTGCCTGGAAAAATGGCAAAACCGGCCCGTTGGACCGGTTCTGCCTTCAACAACTTGGGACTGACTCGCAGGTTCCGCGCCTCCTGTCTCAAACGCTCCCGACCGTCTTCAGCCGCGCCCGCGGATGAATCTCGGCCTGCGACAGCACCGTGGTCTGGGCGCGGAAGCGCTCGACCAGCGAGCGGACGAAGGGACGGATCGCCGCCGACGTCACCAGCACCGGCGACTCGCCCTCGCGCGCGGCGCGCTCGAAGGCGTCGCGGGTCGCGGTCATGAACTCCGACAGCTTCGACGGTTGCATCGCCAAGCTGCGGTCCTCGCCCTGGCCGATCAGCGATTCCGCAAACGCCTGCTCCCATTTCGGCGACAGCGCGATCAGCGGCAGATAGCCCATCGGCGAGGTATTCTGGGCGCAGATCTGGCGGGCGAGTCGGGCGCGGACGTGCTCCACGATCGTCGCCGGGTTGCGCGAGAAGGCGAGCGCGTCGGCGACGCCTTCGAGGATGGTCGAGAGATCGCGGATCGAGATCCGCTCCGACAACAACAGCTGCAGCACGCGCTGCAGGCCGGAGATCGTGATCTGCGTCGGCACGATGTCCTTGACCAGCTCGCCTTGCTCCTTCGGCAGCTCCTTCAAGAGCTTCTGCACCTCGCCGTAGGAGAGCAGGTCGCTCATATTGGCCTTGAGCAGCTCGGTCAGATGCGTCGATAGCACCGTCGCCGCATCCACCACCGTGTAGCCCTTGAGCGTCGCCTCTTCCTTCAATCCGGCATCGACCCAGGTGGCCGGCAGGCCGAAGGTCGGCTCCGTCGTGTGGATGCCGGGCACCGCGACCTGGTTGCCGCCGGGGTCCATGACCATGAACTGGCTCGGCCAGATCTTGCCGGAGCCGGCGTCGACCTCCTTGATCTTGATGATGTAGGTGTTGGCCTCGAGCTGGACGTTGTCGAGGATGCGCACCGACGGCATCACAAACCCCATCTCGATCGCCAGCGACCGCCGGAGCGCCTTGATCTGGTCGGTCAGCCGATCTGTGCCGTCTGGCGCGTTGACCAGCGGCAGCAACGCATAGCCCAGCTCGATCTTGAGGTCGTCGATCTTCAGCGCGGCGGAGATCGGCTCCTCGGCCGCGACGGCCGTGGCTGCTGCCGTAGGCGCGGCGGCGGCTGCGGCGACCTCCTCGGCCTTCGCCACCTCCTTGTGCCGGCGCGCCTTCAGCGCCAGCGCGGCAGCGCCGCCACCGAGCGCGAGGAAGGGGATGGTCGGAATGCCCGGCAGCAGCGCCAGCACCAGCATGACGGCGGCGGACATGCCGAGCGCCTGCGGATAGCCGGAGAACTGCTTGATCAGCGCCTTGTCGGCGGCGCCGGTCACGCCGGCCTTCGAGACGAGCAGGCCGGCCGCGGTGGAGACGATCAGCGCCGGCACCTGGGTGACGAGACCGTCGCCGACGGTCAGGGTGGTGTAGGTGCGGGCCGCCTCGGCAAAGCCCAGGCCCTGCTGGGCGACGCCGATGATGATGCCGCCGATGATGTTGATGAAGACGACGAGGAGGCCCGCGACCGCGTCACCTCTGACGAATTTCGATGCACCGTCCATCGCGCCGAAGAAGCCGCTTTCGTCCTCCAGCTCCTTGCGCCTGATCTTGGCGACCTTCTCGTCGATCAGGCCGGCGGAGAGGTCGGCGTCGATCGCCATCTGCTTGCCCGGCATGGAGTCCAAATGGAAGCGTGCCGCGACTTCGGCGATGCGGCCCGAACCCTTGGTGATGACGACGAAGTTCACCGTCACCAGGATCGCAAACACGATGATGCCGATGACGAAGTTGCCGCCCATCACGAAATTGCCGAATGCCTCGATGACGTGGCCGGCCGCATCGGTGCCCTCATGGCCGCGCGACAGGATCAGCCGGGTCGAAGCCAGGTTCAGCGACAGCCGCAGCATCGTCGAGATCAGCAGGATGGTCGGGAAGGACGAGAATTCCAGCGGCGCCTGGATGAACAAGGCGGTCATCAGGATCAGGATCGACAAGGTGATCGAGATCGCCAGGAACAGGTCGAGCACCAGCGAGGGCAGCGGCAGGATCAGCACCACCAGGATGGTGAGGATGCCGAGCGCCAGCGCGATGTCGCCGCGCAAGATGATGGTCTTGAGGTCGTTGAATGAGAATCCGCCGGCCGGGGATCCGGCCCCCTGACCCGCCGTGACGTCGACCATGGCTTTCGCCCCTTCCCGCGGGCCGCGTTTGCCGGCCCCAAACGACTGCGCGGCGGCCACGGGGCCACCGTTTCGAAACTGAGGTACCGCGCCGGCGTCCACGGAAGCTCTCCCCCGTCAACTGCACCCAACCACGACACGCATAGTCCCACTGGGCAATTTTTGCCCGGTGTATGGTTAGCGTTCGGTTAACGGCGGTTAACAAGAGGCTGCGGGGAGCGGGGATGTGCGCTCCTGCCGCATGGTCTGCCAGCCGCTCCGGCTTGCGGGGATTGCTCCTCATGGTGAGGAGCGCCGAAGGCGCGTCTCGAACCATGAGGCCGAGGTCCGGGCCTCGCCCTTCGAGACGACCGCCTTCGGCGGTCTCCTCAGGGTGAGGGGAGGTGCCGGAGCGCGGGGCTTGAAAACCCTCAACAGGCGCTTGGTCCTTCCCGACGAGGGCGCTGAGCATGATCAATGTGCAGCTCCGGCCTCCGCCCATCTCATCATGGTGAGGAGCGTCGCCCTTGCGACGCGTCTCGAAACATGAGGCCCCTGGCGGTGCAATCTGGCAGCCAACGAGCTATTCCGTCTGGTAGACACGCGCCATCATCTCCCGCGGCGCATCGCGCCCGAGTTATGCAATCAGATCCGCCCTCAAAACCGGGGAGGGCGCAGGGAAGGCCGAGCGCTGGCCGCGCCCGTGGCCCGCCTGCAGCAAAAAAAGCAGGCGGCAGTCACCACAGGTCTGGCCGAACACGCCCGGCCTTCCCTGCGCGACGGTTGGAACGGCTTATACGTGGTCTCCCTGGTGCGCCGGGCTTGTTGGCCACCATGGCGACAATGCGCTTACGCGCATTGCGCTGGACACCAGCGTCGGGGTGTCAGGACCGCACGACTTCGCCGTGCGCAACGAACCGTTCGTCCGCGCGACCGAGGCCACGCTGCGATTCCTTGCGCCCATCGCATCCCACCTCCCACGTCTCGTGACGGTCGCGACACGCCCCTCCGGCGGAAGCAGGACGGGAGAGATATACAAGAATTCTGGAAAAAAGAAAACAAGAATCTTTCGATAAACCGAACATGGGGGTGGGGCGCCGCCTCGCCGGCCGCCTTTTCAGCACAGCATCCTTCTACGCGAGGGACCATCCATGCAGCAACTCTCCCAATGTTTTGCGGAAGCGAGAGGAGGCTCCTCGTCGGGGCAGCGCCAGTTCGCGGAGCAGCATGCCGGTGAGAACGTCAACGAACACCGGAGCTCGATCGGCGGCTCGCGGCACACAAGCGGCAACGAGCGCAATCTGGGCTGTCTTGTTCCACGTCTCCTGGAGGTCCGCGATGCTTGCGCGGTACCTCTCCGCCCGGGCTGCAGCCAGGAACGCCTCATAACAGGCGAGGTGCACCTCCGGATTGCTGGCGGCCTCGTCTGCGTACCAGCGAGCCAATTGCTCGATCCACTTCGTCCTTGAGAAAGTATTGCCGGCGAGCTTTCGACTGAGTGCGTGCTGCCTGCCTCGCTCACGCTCTATGGCGGACTGCAGAGCCGCCTCGATCAGCTCGTCGCGACTCCGGTAGTGGTATGTCACCGCCCCCAGCGACAATCCCGCCTCGAGCGCGACCGCGCGATGCGTCACACCCGCCAGCCCATGGCGGCCGATCAGCTTCAGCGTGGCCAACAGTGCAGCGTCGCGAGCAGCCGGAGCTTGCATCATTCAGTCTCCCCGGAAGCCGCTGGCCTTGACGACAGAACATATGTTCTGTATCGCAGAACAAACGTTCTGCTGCGGAGCTCTCCGACAATGAACTATGTTCTCCATTATTTTCCGGAGTCCGGCAACAGCTATAAGCTTGCTCTCATGCTGCGGCTCTGCGGGCAACCATTCAAGCTGGTCTGGACAGATTTTGCCGGCGGGGTGACCTGGTCGAAGCAGTGGCGGGAACAAGTGAACGAGATGGGCGAAATCCCTGTTCTGGAGGAGGGTGGACGGAAGCTCACGCAAACGGGTCCCATCCTTCTGCGCTTGGCAGAGCGATACGGGCGCTTCGAAGGTCAGACGGAGGAGGACAGATTCGCCGTGTTGCGTTGGCTGTTTTGGGACAATCACAAGCTCAGCGGATACCTGGCAGCCTATCGTTACAGACGCGCCTTTTACGGAAAATCCTGATCCGCACGAGCTCGGCTTTCTCAAGCGGCGAACCGACGATTGTCTAAGAATTCTGGAGCGGCATTTCGACAGCAATATCTTCGCTGTCGGACCGGCGCCGACCATCGCCGACGTCTCGATGCAGGCCTATCTCTCCTACCCCGGTGACGAACATGGCTACGATCTCCCTGCGAACTTTCCTGCGACGTTCGCGTGGCTGGAGAGGCTGAGGAGCATTCCGGGCTGGACGAGCGCCTATGACCTTCTTCCGGGCCACCGATTAACGAATTTCGCCCGGTGAGCCTGCAAGACCGGGCGACTGTCCTGATTGGCAGGAGGCAAGCGCAAGCTGTCGTTGCGCTTTGATCGCAATCTCCGAGGACATCTTCCCCGCAGCGTAAACCGTAAGTTCGCGGAGGTCATCATTCGTGATATTTTGTCACGACGACGCGTGCGTGATCCCGGCACTGTGGCGAGCATCCATCAGCCGATGGAGCGGGCGTTTGTGCAAGGTCACCGTAACGCCTGCGGTCATCGGAATGGAGCCTTCGATAATGGGCCTTTGGCAATGGAGCCTCTGATGAAGTGCCCTCGGGTTTATGCCACGGCCGACGGCGAGTCGCATTTCGATGAGGTCGACATTCCGGTGAGCGCGCGGCAGGTCCACCCGGAGGCGGCCGTTTTCGGCGTGTCCGCAACATATGCGAGCACACATATCAGCTTCACACGCATTCCGGCCGGGGCAGGACTGGTCGATTGGCACACCGTGCCGCGGCGCTCGCTCACCGTGCGGCTCAGCGGATCGGCGGAGTACCAGACCAGCGACGGAGACCGAAGGCACGTCCCGGCCGGAGGCTTCATCCTGTTCGAGGACACGCACGGCAAGGGACACAGGACGGTCCATTCTCCGGAGGAGCAGACCGTCATCTGGATCAGTCTTCCGCAGGGGCTCGGTCAAGCCTGACGCGGGTGGCTGCGGTCAGCCCGGTGGTCTGTCGATCATCTGCAAGGGCGCCGCAAAGCATCCCGAGCGCCGGATCGCCCGGATCCTGTCAATCGACGGCACCGTGGCTGCTGCGCCGCGGCTCTCATCTGACCGTGTGCTCAATGCGGACTTGTCGCGCCCGCGCGCTAAGATAGAATGACGGACAGTGTCGCTCCATGAGTGAATGCCATGTCGGATGGTTTTGAATATTCGATCGATTTGTCCTTGGCCCAATCGAGAGCGTGTCGAGATATCTCCACGCGAGCCTTCGAGCAGCGGCTTCAACTGCTGCGCTGAAACTCACGTCTTGAAGCGCTCACCTCGGAGCAGGGCTGCGTCGGCTCGTCTCGCTGGGTGAGCTGCCCCAAAAATCGCACGAGACTCTGCCCGAGAAACAGCGGCCGCTGCGGTGCTTCATCGCCGATCCACTGCTATCATGCAGCCGTACGACTCGACGCGATGGAGGACCGTGATGGCAGTGAACATGGCGCAGAAGCGAGCCAAGAAGGCGCAGCGGCGCAAGCAATTGGCGACCCTGGCGAAGCGCGAGGACGCGATCTACAACAGCCTTCCGGCCCGGTTGGCAAGGGCGGCACAAGCGCCGATCCGGCATTGCTGCGTCAATCAGGGTCTGTTCGAGGTCGGCATGGGGACGCTGCTCCTGACGCGTGGCCATGCGTCGCCCTACAACGTCGCCGTGTTTTTGCTCGACACGTTCGCGCTGGGCGTCAAGGACGTGATGTTCAGGACGCTGGAGAGCGCGCAGATCGAGCAATATATGGCGATGGCGGATGCGGGCGGGACCATGGTCCCGATCGCTCCGAGCGAGGCCCGCAAGCTGCTGCGCGAGCTTGTGGCATGGTCGAAAACCCATGGCTTCGCTCCGCATCGGGAGTTCGCCGCGCTGGAAAAGTTCTTCGGCGACGTCAATGCCGATGACAGCGACGCCGTGTTTCAATTCGGCAGGGATGGTCAGCCGGTCTTGATCGGCGAGATTGATCTCGATCCCGACGTGGAGTGGGAGTTGGTGGACGAGGAGCCGGATACGAAGCTCGTGGATCAAAGCGAATTGAGCCGTCGCGGCGACGCCGGCTGAGGCGAGCCGGCGAAGTCATGCTTGGCCTCGAGCCGTGATCGCGGGTCCTGCGCGAGCGTCAATCAGTGCGTGGCGTGGGGCCGTAGGCAAGGTCGCGTGACCGCCTGCAGTCATCGGGCCGGGACAAGTCCGCTTTGAGCACGAGGTCGGATGAAGGCAGCACGCGCACTTCGATAGAACGGAAGCAGTGTCGCTCCACGAGTGAATGCAATGACGGATAGTTTTGAATATTCGATCGACTTGTCCCTGGCGCAATCGCGAGCGGAAAAGATCATCGCATGCATCAAGCGGTGGCAGGCGGAGCACGACCTCCGTCCGTTCGAATATACGAGGCATCTGAGGGTTTCGCCAACGTCGATTCCTCATAGCCATCCCGTGTTGACGCTGAACACCGAGCTCTACGATCCGGCCGCGATCTTGTGCGAATATCTGCATGAGCAGATGCATTGGTATCTCACCAAATTGAAGGTCGCTGACGACGGCGCGCCTCTGATCGTCGAGTTGAAGCGCCGCTATCCGGTGGCGCCTGTTGGATTTCCGGAGGGAGCAAACGATGAATATTCGACCTATCTTCATTTGCTGGTGAATTGGCTGGAGATCGAGGCGGCCTCCGTGTTTGTCGGCCGTGACCGTGTAGAAGAGATCGCCCGCAACAAGCGCTATTATCGTTGGATGTACCGAACGGTGCTGTCGGATTGGCGTTCGCTCGATGAGCTTTACCGAAGCTACGATATCGTGCCGATCAAGCCGGCCGAAAGCTTCCGGGATTGAACGGATTGGCCACGGGAGGTCAATAATCGCCGTCGCCTATTTTCCGGATGTCCAGTTCCGTAATTTCTCGGGCATCTGCGTTCGTGACATTTTGTAACGACGCTGCGTGCGGCCTTCTTTAAGCAACACGTGCTGCTATCGTCTGACGACGATGGAGCTCTCGATGTTGCGTTCGACACTTGCTGTTTTGCTGGCTGCTGGCCTGTTGCTGCTGCAGCCGGTTTTCCCATCAGCTGCATTCGCCGGTCCCTTCCTGGAGCGGTTGCAGGCGCGGATGACGGCGCGTGAGGCCGGGAGCCAGGGTACGCCGTCGACTGAATACGCCTATGGGAGCGATCCGCTGCAGAAGCTCGACGTCTGGCAGGCGAGGGGAGGCGCGGCTGCGCCGCTGGTCGTGTTCGTGCATGGCGGCGGATGGAAGCGGGGCGACAAGCGCAACGCGACCGGGGCGGCCAAGGTCGAGCACCTGCTCGCGCAGGGCTATGCATTCGCCTCGATCGACTACCGGCTGGTGCCGGCGGCGACCGTCGAGCAGCAGGCGGCGGACGTTGCCATGGCAGTCGCGTGGTTGCGCAACAATGCTGGGCGGCTTGGGATCGATCCGTCGCGCATCGTGCTGATGGGGCATAGCGCTGGCGCACATCTCGTTGCGCTGGTCGGGACCGATCCGAGGTACTTCACGGCAGCGGGGCTGTCCTTGCGCGATATCAGCGGCATCGTCGCGCTTGATGGCGCGTGCTACGACGTGGCGCGCCAGCTCGCCGACAGCGGTCGCTTCATGCTCGACACCTACATCCAGGCGTTCGGCACCGAGCCAGAGCGCCAGCGCGCGCTGTCGCCGACGCTGCAAGCAGCAAAGCCGAATGCGCCGGCCTTCCTCATCCTCCATGTCGACCGCGCCGACGGCAAGGCACAGTCCGAGGCGCTTGGCGCCGCCCTGATGCAGGCGGGCACGCCGGCGGAAGTCCAGGGCGTCGGCGGCACCGGCCTGCGCGGCCATATGGAGATCAATCGCGAGCTCGGCGATCCCAGCCATCCGGCGACGGCGATCGTCGACGCCTGGCTGCGCAAGACAATCGGCAAGTGACGATCCCCGATCAACCGTCTCTCACGCGTAAAGCGCCTTGTCGATGTCCTTACCTTACAACGATCCAAGCCCGATCAGTGCACGATCTGCCGAAAGATCAAGTAAAGCACGCCAGCAATGAGCATCGCGGCCGGCAATGTCAAAATCCACGCCAGAACGATGTTCCTGATGGTTCCGGTCCGAAGGCCGGAGCCATTGGCCGCCATGGTCCCGGCAACGCCGCTCGACAGGATGTGAGTCGTCGACACCGGCAGACCATAGAACTCGGCGCCGAGGATGGTGCCCGCCGCCACGAGCTCAGCGGAGGCGCCCTGCGCATAGGTCAGGTGCTGCTTGCCGATCCGCTCGCCGACCGTGACGACGATGCGCCGCCAGCCCACCATCGTGCCGAGGCCAAGTGCAATCGCGACCGAGACCTTGACCCAATTCGGAATGAAGCGCGTTCCTGCTTCCAGGCTCGAGCGATAATCCTTCAGGATGCCGGAGTCCTCCGAGCTGAACTTGGCGCCCGAATCCGGCAGAAGACGGATCGCGTCGAAGGCCAGGTACATGTCATTGCGCATGTTCGGTGTCGCAGCGGCGGGAATACGGCGGATCGACCCATAGTTCTTGACGCCATTTGCCACGTCGTCGGACAGCGCCGCCAGGGCCCCGAAGACCTCCGGCCGATTCAGATCGCGCGTCTTGAGCGCAGTTCCGATCAGGTCGCGGGCGTTGCCGGCATCGCGCTGCGGCGTGCCCTGGGCGCGGGCTTCGAAGATCGCCTTCGCCTTGCCAGCGAGGTCGACGAACGCCGGCGTGCTCGACTCCGGCATGGTCCGGTTCAGCGCATAGGCGGTGGGCGCTACGCCGATCAGGATCAGCATGATGAGACCCATGCCCTTCTGTCCATCATTGCCGCCATGGGCGAATGAGACGCCGGTGCAGGTCAGGATCAGAATGCCGCGGATCCACCATGGCGGCGTGCGGTCGCGCGGCTCCTCATAGAGCTTGCGAATGGGGACGAGCGTCTTGAGCAGCAGAAGCAGGAGAGCAGACAGGATGAAGCCGACCGCTGGACTGAACAACAGCGCCTTTCCAACGCTGACCGCCTGGGACCAGTCGACGCCCGATGTCGCCTCGCCGGCGGGCGCGATCCATTGATTGGCGAGGCCCACGCCCATGATCGAGCCGATCAGACAGTGGGAGGAACTGTTCGGGATTCCGATCCACCAGGTTGCCAGATTCCAGATGATAGCTGCGATCAGCAGCGCGAAGATCATGGCATATCCGGCTGCGCTGCCGACCTGCAGAATCAGATCGACCGGTAGCAGCGTGATCACGCTGTAGGCGACCGCACCCGTCGACACCACCACGCCGAGGAAA
Organism: Bradyrhizobium sp. USDA 4353; assembly: GCF_054063215.1. Taxonomy (NCBI): domain Bacteria; kingdom Pseudomonadati; phylum Pseudomonadota; class Alphaproteobacteria; order Hyphomicrobiales; family Nitrobacteraceae; genus Bradyrhizobium; species Bradyrhizobium sp. USDA 4353. Next base: position 3,070,133 of record NZ_JBSSGB010000001.1, read on the forward strand.
TTGAACACGCCGGACCAGATCACGGCGGTGAGCGGCGGCAGACTATGCGTGTAGATGACGGTGGCCACGGCATTCGCCGTATCGTGGAACCCATTCACGAACTCGAACCCGAGCGCGATCATCAGTGCCACGCCCAGCAGCACCATCGCGCCGAGCGCGAGCGGCTCTCCGACATTGTGGGTGTCAGTGAAGATGCCGTAAGCGGCGTAGCCGATTCCGCTCACGAAGAAGAGCAGGAAGACCGCGACGACACTGACATGCGGTTTCTCGTGAAGGTCGGGCCTGGTCACCGATTGGACGGACGCCTGCGCGCCATGTAGTGCAAAGTCGGACATTGGCTTGCGATCGCGCTCCCATGTGGCAATCGTCAAACCGACGCGCATCTGGGAAGTTCCGGGAGCGGACGGATTTGTCAGGGCCGGAATTGATCGACGCTGGGGCTGCAGACCCGCACGCTGCACCACGATTCGCCGAGGAGCGCGTTAACACAGGCGGACTGTGACAGCGCGATGACGTCAAAAATCAGCCTGTCCGTCGCAAGCTAAGCTGCCAGTCGGTTGTTAGTCGGCGTGGCTGTCACGCCCGCCCCGCCGCCTTCCGCACGGCCAGCGCCATGCCGGCCCAGTCGATGTCTTCGCCTTCCATCGCGATCGCCGCGCGCAGATGATCGCGCACCACGCCGAGCAGGGGCATCGGCACGCGTGACGCCGTCGCCGCGGCGTCGGCGAGGTTCATGTCCTTCAGGCCCAAGGGCGCGGCGAAGCCGGCGGGGCGGAAGCGGTCTTCGAGCAGCAGCGCGCCGTAGGTGTGATAGATCGGCGCATTGAACAGCGTGCTGGTCAGGACCTCCAGCATGGCGCTGCGCTCGACGCCGCCGGCCTCGACCAGGGTCATCGCTTCCGCCATCGCCTCGACCGCAGCCATGATCATGAAGTTGCCGCCGAGCTTGACAAGGTTCGCCGCCGCCGGCTCGTCGCCGACATGGAAGCTGCGCTGGCCGATCGCCGCGAACAGCGGCTCGCAGCGCGCGAGGAGATCGGGCCGGCCGGCGGTGACGACGAACAGTTTTGCAGCCTGGGCGGCCACCGGCCTGCCGAACACCGGCGCCGAAACAAAGCCGCTGCGCTGGCCATGGTCCTGTGCGAGGCGCCGGGCCAGCGCGACCCCGATCGTGCTGTGCGAGACGTGGAGAGCAGGGGCGTCGAGCAGACCGTTCTCGCCATAGACCACCGCCTCGACCGCAGGGTCGTCGGCCAGCATGGTCATCACGACGTCGCCTTGCGCTGCCGCGGCGGGGGTCTCTGCCCAGCGCGCGCCTTTGGCGAGCAGGTCCTCCGCCTTGGCCCGCGTGCGATTCCAGACGGTCAGCTCGTGGCCGGCCGCAATCAGATTGCTCGCGATCGCATGGCCCATCTGGCCAAGTCCGATGAATCCGACCTTCATCTGCGCTCCTCGCTTGCAGCCCGCTGGCATGACGTCGGCTGCGCGTCGTTCGTTCCAAGTTATAGCGGCACGTTTGATCTGGCACGAGCGGCCCGCTGGCTCAGCCCGTGAACGAGCGTGGCGCCTGGCCATCGAGCTGCCGGCCGGAGGCCGGCATTGTGGCGGCATGCTGCGCTCGGTCCGGCATGCGCCATCAAGTTTTTCTGATCGTTGCGACCACGGAAACCGATTGGCGGTTGCTCTCGTCCTTCTTTAGACGTCGTCTGGCATAGGACTGCTCGAAACGGCCGATGTCCTTCTGCTTGATCGCCTCCGCCGGCGGCGCGTCGGCCCGCAAGCCGGCGACGGGCGCAAGCGAGCCAAGCCCGGCCTCGCGCTCGACGTTGTGGTTTGAGCATGATCTTTTCGGAAAACCGCTGCGTACTTTTCCGGATCATGCTCTACCGCGCCGGCTGATCGCCTTCGCGCTTCATCCAGCCCTGGAATTGCTCGAACAGGGCCTTGGCTTCGGCATCGCTGAGACGCCTGCCACCGGTCGCGTTCCTGGCGCTCATCCACTCGTCGAACTGCTGCTTGACGGCGACGTCGGCCTCGGGTGGACGGCTGCTGGCCAGCAGCTCCTCGGCGGCGCGGAAGCGGGTCCAGCCGGGCAGGGAGGAGGCGATGTTGATCTCGTTCCATTTCGGATGGAACGGCGGCTGCTTGAACTGATCGAAGCGCTTGAAGAAATATTCGACGAAGCGCGAGACGCGGCGATAGCGCTCGGTCTCCGGCGACCAGTTGTAGACCGCCAGCACCTGCGGCACGCCGATGGTCTCGATGGTCTCGCCCGGCTTGAGCAAATTGGGATAGTCCTGCGAGGTCAGCTTGGTCGGCACGTAATAGTCCTGCAGGCTGCGCGCAAACGGCACGGGCAGGAAATGGAAGCCCGGCTCGGGCTTGAACTTGGCGAACAGGTCGGTCGGCTTGCCGGTGACGTGCACCACGCCGGCGATCTCGCCGGTCCGCATCTTCTCGAGCGCCACCGAATTGTTGATGAACACCTTCTCGGCGCCGATCTTGAGCCGGTCGAACACGATGCCGCCGGTGAGGTTGGCCGCGCTGCCCACGGTGTTGAAGGAGACCTTCTTGCCCTGGAGGTCCTCCAGCGTCTTGATCTCGGGGCGGACATAGACGTGCATCTCGTTGATGTAGAACGAGCAGATGTAGCGGATGCGGTTCTTGATGTTGGCGAGGGTGCCGTTGCGGACGAACTCGTCGAGCACGTCGGCCGAGGTGATGGTGACGTCGACGCCGCGCAGATAGAGCAGGTCCTCGATGTTGCCGAGCGCGCCATAGGTCACCATCGGCAGCACGCGCAGGTTCGGCCGGTCGTCGAGCACCTTGGCCATTTCGGCGGCGAAGCGGATGTTGGTGCCTTCGAGCAGGCCGCCGGCAATGCCGACCGTCCATTCGTTGGACTCCTGCAGCTTGCCGCCTTCGCCGGCGGCTGCGGCGGTGGCCGATTTGGCCGGCTTCACGGTCTGGGCAGCGGCCGGCAGCAGCGATGCCGCGAAACTCAATCCTGTCGCAACGACGCAACTCAACAATGCGACCCGCATAACCCCACGCCCTCCGTTGCAGGCCGCACTGCAATCGCGAGGCCCGATCTGCTTTTCGTTCGTATTATCGCCTCGCTCGATGATGCCGGTCTACTACTCGCCGGTTGGTAGCAGTTTGGCCGGCAGAAAGGCGCAACGTCGCCACTAAAAAGCCATAGGCTTGATTGCGCCTCGTCTAAGGCAGGCCGGGCGTGCTGATGGCGACATCGCGGCGACGCGATTCCGGCCTATGTCACAATGGCACAGCGGGAACTTTTGCAGCTAACGGTTGTGGTTGGTACGCCACGGCCATAGGACTCGCGCGCTGGTGCGATCGGCGGCGAACACCGAGTCACATCTTCCGGCTCACACCTGATGAGCCGGGCAGGCGCGTGCGATCACGCACCCGCCTTCGCGCAATAGGCCTGCCAGAATTGCCGATAGGCCGATTCGACGCAGCGCGTGTAGTTCGCGACATCGCCGGCCGGCGAGCGCGCAACCTGGCCCGGCAGCTCCGCGCGCAGCTTCGACAACAGCTCGGGCTGTGCGGCGAAGGTCTTGGCGATGTGGATGTAGCCGTCATCATCGTTGCCGACCCAGTCGGCGAGCCCCGCGGCGGTCAGGATGCCCCCTGCCGCACGCGAGGCCGCACCGGCGCCGAGCTTGGCGACGACGGGAACGCCCATGTAGAGCGATTCGAAGGTCGAGATGCCGCCGTTCTGCGGGAACGGATCGAGCGAGATATCGATGCGCTCGTAGGATTTCAGATGCTCGCTGCGCTCGCTGGCGCCGAGGCAGACGAGGCGCGCCTCCGGCACGCCGCGGCTGACGAAGCGGCCGATCAGGCCGTCGCGCACCAGGGGATCGTTGAGCGCGAGATGCTTGATCACCAGTCTGGCGTCAGGGACCTCCGCGAGCAGCCGTGCCCACAGCACGATCGCCTCGTCGGAGATCTTGTCGATGCGATTGTAGACGCCGAAGGTGACGTGGCCGTTCTGCAGCATCGGCAGCGGTGAGGGCGTGACGTCGAGCAGCGGATCGATCGTGATCACCGACGGCAGATCGTAGACATGCTCGGCGAATAGCGGCCGGACGCTCGCGGGCACCGTGACCGGATCGGCGAAGAAGTAGTCCATGGTGGCAAGGCCGGTGCCGGTGCCGCTGCCCCAGGCCGTGACCTGGATCGGCGCCGGCTTGCGTGCGAACACCGGCATGCGGGTGCCCGTGGTGTAGCCGGAGAGATCAACCAGGATGTCGACGCCGTCGGCCTGGATGCGATCGGCGAGCTCGTCGTCGGAGAGGTTCGAGGCCTCGACCCAGACGTCGGCTATCGACTTGAAGTTTGCCGTGAAGGTGTCGTGCCGCGGCGAGGTCGAGTAGCAGTTCACCTGGACCTGCGTCTTGTCGTGGCCGCGCAGCACCGGCAGGAAGGCGAAGGCCGCCGAATGCATGCGGAAATCAGCCGAGACGTAGCCGACGATGATGCGTCTGTTCGGATCGAGCGCGCGCGGCGCCAGCGTCCGGCGCGGGAATTTCGAGCCGACCTCGGTCCACCAATATTTTCGCGCCGCCTGCTGAACGCCGAAGTCGGCGCCGGGCAGGAAGTCGAGATAGAAGATCTTCTTGGTGATCGCCTCGTCATAGTCCGGCTGCACCTCCAGCGCCTGGTCGAATTGCGCGACCGCGCCGGCGACGTCGCCGAGCCGGCCGCGGCAGGCGCCGAGCAGGGTCAGCGCGACCTGGGCCTTCGGATTGGTGTCGAGCACGCGCTTGCAGGCCGCGATGGCCTGCGCGACGTTGCCGTTGAGCATCGAGATCTGCGCCTTGCCCTGCCAGCCGACCTGCAGGTTCGGATCGAGCGCGACGGCGCGGTCGAAATCGGCCTCGGCCTGCGCAGTGCGTCCCGAGATCATGTAGAGGCGGCCGCGATGCGCCAGTAGCTCGGCATGCATCGGACGCGCGGCGAGGGCCGTGTTGAAGGTCTCCTCGGCCTGCTCGAAATGGTGCAGCTCAAGATGCGCCAGCCCCTTGTTGACCAGCGCCTCGAAATGCGTCGGGTTGAACACCAGCGCCTGCTCGGCGCTGGTGGCGGCGCCGTCCCAGCGCCGCAGCATCAGCTCGGCGACGCTGCGGTTGCACCAGGAATCGACGTCATCAGGCTTCAGCTCCAGCGCCCGCGTCGCGGCGGCGAGCGCGGCCTCGCCCTGCTTCAGGCGCAGCAGCGCGATGGTCAGGTTGCGCAGGGTGATCGGCGCATTCGGCCGCAGCGCCAGCGATCGCTCGAGCGCGGCGCGGGCCTCCTCGAAGCGCTCGCAATTGACCAGCGCCCAGCCGAGATTGGAATGCGCGTCGGCCGAATTGGGCTCGAGCGCGACGGCCTGCGCCAGGAAGGTGGTGGCCTCGGCGAAGCGCGCCGATGAGACGAGCGATACGCCGAGCAGATGCATGGCCTCGAAGCAGCTCGGCACCTCCTGCAGGAGCTTGGCGCAGGTCGCCTGCGTGTCGGCGTGGCGGCCGGCGCGGAACGCGGTGTAGGCCGCCGTCAGCTGCGTCTCGACCAGCTTCTTCTGCTTCTTTTCCTGCCGTGCCTTCTGGAAGGCGCGCGAACCGACGGTGCTCAAGGGCTCATTCTCCGGGCGGACGTAGCGGTGTCGCGTTCGAAACGACCTGTCGCCGCATCGGGGGATCGCCCCGCGGGTCTGCAGGGTGAGCCGATCGCGGCGTCGTGCCGGCCACCGCACGGCCAGGACATGTCGGACAGGTTGTCCGCCGGCCGGCCACGCGCAGCGCGACGCGGCAAGCTTGGCCGGTTTATGGTTAGCAATTGGTTAACACCGGTGGCGGAGCGGAGGCGCCGCTCCGCCACGGGAGGGATGCTGTCGGGACAGGTGCGCTACGGCTTGATCGCCGTCGCGCCGGGAACACGGAACAGATCGACCAGCTGCTTCGACTGGCGCGGATAGGCGTCGAACAGCTGGAAGTCCAGGTCCTTGGTGCCGGCGTACTTGCCGTGGCAGTTGATGCAGCCGTTCGGCTGCTGCGCAGCCTGCATGTAGGTCTCGAGCGTGGTGTTGGCGAGGAAGGGCGGCTGCGTCGGCGTGCCGATCGGCACGCCCTTGCCGGCCCATTGCGCATTGACCAGCCGGTAATACTGCCAGACGTTGTCGAGCCGCAGCGTCTTCAGCGCGGTCTGATAGAGCACGCTCTTCTGCGCCGCGACGTCGTCGAGCGGGATCACGCGCATCACCTGGGTCGGCGTATTCGAGCCCTTGGCCGGCGGCTGGTTGACCTTGCAGTCGGTGCAGGCGGGATTGAAGAAATTGAACTTGGCGCCCGCGGGAATCGTCTGGCTCTGGGTCGGCGCGTTGTCGACCTGCTCGAACGTCGCCCACAGCCATTGCGGCAACTGGTCGGTCTTGATCACGATGTGCAGGCCGACGAGGCCGAGCTTCCTGGCGTCGCAGCGCTTGGTCGCGGGATCGAACACCAGCGCGTCGGTCGTGTAGAAGCGGGTGGCATCATCGGGCTGCTTGCTGCCGGGGCCGCCCATCACCTTCCACGCCGCCTTGACCTTCACCGTGGCGGAGCGGTCGGTGGTGTTGGAGGAGGCCGGGAAGGCGATCTTGGCGCCGCTCTGGTTGCGGCTGTCGTAGAACTTGTTGCTGACGACATAGTCGTAATAGACCCGGTTGAGCTTGACCTCGTACCAGACGTTCTGGCCGTTCTGGTCGACGAGGCGGTTGCCGTCCGACTCCTTGTCGCCGGCGATCAGGACGTCGCTGATCTTGGCGGTGCGCACCAGCGTGCGCCGCGCCGCGGCCGGATTCTCCTTGGCCTGGATCAGGCATTGCGGCGGAATCCGCTCGGCGGCGTCGAACGGCGCCGGCTTGACCGGCGGATCGAGATAGATGTCGTCGGAATCCTTGTAGGTCTCCCACACCACCGGCCCGGTCGGCATCGTCCTGGGGCCGCCCTCGGTCATGTAGGTGAAGCCGCCGATCACGTTCTCGCGGTCCGGCACGCCGCGCTCGACGATCGGGTTCGGCGCCGGCCAGTTGAGCGCGATGAAGGAATCCCAGGCCATGTTGTCGACATAGACCTGCAGCCCGATCGCGCCGACATTCTGCGTCACCAGGTCGGCCGGGATGTCCGGGCTGAACACGTAAGACGGCGGCGTGAACTGGCGGCCTTTGACGGCGGGGCCGGCCGATGTCTCCGCCTGCTGGGCCTGGGCGAGCGCGCCGGGCAGCAAGGCCAGCGCAGTCAATGCAATGAGTGTTCGTTTCAAATTGACCTCCATCGGAAGGCGTTTCGTGAATCAACCGATGGATTAATATCGCAGAATGCTCGCTCAAAAGATGAGCTGCTTCACATTTGGCATGTTGCCTGGGACGGCCCGAACGCAAAGCGGCCGCCCACGGGGCGGCCGTCCCACTTTTGGTCGGCTCGCCGATCTCAGCTCGCATGCTCCTCGCGCTCATGGATGACGCTGGCGCGGCCGACGATGAGGTCATCGACCGGGCCGATGCGCGAGACGTCCTTGCCGGCATAGGGCAGGGAGTGCAGCACGCAGCGCATTGCGTTCAGCCGCGCGCGCTTCTTGTCGTCGGACTTGATCACCGTCCACGGGCAGTCGGCGGTGTCGGTGGAGAAGAACATCGCCTCCTTGGCGCGGGTGTAGTCGTCCCATTTGTCGAGTGACGCCGTGTCGATCGGCGACAGCTTCCACTGCTTCAAGGGATGCGCCTCGCGCTCCTTGAAGCGGCGGCGCTGCTCCTCGCGGCTGACCGAGAACCAGAACTTGATGAGATGCATGCCGCTGCGCACGAGGTTGCGCTCGAATTCCGGCACCTGACGCAGGAACTCGTCATACTCCGCCTGCGAGCAGAACCCCATCACCCGCTCGACGCCGGCGCGGTTGTACCAGGAGCGGTCGAACAGCACGATCTCGCCTGATGTCGGCAGGTGCTCGACATAGCGCTGGAAGTACCATTGGCCGCGCTCGACGTCGCTCGGCTTGTCCAGCGCGACGACGCGCGCGCCGCGCGGGTTGAGATGCTCCATGAAGCGCTTGATGGTGCCGCCCTTGCCGGCGGCGTCGCGGCCCTCGAACAGCAGCACCAGGCGCTGGCGCGCATCCTTCATCCAGTTCTGCAGCTTCAACAGCTCGGTCTGCAGGATGAATTTCTGCTCCTCATAGTCCTTGCGGAGCATGCGGTATTTGTAGGGGTAGCCGCCGTGGCGCCAGGTATCGGAAAGCTCGTCCGAGGTGCGGCGCTTGTCGCGCTTGGCCTTGCCGTCGATCAGCGCCTTCATCAGTCTGGCGTCGTCGGGCGCCGCGCCGTCGAGCATGGCCTTCACCGGCGCGCTGTTTGCATCGAGTCTGGGCGGTCCGTTTAGCACGGTCTCGAACGCGGACAGCGAGGTGATCTGCGCCGCCTGCATCGACTCATCGATCAGCGACTGCGCGATCGGGTCGAGCTTCGCGGCGGATTGCTTTCGTGCGACTCGTGCCGAGGCGCTCGCACGTCTGCTCTTGCCCGCGTTGCTCTTGGTGCCCTTGGAGTTTGCCATGCGATTTCGCCCCGCCTGTTGCCGTCGTGCAGAGATGTGAATCGTTTTTTATCCGCCAAGCGCGCTGCGGCAGGTTGACCTGGATCAACCGGTCGCAGGCGTTGCGGGAACGAGGCAAGGCGATACCTCTGCTGCCTGCATCAAGGTTAAACGACGATGGACAGCCGCTTCGCAGCTCGCGTGATGCCGGTGTAGAGCCAGCGGGCGCGGGCTTCCTGGAAAGCAAAACTCTCATCGAACAACACGACGTCGTCCCATTGCGAGCCCTGCGATTTGTGCACGGTCAGCACATAGCCGTAGTCGAACTCGTCATAGGGCTTGCGCTGCTCCCAGGGGATGTCCTCAATGCCGCCGGCGAAGCATTCGCCGCGTACCGAGACCTTGGTGACCTTGCGGCCGAAATCCTCCTCGGGCGCGACCCGCATGGTGACGATCTTGGACTTCGAGACCGCGCGCGACTTCACCCGCCACAGTCCGCCATTGAACAGGCCCTTCTTGCGGTTGTTGCGCAGGCAGACCAGCTTGTCGCCGGCGACCGGCAGCGGCTCCTCGATGTCCAGGCGCTGACGGAATCGGTTGTTGTAGGCGCGGCGGGTGGCGTTGCGGCCGACCAGCACCTGGTCGGCCTCCATCACCCGCGACGGATCGAGCTCGCGTCGCTCCACCACCTCGCTCTCGCCATAGCGGCCGATGTCGAGCGTGTTGCCCTCGCGCACGTCCATCGACATTCGCACGATCGGATCGTCCTGCGCCTGGCGATGCACCTCGGTCAGCATCACGTCCGGCTCGCTGTCGGTGAAGAAGCCGCCGCCCTTGACCGGCGGCAGCTGCGCGGGATCGCCGAGCACCAGCAGCGGACAGTCGAACGAGAGCAGGTCGCGGCCGAGATCGGCATCGACCATCGAGCATTCGTCGATGATGATCAGCTTGGCCTTGGAGGCCGGCGCATCGTCCCACAATTCGAAATTCGGCTGCTCCTCGCCGCTCTCCTGGGCGCGATAGATCAGCGAGTGGATGGTCGAGGCGTTGTCGCAGCCCTTGCTGCGCATGACGAGCGCCGCCTTGCCGGTGAACGCCGCAAACTTGACCTCGCCGTCGACGCCCTCGGCGATGTGGCGGGCCAGCGTCGTCTTGCCGGTGCCGGCATAGCCGAACAGCCGGAACACCTGCGGCGTGCCGTTCCGGCCGGGCTTTTCCTTCAGCCAGTCGCTGACGGCTTTGAGGGCGGAATCTTGATGCGGGGAGAAGGTCGTCATGGCTCACAAGGATGGAGCCGCGGGGCGACTCGGGACATTCCGTGAACCTAAGGGCTGATCGGGAGAGATCAAGCGTTGATGCGGGAGAGGCGCCGCTGCGTTCGGCGATGAGTGGCCGAATGTGCGTGGAAGTCGGGCACGTACGACCCGAATGGTGCGCCCCCCTCCCCCCGCGCGAAGCGAAGCTTCGCTAGGCGGGGAGGGGTTGGGGGTGGGGGTCCCAGCAAAGACTGCCCGTGTGGACCCCCACCCCCGACCCCTCCCCGCAAGGGGGAGGGGAGCCGACTGCGGGCGCGGCGACAGCATCGCATGGCTTCGAGTAACGAGAGTGCAAGAAGCGAAAACGGTGCGCTCCCTCTCCCCGTTCTTCACGGGGAGAGGGTTGGGGTGAGGGGCGGCCGCACGGGAAGTGTGTCGATGACAAGCAGTAAGAGGCCTACTGCCAGCCCGGCACGCCGCGCATGTCTGGCAGGTGATGCGCGATGCCCTTGTGGCAGTCGATGCAGGTCTTTTCGCCGGTGAACAGGAAGCGCTGGTGGGCTTCGACGGCGCGGGGAGACTGCTTGGTGATGTCCATCGACTGCGAGCTGTGGCAGTTGCGGCATTCGAGCGAGTCGTTCGCCTTGAACCGCGCCCATTCGTGCAGCGCGAGCTCCAGCCGGCGATCGGTGAACTTCTCGCGGGTGTCGATCGAGCCGAACAGATGGCCCCAGACCTCCTTCGAGGCCTGCATCTTGCGCGCGATCTTGTCGGTCCAGTTGTGCGGCACGTGGCAGTCCGGGCAGGAGGCGCGGACGCCGGAGCGGTTGGAGAAGTGCACGGTCGTCTTCAGCTCGGCGAACACGTTGTCCTTCATCTCGTGACAGCCGGTGCAGAACTTCTCGGTGTTGGTGATCTCCAGCGCGGTGTTGAAGCCGCCCCAGAAGATCACGCCGGCGACGAAGCCCGCGAGCACCAGCACGCCCAGGCCGAAGATCGAGCTCGGCTTGAGCAGCACATCGATCAAATCGAGCACGAATTGCCAGGCACGGCGGATAAAGCCGAGCCGCTTCTCGGGGACCTGCGCTCCCGTCCCCTGCGGGATGTCGGCGCTGCTCATTGCTTGGCACCGGGCTTGTCGTGCGACAGCACGGTATCGATGTCGACGAAGTCGTTGCTGACCGGCGGAGTCGCGACACTCTGCGGCACATGGCACTGGGTGCAGAAGTAGCGCCGCGGCGACACCGAGGCGAGGAACTGGCCGTCGCGATCCATAAAATGGGTGATCGACAGCATCGGCGCCTTCGATTCGGCAGTGCGGGCGCGGGCATGGCAGGACAGGCATTTGTTGCCCTGCATGTCGACCTGATAGCCGTCGATGGAGTGCGGAATGACCGGCGGCTGCTCCGGATAGTTGCGCACCTCCTTTTCGGCGGTGTTCTTGGTCGGCTGCATCGGCGGCGCCGGGCCTTCATCGTTGAGCGGTGTCGGGCCACGCAGCGAGGACGAGACGCTCTGGGCGAGCAGGGTGCTCGAGCCGGCCGCCAAGCTGGCCGCGAGCAGCATCATCGCAAGTTTCTTGATCATGTCGGTCACACCCGCTCGATGCGCACGGCGCACTTCTTGTAATCGGTCTGCAGCGAGATCGGATCGGTGGCGTCGAGCGTCACCTTGTTGATCAGCTTGGACTCGTCGAACCAGGGCACGAAGACGAGCCCGCGCGGCGGCTTGTCACGGCCGCGGGTCTCGACGCGGGCCCGGATGAAACCGCGCCGCGAGGCGACTTTCACCTCATCGCCGCGCCGCAAGTTCGCCTCCTGCGCATCGTCGGGATGCATGAAGCAGACGGCTTCGGGGAACGCCTTGTAGAGCTCCGGCACGCGGCGGGTCATCGTGCCGGAATGCCAGTGCTCGACGACGCGCCCCGTCGACAGCCAGAACGGATAGTCCTTGTCGGGCGATTCCGCCGGCGGCTCGTAGGGCAGCGCGAAGATGCGGGCCTTGCCGTCGGGAAAGCCGTAGAACTGCACGCCGGTGCCGGGCTTGACGTAAGGGTCCGAGCCCTCGCGGAACCGCCAGCGCGTCTCCTTGCCGTCGACGACCGGCCAGCGCAGGCCGCGCTCCTTGTGATAGGTCTCGAACGGCGCGAGGTCGTGGCCGTGGCCGCGGCCGAACGCGGCGTATTCCTCGAACAGCCCCTTGTGGACGTAGAAGCCGAACGCCTTCGACTCGTCATTGGCATAGCCCGGCTCGATCTGGTCGAGCGGGAATTTGTCGACCTGACCGTTCTTGTAGAGCACGTCGAACAGCGTCTTGCCGCGGACCTCAGGCTTCTTCGCGATCAGCTCTTCCGGCCAGACCTCCTCGATCTTGAAGCGCTTGGAGAACTCCATCAGTTGCCAGAGATCCGAGCGCGCTTCGCCCGGCGCCGACACCAGCTGATGCCAGAACTGCGTGCGCCGCTCGGCATTGCCATAGGCGCCTTCCTTCTCCACCCACATCGCGGTCGGCAGGATGAGGTCGGCGGCGAGCGCGGTCACGGACGGATAGGCGTCGGAGACGACGATGAAATTGTCGGGGTTGCGGAAGCCGGGATAGGTCTCTTCGTTGGCGTTCGGGCCGGCCTGGAGGTTGTTGTTGACCTGCACCCAATAGGCGTTGAGCAGGCCGTCCTTCAGCATCCGGCTCTGCAGCACGGCGTGATAGCCGGGCTTGTCCGGGATGGTGCCTTCCGGCAGCTGCCAGATATGCTCGGCCTTGGCACGGTGCTCCTTGTTGGTGACGACCATGTCGGCGGGCAGCCGGTGCGAGAAGGTGCCGACCTCGCGCGCGGTGCCGCAGGCCGAAGGCTGCCCGGTCAGCGAGAACGGGCTGTTGCCGGCTTCGGCGATTTTGCCCGTGAGCAGATGGATGTTGTAGACGAGGTTGTTGCACCAGACGCCGCGGGTGTGCTGGTTGAAGCCCATGGTCCAGAACGAGACCACCTTGGTCTTGGGATCGGCATAGAGCTCGGCCAGCGCCTGCAGCCGGTTCAACGGCACGCCGGACATCTCGGCCGCCTTCTCCAGCGTGTAGTCGGAGACGAATTTGGCGTATTCATCGAACGAGATGTCGGTGGCGTCGTTGGCTTTCGCCGCGCCCGTCGCCTTCTTCTGCAGCGGATGCTCCGGCCGCAGGCCGTAGCCGATGTCGGTCTGGCCCTTCTTGAAGACGGTGTGCGCCTGGACGAAGTCCTTGTTGACGCGGCCGGTGGTGATGATGTGGTTGGCGATGGCGTTGAGGATGTAGAGGTCGGTCTGCGGCTTGAACACCATGCCGACATCGGCGAGGTCGAACGAGCGGTGCTCGAAGGTCGAGAGCACGGCGACCTTGACATGCGGCGCGGACAGCCGGCGGTCGGTAACGCGGGTCCACAGGATCGGGTGCATCTCCGCCATGTTGGAGCCCCACAGCACGAACGCATCGGTGGCCTCGATGTCGTCGTAGCAGCCGGCGGGCTCGTCGATGCCGAAGGTGCGCATCATGCCGGCGACGGCCGAGGCCATGCAGTGCCGCGCATTCGGATCGATGTTGTTGGTGCGGAAGCCGGCCTTGAACAGCTTTGAGGCCGCATAGCCTTCCCAGATCGTCCACTGCCCGGAGCCGAACATGCCGACGCCGGAGGGGCCGCGCTTCTTCAAGGCGTCCTTGAACTTCAGCGCCATGATGTCGAAGGCTTCGTCCCACGACACGGGCGTGAACTCGCCATTCTTGTCGTATTTGCCGTTGGTCTTGCGCAGCATCGGATGCGTCAGGCGGTCATGGCCGTACATGATCTTCGAGAGGAAATAACCCTTGACGCAGTTGAGGCCGCGATTGACCTCGGCCTTGATGTCGCCATGGGTGGCGACGACGCGATTGTCTTTCGTGGCGACCATCACGCTGCAGCCGGTGCCGCAGAAGCGGCAGGCGGCCTTGTCCCATTTCAATTCGGTGGCCTCGCGCTCGGTGACGAGGTTGGCGGCGCGCGCGGCCACGGGCATGCCGGCGGCGGCTGCGGCAATCGCGGCAGCTTCCAGCTTCAGCATCTGGCGGCGATCGATCTTCGGTTCGGTCATGATGGTCTCGGTTGATTAGCCGGCGTCGATGGCGTGGAAGACGAGGCAGGCGGAATGCACGTTCGGCAGCAGCCCGATGCGGTTCATGGTGGCGCCGAGCGCGCCGGCGTCGGGCGCGTCAACGACGACGATCAGCTTGCCTTTGACGTCGCGGGCGTGGATCTCGCAGCCGTCGAGCGCGAGAATGTCGGCGGCGACGCGGTCGAGCTGATCCGGGCGGGTCTGCACGATGATGCTGGCGATCTCGCCGGCGGGCGGCGTCACGACGGGCTCGGCCGTCAGCACGCGGCCGGTGATCAGCGCGCGGCGGTCGAAAGAGGTGCGGTGAGAGAGCATGGGAGACGTCCTTCCGATCAGTGGGCGGCGGGCGGGCCGGGAGGGCCGGCCATCATCTGGTAGACCCACACCGCCAGCCCGTAGGAGCCCACCGTGGCAACGGCGAGCGCGGGCATCAGCACGGCGGTGAGGAACAGGAAGGCAAAAACTTCCATGCGTCTGCGACGCGCACGCGCGTTCGCATCGCTGCCAACGAGCGACATGAGAGAATTCTCTGCTATGGGTACGGGAGGGTTTGCGGCATCCGGGCCGCGCCTGATCTTATACTACAGGACGTGGGCGGAACCGGCGTTGACGTGGATCAAGGCGGGAACTGGGCGGCGTCGCCCCGCTGCGGATTGCGGGGATTCGAGCGGCACCGTCCTCGATCGTGGTTGATGGCTCGTGAAGATGCGTGATTGCGTCGCAGAGGCCTGAGAAATTCTCCCTGCTTTCGGCCGTCGGCTTGAAACAAACATCCCCTCACGTCGCGCGTGAGTAGGACCGGCATCGCTATTTTCCAGGGGTGCTCGACAGCCGTTTGGCGGGCCACCATCATCAGCTCTCGCATTGCATCAACGTGGATGCGCAGCCGTGATCGGAGAGGGCAATGAAGCGTCGTGATTTTCTGAAACTGTCCCTGGCATCGGCCGCGGTGATGAGCTGCGCGGCGCCGCTGCATGCCGAGGGCAAGCCGAAGGAGATCCGCATCGGCACCCAGAAGGGCGGCTTCTTCCCGGCTGTCAGGGCCCGCGGGACGATCGAGAACGCGTTCAAGGCCGACGGCATCAGCGTGGTCTGGGTCGACTTTCAGTTCGGTCCGCCGTTGCTCGAAGCCATCAATGTCGGCAGCGTCGATTTCGGCTATGTCGGCGATGCGCCGCCGATCTTCGCCCAGGCGGCCAATGCCAAGATCCGCTACGCCGCGGCCGTCAAGCAGAACGGCAACACGCAGGCGATCATCGTGCCGAAGGATTCGCCGATCAAGACGCTGGCCGATCTCAAGGGCAAGCGCATCGCCTTCGGCAAGGGCTCGAGTGCGCACAATCTGCTCGTCGCGGCGCTGGAAAAGGCCGGCATCGCCTGGAGCGACATCACGCCCGCGCCGCTTGCGCCGGCCGATGCGACCGCCGCCTTCGTCAAGGGCTCGGTCGACGCCTGGTCGATCTGGGATCCATATCTCGCGCTCGCCGAGATCAAGGAGAATGCGCGCGCCATCGTGTTCGACAAGGACGTGCACAAGCCGAACTCGTTCTACATCGTCGGCAGCGACTTCGTTGAGAAATATCCTGCCATCGTTGCCAAGCTGAATGCCGCCTTCGCTGCCGAGGGTATCTGGGCGAACACCCATCACGAGGAGGTCGCCAAGGCGCAGGCGGAAGCGACCGGGGTCGATCTCGAAGCGGTCAGGCGCTTCGTCGACCGCTCGGTCTACAGCGTCGTGCCGATCGACGACGAGATCATCAAGAGCCAGCAGGCGGTCGCCGATCGCTTCGCCCGCGTCGGGCTCATTCCGAAACAAGTCAACGTCGCTGACATCGTCTGGAAGTGGACGCCGTCCACCTGATCCGAGACCGCGACATCAGTTCGAAAGACAATGATATGAGTAACGCTTCGAAGCCCAACGTCCTCTGGTTCCTGCCGACCCACGGCGACGGCCGCTATCTCGGCACCTCCGAAGGCGGCCGCGAGGTCAACTTCAACTATCTCCGCCAGATCGCGCAGGCCGCCGATCAGCTCGGCTATTACGGCGTGCTGCTGCCGACGGGTCGCAGCTGTGAGGATTCGTGGATCGTCGCCTCGGCGGTGGCGCCGTTCACCGAGAAGCTGCGCTATCTCGTGGCGGTGCGTCCCGGCCTGCAATCGCCGAGCGTCGCCGCGCGCATGACCGCGACGCTCGATCGCGTCAGCAATGGCCGGCTGCTCATCAACGTCGTGACCGGCGGCGATCCCGTCGAGAACAAGGGCGACGGCATCTTCCTGTCGCATGAGGAGCGCTACGAGGTCACCCGCGAGTTCCTGACCGTCTACCACAAGCTGCTCGAAGGCGAGGCCGTCAACTTCGCCGGCAAGCACATCACGGTCGAGGACGGTCGCCTGCTGTTCCCGCCGGTGCAATCGCCGCGCCCGCCGCTGTTCTTCGGCGGCTCCTCGGATGCCGGAATCGATGTCGCGGTCGACACCGTCGAGAAGTATCTCACCTGGGGCGAGCCGCCGGCCGATGTCGCCGCCAAGGTCGCCAAAGTCAAGGCCGCCGCCGACAGTCGCGGCCGCAAGCTGTCCTTCGGCATTCGCCTGCATGTGATCGTGCGCGAGACCAATGCGGAGGCGTGGGCTGCGGCCGACGATCTCATCAAGCACGTCACCGATGAGACGATTGCCTCGGCGCAGAAGATTTTCGCGCGGATGGATTCGGTCGGCCAGCAGCGCATGTCGCAGCTGCATGGCGGCCGCCGTGACAAGCTCGAGATCAGCCCGAATCTGTGGGCCGGCGTAGGCCTCGTCCGCGGCGGTGCCGGCACGGCGCTGGTCGGCGATCCCGACACGGTGGCGGCGCGTATCCGCGAGTATCAGGACATCGGCATCGATACCTTCATCCTCTCCGGCTATCCGCATCTCGAGGAGGCCTATCGCTTCGCCGAGCTGGTCTTCCCCAAGCTCGGCCTGAACACGGTGGAGCAGGGCGGCAACGTGACCAAGCTCCGCGCCAATACGGGTCCGTTCGGCGAGACCATCGCCAATGAGCATCGTCCCCTGCAGCGGGCGTCGCAGTCATGAGCCTGATCGAAAGCCTTCCCAAAGTCCGCAAGCTGACCGTCCCCAGGGCGGATGGTCTGCTGCCGTGGCTCGTCCCGCTCGCGATCCTGCTGATCTGGCAGGCGGCCTCGGTCGCGGGCCTCGTTTCGCCGCGCGTGCTGCCGGCGCCGAGCGACGTCGCGCGCGCCGGCTGGAAGCTGTTGTGGTCGGGCGAGCTCGGCCGCAACATCTGGGTCAGCTTCTGGCGCGCCTCGATCGGCTTTCTGATCGGCGGCAGCATCGGCTTCGCCTTCGGCCTCGCCAACGGCCTGTCGCAGCTATCGTCGAAGCTTACCGACACCACTTTGCAGATGGTGCGCAACGTGCCCCATCTGGCGCTGATCCCGCTGGTCATCCTGTGGTTCGGGATTGATGAGAGCGCAAAGCTGTTTCTGGTCGCGCTCGGCGTGTTCTTCCCGGTCTATCTCAACACGCTGCACGGGATTCGCACGGTCGATCCGCAACTCATTGAAATGGGCCGCGTCTACGGCATGACGGACGGCGAGCTGTTTCGCCGTGTGATCTTCCCCGGCGCGCTGCCGTCGATCTTCGTCGGCCTGCGCTTCGCGCTCGGCATCATGTGGCTCACCCTGATTGTCGCCGAGACGATCGCGGCGTCCTCGGGGCTCGGCTACATGGCGATGCAGGCGCGCGAGTTCATGCAGATCGACGTCGTCGTGCTCTCCATCCTGATCTACGCCCTGCTGGGCAAGGTCGCCGACAGCGCCTCGCGGCTGCTGGAGCGGCTGACGCTGTCCTGGCATCCGGCGTTCAGCAAGCATTGAGGTTCTCTGATGCAGCAAGTGCTCCGACTTCCCGTGTCCAGCGCCCAGGCGATCGACGCTCCCGAGGTGATCGGGCATGCTGATGCTTTCCGCCCTGTGACGAAGCCCAGCGTGAGTCCTGCCAAACCCCAGACCCGTGGCCTGCCGCTCGTGATCCGCGATCTCCGCAAGGCGTTCGGCGACAACGAGGTGCTGCGCGGCATCGATCTGGAAATCCCGGCCGGCCAGTTCGTGGCCATCGTCGGCCAGAGCGGCTGCGGCAAAAGCACGCTGCTGCGCCTGATCGCAGGCTTGGACAAGCCGACGTCAGGCACGATCAGCTTCGGCGAGACGGCGGCGCGCGCGGAGGACGTCCGCGTGATGTTCCAGGAGCCGCGGCTGCTGCCCTGGGCGCGCGTGCTCGCCAATGTCGAGGTCGGTCTCGGCCGCGACCGCAAATCGGCCGGCGCGCATGAGCGCGCGCGGCAGGCGCTGGAGGAGGTCGGTCTCGCAGAGAAACGCGACCAATGGCCTGCCGTGTTGTCAGGTGGCCAGAAGCAGCGTGTCGCACTGGCGCGCGCGCTGGTGAGCGGGCCGCGGCTGCTGGCCTTCGACGAGCCGCTCGGCGCGCTCGATGCCCTGACGCGGATCGCGATGCAGCGGCTGCTGGAGCGGGTCTGGGCCGACCAAACCTTCACCGCAATCCTGGTCACCCATGACGTGGCGGAAGCCGTGGCTTTGGCCGACCGGGTGCTGGTGATCGAAAATGGGCGGATTGCCGAAGATATCACCGTCGATCTGCCGCGGCCGCGCCAGCGCGGGTCGGCCGAGCTTGCGGCGCTGGAAGGCTCGATCCTGGGCCAGTTGCTTGGACCGGGCGCGGCGGGGTAGGAAAGATCAACGCAATGAACTCTATCGTCCGCCACATGCCTGATGCCACGGCGCTTCCGCCGGATTTCCGCTCTGCGATGCGCCAACTGGTCGGCGGCGTCAGCGTCATCACGGTCGGACGTGGTGACGAGATCACCGGCATGACCGTGAGCTCGCTGTCATCGCTCGCGGTCGACCCGCCCTCGATCATCGTCAGCCTCAACCGCAACGCCTCGTCCTGGCCGATTCTGCAGCGGGAGCGCGTGTTCGGGGCCAATCTGCTGGCGGCGGACCAGATCGGCGTCGCCGAACGGTTTGCCGGTAAGGGCGGCTTGCGCGGCGCCGAGCGGTTCGCCGGGGCCGAATGGCGCAAGCAGGTCACCGGCGTGCCGCTCCTGGTCGGCGCGCTGGCGACGCTCGACTGCGAGGTCGAGGAGATCATCGAGCGGCATTCCCATGCCATCGTCATCGGCAAGGTGGTGCACGTCGCGGTCGCGCCGCAGTCCGCGGCCCTGGCGTATTGGCATGGCAGCTATGTCACCGTCGATCGCGACGACGATCTCAGCCGGCTCGCGGCGCTGAGCGTGCCGGATCCGCGGCTGACGCCTTAAGCCGCGAGCCGCGCTGGCGCCGCGGCGACGGACGCCGTAAAAGCCGCTGTCGGTCTCGGCAGCGGACATCATGAAACGGATCGGAACCTGGGCTCTCTACGCGATCGGCACGATTGCGATTGCGTACCTCGCGCTCTATGCCTATGCGGCGTTCACGCAGCGGACCTTCACGCCCGGTGATCCGATCCACATCTTCCGCAATCCGGAAGCGCCGAGCTATTCGTGAGGCGCGGGCTGGGCGGCGCCGCCGTTGCGCTGGCTCACGCACCCAGGGGTCGGTCGACTGCGTGCAATCCAGCAACTGCATCCAGTCGGACGTGAGAAATTGCACGCGGCAGCGGCGCCAGACGCGTGTCTGGGTCTTCCCGTCCGGCGAGATCTCGCTGTCGGACAGCGAGAGGTAAGGCGGCCGCCAGCGGTAGCGGCGCTCATTGTCCCAGCCGTCGCAGCCGCCCACCCCACAGGCGAGCGTTCGCGAGATCAGCTTGCCTCTGCTGGCGAAGCACCAGCTGCGTGCGCCCCATTCCTCCTGGGAGGAGGGCTTCACCAGCGGCGCGTGCGACGTCTGCTCCCAGCATCCGGCAAGCACGCCGCCTGTCTGCGCCACTGCCGTTGAAACGAAGAACGGCGCGCTCGTCATGAGCGCGCCGCCAAGAAGCAGCCGGAGAATGCCGGCCTGATTAAACAGCACTCGGCATGCGCGGCGTCTCGCCGGCGCCGGGCGGCGGGATCGGCACGCCGCCATCGGCATATTCGTTGAGCTTGTTGCGCAAGGTGCGGATCGAGATGCCCAGAATGTTGGCCGCATGAGTCCGGTTGCCCAGGCAGTGCTTCAGGGTTTCGAGGATCAGGTCGCGCTCGACGTCGGCGACGGTGCGGCCGACGAGGGCACGCGTGACCTGCTCGGCGGCCATCGTAGCATGCGCGACGGCCGGCTGGGTCTTGCCGATGTCGAGACGGGCGCCATCGGGAGTGAGGATCGCGTCAGGGCCGATCTCATCGCCCTGCGCCATCAGCACGGCGCGATGCATCGTGTTTTCGAGCTCGCGCACGTTGCCCGGCCAGCGGTTGGTGGTCAGGATGCGCTTGGCCTCCGCGGAGATCGGCCGCAGCGGCACCGCATTGGCCTCGGAATATTTGCGGGCGAAATGCTGGGCGAGCTCGAGGATGTCGGCCGGGCGCTCGCGCAGAGGCGGGATCTTCAGGTTCACGACGTTGAGCCGGAACAGCAGGTCCTCGCGGAACGTGCCCTCACGCACGGCGTCGGCCAGGTTGCGGTTCGAGGTCGCGATGATGCGGATGTCGACCGGGACGGGGCGGGTGCCGCCGACGCGGTCGATCACGCGCTCCTGAATGGCGCGCAAAAGCTTCGACTGCAGCCGCACGTCCATCTCGGAGATTTCGTCGAGCAGCAGCGTGCCGCCATTGGCCTCCTCGAACTTGCCGATGCGACGCGCGACCGCGCCGGTGAAGGCGCCCTTCTCGTGGCCGAACAGCTCGGATTCCAGCAGATGCTCGGGGATGGCGGCGCAGTTGATCGAGATGAACGGACGCTTGGCGCGGGCGGAGCGGGTGTGGACGTAGCGAGCCAGCACCTCCTTGCCGGTGCCGGATTCGCCGGTGATCATCACCGAGGCATCCGAGCCCGCGATCTGCTGTGCCAGCTTGATCACCCGGGCCATCGCGCCGTCGCGATAGACGAGGTCGCGGCTGTCATTGGCGACGGCGGCGAGCACGGCGGCGATCAGCTCGGGATCCGGCGGCAGCGGAATGTATTCCTTGGCGCCGGCATGGATGGCGGCGACCGCGGCGCGGGCGTCGCTGGTGATGCCGCAGGCGACGATCGGCACATGGATGTGCTCGGCATCGAGCCGCATCACAAGATCGCGGATGTCGAGCGCGACGTCGACCAGCAAGAGGTCGGCACCCTTGCCGCCGCGCAGCACGCGCATCGCCTGCTCGTTGTCCTCGGCGTGGGTGACGGTCGCGCCATTCTCCATGGCGATCTTGGTGGCCGCGGTGAGCTGCCCTTTCAACGTTCCGACGATGAGAAGCCGCATGGTGGTCTCCTATCCGGCCGCGCCGCTCTCGATCAGCGCGCCGATCCTATCTGTCAGTTGCGGTCGGACTTGATGATTTCGGTCATCGTCACGCCGAGCTTGTCCTCGACCAGCACCACCTCGCCGCGGGCGACGAGCCGGTTGTTGACGTAGATGTCGATGGCCTCGCCGACCTTGCGGTCGAGCTCCAGCACCGTGCCGGGTCCGAGCTTCAAGAGCTCGCCGACATCCATCTTGGAGCGCCCGAGCACGGCCGAGACCTGGACCGGCACGTCGAACACGGCCTCCAGATCGGCGGCGATGCGCGCGGCGTGCTCTTCCTCATTGTAACCGACGTCGCCGGTGATCGGCGGAGCGTCGGCCGAATTGAGGTCGGGAAGCGGGATCTCGTTATCGCTCATGACTTAAACTCCCTCGGCCATTGCCACGGCCTAGCTCTTCTTGGACGCCATGTAGCGTCCCACCAGTTCGTTGATCTTGGCGTCGATCGCCGCGCGCTCCAGCACGACGCCGCCATCGGCCCATTCGATGCGGCAGTCGCCGGTCGCGATCTCCGGCTCGGCGAGGATGACGAGGCGCCCCTCGAAGCCGCTCTGCCGGGCGAGCTTCTCGATCTTCTCGCGCGCCTGCTCATACAGCGCATCGTTGATGCGCAGCACGAGGTGCGGCGTGGCCACGAGATGCGCGAAGCAGTCGTGCACCAGGCCGGTGATCTCGCCGAGCGGCTCGGCCTCGATCAGCGCGGCGCAAAGCTTGCGGGCGACGGCGACGGCAACCTCGACGGCCTCCGTCTCCATCCGCTGCTCAATGCCCGCATAGCGCGCGGCGATGCCCTGGAGATGGATGTTGATCTGCTCCAGCGCGGCAGCGACGCGACGGTCGGCCTCGACCTTGGCCTCGCGCTGCGCCGCTTCGTAGCCATTGCGGTAGGCGGCGGCTTCGGCGGCTGCGACCTTCTGTGCGATCTCGGCGGCCGAGACGCCGCGCTCCCGCGTCTTCTCGGGAGCGGCGAAGTCGGTATCGAACAGGAACTTCGCGGGCTGAGCCATCAATACACCAGTTCGTCGTCAGCGCGGTTCTTGCTGAGCATGATCTCGCCCTTGGCGGCGAGGTCCTTGGCGAGGTTGACCAGCAGGGCCTGCGCCTCGTCGACGTCGCGCAGGCGCACCGGTCCCATCGCGGCCATGTCGTCCTGCAGCATCTTGGCGGCGCGGGAGGACATGTTGCCGAAGAAGAAGTTGCGCACTTCCTCGTTCGCGCTCTTGAGGGCCACGCCGAGCTTGTCCTTGTCGACATTGCGCAGCAGCGTCTGGGCGGAGGCGGAGTCGAGCTTGATCAGGTCGTCGAAGGTGAACATCAGCGCCTTGATGCGCTCGGCGGATTCGCGGTTCTCTTCTTCGAGCGAGGTGATGAAGCGGGTCTCGGTCTGGCGGTCGAAATTGTTGAAGATCTCGGCCATGACCTCATGGGCGTCGCGGCGGCGGGTCTGCGACAGGTTCGACATGAACTCGGTGCGCAGGGTCTGCTCGACCCGCTCGATGACCTCCTTCTGCACCGCTTCCATGCGCAGCATGCGGCCGATCACGTCGAGCGCCATGTCCTCGGGCAGGATCGCCAGAACACGCGCGGCATGCTCGGGCTTCAGCTTCGACAGCACCACCGCGATGGTCTGCGGATATTCGTTCTTGAGGTAGTTCGCCAGCACCTCCTCCTGGACGTTGGAGAGCTTCTCCCACATGTTGCGGCCGGCGGGGCCGCGGATCTCGTCCATGATGCCGGAGACGCGCTCCGACGGCAGGTATTGCTGCAGCAGACGCTCGGTGGCGTCGAAATTGCCCATCAGCGCGCCCGAGGCCGACATCCGCGAGACGAATTCGAGCATCAGGTCCTCGACGACATCGGCTTCGACCGTGCCGAGCGTCGACATTGCGAGGGACAATTCGCGCACCTCGTCGTCGTCGAGCTGCTGCCAGATCTTGCCGCCATATTGCTCGCCGAGGGCCAGCATCATCACGGCGGCTCGCTTCGGGCCGCTCAGCGGCTCGGTCTTCTCGCGCTGCGCCTGGCGGCTCGCCAGCGTCGCGATGACGGTGGAGATGTCGGCGGTGTTGGCGTTCTGGGTCTGCGGAAGCGACATGGCGATTGACGTTCGATTCAGTTGCGACGGGTCAGATAAAGCGGATCATTGCTGCTGCGGCTCGGCGAGCCACTGGCGGATGATGGAGGCGGCTTCGCCCGGGTTGCGGTCCGCGAGCTCGCCGACCCGGTGGACCGACTGGGCGTGGACCTGGCCCTGCACCTGGGCGACGTCGATCATGGTGGCGGTCTGCTGGGCGTGGGCGACCTGCGCCTGGGTCTCGTCGGTGATCGCCGGCACGCCGCCGGTCAGGGCTGCGATTTCCTCGGTGGCGATGATCTTCTTCACCAGCGGCCGGACCACCATGAACACCACCACGATCCCGAGCAGCATCATCACCGCGAGCTCGATGACGTACATCACGTCATCCTTGGTGAAGTGCAGCATGCCGAGGAAGCCGGTGGGCTCGCTGATCTGCGGAACGACGGGACCGTCGGCGAATTTGAGGTTGACCACCTCGACCTGGTCGCCGCGCTTCTGGTCGAAGCCGATGGCGGAGCGGACCAGGGCCGCGATGCGGTCGAGCTCGTCCTTGCTGCGCTCCTTGTAAACCAGCTCGCCCTTCTCATTCTTGGAGTAGGCGCCGTCGACGAGCACCGCGACCGAGATGCGATTGACCCGTCCGGCCTCGGTGACCTCGGTCTTGGTGGTCCGGGAGATCTCGTAATTGTTGGTCTCCTCGGTCTTCTTGCTCTGGTCCTTGGGCTGCTGCGGCGGCTGGTTCTGCTGGTTGCCGGGCAGCTCGTTGTTGACCGTAACCTGACCGTTGCTCTCCGACGTCGCCGACTGCTCTTCGCGGGTCTGGCTGGAGCGGAGCACCCTTCCTTCCGGATCGTAGCGGTCGGAGGTCTGGGTGATGCGGTTGAAGTCGAAGTCCGCCGAGAGTTGGACCCGGGCGCGGCCTGATCCGACCACCGAGGACACGATGTCCTCGACCTGCTTGCGCATCCGCTTCTCGAAGGCATTGCGGCGCTCGTCGCCGACCTGCTGGTCGATGTCGGTCTGCGTGCCGTCGGCGAGCAACTGTCCGGCCTCGTCGACGATCGACACCCGCTGTGGCTTCAGGCCGTTGACGGCGGAGGCGACGAGGTGGCGGATGGCGCGGATCTGGTTGGCCTCGAGGGCGCCGCGCACGCGCACGACGATCGAAGCCGACGGCTCCGGGGTCTCGCGCGAGAACAGCGGCCGCTCGGGGAGGACGAGATGGACGCGCGCGGCCTGGACGCGGTCGATGGCGCGGATGGTGCGGGCGAGCTCGCCCTCCAGCGCGCGCAGATGATTGATGTTCTGGACGAAGCTCGTGGTGCCCAGCGCGTCCGACTTGTCGAAGATCTCGTAGCCGACGCCGCCGCCCTTGGGCAGGCCGCCCTCGGCGAGCTTCATGCGCAGCCGGGTCACCTTGTCCTTCGGGACCAGGATGACGCTGCCTTCATTGCGGATCTCGAACTGGATGCCCTGCCGCTCCAGATCCTTGATGATGCTGGAGGAGTCGTCCATGCTCAGGTCGGTGAACAGGGTGGTCATCTGCGGCGCCGTCACGCGCATGATGACGAAGCCGAAGAAGCCGACCAATGCAGCCGTAACCGCCACCATGGCGGTGAGCCGCGCGGCGCCCAAACCCTTCAGGAAGTCCAAGAGACCTTGCAAGCAACTGCCCCATAGTTCGGCATTCGACGGGTGGCTGCTGAAGGGTGTGATTTGAGCTTCGCGGGCCTTTACGGCCGGTTGCAGAGATCGCGAAATTCAATCCTTAAACCTTCACCGACACCCGCATTCCAGGTGATGATCCGAGGTCAGCCTCTGCGCCCGCAGTCCGGGAGTGTCGCGGAGGTTGAATCGAACCACTGGGCAATATTTGCCTATGGGAAGGTTTCGATATGGTTAACGATGGTTAAAGGGTCCTAACAAAGTGTAGACATACAAAAAATCGGCTTGGCGGGGCCAAGCCGATTTTCGAAGAATCCCGGTCGCGTCGTTAACGCTTTATTGGCGATATTGCTGAATTCGGGTGGTGCGCAGCCCGGCGAGACCATGCTGGTCGATCGAGAACTGCCACGACAGGAATTCGTCGACGGTCAGGGTGTAGCGGCTGCACGCCTCTTCGAGGGACAATAATCCGCCGCGGACCGCAGCGACGACTTCGGCCTTGCGGCGAATAACCCACCTCTTGGTGCCTGGCGCAGGCAAATCCGCGATGGTGAGCGGGCTGCCGTCAGGCCCGATGACGTATTTCACCCTCGGGCGATGGGGTTCTGTCATGGCGTACTCACAAACTCTTAACCACTGAACTCACGGTAAGACCCTACGCCGCCTCGCTTAAAATTTGCCTAAGCAAAGGGCGGGAATCCGGCGCTTGGAGCCAACGCCGCCGCTCCCGGCGGCGAAAAGCCCCGAGAGCGAGATCGTGGTAAATGATGGGTTAAGAGTTTCCGGCGGTTACGCCGGTGTCTCGCCGTGCTGGCCGAGCTTGATGATCAAGCTCGGCAGCGCGCGTATCCGTCGTCTTAAGATCGGGGCAGGGCGTTAAGGCTTAGTTAACGATCCGCTGGATCTGGTTGACCGTGTAGGTCTGGCCTCCGATCGACAGCATCGGCGGCTGCTGGGTCAGGTCGACCGATGACACGGTGCCCTGGACCTGGGTCGAGACCGCCACGGGATTGCCTGAGCTGTCCTTGGCGGTGATCTGGAGCTTGTACTGGCCATCAGGCCATTGCGTGCCGTCGCTGCCCTGGCCGTTCCAGACATAGGGCTGGTTGTCGCCGGCCGTGCCGTTATAGGTGCCGCTGAAGACGGTCTGGCCGACGCTGTTGGTGATCGTCGCCGTCATCGTGCAGTCCTTGGGAATGCTGACGTTCCAGTTCGCCTTGCCGCTGGCGAGCGCCGTGGTCGAGCCGTTGACGACCGCGGTCTTGCCGACGAAGGCGAGCGCCTGCGTCGCCTGCGTGGTCTGCTGCATCGTCAGCAGCGAGGCCAGCTGGTCATTGGTCTTGAGCTGTTGCTCGACGCCGGCGAACTGCACCAGCTGCTGGGTGAACTGGTTGGTGTCCAGCGGGTCGAGCGGGTTCTGGTTCTGCAGCTGCGTCGTCAGCAGCGTCAGGAACGTCTGGAAATTGCCGGCGATGGTCGACCCCGCGGAGGTCCCCATGCTGCCGTTGTTGGACGTGTTGGTGGTCTTGGTCGTTCCCGAGACTGCCGGGCTTGCCGTGATTGCGTCGCCGCTATGGCCATGGAAGCCTCCTGTTAAACCCTGATATCGACACCGCCCTGCGCGCCGAACATCCGTCCATAGGACCGTCCGGCGAGCTGGACCGGGACGTTTTCGTCCTCGGTCACGATCAGGCGTTGTGAGTTGCCGTTCTGCTGGTAGTCGCCGCCGTTCTGGCCTGACGAGTTCTGGTCGCGCAGCGAGAATTGCATCCCGCCGCTGTTGCTCTTGAGACCGGCGTCCTGCAGCGCCTGCTGCAATTGCGGCGCGGTCTGCTGCAGCATCGCCAGGGTCTCCGGCTTCTCGACCCGGAGATGCGAGGTCACCTGACCATTGCGGTCGACATCGATGCGGACGTCGATGCGGCCGAGCTCGGCCGGATCCAGCCTGATCTCGAAGCGGCTCTTGCCGTTGAGCGCGGAGGCCGCGATCTCGACGGCGAGGCCGTGCAGCGGCACGCTCGCTGTCGTCGCGGCGGTGGCGGTGAGATTGGCCGAGGTGATTTGGTTGGTCTGGGCGGCCGGAGTCGAGAGCTGTGGCTGGAGCGCGGCCGCAGCCTGCGCCGAGGGATCGGGCACCGGCACATTGGTCTGCCCGTTGGCCTGCGCAGCGCCGCGCTCATGCCCCGACGGGACCGGGGCGGTGTTGCCCTTCGCCGCCTCGAGCTCGGTGCCATCAGGCTTGACGGCAGCCTGTTGCGTGAGACCGGCGGCTTGCGTCTGCGGATGGGGGCCCTGAGCCGTGCCGTTGCCCTGATCGGCGCTCTTGCCGATCTCGCTTGTCGTAAAACCGGTCTTCGCCTGAGCCGCGGCCTTGCCCGTCGGCTTGCCGCCCGGCGTGGTCGATGCGAGCGCGGCCGTGAAGGTTTGATCGGATGTGGATGTCGTATCGGTCGCAGCCGTCGTCGTCGCGTCCGCGGCGGCGCTGGCGGCGTCGGCTTCGCCTGTCGTCTTGGCGGCGCCGGCCGTCTTGGCCGCCGCGGCCACCAGGCCGGCATTGGCGTCGACCGAGCCATTCAGGAGCTGACCGGCGGCCCCGGCCGCTGCGGTCGGGCTCGTCACCGGGGAGGCGCCACCGCCGTCGGTCGCGACCGGGCCGGTGGCGGCGGCCGCGGGCGAGACGTCGGTTGGAATGGCTACGGCCACCGGTGCCGGCACGGTGGCCTGATCGGTGCTGACAGCCTGCACTGCCGTCGCCGCATCGGCATTGGCCTTGTCGCCGTCCTTCTTGTCGGAGGTCTTTCCGTCGGTGCTGTCCGTCGTGTCAGACGTGCTCTTGGCCGATTTGTCAGTCGTGGCGTCCGACGCAGCATTCGATCCGGCCTTGTCGGCGCGTGCCGGGCCATCATCGGCCTTATCCTGCACCTTGTCGGACGACTTGTCGGAGGACTTGTCGGAGGACTTGTCGGAGGACTTGGCCTGGCTGGTGCGGTCCGTGTCACCGGCGCGGCTGGTGTCGCGGCTCGGCGCGGCGTTGCTGGCGCGGGACGCAGGGGTGGGGGACGGCAGCGACGAGGTCGACGGCTCCGGCGGGGTCGCGGCATCGACCAGCGCCGAGAAGCTGTCGGACGGCTGCGCGGCCTCCTGGCGGGACGGTTTCGGCGCCGTGGTTTTGAGAGCCGGGCCGGCCTGGATGTCTGACGTGACGCTGAACACCTTGGAACCTCTCGCGATGAAACTCGACGTGCCAGTTCAGCAAGGAGCGGGCCAAGCTTGCTCGCGCGAAAAATGTAAATAAGATCAATGGTTTATTCGAGAGGCAGGGAAGGGGCGCCGGCGCTGCATCCCCGCCATTTCTGCCCGGCCGGCAAGATTTGCCGCGGCGGTCCGCGGCCAGCGCGATTGCTTCGCAGGAAGTGCGCCTATATTAAAGACAGATGCGTCTCGTGTTGTTTCCGACCGGGAGACCGTGTCCGGACATCGCTGGAAGCAAGCCATCCGCAAAGACGGCACATGCGCGGTGTTCCCGTGCCGGGGACCCGCAGCCTGATGCCGCGATCGCAGTGACCTGACCATGCTCAACAGTCTCGATCTCGAAGGCCGTCCCGAGGACACCAGGGTCGTCGTCGCCATGTCCGGCGGCGTGGACTCGTCGGTCACGGCTGCGCTGTTGAAGTCGGAAGGCTACGACGTCGTCGGCATCACCCTGCAGCTCTACGATCATGGCGCGGCGACGCATCGCAAGGGCGCCTGCTGCGCCGGCCAGGACATCCACGACGCGCGCAACGTCGCCGAGCGGCTCGGCATTCCGCATTACGTGCTGGACTACGAGGATCGCTTTCGCGAGTCGGTGATCGACAATTTCGCCGCGAGCTATGCCTCGGGCGAGACGCCGGTGCCGTGCATCGAGTGCAACCGCGCCATCAAGTTCGGCGATCTCCTGAAGACCGCGCGCGAGCTCGGCGCCTCGGTGCTGGCGACCGGCCATTACGTGGCCTCGCGCCGGCTCGCGAACGGATCGCGCGCGCTGGTCTGCGCTGCGGATTCCGATCGCGACCAGAGCTATTTCCTGTTCGCGACGACCCGCGAGCAGCTCGATTACTTGCGCTTTCCGCTTGGCGACATGACCAAGCCGGAGGTGCGCGAGCTTGCGCGCCGCTTCGGGCTCGAGGTCGCCGACAAGCACGATAGCCAGGACATCTGCTTCGTCCCGACCGGCCGCTACACCGACATCATCGGCAAGCTGCGTCCGAACGCGATGGAGCCCGGCGAGATCGTCGATCTCAATGGCCGCGTGCTCGGCACGCATCAGGGCATCGCCAACTACACGATCGGTCAGCGCAAGGGCCTCGGCATTGCCGCGGGGGCGCCGCTCTACGTGATCAAGCTCGAGGTCGCGACGCGCCGTGTCGTCGTCGGTCCGCGGGAGGCGCTGCGGACGCATCGCATCACCTTGCGCGAGGTCAACTGGATCGGCGACGGCGCGCTGGACTCGGCCGTGCGCGACGGCCTCGAGCTGTTCGTGCGCGTGCGCTCGACCCGTCCGCCGCAGCCGGCCTGGCTGCGCGGCGCCGACGGGAGTTACGAGGTCGAGCTCGCCGGTGGCGAGGAGGGCGTCTCGCCGGGGCAGGCCTGCGTGTTCTACGACGCAGCCGTGGGCCGCGCGCGCGTGCTCGGCGGTGGCTTCATCCAGAGCGCGGTGGCCGAGAGCAGCGCGAAAGCCGGCCTCCTCAGGCCGCAGCGCGTGGCCGAGCCGGTTCGCGGCTGATCAGCACACATCATTCAGGGCAGGGGCATGGGGGACATCGACCGCGCGGGGGTCGAAAAGGCCTACGAGCGTTGGGCGCCGATCTATGATCTGGTGTTCGGCAAGGTCTTCGATCACGGGCGCCAATCGACCATCGCGGAAGCCGATCGCATCGGCGGGCGCATTCTCGACGTCGGCGTCGGCACTGGGCTGTCGCTGTCGGACTATGCCCGGACCACCAAGATCTGCGGCGTCGACATTTCCGAGCCGATGCTGCGGCGGGCGCAGGCGCGCGTCCGCGAGCTGAAGCTGTTCAATGTCGAGACGCTCGCGGTGATGGACGCGAAGCATCTCGCCTTTCCCAATGATTTCTTCGACGCCGTCGTCGCGCAATACGTCATCACCGCGGTGCCCGATCCCGAAGCGACGCTGGATGATTTCGTCCGCGTGTTGAAGCCGGGTGGCGAGCTGATCCTGGTCAACCACATCGGCGCCGAGAGCGGTCCGCGCCGCCTCTTCGAGCTCGGCTTCGCGCCGATCGCGCGCCGGCTCGGCTGGCGGCCGGAGTTCCCGTGGGCGCGGCTGGTGAATTGGGCCGCCAAGCATGGCGGCGTTACCTTGGCTGAACGCCGGCCGATGCCGCCGCTCGGTCACTTCTCGCTGATCCGCTATCGCAAGAGCTGAGCCCGCGGCGTTGGCTCGCTGCATGGGCCGTCGGCTCGGAACGCGAAGGCGGGGTTCGCGTTGCTCCGCCATGAGCATCAGACAGTCATTGTTCCTCGCCGTCGTGCTGGCATCGGCCACCACTCTGGCTCATGCCCAGGCCCCGCCGACGCCGGCCACGCCGCCGCAGGCGACTGCACCGGCGCCCGACGCCAATGCCGCCTGCGCGCCGAATGTGCGGGCGACGCCGACGCCGGACGGCATCACCACCGGCCGCGCCGGCGAGCCGCTGGGCGACAAGCTCGCCAAGACCAATGGCGTGCTGTGCCCGCCGAGCGGCGTGGATCCCGAGATGCATGCGCCGACCCCCGACGCGGGCACGACGCCAGTGATCCCGCCGCCCGGCAGCCCCGGTGGCAATCCAAACGTGCAGCCGAAGTAAGGCCCCGAAAGCCCCGCGACGCCATTGCCTTGGCCATCGGCTGTGCGCGCGCTTGCGAACGATCCAAAGGATTGAGGAACAGGGATAAAGTCGCCGGCACGAAAACCGTGACAGCCCGCGAGGTTTGCTTGACAGGGCACGGAACGGCTCCTTATATGCCGCCCGTTCGCAAGGTTCGCCGCGCTCACTGACCGGCCTCACCCTTGATCGAATGCCGTGGCGGGGTAGCTCAGCTGGTTAGAGCACGGGAATCATAATCCTGGGGTCGGGGGTTCGAGTCCCTCCCCCGCTACCATCTTTCCCTGCACTCCTTTCTGCAAAGCGCAATCGTCTGTCGATCCCGGCTCACGGCCGGGCGATCCGGCGATCACTTGGGACCCGCGAACAGGCTCTTGAGAAAATCGGCAGCGCCCGCCGATTTTGACGGGTCGGGCGGCGGCGCTTCTGCGGTCGGGGTTTCGGCAGGGCGCGCCATGCGAGTCTTCGATCGTCCATGAGCCTGCGCGACGTGCCGGCTGCGGCGCTGCGAGCCGCCCTCAACGGTGATCGTGATCTTCTTCGACATCAGCGGCGGATCGAAGTTGAAGTGCATGCCGTCGCCCATGACGAGCTGCAGCGTGTGCTTGCCCGGAGGCAGCTCGATGAGAGCCTCGGTCTCGCCCCCGCCGTAATGAAGATGCTTCTTGTCCTGCGGAATCGGCTCACCGGGGCTGATGCGCTCGTCATTGTCGATCAGGAGATGATGGTGGCCGGTGTTGGAGAAGCTGTCGCCTGCATGGGTCACGCCCATGTTGCGCAGCCCGAAGCGGCACCAGAACGGGCTCTTCACGGTGTCGCCATCGGTCGGAGAAATGAAGTAGACGTAGGCGTCCTTCGGCGCGCTCCTGCTCTGCGCCCACGCGTGAAGCGGGACGAGCGTCAGCGTCGCGGCCACGATGGCCAGTAAGACGCTCGCAACCGATGCATGATGGAATCCTCGCCAAAACGTCAGATCGGATCGCGGCGCCGATCGCGCCGATGTCTTGCTTCCCACAACACTCTACTCACAAACTTCTACAAATAAGGCACCTTGCGGCCGGTCCATGAATGGAACCAAGCGCGGCGAAATTGAGGTTCCGATCAGGCTTCCCCGACGATTCCCGATAAGAATTAGACTAAAGAGGAGCGCAGAACGTGCTTCCTGCTGATTCAAGGTAGCAGGTCGCTCCGCGCTGACGGAAATTTCGCCCGGCTGAGGACGACGCCCACCGGCATTGGCCCCAAGCGGGCGTTAGGTCTCACAGCGAAAGCGCGACGCGAAAGCCGTGGGTGGGGTATCTGATCCGCCCGTCATAGCGATCGCGGCTTCCGCTGCGGGCATAGCTCGCGTCCTTCTTCCACGAGCCCGAGCGAATGACGTGGACGTAGCTCTGCTCCTCAAGCCATGCCGAGCCATCGGACGGCGCTCCTTGATAGGTCTTGTGCCAGCTGTCGGCGACCCATTGGTCGACGCCGCCGCCCATGTCGAACAGGCCGAATGGATTGGCCTGGAAGGATCCGACCTTCATCAGTTGCGGCGCCGCGCCGCTCTCGTTGCATCCGTTGCAATTGGCCATTCCGGCGCGCATCTGGTCGCCCCACCAGAACTTCGTGGCCGCCCCCGCGCGCGCCGCATATTCCCATTCGGCTTCGCTCGGAAGGCGGAACGGCTTGCCGACCGTCCGCGAGAGCCAGGCCAGATAGGCCGCGGCGTCCTCGTAGCTCACATTGGTGACGGGGTTGTCGTCCGGGCCGCTCGTGACGTCGGCGCAGGCCTTGTCGGCGACGCATTCCTTCCATTCGCCGATCGTGACCGGGTACTTGCCGAGCGCAAACGGCTTGATCGTGACGCGGTGGACCGGAAGCTCGGAGCTCTCGGTGCCGCCCATCGCAAAGCTTCCGCCGGGGATCATCACGACATCAGGCAAGCGGATGTTCGCCTGCCGATCCTGGGCAGAGGGCGAAGCCGGCGCAGACGGCGCGGCCTCCGCAGCGAGCGTCGCGGCTGGGACCTGTGTGACCGGCGGAGTGTCGGTCGGAGCATCGGATGCCGGCGAGTCCTGCGACATGGCCGGGGGCGCAGCCGCGGTCGAGACGGCCTGCACGCTCGCAGCGCGCGAGGCAGGTTCGATGGGGGCGGAGTCCGACGACGAGCTGGATGCTTCGGCCGTTTGCGGCGGCGTCGAGGTTGACGCGACCGGCGCGCGCAGGAGCAGGAGAGAGCTGCCGACGGCTGCGAGCAACAAGGCGCCGAGGCCAGCCGCAACAGCGGTTCTGAGCAGCGGGCTGCGCTCCGCGGTTGCGGCAGCCTCACGAAGCCGTGCGGCCAGCTTCAACTGTCCGTGCACCTGCCAGATGTCAGCCTGGCTGCGCGCCTCGTTCGGCGTGTAGTGAGCGGTCGAGACGCCGGGGATGCTGCAGACGACCTGTCGCGCTTCACCTCGGCTGGGCGCAGTCGCCTCGACGTCGGCGCGGTCGCAGCGTTCGGCGAGCGATTGCTGGAGAGCGCCGCACATCATCAGCAGCAGTCCGCGGTCGGACCTGGTTCGGCGCTCCTGGATATCGGGACACGAAATCTGTGCCGCAAGATCATGAAAGCTCGGCGCGCGCAATGCGCTCAGCGCGACCTGCACGACGCGACCGCATCGGTCGCAAGGCACGGGATAAGCCATCGCAGCCTGCGGACGCTCCTGCCCATCGCGGGCAGAGGCCTGCAACGGCGCGAGGGTGTCGAGCCCTATCATCATGCGCGGGCTACCAAGCGCCGGCAGCGCCTCCAGCTCATTGTCCCCAGGCGCTGAACGCGTCCTTGAATGCGCGATCACCCTCCGCTCCCTTCTCGATCGCCAGCACGGCGCGGCTGCCCCCGTTGTACACGATCGGGATATCGATCCATTCCTTGCCCTTGAGGAGCAGGACGTTTCGCTTGGTGTCGACCTCGCTGGCCGACAGTGCAATCATGAAGAATTCCGGCGTGACCTTGGCCGTCAGAGTGGCCAAGGCAGCACCGCGGCCCGCTTCCTTGGCCTTCATGCTGACGCCCTTCAAGGTCTCGACTCCCGCGTGAGCGGGATCGTCGGGCAGGTTGAACTTGACCTCCAGGATGTGGCTTGCCGGCATGTCGCTTTCGACGTTTCGTCGGAGGGACAGCGTCGCCTTCATCCGCTTGTCGATCTCGACATCGCCCTTGAGCGAGGCAGGCACGCTGCCGGCGGCCGGCTCGACGCGCCAGGTCACCTTGCCAAGATAGCGCTTGCCGAGCGGATCCTGCGCATCCTCCTGGTACAGCACCGCTTGCGATTGAGCCGGCTCGACCGGACCGCTGGCCGCAGCCCGGCCGTCCGGCGTCAGTCGCTCGGCCGTGACCTTGCGCGGCTCGGTGCTGTCCGGCAACGCGGCCGCAGGCGAGGCGACGTTCCAGAACGCTCCAAGCTGGTTCGCGACCGAGCGCCAGGAGGTCGTGATCCCACCGGATGCTTGTCGCCAGTAGATCGAGCCGCCAACCATCGTCAGGGCGATGACGGCTGCCGCCGCGACGGCGCGCCGGCGGAGAGAGCGGCGCGGCTGCGCGCTCGCCTGATCAGCTAGCGGGCGATGCAGCAGATGATGAGTGACGGTGGAGCTGCGCAGCCGGGGCGCCCGAACGCGCGTGGCGATCGTCTCTGGTGGTGGCGTCTCGGTTGTCGCAACGGCCGGTGCGACAGCATCGTTGAATGTTGACGTGGTTTCGACGATCGCCAACGGCGCCGGCGCGGGCAAGTCATACGCAACGATCGGCTCCTCTGCGGTCGAGAGGCGACGTGCCGATCGGCGCGATGCTCGCGCCTCGCTGTCTGCTTCGTCGGGATCTGTCCGGCTGAGCAGCCAGTCGGGCGCCGGACCTTCCATCGGCAATGGCGCTTCGGCGTGCCTGTCCTGGCGGGCTAGCGAAAGGCCTTCAGCGACCGTGGCGATCTCGTCTTCCAGCGAGGAGGCTGGGCGTGTTGCTGCCGATGCCGGCACGTCTTCCGCCGCGTGTGCCGGCGCCGTGGAGAGATGGACTCCAGCCGCCAGCGCTTGCATCGGCGCAAATGCCGGTGACGGAGTGGCCATCGAAGCTGCAAGCGGGGCGACGCGGCGGGCGTGCTCGCGAAGCCGGATCACCCGGTTCGGGAACAGACGTTGGAGCAGCTCACAGAGTGCCGCCTTCGGCGGCATGAGGTGGCGCATGGAGATCGGTGCGCCATCGAGGCCGTCCGCTGCGCCGACCATCTCATCCGCAACATGATCTTCTGCGACGGCGAGAACCTTGCGTCCTCTGAGGAGGACGGTGAGCTCGCGCAAGTCGGACTGAGAGGCGTCGTCGACGACGACGAGATCGAACGCACCCAGCCGCGCGGGAAGGTGCTCGGCGACGCGCCAAGCCGGCATCAGGTGGCAGGGAATGCCGTCATGGCAAGCTTCGAGGGTCTCGCGCGCCATTTGGCGCAGGCGGGAGGCGCTGGGACCGGAGCAGGTTGTTGCCAACTTGCGCAGTGTCGTCAGGAACAGGTTGAACGCCTGTCGCACGGCGCTCCCAGTATTCTGCGCAAGGTCGAGCTGCATCCGCGCGACCACGACCTGCTCGAACAGCTCACGCAGCCGCGCCTCCAATGCCGAGCGCTGATCCGATAGATCCTGCAGGCGCTGATGCTGACCGAGAGCTTCGGTCTGTCGCATCAACACGGCCCAGTTCCAGGCCATGGTCCAATCTTCGACCAGCACCGGATCGCCGCTGTCATGGCGGGCGGGCTCGGTTCTGATGCGCCTCGCGAGCGCTCCCGCTCCGGCCTCGGTTGCCGCGGCACAAACCTCCTGAATGAGCTCGATATCCTGGCGCCGCTCATGCAGCCTGCGCAGCATGGCGACCATCGCGGTCCAGCGCGTCTCGATGTCATGGGCGTCGACGTCGTCACGACCAATCTGAGACAGCACCTCGGCCTGAGCGCGCGCAGTGATCGTACCACAGCCGTCAAACAGCTTGCTGAGCCTGGCGAGCTCCGCGCGCTGCTGCACCAAACGGGTCGCGCCGCTCCTGATCACCGATGCAAGCGAGCCGAGCCTTGGTCCGTCAGCCAGCAATCGATCGATCTCGCCCTCGGGCATCGAGAGCTTCGCCGCTGCCGTCAGCACATTCCGCTTCGCCAGCGCCGCCTTCACGATCGCGGTCTCGACTTGCCTGACGACGCGCTCGTAGTCGTGGACTGCGTTCGACGAATCCTGCTGCGGCAACGGCGCGCCGATCTCGGCCGCCAGCGACCGCCAGCGGACGTCGAGCGAGTGCAGGTGACGCCGCCAGGTGAGATAGTCGCGAACATGGGCCCAATCGGCCGCGCCCTTTGGCGGGAATCCCGAGACCCTGATCGCCTCCAATGCCTGCTTCAGCGCGCGCCCGGCCAGCGACAGCGTCGCGAACGCCCGTTGCCCGGACGACAGCCGTTCGACAGCCGCCACCAGCGCATCATTGGTGAACGCGTCGGCAGGCGTCTCAACCGGCCTCACCAGGAAGTCGCCGCGCCGGGCCAACAGCGCTGAGGCGTCGCGGGCAAAATCAACCAGGATGCCGCCGCTTGCGGGCATCTCATCGTTTGGCGCGCCAATCGGCGACAGCGCTGCAAGCCATGGCTCGCCGGCGACGATCCGATGCGCGTCCGCCCAGGCGTCGAGGTCGCCGGCGAGCCGGTCCGCGCCCTCAACGTCGATCGCCGCGATGATCTCATGCGCCAGCCGCTGGTCACCCTTGTCCGCGGCCATCCGCGTCGTGATCGGCTGCAGATCATGATGCAGACGCGCCATCGTCGCGGCGTCCGGCAGGCTGCCGACGTCGGGCAGGTGATCATCGACGTAAGCGAGATCATCGCCGAGCCGCAGCCTGGCCTGTCGCGCCTGCTCGATGGCCGCAACAAGGAGGTCGGTCTCGCTCACAAATCGCAGCGGCCGATCGGTGAACCACGCATGGGCGTCGCGGTCGGAAGCGAGCTCCGCCAACTCCTCGAACGACGGAGCGCCGTCGTCGGACCGCAACGCCGTGCGGCTGGCGATGTCAGCGACCTCCTCATCGAGCCGGCTGATGGCATGGCTGGTCGCAATGATACTCTGCTCGAGCGCATTGACCTGTTCCGCCCGGTCACGCAGGCTCGTGGCGTCGACGATCGACTGCAGCCGGCCAATCACGCTCTCGGCGTGCTTCAGCACGTCCTTGTCCGATCCCGTCAGATCGAGCGTGAGATCACGAACGGCACCAGGCAGCTTCTCGGCGAGCAGCGAGAGCGTCAGATCATTGCGAGAGACGATCAGGACGCGCAGGCCGAGCGCGAGATGGTGGCAGACCACGTTGGCGATCGCGGACCGCCGGTCGGGGCCGGAGGCGCCCCGCACGATCACCCCGTTCGACCGCTGAAGCTGGCGCACGAT
This sequence comes from Bradyrhizobium sp. USDA 4353, assembly GCF_054063215.1. Taxonomy (NCBI): domain Bacteria; kingdom Pseudomonadati; phylum Pseudomonadota; class Alphaproteobacteria; order Hyphomicrobiales; family Nitrobacteraceae; genus Bradyrhizobium; species Bradyrhizobium sp. USDA 4353. The sequence continues at coordinate 3,107,561 of NZ_JBSSGB010000001.1, forward strand.
CTCCATCTGGTCGGAGTTCGTCGGGAGCGGAAAGAACAGGTCGCCGCGATCGGTCGGCACTTGCGCATCCGGGACGATGTCGATCGGATCGCCAATGACGCCGGACAGCCGTCGGCGCCGGCTGTCGATCGTATCGTGATCGGGCGCGCCGAGCAGAAGATGGCCCATGCCCGCGAGACAGCACTCTGCGGGCGACGTGTATTCCATCGCTCGCGTCAGGCGCTCAAGGTCCTGCCGCAGCAATGCCTCCGAGCGCGGCCGCGCAAAGATCACCCAGCGATCCGACACCACCAGCTGCCCGCTCTCGTCGGGCAGCAGCAGCGCCGAGTCCGGCGATGTCGGGCAGTAGATGCCTTGCGGATCGAGCTGAGCGCCGATGGCACTGAGGATCGGCTCGAAGCTGGCCGGGGTGAACGGCGAGAGCTCGCCGCCGCGCTCCAGCATCTGTCCCGCCGTGTGGGCCGCCGCCTTTGCAGCCGGTGTGAGCGGCTCGAAAGCCTTCAGATTGGCGGTCGCGCCGGCGAGGCGCGGTCTTATGCGGATGTCCGCATCGGCGCCACGGAGAAACTCAATCGTGACCAGCCGTTCGAGCAGCGGCAGGTCCAGCTCATGTCCGTTGCGACGCCATCGTGATACGCCCAGACCCCACACGATCTCGCAACCACGATGGTGGTCTCCGGATCCCGCGGCGTGAGCCATCTCGCGGAGCTTCTGATAGGCCGCGATGGTGCGGCGACGCGGGCGCTCGATCGCGGCCCACGCCGCCCACGGACCGCCGAGATAATGGTCCAGGCGTTCGACCACGTCGGTCCGCTGCTCCAGGTGCAGCCGCACGTTCCAGAGCCCGTCACGTCCAGACGCCGGAGAGCAGAGGTCCGTGCGCGCGTGTCCGTCGGCAACCATCCGCTCCTTCTCTGCCTCCGACACAGTGACCGTGACACGCTGCCGGACCAACGGACGCCGGTCCGGATCGGAGGATACCTCGATCCATTTCGCCAGATCGCTCTCGACAGCAGGCGGATCAGATGGAAGCAGGTGTTCGATCGAGAGCCATACCGGCCCGTCCGCATCGAACGTATTGAAGGTGATGCCGGGCAGCTTCTCCAGCTCATGCTGGTGGACGACATGGCGCCGTCGATCCCCAAGCTCATGGTCTGACAGACGCTCTATTGTCGCCGCGTCATCGGCGATCGTCTCCAGGAGTTGACCAAGCAGGTCCTGCAATGGCTCGGTCGTTGCCTCCGTCCGATGGATGGCGTTCATGACTCTCCTCCAATCATGGCCGCAGTGACGCGCGCGATCGGTTCATTCTCGGTCGTCCTGTTACCGGCTCATCCGGCTCTGCAGCGAACCCCACCCGCCGCCATCTGCGAAGGCGGTCTGACGGCTGCAGTCGAGATGCGGTCGGTTGATGTCGTCGGTCCAAGCTCTGGCACGAATACTGTTCGCAAGCGGGACAGCCGACACTCACTCGCCAGCAATAGGTGAAGGCAATGCGGCGTAATGATGGGGAGGATATTAGTGAGAGGCCTGATTAGGACGACGGACCAACTGATTTACAATCATTCAAAGAAGTCGCGCGAGCGACGACCGATTGAGTTTTAGAATCTCTTTAAACGATCGGCTTTCTACTCCGAGCGCGCTGCCTTGATTGTCAGTTGAAGGTATTCATTTCCGCGTCATGACAGAGGTCCTCAGCCGCCATGCGTCATGTCGCCGCAATCCGGACTGTGCCAGCAGCGGCTTTTCTTCACTGGATTCAAGAGCTGCTTGAAGATTGCGCCATTGCCTCACCGCAATCTCTGTCGAAGTGCGGCAATCGATCTGGAAGTGTGGCGTCACCAAACAAGACGCGACGCGAGCGCGCAAATGCAACCAGACGGAGTGCTCATCGGGCGTTCGCGCGCGGTGCATCTCGCGTTGGGCAATTCATAGAGAACTGAATTACTTAGCTCGGCGCAAAGGATCTAATTACGAGCCGCCGGCCGAGGCGCCGCCTTGCTCGTCCGAGCGTCTTCGGCTCGCGCAGCCAAAGTGCTGACACGCGGACATCGCTCGCCAGCCCAAGTATCGACATCGCCCGCCTCTAGCGCGAATGGCTTGCAGTTATGCGCGAGCAGTTTCGGTCGCGCGGGCAGGGGATCTACGTCCGCGCGACAATCATGGGGAGGTCTGACTGATGAGATTGACTAGCTGCAGTATTGAGCGCGCCGGCGATCCGGCATCTCCACACCCTGTTGCTTCGACCGCTCGGCATGGCGCTCGTTCAGCTCGCAGCCGCGGAATACTCTGCTCGTCTCTGCTTGCCGCAGTATCCACCTTGGCGCTCACGGCGGGTGCTGCCCGGGCGGCCGACGACGCGCATTCGCGGCCGGCCGAGAGCGCGGCGGTCAAGGCGCTGATGGCGAAGCTTGATGCCATGGAGCAGCGCATCAATACGCTCCAGGGCGAGCTGAAGGATGCCAAGGCGAAGAAGACGGCCAGCGTCGGGCAATCCGCGTCACTCGCGTCCAGGCGCTCATCTGACCCAGTCGGGCTGACCGGCAAGGACGCCCAGGCAGGCGCCGCAAAGGCATCCGGCACTGCGCCGCAGACGAGCGCTCAGCCCAGCGTCAACGCCATGGCGTTTGCCAGCTCGAAGGACGTCAAGTCGGGGTCGACAGCGGTCTCCGAGCCGCAATCGCCGTCTCCTGTCTCGCGACTGGCCGCCGCATTCGCGGACTCCGACCCCAAGCCGAAATTCCTGCCGGCTGCTGATATCAACAAGGCTGCTCCACCGCCCGGGAGAGATCTGTTCGGCGCCGCACCGTCGCCAGTGCCGGGGATGCGGATCGGCATGTATGGCGAGATCAAGCTCGGCTCGACGCAGAACCCTGCCGCCAACGGCCAGTGGCAGAGCGGCTTCGACATGGCCCGCTTGGTGCTGCTACCGACGTATCAGGTCAGCGACAACATCACCTTCAATGCAGAGCTGGAATGGGAGCATGGCGGCACCGCGTTCGACAATGACGACAAGCTGCACGGCGCCGTCGAGGTCGAGCAGGCCTTCTTCGACATCAAGTTCAACGATCACTTCACCCTGCGATCGCCGGGTGTCGATTTGATCCCGATCTCGTTCACCAATCTCTATCATGAGCCGACGCTGTTCTATAGCGTGCAGCGGCCCGAGCTCGCCAACGGGCTGATCCCGACGACCTGGTATGCCCCGGCTGCCGGCTTCTACGGCAAGATCGTGGACGGATTGAACTATCAGTTCCAGGTCAGCCAGAGCGCCGAGGATTTCGGCGACGATTTCGCCCATCGTGGTGACAATGGCCATATCGTCCCCGGCGGTTACGAGGCCGGCATCAGCGGCTCGGAGGCGCTCGCGCTGTCGCGCGCGCCCATCGGCGACTTCCGCCAGATGAGCAATGAGCTCGCTTATACGTTCCGGCTGAGCTATGCGCCGTCGTTCCTTCCCGGATTTGCCGGCAGCTCGGCGATCTATTATTCGCCGAACGTCACGCCGCGCGGCGCCTATGCCACGCAGGCCGACGGCACGGAGACGCCGCTCGGCAGGAATGCGATGACGATCTTCAATACTGAGGCTCGGTATCGCGTTCCCAATACCGGGCTCGAGTTCCGCGGCGAATATGCCTATGTGCATTTCTCCAACCCGGAGAACCTGCGGGCCAACAACGATCTCGACGACACGAACAATGTCGGCAAGAGCATGTGGGGTTATTCGGCCGAGGTCGCCTATCACTTCAGGGCGCCCAACGACTATGACATCGTGCCGTTCTATCGCTACACGCGCCAGAACTTCCAGACGTCGGGCATGCTTGGCGCCGACATCCTCAACGGTTTGAACAACCCGACGGGCAGCGGCGACATGACCTTCCACGATGTCGGTCTGGCCATCTTCCCCAATCCGAGCCTGGTCTACAAGATCAACTACACCAAGGTCATCGATCACAGCGCGACCGGTGCGATGTCCGACCGGGTTCTCGCCGGTGTCGGCTGGCTCTGGTAGTCGCGTGGGATAGGCCGCAGCCTTCCGGACAGCGGCCTGTTTCCAATGGGGGGAGTGGTCCCCGGGACGGATCGAAGATCGACCTGTCCCGGGGAAACCTGACGAAGGACTCGGCACATCGGGTGGGCGCGCGAGTGGTAAAGATTGGTGAATTGAGCCGAGGCCGGCGGCGATGCCGCATGCTTGCAACGCTGGCGGTGATGTCGGCGGCGCTTGCGGGATGTAATCCGGCGACGCTGGGCAGTGACAATCGCGGCGACGACGTGATGGACAAGGTCGGGAGACTCGATCTGTCGCCGCGCTACCCAAAGCAAGTCATGCCCGAACAGTCGCCGGCGGCGCGCCGCGCCCGCGCGGAGATCTATGGCGGCAACGACGATGCAAGAAGCGCACGCGATGCACGCGCGGAAGTGCCGGCTGCGAACGCGCTCCCGGTTCAAGAGGTTGCGGCGCATTCGCAGGCTGTCGGAAACGGCTTCGAGCTGAATTTCGAGAACACGCCGATCGCGACCGTGGCCAAGGTCGTGCTCGGCGACATCCTTGGTGTCGGCTATTCGATCGATCCGAGGCTTCAGGGCACGGTCAGCCTGTCATCGGTCCGCCCGGTCCCGAAATCCGACGTGGTCTATGTGCTGGAGAACGCACTGCGGCTGTCCGGAACGGCGCTGGTTCGCGACGGCTCGGGTTATCGGCTGATCCCGCTCGGCGAGGCCGCGGGTGCAGGCACGGTCGATGCGCCCGGAGGCTCGACGGAGGCTGGCTACGGCATCACGGCGCTGCCGCTGCAATATGTCTCGGCTCCGACACTGTTGAAGCTGCTCGACAGCTTCGCGCTCAAGCCAGGAATGGTGCGGGCCGATCCCGGCCGCAACCTGCTGCTGATTCAAGGAACGGGAGCGGAGCGCCGAACCGCCGTCGATGCCGCGCTCAGCTTCGATGCGGATTGGATGCGCGGCCAATCGGTTGGAATCTTTCCGATCGCCAACGGCAATCCAGAGCCGATCGTGGCCGAGCTCGAGAAGATCATGGATACGGGCGAGAGCGGGCTCGGTCAGAACATGGTCAAGTTCCAGACCGTCAGCCGGATGAATGCGGTGATGGTGATCAGCCGCAAGCCGGCGCTGCTGCACACCGCCGAGACCTGGATCAAGCGGCTGGATGCCGGCAACACGTTGCGCAACAGCGTCCACGTCTACCGCGTAAAATACGGCGAAGCGCGACAGATGGCCCGGGTGTTGAACGAGATGTTCACGGGCAATGCGAGCAGCGCGGATGTGTCGTCGACCGATCTCGCTCCCGGATCCGGTGCCATGTCGACGTCGAGCAGCGAGCGGCTCTCGGCCGCCGGCACGACGGCGCAATCGAGCGGCAGCTTCTCGGGACAGCCGGGCAACAACGGACTGGTCGCTAATCGTGGCTTTGGTGGCGCGCCGCCTCCGACGCCGGTCGCAGCCGATGCCGGAGCTGAGCCGCGCACATCTGCCGCGGGCGGCAAGCCGCTGATGGACGGCGTGCGGATCACGCCGGACATCGTCAACAATACGCTCCTGATCTACGCCGACCGGGAGAACTACCGCATCATCGAAGCCACGCTGCGACAATGCGACCGGCCGCAGTTGCAGGTCGCGATCGACGCCACGATTGCCGAGGTCACGCTGAACGACAACCTGAACTACGGTGTGCAGGCGTTTCTCACCAGCAAAAATCTTGGCCTGAAACCGGATCAGGGCTCGCTGCTGAACACCAGCTCGACCTCGGCGCCGACGACGGTCGCATCGGCGGCGGGGACGATCACCAACGCCTTCCTGAATCGCGCATTCCCGGGGTTCAATTTTCTGATCGGGTCGGAATCGCAGCCGAGCGCGATCCTGAGCGCGTTGCATACCGTGACCGACGTGAAGGTGCTGTCCAATCCTTCGCTGGTGGTGATCGACAATCAGGCGGCCACCTTGCAGGTCGGCGACCAGGTGCCGGTGTCGACCGGCAGTGCCACCGTGCTGACGACCAACAATACCGTGGTGAACACGATCGACTACCGCAACACGGGAATCATCCTGCGCGTGGCCCCGCGGGTCAACGAGAACGGCAATGTGCGGCTCGAGATCGAGCAGGAGATCAGCAACGTTTCGCCGCAGACCGCCAACAGCCTCACGCCTACGGTGGCGCAGCGCAAGGTGAAGAGCTCGGTTGCCGTGGCGAGCGGCCAGACGGTGCTGCTGGCCGGCCTGATCAGCGAGACACAGCAAGGGACGCGGAACGGTGTCCCCGGAATCGACCAGATCCCGGGTCTCGGCGAGCTGTTCAGCAACAATGATCGCAGCCGCGGTCGCACCGAGCTGATCATCTTCATCCGCCCGCAGATCATTCGCGACGGCACAGATGCCCATTATGTCGCCGAGGAGCTTCGCTCGAAGCTGCGCGGAACGATCAGGCCGGTGTCGACGAGCGCCCTCCAGACGTCGCGGGTCAGTCGATGAGATGGCATGCGACGCTGTTGGCCAGTACCCTCGCCATCGCGGTCGGAGTCCCCGCGGCGGCTGCGCGAGGTCGTGACGACGGATGGGCCGCACTCGCGCGCGGCGATTACGTCCGCGCTGCCGCTCTGCTCGGGCCGTTGGCGCAGCGCGGCCAGCCGCGAGCCATGACCGCGCTTGGCTACATGTACGACAACGGCTTCGGCGTCCCGCAATCCTACGACGCTGCGGCGGAGCTCTACATCGCTGCTGCCGAGCACGGCGACCCGGCGGCTCAGCACCTGCTCGGGCTCAGCTACGACAAGGGCCACGGCGTCGATCAGGACATCGTGCTGGCCTATAAATGGCTGAGCCTCGCCGCTGCCGCGGCATCGCACCGGCAACGCGAGCCTTACTTGCGAATTCGCAATGCGGTCGCGTTGAAGATGTCGCGAGAGCAGATCGTCGAGGGGCAGCAGCTCTCATTGGAATGGCAGCGAAGTCGATTCGGAACGTCGAACGTAGGTGTGCCGGCACCTGGTTTGTAGTTGTTCTAATTCGGCGATCTCATAAGTGTCATCTTTGGTCCTGACAAAGAAGGGTGTCATCCGAAGGATCGCGATCGTGCCCAGGGCATGAGCGGGTCGGATCCGCTCCATCACGGGAAGCGCCATGGCCTCGACTTCTCATCATCGCCCGACCGACGATCTGCAGGACCGCGATCTCGCCCGGCTCGGCGGCATGCGGCATGAGCGGACTGAGGGGTCGGAAACAGCGACCGATACGATGTCTGGCGGGAGCGCCGACGACATCGCCCGGCAACTCGGATTGTCGCGGATCACGCTCTCGGAGCTGCTGGCCGCCGAGCCCTTGGCTGACCATTTTTCCCGGCGTTTCCTGCGAGAGACGATCGTCTTCCCGTTTCAATCGGCGCGCCATGGGCGGTGCCTTGCGGTCGCCGATCCCGGCGACACGGCGTCGGCCCGTGCGGCAGAGCTGGTGTTCGGCGGCCCTGTCGCGCTGGTGGTGGCGTCGGCCGAGGACATCTCCGCGGCGCTGAGCCGGCTCGCGGATGAGGACGATCTCCCCTCACGCGTCGAGACGGCGCAGCCGCAACTGCGTGAGGACGATATCGAAAGCCTGCGCGACCTCGCAGCCGGAGCGCCCGTGGTGCGCGCCGTCAACGATCTGCTGGAGCAGGCGGTCGAGCTGCGTGCCAGCGACATCCATGTCGAAGCGATGCGCAGCGGGCTGTCGATCAGGATGCGCGTTGACGGCCTGCTGAAGCCGGTCTCTTCTCCGGCCGGCGTGCTGCCGCAAGCGGTGATCTCGCGGATCAAGATCGTCGCCGGCCTGAACATCGCGGAGCGGCGGCTGCCTCAGGATGGGGCCGCACGGCTGCAGGTCGGCCGCTCCGAGTTGGACGTTCGCGTCGCGATGATGCCGACGCAACATGGTGAGTCCGCGGTGATCCGGCTGCTGCCGAGGGATCGCGGACTGCTCGCGATCGAGAAGCTCGGCTTTTCCGCGCACGACGATCGCTCGCTCCGCCGGCTGTTGGCGCTGCCGCACGGCATGATCGTGATCTGCGGCCCGACGGGCAGCGGCAAGACCACGACGCTGGCGACGGCGCTCTCGATTCTCAACGAGCCGACGCGGAAGATCCTGACCATCGAGGATCCGGTTGAATATGAGCTGCCGGGCATCAACCAGTCGCAGGTCAAGCCGGCCATCGGGCTGACCTTTGCCTCGGCATTGCGATCCTTCGTGCGACAGGATCCCGACGTCATCATGGTCGGCGAAGTGCGTGACGGCGAGACCGCCCACGTGGCGGTTCACGCGGCGCTCACCGGCCATCTCGTGCTTACCACCTTGCACACCGAGAATGCTGCGGCGGCCGTGCCGCGGCTGCTCGATCTCGGTGTGGAGGATTTCTTGCTCCGTTCGACCCTGCGGGCGGTGATCGCGCAGCGGCTGGTCCGCAGGTTGTGCGAACGGTGCAGGGCGAAGCGAACGCTGAGCGCAGGCGATCTCAGTGCCGACCCCCGTTACGCAGCGGTCGGCTTCGGCGCCGGCGACACCGTCTATGAGCCTGTCGGCTGCGAGAGTTGCGGTGCCACCGGCTATCGCGGCCGGCTTGGCATCTTCGAGATTCTCGAGCTCGATCTGGAGATCCGATCCCTGATCCAGGGTGCGACCGACGCAAGCGCAATCGACCGCGCTGCCATTCGCCGGGGCATGACGACGATGCTCGATGACGGCGTCGCCAAGTGCCGGGCCGGAGCGACATCGGTCGCGGAAGTCCTGCGCGTCACAACGTTACGGTGAGCCGGTGAGCACCTTCCGCTATCGCGCCCTGACCGAGACTGGTGACGTCGTTCACGGCACGATCTCGGCCGCGACGGCCAAGGAGGTCATGGATCGCATCGAATATCTGCGTTTGTTGCCGATCGAGACGTTCGAGGAGAGAGCGGGGGGCGCTGTCGCGCGGGACACGCTGGCCTGGTTCGGTAGTCCGACTCCGTCCGATGTCACGATCTTCACGCGCGATCTGGCGTTGTTGCTGAAGGCGGGCGCGCGGCTGGAGGATGCGCTCGACCTTCTCGCGGGCGATGCGGATATCGGGAGACTGCGCCCGATCGTCGGCCGCTTGCGGTCGAGCATCCTTGCAGGAGAGAGCCTCGCCGAGGCGCTGGCGCATCATCCTCGGCAGTTTCCCGCGATGTATCTTGCATTGGTGCGGGTCGGTGAGGCCTCCGGAACGCTGGACCACGTGCTCGACATGCTCGGCGCCGAGCGGACCCGCGCGGAAGCGACGCGTCGCAAGCTCACCGATGCGATGCAGTACCCGCTGTTCGTCCTCATCGCGGCCTGTCTGGTGATGCTGTTCTTCTTTGTCGTCGTGCTTCCGCAGTTCTCGACCGTGCTGCGCGACTTCGGCGCCAGGAGCGACGCGACCATCACCACGTTTCTCGATATCTCGGATTTCCTGCGCGGCAACGCTCCCGCCCTCGCGCTCGCCGCCGGCGCAATGGTGGTCGCGGCTGCTCTGTTGCTTGGCCGCGCGAGCGTGCGCGCCGCCGTGATCGCGTGGCTTTGCCGGCTGCCAGGCCTTGCGACGGTGTTTCGGTCGTACCGCACCAGCGTATTCTGCCGCAACCTCTCGATCCTGCTCGGCAGCGGGCTGACCTTGACGGCGATCTTACGCATCCTGGTCGATATCATGTCGGTCACCGGCAGCGGTGCCACGTGGAGTGCTGCCGCCGACCGCGTTCGACACGGCGGCAAGCTCTCCGATGCCGTGGCGGCGGTGGACATTCTGCCGCCGATGGCTGTGCGGATGATCCGGATCGGCGAGGAGACCGGACAATTGCCGGTGCTCGCCGGCCGCATCGCCGAGTTCTACGAGGCCAAGCTGCAGCGCAGCCTCGACCGTATCGTGGGAATCGTCGGGCCTGCCGCAATCATTCTCATCAGCACCGTCGTCGGAGGCCTCATCGTATCGGTGATGAGCGCGCTCCTCTCGGTGACCCAACTCGTCGGATAGAGATCATGGACGATCATTCCAAAACATCAACGCCCAGCCAGATCGGAAGCGATGATCCTGAGGGCGGCTTCACCCTGGTCGAGATGCTGGTCGTCATCGCTATCATCGGCATGATCATGGGCCTGATCGGCCCGCGCGTGCTGTCGTCGCTGAACGAATCCCGGGTCAAGACGGCGCGGATTCAGATCCAGAGCTTTTCGAGCGCGCTCGATCTGTTCTACCTCGACACCGGACGCTATCCGACCACCTCGGAAGGCCTGACGGCGCTGGTGCGGCCGGCATCGACCATTCCGGGCTGGGCCGGACCGTATCTCAAGGGAGGAAACGTTCCGAGCGATCCGTGGAATCATGCCTATGTCTACCGGTCTCCGGGACAGCAGGTGCCCTACGAGATCGTCTCCTATGGATCGGACGGGCAGGAGGGCGGCACCGATCTCGCCACCGACATCTCCTCCTCCGTCGCCGTCGGTGGTCGATAGGAATGGAAGACCGCGACGGCCGCACGGCCGGCTTCACGCTCCTCGAGGTGGTCTGTGTGCTCGCGATCGTCGCGTTGATGGCGGCCGTGTCGTTGCCGGCCATGTCCAGGCAGACCTCGCGGCCGCGGCTGGAGGCCTATGCGCTCGAAGCGGCTGCGGTGTTGAAGGCCGATCGAAATGCCGCCATCCGTCGCGGGCTCGCGGTCACCACGCACATCGATGCGCGGTTGCGGGCGATCCGCTCGGGGACGAGCGGGCAGGTGGTCCGTTTTCCGGACGACGTCCGGGTCGAGACGATGCTGCCGCGCAACTGCGATGATCGGCCGTCATTCGAGGCCATCAGCTTCTTCGGCTCGGGACGATCGTGCGGCGGCGTCATCACGCTGACGCATCTCGACGCCGGCTACCAAATTCACGTCAACTGGCTGACCGGAAGGATCGAAGTGGCCTCGCATGCTGGCTTCACCAAACCATAGCCGGGCCGCCGGGTTCACGCTGATCGAGACGCTGGTTGCGCTCGCAATCGTCGCGGTTTCGCTCGTCGCGATCGCGGCTCTGATGGGCTCGTCGAGCCGTGGAAGCCGCAGGCTGGAGCAGCATGTCGCGTTGGTGCAGGCGGCTCACAACGCGCTGTGGCTGGCCTTCCCGTCGCGTCTTTCAGCTGCGCGGACGCAGTCCGGGGAGACGATGGCTCATGCCTGGCGCGCGCAGGCGCAGCCATTCGCGGCGGATGCCGGTGCGTCCGCGTGGACGCCGCAACGGATCACGCTGCAGGTTCGATCGCCATCCGGCGCGACCATGGAGGTCGAGACCATCCGTCTGTTCCGAAGGCAGGCCGAGTGATGGCGCGTCGCTCCGATCATCCTCAGGCCGGCTTTACGCTGATCGAAGTCCTGGTCGCGATGGCGCTGATGGGGCTGCTGGTCTCGGCCCTCGCGGCGATCACCGCGCAGTGGATCCCGAACTGGAATCGCGGCCTGCATCGCATCCAACGCAATGAATCGCTGAGCGTCGCGCTCGACCGCATCAGCGCCGACATCGCGGCTGCGGAGTTCATCCGGCCCGATGGTCAGACCAAGTCTGTGCTGTTCGAAGGATCGGAAACGTCGGTCACCTTCATCAGGGTCTCGCTGGGACCTCGGAGCGGCCGTGGGCTCGATCTGGTTCGCATCTCGGAAATCGGCGACGGTGACGGCGCGGTGCTCGTCCGAAAACGCGCTGGGTTCGCGCCCGGCAGTGCGCGCGAGCTCGTCGATCCCATCGTGCTGCTGCAGGCGCCTTACCGCGTGTCGTTTACCTATGCAGGGGCCGAGCGAAATTGGGTGCCGTCATGGCAGGGCGCCGAGAAGCTGCCGGCAGCGGTCCGCGTGACGGTGCGCAACACCGCCGATCCGAGCGCGCCGCCGATCTCGCGGATCGCGCTGATCCATATCTCGGCTCCGGCCGACAGCGTCTGTAGCCCGGCAGACCGGACATGTGACAGGCAGACCCCGCAGGCGGACATGACGATCGGGCGCGCTGCGGCAAGGTCGGAGCCATGACTATGGGCGGCGCCACCATCTCGACAGACGCCGGAGGCCATGATCGCGAAGGCGGCTTCGTGCTGGTTGCAGCACTCTGGATCCTGATCTCGCTGGCCGGATTGGCGGGAGCCCTCTCGGTCTATCTCGTCAGCACGGTCCAACGGCTCTCGCTGGACGACGCCCGGATGCGATCCGGCGCGCTGGTCTCCGCGGGCCTCGAGCTTGCCGCCTACAAGCTCACCGCCACGCCGAAGTCGCAGCGCTCGCCCGCAGGGGCATTCTCGTTCCGGCTCGATCATGCACAGGTGTCGGTCGTGTTCCGGTCCGAAGCAGGCCGCATCGATCTCAATCATGCGTCCCAGCAGATGCTCGCCAATCTGTTCGCCGCGCTGGGCGCTCGCGCCGACAGGGCCAATGAGTATGCCGAGCGGATCATCGGCTGGCGGACGCCGCCGGCCGAGAACGCTGCCGATTCCGAGCGTGAGCTCTATCGCACCGCGGGGATGGACTACACGCCGCGGGGGGCGTCCTTTGCCAATGTCGAGGAGCTTCGTCTGGTGCTCAAGATTCCGCCGGCCCTGGTCGACCAGGCGATGCCGTTCGTGACCGTCTTCAGCGGGCGGCGTGAGATCGATCCGCTGGAGGCGGCGCCCGAAGTCGTCGCCGCGCTGCCTGGCATGACCCAGGATGTGTTGAAGAGCTTCCTTGACCAGCGCGCCGGTCTCCGACGCGAGGCAAGATCGCTGGCATCGGCGCTAGGAGCCGCGCGTGTCGGGACGACGCTGGAGGTCGGCGACGCCTTCCGTGTGGGGATCACGATCGCCTTCGATGCCGGGCGGCGCGCCGCGGCTGAGGCCGTCATCCTGCTGGGCGACGGGGACGAGCCATACCGTGTCCTGTCGTGGCGGGACGATGTCGCAAGCCCGGTGATGCCCAGGCCCTCAGGAAAGGCGCTGTGATGAGAATGGCAATGACCGGGCGCGGCGAGTTCGCAGCATGGATCGGCTCTGTGGCCGAGGCGATCATCGGTCTGATCGGCCGGCTTAATCTCAAGCCCACGGTGCAACTGATCGAGACTGACCAAAACGTCTTCATCATGAAGTCGGCCGGGAGATCCGGTCCGCCGGATCATTCGGTTGTTCTGTCGCGTGGCGAGGCGGCAATGCCGGGGCTTCCCGAGACATGGCTGGATCTCGTGCGAGGCAGCCGGCTCGAGGTCACGCTGCGGGCCGATCGATTTCTGTGGCGACCGCTGGAGCTCCCCAAGCGGGCGGTCGAGTTTCTGGATCCGATGATCCGCTCGCAGATCGATCGGCTGACACCATGGGCGGCTCAGGACGCGGTGTTCGGAGGCACGGAGCCAGTCGACATTTCGGCTGACCGGATTCGCACCAATATCATCGCCGCGCCGCGGACGAGCATCGAGCCGCTCCTGCGGCTTGCCGAGTCCTGGCGTGCCGCCGGAATCGTGCTGATCGCCGCTCCCTGGGATTCTCCGCACGAGCTCGCCAAACCAACAGCAACGCGGCTGATCGAGCACAAGCTGCGCGGAGCATGGGACGCAGGCCGCGTCCGCCGCGTTCTGACGGCCGCGCTGGTCGTCGCAGGGCTGGCGGCGACGCTGTCGTTCGGCATCACTAGCATTCTCAGCGGCAAGCTCGAGGAGCAGCACCGTGTGCTGTCGCAACGTATATCGGAGCGACGCGCAGCGCTGCGGTCGGACGCCGCGGGCGCGGACAACAGCGCGTTCGGGGCTCTGCTGCGTAGCAAGCAGGAGAGGGCCGCCAGCGTGCTGGTGCTCGAGGCGCTTTCGCGCGTGCTGCCGGACGAGACCTATGTGACCGAGCTACGGATCGACCGGAGCAGGCTGCTGATCACCGGCATCAGTCGCGACGCGCCCGCATTGATTGGGCTGCTCGAACAATCCGAGCATTTCAATCAGGCGACGTTCTCTGCGCCGACGACGCGCGCGGCCGATGAGTCCGGAGAGCGCTTCCACATCGAGGTCGGTCTGAAGGCATACTTTGGAGGCAGCACATGAGCATAGCCAGGATGTTCGCGCGCGCGCCGGCCTCGCCCGGCATCGCCGCCTCTATCTATGCCGGGCTGCTGATCGCGCTATGTGCCGCTACGGTGCTGCCGATCAAGAGTCTGCTCGACTTGCACAGCGAGGTGGGTGCGCTGACAGATACGCTGCATCTTCTCGATGCTCATAGTCTCACTTTTGAGCGCGAGCGCGGAAGCGGTGCGACAGCTCGGAGCGGATCGGCCTTTCTGGAAGGCTCCAGTGTTACGGTGGCCGGTGCTGCGCTGGTGCAGCGCGTGAATGACGTGGTGAGCCGTCACGGCGGCAGCGTGTCGTCGTCGCAACTGGATGTGCAGAGCTCACCGGCCAAGGCGCGTCAGATCAGCGTCAGCGCGAATTTCGAGGCGGATCAGGCCGCTCTACAGCCGCTTCTCTACGATCTGGAGGCCGGAATGCCATGTCTGTTCGTCGACGAGCTCGTGGTGGAGGTGGGCGGGCCCACCGCCGCGACGAGTGGCAAGCTGCGCATCATGATGACGGTGTCCGGACAATGGCAGGGACCGCGATGATGAGGTCTCTGATCCAATTGATCGCCGGTGGTTGCTGCTGCGTTCTCGCTGTAATGCCTGCTTTGGCGCAACCTGAGGGGGGGCGTATCGATCCGGCCACTGCGGTCTCCGATCAGCAGCCGTCGGCGACCAGCGAGCCGCTCGCGTCCAACTCGCAGGCGCGGGCGGCCAATCCGCTTTGGGGCATTCCGCTCGATCGGCTCTCGGCCACGCGCGAGCGTCCGATCTTCTCGCCCTCGCGGCGTCCGCCCCAGGTTGAGCCGCCTCCGCCTGCTATCGTGGCCGCGCCGGAGGTGCAGGAGCCGGTCCGGCCGGAGCGGCCGCAGCTGTCGCTCGTCGGCACCGTCGTCAACGGCAATCAGGGCCTTGCGATCTTCGTCGATCCGGGCAGCAGGACGCCGCTGCGCGTCCGGACCGGTGCGGACTATCAGGGCTGGACGTTGCGTCACGTCGAGGCGAGGTCGGCCACGCTGCAAAAGGGCGACGACATCGTCGTCCTGTATTTCACGCAGCAGCCGGGACAGCTGATCGGTCCCGTCGCGACGAGCAGCGCGGAAGCTCCGGTGACGCAGACGGCGCCTCCATTGGCGCAAGCAGGGCCACCGTTTCTGTCGCCCGAGTCGCGGCTGCTCCGGATGCATCAGCGGCAAAGGTCAGGCCGCCGCCAACTCTAACGGTGGGGTGATGGGGGATCGAGAGCCGACCGCGGTCGGCCGTAGATCCTTTGACGGACAGAAGCTCCGGCGCCTTCAGCGCTTGCACAATCCGCTGGTCAGCACCCACCCTTTATCGGTGAGCGCGGCTGAGACGATATCGAAATACAGTCGCTTGTCAGGATCGTCCTCGGAGACGAACGAGACCTGACACAGGAAGCGCCCGCTCTCGTCGCCCTTGCTGCAGGTAGCCTCGACGATCTTGAGGCCCTTGTCGTGCCGGACACCCGATGCCGGAGCTTCCTGCTCATAGGCCTTCTGAATCACCTCCGTGGTCGGCGCGCCGCAGGCGATGCCGGTCACATTGCAGGCCCATGCGAGAGCAACAGCAAGCAGCATTCTCAGGTCTCCTTGAGGCGGATCATCAGCGGAGTGTCGGTTAGCGTCCTTGGGACGACAGGCAATCCGTGATGATCTGAAATCGTAGCCGGACAACTAAGCAGGCTGGTTGTCGTTTTTGTGTCGCGCGGTGTGCGGCGTGCGCACACAGGGGTTGTTTGTTCTCCTGATTAGATCGATTCTTGAACAGCGCGTCCGCTTTCTCACAAAGCGAAAGAAACGGTCACAAAGGAGACACCCGACGTCCATAGCCAGAAAGGGGAGGGTGCGAGGGCGCATTGCTGACGGCCTTAAAGTCAGCCCTCGCTGAGGCGGCGCCGATGAAGCGGCAACGCTTCGTACCGATCTTAGTCTCGAAGCCAAATGGGGATCAGGCATGGTAGTCGGGTGTCTGCACAAGCCAACGAAGAAAGCATTGATATCGGCAGCCGCGCTATTGGCCGGCTTGTCCCTCGCAGGCGGCGCAGCGCGCGCCCATGACTTGGCCGAGCCCACGGTGTTCAGGAGCTGGCACGGGGTCCTGGACCTGCTGATGATTGCCAAGGCGAAGCCGATCTCGACGATCACCTATGCTCCGCCGGGCGGCTCGCCGATGAATCCGACCGGCTGGGTCTACGAGATCTGCCGCAGGCCCGCGTCGGGGAATACTTGTCCCGCAGGAGCCGCGGTGGCGGAGTATGGCGGGGTGCGTCTCGCGCTGCAAAAGGGCGACACGCTCAAGATCAGGCTGGTGAACCAGCTGCCGCAGCTCGACCCGGCCAAGGTGAATCACAACACCGATCCCGGTCAGGCCAATCTGTTTCGCAATCCCACGAACCTGCATACGCACGGGCTGATCGTGGAGCCGCGTGCGCCGACGCTGAACGATCCGACCTTCGGCGACTACGTGTTCGTCCAGATCTTCAACTCCGCCAACGGCATGCCGGTGCCGCAGACCACGCATCAGCACGGCTCGAACAAGATGGATTATGCGGATTTCCGCATCAACATTCCGCGCAATCATCCGTCCGGACAGTTCTGGTTTCACCCTCACATCCATGGCATCTCGCTCAACCAGGTCTCGCAAGGGCTGGCGGGCATTATCTCGGTCGGCGAGGTCTCGGACTACGCACATGGCGACGCCAAGGATACGCCGTTTCCTGACGCGAGCGTCCGCCACCTGATCCTGAAGGATCTTCAGGTCGCTCCCGGCGGCGCGGTCAACTTCGACAGCGGTGCAGTCAACGTCCAGCCGGGCGAAGTGATCAATCAGCAGGACCCGGGCTTCTGCGCGCAGTTCCCGGCGGACAGCTCCGAAGTTCGCGAAGGCTCGTGCCCCGGCGTGGATGCGTCGGCCGATGGCGGCACGAATTTCAGCGGCGGCAAATGGTATTTCACGGTCAACGGCAGGACATTCCCGAAGATCAAGGTGACCGATCCCGATGGTGAGGTCTGGCGCCTGACCAATGCCTCCGGCAGCCTGTCCTACAATCTCCAGCTGACCGACGACGACACTCAGAAGCCGATGATCATGCAGCTGATCTCGGTCGACGGCGTCAGCGTGAACCTGCCGCAGGATACGACGATGGATACCATGGTCCATCTCGGCGGCGCCCGCTTCCGCGTGGTAGCTTGTCCGCCGTTGCCGACCTCGCGCTTCCACTCCAAGCCGGTCTGCGTCACCCAGATGGTGATGATGCCGAGCTCGCGCACCGAAGTCTTCGTCACCTACCGTGATCCCCAAACCGGAGCGATCGCGAGCCCTGGGCGCACCGCGTCCGCGACCTTCAAGATGGCCGGATTGACCATGGGCAGCGGTGACCAATGGCCGGCCGTCGATCTCGCCAAGGTGCGCTTCCACCAGCATGGCTGGCGCAACCACATTGCCTATGCGATGGATATCCGAGGCGACGCGCTGGCCACGATGCAGCCCTCCGGCATTCTTGATGCGAAAGTCCCGTATGCGAATGCGGCGCCGCTACGCGACGGCTGTCGTCCGCTGCCTCCGGGACATCGGCGCCGGATCTTCTTCGGCCTGGCTGATCTGAACGACGACGGCACGTTCGGCCTCGGCTATGAGGAGGTCGATCAGAACGGCAACCCCGTGCCCGGAACGCAGCTTCCGGTGAGCCAGTTCGATCCTGCGCAGAACATCGTCTGCCTGCCGCTCGCCGCCGGACAGCGTCCGGTTCACGAGACCTGGGAGCTGGTGCAGCTCTCGACGGAGAACCACAACTTCCACATCCACCAGACGCGGTTCAGGACCATCAACAGCAAGGCCGGCGAGAACACGCCGCTTGCGGTCTCGTTCAACAAGAACATCGGCGCCGGCATGCTGCAGGACAACGTCCCGCTCGGAGTGGCTACTCCCAACGTGCCGGAGGTGATGGACGCACAGAATGGCGTTTGCAGCATCGAGCAGTGGCGCAACGGGCAGTGCACCTCCAAGCCCGTGGTGGTGGACATCCCGTTCTCCCAGGTCGGCGAGTTCGTCTACCACTGCCACATCCTGGAGCATGAGGACGGGGGCATGATGGCGAAGATCAAGGTGGTGCCGTCGCCCTATGGCGCCTCCCCGTGGGAAGCGATGAACCAGATGCCTTGGTAGGCGCAGCCGCGCCGACCCCGGCTCGAGATGTCGGCGCCGCAATCGCGGCGCCGACGACGCTGATGGCCATGGTGCGCTGGCCTGTGTTGGGCTCGGACGGGCGCGTGCCGTACACCGCGGCGCTTGTGCGGTGAAAGCACGGTCAGCAACATCGTTATTCCCCAGCCGCTCCGGCAAATCGCCAATTTCGACGCGGCAATTCGCCGCAATCGGACCACTTACTAAGCTGGCACTGACAATCGGAATGGTTTGCAAGCGCCCGCGTGATGCGTGGCGGGAAGCTGAAATAGGCCGTCGCCGGCAGCCGTCTGTTCGAAGCGAGATTGGTCATTCGCCGTCGAGGACACAGGCGCCGGTTGCAAGGGAGGATGTGACATGAAAACGGATTTGAGAGGGGCGCGATGAGCAGCTGGTTGAAATGGACGGTGCCCGCGGCAGCCATCATGTCGGTCGCTTCGCCCGGCTACGCCATGCAGTATATGAGCGTCGAGGAGGCGCAAAAGGCTGCGTTTCCCGGCGCGAGCTTCACCGAGGTGCAAGCCGGTCGGGTCTGGAAGGCGAGCAATGGCGGCTACTTCTATTACGACCATGTCGTCGGCAAGCACCTTCTGATCGACTACACGGTTGCGATCGGACCGGACGGGCGCGTGCGCAAGGTCGAGATCCTGAATTACCGCGAATCGTATGGCGGCGAGGTGCATGACGCGAGCTGGCTGGGGCAATTCGTCGGCAAGAGCAGCCAGAACGAGGTTCGGATCAATTCCGATATCCGCAACATCTCGGGCGCGACGCTGTCATCGACCCATCTGACCGAGGGCGTGAAGAAGGTCCTGACCTATCATGCCAGCCACTTCCGCTAATCTGCGGCGCGCCAGGCCTCTGCTGGGAACGTTCGTCGAGATCAGTCTCGACGAAGCTCCCGCGCATGACGCCGATGAGGTGATCGAGGCCGCGTTCTCCGCCGTCGCCGATGTGCATCGGCTGATGAGCTTCTTTGATCCGGACAGTGACGTCTCGCGTCTCAACCGCGACGCGTTCACGCGCCCGGTGATGGTGCATCCCTGGACCTACGCCGTGCTGAAGACGGCCGTGGACATGGCGCGTCTTTCGGACGGCGCTTTCGACATCGGTGTTGCCGGCTCGGCGCGGCCGTCCGACGGCTCACCTCGGCAAGCTAGCTCCACGATCGAGTTGCTGGCGGACCACCACGTCCGCTTCAACCACGCCGGGCTCAAGGTCGATCTCGGTGGTATCGCCAAGGGATTCGCCGTCGACTGCGCCATCGAGGCGCTCAAGCGATGTGGCGTCCGCTCGGCCCTGGTGAATGCAGGCGGCGATCTCGCCGCGTTCGGTCCCCGTGCGCACATCGTCGATATTCGCGACCCGCGCGCGCCCGACAGGATCCTGTGTCAGCGGGCCGTGCGCAACACGGCGATGGCGTCATCGGCGCGCCGCTTCGATCCATTCAGCTCAGTGGATACGATGGAGACCGCGGTGGTCGATCCGGCAACGAGGCAGCCGGCCCGCGGCATCCATGGCGCAACCGTCTGCGCGCCAACCTGCATCGTCGCCGATGCGCTGACAAAGATCGTCATGATCATGGGCGAGCGAGCGGACGGGCTGCTCACACAATGTCAGGCAAGCGCCATGCTCGTTGCGGCGGACGGCGACATCCTCACGACACCGGACTGGCAAGGAGATCTGCAGCATGCGGCTTAAAGGTGCGTTTCGCTTCGCCCTCTATGCGATTTTCGGGCTTCTCTTCGTCAGCGGAGCATTGTGGATCTATGCCGATCAGATGAAGACCCGCTCGGAGATGGACAGCGAGTTCTGGCAACAGGCCGCCGCGTTCCTGCTGAGCACACATGGCGGAGCCGCGATGGTGACGTTGCTGCTGCTCGGTGCGCTCGGTCCCATGCATGTCCAGCGCGCCTGGCGCGCCCGCAAGAACCGGGCGACGGGCGTTCTCAGCCTCGCGCTCTATGGTCTGCTGATCGCGACTGCGTTCGGACTTTACTATGTAGGGTCGGACCTCGGAAGCCCTGCGGCCCTGGATCAGCACCGTCCATATCGCCTTCGGTCTCGGCGTTCCCGTTATCATCTCGGCCCATATCGTCGCTGGGCGTTGGAGCGTGACTGCGGCGCCGCAGCCCTTGCGCACCCAGCACGCGGCTGCCGCCACCTTGGTGCCCTCGGAGACGCCGGCTGATCCCGCGCTGGTTGGTGTCATGAGCAAGGTGGGGTGACGCCGAGGGGCTGCTGGCAACCGAGCCACTCTCGACAGCCCGCGACCAGCGCCAGTCGCGTCGGATCGTCCAGCAAGCTGGACGATCCGATTTGCGATAAGGTCAGTTGCCGGCCGGCGCCGGAACAGCGGTGCGGTTCGCAGGCACGGTGACCGGCTGGTAGGAGAATACGTCGCGGCTGCGCGGATCGACCGTCACCTTCAGCCAGCGGACGTCGTTGTTGCCATTGGCCTGGTTGTCGCCGAACGTCTCGACGCGGACGAAGTTCTCCAACCGCTGGCCAGCGCTGTTCAGGAACGGCTGGTCGATGCGGAAGTAGTGCGAGTCGCCGTGAACATAGGCGACCGGCTTGCGGAAGGCCTCGACCTCAGTCCGCAGCGCCGTCAGGAAGCTGGCGAAGCCGTCAGGCTGCCCATCGGTTTCGGCGAGCGTCTTGGGGTCGCGCAGCGGCGCCCGCGTGGGATCGGCGAGGTCCCAGCCCGGATTACCCTGGCTGATGAACATCACCGCGGCCGAGCGGCGCTTCTTGGCCTCTGCGAAGGTCTGCTGCATCCAAAGAATGACGGCGGCGTTGCGCGCGTTGTATTCGTCGGGATCGGGATTGGTGTCGCACAGATTGTTGCAGGAGCCCTGGACGTTCAGCGTCGCGTAGGTGACGCGACCGACGGTCCAGCGACGGTTCTCGACGCAGCCGACCTTGGTGCCGTTGGCGCCGAGGCACAGAGCGTCGGTCTGCAACTCCTGGCGCAGCTTGCGCTGGCCGAGCGAGAACGGCGTCGAGAAGAACACCTTGCGCTCATAGTCGAGCCGCTCGCGCGAATTGTAGCCGCCGTTCGAGGGGCGGTCGCAGTCGACCCAGTCATTGTCGCCCGGCGTGAACATCGCCGGCGCCTCGAGGCTGTTGAAATAGGCGAGCGCCTGCGCGTAGAGGCCGGCATCGCAGGCCGAGTTCGAGCCCTGCTTCAGGTCGCCGTCATGGACGGTGAACTTCAGCCGGTGCGCATTCATGTCGGCGATCAGGTTCGGGACGCCGACCGTGGCCTGCAGCGTGGAGTACGGCAGGTCGCCCCACAGGCCGATGGTGTAGCTGTCGTCATCGTCGCGGTCATGGTCATGGTCATGCGCGAAGCCTGGCGCCGCGGCGGCGAATGAGAGCAGCGAGACCGTCACCGACAATGTGAGCAGCTCGCGACAGGCAGAATTGAATGATGATCGGAATGACATTCGACAAGATCCCCCAAGACCTCGGTTGCATCGTCCGCTTGAACGCAAGCGGTCATGCAACGATGCGGAGCGTCGATAACGGGGACGTGACGGTCGGCTGACAATCAGCTGACGGATCTGCGATGGTGCAGATGGATACCTCTCTGCGCGGCGATGACGCGAAAAGCCCGCCGCGTCGTGCGGCGGGCTCTTGCATCCGATGGACGTGCTCTCGCCTGTTCGTCAGCGATCGCGATCGTATCCGTCATCGTCGTGGTCGTGGTCGTGATGGTGCCATCCGCCGTGGTCGTGATCGCCGTCCTCGTCGGCGAACACGAACAGGTTCATCAGATCGCCGATCGCCGGACGGTTCTTCGGCACATAGCGGTTGTCGTCCCGATCGTGGATCGGATTGGGCAGCCGGTCGCGGCTGACCGCGGAGATCGCCGGCAGCCGCCAGTTGCGCTCGATGAACTTCAGCAGCGAGACGTGGTCGTAATAGGTGTGGTCGACATGTCCTTTCTTGGCCAGCGGCGAGACCAGGATGAAGGGAATGCGGGTGCCGTCGCCGAGGAAGTCCACCGGCTGGACATAGCCGGAGTCGTAGTAGCCGCCGCCTTCATCGGTGGTGATGAAGATGGCGGTCTTGGCCCAGAGTTGCGGGTTGGCCTTGACGCGGTTGATCAGCGCCTCGAGGAACTTCTCATACAGATCCGTGGTCGAGTCGGCGGGATGGCCGGCCAGCGCCTCGAACGGACGCACGAACGATACGGCAGGCAGCGTATTGTTCTGGACGTCCTTCACGAACGCGCCGTAGTTCTGCAGCTTCGCCTCTTCCGCCGGGTTCGTCATCACCTTGATGAAGCCGGTGAGCGGATCGCAGATGCCGCAATAGGAGTGGAACAGCAGCGGCACGCCGTCAACGCTGGTCGCGAAGGTGGTGGCGTCGTCGCCGCGGTCGGCGCTGTAATATTTCCACGACACGCCCTTGGCCGTCATCACGTCGGCAATGGTCGGCGCGCTCTGCGGCGGCAGCACGAACTTGTCGGAGCCGAGCGCGTTCGGCTTCGCGCTGGTCTGATTCCAGAACATGCTGTAGTTGTTGACGAGATAATAATGGTTCGGCGCGCAATTGTTGCGGAAGACGCCGTTCTTGAACAACTGCTCGTTGATCGCGGCGACGCCGGGCGCGCTCGGATCCGAGCAATTCACGTAAGAGCCGCCGCTATAGCCGTCCTGCTTGTAGTAATTGTTGGTGCCGGGGACGGGATCGGGATTCTCGATCTGGTTGGCGTAGGGCACGGCGGGCGCGCCGTTCAGCGTCTCGGGATTGGTGAAGAACGCCGCATGGCCGGTGACGAGCGACTGGAAGTTGGCGCCCGTGCCGCCCATGATCGCCTGGTGATAATTGTCGCTGATGGCGTAGTCGTCGGCGAGCTGCTTGAAGAACGGCGCATCGCCCGGCTGCGGCTTGCCCGAGGCGTCGGTGAAGGGATTCATGTTGTAGAAGCCCATCGAGATGGCGCCTTCCATCGGATTGAAGCCGCCGGCAGGATAGGGCTTGCCGTTGGAGCCGGTGCCGATGGTCTGCTCGACCCACACGAACTTGTCGTGCTTGCCGCCGTCGATGTCCTGCCACATCTGGAAGAAGCGATGCACGGGGTCGCCGGTATAGGCGGCGTAGGTCACGTATTTCGAGATCTGATACGGCCCGTTGGGCAGGTTCGCCGGGAAGCGGGTGTCGAGCACGTTCTGCGGCAGCCCGATGCCGTAGGTGGTGTAGGGCTGGGGCAGCGTCGCGTAGGCGCCGGTCGAAGCCGTCTCCGCCGTGTAGCGCACCTCGTCACGCCCGATGCGCTGCTCGGCCTTCTTGAAATGCGGGCCCGGCGAGCCATCCTCGTTGACGATGCCCTTGCTGAGCAGGTTGTCGATGCTCTGGCCGGCCTTCGGCTTGTAGGTGCCGAACAGGTTGTCGAAGGTGTGGTTCTCGCCGACGATGATGATGACGTGCTCGATCGGCGTGCTGGTTGCCGGTCGGGCGAAGGCGGGGGCGATGCTGGTCGCCGTGAACACGGCGGTGGTCGCAAGGGCAATCGCCTTGGACCTCGTGACTGTTCTGGTCATGACGTCTCCGAACGAAGGGAGGGCTGGCGCGCGAGCTGAGGCAACGCCTGCGACAAAACATCGCAGCAACAAATTGCAATGCGGTGTCGGTCTTGCTTCGGATTTGTGAAATGCGCCTAAGCCGCCGGTCTCATCAGCTGCGACAAGCCATGGGCGCGCTCATGTCATGCCGCGCGCGACCCGCGATCAGTACGTTGGAATGGCGTGTTGCGGACGATGTCCGCCAAGCGGCTATGCCCGCTTACAGCTGACCCGGCAACCAGCTCAGCGCCAGCGCCTGTCCCTGCGCGATCTGATCGGATGACATCTTCGAGGCGACGGCATTGCGCAGGCGCAGGTAATAGCTGCGCTGCGCCGGCGAGGCATGCCCGGCGGCGAGGTTCAGCCATTTATAGGCGAGCACCACGTCCTGCGGGACGCCGTGGCCCTTGTCGTACATCAGGCCGAGCATGGCCTGGCCGAACGGGTTGCCGGCGGCGGCGGCCTGGCAGTAGAGATCGCTGGCGACGACATAGGCTTGCGGCGTGCCGAAGCCGTTTTCATACATGAAGCCGAGCATCGCCTGTGCCCGCGCGTCGCCGCG
Source organism: Bradyrhizobium sp. USDA 4353 (assembly GCF_054063215.1). NCBI lineage: Bacteria > Pseudomonadati > Pseudomonadota > Alphaproteobacteria > Hyphomicrobiales > Nitrobacteraceae > Bradyrhizobium > Bradyrhizobium sp. USDA 4353. The sequence goes on from NZ_JBSSGB010000001.1 coordinate 3,131,965, forward strand.
CAGTGCCAAAGGCGTCAGCATGCGAACGGCGCGGACGAAATCGCCGCGCGCATAGGCGTTGCGTGCGGCTGCCGCTGAATCGGCATGGCTTGGCGATGCGGCGCCGAGCAGCAGGCTTGCCGTGGCGAGGGTTATCGCCAGCCGGCGCATCCGCGCTCGCAGGACGCGTGTGATATCAGCGGGTGGTGCGGACACGCAGGTCATCCGTGATGCTGGCTCCGACCGATCCGCGGAGCTTGGAGCGGAGTTCCTCGGCCACCTGATGCGCATCGCTGCCGTCGCGAATGATCTGCGGCCGGATGAAGATGATCAGCTCGGTCCGCGTGCCCTTCTTGTCCTGATGCGAGAACGCGTCGCCGAGCACCGGGATCTCGTCGAAGCCGGGAATGCCGTTGCGGTTGCCGTTCTGCTGCTCGCTGATGAGGCCGGCCAGCAGCACGGTCTGACCATTGGCCACGGAGATGGCGCTCTTCACCTTGCGCTGTGACACCGTCGGCGTCAGGCTCGCTGCGGTTTGGGCAGCGACATTGCTGATCTCCTGCTCGACCTCGAGCCGCACATTGCCGTTGGCGGCGATGCGCGGCACGACGCGCAGGATGATGCCGGTGTTGCGATAGTCGATGGTGTTGACGACCGTGTTGCTCGACGACAGCACGGTGGCGCTGCCGGTCGACACCGGGACGACGTCGCCGACCTGAAGCGTGGCGGTCTGGTTGTTGATCACGACCAGAGACGGGTTCGACAGCACCTTCACGCTCGTCACGGTGTGGAGCGCATCGAGGATCATGTTGGGCGACGCCTCGCTTCCGATCAGGAAGTTGAAGCCGGGAAGCGCGCGGTTGATCAGGGCCGTGGTTGCCGCCGAGGTCGCCGCCGTCGCGACCGACGTGGCCTGGGTGTTGGTGATCGATCCCTTGTCGGCGCCAAGGCCGAGGAACTTGCTCGAGAGATACGACTGCACGCCGTAGGAGAGCTCGTTGGTCAGCGTGACCTCGGCGATCGTTGCATCGATGCCGACCTGCAGCACCGGCTGATCGAGCTGCTGCAGCGTGCTGGAGATGATGCGGTAGTTCTCGCGATCGGCGTAGATGAGCAGCGAGTTGTTCACGGTATCCGGCGTGATGCGCACATTCGGCATCAGGGACTGGCCACCGCCGCCGCCGGCGGCGCGAGGTTCGAGCCCGGTCGAGGTGGAGGCGCTGCCCGATGATGATGTGCTGGAGCCTTGCATTCCGGACAGACCCCCGGCGCCTTGCGCCCGGCCTGACGGATTGGCGCCGGAGCCGGATGATCCCGCGGCATTGGTGTTGAAGGAGAGCCGGTCGGCCACCGATGTCGTCGTGCCGTCCGAGCCCGGCGCGGTCTGGCTGTCGGTGCTGTCGGTCGAGGACGACGGGCCGGCGCCGCCGAACATGTCGGTCAGCACCTTCGCCAATTGGCGGGCATCGCCATAGCGGATCCGGTAGACGTGAACGCTGGTGCGGCCGGAGTCGGATTGATCGAGCCGGCGGATCCAGGTCGCCGCGACCTGCAGCAGCGCCGGCTTGCGCGTCACCACCATGATGGCGTTGAGCCGGTTGACCACCTGCAGCTTGACGAGATTCTGGCTCATGCCGTTCTCGCCGGTGTCCATGATCTTTTCGAGCTCGGCGATGACGGGCTCGGGCGCGGAGTTGCTGACCGGGAAGATGCCGACCGACTGGCCGCGCATCCAGTCGACATCGAAGCTCAACGCGGTCTCGATCGCGGAGCGGCGCTCGGCGCCGGTGCCCTGGATGAGGAGCAGGTTGCGGGTCGGATCGGCGCGCACGCTGCCGGCGCGCGTCGCGAAGCTGTCCATCAGCTTCAGGATCGTCTGCGCGCCGACATATTGCAGCGGCACCACCGAGACGCCGTAGCCGGGCTCCGCGCGGGCAGCCTCGGCATCGACCCGGCCGCCGCCGATGGCGTCGCCGAGCGGCGTCAGCTTATAGCCGCCGCCTTCGCGCAGCAGCACGACGCCCGACAGACGAAGCGCGCTCTCGAGCACGAAGAGTATGTCCGACTTCGGCACCGGGCGCGCCGACACCAGGCTGACGCTGCCCTGCACCCGCGGATCAATGGAATAGCCGGCCCCGAGGATGTCGCCGATGACGACCTTCGCGACCGACGCGATCGGCGTGTTCTCGAAGTTGAGATCGTAGCCTTTGCCATCCGCAGCGGGTAGCGGCCTGGCCTCAGCAACCTCCTGGACCATCGTCCCTTGATAGGTCCGCGCGGTCGCGCGCTCGACCTCGGGACGTCCCTGGATCGAGGCGACCGGCGTATTGTCACGCGGCAGGATATCGATCGAGCGCACCTTGTCGATGACGTCGACATCCGCCGGCGCGCTGGCCTGGGAGTTGAGAGTGGCCATGTTGCATGACGCGAGCAGCACTGCGATCGCGAGCACCGAGACCTGACGGACAACCGCAGCGGACTGGCTTCGATTGCCGATACGAAACATGGACTTGCCGATCTACTCGTGTTGACCGGTCGAGCTGGGAGCACGTCCCCTCTGGACCTTGCCGCCTGCATAGCGGTCCAATGTGACACTTATGTATATCCGCCCGAAGCTGCGCACCTTTGCATGATCTGTGTGTCCGAAATGTCGGCGTCGCCGGCCTTCGTACAGCTGTCATGATCGCGATCGATAACGGCGGCAGCCAGTAGCGGGGTGCCGAGACGAGGGGCCGGCGCGGGCGCTACCCGGATCACGCCATGAGCGGTACGCTGTCGACCCAGTTCCAGGATTACTTGCGCCAGCGCCATCCTCAGGCGGGTGAGCGCGATGCTGCGGGCGAAGCGCAGGTTGCGCTTTGGGATCGGTTCGGGCTGAGCGCCGAGGTCTTTGCCGAGGAGGCCGCACGCTTCACCGGTCTCGAACGCGTCTCGCTGCGTGAGCTGCTCGCGGCCGCGCCTGCGACCGCGCAATTCTCCGATCGCTTCCTGCGTGAGGTGCTCGGCTATCCCTATCAGGCGGCCGAAGGCGTTGCCGTGTTTGCCGTCGCCGATCCGACCGATCAGGCCGTGCGCAGGGCGGCCGAGCTCGTGCTTGGACCGGCGACCGTCTTCAAGGTGGCGTCCCACGAGGACATCGCCGTCGTTCTCGGCCAGCGACTTGGCGGGACCGAGGACGTCGAGGTCTCGGCGACGCAGGAGCTGCGCGACGACGACATCGAGAGCCTGCGCGATCTCGCCAGCGGTGCGCCGGTCGTGCGCGCGGTCAATGATCTGATCGAGAAGGCGGTGGAGATGCGCGCCAGCGATATCCATATCGAGCCGTTCTCGACCGGGCTCGTGGTCAGGCTGCGCGTCGACGGGCTGCTGCGTCCGATCGCGGCGCCCACCGGCGTGCTGCCGCAGGCCGTGATCTCGCGCATCAAGATCGTCGCTGGCCTGAACATCGCCGAGCGGCGCTTGCCGCAGGATGGCGCGGCGCGGATTCGCGCCGGCCGCGCCGAGATCGACGTCCGCGTCGCGATCATGCCGACGCAGGCGGGCGAGTCCGCCGTCTTGCGCATCTTGCCCAAGGATCGCTCGCAACTGGTGGCGAACCGCCTTGGCCTGTCCGCGCGCGACGATGCGGCGCTGCGACGGCTGATGACGCTGCCGCACGGCATGATCGTGATCACCGGGCCGACCGGCAGCGGCAAGACCACGACGCTCGCGACAATCCTGTCGATGCTCAACACGCCCGAGCGCAAGATCCTCACCGTCGAGGATCCGGTCGAGTATGAGATCCCCGGCATCAACCAGTCGCAGATCAAGCCGGCGATCGGTCTGACCTTTGCCAGCGCGCTGCGCTCCTTCGTGCGTCAGGACCCTGACGTGATCATGGTCGGCGAAATCCGTGACAGCGAGACCGCGCATGTCGCCGTTCATGCCGCGCTGACCGGCCATCTCGTGCTGACCACGCTCCACACCGAGACGGCAGCGGCAGCGGTGCCGCGACTGCTGGATCTCGGCGTCGAAGGTTATCTGCTGCGATCGACCTTGCGCGCGGTGATCGCTCAACGCCTGGTGCGTCAGCTCTGTGAGCATTGCAAGACGGCCAGGCCGCTCGATGACGAAACCTGTCGCGATGATCCGCGCCTTGGCCATCTCGGCCTCGTGCCCGGCGACGTCATCTGGCATCCGACCGGCTGCGAGCGGTGCGGCCACAGCGGCTACCGCGGTCGCGTCGGCGTGTTCGAGCTGCTCGAGCTCACCAGCAGCCTCCGCGAGTTGATCGCCGACAGCGCCGACGGTCTCGCCATCGACCGGCGCGCCGTGCAGGAGGGGATGACGACGATGATGGACGACGGCCTCGCCAAGTGCCGCGCCGGCGTCACCTCGGCGTCCGAGCTGCTCCGTGTCCTCGTCGCGCGCTGAGGTGGGCTGTGCCGAGCTATCGCTATCGCGCGCTGACGCAATCCGGTGAGGTCGTTGTCGGGTCCCTGGTCGCGCCGTCGCGTGGCGAGGTCGAGCGCCGCGTCTCCTATCTCCAATTGCTGCTCATCGAAGCCGTCGAGGACAAGCGGGCGGGCGCGTCATCAGTCGCAGGACTCTCGTTCGGCGGTCCGTCCGCAGCCGAGGTCACCACGTTCACCCGCGATCTGGCGCTGCTGCTGAAGGCCGGCGCGCGGCTCGACGACGCGCTCGACCTGTTGTCGAGCGATTCCGACATCGGTAGGCTGCGTCCCGTCGTGGCGCGGCTGCGCGCCGCCATCATGGCCGGCGAGAGCTTTGCCGACGCCGCGGCCGCGCAGCCCTCGCTGTTCTCGCCGATGTATGTCTCGCTGATGCGCGTGGGCGAGGCGTCGGGAACGCTCGATCACGTCCTGACGGCGCTCGCCGGCGAACGCGAGCGGTCCGAGGCGACCCGCCGCAAGCTCACCGATGCGATGCAGTATCCGGCCTTCGTGTTTCTGGCGGCCATCGGCGTGATGCTGTTCTTCCTCGTTGCCGTGCTGCCGAACTTCTCCGCCGTGCTGCGCGATTTCGGCGGCGGCGCGGACACGACGCTGGGCTTCTTCATGTCCTTGTCGGACATCGTGCGCGGCAATGCGGCGGCGATCTCGCTCGGCTGCGCCGCGCTGATCGCCGGCGGGTGGTGGCTGCTGCGCCAGGCCACGGTGCGCGCTGCGCTGACCAGCGTGATCGCGGTGACGCCCGGGATCGGCGGCATTCTGATGTTCTATCGAACCAGCCTGTTCTGCCGCAATCTCGGCCTGCTGCTGGGCTGCGGCGTGACGCTGAGCGCGGCCCTGCGCATCCTCGTTGACGTGATGGCGGTGACCTCGCAGCGCGCGCCGTGGTCGGCCGCTGCGGATCGTGTGCGTCACGGCGGCAAGCTGTCCCAGGCGCTGTCGGCCGACAACATGCTGCCGCCGATGGCGCTGCGCATGCTCAGGCTCGGCGAGGAGACGGGACAGCTGCCGACGCTCTCGACCCGGATCGCCGAGTTCTACGAAGCCAAGTTGCAGCGCTCGCTCGACCGCATCGTCGGCATCGTCGGCCCGGCCGCGATCTTGCTGATCAGCGTCGTGGTCGGCGGCCTGATCGTCTCGATCATGACGGCGCTGCTGTCGGTCACGCAACTCGTCGGCTGAATTTGAGACCATGGAGACGGACATGACTTCGAGCACGAAAGCCAACCCCGCGAGCCGGGCGCGCCGCGAAAATGAGCGCGGCTTCACGCTGGTCGAGATGCTGGTCGTGATCACCATCATCGGCCTGATCATGGGACTGATCGGCCCGCGCGTCCTGAACTATCTCAGCGAGTCCAAGACCAAGGCGGCGCGGATCCAGCTGCAGAGCTTCTCGAGCGCGCTCGATCTGTTCTATCTCGACGTCGGCCGCTATCCGTCGACCTCCGAAGGGCTTGCGGCGCTGGCGCAGCGGCCGGCCGGGTTGAACGCGTGGAACGGTCCCTATCTGAAGGGTGGGGCGGTGCCGAAGGATCCGTGGAACACGGCCTATGTCTACCGTGCGCCGGGCGATCGCGGCCCCTACGACATCATGTCCTACGGCGCCGACGGCCAGGAGGGCGGCAGCGGCACGGCGGCCGACATCGTGCTGGGAACGCAGACGAGCGCGCGCGGTGAGTAACGAGCGGCAGCGCGGCTTCACTCTGCTCGAGATGGTCTGCGTGCTCGCGATCATCGCGCTGCTGACGTCGGTCGCGCTGCCTTATCTCCCACGCCAGACCTCGCGGCCGCGGTTGCAGGCCTATGCCCTCCAGGCAGCCGCGTTGCTGAAGACCGATCGCGCCGCGTCGATGCGCCAGGGGATGCGGGTCGATACTCAGATCGATACGTCGCAACGCCTGATCCGCGCCGGCACGGGTGCAGCGCTGAGGCTGCCCGACGATGTCTCGTTCCAGGCGACGCTGCCGCGCAGTTGTCAGCATCGGCCGGTGCTGGCGACGATCAGCTTCTTTCCCGACGGCCTGTCCTGCGGCGGCGCGATCACCCTGTCGCGTGCCGATCTCAGCCTGGAGATACGCGTGAACTGGCTGACCGGACGGATCGACATCGTCTCGCGCGGAGCGGCTCATGGTTGACCAGGAGAAGGCCGGCCGCAGCGAGGCGGGTTTTACTCTGATCGAGGTGCTCGTCGCCCTCGCTGTGGTCAGCGTGTCCCTCGTTGCGATCGGAGCGGTGGTTGCGCGCAACGCGAGCGGCGTGCGCAAGCTCGAGCAGCACGTGACTCTGGTGGCGGATGCGCGGCTCGCGCTGGCGACGATGCTGTCGGATCGCAGCCGCCTGCCACCCGGCCGCAGCGATCAGCGTTCCGGCTCCGGCTCGGTGGCGGTGCAGATCAGCCCGCTCGGTGGTGATTGGAGCCAGCCGGCGGGGCAGCAGGGCTGGATTCCGGAAATGATCATGCTGCAGGTGAGAACCGGCTCCGGCGCGCTCGCCAATGTGCCGACGGTTCGTCTGGTGCAAGGACCACGCGAATGAGCGCTCGCGCGGCGAGATTGCAGGAGGCCGGCTTCGCGCTGATCGAGGCGCTCGGCGCGCTCGCCATCGCCGGCCTCGTGTTGTCGGCGCTGCTCGCCGTCAGCTCGCAATGGCTTCCGGCCTGGAAGCGCGGACTGGATCGGGTGCAGCGGGCCGAGATGGTGGCGGCCGCCCTGCGCAGGGCTGGCGATGATTTCGCCGCCGCGCAGTTCGTCTCTCCTAATCGGGAGCAGAAAGGGCCGTTGTTCATAGGCCAGGAGTTCTCGGCGATGTTCGTGCGCAGCGAGCTCGGGCCGAATGCCGGACATGGCCTCGACGTCGTCCGTATCGGCGAGGAGGGCGGGCGGAACGAGCGTGCCGTGCTGCGCTCGCGCGCGCCGTTCGCGCCGGTGCCGGTCGGCCAATCCGCGGCAGACCAGTTCCGGTTCAGCGATCCCGCGGTGCTGCTGTCGGCGCCGTTCCGAATGTCGTTCGCCTATGCCGATCGGTCCATGGTCTGGACGACGGAGTGGCGCGATGCCACCAAGCTGCCGTTTGCCGTGCGCATGACGATCTACGACGAGAGCAGGGGGCGGGAGCCCGTGCTCGTCAGCGCCGTCAGGATCGAGGTCGATTCCCCCGGCGGCGCCTCCGTCGATGGGATCGCCGCGGGCAATGCGAGCCGGCCCCCGGCGGCGGCTCAGCCATCGCCACCGTTTCAGAGTCAGCCGATCGACTGATGATGCCGTGTTGTCCAAGCCACGCCTCGGCTCAGGGGCGCTCGACGCAGGATGGCTTCATCCTGATCGCAGCCTTGTGGATGCTCGCAGCGCTTGCCGCTCTCGTCGTGATCGTCTCGCAGCAACTGGGCAGCTCGGCGCGGCTGTTGCGGCTCGAGGACGAGGCCGTCGAAGCCGAGGCGCTGATCTCGGCCGCGACGGAATTGTCCGCCTATCGGCTGCTGCTGTCGAAGGAGGAGGATCGGCCGAAGCAGGGCGGCTTCCGTCTCACCCTCGCCGGCAACGACATCGCAGTCAGCTATGTCAGCGAGGCGGCGCGGATCGATCTCAACGCCGCCTCGAAGGAGATGCTGGAAAATCTCTTCGTTGCCGTCGGCGCCGAACGGGATGCGGCGAAGGAGCATGCCGAGCGGGTCGTCGCCTGGCGCTCCAAGCCGACAGACGCGGCGAAGGCGCAGGCGGAGGAGGCCCGCTATGCCTCGGCCGGGCTCCAGCGGATGCCGCGGCTCGCGCCGTTCGCCCATGTCGGCGAGCTCGCGCTCGTGATCGGCCTGCCGGCCGCGCTGATCGATCGCGTGCTCCCGCTGGTCACCATCTTCAACGGGTCACCCGGGATTGACCCCTCGATCGCGCCGACGGAGGTCGTGGCCGCGTTGCCGGGCATGACGCCGCTGATCCTGAAGGATTTGGTCAACTCGCGCGGCTCGTCGTCACAGGATGCGGATAGCCTGGCCAAGATGTTGGGGCCGGCTGCGAAGGATGCGGCCAAGGGCAAGAGCAAGGCCGTGCGTCTGCACATCGTGGTGGGACCTGCGGGCGGACTGCATCATGCGGCGACCGTGGTGATCATCCCCGGTGAAGGCGAGCAGCCCTATCGGCTGCTGGCGCGGCAGGACGAAGGACCGCAACCGAGGAGCGCGCGGCAGGCGCGAGCGACGCCATGAAGGTGACGGAAAGCATCGAGCACGGATTGACGGCGTGGACGGCCAGCGTGGCTGCTGCGATCGAAGCCGTTGCGGATCGCCAGCTCAGGCGCCCGCTGGTTCGTGTCACCTATCAGGGGCCCGACAATGTGGTCCTGTCGGTGCAGGCGCCTACGGGCAAATCCGAGGTCCAGCGGATCGTCGTCAATCTGGCGAAGGGCGACGCCCGCGCTGCGCTGCCGCCGGAATGGTCGCGGATCTTGCGCGGCTCGGTGATGGAAATCCATCTGTCGAGCAACAACGTGCTGGTGCGTCCGCTCGACTTTCCGAAACAGGCCGAGCCGTTCCTCGACGGCATGATCCGCACGCAGATCGGCCGGTTCACGCCATGGACGCTCGATCAGGCGCTCTATGGCTTCAGCGCGCCGCGCACAGCCGACAACGAGCGGATCACGCTGACGCTCGCGGCCACGCCGCGCGCCCTCGTCCAGCCGTTGCTCGCCTTTGCTGATGCTGCCGGTGCGGCGAAGATCACCGTACTGGCGGACGACGGTCTGAACGGCGGTGCTTCGATTCCGATCTTCAAGGCCTCGCTGCGCTCGGCGCTGGCGGGCGGCCGCGATCTCGGGCGCCTGCTCAAATTCGGCTGGCTCGCGGTGGCCGCGGCGACCGCGGTGCTGCTGGTGGCGACGACGCTGATCGGCGGATATCTCGATGCGGAGCGCGATGATGCACAGGCGCAGGTCGCGCGGCTGCGGGCCGCGCTGCGACCCGCGATCGGCGCCTCCGCTGCGGACGGGCTTCTTGCCAAGCGCAAGCAGTCTAGCCTCGCCAGCGTGATCGTGCTGGATACGCTGTCGAGGATTCTGCCGGACGGCACTTACGTGATGGAGATGCATGTGGAGAATGATCGCCTGCAGATCTCCGGCCTCACGCAGGATGCCCCGGCGTTGATCCGGCTGATCGAGCAGTCGCCGCAATTCAGCCGCGCCACCTTCTATGCGCCGACGACGCGGACCGCCGGCGAAGCGGGCGAGCGTTTTCATATCGAGGCGCGCATCAATCCCTATTTCGGAGACCGGGCATGAGCTGGCTGGCACCGCTGCGTCGCATCTTGCTCGGCTCGCCGGCGATTGCCGCCGCGCTCTACGTCGCGACGTTGATCGCGCTGATCTGGGCGGGGGCTACAGCCCTCGCCGACATCATCGACAAGCGCGAGCAGCTCAACGACGCCAGCGCGCAACTGGCGCAGTTCTCCGGGCGAAAACGGCCGGGCGCGACGGCTGCGAGCGTTGCGGCGACACCGGGCGGCTCGGTGTTCGTCGAAGGGCGGACGGTGACCATCGCTGGCGCCGCCTTGGTGCAGCGCCTGACGGACGCCGTGGCCAAGGTCGGCGGCAACGTGCTGTCGACGCAGGTCGAGCTGCCGGCCGCGCGCGCCAATGCCAGCATGATCAGCGTGGTCGCAAATTGTGAGCTGGAGCAGCCGGCGCTGCAGCAGCTGCTCTACGACATCGAGGCCGGATGGCCGTTCCTGTTCGTCGACCAGCTTCATGTCCAGCAATCGGTCGCCGAGGCAGCCGGTGGCGCCGGGCGCCTGCGGGTGCTGCTCACCGTGTCCGGGCAGTGGCAAGGACAGACGTGATGCGCTCGTTCGTCAGCCGCCGCCCAATCGCTCTGGTCATCGCTTGCACGATCATTGGCGTTCTCGATCCGGCATGGGGCGAGGAGGCGGATGACCCGGTTGAGTCGCTCCAGCCCGCCGGGCCTAATCTCGCGCCGCCGTCCGTCAGCGCGAAGCCTCCCGCCGCCACGACGCCAGCGGCCACCAGCGCCAATCCGCTGTGGGACGTTCCGATCACCGCGCTGTCGGCGACGCGTGATCGTCCGATCTTCTCGCCGTCGCGGCGCCCGCCGCCGCCGATCGCGGCCCCCGTGATGGTGATGCGCGCGCCGCCCCCGCCGCCGCCGAAGGAGCCGGAGCGGCCGAGCCTCCAGCTCGTCGGCACGGTGATCGGCGGCGAGGACAGTTTCGGCATCTTTCTCGATTCGTCATCGCAGACCTCGTTGCGTGTGCGCCTGGGGGCATCGCATGACGGCTGGCTGCTGCGGTCCGTCGAGCCGCGCCAAGTCACGCTGCAGAAGGATGCCGACACCGTGACCTTGCCGATGCCGATGCTTGGCCAGGCCGGAGATGATGCGGTTCAGGCGCCCCCGCCGGCGCCGCGCGAGCGGATGGCGCGGCGTTCACGCTGACCAGCTCCAGCCGCTTACGGCAGCGCGATCCAATCGGCTCCCGCGCTCTGCAACGCGAACACCGCGAGCAGTCCGATGACGAGGAACGGCCCGAACGGCAACGCCGTGGCTCCGCTCATGCGCCGCCCAGCGATGGAGAGACCCGCGACCGCCACCAGTGCCGCGGTCGTGGCAATGAGAAGCAGGATCGGCAGGCCGGACAAGCCGGCCCAGAGCGTCGCAGCCATCAGGAATTTGACGTCGCCGAGGCCCAGTCCCTGACGGCCGCGGGCCATCACATAGAGGCGGCGCAGCAGCAGCAGCGCGATGCCGACGGCTATGGCTGCCGCGCCATCCCACAAGGCCTGCGCGACGTCGAACAGCGCGACAGTCCGGGCAAAGCCGCTGATGGCCAACAGCCCATTCATCCAGTCCGGCAGCAGCCCGCTGCGCAGGTCCGACCAGACGAGGCCGGCGCAAGTCAGGACGAGGACGATGATGCAGATGATGTTGATGCTGTCGGTCACGCAGTCCGGATAGTCGCAGCCGCCGAGGACTGCAACATCGGCATGCTCATGCCGCGAAGGATAGTCCCGCCATCATCAAGCCGATCGCAGCGACCCAGCCGCCGACCGCACGCACCGCGATGCCGCGCCAGGTCGAGATCGGCGCGGTCTCGGGACGGCGGAAGGTCAGGGTCAGCGCCATCACCAGCGTGATCACCACATAGCCCGCAGCGGCGAGACCGGCGGCGTAGAGCACATGGTCCGTCTGCGGCGTCAGCTCGCCGGCATTCACGACGCCGCGCATCACCCCGATGGCCAGCGCGATGACGCACATCAGCATGACGGGAATGCGCAGGGCGGACGCCAGCAGCAGCCCGAGCACGAGGATGCTCAAGGCATCGACGAGCGGCGACATCGGCGCGAGGCCTGTCCTCGCCGCGAGCGCAAGACCCGTGCAGAGGCCGAGCGGAAACACCAGCACCAGCCATCGACCGCTGGCCGCGCCGAGCGAGCCGGCGAGCAGGCCGAGCGCCGCCCAGGTGAGCACGTCCTGCAAGGTGAGCAGGGGATGCAGGGCACCGGCATAGAAATCGCCGAGGCGCGCGGAGACGATGTGTGCGTCGGCGATGCGGCTCTGCGCCAGCAGCACAAGAGCGGCGAGCAGGGCCGTTTTGAGGCGCGCGCTCATGCTGCGACTCCGAGGCTTGCGACCAGGAAGTAGCCGCCGAGCGCGGCGATCGCGGCGCCGACACCCTGGATGATGCGCTCCCCGCCCGGCCAGCGCGCGAGCGCGCCGATGGTGATGCCGCACGCATGAAGCAAGCCGGTGGCCACGACGAAGCCCAAGCCATAGGCCAGGGGATTGGCGGAGGTGGGAAGCTCGGCGCCATGCGCATGGCCGTGGAAGATGGCGAAGATGGCAACGATCGCCGCCGCGGCCGCGAACGGCACGCGAAGGCGCAAGGTGACGGCGAGGCCGAGGACGAGCGCCGACAGCGCGATCACCAGCTCCGGGACCGGCAGCCCGATTTTGAGAATGCCGAGCACCGCGCCGAACGCCATCACCAGCGGAAACACCACCGGCAGCACCCAGATAGCGACGCCGCCGAGCTGCGCGCCCCAGATGCCGACCGCGACCATCGCGACGAGATGATCGAGCCCGGTCAACGGATGCAGCAGGCCGCTGGCCAGCCCGCCGCCGACGCCCGCCTGCTCATGCGCAAGCAAGGGACTCGCGTTGAGAGCCGACAGCAGCGCAGCACTCGCGACTATCTGCAGGATCTTGCGCCCGATCATCATCGCTCCCTTACTCGTCATGCCGCGACCAGGACGCGGGCGAGGCGGCCCAGGAACCAGAACATCGAGACCGAGCCGATCGCGTAGGCCGGCAGCTCCACGCCCCAGCGCGGCATCACGGCGCCGAGCCGGCGATGCGCCCAGATCAATGCGAGCACCAGCGCCACGAACAGGATCTGCCCGATCTCGACGCCGACATTGAAGAACAGCAGGGCTGCCGGCAGGATCCGCCGCTCCAGCCCGAGACCCGCCAGCGCGCTGGCGAAGCCGATGCCGTGCACGAGGCCGAAGCTGAAGGCGACGGCCCAGGGATATTTCGCAGTCAGCCCGATCTCGCCGCGCTGCTGCTTGACGATCTCGACGCCGACGAACACGATGCTGAGCGCAATGCAGGCGTTGAGCGGCCCTTCGGGAACGCCGATCAGCCCGAACGCCGTGGCGGCGAGCGAAAAGCTGTGGCCGATCGTGAACGCCGTGATCGTCTTGAACAGCCGCCAGCCGCCCTGCACGATCCAGATCAGGCCGAGCACGAACAGCAGATGATCGGCGCCGAGCAGGATGTGATCGATGCCGAGATTGACATAGGTCTTGCCGAGCTCGAGCCAGGTCTCCAGCGTCGGGGCGCCGGTGCCGAGCACGGTGACGACAGGATTGGCCGCCGAGATCGTGTAGCTGTTGGTCTTGCCGTCGAGCGAGGTGACGCGGATGATCGCCGCCGACATGTCCTCGCCGAGATTGGCGATGGTCATCTGCCCGACCAGGCCCTTGTCGCCGCAATTGAGCTCGGGCAGGCGCAGGAAGCAATGCGCGGGCATCCTGAGCTCGATGCGATTCTCGCCGTCCTTCGGCAAGGTCGTCCAGCGCCCGATATAGGCGCCGGGGCGCATCTCGCGGAATTCGAGCACGGCGAGCGTCGCCTGATGCGCCGCCACGGGGCGCGGGAGCAGCGACGCTGCGAGCGCGAGCAGGACGAGGAGCAGCGCGCGCAGGCTCACGGCTCGTACCTGATCGTGTAGTTGGCCTTGAGCCGGCTCACCGCCTCCCAGGCCTGCTTGCGCGTCTCATCGGTGTGCCAGATCTTGGCCGCCTCGGCGCGGATGTCCTCGAACTTTGCCGGCGCGCCGGGCTTGCGCGCGTCGAGCCGGACCACGTGCCAGCCGTCCTTGGATTGCAGCAGCGTCCACTCCTGCAGCGGCATCTTGAGGAGGTTGTCGCGGAAGCTCTGACCAAAGGCGTCGGCAAGGCTCGGGACGGGGCGATCGAGAATGGCGCGGGTCTGGTCGCGCAGCTCCTCGGATTCGCGCTGCGCCTGGATGTCGTCCAGATTGCGTCGCGCGGTCGCCTCGTCGCTCGGCGGCGTCATGAAAAAGCTGACGCGCTCGGGCTCGTCGAAGCGCTGATGGTTCTCGGCGAACCAGGCCTTTAGCTGCTCGTCGGTCGGCTGCGGCACCCGGACCTGGTCGAAGATCAGGTATTGCAGCTTGAAGGCGACGCGGTCGCGGATCATCTCGTCGCCGCGGTCGACGCCGAGCAGCTTGCCTTCTCTATAAAGAATCTCGCTGGCCACCCAGGCCTCGGTCATCTTCTGCAGCTCGGCCTCGCTCGGCACGCGCTGCTTGTCCTCGTCGAACGTGTCGATGAAGGATTGGCGCAGCGCCTTGGTGACGGTGATGACCTTCTCGTCCTTGGCCGGCGGATGAAGAATCGCGTCGGCTGCAAAAATGAGACCGCCGAGAACGAGGAAGTGCAGCAGCGGCTCCCTGAGCAGGCCGCGCAGAACGCCGGGGGGAGGCGGAGCATCGCTCCGGCCGTGCAGCTCGCGATGGCCATCTTGCGGGGGTGCGCTTGCGGAGGCGCTCTCGAAGGTCGCCGCGTTCGACATGACAGGAGCTGACATCAATTCTTTACAATCGGACCGCGCTCGTCGGCGCGGCGGGGTTATGCAACGCCGCACTCGCCGTTGTCACCGGACAATCCGCGCTGTCACAAAAATTTCGCAAGCGTCCCGGTGCGCTCCCCCTCGCGAAGATCGTGGAGCAACGTCCAGAAAAATAAATCCTTCAACAAACTGTCTCCGAGTTTTGGTTTGGTCGCCGCGCGACAAGACAGCGCATCACTCGCGTTGTCATCATGGTTTTGAACGCGACGAATTCTTTAGGGGCGACGACATGGTTCCATCTGCCAAGAAAATCCTGCTGACAGCGGCGTCGGTGACGCTCGCCTTGTCGCAAAATGCCGGCGCGGACGAGCGTTGGGGCGAGACGAGGAAGAGCAATCCGTATGTCGCCGGCGACATGCACAACCACAACACCTGCACCGACGGCTCCGTGGCGGCCGGCTATTCGATCGATCGTTCGGTCGGCAAGGGCAGCGCGGCGGCCGGTGGCAACAATTTCGATCTCGACTGGTTCACGCTCGGCAACCATGGCGGCTCCGGCAATCGCGACTGCCGCTTCAGCGATGCGAGCGCCAACATCCCGGGCGACAACACCACCACCTACTGGAGCCAGACGCTCGGCAAGACCATCGACGGCATCACCGTCACCAGCCTGAAGGGCACGCCGAACGGCACCGGCACGGGTGCCACGATGTGGCGCTGGCAGTCGATCCAGGAGATCGAGTATCCGACCATCGTCGCGCGCACCGCGACCTATAACAAGGTGCTGGTCGAAGGTCTGGAGTGGATCGTTCCGGGCCATGAGCACACCGACGTTGCGGTCATCGCGGGCCAGAATCCCCGCGGCACCGGCAATGCCGACAAGATGGCCGAGTTCGAATACCGCTACGATCGGGCCGACACCGACGCGATCGGTCCGGTCGATTCCAGCAACAACCCGATCTGGACCGGCAAGGACAACGTCAACAACTCCGGCTCCGCCGGTCACGGCAAGGCTCTCGCCGGCATCACCTGGCTGCAGGCGAAGTATCCGCTGCAGTCCTACGCGATCCCGACCCACACCGAGCGTCAGGGACCGTTCAATCCGAGCGGCACCGCCGGCTACAACATCGAGCACTTCCGCGACTTCAACAATGCCGGCCCGACCGTGGCGTTCGGCATCGAGGCTCCCGGCCACATGGCCGAAGGCGGCATCACCGGCGGCTCCGGCTCGTACAAGTCGAACGCGGTCGGCGGCGGCACCTACGGCATGCATGGCATCTACACCGCCAAGGTCGGCGGCCTGTGGGACGGCCTGCTCGGCGAAGGCCGCAACTTCTTCGTGTTCCAGAGCTCCGACTGGCACAGCCGCGGCGTCTACGGTGCGCGCGATGCCAGCACGACGGCGGACTTCATCCCCGGCGAGTACACCCGCCTCTACGTTCCGAACGAGCGTCGCTTCGACCAGCAGTCGATCATCGACGGCATGCGCTCTGGCAACTCCTACTCGGTGAACGCCCAGATCATCGGCCCCGACATGGTGTTCCGTGCCAAGGGCGAGTGGGATGACGACTGGAAGACGATGGGCGAGACGCTGGTCGTGCGTCGCGGCGAGAAGATCGTGCTCGAGATGGAGGTGACCGTTCCGGCCTCCAACAACAGCCCGTACAGCTTCAACAACCCGCTGCTGCTGCCGGTCGGCATCAAGCAGCCGCTCAACAAGCCGTCTCTCGACCACGTCGATCTGATCACCGGTGACATCACCGGCCCGATCGCGCCGGGAGCTCCGGGCTATGCGGTCGCCAATGCCGGCGGCGTCGCCGGTGCTGATATCGTCTACAATCCGTCGGCGAAGATCGCGAAGCAGATCCAGGCGACCAAGATGCAGAGCTACAGACTGCGCGATGGTTCGACCCGCCTCAGCTTCCGGACCACCTTCACCGCCGGCAGCACGCCCTTCTACATCCGCGCCCGCGGCACCAACATCCCGCCGGCGACCCCGAACGTGTCCGACAGCGCCGGCAACCCGCTGCTCGACCTCAACAACGTCAATGTCAGCTGCACCGACGCGGCGTGCCCGTCGCATCTCGGCGTGGTCAACGGCGTGAAGAAGGTCACCAACGACGTGCAGGCCTGGTCGAACACCTGGTTCTATGCGAACCCGATCTTCGTCCGCACCCATGGCACGCCCGAGCTGCTGGTGGAGAAGAACAAGGAGCTGGCGCGCAAGCTCGCTCATGAGCATCACCACTGGCACGATTGGGACCACTGGGGTCATTGGGGCCACTGGGGTCGCTGGGCCTTCAACCGCGACTGATTGATCTCCATCGATCCGGCGGGCGTCGTCCCGCCGGATCTGCCATCGGCGCCGGTTCGCGAACCGGCGCCTCGTCTTTGAGATATGCCGTGTTCGGATGCTCCCGATGTTCCGCCTGCTCAGCGTGATCCTCACTGCTCTCGTTCTGTCGGTTGGCAGCGCGTCGGCGCATGACGAGGAGCCCACCAAGGAGAGCTGTGACGCCGCGGTGGCCGAAGCGCGGGCGCTCGCAGCAGGCCTGCCCGCCGACGACGTCGCGCGCTATTTCGCAGAGCGTCACATCCAGCAGGCTTTAGTCGAAGCCGGCAATGGCGAGTTCGACGATTGTGTCGAGAAGGCCGAGCAGGCGGTGTTCGAGGTGCGCGAGCGGCCGCACAGCCTGAAGCCGGGCGAGCGCCTCAACATTTTGCGCGCCGACGAGATCCCGTCGCGCTGACGCTCTTCGTCATGCCAGTGTCATGCATCTCGGCACATTGTCGGCGCCGTTCCGACGCGTGCAAGGCAGTCAAGGCATGGACCAGATCGAAGCTCTCTTCCCGATACCGCTGATGCGTTCGCCGGCGCTGCTGAGCGCGGAGTTGAAAGATGCGGCCGTGGCGGCGATCCGCAGCGCGAAGATCGAGACCAACCTGCGCTCCGGCCAGTTGTTTCACACCGAGGTCGCCGACCCCCGCGCCAACAATCTGTTCCAGACCATCGCCGATCTCGCGGTGCCCAAGCTGGTCGATTTCGGCGAGCTGCTGTTCGGCGAGAAGCTGAGCTGGACGGTCAAGGAAATGTGGACCAACATGCTGGAGACCGGCGGCAACCAGACCCTGCATGCCCACGCCAACAGCTTCATCTCCGGCATTTTCTATTTGACGCCGTCACATCCCGGCAGCCGCACCGTGTTCGTGCGTCCGCCCGGCGGGAGCGACTTCTCGTTCCGGCACCACACGCGCAGCGCGGCCGTGGGTCCGTTCAATGCGGGCAAATATGTGTTGCCGGAAGCCGAGCCTGGCGATCTCGTGCTGTTTCCGAGCTATCTCTATCACGAGGTGCCGCGCAACCAGGGCGACCAGCGCATCACCATCGCATTCAACGCGATTCCCGACCATCTGGATTGCTGGGGCTACCGCGTCAGCTTCGGCACCTGACCTCCTATCTATTTTCCAAATTCCTTCGACAGCAGCTCGCGCGCCTCGCGGCGGGACGGCGCTGCCGCGTCGATCGCCTGCAGCAGATGTTCTGCCGCCGCGCGATCCGATGCGAGCAGTGATCGCGCCATGCTGATCAGCGGCGCGTAAGCGGGCTCGAACTCGGGGCTGAGGCGGATGGCCTCGATCAGGCCCGGCGCGGCGGCCGCGATCAGCGCGGGTCCGCGCGGATCACCGGTCAGCGCGGCGCCGGCTTGTAGGAAGCGGTTGCGGGCCTGCCAATAGGCTTGGAGGCGCTGATCCCATGCCGCGTGCAACGAGGGATCGATCAAGTCCGTTGCGTCGGTCTTCACCTGCGCGATGACGGTCAACAGCAGCTCCCACGGCGGCGCGGTGAGGGCCGTGACATTGCGCCGGGCATCGAAGGTGACGAACGGAAAATCGTCGGTGTTGTCGGGACCGGGACCGGCGAGCCGCGCCAGCGAGTGCGCGCCGGCCACGTACTGGCCGAGCAGATCGAGCGGCTGGGCGAAGCCGAGCGGGAGAACGACGGGACGAAGCTGCGGGGCCGAGAGCCGGGCCGCGATCCGATCGGGATCGAGGGCTTGCGGACGGCGCGATCCGACCAGAGCCAGCATCGGCGTGCGCACGCTGTAATGGTTCAGCCAGGCGGCGCCGTCGGGGAAGACCGCGAGGAAGCTTCTGATGATGGCGCGCAGCGACGGCGCATCCAGCTGATAGAGCGGCAGCCATTGGCAGAACACGCCGTCGTCGCTCAGACGGCTGCGGACAGCGCCGAAATGCTCGCGCGTATACAGCGCGCCGCTGCCGTCCAGCGCGGGATGGAACAGGTCGGCGACGATGACGTCGTAGCGCTTGTCGTCGGCGACGATGAAGCGTCGTGCATCGGCGACGGTGACGGGCGGCATCGCCGGCTTGGCCGCGCCCGTGTCGAACCAGGGCAGCAGCGCCACGACCTCCGCCGACAGCTCGACCGCGCGGACATCGAGGTCCGGCATCTGCGCGCCGCCCAGCACCGTGGCTCCGGTCCCGACGCCGAGGAACAGCGCGTTACGCGGCGACGGATGCAGCAGCAGCGGCAGCATCGCCTGACGGAAATCTGAGCGCACCGAGCTGGTGCCGCCCATGCGGAAATGTCCGTTCACCTGGAGATAGCGCGCGCCGGAGGCGTCATCGACGACGCTCGCGGTTGCCATCGGTCCTTCGCGCAGCGCCAGCAGCTTGCCGCCAGTGGGCACCTTCACCATGCTCGGTGCGGGCATCCACAGCAGAGCGAGCCCGAGCAGGCCGGGCGCGAACGCCCAATTCAGAGCTGCGCGGCGTGGCGGCAGCATGAGGTAGCCAAGCGCGACGAGCACCAGCGCGGTCCAACTGCCGAAGGCAGGAATCAGGAGCTGCGCCGCCAGCAGCGGCGCGACGGCGGCGCCGAGGCTGTTGATGCCGACGGCCCGGCCGACCGATCCGCTGATGTCGCGGACCTCCTGCATGAGCTGACCGAACAACGCGCCCATGGCCATCGACGGCAGCAGGAACAGGATCAGCGCGAGGCCAAGCTCGCCGGCAATGCCGAAGCCTGCCGCCTGATCTGCAATTCCGGCGATGAACGGTGCCAAAGCGGCCGTGCCAAGACAGGCCAGCGCGGTGATCGCCAGCAGTCCGGTCCTGCCGAAGCTCGCCGCCGTGCCGATGCGTTGCCAGATGAGGCCGCCGGCCGCGGTGCCCAGCAGGTAGGCCGCCAGCAGGCAAGCGAAGCTGTAGACAGTGTCCTGCAGCATCTGCGCGGCGAGACGGACGACCAGAACCTCGAAGGCGATGCCGATAAGGCCGGTCAAGAACAGCGTGGCGCTCAGGCGCAGGCCGATGGCGCTTGTTGCTGCGCGCCGTTCTTGCGCGGCCGGTTCGGCTGTAAGCAACGGGCCGAGCCGCAGGGCAGCGAAGGCGCAGGCCGCGTTCACGCCGGCCAGACAAAGAAGCGTCGTTGCCAGCCCGAGCGTCGGGATCAGCACGAAGGTCGACAGCAGGGTGCCTGCGACCGCGCCGGCGGTGTTCGCGCCATACACTCCGGCACTGACGGTGCCGCTGCGACGCGCGGCCGACATCATGCGCTCGAGCGCGGTGAGCGTGCCGCCCATCGCCACGGTGGCGGGAAACAGCACGAGGGTCGGCAGCAGGAAGCTCGCACTCCACAGCAGCACGGGCGACGGCGTGGTGCCGAGCAGCGGAGCAAGCGCGCGTGCGCTCGCCGGCAACAGCCAGATCGCGCACAAGCCCCACGCGCCGATCACCAGCTCCAGACCGGCATAGACCAGGTGCGGTCGGGCGCTCCGGCGGATGCGTCCATCCAGGACGAAGGCGCCGAACGCCAGGCCGGCGAAGAAGCCGGCGATGGCGCCGAGCACCGCCATCATCTCGGTGCCCAGCGCCAGCGCGAGCTGTCGCGTCCAGACGATCTCGTAGCCGAGGCCCGCGAGACCGGAGGCTGCGATCAGCAGCTTCATCGCGTGCAGCGGAATTGCGCCGAGCCCATCGAGACTCGTGGTGCCACGAGATCCCGCGCGCTGCTTGTCAGCGCCTTCGTTCGCGCCGCGCGCATCTGCATCGAGGATTTCGGTCAAGGGTCGCTAACCTGGGCTGTCGTCGGTCATCGCGCGGTTCGCTGCAGGGATTGGTCCCGCGCGGGCGACCGAGGTCCGCTGCATCCGACGGCCTTCTTCTGTGTGCGTTTCGTGACGGTGGTTTGACAGGGCTCCCCATCCGAGGTGCCAAACTTACCGGGCCGCTCAGGGCATAAGCGTGGTGCGGCCTGGGCCTGCGACGCCAGGGGATACCGCCGATCATGACATCCGGCTGAAAGACGTGCTATCCAGGCATCATGATCGTTCGCGAGGCGTTGGCCCCGAGATGACGCGTTCTGCGAGGCTCCGGAAGCAAGGCTGACGGGAAATCGGCTGAATTCCCGCGGCGATCGATGGACCTGCTCGATCACCTCCTGACGTCCCGGCGGCATGTTGGACAACACCCAAACGACACCAGTCGATCCGCGCGGATCGCGGCAGAGAGGCGTCCTGGGCGCACTGATCGGCGGAGACCCGGCGTCAAGAATGGACCGGCGCTGGACGCCGCGGATCATCGTCCTCAGCGGGCTCATCCTGGCGCTCCTGTGTGATGCCTTCGTGGCGCACATGCTGTTCGTGAACTATCGCGAGACCTATCGGACGACCGAAGCCGCCAACGGCGATCTCGCCCGCGCGCTCGAAGAATACATGCTGCGCAACATCCAGGGCGTCGACGTGCTGCTCGCCATCACGATCGGCAATCTCACCCAGAATCCGTCTCTGCTCACGCCCGGCAATCCGGCCCTGATCAGCGAGCTGAAGCACCGCGTGGCGCCGTATCCGATCGCGAGCGGCATCGTCGTGCTCGATGCGGAGGGAAATCTGCTGGCGGACAGCGAGGGCAATGGCGGGCCCGGACGGGAGAACAACTTCTCCGACCGGGCCTATTTCAAGGTCCAGCGGGAGAATCCCGATCGCGGTCTCTTCATCGATGTGCCCTTGGTCGCGCGCGTTCACACCGGTCTCTTCATCGCCGTGAGCCGCGCATTCAAGACGCCCGACGGACGTTTTGCCGGCGTCGTCTTCGTGCCCGTCGACTACGAAAATCTTCGCCAGTTCTTCCTGTCGCTGAATGTCGGCCAGCGCGGCACCGTCACCCTGTATCGTGATGACGGCACCATCCTGCTGCGAACGCCGAATGCGGACGAGCTCGCCGGCCGCAACGTTCGATCGAATCGCCTGTTCTCCGTCTTTCTGCCGCAAGCGCCTCATGGCAGCTTCGAAGGCAGCGGCGTGACCGACGGCATATCGCGGAGCGTCAGCTATCGGCGGGTCGCCGGCCTGCCGCTGGTGGTCACGGTGGCCCGTCATCCGGTCGAGTATCTGGCCGGCTGGAAGAACAATGCGGTCTACTACAGCCTCATTGCCGCCGGGCTCAACCTGCTGATCGTGGGCTTCGGCTTCAGCCTGGCGCGGCAATGGCAGCTCCGCGCGACCTCCGAGCAGGCGCTGCGGGACAATCTCGAGCAGCATCAGCTTGTCACCGAGAACGTGCCTGCGCTGATCGTTCACGTCGGGGCTCATGGCGACATCCGCTACGCTAACCGTGTTGCGCGCGAATGGTATGCCGAGCCATCGGCCCAGGCCATCCGCAAGCGCAAGATCGACGATTTCATCGACCCCCTGTCGATCGCAGAGGCGAGGCCGAAGATCCAGGCGGTGCTGTCCGGCCGCACGATCGCAAGCGAAGAGAAGGCGACGTTTCCC
Source organism: Bradyrhizobium sp. USDA 4353 (assembly GCF_054063215.1). Classification (NCBI taxonomy): domain Bacteria; kingdom Pseudomonadati; phylum Pseudomonadota; class Alphaproteobacteria; order Hyphomicrobiales; family Nitrobacteraceae; genus Bradyrhizobium; species Bradyrhizobium sp. USDA 4353. The sequence continues at coordinate 3,154,281 of NZ_JBSSGB010000001.1, forward strand.
GACGGACGTGAACGGTGGTGCGAGACCATCCGGGTGCCGGATTCCGGCCAAGACGGCACGGTGCGCGGCTATTTCGTGCTGTCGGTCGACATCACCGAGCGCAAGCGCATCGAGGAGGAGCTGCGTCAGGCGCAGAAGATGGATGCGATCGGACAGCTCGCCGGCGGCATCGCGCACGACTCCAACAACATGCTGGCCGCAACGCTCGGCAATCTCGACCTGCTGCTCGATGAGTTGCCGTCCACCGACGTCGCCTGCCGCGGCATCGTCGAGCGCGCCATCGAAGCGGCGGAGCGGGTCGCCGATCTCAATCGGCGCCTGCTCGCCTTCGCCCGCAAGCAGACGCTGCAGCCGCAGATCACCGACGTCAATCAGCTGGTCTGCGGGATGACCACGATCCTGCAGCGGACGCTCGGCGAGACCATCGAGATCGAGCTGGCGCAGGATCCGCAGCTCTGGCACTGCCTGATCGATCCGACGCAATTACAAAATGCGCTGCTCAACCTGGCGCTCAACGCACGGGATGCCATGCCCGGCGGCGGCTGCCTGACGATCACGACCGCGAACGCGGTGCTCAACGAGCCGCTCGATGATGGCGACGAGCGCATCGCGCCCGGTGACTACGTCACCATCGCGGTGTCGGACGGGGGAGACGGCATGTCGCCCGACGTCGCCCGTCGCGCTTTCGAGCCCTTCTTCACGACCAAGGAGTTCGGCAAAGGCAGCGGACTCGGCCTCAGCATGGTCTATGGCTTCGCGCGACAGTCGGGCGGCACGGTGGTGATCTCGAGCCGCCTCGCGGAGGGGACGCGCGTCACGCTGTATCTGCCGAGCGCAGGGCCTGGGCCGACCGAGCCGCCCCGCACCGGCATCGACAAATTGTCGCGGCCGGAGACTGGCGAGCGCATTCTGGTGGTGGAGGACAATCCGCTGGTCGGCGCGATGGCGTCGACCACGCTGTCGTCGTTGGGCTACAGTCCGGTCGTGGTCATCAACGCCGGCCTCGCAATCGCCGAGCTGGAGCGGTCGAACCAGATATCGCTGCTGCTGACCGACATCATGCTGCCGGGCGGCATGACCGGCATCGACCTCGCGCGGCAGGTGCGCCGCAGGTGGCCGGACCTGCCCATCCTCTTCATGTCCGGCTTCGCAGATCCCTCGCTGGTGCCGGAAGACTTCCGTGCCACCTCGCAACTTCTCACCAAGCCATTTCGCCTCGGCCAATTGTCGGAGGCGATCGCGCGTGCCCTTGGTGGTCGCAAGAGCTGACCAGAAGAGCTGAAGCGAAACGGGCACCGGTAAAGCGTCGTGCTGTGCACGGGCAAGCCTCATCGAGCACGGCGCCTTGAAGTTCTCACGAACCACGCGCAAACAACCTGGATGGAACTTCAGATTCGTTCTGCTACCTCAGGAGACGCCGTTCGTGAATCTCTACGCCAAGCTTCTGGAGCGAAACGCCGCGCGCCGGCCGATCAAGGTCGGGCTGATCGGCGCGGGCAAATTTGGCGCGATGTATCTGCATCAGGTGCCGCGCACGCCCGGCATCCATCTCGTCGGCATTGCCGATCTCTCCCCGGCGCGCGCGATCGAGAACCTGAAGCGCGTCGGCTGGGACGAGCAGCGTTACGCCGCATCGTCCCTCGACGACGCATTGAAGCATGGCACGACATTCGTCACCGATGATTGGCAGGCGCTGGTCGGATGCGCTGCGATCGACGTCATCGCTGAATGCACCGGAAATCCGATCGCCGCCGTGGAGCATTGTCTGGCGGCGTTTGCCGCCGGCAAGCCGATCATCAACGTCACCGTGGAGGCCGATGCGTTCTGCGGGCCGATCCTCGCGCACAAGGCCAAGCAGGCCGGCGTCATCTACAGCCTCGCCTATGGTGATCAGCCGGCGCTCGCCTGCGATCTCGTCGACTGGGCGCGCGCCTGCGGCTTTCCGGTCGTCGCCGCCGGGCGCGGCCACAAATGGCTGCCGCATTATCGGGAATCCACGCCGGAGACGGTGTGGGACCATTGGGGCCTGACCGCCGAGCAGGCGGCGCGCGGCGGCATGAATCCGAAGATGTTCAACGCCTTTCTCGACGGCTCCAAGCCGGCGATCGAATCCGCTGCGATCGCCAATGCGACCGGTCTCGCAGCGCCGTCACAGGGCCTCGCATTTCCGCCGGGCTCGGTCGACGACATTCCGACCTTGATGCGGCCGCGTGCGGAAGGCGGCGTGCTGGAGGCCAAGGGGCAGGTGGAGGTCGTCTCCTGTCTCACGCCGGATGGCCAGCCGATCGCCAACGACATTCGCAAGGGCGTCTGGGTCTGCTTCGAGGGCGACAGCGACTACGTCCGCAACTGTTTCGAGGAATACAAGGTCGTCACCGATCCGAGCGGCCGCTACATGTCGTCCTACAAGAAATGGCATCTGATCGGCCTCGAGCTCGGCATCTCCGTCGCATCCGTCGCGTTGCGCGGCGAGCCGACCGGCGCCGCGATCTGCTTCAATGCCGACGTCGCGGCGACGGCGAAACGGGACCTCGAGCCCGGCGATCTGCTCGACGGCGAAGGCGGCTATACCGTGTATGGCAAGCTCGCGCCGGCCGAGGCGTCGTTGGCGCAAGGTTATCTTCCGCTCGGGCTCGCCCATCAGGTGCGACTGGTTCGGCCGGTCGCCAAGGACGCCTGCATCACCTGGTCCGACGTGGCCATCGACGAGAGCTTGCCGGCCGTCCGTCTGCGCCGCGAGCAGGAGAAGTTGTATGCGCCGACCATGAGCCGGCATGCGTGACGGCAGCCGCCGGGCGGGCGCGGTTGTCCGGCGAGCCTGCAAATGCCGGTGAGGGGCCGCGCCATGATGTGCAATCCGCGGCGTCTGATGCTAGAGCAGCCCTGGTTGAATTAAACGATCCAACGACCCGACCGCCACGGGAGCGATGGAACGGAAGACATGGGAGAGCTGCCATGAACGCCAATGTCAAACTGCCTGCCGCCAAGGGCGTCTTCATCGACAATAAATGGCAGCCGGCGCAATCGGGCCGGACCATTGCGATGCTGGCGCCGGCGACAGGGCAGGTGATCGCCTCGATCGCCGCCGGCGACAAGGCCGACATCGATCTCGCGGTCGCCGCGGCGCGCCGCGCGCTCGAAGGTCCCTGGGGCCGGCTCACGGCTGTGGAGCGCGGGCGCCTGCTGTCGAAGCTCGGCCGTCTCGTCGAGGACCATGCGGAGGAGCTGGCGAAGCTCGAGGCCGCCGACACCGGCAAGCCGATGAAACAGGCCAAGGCCGACGTCGTCGCGGTTGCACGCTACTTCGAATATTACGGCGGCGCCGCTGACAAGGTGCATGGCGACACCATTCCGTTCCTCGACGGCTTCTTCGTCACGACCCTGTACGAGCCGCTCGGCGTCACCGCTCATATCATTCCCTGGAACTACCCGGGCCAGATGTTCGGTCGCACCGTTGCGCCGGCCCTTGCCATGGGCAATGCGACGGTGATCAAGCCGGCCGAGGAGGCCTGCCTGGTGCCGCTGCGGCTCGCCGAGCTCGCAGCGGAGGCCGGCTTCCCCGGCCGGCGCGATCAACGTCGTGCCGGGTCTCGGCGAGGAGGCAGGCGCGGCGTTGTCCGCGCATGACGGCATCGACTTCCTTTCCTTCACCGGCAGCCCCGAGGTCGGCACCTTGGTGCAGACGGCGGCGGCGAAGAACCATATCGGCTGCACGCTCGAGCTCGGCGGCAAGTCGCCGCAGATCGTGTTCGCCGATGCCGATCTCGACGCGGCGCTGACGTCCGTCGCGGCGGCGATCGTGCAGAATGCCGGGCAGACCTGCTCGGCCGGCTCGCGCGTGCTCGTCGAGCGCACGATGTGGGACCGCTTCCTGTCCGAGCTCAAGCTGCGCTTCGAGAAGATCACCGCCGGCACGCCGGAGATGGATCTCGATCTCGGCCCGGTCATCAGCGCGGTGCAGAAGAAGCGCATCGAGGGCATGCTGGCGCGCGCCGAGAGCGGCGGCGCGACACGGGTCGCCTCGGGTCGGATCGCCGAGGGTGTGCCGAGTGAAGGCTTCTATGTCGCGCCGGCGCTGTATCACCACGTCGACCGCAATTCCGAGCTGGCGCGGGAAGAGGTGTTCGGGCCGGTGCTGGCCGCGATGCCGTTCGATGACGAGGCCGACGCGATCAGGCTCGCCAACGGCACGGATTTCGGCCTCGTCGCCGGCGTCTGGTCGGGCGACGGCTCGCGGGCGATGCGCGTCGCGCGCAAGGTCAAGGTCGGGCAGATGTTCGTCAACGGCTACGGCGCGGGCGGCGGCATCGAGCTGCCGTTCGGCGGCATGAAGAAGTCGGGCCATGGCCGCGAGAAGGGCTTTGAGGCGCTCTATGAGTTCGGTGCGATGAAGACCCTGATCGTCAAGCACGGCTAGACCGGCTGCCGCGGAGCTCCGATCGGTTCTGCCGCGCGGCCGTCGCTGACAGTCCGCGCGGTGAAGCGCCAAGATGAGGCGCAACTCACAACGTTCAAGGGTGAAGGAGACGCTGAGATGAGCGACGAGAACGAGCTGTTCGAGAAGGGTCTGAAGGTGCGCCGCGAGGTGCTCGGCGCCGGCTATGTCGACGGCAGCCTCGCCAAGGCCGATGACTTCATGATGGCGTTCCAGCACATCACCACCGAGATGTGCTGGGGCTATGCCTGGACTCGTCCGGGGCTCGATCGCCGCACCCGCAGCATCGTCAATTTGGCGATGCTGACCGCGCTGAGCAAGCCGAGCGAGCTCAAGCTTCACGTCAAGGGCGCGCTGACGAACGGCGTCACGGTCGATGAGATCAAGGAGATCCTGCTACACGCCACCGTCTATTGCGGCATTCCCGCCGGCCTCGAGGCGTTCAAGGCCGCCCATGAGGTGCTCGTCGCGGAAGGCGCCATCCCGAAGAAGGACGGCGCATGAGCGCGCCGCAACGCATCCTGTTCGTCGGCATCGGCAACATGGGCTGGCCGATGGCCGCGCGTCTGCTCGGCGCCGGCTTTGTGGTCGCAGTCAATGATGCCGTGCCGGGCCGTGCCGCGGATTTCGTGCGCCAGATCGGAGGCACCGAGGCGGCGGATCTCGCGGCCGCTGCATTGCAGGCCGATGTCGTCATCACGATGCTGCCGACCAGCAAGCATGTCGGCGAGGCCGTCACCGCGTTGCGCGCCGGCTTGAAGCAGGGGCAGATCCTGATCGACATGAGCTCCGGCGCCCCCGTGGCGACGCAGGCGATCGCAGCCGATCTCGCTCCGCTCGGCGTGACCATGCTCGACGCGCCGGTTTCCGGCGGCGTGCCGCGCGCGAGAACCGGCGAGCTCGCCATCATGGCCGGCGGCGATGCGGCCGCGCTCGACCGCGTCGAGCCACTGCTGCGCGCAATGGGCACCACGATCCATCGCATCGGCGGCCTCGGCTCGGGGCAGGCGATGAAGGCGCTGAACAATCTCGTCTCCGCCGGCGGCTTCCTGATCGGCATCGAGGCGCTGCTGATCGGCCAGCAGTTCGGCATCGATCCGGCGCTGATGACCGACGTGCTCAACGCCTCCACCGGCATGAACAATTCGACGCAGAAGAAGTTCAAGCAGTTCGTGCTGTCGCGCCAGTTCAACAGCGGCTTCGGCCTCGACCTGATGGTCAAGGACCTTTCGATCGCCCTCGAGGTCGCACGCGCAGCCGGCGTCGCCGCGCCGTTCTCCAACCTCTGCCGCGAGCTGAGCGCGAGCGCGCAGGGCCTGCTCGGCCCGGGCCAGGATCACACCGCGCTCGCGAAGCTGAGCGAGGCGCTCGCCGGCGTCGAGCTGGGCGGTGAACCAAGCCCACCTTCACAGAGTTGAGATCGGCGGATGGCAGCTCCTTGCAGATCGGCAGGCAGCGGTAGCGAGCATCGAACTTGCTGGCGGGCCCGGACTCGAACCTGCCGAGGCAGCGAATTTTGATTCCGCCATTCGGAGGTTCGATCCGTCCGTGCGCAGCCGGTCCGTTCGACAGCGGACGATGCTTGCGTCAGCCGACCTCAGGCCATGTTGTGCAGCCCGGCGTCCACGTAGATCGTGTCACCTGTCATGCCTGACGCGCCGCCGCCGACCAGGAAGACCACCACGCGGCCGATCTCTGCGATGTCGACCAGCCGGCGGCCCGGGCTGCGCGTCACCGCCGCTTCGATCAGCTCGTCGAAATGGGCGATGCCGCTGGCGGCGCGGGTCTTGAGCGGGCCGGGCGACACCGCATAGACGCGGATGTTCTTGTCGCCGAGCTCGGCTGATAGATAGCGCACGCCGGCTTCCAGCGACGCCTTGGCGAGGCCCATGATGTTGTAGTTGCTCACGACCTTGTCGGCGCCGTAATAGCTCATCGTCACGAGCGCGCCACCGTTGGTCATCAGCGGCTCCGCGGCGCGCGCGAGCTCCAGGAACGAATACACCGAGATCCGCATCGCGCGGGCAAAACCGTCGGCCGAGCAGTCGATGACGCGGCCGTGCAGGTCGTCCTTGGGTGCGTAGGCGATCGAATGCACGACGAAATCGAGCCGGCCCCAGTCCTGCTTGATCCGCGTGAACACCGCCTCCAGCTCGCCCGGCTGCTCGACGTTGAGCGGCAGCAGCAGACCCGCGCCGATCCGCTCGGCGAGCGGGGCGACGAAATCGCGGGTGCGGGCGTCGGCATAGGTCAGCGCCACCTCGGCGCCGAAGGCACGCAGCTTGGCCGCGCAGCCGAAGGCGATCGAGCTCTCATTGGCGACGCCGACCACGAGGCCGCGCAGCCCCTTGAGCATGTCGCCGATCCGGTCGTCGGGATTCCAGATGGTCGGCAGCGGGTCGTGCGCAGTCTCGGACATCATCGTCTCCCGTCAGGCGACGTCGCGGATCGTGCCGTTCTCCTTGAGCGGATCGGCCGCCACCGCAGCCAGCGCCAGCGGCGGCAGGCCGAGCGCCTCGCGGAGCCGCTGCAGGGTGCGGATCGTATTCGGCTCCATGTCCTCGACGCTGCCGGCGATGAACTCGACGACGCCGACGGCGCGGTTGCGGTCGTCGATCTCGGGCAGCAGCTCGGCCAGCGTCTTCACGGCCTGCTCGGGCTCGAACTCGACGATGATCGACTGCTCGCGGATCAGAGCGGCGCGGCGCTCGGCGCCCAGCGAGGCGAACGGCTCGTCCTTGGTCAGCACCTTGGCGGAGCGCTCCAGCCGGTCGCGGCGCACCGAGCCGCGCGATTCCGCGAGCAGGATCAGCATCCGGATCACCGCCTCCGCGAAGCCGCCGCGGTCGATGCCCAGCAAAATCGCCTGCACCTCGGGCAGGAAGCGCAGCTCCTTCGGCTCGCGATGCACGCGCTGGAAGGCGTGGGTCGAGGCGATCGCATCCATCAGCGGCGAGCTGTAGATCGACAGGAACGTCGCCTCATAGAGGGTGTCGCGGATGTCTCGGAGGACGTCGAAGGCCTGCACCACGCTCTTGGCCCAGAACTGCTCGAGCGCGAGGAACGGATTTGAGGCAGCCGCCGGCGTTCGCGATGCGCGCGCCTCCTCGGCCGCCTTGCGGATCGCCTGGGTCGCGGCGTTGTCGCCGCCAAAGCTGCGCCGCATCACGCGCGCCGGATGCGCATCGCGCATCAGCTTCGCTACCTGGTCCGTCACGATCGACTGCACCAGCGGACGTGCGGTCAGGTCATACAGCTCGGCGCCGAGCTCGGACAGCCGCGCCACGGCGGCAAAGCCGCGCTCCTCGCTGCGGTCATTGTCGTCGATCGCCAGAATGTCGGCGATCTTGCGCTCGTGGAACGAGACGTGGAAGCGGGCGTCGAGGCCGTCGCCGATCTGCTCGTCGATCGTCATCTCGTACAGGCCGGGCGCGAGCGCCTCGATCGTCTTCATCGTCGAGGCGACCTCGGTGTGCTCCTTCCTCGCGATCGAGGACGACACGAAGATGCCGAGATGGCCGACCTTGTCGTGCACCATGTAGATGATGCGCTGGCCGCGGATGCGGATCTCGTGCTCGTCGGCGTAGGTGTCAGCGATCCAGTTCAGCGCCTGCTGTGGCGGGGTGATGTTGTCCCCCCAGCTCGCGAACACGATGATCGGCGAGCGGATCGCCTTGAGGTCGAGCTGGCGGCCGCGCTCGATGCGCGCCTCGCCGCGCGACAGCCGGTTGCCGATGAACAGCTGCTCGACGATCCAGCGGATCTCCTGCTCGTTCATGAAATGGAAGCCGCCCCACCAGCGCTCGAATTCGAGGAAGCTCGCGCGGCCCTTTTCCGGGTTGGTGTAGAGATCGAAATACTTGCCGAAATAGTTGCGGCCGGGATTGAGCATCTCGAAGTTCGACACCAGGTGCACGCCGTCGAACTCGCCGCCGCCGAGATCGGACAGCACCAGCGCCGGCAGGATGCCGCCGAGCAGGCCGCCATTGTAGCGCATCGGGTTCTCGCCGAGCCGTCCCGACCAGTAGGCGACCGGCGCGCCGTTGACGACCAGCGGACCCGTGATGTCGGGATTGGCCGCGGCCAGGACCAGCGTCGCCCAGCCGCCCTGGCAATTGCCGACGATGATCGGCTTCGGCGCCTCTGGATGCCGGCGATGCACCTCCGCGATGAACTCTGCTTCAGCGCGCATGACATCGGCGAGCGTCTGGCCCGGCTCGGGATGCGGCCTGAACACGACGAAATACACCGGATGCCCGTCATGCAGCGCGACGCCGACCTGGCTGTCCTGCTTGAACCCGCCGATGCCGGCGCCATGGCCGGCGCGCGGATCGATGATCACGTAGGGCCGCTTCCATTCATAGGTGACGACGCCTGCCGGCGGCAGGATCTTCAACAGCATGTAGTTGACGGGACGGGCGAGGCTCTTGCCGTCGAGCGCGACCTCGTGGTCGTAGATCAGCACCGGCGGCGTGCCCGCCGCCTCGTGCTGCGCATCATTGTCGGCGCGCTCGCGCAGCACGTCGAGCGTCAGGGCCAGGCGCTGGCCCGCGTCGATCCAGTAGGCGTTGGCATGGTCGAGCAGATTGGCCTGCGCGGCACTGAACGATTGCGCGAGACCGGCACCTTCGGCGATCAGCTCCTGGACGCGCTTGCCGTGCTCGCGGGCGAACGTCTCCAGATGCCGGCTGAGGCTCTGTGAGACGCGCTGCGTCTGCGTTGCCGTGATGTTGGCGGCACCGAACGAGCGGGCCAGCGCGGTGGCGGGGCTGTAGGGCGAAGGCATTTGCGGTCCCCTTCGGTCAGGCAGTCGGGCGCGTCAGTGGCATCGAGCCCGCGGGCTGCATGAGGCCCAGGATCTCGGCGGTGTGCTCGGCGATCATGCGGTCCTCATCGGTCGGAATCACGAGCACGGCGACGCGCGAGTCCGGCCGGCTCACGGTCTGCGCGTTCTGTCCATTGGCCTCGCGGTCGATGGTGATGCCGAGCCAGGCCATGTCACCGAGGATCTGCTCGCGCGCGCGCCACGCGTGCTCGCCGATGCCGCCGGCGAACACGATGGCGTCGACGCCGCCGATCGTGGCGGCGAGCCCTGCGATCTCGCGACGCACCCGCGCGACGAAGTAGTCGATCGCCTCGCGCGCCTCCGGCGCATCTGAGGCTTCCAGCTCGCGCATGTCGTTGGAGATGCCCGAGAGGCCCTTCAATCCGGCGTCGTGATAGAGCAGATGGGTGACTTCGTCGGCGCTCATGCCCTTCTCGGTCAGCAGATAAAGCACGACGCCGGGATCGAGCTGGCCGCAGCGCGTGCCCATCGGCAGGCCGTCGAGCGCGGTGAATCCCATGGTCGAGGCGATCGAGCGGCCGTCGCGCAGCGCGCAGACCGAGGCGCCGTTGCCGAGATGGGCGATGATGACGCGTCCCGATGCGAGGTCAGGCGCAACGCTGCGCAGCCGCCGCGAGACATATTCGTAGGACAGTCCGTGAAAGCCGTAGCGGCGCACGCCCTCGTCATAGAGTCGCCGCGGCAGCGCGAACGTATCGGCGACGAACGGGTGCTGGCGGTGAAACGCCGTGTCGAAGCACGCGACCTGCGCCGCGTCGGGAAAGGCGCGCAGCGCGGCGGCGACGCCGGCGAGGTTGTGCGGCTGGTGCAGCGGCGCCAGCGGCACGAATTTGCGCAGGCGCTGCAGCGTTTCGTCGTCGATCACGACCGGCTCGGCATGATCAGGTCCGCCATGCACGACGCGGTGACCGATCGCCACGACGTGACAGCCCTGTTCGTGCCCCCGCAACCAGTCGATCGCAAGCAGCAGTGCCGCGCCATGATCGACCGTGCCCCCGGGGGAATTGATCCGCTGCATCTCGGCGCGCCCGTCGGCCGGGCCGGCCTCGAAGGTCGTGTCGTCGCCGATATCGTCGATATGGCCTTTCGCGACCGCGCGCAGCGCGTCCGCGCCGATCTCATAGGCCGCGAACTTGATCGAGGACGAGCCGGCATTGACGGTGAGAATGACGTCCGTCATCGGCTACTCCGCCGCCATCGCCTGCGCAGCGCCGGTGAAGGCGCGGCCCTCGCGGCGCCAGTGCTGGTAGAGCTGGGCGAGCGCGCAGGAGGCGAGCCGGGCGCGGTCATTGTCGGCGCGGCTCGTCAGCATCACGGGCACGCGGGCGCCGACCACCAGACCCGCGGCCTCGGCGCGCGCGATGAAGGTCAGCTCCTTGGCCAGCATGTTACCGGCTTCCAGGTTCGGCACGATGAGGACGTTCGCATGGCCCGCGACCAGCGAGGCGATGCCCTTGGTCTTGGCTGCCGCCATGTCGATGGCGTTGTCCATTGCCAGCGGGCCATCGACGATGCCGCCCTTGATCTGGCCACGCTCGGCCATCTTCGACAGCACCGCGGCATCGAGCGTGGACGGAATGTTCGGATTGATGGTCTCGACCGCCGAGAGCACGCCAACCCGGGGACGGTCGAGCCCGCAGGCGCGGGCGACATCGATCGCGTTCTGGATGATGTCGACCTTGGCGAGCAGATCCGGCGCGATGTTGATCGCAGCGTCCGAGATGAAAAGGATCTCGTCCAGGGTGGGCACGTCCAGCGCGAAGACGTGGCTGATCCGGCTGTTGGTGCGCAAGCCACCATCCTTCTTCACGACAGCCGCCAGCAGCTCGTCGGAATGGATCGCGCCCTTCATGACAGCGCCGGCCTCGCCTGCCAGCACCATCGCGACGGCGCGCGCGGCGGCTGCGCGATGATCGGTCTCAGGCACCAGCGCCCAACCGCTGATGTCGGCGTCGATCTCGCGCGCCGCGGCCGAGATGCGATCGGGGTCACCGATCAGCACCGGATGGATCAGGCCGCGCTCGGTCGAGAGCAGGGCACCCGCCAGCGAGTTGTGGTCCTCCGGGCAGACGATCACGGTCCTGAGCGGCGGCAGCTCTGCAGCGAGCTCGATCAGCTTGGCGAAATGATCGGCATGGTCCACGATCAGCGCCGGCAGCTCGCGCACCGGCGTCTCGATCGCGATCATTGGCGCGTCGACCTCGGCAAGCCCCGCGCAGACGAGCTCGCCGCCTTGGTCGGTGATCTCGGCGCGAAACACCGCGACGGGCTGCTCGCGCTTCTCGCAGCAGGTCACGGTGATGCGCAGCCGATCGCCGACATGCACGCGCTTCTTGAATTCCAGCGATTGCGAGCGATACAAGGTGCCGGGCCCGGGCATGACGTTGCCGAGCACCGCAGAGATCAGCGACCCGACCCACATCGAGGGCGCGACGACGTCCTTCGTGCCATGATTCTGCGTGCCGTGATTGGCGCTGGCGTCCGGCAGCATCAACGGGTTGGTATTGCCCGAAACATGGGCAAACAGGATCAGGTCCTGGACCGCGCATTTGCGCTCGATGGCCGCGCTGTCACCGACCTTGAGCTCCGCCCACGTCTTGTTGCGTATGGTCGGGGTCATTTCGCGCTCCATTGCCGAAATTCGCATCATCTCGCTGCGGCCGCCGATCAGCGGAGCAACACGTGCTGCGGTGCATCAGCTATACGGCCCGAGCGTGACGACTGATTGACTGGCTCGGTTGTCAACCGTTGTCGGCTGCGGTGCGACCGCTTGTCATCTGCGCTTCGCATCCGCGTTCCAAGATCAGGCTTCCTGGTTTGTGGGGTAACGGGGAGAGCCAAATGGCCGAAATCACAGTCAACCAAGCCGTCGGAGACGAGCGGCCCATCCAGCCGGCCGGACGGCCCAATCTCGACAAGGGCTTCAACCCGCTGACGATGATCCTCTTCCTCGGCATCCTCGCCGCGGGCCTGATCTTCGTCGCCTACAGCATCTATGTCGACGTCGACGCCACCGGCGTGAAGGTCACGACCTATCTGCCCTATATGCTGCTGTTCGTTGCGCTCTTGATCGCGCTCGGCTTCGAGTTCGTCAACGGCTTCCATGACACCGCCAATGCGGTGGCCACCGTGATCTATACGCACTCGATGCCGGCCGAATTCGCCGTGATGTGGTCGGGCTTCTTCAACTTCCTCGGCGTTCTGCTCTCCAGCGGCGCGGTCGCGTTCGGCATCGTCTCGCTGCTGCCGGTCGAGCTGATCCTGCAGGTCGGCTCCAGCGCCGGCTTCGCGATGGTGTTCGCGCTGCTGATCGCCGCCATCATCTGGAATCTCGGCACCTGGTATTTCGGCCTGCCGGCGTCGTCCTCGCACACGCTGATCGGCTCGATCATCGGCGTCGGCGTCGCCAATGCGCTGCTGCGCGGCCGCGACGGCACCTCGGGCGTGGACTGGAGCAAGGCGACCGAGATCGGCTATGCGCTGTTGCTGTCGCCGCTGGTCGGCTTCATCTGCGCCGCCGCGCTGCTCTATCTGCTCAAATTCCTGGTTCGCAATCCCGCGCTCTACGCCGCTCCGGAAGGTCCGAAGGCGCCGCCGATCTGGATCCGCGGCCTCCTGATCCTGACCTGCACCGGCGTGTCCTTCGCGCATGGTTCGAATGACGGCCAGAAGGGCATGGGCCTGATCATGCTGATCCTGATCGGCACGGTGCCGACGGCCTATGCGCTCAACCGCACGCTGCCGGAATCGCATATCGCGAAATTCCAGGAGACGTCGCAGGCCGCCTCAAAGGTGATCGCCGCCAAGGCCGCCGGCTACAACGTGATCGGCGACCCGCGTCCGGCCGTCACGCTCTATGTCTCGCAGCACAAGATCAACGAGGGCACCTATCCCTCGCTCGCCGTGCTGGTGAAGGATGTCGGCGATCAGGTGCGCAACTACGGCTCGCTGAACAAGGTGCCGGCGGAAGCGGTCGGCAACACCCGTAACGACATGTACCTGACCTCCGAGGCGATCCGCTTCCTGATGAAGGACAAGGAGAGCGAGCTCAACAAGGACGAGATCGCGACCCTGAACGCCTATAAGGGCTCGCTCGATGGCGCCACCAAGTTCATCCCGACCTGGGTCAAGATCGCGGTGGCGATCGCGCTCGGCCTGGGCACGATGATCGGCTGGAAGCGCATCGTGGTCACGGTCGGCGAGAAGATCGGAAAGTCGCATCTGACCTACGCGCAAGGCGCGTCGGCCGAGCTGGTCGCCGCCGCCACGATCGGCGCGGCCGACGTGTTCGGCCTGCCGGTGTCGACCACGCACGTGCTGTCCTCCGGCGTCGCCGGCACCATGGCGGCCAACGGCTCCGGCCTGCAGACGTCGACCGTCCGCAACCTGCTGATGGCCTGGGTGCTGACCTTACCGGCGGCGATCCTGCTGTCGGGCTCGCTCTACGTGATCTTCAGCCGGATCTTCTGACGATGCGCGCTGACCGGGCGGCGCTGGCAGCCGTGACGGCGCCGCCCCTGGAGGGGCTGGTGTGGGCCTTCCGCTTCACCGCGGACGGCACGCCCCAGCCGCTCGCCAACGACCAGCCGTTTCATCTCGATCATGACGGCTGGTATTGGCTGCATTTCAATCTGGCCGATGCGCGCGCCGTGCAGTGGCTCGGCAATTCCGAGCTGCCGCCGGCCGCGCGCGATCTGCTGCTGTCGAAGGACAGCTTTCAGCAGTTGCATGGCACTGAGGACTGCGTGCATGGCGTGATCGCCGATCTCGCCCGCGACATCGGCGGGTCCACGGAAGAGGCGGGCCGGCTGCGCTTCGTGATGACCGAGCGTCTGCTGGTCAGCGGGCGCCATCACGCCCTGCATGCGGTGGACGTGACGCGGCGGTCGCTCGAAGCCGGCCAGCGTGTGCCGACCGCCGCCGTCCTGTTCGAGCGGATCGTGGAAAATGTCGCCGAGGCGATGGAGCACATCGTCGACGGCTTCGAGCAGCAACTCGACGAGATCGAGGAGAAGCTGCTGTCGAACGAGGGCGACAACCAGCTTCCCGCGCTCGGCCGTCTGCGCCGCACCTGTGTGCGCGTGCACCGACATCTGTCCGAGCTGCGCGTCGTGCTGCATCGTTTCGACCGCAATGCGCCTGAAGACATCAAGCCGGCTTTGCAGCTTCGCGCCCGCCATCTCGCGGAGCGGCTCGACGGCCTCGACCACATGGTCGTCGAGCTGCGCGACCGCAGCCGGCTGCTGCAGGAGGAGCTCCATCTCCAGATGGAGGAGCAGACCAACAACAGTCTGCGCGTGCTGTCGGTCCTGACCGCGTTGCTGCTGCCGCCGACCTTGGTCACCGGCATCTTCGGCATGAACACCAAGGGACTGCCGCTGACCGACAACGAGAGCGGCTTCCTGTGGGCCGTCATGCTGATGGGGCTCACGGCGGTCGGCGCGTTCTGGCTGATGAAGCGCATCGGCCTGATCAGATAGCGAGTCTCGCGTGTCGGTTCGAGCGTCAATGTCTGGGCGGTTCTCATCGGCTGCGCTCGCGCTGCTCATCATGATGGCGTTGCCGCCCGCGCTGCGCGCCGATGACCGTGCCGCGGCGAGCGGGCAGAAGGACGTCCAGCAGCGGCTCGCCGAGTGGGGCATCCAGCTCAACCTGACCTATATCGGCGAGGTCTTCGCCAATCCGGTCGGCGGCATCCGCAACGGCGCGATCTACACCGGGCGCCTCGATGTCGGCACGACGATCGACCTTGAGAAGCTGGTCGGCTGGAGCGGCGCGACCTTTCACGCCAACGCCTACCAGATCCATGGCGACGGGCTGTCGCGCAGCTATGTCGGCAATCTGATGCTGGTCAGCGGCGTCGAGGCGCTGCCCGCCAGCCGGCTCTATGAATTCTGGATCGAGCAGGCGCTGCTCGGCGGCAAGCTCCAGGTCCGCGTCGGCCAGCAGCCCTCGGATGTCGAGTTCATCGACAGCAAATATGATGATCTGTTCGCCAATTCGGCGCTGGGCTGGCCGGGCATCACCGGCATCATCCTGCCGAGCGGCGGACCGTCGCCGCCGCTCGCGGTGCCCGGCATCCGCGTGAAGGCGCAGTTGACTGACAGGCTCACCGGCTATCTCGCCGTGTTCGACGGCGACGCCGCGCCGCCAGGGCCCGGCGATCCACAGCTCAAGAACCCGCATGGCATCCTGTTCCGGGTGCAGGATCCGCCCTGGGTGATCGGCCAGCTCAGATACAATTTCGAGCTCGGCGCGACGGCCTTGCCCGGCACCATCGCGGCCGGCGCCTGGTATCATTTCGGCTCGTTCGACAACCAATATCTCGACAGCGACGGCCGCTCGCTCGCCGATCCCTCAAGCTCCGGGCAGCCGGCGCGGATGCGCCGCAATCAGGGCGTGTTCGCCGTCTTCGAGCAGTTGCTGATGCGCAGCCCGCTGGACCCGGCCAAGGGAGCGGGCCTGTTCGTCCGGACCTCGGTCAGCCCCGCGGATCGCAACCTCATCAGCTTCTACCTCGATGGCGGCGTCCAGTTCACCGGCTTCAGCGCGGCGCGTCCCGACGACAAATTCGGCATCGCCGCGACCTATGCGCGGATCTCGCGTGACGTCCGCCGTTACGATCAGGATGTGCAGCTGTTCACCGGCATCGCCACGCCGGTCCGCGATTTCGAGGCCATCTTCGAGGCGAGCTACTCGTTCCAGATCACGCCGAATGTCGCCGTCCAGCCGATCGTCGAATACGTCATGCATCCCGGCGGCGGCACGGTCGACCCCAACGATCCGACCCAGACCCGCCGCATCCGCGACGCGATCGTGTTCGGCGTCCGAAGCACCACGACGTTCTGAGAGGGCAAGCCTCAAGAGGTGCGGAGAGGCTAGTGCCGCACTTCCGATCGTCCATGGGTCGTGCGCTTATCGAGAAAGACGAACGTCAGCGCCGCGACGTCGGTGCGCTCCCTCTCCCCGTTCTTCACGGGGAGAGGGGTGGGGTGAGGGGCCGCCGCACGGGAAGTGCCGGTTCCGAAGGACCGAAAGATCGATGCTGCATTCACCCGATGCAGTTCGTGTCGCGTTCTAAGGTGGACTTCGCTTTCACTGCCCGTGTGGCTGCCCCTCACCCCGACCCTCTCCCCGTAAGAACGGGGAGAGGGAGCAGACCGCGGGTGCGGCCGACATCCGAAAAATTCTGAAAAGCAAAAATAGTGATTGCGCTTTTCCAGAATTCATGATTATCTCCGCTCATCCCGCCTCACTCGGAAGGGGCGTTGCGCGCGATCGTCACGACACGCGAGGTGGGGATGCGATGGCCGTGAGAGCTCGCAGCATGTCCTTATTCGGCGTGCGGACGAACGAGCTGTCACGGACGGTCAAGTCGCGTGGTCCTGGCCTCCCGAAGCTGAGGTCAAGTTCGCGCCGCTGCTGACGCGCGGCGCTGATGACGGTGGCCAACAAGCCGGCGCACCGGGGAGATCGCGAAGCAGCCGTAAGCCCGTCGCGCAGGGAATGCCGGAGTGCTCGGCTGAACCTGTGGTACCTGCCGCCTGCATTTTCTTTCGCAGGCGGGCCATGGGTGAGGCCTTCACCCGGCATTCCCTGCGCCCTCCGGTCATCTGGTCAGGGGGCACGCGATCCGCATAGCTCGGGCGCTCCGCCGCGAGAACGCATCACCTTGTTCCGGAATGACGACAGGCGAGCAGTAACGCTGCCCGGCACGGCGTGCGAGCTCGGCTGTGAATGTGACAGATCGATGAATGATCCAGCGCAAATACTCTTCATGTGCGGCTGCTACCAACGCGTCGCGTAACGATGACATGAACGATACGGGCCCATGAAGACTGACATCGTCAAAGAGCTCGGACAGGCCGACATCCTGTTGCCGCGCCTCGTGGCCGAAGGACTGGCGGCCAACGATCGCATCAAGCTTCGCCTCAGCGCGCTGCAGGCCGCCGTCCAACATGCGAGAGATCCGCGCGGCGAGGTGCCCGATCTGACCATGGAGAGCCGCGCCGCGGGACTGGCGCATGCGGCCCTGGTGACGTTGATCGGTGGCGCCCATCTCGCCGGTGACGACAAGGTGGTGGCCCCCGGGCTCGCGCCGCTCCTGAAGGGCATCGAGAGCGACATTCTCGCGATGATCAGCGCCGTGGCCGCGGGCGACCCCGCGGGAGGCCAGCACTTCGACAAGCGCCTCGCCGCGATCCGCAGCGCCGGACATCTGGACGCGACGCCGGAGATCGAGATCGCCCGCATCGGCCGCCTGACGGGCGTCGATCACGACGGGCCGGACAGCCTGCACCGGCTGGTCATGGACCTGCACAAGGCGCTGAACCGTCTGGCCGCGAGCCATTCCGAGCAGGTCATCGCCGGCGCGCATGTGTTCGGCGTGCAGGAGGCCGATCGCGCGCCGATCGAAAGCTTCATGCGCGGGCTCGGTGAGACCCGGCCGCTCAAGTTCAATCATCCGGGCCTCGATGCCACCGCGATCCGCGCCGGCGATCGGCTGGTGATCCAGAACGATATCGGCACCACCGATGCGCATGTCATCGTCATCGTCGTCACCGCGAGCACGGTGACCATCACCTACACCGACGTTCACCTCGCCCGCGCGAAATTCTTCGTGTCGCTGTTCGACGGACGCGCGCTGAAATGGAGCGGTCTCGACAAGCATGCCGCCGCCGGGCTCGAGGATGAGGGCACGTTCTATCTCGTCACGGGATCCTATGAGTATGGCGGGCCCGATGACCGCGACGATCTGCTTGCCGCGATCGGCGCCTCGCTGGTGTTCCTGATCGACTGGAACAAGGCGCGCAAGCTGCTGCGCAGCTGGGTCGCCAAGACCGATGCGGTTCGCATCCTCGAATGGGCCGCGCGCCAGCGCATCGGTCACCGCGGCTTCCTGGAGCTCGGCGGCAACGAGCTGCTCGGCGCGGCCGTGCGCAGCGCGGCGCCGACGCGTCTCGGCTTCGGCGAGCGGCTGGACCAGGTGCTGGGGCGCGAGGCCGCGATCAGCTTCCTCAAGGCCTGCCTGCAGATCTCGACCGAGGCGCTGCTGGAGGGACAGTCGTCGCGGCTCGCGCGCGACCGGATCGGTGCCGATCTCGTCAGACATCTCGACCGCGTCGACAGCGCCTTGCTCGCGATGGTGCTTCGCCAGATCGGTCTGGCGCGCGACGTCGCCGCGCTGGTCCAGCAATCGCTGGCGATGACCGAACCTGATCCGGCGGCCGTCAAGCAGCTCGCGGAGCGCGCCGGCCGGATCGAGCAGAAGGCCGACAGGATCGCGATCGAGGCGCGTGCGGAGATCACCCGGCTCAATGCGCGCGCGGTGATCGGCGATCTGGTCGACCGGGTCGAGCAGGCGATCGATGAGCTGGAGCAGGCGGCGTTCATCGCGTCGCTGACGCCAGCCCCGATGAAGCCCGAGATCAGCTCCGCGCTGCAGGCGCTCGCCGCTGTCGGCGTGACCGCGACCGAGCATGCCGCGGCCGGCCTCGCCGCCGCCGCCGAGGTTCAGGAGGGGCGCCGCGCGGATTCCGAGGATGCGTTGGCGGCGGTCGCCCGGCTGATGGATGCGGAGCATCAGGCGGATGCGCGGGAGCGCGAGATCACGACGCTGGTGTTTTCCGGCGGCCTCGACGTGACCGCATCGCTGGCCGCGCTGGAGCTCGCGCGCGCGATCGAGCGCGCCACCGACTGCCTGGCGAGCTTCGGCCATCTGCTGCGGCGCTATACGATGAGTGACCTCTCGGCGTGAGGAATGATGCAATGACGATCGTACGGATTGGCGATGGCCGGCGTGAGCTGCCCGGCGCCGAACAGGTCGGAGCGAAGGCGGCCAACCTCGCCCGGATGGCCGCGCTGGATCTGCCGGTGCCGCCCGCCTTCGTGCTGCCGGTGCAGCTCTGCGCCGATGTCGTTGCGGGTAAGAGTCAGGCCACGCGTCAGCTCGTCGACGGCTTGAAGGAGGGCATCGCCTTCCTGGAGCAGGCGACGGGAAAATCGTTCGGCTGCTCGCGCAATCCGCTGTTGGTTTCGGTCAGGTCCGGCGCGGCGCGGTCGATGCCCGGCATGCTCGACACCGTCCTGAATGTCGGCTGCACGTCGCGCGCCGTGCGCGGCCTCGTGCGCGCGACCGGACGGCCACGGCTGGCCTGGGACTGCCGCCGGCGCCTGCTCGAGAGCTATGCCGAGACGGTGCTCGGGATCGATCCCGGGCCGCTGGCGGAGCGGTTGACTCAGATGATCGCGGCAGAAGACGCGGCGAATGAGCGCGAGCTCGACAGCGAGGCGCTGGAGCGGCTGGCGTCCGAGGAGCGGCGGCTGCTGGAGGATTCCGACGATGACGGCTGGCTGGAGGACGCCGCGGTCCAGTTGGAGCGCTCGGCGCGGGCGGTCTATCGCTCCTGGACCAGCGAGCGGGCGCGGACCTATCGACGGCTCCAGGGACTGGAGGATCTCAAGGGCACGGCGGTGACGGTGCAGGCCATGGTGTTCGGCAATGGTGGCACCTCGTCGGGCGCGGGCGTTGCATTCTCGCGCGATCCGTCGACGGGCGCGGACACGCCGGTCATCGACGTGCTGTTCGACTCGCAGGGCGAGGACGTGGTGTCTGGCCGGAGGACGCCGGAGACCGAGGCGGCATTGTCACGGACGCTGCCGGAGGTCGCGCAGCAATTGCGCGCGACATTGAAGCGGCTGGAAGGCGAGTTCCGCGACGTCCAGGACATCGAGTTCACCATCGAGGAAGGCCGCCTGTGGATCCTGCAGACGCGCGCCGCCAAGCGCACGCCGCGCGCCGCGCTGCGCATTGCGGTCGATCTGGTGCATGAGCAATTGATCACGCCGCAGCAGGCGCTCGAGCGGATCGCGGGCGTCGATGTCGACGCGCTGACGGAGACCTCGCTCATGGCGACCGGGCAGCCGGCGGCGGTCGGGGTCGCGGCCTCCGGCGGCGTCGCGACGGGGCGGGCGGTCTTTGACAGCGCGTCCGCGGAACGGCTGGCGGCATCCGGTGATCCGGTGATCCTGATCCGTCATGACACCAGCACGGCCGATATCGCCGGCTTTGCCGCGGCAGCGGGGATCGTCACGGCCGTCGGGGCTCGCACCGCGCACGCCTCTCTCGTCGCCCGCCAGATGGGCAAGCCCTGCGTCGTCGGATGTGCTGCGATCCGGATCGACGGCGAGGCGCCCTTGGCGCGGATCGGCGACGCCGTGATTTCGCCGGGCGACTGGATCACGATCGACGGCAATG
This sequence comes from Bradyrhizobium sp. USDA 4353, assembly GCF_054063215.1. NCBI lineage: Bacteria > Pseudomonadati > Pseudomonadota > Alphaproteobacteria > Hyphomicrobiales > Nitrobacteraceae > Bradyrhizobium > Bradyrhizobium sp. USDA 4353. The sequence continues at coordinate 3,174,819 of NZ_JBSSGB010000001.1, forward strand.
CCGGCTCCATGTATCTGGGACGCGGCGACATCGTTGCGCGGCGGCCGGACGCCGAGCTTGCGGAGCTGTCGACATGGCGCTCGCTGCACGCCGTCGATGTTGCAGGCGTCGCGCCGGCCGCGTGAGAATTAACGTGGGGGCAGGATGAGCGCGATGCGTCGGACGGCTTCGTGGCATCTCGTTGTCGCTGCGCTCGCTCTCCTCGCCGGCGCGGCAAGTCACGCCGGTGAAGCCACAGGCGATGAGCAGCCGCGCCTGTTCTCGATCCCGGCGCAGCCCTTGGCCACGGCGTTGCAGGCCTTCGGCCAATTGGCCGGGGTTCAATTGCTGTATGAAAGCAAGTCCGCCGAAGGCCGGCAATCCGCCGCGGTGGAGGGCCGCTATACCGCGCATGACGCGTTGATCAGGCTGCTGGCGGGGACCGATCTCAAGGTGCAGTACAGTCGCCCCGGCGCGGTGACGCTGACGCTCGATGCGCCCCAGCGTGTGGAGGGCGCCGCGCCGCGCTTCGGCTCCGACCTGTCGCTAGGCACGATGCACGTCCAGGGCGGAAGTTCGCCATCGGCACCGTCACAGGAGTTCAGCGACTCCGTGCGGATCGACGTCCATAACGCGCTGCGCAACAACCCCAGGACGCGCGACGGCAATTATCGCGCCGTCGTGAATCTGTGGATCAATTCCGAGCGCACTATCGACCAGGTCATGGTGGCGAGCACGACGGGGGATCCCGCGCGCGACACGGCCCTGGTTGCGGCGCTGCGCGGCCTCATGATCAGCCGTCCCCAGCCGCCGGGCATGGCGCAGCCGGTGCGGATCGGGGTCAGCGTGAGGACGCACTGACGACCGGGATCAACCGCCTGCCGAAACTCTTTCAGTCCCGGCCCCGATCGATCGTCTGTTCAGCAGTGAGCCCAGCCGCGACCGGCGGGCGAGCGCGACGATCACGGTGACGTCAGGAGCGGACGATGGCGCAGGGCAGGTCAACGCAGGCGAAGCGCGCTGCAACGGCGGCGCTGCGTCGGCGGCGTGTTGCGCGTTCGCCGATCGAGACCACGCCATCCTGGTCCGCTCCGCTGCAAGCCACGCCAGCGGCTCCGTCCCGTTTCCGCCGGCTGCTCTGGCTCGGCTGCGTGAGCGCCGTCGCGCTGCTCGTAACCGGCGCGGTCGTTCAGGCCCGTCCGCTTGGTGCGACGGGGGCGGCGTCGGCGGCCGCGGCGGCGAGTGCTGCGGCCTCGGCGGCCTCGCAGCAGGCCGCCACGATCGCCAAGCAGTCGCAGGATGCCATGACTCGGGCGGCGGCGGTGCTCAAGGCGATGCAGGCGGCCCAGGCGGCCGCGCGCAACGCCGCGATGGCCGGTGTGTCGACCAGCCTCGGCAACGGCCTGCCGGCGGTGACCGATGGCCTGTCGCCCGGCGGGCTCGTCGTCGATCCGCGCGTCACCAACGCGTCGCAGGCCGGAGCTGCGACCAATCTGTGGACCGGCGCCGATCAGCCGGTGCAGTCGAGCGCGAGCAACGGGCGGACGACCGTCACGATCAACCAGACCGCGCCCCAGGCCATCATGACCTGGTATCAGTTCAATGTCGGGAAAAACACCACGCTGGTCTACAACCAGCAGGGCAATCCCGGCTGGATCGCGCTGAACCGCGTCGATGCGACCGGCAGGCCGAGCCAGATCCTCGGCAACATCAAGGCCGACGGCACCGTCCTGCTGATCAATCCGAACGGCATCATCTTCGGCGGCGGCAGCCAGGTGAATGTCGGCTCGCTGATCGCGACCACCAACGACATTGCCGGAACCTCCGCTGCGGCGGCCGCCTCGGTCTTCTCCGGCACGAGCCCGAGCTACACCCCGCAGAGCGTCACCGCGAACGGCACGTCCTACTCGTTCGCCGCGCCGGCCAATGAAAGCAGTGCCAACGACTACTTCGCGCAGAACGGTCTGTTCGTCACTGCGCCCACGACCTCCAGCACCTCGCTCGTCGGCGAAAAATCCGCCGTCTTCGTGATGGGCGACCAGACGCTGGGATCGGTCGGCGGTGGCGCAATTCAGGTGCAGCCAGGAGCGGGCATCACCATCAATGCCGCGGCTTCGACGACTCGCAACGGTTTTCTGGCTCTGATCGGACCGACGGTCACCAATTCCGGCACGCTGACCGCCAACAACGGCCAGATCATCCTGGCGGCCGGAAGTGGCATCGTGCTCACCGAGCCGCCGTCGACCGCGACGGGCGTGGCGCAGGCTCTGACGGCATCGTCGTTCTCGCCGAGCACGACTCAAGTCTATCTCAACAGCAACGGCGACTACATCCAGCTGTCGCCCGCGGTGGCCACCAAATCGCTTCGGACCGCGCTGCCTAACGGGGCTCTCGCGACGAACGATGGACTGATCGTGTCGAACGACGGCGCCGTCAGCGTGGTGGCCGACAGCATCCGCCAATTGGGCGTGATCGAAGCCACCACGAGCGTCAATCGGCCAGGCTCCATCCGCCTGAGCACCTACTATACCACACCCTCCGCCGATGGCGCGGTCGGCAGCATCGTCCTGGGACCGAGCAGCCTGACCACGATCCTGCCGGATGAGAGCAGCAGCACCATCCCGACCAGCACGGCCACCTCGACCTATGTCGCTGCCTACGTCCAGCCGCAGATCTCCATCAAGGCGAGCGGCGACATCGATGTGCAGGGCAGCTCGGATGGCGCGACAGGCGCCTTTCTCAGGGCGCCCGCAGCGGCGGTCGAGCTGAGCGCCGGAGTGACGAACAGCAGCGGGAGCCCCGTTGTCGGGACGACCGGCACGGTGTTGCTGGAAGCGGGGAGCAGCATCGACCTGTCAGGTCTGGCCGGCGTGCTGCTGCCGACCTCCAACTATCTCCTGACCTTCAAGGTGACTGCGGCAGAGGTCGCCGATACGCCGTTGGCCCGCGGCCTGATCGGCAGCACCGTCACCATCGATTCCAGGCTGAGCGGGACCCGGGCGGACGGCTCGTCCTGGGTCGGCTCGCCGCTGCTCAATGCCCAGGGCTATACGGGTCTCATTCCGAAGACCATCGACGAGCTGTTGACCACGGGCGGAAAGCTCTCGATCTCGGCGGGACAGAACGCGATCACCTTGCCGGGCTCGTCGATCAACCTGTCCGGCGGCTACGTCCAGTATGCTCCCGGATTCGTCGGCACGACCCAAGTGGTCGGATCCAACGGGCGCATCTACAACATCGGCAGCGCGCCGTCGGATCTCAGCTATACCGCTCTCGCCGGCTTCAGCGTCGATCATTCGCGCTGGGGCGTCAGCGAGATCTACGCCAGCGCGCTGTCGCGCGGATATTATGATCCGGGCTACATCTCCGGACGCTCTGCCGGCAGCGTCGGCTTCACCGCCGCGGCGCCGATCCTGGAGGGCTCGTTCGGCTCGGCGATCGTCGCAGGCGAACGCCAGCGCGCCGGACTTGAAGTCATGCCCACCGGCGCCGGCCTCAGCGTCGCTCTGTCGGGGACCAACGCCGCCGCTTACACCGTGCTGCTGGAGCCTACGGCCGACGCCGGACTGGATCCGTTCGGTCTGTCGACGTTCAAGCTGGGCTCATCCTGGACGCCGACGCTGGTCCGGCTTGCCGACGGCACGCTGGCCTTCCCGATCTTCAGCGATCTCCTGACGGGCTCCGCCTTCGGCAGCATCAGCATCGACACCGGCAGCAATGCCATGCTGCAACTGACGGCGGATGCGGCCCTCTCCGTGCGGCCCGGCGGCAGCGTGACGCTCGGCAATGTCGCGCGGATCGATGGAACGATCACGGCGCGGAGCGGCAGCATCTCCCTGACCGGCTCTACGATCGCAAACGGCATCCCGCAGTCCGTCGCGCTTCAGGATCTTCTCGTCACCGGAACGCTGGACGTCAGCGGGCTGTGGGTCAATGACAGCGGTGCCGACACCGGCTCGCTGACGGGGGCGGCCTATGTCAATGGCGGCTCGGTCACGATCACCACGATCGCGAGCGATCTTCCCGAAAAGCAGTTCATCAACAGCGGAACGACCACCGCACAAAAGGATTTCAGCACAGGCCTCAATTATTTCGCCGTCACGTCGATCACGGATACCACGCGCAGCATCAGGTTGGCGCAGGGAAGCGTGATCGATGCATCCAGCGGCGGCTATGTCGATCGCACCGGAGCGATGAAGAAGGGTGCTGACGGACTGCCGCTCGGCAAAGGCGGCAGTGTGACCCTCAAGACTTATGCTGGGGCGTCGTTCGTCACGTCCATCTACGACGTCGCGGCGACCGCGATCGCAGGTCCCGCCGGGGTCGTGGTCGCGGCGGGAGCAGGATTCTATTACTATGCAGACGATGGCAGCGGAGCGCTTATCGCTCCGCTCAGCAGTCGCGCCAACACCTATCTCGAGGGTAGCATCCGCGCCCGGGGCTTCGCGGGCGGTGGCACGTTCACCTTGCAGGCGCCCTATGTTCAGATCGGCGGCACCAGTACCGTCTCCTACACTCCCGGTGAAACGCAGAGCAGCGGCGTCGGCCAGATCAATCTACCGACCTCCTTCTTCAACAACAGCGGGTTCGGCAGCTACGCGCTGATCGGGCTTGCGGAAGCCAATGTCGCCGCGAACACCACGCTGACGCTGCAACAATCGAATCTCCTGAGCCCGGCTTCCGGATCGCTGGCAGGCATCGCGACGAATGCTGCAAAAGCGACCGATCTCGCCCAGGCCGGGACCGTCATCGATGGCCTGCGTAAGCCGGTCAATCTGTCGCTCACGCAGTCCGGCATCGATCTGTCGCAGTCCGGATTTGCCAACGTGACCGGCGGCATCACCATCGCGGCGGGCGCTACGGTCACGACCGATCCCGGCGCATCGGTCAACATCGTCGCCGATCAGGCGATCAGCTTCAAAGGCAGCATCGCGGCCGGCGCAGGCGCTTCGGTCACGCTGGTCTCGAACAAATCGTCCATGACCGTGGCCGGCAATGTCCGGGCGCAGGGCGGGACCGTCAGCATCGCGAGCGCGGGAAATCTCATTATCGCGGCCGGGAGCGTCATCGACGCCAGCGGCGCGTTCGTGCCGGACCCGACGGTGACCCGCTATAAGACGGGCACGATGTATGATGGCGGCACGGTGACGCTGCTCAGCAACAACACCGTCGAGGTGCAGCCGGGCGCGGTGATCGATATCGCCGGTGCGGCGGGGGTGATCGAGGTTCCCACCGGCCGCAGCGTCGAGAGCAGGGCGGTATGGAGCAATGGCGGCGCATTGCAGATCGGAGGCTTCACCGTCTATCTCGGCGGCAGCCTGTTCGCGGCGGGAGGTTCGGCGCTCGCCGCAGGCGGATCGCTGTCGCTCGGCGATTTCGTTCTGCCCGGGACGCTTGCGCCCTACGCCGGGGTCTTCGCAAGCGCGATCTACAACTCCGACACGCAATCGGTGATCGGCGTCAGGTCGGGCATTCTCGTCGCCCAGAGTGGATCGGCGACGCCGTCGACGACGGTGACGCTGACCGCTGACATGATCAACAGCAGCGGACTCGATTCCGTCACCCTTTCGTCGGGCGGCTATTTCCAAGGAAGCGCAAGGCCCGCGACGATCGGCTTCGCTGGTACGACGGACGTCCATGTGCCCGGATCGCTGGTGCTCCATAGCGGTAGCAATCTCATCAGCATCCTTCCGGCGGGTTCGACGCTCGCTGGTCTGTCCAGCACGCCCGCGAGCGTCGGTGGCGCGACCGTCAGCCTGGATGCCGGCTACATCCGCCTGGCGGGAACGACCGCCGAACAACTGACATTGGCTCCCGCGGTGAGGAACGCTGCGGACGGCACGCTCTATGTCGGCTCGGACGGCGCTTCGCATGGCCGCTTCGTCACGCAATGGATCGATCTCCAGGGCAATCTGTCGCTGGCGAACGTGGCCAATGCCACGCTGACCACCGCCGGCTCGGTGCGGCTGCTGCCCGGCCGCTATGGCAGCGAAACCCTCGTGCCCACGGGCTTGACGCTCGGCGGCTCGTTCGTCACACCGGGCCGGCTCACCATCACCGCGGCGGAGATCTTCCCCGCCACCAACACTGCCTTTCTGCTGATGTCGACGATGGCCGTCAGCGACTCCTCGCCGACGCTCACGATCAAGCAATATGCCGGCAGCACGCCGAGCGCTCCGCTCTCGGCTGGCGGAACGCTGGTGCTGGATGCGCAGAACATCGAGCAGGATGGCACGTTGTGGGCGCCGCTCGGCAGCATCGTCGTCGGCCTGCGCTCGGCAGCCGACATGCCGCTGGCGGTGACGAAGGCGGCGGTGTCCTCATCGGCCACGACCTATTCGGGAGCGCTGGTCCAGACCCAATCGGTCACGCTCGGGACCGGCAGCCTGACCGCGGTCTCGACCGGCGGCCTCGACATCCCCTATGGCTCCACGGTCGACGGCGCCACCTGGTACTATGGCCTCGACCTCAACGCGAACGCGACCATCGCCTCGACAAATGCCGTCACGCAGCAAACGGCGGCGCCGGCGAAGTCGATCAGCATCTTCGGTGGGTCGGTCGCGCTCGGCGGGAGCATCGATGCCAGCGGGGGCGGGGACGTCTATGCGGTCGAGTTTGTCGCGGGCACGGGCGGGACGCGCAACGTCCTTCTCAATTACCAGCAGGTATCCACCGTCAGCTCAAGCGGCACGACCCCCAGTCTTGCATCCACCTATGCCGATGGACGGCAGGTGTATGCGCTGGTGCCGGCCTACGAGGCTCAGGTCGCCGCCTACGACCCGGTCTTCAACTCCTATCCCTATTATTCAGGACGGAGCGTGACGTCCGCGGGCCTGACGACGAGCGGCAGCAAGCTGTCCAGCTTCTCGGCGACTGCGATGAACAACGCCACCGGCATATCGCCGGGGACCTCCGTCACCTTGAGCGGCGGCAATGGAATCGCGGCTGGCACCTACGTGCTGCTCCCGGGCATGTACGCGACACTGCCCGGCGCCTACCGCGTGGTCCAGTACACGACGAGCAACGGCACATCGCCCGGCAGCTTCACCGGCGCCGACGGCTCGGTCTACATGACCGGCTCCCTGGGCAATGCGATCACCGGCTCCCGCTCGTCGCAAACCATGCTGTTCCAGCTGCAATCGCAGGCGGTCTGGGGCCAATACTCCAAGATCAACATCACCAGCGGCACCAGCTATTTCTCGAACTATACGGCCAACAATGGTCTCGCTCCGACCGCCTTGCCGGTCGACGGCGGTCTCCTCGTGATCGGCGCCACCAGCAGGCTGACGCTTGGCGGCAACAACAATTTCGCTGCCGGCAGCAGCGATCTCGCACCAACGGTCCAGGGCGCGACGGGACAGATCGACATTGCTGCCGCGAACATTGCAGTCGTCGCCAGCGATCGTCTGGGCCAATTCGGAACCGTCGCCGCCAATGGCGGCTTCACGGCGAGCTCGGCGTTCGCCAACTACCTCTTCCTCGACGCCGACCAGCTCAGCAACTTCGGCGCGGGCAGCGTCCTGATCGGCGGCACGGCGTCCGTCAGCTCTCCAGGGGCCGTCACGGCCGTCGCGCTCAATCTCGAGGTCGCCACTGATGCGGCGCATTCGCTCAGCGGGCCTGAGCTGATCCTCGTCACCCAGGGCGGCGGCAGCAGAGGCCTCACCGTGGACGCCGGCAGCGTCGTGAGCACGAAGGGCACGGTCTCCGGGACGAGCCGCAACATCGCCTTGAGCGGCGACGGCGCGCTGCTGCGGGTCTCGAACGGCAGCATGGTCTCGGTCACGCGCAGTGGCGCCATTGGGACCGGCAGCTTTGCGATCGGCACGAACGTCGGAACGTCACAACTGGTAGCCGGCGCCGGCGTCGTGATCACGGCCGGCAACTCGCTGATGATCGACACCAGCGGGTCCGGTGCATTTGCGCCTGATCGCGTGAATGGCGGCGCGGCCGCAGCGGGCGTCACGCTCAAGGCGTCGAACCTGTCGGTTGCAGCGAACACGTTCAATTTCGGCCCCGAGGGATTGACGGCGAGCGGCCTGAATCTGACATCGGCTCAGTTCAACAGCCTGTTTGCCGGCGCCTCGTCGGTGACCCTGCGCAGCAACGCCGGGTTCGATTTCTACGCGCAGACGGGTCTGACGCTCGGCGATACCGCCAACCCGATCGGGACGCTGACATTCGACGGATCCGGCTTCTACAGCATCGGCAACAACACCGCAGGCGCGGGTGCTGCGGATTGCTCGGCCTACTGTGCCACCATCGCGGCCACCAACATCACCCTGATCAACAGCCGCGGCGCGTCCGGGGTCAGCTCCGATGCGTCCGTCACCGCGGGAGCGGGCGGCACGCTGAATCTCAATGCAACCAAGGTGATCACCGCCGACGCCGGCGCCAAGAGCTTCGGCGGGTTCAGCAAGGTCAATTGGACCGCGGGCGAGAGCATCGCTTTTGCTGGAACCGGCAGCATCGATGCCGCCGCCGCCACCGCGACGGCAAAGTTCAATCTCAGCTCGATCGCGATCAGCAGCGCCGGGACCGGCTACACCAGCGTGCCGACAGTCACGATCGCCGGTTCTGGTGGAACCACCGCGACCGGCACGGCGCTGCTCGGCATCGTGTCGTTCAACGTGTCGACCACCGGCACCGGGTCGGGTTATCGCGCAAGTGATCTGGTCACCATCAAGGACACCCTCACAGGGGCCACAGCCACTGGAACAGCCGTGGTCAACTCAACCGGAGCGATCACCGGGGTCAACATCATCTCGGGCGGATCCGGCTTCAGCGGCGTGCTCGCCAATCTGAGCGTCACGGTCACGACCGGCGGCACGGGGGCCGCGATCGGCACTGCAGCCGTACCGACCGCCGGGCTTCAGCCGCAGTTCGGCGTCGTCGGCGTGAACGTGCAGGGAGGCGCCGGCTTTACGGGAATTCCGACGGTCACGATTTCCGGTGGCGGTGGCTCCGGCGCTGCGGCGCAGGCGGTCACGACCGTGAGTTCGCTGACCGTGGCCAATGGCGGCACCGGCTTTACGAGCGCGCCGATCGTCACCATCACCGGAGGCGGCGGCTCCGGCGCAACGGCGACCGCCACGCTCGGCGGCTCGGCGGTGTCTGGACTGACCTTGACCAATGGCGGTACCGGCTACACCAGCGCCCCGACGATCTCGATCTGGGGCGGCACCGATCTCACTCTGTCGACGCCCGATGTTGTGGTGAAAGCCGGCGCAAGCCAGACCATCACCGCCCGTGGCAATGTGGTGATGCAGGGCAACGGCTCCGCCAGCACTTTCGGCAGCGATGGCAACATCAGCGGCAGTCTGGCCCTGACGGGGGCCTCGATCACGGCGCGCAATGGCGTGCAGATCGATGCCGCCGGCGGCAAGGTCAGCTTGATAGCGGCGACCGGTGACGTTGTCCTCGCTTCGGGGGCTGCGATCAAGGCCCCCGGTCTGCGTCTGGCGGTGAACAATCAGCTCGTGGACACGCCAGCGGGCAGCGTGCAGCTGACGTCTAATCTCGGCAATGTCAGCGTCGTCGGCGCCAGCGTCGACGTCTCCAACCCCTATGCCGGCTACGCAGGCTCGCTTGCGATCCAGACCGGCAACAACGGCACCACCGGCATCGCCACCCTGGCGGGCACCCTGAACGGATCGGCGCAGTTCAACGATCTCGGCGGCAATTTCAGCCTGCTCGCCGGCGGTCTAGCCGGCGCGCTGCCGCTCGACGGCACGAGTCCGAACTTCTCCGGCAGCTTCACCGTGACGCTGCAGACCGGCAACATCGAGCTTGCTGCGGGCACCAGCCTGACCTCGCGCAATGTCCAGCTGACCGCCAATGCCGGCAGCGTCAATGTCGGCGGCACGATCGACGCGCGCGGCCTGAGCGGCGGGCAGATTTCGCTGTTCGGCACGGGAACGCTGCCCTCCTCGTCGGGCTGCACGACCTCCTGTGGCGTGTGGCTGCAATCATCGGCGCGGCTGCTGGCAAGCGCCGTCACCCAGGGCGACGCCGCGTTCGGCCGCTATTCCTCGGTCGACAATGGAGCGACCAATCCCAGCGGCGGCACCATCACGCTGGCGACGACCGGAACGCCGACGGCGGGCGGATATGATCCGACCTACGGCTTCCAGCAGGTGACCAGCGCCAATTCGGGCTGGATCAAGGTCGATGCGGGCGCGCTGCTGGACGTCAGCGGCGGCCCGACCGCGCCGGCCGGGCAGGTCATCGTGCGCGCGCCGCTGCTCAGCGACTACACGGTCAATGTGCGCTTCAAGGGCAGCGTCGTGACCAACGGCTCAACGCCTGGCGGCGGGCTGGCCTTGAACGCCTACGCCACCTGGAGCACCACCGACAACACGACCGGCGGCACGCATTTCGACGGCATCATCGATCCCGCCGGCTGGTTCGACGGCACCGGCACGCGCGTTGCAGGGACCGTGATCGCCGGCGATACGATCAGCTACAGCACGACGACGACCTTCACCGCGGTGCCGACGATTCTGGTCGGCGGCGCCAGCGGCGTGGCCACCGCGATCATGACCACTCAGACGGGGAATCTTACGCCGACAGCAGCCAACAAGGGGTCGGGCTTCGGCACAGCGACTCGAACTTGCAAGGGCGGTGGTGCGACATGGACCTGCTATTCCGATCCCGCTATGACGCTCAATCCTGTCGTCGTGACATTGACGGGGGGCGGCGCTGGAAGCGGCCTGGTCGTAACCAAGGTGACGGTCAGTGCAGGTGCCGTCCAGTCGGTCACGGTGGATAACACTGCCGCCATCGGCTACACCAGTCCGGTCACGCTGACCGTGACGGGCGGCACGACGGCGGCGACCGTCACCACGAACCTGGTCATCGCCGGGCTCATCGCCACCAATCCGAACACGACCTACGCCGGGTCCCCCGCCCCGACCGTCACGGCCAACGGCGTGACCCTCACGGCCAAGTACACGGTCAACCAGCCCTATTCGTTGTCGCAGACGACCAGCGTCGCCCAGGGCATCGGCATCTTCGTGCCGACGACGGCCTATGCCAATCACGTCAATTTCTACCAGGGCACGCTGACCGGCTTCGTCCAGAAGTCGCTGGCGAGCTCGGTCGCTGCGGGGAACGGCGACGCGTTCGACTTCGCCAGCGGCCTCGGCGCCATCCTGCATGTGCGCCCCGAAATCGTGCTGTCGAACCCGTCGACCTCGATCAATGGCGGCAACGTCACCGTGGCCAGCAACTGGAATCTCGGGGGCGTGAAAGGCCTGGTGAACGCCACGGCCTTCACCGCGGTCAACGGCACGCTGGTCAGCGCCAACACCGTCATCACCGATGCCGCCGGCAAGCTCCTCTCCAATTACACGAACTATACGGGGCAACTGGTCGCGACGGTACAGACGCCGCTGGCCTATCGCACCGCGGCCGGCGAGCCGGGATCTCTGACCCTGCGGGCCGTCAACGACGTCGCCGTCAAGGCGACCATCAGCGACGGCTTCTTTGAGACCCGCGACTATTTCGGCGGTTCGGTGGCCGTGGCCGACCTGATCGCCAACAATCCGGCCCGGTCGGGCAACGTGGCGGACTACAACACGACGGCGGCCGCTGATCTGATGACGCGGGTCCAGGGCGTCAACAACGGCTCGTTCTCGATCAACCTGGTCGCCGGCGCGGCGTTCACCAGCGCTCGCGACACCACGGTGAACCCGTACGCGGTGGCTCCTGTGTCGGCGCTCACGGCAAGCCGCACCGGGAATGTGACGATCGACGGCCACTTGTATTCGCCAGTCACGACGACGTCGGGAACGACGACGACGACATCGCTCCGGATGATCCCGACACTGGTGCGAACCGGGACGGGAAGCATCACCATCGCTGCCGCCGGCAACTTCCAACTACTCGACAAGTCCGCGCCCGGCGCTGTCTACACGGCGGGTGCGGCGACATCGACGCCGGCCGATTTCACCGCTCTGACGCTTCCGTCCAATGCCAATTGTGCCGGGCTCAATTGTGCGAACGGCTATGTGAGCACTCCGTCCTGGGCAACTGGCGGCGGCTCGGTGTCGATCACCGTGGGGCAATCGATCATCGGTGTGGAGACGCCGATCGACGACGCGGCGGGCTCGCAGACCGGCACGGCCTATCAGTCGATGATGCAGCTGTGGAGCAACTGGTACTTCCACGGCGGCTGGGGCAATGGGACGGCGACGCCGTTCGCCAACTGCAACTTCCTGACGAGCTGCCAGACGGCCGCCTGGATCAATTACGCCACGTTCTTCCAGGGCATAGGCGTGCTCGGCGGCGGCAATGCGACGCTCGTGGCCGGCGCCGACATCAGGCAGACTGCGGTCTCGCTGCCTGAAACGCTCGTCGTCGCAGGAGGCATCACGACCGCCGATCCGGCGCACATCGTGACCTATGGCGGCGGCAACCTCGTGATTCAGGCCGGCGGCAACCTGCAGAGCGGCAATATGCTGGTCGGACTCGGCAGCGGCCGTATCAAGGTCGCCGGCGCGGTCAGCGCGGACCCGAACACGTCGCTCTCGGCGACGCTCCAGACCGGAAATTCCAATGCCACAGCGAAGGGCAAGAACACGTCGCCGACCGGCAAGCCGCTCGATCTGATCCTGGGCGTGCAGAACGGCTTCATTGGCGTCGTTTCCGGCGGCGGCATCAGCCTGCTCTCGGTCTACGACCCTGCGCAGCTGCCCGTGGTGACGCTCGTTCCCGGCGCTTTCACCGGCGTTCTTCCGATTGCGTCGACCACCTCCACTCTGTCCTGGATGGGAACGCCGTTCACCAGCTACGGGGCCCAGAGCGGGATTGACCTGACCGCCGTGTCCGGCGACATCACGATCGCAACCGCAACTGCGTCTTCGCTGGTGTCGAAAGGAACGAGCTATGGTTCGAATGTCCCATCGATCTACCCCGCCAGCCTCGACATCATGGCTTTGAGCGGGTCGATCATCATCGGTGGGCAGACCATCAACATCGTCCCAATCCCGAGCGCGAATGGTTCAGCTTCGGGGACGCTTTCGCTGCTGGCAGCCCAGTCGATCACTTTCAGCGGGGGGGCAAAACTCGTCATGCCGGATCTCCTGACCGGAGCGTCCAGCCTCTACGTGCATGGCGCCGCCACCGGGCCAAGCTACATCAATCCGCTTGGGCAGACCTTTGCCGATCTGACCCAAGCGCTTCATGCCAATGACCCGGTGCCGGTGATCATCGCCGCCGGGCAGGACATCACGTTCGCAAGCACGGCCAGCCTGACGCTGATCAAGCCGGCGGACATGACTGCGGGCAACAACATTCTCTCCGTAATCACGCCGACATCGGCGGTCGACGGCGTTCCGCAGACCAACACCGGACAGGCCACCATCACCTTCCAGAACAATAATTCCGTCGACGTCACGTCGCTGGTGGCAGGAAACTCGATCATCGGCGGCTCCTATACGCTCTATGGCCCGGGATCGTGGCTGGTCCAGGCCGGGCGCAACATCGGTCCGCTCCGCCAGAGCCTGAACGGCTACGCGGGATTGATCGCGGCGGGCAACGGCAGCAACTCCGGCACCAATGCGGACCTGACGACGACGAAGCTCGTCAAGTACTTGCCGAACCGGAGTGCCGACATCTACGTTCTTGCCGGTGTGAAGCCGGCGGGCACGAATTATGCGGCAGTGATCGCCGAATATGTCGATCCCGCCCGCTCAGCTACCAGTGGAATCGATCTGCTCCGACTCATCGCCGCCAAGCTGAACGATGGGCTCGATCCCGCCAAGAGCTGGGACGCCAACGCCCGCGCTCAGGCATGGCGCGACTTCAACGCACTCGCCGTCGACAAGCAGAACGCGCTCGTCGATCAGGCCTTGGGCAGCTACTTCGGAACCGGCGCGCGGGCCAACTACGTGGCCTTCGTCAATCAATACGTGGTGCGTTCCCCGCAGGAGGTCGGTTTCGATTTCCTCGCAGACATCGCCGGCGTGCTCGGAATCAGCCGTGAGGCGGCGAGCGCGAGATTCGCCACGATCGCGGCGGGAGGCGATACGCTGAGCTTGCGCGAGAAGCTCGCCATCAATAGCAGCTTCAGCGACTTCCTCATCCAGGTCGGCAAGGATCACAACGATCCGGCCAGCGCCTACGCCGGTCAGTATGGCCGCGCCTATGCCGCGATCGCGACGCTGTTCCCGGCGTCGCTCGGCTATACCGATAACCGCTCCGTCAACGGCGTCAATGGCGCCGCCAATCGCGTCGTGACCGGCACGATCTCGCTCGGCGGCTCGGTCCTGGAGACCCAGATGGGCAGCGACATCAACATCCTGGTGCCCGGCGGCAACATCAATGTCGGCCGCAATGGACGCGACCTGCTGTCTCCGATCCAGGAAGGAATTCTCACGCTCGCCGGCGGGACGATCCGCGGCTACAGCGACGGCACGATCCAGCTCGCGCAGAGCCGCATGATGACTCTTCAGGGCGGCGACATCGATCTGTTCTCCGCAAATGGCGACATCAATGCCGGTCAAGGCTCCAAGACCTATGCGGCAAGTGCGCCGCAGCAGACCATCTGTGACGCCAACGGCTATTGCTATTTGAATCCGACCGGGCTGGTGACCGGCGCCGGCATCGCAGCGCTGATCACGTTGAACGGGCAGGATCCGACCAAGAGCAATGTCAACCTGTACGCGCCGACCGGCACGATCGACGCGGGCTCGGCCGGCATCCGTGTCGCCGGCGATCTCAGCCTGGGTGCGGCGCGCGTCCTCAATGCCTTCAACATCAATGTGCAGGGCTCTGCGACAGGAATTCCCACGGTCGCGCCGCCGCCGGTGGCGGCATTGACTCTCGGCAACAACACCGTGGCCGCCCCGCAGAAGCTCGCGCCCTCGCAACAGCCGTCCGCAGACGGGCGGGCCTCCGTCATCATCGTCGAAGTGCTCGGCTATGGCGGCAGCGGCCAGGGAAATTCCGGCGGTGAAGCTCCCGCGCGCAGTGGAGGCGGTGCTACGCCGTCTCAGAGCAACAGCGCCAAACCGCAGGACTGCACCGACGGCGCGGGGGAGTGTCGGTCCCGACCTTGATGCAGCCGTTGTGTCGACGCAGCGGGCGCCAGAGTTGTGGCGGATCATCGCGCGAGGCGCGGTCCGGCTCGCCGGCTAGCCGGTGTCCTCCAGCGCAGGAGTCCACGGGCGCAGGGCAGGGCGGTGAGCATCGCTGCGCGACGGCAGCCGGCGCTCCAGCGATCGCTCGAGCTGGCTCGCACAATAGAGCAGCGCCTCGCGCAGCTCGACCTGTATGCGGCGCACGGACACGCGGTGTCGCTGCGCGATCTGATGCACCGATTGCTCGTCGACGAAGGTGGCGAAGATGATATCGCGCTGGCGCGCCGACAGCCGCGGCAGGATGCGGCTCAGGGCCGCGATCTCCGAGCGGGACTCGACGATGCGGGCCGGATCGGGGGAGTCGTCGGGAATGTCCAGCAGCGCGTCGATCTCGGATGTCGTAAGCCTGCGGCTCTCGGCGACGCGCCGGTTGTTCGCAAGATTGAGCGCCGTCCGGAACAGATAGGCGCGTGGACTTTGCACGGCACCAACGTCGTTGCCGCATTCCAGGCGAAGGAACGTATCCTGAAGCGCCTCGCCCGCCAGCTCGGTCGAACCCAACCGCCGTGCGAGTCGCCGTTTCAGATCGTCATAGCCATCGATCAGCGCGTTGAGCAGCGCCGCTCGGCCCGAATCCCGCATCTCTGAAACGCCCGCCCCAGGGTGACCTTTCGGAACACGCGGCCGCGAAGGTCTCGTCACTAATAACGTACCGGCTCACGATGACTGACCCATGACATGTGTTGCGGCGCATGTCTGAAATCCGTGCGGAACGCTGACAGCAGCGATCGTCAGCAATGACCGGTGATCGAACGTCACGCAGAAATTTTTCAACAAAGAGATTCGCTGAGAGGCGGCGTGAACTGTCTCTCCCATGCAAGCCACCGATCGCAACGATGCGGATGAGCGTGGAAGGCCGTCAATCGTTTCAATGACCGCGCGGGTCGCACGAGAGCGGGATGTCTCGTCGACTAATAATTGCATGGTGACGGTTTTCTTCCTCGAAGCACACGGCATCGCTGCGTCTCGATGGCTCGCAATTCGACTGCAACCTCACGGAGACTTCCGATGACTCGTCGTTCTTCGATCGACCGCCTGCGCGGCACCGCCTCGGTGCTCGTGCTGTCGGCTGCTGCGGCTCTCGCCGCGGCCGTGCAGCCTGCTGCGGCTCAGACCGCGGTGTATGGCGGCGGCAGCACGCTGGTGTCGCTCGCCATGCGTCAGGCCATGGACTGCTACAATGCCCAGACCGTGACCAATGACGGCTACAGCTTCTCCTCCAGCTTCAATGCGACGCTCCCGACGCCCGGCCTGCTGCCCGGCTCTCAGGACGGCGCCAATTGCGGTCAGGTCGGCGCGCTCGGAACGGTCGGCCTCTATGCGGCTGTCGGCTCCGGTGCCGGCCAGCGTGCGTTCATCACCAATGATCCGAAGCAGCTGCTGCGCGGCAGCGCGCCGTCGCTGTCGCTGCCGGCCGTTCCGCCGGTGTTCCTGGAGAGCAGCGTCCCGGCGCTCGCGACCTATCCCTACGCACGCGTCGACTTCGGCGCCGGCGACTCGCCGCTTCCGAACACGCTCACCGCGACCGCGCTGACCAACTTCACCCCGGCCAGCAACTGGCAGGACCAGACCGCGATCGCTGCCAGCAACGCGACCTCGGCCACCACGTATAATGTCGCTAGCTTCGGCCCGGCGATCCAGCTGCCGCTGATCGAGGCGCCGGTCGCCATCGTCGTCAACACCAGCAACACTCCGGTTGCGACCTGGACCGTGAATTCGGCCGGCACCGCGGGCACGCCGGGCTCGGCGATCCAGCTCTCGACCGCTCAGCTCTGCGCCATCTTCTCGGGCGAGGTCCGTGACTGGAGCTCGACCGCTGCGATCGCCGCGCTCGACAATCTCGGCCAGGCTCGCGTGCAGACCTTCATGGACGACAACACCGGCAACGGCGGCGCGGCCCAGGCCTATGTGTCCAACTCGCTGCCGATCCAGGTTGCGTTCCGGTCCGACGGCTCCGGAACCAGCTACATTCTGACCAACTTCCTCGCCAACAGCTGCCCGCAGCTCGACGTCGATGGCTCGCACAACTACGCGAAGATCTTCACCGGCGTCGGTGTCACCTTCCCGAGCACCGCGGTGACGCTCAACAACCAGGTCGCGGGCACCACCTCCACCACCACCGTCGCCGCCAAGACCAACGCCTCGGCCGCCAATCTGCCGTCGACGACGTTCGCCAACCTGATCGCCAACATCAAGGCCGTGAAGGGCGTGGACGTTTCGACCGGCACGGGCGGCTGGCTCGCCGGCAACGGCACCGGCGATGTCGCCGATACCGTGAGCAGCAACGCGCAGGACGCCAAGGGCAACTACCTGGGCGGTCGCATCGGCTATGTCAGCAACGACTTCGCCAAGCCGTATAATCCGGCCAGTGGTGCTCCGGTCTCGGCCAGCATCCAGAACGACGAGCAGCGCAGCCGCGGCATCTATCACCCGGATCAGGAGAGCTTCATTGCTCCGACCCCGGCGTCCGCGGATCTGGCGTTCCAGAGCGTGACGGTGCCGACCACCACCAACTATCAGGCCTGGAACGTCTACAACCAGACCTATGCGGGCGTCGGCCAGTTCGGCGGCGTGTCGGTTGACGGCAAGTCGCAGCTCGGCCTGCCGATCACGGCGGGTGCCTATCCCGTCACGGGCACGACCTTCGCCTATCTCTACAGCTGCTACAACACGTCGTCGGCCCCGACCCGCGTGACCGACATCACCAACTTCCTGTCCTGGTTCTATGCGAGCCAGGATGCGGCCAGCGTGCTCCAGAACAACGGGTTCAACGCGCTGAATCCCAACTTCGCCACGGCGATCAACACGTCCTATCTGACGGCTGGCAGCGGCACTGCCATCTCCGGCAGCTCGACCCAGGTTGACGGCTGCAGCTCCGTGGCCGTCGGCGCGGGTGCGCAGTAAGCGGCCATCGAGCCGAATACCGCGTATTGAACGCTGATCAAATCTCGAGGCCGGGCGCGCTGATCGCGCCCGGCTTCTCCTTTTCGATCTCGCCGAATGATGTCATGGGAGATCATCTCTTCTGGAGAGCCTGATGCGCTTGCATCGCACCTCGACAAGCATCGAATAACGAGATACCACCTTGCTCATTTCGACGATGCCAGCGGTGAAGATCGGATTGAGCTCAATGCTTTCGGCCGCTGAGCTCATGATGTCCGTCTGAGCGATTGGATGGGTTGAATGCGATGAGAGACCACTCGTGGCGATCCGGGCATCTGGACGATATGCCGTTGCAGGATTGGCATGCGGCGGCCCCGGCGCTTGGGCTGCGCTCGCTCGCAGCCGTTGCAATGACTGTTCCGGCGCTCTTGGCGTTTGGTGTCTATTGGCTCCGTCACACTCCGGCCGGTAACGATCTCGGTCCCGGCGACAACGTGATGCAGGTCCGTCTCGTCTCCTCGCAGACGGCCGAGCCTCTGCATCGGGATGTTGTGGCCACCGGGCCTAAGCTGGCGTTGACGAGCGCCGCGAGGCCTGATTCGACGATCTCCGCTGCGCAAAGTGATGCCGCTTCTGGCAACGCTCCAGTGTCGGAGCCAGCGTCCTTGTCCGTCCCGGCGGATGTGCCGCGCGCGCCGGCGTGGGATGCGCCGATACCCGGCTCGCATTTGGCATTCGCTGTCGCGACGCCCGATCAAAAGACCATGACGTTCGTTCGGACGGTGAAGTCCCACATCGCCAGATTCCAATACTATCCGGAGCGCGCCGAGCGCGAGCGCATCCAGGGCACCGTCGGCCTCGTCCTCACTCTGCAGCGCAATGGCGCGGTCACCAATGTTCGCGTCGCCTCGAGTTCGGGGGTCGCGCTGCTCGATGCTGCCGCCGTCGACATGGTGAAAAGAGCTCAGCCGTTGCCGAGCATTCCCGTCGAGTTGCCCGGACAGCTCAATCTCGACTACACGATTGCGTTTGACCTGCCACAGTAGCCGTGCAACGGCGGCGCCATCTCAGGTCGTCACGTGGCTGTCATTCTCCCCCGGTAGGTACATTGGTGGGGCTGAAATCGGCCGGAAAAAAGGCTGATGTGACGGGGCGGCGTTGTGTCTTACTCGAACAGCAAATCGCTGCGCGACGTGCTCGCGGCTGATTACGAGAGTTTGGCTCGCCGCCTGACGCGTTGCCTCGGCTCACCGGACGTTGCGCGCGAGGCGCTTCATGAGGCGTTCGTACGGGCCGACCGCGTGTCGGACGCCGTCCCGCTGCGCAGTCCCGTCGACTATCTGTTTCGGATGGCGCTCAATTTGGCAAAGGACCATCGCAAAGGCGAGCGCCGTCTCCTCAATGCTTCGGAAATCGAAGCGATCATGGCGTTGCCGGACGACCGGCCTGGTCCGGCTGCCGCCTTCGAGTCGCGCCTCGAATTCGAGCAGTTTGAAAAAGCGCTCGCCGAGCTGCCGCAGCGAAAGCGCGAGGTGTTCATCTGCGCTCATATCGAGCTTGTTCCGCATCGTGAGATCGCCGCACGCTTCGGCGTCAATGTGCGGACTGTCGAGTTCGATCTGCAGCATGCCATGGAGCATCTCAGCCGCCGGCTCGGACGCAAGGTCGTGCGTCGATTTGGTCCTCGCGCGTCGTCTCGATCTAACGAACCGGGCTCGTAAGGCGTTTCCAGCCAGAGGCAGCCTTGCCGCATTCCGGGCAGATACGCTATGCAACGACGCATCGCGGCTGAGTTTCAGTTCAAGCTGCCGCCCATATCGGGACTCATCGTGCAGATTGTTCGATTTTCCATTTCGGTCCAGCGCTATGCCGGTCGTCTATCGAATGACCGCGGGGCGTCGCCATGAGGGAGCCGCCCTCTGGCCGCCGAAACGAGCGAGCGACCTGATCTTGATCGCAGGCGACGACGACAGCACGGAAATGGATCAGACCCTGCGTCAGGGCCTGGCATGGGTGATCCGTCTGCATTCCGGGGAGGCCACCTCGGATGACGCCGCCGCCTTGATGGCGTGGCGACAACGGAGTCCGGAGCATGAGGCTGCGTTCCGCCAGGCCGTCACGCTGTGGCGCCGGTTCGGTGATGCGACCCGCAAGCTCGCTGCCGACCAGGCCTTCGCCCATGCCGATGCTCGGCGCGCGCCGCCGTCACGTGCCGCGATCGGCCGCCGCGCGCTGATCGGAGGCGCCATGGCGACCGCCGCTTCGCTGGCCGTTGGATATTTGGCGGTGCGGCCGCCCCTGGAGCTCTGGCCGTCGCTGCAGGAGCTGTCGGCGGACATGCGGACAGCCAAGGGCGAGCGGCGCAGCGTTGCGTTGACCAGTGACGCCTCGGTCGTGCTGAACACCCAAACCAGCATCGCGCTGCGGACCGCCGAAGGACCACGACGGTTCGAGCTGCTCTCGGGAGAGGCCGCCGTGCAGTGCGCGCCGACAGCGCAGGACCCCTTGATCATCGATGCGGCGGGCGGGCGCGTCACGGCGTTGCACGCGGATTTCAATCTGAAGTGCCTGGGCGGTGTCGTGACCGTCTCCTGTCTCGACGGCAGCGTCGATGTCGCCTGCGGCGGACGGGGGGCCAAGATCGTCAGAGCCCAGCAGGTCTCATATTCGGTCGAGCAGGGACTGGGGTCGACCTCCCGGCTGGACGTCGACGCCGTCAAGGCGTGGCAGAACGGTCTGCTGATCGTCCGCGACTGGCCGGTGAACCGCCTTGTTGCCGAGATCAACCGCTATCGGCCGGGCAAGATCGTGGTGATGGACGAGCAACTCGGACGACGCATGATCTCGGGCACATTCCGCCTCGATCGCCTGGACGACTTCATCAGTCAGGCCGAGAGCCTTTTCGGCGCCAAGGCGCGGCCTCTGCCGGGCGGGCTCGTCCTGCTGAGCTGACGCGCTTCGCGGGACCAAGATCTGCGTCTTTGCCAGCGTACGGATTCCGCACGGCAGGCGGGTGACTACAGTCGTTAATGGTTGTCCTTATCCACGCGTCGTCCGAACGCCGACGCACGACCGGCGAATCGTTCCACTCGGTCGAAGCAATCCTTAAAAAATGATTCAGTCTCGCCCGGGTCCGATCGTCTTTCCGACCGAGGCACCATGGCCGCGGCTTCCTGTCGCGACGTCATGTGCGTGCCGGATGGTGAGCGGACGTCGGTGCGGGTCAGAATGGAAGAGCAGAGAGGCGGGCCATGCTCCGCGCGGCCGAATTCGTTCGGCGCGGAGGTCGTGCTGCTGGCTGCTGCTGTCCTGATCAGCAGTTGCATCGCTCCGGTGCAAGCCCAGGCGGCAGGAGCGTCGCAGGGCGCCGCTCCGGCCAAGCCTGCTCCTGGCCCCGCATTGCGCTTCGATATCGACGATTTCGCCATTCGGGGAGCGGAGAAGCTCGCGCAGGTCGACCTCGAAGAGGCGATCTATCCCTTCCTCGGTCCGAACAAGACCGCCGACGATGTCGAGAAGGCGCGGGCGGCGCTGGAGAAGGCCTATCACGACAAGGGATTTCAGACGGTGTCGGTCGAGGTGCCGCCGCAGAATCCGACCAACAAGGTGGTTGTGCTGAACGTGAGAGAGCTGAAGGTCGGCCGCCTTCGCGTCAGGAATTCGCGTTATTTCGATACGGACAAGATCAAGGAAGGCGCGCCCTCGCTGAAGGAGGGCGCGGTGCCCAATTTCAACGATCTCACCAAGGACATCTACGGTCTCAATCAATGGCCGGATCGCCGCGTCACGCCGGCGCTGCGGGCGGGCGTGACGCCGGGAACGGTCGATGTCGATCTCAACGTCGAGGACAAGGCGCCCTTCCACGGCAGCCTCGAGGTCAACAATCGGCGCTCGGGTGGTACGACCGAGACCAGGACGATCGGCACCGTTCGCTACGACAATCTCTGGCAGCTCGGACATTCGCTGACGCTCAGCTATCAGGTGGCGCCGCAGCGGCGCAGCGATGCGGAGGTCGTGTCGGCCTCGTACCTCGCCCGGTTGCCGGTCGATTGGCTCGCCGTGCTCGCCTATGCCGTGAAGTCGAACAGCGATGTGGCGACCGTCGGCGGCACCAACATCGTCGGCCCTGGCCAGATCGTCGGCACCCGTGCGGTCATGACGCTGCCCGGGCGCGATGGCTTTACGCAGACCTTGTCGGCCGGCGTCGACTACAAGCACTTCTTCCAGCTGGTCTCGCTGAACGGCAGCGGATTTTCGTCCCCCGTGACGTATTTTCCTGCGGTTGCGAGCTACACGGGGACGTTCCAGGGCGAGAACTTCATGACGCAGTTCAATGCGTCATTGACGTCCAACCTGCGTCCGCTGTCGAGCGACCATCAGGCGTTCGAGAACAAGCGCTTCTCCGCGTCCGCGAGCTTCACGCATTTCAACCTCGACCTCACGCATACGCAGGAGCTGCCCGAAGGCTATCAGCTGTGGGGGCGACTGCAGGCGCAGAAGGCCGATGGCCCGCTGGTGTCCAGCGAGCAGTTCAGTGCCGGCGGTCTCGACACGGTGCGTGGCTATCTGGAATCGGAGACTCTTGGCGACGATGGCGTCGCCGGCAGCTTGGAGCTGCGCAGTCCCGACATCGGCGCCATGCTGCAGAAGCAGATGAAGGATGAGACGGGGAAGGGCGCGCCGCGTTTCACGACCTTCAACGAGACGCGGCTGTTCCTGTTCGCCGATGCCGGTGTGGTGCACGTGCAACGTGCGCTGCCCGATCAGACATCACAATCAAATCTTTGGAGCTATGGCATCGGCACCCGCTTCAGGATGTTCAGCGCGTTCAACGGGCTGTTTGCGCTGTCGGTGCCGATGACGAACGAAACCTACACCCGCGCGGGGCATCCGCGCCTCAATGTCCGGCTCTGGGGCGAATTCTGATGATGACGGGACATAAGAACCGGGATGCGGGCAGCCCGCGTGCTGTCGTGAAGCTTGCCGCGCGCCTGTTCGGCGCCATCGCCGCGCTGGCGATCCTGTCGTCTCCGGCCCGCGCCTGGTGGAACGACGATTGGCAGCTGCGCAAGAAGATCAGCATCGATGCCAGCGCATCCGGCGCCAACATCACCGATCCGATCGGCACCGTCCCCATGTTGGTCCGGCTGCACTCCGGCAATTTCCGGTTCAGTGCAACCAAGGAGGATGGCAGCGACCTGCGCTTCGTCGCCGGCGACGACAAGACGCCGCTGAAGCATCATATCGAGAAGTACGACGCGCTGCTCGGCGAGGCGCTGGTCTGGGTGTCGGTGCCCAGTCTCGCCTCCGGCGCCAAGACCGAGATCTGGCTCTACTACGGCAACAAGAAAGCCGTGCCGAACGCGGATGCCAAAGGCAGCTACGATCCGGATTTCGCGGTCGTGTATCATTTCAACGAACGTGGCACGCCGTCGTTGGATTCCACGGTCTGGGGCAACAATGCACAAAGCGTCGGACAGCCCGCCGAGGGCGCGCTGATCGGCACGGGCCTCCGCCTTGATGGGCGCACGCCGCTCATGCTGCCGTCGGGATCATCGCTCGCAACGGTGGCCGACGCCGGCTGGACGTTGTCGCTATGGGTCAAGCCGGCCGCGCTGCAGCCGAACGCCGTCCTGTTCAGCCGCCGCAATGGCGGCGACGGCATCCTCATCGGTCTCGACAATGGCGTGCCGTTCGTTGAGGTGACGACGTCAGGCTCGTCACAGCGCAGCGCGGCCTCGGCGGCGATCGCGGCGGCGAGCTGGCATCATCTGGCGGTCGTTGCAGCATCCGCAAAGACCACGCTCTATCTCGACGGCAATCTCTATGCCGCGCTCGACACCGGTCTGCCGGCGCTCGATACCACGGCGCAGATCGGCGGCTCCGACGCCGGCGCGAGTCCGGCTCCGGCGCAGCCGGCCTCTGCGGCGGCCGGTGATGCAGCCGCCGCTGATGCTGCTCCCGCGTCGTCTTCCGCCAACGACACAGCAGTCGCCGGCGCGACGGCGACGGGGTTTGTAGGTGACATCGACGAGCTTCAGATCAGCAAGGTCGCGCGTCCGCCGGGCTTCATTCGCATCGCTGCGATCGGCCAGGGGTTGGATCAGGGCAAGCTGATCGCCTTCAGCGTGGACGAGGAGACGGCGAGCTGGCTGTCGGGCTATTTCGCGGTGATCCTGAAGTCGGTCACGCTCGACGGCTGGGTGGTGATCGGCGTGCTACTGGTGATGGCAGTGGTCAGCTGGATGGTGATGGTCGACCGCGCCTCCTATCTTCGCCGGCAGGCCAAGGCAAATGCCCGCTTTCTGCGGGTGTATCGTGATCCCAACTTCGACCTCACCATCCTCTCCAGCGGCAACGTCGAGGCCGTGGCGTCGCTGTCGGGCGGCATCGGCAAGCGCGATGCGCTCGTCATGCGCTCGTCCTCGCTGTATCGGATCTACCGTATCGCGGCCGAGGAGATTCAGCGGCGTTCGGCGCGAAGCGCCTTGCCCTATCTCTCCGCCACGTCGATCGCGGCGATCCGCGCAGCCCTCGATGGCGGTGTCGTCAGGGAGATCCAGCGCCTGAACAGGCTGATGGTCATCCTGACCATCGCGATTTCCGGCGGCCCGTTCCTCGGACTGCTCGGCACCGTCGTCGGTGTGATGATCACCTTCGCGGCGATCGCGGCGAGCGGCGACGTCAACGTCAATGCGATCGCACCGGGCATTGCAGCGGC
The DNA here is from genome assembly GCF_054063215.1 of Bradyrhizobium sp. USDA 4353. Taxonomy (NCBI): domain Bacteria; kingdom Pseudomonadati; phylum Pseudomonadota; class Alphaproteobacteria; order Hyphomicrobiales; family Nitrobacteraceae; genus Bradyrhizobium; species Bradyrhizobium sp. USDA 4353. Next base: position 3,199,545 of record NZ_JBSSGB010000001.1, read on the forward strand.
GCTGGTGGCGACCGTCGCCGGCCTCGGCGTCGCGATCCCGGCGCTGTTCGGCTACAACTACCTGATCTCCCGGATCAAGGATCTCACCGGCGACATCCAGGTCTTCGTCGACGAATTGGTGACGCGGCTCGCGGAGCTCTATTCCGCGGATGAGCCCGATCGTCGCATGGCGGCGGAGTAGTCGTCATGCAGGTCAATGCCGACTCCAAGCCTTATGACGATATCAACATCACGCCGATGTTGGACCTCGCTTATGTGCTGCTGGTCATCTTCATCATCATGACCACGGCCACCGTGCAGGGACAGAAGGTCAACCTGCCCAAGGCCTCGGCCGCGCCGAGCCTCGCCACGCAGACGACGAAGGCGATCACGGTCGCCAATGACGGCAAGATCTTCCTCGACACCATCCCGGTAACCTTGCCGGAGCTGGAGCAGCGCCTGATCCAGCAGAAGGCGCTGACGCCGGAATTCCCGGTGGTGCTGCGCGGCGACGCGCAGGCGCAATATCAGAGCGTGATGGACGTTCTCGATCTGCTCGGCCGCATCGGCCTGACGCAGGTCGGGCTCGCGACCAAGCCGCTCGTGAAGTGATCGATGCGGATTTGATCACATGGGCAAAATGCCTCCCACCCAACCGCCTGGCCCGCATTCCTCGGACGGAGTGCTCGTGCAGATGCGTGAGCTCGTCCGGCGGACGGCGATGCCGCTGTCGACGCGATCCGAGGCGAGGTCTGAAGTAGCTGCCGAGAGCCCGCCATCTGCGGCGGTGCTGCCGTTTCCGGCCAGCAGCGAGGCCTTGCTGCCTTGCTGGCCAGTCTCGTGCCGACGCTGCGTGGACTCTACCTCGGAGCGGAGGATGAAAGCGATCCGTTCCTGATCACGATGTCGCACGGTCCGCATCCGCGCCTGTCGATCGATCGCGATGCCTATGTCGAGATCCGGCATCAGCCGGATACGTTCCTGCTGAAGATTGCTGCCGCGCCGGATTCGAAGATCACGTTCGAAACGCCGGATTTCGCCATGCTGGTGAAGTTCGTGCTGCAATATCTGGCCGAGCGGCACGGTGACCTCCGTTCGAGCGGGAGCTCGTCGTGAGCAAGCCCGAGACCAGCCGACCCGTGTCTGCCGACGTCACAACAGCGGGCGCGCCGTCGAGCCGGTTGCGATCGATGCTGCGCATCATCATCGTCATCGCAGGCATCGTCCTCCCGTTGGGCAGCGTCGCTTATTGGGTGCTGGCCCAGCGCGATCAGCCGCTTCCGCCGCGCCAGGTTCACGAGATCACGCTGATCGCGGTGCCGCCGCCACCCCCTCCGCCTCCGCCGCCAAAGGTGACGCCGCCGCCCGAGCAGAAGATGGTCGAGCAGCCGAAAATGGCGGAGCCGGAGTTCAAGGAGGAACGTCCGGTCGACAAGCCACAGGACAAGCCGATCAAGGATGCCAAGAACGATCAGCCGCCGGGCCCGCTGTCGCTCGATGCGAAGGCGACCGGCCCCGGCGATCTGTTCGGCCTCGGCGGCAAGCCCGGCGGCAGTCCGTATGGTGGGGGCGGCGGCGGTGGCAGCCGCTGGGGCTGGTACGCATCGATCATCCAGCAGCAGATCGAGGCGGCGCTGCGTGCCAATGAGAAAACCAAGAAGGCGGTCATCCGCGTGCAGATCAGCCTCTGGGCGGACAGCTCAGGGCGCGTCAGCCGCGTGCAACTGATGTCGTCGACGGGGGATGCCGAGCTGGACCAGGCGCTCCGCGACGACGTGCTCGGCAGTCTGACGCTTCGTCAGCCGCCGCCCAAGGACATGCCGATGCCGATCGTGACGCGCGTCACGGCAAGCCGGCCGAGCTGATTTCCGTCATGGACTGCGAACTGAGGGGACTGGGGACGATGTTCGAGACTTTTCCAAATGCACGCCGGTGTGCGCTCTTGATAGCTGCCTCCATCGCAGCGACGGAGTGTGCCGCCCCGGCATTTGGCCAGGCCGCAGGTCAAGCCGCCATGCCGGACAGTAAGGCCGGTTCAGCCAGGCCCAAATTGTCGGATGCAAAGCCGGCGTCGCCGAATGCGACCATCAATCTCGTTCACCTGCTCGTCAAACAGGGCGTTCTGACGGAGGAGCAGGCGGCCGGGCTGATCAAGCAGGCCGATGACGAGACCTATATCGCGCGCCAGGCGGCGAAGACCGCATCCCTCAGGGCCGACGAAGCGGCCAAGGCCGCGACTGCCGCGGCGGCGGCGAGCGAGCCGAAGGGGACACGGCACGTCACCTATGTGCCCGAGATCGTCAAACGGCAATTGCGCGAGGACATCAAGCGCGAGGTGATGGCCAAGGCGGAGCAGGAGAATTGGGCCTCGCCCGGCAAATATCCCGAATGGGCGCAGCGGATCCGCTTCTATGGAGATGTCCGCGCCCGCTATCAGGGCAGCTTCTTTCCGACGGGCAATGATCAGTTCAATGCCATCAATTTCAACGCGATCAACTCCGGATCTCCGTATGACATTATGAGCTCATCGAATTTTCCGACCTATAATGCCAGCCAAAACCGCAATCAGGTGCGGTTCCGGGCTCGGCTCGGGATGGACGCCGATCTGACCAACGGATTCCTGGCAGGCCTGCGGATCGCGACCGGCGAAAGCAACTCCCCGGTCTCGACCAATCAGACGCTCGGCGGCAGTGGTTCGAACTTCTCGAAATATTCGCTTTGGCTCGACCGCGGCTATCTCAAGTATCAGACCCCGGAGCAGAACCTCATTGCGTCGATCGGACGATTCGACAATCCGTTCTGGTCGCCAACCGATGTGATGTGGTACCGCGAGCTCGGTTTCGACGGCTTGGCCGTTCAAGCGAAGTATCAGGTGTCGGAGGCGTTCACGCCGTTCGGCGTGGTCGGTGCCTTCCCGATCTTCAACACGGACTTCAATGCGGGCATGAACAATGCCAATTTGAATCTGGCATCCAATAACGGAAACATAGGATTCTCCAAATACGCGAGCCACGACAAGTGGCTGTTCGGCGCCCAGGGCGGCTTTGCCTATCGCTTCGATCCGGTGCGTGAGATCCGCGTCGCCGCGGCCTATTACGACTTCGAGAACGTCCAAGGACAGATATCGGAATGCACGCCGCAGACGATCTCGGACGGTTGTCCGTCCGACCTGTCGCGCCCGTTGTTTGCGCAAAAGGGCAACACCTATATGAGCCTCCGGAACCTGGGTTTTGGGTCCTGGAATAATTTCGGGCAGAGCAACCTCTATCAGTATTTCGGCCTCGTGCAGAAGTTCCGGCCTGTCGTCGCGAGTGCATCTTTGGACCTCGGCGACTTCCATCCCTATCACATCGTGCTCGACGGCGAGTTCGTCTGGAACACGGCGTTCAACCGCGCTCTCGCGGTGAGTGGGCCTGCTGGCACGCTGCCTGGAAACGTCGGCGGCTACATCTACAACAATTATGGTCCGAGCTCTGGCGGCACGGCCTATCCGTTCAATGGTGGTGACAAGGGATGGATGGCCCGGGTCACCGTCGGGAACAAGGAGATCAAGCATTTCGGCGACTGGAACGCGCATGTCGGCTACAAATATCTCGAATCCGACGCCACCCTGGACGCCTTCGCCGACGCCGATTTCGGCCTCGGCGGGACCAACCTGAAGGGCTACTTCATCGGCGGCAATGTCGGTATCAGCGACAACGTCTGGGCCTCGCTGCGCTGGATGAGCGCCAACAATATTGCCGGCGTGCCCTATGCCGTCGACGTCGTCCTCGTCGATCTCAACGCGAAGTTCTGACCGATGCGCACGCGATCATTGATGCTCATCATCGCCGCGGCCGCTTGGAGTCCGATCGGGCCGTCTCATGCGGCCGACACGGACGCCGATCGGCTGCGCGAGGCGCTGCGCGCGGCGACCCTGCAGACACGGCAATTGGAGGACCAGCGCGCCGCGCTGCAGGCCAAGCTTGCCGATGCGGAGAAGGAAAAAGCCGCCGCCAAGGCCCAGATCGAGGCCGCAAAGGCCGAGACCCGCAAGATCGAGAAGCGCGAGCGCGAGACGACGGAGGAGTTCAACCGCCGCCTTGCGGAGCGCGACGAGACGCTGGACAAATGGAAGGCCGCCTATGAGGAGGCGGCCAGCGTCGCCCGCGATCGCGACGCGGCGCGTGCGAAGTTTGAGGCCGAGGCGAAGACCTACAAGGCCTCGGCGGACAACTGTGTCGCCAAGAACACGCAGCTGATCAAGCATGGCCAGGACCTGCTGCAACGTTATCAAAGTGTCACCGTCGGCGACACAATCGTTGCGCGTGAGCCCGTCCTCGGTCTGCGGCGCGTCGAGATCCAGAACGCGATTCAAGACCTCCAGGACAAGATCCTCGACCAGAAGGCAGCACCATGAGCTCTTCATCGTTCGGCCGCGCAGCCCGCATGCGATCCTTCCAGATGTCCGCGCTCGCGATGGCGTTGGCCTGCATTCCCGTGGCCGCGTCCGCTCAGACCGCGCCGCCGCCGCGCAGCCCCGCACCCGTCGCCGTAAAGCCGAAGCCCGCAGCGCCGGTTGCGGCGGCGACAACGCAGCCTGCGCCGGCGGTCCCGGTGCAAAGCGTGGCGCAGGGAAAGACCGGCGGGAGCGAGGAGGTGATCGCGCGCGTCGGCGGCACCAACGTGTCGGCCGACGAGATCCGCAACTATGTCGCGGCGCTCGGGCCGCGCGAGCGTGCCGCGTTCGGGCAGGATCCCAACCTGCTCAGTCAGGCCGTCCGCATGATGCTCGCTAACCGCATCGTGCTGCAGGAGGTCGTCGCCAAGAAGTGGGACCAGCAGCCCAACATCGCCGAGCAGCTCGATCGTGTCAGGGAGAGCGCGGTCGTGGAGCTGTATCTGCAATCGGTTTCGACGCCGCCGGCCGGCTTCCCGAGCGATGATGAGCTGCAGAAGGTCTATGACGCCAACCGCGCCGCCTTCCTGATGCCCCGCCAGTTCCAGCTGGCGCAGATCTTCGTGGCGCTGCCGAAGGACGCTGACAAAGTCGCGGAGGAGAAGGCCAAGAAGGCGATCGATGACATCCAGCGCAGGCTGAAGGCGCCCGGCGCCGATTTCGCGGCCATCGCCAACGACAACAGCGATGTCAAGAACGGCGGCGATCTCGGCTGGATCGTCGAAAGCCAGATCCGGCCCGAGATCCGCAACTCGGTGATGGAGCTCGCCAAGGGCGCGATGACGGAGCCGGTCCGTCTCGATGACGGCTGGCATATCATCAGGCTGGTGGACAGCAAGGCGGCTTACACCCGCACCCTCCCGGAGGTGCGTGACGCCCTGGTTCAGCAGATGCGCAACGAGCGCGCCGCCGCTTTGCGGCGGGCCTATCTCACCGAGATCGTCAAGCAGCATCCTCCCGTCATCAACGAGCTCGCGCTGTCGAACCTGCTCAGCGAGCAGGTGTCTGCGGCGCGATAGCACGCCGGCGCTCCTGATGGCGGACTTGCAGAGCCGCCGCTCAATGTCCCGTTCTCACGGAGCTTTCGACCGATGTCCGAGACCATGATCGACACACTGTCCCTCGACCGGCTGCGCGAGCTGTTTCAGCTTGCCGGCTATCGGGTGGAGACGCTGACGGATCCCGCCGCTGACCTCCGTTATCTGCGCTCGGCGACCAACGGGATTGCGTTCGATATTCGCCCGGGCAATGCCGTGCCGGGCGATGAGCTGGCCTTCGTCGACGTGGCGCTGATCGCGGTGCTGCATGTGCAGGGTGAGATGCCGCTGGATCTGGTCAATCGCTGGAACGCGACCCGCCGCTTCGCTCGGCTGCATTTCAGCGCGCCGTTCCTGGTGCTGACGGCCGACATGTCGGTCGCCGGCGGCGTTGCGCCGAACCATGTGCGTGGTCAGATCGAGATCTGGGATCAACTCGTGCAGCAGCTCGTAACCTTCCTGCGCGAAGAGATCGCGGCTCTGGCGACGCCGAAGCAGGCCCAATCTGCTCCCCAAGCGGCTGCGAGCAGTGGCCGCACGGCCGGGCTCGACGCCGCGCATCCGATCCAATAGGTCGGTGAGGTGGCCATCGTCAGCGCCGATGCCGTCGCGTCTGGTCGGTCTCCGATGAAGCGTCTCGGCATGATCGCGCTCGCTGCCACGGCGCTTGCGGTGGCATCTGCTGGTGATGTCGAGCAGGCGCGGGCGGAGCCTGCCGCTGAGCAGCGTGCGGATGTCGATGCGATGGCGGATGCAACGACACCACCGAGCGCCGTCTCCCCGGTCTCAGCCGCAGCATCGCCGCCGAAGCCGTCGTCGATCGTCTCCAGCGGCGCAAAGTCCCTTGCTGTCGTCCCCGAGCGAATTGGCGGATATCGTGACCTGATTGCCAAGGAGGCGGGACGACAGGGATTGGCGCCCGAAATCGCCGAAGCGGTGATGGCGGTCGAGAGCGGCTACAACCCGGATGCTGTGGGCGGCTCCGGCGAGATCGGACTGATGCAGATCATGCCGTCGACGGCGCGTATGCTGGGCTTCAACGGCAGCACGGCCGAGCTCGCAGTGCCGGAGACCAACATCCATTATGGTGTGCGCTATCTTGCGCAGGCCTGGCGGCTGGCCGGCGGCGACCTCTGCACGGCCACGATGAAATATCGCGCCGGCCACGGCGAGACGCGGTTCTCACATCTGTCCGTGAACTATTGCATCGCGGTTCGGGGCAAGCTCACGGCCCGTGGCTTCGCCGTCACCGGCGACGTCCCGACGCCGACCTTCGGTGCTCCCGGCCCGGCTTTCGGTGTTGCCGCACGCTTTGGCGGACCCTGTGGCCGCAAGTGCACCGTGACAGGGGGCCACGGCAGCGCGCGTCGATCTTGCATCTCTCAACGCGCGGCTGAGCATGCTCGTTACCCAGGCACGGGCAGGAAAGTGAGCCATGGCCTCGCATTCCAGGCGCCCACGCTCATCCTCGGCGACGGCGGCCGTGGCCGTGGCGCTGTCGACTCTGATGATGAGTCCGGTCCAGGCAGCCGAGCCGGACTTGCTGCCGCCCGTGACGGTGGATGCGCCGGATCGTCCGCCGGCCAGCCCATTGCGGCCGGGACCAGGTGAAACGGCGCCGGCTCCCATGCTGGTCGGCAGCCGCGGAGACACGTCAGGCAAACCTGGCGGCTGCGCCGACGGCGACGTCGGCCGCGACGGTTCGTTCGACTGCATCAACCAAAAACTGCGGCGCAAGGTTGACACCGTCAATCCGCCGATCGATCAGGCGCCCATCGATGCGCGATCGTCCGATCTCAAGGTCGGGACCGTGAACGTGCCGGCGGTCCAACAACAATATGGCAGCAATTTCGGGCGCTCAGTCGTACCCTTTCGGCCCACCGCAGTGTTTCCGTCCGGCTTTGGCCGACGCTGACGACGTCGGCAGGCGGACATGATCGCGTATTCGCCTCGTGTTTTTGAAGACGCTTCAGCTCACCCGGATGTCTCTGGCGTCCGCCAGCGGCAGACCGATTTCAGCTGCTCTTTGCTTGCGATCCTGATTGCGGAATTCCAGCTCACGCTGCTCGAATTGGAGCAACTCGTCGCGCAATGCCTTGAGGAAGCGATCGCGTTCGCCAGGAAGATTCTGACGCGAGTCCATGATAGTTCACTCCATTGTCGACTAGAACACGGTCGGCTTCGAAACGGCGTGATATTACAGATTTATGAACTCTCGGGCAAGGCAGAGCTCGGGCAAGGCAGAGAAAGACGAGAGGAGGCGCGGTCACGGCGCTGTTCGCCGTCGCCGGGCCATGGCAAGGACGGATGTGATGCGATCATGGGTCCTCTCACGCGCGGTCTCGCTTATCGTGGCCTGTGTGCTTGTCAGCTCCTGCGGGCAGGCCCTTGGTGATGGCGATCAACGGGTCATTGCGCTGACATTAGCTCGGACCGTCGCGGCAGGGACGACGGCGAGCAGCGCAAACCCTCTTTGGGACGTTCCGCTCGCCGCATTGTCAGCGACACGTGACCGTCCGCTCTTCTCCGCGTCGCGCCGGCCGCCGCCGCCGATCGTGGCGCCTGTCACCGTGATGCGCGCGCCGCCGCCCATGCCGAAGGAGCCGGAACGTCCGGCACTGCAACTCGTGGGTACGGTGATCGGTGACGACGAGAGCTTTGGCATCTTCGTCGATTCTGGCTCGCAGAAATCACTGCGCTTGCGCGTCGGCGCGTTGCATGAGGGGTGGCTGCTCGATGCCGTGAAGCCGCGCGAGGTAACCCTGCGGCGCGAGCTGGATGTCATGACTTTGCCGATGCCGCCACTCGGGCCATTCGCCGAGGGCGCGGCTCGACCATCACACGCGGCGACACGCACAGGGGACCGGAGCGTGCGGCGCCGCGCTGAGCGGTGATCCGTCCGTTCTCGACGGCATGGGCCGGTTTCCCAGGGGAAAAGACGCGGCGCCCGGCTGATCGTTCGACGGTCGCAAATGGCCGACATCGCGTCGATCGTGGTGTTTGCTTCCTGTATCTGAGCCGCTCAGCCGCAATGCTTTCCTGTTTGAGCTGAATTAGCTCTGATCTTTAGGCCGGGGATACGTAGCAATCTGAAACGCGCGCGACGAACCATCCGCACGGAACGAAATCATTGTTGGCGATCGCCTCGCTGCTGATCCTCGAACCAGACTGATCGTCTCGATCCGAAATTGGCATCGTTGCTCCGATAGACCATCTCTGTCGCAGATCCCGCAACGGCCCCATGCACACAACGATTAAGCCGATCGGCGCACTCCATGGGATAACCCCTGGTTTGAGGTGTTGCGTTGAAGATCTTTGATAGGCGCTGACTGCTCAAACTGGGCACGCAGCGGATTGACCCCAGGCAGCCAATTTCGGTGAATGCACATGCGAGGTTGACTGCTGTGGATTAGGGGTGAGTTCAATGCTCACGCGATCTCTCGTCGCTTGTGTCGTGTTTGTCTGCGCGGCTGCTATAGGCGTGCCTGCCGTTGCGCAAACAGGCGCTGCGCCGAGAGGCGACCTCCAGCAATCCGCCGAGAGCACCAGCGAGCCAAAAATTGTCCGCGGCTCCAGATCCGGCAGCAGAGCCCAGCGCAAGGACAACGAGATTAATCGTGCGCGGACAGCGCCGCTCTCTCGCGCAACCGAGACACCTCGTCGGATCGATCGTCGCACGGGACGGCTGCATGATCGTCTGCGAGCTCAATCAGCAATCGAGGAAGACGCACGCCGTGATGTCTTCACGCCTTATGCCGATTACCTCGCGGCCAAGAAGCAGCTCGGGGAAGCTGGCGTCACCTTTCAATTGGCTCCGACCGTGATGGCTCAATGGGGCTGGCCAGCTGGCGGAGCCGCCGCCTCGCAGGTACTGCTCTCTCCCAACTTCAACTGGGACATCACCGACAACGCGCTTCTCGGACGGAGTTCGATACAACTCTCCTACGGCTATAATCGATATTTCAGCCGACAAAACGGCGCGACATTATCGGCCGCGACCGGTGTGAATTCCTTCGTCAACGAGGCGCCGACGAACGGATATTATTTCTACCAAGCGACCTGGACGCAGGAGTTTTCCGGCAACTGGGCGCAGATCACGGTCGGTCAGTTTCCCATTTTCCTCTTCGACTCGAATGCCTACGCCGGGAACCAGCAGCAGAATTTCGTGAACTATGCGCTGGCTCAGAATGCGTCCGCCGCCTACATCACGACCAGCCTCGGCGGCTATGTGCAGCTCAATCCAACCGATACTGTCTCGGTGGTCGCCGGCATCCAGGACGCCAACAACACCACAGGCAACCATATTCAGACCAGCACGGTCGGAAACGGCCCTTGGACATGGTTTGCCTATGGGCAATGGAATCCGCAGTTCGCCTCCCTCGGTTCGGGACAATACGGTCTCCTCTACTACAACCAGCCTGCCGTTGCGGCACAGTGGCAGAATGGTGTTCCGGCGCTCGCCGCGGGGCAGGGGTGGTCGCTCAATGCTGTGCAGAACCTCAATCCGAAGATCGGTCTGTTCGCACGAATCAACACGGCGAGCGGACCGACGCCGGTGATAGCTACTTCTGTCGCATTCGGCTTCGTCTACAACAATCCGCTCGGCCTTGGCTCGCGCGATCAGCTCGGCGTTGGGCTGGCCTGGAACAAGACCAACCTGTCGGCCTTCGCTGGGCAGAACGTGCGCGAATCCGAAAGCGCTGTCGAACTCTATTACAACCTGGTGCTCTCCAAATTTCTTCAGGTCGGTCCATCGTTTCAGGTCATCATCAATCCAGCGCTTCATCCGGGACGATCGACCGCGGAAGTCCTGACGTTACGGGCGTCGGGTCTGTTTTGAAGGTCGTCCCGGGCGGGGTCAACGAATGCTGAGCCGTCGACAGCCATAGAGAGCAAATTCTGATCGTCACATATTGATGAGGGACTCGACATGCCGATGACACTCTCCAAGGATGATTCCGTGTTCGGCTCGGCCGACATGGCGCGGGCGGCCGGGCGGACGTCATTTCCGGCGGACGAAATGCGAGCGGATGTCGCCTATCAGATCGTTCACGACGAGCTTCTGCTCGACGGTAATGCGCGGCAGAACCTGGCCACCTTCTGCCAGACGTGGGACGACGACAACGTGCACCGTCTGATGGATCTCTCGATCAACAAGAACTGGATCGATAAGGAGGAGTATCCGCAATCCGCCGCGATCTCCATTCGTTGCGTCAATATGGTCGCCGACCTCTGGAATGCGCCGAAGACTGCTGGAAATGCGACCGGCACCAACACGATCGGCTCGAGCGAGGCCTGCATGCTCGGCGGCATGGCTATGAAATGGCGGTGGCGGAAGAAGCGCCGCGAGATGCGCAAGCCGGACGACAAGCCGAATCTGGTCTGCGGTCCCGTGCAGGTGTGCTGGCACAAGTTCGCCCGATACTGGGACGTCGAGTTGCGCGAGATCCCCATGGAGCCGGGACGGCTGTTCATGGACGCGGAGCGGATGCTCGAGGCCGTCGACGAGAATACGATCGGCGTCGTCCCGACGTTCGGCGTGACCTACACCGGCAATTACGAATTTCCCGAGCCGCTGCAGACAGCGCTGGATCGCCTGCAGAAATCGGCCGGCCTCGATATCGACCTGCACATCGATGCGGCCAGCGGCGGTTTTCTTGCGCCGTTCTGCGCGCCGGAGATCGCATGGGATTTCCGGCTCCCCCGCGTCAAGTCGATCAGCTCGTCGGGGCACAAATACGGGCTGGCGCCGCTCGGCTGCGGCTGGGTGATATGGCGCGATGCAGCCTCGCTGCCCGAGGATCTCATCTTCAAGGTGGACTATCTCGGAGGCCAGGTCGGCACCTTCGCGATCAACTTCTCGCGCCCGGCGGGGCAGGTCATATCCCAATACTACGAGTTTCTCCGGCTCGGGCGCGAGGGCTACACCAAGGTCCAGACGAGCGCCTATCGCGTCGCGCAGTACATCGCCGGGCAATTGGCAGATCTGGGTCCCTATGAGTTCATCTGCAACGGCGACGAGAAGACCGGCATTCCGGCGGTCTGCTTCAAGCTGCGGGCGAACGCTGATCCGGGTTATTCGCTCTACGAGCTCTCCGATCGGCTTCGTCTGCGCGGATGGCAGGTGCCGGCCTTCCTGCTGAACGGCAAGGCGTCGGACATCACCGTCATGCGGATCATGTGCCGGCGCGGGTTCGAGATGGATCTGGCCGAGCTCTTCGTCGACGACTTCAAGGCGGCGCTCGCCTTTCTGCGCAAGAACGGCGCACCGAAGATCGGAGCCGCCGACGGCACCGGCTTCCATCACAATTGAAGTGTCCGTCGGACCGACAGCTATCTTTTTGACACGAGTTTCAGGAGCTCGGCTATGACATCGAACGCTTCGACCGGCTCGCAGGTCGGCAAGATCAGCATATTGACCCTGGCGATCATGAATGTCGTCGCCGTCGTCAGTCTTCGCGGCCTCCCGTCCGAGGCCGAATACGGCATGAGCTCGATCTTCTACTACCTGCTCGCCGCCGTGGTGTTCCTCATTCCCGTATCTCTCGTAGCAGCCGAATTGGCAACGGGCTGGCCGGAGAAGGGTGGCGTCTTCCGCTGGGTCGGCGAAGCCTTTGGGCCGCGCTGGGCATTCCTGGCGATGTTCATGCTCTGGATCGAAGTCACGGTCTGGTTTCCGACCGGACTGACGTTCGGAGCCGTCTCGCTGGCTTTCATCGGTCCGGACCAGCGTTGGGACCAGGCCTTGTCGTCGAATAACTGGTTCGTCCTCGGGGTCGTGCTCGCCATCTACTGGATGGCCACGCTGATCTCGTTTCGGGGCGTGGAGGCGTTTGCCCGCGTGTCGAAGTGGGGCGGCATCATCGGCACGATCGTTCCGGCCGCGATCCTCATCGCGCTCGGCTTTGCCTACCTCTTTGGAGGAGGGAAGCCCCAGATCTCGCTATCGGTCGACAAGATCATTCCCGACTTCACCAACTTCAATAATGTCGTGCTCGCGGCCGGCATCTTCCTGTTCTACGCCGGCATGGAGATGAATGCGATCCACGTCAAGGAAGTCAGCAACCCGACGCGGAACTATCCCATCGCCATCCTGATCGCAGCGCTCGGCACTGTCGCGATCTTCGTCTTGGGGACGCTCGCGATCGCCTTCATCATTCCCCAGGCGGATATCAACCTGACGCAGAGCCTGCTCGTGGCGTATCGAGACATGTTGCGGTGGGCCGGACTCCCATGGCTCGCGCCCGTGATGGGGGCTGCGCTCGCCTGTGGAGTCCTGGCGGGAATCGTGACCTGGGTCGCGGGACCCTCGTCCGGTCTGCTGACGGTTGCCAAGGCAGGCTACCTTCCGCGGTTCTGGCAGAAGACGAATAGCCACGGCATGGCGGTCAACATTCTTCTCGTCCAGGCCGTCATGGTCTCTGCCCTGTCCATCATGTTCGTCGTGTTGCCGTCGGTCCAGGCGGCCTACCAGATCCTCAGCCAGCTCACCGCCATACTCTATCTCGTGATGTATCTTCTCATGTTCGCGGCGGCGATATCGTTGCGCTACACCCAGCCCGACCGGGTCCGGCCTTACCGAATCCCCGGAGGCAATCTCGGCATGTGGATTGTCGGCGGCCTTGGATTTCTCGGCTCGCTGCTGGCCTTCGTGCTGTCCTTCATTCCACCTGGCCAAATCTCGGTCGGTAGCCCGACGCTTTACGTCGCCATCCTCGCGACTCTGACGGTCGCCTTCGTGATCCTGCCATTCGTGATCTATGCGCTACGCAAACCGGAGTGGCAGGATCAGCAGTCCGATTTTGCTCCGTTCAGCTGGGAGTCGAGAAGCCAAGGCGCAGACACCCGGACTTGGCAGCAGATCCCCAGCGGTGCCGACGGGCAGTTGGCGCCCGGCGCCTTCACCCAACGCACCTGAGGCGGAATGCCGGCCATGACAATTTCAGCGCAAGCAGCTCGTTCGGACGACATCTCGTCCGAAGCCATCGAGACGGCCGTGCAGGCGGCCCATCGCTCCGGGAAGAACGTCAGTGGTGGCGCAAATGCGGACTACATTCCATCGCTGGCATCGGTCCCGAGCCATCTCTTCGGGGTTGCCGCGATGACTCCGGACGGCAGGCTGTTCTCTGCCGGCGACACCTCCTACGGCTTCGCCATCGAATCGATCTCCAAGGTCTTCACGCTCGCACTGGCCATGGATCAGCTGGGGCCTGCGGAGATACGCAAGAAGATCGGTGTCAGCCCCACGGGATTGCCGTTCAATTCCGTCATCGCGCTGGAGCTGCACAGCGGCAAGCCGCTGTCGCCTCTGGTCAATGCAGGCGCGATCGCAACCGTCAGCCTGATTCCCGGCAAAACAGCCGACGAGTGCTGGGCCCAAATCCTGGACGCTCAATGCCGCTTCGCCGGCCGCAAGCTGTCGCTGAGCGACGACATCAATCGCTCGGAGCAGGGCACGAATTTTCACAACCGCGCGATTGCATGGCTGCTCTACAGCGCGAACACCTGCTACAGCGATCCGATGCGGGCGGTCGACGTCTACACGCGGCAATGCTCGACGCTCGTCAGCACCGAGGATCTGGCGACGATGGGGGCGACCCTCGCGGCCGGCGGCATCAACCCGAAGACGCAACAGCGCATCATCAAGGCCGAGAACGTGCCCTTCATCCTTGCGGAGATGGCCATGGAGGGCGTCTATACAGCCTCCGGCGACTGGGCTTTCGCGGTGGGGATCCCGGCCAAGAGTGGCGTCGGTGGCGGATTGCTGGCCGTCGCTCCGGGCCGCATTGCGATCGCGGCATTTTCGCCTCCGCTCGATGATGCCGGCAACTCGGTCAAGGCCTGGCATGCCGTCGCATCGGTCGCGCACGATCTCGGCCTCAATCTTTACGCGCCATCGCAGACTGAGGCAACTCGCGTCAGCGCGTAGTGGGGGAATGGCTTGATGGTGAGCTCCGGGTGCTCGTCTGGTCGAGACCGTGCTATGCCCAGCCTGGGCCATCCATCACGTGCAGCCGCGGCCAGCGCGCCATGACAGGGAAGCCGTGACGCTCTCGGCCCACCAGCTCATTCTCTTCGTGATCAGCCTTCTCGCGATGTTTTCGCCACTGGCGATCATTGGCCCGGTCGCAACGCTGCTTCAGGGGGCGCCCGTGGCTGTTCAGCGCAGGATAGCGCTCCTCGTCGCGCGGAATTATGTGTTGGTGATGTGTCTCACCATCGCTCTTGGCCAGATCGCGCTCAAGGCACTCGGCATCTCCACCGCGGCGCTGACCTGCACCGGCGGCGTCGCACTTCTGCACCAGGGATGGCCACTCTTCACGCGGGCGGGAAAAGCCGCCGACCGTGACATCGTTGCCGCGAAGCAAAGCGTTCAGTGGGAAACGTTGACGGCCGTACCGCTCACATTCCCGCTCACGATCGGAGGCGGCACGATTGCGGTCGTCATCGGAACGGCCGCGCTTTATCCAAGCTGGCCGGAACTGGTCTTGCTGTCAGCCGCCTGCTTGATGGTTTCCGTGGTGGTCTTCACGACCTTTCTGTTTGCGGGTCGTTTGGTTGGCTCGCTGAGCGTCAGTGCGGTCGACGCCGTGAACAGGATCTCCGGGATCATCCTGTTCGCACTCGGGATAGAATTGACAGTAAAGGGATTGAAGGACCTCGTCCTCTATGGCGGTGCGCAGTTATGATCGAAGGCTGCGCAGCTCAGCTTGACGTCCCGAGACAAAAGTCATGCTGGTCGACCTGACCCGTGCTTGTTCATCAGACTGGCGAGCACGCCGCAACCGGCCATCAGCGCGGCGAGCAGGATCAGTGCGGACGGCTGTTGAGTCCAGAGTTGATGAACCAATGCCGCCAGAACGGCCAGCATCATCGCAGCGCCGACGATGATCAGAAGCCGTGAGCCGCCCGCTTCGGACATCAGTCGCCAGTGCGCGACAAAAACGGAGAGATAGGCGCAAAGGAACGCGCCACCCGCGACGTTCGCGATGGAGCTCAGATCAAATGTGAAGATGATGCCGATCACGAACGCCATCAGCACGACGAAGCCGCCGCGGGATCCGATCAGTCGCGCCGCAAGGTTGCTGTCGGCCTGGCCGGCGCTCAGCGCGGTGCCGAGCTTGAAGATGGTGAACAGCGTGGCATTCAGCGCCGAGGCGGTTGCCACCACCGCGCCGATGGAGACGAGCACGAACCCGGTATGACCGAGGATCGGCTTGGCAACTTCAGCGACGGCCGTGTCGGCATACTTGAGAAGTTTCTCGGCAGGCAGATTGCCCAGCACGACCACCGCCAGCGACAAATAGAGCACCATCACCAGACCGATGCCGAGGAAGATCGCCCGGGGAATGGTCTTGCCTGGATCCGCCACATTCGCTGTCGCGTTCGTCATCATGCCGAAGCCGGCATAGGCAAAGAAGGTCAGGGCGATGCTCGAGAGCAATTCTCCGACGCCGACATTTCTGCCCTGCTCGATGAGCGCAACATCGATCGTCGGCAATCCCGCAGCCATGACTATGACGAGGACGGCGAGCTTGAAGCCCACGAGCATGACCTCTGCACGGCTCACGGTGCGGTCGTCGGCCAGATTGATGACCGCGAGCAGAACGACGATTGCGGCTGAGAGGAGATCAATGGCGAGCTTGCCGCCGCCGTCCTCGAATAGCAGCCGCGCGGCATAGGTGCCGCAGGCCTTGCCGACGATCGCCGACGTGGCCAGCAGCGTGATGAAGTACAACAGAGCCAGGCCGCCGGCGACCCTCGGAGACGGGAACGCCTGCGCCAAATACTCGACGATGCCACCATTGGTTGGAAAGCGGACGGCGAGGCGGGCATAGGAGAGGCCGCTCAAGATGGCGATGGCGCCAGCCGCCAGGAAGCTCGCGTAGACCTGTTTCCCGGCCGCGGTGACCGCCTGGCCGAGCAGCGCGAAGATGCCGGCGCCGACCATCGATCCCACGCCGATGGCAGCGACACTGAGCATGGTCATGGAGGCGCGGCCGGCAGGTCTGGAAGGCTCATTCATGGATGTTGCCATGTCAGATGAGCCGGGACCTGGCGCCCGAGGCCTTCAACCCGTCTCCGTCTCATTGACGACCGAAGGTGATTCTGAAAGGGCCGCCGATCGAGTTGAAGATCAGATCGCCTTGCGGGTCAAACTGCAGCAGAGCATAGGCGCCATTGCCATAGTTCGTTTTGCCGAAGATGGTCCGATGCACGGTCTTGCCGCTTTGCCAGTCGAGACCGTTCACGTCCCACCCATCCTCTGCCGAGTAGCCGTTGACGAAGACGATACCGGATGGAGCGCTTGCCACCGGAACCATGCTTGTCGAGATGACGTCGTTGCGCGTCCAGACAGAGCGCCACTCATGAAGCTTCGGATCCCATTCGAACCGCTCGACACCCCTTGCGGGCTTGATGATGGCACCGATCGCCAACACATCGATCAGCTTGTCCGGGTGTCCGTCGGCCGCGACGTTGTTCACGACGAAGGCGCCATAGCCGTCGACGACCACCGATTGTTCGGATTGAACCCAAGCTATCTCTCCGGGCTGGCCCGCCGTCACCTGCAACTGTCCGGCAATCCGGCGCGACTTTGTTCCCGGCTTTTGCTTGAAGTCTCCGGGAATGTCGTCGCGCCAGAAGGCTACGATCTTCATGCGATCGTTGCCATCGGTCAGGACAACGAGACGATCGCTGTCCTTTTCGAATCCCATC
The DNA here is from genome assembly GCF_054063215.1 of Bradyrhizobium sp. USDA 4353. Classification (NCBI taxonomy): domain Bacteria; kingdom Pseudomonadati; phylum Pseudomonadota; class Alphaproteobacteria; order Hyphomicrobiales; family Nitrobacteraceae; genus Bradyrhizobium; species Bradyrhizobium sp. USDA 4353. The sequence continues at coordinate 3,216,717 of NZ_JBSSGB010000001.1, forward strand.
AAGGTCGGCGTCGAGCCCGTCCCGGTGCCGGCCTTGACCGCAGGCGGCCAATTGCCGCCCTCGTAAGTCGATGACCATGCGCCGTCCGCCTCGGAATCGGACAGTCGCGTTCCGGTCCAGATCAGCTTGCGCAAGATCCCGTCGGCCATCGGGGTGAAGCTTCCACTCGCGACATAGATTCCATTATTGTCGTCGACGGAAACGGAGTTGGAGATCAACTGTCCGGCTTCGATCGTGTAGAGAGACGGCTTCTGCTTGAATGCGCGATCGATCACGGCAATGGCCCCGGCCGAGCCGATGATCAGGTGGCCGTCATAGGTCATGTTCATGCCGATCAGGCGCACCGCCTTGCCGAGCCCCGGCATGTCGGCCGCGGGAATGAAGTCCGCCGCGTCAACGGATCGCTTCACCTCGAGCCCCGCTGCCGGGTTGGCCGCGTCGCGAAGTCCGATCGCGAGAATCTTGGTTCCGGCGTTGACGTAGGCGATGTTGTCGCGATCGGCCACGGTGTAGAGCCCATTGGCCGTGATGGCCTGCGGCACCGGCCCGAGTATGCTCTTGGCCAACGTCTCGATGTCGGCGATCGATGTGAAGCTGCGATCCAGCAACTCCCTCAGCTGTGCTGGCGCCACACGCTTCACTCCGGGAAGATCGATTTCCGCGACGGCGCTCCAGCGGCCCTCGCGCGCATCGACATAGGCAACGCGATCAGTCGAGATCGCCCACATGAAGCCGGGCTCGGCGGCGGCCAGCGTCATGATGTTGATCGGACCGCCCGGGATGAACGGCGTCTTGGCGAGGTCGACGCGGAATTCTCCGCGCACGACGGGATAAGGCAGGGTATCGGTCTGCGCGGGATTGAAATGCGTCATCCCCGATACGGGCGCCGACAGGAATGGATTCGGCTTTGGTCCTTCTGCTGCGATCGAGGGGATTGGCAACGCAGCAACGAGCGAGCAAATCACGCCGATCAGGGATCGTTGAGAAACGCGTCGCATCAATCGGACTCCTGTTTCGAGGACGACGCTGAGTTCTCGCTAACGGAAGACCGCGCGTAAAGCGACCGAGCGCTCAAAATGAGCGGCCTCACCGTAGGCCGATGATCGAGCAGATTGTAGTCTCGTGCTCGCGATGTATGTGCGTGATGGGGCGATCATGAGAGCTGCCGCAAGAGCTGTCGTAAGAGCTGCCCTGAGACGGGCGTGGTGTATTTGCCTGATCGGGGCACTCTCGGTCGTCGCAAGCGATGGCAGCATCGCTGCCGCGGGCAACAATCGCATTCAGCGCTCTCCTGCGGCTCACCGGGTCCATCGCCCGGCACTCAGACCACCCGCCAATCGTCCCGTCGTCCGCCCGCCGGTCGCAGGTCGTCCGGTGGTCCGTCCGCCCGTCGCGGGCCGGCCGATCGTGCGCCCTCCGGTCGCAGGCCGTCCCGTCGGGCGACCGGGAGTCGTCATTGTCCGGCCGCCGGGCCGCTGGCGTCCGGGTGGCGCCATCGCTGCAGGAGTTGCTCTTGGCTTCATCGCCGGTGCCGCAGCCGCAGCCTGGGCCGGCCCTCCGCCGCGCCCGGACTATTGCTGGTTCTATACCGATGAAAGCCAGACGCGGGGTTTCTGGGATGTGTGTCCGACTTATTAGTCTGAAAGCGGACCATGCGGGATTGCGCGGTCGGTTGCTATTCGCTCTGATGGCGCTGGCGGCATTGTTTACTCCGCTCGCTGCATCGGCTGACGAGCCGAAGGTGCGAGGGGTCAATCCGGCTGATATCGACACGCGAGTGGACGTCATCGGCAAGTACAACTGGCTGACCAACGGGGCGGCGGTTTACACGACGACCCTGAAATATGATTATCGCGTGTCTGAGACCATCGGCTTCAACGTCGAGTTTCCCGTTCTGAACAACTTCCGCGCCCCCGGCGGGGCCAGCCCTGCGATCTACTTCCCGGAAGCTCCTGACAGCTCCCCGATTTTGGCACGACCGAGCGCGGGCGGCGTGAACGACTGGGGCGTCGGCGATGTCTTCACGCGGATCCGTTACATCAAGTCGTTCGGGCAATTGTCGCTCGGAGGCGCATTGGAGACCGTCTTGCCGGCCGCATCGACGGCGACGCTAGGAGCGGGAAAAGTCCAACTCAGTCCAGCTGCGCTAGCCGTCTATGCGTGGTCTCCCGCATTGATCTCAGCGGTCGTCGTCAAATCGACCAACTCGGTCGCCGGTCAGCCCAATCGTCCCAACATCCAACTGCTCAGCCTGCGCGGGATCCAGGCGTTCGTGTTTCCGAACCGCATGTTTGTGACCTTGGATGTGCAGCGCTACTGGGAGACGATCAACTCTCGGGATCAGTGGTGGGAGACGGCAGTCGAGCTCGGATACCAGGTCAACCCGACCTTCGTCACCTCGATGCGGTTCAGTCGCAAGTATGGCGACCGGCCGGACCGCGGAGCCATCGAGCTCGCGGTGAAGAAATTCTTCTGAAGAGTGCTGCGGATGGAGTAGGCGAGGGTCGGCATGAGTTTGATGCAATTGCGACCCGCAGCACGGAGCGTCCGTTTCGTCACGGTCAGCTCGGGTCGAAAGGAATCGATCGCTTGGCCCGGCCGCAGCCGCAGGCTCGGCGTTATCTCGCTCGCGATGCTGGGAATGCTGGCATCATTGCCGGCGCAGGCGCAGCCGCCGAACAATCCGCTGCAATTCGTGTCGGGACCGTGGGATATCACGTTCGGCTTTGAAGGTGGCGTGCAGACCACAGGCGAACGGGGAAGCTGGTGGAATCTCGCGGCGACCACCGCGCCAGGATCGAACTATCGCGCCGACCGCGGTTGGGCCGAAGCCTGGTTCAAGCCGCTTCTGAAGACGTCCTATTCCGTCACTGACACGCTGCAAGCCTACGGCGGGCTCGCTATCGTCGGCACAGGCACCTTGGGCCGGGATGTCTTCGAGGAAGGCAATACAGGTCGATTGCTGTTGGAGAATGCCTACGCCGGCGCCCGCTGGAGCGCACCAGGCGGCGCCGTGGTGGACGTGTCGCTGGGCCAGCAGGACTACAGGATCGGATCGGGGATGCTGATCGCCACTGGCGCCGGCAACGGGTTTGAAAGGGGCGCCCTGCTGATGGCGCCGCGCACCGCCTGGCAGATGACCGGAATAGCCAAAGTGTCGATCGGCAATGTCTCGATCGATGGCTTTTACCTCGCGCCCAACGAATTGAGATCGAGTGATTCGATGACCCGGCTGGCCGGAGCAAAGACGGAAGTCCAGTTGGGCCAGGACCAATATGCGGGCCTCGCCTATATCAACGTGCTGTCCTCCGCCTATCCTTCGATCCAGGCGCCACTGACGCTGATTCCGGATGGCCGGAGCGGAATGAGCACGCTGCATGGATACGGACGCTTCGAGCCATTCTCAGGCCTGCCGTCGCTCTGGATCGCCGGCGAGTTTGCCTACCAATGGAACGATCGCATCAATCAGCGGGCTTACGGCGGTCAGGGCGAGATCGGCTACAGAGCTCAGTCCCTGCCGTTCGCTCCGGCCTTTTCCTACGCCTACCGCTATTTTTCCGGAGACGATCCGGCGACGGCGAGAAACGAGCGCTTTGATCCGCTGTACTACGCGGGAAGTCCTCCGCTCTGGGCGACCGGCGGAAACGGATCGTTGGCCTTCTACAATTCCAATGTCAGCGCTCACCGCTTCCGGATCGATCTTGCGCTATCCAAGCAGGACTTCCTGAAGCTCTGGTACTGGTACATCGACGCTGCGCAGCTCAACAGCCCGGTGCAGTTTGGCCAGGCAGCGCGGCTCGGCCTCGTCGGAGAAGGTCTTCCCTCTGTCGTCGTCGGGGTGCAGCGTCCGCACCTCTCCGACGACTATTATGTCGAATTCACGCGGGTGCTCTCGGCCAATCTGTTCTGGACCGTGGGCGTAGCGCTCTCGGTGCCGGGTGAGGGCCTGAAGGGGATCGCACCAGGCAAAGTGGAGAACTGGTGGGGCGGCTACACCAATCTCAGTTGGCGGTTTTGACGCTGTCATTTCGTTGATAGACCGCAGGTGCTGCATTCCACTTCGTGCTCAAATCGGGCAGGGCCCTTCTTGAGATGCCGCTTCATTCGACTGACTATCTGTGTGCAGGTGATCCTCGCGAGCGCGCAGCAATTGACAGGCATTGCCATGAACAAAGCGACATTTGCCACGGTTGTGCTGATGTGCTCGGCGCTGGCAGCGGCAGCACATGCCAAGGAGGACGACAAGAAGAAGGGCCAGCCGGCGCTGGGGCAATGGACCTGCCAGAACTTTCTTGAGGTCCAGGATGTCCTTCAGCCGAGGGTCATCTACTTCGCTTCAGGATACGCTGCGAAGCGCAAGGCAGATGATGCGATCATCGATATCGATGGCACGGAGAAGATCGTTCCGATCGTGATCAGCGAGTGCAGCAAAGCGCCAAAATCGAGGTTTTGGTCGATCGTGAAATCAGCATGGCGGAAGGTCGAGGCGGATCTGAGGGCTCTCGAAGAAAAAATATAGTCGAAGACAAGCCGTGGGTCCCAGTCAGGCTGATGCGCATCGAATGGCTTTCGTCGCCTTGCTCGCGGTCCTGACGACAGGCGAACGGATCGAACGGAACACGCGTCTTCTGAGAGGATCGTCGAACCGGGGTTATTTGTGTCCAATGTAGGGAAGTGATGAGCATGAGCGAGCTAGTTGTTATCGTCTACCCGAGCGAAGCGCAGGCGGAAGAGATGCGCAACAAGCTGTTTGATCTACAGAAGCAGTACCTCGTCGAGATCGGCGACGCCGTCGTCGCCGTCAAGACAGCCGATGGCAAGGTGAAGCTTCATCAGCTATTCAGCCCAACTGCGGCGGGAGCTGCTCAAGGAAGCTTCTGGGGTCTGCTGATCGGAATCGTCTTCCTGATGCCGATTGTCGGCGTGGCCTTGGGCGCCGCGAGCGGCGCGCTGGGCGGCGCCATGAGCGATTTCGGCATCAACGATCGATTCATGAAGGATATCGGCGGCACCATCCAGCCCGGCAATGCGGCGCTGTTTGTGCTGATCAAGAAGATGACGGCCGACAAGGTTCTCGATGCGGTCAAGGGATCGGGAGGAACTGTCATCAAGACGTCGCTGGATCATACCAAGGAGCAGGCGCTGCGCGATGCGCTCGCGGCGTCGACCCCGTCGGTCACGGCGCCACACGCCTGACCAATCGACGGCGGACCGGATCGCCGCTACGCGATCCGGTCTCGTATCTGCCTACTTGTCCTCGTCGCGCACTGCGGGCTCTCGACAGAATCGCCGTCATTCAATCGCGTCCGGACGGGCTTATGACCCTGATCTTAGTTCGGGGTCACGTCCTCGATCGCGGCAGCACCACGCTGGCTCGAGAACACCAAGGAAAGCACCGTTCCATAGACAATCGATACGGTCATATTGAACACGGCGACGCCGGCAGTGAGCGGGGCTGCTGCCCAGCTGATCACGCAGGTGATGATCCAAACCAACATGCCGAATGCCAGGCCTTTGAGGAGCGGGCCGCCGGGAAGGTGCGAGCTGAGCGGGCCGAACGACAGCCCTCCGCAAAACACACCGCCAATGACGAACGCGAAGCCGCCAAAGGTCGGCGGAAGGGCTGTGCTCGTGAATTGAGAAGCGAGCGTCACGAAGTCGGTCGCCAGACTGAATCGCGGCACGACGCCGAACTGTGCGCCGCCGAGAACGCCTATCGCCGCGGCAACGGTTGCGGCTACGCCGGCGGTCAGGCCGGATTTGGCAGTCTCAGGTTGCATGGAACGTCTCATGTTGACGTCGGCCACGTTTCTCTGCGCAGTCGCTATAGTGAGTTGATGACATGGCGAGGCCGACGTCAAACCAATGGTTGCTCATTTTGAGCGACCCACACGCGGTGCTTCTCGCTGGCGCAACAACAACCGTCGCACATCAGAGACCCGTTCGCCCGGGAAAATGCCCCATTGTCCGGCAGTGGCTTGCGGCGAGCTCGACGGGCTCTGACGCTCAGCCTGGCCTGACGCGAACTGTCTCTGAGCAGGCTAGGAGAATAGCCAGTACGGCCTTACTCCGCTCCGCCCAAAACGGGCGGCACCCGGCTTTCTCGTCTGGCCGGTTGGTGGTCAGCTAGTGGTTCTGAGCTGCAAGTCTGGATGGCTGGGGAGAGTTGCCATGACCGACAAGTCTGACGCGTCAGCCGCGGGAGCCGATGACACGCCGTCGAGGCTCGACACTGATCTCGAATTCGATCCCCTGCTGGAGGAAGGCCGAGCCTCCAAGCTGCGAGTGGCGCTCTACGCAGTCGCCTGCCTGCTCACGGTGGCGGTCGTGCTGTGGGGGATTCATTCGAATTAGAGGTCCGTTCTGTCGTGTGCGCATCGTGGTTTTTTGTCGCAGTGACGCTCGATCGGTATGCGCGAAACAAAGATGTAATCTTTGGTTGATTAATGTATGTTAATGTCCGGCAACAGGAAGAAAAGGCGCAGCGCTCAGAGCAGAGGATATTTCTCCTCGTCAACAAACGGGAGCCGCCGATGACGCGCGAAATCTCGCCGAAGGGACGTCTCGCCGAGGTCGGCGATCATCTGGGCTTGAACTACGCCGAGGTGCAATACTGCTTTGTGCAGTTCTTCAGTGAGCATATTGCCGACTGCTCGCGGCAATTCGATGGCGATCTGCAGCAGATGTGCATTTTAGCGGTCATTGGCCAGACCGTTCTCGCCTCCTCTGTCCGCTCGCCCGACGGAGGTCCATCTCGCGTCCCGGCGATCAGTGCATCGCGTCTCGCCGACGTCTGCGGCATCCCGCGTGAGACGGTTCGCCGGAAGCTGAGGCTGCTTGAAGAGAAGAAATGGATTTGTCGCGCAGGCGATGAGCAGGTCTGGACGTTGTACGTGGAAAACGATGGCTCGCGAGCCCGCAAGGAGCTCAGTGACCTCGACACCCGCAGCATCAAGCGTCTTGCAAGGCTCTACGTAAGCATTGAGCGCGTGCTGGCGAGAGGGGCGACACCGAACATGTCGGCGGGGCAGCCGCCCTCGGCTTCAGCAGCATTGAAGGACTGTCGGGGGTGATGCGAAGCCGATCGCTTGCTTTATGCCCCCCGTTCGAAGTCCGCAATGCACTCTCTTGATTGCCGGATACGTTAGCCGGTTGCATCGCTCTCGTGCGGCCGCAGATAATTGCGATGCGCCTGTTGCATTCGCTGGGCACCGCCCAGCCCTGACCGCCCGGTCCGTGATTGCAGTTCCGGTTACTCCGGCCCATTGAGCTCGGGTGGTGCTCTGCCTTCTGCGATTTTTCCGTCATAACGCTCATCAATGGCGCGGGATCGCTCGTCGTCAAACCGCGCTCGTAAGCGTCGGCGGATCGGTTGCCGCATCGTCAATCGGCAGCGCTTGCAATGACGCTCCTGATTGCCGAGTTGTTCATGTATCGACGTGCGCCCCGGCGAAGCTCATCCGTCCGTGTTCCACACGAGAATCCAGAGCGGCCCGGTATAACTCCGGTGCAGTGTTCCCACGCGTATTGCAATGATGAACATCAACCGCGTTCAACTAACGAGGTGATGTGGAATTGGCGACATTAGGGTGCGAGTCGTTCGGTCTCGATATCCAGATCCGATAAGTGTCGTCTCGCTGGATTGGTTGGGCGTCTTATCTTTGTACCATTGTAGCAGTAGATCGTTTGATCCTGCGACCAGCGGCCGCATCGTGGCGGAAAACGAGCAGAGCGCAAAATACCGGTGGGCAGCCGACGAGATGAACGAAGAGCTTTGCGTTGGATCGTACTTAAGTGTGAGAACGTCGTGGCGTAATAGAATGGAGCTCTGATATTGATCGAGGTTTCAATGCCGCTCAATTCAAGCATCCCATCAATTGACCAGCCTGGAGACTTGGCGGAGTATTTCACGAGCAGAATCGCCGCGTCCGATTGCGGCCGGCCGAGATAACGCCAGACATCAGGTTGCCGGAAATCAGAAACAAATGCCATGATCGAAGCACAAGCCGAGCCCGTCGTCTTTACCTTGATCAGCGCCCACCACCTCGCTGCGGCGAAGCTGAAGTTCTTGGAGTCGGCTGCCGCCAAGCATCGCGGGCCGTGCGATAGCCGAAAGTTGCTGGATCTGGAGAGAACGATCGAGCAGGCGGCTGAGGATGAGCACCGCGCGCTCTGCGAGCTCATTGGATGCGTGCCGATGACCCTCACGGGAGTAGGCGCAGAGCTTCGTTATCTCCACGGAATCGTCCGCAGCAATCCGGACCGCTTCGACAGTGAATTGACCGCTGAGCTGCTTCAATCGTTGATCAAGGCCACCGAGCACATGCGCCGGCGCTAGCTCCCGTCGTCTATGCCAGGCTCAGCTCATCACCTATGCTATTCGGATAGATAGGCCGTGCTGGCCTCGCGCTCTCGTGTCCACGGCGATCGAACCATACCGGACGTCGCAGGCAATCAACGCCCTGCCGCCTTGGACAGGATGGCGGTCATCAGTGTTGTCGTGGTCAAGCCGGCGCTGGCGGCCTGAGCGCGGAGTGAATCATACACGGCGGGCGGCAGCGGCACGGTGGCAAGAATCTCGCTGCCGCTCGGCAGCATGTTTGCTGCAAGCTTGGCCTGCAGGAGGCGGTCGAACTGTCGTAGGAGCTTCCATTTGGTCGCGAGCGGGGCGCTCAGTGTCGCCACTGAGGCGCAGTAGCCGGCGAGAATGTCGTCCGTCATGTCGCTGTAGGACGCATTCGGGTTGGCGTTCTGCATCCGGACGATCAAGGCATCTATTTCGTTGGCAAGCTCGCTCGTCGAGGCCGCTGCCATGCCTGCGAAGCTCGATTTCAGCGCGGAAGCGGCAGGGATGTCGGGACACTCGAGTCCCGCGGCGCTGGCAGCGTTGATCACAGGCGACAGCAAGAGCAGTGCGATCGCTGCAGAAGCAAAGTGTCTCTTATTCGACATCGATATCCCCCAACCCGCTGCATGACGGGACGATTGTGCGGCCGGACTGAAGCGCGTCATTGGGCGTCAGAAGCGGACCCGGGTGTCAGTGAAGGGAGTCCTCCTTCGCGCAGGATGTCGTCATCGACGGCCCGGCGACGTGCATATGCCCCATCGAGCGGTGGACGATCTCGATGAGGAAGGAGATCGCAACGATCCCGACGACCGACGCGGCCGCTTCGATCGTGCTTGGGGAGGACAGGAACTCGACCATCGTCACGACGAGCGCCACAAGGCAGGACGTCATGGCAACCAAGACGAGCCATCGCCGAGCGCCGGTCGTGTCGGCCAGCCGAAAAGCCGCGAGATTGACCGTGGCGTAGACGAGCAGGAATCCGCCGCTCGTGGCGGCGGACAATGCTTGTAGCGACAGCAAATTGACGGCGGCGAGCGAAAGAACGCCGATGGTGATCAGACCGGTCGTCGATTTCGTGCGGACGCGCTGTTGAAAGATCGAAGGCAGTTCATGCGCTGCCGCCAGCCGGTCCGGCAGCCGCCCTGCGCCGAAGTAATCGGCATTGATCGCCGATGCGGAAGCCAGAATGCCGCCGAGAGCCATGATCGCGAACCCCGCCGGTCCAAGGAAGCTCTCCGCAGAGGCCGAGATGGCAAAATCCCTGGCCTGCTCATAGGAGGAGATCGGCAGGCTCGTGACGCCGACCACGAAGGCCAGCAGATAGATGGCGATCGCGATGAGGACACTGCCGAGAAAGCCGATGGGCAAGGTTCGGCGCGGATTGCGCACGTCGCCCGATGCATTTGCGATCAACTCGAAGCCTTCATAGGCGAGGAAGCCAAGCATGCCGTTGGCGACGATCGTCGTCGGTGCCGGCCAGGCTGCGGGCGCAAGACGCGCCCAATCCAGTCGGCCGACGAGCAGACCTGCGCCGATGAAGATCAGGAGGACGAAGAGCTTGCCGAAATTGAACAGGTGCTCGGACTGTTGCATCGCTTTGGCGCCGAGCAGATTGATCCATCCCAGCAGGATGATGGCCAACGAGGCGATGACGTGGAACGCAGCCGGACGGAGCGGTTCGGGCAGATAGGGTACGGAGTAGGACGCGAGCGCTGCTGCATAGACGCTCATGATGGCGACATAGCTGAGGATCAGGAGAACATTGACCCCGCCGGCGAAAAGGCCGGTGCCGAAAGCCTTGTTGATGAACGACACGGTGCCACCTGGGCCGGGATAACGAAGCGTCAGGCCGATATAGGCGTAGGCCGTCAATAGCGCGATGAGGCCGGCCAGCAGGAACGCCAACGGTGTCGCGCCCTTGGCGCCGAGAATGGTCAGTCCGAAGGTTGCAAAGAAGCCGCCGCCGACGATTGCGCCGACGCCGATCGATAGAACGCCCGTCACTCCGATCGTTCCTGCGGTCGTCAACTGCGGAGGATCGCCTGATATGTCGTTCATCGCTTGCGCAATCTCTCAAGAGGAGGCCTTACAGCAAATCACCGCAATATCGGCGTGGCCAGTCGAAGGGCGCTCAGAATGGGCGTGTCGAACAGAGCGAGCCGAGGAGGTGCGCGAGGGGGGCAGGGTGAGGTTGTCGACGAATCCCAATTTGGGCAGACGACCTATTGCGTTGACCGGGCGACCGGCAGACCTTGCGCGCAAGTCCCGTCGGATCAGACAGTGCTCATCGCGTCGGCCGAAGCTGGTTGAACCCGAGATGTTGAACGAATCGACCCAGAAGCTGGCAGACCGGGAGGGCGGAGATCTTCTCGCTGTCTTCGCGCGAGAATGGCCGTATCTCGCGATCCTGGTTCTTGCCCTCCTCGGCATTGCCTATAGTAGCTATGCGAGGACACCGATCACGATCTACTGGATGGTGCTTGCTCCCTTCGTCGGCGCCGTCTGCATCAGCACGCGCTGGCGCGGAGCGGGAACGCGCGCGGAGCAGCTTCGTCTCATTCAGACCCAGACGCTGCATTGGCTGGCCGTCCTCGGCGCGATCCGGCTGATGTTCATCGCCGATGTCGACCGGATGATGAATGCGGATGCGAGCGCGCTCGCTGTCCTGACCTTGATCGCGCTCGGGACATTTACGGCCGGCGTCCACATCGCATCCTGGCGCGTCTGCACCGTGGGGGTGGTCTTGGCGCTCGGCGTCCCCGCGATTGCCTGGCTCGAGCAGTCCACGCTCATCCTGCTTCTGATCGGCATCACACTTGCAGTCCTGATGGCCCTGCTGTTTTCGATCCGCAGGCGGACGGACTGAGGCCATATGATCGACGTCGGGGACGATAGGGCCGGCGGCCAAGCTCATCATGACGGCCATTTCCTCCATTGTGGCTGCCGCAAACCGCGAGACGAGTGTTGCTCAGAATGAGCAGATCGAAACTTGATAACCGATGCATCGTCAGATTTCGTTGTGCTCTGTTCGCGATGGTGCGGCATCGAGAGGGCGGCTTGGCATGATGCGGCGGTACGGTCTGCTTGTTCTTGCGATGAATCTAGCCATCCTTGTCTCTCCGGCTTTCGGGCAAGCCGCGCCACCCGTGCCTGGCGTGAAATCCGGCATTCTCAGTTGCCGTCTCTCCCCCACGATCGGCTTCATCGTGGGATCGGTCCAGACGATCTCCTGCGTCTTTACAGCCCCGGATCCTTACCCCCGGGAGGCTTACATCGGCACGATCAGTACATTCGGAGTCGACATCGGGGTCGTAGCCGGAGGCCAGCTTGCCTGGGCCGTGTTCAGTCCGACGGCCGGTCCGCTGAGGGACGCGCTGGCCGGCACCTATGTCGGCGGGAGCGGAGACGTGGACGTCGGCGTTGGCGTGGGCGCGAATGTTCTGTTCGGCGGCTCGGGGCGTTCGATCGCGCTGCAGCCCATTTCCGTTGAAGGTGAGGTCGGGCTCAGCCTCCAATTGGGAATCTCGACGATGACCCTGCGGCCTGCATCCTAGAGCTCGGAGAATCGTTCGTGTCAATTCAGCTTCATCAACGATGGTTCGGAGCAGTTCTTCTGCTCGGCTGCACGCTCGCATGCTCGGCCGCTGACGCACAGGACCTCGACAGCGCGGTGCGAGCGAAGCTTTCCGCATCAGTCGGCGAGATGGAGACTATTTGCTCCGACGAGATCAAACAATTTTGCAGCGGCTTGACGCCGGGAGAAGGGCGGACCGTGCTCTGCCTGCAAGCCTATGAAGACAAGCTTGGTCCCAAATGCACGGTCGCGATGCACAGGACGGCACATGACGCGCAGCGGCTGGTCGCGGCTCTCAGAGACGCCACCGGTGCATGTCGGACCGACGTGTCCAGGCTTTGCGCGCAGATCAAGGCAGGGAACGGGCGTATCATCCAGTGTCTTGTCGGAAACAGCTCCATTGCCGGGATCTGCTCCGAAGCGTTGCAGAAGCTCCTGGACTTAGCTCAGAAATAGCTGAGGCGAAGCTCCCCTAGCGAAGAGCGAGAGAGTTGCGCGGCCAAAATCTTGCGGAGGGCGCGGTCTAGCTGAAGCTTCCATTGAGGGACCGGGCAGTCTCGCGCGACAGCAGGCGGCCGATTGGACATAACGCCCAAGTCCGACGTCGGCTCCTGCCTGAAAGAACCGGGCTCGGGGATCGCGTGTTGCGCTCAGAATGGGCGGGTCGATCCTTGACCCCGATCCAACCTGGTCCTTCCTTATTTGTGAGCAGCTGTAGGCGCGCACGCTGCACCTTTCCGGGGAATAGCCCAACGGACTGGCGCAGAACCATCGCTCCGCAAGCCGACGGGAAATGACCGGTGGAGGGAACGCTGCATGGAGTTACGGGCCAATCGCCCGCCGGCCTTGGGCAGTTCGTCGTCAGGTGCCGCGAGACGACAGACCTCCTCGGACGCGTCCGTGGACGACGCGCTCGCCGAAGCGCCGATGACGCCGGCTCGCTACGTTCATTGGTTCGTCGCGAGCGGCGGGGCCTTGCTCGGCGGCTTTTCGATCGTCTCGCTCGGCGTCGCCATTCCTCTGCTCAAGCATGAGCTTGCGATCACCCCGCTACTCACCGGTCTCATCGGCTCGGCTCTGATGCTTGGAGCCGTGTTCGGCGCCGCGCTGGGCGGGATTGCGGCTGATCGGGTTGGTCGCAAGCGCGCCTTCATCGCAGATATGGCGATCCTTGCGGTCGGCTCGGTGCTGAGCGCCGCATCGTCGAACCCGTGGTGCATTCTTGCAGGTCAGTGCCTGATTGGCGTCGGAGTAGGAAGCGACTTTCCGACGAGCAGCTCCTACGTCTCCGAGATCATGCCGCGGGCCATCCGCAGCCGGATGACGGTTGCGACGATCTCATTGCAATCCGTGGGAATGATCGTGGCGGCGGTGATCGCAATGGTCATTCTCCGGGCAGATCCGTCGATCACGGCGTGGCGCGTTCTGCTCGGAGCAAGCGCGTTGATCGCGTTGGCGTTCATGACCGCCCGCCTGGTGCTGCCGGAGAGTCCGCGGTGGCTCGCGGACAGGAAGCGCCTTGCCGAATCTGCGTCATTCCATCCGGCAGTGACGAGCGGTGCCGTCGCCACGGTGAGCACCAACGCATCGGTGAGTGCCGATGCACGGACGGCTCGCCGGCCCGCAAGATCCGGGTTTGCCGCGCTGTTCACGCCTCGTTACCGGGCGCGGACCATGCTCGTCTCGCTCCCCTGGTTCTTGATGGATATTGCGACATATGGCGTCGGATTGTTCACGCCGGTGATTCTCGGCGCCATGCATTTCGGCTCCAAGGAGGGCGGGACGCTCGCCGCGGTCTTCGCCGATGCAAAGGGAAGTGCCGCCGTCGATCTATTCCTGTTGTTCGGGTTCATGGCCGGCATATGGGCGGTCACGCGTTTCGGTCGAATCCCGATGCAGGTTCTCGGCTTCGCAGGAATGGCCGTAGGAATGGCTGTGTTGATGCTGGCGATCATGGTCGGCGGTGGCGGTGATGCGCATCTCGGGTTGGTCATCGCAGGCTTCGTGATCTTCAACTTCGCCATGAATGCGGGGCCGAATGCGACGACATTCACGCTTGCGCCTGCGCTGTTTCCGACGGCCATCCGGGCATCCGCGAGTGGCTTTGCAGCCGCGTGCGCAAAGGTCGGGGCGACCATTGGGACCTTCGTCGTTCCCCAATTGCAGGCTGCTTGGGGATTGACCGGCGTTCTCGCGGTCATGGTCCTCGTCAGCATCGCCGGGCTCGCGGCGACGGTGGCGTTTGCCCACGACATGCGTGAGGAAGACAACGTGGAGGAGGCGGTCGACGAGCGGCTCAGTCGCGCGTCGTGCTGTTGATTGCGGAACGGCAGAGGCCGAGGCGACGACCAGTGCGAGGCTGGTCCCTTAAGGGCAGAGTCGTCACCTTCACGCTGCGGTTCGGCTGCGGCTCTCATGCGGTAGGTCTGGCTGGCCAGGGCAAGATGACATCATGAGCCGCATGCAGGCGGTCGTCTTCTGGATTGCCGTGCTGGCTGCGATCACAGCGGCGGTTGCGCTCTTGAGGTACCCGCTGCGACCCTTCTTCGCCGGTCTGGTCTTGGCCTATTTGCTTAATCCGCTGGTCGGCCGACTAGAGCGCCTGGGAATGAGCCGGCTCATCGCGGCGCTCGCGATCGTCGTCACCGTCGGCGCAGGACTTGCCGCCGTCATCATTCTCGTGTTGCCCATCATTGCCAGCGAGCTCAGGTATTTCGTCGACAGCTTCCCGCGATATCTCAAGCAGCTCGAGAGCATCGCGATGTCTCCGCACAGGCCGTGGCTCAGCAAGATTGTCGGACAAGCCCTGGCTCAAGCCGAGCTGTCCGTCGATGAGTTGACGAAGGTGGTCGAGAGCACGCTCGGCGAGCTCCTCAGCTCACTTTGGTCCGGCAGTCGAGCATTCATCACGGTGTTTTCGCTTGCCGTCGTCACTCCTGTCATCACCGTTCACTTGATCCGAGATTGGAACAAGATGCTATCCGCGCTGCAAGGCTGGACGCCGCCTGCGCATCGTCACACCGTGCGCACCCTCGCCCGTGAGATCGACCGGGCCGTCGGCGGGTTTGTGCAGGGCCAGGTGCTATTGTGCGGCATTGTCGGCTTGTTCTATGCCGTCGCGCTCTATTCAGTGGGTTTGAATCATGGAGTGCTGATCGGCATCGCGGCGGGGCTGATAAGCTTCGTACCTTATCTTGGATCGATCGCGGGGGTGTTCGTGTCGACATGCGTCGCCATCGCTCAGTTTTGGCCGAACGTCGGCCCGATCGTCATCGTGCCATTGATATTCGTCGTGGGGCAAATGGTGGCGGACTACGTCTTGTCGCCATACCTGGTGGGGCGTCGAATCAATCTCCATCCTGTGTGGGTGGTGCTGGCACTTTTCGTGTTCGGCTATCTGTTCGGCATGGCGGGGCTGTTGTTGGCCGTGCCTGTCGCGGCCGCCATTGGTGTGCTCATCCGGTTTTCCTTGAAGCAGTACCTCGCCAGCTCGTTCTATTCGACGAGGTTGCCGAACGACGCTCCTGGTTGCAAAGACGGCAGAGGCGATGACTGTCTCGGTCGGTCGCAGAGCGGCGCGCGAGGAAGGGACGATGAGAGCAGATGCCTCCCGGCGTGAGATCACAGTCAAATGCGCGAGTATTTGAAGCGATGCGATCTCCGCAGTCGTTCAAATATATTCGCAATATATGCTTCAGCTTCGAAAACGAGAATCGATAGACTCATCCCGATCCAGATCGAGTTGCGTGCGTGTCTCGCCCGGCCAGCCAGCGTCAGGCTGGAGCGATGCGTCGAGATCATCAGGTGCACGCAGAGGTCGAAGCAATTCGCGACATCGCGACATGATAGGATGAGAGCCCATGACGGTCCAGCCGGTGACGAACAAGCCTCGCTACGATGACATCCCTGAAGACCAGGAGCCGGTCGGCGCTCGCGCCCAGCGGTTCGACAATGTGCTGACATCATCCGGCCGCTCATTCGTCGCGCAGCTGCCGTCGACCGGGGCGCCGCTGGTGCCCTCCGTGAAGCTCGCGACGACGCCGAACGCGGGCGGCGCGCTCGGCCAGAGCGATTTCGAGACGCCCGTGGATTCGCTGCTCACGCGCGGCGATCAGATCATGAAGGACTGGGCCGACACCGACGCCGACCCGCCGGAGGTCCTGCCCGGCCGCACCGCCCCGCGCGTGCCGGTTCACGTCAACAACAGCCCCAACGTGCTTCCCGATGCGGACAAGAAGACGCTGGCGGAATGGGAAAACGATCCCGTCATCCGCAACGCGATCGATCCCGAGCACAAGGGCATCACCCGCGAGAAGCTGTCGAACTTCCTGAGCGGCCTGCGCTCGGACATCAACAAGGCCGGGGAGTCCTACAACCAGTTCCTCAAGGATCATCCGAACGCCGACGCCGCGTCGAAGGAGCTCGCACATCAGGCGGCGTCGTTGATGGCCTATAGCCGCTTCATCACCGGCGGCAGCAATCAGTTCACGCCCCAGAACCTCGCGGCGTTCGCCTCGTCGCAGGACAAATTCCTGCCGGCGGATGTGCGCGACGCGGCGCGCCTGTTCTCGAATCCGGCGATCTTTGCGCAGCTCGACACGGCCGGCATGGATCCCGCGACCTCCAAGACCGACGGCATCTTAGATTTCGGCAACATCACCGCCTTCATGAAGGACTCGCTGCCGTCCGACACCGCCGGGCTCGGCAAGTTCCTGCAAAACGCTGCCGCGCAGCAGGCGCTGGCTGGCGTCGATACCAGCAAGGTCGGCCCGGACATCTTCACCAATCCGAGCAAGTATGACGCCAAGACCAGGGCCGCGGTTCTGCTCCAGCTCGAGCAGGCGCAGATCAGCCTGCGCAGCGGCATGGCCGACGGCCTATGGGACAAATATGGCTGGACCATCAGCACCGACGCGAATGGCGAGCCGACGAAATTCTTCAGCGGCAACGCGGCCAGCGTCGAAAGCCAGCTTGAGGCGAGGATCAACACGCTGTCGTCCGACAAGGAGGTGCAGCAATATCTGGCGACGGCGCCGGTGAGCAACCTACAGACCATGCTCGACGGCGACGCCTCGCTGAAGGCCGCAGTCACCGACGAGTACAAGGATTTCCAGTCGGGCGCGATGCTCGCGGCCGATCTCGACCAGAAGGACAAGGACGGCAAGCCAGTCTCGATGGGCGACGCGCTGGGCAATTTCGTCGCGCAGGGCAACTTCTTCAGCGCGGCGCTCGGCACCAACGGCAACAAGCTCGACGTCGACATTCCCGGCACCGTCCAGAAGTCGTCGAAGTACAACGACATCGTGTCCTACTACAAGACCAACGTGGTCACGGGGAAGGATTTCGAGGACGCGCTCGCGAAGGGCGAGGACATCGTCACCGCGGCCGGCAAGTTCGGCTCGGAAATAGCAGCCTTCAGCTCCGTCCTGCCGGCCAGCCAGCAGGACACGGCGACGCTGATGCAGAACTACTCGGACATCGTGTCCAAGCATCTGCTGGACAGCGGAACCGCGGCGGATCTCAAGGCCTATACCGACGCCAACGGCAATATCGACGAAGCCAAGCTGCTGAACGTCATCAACCTGATGGAGCAGCAGAACCCCGACGCGTTCAAGGACGAGAAGGGCAACCGGCTTTCGACGACGCAGATCATCTCTTATTTCAAGCAGGTCTATGACGAGGCCCGCAACGGCGAGAAGCTCAGCCAGTCGCTCGACAAAATCTTCGGCACGAAGACCACCAACCCGCTCACCGATTCCTACAACAAGGGATATCTCCATGCGGTGAGCGCGCTGTTCGCCGGTGGAATTCTCGTCGCCAAGTCGGTGAAGGGCGCAAGCAGCCCGGCGGATATCGCGAGCCTGACGGCGACGGCCGCCAATCTCACCGGCCTCCTGATGGAGTCCGGCTCGAAATATGCCAAGAGCGCGGCGCCCGCCCGCCTCGAAGGCGATGCGCTCAAGGCGTTCGAAGGGCGGATGAAGCAGATCGAGAGCTATGGCAAGGCGCTCGGCGGCGCCGGCAGCGTCATCGGTGGCGTGCTGGGCCTGATCGGCGGCATCGACATGCTCAATCATGGCGACAAGGTCGGCGGTGGGATCGCCATCACCAGCGGCATCCTCGGTCTCATCCAGGGTGGGGCTTCGATTACCGAGGCGGTCGCCGGGCTCGCGGCCGCGGAAGGAATCGCGGCGGGTGCAGCCGTCGTGGGCTCTGCGGTCGGCGTCGTCGCGGGCGTGTTGGCGATCGTGTTCCTGTTCGTCTCCGGCCTGCAGCAGGCGGCGAAGTTCTCGCACGACCAGACCACCTTCTACGGCAAGCTCGACATCCTGGCGCAACTCGGCATCACCGGCAGCACCTGGCGCGCGCCGGTGCCGGAGCCCAAGCCGCATAGCGGTCCGGCGGTCACTTGACGCCGAGAGGGCGGGACGCTGCGGCGTCCCGCCTCTCGATCGCGCGACGTCGGGATCGCCTGGTCAGCCCGCTTGCGCCGCGGCGAGATGCAGCGCCCGCGCGACCGGGTCGAAGAAGCGATCGGAGATGAAGCTTCCGATCTCGATCTGGCGGTCGAGCTCGGCCGCGAGGTCGGGGTCGGCCACCCGCGTGACGTCGCCCGCGAGCGCGAGCAGATGCTCGGCGCGCACGCCGCGACCCTTGCAGGTCAGAACCGGCACGGGGGTCTCGCCGCGCACATAGCGAAGCCCGACCACGACATTGTCGCCTTCGATGAACAGCGTGGTGGCTTCAGCGCCGGTCGCCGCGCCGCCGGCCAGCAGCTCACGCCGGCCGCGCTGCTGCGCCTTGCGGATCTCGGGGATGCCGTCCTGCTCCTTGCGCTCGCGCTTGAGCTCGGTGCGCGTCATCCGCATCTGCCGCCGGAACAGCCAGCGCTGAACCGGAAGGTCGGCGAGGCCGGCGGCCAGGAGCAGAATGCCGCCGGCCACGAGCAAAGGCTGCACCGCGGCGCCGAACAGCGGGGCGACGCAGGCGATGCCGCAGGTCGGGGCGCGCAGGATCGCATTGGCGCTCATGATGCCGATGCCGACGCAGCAGCTCGTCAGCAGCAGGAGCTTGAGGACGGTCTTGGCAAGCTCGATCACGCCGCGTGTCCCGAACATCCGCTTCAGCCCCTCGACCGGGTCGAGGTGATCGGCCTTCGGCTTCATCGGCTCCATCGCGAACAGAAAGCCGCCCGACACGATCAGGTTGGTCAGGATCGAGACGCCGACGCCTGCGATCATCAGCTTGGACAGGAACAGCACGGCGGCAAGCGCCAGCATGTCGACCAGGCGCGCGGCGGTTTCGGGGAACGGGCGCGTGCTCACGCCGCCGAGCTCGTTGAGCACGCCGTGCAGCGAGTCCCTGAGGTCGCCGAGCGACAGCCAGAGGATGATCAGCACCGCGCTCGTGGTCGTGGCGGCGACGAGGTCCGGTCCGCGAAAAATCTGGCCTTTCCTGCGGGCGTCGCGCAGCTTCTTCTCGGTCGGCGGAAGATCGGCCTCTTCGCTTTGTCCCTTCACGGCAGGATCCTGCGCATCGCATCCAGGACATGGTGAAGTGTGCCGAGCTCGCTTGCAAAATAGCCGACCAGGAAAGTGCCATAGAGCGGCATGACGAGGAAGAAGAACAGGTTGCGCGCCGCCATCGACATGTCGAACACGTTCAGCTGCGGAATGAAGCGCGCGATCAGCATCAAGGTCAGCGTTGCAAGGAACATCGCGAGCAGCACGGGGAAGGCGAGAACCAGTCCGAGCCGAAGCAACTGCTCGAGCACGCCCAGCACGGCGAGAGCGGAGGAGACGTCGAGCCGCGGCAGCAGCGACAGGATCGGCCAGATGCCGTAGCTGTCATAGAGGCTCTGCGTCACCGTGCGCAGGCCACCGGCGGTGACGAACAGCGCGGTGATGACCAGGAGGAACAACGTCCCGAGCGCGGATGCCTCGCTGACCGCGTTGGGATCCTGAAGCTGCGCCTCGGGCGCCTGCCGCTGCAAATCGATCAGGTCGCCCGCGACCTGCGCGGCCCAGAACGGGATCGACAGCAGCAGGCCGAGGATGAGGCCGGTCAAGCTCTCCTTGAACACCAGCACCACCAGTCTCAGCGTCGAGGCGCCGCTGTCGGGCAGCGAGTCCACCAGGGTCGGCACCACCGGCAGGGCGATCGCGACGACGAAGCCGCCGCGGATCAGGCCGGTCAATCCCAGGCGAACGAATACGGGCATGACCACGACCAGCGCCAGCGGCCGCGCAGTGGCGAGCGCGATCGCGGTCAGATGGGCGAACACCGTCGTCAGCAGCGGTTGCAGGTCGACAGGCATGGTCTCCACTTGGGGCCGCGGCCGGCCGCCGCGCTGGCGTCGAGGTGCGAGCGGCGCTATCGGGTCAGCGCGGGAAACTCGGAAAAGACCTGTTCTGTGTAGCGGACCAGCGGCGCGGCCAAGGTCGTGCCGTACATCGCAAGCGTCAGAACCACGGCGACCAGCTTGACGGTCTGCGGCAGCGTCTGATCCTGGATCTGGGTGGCCGCCTGCAGCACCGACACGGTCAGCCCGGCGATCATCGCGACCAGCAAGGGCGGCAGCGTGAATGTCATGATGACGAGGAGCACCGATACCAGGTGATCGACGATGGAAGCGTCTCCCACGCTTGCTCTCCTTGTTTGCTTCAGCTGTAGCTCAGGACCAGGCCGTGCAGCAGTTTCGACCAACCTTCGACCAGCAGAAACAGGAACAGCTTGAAGGGGACCGAGATCGCCACCGGCGGCACCATCGACATGCCGAGCGACATGAGGACGGCAGAGACGATCAGGTCGATCGCGATGAACGGAAGATAGAGCAGGAAGCCGATCTCGAAGGCGCGCTTGAGCTCGGAGCTGACGAATGACGGCACCAGGATGATGAGATCGTCGCTGGCGACCGCCGCATGCGGCTGGCCCGCCCACAAGCGATCGGTGGCGGCGAGAAAGAACTCGCGCTCGGCCGGGGTGGTGAAGCGCTTCAGATGGTCGCGCACCGGCTCGCGGGCTCTGCTCGCAGCATCCGTCCAGTCGCTGAAGGTCTTGAAATCGGAGGGCAGCGCGTTGACGCGATCGTAGATCGTCTGCGCCAGGGGCATGCTGATGAAGATCGTCAGCACGATCGCGATCGCATAGAGCACGAGATTGGGCGGCGTCTGCTGGATGCCGAGCGCGTTGCGCAGCAGGAACATGACGACGGCGATCTTGATGAACGAGGTCATCGTCACCACAACGAAGATCACGAGCCCGAGCCCGGCGATGAGCGCCAGGATGGCGAACAGATTCGGCTGCAGCTCAGTCACGGTCGAACATCCGAACGATCCGCACGCCCACGGTGTCGCCGATCTGGATCACCTCGCCGCGTCCGACCCGGCGGTCGCCCGCCAGGATGTCGACTGCGGTCTTGGGATCCTGGCCGAGATCGAACACATGCCCCGGCGCCAGCGTTCGGAGCGAGCCAAGCGGGACGGACAAGCGTCCGATCTCGAACAGCAGCGTGATCTCCAGGTCATCGAGCTCGGCAGAGACCGTCGGGTCGTCACTCATGTCTTTGAGGTCCAAGGTGGTCCGCAGCCGGCTCACATCGTCGCTGATGGGCCGGGGAGGCGATTGAAGCACGGCACGTTGGCCGCTCAGGCTGGCAACGGCAAAGCGGCGTCCTCCGAACACCACCGCAATGTCGCCGTCGCGATCGGCATGGTCCTCGACAAGGAGCGCATCGCCCACGCGAAGGCTCGCAAGCTCGCCGATGGTCAGCCGGGTGGCGCCGAGCCTGAATGCCGCGATGATG
Organism: Bradyrhizobium sp. USDA 4353; assembly: GCF_054063215.1. Taxonomy (NCBI): domain Bacteria; kingdom Pseudomonadati; phylum Pseudomonadota; class Alphaproteobacteria; order Hyphomicrobiales; family Nitrobacteraceae; genus Bradyrhizobium; species Bradyrhizobium sp. USDA 4353. The sequence goes on from NZ_JBSSGB010000001.1 coordinate 3,238,443, forward strand.
GAGACATCGTCATCGATATCCGACGTCGGTGCGCCGATGAGGGCGGCCAGCGCCTCGGGATGCTCTGCGGGCCAATGCAGCGTGGCCACGAAGGTCGACGCGCCCAGCGTGCCGGAGAGTCCCAGGCCAGGACCTGCCGTTGCCAGCGAGTCCGGATGCAGATGCGAGAGCTCGATCGACATCCCGCTCCGCGCCTCGATCGCGTCGAGCAGCGGAGCCGTGGCGAGCTCGATGAGGAGCAGCAGGCTCGTATCGCTGAGTTCATCACGCGGCGGCGCGGAGAGGGCGATCAGCAGCCGGTCGGTGACGGCCTTGGGCAGGGCGAGGTCGCAGCGCAGGCCGCCAATGCTCAGGCCGAGCCGATCGAGCGGCGTGTCGTGCGGGCCGTCCGACGGAATGGCGGGGCCGACGCGCAGCGGGAGACCTGCGATGTCCGGAACCTCCGCCGACCAGCGTCGGTGCCAGATGTTGGTGAGGCCAAGCTCTGACCGGCTGATGCGATCGAGCGGCAGCGGACGGATCAAGCGATGGCTCTCGGCTGCGCTCTCCATGACAGGTCCGATCATGGCCCAGCTCTCCCGCGCCAGGACTCCGCGGCGTCATGCTCCTCGGCGATGATCGATGTCGCGGTGGCGCGCTTCTCCAGGCCGGCTACGACATGCTCCAGACGCTGCCGCGCGCGGCGTCGCTCGCCGAGGAAGCGCCGCGCGTCGGCGACCGCGCCTGCGGCCGCAGTCACAGCGCGGCCGGCCGCCTCGGACCGGGCGGATGCTTGCGCGACCTGACTGTCGAGCGCTGCAATCCGGCTGATCGCCAGATGAATGTCATTTGCCTCCAGGCAGCGTCCGCGCATCGCGCGGTAGATCCCAGCCTCTCCATCGCTGCGCTCGCTGTTCTGCACGGCAAGGGTCGCGGCCGCCGCGGCGGCGGCATCGGCGGCGGATCGTTCTATCGCGGCGTGATGCGCAAGCTCGACTTCGGCGCTCCGCTCGCGGTGCTGCCGCAATTTCATCATGCGTCGAAGAGGAGCTCGGACATCCGTCATGACGCGAGCCCTGCGAGCCGCGCCGTCGTGTCCGACAGAGGCGTGCGATCATGAGATGATTGCGACAGGAACGCGCTGATCGCGCCGCGCTTCGCGACCGCCTCGTCCGCGATCGGGTCGGTGCCGCGCTTGTATTCGCCGACCTGGAGCAGGAATTCGACTTCGGCATAGCGGGCGAGCAACTGCCGGACGTGCTGCGCCGCCCGCAGATGCTCGGCCGTCACGACGCGGTCCATGACGCGGCTCAAGCTCGCGAGCACGTCGATCGCCGGATAATGTCCGGACTGCGCGAGCTTGCTGGACAGCACGATGTGTCCGTCGAGGATGCTGCGGGTCTCCTCGGCGACGGGATCGGCGGTCCCGTCGCCCTCCACCAGCACGGTATAGAAGGCGGTGATGCTGCCCAGGGCTCCGGGACCCGATCGCTCCAGCAGCACCGGCAGCTCGGCGAACACCGACGGCGGGAAGCCACGCCGCGTCGGCGGCTCGCCGGCCGCGAGGCCGATCTCGCGCAAAGCGCGCGCGAAACGGGTGATGCTGTCCTGGATCAGCAGGACGTGCGCGCCGGTGTCGCGGAAATGCTCGGCGATCGTGGTTGCGACATGTGCCGCCTTTACGCGCTCGATCGCAGGCCGGTCGGAGGTCGCCACCACGACCACGGCGCGCGACCGCAGTGCTGGCGTCAGGTGGCGATCGATGAACTCGCGAACCTCGCGGCCGCGTTCGCCGATCAGCGCGATGACCACGACGTCGGCATCCGCGTTCTGCACGATCTGGGCAACGAGCGAGGACTTTCCGGATCCCGGCTCGCCGAAGATGCCGAGGCGTTGACCTTCGCCGCAGGTCAGGAGTCCGTCGATGGCGCGGATGCCGAGGGTGATCGGGCGATCGATCAGGCGGCGCGACAACGCCGCGGGCGCCGGCCGGCGCACCGGCGCCATCGGCGCGGCCGGCAGCGGCCCGCGCTCGGCGGTGTCGAGCGGACGCCCGAGGCTGTCCACCACGCGGCCCAGCAGGCAGGCACCGACCGGAATTTGCAATCCGTGACCTTTCGGAATGACCTCCGTCAAGGTCGACAGGCCGTCGAGATCGCCGACGGGGCTCAGGAGCGCCGCCGAGCCGTCCAGCCCGATGATCTCTGCTGTCACATCGGCTCCGCCGTTCGGCGTCCGGAGGATGCAGATGTCGCCGAGGCGTGCGTTCGGGCAGAGCGCTTGAACGAGGGTCCCGCTCACACGCGTGACTCGGCCGACGAGCGGCCGGGTCTGGGCCGACGTCGCGGCACGCCGGATGTTCGGCAGGATGTCTGCGATCGCAGACGGAGGAGGCGACGCGGATGTCATGATCGTCGATCAGTCATAAGGGCTGCGGACGAGTCAGCCACGAGATGGTCGATGATCCCGCGGCCATGCTCTCGGTGCGTCGTGGAGACGAAGCTTGCGAGGGAGACGTCGGGTGGGAGCTTGAGGATGAGGCGCGAGCGGGCGCATGCCGGAAGCTCGGCAATCCAAGCCGTCAGGCAATGCATGCCGTCGCTCCTGATCGCCTGTGCGAGATCGGCCGGAGCGATCTGCGGACCATCGGGCGGGGCGAGCGCGAGGTGCCGGATCGCGACATCGCGAAGATCGGCGTCGAAGCCGGCCAGCACCTGCGCCAGCGTTCGGCCGAGGATGATCGACCGCAGCGACTGCGCGTGCCAGATCGCGCCGGCGCGATCCGCCAGTTGCATCAGACGATCGAGCGGCCAGCTCGCTGCCGACTCATTCGCCGCGCAGCCTCCGCAGGGCTCCAATCCGGCATGACGTGCGACGATGTCGGACAGCTTGGACCGCAGGCGTGCGACGGACCGCAGCCGTTCCGCCAGCGCTGGTGGAATGTCCGGTACGCAGGCGGCCAAGCGCTGCGGGTGAACATAGTTCGCCGGCAGCCGGCAGAACTCCGGCAGCTGCAAAGATGGATGATCCGCGGCCCGTGTCGTCATGTTGCACGCCTGCCTTCATTCACTCGGCTGCGCGGAGCGGCCGGCGCGAGGCATGGGTTGCATCGGTGAAGTGGACACCGGAATCCGCAGGGCCGTGCGTCGATCCGCGGCGCCAGAGCCACAGCAGCAGCGCTGCGCCGAATACGGCAAGACCGATGCCCACGCTGATCACAACCATGCGCATGTCTGGCATCGGCACGCGTCCACGATCCGCGCCCGCGATGGGCTCCACCGGGACGCCCGATGCGACCAGACCATCCTCGCTGGCCGGTACGAAGACCACCGAGACCTTGTCATAGGCGAGCCCCTCGACGCTGTTCGCGACCAGCGTCTTGATCTGCGGAAGCAGCGCGGCCGCCTGCATGCGCCGGTCATGCTTGATGAAGACCGAGGCTGATGAGGGCGTCTGATCGGGACGAAGCGGCTCGCTCTTCGGAAGCACGACGTGAACCCGCGCCGAGATCACGCCGTCGATCTCGGAGACCGTGCGTGACAATTCCTGGCTCAGCGCGAAAATGAATCGCGCCCGCTCCTCGGTCGGCGACGCCACGAGACTTTCGCTCGGAAAAATCTCCGCCATGGTCTGGAACTTCGCGTGCGGCAGGCCCGCCGCGTTCAGCAGCGTCACGGCTGAGGCGAACGACGTCTCTTCGACGCGCACCGTGCTGGTGCCGTCCTTCATCTCGACGCGATCGGCCGGGAGCCCGTTGCGCAGCAAGGTGGCGACGATGAGATTGGCCTCGCGCTCCTGCAGCTTGCTGTAGAGATCGACCTTGCAACCGCACAGGAGCAGCATCGACGACACCGCCAGCGTCACGCCGAGCGCGCGTGGCCAACGCTGCAGTCGAACATGCTGCCGTCGCAATCCACCGATCGGCATCGGATCACTGGCCCTTCAGGAATGTGTTGAAGATGCGCGTCGATTCGGTCGATGCCTTGGAGACCAAGGTGGTCTCGATGGCGAACGCAAAAGCCTGCTCGAGCATCGCTGCGGCATGCTTGGCATCGAAGACGGCAGGGGCCGCGCCGGTCTTTTCAGGGACCGCCGTTGCGGAGGCCGATGGCTGTGGGATCGACCCGGTGACGTCGGTGGCTGGCGACGACTCCGCGCGCCCTGCGAATCCCGATGTCTGCCAGGCTTGGGCCTGGTCGTAGAAGGCGCCGAGATGATCCATGATCTTGCCGCCGAAGCCGTCCGAGGAGGGAGGCGGCGTGATGCGCATTTCCACGGCTGGCGGAGCGACGGTCGGCTGCCCCGCGGTCTGGTCGAGGGCGAGCTGGAATGCTCCCTGTCCCGGCGCAGCTGCGGCGCCGCGCGGAGCAACCGTCGAGCTGATTGCCTCCACGGCCTCAACAAAGCTCATGTCGTGATCTCCAACCACCGGCGATCGCCGGCCTATGCAAAATCCGCAGGACGCAGCGTCATGTCGCCTGAGCGCAGGATGAGAGCAGGCTCTCCGTCAGCAGCTGCAGCTGCGTATCGATGGTCAGATCGATCTGGCCGAACGCGCTGACGAGCAGGCACGCTCCGTCCGGAACGCTCGAATCGGCGTCGACCCGCAGCGCCGGCTCGGGCATGATGCGCGCGAGGTGCTCGCGCAGTGGCGCGACGTTGTCCGGCGCAGCGCGCACCACCAGCTCGCCGCGTCCTTGCATCGCTTCGACGGCCTTATTGACGGCGCGCGCATTGAGCTCGGCGGGATCGAGCGGCGCCAGCATGTCACGCAGGATGTCGACCACGATCTGCCGCAAATCGGTCTCGAGCTGCGCGACGAAAGCGTCGCAGCTCGCCTTGGTCGACGCGATCAGCCGGACGGCTTCTTCGACGCCCGCCCGACGCCCATCATCGAATCCGCGGCGCCGCTCCGCCTCATAGGCCTGCTGTGCGCTGGCGAGCAACTCGGCGCTGCGCTGCTGCGCATCCTCGATCTGCGTCCGGCTTGCGTGCCAGACGGGCAGTTGATCGGCTCGGACAATCGGGCTGTCCAGTCGCCGTCGCCCTTCCGCAATCGCTGCTTGCGCTGCTGTGGCCATTCCACTCTCCGAGCAATTTCGGTTTCAACATAGGGGCATGCGCCGAATGTTGTCAGAAAATATTCGAAATATATCGCGGTGCGTCGTGTTGACGAAACGATCTGTAAACTAATAGTCCTCCGCAGCAACAGGCGCTGTTGGTCGGCACTCCACCCGAGATCTCGTGGTTGAGCTCATGAGTTGCACGACGAGCGTTGTCTTGCGGGGGCAGGGCTGTCGCTATGGGACGCGGGCAGTAGGTAGATGGGGAGTCCGATGAGCTTGTGCTTCGACCCGATCCGACCGTCGGCGCGTCGCGTCTCGTGCGAGACCCATTGTGGCGCTTTTCGGACGATCTCTGCAGCAGTCTCGCTTCTTCTCGCTTCCTTGCTCATCTTCGCGGACTCCTCGCCGAGCATGGCCGGCGAGCCTGCATGGCCCTCGGGGGCTTACCAATACAGTGTCGTCGAGCAGGATCTGCCGGTCGTGCTGCAGGAGTTCGGGCGCAACGCGGGCGTGCGAATCGAGGTGAGTGCCGCGGTTCATGGCCGCGTGCGCGGACCGTTGCCGGTGCTCACGCCGCGCGAGTTTCTTGACTATCTCTGCGCCAACTTCGGCCTCGAATGGTACTACGACAGCTTCCGTCTCTATGTGAGCGCGGCCAAGGAGAACACCAGTCAGATGGTGCCGCGGTCCGGCGTTCCGGTCGAGCGGTTGCAAGCGACGATGGCCGATCTCGGCCTCAACGACGAGCGCTTCGCGCTGCGCGCCGTCAAGCAATCCGACCTTCTGCTGGTGGCCGGGCCACCGCAATACGTGGCGCATGTCGAGCGGACATTGGCCGCACTGAAGACCGCGACGCGGCCGCACGCCGCGGAGCCGTCGGCGGTCGTCGTCTATCGCGGTGACCAGACCGCGGTCGTCAAGCTGGCTGGCGACGGCAGCGTTCCATGAGGATGGGTCGCGGCTCGCTACAGGGATCGGAAAGCCGGGCGCGACTGAACAGGGGAGCAGGTGAATGAGTGTTGATGCAGTGACAGGCGTGACCGGAGCAAGCGCGCAGCCGGCCTCGGCGGACTCCGACCAGGCGAAGTTCGAGGAGGCGCTCCAGGAGATGATGCCGCAACTTGCGAGCTTCATGCTGATGCCGGTGATCCAGGACGCCACGCAGGAGATGATGGAAGCGGGTGATCAGAACGCCAATGCGCCCGATCCTGCCGGCTGATCGTCCCTCGACCTCACATTGATCCATTCGCGGCCGCGCGACCGGTCGCGCCCCGATACGTCCGGGCGGCCGTGCCATGGTGGTCCTGCTGCTCGGAGTATGCAAACCCGAAAGGAACTCACTGATGTCGGTCAATTCCTGCTGTCACAATGATTGCGGCTCCTCCTCGGGAGCGTCGAGCTCGAGCGGTGCCAACAACGGCTCGCCGTCGACGGTCGATGCCTCCATCGCGCAGATGCAGGCGGCCTTCAACCAGGCGATCCAGACCAACGCCAAGATCACCTCGATCAAGACCACGCTCGGATCGGTCGAGACGGTGGCGCAGCAGCGCCCGAACATCGGTTGATGTTCGAGCCCACCACGGAGCTGGGCGATGCATCGTCCAGCTCCTCTCCCAACGGTCAGCAAGCGTGCTTCGGCCGAGAGGTGAAACCAGGGGAGCAGTAGAGCGCACCGCAGGTGCGGATTGCTGTGATCCGAACGTTCACCTCCCGGCCCAAGGCGGTAGACCGCACGGCCGTACGACAAGCCAACGACGTCAACAGGAGCTCTCGTCATGACCACCGTCAGCCCGACTTCCGGCACCACCACCACCCCGACCTCGGTCGATTCCTCGATCGCGCAGATGCAGGCCGCCTTCAACGAGGCGATCGCGACCAACGCCAAGATCACCTCGATCAAGACCGAGCTCGGCTCGATCGAGACGGTTGCCCAGCAGCGTCCGAACATCGGCTGATATCGCTTCGGCCTTCGGGTTCCAAGTAACAGCGCGGAGCGTCGGTTCGCCGATCGCTCCGCCTCCCTGCTGCCGATGACGCCTTCGGGCGGTTTGTTTTTTGTTTGTATCAAGTGAGCTCTCAGCCATGCGTCAGACGCGATCGCCGGTGATCGAACTGCAGGTCCAGTCGGGTCACCACACGGGTGTCGTCGAGCGCCTGACGAACGACAGCTACACGATTGGACGGTCCGTCCAGGCGGACATCTCGTTGGCCGACCCGACCATCTCCGACATGGCGGTTCGCGTCGAGGCCGATGTCGATGAGCTCCGCGTCGAAAACCTCGGAGCGGCCGTCGATCTGAACGACACGCGCATCTTGACGGGGGATGTCGGCATCGCGCGATTTCCGTCAGACCTGGTGATCGACGGCGTTTGTCTTCGTTGGCAGCGGCCCGCCTCGCACTTGTCCGGGATGCGCCGAGCCGTTCAGACGATGGCGGGCGTCTCGGCGCTCGCGGTTGCGGTGATGCTGGTATCGTTCATCGCGTCGGGATCTGGGTCGCAGGCGCCGGCCGGCGTGGTGGCGGCTGCGTGCGAGGCGCCATGCGCGTCGCAGCCGCCGGATGAGGACTTGCGGCTCGCGGCGGTTACGTTCCGGCCCGACGCTGATCGCACAGTGGTGAGCACGCCGGAGACTGCGGCCGCGGCCTTGCGCCAACGCTTGAGCGCAGTCGGCTTGACCGCGATCGACGTGTCGGTGGAGGCCAAGGCGGTGGTCGCGAGGGGGGCGACTGATCCGGCGGCGCTCCCGGCCTGGCAGCAGGCCCGGCAGTGGTTCGACGAGACCTTCGGCACCAGCGTGGTTCTCATTAGCAAGGTCGAGACGCGGCAAGTCCCAGCGATGGTCGAGCCCCTGTCGGTGCAGTCGATCTGGGCCGGCAAGGTGCCCTATGTGATCGATCAGCGCGGCCAGAAGCTGTTCCAAGGCTCCCTGGTCAACGATGGCTGGAGCATCGAGCGCATCGAGCGTGGACGGATCACCCTGCGGCGCAGCGCCCAGGTCTTCGTTCTCCAGCTCTAGCCGATCGCGCATGACCACCTTGCAGAATCTCCTGACATGGGCGGGCGCGCGGCGCGACCTCGTCGTCGTCATGATCATCGTCACGGCCATCGTGACGATGATCCTGCCGATGCCGACCGTGCTGGTCGACTTCCTGATCGCGCTCAACATCGGTCTCTCGATCCTGCTGCTGATGGTGGCCTTCTTCCTGACGGCGCCGGTCGAGTTCTCGGCGCTGCCGGCCATCATTCTCATCTCGACGGTCTTCCGGCTCTCGATCTCGATCTCGACGAGCCGGCTGGTGCTGGTGCAGGCGGATGCGGGCGCGATCATCCGCACCTTCGGCGAGTTCGTGATCGCGCAGAACGTCACGGCGGGCCTCGTCGTGTTCCTGATCATCACCATCGTCCAGTTCGTGGTGATCACCAAGGGATCGGAACGTGTCGCCGAGGTGGCGGCGCGCTTCACGCTCGATGCGCTGCCGGGCAAGCAGATGAGCATCGACGCGGACTTGCGCAACGGCGACATCAATCAGCTCGAGGCGCGCCGCCGGCGCCGTCTGCTCGAGCGCGAGAGCCAGCTCTACGGCGCCATGGACGGCGCGATGAAATTCGTCAAGGGCGACGCGATCGCCGGCCTCATCATCATCGCCGTGAACCTGATCGGCGGCATCGCGGTCGGCACTCTGCAGCACAAGCTCCGCCTCGGCGAGGCCGTGCAGATCTATTCCCTGCTCACCATCGGCGACGGGCTGATCTCGCAGATCCCGGCCCTGTTCGTGTCGATGGCCGCCGGCACGGTCGTGACCCGCGTCACGACCGACGGCAGCACCAATCTCGGCTCGGACGTCGTCGGACAAATCGCGGCGCGGCCGGACTCGTTGCGCTTGGCGGGCCTGATCATGTTCGGCCTTGCCTGGGTGCCCGGGTTTCCGGCCGCGATCTTCCTGCTGCTCGGCGCGACCTTCGGAGGCATTGGTCTCGCGGAATTCCTGGGGCGCCGATCTGGGCGGCAGCCGCGCGCGGCGGGGATGCGCGAGGCCGTGTCGCCTGGCGCCGGGCTCGCGATGCCCGCGCTGCCGACGGCGCCGATCATGGTTGTCGCCGAACCTCTCTTGTTCGATCAACTGCGCCGCGGCGGGTTCGAAGAGCGCGTCCGGAGCGCGCGCCAGGAGGTGGCGGACCGCTATGGATTTGCGTGCCCGGTCGTCGGCTTCGCGCAAGCGTCCGATCTCGACCGGGATCACTACCGCATCGAGCTCAACGCCGTTCCTCTTGTGGTCGCCGACGTCAGGCACGAGGCGCCGCGGATCAAATCGGCCAGCGCGGAAGCGAGCTCCGGCGCCAACGATCGTCCTGATGCTTCGATCGACATGATGACGCAGCAGCTCAGGCAGTTCCTGGTTCGTCACGCCGCCGAATTCCTTGGCATTCAGGAGGCGAAGAGGCTTCTTGCCAGGCTCGACGGCGATTATGCGGACCTCGTGCGCGAGGCGCAACGCGTGGTGCCGCTGCCGCGGATGACGGATGTCCTGCGGCGCCTGCTGGAAGAGCAGGTCTCGATCAGCAATCTGCGTCTGATCCTCGAGACGCTCGTCGAATGGGGTGGTCGAGAGGCGAGCTCGGCCGCGCTCGCCGAGCAGCTCCGATTGGCCTTGAAGCGTCAGATCTGCTTTTCCTCGGCGGACGCGCGGCAGACGATCCGATGCCTCGTGCTCGAACGTGAGACCGAGGCGCTCATTCGGTCCGCCGGTCAACATGCTGATGGCGTGGCGTCCGCCGCCGATCCCGAGCTCGCCGCGCGCCTCGTCGATCGCGTGACAGCCAGCCTCGCAGCGGCCGACCGCGCCGACGGCAGCCGGCGCTGTGTCGTGTTGACGTCGAGCGATATCCGCCGTGTCGTCTGGGGGATCCTGGTCAAGGCAGCGTCTGATGTTTCGGTCCTGTCCTATCAGGAGATCGCTCCGGGGTTCTCGGTCGAGCCGGTCGAGACGATCCGCATCGCCGGCAAGAACGCCGCTTGATCGGCGATGCCGGGCGGTTGCGAGCGTCATCAAAATGAGTTGGAAAAAATGCAGTTCCGGAATGAGAAGCAGGTGAGAAAGCGGATGCCGAAGCTCGTCGCTCTGGCAAGGCTCGCCGGACTATTGGTGGGAGCGACCATGCTTGCGTCCTGCGCGTCGGTCGTCGATGGCGTGCCGATGCCATCGGCAGAGCAGGCGGAGCCAGCGAAGATGATGCGCCTTGCGCGCGCGGCGGAAGCCAAGGGCGACAAGGATGGCGCCTACGCCTTGTATCGCAGCGCTGTCGACGCCGATCCGAAACAGCCGGAGGCGCAGGCAGCGCTGGGCCGGGCGCTGGTCGCACGCGACCAACCGGAAGCCGCGCTTCGCCATTTCGAGGAAGCCGGCAGGCTGAAGCCCGACGACGTCTCGCATCGCATCCGGGTGGGGCAGGCCCAGCTTGCTGCCCGCGAGCCGGAGCAGGCCAAGGCAACCTTCGAGGCGGTCATCGCGGTCGATCCGCAGGCGCTGCTGGCGCGAAACGGCCTGGGCATGGCGCTCGATGCGCTCGGGCGCCACGTCGAGGCGCAGCAGCAGTATCGTCAGGCGATGACGATCGACCCGGACTTCGTCGCGGCCCGCAACAATCTCGGACTGTCGCTCGGCCTCAGCGGACAATATGACGACGCCATCCGCCAGCTTCGCCCGATCGCGCTCGGACCCGACGCCGTGCCGCGCGCGCGGCAGAACCTTGCGCTGGTCCTTGCTTTGCGCGGAGACGAGGACGACGCCAGGAAGCTCGCCCGCGTCGATTTGCAGGAGGACGATGTCCAGAGCAATCTCAAGGCGCTGGCGCAGCTGCGGCGATGATCATCGCTTGCGTCCTTGTCATCGTAGTTCCTGCGCGCCAAGCCGCAGCCGTGAACTGTTCTGTGTTACCCGCATGCACTTGTCGCCGATGATGGAGGCGCTACGATGTTGCTCATAAGTATGCAATCGTGTGGCGTTCGGAGTTGAGTTGTGTGGATGACCACAGCAAATTGCGGGCGTCGCGGCCCCATTGCCGCGGCGATGGAGACCGAACGATCCGGCACGCAGGCTAAGCAGGAGCATCGTGGGCGCGTTGCTCGTCTCCTCGACAAAGCCGTTCTCACGAGCCTTCATTGTCTGCTTGTCGCGCTAGCGATCGTGCTGATGGCGCGCGTTGATGACGTCTCCGCGGCAGCCCGGCGTGACGAGGTCCGCGTGTCGATGTCCCAAGGTGAGTTGATCGATCTTGGACGCACGGCTGCCAGGATCTTCGTCGCGGATCCCGCGATCGCCGACGTCCAGGTCCCGCACGCCGACCGCGTCTTCGTCTTCGGAAAGAAGCCGGGTCGCACGACATTGTTCGCGCTGGACTCCGATGGCGCGACGGTCGCGTCCTTCGTCGTGGTCGTCCGCCATGACGATAGCGATCTCAGACGGTTGCTAAAGGCGCAATTCGGCGACCTCAAGGTCTCGCTCACGCGCACGCCGCGCGGCGCGGTGTTGAGCGGGACGGTGCCGTCGGCCGAAATCGCCGAGAAGGTGCGTGCGAGCGCGGCGCAGTTCCTCGGCGACAACGAGCCGCCTTTGAACGAGCTGCGCGTCAATGGCGGATTGCAGGTCAATCTGCGGGTTCGCGTGGCCGAGGTGTCGCGCAACGCGGTCAAGCAGCTCGGCGTGACCTGGCAAGCCATCGCGTCGACCGGCGGGTTCACCATCGCGCTGTCGAACAGCGCGGGAAACTCTGTCGGTCCCCGCGGCTTCAACGTCACCGCCCTGATCGACGCGCTCGGACAGGAGGGCCTGGTGTCTGTCCTGGCGGAGCCGACGCTCACCGCGGTCTCTGGCCAGAAGGCGAACTTCCTGGCCGGCGGCGAATTTCCGATTCCGGTCGCGCAGTCGCTTGGAAACGTGTCGATTGAATTCCGTCGCTTCGGCGTGGGCCTGGAATTCACGCCGACCGTGCTGTCGCACGACCTCATCAGTCTCCAGGTTCGGCCGGAGGTCAGCCAATTGTCGACGGCCGGCGCGGTGACGTTCAATGGAACCCAGATCCCGAGCCTCACGGTGCGGCGTGCCGAGACGACAGTCGAGCTCGGCAGCGGCCAGAGCTTTATCATCGGCGGTCTGCTGCAGGACAATTTCAACACCGAGATCGACAAGATCCCGGGCCTTGGAGATGTCCCTGTGCTCGGCGCATTGTTCCGCTCGACCCAGTTTCGCAAGAACGAGTCCGAGCTCGTGATCATCGTCACGCCTTACATCGTGCGTCCGCTCGACGACCAATCGTCGATCCGGCTGCCGACCGATTTCGTCGGTCCGTCGACCGACCTCGACCGTCTGCTGTTCGGGCAACTCGCGGTGACCAAGCCGGGCAGGGCAGCCGGCCGGCCGCGGGCGCCGACGCCGCATCTGCGCGGCGACGCCGGATTCATGTTCGAATGATCATGGCAGCTGGAGCGCGATCGATGTCCTCGTCCATTGTCCGGTTCTCGCCTGCGCTCGCGGCCGCTTCCATCATCGTCGCTTGGGCGATGAGCGGAGTCCAGGCGCAGGCCTCGCCGCGGCTCGCGATCGATACGGTCAGCCGCGTCTACGAGCTGCCGCTCGCCGCGTGTTCCCGCGCGAAGGGGTCCATCCTGCGCTTCCTGGAGGACATGGCGGGCGGTCGCCCCGAGAGCCTGCGGCTGGCCGTCGTGGCGCCCATCTCCTCCGCGTGCGCCGGCATCGTGCTCTCCGCCGCCGACTCGGCCGGCGTGCCGCGGGATCACGTGATGCTGGCGCGCGGTCGGAGCAAGGCGTCGGCCGCCGGCATGGCCCGGATCACTGCCGAACGCTCCTTCGTCGGGGCCGTCGAATGCGACGTGCTGCCCGAAATCAACTATACCTCTGCCAACGATAATCCGTCCGATCCGGCGCTCGGCTGCAGCACCTTGAACGGCCTCGCCAGGATGGTGGCCGATCCCGAGGATCTGATCTCCGGCAAGGGACGGGTGAGAGGCGAGGGCGAGCCGGCGGCGAGCGCCATCGCGCGTCAGCGCCACCAGCTTGCGCCGGTGCCTCCGCCGTCCGATCGTGTGAAGACGACGGCCACGCCATGATCTCCGACTGACGGGCCATCATGTGGTTCGGATCGTCGTTGTTTGAAATGTCGAACATGATCATGTCCGCACGCGCGGGAGAAGCGCGCGCGCTTCGCGATGTGCTCATCGTACGGATAAACGCCAGCCATTGAGATTGACGTCGTGTAGGACGCTGTTCCGGCTGCGACCGGAATATATTAGGAATATATCCGTCCAGCTTCGTCCGACTCAGAATTATCGTGCGCGCGCCGATCAATGAACGCTGCAGCGTTCTCTCGGACCGATCCGTACCGGCAACCACCCAAGCCATGCGATCCGCGCGTTCAAGAGGAAGACGATGTCCATTCAGCCCACCGCCTCCAATCGCCATCCAGGCCCGGATGGTCTGCCGGCCTACGACGATCGCTGGGTCATCGATGCGCAGGTCCAGTTCGACGCCAAGCTGCTGCAGCAGAACAATGGCGCCGGCCCCAAGCCTCCGAGCGGCACGGACGAGGCGCTGCAAAACCTCGACACCTTCACGGGCGTGACAACCGACAGCGTCGATCCGACCACCGGCGAGACCCAGCAGCAGATGCTGAGCGAGCTCTCGGCGAATTGGGACAAATGGGGCATGCACACCATGACCCAATGGATCGGCACCGATGCGTCGGGGCGCGCGGTCATCACCTTCGCTCCGCCAGCCGATCTGCCGCAGCACGCGAAGGATGTTCTGAACTATCTCAATAATCATCCGACGCTGCTGAATGGCATCGTGCAGGATCATAGCGGCGGCAAGGCGGGTGACCCGGTCACCCACGCCGCGTTGGACGATTTCATCAAGGAGACCAGGAATGACGCGCTCAATGCCGACGTCAGCCTGCAGTTCAAGGGATTGAAAGGCGCCGACTCCGCCCGCGTCAATCTGCTCAATCCGACCTTGGGGTATGCGGCCGAGCTGACGGCCAATTGGCATGCCTGGGGTCTGCACCAAGGCATCGACTTCGCCCATCCTCCGGCGGACCTGCCGCCGGAAGCCAAGAAGGTGCTCGGCTATTTTGCGGATAATCCGGCGCTGCTCGATGCGATCGTGGTCAATGCCGGCGGCAAGCCGGGCGATGCCGTCACGCAGGCGGCCGTCAACGCCTATCTCGGCAAGGGCGTGGAGGAGACCGCCGCGGCGATCAAGGCAGCCGGTACGGCAACGCCGGATGAGGGCATGCTGCAGACCGAACGGCTCGCCGCGAACTGGGACACGTGGGGTCTGCACCAGGGCGTCGATTTCAACAATCCGCCCGCCGGGCTGCCGCAACAGGCCAAGGACACCTTGGCCTACTTCGCGCAGCATCCGACGCTGTTCAATGCCATCGTGCAGGGAGCCGGCGGCAAGGCCGGTGATCGCATCACGCTTGCCGCCGTCCAATCGTTCATCGGCAAGATGGCGGACGAGGCAAAGGACCCCGCTGCCGTTGCCACCAAGGCGTCTGACTGGAACTCCTTGGCGCCCAATGCCGCGGATCAGCAGGCCCTCAACACTCCGCTTACCGCCGCCGCAGACCTCGCCGCGCATTGGGACGAGTGGGGCATGCACCAGGGCGTCAATTTCGCCAATCCACCAGCCGATCTGCCTCAGGCCGCCAAGGACGACCTGAAGATCCTGACGTCGAACCCCGCGCTCATGAAGGCGCTCGATGCTGGCGGCGGCGACGGCGCGGCGGATGGAACGATCACCCTGAACGACGTGAAGGGGTTCATCAGCCATGCCAAGGCGGATCTCAGCGCAGCCACGAAGGGCTATTCGGAGTGGTTGAGCAAGCATCCCAATGCCAGCGCCGAATCGAAGGAGCTGGCGCGCCAGGAATCGCTGCTGACCGCGAACGCCACGTTGATCTCCGGCGCTGCCGACAAGTCCAAGGGCAACGGCAATATCAGCATCGAGGATCTGCAGGTGGTGGCCGCCAATCCGGCCATCTATGGAGCCGAGCTGTCGCAAGCGGCGCGATTGTTCTCCAAACCGGGCATGTTCCAACTGCTCGACGTGGCGGGCGACGATTCCGCCACCGCCAAGCCTGACAACATCGTGGTGCGATCCAATCTCGAGGCCTGGCTGAAGGACGCCGCGCCGGTCAGCGACGCCGACTTTGCCAGCGTCATGCAGCACGCATCGCTCGTCAGCGCCGTGGCCGGCACCGATACGTCCAGCCTCACCGCCGACGTGTTCGCGCATCCGGGGAACTACACGGGCGCGCAGAAGGCCGCGGTGCTCGCGCAGCTCGAGCAGACCTATGCCAAGCTGCTGGCGGGACAGAAAGCGGGACTATGGCCGGATGCCGGGACAAGCCAATATCCCAACCTCAACCCCAACATCAACAAGGTCGCCAACGATCTCCTGACTCACATCTCGCAGCTCAGCGGCGACGCCGATGTGCAGAAGTTCCTGTCCACGACGGTGACGAGCAATCTGCAGTCCATGCTGGCCGACGATCCATCCTTGCTGGCGAGCGTGAAGAGCTCCTATCAGGCGTTCCAGAACGGTCAGACGCTGGATGCCGCCATCGCCGCAAAGGGGACGGACGGCAAGCCCGTCAGCTTGCCGAGCGCGCTGGCGTCTTTCGTGCAGGCGGGCAACTTCTTCGCCCAGGCGCTCGGGTCTGGCGGAAAGACCATCGATGTCAATATTGCCGGCATCGTCCAGAAATCCAGCCACTATCAGGAGATCCTGGCCTACTACCAGAACAACGTGGTCACCGGTAAGGATCTGCGCGACGCGCTGTCCAGCGGAACCGATCAAGGCACCGCGCTTGCGAACTTTGCCTCCGAAGTGGCCTCGTTCGGCGCCGTGCTGCCAGCAAGTGTGGTGCAGCAGAACAACGCCACCTTGGCAAAGAACTATGGCGATATCGTCGCCGAAGCAGTCCTCGGCGGCGCCGGCGCGGACCAGCTCACCAAGATATTTGCATCCAGCAACGGCCAGTTGGACGAAACTCAACTCAACGCCATCATTGCGCAGGTCGAGGCTCAGGACCCGACCTTGTTCACCGACGAGAATGGCAAG
Organism: Bradyrhizobium sp. USDA 4353; assembly: GCF_054063215.1. Taxonomy (NCBI): domain Bacteria; kingdom Pseudomonadati; phylum Pseudomonadota; class Alphaproteobacteria; order Hyphomicrobiales; family Nitrobacteraceae; genus Bradyrhizobium; species Bradyrhizobium sp. USDA 4353. The sequence goes on from NZ_JBSSGB010000001.1 coordinate 3,254,631, forward strand.
CCGGTCTCGAAGGATAAGATCGTCAACGCCTTCCGCCAAGTGTTCGACGCAGTGCGCAGCGGCGCAAAGGTGTCCGACGCGCTGGACAAGCTGAAGTTCCCCAATCTCGGCAATCAGACCATCCAGGGTGCCTACGGCACGGGCGTGCTCCATGCCGTGAGCTCGCTGATCGCCGGCGGCGTTCTGGCCGCGAAGGCGACCACGGGCGACACGTCGCCGGCCCAGATTGCGAGCCTCGTCTCCTCGGGCTGCATCGTGATGGGCACCGCGCTGGAGGCAGGAGGAAAATACGCCGCCAAGAATCCAGACTTCAATTTGGCCAAGATGACGTCGGCCGATCTCAAGATTCTCGAGAACGCCGGTAAGCTCATCGGCGGCCTTGGAAGCACGATCGGTGGCGTTCTCGGCATCATCAGCGGTGTCGGGCAACTCGCCGACGGCGACAAGGCGAATGGTGCGCTCAGCATCGCATCGGGCACGGCCGGCGTGATCGCGGGCGTGTTCGCCCTCGGCGACGCTGCCGCCGGCATTGCGGTCGCCGCAGGAGTGACCAGCTTCGTCGGGGTCGATCTGGCCGCTCTGGGGGCGAGCCTTGCGGCCTTGGGAGGAGCGTTTGCGATCGGTGCGGGCGTGCTCGGGCTGATCGGATTGTTTGTCTATCTGGGCATCGAGGGTGCCAAGCAGCAGCGGCGCTCGAGCGAATTCCAGGGCGAGGTCCTGCCGGTGCTGAATCAGTACGGCATCACCGGAGGTCCGGTCGAAAGCGGAGATCTTCCGGAGCCGCCATCGGTCGGCGTCGGCAGCTAGCAGCCTCGCGCGCGTTGCGGCTTCGTCCAGAGCCGCCGAGTGCGGAGCATCTTCCTCGCACTCGGCCGACTGAGCAGATTGACGCGAGGCCATCATGAACGGTGAATCTGAAACGACTGTCCGCCATGGCGGCACGCGTTCGATCTGGACAAAGCACGCCGAGATGCACGAGGTCTGCACGTTTCCGAAGCATCAGAGCGACTCGCAGGTTGTCGCCTGCTTTTGGTCGCAATGAACGGTGGCGCGAGCGATGCTGACTTGCACGTCATGGTCGCGAGGCACTGGGAATTTTGACGTTAGATATGCGCAGACATAAAACTTAAAAAATCAAGATGCATACCAGCGGTCGTGACGGGATTTGTGGGGGCGTTGGGTGGACGGTGAGTTAAGTAAGGTTGATGTCGCCCACGCGAAGCTGAAGATTCTGGTGACACGATACGACCTGGTCTCTTCTGAGCGCCATTTGTGCGTCCTCCCTGGTCAGCATCTGAACATCGATGAGCTGTCCGACCGGGTCGGGGCGAGCGCGACTCCCGTTCGTCAAGCGCTCGAGCGCCTGCACGGCGAGGGGCTGATCGAATCGGTGCCTAAGCGCGGCTTCTTCGCGAAGACGCCGGACGCGACCGAGCTGCAGGAGCTCTATGAGTTCGCTCTGCTGGTTCTCGATCGTAGTCTTCTCAAGGCGCAGGAGATGAGTACGGCGGGCGACCTGGAGCTGGACGTGCGCAGCGCCCCGGGATCGTGGGCGAGCGATCACCAGCACAATGCGCGCTTCATCGAAGCGGTGTCCGAGCGGATCGTCCGCCATTCGAGAAACGGGCAGATGCTGCGAATGATCAGGAATTTCCACGATCGCAGCCATTATGTGAGATGCCTCGCGCTCGCTCACTGTCCCGACGTCTCGACTCACTTCCGGGAGATTTCGGGTCTGGTCGATCGGCTTCACGCCGGCCAGATCGATCCGGCCCGTGCGATCCTCCACGCGCAGATGACGCACGAGATCACGCATCTGCCGGAGATCCTCCGGCACGCCCGTGGGCGTTGGGCGGAGTTGGCAGGCGACGCCGGCGAGAGCGGCGGGACGTCAAAGGAGCCGTCGCCGGTTCGGGCCGTGCCCCCTCCGCAACTAGGGCCGGGACGGAGAAATCTGCGTTCGATCTAGGTGGAACATGTTTGGTCAGTGCATGTGAGGACTGCCAGTGAAGGCGGCAAGATGTGGCTGTCTGCTCCGCGTGTCACGAGAGAAGACGCGGCTAAGTCGAACGACGCGAAGCTGAGCTGATCCGCGATCCAGCATCTCGCTGACGCTCTCACCAAACAGATGAAGAGCGCGGCCACAGCAGTCATAGAGTTGGTCTTGCACGTCAAGCAGAACGTCTTCGCGTGGCAGATGATCGGACAGCCGCCAGCGTCGCGGCGGCAGGGCAGCGTCCTCGCGGCCTGCAATCTCCTACATCATTGAGCCCTCCCGCGGCTGGCGTGAGCCAGCCGATGCTGAGCCGTGGCGCTTCCGCACGAACGAAAAGGGGACGTATCTGGTGCGGCGAGGAGGCCGCGACAGATCAAGCCAGCAAGCCGCTGAAATCGGTGGTGGGCCCGGCAGGACTCGAACCTGCAACCAGACCGTTATGAGCGGCCGGCTCTAACCATTGAGCTACAGGCCCCGCGGCGCGGGATGGTTTGGGAGGGGCGGGGGCTAGCCTGCCCCGCATCTTCCAACGACCCGGCGACGGTGCGGCCTCCGTTTACAGCCGTTGCAGCGATCGGGCAATGCCGCTGCCGGATCGTTTTGCCGCGGGCGCGCGCCCGTGGCGCTCCGAAAGCCGTTCCGGGCCGGGGATGCAGCGCGGTCCCGCGGGCGTCAATCCACCGAGACCCCGGCGAACTCGACCACCTTGCGCCATTTCTCGGTCTCGTCGGCGACGAGCTTGCCGAACTCGGCCGGCGTCATGGCGCGGGGGATGCCGCCGGTTTCCGCCAGCCGCGCCACCAGCTTGGGGTCCTTGAGCGCCTCGCCGACGGCCTTGTTGAGGAGCTCGACGATCTCCGGCGGCGTGCCCTTCGGCGCGGAGATGCCGTAGAAGCCGACCGATTCGTAAGCAGGCACGGTCTCGGCGATTGCCGGCACGTCCGGCACCGTCGGCCAGCGCTGCGGCGAGGTCACGCCGAGCGCGCGCACGCTGCCGCCGCGGGCCTGCTCGAGCGCCGTCGGCAGATTGTCGAAGATCAGCTGCACCTTGTTGGAGATGATGTCGGGAAACGCCAGCGCCGAGCCGCGATAGGGCACGTGCAGCATGTCGCATTTCGTCATCGCCTTGAACAGCTCGGCCGCCATGTGCACCGAGGTGCCGTTGCCGGACGAGGCGAAAGCGATCTTGCCCGGATTGGCCCGGCAGTAGTCGATGAACTCCTGCACCGTCCTCGCCGGCAATTCGTTGCTGACCACCAGCATGTTGGTGAGCTGCATGATGCTGGCGACCGGCACGGTGTCGCGGATGAAATCGTAAGGCAGCTTCTTGTACAGCGAGGTGCTGATCGCGTTGTTGGGCGCGACGAACAGCAGCGTGTAGCCGTCGGGAGCCGCGTTGATCGCGGCGGCCGCGGCGATGTTGCCGCCCGAGCCGGTGCGGTTCTCGACCACCACCTGCTGGCCGAGCCGGTCCGACAGTCCTTGCGCCATGATGCGGGCGACGATGTCGACCGGGCCGCCCGGCGCGAAGCCGATCAGCCAGCGGATGGGGCGGTCGGGAAAGGCGGCCGCGGCCGGCTGTGCGGCAAGTCCCGCGGCAACGATCAGTCCGAACAGCAGTGCACGCGCCAGCTTCATGTTCGCTTCCCCGGGGCTGTTTGCTTTGGCAGGCCGCGTGCGGCCCGCTGGTCGATCAACGACGCCGTCACTTCTTGATCAGCGGGCACGCCGGATCCGGCGGGCCGAACGCGTCCTCGCCCTTGATGGTCGCGAGGATCTTGTAGTAGTCCCACGGATATTTGCTCTCCTCCGGCGACTTGACCTGCGCCAGCACGAGATCGTGCACCATCAGATTGTCGGCGCGGAGCTTGCCGTTGCGGGCGAAGAAATCCTCGACCGGCGTCTCGCGCATCTTCGCGGCGACCGCGAGCGGATCGTCGCTGCCGGCCGCCTTGACGGCGTTGAGATAATGCGTGACGGCGGAGTAGACGCCGGCCTGCCACATCGTCGGCATCCGGTTCATCTTGGCGAAATAGCGCTTCGACCATTCGCGCGTCTTGTCGTCCATGTCCCAATAGAACGAGGTCGTCAGCAAGAGGCCCTGCGCGGCGGGCAGGCCGAGCGAGTGGATGTCGGTGATCAGCGCGAGCAGCGCCGCCATCTGCTGGCCGCCCTTGAGAAGGCCGAACTCGGCCGCCGTCTTGATCTCGTTCATGTTGTTCGGGGGACCGGCGGCGATGCCGATGATCTTGGCTTTCGAGGCCTGCGCCTGCAGGATGAAGGAGGAGAGGTCCGGCGTCGCGAATGGCGGCCGGACGGCGCCGACGACCTTGCCGCCATTGGCGGTGACCACGCTCGAGGCATCGCGCTCCAGCGAGTGGCCGAAGGCATAGTCGTCGGTGATGAAGAACCAGCTGTCGCCGCCGCGCTTGACGACCTCCTTCGCCGTGCCGGTGGCCAGCGCCTTGGTGTCGAACACCCATTGCATGGCGTAGGGCGAGCAGAACTTGCCGTGGAAATCGGCCGCGCCGGTCGATTGGGTGATGAACAGCTTCTTCTTCTCGGTCGCGATGGTCTGCACCGCGAGGCCGACCGCGGACACCGGGACGTCGACGATGAGATCGACCTGCTCGGTATCGTACCAGCGCCGCGCGATCGCAGCGCCAATGTCCGGCTTGAGCTGATGGTCGCCGACGATGACGCTGATCGGCTTGTCCAGCACCTTGCCGCCGAAATCATCCACCGCCATCTGCGCCGCGGTAACCGAGCCCTGGCCGGTCGGCGTCGAGGCCGGGCCGTTCATGTCGCTGAGCACGCCGATCTTGACGACGTTGTCGGAGATCTCAGCCTGCGCGGCGGTCGTGACCAGCAGCGCTGCGGCCGCCCACGCGGCGGTCCTCAAGGAGCTCAGTTGCAATCCGTCCTCCACCGATGCCGGCATGACGCCGTTGTTGGTCGCGGCTCTGCCGGCCGCTCCGCCTATCTGCAATCAATCCGAGCCGGCCGTCAATCACGCCTCGCAGCGGAGCCGGGAAGCGATCACATGCGCTGCACCGCCATAGGCGCCTCGCAGCACGAGAGCAGTGCTGGTGCCGCGGCTCAGGCCTTGGCCGCCTTGTGCTCCTCATGTGCGGCCTCCCACACCTCGCGCGCCGCATCCGCATTCATCAGCGCGATGCCGATTCCGACGATCAGGTCCGGCCAGATAGAGCGCCAGACGAAGGCGGTGACCAGGCCGGCCGCGATGATCGCGATGTTGGCATAGGCGTCATTGCGCGCCGAGAGGAACGCGGCCTTGGTGAGGCTGCCCTGATGGTCCCTGACGCGCGCCAGGATCAGCGCGCAGCCGAGATTGACGATCAGCGCGCCCAGCCCGGTGATGGTGAGCGGCAGCGGCGCGGGCACGACCGGCGCGACGAACTTCTCGCCGGCGGTCCACAGCCCCGCCAGCGCCGGCGCGAGCAGGATCAGCGCCAGCACCTTGCCGAGCTGCGCGCGCTTTGTCGGGCTCCAGCGCAGCGCCAGCGCGATCAGCAGATTGACCGAGGCATCCTCGAGGAAATCGACGCTGTCCGCGAACAGCGACACCGAGCCGATCGCCAAGGCCACCGCGAACTCGATGCCGAAATAGCCGAGATTGAGGGCCGCGACCGCGATGACCGCGCGGCGGACCGGGGCTGTCGCATCCATCACGCGTCCTCACTCATCGAGCACCGCCAGCCGCTCCGCCTCGGCGAGATCGTCGGCGGTGTTGGCGTTGAAGAACGGATCGAACGGGACGACCGGCCATGTCACGCTCACGACCTTGTAGCGCGCCGTGAAGCGGGTGACCTTGCGGATATCCTCCGTCACCAGAGCGCGGCGGAGGTCGTCGCGCAGGGCGACCGGCCAGACGCCGATGACGGGATGGGTCTGGCCGCCGGATGCCGCCAGCGCGAGCTCGGCCTGGTCCGCTTCGCGCGCCGCGGTGAGCCGTGTCACCAGATCGCGCGGCAGGAAGGGGCAGTCGGTGGCTGCGCTCAGCATCCACTGTGCCGACGGCCGATGCGCTGCAACCCAGTCGAGCCCGGCCAGGATGCCGGCCAGGGGACCTGGAAATCCCTCGATCGTGTCGGGCACCACGGTGAGGCCATAATCGGCAAACCGTGCGGGGTCGCCATTGGCATTGAGGATCAGCCCGTCGCATTGCGGCTGTAGCCGGGCGATCACGCGCGCCAGCAGCGTGCGGCCGCCGATCGCCCGCATCGGCTTGTCGCCGCCGCCGATGCGCCGGGCGAGGCCGCCGGCGAGCAGGACGGCTGGAATCGAGGTCGTGGCCATCATCGTAGGTCGTTACCATGCATCGCAGCACCGCGTCAGCGTCTGCTTCCGTCGTGATCCACGATTTGCCGACGAACGCGGGCGGAGCTCCGGCAAGGCTGCGTGAGCCCGAAAGCTCCGCCAGCGGAGGCTGCGTGCCGGCATGACATCCCCGCTCAGCCGTTATAGAGCAGTCGAAACCGCTCGGTCTGTCGACCTGGAGATTGCGATGAAGATCATCGGCCTCGCCGGCTGGAGCGGCGCCGGCAAGACCACGCTGCTCACGCGGCTCATTCCATATCTCAACGTGCAGGGGCTGCGCGTGTCCGTGATCAAGCACGCCCACCACCGGTTCGATGTCGATACTCCGGGCAAGGATTCCTGGCGCCACCGCGAGGCTGGGGCCGCGGAGGTGCTGGTCGCGTCCGGCACGCGCTGGGCCTTGATGCATGAATTGCGCGGCGCGCCGGAGCCTCCGCTGGCCGATCTCCTCGCGCGGTTGTCGCCGGTCGATCTCGTCGTCATCGAAGGCTACAAGGCCGGCCCGCATCGCCGGATCGAGGTGCATCGCGCGGCCAACGGCAAGCCGCTGCTCTTCCCCGCCGATCCCGGCATCGTTGCGATCGCCAGCGACATTCCGGTCGAGGGGGCTCTGCCGCGCGCCCATCTCGACGACATTCCAGCCATCGCCGCGTTGGCCCGGGAGCACGCCATGCCGCTTGCGGACATCCTGGCGCTGCAAGATCAAGCGGCACAGCAAGGATGGAACTCTTGAGCGGCGCATGGAACCAGGGGGAACCGCCTCGTTCTCAGGCTGGAACTCGGGTTCCGCGCGGCCGAAATGACCGGGTTGACGGGCCCCGGCCGCTTCGCCATGGTCCGCCCATGAGCATCACGAGGCTGGATTTGACGGGCTTGAAGTGCCCGCTGCCGGCACTGAAAACGCGCAAGGCGCTGCAGTCGCTGCGGCCCGGCGAGCGCCTGGAAGTCTGCTGCACCGATCCGCTGGCGGTGATCGACATCCCCAACCTGATTCGTGAAACCGGCGATCAGGTGGACATCGTCGATCGCAGCGATCATGCCATTTTGTTTCTCATCGAGAAGGCGGCGGAGCCGTCGGAATAATCGGCATCGATCGCGTGTTCATCACACCATGGAGGTTGTCCCAACTAAGTAGTTCGTGCGCGCTCGTCGGAGTTGGAGGCTGTCAAGCCGCATAGCCGCTTCCTATCGTCGCATGCCCGCCGGACGTCGCCCACAACAATGCCGCGTTCGCAGTCCAGGCTGTGCTGATGCGGGGAGGCAAGGAGAGGTTGCCGCTGTCTTCACGATTTCGCGAGCGTGCCGCGCTCCGAATGATGTCGGTCGTGATGGCCAGCGCATCTGATTAGTTGATTCTGTGAGTGATGATGGATCATCCGAAGTAGTCGAGACCATCATGACTACAGCCGAGAGTGGCGGTGGCGTCGGTTGCACGCCGATTTTTCATGTTTGTTAGCAACACACGCGCGCTGCAGTGCGATCAATCCACGAAGTTTGACCAATTATTACCATTTTACTATCGACATTTTGCCGCGCTTCTGCACCAATTGGGGCGCTTCCGCGGAGGTTGCGGAACGTAAGTCATGCCCGCTGGGGAGCGGGCCAGGCGGAACGCGGCACAATGATGACACGGCGCATGAGACCCGGTGGGGGGTAGCATGCCCGTGGAACTCGTTCTTGGCGTTTGTGCGTCGCGAAAATGGTCTGGTACGTCGACGGCGGGCAGGGTGAGTGAGCGTATTGATTCTGATCAAGGGGACAGAACATGACGTCGTTGCGTTGGACGGGAGTCCGTAGGGGAGGAATGCATGGCTACTATTGAGAGCGCGGGCTCGCTCCCGAGCGCGCAAGCGGGGATCTTCGATCGCGAGCACACGGTCGCGAAAGCAGGGTTCAACCGCTGGCTGGTTCCCCCGGCTGCGCTTTGCATCCATCTGTGCATCGGCATGGCCTATGGCTTCTCGGTGTTCTGGCTGCCGCTGTCGCGCGCCATCGGCGTAACGCAGAGTCAGGTCTGCACCGACATGACCCTGGTGCAGGAGCTGTTCACGACCACCTGCGACTGGAAGGTCGCCAGCCTCGGCTGGATGTATACGCTGTTCTTCGTGCTGCTCGGCGGCTCGGCCGCGATCTGGGGCGGCTGGCTCGAGCGCGCCGGACCGCGCAAGGCCGGTGCCGTCGCGGCCTGCTGTTGGGGCGGTGGTCTTTTGATCGCAGCCCTCGGCATCTATGTGCACCAGCTCTGGGTCACGTGGCTGGGTGCCGGCGTGATCGGCGGCATCGGTCTTGGCCTGGGCTACATCTCGCCGGTCTCGACGCTGGTGAAATGGTTTCCGGACCGGCGCGGCATGGCGACCGGCATGGCGATCATGGGCTTCGGCGGCGGCGCGATGATCGGTGCTCCGCTCGCCAACCTGCTGATGAACTATTTCAAGACCCCGACCTCGGTCGGCGTCTGGGAGACCTTCGTCACCATGGGCGTGATCTACTTCGTGTTCATGATGATCGGCGCCTTCGCCTATCGCGTCGCCCCGGTCGGCTGGCAGCCCGAAGGGTGGACGCCGCCGGCGGTGAAGAAGGCGATGATCTCCGAGCATCATGTGCATCTCGACAACGCGCACAAGACGCCGCAGTTCTGGCTGGTCTGGGCGGTGCTCTGCCTGAACGTGTCGGCGGGCATCGGCGTGATCGGCATGGCGTCGCCGATGCTGCAGGAGATCTTTGCCGGCAAGCTGATCGGTCTGCCCGACGTCAGCTTCAACCAGCTCGACGCCACGCAGAAGGCGACGATCGCGGGCATCGCGGCAGGCTTTGCCGGCCTGTTGTCGCTGTTCAACATCGGCGGCCGGTTCTTCTGGGCGTCGCTGTCGGATCACATCGGTCGCAAGGCGACCTATTACTGCTTCTTCCTGATCGGCATCGTGCTCTACGCACTGGCGCCGACCTTTGCAGCGATGGGCTCCAAGCTCTTGTTCGTCGGCGCCTTCGCCATCATCCTCTCGATGTATGGCGGCGGCTTCGCCACGGTGCCGGCCTATCTCGCCGACCTGTTCGGCACCCAGTTCGTGGGTGCGATCCACGGCCGGCTGCTCACGGCCTGGGCAACCGCCGGCATCGTCGGTCCGGTGGTGGTCAACTACATCCGTGAGTTCCAGCTTGCCGCCGGCGTGCCGCGCGACCAGCTCTACAACACCACGATGTACATCCTCTGCGCCATGCTCCTGGCCGGCCTGATCTGCAACATGCTGATCAAGCCCGTCGACCCGAAGTGGAATATGAGCCCGGATGAGGTCGCGCAATATCAGGCGCAGCTCGCCAAGAACGAATCGGCGATCCAGCACGGCTCGTTCGGCATCGGCAAGGGCGGCTTCGATGTGAAGGCTGCGCTGTTCTGGGCCTTCGTCGGCGTGCCGCTGGCCTGGGGCGTCTGGAAGACGCTGGAGAGCGCGGTCAAGATCTTCTGATCCGGTTCATCGGATTGAAGCCTGCGGGGCGGCCGGTCTGGCCGCCCCGTTTCGTTTGCGCTTATGCATTTCCTATAAGCAATGAGTTCGGCCCGTCTCGCATTCCTACGCTGACAGCCGCCATTCTCTGCGCCGCCGGCCAATGCCGTGCCGGCGGTTTTGCGGAGAATGGACATGAGCTCGGTCATGGTGCTTCGTGGGATCCGCGGCGCTCACGCCGTCCGCGCATCCGGGCCGTCGCGCCTGCGCAGAATGATCCGCAGGACATTCAAGGCCGTTCACGCCGCAATCGCCGCAGCCAAGCTCCGCCGCCTGCGCAACGAATTGCTGCTGCGCCGAGGATCCTCCGCCTGCATCGAGGCTGACATCTCGCGCCAGCCGCAAGTGCCTTTGATCCTCCGCGAGAAATGGGACTTCTGAGCCTCCTGCCGGCGTGGCGCATTTGCGGCGCCTTTGGTCTCAGAGCGGATAGATCGACCCCGGAGCAGCCCCGGAAGGCGCCATGCTGATCCGCGCCAGCGCCTGTGCGACCGCGTCCTTCGCAGCGACGTCCAGCTCAGTCAGCGGCAGGCGGACATCGGCTGCTATCAGACTCTGCAGGCTCAGCGCATGTTTCAGCGTCGCGGGCGCATCGCGGTGGACCAGATCGATCAGCGGCTGCAGCCGGCGATAGAGGCGCCGGGCCGCGTGCCAGCGTCCGGACTGGCAGGCGGCGAGGATCGCCTTACATTGCTGCGGAGCGACATTGGCGACCAGTGAGAACCAGCCGTCAGAACCGGCCGCCGCCAACGGCACGGGCGCCATGTCATCGCCCGCGAGCAGGCGGAAGCCGGGCGGCACCAAGGAGCGCAGGCGAACGGTGCGAGCGACATCGCCGGTGGCGTCGCGCAGGCCGACGAACTGCGCCCATCGCGCCAGCCGGACCAGGATATCGTCAGGCAGTGCGCGGGCCGTCCGCGACGGGCAGTCGTGCAGGATGATCGGCAGCGCGGTTGCATCGCCGACCGCACGGAAATGCGCGTAGATGCCCTCCGCCGTTGGCCGGTTGTAGTAGGGGACCACCGACATCACAGCGTCAGCGCCCGCGGCTGCCGCCTGTCGTGTGTTCTCCACCGCCTGCAGCGTCGAGTTGGAGCCCGCGCCGGCGATGATCTGAGCCTGGTTGCAGGCCGCGGCGACCGCCGTCCGAATGACGAGGTCGCGCTCCGCCGCTGTCAGTGTCGCTGCTTCGCCTGCCGTCTCGCACACCAGGATCGCGCTGGCGCCAGCCTCGATCTGCCGCACGCACAGTCGGGTGAGCGCGGGAGCGTCGAGTTCGCCATCGGCGGTGAACGGCGTCGGAATGTCCGCGATCACGCCGGTGAGCCAGCGTGCCGCAACTCCGCGCCCGGCAGGGGAGGTGTGGCTCATGCGACCGGTCGTTTCCCATACAGCAGGCCGATGGGCGCGAGACGTCCATCGGCGTCGAGCTCGATCGTGCGCGACAACTCGACGATCGTCTCCGGATGATGGCCGTTCTCGAACAGCGCGTATTTCATCGCCTCGGCGCGGCTGACGAACAGGCCGCCGTAGAGGCCGTTCTGCTCCTGCGCGACCCATTGGCCGCGGCTGTTGCGCCCGATCAGCACGAGCGCGGCCGCAGATTTGTTGCACGAGGGAGGTTCGACGAGCTTCATGGCTGTGGTCCTTCTGATGTGACGCGAGCCTCCTATCTGGGAGGGCCTCGCTGTCGCGGGTTGGATATCGCGCTTGCCGGATAGGAAATCGATGGGGCGGTGCCGGCGACGTCATAGCCGCCGCGTAAAGGGGGACGTGGCCTAGGATTCGGCGAGCGGGGTCAGCGCCATCGCGGCGCAATACAGCGCGAGATAGCCGATCATCTCGTCCCAGTGATTGAGGCCCGCGGTGAAGACGCGCTCGCGCCGCATTGTGGCGAGCACGGCGCAGAGAATGACGGTCATCCACAGCAGGGACGCGAGGCTGCGTCCGAAGCCGATGCTGCCGAAGCTCGCGAACACGGCGAGGATCGCCGTGCGCAGGCCGAAGCGCAGCAGGACGCGGGCCGCGGACAACTCCACGGGCTTGTCGGCCGAGAGCATCATGGCCAGGCTCTCGCCGCCTCAGAAATTGTCGCAGCAGAGCAGGGTGGTGAGATCGGGCTCGGCGCAACGGCGTCCCGAGCCGGGGGCTGGGTGCGGCTCGAGACGCTGCGCCTCCACCGCGGCGTGGAGGATCGCCAGCGACAGATCGCTATGCGTCGCCTCGGCGCACTGGTCGAGCCAGTCGGGCATCTCGCGCCGCTGCGACAGCGCGCAATGCCATTCACCATGATCATAAGCGAGGCGGCGCAGCGACCAGCCCGGCAGCCTTAGCGCGATCACCTCCAGCGCTGCGTCGATGCGCGCCTCCTCGCGCAGCAATAGATCGATCCGCACCCGACGTCTTCCGCGCGCCGACAGCGGCGACACGCCGTCGTCCTCGCCGAGCAGGCTCGTCAGCAGCGTGGCGGCTTCCTGCGCGGCCTGCGGGGGCTGCGCGGTATCCTGGATGATCGTGAGCGGCATGGTGGTGTTCCGTCGTCGGTGAGCGGCGGCCCGCCGGGGGCCGCGCCCGACAATCTGGCGGCGGTGGCTGTAGGAATGCGAGAGGGCGGGGGCGGGGAAGAAATAAGCGCCGTATAAAAGCCGCGCCGCGCGCACGCCGGCTCATATGCCCGCGATGGCGGCGGCCGGGCGTTCCGGGCCGTGGAATCCCCCAGTCTTTATGGGATTCCTATAACTTTCCCAGCCGCGCTGTCTCGAAAACCTATGAGGTCCGATGCCACCTGGGAGCGTGGAACGGACCGTGGCTGCCACTCATGCTCCACGGCCGCTCCGAGGCTTGCGCGCATCTCGCGCATGAGGAGCACATCATGCTGGACCTTCTGATGCTGGTGCTGGGCGCCGGCTTCTTCGCTTTGGCGATCGGCTACACCTATGTCTGCGAGCGGCTGTAGGAGACGCGCCATGATCGTCGACTATTCGCTCGCCGGCGCCGTGTCGCTCGGCCTCCTGATCTATCTCACCTACGCGCTGCTGCGGCCTGAGCGGTTCTGACCGCCCCATCAGCACCTCCCAAGGACAATCCCCATGACCGTCATCGGCTGGATCCAGATCCTGCTTTTCTGCGCCGTGATCGTCGCGCTCACCAAGCCGCTCGGCTGGTACATGACGCGCGTCTTCAACGGTGAGCGTACGTTCCTCTCGCCGGTGCTGCGGCCGGTCGAATCCGCGGTCTACTGGATCGGCGGCGTCGACGAGCGCCGCGAGCAGCATTGGCTGACCTACACGGTCGCGATGCTGCTGTTCCACGTCGGCGGCTTCCTGATCATCTACGGCGTGATGCGGCTGCAGGCCGTGCTGCCGTTCAATCCTGCTGGGCAATCCGCGGTCGCGGAGGACCTGTCGTTCAACACCGCGATCAGCTTCCTGACCAACACCAACTGGCAGAACTACGGCGGCGAGAGCACGGTCTCCTATCTCGTCCAGATGCTCGGCCTTACGCACCAGAACTTCCTGTCGGCGGCCACCGGCATCGTGCTCGCGATCGCGCTGATCCGCGGCTTCTCGCGTGCGTCCGCGCGCACCGTCGGCAATTTCTGGGTCGATGTGGTCAGGTGCACGCTCTACATCCTGCTGCCGCTGTGCATCGTCTACACGCTGTTCCTGGTCTGGCAGGGCATCCCGCAGACGCTCGGACCCTATGTCGAGGCGACGACGCTGGAAGGCGCCAAGCAGACGATTGCGGTCGGCCCGGTCGCCTCGCAGGTGGCGATCAAGATGCTCGGCACCAATGGCGGCGGCTTCTTCAATGCCAACGCCGCGCATCCGTTCGAGAACCCGACCGCGCTGTCGAACTTCATCCAGATGATCTCGATCTTCGCGCTCGGCGCCGCGCTCACCAACGTGTTCGGCCGCATGGTCGGCAATCAGCGCCAGGGCTGGGCGATCCTCGCCGTGATGGGCGTGCTGTTCATCGCCGGCGTCGCCGTGACCTACTGGGCCGAAGCGAGCGGCAGCAACGTGCTCAACGCGCTCGGGCTGACCGGCGGCAACATGGAGGGCAAGGAGGTCCGCTTCGGCATCGTCGCGTCGTCGCTGTTCGCCGTGATCACCACGGCGGCGTCCTGCGGCGCGGTCAACGCGATGCATGACAGCTTCACCGCGCTCGGCGGCATGATCCCGCTGATCAACATGCAGCTCGGCGAGATCATCGTCGGCGGCGTCGGCGCGGGCCTCTACGGCATGCTGCTGTTCGTCGTGCTCGCGATCTTCGTCGCCGGCCTGATGGTCGGGCGCACGCCGGAATATGTCGGCAAGAAGATCGAGGCCCGCGAGGTCAAGATGGCGATGCTGGCGATCCTCGTCCTGCCGCTGATGTATCTCGGCTGGACCGCGGTCGCCGTGGTGCTGCCGTCGGCCGTGGCCTCGATGGCCAATGCCGGACCGCATGGCTTCACCGAGGTGCTCTACGCCTTCACCTCGGCGACCGCCAACAACGGCTCGGCCTTCGGCGGCCTGACCGGCAACACCTTCTTCTACAACCTGACGCTCGCAAGCTCGATGTTCGTCGGCCGCTTCTTCATGATCATCCCGGCGATGGCGATCGCTGGCTCGCTGGCCGAGAAAAAGTCGATCCCGCCGTCCGCCGGCACCTTGCCGACCACAGGCGGGCTGTTCGTCGGCCTCGTCGTCGGCGTCATCCTGATCATCGGCGGCCTCACCTTCTTCCCCGCACTGGCCTTGGGTCCCATCGTCGAGCATCTCGCGATGACCGCCGGCACCGTGTTCTGATCTCGGAGCAACCTCCATGGATACAATCAAACTGCAGACGCGCTCGTCGATGTCGACGATGCTCGATGCCAAGATCGTGCTGCCGGCCATCAAGGCGGCGTTCGTCAAGCTCGATCCGCGGCTGATGATCAAGAATCCCGTGATGTTCGTGGTCGAGGTCGTCGCCGCGCTCACCACGGTGATCTTCCTGCGCGACGTCGTCACCGGCGGGGCCAATCTCGGCTTCACCTTCCAGATCATCCTCTGGCTGTGGTTCACCGTGCTGTTCGCCAATTTCGCCGAGGCCGTCGCCGAAGGCCGCGGCAAGGCGCAGGCGGAGTCGCTGCGCAAGACCCGCACCGAGAGCCAGGCCAAGCTGCTCACGGGTTCTGATACGTCCGATCACAGCTACAAGCTCGTGGCCGGCACGACGCTCAAGGTCGGCGACATCGTGCTGGTCGAGGCGGGAGACACGATCCCGTCCGATGGCGAGGTCATCGAAGGCGTCGCCTCGGTCAACGAGGCCGCCATCACCGGCGAGTCCGCGCCTGTCATCCGCGAATCCGGCGGTGACCGCTCGGCGGTGACCGGCGGCACGCAGGTGCTGTCGGACTGGATCCGCGTGAAGATCACCGCCGCCCAAGGCTCGACCTTCATCGACCGCATGATCAAGCTGGTCGAGGGCGCCGAGCGGCAGAAGACGCCGAACGAGATCGCGCTCAACATCCTGCTCGCGGGCCTCACCATCATCTTCGTGTTCGCGACCGTGACGATCCCGAGCTACGCGGCCTATGCCGGCGGCTCGATCTCGGTGGTGGTGCTGGTGGCGTTGTTCGTGACCTTGATCCCGACCACGATCGGCGCGCTGTTGTCGGCGATCGGCATCGCCGGCATGGACCGCCTGGTGCGCTTCAACGTGCTGGCGATGTCCGGCCGCGCCGTCGAGGCCGCCGGCGACGTCGACACGCTGCTGCTCGACAAGACCGGCACTATCACGCTCGGCAATCGCCAGGCGACCGCGTTCCGCCCTGTCAGAGGCGTCAGCGAGCAGGAGCTGGCGGATGCCGCGCAGCTCGCCTCGCTCGCCGATGAGACGCCGGAAGGCCGCTCGATCGTCGTGCTCGCCAAGGAGAAATACGGCATCCGCGGCCGCGACATGGCCGAGCTCGGCGCCACCTTCGTGCCGTTCACGGCGCAGACCCGCATGAGCGGCGTCGACGCCGGCGGCTCCCCGGTGCGCAAGGGCGCGGTCGATGCGATCCTGAACTACATCAACGGCGGCACGATGCAGGTCGCTTCGGGCAACACGATGCGCGCGATCCAGCCGATGGAGAGCGAGTTGGCCCGCGAGATCCGCGCGATTGCCGACGAGATCGCCAAGGCCGGCGGCACGCCGCTGGCGGTGGCGAAAGACGGCCGGCTGCTCGGCGTCATCCAGCTCAAGGACATCGTCAAGGGCGGCATCCGCGAGCGCTTCGCCGAGCTGCGCCGCATGGGCATCCGCACCATCATGATCACCGGCGACAACCCGATGACTGCCGCGGCGATCGCCGCCGAAGCCGGCGTCGACGACTTCCTGGCGCAGGCCACGCCCGAGGACAAGCTCAGGCTGATCCGCGACGAGCAGGCCAAGGGCAAGCTGGTGGCGATGTGCGGCGACGGCACCAACGACGCGCCGGCGCTGGCGCAGGCCGATGTCGGTGTCGCCATGAACACCGGCACGCAGGCCGCCCGCGAGGCCGGCAACATGGTCGATCTCGACTCCAACCCGACCAAGCTGATCGAGGTCGTCGAGATCGGCAAGCAGCTGTTGATGACGCGCGGTGCGCTGACGACGTTCTCGATCGCCAACGACGTCGCCAAGTACTTTGCCATCATCCCGGCGATGTTCCTGGCGTTCTACCCGCAGCTCAACGTACTGAACGTGATGAACCTCGCCAGCCCCGAGAGCGCGATCCTCTCAGCGATCATCTTCAACGCGCTGGTCATCATCGCGCTGATCCCGCTGGCGCTGAAGGGAGTCGCCTACCGCGCCATCGGCGCCGGCGCGCTGCTCGGCCGCAACCTGCTGATCTACGGCTTGGGCGGCATCATCATCCCCTTCATCGGCATCAAGGCGATCGACCTGATCGTGACCGCCTTGCATTTGGCCTGACAACCCCGACCGCTCAACCGGCGTCATTGCGAGCGAAGCGAAGCAATCCAGAGTCCCGCGCGCAGTCCTGGATTGCTTCGTCGCTTCGCTCCTCGCAATGACGCAGAGACATAGGAGACACCGATGCTCAAAGAAATCCGTCCCGCCATCTTCGTTCTGCTCGCGCTCACGCTGATCACGGGCCTGCTCTATCCGCTCGGCATGACGGTCGTCGCCGGCGCCATTTTCCCAACGCAGGCCGAAGGCAGTCTCATCTCACGCAACGGCCAAGTGGTCGGCTCCGCGCTGATCGGCCAGGAGTTCAAGGACGACAAATATTTCCACGGCCGGCTCTCGGCGACGACGACCGCCGATCCGAACGACTCCACCAAGACCGTGCCGGCGCCGTACAACGCTGCCAACTCCTCGGGCTCCAATCTCGGACCCACCAGCAAGGCGCTGGCCGATCGGGTCAAGGAGGACGTCGACAAGCTCAGGTCCGAGAACCCTGCGCAGGCCGTGCCGGTCGACCTGGTGACGACGTCGGCGAGCGGCCTCGATCCGGACATCTCGCCCGAGGCTGCGCTGTTCCAGGTGCCCCGCGTGGCCAAGGCACGCGGCATTGCCGAGGATCGCGTGCAGGCGCTGGTGGCGAAAAACACCGACGGGCGGCTGATCGGCCTGCTCGGCGAACCCCGCGTTAACGTGCTTGCGCTCAATCTGGCGCTCGATGCCGCAACGGCAACCAAATAATGAGGTCGCGCGGCGCCGCGCTCTTGGCGTCGCGGCGCCTCCGTCTATAATGCCGCATGGCCAGTCAACGCCGCGATCCTGACCAACGTCCCTCGCCGGAAGCCCTGCTCGAAGCAGCCCGGCGGGAGGACAGTCCTGCCGGCAAGCTCAAGATCTTCGTCGGCGCCGCGCCGGGCGTCGGCAAGACCTATGAGATGCTGTCGAGCGCGCATGCCCGAATGAAGGCCGGCGTCGATGTCGTGATCGGCTTCGTCGAGACCCATGGCCGGGTCGAGACCGAGGCGCTGGTGCGCGGCCTCGAGGTGATTCCGCGCAAGCGTATCACCTACAAGGATCAGGTCATCGAGGAGATGGATCTCGATGCCGTGATCGCGCGGCGGCCGAAGCTCGCAATCGTCGACGAGCTCGCCCATACCAACGCTGCCGGCAGCCGGCATCCCAAGCGCTATCTCGACGTCGAGGAGCTGCTGTCGCACGGCATTGATGTCTACACGGCGGTCAACGTCCAGCACATCGAGAGCCTCAACGACGTCGTCGCCCAGATCACCCATGTCCGCGTGCGCGAGACCGTGCCGGACTCCATCCTTGATCGCGCCGACGCCATCGAGCTGATCGATCTCACGCCCGACGACCTGATCCAGCGGCTGAAGGAGGGCAAGGTCTATGTGCCCAAGCAGGCCGAGCGCGCGCTGGAGCATTATTTCTCGCCCGGCAATCTGACGGCGCTGCGCGAGCTGGCGCTGCGCCGGACCGCCGAGCGCGTCGACGAGCAGTTGCTCAACCACATGCAGGCCAATGCCATCGCCGGCCCCTGGGCGGCCGGCGAGCGCATCCTCGTCTGCGTCTCCGAGGATCCGCGCGCCGCCGGCCTCGTGCGCTACACCAAGCGCCTCGCCGACCGCGTGCACGCGCCGTGGACCGCCGTCACCATCGAGACGCGCCGCAACCTGCAGCTCTCGGACAAGCAGCGCGACCGTCTCGCCGATACGCTGCGTCTGGCCGAGTCGCTCGGTGGCGAGGCACTGACGATTCCCGGCGTCGGCCGCCGCATCGCCGACGACCTCATCGGCTTCGCGCAGGCCAACAACGTCACCCAGATCATCATCGGCAAGTCGCAGCGCTCGCGGCTGTTCGAGATCGTCAGGGGCTCGGTGGTGCATGATCTCGTGCGCCGCGCGGGCAACATCTCCATTCACGTCATTCCAGGCGAGGAGACGCCTGGCGAGACCGGGACGTCGGTGCAGACGCGCGCCCGCAGCGAGCCGCTGCAGGCCAAGCCCTACGTCATGGCCCTGCTGATCGCGGCCGTCGGTCTCGGTCTCGCCGAGCTGATCCAGCCGTTCTTCGGCATCGAGAACGTCGACCTGGTGTTCCTCACCGCCGTCGTCGGTGTCGCCGCGCGCTATGGCTTGTGGCCGTCGCTGCTGGCGAGCCTGTTCGCCTCGCTTTGCTACAACTTCTTCTTCCTGCCGCCGATCTACACGTTCACCATCACCGATCCCACCAATGTCGCCGCATTCTTCTTCTTCATGCTGATCGCGCTCCTGGTCTCCAACGTCGCCTCCCGCGTGCGCGTGCAGGCCGACACCGCGACCCAGCGCGTCCGCACCACCGAGCAGCTCTACGCCTTCAGCCGCAAGCTCGCCGGCACGGCGACGCTCGACGACGTGCTGTGGGCGACGGCCTATCAGGCCGCGCTGATGTTGAAGGTCCGCGTCGTGCTGCTGCTCCCGCAAGACGGCAAGCTCACCGTGATGGCCGGCTATCCGCCGGAGGACCAGCTCGACGACGCCGATCTCGCCGCCGCGAGCTGGGCCTGGAGCAATGATCGCGCCGCGGGCCGCGGCTCCGACACCTTGCCCGGCGCCAAGCGCCTGTTCCTGCCGATGCGCACCGGCCGCGGGCTGATCGGCGTCATCGGCATCGACGACGACCGCACCGGGCCGCTGCTGACACCCGACCAGCGCCGGCTGCTCGACGCGCTCGTCGACCAGGGCGCGCTCGCGATCGAGCGCGTGCTGCTAGTCGAGGACATGGACAAGGTCAAGCGCAGCATGGAGCAGGACCGGCTGCGCTCGGCGCTGCTGACCTCGATCTCGCACGATCTCAAGACGCCGCTGGCCTCGGTGCTCGGCGCGGCGTCGACGATGCGCGATCTCGCCACGCGGCTGTCGGACCGCGAGAAGCTCGACCTGCTCGCGACCGTCATCGACGAGTCCGAGCGGCTCAACCGCTTCATCGCCAATCTGCTCGACATGACGAAGCTCGAATCCGGCGCGATCAAGCCGAACAGCGCGCTGCACGATCTCGGTGAGATCGTCGGCAGCGCGCTGCGCCGGGCGAGCAAGATCCTGTCTGGTCACCACGTCTCGCTGGAGCTGGCCGCAGACCTGCCCATGGTCGAGGTCGATGCCGTGCTGTTCGAGCAGGTGCTGTTCAACCTGCTCGACAACGCCGCCAAATACGCGCCTGCCGACACGTCGATCGCAATCCGCGGTCTGCGCGATGCGAACTGGATCGTGCTCGACATCAGCGACGAGGGCGACGGCATCCCGGCCGCCGAGGTCGAGCACGTGTTCGACAAGTTCTACCGCGTGCAGAAGGGCGACCAGGTGCGGCCCGGCACAGGGTTGGGGCTCGCGATCTCGCGCGGCTTCATCGAGGCCATGCATGGCCGCATCGTCGCCGGCAACCGCACCGACCGGCGCGGCGCCGTGCTCACCATCCGCCTGCCGGTGCCGGCGCAGGCCAAACCGCTGGACACCGCCGCATGACAGGCGCTCCCATCAAGGTGCTCGCCATCGACGACGAGCCGCCGATCCGCAAGTTGCTGCGCATGGGGCTCGCGACCCAGGGCTATGACATGCTGGAAGCGCCGAGCGGCAAGGTCGCGCTCGAAAAGCTCGCCGAGGAGCCGTCGCTCATCATCCTCGATCTCGGCCTGCCCGACATCGACGGCCACGAGCTGCTGCGCACCATCCGCGCGCGCAATGAGAGCATTCCGATCGTGGTGCTGTCGAGCCGCGGCGACGAGGCCGGCAAGGTCAAGGCGCTCGATCTCGGCGCCGATGACTACATCACAAAGCCGTTCGGCATGGACGAGCTGCTGGCCCGCCTGCGCGCCGCCTTGCGCCACCAGTTGCAGGTGCAGGGCGAACGACCCGTCTTCCGCACCGGCGAGCTCTCGGTCGATCTCGTCCGCCGCATCGTCAAGCTCGGCGACCGCGAGATCAAGCTGTCGCCGAAGGAATATGATCTGCTGCGCGTCCTGGTCCAGCACGCCGGCAAGGTCCTGACGCATCGCTTCCTGCTGAAAGAGCTGTGGGACGAGTTGACCGACGCGCAATACCTCCGCGTCTACGTCCGCCAGCTCCGCCAAAAGATCGAAACCGACCCCGAGCGCCCGCAATTCGTCCTGACCGAGACCGGCATCGGCTATCGCCTGCGCGCGCCGGATTAGCGCTTCTATGCGATGACGAGCAGCGCAGCCACGGATCGGCGGTGTACTGCTGAGCGATAGATCGCCGGCTGTGGCGCCGAGCACGCTGCGCTCCCTCTCCCCGTTCTTCACGGGGAGAGGGTTGGGGTGAGGGGCAACCGCACGGGCGGTGCACACCGTCATGCGAGAACTTTCTCATTCCCATGAGTTTCTTCCAATCGGAACCATCGCCGCTCGCCGTCATTGCCGTGCTGTCACAGGGAGACCATGTCGATGGCAAAAACAGCACGCAAATATTCCAAGGGCGCCTCCAAGGACGTCGAGCGCGCGATGAAGAAGCGCAAGGCCGGCACGTTGAAGAGCGGCGGCTCCGGTCGCAAGGTCAAGAGCCGCAAGCAGGCGATCGCGATCGGCCTGTCAGAAGCGCGCCGCGAAGGCAAGAAGGTGCCCGCGAAGAAGAGCGCGAAATCGTCGGCGAAGAAGACGGCCAAGAAGTCGTCGAAGAGTTCGAGCAAGAAGAGTGCGAAGAAGACTACCAAGAAAGCGACGAAGAAGAAGTCGTCGAAGAAGAGCTGACCGGCCGCTCCTCCACGCCGCGAGCGCCGTGAGGCACAGTCGTCGCCCAATCCTCCGCTGTCGTCCCGGCGAACGCCGGGACCCATAACTTCAGGGCGAAGCAATTGGGCGGGATGCCCGACCAGTCTTGTCTCACCAACGTCGCCGCGGAGTATGGATTCCGGCGTTCGCCGGGATGACGGCGGTGGGCGTGGGGGTGCTTGCGCTACCCAAGCAGTTTGTAGCCCGGATGAGCGCAGCGACATCCGGGTTCTCACGAACTGTATGCGTGGACCCGGATATCGCTGCGCTCATCCGGGCTACAACGTCAGCCCGCCTTGCGCTGTCGCGCCGCCGAACGATGCGCCTTCTTCGCCGGACGCCGATGTGAGGTCGTACGTCGCGACGGTGCGCGTGACGCCTTCTTCCCACCCTTACCCAGGCTCTGCTTCAGCGCATCCATCAGGCTGACCACGTTGTCCGACCGCTCCTCAGGCTCCGGCAGCTTGATCGGCTTGCCCGAGGCCTTGCGCTTCACCAGCGCCTTCAGCGCGGTCTCGTACTGGTCCTTGAAATCCGACGGCTTGAAGTGCGCTGCCTTGGTCTGCAGGATGTGGCCGGCCAGTTCCACCATGTCCTTGGTGATCTTCGGCGACTTGATGTCGTCGAAGAATTCCGCCTCGTCGCGCAGCTCGTAGGGAAAGCGCAGGGTGGTGCCGAGCATGCCCTTGCCCATCGGCTCGATGGCGATGATGTGCTCGCGATGCGTCAGGACGATGCGCGCCAGCGCGACCCGATCCTGGTCCTTCATGGCGTCGCGGATCACCGCGAAAGCGTCGATCGCGGCCTTTCCATCGGGCGCGATGTAATAGGGATGGTTGAGATAGCGCTGGTCGATCTCGTCGCGCGGCACGAAGCTGTCGATGTCGATCGTATGATTGCTCTCGATCTGGACCGCCTCCAGCTCCTCCGGCTCGATCTCGACATACTGTCCCTTGACCAGCTCGTAGCCGCGACCCTTCTGATCGCCCTCGACGATGTCGCCGGTCTCGGCATCGATCATCTGCTGCTTGAGCCGGTTGCCGGTCTCGCGGTTGATCAGGTGAAACCGCGTCTTCTCCACCGAGGTGGACGCCGGATAGAGCACGACAGGGCAGCTGACGAGCGAGAGTTTGAGCGAGCCTTTCCAATAGGCGCGGGGGGCCATCGTGGTCTCCGTGAGCGAATGAGATAGAGCGCAAACGGATGAGGAGTGCTGCGGGTTCCCCCGCGCAGTTTGCCCGTCGGGTTACTTTGTCGCAGCTAATATCCCTTGCCACGTCGGGCAAATCGGATCGATCTTTCCGCGCATCCCGCCTCATGCAGAGGGCGTACGCGTCGTCACGATACGTGGAGTGTGGGAGGCGATGGACGAGACGGCAGCGTGCGCTTGATGCGCGGACGAGCGCTGGCTCTCGGACGTGAAGTCGCGTGGTCCTGGCGCCCCGATGCTGGCGTCAAGTCCGCAGCGCTGACGAGGCGCGCGGACGACGGTGGCTAACAAGCCGGACACCGGGGAGATCGCGAAGTAAGCGTTAACACCATCGCAGAGGGAAGGCCGGTTGAGGGCCGTACCTGTGGTGACTGCCGCCTGCTTTTTGTCTGCAGGCGGGCCATAGGCCGCGGTCAGCACCCGGCCTTCCCTGCACCCTCTCGCTTGGGGAGGGCGGACGGCAGCAACACCCCGGGCTCCCC
Organism: Bradyrhizobium sp. USDA 4353; assembly: GCF_054063215.1. Classification (NCBI taxonomy): domain Bacteria; kingdom Pseudomonadati; phylum Pseudomonadota; class Alphaproteobacteria; order Hyphomicrobiales; family Nitrobacteraceae; genus Bradyrhizobium; species Bradyrhizobium sp. USDA 4353. The sequence goes on from NZ_JBSSGB010000001.1 coordinate 3,277,858, forward strand.
GAGTGCCGGGAACGCGGAACTTTGCCCGGTGTTATCATCTGGATCGGCCGGTTCCACCACCCCGCCGGCTTTGCTACGCTACCGCTCAAAGCGAGGGATCACCGTGGCGCTCAACAAGCTCTCCACCTATCGCAAGAAGCGCGACTTCGAGAAAACGGCAGAGCCGTCGGGCGACGCCAAGGTCGCGCCGGCCGACCGTCCGCGCTTCGTCATTCAGAAGCACGATGCCACCCGGCTGCATTACGATCTCAGGCTCGAATTCGGCGGCGTCTTCAAGTCGTGGGCGGTCACCAAGGGGCCGTCGCTCGATCCGCACGACAAGCGTCTGGCGGTCGAGGTCGAGGACCATCCGCTGGACTACGGCGATTTCGAAGGCACCATTCCCGAAGGCGAATATGGCGGCGGCACGGTGATGTTGTGGGACCGTGGCTATTGGGAGAGCGAAGATCCCGAGCGCGGCTTCAAGAAGGGCGACCTCAAGTTCACGCTGGAGGGCGAGAAGCTGCACGGCAGCTGGGTGCTGGTGCGGATGCGCAACGACCGCACCGGCGGAAAGCGCACCAATTGGCTGCTGATCAAGCATCGCGATGAATTCGCCAGGGAAGGCGAGGCCAACGACATCATCGATGCCGACAAGTCGGTGGCGTCGGGGCGTTCGATGGAGCAGATCGCGGCTGGCAAGGGCAAGGCGCCGAAGCCGTTCATGCTGGCGAAGACAGAGCGCATGAATGCCGACGCGGTGTGGCACTCCAATCGCAGCGATGGCGAAGCGAAGTCGAAGGTTTCGACCAAGTCCTCATCGCCGAAAGCCAGGGTAGCGAAGAAGAAGGCGTCGAAAGGGAGCGCTGCCAAGGCTCGCGCGACGAAGACGGCCGAGCCGAAGACCGTCGCGTCGCTGCCCGACTTCGTTCCGCCCGAGCTCTGCACCTCCGTGGCGGCGCCGCCATGCGGCGAGGGCTGGGCGCACGAGATCAAGTTCGACGGCTATCGCGTGCAGATCAGGGTCGAGGACGGCCAGGCGACGTTGAAGACACGGAAGGGTCTCGACTGGACCGCCAAGTTCAGCGCGATCGCGCAAGCCGCGGCCAAGCTGCCGGATGTGATCATCGATGGCGAGATCGTCGCGCTCGACAAGGACGGCAACCCGAACTTCTCGGCTTTGCAGGCGGCGATCTCGGCTGGGCAGACCGATGAGTTGGTGTTCTTCGCCTTCGACCTGATGTTCGTCGAGGAGTTCGATTTGCGCCGCCAGCCACTGCGCGAGCGGAAAGCGCGCCTGGCGAAGCTGCTGAAGGCCAACATCAAGGGCAAGACCCCGCGCATTCGCTATGTCGAGCATTTCGAGAGCGACGGCGAGGCCGTGCTGGACTCGGCCCGCAAGCTGAACCTCGAAGGTATCGTCTCGAAGAAGCTGGACTCGGCTTACCACTCAGGACGCACCGAGAGCTGGACCAAGGCCAAGACGCGGCCCGGGCATGAGGTGATCATCGGCGGCTGGAAAACCACCAACGGCAAATTCCGCTCGCTGATGGTCGGCGTCAACAAGGACGATCATCTCGCTTATGTCGGCATCGTCGGCACCGGCTTCGGCCAGGACACCGTGAAGGAGATCATGCCGGCGCTGCAAGCGGCGGCGGCTGACAAGAGCCCGTTCAGCGGCAAGAACGCGCCGCGTCGGGCGCGTGAGGTGCATTGGCTCAAGCCGGAGCTGGTCGCCGAGATCGAATTTGCCGGCTGGACCGCCGACAACAACGTCAGGCAGGCCTCGTTCAAGGGACTGCGCCAGGACAAGCCGGCGCGCGAGGTCGTCGCAGAAGAACCGGCCGTCACCGCCAAGGTCACGAAGCCTGTGGCGCGCGCCGCGGCCACGGTCGCGACCGGCGGCACCACGGTCCATAAGACGCCGTCACGGTCCAAGACCTCGGCCACGGTGATGGGCGTCGCGATTTCCAAGCCGGACAAGGCGCTGTGGCCGGATGCAGGTGACGGCGAGCCCGTGACCAAGCTCGATCTCGCCACCTATCTCGAAGCGGTCGGCGAATGGATGATCGATCATATCAAGGGCCGGCCATGCTCGATCGTGCGTGCACCGGACGGCATCGGTGGCGAGCGGTTTTTCCAGCGGCACGGCATGCAGGGCATGTCCGACCTGCTCGAACTGGTGAAAGTGTCCGGCGATCGCAAGCCCTACCTGCAGATCGATCGTGTCGAGGGACTGATCGCGGTGGCGCAGGTCGCAGCCGTCGAGCTGCATCCGTGGAATTGCGCGCCCGATGCCTATGACGTGCCGGGCCGGCTGGTGTTCGATCTCGATCCGGCGCCGAACGTCGCCTTCGAGGAGGTCATCGCGGCGGCCAAGGAGATGCGGCAGCGCCTGAAGACGCTGGGCTTGGAGAGCTTTTGCAAGACCACGGGCGGCAAAGGCCTGCATGTGGTGACGCCGCTGCTGCATGGCGCACGCGACAAGGTGACATGGCCGGAAGCGAAGGCGTTTGCCCAGGGCGTGTGCCAGTGGATGGCAAATGACAGCCCCGAGGACTATCTGCTCAACATGTCGAAGAAGCTGCGCAAGGGAAAGATCTTCCTGGACTATCTGCGCAACGATCGGATGTCGACGGCGGTCGCGGTGCTGTCACCGCGGGCGCGCGACGGCGCGACGGTGTCGATGCCGATCACGTGGGCGCAGGTGAAGAACGGGCTCGATCCCAAGCGCTACACGGTTCGCAGCGTTCCGGCGCTGCTCGCCAAGACCAAGGCTTGGGAGGGTTATGATGACGCGGCCGGGGCGATCAAGCCTGCGATCAAGAAGTTGACGGACAAATTGTGAGAGGCTGTTAGATCGTTCGGGCAGACATGGTGTTTGCCACGTCTGCCCGAAACATTATTACACGTGAACTAAATTCGTCCGAGCAGGACGAGGATCAGAACGATGACGATGATCAGGCCGAGGCCGCCGCCGCCGTAATAGCCGGTGCCGTAGAACGGGCCGCCGCCGATGCCGGAGAAGCCGCCGAGCAGCGCGATGATGAGAATGATGAGGATGATCGTTCCGATGGACATGTACTTCCCTCCAGAGCCCGGCAGCGGGGCGGTGCGTCACTCTGCCTTCGCCGAGGAAACTGGTCGGAACTTCGAAAGTTCCGGAGATGGATCAGGTAAAATCGGGTGTGTGGCTTTGCGGTCGTGATACGCCGTGACTACATCAGGACGGTTGTTAGTCAGGAGAACGCGATGTCAAGACCGCTTGTCGTTTCCATTCCGCATCGCCTTGGCAAGGACGAAGCCCTGCGCCGGCTGCAATCCGGTCTGCGCCGGGCCGCAACCAGCATCCCCGTGCTCAGCGTCGACGAGGAGCGCTGGGAGGGCGACAAGATGTTCTTTCGCGTGCGCGCGCTCGGGCAGGCAGCGTCCGGCCATGTCGAGGTGGCCGACGATCGCGTCCAGGTCGAGGTCACGCTGCCCTGGCTGCTGCAGCGCTTTGCCGAGGCCGCGCAGAACGCCATCCGCAGCCGCGGCCAGCTGCTGCTGACGAAGAAGAGCTGATCAGCTCTGCGACTCCAGCGCCGGCGTTTGCTGGGCGCCGGTGTGCGCGGAATTATCCACACGAGCTGCGAGCAGCGCAGCCGGAAGGTGAGTGAACAACGCGGAGACGGGGAGAGCGCCGTTCTGGATCGGGGGAGCGGAATAGCCGGGCAGGTGCACGGTCGCGTCGAACGCATCCGTATGCGGCCAAACCCGGCCGTTGTCCGTAAACGGCGCCAGCGTGCGCGCGGCAACCACGATGACCGCCTCGCGGCCGCGGCGGCGCGCAAAGGCAACGATGTGCTCGGCATGACGGCCGCTCACTTCGAGCGGCTCATAGGAGCCGTCGGTGAAGACCGATGGCAGCTCGTTCCGCTGCTTGATGAGCTGCCGCGTCCAGGCCAGCTTGATGCGGCCGTCAGGCCAGTGGTCTGCGAGGCCAGCCCAGTCCGGCGCCTCGCTCTCGCGCAACGCGTGCTCACGCGCGGCAAAATCGACCGGGCGGCGGTTGTCGGGATCGACCATCGACAGATCCCAGAACTCGGTGCCCTGATAGAAATCCGGCACGCCCGGCATGGTCGCCTTGAGCGTCAGCTGCGTCAGCGAGTTCAGCGCGCCCAGCAGCGCCACGCGCTTGGCGACAATCTCCAGCGACTGCAGGAACTCACCCGAGCGCTCCCGATCCAGGATGCCGTCGATGAAGCTGCGCAGGCCGTTCTCATAGGCCTCGTTCGGATTGAGCCAGCTGGTCTCCTCCTTGCCCTCCCGCGCGGCCTTCAGCGCATAGGCCTGGAGGCGCTCGGTCAGGCTCTCGTCAGTACCGGTGGCCGGCCAGATGCCGACCAGCGTCTGGTACAGCATGTATTCGAATGTTGCAGAGGGCGCACGCATGTTGCCGTCGGTGACCACATGCGCTGCGTTCATCGTCTTCCAGCGCGCGACCGCGGAGGTCCAGTCGCTCGGCAGCTCGGTGAGAGCGGCGAGCCGCGTGCGGGCATCTTCGCCGCGCTTGGTGTCGTGGGTCGCGGTCGCCGTCATGCCGTGCGGCCAGTGCTTGGCGCGGGCCTGCATGAGCTTGTGGAAGTCGCCGATCGCCAGCGCATGCGCCGACGGATCGCCGCCGACCTCGTTCAGCGCGAGCAGCCGGTGGAAGCGGTAGAAGCCGGTGTCCTCCAGCGATTTCGCCATCATCGGGCCGGTGAACTGCTGCACCTTCAACGCGAAGCGGCGGACGCGCGGGACGCTGTGGGTGGTGCTGCGATCGCGCTTGATCAGATCCATCGTGAGCGCGTCGCGCAGGAAGTCGAAGATCGAGCCATCGGAGGCAAACCATTCGGCCCGCGCGCCGGCGATGGCGTGGTCGATCAGCTTGCGGTCCGCCTCGGTCGGGCCGGCGCCGGTCAGATAAGTGCGATAGACCGGGAAGTGCAGCACATAGAGTTCGAGCGCCTGGCGCAAACTGTCCTCGGAATAGTCGCGCGTGGAGTAGTGCCCGTTGGCGATGCGCGCGAGCAGCCGTGTCAGCACGGTGAACTCGCTGGTCAGCAGCGTTTCCAGCACGCGCCGCTTGGCTTCCTTGATGACGGGCGCCAGCCTCGGCGGCTTGTTGCTGATCTGGCGCCAGATCTCGTCGAGCGGCTCCAGTCCCCTGCCGTCGATCAAGAGCTGCGTGATCACGTTCATCCACTCATAGCCGGTGGTGCCGTGCACGCCGGCAAAGCTCGGCAGCTTCTCGTGCTCGCAGAGGATCTTTTCGATCACGACGTAAAACGGACCGACGGCCGGTCCGCGCGCGTCGCGAATGAGACGGCGCAGCCGCTGGAAATATTGCGCGGGATCGCGCAGCCCGTCGATGTGATCGAGCCGCAGCCCCTGAAGCTGGTCGTCGGCGATCAGCTTCTTCACCAGCCGGTGGATGGCCTCGAACGTGCCGGCATCCTCGACGCGAAGGCCTGCGAGCGTATTGACGTCGAAGAAGCGGCGATAGTTGATGTCGCTCGACGCCAGCCGCCAGTGGCCCAGCTTGTAGTGCTGCCGCTCCAGCAGATGGTGCAGGGCCAATGTCTGCGCGGGGCGATCTTCGCCCGCTTTGTAAGCCGACAGGCCGCGTGCGATGACGTCCGGCGCGCCGGCGATGGCCTTGAGCGCGGCCTTGAAGCTTGGTGCTTCCTTGCGATTGGGATGGCGCAGGCCGGGGTAGCGCGACGCGAGCTCCAGGATCGCCTTGCCGGCCTCGCTGCTCTCCTCGCCGGCCTCCTTGACGATGATGCGCAGCATCTCGCCATAGCGCTCCGGCGCGACCGGCAGGCGGTGCTCGAAGTACCAGCAGGAGAACGAGCCTTCGTCCGGATCGTAGCGCAGCTCGATGTCGCCGTGCTCGAGCGCGTGGCCATAGGAGGTGCCGATGATCGGCAGCAGCACGCCGCCGCGCGCGCGATAGGGCAACTGGTCCCAGTCGATGTCGAACGAGGCCGCGTGCGGCGAGGCCTGGCCCCATTCGAGCACGTCGAGCCACCACGGATTGTCGTCGAAATGCACGCCGACATGGTTGGGCACGAAATCGAGGATCAGGCCGAGATCGTGCGCCTTCAGCGCCGCGGTGAGCTTTGCAAAGCCGTCCTCGCCGCCAAGCTCCGGATTGAGCTTGGAATGATCGGTGATGTCGTAGCCGTGTGTCGAGCCCTTGCGGGCCTTCATGAAGGGCGAGGCGTAGACATGGCTGATGCCGAGCGCCTTCAGGTAGGGCACGACGCGCGCCGCTGCCTCGAAATTGAAGTCGGCGGTGAGCTGCAGGCGATACGTCGCGAGCGGAATGGCTGGAGGCATGACTATCCTCCAATGCTCCAGAATACCGACCAGGGCGGCAGATGGCCGCCCGGCGTGCCGCCCCAGATCGGCGTGCCCGCGAGTGGGCTCGCCTCACCCGCGATCTCCTTGTCGGAGACGTTGGCGAGCAGCCGCAGCGTGCTGCCGTCGCCCATGGTCCAGTGGGCGCTCAGGCGGCCGTCGTCGCTGACATCGGCCTTGCCGAAGCTCGCACCCGGCAGAAGCGGCGCGACGTGCTTGTGGCGTGCGATGAGCAGATCGCGCACCAAGGCGAGGCGCTCGCGGCCGGGAGACTCATTGCGGGCGTCCCAGTCGATGATCGCGGACTTGAAGGTCTCGATGTCGAGCGGATCGGGCACCTCGTCGCCGTATTTGGCATACGCCCACTCATACTCCTTGCGCCGTCCCTTGCGCACGGCGTTGGCCAGATCGCCCTGGAAGTCGCAGAAGAACGGGAATGGTTTTGTCGAGCCCCATTCCTCGCCCATGTACAGCATCGGCACGGTCGGCGCGAGCAGGGTTACCGCGAGCGCGGCCGCGATGCCTTCCGGCGGGGCGAGCGCCTCGAGCCGGTCGCCGAACACGCGGTTGCCGATCTGGTCATGGTTCTGCAGGAAGTTCACGAACGCGCCGGGGGCCAGATGACCGCTCGGCTCGCCGCGGGGATCGCCGCCCCAGAAGGCCGCCGGCTCGCCCTGGTAGACGAAGCCGGAGGCGAGCGCACGCGCGAGTCCGCTGCGCGGAGCATCCTGATAGTCGCCGTAGTAGCCGCCGCTCTCGCCTGTCAGCATCACGTGCCAGACGTGGTGATAGTCGTCGTTCCACTGCGCGCGGAATTTGCCGCGCGGCGGCTCCTCCGCGGAGTCCAGCATGCTGGCCCGGTTGTCGCCGTTCTCCAGCACGAGATGGATGTGCCGTCCGCTCTGCTCGACCAGCTTGCCGACGGCGGCGCTGAGATCGTGCAGCATCGGGATCTCACCCTCGTTGGAGAGGATGTGGTTCACGGCGTCAAAGCGCAGCCCGTCGAAGCGATAATTGGTCAGCCAATGCAGCGCGTTCTCGATCGCAAAGGCGCGCACCTCCGGCTTGCGGTAGTCGATGGCGCTGCCCCAGGGCGTATGCGCGTCCGTGAAGAAGGTCGGCGCGTAGCGACCGATGTAGTTTCCCTCGGGGCCGAAATGATTGTAGACGACGTCAAGGAACACCATCAGCCCGCGCAGATGCGCCTCGTCGATCAGCGCGCGCAGATCGTCGGGACGGCCATAGACGCTGTCGGGCGCGTAGAGCAGCACGCCGTCATAGCCCCAGTTGCGCGAGCCTGCGAAGTCGGCCAGCGGCATCAGCTCGAGCGCGGTGATGCCGGTCTCGACGAGATGATCGAGCTTGTCGATCATCGCGCGATAGGTGCCGTCCTGCGTGAATGTGCCGACGTGGCTTTCCAGGAACACGGCGTCCTGCCACGGTCGCCCGCGCCACTCCTTGGAGTGCCAGGTGTAGGTGCTGTGATCGATCACTTCGCTCGGACCCGAGACATCCTCGGGCTGGAAGTCCGAGCCGGGATCGGGAACGTCGAGCTCGTCATCGATGCGGAACTTGTAGCGTGCGCCGGCGCCGACACCGGGGACATCGAGCGTATACCAGCCGCCGTCGCCGCGCTGCATCTCATGACGTCCGTCGAGAACGAGATCGACGCGCTTGGCGGCGGGAGCCCAGAGGCGGAACGTCGTGCCATTGGCGGTGATGCGGGGGCCGAATTGACGCGTGCTCATGACAGGCCCGCATACGCGAGGACAGAGCGGGGCGGGGCCTTGAGGTCAGCCCCTGCGGCGAAGTCGGCCGGCTTCTGCTGGGCTTGGGTGGTGTCGAGAACCTGTTGCCAAATCTTGGTTTCGGCGAGCTTGGGCAATTTGAATCCGATCTCTTCGGGGGCCGCGTTCAGAACGATAAAGATCGGAGCCTGCTCCTGTTCCACCGGGCCGAGCACATAGGCGAGAAATCGTCCGTCTGGAAAGGTCCAGTCGGTTTGCGTCATCTCCTCCGCCGCAGGCGTCAGCCACAGCACGCCGAAGCTGCCGTCGGAGCGGCGGCCGTCGAGCCAGCGGCGCGCGCGGATCTGGCCGAAGCGGCGGCGCAGCTCGGTCATGTGCGCGATGAATTCGATGAGATCGTCGCCTTCGCGCCCCATGCCGCTCCAGTCGACCCAGCCGACCTCGTTGTCCTGGCAATAGGCGTTGTTGTTGCCGGCTTGCGAATTGCCGACCTCGTCGCCCGCCAGCAGCAGCGGCAGGCCTTGCGCGAGGAACAGACAGGCGAGCTGGTTCTTGCGCGACTGCCGCCGCAGCGCATTGATCGTGACGTCGTCGGTCGGTCCTTCGTGGCCAAAGTTATTGCTGTGGTTGTCGTTGGAGCCGTCGCGATTGTCCTCGCCGTTCGCCTCGTTGTGCTTGCTGTTGTAGGCAAAGAGATCGGCGAGCGTGAAGCCGTCATGGACGGTGACGTGGTTGACGCTGGCGCGCTGGGTGCGGCCGTCATGATTGAAGATGTCGGACGAGCCGGTCATGCGGCTCGAGACCTCGCCGATCAGGCTGCCTTCGCCGCTCCAATAGCGCCGCATGGCGCTGCGATAGCGGTCGTTCCATTCCGACCATTGCGACGGGAAGGCGCCGACCTGATAGCCGCCGAGGCCGACGTCCCAGGGCTCGGCCACAAGCTTGACGCCGGACAGAACGGGATCCTGGCGAATGGCGGTCAGAAACCCGCTGCGCCGGTCGAAGCCGTGCTTCTCGCGGGCGAGGGTGGTGGCGAGATCGAAGCGGAAGCCGTCGACATGGCAGACCTCGACCCAGTAGCGAAGAGAGTCCATCACCATCTGCAGCACGCGCGGATGCGTGAGATTCACCGACGAGCCGCAGCCGGTAAAATCATCGTAGAAGCGGGGATTGTCGGGCTTCAGCCAGTAGTAGGATGCGTTGTCGATGCCGCGGTAGCACAAGGTCGGCCCGAGATGGTTGCCTTCGGCGGTGTGGTTGTAGACGACGTCGAGCATCACCTCGATCCCGGCATCGTGCAGACGCGCCACTGTGGTTCTGAAGGCGTCGAGCGGATTGTCCTGGGCGTAGCGCTGCTCCGGCGCGAAGAACGAGATGGTGTTGTAGCCCCAATAGTTGACGAGCTTCTTCTCGACCAGCATGCGGTCGTCGATGAAGGCATGGATCGGCAACAGCTCGATCGTGGTGACGCCGAGCCGCTTCAGATGCTTGATCATCGCCGGCGAGGACAGCCCGCCATAGGTGCCGCGCAAATTCGGCGGGACATCATCGCGCTTGTTGGTCAGGCCCTTGACGTGGGCCTCGTAGATGATCGTGTCCTCCCACGGGATCTGCGGGCGCATCTCGCGGCGGCCCCAGTTGAAGGTCTCGTCGATGACGACCGCCTTGGGCATGCCGCGCGCATTGTCGCGCCGGTCGAACGACAGATCCTCGCGCGGCGAGCCTGCGCGATAGGCGAAATGCGCATCGCTCCACACCAGGCGCCCTGCGAGGCGCTTGGCATAGGGGTCGAGCAGCAGCTTGTTGGCGTTGAAGCGGTGGCCGCGCTCCGGCTCGTAGGGGCCGTAGACGCGGTAGCCGTAGAGCTGCCCCGGCGAGACGTCGTTGAGATAGCCGTGCCAGACGTCCTCGGTGCGCTCCGGCAGCTCGATCCGCTCGATCTCGCGGCGGCCCTGGCTGTCGAACAGACACAGCTCGACCTTCTCGGCGTTGGCGGAGAACAAGGCAAAATTGGTCCCCCGCCCGTCCCAGGTGGCACCGAGGCGGGCGTGACTTCCTGCGGCCAGACGCATCGTGTCAGGCTTCCGGGACGAGAAATACCGCTGCCATGGGCGGGAGGATGAGGTTGAGGTGCTGATCTTCAGAGGCATGGACCTGGCCGACATTGCCGACATTGCTGCCGCCATAATGCGAGGAGTCGGAGTTGAAGACTTCCCGCCATGTGCCGCCGAGCGGCGCGCGGACCCGGTAATTGTAATACACGTTGGGCGAAAAGTTCACGACCACGACGCAGCGGGCGCGGTCATCAAAGCCTTTTCGCACCCAGGCGAACACGTTGCGGTCGGCGTCGTCGGTGATCAGCCACTCGAAGCCCTCCGGATCGCAGTCGCGCTCATGCAGGGCCGGCTGGTTGCGGTAGAGATGGTTGAGGTCGCGGATCAGGGCCTGGATGCCAGCATATCGCTTGTCGCCGAGCAGATGCCAGTCGAGCGAGGTGTCGTGATTCCATTCCCGTTCCTGGGCGATCTCGCAGCCCATGAACAGCAGCTTCTTGCCGGGGTGGCCGAACATGAAGCTGTAATAGGCGCGCAGATTCGCGAAGCGCTGCCAATCGTCGCCGGGCATGCGGCCGAGGATCGAGCGCTTGCCGTGCACGACCTCGTCATGCGACAGCGGCAGAATAAAATTTTCCGAAAAGGCGTAGTGCAGCCCGAACAGGATCTCGCCGTGGTGATATTTGCGGTGGATCGGATCCTTGCTGACGTAGCGCAAGGTGTCGTGCATCCAGCCCATGTTCCACTTGTAGCCGAAGCCGAGACCGCCGGTATCGACCGGGCGGGATACCTGCGGCCAGGCGGTGGATTCCTCGGCTGCGGTGGTGGCCTGCGGGAAGTGGCCGAACACGTCGATATTGGTCCGGCGCAGAAACTCGATGGCTTCGAGGTTTTCGCGGCCACCATATTTGTTCGGGATCCAGCCGCCGGATGGTCGGCTATAGTCGAGATAGAGCATCGAGGCGACCGCATCGACGCGCAGGCCGTCGATGCCGTAGCGCTCCAGCCAGAACAGCGCGTTGGAGCGCAGGAAGTTGGCCACTTCGGTGCGGCCGTAATTGTAGATCAGCGTGCCCCAGTCGAGATGCCGGCCCTGCATCGGATTGGCATGCTCGTACAATGCGGTGCCGTCGAAATGGCCGAGACCGTGCGGATCGTCCGGAAAATGCCCGGGCACCCAGTCGAGCCACACCGCGAGGCCCTCGCGATGGCAGGCATCGATCAGCGCGCAGAAATCCTCAGGGCTGCCGAACCGGCTGGTCGGCGCGTAGAGGCCAGTGGGCTGATAGCCCCAGGAGCCGTCGAACGGATGCTCGTTGATCGGCAGAAATTCGATGTGGGTGAAGCCCATGTCGCGCGCATAGGCCGGCAGCTGCTCGGCGAGCTCGCGATAGGTCAGCCATTGATTATTGTCCTTGCGCCGCCAGGAGCCGAGATGCACCTCGTAGATCGAGACCGGCCTGTTCAGCTTGTTGATGTCATGCGGCGCGGGGCGCGGTCGCGGCAGCCGCGTTTCGTCGACCACGATGGAAGCCGTCTTGGGGCGAACTTCGGCGGCGAACGCCATCGGATCGGACTTCAGCGGCAGGTGCTCGCCTTGCGGGCCGATGATGTCGAACTTGTAGTGATCGCCGGCGCGGGCGTGCGGGATGAACAGCTCCCAATAGCCATTGCCGCGCACCCGCATCGGGTGTCGCCGCGCATTCCAGAAGTTGAAATCGCCGACGACGCTGACGCGCCGCGCGTTGGGCGCGAGCACGACGAAGCCCACGCCGTCGACGCCGTCGATCACCATCGGATGGGCGCCGAGCTTGTCGTAGAGCCGCTCGTGATTGCCCTCGCCGAGCAGATGCAGGTCGAAATCCCCGAGGATCGGCAGGAAGCGGTAGGGGTCTTCCAAATCCGTGACGGAATCGCCGAAGGTCGCGCGCAGGCGGTAGCGCTGCATCGACGACATGGTCCCGGTGAACAGGCCGGCATCATGGATGCGCGTCAGCGGCGCGACCTCGCCGTGCTCGCCCACCACCTCGACCCGCGAGGCCTCCGGCAGAAAGGCGCGCACGACGGTTCTGCCGTCGACATCGTGTTGACCGAGATAGCGAAACGGGTCGGCATGCCGGCCCTCGATGATCGCAAACGCCTCGGGAGAAAGATGGGTCATAAGGACTCGCTGGCAGGTGCTGACTCGGACAGGACGCGAAGCAGATTGCCCAGCGCGACGCGCAACCAATCCGGCCGGTGGGCCAGATCATATTCGAGCGCTCCGAGGGCTTTTTCCAGCAGGAAAAAGTGTAGGAGCGCCTGTGCGGCATGCGGGTCGGCGGGCCAGAGCTGCTCCGGACTCTTGACCTCGCGGTAACCGGCCAGAAATGCCGAGGTCGCCTGGTCGCGCCATTCGGAGAGCGCGGGCCCGAGCCTGCCGTGATCATCGGGCGCGGCGCGCAACGCGCGCTCCAGCGCCACGCGAACCGAGCAGTCGATCGAGCGCAGGAAGCCGGCAATGTCCCGGGCAGGCGGTGCTTTCCGGCGGCGCTCGGCCAGCGGCTGCTCCTCGTCGCCATCGAAATCGATGATGACGATGTCGTCCTTGACGATCAGCATCTGGCCCAGATGAAAATCGCCATGCAGGCGGATGTCAAAGCCGCCGACACCGCGCGGGATCAGATGGCTGAGACGCTCCGACAGTTCGCCGCGCCTGGACAGCATCTGATCGGCCAGCCCCCGTTCGGGGTCCTTGAGGTGGTCACGGCGCTCGCTCAGGCTGGCGAAGACGCGACTGGCCTGGGACTGGAGCCGGTCGATCCAGTGATCGAGGCTGTCCGTCGTGGTCGGCTCTGGCGCGAATTCCGCGATATCGCTGCGCGAGGCGAGCGCCACATGCAACTCGCCGGCCCGCCGGCCTGCTTGCGTCATGTAGCGCAGGTATGGCGGCAGCTCCTCGCTCTGCCGTTCGTCGCCGCTGGTTGCGAACACGCGTTGGTCGTCGATGTAGCGGTCGAGATAGGCGGCGGTGACGGTCCAGCCGTCACCCTGGTTCTCGACGAAGCCATGGACGCAGCCGATCGTCCGCCGCTCGCCGTCCTGGATCACTTCGACGCTGCCGAGCAGCGGCGGCACGTTGGCAAAGCCGACGGTCTCCGTCAGGAAGCGGCTGAGATCGATCTCTGGATGAGGGCCTGTCTCGAGCTCGCGGTAGATCTTGATGAAGAACTCGTTGTTGACGACCGCCTTGCTGCTGCAGCGGTCGGTCTCGATGATGCGCACCTGCTCGGACTCGCGGATCGGCTTGTCGGGAAAGCGCGACGTCGGGCGGAATTCCAGCCTTATTCCGTTTTCCTCGACCGTGAGCGACTGCGCGAGGTTACGCAGCAGCAGCGCGAGGAAGATCGGATTGGTGGCCGCATCCAGCAAGGTACCCTCGCGGGCGCCCTGGCGCACGGCGGCGAAGGCCTGCGGATTGTAGCGCTCGCGGTCGAAGCGGACCCATTCGATCTGCATTGGCAGGAGGTAGCGGAGCTCGTCCTTGCGCTCGGCGGATTTGAAGAAGATCAGCCACGGCCTGTTGTCGCCGATGTCGCAGAACGGGATCGCCGATGTGAGTGTTGGGTGAATGGTCTCGGGCGCACGTTCAGGGTACCATCGCGTGCGCGCGAGGTGGCCAGGCAGCACGTCGCGCTCGAACAAGCTGCGGGTGCGCGCGAGCGACACCCAGGTCGAGCCGAGCGGCACCACCAGCGTCTCGAATTCCGGCACCGCGCGCTGAACGACCGGCTCGGACTTGTCACGCTCCTTGAGCTGGAACCAGTAGAAGCCGTAGGGCGACAGCGTGATCATGTAAGGCAGCTCGCCGATCGCGGGGAAGCGGGAGCGGCCGAGCATCTCGATCGGAATGCGATCCTTGAAGGCGGAGAGATCGAGCTCGGTCGCCTGCGCCGAGCGCGACAGGTTGGCGACGCAGAGGATGACTTCGTCCTTGTACTGGCGCACATAGGCCAGCACCGAGCGGTTGGCCGGGCGGATGAACGTCATGGTGCCGCGGCCGAAAGCGAGCGTCGACTTGCGCACCGAGATCAGCTTCTTGGTGGCATTGAGCAGCGACGACAGGCTGCGCGACTGCGCCTCGACGTTGACCGCCTCGTAGCCATAGACCGGGTCCATGATCATCGGCGCGTATAGCCGCGCCGGATCGGCGCGCGAGAAGCCGCCGTTGCGGTCGGGCGTCCACTGCATCGGCGTGCGCACGCCGTTGCGGTCGCCGAGATAGATGTTGTCGCCCATGCCGATCTCGTCGCCGTAATAGATGATCGGCGTGCCCGGGAACGACATCAGCAGCGAGTTCATCAGCTCGATCTTGCGCCGGTCATTGTCCATCAGCGGCGCGAGCCGCCTGCGGATGCCGACGTTGATGCGGGCGCGCGGATCGTTGGCATAGGTCGACCACAGATAATCGCGCTCGACGTCGGTCACCATCTCGAGCGTCAGCTCGTCATGATTGCGAAGGAACAGCGCCCATTGGCAGCTCGAAGGGATGTCCGGTGTCTGGCGCAGGATGTCGGTGATCGGGAAGCGGTCCTCCTGCGCGATCGCCATGTAGATGCGCGGCATCAGCGGGAAGTGATAGGCCATGTGGCACTCGTCGCCCTGGCCGAAATATTCCTGCACGTCCTCCGGCCACTGATTGGCTTCGGCCAGCAGCAGCTTGTCCTTGGCGTAATTATCGAGCTCGACGCGCAGGCGCTTGATGATCGCATGCGTCTCGGGGAGATTCTCGTTGTTGGTGCCGTCGCGCTCGCAAAGATAGGGAATGGCGTCCAGACGGAAGCCGTCGACGCCGGCATCGAGCCAGCGCTTCATCACCTGGATGATGGCATTGACCACCCGCGGATTGTCGAAGTTGAGGTCCGGCTGGTGCGAGAAGAAGCGGTGCCAGTAGAACTGGCCGGCCTCGGGATCCCAGGTCCAGTTCGACTTCTCAGTGTCGGTGAAGATGATGCGGGTGCCCAGATATTTCTGGTCGGTGTCGCTCCAGACATACCAATTGCGCGCGCTAGAGCCCGGCGGGCTGCGGCGGGCCCGCTTGAACCAATGGTGCTGGTCGGAGGTGTGGTTGACGACGAGCTCGGTGATGACGCGCAAGCCCCGGCGCTGCGCTTCCTGGATGAAGCGCTTGAACTCCTTCATCGTCCCGAAATCGGGATTGATGCTGCCGTAATCGGCGATGTCGTAGCCGTCGTCGCGGCCGGGCGAGGGATAGAACGGCAGCAGCCACAGCGCAGTGACGCCGAGGTCCTGCAGATAATCGAGCTTCTCGGTGAGGCCGGCAAAGTCGCCGATGCCGTCATTGTTGCTGTCGGCGAACGCCTTGACGTGCAACTGGTAGATGATCGCGTCCTTGTACCAGAGGCCGTCACCATCGGTCTCGGTCTGGAGGCTCGGGGCATCCAGGGGTGACATCACGTTCATGAGGCCCTCACACCGAAGAGAGAAGAAGAAGGGATCGGCGGTGGTCGGAGGCGCGCCGGCGCCGCCAGATGCGGCTCTCCTCAAAAGAGGGCAGAATAGGGGAGAAAGCGCCGCGGACGATGACGCTCTCGAACGTGTGCGGAAATTTGTTCACGGTGATGCCATTGACAAGAAAACCGTGTCCCGGTTCGCTAGGAACCGGAACCACCCGATACAAAGCCGCAGTCCCGGTTTTTGTTCCCTAGGGAACGAGGGCCAACGCGGCGCGTTAGGGCCTATCCTCTTGCCGTCCCACAACATTTTCACGACGTGCGACCCTCGTGACGTCAGATCGCGTGCCGAATGGACCTCTATAGCCAAGCTCATAGTCTCGGAATCCTGACAGAATTCTACGACGGTCAGGGGAATCGCCGCGTCACCGACGAGGCCGCGCTTAAGATCATCGTCGAGGCCTTCCCGAGGGCCACGCCGCACCAGCTGCTCAACGGCGCAGTCGTGATTCGCTCCGGACAGCCGGCGCGCAGCCGACTCAACGAGGCGGCCAAGCTGCCGGTCGCATGGACGATCAAGCGCGGCGATGTCGCGGTTGCGCATGGTGAGGCGCAGGAGCTGTCGCTGGAATGGCCGGGCGATCTGCCCATCGGCAGCTATCGCGTCGAGCTCGCTGATGCGTCGTCGTGCCGCGACGAACTGCCGCTGCTGGTGACGCCGGACAAGGCCTTCACCGGCGAATTCGATCGCGTCTGGGTGCTGGCCGTGCAGCTCTATGGCATCCGGTCGCGCCGCAACTGGGGCATGGGCGATTTCACCGATCTTGCCGATCTGATCACGCTGTGCGCCAAGCTCGGCGCCGATGGTGTCGGCCTCAATCCGTTGCACGCGCTGTTCGACGACCGGCCCGGCGATTTCAGCCCTTATGCGCCGAACAGCCGGCTGTTTCTCAATGCGCTCTATGTGGATGTCGAACAGGCGCCGGGCTTTGCCAATGGGCCGGACAGCAAGGCCCTCGAGCCGCTGCGGCAGGCCGACCTGGTCGATTATAAAGGCGTCGCTGCGTTGAAGTGGCCTGCCTTGCGCGCGGCGTTTGATGCGTTCATCGCTGCGCCGAGCAGTGCCGACGCCGCCGAGTTCAAGGCCTATCGCGCCGAGCGTGGCGAGTTGCTGGCGCGGTTCACCTGCTTCGAGGTGTTGCGTCATCGCTTCCAGAAGCCGTGGTGGGACTGGCCGGAGGAATGGCGGCAGCCGGATGCGGCGCGCTGCGCGGCGCTGCTCAGTGGTCCCGACAGCCGTGAGGCCGATTTCGTTGCCTATGTGCAATGGCTCGCCGAACGGCAACTTCGCCGCTGCAAGGATCTCGCGCATCGGCTGGGCATGAAGGTGGGGCTTTATCTAGATGTCGCGGTCGGCGTTCAATCCGACGGCTTCGACGCCTGGAACGAGCAGGGGTCGATCTCGCGCACGCTGTCGGTCGGCGCGCCGCCTGATCCGTTGAACACGGTCGGGCAGAACTGGGGGCTGGCCGGCTTCAACGCGCCCGGGCTGGAGCTGAAGAATTTCGAGCCGTTCCGCGAGATGATCAGGGCTTCGATGCGCCATGCCGGCGCGATCCGGCTCGATCACGTTCTCGGCTTGAAGCGGCTCTATCTCGTGCCGCACGGCTTTCCGGCCAAGCAGGGCGCCTATGTGCAGATGCCGTTCGACGCGCTGCTCGCGGCCACCGCGATGGAGAGCGTCGCCAACCACTGCATCGTTATCGGCGAGGATCTCGGCACCGTGCCGGAGGGGTTTCGCGAGCAGATGGCGGATTGGGGCCTGTGGTCCTACAAGGTGATGATCTTCGAGCGCGACGACAGCGGCCGCTTTCGCGACCTCGACTATTACCCGCCCAACGCCCTGGTCACGCTCAACACGCATGACCTCTCGACCTATGCCGGCTGGCGCTCGTTCGGCGATCTCAACACCAAGCGTGCCCTGGGCATCGATCCCGGCGAGACCGATCAGGATCGCTGGCGGGCGCTCGGGCTATGGGACGAGGTGCTGCGTCACAACGGCATCCCAACCAATGACGTTCACGCCGCGATCGGCTTCCTGTCGCGCACGCGCTCGCGGCTGCTCGTCATTTCGATTGAGGATCTGCTTGGGGTCGTCGACCAGCCGAACATTCCCGGCACCATCGACGAGCACCCGAACTGGCGCCGCAAGATCCCGGTGCCGATCGAGGACATTGCCGCGAGCACCAGTTTGGAGGCTTTACGGACCGCCACCGCCGAACGGATCAGCGCCGCCGGCGTTTAACATAGGAGGTGCGGGCGGGGGCATTTGCACACGGATGTGGAATGTCCTGCAGGATCGAAGATTACGCGCTGATCGGTGATTGTGAGACGGCGGCACTGGTGAGCCGCAACGGGTCGATCGACTGGCTGTGCTGGCCGGCGTTCGACTCGGACGCCTGCTTCGCCGCTCTGCTTGGCGACCATCGCAACGGCCGCTGGCTGATCGAGCCGCGCGGCGAAGTGACCAACACGTCGCGGCGCTACCGCGGCGACAGCCTCATTCTCGAAACGCGGTTCGAGACTGCGACCGGCACGGTCGAACTGATCGACTTCATGCCGCCGCGCGGCAGCGCCTCCGACGTCGTCCGTCTGGTTCGCGGCGTATCTGGCAAGGTCGCGATGCGCATGGACATGATCATCCGCTTCGGCTTCGGCATCGAGATTCCCTGGGTACGGCGCTCCGAGGACCGCTCCGCGCTGCTTGCCGTCTGCGGGCCGGACATGGCGGTGCTGCATACGCCGGTCGCGACCCGCGGCGAGGACATGACGACCGTCGCTGAGTTCGAGGTGGCGGCGGGCGAGACCGTGCCGTTCGTCTTGACCTATGGCGCGTCGCACCTGCCGGTGCCCAAGGCCATCGACTCCGAGCAGGCGCTACGCGATACTGAGGCGTTCTGGTCGGACTGGTCACAGCGCTGCACCTATCAGGGCGACCATCGCGATCTCGTGATGCGCTCACTGATCACGCTGAAGGCGCTCACTTATGGTCCGACGGGCGGCATCGTCGCGGCGCCGACGACATCTTTGCCCGAAAAACTCGGCGGCTGGCGCAATTGGGATTATCGTTTCTGCTGGCTGCGCGACGCGACGTTCACGCTGCTGGCGCTGATGAACTCTGGCTATACCGAGGAAGCGCTGGCGTGGCACAATTGGCTGCTGCGCGCGGCGGCCGGCGCGCCAGCTCACATGCAGATCATGTATGGCATCATGGGCCAGCGCCGGCTCACCGAATGGCAGGCGGAATGGCTGCCGGGCTACGAGGGCTCGCAGCCGGTTCGCATCGGCAACGCCGCTCACGCGCAGCTACAGCTCGATGTGTATGGCGAGCTGATCGACGCTTTCCATCAGGCGCGCATGACCAAGCTGAAGCTGAACGACGGCACCTGGGCGCTCGAGCGCGCCGTGGTCGACCATCTCACGGATGTCTGGGACCAGCCCGATCACGGCATCTGGGAGCGCCGCGGCGACGGCCGGCACTACGTCTTCTCCAAGGTCATGACCTGGGTCGCCTTCGACCGCGCCATCAAGAGCGCCGAGCGCTTTGATCTGAAGGCGCCGCTGGAGCGCTGGCGGCGGCTGCGCGACACCATCCATCGCGACGTCTGCGAAAAGGGCTATGACGCGGAGATCGGCAGCTTCGTCGAAGCGTACGGGTCCAAGCTGCTCGATGCTAGCCTGCTGCTGTTGCCGGCGGTCGGCTTCCTGCCGTGCTCCGATCCGCGCATCCGCGGCACCATCGCGGCCATCGAGCAGCATCTGGTGCGCGACGGTTTTGTGCTGCGTCACGATCCACGCGAAGTGTCGTCACAAGAGCAGCAGCCGATCGAGGGCGCTTTCCTGGCCTGCACCCTGTGGCTGGCGGATGCTCATGTGCTGTCCGGCGACATTGCAAAGGCGGAGACGCTGTTCCAGCGCGTCGTCGACATCGCCAACGATGTCGGACTGCTCGCAGAGGAATACGACATCGATGCGCGCCGCCAGACCGGCAACTTTCCGCAGGCGCTGACGCATATTGCGCTGATCAACACGGCGCAGAATCTGAGCGGCGCCAAGACAAAGAGCGACAAGCCAGCCAAGCAGCGCTCGGACGCCTGAGCCGGCAACAGGTCGAAACGTCAATTGTGAACTAGAGCACGTTGTTTTTCTTTGGAATCGGATTCCCAGGCGAGTGAATCTCTGATTCAAGCTTCATGCTGGGGTACGGAGGCCAGCATGGATGACGCGACCCTATTCGGACGATATCCGTGAGATTGCTCTGGCGCGGGCAGATGCCGGCGAGAGCGTGCGTTCGATCGCAGGCAGTCTCCAGATCAGCCCGTCCTGCATCCCGAAATGGAAGAAGCTCAGGCAGGAGACCGGCGGTATCTCTCCCGGCAAGATCGGCGGTCACAAGAAGCCAGTTCTATCTGGAGGCAACGCTGATTGGTTGCGTCAACGCATCAGTTCGGGGCCTTTCACGCTGCGTCAATTGACAAGAGAGCTGGCGACCCGCGGGGTAAAGACAGATGTCCGCGCGGTGTGGACCTTCGTACATGCTGAAGGGCTGAGTTATAAAAAAAACGATCCGCGCCGCCGAACAAGATCGACCAGACGTCGCGCGTAAGCGAGCGCGCTGGAAAGCTCACCGGGGTAAGATCCACGTCTCTCGGCTGGTCTTTATTGATGAGACGTGGATCAAGACCAGCATGGCGCCACTGCGCGGTTGGGGTCCTTGTGGACAACGTCTGGAGGCATCGGCTCCCTTCGGCCACTGGAAGACCATGACCTTCATCGCGGCCCTGCGCCACGACCGGATCGCCGCGCCGTGGGTTATTGATGGCCCCATCAATGGCGAACTCTTCACGCTCTACGTCGAAAATGAACTGGCTCCGACCTTGAGCAAGGGAGACGTCGTTATCCTCGACAATCTCGGGAGCCATAAGGGCCAAAAAGTTCGTGAGATCATCCGCGCCAAGGGAGCGCATCTGCTCTTTCTGCCGCCCTACAGCCCAGACCTCAATCCGATCGAGCAGGTGTTCGCAAAACTCAAACACCTCCTGCGGGCTGCAGAACCACGGACGATCGAGGCGACCTGGCGAAAAGCCGGAGCTCTCCTCGATATGTTCTCGGAAAAAGAATGCGCCAACTACCTGAAAAACTCAGGATATGTTTCCGTATAAAAACATCATGCTCTAGATTGGAGTGGGTGTTGCCTGCAGCCCACCGCGGCCTCAGTCTCACCTCTCCCCATCGGGGAGAGGTCGGCGCGCAGCGCCGGGTGAGGGGGTCTATCCGCACGATTACTCGCGCTTGATCCCCTCACCCGGATTGCATCTGGCGATGCAATCCGACCTCTCCCTTCGGGAGAGGTGAAGAACGGCGCGCCAGCAAATTCGCTGCGGCTTCAGCCCTGTGCGTTCTCGGCCAGGATCATCTCCATGGCGTTGGCGAAGCCTTCGTCGTGGTTGGAGGTGGTGACGCGCTTGGCCTTGCTCTTTACGTCGTCGCTGGCATTGCCCATCGCGATCGACAGGCCGCTGACCTCGAACATCGCGATGTCATTGTGCATGTCGCCGATGGTCGCGACCTGGTCGAGCGAAATGCCGAGGCGCTGGGCCATCGCGGTGACGAAGGTGCCCTTGTTGCGGCCGGGCGGTGTGATGTCGAGATAGTAGCTTTGTGAGCGCACTGCGGTGGCCTCGCCGCCCAGCAGCTCGCGCATCTCGCCTTCGCACCGGGCCAGCAGATCGAAGTTGCGGCTGGCGCCGACGATCTTGCACGCGCTCGACAGATAGGGCGTGAAATCGTCGATGATGGTGGGATCGGCGCGGATCGCGCGCTGCTCGTTCGGCACGTAGTCGCCGTCGGGATTGCGCGTCAGCCACGCGTCGGCGGTGAACACCCAGATGTCGATTCCGCGCTGATGCAGAAGGTCGACCGAGCGCTCGGCCGCGTCTGTCGGGATCAGGCTCTGCTCGAGCGGCCGCATGTCGGGATTGACGATGGAGCTGCCATTGAACGGGCCGACCGGCAGGTCGATCTGCAACGGCGCGATCAGGAAGCCCATGCCGATCGCCGGGCGGCTCGAGGTGATGGTAAAGGCGATCCCGGCCTCACGCAGCTCGCGGGCGGCCTTGGCCGCGCGTTCGGTCAGGATCTTGTCCTTGGTCAGCAGCGTGCCGTCAACGTCGGACACGACGAGAGCGATACGGGTCATGTGCCCTTCCATTGGCGGTCAGACACGATCCCGACCGGTTGCAAGCTGTTTTAGGATGTCGTCAACGATGCTCTCGACCGGTTCGTCGACCGAGACGGTGATAGGATGCTCGTCGGCGCCAGGTGGTTCCAGCGTGGCGAACTGGCTGTCGAGCAGCCCGGGCGGCATGAAATGCCCTTGGCGGTGATCCATGCGGTCGCCGATGAGCTCGCGGTCGCCCTCGAGATAGACGAGGCGGACGTCGCCGCTATCGCCGACCAGGATCTTGCGATAGGCCTTCTTGAGCGCCGAGCAGGCGATGATGATGGGCACGCCCTCGGCGCGGCAACGCGCGATCTCGTCGGCGATCGCCTGCAGCCAGGGCCAGCGGTCCTCGTCGGTGAGCGGCTGGCCCGCGCTCATCTTGGCGACGTTGGCCGGCGGATGAAAGCTGTCGCCGTCCTCAAACCGCCAGCCGAGACGTTGGCCCAGCGCTTCGCCGACCGTGCTCTTGCCTGAGCTCGACACGCCCATGACGATCAGCGCATGTGGGAGCTTCGCCGAATTCTCCGGCCACGCCGCATCGTCGATGAGAAATGTCGTCCTCTCGTTTGACCGCGCGCGATTGGCCGGCAGGTCCTCGCCGGCCAGCACCCGCGTCAGGATCGGCCGCTTGTCGGCTCCGCCCACCTCGAACAGCATGGTGCGGCAGGAGGCCAGCACCGGCAGCGTCAGGCTGACTCGCGGCACGAACGGGGCGACATGCGCCTTGTCAACGCCGACGACCCAGCGATCTCTGACATCGACCGCCGGGTAGCCTGGAAACAGCGAGGCAACGTGGCCGTCGGGGCCAATGCCGAGCAGCACGAGGTCGAACAGCGGTCGCGCAGGGTCGAGCGCGTCAGCGCCATAGAACGCCATCAGCTCGCGGGCATAGGCGTCCGCGCTGCTCTCGGGAGAGTCGGTGTTCGTCAGGATCGGATGAATATTTTTAGCGGGCGCGCACGCATCGAGGAAGGCGTGACGCGCCATCGTCATGTTGTGCAGCGGATCGCCTGGCGGAACAAAACGCTCATCGCCGATGAACCAGTGCACGCGCGGCCAGGGAATGCGGTCGCGATAAGACTGTGTTGCGAGCAGCTCGTAGAGCTGCTTCGGACTGGAGCCCCCGGTGAGGCAGATCGCGATGCGGCCCGAATTGGCGGCGATCCGAGCGAGCAGGAGATCGGCGGCCGCCTGCGCCATCGCGGCCTTGTCGGCGACGCGCACCAGCTCGGGAAACGGCGTGCCCATCGCGTCAGGCCAGCTTGCGCCAGCTGCGGCCGTCGCGCGCCAAGAGATCGGCAGCCGCCTTGGGACCTTCGCTTCCCGCGCTGTAGGTATGCAGGCCGTCGCGGCCGGCCTTCTTCCAGGCCTCGATGAACGGCTCGACCGCCTTCCAGCCAGCCTCGACGCTGTCGGCGCGCTGAAACAGGATGTTGTCGCCGATCATGCAGTCATAGATCAGCGTCTCGTAGCCGGTCGCCGGCTCCGCCTGGAAATAGTCCTTGTAGTTGAACTTCATCTGCACGCCGTCGGTGCGGATGGTCGGCCCGGGAATCTTGGTGTTGAACTGCAGGGTGATGCTCTGGGTCGGCTCGATGCCGATGACCAGATAGTTCTCCGCCAGCGTATCGATCGGCGTGCAGCTAAACATCGCGAACGGCGCCTGTCGGAACTTGATCGCGACCTCGGTGCGCTTGACGCCGAGCGCCTTGCCGGTGCGCAGATAGAATGGCACGCCGGCCCAACGCCAATTGTCGATCGTCAGCTTCAGCGCAGCATAGGTTTCGGTCGTGCTGTCGGGATTCACGTCTTTGGTCTCGCGATACGCCGTCAGCTCGGTGTCGCCGACCATGCCGGCCTTGTACTGGCCGCGGACGGAATTCAGCAGCGCTTCCTCTTCGGTGAGCGGCTGAATGGCCGAGAGCACCTCGGCCTTCTCCGAGCGCACCGTGTGCGCATCGAAGCGCGCCGGCGGCTCCATCGCGACCAGCGACAGCAACTGGAACAGATGGTTGGGCACCATGTCGCGCAGTGCGCCGGTGGCGTCATAGAAGCTGCCGCGCGTACCGACGCCGAGCTTCTCCTCGACCGTGATCTGGACGTGGTCGATGTGATGCCGGTTCCAGATCGGCTCGAACATGCCGTTGGCGAACCGCAGCACCAGGATGTTCTGCACCGTCTCCTTGCCGAGATAATGATCGATCCGGTAGATCTGATGCTCGGTGACGAGCTCCAGCAGCTGATCGTTGAGCTTCTTGGCCGAGGCGAGATCGGTGCCGAACGGCTTTTCCACCACCAGCCGGCGCCACGCCTTGCCGTCCTCCTTCAGCAGCCCGACGCGGCCGAGCTGCTGGGCGATCGGCGCGAAGGCGGCGGGCGGCGTCGCCAGATAGAACAGCCGGTTGCCGTGCGTCTCCCGCGCGGCTTCCAGTTTTTCGAGCCGCTCTTTCAGCTCGTCAAAGCTGTCCGGCTCCTTCGGGTCGGCTTCGATCGCGGTCACGCAATGCAGCAGGCGTTGGGCGACCTCGTCCTCGATCGGCCGTGTCGCATATTTGCGCAGGCCTTCCATTAGGTTGGTGCGCAACTGCTCGCTCGACATGCCCTTGCGGGCGATGCCGACGATGCAGAACCGATCCGGCAGCAGATTGCCGGCGGCGAGATTGTACAGCGACGGCAGCACCAGGCGGTGCGTGAGGTCGCCGGTGACGCCGAAGATCACGAAGGCGCAGGCGTCGGGCTTCTGGTGTGGGGGCTGATGAGGGTGAGGTGTCACGCGCGGTCAGCCTTGTCATGATCCCTAGGTTTGACGATCTCAGGCGCGCTCTGGCGCGCGGGATCAGGATGCTGCTCGGGCTCCTTATGGCCGCCGAAGCCTTCGCGCATGGCGGAGAGGATCTTCTCCGCGAAGGTGTGCTCCTGACGCGAGCGGAAGCGCGCGAACAGCGCCGCCGTCAGCACCTCCGCCGGCACGGCCTCGTCGATCGCGGCATTCACGGTCCAGCGGCCTTCGCCGGAATCCTCGACATAGCCGGAATATTTCTCCAGCCCCGGCTGGCGCGCCAGCGCGCTGGCTGTGAGATCGAGCAGCCACGACGGAATCACGCTGCCGCGGCGCCAGACCTCGGCGATATCGGCGAGGTCGAAATCGAAGCGATGCGCTTCGGGAAGCGCGTCGCTGTTCGCATGGCGCAGGATGTCGAAGCCTTCGGCATAGGCCTGCATCAGGCCGTATTCGATGCCGTTATGAATCATCTTGACGAAATGGCCGGCGCCGGTCGGGCCGGCGTGGATATAACCCTGCTCGACGCGCGGATCGCGGCCGTCACGGCCCGGCGTGCGCGGGATGTCGCCGATGCCAGGTGCGAGCGTCGAAAAGATCGGATCGAGCCGGTCGACCACTTCCTTGTCGCCGCCGATCATCATGCAATAGCCGCGCTCCAGACCCCAGACCCCGCCGGAGGTGCCGACGTCGACATAATGCAGGCCGCGCTCCCGCAGCGCCTTGCCGCGGCGGACGTCGTCCTGCCAAAAACTGTTGCCGCCGTCGATGATGACGTCATCGGAGGACATCAGCTTGGTGAGCTGCTCGACCGTTGCTTCGGTGATCTTACCGGCCGGCAGCATGATCCAGGCGTGCCGGGGTGTCGCGAGCTTGCCGACGAACTCTTCCAGGCTTGCTGCTCCCGTCGCGCCCTCCGAGACCAGCGCGGCGACGGCCTTCGCATCGCGATCATAGACCACGCACGAATGCCCCGCGCGCATCAGGCGGCGCACGATGTTGCCGCCCATCCGCCCGAGGCCGATCATTCCCAATTGCATCGATGAGGCCCTTCCTAGCTCAGCGCTTCCGTGATGGCGCTGTCGAGCATCTTCAAGCCCGATTTCAGATTGCCCTTGAGATGGACGCGCAGGGCGCGCCGGCCGCGCTCGGTGAGCACGTCGAAATCGCCGCGCGCCTGCGCCGCCTTGATCACGCCGAAGCTCGCCTTCTGGCCGGGGATCGGCAGGTCCTGCGCGTCATCGGCGGTGATCTGCAGGAACACGCCGCTGTCCGGGCCACCCTTGTAGGCCTGGCCGGTCGAATGCAGGAAGCGCGGCCCGAACTCGGCGCAGGTCGCCAGATGCTTGGTGTCGCGCAGCCTCAGGCGCATGCGCTGCAGCGCCTCGGTGTTCGCATCATTGTGCTCGATATAGCCGAGCAGGGCGATGTAGTCGCCATCGCCGGCCCGGCCGAGATGCGCCTTGAGCCAGGAGGCGAGGGTGCCGTTGGCGCCGTGCTCGCGCAGGCTCTCGGCATTGTGGCTGTCGGTGTAGAGCTCGCAGCCCTTGACGGAGACGACCGGCTCCTCGGCGGGCAGTGATCCAGTCTGCTCGAACGCGGCCGTGAGCTCGCGGGTCTTGATCTTCGCCGACTCCACGTCGGGCTGATCGAACGGATTGATGCCGAGCACGGCGCCGGCAACCGCTGTGGCCATCTCGAACCGGAAGAACTCCTGCCCGAGCTGGTCGATCGAGGCCAACACGATGCGCACAACCGGATGACCGGCCTCTTCGAGCGCGGTGAGCTTCTCGTCGTGGCCGGCGACGTCGTCGCCATCGACCTTGATGTCGATGAAGAAGCGATCGTGGCCGTAGACCTCGGGCGAGGCAACCGGCTCGCCGTCGATCGGGATCAGGCCCTTACCTTCCTTGCCGGTGGACTCGGCGATCAGCTGCTCGGCCCAGGCGCCGAAATCGGCAATCTTGGGCGAGGCGAAGATCGTCACCTTGTCGCGGCCGTCGAGCCCGGCGAGGCCCATGGCCAAGCCGAGCTGCACGCCCGAATTCTGCAGCGGCGGAACGTCGGGGCCGCAGGAGCGGACCATCGACAGTGCATTCTTGATCAGCTTGCGCACGTCGATGCCGGCGGTCGCGGCCGGCACCAGGCCGAACGGCGACAGCACCGAATAACGGCCGCCGATCGTCGGCTCGCCGTGGAAGATGCGCGCGAAGCCTTGCGCCTTGGCTGCCTTCTCCAGCGACGAGCCGGGATCGGTAACGGCGATGAAGCGATGGCCGGCCTTCTTGGCGCCGATCGCGTCGCTGACGCGCGCGAAGAAGTAATCCTTCATCGCGTTGGGCTCGGTGGTGCCGCCCGACTTCGAGGAGACGATGAACACGGTGCTCGTAATGTCGATCTTCTTCTCCATGGCGCGGACCTGCGCCGGATCGGTGGAGTCGAGCACGTGCAGCCGGGGGAAGCCCGCCTTGCGCGGGAACGTTTTTGCGAGCACTTCCGGGCCGAGGCTGGAGCCGCCCATGCCGAGCACGACGGCGTCGGAGAATTTCTGCCCCTTCACGCGCTGGGCATAGTCCTCATAATCCGCGACATCAGCGCTCTGGGCGCTGGTCAGCCAGCCCAGCCATTTGTGCTCGTCCTTGCCGGTCCAGACTGAAGCATCCTTGTGCCAAAGGCGGCGGATCTTGGCGGCCTTGCGCCACTCCTCGGTCGCCGCGGCGACCTTCTTCTCCAGATCAGCAGCAACCGCAATCGACTGCTGCCCGAGCGCTTCGCCGAGCACCACCGCGCGCTTGTGCGCCACCGCGCCGTAAAGCTTGTCCGCGGCATCCGCGAACTGCTTGACGCCGTCGACGACGAGGTCCGCAGTGATGTCATCGAGCGAGATGCCCGTCTTGGCCAGATCCTCCAGCGCGGCCTGGGCCGCCTCGACGTTCTCTTCCAGGCTGTCGCGCACCTCTCCGTGGTCGCGGAAGGCGTCCAGCGTCGCCGGCGGCACGGTGTTGACCGTGTTCGGACCGATCAACTCCTCGACATAGAGGACGTCACGATAGTCCTTGTTCTTGGTGCCGGTGGAGGCCCACAGCAGCCGCTGCGGCTTGGCGCCCTTCGCGGCCAGCTTCTCCCAGCGCTCGCCGGAGAACAGTCGCTTGTAGTCCTGATACGCCATCTTGGCATTGGCGATCGCGATCTTGCCCTTCAGCGCGGTCAGCCGCTCCTTCTCGGAGGGATCATTGGCCTGGGCGATCTTCTCGTCCAGCTGCTTGTCCACGATGCTGTCGATGCGGCTGACGAAGAACGAGGCGACGCTCGCGACATGCGACGGATCGCCGCCATCGGCGACATAAGCCTCGAGGCCGGCGAGATAGGCTTCTGCCACCTGCCGATAGACGTCCTGCGAGAACAGCAGCGTGATGTTGACGCTGATGCCCTTGGAGATCAGGTGCTGGATCGCCGGCAGGCAGGCGTCGGTGGCCGGCACCTTGATCATCAGGTTTTTGCGGTCAACGGCCTTCCAGAGCTGCTCGGCTTCCGCGATCGTGCCCTTGGCGTCCAGCGCCAGATAGGGCGACACTTCGAGGCTGACGAAGCCGTCATTGCCCTTGAACTGGTCGTAGACCGGCCGCAGCACGTCGGCGGCGTTCTGGATGTCCTCGACCGCGACAGCCTCGAACAGCTGGGTCGGCGAGCGGTCGCCGTGCTTCAGCGCCTTGGCGATCGGGGCGTCATATTCGTCGGAGCTGCCGATCGCCTTCTCGAAGATCGCGGGATTGGAGGTGACGCCCTTGACGCCATCCTCGTCGATCAGCCGCTTGAGGTCGCCCTTGGCGACGAAGCCGCGTGCGAGGAAATCGAGCCAGACGGCCTGGCCGTGTTCTTCGAGAGCTTTGACCGGATTCATGTTGCCTATCTATGTGCGTCGGCTTGCTTTTTCGGGTTCCAATCGGGGCATCCTGCCAGACCGACATGGACCCAATATGAACAACTATGCGCCACCGATATGGATAACGCCATTCATATTGGATTGATCCCTGTGCACTCCCAAGCGGCTCGGGCGGATTTCGGGGAGCGGAAGGGCCGTCAGGGCCGGATGTAGAGATAGCCCTGGGATTGCAGCTCGGCGATCCTGACGACGCCGCCTCTCTCCGCCACGACGAAGCCGGGCAGGAGATCGCGCAGCGCGATGTTCTGGGCCTTCATCGTGTTGCCGCAGGCGGCGAGCTCCAGGCCGGCTTTGGAGAAAAGTCCGACGCGGCTGCGGATGTCCGGCGCTGCGCCCGAAGTGAAGGCGCGCAGAGCAGGGCCGTGGATCACCAGCGCGATCGTGACATGATCCGGGCCGCCGACGCCGTCGTAATGATTCTGGATGTTGCCGAGAACGAAGCCGACCTCGTCGAGCTCGTTCAGATGGTAAACGACTTTTAATCTGCCGGGCGCGGTGGCCTCGCTTGCCGCTTGCACGCGCGAGCCAGCGAACAGCGAGCCAATTGCGGCGGCGGCTGCGCTCAACATGCTGCGCCGATCCATCATCCGCCTCCTTGCAAAGCCAATAACGCGCCACATCTGTTTCGTGATGGTATCATTTGTGCCGGATAGCTGCGAGCTCCTTGCGGTCGGTCACCAGGCCCGCGCACTCGGCGACGTCGCTGCGGTCGACGCGGAAGATCTTGTCATCCGCGCCCGCGACGAGCGCGTCGCCCGCCTCAGCATCCGGCTTGTTGTCGCGTTGCCAGACCGTGATGCGAGTGAGGCGCACGATCGCGGATTTGTCATCCTTCGACATTGCGATCTCGATGCCGCCGCCCTCGCAATCGACCGGGCAGTTGTAACGAATCTCACCTCCGGCGTCGTTGACACGCGCGTGCTCGCACGATCCACTGGAGTCGAAATCACCGGGACGGTCGCGGTAGGTCACGCCGAGACGGAAGGAATAGGTCATCTCGCGCTCGCCCGGCGGGATCTCCGCGGTGATGAGCAGCTGCATGGCAGAAACTTTCTGCTTGGGGTGACGCACAAGGTGCTCGGCATCGTAGCGACGCGTGAAGCAGGCATAGGCTTTCTGTCCCGGCGCCCTGGTGAACACCTTCGTGTCGAAAATGCGCGCTTGCGCCTTGCTCACGACGTCATCAGCGCGCGCCGCGGTGGCAAACGCAAGCGTCGAAAGCGCGAGGAGGACAATCCGCTTCATCAATATCGCCGTCACAATCTGAATCATTCCCGCGGGATTACACCGCGAATGAATCGTTCCAATCTTGTGTCGCGATCGGGAAGATCTTCGTTCATTCACGGTTCACGTCTGGCGCGACCATGCTTGTCGGGTGTCGCAGGCGGCAGTTCACATGCCTTCACAACACCTTGTGCGGCGCAGGGAGACTACGGTGCCGGGGTATTGCGGATGTTGCGAAGCAGAGACATTGAGGTACAAATAGAGCCGATTGGCACCAGTTTGCCGAACTATTGAGCGAAGTGCATGTTGATAGGGCATATGCTGCATGCACTTTGCGTTGCGGAAGAGGACCAAGACGGTGCCCAATAGGGGCTAGCGCGCTTCACTCTGAGTCGATCGAGATCAGGAGGAACGTACTTCGATCTCAGCTCTTGGTGCGGCGGAACCTACGTGGAGAGGGATCATGTACAACGATTCGTTGTTCAACGCGTTCGCGAGGTCGTTCGAGGCCCGAAGCCAGACCGACATGTCGATGCAGGAATATCTAGAATCGTGTCGAACCGACCCGATGCGATACGCGAACGCCGCTGAGCGACTACTAGCTGCGATCGGTGAGCCTCAGATGATTGACACGGCCAAGGACCCACGCCTTGGCCGTATTTTTTTGAACCGCACGGTTCGCCTGTATCCCGCCTTCGCCGGCTTCTACGGAATGGAAGACACGATCGAGCGCATCGTCGGCTTCTTCCGTCACGCCGCGCAGGGCTTGGAAGAGCGCAAGCAGATCCTCTATCTCCTCGGCCCGGTCGGCGGCGGCAAGTCGTCGCTCTCCGAGCGGCTGAAGCAACTGATGGAGGTGCATCCCATCTACGTGCTGAAGGCCGGCGATGAATTGAGCCCGGTGTTCGAATCTCCGCTCAGCCTGTTCGATCCCGACACCTTGGGCCCGATGCTGGAGGAGAAGTACGGCATTCCGCGCCGCCGCCTCGCCGGCCTGATGAGCCCGTGGTGCTACAAGCGGCTCGAAGCCTTCGGCGGCGACATCTCGCAATTCCGCGTCGCCAAGATCCAGCCGTCCCGGCTGCGCCAGATCGGCATCGCCAAGACCGAGCCGGGCGACGAGAACAACCAGGACATCTCCTCGCTGGTTGGCAAGGTCGACATCCGCAAGCTCGAAACCTACGCGCAGAACGATCCGGACGCCTACAGCTATTCGGGCGGCCTGAACCGCGCCAACCAGGGCATCCTCGAATTCGTCGAGATGTTCAAGGCGCCAATCAAGATGCTGCATCCGCTGCTGACCGCGACGCAGGAGGGCAACTATATCGGCACCGAGAACATCGGCGCGATCCCCTATAACGGCGTGATCCTCGCCCACTCGAATGAAGCCGAGTGGCAAAGCTTCAAGACCAACAAGAACAACGAGGCCTTCATCGACCGCATCTGCGTCATCAAGGTCCCGTACTGCCTGCGCGTCACCGAGGAGCGCAAGATCTACGAGAAGCTGATC
Organism: Bradyrhizobium sp. USDA 4353; assembly: GCF_054063215.1. NCBI lineage: Bacteria > Pseudomonadati > Pseudomonadota > Alphaproteobacteria > Hyphomicrobiales > Nitrobacteraceae > Bradyrhizobium > Bradyrhizobium sp. USDA 4353. The sequence continues at coordinate 3,309,221 of NZ_JBSSGB010000001.1, forward strand.
CAGGGCTCCGAGCTCGCCACCGCGCCCTGTGCGCCGGCGACGTTGGATACGCTGGCCCGGTTCTCGGTGATGTCGCGCCTGCGCAAGCACGAGAACTCGACGCTGTACGCCAAGATGCGGGTCTATGACGGCGAGAGCCTGAAGGAATCCGATCCGAAGGCGCGCAGCGTGCAGGAATATCGCGACGCCGCCGGCGTCGATGAGGGCATGGACGGCATCTCGACCCGCTTCGCCTTCAAGGTGCTGGCCGCGACCTACAACCACGACACGTCGGAAGTCTCGGCCGACGCCGTGCATCTGATGTATGTGCTGGAGCAGTCGATCAAGCGCGAGCAGCTGCCTGAGGAGATCGAGAAGCGCTATCTCGAATTCATCAAGGCCGATCTCGCGCCGCGTTATGCCGAGTTCATCGGTCACGAAATCCAGAAGGCGTATCTGGAATCCTACTCCGATTACGGCCAGAACCTGTTCGACCGCTATGTTGACTATGCCGACGCCTGGATCGAGGATCAGGACTTCAAGGATCCCGATACGGGACAGCTGCTCAACCGTGAGCTCTTGAATCAGGAGCTGACCAAGATCGAGAAGCCGGCGGGGATTGCCAACCCGAAGGACTTCCGCAACGAGGTCGTCAAGTTCTCGCTGCGCTCCCGGGCCCAGAACGGCGGAAAAAATCCGTCCTGGACCTCCTACGAAAAGATCCGCGAAGTCATCGAAAAGAGGATATTCTCCCAGGTTGAAGACCTTCTGCCGGTCATCTCCTTCGGCACCAAGAAGGATGGTGAGACCGAGAAGAAGCATGACGACTTCGTCGCGCGTATGGTCGAGCGCGGCTATACCGAGCGGCAGGTCCGCCGCCTGGTCGAGTGGTACATGCGGGTGAAGCAGGCGGGTTGATCGTGGTCCGGCGCCGGTGTTGACTGCGCGTGTGACAGGCCGACGGTTTGGCGTCGGCGCCAGGACTATGAATAACGGCGATGAACGACACGGAGGTTCGATGCCGGGTGTTTGGCCAGCGTCGAACAGGCGAATGATGCGGGTGCGGTGTCGGACGGATGCTGCATCGCCGCATTGCGGCGGGGGAGAGCAGGAGTCGAAGCCGCTGCAGCAGGAGGCGTATGGAACGTGGTCATGCACATCATTGATCGGCGCCTGAATCCGGGCGGCAAAAGTCTCGAAAATCGTCAGCGATTTTTGCGGCGCGCCAAGGCTCTCGTTCAAGGAGCGGTCAAGAAGACCTCGCAGGACCGCGACATCAAGGACGTGCTGGAAGGCGGCGAGGTCTCGATCCCGCTCGATGGCATGGACGAGCCGCGCTTCCGCCGTGAGGGCGGCACCCGCGACATGGTACTGCCGGGCAACAAGAAATTCATCGAAGGCGACATCCTGCCGCGCTCCGGCGACGGGAGCGGCCGCAAGTCCGGTCCGGGGCAGGGCGACAGCGAGGACGCCTTCCGCTTCGTGCTGAGCAAGGAGGAGTTCGTCAACCTCTTCCTCGACGATCTCGAGCTGCCTGACCTGGCCAAGCGCAAATTCGCCGAGGCCGAGAGCGAAGGCCTGGTGCGCGCCGGCTATTCGACGTCGGGCTCGCCGGCCAACATTTCGATCAGCCGCACCGTCACCCGGGCGATGGCCCGCCGCGTCGCGCTGCGCCGTCCCAGGCCGGAGGCGATCGCCGAGCTCGAGGCCAGGATCGCCGAGGAGACCGACGAGGACAAGAAGGCGGCGCTGGTCGCCGAGCTCGAAGCCTTGAAGGCCAAGGCCAAGCGCATTCCGTTCATCGATCCCATCGACATCCGCTACCGCCGGTTCGAGGCGGTGCCGAAGCCGATCGCGCAAGCCGTGATGTTCTGCCTGATGGACGTCTCCGGCTCGATGTCCGAGCACATGAAGGATCTCGCCAAGCGGTTTTACATGCTGCTCTACGTGTTCCTGACGCGGCGCTATCGCCACGTCGAGATCGTGTTCATCCGCCACACTGACCGCGCCGAGGAGGTCGACGAGCAGACCTTCTTCTACGGCCCGGCCTCCGGCGGCACTCTGGTGTCGAGCGCCTTGCAATGCATGCATGACATCGTCCGCTCGCGCTTCCGTCCCTCGGACTGGAACATCTACGCGGCGCAGGCCTCGGACGGCGACAACGCCACCTCGGACTCGGAGAACGTCTCGCGGCTCTTGGTCGACAACATCCTGCCGGTGTCGCAGTTCTTCGCCTATCTTGAGGTCGGCGAGTCCGGCACCTATTCGTTCGAGATGCCGGACTCCGCGCTTTGGTCGCTGTATGAACGGCTCCGCGCCAACGGCCAGCCGCTGTCGATGCGCAAGGTGCGCGACCGCAGCGAGATCTTCCCGGTGTTCCACGATCTGTTTCAGCGTCGCGGCACCACGCAGGAGAGGGCGGCATCATGAGCGGATTGCTGTTCGAAGGCGCGGACTGGAATTTCCTCACCCTGCAGCGCATCCACGATGCCTGCGAGGCCGTGGCGCAAAAGGAGCTCGGGCTCGACACCTATCCGAACCAGATCGAGGTCATTACCGCCGAGCAGATGCTCGACGCCTATTCGTCGGTCGGCATGCCGCTGTTCTACAAGCACTGGTCGTTCGGCAAGCACTTCGCCTATCACGAGGCCTCGTATCGCAAGGGCCTGATGGGCCTCGCCTATGAGATCGTGATCAACTCCTCGCCCTGCATCTCCTATCTGATGGAGGAGAACACGGCGACGATGCAGACGCTCGTCATCGCGCACGCCGCGTTCGGCCACAACCACTTCTTCAAGAACAACTATCTGTTCAAGCAGTGGACCGACGCCGACGGCATCCTCGATTATCTCGATTTCGCCCGCGGCTATATTGCCCAATGCGAGGAGCGCTACGGTCGCGTGGCCGTCGAGCACACGCTCGACGCTGCGCATGCGCTGATGTCGCACGGCGTCGATCGCTATCCCGGCAAGAAGAAGCTCGACTTCCGCGAGGAGGAGAAGCGCGCCGGCAAGCGGCGCCTGTACGAGGAGGAGCAGTTCAACGATCTCTGGCGCACGGTGCCGACGGGCCCGGCCAAGACCAGCGCGGTGCTGAACGTCGAGCGCCGCCGCGCGCTGCTCGGCCTGCCGCAGGAGAATCTGCTTTATTTCCTGGAAAAGAGCGCACCACGGCTGGCGCCCTGGCAGCGCGAGCTGCTGCGCATCGTCCGCCACATCGCGCAATATTTCTATCCGCAGGGCCAGACCAAGGTCATGAACGAGGGCACGGCGACCTACGTGCACTATCGCATCATGAAGCGGCTGCACGAGGAGGGTCGACTCACCGACGGCAATTTCCTCGAATTCCTGCAGTCGCACACCAACGTCGTGTTCCAGCCGGAGTTCGACGACCCGCGCTTCTCCGGCTTCAATCCGTACGCGCTCGGCTTTGCAATGATGCAGGACATCGAGCGCATCGTGAAGGATCCGACCGAGGAGGACCGCGAGTGGTTCCCGGACATTGCCGGCACCGGCGACGAGATGGCGGTGCTACGCGACGTCTGGGCCAATTACCGCGACGAGAGCTTCATCAGCCAGTTCCTCAGCCCCAACCTGATCCGCCACTTCCGGCTGTTCCATCTGCATGACGATCCGGCCGAGCGCGCCGGCATCCTGGTCGACGCCATCCACGACGAGCGCGGCTACCGCCGCATCCGCCGCGAGCTGTCGAAGCAGTACGACGTCGGCTACATCGACCCCAACATCGAGGTCGTCGACGTCGACCTCGCCGGCGACCGCCGCCTGATGCTGCGGCATACGGTGGTCAAGGGCGCCCAGCTCAGCGAGACCGACACCAAGCGCGTGCTGCAGCACCTCGCCGACCTCTGGAGCTACGACGTCCAGCTCACCGAAGTCGACGCCGCCACCGACAAGGTCCTGAAGGAGTACGTGCTCAATCCCCGGATACAACCGGCGGCCGCCTAGCGCGGCCGCCAGGGGGTAGATAGTTCAAGCCTTGTTCCATGAGAGTCGAGCGCTCGCCGCACGGGCGGTGCGCTCCCCTCCCCCTTGCGGGGAGGGGTCGGGGGTGGGGGTCCCCGGGCGCCGAACTCACTCGGGGAAAGTTCAATGCGTGTCCTTCCGAATCGGATTTGAGAGCCTTCGGGCGCACCCGTCGCTCTCGACGCCCGTATCTCAGCTCTAACCTTCCATCGCCTCAGATCCAGCGGAGTTCGTGGACCCCACCCCCGACCCCTCCCCGCAAGGGGGAGGGGAGCGCACCGTCATCGCCGCTGAAAGCTGTGCTTCAATCGGCGGGCTTCCTCAAGCCAGCGCGTCCTGTCCGGTTGAGCCGGGAAGAAACCTGACGAGTGGCGCGAGTCCCATGAGACCGCTATGGTGCGGGCGCGATCCGGCTCAAGCAGTTTGGATCGGCTGTCGTGGTGTCGATCGAAGTGGGCGTGCGTGACGTGGTTGGATCAGGCGAGGCGGCGAACCGGCGGGACCGGTTCATTCCGATCCGCAAGTCCGATGTCCTCGACGCCGTGATCTCGCATGGCGGCCTCGACGAGGCGCAGTCGGCCGATCTGCGCCGGCTGGCGCAGATGCTCGGCGCCATCCTGCATCATGAATATTTCGACGAGCTCGATCGGCTGCGCGACGCCTATTTCGACTTCGATCCCGAGATCCCTGCCAGCCGCCATCGCTCGCCGGCAGAGAGCGACGCCGCCTATCGCAACCTCACCGACGAATTCGTTCGTGTGCTCGGCGAGGCCAATTTCATCGAGATCACCCATGACGAGATCGAGCGCGCCTTTGCCGAGCATGCGCTGGTCCGGGTCAAGCTGAAGGCGCCGATCTCGGATTATCGCTCCGTTCGCATGTTCCGCCGCGGCGTGCACCAGGAGACGATCGAGGTCCCCATGCTCTACGGCCTGCGGCGCCGCAAGCAGGAGATCGAGGTCTATGACGACATCATCCTGATGGTCGCGACCAAGCCCGATGAGCCCACCAAGAAGAAGCGCAAGACCGCCGCCTGGCGTGGGCGCAACAAGATCCGCGGCGGCGCCGTGCTGTTCAAATATTTCCGCCACATCGCGCGCTTCGATCTCGAAGCGCTGCTGCCGAATGTCCGCGTCGTGATGGGCCTGCGCGAGCAGCTGACATTAGGGGTGCCGGCGCTGGTCGGCGGCGTGCCGATCCTGCTCAAGCTGGCCTCGACGCTCACCGTGCTGTTCATCGTCGCCGGCTTCTATCTCGGCCTCAGCGGCACGGTGCATGACAACGACACCGAGCAGGCGCTCGCCGCATTATCGGGCCTGTTCGCGCTCGGCGCCTTCATCCTGCGGCAATGGGGCAATTTCCACCGCCAGTCGCTGATCCATCAGAAGCAGGTCACCGACAACATCTACTTCCGCAACGTCAACAACAACTCCGGCATCTTCAACTATCTGATCGGCGAGGCCGAGGACCAGGACTGGAAGGAGGCGCTGCTGGCCTATGGCGGTCTGCTGCTGGCGTCGGTGCCGCTGAGCCGTGCGGCGCTCGGGAGCCATGTCGAGGAATTGTTGCAGCAGATGTTCGGGCTCGGGCGCGCGTTCAACATCGATGAGGCGCTGATCAGGTTGCGCGAGTTCGGGCTCGTGAGCGGTGATGACGACGCGTTGTCGGCGCTGCCGCTTCCAGAGGCGATCGCGCAGCTCGAACGCGTCTGGGCGAATGCGCTGCGGCAGGCGTAAGGCGTTATGACTGCTTCACGATCATCGGCTCGTATGACGAGCGCCGGTGCTGTGAGTCGAAGCCGTTGCCCCACTCTCCGTCCACCTCTCCCCGTTGGGGAGAGGTCGGCGCGCAGCGCCGGGTGAGGGGGCTCTTTCGATCACGTTCAGTCTAACCCCTCACCCGGATTGCATCTGGCGATGCAATCCGACCTCTCCCGATGGGAGAGGTGTTCTTTGCTCCCGCTGGCGGCGAGGGACGCCGCGGTAGCTATCAGCGCAGGCTCGCGTTGATCTTGTCGAGCACGCTCTGCCCCGGGCACAGATCCGCCGCTTCCAGCCGGTTCAGCGGCCGCTCCACCGTGTTGAGGTGGCTGTGCAGATCGTCCGCTTCGGGGTCGACATACAATAGCCCGGTCACGATCTGCCCTTGCGCGGCGTGCTTCTGCAGAAAGGTCATCGCGCCCAGGCGGTCGTGCGGATCGTAGTCGGCGTCGAGCTTGCGCAGCGCCAGGCGGGAGCCGTCGTGCTGCTCGACGATCTGCACCGTGCCGGGATCCTGGTCGATCTCGATCGGATCGCGGCCAGTCAGCACGTCCAAACGGTTCACGGCGTCGTTGTGCTCGCGGACATAGTCGAAGCTCTTGGTCGAGCCGGCGTGATTGTTGAAGGCGATGCACGGGCTGATGACGTCGATGAACGCCGCGCCCTTGTGCCGGATCGCGCCCTCGATGATCGGCACCAGCTGCTTCTTGTCGCCCGAGAACGAGCGCGCGACATAGGTGGCACCTAACTGCAGCGCGATGCCGACGAGGTCGATCGGGTTGTCGGTGTTGGTGACGCCCTTCTTCGACTTCGAGCCGCGGTCGGCGGTGGCCGAGAACTGGCCCTTGGTCAGGCCGTAGACGCCGTTGTTCTCGACGATGTAGGTCATGTTGACGCCGCGGCGGATCGCATGCGCGAACTGGCCGAAGCCGATCGAGGCGGAGTCGCCGTCGCCGGAGACGCCGAGATAGATCAGCTCGCGATTGGCGAGGTTGGCGCCGGTCAGCACCGACGGCATGCGGCCATGCACGGTGTTGAAGCCGTGCGAATTGCCGAGGAAGTAGTCCGGCGTCTTCGACGAGCAGCCAATGCCGGAGATCTTGGCCACCCGATGCGGCTCGATCGACAGCTCGAAGCAGGCCTCGATGATCGACGCGGTGATCGAATCGTGGCCGCAGCCGGCGCACAGGGTCGAGATCTTGCCCTCGTAGTCGCGATGGCTGTAGCCCAGCGCGTTCTTCTTGATGCCGGGATGCTGGAATTTCGGCTTTGCGATATAGGTCATGGGAACGCCTCGACGGTCCGCCTGCCGGAACGCGAGGACACGGGAGCAGGCATCGTTGATAATGTTGGCCGAGCTGTTGCGCAGCGGGCGGTGGACTCCCTCGCCCCGCTTGCGGGGAGAGGGTTGGGGTGAGGGGGACTCTCCGCGCACCGAGCTCGTAGAGAGTCCCCCTCACCCGGATCGCATCTGGCGATGCGATCCGACCTCTCCCCGCACGCGGGGAGAGGTGAGCGACCAGTCTCTTGCTCGGGCAAAATCACGATACGGCCTTCCGCAGCGGGGTGACTCGCATCTGGTCCTGATGGGTGCCGATCGCGTCCGCGATGAAGCGGGCGGTGATCGGGGTGCCGTCATAATGCAGGATGGGCACGAGACGGACCGGGTCGATGCCGTTCTCGGTGACGATCAGCTGGCGCAGCTGGGCGTCGCGGTTCTGCTCGACGACATAGACGAAGTCGTGCTCGGCGATGAAGCTCGCGACGCTCGAATGGAACGGAAAGGCGCGGATGCGCAGGCGGTCGAGCTGGTGGCCGCGCGCCTCCAGCAGGCCGATCGCCTCGTCCATCGCCGGCGCGGTCGAGCCGAAATAGATCACGCCGTACTTCGTCGGCTTGGCCGCATTGGCCTGCAAGGGACGCGGCACCAGGTCCTGCGCGGTCTGGAATTTGCGCAGCAGGCGCTGCACATTGTCCGCATAGACGGCGCCTTCCTCCGAGTAGCGCGCGTAACGGTCGCGCGAGGTGCCGCGAGTGAAGTACGATCCCTCGGTCGGATGCGTGCCGGGATAGGTGCGGAACGGAATGCCGTCACCGTCGACGTCGAGGTAGCGGCCGAAGTCGCGGCCCTGATCCAGCATCTCCGCCGTCATCACCTTGCCGCGGTCATACTGCCGGGCGTCATCCCATTTCAGCGGCCGGCACAGCCGCTGATTCATGCCGATGTCGAGATCGAGCATCAGGAAGACGGTGGTCTGCAGCCGCTCGGCGAGATCGAAGGACGCGGCGGCGAATTCGAACGCCTCCGCGGGATCTTCCGGAAACAACATCACATGCTTGGTGTCGCCATGCGAGGCATAGCCGCAGGCGATCAGGTCGCATTGCTGCGTGCGGGTCGGCATGCCCGTGGAGGGCCCGGCGCGCTGCACGTTCATGATGACGGCCGGGATCTCGGCAAAATAGGACAGGCCGATGAACTCGGTCATCAGCGACACGCCGGGTCCTGAGGTCGTGGTGAAAGCGCGGGCGCCGTTCCAGGACGCACCGATCACCATGCCGATCGAAGCGAGCTCGTCCTCGGCCTGCACGATGGCGTATTTGGCCTGGCCTGTCTCCGGATCGTGCCGCAGCTTCTTGCAGTGATTGGTGAACGCTTCCGCGAGCGACGATGACGGCGTGATCGGATACCACGCGCACACCGTGGCGCCGCCATAGACCGCGCCGAGCGCAGCGGCATTGTTGCCTTCGAGGAAGATGCGGTCGCCGACCTTGTCGGCCTTTTTGATGCGCAGCCCGATCGGGCATTTCAGATTCTGCAACGCCCAGTCGCGGCCGAGATGCAGCGCATGGACGTTGGAGGACAGGAGCTTCTCCTTGCCCTTGTACTGCTCGCCGATCAGCTGCTCGATCAGCTTGGGATCCATCTCGAGCAGCGCCGACAGTGCACCGAGATAGATGATGTTCTTGAACAGCTGGCGCTGCCGCGGGTCCGAGTAGGTCGAGTTGGTGATCGCGGTCAGCGGCACGCCGATGACGTTGACGTCGTCGCGGAACTTGGTCGACGGCATCGGCTTGGTCGAATCGTAGAACAGATAGCCGCCCGGCACGATGCCGGCGACGTCCTTGTCCCAGGTCTGCGGATTCATCGCCACCATCAGGTCGGTGCCTCCGCCGCGGGCGCCGAGATGGCCCGCCTCGGTGACGCGGACCTCGTACCAGGTCGGCAGGCCCTGGATGTTGGAAGGGAAGATGTTGCGGGGGCTGACCGGCACGCCGTGGCGGAGCACGGCGCGCGCGAACAATTCGTTGGCGCTGGCCGAGCCGGAGCCGTTGACGTTGGCGAAGCGGACGACGAAGTCGTTTACGCTGCTGAGCGGCGCTTGCTGGGACATGCGGTACCTGCGTGAGTCGTCTCGATGAAATATTTCTGCATGTCCCACGCACCGGTGGGACAGCGTTCGGCGCACAGGCCGCAATGGAGGCAGACGTCCTCGTCCTTCACCATCACGCGCCCGGTCTTCAGGTCCGAGGACACGTAGAGGTCCTGGTCGGGATGAAGCGACGGCGCCCGCAAGCGCGAACGCAGATCGGCCTCGTCGCCATTCTCGGTGAAGGTGATGCAGTCCATCGGACAGATGTCGGCGCAGGCGTCGCATTCGATGCACAGCGTGTTGGAGAACACCGTCTGCACGTCGCAGTTCAGGCAGCGATGCGCCTCGCCGAGCGCGAGCTTGACGTCGTAGCCGAGCTCGACCTCGGCGCGGATGTCCTTCAGCGCCACGACCTTGTCACGGTGCGGCACCTTGAAGCGCTTCTCCGGAGAGACGTCGTTGTCATAGCTCCATTCGTGGATGCCCATCTTCTGCGAGGAGACATGCACCTCGGGCAGCGGCCGCTCGGTGATGTCCTCGCCGGAGAGCAGGCGGTGGATCGACAGCGCCGCCTCATGGCCCTGCGCGACCGCCCAGATGATGTTCTTCGGACCGAACGCGGCATCGCCGCCGAAGAACACTTTTGGATTCGTCGAGACGAAGGTCCTGGGATCGACCACCGGCATATGCCATTTGTCGAATTCGATACCGCAGTCGGCCTCGATCCAGGGGAAGGCGTTCTCCTGGCCGACGGCAACGAGAACGTCGTCGCACTCATAGGTCACGTCGGGCTCGCCCGAGGGCACCAGCGAGCGCCGGCCCTTATCGTCGTATTCGGCCTTTACCTTCTGGAAGGTGACGCCGGTGAGCTTGCCATTGTTGTGAACGAAGGCGACCGGCACGAGATAGTTGAGGATCGGAATGTCCTCATGCAGCGCGTCTTCCTTCTCCCACGGCGAGGCCTTCATCTCCTCGAAGCCGGAGCGCACGATGACCTTGACGTCCTCGCCGCCGAGGCGGCGCGCGGTGCGGCAGCAGTCCATCGCCGTGTTGCCACCGCCGAGCACGATCACGCGCTTGCCGATCTTGTCGGTGTGGCCGAACGAGACGCTGGACAGCCAGTCGATGCCGAGATGGATATTCCCCGCGGCGTCCTTGCGGCCGGGGATGTTCAGCTCGCGGCCGCGCGGCGCGCCGGAGCCGATGAACACGACATCATAGTTGTCGGCGAGCAGCGCCTTGAGGCTGTCGATGCGATGGCCGGATTTGTAGTCGACGCCGAGGCTCAGCACATAGCCGGTCTCCTCGTCGATCACGCTGTCCGGCAACCGGAATTTTGGAATCTGCGAGCGCATCATGCCGCCGGGCTTGGGATCAGCGTCGAACACGGTGCAGTGATAGCCGAGCGGCGCAAGGTCGCGCGCCACCGTCAGCGACGCCGGGCCGCCGCCGACCAGCGCGATGCGCCGGCCGTTCTTCGGGGCAGGGCGCGGCATGCGCTGCTGCACATCGTCCTTGAAGTCGGCGGCGACGCGCTTCAGCCGGCAGATCGCGACGGGACTCTCCTCGACGCGGCCGCGCCGGCAGGCCGGCTCGCAGGGGCGGTCGCAGGTGCGTCCGAGAATGCCGGGGAAGACGTTCGACTTCCAATTGATCATGTAGGCGTCGCTGTAGCGACCCTCGGCGATCAGGCGGATGTATTCGGGGACCGGCGTGTGTGCGGGACAAGCCCATTGGCAGTCGACCACTTTATGGAAGTAGTCGGGCGCCGAGATATCAGTCGCTCTCATTCCTACCCTGTCCGCGCGGCGAACCACGAGCGCGCGGCCTTCCTGACGTGAGGACGACTGATGATCAGGATCAGCAGAGGATCGGTTGAGGTCCGGAGCAGGCCCTGGTCGTCGCCCTTCTGTTTTTTGAATGGCTCAATTGAATAGTCATATCAGACTAGAGCCATTCCAAGGCGCGCACAAAGGCAAATTTGCAGGGCTGGTGGTCATGCACAGTGGTGCGTTGCCGCATTGCAGGCGCGATGCGGCCATGTGTTGCGATGCGGTATTTGGTGCGACGTTCGAGCAAGAACGGGTTGCGATAATCGGCGAGTTGAGTGAGGAGGTACGCGAGCTGCCACACACTCCGTCGTCATGCCGGGCTTGACCCGCCTGCGCGGCCGCAGCGGCTTCGGCGCGGCGAAGGCCCGGGCATCCACGTCTTCAAGTGGCCGGGAGCGCCCGCCAGCCGGGGCGAACTAAGAGTGTGCCGGTTTCGTCACCGCGCAGACGGTGCACCTCGCCCCGCTTGCGGGGAGAGGTCGGATTGCATCGTCAGATGCAATCCGGGTGAGGGGGTACAGGTCTCACCATCAGCACCGCTCGTGCGTCTGCCCCTCACCCCAACCCTCTCCCCGTGAAGAACGGGGAGAGGGAGCGGACCGAGACTGCGGCTTGCGGCCGTGACGGCGTGGAGAGAGCTGAGTTGAAGTTTAATTTGCAGTAATGTCAGCGCGGCTGAGGTCCCACATCAGGCGATAGATGCCGGCGGACATCTGCGTTGCCAGCGGCCCGTCGATCGCAGCGAAGCGCGTCGTCATCAGCGTTGCAATCGCGTGGCTGTCGGTGCCGTCGATCAGGATGAACCAGTCGGCGTCGCGTAAGGTTGCTGGGACACCAGCCGCGGGACCGGAGAGATCGGCATCGCCTTCGAGCAGATGCATCGAGATCACGCCCCTGAGCTCGCGCGGATCCAGCTCGATCTGCAGCGCGTCGCGCAGTGCGCCATCCTGTCCCGGCTTCGGTCGCAGCCGGATGATGCCGAGCACGGCGCCGCGGCCAGCGCCTTTCGAGATCGTGATCCGCGCGACGCTGCGGATCATGTTCTTGAATCGCGCCATCACCGTCTTCGACCACTCCGTCGGCGCCTCCAGCCGCGCGCGATACGGCGCGCTGTCGAGCACGTCGATCGTCTCGGTCGAATACAGGCAGAGATATTTCGGGCTGCCCTGCTCGGCGACATAGCGCCGCGCCTCGATGAAGCCCGGGATCGCGACGCGCTCCTCGAGATGCTCGCTGTCGTACCAGCGGTTGAAATCGGCCTCGTCAGCGGCATCGATGTTCATCGATGTCAAAAGCATGCCTGTCCCGGCGATGGGCATTTCGAGCCTCCTGGTGCGTGCGGGTGATCCTCATCCTGAGGAGGCCGCCAAAGGCGGCCGTCTCGAAGGATGAGGCCCGGATGTCACGGGCCCCATGCTTCGAGACGGCGCTCAAGCGCCTCCTCAGCATGAGGGGAATGAGTGATGTGTTTAAGGCGCGCTCGCGCGCGTCGCCATATCGCAGATGGCTTTCATGACCGCATCGCGGATGCCGGGGTCATAAAGATTGTGACCTGCGGCTTCGATGACACGGATTTCGGCCTCGCGCCACACCTCAGCCAGCCGTGCGGACGTCGAGGGCGGGCAGAGCAGGTCGTAGCGGCCCTGCACGATGATGCCGGGAATGCCGGCGAGCTTGCCTGCGTCACTCAGCAACTGGTCCGGCGCCATGAAGCTGTCGTGGGAGAAGTAATGCGCTTCCATGAACGGGGTCGCCGGCAGGGCGTTGCCCGAACGGATCGCGAGGCGGTCGAGGTGGGTGCGTGCGGGCTTCACTTCCGACAGCGTCCGCTCGACGTCGTGCCAGGCACGGGCAGCCGGGCCGTGAATGGCGGGATCGGGATCGAGGATGCGGCGGAAATAGGCGTCGCACGGATTGGCGCGCTCGTTCTCCGGCAGCATCTCGAGAAAGTCGCGATGCAGCGTGGGGTGAAAGCGCGCCAGCGTCTCGCCGAACGCCATTTCGACTTCCGCGCGGGTGCCGAGAAAGGTCGCGCGCAGCACTAGGCCGCTGACGCGCTCCGGATGCGCCTGCGCATACGCAAGCGCCAATGTCGCACCCCAGGAGCCGCCGATCACCATCCAGCGCTCGAAGCCGAACTTGGCGCGGATCGCCTCCATGTCGGCGATCAAATCGGGCAGGGTGTTGTTGTCGCGGCTGCGCGTGGGCCGCGAGCGGCCGGCGCCGCGCTGGTCGAACAGCACGGCATGGAAGCGCTCGGGATCGAACAGGCGGCGGTGATCCGGCTGGCAGCCGGATCCGGGACCGCCATGCAGATAGACGGCGGGAATGCCGCCGGCGCGGCCGCTGCTCTCGACGTAGATCTGATGGCTGCCGGAGACGTCGAGCCATTCCGAGGTCAGCGGCGCGAATGGATCGTTGCGGCGCGCGGCGGCGCGGCCGGCTTCGGCGTCAGGCATCGGTGTTCTCGGGCGTGCCGCCGGCAAAATTGCGATACAGGAAGCGGTCCTGGCCGGAGGCCGCGTCGCGCTCGGCCTGCTTGAAGATGCTCTCGTGCAGCGGCGACAGGGTGCAGGCGGGATCGGTGTTGGCGGCGTCGCCGGTCAACGCGAACGCCTGGCAGCGGCAGCCGCCGAAATCGATCTCGCGGAACTCGCAGGATTTGCAGGGCTCCTTCATCCAGCCGGTGCCGCGATAGCGGTTGAAGGCGTCCGAGTTCTGCCAGATCCAGGCGATCGAGTTGTTCGAGCGCACCGACATGAAATCGAGCCCGGTGATGCTCTCGGCCGCATGGCACGGCAGCACCTTGCCCGACGGCGAGATGTTGAAGAACTGCCGGCCCCAGCCGCCCATGCACTTCTTCGGCCGCAGCGCGTAGTAGTCCGGCACGACGTAGTCGATCGTGAGCGTGCCCTTCAGCCGTTCGCGCTCCTCTTCGACCAGCCGGTCGGTCTGTTCCAATTGTTCGTAGGTCGGCATCAGGCTCGCGCGATTCTTCAGTGCCCAGCCGTAATATTGTACGTTGGCGACCTCGAGCCGGTCGGCGTCGAGATCGACGGCCATCTGGATGATGTCCGGGAGCTGATGCAGGTTCTGCCGGTGCATGACCGCGTTGACCGTGAGCGGCAGATCGAGTTCGCGCGTCCAGCGCGCCACCTCGAGCTTCTTGGCATGGCCGCCCTTGTAGCCGCCGACGCGGTCGGCGACGACGGGCTCGTTGCCCTGGAAGCTGATCTGGACGTGGCACAGACCGGCATCGGCCAGCTCCTTCAGCCGCTCGCGCGTCAGCAGCACGGCCGAGGTGATGAGGTTGGTGTAGAGGCCGACGTCATGGGCGTGCTGCACCAGCTCGACGATGTCCTTGCGCGCGGTCGGCTCGCCGCCGGAGAAATGCACCTGCAGCACGCCGATCTCGGCGAGCTCCGACAGCACCTTCTTCCACTCGGCGGTCGTCAGCTCCTGCCCGGCGCGATCGAGCTCCAGCGGGTTGGAGCAGTAGGGACATTGCAGCGGGCAGCGATGGGTGAGCTCGAGCAGCACGGCCAGCGGAATGCCGTAGGTCTCGGCGACGGAGCCGCGGCGCTCCAGCACGGCGAGGCCGTCATTGCTGTCGACCGGCGGCGTCGTCTCGGTCAGCTCGGTCATGATGTCGTCTCCCGAACCTCGGTGAGAAAGCCCTTGTCGGCGAGATCCTGCAGCATCGCGACCACGTCGTTGGCGATGACGTCGCGCGGCGCGGCATACTTCGCTGCGAGCTCGTCGATGATCCCGGCGACGCTGCGCGCGCCGTCGCACAGCTTGAGCACCTCGACCGCGATCTCATCCGGCGCCAGCACCCGCTCCGGCGCCAGGATCACCCACACCTGCCGCGTCTCGTCATATTTCAACTTGGTATGCCGCGGCAGCACCACGCGGCTGATCTCGGTGACTTGGATGTGACGCGGGGCCATGGTGGGTCTCTACACGATAACGGGTGCGTTCGTTGCGATGTCGCGGCATCGGCGATGCCCACCCTCCCCTTGAGGGGGAGGGTCGTTGCGCATCGCGCGCGATGCGCAACGGGGTGGGGTGCTCTCTCCACGTGCACCGCGGTTGGTGGCTTCACCCCACCCCGCCTCGCGCTTCGCGCGAGCCGACCCTCCTCCTCCAGGGGAGGGTGGCA
This sequence comes from Bradyrhizobium sp. USDA 4353, assembly GCF_054063215.1. Taxonomy (NCBI): domain Bacteria; kingdom Pseudomonadati; phylum Pseudomonadota; class Alphaproteobacteria; order Hyphomicrobiales; family Nitrobacteraceae; genus Bradyrhizobium; species Bradyrhizobium sp. USDA 4353. Next base: position 3,324,308 of record NZ_JBSSGB010000001.1, read on the forward strand.
CCGGTGTGGCTGAGAGAACCGCGAAGATCACGTTCATCCCTCCTTCGGCACGAACGCGCCGGGCGGAATGTGGCCCTCGACATACGCGTGATACAGCGCGTCGAGCTGCACCCACAGCACGTTGGTCTTGAAGATCAGCGCATTGCACACCGCGGCGCGCTGCTCGGGCGTCGTCGCGTGCTCCTTGACGTAATGCAGCGCGAAGTTGGCGTCGCGCGGCGCCTGGGTGAGCCGGCGCTTGAAGTAGCTCATTGTGTCGTTGTTGACGAAGTCATAGTGCTCCAGCATTCCTGAGATGCGCTCCTCGTGAATCCCGGGCGCGAACAGCTCGGTCAGCGACGAGGCGATCGCCTCGAGCGGCGAGCGGTCGCGGCAGAAATGCACATAGGCTTCGACCGCGAAGCGCGTTGCCGGCAGGATGCCCTCCGTGGACTCCACATAGGCCGTGTCGAGCCCGAGGCCCTCTGTCAGCTTCAGCCAGCGCTCGATGCCGCCCTCGCTGCCGACATCGCCGTCATGATCCTCGATGCGGTGCCGCCATTCCAGCCGCGTGGCGCGATCGCGGAAGCGGGTCATCACCATCGCGTCCTTCAGCGGGATCGTCGACTGGTAGTAGTAGCGGTTCAGCGCCCAGGCCTGCACCTGGCCCTTGTTGAGCTTGCCGCTGTGCAAGAGCTTATGGAACGGGTGATGGTTGTGATAGCGCGTGGCGCCAATGTGGCGCAGCGCCGCTTCCAATTCCCCAGCATTGTTCAGCGTGACGCCGCGTCCGATCGACAGCGCCGTCATTCCGCTCAGATTGACCTCACTCACAGTACGATCTCCATCCCTTCAGCGGGGATTTCCCATCCCTCGCGCTCCAACGTTTGCCGCTCGGGTGAGGCGTGCAGCCACGCCGGATTGGAGTTGTTGATGTGCAGGAAGATCTTCCTACCGATCCCGAGGTCCGCCAGCTGCTTGATTGCGCCGCTTTCTCCGGACATCGCGATATGGCCCATGCTCTGCCCGGTCTTGTTGCCGAGTCCGGCCTGGATCATCTCGTCGTCGCGCCACACCGTGCCGTCGAACAGCACCAGCGGCGCGCCTTTCAATCTTAGTCTCAGCTCGTGGTCGACATCGGCGCAGGCGGCGATGACGTAGGCATATTGCCCGGTCTCGATGTCCTCGATCTTCAAGCCGAGCGTATCGCCGGTCGAGGCGCTGCCGCCGGGATGCTGCTTGTCGCGGAGATACCAGGCGCTGGTGCCGGACACCGCGAACGCCGTGATCTCGAGCCCCGACGGCGCGCCGTCCTGCAGCAGCGGGCGGAACGGCACGTCGATCACGATCGGCACGCGCTTGACGTTCTCCTCCTTCAGCACATCGAAGATGTTGTTGGACTTGAGGATCGCAAGCACCTTCGGGTGCCCATGGATCGAAAAAGGCGAGCTCTCGCGCATCGACAAGAGCCCGGTGATCGCGTCGATCTCGCCATTGGTCAGGATCACGCCGGCGATCGGGCTGTGGCGCAGGGCACCGGGCTTCGGATGCAATTGCGGCGTCGCGGTGACCTGCTGACGCAGGTCGGGCGAGGCGTTGATCAGGAACCAGTTGGCGCCGTCGGCGCTGACGGCGACCGAAGCCTGGCTGTTGCGGATCTCGGGATGGTCAGTGCGCGCGGCACGACACACGGCGCAGCCGCAATTCCACTGCGGGACTCCGCCGCCCGCGGCGGCGCCCAGGACGACGAGGCGAAGCATGAGCCGTCTCCTGGAATTCAGCTGTGGTGGCGCACGCGATTACCGGCGGCAGGATGACCTGGGGTCAGAATGATCTGAGATCAGGATGACCGGAGGTCAGGACAGCGACGAGGGTGGGACATCGGACCCGCATACGGGCTGGCACATACGCGATCACAGATCCCCACCCTCAAGCGTCGACATCCCGATCCCATCGGGACCTGGACGTCACACCCGCCAATTATTTGCGGGCGGCGCAGGCATACATGTTGATTTCCATGCCGACCGGCACTTCAACAATCTTCGGAGCTTTCCAGGCCATTGTCCTCTCCTTCGCGATGGGACGGTTATCGTCCTCGGAATTAAACTACCGTTCTACGAAAAGTTCGCCAGTGGAATCTTTTTGTTTGAGCCTCTCAGGCCTGTTTATTGCAGTGCGAAGCCGCAGGCGCGAGTTGCTGTCGTTTTCGCCGGATCGAGCCGCGAAAACAACGAATTCGTGATCGATGGCTTCGCATGGCCGTTCTGTTCCGCCCTTATTCCTGGGGTGGAATGGGCTGGATAAAGCAGTTGTGAGACGCTCGAGCCTTCAAAACCCCCGCGCGCGACCCCATTGGAAACTGACGATGCCAAGATATTTCTTCAACACACGGATCGGCGAGGAGCTGGTCTCCGACACCGACGGCGAGGTGCTGCGCAATCCCGACCGCGCCTGGGAAGTCGCGCGCGACATGATCAAGGAGCTGCTGCGCACCGAAGGTGGCAATGCGGCGCTGATGACGGCCGTCATCGAGGTCACCGACGAGGACGGCGAGATCGTGCTGGAGTTTCCGTTCTCCGAGGCGATCTTCAACATGACCGCGCAGTCGATGACGCGACACTGAGCGTATACTGGATCGAGCGCGGACTCAGATGGAGTGGCGGGGCCGGACCAGCTCGCCGCGGGTGCTGGCGATTCCCATCTCGAAACTATCCGCAATGCGCCGCGCGCGGATGATGAAGATCTCCGCGAGCTCCTGCGGGAACAGATCCGTCGCCGTCGCCTCGAACAGTTGCAGCCAGCGGTCGAAATGCGGGCCGCGCAGCTCCAGCATCAGATGCGGCCGCATCGGCGCGCCATTGTAGCGCCCGGTCTTCAGGAACATCGACGACCAGAAATCGCTGATCTTGCCGATGTGCTCGTCCCAATCCTCGACCGTGCGGTTGAAGATCGGCCCGATCAGCTCGTCCGCGCGCGCACGTCCGTAGAAGGTTTCGACCAGCCGGCGGATCGCGGCGTCGTCGAGTTCCGGATGTTGAACCGCGAGGGGATGACGGTCAGGCTGGGCGGCGGGCATGCTCATGCGATGCATATAGGCACTGATCGCACCGATGAAAATGCCGCGCCGCACTCATCCCCCGCTCACGGCAGGCTGACGAACTCGACCCAGTTCGGCTTCTTGCCCACCGCATACGACTTCACCTTCTCCAGCGCGCCGCGGGCCGGATCGATCTTGTAGACCGTCATGCCGTTTGACACCTCGCCGACGGCGGCGAGATAGCGCCCCGCCGGATCGATAGCGAAGCCGCGCGGCTGGGTCTCGGTCGGCACGCTGCCGACCAGCGTCACGCGCCCGCTGACCGGATCGATCTTGAACGCGGCCAAGGTGTTGGAGCCGCGCTCTGACGTGTAGAGGAATGTCCCATCAGGCGTCGCATGAAGATCGGCCGCCCAGGGCTTGCCGGTGAAGCCCGGGGGCAGGGTGGTGATACGCTGCTGCTCGGTCCAAATGCCCTTGTCGGCGTCATAGGCATAAACAGCAAGATCGGCGTTGAGCTCGTGCAAGAGGTAGATGAACTTGCCGTTCGGGTGAAAGATGAAGTGCCGCGGGCCTGATTTCTCCGGCGTCTTCACCGTCAGCTTGTCCTGCGCGGTCAGCGTGCCCGTGGCCGCATCGAAGGCGAAGCCGAGCACCTGGTCGGAGCCGAGATTGGTCGCGAACACGAAGCGGTTGTCGGGCGAAGGCAGGAAGGCGTGCGCGTTCAGCCCGGTCGGGATCACCTGGCTTGAAGCTGCGACGACGCCGTTCGCCTGCACCGGGTTCACCGCCACCTTGTTGCCGCCATAAGAGGCGCTGAACAGCACCTTGCCGGTGCGGTCGAAGGCGATGTTGGCCATGCTGTCGGCGAGCGGTCCGTTGCCGATGTGGGTGAGCTGGCCGGTCTTGGCGTCGATCGCAAAGCTCTCCGCCTGGAACGGCTGCGACCGCACACCGGCGATCAAAACCTTCTTGTCCGGGCTGACCGCAAGCGGAGTCGACGAGCCCGGCTTCTCGACGCCTGTGAACGCCGCCGTCTGCACCGGGCTCATCTCGCCGGTCGTGGCGTCGAACTTGAACACGCTGATGTCGTTGCTGTCGGCATTGCCGACATAGGCGTAGGTCTCGGCGTGGCTTACGCGCGGCGCCAGCGTTGCTGCGGCTGCGAGGACGAATGTTGCGGCCATGATGGTGCCCGATCTGATCATGTGTTTCCCCCTTTGTGATGTTGTTGCTTCAGCTCTTAAAGTCGTTTGCCAGGCTTGACCAAGCCTGTTTCCGGATCGATCGATGCAGGACGGGTATTGATCGATCCGCGCTGTCGATCGGGCAGTCAGTCCGTCGTCGGCGACGGCTCCTCGCCACACCTCGCGAGGCCAGTTTGTTTCTCCGTCATGCCCGGGCTTGTCCCGGGCATCCACGTCCATCCACGGGTGCCGAACGACGTGGATGGCCGGGACAAGCCCGGCCATGATGAGGAGGAAAGGGCGGGGCGCAACAAGACCCATGCGCTTTGCTGATGGACCATTTCGTTGGGCCGCGCCCAGACCGCTTTCTCCGCTTTGTCCGCCGCGCTAAGAACGCGGGACCACCACGGAGCTCCTCATGACCGATCTCTGGCGCCTTCCGGCTGCCGATCTCGCCGCCCTCATCAAGTCGAAACAGGTCTCTGCCAGGGACGCCGCGACGTCAGCGCTGGCCCGGCTCGACGCCGTCAACCCGGCGATCAACGCCGTGATCGACCACCGCCCCGAGGACGTCCTGCAGCAGGCCGACGCCATCGACGCGAGACTCGCGCGCGGCGAGGATCCGGGCCCGCTCGCCGGCGTGCCCGTCACGATCAAGGTCAATGTCGACCAGACCGGCTACGCCACCACCAACGGCCTCAATCTGCAGAAGGACGCGATCGCCTCGGCGCACAATCCGGTCGTCAACAATTTCGTCAAGGCCGGCGCCGTGCTGCTCGGCCGCACCAACACGCCGGCGGTGTCCTATCGCTGGTTCACCAGCAACCTCATCCACGGCCACACCAAGAACCCGCGCGACCCCGGCATCACCCCGGGCGGCTCCTCCGGCGGCGCCGGCTCGGCGACTGCGGCCGGCATCGGCCATATCGGCCATGGCACTGATATCGCCGGCTCCGTCCGCTATCCCGCCTATGCCTGCGGCATCCACGGCCTGCGCCCGACCGTCGGCCGCATCCCCGCCTTCAACACCTGCCTGCCGGAGCGTCCGATCGGCCCGCAGATCAGCGCCGTCTCCGGCCCGCTCGCCCGGACGGTCAACGACGTCAGGATCGCGCTGGCGGCGATGTCGGCGCGCGACGTCCGCGACATCTGGTGGATGCCGGTGCCGCTGGAAGGTCCTCCCTTGCCCAAACGCGTCACGCTCTGCGTCAATCCCGACGGCCTGAACCCGGTGCCCGAGGTGGTCGCCGCGCTGCGCGACGCCGCCAGGCGGCTCGAGGCCGCCGGCTGGACCGTCGAGGAGATCCAGGACACCCCGCCGATGCAGGAGGCCGCGCTGCTGCAGACGCGGCTGTGGCTCGGCGACGGCTATGAGGCGCAGCTCGCGGCCGCCGAGAAGGAGGGCGACCCCGGCGCGCTCGCCTGCCTGCGCGGCAACCGTGACAAGGTGCATCCGTTCGACCTCTCGGCGACGCTCGCACGTCGCGCCGCGCTGACCCGCCAGTGGCTCCTGTTCATGGAGCAGCATCCGCTGCTGCTCATGCCCGTCTCCGGCATGCTGCCGTTCGCCGACCAGCTCGACCGCAAGGACGAGGACTCGTTCAAGCAGGTCTGGCACGCCCAGCTGACGCAGATCGCGATTCCGTTCTTCGGCCTGCCGGGCCTCGTGGTCTCCACCGGCATGGTCGGCCGTGTCCCCGTCGGCGTGCAGCTCGTCGGCCAGCGCTTTCGCGAGGACATGTGCCTCGCCGCGGGCGAGGCCATCGAGGCCGGCGGTGTGCCGCCGTCGCCGATCGATCCGGTGCTGGGCTGATGGCCGCGATCTACGATTTCACGGCCAGTTCGCTCACCGGCGAGGAGGTGCCGCTGAAGCGCTTCGAGGGCCAGGTGCTCCTGATCGTCAACACGGCGAGTGCCTGCGGTTTCACGCCGCAATATCGCGGGCTCGAGGCGCTGCACCGCGCCTACGCCGCCAGGGGCTTTGCCGTGCTCGGTTTTCCCTGTAACCAGTTCGGCGCCCAGGAGCCCGGCACAGCCGAGGAGATCGGCGCGTTCTGCTCGTCGAAGTACGATGTCACCTTCCCGCTGTTCGCGAAGATCGACGTCAACGGCGCAGAGGCGCATCCGCTGTACACGTTCCTGAAGGGCGAGAAGACCGGCCTGTTGAGCTCGGCGATCAAATGGAATTTCACCAAATTCCTGGTCGATCGCTCTGGCCGCGTGGTGTCGCGCCATGCGCCGACCACCACGCCCGAGGCGTTGAAGAAAGAGATCGAGGCACTGCTGTGAGCGACAACGAGACCTTCACCTTCCCCGACCGCCTTTCGGTCGATCCGAAGAGCCCCTATTACAACGCGGAAATCCTGTCGCGCGACGTCGGCATCCGCTTCAAGGGCGCCGAGAAGACCAATGTCGAGGAATACTGCATCAGCGAAGGCTGGATCCGCGTCGCCGCCGGCACCGCGAGGGATCGCCACGGCAACCCGCTGACGATCAAGGTGCACGGCCCGGTGGAGCCCTATTTCAAGGATTGAGGGTAGGGGACGCTGCCCTTGCCGAATGCGTCAGCGGTCTGCCACTCCGGGCTCTCCGTCATCGCGAGCGAAGCGACGCGATCCAGGGCCGAGCAAGGACTCTGGATTGCTTCGCTTCGCTCGCAATGACGTGGAGAGAGCGGGTCCACCCCTCGCTGTCGTCGGTAGCGGCAGGGGGATAGTTCCCGCAACATTTACGATGGCTGTTACGAACTCAGCCATATCGTCTCCACCGGTGTCGTCCCGGGCTTGACCCGGGACCCATACTCCGCGGCGGTCGTGGCCTGGCGCGGTCTCACGACGAGCCTGCCTCACACGTCTCCCTGTGGTTATGGATCCCGGCGTTCGCCAAGACGACGGCGGAAGAGAGGATGGCGAACGAAATATTTGAGCGCCGCTCAAAATATTTGTTGAACGCCGCTCACGTTCGGCTACACTCACCCTCATCTGCCCCGCCTGTGTCGGCCCATAACGCGCAACGCGAGCAGCGTTTGCGCGAGGGGACTCGCATGCCCTCCGGCGGACCACCTGAGGTAACGACCATGTCCTATTCCGAAACCGACCTCCGCGCCGCCGCCGGCGCGGGCGCCATCAGCCCCGACGAGCTGCAGCGCCTGCTCGCCTATCTGCACCAGCGCGCCCCCTCCACCGACATGCCCCGCGCCAAATTCGATGCCGCACACCTCCTCTGGTACGCCGGTGCGCTGATCGTGATCGGCGCCATGGGCCTGTTCACGACGGTGGCGTTCTCGCAAATGGGCGGCCGCGCTTTGACCGCCTGCGCGCTCGCTTATGCCGTGGCCTTCGGCTTCGCCGGCGACCACCTCTGGCGCCGCAGCCTGCGCGTCCCGGGCGGCCTCTTGATCGCCATCGCCGTCTCCATGGCGCCGCTCGCTGTCTATGGCATCCAGGCCGAGCTCGGCTGGTGGGGCAGGTTCGGCAAGCCCGGCACGGTCCAGGACTTCTATGTCTGGATCAAGGGCAGCTGGCTGTTCATGGAGCTCGCCACCGTTGCGGCAGGCAGCCTCGCGCTGCGCTTCTACCGCGTGCCCTTCATCTATGCGGTCATCTCGGTGGCGCTGTGGTTCATGTCGATGGACCTCACGCCCTGGATCTTCCATGTCAGCCACATCGATTGGGAGATGCGCCGCATCGTCTCGATCTGGTTCGGCTTGGGCATGCTCAGCCTGGCCTGGATCGTCGACTACACCAGCGACAACCGCGACTTCGGCTTCTGGCTGCATCTGTTCGGCCTGATGGCCTTCTGGGGCGGCATCAGCGCCACGGACGACGCGACCGAGCTCGGCAAGGCGATCTACTGCCTGATGAATGTCGGCCTGCTCGCGATTGCCGTCATCATCGTCCGCCGCGCCTACGCCGTGTTCGGCGCCGTGGGCATCACGATGTATCTCGGCCATCTCGCCGACGTCGTCTTCAAGGACTCGCTGCTCTTCCCGTTCGCGCTGTCGCTGATCGGCGTCGCGGTGGTGGCCGCCGGGCTGGCGTATCACCGGAAGCAGCAGGTGATTGCGGACTGGCTGGCGGCCCATCTGCCGGCGGCGGTGCTGCGGTTGCGGCCGCCGCAGGCCGCTGCCTGAAGTAGCGCGGATGAGCGCCAGCCGACGCGTCTTCCGCCTCGGCGTCAGCGACATCCGGGTTCACCCGCGACGGCTCGTGAGAACCCGGATGTCGCTCACGTCTCCGCCCTCCGGGCGTCGGCTGGCGCTCATCCGGGCTACGACTCCGTATCTATTTCGAATTTTGCGGATCGCGGCGGCTGTGCACGAAAATAGTCATCGACAGCGAAAAGGCTGGAGCGCGAATATCCTGTCCAGTCACCGAGGCGCAGGCAGTGAAGGTCGGAAGAGTGCCAGACGTTGCCGAAATCCAACGGTTCAAGCAGCCCGCGGGCTTAGATGGTCAAGTTCCAGACGTCCGATGGGAATTCCGCATCGATCTCGGAGATCAACCGGATCTGGTGTGGGGAAGAATAATCGAGGTCGTTGGAGAGATCATCAGTTTCGATTCTGATAGCTGGGCTGCGGATGACGACTGGCGGCTGAGGCTCCCTGATTGGTTGATTTCGTCGATGCTCACCTTGGACGCCTGCAAGGCCTTGATGCTGATCACGCCGCGTGAAGAGTGGGGAAGCCTGCCGTGGGAGTTCGGATCGTGGCTCGACAGGATGCGGGAGCGACAATGGAAATGGTGGGGATATGAGAGAGCCGGTCGGGATGTCAGGCTCATCCTTCAGGTTACGGATATCCCGCCGGGGATCGACGGGTTCAAGCAGATCCTGTTGGCGGCCGGCGCCAGGATCTTGTTCGACGGGTCTCCTGATTGAACAAAATGAAGTAGCGCTGGTGAAGGCAAGATTTGTTCTGCCGTGTGTCGGGATCTACCAGTCTCCATCGTCCTTCGAGCGCAACTCCTGCACACCTGCAATCAGCCAGGAACGAACCTGGAGCCTCTGTCATGCGGATCACCGTCGAAACCACCGTCGCAGCCCCCATCAATCAGGTCTGGCGCGCCTATACGACGCCGGCCGATATCGTGAAATGGAATGCCGCGTCGGACGACTGGCATACGACCAGGGCCACGGTCGACCTCCGGGAAGGCGGAGACTTCTCGTCGCGGATGGAGGCCAAGGACGGCAGCATGGGGTTTGACTTCGCCGGGACTTACACCAAGATCGTGGAGCACAGACTGATCGCCTACGCGTTCGGCGACCGGAAAGCCGAGGTTCATTTCGAGCCCGGCGCGAAGGGCGTTCTCGTCCGCGTTGTCTTCGATCCGGAAACGATCTACCCGGCAGAGCAGCAACAGCAAGGCTGGCAGGCCATTCTCGACAATTTCAAGCGCCACGTCGAGGCGAAGGCGTCGTGAGCGTATTGGGCGCACGGCGTCCCCAATGGGGGCGTCGTGATCGCCTCAATCATTCGTCTTGATAATTTCTGATAATGAGAAGTTGTGCGTGCGTCCTGCCTCATCGTCGTCCCGGCGAACGCCAGGACCCTACGCCGCGGCGGCGGTGGCTTGGCACGATCTAACGGCTGGCCTGCCTCAAATGACGCCCTGTGGTCATGGATTCCGGCGTTCGCCGGGATGACGGCGGTGTGGGTGGCTTGAGCACACTGTCTCACCGGCGTTGTTGCGCACCGCAACCTTGGCCGTTTGACGCCGCTGTCGTCCCGAAAACCGGTATCTCAACACTGCGACCGTGATTGACGTGGGGATGAACGAAGACAGGCCCCCGAATGACGCATGATGGGGAGGGATCGCGGCGCTTGCCGGGATGACGGTGCTGGATGTTGTGTCGTCGTGAGCCGCTTGATCCGGCGATACAATTTTAAATAGTCGTAAAATAAGAAAACAACTATCATTTGATCCGCATCATGCCGGGATGCGTCAGGCGAGGAGAAGTGGAGGGCACGACGATGTCCGCTCCGTCGTGGGGATGGTGGCGGAGTGCCCGGGGATCGTAACCAAGGCGGGAGGAAACGATGGTCTCGTTGGCGGTACGGCGCATGATGCGCGCCTCTGATGCTTGCTTCGTCCGGTTGGTGCGCAGAGGCGCTTACCGGTCCATCTCACGCGCAATTCTGTTGAGCGTCCTGGCGCTGAGTTCATGGCCGGCCCATGCGGCACCGGACGATGTTCTCACCCAGCATGTCGACAATGCGCGCACCGGCGCGCAAACCCACGAGACGACGCTCAAGCCCGGCAACATCACGGCGACGACCTTCGGCAGGCTCTACGAGCGCCAGGTCGACGGCCAGATCATCGCGCAGCCGCTCTATGTCAGCGGGCTCACCATCCCCGGCAAGGGATCGCACAACGTCGTCTTCGTGGTCAGCCGCAAGAACGTCGTCTACGCCTTCGATGCTGACGATCTCGATCCCGATCCCACGCATGGCCTGTTGTGGACTCATCCCGTGACGATCGAGCCGGCGGGGCCGGTGCCCAATATGTGCGGCGAAACCCGCGGGCCGGTCGGCGTGACCAGCACGCCCGTCATCGATCGTGCGAGCGACACCATGTACCTCGTCGCCCGCAAATCCGACGGCACGATCTGGCTGCATGCACTTGACATCACGACGGGCGCGGCGAAAGCGGGCACGCCGGGAGCCGTTCAGGTGAAGGCCAACATCGGCGGCCTTGTTTTCAATCAGGGCCTGGAGCTCAACCGCGCCGGCCTGCTGCTGCTGAACGGCGCCGTCATCATGGGATTCAGCGCACTCAACTGCGACAACCCGGGTTGGCACGGTTGGGTGCTGGCCTACCGGGCGTCCGACCTGGCCCAGGCCGGCGTCTATTCGACGACGGGGCCAAGCGGCTGGGGCGGCGGCATCTGGGCGGCCGGCAAAGGCATCGTCGCCGACGGCGCCGCGGGCATCTATTTCCAGACCGGCAACGGCTCCGTCGGCGGCGGCGATCTCGGCGAAAGCTTCGTCAAGCTCAAGCTGGGGCCGGCGCCGAGCTACGGCCTGTCGCTGGCCGGGAGCTACACTGTCAGCAATTGGGCTGCGCTCAACGACGGCGACACCGATCTCGGTGCCAGCGGTCCTCTGCTGCTGCCCAATAATCGTCTGGCCGGCGGCGGCAAGCAGGGCAAGCTCTATGTGTTGAACACGGCCACGATGCAGCCGTCGCAGAACGGACCGACACCCGGGCCGGTCCCCCTCGGGGGCTCAGACGGCTTCCAGGCTTTCGTCAACACATGGCACAATGATCCCAGCCAGCGCACCTGCATGTCCGGCGGCATCACACACTCGGTCTGCTACATGCCGCATCCCCGCTATGAGGAGAGCGAGCTCGCCGGCCCCAATCTGCACAGCGGGCCGATCTACTGGAACGGCAAGCTCTACGCGATGCCGGAAAAGGACTTCATTCGCGCGTTCGACTACAATGCCGGAACGGGCGTCCTGTCGACGAGCGCATCCGCCGTCAGCAGCGTGCGTCCGCCCGACGGCATGCCAGGGGGCGCGCTGTCGTTGTCGGCCGACGGCAACGCCAATGGCGTGATCTGGGCGCTGTTTCCCAAGGTCGACGGCCAATGGGAGAACGGGCCGGGCGTGCTGGTGGCGTTCGACGCGCTGACCTTGAAGGAGCTGTGGCGCGACGATGACGACATGGCTTATTCAAAATTCACGCCGCCGACGATTGCGGGCGGCAAGGTCTTCCGGCCGACCTTCGCCAATAAGCTGATCGTCTATGGGCCCAAGTCGGGCGCGACGGCGATCCCCTGCTACAACATCGCGCAGCTCTACGACAACTACACGGGTCCGGAGGGCGTTCTCGGCGCACCGAAGGGAGCGGAAACGGCCTTGCCGGACGGCGGCAAGCGGCGTGATTTCGCGGGAGGCTCGATCTACTGGACAGCGGCGACCTGCGCGCACGAGGTGCATGGTGGGATCCTCGGCAAATGGCAGGCGAAAGGACTCGCGCAGGGCTTTCTCGGCTATCCCGTCAACAACGAAAAGCTGACGCCGGACAGCATCGGCAAATACAATCACTTCCAGAATGGCTCGATCTACTGGACCGCGAACACCGGCGCTCATGAGGTGCATGGCCTCATCCGCGACAAATGGGCCTCGCTCGGATGGGAGCGCAGCGCCCTCGGCTATCCCGTCTCCGACGAGACCGACGAGGTCGATGGAAGCGGACGCTTCAACCTGTTCGAGCACGGCGCCATCCATTGGCGCAGCGCCGACAATTCGGTCACCGTGGACGCCGACCCATCAATCCTGATCGGTCCGCAGCAGGACGGCGCCGATCGCCCCGGGGCCGATCTGAGCAATTTCGATCTGCCGCAGCCCGAGCCGACGCTGTGCGAGGAGCGCTGCGCGCATGACAAGAATTGCAAGGCCTGGACCTACGTCAAGCCGAACACGACGCAGGGATCATCGCCGCGCTGTTGGTTGAAGAATGCCATTCCGGTGACGCAGGCCAGCACGTGCTGCGTCGCCGGCGTCAAGGTCGATCTGCATCCCGCCAATCTCGGTCCGATGCAGGGCGCCTTCGACCGGCCCGGCGATGATTTCGCAAGCTTCGATCTCGCCGCCAACGATCCCTATCTCTGCCAGGGCGAATGCGCGCGGAACGGCATGTGTCAGGCCTGGGCCTTCGTGCAGGACCCCAAGCCGTATTGTTGGCTGAAGAAGGCCGGGCCGCCGCTGGTGCCGAACAAGGCCGTCACAGCCGGCGCCCACCTTGGCATCACGGCCGCAAGCGGCGGGGTGCTCTATCAGCTCCACAAGACCGGCAAGATCTGGACTTATCTGGGTCAGCCCTGCAATGGCGATGTCTGCCAGGGCTGGCGAATGCTCGACGACAACGCGGAGTCGGTCGCGCTTGCCGCAGCAGGCAACGATCTCTATCAGTTGCACGACAGCGGCAAGATCTGGCGCTTCTCCGGCACGCCGTGCGCCGGCGCGAGCTGTCCTGGGTGGCAGATGCTCGACGACAATGCCGAGACGGTCGCCATCACCGCGGGGACGGGGGCATTGTACCAGTTGCACAAGAGCGGCAAGATCTGGCGCTATACGGGAACGCCGTGCAGCGGCAACAACTGTCCGGGCTGGCAGATGCTCGACGACAATCCGGCCGCCGTCGGCATTGTCGCGGCCGGCTCTCACCTCTACCAACTGCATAACACCGGTAAGATCTGGCGCTACACCGGGACACCCTGCAGCGGCAACGCTTGCCCGGGATGGCAGATGCTCGACGACAACACCGCGACCGCAGCCATCGTGGCGGCCGGAAATGAGCTTTATCAGCTCCACAACACCGGCAGGATCTGGCGTTACACCGGCACGCCATGCACGGGGAATTCCTGCACGGGTTGGCAGATGCTGGACAACAACAAGCAGACCGTCCGCATCGTCGCCGCGACCAACGGGCTCTATCAGCTCCACAGCAGCGGCAAAATCTGGCGCTATACCGGCACGCCCTGTGCGGGCGAATCCTGCCCGGGTTGGCAGATGCTCGACAATAATCCTAAGGCGAAGGCAATCTCGGCGAGCGGCAGCGATCTCTATGAGCAGCACAGCGACGGCTGGATCTGGCAATATACCGGCGCTCCCTGCGCCGGCGACGCTTGCCCCGGTTGGCTGCGGGTCGACGACAATCTGGACACCAAGTTGATCGCGACAGGAGGAGCGAAATGAGGTTCGGCGCAGGCCGATGAGCGAGGCCCAAAATGTCGCTTGACAAATTCTGAAATTCAGCAATATTGTGCGCATCCTGCCTCATCGCAGAGGGGCGTACGCGTCGTCACGAACGTCGGGGCAGGGATGCGGTGGCCGTAGCGGCAACGGTGGACGACCGGCGCCAGTGCGGACGGAGAAGTCGTGTGGTCCTGGCCTCTCGACGCTGAGGTCAAGTCTGCGTTGTTGCTTGGCGGCACGCGCGGGCGATGGGGGCAAAAGAGCCCGATCCCCAGGGAGAGCACGAAGGACACCGTTCCAACCATCGCGCAGGGAAGGCCGGAATGCACCGGTCGTACCTGTGGTTCCTGCCCCGTGCCTTTTCTCACGCACGGGGGCCATGGGTTGCGGCCAGCACCCGGTCTTCCCTGCGCCCTCTGCCTTGGATCGGAGGGACATGCCGATGCAGCACTCGGGCGCCACGCGCCGCGAGGCCACGGTCGCACGTCCCCATGCTGTTTGAGATGTGAAAGCGGCTTTCCCTCACGGTCGTCCACCGACGCGGCCGTTGACTCCGCTGTCGTCCCGGACAAGCCGTGACGCGCAAGGCGCGTCGCGGCGCCGATCCGGGACCCATACGCCGCGGCGGATGTGGCTTGGCGATGTCTCACGACGAGCTGGCCTCGAACGAGGCCCTGTGGTTATGGATCCCGGCGTTCGCCGGGATGACGGTGGTGGTTGTGGTGCGAGCGCGGTGTCTCATGGACGCAATTGAGAGCCACCGCCGCAGCCATTTCCTCCGCTGTCGTCCCGGACAAGCCGCGACGCGCGAGGCGCGTCGCGGCGCCGATCCGGGACCCATACTCCGCGGCGGATGTGGCGTGGCGCGGTCTCACGGCTGGCCTGCCTCAAACAACGGCCTGTGGTTATGGATCCCGGCGTGCGCCGGGATGACACTGACTTTGTAGCGCGGGTGTTCCGTCTCATGAGCCTTGTGAGTGCTCGACTACGACGACAACCGCATGTCCAGCAGCCGCCGGCCTTCGCCGCGCAGCAGCTTCTTCACGGCGCTCGATGCGACGACCTCGCCGTCATTGGCATACGCCTCGTGGTTCTTCTCGATGTCCTCGAGGCGATACAGATAGTTCACCATGACAGTCGCCGACTCGCGCTGGCCTTTCGCCGAGAGGTCGCCGAGCCAGTTGATGCGCTCGAGCCTTGCGCCGTTGCCGAGGTGGAAGCGGGCGACGGGGTCGATCAGCTTGCCCTTGGAGGTGCGCGCCTTCAGGAAGTAGTGCGCGGCGAGCGGCTCGATCACGCTGCGCAGCTCCGCGGTGATCGAGGCGTCCTCGACCCAGCGCGGCTCGTTGAGCAGCTTGAGCACGTTGCGATCCTCTTCGGTCGCATCCTCGGTCGATTTCAGCCAGCCCATGAAGCCCGGCACCGGCGACAGTGTCACGAATGTGTCGAGCTTCGGCAGCTCGCGCCTCAACTCCTCGACCACCTGCTTGATCAGGAAGTTGCCGAACGAGATGCCGCCGAGGCCACGCTGGGTGTTGGAGATCGAGTAGAACACCGCGGTGCGGGCGCGATCGGCGGGCACAGGCGCGCGGTCGACCGCAAGCAGCGGCGCGATCGCGCCGGGGATGGTCTCGGTCAGCGCGATCTCCACGAAGATCAAGGGTGCATCCGGCATCGCCGGATGGAAGAAGGCGTAGCAGCGCCGATCGATCGGATCGATGCGGCGGCGCAGATCGTCCCAGTCGTGGATCTCGTGCACCGCCTCGTAGCGGATGATCTGCTCCAGGATATTGGCGGGCGTCGACCAGTCGATCCGGCGCAGCACGAGAAACCCCCTGTTGAACCACGAACTCAAGAGATGCACGATGTCGCGATCGAGCGCGGCCAGTTCCGGATTTGCCTTGAGGAGATCCAGGAGATCGGTGCGCATCGCGACCAGCTCGGGCGTGCCGCCCGGCGCGCGATTGAGCCGGCGGATCAGCTCCTGCCGCCGCGGCTCGGAGGCGAAATGCAGCGCGCTCGCGCCCTCGTCGGACGGCGCTGCGCGCCACGCCTCGATCGCCTTGGTCAGCCTGGCATTGTCAGGACCGAAATCGTGAACCAGCGCAGTGAAGAACGCCTTCCGGCCGTCGGCGTCGAGATCATGATAGCCGTCGAGCACGTCGCGGGCCATCGCGGTGCCCGAGGCCTCGCCGGCACCGGACACCAGCGCCTCGCACAATTCGGCGAGGCTCTTCGCGTCGTGCTTGTCGACGGCAGGCCCGCCGCCGCGCAGCAATGTCCGGCCGCGCTCGGAAATGGTGGTGATCAGGTCAGTAAAAAAGGCGTTGGCCATCTGGTCTCGGTCGAATCCCGCAAAGCGACAGGCTGTGATGTTACATGGATTTATGGCAAAGGTGGCGACATTCAAACATAACAAATCGTCAACGCTGGCCTCGCTGCCCGCATGCGCGGCAGCGCCGTCATTCGCTGGCGCCGGCGAGCTCCGTCGGCGTGCGGCCGGTCACCTGCCGCAAGGCATGCGAAAGCGCCGGCACGCTGGCGTAGCCGAGATCGGCGGCGAGCTGCTTGACCGAGAGGTGACGGTCGGTCGCGAGACGTTCGATCGCCGCAGCAATAGGGGCAGGCTGGCACCACGCCTTGATGCTCAGCCGCGTCTTCGCTGCGAACAGCCGCGACAGGGGTCGCGCGGAGCTGCCGACGGCGCTCGCGAGGGTCGCGAGATCCTGCTCGCTCGCGGGCGAGGCGAGCACGAGCAGGGCGGCGCGCTCCGGCCCGCCGGTGGCGTCGAAGAGGGCGAGGATCGCCTGATGCAGCAGCGGCGAGACCTGCACGACGAATTCGCGATCGGGAGGCGACACCGATCAATCAGAAGGAGACGTCACGCACAGCCGAATCCCGAAAAAGGTTGCGCATCAGCCAATCCACCCATTTTTTCCCAATTGCGAAGCCCTGACCGTCGGCGCAGCGTTTGCCTCGAATAAATACTGACAATTATCGATCGAGCGTCACGCGCAACGTTGCGCCGGCGACAATGAATTCAAGCTCAATGCCATTGAGGATCGCCCCATGATCAATCGCTTCGGATGGATGCTCGCTGTCGGCTTGGCAACTGCAACAGGGTTCGCTGCACCGCAGGCGCTGGCGCAGACCGATGCGCAGCGCAATGCGATCAAGTCGGCCTGCCGGTCGGACTACATGTCGAAATGCTCCAGCGTGACGCCGGGCGGCGCCGCGGCATTCCAATGTCTGCAGAAGAACATGGCGAGCCTGTCATCGTCGTGTCAGACGGCGGTGAAGGCGCTCGAGCCTGCTGCCGACGCGAAGCCCGCTGCCGAAACAAAGCCGGCTCCACCGCCGCCCGTAGCGAGCAAGCCGGCCGCAGCCGAAGCGAGTCCGCCGGCCGAGCCGCCGAAACCTGTCGCGCAGCCGGTGCCAGCGGCGGCACCGGCTCAGGCGGTCGCGGTCGCCAAACCTGAGCCGGCCAAACCTGAGCCGGCCAAGCCGGAGCCCGTGAAGCCGGAGCAGGCCAAGCCGGTGGCGGCGGCGCTGGCCGCGAAGCCGAGCGACGCGCAGGTGGCTGCGATCCGCAGCGCCTGTGGCTCGGACTATCGCAAGGTCTGCAGCAGCGTGCCGCCGGGCGGCTCGGCGGCGCTGCAATGTCTGGAGCAGAACAAGGCGAGGGTCTCAGCATCCTGCGCGCAGGCGATCGCCGGCGGTGGCGCGGCTCCGGCTGCGAAAGGCGCGGCGGTTGCGGCTGCGCCCGCGGCGACACCGGCCGCGGCTCCGCCGGCTCCTCCGATGGTGCTGCGTCCACTGCGGCCATTGGAGGAGCTGCGGATCGTCCGCGCGGCGTGCGGCGGGGATGCGCGCGCGCTGTGCAGCGGCATCGATCCCGGCGGCGGCCGGATCGCGCAGTGCCTGGCGGCCAATGCGAGCGCGCTGTCGCCGGGCTGCAAGGGCATGCTGGCGGAGTTTGCCGTCAATCGGTAACGGGGGCGGCGCAAGCGCGCACCAGTGAAGGCGCAATTTCAATCCACCCAAATTGTCACAGTTGCCAGGCGAGGGCGCGCTCGGCAGATTTCGAACAGGGTGGATATTTTACTAACCAATGATCATCGGGAGTTCGACATGCGCGCCATTCTTTCACGTATCCTTCTTTCCACCCTGTGCGGCCTTTTCGTCCTCGCCTTGATGCCCTTCGTATCGATGTCGGACGCGAATGCCGTTGTCTGCGCACGCGGCGTCGTCCGCGCTGGCTGTGCCGGCGCGGGCGGCGCCGTGGTCGTCCGCAAGCCGCCGGTGGCGGCTGCGGCGACGGTCTGCCGCACCGTGCTGGTGAACGGCGTGCGGGTGCGCCGCTGCGTTTAAGGCGGGCTTAATAAGTATTTGGTATCGCATTATTCGAATCGTTAATTGCGGCGTGTAAGTTTTATGCGCCGCATGCTGCTTTGCATAAGCGAGGTAAGCTGTATTTAACGGTGCTCCCGGCAAGGTGCGGTCTGTATCCACTTGCAATTCGATGGGAGAGGGCCATGGCGTTCTGGCGCTGGCTGCGTGATGCAGCCCTGGCAGCTGCGGTAGTCACGGTTATCGGTAACAATGCATTCGCAGCCGGCTTGAAGGAAGAGATCGCGCCGACCGGCAAGCTGCGGGTCGCCATCGCCGTGGGGGCGGCTGGCGGTGCATTCTGGTGCATCAAATCGGACAGCGGTTACGCCGGCGTGCCGGTGGAGCTTGGCAAGGCGATGGCTGCGCAGGTCGGCGTGCCCGTCGAGTTCGTCGAGCATTCGAATGCGAACTCGATCGTGGAGGGCGCGCCCCAGGGCGCCTGGGATGTCAGCTTCCTGCCCAAGGATTCCGAGCGCGAAGCCAAGATTTCGTTTGGCCCCGTCTACGACTCGGTCGACACCACCTTCATCATCCGCGCCGGCCTCGACGTCCCCAATATCGCGGCGCTTGACCAGGCCGGCCATGAGGTCGCGGCCATCAACGACACGACGGTCATGCGCAGCGCGAAATCGTTCATGAAGAAGGCGACCGTCGTCGGCTTCAAATCCTACGAGGAGGTCTTCGCACTGCTCTCTGCGGGCGAGATCGACGCGCTCGCTCTCGCGCGCGATCAACTGATGGTGCTTGCCAAGCAGATTCCCGGCACGAAGGTCTTGAACGAGAACTTCAAGAAGACCGATACCGCCGTCGCGGTGCCGCTGAAGCATCCGCAGTCGCTGGCCTTCGTGACCAAGTTCATGACCGACGCCAAGGCCAACGGCATGCTCAAGAAGGCCTATGGCGCCAACAATCTCAGCGAGTCCACGCTGTTCACACAGTAGTCGCGCCGGCCACTTGAACTGAGACAATCGAACTCTCCCCGCGAACCGCCGCGAGGGAGAGTTTTTCGTCGGGACATCGGCGTCGCCCGATTAGTTCGGCGCCCGCCTGACGATCGGATCGAGCCCGCTCTCGGTGATCGTCTTGCGGGCATCCGGTGATTGCAGGAAATGGACCAGCGCCTTGCCGGCCTCCGGCTCCTTGGCGTTGGCGGCGATGCCGGCCGAGAACACGGTGATCTTCTGCAAGCCCGCCGGCAGCGGCCCGACGATGTCGATGCCGTGCACCGGCTTCAGCTCGCTGATCTGCTGGAAGCCGATCTCGGCCTCACCCTGGGCCACGATCTCGCCGACGGGAGTGGCCGGAATCATCCGCGCCTTGCCCTTCATCTCCTCCCGGATGCCGAGCTTGTCGAACATCTCGGTCGAGACATAGACGCCGCTGGCGCTGTCCGAATAGGCGATGGTCTTCGCGGCGATCAGCATGCGCTTCACCGCGTCGGCATTCGAGATGTCCGGGTGGGGCGTTCCCGACTTGACGGCGACGCCGATCGGCGAGTTGGCGAGCTCGACATAGCTGTCGGGCATCACCTTGCCCTTGGTGGTGAGATCGCTCAGCGCGTAGCCGACCATGATCAGCACATCGGCCGGCTCGCCGCGCTCGAGACGAACCGGAATCGCATTTGCCGTCGTTCCCATCGACGGGCCGTAGGCAATGCTGACCTTGTGGCCGGAGCGCCGCTCGAACTCGGGCACCAGGGATTTGAAGGCAGCGGTCATGCCGCCAGAGATCATCACATGGATGTCGGCGGCCTGAGCTGCAGTGGTGACCAGGATGGCCGCCGAAGCGGCAAGGCCGATGGTACGGAGACGGGTGGTGATTGTCATGGACAGGCTCCGGGCGGACCGCAGGAAGCGGAGGGCGCCCTGGATAGCGCGGCCTTGCCGGGAAGACCAGCCTGGGACGAGCAGGGCCGCGCGCCTGCGATCACCGCCGGAGGCCGCTCTCCCGCCATGTTTGTGGCGCCGTCCTGGTTGCCGAGCGGCGACGCCAAGCGCGGTTCAGCCCATCAGCTCGCCTGGTAGGATGGTGCAGACGCCAGGAACTCGGCATAGGCGTCCGCATCGGGCGGCGTGAACATCTCCGCTAGCGCATGTCGCTTGCGCCGCGTCGCGCCGATGTCGGCGAGCAACTCGTCAAAGTGCTTGAAGTGATAGGGCGCGACGCAAAGCCCGCCATAGACGCCAGCGGCTGGACGCTCGACCCGCTTGAAGTGCAGCATCATCTCGATGTTGTCGCGCATCTCGCGCTCGCTCGGCTGATGTGCAAGCTGCTTGTCGGCGTAGCGCACCAGCCAGTGGGCCGCCATGTCGGCGCAGAGCACCGTGCAGAAGCTGGAGTTGAAGCCGACGAAGCCCATGTCGGGCAGATCCGGGTTGGCGATCAGCCGATACAGGCGATACTGCCCGTCGGGATCGACCAGCTTGGCGCGGTCGGCCTCCGACAGAAAGGGAACGCCGAGCTTGTAGCCGATGGCGAGGACCGCGACATCGGCCGCGATCCGCTCACCGGTGCTGGCGACGATCGTGTTCGGCTCATAGTGGTCGAACGTGCCAATCACCGCCTTGATGCGGCCGTCCGCCACCATCGGGAAGAAGTCGGGCGTCGCGATCGGCACCGAGCAGTTGACGCCGTCCTCGATCCTCTCCTTGGGCACCATGTTGCATTTGGCGAGCTTGAGCTGCGCCTTGAGCAGGCTTTCGAGGCCGCGCCAATTCGCCCAGACCAGCGGCTTGGCGAGACGATGTGCGAGGCGGGAGAGCGGGCCGATGCCCCAGCTCGCGAACATCTGCTCCTGCGCGCGGATGTAGAGGATGCGCTTGAAGTTGACGAGGCCGCCGATGAAATAGGGGATGCGCCACACCGGCTCGCGAAACACGATGGTCACCGATCGCGCGCCGGAGCGCACGGCGTTGACGGCGATGTCGGTGGCCGATTTCGAGCCGCCGAGCACGACGACGTTACGGCCTCGGGCGATGGCGGCATCGTTGTATTTCGACGAGTGCATGATCGCGCCGCCGGCCGCCTTGAACTGATGTTCGCCGGGAAGTGATAGCGTTTGCGGCTCGTTGAACTGTCCGGTGCACACGGCCACGAAATCGAAGTCCTCGCGGCCGGCGTGATCGCCGGTCTTCAGATCGAGCGACCAGCCCGGCCGGCCGTCGGAGCGCCGCTGCATCGACAGCACGGTGGTGTTCAGGCGCATCAGACGGGTGAGGTCGTGGCTCCTCGCATAGTCGGTCAGATAGCCATAGACCTGCGGCCCCCTGGGCCACTCCGGATAGCTGTCGGGCATCGCCTTGTCGGTGTAGCGATAGAGCTCCTTAGGGCTCTGCGTCTGCACGTCGGGGTAGGAGCGCGCCGGCTCCCATACACCGCCGAGATCGGCGCTGCGTTCGACGATGGTGACATGGTGGCCGCGGGCGGTGAATGCCTTGGCGGCTGCGAGGCCGGAAACGCCGGCGCCGATCACGCAGACGTTTTTTCGAGTGATCATGGGACCTCCTGTGGTCGAGCGAAAGTGGCGTGCGGGCAGCCGCGATCGGCCGCGCCGCAAGGCTCGTTGAAAGTGTGATGATGACGAAGGTCGCCCGGCGCGACCGCAGCATGCGACGATGGACAGGCCAGCGTCGGGACACGGCGAGACTGTTCTCGCCGCTCAGAAGTCGTTCACGCCAACCCCCAACTCATTCGGCAAGGCGTGCAGCACCGATCGCGCTCACTGCGCGCCGCGATGCAGTGATGAGTTTGTGGGTCGGCGTCGTCGCCTAGTCGTTGGCCTCAGGCGGCAGAAAATTGACCTCGTGCTCGGCTGAGATCCTGACGACTTCTGCCGGGTCGGCGAGATTGTCCAGCATGTTGAACAGCGCTTCGAGCTTCTGCATCGGCGAGACCCAGAACAGCGCGCGCGCCGGCTTGTCCGACTTGTTGAAGTAGCCATGCGGAATGCCGCGCGGCATGCGCACGAGATCGCCGGCCTGCGCCTTCACCCAGACGCCGTCGAGCTTGAGATCGAGCACGCCCTCCTGCACCAGGATGAACTCGTCCTGCGTGGGATGGACGTGCACCGGCACGAATTGTCCGGGATCGCTGTTGGTCTCGAACGCGAAGGTGGACTCGGTGACGGCCTTGGGGAAGTAGAGCTGACCCAGGATGTTCCAGGTCTTGCCGGCATAGCCGGTGCCGGCCCGCGTGATGCCTTTTTCCAGCGTGGTCATGGCGGATCTCCTTGCTGCACACGCATGAAGGATCGAGCAGGTGGCAGTGCGGTGTCTATCCAGAAAACGAATCCCTCGACGCCAGATGCTAATTATTATAGGTTTCAAGTGATTTCGACTGATGATGTGGGCCATGACTGCAGCCGCAGCCACTGATCGTAGTTGGAAAGAGGCCGCCTGGCCGCGGCTCGCGGCCTATCGCCGTGTTGCAACGCACGATGTCGATGAGGCTGCTGAACAAATAGGCCGCATCTTTTGTCCGCACGGGCTGCAGCCGACGGCTCAGACTGCGCGCGATTTCCTCGCGCTGCATAATTGCGCGGCATTCGACGGCTTCTCCATCAACTACGTCGAATATGGCGGCGTGGTCACGATCGATCCCGGCTGCCTCGATCGCTTCTTCCTGGTTCAGCTGCCAGTCGCAGGAGCGGCCAGCATCCACACGGCGGCGCGCGAGGTCGCGACGGCGCCGGATGGCGCGGCCTCCTTGTTGTCGCCCACGATGCCGACCCGAATGGTCTGGGACAATTGCGCCCAGCTGATCCTGCTGCTCGATCGCCCGTTGGTCGAGCAGCGTGCGGCGGCGTTGTCGGGCCGCGCGGTCCGGCCCATCGAGCTCGATCCCGCCATCGCGCTGTTTGGAGAGCGTGGTTCGCGGCTGCGGGCGCACATGCTCGCGCTGGCGGAGCTCGCCGAAGGTCTGGGCGGCGAGCGAAGGCTGTCGCCCATCGCAGCCGCCGATTGGCGCGAGACGCTGCTCGATATTCTCTTCCGGCAGCCGGGCGGAGGCGGATTATCGGAGGCGATCAGTCTCCATTCCGGACGGAGCGAGGCGCTGCCCCGGGCTGTTCGCCGCGCGCGCGATCTGCTCGCCGCGCAGGCGACGGAGCCGCTCGATCTCGCGGAGCTCGCAGCGGCCGCCGGCGTCGGCATCCGCGCGCTGCAAGGCGGCTTCCGCCGTCATTTCGGCATGTCGATCTCGGACATGCTGCTCGACATCAGGCTGGCCCGGCTGAATGCGCAGTTGCTGATGGCCTCTCCTGAGGCGCGCATCATCGATGTCGCCTTCGAGCTCGGCTTCACCCATCTCGGGCGGATGGCGGGCGCGTATCGCGACAAGTTCGGCGAGACGCCCTCAGCGACGCTGCAACGGGTGCAGCGCGGCCGCCTCGCGAATTGACTTTACGAATTGACGTGCACGAAGTCGCGCAGCAGCGGATAGATCTCGTTGTTCCACTTCTTGCCGCTGAACACGCCGTAATGACCGACGCCGGCCTGCATGTGGTGGACACGGCGATAGGCGCGCACATTGGTGCAGATGTCCTGTGCCGACAGCGTCTGGCCGATCGAGCAGATGTCGTCGCGCTCGCCTTCGACCGTCATCAGGCCGATGCGCCTGACGGCCTTGGGGTCGACCGGGCGGCCGCGATGCATCAGCTTGCCCTGCGGCAAGAGATGCTCCTGGAAGACGTCGCGCACGGTCTCGATGTAGAACTCGGCCGGCAGGTCCATGACGGCAAAATACTCGTCATAGAATGTCTTGATGGTCTCGGCCTTCTCGACCTCGCCCTTGGCGATGTGATCGGCGAGGTCCAGGTGCTGCTTGACGTGGCGCTCGAGATTCATCGACACGAAGGCCGTGAGTTGCACGAAGCCTGGATAGACCTTGCGGAATGCGCCCCTGCATTGAAAGGGCACGTAGTGGATCAGATTGTCCTCGAACCAGTCGATCGGCTTGCTCTTGGCGAACTCGTTGACCTTGGTCGGCTGGATCCGCGTATCGATCGGCCCGGCCATCAGGGTCAGCGTCGCCGGCCGGGACGGGTGGTTGCCCTCGCACATCACGGCGGTCGCGGCCAAGGCCGAGACCGAGGGCTGGCAGATCGCGACCATGTGCGGGCGAGGTCCGAGCTGGCCCAGAAACGTGATGAGATGATCGGTGTAATCTTCCAGCCCGAAGCGGCCCTGGTCGCGGGGAATGTCGCGGGGATTGTGCCAGTCGGTGATGTAGACGTCGTGGTCCTGCAGCAGCGTCTTCACTGTGCCGCGCAAGAGCGTGGCGAAGTGTCCGGACATCGGCGCGACCAGCAGCACCTTGGGCTGATCCGCAGCGCCGTCCTTTTTGAAGTGCAGCAGCGAGCCGAACGGGGTCTTGAACGTCACCTCCTCGGTGACGCCGATTTCGCGATTGCCGACCATCACGCTGTCGATGCCGTAGGCGGGCCGCGCATAGGTCAGGGCTGAGCGCGAGATCAGTTCGAAGGCCGCCGACACGCGCCGCATGGCGCGGCTGGAGAGGCCTGACGGGATCAGGTTGAGATAGCGCATGGCGGCCGCTGCGCCCTGGCGCCACGGCTCGCTCAGGTCCATGTGGTTCTGATAGGCTTGGTACAGCAGCGCCATCGGGTCCGATCCGTTACAGATATTGACCTATGCAATATCGGAGCCACAGCGGCTGAGTCTTGCCTGAAAAACTGGCATGTCGCTTGCTCAATGAACTCGAATGAAATCGCTGGAGTATCCGGCTCCGCGCGAGACGCCGCAGGCAATTGCGGCTGTGCGGACCCGAACGAGAGACGACAAAGGGGCAGGGCGAGATGAGCAAAGCGACGTTGACGATCAGCAGCAAGAATTACTCGTCATGGTCGCTGCGCGGCTGGCTGCTCGCCAAATTCGCCGGGCTCGATTTCGATGAGGTGATCGTCGGCCCGGACGATGCCTCGGCGCGCGCCGAGATTCTGCTGCTGTCATCGTCGATCCTGGTGCCGTGCCTGCGGCATGACGGCGCCACCATCTGGGACACGCTGGCGATCGCGGAATACCTCAACGAGACCTTCCCGCAGGCCGGCCTGCTGCCGGCCGACCGTGTCGCGCGCGCGCATTGCCGCTCGATCTCAGGCGAGATCCATTCCGGCTTCACCACCTTGCGCGCCTCGCTGCCGGTCAATCTCAAGGGCCATTTCCCGGGCTTCAAGGTCTGGACCCGCGCCCAGGCCGACATCGACCGCATCTGGGCGATCTGGCGCGACTGCCTGGACAAATCAGGCGGTCCATTCCTGTTCGGCCAGCAGCGCGGGATGGCGGATGCGATGTATGCGCCTGTCGTGACGCGCTTCGTCACCTATGACGTCAAGCTCGAGCCGCAGCTCAAGGCCTATGCCGAGCTGATCATGGCGATGCCCGAGATGCAGGAATGGATCGCGGCGGCCAAGGCGGAGCCGGAGGAGATCGAGGAGCTCGAGGTCGAGTACTAAGGGCGTCGCGAGCTGCGGCCGTTGGCTTCAGGCTGAGCTCCACGCTGTCCAACGAACATGAGAGGCGCTCACGGCTCGGGCAAGCGCTGCCCATTTTCAAGCCGGGTGGATGCCTCGTCGCGCCGGATGTGGCGCGTCGTGACCGCATCGGCCGCCGATGCGCTCTGTCGCAAAAGCCGCCTGTTAACAATCAGTTCGGATCGGCGTGCCGCATCGGGCGATCGATCACGTGCTGCACGGCAGGGTGTGGCGTGGTTTTCGCATGGCACAATGGACTTTCGGGCTTGGTGGCCAGTGTGGCCCATCGATGGGCCACGACGGTCGCCGAAGCCGCGATCAACCGGTGGAGGCCGTCATGAACCAGCATGCCGTGGTGACCAAGTTCTCGCACGTGAAGCCTGAGGACACCGACTACAAAGGCGGTGGCCTGCGCGACTTCTTCCTCTACCGCGATCTCGGCATTGCGGACGCCACCGGCGGCCAGGTGATCTGCCACCTCGTCAAAGCCAATCCCGATTGTCCGCCCGTCGACGGCACCGGCTGGCATCGTCACGACTGCGATTTCCAGATCGTGATCATGATGAAGGGCTGGGCCCGCTTCATGTACGAGGATAAGCCGACCCTGGTAAAGGCCGGCGACGTCGTGCATCAGCGTCCGGGGATCGTCCACTACCTCTACGACTATTCCCCTGACATGGAATATATGGAGATCGTCAGCCCGGCCGACTTCAAGACGGTCGAGATGCCGCCAGCCACCGACAAGGTGCCGCCGGTCACGCCCTGGACCTGACGAGCCAGCGTCACACCCCACCTGCCGCCACCGGTTAACGCTTGGCATCCGGTCGTCCCCTGCGGCTGGATGCATCATCTCATCATGTCGTGGGTCATGCCACCGCGCGCCGACATGTAGGCGTGAACAGCTGCGGACATGGCGTGGCGTCCGATTCGGACGTGATTCGTTCAGGGCGCGTTCCAGAGATTAAGGCGGCAGCCCCGCACCGTCGCGTTTTGACACACCAGATCGGATCGCGGCAGGCGATCCCGCGTGTGAAGCCCCCTCCGACGCCTCTTTGCCTGGTCATCCCGTGCCGCTACACCGCGCGCATGGGAGATCGATCATGACATTGACCACATGGGCCTGGCTCGCCTTGGCAGCCTACGGCGCGCATATTCTCGAGGAGTACACCTTCGATTGGCGCAATTGGGCGCGCGGGGTGATGAAGCTGCCGGTCGAGTGGAGCGATTTCTATGTGACCAATGCGCTGGTCATCGTGCTCGGCGCGGTGCAGGCGGAGCTGGCCGAGACGTGGCCGCTGGCGCCGCTCGCCTATGCCGCGCTGATGATCATCAACGCTGTGTTCTTTCACGTGCTGCCGTTTGTGCGCAGCGGCGGGCGATTCTCGCCCGGGCTTGCCACGGCGCTGATTCTGTTTTTTCCGGTGGCGATTGCGATGTGGCGGCGGGCTTGGAGTGACGGGGTGCTCGACGGTGGGACGGCTGCGCTGGCCATTGTCGCTGGCGCGTTGTTGATGGCCTATCCCGTCGTGATGCTCAATTTGCGATCGAAACCATATTTTCGGCAAGACCGGCCCTGAGCAGAACTCAGGGCCTGGTGTGATCAATAAGACGAAGCGCGATCGGCAACGAAGCTGGGCTGCGGACGGCGCGCATTGCGCTCGTCATAACGAGAGCGCGGGAAGCGCCAGCCGATCACGGTGGCTTCGAGCGCACCACCGGATTCCTTGTTGTGCCATTTGCCATCGATGTAGAAGCAGGGGAACGGCAGCTGATAGGTGCCGCTGTGATCCTCGCACAGCACCTCGACCGTCTGTCCGGGCGGCGGCTCACCGCTGCCGTCGAATTGCGCCAGCCGTTTTTCGCGCGTAGCCATTCTGTCCATCTCCCTAAAAACGGGTCCCAGGCAAGAACATCAATGCGCGATTGAGGTCTCAGTATGGTATCAATCAGAAAACACCGCCAGTTCCATGCAAAATCATGTGTTTGGCAAGTCAATGAGAAAATTGTGATGCGAATTGTCGCGGTCGCGAGCGTGCTCGCAACATCGTTATGCTCTGTCGTGCATGCGCAGGACATTCCCGGTCTCGAGATCTGCACGGCAGAAAAGGCCATGGATCGCCGGACATCATGTCTGCAGAGCAACATTGATTTTCTGCAGAAGACGATCAGCAAGCAGTCGCTCGATCAGCAGCAGAAGCTCGATGCGGCGAATCGTCAGATCCAGGCCTTGAGAGCAGCGCTGATCGCGCAACAGGGAATCATCGACGAGCTCAAGGCATCGCAGGCGAAGCTCGTCGATGAGCTGAAGAAGAAGGCCGATGCGCCGGCCGCGAAGGACTCGGCCCCCGCCAAGCCGAGCGGCAAATAGTCCCGCGCGCGAGCACAAGAAGGATCAGCCGCCCCGCTGAACCACATCCACTTGCGTCGACACGCTGCAAGCATCTGTCGCAGCAGGGCTGCCCTGCGGTCGGGCGCGCAGCCGCTTGCTTGGCAAGGCGTGCCGGCTTTGCGATAACATCCCGCATAACAACAATGCGCCGCATCGCGGCGTGACAAGCGGGAGGTCGTCCGATGTCCAACATGCGCGTGCTCGCCACCGATCTCGAGTTCCCCGAAGGGCCTGTCGTGATGCCCGACGGCTCGGTGGTGCTGGTCGAGATCCGCGGCCGCCGGCTGACGCGAGTCTACCCGGACGGCCGCAAGGAGATCGTGGCGCAGATTCCGGGCGGGCCGAATGGCGCGGCGCTCGGGCCTGATGGCAAGATCTACATCTGCAACAATGGCGGCTTCTCGTGGATTCCGACCGGCAAGATGATCATGCCGGGCCCGCAGCCTGAGGACTATCTCGGCGGCTCGATCCAAACAGTCGATCTGCAGAGCGGCAAGGTCGAGACAGTGGTCAGCCGCTGCGGCGAGCACGAGCTGCGCGGGCCAAACGATCTCGTGTTCGATCGTCACGGCGGGCTGTGGTTCTCCGATCTCGGCAAGCGCCGCGCCCGCGACATGGATGTCGGCGCGTTCTATTATCTCAAGCCCGGCATGAGCGAGATCGTCGAGGCCGTGCACGGCATCCTTCCGGCCAACGGCATCGGGCTGTCGCCGGACGAGAAGACCGTCTACATCGCGGAGACGCCGACCGCGCGGCTCTGGGCCTATGACGTGCCGGAGCCCGGCACGGTGAAGCCGCGCGACGTGATCTATCGCGGCGAGCGCGGCCGGCCGATCTGCGGCCTCGGCGGCTACCAGATGTTCGACTCGCTCGCGGTCGAGGCCAACGGAAATGTTTGCGTCGCGACGCTCGTCTCCGGCTGCATCAGCGTGATCGCGCCGGACGGCACGCTGGTGGAGCAGGTCCCGACCGGCGACCGCGTCACCACCAACATCGCCTTCGGTGGCCCCGAGCTGAAGACCGCCTACATCACGTTGTCCGGCAAGGGCGAGCTGGTGGCGATGGACTGGCCGCGACCGGGGCTGCCGCTGAATTTTCTGAACAAGTGACGCTTCGCGTGATAGTTCCGTCATTGCGAGCGTCAGCGAAGCAATCCAGGGCCGCATACGCTGCTCTGGATTGCTTCCGCCGTTGCCCTCCGGGCTATGGCGGACACGTCGTCGCTCGCGCTCCTCGCAATGACGGAATTTGCTGATGCCTTTTCTCGAACCGGTCACCCTGCGCGGCACGCACGCCAGCCTGGTGCCGCTCTCGCCGGACCACCACGACGCGCTGGTCGAGGCCGTCCGCGACGGCGAATTGTGGAAGCTGTGGTACACCGCAGTTCCGAAACCCGAGACCATGGCCAAGGAGATCGAGCGCCGGCTCGGCCTGTTCGCAGCGGGCCACATGCTGCC
Organism: Bradyrhizobium sp. USDA 4353; assembly: GCF_054063215.1. Taxonomy (NCBI): domain Bacteria; kingdom Pseudomonadati; phylum Pseudomonadota; class Alphaproteobacteria; order Hyphomicrobiales; family Nitrobacteraceae; genus Bradyrhizobium; species Bradyrhizobium sp. USDA 4353. Next base: position 3,353,941 of record NZ_JBSSGB010000001.1, read on the forward strand.
GTTCACGGTGCTCGATGCCGCGGGCAAGGTGGCCGGCATGACGACCTACATGAACGTCGACGCCGCCAACCGCCGCGTCGAGATCGGCTCGACCTGGTATGCGAAGCGGGTGCAGCGCAGCGCGCTCAACACGCAGTGCAAGCGGCTGTTGCTGGCGCAGGCGTTCGAGGCGATGGACTGCATCGCGGTCGAGTTCCGCACGCATTTCTTCAACCACCAGAGCCGCCGCGCCATCGAGCGGCTCGGCGCCAAGCAGGACGGCATTTTGCGCAGCCACCAGATCGCGCCGAACGGCACGCTGCGGGATACCGTCGTCTACAGCATCACCGCGGCGGAATGGCCGACCGTGCGGGCGCATCTCGATTATCAACTGCATGACAAGCCGCGCTGATCGCGCTATGGCCGCCGTGCCGCGCGAGGCGGCCAGCATGACGAGACCGGGACGACAGACGAGATGGATGTTTTCGACTATGTGATCGTGGGCGCCGGCTCGGCCGGCTGCGTGATCGCCAATCGCCTCAGCGAGGACCCGTCGGTGACGGTGTGCGTGCTGGAGGCGGGCCCGCGCGACTGGCACCCGTACATCCATCTGCCCGCCGGCTTCATCAAGACCTTCTACATGAAGAGCATCAATTGGGGCTACCAGCAGGAGCCGGGGCCCTACACCAATGGCCGCAGCATCTACGCGCCGCGTGGCAAGACGCTCGGCGGCTCCTCCTCGATCAACGGCCATGTCTACAATCGCGGCCAGAGCCAGGATTTCGACACCTGGGCGCAGATGGGCAATCGCGGCTGGAGCTATTCCGACGTGCTGCCGCACTTCCGGCGCATGGAGAAGCGCATCGGCGCCGGCGAGGAGCAATATCGCGGCCGCGACGGCAGCCTCGCAGTCACCACCATGGAGTGGAAGGACACGCTGTGCGAGGCCTTCATGGACGGCGCTGTCACGCTCGGAATCCCGCGCAATCCCGACTACAACGGCGCCATCCAGGAGGGCGTGTCCTACGTCCAGCGCACCATCCAGAACGGCCGCCGCGTCTCGTCGGCGACCGCGTTCCTGAAGCCCGCCAGCAAGCGTCCGAATGTCGAGATCCGCACCCATGCGCATGCGACCGGCGTCATTCTCGAGGGCAAGCGCGCTGTAGGCGTGCGCTATCACCGCGGCGGCCGTGGCGGCGTGCCGGTCGAGGTGCGCGCGCGCAAAGAGGTGATCCTGTCCGGCGGCGCCTACAACTCGCCGCAGCTCTTGCAGCTCTCCGGCATCGGCGCGCCCGAGCTGTTGCAGGAGCACGGCATCGAGGTGCGCCATGCGCTGCGCAGCGTCGGCGAGGGCCTGCAGGACCACTACGCGCCGCGTACGGTGGCGCGCGTCAAGAACATCAAGACTATCAACGAGCTCGCGCGCGGCCTCAATCTGTGGGGCGAGGCGCTGAAATGGGCAGTGACGCGCAAGGGCATCCTGTCACTGTCGCCGACCATGGTCTACTGCTTCTGGCATTCCGGCGAGACCGCCGAGAGCTCCGACCTGCAGCTCACCTTCACGCCCGCGAGCTACAAGGAGGGCGTGCAGGGCCAGCTCGAGGACGAGCCCGGCATGACGGTCGCCTCCTGGCAGCAGCGCCCGGAGAGCCGCGGTTACGTCCGCATCCGCTCCGCCGATCCATTCGCGCAGCCGATCATCCAGACCAACTATCTCACCGCCGAACTCGACCGTCGCGTCATCGTCGCCGGCATGAAGCTCGCGCGTCGGCTCTTGGCGTCCGCACCGCTCGCGCCGTACTACGCCTACGAGGATTTCCCGGGCCCGAAGGTGCAAAGCGACGACGAATTCCTCGCCGCCGCCATCCAGCGCGCCACGACGACCTTCCATCCCGGCTGCACCTGCCGCATGGGCCCGGCCGACTCCACCTGGGCCACCGTCGACGACCAGCTCCGCGTCCACGGCCTGCAAGGCCTCCGCGTCGCCGACGCCTCGATCATGCCGCGCATGATCTCGGCGAATTTGAATGCCGCGACCTTGATGATCGGCGACAAGGCCGCGGATTTGATTTTGGGCAAGGGCGCGACGGCGGAGAGGCTGTCGGCGTAAGTGGGGCGTTGGTTCTTGGCTGAGGCCTAGCACTCGCCGCGCCAAAGGTGCGCTCCCCTTCCCCTTGCGGCAGGGCAATCGCATGTGGCGATCGCCGTTTGTGCTCGTCTCTCTCCACGTTGTCATGGCCGGGCTTGTCCCGGCCATCCACGTCGGCCGGCATGCTGAGAACGACGTGGATGCCCGGGACAAGCCCGGGCATGACGGAGTAACTAACTTGCAGGATCATTCGTCGAGACCGCCCGGAATTTCCACATGCGATAAGCCTGCCCTTGCGGGCAGGGGTCGGGGGTGGGGGTCTCCGGGCGCTGAACTAAGTTGTAATCCGAAGTTCGGCAGGTCTGCGTCGATGTGTGAGCATCGAATCGCCCATCTTGAACCGGCTGTCTCGCGCGCACTCAATCGCGCATCATTCACAGCGCGACTCGTGGACCCCCACCCCCAACCCCTCCCCGCAAGGGGGAGGGGAGCGCACCACCGTTGCCGAACTAATTCACCGGCACCGGCAGCAACACGTTGCCGATGGTTCGCAGGCCGAGTGTGAGCATCACGGTCTGGTTGATCGGCGGCGTGGGGCCAGCGACGGCGGTGTTTAGCGAGGTGACGTAGCTGGCGGCGAGCGTGAAGCAGTCGTCGACATAGCCGGCGCCGACGATGTACTGGTTGATCTTGTTGGCGATGAGGTCCCAGCGCGCGCCGCCGGACACCACCCAGTTCTGCGCCAGCTTGACCGAGCCGTTGCCGAGCAGACCTTCGCGCCGTTCGAGGGCGCCGACCGCCGGCTGGGCTGCGTAATTGCCGTAGGTCAGCGCCAGCGACCAGCGGTCGAAATTGGCTTTCCCTTCCGCCTCGAAGCGCTGCACGTTCAGGCTCTGCTGGTCGAGCCGGCTGCGCATGCTCAAGGAGTAGGTCCGGTTCGGCGAATAATCGACCCGCGTCACGTAGTCCGACACGGTCTTGTCCAGGCCGGAGCCGATGCCGGTGTTGGTCATGTCCTGCACGGCGTAGGAGTTCAGCCCGAACAGGTGGTAGGACTGGCCGAACAGCACATTGACCGTGCCGCCGCGGTCGAACTGCGTCGTGGCCTGCGCGCCGACATTGGCGCGGCCGCCGCCTTCGGTGCGGCTGCCACCGGAGAACTTGTCGACGCTGAACAGGTTGCTCGTGTCGAACACCAGGCTCTGGGCGTCCTCGTTCGGCAGCCGGCCGGCAGAGGTCTCGTTCTGCCGGACGATGATCTGCGCGATCGGCTCGATCGTGGTGGTGCCCCACGGCTGAACGTTGATGAGCGGATAGCGGTACTCCAGGCCGACGGTCGGCATCAGCCGCAGCGCCTGGGTGTCGCCGGTCGGCAGGAAGTTGCCGAGACCGGGCTGTGCCGTGACGTTGGCATTGATCGCGTCGGCGCGCAGGATCGCGAACGGCGTCCAGATCTGGCCGTAGGGATCGGTGAACGAGCGCCGCCACTGTGCCTGCGCGCTCAGGCGCGTATAGGTGCCGGGCGTGGCCCGTAGCAGGCACGATGCCGGCAGGCGTGCGAGCGGGTCGGCAGACGTCACCGTACACAGGCCATTGTTGCTGGCCGTCGTGGTGATCGGATCGAGCACCGCCTGCTCGCGAGTCAGATTGACGAAGTTCGTCTTGTAGCTGAACTCGCCGCCGAACACCGGAGTGTTGAGCACGCTCGCATAATCCAGCACCGGATACACGATCGGCACCGTCTGCTGGTTGCCCGAAAAGCTCAGATAGTGCGTCGCCCTGACGTCGAAGAAGCTGCGGCTGCCGACGCCGGTCAGGTAAAGCTGCGAGATCGCCTCCGTCGGCAGGCTCATGAACGCGTTGAACGGATCGCGGTACTGCGCCAGCCGGTAGTCCGACGGGAGCATGTAATCCGACAGCAGCATGCCGTCCCAGCCGAATGCCCATTTGTCCGACAGTGCGAGCTGGCCCTTGGTGTCGATGCCGCCGCGGAGCTGGCGGTCGCCGGGCTGGCCGGCGAACGCGTTGCGGTTCAGCTGGTCGATGCCGTACAGCCGGACCTGATAGCTGCCATTGCTGAGGCGCTGGCGGAATTCGGTTTGCAGCAGCACGCCCTGTCTGGAGGTGATGCGCGGCGTGAACGTCGCATCATGATCCCCGGCGATCGCCCAGTAGTAGGGCAGGTCGACACCGATGCCGTAGCCATTCGCCTGCGAGAAGCCCGGCATCAGGAAGCCGCTCTTGCGCTTCACCGTCGGATCCGGCGTCGAGAAGTAGGGCAGGTAGGCCAGGGGAACGCCGAAGAACTCGAGCTGCGCGTTCTCGAAATACAGCATCTTCTCGGTCTGGTCGTGGATGATGCGCGCCCCCTTGACTTGCCACAACGGCGGCTTCTTCGGATTGTCCCTGCACGCGGCGCAGGCGGTGTACACGCCGTTCTCGAACACGGTGGTCTTGCCGCCTGAGCGATCGGCACGCGTCGCCGCCATCCGCGTCTGATCCTCGGCCTCGACGCGCAGCGAATCGACAAAGCCGTCGCGATAGTCGTCGGAGAGATCGAGGCTGTTGGCGTAGGTGATCTTGCCGTCGGCATCGGTCATGCGGATGTTGCCCTCCGCATGCAGCCGCTTGGTCCTCTGGTCGTAGATCACCCGGTCGGCCTCGACCGAAGCGCCATTGTAGAACATCTGCACATTGCCGACCGCCGCGACGCGCGCATTGTTGGTGTCGTATTCGACCGTGGTCGCCTGCACCAGCATCTGGTTGTCGTCGGGAACGCGCGGACGCTGCGCCTTCGGCGCAGGGGCATTGTAGGTGAAGTTTTGCGCGGCGGCGGGATGCGGCGCCAGGGCACCCCAGGACGTGGCGACGCCCAGAGCAAGGGCGGCGCGGACGATCGCGCGCCTCACGCGGAGCGCACCAGCTGCCATCTGGAAGCCAGCAAACGAGTTGACTTCAATTTGGCCGGCCCTCCCGATCGCTCGCTTCGACATGGATTCACGCAAACTCGGGATGAACAGCAGATGAGCGCAGCAGGCCGAATCGTCGTTGGCTTTTCCGGCGTGCGAGTGCAATCTGCGGCTGGCTGATTGACGCGATAGAATTATCGTTTTACGATAAAAATGTAAAGCGGATCAAAGATGGTTGAGATCGTTCGCCTGAAACATGTGGCCGCCAGCCCACGCCGTGCGGTGCCGACCGATGCCGCCTTCGACGACAATCCTGCCGCGCAGAGAGTGCTGCGCAGCAGGATCAGATGGCTGTGCCGCTCCATTCAGTTGGCTGCGGTGGCCTGGAGCTTATGGGTGCCCGTTTCCTTCCTCTGGCGTTGGCTGCCGGTCGATCCGGCCGGCCTCGTCGGTCCGCTCGGCTACGCGCTCAAGACCGATATGACCGGTCTGTCGGCGACCCAGGTGGAATGGTTCCTGGCTCTGACGTTGGTGGTCTGGATTCCCGATCTTGCCGTGGGCTACTGCATCTGGCGTCTTTTCGGGACCTACTTGCAGGGACGGATTTTTACGATCGATGCAGCGCTCTGGATGCGACGCGTCGGCTTCAGCGGCTTGGCGGCTGTCGCAGCCGACATGACCATTCGCAAGCTCGGCCTGCTGGTGTTGACCAGTCACGTCCAGCTGCCGCTATCCACCTTGCTCACCTTCCAGACCGTCCTGCCGGCAGACTTGCTGCGCATGCTGTTCTCACTGTTCGTCATTGCGCTCGCGCTGATCTTCAAAGCCGCGGCCGAGCTCGCCGACGATCACGCCAAGATCATCTGACAAGATCATCTGACAATATCACTCAAGAAGATCGTTTGCCCCATGCCGATCATCGTCAATCTCGATGTCATGCTCGCCAAGCGCAAGATGCGCTCGAAGGAGCTCGCCGAGCGCATCGGCATCACCGAGCAGAACGTCTCGCTGCTCAAATCCGGCAAGGTGCGCGGCGTCCGCTTCGATACGCTGGAGAAGATCTGCGAGGTGCTGCGCTGCCAGCCGGGCGACATCCTGGAATACAGGCCCGACGGCGCCGAGGAGCCGCAGCGGCTCGCCGGGTGACGTCACGCTGACATCGCCGTGGTCGAAAGCGTGCGCAAGCTGTCATCCCGTCACTGCGATGGAAGGCGCCGACCAAGACCTCCGCCGTCGTCCCGGCCTTGAGCCGGGACCCATAACCCCAGGGAGCTGTTTGGGGTACGCGTGGAGACGGATCTCATCTGGCCACATCAGACGGTGGCGATGGGTCCCGGCTCGAGGCCGGGACGACACTGAATGTGACGCGCGGGCAGAGGCAAACGAAGCGCCAGCTGATGGCAACGACGGTGACCAGCACCCGCCCCAAACTCCGCTGTCGTCCCGGCCTCGAGCCGGCACCCATCACCCCAGGAGTTGTTTGAGGCACGCAGGTGGATGGATCTCTCCCAGCCGCATCGGCCGGTGGCTGGGTCCCGGCTCGAGGGCCGGACGACACTGAATGTGGGGGGCGGGCGGGGGCCACGGCAAATGCATCCGGAGAGCGGCCCGATCGAGCTTTGCTGCAGGGCCACAAGGCCCGACAGCCGATCTCTCGTCACGTCGCTACAGGCGTGAGCGCTGCTCGTTCAGCAGCTGGGTGCAGTCACCCCAGGATACCACCCCATCCACCGTAGAACCTCGGATGAAAATCGAAAATTCACGATTCATCAATGGCTTGTGACTGTCATCCAGCTGTCATCGAACCTTTATAAAAGCCACATCGTGGCCCCCTAAAGCGGCCCGGGAAGCGCAATCGGGTGCAAACGGCGCTTCGCTTCCCAAGCATGGAGACCAGCTATGAATTTCGTCAAAGCTATCGTCGCTGCCGGCTTGGTCGCCGCATCGACGTCGGCATTTGCTGCCGACATCACCGGCGCGGGCGCGACGTTCCCGTTCCCGATCTATTCCAAGTGGGCTGACGCCTACAAGAAGGAGACCGGCAACGGTCTGAACTACCAGTCGATCGGTTCCGGCGGCGGCATCAAGCAGATCCAGGCCAAGACCGTGACCTTCGGCGCCACCGACGCGCCGCTCAAGGCCGAGCAGCTCGAGAAGGACGGCCTGGTGCAGTGGCCGATGGTGATGGGCGGCATCGTGCCGGTCGTCAACCTCGAGGGCGTGAAGCCGGGCGAGATGGTGCTGGACGGCGAGACGCTCGCCAACATCTATCTCGGCAAGATCACCAAGTGGGACGACGCCGCGATTAAGAAGCTGAACCCCAGCGTCAAGCTGCCGGCCGAGGCGATCGCCGTGGTCCGCCGCTCCGACGGTTCGGGCACGACCTTCAACTTCACCTACTACCTCTCCGAAGTCAGCCCCGACTGGAAGAGCAAGGTCGGCACCAACACCGCCGTCGAGTGGCCGGTCGGCGTCGGCGCCAAGGGCAACGAGGGCGTGTCGGGCAACATCAGCCAGACCAAGAACTCGATCGGCTATGTCGAGTACGCCTATGCCAAGCAGAACAAGCTGACCTACACCGCGATGGTCAACAAGGCCGGCAAGACCGTGCAGCCGACCGTCGAGGCCTTCCAGGCCGCCGCCGGCAATGCCGACTGGGCCAAGGCTCCCGGCTACTACGTGATCCTGGCCAACCAGGCCGGCGAGAAGTCCTGGCCGATGACGGCTGCGACCTTCATCCTGATGCACAAGGAGCCGACCGACAAGGCGGCCTCTGCCGAAGCCATCAAGTTCTTCAAGTGGTCGTTCGAGAAGGGCGACAAGATGGCCGAGGAGCTCGACTACATCCCGATGCCCGACAGCGTCGTGAAGCTGATCGAGAAGACCTGGTCGTCGGACATCAAGAGCTGATCGTCGACTAACGACATTCCCCTCTCCCGGTCGCCGGGGGAGGGGCGCTACTGGGGCTCAGCGTGTCAAAAAAACAGGGGGCAGAATTGGCAGAGATGGCGGTTCAGACCGAAGTCAGCGATATCGCGGCTGCTGCCGGGCCCTATGACCGGGCACGCGCGCTCAGCGCCTTCAAGCTCGGCGATGTGACGTTCTACTGGATCACCCGCCTGTCGGCGATCTCGGTGCTGCTGATCCTGGGCGGCATCATCATCTCGCTCGTCATCGGCGCCTGGCCGGCGATGAAGACCTACGGCTTCGACTTCCTGCTGACCAAGCGCTGGGCGCCTTCCGCCGATCCGCCGGTGCTCGGCGCGCTCGGGCCGATCTACGGCACGCTGGTCACGTCCTTCATCGCCATGCTGATCGCCATTCCGGTCGGTCTCGGCGTTGCGATCTTCCTGACCGAGCTGTGCCCGCAATGGCTGCGCCGCCCGATCGGCATCGCCATCGAGCTGCTCGCCGGCATTCCCTCGATCATCTACGGCATGTGGGGCTTCTTCGTGCTGGGCCCGTTCCTGGCCTATACGTTCCAGCCGTTCATGATCAGCCTCTGCGCCAACATCCCGGTGCTGCAGGACATCTTCGCCGGCCCGCCGTCCTATCTCAGCCTGTTCAACGCCTCGCTGATCCTGGCGATCATGGTGCTGCCCTTCATCACGGCGATCTCGGTCGACGTGTTCAAGACGGTGCCGCCGGTGCTGAAGGAAGCCGCCTATGGCGTCGGCTGCACCACCTGGGAGGTCGTCCGCAGCGTCGTGATCCCCTACACCCGCGTCGGCGTCATCGGCGGCGTCATGCTGGCGCTCGGCCGCGCGCTCGGCGAGACCATGGCGGTGACCTTCATCATCGGCAACTCGTTCCGGATCTCGTCCTCGATCTTCGCGCCGGGCACGACCATCTCGGCCGCGATCGCTTCCGAATTCCAGGAGAGCGACGGCCTGCACCAGTCGAGCCTGATCCTGCTCGGCCTCCTGCTGTTCGTTCTGACCTTCTTCGTGCTCGCCGCAGCCCGCTTGATGCTGATGCGGCTCGAGACCAAGGCGGGGAAATAAGCTCATGACTGCTGTCGACGTTCAGCCCACGCCCGTCAACCCGATCTACGCGCGCCGGCGCCGCACGGACATCATGGTCCGCGCGCTGTGCTTTGCCGCCGCCGCCTTTGGCGTCACCTGGCTGGCGCTGATCCTGTTCACGCTATTCTACAACGGCCTTGCGGGCTTCAGCCTGCAGGTCTTCACCGCCGACACCCCGCCGCCGGGCTCCAGCGACGGTGGCCTGCGCAACGCCATCGTCGGGTCGGTCATCATGACCATCATCGGCGTCGGCATTGGCGCGCCGCTCGGCCTGTTCGCCGGCACTTATCTCGCCGAATACGGTCGCAACGACCGGCTGACCTCGGTGATCCGCTTCATCAACGACATCCTTTTGTCGGCACCCTCGATCATCATCGGCTTGTTCATCTATGGCGCTGTTGTCGTGCCGATGGGCGGCTTCTCGGCCTTCGCCGGCGCGCTAGCTCTGGCGGTGATCGTGATCCCCGTCGTGCTGCGCACGACCGAGGACATGCTGCTGCTCGTGCCCAATCCGCTGCGTGAAGCGGCCTCCGCGCTTGGCCTGCCGCGCTCGCTGGTGATCCGCCGCATCGCCTACCGCGCCGCGCGTTCCGGCCTCATCACCGGCGTGCTGCTGGCGACCGCCCGCGTCGCGGGCGAGACCGCGCCGCTGCTGTTCACTGCGCTGTCGAACCAGTTCTGGAGCCTGAGCCTCTCCAAGACGATGGCGAACCTGCCGGTGACCATCAATAACTTCGTACAGAGCCCCTATGCCTACTGGAAACAGCTGGCCTGGAGCGGCGCCCTTCTGATCACATTGACCGTGCTGGCCCTGAACATCGGCGCGCGCATCCTCGGCGCCGAGAGGAGCTCGAAATGACCGACATGTCCGTATCCGTGAGCAGCCCGACGGCCGCCATTCCTCCGAAGTCGCTGCCGGAGGCGCCGGCCAAGGTGACCGCCCGCAACCTGAACTTCTACTATGGCGATCACCACGCGCTGAAGAACATCAATCTGTCGCTCGGCACCAACCGCGTCACGGCCTTCATCGGCCCGTCCGGTTGCGGCAAGTCCACGCTGCTGCGCATCTTCAACCGGATGTACGATCTCTATCCGGGCCAGCGCGCGGTCGGCCAGCTGATGCTGGACAACACCAACATCCTCGACCCCAAGCTCGATCTCAATCTGCTGCGCGCCCGAGTCGGCATGGTGTTCCAGAAGCCGACGCCGTTCCCGATGACCATCTACGAGAACATCGCCTTCGGCATCCGGCTCTATGAGAAGATCTCGAAGTCCGAGATGGACGACCGCGTCGAGAAGGCGCTGCGCGGCGGCGCGCTGTGGAACGAGGTCAAGGACAAGCTCAACGCCTCCGGCCTGTCGCTCTCGGGCGGCCAGCAGCAGCGCCTGTGCATCGCCCGCACGGTGGCGGTGCGCCCCGAGGTGATCCTGTTCGACGAGCCGTGCTCGGCGCTCGATCCGATCTCGACCGCCAAGGTCGAGGAGCTGATCCAGGAGCTCGCGGAGAGCTACACGATCGCGATCGTGACGCATAACATGCAGCAGGCGGCGCGCGTCTCCGACAAGACCGCCTTCATGTATCTCGGCGAGTTGATCGAGTTCGACGACACCAGCAAGATCTTCACCTCGCCGAGCGATCGGCGGACTCAGGATTACATCACCGGCCGGTTCGGCTGACGCCGACAGCATTGCCTTTCAGGAGATCATCATGGCCAGTGAACATACCGCCAAGGCGTTCGACAGCGATCTGCAGGATCTGACCCGCCTGGTGTCCGAGATGGGCGGGCTCGCCGAGCGGCTGATCGTCGACTCCGTCGATGCGCTGGTGCGGCGCGACGTGGCGCTGGGCCAGAAGGTGGTCGCCGGCGACGCCGAGGTCGACAAGCTGCAACGCATCATCGAGGAGCGTGCGGTGCTGACGATCGCCCGCCGCCAGCCGATGGCCGTCGATTTGCGCGAGATCGTCGGCGCCATGCGCGTCGCCACAGATCTGGAGCGCATCGGCGACCTCGCCAAGAACATCGGCAAGCGCGTCGCGGCGCTCGAGAGCGACTTCCATCCGCTCAAGCTGATCCGCGGCCTGGAGCACATGACCGACCTCGTTCAGTCGCAGGTCAAGACCGTGCTCGACGCCTATGCGGCGCATGACCTGCCGGCGGCGATGACGGTGTGGAAGGGCGACGAGGAGGTCGATGCCATCTGCACCTCGCTGTTCCGCGAGCTCCTGACCTACATGATGGAAGACCCGCGCAACATCTCGTTCTGCATCCATTTGATGTTCTGCGCCAAGAACATCGAGCGGATCGGCGACCATGCCACCAACATCGCCGAGACCGTGTTCTATATGATCGAGGGCCAGCAGATCATGGACAAGCGCCCGAAGGGCGACATGACCAGCTTCGCGACCACGATCCCCGGCAACTAAGAAAGACGATTGAGACATGGGCGCGCGAATTCTGGTGGTTGAGGACGAGGAGGCGCTGACGACGCTCCTTCGCTACAACCTCGAAGCCGAAGGCTACGAAGTCGAGACCGTGGCGCGCGGCGACGAGGCCGACACGCGGCTCAAGGAGCGCGTGCCGGATCTCGTCGTGCTCGACTGGATGCTGCCGGGACTGTCCGGCATCGAGCTGTGCCGGCGCCTGCGGGCACGGACCGAGACCCGGCAGCTGCCGATCATCATGCTGACGGCGCGCGGCGAGGAGAGCGAGCGCGTGCGCGGCCTCGCGACCGGCGCCGACGACTACATCGTCAAGCCGTTCTCGGTGCCGGAGCTCTTGGCGCGCGTGAAGGGCCTGCTGCGGCGCGCGAGCCCGGAGCGGCTGGCGACCGTGTTGTCCTATGGCGACATCGAGCTCGACCGCGAGAAGCGCCGCGTGGCGCGCTCGGGCCGGCCGATCGATCTTGGCCCGACCGAGTACCGGCTGCTCGAATTCTTCCTGGAGCATCCCGGCCGCGTCTTCAGCCGCGAGCAGCTGCTCGACAGCGTCTGGGGCCGCGACATCTATATCGACGAGCGCACCGTCGACGTGCATATCGGCCGCCTGCGCAAGCTGCTCAATCCCGGCCGCGAGCAGGATCCGATCCGCACCGTGCGCGGCGCGGGCTATGCGCTCGATGATCGCTTCGCCAAGTCGGAGCAGGCCTGAGGGATAAACGGGCTTGCGGGTGGAGCGGGGGTGATACCCGAGCGGCTCGGATTAAGGACAAAGCGGTCCGCTTTCCGCCACGCCGCCGCCGTCTTGATCGTGCCTGCTGAGCAGCCGATGTTTCGGTCTCAGCGGACGCCCTTGATCAAGACCCTTCTCATAAGTCTCGCCGTGCTGCTCGGCAGCCTCGCGGGCGCCACGGCCGCCGAGCTCGAGGACGCCGTGACTGCGGCGTCGAACGGACAGGCGGCAGCGGCGTTGCGCCGGTTGCAGCCGCTCGCCAGCAAGGGTGATGCGCGGGCGCAATTCGATCTCGGCTTCATGCAGGCCTTCGGCGTGGGCGTCGCACGCAACCAGGCCGAGGCGCTGGTCTGGTACCGCAAGGCTGCGGATCAGGGGCTCGCCATCGCCCAGCACTATCTCGGCATCGCCTATTTCAACGGCGAGGGCGCGGCCCGTGACCACGGCGAAGCCGCGCGCTGGTTCAACCGCGCTGCCGCGCAGGGCTTTGCCCAGTCGCAATACATGCTCGGCCTGATGATGCTCGATGGCCAGGTCATGTCCCAGGACGTCGTGCAGGGCTATGCTTGGCTGGTGATGGCCGGCCGCAACGGCGTCAGGTCGGCTGGCCGCGAGATCCAGCGTATCAAGCTCAGCGACGCACAGCGGCGTCAAGCCGAGCAGATTATCGCGGCGTGGCGGGCGAAGCCGGAATCGGCCGATGCCGGCATTGCCAATCCGCGCGCCGAGCAGCTTCTCGGGCTCGACCGGCATTTCGGCGACGTCGTCGATCCCACCTCCTGGCCGGCATCGTCGATCGGTGTCGTGACTCAGGCGCAATTCAGCTCGGGAGGCTCGTGCACGGGCACTCTGGTGGCGCCGCGCGTGGTGCTGACGGCGGCGCATTGCGTCTTCAACGGCCTCGCCCAGGTCAGCCCCGGCAACGTCCATTTCCTGGCAGGCCTGAACAAGGGAACCCCTGCCGCATCGTCGGTCGCCGACAAGCTGATCGTGGCGCCCGACTTCATCCCGACCCAGCACGACCAATGGTCGACCGACCGCTCGCCGGCCGATTGGGCGCTGATCATCCTGAAGGATGCGCTGCCCTCGAAGCCGGTGCCGGTGAAGTCGGTCAGCCGCGACGAGCTCGCGGCCGCGACCAAGGCCGGCACGATCTCGGAGATCGGCTATGGCCAGGAGCGGCGCTATTCGCCGACCGGGCAAAGGAATTGCAGCGCCGGCATGACCCGGGACGGCCGTCTGCTGACCGTGCATTGCCTCGCCAATTTCGGCTATTCGGGCTCGCCGATCCTGGCCGAGATCAACGGCGAGCCGGCCGTGGTCGGCATCTTCTCGGCGTTCCACGAGGAGACCCGCCTGATGTTCGCCGCGCCCGCCAGCCAGTTCGAGGCTGCGGTGCGGCGCGAGATCGCGGCGCACAGCGCCTCGGCGCGGTGAAGCGCAGGCAGGAAGAGAGTTGGTCGTCGGCTGGTCAATGTTTGAGCTTGACCGGATAGCCGGTTGCCAAGCGAGGAGATCAATCCGGGTTCGACCAGGCCGCGAGGATTGATTCGAGCGGGATTTGCGCGCGGGAGCGCGAGGCTTGCCTTTTGGCGCGGGTCTTGCTCTCCTGTCCGAGTATGACGATTTTGCCAATTGATCATCCTCGGCCCGCCGCCGCGCTCGCGGCCCGGCTCCGCACGGACCGCGCGCGCAGCGTGGCGCTCGTGGCCGGCCTCGTGCTCGCCAACGCGCTCGCCTGGGCCTGGGCGTTCGCGCTCTATGCCGACCGGCCCGCCATCGTCGGCACCGCGCTGCTGGCCTGGCTGCTCGGCCTCCGCCACGCCGTCGATGCGGACCATATCGCGGCGATCGACAACGTGGTCCGCAAGCTGGTGCAGGACGGCGACAGGCCGCGCGCCGCGGGCCTCTACTTCGCGCTCGGCCACTCCAGCGTCGTCGTCATCGCCACCATCGTGGTGAGCCTCGTCGCCGGCGCCGATCTGCTGAGCGAGGACAGCACCATCCGCGCGATCGGCGGCACGATCGGCACGTCAGTCTCCGCCGGCTTCCTGCTATTGATTGCCGTCGCCAATCTGATCCTGTTCGTGAGCCTCTGGCGCAGCCCGTCTCATCCGCATGCCGATCACGAAGCGGCCAGCAATGTTGGGCGCGGCTTGCTGATCCGGCTGTTGCGACCGGTGCTCCGCGTCGTCTCGCGCGCCTGGCACATGTATCCGCTCGGCTTCCTGTTCGGCCTCGGCTTCGACACCGCCAGCGAAATCGGCCTGCTGAGCCTGTCCGCCACCGAAGCCGCGCGTGGCGCGAGCCTCGCCCATGTGCTGGTCTTTCCCGCGCTGTTTGCGGCGGCGATGGCCACCGTGGATACCGCCGACAGCATGCTGATGGTCGGCGCCTATCGCTGGGCGCTGACCGATCCCGCGCGCAAGCGGCGCTACAATCTGGTGATCACCGGCGTGTCGGTCGCGATTGCGGTGGTGATCGGCGGCGTCGAGGCTGTCACGCTGCTGGCGCCACAGTTGGGCTTCACCGGTGCATGGGCCGACCTCGGTGACGAGATCGGCAACCTCGGCATCGTTGCGATCGGCCTGTTCGGAGTGATCTGGTTCGGCGCGATGCTGTTCAACCGGCGGCAGCGCGGTTCCGAGCCCGCCGGCGGCGCAGCGCTTGCCACCGTTGGGACCGGAGCGCTAAACCCGCCGGAGACACAGGGCGCAACGCATCAGCTCGGATAAGGCAGGACCCACGATGGCCGGCTCGGAGGGAATGACCAGGATGCTGTGGCTGCAGGGCGCGAGCTGCGGCGGCTGCACCATGTCGATCCTGGAGAGCGGCGCCTCCGGCTGGTTCGACGAACTGCGCCAATCCGGCATCGACCTGATCTGGCACCCGTCCGTCAGCG
The DNA here is from genome assembly GCF_054063215.1 of Bradyrhizobium sp. USDA 4353. Lineage (NCBI taxonomy): Bacteria > Pseudomonadati > Pseudomonadota > Alphaproteobacteria > Hyphomicrobiales > Nitrobacteraceae > Bradyrhizobium > Bradyrhizobium sp. USDA 4353. The sequence goes on from NZ_JBSSGB010000001.1 coordinate 3,369,015, forward strand.
AGGAGACCGGCGACGAAGTCGTCGAGCTTTTGGACGCGATCCGCGACGGCCGCGAGCGGCTCGATCTCCTGGTGCTCGAAGGCTCGGTGGCGCGCGGACCCAACCTGAGCGGCCGCTTCAACATGCTCGCCGGCACCAACCGCTCGATCTATCACTGGCTGCTCGATCTCGCGCCGCTCGCCGACTACGTCGTCGCGGTTGGAAGCTGTGCGGCTTACGGTGGCATTCCCGCAGCCGGGATCAATCCAACTGATGCGGTGGGGCTGCAATTCGAGGGCAGCGATGCGGGTGGCGCACTCGGCTCCGGCTTCCGCTCGAAGCGCGGACTGCCGGTAATCAACGTCGCGGGCTGTGCGCCGCATCCCGGCTGGGTGATGGAAAGCTTGTTGGCGCTGACATCAGGCGACCTGACAGCCGGTGGGCTCGACGCCGTCGGACGTCCGACCTTCATCGCCAACCATCTCGCGCATCACGGCTGCTCGCGCAACGAGTTCTACGAGTTCAAGGCGAGCGCGGAAACGATGTCGGAGCGCGGCTGCCTGATGGAGCATCTCGGCTGTCGCGCGACGCAGGCCGTCGGCGACTGCAATCAGCGCTCCTGGAACGGTGGCGGCTCCTGCACCAAGGGCGGCTACGCCTGCATCGCCTGCACCTCGCCGGGTTTCGAAACCACGCAGAACTATCTGCAGACGGCCAAGCTCGCCGGCATTCCTGTGGGACTTCCGACCGACATGCCCAAGGCCTGGTTCGTCGCGCTCGCGGCGCTGTCGAAATCGGCGACCCCGCGTCGCGTGCGCGTCAATGCGACCGCCGACCACGTCGTGGTGCCGCCGAGCCGGTCGGGCGACAAGCGCAGTCCATGACGCGGATCACCGTCGGCCCGTTCAACCGCGTCGAGGGCGACCTCGAGGTCCGTCTCGATATCGAGAGTGGCCGCGTCGCGCGCGCCGAAGTGACGGCGCCGCTCTATCGTGGCTTCGAGCAGATCCTGGAAGGACGGCCGCCGCTCGACGCCCTGGTGATCGCACCGCGCATCTGCGGCATCTGCTCGGTGTCGCAGTCGATCGCCGTCGCCGCCGCGTTGCGGCAGGCGATGGGAGTCGTGCCCGCGCCCAATGGTGTGCTTGCGACCAACATCGCGCACGCCGCGGAGAATGCCGCCGATCACCTCACGCACTTCTACATCTTCTTCATGCCGGACTTTGCCCGCGACGCCTACGCGTCACACACTTGGCACGGTGCGGCCGCCGAGCGCTTTACCGCAACGAAGGGCAGTGCTGCACGCGAAGCGCTGCCGGCGCGGGCGCGGCTGCTGGAGATCATGGGCGTGATCGCCGGAAAATGGCCGCACAGCCTCGCGTTCCAGCCCGGCGGTACGACGCGCGCCATCGAGCTCGGCGAGCGCATTCGGCTGAACGCGATTGCAGCTTCGTTTCGCGGCTTTCTCGAACGTGTCGTGTTTGCCGATAAGTTGGAGAACGTGCTCGCCTTGTCGTCTCCTGATGAACTCGACATTTGGCGCGAAGGACGTGGTGGCGACTTTGCGCATTTCCTTCGGCTGGCTGATGCGCTTGCGCTTGCGGATCTCGGCAAGGGGCCGGGGCTGCTGATGAGCTTCGGCGCGTATCACGATGCTGACGGTGCGCGTTTCCGCGCCGGCCTTCGCGCCACCGACGGACAGGTCGGCATGCTGCCGTCGGATCAGATCACCGAGGACGTCTCGCACGCCTGGATGCGGGAGACACCGCGCGATCCGGCCGAGAGCCGCACCGAGCCGGATGCCGACAAGCCTGACGCCTATAGCTGGTGCAAGGCGCCGCGGCTTGCGGGAGACCCGGTCGAGGTCGGCGCAGTGGCGCGGCAGGCCGTCGATGGACAGAAGCTGATCACGGCATTGCTGTCCGACAGCGGCAGCAATGTCCGTAATCGCGTCATCGCCCGGCTCATCGAGACGGCTCAACTTGCAGTCTCGATCGAAGGCTGGATCAAGGCGCTGCGTCTCAACGAGCCATTCTGCGAGACGAGCGGCGAGGCGGCGGATGGCAACTACGTTGGCCTCGTCGAAGCCGCCCGCGGCAGCCTTGGTCATTGGCTCGCGGTGCGCTCCGGCCGCATCGCGCGCTACCAGATCATCGCGCCGACCAGCTGGAACTTCTCGCCACGCGATGCCGACGGCATCGCCGGCCCGCTCGAGCAGGCGCTGGTCGGAACCGAGGTCGGCGAGGCCGGCGCGCGCGCCGTCAGCATCCAGCACGTCGTGCGATCGTTCGATCCGTGCATGGTCTGCACCGCGCATTGAGCGCATCGCAGCACGCACGCAGAGAGCGGAAACTAGCTTATCGGGTGCAAAGCGCGTGATTTCCGATATCCGGCCGATCCGCAATCCCGAACTGTTTATTGATCAACGAGCCTCAACCCAACCATCTGGAATCATTATGATTCAAATCCAGCACTGATGCTGGCCCGCATCTTGCTGTCCCCTCTCGCCAGATCGCGATCGGATGATCGCCAACGCGATATCGGGGGGAGGACTCATGGGCGCGACGACGGAAACTTTTTACAGCGTGATCCGGCGCCAGGGCATCACGCGGCGCAGCTTCCATAAGTTCTGCAGCCTGACGGCGACGAGCCTCGGGCTTGGTCCGCTGGCCGCGACACGCATCGCCAATGCGCTGGAGACCAAGCCGCGCACGCCTGTGATCTGGATGCATGGCCTCGAATGCACCTGCTGCTCGGAGAGCTTCATCCGTTCGGCGCATCCGCTGGTGAAGGACGTCGTGCTGTCGATGATCTCGCTCGACTATGACGACACGATCATGGCGGCGGCCCGGCCAGCAGGCCGAGGAGATCCTCGAAGAGACCCGCGCGAAATACAAAGGTCAATACATTCTCGCGGTCGAGGGCAATCCGCCGCTCAATGAAGGCGGCATGTTCTGCATCGATGGCGGCAAGCCGTTCGTCGAGAAGCTGAAGGTGATGGCCGAGGACGCGATGGCGATCATCGCCTGGGGCGCGTGTGCGTCCTGGGGCTGCGTGCAGGCCGCGAAGCCCAATCCGACGCAGGCCACGCCGATCGACAAGGTGATCACCAACAAGCCGATCATCAAGGTGCCGGGCTGCCCGCCGATCGCGGAAGTGATGACCGGCGTCGTCACCTACATCACGACGTTCGGCAAGCTGCCCGAGCTCGACCGCCAGGGCCGGCCGAAGATGTTCTATTCGCAGCGCATCCACGACAAATGCTATCGCCGGCCGCATTTCGATGCCGGCCAGTTCGTCGAGGAATGGGACGACGAGGCCGCGCGCAAGGGCTATTGCCTGTACAAGATGGGCTGCAAGGGCCCGACCACCTACAACGCCTGCTCGACCGTCCGCTGGAACGGCGGCGTCTCGTTCCCGATCCAGTCGGGTCATGGCTGCATCGGCTGCTCCGAGGACGGCTTCTGGGACAAGGGCTCGTTCTACGACCGGCTCACCACGATCAAGCAGTTCGGCATCGAGCGCAATGCGGACGAGGTCGGCATGGCCGCGGCGGGAACCGTAGGCGTGGCGGTCGCGGCGCATGCGGCGGTCACCGCGGTCAAGCGGCTCGCGACCAAGCGCGATGACGCCAGCGCCAAGCAAGATCATTAATTCAGTTCAGGGCAGGCAACGATGGGCATCCAGACTCCCAACGGCTTCAATCTCGACAATTCCGGCAAGCGCGTCGTCGTCGATCCGCTCACGCGCATCGAGGGACATCTGCGCGTCGAGGTGAACGTCGACAATAACAACGTGATCCGCAACGCGGTGTCGACCGGTACGATGTGGCGCGGCATCGAGACCATCCTGCGCAATCGCGATCCGCGCGACGCCTGGGCCTTCACCGAGCGGATCTGCGGCGTCTGCACCGGAACGCATGCGCTTACGTCGGTGCGAGCGGTCGAGAATGCGCTGGGGATCATGATCCCCGACAACGCCAACTCGATCCGCAACATCATGCAGCTCTGTCTGCAGGTGCATGATCATCTCGTGCACTTCTATCATTTGCATGCGCTCGACTGGGTCGACGTCGTCTCTGCGCTGAAGGCCGATCCGAAGGCGACCTCGGCGCTGGCGCAGTCGATCTCGGACTGGCCGCTGTCGTCGCCCGGCTATTTCAAGGACCTGCAGATCCGGCTCACCAAGTTCGTCGAGTCAGGCCAGCTCGGCCCGTTCAAGAACGCCTATTGGGGCCACGCGGCCTACAAGCTGCCGCCGGAGGCCAACCTGATGGCGGTCGCGCATTATCTGGAAGCGCTCGATTTCCAGAAGGAGATCGTCAAGATCCACACTATCTATGGCGGCAAGAACCCGCATCCGAACTGGCTGGTCGGCGGCGTGCCCTGCGCGGTCAATGTCGACGGCACCGGCGCGGTCGGCGCCATCAACATGGAGCGGCTCAACCTCGTCTCGTCGATCATCGACCGCTCGATCGAGTTCGTGCAGAAGGTCTATCTGCCTGACGTCGTCGCCATCGGCTCGTTCTACAAGGACTGGCTCTATGGCGGCGGCCTCTCCGGCAAGAGCGTGATGTCCTACGGCGACATCCCGGAGAATGCCAACGACTATTCGGCCAAGAACCTCAAGCTGCCGCGCGGCGTGATCCTCAATGGCAACCTCAACGAAGTGCTGCCGATCGACCACGGCGATCCCGAGCAGATCCAGGAGTTCGTGACGCATTCCTGGTACAAATATCCCGACGAGAGCAAGGGGCTGCATCCCTGGGACGGCGTCACCGAGCCGAACTACCAGCTCGGTCCGAACGCCAAGGGCACCAAGACCGACATCAAGGAGCTCGACGAGGGTGGAAAATACTCCTGGATCAAGGCGCCGCGCTGGCGCGGCAACGCGGTCGAGGTCGGGCCGCTGGCGCGCTACATCATCGGTTACGCCCAGAACAGACCGGAGTTCAAGGAGCCGACCGACAAGCTGCTCAAGACGCTGAACCTGCCGGTCACGGCGCTGTTCTCGACGCTCGGCCGCACCGCCGCTCGCGCGCTGGAATGCGACTGGGCCGCGGGTCAGATGCGCTACTTCCAGGACAAGCTGGTGGCGCGCATCAAGGCCGGCGATTCCTCGACCGCCAATGTCGAGAAGTGGAAGCCGGAGAGCTGGCCGAAGGAGGCCAAGGGCTACGGCTTTACCGAGGCGCCGCGCGGCGCACTCGCGCACTGGATCAAGATCAAGGACACCAAGATCGACAACTACCAGTGCGTCGTGCCGACCACTTGGAACGGATCGCCGCGGGATCCCAAGGGTAATATCGGCGCGTTCGAGGCGTCGTTGATGGATACGCCGATGGCGGATCCGGAGAAGCCGCTGGAGATCCTGCGGACGATCCATTCGTTCGATCCGTGCCTGGCGTGCTCGACGCACGTCATGAGCCCGGACGGCCAGGAAATGGCGACGGTCAAGGTCAGGTAGGGCGGAGAAGCACCATGATGGATGCCATTACGCGCCCTGCGGAGGCCAAGTCCAACCTCGCCACGATTGCAGCGGATGCGGCCGGTGAGCACGCGATCGGCCGGCCCACGGTCTATGTCTACGAAGCCCCGGTGCGCATCTGCCATTGGGTCAATGCGCTCGCGATCGTGGTGTTGATGATCACCGGCTACCTGATTGGTTCGCCGCTGCCGAGCGTCGAAGGCGAGGCGTCGGGCAGCTTCGTGATGGGCTACATCCGGTTCACGCATTTCGCGGCAGGCCAAGTGCTGGCGGTGTTCTTCCTCGCCCGCATCCTCTGGGCCTTCGTCGGCAACCACCACTCGCGGCAGATCTTCTACATCCCGGTGCATCGCAAGCAATTCTGGAAGGAGGTGCTGCACGAGATCCGCTGGTATGCATTCCTGGAGCGTGAGCCGAAGATGTATGTCGGCCACAATCCGCTGGCGCAGACGGCGATGTTCACCGGCTTCACGGTGTTCGTCGCCTTCATGATCGTCACCGGCTTCGCACTGTATTCGGAAGGCGAGGGCATCGACAGCTGGCAGTACAAACTGTTCGGCTGGGTATTTTCGATCTGGCCGAACAGCCAGGACGTCCACACCTATCATCACCTCGGCATGTGGGCGCTGGTGATGTTCGTGATGGTGCACGTCTATGCCGCCATCCGCGAGGACATCATGTCCCGCCAGAGCATCATCTCCTCGATGATCTCCGGCGAGCGGCAGTTCCGCGAATAGGGGTCGCGTGATGGCTGAAGCAAAGCTTGACCGCATCCTGGTGCTCGGCATCGGCAACATCCTGTGGGCCGACGAAGGGTTTGGCGTGCGCGTGGTGGAGGAATTCCACCGCCGCTACGCCGTGCCGGACAATGTCACGATCCTCGATGGCGGCACGCAAGGGCTCTACCTCGTGAACTACGTCGAGGAGGCCGATGGCCTCATCGTGTTCGACGCGATCGACTACGGCCTTGCCCCGGGCGAGCTCAAGCTCGTTCGCGACGAGGAGGTGCCGCGCTTCACCGGCGCGAAGAAGATGAGCCTGCACCAGACCGGCTTCCAGGAAGTCTTGAGTGCGGCCGATCTGCTCGGCCGCTATCCACAGCGCCTTGCGCTGATCGGCTGCCAGCCGCTCGACCTGGAGGATTGGGGCGGGCCGCTGACCGCGCCGGTGCGCGCGCAGATCGAGCCTGCGATCGACTTGGCTTGTGCTGTTCTGGCGGAGTGGGGCATCACGGCCGTGTTGCGGCCCGAGCCACTCGCCGGCGATGCGCGCCTGCTCGCCAACGACATTGATCATCATAGCTTCGAGATGCGCGCGGACCCGGCCGAATAGCTGGCGAGCGCGAGGGAATTTGCCATGTGCCTGGGCCTGCCGATGACGATCTTGGAGACCGACGGCGTCTCGGCGCGGTGCAGCTTCGATGGCGAGGAGCGCCGCGTCTCGGTGCTCCTGCTGTCGAACCCGCCGGCCGGCGCGAAGGTGCTGGTCTATCTCGATAACGCCGTGCGCCTGCTCGACGACGAGGAGGCGCGGCTGATCGGCGACGCCTTGCGCGGCCTGCAGGCCGCGATGAGCGGCGAGAATTGCGACGATTTCTTCGCCGACCTGATCGGTCGTGAGCCGCAGCTGCCCGAGCACCTGCGCTGAGGCAGCGCATCGGCCTCTGTCCGCTAGCCGACAACAAGATATCCAATCGCCAAGAAAGTTGTCGGCTTTCCTCTGCAAAGCAGCTTTGCAGAGATCTTAGCGGACTCTGAACGCCGAAAAATTGCTGAGAATATTCATTGACTTGAAGCGGTCACCGCGGCGGCGATCGTCTGGCACGTCGATTGCTGTCCATCCAGAGACCGACAACGATAACTGGTCAGGAAGGAACATCCATGGAGGGGCTGCAGCGTGACGCCACGCGCATGCGAGGCGGGTTGCCGGAAGTCGATGCCGGCTCTGTCGATGCGTTCCTGGAGGACGTGAACCGTGCCGGCGGTATTTCCGTGCTGCTGTCGGCCGGCGATCCGGCGCGCTTTCCGGAGGCGCTGGATGTCGCCATCGTCTTGCCCGAGCTGATCACGGCGTTTCAAGGCCGGCTGCAGGGCGCGGTGATCGCGCGCGATGCGGAAGCGGAGCTCGGCACGCGCTTCGGCGTACGGGTGCAGCCATCGCTGATCTTCTGCCGCGGTACCGAGACGCTCGGCGTGATCGCCAAGATCCAGGACTGGTCGGTCTATGTCGACCGCATCTCGCGACTGATCGATCGCCCGACCGGCGCAGCGGCGGCCGTTGTTGCCAGCATCGTTCCCGCGCATCAGCCGTCAGGAGATCACCGATGAAGCCCGGATTCTGGATTGCCCCCGAGGGAGCCGAGCAGCCGGTCAGCGTGTTTCCGATCGGCGAAGAGGCGCTCGAGCTTCAGTACAAGGGGCTGACCGCATCCGGCGCCCTTGCCAAGCTCGCGACCCTCGACTCCGAGGAGCTGGCGCGGAGCTGTCCGCGCGCGGTCGAGCTGCTGTCGACGATCGCGTCGGCGATCGGATCGCAGACTGCGGACGCGCCAACTCAGTTGTTTCGGCTGGCCGGCCTCAACGATCTCGAACGTCGGCTGATCGACGACGTGCTCGGCGAGGGTGAGGTCGCCGGCGTAGTGGCGCTGCCCGACGGCTCGCTGGCGCAGATCCAGGAGTCGGTGCTCGCGGGCATCTGGCGCGTGCGCTTGGAGCGTGACGAGAGCCACGACTACATCGAGATCGGCGCCGTGCCCGAGATCATCGCGCGCGCCGCGATCGATCTGACGGCCGGTGACGTCGTCATCGGGCCGGCGCCCGAGGGCACGATGAACGCGCTGCCGGTGCTCGCCGAGATCCGCGAGCGCGCGCTCGCCTGGCGGCCGGGGCAGCGCTCGCAGACCATCAACTTCACGCTGCTGCCGATGAGCCCCGTGGACATGAGCTTCCTGCAGGAGACGCTCGGCAACGGGCCGATCCAGCTGATGTCGCGCGGCTACGGTACCTGCCGCGTGCTCGCGACTGGCGTGCGCCACGTCTGGTCGGTGCAGTTCTTCAACGCGATGGATACGATCATTCTCGACACACTGGAGGTTGGCGGCGTGCCCGTCGTTGCGCTCGCCGCGCCCGAGGATTTCGAGGACTCCGCCGAGCGCCTGAAGCAGATCATCGAGGCATACTTCACATGAGCGCCGGCTTCGAGAATTTCGGCGTACGCAGCGATCTCGCCGACGAGGTGACGCTGGAGTGCGGCATCTGCTGGACGCGCTATGATCCGGCGGAGGGCGATGGCGTCGCGCAGATCGCTCCGGGCACGCCGTTCTCGGCTCTTCCCGAGGATTGGCATTGCCCGAACTGCGATGCGCCGAAGGCCAAGTTCATGGTGGTGGAGTCATGAGCGCGATCGCGGCCGGGGAGGGGAGACATGAGCTCACGCCGGCCGCGTGGGGCGAGCGTCTTGCCGCCGTCTATCGCGAGATCGGCGACCGCGCGATGCGCGAGCTGCCGATCTATCATAATGCGCTGGAGGTCGAGGCCATCGGCTTCACGAGCGTCCACGGGCGGACGATCGGCATCATCCTGACGCCGTGGTTCATGAACATTGTCAGTCCCGCTGAGCAGGGCGAGATCGGATCGACGATCGAGATCGCGCTGCCCGCGGGGACGTTCGAGTTCACGATCGGCGATGTCGCCGGGATCGGACGCATCGCTAGCTGCTCGCTGTTCTCGCCAATCTCCGAGTTCGAGGATATGGCAGCGGCGCGCATCGCGGCTGATGCCGCGCTAACGGCACTGTTGACCGCGCCTGAAGAAACCGGGCCGACTCGCGCCGAGACAGCCTCGCGCATCGATCGCCGCGCCTTCCTGCGTGGAACACTGTCGGAGAGCCGCGCATGACGCCGGCCTTCCGCAACCATCTCGATGTCGAGCTGTCGGTCGCCGATCGCGTCATCGTCGCTGTCGACATCCTCTCGCGGACCCGGCCGCCGCTGGGCCGGCTGGCCGTGGGCAAGCCGGTCGACGCACTGCTTGCGGCGCTGCCGAGGCTGTTCTCGTTATGCGCGACCGCGCACCAGGTCGCTTTGCTGTCGGCCGTCGAGGCCGCGCGCGGCGAGCAGGCCGGCGCGCTGACGCGCCACCGCCGTATCAAGGCGCTGATCGCCGAGCGCCTTTCCGAGTTGGTGCGCGGCCTGCTGCTTGCGCCGGCAGTGACGCGTGGTGCGCTGCAAATGGCGCAACCGCTGTTGCAGGCCGTCACGGCGCTGCAACGCCCGCCGGATCGCGATCCGCCATCGCGCAGCGAAACCTTGTCACAGATCAAGATGGGCCTGGAGGCTCTCGGCATAGACTGGACGACGGAGTTCGTCCTGCCGGGAACTCCGCTCGCGATGATCTTGATGGCGGCCGAGAGGGTCGCCGATGGGGAAGGATGGAGGCACATGCCATCAGCGCATGGCGTGCTGTCGGCCGCCGACGATCATGCGGTCGTCACCCGGCTGATGGACGACGGAGCCGCCTTCGCGGAGGCGCCTGATATCGATGGGCGCGTGCCGGAAACCGGCGTGTGGGCTCGGCGTACCGCGCGTGTCGTATCTCCCCAAGCTGGACCGGCTGACCGGCTCGCCGCCAAGGTAGCGGAGATCGCGACGTTGCTGCGCTGGATCGAGGCCGGTGAGGCGGAGGATGCGTCGGCGGACGCCGACGTGCTCGCGAGCTATGCGCTCGGTCCGCGCCGCGGCGCGGCTGCGGTCGAATGCGCGCGCGGCCGGCTGCATCACGTCGTCGAGCTGGATGCTGATGGTGCGATCCGGCGCTTCGAGTTCCTGGCGCCGACGGAGTGGAACTTCCATGCACGCGGGCCAGTGGTGAACAGCTTGGCCGGTGCAATGCTGCGAGATAGCGGGGATCGCGATGCCATCAACGCCATGATCGGGGCATTCGATCCCTGCGTCGGCTATCGCCTCTCGGTGCGGGAGATGGCCGATGCATGAGATGGCGCTGTGCGAGGGCATCGTCGAGATCGTCGAGGCTGAGGCGCGCAACGGCGCGTTCTCCAAGGTGAAGACGGTGTGGCTGGAGATCGGCGCGCTGAGCCATGTCGCGCCCGAGGCGCTGCGATTCTGCTTCGAGGCGGTCACGGCGCATACCATCGCGCGCGGCGCGGCGCTGGAGATCATCGAACAGAAGGGCACGGCCTGGTGCCTCGGCTGCTCTGGCAGCGTCGAGATCAGCCGGCGCTACGACGCCTGTCCCGCATGCGGCAGCCATCAGCTGCAGGTGACGGGTGGCGAGGACATGCGGGTCAAGGAGCTGGAGGTCGAGTGATGTGCACGGTGTGCGGCTGCGGTGACGGCAAATCCGCGATCGAAGCGGGTGATCATCATCACGATCGCGGCGATCACGATCATCATCATGACCACGCGCACGATCACGACCATGATCATGCCGGGCATCATCACCATCACGGCCATCACCACCATGATCACGACCACGGTCATGGCCACCACCATCATCACCACGGTGATGATGCGCATGACCATCCTCACGCCCATGGCGCTGCCGATCACATCGACTGCGCGGCCAATCCGGCGGGGCAGGAGATCGCCGGCCTGTCGAGCGGACGCATCATCCAGATCGAGCGCGACATTCTCGGCAAGAACAACCGCCTCGCCGCCGAGAACCGCGCGCGCTTCGCGGCGCACGACGTGCTGGCGTTCAACTTCGTCTCCAGCCCCGGCGCAGGCAAGACGTCGCTGCTGGTGCGTGCCGTCGCCGAGCTGAAGCAGAGCCGGCCCGTCGCGGTGATCGAGGGCGATCAGCAGACCTCCAACGACGCCGAGCGCATCCGCGCCACCGGCGTGCCGGCGATCCAGATCAACACCGGCAAGGGCTGCCACCTCGATGCGGCGATGGTCGGCGAGGCCTATGGCCGGCTGCCGTCGCTGCGCGGCGGGCTGCTGTTCATCGAGAATGTCGGCAACCTCGTCTGTCCGGCGGCGTTCGACCTCGGCGAGGCCTGCAAGATCGTGGTGTTCTCGACCACCGAGGGCGAGGACAAGCCGCTCAAATATCCGGACATGTTCGCGGCGTCAGCGCTGATGCTGATCAACAAGATCGATCTGGCGCCGGTGCTTGACTTCGATCTGGCGCAGACCGTCGAATATGCCCGCCGCGTCAATCCGAAAATCGAGGTGCTGACGATCTCCGCCAGGACAGGTGAAGGCTTTTCCGCCTTCTATGCCTGGATCAGGAAGCAGGCGGATCGCATGCGAGCGAGCGTGGTGCAGGGATGAGCACCGCGGGCCCGACATTGGCGGCGGATCGCACGCGCCTCAGGCTCCGCGTCCGCGGCGCCGTGCAGGGCGTCGGCTTCCGTCCCTATGTCCATGGCCTCGCCACGCGCCATCGCCTCGGCGGCTTCGTCGCCAACGATGCCGATGGCGTCGTGATCGAGATCGAGGGCGAGAACGTCGTATCGTTCGTCGAGGCGCTGCCGCGGCAGGCGCCGCCTTTGGCACGCATCGACGATATCGCCGTCGAGCCGATCGCGGCTGAAGCCAGCGCGGATTTCCGCATCGGCGAGAGCGTCGGCGGCCGTGTGACGACACGCATCGTGCCGGATGCTGCGACCTGTCCGCAATGTCTCGCCGAGCTGTTCGATCCCGATAGCCGCTTTCATCGCTATCCTTTCGTCAACTGCACCCATTGTGGACCGCGCTTCACCATCGCCGAGCGACTGCCCTACGACCGGGCGACGACCGCGATGAAGCGCTTTCCGATGTGCAAAGCGTGCCGCGCGGACTACGAGGATCCGCGCGGCCGCCGTTTCCATGCCGAGGCGATCTCGTGTCCGGACTGCGGACCCCGGCTCAGCCAAGACGTGGTTGAAATCGCCGCCGCGCTTGCGGAGGGCAAGATCGTCGCCATCAAGGGACTGGGCGGCTATCAGTTGCTGTGTGATGCGCGCGACGAGCGCGTGGTCCAGCGGCTGCGCACGCGCAAGCAGCGCGACGGCAAGCCGTTCGCGGTGATGCTGGCGTCAGTCGAGGCAGCCGCTGAGGTTGCCGATGTCGATGCCGCCGAGCGCGGCTTGCTGGAGCAGGTGGCGCGTCCGATCGTTCTGCTGCGCTCGCGCCCGTGCCTCGCGCCATCGGTGGCGCCCGGCCTTGCCAAACTCGGCGTAATGCTGCCGGTCGCGCCGCTGCATCATCTGATCTTCGACGCGCTGCGCGGGCATGGCGGGACCACCACATGGGCGCTGGTCTGCACCAGCGCCAATCCGAGCGGTGAGCCGCTGCTGACCGACAATGACGAGGCGCTGGCCGCTCTCGCTGATATCGCGGATCTGATCGTCACCCATGACCGCGACATTGTCATCCGTGCCGATGATTCCGTCGTCACTATGATGGCAGGTGCACCGCGTTTCATCCGTCGCGCTCGCGGCTATGTCCCGGAGCCGATCCGGCTGCCGCGCGCTTTGCCGCCGCTGCTTGCGGTCGGTGCTCACCTCAAGTCGACGGTGACCGTGATCCGCGGCGACGAGGCCTTCGTCTCACAGCATCTTGGTGATCTCGACTCCGCCGCGGCGATCCGATTCTTCGAAGAGACGATCGCGCATCTCACCTCCATCCTCGACGTCACGCCGGTGGCGATCGCGCATGATCTGCATCCGGACATGGCCTCGACGCGGTTCGCGCAGATGTTGGGCCTGCCGAGCTTCGCCGTGCAGCATCACCATGCGCACGCCGCGTCGGTCGTCGCTGAGCATGGCTTGCGGATGCCTGCGCTGGCGGTGGTGCTTGATGGCTACGGCTACGGCATCAATGGCGGCGCCTGGGGCGGCGAACTGCTGCTGTGCAACGGCGCCAGCTTTCAACGCCTTGGCCATCTTGCGCCGTTGAAGATGCCAGGCGGCGATCGCGCCGCGCGCGAGCCGTGGCGCATGGCGGCTGCCGTGCTGCACGATCTCGGGCGCGACGCCGAGATCACGTCGCGCTTTGCGGACCAGCCACAGGCGCGCCATCTGCCGATGCTGCTCGACCGCGCCGACGCTGCTGCGACCACCAGCGTCGGCCGGCTGTTCGATGCCGTGGCGGGATTGCTCGGCGTCAGCACGCGCCAGAGCTATGAAGGCGAAGCCGCTATGAAGCTCGAGGCGCTGGTTCGCACCACTGCGGTCCTCGGGCAGGGCTGGACGATCGCCGATGGCGTGCTGTCGCTGCGTCCCCTGCTCGCCCACTTGATCGCCGGCGACTTGGAGCCCGTCGAAGCTGCCGGCCTGTTTCACGGCACCTTAGCCGCAGCCTGCGTCGACTGGATCACGTCAGCATCGCGCGCAACCGGCGTGAACACCGTCGTGCTGAGCGGCGGCTGCTTCCTCAATGCGCATTTGGCGGAGCTGATCGTCAGCGGCTGTCGGGCGGCCGGCATTGACGCGCTGCTGCCGCGCCGCCTGCCGCCCAACGATGGCGGACTCAGTCTGGGGCAGGCCTGGGTGGCCGGGCTGCAACTGACCGACAACGACAACAGAACTGGAGGGATCGTCTGATGTGCCTGGCCATTCCCGCCGAGGTGATCAAGCTGTTGCCCGACGACATGGCGATCGTGTCGATCGACGGCGTCAGCAAGGAGGTCTCGGTCGCGCTGATCGAGGAGATCGCGGTCGGCGACTACGTCATCCTCCATGTCGGCCACGCGCTGGCCAAGATCGATCCCGAGGAGGCACGCGAGACGCTCGACCTGCTCCGGCAGATGGGCGCAGCGACGGCGGAGGTCGTATCATGAAATACGCCGACGAGTTTCGCGACAAGGAGCTGGCGCTGGGCCTTGCGCGCGCCATCCGCGCCAAGGCGGATCCCGCGCGCGCCTATCGCTTCATGGAGTTCTGCGGCGGCCATACCCATGCGATCGCGCGCTACGGCCTGGAGGACATGCTGCCGGACAATGTCCGCATGATCCACGGCCCCGGCTGTCCCGTCTGCGTGCTGCCGGCCGGGCGCATCGACATGGCGATCGCGCTGGCCGAGCGGCCTGAAATCATCTTGTGCGTCTATGGCGACCTGATGCGCGTGCCGGGCTCGCGCGGCTCGTCGCTGCTCAAGGCGAAGGCGCGCGGTGCCGACATCCGGATGGTCTATTCGACGCTCGATGCGATCGCGCTGGCGGAGCAAAACCCCGGCCGCGAGGTCGTGTTCTTCGCCATCGGCTTCGAGACCACGACGCCGCCGACCGCAGTGATGATCCGGGCCGCCGAGAAGAAGCAGCTCACCAATTTCAGCGTGTTCTGCAATCACGTGCTGACGCCCCCGGCAATGCGCGCGATCCTCGACAGCGACACGCCGATCGAGATCGACGGCTTCGTCGGTCCCGCCCACGTCTCCACCGTGATCGGCACCGAGCCCTATGCGCCGTTCGCCCGTGACGATGGCAAGCCGGTCGTGATCGCCGGCTTCGAGCCGCTCGATATGATGCAGGCGATCCTGATGCTGATCGAGCAGGTCAATGACGGCCGCCACGAGGTCGAGAACCAGTATCGCCGCGCCGTCACCGGCAGCGGCAATCTGCGCGCGATCAGGGAAGTGGCCGAGATCTTCGAGCTGCGCGACCAGTTCGAATGGCGCGGCCTCGGCAGCATTCCGGCGAGTGCGCTCAGGCTGCAGCCAGCCTTCGCGCATCTCGATGCCGAGCTGCGCTTCGCGATGGCCGAACTCGTCGTCGCCGACAATCCGGCCTGCGAATGTCCGGCGATTCTGCGCGGGTTGAAGAAGCCGGTCGACTGCAAGCTTTTCGGCACCGCTTGCACGCCGGAGACGCCGATCGGCTCCTGCATGGTGTCGTCGGAAGGCGCCTGCGCGGCGCATTGGACCTATGGCCGCTTCCGCGACCATCAGCGGAGGCTCGCCTCATGAGCATGCATCAGCGCCGGCTCGATCTGAAGAACGGCTGCGTCGACCTCTCGCACGGCGCCGGCGGCCGCGCGATGGCGCAGCTGATTTCAGGCCTGTTCCACGAAGCCTTCGGCAATGAATGGCTGGCGCGGGGCAACGACCAGTCGGCGTTCGACGTCGCTGCCGGTCGCATGGTGATGACGACCGACGGCTATGTCGTCTCACCACTGTTCTTTCCCGGCGGCAATATCGGCTCGCTCGCCGTGCACGGCACCGTCAACGACATCGCCATGGCCGGCGCGAAGCCGCTGTATCTCTCCGCGAGCTTCATCATCGAGGAGGGCTTCCGCTTCGATGATCTCAAGCGCATTGCCGATGCTATGGGGCAGGCGGCGCGCGAGGCGGGCATCGCGATCATCACGGGCGACACCAAAGTCGTCGAGCGCGGCAAGGCTGATGGCGTGTTCATCTCGACCGCCGGCGTCGGCGTGCTACCTGATGGCCTGGACCTCTCGGCTGACAAGGCACTGCCCGGGGACCGCGTGCTGCTGTCCGGCAGCCTGGGTGACCACGGCGTTGCCATCATGTCCAAGCGGCAGAATTTAACGTTCGACACCGAGATCGTGTCCGACTCCGCGTCGCTGCATGGTCTCGTCGCAGACATGGTCGCGGCCGGCGGCCAGGGCATCCGGCTGATGCGCGATCCCACGCGCGGCGGGTTGGCCGCGACGATGAACGAGATCGCCCAGCAGTCCAATCTCGGCTTCCGCCTGCAGGAAGAAGCCATTCCGGTGAAGCCCGCGGTCGCCGCCGCCTGCGAGCTGCTCGGGCTTGATCCGCTGCATGTCGCCAATGAAGGCAAGCTCATCGCGGTGGTTGCTCCTCATGTCGCCGACGCTGTGCTCG
Source organism: Bradyrhizobium sp. USDA 4353 (assembly GCF_054063215.1). Classification (NCBI taxonomy): domain Bacteria; kingdom Pseudomonadati; phylum Pseudomonadota; class Alphaproteobacteria; order Hyphomicrobiales; family Nitrobacteraceae; genus Bradyrhizobium; species Bradyrhizobium sp. USDA 4353. The sequence goes on from NZ_JBSSGB010000001.1 coordinate 3,385,273, forward strand.
CAGCGATGAAGGCGCATCCACTGGGACGGGATGCGGCTGACATTGGCGAGGCGGTCGCCGACGATCATCGCTTCGTTCAGATGGCGACGAGTTTCGGCGGCGGCCGCATCGTCGACTGGCTGTCGGGCGAGCAGCTGCCGCGGATCTGCTGAGACATGGGAATCCAGGGAACCATATTGGTCGTCGACGACGAGATCCGGTCGCAGGAGGCGCTGCGCCGCGTCCTCAATCAGGACTTCGAGGTGCTGTGCGCCGGCAACACTGCGGACGCCGAGAAGCTGCTCGAAGGCGAGAACGTGCATGCCGTGATCTGCGACCAGCGCATGCCGCAGGAATCCGGCGTCAGCTTCCTGAAGCGCGTGCGCGAGCTGTGGCCGGATCCCGTGAGGATGATCATCTCGGGCTATTCGGACTCCGAGGACATCATCGCCGGGCTGAACGAGGCCGGCATTTATCAGTACATCACAAAACCCTGGCAGCCGGACCGCCTGATCGAGATCGTCCGCGAGGCTGTCCAGCTCTACAGGCTGCAGAAGGAGACCGAGACCGCGGGTGTCGACGTCAAGGCGACGCCGGCGCATATCAAGAAGGTGGTCTCGGTCAAGCGCGGCGCCGCCAAGCAGCTGTACGATTTCGACCGCATCGTGCATTCCGCCGCGAGCCCGATGCGCAACGTCATCGAGCTCGGCCGCCGCGCCGCGGACTACGATATTTCCGTGCTGATCACCGGCGAATCCGGCACCGGCAAGGAGCTGCTCGCGCGCGCGATCCATTACGGCTCGGCCCGCGCCAACAAGGCGTTCGTGGTCGAGAACTGCGGCGCGCTGCCGGACGAGCTCTTGGAAAGCGAGCTGTTCGGCTGCAAGAAGGGCGCCTTCACCGGCGCCTATCAGGACCGCATCGGCCTGTTCGAGGTCGCCGACGGCGGCACCATCTTTCTCGACGAGATCGGCGAGACCTCGCCGGCGTTCCAGGTCAAGCTGTTGCGCGTGCTGCAGGAGAGCGAGATCCGGCCGCTCGGTGCGCAGCGCGTGCGCAAGGTCGACGTGCGCGTCGTCGCGGCGACGAACCGGGATCTGGAGGCCGAGGTCGAAGCCGGACGCTTCCGCCGCGATCTCTATTATCGTCTTGCAGCTTTCCCGGTGCACATGCCCTCGCTGCGGGAGCGTCCGATGGACATCCCGCTGATCGCCGAGGGTGTGCTTGCGGCGGTGAAGACCTCGTTCAACCGGCCACATCTGCGGTTCGCGGCGGCGGCACTCGACGAGTTCTCCAGGTATCACTGGCCGGGCAATGTCCGCGAGCTGCAGAACGAGATCCAGCGCATGGCCGTGCTGGCCGATGCCGACGAGCTACGCTGCCCGCCCTTTGCTGGGCGGCGCAATGGAAAGCGTGCTGCGCCGGCGGTCGCCAACGGCAAGCTCAACGGCTCCGGCAGCCTGAAGGACAGGGTGGAAGATCTCGAAAAGAACATCATCGTCCATTGCCTGGAAAAATATGATGGTAACATCAGCCGGGTCGCGAGCGAGCTCGGTCTGTCACGCGTCGGCCTACGGAACAAACTGTCGAGATACGACCTGAAGAAAAATGGCAAAGGCCACGCACTCTCCTGAGTCCGGCACGGACACGCTGCTGAAGCTGATCGCGAGCAGCAGCTCGCTGGAGTTCGACAGCGAGCGCGAGGGCGTGTGGATCGAAGTCATCCGCAAGATGGACGAGGTTTATTCGGACCTCTTGCGCTACGAGGTCGACCTCGAGCACAAAAACGCCGAGCTCGAGGAGGCGCAGGCGTTCGTCACCAACGTCATCGAGTCGGTCTCTGACATTCTGGTCGTGTGCGACGCCAAGGGGACGGTGCAGCAGGCCAACTCCGCGTTCCAGCGGACCTCGGGCCGTACGCTGGAGGAGATCGCCGGCCGCAACATGGCCGAGATGATCGATGTCGACCATCGCAGCAAGCTCGCGGCGCTCCTGAAGCCGCGCGGCGGCACTGAGGTGGTCGACGGCGAGCTGCGCTTTGCTGCTGATGGATTGAGTTCCGACCTGTTCGCGATCAACAGCTCGCCGCGGCACGACCATCGCGGCCGCTTCATCGGCGTGGTGCTGACGGGGCGTCCCATCGGCGAGCTGCGCCGCGCCTATGAAGCTCTGCACAAGGCGCATCAGGAATTGCAGCGCGCGCAGCGGCAACTGGTCGAGCAGGAGAAGATGGCGAGCCTCGGCCGCCTCGTGGCCGGCGTCGCGCATGAGCTGAACAATCCGATCAGCTTCGTCTATGGCAATGTTCACACCTTGATGCGCTACCGGACCGCGCTGGTGGGGTATCTCGATGCGGTGCATGAGCAGCCGGTCTCCGAGGAGGTCGCAGCGCTCCGCTCGGAGTTGCGGATCGACGCCATCGTCGAGGATTTCGGGCCGCTGATCGAGGGCACGCTGGAAGGTGCGGTGCGGATCAGCGAGATCGTCAAGAACCTGCGGCGCCTGTCGTTCTCCAAGCTCGGCGAGGTCGAGCGGGTCAATATCGAGCGGCTGATCAACACGGCTGTGCTGTGGGCCGGCCGCACCAAGCAGCATCGCGTCGACATCCAGATCGAGGTCGAGCCGGATCTGTGGATCTCCGGAAACGAGGGCCAGCTGCATCAGGTGATCGTCAATCTGGTCGAGAACGCCATCGACGCGATGCGCGCGACCGAGCTGCCGCGTCTCGTGGTCGCCGCGTCGCGGCAGGGCGGCGAGATCGCGTTCCGGATCACCGACAACGGTCCCGGGATCGACAAGGATCATCTCAGCCACATCTTCGAGCCGTTCTTCACGACCAAGCGCGTCGGCGAAGGGACGGGCCTGGGCTTGTGGATCAGCTACGGCATCGTTCGCGAGCATGGGGGCGAGCTGTCCGCCCGCAACGAGCCCGATGGCGGCGCGACGTTCTCGTTCGCTCTGCCCGCGGCGTGACGGCCGGCTCGCGCTGGGTCAGTCGTCCTGATCGAGCTCCGCCGCGACCTGCCCATAGTTGAGAATGGCGACCAGCGTCGTGCCGCCCACGATGTTGCCGAGCAGGGTGGGTAAGAAGAATGCCCCCGCATAGTCGGCAAGCGAGACATCGCCCTTGAACACCAGGAACGCGCATTCGACCGAGCCGGCGACGACATGCGCGAACTGCCCCAGCGCCACCAGATAGGTCATCACCACGACGATATGGGCACGGGCGGCGCGCACGGCCGGCAGCAGCCAGGCCATCAGCGCGATCAGCCAGCCCGCGAAAACGGCACGCGCGAACGTCGTCGAGAACGGACCCTCGACCGTGTGCCGGCTGATCTCGGTGAAGGCATCGACGATTCGCGGCTCGAACACGTCGGTGTAAGCCAGCGCGGCGGCTGCTGCCCATGTGCCCGCGACGTTGGCTGTTAGCACCAGGCCCCACAGCCGCGCGACCTGTCCGAGCGTCTTGAGATCGCGGTGATGCAGCAGCGGCAGGATTGGCGTCAGCGTGTTCTCGGTGAACAGTTGCTGCCGGCCGAGCACCACGACGAGAAAGCCCGCGGTATAGCCGAGCGGTGCGAACAGCCGCCGGGCCGCTTCGTCGGAGACGAAGGCGTGAAACTCGCCCTGCACGATCAGCGAGAGGCTGATCGACAGACCCGCGGCGAGGCCCGACAGCAGGATCGCCCACCAGCGCCGCTCCAGCTCGCTTTCGCCCTCGGCGCGGATCGTCTCGTGGATCAGCGCGGCGTTCGGCCGGCTCTGCGCCTTGATCTGCTGCCGCTGCTCATCGGAGACGCCCTCGACGTCGTCGGCGGGGCTGAAGGTCGGCGCGGTTGCCTTGCTGCTCACGTCGGATGATCCGTCGGCTGGCGTGGGCGCGTGCCGACGCTATGCGGAGAGCTGATCTCCGTGCGGCCAGAACGTCCGATGCGCGACCAAGGTTCCACACGCGGCCCGCGACATCGTTGCGCGGCAGCACGCCGATGTCGTCAAGACGGCGTTGCGACCGGCACGCGATCGCGCTGCTTGGAGAGCCGCGCCAGCAGCACGGTGGCGGTCCGCGTGATGTGCTGACGCGCCAGATCCTCCGCCTTTTGCGCGTCGCCCGCGATGACAGCGTTGAGGATGTCCTCATGCTGATCCCAGATCCGCCGCGGCGTCTCGTCGCGCATCAGGACCTCGCCCATCAGCCGGCGCAGATGCAGCCAATGCGGCTGGGTGGTGTCCTGGATGATGGCGTTGCCTGAGATCTCGTAGAGGAATTCGTGAAACTTGACGTCAGCCTCGATCAGCTTCTCGACCGAATGCTCGCGCTCGGCGCGGCGGCCTTGCTCGATCAGCTCTGGTCCTTCTTCGGCGGCGCGCTCGGCGCCGCGGCTCGCCGCAAGTCCGCAGGCCAGGCCTTCAGCCACGGCGCGGATCTCGTAGAGGTCGCGGATGAAGTCGATGTCGATCGGCGCCACCTCGAGCCCACGCCCCGGCGCGTCGCGGACGAAGCCCTGATTGCGCAGCAACAGCAATGCCTGCTGCACCGGCTGGCGCGACACGCCGAGGTCGCGTGCCAGATCGTCCTGAATGAGGCGCGCGGATTCCGGCAGCTCACCCCCGACGATGTCGGAGAGGATGCGTTGGTAGACGCGTTCGGTCAGGCTCGGCTCGGTCTTCAGCGGCGGCATGCGGCCTCCTGAAGCTGTGGGGCCAGCGGGAGCGTCACGTCGCTCATAGCGAGAGCTTTCGCGCCGAGAGCGTGCGCCGCTGCTTCGGCCTGTCGCCCTGCTGGGCTTCGATGTGATGAATGAAGACGCCCGCGGCGCGCGAGATGTGATCGCGGCTGAGCCGTTCGGCGTCTTCGCTGCGGCCTTCGATGATGGCGGCGAGAATGCCCTCGTGCTCGTCCCAGACCGTCTGCGACATGCTCTGCTCCTTTTGCAGCACGTCGGACATCACGCGCTTCAGATAGGGCCAGTGCGGCGCCATCGTCTCATCGATCAGCGCGTTTCCCGAGATCTCGCTGAGAAAGCGATGGAAGGCGATGTCGGTCTCGATCTTGCGGCCGACGAGCCCGCTTTTCACCGCCTCATGTCCGGTAGCGATGTAGGCCGGGCCTTCGCGCGCGGCGCGATCGCCAGCGCGATGCGCCGCGAGTCGTGCGGCCAGGCCTTCGAGCACGGCGCGCATCTCATAGAGATCGCGGACGAAGTTCGGGTCGAGCGGCGCGACGATCAGCCCGCGGCCGGGCGCGCTCTGCACCAGGCCGCAACCGCGCAGCAGGATCAGCGCCTGCTGCACCGGTTGACGCGAGACGCCGTAGGCCTGGGCGAGGTCGTCCTGGATCAATCGCGATCCCGGTGTCAGCACACCGCTGACGATCTCGTCAGTGATCGCTTCGACGACCTGGTCGACCAGAGATGGAGCAGAAGGCACGATTCGCATGGGTCATCACATTTTAGAGAACAATAGCACGCCGGGCGCGAATATCCATTTGCGAGGAATTCGAATTCAGAGTACGAATTCAGAAGCAAGGAGCCAAGCTAAAACGGCTTCAACATTTCGGGGAGGGCGTCCGTGTCGGATCTACCGGCTCGTTCGAAGCGTGATGACGGCTGCTCGGCGTCCTTGGAGGGCAGCGCGCGCGCCGGCCTGCGGGCGCTTGTCGTGCGTCGTGGAGTTGCAGCATTCGCCGCTGCGCTCGTCGCGCTGATGTCTCAGTCGCTGATGTCTCAGTCAGTGCTCGCGGGCGAAGGTCTGACCTTGTCCGATGCCTGGGTGCCTGCTGCCCCCGAAGTCGGCCGCGACATTCCCCTGTCTCTGACCATCAAGAACGATACGACCTCGCCCGAAGCGTTGATGCGCGTGCGCTGTCCGATCGCGAATTTCTCCGAGCGTCACACGGTCGATCGCGGCGAGGGCGCGCCGGCCATGCGCTCCATCCCCAACATTCCGATCGCCGCGGGCAGCACCTTGGTGCTGCTGCCGACGGCCTATCACGTGATGCTGCTGCAGACGCGCGAGCCGCTCGAGCCCGGCAAGCGCTTCAGCTGCACCATCGTTTTCCAGAAAGCGGGATCCATCGAAACGGAGGTCGAGGTTCGCAAGTCCCCCTGAAGCCTGTTTGTCGCCTGCGGCCCTTCGCTGACCGGCGGAGCGGTTTTCGTTCGAACGCATAATCAAGATGGGAGAGGAAACGATGAGGATCAACGTCGGGACGACCCTGCGGGCGGTGCTGCTCGCCAGCGCGGCCTTTGCCTGCTTCAATCTCGCGGCGCCGGTACAGGCGGCCGACGAGATCACGCCCGAGCGGCTGCTCAATGCGGACAAGGAGGCCGGCAACTGGCTGCACCATCATAAGAACTACTCGGGCACGCGGTTCTCGTCGTTGAAGGAGATCAACAAGGACAACGTCAAGAACCTGAAGGTCGCCTGGACGATGCATCTGGGTGGCGTCGAGGGCGGCGGCATCTGGAGCCATGGCGGTCTCGAAGGCACGCCGATCGTCGAGAACGGCATGATCTACGTCACCGACGGTTGGGGATCGGTCTACAAGATCGATGCGCGCGGCGGCAAAGGCCAGCTCGTTTGGAAGATGGATCCGAAGACCGATCACGACTGGGCCGGCGCGATCGCCTGCTGCGGCGTCGACAATCGCGGCGTCGCGCTGTGGGGCAATCTCGTCGTCTCGCACACGCTCGACGGCCGCCTGATCGCAACCAACAAGGAGACCGGGCAGGTCGCCTGGCAACGCCAGGTCGCCGATCCCGACAAGGGCGAGGTGATCACCGGCGCGCCGCTGATCGTGAAGAACATGGCGATCTCCGGAGTCGCCGGTGCCGAATACGGCATCCGCGGCTGGATCGCGGCGACCGATCTCGGCACGCAGAAGGAAGTCTGGCGCACGCACACGATTCCCGCGAAGGGCGAGCCCGGCAGCGAGACCTGGAAGGACAGCAACGACGCGGCTGCGGCCGGCGGCGGCTCGACCTGGGTGACCGGCACCTACGACCCGGCGACCGACACCATCATCTGGGGTGTCGGCAACCCCGGTCCGGACTGGGACAACGCCTATCGTCCGGGCGACAACCTCTACACCGACAGCTCGCTGGCGCTGGACGCCAACACCGGCAAGATCAAGTGGCACTATCAGCACACGCCGAACGACCCTTACGACTATGACAGCGTCGCCGAGAACGTCCTGGTCGACGTGCCCACGCCGAACGGACAGGTCCAGAAGCTCGCTCTCGAGGCGGACCGCAACGGCTTCGCCTATGCGATCGACCGCACCAACGGCAAGTTCCTATGGGGCCTGCCGTTCGTCAAGAAGGTGACCTGGACCAAGGGGCTCGATCCGGAGACCGGCAAGCCGATCGAGTACGATCCGAAGAACCCGGTGCAGCGCTACAATGCGTCGGTCACGCCGCATCGTGAAAACAAGGTCGCGGACATCTGCCCCGGCAATATGGGCGGCAAGAACTGGCCGCCGACCTCGTACAATCCGGATCTCAAGCTCTGGTACATCCCGGTGATCGAGAGCTGCAACCGGATCACCGTCGAGGAGGCGACCAAGGACAAGCTGAAGGCGCGTGAGTTCTGGACCGGCGGCGGACCGAGCCAGCCGTTCAAGATCACCGGCAGCGTGACCGCGATCGACGTCACCACCGGCAAGATCGCCGGCAAGATGGAGACGCCGTTCCCGAATCTCGGCGGCATGCTGTCGACGCCTGATCTGGTCTTCACCGGCCAGCCCTCGGGCGAGGTGATGGCGCTCGACGCCAAGACCCTGCAGAAGCTGTGGGAGTTCAACACCGGCGGCGGCGTCAACGCGCCTCCCGTGACCTTCTCGGTCGACGGCAAGCAGTATGTCGCGATCCTTGTCGGTCTCGGCGGCGCCTGGGACAAGTGGTTCATCGAATCCACGCCCGAGCTGAAGAAGATCCAGCCCGGCTCGATGCTCTACGTCTTCGCGCTGTAAGTCGATCAAGGAGCGGAGGCTTGAGCCTCCGCTCCTTCCTTTTTCCCGTTCGACAAGTAGGTCAGATGAACTTCAATGCGATCACGTCCGCCGCGGCGTTGGCTTTCGTTCTCATCTCCGGCTCGCTCGCTTCGGCTCAGTCTGCTGCCCCCACCGATCCGACCGAGGCCGGCAAGGCGGTGTTCAAGCGCGCCAATTGCGTCGGCTGTCACAAATGGCATGGCAATGGCGGCGGCGGCTATGGCGGCGACGCGCTATCGCTGCGCAAGACGCAGCTCACCCGGGAGCAGATCATCGAGACCGTCACCTGCGGACGCCCTGGAACGGGCATGCCCTATTTCGCCCGCGGCTCCTACGACACCACGAAGTGCTACGAGATGAGCCGCCAGGATGTCGGCGAGCGCATGCCCCCGGAGGGCGGCACGTTTCTGCGTCCCAACGATATCGAGGCCGTCGCGGACTACGTCCTCGCGCATATCAAGGGGCGGGGCGAGCCGACCTATGACGAGTGCACCGCCTTCTTCGGCAACACCTCGCGCGTCTGCGACATCTACAAGGCCAATGCGACCCAGCCTGCAAGCGAGCCATCGAAATGAAACGCTCAGACTGCACTGCGATCTTCGCGACGTTCCTGCTGACCTTCGTCATGCACGCGGCCTCCGCGCAGGCGGTGCCGAGCTACGATCTGCGAGACATCACCGTCGGCATGCCGATCGCGGATCTGCCGAACGAGGGCTATGTCAACCTCAGTTGCGCCGGGGCACCCGACCGCAAGCTCGATGCGTGGTCGGGCTGGCGCGATTGTCCGGCCGATGAGCAAGGGCGGCGCGCGGTGCGCTTCGAGTTCGATCCGGAGACCAGCCAGGACGGCACCAAGGTGGCCGGCCATCCGGTGCTGCTCACGGCGGTCATCGATGACAAGGCCACCGTCTCCGGACTCAACATCGAGACCGATCCGAAGGCGCGGCTCTATATCCGCAAGAAAGCCTTCCTGCTCGGCAATCAGGTGAAGTCGCGCTATGGCGCCGACGGCTGGGACTGCAAGGAGCTGCAGCCCACCGCGGGCGAGCAGCCGGTCGGCGGCGTGTTCCTGCGCGAGATCTGCAAGAAGACGGTGCCCGGACGGATGCTGACGGTGGAGCGCGAGCTGTTCCGCAAGCCGGATCAGGACATCAAGAGCTTCGTCGACCAGACGCTGGTCCGCATCACCAGGCAGACCAACTAACTGAGCCAATCCGTGCCTCGCTCAGTGCGGCGAGGTTCGCGTGTTATGCCTGCGATCGCCGGGTGCGGAGAGTTGCCGGAGATGCAGGTGGCCGTCGGTTGCGGCGATGATCATCCTCTCCGGGAGAACGAGCATGAGCTGGACTGCCCCCAAGATCGTCGAAGTCCCCGTCGGCATGGAAATCAACATGTATGCCTGCGCGAGCCGCAAGGCCGAGCGCAAGAGCTGAGCGGAGACCGTCCAAAGTCTGCTGTGGCAGCGATCGCAGCAATTGTTGTCGCTGCCACTGGTTGAGCTGCAATTCCCCTCGGACACCGCGCGGATGATGGGGCAGCGCGTTGCCGAGACGTGCCGGAACGCCGATGGGCGTTCGCTCCAAAGCAAACCTGTCCCGTAAGGAGGTTTTTGGCAATGGCGAAACTCAGTATCAACGGCAGAGATGTCTCTGTCGACGCGGCGAACGACACGCCGCTGTTGTGGGTCATCCGCGAGGAATTGCAGATGACCGGAACGAAGTTCGGCTGTGGCGCCGGACTGTGCGGCGCCTGCACCGTCCACGTCGAGGGCGAGGCGGTGCGCTCGTGCCAGACCATGGTTGGCGACGTCGCGAACAAGAAGATCACGACCATCGAGGGCCTGTCGGAGAAGGGCGATCATCCGCTGCAGAAGGCGTGGATCGCCGAGCAGGTGCCGCAATGCGGCTACTGCCAGTCGGGACAGATCATGCAGGCCGCCTCCCTGCTCGCCAAGACCACGAGCCCGAGCAAGGAGGAGATCACGGCGCATATGGACGGCAATCTCTGCCGCTGCATGACCTATTCGCGAATCCAGAAGGCGATCTCGCGCGCGGCCGCGGAGATGCGCACCGCGTCCAACACCACCTCGAACGAGCGGAGCCCCACATGACTACGCATGTGAAGAACGCCGCGGGCGAGCGTATCGCCGGCCACACGACCGATCTCAGCCGCCGTTCCTTCCTGGTCGGCACCGCCGCAACCGGCCTCGTGCTCGGCTATGCCGGCCTTGCCGATAGCGCCGTCGCGGCCACCACGCCCTCGGCCTTCGAGCCGACCGTGTGGTACGCGATCGCGCCGGACGGTCTCGTCACCGTGACCTGCGGCAAGGCCGACATGGGCCAGCATATTGCGTCCACCATGGCGCAGATCATCTGCGAGGAGCTTGGTGCGGCGTGGAAGGACATGCGCGTCCAGCTCGCCTCCAACGATCCGAAGTTCAACGATCCCGTGCTCGGCGCCCAGATCACCGGCGGCAGCTGGAGCACGATGATGAACTTCGACGCGATGAGCCGAGCCGGCGCCGCCGGCCGCATCGCGCTCACCGAAGCTGCTGCGAGCTCCATGGGCGTACCGGCCAAGGAGCTCGTCGCGCGCGACGGCGTCGTGATGCATCCGAAGTCGAAGAAGCAGATGAGCTATGCCGAGATCGTCAAGAGCGGCAAGATCACCAAGAGCTTCACGCCGGACGAGCTGAAGGCGATCACCTTGAAGACGCCCGATCAATACACGATGATCGGCGTTTCCGTGCCGCAGCTCGACATCCCCTCGAAGACCAACGGCACGGCCAAGTACGGCATCGATACGATGCTGCCGGGCATGGTCTACGGCAAGGTGGTGACGCCGCCGGTGCGCTTCGGCGCGACCGTCAAATCAGTCGATGACAGCGAGGCCAAGAAGGTTCCGGGCTTCATCAAGGCGGTGACGCTGGACGACAAGACCGGCTCGACCTCTGGCTGGGTGGTTGCAGTCGCCAACACCTATGCCAATGCCAGGAAGGCGGCGGATGCGCTGAAGATCACTTACGACAAAGGCCCGTATGCCAATGTCAGCACCGAGACCATCCTCGCTGAAGCCAAGAAGCTGCAGGCGCAGGATGACTCCGGGCAGTTCTTCGTCAAGGACGGCGATGCCACGGCAGCCCTGTCGGGCGCTGCCAAGGTGCTGGAGGCCGAGTACACCACCAGCATCAACATCCATGCGCCGCTGGAGCCGATGAACGCCACCGCCGAGTTCAAGGGCGATATCCTGCACATCTATTCCGGCAATCAGTTCGCGACCCGCTCCGGCGCGATCGCGGCCGGAGCGGCCGGGATCGATCCCAAATATGTCGTGATGCACCAGGCCTGGCTCGGCGGCGGCTTCGGCCGCAGGCTCGATGCCGACATGATGGTGCCGGCGGTGCAGGCGGCCAAGGCTGTCGGCAAGCCGGTGAAGGTGATCTATTCCCGCGAGAACGACATGACGATGGACTACTCGCGGCCGCTCACCTACCAGAAGGTCAAGGCGGGCCTCGACGGCGATGGCAAGCTCATTGCCTTGAGCCATGACGTCGTCTCGGCCTGGCCGACGGCGCGCTGGGGCATCCCGGACTTCCTGACCCCCTCGGTCGACAAAAAGGGCCCGCTCGACTCGTTCACGGTCAACGGTGCCGACTTCTTCTACACCGTGCCCAACCACCATGTGCGCGCGATCAAGAACGAGCTCGCGCATAATGCGACGCCGTCCGGGCAGCTCCGCTCGGTGGCGCCGGGTTGGACGTTCTGGGCGGTCGAGAGCATGATCGACGAGATCGCCGCCGCGTCCGGGCAGGACCCGGCGCAATTCCGCATCGCACTGCTCGACGGCAAGGGCAAGAACGACGGCGGCGCGCAGCGGCTGCGCAACACGCTGCTCGCGGCGATGGGCCTGTCCGGCTATGGCGCGAAGAAGCTGCCGAAGGGCGAAGGCATGGGCGTGGCCTGCGTGTCGTCGCAGGAGCGGGCGACCGCGAGCTGGACGGCGTGCGTCGCCCATGTCGCGGTGGCCGATAGCGGCGCGGTCACGGTGAAGAAGCTCACCGTGGCGACCGACGTCGGCACCCAGGTGCATCCCGACAACATCCGCGCCCAGGTCGAGGGCGCGGCGCTGTGGGGATTGTCGCTGGCGATGTACGAGAAGGCGACGTTGAAGGATGGCGGCATCGAGCAGACCAACTTCGACAGCTACACGCCCTTGCGCATGAGCCAGGTGCCGGAGGTCGCGATATCAGTGATCGCCAATGGCGAGAAGGCGACCGGCGTCGGCGAGCCCGCGGTGACCGTGATCGCGCCGGCGCTCGGCAACGCCATCTACAACGCCTGCGGCGCGCGGCTGCGCTCGCTGCCGATCACGGCAGAGGCGGTGAAGGCGGCGATGAAGGCGTAGCGTTGACAAGCAGGGTGGGGCGGTCCGCCGCTCCACCCATCTTTAACGAGTTATTTCGTTTCTTGAATCCTCGCGCACACGCGGCACGTCTATTAGTTAGCTGGTTCTTTTTGATCTTGGCCTTTACCGGTCTGGGGACCGTAGCTCGTCGATCTCTGCTGAATCGCCGTGGCGCATCGTCAAGCAGGCAAAAACATAGATTGGCAATCTGCCAATTCAGATCTCCACTGTCGTCCCGGACAAGCGCGCAGAGCGCGCGCCGATCCGGGACCCATAACCACAGGCAGATATGCGAGGCATGATGGTCGACCAATCTCACCTCGCCACGGCCGCCGCGGAGTATGGATCCGGGGTCGGCGTCCGTCACCGCTGCGCGTTGCCGGACTTGCCCGGGATGACACCTTTGGTGTCGCGGCATAGGTGACCGTACCAAAGCACCGTCGCTTTCCCCGCTGTACTGCGGATGACCCTCCTCGGGAGAAGTCGCTTGATTCGAATTCGAATTCAGAATACGAATTCAATAAGGGGTGGAGGAAGCGATGAGGGACCTTCTGAACTTCGGCCAGATGCTGTCGGCCCACGCCCGGATGTCGCCGGAGCGCACCGGCGCCCGCGATCTCGAGCGCGCGATGAGCTTCAGGCTCTGGAACGAACGCGCCTGCCGGTTGGCCAACGCGCTGCTCGGCCTCGGTCTCGCCAAGGGCGACCGCGTCGCGATCCTCGCCTACAACTGCGTCGAGTGGTGCGAGATCTATGCGGCGACCGCCAAGGCCGGCCTCGTCGCGCTGCCGATCAACTTCCGCCTCACCGCGCCGGAGGTGCAGTTCATCGTCCAGAACGCGGAAGCGTCCGCCATCATCGTGCAGGACGAGCTTGTCGGGCTGGTTGAAGATACGCGCAAGGATCTCGGCATCGCCGACGATCGTTTCATCCACTTCGGCACCAAGCCGCGCCCGGCCGGCTATCGCGGCTATGAGGAAATCATCGCCGCCGCGTCATCGCGCGAGCCGGACCAGCAGGTCCCGCTGTCCGATCCCTGGACCCTGATGTACACGTCGGGCACCACAGGCAAGCCGAAGGGCGTGCTGCGCAGCCATCGCAGCGCCGTTCTGTTGTCGATGGTCACCGAGATCGAGCTGAAGCTGAGCCGCAACGACGGCGCGCTGCTGGTGATGCCGATGTGCCATGCCAATTCGCTGAATTTCTTCGGCGCGTTCGGCTATATCGGCGGCGTCAATTCGATCTATTCGCGCAAGAGTTTCGATCCCGAGCACGCGGTGGCGACGCTCGCCGATGGCGGCTCGACCTTCACCTCGCTGGTCCCGACGCATTACATCATGATGCTCGATTTGCCGCGCTCGGTCCGCGCGCAGCACGATTTCAGCGCGGTGACCAAGCTGATGATCTCTTCCGCGCCGGCGCGCCCGGAGACCAAGCGTGAGGTGATGGAGATGTTTCCGAAGTCCGGCCTCTACGAGCTCTATGGCGCCACCGAGACCGGCTGGGTGACGATGCTGCATCCACACGAGCAGTTCACCAAGCTCGGCTCTGTCGGCCGCGAATGCGTCGGCGCAGCACCGATCCGCATCCTCGACGAGGCCGGCAACGAGGTGCCGGACGGCGAGGCGGGCGAGCTCTATTCAAGCAACGCACACACGTTCGACTGCTACTGGCGCCTGCCGGAGAAGACGAAGGAGGCGTTTCGCGGCGACTATTGCTCCGTCGGAGACATCGCGCGCCGGGACGCCGACGGCTACATCCACCTCGCCGACCGCAAGAGCAACATGATCATCTCCGGCGGCGAGAACATCTATCCCTCAGAGGTCGAGGCACTCGTCGGCGCGCATCCCAGCGTCAAGGACATCGCTGTGGTCGGGCTGCCCGACGACAAATGGGGCGAGCGCGTCCATGCCGTGATCGTGCCGCGCGACGGCATGATGGTCAGGGAGTGCGAGCTGGTCGACTGGGCCAAGGAGCGTCTCGCCGGCTTCAAGCGGCCGCGCTCCTATGCCTTCATCACCGACAGCGAGATGCCCCGCAACGCCACGGGCAAGATCCTGCATCGCGAGCTGAAGAAGAGATTTTCGTGAGGTGGTCGCTGCAATGCGCTGCGCGTCTGATATGTAGCAGCGATGCAGGCCGTTCTCAATTCCGCTCTTCCCATTTTCGCGCTGATCCTCACCGGCTTCCTGTGCGGACGCTTCGGTGTCTTCGATCGCACCGCGACCGACAATCTCAACCGCTTCGCCGTCTATCTGGCGCTGCCGGCGCTGATCTTTACGGCGATGTCCAAGATCGGCGTCGAGCAGGTCAGCCAGTTCGGATTCATCGGCGCGTTCTGCGGCGGCATCGCCGCGACCTTCGCGACCGGTTTTGTCATCAGCCGCTTGCGCGGCCGCCGTGTTGCGAACGCCAGCATCGAGGGGCTCGATGCCGGCTACAGCAATGTCGGCTTCATGGGCATTCCGATGTGCCTGCTGGTGTTCGGCCCCGACAGCGCGCCGGCCTCGATCATCGCCACGTTGTTCACGGCCTGCGTGCTGTTCCTGTTTGCGATCGTCGTCGTGGAGATGGATCTGCAGAAGGGCGCGACGCTCGGGGCCACCATCGCCAAGGTCGCGCGCTCGCTCTTGACCAGTCCGCTGTTCATCGCGCCTGTCGCCGGCCTCGTTGTGGGGCTCAGCGGCTTCGCGCTGCCGGCGCCGTTCATGAGCTTCACGACCTTGCTCGGCGGCGCGGCCTCGCCGGCGGCACTGGTCTGCATCGGCCTCTTCTTGGCGCAGGAGCGCGTCGTCACGCACGATGCGAAATCGATCGCTATTCTCGTGTCGCTGAAGCTCGTGATGCAGCCCGCAGTCACCGCGCTGCTCGCCTTCCACGTCTTCGCGATGCCGCCGCTGTGGTCGCATTCGGCCGTCATCCTGAGCGCACTACCGATCGGCTCAGGGCCGTTCACGATCGCCAAGCTGTATGGCCTCGAAGCCGGCGTCACCTCGGGCTCGATCCTGGTCTCGCACATCTTCGCCGTGCTCACCGTGTCACTGCTCGTGGCCTGGCTGGCGCCGGGCTGATCGCATCCTCATCCGCCGGAGTGGTCCGATGAAAGTCTCTCCCGACAGCGCCGCCGACCTGATCGCCCGCCTGCTGAAGCGCCGTGGCGTCAACCGCGTGTTCGCGCTGTGCGGCGGCCACATCATGCCGATCTGGATGCGGCTCGATGCGGAGGGGATCCAGATCATCGACGTGCGCGACGAGCGCGCCGCGGTTCACATGGCGCAGGCGCATGCGGAGCTGACTGGCGAGCTCGGCGTCGCGCTGGTCACGGCGGGACCCGGCATGACCAACGCGATCACCGGCATCGCCAATGCCCACGTCTCGCGCGCGCCGGTGCTGGTGATCTCCGGCGGCAATCCGCGGCCGCAGGAGAACCGCGGCGGCCTGCAGGACATGGATCACACCCAGCTGGTACGTTCGATCACCCGCTATGCGCGCACCGTGCGCGAGCCGTCGCTAGTGCTGCAGGAGCTCGACGAGGCGATCGCGCGTGCGTTCGGTGATGGCGGCGAGCCCGGGCCGGTGTTCATCGATTTTCCGGTCGACACGTTGCGCGGCATCGTGCCGAAGGTGGTGCAGCTCGAAGAGCACCTCGCGCCCAAGCCGCGCGCGGCCGCGCGGCCGGATCCGGCCGAAGTCGAGAAGGCCGTCGAGCTGCTCTGGTCGGCGCGCCGCGTGCTGGTCATCTCCGGCCGCGGCGCGCGCGGCGCGGGGCCCGAGCTGATCGCGCTGCTCGACCGGCTCGGCGCCGTCTATCTCGATACCGGCGAGAGCAGGGGCCTCGTCCCCGACGATCATCCCTCCGTGGTCGGCGCGATGCGCGGCGCCGTGATGGGCGATGCCGATGTCGTGCTCACCGTCGGCCGCAAGCTCGATTTCCAGCTCGCCTATGGCTCGCCGGCCGTGTTCAAGGACGCCAGGTTCGTGCGCATCAGCGACACCGCCAGCGAGCTGCGCGACAATCGCCGCGGCGCGGCCGAGATCCTGGCGTCGCCGGCCGAGACGCTCCGCGCGATCGTGGCGCTCGCGGGCAATCGCGAATCGGCCGTCGATCGGCAATGGGCCGCGGAACTGCGCGCTGCGCATCAAGAACGCGCCGCCAAGCTGAAGCAGAGCATGGCGACGGCGGCGCCCGGCTCGGACGGACGCTTGCATCCGAACCGCGTACTCTCTGCGTTGCAGGAGGCCATCGGCCATGACGCCGTGGTCATCACCGACGGCGGCGATTTCCTGTCCTTCGCACGCGTCGGCCTCAGCGCACCCTTGATGCTCGATCCCGGCCCGTTCGGCTGCATCGGCATCGGCGTGCCCTATGGCATCGCGGCCAGCCTCGCTTATCCCGAGAGACCGGTTGTGGTCGCGACCGGTGACGGCGCGTTCGGCTTCAACGCCATCGAGGTGGATACTGCCGTGCGCCACAAGGCGCCGGTGCTGATCGTGGTCGCCAACAATGGCGCCTGGCAAATCGAGGTGCACGACCAGACGGTCACGCACGGCAAGGTCGTCGGCACAAAACTGCAATTCGCCGATCACGCCGCCATGGCCCGCGCCTTCGGCATGCATGCCGAACGCGTCGAGACCGAGGAGCAACTCGGCCCCGCGATCCAGCGCGCGCTCGCCAATCGCCCGGCGCTGCTCGATATGATCGTGACGCCGGAGGCGGTGTCGTCGGATGCCAAGACGGGATTGGCATGGGTGCCGGACCTGCAGCCGCTCGCGGCGTGGGACGAGGCGGAGCGGAAGTGGCGCGCAAGCTAACTGAGGTCCGCACCGGGACCTCAGCTGCGCTTGCGAGAATTCAGTGTGAGATGCACCTCTCCCGAAGGGAGAGGTCGGATTGCATCGCAGATGCAATCCGGGTGAGGGCCTTTGGTCTATCGAGACGCCGGCGCCCCCTCACCCGGCGCGGTGCGCCGACCTCTCCCCGGCGGTGAGAGGTGGACGGAGCTCGTGGTCGGCGGCGTCGTTCGATCGAAGCGTTCGAGACGCTTGCACTCACGTCTGCTGCAACTGCCTCGGTGCACTCAGCCACAGCGCCAGCAGCGTGCACACCGCACCCGACAGCAGATACCCACCAGCCGACAGCAGGCCGAAATACGATGCCAGCAGCAGCGCGGCGAGCGGCGCGAATCCTGCGCCGAACAGCCAGGCCAAATCCGCCGTCAGCGCCGAGGCCGTGTAGCGATAGGTGCGGGCGAAGTTGGCGGCGATCGCACCTGACGACTGGCCGAACGACAGGCCGAGCAGGATGAAGCCGAGCACCATGTAGACGGTCTCGCCGACCGGGCCGGCATCGAGCAGCTGCGGCGCGAAGCCGGAGAACACGGCGATCGCGATCGCCGAGCCGATCAAGAGCGACTTGCGTCCAATGCGGTCGGCAAGCATGCCCGACGCGACGATCGCGATTACGCCGAACACCGCGCCGACAGCCTCGATGATCAAAAAGCGCGCCGGCGTCTCCTTGGTGAACAAGAACACCCAGGACAGCGGAAACACGGTCACCATGTGAAACAGCGCGAAGCTCGCCAGTGGCGCGAACGCGCCGATCACGATGTTGCGGCCCTCGTGACGGATGGTGTTGGCGACGCTGGCCGGCTGCAGTTCGCGCGACTGGAACAGCTCGTCATATTCAGGGGTCACCACCATGCGCAGCCGCGCGAACAGCGCCACGACGTTGATGGCAAAGGCGACGAAGAACGGATAGCGCCAGCCCCAGTCGAAGAAGTCGGCCGCCGAGAGATGGCCGACGAAGAAGGCGAACAAGGTGCTGGCGACGATCAGCCCGAGCGGCGCACCGAGTTGCGGAATCATCGCATACCAGCCGCGCTGATGCTCCGGCGCGTTCATCGCGAGCAGCGAGGCGAGGCCATCCCAGGCGCCGCCCCAGGCGAGGCCCTGGCCGATTCGCGCCAGCGCCAGCAGCCAGATCGCGCCGGCGCCGACGGTGTAGTAGCTCGGCAGGAAGGCGATCGCGACGGTCGATGTGCCCAGCAGGAAAAGCGCGATGATCAGCTTGGCGCTCTTGCCGTAGCGGCGGTCGATCGCCATGAACATCACGCTGCCGAACGGGCGGGCGATGAAGGCGAGCGCGAACAGCGCGAAGGAATACAGCGTCTGCGTCAGCTCGTCGGCGAACGGGAAGACCAGGCGCGGAAACACGATCACCGAGGCGATGGCGTAGACGAAGAAGTCGAAGAACTCCGACGTGCGGCCGATGATGACCCCGATCGCGATCTCGCCCGGATTCGCCTCATGCCTGCGGGAGAGATCGGTCTCGCCGTCCATGGCCGCTGCCTGTGTCATCGCTGCTCGCAGTCCTCTCGCACTCTATTCGAGCCCGTAGATGTCTGCCCTGAGCTTGGTCCGGTATTGGACAAATTGTCCAATGTTGGGCATGGCCTCCGGTCGCTACGTGAGGCCTCGTTCAGAGATCCGCACTTCGACGAGGTTAATCGTGCGTTACTGGAAAACGTTGGCTCTGCTACCCCTAGGGTTTGCGCTCGGCGGCTGCAATCTGGTGGTGCTCGCGCCTTCCGGTGATGTCGCCGCCCAGCAGCGCGATCTCGTGATCATCGCCACCGTGCTGATGCTGCTGATCGTGGTGCCGGTGATGGTGGCGACCGCCATGATCGCCTGGCGTTACCGCCAGTCCAACAAAGCCGCGACCTACACGCCGGACTGGGACCACTCGACCCAGCTCGAGCTTTTGATCTGGGCGGCGCCGCTGCTGATCATCATCTGCCTGGGCGCCGTGACTTGGATGGGCACTCATCTGCTCGATCCCTACCGCACCCTCGGCCGCATCTCGGCGGACCGCGCGGTCACGCCGCAGGACAAGCCGCTCGAGGTCAACGTCGTCGCGCTCGATTGGAAGTGGCTGTTCATCTATCCGGAATATGGCATCGCCAGCCTTAACGAGCTGGCTGCTCCGGTGAACCGGCCGCTCGATTTCCGCATCACCTCGTCCTCGGTGATGAACTCGTTCTATATTCCGGCACTCGCCGGCCAGATCTATGCGATGCCGGGCATGCAGAGCCGGCTGCACGCGCTCATCAACAAGCCGGGTGTCTATCGTGGCTTCTCGGCGAACTACAGCGGGGCCGGCTTCTCCGGCATGCGCTTTGCCTTCCACGGCCTGTCGGATGCGGAGTTTTCGAGCTGGGTCGAGAAGGCCAAGGCCAGCGGTAACAAGCTCGACAAGCCGGACTATCTGACCCTGGAGCGTCCGAGCGCCAACGAGCCGGTGCGCTACTACGCGTCCGTCGATGGCGACCTGTTCCGCGCCATCCTCAACATGTGCGTCGAGACCGGCAAGATGTGCATGAGCGAGATGATGGCGATCGACGCCAGGGGCGGCATGGGCATGGCCGGTATCAGCAACACGCTGCCGCTCGCCTACGACAAGTTCGCCGGCCGCGGCGCCGTGTTCGGCGCCGAGCCCAGCTTCGTCGCGGGCGGCGTCTGCTTGCCGGGCGACCAGGTCACGCGCATGGCCGAGGACTCCTCGCCGACCGTGCTGGCGCCGCTCGACTGGACGCCGCTGCAGGGCCGTGGGCTGGAACGGCCCGGCCTGATGCGGCCGTCCAAGGCGTCGTTCATCCCGTTGCCGACCTCCAAGTCGAATTCCTGACGTTCGGATTCGCGAGGATCACATCATGTTCGACACTGCCAATCTCACCAAGCTCATCTTCGGCCGGCTGACCCTGGAGTCGCTGCCGCTGCACGAGCCGATCGTCGTCGGCACCTTTGCCGTGGTCGCGCTCGGCGGCATCACGCTGCTCGCCGCGCTGACCTATTTCCGGCTGTGGGGCTATCTCTGGAAGGAGTGGTTCACCACCGTCGACCACAAGCGCATCGGCATCATGTACATGGTGCTCGGCATCGTCATGCTGCTGCGCGGCTTCGCCGATGCGCTGATGATGCGCCTGCAGCAGGCGATCGCCTTCAACGGCTCCGAGGGCTATCTCAACTCGCACCACTATGATCAGGTGTTCACGGCCCACGGCGTGATCATGATCTTCTTCGTGGCGATGCCGCTAGTCACCGGCCTGATGAACTATGTCGTGCCGCTGCAGATCGGCGCCCGCGACGTGTCGTTCCCGTTCCTGAACAATTTCAGCTTCTGGATGACCACGGCCGGCGCCGTGCTGGTGATGTGCTCGCTGTTCATCGGCGAGTTCGCCCGCACCGGCTGGCTGGCTTATCCGCCGCTGTCGAATTTGTCGTACAGTCCTGACGTCGGCGTCGACTATTACATCTGGGCCTTGCAGGTCGCCGGCGTCGGAACGCTGTTATCCGGCGTCAACTTGATCTGCACCATCGTCAAGATGCGGGCGCCCGGCATGACCATGATGAAGATGCCGGTCTTCACGTGGACGTCGCTGTGCACCAACGTGCTGATCGTCGCCTCCTTCCCGGTGCTGACGGCGGTGCTGGCGCTGCTGTCGCTCGACCGCTATGTCGGCACCAACTTCTTCACCAATGATTTCGGCGGCGATCCGATGATGTATGTCAACCTCATCTGGATCTGGGGCCATCCGGAGGTCTACATCCTGATCCTTCCGGCGTTCGGCATCTTCTCCGAGGTGACCTCGACCTTCTCGGGCAAGCGGCTGTTCGGCTACACCTCGATGGTCTACGCCACCGTCGTCATCACCATTCTGTCCTACCTGGTCTGGCTGCACCATTTCTTCACCATGGGCTCCGGCGCCAGCGTGAACTCGTTCTTCGGCATCACCACGATGATCATCTCGATCCCGACGGGCGCGAAGATGTTTAACTGGCTGTTCACGATGTATCGCGGCCGCATCCGCTTCGAGCTGCCGATGATGTGGACGGTCGCCTTCATGCTGACCTTCGTGATCGGCGGCATGACCGGCGTGCTGCTCGCGGTGCCGCCGGCCGACTTCGTGCTGCACAACAGCCTGTTCCTGGTCGCGCATTTCCACAACGTCATCATCGGCGGCGTGCTGTTTGGCCTGTTCGCCGGCATCGCCTACTGGTTCCCGAAGGCGTTCGGCTTCAAGCTCGACCCGTTCTGGGGCAAGATGTCGTTCTGGTTCTGGACGGTGGGCTTCTACTTCGCCTTCATGCCGCTCTACGTGCTCGGCCTGATGGGCGTGACACGCCGCCTGCGCACCTTCGACGACCCGAGCCTGCAGATCTGGTTCGTGATCGCCGGCATCGGCGCGTTCATGATCCTCTTGGGTATCGCCAGCTTCCTGATCCAGATCGCCGTCAGCGTCCTGCGCCGCGAGCAGCTCGCCGACACCACCGGCGATCCCTGGGATGCGCGCACCTTGGAATGGGCGACCTCGTCGCCGCCGCCAGCCTACAACTTCGCCTTCACGCCCGTCATTCACGACAATGACGCGTGGTGGGACATGAAGCGCCGCGGCTACGTCCGTCCGCTTGCCGGCTTCAAGGCGATCCACATGCCGAGCAACACCGGCACCGGTGTGATCCTGGCGGGGCTGAGCACGACCATGGCGTTCGGCCTGATCTGGTACATGTGGTGGATGGCGGCAGGCAGCTTCGTCGCGCTGCTGGCGGTCGCGATTGGCCACACCTTCAACTATCACCGCAGCTTCCACATCCCGGCTGACGAGGTCGTCAGCGTCGAGCGGGCGCGCACCGAGCTGCTCGCGGCAGGAGCCAAGTCATGACGATCGCAGCAGGCACCCTGAAGGCCGGCGAGCCGGTCTTCTACGTCGTCGACGAGCACGAACACCCGGAAGGGAGCAGCACGATGCTCGGCTTCTGGATCTATCTGATGAGCGACTGTCTCATCTTTGCGATCCTGTTCGCCGTCTACGGCGTGCTCGGCACCAAATACGCCGCGGGACCGGCGCCGAAGGACCTGTTCGACCTGTCGCTGGTCGCAGTCAACACCTCGTTCCTGCTGTTGTCGTCGCTGACCTACGGCTTCGCGATGCTGTCGATGCAGCAGAACCGCGTCGGCGCGATGCAGGCCTGGCTGGTGGTGACCGGCCTGTTCGGCCTCGCCTTCCTCGGCATCGAGCTGACCGAGTTCGCGCACATGATCCATGAGGGCGCAACGCCGCAGCGCAGCGCCTTCCTGTCCTCGTTCTTCACCCTGGTTGGAACCCACGGCCTGCACGTCACGTTCGGTCTGGTCTGGCTGGTCACCCTGATGGTGCAGGTCAAGCGCTTCGGCCTGATCGAGGCCAACAAGCGCCGGCTGGTCTGCCTCAGCATGTTCTGGCACTTCCTCGACGTGATCTGGATCGGGGTCTTCACCTTCGTCTATCTGATGGGAATGCTGCGATGAGCTCGGATGTCCACGCCCACGCGGACGCGCACCACTCGGCCGATGATCATGCCGGCACGCGCTCCGGCCAGTTGATCGGCTTCGGCCTCTCCGTCGTCCTGACCGCGATCCCGTTCCTGCTGGTCATGAACGGCTCGCTCGACAAGCAGGTGACGGCGCTGATCATCATGGCGTTCGCGGCCGTGCAGGTCGTCGTCCACATGATCTTCTTCCTGCACATGAACACCAAGGCCGAGGGCGGCTGGACCATGATGGCGCTGATCTTCACCATCATCATGGTGGTGATCGCGCTCTCCGGCTCGCTGTGGGTCATGCATCACCTGACCACCAACATGATGCCGGTGCACGAGATGGGTTCGACGCCGTGAACTCAGCTCCTGCCGATGGGGCAGGGGGACGGGAGGCGCCGGGCGCGTGGCGGCCGGCGACCCTGACGATCGGCGCAGCATGGGTCGCGTGCGTCGCGATCCTGCTGGCGCTCGGCGTCTGGCAGGTCGAGCGCCGTGCCTGGAAGCTCGATCTGATCGAGCGCGTCGATCGCCGCGCGCATGCTGCGCCGGTTCCCGCGCCTGAGCGGGCCACGTGGCCGTCCATCAATCGCAGCGACGACGAGTACAAGCGGGTGACCTTGAGCGGCCGCTTCCTCAATGACCGCGAAACGCTGGTCCAGGCGCTCACGGTCGAGGGGCCCGGCTATTGGGTCGTAACGCCGCTGCAGATGGCCGATGGCCTGGTGCTGGTGAACCGCGGCTTCGTGCCGTCGGAGCGCCGCGAGCCGGCGACCCGCCGCGTCGGGAACCCGGATGGCCCGGTCAGCGTCACCGGATTGCTGCGGATCTCCGAGCCCGGCGGCGGCTTCCTGCGCCACAACGATCCCCAGGCCAATCGCTGGTATTCACGTGACGTCGTGGCGATCGCGGTGGCGCGCGGCCTGTCCGATGTCGCGCCGTTTTTCGTCGATGCCGATGCGACGCCCAATCCGGGTGGCTATCCCATCGGCGGCCTCACCGTGATCGCGTTTCCGAACAACCATCTGGTTTACGCGCTGACCTGGTTTACATTGGCGCTGATGCTGGCCGGCGCCGGCGTGCAGCGGCTCCGCCGCGCGCGTCGCGACGCCGGCGCGGCGACAGCGCAGGATATGGAATGCGATCATCGGCAGCGGGACATCGGCAAGAGCGGGGTGTCGCCATTGTGAGCGAACGCTGCTTGCCGACATCGGCGCCGGCCGCGGACGCCGCGGCATGAGCGAAGCGCCGAACCTGCCGATCGGGGCTGTGGCCGCGATCGCGACACCGGAGATTCACGCGCCCGTCCCGACCAAGGACGCGACCAACCGCAAGAACATGGTGCTCCTGATCCAGCTGCGCTGGATCGCCGTGGTCGGCCAGATCGTCACCATCGCCTTCGTCACCTACTGGTTCGGCATCGCGCTCCCGGTCGTGCCGATGGCCGCGATCATCTGCGCGCTCGTGGTGCTCAATATCGCGAGCCACATCTGGCTGCGCCGGCGCGACGACGTCGGCAACCGGCATCTGCTGATCGCGCTGATGCTCGACGTCGTGGCGCTGACCTCGGAGCTCTATCTCACCGGCGGCGCGTCGAACCCGTTCACCTGCCTCTATCTGCTCCAGGTCACGCTCGGCGCCGTGCTGCTCGATGCGCGCTCGTCCTGGTCGCTGGTCGCGCTCACCGCGCTCAGCTTCGTCTGGCTGACCATCGAGTACCGGCCGCTGGCGCCGCCGCATCATCACGTCAGCGATCCGTTCGACCTGCATATCGCCGGCATGTTCGTCGGCTTCGTGCTTGATGCCGTGCTGCTCGTCGTGTTCGTCACCCGCATCAATCAGAACCTGCGCGAGCGCGACACCAAGCTCGCCGATCTGCGCCAGCATGCCGCCGAGCAGGACCACATCATCCGCATGGGCCTTCTCGCGTCCGGCGCGGCCCATGAGCTCGGCACCCCCTTGGCCTCGCTGTCGGTCATCCTCAACGATTGGCGGCGCATGACCGCGATCTCGTCCGATCCGGGCCTCGCCGAGGATTTCACCGAGATGGAAGCCGCGGTGCAGCGCTGCAAGTCGATCGTCACCGACATTCTGGTGTCGGCCGGGCAGGCGCGCGGCGAGGGCTCGGCGCCGACGACATTGAAGGCGTTCCTGACCACGCTGGTGTCGGAATGGACCACCGCGCGCTCGGCGCGCAACCTGATGTTCCGCAATGAGTTCGGCTCCGATCCCGCGATCGTCTCCGACGTCGCGCTGAAGCAGGCGATCGTCAACGTGCTCGACAACGCCTTCGAGGTGTCGCGCGACTGGGTCGAGTTCGTCGCCGAGCGCGATGGCGATTCATTGCTGCTCAGCGTCAGCGACCGCGGGCCGGGCTTCGATCCGGCCATGCTGGCGCAGATCGGGCGGCCCTATCAGTCGAGCAAGGGCCGTCCGGGCCGCGGCCTCGGCCTGTTCCTTGTGGTCAATGTGATCCGCAAGCTCGGCGGCGGCGTTTCGGCCTGGAACCACCGGGGACGCGGGGCAACCGTGCGGCTGTCCTTGCCGCTCTCGATGCTTGCGATTGGAGAGCCCAGTGGAGATTGAACGCACTCTCCTGATCGTCGAGGACGACGATGGCTTTGCGCGCACCTTGAAGCGCTCCTTCGAGCGGCGCGGCTACCAGGCCGTGATCGCAGCCTCGCTCGAGGAGGTCGACGACATCATCAAGGACAAGACGTTCGGCTATGCCGTCGTCGACCTCAAGCTCGGCGGCGCCTCCGGCCTCGTCTGCGTCGAGAAGCTGCACGCCCATGATCCGGAGATGCTGATCGTGGTGCTCACAGGCTTTGCCAGCATCGCCACCGCCGTCGAGGCGATCAAGCTCGGCGCCTGCCATTATCTGGCCAAGCCCTCCAACACCGACGACATCGAGGACGCCTTCCGCAAGGCCGAGGGCAACGCCCAGGTCGCGCTGCCCGAGCGCTCCACCTCGATCAAGACGCTGGAATGGGAGCGCATCCACCAGACCCTGATCGACACCGACTTCAATATCTCCGAAGCCGCGCGGCGCCTCGGCATGCATCGCCGCACGCTCGCGCGCAAGCTCGAGAAACGGCCCGTGAAGTAGTTACAGCGAGTCGCACCCCTGCCCGCCGCGCACCCGGTGCGCTCCCTCTCCCCGTTCTTCACGGGGAGAGGGCTGGGGTGAGGGGCAGCCGCTCGGGAAGTGTTCGTGGTTAGACCTGAACCCTCTCACCTGCAAATCGCGAAGGCCCAGAAATAGACAACGCCGCCGCAATGGAATGCGACGGCGTCGTCCTGATCACGTCCGGAAGATCAGCGGCAGACGCGGCGGGGGCCCCACGGCGTCGGACGGATCCAGCAGGTGCGCGGACCATAGCCGTAGCCATAACCGTAATAGGCGCGCGGGGCGGGACGGCAGCGGCCCCAGCGATCCGGGAACCAGCCCGGACCGCAGCCGCCGGCGACGCGCTCCACATTGCTGTCCGGAGCACCCGGCTGAGCCGGCAGCGTGAAGGCCTGCGCGGCCGACGCGCCCAGCGTGACGGTCGCGGCGAGCAGGGCGGAGGTGAGCAGATTGCGCATGTGAGTTGCGGTCCTCTCGTTGGTTTCGAACAAGTACAGTCCTTAGACGTCTTCGATCGCAGTTTGGTTTCGCACTTTTTCGACGCCGCGAAACCGCCACCGCATACCACAGTGCTCAGCAGCGAGGTCGATCTCGCAGTGCAGCTCTGCTGATCAAGTGACGCAACGCTGCAGTGTAATCGCTGCGGCGCATGCGTGACAGTATCTTTGCTGCAACGAACATGAATGCAGGCTGACTTGCGCGCTCATGCGAACGACCCTGCCGATCGCGCTCAGCTCAGGCCACCCCGAGCTTCTGCAGCGCGAGATCGACGCTGTGGAACACGTGGTCGCGCGGCAGCACGTCGTAGAGGCCGAAGCGCTCGAACGCCTCCTGGGCCCGTAGCGATTCCAGCCGCGCCACGGCGAATACGATGCCGTCCGCATTGCACTGCCTGATGACCGCGAGCAGGGCCTGCGCCGCGGTGAAGTCGATCTCGACCATGGCGCTGGCCTCAAGCACGAGCAGCCGCGGCTGGCGTCGCTGCAGCAGATGCTGCAGATCCGTGCGGAAGGTCGCGGCGTTGAGGAAGCTCAGCGGCGCCTGGAAGCCGACCACGGCGATGTCGGACAGCTCCTCGCCCGGCAAATGCGGGTGGGCCGGCCACCAGATCGTGGTGTCGGGCACGCGCTCGAAGGTGATGAGATGCGCGCGCGTCGTGCTCCAAATGCCGTGCAGCAGCGACAGCGCAATGCCGAGCGCGACACCCTGCTCGATCGGCAGCACGACGATGGCGGCGGCGGTGGCGACGATCAGCAGGAACTCGCCCTTGGAGGCATGATAGACCTGCACGATTTGCGTCACGCGGATGATGCGCAGCGCGACGAACAACAGCACGCCGCCAAGGGCTGCCTCCGGCACATGCGCGAGTAGCCGCGCGCCGAACAGCACCAGCAGCAGCACGATGATCGCGGCGGAAAGGCCCGCGACCTGCGAGCGGCCGCCGGTCTCGACCACGATGCCGGTGCGCGGCGGGCTTGCATTGACCGGGAACGTGCCGAACAGGCCTGCCAGCAAGCTGCCGGCGCCGGCGCCGAGGAAGTCGCGATCGATGTCGGCCGGCCGGTCCGGCTCCGAGGGAAACGAGCGCGTCGTCGCCGCGGTCTGCATGATCACGACGACGGCGATCAGGAACGCCAGCGGCACCAGCTTCACCCATTGCTCCGGCCCGATCAGCGGCACGGACGGCATCGGCACGCCGCCGGAGATCGCGCCGATGACCGGCACGCCGCGCGCATCGAGGCGAGCGGCGATCACGAACAGCGTCGCGGCGACCAGCGCGATCAGCGCGCCGGGAATGCGAGCGCTGATCCGCTCGCAGACCGTGACGGTCGCGAGCACGCCGAAGCCGATGACGAGCGTGTAGATGTTGGTCTTGCCGAGCTCGCCGGCCAAGGCCGCGATCCGCGCCAGGGTCGGTCCGCTCGGCGAGGGCAGGCCGAGCACGCTCGGTAGCTGCGAGACGATGATGTGCACCGAGATGCCCGCGAGGAAGCCGACGGTGACGGGCACCGACAGCAGATTGGCGATGCCGCCGAGCCGGAAGCCGCCGGCGAGCACCAGCATCACGCCGACCAGCAGCGCCAGCGCTGCGGCCAGGCTGCCATATTCGGGCGTGCCGCTGGCCGCGAGCAGCGCCAGGCCGCCGGCAAAAATCGGCGTGATCGTGGAATCGGCGCCGCACGACAGGAAGCGGTTGGCGCCGAACAGCGCGAAACCGAGCGATCCCGCCAGGAAGGCGAAGAACCCGGTCTCCGGCGTGAAGCCGCCGAGCTTGGCCGTCGCCATCTGCTCGGGGATCGCGATCGCCGCGAGTGTCAGCCCGGCGGTGAGATCGGCGGGCAGGGCGCTGAGCCGCCAGCCCCGCAGCGAGCGCAGCATCGGCCAATGATGATTGCCGTCGTGAGTTTGCTCAGTCATGTCGATCTCTCAGCGCGTTGTGGTCGGCGCGTGGTCATGCGAGGCCGCGATCCCAGGGGGGCTCCGGCGCGAAGGCCGCGGCGAGGTAGTCGATGAAGGCGCGCACCTTGGCCGAGGGCGTGCGGTCCGGCAGGTAGACCGCGTGCACCGCCAGCAGATCGGATGGCGGCACGTCGAGCGTCACCGGCACCAGCCGTCCAGCGCGCAGCTCGTCGCCGACGATGAAGGTCGGCTGGTAGATCACGCCTTGCCCGGCGAGCGCAGCGGCCAGCAGCGCATCGCCATTGTTGGCGCGCAGATTGCCGCTCACCGTGACGTCGACGGCCGCCTTGCCGCCCATGCGCCAGCGCGACGGGCCGGCAGCGGCCAACGTGTAGCCCAGGCAGTTGTGTGCGGCGAGATCGGCGGTGGTGCGCGGGGTGCCATGCGCGGCGAGATAGGACGGCGCGGCGCAGATCATCATCCGGCACGGCGCCAGCCGCCGCGCCACCAGCGTGGAATCCTTGAGCGTGCCGATCCGGATGGCGAGATCCCAGCCCTCCTCGATCAGGTCGACCAGCCGGTCATTGAGGCCGAGCTCGACGCTGACGCCGGGGTAGAGCGCGGCGAAGCCGGCGAGCAAGGGCGCGATCTGGCGGGTGCCGAAGGCGAGCGGGACGTTGAGGCGGAGCAGGCCGCGCGGCTCGACGCGATCGGCGGCGATCGCGCTCTCGGCGGCCTCGAAATCGCCGAGCACGCGCTCGGCGAGATCGAGATAGCGCCGGCCTGCCTCGGTGATCGTCAGCCGCCGCGTGGTGCGATGGAACAGCTTTGTCCCGAGCCGCGCCTCCAGCGCCGCGAGATGCTTTGTCACCATGGTCGGCGACATGCCGAGCACGCGCGCCGCCCCGGACAGGCTGCCGGAGCCTGCCACCTTGGAGAGAACTTCGAGACCGGTCAGGCGGTCGAGCAAGCGCTATCTCGCTCTATAGGTGTGAACTGAATTTCCCTTGTACCGGATTATCGTCCAGGGGGAAATGATCCATATCCCGGGGGTCCCCACGGAGGTCTTGATGATCGATTCCCGCACCGCGCCCTATGCCGCGCTCCTGCTCCGCCTCACCCTCGGCGGCCTGTTTCTGACCCATGCCGGCCTGAAGCTGTTCGTCTTTACGCCGGCCGGCACGGCAAAATTCTTTGGCAGCATCGGCCTGCTGCCCGAGCTCGCTTATGTCACGATCACCGCCGAGATCCTCGCCGGCATCGCCTTGATCCTCGGTGTCGCCACCCGCTGGGTCGCGCTCGCCGCCGTGCCGATCCTGCTCGGCGCCATCTTCACGGTGCACGGCTCGGCCGGCTTCTTCTTCAACAACCCGAAGGGCGGCTGGGAATATCCGGCGTTCTGGGCCGTCACCCTGGTGGTCCAGGCCCTGCTCGGCGACGGCGCCTATGCGCTCGGCGCGCTCCGCGGCAACCTCGCCGGCGGCCAGCTGCGCAGGGCGCACTGATCGTCAGGAGCGCTTCACTGCCGCTACAATCTCGGTGTCATCCCGGCGAACGCCGGGATCCATAACCACCGGCGGAATGAGTTGGGCACGCTGGTCGACGCCCAGCCTACCTCGAACTGAGATCACGCGGCATGGGTCCCTGCGTTCGCAGGGACGACAGCGGAGTGTGGGACGAAGCGCGTCGCCACACACTCGGTGTCATCCCGGCTCGAGGCCGGGACGACGGTTGTGGGCGAGGCGCGACCTGAGATATCCGGAGAGAGAACGAGGAGCCAAGCCATGACCCTGCCCAGCATCTTCCTCTCGCACGGCTCGCCGATGCTGCCGCTGACGGCCTCGGCCGCGCGTGACTTCCTGGCCGGCCTTGGCAACAGCCTGCCGCGGCCGAAGGCCATTCTCGTGATCTCGGCGCATTGGGAGACGGACATCCCCGCCGTCAACGTCGTCGCGCAGAACGAGACGATCTACGATTTCTACGGCTTCCCGCGCGAGCTCTATCAGCTGCGCTATCCCGCGCCCGGCGCGCCCGATCTCGCCCGCGCCGTTGCAGAGCGATTGCAGCAAGCAGGTTTGCCGGTTGGCGTCGACCGCGAGCGTGGCCTCGATCACGGCGCCTGGGTGCCGCTGCTGCTGATGTACCCGCAGGCCGACATTCCCGTGGTCCAACTGTCCATCCAGACCGAGCAGGGCCCCGCGCATCATCTCGCGCTCGGCCGCGCGCTGGCGCCGCTCCGCGACGAAGGCGTGCTGATCATCGGCAGCGGCAGCTTCACGCACAATCTCGGCGAGTTCCGCAAGCGCCGGCTCGACATCGACGATCCCGCGCCGTCCTGGGTGGTCGACTTCGCCGACTGGGTGCATCAGGCCGCGATCGACGGCCGCGTCGATGATCTCGTCGACTACCGCTCCCTCGCGCCGCACGCCCGCGACAACCATCCGACCGACGAGCACTTCCTGCCGCTGTTCGCAGCCCTCGGCGCCGCCGGCGAGGGGGCCCGCGTCGAGCGCCTGCACAACAGCGCCAACTACGGCGTGCTGCGCATGGACGTCTATGCGTTCCATGGCGCCGATGAGGCCAAGGCTGCGGCCTGAATCACAGGTCGCGCATGCGGAGGGCTGAAGCGACCGGTCGACGCAAATTGCCGGTTCGGCTCGCTACTCGTCGCTGGGCGGGGGCAGCCAAACAAATTTGCGTTGCTTGCTGTTCCACTTCAGCTTTTCGAAATTGTCGCAATCCATGCATGTCCAGGCGACGATCGTGTTGTCGTCCTGCAACGAAAGCGCTGCGTATTGATGCGGCGTCTTGACCGCCTCGAGCAGGCGGATGCGCGGCTTGCCGCCGGTGGGCAGGTCGAGGATCATGAGAAAGCGTCCCCTCGCGCCCTTGCAGTCCTCGTAGACGCCGACCAGCGCCACCTGCTTCATCGGCGACCCGTCGAAATGGCCCTCCAGAGCAAATGACCGCTGGCTCGCTTCCATCGCGTCTCCGCCGCCTTCGTAGAGAAATTGTCGCGGGATGAGGTCCTTGCGAAACTCGGTCGCCTTGCACCAGCCCTTTCGGATCTGGCCGACGGGAATGCCGCGGACCTCGGTCGTGAACGGATGAAACTCGGCGAGAACCCACCAGGCGGTGCTCCTGGTATCTCCTTCGACGGTCATGAAAGGCTGCTCGGCGCGAGCGACCACCGCGCTTGAGACCAAGATGCAGCACAACGCTGCCGTCCGTTGCAGGCCGCGGATCAAGCGACGAAGGACAGATCGATCATGCGTCATGACGGAGTTCTGTTATCCTGTTTGTAGACCTGAGTTGCGCCAGCGTAGTTGGCGTCTGGGTGAAGCGTCAAGGCGGGTGAGCCTTCCGGCGCTTCGTGCTTCGCGCGAGATCGAGAATGGACTCTGCGACGGGAGTGCGATTGCCCGTCGGGTTAGTTTGTCGCAGTCGATTTCGCTTGTGTCGTCGGGCAAATCACCGCGATCTTCTCGCGCATCCCGTCTCACTGAAGGGGCGTTGCGCGCGATCGTCACGACACGCGAGGCGGGGAGCGGTGGCCGCGAGAGCTCGCAGCATGTCCTGACGGATGTGCGGACGAACGATGCGCTTGCGGACGTGAAGTTGCAGGGTTCTGATACCTCGATGCTGGTATCACCGCGCAACGCGTGACACGCGTTCGCGTATGGCGGCCAACAAGCCGAGCGCCAGGAAGCCTGCCTATAAGCGTGAAGACCACCGCGCAGGGAGGGCCGGGCGTTTCTCGGCCACACCTGTGGTACCTGCCGCCTGCATTTGTTTGAGCAGGCGGGCCACGGGCGCGGCCAGCGCCCGGCCTTCCCTGCGCCCTTCTGTTCGAGGGCGATCAATCAGCAGAGCTCGGACGCGATGGCGCCGCGAGGAGCGCGCAGCCATGACCCACGGAGCGCGCCACACATTCGCTGTCGTCCCGGCCTTGAGCCGGGACCCAACCACAGGATGGTGTTTGGGGCACGCGCGACGACCAGTCTTTTCTCACCGCGAGATCACGCGGTATGGGTCCCGGCGCGGGGGCCGGGACGACACCGAGGGGGAGGACAGTGCACCGCACACATGACCTCGGAGGTCACTGACGCCGAGGCGCGAGCGGCAGAAAGTCCTTGACCCGTTGCTACGCAAATGATGCGAAGGATGCACAGGGAGTGAAAACAACACCCATGCGCCTGCCGTTCTATTATGGCTGGGTCATCGTCGCCGTGACCTTCGTGACGATGGCGATCGGCGTCAATGCGCGCACCGCGTTCTCGCTGTTCTATCCGCCGATCCTCGCCGAATTCGGCTGGGATCGCGGCGTCACCGCCGGCGCGTTCTCGTTCGGCTTCGTCGCCTCGGGCATCGTCAGTCCGCTGATCGGACGGCTGATGGACCGCACCGGCCCGCGCGCGGTGATGGAACTCGGTGTCGCGCTGATGGGCAGCGGCCTGCTGCTGGCGCCGCTGACCACGCAGCCCTGGCATCTCTACGTCACGATCGGCGTGATGGTCGGCGCCGGCAGCGTCTGCCTCGGCTATTCCGGCCAGTCGCTGTTCCTGCCGAACTGGTTCATCCGCCGCCGCGGTCTCGCCATCGGCATCGCGTTTGCCGGCGTCGGCATCGGCTCGATGACGTTGCTGCCCTGGGTGCAGCACATGATCGCGCAGACCAACTGGCGCACCGCCTGCACCGCGATGGGCATCGTCGTGCTGGTCGTGCTCGCGCCGATCAATCTGCTGTTGCGCAAGAAGCCGGAGGAGATGGCCTTGCATCCCGATGGTGACGCGGCCCCGCTCGCCAATGCCGCGAAGCCCGTCTCCAACATCGTCGATCCGGTCTGGGCCGGCATCGACTGGACCTTGTCGCGCGCGCTGCGCACCACACGGTTCTGGTGGCTCGCGCTCGGCTACTTCTTCGGCCTCTATGTCTGGTACGCCGTGCAGGTGCATCAGACAAAATATCTGCTCGAGATCGGCTTCAGCTCGAACGTTGCCGTATGGGCGCTCGGCGCGGTAAGCCTGCTCGGCATTCCCGGCCAGATCGCGCTCGGCCATCTCTCCGATCGGCTCGGTCGCGAGGCGGTGTGGGGGCTCGGCTGCCTTGGCTTTGCGATCTGCTTCGCGGCGTTGATCGCGCTCAAGGCATCGCCGTCGCTCGTGCTGGTCTACATCATGGTGGCGACGCAGGGCGCGCTCGGTTACGGCATTACGTCGGTGATGGGCGCGGTCGTGCTGGAGATCTTCCAGGGCGCCCATTTCGGCAGCATCTTCGGCACGCTGATGCTGATCGGGCTGTGCGGCGGTGCCGCAGGCCCATGGGTCACCGGCGTGCTGTATGATCTCACGACCAGCTACACCCCAGGCTTCGCCATCGCTTTCATCGGCGCCTTCGTGTCGGCGGCCGCGATCTGGATCGCGGCGCCGCGCCGGGTCCGGGTGGTGGCGGGGCAGTTACATAGGTTGAAGACCCCTACGGAAGTCGCGGCATGATGTGAACTGGCCGACTTGCCCTAGCAACGCGGCCGCCGAATAATCGGCAAACTCTGGGAGAGGGACCACATGAACGAGCATGTCCAGGCCGCCAAGGCCGCGCCGCTGTTCAATCCGCTGTCGCCGGAGTTCATCCGGGATCCCTATCCGTTCTATCAGCAGCTGCGCGACAACGATCCCGTGCACGTCACGCCGTTCGGCTCGTTCCTCGCCAGCCGGCACGCGGAGCAGAGCCTCGTGCTGCGCGACAAGCGCTTCGGCAAGGACTTCGTCGCGCGCTCGATCCGCCGTTACGGGCCCGAGATCATGAACGAGCCGATCTTCCGCAGCATGAGCCATTGGATGCTGCAGCAGGATCCGCCTGATCATACCCGGCTGCGTGGCCTCGTCGTGAAGGCATTCACGGCGCGCCGCGTCGAGGACATGCGGCCGCGGATCCAGGAGATCGTCGACCAAACGCTCGACGAGATCATTCCGAACGGCCGCATGGACCTGATCGAGGACTTCGCGTTCAAGCTCCCGGTCACGGTCATCTGCGACATGCTCGGAATTCCCGAGGAGCATCGCGAGGCGTTCTACAAGAGCTCGCGCGAGGGCGGCCGCCTGCTCGAGCCGGTGCCGCTGTCGAAGGCGGAGATCGCCGAGGGCAATGCCGGCAACGCGGTCTCCAGGGCGTATTTCCAGCATCTGTTCGAGCTGCGCCGCAAGCAGCCGGGCGACGATCTGACCACGCAGCTGCTGCAGGCGGAGGAGGACGGCGCCAAGCTCAGCCACGAGGAGCTCACCGCCAACATCATCCTGCTGTTCGGCGCGGGGCATGAGACGACCGTCAATCTGATCGGCAACGGCCTCCTCGCGTTGTATCGTAACCCGGAGCAGCTGGCGCTGCTGAAGGCGCGTCCCGAGCTGATCACCAATGCGATCGAGGAGTTCCTGCGCTACGATTCCTCGGTGCAATTGACCGGGCGGGTGGCGCTTGAGGACATCGACGATCTCGGCGGCCGCCGGATTCCCGCGGGCGAGACCGTGCTGTGCCTGCTCGGCTCGGCCAACCGCGATCCCGCTGTCTATCCGGATCGTCCGGAGCAGCTCGACATCACCAGGGCGAACGTCAAGCCGCTGTCGTTCGGCGGCGGCATCCACCATTGCCTCGGCGCGCAACTCGCCCGCATCGAGGCCGAGGTCGCGATCGGAACCCTGCTGCGGCGTCTGCCGGAGTTGAAGCTGGATGACGCGGACAACCCGGACTGGCGGCCGACCTTCGTGCTGCGCGGCCTGAAGCGGCTGCCGGCGCACTGGTAACCATGTCCGTTAACGGAGTTGTTGTGCAACGCCCCCGGAAAGAACGACAGCGCTGTGACTTCGCCATACTTAATCCTATATGATGCAGCGCTCCGGTATCGACGTCCGTGGGGCCGCGGCCGCGCGGGCTGAAGGCTTTGCGACGCCGGAGCGTTGTCCTTTGAGGGAGACCCCGTGCAGACGACCCTGCTCGGCTTGGCGATTGCCTTCATCCTTGCGCTCCTTGCTGCGCTGATCGGCCCGTACTTCGTCGACTGGAACCAGTTCCGGCCGCAGTTCGAGGCCGAGGCGGGCAAGATCATCGGCGTGCCCGTGCGGGTCGCCGGTGCGCTGGACGCACGGCTGTTGCCGACGCCGACCCTGCGGCTGCGCCAGGTCACCTTCGGCGGCGCCAACCACCTCGGCAAGCTGCGCGCCGACAAGCTCGACGTCGAGTTCAGCCTCGGCGACCTCATGCGCGGGGAGTGGCGGGCGAACGAGCTGACCATCGGCGGCATGGCTGCCGATCTCGGCCTCGATGCCAAGGGCCAGGTCGACCTGCCGACCGCCTCCGGCAAGTTCAATCTCGCCGCGCTCGCCATCGACCGCTTCAACCTGACCGGCCGCGTCGCCCTGCACGACGCCGCCAGCCGCTCGACCCTGGAGCTGACCGACATCGTGTTCTCCGGCGACGTTCGTTCGCTGGCCGGCTCGCTGCGCGGCGACGGCGCGGTGTCGATCCGTGGTGGCCGCTATCCGTTCCGGCTGTCGTCGAGCCAGGACAAGGACTCCAACGGCCTCCGCGTCCATCTCAACATCGATCCCGGCGAGCGCCCGGTCATGGCCGATGTCGAGGGCCTGATCAGCTTCCCCAACCGCTCCCCTAAGTTCGAAGGCGCGCTGACGCTGTCATCGCCGCCGAAGGAGGCCGCCGAGAAGGATAAGCCGGCGAAGGACCAAACGGCGAAGGAGCCATCGGCCAAGGCGGCCACGACCGCGACCCTCGCCCCCGGCGCGACGCCGTGGCGCATCGCCACCAAGGTCGTCGGCGATCAGGCCTCGGCCAAGCTCGACCAGATCGAGGTCAGCTTCGGCCAGGAGGATCGCTCGCTGAAATTCGCCGGCAGCGGCGACATCCGCTTCGGTGCCACGCCGACGCTGAAGGCATCGCTCGCCGCGCGCCAGCTCGACGCCGACAAGCTCCTCACCGGCGGCGACGACGTGAAGGACCGGCGCGCCATCGCGCCTGCGCTGGTGCTGCCGGCGCTGCGCAACTGGATCGCGCAACTGCCGACCTTGCCGATGCCGGCCAACGTGCAGTTCTCCACCGAGCAGATCATGCTCTCCGGCCGGCCGGTGCAGAACTTCACTGCCGATCTGCACAACGAGCCGACAGCCTGGAGCCTCGAGAAGGTCGACCTGCGCGCGCCGGGCTCGACGCGCCTGACCTTCCGGACGATCGGCATCTCGACCTCGGTCACCGCGGGCTTCACCGGCGCGCTCGATCTCGACTCCTCGGAGCCGGACGCGCTGGTCGCCTGGCTGCAGGGCCGCACCGACAACAGCTACCGCACCCAGCGCCCACTGCGCATCCGCGGTGACCTCAACGTCGCGCCGGAGCGGGTCGCGATCGACGGCCTGAAGGCCGACATCGACGGCGGCTCGGTCGATGGCCGCGTCGCCCTGATCAACCGTGCGGCCGGCGCCGGCTCGCGCTTCGAGGCGGTGCTGAAAGGCGACCGGCTCGATCTCGACGCGGCGATGGCGGTGACGCGCTCGCTGGTCGGCGTCACCGGCGAGTGGCCGGCGGAGGCCAGCGTCGCGCTGGATGTCGGCCGCGCCAAGCTGAGCGGCCAGGAGCTGCGTCCGCTGGCGGCACGCTTCTCCTACGATCCGAAGACCATCGCCATCGACCAGATCAAGTTCGGCCAAAGCGGCGGCGTGATCACCGAGGGCTCCGGCCGTTTCGATCGCGCCGATGCCACCGGACGGCTGACGGTGACGTCGATGGCCGGCTCGCTCAAGGAGATCACCGCGCTGGTGCAGCCGTTCGCACCGCAAATCGCGGCGCGCTTCGATTCTCTCGCCACGCCGCCCGGCGCCGCGCGGCTCAAGCTCACGCTCGATCTCGCGAGGGATCCCGGCAGCGCCGATCGCAGCCAGGCCAAGGCCGTGCTCGATCTCGACGCGCCGCAATTGAAGGGCTCGGCGACGCTGACCGCGAAGCCATCGGCGGCGGCGCTGCGCAGCTTCGAGGTCGATGCGATCGACCGGACCGAGCTCGGGGTCGAGAGCCGCATCTCCGCCGAGCAAGGCAACGTGGTGCTGGCGCTGCTCGGGCTCGACCGGATCGCCGTGGTCGGCAACGGTCCGGCCGAATTCCAGTCGAGCGTGACCGGCGGCTGGCGGACGCCGTTGCGGGTCACCGCGAAACTCTCCGGCATCGGTCTCGATGGTGATGCGCAGGGTACGGTAGAACCGTGGGGCGATGCCACCAAGGCGAACGTCAATCTGCGGCTGCGCAATGCCAATCTGGCGCCGCTGCTGGGCGTGAAGCCGCAGGACACGGCGGCGCAGAACATCCGCCTGTTCGGCAAGCTCGGACTGTCGGGCGGCCGCCTGACGCTGGAGGATATCGACAGCACGGTCGGCGGCTCGCGGCTGCGTGGCCGGCTGGCGGTGAATCTCGATGACGACAAACAGGTCGACGGCGAGGTCGGGCTCGACGCGCTCGACGTGCCGCAAGTGTTCGCGGTGCTGGTCGGCGCCGCCGGCCGCGAGCAGGCGGAGCCGCTGGGCGCCGGGCTCGTGAAGGGCTGGCATGGCCGCGTCGCGTTCCAGGCGCTGAGCGGCGCCGTGTTGAACGGCACTGAGCTGAGGCCGCTCGCCGGCGCGATCAAGAGCGACGGCCAGTCGGTCACCATCGAGAATCTCAAGGGAAAGCTCGGCGGCGGCGACGTCATCGCCACCGTCGAGGCGCGGCCCAATCCGAACGGTCTCGTCTTGAACGGGCGTGTCGAGCTCGCCGGCATCGACGGCAATGCGCTGCGCTATCGCAATTTGAAGATGCCCGCGGGCAAGATCTCGGCGCAGATGACGCTGGCTGCCGAAGGCCGCAGCGTGCAGGGCCTGGTCAATGCGCTCTCCGGCAACGGCACCGTCACGCTCGACAATGCCTCGATCGTCAATCTCGATCCGCGCGCGTTCGATGCCGCCTTGCGCGCCGCCGATGCGGGGCAGGTGACCGATGACGCCAAGCTGAGACAGGTCGTGGAGCCGGCGCTGGCGTCGGGCACGTTGTCGGTCGCGTCGGCGCAGATCCCCTTCATCATCCGCGACGGCCGCGTCCGTGTCGGCGCCACGACCTTGGAGGCGCAGGGCGCGCGCGCGATCGTCTCCGGCGGCTTCGACATTCCGGCCGACCAGGCCGACATCCGCGCCAGCCTGAGCTCGAACACCGTCGGCAATGCGAATAGCAGGCCGGAGGTGCAGCTGTTCGTGATGGGCACGCCCGATGCGCTGACGCGCGTGGTCGACGTGACCTCGCTGTCGTCCTGGCTGGCGGTGCGTGCGATCGATCGTGAGACGCGGCGCCTGGATGCGATCGCGCGCGGCGAGGTGCCGCCGGCCTATCCGTCCTCGACGGCGTCGCTGCCCGGCTCGGAGGCCGCGCCGGTGACGCCCAATGCCGCCGACGTGCCGATGCCGGGACGCGATCCCCGTCGCGATCCGCGCGCCAAGATCGGCGGCCCGCGCCCGGCCGTGCCGCCGCTCGCGACGCCGCAATCTGCTCCCGCCGCGCCGCCGGCAGCGGCTCCACAGGCGTCGACCGTGCCGCCTGTCGCGGCGAGCCAGTCGCAGCTCGCGCCGCTGCCGCCGCCGGTCGAGATCAAGCCCGCGCCCGGTGTGCTGCCGCCGCGACCGCGGCCGGTGCCGCGTCCGCCGGTCGTGCTGACGCCGCCGGGCAGCCCGTGATATCGGGCATGCGG
Organism: Bradyrhizobium sp. USDA 4353; assembly: GCF_054063215.1. Lineage (NCBI taxonomy): Bacteria > Pseudomonadati > Pseudomonadota > Alphaproteobacteria > Hyphomicrobiales > Nitrobacteraceae > Bradyrhizobium > Bradyrhizobium sp. USDA 4353. Next base: position 3,424,294 of record NZ_JBSSGB010000001.1, read on the forward strand.
GAGCCGCGCCGATGATGACGCTGCGCCAGGTCGAGGTCATCCGCGCAGTGATGGTCACCGGCACCATCAACGGCGCGGCGCGGCTGTTGAAAGTGTCGGCGCCCGGCGTCAGCCGGCTGGTCAAATACACCGAGCGCTCGCTTGGCATCCGCTTCTTCCAGCGCCAGAACGGCCGCTACTTCCCGACCCCGGAAGCGCAAAACATCTTCGAGCAGATCAACAGCGTCTACGAGAAGGTCGACGATCTCAGCTACATCATCTCCAACATCGGCCGCGGCGCCCTGTCCGAGCTCCGCGTCGGCTCGGTGCCGAGCATTTCCCAGGTGATGGTGCCGCGCGCGATCGAGCGCGTCCGCCGCCGCTATCCCGATCTCGGCATCGACATCAACATCCTCAAGATCGAGGAGGCGATCGACTATCTGATGCTCGGCAAGGGCGAGTGCGTGGCGATGAGCTACCGGCTCGATCATTCCGGCCTGGACTTCATGCCGCTGGCCTCTGGCGAGCTGTTCTGCATCGTGCCTGAGGGCCACGAGCTCGCCGGCCGCAAGCAGGTGTCGGCGGCGGAGATGACGCGCTATCCGCTGATCGGCATCGATCCGAACGACCCTTACGGCCGCATCATGGCCGAAATCTTCGCGCGCAACAAACTCAGCTACAACATCTCGATCAAGGCGCGCTTTGGCACCACCGTGTGCGCGCTGGTGAAGGCTGGGCTCGGCATCGCCGTGATCGACCAGTTTACCGTCGCCCATGGCGGCTATCCCGGCATCGAGCTGATCAAGATCGCCGAGCCGACGCGCTTCGACACCTACATCGCCGTCAAGCGCGGCACGCCGCTGTCGCTCTATGCCGAGCACTTCATCGATTGTCTGCGGACAGAGATGCGCGCGCTCGAGCCGGGGCGCCGTCAGGCTGTGAAAGCCGTAAAAGCCGCGGCCGGCAAAAGATAACATCATGTTAGGTTCAGCGGATATTTGGGTAATTGTGTTAGGCGGCGGACGCGCTATCGTCCGCACGCCATTCCATCGCTCCCGCGGCGATCGCGCGAGCTGCAGACGAGACTGAAGCGAACGTGCCTGATCTTTCCGCACTCAAAGCCCGCAAATTCCTGACCGGCTTGATCGGTGCCCCGATCGCGCATTCGGCCTCTCCCGCGATGCACGAACATGCCGCGGCCGCGCTGGGCATGCGCTGCCACTATCAGCTGATCGAGGTCGCCGGCGCCGACCGCGCAGGCCTGAAGATGCTGCTGGAGGGCGTGCGTCGGATGGGCTTCGCCGGGGTCAACGTGACCTATCCCTACAAGGAAGCCGTCGTTGAACTGCTCGACGAACTCGCGCCGAAGGCGGCCGCGATGGGAGCCGTCAATACCGTCGTCGTGCGCGATGGCCGGCTGATCGGCCACAACACCGATACGACCGGCTTCGAACGCGCCGTGGCGCCGCTGATCGCTCAGTCCGGTCGCGGCGTCGTGTCGCTGATCGGGGCAGGCGGAGTCGGGAAGGCGATTGCCTTCGCACTTGCGAACCTCGGCGTTGCCGGCCTGCGCATCTTCGACACGGAGCGCGCTCGCGTCGAGAAGCTCACCAACTCCCTGCCAGCGGGCACTGAGGCGGTGATCGTCGACAGCGTCGAACAGGCGCTGCAGGGAGCCGTGGGCGTCGTCAACGGCACGCCGATCGGGATGCTGCCGAACCGCGGTACGCCGGTGCCGGATCATCTGCTGCGCGCCGATCTTTGGGTCGCCGACGCCGTCTACTCGCCGCTGTGGACGCCGCTGTTGAAGTCCGCAAAGGCCAGGGGGGCGCGAGTCCTGCTCGGGCGCGAGCTCGCGATCTACCAGGCCGCCGACGCCTTCGAACTGTTCACCGGGCTCGCGCCGTCGACAGAGGCAATGGGCGCTGCCTTCGACAATCACATGGCGGAGAGATATGCGGCGGTTGACGCCGCCTGAGCCGACCGCCAATACGCGGCGGAACAAATCGTTCAAGCAAGAAACGCAAACAAGCGTTTAGAGCAGAGGAGGAAACAACGTGAGATCGATCATCCTGGCTGGCCTGTGCTCGGCCGTGCTGCTGTCCGGAGCCGCTTACGCGCAGTCCGGCGCCCCCATCAAGATCGCCAACGTCGCCGAGCTCTCCGGCGGCGGCGCCACCGTCGGCAACAACTGGAAGAACGGGATCGACCTCGCCGTCGAGGAGATCAATGCCAAGGGCGGCATCCTCGGCCGCAAGATCGAGGTCAGCCACGCCGACTCGCAGTCGAACCCCGGCGTCGCGCGCGCGCAGGTGCAGAAGGCGCTCGACAACGAGCCCTACGTGCTGCTCGGGCCGGGCTATTCCGGCTCGGTGAAGGTCACCGCGCCGCTGGCCGCTGAAGCCGGCATCACCCAGATCATGGGCGGCGAGGCCGCCGAGCTCACGCAGGCCGGCAACAAGTTTCTGTTCCGCACCTCGTTCGGCCAGCAATCCTCGATGCCGAAGGTCGCGAAGTACATCAACGACGAGCTGAAGGCGAAGTCGGTCGCGGTGGTCTGGGTCAATAACGACTTCGGCCGCGGCGGACGCGACGTCATCACCAAGGAGTTCAACCGTCTCGGCATCAAGGTCGCTGCTGATCTCTCGACCGAGGCCGGCCAGGCCGACTTCGCCGCCGACGTCAGCAAGATCAAGGCGGCGGCACCTGATGCCGTGTTCATCTATGTCAACGAGGAAGAGAGCGCGCGCATCCTCAAGGAGATCAAGCGCCAGGGCGTGACCGCGCCGCTGATCGGCGAGACCACGCTGGTCGGCCAGAAGGTGATCGAGCTCGCCGGCGACGCCGCCAACGGTGCCCGCGGCCATGTCGGCCTCACCACCGATGCGCCGGTGGAAGCCGTCAAGGCGTTCCGCGACCGCTTCGTGAAGAAGTACAACTACGTGCCCGATCACAACGGCCTCAAGGGCTATCTCGCGATCTACATGGTCAAGGCCACGACCGAGAAGATGGGCAAGGTCGACTCCAAGGCCTTCGCCGATACGCTGCACGGCCTGACCATCAAGACCTCGACCGAGCCGAACATCCTGATGGATGTGACCTTCGACCAGAACGGCGACATCGACCGTCAGGGCTTCCTGGTCGAGGTGGTCGAGGGCAAGCAGGTCGTCAAGCAGGTGCTGCCGAAGCTGAACTAAGGACAACGGTCGATCGGCGGCGCTGGGATGGGATGCCTGACGCCGCCGTCACCCAAAGCTCACGGGGGAAACCATGTCCAATCTGCTCGACTTGATCGTGGCGGGCCTCGCCACCGGCGCCATCTACGCGCTCGTCGCCGTCGGCTTCACGCTGCTCTGGCAAACCTCGCAGACCATCAACTTCGCGCAAGGCGAGTTCGTGATGCTGCCGGCCTTCCTGATGCTCGCGGTGATGCATGTCGGTGCGCCGTTCTGGCTCGCCGTGCTCGTCGGCATCGTGTTATCGGCGCTGCTGCTCGGTCTCGGCTTCAAGATGCTGCTGGTCGATCCGATGCTGCGCCATGGCGTGCTGCCGTTGGCGATCGCCACCATGGCGCTGGCGATCGGGATCAAGGAGGCGGTGAAGCAGTTCTTCAGCGCCGAAGCCTCGCCGTTTCCCTCGATCGTGCCGGTCGGCGATGTCTCCATCCTCGGTCGTGCGATTTCGCTGCAAAGCCTCGGCGTGCTCGCCGTCGCGATCCTCGCGGTCGTGGGGCTGACCGCGCTGTTGAACCGCACCTCGCTAGGTCATCAAATGCAGGCTGCGGCGCAGAACCCCACCGTGGCGCGGATCATCGGCGTGCCGGTCGAGCGCATGATCATGCTGACCTTCCTTATCAACGCCGTGCTGGTGGCGCTCGCCTCGCTGCTGATCACCCCCATCTATCTGGCGAAGTTTTCCAGCGGTGAGGTGCTGGGGCAGGCGGCCTTCATCGCGGCGATCGTCGGCGGCTTCAACCAGGTGCGCGGCGCCATCGCGGGAGGTTTGCTGATCGGCGTCGTCGACAACCTCGCCGCCGCCTATGTTTCCACCCAGTATCGCGCCGCCGTTCCCATGGTGCTGCTGATCCTGGTCATCCTGTTCCGGCCGCAGGGTCTGCTTGGTCGCGCCGAGGAGCGCACGGTATGAGCAAGCACAGCAGACTGCTTCTCGCCGCGCTGGCTGTCGTCGTCATCGCCGGCCTGATCATTATCCCGATGAACTTCAACCGCTATGGCCTGTACATCCTGAGCCAGTGGGCGGTGATGACCATCGCCGCGATGGGTCTCAACCTGACGCTCGGCTATGCCGGGCAGGTGTCGCTGGCGCAGGGCGCCTTCGTCGGCATCGGCGCCTATGGCGCGGCGATCCTGACCACCCACGGCTGGCCGCTCATTGCGGCGCTCGGGCTGGTCATCGTCATCTGCTTCGTCGTCGGCTGGCTGCTCGGCTATCCCGCGCTGCGCGTGCAGCACCACTATCTCGCTTTCGTCACGTTGGCGTTCTCGACTCTGGCGTTCCTCGTGTTCCGCAACGAGAGCTGGCTCACCAACGGCATCTACGGCATCAGCAACATTCCGCGCCCGGAGATCTTCGGCTTCCCGACACGCAAGCCGCTGCCGTTCTATTATCTGTGCCTCGGCTCGCTCGGGCTCGTGACGCTCGCGATGTGGTGGCTGATCCGCTCGCCCTGGGGCCGCGCCTTCATGGCGCTGCGCGAGAACCCGATTCGCGCGCAGTCGCTCGGCATCGACACGCGCCGCTACACTCTCATGGCGTTCGCGATCGGCTCGGTGCTCGGCGGGATCGCCGGCGTGCTCTATGCGCCGCTGACGCAATATGTCGATCCCGTCCCGTTCAATCTGCAGCTCTCGCTCGATCTGCTGATGATGGTGATCGTCGGTGGCGCCGGCTTCATGCTGGGGCCGTTCCTCGGTGCGATGATCGCGGTGCTGCTGCCGGAATGGCTGCGCGTCGCGGAAGGCTACTATCTGATGCTCTACGCGCTCGCGGTGATCGCGCTGCTGATCTACTCGCCGACCGGCATTCTCGGCATTCTCGATCGCTATCTCAGCTCACGGCGCACCCAGGCGGCCTCGGCGCTGCGCGCCGCTGCGCAATCCAAGCTGGAGGCGGCGCAATGACCGCAGTCCTCGACGTTCGCGACGTCAAGAAGAGCTTTGGCGGCATCACCGCCGTCGATGGCGTCAGCTTCGACGTGCAGGAGGGCGAGATCCTCGGCCTGATCGGCCCGAATGGCTGTGGCAAGTCGACTTTGTTCAACTGCATCCTCGGCCAGCTCGTGCCGAGCGCAGGCGAGGTCAGGGTCGACGGCAAGCTCGTCACCGGGCAGCGGCCGGCGGAGCTCAATCGCCTTGGCGTCAGCCGCACCTTCCAGCTGCTGCAGGTATTCCCGAAGCTGTCGGTGCGCGACAACCTCATCCTCGCCGGCCAGGAGCATCGCGGCAGCATGCTGTCGCGCCTGTTCGGCCCGTCCGATGCGGGCCTCACAGAGACCGCCGACCAGATGATCGGCTTCTTCAAGCTGGAGCATCTCGCCAATGAGCCTGCCGGCGGCCTGTCCTACGGCCAGCAGAAGCTGCTCGATGCCGCCATGGCCTTCATGGGCGGTCCGCGGCTGGTGCTGCTGGACGAGCCCGCAGGCGGCGTCAATCCAACCATGCTCGGCGATCTCAAGGAGCGGCTGATCGCGATCAACCGCGAGCGTCGCGCTACTTTCGTCGTGATCGAGCACAACATGGAGTTCGTGATGTCGCTGTGCTCGCGCGTCATGGTCATGGCGGAAGGCAAGGTCTTGGCGATCGGCAAGCCCGATGAGATCAGGGCCAATCCGGCCGTGATCGAAGCCTATCTCGGACACTGACGGAGGCGGCCGTGAGCGACCCCATTCTCGACGTCCAGAACCTCGTCGGCGGCTACGGCAAGATGACGATCCTCAACGGCACCACCTTCTCGGTGCCGAAGGGATCGATCACCACCGTGATCGGCCCGAACGGCGCCGGCAAGTCGACCGTGTTCAAGGCCATCTTCGGCCTCTTGAAGCTGCGCGACGGCAAGGTCGTCTTCAAGGGCCGTGACGTGACGGGGCTCAGCCAGCGCGCTCTGCTCGGCGCCGGCATCTGCTACATCCCGCAGGGCCGCAACATTTTTGGCGAGCTGTCGGTGCGGCACAACATCGAGCTCGGCGGCGTGGCTGCGCCGGCCAGCATCGATCTTCCGGCTCGCGTGGAGGCGGCGCTCGATGTCTTCCCCGTGCTGCGCAAGAAGGCGGAGAGGCAAGCGTCCACACTTTCGGGCGGCGAACAGAAGCAACTCGAAATTGCCCGCGGGCTGCTGCTCGAGCCGCAGCTCGTGCTGATCGACGAGCCCTCGATCGGCCTGTCGCCGCTGATGGTGCAGCAGACCTTCGACATGCTGAAGCAGCTGCGCGACCGCGGCGTCTCGGTGCTGCTGATCGAGCAGAATGCGCGCTCGGCGCTGGAGATCTCCGATTACGGCATCGTGCTCGAGCTTGGCCGTACCCGGATCATCGACAAGGCCGACCGCGTGCTTGCCGATCCGCGCATCGGCCAACTGTTCCTGGGCGGCGCGATGGAGGAGACGGCGGCATGAACCAGCGCTCGATCGCAACGGTCTCCATCTCAGGCGCGCTCGACGAGAAGCTCAAGGCGATCGCCGCCGCCGGCTTCGAGATGGTCGAGATCTTCGAGAACGATCTCGTCGCCTTCGGCATGCGCCCGCGCGAGATCGGGCAGATGTGCCGCGACCTCGGCCTTTCGATCTGCGCCTATCAGCCGTTCCGCGATTTCGAGGGCATGCCGGAGCCGCAGCGCGCGCGCAACTTCATCCGCGCCGAGCGCAAATTCGACCTGATGCAGGAGCTCGGCACCGACCTCTTGCTGATCTGCAGCAACGTCTCGCCTCTGTCGCTCGGCGGCATCGACCGCGCCGCCGGCGATTTTCACGAGCTGGGAGAGCGTGCCGCCAAGCGCGGCCTGCGCGTCGGCTACGAGGCATTGGCGTGGGGCCGTCATGTCCATGACTATCGCGATGCTTGGGAGATCGTGCGTCGCGCCGATCACAAGGCGATCGGCGTCATTCTCGACAGCTTTCACGCGCTGGCGCCGGCGCTGCCGACCAACGCGATCCGTGCCATTCCTGCTGATAAGATCTTCCTGGTGCAGCTTGCGGATGCGCCGAAGCTCGAGCTCGACGTGCTCTCGTGGAGCCGACATTTCCGCAGCTTTCCGGGGCAGGGCGATCTGCCCGTCGGCGAGTTCATGGAGGCGATCGCCGCGACCGGCTATGCCGGGCCGCTGTCGCTGGAGATCTTCAACGATCAGTTCCGCGCCGGCTCGGCGCCGCGCACCGCACTCGACGGCATGCGCTCGCTGCTCCTGCTCCAGGATGATCTCGCCGGAAAGATGCCGGCCGCATCCGAGCCGCGGTTCGAACCGCGTGTGAAAAGCCACGGCATCGGCTTCGTCGAATTCGCCGTCAGCAAGGACAAGGCGGAGAAGCTCGGCACGCTGTTCGGCCAGCTCGGCTTCCGCAACACCGGGCGGCATCGCAGCAAGGCTGTGCAGCGCTGGTCGCAGGGTGCGATCGAGCTGGTGATCAATTGCGAGCCGGCGAGCTTTGCGCATTCGCATTACGTCACGCATGGTGCCGGCGTCTGCGCGCTCGCACTCGAGGTCGACAGCGCTGATCGTGCCATGGCGCGCGCGCAGTCGCTGAAGACACGCACCTTCACGCAGCCGGTCGGGCCAGGAGAGCTCGAAATTCCGGCGATCCACGGCGTCGGCGGCAGCCTGCTGTATTTCCTGGACACGCATGGCCGGCACTGGGACGTCGACTTCGAGGCCGTTGCCAGCGACAAGGCGCCCGACCGTCTCTTGGCCGTCGATCACATCGCGCAGTCGATGCCGCACGAAGAAATGCTGTCCTGGCTGCTGTTCTACGCGGGGATCATCGATTTCTCGCGCCTGCCGCAGATGGAGATCGCCGACCCCCGGGGCCTCGTGCAGAGCCAGGCGATCGTCAATGGCGATCGCAGCCTGCGCTTCATCCTCAACGGCTCCACGGCGACGCGCACCTTGTCGTCGCGCTTCATCTCCGAGTTCTTCGGCTCCGGCGTCCAGCATATCGCGTTTGCCTGCGACGACATCTTCGCTACTGTGGCCGAGATGCGCGCCCGCGGCGCCGGCTTCCTCGACATTCCCGACAACTACTACGACGATCTCGAAGCCAAATACGATCTGGCGCCCGAGACGATCGCGGCGCTGCGCGCCAACGAGATCCTGTACGATCGCGACGGCGACGCCGAGTTCTTCCAGGTCTACACCCACATCTTCGAGGAGCGCTTCTTCTTCGAGATCGTGCAGCGCCGCAACTACCAGGGCTTCGGCGCCCCCAACGCCGCGATCCGACTCGCGGCGCAGGCGCGCGAGGTCCGGCCGGACACGATGCCGCGGCTGTAGATCACGGCTCCGGCCGGATGCCCGGCAGTCTGGCGATCTCCTCGGCGAGATCATCGATCAGCAGCCGCACACGCGCGATGCCGGCGCGCTCCGGCACGATCAGCATGTTGAGAGGCGTCGATGACAAACGGTGGTCGGGCAAGATGACCGTCAGCCTGCCCGTCGCAATGAGATCGTCGACCAGCCAGGCATGGCTCGCTCCGATGCCGCGGCCAGCCAGCACGGCCTCCCGAACCCCTAAGCCGTGATTGGTGCGGAAGCAGCTTCTGAACGGCACCTCGTGACGTGCGCCGTCCGGCCCCATGAGGACGAGCAACTCGCTGCCCGCGACGTTGGTCATGCGGATGCCGTCGTGGCCGATCAGCTCCTGCGGTGTGCGTGGCGTGCCGCGCCTTGCTAAATAATCAGGCGATGCGACCAGCAGCCGGTGCGAGTGGCCGAGCGACCGCAGCTTCAGGGAGCTGTCGGTGAGCGGCGCCAGGCGCAGCGCGATGTCGACACCCTCGCGCACGAGGTCGATGCGCTCGTCGGTCAGGTTGAGATCGATCGCGATGTCCGGGTAGCGGTCCTGGAAGGCGAACACCAGCCGCGTGATGTGCAGGATGCCGAACGCCGCCGTGCAGGAGATCCGGATCGTGCCGGCGGCGGCGCCCCGCGCGCCGCGTGCCTCGTCGCCGGCCTGCTCGATGAGGCGCAGGATCTGCACGCAGTTCGCGTAATAGCGGCTGCCCTCGTCGGTCAGGGTCACGCGCCGGGTGGTGCGGCTGAGCAGCGGGACGCCGATCGTGTCCTCCAGCTCCTGCAGGTGTCGCGAGACGGTGGACTGGCCAATCCCGAGCTCGCGCGCGACCGCGGACAGACTGCCGCGCTCCGCCACCCGGACGAAGCTGCGCATATTGACGAGACTGATGTCTGACTTATCCATAAATCGGCATAATGTTATCGATATACCACGGATAGCGGATGAGTGGGCGGGCGTCTATGTTTTGGCGAGTTCCACAGAGGATCCAGCCATGAACGTCCTGCTCGTCTTTGCCCACCCCGAACCCGGCTCGCTCAACGGCGCCCTGCGAGACGTCGCCGTCGCCGAACTCCAGGCCCAAGGCCATCAGGTAAAGGTCTCCGACCTCTACGCCATGGGCTGGAAGGCCGCCGCGGATCGTGCCGACTTCCCGCAGTTGCCGATGGATGCGCGCCTGAACGTCGCCGCCGCGTCGGGAGAGGCCTTCAAGACGCATACGCTCACCGACGACGTCCGAGCCGAGCAGGACAAGCTGCTATGGGCCGACGCTGTGATCCTGCAGTTTCCGCTGTGGTGGTTCACGATGCCGGCGATCCTCAAGGGATGGGTCGACCGGGTCTATTCCTACGGCTTCACCTACGGCGTCGGCGAGCACAGCGACAAGCGCTGGGGCAACCGCTACGGCGAGGGCGTCTTTGCCGGCAAGCGTGCGATGCTGGTCGTGACCACCGGCGGCTGGGAGGAGCATTATTCGGAGCGCGGCATCAACGGGCCGATCGACGACCTCCTGTTTCCGATCAACCACGGCATCCTGTTCTATCCCGGCTTCGACGTGCTGCCGGCCTTCGTCGCGCACAAGGCCAGCCGGATCGACGAGGCCGGCTTTGCTGATATCGCCGAGCGGCTGCGCGGGCGGATGCGGAGGCTGTTCACGGACCAGCCGATCCCATACCGGCAGCAGAACCACGGCGACTATCTGATCCCGTCGATGCAGCTGCGGCCCGAGCTCGGCGATGCGGATGCGCGCGGCTTCGCCCTGCATGTGGACGCCGCACGATGACGCGTGAGGGCGCGGAGCTGATCAGCCCGCCCCCATCGCGACCGCAATATGGTAGGTCGCAAAGGCTGCCGCATAGGCGAGCGCGAACATGTAGACGAAGGTCACGGCCATCCAGCGCCAGCTTCCGGTTTCGCGGCGGATGACGGCGAGCGTCGAGGCGCATTGCGGGGCGAAGATGTACCAGGCGAGCAGCGCCAGCGCGGTGGCGAGGCTCCATTTGGTCGCGAGCACCTGGCCGATCTGCTCGGCCGCCTCCTTGCCGCCCTCGATCGCATAGACGGTTCCGAGCGCAGCAACCGCGACCTCGCGGGCGGCCATGCCGGGCACCAGCGCAACCGCGATCTGCCAGTTGAAGCCGACCGGCGTCAGCAGCGGCGCGATGGCCTGGCCGATCATCGCTGCCAGGCTGTAGTTGATCGCGGGCTCCGTGGCGCCGTCCGGCGGCTGCGGGAACGACGCCAGGAACCAGATCAGCACCATCATCGCGAAGATCGTGGTGCCGGCGCGCTGCAGGAACATCTTGGCGCGGGTGTAGATGCCGATCGCGATGCCGCGCAGCCTGGGCAGCTTGTAGTCCGGCAGCTCCAGCATGAACGGCGCCGGCTGGTAGTCGCGCATCATGAAGAACTTGACCAGGAACGACACCAGGAGCGCGCTGACGATGCCCGCGGCGTAGAGCCCGAACATCACGAGGCCCTGCAGGTTGACCAGGCCCCACACCTTGGTCGGCGGGATGAAGGCCGAGATGATCAGCGTATAGACCGGGATGCGCGCCGAGCAGGTCATCAGCGGCGCGATCAGGATCGTGGTTAGGCGGTCGCGGCGGTTGTCGATCACGCGCGTCGCCATGATGCCGGGGATGGCGCAGGCGAAGCTCGAGAGCAGGGGAATGAAGGCGCGGCCGTGCAGGCCGGCGCCGCCCATGATGCGATCCATCAGGAATGCGGCGCGCGCCATGTAGCCGAAATCTTCCAGCAGCAGGATGAACAGGAAGATGATGATGATCTGCGGCAGGAACACGATGACGCTGCCGACGCCGGAGATCACGCCGTTCTGCAGGAAGCTCTGCAGCAGGCCCTCGGGCAGCTGGTCATGCACGAGCCCGCCCAGCGCGTCGAACGCCGCCGACAAGAGCTGCATCAACGGCTGCGCCCAGGCGAACACCGCCTGGAACATGATGAAGAGGATCGCGAAGAGGATGAACAGGCCGCCGACCGGATGCAGCGCCACCGCATCGATGCGGGCGGTCCAGGTGTCCGGGCGCTCGGGCAGGCTGACGGTCGCCGCGATGATGCGGTCGGCCTCGCGCTGGGTGGCGCGCAGCTCCGGCACGGTGAGGGGACGCCAGGTGTTGGCACGATCGCCGGTGGCCGCGGCGGCCTGGGACAACAACTGGTCGGTCAGTTGCAGCAGGTCGTCGGTGCCGCCCTTGCGGACCGCGATCGAGGTCACGACCGGCACGCCCAGCGCCTGCGACAGAGCGTCGACGTCGACCGTCACGCCGCGGCGCTTGGCGATGTCGAACATGTTGAGCACCAGCGCCAGCGGCCGGCCGGTGCTCTTGAGCTCGAGAAGGAGACGGATGGTCAACCGAAGGTTGGTCGAGTCGGCGACGCACAAGACGAGGTCCGGCAAAACCTCGCCGGTGGCGCGTCCGAGCACGAAATCCCGGGTGATCTCCTCATCTGGACTGCGGCCGCGCAGAGAGTAGGTGCCAGGAAGGTCGACCAGCGAGACCTGGCGCCCTTGCGGCGTCACGAACGCGCCCTCTTTGCGCTCGACAGTCACGCCAGGATAGTTCGCGACCTTCTGACGGCTTCCCGTCAGAGCGTTGAACAGCGATGTCTTGCCGCTGTTGGGTGTTCCCACCAGGGCCAGATGCAGCAGAGGGCTTTCCATGACGACGCTTTCCGCGGCCTATGCCACGATGACGGCCATGGCCTCGCGCCGGCGGACCGCGACGGTGATGTTGTCGACACGGACGGCGATCGGGTCGCGCCCGACGATCCCTTCATGCAGAATCTCGACCCGGGCCCCTTCGACGAAGCCCAGTTCGATCAGTCGGCTCTCCAGCTCGACATCCGGCAGCGACGACGTCGTGCCCTCAGCCGCAAGATGCTGGATTGTTCCGGTATAGCCCCGCCGGGCCAGACCGAGCGGCAGAGGCGGCCGTGTCTCGCAGATTTCGCTCATAGCCTGTATTTTCAATCGCGTGCCAAGAGGTCAAGCGCGGCATGTGCAATGCCGCGGCATCTTAGAGCGATTTTAAACAGACCGGGCCGGCCGCCCTCTGATCTGCCTCAAGGAGCCGCAGCGGAGGCCGCGTGCCGGCTGTCCACCGCCGCCTTGGGCTCGATCCCCGAAGAGGCCGAGGACGCCGCGGCGCGGCTCTTGAAGTGGTCGAGCACGAACAGACGGATCGCCGAGGACAGGTTGCCCTGCTGGCGATTGTTGTCGATCTCGCCGACCAGCTCGGACAGGGTCATGTTCCGGAGACCCGAAATCTCCTTCATGCCATTCCAGAAGGCCTCTTCGAGGCTGACGCTGGTCTTGTGACCTGCGACCACGATTGAACGTTTTACGACGGGCGACTTCATCACGCGTCCTCGCCATTGATACGATGTTGATCGAGTAATTCGTTCGCGCGCTTGTCGCGTTGTGCGTCAGTTGCGCGTTCGGACTTCGTCCTGCCAAAGCGAGCGCGGTTGCTTTCGGCGACCTTTGCTGCCTGATCGCGCTCAACGCGCTTTCTGAAACGCTTCAAATTGATGACGTCCCCCATGCTTGCTCCAATCATCTAAGGCATCGAACATCGTAGTGAGAGAACGTGCGCGTCGCGCAGATAGACCTAGGCGTTCTCGAGACAATCACGTCGTCGCTCCCTGATAGTTCGATAGCCGTTCGCGTCGTTGCGAGCTGGTGTCTTAGTCACCAAACGCAGCAGAACTTGTAGTCGAGACTAACCTTTAGGGGTTAACAGCGAGAATTGCATCACCCCCCGTAGTACTACGGGACTACCGTCACGCTCGCCCGGGGCGCGTCATCTTCTCGGGCTTCACGAGCATGTCGAACTCGTCGTCAGAGACGAAGCCGAGCCGCACTGCTTCCTCTTTCAACGTGGTGCCGCGATGATGTGCTGTCTTCGCCACTTTTGCTGCGTTGTCGTAGCCAATCTTCGGCGCGAGCGCCGTGACCAGCATCAGAGAACGCTCCATCAGTTCGCGAATCCGTGTTTCGTCGGCCTGAATGCCGACCACGCAATGTTCGCTGAATGAACGGGCGGCATCGCCCAGTAATTGTATGGACTGCATCATGCAATGTGTGAGCAATGGTTTATAGACGTTCAATTCGAAATGGCCCTGGCTGCCGGCCAGAGTAATTGCGGTCTGATTCCCAAACACTTGGCAGCATACCATGGTCAGTGCCTCGCACTGAGTCGGATTTACCTTGCCAGGCATGATCGAGGAGCCCGGCTCATTCTCGGGCAGGATGAGTTCGCCGAGGCCCGAGCGCGGGCCCGATCCCAGCAGGCGGATGTCGTTGGCGATCTTGAACAGGCCGGTCGCGGCCGCATTGATCGCGCCGTGCGCATAGACATAGGCGTCGTTCGACGCCAGCGCTTCGAACTTGTTCGCGGCGCTGGTGAAGGCAAGACCGGTGAGGTCGGCGACATGCCTGGCGAACAGGGCCGCGAATTTGGGATCCGCATTCAGGCCGGTGCCCACGGCGGTGCCGCCTTGGGCCAGCGGCAACAGGTCGCGTGCGGCCGTCTCGATCCTGGCGATGGCGCTCTCGACCTGCGCGGCATAGCCGGAGAACTCCTGGCCGAGCGTGAGCGGGGTCGCGTCCTGGGTGTGGGTGCGCCCGATCTTGACGATGTCCTTGAACGCCTCCTGCTTGGCGCGCAGCGCCGCCAGCAGCTCCGTCAAAGCCGGCACGAGATGGCCGGAAATCCCCCGCGCTGCGGCGATATGCATCGCCGTCGGGAACGAGTCGTTCGACGACTGGCTCATGTTGACGTGATCGTTCGGGTGCACGGGCTTCTTGGTCCCGCGCTCGCCGCCCATCAGCTCGCTGGCGCGATTGGCGATCACCTCGTTGAGGTTCATGTTGGTCTGCGTGCCCGAGCCGGTCTGCCAGACGACGAGCGGAAAATGGTCGTCGAGCTTGCCCGCGATGATCTCCTGGGCAGCCTGGATGATGGCGTCAGCCATGGCAGGCTCGATCAGCCCGAGCTCACGGTTGGTGCGTGCGGCGGCGAGCTTCACCAGCGCCAGCGCGTGCACGAGACCCAGCGGCATGCGGTCATGGCCGATGCGGAAGTTCTGGCGGCTGCGCTCGGTCTGCGCACCCCAATAGCGGTCGGCGGCGACCTCGATTGGGCCGAAGCTGTCGGTCTCGGTGCGCGTCGGCGCTGATGATGAACTGGCTGATTTTGTCATGAAGCATGCCCATAATTGGTGGTGAACCGGGTTTGACCGGTTCAAGCATGCTTCAATCTATGTGCTCGCGAGCCGTTCCGGACGCGGCGAATGCGCCTATTTCTTGCGGAAGCGGTCGAGACGGACGACTTCGGCGCCCTCGCTGGGGCCTGCCGGAGGCTCAGGCTTGTCGTCGCTCGACTCGGCCGCCGGTGCTGCCGGCAGCGGCGCAACGACGGCAGGGGCGGGGGCGGCGGGAAGCTTCGGGCTCGCCGGCGTTTCCGCGATCGCTTCCGAGGGCTCGAACTGCAGTCCGAACTGGACCGACGGGTCGAAGAAGCTCTTGATGGCGTGGAAGGGCACCACCAGCCGCTCCGGGACGCCGCCGAACGAGAGGCCGACCTCGAACCGATCCTCCGTCACCACCAGGTCCCAGAACTGGTGTTGCAGGATGATCGTCATCTCCTCGGGATACTGCGCCAGCAGCCGTGGCGACAGCTTCACGCCGTCGGCCTTGGAGATGAAGGTGATGAAGAAATGATGCTCGCCGGGAAGGCCGTGGGCGGCGGCATCGGTCAGCACCCGGCGCAAAACCCCGCGCAGCGCGTCGCGCGCCAGCACATCGTATCGAATATGATCGGTCATGATCGGTCCTGTATTCTGATGGGCCGTGCCCATGCCGGACGACCGCGCCCGATTGGCTGCAGCGCTCCGACTCGCATTCCGTTGCATCGTAGCCCGGCCGGGCGCCGAGGTCAGCAGCCAAGCGAGGCCGCCGCAAGATATGGGGCGCGGGAACGCAGGCGGGAGTCCGGATAACGAACGATTCGACGGACCGTGAAGCAAATATGCCGCAGGAGAAGGTAAAGTGGAGGCTTCTGTTGCCAGGTGCCTCCGAACCCCGCCTAACGGAGCTTAACCCGTTAGGACTTTAAGGTGGTCTTTCAAACTGCGTTACGCAGCCTGAGCAACCGGAGCAAAGTTGTCGTTGGCAACTATTGCAGTAGCCCGATAACGGCGGAACAATACCGGGAAAAAGCTCGCCCTTTACGCCCTCGTCGATCCTATTTCGCCCCCGCCAAAACCCGTCTCAGTCACTTCCTGATCGGGTCGGGCTTTGGTGGAGGCGCCGGGTACCGCCCCCGGGTCCGAATGGTTTATTTCGACGGCGATTTATTTCCATAGCCGGCAAGCCGGCACCTCCAATATAGGCTGCCCGCCGGCGGATGCACAGGGCCGAGACGCCCCGATCGGCGACAAAAATGTGGGTCGTTGCCCGGAACCGTCCGTTCCGGCTTGGCAGGCGCGATTTCGTGCTCCTAGATTGCCCAATGCCTCCCGAGATCGCGCCGGCTGCTGCTCCCGCGGCCGACATCGTCCAAACTCCGCCCAGCCTTGGCACCCTGTTCTTCGCCTTCGCGAAAATGTCCCTATCGGGCTTCGGCGGCGTGCTGGTGTTCGCGCGGCGGGCGATCGTCGACGAGCATCGCTGGATGACGGCGGAGGAGTTCAACGAGACGTTTGCGCTCTGCCATTTCCTGCCCGGGCCGAACATCGTCAATCTCGCGATGGTGTTCGGCGCCCGCTTGCGCGGGATCGCGGGTGGCCTTGCGGCCTTCGCCGGCCTGCTCGTGCCGCCGATGCTGTTGATCACGCTGCTCGGAGCCCTCTATGGGCACTTCGGACAGGCCGAGGCGCTGCGGCGAGGGCTTGCGGGCGTATCCTGCGTGGCGGTCGGGCTGCTGGCGTCGGTGGTGTTCCGGATGCTCACGCCGCTGCTGAAGAAGAGCGATGTCGTCGGCCTCGTCGTCATGGCCGCCGTCTTCATCGCCATCGGTCTGGCGCGGCTGCCGTTGCAGGAGGTGCTGCTGGTCGCCGTGCCGCTCAGCCTCGCCATCACCTATGCCCGGACGAGGTGGGCGCGATGAGCGGGGACGACAATCCGCTCGCCCAGTTGTTCTGGACCTTCGCGCTGATCTCGCTGTTCGCGGTCGGCGGCGCCGTGGCGGCGATCCCGGAATTGCACCGTGTCGCGGTCGATGTCCGGCACTGGATGACCGACAAGCAGTTCGCCGATGTCTTCGCGCTCTCGCAATTGTCGCCGGGGCCGAACGTCCTGATCGTGACCTTGATCGGCTATTCTGTCGCAGGCGTCGCGGGTGCGGCGGTTGCGACCCTTGCGATGTGCGGTCCGACGGCCGTTCTGTCCTATGTCGTCAGCCGCTGGCTGTCGAATGCGCGAGGCGCGCGATGGCCCGCTTTGGTGCAAGCGGCCCTGGTGCCGCTGTCGATCGGCTTGATGGCCGCCAGCGCATGGATTCTCGGTCTCGCCTCCGATCAGACATGGCGCGCATTCGCGCTGACCGTCGTCGCCGCTGTCGTCGCATCGACGACGCGCCTCAATCCGCTCTGGCTTTTGGCCGCGGGCGGCTGCCTTGGTTTCGCTGGCCTTCTCTAGGGAAAGCCGCTAGCAAAACAGCTGCGGGTCCGATTGCTTCGGATCGCCGAACGAAAACAGTGCCGGCCATCAAGGCCGGTCGGGGGAGGGCGGGGACATGGCCGAGACCACGGGCCAGTTGTCAGGTGGAGTGGCAGACGAGCCGCGGGCGCGCAGCATCACCGGCGCATCGATCATTCTGGCGCTGGCCTTCGCGCCGCAATTCATCGAGTTGCTGATCGGATTGGCCGGACTGATCGCGCCGCTCTCCGGACGCGGTCCGCTCCAGGTCATCGGCGCACATGTGTCGGCCTTGTCGACCGCGCTTCCGGGCCTGGCGCAGCAATATGCCGCAGGCGGCAAGGTCTCGCTGTCTTCCGACATCCTGCTGGCGCTGATCTACACCTATCCGCTGATCGCAGTGGCCATGTTCACGTTCATGGTGCGTCCGCGCGCGCCGCAGGATTATTTCGGCGGCGTCGTGCTGATGGCGATCGCGCTGTTTGCATTGTGGGCGTCCAGCGATCTGCAGGGCATGCGCGGCTTCTCGTTCGGCCCCGGAACGGCGCCGCAGATGTTCGGTCTGCTGCTGCTCGGGCTCGGAGCTGCCATCGCCGTGATCGGCCTCGTCACCCCGGGCGCGCAGCTTGCGACCTATCACTGGCGCGGACCTCTGTTCGTGTCGCTTGCAATCCTGACCTTTGCGGTCTCCATCCGGCCGCTCGGACTTCTGATCACGGGGCTCGCGAGCTTCCTGATTGCCGCCATCGGCAGTCCGGAGACGCGCTGGCGCGAGGCGTTGATCGTCGGCGTCTGTCTGACCGGCGCCTGCGCGCTGCTGTTCCCATACGTGTTGGGGCTGCCGATGCCGCTGTGGCCGCGTTTCCTTCTGCAGTGAGGGCGTGATGGATCTGTTTGCAAATCTCGCCCACGGCTTCGGCGTCGCGCTGTCGCCGATCAATCTCCTGATGTGCCTGATCGGGGCGCTGGTCGGCACGCTGGTCGGCGTTCTCCCGGGCATCGGCACTATCGCGACTGTCGCGATGCTGCTGCCGATCACCTTCGGCCTGCAGCCGGTCGGCGCGCTGATCATGCTGGCCGGCATCTATTACGGCGCCCAATATGGCGGCTCGACCACCTCGATCCTGGTCAACATTCCCGGCGAGGCAACGTCGGTCGTGACCGCGCTCGACGGCTTCCAGATGGCCAAGCAGGGCAGGGCCGGCCCGGCACTGGCGATCGCCGCGATCGGCTCATTCTTTGCCGGCTGCGTCGCGACCGTGCTGATCGCGATCCTCGGCGCGCCGCTGACCAAGCTCGCGCTGGCATTCGGCCCTGCGGAGTATTTCTCGCTGATGGTGCTCGGCCTGATCTTCGCGGTCGTGCTGGCCAAGGGCTCGGTGCTGAAGGCCATCGCGATGATCGTGCTCGGCCTGCTGCTGTCGATGGTCGGCTCCGACATCGAGACCGGCGCGTCGCGCATGGCCTTTAACATTCCCGAGCTTGCCGACGGCCTCGGCTTCGCCACCGTCGCGATGGGCGTGTTCGGCTTCGCCGAGATCATCCGCAACCTCGATGCCGGCGCGGAGATGGACCGCGATCTCGTGCAGAAGAAGATCACGGGCCTGATGCCGACGCGGAAGGATCTCAGCGATTCCACGCCGGCGATCCTGCGCGGCACGGTGCTCGGCTCGATCCTCGGCATCCTGCCGGGCGGCGGCGCTGTCATCGCGTCCTTCGCGGCCTATACACTGGAGAAGAAGCTTGCGCGCGATCCATCCCGGTTCGGCCGCGGCGCGATCGAGGGCGTGGCGGCGCCGGAGAGCGCCAACAACGCAGCGGCGCAGACCTCCTTCATTCCCTTGCTCACCCTCGGCATCCCGCCGAATGCTGTCATGGCACTGATGGTCGGCGCGATGACCATTCACGGCATCGTGCCGGGCCCGCAGGTGATGCAGAAGCAGCCTGACCTGGTCTGGGGCATGATCGCCTCGATGTGGATCGGCAATCTCATGCTGATCATCATCAACCTGCCGCTGGTCGGCATCTGGGTGCGGCTGCTCCGCGTGCCCTACCGGCTGATGTTCCCGTCGATCGTGATCTTCTGTGCGATCGGCATCTACTCGGTCAACAATGCGCCTGTCGACGTCATCCTGGCCGGCGCGTTCGGCCTCGTCGGCTATTGGCTGATCAAGCACGATTTCGAGCCCGCGCCGCTGCTGCTCGGCATGGTGCTGGGGCCGTTGATGGAGGAGAACCTGCGCCGCGCGCTGTTGATCTCGCGCGGGGACTGGTCGGTGTTCGTGACGCGGCCGCTGTCGGCCGTGCTGCTGGCGATCGCCGCGGGTCTCCTGGTGCTGGCGGTCTTGCCGACCTTGCGCCGCAAGCGCGACGAGGTGTTCGTCGAGAGCGAGGGCTGAGCCTGCGTCGGCACGCCGCAGGCGGAAGTCGAATCGACCTCGGACAAGGCGCTGTGATGTAGCTATCACAGCGAAAAGGCCTGCAGCAGAGCGGGCCTCCGAGGGAGGACAGATTCGATGAGCTGGTGCAGTCGTGCACTTTCGTTTGGTTGGCTGGCGGCCATCGCCGGCGTCGTAGCCGGGCTCGGTGTCTCGACGACACCGGCGAAGGCGCAGAATTATCCGGCGCGCAGCATCACGATGATCGTCCCGTTCGCGGCCGGCGGCCCGACCGACGTCATAGCGCGCATCGTCACCGCGCACATGGCGCAGACGCTGGGACAGAGCATCATCATCGAGAACGTCGTCGGCGCCGGCGGCACCACCGCGACCACGCGCGCGGCTCGCGCCGCCAATGACGGCTACACGCTGATCACAGGCCACATGGGCACGCATGCCGCCGCCGTGCCGCTCTATCCCAAGCTCGCTTATCATCCGGAAAAGGATTTCGAGCCGGTCGCGCTGCTCGCGGGCACGCCGATCCTGATCCTGGCGCGCAAGGATTTCGCACCCAAGGATACAAAGGAGTTCGTCGACTACATCAAGGCCAACGCTGAGAAGGTCAACGCCGCCCATGCCGGCGTCGGCTCGGTCTCGCACGTCTCATGCGAGCTCCTGAACTCGATCCTCGACGTCAAGCCGGTCGGGGTGCCGTTCAACGGCACGGGACCTGCGATGAATGCGCTGGTCGCCGGCCAGGTCGACTACATGTGCGACCAGATCGTCAACGCCGTGCCGCAGATCAATGCCGGCACCATCAAGGCCTATGCGATCGCAACGCCCGAACGCAATCCGGCGCTGCCGAACGTCCCGCCCACCACGGAGGCCGGGCTGCCCAAGTTCCAGGCCCAGGCCTGGAACGCGATCTTCGCGCCGAAGGGCACGCCGGCCCCGATCCTGGCCAAGCTCAACGCCGCCGCGGCCAAGGCGCTCGACGACGAAGGCGTGCGCAAGCGCCTGCTCGAGCTCGGCAGCGTCATTCCGGCACCGGCCGACCGGACCCCGGAGGCGCTGGGGGCGCTGGTGAAGGGCGAAGTCGTCAAATGGAGCGCCGTGCTGAAGCCGGCGAGCTAGCCTCAACAACAGATGACGAGGGTGCGAGGGGCGGGACCGCAGGGGTTCCGCCCTTGCCATTTGCGGCGCGGCGACCGACATTTTCCAGGGTATAATCCGCGATCGGGTCGAGTCGAGGCTAGGGCCCGGCGATGTCCGCCGTTAAATTCGCCGCCTTCCGCGAGGGGCCGCCGGCAAGAACCATGCACCAATATCACGACCTGCTCGAACGCATTTTGTCCGACGGCGCCGAGAAGCACGACCGCACCGGCACCGGCACCTATTCCGTGTTCGGCCACCAGATGCGCTTCAATCTCGCCGCCGGCTTCCCGATGGTCACTACCAAGCGGCTGCCGCTGAAGGCGATCGTGCATGAGCTGCTGTGGTTCCTGAAGGGCGACACCAACATCAAATATCTGCACGACCACGGCGTCACCATCTGGGACGAGTGGGCCGATGCCAATGGCGATCTCGGCCCCGTCTACGGCTATCAGTGGCGCTCCTGGCCAACGCCGGACGGCGGCCACATCGACCAGATCAGCAACGTCATCGACATGATCAAGCGCAATCCGGATTCGCGCCGGCTGATCGTCACGGCATGGAATCCCGCCGACGTCGAGAAGATGGCGCTGCCGCCGTGCCACTGCCTGTTCCAGTTCTATGTGGCGAACGGCAAGCTGTCCTGCCAGCTCTATCAGCGCTCGGCCGACGTCTTCCTCGGCGTGCCTTTCAATATCGCCTCCTATGCGCTGTTGACGATGATGGTTGCGCAGGTGACCGGCCTGAAGCTCGGAGACTTCGTGCACTCGTTCGGCGACGTGCACCTCTATTCCAACCACGTCGAGCAGGCCCGCCTGCAGCTCACCCGCGAGCCGCGGCCGCTGCCGACCATGACGCTCAATCCCGACGTGAAGGACATCTTCGCCTTCCGCTACGAGGATTTCGCGCTCGCCGGCTACGACCCGCATCCGCACATCAAGGCCGAGGTCGCGGTCTGACGCATGCCGCTGTCGATCCGTCCTGCCAGGCCTGATGACACCGGCACCGTGCTGGCGCTGATCCGCGAGCTCGCCGACTACGAGAAGCTCGCGCATGAGGTGGTGGCCACCGAGGCTGACATCGCGGGGGCGCTGTTCTGCGAGCACCCGAAGCTGTTCTGCGATCTCGCGGAATGGAACGGCAGCGTCGCCGGCTTCGCCGTGTGGTTCGTCAACTTCTCGACCTTTGCCGGCAAGCCAGGCATCTATCTCGAGGACCTGTTCGTGCGGCCGGTGTTCCGCCGCAACGGCATCGGCCAGGCGCTGCTCGGCCATCTCGCGAAGACCTGCGTCGAGCGCGACTACGCGCGGCTGCAATGGTCGGTGCTCGACTGGAACGCGCCATCGATCACCTTCTACAAATCGCTCGGTGCCGAGCTGATGGACGACTGGACGCTGTGCAAGGTCACGGGCGCGTCGCTGGCGCAGCTTGCGGAGAAGGCGCCGTGATCGAGATCGTGTTCGTCGTCGCCATGGCCGAGAACCGCGTCATCGGTGCTGATGGCGCAATCCCGTGGCGTCAGAAGAGCGACATGCGCCGCTTCAAGGCGATGACGATGGGGCGGCCGATCGTGATGGGGCGCAAGACCTTCATGTCGTTTCCGCGCCGTCCGCTGCCCGGCCGGACCAACATCGTGATCACCCGCGATACTGCGTTTCGAGCTGATGGCGCCATCGTCACCCACACTGTCGACGAAGCGCTCGACATCGCGCGCGGGGATGCGCTGCGGCGTTCAGCCGCGGAGATCGCGGTCATCGGCGGCGCCCAGATCTATGCCGCGACCCTGTCGCTCGCCGACCGCCTGGAAATCACCGAGGTCCATGCGTGTCCGCCGGGCGATACCCTGTTTCCAGTGATCGACCCGATCCAATGGGAGGAGGTGGCGCGGGAGCGTCATGCCTCGGGGCCGGACGATCAGGCCGAATTCTCCTATGTGACCTATCGCCGGATACGCTGATCTTGCGAGGCTGCGAACGGCGCGGCTGCCCTTTCAAGACCATCCGTTAAGGATGAAGTCCCGTTGTCCGGCCCGCGTGGCGGTTTCGGGGGCGCGGCAAACGGGCGCTTCCGGCCCTGTTTACATTGACAAAACCCGGTTCGGGCTTAGCTGGAGCGCTACGTTGTAAGGGGCGGGGCCGTCCCTTATAACCCGGCCGCCGTCGGGGGCCGGCGTTCGTGCAGTATCAGCCTCGCGGAGGAGATCGATCGATGGCGTGGAAGAATCAGGGCGGAGGCCCGTGGGGCCCGGGTCCGAAGGGGCCCTGGGGCTCGGGACCGCAACCGGTCGGTCCGAGGCCGCCCGACCTTGAGGATCTTCTGCGGCGCGGTCAGGACCGGCTGCAGCAATTCGTGCCGGGCGGCGGCTTCGGCACCGCCGGCGTCCTCCTGGTCGTGCTCGGCGCCATCATCATCTGGCTGGCCTCCGGCATCTACCGCGTGCAGTCCGAGGAGCTCGGCGTCGTCCTGCGCTTCGGCAAATATGTCCGCGATGAGCAGCCGGGCCTGCGCTACCATCTGCCTTACCCGATCGAGACCGTGCTGCTGCCCAAGGCGCTGCGCGTCAACTCGATCTCCATCGGCATCACCGCCGGTGACGACGGCCGGCGCGGTGGCCGCGGCGGTCGCGACGTGCCCGAGGAGAGCCTGATGCTGACCGGCGACGAGAACATCGTCGACGTCGACGTCACCGTGCTCTGGCGCATCAAGCCGAAGGGCGCCGCCGACTTCCTGTTCAACATCCAGAACCCGGAAGGGACCGTGAAGGCGGTGGCCGAGAGCGCGATGCGCGAGGTGATCGGCCGCTCCAACATCCAGCCGATCCTGACCGGCGCCCGCACCGTGATCGAGCAGAACGTGCAGGAGCTGATGCAGAAGACGCTCGATAATTACGGCTCCGGCATCCAGATCACCCAGGTGCAGATGCAGAAGGTCGATCCGCCGTCGCAGGTGATCGAGGCCTTCCGCGACGTCCAGGCGGCGCGCGCCGACCTCGAGCGTCTGCAGAACGAGGCCCAGACCTACGCCAACAAGGTCGTCCCCGATGCCCGCGGCCGCGCCGCGCAGATCCTGCAGGTCGCCGAAGGCTACAAGGAGCAGGCGATCGCCGAGGCCAAGGGCCAGAGCGCCCGCTTCCTCAAGGTCTATGACGAGTACAAGAAGGCGCCCGACGTGACCCGCGAACGCATCTATCTCGAGACCATGGAGCGCGTGCTCGGTGGCTCCGAGAAGCTCGTGCTCGACAGCGGCGCCTCCGGTGGCCCCGTGCCGCTGCTGCCGCTCGGCGATCTCGCGCCCCGCCGCCAGGCGCCCGGCGCAGCCCAGGGAGGCGTCCGATGAAGTCCCCCGTTGCAGGCATCGTCGCCCTCGTTGCCGTGCTCGTCATCGTCGTGGTCGGCTACAGCTCGCTGTTCACGGTGAGCCAGACCGAGCAGGCGCTGGTGGTGCGGTTCGGCAAACCGGTCGATGTCGTCACCCAGCCGGGCCTGAACTTCAAGGCGCCGTTCGTCGACAACGTGATCTCGATCGACAAGCGCATCCTCGACCTCGAGAACCCCTCGCAGGAGGTGATCGCGTTCGACCAGAAGCGGCTCGTGGTCGACGCCTTCGCGCGCTACAAGATCAAGAACGCGCTGCAGTTCTACCAGAGCGTCGGCTCGATCCAGACCGCCAACGTCCAGCTCGGCACGCTGCTCAACGCGGCGCTGCGTCGCGTGCTCGGCGAGGTCACCTTCACGCAAGTCGTTCGCGACGAGCGCGAGGCGCTGATGCGCAAGATCCGCGATCAGCTCGACAAGGAGGCCGATGCCTATGGCATCCAGGTCGTCGACGTCCGTATTCGTCGCGCCGACCTGCCGGAGGCCAACAGCCAGGCCGTCTACAAGCGCATGATGACCGAGCGGCAGCGCGAGGCCGAGGAGTTCCGCGCGCTCGGCGGACAGAAGGCGCAGGAGATCAGGTCCAAGGCCGATCGCGAAGCCACCGTCATCGTCGCCGAGGCCAACTCGCAGGCCGAGCAGACCCGCGGCGCCGGCGATGCCGAGCGCAACCGGCTGTTCGCCGAGGCCTACGGCAAGGACCGCGACTTCTTCGCCTTCTACCGCTCGATGACGGCGTATGAGAACGGCCTGAAGTCCGGCGACACCCGCTTCCTGCTGCGGCCCGACTCCGAGTTCTTCCGCTACTTCGCCAACCCCTCGGGGAAGGCGCCTGCGGAGGCGCCGTCGTCGACAGCCAGCACGGCGGCCGCCAACGCGACAGCGGCTGCGGTGCAGGCTCCCAAGCCCTGACGGCGCTGACCCGGTTGATCCCGGCGAATAAGAGTTGACATGGACGGGGCGAAGCCGTTGCTTCGCCCCGTCTGATATCAAGAAGGTCGAATGGGAGGTCCGGGTCCGATGAGGTCCATTGCGTTTTCCGATTTCCTCATCGGATTAGGTATCCTGTTCGTGCTCGAAGGCCTGATGTTCGCGGCCAGCCCCGACTGGATGCGGCGGGCGATGAAGACCGCGATGGCCACCCCTGACAATGTGCTGCGCGCGGTTGGGATCGGCTCGGCGGTGGCCGGCCTGGTTCTGATCTGGGTCATCCGGCGGCCGATCTGAGCGGGGGCGGACGACCGACCCGCGGCTCTGCCGATCCCAGGAACGAAGCCTGCGTCCGGCCATTGCCCTCGCCGCCCGGCCAACGCCATTGTGAGGCGATGGCTGCGCCATTTTGCCGTATTAGGTCGCCTTCAATGATGAATCTGGCGGTCCGGTCCGGCGTGCTTGCGTCGCCGCCCGGTTCCGGCGCACTGTAACGATTGATTTTGCCGACTTTTCTGGAGATCCGCCCGATGACCGCAACGCTTGCTTTCCGCCGTCGCCTGCGCCCCGTCCTGGCCGCGGCCGTCCTCGCCGCCGGCTGGGCGCTGGCGCCGTTGCCGGCCTCGGCGCGCGGACCGGAGGGCATCGCCGACGTCGCCGAGAAGGTCATCGACGCCGTGGTCAACATCTCGACCTCGCAGACGGTCGAGGCCAAGGGCGGCGGCTCCTCCGAGGGCCGCAACGCCAATCCGCAGGTGCCGCCGGGCTCGCCGTTCGAGGAGTTCTTCGACGACTTCTTCAAGAACCGCCGCGGCGGTCCGGGCGGCCGGGGCGGCGCCGACAACTCGCCCCGCCGCACAAACTCGCTCGGCTCCGGCTTCATCGTCGACGACTCCGGCATCGTGGTCACCAACAACCACGTCATCGCCGATGCCGACGAGATCAACGTGATCATGAACGACGGCACCAAGATCAAGGCCGAGCTGGTCGGCGTCGACAAGAAGACCGACTTGGCGGTGCTCAAGTTCAAGCCGCCGCGGCAGCTCACCGTGGTCAAGTTCGGCGATTCCGACAAGCTGCGGCTCGGCGACTGGGTGGTCGCGATCGGCAACCCGTTCAGCCTCGGCGGCACCGTCACCGCCGGCATCGTCTCGGCCAAGAACCGCGACATCTCGTCGGGTCCCTATGACAGCTACATCCAGACCGACGCCGCCATCAATCGCGGCAATTCCGGCGGTCCGCTGTTCAACCTTGACGGCGAGGTCATCGGCGTCAACACCCTGATCATCTCGCCGTCCGGCGGCTCGATCGGCATCGGCTTCGCCGTGCCGTCGAAGACGGTCGCCGGCGTCGTCGATCAGCTACGCCAGTTCGGCGAGCTGCGCCGCGGCTGGCTCGGCGTGCGCATCCAGGGCGTGACCGACGAGATCGCCGAGAGCCTCAACATCAAGCCGGCGCGCGGCGCGCTGGTGGCCGGCGTCGACGACAAGGGCCCGGCGAAGCCCGCCGGCATCGAGCCGGGCGACGTCGTCGTCAAGTTCGACGGCCACGACATCAAGGAGCCGAAGGACCTGTCGCGCATCGTCGCCGATACCGCCGTCGGCAAGGAGGTCGACGTCATCGTCATCCGCAAGGGCCAGGAGCAGACGCTCAAGGTCAAGCTCGGCCGGCTCGAGGACAATGAGAAGGTCCAGCAGGCGGCGATCAAGAAGGACGAGCCGGCCGAGAAGCCGGTGACCCAGAAGGCGCTCGGCCTCGATCTCGCCGCGCTCTCGAAGGACCTGCGCACGCGCTACAAGATCAAGGACAGCGTCAAGGGCGTCGTCGTCACCGGCGTCGACCAGTCCTCCGACGCCGCCGAGAAGCGCCTGTCCGCCGGCGATGTGATCGTCGAAGTCGCGCAGGAGGCTGTCACCTCCGGCAACGACATCAAGAAGCGCGTCGACCAGCTCAAGAAGGACGGCAAGAAGTCGGTCCTGCTGCTGGTGTCCAACGCCGACGGCGAGCTGCGCTTCGTGGCGCTGAGCTTGCAGTAAGGGCCGCAGGCGTTCGTTCCGGACACAGCTGCGTAGGGTGGGCAAAGGCGCGCCCGCCCTTTGCGCGATGAGGCACGCCCTATCGCGCGCCGTGCCCACCATCTTCTTTCCCTGCGGGTCGACGGTGGGCACGCGACCGCCCTGCGGGCGTTCGCTTTGCCCACCCTACCGCGCCACAAACTCCGCCGTCGTCCCGGCCTCGAGCCGGGACCCATACCCCCAGGGAGCGGTTTGGGGCAGGCGGGTTATTGGCATTTTGCCCATCACATCCGCTGCGGCGTATGGGTCCCGGCTCAAGGCCAGGACGACGATG
The DNA here is from genome assembly GCF_054063215.1 of Bradyrhizobium sp. USDA 4353. Taxonomy (NCBI): domain Bacteria; kingdom Pseudomonadati; phylum Pseudomonadota; class Alphaproteobacteria; order Hyphomicrobiales; family Nitrobacteraceae; genus Bradyrhizobium; species Bradyrhizobium sp. USDA 4353. The sequence goes on from NZ_JBSSGB010000001.1 coordinate 3,451,635, forward strand.
GGGAAACATCCGATTCACATCTCAAACAGCGCAGGCTAGCCAGTCAGTATGAGGACATGAGGTCGCATTCTCGCGGCTGATATCGCCCGAGGTCTGCAATCGCTCGTCCCTCGCAAACAGGCAGAGGGCGCAGGGAATGCCGGGTGACAGCCTCACCCATGGCCCGCCTGCGGAAAAGAATGCAGGCGGCAGGTACCACAGGCAAAGCCGAAACACGCCGGCATTCCCTGCGCGATGGGTTTCACGCTTATACGCAGTCTCCCTGGTGCGCCGGCTTGTTGGCCACCATGCCGCGACAATGCTCGCGCATTGCGCGGGTGATACCAGCTTCGGGGTATCAGGACGCTGCGACTTCACGTCCGCAACCAAGCCGTTCGTCGGCGCGCCCGAAGACACGCTGCGGCTCGATCGCGGCCATCGCATCCCCGCCTCGCGTGTCGTGACGATCGCGCGCAACGCCCCTTGTGTTCAGAAATTCTGTCAGAATGTGCGAACGGGCGGTTCTCGCAAAACCGCCCGTCGCTGGATCTGAGCCCGTAACGCCCCAAACGCGGCAGAGCCTGTATCAGAGCGAGGGACAGCTCCGGTGATCTTCCTCAACCCGAACAGTTGCAAGGGCTTCGAGCCCATACAAGGCAAGGAAGGGAGTGGATGATGACACAGATCGCAAATGGTGTCGCTGGTATCGATGTGGCCAAGGACAAGGTGGACGGCTGCATTCGGAAACTCGGAGTACGGCAGACATTCCCGAGCAGTTCGCTTGGGCATCGCCAGTTGGTGGCCTTGCTTCGCAAGCACAAGGTGACCAAGGCCGTCATGGAGGCCAGCGGCGGCTATGAGCGCGAATGGGCCAAGGCGCTGCGCGAGGCCGGGATAGAGGTGCGGATCGTTGATCCCAAACGGGTTCGCAGCTTCGCCTTGTCGGCGGGTCGACTGGCGAAGAACGACACGATAGACGCAGAGATGATCGCCTGGTTCGCCGAGACGTTCGACGAGGCACCGAGCCAGATCTACGATGCTGCACGCGAGGAACTGGCGGGGCTGGTGAAAGCGCGCAAGAATCTGATGGATCTGAAAACCCGTTTGCAGAACCAGACCGAGCATGTTGTGCCGGGATTGGCGCAGAAGGCCCATTCCCAGGTGTTGAAGACGCTCGCGGCTCAGATTGCGAAGCTCGAGGCTGCGATCTTCGCCAGGGTCAAGGCGACGCCGGAATTTGCCGAGCGCGCCGAGATCATTGAAAGTGTGCCGGGGCTTGCCGTCATGACCTCCGCGCTCCTCATCGCAGGAGCGCCGGAACTCGGCAAGGTGAGTGATAGGATCGCCGCTGCCCTGATCGGTGTTGCCCCTTACGACGACGACAGCGGCAAGCGCCGAGGCGAGCGCCACATCAAGGGAGGTCGGCGCTGGGTGAGAAACGGCCTGTTCCTTCCCTGCCTCGGAGCAGCGACGCAGCATAATCCGGTGCTCAAGACCTACTATGAACACCTCATCGCCAAGGGCAAAGAGCCGAAAGTTGCCCTCATCGCCTGTATGCGCAAGCTGATCATCATCCTCAACACGATGATCGCCCGCGGCGAAAAATGGAATCCCAAGCAGCCGCGCGTTGCGATGAGCTGATCGAGCGCCACATGCGCTCGGTTCACGACCGAGCGCATGCCAAGCCAACAGGACGGCGAGCGGACGGGGTCAAGGCCTTCAGCCGCCGAAGGCGGGGGCGCGTCTCGCGCCAGCCTTGAGGCCGGCCGTTCGCCGGCCTACCTCAAAAGCACAGTTGCTCAGCGGTGAGGCGGGATGACGCTAAACAACCATGTATTCCGAAAAATAGCAAGTCGTTTTTATTTATCGGAACGATGGCCGATCGGAAGCTCTCGCTGCGAACCGCCGACGACAGTTCACGCCATCTGGGCGAGATCGGGCCAGTGCACGCGCAGGATGGTCTTGCCGCCGGCCGCGGGGATCTCGGACCGGCCGGTTTCGACGACGGTGCCGCCAAGCCGCCGGTAGAACCGAAGGCCTGCCGTGTTCGCCTCGAACACCCACAGATGCAGCCCTGGGCTTGCGCCGCTCGTCGCGAGTCGGCGCGCCGCGCCACGGAGCAGCCGCTCGCCGAGGCCGGAGCCGCGGGTGTCGGAGCGAACGTGGAGATTGTCGACCAGGCTTCCCCATACCGGATCGGCATCGCGATAGCAGCAGACGAAGCCGCGCAACGGACCATCCGGATCGCAGGCGACGGTGACGAGCTGATCGGCGGCGGGTGCACTTAGCCGCTGCGTCCAGACGTTCAGCCTGTCGGCCTCGATGGCGCCGCCGAGAAACTCCGGCGCGAGAATATCGGCATAGGCATCGCGCCAACTCGCCGCGTGGAGCGCTGCGATGGCTGGGGCATCCTGCTCATGTGCCGGCCGGATCAAGAAGTCAGTCACGAATCCCTCCAATTGAGCTGCGGTCCCTCTGCCCGCCGTCGGACAGGCGGGCGGCTTCGCCGGCAAGCCAGCTCGTGAACAGCTTGACGCGCGCGTCGGTGCTCAGGATGGCCGGCCAGCGAACGACATGCACCTTGCTGGACGGCACGTCCCACTCTGCCGAAAGCACCCGGGTCAAGCGGCGCTCGGCCAGCGCGTCGTGCACGAGCAGAGACCGTCCCAATGCCACGCCTGCACCTTCGATGGCCGCCGCAAGAGCCAGGCTGATCGTATCGACGCGCATGCCGGCCGGATTCTCCGGCCCGAGGCCGAGCCGCTCGAACCACGCCGGCCACGACCATTCCGCGCCATCATCGCGCCCGGCTCGTCCCTTGTGGATGATCGGATAGGTCGCGAGCTGCCGGACGGCCTGAAGCGGGCGGCTGCGCGGCAGCAGCCGCGGCATCGCGACGGGGAAGACGTGCTCCCTGAACAGCAGCCTCTGTGTCGAGCTCGCGCGCGCCAATGCTTTCGGAAGCCACAACACCTGAAGGTCGACATCGGCGGCCCGCGCCTGCGCTTCGCTTTCGGCGACGACCAGCTCGACGCCGATCTCGGGATGCCTGGACATGAAGCCGGGGAGGCGGCGCACCAGCCAGTAATGCGACAGCGCGGCGCCGACGCCGACCTTCAGCACGGCCGGCTGCGCTTCCGCGCGGTAGCGCGCGCGCAGCGTGGCCATCTCGTCAAGCAGGCTTGCAATATCGTTGAGCAGCGACGCGCCTGCCGTCGTCGGCGACAGCCCGGTGCCGCTGCGATGATTGAACAGCTTGGCGCCGAGATAGGTCTCGAGCTTGCGCAGCCGGTGGCTCACCGCGCTCTGCGTCAGGCCGAGCTCGGTCGCCGCGAGCGTCATGCTGTGGTGACGTGCGGCGGCCTCGAAGGCAACGAGACCGTCAAATGGCGGAAGCGAACGCATGCACGGGAGTATGAATGATTTTCATGCTGACGTGAATGGTCGCCCATTCCAATGTTGAGGTGTTGCCATCATGAGTGAGGCCGTTCAATGCCGACGACACGTTCCGTGCTGCTCGACGCCGATAGCGAGATCCTGCTGTCGATGCGGCCTGCGATCGCCCTCAGCCTGGCGGCGTTCCTCACCAATTTTGATGTGACGGCGGTGGTTGTCGCCTTGCCCACCGTCGCGGCGGAGCTTCGACTGGGGATTTCCGGCCAGGCCTGGATGATGGACGCCTATAGTCTTGCCTTCACGGCCACGCTCGTCATCGCCGGCGGTCTCGCCGACGGGTTTGGACGCAGGCGAACGATGCTGGGCGGCAATCTCGTGTTCGCCGCGGCATCGGCGGCCTGTGCGTTGGCGGGCGATGGTCTGACCCTGGGGCTCGCGCGGATGTTGCAGGGGCTTGCGGCGGCCTTCGTGATCACCGGCGGCATCGCGCTGATCGCCGGGCTCTACCCGCAGGCCGCTGCCCGCAGTCGCGCCCTGGCGTGCCTCGGGGTCGTCTCTGGCATCGCTATGGCGCTCGGTCCCAGCCTCGGAGGCGCCGTCTCGGAATGGCTGGGCTGGCGCTGGATTTTCCTCGCCAATCTGCCGGCGTGCCTGCTCGCCGGGCTGAGCATTCCCCGGCTCGTTCCGGAGATGCGCCGGTCGCAGCATCGCCCGCTGGATTATGTCGGCATGGGGCTGCTCAGCGCCGCGCTGAGCGTGTTCGTCGTCACGTTGCTGCATGCCGAGGGGCAGTCCCACATGATCGCCGGATGCCTGCTCTCTGCGCTCTTGCTGGCGGTGTTCATCGGCCAGCAGCGACGCCTGGCACAGCCGATCTTCGATCCGGCGATCTTCGTCAATCGCGGGATGATCGCGGTCGCCTTGTTGTTGAATGCGGTCTCGCTCGGCTACTGGGCTGTGCTGGTCTATTTGCCGGGTTTTCTGGGCACCACGTTTGGCTGGACCGCCGGCGAGTCCGGCTTTGCGATGCTCGCGGCGACCGTCCCGATGCTCGTCGTGCCGCCGATCGGCGCCAGGCTCATCATTCACTGGGGATGGCGACGACATTTCAGCGTCGCGCTGGCGATCATGGCGGCGGGAAATGTCCTCTTCGTCGGTGCGCTGGCCGTGCCCGATCCGGCGCTGCAATCGTGGGTCGTGCGCCTCGCCATGGGCGGCATTGGCATGGGTGCTGCGCTGGCTCATCCCCAACTGTCGGGAGCCGTGGTTGCGCTGGTGCCGGCTGATCATGCCGCGATGGCGGCTGCGGCGACAGTCATCATGCGCCAAGCGGGCTTCGCAATCGGCATTGCCGTGCTCGGCGCGGTTCTGGGCAGGTCGGGCGCAGTCCTGAACTACGCATCGGTCTTCGTTGTGGCCGCATCGGCCTGCACTTTGGCGGGACTGTCGGCCCTGCTGCTGCCCTCCCGCCGGTCGCAAGGACAGGCAGAGAGAAGCAGCAGCAAGTGATGTAGGTGCGAGACGCCGCTTAGTTGCGGACGCTGCCGACGGTGGTCGGGACGACGAGCGCCGCGCTGCGGCGGTGGTGGGCGAGGACGGCGAGCTGGTGCGGCGAGGCCGAGCTGTCGGCGTTGATCGCAACGGTCTGCTCGGTAGCCGACGACGCGCCGACGACGGAGAGCTGATGCGGGGTCGCGGGCAGCGCGCTGACTGTGTAGCTCGGCAGCTCGCCGGCCGTGGCCGCGCCGGTCAGCAGCGCGAGCGCAACGAGGGAGCCGGGAATGATGTGCTTGATGGTCATGGGAAGAGTCCTTGTGTGACGATGATCGATTGCATCAATTGCAACCGTTTTCGTTTCCTTGGACGCTCCCTAGCGTTGTGGGTGTTATATGCGCTGCAGCATGATTTGACAATTCATCGATTGGTGAGGCGGTCAAAATGGCATCGATTTACCTGCTGTGATGCAGAAGACGAATGATCTGATTTGTGATCTCGAATGAGATTGGAATGGAGTTGCGCGGGAGTGGGCTGGATTGAAACAAATGCTTGGGCGCGGCGTGAGGCGACGGAGCGCGTGTCATCCACCAGCGAATCTCGCTTGCACTTGCGAGCACGAGGCCCGATCGCGATGGCCCAGCATTCGCGAAAGTTTTAGCTAAATGTCACAGAGGGGCGCAGGACGACTCATCGTTTGCAGTCGTGTGACGTCACTCGATGAGTGGAATGAATGGTGGCCGCGCCGTCGTTACTGGGAGGAGCGAAGCGATGAAGCAATCGAGTCTCTCACGTGTCGTCCAGGATTGCGTCCGCCTTCGCCTTTCGAGCTATGGCGGACACGTCGCTTCGCTCGCAATGACGAGGGAGTGGCTGCTTGATGCAGTGCCCTCTCCCCTTGCGGGAGAGGGCATGTAGGACGGAGCCGCAAATTCGCTCGGGTGAGGGGTATCTCTCCGCAAGTAGCGCTCGCGGAGAGATACCCCTCACCCTAGCGAATGTGTGGACGGGCCGGCGATGCCCTCTCCCGCAAGGGGAGAGGGCACTGTATTGCGCAGCGACCCCCGCGGCCGCAGCCCCGTTACTCCACGAACTGATCGCGGGTGTAGCCCTGGGCGTAGAGCAGAGCGGTGAGGTCGCCGTGGTCGATGCGGGCGGACGCGGCGGCGGAGACGGCGGGCTTGGCGTGATAGGCGACGCCGAGGCCGGCGGCCTCGATCATGCCGAGATCGTTGGCGCCGTCGCCGACGGCCAGCGTGTCGATCTCGTCGACGTCGAAGGACTCGCGCAGCTCGACGAGAGTGGCGAGCTTGGCGTCGCGGCCGATGATCGGCTCGCGCACCTCGCCGGTGAGCTTGCCGGCGTCGATGACGAGCTCGTTGGCGCGGTTCTCCTGGAAGCCGATCTTGGCTGCGACGGCATTGGTGAACAGCGTGAAGCCGCCGGAGATCAGGCAGGTATAGGCGCCGTGGGCGCGCATGGTCATCACCAGCTGGCGGCCGCCCGGGGTCAGCTTGATGCGCTTGGCGAGCACCTCGTCGACGACGCTGACCGGCAGGTCCTTCAGCAGCGCGACGCGCTCGCGCAACGCCGGCTCGAAGGCGATCTCGCCGCGCATGGCGCGCTCGGTGATGGCGGCGACCTTTGGCTTCAGCCCGGCAAAATCGGCCAGCTCGTCGATACATTCCTGGCCGATCATGGTGCTATCCATGTCGGCCAGAAAAAGCTTCTTGCGCCGGACGGCCTCGGGCTGCACCACGATGTCGATCGGCATGTCGCCGCGCAGGTCGCGCAGCCGCGCCTCCAGCTTGTGGATCTCGCCGTCATGCGAGAACGGGATGTCGATCGCGACCTCGTCGAACAGCCAGCGCGGCGTGCCCGGCTGCGGCAGCACGGCCAGGAAGGCCTCCACGATCGTGGTATCAAGCGCGGGATCGGCGGGATTGCAGATGAAGGTGGCGACGAGAGACATCAGGTGACTTTGCCAGGGATCAACAAAGCCGTGCTTATCGCAGGGCCGACCGCCAGCGGCAAGTCGGCGCTGGCCATGGAACTTGCGCAAAAAGCGGGCGGGGTGGTCATCAATACCGATTCCATGCAGGTGTACCGTGATCTCCGGGTGCTGACCGCGCGGCCGACGCCCGAGGAGGAAGCTGCCGTGCCGCACCGGCTCTATGGGCATGTCGATGCCGCCGTGAACTACTCGGCCGGCCATTATGTCCGAGATGCCGCCGAGGTGCTCGCGGAGGTCCAGCGCGACGGGCGGCTGCCGATCTTCATCGGCGGCACCGGGCTGTACTTCAAGGCGCTGACGCGGGGACTGTCGGCAGTGCCGCCGGTGCCGGACGAGGTGCGTGACGCCGTGCGCGACAGGCTCGAGCGCGATGGCGTCGAGGCGCTGCATGCCGAGCTGTCGCGTCGCGATCCGGAGGCAGGGGCGCGGTTGAACGTCCGCGACCGCACCCGCATCGCCAGGGCGCTGGAGGTGATCGAGGGCACCGGTCGGCCATTGGCCGAGTGGCATGCGGAGACGACGCCTCCGCTGCTGCCGCAGGGGAGCTACCAGGGTGTGTTCATCGCGCCGGATCGGGAAGCGCTGTATGCGCGGATCGACGCGCGGTTCGAGGTGATGCTGGAGGCGGGCGCGCTGGTCGAGGTCGAGCGGCTGGCTGCGCGGGGCCTCGATCCGCTGCTGCCGGCGATGAAGGCCCATGGCGTGCCGGCGCTGATCCGTTATCACAGGGGCGAGATCTCGCGGGTGGAGGCGGCCACCATCGGCAAGGCGGACACGCGGCATTACGCCAAGCGGCAGTTCACGTGGTTTCGACACCAGCTGCCGGAGTTCGAATGGATGAGCCCGGAGGCGGCGAGGGCTTGGGTTAGAGCATTGAAGATTTTATGATATCGTGATATCAAGTCTGCGGAGGCGATGATGGCCGATATCCTGATCCGAAAAGTGGACGACGAGACCAAGGAGCTGCTGCGGCTCAGAGCGGAAAGGCGGGGCAAGAGCTTGGAAGCCGACCTCCGGGAGACGCTCGAAAAGCTCGCGCGCGAAGAAGCCCAGTCGCCAGATGATGCTCAGCCGTTCGGAACTTGGCTGGTGGGGATTTCGCGACCGGGGATCGAACTGGACGAAGCGCTCGATCTGTTGCGTTCCGCACCGGTTCGGCCGGCTCAGTTTGAATGATCCTGCTCGATACCAACGTGATTTCCGAGTTGCTGAGGCCAGTGCCGTCACGGGAGGTCGTCAGCTGGCTCGACGCAAACTTTGCTGGCAGTGCAATTTCAAGCATCACCATCTTTGAGCTCGGTGCAGGGCTCGCGATGCTCGATGCCGGCAAGCGCAAGGATGCGCTGGAGAACGCGATCACGCGAACAGTCAGGCGGTTTGGCAGTCGCATCTACGCTTTCGACACAGCCGCGGCGCATGCAGCTGCAGCGCTGCTCGCTGAGGCTCGGGCGCGCGGACTTGCACTTCATCAGATCCCGAACAAGCTCGCTGACCTGCAGATCGCCGGGATTGCGATGGCCTATGGCCTCGATCTTGCGACCCGCAATGTTGGTGACTTTGGAGGCCTAGGGATCAAGCTGATCAACCCATGGTCGGCCAGAACCTGACAGTCATGTCGTAATTACCGCTCGCCGAACCGCAAATTCCGCGCTACCTTGACAAAATCGCGCTGACGAGCCTGCTTTGCCTTGACATCAGGGTCACCATGGTTATGTTCGCGCAACCTTTGGGAAGCCAGATCGCCGTCATGCGCAACTTTATTGCCATTCTCCTTATCGTAGTCGTACCCAGGCGCATCGCCGGGGATGGCTAGCGGCCATCCAAAATCCGAGCGGTGCGCAGGGCCTTCCAGGGCCCTTTTTTATTGCCCGGAAGCCACCACCGACCCTGAACCAAGCGACCCAAGACGAACCGACCCAAGCCAGACCGAACCGACCGACCAAACGACCACCCGCTTTCGAGAAGCGATCCGGAGCCTGCCATGACCGACAAGAGCCACGATCCGAACCAGATGACCGGCGCCGCGATGATCGTGCGCGCGCTCATCGACCACGGCGTGCAGCACATCTTCGGCTATCCCGGCGGCGCGGTGCTTCCGATCTATGACGAGATCTTCCAGCAGAGCGAGGTCGAGCACATCCTGGTCCGCCACGAGCAGGGCGCCGGCCACGCGGCCGAAGGCTATGCACGCTCGACCGGCAAGCCGGGCGTCGTGCTGGTGACCTCCGGTCCCGGCGCCACCAACATGGTGACGCCGCTGGCGGACGCGATGATGGACTCGATCCCGCTGGTCTGCATCACCGGCCAGGTGCCGACGCATCTGATCGGCAACGACGCCTTCCAGGAATGCGACACCGTCGGCATCACCCGGCCCTGCACCAAGCACAATTGGCTGGTCCGCAACGTCAACGATCTCGCCAAGGTGCTGCACGAGGCGTTCTATGTCGCGACCACGGGCCGGCCCGGTCCGGTTGTCGTCGACGTGCCGAAGGACGTGCAGTTCGCCACCGGCACCTATCATCCGCCGCGCAAGTCCGACGTCCACATCTCCTACGCGCCGCGCGTCAAGGGCGATGCGATGCAGATCCGCAAGGCGGTCGCGCTGCTGGCCTCGGCCAAGCGGCCAGTGATCTATTCCGGCGGCGGCGTCGTCAATTCGGGGCCCGAGGCCTCGCGGCTGCTGCGCGAGCTGGTCGAGGTCACGGGCTTCCCGATCACCTCGACCTTGATGGGGCTGGGCGCCTATCCGGCGTCGGGTCCGAACTGGCTGGGCATGCTCGGCATGCACGGCACCTACGAGGCCAACATGACGATGCATGATTGCGACGTCATGCTGTGCGTCGGCGCGCGCTTCGACGACCGCATCACCGGCCGCACCGACGCGTTCTCGCCGAACTCGAAGAAGATCCACATCGACATCGATCCGTCCTCGATCAACAAGAACATCCGCGTCGACGTGCCGATCATCGGCGATTGCGGCGACGTGCTCGCCGACATCCTGCAGGTGTTCAAGGCCGAGGCGAAGAAGCCGGATATCAAGTCGTGGTGGCAGGAGATCGCCGTTTGGCGCGCGCGCAACTCGCTCGCCTACAAGCCGAACCGCGACGTGATCATGCCGCAATATGCGATCCAGCGGCTGTTCGAGCTGACCCGCGGCCGCGACACCTACATCACCACCGAGGTCGGCCAGCACCAGATGTGGGCGGCGCAGTTCTATGGCTTCGAGGAGCCGCACCGCTGGATGACCTCCGGCGGCCTCGGCACCATGGGCTACGGCCTGCCGGCGGCGATCGGCGTGCAGGTCGCGCATCCGGATAGCCTCGTCATCGACATCGGCGGCGACGCCTCGGTGCAGATGACGATGCAGGAGATGTCGACGGCCGTGCAGTATGAGCTGCCGGTCAAGATCTTCATCCTCAACAACCAGTATATGGGCATGGTGCGGCAGTGGCAGCAGCTCCTGCACGGCAACCGGCTGTCGCATTCCTACTCGGAGGCGCTGCCGGACTTCGTCAAGCTCGCGGAGGCCTATGGCGGCGTGGGTCTGCAGGTGTCGAAGCCGGGTGATCTCGACGGCGCGATCAAGGAGATGATCTCGGTCAAGAAGCCGGTGTTGTTCGACTGCCGCGTCGCGGCGCTGGAAAACTGCTTCCCGATGATCCCGTCGGGCAAGGCGCACAACGAGATGATCCTGCCCGCCGAGGCGAGCGATCCCGCCGCCGCGTTCGCGGGCGGCAAGGCGCTGGTGTGAGTTCGTCTCGTGAGCACAGCGCCCACTCCAAACTCCACTGTCATCGCCCAGCTTGACCGGGCGATCCAGTACGCCGCGGCCGTCGTGAGTCCCACGACCGCTGCGGCGTACTGGATGCCCGCCTTCGCGGGCATGACACAGTGGTGCGGCGCTCTTCACCTCTCCCCGCGTGCGGGGAGAGGTCGGATTGCATCGAAAGATGCAATCCGGGTGAGGGGGGCTCTCCGCGGGGTCGGTGCCCGTGGCTGCCCCTCACCCCAACCCTCTCCCCGTAAGGACGGGGAGAGGGAGCCCAGCTGCGTTCGTGGCTACCGGCGAACCACACATGAGCAGGCCCATGTTCACCCTCGCTGAGCTCGAAGCCGCGCACGCCATCGTCGGCACTGCCGTGCCGGCGACGGCGGCGCATGCGTGGCCGTTGCTGGCGCAGCGGTTGGGGACACATGTTGTCGTCAAGCATGAGAACCACACGCCGGCCGGGGCCTTCAAGGTGCGGGGCGGGCTGGTCTATGTCGATAACCTCAAGCGCACGCAGCCCGACGTCCGCGGCCTCATCACCGCGACGCGCGGCAATCATGGCCAGAGCGTCGCGTTTGCCGGCCGCCGCAACGGGCTGCCGGTCACGATCTACGTTCCACGCGGCAACTCAGTCGAGAAGAACCGGGCGATGGCGGCGTTCGGGGCCGAGCTGATCGAGCACGGTAGCGACTTCCAGGAATCGCGGGAGGAGGCGATCCGCCACGCCGCGCGCGATGGCCTGCACATGGTGCCCTCGTTCCATCCGGACATCGTGCGCGGCGTCGCGACCTATGCGCTGGAGCTGCTGCGTAGTGCTCCCGATCTCGACGTGCTCTACGTCTCGGTCGGGCAGGGCTCGGGCATCTGCGGCTGCATCCTCGCGCGCGACCTGCTGGGCTTGAAGACCGAGATCGTCGGCGTGCAGTCGACCGGCGCGCCGTCCTATGCGCTGTCGTTCGCGGCGCGCAGCGTCGTGCCCACCAACACCGCGGACACCCATGCCGACGGGCTCGCCACGCGCAGCCCGGATGCGGATGCGCTCGCGATCATCCTCAAGGGCGCCTCGCGCATCGTGCAGGTCAGCGACGCCGAGATCGCCGCCGCCGTGCGCATCTTCTGGACCGACACCCACAATCTCGCCGAAGGTGCCGGCGCGGCCTCGCTCGCAGCCGCCCTGCAGGAGAAGCCCAGGCTCGCCGGCAAGCGCGTCGGCCTGGTGCTGACCGGCGGCAATATCGATCTCGATCTGTTCAGGCGCTGGGTAATGCCGGTGGCCGCTGAAGAAATCGCGGAGTTGTCTTAATGGGCACCCCGCTCACTCCACACACCGCCGTCATGCCCGGGCTTGACCCGCCTGCGCGGCCGAAGCCGCTTCGGCGCGGCGAAGGCCGGGCGTCCACGAGCCGCGCGCGCGCCGCTCGACGTGGATGGCCGGGACGAGCCCGGCCATGACGGCTGAAATCCGATGGGGACACCAATGAACCAGCCAGCCTCCGCCTACTTCCTCGAAGACCGCCACGATCCCAACGAGACCCACACGCTGTCCGTGCTGGTGCAGAACGAGCCCGGCGTGCTCGCACGCGTGATCGGCCTGTTCTCCGGGCGCGGCTACAACATCGAGAGCCTCACCGTCTCCGAGACGGAGAGCCAGAAGCATCTCTCGCGCATCACCATCGTCACGACCGGCACGCCGATGGTGATCCAGCAGATCAAGCACCAGCTCGACCGCATGATCCCGGTCTACCGCGTCGTCGACATGACGCTCACCAAGCGCGCCATCGAGCGCGAACTGGCGATGATCAAGGTGCGCGGCATCGGCGAGCCCAGGGTCGAGGCGCTGCGGCTGGCGGATGCGTTCCGCGCCCGCGTCATCGATGCCACCACCGAGAGCTTCGTGTTCGAGATCACAGGCAACACCGACAAGATCAGTCAGTTTATCGATCTGATGCGCCCGCTCGGCCTGGTCGAAGTCGCCAGGACCGGGATTGCGGCGATCGGGCGGGGACCGGAGGGGATGTGAGTCATGCTGGCGCGCGATTGGTACTACAACGAACGCAACCGGATCGGGCTCGATCATGCGGTGGCATCGATCTACGGCGCAGGCGATGATGCCGACGAGCGCGCGCGCGCCGCGTTGAGGATGCTCGGCGTCAAGCCGGGCTGGCGGGTGGCCGACATCGGCTGCGGCAACGGCGTGCTGGCGACGGAAGCGGCGCTGATGGGCGCCGTGGTCGACGCGATCGACATCTCGCCGGCGATGCTGGCGCTGACGAGGATCTACACGAGGGATCGCCGCACCGCGGTGCGGATGCATTCGGCGGGGCTCCTGTCGTTCGCTTATGAACCCGCGAGCTACGATCTGATCGCCAGCGAGTTCACGCTGCATCACCTGCCGGATTTCTGGAAGGCGGTGGCGCTGGCGCGGATCTTCGCGGCGCTGAAGCCGGGCGCGCAGTTCTTCCTGCGTGATATCGTCTATGTCTCGATGCCCGACGGCGCCGAGCGCTCGGTCGAGCAATGGGCTGATTTCAACATCAAGAACCACGACCTCGCCCGCGACAGCGTCATCACCCACATGCGCGACGAGAACTCCACCTTCGCCTGGGTGATGGAGCGCATGCTGAGCGAGGTCGGGTTCGTGACGGTCTCGGCCGACTACCACGCCCCGATGCACGCGACCTATGTGCTGCAGAAGCCGGCGGGGCAGGGCTGAAGCGAGGTGTGTTGATGTTCGAGCGAAATGGTGAGGTGGCCACGCTGCCACCCTCCCCTGGAGGGGGAGGGTCGATCGCGCATGAAATGCGCGATCGGGGTGGGGTGGGCCCCACCCACAGCTCGCGCGCGGAGAAATCACCCCACCCCGGTTCACATCGCGGCTTCGCGCGATGTGAACCGACCCTCCCCCTCCAGGGGAGGGTGAAGAGTCCTCGCGCGGTGGGAGCTCACTGAATGTCCCAGCATCTCCTCATCGCCTTCGTCACCTTCGCCTTCGTCATGTCGTTCACGCCCGGGCCGAACAACATCATGCTGCTGTCATCAGGCGTCACCTACGGCTTCCGCCGCACCGTGCCGCACATGATGGGCGTCAGCTTCGGCTTCGCCTTCATGGTCGGCGCCGTCGGCGTCGGCCTGGCGACGGTGTTCATCACCTATCCGGTGCTGCAGGAGGTGCTGAAATATCTCGGCGCCGCCTATCTGATTTATCTCGCCATCGCGATCGCGTTCTCCGGGTCGACCAAGCCGGAGGAGGCCACGCTGCGCGGCCCGATGTCGTTCTGGGGCGCGGCGCTGTTTCAATGGGTCAACGCCAAGGGCTGGGTGATGGTGATCAGCACCATCACCGCCTATGCCGCGATCGCGCGCTTTCCCGCCAATGTTGCACTGCAGGTCGCGATCAGCTTCGTGATGGCGATCGGCTCGACCGTCACCTGGACCCTGTTCGGCACCGCGCTGCGGCCGCTGCTCAGCTCCGAGCGCGCCGTGCGCGGCTTCAACATCGTGATGGCCGTGCTGCTGCTGGCCTCGCTCTATCCCGTCTTCATGGACGCATGAGGGAGCGCGCCGCCATGCGAGATCGGGGTTTCCATCCGCCCCCAAAATGCTCTAGACACGGGCCGGATTTTGTCCGGGCGCAGCCGCCCGTGCCTCACCCAAGCGTCTGACTTTTCAGCCAATTCCGGCATCTCTCAAGAGGAAACGACAATGCGTGTCTACTACGATCGCGACGCCGATCTGAACCTGATCAAGGGCAAGAAGGTCGTCATCGTCGGCTACGGCAGCCAGGGCCATGCCCATGCGCTGAACCTGAAGGATTCCGGCGTCAAGGACGTCGCGATCGCGCTGCGCAAGGGCTCGGCCTCGGCCAAGAAGGCTGAAGGCGCCGGCTTCAAGGTGATGGAGGTCGCCGAGGCCGCCAAATGGGCCGACCTCGTGATGATGCTGACCCCGGACGAGCTGCAGGGCGACATCTACCGCGAGCACCTGCACGACAACATGAAGCAGGGCGCGGCGCTCGTGTTCGCGCACGGCCTCAACGTCCACTTCAACCTGCTCGACCCGCGCGCCGATCTCGACGTGCTGATGATCGCGCCGAAGGGCCCCGGCCACACCGTCCGCTCCGAGTACCAGCGCGGCGGCGGCGTGCCCTGCCTGATCGCGATCGCCAAGGATTCCTCGGGCAACGCCCATGACCTCGGCCTGTCCTACGCGTCGGCGATCGGCGGCGGCCGCGCCGGCATCATCGAGACCACCTTCAAGGAAGAGTGCGAAACCGACCTGTTCGGCGAGCAGGCGGTGCTGTGCGGCGGTCTGGTCGAGCTGATCAAGGCCGGCTACGAGACGCTGACGGAAGCCGGCTACGCGCCGGAGATGGCCTATTTCGAGTGCCTCCACGAGGTGAAGCTGATCGTCGACCTGATCTATGAAGGCGGCATCGCCAACATGAACTACTCGATCTCCAACACCGCCGAATATGGCGAGTACGTTACCGGACCGCGCATCATCACCCCCGAGACCAAGGCCGAGATGAAGCGTGTGCTCGACGACATCCAGTCCGGCCGCTTCGCCCGCGACTGGATGCTCGAGAACAAGGTCAACCAGTCCTCGTTCAAGGCCACCCGTGCCCGGCTCGCCCAGCACCCGATCGAGGAGGTCGGCGCCCGCCTGCGCGACATGATGCCCTGGATCAAGAAGGGCGCGCTGGTCGACAAGAGCAAGAACTGAGCTATCTGCTCGCGGGTCGGGACCTGCTGATAGCGCGTCTCGACCTGAACCACGATCGAGAGCCTCCGTCGGTTTCGGACGGAGGCTTTTTCGTAAACTGCAGCCGCCAGTCCCCGGCTTGAACCATCTCGACGAAGGGTGTCGCGGTTCAGTCGGCTGCGCGCTCTGCCAAATCAAGCAGCCTGCGGAACGGGACATCGCTCGAGCATGATGTGTTTGTGCGCAATCGCGCCTCGCGCACGCGTCCGATTCCGTGGCGAGCAGCTTCGAGATCAGCCCCGCTGTCACCCTCCCCTGGCGGGCAGGGCTATCGCATATGGAAATTCGGAGCGGCTCGACGAACGATGCTGCCGATCGTTTTCTCCGTGCCCGGACTTGTCCGGGCATCCACGTGGTTCTCAGCATGCCGAACGACGTGGATGGCCGGGACAGCCCGGCCATGACGCTGTGGAGATGGACCAGCGCAAAACTCCAATCGTCACATGCGATAGCCCTGCCCTGAAGGGGAGGGTGAGACTGAGCTCGCGGCGCCTTCTGTCATGATCATCGGAGGGGTATGGCGATTGAAGCATGATGCGTTTCCACGCGATCACATCATGCTCTAGATCTCCTCCTCCGCCCCTCCGTTCCTTCTCGATGTGTCATAGGCACGCTGCGCTCTTTCCAGTGCGGCGCCGTTGGCGAGCGACCAGTTGTAAAGTGCAGCAAAAGGTTCGCGTAGCGAGCAGCCAAGAGCAGTAATTGTGTACTCGACCCCGATCGGCTGCCCCGGCAGGACCTTGCGACTGACAAGGCCATTGCGCTCTAGACGCTTCAATGCCTCGGACAAGGCCTTGTGGGTGATGCCCTCCAGGCGGCGTTTGAGCTCGTTGAACCGCGCCGGCTGCGTGCAGAGGACGCTCAGGATGAGCACCGTCCACTTGTTGGCGATATGTTCGAGAATGGGTCGTGTCGCGGTGACATCAAGCGGCAGTTCGAGCACGTCTTTGGACATGGGTATACGCCTCGATATCTGAGCACCATCCGGTGCGTTCTTGTGATTAGATATAGGAATGATACCTGTTCGTCATCACTAGGGATGTGAGGACGTATGAGCAGGCTTTCAGGAAAAATCGTTGTCGTCGTCGGTGGCCACGGCGGTATCGGTGGCGCCATCGCAGAGAGGTTCGCAGCGGAAGGCGCCACGGTTTACGCCACAAGTCGTCGCGCCGAAGAGGGGGAGGTCGCGCTTGGGGCCGGCAGGCTGTGCGTGCGCCGCGTCGATGCTTCCGATTTGACCAAGCTCGCCGCCTTCTTCGACACGGTGAGCAGCGAAGCCGGACGGGTGGACGTGCTCGCTGTCAATGCCGGCATCTCCGAGTTCGCGACCCTCGACGACGTCAGCGAGGATCATTTCGACCGGACCTTCGGCCTCAATGTGCGCGCGCTGCTGTTTGCCGCCAAGGCTGCGACGGCGATCATGCCGGATGGTGGCTCGATCGTGTTGGTGGGCTCGATCGCCGACGCGATCGGGACCAAAGGCTATGGCGTCTACGGAGCCACCAAGGCCGCCGTGCGCTCGTTCGCACGGACCTGGGCCAACGAGCTGGCGCCCCGCAACATCCGCGTCAACGTCGTGGCGCCAGGACCAACCGACACCGCCATGATGGCGGCGGCGTCCGACGAGGTGCGCGAGACGCTGACGAAGCTGATCCCGCTCGGCCGTATGGCTCGTGCCGACGAAGTCGCCTCGGCCGCGCTGTTCCTCGCCAGCGACCAAAGCAGCTTCATCACCGGAGCCGAGCTCCCGGTGGACGGCGGCATGGCGCAGGTCTGATCCGCGCCGTCTGTCGAACGCCCGCGCGTCAAGGTTGCCATGGGCGCGCTGGGACGACCGGAGCGTGAGGTGGAGACGGCTTCTCACCCGTTGATGCTGGTCCGCTCAGGACACCGCGCGGCGTGATACGCGCGGTGTCAGCAGACCAACGATCTCGCAAGCCGCGACCAGGCCGACGAGCCAGGCGGCGCTGGTCAGGCCGAGGCGGGTGATGATCGGCAGCGTGAAGCTCGCGGCGCCGCCAAGTGCGGGCGTGGCGGCGAGCAGCACCAGCTCATAGGCAGCGTAGGCGCCAAGCAGGGCAGCGGCGAAGGCGAGTGGGGCCGGGCTGGAACGCAGGGCTCCCAGGGCCACGCGTGCGACGACGGTAGCCACCAGCGCAGCCGTGCCGATCACGGCGCCCCAGGCCAGCGTCGTGGCGTCGATCGGGTAGTGCAGGGCGCCGAAGCCGATGCCCTGGTTGACCATGAAGGCGCCGATAATCACCGGTAGCCCCGCGCGCAGCGGCAGCAGGGTGGCCGCGATCACCGCAAAGGCCGCGAACGGCGTCGCGCAGGCGAGCACCAGGCTCGCCAGCGCGCAAGCCGTTGTCAGCAGCACGAAGCAGAACGCCGCGGCATGGCGCTCCGGGACGGGCGCGAGGCGGGCCTCGGAACGGGAGCCTGGAACGTCGACAGCCATGAGACATCTCCTGTTGCTGCTATCCTAGTCCATCTGCGAGACCGCTGTCAGCCGCCTCGCATGATGGCGGAGCTTGCCCTGGCCATCCAAGTCCCGCGGTCATCTGCGAGGTGCTGCCCTCGCACGATCGGCTTGGCAAGGCAGCCCTCGCTGTCGGATGCTGGCGTGACTTGCGGGCGCGGTGACTTCTTTTGGTCTGAGCGTTGGGTTTGAGAGGCCGGGCTGCCTGCGATTCCCAAAGCTGTCGTCCCGGCCCTGAGCCGGGACCCATAGCCACCGACTGCCGTGTTGCGAACGACGGCGACCCAGACCTTGTTCGCCAACTCACATCACGCGGTATAGGTTCCGGCTCGAGGCCAGGACGACGGCGGAGTGTGAGCATACGTCGGGTATCTTATTGAGATGGAGTGCGAGCCCCCGCTCACTTCTCGACTTTGTTATGCACCATCCAGAACCGCAGCGTGCGCTGGGCGGTGTCGAGGGACAGGCGGCCGTAGTCGCGCTCGGCGAGCTTGAGGGTGTCGCTGTCGATGGCGTGCTTGATCGGGCGGTGGGTCAGGATCTTGGCCACCACCGACCAGGTCAGTCCGGCCGCGCGGCAGGGGATCAGCACGATGTCGGTGCGCGGTCCCTCCAGCACCTTGGCCATCATCTCGGTCGGCACGTTATTGAGCAGGCCGAGGGCGGCTGCGACCTCGCCGAAGCGGCGGGTCTCGGCGAAGAAGCCGATGGCGGAGTCGTTGAGCTCGTTCAAGCCCTTCATCCGCTTGACGGCCTCTTCGGCCAGCGAGAAGTCACGGCCGATCAGGCCGCCATCGCTGCGCGCGACGTCCGCGATCGCCTTGATGACCTTCTTGATCTCCTGCTGCAGCGCCGGCGGCGCCGAGGCCAACAGCTTGGTGCGCACGGAATCGGTAGCGCGGCGCAGCAGGTCGCGCAGATGCTTGTTGGGCAGGTCGACGCGCAGGCCGATGATCTCGGTCAGCTCGTCGTCGTCCTCGGCATGCGCCATCATCCCGGAATAGCCGGTCTCGGAGAACCGCGCGGTCTGGTTGTTGGCGAGCTTTCGGATGACGCGGATCTCACCGCGGTCGACGATGATGTCGGTGACGGCCTCGGTCAGATGCGGGCGGCTCGAGATCGCCATCAGGTGATCCTGGCCCTTGGTCTGCGCGACCTCGACTAGCGTGTGCTCGGTCAGCCGGGTCGAGTGCATCAGGACGTCCTTGGCGACCGAGATCTCGTCGTCGCGGGCGAGCTGCTGGATCACATCGACGGGAGCGTAGTCGACCGGCGCGAGATGCTTGCTGAGCTCGGCGCGCGCCCGGGTCTCGACTCGCGAGACCAGCATGCAGAGCACGTTGTCGAACACCTTGATCTGCTCCTCGGTGAGGCGTTCGCCGTCATGGAGGAACAGGTTGGTGACCTGGCGCAGGGTGTGGACGCGCTTCTCGGACGAGCCGCTGCGGACCGCGTCCTCGAGCTCGGTGATGATCGAGTTTTCTGAAGCTGGAAGCTGGTCTGGCTGATGCACGTTGACGCTCGTCTGCTCCGGGTGTCCGGGAGCGCGGCGATGCGGTCTGGTCCGCAGGAGCTCTCGGCGCGACCATTTTTCGAGACGGGCGATAACAATGTGTTAGGGAGGCGGGACGTAGTACACCGGGGAAACACGGATACGGAAAATTAACGTGAAGGCTGTAAGGCTCGGTTTGGAGCGCCATCTGCGCCTCAATCCAGTGCTGCCGGGCCGCTCAGCCGATGCCGCGGCCTTACGTCTCGTGGGCTCCGGTGAGAGACCGAAAGGTTAATGATCTCATAAGGTCATCGGCCGTCCTTCATCCGGTTTGCGCGCCTCCCACGATGTCACGTCAACTGTCATCTCCCCAAGCATCGAATTTTAAATCACATTCTTAGCGTGACCCGTTTCGATGGTGAGCGCGCCCGACGGCATGCCCTCCGGGTTCCCGAATTCCGGCAGAGGCGGGCCCGCGCCGGGGAGTGAAAACAGCGCCAGCATGAGGCCGCATCCCGTGCGATAATCGCCGCGCAAATCTCTGAGGTCGCCATGAAATCTGTCGTCATCACCGGAGCCTCCACCGGCATCGGCTACGCCTGTTCAAAGCTTCTGCTCGCACGCGGCTTCCGCGTGTTCGGCAGCGTTCGCAAGCCTGACGATGCCGCGCGGCTGCGCGCCGAGCTCGGCACGAGCTTCACGCCGCTGCTGTTCGATGTGACCGACGAGGCGGCAGTGAGGGCGTCGGCGCAGGAGGTGAGGGCGGCGCTCGATGGCGAGGCGCTCGCGGGGCTCGTCAACAATGCCGGCATCGCCGTCGCCGGTCCGGTGACGGAGCTGCCGATCGCGCAGTTTCGCCACCAGATGGAGGTCAACGTCATCGGCCCTGTCATCGCGACCCAGGCGTTCGCGCCGCTGCTCGGCGCCGACCCGGCAATGCGCGGAGAGCGCGGGCGGATCGTGATGATCAGCTCGGTCGCCGGGCGCAACGGCAATCCGCTGCTGGCGCCATATTCGACTTCGAAGCATGCGCTCGAAGGTCTGTCGGAAAGCCTGCGCCGCGAGCTGATGCTGTTCGGCATCGACGTCATCATCGTCGCACCCGGCGCGGTGAAGACGCCGATCTGGGGCAAGGCCGAGGAGGTCGACCTGACGCCCTATCAGACGTCGCCATTTTTCCCGGCGCTGCAGAAGATCCGCGGCTTCATGCTGCATCTCGCCAAGACCGGGCTGCCGCCCGAGACCATCGCCGAGCATGTCGTCGCGGCGCTGACGTCTCCGGCGCCGAAGGTGCGCGACGAGATCGCGCCTGATCCGCTGCGGCATGTGATCACGCGCCTGCTTCCGAAGCGGATGGTCGATCGCATCATCGCCAAGCGGCTCGGCCTGTTGCCGGTGACCAAAGCCTGATGCCGGTGGTGACCACGACCGGCAAGACCCAGGCGGAGCTCACCCGCCTGGTCGAGGACGCCATCCGTGCCGAGCCGGGCTGCGAGACCGCACGCGTGCCCGCCGTGCTGGCGCTCGAGGTGCGCAGCGGCCGCAACTGGGAGATCCCGCACGTCATCCTCGGCGACAGCCTGATCAGCGATGTCGACCGCGCCGTGATGAGCGTGCAGCGCCGGCTCGGGCGGGAGTTTCACCTGACGGAGGATCATGCGGCGGAGACGGCATCGGACTCGTCCGACGCACCATGTCGGGCAGCGGATGGGTCCTGACGGCTTGCGTCGCGGTCGCGCGAATCAAGCGCAGGCACACGCATGCCTGGGTGTGGGAAACCGGCGACACCGGGCGGCAAGTCGTGATCGTCGCGCAGCTTTGAATGCGGCGCTGGACGAGGTGTAAGCCGCGGAATTGACTCGCGTATCGGATTGGCTGCAGGCGCGATGCCCCGGTTGTGCAGGATTTGCGTGTCGTATTTTACCCATGATTGGTTTTTTCGATGCAGCTTTCCGCGGGGGCATTGGAATGTTCGATCATCAATTCTTTGGCGGGCTCGCTCACGACCAGATTGCGCTGCTGTTCATGGCCGCTGCGGCGAAGGCGCCGCGCCGGGCCGCGGTGCGCATGCCGACACGGGTCGCCGGCATCACTGCGTGCCTTCTCGTCGTCGTGACCATCATCATGGCCTGCTACATCGCGCATCTGGAATTGACCGGGCTGCGCGCCGCCGGCCAGGTGATCGCGATCCGGGTCGACGCTGCGGGTCTCGATCGGGAGCCGACCTATTATCCGGTGATCGAGTTCGCCGCCGCGTCCGGTGCGCTGCTGCGCTTCGAGGATTTCGGCGGCAGCTCGCCGCGCTATCGCGTCGGCGATCCGGTCCCGGTGTTGTATCGCGGCGACGAGGCGTCGCTGTTTGCCATCGTCGATCGCGATCGCAGCTCGAACCTGCTGCTTCCATTGTTGCCGCTCTGCGCAGCGCTGTGGTTCGGCTGGCCGTTCGTGCGCCGCGTCCGGCTGCGTCTGCCGGTCATGGCACCGGGCCGCGCAGCACCGCAGGCGGTGCGCGGTGCGATGCGGTCGCGGCGACGAATGATGAACGTTTGACACCAGCGCGCGGCCGCAGGCCGTCGCTGCGACGCGAGAACGCACAAGTCGCACTCCGTGCAAATCCGGAGTGTTGTTATTTGTGACGATTTCATTACGGTCGCATGACAGGATTTGATGTCCTTGATCTGCCGGCATGCGCCGGCGAAGGACGTCGCCTGATCGACCGCCCGATGTCCCTGACGCCGAATCACGAACCGATCACGACGCTCACCGCGGGGAGCGCCACCCGCTCAGCCGCGGTGCGGTTCTCCGCCGTGGCGGCGCCGCATGTGGCCGCGCTGGCCCTGATGCTGCACACCGAGACCGATTTCGGCTCGCGGCTCGGCTTTCTGCTGGCCTGGGGCATCCTCAACGGCTTCTGGCTGGTGCTGCTGCGGCGCCCTGCGGTGTCGGGCGCGTTGGCGCTGACCATGGTCGTGGTGCTGGTGCTGCTGTCGCAGCTCAAGCATGCCGTCGTCCAGATGACCGCGAACTTCGTCGACGTGATGCTGATCGACCATGACAGCGCGGCCTTCCTGTTCACGATCTTCCCGAACCTGAAGCTCTCGGTGCTGGTGGCGGCGGCGGTCGTGCTGCCGCTGATGGGCCTGTTGTGGTGGGCCGATCCGTTTCGCGTGCCGCGGCTGCCGGCGCTGGCCGGCAAGCTCGCCTGTCTGGCTGCGCTGACGCTGTATTCGCTCAACTGGCGCGACGAGGCGTGGCGTGGCTATTACGACGACGGCTATCTCTCGAAGTTCGCGCGCTCCGGCGTGACAGCCGTGTCGGACTTTCTCGCCAACGGCTTCATGGAGTCCGATGCGACGGCCGACCGCAAGCTGGCAGCCTTCGTCCCGGATTCCTGCCATCCCGCGGGCCGGCGGCCGAACATCGTGCTGATCCATGACGAGTCGAGCTTCGATATCCGCTCGGCTGACGGCATCAAAGTGCCGGACGGCTATGGCAGCCACTTCAAGTCGTTCGACGGCAAGGCGCGGCAATTCATGGCCGAGAGCAATGGCGGGCCGAGCTGGTTCACCGAGTACAACGTGCTTGCCGGCCTGTCGTCGCGCTCGTTCGGCCGCTTCGCCTATTTCGTGACGCGGATCGCCTCGGGGCGCGTCGAGCGTGGCCTGCCGCTGGCGCTGCGCAATTGCGGCTACGACACCGTGTCGCTGTATCCCGCGCATGGCGCCTTCATGAGCGCGCGCAGCTTCCAGACCACGGTCGGCGTCGACCGCTTCCTCGACGCGCGCGATCTCGGCGCCAAGGGTGTCGAGCCCGACGGCTTCTTCTACGACGCCGCGCTCGATTTGATGCAGCAGCGGCAGCGCAACAAGCCGCTGTTCATGTTCGTCTATCTCGCGGCCAACCATTTTCCCTGGGAGACGACGTTCCGTCCCGACCTGACGCCGTCCTGGCGTGCGCCCGGCAATGGGCCTGCAATCGACGAATATCTGCGCCGCCAGGCGATGAGCGCGTCGGACTATCAGCGCTTCCTCGCCAATCTGAAGAAGCGCTTCGGCGACCAGCCGTTCCTGATCGTGCGCTATGGCGATCACCAGCCGGAGTTCTCGCCGCACATCCTCGATCCCAAGCTCGACGAGGCCGGCATCGGCGCGAAGCTCGAAAGCTACGATCCGCGCTACTACCAGACCTATTACGCCGTCGATGCCGTCAATTTCGAGCCGCGCCCAAGCGGCGTCGTGATAGACAAGATCGACGCCGCCTATCTGCCGCTGGTCACCCTGGAGGCCGCCGGCATTCCGCTCGACCCCTCCTTCGCCGAGCAGAAGGACATCATGCTCCGCTGCAAGGGCGTGTTCTACGCCTGCGGCGATGGCGCCGAGGCCCGCCGCTTCAACCGCATGCTGATCGACGCCGAGCTGATCCGCGGCCTGTGAGGGACTGCTGCTGAGGCCTCACGGCATTGCGACGTCCGTCCTCCGATCGGAGGATTGCGGCGGCCGCCGCGCTGGGCTACCGCTGGCTTCCGTTCAATCGGGAGGTCCGACATGCCCACATCCGTCAAGGAGCTGATGGCCGCCGCCAACGCCGCGGTGCCGAAGATCACGCCGGCCGAGGCCCAGGCGATGATTGCTGCTGGCAATACGCTGGTGCTCGACGTGCGCGATGCGCCGGAGATCGAGAAGAGCGGCAAGATCGAAGGCGCCCACCACGTCTCGCGCGGCATGCTCGAATTCCGCGCCGATCCGGACTCGCCGTATCACGACAAGGCGTTTGCGAAGGACAAGAGCATCATCCTGTATTGCGCGTCCGGCGGACGCTCGGCGCTGTCGGGAAAGACGCTCAAGGATCTCGGCTACGACAAGGTGTTCAACGTCGGCGCGTTCAAGGACTGGGCCGAGAGCGGCGGCGCGATCGAGAAGCCGATCGAGCCGGGGATGTAAGCCATCTCGAAGGCCGCGCCCGTTGTGAGATCAATCTGGTCGCCGCGATCTCCTTTCACCTCTCCCCGCCGGGGAGAGGTCGGCGCGCAGCGCCGGGTGAGGGGGCTTGCGCCGCGATTTTGACCTGATCCCCTCACCCGGATTGCATCTTGCGATGCACTCCGACCTCTCCCTTCGGGAGAGGTGAAGACGGGCTTACTTCGAAATCTTGCTCCGCAGCCAGCGCGCGACCGCCTGTGGCGAAGACTCCGCGTCGCTTCCGGAAGCGCGCAGATTGGCTTGCTGCATCGTCGCGATGTCGATGCGGCCGAGCAGGGGACGCAATGCTTCTTGCAATGCGCGGTCATCGCTGCGCCTCGGTGACAGCAGCAGAATCGCGTCGTAAGGCGGGATCGCATGCTTGGGATCGTCGAGCACGACGAGATCGTATTTCGCGATCAGCCCGTCGCTGGTGTAGCCGGCGATGACGTCGACCTCGCCCGAGGCGACCGCGGCATACATGAAGTCCGGCTGCATCTGGCGCTGGGCGCGGAAGGCGAGGCCATAGGCGTCGCGCAAGGCGGCCCATTCCGGCCGGGAGAAGAACTCGTAGTCACCGGCGATCGACATGCCGGATGTATGGCGCGTGAGGTCCTCGATCGAGCGGATGCCGAGCGCCTCGGCCTTCTTGCGCGGCATCACCAGCGCATAGGCGTTCTCGAAGCCGAGCTCGCCGAGCAGGGTGACCTTGTCCTTGGCGAGATCCTGCTTCAAGGCGGCGAGCAGCGCCTCGCGCGGCAACTGCTCGGTGCGATGAAACTGGTTGGCCCACAGCGTGCCGGAGTAATCGACATAGGCATCGATGTCGCCGTTCCTCAGCGCCTCATAGATCACGCTGGAGCCGAGCCCCGCGCGCGACGTGGCCGTGAGGCCCGCGGCCTGCAGCCGCTCGCTGATCAGGGCCGACAGCACATATTGCTCGGTGAAGGTTTTTGCGCCGATCACATAGCGCGCGGAGGTGCCGGCGAGCGAAGGCAGCAGGCTTACCGCGACCATCAGCGCGATCGTCGCCGTGCCGAGTCCCACCCGCGCGCGGCTGCGCCTGCGCAGCCCGTTCTCGATCAGCGCCAGCAACTGATCGACCACCAGCGCCAGCACCGCGGCGGCGACGCAACCGAATACGACCAGCACCCAGTTCTGCGTCTGCAGCCCTGCGAAGATGTAGTTGCCGAGCGAAGTCTGGCCGATCGGCGTCGACAAGGTCGCCGTGCCGATCACCCACACCGCGGCGGTGCGGATGCCCGCCATGATAACCGGCAGCGCCAGCGGCAGCTCGACCATGGTCAGCGCCTGGCGTTCGTTCATGCCGACGCCCTTGGCGGCCTCGATCAGGCCGGGCGTCGACGCCATCAAGTCCGGTGATGGTGTTGCGCAGCACCGGCAGCATCGAATACAGCGCCAGCGCCAGCACCGCCGGCAGGAAGCCGAACGCCGAGAACGACAGGCCGAACCAGCGCAGGCTCAGCGCCGCCAGCGCCAGCAGCAGCGGATAGAACAACGCCAGCAGCGCCAGACCGGGCACGGTCTGCACCACGCTGGCGAGGCCGAGCAGCAGATTGCGCAGCGACGGTGTGTTGCGCGCGAGCAGCGCCAGAGGAAAGCTGATCACGAGGCCGAGCGCCAGCGCGGCGATGCTGACGCGCAGATGACTGCCGAGATAATCGGCGAGATGCGACAGCGCCTCGGCCAAGCGCGGATCGGACAACAGGCTCATGCGGCGCCGCCTTCGGGCAGCAGCGCTGCGAGCCGTACAGCCTGGCGCCGCGGCGTCGACATCAGCTCCGTCACATACGGCTCGCGGCTGGCTGCGAGCTCCGCCGCCGTGCCGACCTCGGCCAGGCGGCCCGTCCGCATCACCGCAATGCGGTCGGCCAAGAGCAGCGCCTCGGTGATGTCATGGGTGATCATCAGCGTGGTCAGTCCGAGCTTGTCGTGCAGCGCGCGATAGTCGTGGCCCAAGGCATCGCGCGTCAGCGGATCGAGCGCGCCGAACGGCTCGTCCATCAGCACGATGCGGGGCTTGGCGGCGAGCGCGCGGGCGACGCCGACGCGCTGGCGCTGGCCGCCGGAGAGCTCGTCGGGCATACGGTCGCGGTAGGCCTTGCGATCGAGCTGCACGAGGTCGAGCAACTCGTCGACGCGGGCGGCGATCTCGTGGACCGGCGTGCCCTGCAGCTTTGGGGTGATGCCGATATTGGCCGCAACCGTCATGTGTGGAAATAGCGCGCCGTTCTGGAAGACATTGCCGATGCGCCGTCGCAGGGCGACCGGCTCGAGACCGCCGATGTCCTCGCCGCCGATGCGGATCGTGCCGCCGTCCGGCGCGATCAGGCGGTTGGTGAGCCGCAGCAGCGTCGTCTTGCCCGAGCCGGAGCCGCCGACGATCGCCAGGAGCTCGCCATCGGCGATGTCGAGCGAGACGTCGTCCACCGCGACCACCGGACCAGGGAAAGTCTTGCGGACGTGATCATAGGTGATGAGGGGCGTGCGCGGCATGCGGCCTTTCGGGGCGAGGGGCCTCGGCTCCAGACCTAGCACGTCCGCGGGCTGCGTTGAACTTCACGGCGCAAGCGGCTAAGCCGTCCGGGCCAATTTCGGGGAGGAACTTGGACGTGACGCAGTCAACGGCCGCCGCGGTCTCGCTTGAGGGGACGACGGTCGCATTCCGTCTTGCCGGCGGGCGCACCTATACCGCCGTCGAGACGGCTCAACTGAGCGTCGAGGACGGCGAGTTCGTCGCCATCGTCGGGCCGACCGGCTGCGGCAAGTCCACGCTTCTTAACGTTGCGGCGGGGCTGCTGAAGCCCGCGGCCGGCCAGGTGCGCATCTTCGGCCAGCCGCTGGCGGGGCTCAATCGCGAGGCGGGCTACCTGTTCCAGGCCGATGCGCTGTTTCCCTGGAAGACGGCGCTGGAGAACGTCGCGATCGGCCTCGAGGTCGCGGGCACGTCCCCGACTGAAGCCGCAGCCAAGGCGCAGCAATGGCTGACGTCGGTCGGCCTCGGTGCCTTCGGCAACCGCTATCCGCATATGCTGTCGGGCGGCCAACGCAAGCGCGTCGGCCTCGCCCAGGTGCTGATCCGCAATCCCCGCATCATCCTGATGGACGAGCCGTTCGGGCCCTTGGACGCGCAGACGCGGCAGATCATGGGCAATCTGCTGCTCGACCTCTGGAATGCTGACCGCAAGGCGGTGCTGTTCGTCACCCATGACCTGGAAGAGGCGATCGCGCTCGCCGACCGCGTCGTCATCATGTCGGCCGGACCCGCCTCGCGCATCATCGGTGACTGGCGCGTGACCCTGCCGCGCCCGCGCGACATCTTCGAGGTGCGCATGAAGCACGAGTTCCACGAGCTGCATCGCGAGATCTGGCAGACGCTGAAGGCCGAGGTCGAGAAGACCTACAAGCAGGCGGAGGCGGTGTGATGGTGGCGCGCGTGATAGCGGCAGTGGCGCGGTCAACGATGAGAGCTCAGCTTTCTCCGCTCGTACAGTGCTCTCCCTCCCCCCTTGTGGGGGAGGGGCGGGGAGGGGGGTACCCCGCAAAGACTGTCGGTTGGAGCACCCCCCTCCCCAGCCCTCCCCCACAAGGGGGGAGGGAGCAGAGCAGTGCGCGACGCTGCGATCTCGCGTCCCTCATGCACATGGAAGCAGCATGATGTCGCGTGTCACCCTGCTCGCGCTGCAACTGCTCGTCGCGATCGTTGCCATCGCGTTGTGGCAGTTCTTCGCCACCGTCCCGGTGTTCGGCCGCATCCTGCTGCCGCCGTTCTTCTTCTCCAACCCGGTCGATGTGTTTGCCCAGGTCGTCAAATGGTTCGCGACCGGCGCGATCTGGAAGCATCTTGCGATCACCCTGTGGGAATCGATCCTCGCGTTCGCGATCGGCTCGCTCGGCGGCGTGCTGGTCGGCTTCTGGTTCGCGCGCAAGCCGCTGGTCGCCGCCGTGTTCGATCCCTACGTCAAGATGGCCAACGCGCTGCCGCGCGTGGTGCTGGCGCCGATCTTCACGCTGTGGCTGGGCCTCGGCATCTGGTCCAAGGTCGCGCTCGGCGTCACCTTGGTGTTCTTCATCGTCTTCTTCAACGTCTATCAGGGCGTGAAGGAGGTCTCGACCGTGGTGCGCGACAACGCGCGCATGCTGGGCATGAGCGAGCGGCAACTGATGCGCCACGTCTATTGGCCGTCGGCGCTGTCCTGGATGTTCTCGTCGCTGCACACCTCGGTCGGCTTCGCCGTGGTCGGCGCCGTCGTCGGCGAATATCTCGGCTCGGCCGCGGGCCTCGGCTATCTCATTCAGCAGGCCGAGGGCGTGTTCGACGTCGCCGGCGTGTTCGCCGGCATGTTCGTGCTGTCGGCCTTCGTCATCATCATCGACATCGGCGTGACGCTGGTGGAACGGCGGCTGCTGGTGTGGCGCCCCGATGCGGCGGATGGACGATGATGTGCGCGGTGGTTCCACAGCCACCGCTGTCGTCCCCGCGAACGCGGGGACCCATATGTGGACGGCCCCCGTGGCACAAGAGCTTCGTTGAGGTTCGACCAGATCGCTTGCATCCATATGTCCGGCCTTTGGGTGCGGCCTTTCGGACCGCTGGCCAAGATGGTTTCCGCGACACGAGTTCCAATCAACCACGCGACCTTGTTCAGCCAATGGGTCCCACGGAATTCCTCGCATCTCGGTTCGATCGATCGCACCATCTCCTCTGCTCTTGCAGCTCCGGTTCGGCCGGTGGGATAGCCCTCCGGTCAGCCGAAAACTTTTGTTTGTTACGCGGCGGCCGCGACGGGGGCCTTCGCCAGGCCAGCCAGTCGAGCCGCATCAAAGGTCTCGCCCGTGGTCATCAGCTTCCACGCGATGCGCGCCATCTTGTTGGCAAGCGCTACCGCGGCAAGCTTCGCCGACTTGCGTTTCAACAGATCGATGAGCCAGGCAGGCCCTTTTCCCTTCGCCTTGGCGACCTGGACGACCGCGGTTGCGCCCACCACGAGCAGTTGGCGCAATCGCTCGTCGCCTGCCCGCGTGATCTTGCCGAGCCGGGTCTTTCCTGCGGTCGAATGATCCCTTGGCGTAAGGCCGAGCCAGGCTGCGAACAGTCGGCCGGAGCGGAAGGCGTGGGGATCTGGCGCCTTCATCACCAACGCCGCGGCAGTGATGGGACCGATGCCCGGGATCTGTGCCAGACGCCGGCTCAAGGCATTGGCGCGGTGCCAGGCGAGAAGCTTGGCATCGATCGCCTTCAAATCCCCCTGGACGCGCGCGTATTCGCTGGCCTGCATCGCAAACAGCTCCCGCGCCGGCTCTGGCACGCTTTCGTCCTGTTCGATCGTGGTCAGCAACGAGGCGAGCTTGTCGAGTCCTTTGGCCACGGTCAGGCCGAACTCAGCCGCGTAACCACGGATCATGTTGCTCAGCTGGGTGCGACGGGCGACCAGTTGCTCCCGGATGCCCAGCAGCATCAAGGCGGCCTGCTGATCCGCCGTCTTGACCGGCACATAACGCATCCGTGGCCGGCTCGAGGCCTCGCACAGCCCCTCTGCGTCCCGACCATCGTTCTTGTTGCGCTGAACGTACGGCTTCACCAGCTGCGGTGCGATCAGCTTGACCGTATGGCCCAGCTTGCCGAGCTCCCGCGCCAAGTGGTGAGATGCCCCACAGGCCTCTATCACCACCACTGTCGGCGGCAAATCGGCGTAGAACTTCAACATCGCCTTACGCGACAGCTGCTTGCGCAGCACCACACGCTCTTCCGCATCCACCCCGTGCAGCTGAAAAATATACTTCGACGTATCCATTCCAATGCGGATAATCTGGCTCACGGACGGCTCCCTGGTATGAGACTTCGACAACCTCATTCTGGCACAACTGATGCCGTAGGGGGCCGTCCACACCATCAACCACAGGGAGTGGTTTTGGGCACGCAGGACGACCAATCTTTTCCCACCGCGACATCACGCGGTATGGGTTCCTGCGTTCGCAGGGACGACAGCGGAGGTTGGCGCGACCATCTCGCCTTCTCATTCAAACCACGCCGTCATAATCTGACCGACACGAACGGAGGAAACACATGAACAAGATCATCGGCCGGGTCACCGGCGCGCTGCTGGCGCTGACGCTGAGCACGGGGCTTGCGTCCGCGGCGAGCAAGGTGACCATCGCGGTCGGCGGCGGCGCCTGCCTGTGCTATCTGCCGACAGTGCTGGCCAAACAGCTCGGCGAATACGAGAAGGCCGGGCTCGATGTCGAGCTGGTCGACCTCAAGGGCGGCTCGGATGCGCTGAAGGCCGTGCTCGGCGGCAGCGCCGACGTCGTCTCCGGCTATTTCGATCATTGCGTCAATCTCGCTGCCAAGAAGCAGGAGATGCAATCCTTCGTCGTGTACGACCGCTATCCCGGCCTGGTGCTGGTCGTCGCACCGTCGCACAACAAGGAGATCAACTCGGTCAAGGATCTCGCAGGCAAGAAGGTCGGCGTCAGCGCGCCGGGCTCCTCGACCGACTTCTTCCTGAAGTACATGCTGAAGAAGAACGGGCTCGATCCCACGGGCACTGCCGTGATCGGCGTCGGCCTCGGCGCCACCGCGGTGGCGGCCATGCAGCAGGGGCAGATCGACGCGGCCGTGATGCTCGATCCCTCGGTCACGGTGCTGCAGGGCGCCTATCCGGACCTCAAGATCCTCTCTGACACCCGCACCCAGCACGACACGCTCGAGGTGTTCGGTGGCGAATATCCGGGCGGTGCGCTGTATTCGACGGTGGCCTGGATCGCCGGCCATGAGAAGGAGACGCAGGCGCTGACGAATGCGATCGTTGCGACGCTCGGTTGGATCCACGCGCATACGCCGGAGGAGATCATGGCCAAGATGCCGGAGGAGCTGGTCGGCAAGGACAAGGCGCTGTATCTCGCCGCGCTGAAGAACACGATCCCGATGTATTCGCAGACCGGCAAGATGGACCCGAAGGGCGCCGATGCCGTGCTCGCCGTGTTCTCGACCGGCTCGCCTGAGGTCGCCAAGGCCAATATCGACGTCAGCAAGACCTTCACCAACAAGTTCGTCGAGCAGGCGAAGGGTGCGAAATAGCGGGATGACAGACGTTGTCATCCACCGCGTCACCACGCTCGACCTCAAGGTCGAGCCGTGGGACTGGCCGTTCGCACGCGAGCGCCGCGACGACATCGCGGCGCATTTCGCCGAGCGGCAGCGCGAGAAGCCTGGCCTGTGGAACGGGCGCATCCTGCTCGGACGTGAGGCCCGCTTCGATCACGGGCAGTTCTCCGCGCGCTATTTCGAGACGGATTTCGCCAGCCTCTTGGCATGGCGCGACTGGGGCTTTCCGGACCGCACCGCCTTCAACGGCTTCGGCATGGGCGCGCTGCGCTCCAGTGACGGCGCCTTCGTGCTCGGCGAGATGGGCGCGCACACCGCCAATGCCGGCCGGCTGTATTTCCCGGCCGGCACGCCGGATCTCGACGACGTCGACGGCAGCACGCTCGATCTTGCGTCCAACGTCGCGCGTGAGGTCGAGGAGGAGACCGGGCTGACCCCGGCGGACTATCAGGCGGCCGCGCATTGGGACTGCGTCGTGACCGGCGCCTCGGTCGCCCTGATGCGTGTGCTCGACGTGGCCGAGACCGGCGAGGTCCTGCAGCGTCGGATCGAAGCCAATCTCGCCGCGCAGGATGAGCCGGAACTCGCAGGCGTCCGGCTGGTTCGGAGCAGGGACGATCTGACGGCAGCGATGCCGCGCTTCGTCACCGCCTTTCTCGAAACCCAGTTCAGCGCCGGAGAGTCGTCTGCATGAGCAAGAAAGCCCGCTCGCTTGCCACCGAGCTCGATCCCTATATCTCGCCGTTCCGGATCGACGGCGGGCACAAGTTTCATCTCAAGTCGCATAAGACCAAGGTGAAGGGCGGACTCGACAAGGAGCAGGGCGAGGCGATCATCGAGCAGAACCGCCAGCGGCTCGCCGACTTCCAGGAGAAGCTCTACGCGCAGGACCGCTGGTCGGTGCTGGTGCTGCTGCAGGGCATGGATGCCTCCGGCAAGGACAGCGCGATCAAGAGCATCTTCGAGGGTGTCAATCCGCAGGGCTGCGAGGTGACCTCGTTCAAGCAGCCGACCTCGAAGGAGCTCGACCACGACTTCATGTGGCGCACGGTTCTGGCGCTGCCCGAGCGCGGCCGCATCGGCATCTTCAACCGCTCCTATTACGAGGAATGCCTGGTCACGCGCGTGCATCCGGAAGTCCTGAAAGCAGAGAAGCTGCCGCCAAAACTCGTCACCAAGAACATCTGGCGCGAGCGCTTCGAGGACATCTCCGCCTTCGAGCGCTACCTCACGCGCAACGGCACGGTGATCCTGAAGTTCTTCCTCAACATCTCCAAGGAGGAGCAGCGCGAGCGCTTTCTCGACCGGCTGGAGGAGCCGGCGAAGAACTGGAAGTTCTCGATGGGCGACGTCACCGAGCGCGCCAAGTGGCAGCGCTACCAGGCGGTCTATCAGGACATCGTGCGCCACACCTCGACGCCTTACGCGCCGTGGCACGTCGTGCCGGCCGATCACAAATGGTTCGCCCGCGTCGTCATCGGCTCGACCATCGTCGCCGCGCTCGAAGGCCTCGACCTGCATTTTCCGCGCGTCGATCCGGCGTCGCGCGACGAGTTCAAGGCAGTGCGCAAGGCGCTGGAGAGCGACGGCAAGGGCGGGAAGACGGGCCGCAGCTAGAGCGATGTTCGTTGTTGAATGAAAGCACTTGCCGCGATCTCCGTCACCTCTCCCCGTCGGCGAGAGGTCGGCGCGAAGCGCCGGGTGAGGGGGCTGCGAGACAAAATGTAACCCCTCACCCGGATTGCATCTGGCGATGCAATCCAACCTCTTCCTTCGGGAGAGGTGAACGGAGATCGCGGCTGCTCTTCAACCGAACCAAACCTATCGTGCTCTCAGGATGGACAGTCGCGACGGCGGCTGTGGCGTGTTGCTCGAGCCGAGCTAAGCCGCGCCGGCCTGCTGCCTCTCCTCAGGCGCGAGGAACCTCCGCTCGAAGTCCGCTGATGGCATCGGCTTGCCGAAATGATAGCCCTGGCCCTGCTCGCAGCCGAGCCGGAGCAGGAAGTCGGCGGTGGCCTGGTTCTCGATGCCCTCGGCGATGACCGACAATCCGAGCTGCTTGCTGAGGCTCACCGTCGAGCCGACGATCGCCGCGTCGTCGGACTCCGTCAGCACGTCACGGACGAAGGAGCGGTCGATCTTGAGGCCGTCGAGCGGAAACTTCTTGAGATAGCTGAGGCTCGCATAGCCGGTGCCGAAATCGTCGAACACCAGGCTGACCCCGAGCGCCTGCAGGCGGTTGAAGGTCTGCAGCACGCCGGGCTCGTCATGCAGCAGGATGTCCTCGGTGACTTCGAGCTCGAGCAGGCCGGGCGACAGCCCGGTCACGGTGAGCAGCTTGCCGACGAAGGCCGCGAGGTCGCCGACCTGGAATTGCGAGGGCGACAGGTTGACGCCGACACGGATCTCGTGGCCCGCGAGCTGCCACTCTCGCGCCTGCCGGCACGCCGTCGCCATCACCCATGTGGCAACCGCTTCCGACAGCGGCGAGGTGTTGACGACCGGGATGAAGTCGCCTGGCGGCACCAGGCCGCGGGTCGGATGCCGCCAGCGGATCAATGCCTCGGCGCCGATCACGCGCCCGCTCAGGAGATCCACCTGGGGCTGGTAGAACAGCTCGAATTCGCGCCGCTCGACCGCGAGCGCAAGCTCGGCCTCGAGCGTCAGCCGCTGCTCGAGCTGCTGGCGGATCGCGCTCTCGAAGATCACGTGGCTGCCGCGCACATCGGTCTTGGCGCGGCACAGTGCAAGGTGGGCGTTGCTGAGCAGCTCGTCCGCGGTCTGGCCGCCGTCGGGATGAACCGCAACGCCGAGGCTGATCTTGACGCGCTGCTGCCGGCCCTGGGCCTCCAGCGGCGCATCGAACAGCCGCGCGAGATGTTCGGCGAGCTCGGCCACCGTGCCGCCGATCGCGGAGCAGGGGATGGCGATGGCAAACTCGTCGCCGCTAAGACGGGCGACGCGGCCCATCCTGCCGATCTCGGCGCGTAGCCGCTCGGCCGCCGCGCGCAGCACGCTGTCGCCGAAGCTGTGGCCCAGCATATCGTTGATGTGCTGGAAGCCGTCGAGGCCGATCACCAGCAGCACCACTTGATCGGACGCGGCGTCGGCCGTCTCGATCATCGCCGTGAGCTCGGTCTGCAGCGTGTTGCGATTGATCAGGCCGGTCAGCGTGTCGTGCTCGGCGAGGTATCGGATGCGCTCCGCCTCGCGCTTGCGCTGGGAGATGTCGCGCAGGATCACGCCATATTGCAGGCCGTCGGCGCCCTGCCAGGCCGAGACGCTGGCCTCGACCGGAAACACCTCGCCGTCCTTGCGGCGGCCGTCGAACTCGACGGTGGCGCCGCCGGGCAGCAAGGTGGCGGGCAGCGCCGCCTCTTCGCGCGGGAATAGCTCGTCGGCGGTGCCATCGGCGCGCAGACGCGCAAAGGCCTGGCCGACGATCTCGTCGGCGCTGTAGCCAAAGATCGCGACCGCGCCGGGATTCCACACCGTGATCCGCTTGTCCTGATCGGTGCAGACCAGGCCGTCGCCGATCGACATCGCGATCCGCTCGAACCGGCTTTCGGCGACATGCCGCAACAGGCCGCGGAAGTCGATCTCGTCGAGCGCTGTGGCCACGAGATAGGCGACCAGCGCGATCTGCAGCAGGGAGCTGTCGAGCACCAGCGCGTAGCGGTCGTGCAGCAGCAGCGCGATCGCCTCGATGCCGATGCTGATCAGCACGATCAGCGCGCTCCGCCGCGCTGCCGAGAGTCGTCGCCAGCCGGCGAGCATCATCGCCACGATCAGCAGCAGGGCGGCGACGGTCGCCACCGTCGTGGTCTTGAGCAAAGTGCGATGCTGAAGGATCGATTCCGCCGCCAGCGCCTGCAGCACGACACCGGGCAGCACGCGCCCGTTCGGCACGCTGTAGTAATCGCCGAGCTCGATCGCGGTCGCGCCGACGATCACGCGCTTGCCCTTGATCGCGGCGAGCGCGTCTGCGTTGCCGCGGAGCACGTCGACATAGGAGACTTTCGGCAGCGACGACGGATCGATGCCGTAGTCGATCAGGAAGGCACTGTCCTTGACCGTATTGCTGCCGGCGAGGAACGCTCCGAAGGTTTGCACGAAGGTCTTGTCATGACCGTACTCGCAATATTCGCCGAAGGTGTAGCTCCTGACACGGCCGTCACGGGCCACCTCCACGTTAACCAGTGCGGACCAGGCCAGTTGCTCGAATTGCGGCAAGGGCCGGTTGATGTGGAGCGCGGTGCCCCGCTGCGTCGCGTCGAGCTGCCGGAAGGCCGGCAGCACGACCGTGCTCGTCGCAGCCCTCAACGCGTCCTGAAAGGCCCGGTCGGCCGCTGCGTCCGAAGGAGAGCTGAAGTCCACGTCGAAGGCGACGTCGCGCGCGCCGGCGCGCTGCAACTGGTCGAGCAGGCGCGCATGCGTGGTGCGCGGCCAGGGCCAGATGCCGAGCGCCTCGATCGAGCGCGGATCGATCGTCACCACCGCGATCTCGCCGCTCGCGGGATGCTTGTTCAACCGGAAGCGCAGATCGACGAGCGCGTTGCCGAGCAGCTCGTAGCAGCCGGACAGGCCCACCGTGAGCAGCGCAACGACGACCAGGATATGCGGCATGAACCGCCTGAACATTCCCCCTCCCGCCTGTTCGCGGCCCGGCTTGGCACCCGGCGTCCGCGATCCCGGATTCATTGTTGTCTCCCCGTCTGCGGGGCGTGGATGCGCCCCGACAGGTCTGCTTGCATGACGACGACGGCGTTCTGCGAAGCCTCAATCCTTGCTGTGGCCGTAGGCATGACCCCGACCGCGGCCGTTGCCATGGTCGTCGTCGCCGCTTCCACTGTTGCCGTTGCCGTTGTTGCCCTTGCCACTATTGCCGTTGTTGCCAGCGTCGCCGTGATTGCCGTTTCCGCCGTTGCCGTTGCCGTTGTTGCCGCCTCCGTTCGAGGCCGCAATGCT
The DNA here is from genome assembly GCF_054063215.1 of Bradyrhizobium sp. USDA 4353. NCBI lineage: Bacteria > Pseudomonadati > Pseudomonadota > Alphaproteobacteria > Hyphomicrobiales > Nitrobacteraceae > Bradyrhizobium > Bradyrhizobium sp. USDA 4353. Next base: position 3,488,074 of record NZ_JBSSGB010000001.1, read on the forward strand.
GAGGCCGGCAGCGCCGTTCGTGCCCGCGTTGCTTGCCGACGCGCTCGGCGAGCCCACTGCGGCCGTCACAGCGGCAGCCAGAGAGGAGGCCCCGCTTGCGCCGTTGCTGATCGAATTGCCGCTGTTGCCTCTCGCGTCGGTCCAGGCGGTGCTGCGTCCCGCGCCGTTGGCTGATGTATTTGCGCCATGCGCGAGGCCGCGCGTCGCCTTGTGAATGTTAAGGTTGACCTCGCCGATCGCGCTCGAGATCCGCACCACGTTCGGCCGCGCGGCAACAGAGGTCGTCGCGGAACGCTGCGCCGGCAGCGCCGATGCGCCGGACCGGACCGGGGAGGCATTGGCGTTGAGCGCGTGGATCACGCCGCCCTTGACCTCGCGCGGGGCATGCAGCCCGTCGCGCGGCACCGGGACACGATCGAGCGTCGGCGTGCGCGGACGGCCCTGCTCGATCGGCATGAACGTGCCGCTGCCGGACAGGCTGAGCCCGGACCGGCCGTTGGCGAAGGTGGTCGCGGCCTGTCCCGGCAGGACCTGGGCGATCTGTCCGCTCTTGAAGTCCGCGACCTGCACCTGGCCACGGCTGACCTCGACCTTGGCGGTGCGGGCAGAGATCGTGACGCTGAACTGCGTGCCTTTCACGACGGCGGCGAGAAAGGGCGTCTCGACCTCGAAATGCTGCACATTGCGCTTCTCGACATCGAGCAGGATGGAGCCCGCGCGCTGCAGGATCGTCGTCGCCATGCCGTCCTTGGCCTCGGCGGGGAGGCCGACCTCGGAGTTCGGCGCGATCACCATGGTCTCGGCGCCGCGCGTGAGCCGCACGCGTCCGTTGGGGCCGGTGCGGATCGTATCGCCGGGCTTCAGCGCCTCCTCGCGGCCGAGCGACACCTGCGCGGCTCCCTGCGTGGTGACCCAGACGTCACCGGAGGATTTGCTGACCAGCCACGGCTCCCCGTCGGCGGCGATTGCGGCAGGCGCTGCGCCGACAAGGCACGCGGCGATCAGTCCCGAGATCAGGAGGTGCTTGGATGACATGGCACGAACTCGCGTCATTGGCGGCCTTTGAAACTAATCCAAATCCTTCAAGAGACCCTTAGGAGTTGCAGCCGCCTTTCCTTCACCCGTTTACGCTTCATTGACCTTAACAAATTAAGAACGAAGCATGGGTCGCTGTTGTGTCAGAGGTGCTGGGAGGTCTGCGGAGCGGCGCGCGAAGGCGACCGCGCCGTGCGGCTTGCGCGTGCTCGGCGGCGCCGCGGCCGGGGTTTCTCTGCTCGCAGCCTTGCTCACGAGCACCGCCCATGCGCAGCAGGTCGGCCAGCCGAGCTTCGATCCGCGGCAGACCGAGAAGTATTTCGACGAGCAGTCGCGGTCCGCGCAGCCGGCACCGCCGCGTCCGCGTGCGCCTCAATTCGGCACGCAGGGTGGAGGCGATCATAAGCCTTTGTTCACCCTGCGCGGCGTCACCTTGACGGGAACCTCGGCGCTTTCGGCCGAGCAGCTTGCGGCGGCCTATCAGCCTTACATCGGCAAGCCGGTCTCGCAGGCCGACCTCGCCGCCATCGCGTCGGCGATCAGCGATCGATATCGCGCCGCCGGGTTCCATCTCAGCCGGGCGATCATTCCGCCGCAGGACATCAGCAACGGCCGGGTGCGGATCCAGGTCATCGAGGGCAGCATCACCGAGGTGACGCTGAAGGGCGAGGGCGCGGAGGAGTTCGGCATCCGGCCGATGCTGGATCCCGTGCTGGCCGAGCAGCCGTCGCGGCTCGCCACCCTGGAACGCCAGCTGATGCTGATCAACAGCCGCGGCGGCGTGCGCCTGGTCGATTCCGCGCTGGAGGAGATCGGCGGCGCCACCGGCCGTTTCCGTCTCGTGCTCGAGCTCAAGACCTGGCACGTCTACGGCTCCGCGGGTCTCGACAATCTGGGCTCGTCGACCGTCGGCCCCTGGCAGAGCTACGCCACGGCGGCGTTCAACTCGTATCTGCTGCCGGGCGACACGCTCACCGCCAATTTCTCGACCACGCCCGGCGATCCGCGCCAGCTCATGTTCGGGCGGCTGTCCTATGACGTGCCGGTCGGCATCGACGGCGTCCATGTCGGCGCGTCGGCGCTGTACAGCGAGGTGCGGCCGGGCGACATCAGGCGGCTGTTCAACGACAACACCGTGACCGAGACGGTCGAGCTACGCGGCGGCTTCGCGCCGATCCAGTCGCAGGCCGCCTCGTTGAACCTGACGGTCGCGGCCGCCTTCAGCGACGTCACCGAGCGCGACGTGTTCGGCATCTGGTATCGCGATCGCATCCGGACGCTGACCTTCACCGGCGATTATCGCTGGAAGGACGATCTCGGCGGCGACAGCTATTTGACGCTCGCTTATCGCCAGGGGCTCAACGCGTTCGGCGCAACGCCGGCCGGCGACGTCATGGCCTCGCGGCCCGGCGCGTCGCCGAGCTTCGCGATCGTCAACGGCTGGTTCACGCGCTACCAGACGCTCACGGATGCGTGGTCGCTGAAGATCGCCGCCGCCGGCCAGCTCGCCTCGGGGCCGCTTTACAACTCGCAGCAATTCTATCTCGGCGGCCTGTCCTATGGCCGCGGCTATGGCAGCGCCGAGATCAGCGGCGACAATGCGGTTGCCGGCACGTTCGAGGTTCGCTTCGAGCAGAAGCCGGACTGGACCTATCTGAAGAGCTATCAGCTCTACAGCTTCTTCGATGCCGGGCTCGCCTGGAATGACGGCTTTCGTCCGTCGGACGGCGTGGCGCTGACGTCGGCCGGAGGCGGCGTGCGCTTCACCTTCCCCAACGATTGGCGCGCCGATCTCGGCGTCGCCGTCCCGCTCGGCTACCGCGCCCCCGACAACACCCCGCGCAGCGCCCGCTTCCTGCTGTCGCTGTCGAGCGTGCTCAAGCTGTGCCCGCAGCGCGGGCAGGGGCCGTGCATCTGAGAAGTTGCGGGGGGCGGGGATCTGCCTCTTCTAAAGACGGCCTTCGATTTGTGCGCGGGAGCAATATCTGGCAAGCTACCGCTGAACGTGAGGTCGCCGCTATGAACACGCTCACTTTTGATGACTATTGGCTCGGCTATCTTGCCGGCCATGCCCGTCGATTAACGCGCGTTTTCCATTATTTCGGGCTGTTTTTCGGGCAGCTGCTCGGCCTCTTTTTGTCATTCTACGTCGCTTGGTGGCTGGCGCTGATCGTTTGCCCGTCAAGCTACATGATCGCCTATTTCAGTCATGAGCTCGTTGAAGGCAACAGCAACAAGCCCTACGCGACAAGACCAGTTTGGAGCGTCGTGAGCTTTTTTCGAATGCTTGCGCTTGAGCTCACAGGACGACTGAACACCCAAATCGTTCGGCTGACGCCTGCGCATTTTGCGGCGGAGCATCCGTGACGCAGCTGATCGCGTTGCTCATGGGGGCGTTTCTTGCGGTCGCGGTTGCATTCCATGTTTACTGGGGGATTGGGGGCCAGTACGGTCGGAATGTAGCTGTGCCGCAGCGTGAGGACGAGACCCCGCTATTTGAGCCAACGGCGACTGCGACGCTGGCGGTCGCAGCCGTCCTTTCCGTCGTGCTCGTGGCGCTGGTTGTCTATGTCATGCGCGTCAATGTGTTGCTACCGCGTGGCCTGCTTCGATCAGCCATGGCTTTGTTCGCGGTGATATTCCTTGGGCGTGGATTGAGTTGGCACCCCTATGTCGGACTATTCAAGGCGGTCCGAACGACGAGCTTCGCCCGCAATGACACCCGCTTCTACAGCCCGGGCTGTATCGCCACTGGGCTGGGCTTTCTTTTTCTGGCATGGGAGGGCTGACGGCCAGTCGGAATGGCCATCGCTTCCGGTGTCGGCTTGGGGCCAACAAGAGACGCCGCTATGAGAATGATTGTTTTCACCGTCCTGCTGCTCGGTGCCCTCATTCAATTCGGCCCTGCCACAGCCGAAGACGGCTTCCCAGCCGCCGAGTGGCAGCGCGTCAGCCCGGCAGAATTGGGCTGGTCGGAGGCCGGATTGGCCGAGGCGCGCTCGTTTTCGGATCAGATCCGCTCGAGCGCGGTCATGATCGTTCAGCATGGAAAGGCCGTGGCGGAGTGGGGCGATACGACGAAGCCCATGGAGCTCGCATCCATCCGCAAGAGCCTGCTCAGCGCCCTGATCGGCATCGCGGTGTCGGATCACCTGATCAATCTCGACAGCACGCTCGGCGAGCTCGGCATCGACGATCATCCGCCTGGCTTGAGCGCGATCGAGAAGGGCGCGACAGTGCGCGAGCTCCTCGAAGCGCGGTCCGGAGTCTACCACGCGGCGCTGTACGAGACGCCGGACATGGCCAGGATGAGACCGCCGCGCGGCAGCCATCCGCCCGGCACCTTCTGGTATTACAAGAATTGGGACTTCAACACGCTCGGCACGATCTACGAGCACGCAACCGGCACCGGGATCTTCGAGGCGCTCGACCAGAAGATCGCCAGGCCGATCGGCATGCAGGACTACCGGCCACAGGATGGCAGCTACGTCCGCGGCGAAGCGTCGATGCACCCCGCTTATGCGATCCGCATGAGCGCACGGGACTTGGCGCGCTTTGCGCTGCTCTATCTGCACAAGGGCGATTGGGCCGGACGGCAGATCGTGCCGCAGGCGTGGGTGGAAGAGAGCACGCGCAGCTATTCGAGGGCGACGTTCGGGTTCGGCTATGGCTATCTCTGGTGGATCGGCTTCATGAGCAGTGCCATGGCGCCGACGGTGAATCTGCCCGAGGGCAGCTTTTTGGCCCAAGGGGCCGGCGGCCAATTCGCCCTGGTCGTGCCCGCACTCGACCTCGTCGTAGTGCATCGCGTCGACCGCGACTTGCCCTACACCGAGCCGTCGATGCGGAGCATGGGCAGGCTGTTCTGGCTGATCCTCAAGGCTGGCGGCTATGATCCCGGCCCTGATGCCTCGCTCCGCGCAGCGACCGGCGAGCGACCGACGGGTGAGACCCTGGCCACGACATTCAAGGGCAAGACGATCAGCTTCGGTGCCAAGCTCACAAATGGTCCGTTCACGATGCGCTTCGAGCCCGACGGAAGGATGACCTATCCGCACTGGGACCAGTCCCTTGGACCCGAAGCCGGGACATGGACGGTCGCGGACGACAAGCTCTGTCTCGTGGTCTCGGAGGCCAGACGCCGCTGCTACATTCCGGTTCTGAACGGTGAGCAGATCGAATTGTTCGACCAGCTTGGCGTCATGCAGATCGCGGGCGTGGCGCTGCCTCAGTAAGCTGCGTGTGGCTATCTTTCCGATGGCTTACTTTCGGCAGAAAACCTTGGTGGTAGCGGCGAAGACAAGACAATCATGGCGACGGGCCGTCGCCGACCAATCGCTTTGACATAAAGACACGGCTTGTACCCGCTGGCAGGCAGGGAATCTCGCCGAAGCGTTTCCATCCAAGGCGAGCGTAAAAAGCTGGAGCCTGAAAGCTGATTGTATAAAGCACGGCTGAAATACAACCGCGCCGTTGTCCCTCTTGCTCGAACGTTTGAAGAATTGAAGTCCCAAGACCAGTCCGCCGATGCTCTGGAACAATGTAAAACAGATCCAGGAACAACAGTCCGAGGGATGATCTGCCGAGAGCGCCCCCGATGATTGCGTCTGTCGTAGGATTTCGGGCGATAACAGCGAGAGGCAAACGGTCGCTGTAGCCCGTAACTTCGTCATTAAAAGCATTGAGCCCGCCGCCGACTGCGCTCTCAATGTCCGCAGTGATGTGGTCTGTAACGACGATACTGGCCTTAATCATCCTATCTATCCCTTCACCGATCGGTCCAGCCACTTATGGTCTAAAGCTGCCAGAACTCTGCTGACAGGGTTGTGGCAGCAGGTCCGAGATGGGGCAAAGGCAGATTTTGTCGTGGAATCAAAATCGACTATGACGAGTAGTATTTAATGGTTGCTCGCGAATGAAATCTGCTCAGGGCTACCGCGTTTTTCAAGCCTGCTGTAGATCGATAAGCAACCCATTCTGTGGAGGATTTCGTGAACGTTCGCATCGCGCTGCTCGCCGTTGTTGTCTCATGTATTGCAACTCCCGCATCCGCGCAATCACCACGCCTGCCGCCAATTCCACCATCGAACTACGACGATGCCCAAAGAAAAGCTGCTGCGGAATTTAAGGCAGCGATCAAGCGGCCGCCATATGGCCCTTTCGAAAAGATGATGTATAGCCCCGAAGTGATGATCGCCGCCCGGGAGATGGGAAGCTATCTACGCCGCAAATCAGCCATCGGCGCCACCTTGAGCGAGTTGGTAATTCTCGTCGCCGCCCGCGAATGGTCGCAGGATTTTGAATGGAGTTCGCATGCCCCTATCGCTCTAGAGGTCGGTATCGCCAAGGAGACTGTTGACGCAATCGGAGATGGTCGTCGCCCTCAAGGCATGAGCACCGACGAAGAGATTTGTTACGACTTCACAGTCGAAATTCTGCGAAACAAGCGCGTATCGGACGCGACCTATGACCGGGCGAGATCTCGCTTCGGAGACAAGGGTATCCTCGATCTCGCGGCGATCAGTGGTTATTACACCTTCATAGCAACGATACTGAACACCGCCCGAGTGCCGGCCAAAGAGAAGCTACCTCGCTTCCCCGATTGAGCCAATTCGAAAACACGAATGAACCCGCCACTGCTATGTGCCTGAGGACAAGACCTGCTCTTAGCGTTGTACGGCTAGCTCGCAAGTCTGAGATCTCAGCCTTGATGGCGTACACGACCGGAGATCTCGTTCCGTTACGCGATAAGACAACGATAGTGGTCGCAAATGACGTTCGTGACGGGCTAAAAGCGGCCTAGCCGCGGCTGACAACTTCCAGTTGCACCCCGGCAGCAGACATCGCGGGTGCCAAGCGGAAGGTCCAAAATTGTGAAGGGTTTCGGACGCCGGTCGCCGGAATATGCCGCGCCGTTAATGCGGCCGGCATCCGAAACCCTTCACAATTTTGGAATATGCGATTCAATCAAGCCACTTCCGATCTATCACCAACAGCGAACACTCGGCGGCGCGGGCTGACGGAGCCTCAGTCCCGAGCTGTTTTGCCGTTCTGAGTTTGATCGCCAGCCATAACTTGCTCGCTTGTTCGATAGGCAGGTCGCCAGGTCCCGACTTAGGCAAGCGGATTTGGGTGCTGATCGACCTTGCCTAACCTCGTCAGGCGAAAGCCGGGTTCGATCAAAGCCCCCGGAGCAATGACGGCGTTCGCGCCAATTCGGACGTTATCTCCAATCAGCGCGCCGAACTTGTCGACACCGGTGTCGATAACGCTTTCCTGCCAGACGATCCTGATGCGCTTGTCGTCCATCTCGTTGCGATAATTCGCAACGATGGCGCCCGCCTCGATGTTGACGCCGGCGCCGATGATGGAGTCGCCGACAAAACTCAGATGCGCCACTTTGGAGGCGCAAAACATGATGGTCGTCTTGAGCTCGCATGCCGGCCCGACAATGCATTCCTCTCCGAGGAATATGCCGCCGCGCAGATATGCGCTTGCCGCCACGAACGATCCGGGCCCGAGGATTGCGGGGCCTTTGATGATCGCGCCGGGCTCGATCGTCGCGGATTCATGGACCGCCGTATCGCCTTCAAATGCGTAGCCGGAACCGAGTCCGGCTATCATTGAGCGAATGAGTTCGGAGGCCTGGGTGGTGATCTGCCACGGCTCCAATCCGTGCCGTGCGAAGCTGCTCGAATGCCATGAGGCGACGAAAGCGCTTGGATCGATCATGGAATGGAGTCTCGCGTGACCGCGCGGCTGAAATCCTCGGCGAATGCGAGGTCGGAAAACACCTTATGCAGGTTTACCGGTCTCGTCCACGTCGCCAAGATCAGCCAGCGTGCGGGTGACGAAAGTTTTCGCTACATGTCAAAGGGGCTGGCTCGAGTCCGGTTTGGGTCAAAGTCTTGTGCGGTTGACAGCCGATGCAGCGAGACTCTTCACACAAGGCTGCGCAGCGGCCTCCCCAATGGGAGGATAAACGAGACCGCGCCCGGCGCTCGGGTCGATCTTGTGGATCAGACCTAAACCGGCTTGCCCGAGCCGTGGAACAGCCGGCCCTTCTCCGTGATCAGCACGATGGCGAGCGCGGTCGCGGTGCAGGCGAGGAAGCCGGTGGCGAATGGCAGCGGCGTGCCGTCGAAGGCCTGGCCGACGAGGGCGCCCGCGGCCATGCCGAGCAGGGTGGTGATCGAGCCGTAGAGCGAGGAGGCTGTGCCGGCATTGGCGCGCTGCGGCTCCATCGCCAGCGCGGTGAAGTTCGCGAACATCAGGCCGAACGAGAACATCATCCCGGCCGACAAGGTCATGAACAGCCACAGCGGCAGCTGACCGAGCATCGCGGCGCTGAAGCAGATCAGCGCGATGACGACGCTGCCGACCAGCGCGCCATGCGAGATCATCCGCATGCCGAGCCGGCCGACCAGCCGGGCATTGAGGAAGCCGGCGACCGCGATGGTCACGGCGATGGCGGCGAAGGCCAGCGGGAAATAGTGGCCGAGCCCGTAGAAGACGGTGAACAGCTGCTGCGACGACAGCACATAGCCGAGCACGGCGCCGAAGATGCCGCTCGCGGCCAGCGCGTAGCCGAGCGTCTGCCGGTTGGTCAGCGTGGCGCGGAACGCGCCGCTGATCGCGGCCACCGAGAACGGCTTGCGCTCGGTCTCCGGCAGCGTCTCGGGCAGGCGGGCCATCGTCCAGAGCAGCGCGATGATGCCGTAGACGGTCAACACGACGAAGATGCCGCGCCACTGCGTCAGCAGCATCACGGCCTGGCCGAAGGCCGGCGCGATCACGGGGATGGCGATGAACACCATCATCGCCAGCGACACCACGCTCGCCATGCGGCGGCCGGCATAGCAGTCGCGCACGATCGAGGTCGCGATCACGCGCGTGGCGGCGGTGCCGAGCCCTTCCAGCGCGCGCGCCAGCAGCAGCGTCTCGAACGACGGCGCGGCGATCGCGAGCAGGCTGGCGATGACGTACAGCACCATGCCGCCGAGCAGCACCGGACGGCGGCCGAAACTGTCGGACAGGGGACCGATCGCGAACTGGCCGAGGCCGAAGCCGATGATGAAGGCCGACAGCACCATCTGAACCCGGTTGGCCGAGCCGATGTGGAACGCCGAGCCGATCTCCGGAAGCGCCGGCAGCATCATGTCCATGGCCAGCGGGTTCAGCGCCATGATCGCGGCAATGACGATCACGAACTCGGTGAAGGCCATCGGCCGGTGGCGGACGATCTCGATGGTGTCGGCACTGGTATCAGCCAAGGCGCGGGCCTTCCGTCATATGTCTGGGCAGAGGGGGTGACGCTGATCTGTATCGTACGTGTTGCGATGCACAAGGCGCGTTTCGGAATGGCTGCTCATCGCGGTTTCGCGCTGCGCTGGCGTGATTGTGACCGGGTGTGAGCTGGTGAAAATTGCGCCAGTGCGGCGGCGATGATAACGGGCCTGTGATCATCCCCGCGGGTTCGGCGCGCATGAAGACCTACAAGATCGTCGTTTACGTCGCCACCGCCGACGCTGACGCCGTGCGCAGCGCGATGGGCGAGGCCGGGGCCGGACGGATCGGAAACTATGATTACTGCTCGTTTACCGTGACCGGCACCGGCCGCTTCCGGCCGCTCGCCGGCGCGAAGCCGACCATCGGCGCGGTCGGCCGCCTGGAGGCGGTTGCGGAGGACCGCATCGAGACCGTCTGCGCCGAGGACCGGCTGAAACCCGTGCTGACCGCGATTCGCGCCGCGCATCCCTATGAGGAGCCGGCGATCGACGTCTATCCGATCGAAATGGTGGACTAGCATGCGGGCATATGGATCGGTTCGCGCGGCGCTGGCGGCCGCGATCATCGGGCTGTCCTCTCAGGTGGTGATGGCGCAGGACGCCGCGCCGGCCGAGCAGATCTCGGCGTTCCGCCTCCAGCATGGCGAGGGCCGCGTCACGCGCGATGCCGTGCTCGACCGCATCGCCATGGAGCAGGCGCGGGCGATGGCCGAGAAGGACGATCTCAGCCACGAGGTGCTCGGCCCCTTCACGCGCCGTGTCGCGCCGTCGAAGGCCGGCCGCGCCGCCGAAAACATCGCCTATGGCTACGACAATTTCGACAAGACGCTCGGGCAGTGGATCAACTCCGCCGGCCATCGCAAGAACCTGTTGCTGCCGAAGGCCACCAAGGTCGGCATCGCCAGCGCGCGCAACGCCAGCGGCAAGCGCACCTATTGGGCGATGGTGATCGCCGGCGACTATGAGACCGACAAGCCCAAGGGCAATCCGAAGAGCAAGGGCAAGTCTGTCGTGGCGCAGACCGCCGCCAAACCGGACAAGGGCGACGCCAAGCCCGGGACGCGCTGGGGCGCCAAGCCTCCCGCCTCGAAGGACTGCCATCTCAACATCAAGGTAATCGGGCTGTGCATCTGAGCTGCGCCGTTCTGGGCAGTCTGATGAGGCCAGACGAAAAAACCGACGAGCGCGCATGCGAGACTCGAGGCCGACGGGTTATCCATCGTCGTTGTAGCTGAGCAGAGCTTTCAGTCGCTGTTTGTCAGTCGAGGTCTCTGAAGGCTGCGCTCGCACGAGACGAAGCTGGAACTTCCCGGTTTTGTGTGATCGTTGTTGCATTGCAGGAGTTCTGTCGTCGCGATGATTGTCCGACTTGGGTCGGCTATCGTCATGCTGTTCCTTTCAGGGAACTCCCAATAGGCGGCTCGCTTCTCGAAGACGCAAGAACTCGCTCGTGCATGAAAACAGCGAACGCGATGCTGCCCGAACGTCATCATTCGAAATGATGATACGCTAGGCCAACTACATCCCTTGCATCATGTCGCCGGATGCGCTGATACTCGATGGACGCAGCTTGTGATTGCTTTTTCGCCTGCGACCTATCTCTGACTCATCTCATTATTCGAGACTGCTCACGTCTTTTTCCGGTCAGTTTGCGTCAGGCCGGTTCATTGATTGATCAAAAAGAAAAACAATTGGTGTGCTGAATAATGACCGAGATTGATCATGAGAAACTGAACCGGCTTTCGCGGGCGCGAAAGCCCGATCGGTCGCTTCAGCCAGCCATCACGGGGGCTGCGGTTCCTGGTGAGCGCGAGAGAGATCTCGCCCGGTTGCAGGAGCTGAAGCAGAAGCGTCATCCCACCAAGCGCTCGACGCCATCCTATGAACGCGAGAAGGCTCGCCACAAGCGTCTGAAGACAGGGCGCCGCAGCACGTGAGCTGCTGGCCCGGATGAAATCCGCCGGCGAGACAGCGCCGTCTCGCGACGTGCTGCTTCCCAACACTCTCCTATGTTTGCCGCCCCCAATCCGAGGACATGATTGCAAAATGGTGATCACTCTGAACGACAAGGCGCTTCACGACGCGTTCAACGGCCCATTCCAAGCCTATCGTGACGAGCCATGGGCGGTTGATTGGAGAGAGAGCTATGTCGGGCAAGTCGAGCTGGTCAGACGCGCCGAGCGGGCGCAATGGTTGGATCCGGCCTTTCAGCGTAAACTCTGGGACGATAATCCGGTCGCCAATATTGGCCCGGGCAGGACCGTCAACGTCGAGCAGGCCTATTCCGACGCCGGGCTGTCCAGCAGACTCCTGGAGATCCGCGACACCTCGATGGAGGGCGATCTCTCCACGCGGGGGCGGAGACTGCAAGAGGCGTTCGATGAGATCCTCGCAAAGGTCTATCAAGTCCACGCCAAGCGCAGGCCCATGGCTCGTCTGGTTCGGCTGATGGCCGCAATGTTTCCCAGAGACATGACCTGTCTCATGGACGGACCGCGGGTGTGGGCGACGCAGCGCCTGATCGGCGCGCCCCGTCTCGCCGGAGACTTCATCGCCCAGCATGCCGCCATTCGGCAGCGAATCAGAGATGCCGTCGGCGACGCGTCCAATGTCGCCGAAGAGGTCGATCAGTCGATCTTTGCCTGGTTCCTGTGGAGCGAGATCGTCGATCGCCCGGACGAAGGCGCCGTGACCGTCGAAGCGAAGCCGGTACCCTCCAGCGACAGACCATCGCTCTCCTTGCTGCCGCCCAGCGCACAGCGTCGTAGCCTGGCATGGATGGCAGACAATGTCAGTGTGCTTGTTGCCGTTGTCCGCGAAGCCGAGCATGGCATCACGCGAGAGGACCTGATCAACGTCATTCTGACCGAGGCGTCACAGATCAATGCCAGCAGTGCGGCCATTGTCATTTCCCAGGCAACGGGAGGGCTGGGGCTGGTTCATCTCGTGGATGGAGCTTTTCGGCCAACGCAGCGCGGCCTCGAACTGCTATCTGCAACGGAGCCGGAAGAGATTCTGAGAGCGCCTTTGGTCGGCAGGGTGTTCGGCATGGGGCAACTCCTGCTTCGTCTGTCGAAACATCCTGAAGGGATGGGACAGATGGAGGCAGCCCGATGGCTGAAATCGCTGGTCCCGACCTGGACCACGACGATGCCGGGCTCTCATATCATCGCATGGGCCAAGGTGACGGGACTGCTCAGATCGGAGATCGTCCACGGCAGTCAACGCCTGTACCTCACAGATGAAGGACAAACCTATGTCTCGGTTCTTCCGGCCGATTTCGAAGAGCAATGGAAGATCGATGCCAAGGCGAATGAACTGAGCGTAGAGATTCAGGACGTCGTCCCTGACGAAGACCGACCGCGCAGCTCCTATGATGCGAACACGATCATCGCCGATGGATGCTTTCTGGACCAAGCGAGCATCCAACGAGCGCTCAGGCTCCTGCAAACCAAGAAGAACCTGGTTTTGCAGGGGCCGCCGGGCACCGGAAAGACCTGGCTGGCGAAGCGTCTCGGCTACGCCTTGATTGGAGAGAAGGACCCCTCGCGATTGATGGCCGTGCAGTTTCAGCCGTCACTGTCCTACGAGGATTTCGTGCGCGGGTATCGCCCCGACGGAAGCAAAGGACTGGAACTGGTCGACGGCACCTTTCTGGATGCTATCACGCAGGCGAAGCGGGAGCCGAAGAGGCCTTATGTGCTGGTGATCGAGGAGATCAATCGCGGCAATCCGGCGCAGATCTTCGGCGAGTTGCTCACCTTGCTGGAGTGGGACAAGCGGAAAGAAGAGGAGGGTCTCCGGCTGGCTTACCCGCGGGGCCCGTTCGAGCAGGTCTATGTCCCGGACAATCTGTACGTCATCGGAACGATGAACCTCGCCGATCGCTCGCTCGCGCTGGTCGATCTCGCGTTGCGTCGCCGCTTCGCCTTCCTGACGCTGGAGCCGAGCTTCGGCGCCGCCTGGCAGTCCTATTGCAAATCGAAGGGGGCTCCGGATGAGTTGCTGGAGAGAGTCCGGCTCGCGATGGCCGGGTTGAACAAGGCGATCACCCAGGATCTCGGATCGCAATTCAATGTCGGCCACAGTTTTCTCACCCCTCCGGACACCTTGGCAAACTCGTCTCCGGCCGAATGGAAGGAGTGGGTCCGCGACGTGATCACGACCGAGATCAAGCCATTGCTGCTGGAATATTGGTACGACGACAAGCGCAAGGCCGAAGACCATGTCAAGACGCTGGAAAGCTGCGTGTAGGAACGACTGCCGTGAGCGACGACATTTGGCGCAGCGAAGCAGGCATTCCGATACGCAATCTCTGGATGCTGCTCGTCTATGCCTCGGAGCTGGCCGATTTCCGCGATCAATGCCGCGTCGATACGGATGATGATCTCGAGCTCGTCGACATTCTCGGCCGATTGCTGGCGAAGGTGACGGAGCGCCGGCTGCGGTCGAACCTGTCTCGTGGCTATCGGCGCATCAGCGCGGTGATCCCACGCGTGAGAGGTCGCATCGATTGGTTCGCGACGCTCTCGAGCAGCCATCTGGAGCGCGGGCGTCTGGCCTGCAGGTTCGAGGAGTTGTCGTTCGACATTCCGCGCAACCGCCTGGTCCGGTGCGCGCTCATCTCGATCGCCGGGCGCGTCAGGGATCAACACGTTGCAAGCAACTGTCTGCGCCTCAGCGATGACATCGGACGGCTGGGCGTGGCGGCCTCGCTCCCGAGCAAGCAGGACATCGCAGGAGATACGATCGCGGGCCATCAAACGGAGGACCGCCTTCTGGTGAACACGGCGCAACTCGTCTTTGCAGGAGTTCTGCCGAGCGAGGTGTCCGGGGAGACGAGGTTGTCGAGGCTCGCGCGAGACGAGATTTTGCTGCGGAAGATCTTCGAGAAGGCGGTCGCCGGCTTCTATCGGCACGAACTGCATGCGTCGGACGGCTGGAAGGTTCGCGTGCAACGACACCAGGACTGGCCGCTCGAGCCGAACTCGTCCGGTGACGTGACGCTCCTGCCGGGCATGAGGCCGGACATCATCCTTCGTCAGGGAAATCATCACCGGATTGTCCTCGATACGAAATTCACCAACATTCTCTCGAGGGGAATGTCCGCGGCGGAGAAGTTCAAGAGCGCGAACATCTATCAGATCTATGCGTATCTTCGCTCCCAGGCGGAGCGCGGATCGCTCTACGCCAAGGCCGAGGGGATCCTGCTCTATCCGTCGGTCGACGAGGACATCGATGAAGCGTTTCATATTCAGGGGCACATCATCCGCTTTGTCACGGTGAACCTGGCGTTGAAGCCCGCCGAGATCATGAAGCGGCTTCGCGAGATTCCTCTGCGGCATGCCGGGGCGTCACGGCAGCAGGAACCGGCCTCATCGAAAGAGCTCTACAGTCCTTGAGAGCGTACGTCCCTCGATGCGTCGGATCACCGGGTCAAGCTGAGCTCTGGGTGCGGTCGCTCACCGCGGCTGCTTCTTCAAATGCAGATAGCCGGGATCGAACTCGCCGATCGCGCAGAGCCGGGGCCAGTTGTGCACCGTCAGCGTGCCGCTGCGGAAGTCGGCGGCGCGGCTGGCGCGTAGCTCGACGAGGGTGCGGTTGACGGTGGCGATCGCCATGCCCAGGGCTTCGCCGAGCTGCACCAGGCTGAGCGGCAGATGCAGCTGATCGTCTTGCACCTGGCCGAGCGCCCGGGCGCGGTAGAACAGCTCGCAGAACAGATGTGCCATGCGTGCCGGCTTGGATCGCGCGCTGTTGTTGGTGATGGCCTCGCGGAAGATCGAGGCATCGATCAAGGTTTCGCGCCAGATCGCAAAGCCGAGCGCCGGCCGCCGGGTGATGGCCCGCATCAGCTCCTTGTGCAGGATGCCCGCGACCAGCGCCGGGCCGATCGCGCATACCGCATGATCCATGCGGTCGAGGAACAGCGCCTGCGCATCGGGCCAGTCGCCGGCCATATGGAAGGAGAGGTACTGGCGGCCGCCGCCTCGCAGCAAATGATAGCGTGCCACCCATCCCGAGATCACGACCACCGAGCGGTCCGGCTCGTCGCCCTGGCGAATGAGGTCCTCCTGATCGGCCAGCGCGCGGGGCGGGAAGCCGAAATCCTTGATCTCGGCGATGTCGTCGCCCGACAGCCTTGAATGCTCCTTGAGCTTGTTGACGACGATCTTGTCGGCATCGATCCCGTCGGCATCCATCGAAGTCGCGCTCGTTGATCTCTGGACATATCAAATGAGACGACGCGCGCGATGGTTCCTACTAAAGTCGGCATGGTATCAGGGGATGCGGATGGAGTTGCCGGTCGCCGCATCGGGAGAACAGCCGTGCCCCACACTGGGTTCCTCTACCGGCTCCGCCGATTGTTCGGCGGCAACGAGCCGCATCTCGAGACGATCGCCGCCGCGCTGAGCGAGGGACGGTTGAAGCAGCCGGCGCATCCGATGTCCGATCAGGAGCTGTCGCGCGCGATCCGCGAGTTTCAGAGCCTGCCGCCGTCCGAGTCGAGCTTGAAGAAGCTCGCCGAGCGGCTCGGCGGCGCGGGGCCGGGCTAGACGTCCACGCTGACGCACGGTGCTTCCCCGGGGGAACCCGGCTTGGCAAGTCCTTCCGAGTCGCGCATCACTAGGGGATGCTCGACCTCCTTGCCCGCCACTGGGTTGCCGGCGCCGTGTTCATGGCGGCCGCGCTGCTCGCGCTGGTGCCGCTGCTCGCGGCCGACTGGCCGCTGGCGCTGCTGCTGATCTTCCTGCATTCGCCGGGCTACATGATCCATCAGGTCGAGGAGCACACCGGCGACCGCTTCCGCAGCTTCGTCAACACCGTCATGTTCGGCGGCCGCGAGGCGCTCACCACCGGCGACGTGCTCTGGGTCAATTGCGGCGCGGTCTGGGGCATCGATCTCGCCGCACTCTATGTGGCGTGGATCGCCGGGCCCGGCTGGGCGCTGGTCGCGCCCTATCTGATGCTGGTCAACTCGCTCGGCCATATCGGGCCGGCGCTGCGCTTCCGCAGCTACAATCCCGGCCTGGTCACCGGGATCGTCCTGTTCATTCCGCTCGGCCTCGTGACCGTGCTCACCATTCCCGCGACGCTGGCGCAGCACGCCCTCGGCTTCGGCCTGTCGCTGCTGCTCCACATCATCATCGCGGCCAATGCCATCCGGCGTGCGTCGCACGCCGCGGTCGCCTGAGCGCGCCGCCTATTCGCCCGGCACGAGATGCGCCGTCGTCAGCGGCGGCATCGGCCGCCGCAGCCTGCGCCGGGAGACGTAGAGCAGCACGCCGGTGACGGCGAACAGCGGCATCAGCGCGGCGGCGAGCATGAACAGGAGCTGGCCCGGCCAGCCCAGGATGCTGCCGCGATGGATGTCGAGGATGCGCGCGAGCACGCGCTCGCCGGTCGTCTTGTCGGCATAACGATCGGCGGAGATCAGCCGGCCGGTCGCGCCGTCGATGCGGAATTCGTCGCGGCGGCCGTCATTGTCCTCGCTCGGCCAGGTGCGCACGCGCACCGCCGTGGCGCCGCCGGCGGGCAAGCTGAGCTGCATCACCGCGAAACGATCGCCGGCCTGCTCGCGCAGCGTCGCCCAGACGAGATCGAGCGCGACGGGCTTGGCCTCTACAGTGGAATTCGCGCCGCCGCCGCGCGCGGCCTTGGTGGGCATCGGGGCCCGCGAGGCCGGTGCCAGCAGCCAGGTCAGCCCGTCCTTGTACCAGGCATAGGAATAGGTCAGGCCGGTCAGCGCGATCACGAGATACACCGGCAGCACCCAGGTGCCGATCACGCTGTGCAGCGAGCGATGCAGGCCGCGGCCGCGCAAGGCCAGCTGCGGCTTCAGCCAGGCATTCGCGCTCGTCGCGCGCTTGGGCCAGCGCAGCACGATGCCGGTGATCAGCAGCACGACGAGGCCGAGCACGGCGGCGCCGGTGATCTGCCGGCCGGCGCCGTTGCCGTCGCCGGGCAGCAGCAGCCAGCGATGCAAATGACGCACGGTGGTGAAGAAGCTCTCGCCACTGGCCTCGCCGAGCACGCGGCCGTCATAGGGATCGACCAGCAGCGAGGCGGGATGGCCGCCATCCTCCTTGCGCGCGAAGCGGACGCGCGCGGCCGCTGCGGGATCGCGCGACAGCGTGATCATCGCGACCTTGCCGCGCGCGGGATCGGCCTGCAGCCGTGCGGCGAGCTCGGCCGGCGTCAGCGGCGCCTCGGCGCGCGGAGCGACGTGGGCGAGCTTGCTGTTAAGAGCGGCCTGGATCTCGTCCTCGAAGCCCATGATGGCGCCGGTGAGGCCCATCATCGAGAGGATCAGCGCGGCGACGAGGCCGACGATGGAGTGGATCTGCAGCAGGGCAGGCTTGATGCGGATGGGCGTCACGCGGCGTCCTCTCTCGGCTAGAACTTCACGGTCGCCGACAGCGACACCCGCCTGGCGTCGCCGACCGCGACGTTGAGCACGCTGTTGGCCGAGGGGTAGTAGACGTTGTCGAACAGGTTCTTGACGTTGAGCTGGTAGATCACCGGCAAGTTCTGATGCTTGGTCTCGTAGGTCGCGAACAGGTCGGCGACGACGTAGGACGGCATCACGAAGCTGTTGGTGGCATCGCCGGCGCGGTCGCCGACATAGCGCGCACCGCCGCCGACCCTGAGCTTGCCAGGCACGGCGGTGCCGAAATCATAGACCAGGAACAGCGAGGCGGTGTTGAGCGCGACGTTCTGCAGCCGCTTGCCGCGATAGGTCGGATCATCGGTGACCCTGGCATCGGTGTAGCCATAGCTGCCGATCATGCTCCAGGCGTCCGAGAGCCTGCCGGTGACGTCGACCTCGGCGCCGCGCGAGCGCACCTTGCCGGCGGCGGTGTATTCCAGCACGCCGTTGCCGTTGAGCTGCGACACCAGCACGTTCTGCTTGTCGATGTCATAGACCGCGACGGTGCCGGACAGCCGCTTGTCGAGATCGAACTTGAAGCCGGTCTCCCAGGACGTGCCTTGCTCCGGCGCGATGTTGGAGCCGAGCACGATGCCGCCGGTGAGCGGCGAGATGGTCGAGTTCGGCTTCAGCGATTGCGTGTAGCTGGCGTAGAGCGAGAGCTGCTCATTCAGCTTGAGGATGGCGCCGCCGAGCGGCAGCACCTTGTCGGCGGCGACGTTGGTGTTGGTCTGGAACGGCCGGCCGCGGCCGGCGATCTGCTCATAATCCATGTAGCGGACGCCGCCGACCAGCGCGAATTTGTCGGTGAGATGCAGCGTGTCCTGCAGGAACAGCGAATATTGCCCGAGCTTGTCGGTCTGGTCGCTGTCGCTGGCCGAGACCGTCGCGCCCGGCTGCAGCAGTCCATAGACCGGATTGTAGACGTTGAACGGGGTCGAGGCCGGCACAGTGAAGCGGAGCAGATCCTGGCGATAGATCGTGCGGTATTGTGCGTCGCCGCCGAACAGCACCTCGTTGCGCAAGCCGCCGATCCAGAAGCTGCCCTGCATATAGGACGTGCCGTAGCTGACCCGGCTCAGCGAGCCGAAGGTGCCGTCATTGCTGCGCCTCTCGAGTCCGGTTTTCGGATCGATCGACGTGACGCGAAGCTGGTAGGCGCTGAAGCTCTCGGTGTTGTAGCTGTAGGCGGCGTTGAGCTTCCAATCCTCGTTGAGCTTCTGCTCGACCGAGGCCTGCACCAGGTCCGACTGGCCCCACATGTTGTTGAAGGGCTCGTCGAGCCGCCGCGTCGCGGGGATCGCGAGCGGCGCGCCGTTGACGAAGGCGGTGCCGCGATCGAACGGGGTGATGAACTCGCGGTGCTCGTAGTTGAGCTGCACGGTGGTCGTGTCGCCGTACCAGGCCAGCGACGGCGCCACCAGCATCTCGCGATGGCGGCCGAAATTGCGCCAATAATCCTCGCTGACGCCGTAGCCGATGAAGCGATAGGCGAGGCCGCCATCGCCGATCGGGCCGGTGATGTCGAGCGTGCCATCGGCGCCGGTCCGGTTGTTGGCATAGGCCGAGCCGAGCAGGGTGACCGAGCCGTGCTGATACAGCTCCGGCCGCTTGGAGATGGTGTTGACGATGCCGCCGGGATCCATGATGCCGTAGAGCAGCGACGCCGGGCCCTTCAGCACCTCGACGCTCTCCACCGCGGCATTGAGGCTGCGGCCCTGCACCAGCGGCAGGCCGTTGCGCATGATCGAGCCGTCACGATTGTCGCCGAAGCCGCGGCGCATCACCGCATCCTGCGTGCCGGCGAGCGTGTTCGCCTGGGTGACGCCGCTGATATTGGCAAGCGCATCATCGATGTTGCGCGGCAGCTGGTCCCTGATCACCTGCTCGGGCACGATGTTGACGGATTGCGCGCTGTTGAGCGGCGAGGCGCCGGTGCGCAAGGTCGTTGCGCTCGGCATCGCCCGGTAATTGAGCTTGGCGGCATTCAGCACCACGGCTTCCGCAGCGGCGCGCTCAGCGCGGGTCGGCGTCGGCGCTGGCGGCGGCTGCGTGGCCCGTCGTGCCGAGGTGGCTCTGGCCTGGCGCAGCGGCGCGCTGACGGCGCTCGCGGGCTTGCGCTTCTGCGCCGGCGCATCCACCGTCACCGGCGGCAGCGAGGCCTGGGCATGTCCAGGGGTGGGAGAGCAGACCAGCTCTGCGGTCAAGGCACTCGCGAGCGCCATTGCGCCGCTTATGCCGGTACGCGCGCGAGCCCCGCGCCGGCCTTCATACGTCGTCATCGTTCACTGCACTTCCCAGCACTTCCAAGTCGCGCCGTTCGCGGGAACGGGTCGCTTGAGGTGAGGTCTAGCAATGCGATGCAGCAAAGAACACGGCGCCTTGGCTTGAATAGCTCTAAGTCGCCGGGTGTTTCGTTGTTGGAAATCGTTCGAAGCTGTGCTGCGCGCGGCGTCTTTGCGGCATCGCGCGGATCGTGGTCACGGCGCGCTGCGTGATGGAGCAACCTGCGCGATCCCTGCGCAAACGACAGCGCTCCATCCGGACTGCGGATGAAGCGCGGTCGTCTCGATTTTCGGAACTAAGCGGGCGACATCAGCGCCTCGCTGTGTCAGCGCTTCGGTGTGATCGTGCCGGAATGCGGGCTCATCGTGCCCATGGTGCCGTTGTCGGTGCCGTCGCTCATGCCGGTGGCGCTGCCGCTGCGGCCGCCGGTCGCGCTGGTGTCGGTGCCCTCAGGCAAGCGACCCATATTGGCGCCGGTGGTGCCGGTGTCCGTCGGCTGACTCATGCCGGGGCTGGTCGCGGTGCCCGAGCCGCCGGTGCCGGTGTTGGCGCCGGCGCCGCTGCTGCTCTGGGCCACAGCGAGCGAGCTCGTGAGCGCAAAGGCGGCGGCGAGCGCCAGGGTGGTCGTGGTCTTCATGGCTGATCCTTTCTCTGCTTGCGAGCGGAGCCAACAGCAGCGCGTGGCCGCCGTTCCCGTCCGCTTCGCTCGCAGCGCCGTCTCAGTTGGTCGCAGCCGCTTCCTCAGCCGCGGCCGCGGTTGTCGTTGTGATCCTGGAACTGCTCGGTCTCGACCCAGCGTCCATCCTGGCCGCGCTCGCGCGAGCTCTCCGTCTTGTCGCGGTTCGACAGCACCATGTTGTCGCCGACCAGATCCTCCTGCAGATCGGTCATCGCGCCGGAGCCGTCGCCCTTCGCCTTGATGCGGGGCGCGGGCGCGCCGTCGGCGTTGCTCGGCTTGGCGTCGAACACGCGGCTGCGGTCCTGATCGCGCTCGATCTCGCGCGCGAGCTGATCGGAGTCAGGATTGTCAGGCTTGCGCTCGAGCATGCGCAGCTGCTGCTCATGGGTCTTGCGGCCCTGCAGCTCCTTGTGCCGCGGCGGCTGGTCGCGATCATGTTGCGGCGGCCCGCGGCGCCGGTCCATCACCTCCGCCTTGTCGATGCCGCCTTGCGCATTGGTGTCGTTCTCGACGTCACCCTCGATGGTGTTGGCGCCTTCGAGCTCCTCGAGATCATCCAGGCTCGCCTGCGCCATGGTGACGCCCTTGGAGCCGCCGATCAGCGGATTGCGCACGAGATCGACATTGGTCGGGCGCGGCATCTTCGGATGCTTGTTGCTCATTGGCTGCCCTTTCCATGCGCCGGGTGCGTGTTGCCGCCCTTGGCTTTGGACTCGTGCGTATGATGCGAATCCTGCTCGCCGCCGCCCGAGGACACGCGGCTGTGCCGGCGCTGCGGATCGTCGGCCGGGGGCTTGTCGATGTGAAGCGGCTCCTTGGCATTCTCGTGCGAGGCGCCCGGTCCGCCCTGGCGAATGCTCGCTTTGGTCTTGGTCGAGGTCGACATCCAATCCTCCGCTCAGCGGTCCTGCTGATAGCCCTGGTTGGTGGTGTTCTGCTTGATGTTGCCGGTGCGGCCCTGCTGATCGGCATTGCCGGTCACGGCACTGCGCGGCTTCGACGCTTCATGCGCGTTGCCGGTTTTCGCATCGCCGGTGCCCATCGGGCTCTGGTTCTCGGGAGGAACGGGGGGCGGCTTGGTCATGGCCTGCTCCTTGTGATGACAGGAGCTTGACCAACGTGCCCGATGCAACGAGGTTCTAATCAGGTCGCGTGATCGCTCGTTCGTGAGGAGTGCGAGGGGTTCCCGGCACGACTTCATGGGAGCGAGGTCTTCGCAGTTCCCCGAGCGAGGCCGAATCGTGAGCTTCAAGGCAGCGCGTGGCCCTCGACCGCCACGTCCTTGCCGTAGCGGCCCTTGGTCCTGAACGTCACCTTGTCGCCATCGAAGCTGAGCCGCCAATTGCGCTCCTCGCCCTGGCCGATGAACTGCGCGTCGATCATGAAGGTCGTGGCATCGGCCCAGCTGCCCTTCATGGCCCGATAGGTGAAGGGCTGCCAGGGGTGGGGCGGCGCGGTCTTGCGATAGAGGCCGTCGAGGCCGATCGGGCTCTGCAGATGCACCGTGCCTCCGGCGCGGTCCCGCGAGGGGATGTCCCAGGTGACCTGCGGATCCGGGCCCGTGAGGTCGAGCTTGATCGTGTTGATGCCGAGCGGGCCGGGCGGGAAGCTGTAGGTCTTGCCCGAGATGGCCGCCGCGATCTCCGGCACGGCCCCGACCGGGCCTTGAGCTTCGGTCGCAACTTCGCGGACGGCTGCGGCGAGCGCGGCATTTGACTCGGGTGCCGCCGGCAGCGCGCTGTCCGACGTCGCAGTCGCCGCGATGGCATTGGCGAGCTTGCGGAACGGACAGAAGTCGCGCGCGGTCATCACCGCTACGATGTCGCGGTCGGGCATCACCATGATGACCTGGCAGTGATAGCCCACCGCCATGAACACATGCTTGTCCGGCAGCGCCCAGAACTGATCGGCGTAGGAGAGCCCTGGATCGAACTTCGCATTCATGCTGACGGTGGCGTGGTTGACGGCCTCGATCCAGTCCGGCGGCAGCAATTGCTGCTCGCCCCAGCGGCCGCGCCGCAGATAGAGGTAGCCGATTTTCGCCATGTCGCGCGGTTTCAGCGCTAGCCCGAAACCGCCGGCGGAAATTCCCTTGGAATCCTTGAACCACGCATGCTCGGTGATCCCCAGCGGCCCGAACAGCCTCGCCTCGGCAAAATCCTCCGCGCTCTTGCCGGTGAGCTTCGTGACGATCGCCGAGAGCAGATGCGAGTTGCCGCTGTTGTAGTAGAACGTCTCGCCGGGCGCATGCGCCATGGGACGGTCGAGAACGTACTGCACCCAGTCCGGGCTCCGGCCCATCTCGTAGAGCGATGTCTCGGCGCCGCCGCTATAGCCTTCGTCCCAGTCGAAGCCGGAGGTCATGTTGAGCAGATGCTGCACCGTCAGCGCCTGCTTGCGCGCATCGACATTGTCGATCTTGAGGTCCTTGAAAAAGTCGAGCACCGGATGATCGAGGCTGTCGAGCACGCCGTCCTTGAGCAGCATGGCGATCAGGGTCGCGACGACCGCCTTGGTCGAGGAATTGATGATGTGCGGCTCGTCGGCATTGTAAGGCGCGTAGGACGCATCGAGCACGATTTTGCCGTGGCGCGCGATCAGCAGGCTGTCGAACCGCATCGCCGTGCCCATCGCGACGAGCTTCGCCAGCGCCGCCGAATCCATCCCTTCGTCCTCGGGCGTGGCAGTCGCCCAGTCGGGTTGAGGGAAGCGGGCGAGCCCAGTGTCCTCGGCCAATGCAGCGCCGGTGAACAGCCGCGCCACCAGCAGCGCCGACAACAACCAGAGGCCAGTCCTGAGACGCGCCATGTCGAATGTCTCCGATGAGCGACATTCAGAATACGACATCAAAAGACTGTAAGCGACCAAAGATTGTGTGAAGCGCGGCGCGCACGCCGCGAAAGCGGCATTTTGCTGGCGTAGAGTGTCCTGATCGAATTCGAAAAGGAATGTAGAGTGTCCTGATCGAATTCGAAAAGGAATTTCGAAAAGGAATGCTGGCGCGCATGTTTCGATCAGGGCTGCTGCTCGCTTTCAATGTCGGTGTGTTCCTCGCGCTTTTGCTCACCGCCTCCGTGCTGCCGGCGCTTGCCGATGGCGAGCGTGTGATTGCGCTGCCCGATGCGCGTGCCATGACGTCGGACGTCGGCGATGATGCCGCGCGCCTCACCGCCCAACTGCGTCAACGGCTTCAAGCGGTGCCGTCGCTGCGCGTCGTCGACGGTCCACCGGTCCTGTCTGCATCTATTGACCGCGTTCCGGACTTTCGAGCGAGCTCCGAAATGCATGTCGACCTCATGCTGTTGGCCTTTGCATCGCGGACAGCGGACGGCCGGCATCGGCTTGTGCTGAGGGTCTGGGATACAGAAAAGCACACGCAGGTGATGGGGCAGACGTTTGTCTACGGTGTCGGTCAGCACCCCGAAGCCGAGATCGCCGAGACGACCGCGAATGAATTGGCTGCGGTTCTGCAATAATGAGACGCGGATCTGCGTTGGACGGACTCTCATTCCGCCCAATGCGCCCGCAGGGCCGCCGCAATGCTCTGCGGCCGCTCGACGATGCTCCAGTGGCCGGCGTCCTGCTCGACATGCAGCCGCGCGGCGTGCGCGTGCGCGAAGCGGCTGAGCGTGTCGAGGGGTACGAAGGAATCTTGCGTGGCCGAGATCACCAGGCCACGCCGCGGCAGTTTCGCGAGCCGCGCGATCCAGTCGCCGCCGAAGCGAAGGCCGTCGGCGGAACGATACAGCGCAAGGATCGCGCGCCGCATCGGCGCCTGCCAGGCGGCCGCTTCACGTGCAGCCATCTCCGGCGGCAGCCCGCTCTGTCGGAACATCCGCGCCATCGCAGCTTGCGAGGACACCGCCATGAAGATCTCACCGAGGACCCTCGTATTCCAGATCCGCGCGATCCGATGTCCGCGATAGTTGGGATCGAGTGCGCCGCCGGCAACCGCCCACGAGCGCACCAACTCCGGCCGTAGCGACGCCGCGCGCAGCACCAGCAGCGCGCCCCAGTCGTGCCCGACCAGGTCGAGCGGCCCGACCGCCGCATGCTGTGCCTCCATGAGCGCGACCAGCCAGTCGGCGTAGGCGTCCTTGGTGCAGGCGAAGCCGGCCGGCACATCGCCGCAAAAGCCGGGCAGGCAGGGAAGGGCCACGGTCTCGCCGAGGGCTGCGATCAGCGAGCCCCAGATCGCGGGCGTGTCCGGTACGCCGTGGAGGAAGATGCGGTTGGTCATGAACGCAAGTTACCACAGGCTCGATTTTCGTATTGGCCGAAATTTCTCTTTCCTTTTTTCGGATATCGTGCTTATCTCCGGACATCCCGCCTCATCGAAGAGGGGCGTACGCGTCGTCACGATACGTGGAGTGCGGGGAGCGATGGCCGCGAGGCGACGGTGGACGACCGGCGCTTTGCGGACGGCGAAGTCGTGTGGTCCTGGCACCCCGAAGCTGGTGTCAAGCTGCTCGCGTTCATGACGAGCGCGGCGGTGACGGGGGCAATCAAGCCGGTCCCCGGGGAGAGCGCGAAGTAAGTCGTAAAGCCGTTGCGCAGGGGAGGCTGGGAGGCGGATTCAATCGGTCGTCGCAACACTCGATGAGGAGGTTGCGATGGGGATTCGAAAGAGATGGTCAACGCGAGGCAAGCTGGGATCGATGGGGCGCCCACCAGTTGCGGGGCGTGCGGAACAGCAGAAATTTTGGCGGGGGATTGCCGCTGGGTTGAACAGCGAGAATGCTGCGCTGGCCGCTGGATTGGCCGATGCTGTCGGCCCCCGGTTGTTTCGAAAGGCAGGCGGCGTGGTACCAGCGATGTTCAGGCCGTCGGCGAAGCCGCTCTCCGGACGATACCTCTCTTTTTCTGAGCGCGAAGAGATTGCACTGCTGCATGCGCAGCGCCATTCTGTACGAGAAATAGCACGGCGCCTTGATCGGTCTCCCTCGACCATCTCTCGTGAGCTCGATCGCAATGCTGCGACGCATGGCGGCAAGATGGCCTATCGGGCGACGGCCGCCCAGTGGCATGCAGATCGATCGGCCCGGCGTCCCAAGCCGAGCAAGCTTGCAAGCAACGCGGCCTTGCGCACTTATGTTGAAGAACGGCTGGCTGGAGTTGTCGCGCCTCCAGGCGGCGCTCGGCGGAAGACCTATCGTGCGGGTTCGGACCAGGAGCGGCGATGGGCAAAAGCCTGGAGCCCCGAGCAGATCGCCCAACGCTTGCCGATCGACTTCCCGGATGACGAGACGATGCGGATCAGTCACGAAGCCATTTACCAAGCACTTTTTGTTCAGAGCAGAGGAGCGCTGAATCGCGAGTTGACGGCCTGCTTGCGAACGGGACGTGCGCTGCGGGTGCCTCGAGCGCGCACGCGGAAGCGCAGCAGAGGCTTCGTCTCGCCGGAGATCATGATCAGTGAGCGTCCGGCTGAAGTCGCGGATCGCGCCGTGCCGGGACATTGGGAAGGGGATCTGATCGTTGGCTCCGAGAGTTCGGCAATCGGCACGCTGGTCGAACGCAGCACGCGGTTTACAATGCTCCTGCACCTTCCACGGTTGCCAGGGTTTGACGACGGCCCCCGTACGAAAGATGGTCCTGCGCTCTCCGGACACGGAGCTGAAGCGGTACGCGATGCGATCACGCGCACCATCATCACCTTGCCCAAGGAACTGCGCCGCTCGCTCACTTGGGATCAGGGGGCCGAAATGGCCAAGCATAGCGACTTGACGATCGCTACGGAAATCCAAGTCTACTTCTGCGATCCAAGGAGCCCCTGGCAGCGTGGCACCAACGAGAACACAAACGGCCTGCTGCGGCAGTACTTTCCGAAGGGCACAGATCTGAGCATCTACGATGCCGACGAGATCGCCGCTGTGGCCGCAGCGCTCAATTCCAGGCCGAGAAAGACGCTGGGATGGAAAACCCCAGCCGAGGCGCTTGACGAGTTGCTGTCGGGAATGAAAACACTTGATGTTGCGACGACCGCTTGAGGCCGCCGGAGGTCCTGGCCGTACCTGTGGTTCCTGCCCCGTGCATTTCTTCACGCACGGGGGCCGCGGGTGTCGGCAGACGCCCGGCCTTCCCTGCACCCTCGAATGGCAGAGGGTTTCGATATCGATGATCAGCCCGGGCACGGACGTGCCGCGGGGATGGAAAGGTGCGTGCGGATGCTTGTTGAGTTGACGACGTCCATCATGCGTGATGCGCGACTCTGGTTTGTCGAGCTCCGTGTCGTCGTTGAAGATATAAGAGCGGGCGTAGTGCACGGTGCGCTCCCTCTCCCCGTTCTTCACGGGGCCGCGACGAGCTTCGCTCGCGCTGAGAGGGGTGGGGTGAGGGGCCGCCGCACGGGTGGTGCCGCTATCGAGCGCCCGACGTGCGAGTCCGATGGATCTGTAAGGTGGCTCCGTCAGTGCCATGCCCCTCACCCGGATTGCTGCGCAATCCGACCTCTCCCCGCAGGGGCGGGGAGAGGTTGCACCGCTCGTGCGGCGCGAGATCGCTGCAATGAATCTCGGAATCTCGTCTGTCGATGCGAACGGGCTCTTACGGCAGCAGCCGCTGCGCAGGCGTCATGACCCCAGCCCCCCAATACGTCACCCCTCCTGACCCTTATTCGGCGTTGCGAGGCCCTCTTATTCCCGGTAGAAGCACCGTCGAGGACACCCGGCAACATTCCGTCAATGGTTTTGCCGCACCATTTTCGTGTCTTCGCAAAGGGTTTGGCAATGCTGATTCGCAGCGCAGAGATCGAGGCCATCGCCGGGGCAGACGCCCGGTCGATCGCGCTCGCCTCGCTGGCGCCTGCTCGCGGCCTGATTGGCGCGCTCGAGCTTCTGCTTCTTAGCTGCCCCTGAGGGCCGGCTGGGCGGGATGCGCCTGGGCACTCAGGGGGCTGCTTCGACACCGAACACCCTTCAGCGCCCAAGTTTCCAGAGATACTGGCACCAAGCGCACCACCTTCAGACTCCGAGGAATAGCCAATGTCCAATCCTGTTCAGTCCGACAAGGACCGCGTCGTCATTTTCGACACCACTTTGCGCGACGGCGAGCAGTGCCCCGGCGCCACCATGACGTTCGAGGAGAAGCTCAACATCGCGGCCATGCTCGACGACATGGGCGTCGACATCATCGAGGCCGGTTTTCCGATCGCCTCGGACGGCGACTTCGAGGCCGTCAACGAGATCGCCAAGCGGTCGAAGAACGCGGTGATCTGCGGCCTGTCGCGCGCCGGCGCCAAGGACATCGATCGCTGCGCGGAAGCCATCCGCCCGGCCAAGCGCGGCCGCATCCACACCTTCCTGTCCACCTCGCCGGTGCACATGAAGTACAAGCTGCAGATGGACCCGCAGCAGGTCTATGAGCTGGTGGTCTCCTCGGTGACGCGCGCGCGCAACCACACCGACGACGTCGAATGGTCGTCCGAGGACGGCACCCGCACCGAGTTCGACTTCCTGTGCCGCTGCGTCGAGGCCGCGATCAAGGCCGGCGCCACCACCATCAACATTCCGGACACCGTCGGCTACGCGGTGCCGGAGGAATATTTCGATCTGTTCAAGCGCGTGCGCGAGACGGTGCCGAACTCCGACAAGGCGGTGTTCTCCGTGCATTGCCACAACGACCTCGGCATGGCCGTTGCCAATTCAATGGCCGGCGTGCGCGCGGGCGCCCGCCAGATCGAATGCACCATCAACGGCATCGGCGAGCGCGCCGGCAATGCGGCGCTGGAAGAGGTCGTGATGGCGATGCGCGTGCGCAACGACAAGCTGCCGTTCTGGAACAAGATCGACACCACGCAGCTGACCCATGCCTCGAAGGTGGTGTCGGCGGCGACCTCGTTCCCGGTGCAGTACAACAAGGCCATCGTCGGCCGGAACGCGTTCGCGCATGAGAGCGGCATCCATCAGGACGGCATGCTGAAGAACGCGCAGACCTACGAGATCATGCTGCCGGAGACGGTCGGCGTGAAGCAGACCTCGCTGGTGATGGGCAAGCATTCCGGCCGCCACGCCTTCATCCACAAGCTGGAGGAGATGGGCCACAAGCTGTCGAGCAACCAGGTCGAGGACGCCTTCGTCCGCTTCAAGGCCTTGGCCGACCGCAAGAAGCAGATCTACGACGAGGACATCGAGGCCCTGATCGACGAGGGCATGGTGAGCGCCCATGACCGCATCAAGCTGCTGTCGCTGTCGGTGATCGCCGGCACCCGCGGCCCGCAGCGCGCCACCATGAAGCTCGACATCGATGGTGTGACGAAGATCGAGGAGAGCGAGGGCAACGGTCCGGTCGACGCGGTCTTCAACTGCATCAAGTCGCTGGTGCCGCACGAGGCCAAGCTGGAGCTGTATCAGGTCCATGCCGTGACCGAGGGCACCGATGCGCAGGCCGAGGTCTCAGTCCGGCTGTCGCAGGACGGCCGCTCGATGACGGCGCGCGCCGCGGATCCCGATACGCTGGTGGCCTCGGCGAAGGCGTATCTCGGCGCGCTGAACAAGCTGGTCATGAAGCGCCAGCGAGACGTCGCGCAGGGGCATGGCGCCTCGGCGGCGGCTGCGAGCTGACCTCACGCGTGGTCATTCCGGGGCAGCCGCGAAAGCGGCTGAACCCGGAATCCCGAAGTTGGTTTGCACCTACGCCTATTATCTCGAGGTTCCGGGTTCGCGCGTTGCGCAGCCCGGAACGACGCCGTAGATGATGCATCGCAGCAAGCGAATCCCGCCCGTGCTGCTAACGGTCAATGGCATTTCCGCCAGTGACTCGCTAACAATGTCCTTGGCATACAAAGCGGGGGCGTCATTGCAATGCCCCCCGAATTTCGGGAGGACACTTTGCAGCAGCTCAAATTCCGCCATGTGATCGCCACCTGCGCGCTCGCGGTGCTCGCGCTGGCCGGCCCGGCTACGGCCGCCGATACGCCGATCGTGATCAAGTTCAGCCACGTCGTGGCGGCCGACACGCCGAAGGGCAAGGCGGCGGACAAGTTCAAGGAGCTGGCCGAGAAGTACAGCGGCGGCAAGGTCAAGGTCGAGGTCTACCCCAACTCCACGCTCTACAAGGACAAGGAAGAGCTCGAGGCGCTGCAGCTCGGCGCCGTGCAGATGCTGGCGCCGTCGAACTCGAAGTTCGGCCCGATCGGCATCCGCGAGTTCGAGGTGTTCGATCTGCCCTACATCCTTCCCGACCTGAAGACCCTGCGCAAGGTCACCGACGGCCCGCTCGGCGCCAAGCTGCTCAAGCTGCTCGACTCCAAGGGCATGACCGGGCTCGCCTACTGGGACAACGGCTTCAAGCAGATGACCGCCAACAAGAAGCTGGTGCAGCCGTCCGACTACAAGGGCCTGAAATTCCGCATCCAGTCGTCGAAGGTGCTGGAGGCGCAGTTCCGCGCGCTCGGCTCGATTCCGCAGGTGATGGCGTTCTCGGAAGTCTACCAGGCGCTGCAGACCGGCGTGGTCGACGGCCAGGAGAATACCTGGTCGAACATCTATACGCAGAAGATGCACGAGGTGCAGAAGTTCGCCACCGTCACCAATCACGGCTACATCGGCTACGTCGTGGTCGTGAACAAGAAGTTCTGGGACGGCATGCCCGCCGACGTCCGCTCGGCGTGCGAGAAGGCGATGAAGGAGGCGACCGAGTACGGCAACGGCCAGTCGGCGAAGGAGAACGACGACGCGCTGGCCGAGATCAAGAAAACCGGCAAGACCGAGATCGTGACGTTGACCCCGGAGCAGGACGAGGCGATGCGCAAGGCGATGATGCCGGTCTACAAGGACGTCGCCTCCCGCGTCGGCCAGCCGCTGATCGACGAATTCCTCAAGGAGACCGGCCGCAGCCCGATCAACTGAGCCTGACCTCGGAGAAGCTTGCATCGCCGCGGCGCGCCGCGGAGATGGTGATCGCGGAGATCGGACGATCCGTCGCCCGATCCGGCCCTTGCCCGTATCCTGGTGACCTCAATGCTGCTTCGTGCTCTCGACCGGCTCGAGGAGATCATCATCGCGAGCCTGATGGGCGCCGCGACCCTGATCACCTTCATCGCCGTGGCCCATCGCTTCCTGGTCGACGTCCCCGTCCTCTACCCCTATCTGTTCCAGATCAATCTCGCCTGGTCCCAGGAACTCTGCATCTACATGTTCATCTGGATGGCGAAGTTCGGCGCCGCCTATGGCGTCCGCACCGGCATCCATGTCGGCGTCGACGTCCTGATCAACCGGCTGAACGCGCGCTGGCGCAAGGGCGTCATTCTGTTCGGCCTGCTCGGCGGCGCCGTGTTCACGGCGATCGTCGGCACGATGGGCGCCAAATTCGTCATCGAGCTGATGCACACCGACCAGGTCTCGCCCGACCTCGAGCTGCCGAGCTGGCTGGTCTATTCCTGCATCCCGCTCGGCTCCTATCTGATGTGCTTCCGCTTCCTGCAGGTGATGTGGGCCTATTGGCGCGACGGCGAGCTGCCGCACCATGACGCCACCCATGTCGACGACATCGAGGTCAGTCCCAAGGCGCCGATCGCGCTGGGAGAAGCGTGATGAGCGCGGCGCTGATCTTCGGACTGCTGTTCGCCCTGATGTTGACGGGCATGCCGATCTCGATCTCGCTCGGCCTGACCGTGCTGATGTTCCTGTTCACGATGACCGAGGTGCCGATCGAAAGTGTCGGCCTGAAGCTGTTCTCGGGACTCGACAATTTCGGCATCATGGCGATCCCCTTCTTCATCCTCGCGGGCACCTTCCTGACCCGCGGCGGCGTGGCCCGGCGGATGATCGCCTTCACGACGTCGCTGGTCGGACATCTGCCCGGCGGCCTCGGCCTCGCCGGCGTCGCGGCCTGCGCGATGTTCGCGGCGATCTCGGGCTCCAGCGTCGCCACCGTGGTGGCGATCGGCTCGATCATGATGCCGGCGATGGTGCAATACGGCTATCCCAGCCGCTTCGGCGTCGGCGTCATCTCCACCTCCGGCGCGCTCGGCATCTTGGTGCCGCCGTCGATCATCCTGGTGCTGTATGGCGTGTCGACCAACACCTCGATCGGTGCGCTGTTCATGGCGGGCATCGTCCCGGGCATTCTGCTGGCCTTGATGCTGGCCGCCGTGACCTGGTTCGTCGCCTGGCGCAACGGCTATCCGAAGATGAAGCGGGCGACGCTCGGCCAGCAGTTCAAGGCCTTCCGCGAGAGCCTGTGGGGCATCCTGCTGATCTTCATCGTGCTCGGCGGCATCTATGGCGGCATCTTCACGCCGACGGAGGCCGCCGCGGTCGCCGCCGTCTACGCCTTCTGCATCACCGTGTTCGTCTACAAGGAGCTCAAGCTCGTCGATGTCCCCAAGGTGCTGCTGCAGGCCGCGAGCATGAGCTCGATGCTGCTCTACATCATCACCAACGCGGTGCTGTTCTCGTTCCTGATGACGCATGAGCAGATTCCGCAGGCGATGGCGGCCTGGATCATCGACAAGAACTTCTCGATCTGGATGTTCCTGCTGGTCGTCAACGTCATCCTGCTGCTCGCCGGCAACGTGATGGACCCGTCCTCGATCCTCCTGATCATGGCGCCGATCCTGTATCCGCTCGCGACCAAGCTCGGCGTCAACCCGGTTCATCTCGGCGTGCTGATGATCGTGAACACCGAGGTCGGCCTCTGCCATCCACCGGTCGGCCTCAACCTCTACATCGCCTCCAGCATCGCCAAGATGGGAATCAGCGAGATCACCATCGCGGTGCTGCCCTGGCTGTGTGCCATGCTGGTCTTCCTCGGACTGATCACCTACGTCCCCGAAATCTCGCTATGGTTGCCGCGCCTGCTGGGGATGATCTGAGGCACAGCAACGCAATGAAACCGAATTGCAGAAACAGAAAGGTATTTGAAGCAATTACATCTTCGTAAGGACGTACACTCTGTCCAAACTGTAAGTTGAAGGCGCAGGGCGGCAGGCTCATGCTGGTCCGGCTTTCCAAGGAGGTTGGCATGAGAAAGTTCACCATTGCCGCTGTCGCCGTGCTCGCCATCGCCGGCTCGACCGCGGTCTACGCCCAGCGTGGCTGGATTCATGATCACATGCATCACGCGCGGATGAATCCTGAAGACCGCGCCGCGATGCTCGATGCCCGCATCGCTTCGGTCCATGCCGGCCTGAAGCTGAGCGCGGACCAGGAGAAGCTGTGGCCGCCGGTCGAGGCCGCCGTGCGCGATCTCGTCAAGCTGCGGTTCGATCGCGCCAATGCGCGGATGAAGGCGGCCGATGATGCGCAGGACAAGGATGTTGATCCCGTCGCCCGTCTGCGCGACCGTGCCGACACCATGGCCGCGACGGCCGATGCGATGAAGAAGGTCGCCGACGCCGCCGACCCGCTCTACAAGACGCTCGACGAGGGCCAGAAGCGCCGGCTGTCGATGCTGACCCGGCCGATGGACCGCATGATGGGACCCGACGGCCCGCGCCACCACCGCTGGATGGAGCGCGGCGAGGGCGACGGTCCGCGCTTCGGCGATAACCGATTCGGCCCGGGGCCGATGGGCCACCCGCCGATGGACCGCATGGGCTGGTCCGACGAGGACCGCGACTCCGGGCGGCTGTAAGAATCGGTTAACGATCCCTCTGAATCCGCTGGACTTTCCGCTTGAGACAAACCGCCGCCCGCCGGCGGTTTTTCTGCATCGAAAATGGCAAATAATCGTCAGTGATCGCTGGACATCCCGGAATCGCTTTGCTAAACGACCGGCTCTCGCGGGGGCTTTCTCCGGATGCAAGATCCGGGCGCATAGCTCAGTTGGTAGAGCAGCTGACTCTTAATCAGCGGGTCCTAGGTTCGAGCCCTAGTGCGCCCACCAAGCCTCCCAAAATTTCTCAAACATCGGTCGTCGCCGCGAGCGCGCTCAGCGCGCGCCGGACCGTCTCGACCAGATCGAGCGCGACGGGCGACGGGCTGCGTTGAGGCGGAAAGACTGCGGCGAATTCGAAGTCGATGCGCGGCGAGAACGGGCGCGCGACGACGCCGCGGCCATCGAACTCGCGCGCGGTGAAAGGATCGCAGATTGCGACGCCGAGGCCCGACGACACCATTCCGCACATGATCTCCGACAGCGTCGTCTCGACCCGCAGCACGCGTTGGATGTCCTCGCGGTGGAAGACCTGGTCGATCAGGTGACGGCTCGTCGACCCCGCCGACAGCGAGATGAAGGTCTCGCCCTCGAAATCGCGCGGCACCAGCGTCTCCTTGGCTGCGAGCCGATGGCCGGCCGGCAGCACGGCGACGCGCGGCAACGCCGGCAGCTTCACGCTCGGCAGGCCGGCATGGGCGATTGGCACTTCGGCAAAGCCGACATCGCATTGCGCGTTCAGCACCCAGTCGATCACGATCGGTGAGATCACGCCGAAGAAGGCTAGGTTGAGATTCGGCCGCTCCTGCAGGAAGCCGCCGGCGAGCCGCGGCAGATAGCCATTCGACAGCGCGGGCAGAGCGGCGATGCGCAGCGTGCCGGTGCGGCGGCCGCGGATTTCCTCGGCGGCCGCGGTGATGCGATCGAGGCCGACGAAGGAGCGCTCGACCTCCATGTAGAGCGCCGTGGCGGCTGCAGTCGGGACCAGTCCCGTGCCGCGCCGCTCGAACAGCTCCATTTTCAGCAGCGCCTGGAAGTCCCGCAGCAGCCGGCTGACGGCCGGCTGCGTGACCGCCATCAGCTTGGCCGCCTCGGTGACGCTGCCGGTCAGCATCATCGCCCGGAAGGCTTCCACCTGCCTTGAGTTGATCCGGGCCATGATCTCTCATCCATAATATCTAAGCATGAATAGCGTGCCATTATTCATTGGACGATCAAAGGGGCGACTGCGATCTTTTTTGGCAGGGGCGAGGACGGCTCGTTTTTTAGGCTACGGGTGTCCGGTGGTCGGGCCGCCGCAACCACGAGGCCGGTCCGATCTCCCTTGCGGTCCTTAGATACCGCATCGTGTTCAGGGCAACGGGAGATCGGTCCAATGAAGCGCCTTCACCTATTCTCCGCCGTCAGCATCGGGGTGCTTGCCTCGACCTCGCTCGTTCAGGCTCAGCAGAAGACGCTGTATGTCGCCGGCTATGGCGGCTCGTTCGAGAAGACCGTCCGCGAGGAGGTGATCCCGCCCTTCGAGCAGGCCAACGGCGTCAAGGTCGAATACGTCGCCGGCAACTCCACCGACACGCTCGCCAAGCTGCAGGCGCAGAAGGGCAACCAGCAGATCGACGTCGCGATCCTCGACGACGGCCCAATGTATCAGGCCATCCAGCTCGGCTTCTGCGACAAGGTCACGGGCCTGCCCAGCGACCTGCTCGACATCGCGCATTTCAAGGACGACAAGGCGGTTGCCATCGGCCTCGTCGCGACCGGGCTCGTCTACAACAAGAAGGTGTTCGCCGAGAAAGGCTGGGCCGCGCCAACGTCGTGGAATGATCTGAAGGATCCGAAATACAAGCAGCAGCTGGTGATCCCGCCGATCAACAACACCTACGGTCTCAACGCGCTCTTGATGCTGGCCAAGATGAACGGCGGCAGCGAGACCAATGTCGATGCCGGCTTCAAGATCTTCAAGTCCGAGATCAATCCGAACGTGCTGGCTTACGAGCCCTCGCCGGGCAAGATGACCGAGTTGTTCCAGTCGGGGCAGGCCGTGATCGCCGTGTGGGGCTCGGGCCGCGTGCAGAGCTTCGCCAACACCGGCTTCCCCGTCGACTTCGTCTATCCGAAGGAAGGCGCCGTGAGCCTGCTGACGACGGCGTGCCCGATCGCCAAGCCCTCGGTGTCGCCGCTGGCCTCGAGCTTCATCAAGCTGCTGCTCGATCCGAAGATCCAGCTCACGATGCTGAAGGAATATGGCTACGGCCCGGTGGTGAAGTCGGTCGTCATTCCCGAGGGCGTGGGCACGATGGCCCCGATCGGCGAGCGCGCCGCCAAGGTCTATGCGCCGGATTGGACCGTGGTCAACGAGAAGCGCGAGGAATGGACCAAGCGCTGGAATCGCGAAGTCGAGCGCTGATAGTACTCTGTATCCCGGACGGCGGTGCGCTCCCTCTCCCCGTTCTTCACGGGGAGAGGGCTGGGGTGAGGGGCAGCCGCGCGACGAGTGTTCGCCGAGACCTGTACCCCCTCACCCGGATCGCATCTGACGATGCGATCCGACCTCTCCCCGCAAGCGGGGCGAGGTAGCACCGAGCGCGTTGCTGGACCAGAGATGATGTCCGGCAGTGTGAGATCAT
This sequence comes from Bradyrhizobium sp. USDA 4353, assembly GCF_054063215.1. NCBI lineage: Bacteria > Pseudomonadati > Pseudomonadota > Alphaproteobacteria > Hyphomicrobiales > Nitrobacteraceae > Bradyrhizobium > Bradyrhizobium sp. USDA 4353. The sequence goes on from NZ_JBSSGB010000001.1 coordinate 3,524,017, forward strand.
CATCCAAGCCAAACTACTTCCTTGTGTCGTTCGGAAACCATCGATGTCCTTCCTCGAGCTCGACCGCGTCGGCAAATCCTTCGGTCCCAACACGGCCGTCGAAGAGTTCAGCCTTGCCGTGACCAAAGGCGAGTTCATCTCCTTCCTCGGTCCGTCCGGCTGCGGCAAGACGACGACCTTGCAGATGATCGCGGGCTTTCTCGACCCGTCGCACGGCACGATCCGGCTCGAGGGCAAGGACCTCGTGGCGGTGCCGCCGGCCAAGCGCGGGCTCGGCATCGTGTTTCAGAGCTACGCGCTGTTTCCGCACATGACGGCGGCCGAGAACGTCGCCTTCGGCCTGGAGATGCGCAACATCGCGCGCAGCGAGCGCGAGGAGCGCGTGCGTGCGGCGCTTACGCTGGTTGGGCTCGCCGGCTATGAGGACCGTCATCCGCGCCGCATGTCCGGCGGACAGCAGCAGCGCGTCGCGCTGGCGCGGGCGCTGGTGATCCGCCCGAGCGTGCTGCTGCTCGACGAGCCCCTGTCCAACCTCGATGCGCGGCTGCGCGAGGACATGCAGATCGAGCTGCGCCAAATCCAGCGCAATCTGGGCACCACGACCATCCTCGTCACCCACGACCAGATCGAGGCGATGTCGCTGTCCGACCGCATCGTGGTCATGAGCAAGGGCCGGATCGAGCAGATCGGCACGCCCCAGGAGGTCTATGAGCGGCCGGCCTCCGCCTTCGTCGCTCAGTTCCTCGGCAAGACCAATGAGTTCGCAGCACATGTGGAGCGCGCGGCGGGACAAGCCAGACTGCTTGCCGGCTCCTGGAGCGCGCCGGCGCCGGCCGGAATCTCGGGCGCGGTGACGCTCAGCGTGCGGCCGGAGCGCATCAGCTTCGGCGACGCCGGTCTTGCAGGCCGGATCACGAGCCGCATCTTCCAGGGCAATCACTGGCTGTTCCAGTGCGACACCGAATGCGGTCCCGCGATCGTCATCCGGCAGAATGACGGGCAGCCGCAGCCGGAGCAGGGCGCCGCGGTGCATCTGAACTGGCAGGCCGCCGACATGAGCCTGCGCGCCGCGCGAGTCGCCGCATGAGCGCGACTGCCGCCACCGATACATCCGACGCTCGCGCCGGCCTCTCGCTGGCGCTGCCGGCCCTGATGCTGTTCATCGGCGTCGTCGTGATTCCGCTGGCGATGACGGTGATGCTGTCGTTCCACGATTGGGGACAGTACAAGGGCATCGAGCCGGTCTTCATCCTGAAGAACTGGATGGAGATCGTCGACGATCCCTACTACCTGGAAATGTTCTGGCGCACCTTCCGCGTCGCCGTGCTCGCGACCCTGATCACGGCGGTGTTCGGCGTGCCCGAGGCCTACATCCTCAACCGGATGCAGGGGCCGTGGAAGGGGCTGTTCCTGCTGGTGATCATCGGCCCGCTGCTGATCTCGGTGGTCGCGCGCACGCTCGGCTGGGCGCTCCTGTTCGGCGGCAACAACGGCCTCGCCAACAAGCTCTTGATGGCGCTTGGCCTGATCGATTCACCGGTCCGTTTCATGTTCACCGAGACCGGCATGATCATCGCATTGGCGCATGCGATGATGCCGTTCATGGTGCTCGCGGTGTGGACCGCGCTGCAACGGCTCGACCCGCAGGTGGAGAACGCCGCACTGTCGCTCGGCGCCGGCTCGCTCACTGTCGTCCGCCGCATCGTGCTGCCGCAGATCATGCCGGGCGTGCTGTCGGGCGCGATCATCGTGTTCTCGCTGTCGGCCAGCGCCTTCGCGACGCCCGCGATCATCGGCGGTCGCAGGCTGAAGGTTGCGGCGACGCTCGCTTATGACGAGTTTCTCAACACGCTGAACTGGCCACTCGGCGCTGCCGTTGCCGTGCTGCTGCTGATCGCGCTGGTGCTGATCGTGGTCGGCTCCAACGCGCTGATCGAGCGCCGCTATCAGGAGATGTTCCGATGAGCCGGAATGGTCCTGTCGCATTGGTCTTCCACACGCTGTTCGTGGTGTTCATGGTGGCGCCGATCGTGGTCGTCTGCTGGGTCGCCTTCACTCCGGAAGGCTTTCTTTCGATCCCGATCACGCAGTTCTCGCTGCGCTGGTTCAGGGCGCTCGCCAGCTATCCGGAATTCGTCCACGCCTTCGGCGTCAGCCTCTGGCTCGGCGCGCTGTCGTCCTGCATCGCGCTGTTGTTTGCTGTGCCGGCCGCGCTCGCGCTCAGCCGCTATCGCTTCCGCGGTCGGGACGCGCTGTCGGCGCTGTTCCTGTCGCCGCTGATGATCCCGCATGTCGTGCTCGGCATCGCCTTCCTGCGCTTCTTCACGGCCGTCGGCATCGGCGGCACCTTCGTCGCGCTGGTGATCGCCCATGTCGTGGTCGTGTTTCCGTTCGCGCTGCGGCTGACGCTTGCGTCCGCCACCGGCATGGACCGTTCGGTGGAGATGGCCGCGATCTCGCTCGGCGCCGACGGCTGGACCATGTTCCGCCGCGTTACCTTGCCGGCGATCCTGCCCGGCATCGTCTCGGGCTGGATGCTCGCCTTCATCCAGTCGTTCGACGATCTGACCATGACGGTGTTCCTGGCAACGCCCGGCACCGAGACCTTGTCGGTGCGCATGTTCCTCTACATCCAGGACAACATCGATCCGCTGGTGACATCGGTGTCCGCCAGCGTCATCGCCATCACCATGACCGTCCTTGTTCTGCTCGACCGCCTGTACGGGCTCGACCGCGTGCTGACCGCCAAGGGCGGCGACGGACGATAGGAGACCCTATGATGAAAGACTATGACGTCGCCGTCGTCGGCGGCGGTCTGCTCGGCTCCGCCATTGCCTGGGGACTGGGTCGGCTCGGCCAGCGCGTCGCCGTGCTCGACGAGGGCGACATCGCCAAGCGCGCCTCGCGCGCCAATTTCGCGCTGGTGTGGGTGCAGAGCAAGGGCCTGGGCATGCCGGCCTATACCGGCTGGACGGTGCGCGGCTCGAAGGCGTGGCCGAAGCTCGCCGACGAGCTGAAGGCGCAGACCGGGCTCGATGTGGTGCTGCAGCAGAATGGCGGCTTTCACCTCACCCTGGGCGAAGCCGAATACGAGCAGCGCACGCAGCTCGTCGCGCGCATGCACAACCAGGTCGGCGCGGCTGACTACCAGATGGAGATGATGTCCGCGACTGACGTGAAGAAGATGCTGCCGCTGATCGGTCCGGAGGTCTCCGGCGGCAGCTTCTGTCCCTACGACGGCCATGTGAATTCGCTGCGCACCTTCCGTGCCCTGCATGCCGGCCTAAAGACGTTCGGCGTCGACTATCTGCCGGAGCGCGCCGTCAGTGCGATTGTGCGCGCGGGCAATGAGTTCAGGTTGACGACGGCGCAAGGCGAGATCCGTGCTGCGAAGGTCTTGCTTGCTGCCGGCAACGCCAACCAGATGCTGGCGCCGATGGTGGGGCTTTCGGCGCCGATGGGGCCGACGCGCGGCCAGATCGTCGTGACCGAGCGCACCATGCCGTTCCTGCCACATCCCCTCACCACGATCCGCCAGACCGACGAGGGCACCGTGATGATCGGCGACAGCAAGGAGGATGAGCTCGACGATCGCGTCCAGAATCATCCGATCAACGCCGTGATGACCGACCGCGCCCAGCGCATGTTTCCGCATCTGGCGCGGCTCAACGTCGTCAGGAGCTGGAGCGGCATCCGCGTGATGCCGAAGGACGGCTTTCCGATCTACGAGCAGTCGCAGACTCATCCCGGCGCCTTCGTCGCCTGCTGCCATTCCGGCGTGACGCTCGCCGCCAACCACGCTTTTGAGATCGCGCGGATGGTGAAGGATGGCGCTCTGGACGAAGAGCTCGTCGGCGCATTCACGGCGAAGCGCTTCGAGACCACGGCGGGAGCCGGCGGCAGTGGCTACTACTGAAATGACGGCGCAGGGCGCCACGGAGACGGTAATGTTCAAACGAGCTGAAGGTGATGCGAGGCGATCGGTCACGATCCATGTCGGCGGCCAGGCGATCGCCGCGCGCGAAGGCGACACGGTGTCGGCGGCGCTGCTCGCCTCCGGCCTCGACGTTCGGCGCGCAACGGCGGTGAGCGGCGCGAAGCGGCTGCCTTACTGCATGATGGGCGTGTGCTTCGACTGCCTCGTGACGATCGATGGTGTCGGCAACCGCCAGGGCTGCCTCGTGCCGGTGGCCGAGGGCATGCAGATCGAAATCCAGAAGGGCAAGCGGGAGATTGGCAAATGAGCGCCGCGCCGAGGCATGAGAACTACGACGTCGTGGTGATCGGCGCAGGTCCCGCGGGCCTCGCCGCAGCCGCCACGACCGCCGAAGCCGGTCTCTCGACGCTGTTGCTCGACGAGAACGCCGGTCCCGGCGGCCAAGTCTGGCGCGCCATCAATTCCACGCCGCTCAAGAACGAAGCGCTGCTCGGCGCGGACTACTGGTCCGGTGCCGAGATCGCCAAGGCGGCGCGCGACAGCGGCGCGGAGATCATCCATCGCGCCACGGTGTGGAGCCTCGATCGCAATCTCGAGATCGGCGTCTCCGTGGGCGGAGGCTCGGCCTTCATCAAGGCCAAGCGGGTCATCATCGCGACGGGCGCGCAGGAGCGGCCGTTTCCGATTCCCGGTTGGACCTTGCCCGGCGTGATGACGGTCGGCGCGGCGCAGACGATGCTGAAATCCTCAGGGCTGGTGCCGGACTGCCCGACGGTGCTGGCCGGGCAGGGGCCGCTGCTGTGGCTGCTCGCGGCGCAGATCCTGCGCCTCGGTGGCCGCATCGATCGCATCCTCGACACCACGCCGCGCGCCAACTACATCGCGGCGCTGCCTCATGCGTTCGCGTTCCTCACCTCATCCTATTTCGGCAAGGGGCTCGCAATGATGCGCGAGGTCCGCGCGAAGGTGCGCGTGACCAGCGGCGTGACCGAGCTGGCTGCCTCGGGCAACGGCAAGCTCGAGAGCGTGACCTATGTTGCCTGCGGCAAGCGCGAGACGCTGCCTGCCGAGCTCCTGCTGCTGCATCAGGGCGTGGTGCCCAACGTCAATCTGCCGATGGCGGCCGGCGTCGAGCATCGCTGGAACGAGCTGCAGCTGTGCTGGACTCCGGTGCTGGACGCGTTGGGCAACAGCTCCGTTCCGGGCATTGCGATCGCGGGGGATGGCGCCGGTATCGGCGGTGCGCAGGCGGCTGAGGTGCGCGGACGACGGGCGGCGGGCGATGCCATCAAGGCGCTGCGGCCTCAGGCGAAGGTGGTCGATCTCACCGCGGAGTTGTCGCGCGCCGAGCGCGGCCGTGCCTTTCTCGATGTCCTGTTCCAGCCCGCAAAACAGTTCCGTATCCCGCAGGGCGACACCATCGTCTGTCGCTGCGAGGAGATCACCGCCAAGGACGTGCTCGACTCCGTCGCGATCGGCGCGACCGGGCCGAACCAGCTCAAGGCCTATCGCCGCACCGGAATGGGTCCGTGCCAGGGCCGGCTGTGCGGCCTCACCGTCACCGAGCTGATGGCCGAGGCGCGCGGCAAGAGCCCGCAGGAGATCGGCTATTACCGCCTGCGCGCGCCGGTGAAGCCGATCACGCTGTCGGAGCTGGCGAGCCTGCCGAAGAATGATGAGGCGACCAAAGCGGTGGTGCGCGGATGATCATGCAAGCGGATGCCATCATTGTCGGTGGCGGCATCCACGGCTGCTCGACGGCGCTGCATCTCTGTCTCGCCGGGCTGAAGCCTGTGCTGATCGAGAAGGATTATGCGGGACGGCATGCCTCCGGCGTGAATGCCGGCGGCGTGCGCCAGCTCATGCGCGGCGTCGCCGAGATTCCGCTGTCGATCCGCTCGATGGCGATCTGGGAGACCATCGGCGACCTCGTCGACGATGATTGCGGCTTCGAGAGCCACGGCCAGGTGCTCGTCGCGGAGAATGATGCCGAGCTCGACGCCTGCCGCGCCCGTGTCGCAGACCTGAACTCGCGCGGCTTCACGCACGAGGAGCTGATTGACGCAACGGAGCTGCGCCGCCTCGTGCCGGCTGTCGCCGAAAGTTGTCCGGGCGGCGTGGTGTCGCGTCGCGACGGCGCCGCACAGCCTGCAAAGACCACCACGGCGTTCCGGCGCAAGGCGGAGCAACTCGGCGCGACCGTTCGCGAGGGCGTGGCCGCGACCAACATCCGCAAGAACGGCAAGCTCTGGCATGTGGACGTCGGGGCCGAGACCTTCGCAGCTCCGGTGCTGGTCAACGCGGCGGGCGCCTGGGCTGGCCGGATTGCCGCGCAGTTCGGTGAGCCCGTGCCGGTCGAGACCATCGCGCCGATGCTGATGATCACCTCCCCGGTCCCACACTTCATCGATCCCGTGGTGATCCTGCGCGGCCGCAAGCTGTCGTTCAAGCAGTTCCCCAACGGCACGGTGCTGATCGGTGGCGGACATCTCGCTCTGCCTGACCAGGACCGCAACGAGACCGTGCTCGATTGGCGCAAGCTCGCGGAGAGCGCGCGCACCGTGTCCGAGCTGTTCGAGGTGATGCGCAGCGCGACCATCAACCGGGCCTGGGCCGGCATCGAGGCGCGCACGCGCGACGACATTCCGGTGTTCGGTCCGAGCGCGCTGCATGAAGGGCTGTATCATCAGTTCGGCTTCTCGGCGCATGGCTTCCAGCTCGGCCCCGGCGCGGGCGCCGTGATGGCGGAGCTGATCGTCCATGGCGGGACACAGACCCGCATCGGCGGGCTCAGCATCGAGCGCTTCCGCATTTCCACCCCATCAGCAACAGCATGAGGACCATATGACCATCACCCGCAAGATCCGCTCCGCCATTCATCATCGCATCGTCGAGGCCAATGGCTTCGTGTTCATCGGCGGCACTATCGCCGACGACACCTCGGTGTCGATGGGTGAGCAGACCCGCAACATCCTCGGCAAGATCGACGGCTTCCTCAAGGAAGCGGGCACTGACAAGTCGCGCGTCGTCTCGGGCCAGATCTTCGTCACGGATCTGTCGAAGAAGAAGGAGATGGATGCGGCCTGGACCGAGTTCTTCGGCGACGATCTGCCGGTCCGCGCCACTGTCGGCGTCTCCGATCTCGGCGGTGGCGCGCTGATCGAGATCGTGATCACCGCGGTCAAGGGCTGAGCAGCGCAATCAGACGATCGGTCTCGTGATGACGCGCGGAGCTCGCTCCGCGCGTCATTTGCTTTCTGGATGATTCCGATCGAACAAGGCGGCTCTCTTTGCTGATCTCGATCAGGGGAAGCCGAACCGCATGACCGACGCGAACGGCCTGCCATCTCCGTCCGCTGGCCTCGATGCGGTGTTCGCCCATATCGACGGTCACCGGCAGGAGTTCCTCGCGCGCGTCATGGACTATGTGCGCCATCCCTCGATCAGCGCGCACAATATCGGCATCGCCGAGGTCGCGGCGCTGCTGGTGCGGATGCTGCGGGAGATCGGGCTCGAGGCGGACACCGTGGCGGCGGCGAGTCATCCGATGGTGCTGGGGCGCTGGCACAAGAAGCCGGATGCGCCCACCGTGCTGCTCTATGGCCATTACGACGTGCAGCCGCCGGACCCGCTCGATCTCGACGCCGCCAAAGCGAGCCTCGGTCTCAGCCGGCGCGCCGGCTGAACGCGGCTACTACGAAAGGCTGATGTTCCATCCGACGCTGACCATCAACGGCTTTCATGGCGGCCATCGCGGACCGGGCAGCAAGACTGTCCTTCCTTGTGAGGCGCTTGTGAAGTGCGACATCCGTCTGGTCGAGTCGATGACGCCGGATGACGTGCTGGCCAAGGTCGAGGCACATGTGAAGAAGCATGCACCCGAGGTCGAGTTCATCGCTCACGCCGGCATGCTGCCGTCACGCGTGCCGCTCGATTCGCCGTTCGCGGCGATCATCCGTGACGAGATCACGCTGGCCCAGCGCGTCACGCCGCTCGAATTTCCCTGCACCGGGACAGCCTGCCGGACTACGTCTTCACCAAGACTCTCGGTGTGCCCGCCTTCGTCGTCCCCTACGGCAATGCCGACGAGGCCAACCATGCGCCGAATGAGAACATGACAATTGATTGCTTTCATAACGGAATCCGAACCGGAGCGGCGGTGCTCGACCGCGTCGGCGCGAGCCGCGGCTGAGGCCGGCAGCCGCTCATCACGATTTTTTGCGCCGCCGATGTGGTCATCGCGCGGCCACGAAACGATGGCATTGAGCCCGCGTTCCCTGATGGTGCGGTCCGAATCGATCACGCGCGGCGAGATCGCGCATGGATTAACGCAGTTGATATCGCCTAATCTCGATGCGGATTAGTAACCGTGGCTTCAGGGCTCGGAGCTGGCAGATGCACGACCCCGTTGACCTTCCGCGTGATCAGACGAGTTCCGCCGGAGCCGCCGCGCATAGCGCGCCGGAGAGCGCCGCGGCCGTGACGATCGCGCCGGAGATCCAGCTCGACAAGCTCCCTGCAATCGAATCGACGTCGGAGTGTCACGACGCCAGCGATGCGCGCGACGACCATGAGGGCGCAGAGCGCATCGAGACATCCAGGCTCGTCACGCCGACGATGTGGCGGTGACCGGCGCACCGAACCCGCAGGCGCCGATCAGGACTTGCGTTCCGTCGGCGCCGTGACCGGATCGGCTGTGCCCTGTGACGATGTCTGCTCCTGTTGCTTCAGCTGCTTGTCGATCGTCTCGCGCGAGCCTTCGGCCGGTTCCTTGTCGAATGGACTCTGTCGTTCCTGCATCGGTTGTTCTGCCATTTCGCTCTCCTTCTGCATCGGGGGCGAACGGTAGCCAGTGCGAGGCGTTCCAACCGGGGCGTCATCCCAAATAGATGCTCCACGTGCATGCGACAAAGAAGCGACGGTTCGATTGGAACGTTCGGCCGGAGCGACAGGTTGTGCGGACAGTATGGCGCTTCACTTACGACAGAGAGGAACGCGAGACATGAGCAACAAAGCGCGAGATATTTTCATCCTCGGCCTCCGCAACGCCCATGCCATGGAGATCCAGGCGCGGGAGTTGATGGAGCGGCAGTCCGAGCGGATGGACGACTACCCCGAAGTCAAGGCACGGCTGCAGAGCCATCTGCAGGAGACAAATCAGCAGCTGCAACGGCTGGAGCAATGCCTGGACGCGTGTGGCGAGAGCAATTCGACGCTCAAGGACACCGCACAATCGGCGATGGCCAACATGATGGCCATGGGACACGCGATGTCCGGCGATGAGATCCTGAAGAACACCTTCGCCAACAACGCGTTCGAGAATTTCGAGATCGCTGCCTACAAGTCGCTGATCGCACTCTGCGGCGCCGCCGGCGTCGAGGAGGCGCGTGGCCCGCTGCAGCAGTCGCTGCAGGAGGAGGAGCGGATGGCGGAGTGGGTCGATTCCAACGTCGAGAAGGTCACGCTGCAATTCGTCCAGCACGAGGAGCGGCAGGCGGCCTGATCGATTGTATCTCGAAGGCTGGATCGGGAACCCGTCAACTCGATCGCAACCTCCGGTATCATCCGGATACCCGCGACTCGGTTGATCGGGTACACCAAATCCAGCCCTTCTTGGGGCGTTTCCTCCCTGGACTTGGGCCGCCTGCACTGAATGTGCGGGCGGCTTCTTTCTTTCGGAGGCCTGGCGTCAGGTGTCCCGGTCCGGAAGCCGGACCCATGGCCGGTCGTCCCAGTCGCGTTCCTCGAAGCCGACGATATCGCCATTGTGCGACAGCGTGAGGTCGAGATCATCCCAGCCGTTCAGCAGCTTGAGCTGCCAGATCGGATCGATGGTGAACGAATAGTTGCGATTGCCGATCCTGATCAGGCAATCCTCGAGATCGACGGTCATCGTCGATCCCGTCGTTTGAATGAGGTCCAAGATCTCCTCGGCATCCGCTTCGCTGACTTTCGCCGGCAGCAGGCCGTTGTTGACGGCGTTGGACGCGAAGATGTCGCCGAAGCTCGGCGCGATCACGCAGCGAAAGCCGAAATCGACCAGCGCATAGACCGCGGCCTCGCGCGAGGAGCCGGCGCCGAAATTGCGCCGCGTGACCAGCACGGCGGCATCCCGAGCGCCGGGTGCATTGAGCGGGAAGTCGGGCCGCGGCTGACCGCTTTCGTCGAAGCGCAGGTCGTGCAGCAAATATTGGCCGTAGCCGTCGGCGCGCGAGCGCTTCATGAAGCGCGCGGGAATCAGTTGATCGGTGTCGATGCTGGCGAGCGGCAGCCCGCAGGCTGTCGTCGTGAGACGATCGAACGGCGTCATGCCTTCCTCCCGAGCAGAGCTCTCACATCGGTCAGATGGCCGGTCACCGCTGCGGCGGCGACCATGGCGGGTGACATCAGGTGGGTGCGCGCGCCCGGTCCCTGCCGGCCCTTGAAGTTGCGGTTGGTGGTCGACGCGCAGCGCTCGCCTGATGGCACGAGATCGCCGTTCATGCCGACGCACATCGAGCAACCCGAGCCGACCCAATCGAGGCCGGCGTCGATGAAGACGCGGTCGAGGCCTTCCTGCTCGGCCTGCTGCTTGACGAGATGCGAGCCGGGCGACACCAGTCCTGGCACAAGCACCTTGCGGCCGGCGAGAACGCCAGCCGCAGCGCGCAGATCCTCGATGCGGCTGTTGGTGCAAGAGCCGATGAAGACGCGGTCGATGGTGATCGTGTCGAGCGCTTGGCCCGGCGTCAGGCCCATGTAGTCGAGCGCTTCGCGGACATGGCTCGCGCGCGAGGGATCGTCCACAGCGGCAGGATCCGGCAGGCGGGCGCTGATGGGCAGCGCATCCTCGGGACTGATGCCCCAGGTCACGGTGGGCGCGATGTCGATGCCTCGCAGCGGGATCTCGCGATCGAATATCGCGTCGGCATCCGTCGGGAGCTTGCGCCAGGCGGCGATGGCGCGATCGAGGATCTCGCCCGCCGGCGCGAAGGGCCGCCCGTTCACATAGGCGAAGGTGGCCTCGTCCGGCGCAATCATGCCGCAGCGCGCGCCGCTCTCGATGGAGAGGTTGCACAGCGTCAGCCGTCCTTCCATCGACAACGCGCGGATCGCTGATCCCGCATATTCGATCGCATGACCCTGCGCGCCGTCGGCCCCGATCGCGGCGATGATCGACAGCGCGATGTCCTTGGCGGTGATATCAGGCGCAGTGGCACCCTCGATCGTGATGCGCATCTGCTTCGGCCTCTTCTGCCATAGCGTCTGCGTCAGCAGTACATGCGCGACTTCGGAGGCGCCGATGCCGAAGGCGAGCGCGCCGAACGCGCCGTGGGTCGAGGTGTGGCTGTCGCCGCAGACCATGGTGAGGCCGGGCAGCGTCAGGCCTTGCTCCGGTCCGACGACGTGGACGATGCCCTGGCGCGGATCGTCGAAGCCGAACAGGCGGATGTCGTTCGCGCGGCAATTATCGTCGAGCTGGCGGATCATGCCGGCGATATCGGGCGCGATCTCGCGGAGGTCGCGCGTGCGGGTCGGCACGTAGTGATCGGCGACGCCGATCGTCAGATCCGGCCGGCCCACATGGGCGCCCTTGTCCTTCAGCTTGTTGAAGGCGTGGAACGAGCCTTCATGCACGAGGTGGCGGTCGATATACAGCAGCTCGGCGCCGTCGTCGCGGCGTGTCACCACGTGGGTGTCCCATACCTTCTCGAACAGCGTGCGCGGCTGCCGCGCTGCATCGCTCATGTTCGAACCTCCTCCGTCGATCTCAATTCATTTCTCATGTCGTGCGTATCGACGCCGCAGGGAAGGGGGCGCGCGCCGGCATGTGTCCCTGATACACCGCCTCCAGCGCCGTGCGCGGCGCATTGTTGTCGCCGGCCTGGACTACCGGCACGGCGCGTGATCTCGCCGATCGAGAGTGGCCGATGCTGCGACAAATCGCGTGATCCTCCGATGAAGCCGCCCATGGCTTGATCCCCATGGCTTGATCCTTGCTCCGGCGACGGTCGTGGAGCCCGTTGACCGGAGCTGTTATATTTTCTATACACCTACTGTATTGGAAGCAAGATAGCTCTGTCACCACGGGACTCCCCGCCTTGCGCACCGCGTCCGAGCCACTGAAGGCACGACGGATATACCTGCTGCTGAAGGACAAGATCGCATCCGGCGAGCTTGCGGACGGCGAGCGGCTGCCCGGCGAGTTCGCGCTGGCCGAAGAGCACGGCGTCTCCCGCGTCACCATCCGTCAGGCGCTCGATCTGCTCGCTGGCGAAGATCTCATTCAGAAGAAGAGCGGGCTCGGCACCTTCGTGCATCGCCCGGCTTCCAAGGTTCGCACCGTTCTTGCCGACGTCTCCAACGTGTTCGCGCATCTGATCGAGATGGGCCGCACGACCGACGTCCGGCTGTTGTCGTTCGACTACGTCACGCCGTCCGACCAGATCCGCGAAGCCTTGCAACTCGCGCCCGACGAGCGCTCGCAGCGCTCGGTGCGCGTCCGCCTCGTCGATGGCGTGCCGTTCTCCTATCTCATCGCCAACGTGCCCGAGCGCATCGGCCGCAATTATTCGCGCGAGGATCTCGCGCGCATGCCGCTGCTCGAATTGATCGAGCGTTCCGGTCTCACAAGCGCCTCGGCGCGGCAGGAGATCAGCGCCGTGCTGTCGAGCCCCGACGTGGCCGAGGCGCTCGACATCGATGTCGGCATGCCGCTCGTCGCCCTGCGCCGCACGGTCTACGGCAAGGACGGCCAGCCGATGGAGCACCTGCAGGCGCTCTACCGGCCCGACCGCTACACATTGCAGATGAACCTCGAACGGACGGGCGACGAAGGGCACCGGCACTGGAGCCCGACCGCTGAGGTGTACCGCAGGGAGCGCCCGCGCCGGCGGCCGCCAGTCAGGAAAGTGGGGAAGTCATGACGCTTGGCTCGAAGTCGCTGTCACGCCGTACCGTGCTCAAGAGCGGTGTCGCGCTCACCTCGATGCTGGCCGCTCCGGGCCTGCTGCGCGCGGAGCCTGCGCCGGTCAAAGTTGGATTGCTGCAGCCGATCTCCGGTGCGTTCGCGCTGGATGGTGACCTCGCCAAGATCGGCGCGGAATTCGCGATCAAGGAGATCAACGACGCCGGCGGCATCAAGGCGCTCGGCGGCGCCAAGCTCGAGCTCGTGATCGGCGACAGCCGCTCCAACGCCGAAGCGGGCGCGCAGGCGACCGAGGAGCTGCAGTCGGCCGGCGTCGCCGCCGTGCTCGGCGGCTTCGCTTCGGGCATCGCGCTGACCGCGACGCAGACCGCGTCGCGCTACGACCTGCCGTTCGTCGTCGACTGCGCAGTGGCCGATACCATCACCGAGCGCGGCCTGAAGAACACGTTCCGCTTCAATCCGAACTTCAGCATGGCGACGTCCGTCGCGCTGAAGAACCTCGTCAAGCTCAATGACGATGCCGGCAAGCCGATCAAGACGGTGGCGATCGTGCACGAGGACGGCCTGTTCGGCTCGGGGCTCGCCAAGATCATGCAGGAGAAGCTGCCGCCGCTCGGCTTCCAGATCGTCGAGACCATCGCGCATCCGACCCCGGCGCGCGACATGACCAACGTCGTGCTGCGGCTGCGCGCGCTCAATCCCGATTTGATCGTGCCGTCGCACTATTTCAACGAGTTCGTGCTGATGGCCCGCACCCTGCAACAGCAGCGCGTGCGCCCGAAAGGCATCTACGCCGTGTTCGGCGGCGCCGCGTCGAGCTATCGCTTCGTCAACGAATTCCCCGAGGCCGCCCAGGGCGTGATGGACTGCAATCACTGGGGCGATCCCAAGAGCCCGATCACCGCCAAGCTGCGCGAGACCGTGACCGCCGCCGGCAAGTTCTACGCCTACAACACGCCGATCAACTATTCGCTGGTGAAGGTGTTCGCCCAGGCCGTCGAGAAGGCCGGCAGCGCCGACCGCGCCAAGATCATCGAGGCGTTGGCAGCGAACGAGTTCGACAGCGGCGTGATGCCCTACGGCAAGACCAAGTTCGACGCCAAGGGGCAGAACACCAGCGCGCTGCCGCTGAACACGCAGGTCCAGGGCAAGGACATCAAGGTGATCTACCCGTCGGAGTATGCCGACGCCAAGCCGGTGTTCCCGATCAACGGGTGATCGGGGTAGGGGGCTTGAGAGGACAGCCCGCAGTCTCTGGATTGTAGCTGTTCCTGTTCGCTGAGTTCGAGCATTTTGCACCACGATCGGTGTGCTCCCTCTCCCCGTTCTTCACGGGGAGAGGGTCGGGGTGAGGGGCAGCCACACCCACCGACCGTGCCGAAAGCCCCCCTCACCCGGATTGCATCTTCGATGCAATCCGGCATCTCCCCGCACGCGGGGAGAGGCGAAGACCGAGCCAGCGGCGAACGGGTCGCGTACGAATCAAAAGCGGGTCGCTCGCAGCGTCCGCTGAACTTGAGGATATGATGTATTCGCCCCAGATCGTCGTGGAGGCGCTGTTGAACGGACTGATGCTGGGTGCGATCTATGCCTTGATCGCGCTTGGCCTGACCCTGATCTACGGCGTGCTGCACATCGTGAATTTCGCCCACGGCGCGCTGCTGACGGTGGCGATGTTCATGGTGTGGCTGGCCTGCGCCCGCTACGGCATGGATCCCTATCTCGCGATCCTGTTCGTCGCGCCCTTCATGTTCGCGCTCGGTTACGCCCTGCAGCGCTTCATCATCGGCCCGGCGAGCCACGGCAAGGACAACGGCATCCTCTTGGTTACTCTGGGTCTGTCGATCATCATCGAGAACGCGCTGCTCGCTGCGTTCCAGTCCGACACCCGCACCATCACCACGGACTACTCGTTCCGCGTCGTCGAGCTCGGCCCGCTCCTGCTGTCGTTCCCCCGCGTCGTCGGCTTCGGCGTCACCATCGCCACGACGCTGCTGCTCTGGCTGGTGCTGCACCAGACCGACATCGGCAAGGCGATCCGCGCAGTCGCGAAGGAGAAGCTCGGCGCCGCCCTCGTCGGCATCAGCGTGCCGCATGTCTACGCCATGACCTTTGCGATCGGCTGCGCCTGTCTCGCCGTCGCCGCGGGCCTGCTGATGCCGTCGTTCTATGTCAGCCCGAAGACCGGCGCGGCCTTCGTGCTGGTCGCCTTCACCATCGTCGTGCTCGGCGGCATGGGCTCGATCCCCGGCGCGCTGATCGGCGGGCTGCTGATCGGTGTCGTCGAGGCGGCGTCCAGCCTGTTCCTCGGCGACAGCCTCGGCCAGATCGGCATCTTCCTGATCTTCATCGTCACATTGCTGGTGCGCCCGACCGGCCTGTTCGGCGCGCGCGCATGACCAGGCCGCGTCTCACCACTCTCGTCATCATCGTCGCAGCACTCGCCGTGGTCCCGTTCCTTGGCCTGTCCGGCGCGCTCTTGAACCTGATGATCTTCATGATGATCATCGCCTTGGCGGCGCAGGGCTGGAACATCCTCGGCGGCTATGCCGGCCTGTCGTCGTTCGGCCACGCCGCATTCTTCGGTGCCGGCGCCTATGCGATGGCCGTGCTGCAGACCCGCTTCGGCGTCAATGCCTGGATTGCGCTCGTCATCGGCATCGCGTTGGGCGCGCTGGTCGGCGCTGTCATCGGTTTCCTCAGCTTCCGCTCCGGCCTGAAAGGCTCGTATTTCGCGCTGATCACCTTGGCCTTCGCCGAGGTTGCCCGCATCCTCGCCAACAGCACCGATTTCACCGGCGGCGCCGCCGGCATCCTGCTGAAGCTGCAGCCGGGCCTGCCGTACCTGCAATTCGCCGATCGCCGCTATTTCCTGCTGATCGCGCTCGGCTTCGTCGCCATCGGCCTTCTCGTCAGCTGGTGGCTGGAACATTCGCGCTTCGGCGCCTATCTCGTCGCGCTGCGCGAGAACGAGCAGGCGGCGCAGGCGCTCGGCGTCAACGTGTTCGCGGTGAAGATGAAGGCGATCGCGATCTCCGGCGCGCTGACCGCCGCCGCGGGCTGTCTCTATGCGCAGAACTACCTGTTCATCGACGCCAATGTCGCGTTCGGCTCGTGGATCTCGATCGAGGCGCTGTTCGCAGCCATCGTCGGCGGCTCCGGCACCGTGCTCGGGCCACTGGTCGGCGCGATCGTGCTGCTCGGACTCGGCGAGCTCACCAAGAGCGTCTCCGGCGGCATTCCCGGCATGGACCTGCTGGTGTTCGGCGTCATCCTGGTGCTGTCGGTGGCATTCTCGCCGAACGGCCTGGTCATGCTGATGAAGAGCCTCGGCCTGCGCGCGCCGAAGGCGAAGGAGGCGTGATGCTCGAGGTCAAATCCCTCACCAAGCGCTTCTCCGGCCTCGTCGCGGTCGACCAGGCCTCGCTGTCGGTTGCCAAGGGCTCGATCACCGGCCTGATCGGCCCCAACGGCGCCGGCAAGACCACGCTGTTCGCGATGGTCGCTGGCTTCCTGCAGCCGGATGGCGGCAGCGTCAACTATGACGGCCGCGACATCACGCAGCTTGCGCCGCATGTCAGGGCACGGCAGGGCATCGCGCGCACCTTCCAGATCGTGCAGCCGTTCGAAGGCCTGAACGTGCAGGAGAACATCGCCGTCGGCGCCTATCTGCATACGCCGGATGCCAAGGAGGCTATGGCGCAGGCCGCAGACATCGCCAAGCGCGTCGGCCTCGGCGCCGACCTCGCCAAGGCGTCGTCCGATCTCACCGTCGCCGGCCGCAAGCGTCTCGAAGTGGCGCGCGCGCTCGCAACCAGGCCGAAGCTGCTGCTGCTCGACGAGGTGCTGGCAGGTCTCAACCCGTCCGAGATCCGCGACGTGCTGCCGCTGGTGCGCGACATCCGCGACCAGGGCGTCACCATCCTGATGATCGAGCACATCATGCAGGCCGTGATGAATCTCTGCGACAAGGTCTATGTGCTGTCGCAGGGACGCATGATCGCCGAGGGCGAGCCGAGGGCCGTGTGTGAGGATCCCCAAGTGATCGAGGCCTATCTCGGCCATGGCGCGGCCGAACGTCTGCGCGCGGAGCAGGCCGATGCTTGAGGTCCGCGATCTCCGCGCCGGCTACGGCGGAACGGAAGTGCTGCGCGGCGTCAGTTTCGACGTCAACGCCGGCGAGGTCGTCGCCGTGCTCGGCTCCAACGGCGTCGGCAAGACGACCTTGAACAAGGTGCTCTCTGGCATCGTACCTGCCACGGCCGGCACAATCCGCTTCAACGGTGCTGCGCTGGAGCATGCGGCGGCGCCCGACATCGTCACCGCCGGCCTGATCCATGTGCCCGAGGGCCGCAAGATCTTCCCCAATCTGTCGGTGCGCGAGAACCTCGAACTCGGCGCGTATTGCAGGCCGCGGCGCGGGCGTGCCGAGCGCATCGAGCAGATCTACGCGACCTTCCCGAAGCTGAAGCAGCGCGCGCGGCAATATGCCGGCACGCTGTCCGGCGGCGAGCAGCAGATGCTGGCGATCGGTCGCGGCCTGATGGGCGAGCCGAAGCTACTCATCCTCGACGAGCCGTCGCTCGGCCTGTCGCCGCTGATGGTGGAGGAGATGTTCGCGCTGATCGCGCGGCTCGCGGCCTCAGGCCTCGCCATCATGCTGGTGGAGCAGAACGTCGTGCAGTCGCTCGAACTCGCCGGCCGCGCCTACATCATGGAGAACGGCATCATCACGCTTTCCGGCCAGGCGTCCGAGCTGAAATCGAATGCCGAACTGAAGCGCGCCTATCTCGGTCTGTGACATCAGCTTCAGCGAATGGTTTGAGACAAACAAGGAAACGACAATGAGCCTGAGATCCACTCTGGCATCAGCCGAGCCGACGATCGCGCCCGGCGTGTACGACGCGCTGACCGCGAGCATCGCCGCTGAGGCCGGCTTCAAGGCGCTGTATCTGACCGGCGCCGGCATCGCCTATACCAAGCTCGGCCGGCCCGACATCGGGCTGGTGTCGATGATGGAGGTCGCCGACACCATCGCCATGATCCGCGACCGCGTCGACACCCCGCTCGTCGTCGACGGCGACACCGGCTTCGGCAATGCGCTCAACGTGCAGCGGACGATCCGGCTGTTCGAGCGCATGGGCGCCTCCGCCATTCAGCTCGAAGACCAGACCACGCCGAAGCGCTGCGGCCATCTGACCGACAAGGCCGTGATCAGCGCCAGCGAGATGGTCGGCAAGATCAAGGCCGCGCTCGATGCGCGCCAGTCATCGGAGACCTTGATCGTCGCGCGCACCGATGCGCTGGCGATCGATGGCATGGAGGCCGCGATCGAACGCGCCGAGCGCTATGCCGAGGCCGGCGCCGACGTGCTCTTCGTCGAGGCCCCGAAGAGCAATGAGCAACTGTCAGCGATCGCAGGCCGGCTGGCCTCGAAGCGGCCGCTGCTCGCCAATATGGTCGAGGGCGGCTCGACGCCGATCCATGCAGCATCAGAGCTCGGCGCGCTCGGCTTCAAGCTCGTGATCTTCCCCGGCGGCATCGTGCGCGCGCTCGCCTTCTCGGCGCGGGCCTACTATCAGTCGCTGGCGCAGGCCGGCTCGACCAAGCCGTTCGCCGACCGCATGCTCGATTTCGCCGGCCTCAACGCGATGCTCGGCACGGCCGATATCCTGGCCAATGGCGCCCGCTACGCGGCTGATGACGAGGGGACCTGGGCATGACCAGCTTGGATCCGATCACGCTCGCCGTTCTGAAGGGACGGTTGGAGCAAATCGCCGACGAGATGGACGCGACGCTCTATCGCTCCGCGTTCAACCCGACCATCGCCGAGGCGCGCGACGCCTGCCACGGCATCTATCACGCGACGACAGGCGATACGCTGGTGCAGGGGCAGGGCGGCCTCCCGATCTTCGTCGGCGCGATGGCCTTTGCCGTGCGCGCCGTCATCGCCAAGGTCGAGAAGGAGGGCGGGTTAGAGGAGGGCGACACCTTCATCTTCAACGATCCCTATGACGGTGGCACGCATCTCAACGATTTCCGCCTGGTGCGTCCGGTGTTCCGAAACGGCGGCGTGTTCTGCTGGATCGCCTCGGTCGGGCACTGGCTCGACATCGGCGGCAATGTCGCCGGCGGCTACAACCCGAAGGCGGTCGAGAGTTTCCAGGAAGGCATGCGCATTCCCCCCGTGAAGCTGATCGCGGCCGGGCGCATGAACCACGACATCCTCGGCATCATCGAAGCCAATTCGCGCGTGCCGATGTCGAACTGGGGCGACCTCAACGGCCAGCTCAACGCGCTCGATCTCGGCGAGCGCCGACTGCGCGCGCTGCTCGACGATTACGGCGATCAGACTGTCTCAAACGCGTTCGAGGCGTTCTCCGATCGTGCCGAGACCCTGATGCGCGCCGCGATCGCCTCGCTGCCCGACGGCACCTATTCGTTCGAGGACGTGCTCGACAATGACGGCATCGTCGATGTGCCGCTGACCGTCGCGCTCGATGTCACCATTGCCGGCGACACGCTGACGCTCGACTTCACCCGCTCGTCGGCGGCCTGCAAGGGCCCGATCAACATCTCGCGCTCGACCACGATCGCGGCCTGCTACGTCGCGCTGAAGCATGTGTTCACCGAGGTGCCGG
Source organism: Bradyrhizobium sp. USDA 4353 (assembly GCF_054063215.1). NCBI lineage: Bacteria > Pseudomonadati > Pseudomonadota > Alphaproteobacteria > Hyphomicrobiales > Nitrobacteraceae > Bradyrhizobium > Bradyrhizobium sp. USDA 4353. The sequence continues at coordinate 3,543,503 of NZ_JBSSGB010000001.1, forward strand.
CCAATGCCGGCTGTCTGCGGCCGATCTCGTTCAACATCACAGACGGCTCGCTACTCGCCGCAGGGCCGCCGAAGCCGGTCGCGGGCTATACCGAGACCATCCTGCGCTTGATCGGCGTCGTGCTCGGCGCGCTCGCCAAGGCCGATCCGTCGCGCGCCACCGCCGCGCCGTTCGGCACCATCAATGCGCTATCGATCGCCGGCCATCGCAAGGACAACAGCCGTTTCGTGATGTTCTCGTTCTTCGGCGGCGGCCTCGGTGGCAATCCCGCCAGCGACGGCCTCAACCATGCCAACAACCCGATCTCGACCGCGACCATTCCGCCCGTGGAAATCCTCGAAGCAGCCTATCCCGTCATGTTCACGCAATGGGCGTTGCGCCCGGATTCCGCCGGTGCCGGCACGCATCGCGGCGGCGTCGGTGCCGTCTATGAGGTCGAGCTGCTGGCCGATGCCGACGTCGCGCTGCTCGGCGAGCGCGGCAAGGCGGCGCCGTTCGGCGTCGCTGGCGGTGGTAGTGCTGCGCTCAATCATTTCGCCTGGCAGACGGAGCAGGGCGAGGCGAGCCCGCCGATGGTGTCCAAGATCACCGATCTGCATTTGAAGGCCGGCAAGCGCGTGCGGCTGGAGACACCCGGCGGCGGCGGCTGGGGCCCGCCGCAGGCGCGGCCCGTCGCCGATGTCGCCCACGACGTCGCGCTCGGCTTCGTCTCGCCGACGCAGGCGCGCGACGTCTACAAGGTTGCCGTGTCGGCTGATGGCGCGGTCGACGAGGCCGCGACGCGCACGCTCCGCGCCGGAGGTGCGGCATGAGCAAGCTCGGCACCATCGTCGGCGTCGACGTCGGCGGCACCTTCACCGATCTCTTCTACTTCGACGAGACGAAGCGCAGCTTCCGCACCAACAAGGTGCCGTCGAACCGCGGCGACGAAGCCGTCGGATTCCTCGAAGGCCTGCAGGGCTTCGGCGCGGTCTCGCATCTCACCTCGATCGTGCATGGCACGACCGTCGGCACCAACGCGCTCTTGGAACGCAAGGGCGCGCGCATCGGCCTGATCACCACATCAGGCTTCCGCGACGTGCTGGAGATGCGCCGCCGCGACCGCCGCAACACCTGGGGCCTGTGGGGCGACTTCGTGCCCGTGGTGGAGCGCGACATGCGCGCCGAGGTCGATGAGCGCGTGCTGTCGGACGGCACGATCCGCACAGCTATCGATATTGAGCAGGTGAAGGCGACCGCGCAGGATTTGCTTGCCAAAGGCGCGCAAGCGCTGGCGATCGTGTTCGTCAATGCCTTCGCCAATCCGGACAATGAGCGCCGCGCACTCGAAGCCGTGCAGGCGATCTGGCCGAACGACAATGTCGCGTGCTCCAGCCAGATCCTGCCGGAGATCCGCGAGTTCGAACGGACCTCGACGACCGCGCTCAACGCCTATCTGCAGCCGGTGGTTGGGTCCTATCTGCAGAAGCTGCAGAACGCGCTCACTGGCGAGGCGTTCGACGGCCGCTTCCACATCGTGCAGTCCAATGGCGGCGTGATGTCGACCGATGCTGCGCGGCGCTTCCCGATCCGCACCGCGCTGTCAGGTCCTGCGGCCGGCGTGATTGCGGCGGCGGAGATCGCCAAGGCCGCCGGCTTCCCCAACGTCATCACCGGCGATCTTGGCGGCACCTCGTTCGACGTGTCGCTGGTGGTCGACGGCGCGACCTCGCTGGCGGCGCAGACCACGATCGATTTCGGCCTCGTCGTGCGCACGCCGATGATCGAGATCACGACCATCGGCGCCGGCGGCGGCTCGATCGCCCATGTCGATGCCGGCGGCCTGCTGCAGGTCGGCCCGGAGAGCGCCGGCTCGCGGCCGGGGCCGGTGTGCTATGGCGGCGGCAACGAGCGGCCGACGCTCACCGACGCGAACGTCGTGCTCGGCCGCATCAATGCGGACAGGCCGATCGGCGGCAAGCTGACCGCTCTCGATGTCGAGGCGGCCAAGCGCGCCATCGCCAAGCATGTCGGCGAGCCGCTGGGCCTTGGCGTGATGGAAGCGGCGGAAGCCATCGTGCGCATCGCCGACAGCAAGATGGCCGGCGCCATCAGGCTGATGTCGATCGAGCGCGGCCATGATCCGGCGCGCTTCGCGGCCGTGCCGTTCGGCGGCGGCGGCGCGCTGCACGTCTCGGCGCTGATCAAGGATGTCGGGCTGAAGGCGGCCCTGGTGCCGCGCTATCCCGGCGTCACCTCGGCGCTCGGCTGCGTCATCGCCGACATCCGCCACGACCAGGTGCAGACGCTCAACATGTTCGTCGACGGCCTCGACATCGCGGCGCTGACGCGCTGGATGCTCTCCGAAGCCGCGCATGCGCAGGGCGTGGTCAAGGACGCACGGCTCGCGGTCGAGCGCATCGCCACGCTGTTCGAGCTCGACATGCACTATGTCGGCCAGACCCACACCATCCGCGCGACCCTGCCGGCGGAGATCCGCGACGGCGCCATCGCATTGACGGTCGAGGATGTGCGCAAGGCGTTCGAGACCGCGTATCAGAAGAGCTTCAGCCGACTGTTGCCGGGCGTGCCGATCAAGATCGTGAACCTGCGCACCGCGGCGATCGGCGTGCGCCCGCGCTTCGACCTCGCAACGCTTGCGCCTGACAGCAGCGCCGATCTCGCCAAGGCGAGGCTCGGCAGCCGCAACGTCTGGTTCGACGGCCAATGGTGGGACACGGCGATCTACGCGCGTCTCGATCTGCCCGTCGCCACCGAGGTCGCGGGCCCCGCGATCCTCGAGCAGCCGGATGCGACAACGGTGATCGCGCCCGGGTTCAAGGCGCGGGTGGACCAGTTCGGCAACGTCATCGTGGAGCTGATATGAGCGATCACAACATTCCCGTCGCGCAGAGCGCGCTGCTGATCGTCGATCTGCAGAACGATTTCCTCGATCCCAAGGGCGCCTATGGCCGCGCCGGCCAGACGGCGGCCGATATCGCGGCACTGCCGCCGCGGCTGAAGCCGTTCGCGGATCTCATGCGATCCAAGGGCGGCTTCGTGATCTCGACGCAGTTCACGCTGGTGCCCGGCAAGGGTGGCGAACCGATGATCTCGCCGCATCTGAAGCAACTGCGGCCGTTCCTCGCCAAGGGCGATTTCCTGCCGGGCGCCTGGGGCCATCAGCTCGTCGACCTGCTGCAGCCGGCCGATGTCACGATCGAGAAGATCGCGTACTCCGCGTTCTACATGACCCGTCTCGAATGGGTGCTGCGCAAATGCGGCATCGAGAAGCTCTATGTCGCGGGCATCGTCACCAATGGCGGCGTGGCCTCGACCGTGCGCGATGCGCATATCCGCGATTTCGAGACGGTGGTGCTGGAAGACGGCTGCGCCGCGTTCACCGCGGAGACGCATGCCGCCGCGATCGCGGCGCTGAAGCCGGTGTGCCGTGTGACCTCGGTCGCGGAGGCGACGACGGAGCTGGCGGCGTCATGAAGCAAGTCGCCTTGGACGGGCACCTGCGGGGCCTCATGGTTCGAGACGCGCCGAAGACGGCGCTCCTCACCATGAGGGGTGATAGTACCGCCGCAACCAAAGTCCTCGTCCTGAGGAGCGCGCCGGAGGCGCGCGTCTCGAAGGACGGCCACAAGCGCCGTAAGGGACGAACATGAGCGTCATCGAAATTATCGATCGCACGCCCGAGCTCTCAGTCGATTGCCTGATCATCGGCGCGGGTGCGGCGGGTCTCGTCGCCGCGCTGTCGGCGATCGAGAACGGTGAGAGCGTGCTGGTGCTGGAGCGTGATGCGGTGCCGCAGGGGTCGACGGCGCTGTCGGCCGGATTGATTCCGGCGGCGGGAACGCGCTGGCAGGCGGCGCTCGGCATTGACGACAGTCCCTCGTGCTTTGCCGCGGACATCATGCACAAGGCGCATGATGAGCCGGATGCAGCGCTGGTGAAGCTTGTTACGACGACGATCGGCCCAACGCTCGAATGGCTCGCCGACCGGCATCAGCTGCCGTTCTCGCTGGTCGACAATTTCACCTATCCCGGCCACTCGCGCTGTCGCATGCACGGTCTGCCGAGCCGCGCCGGGCGTGAGCTGATCGATCGTCTGCGCACGGCCACTGAGGCGGCCGGCATCGACATCCTCTGCGACGCGCATGCGACGACACTACTGCTCGATGCTGACCGGCGCATCATCGGCGTGCGCTTCACCCGGCCTGACGGGAGCACCGACGAGATCGGCTGCCGCCGCCTGATCCTCGCCTGCAGCGGCTATGGCGGTAATTCGGCGCTGGTCGCACGGCACATTCCGCAGATGTCGAGCGCCACCTATTTCGGCCATGTTGGCAACCAGGGCGACGCGCTGAATTGGGGCGAGCAGCTCGGCGCGGCGACGCGGCATCTCGGCGGCCATCAGGGCCACGGCTCGGTCGCGCATCCCGCCGGCATCCTGATTAGTTGGGCCACCATCACCGAGGGTGGCTTTCAGGTGAATGCGAAGGGCGAGCGATTCTCCAACGAGGCCTCGGGTTACTCCGAGCAGGCGGCCAATGTGCTGGCGCAGCCGGACGGCATCGCCTGGACCATCTTCGACGCACGCATCGCCGGCATCGCCGCGCAGTTCGAGGATTTCCGCAACGCCGTCGCGCATGGTGCGGTGCTGGAGGCGGACGACATTGCGAGCCTCGCCGCAGCGATGCGCGTCCCGGCCGATGCCCTTGCCGCGACATGCGCTGACGTGAATGAAGCGAAGGCGCAGCACCGCACCGACCGCTTCGGCCGCAGCTTCGCCGGCGTGCCGCAACTCGCGCCCCCCTATCGTGCGGTCAAGGTCACCGGCGCGTTGTTCCACACGCAAGGCGGCCTCGTCATCGACGACCGCGCCCGCGTGATGCGCACAGATGGCACTGCCATCGACAATCTGTTCGCGGTCGGCGGCGCAGCCTGCGGCGTCTCCGGGGCCGATGCCTCCGGCTATCTCTCCGGCAACGGCCTGCTCACGGCAGTCGCTCTCGGCCGCGTCGCAGGGCTGGCGCGCTGAGCACGTTCGGCGCGGGGGATCTGTCTCACTCCATTGTTTATCACAGATCGCGCGGCTCGTTCGGTTTACCTCGCCCCGCCAGGGCGAAGCGAAGCTTCGCTGAGGCGGGGAGAGGTCGGATTGATCGAAGATGCAATCCGGGTGAGGGGGGCTTTCCGCACGGTCGGTGCGCGTGGCTGCCCCTCACCCCAGCCCTCTCCCCGTGAAGAACGGGGAGAGGGAGCGCACCGCGGTCGAGGCGAGCGGTTCGACTAACAACTACACGCCAGCATGACCTCGTTCCGGCGCAGCATCGGCAGGGTCCAGGGTGGGTTGTAGAATGCGAGCAAGGGCGCGCCTGACACGGTCAGTCCCTTGCGCTGGGCGTACTCACGCAATTCGCGGGTCTTGTCGGCGAGAATGCCGTCGGAGTACGAGCCCGAAAAGGTGAGCGCGATCATGCGTTGCGCGGGCACGGGCGTCAGCTTGATCCTGTTGTCCGCGGGCGGCGGCAGCGTATCGAGCGACCAGTTCGACGGCATCACGAAGCTGACGCTCCAGCGGTCGCTGGTGGTCTCATCGCCCGCGGCCGGCGGTGTTGTCGCCTGCTGCTGCACCGGCGCAGTCATCGCAATCTTGGCCTTGCCCTGGTTGGCGCCGAAGATATAGCCGCCAATGATGCGGAATCCCTCCTCGATGGCCGGCTTGCGCGCGCCCTGCACCTCGGCCCGCGCGATGATCATCGGCGCGTAGGCGCGGATCTCATAGTCGCCGTCGCGGCTGACGATGTCGTATTTGGGATGTTCGACCCGGCTCATGAGCGGCCCCCGCGGCAATGGCGGCGCCCGCGAGAACGAGCGCGGTGGCGCCTGCGACCCAGATCAGCATGCGGCGTCTCCTCGGTGGTGTCGGCTCGGTCATCGCATTTGCGCCGTTGGTTTGTGTCGACGAGGGAACGAGGCGGGAGGTCCTGCGGATCAGGTTGCTCGGTGCACCCCGCGCGCCGCCCGACCGGCGACTTCCCCGAACCTCGCAAGCGAAGCATAGCAGTGTAGCCTGGATGAGCGCAGCGATATCCGGGATCTCACGAGCGGGAGAGGTGACCCGGATGTCGCTGCCCTCATCCGGGCTACGCGCAAGCCGACGGCGGCGCGTGCCCCGTCGGGCGACTCAGGGCTCAGACCCGCATGATACGCCGCTCGCGAGGCTCCTTATGACCCGAATGGCACGTGCGTTGGGAACGCGAATTCATTCGCACCTTCAACGCGATCACCTCTGTCCAGATGGCTGCGCAAAAATATATCGGTTTCCATTTATCAGAAATCATGCTTTCCTGTCCGCATCCCGTCCTCATGCAGAGGGGCGTACGCGTCGTCACGATACGTTGAGGCGGGGAGCGGTGGCCGCGGGCCTGTCAGGTGCTTTTGCGCTGGACGATTGGCAGTTCGCGGACGGTCAAGCCGTGTGGTCCTGGCGCCCCGATGCTGGCGCTAAGCCTTGGCGACATGACGTGTCATCAGGTGACGGGGGCAAACAAGCCCGGTCCCCGGGGAGAGCTCGGAGCAGCCGTTAAACCCATCGCGCAGGGAGGGCCGGGTCTGTCCGGCTGAACCTGTGGTACCTGCCGCCTGCATTTTTTTCGCAGGCGGGCCACGGGCCTCAGTCGAGGTCCGGTCCTCCTTGCGCCCTCGCATTGTCGAGCGAGGGTCTCGATCATCGCTTCGGGCGCGTGTTGCGCCGCGAGAGCGATGGCGCGTGCGCGGATGGTGGCGCTGGCATAATGGATATGCTTATCAGTTGGCGGGCGCCGCGTCGGCGCGTCAGAACCAACAATCAGCCGGACGCAACGGCTGCTCCAGGAGGAACCCATGACAGACACCTCACGCCGCGATCTTCTCGTCGCCGGCGGCGCCGCCGCGGCGGCCGCGCTCATCACGGACACGCGCCCGGCCGCCGCACAGGCCGGGCCGAAGCCGATCTTCGCGGTGCCGGCTGTCACCATCCCGATTGTGGGCGAGGACGGCGTGTTCCCGGTGCGGCGCATCTACTGCATCGGTCGCAACTACGCGGCGCATGCGATCGAGCGCGGCTCCGATCCGAACCGCGAGCCGCCGTTCTTCTTCCAAAAGCCGACCGACGCGATCCAGAACGCCGCGGTCGGCGAGGTCGCCGAGCATCCCTATCCGTCGCTGACCAAGAACTATCACCACGAGGTCGAGCTGGTCGCGGCGCTGAAATCCGGTGGCACCAACATCCCGGTCGAGTCTGCGCTCGATCACGTCTACGGCTACGCGTTGGGCCTCGACATGACCCGCCGCGACCTGCAGAACGGCATGGCCGCCGAGAAGAAGCCGTGGGAGATCGGCAAGAGCTTCGATCATGCCGCCGTCCTCGGCCCGATCCATCCGGTGGCCAAGGTCGGCCACTTCACCAAGGGCGCGATCTCGCTCGCGGTCAACGGCACGGTGCGTCAGAACTCCGATCTCACCAAGATGATCTGGAGCGTCGCCGAGCAGATCGCGAAATTGTCCGAAGCGTTCGAGCTCAAGGCCGGCGACATCATCTATTCCGGTACGCCGGAGAATGTCGGCCCGGTGGTCAAGGGCGACGTGCTGTTGTGCAAGCTCGAGGGCTTGCCGGACATGTCGATCAAGATCGTGTGAGACAGGAGGTCGATCTGCTGCGTGCTTCGACAGCTGCGAAATCAGATGGAAGCTGGTCGCGGCGAGGGACAGTGCGCTCCCTCTCCCCGTTCTTCACGGGGGCGCGACGAGCTTCGCTCGCGCTGTGAGGGTTGGGGTGAGGGGCGGCCACACCCACCGACCGTGAGGAAAGCCCCCCTCACCCGGATTGCATCTGGCGATGCAATCCGGCCTCTCCCCGCGCGCGGGGAGAGGCTTGCAGCGAGCGTCGCCGCGCGCGCTGTTATCTCAAAGGGCGACAGGCGCAACCATCCCTCCGGATGCCGCACCTGCCGCCGCGGCACTCGCGGTGCCGCGCCCCTCATCGGCTGCCCTGCACTGGCACTCGTTGTTCCCGCGCAAACAGCCGCTGCCAGCCGTTCGCAAGTTTGTGGGCCGACAAAGAGCCTTCTCCCACCGCAGCCTATCGTCGCCTGCAAGACGCAAGCGAACGAGGGCAGACGTGGCCATCACCATCGAGATCGATCACGCCAGGACGCGCCGCATGGCGCAGGGGCAGGGCCAAAGCCAATCTCCGGCTCAAGCCAAGGCACCCGCGCGCAAGCCGGCACGGTCGCCGCGTCAGCTTGGCGGCCCCGTGGTTCCGCAAGGCGTCAAGGGACCGATCCGCCGGCTCAAATGGCTGATCCTGATGCTCACGCTTTCGGTCTACTACGTCACGCCCTTCATCCGCTGGAACCGCGGTCCGAACGCGCCGGACCAGGCTGTGCTGCTCGATTTCGCGCACGGAAAACTCTATCTCGGCCCGGCCGAGATCTGGCCGCAGGACCTCTATCTCATCACCGCGGCGATGCTGCTCGCGACGTTGATCCTGGTGCTGGTGAACGCGCTCGCCGGCCGCCTGTGGTGCGGCTTCGCCTGTCCGCAGACGGTGTGGACCGACCTTTTCCTGCTGGTCGAGCGCCTGGTCGAAGGTGACCGCCGGCAGCGGCTGAAGAATATCGGTGCGCCGATCACCGCAAAGCGCGTCGCGCAGATCGCGACCAAGCATGCGCTGTGGATGATGATCGCGCTTCTCACCGGCGGCACCCTGATCTTCTACTTCACCGATGCGCCGGAGCTCGTGCGCGATCTCGCCTATGGCGAGATGTCGGCGACCGCATTGACCTGGACACTCGTCTTCGCCGGCACGACGTACGGCCTCGCCGGCTTCGCGCGCGAGCAGGTCTGCACCTTCATGTGCCCGTGGCCGCGCCTGCAAGGCGCGATCTGGGATCCCCAAGCCTTCACCGTGAACTACCGCGACTATCGCGGCGAGATCCGGATGTCGGCGAAGAAGGCGGCCGAGGCGCGTGCGCTGGGCGAGCCGGCCGGCGATTGCGTCGATTGCGGCGCCTGCGTCGCGGTCTGCCCGATCGGCATCGACATCCGGCAGGGGCCGAACTTCGCCTGCATCAATTGCGGCCTGTGCGTCGACGCCTGCGACAGCGTGATGGCCAAACTGGACCGTCCACGCGGGCTGATCGACTACGAGAGCTGGGACAATATCGAACGCGGACGCCTTGGCGAGCCGCGCGTGTCCCGCCTGCTGCGGCCGAAGACGATCGGCCTGGCGCTCGCCTGCGTCGCGCTGGCCGGCGTGATCGCGGTGTCGTTCGTGACCAAGACCACCGCCGTGCTGTCGGTGCAGCACGACCGCGATCCGATGTCGGTGCGACTGTCCGATGGCTCGGTCCGCAACGCCTATACGGTGAAGCTGCTCAACAAGTCCTCCGCCGTCCAGACTTTCAAACTCGCAATCAGCGGCGCCGATGCGGCGCTCGCGATCGTTGGCCATGCCACAGCGGACGCGATCGAGGTCGAGCCGGACGGCTCGGAGACGCTGCGCGTGACGCTGACCATGCCCGAGCCTGTCGAGGCCGACATCACCTTCCAGGCGGTCGATGCCCAGGGGCAGGTCGTGCTGAGCGCGCACGACCGCTTCGTCAACCGGTAGAGGAGGGACTACAGATACGCCTTCGGCAGCAGCATGTGGATGCCCTTGTTGCCGTCCACCAGCTGGGTGACTCGCAGATTGCCGGCCAGCGAGCACAGCATGTAGGCCTGGTTGCGCGAGAGGTTCGTGCGGGCGCAGACATGCTTGACCATCTCGCGCACCGCCTGCTTGGCGGCGTCGTCGAGATCCTCGTCGAGGCCGATCGACATCAGATGCGTGGCGTTCTCGGCGAACGGCCAGGTGATGTCCATGTCCTTGCGCACGGTCAGCCGGAAGGTGCCGCTGACGCCGGTCTCCAGCGCGGTGATGCAGACCTCGCCGTCGCCCTGCACGCCGTGGCCGTCGCCGGCAAAGAACAGCGCGCCCTCGTTGAACACAGGCAGGTATAGCGTGGTGCCGGGCCGCAGCTCCTTGTTGTCCATGTTGCCGCCGAAGCTGCGCGGCACCGGCGAGCCGCACCGCCCCCATGCCGGCGGCGGCGCGGTGGCGATGATGCCGAAGAACGGATCGAGGGCGATCTCGGTGCCCCAGGGCATGATGCAGACCTGGCGCTCGTGATCGACCTTCGGATGGATCGTCTCGTAGTCGGTGAACTCCTCGGGCAGGGTGCCGAGCAGCGGCAGGATCGAGACAAACCCCCAGTCCTGGCTGACCTTGCAGCTGAGGATGTCGACCTGGAGCGTATCGCCGGGCTGCGCGCCCTTCACGTAGACCGGGCCGGTGATGAAGTGCGGACCCGGCCCCTGGACCATGCTGTCCAGCGCAGTGAGATAAGCGGGCGGAACGATGCTGCGGTCCTCTGGCAGCGTCTCCTTGCCGCCGGCGGGAAACGAATGCAGCGTTACCGTGTCGCCGGAGGCGACTTCGAGAACCGGCGGCGTGGTGCTGTCGAGATAGCCCCACACCATGCTCTCATGCGTCGCGGGAATCTCGTGGCGTTTGGACATGGGCTGTCTCCGTCAGGCTCGGCTCTTGGCGCTGATAACAAGGCAGGATGCGGCGGGCGGCAATGCCAAAAACTGGTCAGCCTTGCTCATGGCCCCGGCAGATCGGCGCGACGTCCTCCGCTGATGTCAATTTTGCCAATCGGCGACGAGGCGCCGGCGGGTCCCGACGTTCCCACGCCGTCGCGCTTGACCGTTCCCACAGTGCGCATCCGCGAGCTGCGGTCACGAGCGTTATGCGCCGGGGTACTACCAAGCTCATGGAATTCATGCGAGAATGTTGGAATTGGCCACGTAGGGGTCTGTGAGCATGCGACGCTCCCTGCACACCGAGCACGAGATCCTGGTCTTGCTTTGCGAGGCGGAGTCGGGAGTTCCGATTGCTGAAATTTGCAGCACGGCCGGCGTGTCGCTGCGCACCTTCTACCGCTGGCGGGAGCGCTATGGCGGTCTCACCAGTCCTGCCCTGCGGCATCTGAAGGAGCTGGAGATCGAGAACCAGCGGCTGCGCTCGCTGGTGACCAAGCTCGTCGAGGGCCAGCCGGCCAATACACCCAAGGCGACGCCGGCGCCGCTCCGTCAGGACTGCGGCAGCACGCCTCATGGCGTGGCCGGTGCGCCGGGGCAGGCCCGGGGCGCCGTGATCGGCCGCTATGCCTCGGTGCGCTACGGCCGCTAGCTCATCACTGGTCTGCTCAAACGAACATCGGCCGGATCGCTCCGGCCGATGATGTCGTCGGATCGCCGCTCTCAGATCGCGAGCTGATTGCCGATCGGCAGCGCACGCAGGCGCTTTCCGGTGGCGGCGAAGATCGCGTTGGCGAGCGCCGGTGCAAACGGCGGTACGCCCGGCTCGCCGACGCCGCTCGGCGGCGTGTCGGCATCGACGGGCACGATGTGCACGTTGGTGACCAGCGGTGCCTCGTCGATCCGGACCACCTGGTGGTCGTCGAAGTTGTGCTGCTGCACGCGGCCGTTCTTGAAGCTGACCTCGCCATATTTGGCGAGGCTCAACCCCATGATCGCCGCGCCTTCGAGCTGCGAGGTGATGCGCTCAGGGTTCACGAAGACACCGCAATCGATCGCGCTGTCGACCTGATGCACCGTCAGCTTGCCCTTGTCGTCGACCGACACCTCCACGATGGTGGCGATGTAGCTGACGAAGCTGCGATGCGCGGCGATGCCGAGCCCGTGACCCTTGGGAACGCTGCGGCCCCAATTGCCCTTCTCGGCGACGAACTCGACGACACGGCGCAGCCGCCCGGTGTCGATCGGATAGCTCTCATAGGGCTCGCCGTAGTTCCAGAGATCCTTCACCGAGGCGAGCTTGACGACGCGCGGGCTGCCGATCAGCTCGAGCAGCATGTCCTTCTGGTCGCGGCCGGTGGCGGCGGCGATCTCGCCGACCATCGACTGCACGGCGAAGGCGCGCGGGATGTTGGAGACCGAGCGGAACCAGCCGATGCGGGTCATCGCCTTGGCGGCGGGGTTCTCGCACTGGATGTTGGCGATCTCGAACGGCATGTCGACGAGGCCCATGCCGAGCTCGAACGGCGCGGCATGGTCGGCGCCGGCCGCGAAGGTCGACAGGATGGTCGGCGCGACGCTGCGGTGACGCCAGGCGACGACCTTGCCGCTCTTGTCCAGGCCCGCTTCGATGCGCTCGACCGAGACCGTGTGCAGGAAGTCGTGCTGGATGTCGTCGTCACGCGTCCACTGCACCTTCACCGGTGCGCCCAGCTCCTTGGAGAGCAGGGCGGCTTCGAGCGCGAAGTCGCATTTCGATTTGCGGCCGAAACCGCCGCCAAGCAGGGTGACGTTGACGGTGACGTTCTCGATCGGGATCTGCAGCGTCTTGGCGACATCCTCGCGGGTGCCGCCCGGGCTCTGCACCGGCGCCCAGATCTCGGCCTTGTCGCCCTTGACGTCGGCGACCGCGACCGGCGGCTCCATGCTGGCGTGGGCGAAATGCGGCAGATAGTACTCGCCGGTGATCACCTTGTCGGCCGACTTCAGCGCGGCGTCGGCATCACCTTCCTGGCGCACGACGAGGCCGGGCTGCCGCGCGGCGGCTTCGAGCTCGGCGCGATAGGCGACGGAGTCGTAGGCCGCGTTGGGACCGTCGTCCCATTCGACCTTCAGCGCATCGCGGCCCTTGATCGCGGCACCCGTGTTGCGCGCGACCACAGCGACGCCGCCGAGCGGCTGGAACTTCGACGGCCACGGCCAGCCTTTGACTTCGAGCACCTTCTCGACGCCAGAGACCTTCAGTGCCTCCGCCGAATCGAACGACTTCACCTTGCCGCCCGTCACCGGCGGCCGGGCGATCACCGCGTATTTCATGCCGGGCAGGCGGACGTCGGCGCCGTAGCGGGCCTTGCCGACGGTGATGTCGTGCAGGTCGACGATGCTGACCTGGCCCTTGCCGAGATAGCGGAAGTCCTTCGGCGACTTCAGCTTGATAGTGTCGACCGCAGGCACCGGCTGATTGGCCGCGTCGGCCGCAAGCTCGCCGAAGCCGAGGCGCTTGCCACTGGCGCTGTGCACGACCTCATGGTTGACCGCTTTCACCTCGCTCGCGGACACGCCGAGCTTCTTGGCGGCAGCGGCCTCCAGCATCGCCCGCGCCATCGCGCCGATCTGGCGCATCGGCAGCAGATAGTGCCGCGTGCTGCGCGAGCCGTCGGTGTCCTGGTTGCCGAACTTCACCTCGTCGCCGGGCGCCTGCACGACGCGGACCTTCGACCAGTCGGCTTCCATCTCCTCCGCCACGATCAGCGGCAGGCTGGTGCGCACGCCGGTTCCCATCTCGGAGCGATGCGCGAGGATGGAGACGATGCCGTCGGGCGCGATCGACACGAAGATCTTGGGATCGACGACCGTGCCATGCGGCATCTTCCCGGCGCCGGTCTCATAGGCGGCGAAGGCCGGCCGCGACAGCAGGGGCGCGGCGAGCACGAAGCCGCCGGCGAGACCCAGCGTCTGCAGGATGGCGCGGCGCGAGACGTTCTCGACCTTGAGGTGCCGCTCGAAGCCGCGGCGCGAGGTGGGCTTCGCGATATCGGGATTTGCGATGATGGTCATGATCACACCCCCGTCGAGGCCAGATGGACCGCATTCTCGATCCGCTGATAGCAGCCGCAGCGGCAGATGTTGCCGGACATCGCGTCCCGGATCTGGTCGTGCGACGGCTTCGGATTCTGGTTGAGCAGCGCGGCCGCCTGCATGATCTGACCGGCCTGGCAGAAGCCGCATTGCGGCACGTTGACCTGGCGCCACGCCTTCTGCACCGGATGATCGCCGGTCGGATGCAGCCCCTCGATCGTCGTGACCTCGCGGCCCGCGACATCGGAGATGGCGGTGATGCAGGAGCGCGCGGCCTCCTTGTCGACCATCACGGTGCAGGCGCCGCACAGCGCCTGGCCGCAGCCATATTTGGAGCCGGTCAGCCCTAGCTCATCGCGCAGATACCACAGCAGCGGCAGGCTCGGATCGCCATCCCAGCTCTGCTCCTGGCCGTTGATTTTCACCTTGATCATGTTCGCCCTCGCTCTGTCGGACCAATGGTCGTTGGTTCTGATCGTTGGTGGACGCGCGCGGGACCACATGTCCCATGTGCTCGCGTCCAATGTGCACGCGCCGGATCAATTGAGAGTTGTCGGAAAACGACTCATGATAGCAGACCGCGACGGGCATCGGTCTACACAGCCGCGTGTGTTATCGGAGCAGGCGTGCGCTGCGTATGGGTCCTGCTGCAATGCAAACGCGGAGCAGGGCGCACAGCTCCGCCGACAGCGGTGGCCGTTCACTCAAAAACCACCGCCAAAAAAGAATGCCTCGCCAGCGTGGGGCAGGCGAGGCACCAAGTCTTCAGGAAGGAACGCTTCAGTCGTTACGCTTGGTACTCTGCGGCCGTCAGGCCGCCTTTGCTTTCGCCACGTGGGTGGCAATCGCATCCATCAGCGCCGGCGACAGGCAGTCATAGGGCTCTAGCCCCAGCTCCTTCAGCCGTGCGCGGATCTCGCCCATCTGCTCCGGCTTCACGCCCGATTCGATCACCGAGGAGACGAACGCGGCAAAGCCCGGCGCTGCCGAGCCCTGCTCCTGGAACAGCTCGGGATGAACGAAGTCGAGGCCGTAGAAGGGATGGCCCGTGTTCTCGATCCGGCCATACATATGCGTGCCGCAGCCGGTGCAGGCATAGCGCTGGATGACGGCTGCGGGATCGACGATCTTCAGCTTGTCGCCGTTCTCGAGAACCGTGACGTTCTGCCGCGGCACCACCGCCACGACCGAGAAGGTTGCGCCGGAGGGCTTCCAGCACTTGGTGCAGCCGCACGCATGGTTGTGCGCGACGTCGCCCTGAATGCCGACCTTCACCGGCCGGTCGTGGCACTTGCAGACCAGGGTGCCGCCGGCGAAGTGGCCGCTCCCCTGTTTGACGCCGTTATCAACGGACGGGTGAATGTGGACAGTCATGGCGCAATCCTCCTCAGTTTTGCGTGGCTCGGGTCAGAACACGACGACGGAACGGATCGATTTGCCCTCATGCATCAGGTCGAAGCCCTTGTTGATGTCTTCGAGCTGAAGCGTGTGGGTGATCATCGGGTCGATTTCGATCTTCCCGTTCATGTACCAGTCGACGATCTTGGGGACGTCGGTGCGCCCGCGCGCGCCGCCGAACGCGGTGCCCTTCCAGACGCGTCCGGTGACGAGCTGGAACGGGCGGGTCGCGATCTCCTTGCCGGCCTCGGCGACGCCGATGATGATCGATTCGCCCCAGCCGCGGTGACAGGCTTCGAGCGCCTGGCGCATGACGGTGGTGTTGCCGGTGCAGTCGAAGGTGTAGTCGGCGCCGCCGTCGGTGAGCGCGACGAGATGCTGGACGATGTCGCCGGTCACCTTCTTCGGGTTGACGAAATGGGTCATGCCGAAGCGGCGGCCCCATTCCTCCTTGCCGTCATTGAGATCCACGCCGATGATCTTGTCGGCGCCGGCCATCTTGGCGCCCTGGATGACGTTGAGGCCGATGCCGCCGAGGCCGAAGACGATGACGTTCGCGCCCGGTTCGACCTTGGCGGTGTTGACGACGGCGCCGACGCCGGTGGTGACGCCGCAGCCGATGTAGCAGCTCTTATCGAACGGGGCGTCCTCGCGGATCTTGGCGACCGCGATCTCCGGCAGCACCGTGAAGTTCGAGAAGGTCGAGCAGCCCATGTAGTGATAGATGGTCTGGCCCTTGTAGCTGAAGCGCGAGGTGCCGTCGGGCATCAGACCCTTGCCCTGGGTCGCGCGAATCGCGGTGCAGAGATTGGTCTTGCGGCTGAGGCAGCTCTTGCACTGGCGGCATTCCGGTGTGTACAGCGGAATGACGTGATCGCCGGGCTTGACCGAGGTCACGCCGGGGCCGACCTCGCGCACGATGCCGGCGCCCTCATGGCCGAGGATCGAAGGGAAGATGCCTTCGCTGTCGAAGCCGTCGAGCGTGTAGGCATCGGTGTGACAGATGCCGGTCGCCTTGATCTCGACCAGGACCTCGCCGGCCTTCGGCCCCTCGAGGTCGACCTCGACGATCTCCAGCGGTTTCTTGGCTTCGAAAGCGACCGCGGCGCGCGTCTTCATGTCTCAAACTCCTGTTTCATTCTCGCAAGGCCGCGACCCTGCCCAGAGCGCGGCCTTCGTCAGTCATTTCTTGCCCATGCAGGAGTTTTCCGCTTCCGTATAGGCTGGCGGTTTGTCCTCATGCTTGGCCGGGCGAACGCGTCCCACCGCGTCATTGCCGCGGGCGCGCAGGTAGATGTAGAGGTCATCCATGTAGCAGGCGACGTTCGGATTGTCGCCAAAAGCCGGCATGACGTTCTCCTGGGACGTGCTGACATTCTTGCGGCCGCTGGCGATCGTCCCGATGAAATCGCCGTAGCTCATGTTCTTGACCGAGTCCTTCAGCGCAGGCGCATAAGTCGACCCCATGCCGTCCGGACCGTGGCAGACGTGACATTCCGAGTGATAGCGGCGGTATCCGGAGTAGGTGTACCAGTCGACCGTTCCGTCGGCGCCCACCTTGTAGGTCGGAATGCCGTCCTTATCGAAGTACTTCCCATCCTCCGACTTGACTGCCGCAGGATCTCCGGGGCCCTCGGCCCAGGCATTTTCGGCGACAGTCATCCCGCCGGTTGCCAGGATCAGAGCCGTGGCGACCGCAAACCAGATTCTACGCAAGGGCGTTTTCCCTTAATTTTTTGGGTAGGCGAACCGGCGCATGGAGCAGATCCATGCGCCGGAAGCAGGCTAGTCTGCTTACTGCTGCGGCAGCGAGAACACCGTGAGCGCGCCACCGAGGGCGGTGTAGTTGCTCAGCGCTGCGTAACCGCCGACGGCACCGAGGCCGGCGGTCGGATCGGTCAGACCCGCCGCGAGACCGATGCCGGCCCAGCCGCCGACACCCGAGAGCACGGCGACGTACTGCTTGCCGCCAGCCTCATAGGTCGTGACGTTGCCGATGATGCCGGACGGGGTCTTGAACTTGTAGAGCTCCTTGCCCGTCTTGGCGTCGACTGCCTTCAGGTAGCCTTCGAGCGTGCCGTAGAACACCACGCCGCCGGCCGTCGCGAGCGCACCCGACCACACCGAGAACGGCTCCTTGTTCGACCAGGCGATCTTGCCGGTCTTGCCGTCCCAGGCGATGAAGTTGCCCATATGGCTTTCACCCTGGGGCGGATACATCGACAGGGTCGCGCCGACATAGGGCTGACCTGCGGTGTAGCTCACCTTGAAGGGCTCGTAGTCCATGCAGACATGGTTGGTCGGCACGTAGAACAGCTGCGTGTCCGGCGAGTAGGCCGCCGGCTGTTCGTCCTTGGTGCCGAGCGCGGCCGGGCAGATGCCCTTGGTGTTGACGTCCTCGCCCTGCTTGTCGGTCGAGTACTGATCGACAACCTTCGGCCGGCCATAGGTCGCCGAGTTCTTGTCCATGTCGACGCCGGAGGTCCAGTTCACCTTCGGATCGTACTTCTCGGCGACCAGCAACTCGCCATTGGCGCGGTCGAGCGTATAGGCGAGGCCGTTACGGTCGAAATGCGTCAGCAGCTTGCGCGGCTGGCCGTTGATGGACTGGTCCGACAGGATCATCTCGTTGACGCCGTCATAGTCCCACTCGTCGTGAGGCGTCATCTGATAGACCCACTTCGCGACGCCGGTGTCGGCCGCACGCGCGAAGATCGTCATCGACCATTTGTTGTCGCCGGGACGCTGCTTCGGATTCCAGGTCGAGGGGTTGCCCGAGCCGTAATACACCATGTCGAGCTGCGGATCGTAGGAGATCCAGCCCCAAGTGCAGCCGCCGCCGGTCTTCCACTGATCGCCCTGCCAAGTCTTCAGGCTGGAGTCCTTGCCGACTGGCTTGCCGAGCGAGGTGGTGTTGGCGTCGAACAGGATCTGATCGTCCGGACCTTCGGAGTACGCCTTCCAGACCTGCTTGCCGGTCTTGATGTCGTAGGCGGTCATGCTGCACTGGACGCCGAACTCGCCGCCGGAGGTGCCGACCAGGACCTTGTCCTTGACGACGAGCGGCGCCGAGGTGCCGGTCTGGCCCTTGCTCGGATCGCCGTTGACGGCGGTCCAGACCTGCTGGCCGGACTTGGCGTCGATCGCGACGAGCTTGTCGTCGGCCTGGTGCAGGAAGATCTTGCCGTCACCATAGGCGACGCCGCGATTGACCGTATCGCAGCACATCACCGGAATGACGTTCGGATCCTGCTTCGGCTCGTACTTCCAGACGATCTTGTTGTCCTGCGACAGATCGATCGCGTAGACCTTGTTCGGGAACGGCGTGTGCACATACATCATGTTGCCGATGATGAGCGGTCCGCCTTCGTGGCCGCGCAGCACGCCGGTGGAGAAGGTCCACGCGACCTGCAGCTTGCCGACGTTCTGGGCGTTGATCTGATTGAGCTTGGAGTAACGCGTGTTGGCGTAGTCGCCGGCCGGCATCACCCAGTCCTTCGGGTTGGCCGACATCTTGACCAGCTCTTCGCTGGCAAATGCGCCACCCGCGGCAAGCGCCGCGACTGACGTCAGACATGTTGCGAGCAGAACTCTTCGCATCGTCTTTCCTCCCGGGTTCAACTGAGGTTCCGCATCACGCGGCCCAGTATTCGTTTTCGGCATCATTGATTATCCACTTCCGAAACGGGAAACTTGCCCAAAAGAGAAAAGCGCTTGCTCAAGAGTGAAGCGGAGAGAAGTTTTTGGAGGAGAATTTGCTTTGCTGGTCCGCAACATGAAACGCATTCTTGCTGCGCAGCATCAATTCGCAGCGTCCCGGTTCCACTGAAGGTTGATGTTTTTCTTGACCTTACAGGAGCGAAGGCGGAGGATCATCGAGGGCGCTTTATGGAACAGCTGTGTCGCGAGGGATATCGCGGCCTTAAAATCGGAGTAATCTGCCAGCACTCTCATCCGCCGTCCTGCGGCGGACCCGTTGCGTCTCGATCTTGAATCGGTGGATGAAGATGTCCGATACGATCCGCTCGCTTACTACCTCGGGGTTCTCGCCCAAGAGTCAGATCCAGCGTTGGTCAGATGCACTGACCGATCTCTGCGGACGGTTCGATGTCGACCCGCTGGAGGGGGCCTCCTTCGAAGGGCGCATCAATTTCACCACGGTCTCTCGCCTGAAATTGTGCCAGATCGAGGCAAGTCAGCACCGCATCGCCCATACCTATGCGCGTGCGCAGAAGGTGGCGCATCCCTACATCAAGATCCTGTTCCAGACTTACGGAATCTCCTATTTCGAGCAGGAAGGCCGTCAGATCGAGATCGGCCCGGGCGATTGCCTGGCTTACGATGTGTCGACGCCGCACACGATCATCAGCCCGGCGTTGACGCGTCATGATGTCGTGATCGTGCCGAAGGAGCTGCTGCAGGAGCGTGGCTTCCGGTCCGAGAAAATGCCGGCCTACAAGCTGTCGGCGCGAAGCGGAACCGGCCGGATTGCTTACGACGTCACGCATTCGGCGTTCGACGAGGCCACGCGGCTGTCGCCGAACTCGGCGGCCAGTGTTGCCGAGTCGCTGATCGATCTGTTGCTGCTGCCATTGCGCGAAGCAGACCGCATGCTCGACCGTGCCGGACCCGAAGCGGTCTACGTTCGCGCCCAGGCCTTCATTCGCGAGCATCTTCGCGATCCCGACCTCTGCATCGACCAGATTTCGGCAGCTCTCGGTTGTACGAAGCGCTATCTTCACATGGTGTTCAGCGATCGTGGCATGACCGTCAGCGACTACATCTGGCGCGCCCGGCTGCAGCACTGCCGGCAGGAGTTGGAAACGCAGGGCGGCAAGACCATTACCGACGTTGCATTCTCGTGGGGCTTCTCGAGCTCGTCGCACTTCAGCCGCGTGTTCCGCAAGTATTTCGGCGTGGTGCCATCATCGGTGCACAAGACGGCCGCGCGCGCCGATTGAGTGCGAGCCGATTGAGTCGAGAGCGGCGCTAGCGCGCGCCGCTCCGGATGATCTTCTGGAAGGCATCGCCGAGGATTAACGGCTCGCGCGGCGGGAGATAGGTCAGGCCCGCGGTCACGGCGAACTTGGCCAGATCGCCCGACGCGGCGATCTCCGCCAGGACCTTGTCGACCGACGCCAGCAGCTCGGCCGAGCTGGCCAAGGCGACATAGCCTCTGTTGGCGCCGATTGGATAATTGTAGCCGGAGGCCACGAGCTTGCTCTCCGGATGAGCTGCCCGATACGCATCGAAGCGCCTGGTATCGAGCAGCGTCGCATCGAGCTTGCCCTGTTCGAGCGCGCCCAGGAGGTCATCCCGCGTCGGAATGAGATGGGTGATGTCGTCGATCAGGCGGCCCTTGTCGAAGGTCATCAGGATCGCGTCGGCCAGGGTGCCGCTCTCGATCCCGAGCCGGAGTCCGGCGAGATCGCCGATATCGCTGATCCGGCGCTGCGTCGCGGCAGGTCCGAGAACGACCGTCAGCGTCGAGAACATATACGGCTCGCTTGGCGCCAGCACGCCGAGCGGAATGCGCCGCCGGCGATCATCACGCGTCGCGCCATCGAAGTCCGGCAGCTTTGCCGTCTTGACGCCGGGCGCGACCAGCCCGTCCTGTGTGAACGCGTAGCTCGCCACGAGCGAGCAGCGCCCATCGGAGAGCAGGGCGTTCGCCTCGAGCGCGGGGCTCGAATCCTCGTCGAGCTTGCTCTCGAACCATTGGATCTCGAGCGTCTTGCCGAGGCGATCGGCAATCGCCTGGCCGAGCAGGACATCGAAGCCGCTGCCGGGCTTGCCGCGATGATGGACCGACAGGGGCGGGAGATTTTCATCCATGCAGATGTGCAGCACGTCCTCAGCGGCCCGGACCGCTGAGGACGCCGATATCAGCAAGGCGGCTGCCCACAAAACGATGCGCCGCATCACTGTGCTCTCCGGCTGGAGACGTAGGCCCACAGCGCGGTGATCTCATCATCGCTGAGAATGTCGCCCCAGGGCGGCATCCGGCCGTTCTTGCCTTGCTTCACGGTGGTGACAAAGCGCGGCTGATCGTCGGGAAACCGGCGGAGGTCGGGGGTGATGGTGCCGGAGTTCACCATGTTCGGGCCGTGGCAGTGCGAGCACTTCTGCGCGAACGTCGTCTTGCCCAGGTCGATCGCGCTATGGGCGCTCTCGCCGTTCTGCTGTTGAGCGAAAGCGGCTGCGGACAGCGCAGTCGCGACCGAAATTACGGCGGCAAAAGTCGCCGCCGTTCTCATGAACATCATGTCTTTCACGGGCAATCTACACTCAGTTCTTGACCGCGAAGACCCAGAGCGAGCCGCCGGCCGGAACGTTGGCGAGGCGCTCGTCACCGGAGAACAGCGAGTACACGCCGCCATAGCCGGAGGTCACAGCAACATACTGCACGCCGTCCTGCTGCCAGGTGACGGGCTGGCCCTCGATGCCGGAGCCGGTCTGGAACTGCCAGAGCTTCTTGCCGCTGTCGGCGTCGAACGCCTCGAACTCGCCGGTCAGCTTGCCCGAGAACACCACGCCGCCGGCGGTCGACAGCACGCCGGAGAAGCGCGGAATGTCGCTCGGCTGCTCCCACTTGGTCTTGCCGCTCATCGGATCGATGGCCTTGAGCTGACCGCGCGGACCTTCCGGCCAATCCCAGAGGTCCGTCAGGTCCATGCCGAGATACCACTCGCCGGCCTTGTAGGTCGCGGGCTCGGTCTTGTAGTGGCCGCCGAACACCAGCGTGTTGGCGTAAGCCAAGCCGGTCTGCGGGTTGAACGACATCGGCTGCCAGTTCTTGCCGCCGAGGATCGACGGATAGACCGTGACCTTCTTGCCCTCGCGCGCGTCACGCGTGACGTCGGTCTCGACCGGCTTGCCGGTCTTCATGTCGATGCTGGAGGCCCAGTTGACCTTCACGTAAGGGTTGGCCGCCAGCAGCTTGCCGTTGGTGCGATCGAGCACGTAGAAGAAGCCGTTGCGGTTGGCGTTCATCAACACCTTGGTCGGCTTGCCCTCCACGTTCATGTCGGCGAGCACCATCTCGGCGACCGCGTCGTAGTCGAACGGGTTGTTCGGCGAGAACTGGAAGTGCCACTTCATCTTGCCGGTCTTCGGGTCGAGCGCGAGCACCGAGCAGGTGTAGAGGTTGTCGCCGGGCCGCACCGCCGCGTTGAACGGGCCGGGATTGCCGACGCCCCAGAACACGGTGTTCTGCTCGGGGTCATACGAACCGGTGATCCAGGTCGAGCCGCCGCCGAGCTTCCAGGTGTCGCCCTTCCAGGTATCGCCGCCGGGTTCATCCGGGGTGGGCACCGTGTGCGTGCGCCAGAGATGCTTGCCTGTCGCCGGATCCCAGCCATCGATGAAGCCGCGCGTGCCGAACTCCGCGCCGGAGATACCGGTCAGCACGACGCCGTCGGCCACCAGCGGCGCGACCGTCATCGAATAGCCTTCCTTGATGTCGGCCGCCTTCTGGCGCCACAGCTCCTTGCCGGTCTTGGCATCGAGCGCGATCACATTGGCGTCGAGCGTCGTGCGGAAGACCTTGCCGTCGTAGAGCGCGGCGCCGCGATTGATGATGCCGCAGCAGACGACGCGCGGCGTCTCGGCGGGATAATCGATCTTGCTCTTCCAGATCTGCTTCCCGGTCTTGGCGTCGACAGCCATGGTCGCATTATGCGTCGTGACGTAGAGGACGCCCTGATAGATCAGCGGCTGCGACTCCTCGCTGCGGTCGTCAGCGAAGCTGTAATTCCAGACCGGGACGAGGTTCTTGGCATTGTCCTTGTTGATCTGCGTCAGCGTGCTGAACCGCTGCAGATTGTAGCCCATGCCGTAATTGAGGACGTTTGCCGTATCAGTTGCACCCTTGACCAACTGATCGGCGCTCTGCGCGCTCGCACCATGTGATGCAAGAATAGCGAGGCCCGCGGCCAGCGCGATCCGCTTCATTCATTTCCTCCAAGATTTTTATGCGCGCCTATCCTGACGCTGCGGGAACAACACTCCGCTCGATTCCGGGAAGCGTCAATACGAAAAGCTGGGCAACTCTCATCGCACCGCCGGGAATGTTTTCCCGCGCGGCGGCAAGCGATCAGGCAAGCCTTTGTGATCGCAGATTGTTTGCGGCTGGCATGATCGCACCGCTTTCGTGCTGCTGTGCGGCATGAACATTGCTTCGCTGCAACATGCCGGGATCAACAGAGGAGTAGACGGATGAGGCGAACCATCCTTTGGCTCGGCATGCTGTGTTGCCTTTGGGTGAGTGCGAGTGCACGTGATCTCGGACAATGGGGCGCGGTCGATCCGGCCTTGCGCAAGTGGTACGAGGCCCTGATGCAGCCGGATGTGCCGACCGCGTCGTGCTGTGGGGAGGCTGATGCCTACTTCGCCGACGAGATCCACGTCAGGGATGGCAAGACCTACGTCATCATCACCGATGATCGTCCGGACGAGCCGCGTGGGCGGCCGCATATCGATGTCGGCACGGAGATCGAAGTTCCCGATCACAAGCTGAAGTGGGACAAAGGAAATCCGACCGGACACGGAATCGTTTTCTTGAGCCGTAACCGCTACGTGTTCTGCTACGTGCAGCCGGGTGGCGCGTAAGAAGCTGTTGTCGCCGAGTTCGCGATGATTGAGGCGGAACGTTGTCGGCCAACATGGTTCGATTTCGTTCTGCTCAATTGATCCTTACCGCGTGGCGACGCTCTCCCGTCGTCGAGTCTTGCGTTCACACCGACGCGGCCCTAGCTTCGAAGCGGCGCCAGCGATGCGCCAGTCAATGATAGTCAGAACTTGGGAGCTTGAAATGGCCTGGAAGACACCGAAGATCGTCGAAGTGCCGGTGGGCATGGAAATCAACATGTACGCTTGTGCGGCGCGCAAGTAAGCCGTAGCGATCTGCCAAGTCATTGCGAATGATCAGTTCGCGGATGACTTGGCAGATCCATTCCGTCGGCCGAACGCCTAGATCGTGCGGCTGGGGTCAGACATCCTGCGTATCGAATATATACAGGTCGACGCCACCGTCGGCGAAGTTCGGCAGATCTCCCGCCGCCGCCTTGCCTTCCGCTGAGCCCATGCCGGCCTGCAAGGCCTCCATCGAATCGAACACCAGCGTGGCGACGAGGTGGATGTTGGTGGGACCCGCCGGTCCGTTCACCGGTCCACGGCTGATATCGTAGGACTTCAAGCCCGGAATCTTCTTCGCCAGCGGCACGTGGACGTTCATGTAGTGCTTGTCGAACGCCTCGGCGCTCTTGGGGGTCTTGTAGAGTACGAGAACCTTGGGCATCTGCTTCCTCCGCATTGGTCTTTTTGAGGTCGATCGACCGGTACCCATTGCAGCCGATCTGCCGGCTCGGATCAAGCGCCGGGCGCCGCGACCTGGGTTCCGTTGCAGAAAATAGCGCGCAGACAGAAACCGATGCAGCCGGACGTCGTAGTTTGAGGTAGTCTCTGTCCGGCTTTGCCGAGGGATATCGAGCCATGAGCCCCATCGATCTCGTCATCACCGTCTGCGCTGTGCTGTCCCCCACCACCTGCGAGGAGCAGCACCTCGTGTTCGCCGACGGCGGCGCATCGCTGCAGCAATGCGCGATGAAGGCGCCGCCCTATATCGCCCAATGGATCGGCGAGCACCCGAAATGGACCGCGGTGCGGTGGCGTTGCGAGTATCCGCACAGCAACGACAAGGCGTGAAGCGGTCGGCAAGCTGCTTGCGGTCTACTTCGTGCAATCCTTCAGATCCTTGTCGGCCACCGAGACCACGGCGTCGGCCTTGATGTCGAGGTCGCGAACGATGCACTGGCGATCGCCGGCATAGCTCACCTTGGCATCATAGCGGCCCGGCTCGACCCCGCTGAGCTTCAGCCGCTCGTCGTGATCGAGCTCCTTGTCCTTATCGTTCAACGTCTGGTTCGGGCCCCAATTGTTCTGCCCGGCCGGCGACAGCTGGAAGCCGGTCATCGTTGCCGTGGTCAGATTCCACAGCCGGATGCCCTTGCTCTGGGCGGAGACCGCGATCGGCAGGGCTGACACAACGATCGCGGTCGCGGCGAGGGCGGATCTCATGGCGTTTCCCCTAGGTTCTGATGTCTATTGTCCTCACTATGACATGGAAAAATCCCGCCGCGCCAGATCGGCCCTGATGGCGGCCACGGTCTCCTCGCTCCGCTCGGCGCGCGGCATCGCGATCGGCGTCGTGCGCAGCAGGCGGGCCGGGCGCGCCGACAGCAGGAAGATGCGGTCGCCGAGCCGCGCTGCATCGTCCATGCTGTGCGTGACCAGCAGCGTGATCATCGGCCGCGAGGCGACCAGCGTGGCGATTTCCTCGCGCAGCCGTGCTGCGAGTGCGTCATCCAGCGAGGCCAGCGGCTCGTCGAGGATCAGGAAGTCCGGCTCGACCGCGAACGCTCGCGCCAGCGCGACGCGGCGGGCGAGGCCGAGCGACAGCTCGCCGGGAAAGTGGTTACGATGGCCATCCAGCTCGAGCACGCCGAAGATCGCGGCCAGCCGGTCGTCGGCCACCTCGGGCGCCGCCAGCCGGACATTGTCCTCCACCGACCGCCACGGCAGCAACCGCGGCTCCTGGAACACCATCGCGAGCCGTGCGCCCGCGGGCTGCGAGACACGTCCCTCGTAGTCGTTGTCGAGCCCTGCGAGGATCCGCATCATCGTGCTCTTGCCGCAGCCGGAGGGGCCGACGACGACGCCGAGCTCGCCGCGCTCCAGCGTGAAGGCAATGCCTGATATCACCTCCTGGCGCTTGCCGTTGGCGCTGGTGTAGCTCTTGGAGCGGATGTCGACCTCAAGCCGCACGGAGCCGCCACCTGGATGCGCGCTGCTCGAACGGCTGCACGAGAACGGCCTCGATCACCAGCACCACCGCTGCGAAGCTCAGCGAGTAGGCGAGCAGCAGCGGGATGTCGAACAGCTGGAAGGCGACGCCGATCTCGAAGCCGATGCCGTTGGGACGCCCGAGCAACTCCGCGACCAGCACGATCTTCCACACCAGCGACAGCCCGGAGCGCGCGGCCGCCGCGATATAGGGCGCGAGTTGGGGCAGCAGCACGTGGCGCAGGATGCGGCCGCGCGGGAAGGCAAACACCTTGGCCATCTCGTCGAGCGATGGATCGAGCGCGCGGGCGCCTTCGCGCAGCGTCACGACCGCCGTCGGCAGCTTGTTGATCGCGATGGCGGCGATGGCGGCCACTTCGGTGAGACCCGCCCAGATGTAAGCGAGCACGATCACCACCAGTGCCGGCAGATTGAGGAGCAAGATCAGCCAGGGATCGCCGAGGCGGTTCACGAGGCGGTTGCGTCCCATCCAGTAGCCGAGCGCCGAGCCAATGGCCATCGACAGGGTGAAGGCGAGCGCCACGCGGGCCAGCGTTGCGCCGAGATGCAGGAAGAGCGCGCCGGATTTGGCTTCCGCGATGGCGACCGCCAGAACGGCCGATGGCGGCGGCAGCTTGGCGCTGCCGGCGACGGTTGCGGCCACCCACCAGGTGGCCAGCAGAAGCGCGAAGGACAGAAGCCGCAGCACTAATCCCTCGCATCCGCCCTGTAGTAGGTGCCGGGGCTGAGCTCAGCGGCGGGGCCGACCAGGTCGCGGCCGCCGATCGAGGCGAGCACGCCATAGAGAATACGGGCGTCGGCTTCTTCCTCGGCAACAGGGCGGCGCGGAATGCCTTCACGGTAGCGATCGCGATAGGCGCGCAAGGTCGCTTCGTCCTGCGCGCCGGTGAGCGGCGCGATCGTCTGCCAGTCGGGATCGGACGTCGCCAGGATCTCCTTGGCCTTGGCCGTGACCGAAAGGAAGCGATTGACGAGATCGCGGTTCTTGGCAGCCCACTCCTCGTCGAACACGTAGCCAATCATCGCCGTGCGGCCCTTGGCGCCGAAGGAGGGCAGGATGTCCTCGATGCCGGCGAGGCGGCGAAAGCCCTTGGCTTCCAGCGCCGCGCAGAAATTCCAGTAGTTCAAGCCCGCATCCATCTCGCCGTCGGCGAGCTTGGCGGCGAGCAGCGGCGGCGCGCCATAGGTGATGGTGGCCTGCGACTTCAGCTCGATGCCGTCGCGCTTCAGCGCGGCCTGCAGCAGCAGCCAGCTCTTGTCGAGGGGCCCGCCGGCCACCGCGAGCTTGCGCCCCTTGAGATCGGCCAGCGTCTTGATCGGCGAGTTGGCCTGCACCATCACCGCGCCCAGTGCGCTGGAGTAGGGTGAGAAGGTCAGCTTGGCGCCGAGCGCGCGCTCGCGCGAAACCCACAGCCAGTCCGACACCATGATGTCGGCATTGCCCGCGCGCAGCGCGATCTTGCCGGCCTCGGGGCTCGCGAGCTCGACCGCGTCGATCGTGATGTCCGCCTGCTTGTCGAGCTGATGGGCGCGGATGACCGCCAGTTCCCAGGCGAAAGTGCCGGTCTTCTGCACCCCAACCTTGACAGTCTCCGCGGCGCGCACGACCGAGAGCGGCAGCAACGCGCAGGCGATGAGTGCAATCAACAAGCGACCGAGCTTCGTCATGGGCGCGTCTGCGTTTCCTCGAGAAGTGTCCTTTTCAGCCTCTTTGCCTTAGCATAGCGTGGGCGGCGATGCCGCGGAGGACTGTCATGCGTTGTGCTGTTCCGGTAGGACCGATTGTCGCCACCTTCTTTGCCGTGACCGCGCTGGCTGCGCCGGCGCGGGCCGAGGAGCTCAACGACTATCCGACCTCGGCGCGGGCCGAATATGTGTTCGGCTGCATGAAGGCCAATGGCGAAACACGCGAGGCGATCTCGCAATGCTCCTGCTCGATCGACGTGATCGCCTCGATCATCCCTTACGAGCGCTATGTCACGGCGGAGACCGTGCTCAGCATGTCCCAGGTGAAGAGCAATCTCGGCACCCAGTTCCGCACCTCCGAGCAGGCCGCCAACGCGCTCAACGATCTGCGCCGCGCCCAGGCCGAAGCCGAAGTCAGATGTTTCTGACGCCTCGCGTCTCGCCCTCTCCATCAGGTGCCTGAGCCCTCCGCCGGCCATTCGTGCTCGAACACATGGCCCTGCGTGTCCCGTGCCTCGGCGCGGAAATGCTTGGCGCCGTTGGAGACGTAAGTGAAGCGGATGTTGGGATCCTCCGAGATCGAGATGCCGCCTTCGACCGACAGCACCAGGCTGCTGTCCTGCGACAGCGTCAGCTGGTCGACGAAGAAGGCGGGGATGTAGAGCTGCGTCAGCTGGTCCATCTGCAGCCCGGAATTGTTGGGATGCCCGACCATCACTTGCGCCTCGCGGAGGCCGCTGGTCGCGCCATCACTTCCTTGCGTGAACTGCCGATAACGCATCTGGCCGATGCGGGCCTTGGCCTCGTCCGGATTCTTCGCCGCCGGCGCCGAGCAGCCGCCGGACGCCTTCACGAACGTCTTGACCACGTAGAGCTGGCCGTCGGTCAGCTCGGCCACGGCATGCACGTCCGTGTAGTTGTTGACGCGCACGCGCGTCGAGATCGCCGTGACGTTGGCATCGGAGCCGAGCGTGAACTTGGCGGCCATCGGCGCCGGGTTCTGGTCGATCACCAAGGTGATCGTCTTGATGCGGCGGTCATCGGCAGGCGAGAGCTTGCTGCGCAGGGTGACCGGAACGACCGAGGCATCCTCGGCACGCGTCGGCATCTCGATCGACAGCACATTGCCGCCGTCCTGCATCGGCTTGTTGTTGAAAATGTCTTGCACCAGTCCCGGCCAGGGATCGTACCCGTCAGCGGCCTTCGCAGGTGCGAAGGCCAACGCGAGACAGACGCCGAGAAGCAATATGGACGGCAGGCGGAGCCGGGTCATGGCGCAGTCCTCCGGAGGCATTTTGGTTTGCTGGCGATCATAGCTCGTCCCCACGGTCATTCCCATTCCATTTCCGAGAACGCCGCGGTGGCGTTGCGCGCATTGTAGTCGTCGAACAGCTCCCATTTGCCGCGTTCCGATGCGGCGGCGCCTGCCGCATCCGCGATCGGCTTGCCGGCCTTGATCATTCGTCGAACGTCGATGGCCAGAGTATCGAGATAGCGGCGCTCGTCCGCGAGCGCCAGCGGCCACGGGCTGACCGGCCCATGGCCCGGCACCACGCGGTCGGCCGGCATCGCGCCAAGAGCGGCGATGTCGGCCATCCAGCCGCGCAGGCTGCCGTCCATCACGGGGATGTGACGCAGGAAGACGAGATCGCCCGCAAACAAGGTCTGGCTCTGCTCATCGAAGACGGTCAGGTCGCAGTCGCTATGCGCCGTGCTCCAGGCCTTCAGCGTGAGCATGCGGCCGCCGAGATCGAGCGACGTCTGATCCTCGACGACGATGGAGGGCGGCACCAGGCGGACCTCGTCGATCAGCTCCGCGCCCATTAGGCGGCGGAACGCCTCGATGTAATGCGGTCCGCGCAAGGCCAGCGCACGGGACAGGTTCTTGGCGCCGACGAAGCTGGTTCCGTCGGCCTGGAACGCGGCGTTGCCGAACACATGATCGGGATGCGCATGGGTGTTGATGACATAGCGGATCGGCTTCGTGGTGCGAGCGCGGATCGCCGCAAGCAACGCGCGGCCCTCTTTTACGCTGCCGCCGGTGTCGATCACGGCGACGGCCTCATTGCCGACGATGAAGCCGACATTGGCAATCGCGCCTTCGTTGTCGGCGGTCATCATGGCGGTCTGCCCGATATGGACGAACACACCTGGCGCGATTTCGCTGACCGCGAGTTCCCGCTGCTCGGCATGTCCAGCACTGCCGAGCGCGAGGACGCACGAGGCCACGATCGCGATGATCAAGCGGCTGATCATCGGTTCGCCTCGCTCGCGTGCGACTTGTGCGTCCTGCCGCCAGCGTTGCGGCGCAGCATCCAGTCACCTCTTCGGGATGACCGCAGCTGTTGCGCATGCGAGGCCCGCGGCCTAGCATTCTGAAAAAGACCTCGATGCGCTCGATAGGGATGGAAATCAGAATGACGAAGCGTTGGACTGTTGTCGGCTCGCTGGCCGTTGCCGCGGGCCTCACTCTGCTCGGACCTGCTGCCTCCTACGCGCAAAGCAATGACGGCCTGGACCTGTCGATCGAGCTGCTCGATCCGAAGGTGCTGCGGGTCTGCGCCGATCCGCGCAATCTGCCGTTCTCGAACGAGAAAGGCGAGGGGTTCGAGAACAAGCTCGCGGATTTCCTCGCCGCCAAGCTGCAGAAGAAGGTCGACTACACCTTCTTCCCGCAGGCCACCGGGTTCGTGCGCATGACGCTCGGCTCGCACCGCTGCGACGTCATCATGGGCTTTCCGCAAGGCGATGACCTGGTGCAGAGCACCAGCCCCTATTATCGCACGGCCTACGCCATCGTGACCAAGCCGGACTCCGACCTCGCCGACGTCACGACGCTGGAGGACGCCAAGCTCAAGGGCAAGCATATCGGCATCGTGGCCGGCACGCCGCCGGCCACCAACATGGCGCTGGCCGGGCTGATGACGACGGCAAAACCCTATCCGCTGATGATCGACACGCGGGTGGACTCGTCGGCGGAAGCGATGATCAACGATCTCAAATCCGGCGAGATCGATGCCGGCGTGCTGTGGGGGCCGATGGCCGGCTACTATGCCAAGCAGGCGAGCCCGCAATTGCACGTGACGCCGCTGGTGAAGGAGACGTCCGGGCCGAAGCTGATCTATCGCATCGCCATGGGCGTGCGCGGTGCGGATCAGAACTGGCGGCGGCAGCTCAACAAGCTGATCCAGGAGAACCAGGGCGAGATCAACAAGATCCTGCTCGATTTCGGCGTGCCGCTCTTGGATGAGAGCAATCATCTGATCACCGCCGAGGCTGCAACGAAGCCGTGATCGTTCGGCTCACAGCGGCTGTCCTTGCCGCCGCACTGCTGCTCATCGCTGCAGCCGCGTGGGCCGACGATCTCGTGGCTGAGCCGGACAGCTACCGCACCGAGACCTACCGTGCGCCGGTGCCGACGACGCTGAAAGGCGCGCGTGTGTTGTCGACGCAAGAGACCGAGGCGATCTGGCGCGACAAGGCTGCCGCCTTCATCGATGTTCTGCCGCGGCCGCCCAAGCCGAAGAATTTGCCGGCCGGCACGGTGTGGCGCGAGCAGCCGCGGCTCGACATTCCCGGCAGCATCTGGCTGCCCGACACCGGCTACGGTGTGATTGCCCCTCAGACGGAGGACTATCTCAAGCGCGGCCTCGCGCGGGCGTCGGGCGGTGATCTGGGGCGTTCGCTCGTGTTCTATTGTCTCGAGGACTGCTGGATGTCGTGGAATGCCGCGCGGCGTGCGCTGACCTATGGCTACCGCAACGTGGCCTGGTACCCCGACGGCACCGACGGCTGGGCCCGCGCCGACCTGCCACTGCAGCAGACCGAGCCCGAGCCGCGGCCGGAGGAGTGAGCTCACAGCTCGGCAGTCACAGACTCCGTGGCTTGTTGTTTTGCTCGTCATGGCCGGGCCCGTCCCGCCTGCGCGGCCGAAGCCGCTTCGGCGCGGCGAAGGCCCGGCCATCCACGTCGCGCCAAGCCGACGGACGTGGATGCCCGGGACAAGCCCGGGCATGACGTTGTCGAGGCGGAGGTGCCCTCGCGTGACAGGATCGTCTAGTCTGGCGAGCGACATCCGCTGACCTACTCCATGTCCTGCTGGATCTCGCGGGCCAGCGCAAACAGGCGCTGGTCGATGGCGGTGGGGACCTCGCAGACGAACTTCATGACGCGGCGACGATCCTCGAAGATGCGGGTCTCCCAGTTGAGCTGATTGCTCAGCTCCTCGATCTTGGCCTCGTCGCGCGTGGCGCTGCTCTGCATCTCCTGTAGCTTGATCGTGTCGCCGCGGACCTTATCGACCGCCTCGCGCTGCTTGCGCATGACGCGCTCCAGCCCGTTCATGACGGAGGTGCGCTGCGCGTTCAGCGTGTCGAACAGGCCGGCGAACAGCAGCTTGCCCTTGCGCGTCTTCTCCTCGGCCGTGCCGGTGAGGAAATCGGCGACGTCCTTCTGGGCTTGTTCCAAGGGGAAGCGGCGGGCCGCGAGCTTGGCGACGAGCTCCGACACCTTGGGATCGTCTTTCCAACTCGTCCCGACATCGTCGACCGGCGGACCGGCCCACACCGCTGCGATGGAGATTTCCGGCACCTTCGCCTGCGGGCAGGGCCAGTCGGGATAACGCGGATCGGCCGCCTGCGCGGCGCCGGCCGCTGCGAACAGAGCGCCGGCCAGCAGTATCGATCTCACCCTCATGCCTCGCCTCCCGGACCACGCCTGATAAAACCACGCGACGGATCGTAGGCCAGGATCGCGCCAATCATGAACACGGCGGTGCAGCCGCCGACCACCGCGAGCGACACCCAGTTCAGCTTGCCATAGAGTGCAAAGCGAATGAGCTCGACCGCGTGAGTAAAGGGATTGGCCTCGCAGAGATAGGCGAGCCACGGGCTGCCTTCCTCGACGCGCCAGAGCGGATAGAGCGCCGAGGAGGCGAAGAACATCGGGAAGATCACGAAGTTCATGACGCCCGCGAAATTCTCCAGCTGCTTGATGCCGGAGGAGATCAGCATGCCCAGGGCGCCGAGCATCAGGCCGGACAGGATCAGGGCCGGCAGCACGGTGAGATAGCCCATCGGCGGCGGGGTGATGTCCCAGAACCAGGCGATGATCAGGAACGCGTAGACCTGGAGCACGGACACCGCGGTGCCGGCGAGCAGCTTGCAGAACAGCAGATAGCCGCGCGGCAGCGGGCTCACCAAGAGGGTGCGCATATTGCCCATCTCGCGGTCGTAGACCATCGACAGCGACGACTGCATGCCGTTGAACAGCTGGATCATCGCCATCAGGCCGGGCGCGATATAGACCTCGTAGAGGATGTAGGTCTCGTAGGGCGGGATGATCGAGATGCCCAGCACCTGGCGGAAGCCCGCGGCGAAGATGAACAGCCAGACCAGCGGCCGCACCAGCGCCGAGACGAAGCGTTCGCGCTGATGCAGGAAGCGCAGGCCCTCACGCCAGACGATGCCGATCAGGCAGGTGATATATTCGCCTGCGGAGAAGCCGCTGCGTGTCCGCGCCGGCGCATGAACGGTGGTGACGGTCATGTCTCCGTACTCCGTGCCGGGCTGGGCTGGGTCGTCAGTCGGGCAAATGCCGCGTTGACGTCGGATGCGCCGGTCTCGGCGATCACCTGCGGCACCGGCCCGCGCGCCAGCACGCGGCCCTGATGCAGTACGACGAGATCATCGGTCGGCGCGATCTCGTCGAACAGATGCGTCGCCCAGAGCACGCCGATGCCCTGCTCGGTGACGAGCTGGCGGACATGGCCGACGATGTCGGCGCGAGCCTTGACGTCGAGCCCCACCGTGGCTTCGTCGAGCAGCAGCAGGCGAGGCCGGTGCAGCAAGGCGCGGGCGATTTCCAGACGCCGCATCTGGCCGCCGGAGAGGTCGCGCACCTTGTTGCCGGCGCGGTCGGCCAATCCGATCCGCGCCAGCAGCTCCTCGCTGCGCGCGCGGGCCTCGCGGCGGGAGATGCCGTGCAGCGCGGCATGATAGAGCAGGTTCTGCCGCAGCGACAGATCGAGATCCACCGTGCGCGGCTGGAACACCACGCCGAGCAGCCGCAGCGCCTCGCCCGGGGTGCGGCCGATGTCATGGCCGAAGATGTCGATCTTCCCGGACTGCACCGCGAACAGCCGGGTGATCAGCGAGAACAGCGTGCTCTTGCCGGCGCCGTTCAGGCCGAGCAGGGCGGTGAAGCTCGCAGGCTTCACCGCGAACGAGACGTCGCTGAGCGCCTTGCGCGCGCCGTAGGAATGGCTGACGCCTTCGACCGACAACGCCGGGACCTGATCGGGCGCCGGCCGTGGTGCCGTGCTTGTGGTGTCGAGAGCGGGTGCGTTCTGCGTGCTCATGGCTGTGCAATCGTGATGCCCCAGGGCAGCTCGCCGACCTGGATGGTCTTGATCACCTTCTGCGCGGCGACGTCGATCACCGAGACGTCGTTGGAGACGCCGTTGGTGACCAGCAGATATTTTTCGTCCGGCGTGAACTCCATGTGCCAGACGCGCTGGCCGACCAGCAGATATTTCTTCACCTCATGCGTCGTGCCGTCGACCACCGCGACGCGGTTGGCCGGGCCGAGCGCGACGAAGCCGGTCTTGCCGTCCTTGGTCAGGCTGATGCCGACCGGCTGGATCGCCTCGCTGCGCAGGCCGGGCACGGCGAACTTGATCTTGCCTGTCACCTCGCGCTTGGCCGGATCGATGATCGAGACGGTGCCGCCGATTTCGGCGGACACCCACAGCTCGGAGCCGTCGGTCTTGAATTCCGCATAGCGCGGCCGCGCATCGACCAGCACGTTGGCCACGATCTTGCGCGTCGACGTGTCGATGAAGTGCGCCATGTTGGTGGTCTCGGACGTGCAGATCAGGATCTTGCCGTCCGGGCTCAGCATCATGCCCTCGGGCTCGACGCCGACCTGGACGTCGCCGATGCGCACGCGCTTCTCGAGATCGAGCACCGTGACCGTGTTGTCGTTCTCGTTGGCGACATAGAGCGTCTTGCCCTGGGCGTCCTGCGCAAACAGCTCGGGATCGGGCCCGGAGGGCAGGGTATCGACGACCTCCATCTTCTTGGCGTCGATCAGCTGAATGGTGTCGTCATCGCCGACTGCCACCATCACGAACTTGCCGTCGCGGGTGAAGGCAATGCCGCGCGGACGTTGCCCCACCTTGATGGTTTTTGTCACCGTCCAGGTGTCGGTGTCGATCACGGAGACGGTGTTCCCCTTTTCGTTGGAGACGAAGGCGACGTAGGCGGAGGCGGGGGAGATAGTGGCGAGCGACAGCGCGGCGGTGAGCAGCGAGGCGGTTAGGGGCGCCCCTAGCGAAAGCCGATCGCGGAAAGTATTCATTCGAGTCGTAGCGCGAAGGAGTCGAGCTGTCGCCACGGCGGCGGTGCGCTCCCTCTCCCCGTCCTTCACGGGGGCGCGACGAGCTTCGCTCGCGCTGAGAGGGTTGGGGTGAGGGGCTCTTTCCGCCAGCACAGTGCTGGGAGAGTCCCCCTCACCCGGATTGCATCTGCGATGCAATCCGGCCTCTCCCCGCACGCGGGGAGAGGCTGACACCGCCCTTGCCTTATCGTTCGTCGGCCAATCGTCGATCGGCGAATCCAACCGGTCCCGCTCCTCGCCGTGCATCTGATCTGTCGGACGCAACATCTTCATCACCATCATCACATCCGACATCATTGCAGCTTGCATTTGGTTTCGGGGCGGTCGACGCCGAGGGTGTCCAACTCGGAGACCTGGTGCAGGAATCCTTCCTGCGGCGAGACCGAGACGATCATGCGGCCATCCGCCAGCAGGATCGGCTGCCGCAGCTGCAGGTTCCAGTCGCGCAACGACAGCCGCGTGCCCTTGAAGGCGGCGATGGTGAAGTTCGGGCTCTTCAGATAGTCAGTCATCGTCTTCGCATCGCCGGAGTTGGTGCGTGAGGCGGCTTCGCCGACCATGCGCACGGCCATCCAGGCCTGCATGTCCAGCGCGTCCATGCGGCGCGAGGCGAGCTTCATGAAGCGGTTCTGCAATTGCGTCGCGCCCCATTGGTCCTGCGCCGGATCCCAACTGGTCGGACGCAGGCCCGCGGAGCCCGCGACGGGGCGCGGGTCCCAGGTGCGATAGGGCAAATAGTTGGCGAACACCTCGCTCTCGTCGGCGGCGACCAGCACGTCATAGGCCGGCGCCTTCTGCGTGAACACCGGCATCTGGCGCTGGATCAACGTCACCCCGCTATCGGTGCGCCGCGCGCCGCCGGTGTCTTCGAAGACGCGCTCCTCGACGATCTTGGCGCCGAACCGGGTGGCGGCGCGGCGCAGTGCGTCGGCGAACAGCTTGTCCTTGTCGTGCGAGCCGGTGACGAGCAGCCAGCGCTTCCACTGCTTCCACACCAGATATTGCGCGAGGCCATCGGCCAGCATCGAGCGCGTCGGCGCAACGTGTATGATGTTGGCGCGGCAGTCCTGCTCGCGCAGGCGGTCGTCGGTGGCGGCGACATTGAGCAGCGTGATGCCGCGGCCGCGCAGGCCATCGGCGACCTTCAGCAGCGCGTCCGCCGGCAGGTCCGCGAGGATGAAGCCCGTCTTGTCGGCAAGCTCGTTGGCGGCCTGCGCGGCATCCTCATCATCCTTCACGCGGCGGTCGATCAGCGTGAAGCGCTGGTTGAGGAACTTGCCGGTGGTGTTGTTGTCCTCAATCGCGAGCTTGGCGCCGGCCACGCCGTCATCGGCCGCCGGCTGGTCGAGCGGCGACAACGTCTGCGGGACGCCGGCGCGGCCGAGATAGCCGATCGCAATATCGACCGTATCAGCAGCGACAGCGGCAGTCGCGGCGACCATGAGGCCGATCGCGCCGATCAGGGATCGGGCCAGAACTCCAAGGACCACGTGTCCTCCCATTGTTCCCCGTCCTGTGCCGGCGAGGTTTCGTCTTGCAAGATGAACGATTTGGCCTAGCTTTCAACCCCACTTTTCGCCGCTGCGGCATCATTCGGATCACGACCTTGAAACTGGCTGTTCTCCTCGCGTCCCTGATCCTGATGTCCCTGACATCAGCCCATGCCGAGCCGCCCAAGGTGGCGGTGTTCGATTTCGAGCTGATCGACACCAGCCTGCAGGGCGAGGTGCAGGGGCCACGGCAGGACGAGCAGCAGCGGCTGGCGCATGCGGCCGAGCAGTTGCGGACGGCGCTGCAGGACTCCGGCAAATTCCAAGTGCTCGACATCGCTCCTGTTAACGATGCGGCGCACCACAGCAATCTGCAGGCCTGCGGCGGCTGCGACGTCAAGCTCGCCTCCGACATCGGCGCCGATCTCGCCATCACCGGCACGGTGCAGAAGGTGTCCAATCTCATCCTCAACATGAACATCTATCTGCGCGACGCTCACACCGGGAAGCCGGTCGCGGCCATGACCGCCGACATGCGCGGCAATACCGACGAATCCTGGACGCGGACCATGGCCTGGCTGATCCGCAACCGCGTGCTGGCGCCGAACTATGGCGCGCCGCAGGCGCAGTAGATATCAGGACAAAGCCGCGCGTTCTCGCGGCTGATGGAGCCCGAGCTTTGCATCTCGACCGCCTCTCAAACAGAGAGGCGCAGGGAAGGCCGGGAGCCTGCCGCCCCCATGGCCCGCCTGCAGAAGAAGAATGCAGGCGGCAGGTACCACAGGTTTGGCTGGGACATCCCGGCCCTCCCTGCGCGGATGGTCTTAACGGTTGCTTCGCGTTCTCCCCGGTGCGCCGGGCTTTCTGGTCACCGTGCGCGACGACACGTTCTCACGCGCCGCCGCGGGGGCATCGGCTTCGGGATGCCAGGACCACGCGACTTGGCCGTACGCCGTGGTGCGTTCGTCGGCACATTCTCTCGAACATGCTGCGCGCCGCCGGCGTCCACCGCATCCCACCTCCACGTTCGTGACGACCGCGATACGCCCTCTCGATAAGGCGGGATGCCGCTAGACAATCATGAATTCCGGAAAAGCGAAAGAAGATTATTTTTCGCCTGCGCACTGGACAGCAGTGATCGTGTTGAGCACGCGTGCGAAATTGCCCTCGGGGCGCACGGGATGTTCCGGCGCGGGACGCGATCAACGCACCGCCCGTCGTGCGGCATCGCGCCCGACGGGCGAATCAGGCCGAGGCCGATGTCAGTGCCCGAGCCGGGCCGCGTGCCAGCGCAGATGATCGGCCATGTAGGTCGAGATGAAGTAGTAGCTGTGGTCATAGCCGTCCTGCTTGCGCAAGAGCAGCGGGATGTTGGCCTTCTCACAGGCCGCCTTGAGCAATTCGGGGCGGAGCTGCTGCTCCAGGAACTGGTCGGCGGTGCCGACATCGACCAGCAGGTCGGAGACGCGTGCGCCGTCCTCGATCAGCGCCACCGCGTCGTGCTTGCGCCACGCCGCCTTGTCGCTGCCGAGATAGCCGGTGAGCGCCTTCTCCCCCCACGGTACGTGCGACGGTGCGACGATCGGCGAGAACGCGCTGGCCGCGCGGTAGCGGTCGGGATTGCGCAGCGCCACCGTCAGCGCGCCGTGGCCGCCCATCGAATGGCCCATCACCGATTGCCGGCGCGGATCGACCGGGAAGTTCGCGGCCACCACGTGCGGCAGCTCCTCGGTGACGTAGCTCCACATCCGATAGTTTTTCGCAAACGGCTCCTGTGTCGCGTCGACATAGAAGCCGGCGCCGAGGCCGAAATCATAGGCATTGTTGGGATCGCCGGGAACGCCGTCGCCGCGCGGCGAGGTGTCGGGCGCGACGAAGATCAGGCCGAGCTCGGCGCAGGCGGCGCGGAACTCGCCCTTCTCGGTGACATTGGCGTGGGTGCAGGTCAGGCCGGAGAGATACCAGACGACCGGCAGCTTCGCGCCTTCGGCGTGCGCCGGCACGAACACCGAGAATGTCATCTCGGTCTTGGTCTCCTGGCTGGCATGGCGGTAGACGCCCTGGACGCCGCCATGGGACTTGTTCTGCGAGACAGTCGTGAGCGTCATGGGATCACCTGTGCGGCAAATGATAGAAGAGTTCCGGCGAGCGCTTCGCCAACGCGGTGTGGGCTGCGTCGTTCAATCAAGACACGTGTCAGGACCAGTCTATGCGACGCCGTTCTCGATCGCCAGGCGCACCAGCTCGCCGGACGTGCGCACGCCGAGCTTCTGGCGGATGATCGAGGAGGTGTTGGCCACCGTCTTGTAGGACGAGTGGATCAGCCAGGCGATTTCCGACAGGCTCTTGCCGGCGCTGAGCAGGCGCAGGATCTCGAGCTCGCGCGACGTCAGCTTCGCCAGCGGGCTCTGCGCCACGGCGGCGCCCGCAAACGCGATGCTGCGGGCGATCGCCGGCGGCAGATAGCTGCCGCCGCGGGCGACCTCGCGGATCGCTTCAGCCAGATCGTTCGGGTCGCCGCTCTTCGACACATAGCCCTTGGCGCCGATGTCGATGGCACGCGCCGCGAACACCGGATCGTCATTCATGCTGAACATGATCAGCCGTGCCTGCGCGTCGCGGGCAAGGATGCGGCGGGCCAGCTCGAAGCCGGAGACGGTCGGCAGGTTGATGTCGATGACGCAGACGTCGGGGCGCTCGGTGATGAAGCTGGTCTCGCCGCTTTCCGCGTCGGCCGCCTCGAGCAGGACGACATCCGGATCGGACGAGAGCAGGGCGCGGCAGCCGGACGCCACGATGGGATGATCATCGACGATCAGTACGCGCATGGCCTTGGGGTCCCGGACTCTCAACTCGCGTCATTGTTGCGATGCATCATGGATGCATGCTGCGCGGCATTGCATGATGTTGCAATTAGATCGCCGGCGGATTTGTCTGTCAATGTGAGTGCGTGTGAAAACACTGAGTGACAAATTTGGACTTTGGGGCGGAGACAATGTGGCAGAATTGGTCGTTGCGCAGGCGCATCAACGTGCTGCTCGCTCTGGTGCTGACGCTGGGGCTCGGCATCAATATCGGCCGCCTGGCGCTGGAGGCGGCGCCGCGCGTGCTCGCCGAGGACCAGAGCGTCATCCGCCTGACCCGCGCTTTCATCGAGACCATCATGGACGAGGTCAATGACGCGCCGGATCCGGACAGCCGGCTGAACCGCATCGTCAGCGATCTCGGCCAGCTGCGCCATGTCAGCGTCACCCGCCAGGGCATGCCGGTGCAGGCGCCGTCCTCGCCGGGCGCGGGCCGTGCGGCGCCGGCCTGGTTCATCGCGCTGGTGCATCCCGACAAGACCTCGGTCAGCATGCCCGTGATCGTGGCCGGCCGCGCCGACACGCTGGTGATCACCTCGCATCCCGACGACGAGATCGCCGAGATCTGGGACGGCATCGTCACGCAGCTCGTCGTCGGCTCGCTGGTCGGGCTTGCGCTGTTCGGCATCACCAGGCTGGTGGTCGGCCGTGCGCTGGCGCCGCTGTCGGATCTCTCCGAGGCGATGAGCCGGATCGAGGCGGGCGCCTATGATGCCCGCGTCACGCCGGGCGGCGCGCCGGAGCTCGCAGCGCTCTGCGCCAAGCTGAACCATCTCGCCGGCGCGCTCGGAGAAGCGGTCGAGGAGAAGCGGCGGCTCGCCGAGCGCACCGTGTCGCTGCAGGACCTCGAGCGGAAGGAGATCGCGCGCGAGCTGCATGACGAGTTCGGGCCGCATCTGTTCGCTCTGCGCGCCCATGCCAGCGCGCTGATGCGACTGCCGGATGCGGCGGCGCTCGACGTTGCGGCGATGCGCCGGCACGGCCAGGCGATCCTCGATCAGGTCAACGCCGTACAGCAGTTCAACCGCCGCATCCTGGAGCGGCTGCGTCCGGTCGGCTTGGCCGAGCTGGGCTTGCGCGAAGCGCTCAGCGCGCTGGTGCGGCTGTGGCGGGAGTCGCGGCCTGAGGTGGCAATCGAGACCTCGGTTGCCGACACCCTTGAGCGCAGCAACGAGACCGCGGAGCTGACGATCTACCGCGTGGTGCAGGAGGCGCTGACCAACGTCTTTCGCCATGCCGAGGCCACCTCCGTCGATGTCAGCATCGAGCCGCTACAGCAGACCGTCGCCGGCCAGCGCCGCAGCTACACGCGGGTGCGCGTGCGCGACGACGGCCGCGGGCTCACGCCCGAGCACAAGCTCGGCTTTGGCCTGACCGGCATGCGCGAGCGGCTGCTGGCGCTCGGCGGCACCTTGACGGTGGCGTCGACGGGCACTGGCGTCACAATCGAGGCGGTGGTGCCGGCGGATGCAATGGTGCCGGCCGACGCGGCGTAGCTGCGCTTTCTTTCGGCCTGCGCAAACGCGGCTCGCGACACCCTCGCTGCGCTGAATGATCGACCGGTTGTTGCGGCGCCAGCCGGCAATCGGCCGTAGGAACCAACGAACATACACCGCATTTCAACGAGCAACTTTGGATCCGCGTGAGCCGCAGGCCGGAGCACGCGCCGGTAGCTTGCGGTGATCAGATGACCAGAACCTTGCTTGCGCTGAGCGGCGCCGCCCTGGTGGCTGCGCTGTCCTTCAACCATGCCGTCGCGCGCGACGACGGCCGCTATGCCAACTCGCCACTCAAGGGTTGGTTCGACAGCCTCAAGAGCGGCCGCGGTCCGTGCTGCTCGGACGCCGACGGCTTTGCCGTGTCGGACCCCGACTGGGATCTGCAGGGCACGCATTATCGCGTGCGGCTCGACGGCGAGTGGATCGTCGTGCCCGACGATGCCGTGATCACCGAGCCGAACCGCGCCGGACGCACGATGGTGTGGCCGATCAAGGGCTCGCTCGGCACCTCGATCCGCTGCTTCATGCCGGGCAATCTGAGCTGAGGGCGCGCGTCGGCAGAGAGAGCGCGCCGTGAGGCGCGCGTGTTGTCGCAGCAACGGATGCGTTGGAACTTCGCTTTGCACTGATGATTGCTCTCGCGGGTCATGCGGCGGTCATGGCCTAGTGCGCCTCCTCTCCCTCC
Source organism: Bradyrhizobium sp. USDA 4353 (assembly GCF_054063215.1). NCBI lineage: Bacteria > Pseudomonadati > Pseudomonadota > Alphaproteobacteria > Hyphomicrobiales > Nitrobacteraceae > Bradyrhizobium > Bradyrhizobium sp. USDA 4353. The sequence continues at coordinate 3,585,081 of NZ_JBSSGB010000001.1, forward strand.
AGCCCCGGAGAGGGGGCGCACACTGCAACGAGGAGCATCATGGATCAGAGCAGCGACACCGATTTGCAGGACAGAATTCGCGAGCGCGCTCACCATTTGTGGGAGCAGGCCGGCCGGCCTGACGGCCGCGAGCACGAGTTCTGGTATCAGGCCGAGCAGGACATTGCCGAGATGCAGGAGCTGCACGACCAGGCCACGGCCCCGCCGCCGACGATGCTGCCGGATTGACCGATAGCATCAACTGAAAGGACCAGGGATGAGCAAGGAAACACCGAAGGACGATCCGCGCCAGGAAAGCGACTGGGGATCGATGAAGCAGACCGACAAGCCGTGGGCCGAGAAGCCGGAAAAGGACCAGCGCTCCGATGCGGCGAAGGATCTCGAGCAGTGGGGCGAGAGCAACACGCATTGAGGTGAGTGTAAGGGTGCGGCGGCGTGAAGGGGGGCGGTGGCCATCATTGGCACTTCCCGTGTGGTTGCCCCTCACCCCGACCCTCTCCCCGTGAAGAACGGGGAGAGGGGGCGCACCGTGCGCGGGGCGAGAGCTCGGTCTGCATCTCAGAAACACAATCCAACTATCAATCATTTAAATATCAATCGTCGGAACTTCGCTGCGTCATCATGCCTGTGCATTGCTACGAGTGACCGTGGTAGTGCGTCGCGGGTCCATGATGAGTCCATCTGTTAGCCCGGGCGGCGCTGCGCTCCCTCTCCCCGTTCTTCACGGGGAGAGGGTCGGGGTGAGGGGCAGCGGCACGGGTGGTGAATGTTGTGGCACTCGATCTCCTCACTCATTAACGCCGATCAAACTCATCACGCCGTATGCCCGGGATCAGCATCATCCGGCGTCTTCTTCTCGCGTTGCGGCGTCATCTTTGCTGGATCCTCGCCGCCGGGCACGCCGCGCGGACCGAGCTGATCGCGCTGGATGTCATCCTCGGAGCGGTCGGGTTCGCGTCCGTTGATTGGGAGATCCTTTGCCATGGGTCGCTCCTTCCTCGTCGTCATCACGAGAGCAATGCGAGGGCAAGGGCTGACGTTCCGTGCGACCAACTGACGGCCGCGAGCCTCGCCGCGCACAGGAACGCCGCTCCGGCGCTGCGATTGATGCTGCATCCCAAGTCAGGAGACCACCGATGTCCGATCACCCCACGCCGCCCTTTCCGCCGCAGCAGCAGGCCATGCCGGGCACGACGGATCAGATGCAGCCGAAGCCCGATCATGGCGAGACCAGCTACAAGGGCTCGGGCAAGCTCGCCGGCAAGAAGGCCGTCATCACCGGCGGCGACAGCGGCATCGGGCGCGCGGTCGCGATTGCCTATGCGCGCGAGGGCGCCGACGTCCTGATCGCTTATCTCGACGAGCATGACGACGCCCGTGAGGTGCAGCAGCTGATCGAGAAAGAGGGGCGGAAAGCCGTGCTGATGCCCGGCAACATCCAGCAGCCTGCGCATTGCAAGGCGATCATCCAGCGCGCCGTCGACGAACTCGGCGGCATCGACATCCTCGTCAACAACGCCGCGCACCAGGCGACCTTCAGCGACATCGGCGACATCTCGGATGAGGAGTGGGAGATCACCTTCCGCACCAACATCCACGCGATGTTCTATCTCACCAAGGCGGCGGTGCCGCACATGAAGCCGGGCAGCGCGATCGTCAACACGGCCTCGGTCAATGCCGACATGCCCAATCCGGGCCTGCTCGCCTACGCCACCACCAAGGGCGCGATCCAGAATTTCACCGGCGGCCTTGCCCAGATGCTGGCGGAAAAGGGCATCCGCGCCAACGCTGTCGCGCCCGGTCCGATCTGGACGCCGCTGATCCCCTCCACCATGCCCGAGGAGAAGGTGAAGAGCTTCGGCCAGCAGGTGCCGATGAAGCGCGCCGGCCAGCCGGCGGAGCTGGCGACGGCCTATGTGATGCTGGCGGACCCGCTGTCGAGCTACACGTCGGGCACGACGGTGGCGGTGACGGGCGGCAAGCCGTTCATTTGAGATTGGGTGTGTTGGCAGAAGAGCAGGGGCGGCATTTCGGCTTGGACTCGAGCCCCCCTTCAGGCGATTTTGGGGAAAGAGACCCCTCACCCGACCGAACTTGCCGCGCGGTCCTACTTGCCCTCTCCCACAAGGGGAGAGGGCGCAATCACGACGAGCGCGGTATTGAGAGATTATGCCGAGCTGATCACCTCGGTCAAATGATTGAACTGCCCAATACAGTGCCCTCTCCCCTTGTGGGAGAGGGCAGCACCGGCCTATCCACGAAGGCGGTTGGGTGAGGGGTCTCTCTCCGCAGAGAAGGCTTGTCGTATGTCACCGCGGGCTCTCCATGTCGAAGCGGCGGTGCGGTGCTCCGCCTCTCGACTGAGATGTTTCGCGCCCTTGCGGGAGCGTGTCGGCTTTGTCCGACATCCGACAGCGCGCGATCCGACATGTCGGGTGCGCGGACGGCTCACGCCGCGGACATCAGCGCGCAAGGCGCGGGCTCGGTCTGCACCGGCCAGACGGCCGCGCTCGATGTATCGCCCGCGCGTTCGTCGATAATCCGCTTCACCGAGCGCGAGCAGAGCCCGCACTGAACCGAGCAGCCCAGACAATCATACACTTGTGCCGGCGAACCGAAGGTGATGTCGGCGGTCGTGACAATGTTGCGAATGGCCGTGTCGCTGATGACGTTGCAGGAACAAATGATCATGGCTGTTGCTCGCTCCTGCCAACGATAAGCAACGGCGATGCCAAGCCCGATACCAAGGCGGGCGCGCGCCACGCCGACTAATCAGAATCGTTCGAAAGCGAGGGGGACCAGCAGTGCGGGCGATCAGCGAGAGGCCGCCGCGGTTGCGCTGATGCGCGCGGCGGCATGAAGCCGGATCGCGGCCATCGTCGCCTGTGCCAGCGCCTGGCCCTGCGCGTCGATGCCGGTCCATTGCGCGTGGCGGCCGCGCGGATCGATCTCGGCAAGCGCGACGCCGGCCGGCACGTCGCTGCCGTCGCGAACGATGCCGCGCAGGATGCCGTCCATGGGGGCGGTCATTGGCTCGCCCGAGAGATGACCGACGACGAAGCCCTTGTAGATCCGCGTGCCGATCTCGACCGGCGTATGCCAACGGCCTTCGTGCGGCGACAGCACCAGCCGCTCGGCGCCAACACCGCCGAGCTCGCCGACCTCATCCTTTGCCAGCGTCCAGCCCTCGCGGACGATCTGGCCGAGCCGGTCCGGGCGGGTCTCGATCGCAATGTCGCAATTGGCCGAGGGCGAGAAGCCGGGGCCGATGCCGATCGACAGCCGCGTCATGCCGCGCAGATTGGGCGTCACCTCGCGCGTCTGCAGCCGCGCGTCGATCAGCACGTCGATGCCGCGCACCGGCAGCAGATCGATCAGCCCGAGCGGCGTGACCAGGACGTGCTGGGGATCGCCCAGCGCCTTGAACACGTCCATCGTGCACTCGATGCGCTCGCCGGTTACGTTCTCGACGCGCACGCTGTCGCCGAACAGGGCGTCGTGGAACGCCATCTTCCGCCGCATGACCGGCGGATTGGGGTCATGCGACAGCACCACGCAATAGCCTGCGCGATGCAACTGCACCGCGATCGCCGAGGCAACGTCGTTGGTCCCGAGGATCACGGCGAAGCGCACTGCATTCGTCCCCATGTCCCGGTCCATACGGCGTTGACGTCTCCTGGCTGTCCGTCGTGAGACTGGAAAGCCAGCTTCCATGTCGGATGATCAGCTCGTTAGCAAAGGCTGTTGAGCAAGAGTTGGACCATCGCGCGGCGATTCCAAAAACAACGACCTTTGAAGGGGTTGGAAGCGGCGCGGCCGAAAGCCGACGCTGGCAATGTCCTGAACCGGCCAATTTGTCGCAAACCCGACAGGATTGCCGGGCTTGCGCGCGATTTTCGCTGGCCTGGAATCTGCACAACCGGCCCGCATGACGATACCGCGAACAGTGTTGGCGATGCGCGGTGCAGGATCAGGACGGATGCGGTGAGCCTCGATCTCGACCAGGACGTCCGGCAGCCGGCGAGCGATGCGGCTGACATCGCGTCGTGCCCGTTTCACCGGGACATGGCTCACAGGGACTTGGCGGCTGCCGAGCGGCCGGGGCGCGCCGAGCAGAAGACGTTGGTGCTGACCGGCGGCTCGCGCGGCATCGGCCATGCGACCGCAAAGCTGTTTTCCGACGCCGGCTGGCGCATCATCACCTGCTCGCGCCAGCCATTCGACGGCGTGCGCTGCCCGTGGGATGCGGGTCCCGACAATCATGTCCAGATCGATCTCAGCGACCGCAAGGCGATCCCGCAGGCAATTGCCGACATCAAGGCGCGGCTCGACGGCGCGCCGCTGCATGCGTTGATCAACAATGCCGCGGTCTCGCCCAAGGCCGAGGACGGCAGCCGGCTGGATTCGCTCTCGACCTCGGTCGAGACCTGGATGACGGTCTTCCACGTCAACTTCCTCGGACCGATCCTGCTGGCGCGCGGGCTGTTCGAGGAGCTGAAGCGCGGGCAGGGCGCTGTCGTCAACGTGACGTCGATCGTAGGGACGCGGGTGCATCCGTTCGCCGGCACGGCGTATGCGACCTCCAAGGCGGCGCTGGCGTGCCTGACCCGCGAGATGGCGCACGACTTCGCGCCGCACGGCATCCGCGTCAACGCCATCGCGCCTGGCGAGATCAAGACCGAGATGGTGTCGCCGGAGACCGAAGCGCGGTTCTCGCCGCTGATTCCGATGCGCCGGATCGGCGCGCCGGAGGAGGTGGCCAAGGTGTTGTTCTTCCTCTGCTCGGACGCGGCGAGCTATGTGACCGGGGAGGAGATTCAGATCAATGGGGGGCAGCACCTCTAGGTTGATCGGCGCACGCGGCGTTTTGACGCCCGGCCCAGGTGGCGACCGGATTGTTGGCAATCAAGCGAAGTGAGTGCCATGCGGGGACTGGAAACTTTGTAAACAGTTCTGACGCTTGCGATGTCTTCGCAACAAGCATGTCGGTGCGCGTTTATTAGGTGTCGGAAACACAACAGATTTGTCAGTTCATCGCGACGTCAATCCACGCGCGGACTGTGCAATGCGCGCGTCGCGCCGACTGCAAACTAATTTGTTAAGATCATGAAGTTCTGCAGCTTTTCTGTTCTGTTTGCTGCACACTACTTCTGCGGCAATGCAGCAAAGTTAGGCACGACAATCATCTGCAGTTAAGGGAGGATGTTAGAACGCCTACAATCGCGGGCGATCTCGTCAAGAGCGTCCGTGACCATCAGAGAAGCGACCATGGTCCAAACGGAAACACGTCAGGTCGAAGCTCAGGACGTCAGGTCCAATGCTGCCCCGATACCGCTCAGCGAGATCGCGCTGACCGGAATTTTCGAAATCTCGAAAATTCTCGCCGCGCCGACGCGGCTGGAAATCACCCTCGCCAATGTCGTCAACCTGCTGCAGTCCTTCATGCAGATGCGCCATGGCGTGGTGTCGCTGCTCGCCGATGACGGCATTCCGGATCTCGCCGTCGGCGCCGGGTGGAGCGAAGGCAGCGACCAGCGCTATCGCGAGCGTCTGCCGCAGAAGGCCGTCGACCAGATCGTGGCCACCGCCGTGCCGCTGATCGCGGAGAACGTGTCGGATCATCCCGCCTTCAGTGCCGCCGATGCGGCGACGCTCGGCGCCGACGCCGGCACCCGCGTCTCCTTCCTCGGCGTTCCCATCCGTATCGATCAGCGCGTCGTCGGCACCTTGACGATCGACCGCGTCTGGGATGGCCGCGCGGTGTTCCGGCTGGACTCCGATGTCCGCTTCCTGACCATGGTGGCCAATCTGATCGGCCAGACCATCAAGCTGCATCGCGTCGTCGCGCGCGACCGCGAGCGGCTGATGGCGGAGAGCCACCGGCTGCAGAAGGAACTCTCCGAGCTGAAGCCGGCGCCGGCCAAGGGCAAGAAGGTGCTGGTCGACGGCATCGTCGGCGACAGTCCCGCGCTGCGCGCGCTGCTCGACAAGATCAACGTTGTCGCCAAGTCGAACGCGCCGGTGCTGTTGCGTGGCGAATCCGGCACCGGCAAGGAGCTGGTGGCGAAGGCCATTCACGAATTGTCGAATCGCGCCAAGCGGCCCTTCATCAAGATCAACTGCGCGGCGCTGCCGGAGACGGTGCTGGAGTCCGAGCTGTTCGGCCACGAGAAAGGCGCCTTCACCGGCGCGATCAATGCGCGCAAGGGCCGCTTCGAGCTGGCCGACAAGGGCACGTTGTTCCTCGACGAGATCGGCGAGATCTCGCCGGCGTTCCAGGCCAAGCTCTTGCGCGTGCTGCAGGAGCAGGAATTCGAGCGCGTCGGCGGCAACCAGACCATCAAGGTCGACGTGCGCATCGTCACCGCGACCAACCGCAATCTCGAAGAGGCGGTGGCGCGCAACGAATTCCGTGCCGATCTGTACTATCGCATCAGCGTCGTGCCCATCAAGCTGCCGCCGCTGCGCGACCGGCGCAGCGACATCCCGCAGCTGGCGCGCGAGTTCCTGCGTCGCTTCAATTGCGAGAACGAGCGCGATCTGACCTTCGACGTCAGCGCCATCGAGGTGCTGATGCATTGCGGCTTCCCCGGCAATGTGCGCGAGCTGGAGAACTGCGTGCAGCGGACCGCGACCTTGGCCGCGGGGTCGGCGATCGGCCAGCACGACTTCGCCTGCAGCCGCAACGAGTGCATGTCGGCGATCCTGTGGAAGGGCAACACGGTGACGCCGCCGCCGCCGCGCGGCCAGCCGATGGTGCCGCTGCCGATCCTGCCGCGCACCTCGGCCCCGATCGAAACGCCGGTCGATCTGCCTCCCGTCGATGCTGACGACGGCGACTATATCGAGAGCATGGACGGCGGCGCCGTCCCCGAGCGCGAGCGCATCGTCCAGGCGATGGAGCGCTCCGGCTGGGTCCAGGCCAAGGCAGCGCGGCTGCTCGGCCTGACACCGCGCCAGATCGGCTACGCGCTGAAGAAATACAACATCGAGGTCAAGCGGTTCTGAGTGGATCCACTCGGTCGTGATGAAGGGGCGCGCTGTGGCGCGCCCTTTTTGCTTGAGGCCATGCTCGGGTCGCGGACGCCGTGCAAATGAGAGCCCCACTTTCGCTCCAACTGCGGTGGGCTCCCCTCCCCCTTGCGGGGAGGGGGCGGGGGTGGGGGTCCCCGAGCACACTGCGCGTGATGCGCGCGAACCTCTTCGTCAGAAGCACCGGCGTCATTGGTGGATCAGACGCTCATCTACTTCACAGTTGTCGTCGAACGTGCGCACGTCACTCCATCCGACTCACGAACATCTGCGCCCGGGGACCCCCACCCCCGACCCCTCCCCGCAAGGGGGAGGGGAGCGCACCGCCGTTGTGGGGACAGCTCGACTCAAACGCGCACACGTCTTTCCATCGCCCCTGTCGCACTTACGACATGCTGTCGGGAGAGCGACAGCTGGCCGCTGTCAGTGACATTTAGAATCCTCCTTAGAAATCAACCAAATGCGCTCTGGCACGGCGCTTGAAAGATCATGACCGAATGACATCGCCCGATGTCGCGACAAGCGCGGGGAGCGGCACATGAGCTACAAGATCATCGCCTCACAATGCACGGTCTGCGGAGCCTGTGAGTTCGAATGTCCGAATGCGGCCATTCGCCTGAAGAACGACATGTACATCATCGACCCGAAGAAGTGCACGGAGTGCGAAGGCCACTTCGACGCGCCGCAATGCGCCGCCGTCTGTCCGGTGCCGGACACCTGCGTGCCCGCCTGACGCGGGCGCGACGGCAACATTGCAAGCGGAGTGAAAGATGGCAGCGGTTCAGGAGACCATTGATCGCGTCAAGGATATCGACGTCGATCAATATCGCTACGGGTTCGAGACCGTCATCGAATCCGAGAAGGCGCCGAAAGGGCTGTCGGAAGACACGATCCGCTTCATCTCGGCCAAGAAGAACGAGCCGGCCTGGATGCTGGAATGGCGGCTGGAGGCGTATCGCCGCTGGCTGACCATGACCGAGCCGACTTGGGCCCGCGTCGGCTATCCGAAGATCGACTATCAGGATCTCTATTACTATTCGGCGCCGAAGCCGAAGAAGAAGGTCGCCTCGCTCGACGAGATCGACCCGGAGATCCTCAAGACCTATGAGAAGCTCGGCATTCCGCTCCGCGAGGTCGAGATTCTCGAAGGCGTCGAGCGTCCGACCGCAGCCGTGGAATCCGAGGACGGCGAGGCAGCCGCGCCGCGCACCAAGATCGCGGTCGATGCCGTGTTCGACTCGGTGTCGGTGGCGACGACGTTCAAGGAGGAGCTGAAGAAGGCCGGCGTGATCTTCATGCCGATCTCCGAGGCGCTACGCGAGCATCCCGACCTGGTGCAGACATATCTCGGCACGGTCGTGCCGACGACCGACAACTATTTTGCCACGCTCAACTCGGCGGTGTTCTCCGACGGCTCGTTCGTCTACATCCCGCCGGGCGTGCGCTGCCCGATGGAGCTGTCGACCTATTTCCGCATCAACGAGCGCAACACCGGCCAGTTCGAGCGCACCCTGATCATCGCCGACAAGGGCGCCTACGTCTCCTACCTCGAAGGCTGCACGGCGCCGCAGCGCGACGAGAACCAGCTGCATGCCGCCGTGGTCGAGCTGGTCGCGCTTGATGATGCCGAGATCAAATATTCGACGGTGCAGAACTGGTACCCCGGCAATTCCGAAGGCGTCGGCGGCATCTACAATTTCGTCACCAAGCGCGGCGACTGCCGCGGCGCGAACTCCAAGATCTCCTGGACGCAAGTCGAAACGGGATCGGCGATCACCTGGAAATATCCGAGCTGCATCCTGCGCGGCGACAATTCCAGCGGCGAATTCTACTCGATCGCGATCTCCAACGGTTTCCAGCAGGTCGACTCTGGGACGAAGATGATCCATCTCGGCAAGAACACGTCGAGCCGCATCATCTCCAAGGGCATTGCAGCGGGCAAGTCGCAGAACACCTATCGCGGCCTCGTCAGCGCCCACCGCAAGGCCTCCGGCGCACGCAACTTCACCGCCTGCGACTCGCTCTTGATTGGCGACAAATGCGGCGCGCACACCGTGCCCTACATCGAGGCCAAGAACTCCTCGGCGGTGTTCGAGCACGAAGCCACGACTTCGAAGATCTCCGAGGACGTGCTGTTCTACTGCATCCAGCGCGGCCTTTCCCAGGAAGAGGCGGTCGGCCTTGTCGTCAATGGCTTCGTCAAGGACGTGTTGCAGCAGTTACCGATGGAGTTCGCGGTCGAGGCGCAGAAGCTGATCTCGATCAGCCTCGAAGGTTCAGTCGGATAAGGACGTCGCGCGCGGCGACAACAGATGAGGAGTGTTCGATGACGGCCTTGCTCGAAATCAAGGGGCTCCATGCCGAGATCTCCGGTGGTCGCAAGATCATCCAGGGCCTGGACCTGACCGTGAACAAGGGCGAGATCCACGCCATCATGGGACCGAACGGCGCCGGCAAGTCGACGCTGTCCTACGTGCTCGCGGGCAAGCCCGGCTACGAGATCACCGCCGGCGAGGTCTATCTCAACGGCGAGGATTTGCTGGCCATGTCGGCTGACGAGCGCGCCGCGAAGGGGGTGTTCCTGGCGTTCCAGTATCCGCTGGAGATCCCGGGCGTCGCGACCTTGACCTTCCTGCGGGCGGCCTTCAATGCCCAGCGCAAGGCGCGCGGCGAGGAGGAGCTGTCCTCGCCCGATCTGATCAAGCGCGTCCGCGAGATCGCCAACACCTTGAACATCGACTCGGAGATGCTGAAGCGGCCGCTCAATGTCGGCTTCTCCGGCGGCGAGAAGAAGCGCAACGAGACCCTGCAGATGGCGCTGCTGCAGCCGTCGCTCTGCGTGCTCGACGAGACCGATTCGGGCCTCGACATCGACGCGCTGAAGGTGGTGGCGAATGGCGTCAATGCGCTGCGCTCGGCCGAGCGCGGCATGATCGTGATCACGCATTATCAGCGGCTGCTCGACTACATCGTGCCCGATATCGTCCATGTGTTCGCGGCGGGGCGCATCGTCCGCACCGGGGCTGCGGATCTCGCGCGCGAGCTCGAGGCGACCGGCTACGCGCAGTATCAGAGCGAAGCAGCCTAAGGCGCGGGGAGCAGCAGCATGGGCGTCGCGATTCGCAAGACCAAGGCCGAGCTCGGACTGGCCGATCTGTATCAGGGCGCCCGCCGCTATCTGCCGGGCGGCGAGGAGATCACGGCCGTGCGCGCCGCCGCCTTCGATCGCTTCACGGCGGTCGGCCTGCCGCATCGACGTGTCGAGGCGTGGCGCTACACCGATCTGCGCACGCAGATGAAGGAGGCCAAGCGGCTCGCCTCGCTGCCGGACGATGCCGCCAAGGCCAAAGTGCGCGAGGCAAAGGATCTGTTTGCCGGCGCCGGCTTCCGCAAGCTCGTCATCGTCGACGGCGCCTTCGTACCGGAGCTGTCGGATCTCGCCGATCTCGAGCCGGGCCTGACCATCCAGCCGATGGCCGATGCGCTCGCCGCCGACAAGCCGCTGCTGTCGCAGCGCCTCGGCGCGATCGTGCCGGACGACGATCCGGCGCTGGCACTCAACACCGCGCTGGCGGCCAATGGCGTCGTCATCCTGGTCGCACCGGGCACGGAACTGAGCCGGCCGATCCACGTCGCCTTCGTCACGACCAATTGGGTCGCGACCTCGATGTTCACGCGCTCCCAGGTCAATATCGGCGCCGGCGCCAGCGCCACCATCGTCGAGTCGCATCAGGGGCCCGACGGCAGCGAGTATCAGGTCAACACCGCGATGCAGCTCGTCGTCGGCGACGAGGCCCGCATCGATCATGTCAAGGTGGTCAGCGAGGGCGGCAGCGCGCTGCACATCGGCTCGCTGCTCGCCAATATCGGCGCGCGCGCGACCTTCAACCAGCTCGGCTTCGTCGCCGGCGGCAGCCTCGTGCGCAACCAGCTGTTCGTCCGCCTCGCGGGCGAGGGCACCGTCGCCGACATCCGCGGCGGCTCGCTGCTGTCCGGCACGCAGCATGCAGACACGACGTTGTCGATCGAGCATGCCGCCGAGAACGGCCAGAGCCGCGAGACGTTCAAGGCCGTGGTCGGCGATACCGCCCGCGCCGTGTTCCAGGGCAAGATCACGGTCGCCCCCGGTGCGCAGAAGACCGACGCCAAAATGATGTCGCGGGCGCTGCTGCTGTCCGACGAGGCCGAGGCCGACTCCAAGCCGGAGCTCGAGATCTTCGCCGACGACGTCCAGTGCGGCCACGGCACCACGACCGGCGCGATCGACGATGAGCTGCTGTTCTACCTGATGGCGCGTGGCATTCCGCCTCATGAAGCGAAGGCGCTGCTGATCCAGGCCTTCATCGGCGAGATCATCGAGGGCGCCGCCAACGAGGCCGTGCGCGACGCGCTGACCGGGGCGCTGCTGGGCTGGCTCGGACGACGGGAGTAGACGATGCATGCAGCGGTGAACGGGAGCGGCTACGACGTCGGTCGCATCCGGGCGGACTTTCCCATTCTCGGCATGCAGGTGCACGGCAAGCCGCTGGTCTATCTCGACAACGCCGCCTCCGCGCAGAAGCCGCAGGCGGTGCTGGACCGGATGAACCAGGTCTACACGTCCGAATACGCCAATGTGCATCGCGGCCTGCATTATCTCGCCAACGCCGCCACCCAGGCCTACGAGGGCGCGCGAGCCAAGGTGGCGTCGTTCCTCAACGCCGAGAGCTCCGAGCAGATCATCTTCACCCGCGGTGCCACCGAGGCGGTGAACCTGGTGGCGCAGACCTTCGGCCGCGAGCGCATCGGACCGGGCGACGAGATCGTGCTCTCGATCATGGAGCACCATGCCAACATCATCCCCTGGCATTTCCTCAGGGAGCGTCAGGGCGCTGTGATCAAATGGGCGCCCGTCGACGAGGACGGCAATTTCCTGCTGGACGAGTTCGAGAAGCTGCTGACGCCGCGCACGAAGATGGTGGCGATGACGCAGATGTCGAACGTGCTCGGCACGGTCGTTCCGGTCAAGAAGGTCATCCGCATCGCGCACGATCGCGGCATCCCGGTGCTGATCGACGGCTCGCAGGCCGCGGTGCACATGGAGGTCGATGTCAGGGATCTCGATGCGGACTTCTATTGCATCACCGGGCACAAGATCTACGGCCCGACCGGGATCGGCGCGCTCTATGGCAAGCGCGAACTGCTGGCCTCGATGCCGCCGTTCAATGGCGGCGGCGAGATGATCCGCGAGGTCGCGCGTGACTGGGTCACCTATGGCGACCCGCCGCACCGCTTCGAGGCCGGCACGCCGCCGATCGTGGAAGCGGCCGGGCTCGGTGCGGCGATCGACTATGTCGCCTCGATCGGCAAGCAGCGCATCGCCGCGCATGAGCATGATCTCGTGACCTACGCGACCGAGCAGCTGCGCGAGATCAACTCGCTGCGCATCATCGGCAATGCCGCCGACAAGGGCGCCATCGTCTCGTTCGAGATGCAGGGCGCCCACGCCCACGACTTCGCCACCGTCATCGACCGCTCGGGCGTCGCGGTGCGCGCCGGCACCCATTGCGCCATGCCGCTCTTGGAGCGCTTCGGCGTCTCGGCAACCTGCCGGGCGTCGTTCGCGATGTACAACACGCGGGAAGAGGTTGATGTGCTGGTCCGCGCGCTGAAGAAGGCGCAGGAGTTTTTCTCGTAAGGCGGATTGTCCCGCGCAGTTTTCGTGAAGAAGCCGGTGCCAGTTGCTGTGCCCTCTCCCCTTGTGGGAGAGGGCTACACCGCTGTTAGCTCCAGCCTCACTTGGGTGAGGGGTTGTGTCGGCGACTCACGACCGCCTGAGTATGCCGAGAGAACCCCTCACCCGGCGGCCTTCGGCCGCCACCCTCTCCCACAAGGGGAGAGGGTGCACCGCGTTTGCCGCACCATGCGGGCTCAATCAAACAAATAATCAGCTAATCAAACCTACGCCGCCGCGGCCATCGCGGCCTGCGCATCGGCCTTGATCCGGTTCACCATCGAGCGGAAGCCATTTGAGCGCTGCGGCGTCAGATGCTCACGCAACCCGAGCTTCTCGAACAGCGCGATCGGATCGGCCGCCAAGATCTCCGGCGCGGTGCGGCCTGAGACCATCGCGAGCAGGATCGCGACCAGGCCGCGGACGATATGCGCATCGCTGTCGCCGACGAACTCGAGCACCGGCGTCGCACCGTGGCGCACGGAGGTCGCGACCCAGACCTGGCTGGTGCAGCCCTGGACCTTGTTGCCGTCGTTGCGGTCGGCGTCGGGCAGGGGCGTGAGGCCGCGGCCGAGCTCGATGACGTAGCGGTAGCGGTCGTCCCAGTCGTCGAGCAGGGCGAAATTCTCGACGATGTCCTCGATGTCCGGATTAGCCGGAGCTGCCGTCTGCACCATCTTCAACATGATCCTCTCCTGGTGGTCTGCTGATCTCGATCCGCCTCGGGGCGGCTATGTCGCGAGGCTCGGCTCGGTGCCGCGGCGCGCCAGCACCGTGTCGACCGCATGCGTGACGCCGTCGAAGGTGATCGGCTTGGCAATGATCGCCTCGGCGCCCTGGCGCAGGCCTGCGAGCGCGAGCGGCGACTTGGTCGAGCCGGCGACGACGATGATGCCGGCCTGGTGAAGCTTGCGGGCGAGCATGCCGACGGTCTCGGCGCCGTCGTCCTCCAGGATGCTGCTGCCGACCAGCACCGCGTCCGGTGTTGCCCGCGCCGCCTTGCTCAGCGCGTCCGCGGTCTCCGCGAAGGTGAAGGTCTCGTGACGCTCGCTGAGGATATAGCCGAGCGCCGAGCGGATCACCTGATCGGATTCAATGACAAAGACGCACGTCCTGCTCGACATCGAAATACTCCTTTCGGCCCGTTCGTAGAGCGGGTTTGATCTACATCAAGCAAACTCCGTACCGCCGGCCTGAGCGGGCTTCATACATGCGCTGCGAGGGAGGATCGCTGCAGCGCTGCGTGGGGCCTGCGACGACATGTGTCGTTTCGGACAGCACGTCGTGGGAGCGTCGGGTGAAAAACCCGGATGTCGGGTTTGCAACAAGCTCATCCTAGCGTCGAGCTTGACCGCATCTCTTTCAAAACATGGCCTTTTTAACGATTCCAAAGCTCTGGCACATCAGTTGCAAAACTCTGGTCAGGCAAAGGTTGAGGGCTGAGTGCACGCCGACGCTTCGGACGAGCGATGCTCTCCTTCCCAATAACCCGTCTGCCGGTTCTGGAGAGAGGACGCAGGTCCCGGTCATGCAAGGCGCATGCGGGACATTGGAAATCGGTTGATGGAGAGCAGAATGTCATCACTTCGACAAATCGCATTCTACGGCAAAGGCGGCATCGGCAAATCGACGACGTCGCAGAACACCCTCGCAGCGCTCGCCGAGATGGGTCATCGAATCTTGATCGTCGGCTGCGACCCCAAGGCGGATTCGACCCGCCTGATCCTGCACGCCAAGGCGCAGGACACCATCCTGAGCCTGGCCGCCGCCGCCGGCAGCGTCGAGGATCTCGAGATCGAGGAGGTCATGAAGGTCGGCTATCGCGACATCCGTTGCGTCGAGTCCGGCGGTCCGGAGCCGGGCGTCGGCTGCGCCGGCCGCGGCGTCATCACCTCGATCAATTTCCTGGAAGAGAACGGCGCCTATGAGGACATCGACTACGTGTCCTACGACGTGCTGGGCGACGTGGTCTGCGGCGGCTTCGCGATGCCGATCCGCGAGAACAAGGCGCAGGAGATCTACATCGTGATGTCCGGCGAGATGATGGCGATGTATGCCGCCAACAACATCTCCAAGGGCATTCTGAAGTATGCGAACTCCGGCGGCGTGCGCCTGGGCGGCCTGGTCTGCAACGAGCGCCAGACCGACAAGGAGCTGGAGCTGGCTGAGGCTCTCGCCAAGAAGCTCGGCACCCAGCTGATCTACTTCGTGCCGCGCGACAACATCGTGCAGCACGCCGAGCTGCGCCGCATGACCGTGCTGGAGTATGCGCCGGAGTCGGTTCAGGCCAACCACTACCGCAACCTGGCGACCAAGATCCACGGCAATGCCGGCAAGGGCATCATCCCGACCCCGATCACGATGGACGAGCTCGAGGACATGCTGATGGAGCACGGCATCATGAAGGCCGTCGACGAGAGCCAGATCGGCAAGACGGCCGCCGAGCTCGCCGCCACGGCCTAAAGCGTCACCGGTCATCCGGCCCGTCACGTCGACGGGCCGGGCGATCTCCGCAACCGATCATCGAGGAACAAGCCAGATGAGCGTTATCGAGAAACAAAGCGTTGCCGAGATCAAGGCACGCAACAAGGAACTGATCGCCGAGGTCCTCAAGGTTTACCCTGAGAAGACCGCAAAGCGCCGCGCCAAGCATCTCAACGTCCACGAGTCCGGCAAGTCGGACTGTGGCGTCAAGTCGAACATCAAGTCGATCCCGGGCGTCATGACCATCCGTGGCTGCGCCTACGCCGGCTCGAAGGGCGTGGTCTGGGGTCCGATCAAGGACATGATCCACATCAGCCACGGCCCGGTCGGCTGCGGCCAATACTCCTGGGCCGCGCGCCGCAACTATTATATCGGCACGACCGGCATCGACACTTTCGTCACGATGCAGTTCACCTCCGACTTCCAGGAGAAGGACATCGTGTTCGGCGGCGACAAGAAGCTCGCCAAGATCATGGACGAGATCCAGGAGCTGTTCCCGCTGAACAACGGCATCACCGTGCAGTCGGAATGCCCGATCGGCCTGATCGGCGACGACATCGAGGCGGTGTCGAAGACGAAGTCCAAGGAGTATGACGGCAAGACCATCGTCCCCGTCCGCTGCGAAGGCTTCCGCGGTGTCTCGCAGTCGCTCGGCCACCACATCGCCAACGACGCGATCCGGGACTGGGTGTTCGACAAGCTGCCGGCCGACGCCGCGCCGCGCTTCGAGCCGTCGGATTACGACGTCGCGATCATCGGCGACTACAACATCGGCGGCGACGCCTGGTCCTCGCGCATCCTGCTCGAAGAGATGGGCCTGCGCGTGATCGCCCAGTGGTCGGGCGACGGCTCGCTCGCGGAGCTGGAGGCGACGCCGAAGGCGAAGCTGAACGTTCTGCACTGCTACCGCTCGATGAACTACATCTCGCGTCACATGGAAGAGAAGTACAATATTCCGTGGTGCGAGTACAACTTCTTCGGGCCGAGCAAGATCGCCGAATCGCTGCGCAAGATCGCCAGCTATTTCGACGACAAGATCAAGGAAGGTGCCGAGCGCGTCATCGCCAAGTACCAGCCCCTGATGGACGCCGTGATCGCCAAGTACCGGCCGCGCCTCGAAGGCAAGACCGTGATGCTGTTCGTCGGCGGCCTGCGTCCGCGCCACGTGATCGGCGCCTATGAGGACCTCGGCATGGAGGTCGTCGGCACCGGCTACGAGTTCGGCCACAATGACGACTATCAGCGCACCGCCCAGCACTACGTCAAGGACGGCACGCTGATCTATGACGACGTGACCGGCTACGAGTTCGAGAAGTTCGTCGAGAAGGTCCAGCCGGACCTGGTCGGCTCGGGCATCAAGGAAAAGTACGTGTTCCAGAAGATGGGCGTGCCGTTCCGCCAGATGCACTCCTGGGACTACTCGGGTCCCTACCATGGCTATGACGGGTTCGCGATCTTCGCCCGCGACATGGACATGGCGATCAACTCGCCGGTCTGGAAGATGACCAAGGCTCCCTGGAAGCAGGCTCCCAAGCCGCTGCTCCAGGCTGCCGAGTAACCACAACCACCCACGGCCTGGCTCTCCTTCGGCGGAGAGCCAGCGCTCCCTGATCGACACAGGAACATAGAGAGGGTTTTCCCATGACACAGTCTGCCGAACATGTGCTCGATCACTTCGAGCTTTTCCGTGGTCCCGAATACCAGCAGATGCTGGCCAACAAGAAGAAGATGTTCGAAAATCCGCGCGATCCCGCGGAAGTCGAGCGCATCCGCGAATGGGCCAAGACGCCCGAATATCGCGAGAAGAATTTCGCCCGCGAGGCGCTGACCGTCAATCCGGCCAAGGCCTGCCAGCCGCTCGGCGCCGTGTTCGTCGCCGTCGGCTTCGAGAAGACCCTGCCGTTCGTGCACGGTTCGCAGGGCTGCGTCGCCTATTATCGCAGCCATCTGTCGCGCCACTTCAAGGAGCCGAGCTCCTGCGTGTCGTCGTCGATGACCGAGGACGCAGCCGTGTTCGGCGGCCTCAACAACATGATCGACGGCCTCGCCAACGCCTACAACATGTACAAGCCGAAGATGATCGCGGTCTCGACCACCTGCATGGCGGAAGTCATCGGTGACGACCTCAACGCCTTCATCAAAACCTCGAAGGAAAAGGGCTCGGTTCCGGCCGAGTACGACGTTCCCTTCGCCCACACCCCGGCCTTCGTCGGCAGCCACGTCACCGGCTACGACAATGCGATGAAGGGCATTCTCGACCATTTCTGGGACGGCAAGGCCGGCACCGCGCCGAAGCTGGAGCGCGTTCCGAACGAGAAGATCAACTTCATCGGCGGCTTCGACGGCTACACCGTCGGCAACATCCGCGAGGTCAAGCACATCTTCGAGGAGATGGGGATCGAGTACACCATCCTCGGCGACAATTCGAACGTGTTCGACACGCCGACCGACGGCGAGTTCCGCATGTATGAGGGCGGCACGACCCTGGAAGACGCGGCCAACGCCGTTCACGCCAAGGCGACGATCTCGATGCAGCATTATTGCACCGAGAAGACGCTGCCCTTCATCGCCAACCACGGCCAGGAAGTGGTCTCGTTCCATCACCCGGTCGGCGTCTCCGGCACCGACGCCTTCGTGATGGCGCTGTCGCGCATCTCGGGCAAGGAGATCCCGGAATCGCTTTCTATCGAGCGCGGCCGCCTGGTCGACGCGATCGCCGACTCCAGCGCCCACATCCATGGCAAGAAGTTCGCGATCTATGGCGATCCGGACCTCTGCCTCGGCCTGGCTTCGTTCCTGCTGGAACTCGGCGCCGAGCCGACCCATGTGCTCGCCACCAACGGCAACAAGGAGTGGGCAGAGCGCGTGCAGGCGGTGTTCGATGCCTCGCCGTTTGGCAAGAACTGCCACGTGTATCCCGGCAAGGATCTCTGGCACATGCGCTCGCTGCTGTTCACCGAGCCGGTCGACTTCTTGATCGGCAACACCTACGGCAAGTACCTGGAGCGCGACACCGGCACGCCGCTGATCCGCATCGGCTTCCCGATCTTCGATCGCCACCACAAGCACCGTTATCCGGTGTGGGGCTATCAGGGCGGCCTGAACGTGCTGGTCACGATCCTCGACAAGATCTTCGACGAGATCGACCGCAACACCAACGTGCCGGCCAAGTCGGACTACAGCTTCGACATCATCCGCTAAGTCACGGCGCGCGGCGGTCCCCAAAGGGCCGCCGCGCTTCGCTCCGGACGATGCGGCTCGTGGGAAGGCAACGAATCCCTGAGCCGCTTCATCCCACCAAGACGCGCCGAAGGTCCGCCAACAGGAGAAGCCGATGAGCTCGCTGTCTGCCACGATCCAGAACGTCTTCAACGAGCCGGGTTGCGGCAAGAACGCCAACAAGTCCGAGGCCGAGCGCAAGAAGGGCTGCACCAAGCAGCTGCAGCCGGGCGGCGCGGCCGGTGGCTGCGCGTTCGACGGCGCCAAGGTCGCGCTGCAGCCGCTGACCGACGTCGCGCACCTCGTGCACGGGCCGATCGCCTGCGAAGGCAATTCCTGGGACAACCGCGGCGCGGCCTCGTCCGGCTCGCAGATCTGGCGCACCGGTTTCACCACCGACATCAACGAGACCGACGTCGTGTTCGGCGGCGAGAAGCGCCTGTACAAGGCGATCAAGGAAATCATCGAGAAATACGATCCGCCGGCGGTCTTCGTCTACCAGACCTGCGTGCCCGCCATGACCGGCGACGACATCAACGCGGTCTGCAAGGCGGCCTCGGCCAAGTTCGGCAAGCCCTGCATTCCCGTCAATTCGCCCGGCTTCGTCGGCCCTAAGAATCTTGGCAACAAGCTCGCCGGCGAGGCGCTGCTCGACCACGTCATCGGCACCGTCGAGCCGGAGGTGACGACGCCCTACGACCTCAACATCATCGGCGAATACAATCTCTCCGGCGAGCTCTGGCAGGTGAAGCCGCTGTTCGATGAGCTCGGTATCCGCATCTCCGCCTGTATCTCCGGCGACGGCCGCTACAAGGACGTCGCGTCGTCGCATCGCGCCCGCGCGGCAATGATGGTGTGCTCCAAGGCGATGATCAACGTCGCCCGCAAGATGGAGGAGCGCTACGGCATTCCGTTCTTCGAGGGCTCGTTCTACGGCATCCAGGACTCCTCGGACTCGCTGCGCGAGATCGCGCGCCTTCTGGTCGAGCGCGGCGCGCCGACGGATCTGCTGGACCGCACCGAGGCCGTGATCGCCCGCGAGGAGGCCAAGGCCTGGGCGGCGATCGAGCCGTTCAAGAAGCGGCTCACCGGCAAGAAGGTGCTGCTGATCACCGGCGGCGTGAAGTCGTGGTCGGTCGTGGCGGCGCTGCAGGAGGCCGGCATGGAGCTGGTCGGCACCTCCGTCAAGAAGTCCACCAAGGAGGACAAGGAGCGCATCAAGGAGCTGATGGGCCAGGACGCCCACATGATCGACGATATGGCGCCGCGAGAGATGTACAAGATGCTCAAGGACGCCAAGGCCGACATCATGCTGTCCGGCGGCAAGTCGCAGTTCGTGGCGCTGAAGGCCGCGATGCCCTGGCTCGACATCAACCAGGAGCGCTCGCACGCCTTCATGGGCTATATCGGCATGGTGAAGCTGGTCGCCGAGATCGACAAGGCGATCTACAACCCGATGTGGGAGCAGTTGCGCAAGCGGGCGCCCTGGGAGACGGCCAGCAACAACTGGCAGGCCAAGGCGATCGCGCAGGCCGATGCAGAAGCCGCGGCGCTCGCCGCCGATCCCGTCGCGGCCGAGGCCGCGCGCCGCGCCAAGAAGATCTGCCACTGCAAGTCGGTCGATCTCGGCACCATCGAGGATGCGATCAAGGCGCACGGCCTGACCGACGTCGTCGGCGTCCGCACCCACACCAACGCCTCGGGCGGTTGCGGCGCCTGCGCCGGCCGGGTCGAGGATATCCTGGCGGCGCAGAAGGCGTCGGCTGCGCCGCTCCTGCAGGCGGCGGAATAGGGCGGCGCTCATGGCCAAGGTCACCATCGGAAAGAAGGCCTGCGCGGTCAATCCGCTGAAGATGAGCCAGCCGATCGGCGGCTCGTTCGCCTTCCTCGGCCTGCGCGGCGCGATGCCGCTGCTGCACGGCTCGCAGGGCTGCACCTCGTTCGGCCTCACCCTGTTCGTGCGCCACTTCAAGGAAGCGGTGCCGATGCAGACGACGGCCATGAGCGAGGTCGCGACCGTGCTCGGCGGCTACGAGAACGTCGAGCAGGCGATCCTCAACATTCATAAGAAGCAGAAGCCGGAGATCATCGGCATCTGCTCGACCGGCGTCACCGAGACCAAGGGCGACGACGTCGACGGCTACATCAAGCTGATCCGCGAGAAGCATCCGGAGCTCGCGACCTATCCGCTGGTCTACGTCTCCACGCCCGACTTCAAGGACGCGTTCCAGGATGGCTGGGACAAGACGGTTGCCAAGATGGTCGAGGTGCTCGTCGACAAGCCGACCTCGACGCGACGCGATCCAGCGCGGGTCAACGTGCTGCCCGGCTGCCATCTGACACCCGGCGATATCGAGGAGCTCCGCACCATCTTCGAGGATTTCGGCCTGGAGCCGTCGTTCCTGCCGGATATCGGCGGCTCGCTCGACGGCCACATTCCCGATGAGTTCACGCCGACCACGATCGGCGGCATCGGTCTCGAAGAGATCGCGACCATGGGCAGTGCGTCCTGGACGATCGCGATCGGCGCGCAGATGAAGCGCGCGGCGGAGGCGATGCAGGCCAAGACCGGCGTGCCGTACCGGCTGTTCGAGCGGCTCTGCGGCCTGCTGCCGAACGACGAGTTCATGTCCTTCCTGAGCGAGATCTCGGGGCGTCCGGTGCCGGCGAAATATCGCCGCCAGCGCGGCCAGCTCGCGGATGCGATGCTGGATGCGCATTTCCATATCGGCGGCCGCAAGCTCGCGATCGGCGCCGAGCCGGATTTGCTGTTCGACGTCGCCAGCATGCTGCACGACATGGGCGCCGAGATCGCGGTCGCCGTCACCACCACGCAGTCGCCGGTGCTCGAGCGCATGCCGTGCGATGAAGTTCTGATCGGCGATCTCGAAGATCTGGAGACTCGCGCGAAGGAGCGTGACTGCGGTCTGATGATGACGCATTCGCACGGCCGCCAGGCGGCGGCGCGGCTCAAGATCCCGTTCTACCGGATCGGCTTCCCGATGTTCGACCGGCTGGGGGCAGGGCATCTGCTGACGGTCGGTTATCGCGGCACCCGCGACCTGGTGTTCGCGCTCGCCAATTTGATCATCGCCGACCGCGAGGACAATCATCAGCCGACGCCGGACACCTGGATCGATCCCTGGAAAGATTTCCAGCAGGTCTCGCCAGAGCCGGCCGTCGTGGCACCGCTGCATTGACGCGTCAGGAGAAAGGACCGACGACATGAAAGTCGCATTCGCTACCCAGGATCTGAAACGCGTCGATGCCCATTTCGGCTGGGCCAAGAACATCGCGATCTACGATCTCGATCCCGAAGGCTACCGCTTCGTCGAGACCGTCGAGTTCGACGGCGATCTCAAGGAAGACGGCAACGAGGACAAGCTGGCGCCGAAGATCGAGGCGATCAAGGATTGCGCGATCCTCTATGTCGCCGCGATCGGCGGCTCCGGCGCGGCGCGCGTGGTCGCCAACAACATCCACCCCATGAAGGTCACCCAGCCCGAGGACATCACCGATCTCCTCGGCAAGCTGCAGGCGGTGCTGAAGGGCACGCCGCCGCCGTGGCTGCGCAAGGCGCTGGCAAAGGGCCAGGAACGCGCGCTCGATTTCGAGGAATGAGGAAACGAACATGTCTGATACCGCAGTCGTAGAAGAAGTCGTCCCCGCCGAGCAGCGGCCCTTCGTCAAGGAGCTGATCAAGGTCTGGCGCGCCCAGGACACCCATGGGGCCTGGGAAGGCAAGAAGGATGTCGAGCTGCTCGAGCCCTACATCCTGGACAAGGAAAAGCGGCGCGCGCTGCCGATCATCGGCGATCCCGATCCGGAGACGATCTGGCGGCTCGAGCTGTTCTTCAACGCCATCGCGCTGTCGATCGAGAAGGCGACCGGCGTGATGATCTCGCCGATGCTGAAGATGAGCCATGAAGGCTTTGGCCGCATGGTGCTGATCGGCGGCCGGCTGATCGTGGTCAACAAGCAGCTGCGCGACGTACACCGCTTCGGTTTCGACAATCTCGGCAAGCTCGCCGACGAGGGCGACAAGTTCGTCAAGGCCGGCGTCGAGATGATCGAGAAGTTCAAGGACGTCGCGAATTACTGAACTGCGAGGATGAGACGATGAGCGACCTGGATACATTGAAGGCCGAGATCAAGAAGCTGTCGGCCCGCGCCATGGATGCCAAGATGAACCTGCACGATCTGTCGGAGGAGCTGCCCATCAATTGGGACCAGATCCTGCCGACCGCTCAGAAGGCGCATGAGGCATTCGCCGAGCTGGAGAAGAAGCGGGCCGAGCTGAAGAAGCTCGAGGCCGCATAAAGCCCGCACAAGGACCTGTCACCATGTCCAATTCAACCCGCGACGGCCGCGACTGGCGGCCGGACTATCTGGTCGCGATCGACGCGGCCAAGTGCATCGGCTGCGGCCGCTGCTACAAGGTGTGCGGCCGCGAGGTGATGACCCTGAAGGGTATCAACGACGAGGGCGAGTTCGTCGAGCTGGACGACGACGAGGATGACGAGGTCGAGAAGAAGATCATGGTCATGCACGACACCGGCGCCTGCATCGGCTGCGGCGCCTGCGCCCGTGTCTGCCCGACCAACTGCCAGACCCATTCGCCGGCGGCGTGATCCTATCGGGCGTGCGGCCATGCTGCGGATGGAAGCAAAGTTCACGATCGGCCAGGTGACCCGGCACCGCGTCTACGATCTGCGCGGCGTCGTGTTCGATGTCGACCTGTCGTTCTCCGAGGAGGAAGGCTGGCGCGCTATTACCATGGACACCCGCCTCGACAAGGAGCAGCCGTTCTACTATCTGCTCGCCGAATGCGGCGACAGCAGCTACATCGCCTATGTGCCCGAGCAGAACCTGGTGGCGGATGTCTCCGGAGAGCCGGTGAAACATCCCGATATCGGCGAGCTGTTCGATGTGGATGATGGCGGCGGCTATCACTACCGCGGGCGGATCTTTCAATAGTTTTGCAGTAGGGTGGGCAAAGGCGCCTGGGCGGTCTCTCGATAAAGAGCGCGGTCCTACGCGCCGTGCCCACCGTCTGTCCGCGCATGCGGAGCAACAATGGTGGGCACGCCTCGTTCGTCGCTTCGCGCCGCCCGCTGGCTTTGCCCACCCTACGATTCTAAATCGCAGGGACCTACTCGATCCCCTGTTCCCGGGCCTTCCACATCGCGGCGATCCGGAAGCGTTCGTTGATCGCGGCGGGGCTGGCCAGGATCTCGGACTGGGCGCCGGCGAAGGCGCCCTCGACGATTGCGGCTTCGTCCTTCGTCAGCGTGATCCGGCCGGCCATGTGGGTGGCGTCAGGCGCCGCCTCCCAGATCTTGCGGCGGTTCGGATGCAGCTTGACCTCGACCAGTTCGAACGCCTCGAGCTCGCCGTCGAGGCAGATGGCCAGCCCGATCACCTCGACCTTGCGGCCGTCCTGCGTGGTCTTGACCAGAGTCTTTGTCATGCGTGGGCTCCCGTCATTGAGGTCCTGAGGTCACGCCGCCGCCGGCGTGTCGTCGAGCTGGCTCCATTCCGCCCAGGCGCCGTCATGGACGGCGACAGTGGGGACGCCGAGCCGGTACAGCGCCAGCGCGAGCATGCAGGAGATGATGCCCGAGGCGCAGGTGGTGACGATCGGCTTCGCCAGATCGACGCCGGCGGCCGCGAAGCGCGCGACGAGCGCGTCGGGTGGCAGCAGCACGCCTGTGTCGGGATCGACCAGATCGGCCCAGGGCAGGTTGATGGCGCCGGGAATGTGGCCCTGGCGCTTGAAGCTGAAGACGTCTGCTTGCGTGCCGTCGAACTTGCCGGGGCCACGGGCGTCGACGAGCTGCGCGCCACTCTGGAGCGCGCCCTGCACCTGCGCCGAGGTCGCGACCAGCTCGGGCCGGAAGCTCGTTGTGAAGCTCGCCGGTTCTGGGCGGACCGGCGTCATCTCGGCCGGCTGCTTCTCCTTGGTCCATTTGCCGAAGCCGCCATCGAGCAGGGCGACATTGTCGTGGCCGAACACGCGGAACATCCACCACACGCGTCCCGCGGCCGAGCCACCATAATGGCGGTCATAGACGATGACGCGGTCGGCATTGCTGATGCCGAGCAGGCCGATCTTGTGGGCGAAGTCCTCCGCCGTCGGCAGCATGTGCGGCAGCGGATTGGACTTGTCGGCGACCTGGTCGATGTCGAAATGCACCGAGCCCGGCAGGTGCCGGCCGCGATATTGCGTGCGGCCGTCGAGATTGGTGCTCGGATGATGCCAGGTGCAATCGAGGATCTTGATGCCGGGATCGGCGAGGTGCTGCGCCAGCCATTCGGAGCTGACCAGGGCGTCGGAAGGATCTCTGCTCATGCATGCGCTCTCGATGAGGGGCCAACGGGACAGCTGACGCGGGACGCGCGTCAGAGCGTTTTCGGCATCGCGTAGCCCGGGCGCGGATGGCTGTCGTAATATTCGGGGCGTTCCGGCCAGCCGCCATCGGCGATGATCTTGAAGGTCGCGACCGTCACCGGCGCGCCGGGCGAGCAGGACACTTCCGTGAACTTGATCTCGCGCTCGCCGGGGCCCGCCGAGAAATCGGCAACGGTGGTGCCGTCGGCCTTGCGGGCCCGCGCGAAGCCGGGCGTGCCGACGGTTGCCGCGGGCACGGCGGCGGCGACGAAGTTCGGCTGCTCCAGGCCGTCGACCGCGGGGCCGAAAGCGGGCGAGGCGAAGGTGAAGGTCGCGAGCACGCCGCTGCGATCGACCGCCCTGTCGGCGGTGGTCGGACGCGCCACCGAGTAGACCGTCAGCGTGCCGCCGTCGAGCGCGGCCTTGATGTCGTCGAGTGAGCTTTCGACAAAGTCCAGTGTCACGTTCATGTCGATGTCCTTACAAAGGGCCGTTTGCAGGAGAAATTTTCAAGTTCTGTGCCAGTCTCTCGCAACAGCGGGAAAGGCAGGAGACGCGCGGAGTTGCGCGAATCTTGCAACGTGGACCGTCAGCGAGCCGACGGTCGCTCTCGCTGTGCGGAAAGCGGCAATGTCGGACATGCGCCAGACATCGATGAGGCCTGACATGACGACCGACGTCGCCTACGCCATCTGCAGCTTCAACGACATCCCGAGCCGCCGCGCCATGGGCTTCCAGCTCATGATCGTGGCAGAGGACGGCAGCCATCGCCCGTGGCCGATCTTCGTGATCCGCTGGGGCAAGCAGGTGTTCGGCTATCTGAACATGTGCCCGCACGACAAGGTGAACCTGGATTGGGAGCGCAACCAGTTCATGGACGGCAACGGCCTGCGCATCCTCTGCGGCAAGCACGGCTCGCTGTTCGAGATCGGCACCGGGATGTGCGTCGACGGCCCCTGCAAGGGCGAGAGCCTGACGCCAGTGGCGCTGTCGGTCATCGATGGCGACATCTGCGTGACCGGCGTGACGCTGGTCGAGGATGACGAGGACGATGAGGAAGAGACCGGCCTGCAATGCGAGGAAGGCTGAGATCTCAAGACGAAGTCCCGGCGCGAGGGCCGGGACTTCAACTTGCGAGTGAAGTAGAAGCGGCGCTCAAACCGGCCGATTCTCGTTGCGGTTCTTGACCGGCTCCATCTTGGCCAGCGCGTCGGCATAGGCAATGACCTCGTAGCTCTCGCTGAATTTCACCGCGGCGTCGAGCACGTAGTCGAGCTTGCCGGCGGTGTCCAGCTTCTTGATGTCGTTCTTGTCGATCGACAGGAGGTCCATCATCTCCTTCCAGACCGTCGATTCATCGCAGGGCAGGACGTAGAACGTCACATCGCCCATCTTGATGCGGTATTTCGCCAGCAGGTCGATGTTGTTGCAGAACATGAAGTAGCTGCCGTCCGGCTTCAGGAGGCCTTTCAGCACCTCCACAGCCGTCTCGAGATAGGCGAGCGAGTGGATGTAGCCGACCAGCACCGGGATGGTGGGCTCGCCGTCGTTGACGATCGTCAGCACCTGCTCGATCGAGAAATCCGGCGGGCGCTTCTCGTCGGCGACCTGGGTCTGGAATTTCAACGCGATATCGCCGCGGAAGCCGAACCGTCCGGGCTTGGTGGTCGGCGCCTTCAGCACGGCGTTCAGCAGCCGTCCCTCCTTGTCGAGTTGCGCGAGCGCGGTGGTCTCGATCGCAACCGTCTTCTCCAATGTCGTCATCAGCAAATCCCCTCGCATGTCCTTCATGAGCCGTTCGCCGCACGGCGCGGTCAAAAGGGCGGTGATGCAAGTTGTCTGCCGATGTGTGTTGCGCGTTGATTTGCCAGGAATTTTTGCCCGTCGGGCCGGCCAATTGTCGGATTTGCGCCGCGACATCGCGGCGTCACGGGCGCGACACGGCGCGAACTGCGCCTGTCGCAAAGCCGACACGCGTCGGAAACGCCACAGCGACATCGCGAAAAGCCGTTTTCTTTCAGGCGATTGTTGCATGGCACGAGACTTGCCAATTCCGTTCGCAACAGCCGAATGGGAAAGGCCAGACGATGATGATCAACCTGACCGACAGCGCCATCAATGCGGTGCGCAACGCGATCACGACCTCCGACAAGCCGGTCGACGGCCTCCGGATCATGGTCGAAGCCGGCGGCTGCGCCGGGCTCAAATACAATATGGGCCTCGTCAGCGGCAGCGAGCCGGAGGACACGGTGATCGAGCGCGAGGGCGTGCGCGTGCTCGTCGATCACAAGAGCCTCGAATATCTCGAGGGCACGACGATCGATTTCGTCGTCGCGCTGGAAGGCTCCGGCTTCACCTTCGAGAACCCCAACGCCAAGTCGAGCTGCGGCTGCGGCAAATCCTTCGCCTGAACCGTCGTTCGCTTGATCCCTTCAACATCTGAAAGAGCTGATATCATGCTGGTCGAATCCCAGGGCGTCGTCGAAGCGCCGGCTCAGATGAGCGAACGCGAGCGGATCATTCGGGCCGTGATCGAGGAGGTCCGTCCGAACCTCAAGCGCGACGGCGGCGATTGCGAGCTCGTCGAGATCGACGGCAACAAGATCATGGTCAAGCTCGCCGGCGCCTGCATCTTCTGCAAGCTTGCCAGCGCGACCCTGGAAGGCATCCAGGCCCGCATGATCGAGAAGCTCGGCGAGTTCGTTCGTCTCGTTCCAGTGGCCGGCGCAGCCAAGGCGCGGCATTAAGGAGCGGCCTTGCGCCCGGTGTACCTCGACAACAACGCCACGACGCGCGTCGACCCCGAGGTCGTCGCGGCGATGTTGCCGTTCTTCACGGAGCAGTTCGGCAACGCCTCGTCCTCGCATGCCTTCGGCAGCGAGGTCGCGGGCGCCGTCCGCCAGGCGCGCAAGAGCCTGCAGGCGCTGCTCGGCGCCGCCTTCGATCACGAGATCGTCTATACTTCCGGCGGGACGGAATCCGACAATACCGCGATCCTGTCGGCACTGGAGACGCAGGAGGGTCGCAACGAGATCGTCACCACGGCGGTCGAGCATCCCGCGATCCTGACGCTGGTCGAGCATCTCCGCGACAAGCGTGGAGTGACGGTGCACCTGATCGGCGTCGATGCGGCCGGTCGGCTCGATCTCGAGGCCTACAAGCGCGCGCTCGGACCGCGCACCGCGATCGCCTCGGTGATGTGGGCCAACAACGAGACCGGCACGCTGAATCCTATTCCGGAGCTTGCAAAGCTCGCGCATGACGCGGGCGCGCTGTTTCACACCGATGCCGTACAGGCCGTCGGCAAGATCGCGATCGATCTGAAGGCTGCCGGCGTCGACATGCTGTCGCTGTCCGGACACAAGCTGCACGGACCGAAGGGTATCGGTGCGCTCTACGTCAGGAAGGGCACGCCATTCGCGCCGCTGGTGCGCGGGGGCCCGCAGGAGCGCCGCCGGCGCGGTGGCACCGAGAACGTGCCCGCCATCATCGGCCTCGGCAAGGCGGCCGAGCTCGCCGCAAAGCATCTCGCCGACGAGCAGGGCCGGGTGCGCGCGCTGCGCGACCGGTTGGAGCAGGGCATCCTTCAGGGCATCGGCCATTGCGCCGTGCTCGGCGATCCCGAGCGGCGGCTGCCGAACACCGCGAACATCGCGTTCCAGCATCTCGAAGGCGAGCCGATCGTGATGCGGCTCAACCAGGCCGGCATCGCCGCGTCGTTGGGCTCTGCCTGCGCCTCCGGCTCGATGGAGCCGTCGCATGTGCTCAGGGTGATGAGCGTTCCGCCGGATCTGCTGCGCGGTGCCGTCCGCTTCTCGCTGTCGCGCGACACCACGGACGATGACGTCACGCGGGTGCTCGCCGTGCTGCCCGACATCGTCGGCCGTCTCCGCGAGACCTCGCCCGCCTGGCTGCAACATCATCCGTCACACGCGGCGGACGCCCTTCGTCCCACGGAGCTCACGCAATGAAAGTCATGATCCGTCGCTCGCCGGAAACCGGCCTCTCCATCTACGTCCCCAAGAAGGATTTGGAGGAGCCGATCGTCGAGACCGAGCACGAGACCCTGTGGGGCGGCTGGATCCGCATCGCCAATGGCTGGGTGCTCGAGCTGCCGCAGATGGCCGCCGATACGCGGCTGCCAATTACGATCAATGCGCGCAAGCGCGGTGGAGAAGGGGACGAGTGATGAATGCGCCGCTTCCTCATATCGACATCATCAAGCAGGCCGACGCCGAGGCGCTGCTGAATGATGTCGTCGCCAAGCTCAAGGCTGGCAAGATCGTTCCGTTCCTTGGTCCGGCCGTGTCGGAGCAGTCCGGCGCTGCCGTGCCGATGAATCCGGAAGCCCTCGCGGCATTCTTCGGCACCAAGGTGGCGTTGCCGCGCCGGGCCAAGGGCAACGCCTGGGCCTCGGCGCAGCACATCGAAAGCACGCGTCATCGCTCCACGGTCACGGCGCTGATGGCGGAAGCCTTCGCCGCGCCTGTCGCGCCGACGCCATTGCAGCAGCATCTGGCGTCGCTGCCGCTGCCGATGATCGTCGAAAGCTGGTATGACGGCGCGATGCGGACGGCCCTGGCTGGCCGCAGCGATTGGGGCGAGGTGCAGGGTATCACCCGCGCCCATATCGGCGAGGACCGCTGGTATCGCTTCTATGGCGCGGATGGCGGCGAGAGCGACCGTGAGAAGGCCAATGGCTGGACGACGCTGCTGTACAAGCCGCATGGCGGCATCACGCCGGCCAAGAACTTCCTGATCACCGATGCCGACTATGTCGAGGTCCTGACCGACATCGACATCCAGACGCCGATTCCGGACACCGTGAAGGATCGCCGCACCGATCGCGGCTTCCTGTTCATCGGCTGCCGCTTCAACGATCAGCTGCTGCGCACCTATGGCCGCCAGGTCATCAAGCGCTCGGGCAGCGAGCACTACGTCCTGGTCGAGCCGGATACGCTGTCGAAGAACGAGCTGAAATTCTTCATCGCGGAGCGGCTGATTCCGATCGCGATCCCGCTCGCCCGCGCCACCGAGATCATCATCGGCGGCTGAGCCCGATCCGTCGCACTCACGAACAGCGCGGCCGCAAGCCGCGCTGTTTTGCTGTGCGTCCGCGCGTCGGTTCGAGTCTGTAACGTTTCTAACAACGCATCAAACGAGAGGCTTTCGCATGTTGGCAAGGCGACAGCCGCAATGATCTTGCTAACGCGTTGATAGTCTGAAGAAATGATCTTGTCCGTGGCGTGGCACGCGAGTTGCTGAACTCCTTGCCAAGGCGGTTTGCGGCTCGCCAGCAACGTTAAGGAGCGGACATGGACGCGTCAGTGCAGCACGAACAGGCGACGATACCGGACAGCGACAAGCTGAGCTCGGTGATGCAGACCATCGCAGAACACAAGGGTTGCGGCACCTCGGGCGGCAGCGGCAAGGCGAGCTGCGGCTCGGGCGCCGGCGAGAACGACCTCCCGCCGGAGATCTGGGAGAAGGTGAAGAACCATCCCTGCTACAGCGAGGAGGCGCATCACCACTACGCGCGCATGCATGTCGCCGTGGCGCCCGCCTGCAACATCCAGTGCAATTACTGTAACCGCAAATATGACTGCGCCAACGAGTCGCGTCCGGGCGTCGTCAGTGAGAAGCTCTCGCCGGAGCAGGCCGCCAAGAAGGTGCTCGCGGTCGCCTCGACCATTCCGCAGATGACCGTGCTCGGCATCGCCGGCCCCGGCGATCCGCTCGCCAATCCCGAGAAGACCTTCAAGACGTTCGAGCTGATCGCGCGCACCGCGCCCGACATCAAGCTTTGCCTGTCGACCAACGGCCTGGCGCTGCCCGACCATGTCGACACCATCGCCGGCTTCAACGTCGACCACGTCACGATCACCATCAACATGGTCGATCCCGAGATCGGCGCCAAGATCTATCCCTGGGTGTTCTGGAAGCACAAGCGCTACACCGGCGTCGAAGCCGCCAAGCTGCTCACCGACCGCCAGCTGCAGGGCCTGGAGATGCTGACCGAGCGCGGCATCCTCTGCAAGGTCAACTCGGTGATGATCCCTGGCGTCAACGACAAGCACCTCGTCGAGGTCAACAAGGCGGTGAAGTCGCGCGGTGCCTTCCTGCACAACATCATGCCGCTGATCTCCTCGCCCGAGCACGGCACCGTGTTCGGCCTGACCGGTCAGCGTGGCCCGACCGCGCAGGAGCTGAAGGCGCTGCAGGACGAGTGCGAAGGCGAGATGAACATGATGCGGCACTGCCGCCAATGCCGCGCCGACGCCGTCGGCCTGCTCGGCGAGGACCGCTCGGCTGAGTTCACCACCGACAAGATCATGGCGATGGAAGTGAACTACGACATCGACAGCCGCAAGGCCTATCAGGAGGCGGTCGAGAGCGAGCGTGTCGCCAAGGTCGTCGCGCGCCAGGAGGAGCTTGCCTCGCTCGCCGGCCAGTCCAGCGACATCAAGCTGCTGGTCGCGGTCGCGACCAAGGGCTCGGGCCTGATCAACGAGCATTTCGGCCACGCCAAGGAGTTCCAGGTCTACGAGCTCTCCACTGGTGGTGCGAAGTTCGTCGGTCACCGCCGCGTCGACCTGTACTGCCAGGGCGGCTATGGCGACGAGGACAGCCTGGAGACCGTGATCCGCGCGATCAACGACTGCCACGCGGTGTTCGTGGCCAAGATCGGCGGCTGCCCGAAGAGCGACCTGCAGGCTGCCGGCATCGAGCCGGTCGACCAGTTCGCCCATGAGTTCATCGAGAAGTCGGCGATCGCCTGGTTCAAGAGCTACCTGGACAAGGTCAACAGCGGCGAGATCCAGCACGTGGTGCGCGGTGACGCCGAGATCCGCCAGGGCGCGCTGACCTCGGCGGCGTGACATCCGATCCCGGCGGCGTCGCGGCGCCGCCGGTCCCTTTCGACAGGAGCGTTTCATGACTTTGAAGATCATTGCCTCGCAATGCACGAGCTGCTCGGCCTGCGAGCCCGAATGCCCGAACGTGGCGATCTCTGAGAAGAACGGCACCTTCGTGATCGACCCCAAGAAGTGCACCGAGTGCATCGGCCATTTCGACGAGCCGCAATGCGCTGCGGTCTGTCCGGTCGACAACACCTGCGTCATCGACAATTCGTTCCCGCGCTATCAGCCGCCGGCCTGAGGAGAGCCAGATGAACTTTACGCTCACGCCAGCCGCGCAGAAATTCATGCGCATGATGCTGCGGGCCGACGGCGCCGCCGGGGCCGGCTTCCGTCTCGCGGTGTCGCCGGGCGGATGCTCGGGTCTCGCCGCCGACATCAGCGTTCTCGCCACGCCGCAGGCCGGCGACGCCGTGGTCGAGCGCGACGGCGTCAAGCTGTTCCTGCCGGCCGAGAGCCGGCTGCTGCTCGACGGCGTCACGATCGACTTCGCGGATACAGCGACGCAGACCGGCCTCGTGTTCCATGATCCGAAGCAGGTGTCGTGCTCCAGCCATGCTTTGAAGGCGCTGCAGGACTAGGACAGCAGACCATGCCGACCGATGCCCGGCCCAGCTCCCAGACTGCCATCGAGGACGCGCTGCTTGCGGACGCGCTGCTGGGTGGCGGGCTGCCGGAGGAGGCCGAGCATCATCTTTGGCTCGCTGGCCAGAGCTACCATGTCGATGAGGTCGCGGAGACGCATCTGAAGCAGGCCGAGGCGCTGGCGCCGGATCATGCGGCGGTCCTGATCGGCTTCTATCGTTTCTACTTCTACAAGGGGCGGCTGAACGATGCGCTGCGCATCGCCAAGCGCTGTCTCGCCAAGGCCGCGGTCGAAAATCATCTGCCGCCGCATTGGCGCGACGTCCGGCCGGAGCATGCCGAGTTCGGCAGCTTCGACCACATGCTGCCGCGCTTCTTCATGTTCACCTTGAAGGGCTACGCCTACCTGCAGATGCGGCTCGGCAATCTCGTCGAGGGGCGGCTCGCGGTGCAGAAGCTGCTCGACCTCGACCCCACCGACAAGATCGGAGCGCGCGTGCTGCTCGAGGTCGTCGACCGGGTGGAGCTCGACGATGAGTGACGACATCGACGAAGCCATCGACTGGCAGGGCCACGAGATCACCTGTCACGGCTGCGCCCACGAACAGCTGAGCGCGGCCGGCGGCTGCAAGCTGCGCCACGCCTGCGTGCACGACCGCTATGCGCGGCGCATCGACCGCTTCTTCAACTGGAATCCGGCGCTCGCCAACGACTACGTCAAGCACCCGCATTTCGAGGTGCGCGCGATCGCGGCCAAGCATGCCAGTCCGTTCTATCTGCCGCCGCTGCTCGACGATCCCGAGGAGACGGTACGCTGGAATGCGGCGCGGCGGCTGCCGAAGCGGCTGGTGCTGCGGCTGCGTCACGACCCGCATCGCGAGGTCCGCATCCGCATCGCCACCGTGCTCGATCCCGAAGACCTCATGCCGATGATGATGGACGACGATTATTACGTCCGCCTGGTCGTCGCGCGCCGGATCGTCCCCTCCGTGCTCGGCCGCATGATGGGCGATCCCGAGGCCGAGGTCCGCCGTGTCGTCGCGCGGCGCATTCCGAGCGACTGGCTGCTCGGCATGATCAGCGATCCCGATGCGCGTGTCAGGCTGGAGATTGCCGAGCGCCTGGCACCGGATCTGCTGACGGCGATGCGCAGGGATGCCGATTGGCGCGTGCGCCATGAGGTCGCGAGCCGCATTCCGCTCGCTGACATCGCCGAGCTCGCGCGCGACGAGGATCCGCTGGTGCAGGAGATGGCGCGCGGCCGGCTCGACAACCGTTCGGGAGCTGCGATGGAGAAACCGGCATGAGCAACATCGTTCGTGACAGCGAGGTCGTCGAGCTGTCGGCGCCGCCATACTTCACGTTCGGCGAGAAGGTGAAGGCGAAGCGCACCATCCGCAACGACGGCACCTATGCGGGCAAGGAGATCGGCGAGATCCTCGCGAAGAAGGGCGAGATCGGCTACGTCGTCTCGATCGGCACCTTCCTGCAGCAATTCTACATCTACGGCGTCGAGTTTCTCGAAAGCGGAAACCGCGTCGGCATGAAACGCAAGGAGCTCGAATCCACCGTTCCCCGCGGGGAGGCCGAGGACGAGCTGCCGCTGCCGGGAGCGTACAGGTCATGATCGAACCGCGGATGCCGAAATACCAATGGGGCCAGCGCGTCAAGGCGCTGATCGACCTCGTCAATGACGGCTCGTTCCCGAATGCGCCGGCCGAAGCCAAGCTGGTCGGCATCGGCGACATGGGCGAGATCGTGCAGGTCGGCACCCATACCGAAGCGAACATGCCGATCTACCTCGTCGAATTCGGCGAGCAGCTTGTCGTCGGGTGTCTCGAGGAGGAGATCGTCCCGGTCTGAGGGCGATGATCGATCATGGTGGCAGCCGCGCTTAAGCCCAGCCTCGTTCTGCCTGCGCATCCCAACGAGCTGGATCGCAAGCGGATCGAGCGCGCGCTGAAGTCGCGCAAGCGCTACCGCTATGTCGAGCCGACAGTCGTGCCGGTCGATGAAGGTTATCAGGTCCGCAGTCCATGCTGCTCGCGCAACATCGACAAGGACGGCGGGGTGATCGACGTGGCACTGCTGCGTCACGATCCCGCGAAGACGATGTGGAAGCTGTTCTGGAGAGATCACGCGAAGGGGATCTGGGAGCTGCACAGTGTGCACCAGCGGTTGACCGCGGCGGTCGACGAGCTGAACGCCGACCCCGAGCGGATCTTCTGGCAGTAACGAGGAGGACGGGTGAGATGGCATTGGCCGAGCAGGAACTGAATGAGATCGGAGAGGTCCTCGAGCAACCGGACGGCGGCAGCACCGCGTTCGGCGAGCTGCGCCGCCGGTTCCCCAAGCTGGTTCTGACGCGGTGCGACGCCTCCGATGTGACGGAGCCGCCGTTCCGCAGCTACGGCGGCATTCGACCTGCATCTGCTCGATGCCAGCGAGCATTGCGCTGGCGTCACCGACGATCCCGCCAAGGCCACTGGTCTCATCCTGGCGAAGCGGGGCTGACCATGACCAAGCCCTATCTGGTGCATGACGCTGACCGGCAGGAGCAGGACGAAGCCGAGCTGACGCCGGTCGAGGCGAGCTTCATCCCGCTGTCCGATCCGGATATCACGACGGCGGAGATCGCCGCCGTGGACGCCGCGTTGCGCTCGCCGCGGCTGTCCCACGGGCCACTGGTCGAGGAATTCGAGGCAGCGTTCGCCGCGTATATCGGGCGCAAATACGCCATCGCTGTGCCGAGCGGGACTCTTGGCCTTGTCCTTGTCTTGAAGGGCTTGGGAATCGGCCCAGGCGACGAGGTGATCGCGTCGTCCTATTCGTTCCGCGAGGTCGCGCATGCGATCAGCATCGTCGGCGCCAAGCCGGTGTTCGCCGATATCGACTATTATTCCGGCACGCTCGCGCCGAGCAAGATCGAGGCGCGCATCACGCCGCAGACCAAGGCGATCCTGGCCGGCAACACCAATGGTCATCCGGCCAAGTGGTCGGAGCTGCAGGCGATCGCCAAGACGCACGGCCTGACGCTGCTCGAGGATTCGACCGAGGCGATCGGCTCGAAATACAAGGGCGCGCTGGTCGGCACGTTCGGCGCGGCCGCGGTGTTCGACTTCTCGCAGCCGTTCGCGCTGACCTGCGGCGAAGGCGGCATGGTCGTGACGGATGATGTCGACATCGCGGTCGCCGTGCGCCGCCACCGCTCGCACCGGCTCGACGAGCGGAGCTCGGTCGTGGTCAGCGGCACGCCGTCGCACCAGGCCGTCATGAGCGACGTCACCGCGGCGCTGGGGCTGGCGCAGCTCAAGCGCATCAACGAGATTCTCGAGCGCCGGCGGCTGATCGAGCAGATCTATTACAGCCAGGTGCAGTCCTTCGAGGGCATCAAGGATCCCTATGTCGGGCCAGATGTCACCGAGGTGAACTGGTTCCTCTACCAGGTGCATCTGGGGACGCGGTTCTCGAAGTCGAGCCGCGACTCGATCGTCGAGGACCTCCGGGTCGAGCAGGTCGAGGCCGTCGCCTATTCCAATCCGCTGCATCTGCAGCGGCACTATTTCGACCTGGGCTACCGGCGCGGCGACTGTCTCGTGACCGAGAAGGTCGCCGATCGCGTCGTCGCCCTGCCGTTCCACGTCCATCTGACCACCGACCACATCGCCTTCATCGTCGCGACGATGAAGGACGCCTCGGTCAACGTCGGAGCGGGCGCGGCGATCTACTGACGCGTTCTAATCTCAAACCCAAGAAGGAGACTCCACATGGCAACTCTGACGGTCATGCCCTCTGGAAAGACGATCGAGGTGGGCGAGGGCACCACCATTCTCGCGGCGCTGCTCGCCGCCGAGGTCGAGATCCCACACAAATGCGAGGGCCAGGCCAAGTGCGGCTCGTGCCACATCTTCCTGCAGGAAGGGCGCAAGGGCGTGTCGAAGGTCAGCAAGCTCGAGAACGAGAAGCTCGACAGCATCGTCGGCGTCGGCTCCAAGTCCCGCCTCGCGTGCCAGGCGACGATCCTCGGCACCGAGAACGTCAAGATCGAGCTGCTCGGCTTCGGCTCGGGCCTGTAACACTCGCGCCTGTCAAAGGAGGATCACATGGACAACGTCACGCTTCACGTTCGTTTCGCCCCGGATGGCACCGTCGCCGAGATCAGTGAGCGGCCGGCGACCCTGACGCCGCAGCAATGGTTCAACAAGCTCAGCGAGGCGATCGGCCTGAAGGCCTATCAGACCTTCGCCGGCGGCCGCGGCGTGTTCAAGACGACGCGCGACCAGATCGAGGCGTTGAAGGCCGCAGCCTGACCGGTTGCGTCCTCAACCAGGAGCGAAGCGGCGGCGCGATGAGCGATACAGGACAGGACTGCCAGTTCTTCGTCTCGTATACGGGCGTCAAGCTGCCGCTGCGGCTGGTGACGGCGATCGCGCCGGAGCAGCTGTCGAATCGCAACACGTTCATCCGCGGCTATTTCAATGACGCGGGCGCGCTGACCGGATTCGAGAAGGTGGTCTATGGCGAGATCGAGCTGACGCACCGCTATAGCTACCATGCCAACGGGGCCTTACGCAGCGCGGAGATCGTCATGCTCGACGAGGATCCGGTGACGCTGCATTTCGATGAGACCGGCGCTGCTGTCGCCGGCCAGGACGCTGCATGAGGGAGGCCCCGTGACCGTCGCCAAGCTGATCGAGGCTCTTGCCAGCATGCCTAAGGACGCTATCGTGCTGATGGATTCCGGCGCCGGATTGTCACGGGTCGATGCGCTGGAGCTCGTGGCCGAGCAGGGGCCCGGCGCACCGGCCGAGGTCATTCTGCAGCCGAGCTTGGACGAATAGAGACGGGATTTGTTTGATGGCGGACGCAGGCACGACAGAGACTGAGACGTCGGCGGCAGGGCCGGTGATCACGCCCTATGAGCGGATAGGCGGCGCCGTCGTGGTCGATCGCCTGGTCGAGTCGTTCTACCACCGGATGGATACGCTGCCGGAAGCCAAGACGATCCGCGACATGCACGGCACGAACCTCGGACCGATCAAGGTCGTGCTGAAGCGCTATCTCTCGGAATGGCTGGGCGGCCCGAAACTGTACTCCCCCGAGAAGGGCCACCCGCGCCTGCGCCAGCGCCACATGGGTTTTGCGATCGGCAACGCCGAGCGCGATGCGTGGCTGCTCTGCATGCGCGGCGCGCTCGAGGAGACGGTGGCGGATGTTGCTGCGCGGCAGGATGTCGACGCCGCGATGACGAAGCTGGCCGACTGGATGCGGAATCAGGCCGGCAACCCGCATGATGCGCGTGCCGCACGGCCGTGAGTTGATGTGCTGCCGGTGAATGCGCCCTCTCCCCCAGGGCGAAGCAAAGCTTCACTAGGGTGGGAGAGGGCATGTAGGACGGTGCGTCATGCTCGGTTGGGTGAGGGGTTTCTCTCCACGAGCCTGACTCGCGGAGAGGACCCCTCACCCAAGCGAGCCCGTGGAGAAGCCGGCGATGCCCTCTCCCGCAAGGGGAGAGGGCGCTGTATTGGGCAGCGCTGGTTGACTTGATCAATGATCCGTAGGGTGGGCAAAGCGAAGCGTGCCCATCGGCCGCTTGATCCGCAGATACCGCCGCTGGAATGGTGGGCACGGCGCGCATTGGGCGGTGCGAATTCGCGACCGCTGGTGGCGCCTTTGCCCACCCTACGCCACCACGACTAATACAAAGGGACGCCGAAGAAGTTCTCCTCATCGCCGCCCCAGGCGCGGTGCAGGGCCAGTGCGTTCTGCCATTGCGCCAGCTCGGTCTCGCTGGCGTTGCGGTGGGTGATCTTGCCGTCCGCAGTCTCGGCGAGCAGATAGGTCCTGCCATTGCGGATGAAGCGGTTGAGGTCCTTGGTGTCGTTGGGCCGCACCACGCAGCGCGGCCGTTCGTTGATCAGGATGGTGGTCGGCTGCATCGCGGCGCTCACTCCATCGGATTGTCAATCGGCCGGAGGTCCCATGTCGTCGTCGGCCTTCTTCTTCTTTTTCTTGTCGACCTTGGCGAGCGCATAGGCGCCGGCGTTCTTCAAGGTGATCGGCGGCTGTCCCACGACGTATTGCGAGATCCAGGCGAGGGTTCGCTCCTGCGCCAGCGCAGCGGCCGTCTCATCATAGGTCTCGCCCTCGGCATCGAAGTCGTGGGCGGCATTGGGATAGGAGAACGCGCTGACCTCGGGATGGTCGGCGCGAAACATGCTGACGGCCGGGAACGGCACGACCGCGTCGGCTTCGCCGAAGTGCAGCAGGGTCGGGACCTTGCGCTTGGCGCCGGCGGCGTCGACGACGCCGGTCGCATAGTAGCTGACGGCGCAGGCGAGCCCGGACACCCGGTTCGCAGCGCTGTAGGCGAGGCCGCCGCCGGCGCCGTAGCCGACCACGGCCACCTTGCCGCATTCCTTGACGCTGTCGACGGTGGACTGGATCTCGGCGAGCAGAGGAGCGACCGGATCCTGTGCGGCTGGCGGCGGCTCGCCGTCTGCCGGGGTCGCGACCGCCGCGGGCGGCGACAGCTCCGGCGCGATCACGACATAGCCGCTCGCGGCAAAGGCGTCGGCGACCTTGCGGACCTTGCTGATGCCGTTGCCATCCGGCAGCACGATGACGGCGCCCTTGGGCGTGTCGGCCGGATCGGCCCGAAACACCTGGAAGGTATGCCCGTCGTGGGCGGTGAGCTTGATGGTGCTCTCGGTAGCCATGCGATGCTCCTGCTTAGTTGGCGCGGTTCGCGCGCGTTACAACAAGCCCAGCTCCAGGGCGGTCTCTTCGGACATCCGCGACTTGTCCCACGGCGGCTCGAACACGAGCGTGACCTTGACCGAGACGACACCGTCCACGGCCTGCACGGCATCCTCGACCATGCGCACGATCTCGCTCGCGACCGGACAGCCGGGGGCCGTCAGCGTCATGTCGATCTCGACCGCGCCGCCGCCCTCATGAGCGATGCGATAGACCAGACCGAGGTCGTAGACGTTCACCGGAATCTCCGGGTCGTACACCGTCCGCAGCGCGGCGATCACGCTCTCGGCGGCATCCTGGGAGCCGGTCGCGAGCGCGTTCGGCGACGGGGAGGGAGGGGCAGCGGCGTGCATGCTCATCATGCGTTGGGTCCTCTCATGGTCCTGGTTCGCACCGGGGGATGGTCGTTCGAAGTCATGTCGATATTGCGCTTGGGATGCTGCATGGCTGAGTCTCACTCCGCACCGAGCCCGTCGGCGAGCGCCGCGACGACAGGCCATCCGACCGCTCCGCTCGGATCGAGCTCGCGCAGCGCCGTCAGCATCTCGGCCGCGCTCGCGGTATCGTTCTTGCGCAGATGGATGAAGGCCAGCGCCTTCAGCGTGTAGAGGGCGAAGCGGCCGGCGCCATCGGGGAGCGGATCATGCGGCACCCATTGCCGCCAATCCGAGGACCAGCCGGCCTGGCGGGCAGCCTCGATGAGGCCGAGCTCGGCAACGGCCTTGGCCTCGTCGAGGTGGCCTTGATAAGTGTGAATCTTATAGAGACAGAAATAGGTCGGCAGCTCCTGCGGGGCGGCCGCCAGCGCCTGGCGAAACAGTCGGTCGGCGCGCGCGTGGTCGCGGCGATAGGCCGCCACGCCCTGCTGCAGCAGCGCGTCGATCTCCTCGGGAAGATCGCCGAAGTTGATCGTGTCGGGTTCGCTGACGAGTTCGAGCATCTGCATTGACCTCGATCAAATCATTGCAAGACGCGGACCGTTTTTGTGGTGGTGCAGCAGAGGCCGGCATCGCCGCGAAGTCTGCCAAAACGCGCGGGCCTGTTGGATTTTGAACGCCAGATCCGGGTCGCATCGTTGTCCATGTCGCAAAGCCGACGCAACCGTCGTCATTTCGGCGCCTGAGCAGAGCCGGCACGGCATTCGCGAGCCGCAAATGGCTGGTTCGGAGCTTGCATGACGCTGTCATCAATCCAGCGGGAGACACAGCGATGGCGATGGCAGCAACTGATATCGAACGTCTTATCAAAGAGGCGTTCCCGGATGCAGTCGTCGTGATCGAGGATCTGGCCGGTGATGGCGACCATTATTCGGCGCGCGTCACCTCGCAGGCTTTTGCCGGCAAGAGCCGGGTGCAGCAGCATCAGATGGTCTATTCGGCCCTCAAGGGCCAGATGGGCGGCGTGCTGCATGCGCTGGCGCTCGAGACGTCATTGCCGAAATGATCGCTGCCGCGACACCTCCAGGGACGAAAGGACAACATCAATGTCGACATCCGAACGCATTCAGAAGCTGATCGACAGCAATGACATCGTGCTCTTCATGAAGGGCGTGCCGGCGGCGC
Source organism: Bradyrhizobium sp. USDA 4353 (assembly GCF_054063215.1). NCBI lineage: Bacteria > Pseudomonadati > Pseudomonadota > Alphaproteobacteria > Hyphomicrobiales > Nitrobacteraceae > Bradyrhizobium > Bradyrhizobium sp. USDA 4353. The sequence goes on from NZ_JBSSGB010000001.1 coordinate 3,625,743, forward strand.
CGCAATGCGGCTTCTCCGCCGCGGTGGCGCAGATCCTGGCCAAGCTCGACGTGCCGTATGAGAGCGTCAACGTGCTGGCCGATCCCTTCATCCGCGAGGGCATCAAGGAATTCTCCAACTGGCCGACCATTCCGCAGCTCTATGTGAAGGGTGAGTTCGTCGGCGGCTGCGACATCGTGCGTGAGATGTTCCAGGCCGGCGAGCTCGCGACGCTCCTGACCGACAAGGGCATCAAGGCGGCCGCATCATGAGCGATGGCAGTGTCGCGGAGGCGGATGACGATTTCGAGATTCCGCAGCTCTACAAATATCACGCCTTCGTCTGCCTGACGCAGCGTCCGCCCGGCCATCCGCGCGGCAGCTGCGGCGCGCTCGGTGTCCAGCCGCTGTGGGACCGGCTGACCAAGACGATCGAGGCGCAGCGGCTGACTGATGTCGGCGTCACTGCCGCCGGCTGCTTCGGCTTCTGCAGCGCAGGCCCCATGATGGTGGTCTATCCCGACGGCATCTGGTATCGGCCGACCAAGCCCGAGGATATCGACGAGATCGTCGAATCCCACTTCAAGCAGGGCAAGCGCGTCGACCGCCTGGTGATGGTGCTGAAGCGCTGAAGTTTTGTCCGGAGCCGCTCAGCGCGGCTCCGGGCAGGGCAACGCTTCGGGCCGCGTGCAGCCCTGGACCTCGTCGAGATCATCCTCCCGCTGCAGCAGCGACAGCACCGGCTCGCGGTCGAAGCCCGCGCAGCACTGGCCGCCGGCCTCGATCAGTGGGCGGCGTATCAGCAGCGGATCTTCCAGCATCAGGTCGATCGCCGCGGCGGCCTCGATCGCCTCCGGCTCGATCTCGCCGGACTTGACGCGCGGCGAGGCTGGGTTGAACCAGGACCACACCGGTGTCCCGGCGAAGTAGGCGCGCAGCCGCTCGCCGGTCCACGGTTCGGTCAAGAGATTCCTGGCCTCGACCTCATGACCGGCGCGAGTCAGCATCAGCTTCTGCCGGGCATTGGTGCCGCAGCCCGGCTTCTCGTAGAACACGACGGTGGTCATCTCAGAGACTGCCGAGCTGCACCAGCTGCGCGCCGCCGGCGCGGCCCAGGATGGTGTCGACCTTCTTGCGTACCGACTCGATGGTGAGCGGTTTGACCACCGCGCCATGCGCGCCAGCCTTCAACCCTTCGATGGCAATCGCCTCGTCGGCCTTCGCGGTCACGATCAGGATCCGCACGCCCTTGAACTTGGCGGCGATCTCTCGCACCAGCTCGGGCCCGCGCTGCTTCAGAAAGGAGACTCCGAGCAGCACCACGTTCGGCGCCAGCCAGTCGACGCCCTTCTCATAAGCTTCTTCCGGCGTCGCCAGCTCGTGAGTCTCGATCTCATCGTGCAGCATGAACTGCAGGGCGGCGCGGGTGATCTCGTCGTCATCGATCACGAACACGCGCCGCTGGTCCACCGCTTTCGCCGTTTCAACTCCGATCTGCATCGCATCCTCCTCAAAATCTTCGCAAGATCCTTGGCCGCAAGGCTGCGATGAGGATCTAGCAAATCCCGTTCCGGCTCGGATTCCGCAGGAAAACAGCCGCTCTTGTGTCGTTTCGGACAGCGGAGCGCCGCGTCCGATCTTGCGAAGCGTTCCGATGTCGGGTTTGCAACAAGCCGCCATGATTGCTGGATTGCACTTCATCTCCTTCAAAACATGATCGTTTTCGCTCGCCTCAGATGCTGGCACAGCCGTTGCAAAACTCTGGTCAGGCAATGGTTGAGGGCTGAGTGCACGCCGACGCTTCGGACGAGCGATGCTCTCCTTCCCAATAACCCGTCTGCCGGTTCGGACACATGAGAGGACGCGGTCACGCCCTGCGGAGAAGCGGGCGCGGCTTTAGCAATCGGTTGATGGAGAGCAGAATGGCATCCCTGCGACAAATCGCATTCTACGGCAAAGGCGGCATCGGCAAGTCGACGACGTCGCAAAACACCCTGGCCGCGCTGGCCGAGATGGGTCATCGGATCCTGATCGTCGGCTGCGACCCCAAGGCGGATTCGACCCGCCTGATCCTGCACGCGAAGGCGCAGGACACCATCCTGAGCCTGGCCGCTGCCGCCGGCAGCGTCGAGGACCTCGAGATCGAGGAGGTCATGAAGGTCGGCTATCGCGACATCCGTTGCGTCGAGTCCGGTGGTCCGGAGCCGGGCGTCGGCTGCGCCGGCCGCGGCGTCATCACCTCGATCAACTTCCTGGAAGAGAACGGCGCCTATGAGGACATCGACTACGTGTCCTACGACGTGCTCGGCGACGTGGTGTGCGGCGGCTTCGCGATGCCGATCCGCGAGAACAAGGCGCAGGAGATCTACATCGTGATGTCCGGTGAGATGATGGCGATGTATGCCGCCAACAACATCTCCAAGGGCATTCTGAAGTATGCGAACTCCGGCGGCGTGCGCCTGGGCGGCCTGGTCTGCAACGAGCGCCAGACCGACAAGGAGCTGGAGCTGGCCGAGGCTCTCGCCAAGAAGCTCGGCACCCAGCTGATCTACTTCGTCCCGCGCGACAACATCGTGCAGCACGCCGAGCTGCGCCGCATGACCGTGCTGGAGTACGCGCCGGATTCGGTGCAGGCCGGTCACTACCGCAACCTGGCGACCAAGATCCATGGCAATGCCGGCAAGGGCATCATCCCGACCCCGATCACGATGGACGAGCTCGAGGACATGCTGATGGAGCACGGCATCATGAAGGCCGTGGACGAGAGCCAAGTCGGAAAGACTGCCGCCGATCTCGCCGCAACGGCTTAAGCAGTCTTGGTACCGGCCTTCCTCCCGTCGGAAGGCCGGTACCTCTTCTTCGAACTCTCATCGGCCTCGATAGGAGATCGCGCCATGACCATCGCCATCGTCGATACGTCGCATGCCGCCGCGGTGCACCTGCAAGCACCGCTCGCCTTCGAGGACGACAAGCGGCATCATGGCCGGCAGATCTACCGCCTGCTGACAGGCAACGACCCAGCCGAGGCGGTGATCGATGATGATTTCAACTTTGACCGCCATGTGATCGCATCGATCCTGGCGGTGTCGGCGATGGAGCATGGTGCGCTCGCGGAGCGCGCGGGGCTTTCGACCGTCGAGCTGATTGCGCTGCTGGCGCAGCTGTTTCCCGCCGCCGCAATCGATTCCACCTGGCTGCCGATCAATGGCGCCGCTCCAGCCCCTGATTACGACGAGATCGCGATGGTGCGCGATCTGCTCGGAGCGCAGCGCTCGACCGATGGCGACGTCAGCCGCTGGCTCGCGGCGATGGTCGCGCGCCGCGCGATGGAGCCGAACCATCTCTGGGAAGATCTGGGCCTGCGCGAGCGCTCCGAATTGTCCCGGCTGCTGATGCGCCATTTCGCGCCGCTGGCCAGCCGCAACACGAGAAACATGCGCTGGAAGCGCTTCTTCTACCGCATGCTGTGCGAGGACGACGGCTTCGTGATGTGCACGACGCCCGTCTGCACCCAGTGCAACGATTTCGCGCTCTGCTTCGGTGAGGAGACCGGTGAGAGCCGGATGGCGGAGCGGCGCCGCGAGGTGGCGCTGCAGGAGGCGGCCAACGCCGCCATGTGAGTTCGAGGATGCGACGATGTTGATGGACCCCCAGCTTGGATCCCCCTGCAACTCCGACCATGGACGCTGTCCGGAAGCGGAGACCTGCGAGGCCGGCGAGGCCCTGATGCGCCGCTGCGAGGACGCGCTGCGGCTGGCCGGCTTGCGCCCGACCCAGCAGCGCCAGCAGCTCAGCCGCATCCTGTTCGGCAACGGCAACCGTCACATCACCGCCGACGTGCTCTATGCCGAGGCGGTCGCGACTGGGATGAAGATCTCGCAGGCGACCATCTACAACACGCTCAATCAGTTCGTGGAGCTGGGCCTGCTCAGGCAGATCGGGGTCGACGGCTCGCGGTCGTTCTTCGACACCAACACCACGGTGCATCCGCACTTCTTCTACGAGGACGAGGGCGAGCTCGTCGACGTGCCTGATGTCGCCGCGTTCAATCAATTGCCGGAGCCGCTGCCGGGCTACGCCATGGAGCGGATCGACGTCGTCATTCACCTGCGCCGCACGCGCCAGGGCTGACGGCGCAGGCCCCGCGTGGGCGTAAATCTCTCCATCTCCGCCACGTCCGATTCCCGACCCTGTTACAAATCCGACAATCGGCGTCGTTTGCAAAAGCCATTTGCATTCAAGCAAATAGGATGGTGATCGGCCCTGGCATGGCCGTTGCTGAGTGACTGGCAGGCCGTGGATTGAGCGAACTGCTCTGGCGGTCAACACAGGTTGCGACGGAGCAAGTGAATGCCTGACGTCTTCGGACAGCGCGAGCCCAAGACACTCAGCAAGAATGTCCTGGATGCCGGCTCTCCTCTGATGCCCCGGGTCATCCTGAACGACACCACCCTCCGCGATGGCGAGCAGGCCCCGGGTGTCGCTTTCGCTCTCGCCGAGAAGGTCGCGATCGCCCGCGCGCTAGCGCGGGCCGGCGTTCCCGAGATCGAAGCCGGCACGCCCGCGATGGGCGCTGACGAGGTCGCTGCTATCAGAGCGATCGTAGAGGCCGGTCTGCCGGCGACCATCATCGGCTGGTGCCGGATGCGCGAGGCGGATGTCGATGCCGCGATCGCTGCCGGCGTATCGATGGTGAATGTCTCCATCCCGACGTCGGACGTTCAGATCGCGGCCAAGCTCGGCGGTGGCCGCAGCGTCGCGCTGGAATTGCTCAAGCGCGTCGTCAGCTATGCCAGGAGCCGGGGATTGGATGTTGCCGTCGGCGGCGAGGATTCCTCGCGCGCGGATGTCGGCTTCCTCGCCGAAGTGATCGCGACGGCCAAGGCACTCGGCGCGCGGCGCTTCCGTGTCGCCGATACCTTGAGCGTGCTCGATCCCGATGCGACATCGGCGCTGGTCGGAGCTCTGCGCGCGACGACGGACCTGGAGATTGAATTTCACGGCCATGACGATCTCGGCCTTGCCACCGCCAACACGCTCGCGGCGATCAAGGCCGGCGCGACACATGCGTCGGTGACGGTGATCGGTCTCGGCGAACGCGCCGGCAATGCGCCGCTGGAGGAGGTCGCCGTCGCACTGCGGCAGCTCTACCGTCGCGAGACCGGCATCGTTCTGGCCGAGCTCGATCATGTCGCCAATGTCGTCGCGGCCGCCGCGGCGCGCGCGATCCCGCTGAACAAGGCGATCGTCGGCGAGCATGTCTTCACCCACGAGTCCGGCATTCACGTCGACGGCCTGCTGAAGGACCAGCGTACCTACCAGGCGCTCGATCCCGTGCTGTTCGGCCGCTCGAACCGGATCGTGATCGGCAAGCATTCAGGTCTCTCGGCGATCACGTCGCTGCTGTCGGATCTGCGCCTGCCGGCGAGCGCCGACCAGGCGCAACGCATTCTCGCGCGCGTGCGCAAGCATGCGGTCGCGCACAAGGGTCCTGTGCCGAAGGAAGCCGTTGCCGCCATCTGGCGCGAAGTTTGTGATCACCCGCATGCGAGCTTTGCCTGATCATGACCGACATCATGGATAACCCGATCGTCAAGAACGTCGCCGCCGAGGCGAGCCCGCCGTCGCTGTTCCGCCTGATCCGCGAGGACATCGGCTGCGTCCGCTCGCGCGATCCGGCCGCGCGCAGCGAGATCGAGACCTTGCTGACCTATCCCGGCATCCACGCGCTGATCTGGCACCGCCTTGCGCATCGCTTCTGGATCAGCGGCTGGCGGTTTCCGGCGCGGCTGCTGTCGTGGCTCGGCCGCTTCCTGTCCAATGTCGACATTCATCCCGGCGCCGAGATCGGCCGCCGTTTCTTCATCGATCACGGCGCCTGCGTCGTCATCGGCGAGACCGCGGAGGTCGGCGACGACGTCACGCTGTATCATGGCGTCACGCTCGGCGGCACGTCGTGGTCGCCGGGCAAGCGGCATCCGACTTTGGAGAACGGCGTTGTCGTGGGTGCCGGCGCAAAAATCCTCGGGCCGATCACGATCGGGCCGCGCACCCGGGTCGGCGCCAATTCCGTCGTCATCCAAAGCACGCCGCCCGATGTCACCGTGGTTGGCATCCCTGCAAAAGTGGTGCGGCCGGAGTTCTCGCATCGCCGCACCGTCGGACGCATCGATCTCGATCATCACCTCATGCCTGATCCGGTCGGCGAGGCGCTGTCGGTGATGCTCGACCGCATCGAGTTCCTCGAAGCGCAGCTCGCGCATGTCCGGCAGAGGGTCCGCCAGGGACCGCCGCCGCCAGCGCCGATCAACGGATGCGAAGTTGACCCGACTTTGACTCAAGGAGCGAAGCAATGAGTGCGGCAACACCGAATGTGCTCGAGCAACTGAAGCAGACGTCCGCGGCCGAAGAATTCTTCAAGCTGCTCGGCGTCGACTACGATCCCAAGGTCCTGAACGTCTGTCGTCTGCACATCCTCAGGCGGATGGGCCAGTATCTCGTCAGCGAGGACTTCTCGGAGGTTTCCAACGACGAGATCGCAACGCGCTGCAAATCCTTCCTGGAACAGGCCTATCAGGATTTCGTGGTGTCGACGCCGCTCGACCAACGCGTCTTCAAGGTGCTCAAGGAAGCTGTCGCACCGCCGAAGCCCGCGCCGAAACCGTTCGTCTCGCTGACGACGCTGAAGTAACAGGCGAGCTCATCACGATATCCGCAAGCGCCGCCGGTCCTGCCGGCGGCGCTGTTGTTTGTGAGCGAGCACAGCGAATTGACGTCCTGTCGTATTCCCGACGCGTGCTGCTTGCGACGTGTCGGACCTCTGCATGAACTCTCAGCAGAATTTCAGGTGCCTCCGTCAAGGCGTTGAATCGGCGACGTTATTCATCGTGATCGAAACTGGTACGACAATTGCTGTCCTCATTGTAGGCCCTACACCGGAGAGATCGCATGCATATCGTCGTCTGCATCAAGCAGGTCCCGGACTCCGCGCAGATCCGCGTCCATCCGGTGACCAACACCATCATGCGCCAGGGTGTGCCGACCATCATCAATCCCTACGACCTGTTCGCGCTCGAGGCGGCGCTGCAGCTGCGTGACAAGTTCGGCGGCGAAGTGACGGTGCTGACGATGGGGCCGCCCTCGGCCGAGGACTCGCTGCGTCGCGCACTGACCTACGGGGCCGATCGCGCCGTGCTGCTCACCGACCGCTTCTTTGCCGGCGCCGACACGCTGGCGACGACCTACGCGCTGGCAACCGCCATCCGCAAGATCAGCGAGACCTTCGGCGCGCCTGACATCGTGTTCACCGGCAAGCAGACCATCGACGGCGACACCGCGCAGGTGGGGCCCGGCATCGCCAAGCGGCTCGGCCTGCTGCAGCTGACCTATGTGGCGAAGATCAACGAGGTCGATCCGGCCGCGCGCACCATCGAGGCCGAGCGCCGCTCGGAGGGCGGTGTGCAGGTGTTGAAGACCAAGCTGCCCTGCCTGGTCACGATGCTCGAGGCGACCAACGAGATCCGTCGCGGCGGCATGGCCGACGCGCTGCGGGCCGCGCGGGCGCAGATCGTGACGTGGAGCGCCAAGGACGCCGGTGTCGAGGACATCTCCAAATGCGGCCTGAAGGGCTCGCCGACCATCGTGAAGCGCGTGTTCGCGCCGTCGGCGCGCGCCGAGAAGGCTGTCTTCGTCGATTTCGCCAATCGGCCGCCGGCGGAGGCGTTGATCGACGAGCTGTTCAAGCGCCAGCCGAAGCTCGAGGCCGAGCTGATCTCTTCCGCACACGGCTTCTGACCCTAGGCTTCTGATTAACGGCTTTTGACGGATCAAGGGACCGACGACCATGAGCGAACCCACCAAAGCACCGCCCGCCGCAGCCGGTCGCGCCGCGACCAAGAAGGAGCTGCCGGAGCATTTCAAGGCCTACAAGCACGTCTGGGTGTTCATCGAGCAGGAGCGCGGTCAGGTTCACCCTGTGTCGTGGGAGCTGATGGGCGCCGGCCGCAAGCTCGCCGACAAGCTGAAGGTCGATCTCGCAGCGGTGGTCATCGGACCGCCCGGCGAAGCCGTGCAGCATGCCGCCGCCGAGTCGTTCTGCTACGGTGCCGATCTGGCTTACATCGTGGCCGACGAGGTTCTCACCGACTATCGCAACGAGGCGTACACCAAGGCGCTGACCGACACCGTCAACACCTTCAAGCCCGAGATCCTGCTGCTCGGCGCCACCACGCTGGGCCGCGACCTCGCCGGCTCGGTGGCGACCACCTTGCTGACCGGTCTCACCGCCGACTGCACCGAGCTCGACGTCGATGCCGACGGCTCGCTGGCGGCGACGCGGCCGACCTTCGGCGGCTCGCTGCTGTGCACGATCTACACGCTGAACTACCGGCCGCAGATGGCGACCGTGCGTCCGCGCGTGATGCCGATGCCCGACCGCATCGAAAAGCCGGCGACCCGGATCATCGAGCACAAGCTCGGCCTGGTCGAGGACGACATCGTCACCAAGATCCTGTCCTTCATTCCGGACCGCGACTCCGCCAAGTCCAATCTCGCCTATGCCGACATCGTCGTCGCCGGCGGTCTGGGCCTGGGCTCCCCGGAGAATTTCCAGCTCGTCAAGGGTCTCGCCGCGGTGCTCGGCGCCGAGTTCGGCTGCTCGCGCCCGCTGGTGCAGAAGGGCTGGGTGACGTCGGACCGCCAGATCGGCCAGACCGGCAAGACCATCCGTCCGAAGCTCTATATCGCCGCCGGCATCTCCGGCGCGATCCAGCATCGGGTCGGCGTCGAGGGCGCCGACCTGATCGTCGCCATCAACACCGACAAGAACGCGCCGATCTTCGACTTCGCGCATATCGGCATCGTCACCGACGCGATCCGGCTGCTGCCGGCGCTGACGGAGGCATTCCGCGCACGCCTGTCGCCGCATTCGCGCGACCGCATCGCAAGCTAGGCACAGAGGAGCAGGGCAATGATCGAGGAACGTTTCGACGCGATCGTGGTGGGCGCCGGCATGGCCGGCAATGCGGCTGCGCTGACCATGGCCCAGCGCGGCCTGAAGGTGCTGCAGCTCGAGCGCGGCGAGTATTCCGGCTCGAAGAACGTGCAGGGCGCGATCCTCTACGCCGACATGCTGGAGAAGCTGATCCCGGACTTCCGCGAGGAAGCCCCGTTGGAGCGGCATCTCGTCGAGCAGCGCTTCTGGATGCTCGACGACAAGTCGCATGTCGGCCTGCACTACAAGTCTGATGATTTCAACGAGGAGAAGCCGAACCGCTACACCATCATCCGTGCGCAGTTTGATAAATGGTTCTCGTCCAAGGTCAAGGAAGCCGGCGCGACGGTGCTGTGCGAGACCACGGTGACCGAGCTGGCGCAAGACGCCTACGGCAAGGTGATCGGCGTCAAGACCGATCGCCGCGATGGTGAGATCCACGCCGACGTCGTCGTTTTGGCCGAGGGCGTCAACGGCCTGCTCGGCACCCGCGCGGGCTTGCGCGAGCGGCCGAAGCCGGAGAACGTCGCGCTCGCGGTCAAGGAGATGCACTTCTTGCCGCGCGAGACGATCGAGGCGCGCTTCAATCTGAAGGGCGATGAGGGCGCGGTCATCGAGGCCGCCGGCACGATCTCCCGCGGCATGACCGGCATGGGCTTCATCTACTCCAATAAGGAGTGCATCTCGCTCGGCATCGGCTGCCTCGTCTCCGACTTCCAGAAGACCGGCGAGACGCCCTACGGCCTGCTGGAGAACTTCAAGCGGCATCCGTCGGTGGCGCCGCTGATCGAGGGCTCCGAGGTCAAGGAGTATTCGGCGCATCTGATCCCCGAGGGCGGCTACAACGCGATTCCGGAGCTCTGCGGCGACGGCTGGGTCGTGGTCGGCGATGCCGCCCAGCTCAATAATGCGATCCATCGCGAGGGCTCCAACCTCGCGATGACCTCCGGCCGCATCGCGGCCGAGGCGATCTTCCAGGTGGAGTCACGCCGCGATCCGATGACCAAGGCGAACCTCGCGCTCTACAAGAAGATGCTGGAGGAGTCCTTCGTCATCAAGGATCTGAAGAAGTACAAGGACATGCCGGCGCTGCTGCACAACCAGTCGCAGAACTTCTTCCTGACCTATCCGCAGCTCGTCTCCAAGGCGATGCAGAACTTCGTGCGCGTCGACGGCACGCCGAAGAAGGAGAAGGAGAGCAGCACGCTGCGCTCCTTCGTGAGCGCGCGGTCGTGGACGGGCCTGTTCGGCGATGCCTTCAAGTTTGCCCGGGCGTGGCGCTAATCGGTGAATGAACCAAGCAGGTGAAGCCAAGCTGAAGTCAAAGGGAGATCAGAGATGAGCACGGATGTCGCAGTGCGGGTCGAAGACAAGCTGTTCTACAATCGCTACCAGGTCGATCCCGGCCGGGCCCATATCAAGGTCCGTCCGCACACGACGCCGAGCCCGCAGCTGAAGGCGCTGCTCAAGGCCTGCCCGGCGCGCTGCTATGAGCAGAACGATGCCGGCCAGGTCGAGATCACGGTCGACGGCTGCATCGAATGCGGCACCTGCCGCGTCATCGGCGAGGCCAGCGGCGATATCGAGTGGAGCTATCCGCGCGGCGGCTACGGCGTGCTGTTCAAATTCGGCTGACATGCGCACGAGCCGCGCGCGGCCGCAACACCTGACGTGGCGGCTTCGCCGCTGCTATATCATGATTGATATAGGTCATTGATCCCGGCTGTCGTGTCTGCTTACATCCCCTTGCAGCAATGGAGCTGCAAGGATGAGGAGCAGCAGGTGAAGCTGAGCGCACGGAATGTCTTGCCGGGCAAGGTCGTCTCGGTGTCCAAGGGCGCAACGACGGCGCATGTCAGGGTCGAGCTCGCACCGGGGCTCACGGTGTTTTCGGCGATTACCAATGAAGCCGTGGAAGAGCTTGGGCTCGCGGTCGGCGATAGCGTGTCTGCCGTCATCAAGTCATCCGACGTCATGATCGGAAAATAGCTGCGCTGCGCGCGTTCAGCCGATCGGCGACCGACGTGATTGCAAGCCAAGCCACCACGCGGCCATGGCGGGCTGAGAAGGCGGCAGCAAAGTGCCGAGATCGCCGGTGAACGTCCGCCAATCCGCGATGCATTTCTGCGGCACGGCGGTCAGCACGGGAATCCCCGACGTGATCGCGTCGGCGAGCTCGCCGCGCAAGCCGCTTCCCAAGGCTTCCTGCTTGGAGAACTTGTTGATCACGATGAGCTCGGCATGAGCGGCGATGGCGCGATGAACGGCCATGCCGGCTTCGGCAAGGCCTGCGGCGTCGAGCTTGCAGGCCGTCGACCCGCTGCCGAGGTCCTGGCAGATCGAGATGGTGTCGCCATTGGTGAGATCGATCACATCCATCCCGCTCTTGCGGCCGATCTCGTCGCGGGTGTTGCGCTGAACGATGCCGCCGACGCGTACGCCGCGCTGCAGGAGGCCCTGGGTGAACGTGTCGAGCAGGACATCGGCATCGTCGCCCGGCCCGTAGAGGATGGCCGCGAGACGGGGCGGATCGAGCTCTGCCGGCTCGGAAGGATCGTGCGGCGTCATGGGTGGGCCTCGAAGGGGGCCGTCATCCCGCGCGGGCGTCCGGCCAAGCCGGCCCGGCGATCGAGGCCGATTAGCGCGTGGCAGATATATCGAGAATTCGTCTTGGACACAAAGAGGAGATGTGGCGCGTGCCGACCATTGCCACTCAGCATGACCTGGAAACGCTGCTCCGCGACGACGTTCCCCATGGCGACTTGACCACCGAGGCGTTGGGCATTGGGGCCGAGCCTGGGCAGATGGAATTCACTGCGCGCGACCGGATGGTGTTGGCGATGGCCGAAGATGCGGCTGCGCTGATCGAGCTCGCGGGCAGCCGCGTCGAGCTGCGCGCGACCAGCGGAGCAGTGTTGGAGAAGGGGGCGCCGATCCTGCGGGCGGAGGGGACTGCCGCGTGCCTTCTGAGGAGCTGGAAGGTGGCGCAGACGCTGATCGAGATCTGGTCCGGCGTGGCAAGCGAGGCTGCCGCGATCGTGCGTGCCGCGCGGGCGGTCAGGCCGGATATCGCGGTTGCTTTCACACGCAAGAACGTTCCGGGCGCGAAGCCATTCGCCGTCGCCGCGGTCAAGGCTGGAGGCGCGGTGATGCACCGGCTCGGCCTGTCCGAGACGATCCTGGTCTTTCCCGAGCATCGGGCATTTCTTGGAGAGATTCCGCTCGCGGATGTCGCCACACGGTTGCGCCGGATCGCTCCGGAGAAGCGTCTCGTCATCGAGGTCACGGGTCTCGAGCAGGCTGTTGCGGCCGCTGCGGCCGGCTTCGACGTGATCCAGGCCGAGAAGTTCACGGCGGATGGCATCGCGGCGCTGGTCGCGCGGATCAAGGCCATGGCGACTTTGCAGGTCAGGCCGGTCGTTGCCGCAGCAGGCGGCGTCAATGCGCAGAACGCCGCCGCCTATGCCGCTGCGGGCGCCGACGTGCTGGTCACCTCGGCGCCGTATCTTGCGCGCCCTTGCGACGTGCAGGTGCAGATCGGCAGGATGCAGGCCGTGCGCTGACGCCGCAGTCACCTGTGCACATCTTCGTCGTTGGAGCGCAGGCGATATCAGCCGCTCTTCGGACGAGAGCGGTCGGGATCGCGCTCGCGCGTTGCTCAGTCTGAGACGTCAGCGTGCCGCGGAGACGCGGCGGCTGGCTTCCGGCGATCCTTGCTCCGCCGCCTTCAGATACCAAGTGCGGGCCTTGGCCGCATCGGGAACGGCCCCGAGCAGGCGCGACTTCGTCAGCTCGGCCGGATCATAGGTGCGCGCCAGCAGCAGCGAGGCGTCGGCGATTCCTGCATCCGACAGCCGGGTGAGGATCAGGCGCGCGCTGGCGACGTCGCCCGCGGCCAGCAGGTCGCGCCCGCGCTTCATCAGCGCGTCGACCTCGTCACGGGGCATGGGAGCGGCCGGACGCGACGGAGCCGCCGGCAGCGCAGGAGGCAGGCTGGTCGAGACCGCCGGTGGGGCGGCCGCCGGCGGCGGCGATTGCGGAGCTGACGGCCAGGAGCGCGTTGCAATGTCGGTCGCGCTGGGCGCCACCAGCGACGCGACCGTCTGCGGCGGATCGTCCTGGGCGACCTTGGCTTCGGCGGGGTCGATCTGGGCGAGGCTCTCCAGCACGGTGGACGGCATGATCGGGGTCTTGACCACCGATGTCGATGCGCCGTTGTCGAAGGAGATCGCGTTCGCGACGATCATGGCGACCGAGGCCGCCACGCCGATAGCGGCGCCAATCTTGATCAGGCCGCCAATACGGGACGCCTTGTCGCTATCCTCCGGCGGCAGCGGCATCACGACGGGATCGAGCTTCGCACTCCACGCCCGCCGCTGCTCCTCATCGTCGAGGTCGATCACGGGCGTCCGCGCCGGCAGGAAGCTGCTGCGCGCGATCAGGTGATGCGGCAGACGGGGGCCTTCCTCCAGCATGTCTTGGGGGGCAGCGTCCGGCTGGTGCCGGCGGGGCGCATATTTACGAAGCTCCTCGCTCGCCCATGGCGGCGCCGGTTTTGCCGGATCGTTCTCAGCTGGAGCACTCATCACTAGCCTCCTGTCTCCGACGATCGGATCGTGGGAGAGAGATTCAGGGCGTCAGGCACGCGCGGTCCGGCCGAGGATCGCATGCTGCGAGTTCGGAGGGAATGCACTAACGCTTCCGTCGAGACTGACAGGTCCGGTTTCCTTCCGACACAGGCGCCACGGTTTTCGCGCGCCCCGAACACATTCGATGTTGCTTGGCCCTTAAGCTGATCAATGTTCTTGGCGGGAAGCGTGAGTTGGTAAGGCTATTTGATGGAAATTTCCCGGCTGGTCGTCTTGATGAATGCTCGTCAAGCGCGAACCCGCTGCAGGCCTTGCCGCATTCGAGGATGATGGCCTGGAGTATCTGGGTGCCGCAGCGGTCCCGACTTTGCCGCGAGGTCAGAGGCTTAGTTCCCCGATCGGTTGCGGGCGACGGGCTCAGATTTACAACTCAAGCGGGAAATCGCGAAAAAGAAAATGCGGCCGGACGAGGCCGGCCGCATTCACATATCGGGTCGATTTCTACTCGGCCGCGAGGGCGACGGTCACACCAGCGGCCTCGATGGCGACAGCAACCGACTGGATGATGGCGGCAAAGCGGACGGCCGTCTGGATCGAGGCGGCGGGCACGCCCGCATCCTGCAGGACCTTCTCATGCGCGTCGATGCAGGTGCCGCAGCCGTTGATCGCGGACACCGCGAGCGACCACAGCTCGAAATCAGCCTTGTCGACGCCCGGGTTGGCGATGACGTTCATCCGCAGCCGGGCCGGCATCGTCGCGTACTCCTTGTTGGAGGCAAGGTGCACAAAGCGATAGTAGACGTTGTTCATCGCCATGATCGCGGCGGCGGACTTTGCCGCAGTCAAGGCTGCCGGCGACAGATGCGCTGCTGCGACCGATTCGAACGCCGCCGTCACCGCCGGATTGCGGGTCGCAATCGCGCAGGCGACGAACAGGCCGTATTTGGCCTGCGGCGACAGCGTCTCGTCGGACGCCATGGACGACAGGTTCAACCTGACGTCCTTGGCGAAGTCCGGGATCTGGTCCTTGAGCTGCTCGATCGACATGATCAGGCGACCTTCAGGGTCTCGCCGCCGACCTCGCGGTTGCACGGGCAAAGCTCGTCGGTCTGCAGCGCGTCGAGCACGCGCAGCGTGTCCTTCGGCGCGCGGCCAACGTTGAGATTGGTCGCATAGACGTGCTGGATCGTGTTGTCCGGGTCGACGATGAAGGTGTAGCGATAGGCGACGCCATCCGGCGAGCGGACGCCGAGGCCATCGACGAGCGAGCCCTTGGTGTCGGCGAACTGCCAGATCGGCAGCTTGTGCAGATCCTTGTGATCGCGGCGCCAGGCCAGCTTGCAGAACTCGTTGTCGGTCGAGCCGCCGAGCACGACGGCGTCACGATCGGCGAAGTCCTTCGACAGGCGCGCGAACTCGGCGATCTCGGTCGGGCAGACGAAGGTGAAGTCCTTCGGATAGAAGAAGATGATCTTCCACTTACCGGGGAAGCTGGTCTCGGTCAGGGTCTCGAAGGCGCTCTCGCCCTTCTCCTCCTGCAGGTGAAAACCGGGCTTCACACCGACGATTTCGAACGAAGGCAGCTTACTTCCAATTCCGAGCATGTCGCACTCCAAGAAATTTCTGCGCTGCAATAGCGAGGCGCATTGTGCATTGCAAGCGATATGCCATTAGCTATCAACATCAATGCGTTGTCGGAAACGCAACACTGGTTTTGCCGATGTTGCGATTGCGAATGACTGCAATGTTCGAGACCTGACCAAGCGCGGGGCGCATGAGCCGTCGGGGTACGATTCGTGACATCGGCATGAAGGAGTGGGGCGCATGCGCAGGGTGTATGTCGGTGCCAGCGCAGAACGAGGTTGACGACGATACCGTCGCGCCGCTTGTGCAAGCTCCTGCGGCGCGTCGGCCACCGATCCCCGTGCAATTTCTTTGTGCGGTCGGAATGGCAAAATTGACATTATTGCCGGTGTTGCGATGCACGTTTGACCACGGCGGCTTGAGAAGCGGCAGCAAGGTGACAAGCGCTCGGCAGCGCGCAGCGTCTCGCAGTGATGGCGGTCTCCGCCGTTCTCGTTGTTGTCAGCTTTTCAGCAGATCGCGTCTGTTATTTCGCCTTGCTGCGTGGCCGCCTGACCATAGTCTCCGCTCAGAGTTTCAACGCCTGGGAGGAGTTCTGCACCATGAGCGAACGTGTCTCGGCAATATCCGCGAGCGCAAATCCATCGATCGATCGCCGTCGTTTCCTTGCAACCTCCGCCGCGCTCGCGGCGGGCTTGGCCGCACCGACCTTGATCGGAACGCGAAGGGCATCGGCCGCAGGCCTGAAGACGGTTCGCTTCAGCGAGGCCGTGCATAACCTCGGCTACATCAATCTCTACGTCGGCATGCATGCTGGCATCTTCAAGAAGAACGGCCTGGACATGCAGGTGAGCGCCGCCGGCGGCGACACCCAGACCTTCGCGGCCGTCCTCGGCGGCTCCGCTGATTTCGCGATCGGCGATGCGACGATGGCGCAGATCTCGCGCGAGAATGGCGGCCCGGGCGTGGTCGTCGGCACGGTCGTGCAGCGTGCGCATTATTTCGGCGTCTCCAAGACGCTGGAGCCGATCACCGATCCCAAGGGCTTCAAAGGCCTCAAGATCGTGACCTCGCCGGAGCCCAACACCAATTACAGCGTCGCCAAGCGGCTGTTGGAGAAGGCGGGCATGAAGGTCGGCGTCGATGCGACGATCGTGCCGGTCAATCCCGGCACCGAAATCGCGGCGATGCTGGCGGGGCAGGCCGATATCGCCATCGCTTATCAGCCGAGCGTATCGGCAGCCGAGGCGCAGGGCGCCAAGGTGGTGTTCGACTTCTCCAACTACATCGGCCCGTTCTGCAACACCGGCATCATGGTGCTGCCGACCACGATCCAGAAGGACCCCGAGATGGTGCAGGCGCTGGTGACCTCGTTCGAGGAAGCCTCGCGCAAGACCTATGCCGACCCGGCGTTCTCCAAGGAGGTCGCGCGCAAGGAGTTCCCGGACCTTCCGGGCGAGGTCGTGGACAAGGCGATCGATGCCGAGCTGAAATATCTCATCCCGGCGCAGTCGGTGATCACCAAGACCGACCAGTGGGCCAACCTGATGGAGATGCAGGTCTATCTCGGCAACGCCAAGGGCTCGGTGCCGTTCGACCAGATCATCGACAATTCGTTTGCTGAGAAGGCGATCGCCAGTCTCAAATGATTGAGGTGAGCGGTACGATGCAAACAGGGCCGGGCGCTGCGGTGGCGCCCGTGCCCCCGCTCGTCGTCGAGCACGTGGCCAAGAGCTACGAGCTCGACGGTGGCCGCATCGTGCCTGTCATCGGCGACCTCAGCCTGACCTTGCGAGAGGGCGAGATCGTCAGCATCGTCGGCCCGTCCGGTTGCGGAAAGACGACGCTCCTGAACACGCTGTGCGGACTGCTCGCGCTCGATGCCGGCCGCATCCGTTGGCATGGCCGGGAGGTCGCAGGACAGCCGCAGAACGTCGGCTACATGCTGCAGAAGGATCTGCTGCTGCCGTGGCGGACCGCGCTCGGTAACACGATGCTCGGCCTGGAAATCCGCGGCGTACCGGCGGCCCAGGCCGAGGATCGCTGCCGCGCGATGCTCGACCAGCTCGGTCTGCATGGCTTCGCCGATCACTATCCATCGACCCTGTCCGGCGGGATGCGGCAACGCGTGGCGTTGGCGCGCACGCTGGTCAACGAGCCCGACGTGCTGCTGCTCGACGAGCCGTTCGCCGCGCTCGATTTCCAGAGCAAGCTGCTGATCGAGAATGACACGGTCGATCTGGTGCGGAAGGGACGGCGCTCGCTGCTGCTGATTACCCACGACATCGAGGAGGCGGTGTCGCTGGCCGACCGCGTGATCGTGCTGACCAAGCGTCCGACGCAGATCAAGGCGGTCTATGACATCGCGCTCGGCGCCGATCGTCGCGACGTGATCTCGGTCCGGCAGGCGCCGGGCTTCAGCCATTACGTCCGCAGCATCTGGGCCGATCTCGACGTGGTGCTGCAATGATCGCTGATATTGATGTGGCGCCGCCCACCGCCAAGGCACCGAGCGATCGCGCAGCTCCGGCACGGCGATGGCTCCGCCTGCGCAGCACGCTCGGGGTGCTCGCGACCCAGCTCGTCGTGCTCGCGGCGTTTCTTGCGTTCTGGGAATACGCGACGGGGCAGAACAAGGCGGCGGCCTTCATGTTCGGCTCGCCCTCGGCGATCTTCAAGTTCCTGTCGCAGATGGCCTTTGACGGCAGCCTCTGGCGCGACACCTCCGTGACGGGCCTCGAGACGCTGCTCGGCTTCTTCGTCGGCAACTGCATCGGCACGATGATCGGTCTTTCTCTTTGGTATTCGCGCTTCATCTCCCGCGTGGTCGAGCCGTTCGTGATCGCGCTCGGCTCGATCCCGATCATCGCGCTGGCGCCGATCATCATCATCTGGTTCGGCACCGGCCTGATCTCGAAGGTGGCAATGTCCACGCTGTCGGTCGTGATCGTCGCGCTCGTGACCTCCTACAAGGGCGCAACCGGCGTCGATCCCGACCAGATCAATCTGTTGCGCACCCTCGGCGCCTCCAAGTTCCAGATCTTCCGCAAGCTCGTGGTGCCGGCTTCGCTCACGGACATCTTCGCCGGGCTGAAGCTCACGGTCGGCTTTGCGCTGATCGGGGCCATCGTCGGCGAGTTCATGTCGTCATCGGAGGGCCTGGGGCACGCGATCTTCAAGGCTGGCTCGCTGTACATCATTCCGAAGGTGTTTGCCGCGCTGGTCGCGACGATCGCGCTGGCGCTGATTCTGACGTTTGCCGTCGGCAAGATCGAGCAGCTGCTGATGCCATGGCGCCGGCAGCTGCAACGGTGAGGCCCGGCGTTCAACATGAAGCATCACCAGAAACGTAACGGCAGACAAACAGGGAGTGATCATGTCAAAGCGCATCGGCAAGGCTGGCAATATCAAATACGCGCTCTCCGGCGATGATACGTTCATCGCGTCGGTCGAGCCCGGTGAGATCTTCGTCGTCGAATGCGCCATCAACGTCAATGATGGCACCATTCGCGCGCTCGGCCAGCAACTGATCGAAAGCGACGTGACGCTGCCTTACGTCAACGGCGCGACCGGTCCAATCGAGGTGCGCGGCGCCAAGGCCGGCGACATGCTGCGGCTCGACATCCTCGACATGGAGCTCGATCGCCTCGGCTTCACTGCGTTGTGGCCGGGCATCGGCATGTTTCCCGACTGGGTGCGGCGCAAGGAGTTCGGTATCCAGACCCGCGTCGTCGCCGTCGAGGATGGCCACGTGCTGTGGAACGAGCATGTGAAGCTGCCGGTGCGGCCGATGATCGGCGTCGCCGGCGTTGCGCCGGTGCATGGCGCGGTGCTCACGATCGACAATGGTCCGCATGGCGGCAATCTCGACGTCCAGGAGATCACGTCCGGCAATTCGGTGTTCTTCCGCGTCAACAAGGACGGCGCGCATCTCTTCCTCGGCGACTGCCACGCCATCCAGGGCGATGGCGAAGCCAACGGCATGGGCGCGATCGAGATCGCTGCGAACCTCACCGTCAAGGTCTCGCTCGACAAGGCGCCGGCGCGGCTGAATCACCCGCGGATCGAGACGCCGACACATATCTGCACGCTCGGCTGCGCGCGCCCCCTGGAGGATGCGATGCGGATCGCGTTCGAGGAGATGATCAACTGGCTGGAGGATGATTGGAAGATCCCGGCGGCGGAGGCCTACATGCTGCTCGGCCAGGTCGCCGAAGCCCGCTGCACCCAGGTGGTCAATCCGAAATACACCTACATCTGCAAGGTCAACAAGGCCTTGCTCGCCGGCTATCACGGCTGACGCCGTCCACTCGAAACGAAGGAGAACATCATGGATCTGGGATTGGCCGGCAAGAGCGTGCTGATCACGGGCGGCAGCAAGGGCATCGGGCTTGCGATCGCCGACTTGTTTGCTGCCGAAGGCGCCAACGTGGCGATCTGCGCCCGTGATGCGGAGGCCGTCAGCAAGGTCGTCGCGAAGCTCGCGGCAAAGGGTGTGAAGGCGTGGGGGCAGGGGATCGACGTCGCCGATCCCGTCGCTTTGAAGGGCTGGGTCGACGGTGCGGCCAAGGAGCTCGGCGGTGTCGACTGCGTGGTCTGTAATGTCAGCGCGTTGGCCGTCGGCGACACGGCCGAGACATGGGAGAAATCCTTCCGCGTCGACATGATGCATACCGTCAATGCGATCGCGGCGGCGGTTCCCTATCTCGAGCAGTCCAAGTCGGCCTCGATCAGCATCATCTCCAGCGTATCCGGCTTCGAGGTCGATTTCGCCGCGGGCTCCTATGGCGCGATCAAGGGCGCGTTGATCCATTATGCGAAGGGGCTCGCGCACCAGCTCGTGAGCAAGGGCATCCGCGTCAACGCGGTGTCGCCGGGCAACACCTATTTCGAAGGCGGCATCTGGCAGAACATCGAGAACGGATCGCCCGATCTGTTCAAGATGGCGATGGGCCTGAACCCGACTGGACGAATGGGAACCGCCGAGGAGGTCGCCTATGGCGTCGTGATGCTGGCGAGCCCGCTGGCCAGCCGAATCTCTGGAACCAACCTGATCATCGATGGAGCCTTGACCAAGGCGGTCTAGATTCGCCTCGCTGCAAGCTTGGAAGCCATGCGGCACGAGAATGCTGCACTGCGGCTAACGTCCGACTCTCCCGGCGGCCTCACGAGTTGAAGGCGCTTGAGGCCGCAAGGGAGAACACAGCATGCAGGCACTCGTGCAGCAACTGTCCGCACTGGTTCCGGACTGGATGATCGGGCCGGCTCTGATCATCGGCGCCATCACGGGCGCGCTGCTCGTCTACAAGGTCCTGCGCGCGCTGGTGAGGCGCGCGATCCGATCACGTCAGTCGATCCTGCTGCCGATCCTGCAGCGGACCGCGGGCCCTGCGCGGCTCGCGCTCTGTTTGATCGCGGTCGCTCTGGTGCTGCCGCTGGCACCGTTGAACGAGGGCTGGCGGCGTGCGCTCGCGCATCTGTTCGTGGTTTCGACCATCGCGCTGATCGGCTGGATCACGATCCGTATCGTCGACATGGTGTCGGCGCGCTATCTTCAGCGCTTTCGCGACGACATCACCGAGAATTTTCTCGCGCGTAAGCACGTCACCCAGGTGCGTGTCTTCAAGCGTGTGATCGATACCCTGATCATCATCGTCGCGGTCTCCGCGGCGTTGATGACGTTCGACTCGGTCCGGCAATATGGCGTCAGCCTGTTCGCATCGGCCGGCGCCGCCGGTTTGATCGTCGGTCTCGCCGCACGGCCGCTGCTCAGCAATTTGATTGCCGGCGTGCAAATCGCGGTGACGCAGCCGATCCGGATCGAGGATGCCGTCATCATCGAGAACGAATGGGGCTGGGTCGAGGACATCGCCTCGACCTATGTCGTGATCCGGCTGTGGGACTGGCGCCGCATGGTGGTGCCGCTGTCCTACTTCATCGAGCGCCCGTTCCAGAACTGGACCCGCGATGCGGCCTCGCTGATCGGCTCTGTGGTGCTGCATGTCGACTACGCCGCGGACGTGCCGCGCATCCGCAGGCGGCTGGAGGAGGTGGCCAAGGAGTCCAAGATCTGGGATGGCGCGGTGGTCAACCTGCAGGTGGTCGACACCAACGCGCGCACCATGGAGCTGCGGGCCTTGGTGAGCGCGCGCAATGCGCCGCAGGCCTGGGACCTGCGCTGCGAGGTCCGCGAGAAGCTGATCGCCTTCCTGCAGCGGGACATGCGCGAGGCGCTGCCGCGCGACCGCGCCGACATCTCGCCGCCGCTGTCGATGTTCAATCCGCAATCGCCGCCGCATTTCGCGACTGCGCCGAACTGACCTCAGCTCTCGGCGAGCGCCCAGCTATTGAGGATGCCGAACCGGCTCGTCGAGCTGGCTTGGCGGAATAGTGCGATCCGATCGATGGCGAGGCCGCGGAGATCCAGCTCGGCGAAGCGATCGCGCAGCATCGCAAGCACAGGCGCGCGCCGCTCGTCGGACAGCCGGCAGGTCAGCGTCATGTGGAAGCGGAAATCGTCCATGACGTAGGGATAGCCCCAGCGGTCGAGTTGCTCGCGCTGGCGCGGCGTCAGCATCTCCGGCTTGCGCCGGGCACGGTCCTCCGCGCTCATCGGCGCGCGAAAGGGCTCGAACGTCTCGACGCAGGCGGCGGCGAGGTGTTGCAGCTCCGCCGACGCTTCGCCGGGGATCACCGCGATGAAGCCGCTGATGGCATCGACGACGGGACGGATGACGGGAACGGCGCGGGGAGTTGCCGCGAAAGCAGCACAGGCGGCGGACAGCTCAGCTTCGGTGCGCGCATCGTGCAGCGGAAACGGCGCTTTGAGCGTGCCATGGAAGCCGTATTTCCGCGCGTCGGCGGTGAGCTCCGCCCAATCGGGCACAGCTTCGCGCACTTCGCTTGGGAACTGCCGTTCGTTGCCGGTCCAGGCGTCGTAGCCGAGAAGATCGGCGCCAAACGCGGCAAGCGCCGTGTCCCGCGCGGGCGTGTAGTAGATGGCGTAGCGCGGAAAGTTGGCCATGCCCTCACTCCGCCGCTGCTTCGCGCTGCGACGCGCGTGCGCTGAGGCGACCGGCGTCGGTGAGATGGACGAGGCGGCCGGCGGCGATCACGGCGACGACTCTCGGGCGCATAGGCAAGCTGTCATCGACGAGGATGATGTCGGCGCGCTGCCCGGGCGCGAGCGCGCCGCGGTCGGACAGGCCCGCCGCTTGCGCGGGGCCGGCCGAGATCAGGCTCCAGGCGCGGGCCAGCGGCAAAATGCCGTCGGCGACGAGACGATAGGCCGCGAGCAGGGGGGCTGGATAGTAATAGTCGGACGCGAGCACCGAGCACAGGCCCTTGGCGATCATGTCGCTGGCCTTGGTCCAGCCGGTATGGCTGCCGCCGCGCACGACATTGGGAGCGCCGAAGACGATCGCGTCGCCGCCTGCCGCGGCCTCCCGCGCGGTCTCCTCATTGACAGGAAACTCGGCGATTCCGACGCCCTGTCCGCGAAACGCCCGGCGCATCTCCGGGCTCTCATCGTCATGCGACAACATGCGGACGCCGGCCTTGCGCGCGGCCTCGGCGAGCCGAGCGATCGACGCCGGCACGGCATCGGCGCGGGTCACAATGCGCGCGACCAGGCGATCGAACTCGTCGCCGGTGAGGCCGGTGCGATCGACCATCCGCTGCCGCTTGTGCGGCTTGTCGAGGCTCGCGACCGTCGCGTCCATGTGGTCGTTGAACGCGAACAGGTCGATGCGTCGGGCGGCGAGTAGCTGGCCGATCTCGTCCTCGTCATCGAGATTGTAGGTCTCATGGCGGAGATGGAAGCGTGTGTCGGCCGCGAGCCGGGGCCGCAGATTTTCGATCGCCTCCAGCAGTTGGCGCGCATTGCCGGCGCTGCGCAGGCCCGGCTCCCACGACCATGTCGTCGCATGGAACACGGTGGTGATGCCGTTGCTGACGGCCTGCCGATCGCTATCGACCAGCGCGACGTCGATCGGGAAATCGACGCCGGCCCGCGGCATCATCTGCCGCTCGAACGCATCGCCATGGATGTCGACGATGCCCGGCAGCACCGTGAGGCCGGCGGCATCGAGATCAAGAGCGCCAGCACGTGTCGGGGCATCGAGCCGGTCGATCACGCCTTCGGACAAGGTCAGGGAGGTGTCAACGAGCTCGGAGCCGATCAGGCAGCGGCCGCAGGAGATGGAAATGTCGGTCATCGCGCGGCACTCTGCCGCAGCTGGCGTCCGCCGTCGAGAGCCGCCTCGTATTTGTCCAGGAAGGCGCCGATCTCGAGCTGCCGGAAATCCGGCAGCGCCGCGCGCAGCGTGTCGTGATCCCAGTCCCACCACGCGAGGTTGACGAGTCGTTGCTCGACCTCGACCGGAAAGCGTCGCTTGATGATCCGGGCGGGATTGCCGGCGACGATGGTGTAGGCGGGCACGTCCTTGGTGACAATAGCGCCTGCGGCGACCACGGCGCCGGTGGCGATGTTCCGTCCCGGCAGCACGATCGCGCCATGGCCGATCCACACGTCATGACCGATGGCGACGTGATGCTGCCTGCGCCAGGCAAAGAACTCCGCATCGTCGGCCTCGCCGGGGAAATAGGCGCTGGCGCGATAGGTGAAGTGGGCCTGGGTGGCGCGATGCATCGGGTGATTGCCCGGATTGATGCGGGTCATCGCCGCGATCGAGCAGAACTTGCCGATCGTCGTGTAGGTGATCTGAGCGTCGTTGACGACATAGGAATAGTCGCCCATCGTCACCTCGTGAAGGATGGTGCGGGCGCCGACCTCGCAATACGCGCCGAGCTGCGTCTCGTGGAGCTTGGCGCTGGGATCGACGGTGGGATCGATGGAAAGCGATTTGCCGGCCATGTCTTGCTCTATTCCCCTGGAGATCAAACAGAACCTGTAGGTCGCTCATCATGACAGTTGCATGACGCGTCAATGACGCAACGGCTGCCGATGTGGATGACGGAGTGAGCGTAAAAAGGCTGTCACATAACTGTTGAAACCAGACGCTAGCGGTAGGGGCAAAGCGAGGCGTCTGGAGAAGTCCATGCTGGTGGTCAATGGTCTGACGTGCCGTTTCGGCGCGAAAGCCGCGGTCGACAATGCGTCCTTCTCGGTGGCGCCCGGTAGCTTCGTCGGCGTGATAGGACGCTCGGGCGCCGGAAAGTCGACCCTGCTGCGCTCGATCAACCGGCTGAGTCCGATCAGCTCCGGACAAGTTCTGTTCAAGGATCTCGACATCACGGCGCTGCGCGGCCGCGAGCTGCGCCAGTGGCGCGCCCGCTCGGCGATGATCTTCCAACAGTTCAATCTGGTCGGCCGGCTCGATGTTCTCACCAACGTTCTGATGGGCCGCCTCGCCCAGGTCCCGTCCTGGCGCTCGCTGGCGCAACTGTGGCCGGCGGAAGATGTCGCGATGGCGTTGTCCGCGCTCGAGCAGTTCGACATGGCCTCGCTGGCCGCGCAGCGCGCCGATCAGCTCTCCGGCGGCCAGCAGCAGCGCGTCGCGATCGCCCGCGCGCTGGTGCAGAACCCCGAGATCATCCTAGCCGACGAGCCGATCGCCTCGCTCGATCCGCGCAACACCAAGATCGTCATGGATGCGCTGCTGCGCATCAACAAGCATTTTGGGATTACCGTGGTCTGCAATCTGCATTCGCTCGACCTCGCGCGGAGCTATTGCGATCGCCTGATCGGCATGGCGCAGGGGCGCGTCGTGTTCGACGACGTTCCGGCGGGGCTCACCGCGCAGATCGCGCGCGAGCTGTACGATCTGGAGGCAGACGAGGTGATGGATGGCGTCCGTCCCGTGCCTCCCGCAACCGTTCCGGCCTTCGGCGAAGCTGCCGTGGCCTGAGGCGTGAGTAACGCACGTTTCGGCCGTCGCTCGCTGCGGCGGCCTGACAGTATGAGCCCAAAAAGAGGATTTGCCATGATCAATCGTCGCATCATTCTGGCCGGCATTGCCGCGCTTGGCTTCGCCGGCTCGGCGTCCGCCGAGGATTGGAAGGCGAAATATCCGGAGCTGACCTTTGCGGTGATCCCGGCCGAGAATGCCTCCGGCGTGACCGAGCGCTGGACGCCGTTCGTCAACTATCTGTCCAAGGAGCTCGGCACCAAGGTGACGCTCCGCATCGCCAATGACTACGCGGCGGTGATCGAGGGGCAGCGCGCCGGCAACATCCACATCGCGAGCTACGGCTCGGCCTCCTTTGCCCGCGCGCGTCTGACCGGCGTCAAGATCGACGCCTTCGCCAACGACATCAACGCCGACGGCAGCACCGGCTATTACTCCGTGTTCTTCGTCAAGGCCAACAGCCCCTACAAGAAGGTCGAGGATCTCAAGGGCAAGAATCTCGGCCTCGTCGATCCGAACTCGACCTCCGGCAACAACGTGCCGCGTTTCGAGCTCAACAAGATGGGCGTGACCGACGCCGAGGCCTATTTCGGCAAGGTCGTTTTCGCCGGCAGCCACGAGAATGCGATCCTCGCGCTGGCCCAGGGCACCGTCGACGTCGCGGCCAACCAGTGGACCAGCGACAACGACTCGACCTTGGCGCAGATGCTCACCAAGGGCATGCTGAAGAACGCCGACGGCTCGCCGATGAAGAAGGACGACTTCCGCATCATCCACAAGTCGGCCCCGATCATCAACGGCCCCTATGCCTACAACTCCGATCTGCCCGCCGACCTGAAGGAGGCCATCGCCAAGGCGTTCTTCGAGGCGCCGACCAAGGACAAGGCGGCGTTCGACCGTCTCTCCGACGGCCAGAAGAAGGGCTTCCATCCGGCCACCACCAAGGACTGGGACGGCACGATCGACCTGATCAAGTTCGTCGACAGCCTGCGCAAGAAGGCGTCCTGATCGACGTCTCATCCAAGCGTGAGCCGGGTCGGGCATGACCCGGCTCCCGCCTTGACTGACGCCATATATTTCCAGAGAGAGCAGCACTCATCCGATGGCGGTCGCCGTTTCGATCCTGCCGAGCCAGCAGCTTGAGGCTTTGAACGACGCATATCGCCGGGCCGTCTCCCGCCGACGCCTGCGTCTTGCGGTCTCTGCGTTGGCGTTCCTGGCTGTTCTGCTCCTTGCGGCCATCGGCGCCGAGGTCAATCTGGCGACGCTGTTCACCTATTTCGGCAATTTCGTCAGCTATTTCGATCGCATCTTCACGCTAGATGACGGCCACCGCGTCTGGACCAATATCCCCGAGTGGTTCTGGGGCTTCAGGAAGTGGATCAAGCTGCTCGGTGAGACGCTGCTGATCAGCTATGTCGGCACGCTCGCGGGCATGCTGGTCGCGTTCTGTCTCAACTTCCTTGCCGCAGAGAACACCTCGCCGGCACCCTGGGTCCGGTTTACGGTCCGCCGGCTGCTCGAATTCGCGCGCACGGTTCCCGGCATCGTGTTCGCGCTGATCTTCGTCATCGCGTTCGGTCTCGGCCCTGTCGCCGGCGTGCTCGCGATCGCCGTGCATTCCAGCGGCGCGCTCGGCAAGCTGTTCTCCGAGGTGGTCGAGAATGCCGATATGAAGCCGGTCGAGGGTGTCAGAGCCACCGGCGCGAGCTGGCTGTCCTGCATGCGCTTCGCGGTGCTGCCGCAGGTCATCGCCGGCTTCTCCAGCTACACGCTGCTGCGCTTCGAGATCAATGTGCGCGAGGCCTCCGTGATGGGCTTCGTCGGCGCCGGCGGCATCGGCCAGGAGCTCGTGGTGGCGATCCGCAAGTTCTATTATTCGGATGTCAGCGCCATCCTCGTGATGATCGTGATCACGGTGTTCCTGATCGATATCGGCACCGGCTGGCTGCGCGGGCGGCTGTTCGGCGCGGAGGCGCGGACATGAGCCTCCAGGACACGCCGGACCAGGCGCAGCTGCGCGAGCGCTATCCCCACATCTTCAATCGGCCGATGTCGGCGCGGCTCGCGACCCCCGTGGTGCTGCTCCTGGCGCTCGCGGTGTTCATCTTCGGCCTCGTCGATTTGGATTTCTCACCGTCGCGCATCCTCGCGGGGCTCAGCCAACTCGGCTGGATTGCGCGCCTGATGCTGCCGCCCGATCCCGGCTCGTCGCTGCCGATCTATCTCAAGGCGCTCGGCGAGACGCTCTCGATCGCGGTGCTCGGCACCACGCTGGCCGCGTGTCTTGCGTTTCCGGTCAGCCTGCTGGCGGCGCGCAACGTCATTCCCTCGGCGATCTTCCGCTTTCCGGTGCGCAGGCTGTTCGACA
Source organism: Bradyrhizobium sp. USDA 4353 (assembly GCF_054063215.1). Taxonomy (NCBI): domain Bacteria; kingdom Pseudomonadati; phylum Pseudomonadota; class Alphaproteobacteria; order Hyphomicrobiales; family Nitrobacteraceae; genus Bradyrhizobium; species Bradyrhizobium sp. USDA 4353. The sequence continues at coordinate 3,653,126 of NZ_JBSSGB010000001.1, forward strand.
CCATCCGCGGCGTCGATACGCTGATCTGGGCGCTGGTTTGGATCAATGTCGTCGGCCTCGGGCCGTTCGCCGGCGTCCTCGCGATCGCGGTCTCGGATTTCGGTGCGCTCGGCAAGCTGTTCTCGGAGGCGATGGAGAGCGCCGACCGCAGGCAGGTCGAGGGCGTGCGGGCATCCGGCGGCGACGCGCTGCATGAGATCCGCTTCGGCCTGCTGCCGCAGGTGCTTCCTGTCATCGCGGGCCAGGTGCTCTATTTCATCGAGTCCAACACCCGCTCGGCCACGATCATCGGCATTGTCGGCGCCGGCGGCATCGGGCTGCAATTGGCCGAGCAGATCCGCGTGCTCGAATGGCAGAAGGTGTCGTTCCTGATCTTGATGATCCTGGTGGCCGTGGCCGCCATCGACTGGATCTCGAACAGGCTGCGCTTCGCCATCATCGGACGTCGCGCGGTGGCATGAGCGGCATCTGAAGGTTGCGATCGTTCGCAGACAAACGATCAGGCTGCGCAGAGGCCTGTGTGCACTGCACGCGGTGTCGCAAATCTTTCATCTGCCGGCCTTAAGGGGGCTCCGGAACTGGCCGCGATGCCAGACATAGGAGTCTCAATCATGAAGGTCATCCGCCTCGTTCTTGCGCTGCTCGCGCTGTTCGTTCTGGCGCCGTCGCAGCCAGCCAAAGCCGCTGACGTCATCTGCTACAATTGTCCGCCGGAATGGGCCGACTGGGCCTCGATGCTCAAGGCGATCAAGACCGATCTTGGCTACGACATTCCGCACGACAACAAGAACTCCGGCCAGGCGCTGGCCCAGATCCTCGCCGAGAAGGCCAATCCGGTCGGCGACATCGGCTATTTCGGCGTGACCTTCGGCATGAAGGCGAAGGCGCAGGACGCGCTGGAAGCCTATAAGCCGGTCAACTGGGATCAGGTCCCGGCCGGGCTGAAGGATGCGGACGGCTATTGGACCACGATCCATTCCGGGACGCTCGGCCTGTTCGTCAACAAGGATGCGCTCGGCGGCAAGCCCGTTCCGGCCTGCTGGAAGGACCTGCTCAAGCCCGACTACAAGGGCATGGTGGGCTATCTCGATCCGAGCTCGGCGGCGGTCGGCTATGTCGGCGCCGTCGCCGTCAATCTTGCGCTCGGCGGCTCGCCGACGAACTTCGATCCGGGCCTGAGCTTCTTCAAGGACCTGCGCAAGAACGATCCGATCGTGCCGAAGCAGACGTCCTATGCCCGCGTCGTCTCGGGCGAGATCCCGATCCTGTTCGACTACGACTTCAACGCCTATCGCGCGAAGTACACCGAGAAGGGCAATTTCGAGTTCGTCATTCCCTGCGAGGGCTCGGTGGTGTTCCCTTACGTCGTCGGTCTGGTGAAGAACGCGCCCGACAAGGACAAGGCGAAGAAGGTCATGGACTATCTCCTGTCCGACAAGGGCCAGGCGATCTGGACCAACGCCTACTTGCGTCCGGCCCGCCCGATCGAGCTGCCGGAGTCCGTCAAGAGCAAGTTCCTGCCTGACAGCGACTATGCCCGCGCCAAGAGCGTGAACTGGGGCGACATGGAAACCGCGCAGAAGGGCTTCGTCGACCGCTATTTGTCCGAAGTCCGCTAAGGGAGACCCGTGCCCCGCCGGCCGAGATCCGGCGGGGCACGCTTGAGATCATGTCGCACAAATCCTTCGTCTGGATGTGTCTGTTGCCATTGGCGGCCGTGACGGCCGCCTTCTTCGTTCTGCCGATGGCGCATCTGCTCGTCACCGGCGCGGAAGGGCCGCGCGGACTGGCGGAATATTTCGCCATCATCGCCGAGCCGCGCTATCGTGCCACGCTTCTGAACACGGTGGTGCTGGCCGCCACGACCACGATCGCGACGCTGATCGTGGCAACGATCGCCGGCCTGTTCCTGCAGCGTCATCGCTTCCCCGGCCGCGCCGTCCTGGTCGCGATCCTGACGTTTCCGCTCGCGTTTCCGGGCGTCGTGATCGGCTTCATGATCATTCTGCTCGCTGGCCGCCAGGGCCTGATCGGTGATGTGTCCTCGCGTCTCCTGGGCGACAAGATCGTGTTCGCCTATTCGATCTACGGCCTGTTCCTCGGCTATCTCTACTTCTCGATTCCCCGGGTCATTCTCACCATCATGGCGGCCGCGCAGAAGCTCGACCCGAGCCTGGAGGAGGCGGCCCGCTCGCTCGGCGCGAGCCCATGGGCCGTGCTGCGCGAAGTCGTGCTGCCGGCGCTCGCGCCCGCGCTGGTCGCCTCGGGCGCCATCGCATTCGCAACCGCGATGGGCGCGTTCGGCACCGCGTTCACGCTCGCGACCAATATCGACGTGCTGCCGATGCTGATCTACACGGAGTTCACACTTGCCGGAAACCTCGCCACCTCGGCGGCGCTGTCTGTCGGGCTCGGCGTGATGACCTGGCTGATCCTGGCGCTGGCGCGCACCTTCACCGGCAACTCCGTGGCAGCAGCGGGCTAGCACGTGCGCAACCGGATTCTCTTCACGCTTCAGTTTCTGTTCACGCTGCTCGTCGCTGCGTTTCTCGCCGTGCCTGCCGGGCTCTCGATCGCCGCAGGCGTCACGGTGAACTACTTCCGCGGCCTCCAGTCCGGCGTGACCTTGCAATGGGTCGCCCAGGTCTGGGAGCTCTATTCCGGAACGATCCTGGCCTCGATCATGATCGCGCTGGGCACGCTCGCCGTCACGCTCGTGGTCGGCGTTCCCGCGGCCTACGCGTTGTATGTGCGCGGTGGCCGTCTCGCGCGCTTGGTCGAGGAGATCATTACGCTGCCGCTGGCCATTCCCGGGCTCGCCATCGCGCTCGCGCTGCTGCTCACCTATGGCGGCTTCGGCAGCTTCCGGCGCTCCTGGCTGTTCATCCTCGCAGGGCATGTGATCTTCACGATGCCCTTCATGGTCCGCTCGGTGATGGCGGTGTTCGCGACCATCGATGTCAAATCGCTCGACGAAGGCGCTGCGTCCGTCGGAGCGTCACCATGGCGCCGCTTCGTCGATGTCATCGTGCCCAATGCGGCTCCTGGAATCCTGGCCGGCAGCCTGATGGTGGTGACGCTGTCGCTCGGCGAGTTCAACCTGACCTGGATGCTGCACACGCCGCTGACCAAGACATTGCCCGTCGGCCTCGCCGACAGCTACGCATCGATGCGGCTCGAGGTCGCCTCGGCCTACACGCTGATCTTCTTCGTCATGATCATCCCGCTGCTGGTGGCCATGCAATGGATCGGTGAGAGAGGACAATCACGGTGAACATGATGACCCGGCACGGCGCCGCGCTGAAGGTGGAGAATTGCGGCAAGACGTTTGCCGATGGGACCTGCGCACTGGCGCGCGCCACGCTCGACATCGGCCAGAGCGAGACATTGGTGCTGCTCGGCCCGTCCGGCTGCGGCAAGACCACGCTGCTGCGGATTGTCGCGGGCCTCGAGACGCCCGATAGCGGCGGCCGCGTGCTGTTCGACGGCAAGGATCTGACGCGGCAGCCGATCGAGAGGCGTAATGTCGGCATGGTGTTCCAGTCCTACGCGCTGTTCCCGAACATGAGCGTCGCCGACAATATCGGCTACGGGCTGAAGCTTCGCGGCATGTCGAAGACGGAGCGCGCGGCGCGAGTGGAGGAGCTTGTCGCGCTGACCAATCTCGGCGGGCTGGAAGGCCGGCGCATCGATCAGCTCTCAGGCGGCCAGCGCCAGCGTGTCGCGCTCGCGCGTGCGGTCGCGATCCGGCCGAGCGTGCTGCTGCTCGACGAGCCGCTGACGGCGCTTGATGCAGCGTTGCGTGAGCGTCTGCGGGGCGAGCTCAACGATCTCCTGCGTAAGCTCGGCATCACCGCGATCTATGTGACGCACGATCAGGCCGAGGCGATGGAGCTCGGCGACCGCATCGTCGTGATGCGCAAGGGCGCCATTGCGCAGATCGGCACGCCGCGCGAGATCTACTTTACGCCCGCCAATCGCTTCGTTGCCGAATTCGTCGGGGCGGCCAACATCATCGAGGCGGCGATCGAGAACGGCGAGCTGATCCTGCCCGGCGGCCGCGTGCCGGTGGATGGGCCAGCTGCGATGAGCAGGGCGGTGGCGATGGTGCGCCCCGAGACGATCGCGATCTCCGACGCCGCAACCGCTAGCCTTGCCGGCGTCGTCGACAACGTTCGGTTCGCCGGAGATCGCCAGCGCATCATCGTGCGCGACGCCGCGTCGATTCCGCTGGCGGTGGATGCACCGAATACGATTAGGGTCAGCGCGGGCGAGCGCGTCGGCCTCGCCATTCCACGCGATGCCATTCGCCTGCTGCCTGAGGAAGGCTGACGCCCATGACGAAGACTCCGGTCACCATCGCGCAGATTTCCGACCTGCACATCAAGGCGCCCGGGCGGCTCGCCTATCGCCGGGTCGACACCGCGCAGGCGCTGTCCCGCTGCATCGATGAGCTCAACCGGTTCGCGCCCAGGATCGATCTCGTGGTGATCTCCGGCGATCTCGCCGACACGCCATCCGCCGAGGAGTACACCCATCTCAAAAGCCTGCTCGCCGAGCTGAAGCTGCCGTTCGTCGCCATTCCCGGCAACCACGATTCGCGCGAGTTGATGCGCGCTGCATTCCCCGATCATTCTTACGAGGCCACTTCAGGTCCGCTGAACCGGCACGTGCAATTGGCCGACCTCGATCTGCTGCTGCTCGATTCCAGCGTCCCCGGCCATCCCCATGGTGAGCTCGAGCCGCATAGTCTCCGCTGGCTCGAGGCAACGCTATCCGCCAGCACTGAGCGGCCGGCTCTACTGTTCCTGCATCACCCGCCGTTCGCCGCCGGGATCTGGCACATGGACCGGCAGAATCTGCGCAATGCCGACGAGCTCGCGGCCATCGTGCGTCGCCATCCGCGGGTGCAACTGATCGCTTCCGGCCATGTGCATCGCGCTGCGCTGACGCGCTTTGCCGGCGTTCCCTGCACGATCTGTCCCGCGCCGAACCACGCCGTCGATCTTGACCTTGCAGCGCTTCGCCCACCTGCCTTCAAGGTCGAGCCGCCGGCCTTCCATCTTCACACCTGGTTTGCCGGGCCTGAGTTCGGAACGATCGTGACGCATCAGGTGCCGATCGGCGACTTCGACGGCCCGCACCCGTTCTTCAACACTGATGGGTCGTTGATCGACTGATTGCGCCGTCTTCGACTCCGCTGCCGAGGCCGATCAACTTTCCACCTCGAAGGTGACGCGCTCCGCAGCAAAGCGCGAGCGCTTGCTGACCAGCGGCGTGCCGTCGGCATCGATGTCGGTGCTGTCGACGACCAGCACGGGACGCCCCAGCGCGAGATCGAGCCGCGCGGCGTCGCTGGCGTCCGCGATCGCGGCCGTGATGCGCGTCGAGCCGCGGCGATAGTCGCGAATGCCGTAATGCGCCAGCAGCGCCGTCATGGAGCGCACAGCGGCGAAGATGCGGCCAGCATCCGGAAACCGCTCGGCCGACAGAAACGAGGTGCTGACGCAAATCGGCGTCTTGTCGGCAAAGCGCAAGGCCTCGATGCGCACCAGCGGCGCGCCCGTCTTCAATCCCAAGGCGCGTGCGAGCTCGCGCGTCGCCGGCTCCTCGGACGCCGCGATCAATTGTCCGCGCGGCTCGCGGCCGCCGGCGCCGACGATCTCGGAGAAGCGCGTCCGTGAGCGCAGCGGATAGGACAGGCGAGGGGCCTCGACATAGGTGCCGCTGCCGCGCTCCGCGCGCACCAGCCCGCGCTCGGCCAAGGTCGCGAGCGCACGCCGCACCGTGTGGCGATTGACGCGATAGCTCTCGGCGATCTCGGTCTCGCCGGGCAGCCGCGTCCCCGCCGCGAAACGGCCTTCGGCGATCTCGCGCTCGATGCCATCAGCCACGCGCCGCCACAGCGCCACGCCCGATCCGGCGTCCTCAATGCTCATCGCCGCTCCAACCAGCCCATCCGAAAATCACGGCCATGTCATCAAACAGTCATGGCGTCCTCTTATCAAGTTGTCTATTATCATAGACAACTTGAGCCCGGCAAGATCGGAACGGCCATGAGTGGTGACACGGCGTTGCAAGACAGGCGGAAAGGGGCGATGCGCGTGCTCGCGCATGTCTCTTCGGCTGAAATCGAAGCGCGGATGGCCGAGTTCACGGTGCCGCCGCATCGCGAGCTCCGGGCCGCCGAGAGCGGGCTCGTGATGGTGCGTGGTCGGATCGGTGGCGACGGCGCACCGTTCAATCTCGGCGAGGCGACCGTGTCCCGTGCCGCCGTGCGGCTCGACAGCGGCCAGGTCGGGTTCGGCTATGTGCTCGGTCGCGACAATGAGAAAGCGCGGCTGATCGCGCTGTGTGATGCCCTGCTGCAATCGGCTGAGTACGCCCAGGCGATCGAGGCCAAGGTCGTGGCTCCGCTGCGCGCACAGATGCAGGCGGACCAGCAGCGGAGCGCGGCCGAGGCTGCCGCGACGCGGGTGGACTTCTACACCATGGTGCGGGGAGAAGGCTGATGGCGGCGACGACGATCGAGCTGCAGCCTGGGTTCGCCGACAAGGTTCTGTCGGCGCAATCGACCTTCCGCCTCGTCATGGAGGCGATGGCGCGACCGGGGCAGGTGATGGTGGTCGACGATGAGGTCGGTCGCCCGTCCTCGATGATGGCGGGCGTTGCGGCCATCGCGCTCACATTGCTTGATCAGGATACGCCTGTCTGGCTGGATCAGGCTTTCGCAAGCGTGCCGGATGTCAGTGCGTGGCTGAAGTTTCACACCGGCGCGCCGATCGTCGCGCGGCCGGACGCAGCGAGCTTCGCGCTAGTCGCGGAGCCTGCAGCGCTGCCGGACCTCGCCTCGTTCGCGCTGGGGACGCCCGAGTATCCCGACCGCTCGACGACTTTGATCATGCAGGTCCCGAGCCTGTCCGTGGGCGAGACATTTCATCTGCGTGGCCCAGGCATCGACGGCACCACGGCGCTGACAGCGACGATCGAGCCGACGGATCTGTTCGCGCGGCTGTCCATCAACGAAGCGCTGTTTCCGCGCGGCGTCGATGTGATCCTGGTCGACGATCGCGCGCTGGTCGCCATCCCGCGCACGACGCGCCTCGCATCCTCGGGAGTTTGACGCATGTATGTGGCGGTAAAGGGCGGCGAGCGCGCCATCGAGAATGCGCACCGGCTGCTGGCGCATGAGCGCCGTGGTGACAGGAGCGTGCAGGAGCTGTCGCTGGCGCAGATCTCCGAGCAACTCGGGCTGGCTGTCGATCGCGTCATGAGCGAGGGCTCGCTGTATGACCGTGAGCTGGCCGCGCTCGCCATCAAGCAAGCGCGCGGCGATTTGATCGAGGCGATCTTCCTGGTGCGCGCCTTCCGCGCGACGATGCCCCGCTTCGGGGCGACGGAGCCGGTCGACACCGGCGCGATGCGCGTGCAGCGACGGGTCTCCTCGACCTTCAAGGACATTCCGGGCGGGCAGGTGCTTGGTCCGACCTTCGACTACACGCATCGGCTGCTCGATCCTGGTCTGGCGCAGGGCGGCGAACCGGAAGAGCCGGCTATCGCCGCCACGTCCGATGTTCCGATGCCGCGCGTCACCGACATCCTCGGGCAGGATGGATTGATCGAGCCGTCTCCTGCCGCCGAGGCCGATGCGCCGGTTGGCGATCTCACGCGCGATCCGCTGAGCTTTCCGGCCGGCCGCGATCTGCGGCTCCAGAATCTCGCGCGCGGCGACGAGGGCTTTCTGCTGGCGCTCGGCTATTCGACCCAGCGCGGCTATGGCCGCAATCATCCGTTCGCCGGCGAGATCCGCTTCGGCGAGGTCGAGGTCGAATTCTTTGCGGAGGAAATCGGCTTCGCGGTGACGCTCGGGTCGATCGAATTGACCGAATGCCAGATGGTCAATCAGTTCAAGGGCTCCGCGACCGAGCTGCCGTGTTTTACCCGCGGCTATGGGCTGGCGTTCGGCCAGAGCGAGCGCAAGACGATGTCGATGGCGCTGGTCGATCGCGCGCTCCGCGCGCGCGAGCTCGGCGAGGATGTGGTGGCGCCGGCGCAGGATGAGGAGTTCGTGATGTCGCACTCCGACAATGTCCAGGCGACCGGCTTCGTCGAGCACCTGAAGCTGCCGCATTACGTCGACTTCCAGTCCGAGCTTGGCCTGCTGCGCAAGCTGCGCCAGGAGTTTGCCGAGACCAATGCCGCTCCCGCGCTGAAGGAGGCTGCGGAATGAACGCGCCGACCTATAACTTCGCCTATCTCGACGAGCAGACCAAGCGGATGATCCGCCGCGCCATCCTCAAGGCCATCGCGATCCCCGGCTATCAGGTGCCGTTCGCAAGCCGCGAGATGCCGATGCCCTATGGCTGGGGCACGGGCGGTGTCCAGGTCACCGCGGCCATCCTCGGGCCTGAGGACGTGCTCAAGGTCATCGACCAGGGCTCGGACGACACCACCAATGCGATCTCGATCCGCAAGTTCTTCGCCAAGACGGCGGGCGTCGAGACCACGACATCGACGGATGCCGCGACCGTGATCCAGACGCGTCACCGCATTCCCGAGGCGCCGCTGCGCGCGGGCCAAGTGCTGGTCTATCAGGTTCCTATCCCAGAGCCGCTGCGGTTTCTCGAGCCGCGCGAGACCGAGACGCGGCGCATGCATGCGCTGGCGGAATACGGGCTGATGCATGTCAAGCTGTATGAGGACATTGCGCGCTTCGGCCACATCGCGACCTCCTATGCCTATCCGGTCAAGGTCAATGCGCGCTATGTGATGGATCCGTCGCCGACACCGAAGTTCGACAATCCCAAGATGGACAATTGCCCGGCGCTGCAATTGTTCGGTGCCGGGCGCGAGAAGCGCATCTACGCCATTCCGCCCTATACGTCAGTGGTGTCGCTCGATTTCGAGGATCATCCGTTCACGCGCTACAAGTTCGATGCGCCGTGCGCACTGTGCGGCGCGGAAGATTCCTATCTCGACGAGATCGTGACCGACAACAAGGGCAGCCGCATGTTCGTCTGCTCGGACACCGACTATTGCGAGGGCCGCCAGGCGGCCGGACATCGGGGCACCGAGAGTGCCGCCCCGCACAAGGAGGCGGCCCATGGCTGACGTTACCGGCGCATCGGATCAGCCGCTGCTCGTTGCGGAGGGGCTGACCAAGAGTTACGGTCGGCTTGCCGCCTGCCGCGACGTCTCCTTCGTGCTCTATCCTGGCGAGGTGCTCGCGATCGTCGGTGAATCCGGCTCGGGCAAGTCCACGCTGCTGCAGATGCTGTCGGCTCAGCTCGCGCCGAGCGGCGGTCGCGTCTCCTACCGCATGCGCGACGGCGTGCTGCGGGATCTCGCTGAGCTCGGCGAGGCCGAGCGCCGTTTCCTGTTCCGCACCGACTGGGGCTATGTGCATCAGGACCCGGCCCAGGGCCTGCGCATGGCGGTCTCCGCCGGTGCCAATGTCGGCGAGCGGCTGATGGCGGTCGGCTGGAACAATTACGGGCGAATCCGGCAGACGGCATCGTCCTGGCTCGAGCGCGTCGAGATCGACACGGCCCGCATCGACGATGCGCCCCGGACCTATTCCGGCGGCATGCGTCAGCGGCTGCAGATCGCGCGAAACCTGGTGACCGAGCCGCGGCTGGTGTTCATGGACGAGCCGACCGGCGGCCTCGACGTCTCCGTCCAGGCGCGGCTGCTCGACCTGATGCGCAGCCTCGTCAACGAGCTCGGCCTCGCCGCGATCGTGGTCACGCATGACCTTGCCGTGGCGCGGCTGTTGTCTCATCGTGTGATGGTCATGAAGGAGGGGCGGGTGATCGAGACCGGCCTGACCGACCAGGTGCTCGACGATCCGCGCGAGCCCTACACACAGCTTCTCGTGTCCTCGATCCTGCCGGCGTGAGCGTGAAAGCAATGACCGTGATGCTCAACGTTGAGAATGCCAGGAAGACCTTCACCATGCACCTGCAGGGCGGCATCTCGCTGCCGGTGGTGCAGGGCGTCTCGTTCCAGGTCGCGGCCGGCGAGTGCGTCGTGCTGTCGGGGCCGTCGGGCGCCGGAAAGTCGTCGATCCTGAAGATGATCTTCGGCAATTATCGCTGCGACGGCGGCCGCATCAGCGTCCGTCACCAGGGCGAGATGACCGATCTCGCCGGCGCCGAGCCGCGTCTGGTGCTGAATGCGCGGCGACAGACCATCGGCTATGTCAGCCAGTTCTTGCGCGCCGTGCCGCGCGTGGCCGCGCTCGACGTGGTGGCCGAGCCGCTGCTTGCATCCGGCGTCGCGCGCGAGGAGGCGCGAGCGCGTGCTGGCGCGCTGCTCGGCCGGCTCAACATTCCCGAGCGGCTGTGGTCGCTGCCGCCCTCGACGTTCTCCGGCGGCGAGCAGCAGCGCGTCAACATCGCGCGCGGCTTCATCTCCGATCTCCCGATCCTGCTGCTCGACGAGCCGACGGCTTCGCTCGATGCGGCGAACCGGGCCGTGGTAGTCGATCTCATCGCGGCCAAGAAGCAGGCCGGCGTCGCGATGATTGCGATCGTGCACGATGATGATATCCGTGCTGACATCGCAGACCGCACGGTCGATGTGACGACGTTCGCGGCGGCGGCGTAGAAGGCAGAGGAGCAGATGAGCGCGAACATGTCCGACACCGTGATAGGCAACGCCCGGCTGGTCCTCGCCGACCGCGTCATCGAGCAGGGCTGGGTGGCGATGGTCGACGGCGGGATCGCCGAGATCGGCGAAGGCGCGGCGCCTGCCGGCAGTCATGACGCGGGCGGCGATCTGCTGATGCCGGGGCTCGTCGAGCTGCACACCGACCACCTCGAAGCGCATTTCGTGCCGCGCCCGAAGGTGTATTGGGATCCTGTCGCCGCGGTCATTTCCTATGACGGGCAGCTTGCAACGGCGGGCATCACGACGGTTCTGGATTCGCTGCGCGTCTGGAGCGAGGAGGGTGCGGAAGGCGTCGACGGTCAGGCCAATGTGCTCGCGGACGCGATCGCGCGGGCGCGCGACACGCGCCTGCTGCGTGCGGATCATTTCCTGCATCTGCGCTGCGAGGTGCCGATGCCGACGGTGGTCGAGGAGGCGAAGCAGCTGGCGGGCCGCCCGGACGTCCGTCTGATGTCGCTGATGGATCATACGCCGGGCCAGCGCCAGTTCCGCGACGAGGGCAAGCTTCGCGACTACTACCGCGGCAAGAGCGGCGGCAAGACCGATGCGGAGCTCGACGTGATGTTCGCGCGCCGCTTCGCCTATCAGCAGGCCTATGCGGCGGCGAACATGCGCGACATCGTCGCGCTGGCCAAGACCCATGACGTGCCCCTCGCCAGCCACGACGACACCACCGACGAGAACGTCGCCGATGCGATCAAGGACGGCATCGCCGTCGCGGAGTTTCCCACCACCATCGAAGCCGCGCGCGGGCTGCACGAGGCGGGCATCAGCATCTTGATGGGTGCGCCGAACGTGGTCCGCGGCGGCTCGCATTCCGGAAACATCGCCGCTGTCGACCTCGCGCGCGAGGGACTGCTCGACATCCTGTCGTCGGACTACGTCCCCTCGAGCCTGCTGATGGGCGCGCTGCAGTTGCCACAGCGCGTGCCGGCGATCGATCTCGCTGCCGCGGTTCGGACCGTCACCAAGGCACCGGCTGACGCGGTGGGGCTGCATGACCGCGGCGAGATCGCGGCCGGCAAGCGCGCCGACCTGATCCGCGTTCACGTCGCCGGCGATCACGCCGTCGTGCGCAGCGTCTGGCGCGAAGGGCAGCGGGTGGCATGAGCGCGGCGCCGACTGGCTCGGATGATGAGCACGCGCGACTGGGACCAGGGCGGCTGGTGCTCGTGGTCGGGCCGAGCGGCGCGGGCAAGGATACGCTGCTCAACCTCGCGCGAGCCGCATGCGCGGGCGACGACCACATCGTGTTTCCGCAGCGGGTCGTGACCCGCGAGGCCTCGGCGTTCGAGGACAATCTAGAAATGAGCGAGGCGGCGTTTCGCGAGGCTCTCGCGGCCGGCGCTTTCGCGCTGAGCTGGGACGCGCATGGGCATCGCTATGGCGTCCCGCGCAAGCTCAGGGACGACATCGCCGCGGGCCGCACCGTCGTCGTCAACGTGTCGCGAACCGTCATCCCCGCAGCGCGGCGCGACTATGCCGACGTCGTCGTGGTGAACATCACCGCGCCGGCCGATGTTCTCGCAGAACGTCTCGGCAAGCGGCATCGCCCGAGCGACACGGACATCGGCGAGCGACTGCATCGGAGCGTCGGCACGGAGACGGTGACGGCGGACGTCACGATCAACAATGTGGGCGCCCCCGCGACACACGGACGCAGGCTGATCGAGGTGATCAAGGGATCGAACGGCAGGGGACTGCCCGAGGTGAAAGGAGCTGTGAACGATGTCGATCATCACCACGATTGAGCAGCTCGAGGCGATCTACGGCCAGACGGGATTAACCTCGACGGCCAAAGTGGCCGACCGGGTGACACCGCACTATCGCGTGATGATCGAAAGATCGCCCTTCGTTGCGCTCGCGACATCGGGACCGGAAGGCCTGGACTGCTCGCCGCGCGGCGATCTCCCCGGCTTTGTCCGTATCCATGATGAGAAGACGCTGATGATGCCGGATCGCCGCGGCAACAACCGGGTCGATTCACTCCGCAACATCGTGCGCGATCCGCGCATCGGACTGTTGTTCCTGATTCCGGGATCGGGCAACACGCTGCGCGTCAACGGTCGCGGTCACTTGTCGACAGACGCGGAGCTGCTCGAGTCGTTCCGCATGGAAGGCAAGCTGCCGCGCACGGTTCTCGTCCTGACCGTCGACGAGATCTACTTCCAATGCGCCCGCGCGATCGTGCGTGCCGATCTCTGGAACCCCGACAAGCGCGTCGATCCGAAGCAGATCCCGACGCCCGGTCAGATCCTGGCGGCCATGACGGCCGATGCCGTCGATGGTGCGGAGTACGATCGCGAATGGCCGGAGCGTGCGCGCCAGTCGATGTGGTGACGATCGCCGCGAGGGACGGCGTTCGCGGGTTGGCTCAGGCTGCAACGTCGAGCAGGCGCGACGAGCCCCGGATGAGGACCTTACGTCCGTCCGGCGTGATCCTGGCCGCTCCGCCGTCGACGACCGCAAGTCCAAGTGCAATGAGTTGTTCGACGATGAAGCCGTTCGGCCGACGGCCTTCGCGCACGGGACCGCGGAGAGCCTTGAGGGTCTCCCACTGATCCGGCGTCAGCTCGTGATCGAATTCCGCGTTCATGGTGCCTCGAACCTTGTTGTTGCGCTCACGTCTTAGGCACACAGCGTGACGAAGATGCGACCGCTATGCATCCGTAGTGATACGGCTCGCTTCATTACGCGCGAAGGACGGTGCGATTAATTCAAATTTGAATGATCCGCAATGTGCGATGCAGCACTGTTTCGTCAACGCACTGCGCCACGCGAATGGCGTGGAATTAACGATCGATTAAGGATTCGTCGTCTGCGATCGAACGGTAACGCAGCTGTCACATGGACGTGCCAAACGGCGCCATCATCCCGCTCGAATCAGCCGGCGCACATCGCCTCGGCGAGAAGATCCGCTGAATGGCCGTGCTGAACGATGATCTGCCTCCGCAGCTGAACAGCAGGGCCTGGCTGCGCGGTTTGGCGGGATTTGCCTTGAGCCTCGTGATCGCTGGGATCGCGGTCGCCGTGCTCGCACGCGCGATCAAGAAGCTCGATATCGCTCATGCGGTCTCGATCGCGCAGGCGACTGATCCCAAGCTCATCGGTCTCGCACTGGCCTTGATCGCGCTCTCCTACGGCGGTCTGATCTTCTATGATCTCTTTGCGCTCCGCACGATCGGTCGCAAGGACATCCCGTTTCGTGCTGCCGCTGTTGGCAGCTTCACGAGCTATCCGATTGCCCACGGCATCGGCGCTGTCGCGCTGATCTCGCCGCTGGTGCGCTATCGCGTCTACGCCCCTTACAAGCTCGGTGCGCTCGACATCGCCAAGATCAGCTTCCTCACGGGCTTGACGTTCTGGCTCGGCAATCTGACAGCGCTCGGCCTCAGCTTGATGATTGATCCCGATGCGTTCGGCTGGGTGGAGTATTGGCCGCCGACGCTCAACCGGCTGGTCGCCGCCGCGCTGCTGTGCGGCATTCTCGCCTTTGTCATCTGGAGCTGGCCCGGACGGCGCAGCGAGCGATGGCGGCTGCGCCTGCCGTCAGGCCCGACGGTGTTGTTGCAGATCCTGATCGGATTGTTCGATCTCAGCACCGCGGCACTTGCGATGTATGTCCTGATTCCGGCCGAGCTCGGCATCGATGTCGCGCGACTGATGGCTGTGTTCATTGCTGCGACACTGCTCGGCTTCGCCAGTCACGCGCCGGCGGGCATCGGACTGTTCGATGCCACGATCATGCTCGGGCTTGGCGGCGATGATCAGGACCAGCTGCTCGCGGCGCTGCTGATGTTCCGCATCCTCTATCACCTGATCCCGTTCATCCTGTCCTTGACGCTGTTCGGTGGCATCGAGCTGTGCCGAAGCTGGCGTGGGAGCAGGACGGTCAGACCGGCGAGTTCAGCTTCAGCCCCACCATGCCGGCAATGATCAGCGTCAGACAGAGCAGGCGGATCGGATCGGCCGGCTCGCTATACAACCACATGCCGACAACGATGCTGCCGGCTGCGCCAATGCCCGTCCACACCGCATAGGCGGTGCCGAACGGCAGTGACCGCAAGGCGAGCGACATCATCGCAAAGCTGAGCAGGATCGCGACGACGGTTCCGAGGCTTGGCCAGAAGCGGGTCAGGCCGTCGGAATGCTTGAGGCCCAGCGCCCAGATGATTTCGAGCAGGCCGGCGGCCAGGAGTGCGAGCCAGCCGCTCGTCATGGCCGCGGGCTCTTCAACGGCGGAGCAATCGCACGCGATGGTCCGGGCATTCTCGTCTCCACGCGATCCGAATGCCGCTCATCTGCAATCTTTGCACGACGGGCATGTGACAGCGCCGAGGACGAAGCCGTCCGAAACTACCGCTCCTGCATCATCGTGAATACGAAGCCGGTCAGGCTTGCCCCGACTGCAAAGGCCAGCGTGAATGTGCCGACAAAGACGACGAACGTCATGTGCGGGTCGAGGCTGTGGGCGATGAGAGTGGAGATGCCGAACGCATCGACCTGTGTCAGGGCGAACGCAAAGCCAAGCCCCAGCGCGGTGCCCATGAACGTGTGACAGGCGAGCTCGATCAGGATGGCCGGGCTGACCACGGCACTGCGTTTTTTCGGCGGCATGAGGCGGTCCTCGCTGTTGGCCGATGAACGCGGGAACGGCGGACGGGGTTCCTGGCGAGCGCTCCAGCGATCGAGGCCGCATCGAAGGCGGTTGCCAGGGGGCGTGGTGAGCGGCTACCTAATGAGCCGACGGTGCCGATGCAGGCAGAACAATAACCGCGGCAGAACGGCGCGACCGTCAGGCTCCTGCAGGGAGGATGAGCAAGACATGACGAACGCCATTCGCTTCCATAAGACCGGCGGCCCCGAGGTGCTCACTTGGGAGCAGGTCGAGGTCGGCAAGCCAGGGCCGGGCGAGGCGCGCATTCGCCACACGGCGGTCGGCCTCAACTTCATCGACATCTACAACCGGTCGGGCCTCTATCCGGTGCAGCTTCCGAGCGGCTTGGGCAGCGAGGGCGCCGGCGTGGTCGAGGAGCTGGGCGAAGGGGTGACGGACCTGAAGGTCGGCGACCGCGTTGCCTATGGCTCGTCGCCGCTCGGCGCCTATTCCGAGGCCCGGCTGATGCCGGCCGCGCTGCTGCTGAAGCTGCCCGATGAGATCGACGACAAGACCGCGGCCGCGATGATGCTCAAGGGCCTGACGGCGCAATATCTGATCCGGCAGACCTACCGCGTCAAGGCGGGCGAGACCATCCTGCTGCATGCCGCCGCCGGCGGCGTCGGGCTGATCCTCAGCCAATGGGCCAAGCATCTCGGCGTCACCGTCATCGGCACCGTGTCCAGCGACGACAAGGCGGAACTGGCCAAGGCGCATGGCTGCGACCATACCATCGTCTACAGCCGCGAGGACTTCGTCGCCCGTGTGAACGAGATCACCGGCGGCAAGAAGGTGCCGGTGGTCTACGATTCCGTCGGCAAGGACACGTTCCTGAAGTCGCTCGATTGCCTCGCACCGCTCGGCTATGCGGTATTGTTCGGGCAGTCGTCGGGCGCGGTCGATCCGCTCAATCTCGGCCTGCTCGCGCAGAAGGGCTCGCTGTTCGTCACCCGTCCGACGCTGTTCACCTACGCCGCCAAGCGCGAGAGCCTGGTCGCGATGGCCAACGAGCTGTTCGACGTCGTGAAGTCGGGCGCGGTGAAGATCGAGGTCAACCAGACCTATCCGCTCAAGGAGGCGGCGCAGGCGCACGCCGATCTGGCGGCGCGCAAGACCACCGGCTCCACCGTCCTGCTGGTCTGAGCGAGCGGCGGACAGGCGTTGGTGGGCGGCCGCACATGCGGGGCGTCTGCCAGCCCCCGGCCGGTCAGCCGGCCGGCTCGTGCTTGCGGAGATCACGCAAATGATCGAACCGCATGGCCTTCAAGTCCGTTTCCTGGTGATGGATCTCGGGCAACGCCGCCTCTGACATAAGGTCCGCGGTGATGTCGGCGACGGATTGGCCGACGATCTCGTGAATGAAGCTGATATTGGAATACTCGCCCGACACGATCCGGGCGACGACGTCTCGCCGGGTCAATTCGGGATCGACCACGGCCTCGCGTCCGCGGCGGCCGTAGTCGATCATCACGACGAAATACTGCATGGAGCGCCAGTTCGCCTTCGGCTGACTGTGATCGCGCCATTATTTCTGTAAATCAGAAAAATGTCAAGGCCGATTCGGACCTGAGCAGCAAGCCGGCGGGGAGCGCGTCGGCGCCCCCGCGACCCGCCTCGAGCCTTACTTGTTGGCTGCGCGGGCGCGCGACTTCGCCGCCGCCTTGGCCCGGATGCGCGAGATCTGGCCGCGCGGCAGGGTGACGAAGATCTCGCCGATCCAGTCCAGCTTCACGCCGACGATCGGCTTGGCGTTGAAGCTCTTCAGATTGACCACGGACGGCGACTTGCCGCGCTCGATCGTCTTCAAATAGCGTTCGCCGGACTTCAGCCGCACCACGGCCTCCTCGCCGTAGAAGCTCGACAGCGGGTGGCGCTGCTCCTTGTAGACGACGATCACGTCGCCGCTCTCATATTTCGGCAGCATCGAATCACCCATCACCTCGAAGGCGACCGTCTCTTCGGAGATCGGGAACGGCAGGGCGACCTCGCCCAGGCCCTCGAGCGGCACCTGCTCGTAATCCGGCTCGATTACCGAGCCGGCGCCGACGCGTCCCATGATCGGGACGGAGTTCAGCTCCAGATATTCCGTGATCAGGGGGATTTCGGCCGCCTTGATCAGGCGCTGGCCTCCGAGGATCTCGGAGACGGCGCCCGGGCGCACGCCCATGGCGCGTGCCAATCCTCCCTTGGTCTTTCCCGGCTTCTCGAGTGCACGCTCGATCATGGCGACGTCCAACATGGCTTTGACCCCTTTTGCGAATCTCGGAAAGCAGTATATGTTTCGCATTATCAGAATTCAAGCTTGACTTTTTCTTCGGAATATCGGAAGATTTGGCCGTCGGGTGCTGCCGGCCGGTCCGGCGGCCCCGACCCAGAAGAAAGAGGCGAGAATGCAATCCACCGATTGGCCAGACCAACATTCCAAGATGCTGTGCGAGCTCCATGCCCAGGGGCGGTCCTATGCCGAGATCGCGCGCGCCCTCAACAAGCAGTTCGGAACCGCCTATACGCGGAACGCGACGCTCGGCCGCGGCAAGCGGATCGGGCTGATCGCCCCCGGCGGGCCGAAAGCCGCGCGATCCGACCCCCGGCCGATGTCCGCGGCGGTCCGAACCGTGCGGCGAAGCGCGGAGGCGGCGGCGCGGCCGATGTCGGCTCCATCGAAACCCCGCGCGCCGGTCAAGCTGCGCTGCGTCGGCATCAGCCCGCGGCTGCTGTCGCTCGATCAGCTCGAACCCAACGACTGCCACTACCCCTATGGCGGCGACCGCGACGGCGATCCGATCACCTTCTGCGGCCATCCGCGCCAGCCCGGCTCCTGCTACTGCACGCCGCATTACCATCTCACACGGCTTCCGCCTGAGGAGACCGTGGTGCGCCCCGGCGGCCGTTTGATCCTGCGGCTGGTCGCCGCCGCGTAGCCGCGGCAAGCCCGACCCGACCTGACCCCACCCATTTTCCGGAGACGAGACATGGCGCGCCCCAGACGCAGCAAGCCCTATCGCATGGCCAAAACCCACGACCGCAGAGCTCACGACCTGCCGTTGAATGCTGACGTGATTCCGGTGGAAATCGACGATCCGCTGGCGCTCGAGCCGGGCGAGAAGATCGTCGCGTTGCGATCGGTCCGCGGCGACCCGCTCGGCCGGCTGCATGCGCACAAGCAGCTCGATGACGCCCAATTCCGCGCCGGTCGGGCTTTCCAGCACGATTGGGAGCGAGCTGAGCGGGGGCCGCAGGCCATCGACCCCACCCGCGAGCATGTCGACGGCGCGCGCGGGCGTGAGCCGGTGACCGAAGGCCAACGGCAGGCCGTGCTGCGGCTGAACCGGGCCGAGCGCGAGCTCGGGGCGGACGGGGCGGCGATCACCCATGATGTCCTGGTGCAAGGTCTGACGATGGAGCAGGTCGGTCACAAGCGGGGTTTCGCCAGCCAGCGCTGGAATGACTATTTCGCCCGCCGCTTCAAGGAATGCCTGGACCGGCTGGCCGTGGTGTACGGCTTTGCCTCCGAGCGCGTCGCCGCCAAGCATCATCAGGCCTCGCGATCGAACCAGCCGGTGCGGATGTAAGTGCATCTGGCTGCCGTCGTGCCATCAGCGATGGCGCGACGGCGTCGGTGCCCGTTTGGCTTAGGGAAGCCTCTGCTGAAGTCATCGAGGCTCCTGTCTGTCTTCTTTGTGTTTGTGAGCGCGCACGCATTGGTTTCCGGTACCGGTCTGTCGGTTCGCGGAAAATGCGCATGACAGGCGTTGAACCACCTGCCGAAGCGGACGTCTAAAACAGAATAAGGGAGCGCCCTGTTCAGAGCCGATGCCCGGTGTCACCGGACCGCGTCGTTGACGCAGGTCAAGCGGCTCGCCTGGGCTTGTTGTATCAGAGACGGACGAAGCGACGGGGGGATGCATGATCAGCGGTCAAAGTCTCTACGGTTCAGCCAGCGTCAGAATCGCGCTTGCCGCAGCCGCGTTAGTCGTCGGTGCAACATGCGCGCCCGCGCCGTCCTTGGCGCGCGCAGCCGCCCCTGTCAGCAAGCAGGGCATCGTGAAGGCGTCAGCCTCAGACGCAACCGATCTCAGCGCGCGCCGGCGCTATCGGCGCGTCTATCGCGGCAATCCGGCGGCCGGTCTCGCCATCATGGGCGTCATGATCGGGACGATCGGCGCGATTGCCGCACATCAGCATGATGATGACTATTATTATTACGGTGGGCCGGGCTATTACGCTGGACCCGGCTATTACGGACCGCCCCGGGTCTATTATGCGCCGCAGCCGTACTACGGTCATCCGTATTACGGCCACCCCTATTATGGGCCGCGCGTTCACTATTACTATCAACCCTATTGAGAGCGGATCGATTGGCTCACGGCTGAGCAGCCGTGGGCAGTGGTCGTGCGGAGCTTGAAAGCTGAGCTTAGAAGCCGCCGGCGCCGAAGCGCAGCGGCTGCACGACGTCATAGGCGGCCTTGCTGATCGGCACCGCATAATCCACGGTCAGCGGGCCGAATGGCGAGGCCCAGGTCATGCCCACGCCGACCGAGGACCGCAGGACGTTCTTGTTCGCCACCTGGACATTCTGCGTCGGTCCGCGATAGCCGAACACGGTGCCCGCATCGACGAAGGCCGATGCGCGCAAGCCGTATTCCTGCGGCAGGCCTGGAATGTTGCTCTGCAGCTCTGCGGTGGTCGCCCAATAGAAGCTGCCGCCGACGTTGTCCATCGTCGATCCCGGCGTGAGATCGCGCGGGCCGAAGCCGCCTGGCGCGAAGCCACGTACCATCGTGGGGCCGCCGAAAAAGCTGTTGAGCAGCGGTGCCTGCTGGCCTCCCCATCCGGTGATATAGCCGCCCTGGCCACGGACCATCGCGGTCAGATCGCTGTTGATGGAGCGGTAGTAACGGACGTCGGCCGTCGTCCGCAAAAATCGGACGTCGCCGCCGAGACCGGCGAGATCCTGGCTCAGCTGCGAGCGGATGCCGCTGGTCGGCAGCTTGTTGTTGTCGAGCGTGTTATAGGTGACAGTGTTTCCGATCTGGGACACGGTCTGCCGTCCTGCGGTGACCGCCTGCCGCACCGGTACAGATACTTGCGCCGGCGACAGCCCCGGCGCGAGCACGACCTTCTGATCGTAGAGCGAGTAGCGCCACAACATCGCGGTCTGCTCGCTCACGGGCATGCCCAGCGTAAGGGCGCCGCCATAGCTGTTGCTGCCGAAGGATTGGAAGTTGCTGACCATGCTCTGCCGCGCGAACAGCTCGACCCCGGGCGTCATCCGGCCGAGCGCGTAAGGCGAGGTGAAGGACAGGTTGGCGCCGCGCGCAAACTGACCATAGGTGAACGTCGCCTGCGCCGTGTTGCCGGTGCCGAGCACGTTGCGATCGCCGATCTTGACCTCCGCGAGCACGCCGTCCGTCGATGAGTAGCCGCCGGAGACATTGAAGTCGCCGGTCGGCTGGTCGACGGTCTCGACGTCGAGCACCACGCGATCCCGCGCCGAGCCTGGGCTCGTCGTGATCTTGACGGTCTTGAAATAGTTGAGATTGCGCAGGCGCCGCTCGGCGCGGTCGACCAGCGTCTTGTTATAGGCGTCGCCTTCACCGAAATCGAACTCGCGGCGGATGACGTCGTCGCGCGTGGTCTTGTTGCCATGGATCTCGATGCGCTCGACATAGATGCGCTGCCCCGGCTCGATCTGGAAGCCGACGTCGGCGATGCCGCCTCGCGGGTTGCGATTGATCCGCGGCTCGACCTGCGTGAACGGCAAGCCGAGCTTGCCCAATTCGGCCGTCAGCGCCTCGGCGGTCTTGTCGAGCTTGCCCTGGTCGAAAACGTCGCCCTGTTGAATCAGCAGCAGCGGGCGCAAGCGCTCGCAGGCCAGCCCCTCCACGTTGCAGGAGATCTCGATCGTCCCGAACTTGTAGAGCGCGCCCTCGTCGATGGTGAAGCTCAGATCGAAGCCGTTGGATGCGCGGTCGAACTCGACGTTGACATTCGTCACCTCGGCGTCGGCATAGCCGTGATTGCGGTAGTATTGTCGCAGCAGCTCGCGATCCTCGTTGACCCGGTCGGCGTCATAGGCGTCTCCGCCGGTCACGAAGCTCAGCACGGTCGACACCGATGTCTTCATGATCGCGCGCAGCTGCCTTGCGCCATAGGCGTTGTTGCCGACGAAGCTGATCGCCCGCACCGGCGTCTTCTTGCCTTCGGTGATGCTGAAGATTAGATCGACGCGATCATTGCCGCGGTCGATGATCTCAGGAACGACACGGACATCGTCCCGACCGACGCGATGATAGGCCTGGAGGATGCGGGCGACATCGCCCTGGACCGTGGCGCGCTGCAGGCCCGCGCGCGGCTTCGACAAGACCGCGCTGGTCAGGTCGGCGTCCTTCACCTTCTTGTTACCCTCGAAAGCGACCCTATCGAGCACTTTTGCTTCCGCCAGCCGGACGACGATCCGGCCCTCGGCACGGCTGATCTTGACGTCCTCGAAAAGGCCGGTTGCGACCAGGGCCTTCAGGCCGGCATCGAGTGCCGCGTTGTCGTAGCGGCCGTTGGCGTCGGCATGAAAATAGGATTGCACGGTTGCGACATCGACGCGTCGATTGCCCTGCACGGTGAGGGTTTCCGCCTGCGCCGCGAGCATCGGCGACGTCAGCGCTGCCATGAGCATTGCGACCTGCAGCGGTCGGCTCAAGCGAAGGTGACGCCGGTACCGGGCGGTCATGATGTTCGCTCCTGCCTGCTCGTCATTGCCGTGATGCAAGAGCCGGCGGGCGGCCAAATCATGTCAGGGTTGTGGAGACTTGTGGGCCTGCGATCACGCCTGCGAAGGTTGCGGGACGGAACCAATGTAGGTCGCAGAATCGACGCAGAGTCGATTCAAACGCTGACCAGGATTGTGCTCATTCGCTCGCGACGGCAGCTGCCGGCGGTGAGCGTTTGTCAGGAGCAGACCATGCGCGCGATCGCTCTGGCCCTCATTGTTTGTACCTTCATTCAGTCGGCTCTCGCAGCCGCCCCCGTGCCGGAGATCGATCCGCGCGCGTCGCTTGGCGTGGTTCAGAACTGGATCTACAACTACCGGACCAAGCCGGACTACGCCCATGTGCCGGCGGCGGTGCGGGTGCTGTTCCACTCGCAGACGTTCAAGGAGCCGGAGAATTCCGGCATCTATCTCGGCTTCATTGCGGGTGCGATCGGCTCCAACCCGGCCAAGGCCGAGCAGCTCGTCAACAGCTTCTTTCCGGTGCCGCCCGAGGAGGAGTGGGTCATCGTGCGTGCCATCGCCTATTCGGGCCTGCCGGACTGGCGCAACCTGCTGCGCAAGGTAGCGACGAAGATGCCGGGCCGCCGCGTGATGATCGACGGCTATCTCAGCGGTACGCAGCCGACGCTGATGGACATTCCGTTGGAGGAAGCCAAGCCGGGCATGATGGACAAGCTGCGCGGCGCCATGACGCAGAACCCGTTCAAGAAGGAGGAGCGCAAGCTCGATACCCGGCTGAGCTACGCGACCCATCAGGATCTGCTCGATATCCTCTGGGGCTATTACTTCGCCACCGGCTCGCGCGTGCCGATCCAGCGCATCGTGCAGATGCTGCCGTGGTCCAAGAGCCGCGACACTGTCGACAAGCTGACCATCGGCAGCATGGCGCGCTACACGCTCGCCAGCTACGCGGTGCGCGATGCCAGCCTGCGCGATTATCTTCGCGACGAGCTGGCGCGGCAGTCGGGGCCCGTCAAGGAGCCGCTGAGGGAAGTCGTCGAGGCCGCCGACACCGTGCAGCTCGGCGCCGTCCGCAAGGATGCCGTTGCTGCCGTCGACGAGCTCAAGCTCAAAGGCTCGGACACGCGACGCAACATGGATTTCTGGGGGCAGCTCGGCGTCGGCGCGCTGGCGCTCGGCTGCGTGTCGGCTGCGGCGCTTGGGCAGGTGGCGGTCGGCATCCCCTGCGTGATCGGCGGCTCCGCCTCGCAAGGGCTGTTGTCATTCTGGGAGAAGCAGCAATAGCGCTCTGGAACTGAGCGGGTTTGCGACTATTGTCGCGGCATGGATGGCCTCATCGCCAAGGCGGTCGCAAGCCTCATCATCCTGATGCTGGTGATGGGAGGCCTGATCTTTGGGGCGGCCGGCAGCTTTCACTACTGGCAAGCCTGGGTCTTCCTGATCACCTATTTCGCCGCATCCGTGGGCGTGCTGATCGACCTGCTGCGCCGCGATCGTCCCCTGCTGGAGCGTCGCATGCGCGGAGGGCCGTTCGCCGAAAGGGAGCCGGTTCAACGCCTGATCATGACGATCGTCTCCTTGTCGTTCGTCGGATTGCTGCTGCTGCCCGCTTTGGACCACCGCTTCCGCTGGTCTCAGATGGGAGCGCCCACAGTCGTCGGCGGTGACGTTCTGGTTGTGCTTGGCTTCCTTGGGATCTGGCGCGTGTTTCGCGAGAACAGCTTTGCGGCAGCCACCGTGGAGGTGGCTCGCGACCAGACCGTCATATCGACCGGGCCATACGCCGTCGTGCGTCATCCGATGTACGCGGCGGCGCTGCTGCTGCTGGCGGGCATTCCGATCGCGCTGGGATCGTGGTGGTCGCTGCTGCTCACGCTTGCCGTCTCGCCCGTTCTGGTCTGGCGCCTGCTTCACGAAGAACGCGTGCTGGCTCAGCAGCTCTCCGGCTACCCGGCGTATCAGGCGCGCGTGCGCTGGCGGCTGGTGCCATTGATCTGGTGAGCCAGTGTCTGATGAAGGCGTTGTCTGGTGAGCACGGGCCCGCACAGCTTGGCCGGTTGTCGGCCATCCACCACTGCAGGAAACATCTCAATGGTTGATGTTGAGGGCTTAAAATCTACGAAAAGTTGCAATTTGCTCCGGCGACCCGTCAGTGTCGGCAAGCCGACAAAAAATCAGGACAGGCTGGCCTTCACCGCCGCGGGGTAAACCGGCTCCCTGTGAATCTCCGCGCCCGATTCGTCGACGACGACGATCGACAGCCTCCGATCGGTGATGCGGGGGTCATGGCGAAGCCGCCGGGCGAGATCCCGGCTATGCTCGATCGCCCCGGCGCTGGTCGCAAATTCGAGACCCGTCCGGTCCCTGGTCGGAATGCCATCCTTCATATCGAAATAGTAAGTGCGCATGGTCTTCCTACAACCGCTGTGTTGCGGGAGTGGCGCGCAGAAGCCGAACCGGCATCCGCAATCCGTAGTCCTCCCGCTCAAACTATAGAAGACCTCTAATGTGGAGGACAAGCTTACCTCCACCGTAATCCCCCTTCATGGTTCGGTAAATGACCGTTTTCGCTGGTATGGTACGCCAGAAACTGCCAGAAAGCTCACATTGTGCCGACAAAATCGACCGATTGGTCAGTTCGGCTTGCTGCAGGAGTTGTTCGCTGGCATACTTTCAACCTCTTCGGGTTCCGCCCGGTCGATTTCCAGGCGGGCCATGCGGAGGATCAGGGTCGCGGTGGTCAGACCAAGACTTTCCGCCTCGATTGCTGCAGTATCTACCTTGCGTGCAAGGCCTTCACGTTTGCTAAGGACTGGCATTACCGTTTCCTGCCAAAGGTGCGAGATGAAGAATCCCACATTCATCGCGGAGCTGCACACCAAGCTCGGAGCCCCATCGAGCGAAGCCGTCGAAAGCCTTCGGCTATTGAAGGCGTTTCTGAAGCTGGCCCCGGGCCAGCGCATCGAAGTCATCGACATGGTCGAGCGGCTGACCTCCGAATCCCATCCGGAAACCGACCGCCCCCTGTCCTGACCTCATCGTCCCTGATTGCATGCAATCGTGGCGGGCTCTCCCATCGCGATTGCATAAATTGCGTCGTCCAGCGCTTCGGACTCGTGCAGCGTCCCGGCCGGTAGCAGGATCTTGTCGCCCGCCGTGCAGATGCGCTCGCCGCCTTCCCATCGGAAGGTGAGCCTTCCCTTGATCACGACCAGCACCTCGTCCACCGGATGCGTGTGGAAGGCGTGGACCTTGCCGGCCGCGTCGTGCTGCAACTCGATGCAGCCCTGCGTCGGCAGCAGCGCGAGAATGTCGGGATCGATTGCGAACTCGGTCTTCGTGCCAGCGATGATCTGGGTCATGCGGCTTGCTCCTTATCTCCGATGGACGATGGCTTGGCCTGCGCGAGCTGGTGAAACGGGCAGGCGGGCGGCGGCTGATTGTCGTCGTAGAGGAAGTACTGCTTGAACTCCCTTCCCTCGGGATTGCCGTAGCGGCCGAGCAGGGGAGAGGGCGATGTGGTGTCGAACGGCACCAGACGCTTGCGCACCTCGTCGAATGCCTTCGCGGCCGCCTGCTCGGTGCCGAGCATCCGCTCGAACACCCAGCGCGGCTGGAAGGTCAGCATGAACGCGCTCGAGCGTCGGCTCTGACGCATGACATGCGCCGGCGTGCTGCAGACGACGAAGATCGGCTCGCCGGCGAACGAGAACTCCCACATCGGATGATCGACCGCCTGCGGAATCTCGGCAGGCCACGGCTTTTTGTCGTTGCGCGCGAGCTGATCGAGAATGCGCCAGAACTTCTTGTAGTAGGCGTCGAGCGTCTGCACCGGGCGCGGGCGGGTAAACAGGACGAGCGACGTGTTGGGTCCGTGCGAGCGACTTTCGTCGACGAACATGGCGAGCTGCTTGCCGAGAACGTCGATGTCGATCGGATCGAGAAACAGGTAGCGCAACTGATCGTGGCGATAGCCCGCGACGCCGAAGACGCACGGAAAGGGTCTTGCTTCGCTGCTCATCTGAGCTTCGAATTCTGAAAACAGGACGCTCTGCCAGCTTCCGGCCTGATGGCTGGATCGGACTTCGTCCTTTCTCAAATACAAACGCGACATACTCACCCTCTCTGCTCTTTATATTTTTGTGCCCAGTATCAATTTGCGCCTCATCATCAGCGGGCCGACAATGCCCGGCAGCGACATCAGCAGAAGAATTGCGATCAGCGTGGCGTAGCCCGCGTCATTGGCGAGCTTGCTCGCGCTCGATCCGGCTGCGACATCGAGCCCGCTCGCGGCCACCATGGCGAAGGCGATGACCGGCTGCGCAAGGCCGGCGAACACGCCCGCGGATGTGGTGTTGATCGAGGCGCCGACGCCGATCCGTTCCGCCGTGTAGAGATGCTTGGTGCATTTCAGGATCAGAGGAACGGTGCCGCCCGCGACCAGGCCCAGCACGGCGAAGACGACGCCGACATAGATCAGGCCGAAGCCATGCGCGAGAGCCGGGAGCAGCATCGCAACCAACAGCATGCGCAGCAGGCTGATGCGGATCAGCGCCCCATCCAGCGACCGTGTCCGGTCGGCGGCATGGCCGAGAAAGATTGATCCGATCGCATTGCCAACCATGAAGGCGAGAAGGGGACCCCCGGCCGCCGACGGCGAGATTCCGAAATAGTGCGACACCATCGGAATGCCCCACACGCCCGCAAGCGTGGTGACAACTGCGAAGTGCGAGGCAAAGCTCATCGCGCAGCCCCAATTCGCAGCCGATCCGAGCGCATGCCAGCATGCCAGCAACACGCCTCGGAGCGTCGGGGGCTTCGCGTTGGGGGATGCCGGCTTCAAGGCGACGGAGGCGCAAGCGAGGTTGGCAAGGCCGATACAGGCGATGAAGAGGAAGCAGGCGCGCCAGCCGAAGCCCGTCACGGCGGCCGCGAGCGGTGTCGTGGCCACCACGCCGCCGGCATAGCCGGACACCTGGGAGATGCCGGACATCAGGCCGAAACGCTGGTCGGAGAAGCTCTGTGCGACGAGCTTGAGCAGCGCGGTGAACACCAGCGCATCGCCGCACGCCATGATCACGCGCGCGATGAAGACGTCGAGCAGATTGGGCGACAGCGCAAAGGCGGCACTGCCGAGCACGGAGGCCGTCATGCTGCAGAGGACGACGCGCTTGACGCCGAAGCGATCGACGAGCACGCCCGCCGGAATCTGCATCAGCGTGTAGCCCCAGAAGTAGCTCGAGGCGAGCATCGCGACGCCGGAGGCGTCGGTGCCGAAGTCCCGCATGAAGCTGAGGCCGATGGTCTGCGGCGACATGCGCTGCAGGAAGGCGATCGCATAGGCGAACGCGACCGTTCCCCACGCGACATAGGCGCGATCGGCAAACCGCGGCGGAGAGGAGGAGATGACGGCGTGTTGTCCGAGCACGGCCATCACACCCTCGCATAGCCGACGGAAAACAGGGCGTCGGCCGAGTTCGGGATGACCCGCGACATCGCCGTTTCGACCAGCGACGCCGTGCCGTGATAGTCCTGCCTGATGTGCTCGATATGTCCGTAGGCGCCGCGCATGATCATGCCGGGCACCTCGAGCGGCTTGCCCGGATAGAGCGTGGCGCACATCTCGACGCACGCCGCCTGCAGCTCGGGATCGGCCGCATCGTCGAGCAGCGAGGGCGCGACCTTCTCACAGATCTTGGCGTTGGCCGCCCAGACGATCGGATTGCGCGTGCGCCATCCGTAAAGGATCTCCTTGCTGCGAGCAGCACAGCCGGGGTGCTTGAGAATCTGCGACGTGAAGAACCCATACAGACCACGGCCCTGGTGCGCGGGCAGCACTTCGGTCCCACTGCGGTAGATGGCCAGCCGCTGTGCGATGGTCATCACGCGATAGACGGAGAAGGCCACCAGCCCGATGTGATCGTAGACCAGAACGAGGCTGTATTTGCTGTCGAATGGCGATGCCGCCGCAGTCCAGTGAGGTTCGATTGCTTTCCAGTTAATGGCAATGATCGAATTCATCGCATCCATGATCGGTCGCCGATCGGACTCGGCAATCTCGGACGCGTCGGGGAAGCTGTAGACGGTGTAGTCGTCCCAGGGCGAAGCGACGGTCGGATAGTGGCCGTCCAGGTTGTGCGACATCGCGTGAACTCCAACACTGCACGTTGAGCTATACAGGCCGCGCTCCGATGGCTTAAAGGACAATATGCCCTCGAATTCTGCCAACTCCGTCCGACGTGCCGCAATGCGGCGAGACAGCGCCGAGCGACGGCTGGCGATCTTCGCTTTTCCGGGAGTGACGCTGCTCGATGTCTCCGGGCCGGCCCAGGTGTTCGCCGAGCTCAGCGAGATCGAGCTGCCGGGCCCGGGCTATGCGTTGACCTACGTCTCCAGGGAGGGTGGCCTGGTGCCGACCGATGTCGGCCTGATGATCGACACCGCGCCGCTGTCGGCGATGAACCCGCGGGAGATCGATACGCTGCTGATCCCGGGCGGGCCGGGCATCTGGAAGCTGCGGCAGGACGAGACCGCGATGCAATGGATCGGCGAGGTGCTCCCCGGCGCCCGACGCATCGCCTCGGTCTGCCTCGGTGCGTTTGCCCTGGCGTGGGTCGGAGCTCTCGAAGGCAAGCGGGCCGCGACACATTGGCGCTACTGCCCGCGGCTGCAGGACAGCTTCCCCAACGTGAAGGTGGAGCCGGACGCGATCTTCGTGCAGGACGGGCGCGTGTGGTCATCGGCGGGCGTCAGCGCCGGCATCGATCTGGCGCTCGCGATGATCGAGGAGGATTTCGGCCACACCATCGCGCTCGACGTGGCGCGGCGGCTCGTCGTGTTCCTGAAGCGGCCGGGCGGGCAGAGTCAGTTCTCGACCGTGCTGGCGGCGCAAGCCTCCGACGTCGAGGGCCGCTTCAGCGCGCTGCATGCCTGGATCATCGAGAACATCGCCAGCGATCTCCGTGTGGAAGCGCTGGCGGCGAAAGCGGGCATGACGCCGCGGACCTTTGCGCGCACCTATGCCAGCCGGACCGGCATGACGCCGGCCCAGGGCGTGGAGGCGCTGAGAGTGGAGACGGCGCGGCTGCTGCTCGAAAGCCGCCAGGTCGACAGCGTCGTGGAAGTGGCCAAGCGGGCCGGCTTCGGCGATGACGAGCGCATGCGGCGCGCCTTCCTGCGGCATCTCGGTGTGTCGCCCTCGGAGTATCGCCGCCGCTTCTCCGGGTGACACCGGATGCGCGGCGCGGCTACGGTCGTCGCCGAGGCGTTTCGCTTTGCTTTCAGGTTAATCCCGCTGCGCGCGTTGGGGCCGCGGCGGCCGCGCCGTCTGCGATCGATCTAAGGCTTCAGTAAAATGCCGCGTGTATAAAAGCGAAAATTGAATCCGTTTGCAGACGCAGCGGGGACAGGCCAATGACCAACATCGTTCCCTTTCGCCCGCGAGCCGTCTCGCCTCATGCCAGGCTCATGACGGCTCATGAGGAGGCCGTGGCCGTTGCGGCCAGCGGCGCCAGCCGGCTCGAGGCACCGCGTCGCAGTGCTCTTGCACCGCGAGACGATCTCAGGAGAACGGTGCTGCTGCTCGATCTTGCTTTGCAGCACGCACGAGAGCTGTCGGACCTCGTGACCGATGAGCGGATGCGCAGCCTGTTCGATCGGCATCTCGCCGCGATCGAGTATTCATTGCAGATCGCGCGCGATCGCATGGCGGCGTCCTCCTAGTAGCCGCGCTCGAGTCGCCATCCGATGCATTTGCACGGCGACGCGGCAGGCCGAATATGGTAGTTGGGTCGGTCGTGGAGGACGCAACAATGACCCAAACCAAACTGGAAGTGCCCGCCGAACTGCGCGACCTCGCGGAAAAGACCATCGCGCAGGCGGAACGGGCCTTCGAGATGTTCTTTGACGCGGCCGGCAAATCGATCTCGACGGTTCCGGGACCCGCCGCCGACATGTCCAAGCAGGCTCTCACCCTCACCGAGCAGAACATCAAGACCGCCTTCGAGCATGCACGAAAGCTCGTTCATGCGACCGAATTGGAAGAGGCGATGCGGATCCAGTCCGAATTCCTGCGCAGCCAGTTCACCAACGCAGGCGAGCATATGAAGACGATCACAAGCAGCATCATGTCTGCTGCGAGCAAGGCGACTGAGCCCAAGTCCTGAGCCCGAGTCCTGAGCACAAGGCCTGAGTGACACCAGGGCCGTTGCGGTGCGACGGCCATCGGAGACGGCATCGGCGGCCGTTGGGCCGCCGTCACGCACAGGCCGGATTGGCGGGTTACTTGCGCAGCGAGCCGATATAGGCGGCGATGTCGGCCGCTTCCAGCCGGTTGAGCGGGAAGCTCGGCATCTTCGGGTGCGGGTCGAGCAGGAAGAAGGCGACCTTCTCAGGCGTGAAGTCCGCCTTCCGCGCGATCTCCGCGAAGGAGGGAACGTCCGCGCTGGCCTGCTTCTGCGTGCCTTCGATGAGGTGGCATGAGGCGCACCAGCGTCGCGCGAGGTCGGCGCCATGATCCGCGTCGGCGGCCCGAACCGATGTCGAGGCCGCGATTGCCGCCACAAGCGTCACAACTCTGATCATCAATGCGCGCATCCAAGAACTCCCGAGCGTGTCTGTGTTGGGGACGAGCCAGCGTCCGTCGCTGAGGGAAGGATGGTGGCTTCCGAGGGGGATTGTCGCAACGAAGATGCTTTCTTCGTCGCGTATCGGTGAAGGTGCGGGGCTGCGCTGCCGAGATCCGCAGCGTCAGTTACAGCACGACCTGGGAAAATGGGACAGGTCGATTCGGCTGACGATCGACTTCAGCAGGCTGCCGAGCCGGCGCAGCCAAGTCGGATGGGGCGAGGGAACAGCCGTCAGTTCGTCTGCAACGTAGGACATCTCGCGCCCTCCCTGTCGCTCAGCAATTTCCCGGTGCACGTATTGACGAGGTGCAGGCGCCCGCATGCTGGACATGCGACCGCCTCGTAGCAATCGGCATGGTCGGCGAGCGACGTCGCAGCCAAGCCGATCTGCACATTCGACCCCGTCTGGGAGCAGCGAAAAACGAGAGTTTCCATGACCTGACCATGACGGATCACGGCGCAAAAGCCTTGATCTGTCTCAACAGGCTGGAAACGGCTCTCTCGGCCGATGGCGTGCTTGAGAGGACGCGAGCGGTCAGGTCAGACCGTGGGAGGTCGCCTTGGCCAGTTCCATGCGCTCGGCCACGCTCGCCGCGGGAACCGCGCCGGTCTGGCTTGCGCGCAACGCGGCATCGATCTTCGACTTCACGCGCCGCGCCGCCAGCGCCGCGAGCCTGGTCTGGGTGCGTCCGGTTTTGACCTGGTCGCCGAACTCGTACCGCCATTCCCAAATGTCCGGCTCAGCAGTCGCGACGACCGTATATTGGACACCTCGGTGGATCACGGAACCCCCCTTTAACACTTCCACTGCAAGTCAACGTCTAACCAACCTACAATCAATCCGGGCAACTACGGGACTGGAACAATTGCCACCGGAGCGACGGTAATTTGGTTAACACCACCATCCCGACAATGTTCCGCGCGCTTCGCATTTCTCGTGCATTTTCTGTGGCGCGCGCGACTGGCGCGAGTGGGGGAGTTCCGTGACATCGCAACTGCGTGGGGCTGGTGAAAAAATGGCACGACATCTGGCGGCGACGTTCAGTGCCCTACATGCTTGGCGATGAAAGGCGAGGCTCGAATTGATGGCGTTTGATCGTCCGTCGGCGCACGCAAATGTTGGCGTCATGCAAGGCCGCAACGGCCGTCGCGACCTCCGGCTCGATGCGTGCCGCGGCTTGGCGCTGTGGTTCATCTTCGTCGATCACGTGCCGGACAATTCGCTGGCCTGGCTGACGTTGCGCAATTACGGCTTCAGCGACACGTCGGAAGTTTTCGTCTTCATCTCCGGCTACACCTGCATGCTGGCCTATGGCGGCGCGGTCGGGACGCAGGGGTGGGCAACGACGGTGGTGCGCGCGTTGCGCCGGGCGTGGGAAATCTATGCGGCGTTCCTGGTGCTGCTGCTCGCCTATGCGGCGCTGGTGTGGGTGATCGGCGGCGGCACCCGCTACGTCGACGAGACCAACACCGGGTTCTTCTTCCGCGAGCCGGGTCCCACGCTGGTGCATGTCGCACTGTTGCAGTTCGCGCCCGTCAACACCGACATCCTGCTGACCTTCGTGATCCTGCACATCTGCTTTCCCATCGTGCTGTGGCTCATGATGAGCAGCGCGACGGTGACGCTGGTCCTCTCGTTCCTGCTGTATCTGATGGTTCAGCTGTTCAGCTGGCAGGTGCCGGCATGGCCGAGCGGCGAGCTGTATTTCAATCCGTTCGCTTGGCAGTTCCTGTTCGTGATCGGCGCTTGGTACGCTTATGTCGGCGCCTCGCACCTGCGGCCGATCCTGAACTCGCGGGCGCTGTTGCTGATCGCGCTCGTCTATCTCGCGTTCAGCCTGCTCATCGCGCTGAGCTGGGAGTTCAAGAGTCTCGAAAGCCTGGTCCCGCAAGCGATCACCAGCCTGATCTATCCGATCTACAAGAGCCATCTGGCTCCCGTTCGGCTGCTGCATTTCCTGTCGCTGGCCTTCGTTGTCTCGCGGCTGGCGCCGTTGGAGTGGAAGGGACCGGTGCGCCCGCTGATGGCGGCGATGATCAGGTGCGGTGAGAACTCGCTGTCGATCTATTGCCTCGGCGTGCTGCTGGCGTTCCTGGGCCAGGTCGTGCTGACGGACGTCTCGAGCGGCTTCGCCATGCAGCTCGCGATCAGCCTCACAGGCATCGCGATCATGGTCGTCGCGGCGACGCTGCTGACCTGGGAGTCACAGCTCGACCGCCGCGGGCCGCGGTTGTTCTGATGGCTGTCAGCGCCGCCGTGCGACGGCGACGCCGCACAGGAAGGCAACGAGCAGGCTCGCCAGCGGAGCCTCGCGCGTGATCGCGCTCAAGGTGGACAGGGCTGTCCCGGGACGTCGCGCCTCGTGTGCCGCCCGGCTCAGCCGGTCGACGGCGGCACCCAGGGTGCCCATCATCTCGCCGAGCGAACGGGACATGTCGGTCGCCGTGTCGAGCGCGCGTTCGGCGACGCCCGGCTGCGGAGGTGGTTCGAACGGTTCGCTGCTCACTTTCGTTGCCTTCTCGACGCCCATCGGCCGGATTGAGATGTCACCCTCGGCGCGATTCGACCGCGGGCGCTGACGCTCCAGGAAATGCCGGGTGGCCCGATTGGTTCCGGAGACCTTGAATCCGGTGGACCGTCGAACGGGGGCGGGTCATTCGAGCCCGAGACCCGTTATGCTCGGGTGTGCGTGTGAAAGGATCTCGCCTTGGCTTCATCAGAGACAGCATTGCCGCATCGCATCGCCGTGCTCGGCGCGCCCATCGATCTCGGCGCCTCCGTGCGCGGCACGCTGATGGGCCCGGCCGCGCTGCGAACGGCGGGACTCATCACGGTGCTCGAGAGTCTCGGCCTCGAGGTGACCGACTACGGTGATGTCGGCATTTCGGATGTGCCCGAGCTCGACGACGAGCTGCCGGCCAATGCCAAGCATTATCGGCAGATCCAGCGCTGGTCGCGGGTGCTGGCGCGGCGCAGCCATGAATTAGCGCAGACCGGCGCCATCCCCGTCTTCATCGGCGGCGACCATTCGTTGTCGATGGGATCGGTCAACGGCATCGCCCGTCACTGCCGCGAGACCGGGCGAGAGTTGTTCGTGCTCTGGCTCGACGCGCACGCGGACTACAATACGCCGCAGACGACGATCACCGCGAATATGCACGGCATGTCGGCGGCCTTCTTGTGTGGCGAGCCCGGTCTCGACCGCCTGCTCGGCGACGAGCCGCGCGTCGGCATTGCATCGGCGCAGCTCGAATTGTTCGGCATCCGCTCGATCGACAAGGCGGAGAAGGAGCTCTTGCGGCTGCGCCAGGTCAGCATCGCCGACATGCGCGCGATTGATGAGTTCGGCGTCGCGGTCTTGATGCGTCGGGTGATCGACAAGGTGCGCGCACGAAATGGCGTGCTGCATGTCAGCTTCGACGTCGACTTCCTCGATCCCGACGTGGCGCCGGGGGTCGGCACGACTGTCCCGGGCGGCGCGACCTACCGCGAGGCGCATCTGATCATGGAGATGCTGCACGATTCAGGGCTGGTCCGCTCGGTCGATATCGTCGAGCTCAATCCCTTCCTCGACGACCGCGGCAAGACGGCGCGCGTCGCGGTCGAGCTGATCGGCAGCCTGTTCGGCCAGCAGATCACGGACCGGCCGACGCCGAGCAACGCGATCGTGCCGGAGGCCTAGTCCCGCGTGCGGATCGTTGCCGCAGAGCGCGGATGCCTTCATGCGAAGGCATCCGCGTGATTGGGATCAGTAGCGCGCGTCGTACATCTTCGATTCGACGAAGCCGAGCAGATCATTGGGCGCAGGCCCGGTGGCCAGCCCGTTCTGATAGGCGACGCCAGCAACCGCAGCACCGATATGGGCTGACACCTCGCGGATGCGCGGCAAGGCCGGATACAGGCTGCCCTGTTCGAGATCGGCGCCGGTCACGCAGTTCGCAAGCGTGTGAGCTGCGGCCATGAACATCTCGTCCGTGACGAGGCGGGCGCCGCTGGCGATGGCGCCGAGGCCGACGCCGGGGAAGATGTAGGAGTTGTTGCCCTGGCGCGGCACGAAGGTCTTGCCGTCGAGCTTGACCGGATCATACGGGCTGCCGCAGGCGAACAGCGCGCGTCCCTGGGTGTAGCGATAGGCCGCCTCCGCCGAGCACTCCGCCTTCGAGGTCGGATTGGACAGCGCGAAGATGATCGGGCGCTCGTTGAGCTCCGCCATCGTCTCCAGCACCTCCGGCGTGAAGGCGCCGCCGACTGCGGCGACGCCAATGATCGCCGTCGGCTTGAGCGTCTTGATCGCGGACAGGAAGTCGCCGATCGGGGCCTGATCATGCGCATAGCGCAGCTTGTGGCCGTGCAGATTGTCGCGGCCCTTGATGACGAGGCCTCGGGAGTCGGTGAGCCAATTGCGGCGCAGCGCCTCGGCCTCGGACAGGCCTTCGGCCATCATCGCAGAGACGACGAGATCGGCGATGCCGGTGGCTGCCTCGCCGGCGCCGAGGAACAGCACGGTCTGGTCGCGCAACTTGCCGCCGGTGATGCGCAGCGCCGAGAACAGGCCGGCGAGCGCCACGGCCGCGGTGCCCTGGATATCGTCGTTGAAGACGCAGGCGTCGTCGCGGTATTTGTGCAGCAGCTTGAACGCGGCGTGGTTGGCAAAATCCTCGAACTGGATCAGCACGCCCGGGAAGGCCGCGCGGGCGGCGGTCATGAACTCGTCGACGAACGAATCGTAAGCTTCGCCCGTCAGGCGCTTCTGCCGCAGGCCAATGTAGTAGGGGTCGGCGAGCAGCTCCTCATTGTTGGTGCCGACGTCGAGCATGACCGGCAGACAGTCCTCGGGATGGATGCCGGCGCAGGCCGAGTACAGCGACAGTTTGCCGACCGGAATGCCCATGCCATTGGCACCGAGATCGCCGAGGCCGAGAATGCGCTCGCCGTCGGTGACGACGATCAGCCTGGCGCGATACGGCCAGTTGGCGAGGATCTCGGCGATTCGGCCGCGATCATTGGCGGAGATGAACAGGCCGCGCGGACGCTGGAAGATCAGGCCGTATTTCTGGCAGGCGAGCCCGACGGTCGGCGTGTAGATCAGCGGCTGAATCTCGTCGATGTTGTCGCAGACGACGCGGAAGAACAAGGCCTCGTTGCGGTCGTGCAGCGCGTTGAGCGCGACGTACTTCTCGAGGTCATTGGACAGGCTGCGCAGGTTGACCAGGATGCGCTCGGCCTGGGCCTGCATCGACATGACGCCAGCGGGCAGGAAGCCGCGCAGGCCGAGCGCGTCGCGCTCCTGCTCGGTGAAGCCGGTGCCCTTGTTGAGCAGCGGGTCGCGCAGCAGCGTCAGCCCGCGCGGGGAATAGGTGGACAGCGGCGGTGCGCTCATACGTTGCGGTTGGGTCAAGGCAATCTCCGAGGTGCTTTGTTCGAGCCTCGCCATTCCGGAGCGCGCCGGCGTTGATCGGCGTCAACGGCGGCGGGATGGCGGGAACGGACTGTTAACACAGTTTACGTTCCGCGTTGCACCAATGACGTTGTGCAACTGCGTTGCGGAGGACGCAGACGGAGCTGGCAGAATTGCTCTAGGCCGGGCCTGTGACGAATGACCACAGCAGCGCCAGCACGGCGACCGCCATGATCGCGGTGCCGACCCAGCCGAGGCCGATCAGCCAGGAGCGGGCGCGGAAGCGGCCCATCACTCCGGTGTTTGAGACGATGACCATCATCATCGCCATGATCGGCACGGCGGCGATGCCGTTGAGCACCGCGCTCCACACCAGCATGTGGATGGAGTCGATGCCGGTGAAGCCGAGGCCGAAGCCGATCAGCGTCGCGGCGGCGATGATGCTGTAGAACCCCGCGGCCTCATCCGGCTTGGCCTCCAGGGTCGCGTGCCAGCCGAAGATCTCGGCGACGCCATAAGCGGCCGATCCCGCCAGCACAGGGATCGCCAGCAGGCCGGTGCCGATGATGCCGAGCGCGAACAGCAGGAAGGTGAAGTCGCCGGCGAGCGGGCGCAGCGCCTCAGCCGCCTGCGTCGCCGAGTCGATCTTCGTGATCCCGTGGCCGTGCAGGACGGTCGCGGTCGTCAGGATGATGAAGAAGGCGATCGCATTCGAGAAGACCATGCCGATCGTGGTGTCGATGCGCATGCGCCGCAGCTCGGGATGATGCTTCTTCGAAAGCTCGCGCAAGGGGCGGTCGACCTTGCCCTGGTTCATCTCCTCGACCTCCTGTGAGGCCTGCCAGAAAAACAGATAGGGGCTGATGGTGGTGCCGAGCACGGCGACCACGGTCAGCAGATAGTCGGCATCCGTCGATGGGCTCGGCCAGACCGCAGCGAGCAGCGCGGTGCTCCAGGGCACCTTGACCATCAATGCGGTGGCCACATAGGCGAACAGGCTGAGTGTGAGGACCTTGATGAAGGGTGCGTAGCGCCGGTAAGGCAGGAAGACCTGCAGTAAGGTCGATGCGGCGGCGAAGATCAGCGCATGCTCGTGGTTGAGGCCGCCGATCACGAGCGACAGCGATTCGGCCATGGCGGCAATGTCGGCCGCGATGTTGAACGTGTTGGCGCCGACGAGCAGGGCGACGAGCCCGAAGACGATCCAGCGTGGCGCGAGCGCGCTGATGTTGGCTGCAAGTCCCTTGCCGGTGACACGGCCGATGCGCGCGCTCACCAGCTGGATGGCGATCATGAACGGCGTCGTGAGAAACACCGTCCACAGCAGGCCGTGGCCGAACTGCGCGCCGGCCTGGGAGTAGGTGGCGATGCCAGAGGGGTCATCGTCGGCGGCTCCCGTAACGAGACCAGGACCCAGCAGGCGGAAAACGCTCCAGGCCGATTTCTTCGGCTTGTTCGGCTCGGATGCAACGATCATCGTCACGGCGGCGTCCCCGAGTAAGCTTATGTTACTCGAAGTCGCAGCGGGCCCTTTTTGTTCCGGGCCCTGGAACCGCAAGGGAATACCAGCGTTTGTCATCGCGTCGTGGTTTGCGATGGGGGAGCGTTTGCCGGATCAGCGGCAACCAGTGGGTGATGAGGGGCTCGGCTCCGCCGAGCGCGAGCGGCTTTTCTCCGGCGGCAGCGAGCTGGCCGGATTGATGCTGCAGTTCGATTGGGCGAGCACGTCGATCGGACCTCCCGAGCACTGGCCTCAGAGCCTGAAAACCGCTGTCAGGATCATGCTCACCTCGCAGCAGCCGATCTGGATCGGCTGGGGGCGGGAGCTGATCTATCTCTACAACGACCCCTACAAGGCGATCATCGGCGGCAAGCATCCCTGGGCGCTCGGACGTCCGACCTCGGTGGTCTGGCACGAGATCTGGGAGGACATCGGCCCGTTGCTCGCCAAGGCAAGCGGCGGCGACCAGGGGACCTATGTCGAGGCCCAGCTCTTGATCATGGAGCGCAACGGCTTTCCCGAGGAGACGTACTACACGTTCTCCTACAGTCCCATTCCCGACGATGACGGGTCGCCGGGCGGCATCTTCTGCGCCAATACGGACGACACTCAACGCGTCATCAGCGAGCGCCAACTGGCGCTGCTGCGCGCGCTGGCCAACGCCGGCGCCGAGGCGCGCAGCGTCGACCAGGCGTGCGCGAGCTGTGCACGCGCTCTGGCGGGGGAGCCCCGCGATCTTCCATTCGTGATGATCTACATGATCGAGCCGGATGGCCAGGCAGCAAGGCTCGAGGCCTTGACCGGGATCGGCCGCGATCATCCGGCCGTGCGGCCAAGGCTGCTGGTCCGGTCGGACGAGATGTGGCCGCTGGCTGAGGCATTGCGTCAGCAGGCTGCGGTCCGGGTCGGCGATCTCACGCAACTGGCCGGCGTCCCTTTCCCAAGCGGCGGCTGGCGCCAGCCACCGCGGCAGGCGGTGGTGATTCCGCTGGCCCCCTCCGGCGAGGCCGGGCAGGGCGGGTTCGTGATCGCCGGCCTCAACCCGTTCCGTCTTTACGACGAGAGCTACGCACGCTTCCTGAACCTGGTGGCCGGGCAGATTGCGGCCGCCGTCAGCAATGGCGGGGCCTACGCAGCCGAACGCCGCCGCGCCGAGGCGCTCGCCGAGGTCGATCGCGCGAAGACCGCGTTCTTCTCCAATATCAGCCACGAGTTTCGCACGCCGCTGACCTTGATGCTCAGTCCGCTGGAGGACATGCTCGCACGCGACGGGGCCGGGATCGGCGCGGCGGAGCGCGCGGTTCTCGACCTCGTTCACCGCAACGGCATACGTCTTCTCAAGCTCGTCAACACGCTGCTGGACTTCTCGCGGATCGAGGCCGGTCGGATGACGGCGAGCTTCGAGCCGGTGGATCTCGCCGCCTTCACCGCCGAGCTCGTCTCGAGCTTCCGCGCGGCGACCGATCGCGCCGGGCTCCGTCTGCTGATCGACGCCGAGGCTCTGTCCGAGCCGGTCCATGTCGATCGCGACATGTGGGAGAAGATCGTCCTCAACCTCGTCTCCAATGCGTTCAAGTTCACGTTCGAGGGCGAGATCGCGGTGTCCGTTGGACTCTCGGCCGACCGCCGCCGTGCCGAGCTCAGGGTGCGCGACACCGGCACCGGCATTCCGAGAGAAGAGCTGCAACATCTGTTCGAGCGGTTTCGCCGCATCGAGGGCGCGCGCGGTCGCTCCTTCGAGGGCAGCGGCATCGGCCTTGCGCTGGTGCAGGAGCTGGTGAAGCTCCATGGTGGTGAGATCACCGCCGAGAGCGAGCTCGGCCGTGGCTCCGTGTTCTCTGTGCGCATTCCACTGGGGACGGCACATCTGCCTGCGGGCCAGCTCAGCACCGCGCATCGGCAGGCCGCCGCGACGCAGCGCGCGCAGGCCTATATCGACGAGGCGCTGGGCTGGCTGAATGGCGACAGGCCGGTCGAGCTGCCGCATCCTTCCGCATCCGACGATCTTGGGGTTCGCACCACCGCGGCCTCGGGGCGGGATCGCGTGGTGCTCGCGGACGACAATCCGGACATGCGCGATTATGTGCGCCGGCTGCTCGACGAGGACTATGAGGTCGAAGCCGTCTCCGACGGCAAGGCCGCGCTGCAAGCCGTTCGCCGGCGCCGTCCTGATCTCGTGCTGACCGACGTCATGATGCCGCAGCTCGACGGCTTCGGTCTGCTGCAGGCGCTACGCAGCGACGCGCAGCTGCGCGACATTCCCGTCGTCATCCTGTCCGCGCGGGCCGGCGAGGAAGCCAAGGTCGAGGGGCTGGATGCCGGCGCCAGCGACTATCTCAGCAAGCCGTTCAGCGCGCGGGAGCTGCTCGCGCGCGTGCGCGCCAATATCGATCTG
Source organism: Bradyrhizobium sp. USDA 4353 (assembly GCF_054063215.1). NCBI lineage: Bacteria > Pseudomonadati > Pseudomonadota > Alphaproteobacteria > Hyphomicrobiales > Nitrobacteraceae > Bradyrhizobium > Bradyrhizobium sp. USDA 4353. Next base: position 3,693,106 of record NZ_JBSSGB010000001.1, read on the forward strand.
GGGCGCGTCCGACGGGAGGCGGAGACCACGTTGCGCGAGCTGAACGAACGTCTCGAGGCGCAGGTGCTCGAGCGGACCGCGGAGCTGCAGGCCAAGGAGGCGCGGCTCCGCACCATCTTCGAGGCGAGCTACACGTTTCAGGCCCTGTTGTCCGCGGATGGCACGCTGCTGGACGCCAACGCCACCTTGCTCGAGGCGATCGCCGCGCCGCTGAACGAGGTTGTCGGTCAGCCGTTCTGGCTGACGCCCTGGTTCGCGGGCACTCCCGGGATGTCCGACGTGATCCGGTCACTGGTCGAGGCCGTGGCCCGCGGCGACGAGGCGCGACGGGAGCTCCAGCTCGATCTGCCGGTCGGCGGCTGGCGATGGTTCGATTTTCAGATGCGGCCGGTGCGCGACGAGACCGGGCAGGTCGTGGCCATCGTGCCCGAGGCGGTCGAGCTGACGGAGCGCCGCAAGGCGGAGGAGGCGTTCCGGCAGGCGCAGAAGATGGAGGCGATCGGCCAGCTCACCGGCGGCGTCGCGCACGACTTCAACAATCTGCTGACCGTGATCAGATCATCGGCCGATCTGCTGCGCCGGCGGCAATTGTCGCCGGAGCGGATGCGGCGCTATGTCGATGCGATCTCCGATACGGCCGATCGCGCCGCCAAGCTGACCGGGCAGCTGCTCGCCTTTGCGCGTCGGACGCCGATGGAGCGCCGGGTGTTCGACGCGGCCGGGCATATCGAGCAGATCGAGGACATGCTGCAGACCGTGCTCGGGGCGCCCGCCGTGATCGAGCTCGACCTACGGGCACGGCCGTTACCAATCGATGTCGACGTCAATCAGTTCGAGACCGCTCTCGTCAACCTCGTCGCCAATGCGCGCGACGCGATGAACGGCCGCGGCGTGCTGACCATCCGCGGTGAGCTCGTGTCGCACGAGGATGCGGGCGGGCAGACGCAATGCGTCGCGATCGCGGTCAGCGATACCGGCTGCGGCATCGCGCCCGATCAGATCGACCGCATCTTCGAGCCGTTCTTCACCACGAAGGGCGTCGGCCGCGGCACGGGGCTCGGCTTGTCCCAGGTCTACGGCTTCGTTCATCAGTCCGGCGGCCGTGTCCTGGCCGAGAGCGAGCTGGGCAAGGGAACGACGCTGACCTTGCTGCTCCCGCTGACGCACAAGCCGCTGGGGCCGCGGGAGCGGACCGAGCATCATGCCGAGGTGCTCGCTGCGCGCTGGAACGTGCTGGTGGTCGAGGACAACCCGGAAATCGGGGAGTTCTCGACGCAACTGCTCGAAGACCTCGGCTATCGCACCGTGCTGGCGCGCAGCGGCCTCGATGCGCTGCGGATGATCGAGGACAATCCCGGCGGCTTCGACCTCGTGCTCAGCGACGTCGTGATGCCGGGCATGGACGGCGTGACGCTCGGCCAGGAGATCCGGCGGCGGCTGCCGATGATTCCGATCGTGCTCAACAGCGGCTACAGCGACGTGCTGGCCGATGGCGACCGGCACGGCTTCAGCCTGATCCACAAGCCCTATTCGGTGGACGAGCTGTCGCGGGTGCTTCGCCAAGTGATGGCTGCGCGCGGCGCCGGTCCGACGGCGTCGCCGCCCGAGTAGACCCGCCGGCGGCGATCCCCGGTTCTTTAGGACGCGCACCGCGATCGACGCTTGAAGACGCGTGCCGGACCGGCGTATTTTTCTGCCGCTGGGGGACGTCAGAATGGTGGATGAGGAATTGTTGCCGGGCGAAGGCCGGCCCTTGCTTTGGCTCTCGGTCCTGTCAATCGGTGTCGCACTGCTGATCAGCGGCAGCGCCGTCGCGAAGGACGATGACGACAAAGACGCGTCGTCATCCGGCATCGCCAACATCTATCTCGACGTCCGCACGAACTATGCCTATGTGCCCGGCGGCGCGCTGTCGACCGGTCTCGGCGACACATCCTTGTTCGGCACGCTCTCGCAGCTCGCGACCTTGCGGAAGCTGCTCGACCGTCCGCCCCTGCCTGGACGCCCGCAGCTCTCGGCGCCGACCAATCAGGGCGTCGGCGTCGATGTTCCGCTCACCGTGGATCTCGGCGAGGCGCTCTCGCTCTATGCGGGCTTCACCGGCAGCGCGTCCTATAACGGCCTGTCCGGCTGGTCGAACGTTGCGGTGACGAGCTGGTTCCTCGGCTTCCAGGCTGACGTCTATCAGCAGAACGGCGGCGCGTTCCCGACCATGACGCTGCAATCGACGGTGACGCGCTCGGTGCCGGACGCACCGTTGGCAACCACCTCGTTCAGCACGGTGGTCGAGGCGAAATACGCGCTCGACGCCGAGGAGATGCGCGGCTGGCTCGCGGGCGTTCAGTACACCCATGTCGAGGTCGATTCCGTGCTTGCGCGGGTGGGCGACACCACGGCCGGCTATGTCGGCGGCTTTTATCAGTGGGACAACAATTGGAAGGTCTCTGCGCGTGTCGGCCTGCAGTCCTTCGGCGGCGCGCAGCTGCTTGCCGTGACGCCCATCGCGTCCTATACGCAGCCGCTGATCAGGCTCGATCTCGACCGCATGGACGACGACGACAACCGCCTGTTCGGCATCACGGCGCAGATCGCCTGGGCGCCGAAGCCGGTCTATCAGCTCACCGTGCGAACGCCGCTCTACGCGATCAAGAACTGAGCGGCGCTCGCATCAGCGTATGCTCACGAACTTGCCCCAGAGGCCCGCGAGCACCGCACTCGTCATCACGTAGTGCGGCTTGTCGCAGAACAGGCTGCCGACCTGGCAGACATCGGCGCCGACCGATCCGAGCTGGTGGTCGCCCGCCGCGTAAAACAATACGGACAAGGCGCCGAGAATGACTGCGACGACATACATCGTGAAACCTCCTTCTCCGGCGTGGCCCGACGGGCGTGTGCATCGCGCAGCCGATCACGTGAGCGAGCGCGCTTGACACGTCGGGCAAATCAGGCGCATTTTGCCATCGTCGAAAAAATCATAGAGCCCGCGCCGGAAAACTGGCAGCGGGCTTTTTGTTTGACCGGCCGATGAGTTCGCGCGGCGGTTATCGAAATCGGAAAGTCCGATCGCCGCATTTCGATCAAATTTGACACGTCGGGCAAATCACCGGCAAGATGCCAGCATCGAATTTTCCGAAATCACGCGGCTGTCGGCGCTGACCGGGCTCCACGGGTGGGATCCGGTCATTGGCTCGTCCCGCAGCACGCGCTTTCAGATCATCTGGATATTGGCCGCCCCGCGCGAACGGGACGGTCGCGGGCATGGCGCTGGTCGCCGTGCCCGCAGCGGTCCCTCGCGTGAGGGATAGGGTTCGCGCCCGAAGCGATCGCGTTGGCCGCGATCCGCCGCGCTTTTCTCTTATCAACGATCAGGAGGGGACGATGACCGCCACCTTGATTTCGCTTGCGCTGGTAGGGCTCGTCGCGATGGCCGCCACCGACGCTCTGTCGTGATCAGACTCCACATCACTCGAGACCCGGACGCGAAAATGTCGAAGACGATCACCGAAATCCGCTCGATGGCGCGCAGCCACACCAAGACGGCGATCAACACGCTTGTCGGCGTGATGCGCTCGCCCAAGGCCACCCATGCGGCCCGCGTGTCGGCCGCCAACGCCATTCTCGATCGAGGCTGGGGCAAAGCGCCTCAGGCACTGCAGAATGGGGAAGACGGCGCGCTGGAGCTGATCCATCGCATCGAGCGAGTGATCGTGCATCCGGATGGAGAGGATGACGAGCAGGAGAATGAGTGATCGCTGATGGCGAAAGCCATGCGAGTGTCGAGCTCGATCGGGAGCATGGCTGACGCGATTTTGGAATGGAAGGTCAAGACAGCTCGTCGCTGCAACTGACCGTTGACAATTCCTGTGGGGTCTGATGTTCTTTTTTCGTTCTGAGCGAATATGTCGGCTCGCGCAACTTGTCCCGTTGACGTCGTCTCAAAAGTCGGCTGCTGCGCGGATGATAATTGTTGCGACAGCGGGGCGCCGCGGTGGTGTGCATGCCTTGCGAGGAGGGGATTGTGCTGCTCAACAAAGGAGGGCTGATCGCTTCCGCTCTCTATATTGTGCACTTTCTGCTGTTCAGCAGCCTGTCTTACTTCGCCGGCTTGAAGGCGAGTGTCTTGCTGGCTGAAATGGCTGTTCTTCCGGCCGGGTTGATCCTTGGTTGGGTCTGGCTCGCTTTTGGTCTTCACGATCCGCCGTTCGACACCGAAAGCTGGATGAACAGCTATCTGTTTTATTTCCCCGTCAGCCTGCTGATTTCGTACCTGTTCGGATGGATGCTCCATACCTCCTGGCGTCTGTCTCTCAGATACATAGGTCCAGGCCTTGAGCGGATCGACGTACGTCTGATCAAGCGGCTTGATCGGGATTAAAGCATGATCCGGAAAAGTGCGCAGCGGTTTTCCGAAAAGATCATGCGCAAACAATAACCTAAAGCGCGATGACGAATCATCCTGATCTCATCGCGCTTTAGTCGGACTGCGCGACAACCGTGTCGCCTTCGTATCGATGCGGCGGCAAGCGCCAGCTCGTGTAAAGTCGCATGGGCCGATGCATTTCGTCTCGGGCCTTTCGCGGTTGGAAGATCGATTGGCTCGACGAAGAGCTGCCGGCATCGTTCGCACCTACCGTTGCGATTCCTGACAGCGCGCCAGCGACACTCATTCAGAAATCCCTTTCAGCAAGGTGGATGCAACCATGACTGCTCGACACTCGCTCACATTTCAGATCAACCCGGCCTTGCCGGGGCACGCCGCCGTTGTGGTCAATGATCCGACGGGGCATGTCTATGCTGGCTTTGGCCCGCAGCATCATGGCTCGATTTCAGACCAAGGGAAATTTGACGCTCACCGGATGCAAGATGGGAAAGCTCCACCGAACGACTTCTCCAGCGTCGCGGATGACGGCCAATATGCGACGTTCACGGTTCCGATTACCGAAAGGCAAGCTGATCTCGCGCGTGGGGAGATCGCGAAGATCGGGACCGAACCCCTCTTGTACAATGGCTGGGATCTTGCCCGTTTCTCGCGAGATCCCCGCATCTGTACTTCGATCGTGAACAGGATCACTGAAGCCGCGGGCCTTGGGAAACACCTTTATCCGGTGCCGCAAGCCAATTACGAGTATCTGTCCGATATCGCCGATACGCTTGCAAAGGATCCAAAGGCGCAGCGATTGGCTAGGACGGGATTGCCGATCCCTGATGCCCTCCGCGGACTTCAGAAAGACTACGCATATGTTGGCGGTGGCGCCGATACGCCCTCGGAACGATTGGGACGTTTTCCCAGCGAGTCGAGCAGCGATGTGCCGTCCGTGCCAGCTTCATCCTTCGAAGAGCGCTTTGGAGATCAAATCAACCCAAGGGCCGCAGCGACCCTGCCGAGCTGGGTCGAGCCCGGCGTCGCTATCGAGGAACAGCGTCAGCCGGTTCGACGTCTTCGATCGCGGCAGGCGACTCCTGATCCATTCGTATTCGATGGGGCACCGCCTGTGCCTTTCGTGTCGGCCCCGTGGACGGCTCAACCGCCTGTCAGCAGCAGGTGATCATTGTCGACATTGAAGATCCCCACCGCAAAAGTGTTCGAGCCGCTGCTCGTGCCGGCGCGTTACAAGGGTGCGTTCGGCGGCCGCGGCTCGGGCAAGTCGCACTTCTTTGGCGAACTGTTGGTCGAGACCTGCCAGGCTGAACGCGGCACGCTCGCGGTCTGTATCCGCGAGGCGCAGCGTACGCTTGCGCAATCGTCCAAGCGGCTGATCGAAGACAAGATCGCGGCGCTCGGACTCGGCCAGGGCTTTCGTCCGTTCAGCGACCGGATCGCGACGCCGGGCGACGGGCTCATCATCTTCCGCGGGATGCAGGACCACACCGCGGAGTCGATCAAGTCGCTTGAAGGATTTCGCATCGCCTGGATCGATGAGGCGCAGACCCTGAGCGCGCGGTCGCTGTCGCTGCTGCGGCCGACGATCCGGGCGCCGCGCTCGGAGTTGTGGGCGAGCTGGAATCCGCGCCGCAAGTCGGATGCCGTCGACGATTTCCTGCGAGGGCGCAAGCCGGACGGCGCGGTCGTGGTCAAGGCGAACTGGCGCGACAATCCGTGGTTTCCGGCGGTTTTGGACGAAGAGCGGCGGCTCGATCTTTCGCTCTATCCGGACCGCTACGAGCACATCTGGGAGGGCGACTACGTGCGCGCGTTCGACGGAGCCTATTTCGCCGACCTTCTGGCCCAGGCGAAGCGCGACGGGCGGATCGGCAAGGTGGCGGCGGACCCGCTGCCGCTGCGCGCTTTCATCGACATCGGTGGCGCTGGAGCCACGGCCGATGCCTTCACGATCTGGATCGTGCAGTGGGTCGGCAATGAAGTCAGGGTGCTCGACTACTACGAGGCGGTCGGCCAGGTGCTGGCCTTCCATGTCAACTGGCTGCGCGCGCGAGGCTATCAGAACGCGATCCTCTATCTTCCGCACGACGGACTCGCGACCAATGCCGTGACCGGCAAGCGCTACGCCGACCATCTGCGCGAGGCCGGCTTCGCCGTCGAGCCGCCGCTCAAGAACCAGGGCAGGGGTGCCGCGATGATGCGGATCGAGGCGTTGCGCCGGCTCGGTCCGCAGCTCTGGTTCAACGACGCGACGACCGAGGCCGGGCGCGAGGCGCTCGGCTTCTATCACGAGCGCAGGGACGAGACGCGCAATGTCGGGCTCGGCCCTGAGCACGACTGGTCATCTCACGCCGCCGACGCGCTCGGCCTGATGGCTGTCTGCTATGAGGCGCCAGGTCGCAGCGGGAGCTTCAACCGGCCGATCCGATACCAGGATGCGGGATGGCGGTGACCTTGCGTCGTCCGATCGCTCAACTCCGTGGCTCTGCAACCAGAAAGCGATTGCCGACGTGGAACAAATCGTGTACAGATCTGCTTGTTTGTCAACCGCCATGACGGATCGACCTCTTCTCATGCCCCCACTCTTGCGTGCAGTCGCCGCTGCGCTGGCACTGGCTGCGTTCACTCTGACTGCCGCTTTCGGTGGCCCGAATGAATTCGATGATTCGCCGGACAAGGTTGAGAAACGCCCTGACGGTGCGCTGGGCCCGTGCATGGAGTTCGCCCAGATCAAGCTGACGGAACAGCAGATTGCCGGCCTTCTTGCTGCCGCCGATGAAATCGACGAGATTCGGGAGAACAGCAGCGACGGATTCTACAAGACTGGTCCAGCGACGACGGCGAAACTGGATGCGGTCGCGAGGAAACACGACCTGAGCGGATATGACGAATTCAAGACCATACGAGCGAACGTCATTCATGTTTTTTCGGGCTACGACGCGGTTACCAAACGTTACGTTGGCCGGGAGCAATTGATCAGAGTTCGAGTCGCTCGAACGAGGGCAGATCGACGAAAACCTGCAAACGAGAAGGCGCACGAGATCGAGATCACCGAGGCCCAGCGCCAGTGCACGCTTCCCGCGATCAAATTCAGGTCCAACATCGAACTTGTTCACAAGCATTACGACGCTCTTCGTGTCAGTAACTTCCAGAGGTGACATCGGCGCATAGTTGATGCGATCGTCTTGCGCGTCGGGAAGGATCTCATTTGCCCAGCGCAAGCTCGCAATTCAGCCGATAGGCGATGGCCGAGCGGGGGCCGCTCGCTCAGCTCGGAGTCATGTCCGTGCCGACAGTATTCGCCGTCCAGCTGCGTGTCGGCGGTGAGGTGGCGTGCGCCCGTCGAGGGCTGAGCCAGGATCGGCGATCGCAAATTGAACGCTAGCCTGGGCTCGGCGCGTGACCCGATCAGCTGAGCTCATCGGCCGCGGGGCTCGCGATGTCTGGGCGCAGTCAGCAGCAACCAGGCCGAACAATTGAGCCTTGAAGCGTGCGTGTCGCATTTTGCGATGCGTCTGTTTGGTCGTCACCGAGACACCTGCAGCTACGAGTTTATCCCGGCCCGGCGCCGTTCGCGCCTGTCCCAAATCGTCAGAGGAATACTGAATGTCATGGGAACAAGCGCTGCGGCGCATGCTTCAGCCGGTCACTGATGGATCGAACGTCACTCATTACTCGCACACGACAAGCTTTCCGGGACGGCGCTGGAGGGAGAGCTGGAACGATTGGCAGGACCACCAGGGAGTAGACGGCAACTATTTCGGCGGTCAGAAGCTGCCGTTGAACAGGAGCTATCCTTCGCTGCGGTCACCGGTGACGGGCGTCGTCACCCGGGCGGGCGAGGGAGGGTACGGAACGATTGCCATCCAGGACAAGGACGGGATCTCGCATCAGCTTCTTCATACACATTCCCAGCACGTGCGAGTGGGCGATTCCGTCGGGGCCGGCGAGCTGGTCGGAACGATGGGTAACATGGGGGTCAACACACCCGGCGTGGAGGGCGGAGACTTTCATCTGCACTACCAGATCAAGGATCGTGACGGACGAACGCTCAACCCTGTGGACTACTGGAACGAGCAGGGCGAAATCGACCCCGATCCCTATCTGGCGCCCTACTTGAACGAGCAGCGCCAGTACGAGCGCGGGCTTGCATCGACGGTCGACAACGTGTTCGGCTCTATCCCTACCTCCGGACCGCGCTATGGCGCGCAACCGGCCCTTGCGCTTCGACCGAATGCTGCCGCCCCCGAATTGCCATCGGCGCCAACGAGTCCGGTACGTATTTTGCGGTCGCGTCGGGCCATTGAGCAAGTAGCTGATGCGCCGGCGGCCATGCCGAACGAGTTGGCGCCGCCCGATTACGTTCCGGCCTTTGCCGACCGGTTTGGAGCGTGGACGTCCCAGGCGGGAGCGAGCGCTCCGATCACAGCTGACCGACGTTTCGTTCCGCCCTCGCAGTCAGGACGACCTCTCGGTGTCGTTGCGGGAGCTCCGTCACCCGATTATCCATTTCCGCCGCCGGACACGGGCGAAAGCATGCCAGGACTTGAAGCCTGGTCCGCTCTCGGGCGGAAGCCGCCGAACTGGGGCAGATGACGCTGCTGCCTTCGCGGTCGACCGACGACATCGGCCGACCCGCGGCCCCACGAGAGCGACCGTCTTGCGCGCATTCCTGGGCTACTCTTGACGATCGGGGGACACTTCGTGTCCGCTTTTTGTTTCCAAGTGCCGGCGCGCTCGACCATGAGCAACGTCCAGCGCTAAAGCCATTCGTTGTCTCATCCATCGTCGCGCCGGCGAATAATCGTCCCTCGTCAGCTCAGGCTGCAATTCAAATGCGTGCTCTTCTGAATATTCTCAAATATGGTTTGGTTGTCTCCATCCTCATCATCTGGTTTCCCGCTCAATACGCCGTTGTACGGGCGTGCCGCAGCTCCTTCTGGCGGTCGTCGTTGCCGGCTATTTACTCGCAGTTCTCCTGCTCGCGCTGACCGCCTTGGCGGAAAAGGCGGGAGTGAAATTGAGCGCGCGCCTGAGCGATGGTTTTGGGTGATTGTACCTCCGGTGATTTCATTGCCGCTTCAGCTCGGCATTTGGCTTTACGCCCGGCGACACGACTCGTTCTATGGGTGCATCGACTGCGGCTGGCATCTGTTCTGGGAGTCGGTCCTTAGTCGCACGGCGCGCAATGTGGAGGTCGACTACTATCTCTTTGCTGGCACGCTCGCCGTCGCATTTTACGCCATTCTACTGGTTTCAAGCCTCTTCATTAGGTTCATGTCAGGACGTTCATAGGAGCAACGTCAGTGCGGGCTTCAGCTTCGTACCGACGCTCGGATTTTGACCAGCGCTCGCTCCGACCTTCGAAGAGATGTCAGGCACGGCTTGTCCAGGCTGGCACTTGGCCTGCCCTGTGGCCTCCCGGCGGGAGGCGCGTTTGCCTGCCACGAACTGCCGCTATCTCATGTTGTTACGCGTCTCGCGTGTATTCCTTGAGCTACTCTTGACAACCTAGAGACACATGGGGTTCCTTGTTTGTTCCAGGCTTTCGCGTGTCGCACAAGGGACACTGCCGGAGGCCGGCCAGACTGCAAGCAACCAGCTGATAAGCGAGAGATCGATGTTCGAAAGATGGGATGCCCAACGGGTATCGTCACTGGCGCTCAAGGTCGGCTGCGCATCGCAGGTGATGTGGGTGATCTTGAGCGACATCATCATCTCCCTCACGAGCCATGGAAGATACGCCTTCGACTATCAGACGGTCGTCGTCCATGTCATCTGGCTTGCCCCGATCCCGGCATTGTGGATTGTCCGTCACTCTCCCTCTGTGACCGTCCTGTACGTGATGGCATTGTCGCTGATATTGGCGTCGCGACTTTACGAGTGCCTGCAGGTTGCGATGTATGGCGCTTCCGTTTTGAGAAAGATGACCGAGGCCGATCTCGCCGCCACCGTCATCGGAGGGCTATCGCTCGTCATCATTTTTGCCTGGGCAGCACATCTGCTGACAAACCTCGTCTTTATAGCGGTACAGCGGATAGTCGGAGTTTTTAGAAATGGCTGAGCGGTATTCCATCACTTTGGTCGTCGGTCCTGGATTTCCTGGCCATGCGGCGATCGAGATCAGGGGCCGGAGCAAACGACATATGCAGGCCTGGGGCCGGTGACGCACAAGTCCCCTTATTCGACGGGACAGTATGACGTCATTACGCTGCCAGATGGCATATCTCCCGTTGGTCGATTGCGCGATCCACAAGATGGATGATGAATCGGACTACAAATACAAGACGTACCTTCCGCCATTCAAGGCCGATCCAAATCCGCCGAAGTTCTCCGCCCCGCCGCCGCCAGGCCCGCCGGCCTATGAGCCGGGTGCCGTGCATTCTCCGCATGGAGAGTTCATGGGCCAGTTTTCAGATCGATCGCCGGACGAAGCGGTAGCTCGACAACGTCTGGCAGCGGAGCCGAGCTATGGGGAAGTCCGCGCCTTGGCGCAGACGATGCCTCGTCACTGTCGCGATGGCCTGCATCCCGGGACGCGACCGGCTCCGCTCAGCAACAGCCGCGGCGATTGGCGCCGCTCTTTGCCGTCCTCGGGCGATCGGCAGTTGCTGCCGGTGCCTCCGGTCGCACGTTCGGATGAAGCGTGGATCGGGAATTCAGCGCCTGACAGTTCGTCTGCACTACCGGCGTTCGAGGCGATGCCCGGCTTTGAAGAATGGACCTTTCCATGGGCGCGGCGTTCGCCATGGGATGCCGGACAATAGCAGCGAGTCCCCAAGCGAAATCCCAAGCAGGATGATCTCTGGGGGAGGATGGCTCGCCGGCTGGCGCGGCGTCCGCCAGCCCTTCTCTTTGAACACGCCGCCCAATCATAGGGTCCTTGATCATGCCAAAGATGACGAACTCCGATCTCAAGACCATGCTCGCGGCGGAAAAGGCCGATGCACTCGCCGCGCTTTCGGCGGCGCGGCTGGCCGAAGAGCGCGCCGACGCCATGGACTACTACCTCGGCAACATGAAGAAGGACATGCCGGCGCAGGAGGGACGCTCGCGCGCTGTCTCGACCGATGTCGCCGACACGGTCGAGGGCCTGATGCCGCATTTGATGGATATTTTCGCCGGCTCCGACGAGGTCGTGCGGTTCGAGCCTGTCGGTCCGGAGGACGAGGCCGCCGCGTCGCAGGAAACCGACTACGTCAATCACGTCTTCATGCAGCAGAACCCCGGCTTCATGATCCTCTATTCGTTCATCAAGGATGCCCTGCTGTCGAAGGTCGGCATCGTCAAGGTGTGGTGGGAGGAGCGCGAGGAAGAGAGCCGCGAGACCTACTATGATCTCACCGAGGACCAGTTCGCGCTGCTGGCACAATCGGTGATAGAATCGGACGGTGCCATGCGTATCGTGGCGCATACGAGGCGCGATGCAGAGAGCGCTAGGTCCTCACGTTCAAACGACGCACCGCTGTCCTGAGGCCGATGTCGCTCAGCTCGCTCGCGCGTCGAGTCGGTTTAGGCGGGTGTGCATTCAGAGGCCGGCCGAGAGGGTGGGAGCATTGCTCTTGAAAAGAATGCCACGAGCATGTTGTAGAGATTCTGTATTTGTTCTAGTTTACGTTGAGGCAGCGGAAGCTGCCTGCGGCTGATGGCTGAGCCCGCGTTTTGTACGGCAATGCCATGTGATCGCAGCGATCAGATGGCATCCGCGGCTTCGGGCCTCTGGGCACGGATCGCAGGCTCGTATCGTCGTGGGAGATCGTCGTGCTTCGATTTGCAAGATGGATCGCTGGCATCGTCGTGCTGGTGCTTCTGGTGCCTGTCGTCAGTCTGGGCCTGCAGATTGTCCCGCGACGATCAAGCCTTCCGGCGAGCGGACCTGACAGGCGAGCTGGTTCGGAACGGCCGCTATGATCCTGCCGAGCATTTTTCGTTTGAACGAGCGTGCACGCATTCGGTGGGCGAGCAAGGCGATGGCGATCTTTACCAGCGTGGGTACACACGACTCGATCCGACGACCGCCCATGATCCCGACATGGTCTGGCCGCTGGTTCTGATCAATGACACCGACAAGACCTATCGCATCCTCTACGGCCGCGAGGCTGAAGTGATGGCGCCTGGATGGGTGTGTCATGATCGAGTGACGCTGCAGGTTGAAACAATCGATGGTCGCGCGAAAGCTTACATTGCCGAAACACGAGGTCATTAGGGATTGCCATGGCTGACCCCATCTTCAATTTTCAAAACTATCTGAACGACATGAGTAAGACGAGCGAACGTCTTGCCGACGCCAATTCACTGCATGGATATGATCCGGTTCTGCGCGATTCAGCAGACAAGCCGCTCGAACTCGGCGCTGCCAGCGTCAATGCGATTGCCCACGCGTTGACGAGCGCCTATCTGGCTCATGACCATTCTACGACGGAAGCGTCAGCGCTCGGGTTTGCGCGTGAGCTGAAGTCCTATTTTGGACGGCAGCCGCCGGAGGCGTGGGACACCTTCAAGGACATGTACAACAACCAGGTCGGTCGGAACATCGCCGACTACGCCAAGAAGAATGGCCTTCCGCGTGAGCACATTCAGGATCTCATTTTGGATGCGCTCAGTTCGGGCCGGCTGATCGCAACCCGGAAGGACCCTCGGATTGCGCCGTCGTTCAACGGGAATCCGCTGAACTTCGAGGCGCCAAGCGGCGACGCCGCACCCTGGACGCGCCCGTCGCTCGGCTTTGGCGATTATGCGGCGACGATCACTCGGGTGCCAATCCCTGCCGGCCCGACGCGCGGTTCGTCCGGGCTTGGCAGGAGAGGGGATCTCGAGTCCGGCCCGGCATCGTCCTCGCCCGCATCGTCTAGGGGCGCATTCGCCGACGGCAGGGCTGTGTTTCCGGGAGGCCTTCCGAGTCTGATCGCATCGATGGCCGCCCAAGATAGGGGCAACCCGACGCGCGATCATGCGCCGGCGCGTGGTCTGCCGGGGCTGATCGAGGACTATCTCCGGCAGCAGCCGGGCGAATCGCGCTGATCGCTTCAGCTCGCGGCCGCAACCGGCCCTATCGCGCGAGCTCGCACGGCGCCGGCAGCTGCAACTCAGGCAATGGCTTCGGAGATCATCGTGCCGTCTGGCGCAGTCGGTCATGGACTCGGACGGCGCGATGCGGATCGTGGCGCATACGATGCGCGGCCGAGAGCAGGCCGCTCATCTGCGGCGCGCCGACCAGGATGCACCGGCCCGTCGCGGTGGTGGAAGACTGTGAAGGCGATGTTCGTGTTGAAACGCGCCGGATCAGGTCGGAAGGCAGCCTCGAGGGGCCACGCTGAGCCGATAGCAAGCATGCTCATCCGGCGAGAGCAGTGCTGCTCACAAGCCGGACCGCGCAAGGCTCGCCGGGCCTCGGAGCGGACGACCAGTTTAGTAACGTCAACAAGTTGCAGGACTTCTCGCATTCCATTTGTTTGAATGCGTCAGCTCAACATGGCTATAGCCAGGATCACGGGCAAGGATCCGACAATCCATCCCCACAGCATTCTCTCGTGCCGGATCGCGAGTCTCAGATGTTCTCGACCGGGCTCCGTCAGCTTCGCGGGATCGGTTGCCATGAAGTAAAACCCGGAATACGTCCAAAACCAAGAGCCCGGCTTCAGGTAGCGCATATCCGAGGCGCTCGGGGCAATATGGTTGTGGATGATGCGGATATCATTCAGCCATAGCCCCCACAGCGGCAGGCCTGCGATCGCCCAAACACAGAGGATGCCGATTGCCGTGTAGGACATGTCTACGGAGCTGATGAGGTGTGGAGCCGATGCGGCGTCGATCAAGCCTGATCGCGTCATTTTGATAGATGATAGGTAGTCTAATGTCGGTGAATGAGAAAGGCAATCTTCGCCCTGATGGCATCTCCTTGGAGCTGCCGTTTGGCCCGATCGCGCTCGGAGGGACATACTATTGGAATCCGGGAGCCCTCCCTGCGCCGAAGTTCACTCTGACAGGGGGAGTGGGCCAGGGAGGAGGCGGGGTGCACCTGATCCACCTGAGAAGAGGCATGTCCTCCGAAGATACTCTGCGGTATGGCGCGTCGGTCAACGTGCCATCGTTCAATGTCAACGCGACCATTCCGGACGACTCCGGCGTTCCGCTGCCCTGGAAGGCGAAAGTGTCGTCGATCGGAATAGGAGCTGGATTTCCCGGTGTCAGTGCGAACTTTACGGCCACACCGCAACAGATCGCCGCCTTCATCAGGAAATATGTGCTGACCCCTATCATGGGGTCGACGGACCAGTCCGCGGCGCCTGGAGGCATGCCCCAGAGTCTGCCGATCCGAATGCAGCCCGGCGCTGAGCGACCCATGCCTTATGCTGGATATTCGGCCGGCAGCGCGCCATTTGGGGCAGGCATCTCTCCGTGGTTCTCCGACTATGCTGACGTCCGTGAGCCTCCAGCTCGCGCTGTTTCGGGAGGCCGTTCCGACCGTGTGTTCTTCGATGGTGCCTCGGCCGTTCCCTACATCAAAGACGAGCGTGCAACTCTTGGAGCTCCCTCGGCTGCTTCCGTTATGAGCGGCGGCTCGGGAGCCAGCGGACCCGTAGGATCTACCGGCTCCGGGACCCGCCCATTTCGCCCGGCAATGCGATGTGAGTGCAGCGACCAGCTCACATCCGCGGCTTCACGCGTGTACTACGCGTCGTGGGCTGGTGTCGTCACGGAAGGTCGTCGTGCTTCGATTTGCAAAGTAGGTCTGGCGTCAGATGCTCGTCATGGATGTGAAGGGGGCGAGAGCAGCGGGATCAGAACGAGAAACGGAACATCAAGCGTCCAGAGGAAAAGACATCGTTCTCCCCATTGCGCATGCGACAGGAGCGAGCGACCAGCTTCGGAAAGCTTGGTCGGATCGATGTAGACCGCCAGTTTGGTCACGCCGAATCGGCGAAAGTCGGCAGGGCTCGCGTCCGGCGCCGGATGCCTGAGGGCAAATTTGAGCTGCGAACGCGCTCTGTGCGCAATCCCGATGATGCCAGCCAGCCAGCCGAGCACGATCAAATCTGGAAAAGGACTCGTCACGGGTGGTCCCCCGCAAATGCCATGGCTGCGAGCAGATCTGCACGCAGTGCTTTACGATCGATAATACAAATATGGAGAACGATGTGTCGGTCAACAAGAATGGGAATTTGCGCGTGGACGGAATTTCTGTGTCGCTGCCGACCTTCCTCGGTCGCCTGGGGGACACCTCCGATTGGAATCCCGGTGCGCCAGGCGCTCCGTCTTTGACTGTGACGCGGAGTTGGGGACTGCCGGGATTCGGTGCGCACCTCGTCCATCTGCGTCCGAGAGCATCTTCCAGAGATACTCTGGGCCAAGGCGTCTCCGGCAATGTCTCGGTGGGGCTTCCCTCGGTCATCGTGAATGGCGCTGCGCCGGATGGATGGCTCTCCCCAGGACGATGCGGGAAACCAGCGTGGAGTATGGGGCCGGTTCACCCAACGTCTCTTCGGCTCTCACGACGACCTACACGCCCGCGCAAATCGCCGACTGCATCAATACCTACATATTTTCACCCGCAACGGGGCCGCGCGACGAGCTCACACCGTTCGAGAGATTTCCCCGGAGAGGCCCTGCAAAGCTGGCGCCAGATGGGGAATCTTCGGTGCCGTATCTGCCTCCGGGGATGGGCGTGGCGCCGTGGGCTGGTGCATCAATTTCCGGGCGGGCCGCAGGCAAGCGGTCTGCTGGGCATGATCCAGGACGACATGCGCAACACATTTGCGGGTGACCAAAGCCGTTGATTGATGGTCTGGCCGCATTCTAACCTCCCGAGAGTTCATCATGATGACCATGTCTCTTCCGTCCGCGCCGCTGCAACCGGCGCAGGCGCCGATCACGCACGACGTCACCATCGTCACGACGCGAAAATTCGCGCAGGCGCGGGTGATGGGCGTGCCGCCCGAGGAGTTCGGCATCGAGCGTGGCGCACGCTCGATCCGCGACTGCAACTATTGCTTTCACGAGATCGTCACCAAGACAGAGGCGCAGCTGATCGCCGAAGGCTTCGACGCTGCGCAGATCAAATCGCTCGGCGACTATACCGGGACCACCCGGGTCGAAACCTTGGCGCGCGATACGGTCGACGAGCATTCGTCGGCGTCGTCGAGCGCGTCGAATGCAGGCACGAGGCTGGTCCGGATCACCGAGCATTGCGTCCGGATCGACTATGAAGGCGAGGGCAGGCCCTGCCTGTACCAGATCATCACCGGCGGCGATCAAGGCGAGATCCTGCGCAAGGACGGCCAGGATTGCATCATGCCGTTCGATGCGATCCCGTTCGCCGCAACGACGCCGGTGCCGATGACGCACCGCTTCTTCGGCCGCTCCATCGCCGATCTCGTGATGCCCTTGCAGCGTGAGAAGACGGCGCTGAAGCGCGGCGCGCTGGATAATCTCTATCTGCACAACAATCCGCGGGTCGAGGTGGCCGAGCAGAACGCCGGCCCCAACACGCTCGACGATCTCCTGGTGTCGCGTCCCGGCGGCGTGGTGCGCACCAAGACCGCCGGAGGCCTCAACTGGCAGGTGGTGCCTGATATCACCAGCTCGATCGACGCCGAGCTCGAGAGCCGCTCTGGTCTGTCAAAGCAGGCGCAGGGCATCGATGCCAATGCGCTGCAGAACCAGTCGGCGACCGCGGTCGCGCAGGTGTTCTCCGCCTCGCAGATGCGCATCAAGCTGATCGCGCGGATCATGGCAGAAGGCGTCCGCGACATGTTCGGCCTGCTGCACGCCACCATCCGCAAGCATGGCCAGCAGCGCCAGACGGTGCGTCTGCGCAATGCCTGGGTCCAGGTCGATCCGCGCAGCTGGAAGACGCGGGACGACATGACCATCGAGGTCGGGCTCGGCTCCGGCGGCAAGGCGCAGCAATTCGCGCAGACCATGGCGATCGCCAATGTGCAGAAGGAACTGGTGATGGCCGGCAAGGTCAACCTGGTCGGCGACCGCGAGCTCTACAACACGGCGGCCGAGCTGACGCGGATCATGGGCCACAAGAATCCCGGCCGCTTCTTCAACGATCCGGCCGCGCTGGATCCGCAGACCGGCCGCCTGCTGCATCCGCCGCCGGCGCCGCCGCAGCCGCCGCCAGATCCGAAGCTGCTCGCGGCGCAGGCGCGGGTGCAGACCGAGCAGGCGATTGCCGCGCACAAGGCGCAGCTCGCGCAGCAGCAGGCGCACAATGATCGGGTTCACCAGCAGGTGAAGATGCAGGCTGAGATCGAGCTGGCCAAGATCAAGGCCGGGCTGGATGCCAAGGTCGCGCTGCTCGATGCGCATCTCAAGTCGGTGGAGGCGGCGCAGAAGCGCGAGCAGGCGCACACCGCTCACGATATGAAGATGGCTGAAGCCGCGATGGGCCTTGCGGCCACCGCTGCGCACACTGGTCGCGAGACGCAAGAAAAGATGGAGCGGCGAGATGACTGACGAGAGCATGCTGCAACAGACGGCGGCACGGGGCGTTCGCGCGAAGGCTCTGCTCGACGACGAGCTGCTTTCCGGCGCTTTCGATGCGCTCGAGGCGAGCTACAGTGCGACCTGGCGCCAGACGCTGATCGACGACGTTGCCGGCCGCGAGAAGCTGTTTCTCGCGATCAACATCGTCGGCAAGGTGCGCGACCATCTCGGTGCGATCGTCGCCAATGGCAAGCTGGCGGAGGCGGAGCTCCGGGAGCTCGCGCAGACGGCCGAGCGGCGGAAGCGCTTCGGGCTGCTTTGAACACCGGCCGCCTTGAACAGTCAGGCGCGCAGGATGGGCGAAAGCGGCGTTGACATGTTCGCTTTTTGTTCTTTATGCTGCGCGCCGCGCAACCGTGCTGGTGTCATATGTGGCAAAAGCTGACTCGGCTCATAAGTCGTGGCCTGTTTGCGGGCCTTGCTCTGCTCGTCCTCGTTATTCCGCACCGTCTGGCTGCGCAACAGGTCGGGCTGGATCCAGAAGCCTATCGTCGCGCCGTCGATTACTGTCGTGGCGACGTGCCGCAGCCCACCGCGATCAGCCCCGACCGCTCGATCGTCTGCTTCGCCGACACGTCCGGCGTCGATCCCGATCCGTCTGTCGTGAGCCAGATTGCTCAAAACGGGCTCTTCGTCGTGCGCGGCTTGGGAGGCAAGCGCGATAGCGCGATGAGCGTCTCCGACCTGCTGCGGAGCCGTAACGTGACCGTGGTCGTGTTCGGCGTCTGCTTCCATCATTGCGCCAACTATTACTTCGTGGCGTCGACGAGAACCTACGTCGTGAAGAGTACGCTGGTCCTATGGCAGCATAATCTGGCCGATTGCCAAGTTACCTTTCGCGAGCCGCACGATTCCAAGGTTCCAAAGCTCTGGCGCGCCGAGTGTCCGAAAGGTGAGGAATGGCGTCTTGCTTTTTCGAGCGACGCTCCGGGCTTCGGGCGCTTCTATCAGGACAGAGTGGTCGACCCATATCATTTTCAGCCGCTACCCGACAGCGAGTATGTCCGAAAGCGTCTGAAGTCGCTCTACGATCAGACGGGTCGGTTTCCGCTCATTGGATGGATGTTGAGCCCAGCCTCGCTCAAGCGACTCTTTCAGGCCGAGATCATCTACGAATCCTATCCCCGATCGCAGGAGGAAGCGACCGCCTTGGCGAAACACTACGGGGCGCGCGATGTCATCTACGATCCATGATCATCCTCGCGCCGGCCATCAACATCAAAACGATCTTTTTTTTGGAGTGCTAGAACATGAGAGACAGAGCTTCATTGCCTTCGATGCCAGTCCTTCCCAATCCGAATCAGGCCGGCGAGCTGCGCGGATATGGCCAGCAGTGGACGGTGCCGAGTGTCGAGGATCTCGCTCGAGACCGGTCACCTCTCTATCTTCCCGGGGACGATCCGGCGAGAGACAATCCCGGCAATTCGCCGTGGCTGCCGAACTACAGGGAGACGCCGCGCTCGCGTGATCCGGAGTCCTCTCTGCCCCGATCGGGGCCGGATCTGATGGCCGGATCCACGCCGTCTGCGACTTTGAAGGCGCTGATGGCGCTTGCCGCACTCGGCCGTGCTTCGGGAGTGAATGATGCCCCCGGACGAGGGCCGGGCGCATTGATGTCGCGTCCGGCGGGGCCGGCGGTTCTGTTCGGCCTCGGCTCGCCTCCCGCGCCCGCCGACGCCCGGACCGGAGGCGGCGGTCTGGCCGATTTGCTGGCCACGCTGATGGCTTCCAACCCTGACGGTCCGTCCTCGCTGGGGTGATCAAGGGGGATATTGGCCGGCGTCCCGCACGGAAGGTCTGCGCCTCTTTGCGGTTCGCTCACTCGCTCGCCGCGGCGATGGTCTTGGTCTGTTTGCCGGTCCAGATCACAAGGTGCTGGCGCGTAGTTGACCGTCACGTGTCGAGCTGAGGCGATTTTTCTAACCGGGCGAGTGTGGTGCTTGCTCTACAAGACAGCCGTTGACACGTCGGGCAAATCACCCTCATAAGGGCATCATCACAAGATACATACGAAGCCCGCGCCGCGTCACACCGGCGGCGGGCTTTTTCGTCAGCCGGTGAATGACTCCGGCATTGAACCCATGTGCCGTGCTGTCGAGCTTGATCGCGTTGAGAGACGTAGGAGCTCGCAGAAGACGGCACTGCCGACCCCGTCTGCGACGGGCGCCACGGCTACGACGTCTCGTTGGGCGAACCGGGAGTGATCTCCCGCACGATCGTGCCTGCGTGACCTGAACGTCTCATACATCTTCAGACCTGCGCAGCGTCGTCTGGCGAAGCGCGCGATCCTGACGTCCGAAAGCGGCGGCACGATTGCGCGTCACGCTGTGCGTTGCGCCTCCATCATCAGGGATCATCGATGACCACAGCCGCGCGACTTACGCGACATTGTTCGCCGTGATCGGTAGAAGTACGGTCTGGACTATCCCGCGGTGTCGCAGACCAATCCGGGACTGATCTACTGCTCGATATCGGCCTATGGCCGCACGGGTCCGTTTGCGTGGCGCTCGGGCTTCGATCCGATCACGCAAGCCGAGAGCGGCTTCATGTCGCTCAACGGATTTCCCGACGGCCCGCCGGTGCGAACCGGCCCTCCGGTCATCGATTTCGCCACCGGCATGTCGGCCTGCAATGCCATCCTGCTGGCGCTCGCGGCGAGGCAGCGGCTCGGCCGGGGGCAGCATGTCGAGGTCGCGCTGTTCGATACGGCCTTGGCGATGACGGGCTTCTCGGGAATGGCCTATCTCATGAACGGCGTGAATCCGTCGCGAACGGGCAACTCGCCAAACGATTCGCCGACGGTCGGAGTGTTCCAAGCATCGGATGGTCCGCTCTATATCGCCTGCGGAAACGACCGGCTCTATCATCGGCTGGTGACGGAGGTCCTTGCGCGCACGGACCTTCTCAGTGATCCGCGCTTCGCCACCCGAAAGGCGAGATGGACCAACCGCGCCCAACTCCGCGGCATTCTTGCCAACATCATCGCACGGGATCGGATGGACGTCTGGATCGCTCGGATGAATCAAGCCGGCGTTCCCGTCGGCCGCGTCCGTACGGTGGAGCAAGCCTTCAATGCCCCGGAGGTTCGTGCGCGCGACCGCGTGTGTCGCGTTCCGCACCCGACGGCAGGCACGATCCCCAATATCGAGCCGGTCATCACCATGCAGATGACGCCGGCTGTCGAGCCTCGAGCCGCGCCGCGTCTTGGCGAGCATACGACGGCTGTTCTGCGCGACAGGTTGGGACACAGCGAGCAGGAGATCGAAGCCTTCCGCCAGCAGGGCGCGTTTGGACCGACTGACGCCTCTTCTGAGTCAGGCGCAAGTCTGCTCGTTGCCGCGCAAGACCGGCGACGCTAGACTGAAGCGCGCAGCGTCACCGTCGATCCTCAACTGGCCTTAGCCATATCCTCGTCTTCCGGCGAGTTCAGGTACATCCCGGACATGGTGTCGACCCAGCACAGATGGTCGTGCACCTTCTTCACACCAGCGACGTTTTCGGTGGCGACCGTGGCCGCCTGCCGCGAGCGCTCTTCGGTGATGACGCCGCTCAAATGAACGATGCCATCCTTCACGATGACCGACAGTCCGAAGGGGCACCAGTCGTTCTTCTCGAGGGCATCGATGACGCGATTGCGGATGTGATCGTCATCAGCCGTGGGATCCGGAACCTGCCGGCCGAGGGTAGCGACCGCCTGCAGCAGATTCGCCCGTGACACGATGCCGACGACCTGGTCACCCTTCACCACCGGCAATCGCTTCACGTGGTTCTTCTCCATCAGCTCCACGATCTCGGCGAGGGCCGCGTCCTCCGTGATCGTCAGGGGAGACTTGGTCATCACCTCCGCTACCTTGCGGCCATGCTCGTGGACGAAGTCGGCGGCTGATTTTCCGGGCCCGAGAATGAAGCGCAGCCAGCGACCACGCTTGCGTCCCGTGCCGATCTCCGTCCGGCGGATGAAATCGCCTTCAGAAACGACGCCGACCAGCTTGCCGCCTGCATCGACCACCGGTAGGCCGCTGACGTGGCGTTGGAGCATGATGTTGGCCGCGTCCACAATCGACGTGTCGGGCGTGACGGTGATGACGGGACGGGTCATGATCTGATGGGCGCGCATGGCGAACTCCGATGTCAAAAGCTGCAGAACCGTAGTCCCGCGGTCGAGCCGTGAATTGACCCAGGTCAAAGAGAAGGTTGCCCGGTCATTGATGCAGCTCAAGGCTCCGGCTTCGATGCGGAGCTAAAAGATGAGATGACCAGCAAGAGGAGAGATGCCCATGTCTGAGCTCTCCAGGGCAAATATCGTGGCCGCAGAAACGGCCGAGCTGTCCGAACGTGTTGCGCTGTCAAATAAGCATGCGCTCGAGTTGCTCATCGGCTCTCAGCAGATCATTCTGGAGGAGATGCTCTTCGCCAGCAATGAGGTGCTGGACCGCGCTCGCACGGAAACACATCTGCTGGCTGAGTTCGTGTCGAAGCTGGCCGGGGCGCATTCCGTCAAGGGAATTCAGACGATGGTCCAGGAATGCGGACAGCATCAGCTCGACTTCGTCAGGCGCGATTGCGACCGGCTCTTCAGGCATGGGCAGCGTCTCATTGATGCCAGTGTGAATCTCGTGGGGCAACGGTGGCGAAACTGAAGAGCAGAGGACCGTCCCGTTCGGATCGTCATAAAGCAGAGACTCATCAGAACCGAGGTGAGGCGTTGGACGTTGCAAGTGCCGCTCCGGTCCGTCAGGATTGGGGCCAGTCGGCTGTACCTGTTGCCGTATCGCTCTCTCAGGATACCGAGGCGGATGCCAGGGAGTTCAGCCGCGAGGATCATGAGCTGGACAAGGCCTTTAGCGCTGTCCTGGCGCGCATAACCGGCGGAATCTCGCCGGCCGCGCTATCGATGGCCTATCTGGATTGGGCCTGCCACCTCGCGGCGGCGCCTCAACGCCAGATCGAAATCGCCCGGGATGCCTGGCATGGTGCTCGGCTGCTCGCGGAGCGGGCGTTGCATTTTGCGGACCCGGAGCGGGCTCCATGGGATCTGATCAGGCCGCAAGCCAACGATCATCGCTTTTCCAAGCCGCAATGGACGATGCAGCCATTCAACCTGCTGGCGCAAGCTTTCCTGCTCGGTGAAGATTGGTGGCACAAGGCGACGACGGGCGTTCGCGGAGTCAACCCGGCCAACGAAGCCGTCGTGGATTTTTCGCTTCGTCAGTTGCTCGATATGTTCGCGCCCTCGAACTTCGCAGCGACCAATCCCGAGGTGCTGGAAAAGACCATTCGGAGCGGTGGCGAGAACTTTGTCTTCGGTTGGCAGAATTGGCTGGCCGATCTCATGCAGGTTCTGCAGCCTGGAAAGACATCTGATAGCGCCGAATTCGTCGTCGGCCGGACGGTCGCGACGTCGGCCGGCAAGGTCGTGTTCCGAAACCGCCTGATCGAGCTGATCCAATACGCACCGACAACCGACAAGGTGCGGCCTGAACCGGTCCTGATCGTGCCGGCCTGGATCATGAAGTTTTACATCCTCGATCTGTCGCCGCACAATTCCCTGGTCAGGTATCTGACCGACCAGGGCTTCACGGTGTTTATGATCTCTTGGCGAAATCCAGGAGCCAAGGACCGGGATCTTGCGTTCGACGACTACCGCTCGCTGGGCGTCATGGCCGCATTGGGCGAGATCGGGAAGATCGTTCCGGACACGCCGGTCCATGCCGCCGGTTACTGCCTTGGAGGGACGCTGCTCTCGATCACCGCGGCCGCCATGGCGCGGGACGGAGACACTCGTCTCAAGACCATCACGCTGTTTGCGGCTCAGACCGATTTTACGGAAGCGGGAGAGCTGACGCTCTTCATCAATGAGAGTCAGGTCGCATTTCTAGAAGACATGATGTGGGAGCGCGGCTATCTCGACACGACGCAGATGGCGGGCGCCTTCCAATTGTTGCGATCCAACGATCTGATCTGGTCGCGGGTCTCGCGTGACTATCTTCTCGGCGAGCGGGCCAATCCGAGCGATCTGATGGCGTGGAATGCAGACGCAACGCGGTTGCCGTATCGCATGCACTCCGAATATCTTCGCAAGCTGTTTTTGAACAATGATCTTGCCGAAGGGCGGTACAGGGTCGAGGGAAAGCCCGTGTCCCTCTCCGACATTCATACGCCGATGTTCGTTGTCGGCACCCTGCGCGACCATGTCGCCCCGTGGAAGTCGACTTACAAAATTCACTACGAGGTCGACGCCGACGTCACCTTCGTGCTGGCGAGCGGCGGGCACAATGCCGGCATCGTGGCGCCGCCGGGCGAACAGGGGCATTCGCATCAGGTGCGCACCAAGGCGGCCGACGCGCCTTACCTTGGCCCAGATGAGTGGCTGGGTACTTCGCCGCGGATCGAGGGATCGTGGTGGCCGACGTGGACGGCTTGGCTCGCGCAGCAGTCTGGATCGCCGGGTGTCCCGCCGCAGCTGGGGATGGACGAATCGAACGAGCTGGGGAACGCGCCGGGCGACTACGTGCACACGTAGGTCCGACGTTCGTCTCTAGTGATCTTCCGATCAGGCCGCGCCTCAGCGATTGATCCGGAGCAGCGACAGGCTCCGGTTCAGGGTCGTTTCCGGAGTTCCTGACGCATCCACCTGCAACCAATCCAGAGCGCCGATGTCATAGCGTTCCTGCTCTCGAGCGACCGCAGTCGTGGCGTCGGATGCATCGTTGACTCGGTGCTGAATCCGCTCCTGGCGGACGTGCAGGTCTGCAACAAGAAAGAGGCCAGCAAACGGCACTCGCAGTCGATCTGCCAATTGCTGGATTGCCTGACGTTCGGCCTCGCGTGCAAACACGGCGTCGACGATGACGGTGAATCCCTGCGCCAGCACCCGCGCGGCCTGGTTCATCAGCTCGCGATACACTCGGGTGCTCGATTCAGGTGTGTAGGCGGTTGTCGGCAGCCGCTCGCTCTGGGACACGCCAAACAGCTGCTTTCGTAGCACGTCGCTGCGCAGAACGATGGCTCCCGGTATCGGCGCCAACTCAGGGGCGAGCGCGCGCGCCAAAGCTGATTTTCCCGTTCCTGACAGGCCGCCGACGGCAACCATCATTGGAGCGGCTGGCTGAATGAGCTTGCGCGCGAGCTGGAAGTAGCTGTTTGCAATCTCAAACGTCGTTGAGAGATGGGAATCGTTGTGTTCGGTCGCTCCGCGATCGAGTTTCGCGAGGAAGACTTGCGCTCGAATGGCTGCTCTCATGGCCAGGAACAGGGGCAGAGCAGCAAGGCCGTCCGTCTGCTCGGGCTCGGCGGCAAGGAGATAGCGGTTCAGGAGATGATTGGCCGCGACGGGCAGGGTGAAGTGCAGCAGATCCATCAGCGGAAAGGCAAGGTCGTAGAGGACGTCGATCGTGGCGATACGGTCATCGAATTCGATGGCGTCGAACAGCACCGGCTTATGATTGATCACGACGATGTTGGCCAGATGCAGGTCGCCGTGGCAGCGCCGGACATCGCCTTTGGCAGCACGCTGCTCGAGCAATGGTTTGAAGCGCAGAAAAGCCGAACGACAGAGCGCTTGAAGCTCTGCGATCTCTCCTTCCGGAAATCGCCTGCCGGCCTCAAAGCTGGCGATCGACGCGTCGATCCAGCCTGGGACGGAATCGATCCACGCGCTGTCCGCGACCTTGGCGGCAGCCCGATGTGACTCTGCGATGGTCTCCGCCAGATGGTCGGCCAGATCAGCGTCCACCCCTGCATGTCCCGCGAGGTGATCCAATGTCTGGCTATCATCGAAGCGACGCATCTCCACCGCATATTCGATGGGCTCACCCGGCCCATCGATGTCGAATGTCCCATTTGCGGCCTTCGTGATGGCAATGACGCGGAGATAGATGTCGGGGGCAAATGGGTGATTGATCTCCAACTCTTTGGTGCACGCGGCCTTGCGTAGCGCGAGCGTCGAATAGTCTAGGAATGGAAGTTGGATTGCACGCTTGATCTTCAGCGCGCGTTCGCCAAACAGAAAAACGGACGCCGCGTGGGTATCGATGCGGCGAACGTCCGGATGGCGGTTGCTGTCGCCCAAGAACGTGAAGACGAGATCCTGATCGGATGGTGACGTCATGAGCCGCGGCTTCCTGTGTTCAGCTTCAAACGTCTGGCACAAGAACGGCTGCACCGAGAATGTCACCCCGCCTCAATCGGGCAAGAACGGCATTTGCATCCGACAGTGGGTACGCGGTCGTATGAGTCTCGACGCGGGCTTCCCGGGCAACACGTAGGAAGTCGAGACCATCCTTTCGGGTCAGGTTGGCGACGGACATCACCTGACGCTCTCCCCAGAGGAGCCAATAGGGGAAGCTCGGAATGTCGCTCATGTGGATGCCCGCACAGACGACCCGGCCGCCTTTTCGGACGGCTCGCAGGGCGGCTGGAACGAGCTCGCCGGCCGGCGCGTAGATGATGGCCGCATCCAGAGCGACGTCGGGACGCCGGTCCGATCCGCCGGCCCACACTGCACCAAGCCGGCGGGCGAGATCTTGCGCGGTTCGATCGTCTTCGCGAGTGAATGCGTAGACCTCGCGGCCTTCCCAGCGGGCGACCTGGGCAACGATGTGCCCCGCCGCGCCGAATCCGTAAATCCCGATCCGCTCTGCATCTCCGATCATGACCAGGGACCGCCACCCGATCAAGCCCGCGCATAACAGCGGAGCGGCCGCGACGTCGTCACTCAGACCCTGCAACGGGAATGCATAGTTTGCGTCGGCAATCGCGTAAGTGGCATAACCACCATCACGGGTGTAGCCGGTGAAGCGAGGATCATCGCACAGATTTTCCATTCCGTGTGAGCAGAACGTACAGTGGCCGCAAGTGTGCCCCAGCCAGGGAACGCCTACTCGCGCGCCAAGCTGATGCGTCGTGACGCCCGGACCGATTCGGTCGACATGGCCGACGATCTCGTGACCAGGAATGATTGGATAGCGAATGTCCGGCAGTTCCCCGTCGCAGAGATGCAGATCGGTGCGACAAACACCGCATGCGCTGACCCGGATACGAATCTCGCCGGGACCAGGCTCGGGATCCGGGAGTGTCTC
Source organism: Bradyrhizobium sp. USDA 4353 (assembly GCF_054063215.1). Lineage (NCBI taxonomy): Bacteria > Pseudomonadati > Pseudomonadota > Alphaproteobacteria > Hyphomicrobiales > Nitrobacteraceae > Bradyrhizobium > Bradyrhizobium sp. USDA 4353. The sequence goes on from NZ_JBSSGB010000001.1 coordinate 3,720,061, forward strand.
GGGTTGGAGAACTCCTCCCGGTCGTTGCAACACCATCGCGTGCATCGAGGACTCCTGGGCAGCGTCGCGCCCGTAACATAAGTCATGCCACGACGCAGGAGGTTGATGTCCGTCAAGGTCGTATGCGCGCTGCACAGCCTATCAAATGCCGGCTGGTGGGGCGAGGGCGGGCTTCCGAAAACGAAGCAGCGTCACATCTCTCCGGTACTGAGATGATAGGTCGCGCTGGACCTGTCGGGGATTGAAACTAAGATGCTGCCGCGGGGCGGCCGCCTTTCGCAGGCTCATGCTGGATATCGAGATGTCGACCTATCGATTGCGGAACCTGCTGCTGCCTCGCTCCATTGCTCTGGTCGGGGGAAGTCCGCGGCCCAACTCGGTCGGGAGGGCCATTCTCGACAACGTCGTCAAGGCAAAGTTCGAGGGCAAGCTCGGTCTCGTCAACTCACGCTATCCGGAGATATCGGGCATCGCATCGGTGCAAAGTCTCGCCGAGTTGCCGTTCGTTCCCGAATTGGTCGTGATCACGACGCCGCCGCCTGCAATTCCCGATCTGATCGACCGCGCGGGTGCGTTGGGGACTGCCGGTGCCCTGATCATCACCTCGGGGCTCGGACACGGGGCTGGATCACTGGCGGATCAGGCCGAGAAAGCCGCACAAAAGCACGGCATGCGTTTGATCGGTCCGAATTGTCTGGGCATCATGATGCCGACCATCAAGCTCAATGCGAGCTTTTCGGCGCATATGCCGGTTGCCGGGAACTTGGCGCTGATCTCACAGTCGGGTGCCATCGCCGCCGGCATGGTGGATTGGGCAGCCCAGCGCGGCGTCGGGTTCTCAGGGATCGTCTCGATCGGTGATCAGCAGGATGTCGATCTCGCCGACCTCCTGGATCATTTCGCGCTGGACGGCGGAACCCGCGCGATCCTGCTCTACATCGAAGCCATCAAGGACGCCCGGAAGTTCATGTCGGCAGCGCGAGCGGCGGCCAGAGTCAAGCCGGTCGTCGTGGTCAAGTCGGGCCGCGGCGCGCTCGGCGCTAAAGCCGCTGCAACGCATACCGGCGCATTGGCCGGCGCGGATGCCGTCTACGAAGCCGCGTTTCGCCGCGCGGGCGTTCTTCGAGTCTCGGATCTGCGAGAGCTTTTCGACTGTGCGGAGACGCTGGGCCGGGTGGAGTCCCCGACGGGCAAGAGGCTCGCTATTCTGACGAATGGCGGCGGGATTGGTGTGCTCGCTGTCGACCGCCTGGTCGAGCTCGGAGGGATTCCGGCGCAGCTATCAACTTCCGTCCATGACAAGCTCGACGCCGTGCTCCCGCCGACATGGTCCGGATCGAACCCGGTCGACATTGTCGGCGATGCGGATGCCGCGCGTTACACGGCTTCACTCGAGGCCCTGCTGGCGGACCCGGCCAATGACGCAATTCTCGTGATGAACGTTCAGACGGCGATTGCATCGGCGAGCGACATCGCGACAGCTGTCACCCAGTTCGTCAGCGCGTATCGCAAGCAGCATCGGCGGTGGGCCAAGCCTGTGCTGGCGGCATGGGTGGGCGCAGAGCAGCCAGTCATCGAAACCCTGAGCGGGGCGGGGATCCCGAACTATCCGACTGAAGATGATGCCGTCCGGGGCTTCATGCATCTCGTTCGCCACCGTGAAGTCGTGGAGTCGCTCGCGGCCGTTCCGCCGGCGATGCCGAGCTCATTTGCGCCCGACGTCGAGGCCGCTCGCAAGATCGTCACCACGGCGCTCGCCGACGGGCGCACGTGGCTCGATCCCGTCGAGATCAGCCGGCTTCTGGAGTCTTACGACATTGCGATGGTGCCGACCTTCGCGGCGTCCAATGTGGACGAGGCGGTCGCCTATGCAAGTCAGCTCTTTGCCCAGGGAGCCACGGTCGTACTGAAGATCCTGTCGCGTGATATCGTTCACAAGTCGGATGTCGGCGGTGTCGTCCTCAATCTCACCACGGTCGAAGCCGTGCGCAACGCGGCGAACGAGATCATGGCTCGCGCCAAGGCTGTTCGGCCCGACGCCAGGATTTCCGGGGTAATCGTGCAGGCGATGGTGGTTCGGGCCAAGGCGCGAGAGCTGATCATGGGCCTCGCCGATGATCCAACGTTCGGCACGGTGATCGTGTTTGGCCGTGGCGGCACGGCTGTCGAGATCATCAATGACAAGGCGCTCGCTCTGCCGCCGCTGGATCTCCAACTGGCGCGTAACCTCATCGAGCGAACGCGTGTGTCGCGATTGTTACGGGCCTATCGCGACGTCCCTGCCGTCAAGCCGGATGCGGTCGCCTTGGTCCTGGTGAAGCTTGCACAGCTGGCAGCGGACGTTCCTGAAATTCGCGAGCTTGACATCAACCCGCTGCTCGCGGACGAGAGCGGCGTCTTGGCTGTGGACGCGCGGATCGCAGTCGGCGAGGTCCCGCCTAAATTCAAGGGCTCCGGGCCGGCGAATTTCGCCGTTCGGCCCTATCCGAGCCAATGGGAGCGACATCTTCAGGTCAAGGATGGCTGGCGCATCTTTGCGCGACCGATCCGGCCTGAGGACGAGCCGATCATTCACGAGCTCCTCAAGCACGTGACCGCCGAGGATCTCCGCTTGCGCTTCTTTGCGCCGATGAAGGAGTTTACGCACGAGTTCATTGCACGCTTGACCCAGCTCGACTATGCGCGCGCGATGGCCTTCGTTGCTCTCGACGAAGTGACCAACGAGTTGGTCGGCGTCGTGAGAATTCATTCCGACTCGGTCTATGAGAGTGGCGAGTATGCGATCCTGTTGCGGTCAGATCTCAAGGGCAGAGGTCTCGGCTGGGCGTTGATGCAGCTGATCATCGAATATGCCAAGGCGGAAGGCCTGAAGATGATCTCCGGCGACGTGCTGCAGGAGAACAGTGTGATGTTGGAGATGTGCAGGAATCTTGGTTTCGAGGTCAAAACGGATCCGACCGAGCGTGACCTCTGTAACGTCAAGTTGAGGCTTTAGATTATCGGCGCAAGCTGCGGGGAGGGAAGCGCGTTCAGGCCGTAGGGGCGCCGTCAGGCGGCGGACTTGCTGCAGCGTTCTCAGATCCGACATGCGCGCGCAGCGTCCTGATGATGATCGTCGCGAGGGGAACGACAAGAAGCGGAATCAGCTTGTTGAGCGGATGATTGACGATGTTCGAGATGTCAGCTTGGAGAGATCGCGCTTCGAGTTGAAGCGCATCCATCGATGAGGAATGAATCTCGTTGGCCAGCTCGATCTCGCGACCTGACGGCGCGCGGGACGCGAGGATCAGCAGGATCGCCGCGATGAGGAAATTGCAGCCGCCGAGCGCTGCGGCCGCCAGCACTGCGGAGGTGACCTGGACCAGCGCAAGATAGGCCGCCAGCTCGAGCATCAGCAGACCGAAGACGGCAATCAGCGCAGCGAAGGCGCGCAGGCCGAGGCCGACGAGCAGATGTCGAAGCCTGATGTCGGCGATAACACGGTCGGTGCGCCAGAGAAGGCGTAAATGTTTAGCGACATTCTCCGTATCCACTTAAGTTCTCCGCAAGAGGAGGCCGATGGCCATGCCGATCGTAAAGGCTGCAACCGTCGCCGTGATCGGACGAGCCCGGATCAGCCGTTCAATTTGAAGATCGGCGTCGCTCAGACCTGAGCCCAGTGCGCTGATCGCTGCCGCGATCGGCTCGGTCGTCGCCTGCGGATCGACGCCGCTGTGATGTGCGTTCGCATGCCGCAACAGATCCCCCAGCTCATGGGTCAGAGCATCCAGTTCGTTCCTGAGCGTTGCAGCGTCGATCGCCATGTTTTGTTCCTATATCAATCCATTGTAGAAGCAGCAGTGGCGGGAAGCTTGATTTCGCTCAATCGTGTGCCATGCGCGTTTTGATGCAGGTCAAGCGCGGTAGGCCTGTGGGATCTAGGAACGTGCTGTGTCCAGTGACACGCACAGCGAGGGAGACATTCGATTGCGTTCTCATCCGGGATTGACCGCCGAGGCGACGGAAGAGGTGCTGGAGCTCCGTCCGAGTGGCCCCTGGGTCTCTCTCAACGTCGCGGAGCTCGAGAGCTTGACCGGCTCGGCCAGCGCCAAGCTGGGCGCCGCGAGGGCTGTGAAGCTTGACCTCGGGGAGGTCACCGAGATCGACACCGTCGGAGCTTGGCTGCTCGAGAGGCTGGGCCGGCGGGCTGCGGCTGACGGCCGCAAGGTCGAAATGAGCAGCGTTGCCGAGAACTACCTCGGACTTGTCGAGGAGGTTCGACAGGTCAACCGGCGCGAGATCGCGCCGGTGCCGCACCAGAACCTAATCGTTGCCAAGCTCACGGACCTCGGCCGTTCGTCGCTGTCTGCCGCCCGCGACATTGCCGTGTTTCTCGATATGCTCGCGGCGCTGTCGTTTGCGTTGGTGCGAACGCTACGCCGTCCGCAATCGCTGCGTATCACCTCACTCGTCTATCAGATGTATCGGATCGGCTGGCAGGCCATTCCGATCGTGGTTTTGATCACGTTCCTGATCGGCGCCATCATCGCCCAGCAGGGCATCTTCCACTTTCGGCGTTTTGGCGCTGAGTCTTATGTCGTCGACATGGTCGGGATTCTCGTTCTGCGTGAGCTGGGTGTGCTGATCGTTGCGATCATGGTGGCGGGACGATCAGGCAGCGCCTACACGGCGGAGCTCGGATCGATGAAGATGCGGGAGGAGATCGATGCCCTGGTAACGATGGGACTCGATCCCGTTGAGGTTCTGATTCTGCCACGCATCGTCGCCTTGGTCTTGACCTTGCCCATACTGGCCTTCATCGGGTCAATGGCCGCGCTCTATGGCGGGGGATTGGTCGCCCAGCTCTACGGTGGCATGGGGCCGGCCATCTTCATCGCGCGATTGCATGAGGCGATCTCGGTCACGCATTTCGAAGTGGGCATGTTGAAGGCCCCGTTCATGGCGTTGGTGATTGGCATTGTGGCATGCAGCGAGGGCCTTCGCGTGAAAGGGAGCGCGGAATCTCTCGGACAACAGACGACGACGTCTGTCGTGAAATCGATCTTTCTGGTGATCGTGCTCGATGGCCTGTTCGCCGTCTTCTTCGCATCCATTGGAATGTAGCAATGGATGGTAGTGGAAAATCGAGCGCCATTCGGGTGACCAACCTCGTTGTCGGCTTCGGCCGGCAGGTCGTGCTGAACGAGCTCTCGCTGGATGTTCGCCGTGGCGAGATCCTTGGATTGGTCGGTGCATCCGGTGGCGGCAAGTCGGTCCTGATGCGAACGATCATCGGACTTATTCCACGGCGCAGCGGGACCATCGAGGTCATGGGCGTGCCGCTTGGGGGCGCGGCGGAGCGCGCGACACAGAGTGTGGCGACACGCTGGGGCATCTTGTTTCAGCAGGGTGCGCTGTTTTCATCGCTGACCGTCAAGCAGAACGTCCAGTTTCCGCTGCGCGAAAATCTGCAGATGTCGCAGGGCCTGATGGATGAGATCGCCATCGCCAAGCTCGAGATGGTCGGCCTTCGCGCCGAGGATGGCGAAAAGTTTCCGGCCGAGCTCTCCGGCGGCATGACCAAGCGTGCCGCACTGGCGCGGGCACTCGCGCTCGACCCGGCGATTGTGTTTCTCGATGAGCCGACGTCCGGTCTCGATCCGATCTCCGCCGGCGATTTCGATGCCTTGATCAAGACCCTCCAGCAGACCTTGGGGCTGACCGTGTTCATGGTGACCCATGACCTGGCGAGCCTCAACACCGTCTGCGACCGCGTCGCTGCGTTGGCCGACGGCAAGATCGTTGCGATTGGCCCGATGAGCGATCTACTTCGATCCGAACATCCCTGGGTGAAAGCCTACTTCCATGGCAAGCGATCCCAGATGCTGCAACCGAAAGCGAGTTGAGATGGAAACGCGTGCCCCCTTTGCTGTCATCGGCGGCTTCGTGCTGGCGGCCATCGTGGCGATCTTTGGCTTCGTGTATTGGCTCAACAACACGGGAGGCCTCGGTCCGAGGACGACCTACCGGGTGCAGTTCGAGGGATCCGTCCCCGGCCTGCTGGTCGGCGCTGCCGTTCTGTTCAACGGCATCCGGGTTGGCGAAGTGACGGAGCTCGGCTTGGCGCCGGACAACCTGCGCCGGGTCAATGCGACGATCTCGGTCTCGTCGGCCACGCCGGTGCGCGCAGATACCAAGGTCGGCCTGGAATTCCAGGGACTGACCGGCGTGCCTGTGATCGCCTTAGAAGGGGGCTCTTCGTCGACCGCGCCTGGCGGCGTGTCGCTCCTCGTGGCAGAAGCGGGCGCCGGTCAGAGCATGACCCAGGCCGCACGCGATGCCTTGCGACGCGTCGATGCCGTTCTTGCGGAGAATGCCGGTCCGCTGAAGGACACGATCGCCAATCTCAAGACGTTCTCGGACGGGCTGGCGCGGAATACCGGCAAGCTCGATGGGATCGTCTCGGGCCTCGAGAAGATGACGGGCGGCGGCGCGCCGGCCCAGAAGATCACCTATGATCTGGCTGCGCCGCGGGATCTCGGTCCGGTCACCAAGGTCATCAAAGGACAACTCGCCATTCCCGACCCGACAGCGGTGGCGATGCTGCAGACCCAGCGCATGCTGTTCTCACCGGCCAAGGACTATCCTGGCTTCGCCGATTTTCTGTGGGCCGATAGCATTCCAAAATTGCTGCAGGCGCGTCTCATCGATGCATTCGAGAATTATGACGTCACCCACGCGCCGCTGCGGATGTCGGATCTCGGCCAGCCGGACTTTCAGCTGCTGATCGATGTTCGTCGTTTTCGGATCAATGCCGATGCGGCAGCCGTCGCTGAGATTGGGCTGTCGGCGCGGCTGGTGGACAGGAGCGGCAAGGTCATCGCGTCTCGGCTGTTCGACGAGAGTCAACCCGTGGCCAAGCTCGATCCCGCGGAGTCAGTGGCTGCTTTTGACCAGGCTTTCGGCCGTGTCGCCAGATCGCTTCTGGCCTGGACGGTCCAAGCTCTCTGAGCATGGTCCGGAAAAGTGGGAACCGGTTTTCCGAAAAGATCATGCTCAAACAAAGAGATAAGATCATGATGCGTTTCTGCCGAAACGCATCATGATCTTATCGGGGACGCGGCTCGGGGCCTATTCGAGGCTCTTCAGATACGACAGCAGGTCGTTGATCTCTGGGGGAGAGAGCTCAAATTGCGGCATCGCCGGGTGGCCGGTGACGATACCTTCGGCAAGCGCCTCGCCCAAGGTCTCGATCGGGTAACGCAGGTGCAGCGTTCGAAACGGAGGAGCCGGTCGAAATGGACTGTCTCCGACCTTGCCGATGGCGTGGCACCGCGCGCAATGCGTCTTCGCATAGACCCGGCCGCGCTGTTCGGGAGTTGATGCAGCATGGGACGGGAGAGACAACGAAAGGGTCACTATGAGGGCGCAGAAGGCAGACCGCTGCATGCATCACGTCCAAGTCACAAGGCATTTCCCGCCACGATAGTGCCCGGATCGTCCCCTCATTTGATTTGAATCAACTGCAACTCCGAGCATCCGTTAGAATGCGGCTATTCTCCTCACGCTTGGCCCAGCGGAGCCCTGTATGAAGACGTCTCTGGTTGCAGTCGATTTCCACGGGCAGGGCTGCGCCGATTGTGCCGTGCGAGGGTTCAGCGTCTGTGCATCGCTGGACCAGTTCGAGATGCGGGAGTTCGAGCAACTCAGTCGTCGCGTCAGCTTCGGCTCCTGCGAGACCGTGTTTGCGCAGGAGGATACGTCGTCCTGCTTCTACAATCTTCTCGACGGAGTCATGAGGCTCTACAAGCTCTTGCCCGATGGTCGCAGACAGATCGTCGGGTTTGTGTTGCCCGGCGACTTCGTGGGGATGACGACCGAGGAGCGGCATGGGTTTTCGGCCGATGCGATCGGTCCGGTCACGGTCTGTCAGTTCGCCAAGCTGCCGTTTGGCCGTTTCGCCGAAGACAAGCCGAACCTGCTGCGCCGGATGAACCAGCTGGCGGTCCAGGAGCTCAATCAGGCGCGTGACCACATGGTGCTGCTCGGCCGCAGATCGGCTGAGGAAAAGGTCGCGACTTTCCTGGTCGGCTGGAGGGATCGGCTCGTCGAGCTGCGAGGCCCGTCGAACATTGTGCCGCTCCCGATGAGCCGGCAGGACATTGCCGACTATCTCGGTCTCACGATCGAGACGGTGAGCAGGACGTTCACGAAGCTCGAGCGGGAGGGCGTCATCGCCATTCTGCCGGGCGGCGTATCGCTCCGGGATGCGGCCCGGGCCGAGGCTCTGGCTGCCGCCTGAAGCGTTGGCAGCTTTGCATTGATCTGAATCAAGGACGGTCGTGCCTCCGCTGAGGGACAGTGTCTCAAACTCTAAGAAGGGGGAGAGAGATGCCGTTCGACGCGATGATGGTCAGCTTTGCGGTCGTGGGGGTTTTCGTGGCTTTTGCGGCTGTCCTGCTCTGGGCTGATTCTCAGACCAAGCCTCGGACCTGACGCCGGAATACGTTCGGGCTGAAGCGGCCACCCTCCCGCGACCGGTCTTCGGGAGGGGGGACGGCTCGCGCGACGCGCCGGAAGTCACGTCGTGCACCCCAGCACCTCAAGACGGGCCTCCCTTGGGTCCTCGGGCGGCCGACGCGGCCCCCTCGGGAGGCGGCTTTTGCTGCCCCCAATTGATCTTCACTGCATTTTCCTAGACAACTGCCGATCTACCGTATTCCGAAGGGGAAGCGGACATCGAGGAATGGGCGGTCGGGGCTGAGGGATCGTCTGTGCCGCTGGCTACAGACGGGCTCGTGGTGCCTGACGCCATCAGGGCCTCCGTTACGGCTCGACATCTCCTTGGTGGGTAGGATAGGGGCGCCTGGGAGATGCGGTGTGACTGAGGAGAGAAAGGCCAACAGCCGATCAGCCAGCAGCGGCAAGCTATCGGTGCTGCGTCAGCACCCGATATTTCGCGAGCTCGAGTCGGATGCCCTCGATCAGCTGTGCCGTTATGCGAAGCCGACCACGCTCAAGCGCGGCGCCACCATCTTCTCAAAAGGGGATCCAGGATCGAGCCTGTACGCGGTGATCAGCGGCACAGTGAAGATCAGCGTCTCGTCGCCTGACGGCCGCAACGCCATCCTGAACCTGATCAGCGCGGGCGAGATCTTTGGCGAGGTCGCTGTGCTCGACGGACGCGAGCGAACCGCTGACGCCACCGCCAACACGAATTGCGAAATACTGGTCATCGATCGCCGCGAGTTCCTGCCCTTCGTCAAGAGCCAGCCGGTGCTTGCGATGAAGTTCATCGAGCTGCTCTGCGATCGGTTGCGCTGGACCAGCGACCAGGTCGAGCAGGTCATCCTGCAGGATCTTCCCCGGCGTCTCGCCAGCGCTCTGATCGGCCTGACCGAAAAGCAGAAGGTGGATGCGAGCCGCACCATTGCCATCACTCAGCAGGAGATCAGCGAGATGGTGGGCATGACGCGCGAGAGCATCAACAAGCAATTGCGTGCCTGGGCTGCGCGGGACTGGGTAAGACTCGAGCACGGCGCGATCGTCCTGCTGAATCCGGAGCCGCTGCGCGGTTTGGCCGAGGCCGGTGGGGACGCGGACGAATAGGACGTTGAGCCACCCACCGCTCTTCCAGCATAAATCTCGTGGTCGCCCGAACCTCGCTAAGCGATTTCTTGAATTCGCTTGATCATGTCCTGGTACTTCGGGCCGTATTTGTCCCAGACCGGCTTGACCGCCTTTTGGAAAGGCGCCTTGTCCGTGATTGCGATGATCTCGCTTCCGCCCGCCTTGGCCTTCTCCATGGCCTCGCGCTCGTAAGCCTTCCAAAGCTCGCGCTCCTCCATTTGAGCTTCGCGCGCGAATTTCTTGATCAATGTCTGATCGTCATTCGACAGATTGGCCCAGGCCCGCTTTGAAAAGACCAGGATCTCCGGAATAATCAGATGCTGCGTCAGCGAGTAGTAGCTCGCTGCGGTGTAGTGATTGCTGAAGACATAGCTCGGCGGGTTGTTCTCGGCCCCATCGATCACACCTGTCTGCAGCGCGCTGAAAACTTGCTCGTAGCTCATCGCCACGCCGCTCCCGCCGAGCGCGTTCATCATGTCGATGAAGATCGGATTGCCGATCACGCGGATCTTGAGCCCCTTGACGTCCTCGACCGTCCGGATCGGCCTCTTCGTGTTGTAGATGCTGCGCGCGCCGGAATTCATCCAGCAGAGTGCGACGAGATTGGCGCTCGGATGGGCGCTGACGCGGTCGAGCAGGTCCTGCCCGATCGGGCCGTCCATCATCCTCTCGGAATGTTCGATGCTCTTGAACAGGAACGGCATGTTGACGACGTTGACGTCATCGACGATCGGTCCCAATGATCCGGCGCTCACGCGCAGCATCTGAATTGCTCCGATCTGCGTCTGCTCGATAGTTTCCTTCTCCCCGCCGAGCTGCGCAGACGGATATATCTGGATCGCCAGCCGGCCGTTCGTCGCGGCCGCCAGCTTCTTGCCCAGGCTTTCAGTGGCTGCGACCGTTGGATAGCCTGGCGGCTGGACATCGGACGCCTTGAAGACTGCGTTCGATTGCGCGAGCGCGGGCGAGAGCGGCGGTAGCGTCGTTGCCCCGGCGATTGCGGCCGTCAATCTGATGAAATCGCGTCTCTTCATGGCGTCCCTTCCCACGGCCTCGATCGTCAAAACGCCCGCGGATGCCGCGGCCTCAGTTGCTGGGTTCGTCGAAATACTCTGGATTGAGAGTCTGAATTTCGGAGATGTCGTCGAGCAGTCTTTCCAGATGGCCCGCCATGGCCGCCCGTGCCCGGTCTGGATCGCGTTGTTCAATGCCCTTGAGAATGGGTTCGTGTTCGGCGATCACTTCCGACATTCGGCCGATTTGAGGTAAGGTCAGGCGACGATAGCGGTCAACGTGAACCTTTACTTGCTGGATCAACCTCCATATCCCAGGATAGCCGGCCACCTCGGCGATGCCAGCATGAAACATCTCGTCCGCTTGGTGAAAGGCTTCACGATCCTGCGCAGCGCAGGCCTCGCGCTGACGTTCGATCGTAGCATGCAGGTTGAGGATCTGGCTGGACGTCGCGCGCTCGGCCGCCATCCGCGTGGTCGTCTCCTCCAGAGATTTACGGATGATGATGGTCTCGGGAAGCGCTGCGACCGGAATGCGCGACACGAAGATGCCGGATTGAGGAAAAATCTCGACCAGCCCTTCGTCCGAGAGCTTCAGAATCGCTTCGCGAACGGGCGTTCTGCTGACTCCATACGCGGTTGCGATCTGCGCCTCCGAAATCGGCTCCCCGGGCTTGCGGATCAGGGATACCAGCTCGGCCCGAAGATCCGCATAAATCCGCGAAGCCGCCGTTGCGCTGCGCGGGCGGCCGTTGCGGCGCGTCCGGGCAACCACGGGACGGGGAGCAGGGACCAATTTCCTCGGGGCGCGGCTGGACATCGGTGCCTCCTCGATTGATATACTAATATATGAAGGAGCGATGGCAACTGAAATTGCCGGTTACCCGAATCCCGCCATGCTGCGTTGCGAATGAAGTTGTGAGGCCGCGTAAGCAGCGCCCTGAGCCGAGCGCCTCAGGTCGCGGAAGCTCGTGCTCGGTGATGCCGCTTGGGGCTTGGTCGGGACAGCGCAGATGATTGGCGCGTGCGAGCATCCGGAATCGGATGAGGGCGGTAGTGGCCGAGGAACCGGTCTTCCGGAGCAGAATGACCTTTGCGTTTTGCTCATGCGACTGCTTCGCGAACGCTCTCGGCTGGAGCCATGTTTGATGTTAACAATTGGCTCATGAACCAGCAGACTCGCATCGATATCCGCCACTCCACCTGTCCGCACGATTGTCCGTCGGCCTGCGCGCTCGACGTGGAGGTGATCGATCAGAACACGATCGGGCGTGTTCGCGGCTCGAAACGGCAGACATATACGGCCGGGGTGGTCTGCGCCAAGGTGGCGCGATATGCCGAGCGCATTCATCATCCCGAACGGCTCATGCATCCCATGCGTCGTGTCGGCCCCAAAGGCTCGGGCGAGTTCGCGCGCATGTCCTGGGATGAAGCGCTCGACGAGATCGCAGAGCGGTTTCGCCAGACCGAGCGTGAATTCGGCTCGCAATCCGTCTGGCCCTATTACTATGCTGGCACGATGGGACTCGTGATGCGAGACGGCCTCAATCGGCTCACGCACGTCAAGAAATACTCGCGGTTCTACTCGACGATCTGCGCCAACGTCGCGCGCATCGGCTTTGCGATCGGCACCGGAAAAATTGCAGGCGTCGATCCGCGCGAGATGGCGCTGTCGGATTTAGTCGTCATCTGGGGCACGAATCCTGTCAACACGCAAGTCAATGTCATGACCCATGCGGCGCGCGCGCGAAAAGAGCGCGGTGCCAAGATTGCGGCGGTCGATATCTACGACAACGAGACGATGAAGCAGGCTGACATCAAGATCATCCTGCGTCCGGGCACCGATGGCGCGTTTGCGTGCGGCGTGATGCACGTTTTGTTTCGCGATGGTCATGCCGATCGCGCCTACATGGCCAAGTACACGGATTGTCCTGATGAGCTCGAGGCTCATCTGAAGACGCGCACTCCGGAATGGGCCTCGCGGATCTGCGGTGTTCCGGCGAACGAGATCGAAGCCTTTGCAAAGCTGGTCGGCGAGACCAAGCGGACGTTCTTCCGTCTCGGCTATGGCTTCACCCGCAGCCGGAATGGTGCCACGCAGATGCATGCCGCGTCCTGCATCCCGGCCGTGACCGGCGCTTGGCAATATGAGGGGGGCGGGGCCTTCTTCAACAATGCTGCGCTGTGGCACTTCGACGAGTCGATCATCGAGGGCCATGATGCCATCGATCACTCGATCCGCTTTCTCGACCAGTCGCAGATTGGGCGCATCCTCACGGGAGATCGCGACGCGCTCTGTGGCGGTCCGCCGGTCAAGGCGATGCTGATCCAGAACACCAATCCGATGACGGTCGCCCCCGAGCAGAATCTGGTTCGCCAGGGCTTCGCGAGGGAGGATCTGTTCGTTGCGGTCCATGAGCAGTTCATGACCGAGACGGCGCAAATGGCCGACATCGTGCTGCCGGCGACCATGTTCATGGAGCATGACGACCTCTATTACGGCGGTGGTCATCAGCACATTTCGGTCGGGCCTAAGCTGATCGATCCTCCCGGTGAATGCCGCTCGAACCATGAGGTGCTGCAGGGATTGGCGCACCGGTTGGGCGCAGCCCATCCCGGGTTCGACATGACGCCGCGCGAACTGATCGACGCGACCTTGAAGAAGAGCGGCCATGGCGACATCGCCGCGCTGGAGGCCGATGTCTGGCGCGATCTGCAGCCGGATTTTCGCACCTCGCATTACCTCGACGGCTTCGCGCACAAGGATGGCAGATTCCATTTCAAGGCGGATTGGATTCACCCGCCGTTCGGACGGGTGATGGGCAACCCCGAGCGGATGCCGTCTCTGCCGGACCATTGGGCGGTGACCGAGGAGACCGACGAGCAGCATCCGTTCCGCCTGGCGACCAGTCCCGCGCGCTCCTTCCTGAACACGTCGTTCAACGAGACCCCATCCTCCCAGGCGCGCGAGGGGGCGCCCTCGGTGATGATCCATCCGCTCGATGCGGCTCCGCTCGGCATCGCCGACGGTGATGTCGTGACGCTCGGCAATGCGCGCGGGCATACCTCGCTGGCGGCTCGGCTGTTCGACGGGGTCCGGCGCGGGGTGCTCATCGCCGAATCGATCCATCCGAACCGCGCCCATGTCGGCGGTCGCGGCATCAACTCCCTCACGGCGGCCGATACTGTCGCTCCCATCGGTGGCGCAGCCTTCCACGACAACAAAGTCTGGCTGCGAAAGTCGCCGGGGTAGCCTCGCCGTCGGGTCGCTTCCTGAAAATCTCCTTATATTCAGTGACTTGAAGCGCTGTCGCAGCGCGCAGCTCGCGCTAGGCAAGATTCTGTTTACCTCATCGCCGCGGTCTGCAGAATTTTCTTGAGCGTCGCTCATTTCTCAGATAAGTATTTTGAGCATTGCTCAAAATACGAGGAGTCATCCCATGCAGGTTCTCAGCTCTCGAAGCCCGCAGCTTTTTTCCATCGACATTCAGCCTCTGCTGAACGGTTTGGCCCGGGCTGCGTCTCACCTTGTGGCGGACCGCGTGGAGCGCATCGCCAACGCTTGTGATGTGGCCGGTCTCCTGGCGTCGCGCCGAGCACGGCGGGGCGCTGGAGATCAGCTGTTTCGCGCCGCTGGCCGCGAAGGGCGCCGGAAGCGCCGCGGGGGCCTGTTCGGCTGTTTCCACTATCTGAGCGAGCTGAGCTGACCTCGGCTTAAATCCCTGCGCCTTGTGCAACGAAGCGGTCACCATGTGCTCACGTCCCATAGCTTCCGTGCAACTGCGCCCGGTCTGGATAAGCATTTTGCACATGACATTCGCGATAGCCTTCGTGCTGGTCGGCGGCGGCATCGTTGCGCTGCCGTTCGGCTCGCAACTGCGCGGTGGCTTCGCAGCAGGGCTCGTGGCGATGGTGTGGTCCTCCCTCACGCTCGCCGACACGATGTCGCTGCTGTCGCGAAGCCCGCTGCGGAGCAGCCGGTCACGGAAACAGGTCAGTCGCCGCGCATAAGAGAGATCCCGCGACCTCACGAGCTTCGATTTCAGCACCAAGCTTCAACACTCTTGCGATCCTTTGCGGCCAAGCCGCCGCGCTGCACACCAGGAAACGACCATGATCAAGCAGTTGATGTCGTCGCGCCGTTTCGCCCCGCTGTTCTGGGCGCAGTTCTCGTCGGCGTTGAACGACAACGTTCTAAAGAATGCGCTCGTCATCATGCTGCTCTATGGCGCGGTCGCCTCGCACGGCGACGCCTTGGTGACGGTGGCCGGCGCTGTCTTCATCTTTCCGTTCTTCATCCTCTCCGGGCTCGGGGGCGAGCTGGCCGACAGATACGTCAAGGGCGTCGTCGCCCGCCGGCTGAAGTTTGCCGAGATCTTCGCCGCCGGCTTCGCGGCGCTCGGCTTCTTCCTGCATTCGGTTCCGCTGCTGTTCGTTGCCCTTGGCATGTTCGGAATCATCGCCGCGCTGTTCGGCCCGGTGAAATACGCCATGCTGCCGGATCAACTCACGGTCGGCGAGCTCGCCACCGGCAATGCGCTGGTCGAAGGCGCGACGTTCATGGCGATCCTCATCGGCACGATCGCCGGCGGCCAACTGGTCTCCGGCTCCTCGCATATGGGCTGGGTCGCGCTCGCGGTGACCGGGCTTGCCGTGATCTCTTGGGCGTCCGCGTCGCGCATTCCGCATACCGCGCCGTCCGCTCCGGATCTGCGCATCACGGCCAATCCCTGGACCTCGACGTCGCATCTGTTGAAGTCGCTCTATGCCGCGCCGCGGCTGTGGGACGGCATGGTCATCGTGTCGTGGTTCTGGCTGGTCGGCGCCGTCGTGCTGTCGCTGCTGCCTGCGCTGGTCAAGGATGTCGTCGGCGGCACCGAAGGCGTCGTCACGCTGTGCCTTGCGATCTTCGCGGTCGGCATCGCCATCGGCTCGCTGTTCGCCGCCAGCCTCAGCCATGTCCGCCCGAATCTCGCTCTGGTGCCGCTCGGCGCCATCATCATGGGCGTGCTCGGTCTTGATCTGTCCTGGGCCATCGCGACCACGGACACCGCAAAGGGTCTCACCCCGCTCGGCTTCATCGGCTCCTGGGCAGGCGCCCGCATGCTGATCGATTTCGCGCTGTTCGCGTTCGGCGGCGGTCTGTTCGTGGTGCCGGCGTTTGCCGCCGTGCAGGCCTGGTCGGAGTCCAATGAGCGCGCCCGCGTCATCGCCGCCGGCAACGTGCTGCAAGCGGCCTTCATGGTGGTCGGCTCCCTCGGCGTGGCTCTTCTTCAGGCCGCAGGTGTCTCGATCGCCTGGATCTTCTTCGGCCTCGCGCTGGCGAGCTTCGGCGCCGTCTGGTTCGTCCTGAACAAATGGGGCCGCGAAGGCGTGCGCGACTTCGGCGCGATGCTGTTCCGCGCGCTGTTCCGCACCGAGGTGCGCGGGCTGGAAAACCTTCCGCCGGTGGGCACCCGGATGCTGATCGCGCCGAACCATGTCAGCCTGATCGACGGTCCGCTGCTGCATGCGGTGTTGCCGATCGATGCGACCTTCGCTGTCGATACCGGCATCTCCAAAGCCTGGTGGGCGAAGGTCTTCCTGAAGCTGGTGAGCCACATCACGATCGATCCGACAAAGCCGCTCGGCGCGCGCGACCTCATCAAGCTGGTGGCGAGCCAAGAGCCCGTGGTGATCTTCCCGGAGGGCCGCATCACGGTGTCGGGCTCGCTGATGAAGGTCTATGACGGCACGGCGATGATCGCCGACAAGGCCGATGCCGTCGTCGTGCCCGTGCGCATCGAGGGCGCCCAGCGCTCGCATCTCAGCTATCTCAAGGACGGCCAGATCAAGCGCTCGTGGTTTCCCAAGGTCACGGTGACGATCCTGCCACCGGTCAAGCTCACGATCGACGCAGCCCTCAAAGGCAAGACCCGTCGTAACGCCGCCGGTGCGGCGCTGCAGGACGTCATGATCGACGCGATGGTCAAGAACGCGATGCTCGACCGCACCTTGTTCGAGGCGCTGGCGCATGCCCATCGCGACCATGACACCGGCAAGGTCATGATCGAGGATCCGCTCGGCACCAAGCTGACCTATCGCAAGCTGCTGCTTGGATCCCAGGTGCTTAGCCGCAAGCTCGAGCAGGGCACCATGGTCGGCGAGAACATCGGCGTGCTGCTGCCGAACTCCGCCGGCGTCGCTGTCGTGTTCATGGCGCTGCAGTCGATCGGTCGCGTTCCGGCGATGCTCAACTTCTCCGCCGGCCCGGTGAACGTGCTGGCGGCGATGAAGGCTGCGCAGGTCACGACGGTGCTGACATCGCGGGCCTTCATCGAAAAGGGCAAGCTCGACAAGCTGATCGCCGCGATCGAGGGCCAGGCCCGTCTGGTCTATCTGGAGGACGTCAAGGCCTCCGTCAGTGCGGTCGACAAGATCAAGGGCATTCTCGACGGCAGCAAGCCGCGCGTCCCGCGTAACGCCGATCACCCCGCGGTGATTCTGTTCACCTCGGGCTCGGAGGGGACGCCGAAGGGCGTCGTGCTGTCCCACCGCAACATCCTGGCCAATGCCGCACAGGCGCTGGCGCGGGTCGATGCCAATGCTAACGATCTTGTGTTCAACGTTTTGCCGGTGTTCCACTCGTTCGGCCTCACCGGCGGCATGATGATGCCCATGTTGGCGGGCATCCCGATCTACATGTATCCGTCGCCGTTGCATTACCGGATCGTGCCGGAATTGATCTACCAGACCGGCGCCACCATTCTGTTCGGCACCGACACCTTCCTGACCGGCTATGCCCGTTCCGCCCATGCCTATGATTTCCGCACCCTGCGGCTGGTCATTGCGGGCGCCGAGCCGGTCAAGGATCGTACGCGGCAGGTCTACATGGAGCGTTATGGCATCCGCGTTCTGGAAGGCTATGGTGTCACGGAGACTGCGCCGGTGCTGGCGATGAATACGCCGATGGCCAACCGCGTCGGCACCGTCGGCCGCCTGTCGCCGCTCATGGAGTACCGGTTGGATAAGGTGCCGGGCATCGAGGAGGGCGGCCGTCTCTCGGTCCGCGGTCCCAACGTCATGCTCGGCTATGTCAGGGCGGAAAACCCCGGCGTGCTCGAAGCCCTTCCGGAGGGCTGGCACGACACCGGCGACATCGTCACCATCGACGAACGTGGCTTCATCACGATCAAGGGACGCGCCAAGCGCTTCGCCAAGATCGCCGGCGAGATGGTCTCGCTCACAATGGTCGAGCAGATCGCCGCAACCTTGTGGCCGCAGGCCGCCTCTGTCGCGGTGTCGATCCCCGACCAGCGCAAAGGCGAGCGCATCGTTCTGATCACCACGCAGAAGGATGCCGAGCGCGCCGCCATGCAGCGCCAGGCCAAGGCGCAAGGCGCGCCGGAGCTTGCGGTGCCGGCTGTCGTGATGGTCGTGGACAAGATCCCGCTGCTCGGCTCCGGCAAGACCGACTATGTCGGTGCGAAGACGCTGGCCGAGGAAGCTGCCAAGGGGGCTGCTCCGGAGCGCGATGCAGAGGAGAAAGAAGTCGCGTGATGGCATCGCTCCGCCGACGTCGCCACCAGCATGGCCCCCGCGACGCGGGGGTCGTGCTGCTGCATGGTATCGCCGGCCGCTCATTGATGTTGCGCCCGCTGGAAAAGCGATTGCAACGCGCGGGCTTTGCCACGCTGAACCTCGACTATGAGAGTCGCAAGAAGCCGCTCGAGCATCTGGCAGAGGACATCCATCCGGTCATCGCGGATTTTGCCGCTGCGATCGACGGCCCGATCCATTTCGTAACCCATTCGATGGGCGGTTTGCTGGCGCGGGTCACCATCGCCCGTCACCGTCCCCCGCGGCTCGGCCGCGTCGTCATGCTGGGCACGCCCAATGGCGGCAGCGAAGTTGCCGATCGGCTGCAGAACGTCGCGCTCTACCGCGCCTATTTCGGGCCGGCCGGCCTGCAACTGGTGACGAAGAACAATGTCGCGCTCGCCTCGCTTCCGCCGGCCGATTACGAGATCGGAGTGATCGCCGGAAACCGCTTTCTCGACCCGATTGCAGGGCTGTTCCTGTTGCCTTGGCCCAATGACGGCCGCGTCTCGGTCGAGAGCTGCAAGCTCGCCCAGATGACCGACTACACCGTGATCAAGGCCTCGCATATGGGCCTCTTGGTGCATCCGACGTCGTTCCGGCAGACCGTCGCGTTCCTGCGCGACGGCCAGTTCGAGCCGGCGCGTCCGCTGCTGCGCGGCGTCATCGCCGAGATCGGCCGCCGCGCGGCCTCCTGACGCAAGTTTTCCTTGCTCCGCGCGGCTATCCCGCGACAATCCGGCATTCGACAGCAAGCGACAGGCAAGGCAATGACCAACGACAGCGTGATTCTCGACAAGCGCGGGCAGGCCCTCTGGATCACGATCAACCGACCGGAGAAGCGCAATGCGCTCAACGGCGACGTCATTGCTGGGATCACGCGCGGTTATCGCCAGGCGCATGAAGATCCAGACGTGCGCGTCATCGTGCTGACGGGAGCGGGGGACAAGGCGTTCTGCGCGGGCGCGGATTTGCAGAACTCGGGCGCTGCCTTCGCGATGGATTTCTCGCGGCCCAATGTCGACTACGCCGATCTGCTGAGACTCTCGCAGAACGCCACCAAGCCGGCGATCGCGCGCGTCGGCGGCGTCTGCATGGCCGGCGGCATGGGCCTGTTGTGCATGACCGACATGGCGGTCGCGGCCGACCACGTCGTGTTCGGCCTGCCGGAGGTGAAGGTCGGCGTGTTCCCGATGCAGGTGCTGAGCCTGCTGCAGACCATCGCGCCGCCCAGGCTCGTCAACGAATGGGCGCTGACGGGCGAGCCGTTCGATGCCAAGGCCGCGCAGGCCGCCGGTCTGCTCAATCACGTCGTTCCCGCCGCCGAGCTCGATGCCAAGATCGACTGGCTGATCGGCCGCATCGTCGACAAGTCCCCGACCGCGATCCGCCGTGGCAAATACGCGATGCGCGCGATCGCCTCGATGTCGTTCGACGAGTCCATCGCCTATCTCGAGAGCCAGATCGCGCTGCTGGCGATGACCGAGGACGCCAAGGAAGGGCTGAAGGCATTTGCGGAGAAGCGTAAGCCGGTGTGGCCGGGGAAGTAGCTCACTCGCTGCAATGAGTTTCAAGACGTGCATCCGCGATCTCGCGGCGCCTTGCGCCCGAGTTGTTGTTCCGACATCAGCCCTCGAAAGAAGAGGGCGCAGGGAAGGCCGGGAGCTCGCCGCCCCCATGGCCCGCCTGCAGGAAGAATAGCAGGCGGCAGTCACCACAGGTTTGGCCGCAACTTCCGGCCTTCCCTGCGCGACGGGCTTACGGCTTATACGTGATCTCCCTGGTGCGCCGGGCTTTCTGGCCACCATCCCCACGCGAAGCAAAGCTTCGCCGTGAGTTGACATCAGCGTCGGGATGTCAGGACCACACGATTTCGCCGTCCGCCGCGTCACCAGTCGTCTTGCGCAAACGCGCCTGATGCCGCGACGGCCATCGCATCAACGGCCCAACGCTCGTGACGATCGCGAGGCGCCCCTCTCGTGGGCCGTGACGCCGGGAAATGTGCAGCTGATTTGCCCGACGACGCAACAGGCATGAGGGTGCGACATAGTAACCCGACGGGCAAAGTCTCAAAGCTTAAGGATTTCCTGCTGCAGATTGCGCGGGGCGGGACTACGATGACGTCATGACCTCACATCCTGCGTCTGACAGCGATGGCTTTGCCATTCGCCCCATGCGCACCGACGAGATCGCTCTTGCGATCGATTGGGCCGCGGCTGAAGGCTGGAATCCGGGTCTGTCCGACGCGGCCTGCTTTGCGCTGGTCGATCCGCAGGGCTTCCTCGTCGCCGAGCTCAAGGGCGAGCCGGTGGCGACCGTGTCCTGCGTGAACTATGACGACCGCTTTGCCTTTCTCGGCTTCTACATCGTGCGTCCTGACCTGCGTGGACGCGGCTACGGTCTGCGGCTGTGGCGGGCTGCGATGGCGCATGCGGGATCGCGGGTGGTCGAGCTCGATGGCGTGGTCGCTCAGCATGACAATTATCGAAAGTCGGGGTTCAGCTACGCCTACGCAAACATTCGCTTTGGCGGCTGGCCTGCGATGCTGCCGCGTGCGGTCGGAGTCGGTCTCGTCGCGCTTGCGGATGTGCCGATCTCCCAAATCGAAGCATCGGACGCGACCGTATTCCCGGCGTCGCGACGCGCATTCCTGCAGGCCTGGATCAGTACGCCTGGCCATGTCGGCCGGGCGTTGGTCAGGGGCGGTGAGCTGGTGGCGTGGGGTGTGGTCCGTCCGTGTCGCATCGGCTACAAGATCGGCCCGCTGGTGGCGGATCGCCGCGCCGATGCCGAGGCCGTTGTCGCCGCGCTATGCGCTGTGATCGGCAATCGCGAGGTGTTCCTCGACGTGCCTGCGATCAATCCGGAAGCCGTGGCGCTCGCTGAAAGCCTCGGGCTCAGGCCGGTGTTCGAGACGGCGCGCATGTACACCGGGCCGATCCCGCCGCTGCGGATGGAGCGGGTGTTCGGTGTGACGAGCTTCGAGCTCGGCTAGCTCAGCGCCGAAGCGGCCGCGCGAAGCTCAGCTCGTGACCATCGGGATCGGTGAGGTGGAAATAGCGCTCGCCCCATTCGGCATCGCGCGGTGTAGTCGAAGGCGAGAAGCCGGCCGCCAGGGCCTTCGCATAGACCGCGTCGACATCCGAAACATGGAAAATGATGCGGCCCCACCAGCTCCACTGCTTGTCCTCTGGCATGGCGATCAGGTTGAGATAACCCGCACCGACGCGGAAGGTCGTGAACGGCGACTCCGCGCCGCCATAGGGAATATCGTCGAAGCCGAGCGCGCGATAGAACGCGACCGCGCGGGCCATGTCGTGGGTGGCGATGGTGATCGCGCTGATGCTCTCGATGGTCATGGAGGCGCTCCGGACCGGGATGCAAGTCGCTGGAACAAAGAAGCGCATCTGACCATGGCGGCGCAAGGGCGGCATGGCGGCGCACGGGTCTAACGCCACCTCCGCCGGCTCATCGTCGCTCCCAGTGCAAAGAAGATGGCCGCGCCGATCGCAACCGTCGCAGCGCGCGCGACGTCTCCGGGCAACAGTACGGCCTGCTGTGAAGCCTCCTGGCTGAACGAGCCGCGGGTGCGGTGCAGGCGCGTGACCGGATGGTCGAGATTGTCGGTGCGGTCGGGCACCAGCGGCACGTCGGTCTGCTGTCCCGCGATCGCCTTGGCGGCGAGGTAGTGGTCGAGCAGAGCAGGCGCGACGGCATTGCCGAGGATGGTGAGCAGCGTCGGCCAACCGATCCAATATTCGCGGAAGCCGCCGGCGGCGACGCGATACACGGCGTCCGCGATCACCTCCGGCTCGACCGGACGCCCCATCGGGCGTGGCGTATGCGCGAGATGCGCCCGCGCCCAATCGAATTGCGGTGTGTTCACCGCCGGCAGATCGACCATGCATAGCGTGATGCGCGAGCGCTCGTGCATCAGCTCCGCGCGCAGCGAGTCGGTGAAGCCGTGGATTGCGTGCTTGGCGCCGCAATAGGCGGCCTGAAGCGGAATGCCGCGATAGGCGAGCGCCGAGCCGATCTGGATGATGCGGCCCTCGCCGCGCCGGCGCATCGAGCGCAGCGCCGCCATCGTGCCGTGAACGAAACCCAGATACGTCACCTCGGTGACGCGGCGGAATTCCTCGGGCGTGATGTCGGCCACGGTCGAGAACACCGTCTCCATCGCGTCGTTGATCCAGATGTCGACTGGCCCCAGCCGCTGCTCCAGCCGCTCGGCTGCATCGAACAGGGCTTGCGCATCGGCGACATCGACGGCCTCGTATTCGGCATGAACGAAGCGCGCCTGTAGCTCGCGCTGGACGTCGCGCAACGCGTCCTCGTCGCGCGCGATCAGTCCGACGCGATCGCCGGCTTCGCCGAAGCGCTTGGCAATGGCGCGGCCGACGCCGGCGGACGCGCCGGTAATGATGACGGTACGGGATCTCATCCGAGGCATGTCCGGTTCTCCGTGCGCCCCGTGGTACAAACGTGCAGCGGCCGGCAATGTTTCGGCCGCGAAGATCCGCTGCCAATGAAGTCTTGTTAAGCTCCCGAAGCGTCGCCGCCGCGCTTGTCCTCGGGAACCGCGACGACGTCAAAGTCTCGCGCCAGGGCCGCGAGCGCCAGCTTCATGTCCTGGCCCTGCATGGCCGCGCCGTGGCCGGTGATCACTGTCTCCGGCGACAGCGCGTCGATGGCGCGAACGGACTCGCGCGCCGCTGTCCAGTCCGGCGTGAAGTACATCGGCGGCCCGTGCATTTCCGGCGCCTGCGTCACCGACGCATAGACGGATTCCTGGGCGGTGGTGACGATGGCATCGCCTGCGATCAGCAGGCGATCGCGTTCGCGCCACAGCGAGACATGGCCCGGCGCGTGCCCGGGCGTATGGATCCAGCGAAACTCCGGCATGAAGGGCACCGAGTGGTCGGGCGGCAGATCGCGCAAATGCGCGCCGACATCGACCGGGCTGGTCGGGAACAGCGGCGACAGTCGCGCCAGCATGCCGCCGCCGACATGGGGATCAGGCGGCGGATAGGAGCGGGTGCCGTTGAGATAAGGGTGCTCGAGCGGATGGGCGTAGACCGGAACGTTCCATTCGCGGCTCAAGGTCTCGAGCACGCCGACATGGTCGAAATGGCCGTGAGTGAGCACGATGCAGGCGGGCCGGCCGCTGCCGCCGAAGCGGGCCTGTGCGGCGTGACGGATCGCGGGCCCTGAGCCGAACACGCCGGCATCGATCAGCACCCACCCGCCATCGCCTGCGCCGGCTCGGCCGTAGAACACGACATTGACGATGGCGAGCTGTCGATAGGCGACATCAGGCGCGATCTCGCGCACGCCATCATCGCGCGCGGCGTCCGCGTCATGGTTCTCGGCCAGCGCCGATGCGGGCAGCGGAATCTGGGTCATGCGGCCTCCGTGGTGAGATCACCAGGGAAGCCGCGGAGGGACGAAAGGTTGCTAAAGCAGCAATCGGAAGGATTGACCAAGTTGTAGCCTATGGGCTACAACTTGGTTATGGTCGAGGTGCGTCGGACGGATGAATTTTCGGACTGGCTGCGCCGTCTCAGGGATGCAGATGCGGCGGCGCGCATCATTGGCCGGATCCGCCGCATGGAGTTGGGCAACCCTGGAGATGCAAAAAGTGTCGGGGGTGGCGTTTTCGAGATGCGCATCGATCACGGGCCAGGGTACCGCGTCTACTATGTGCATCGGGGAGCCGAGATCGTGATCCTGCTCTGCGGCGGCGACAAGCGCCGGCAGCAGCAGGATATCAAGCGCGCACACGCATTGGCGGAGACTGTATGATGACCAAGACGGCGCCGTTCGATGCTGCCGACTACCTGGATACGCCGGAACGCCAAGCGGCCTACATTGCTGCGGCGCTCGAATCCGGGGATGCTGATTTCGTTCGGGACGCTCTCGGGCTGGTGGCGCGGGCCCGGGGAATGGCCGAGATCGCCAAGAAAGCCGGTCTCAACCGCGAGAGCCTCTACAAGGCGTTGGGCGAAACCGGCAATCCTGAATTCGGCACAGTCATGCGCATCGTCAACGCGCTAGGCCTGACGTTGTCTGCCCGTCAGGCCACGAGCGGCCCCGTCTCGAAGCGGCGCCGCTCGGCCTAGTATGAGCCGGGCGAGCCGAGCTCAGCCCGCATTCGCCTTGAGGCCGGCGGCTTCGATGCCGGCGATGGCGCAGATCTCGTCATTGTCGGAGGTGTCGCCGGACACGCCGACGGCGCCGAGCAAAGTGGTGCCGTCCGTGATCAGCACGCCGCCGGGCACCGGCACCATGCGGCCCTGAGCCAGCGTGTTCACGGCATCGATGAAATAGGCCTGCTCCTGGGCGCGCTGGAACAGGGCGCGGGAGCCGAGGCCGAGCGCGAGCGCGCCATAGGCCTTGCCATGGGCGACCTCGGCCCGCATCAGGCTGGTGCCGT
This sequence comes from Bradyrhizobium sp. USDA 4353, assembly GCF_054063215.1. Classification (NCBI taxonomy): domain Bacteria; kingdom Pseudomonadati; phylum Pseudomonadota; class Alphaproteobacteria; order Hyphomicrobiales; family Nitrobacteraceae; genus Bradyrhizobium; species Bradyrhizobium sp. USDA 4353. Next base: position 3,744,697 of record NZ_JBSSGB010000001.1, read on the forward strand.
CCTGCGCGGCAGCGGCCTTCAGGCAGCCGCGGGCGTCCAGCACCATCACGGCGAGCGGCTTCAGTTTTTTCTCGATGCCCTTGGCGAGCGTGGCGTCGAGGATCTTGCGGGCGGTGTCGAGCGTGAGGTCGGCCATGTCGGTGTCCTTTGTGTTGGTGAGACTGCGTCGGGTGGGCAAAGTCTAAGCGTGCTGTCAGATGCAGCGCCCTCTCCCCTTGCGGGAGAGGGCATCGCCGGCCCATCCACGCACGCGATCGGGTGAGGGGTATCTCTCGGCAAGTTGCGCTCGTGGAGACATACCCCTCACCCGACCGAGCTTGTTGCTCTTTCGTACATGCCCTCTCCCGCAAGGGGAGAGGGCGCATTCATTGGCACCGCACGCGTCTTCTCGCGTTCAAGTACAGCGGTGTGGGGTTCATGCTTCCTCATCATTTTCGAACTACATAGCGGCGCGCCCTCGCTCCAAACTCATCGCCAGGAGTTGCGCGGCGTGGATGGCGGCGCGGGTGGTGCCGTCCTGGATCTGGTGGCGGCAGGAGGTGCCGTCGGCGACGATGAAGGTCGTGCTGTCGGCCTTGCGGACGGCAGGCAACAGTGATGCCTCCGCCATCTGCAGCGAGACGTCGTAGGTCTCGGCGCCATAGCCGAACGCGCCCGCCATGCCGCAGCACGAGGACTCGATCGTCTCGACCGCGAGCTCGGGGATGAGCCGCAGCACCTGCTCGACCGGCTTGAACGCGGCGAAGGACTTTTGGTGGCAATGGCCGTGCAACAGCGCCTTGCCGGGCAGGGGCCCGAGCGGCAGCGCGAGCCGGCCGCTCTCGGCCTCGCGCGCCAGGAACTCCTCCAGCAGCAGCGCATGGGCGCTGATCGTCTTGGCTGTGGTGTCGTTGCGCAGCGACAGCAGCTCGTCGCGCAAGGTCAGGAGGCAGCTCGGCTCCAGCCCGATGATCGGCACGCCGCGCGAGGCGAATGGCGCGTACGTATCGACCAGGCGCTGCAGCTCGGACTTGGCCTCGTCGACAAGGCCGGCGGAGAGGAACGTGCGGCCACAGCACAGCGCGCGGCCGCCATCGGCCGGCTTGGGCACATAGACGCGATAGCCGCCAGCGATGAGTACGCGCAGCGCAGCGTCGAGATTCTCGTGCTCATAGATGCGGTTGAAGGTGTCGCCGAACAGCACGACCTCGCGGCCGCGCTCTGGGCCGAACGCCTCGGCATCGACGCGGAAGGTATCGGTGCGGAATGCCGGCAGCTTTCGCTTGGCGCTGATGCCGGCGATGCGCTCCATCAGCGTGCGCAACGGCGCGACATGGTTGCGTAGGTTCACCAGCGGCGCGAAGCGGGCGGCGAGATCAGCGTAGCGCGGCAGGTAGGCGACCAGGCGATCGCGCAAGGTGAGGCCATGCGTGGTGGCTCGCGCCGCCAGTACCTCGATCTTCATTTTGGCCATGTCGACGCCAGTCGGGCACTCGCGGCGGCAGGCCTTGCAGGAGACGCAGAGCTTCAGCGTCTCCATCATCTCGTCCGAGGACAATGCGCCGGGGCCGAGCTGGCCTGAGATCGCGAGTCGCAAGGTGTTGGCGCGGCCGCGGGTGACATCCTTTTCGTCGCGGGTGGCGCGGTAGGACGGGCACATCACGCCGCCGTCGAGCTTGCGGCAGGCGCCGTTGTTGTTGCACATCTCGACCGCGCCCTGGAAACCGCCCGCGGCGCCGGGATAGGCCGACCAGTCGAGCACGGGCTTGATGTCGTCGACGCGATAGTCCGGCGGATAGCGAAACAGCGAGCGGTCGTCCATCTTGGGAGGATCGACGATGCGGCCGGGATTGAGGACGTTGCCGGGATCGAAGCGCTGCTTCACCTCCTTGAAGTCGGCGACGATGCGAGGGCCGAACATCTGCTCGTGAAATTCCGAGCGCACGATGCCGTCGCCATGCTCGCCGGAATGCGAGCCCTTGTACTCGCGCACCATGGCGAACGCTTCCTCGGCGATGGCGCGCATCGCCTTGACGTCCTTCTCCAGCTTCAAGTTCAGCACGGGACGCACATGCAGGCAACCTTCGGAGGCGTGCGCATACATCGTGCCGCGGGTGCCGTGCTTGGCAAAGACGTCGTTGAGCCGTGCGGTGTAGTCGGCGAGATGCGGCAGCGGGACGGCGCAGTCCTCGACGAACGACACCGGCTTGCCGGCCTCCTTCATCGACATCATCACGTTGAGGCCGGCCGCGCGGAAGTCGGCCACAGCGGTCTGCAGCGCGGGCTCGGTGATCTCGACGACACCGCCCCATTTGATGACGTCATTGCTCCAGGAGAAGCCGAGATCGCCCATCAGCTCACCGAGCCGCTTCAGCTTGGCGAGGTTCTCATCCTTCGTCTCCTCGGCGAACTCCACCACCAGGATCGCGTCGGGATCGCCGCGCACGGCGGCCGCAATCACCGGCTGGAACATCGCGATGTCCCGGCCGAGGCCGATCATGGTGCGGTCGACCAACTCGACGGCGATCGGCTTCAGCTTGACCAGGTGCTGGGCTGCGTCCATTGCCTGGTAGAAGCTGCCGAAATGGCAGACGCCGAGCACCTTGGTGCGGATCAGCGGCCACAGCTTCAGCTCGATGCGGGTGGAGAAGGCGAGGGTGCCCTCCGAGCCGACCAGCAGGTGGGCGAGGTTGTTGGCCGCGTTGCGCGGCGTCAGCGCGTCGAGATTGTAGCCGCCGACCCGGCGCTGCACTTGTGGGAATTTGTCGGCGATCTCCGCGGCCTCGCGCTCGCCAAGCGCGAGCATGTCGCGGAACAGCGCGCGGGCGCTCTCCGGTGCGCTGATGTCAGCAAGATCACGCGGCACCTCACCGAAACGCGCCAGCGTGCCGTCGGCGAGCGCGGCATCGATCGCGATGGTGTTGTCGCGCATCGTGCCATAGCGCAGCGAGCGGCCGCCGCAGGAATTGTTGCCGGCCATGCCGCCGATCGTGGCGCGCGAGGCGGTGGAGACGTCGACCGGAAACCACAGCCCGTGTTTCTTGAGCTGGCGGTTGAGGTCATCCAGCACGATGCCCGGCTCGACCACGCAGGTGCGGCCCTCGACGTCAAGTGAGACGATCCGGTTCAGGTGCTTGGAGACGTCGACGACGATGCCTTCGTTGACCGTCTGCCCGCATTGCGAGGTGCCGCCGCCGCGCGGGGTGACGATGCGGCCGTCGTCACGGGCGATCGCCAGCGCCCGCAGCGCCTCGTCCATGGTGCGTGGCACGACCACGCCCGCCGGGATCACCTGGTAGAACGAGGCGTCGGTGGCGTAGCGGCCGCGGTTGAAGCGATCGAAGAAGACGTCGCCCGTGATCTCGGCACGGAGCTTCTGTTCGAGCCTGGACGGACCGGCTTTGGCGTTCGGCATGAGGATCCCTGATCAGCCCTGGTCGCGTCGCAGTTCGCCGGGCCTTGGCCCGGTGTCAATCATTTCCGGAACAGCGTCAACCGGATTGCATGCAATTTTGTCGGGCTGATCTCGACTTTAGTCTAGCCTGCCGATGAATTGCCCGCCGTGGCCTGGTCCTCGGCGAAATAGGCGATCGCCGCCGAGCCCTTGTTGCGCAGGTGCTGGAACAGGATGTCCGACAGCTCGCTGCCGGCCCGCCGGCGCAGCGCGTCGAGGATCTGCTCGTGCTCGCGCATGGCCTCGCTCCAGCGCTCGCGCTTGCGGGCGAAGTTGGCAGAGAAGCGCACCCGCCGGATCCGTCCTGCGAGGCTCTCATAGCTCGCGTGAAGGGTGGCGTTGGCGGCGGCATCGACGATCGCGCGGTGGATGAGCTGGTTCATGCGGAAATAGCCCTGCATGTCCTGTCGCATGTAAAAGCCGTACATATCGTGATGATATTGCTCGATCTTCGCGATCTCTTCATCCGAGATCTTCTCGCAGGCGAGGCGGCCGGCGAGGCCCTCCAGGCCGCCCATTAGGTCGAACAATTCCTGGATGTCGGCTGCGCTCAGCGGGCGCACCCGGGCACCGCGATTGGGCAGCAGCTCCACCAATCCTTCCGCGGCCAGGACCTTGAGAGCTTCGCGCAAGGGGGTGCGGGAGACCCCTAGCATTTCGCAGAGCTGTCGCTCCGACAGCCGGCCGCCATCGGCGACGTGACCCTCGACAATATAGTCGCGGAGCCGCGCCAGGATCTCCTCATGCAGCGAGGTCTCGTCGCGCGCGGAAGGGACGCGGCCGCTCGGCTCGCCCAAAACGGCAGTTTCAATATCTGGAATCGTGGAACTCATGCTCGCCCATTGTAGCGGTAGTTACAGATGGGGTCGATTGCAGAAATGCATTCGCAGGTCTCTTGTTATCCTACAGATTGCATGCAATCATGGGTGTCAGAATGCCGCTGTTCCCTGGAGCTCTGCCGTGACCCGTCACCAAGGCCGTCATTTCCTGCATATTCCGGGCCCGAGCCCCGTGCCCGAGCGTGTGCTGCGGGCGATGGACATGCCGGTGATCGATCACCGCAGCGCCGAGTTCGCCGAGCTCGGCAAGGCCGTGCTCAGCGGCTCGCAGAAGATCTTCAAGACCACGAGCCCGGTCATCATCTATCCGTCCTCCGGCACGGGCGCCTGGGAGGCTGCGATCGTCAACACGCTGTCGCCCGGCGACAAGGTGCTGATGGTCGAGACCGGCCACTTCGCCACGCTGTGGCGGCAGATGGCGGCCCGCTGGGGCATCGAGGTCGATTTCATCCCCGGCGACTGGCGGCGTGGCGTCGATGCCGCGGTCATCGAAGAGAAGCTCGCGGCCGATACCGCGCATCAGCTCAAGGCCGTCATGGTCGTGCACAACGAGACCTCGACCGGGGCGACCAGCCGCATCGGCGAGGTGCGTGCCGCGATCGATCGCGCCAAGCATCCGGCGCTGCTGATGGTCGACACCATCTCCGGTCTTGCCTCGGCCGACTTCCGCTTCGACGAGTGGAAGGTCGACGTCGCCGTGTCGTGCTCGCAGAAGGGCTTCATGCTGCCGCCGGGGCTCGGCTTCAACGCCGTCTCGGACAAGGCGCGGGCGGTCGCGAAGACCAACAAGATGCCGCGCTCGTTCTGGGACTGGGAGGACATGCTGAAGCTAAACGCGAATGGCTTCTTCCCCTACACGCCGGCGACGAACCTGCTTTATGGCCTGCGCGAGGCTATCGCGATGCTGCTCGAGGAGGGGCTCGATCAGGTGTTCGCGCGCCACCTCAAGCTCGCGGCGGCGACGCGCGCGGCGGTGGAGCATTGGGGCCTGGAGGTGCTGTGCCAGGAGCCGAGGGATTACTCGCCGGTGCTGACGGCCGTGCTGATGCCGCCCGGCCACGATGCCGATGCGTTCCGCCAGGTCGTGCTGGACAATTTCAACATGTCGCTCGGATCGGGGCTGTCGAAGGTCGCCGGCAAGGTGTTCCGCATCGGCCATCTCGGCGAGTGCAACGAGCTGACCCTGATGGCGGCGCTGAGCGGTGTCGAGATGGGGCTTCGAGTCGCCGGCGTGCCGCACCGTAGTGGTGGCGTCGATGCCGCGATGGCGCTGCTGGAGCAGCCGCTGCCCGGCAATGCGCCGCGGCATCTCGCAGTTGTGAAATGAGGCGAAATCGCGTGCGGCCGGCCGCCGGATCGGCTGGTGCCGCACTGCACAGAAGAGAGGATCACGTGTGCATCTGAGGGATGTCAGCCCGAATCGATCGGTGCTTGCGTCTTCTGTGTTGACGCCAGCGGTCTGGCGGGAGAAAAGCGCGACGAGCGCGTGGCATGCCACGTCCGCGCACCAACCAAATGACCGGGGATGGACGCCAATGACTGTGCACACAGGACGGCATTTTCTTCAGATTCCGGGGCCGACCAACGTGCCCGACCGCGTGCTGCGCGCGATGGACATGCCGACGTTGGACCATCGCGGTCCGGAGTTCGCCGAGCTCGGCTTTGCCGTGCTCGCAGCATCACAACGGATCTTCCGTACCAAGCAGCCCGTGGTCATCTATCCATCGTCCGGCACCGGCGCGTGGGAAGCTGCGATCGTCAACACGCTCGCCCCCGGCGACAAGGTGCTGATGGCCGAGACCGGCCAGTTCGCGGTGCTCTGGAAGGGCATCGCCGACAAGTTCAAGCTCGACGTCGACTTCGTTGCGGGCGACTGGCGTCACGGCGCCGACATCGCCGCGATCGAGCAGCGGCTCAATGACGACAAGGCGCACAAGATCAAGGCCGTGTGCATCGTGCACAACGAGACTTCGACCGGCTGCGTTACGCTGCCGCTGGAGGTGCGCAAGGCGCTCGACCGCGCCGGTCATCCGGCGCTGCTGATGGTCGACACCATCTCGGGCCTCGGCTCGATGGAGTATGAGCACGACGCCTGGGGCATCGACGTCTCCGTCGCCGGCTCGCAGAAGGGTCTGATGCTGCCGCCGGGCCTCGGCTTCAACGCCGTCTCCGAGAAGGCGCTCGCGGTGGCCAAGGCCAATCCCGGCATGCGCTCCTATTGGGACTGGCAGGAGATCATCAATTTCAACAAGCTCGGCACCTTCCCCTATACGCCGGCCTGCAATCTGCTGATGGGCCTCAACGAGGCACTGAAGATGCTGGAGGAGGAGGGCCACGAGAACGTGTTCGCGCGCCATCGCCGCCACAGCCTCGCGACGCGCGCGGCGGTGAAGGCCTGGGGCCTCGACACGCAGTGCCAGGATGCGCAGGCGCATTCACCGGCGCTCACCGGCGTCGTCATGCCCGAGGGCCATGACGCGGATGCGTTCCGCAAGACGGTGCTGGACAACTTCGACATGTCGCTCGGCACCGGCCTGAACAAGATCAAGGGCAAGGTGTTCCGCATCGGCCACATCGGTCATTTCAACGACCTGATGCTGATGGGGACGCTGTCCGGCGTCGAGATGGGCCTTGCGCTCGCCAATGTGCCGCATCGCGCCGGTGGCGTGCTCGCGGCGATGGAAGTCCTCAAGGCGCGCGAAGCCGCGCCGATTCCGAAGGTGGCCTGATGAACGCGCCTGCGAGCGGCTCCGACGATCTCATCTATGCCGTCGACGACGGCATCGCCAAGATCACCTTCAACCGGCCGCAGGCGCGCAACGCGATGACCTTCGCGATGTACGACCAGATGGCCTCGATCTGCGAGGCCATCAACGCCGACCGGTCGATCAAGGCGCTGATCCTGACCGGGGCGGGCGACAAGGCCTTCGCCTCCGGCACCGACATCTCCCAGTTCCGCGCCTTCAAGACCGCGCAGGATGCGCTCGACTACGAGGCGCGGATCGACCGCGTGCTCGGCACGCTCGAGCTTTGCCGCGTGCCTGTGATTGCGGCCATCGCGGGCGCCTGCACCGGTGGGGGCGCCGGCATCGCCGCCTGCTGCGACATCCGCATCGGCACCGAGACCACACGCATCGGTTTTCCGATCGCGCGCACGCTCGGCAATTGCCTGTCCATGTCAAACATCTCGCGCGTCGTGTCCCTGATCGGGCCTGCGCGCACCAAGGATCTGATCTTCAAGGCTCGTCTGGTGGAAGCGCCCGAGGCGCTCGCGCTCGGCCTGCTCAACGAGATCGTGCCGGATGTCGACACGCTGCAGGCCCGCGCGCTGGAGACGGCGAAGCTCGTCGCCTCGCATGCGCCGATCACGCTCGAAGTGACCAAGGAGGCGGTGCGCCGCATCCGCCGCACCTTGTCGCGCGACGAGGGCGAGGACCTGATCCTGCGCGCTTACATGAGCGAGGATTTCCGCGAGGGCATGGACGCCTTCCTGAACAAGCGGACGCCGAACTGGAAGGGCAAGTAGTCCGATGCCGGCCTTGCGACCTTATGCCGACATGATGAGGCCGCATCACGCTTGTGTTCTTGAACTGACCACAATAAGCCAGCAGTATCCTGGTAGGATACAAGCCGGCGCTTTGAACGGGGATGAAAACACGTGCGTAACCTGATCAAGATCGCGGCCACCACGGTGGCTCTTTTCGCTAGCGCGCCGGCCTTTGCCGGCTGGGAGCCGACCAAGCCGGTCGAGATCGTCGTGGCCGCGGGCGCCGGCGGCGCCTCCGACCAGATGGCCCGCATGATGCAGGCCGCGATCCAGAAGAACAACCTGCTGAAGCAGCCTGTCGTCGTGTCGCTGAAGGGCGGCGCGTCCGGAGCCGAAGCGCTGATGTACATGAAGTCCAGCGACGGCGATGCGAACAAGGTGCTGATCGCCTATTCGCTGATCTACATGCTGCCGCTGTCGGCGAAGCTGCCGTTCGACTGGCATGAGTTGTCGCCGGTCGCGGTGATCGCGCTCGACCAGTTCGTGCTGTGGGACAACATCAACGGCCCGAAGACGGTCAAGGAATTCATCGACGCCGCCAAGGCGTCGAGCTCGCCGTTCAAGCTCGGCGGCACCGGCTCGAAGCGCGAGGATCACGTGCTCACCGTGTTCCTGGAGAAGAAGACCGGCGCCAAGTTCTCCTATCTGCCCTACAAGTCGGGCGGCGAGGCCGCGACGCAGCTCGTCGGCGGACACACCGAGGCCAACGTCAACAATCCTTCCGAGAATCTCGAAGTCTGGCGCGCCGGTCAGGTGCGTCCGCTCTGCGTGTTCGACAAGGAGCGCATCTCCTACACCACCAAGGTCACGGAGACGCAGTCCTGGAACGACATCCCGACCTGCAAGGAGCAGGGTCTCGACGTGCAATATCTGATGCTGCGGGGCATGTTCCTGCCTGGCAAGGTGACGCAGGAGCAGCAGGAGTTCTATGTCGACCTGTTCAGCAAGCTGGTGCAGACGCCGGAGTATAAGGACTACATGGAGAAGCAGGCGCTCAAGCCGATCTTCCTCACCGGCAAGGACATGGTCCAGTTTCTCGAAGAGGACGGCTCGCTCAACAAGCAGCTGATGACCGAAGCCGGCTTCGTCGCGAAGTAGTTCGGGACAGATGGAGTAGGAGCGATGTCCAACGCTGAGCTCGAGATCGCGGTCGACGATCCCACCGCCCCGGAGGAGGATTCTCCGCCCGTCACCTCCAACCGCGCCGTCGACGTCGGCGTGTCGCTGCTGCTGCTCGCGCTGGCCGTCTTGCTCGCCTGGGACAATTGGCGGACCGGCGCGTCCTGGGACTCGACCGGTCCCGAGCCGGGCTATTTCCCGTTCTATCTCTCGGTGATCCTCGGCGGCGCCAGCCTCTACGGCATCGGCGCGGCGTTCCTGTCGAGCAAGGAGGCGGCCGAGACCTTCGTCACGCGGGCGCAGTTGCGCCGCGTGATGGCGGTGTTCGTGCCGACGCTGCTGTTCTGCATCGCCATGCAGCTCCTCGGCATCTACGTCGCGAGCTTCCTGTTGATCGCAGGCTTCATGCGGATCGTCGGCAAGATCGCGATCTGGAAATCGCTGCTCACGGCGTTCCTGTTCAGCGCCGTGATGTTCGTGACCTTCGATATCGTCTTCGACGTGCTCATGCCCAAGGGACCGCTCGAAGCGGCGTTCGGGTACTAACACCGGTCTCTCTCCCGTCATTGCGAGGAGCGAAGCGACGAAGCAATCCAGGGCTGCGCACTCGACTCTGGATTGCTTCCGCCTACGCCCGGTGGGCTTCGGCGGACACGTCGCTGCTCGCAATGACGAGGAAACAGTTGGATTGAAATCATGGAAGCCTTGGGTCTCCTCCTGCACGGGTTTGCGGTCCTCCTGACCTGGAAGACGCTGCTTTTGATGATGGTCGGGCTCGTGCTCGGCGTCTTCGTCGGCGTGCTGCCGGGGCTCGGCGGCCCGAACGGCGTCGCCATCCTGCTGCCGCTGACCTTCTCGATGGACCCGACCTCGGCCATCGTGATGCTGTCCTGCATCTATTGGGGTGCGCTGTTCGGCGGCGCGATCACCTCGATCCTGTTCAACATTCCCGGCGAGGCCTGGTCGGTGGCGACCACCTTCGACGGCTACCCGATGGCGCAGCAGGGCAAGGCGGCGGAGGCGCTGACGGCGGCCTTCACCTCGTCCTTCATCGGCTCGCTGGTCGCGGTGCTGCTGATCACCTTCCTGGCGCCCTGGATCTCGTCCTTCGCGCTGAAATTCGGACCGCCCGAGTTCTTCGCGGTGTATCTGCTGACCTTCTGCTCCTTCGTCGGCCTCGGGCGCGAGGACAAGCACAAGACGGTCATCGCGATGGCGCTCGGCCTGCTGCTCGCCGGCGTCGGCATGGACACCGTCTCGGGTCAGCTGCGCATGACCTTCGGCTCGACTGATCTCTTGCGCGGCATCAACTTCCTGGTCGCCGTGATCGGACTGTTCGGCATCAGCGAGATCCTGCTGACGATGGAGGAGCGCCTCGCGCTGCGCGGCCACGCCGCATCGATCTCGCTGCGCACGGTGCTCGCGGTCTGGAAGGACCTGCCGAAATATTGGATGACGCTGCTGCGCTCCTCGGTGATCGGCTGCTGGCTCGGCATCACGCCGGGCGGCGCGATCGCGGCCTCCTTCATGGGCTACAATCTCGCCAAGCGCTTCTCCAAGGACCAGGACAGCTTTGGCAAGGGCCGGATCGAGGGCGTGTTCGCGCCTGAGACGGCCGCGCATGCCTCGGGCACCGCGGCGCTGCTGCCGATGCTCGCGCTCGGCATTCCCGGGTCGGGCACCGCGGCGATCCTGCTCGGCGGCCTGATGGTGTGGGGCCTCAATCCCGGGCCGCTGCTGTTCGTCGAGCACAAGGATTTCGTCTGGGGCTTGATCGCCTCGATGTATCTCGGCAACGTCGTCGGCCTCGTGCTGGTGCTCTCGACCGTGCCGATCTTCGCCTCGATCCTACGCGTGCCGTTCGCCGCTGTCGCGCCGATGATCGTGGTGTCTTGCGCCATCGGTGCCTACGCGATCCAGAACGCGATGTTCGACGTCTGGCTGATGCTCGGCTTCGGCGTCGTCGGCTACGTCTTCAAGAAGATCAAGATCCCGCTGGCGCCGTTCACGCTCGCGCTGGTGCTCGGCAGCCGCGCCGAGGACGCCTTCCGTCAGTCGATGATCATCTCCGGCGGCAACATGAAGGTGTTCTGGGCGAACGGCCTGGTCGGCACCATCACGACGCTCGCGATCGTGCTTCTGTTCTGGCCGCTGATCGACCGGCTGGTTGCGAGCTTCGGCAAGTCGACCCCGCCGGCGGCGAAGGTCGAGGCGTAGGGAAGAGGCGGCGGCGTCTCCGGCCTCATGGTTCGAGACGCGCCGCGCGAGACCCTGGTGGTAAGCCGGTTTCGCCGGGGGCGCGGCACTCCTCACCATGAGGGTTTAGTTTTTTGCCGCGTACCTCGATCCTCGTCCTGAGGAGCCCGCCCCTTGGCGGGCGTCTCGAAGGACGGCCGCGGCGGAGGTGATCGCCCACCAGCGCTCACCACGCGTAACGTACCGTCCCCTTGCCGGCATACGACCGCGTCACGTTCGAGATTTCGCTCTCGAACGTCGCCAACGCGCTCCAGCCGTTCAGCCAGTTCATCTCGATTGACGTCGTCGTCAGCGCAGAGTCGTGAGCCTGCGCCGCGCCGTTGACGACGAAGCTTGCGCCCGGCAGCGTCTGGAACGTGGCGGCCGTCGAGCGCTCGGGATTGAAGTCGTGCGCCCAGGCGAGGCGACCGCGCAAGGTGAGAGCGCCATCCGCCAGCGCATAGGACTTGTCCGTCCGCAGGCCGAGTTCGGTGCGTGTGTCGGTGACAGTTTTGCCAGCGTAGGCCAGGGCGAACGTCGTGGCACCAGCGGATGCCTGTTCGACATAAGCCGGCAGACGCAGGCTCGTCACTTGCGCGGCGACATAAGGCGTGATGCCGATGCCGCCAAGTGGCGCGACCAGGCGCGTGCCGCCTTCAATACGGCCGGTCCAGGCGTTGGCTTGATAGCTCGCGCGCAGCCGGTCCGCGCCAGAGATCGTTACGGTGCGATCGGTCGTGACGTCCTGCCAGCCATAGGCCAGCGCGGCGCGCAGATAGCTCGGGCCGACATGGTGATGCAGATACACGCCGGCCTGGAAAAGGTCGGAGCGGCCCGAGCCGAGGCCATTGACGTTGAAGCTGGTGCCGCCGCCTGCGAGCGCGAAGCCGGCGATGGTCTGCGGTGCGATCCGGTAGTCGGCGCCGACCGCGGTGCCGGCGATACGGCTGGTGGTATCGTTGGAGCCAACGGTTGCACTGCCGCTGGTCGATTGCGAGCCGCCGAAGCCGGCGGCCCAGACGCTCCAGCGCTGCGCGAAATCCGCAGGCCGCTCGTCGGGCAGCATCGCGAAAGCATCGGTGCGCTTGCGCGACGTGTCGGCATAGCTGATCGCGACGCTGCCTTGGCGTTGTGCGAACGGATCTGTCAGCAGGCCGGCAAACTGGCCCATGGCGATGAAGGTGGTCTGCTGCACGCCGGTGGCGCTCTCGCCGGATGCCTGAGTCAGCCCGACCTGATTGAGCTTGCCGAACACGACCGGCATGTCGCCGGTGCGATCGAAGAACGCCGACAGCGTATCGCCGACCGCCTTCTGATTGCCGTTGAGCCCGCCGGGCAGGGCGAAGGCGAGGATCAGGTCGAGATAGACGTTGTTGGCATCGTAGCTCAGGCTGGTCTTGAAGCCCGAGGGCAGGTTGGTCTTCACCACCGCGCCGAAGCTGCCCGAGATTCCGCTGCCGGTGGTCAGGATGGTGTAGCGCTTGTCGACATAGCCGCCGGCGCCGAACACGGCGTTGACAGTTGCGCCGCCGAGGGTGGCCGATCCGGTGACGCTCGCGAATGAGGCGGTCGTCGGACTTAGCTGTACCATGTAGTATGCGCCAGACTGGAAGGCGAGGTTGCCGACGATCGACATCGACGAGCCGGCGCTGCCGTTGCCCGGTGCCAGCGTGCCGCCATTGTTGATGCTCACCGTCATCGGTGGATCGACGAGACCGGCGCCCATCAGCGTGCCGCCGGAGTTCACGGTCACGCCGGAGGTATTTGTGATGGCGCCTTCGACGTCGAGCACACCGCCATTGATGATCGTCGTGCCGCTGTAGTTGTTGGTGCCGGTGAGCGTCATCCGACCGCTGCCGACCTTGGTGAAGCCGCCGCTGCCGGAGATCGTGCCGGTGTAGGTCGTGTTCGAGTTGTCGCCGCCTGAGGTCAGCGTGCCCGCGCCGAGCAGCACGGCGCCGCCGCCGGTCAGCGAGGCGATGGTCTGATTGAAGCCGTTGAGATCAAGCGTGCTGCCATTATCGACCGCGACGGAGCTCAGGGGGGCGAAGGCGCCGGCCGCACCGGCCCGCAACGTGCCGCCATCGACGATGGTTGGCCCGGTGTATGTGTTGGTGCCGCTGAGCGTGAGAATACCAGGGCCGCTCTTGACGAAGGTGCCGCTGCCCGAGATCGCGCCCGAGAACACGGTGGCGCCGCCATTGTCGCCGATCGCCAGCGAGCCGTTGCTGCCGAGCAGCACGTTGCCGCTGCCGCTGAGGCCGCCGATGGTCTGGCCGGTACCGTCGATATCGAGAGTCGCGCCGCTCGCGATCATGTAGCTGCTGGCGACCGAGAGAACGCCGGACGCGCCGGTCTGCAACGTGCCGCCGCTGATGAAGGTGTCGCCGGCGTAGCTGGTGACCCCGGTCAGCGTGAGGATACCGGCGCCGAGCTTGGTCAGCCCACCGCTGCCGGTGATCGTGCCGCTGAGCGCGGCATTGTTGCCGTTGGTGTCGAAGCTGCCGCCGCCGGCGTTGAGCGTAATGTTGCGGGCCGAACTGAAGCCCACGAGAACTTGTAGCGTGCCGCCGCCGAAGGAGAGCCCGCCGGAGGCCGCGCCGAGATTGGCATCGGAAGAGACCGCGAGCGTGCCCTGGTTGATTGCCCACGGGGTGACGGCGCTCGTAGTGCCGGTCAAGGTCCAAGTGCCGGTGCCGGTCTTCACGAAGCTGGAGAAGCCCTGGTATTGCGCCGAGCCGCCGATATTGGAGATGTCGAAGGTGCCGTTGGCCGCGCCGCCGAGCCGGAAGGTGTCGCTGCCCGCGCCGACCACGTTGCCGTTGATGATCGAGCTCGCCCAGATCTCCAGCGTGTTGCTGCCGCCGGTGAAGGTGATGGCGTTGCCAAAGAGATTGCCGCCGGCGTCGTTTCCGCCCGAAATCGTCCCGCTGTTGATGATCGCGAGATTGCTGCCGCGGACGCCGTCCCCGGCGAGGCCTATTTGACCGCTGCCGCTCCCACCCTGGCCCGAGCCTGGCCCGCCCGAACTTCCGCCGGCAATGATGCCGGAGTTCACCAGCGTGCCGCCGGCAGCGAAGATCACGCCCGAGCCGCCCGAACCTCCGTTGCCGCCCGCGCTGCTCCCGTTGTTGGTCGTGGCGTTGCCGCCATCTCCGCCGTCGCCGCCTGCGATCGTGCCGGCGTTGGTGAGCATCACATTGGTGCCGGTCAGCAAGGCGCCGTAGCCGCCGTCGCCGCCATTACCTCCATAGCCGGCGAGTCCGCTCGAAACGCCGCCGTCGCCGCCTCGGCCGCCACTGACTGTCCCGGTGTTGCTGTAGGTGAGGCCATTGCCATCGATGACGACGCCATAGCCGGCAGCGCCGCCGCCCCCACCGCCATGATTGCCGGTGGTCGTGCCGCCGCGGCCGCCGTTGCCGCCGGTGATGGTTGCGGCATTTGTGGTGCTGGTCGTAACGAGCGCGCCGTGCGCGCCGCCCCCGCCGCCGCCGCCGCTGCTGCTGGTGGCGCCCGATCCGCCGGTATTTCCTCTTTCTCCTGGCGCCGCGCCGCCCGCACCGCCCACAACTGTTCCGGCGTTAGCGGACCCGCCAAAGCCGCCGGTGACACCCGCGCCACCGCCGCCCCCACCGATGTTGGAGGTGGCGTTGCCGCCATCGCTCCCGGCACCGGTGGCCGAACTCGTCCCGCCATTCGTCAATGTGCTGGAAATGCTGCCGCCTGAGCCGCCGCTGGTCGCCTGCGCGAGTGCGGCGTTGGACATCAGCAGCGAGGACGCCAGTGCCGTTGCCGACAGCCAGAACCTCCGCGCGCGCTGCGGCCGACTGAAGGGGGCGGAATGAAGTTGGGTCGCGAACAGCACTTCAGTCCTTTGCACAACTCACGTTCAAAGGCCCCGGATCGAGGCATAGGCTCTGACGAAGTGCAGGTAAAATGCGCAGACCGGTACTGTGACTTTTTGGGTGGATCCGGGATTGCCCTGCTTCGTTTCGCTCTGTTGCTGATGCGCAACGTCATATGCGAGAGGAGCAGGGGGGCGGCTCTTGCCTGGCACCACCAGAAGTTGCGGACCGTCGGCTTCCGGCATACGACCATGTCGCGGATCGCAAGCGAACTTGGCACGGCCGCCGCGTTCAGGCCTCAGCTTCGCAGCGGCGGACCGTTGTTCGAAGCGCTCGGCGCTTCTCCGGAAGTTGTGTCTTTGCGATGACAGCTTTTTAGGCAGGGTGGTGGTAGGCTTCATTCATGGGCAGATTTCGTCCTGCTCAGCGTGGTGACGCCTTAGGGATGGTCATCGCGCCCTGATGTTTCCTCCCGAGACGATCCCTTGCCCGGCGCTTGCGTCGGGCTTTTTTTGCGTTGGACTCTGGGGGACGCCTACAGCGAAACAGAAAAGCGAAAGCCTCCGTCCGGCTGATCGAACGAAGGCTTCAAGGGATCAATTGCGATGACGCGTGTGACGCCGCGTCAGCTTCGTATCAGTTCACGGTCTCCTCGACCGGCATGTGGTACCAGTCCGAGTCGTTGTCGAGCACTGTCTCATCGAACAGGAGAGCGCTGTCCTTGGTGAGAGCGGCCGCGTTGACATCGCGCACCATCTCCATCGCCGACAGAAACTCGTTCAACTCGGATGCGCTCATGACCCGCTACTCCTCACGCCCGCGGGCCATACTCAGGTCCGCGTCAACTGATGAGAAGAGATTAGCGCGGTCTTGCCTTGGCCTCAATCCGGCCCAGGTCGAAGTTCCAACGTGGTGACATCTGGGCCACAGCGGCGGGATGCCGCGGCCTGGTCATATTGCACCTGCTCACACCACGCGATGCAGCCGGAGATCGGCGATCTCGCCGTCAGTGAAGCCGAATTCCGAGAGGATCTCCTCGGTCTGCTCGCCGAACTCCGGCGGCCGCGCCGCCATGCTGCTCGGCGTGCGCGACAAGGTGAAAGGCTGCGCCACTAGCGTGATGTCGCGGCCGTCCTCAGTCGGCACGGGCTTGGCCATGCCGAGATGCTTCACCTGCGGATCCTCGAACATCTGATCGATCGCGTAGATCGGCCCGCAGGGCACGCCGGCGGCGTTGAGCTCGGCGACCCACTGCTCGCTCGTTTTGGAAAGGGTACGCGCGTTGATCTCGGCATTGAGCGCGTCGCGGTTCTTCGAGCGCGCCGGTGCGGTCGCGTAGTCCGGATTGTCGATCCATTCGGGCGCGCCGAGCGTCTGGCACAACCGTTCCCAGATCCGCCCGCCGGTTGCGGCGATGTTGATGTAGCCGTCGGAGGTCATGAACACGCCGGTCGGAATGCTCGTCGGATGATTGTTGCCCGCTTGCGGAGCGACCTCCTTCTCCATCAGCCAGCGCGCGGCCTGGAAGTCGAGCATGAAGATCTGCGCCTGCAGCAGCGAGGTCTGCACCCACTGGCCCTCGCCGGAAACCTCGCGCTCGAGCAGCGCGGTGAGGATGCCCATCGCGCAGGACAGGCCGGCGGAGAGATCGGCGATCGGAATGCCCGCGCGCATCGGGCCCTCGCCGGGGGCGCCGGTGATCGACATCAGCCCGCCCATGCCCTGCGCGATCTGGTCGAAGCCCGGCCGCTTGGAGTAGGGGCCGTCCTGGCCGAAGCCGGAGATGCTGCCATAGACGATGCGCGGATTGACCTTGCGCACGGCCTCGTAGTCGATGCCGAGCTTGGTCTTCACGTCGGGACGATAGTTCTCGATGACGACGTCGGCCTGCTTGGCGAGCCGCATGAAGACGTCGACGCCCTTCGGGTCCTTGAGATTGAGCGTCATCGCGCGCTTGTTGCGATGCAGGTTCTGGAAGTCGGAGCCGCGGCGCGGGCCGCCCAGCGCCTCGCCGCCGTCCTCCATCATGGCGTCGATCTTGATGACGTTGGCGCCCCAGTCGGCGAACTGCCGCGCGCAGGTCGGGCCGGCGCGCACCCGCGTCAGATCGAGCACCGTGAAGCGGGAGAGGGCTTTGGACGCGCGCGGGAAGGCCATGCGGATACACTCCGAAGAACGTGACATGGCTGTATAGGAGAGCGCGCGGGAGGCGACAATTGCGCGATGGCCGTGCGAACGGCGCGGCTCATGCCGTTGCCGCAGGGCTTAGCTCGCGTGCAGGAACCAGGCTTTAGCGTTCGTCTGATATCACCTTGCCGTCGTTCGGCAGCGTGCCCGGCGCAACCAGCTCGACGCTGCCGCCGAGCTTGGCGACATTGCGCAGGCTGGCAGCGAGCGCCTCTTGCAACCCGTCTGCCGGCGAGGCGCATTCCGCCTTCAACGTCATCGCATCGGTCTCGCCGGCGCGGGTCACGACCAGGCGGAGGCGGCCGAGCTCGGGATGGCGCTTGCCGATCTCGGCGACCTGTTCGGGGCGCACGAACATGCCTTTGATCTTGGTGGTCTGGTCGGCGCGGCCCATCCAGCCCTTGATGCGCATGTTGGTGCGGCCGCAGGCGCTGAAGCCGGGCAGGGCGGCGGTGAGGTCGCCGAGCGCCAGGCGAATCCAAGGGTGATGCGGATCCAGCGAGGTGACGACGATTTCGCCAACGTCGCCTTCCGCCACGGGATCACCGGTGCCGGGGCGGACGATCTCGAAGATCAGGTCCTCGTTCACCACCATGCCCTCACGCGCTGACGTCTCATAGGCGATGATGCCGAGATCGGCGGTGCCGAAGGCCTGGTAGGCATCGATGCCGCGCGCCTTGATCTCGGCCTGCAATGACGGCGGGAACGCCGCGCCCGACACCAGCGCGCGCTTGAGCGAGGAGATGTCGCGGCCGGCGCTGGCGGCGCCGTCGAGCAGGATCTTGAGGAAGTCCGGCGTGCCGCTGTAGCCGATCGGCCGATACGCCTCGATCAGCTCGAACTGCGCCTCGGTACTGCCTGGACCTGCCGGGATCACCGCGCAGCCCAGCGCACGCGCCGAGGTGTCGAAGATGAAGCCACCGGGCGTCAGGTGATAGCTGAAGGTGTTGAGCACCACGTCGCCGCAATGAAAGCCGGCCGCGAACAGCGCGCGCGCGCCGCGCCAGGGATCAGCGTGCGCCGCCTCCGGTTCGAAGATCGGGCCGGGCGAGGTGAACAGCCGCGAGAACGCGCCGGGCGATTGCGCGACGAAGCCACCGAACGGCGGCGCGGCCTTATGCAGCGCCGGCAGCTCCGACTTGCGCAGCACTGGCAGCTGCGCCAGCGCAGCGCGGTTCGCGATGTCCTGCGGATCAATGCCCTGCAGCAGCGCCGCATAGGCCGGCGCCTTCATCGCCGCGCGCAGCACGTCGGGCAGGCGGCCGAAGAGGTCCTGCTCGCGCTCAGTGGGATCACGGGTCTCGAGGGCGTCGTAGTGGGTGGTCATGTTAGGTCCCCAGTGTCGCTTTCACCTCTCCCCGCGTGCGGGGAGAGGTCGCATCGCATCGTCAGATGCGATGCGGGTGAGGGGGGCTCTCCGCGGCGCGGTGCCCGGAGCTGCCCCTCACCCCGACCCTCACAGCGCGAGCGAAGCTCGTCGCGCCCCCGTAAGAACGGGGAGAGGGAGAAGAAACAGCTACAGCCACCGCTTCCGCCGCTTGAAGCTCTTCAGGTTCTTAAAACTCTTGCGCTGGTCGCCGGCGCCGCCGAGGTAGAATTCCTTGACATCCTCATTGTCGCGCAAGCTGTCCGCCGTGCCGTCGAGCACCACCTTGCCTTGCTCCATGATGTAGCCGTGGCTCGCGACCGACAGCGCCGCGCGCGCGTTCTGCTCGACCAGGAGGATGGTGACGCCGAGATCCCGGTTGATCTCCTTGATGATCGCGAACACCTCTTTCACCAGCAGCGGCGACAGGCCCATCGACGGCTCGTCCATCAGGATCATCTTCGGCCGCGCCATCAGCGCGCGCCCGATCGCCAGCATCTGCTGCTCGCCGCCGGAGAGATAACCGGCGAGGCCAGTGCGCTCCTTCAGCCGCGGGAAATAGTTGTACACCATCTCGATGTCGCTGTTCACCTCGCGGTCCGAGCGGGTGAACGCGCCGAGCTTGAGGTTTTCGAGCGAGGTCATGTCGGCGACGATGCGCCGGCCTTCCATGACCTGGAAGATACCGCGGCGGACGATCTTCTCCGGATCGATGCCGTCGATGCGCGCCCCATCGAACATGATCTCGCCGCGGGTGACCTCACCGTCCTCGGTCTTGAGCAGGCCGGAGATCGCCTTCAAGGTCGTCGACTTGCCGGCGCCATTGGCGCCGAGCAGCGCGACGATTGCGCCCTGGGGCACATCGAGGCTGAGCCCGCGCAGCACCAGGATGACGTCGTCATAGACGACCTCGATGTTGCGCACGGAGAGCAGCGGGGCGGCTGTCCCCGCAGCTGTGCTCATCCGTGGATTTTCAAGTGTATCGGTCATGGCGACACTCTATCCGTCGTCATGCCCGGGCTTGACCCGGGCATCCACGCCCATCGGCGTGTGAAGCTGGACGTGATGGCCGGGACATCTGCGCGAAGACGCGCTTCGCGCTTTTGCCCGGCCATGACGCTGGGTGGAACTACCAACCCGCCCATTCGGCCTTGCGCGGCAGCTCGATCGTCTTCACCTTTTCGAGCTTGATCACGCCCTTGGCCATCAGATCATTCAGGTCGCCATCGGTCGGACCGGTCACACGCGCACGATAAAGGTCGACCTTCATCGTTCCGCGATGGTCCTTCTCGGTCCAGGTCGAGGGGCTGCAGACGCCTTCCATGCCTGATGGCACCCAGTCCTTCTTCTGGTGGAAGCCCTTGGCGACGTTCTCGCCGGTCGGGCCGCCATTCTTCGCAGCCCATTCGATCGCTTCCTTCATGTAGAGCGAGGAGCAGACGGCTGCGATGTAGTGCACCGGGCGATACACCTTGCCGGTGGGATCGGACATCTTGGCGATCTCCTGCACCGTCTTCATGCCCGGCGCGTCACCGCCCCAGCCAACGGAGGTGCGCAGCGGGAAGATCACGCCATCGGCGGCATCGCCCGCGGTCTTGGCGGCGTTCTCATCCATGCCCCAGACGTTGGACAGGAACTGGATGTCGACGCCGGCGTTCTTGCAGGCCTTCATCACCGAGATGTTGGAAGCCGCCGTGTTGCCCAGATAGGCGTAGTTGGCGCCGGAGCTCTTCAGGCTGAGGCACTGCGCGCTGTAGTCACCGGGCGCGAGCGCGAACACCAGCGGCGGCAGCACCTCGAAGCCGAGCTCGGTGGCGAGCGCCTCGCCCGCGGCCTTCGGCGCGTTGGGGTAGGGGTGGTTGGCGCCCATGTGGACGAACTTGGGCTTGCCGGGCTTGCCCTTGGCCTTCCAGTCCTCGGCCGCCCAGGTCAGCTCGGCGCGCAGCGCGTCCGAGTAGCTCGGCCCGTAGAAGAAGTTGTAGGGCGCGGGCTTGGCCTTGCCGCTGGTCCCTTCCGGATCAGTGAGCGCGGCCGCGTAGGAGCCGGACATGTCCGGGATCTTGTCATTGGCGAGGAAGCCGGTCAGCGCCTCGGTGTCGGCAGTGCCCCAGCCCATGATCGCGGCAACCTTGTTGTCCGGCGCGGACCACTTCTTGTAGAGCGCGATCGCCTTCGGCACCTGATAGCCGTAGTCGTTGCTGTCGACCGCAAGCTGCTTGCCGCCGATGCCGCCGTTCTTGTTGATCCAGGCAAAGGTGTCGACGACACCCTGGCCATAGGGCGTGCCCACGTCGGACGTGCCGCCCGAGAGATCCTGCAGATGGCCGATCGCGATCTGCTGTGCGTTCGCGGATGATACGAAGGTGCCTGCGAGCAGCGCCAGCGCCGCCGAGCCGAGCCATGTCTTGATGTTCATCGTGCTTCCTCCTGTGGTGGTCGGGCCGGATTGCCGCCGGTCCCTGTTGGTTGAAATCAATGTGAGAACGGATAGAGCTTCCAATATGTCTTGATCTGCCGCCAGCGGTGCGCCAGCCCGTCCGGCTCGAACATCAGGAAGGCGATGATGATCAGGCCGATCGCGATCTCGCGCAGGAAGGTGATGTTGTTGTTGAGCGCCAGCGCCTTGTCGATCGCGCCGCCCTTGAGGTAATGGCTCAGCAACTCCATCGATTCCGGCAGCAGCACCACGAAGGCGGTCCCCATCAGGGTGCCCATGATCGAGCCGGTGCCGCCGATGATGATCATCGCCAGGAACAGGATCGAGCGTTCGATGCCAAAACCCTCCTGCGAGACCACCAGCTGGTAATGCGCATAGAGCGCGCCGGCGATGCCGGCGAAGAACGCGGCGAGGCCGAACGAGAGCGTCCTGTACTTGGTCAAATTGATTCCCATGATCTCGGCCGAGAGATAATGGTCGCGGATCGCGATCAGCGCCCGGCCATCGCGGGTGCGCATCAGGTTGGTGACCAGGATGTAGCTGACCAGCACATAGGCCAGCACGACGTAGAAATATTGCCGGTCGCCGCGCAGCGTATAGCCTAGAATCGAGAACGGATTGGCCGACGCCGGTACCGAGCCGCCGGAGAACCATTCCGCGCGCGAGAAGAAGTCGAGCAGGATGTATTGCGCGGCGAGGGTGGCGATGACGAGATAGAGCCCCTTCAGCCGCGCGGCGGGAATGCCGAACACGAGCCCGACCAGCGCCGTGATCACGCCGGCCAGCGGGATCGAGAAGAACACGGGGATGGCATAGGTGTTGTTGATGTAGGCCGAAGTGAAGGCGCCGAGCAGAAAGAAGCCGGCCTGGCCGATCGAGATCTGCCCGGTGAAGCCGACCAGGATGTTCAAGCCGAGGGCTGCGATCGAGAAGATGCCGATCTGGATCGCGATCGACAACCAGAATTCCGAGAACACCTGCGGCGCGAAGCACAGCAGGATGACGCCGGCAATCGCGAAATTGCGGCTGGTCTTGGTGGGAAAGATCGTGGTGTCGGCCGCGTAGGAGGTGCGGAAGTCACCGGCGGGGATGGTGGAGCGTGCAACCATGATGTCAGATCCGCTCGATGTCGCGTGTGCCGAACAGGCCGTAGGGCTTGATCATCAGGATGATGATCAGCACGTAGAACGGCGCGATCTCGTACAGATTGCCCCAGTGCAGATACTGGCTGTCGACATACTGCGCGATGTTCTCGAGCAGGCCGATGATGATGCCGCCGAGCACGGCGCCACCGACGGAGTCGAGGCCGCCGAGGATCGCCGCCGGGAACACCTTGATGCCGTAGGCGGAGAGGCCGGAGGAGACGCCGTTGACGACGGCGACCACCACTCCGGCGACGGCCGAAACTGTCGCCGAGATCGCCCAGGCCATCGCGAACACGCTCTTGACGGAGATGCCGAGCGACTGCGCAACCTGCTGGTTGAAGGCGGTGGCGCGCATCGCGAGCCCGTATTTCGAGGCTTTGAAGAACCAGGCCATGCCGAGCATCATCAGCACGGAGACGACGAGGCTCATCACATAGACGGTCTGGATCTGTAGCCCGAAGATGTCGACCGCCTTGCTGGAAAACACCGGCGGGAACGGCTGCGGGTTGACGCCGTAGATCCATTTCAGCGCCGCCTGGAACACGGTCGACAGGCCGATCGTCACCATGATGACGGAGATGATCGGCTCGCCGATCATGGGACGGAGGATCACGACCTGGATCGCGATGCCGAACGCGAACATGAAGACCAGCGACAGCGGCATGCCGGCCCAGAACGGCACCTGGAATTTGGTGAGCAGGGTCCAGCACACCCACGCGCCGATCAGCAGCAGCTCACCTTGCGCGAAATTGACGACCTGCGTGGCCTTGTAGATCAACACGAACGACATCGCGACCACGCCATAGAGCGTGCCGACCACGAGGCCGTTGACCAGGAGCTGGATGAGGAAGGCGGTGTTCATGATCAGTCTCACTCGTCATCGCCGGGCTTGACCCGGCGATCGATCACGAGAGGGATTGTAGGGTGGGCAAAGCGACGCGTGCCCACCATCGGCTGGGTTCGGTGTGAGTCGGTGGGCACGGCGCTTCGCGCCTTTGCCCACCCTACGGATCTTGCTTCGCATGCAGATGCACCCTCTCCCCTTGTGGGAGAGGGTGGCTGCGCGGAGCGCAGCCGGGTGAGGGGTTCTCTCCGCGGGCGAGCGAGGGGAGAGGGACCCCTCACCCGACCGCGCTCGTGTCGACCGGCGGAGATGCCCTCTCCCACAAGGGGAGAGGGCGCAGTCATGAGCGGCGCAGTTTGCTGAAGCAGGCCCATCATTCCGCCGCCTCCGCCATCGGTCCATGCCCGCCCAGATCCACCACCTTCAGCGTCGTGCGGATGCGCTGGGTGGTGCCGTCCTGGAAGCGGATGATGGTGTCGACGGGGATGGCCGGCTTGCCGCCATAGATGCCGTCGATGATGTCGGCGTATTTCTCGTTGATGACGCTGCGGCGGACTTTTCGGGTGCGGGTCAGCTCGCCGTCGTCGGCGTCGAGCTCCTTGTAGAGCAGCAGGAAGCGGGCGATGCGTTGCGCCGGCGGGAGGTGCGCGTTGACGGTCTCGACCTCCTTCTGCAGCAGCGCGTAGACCTCGTTGCGCGAGGCGAGATCGGAGTAGGTGGTGAAGGCGATGCGGTTCTTTTCCGCCCATTTCGAGATGATCGAGTAGCGGATGCAGATCATCGCCGCGAGATGCTCGCGCCCCGCGCCGAGCACGACGGCTTCCGCGATATAGGGCGAGAATTTCAGCTTGTTCTCGATATATTGCGGCGAGAAGCGCTGGCCGTGCGAGGTCTCGGCAAGGTCCTTGATGCGGTCTATGACCACGAGCTGCTTGGCGTCGTTGAAATAGCCGGCGTCGCCGGAATGCATCCAGCCGTCCTTGATGTCGGCGGCCGAGGCTTCCGGGTTCTTGTAGTACCCTAGGAACATGTTGGGATGGCGCACCAGGATCTCGCCGATGCCCTGGCTGTCGGGCTGATCGATCTTGATTTCGATATCAGCGGCCATCGGCACGCCGGTCGTGTCGGGATCGACCTTGTCGTCGGGATGCAGGGTGTAGGCCCCCAGCAGCTCAGTCTGGCCGTACAGCGTGCGCAGCGGCACGCCCATGGCGCGGAAGAACTTGAACGTGTCCGGCCCGAGCGCCGCGCCGCCGGTGGCGGCCGAGCGCAGCCGGGTGAAGCCGAGCCGGTCGCGCAAGGCGCGGAACAGCAGCATGTCGGCGAAGCTCGAATGCTGGCCCTTCTCCAGTGCGGCGAGGCCGCTCGACATGCCCAACTGATACAGCCGCTGCTTCAGCGGCGAGGCGTCCATCACGGCAGCGCGGACGTCGGCGGCGATCTGCTCCCAGACCCTTGGTGCGAACAGCACGAAGGTCGGCGCGATCTCGCGGAAGTCGTTCATCATGGTATCGGGCTCTTCGACGAAGTTGACCTTCATCCGGCAGAGCAGGCCTTTGCCGAGCACGTAGACCTGTTCCATGATCCAGGGCAGCGGCAGCACCGAGACGTATTCATCCTCCGGACCCTTGGGGTCGAAGGCGAGATAGGTAGCGCAGTGCTTCAGCACGCGCGCGGCCGAGAGCATCGCGAGCTTGGGATGCGAGGTCGTGCCCGAGGTGGTGCAGAGAATGGCGACATCGTCGCCGACGGTCGCATCGACCATGCGGTCGTAGAGGTCAGGCTCACGGGCCGCGCGGTTGCGGCCGAGCTCGGCCAGCCTGTCGGCCGGCATCAGCCGGGGATCATCGTATTTCCGCATGCCGCGCGGATCGGAATAGATGATGTGCCTCAGCGCCGGCACGCGGTCGGCGAGGTTGAGCAGCTTGTCGACCTGCTCCTCGTCCTCGGCGAACACCAGCCGCGCTTCGCCGTAGTTCAGGAGATAGGCGGCCTCATCGTCGAGCACGTCGCGATAGAGGCCGAGGCTGTGGCCGCGGATGGCATGCGTCGCGATTTCAGCCGCGACCCAGTCTGGCCGGTTGTCGCCGATGATGCCGATCACGTCGTCCTTGCCGAGCCCGAGCTCGACCATCCCCAGCGCGAAGTCGCGCACGCGCGCCTGGTAGTCGGCCCAGGTGAACGTCCGCCAGAGTCCGAGATCCTTCTCGCGCAGCGCAATGTCCTTGCCGTGCTCTCTGGCATTCAGCCGCAGCAGCTTCGGATAGGTGTCGGCCTGCTTGACGCGGCCTGCGTAGTCCATCATGCGGCGTCCTCCGCGATGGAGGGCGCCTCGTCGGGATCGACCAGCAGCTCGTCCTCCTCGCCGAGATAGGCGCGCTTGACGTGGGGATCGGCGAGCACCGCGGCGGGATCGCCCTCGGCGATCTTGCGGCCGAAATCGAGCACCATGACGCGGTGGGAGATGTCCATGACCACGCCCATGTCGTGCTCGATCATCACGACGGTCATGCCGTATTCCTCGTTGAGGTCGACGATGTAGCGCGCCATGTCCTCCTTCTCCTCGAAGTTCATGCCGGCCATCGGCTCGTCGAGGAGGATCAGATGCGGCTCCAGCGCCATGGCGCGGGCGAGCTCGACGCGTTTGCGCAGGCCGTAGGAGAGGGTGCCCGCCGGCGCCTTGCGCACCGACTGCAGGTCGAGAAAGTCGATGATCTGCTCGACCTTCTCGCGGTGCTTCAGCTCCTCGCGCCGCGCGCCGGTGAGCCAGTACAGCGATCCCGTGAGGAAGTTGTTCTTCAAGAGGTGATGGCGCCCGACCATGATGTTGTCGAGCACGCTCATGTGGTGGAACAGCGCGAGGTTCTGGAAGGTGCGGCCGATGCCGATATTGGCGCGCGCGTTCGGCGGCAGGCCGGTGATGTCGCGCCCGCGATGGAACAGGCGGCCCTCGGTCGGCTTGTAGCGGCCGGAGATGCAGTTGACGATCGAGGTCTTGCCGGCGCCGTTCGGGCCGATGATCGAGAACAGCTCGCCCTCGCGCACGCCGAAGCTGACGTCGGTCAGGGCTTTCACCCCGCCGAAACGCAGCGAGACTCCGCGCGCTTCCAACGTATACTCCAAATCGTCCTCCCGAAGTCCTTGTCGGCGCTTGTCGCGCTCTTCAAGCCTCGTCCCGTGCGGCGGTGATGGGCCGCACGTGTCGCAATCTATCCCGCTCATCGGTTCCGCGCCATCCGACGAATGACGGTCCGGCCGTACGGTGCGTTTTGCCGCATCTTCAGGCCGATCCACGTCATCCGTCCAGCACGTGCCGAGTCGAATGCGGTGGTCCTGGTTAGGGGAAAGCGCTATCAGGAACTGTCTTGCGCTTGACAATTCCCAGGCAAAATTCATGACGTGATTGTTGCGATGCAATATGGTCGCGGCGAGATTCGACGAGACGAGATGACGGCTTGATCGCCTCCGACACCCTGCTGCGCATCGCCCCCTGGTCGCGCCATTTGAAGCCCGAGGAGGTCGACGTCGCCTCGGCCGGCATCGTCGAGCGTGCCTTCGCCGCCAACGAGCATATCTTCCTGCGCGGCGACCAGTTCGACTACTGGACCGGCATTGTCACCGGTCTTGCGCGAATGAGCACGGTCTCGCGTGGCGGCAAGGCGACGACCTTCGCAGGCATGTCGGCGGGCGCCTGGTTCGGCGAGGGCAGCGTGCTGAAGAACGAGCCGCGCCGCTATGACGTGGTGGCGCTGCGCGACACCCGGGCGGCACTGATGGAGCGTCCGACCTTCATGTGGCTGTTCGAGAACAGCGTCGGCTTCAACCGCTTCCTGGTCACCCAGCTCAACGAGCGGCTCGGTCAGTTCATCGGTCTCGTCGAGGTCGGCCGCACGCTGGACGCGACCGCGCGGCTCGCCCGCAGCATCGCCGCGCTGTTCAACCCGATCCTCTACCCCAACACGACGCGTCACCTGGAGATCACCCAGGAGGAGATCGGGGCGCTGTCCGGCCTGTCGCGGCAGAACGCCAATCAATGCCTCAAGACCTTGGAGCGCGAGGGTCTGTTGCGGGTGGAATATGGCGGGATCACGATCCTCAATCTCGACCAGCTGCGCTGCTATGGAGACTAGATCTGTGTCCCGAATTGACGTGGCACGTCAGGAGCTGGCCCGTGGCGTCGAGCTTTGATCTCGCCGGAAAGCGCGTCTTCGTTGCCGGTCATCGCGGCATGGTCGGCGGCGCGCTGGTGCGGCGCTTGGGGCGGGAGGATGTCGAGCTGGTCACGGTCTCGCGCAGCCAGGTCGATCTGCGCGATCAGGCCGCGGTGTTCTCATGGTTTGCGAAGGTCAGGCCGCAGGTCGTGTTTCTCGCCGCGGCCAAGGTCGGCGGCATCGTCGCCAACAACACGCTGCGCGCCGAATTCATCTACGACAACATCGCGATCGCCACCAACGTCATCCATGCCGCGCATGTGAACGGCGCCGAGAAGCTGATGTTTCTCGGCTCGTCCTGCATCTACCCGAAGCTCGCCCCGCAGCCGCTGCGCGAGGACGCAATGCTGACCGGGCCGCTCGAGCCGACCAACGAGCCCTATGCCATCGCCAAGATCGCCGGCATCAAGATGGTCGAGGCTTATCGCAGCCAATACGGCGCCGACTTCATCAACGTGATGCCGACCAACCTTTATGGTCCTGGCGACAACTATCATCCGGAATACAGCCATGTCGTTGCGGCACTGATCCGGCGCTTCCATGAAGCGAAGCTGGTTGACGCGCCGGAGGTCGTGGTCTGGGGCACCGGCACGCCGCGGCGCGAATTTCTCTATGTCGACGACATGGCCGATGCCTGTGTTCATCTGATGAAGACCTATTCGGATCCCGAGCTGGTCAACATCGGCACCGGCCAGGATATCACGATTGCGGACTTCGCGCGCCTGGTGGCTACAGCCGTCGGCTATCAGGGCCGCATCAGCTTCGATCCCTCGCGCCCCGACGGCACGCCGCGCAAGCTGCTCGACGTTTCCCGCCTGGCAAAGCTCGGCTGGCGCGCAACGACGTCGCTGGAGGAGGGCCTCGCGCAGGCTTACCAGGCATTCCTGCAGGAGACGGGGCAGGCGGCGGCCTGATCCTCCGCTGTCGTCCCGGCCTTGAGCCGGGACCCATACCGCGTGATGTCCGAAATGGGCAGGCGGCGCATTCCACGCGTCTCATCGCGTTCGGTGGCTATGGGTCCCGGCTCAAGCCCGGGACGACACCGTTAGTGAGGTGCCGTCCGTTGCGACTTCACGCCCAGCGCGGTCGCCATGGCCGAGATCAGCGGCTTCATGAAATACGCCTCGCCCGTTGGCGTGATCGACGGTGACAAGCCATGCGCTGCCAACTCCTCCGTCACCACAGGCCCCACGGACGCGATCGGTGTGCGCGCCAGGCCCTGCCGCAGCCGATCCTCCACGCCGTGCGCCTTGGCGACATCGAACAAGCGTCGCGGCTGGCCCGAGCTCGTCAGCGCGATGGCGTCGACCTTGCCGGCGGTCATCTCGTCGATCGCGGTGAGGATGTTCGCATCGGCCGCCTTGGCGTCATAGATATAGGGCAGGACCGTATCGACCTCGGCGCCACCGGCTTGGATGGCGCCGATCAGCGCCGAATGATCCTTATCGGGATAAAGCTGCAGGCCGAGCCGGTGGCCCTTCAAGTCGTGGCGCGCCAGCAGCTCGGCGACGCCTTCGGAGGTCGGCTTCTCCGTGGTGACTTGCGCCTCGAGGCCGAGCTCACGCAGGGCGCGCCCCGGCTTGGGACCGCGGGTGAATTTGCGCGCCTTGCCCAGCGCGGCGACGAACTCCGGCTCGACACCGATTCGTCGCACGACCGTCATCAGCCTGCGCAGGCCTTCTCCGGTCATCAGCACCAGGTCGTCGAATGGCCTGGAGATGCCGCGGCGGATCCAGGCTTCGATCGGCGCTGGATCGGGCGCGTCCTCGATCGTGAACATCGGACATTGCAGCACGTCGGCGCCTTGCTCGGCGAGCAGCCGCGAGAATTGCGCTTCCTCGCGGGTTTCCAGGATCAGGATGCGGTTGCCGGTCAGCCGGTCGGCCATGCCATTCTCCACCGAGACGGGTGATGTTTTGTTCATCCTGCCCCCTTGCCGAGCGTTGGCGCAAGGGTGTGGAGGGTGATAGAGCAGGGCCCGAACGGGCGCCAAGCCTGCATCCTTCATCCTTCTCATCCGCCGGTCCATCATCGCCATGTCCGACCACCAGTATGTCCTGACCCTGTCCTGCCCGGATCGTCCCGGGATCGTCTCGGCCGTCTCCACCTTCCTTGCCCATAACGGCCAGAACATTCTCGACGCCCAGCAGTTCGGCGACTTCGAGACGGGTCACTTCTTCATGCGCGTGGTGTTCACGGCCGCCGATCTCGCGGTGAACCTGCCGGCGTTGCAGACCGGCTTCGCGGCGATCGCCGAGCGCTTCGCGATGGATTGGCAGATGCGGGACCGTGCCGGGCAGCGCCGGGTCATGCTGCTGGTCTCGAAGTTCGACCACTGCCTGGTCGACATCCTCTATCGCTGGCGCACCCGCGACCTGTCGATGATCCCGACCGCGATCGTCTCCAATCATCCGCGCGAGACCTATGCCGGGCTCGACTTCGGCGACATTCCGTTCCACCACATGGCGGTGACCAAGGACACCAAGCGCGACCAGGAGCAGGCGATCCTGAAGCTTGTCGACGACACCAAGACCGATCTCGTCGTGCTCGCCCGCTACATGCAGATCCTGTCGGACGAGATGTCGGCGAGCCTGTCGGGCCGCTGCATCAACATCCACCACTCGTTCCTGCCGGGCTTCAAGGGCGCAAAACCCTATCACCAGGCCTATGAGCGCGGCGTCAAGCTGATCGGCGCCACCGCGCATTACGTCACCCGCGATCTCGACGAAGGCCCGATCATCGACCAGGATGTCGAGCGCATCAGCCATCGCGACACGCCGGAGGACCTCGTGCGCAAGGGCCGCGACATCGAGCGCCGCGTGCTGGCGCGCGCGATCCGCTATCATCTCGAGGACCGCGTCATCCTCAACGGCCGCAAGACCGTCGTGTTCATAGACTAGTCGAAGCGCGGGCGGATGTCGCCCGCGGTCCGGCCCAAATCGCGGATCGTAGGCCCTCAACGCCGAGGCGTGGCCGCCTGGGCATTCGCGTCCGACTGCGTCTCCTTGTCGCGCTCGCTTGCCGGCATCTGGCGCCGCCGCTCGCGCTCCTGCATGGAGCGGTCGTATTCGGCGGTGCCTGGCCGGGGCGGGGCGTCCGCGGGCAGACCGCCGGCCCATTGCGGCATCAGATCGCCCATCCCGGCGCCGACCTTCTCGTTGATCGACGAGCAGCCAGCCAGGGACAGGCCTACTGCGGCAGCCAGTGGGATGAGGACGAGACGAAAACTGCGTGGCATGTGTCAGCAACACCATATGGAACAAGGCAGGCCAGCCGCGCGGCAATTCCGCCTTCAAGCGTGCAATTCAGTCGAATTGATGCTAGGTAATATAATACTCTTTAGTAGCTTGTCCGTCCTTTCGGAGCCCACGCTCATCGGCGGCCAAGCCTCTGAAGAAATTCCCCAGTTGCATGGCTGGCATACAGAATCTATTCCGAATTGCTATAGCTGTTAGAGCGTGCGGCAGGTGTTCGGAGATCACAAATCGCTCTAGCGTCGCCGCAAAACTGAACATTTGATCGTGAGCACCGCCCGTAGAGGCGGCGCAAAGGGAGGATGGCACGTGAACAATCGAATTGCGGGTCTGATGTTGGCCGGCGCCGCCGCCGCGCTCGCCGCCTATCCGGCGTATGCCGAAGACACCTTCAAGATCGGCCTGATCGTGCCGATGACCGGCGGCCAGGCGTCGACCGGCAAGCAGATCGACAATGCGATCAAGCTCTATATGCAACAGAACGGCGACACCGTCGCCGGCAAGAAGATCCAGGTCATTCTCAAGGACGACGCCGCGCTGCCCGACAACACCAAGCGGCTGGCGCAGGAGCTGATCGTCAACGACAAGGTCAACGTGATCGCCGGCTTCGGCGTGACCCCGGCCGCTTTTGCCGCCGCGCCGCTCGCCACCCAGGGCAAGATCCCGGAGGTCGTGATGGCCGCGGGCACCTCGATCATTACCGAGAAGTCGCCCTATATCGTCCGTACCAGCTTCACGCTGCCGCAGTCCTCCACCATCATCGGCGATTGGGCGGTCAAGAACGGCATCAAGAAGGTCGCGACCCTGACCTCGGACTACGCGCCGGGCAACGATGCGCTGGCGTCGTTCAAGGAGCGCTTCACCTCCGGCGGCGGCGAGATCGTCGAGGAGGTCAAGGTCCCGCTGCAGAACCCGGATTTCGCGCCGTTCCTGCAGCGCATGAAGGACTCCAAGCCCGACGCGATGTTCGTGTTCGTGCCGGCCGGGCAGGGCGGCAACTTCATGAAGCAATATGCCGAGCGCGGCCTCGACAAGAGCGGCATCAAGGTGATTGGGCCGGGCGACGTCACCGACGACGACCTTCTCAACGACATGGGCGACGCGGTGCTCGGCGCGGTCACCGCGCACATCTATTCGGCGGCGCATCCGTCGGAAAAGAACAAGGAGTTCGTCGCGGCCTACAAGAAGGCCTACAACAGCCGTCCGGGCTTCATGGCCGTTGGCGGTTACGACGGCATCCACCTGATCTACCAGGCCCTGAAGAAGACCGAGGGCAAGACCGACGGCGACTCGCTGCTCGCGGCGATGAAGGGCATGGCCTGGGAGAGCCCGCGCGGCCCGATCTCGATCGATCCGGAGACCCGCGACATCGTCCAGAACGTCTATATCCGCAAGGTCGAGAAGGTCGACGGCGAGCTCTACAATGTCGAGTTCCAGACCTTTGACGCCGTGAAGGATCCGGGCAAGGCGAAGAAGTGACGCCGCGTGAGCGGCGTCATCCCGGAGCGGCGGTGCCGATGAACCCGGGATCTCGACATGATCAAGAGATTCCGGGTTCAGCGCTGCGCGCTGCCCCGGAATGACGATCTCCAACCCGGCTCGCCTCTTTCAATGACCTCCATCCTCACCAATCTGTTCGACGGCGTCGCCTACGGCATGCTGCTGTTCGTACTGGCCTGCGGGCTCGCCGTGACGCTCGGCCTGATGAACTTCGTCAATCTGGCGCATGGCGCCTTCGCCATGGCCGGCGGCTATGTCTGCGCGGTGCTCGTCAACCGGATCGGCTGGCCGTTCTTCGCCGCGCTGCCGATGGCCTTCGTCGCCAGCGCCGTGATCGGCGCGCTCTTGGAGCGGACGCTCTATCAGCATCTCTACGCGCGCAGCCATCTCGACCAGGTGCTGTTCTCGATCGGGCTGGTGTTCATAACGGTCGCGACCGTCGACTACATCATGGGCTCGTCGCGAATCTTCATCAAATTGCCGGCGGTGCTGCAGGGCCAGTTCGACATCTTCGGCGTCGGCATCGGCCGCTACCGGCTGATGATCATCGTGATCTGCGGCCTGCTCACGGTGGGCTTGCAACTCGTGCTGTCCAAGACGCGGTTCGGCAGCCGGCTGCGCGCCGCGGTCGATGATCCCCGCGCCGCCAGCGGCCTCGGCATCAACGTGCCGCAGGTGTTCGCCTTCACCTTCGCGTTCGGCTGCGGCCTCGCCGGCCTGGGCGGCGCGCTGAGCGCAGAGATCCTCGGCCTCGATCCGTATTTCCCGCTGAAGTTCATGATCTACTTCCTGATCGTCGTGACCGTCGGCGGCTCGTCCTCGATCACCGGCCCCTTCCTGGCCTCGCTGCTGCTCGGCATCGGCGATGTCGCCGGCAAATATTACGTGCCGAAGCTCGGGCCGTTCGTCATCTACACCATCATGATCGTGATCCTGATCTGGCGCCCGAACGGCCTGTTCGGTCGCACGGCGACGCGGTGAGGATCGCATGACCACGAACGCACAAACCGAGGTCGGCTTCCACGCCCGCCAACATGGCCGCTGGCACTGGAGCGAGTTCGCCTTCTGGATCGTCGTGCTGGCGGTCGGGCTCGCATTTCCCTCGCGCTATCTGATCATGACCGAGATCCTGCGTCTGGCGCTGTTCGCGCTGTCTCTCGACCTGATCCTCGGCTACGCCGGCATCGTCTCGCTCGGCCACGCCGCCTTCTTCGGCGTCGGCGCCTATTGTGCCGGGCTGTTATCGGTGCACGGGATCATCAACGAGCCGGTGCTGGCGCTGATCGTTGCCGGTCTTGCCGCGACGGTGCTCGGCTTCGCCACCAGCTTCCTCGTCATCCGCGGCGTCGACCTGACGCGGCTGATGGTGACGCTTGGCATCGCGCTCTTGATGGAGGCGCTCGCCGAGCGCTTCTCCAACATCACCGGCGGCACCGACGGGCTCCAAGGCATCGACATCCAGCCGATCTTCGGCGTGTTCGCCTTCGACATGTTCGGCAAGACCGGCTTCTTCTATGCGCTCGCGGTGCTGTTCGTGCTGTTCCTGCTGGCGCGGATGATTGTGCATTCGCCGTTCGGACTGTCGCTACGCGCCATCAAGAACAATCCGCTGCGAGCGTCGGCGATCGGCATTCCCGTCAACAAGCGCCTGATCGCGATCTACACCGTTGCGGCATTCTATGCCGGCATTGCCGGCGCGCTGTTCACCCAGACAACGGCGCTCGCCTCGCTCGACGTATTCTCGTTCGAGCGCTCGGCCGATCTGGTGCTGATGCTGGTGATCGGCGGCTCCGGCTATCTCTATGGCGGCCTGATCGGCGCGGCCGTGTTCCGGATGCTGCAGGAGCTGTTCCAGTGGATCACGCCGCAATACTGGATGTTCTGGATCGGCCTCGTGCTCGTCGTCATCGTGCTCGTCGGCCGTCATCGCATCCATGCTTACGCGCTGTGGCTGCCCAATCTCATCCTTCGGCAGATCGCCGGCCGCAAGGCCGCGGTGGCCCTCACCGATAACGAGGCGCCATGACCTACGCCCTGGAAACGCGCGGCCTCGACAAGCATTTCGGCGGCCTCCACGTCACCCGCAATCTCTCGCTTCAGATCGTGCCCGGCGCGCGGCACGCGCTGATCGGCCCGAACGGCGCCGGCAAGACCACCGTCATCAATCAGCTGACCGGCGTGCTGGAGCCGAGCTCCGGCCGCATCCTGCTAGAGGGCCAGGACATCACCGATCTGCCCGTGCACAAGCGGGTGCTGCGCGGACTGTCGCGCACGTTCCAGATCAACCAGCTCTATCCGGATCTGACGCCGCTCGAGACCATCGGTCTTGCGGTGTCGGAGCGGCTCGGCGGCGGCGGCAATTGGTGGCGGCGCATGGGCACGCGCGACGACATCAACGCCGAGATCGCCGAGACACTCGAGCGCTTCCGTCTGCTCGACGTCATGAACGACCGCACCGCGACGCTCCCTTACGGCAAGCAGCGCCTCCTGGAGATCGCGGTGGCGATCGCCGCCAAGCCGCGCGTGCTGCTGCTCGACGAGCCCGCCGCCGGCGTGCCCGAGGGCGAGCGCAAGGACATTCTGGCCGCCGTCGCCGCGCTGCCCCGCGACGTCACGGTGCTCTTGATCGAGCACGACATGGACCTCGTTTTCTCCTTTGCCGATCGCATCTCGGTTCTCGTCTCCGGTGCGCTTCTCGTCGAGGGCACGCCCGACGAGGTCGCGCGCGATCCGCAGGTCAAGGCCGTCTATCTCGGCGAGGCCGCGTGATGACCGATCTGCTGACAATCGAAAATCTCCGCGCCGGCTACGGCCAGGCGGTCGTGCTGCCGAACATGTCGCTGTCGCTGCCCGAGGGCCAGGTGCTGGCGCTGCTCGGCCGCAACGGCACCGGCAAGACCACCTTGATCAACTCCATCGTCGGCGTCACCCGCCGATTCTCCGGCAAGCTCGCGCTCGGCGGCACCGACATCACCTCGTTGCGCGCCGACCAGCGCGCCCGCGCCGGCATTGGCTGGGTGCCGCAGGAGCGCAACATCTTCCGCTCGCTGACGGTGGAGGAGAACATGACCGCGGTGGCGCAGCCCGGGCCCTGGACGGTGGAGCGCGTCTACCAGATGTTTCCGCGGCTCAAGGAGCGCCGCAACAATTTCGGCAACCAGCTCTCCGGCGGCGAGCAGCAGATGCTGGCGATCGGCCGCGCGCTGACGCTGAACCCGAAGGTGCTGCTGCTCGATGAGCCGACCGAAGGATTGGCGCCGATCATCGTCGAGGAGCTCCTGGTTGCGATCGGCACGATCAGCCGCGCCGGCGGGCTGTGCTCCATCATCGTCGAGCAGCATGCCCAGAAGCTGCTCGCGCTGGCGGACCGCGTCGTGATCCTGGAGCGCGGCACCATCGTGCACGACGCGCCCTCCAGCGCGCTGAAGGCCGATCCCGCACCGCTGGAGCGGCACCTCGGCGTCGCCAGCGCTGCGGCGCACTGACGTTCGGGTCCCCCGGGCCGGGGCCGCCCGCCTGGGGCTGTCTCGAACAGGAGCGGAGGGTTATTCTGTATACCGGAACGTCGACAGCCGGGATCGTTGGTCATCGCGGCCGAATGACCGGAATCGTGAAATCGACCTAGAGACCAAAGCCCGACCGGTGCGTGGGGTGGGACTTTCGACCCCCGCACACAATCCTCACCGAACGGAATTGTATACTGATCGGAGACGCGCTAGGGCTTGCCCCGGCTTTTGAGAACGCGCGGGCGCCGGCCACGGGGCCGCTCGTCGAGGCAGGATCATTTACCGATCCATCGACCCAATCGAAGACGTCGACCATTCCAAGGAGTGAACAGATGCAACGCACCAAGCCTCCCTTCCGCGCCGACGAAGTCGGCAGCCTCTTGCGCCCGCAGAAGATCAAGGAAGCCCGCGCCAAGCTGGAGAAGGGCGAGATCTCCGCGGCCGACCTCGCCAAGATCGAGGACATGGAGATCGAGAAGGTCGTGCACCGCCAGGCTTCGACCGGCCTCAAGCTCGCGACCGACGGCGAGTTTCGCCGCTCCTGGTGGCATTTCGACTTCCTCGCCAAGCTCACGGGCTGCGAGCTGTTTCATCCCGACGCCGGCATCCAGTTCACGGGCGTGCAGACCCGTCACGATGCGGTGCGCGTGATCGGCAAGCTCGACTTCCCCGACGATCACCCGATGCTCGATCACTTCCGCTTCCTCAAGAAGCACGCCGACACCGCGCATGTGACGGCGAAGATGACGATCCCGTCGCCGGCCGTGCTGCACTTCCGCGGCGGCCGCAAATCGATCTCCAAGGAGGTCTATCCCGATCTCGACGCGTTCTACGAGGATCTCGGCAAGACCTATCGTAAGGCCGTGAAGGCGTTCTACGACGCCGGCTGCCGCTATCTGCAGTTCGATGACACCGTGTGGGCCTATCTGTGCTCGCAGGACGAGTTGAAGAAGGCGCGTGAGCGGGGCGACAATCCTGACGGCCTGCAGCAGATCTATTCGCGCATCATCAACTACGCGATTGCCGAGCGTCCGGCCGACATGACCATCACCACCCATGTCTGCCGCGGCAACTTCCGCTCGACCTGGATCTCCTCCGGCGGCTACGAGCCGGTGGCGGAGACCATGCTCGCCAACACCAACTATGACGGCTACTTCCTGGAGTACGACAGCGAGCGCGCCGGTGGCTTCGAGCCGCTGCGCTTCCTGCCCAAGGGCAACAAGGTCGTCGTCGTCGGCCTCGTCACCTCCAAGGTCGGCGAGCTCGAGAAGAAGGACGACATCAAGCGCCGCATGGAAGAAGCCTCCAAGTTCGCTCCCCTCGACCAGCTCGCGCTGTCCCCGCAGTGCGGCTTCGCCTCGACCGAGGAAGGCAATATCCTGAGCGAGGAAGAGCAGTGGGCAAAGCTCCGCCTCTGCGTCGAGCTCGCCGAGGAGATTTGGGGCAAGTAATACACGCGGCAAGCGCTGGCGGATCAGGCCGGATCGGGATCGTCCCGATCCGGCCTTCTTGTTTCAAGGATCTAACAGTTCGTGCCGCCTTGCGAAGACGTGGAGGCGAGGGCGCCCTGAGCGAATTCAAATCCAATCTTGGATTACGCGGCGCGGCGGCCAGCTTTCTTGGCGGGCTTCCGCTTCGGAGCCGCCTTGGGTGGCGCCGACGTGAGTTTCACGCCGAGGGCCCTGAGCACTTTCAGGATGGTGGCAAACTCCGGATTTCCGTCTTCACCGAGCGCCCGATAGAGCTGTTCGCGACGGATGCCGGTCGCCTTTGCGAGGTCCGACATGCCGCGCGCGCGAGCGATCGTGTTGATCGCGGCACGGATTTCGTCCGCGGTGCCGTCCTCGAGCGCTGCCGCCAGAAACTCGGCTTGAGCCTCCGGCTCGGCGAGATATTCCGCGGCATCGAAACGCGTTGTTGCCATTCGCTAACCCTCTCTTTCAGCTAGTTCTTGCGCGCGGCGGATATCGGACCGTTGAGTGCCCTTGTGACCCCCGCATAGCAGGATCACCAGGACGTTGCCCTTCTGGCGGAAATAGATCCGATAGCCGGGGCCGTAATCGATCCGCATCTCGGAGATGCCTCGACCGACGGGCTTGCTGTCGCCGAGGTTACCGCCTTCGACACGGGCAATCCGAGCAGCAATGCGCGCTTTTGCTCTCATGTCCCTCAGACCAAGCAGCCATTCCCTGAATTCGCTGGTCTGCCGCACGTCGAGCATGGTCAAATGTACCTTAAAAGATACAGATGGGCAAGATGCGAGCGGAATGCGCCGGCAACTGCCCGAGTCTCGGTCGTCCGCTGGTCCGTCAGGGCAAGGCGGCCGGAGCAATCCGCCTCGCTTCCACTTTGGGAAGGAGCGCGCGGCGGATCAGCCGCTGCGCAGGGGCTTCGAACCAGCGAAAGGTTACGTACGCCGCCGTCAGCGTCAGCCCCATGAAGCCGATCCAGAACGACTGGTCGGCGTGCGGTATTGCTCGCCCCATGGCACCAAAACCCAGCGCGATCGCAAGCTGGACCGGGAAGTGTAGCAGATAGCACGAATAGGTCATGTTGCCGGCGGCCTGAAGCAGGTTCTCGATGCGCCGTGGCAGAGTGATGGGCGCGGCGCAGACGAACAACAGGAGCGGGGTAAGGACGAGCAGGAGAGCTACGGCGCGCTCGGCCAGATCGATATTGGACAGCCAGAGCGCCACCGAAATCCCGACAATCGCAAAAGCGGCCAGTGCCTCGAACTGCCGCCGACAGGACGCATCGGCGACCGCCTGCCGCGCCATCGCGGCGAGGCCTCCGGCATAGAAAAACACGACACATTTGCCGACCAGCGTTCCGCTCGTGATCCCCGCCAGGATCATCGCCAGATTGAGCAACGGCGAGGCAGTGACGAAGCGCAGCCCAAGGAAGAACGCGGCATAGACCAGCACCTCGATCGAGACCGACCAGATCGGCCCGTTGAAGCTGACGCCGGTCGGCGGCAGCCAGTCGCTCGCCATGAACAGCTGCGCGACGAAATGGGCGAGATCGTTGCTCTGGTACACGAACGCGTAGCCGTGCTGAGCGACGTAGATCGCCTGCAGGCCAGCGACCAGCAGCAGCGTCGCGAGATGCAGCGGGTAGAGCCGCGACAGCCGGTTGACGAAGAACGTCCAGCCGTCGACCTTGCCGTTCGGGATCAGCGCGCCGTACTTCCAGAAGAAGATGAAGCCCGAGATGCACCAGAAGATCACGACGCCGTATTCGCCGAGCTCATAGAACGGGAACAGCATGCGGTAGAACGGCAGCTCGCTGCGGACGAGCCCGACCGGCGCATCGCCGACATAGGCGAAATGCGGGTAGTGCCAGAGCAGGACCGAGATCGTGGCGAGGAAGCGCAGCAGCTCCAATCCGAGCAGCTTGTGAGTCCCAGGCGAGGTCGAGTTTGGGGGCTGGGCCATGCAGGGATCTGTTAACCGTCGCGGGGGGATGTGCTGACCGATCCTACCCGGACCCGAGTGAAGGATTGTTTTCGCCTGCTGAAGTTAAGCCTCGGCCGGTCGTCTTCAGCGACAGGCGAGCTCGATGGCCTGCTGGATCGCCTGGTCCCAGGAGCGATAGCCGGCGGCATTGAGATGGATGCCTTCGAGCGTGAACGGGGACTCGATCGGCGGCAGGGGCACGAAGGTCGCGCCGTTGCGCTTCGCGAGATCCGGCAGCGCGGCGCGATAGCCGGTGATGCTTGCCGTCGCGATCTTCTCGATGGCCTCCGTGAACGGACCGCGCACTTCGACCGGAGGAAACTCGATGATGGAGAGGCGCGTGCTGAGTTCCGCCAATTCGCGCAGCAGCGCCTCGTAGCGCCCGGCAAAGACGTCGCTGGAGTCGGGCTTGGCCGTCAGCGCGTCGTTGACGCCGAGTGAGACGATGATGGCGAACGGCTGCTTCGGTCCCAGCGCCGGCTTCAGCCAGCCGGCGAGGTCGCTGCGGGTGCCGGCGCCGGCAAGCCCGGCGTTGACGATGGGATGCCCGCAGGCGCTGGCGGGCAACGTCGCGGCCTCGACGATGCTGTCGCCGAGCACGATGATCGGGTCACCCGGGCGCGACAGCAGGTTGTAGTGGACGACAAGCTGGCGGACGGTGCGGTGATCACCGCCGGACGGCGCTGCGGAGCGGCGCGCGAGCACGAACGTCGCGGCTGCTGCGGCAATCACCGCAAACAGCACGAACCCCAGCCGCGCCTGCGTCTTCGCTGCCATGTGGACGATTGATGCTCCTCGATCGCCGACGCTACCGCGAATTCGCGAACGGATCTCTAATTTGCCCGCGTCCAGGTCGAGGACCGGCAGATCGCGCCGCCGAAGGCGCAGCCCGCGGTCGTCAGCGTGCCGCCGGAGAGCGTCATCTTGGCATCATAGGTCTTGCCGTCGTCGGGATTGCTGTAGCTGCCGGCCCAGGCGTTGGGCCCGATCGGCTTCATGCCGGAGAACAGCCGCTGGCCGACCTTCGCGGGCGTATCGGTGCCCTCCTTGATCCAGACCAGCGTGCCGCAGATGGCGCCGCCGCAGGGCGCGAACTTGACCTTGGACGCGCCGGTCTCACGCAGCCAGACGCCGGTGACGTCGTCAGCCAGCGCAGGCCCGGCGGCCAGTGCGACCGAGGCACCAAGTCCGAGAATCAAGCGACCGAGCATGAGAGCCCCCCTTGCATTGTCCGAGACGCATGTTGTCGCGTGCGCATCGTGTTGTCGACGTCCCGCGCCGACGGCGATCCGCGCCGTCTCTTGTGAGGAGAAGGATAGCAGAATTCGCGCGTGCTGCATCGGTTCCGACAATCGGCCGCCGAAGCAGGCTGTCGCAGCCGCAAAGCGCCCACAGCTATTTCGTGGTCAGATGCACCTCGCTGAGCTGCGAGGAGGGCGACCGTGCACCTGCTTGTTTCTTCGTCGCCAGGACGACTTCGGCCCGAACCCGCGTCAGCATCTGTCGCACCTCGAGTCCGGGATGCCGACCGCGGTGACAGGGCAGCTGATGACATTGAGATGCGTCCTATGGTTTCTGCGCGCGACGCGGACGAACCTCGACGAAATCGGCGGCGATCTGGACATCGAAGCGGGAGAGGAAGCTCATGCCCAGCAGCCCGTCGATTCCGCTGCCGTAGTCCTTCTGGTCGCCGGCCTGAACCGCGACCGGAATCCCGGTCGCCAGGAGTGAGTTGAGCTTGACCTTGTCCGCCCGTGACAGTCGCGCTTTCGTCTCTCCATTCGCGCTCATCAGCGTGATGTCGCTGCCGGCGTTCAGCGGCAGCTTGGCTCGCTCGGCAAAGGCCGAACGGACGGACACGTAGCTCGCCCCGGTGTCGAGGACGAACGATCCCTTGACGCCGTTGATCTCCGCCTTGACCACCACGACGTTCTTCTGCCTGCCCAGGGGAAACCGCTCGGTGCGGGCCTCCGTCGGAGCGACGCAGTTGCCCTGCCGCTCGTAGTCCGCGATCATCCGCTGGGTCTGGCCGGTGTCGCGGGCCACCGGGTCGAACGACACCCACAGGCTGATCGGCGCCATCGCCTCGCAATAGCGCTTCATCGCCGCATAGGCCTCGGCCATCTGCGTGAAGACGCGGCTGGCGATCTTGGCCTTGTCCGGCGAGAGCTCGATCGTGTCGGAGTAGTCGGTCAGCGCGCGCTGATGATCGCCCGCACCGGCGAGCGCCGTGGCGCGCAGATAATGCGCATCGCGATTGGAGGGCGCCCGGCGCACATACTCGTCGGCGACCTCGACGGCTTTGGGAAAGTCGGTGAGCTTCATGTAGGTATCGGCGGCGCGGTGCAGGGCCATCAGCGGGGCGCCGCACTCCTTGACGAAGCGGAATTGGCTTTCGGCGGCCTGGCGGCGATAGCCGAGCTTGTCGAGCATCAACGCGAGGTCGCCGATGCTCTTCTGGTCGCACGGCTCGCGCTTCAGCTCCTGCAGCCGCAGCCACACGAACGGATCCCGGGCGGCCTGCAGCGGCAGCGCGCCTATTCGCTCGTAGACACCTGCGAAGACCTCGTCCGGATTTTCATCGAGGTAGCCGGCGGCCGCCTGGCCCAGCGTCGCGACAAAGAGCAGCGCGGCCACGGACAACGTGGACCCCAAATACCTCGACATGCGCACCCCAGCGTTGATCCCGCGGGAACTGTATCGCTTCTCAGCGTGGCGGAACAAGGTACCGACCGGCGGCTTTGCATGGTGGGCAGAAGGTGCTACAGCGTTGGGCTACGGGCCATCTGCCCACCGCTATTTCCCACCCCTTCCGGCCGTATGAAGAACGACCAGCTGCTTGCCCAGATCACGGAGTTCTGCCGCCAGTCGGACATGGCGGAATCGACGTTCGGCCGCCGGGCCGTCAACGACGGCAAGCTGGTGCAGCGGCTGCGCGAGGGCAAGCGCATCACCATCGACACGCTGGACCGCATCCAGGCCTATATCGCAGCGTCCACCGGCACCTTGCCGCCGCCGCGGCTCGATGTCGTGCCGGAGAAGCGCGATCCCAAGAGCAATTTCCGCTTCTTCGAGAACCGGCAGAAATATCTGCTGTTCGTGCACACCTGTAGCGAGAAGCGGGTGGTGGCCGAGCGCGTCGGCCTCGAGCTCGCCAGCATCCATCCGCGCCCGCCAGCGCTGCGGCTGTTCGACGCCGGCGTCGGCGACGGGCACCGTGCTGTCGAAGGTGCTGCGGACGATGCACGGCCGTTTTCCACACATTCCGTTCTACGTCGCCGGCAAGGAGCTGAGCCTCGAGGACGTCCGGCTGACCCTGGAAAAGGTGCCCGACCGGCTATTCGAGCACCCGGCGTCGGTGTTCGTGTTCACCAACATGAACTATGCCGAGGCGCCCTGGCTGACCCCGGCCTCGCCGTCGGTGGCGGCCTCGATGATCTGGCACGAGGTCGTGCTGCAGGGCGATTCGTCCGGCGATTTCGAGACTCAGATCACCGCCCTCAAGCCGTTCCTGGAGCAGAACTGGCGCGCCAACGTCTCCCAGCGCACCGGCATGCCGGTCTATGAGCGGCCGATCGCGCTGGTGCTCTACCGCGAGGACCACCGCTTCCTGCTCGACAACATCATCCCCAGGGCAGGGCGGGTCGAGGCCAATTTCGACCTGATCATCGCGTCGCAGCCCTACCGGGCGCGCTCCTCGGTGAATTTCCGCGCCAAACGGATCATCGCACCGCTGGCGCGGGCGCTGAAGCCGGGCGGCCGGCTGATCGGAATCCACTCCCACGGCCAGGATCCGGGCCTGGAAATCATCCAGTCGGTGTGGCCCGGAGAAAATCCTTTCTCGGTCAGCCGCCATGAGCTATTGCGCGCCGTCAAGTACGAGCTGGGCTCCAGTGGGCGGGACTTAAATTTTAACGCCTATGCGGACAATCGCTCGATTTTCAGGTATGAGATGGAGGCTCTGCCCAACGAGGTCACCGGTGCGATCGGAACCTCGACGGCCTTTGCAGCCTGGAACGCGGCGGTGTATGTCGCGCAGATCGAGGAAGACCGCCTGACCGAGGTGGCCCACTCGTCCCGCGCGCTCGACGCCGCCAGAGAGGTCCTGCGAAAGCACAACGGGCTGTGGTTCTACGACGAGTCCTACGTCATCTCGCGGCGTCGCGACTGACATCCTGGGGATCAATCGAGGTCACCTTGAGATCAATACAAACGACCGCCGTGGGCGGCAAAGAAGGGGTTGCTTGATGCGCGCGTCATATCTGTTCACGTCGGAATCGGTGTCCGAAGGCCATCCGGACAAGGTCTGCGACCGCATTTCGGACGAGATCGTCGACCTGTTCTACCGCGAGGGGCCGAAGGCTGGCATCGACCCGTGGGCTATCCGCGCGGCTTGCGAGACACTCGCCACCACCAACAAGGTCGTGATCGCCGGTGAGACCCGCGGCCCGTCCTCGGTCACCAACGAGCACATCGAGCACGTCGTCCGCGAGGCCATCAAGGACATCGGCTACGAGCAGAACGGCTTCCACTGGAAGACCTGCGACATCGAGATCCTGCTGCACCCGCAGTCCGCCGACATCGCGCAGGGCGTCGACGCGCTGCAGCCGGGCGAGGTCAAGGAAGAGGGGGCCGGCGACCAGGGCATCATGTTCGGCTATGCGACGAACGAAACGCCGGATTTGATGCCGGCGCCGATCTTCTACGCCCACAAGATCCTGCGGCTGATCTCGGAAGCCCGTCACTCCGGCGTCGAAAAGGTGCTCGGTCCGGATTCCAAGAGCCAGGTCACCGTGCAATATGAGAACGGCAAGCCGGTCGGCGTGCGCGAGATCGTGGTCTCGCATCAGCATCTGGTCGAGGATATGACCTCGGCCCAGGTCCGCGAGCGCGTCGAGCCTTACGTGCGCAAGGCGCTGCCGGAAGGCTGGATCAACCCGAAGACGATCTGGCACATCAACCCGACCGGCAAGTTCTTCATCGGCGGTCCGGACGGCGATGCCGGCCTCACCGGCCGCAAGATCATCGTCGATACCTACGGCGGCGCGGCCCCGCATGGCGGCGGCGCGTTCTCCGGCAAGGATCCGACCAAGGTCGACCGCTCGGCCGCCTATGCCGCGCGCTACGTCGCCAAGAACATCGTCGCCGCCGGCCTCGCCGATCGCTGCACCCTGCAGCTCGCCTACGCCATCGGCGTGGCGCGGCCGCTGTCGATCTATATCGACACTC
This sequence comes from Bradyrhizobium sp. USDA 4353, assembly GCF_054063215.1. NCBI lineage: Bacteria > Pseudomonadati > Pseudomonadota > Alphaproteobacteria > Hyphomicrobiales > Nitrobacteraceae > Bradyrhizobium > Bradyrhizobium sp. USDA 4353. The sequence continues at coordinate 3,788,849 of NZ_JBSSGB010000001.1, forward strand.
ACGGGACCGGCAAGGTGTCGGAGGATGCGCTCGAGAAGGCCGTGGCCAAGGCCATGGACCTGACGCCGCGCGGTATCCGCACCCACCTCGACCTCAATCGCCCGATCTACGCGCGCACCTCGTCCTACGGCCATTTCGGCCGCACGCCGGACAATGAGGGCGGCTTCTCCTGGGAGAAGACCGATCTCGTCGAGCCGCTGAAGCGCGCGGTGTGATGCCTATGTCGTCTCTCCCCGCACGCCGGGGAGAGACGACAGCCGATGCCCCGCATCGGTGTTGTTAGATTGAAGACGGCGGCAGAAGGCCGCTTTTGCCTCTCCCCGTGAGCTACGGGGAGAGTGATCTGGACTGCGCCTCGACGCGTCTCTCTTCGTTCGTCACGATCCGTTTCGAATTCATCCGACCAGGAAACCCGACATGACCGCCAAGCCAGGCTTTACCGACTACATCGTCAAGGACATTTCGCTCGCCGAGTTCGGCCGCAAGGAGATCTCGCTCGCTGAGACCGAGATGCCCGGCCTGATGGCGACGCGCGAGGAGTATGGCCCGAAGCAGCCGCTGAAGGGCGCGCGCATCGCGGGCTCCCTGCACATGACCATCCAGACCGCCGTGCTGATCGAGACGCTGGCCGCGCTCGGCGCCGACATCCGCTGGGTTTCCTGCAACATCTACTCGACCCAGGATCACGCCGCCGCCGCGATCGCTGCCGCCGGCATCCCGGTGTTCGCCGTCAAGGGTGAGACCCTGGTCGACTACTGGGACTACACCGCCAAGCTGTTCGACTGGCACGGCGGCGGCCATCCGAACATGATCCTCGATGACGGCGGTGACGCCACCATGTACGTCCATCTCGGCCTGCGCGCCGAGAACGGCGACACGGCGTTCCTCGACAAGCCGGCGTCCGAGGAAGAGGAGGTGTTCTTCGCGCTTCTGAAGAAGCAGCTCAAGGAGAAGCCGAAGGGCTACTTCGCCGAGATCGCCAAGTCGATCAAGGGCGTCTCGGAGGAGACCACCACGGGCGTGCACCGGCTGTACGACATGCAGAAGGCTGGCACCTTGCTGTGGCCGGCGATCAACGTCAACGACAGCGTCACCAAGTCGAAGTTCGACAACCTCTATGGCTGCCGCGAGTCGCTGGTCGACGGCATCCGCCGCGGCACCGACGTGATGATGTCGGGCAAGGTCGCGATGGTCGCGGGCTTCGGCGACGTCGGCAAGGGCTCGGCCGCCTCGCTGCGCCAGGCCGGCTGCCGCGTCATGGTCTCCGAGATCGATCCGATCTGCGCGCTGCAGGCGGCGATGGAGGGCTATGAGGTGGTGACGATGGAGGACGCCGCGCCGCGCGCCGACATCTTCGTCACCGCCACCGGCAACAAGGACATCATCACCATCGAGCACATGCGCGCGATGAAGGATCGTGCCATCGTCTGCAACATCGGCCACTTCGACAACGAGATCCAGGTCGCCTCGCTGAAGAACCTGAAGTGGACCAACATCAAGCCGCAGGTCGACGAGATCACCTTCCCCGACGGCAAGCGCATGATCCTGCTGTCCGAGGGCCGGCTCGTGAACCTCGGCAATGCGATGGGCCATCCGTCCTTCGTGATGTCGGCGTCGTTCACCAACCAGACGCTGGCGCAGATCGAGCTCTACGCCAACAACAAGGACGGCAAGTACAAGAAGGAAGTCTACGTGCTGCCGAAGTCGCTCGACGAGAAGGTCGCGCGCCTGCACCTCTCCAAGATTGGCGTCAAGCTCACCGAGCTGCGCCCCGACCAGGCCGCCTATATCGGCGTCAAGCAGGAAGGCCCGTTCAAGTCGGACCACTATCGCTACTGATCGCAGCGTTCACGCGCGGCGGAGACAACGAAGGCCGGGGCATCGCCCCGGCCTTTTTGTTTTGGTTGCGCGGACATCATCATCGTGTCCACGATGGCAATGCTCGATCATTGAAGATGACCGCGGTGCCCATGACTGCGCCCTCCCCCCTTGCGGGAGAGGGCATGTAGGACAGTCCGGCAAGCTCGGTCGGGTGAGGAGTATGCCTCTCCGCGCGAGGCTCGTGGAAAGATACCCCTCACCCAACCGCATGTTTGGATCGGCCGGAGATGCCCTCTCCCGCAAGGGGAGAGGGCGCTGTATCGGACACCGCACTCAACAATCTCGCTAAGTTCGTCGTTCAGTAGCAAGCACGGCGAGCTACTCTGACGATCACCCCGTCCGCCGCGAGCCCAATGCCGACGCCCGCACCGCCTTCGCGCGCTTCGCCGCATGATGCTCCGAGCGCGCTGCGATCCGCTTGTGCTTCCTCGTCTCCGCCGCCGCGAGCTTCACGGCCGGCGTGCGGTGCTTGGTGTATTCCTCGCCGTCGACCGGGCCGACATGTGGCGGATCGTGATCGAGATAAGGCCTTCCGACGCCAAAGCTCTTGCCGTTGGCGTCGATCCATTTCCACAGCTGCTCGGTTGCTACCCAGCGCTGCGCCCGCGTCGCGCCGTTGACGCTGACGATGTCGGCCGCAAGCCCGTGGCCATAGCCGCCGCGCAGGCTGCCGCCGTGATAGGAGCGGTTGGTCGCGGCCTTCAGCCCGCTCGCGATCTCCTGGCGATAATCGTCGCGGAAGCCGCTGGTGATCCCCGGCGCGAGCCCCGCGGCCTCGGCCGCGTGCAAGGTGTGAAACAGCTTCATCTTGAAGCTGCGGTCCATGCCGCCGATGACGTATTCCATCATCGTCCGTCCGACGCGCTCGGCAGCCTTCGGATCCTTCCAGGCGAAATCATTGTCGACGAGCCTGGTGAAGCTGCGCGTCACCTTCACCATGCGGCCCTTGCGCTTCACCGTGACCACGCGGCGCTCGGTCTCGCGGATCTTGTCCAGCTTCGGCGCGCGCTCATACAGCGCCCAGAGATAGCGATCGACGCAGACGTCGATGTCGGGGCACTCATCGAGGATCTCGATACGATCGGCACTGACGACGGTGGACTTCGGCACTTCGCCCGGGGCCGCCGGCGCGGCCAGCTCGTCGACAGGCAGGGGAGCCGATGGCGCGATCGAAGCTGTCGTGAGCGCGGTCTCCGACGAGAGCGCCTGCGTTGTTGGCGGCGCTGTCGTCGCGGACGCCGTTACTTCCGCCACGACCGGCGTCGCCGCCTCCGGCTCGGCGGCGCCGGCGGGCCAGGCGATGACGCAGCCTGCGAGGACAACAGATCGGCACAACGCACGCGTGGTCAACTGCTGCGAGCTCATCATCCGGCCTCCGAGATCCAGGCCCCTGCGAGCAGGGACGGTCAGGCATCCGATACCTGCGATTGTTCGGCGCTTGGCGGCGAGGCGCAATAACACGGCAGGGGACGTCGGCAGCTTTTGCGGGAACTGTGGCTTGGGCGCAACGATCAGGGATTGTGAGTTCCGTGTGTCCCTGATGAGTCCGTTTGGCGTTGAACGATGCGTTGCGTCGTGCGGTGGAGCAGCTTGCGTCCCGTCAGCATGGCGCGTGCGAGGTTCTCCCGCTGCAGGCGGCTGACCAGGACGACGCCGGCGACATGCAGCACGACGAGCGGGATCAAGAGATACGACGTCACCTCATGCGTATCCTCGACCCACCACACGCCGAAGAACCGCACTGTCACTTGCATCGCGCCCGTGACGGCGGACACGATCAGCACGAGCAGCAGCGCCAGCTGCATCGTCGTGCCGGCGGGGTTGAGCCCGAGATAGCGTCCGGTTCTGCCGCGCCGCAGATTCCACAAATAGGCCGGCGTGGCGCGCAGCCGCGCGCGAAGGCTGCGGAAGCGCGAATGGCGGCTGCCGATCAGGCCCCAGATCAGGCGGAAGGCGAGCAGCCCGAGGATCGCGTAGCCCGCCACGCGATGCAGGCCGTCATGGACGTTCGGCGTCACCCAGGCGACGAGCACCAGCACAGCCAGCATCCAATGCCACAGACGCAAGGGAAGATCCCAGACCAGCACGGTCTCTGCCTGGTCTGGGTCCTTCGCGTTCGATCTGGGAGCTGTGCCGTGCATCGGTATCATGCGACGTCACCCAGGCGCGCTGGATGACGCCTGCGCCGACTACTTGGCGATCGTATGCTTCAGGCTGAGGTCTTCCGGGCTGTAGAACAGCTCATAGAGCTTGCCGGCCTTGACGCCATAGACCTCGTAGCAGCTGCCCTCGACCTTGGAGCGGCGCACCTCGTAGCCCGCATCCTTGGCCTTCGCCTCGGCCTCGGCGGCCGGCTTCCACTGGGCCTTGTCGAGCTTGGTGCAGTCCTTGTAGCCGTCGGCCAGGGCCGGCGAGATGGCGAAGCCTGCGAGGATGGCGCCGATCGCGGCAGCGGTGGTCAGTCTCATCAATCCCTCCAATGAGCAAATTCAAGCACGATGCATCGTGGGATCAGGGAAGACGGCAATGGCCGCAATGTGTCAACGGAGCGGCGGCTGGAATCGCTCTTAGAGGTTTTCCAGATCGGGGCCGGCCCTTTGAAATAAGGGCCGTAGCGATGTCGCCGGTATCCGCGACGTTACGTCTCGCTGCTCGCCAAGACCTACTCTCGATGCGCGAACACTGTGGACCGACCTGGTGCATTCGGCACGCGATCCGGCAGATCGATCCGCAGACAATGCGCCCGGACGGTCGCATCCGGAAAGTCGGCCATCACCTCCGTCTCCACGCAGCTCATCGACTCCCGGTCATCCTCTGACATGCTGCCGTCGAAGATGCAGAAGATGTCGATGTTGCGATCGACGAGGTCAAACTGAACGGCCCGCAGCGACGGCGTCACCTCGCCCAGAAGAGCGCGGGTCACGGACAGAACAACGGACGATCTCTCAAGCACGGCTCAGACTCTGACGTTCTGGGCTCCCGCAAGCAGGCGCGACGGATGTCGCGCTCATTGAACAGACAAGCACGGGGATCGTCAACGCAGGCAGCGGCATCGCTGGACGATGCTGCCGATCTCTGGCAGGATCCCTCACATGACCTCACGCGTTCACATCGCAGGCGCGGCTCTCAGCCGTCGAATTACCGACCCGGCCTGATCCGTCGGGCCGGGCGCGTTTGCCTGCGAATTCATGTTGTGAACGTTTCGGCGCCCCGAGGCGGCGCCGCTTGTGAGGTCCCAATCCATGTCCCCGAACCAACCCATGCTGCATCTCGTGTGCGGCAAGATCGCTGCCGGGAAATCGACGCTCGTCGCGGAGCTGGGCCGGCGCCCGGCCACGATCGTGGTCGCCGAGGATGACTGGCTGGCGCAGCTCTATCCGGGCGAGCAGACGAGCCTCGCCGACTATGTCCGGAATTCGTCGCGGCTGCGCGCGGTGATGGGGCCGCATGTCGTCGCGCTGCTGCGCGCCGGCGTCTCGGTGGTGCTCGATTTCCCGGCCAACACGCTGGCGAGCCGCGCCTGGATGCGCGGCCTGTTCGAAGCCGCCGGCGTGCCGCACCAGCTGCATCATCTCGACGTCCCCGATGAGATCTGCAAGGCGCGGCTGCGGGCGCGAAACGCGGAGGGCCGCCACGCCTTCACGGTGACGGACGAGGATTTTGATCTGTTCACGTCCTACTTCGTGGCGCCGACGCCGGGGGAAGGCTTCGACGTCATCGTGCACAGGTCGTAGTCGTCCATCGCGCAGCCCGGATGAGCGGCTTGTCCGCCGAAGCCCGTTGGACGAAGGCGGAAGCGATATCAGGGATCACCGAGATAGCGCGCGAGAACCCGGATGTCGCTGCGCTCATCCGGGCTTCGCGGTGTTGCTAATCGCTCTCGAGCCCGATCCTGAACCGCCGGTTCTGCCGCCCCTTGTTGTCGACCTTCAGAATGCGCACGCGCCGCGCCTGCGCGGTCGACACCAGATGCGTGCCGCCGCAGGCCTGGCGGTCGAGGCCGTCGATGTCGACGATGCGGATCATGCCGTCGGCTTGGCGCGGCGGGGCAACGGATTTGGCGCGAAACAGCCCGGCGGTCGCCTGCGCGTCGTCATAGGGCATGTCGAAGGCGCGCACCGGGCGGCCGTCGGAGATGGCGGCGTTCACCGCGTCCTCCACTGCGCGCAACTGCTCCGGCGCCACCTTCGGCAGGTCGAAGTCGACGCTGAACTCGTCGGTGTCGGTCATGCGCACGCCGGTCAGCAGCGCGCCGTCGAACAGCGTGTAGACCGCGCTGTTGACGAGATGGGCAACCGTGTGCTGCTCGCTCATTCGTTGCCGAAAGGCTGGATCGACCTTCAGCTCGATCGTTCCGTCGGCGATGGCGTCATCTCCGATCAGGTGCCAGAGACCGTCAGCGGTCGCCTCGAAACCCACGACGTCGCGCATGATCCCGTTCCACGCGATGGTGCCGCGGTCCGGCAACTGTCCGCCGCCGCCCGGATAGAACGGCGAGCGCGCCAGCAGCACCGCGCCCGGCCGCGCGTCGAGCGCCGTTATGTCGAGTGCCAGCACATCGGGATGGTCGACGGCAAAAGGGCGGGGCAGGAAATCGGTCATGCAACAACGGCTCGCGTGGCGTGGCCTGGATGAGCGGAGCGAGGTCCGGGTGTTCGGAGCGGCCGCGGAAGACCCCGCATATCGCTGCGCTCGTGCGGCCTGCGTCAGAGGATATGCAGCATCACGACGCGACGCAAATGGCCGGTCATACCCGTGCTCAGCGGCGCCTCACCGGCACGCCGCGACGCTGAACCAGGCCATGCGAAACGCCCCGTCGCGTAGGCGCAGGCAGACGGTGTCGCCGGGCTGCAGGCGCTCATAGAGCGCTTGAGCGACATGCGCGTCGGTGGCCGTCGCGAACGGCCCCCAGGCCTCCAGCGTCACCTGATAGGTCGCGAGCCGGCTGTGGCCGAGATGCTTTGATAGCACCCGGCTGCGCAGCAGCGCCGGTGCCGAGTGGTCGAGCGCTGTGTTGAACTGGCCGAGCGTCCCGAACGCGTAGGCGCCGACGAACAGCGAGGCCAGCAGGATGCGCCAGCCGCGGCGGCGCAGTTGGGTCTCGAACCTGATGGCGACGATCAGGAACACGACGGCCACCGCGATCGCGAATGCCAGGAGCGGCAGCCAGCTGACGAGGTTGACATCCGACAGCGTGCGCGCGGCCAGCGTGCCGGCGGCCACGATGCAGCCGGTGCCGAGATTGGCGCCGTAGCCGGAGCCGAGCCCGATGCGGAACCGGCCGGGGAAGCGCAAGGTGAGCATCAGCGCGAGCAGCGGAATGATGGTGACGACCGCGATCAACTGGCCGGCCGGAAAGCTCGGGACAAGCGACCAGGCCGCGAGCGCGATCGCAGCGATGGTGAAGCCCAAAGCGATGCCCGAGGCGATGCGCTGCGCCTGCGCGCTGCCGCGTTCCCGGCTGTCGTCGTTCCCGGGCGTGTCGCGTTGCGGGGCGGGGGCGTTCATCACGAGGTCCGTCTGATGTTGACCAGTCTGTTAGAGCAGGAGGGTTGATCGAATACCAACGCGTCGCTCGATTTGACAGGGTTGAGCGGTCTTGCGACTGTCCGCCACCGGCGCGGGACGCCGGACCAGGGAACGCCAGGACCGCCTCATGTCAACAGAGCATGTCGACGTGCTGATCGTCGGCGCCGGACTGTCCGGCATCGCCGCTGCCTATCATCTGCAGCACAAATGCCCGGGCAAGCGGTTCGCGATCCTGGAGGGGCGCGGCGCCATCGGCGGCACCTGGGACCTGTTCCGCTATCCCGGCATCCGCTCCGATAGCGACATGTATACGCTCGGCTATTCGTTCAAGCCGTGGACCGATCCCAAGGCAATCGCCGACGGGCCGCAGATCCTGAAATACGTCCGCGACACCGCGAGCGAGAACGGCATTGATCAGCATATCCGCTTCAACCATCGCGTCATCAGCGCCTCCTGGTCGAGCGCGGATGCACGCTGGACGGTGGAGGCCGAGCGCAGGACGGAGCAGGGCACGGAAACCGTGCGGATGACCTGCGGCTTCCTGTTCATGTGCTCCGGCTATTACCGCTACGAGAACGGCTATCTGCCGGACTTCAAGGGCATGGCCGATTTCAAGGGTCGCATCGTGCATCCGCAGGCCTGGCCGGAGAATCTCGACTATGCGGGCAAGCGCGTGGTGGTGATCGGCTCCGGCGCGACCGCGGTCACGCTGGTGCCGGCGATGGCCAAGACCGCCGCGCATGTGACGATGCTGCAGCGCTCGCCGACCTATGTCGTGTCGCGCCCGGCGCAGGATGCGCTGGCCAACAAGCTGCGCCGCCATCTTCCCGCGGGTCTCGCCTATCACCTGATCCGCTGGCGCAACGTGCTGTTCGGGATGTATTTCTTCCAGCTCAGCCGGCGCAAGCCGGAGCGCGTCAAGCAGCTCATCCTCGGCGGCGTGCGCGCCGCGCTCGGCCCCGGCTACGACGTCGCCACCCATTTCACGCCGCGCTACAATCCCTGGGACCAGCGGCTGTGCCTGGTGCCGGACGGCGACCTGTTCAAGACCATTAGGGAGCAGCGGGCATCGGTGGTGACGGCCGGGATCGAGACGTTCACCGAGCACGGCCTGCGGCTGTCCGACGGGCGTGAGATCGAAGCCGACGTCGTCGTCACCGCAACCGGCCTGGTGCTGCAGGTGCTCGGCGGCATCGAGGTCGTGGTCGACGGTCGCAAGGTCGATTTCGCCAACACGCTCAACTACAAGGGCATGATGTATTCCGACGTGCCGAACATGGCGGCCACGCTCGGCTACACCAATGCGTCCTGGACGCTGAAATGCGACCTGACCTGCGAATATGTCTGCCGGCTTCTCAACTACATGGACCGGCACGGCTACCGCCAATGCGTGCCGCATAATGACGATTCCACCGTCACGCCGCTGCCGTCGCTCAGCTTCAGCTCGGGCTACGTGCAGCGCGCCATTGCCGATCTGCCGAAGCAAGGCTCGAAGCGGCCATGGCGCCTGTACCAAAACTACGCCCTGGACATCGTCTCACTGCGCTTCGGCAAGGTGGATGATGGCGTGATGCGGTATTCGTGAGGGAGAGAAGTCGCGGCCTGCGTTGCTGTGCGGACATGGACTCATCGTTCGAATAGGTATTGGTCAGGCGGGACGAACATCGGCGCGGCGATGACGGTGCTCTCCCTCTCCCCGTTCTTCACGGGGAGAGGGAGCAGAGCGGCGCTCGTAGCGCCGCCGCGCCATCTAAGGCTGGGACGATCCAAATCCTCGACTACAAATACTCACCGCTCCGCCGCCTCTCGCAACGGCGCCCGGCTGAGCTCGTTGCCGGCGGCGATCGCCTTCTGCATCAGGCGGACGAGCTCCTTCGCCTCGGCCTTGGTGAGGCCTCGCACCATCAGCCGCTGCGCTGCTTCCACTGCTGGCGTCATCGCATCCAGCGTTCGCCGGCCCTCGGCGGTGATCAGGAGCTCGCGTGAGCGGCGATCGCGCGCACTGGCGCGGCGCACCACCAGTCCCTTTTGCGCCAACCGGTCGATCACGCCGGTGATGGTGGTGCGGTCATAGGCGATCAGTCCGGCCAGCGTGATCTGGTCGATCGCCGGGTTGGCCGCAATCGCCGCCAGCGCGGCGTACTGCACCGGCGTCAGGTCGAAGCCGGCGGCCTCGACCTCGGCCAGGAACACCGCCACCGCGATCTGCTGAAACCGGCGCGCCAGGTGCCCCGGCATCTCCTGCATCTCGGCCAAACGACTCTCCCTCAGCTTGCTTGACAAGCATACTGATGATCAGCATACTGATCAATAAGGAACAGCACGGGAGGTCGCCACATGCAATTCCACATCAATGGATTCCAGCCAGGCGATCCCGAGATCACCGATGCCGCCGAGCGCGTCGCGAGCCACGGCGCGAGCGGACCGCTGCCGGCCGAGGTGGATGTCCTGATCGTCGGCTGCGGCCCGGCCGGCCTCAACCTCGCAGCCCAACTCTCGGTCTTTCCCGATATCAAGACCTGCATCGTCGAGCAGAAGCCCGGCCGGCTGCTGCTCGGCCAGGCCGACGGCATCGCCTGCCGCACCATGGAGATGTTCAACGCCTACGGCTTTGCCGAAAAGGTGCTGAAGGAGGCCTGTTGGATCAACGAGACCACGTTCTGGAAGCCCGATGCGGCGAATAGCGCCGACATCGCGCGCAGCGGCCGCGTGCAGGACGTCGAGGACGGCCTGTCGGAGATGCCGCATGTCGTGCTGAACCAGGCCCGCGTGCACGACTTCTTTCTCGAAATGATGCGCCGCTCGGCAGCCAGGCTCGAAGCGCACTACTCGCGGCGGTTGCGCGATCTCACGATCGATCCCACAGCGCCCGCCGGCGCGCATGGCGTGACCGTCAGCTTCGACCGCATCGATCCGGAGCATGAAGGCCAGGTCGAGACCATCAAGGCGCGCTACGTCATAGGCTGCGATGGCGCGCGCAGCCAGGTGCGCAAGGCGATCGGCCGCGAGCTGCATGGCGATTCCGCCAATCACGCCTGGGGCGTGATGGACGTGCTCGCCGTCACCGATTTCCCCGACATCCGATTCAAGTCGCTGATCCAATCGGCGAAGGACGGCAGCCTCCTGGTGATCCCGCGCGAGGGCGGCTATCTCGTGCGGCTGTATGTCGAACTCGCCAAGCTCGAGGTCGGCGAGCGCGTCGCCGGCCGCAACATCACGGTCGACGAGGTGATCGCCAAGGCGCAACGGATTCTCTCGCCCTATAAGCTCGACGTGAAGGAAGTCGCGTGGTGGTCGGTCTACGAGATCGGCCAGCGCATCACCGACAAGTTCGACGACGTGCCGGAGGCGGAGGTCGCCACACGGCTGCCGCGCGTGTTCATCGCCGGCGATGCCTGCCACACCCATAGTCCGAAGGCGGGGCAGGGCATGAACGTGTCGATGCAGGACACTTTCAATCTCGGCTGGAAGCTCGCCGCCGTGCTGGGCAAGCGCTGTGCGCCGGAGCTGCTGCACAGCTATTCTGCCGAGCGCAAGGCGATCGCGCAGGAGCTGATCGATTTCGACCGCGAATGGTCGGGCATTCTCGCATCCGCCGCCAAGCAGGGCGGCGCGGACGCCGCCAAGACGCAGGACTATTTCGTCCGCCACGGCCGCTACACCGCGGGCACCGCGACGCAGTATCGGCCGTCGATGCTCACCGGCGACGATACCTTCCAGTCGCTCGCCACCGGCTTTCCGATCGGCAAGCGGTTTCATTCCGCGCCCGTCATCCGGCTCGGCGACGCCAAGCCGCTGCAGCTCGGCCACGTCGTCCAGGCCGATGGCCGCTTCCGCCTGTTCGCCTTTGCCGGCGCCGGGGATCCGACCGCACCGGACTCCGCCATTCGCCGGCTGTGTCATTTCCTCGCCGAGGATGCAGCGTCGCCGGTACGTCGCTACACGCCAGGGGACGCCGACATCGATTCCGTGATCGACCTGCGCGCCGTGTTCCAGCAAGGCCATCGCGATCTCGCGCTCGAAAGCATGCCCGCGCTGCTGCTGCCGCGGAAGGGGCGCTACGGCCTGATCGACTACGAGAAGATGTTCTGCCCCGACCTGAAGAGCGGCCAGGACATTTTTGCGATGCGCGGCATCGATCGCGCCGGCGGCTGCCTCGTGATCATCAGGCCCGACCAGTATGTCGCCGACATCATGCCGCTCGACGATATCAGGCGGCTGAGCGCGTATTTCGACGGGTTCATGCTGCCGGCCGGCGGAAGGTAAACGAAATCCAAATCGCAGCTCCGGATTCCCGGACATTGCGATAGCCAGATCCCAACGTTTCGGCGCTACAAACGAGGTCTCCGGATGGACGATTGAGTGGGTGAGCGTCGAGATGTTGATGTTGGCGAACCGTCGCAAGAGCGAACGTCGGCTGTGCAGGAGGATCGCGAAGATCCACTATGGCAATGGCAGCCTGCCGCGGGACTGCACCGTGACGGATATCTCCGACGGCGGCGTGAAGGTCGTCGCCGAATTCGTCGAGATCCCGCCGCAGTTCACGATCGTCTTCTCGCCCGACCATCAGCGCAAATGCCGGCTTGCCTGGCGCATCGGCTGCGAGTTCGGGGCCGAATTCATCGATTGAGCGGGACGGTCGCAACGGCTTAACGGGACCTTAGGGTTAATCTGCCAGCGTGCAGATCATCCGGTCCCGAAGTAGTTCAGTTGCATGCGTACGCGGCCCTTTCGCTCCCTCCCTCTGCGCCGGCCTGCGGCGTTCGCGCTGTCCTTCGGCGTCGTGTTGCTTGGCCTTGGCGCCTGCCAGACCACCGATCTCGGCGACATCACCGGCGCGCTCGGCGGCAAGTCCGAAAAGCCCGGCGCGGGCGCGTCCGACCCACGCGCCGAGCTCGACCAGCTCCGCGAGCGCTTCCGCGCCACCCCCAACGATCCCGACATTGCGCTGCGCTATGGCAGCGCGCTGCGCTCGACCGGCCAGCGCTCGCAGGCGGTGGCCGTGCTCGAGCAGGCGACGATCGCCAATCCCGGCAACAAGGCGCTGCTGGCGGCGTATGGCCGCGCGCTCGCCGACAACGGTAATTTCCAGCAGGCTTTCGACGTGCTGAGCCGGGCGCATTCGCCCGAGGATCCGGACTGGCGCATCCTGTCGGCGCAGGGCGCCGCGCTCGACCAGATGGGGCGCAACGAGGAGGCGCGGCAGTACTACGCGACCGCGCTGAAGATCGCGCCCGACGATCCCTCCGTGCTGTCCAATCTCGGCCTGTCCTATGCGCTCTCCAACGAGCTGCCGAAGGCGGAGGAGCAACTGCGCAAGGCCAGCGCCAATCCGGATGCGAGTCCGCGGGTGAAGACCAATCTCGCCGTCATCGTCGGCCTGCAGGGCCGCATGAGCGAGGCGGAGAGCATCGCGCGCTCCGGGCTGCCGCCCGAGCAGGCCAGCGCCAACGTCGCCTATGTGAAGAAGATCCTGGTGCGCCGGCAGATCGCGCAGCGCGAGCTGTCGCCGCGCCATGACCGGCCCGTGGCGGGCCAGCCCGACAAGGCCTTGGCGAAGGCGCTGAGCCGCTCCGACGATTGAGCGCTATTTTGCGCCGAGCAGCTTCGCGATCGGCGCCAGCAGCGAGCCGCGCTGCGGCTTGGCCTCGATCCGTCCGGTCAGCCGGTTGGCGATCTCCTTGAACAGCTTCGGCGTTCGGCTCAGCGCCCCGACCTCCGCGATCATCTGGCCGTTATTGGCGGCGGTGCCGAACAGCTTGCAGTCGAACGGGATCACCGCGACCGGCTCCGACTCGACGGTCTTGGCGAAGCGCTTCAGGTCGATCTCCGGCCGCTTGGGCATGCCGACCTGGTTCAAGCAATACAGCGGCGGCCGGTCGTTGGGACGCGAGGCCTTGAGCACCGAGAGCAGGTTCTTGGCGTTGCGCAGGTTGGCGAGATCCGGCTCGGCGACGACCAGGATGTCGTCGGCATTGATCAGCGCGTGCCGCGTCCAGGCCGACCATTGGTGCGGCACGTCGAGCACGATGCATTGCTGGGTCAGGCGCAGCGTATCGAAGATCGCGTCGAACGCCTCGGCGCCGAAATCATAGACGCGGTCGAGCGTCGCGGGCGCCGCGAGCAGGTTGAGATGCTCGGTGCATTTGGCGAGCAGGCGGTCCATCAGCGCGGTATCCGGCCGGTCCGGCTGGAAGATCGCGTTGGCGATGCCCTGCAGCGGGTCCTGATTGTAGTCGAGGCCGGCGGTGCCGAACGCCATGTCGAGGTCGATGACGACCGAATCCAGCGTCAGGTCGCGCGCCATGCTCCAGGCGACGTTGTGCGCCACTGTCGAGGCGCCGACGCCGCCCTTGGCGCCGACGACCGCGATGATGCGGCCGGTGATGACCGCCTCGGAGGCCGAGAACAGGCTGCAGATCGAGCGGATGATGTCGATGGTCTCGACCGGGCCGACGACGTAGTCGTTGACGCCGCGCCGCACCAGCTCGCGATAGGCGACGCCGTCGGACGGGCTGCCGATCAGCACCACGCGGGTGCCGGGATCACAGACGCTGGCGAGATCGTCGAGGCCGCCGAGAATGTCGCCGTCCGGCCTGGTCTCGATCACGATGACGTTCGGCGTCGGCTGCGAATGATAGGTCTCGATGGCGCGGGCCATGCCGCCGGCCTTGATCGTGATATGCGCCTTGCCGAGCCGGCGGTCCTGGCTCGCCGCGAGCACCGCCGACGAGGTCTGGTCGGTCTCGGTGAATGCCTGCACCGAGACGCGGGGGACCGGCGCGATGTGATCGTCGAGCGCCGTGCCGCTCGGCGCCGGCTGCTCCTCCTGGCTGTGACGGGACGCGTTGATCATTTGCCTGTATCGCTGAGCTTGGCCTTGTCGGCTTCCGGATAGGTGATCGCCGTCGACTCGCCCTTGCGGTATTTCTCGAACAGGGCCGTGCGGCGCGGCGTGTAGGCGGCCGTCTCCGAGCGCGGCTGCTCGAGATCGGCCGGATTGTCGATCATCGCAGCGAGGTTGCGCTGCGTGGCGCAGCCGAAGTTCTGATAGTGCTGATTGCTGCTGTAGCCGGGATTGTTGATGTTCGGCCCGAGATCGTCGGGCCACAGCCCGCAGGGGCCGGCGACGGCGGCCATCTTCGGATAGGTCAGGCGGATCACCGCGAGCTGCCGCGGATCGTCCGGCGTGGTGTGCCGCAGCGTGATGGCGCGCGACGGCACGCCGCCTGCGGTCAGCACCGCGTGGATCTCGCGATAGGCGTCGGAGGCGGCGCGCGCATTCGGCGTCCCGGCCGGCACGTCGGCGACGATCGCGCCGGTGCCTTCGCGCTGCCAGGAGCGCGCCAGTCCGATGACGTCGTCGCGTTGCGGCGAGGTGAGGCCGCCGCGGCCGCTGCCGATGAACACGACGATCGACTTCCGGCCTTCCTCGATCGCGATCGGATGGCGCATCTTGTAGTCATCGGGGATGGTCGCGACGACCTCGCCGGTGGTGGAGTTGCAGGCGCCGAGCGTGAGCGCGAGGCCCGCGATGGCCCCCAGCCGGTGCAGCGCGCGCCGGCATTGATGTTCCGATGATCCCGCCATGATCTGATCCCCCGTGTCCCGAAGTCCCCGTCGTCTCAGTCGATGATGAAGCCGAAGCCGGCCGGCTGCCCCGTCGCCGTGTCGACCTTGGCGGCGATGCCGTACAGCCGGTTCATGCGGCCGAGCAGCGCCGATTCCGAATCGGTCGCCGGCGCGAAGCCGTCATCCGGCCGCGACAGCTCCTTCTGCGCGACGGCGCGGACGACATAGGGCGTCACCAGCACCATCAGCTCGGTCTCGTTGTTGACGTAGTCCTGGCTGCGGAACAGCTGGCCGAGCACCGGAAGCTGATTGAGCCCGGGCAGGCCATTGATCGCCTGCTTGGTCTGGTTCTGGATCAGGCCGGCCATCGCCATCGAACCGCCGGAGGGAATCTCCAGCGTGGTCTCGGCGCGGCGGGTGCGGATCGCGGGGATGGTGACCGACGAGGCCGAGCCCGCGCTCGTGGCGTAGGACAGCGTGATCGCGTTGTCGTTCGACAGCTCCGACACTTCGGTCATGACGCGCAGGCTGATGCGGCCTTCGCTGAGCACGACCGGCGTGAAGTTCAGCGAGATGCCGAACTTCTTGAAGGTGACCGACGTGCTGCACAGTCCGGTCTTCGGATCGCAGGCGTAGCCGCCGGGGACGGGGAATTCGCCGCCGGCGATGAAGGTCGCGGACTCTCCCGAGATCGCGGTCAGGTTCGGCTCGGCCAGCGTCTTGACGACACCCGCGGTCTCCATCGCGCGCATCGTCGCCGACACCGATGACAGATTGCCGCCGCCAATGGCGGAGAGGCCGTTGCCGGCCACCAGCGACTTGCCATAGGCGGTGAACGGATTGGTCTGGTTGAAGTTCACCACCGCGGTGCCGTAGGTCATGCTGGCGCTGAGGTCGATGCCGAGCTGCTTGACGATCTCGCGCCTCACTTCGGAGACGTTGACCTTCAGCATCACCTGGTCGCGGCCGCGCACGGCGATCGAGTTGACGACCTTGTCGGTGCCGCCGACCAGCCGTGCCGCGATCTCGCCGGCCTGCTGCGCCTCGACCGGGCTCGACACCGAGCCGGTGAGAATCACGCCGTCGCCGACGCCGTCGATCTTGACGCCGGGAATGCTCTGGCTCAGCGCCTGGCGCACGCCGTTGAGATCGCGCTTGATGGCGATGTCATAGGCCGCGACCTGCTGGCCCTCGCCGTCGAAGAACACCACGTTGGTCTGGCCGACCGCCGCGCCGATGATGTAGGCGCGCCGCGCCGAGCGCACCACGGCGTTGGCGATCTTGGGATCGGCGACCAGCACGTCCTTGACGTCCTGCGGGAAGTCGACGACCACCGACTTGCCGATGCCGAGCGACATGTAGCGGACCTTCGACGAGCCGACCGAGACGACCGGCGTGTCCAGCCGCTCATCGGCCGCCTTCACCGGCGCCAGCGCCGGATTGAGCGCGAGCGCGACGGCTGCCGAGATGGAAAGCGCGCGGACGATCCCCATCCCCATCTTTGCGCGTTGATGCCCCTTCATTGTCCCCGTCCTTACTTTGCGCCCTGCGAGGTCGAAACCCCGTAGCGAATGATCTCGATGGCGTTGCCCCGCTGCGCCATCTGCTGCTGCTGCGTGTCGGACTTGCTGGTCTCGCTCGCATTGACGTCGGCGATGCTGCGCAGCGCGAGTGCGAGCGTGCCGGCCTGGCGTGCCCGGGCCAGCGTCTCGGCCTGCTCGGGCTTGAGCTCGAGCGTCACGGTCTTGCCGACCACCGTGTTCTGGCCTTCCTTCTCCTTCGGCGCCTGGTCGATCGCGAGCACGCGCACATTGGTGAGGATGGTCTCGGAGCTGACGGAGTCGGCAGCGCCCGGCTTGTCCGGATTCTTGTCGCGCTTGGAGAGAATGACGTCGACGCGATCGTTCGGCAGGATGAAGCCGCCGGCGCCGGTCTCCGGCGAGATCTCGGTGGAGATGGCGCGCATGCCGGCGGGCAGGATCGCGGCCATGAAGCCGGAGCCGTCCGACTTGACCAGCTTCTGCTCGCGGATCGGCTCGCCGACCACGAACGGCGCGCGCGCGATCGAGCCGACCAATTGATTGGCGGCTTCCGGGCGATCGCCGCGCCGGATGAAGATGTTGCTCGCCGCCTCGGGCCAGGTCTGCCACACGAGGTCGCCGGGCTTGATCGCCTGTCCGAGGCCGATGTCGGCCTTGGCCACCAGCACCTCGACGGTCGGCAGCTGCACGACCGGTGCGGCGGGCGCCGGCTGCTGGCCTTCGGAGTTGCTGACGAGATAGGCCGCAACGCCGCCAGCGCCGAGAGCGATGGTTAACACCACGATGCGTGCGGTCATCATGCGGGGAACTACTTTCTACTCATACACGGGGGGCAAACACGCTGATCGATCGACAGCGGTTCTCCCTGACTAACGACTAAGCGCCAATGGTATAAGCAGACTTGAACGAGGCGGGCCGCGGCAGCCGCCTCAAGCAACGATTGCGCAAGTGGTGAACAGGTTGTTAGCGTGCAAATAGTGAAACGCCGCGAATGTGTTAGCATTTCGCGGGCGGCACGTTTGCACGCAGCAATCGTCGTGCGCGCAACAGAATGAGATCGTGAGTTGCAGCCGCGCCTCAGTGGTCATCTCGTTAAGCTTGATCGTTTGCTAACAACATCGCTTAGGAACAACGACGACATCGACGCGGTTGTGCGATCGCGCGAGGAGATGCGGATCGGCCGATCACGCTTGCTTCGGCGCCTGCGCGAGACGTCCGCGCTGCACTCTCCAGGGGAGCGACGATGCCGAGACAGCCTGCCGCGCTGCACCGTAATCAGACGGGGCCGCATCTTCAGAAAGCGGAAAGGGGTTGGATCTACGATTCCGTTGGGCGGGATTTCCGACCTCATTTTCAGACTTCTTTAGGTTTTTGCGCGCACCGTTCCCTGATGATGGCTGGGTTCGTGCGCGGTGTATTTCGTTCGAAAATACACGCAGAGATTGCATTGACTGCGGCGCGCTGCGAAGAGCGGCGGGCGGTCGCGGGTCACGGGGATCAATGGGGATCGAGGGGAGGCGTGCGATGTCGGTTGCTCGATTCCTGAGGCAACGCGCGGTCCGGATCCAGACGGTCGGCACCTACACGCTGCCGAACTGGTATGATCCGCAAGGGAAGCTGCGCTCCTTCGCCTGCCGCACCACGCGGGTGTCGCCGTTTCGTGCGTTGCTCGACGTGCCCGTGGTCGGCAAGGTCGGCGACCGGTTGACGTCGTATTTCCGCGACTTCGGCAAGTTCGAAGGCGAGATCAGCGACACCGTGCATGGCGGCTTCCTGCTCGAGCTGGAGATGACGCGCGCCGAGCGCGCCAAGCTCGCCGAGAAGCTGGTCTGGCTGGAGAAGAAGCAGAAGGATCCGACGATCCGCGATTCCCGCCGCGACGCGCGCTTCGTGCCGAACTCGCCGCATTCGGAGCTGACGCTCGCCGACGGCAGCTGCATCCCCTGTCTCGTCATTGATGCCTCGATGTCGGGCGCGGCCGTCTCGGCCGCCGTCCAGCCGGAGATCGGCACGCCGCTCGCGGTCGGCAGTTGCATCGGCCGCGTGGTCCGGCATTTCCCCGACGGCTTCGCCGTCCGGTTCGTCGACACGATCCCGGCGTCGTCCGAGCTGGAGCGGCGCGTCATCACCCCGCCGACCCGCCCGACCCGCCAGAAGCTCGCCACGCACCATGACGATGAGCGCAGCCTCGAGACGCCGCAGGACTTCTTCCTGGTGTGAAGGCGTCGGGGCAGGGCGCGATCATAACCACGGCGATTCTTCACCCTCCAGGGGAGGGTGAGCAGCACGGCGCAATCGGCGCTTCCCCTCCACGGTCCGCCGTAGGGCGGCGACCTGCTGAGTCCGCCGAGCAACATCCGCGGTTTCGCGTATTGGGCGAGCAAGCGAATCCGGGCAAGGGGAACTGGCAGCCGCCCGCACGGTTAACGCGCTGTTAAGCGGCGTCGTGAATGCTTTGCGGTGCCGGGTGCAATGCCAGGAGGACCAGTTCCATGGAGGCCCAGAAGACCGCGGTCGACGCCGTCGTGATCCTGACCGGTTGCGACCGCGACGCCGTCGCCGCCTTCATCCGCCGGATGTATCTGGCCGGCGTGCGCGATCCGAAGCGGCTGACCTTCAAGGGGCTGCAGGAGATGGCGCGGGGCTGACGTCCCGGCGCCGGGGCCGGCGCCCGGCCCCTGTTGCCGCCAGAGCACGCCGAAGTGCTTTCCCTCGCCGGTTGCGATCACATCCTGCAACGCGGGGATGCAGCCTGCCGCACTTCCGGCTAAATTGACGCCCTCGCGGCTGGTATCAGGCGACCGTTGTCCACCTCGCCCACAAGGCGACACGGTTCTGCGCAACACGCTCTGAGCGGCCGGATCATGGGGACCGGGCATGCTCAGTCAGTTCTTCGCGCCACAGCTCATCGGCCTCTACATCCTGATCGGGGCCACCCTCTACGTCCACTTCCGCGGCAAGGAGCGGCTGCGCTTCGCGCGCCAGCTCGGCGATCACTCGACCTATCTCGCCCCCTACAATGTGCTGATGTATGCCGGCTCGGCCGTGCCGAACACGCCGGTGATCCCGGTCGAGCAGTTTCCGGAGCTCAAGACGCTCACCGACAATTGGCAGGAGATCCGCGAGGAGGCCGTGCGCCTGTTCGACGAGGGTTTTATTCGCGCCGCCGCCAAGAACAACGACTGGGGCTTCTATTCCTTCTTCAAGAGCGGCTGGAAGCGCTTCTATCTGAAATGGTACGACGACTTCCTGCCGTCGGCGCGCACGCTGTGCCCGAAGACGGTGGAGCTATTGAACTCCATTCCGAGCGTCCACGGCGCGATGTTCGCGATGCTGCCGCCCGGCGGCAAGCTCGGCGCCCACCGTGACCCCTTCGCCGGCTCGCTGCGCTATCACTTAGGCCTGGTCACCCCGAACTCCGACAAGTGCCGCATCCTGGTCGACGGCGTGCCTTGCGTCTGGCGCGACGGCGAGGCCTTCATGTTCGACGAGACCTTCATCCACAGCGCCGAGAACGCGACCGACCTCAACCGCATCATCCTGTTCTGCGACGTCGAGCGCCCGATGAAGTACGGCGTCTTCACCGCCATGAACCGCTGGGTCAGCCACCACATCGTCAAGGCCTCGGCGACCCAGAACATCGAGGGCGAGCACGTCGGCGTGCTGAACAAGGTGTTCGGCAAGCTGTACGAGTTTCACTTGGCGACGAGGAAGGTGAAGGCGTGGAACAGGGCGGTGTACTATGCGGCGAAGTACACGCTGACGGTGGCCGTTGTCGGCGCGATCGTGGTGTCAGCGTTTCGGTGAGCAGAGTAGGGCGGATTAGCGAAGTGTAATCCGCCGTTCTTTGCTGTGAAACGCGGCGGATCACGCCTTCGTCTAATCCGCCCTACGTTTGTTGCATCAAACTTCGAGTAAAATATGGACCTTGCCGGGAAGGTGATCACGAAGCTCCCGCTCGAGGAGTTGTGGAACGAAAGAGAGATGCTGAACGCTAGGCGCGTTTCCTTCGGGCTGAAGGCGTTGGAAATAGTACAGATGCTGCAAGCCGGTGCAACTTTCGTCGTGGCGGACCTCGGGCTATGCCCTCGCTGGATAGATCCGGCGTATCGGTTCACGTTCTGGAAAACTGAGGTGAAGTCACGACTTGCAGATCGTGATGAGCCGGCCTTACTCGATCGCTTCCCCGGCGGATACTGCTACTTCGCATCCAAATGGCAAATTGCTGACGGGCTGCCACTGATAATTCTCGAAAGGAATCATTGATAAGCGAGATTTGAATGGATGAGCGCAGCGCCGCCGTGTTTCCTCATCAAGCGCGGCGGGTTACGCCTGCGGCTAACCCGCCCTACGCTTGCGCTTATGCAGAACCTACTTCTCGGCAAAGGAATCTAGGAGCGACCGAAATCTCCTTCTGATCTCGTCCGCCTGATAAAGGTATTTGCGGCTGAATTCCAGAGTCAGGACGCCCCATTGCACCCCGGTCGGCTCCGCAATGATGCAGTCGGGAGTCCTGTTCGTGATCTTATCGCAGGCAAAAACCAGAGGGCCTTCGGTCGTATCCTTGAGATAAAGCTCATGGTCGGCTGCCTCACATAATCTGTAACCAGATTCGACCGTATGGAAGACGCCCGGTCCTTTGTCGGCACACCAGCGATTCCACTCAAGCTGCCTTGCGGATAGGTCCAGCTCCTTCTGCCAGCCGCGGACCTCTACGCTCAACTGATCTCCGTGTCCGCCGTAATAAGGACGCTTCAGGAACTTATCGACATTGTTCGCTGTCCGCGGCACCAGCTCGGGAAGCAGGACGTGAATCTCGAAGGTTGTATTTTTCGTCGGATCAACATCTGACCGGTTTAAATCGACCAGATAGTTGCGCGGAATCTTGTAGACCTTGTTTCCAAAAGCAATCGGAATAGGCCGGGTGTCGAGAGATGGATACTCTCGAAACAGCTCGTCATCAGACGCGTGCCTGTTGACCATCTCCTCGAGGGACTCGTGCTTCTGTAGTAGCGGATCACGATTGGCGGGTTGATAGAAAGACCTGTAGCCCAAGAAGGATCCTGCGATCAGCACAATCACAAAGGCTGAGCGGACAACCCACTTCGTCAAGTCGGGAGTCTTTGCGCCGGGGGAAATGCTGGCCGTGCCATATTGCCTTCGTCCAAACTCAGCCATATCCCTGGTCCACTTGGCACCCTTGCTTGGGTTGCGATATTTCTTTTCGTCGACGGTTAGTACGCCAGGCGATGAATTCGGTTAAGGGGGAGGTCCGCGATCTCACCCCGACATCAAATCACGGCCAAGGCCATGGAAGCTCGCGGGCAGCCACAATCCCATGCGCTTTTTCGCTTTCCGTTCATCGCGGTGCTCTAATCCCAATCCATTCCGCCAATGACGCCAAGAAACCAACCGCCGAAGAAGGAGACTGTAAGCATCAGGAGATTGGTCGTCGTGGAGGGAGCAAGATCCTGCTTGTCCTGAACATGTTCAAAAACGAGCAGTCCCAATCCCAAAATTGGTCGCGCAGAGTCCGGGCCAAATCGCACGTCGCCGCGCTACGAGCCGCCGGGCCGGAGTAGCCCACCGAATGTTCCGTGATAGGGTGCTGGATCGACGAAGCGATACCGCACCACTCAAGACGACCACGATCAAACAGGCAGTCAGGAAGTACATTCGAATCGTCCTTAAGCGCCAAAGGTCGCAGGCAAGCTGTAGCGTGATTTGATTGCTTTGACCTTAAGTAGATACCGAACAAGCGCCGTATCGAAGCGCTATTCCGAACGCGGCAATGATAAACCCTATCAAATGGCAAACTCTGCTCTGGGCATTTTCGCTAGTCCGAGCAGGGACTGACATTCGCGTCCATCCATGAGCGCCGGGCGGCGCTTAGTCTGGCCTCGGGCAAATCATCCGCCAACTGAAATTCTGCCAAGCATTTCTGAAAACAGAAACGACTTGACAATTTCGCCAAATCAGCATTATGGTTTGTCCATCCCGTTGCACGGTAGGGGACGGTTCGCGGTCGTCACGGACGTTGGCAGCGGGGAGCGGTGGACGCGGGCGGCGGCGTGTGATGAGCACGGACGACCGTTCGTCTCGCGGACGGTGAAGGCGTGTGGTTCTGACACTCCGAAGCTAGTGTCCAGCGTAATGCGCGAGAAGCGCATTGCGCTACATGGTGGCCAGAAAGCCCGGTGCACCAGGAAGAGCGCGCTATAGCCTGTTAAAACCATCGCGCGGGGAGGGCCGGGTGTGTTCGGCCAGACCTGTGGTGACTGCCGCCTGCTTTTTGTTTGCAGGCGGGCCACGGGCGCGGCCAGCGCCCGGCCTTCCTCGCGCCCTCCATCTGGAGAGGGCGGGAACTGGAGCATCACTCGGGCGCGGAATGCGTCGCGAGAAGGTGGATGCTCGTCCCCGATTGACGCGATGCTGTTTGAGATTGTGGAGATGATGATGCGGCTTTCGGCGTCGTGAGCGAACTCGTCCGGAGTCCTCATGACGCCCCTGGATTGCTTCGCTGCGCTCGCAATGACGGAGTATGCGGCCGACCGCGGGGGCGGTGAGCTCCCCTCCCCCTTGCGGGGAGGGGTTGGGGGTGGGGGTCTCGGGCGATGACGTTTGTTGGGACGCGGGGGATGGATCGTTGGGAGCGGTGCTGCGGAAGAGCGTCGGAGAAAGCGGCGCGGTGGTCGCTGTGGGAGCGGGGGCGCTGCGCGACTTGATCTTGGGGGATCGAGGCAGCGGAGTTCGGGGACCCCCACCCCCGACCCCTCCCCGCAAGGGGGAGGGGAGTGGACTGCCGGTGCGGTGGATGGTGGGGCAGCTCGGAGACAACGCATGAAAAAGGCCGCGCTGGGCGCGGCCTTTTTGCAGATCGAAGCGTGGACGCTCTGGCCGCTTACTTCGCCGCCGGCCCGATGCTCACCTTCAGCGTGCCGACGCCATCGACGCCGCATTCGATCTTGTCGCCGGCGACGACCGCCGCGACGCCGGCCGGGGTGCCGGTCATGATGATGTCGCCGGCGGCGAGCTCGACCTGTTGGGAGAGCTTCCAGATGATCTCCGGCACGTTCCAGATCAGCTCGGAGAGGTCGCCGGTCTGGCGCTCGGTGCCGTTGACGGACAGCCAGATCTTGCCCTTCGCCGGGTGGCCGATCTTGGACGCAGGCACCACGGCGGAGCAGGGCGCGGAATGATCGAAGGATTTGCCGACCTCCCAGGGGCGCTGCATCTTGCGCGAGGCGAGCTGCAGGTCGCGGCGGGTGAGGTCGATGCCGACGGCGTAGCCGTAGACGTGGTCGAGCGCCTTGTCGGTCGGAATGTTGAGACCGCCGCTCTTGAGCGCGACCACCAGCTCGACCTCGTGATGCATGTCCTGGGTCAGCGGCGGGTAGGGGATGACGGCGCCCTCGGGCGCCAGCATGTCGGCGTGCTTGGCGAAGAAGAACGGCGGATCGCGCTCGTCATTGCCCATCTCGCGGATGTGCTCGAGATAGTTGCGGCCGACGCACCAGATGCGGCGGACCGGAAAGACACCGGCTTCGCCCTGGACGGGAAGCGAAGGCTGCGGGAAGGCCGGGATGACGGTGGAGCTCATGAAAGGTCTCGATGCGGTGAAATGATCGGGTCAGGACGTCGCGGTCATGGGAATGACGTTCGGCCCCATGTCGCGCTGTTGCAGGCGGAAGAACGAAGCATAGCGGCCGCCACGGCGCAACAGATCGTCATGCCGGCCCCGCTCGACGATGTCGCCGGCCTCGACCACGAGGATGGCGTCGGCGTTCATGATGGTGTGCAGGCGATGCGCGATGACGATGGTGGTGCGGTTCTGGCAGAGATGCTCGATCGCCTCCTGCACCTGGCGCTCCGACTCGGAGTCCAGCGCGGCGGTGGCCTCGTCGAGCAGGATGATCGGCGCATTGCGGACCAGCGCGCGGGCGACCGCGATGCGCTGGCGCTGGCCGCCGGAGAGCTGCGTGCCGTGCTCGCCGACCGGCGTATCGTAGCCCAACGGAAAGCCCATGATGAAGTCGTGCGCACAGGCCGCCTTCGCCGCCTCGATGATCTCGGCCTCGGTGGCGCCAGGCTTGCCGAATGCGATGTTGGCGCGGATGGAGTCGCGGAACAGGTAGACGTCCTGGCCGACATAGGCGGCCTGCTCGCGCAGGGAGCGGCGCGACACCTGCGAAATCGACTGGCCGTCGATCAGGATGTCGCCCTCAGTGGCCTCGTAGAAGCGCAGCAGCAGCGCCAGCACCGTGGACTTGCCGCCGCCGGACGGGCCCACCAGCGCGGTGACCTTGCCGGGCTCGGCGACAAAGCTCATGCGGTTGAGCACCGGCTCGTTGCCGCGATACGAGAACGAGACGTCGCGCAGCTCGATCTTGGCTTGCGTCAGCTTCAGCGCCGGCTTGTCGTCGTCGGGCTTTTCGCTGGCGGGGCTGTCGACCACTTCGAGCAGCATGCGGGCGCCGACCAGCTGGCTGTTGAGATCGATGTTGAGCCGCGCCAGCCGCTTGGCCGGCTCGGTCGCCATCAGGAAGGCGATCATGAACGAGAAGAACTGGCCCGGCGTGGCGTCGAGCGCGACCACGGAATAGCCGGCATACATCAGGCAGCCGGCGACGGCGAAGCCGCCGAGCATCTCCATCAGCGGGTTGGAGCGGTTCGAGACGCGCGCCATCTTGTTGGCGTTCTGCTCGACCGCGGCGATGTTCGCATCGATGCGCGCGCGCATCGTGTCCTCGAGCGTGAACGCCTTGACGGTGCGGATGCCCTGCAGCGATTCCTGCATGGTCTCCAGGATGTCGGCATTGCCGGTGAACTGGCTGTAGGCGAGGCCCTTGATGCGCTTCACGAGCTTGCGCAGCACCAGCATCGCCGGCGGCACCACGACGAGGCCGAGCAGCGACATCCAGGGATCCTGCAGCACCATCACGGCGATCATGCTGATCAGCGTGACGAGATCGCGCCCGACGGCGTTGATCAGCATGCTCAGGATGTCGGTGATCGACTTGGCGCCCGCGGTGAGGCGGGCCAGGAACTCGGAGGAATGGCGCTCGGAGAAGAAGCCGACGCTTTCGCTCATCAGCTTGGCGAACAGCTGCCGCTGATTGTTGGCGAGAATGGCGTTGGAGATCTTGGACAGGATGACGGCGTAGCTGTAGGTCGTCACGCCCTTGACGAACAACAGCAGCACGGTGACGCCGGAGAGCACGACGATGCCGGGAATGCTCTTCTCGACATAGGCCTTGTTGATGACCTGGCCGAGCACGTAGGTCGCCGCGGCGCTGGCTCCGGCGGCGACCGCCATCAGCGCAAACGCGGTGAGATAGCGGCGCCAGTAGACGAGGCCCTGTTCCATCACGAGGCGGCGGATCAGGATCGCGGCGCCATAGGGATCGTCGGTGATCTTCTTCGGAAATTCGGCCATTCTGGTCCCTGGCCGCCCTCGACAAATCGCCGGGCGGACAAGAGTGCTTGCCCGCTCGGGGCGGCTTTTTCAAGCCCCCCGCATCCCGCTTAAGTCCTTGATTCTAGGCCGAGGCCCGCTGCTCGTGCTCGCTGTGGCGTTCCAGGAACAGTTTCTGCTCCCAGGCCAGCGCGTGGGCGGCGATTGTTTCCAGATCGTCATAGGCGGGCGTCCAGTCGAGCAGCGCCCTGAGACGGCTGGTATCGGCGACCATGGCCATCATGTCGCCGGGGCGGCGCGGTCCGTATTGCACCGGGATGGCGCGGCCGGAGACGCGGCGGACGGCCTCGATGGTCTCGAGCACGGAATAGCCGCGGCCATAACCGCAGTTCAGCGTGACGGAACTGCCGCCGCCGCGCAGATAAGCGAGCGCGGCGCGGTGCACCTGGGCGAGGTCGCTGACATGGATGAAATCGCGCACGCAGGTGCCGTCCGGGGTCGGATAATCGGTGCCATAGACGTCGATCTTGGCGCGCTGGCCGGTGGCGACCTCCATCGCGATCTTCATCAGATGCGTGGCGCCGACGGTGGCGGAGCCGATGCGGCCAAAAGGATCGGCGCCGGCGACGTTGAAATAGCGCAGCACGGCGTAGTTGAGATCATGCGCCGCGGCGACGTCGTGCAGCATGATCTCGGTCATCAGCTTCGAGCTGCCATAGGGCGAGGTCGGCCGGGTCGGCGCGGTCTCGGGCACCGGGATCTGCTCCGGCGCGCCGTAGACGGCGGCGGTGGAGGAGAAGATGAAGCGGCTGACGCCGCGCTTGACCGCCGCATTCAGCAGGCTGCGCGTGGTCATGGTGTTGTTGCGGTAGTACAGCAAGGGATCGCGCACCGATTCCGGCACCACGATCGAGCCGGCGAAATGGATGATGCTGTCGACGCCGTGCTGGCTGATGACGCCGTCGACGAGGTTCTCGTCGCCGGCATCGCCGATGAACAGCGGCACGCTGTCGGGCACGAAGCCGGAAAAGCCGGTCGAGAGGTTGTCGATCACCACGACGCTCTCGCCGGCCTCGGCCAGAGCGAGCACCATGTGGCTGCCGACATAGCCGGCGCCGCCAGTGACAAGCACGGTCATTGTTTGACGCGGTCCCTGTTTGTTTTGCGGCACACTAACGCCCGCGAAATGAAGGACCGGTTGCGGGAATCGCGAACTGGCGGGCGTGCTTAATGTTGCGTATAGGGAACCGTTGCAATTGGAGTTGATGGTGCAAGCCGAGCCGTTTTCCGCAGCCGATCTCGACGTGATCGTGCCGAACCTGCACCGCCGCTATTCCGGCGTGACGGCGACCAATCGCATGGTGGCGCCGAAGCTGGCGCGGCTGGTGCACGCGGCGTGGCTCGGCAGCTACGCGCCGGAGGGGATCGCGCGGATGCGCGCGCGCGATCTGCTCGGCGTCTGGCGCCGGCGGCGGCCGCTGATCTGGCACGCGCGCCGCAATGACGAGATGATCGTCGGCGTGCTCATGCGTGCGCTCGGCTGGCCGTTCAAGCTGGTGTTCACCTCGGCCGCGCAGCGCCATCACAGCTGGATCACGCGCTGGCTGATCCGCCGCATGGACGCGATCATCGCGACCAGCGACATCTCGGCGTCCTATCTGAAGCGCGCGGCGGTGGTGATCACGCACGGCGTCGACACCGAGGTGTACAAGCCGCCGGCCGATCGCGCCTTAGCCTTCGCCGAAAGCGGGCTGCCGGGCAAATACGCCATCGGCTGCTTCGGCCGTGTCCGCGCGCAAAAGGGCAGCGACGTGTTCGTCGCCGCGATGTGCCGGCTGTTGCCGCGCCATCCCGATTTTTCCGCCGTGCTGGTCGGCGCCGTCACGCCCGAGCAGATGCCGTTCGCAGCCGAGTTGAAGAAGCAGATCGCGGCGGCCGGCCTCGAGCAGCGCATCGTCGTCACCGGCGAGCTCGACATCGCCGATGTCCAGCGCTGGTATCAGCGCCTGACGATCTACGCCTTCACCTCGCGCAACGAAGGCTTTGGCTTGACCCTGATCGAGGCCATGGCCGCCGGCGCCGCGCTGGTCGCAGCGCGGGCGGGAGCTGCGGAGATCGTGGTGGAGGAGGGCGTCACGGGAAAGCTGGTGCCACCGGGCGATGTCGATGCGCTGGTGGCAGCGCTCGAGCCACTGATGCAGAATCCAGAAACTGCTAGCGTCATGGGCGAAAAGGCACGGACGCGCGTGGTGGAGAAGTTCAGCCTCGAGGCGGAGGCCGAGAAGATCGCGGCGGTCTATCGCGGGCTTGTCTGAGCGATGACCTCGGTGACGAACGCATCGAGGTCGCCGCCGGCGAACAGAAAGCCGGGCAGGCCGGCGGCTTCGGCGGCTGCGATGTCGGAGGCGCGGTCGCCGATTACGAAGCTGCCCTCGCGCCGGACGGGCCAATGCTGCATCAGGTCGAGGATCATCCCCGGCTGTGGTTTGCGCCAGGGATGCTCGCGCAGATATCGCTCCACGGAGCCTTCGGTATGGTACGGGCAGTATCGGATGTCGTCGATCACGGCGCCCTGCGCCGCCAGCTCGGCCCGCATCCACTGATGCAGGCTGAGCACGTCGTCCTCGCTGAACAGCCCGCGCGCCACGCCGGACTGGTTGGTGAACAGGAAGACGTGATACCCGGCCTCGTTCAACCGCCGGATCGCCGGCGCCACATTCGGCATCCACCGGATACGCTCGGGCGAGCCGATGTAGTTGTCGTCATGATTGATGACGCCGTCGCGGTCGAGAAACGCCGCGGGTTTCAGGGGCGCAGTGGTCATCTAGGTCTCGTCTCGCATCAAGGCCGCCTCGATCGTCTCGCAGATGCCATGGGCGGTGGCGAGATGAATCTGCTGGATCAGCGGCGTGTCGTCGCTCGGCGCGACCAGCAGCTCGTCGCAGAGCTCGCCCATCGCGAGCCCCTTGGCGCCGGTGAAGCCGATCGTGACCAGCCCGCGCTGCCGCGCTTTGCGCAGCGCATTGAGGATGCTCGGCGAGCGACCCGAGGTGGAGATCGCCAGCAGCACGTCGCCGCGTGCGCCGAGGCCCTCGACCTGGCGGGCGAAGACATGGTCGAAGCCGTAATCGTTGCCGATCGCGGTCAGCGCCGACGTGTCGGTGGTCAGCGCGATTGCCGCCCAGGCCGGCCGCTCCTGCTTGTAGCGGCCGACGATCTCGGCCGCGATGTGCTGAGCATCCGCCGCGCTGCCGCCATTGCCGACGATCAGCAGCTTGTGGCCAGAGCGCAGCGCCGCGATGATCTCAGCCGCAATCCGCTCCGCGCTGGCGAGCATCGCCGCATCGCCCGCGGCACGCTCCATCGCCGCGTGGGAGCGGGCGAGGTGGCTGGCGATCAGGCTGTCCGGTGCGTGGGTCACGATGACGGCTCGCGTGGCGATGAGGCCGGTGTATGGGGCGCGCTGCTCCAGCGCAAGCTAGGGCGCGACCGGAATGGCCGCATCAGCCAGCACGCGCTGCGCGATCGCGGCGACGTCGCTCGCCGGGATGTCGCGCATGCAGCGGTGGTCGTTCATGCGGCAGACCGGGCGATGGCAGGGCTGGCAGGGCACTTGAGTCTTCGTCTGCACCGTCGCGGCCAAACCGTTCAGCGGCGCCCAATGGTAGGGGCTGGTGGGGCCGAAGATGCCCATGGTCGGCGTGCCCAGCGCGGCGGCGATGTGCATCAGCCCCGAATCATTGGAGATGGCCACGCCCGCGGCGGCCATGGCCAGGATACCGTTGCGCAGATCGGTTCCGGTGAGGTCACGGATCGCGGGACCGCCGGCGGCAACGATCTCGGCAGCGAGCGCCTTCTCGCCGGGGCCGCCGACCACCCAGACGTCGAGGCCGGCGTCGAGCAGCAGCTTGGCCGCCTCGCCGTAGAACGGCCAGCGCTTGGCGGCGCCGACCGATCCCGGCGCCAGGGCGACCGTCGCGCGGCTGCCGAGGCCATTGGCCTCGCGCCAACGCGCGACGTCCTCGGCCGGCACACGAAGCTGCGGCACCGGCCATTCAGGGGGCAACGGCGCGCCGTCGGGCCGAGCGAGGGCGGCATTCTTGTCGATGAAGCGCGGCAGCGCCTTCTCGCCCCAGCGCCAGCGATTGAGCAGCCCGAACCTGAACTCGCCGACGAAGCCGACGCGCTCGGGAATGGCCGCCAACGCCGGCGCCAGCGCCGATTTCCAGGTCCGCGGCATCACCAGGGCGGTGCGATAGTGGCGCTCGCGCAACAGGCTGGCGAGCTGCCACTGCTTGGCCAGCGCGAGCCGGCTGCGCGGCAGATCCCAGACGATGCCGGAGCGCACGCCCGGCATGTAATCGACCAGCGGCGCGCAGAGCGAGGTCACCAGCAGGTCCACCGGGCGATTCGGCCAGCGCTCCTTGAGCACCCGCACCACGGTGTGGCCGCGGACGAAGTCGCCGATCCACATATAGGGGATGATCAGGATCGGGCTGGTGTCGTCAGCGTCCACCGCGATATCAGACGAATTCAAGTTCATTCTTTGACTGCCTGGCTCCGCCGCGCTGGTAGCCGCTCAGCCGCCGCAGGTAAAGTGGGCCGGACCGGGCCCTCACCAAAGCGCTTACACTTTGCCCTCGCATGCGCTACGCGAGGGCCGGGTTTTCGGGATCAGGACGGGTTACGGAATGTTGCTGGTGACCGGCGGCGCCGGGTTTATCGGATCGAATCTGGTGGCGGCGCTGAACGACGCCGGTCGCACCGATGTCGTCGTCTGCGACACGCTCGGCAGCGAGGGCAAGTGGCGCAATCTGGCCAAGCGGCAGCTGGCCGATGTCGTGCCGCCGTCCGATCTGGACGCCTGGCTGAAGGGCCGCAGGCTCGACGCCGTGCTGCACATGGGCGCGATCTCCGCAACCACGGTGGTCGACGGCGATCTCGTGATGGAGCGCAACTTCCGCAGTTCCCTGCGCCTGCTCGACTGGTGCACGGCGAATACCACGCCGTTCATCTACGCGTCCTCGGCGGCCACCTATGGCGACGGCGCGCAGGGCTTCGTCGATGATCCCTCGCTCACCGCGCTGAAGACGCTGCGGCCGATGAACCTCTATGGCTGGAGCAAGCATCTGTTCGACACGGCGATCGCGGCGCGTGCGGAACGCGGCGAGCGGCTGCCGCCGCAATATGCCGGCTTGAAGTTCTTCAACGTGTTCGGCCCCAACGAGTACCACAAGGGCTCGATGATGAGCGTGCTGACCCGCCGCTTCGACGACATCAAGGCCGGGCAGACGTTACAACTGTTCAAGTCGCATCGCGAGGGCATCGCCGATGGCGACCAGCGCCGCGACTTCATCTATGTCGACGACGTCGTGCGCGTCATGCTGTGGCTGTTGGCCACGCCGTCGGTGTCCGGCTTGTTCAACGTCGGCACGGGGCAGGCACGCAGCTTCAAGGACATGATGCTGGCGGTCTATGCCACGCTCGGAGCCACGCCGCGGATCGCGTACGTCGACATGCCCGAAGCGATTCGCGGCAGCTACCAGTACTTCACCCAGAGCAACGTCGACCGCCTGCTGGCCGCCGGCTACAACGGCGGCTTCACGCCGCTGGAGGATGCGGTCGCCCTCTATGTCCGAGACTATCTCGATTCCGCCGACCGCTTCCGCTAGACGATGTCGTCCCGATCCCTGCACCGAGACTGCCGCTGATGTTCGACTTTGACGATCTCTCGCAAGCGATCGCCCGCCAGACGGTGCTGTGCGTCGGCGACCTCATGCTCGACGAGTTCGTCTATGGCGACGTGTCGCGGATTTCCCCGGAGGCGCCGGCGCCCGTCATCGCGGTCCAGCGCAGCGAGACCAATATCGGCGGGGCCGGCAATGTCGCTCGCAACATCGCCGCGCTCGGCGCGCGCTGCATCTTCGTCGGCCTGGTCGGGCAGGATGCCGCGGGCGATCAGCTCGAAAGCGAGCTTGCCCGGGTCGACGGCATC
Organism: Bradyrhizobium sp. USDA 4353; assembly: GCF_054063215.1. NCBI lineage: Bacteria > Pseudomonadati > Pseudomonadota > Alphaproteobacteria > Hyphomicrobiales > Nitrobacteraceae > Bradyrhizobium > Bradyrhizobium sp. USDA 4353. The sequence goes on from NZ_JBSSGB010000001.1 coordinate 3,820,782, forward strand.
GAGCCCGTATTGGTGCGCGATCCATCGCGGCCGACGACGCGCAAGGTGCGCTTCGTCTCCGAGCATTTCTCGACGCACATGCTGCGCGCCGATTGGGAGCGTGCCGCCCCGGCATCCGAGGACATCGAGCAGACGCTGATCGCGGCCATCCTGCCGCTGATCGCCCGCGCCGACATCGTGCTGCTGTCCGACTACGCCAAGGGCGTGCTGACCGCGCGCGTGCTGCGCAACGTGATCGACGCCACGCGCAAGGCCGGCAAGCGCGTGATCGTCGATCCGAAGAGCGCCAATCTCGCGATCTATCGCGGAGCCAGCGTGCTGACGCCGAACCGCAAGGAGTTTTCGGAAGCCACCCGCAGTCGCGCCGAGACCGAGCAGGAGATCGCAGCGGCCGCGCAGGACGCCATCTACCTCGCCGATTGCGAAGCCATCCTGGTGACGCAGAGCGAGCGCGGCATGACCCTGGTGCCGCGCCAAGGCGAGCCCGTGCACGTGCCGGCCTATCCGGTAAAGGTGCGCGATGTTTCAGGCGCCGGCGACACTGTGGTTGCTGTGCTGGCCTCAGCGCTTGCGGCAGGCGCAGCCTGGGAAGATGCTTTGCGGATGGCGAGCGCGGCAGCGGCGGTGGCCGTCAGCAAGCAGGGCACGGCTAGCGTGACATCGGCCGAGCTGCGCCGAAAGATCCTGCCGCATGCCTATCGGGCGGCTGAGGAGAAGATCATCGAAAACGATGGCGAGCTCACGGCCCGCGTCGCGGCGTGGCGCGCGGAGGGACTGCGTGTCGGGTTCACCAATGGCTGCTTCGACATCCTGCATCCCGGCCATGTGAAGGTGCTGACGGCCGCGCGGGCCGCCTGCGACCGGCTGGTGGTCGGGCTGAACAGCGATGCCTCCGTGAAGCGCCTCAAAGGCGACAGCCGCCCCGTTCAGGACGAGCGCGCCCGTGCTGAGGTTTTGGCGGCGCTGGAGGCCGTGGACCTCGTCGCGATCTTCGCCGAGGACACGCCGCTGCGCCTGATCGAGCTGGTCCGGCCGAGCGTGCTGGTCAAGGGCGGCGACTACACGCGCGAGCAGGTGGTCGGCCACGATGTCGTCGAGGCCTCCGGCGGCGAGGTGCTCCTGATCGACATCTTGAAGGGACACAGCACGACCGCGCTGGTCGACCGCGCGCGGAGCGATCAGCGATGAGCGCGCTGGCAGGTCATCCCGGCCCGGCGCTGCTGGCGCGCCGCTGGCGCGATCCCGCGGCCTGGCGGACCACCGTGGACGTCGTGGCGATTCTCCTGACCGCCTCGCTGCCATGGTCGACCTCGCTGGTGTCGATCCTCGGCGCCGTCATGCTGATCACGATGCTGCCGTTTCTCGATCTTGACCGTCTGCTGAAGATCCTGAAGCAGCCGATCTCGCTGGCCCCGATCGCGTTGTTCGCCCTCGCTTTGGTGGGCACCTTGTGGTCGGACGCGGCCTGGGGCGCGCGGCTCTACGCGGTCGGGCCAGCCGCGAAGCTGCTGGTGCTGCCGGCGCTGCTCTACCACTTCCAGCGCTCAGAGCGGGGCCTGTGGGTGTTCACCGCCTTTCTCGCCTCCTGCGTGCTGATGGTCGTGATGTCGACGGCAGTCGCGTTCAATCCGGCCTTGGCTTTGAAGGCGAACGCCGACCGCGGCATCTTCGTGAAGAACTACATCGACCAGGGCCAGGAGTTCTCGCTCTGCGCGGTCGCGCTGGCCTATCCGATCGCGCAGCTCTTACGGGCCCGCCGCTTTGTGCCGGCCGGCATTCTCACCGCGATCATGATCGCGTTCCTGGCCAACATGATCTTCATCGTGGTCTCGCGCACGGCGCTGGTCACGATCCCGATCCTGCTCGCAGTGTTCGGCCTGATACATCTGAAATGGCGGGCCAATCTGATGATCGCAGTCACGGCTGTCGTGATCGGCCTGGCCGCATGGTCGGTGTCGCCGCAATTGCAGCAGAAGCTGTCGACCTTCACGCAGCAATACCAGGATTATAGGAATGACCGCGGCGTCACCTCGATCGGCGAGCGGCTGGAGTTCTGGCGCAAATCGCTGCACTTCTTCGCTGATGCGCCGCTGATCGGGCATGGCTCGGGCTCGACGCGCCATCTGTTCGAGCTGGCCGCGAGCGGCCGCACGGACCTGGCCGCAGGCACCGTGGTCGGCAATCCCCACAACCAGACGCTCAACGTCGCGGTGCAGTGGGGCACGGTCGGCGTGGTCATTCTCTACGCGATGTGGGCGGTCCATCTGCTGCTGTTCCGCGGCGACGGCCTCGTGCCCTGGATCGGCTTGCTCGTGGTGGTGCAGAACATCTTCACCTCCCTGTTCAACTCCCACATCTTCGATTTCCACGAGGGGTGGATGTATGTGATCGGCGTGGGCGTCGCCGGCGGCATGGTGCTGCGATCTCGGACGAAGCCCGATGCGGGGCAGGGGGCCGTCACGTCATGACGCGCCTGTCGCAACTCAATTCGCGGAACCTGCTAATCGCGGCGCATGACCTGCTGGCCAGCATCGTCGCATTGTTTGCGGCGTTCTACATCCGGTTCGAAGGCGCCAGCACGTTCTGGGACCGGGTGCCGCTGCTGCTGCAGATCCTGCCTTACTTCATCGCCTTCAGCTTCGTCGTCTTCTACTTCTCCAACCTGCTGACCACGAAGTGGCGCTTCACCTCGCTGCCGGACGCGCTCAACATCGTGCGCGTCGCGACCGTGCTGGCGCTCGCTTTCCTGGTGCTCGACTACATCATCGTCGCCCCCAATGTGCGCGGCACGTTTTTCTTCGGCAAGCTCACGATCATCCTGTTCTGGTTCCTGGAGATCTTCGCGCTCAGCACGCTGCGCTTCGCCTATCGCTATTTCCGCTACACGCGGGTGCGGCGGCACGCGCGATCCGATGACGCGGCGCCGGCGCTCCTGATCGGCCGCGCCGCCGATGCCGAGGTCGTGCTGCGCGGCATCGAGAGCGGTGCGGTCAAGCGGATCTGGCCGATCGGCATCCTCTCGCCGTCGACGGCCGACCGTGGCCAGCTGATCCGCGGCGTTCCCGTGCTCGGCGGCATCGACGACGTCGAAGACGTCGCGGCGGATTTCGCCCGACGCGAGCGGCCGATCGCGCGCGCGCTGATGATGCCGACCGCGTTCGAGCCCGACTGTCATCCGGAAACCTTCCTGATGCGGGCGCGCCGGCTGCGCCTGATCGTCAGCCGGCTGCCGTCGCTGGAGAGCGGCGATGCACCGCGGCTCGCGCCGGTCGCGGTCGAGGACCTGCTGCTGCGGCCGAGCCACAAGATCGATTACGGCCGGCTGGAAGCGCTGGTGCGCGGCAAGGCCGTCGTCGTCACCGGCGGCGGTGGCTCGATCGGCGCCGAGATCTGCCAGCGCGTCGTCGCGTTCGGTGCGGCGCGGCTGCTCATTCTCGAAAATTCCGAGCCCGCGCTCTATGCGATCACCGAGGCGCTGGCGGCTGATCCCGAGGCGAGCGTCGTCGTCGAGGGCCGGATCGCCGACATCAGGGATCGTGACCGTGTGTTCGCGCTTGTCGGCGAGTTCAAGCCGGATCTGGTGTTTCACGCCGCCGCGCTTAAGCACGTGCCGATCCTGGAGCGTGATTGGAGCGAGGGCGTCAAGACCAACATCTTCGGCTCGATCAACGTGGCTGATGCTGCTGTCGCTTCGGGGGCCGAGGCGATGGTGATGATCTCCACCGACAAGGCGATCGAGCCGGTGTCGATGCTGGGCCTCACCAAGCGGTTCGCCGAGATGTACTGCCAGGCGCTCGACCGGCAGCTCGCTGAGCGGCCGGCGGGCCGGCCGCCGATGCGGCTGATCTCGGTGCGGTTCGGCAACGTGCTCGCGTCGAACGGGTCTGTCGTGCCGAAGTTCAAGGCGCAGATCGAGGCGGGCGGTCCGGTGACCGTGACGCATCCGGACATGGTGCGCTACTTCATGACCATCCGCGAGGCCTGCGATCTCGTCATCACCGCAGCCTCGCATGCGCTGGCGCCGCAGCGGCCGGATGTTTCGGTCTATGTGCTGAATATGGGCCAGCCGGTCCGCATCGTCGAGCTCGCCGAGCGCATGATCCGCCTTTCGGGACTGCAGCCGGGCTACGACGTCGAGATCAAGTTCACCGGCATCCGCCCTGGCGAGCGGCTGAACGAGATCCTGTTCGCGAGCGAGGAGCCGCCGGTCGAGATCGGCGTGGCCGGGATCATGGCGGCGACGCCGAACGAGCCGCCGATGCCGACGCTGAAGGCGTGGATCGCGGCGCTTGATCAGGCGATCGGGCGCAATGATCCCGTCACGATCAAGTCGGTGCTGAAGGATGCCGTGCCGGAATTCGGCTCGAGCGCGGCCTAAGGCTTCAACGGCGTGGCCGCGAGAACCGGCTCAACACCCAGGTGACGGCGCCAAGACCGAAGACGAGCAGGATGGCGTCGGCGACCAGCGACTGCAGCGCCACGGAGAGGACGGCGAGCGCCGCAAGCGCGATGTTGAGGATGAATACCTCGCCAACGACTCGCGTGACCGTGAAGCCGTTGTCGGTGGCTCGTTGATAGAAGTGCGTGCGGTGCGCGGCCCAGAACGGCTCGCGCCGCGCCATCCGCCGCAGCAGGGTGAAGGTGGCATCGACCAGATAATAGAGCGGCAGCAGCAGCGCGGCGGCGATGGATCCCTGCCACGCCAGATGCAGCAGGCCCCAGCCGAGTAGCAGCCCGATCGGCAGACTGCCGACATCGCCGAGAAAGACTTTTGCCACCGGACGATTGAATGGCGCGAAGCCGAGCAAGGCGCCGCATAGCGCGGCAGCGATGGCGGTCGCCGGCCAGGGTAGCTCACCGGAGAGGCCGAACAGGACGAGCGTCGCGGTGATCGGCACCGCCTCGGCAACGGTCATCAGGTCGAGCCCGTCCATGAAGTTGACGAGGTTGACGAACCACAGGCCTGCTATCAGCAGCAGCGTGCGCTCGACCGCCAGCGGGATCGGAAACAGGCGGAGATCATCAGGCGCGCTGAAGACGACGAGGCCGACCGCGAGCCCCTGCAGAATGAAGCGCGGCAGCACCGGGATGGGCCTGATGTCGTCGACCAGGCCGACCAGCCCCAGCATCGGCACGGCGATGAACAGCATCGTCAGGGGCGCAAACCCGAGCACGGACGCAAAGGCGCCGCCGACCACGAGCGTCGCGCCGACCACGGCAATGCCGGCGCCCTGCGGCGTCGGGATCTTGTGCGAGGAGCGCGCGTTCGGCCGCGCCAGCGCATAACGCTGCAGCAGCGGGCGCAGCAGCACGATCGAGACGGCGCACATCACGGCCGCGAGCAGCGCGATGACGGCCAGGACGGTCGTGGGATGGGCGATCATCACCGCGTACCCGACGAAGCAATGAGGCGATCGTAGAGCGCCACCACCGAGCGCCCGATGATCCGAGCCGAGAGCTTGTCCTCGACCAGCTGGCGGGCCGCCGCGCCATAGCGGGCGCGCAACTCGGCCGAGGCCGCGAGCCGCGCCATCGCCTGGGCCAGCGCGCCTGCGTCCTCTACCGGCACCGCCAGTCCGGTCTGCTCGTGGATGGCAATCTCGCGACATCCCGGCGCATCGGTCGAGACCAGGGGCCGGCCGCAGGCCGCGGCCTCCAGCAGGCTCACGGGAAGCCCTTCGCGATGCGACGGCAGCACGGCGACGTGACAGCGCCGCCAGAGCTCGCTGATGTCCTTGATCTGGCCGAGCAGGGTGATGCCCGGCTCGTTGCGCCAGGCCTCGATGTCTTCCGCCGAAACCGACGCCGGATTTGCCGGATCGGGAGAGCCAGCGATCAGCAGCTGGTCGTCGCGGCCCTGCTGGCGCAGCAGGCGATGTGCCGCCACCAGGGCCCAGATGCCCTTGTCGGTGAGCAGGCGCCCGGCGAAACCGAACGTGATCGGCCCGTCCGGCTCGGGCAGCGGCTGGAAACGGTCGGTGTCGACGCCGGAGCCTGGGATCAGCGTGATCTTGTCGGCGCGAACGCCCATGGCCTGCAGGGCATCGCGATCATCCGGGTTCTGCACCAGCACGCAACTCGGCGCGCGGTTCATGAGGCGCGGCAATAGCCAGAGCAGGCCGCGCTTGAGCAGACGCGAGCGAAAGCTGGCCGACGTGAAGACGTAGCCGAGGCCGGTCAGCGCGTTGACGACCGGCGTTGTGTGGCCCAGTGCGGCCAGCGAGCCGAGCACGCTTGCCTGCAGCCCGGAATGATGCAAGACATCAGGCCGAAGGCTGGCTTCCACAGCCCGGATGGCGCGGATCGTGGGGAGGGCGGCCGACGGCGACAGGCCGCCGCGCTGGAACGGGATCGGATGCAGCACGAACCGCTCGGCGGCGATCGCGGCCGCGCCCGCATTGACGTTGGTCGCGACATGCACCTCGTAGCCGGAATCGCGCGCAGCCCGCGCCATCGGCAGGCGATGCATCAGGAAGGCGTAATCCTCATTGGCCACATAGAGCAGGCGGCGCGGCGAAGCGGGGTGGGGCGAGAGCATCAAATTCACGGGTTCGGACGGTCGAAGGGCCGTATAGGCCAAGACCAGGCCGCGCGCGAGACGTTATATGCGCCAAAACAACCGTGGCAGGTCATGGGGCATTGCCGGCGAGCTGGTCGTTCACCAGCGACGTTCGTCGGCGCTCGCCAGCGTTCGTCCGCTGCCAGTCAGACAAGGTGGAAGCTCGTGTGCCAAAAGTCCGCGACGCCGAGATGTTGCGGTGCAACGGCGTGGTTGGCCGCATCGAGGACGACCGGGTGGCCGGTGAGAATGGCTTGGATTCCCGTCTGCAACGCGACGGGGTCTGCGAATACCGCGCGGCTGGACGTGAGCATGTCCGAGGTGAACTCGGACTGGCTCACAGGGCCGGAATGCTCGGCGAACACGAACGCGTCGTGCCAATTGAGTGTACTCCATTGCGGCGCCGCTCCGCCGGCCAGTAGCGGCTCTGCCGCGTTCGGGGCCGACGCCTCATTGGCGAAGCGGAAGCTGTCCTCCGTTGGAGAGCCGAGGACATGCGGCATGGCCCGCATCGCGTCGCCGAAGGAGCTCGTGCTCGACTGAGCGTTCGAAGGTTGAGTGGACGCGGGCAGCGCCGCGGACGCGCCGATGACGCCGTCGCCGTTGAGGTCCTGATGCAGGCTCGTCTCGAGCGATTTCAGCGCCGCGCTCGTTCCGGACACGACGCCCATCGGATCTGATATGTAGTTGCCGTTGCTGTCCGCGTTCCACATCGTGTACTGGTCGGTTCCCGGAATCCGCCAGGCGACCTGATACCCGCCGGACACGCTTTCGGCTCCGATCGGGCGCCATCCACCCAGCTCGCTTGCGATGACCGGACTGCCGCCCATCGCGAGTACGGGTCCCGTGGTGCCCCCGACAGGGACGACTAGGTAGTTGGCCCCAAGCTGCATCAGCGACGTCGCGCCGACGGACTCGATGATGGTACCGTTGATGCCGATCACACCGTCGCCGTTGAAGTCCTGATGCAGGCTGCTCTCGAGCAGCTCGAGCGTGGCGCTCGTGCCGGAGACGACGCCGATCGGATCCGACAAATAGTTGCCGTTTCCGTCGGCGTTCCACATCGTGTACCGGTCGGTGCCCGGAATGTGCCAGACCACCTGGTATCCGCCGCCGTTGCTTTCAGCCCCGATCGGCTGCCATCCGCCCATCTGACTGGCGATCACCGGCGTCCCGCCCATCGCGAGCTGCGGGCCGGAGTTGCTGCCGGCGGGAGAGACGAGATAGTTGGCGCCGAACTGCATCAGGGTTGTCGAACCGGCCGACTCGATGACCGTGCCGTTGAGGCCGATCACGCCGTCACCGTTGAAGTCCTGATGCAGGCTGCTTTCCAGGAGCTCGAGCGTGGCGCTCGTCCCGGAGACCACGCCGATCGGATCCGACAAATAGTTGCCGTTTCCGTCGGCGTTCCACATCGTATACTGGTCGGTGCCCGGAATGTGCCAGACCACCTGGTATCCGCCGCCGTTGCTTTCAGCACCGATCGGCCGCCATCCGCCCATCTGGCTCGCGATCACCGGCGTCCCGCCCATCGCGAGCTGGGGGCCGGCGGCGCCGCCGGAAGAGAGCAGGTAGTTGGAGCCCAGCTGCATGAGAGTCGTCGCGCCGGCGGACTCGATGACCGTGCCGTTGAGGCCGATCACGCCGTCGCCGTTGAAGTCCTGGTGCAGGCTGCTCTCCAGCAGCTCGAGCGTCGTGCTCGTCCCGGAGACCACGCCGATCGGATCCGACACGTAGTTGCCGTGTCCGTCGGCATTCCACATCGTATACTGATCGGTGCCTGGAATGTGCCAGACGATTTGGTATCCGCCGCCGCTGTTCTCAGCTCCGATCGGCCGCCACCCGCCCATCTGGCTTGCGATGACAGGGGTTCCGCCCATCGCAAGCTGAGCGCCCGACCCGCCCGAGGGTACGACGACATAGTTGGCCCCGAGCTGGACGAGCGACGTCGAGCCCGCCGCCTCGATGACGGTGCCGTTGATGCCGATCACGCCGTCGCCGTTGAAGTCCTGATGGAGCCCAGCTTCGAGCAATTCGAGCGTCGCGCTCGTTCCAGAGACGACGCCGATCGGATCGGAGATGTAGTTGCCGTTACTGTCGGCGTTCCACATCGTGTATTGATCGGTGCCCGGAATCTGCCAGACCACCTGATATCCGCTACCGGCTCGCTCGGCTCCGATTGGGCGCCACCCGCCCATCTGGCTCGCGATCACCGGCGTGCCGCCCATCGCAAGCTGCGGACCCGAGCTGCCGCCAACCGGATAGAGATAATAGGAGGTGCCGTATTGCACCAGGCTCGTCGCTCCCGCGGACTCGATCGTGGTCGGGGTTGCGCCGGTGACATGGAAGCCGAGAGCGTCCAGCTGCCTCAGGTCGGCTGTCGTCAGCGTTTGCAGGGTGCTGTAGGTGTAGAACTCGTTGAACGGATCGTTGCCCCCCTGCACGCCGTTGTTGAGAAAGTCGCTGGGGTCCGAGGACTGGCCGTAGTCGCCGAGCTTGGTGTAGCCGCCGTCGAGGGAGAAGTAGGCCGTCGAGGCGGTCGCGCCGCCGGTCATCAACCGGGTGCCGGGACTCGAGAACCGGTAGAAGTCGAAGATGTCGGGTTGCGGCCCATAGGGCACGCGGCCGAAGGCATGGGTCAGTTCGTGCAGCGCCACGCCGACGAGCAGGCTCGGATTTATATCGGTCGCGAATGTCGCGCTGCCGTCGTCAGTGGTCGTGTCGTTGGCGCCCAGACCACCCCACAGCTTCAACTGCGAGTTCCAGACCGCGACGTAGGACTGCCCCTGGATGCTCGAGCCCGTCGGCAGGGCAGTGAAGGTGGTGTCACCCGGGGTGGCATTGTTGATCAGGTTCGACCGGATGCTGGAATAGGCCATCCATTGTCCGCCATCGGGGCCAGCGGCGGCATGGCCGCCAGTGCCGCTGTAGTCGATCTTGATGTTGACCGTGATGTGATCGGAGATCGCCGAACTGAGGATCGTGGCCGCCTGCTGAATGCCGGCGCGGAAGCTCGCGGGGGCATTCATGGCTGCGGTATCGAACAGCAGGTTGATCGTCAGCCCGCCACTGCTGATCGTCGTCGCGGCCCCGATGCCGCCGAAATCGCCCTGAGCGAGTTGCGCTTCGACCGCCTCTTCCGGAAGTTCGACGGGATTGCTCGGCGGAGGTCCGACATCCTCTTCGACCGGATAAGACTGCAACAGAGTCATGGCCTCAATCCCAGCTGATCCCGCAAGCCGCCATGGCGCAACTCCAGGGAGCTGATTCGCAGCCATGTCTCCTCTATCTATCAGGCCGATCGTGTTGCCTGGAAGTTAAAGGGGCATCGCGGAACAGGAACACCGCTGAGATCCGGCGCCGCACCGCGGGCCGAACGAGCGTTCGGGCCGGGTTCAATCCAGAAGCTCCGGCAGCCGGTTCAGGAACGCGGGCGCCGGAAGTGCTGCGCCAAAATTATAGGGATTGTCGGCGAGAGCCCGGCGATAGCGATCGAGCAGGGCGCCCCCTGCGCGAAGCGGCTGGGTTGCGCCGTCGAGGCAGTCGAGCTTGTAGCGGACGGCCTCGGTGATGTCTTCGGCGCTGTTCGGATGAATTTCCAGGCCGTCGCGCGCCAGCACGGCGGCGTCGATCAGCAGGGCCTGCAACGGCTGGCGATACGTTTCCTTCAGCGACAGAAACCGCCTGTTCCGCCGGTCATAGACCGGGCGCACCGTGAAATCGGTGCGCTCGTGCCAGAACTGACAGTCGTTGGAGATGCAGTTCACGAGCAGCATCGGTGTTCCCAGTGCCTGCACAGCAGTCGTCAAGCCCGAGGTGGTTCCAACGAACAGGCGTGCGGCGGCACACAGAAACAGGTCCATCTCCGCCGACTTGATGTCGCTATGCGCATAGTCGAATACGCCCGGCATGCCGGCGATGGGCGTCATGCTGCGATCGCCGAGCCGGACCACGGCCCCGCCGCGCGCCGTGATGGCGGCGATCGCGGCCATGTAGTCGCCGACATTGGCAGAGCGATGCTGGCGCGTCGTGCCGGGCCCGTCGCCGTGATAGCCGCCCTCGCGGATGTGGATCGCGACGAACCAGTCGGCGGTCACGCCAGCAGCGCGCAGCCTGGCCGCGCCTTGTTGCATGAGCTCTGCCGGGACATTCACGATCGGCCCGCGCTGCTGCTCGGCCCAGGCGACCTGCGCCTGCGACGCTGCGTGCGCCCATGGCTCAGCCAGACCGTCCGTGCCGCGCACGGCGATGAACTGGTCGCCGACCAGCCGCTGATACGGCAGCAGGTCGTCCACGAGAGCAGGGTCCTCGATGATCGTGACGTGCTGATCGAACAGCCTGAGGAAGGGCTGGTTGACGACCTTGCTTGGCGGCGCGAGCAGCACGTAGTTGGCGCGTGGCAGCATGCCGAGCGCGGCCATGCGCAGGTGGCAATCGATGAAGCCGATATGGCCGATCAGTGTCACCCATTCATAGCCGAGCAGCCGGACCGGGAGCGTGGGATCGAAGATCCGGCTTGCAGCAGCGATGCGTTGGATCAGCGCATCGGGAATCGACCATTTGCGCGCCAGCGCGTCCTGATGATTGAGGGCCGCCTGATAGCTGCGGAACGTGTCGTCGTAGCGGCCCTGGTGATAGAAGTTCTCGCCGAGCTGGATCAGATTGTCGTAGATCAGGAGTTCGCCGGCATTCTCCAGCTCCCAGACGCTTGGCGTATAGGTGGAGGGATCGTAGCCGCCGGCGTAGTTCTGATGCACCATGACCGAGCGCGGATCGCGTTCGACGGAAGCCTTGAAGCATGCAGCCGCACGGACGTGGTCGCCAGCCAAAGCATGGACGGCGCCGAGCTTGCGCAACGCATTGCCGTCGCCCGAGGCTGCGGCGGCCGTCAGGAAATGCGCGGCGACCGGGAGGTTGCCGCGATACATGTGGGCGACACCGACTGCGAAATTGATCGCGAAGCTGTCGATCGCCTCCGGCCGCGGCACCTCGCGGACGATCCGGTCATAGGCGCTGCACAGCGCCAAAGTGGTGAAATAGGCCTGCGCACCGACACCGGTCCCCGCGCGGACGTTATCGCGGAAGATCAGGTTCAAGATCCGCACCGCGCGCAGCGCGCTCGGCTTGCGGCTCGCGGCGAGATGGACCTGCGCCGCCGCGGCCAGCGTCGTCGACGTCAGCCGTGCCAGCAGCGTGCTGATGAACGTGCCGCGTTCGAGCTGATTGTCCATCCACCGCAGCAGTCGGGCGCCGGCTGGCGCAACGATGAGCCTGCTGTCGAGGATATTCGCGGCGCGGGTGGTCAGCGGCAGCAATTGCCGGCGCCGCGCGCTCAGGAACGCATACAGGCGAAACGCCGATGCCGTCAGCCACCTTCGTGGCGACCAGCCGCTCTGCGGCAGCGGCGATGATTGTGCCGTGGGAGTGGCCCGGGTCGGCGCGGCGGCTCGCTGCTGCTTGCCGAGGCGGTGCCGGAGAGAGCCGAAGGGGGCGCGAACCGTCATGGCGCGCGATAGCCAGAAGTGGCGGACAGGATCGCGCGTCGGGTTGTGGTCTGGGCGAGCAGGCGCGTCAGCGACATCGGCCGGGTCCGCAAGGTGATCCATGCCAGCGCCGCAAGGCGGCCGCTGGCGCCGAAGCTCAACAGCAGCCGCAGCAACTGCGTGTCGAGCTCGTTGCCGTCGAGCAATGCGGAGATGCGCGCAGCCTTGGCGGAGGGCGCGGTGTCGCCGCCCAGCACCATCCGCGCCGCCCCGAAGCGATTGCGGCGGGCGAAGACGTTGTCGTAGCCGTCAGGAAACAGCTTGCTGTGCGCGATCAGCGCGCCGATCTCCGCGAGCTTGGCGTTGAGCGATGCGGGGTCGGTCGCCGTGGCGGTCGAGTAGTTCTGGCCGTGAATGCGCCAGTAGCCCAGCGCCTCCGCGATGAAGGAGCAGCCATAGGTCAGGGCCAGCCGGCGCGCGAGAAATGCGTCCGAGAACGAGCCGAGCTTGACGTCGAAGCCGCCGAGCGCCTGCAGGGCCGTGCGGCGGTAGAGCGAGGTGGTGCCGGAAAAGTAGTTGTCGCCAAAGCGCAGCGCCTGGCGAATGTCGGCCGGCGCCAGCATCGCCGATGCCGGAGCCGGTAGCATCACCGGCCGCAGCATTCGTTTCGCGGACGGCCCCTGCGGGCCGATGATCTCGCAGCAGGCGACGATGAGGCCGGCTTCCGGGTGGTTCGCCGCCTGTGCCATCGCCTTTTCGAGATAGGTCGGATGCAGCGCATCGTCGGCACCGAGAAAGCCGATCCAGTCGGTGTCTGTGCCGGCCAGCGCCTCGTTCTGGCCACGCACGACGCCCTGGTTGGTCTCGTGACGGATCAACCGCCAGCTCGGTTTGTCCGCGAGGAAGCGCTCGATGACTGAAATACTGTCATCGGTCGAGCAGTCGTCGATGATGATGACGCGGTCGGGCGCGCGGGTCTGCGCCGCGATGCTGCCGAGCGACTCCGGCAGGTAATGCGCGTGATTGAAGTTGGGGACGACCAGGGTGACGGTCGGTGCGGCGGCTGGACTGCTCGTCGGGGTCATGGCTCAGCAAAATCCTGCTGCATCGTCTGCCTCCGGCCGCTCAAGCCGACGGCAGCTCTTTCAGCACGTCTCCCAGAGCGCCGAAAGCGCGCACGCGGCCGCCCTCGAGATAAAGCCCGAGATTGCAGGTGTCCTGCAGCAGGCCGAGGTCGTGCGACGCCAGCACGACGATGCCGGAACGCCCGGTGATCTGCTGCAGCCGGTCGTGGGTCTTCTTGCGGAAGTGGGAATCGCCGACCGCGATCCACTCGTCCATCAGGATGATGTCGCCGTGGATCGAGGCCGCGATCGAGAACACCAGGCGCAGCAGCATGCCGGAGGAATAGGTCCGGATCGGCAGCTCCAGATAATCCCCGAGCTCGGCGAATTCGGCAATCTCCGGCACGCGCTGCTCGATCTCCTCGGGCGAGAGCCCCAGGATGAGTCCGCGGGTGCGGATGTTCTCGTAGCCCGAGGCTTCCTCGTCCATGCCGAGCCCGATGTCGAACATCGGCACGTTGCGGCCGACCACGCGCAACGAGCCGCGCGTCGGCTCGTAGATGCCGGCGAGCACGCGGATCAGCGTCGTCTTGCCGGCGCCGTTGTGGCCGACGAGGCCGAGCCGGTCACCCTGCTTCAAGGTGAAGCTGATGTCGTCGAGCGCCTGGACGAACTGGAACGAGCCCTCGCTCTTGGACACGCGGCCACCGACACGCGAGGCCGCCTTGATGGCCAGATGCCGGAACGAGCGCGCGTTCGGCGGCGCCACCGGAAACTCGATGCCGATTTGCTTGGCTTCAATGAGAGTCATGATGAGGGTGGTCCGCAGTCCCTGAAGGCCATGAGGTCAGGCCCAATACACGACGCGCGACCGATAGCGCGTGTAGATATACATCATCGCGGCGGTCAACACTGCGGCCGATCCGATGGCACCGGCCCAGGTCGCAAGGCCGGGGATGTCGCCCATCAGCGGGCCGCGCGTGACCGCCAGCAGGTAGGCGACCGGATTGAGTGCCACGACGAACTCACCGCCACGGATCCGTGATGGTTCCCAGATGATGGGCGAGATGAAGAACAGCAGTTGCAGCACGGCCGCCATCACCGGCGGCACATCGCGATAGCGCACGCAGATCATCGAGACGATCACCGAGGCGCTGACGACGAAGACGTAGACGATCATCAGGCCGACGATGGCCAGCACCATTCCGAAGCCGACCGACCAGGGGTAGACCAGCCAGATGAACGGAATGACCGCGATGTTGTGCAGGAAGATGATCAGATTGCGCTGAACCATGCGCATCACATGGATCAGGATCGGCATGTCCACGGCTTTGATCATGCCGCCTGCATTGATCATCGTGTAGCAGGATTCGCTGAGCGACGACGAGATGAAGCCCCAGATGGTCATGCTGACCATGAAATGGGGCAGGTAGGTCTTCATGTCGGCGCCGAGGAAGCGGCCGGCCACGCTGCCCATGATCAGCGCCGTGATGGCGTTCGTGGCCGTGATCCACCACGGGCCCAGCATGGTGCGGCGGTATTTCGAGCGGATATCGCCGGCTGCGAGCGCGCGCCAGGTGACGTGACGGGTGATGAACGGCGCGATGTCCTCGCGGCAGCGCGCCCAGGAAAAGCGACGCTGATCCGCAATCACGAGCCGCTCGACCTGTCCATCGGTCACGGTGGTCATTCCTATCCCTCGCGAATGCCGTAAGTGTCTGTCCTGCCAGACGAAAGCGTCTGGCATGCGGCGCGCCGGCGGCGGATCGCCGCGCTTGCTGCACCATGTTACGCGGGGGCTGTCAACCGGTCAGCGCCAGGCCGCCCCCGGCGGCCAGCAGAGGCGGCAGGGGAAGGGCGTCAGATCGTCCTGGACCCCGAGGCATCGACGATCCGGGGCTCCGGCAGCGGCACCAGGAAGCGGCCGCCGGCATCGAGATACGCCTGATTCCGCTTCAGGATCGGATCGGCATAGATCCAGGCGAGGATCACCACCACGTCCGGCTTGCGGGTGGCGAGTTCGCTGGAGGGCAGCACCGGGATGTGGGCGCCCGGGCTGAAGCGGCCATGCTTGAGCTGGTTGTCGTCGACGATGAACTTGATCCGGCTCTCCAGCTCGAAATGGTAGAGCAGGGTGGTCGTGGTGGTCGAGGCGCCATAGGCGGCGACCAACTGGCCGGCCGCGATGGCCTCGTCGAGGTGAGCGAGCACGCGGCGCTTGCAATCCTCGATGGCGACGAACCAGTCGCGGTAGATCTGCGGCTTGGTCACGCCGCGGCGCTCCTCCTCGGCGATCAGCTTCGATAGCTCCGCCGAGCGCGGCCGCTGGCCGGTGGATTTCGGCTGCGCGAAGGCGCGGATCGAGCCGCCCTTGGTGCCGGTGCGCTCGACATGGAACAGCGTCATGTCGTGCCGGTTCATGAAGGTCTCGAGCGGGATCAACGCGTGATGCGAGACGTGCTCGTGATAGATCGTGTCGAACACCATGTTGTCGATCATGTCGACGATGTAGGAGACCTCGAACACGAAGGCGCCGTCGTCGGCAAGCAGCAGCCGGATGCCCTTGACGACATCGGACATGTTGTCGATGTGGGCGAACACGTTGTTGGCGCAGAACAGCTTGGCCTCGCCTTGCTCCGCCCTGATGCGCTCCGCAAGCGCGCTGGTGAAGAAGTCGGGGATCGTCGGAATGCCTTCGCTGGTGGCGGTTGCGGCGATGTCGCGCGCGGGGTCGATGCCCTGCACCCGCATGCCCTCGGCCTTGAACGCCTTCAGCAGCGAGCCGTCATTGCTGCCCATCTCGGCGACGAGGCTTCCCTTCGGAATCGCCAGCGTCGACACCACCGATTGCGCATAGCGCTTGAAATGCTCGACGAGGCCGAGCGAGACCGAGGTGCGGTAGGTGTAGTCGCGAAACAGCACGTCGGGGTCGACGACATCGAGATTCTGCAGGTGGCCGCAGGACAGGCAGAGATAGCAGTCGAGCGGATAGAGGTCCTGCTTTTCGCTCAGGCGATCTGCGGTCACGAACGCATCGCCGATCGCGGACGGCCGGATCGGCAGCACGTGATCCAGCGAGGTCGAGCCGCATAGGCGGCAATCGGTCTTGTGCTTGACGTGCTGCATGGTTTCGCGGTCCTAGGTTGGCGATCCCCCGGGTGGGGACTGGTCGGCCGAAGCGGAGTTGCGGCGCGTTTTACAGCCCCGCGAAGCTCTTGGCGACCTCTTCTTGCCAGACTGTGGACACGCCGCCATCGAGGAACAGGCTCTGCCCATTGATGAACGAGGCGCGCGGGCTGCACAGGAAATCGAGCGCGTCGGCGCATTCCTCGGCGGTGCCGAGCCGGCCGAGCGGGACCAGCTTGCGGTAGGTCTCCATCAGCTTTTCGTTCTGCTCATAGAAGACGCGGGATTCGCGCTTCAGATAGGTCAGCGGCATGATGGCGTTGACGCGGATGCCGCGGCGGCCGAGCGTCGCAGCATAATGCCGGACCATCGCGTTGAGGCCGCCCTTGACGACGTGGTAGCCGACCGGCTGCGAGGAGCCGACGAATTCGGCATAGACCGAGCTAACCACGCCGATGGCGCGGTCGCCATCTTCGGCAAAATGCCCGGAAAAGCCTTCGATCAGGTCGCGGGAGGCGGTGAGGCCGACCTGGATCTCGCCGGCCCAGGGATCGCCCTGGCCGCGGAAGCGCTGGCTCAGCACGAGGTAACGGATCGGCCCCTGAGCCTCGGCGACCTCGCGCCAGAGCCCGGCAAAGCTGTCGCTGCGCTCGAGATCGGCGGAAAAATGCTTCAGATCGGGCTTATCGGGAAAATCGGCCGGACGCTGCCGCGACACCACGCTGACGGCGCAGCCGCGGGCAAGGAAGCGCTCGACGACCACGCGGCCCAGGCCGCGGGTGCCGCCGACCACCACGGCATGATCGGTCATGCCGCGGCATCCTGCAGCGCTGCGACGCGCCGGACGAGGTCGGCCTGATAGGCCGCGGCGGCAGCGGTGTCGCTGTCCTCGGGGGCGAAATCGGCGAACACGCTGGCGCCGGGGCGGAACGGTCCATTGGTGATCTCGTGTACGACCAGAAGTTCGCTGCGGATGATCAGCGTGTGGAAAAATGCGTTGGACATGCGGTAATAGAACGGCCTGGTGCCGCCCGGCGGCCCGAGCTCGACGACGCGCTCGATCTGGCCGTCATCGTTGAACACGACGATATCGACCTCGCCCTCGATGATATGGAACGCCTCGCTCTTGCCGGGATGCTTGTGCGGCCGGATGTAGGAGTGCGAATCGATCGCGATGATCATCTCGTGCAGCTGATCCTCGCCGTCCGGATGCGCGTTAATGCGGGCGCGCCGCTTCGGGCTGGCCTTCACGGCGGCCTTGAGCGTGTCGATCTCGACCGCGCCAACCGACGAAATGGGGCCCTCCGCCAGGAACACCTCGGGGGATTTCTGGACGAGCGTCATGCGTCATTCCTCGTGATCGAATTGTCGAGCGCGGCGTAGACTGACCGAAACTCCACGCCCCTGGCGGCGAGCGGGGCGAGCTTCTCGCGCACCTTGCCCTCGATGTGCGGCGCGACTGCGAACAGGCACAGCCTGATCCGCTCGTCATCCAGCAGGCGTTGGGAGCCTATCACAGGCGTATGAAATCCGGGCGGGAAAAAGCCCGCTTTGTCGGCGTCGTCGTCCACGGCCGCCGCGATCAGATCGGACAAGCCGAAGGCGTTGACGAACATGATGGCGTGATGGCCGATGCCGAACAGCGCGATCCGATCGCGGTCGGGACCAGCTGCAGTAGCCAACCTGCTGCGCAGTTGCTCGCGTGTGGTGGCGAAGCCGTCACGATAGGCCTGGAACACGCTGGAGGGCCCGCACGGCACCTCCGGCGGGGCGGCCACATCGGCGGGCGTGAGGACCGCGACAAGGGCATCCTCCAGGGCGCCGGGATAGCGAAGCAAAGTGAGAGCGCGATAACCGCTCACCTCGGCCAGACGGCGCAACGTATCCTCGACGAAGTAGCAGCTGTGCTCTTCCCACAGGAAGCAGTAGTCGCGAGCCGCCAGGAATTTGCTGCTGTCGGGGACCTCGATGAGCAGAAGACCTTCAGGTCTGAGCAGATGTTTGAGTGCCTGCAATGCGGCGACGGGGGTCGGACTGTGCTCGGCGATATAGCGGCAGGAGACGATATCGAAGGTTCCATGCCTCGCGGAGGCGGCCGACAGATGTTGGTCGTTGAGGGTGGACTGCCAGCTTTCGAGATACGGATAGTGACCGGCTGGGGCATCGGCATCCAGCGGCAATGTTTCGGTCTCCAGCCCGCGCGCGGCAAGCCGCGACAGCAGCGGCAGCTCGAAGGGGCCGGTGCCGACCACGCGCTGCGCGCCGGGCCGCAGTGACAGCAGGCTGGCGGCCAGTGCATCGAGATGGCCTTCAGGCTCGCGATAGCGAATCCAGGACACTCGCGGCGTCAGCAGCTCGACGGATAGAGTCCCGCGTAGCTGCACCAGCTGGCAGAACTCACACTCGACGACATCGAGATCGACCGTGCGGCCGACCGCGTCGCCTTTGCTGAAGTCGTTGCAGACCGGCAGATGGCCGAGCGACAGCGGCGCCGAATCCAGAGCGTGCCCGCAAATCCGGCAATTTGACCCGTGGTGCTGATCGGAGCGGGCGTTACTCATCGCAATCGGTCGTCCCGTTGGTGATGAACCTGGATAAGTGATGAGCACGAGCCCGGCTGCTCCGCAGCGAACGGAACAGGCCGCCTGCGATCTATGGCACGTTGCTTGAAATCCTATTGCGACGGTGCGGTGAATGTCGGCCTGAGATCGCGGAGGCGACATCCACCGCCGCCATGATGGCGCCGACTGGGTTCCTCACGCTCATTCGAAGAAAATGAATTCGTGGTCGCCGGTGTAGCCGGAGCGCTTGAATTCGAAGGCCCATTCCTCGGGGGTGTGGAAGATGCGGCAGGTGAGCTGCCAGTACATCAGGTTCACCTTCTCGCGCTCATTGCGGTAGCCCTCGACGCAGAGATATTTGCCGCCGCGGCTGACGCGCTCCATCTCGCGCAAGGCGGCGTCGAGATCGTAATTGTAGAGGTTGTGCAGCGTGTTGATCGAGATGACGAGATCGAAATGCTTGTCGGGGTAGGGCAGCTTGGCGGCGGTGCCGACCTGGCAGAACGGCTTGACGCTCTCCATCGTGTGCTCGACGCCGTAGGAGGAGATGTCGATGCCCGCGACCTCGAGGTCCGGAATCGCCTCGCGGAAATCGTGGAGAATAAAACCCTTGCCGGAGCCGACATCGAGCACGCGCATGCCCGGCTTGATGCCGTAGGTCTCGATCATGGCGTCGGCGACCTTGCGCCAGCGGCCGTCATATTTGTAGCCGCCATAGCCGGTCTCGCGGCTGCCGTCCCAATAGTCGTAGTCGAACTTGATCGCCATCTCCGCGACATCGGCCTTGTCGCGCTGGGTGACGCGCGCGAGATAGTCGCGCTTGGTCGATTTGTGGACGAGACTGACGAACTCGCGATAGGCCATGAAGCTCTCCAAGCGTGTGGGTGTCGATTAATCAGATGTGGCGCCGATCAGGCCGAGCTGCGCCTCGGCCTTGGCGAGCTGCGCGGCGCAGCGCTGCGCCCAGGCGCCGGTGTCGGCGAAGGCGCGGCGCTTCGCTCCGAGCGGCAGGAAGTCATTCAGGATGATGCAGGTCCATTTGACCTGATAGGCATCTATCAGGAGGCGGCAGCGCGCGACGCTGGCTTCGTCGAGCGCGAGGCCCTCGGTCAGCCGGTCGATGAAATGCTCGTGCACGGCGAGCGGCACCGGCACCTCGGGCTGGCAGAAGAA
The DNA here is from genome assembly GCF_054063215.1 of Bradyrhizobium sp. USDA 4353. NCBI lineage: Bacteria > Pseudomonadati > Pseudomonadota > Alphaproteobacteria > Hyphomicrobiales > Nitrobacteraceae > Bradyrhizobium > Bradyrhizobium sp. USDA 4353. The sequence goes on from NZ_JBSSGB010000001.1 coordinate 3,840,748, forward strand.
GTCGGAGACCAGCTTGGCCGGATCGTCGCAGCCGGCATATTCGAAATCGAGGAAGGTGAGCTTGCCCTGCTCGTCGATCAGCGCGTTGTGGAAGCCGAAGTCGGACGGCGACAGGCAGACCTGATCGGCGGGGATGGCGGCGTCCGGGACGAGCCCTTCCGCTGCGGCGCCGTGCAGAATGGTCGCCTTCACGTCGGCCCAGGCTGGCTGCAGCCGTTCCGCCACGAAGGCCCTTGCCTCGGCGACATGCGGCACGTCGGCGTCGAGCGTCGCCAGCCGGGCGACGCGGCGCTCGACGGTGGCGAGATGCTCGGCGAGCGAGAAGCAGGCCTCCGATCCCGGCGCCAAGGCAGGGCGGGGCGGGGCGTTCACCGCGAGCACGAAATCGATCGCGGCATCGACATGGGCGGGAGCGAGCTCGACCGCGGTCAGCTTGCGTCCCTCGACGAAGCTGTAGAGGCCGGCCTGCTCGGCGCGATCGCAGGCCAGAGGCTCGGGCACGACGCGGACGCCGTGCGACCAGGCGTGGCTGATGAAACTCCACTCCGCGCCGAGCCGGTCGCGGGTGTCGCGGGTGTCGGTGAAGTAGCGCTTGAGGACCAGCGGGCCGTCGGCGGTGTCGAGGCGGAAGACCTGGTTGTTGCGGCCGCCGGCGAGCCGGGTCAGCGCCGTCGGGCTCGCCTTGCCGGCCTGCGCGGCCAGGCGCTGCGCCAGGGACAGCAGGGCGGCGTCCGCGCTGGCCTCAGCCGCGGTCACGGAGATCCGCCGCGATCTCGGCCCAGGACGCGCGCCGTTCGTAAGTCACGGGTTTGGTCGCGAACTGGTTTTCCGGATCGAACAGCACCTTGCGCATGCCCTCCGGGAATCCGCTCATGCCGAGGATCTCCGGCAAATCGTCGACGAACACCTCGCAATCAAGCGCATGCGCGCGCGCGACCTTCTCGTCCTTGGTCAGCTCGAAGAACACCCTGTCAGGCGCGATCTGGCCGGAGGCCTCGCCCATCAGGCCGCGGTCGGTCAGGAAGCCGCGCGCGGCGGCATGCATGTCGTGCTTCGGCCCGAGAATGGGATGCCTGGTCTTATGGCTGACGATGAACAGGTCATGGCCGGCGGAGCGGGCCGCCGTGACGAACTCGGCGAAGCCAGGGTAGGGCGACACCAGGTCCATGCGGGCGCCGTAGACGTAGCCCTGCAGCTCGGTGAAGTCGTCCTTGCGCCCGCTGCCGTTGAGGTGGTCGCGGACGCTGTTCTTGTCGCGGCCGAGGTCGGCCGGGATCAGGCCGCGTTCGAGCGCGGCCGCATGAAACACGCCGTCATAGCAGGCGATCGTGTTGTCGAAGTCGATCCCGATCCGCATGGCCAGAACTTAAGCCAGCGACATGTCGATCAGCGGACGGCCGACCTTGCCGGCAGCGAGGTCCTGCAGCGCCTGGTCGGCCTGGGCGAGGCTGTAGGGCTTCGACAAGAGGTCCCGCACCGGGAAGCGGCCGGAGCTCAAGAGCCGCCCGTAGCGTCCGTAATCGCGATCCGGCACGCTGTCGCCGCCCCAGGTGCCGAGCAGGCTCTTGCCCTGGTTGAACACGCCGGGGTTCAGGGTCAGCGCCGCGCCATGCTTGGCATTGCCGATCACGACCGCGCGGCCGCCCTGCTGGCGGGTGGCGTTGACGGCCTGGTCCATGACGCCGGGGATGCCGGAGGATTCGACCGCGAGATCAACGCCCTGCGGCACGATCTTCTTGATCTCGGCCAGCACGTCGCCGTTAGCGTCGATCACATGCGTCGCGCCGTAGATCTGGGCGAGTGCGCGGCGCGTCGGGTTGGGGTCGATGCCGATTACCGGCATCGCGCCGGCCAGCGCCGCCGCCATCAGCGCGTTGAGGCCGATGCCGCCGGTGCCGAACACGGCGACCGCATCGCCCGGCTGCACCTTCAGCACATTGTAGACCGCGCCCATGCCGGTCGGGGCGGCGCAGCCGAGCAGCACCGCGACATCCATCGGCAGGTCGGGCGGCAGCAGGGTCAGGCGGTTCTCGCTGACGACCGAATGGCGCTGGAAGGTGGTGACGCCGCCGGCGTTGACCTTCTTGCCGTCCCAGTCATAGACGGCGCCGCCGGCCTCGATGCCGGTGCCCTTGATCCAGGACAGCACGACCTTGTCGCCGACCTTGACCTTGGTGACGGCGCTGCCGGTCTCGATGACCGTGCCGGTGCCCTCATGGCCGAGGCAATGCGGCACCCATTTGTCCTCGCCCTTGTCGCCGCGCCACTCCATCACCTGGGTGCCGCAGGCGCCGGAATAGGCGATCTCGACCAGCACCTGGCCCGGCTTCAAGGCGGGGGTCTCGATCTCGGCGAGCACGAGCGGCTGGCCGGTCTGGACCAGGAGGGCAGCTTGGGTCTTCATGTGATGTCTCAGCTCAAGGCGTGGATGATCTTGTCCGCGATCTGGTGGCCGGTCAGGCCGAGCACCTCGCGGGCATATTCCTGTTCACCGGATTTCTTGAAGAAGGCATCCGGCGTGCCGAAGCGCAGGAATTTCTTTGCCTGCGTCTCGCTGTCGACGAGCCACTCGGAGACGGCGGCGCCGAAGCCGCCGATCAGCGAATGCTCCTCGATGGTCGCAACCAGCTTGAAGCGGCTGAAGGCCTGCTTGAGCTTGTCCTCGTCGAGCGGCTTCACGGTGTGGAAGCTGACGACCTCGGCGGACATGCCCTTTTCCTTCAATCTGTGTGCGGCTTCAATGGCTTCCGGCAGCATGTTGCCGGTCGAGAGCAGGCACACGTCGGAGCCTTCCTCGATGGTGATCGCCTTGCCGATCTTGAAATCCGCGATGGGGCCCTTGTGAACGACAGGCTCACCCTTCTTGCCCATGCGGATGTAGACCGGGCGGTCCTGCTGCATCGCCGCGCGCAAGGCGCCGCGCACCTCGAAGGCGTCGCCCGGGCAGATCACGACCATGTTCGGGATCGAGCGCAGGAACGAGATGTCCTCGCAGGCATGGTGGGTGGGCCCAAGGCCGGAATAGGCCAGGCCGGCGCCGACGGCGACGATCGTCACCGGGGCCTCGTGATAGCAGACGTCGGTGCGGATCTGCTCCAGGCAGCGCGTCGTCACGAACGGGGTGATCGTATAGGCGACCGGGCGCAGGCCGTTCATGGCCATGCCGGCGGCGACGCCCATCATGTTGGCTTCGGCGACGCCGCAGTTGAAGAAGCGGCTCGGATGCTTGTCCTTAAACTTGTCGAACAGGCGGTTGCCGATGTCGCCCGAGAGCATCACGACACGCGGGTCGTCATTGCCGAGCTTGGTCAGTTCGTCCGCGAACGCGTTTCTCATGACAGGCCGAGCTCCTTGAACGACTTGACGACCTCCTCAGCGGTGGGGGCACGGTAATGCCAATTGTTGTCGTCCTCCATGAACGACACGCCCTTGCCCTTGACGGTGTGGGCGATCAGCGCCACCGGCTTGCCCGAGCCGTTCGGGATGTTCTGCATGGCTTCCGCCAGCGCGCCGACGTCATGGCCGTCGATCTCGTGCGCGTCCCAGCCGAAGGCGGCCCATTTGTCGCGCAGCGGAGCCAGCATCAGGGTCTCGTTGGAGCGCGCGGTCGCCTGCCACTTGTTGTAGTCGACGACGACGCAGACGTTCTCGAGCTTCTGGGCGGCGGCGAACATCGCGGCCTCCCACACCGAGCCCTCGTTGTTCTCGCCGTCGGACAGCAGCGCGAACACGCGGTAATTCTCGCCCTTGATGCGGCCGGCCAGCGCCATGCCGCAGCCGAGCGGCAGGCCGTGGCCGAGCGAGCCGGTGGCGGCCTCGACGCCGGGCAGCAGATTCGCCGGCGGATGCTCGGCGAGTCGGCCGCCGTCCTGGCAATAGGTGTCGAGCTCCTCGATCGGAAAGTAGCCCTTCATCGCCAAGGTCGCGAACAGCGCCGCGGCGGCATGGCCCTTCGACAGGATGAAGCGATCGCGCAGCGGATCGGTCGGGTTCTTCGGGTCGATGTTCAGCACATGCCAATAGGCGGCGGTCATCGCATCGGCGCAGGACAGCGACGAGGCGAGATGCGCGGCCTGGGCCTTGTGCGACATCTCGATGATCTTGCCGCGCAGCTTCGCGGCCTGCGCCTTCAGGGCGGCCACGTCGGGCTTGGCCGCGGTGTTCCGGACTGCCACGTTCATCGTGCTCTCCAGTCGCGCCTCCCGGGGAGGCGCAGGAATGAATCAGGGTTTATGCTCGTACTTGGTCGGCAGCTTGGCCATGACATCCTCGAAGCGTCGCGCCCAGTCGATGACGTCGTCGATGCCCTGTTCCAGCGAGAAGGTGTCGCGCCAGCCGAGCTCGGTGCGCAGCTTGAAGCTGTCGAGCGTATAAGCGGTGTCCTTGCCGGGCCGCTCGGGACCGATCTCGACGCAGTCCTCGAAGTTCTTGCCAAGGCGGGCGAGGATCATCTCGACCAGCGTGCGGATCGAGACCAGCTCATAGCCGGAGATATGATAGGTCTCACCGAGCTTGCCGCTGCGGCCGATCTTCACGGTCGCATCCGACACGTCGGTCATGTGGATGAACACGCGCACCGACTTGCCGCCGCCGTCGAGCCGCAGCTTCTGCCCGGTCATCGCGGCGACAATGGTGCGCGGCACGATGCGGTAGAGCTGCTGGCCCGGGCCATAGACATTCGCGGCGCGGGTGAACACGACCGGGAACTGGTAGTTGGCGAAATAGGTGCGCAGGCTCATGTCGCCGGCGGCGCGCGACACCGCATAGGGCGTCGACGGGTTGAACGGCGCATCCTCGCGCACCCAGCCCTCGGTCGAGCCGTAGACTTCGGGCGTCGTCACGTGGACGTAGCGGTCGAGGCCGTCATAGTTGCGCAGGATGTCGTGCAGGCGGACGGCGGAGACGACGTTGGTCATCATCCAGTGGTCCGGATAGAGCCAGCTCTCGCCGACCATGCTCTGCGCCGCGAAGTTCACGACGTGGGTCGGCCGCTCGGCGGCCAGCAGCGCCTTCAGCGCATTGAGGTCGTGGTTGAGGTCGACACGCTGGAAGCGGACCTTGCCGGGACGCTTCTGCCATTTGTAGGGCAGGAACGCGTCATGCGGCTCGTCGGAGCGGCTGGTCGCGATCACGTCGTGACCGGCCGCGGCCAGGAAGTCGACGAAGGTTGCGCCCGAGAAGGAGTTCGAGCCGAGGATCAGGTACTTTTCGTTCGCAGCCATCGTTTCTGTCCGTCAGACCTCGCGCGTGGTGATGATGTCGCCACGCTGGGCGTACAGCCACTGCATGATCATGTGGCCGATCACCATCTGCGCGTCCTCGGCGATCTGCATGTCGTCGACCGCGAAGTGGATCGGCACGTCGGCCAGCGCCTTCGCCTTGCCGCCGGTGAAGCCGAGCACGGCATAGCTGGTCATGCCGATCTTCTTGCCCTCTTCGAGCGCCTTCAGGATGTTCGGCGAGTTGCCGGAGCCCGAGAAGGTGATCAGCACGTCGCCCTTGCGCGCGAGCACCGCGAGCTGCAGCGAGAACACCTGGTCGTAACCTTCGTCATTGGCGAGGCAGGTGATCACCGACGGGTTCGACGACAGCGAATGCACGCGCAGGCCGGAGCCCGGGGTCTTCGACAGGGCGTAGAGGAAATCGTTGGCGAGGTGGTTGGCGTTGCCGCCGCTGCCGCCATTGCCGCAGAAGAACACCTGCCGTCCGGTCTGCCAGCAGTCGCGCAGATCGTAGGCGAGCTTCTCGACCGGGGCCCAGTCGAAATCCTTCAGCACGGTACTGAAGCGGCTGGTGTAGTCGGCGAACAGGCTGCCGGGGGTCTTGAAGGCCAGGACGTTCATTTCACGACCTCCTTCTCCATCCATTTCAGATTGTACCAGCGATCGTCGTTCTTGAGCTGGCCTTGCGAGTACATGCCGATGATCTCCTTGATCGCGTCCTCGACCGTCTTCTTCGGCCGGAAGCCGGTCGCGAGCAGGCGATCGGAGTTGACGCGATAGCTGCGCGGATCGTTCGAGGGCGTCACGATGACCTCGGCCGGCACGTGCTTGGTGACGAGCTTGGCGATGTCGAGGATCGAGATGTTCTCGAAGCCCGCATTGTAGACACCGGTGTGCTCGGGATGATCGAGCAGGAAGAGATAGAGATCGGTGATGTCATCGATATGAATGTTCGGACGGGTCTGGTCGCCGCCGAACACGGTGATGCGGCCGTTCATCAGCGCCTGCATCGTCAGCATGTTGACGGAGACATCGAGCCGCTGGCGCGGGGAGTAGCCGCAGACGGTGGCGGGGCGAACGATCTGCACCACCATGTCGTCCTTGTAGGACAGCACGATGCGCTCGCCGCACATCTTGGTCTTGTTGTACTCGGAAATCGGCAGCAGCTCGAGATCCTCGGTGACCTGCTCCTCTTCCTTCACACCGTAGACGCTGCCGGAGGAGGCGTAGATGAAGCGCTTGATGCCGTGGCGGTAGGCGCGATCGGCGAGCTGCATCGTGGCGAGGCAGGAGATCTCCCAGGTCAGCTTCGGGTCGAGATCGCCGCAGGGATCATTGGCGACGCTGGAAAGATGGATGATCGCGTCGACGCTGGTCAGGTCGATCGCGTCGGGATTGCGGACGTCGCCCTGGACGACGGTCAGATCCGGATGCGGCTCGAGGAAGTTGCCGAACCACATGATGTCGAACGCGACGACCTTGTGGCCCGCCTTCAAGAGCTTCGGCACGAGCACGCTGCCCTTGTAGCCGCACGCTCCGGTCACGAATATCTTCATCTGCGCAATCCCCGTGGCTCGCCTGTCGTCTCGCCGGCTGGCGCGTCGCGCGCACCTTTATGCAAATTGGCAGGAGAAGGCGGCCAAAGCCGCCCGTCAAGCGTCTCCGCCACGGCGCGGTTCGTGCTTAAACTCCAAATGAGCCCGGCGCAAGCTTTCCGGGTTGCCGATATCCCGATGATAACCGCTGGTTTCCACGCACAAAATGCGGTCCAAATAGTTGGGGATGATTTCGGTGGAGAGATCGACGACCGGTTTTCCGAGCGCCGCGATGTCGGCGATCACCGCTGGGTCGAACACGTAGACCGCGCCATTGGCGAGGTTCCCGGGCGGATTTTTGACCTTCTCGTGGAAGGCGATCACTCTGCGCTCGGCATCCAGTTCGAGAATCCCGCAAGAGCTCGGATCGTCGGTCCGGAACGCCAGCATCGTCATGATGCAGCCGGCTGGCCGGCCCTGGTGGGCGGCGAGCAGGCCCTTGACGTCGAAATCCGTCAGATTGTCCGCGTGCGCCACCAGGAACGGCTGATCGCCGAACCAGGCGCGGTTCGCCAGGATGGTGCCGCCGGTGCCGAGCAGTTCATCTTCGTGAACGAGATCGATCCGGTCGCGCCAGCGCGACTGCGCGACGTGGGCCACGACCTGTTCGGCCAGCCAGTGCGTATTCAGCAGCGCGCGCTCGATGCCGCCCTCGAAGACGAGGTCGAGCCAATAGTCGAGCAGGGGCTGGTCGTGCACACGCACGAGGCATTTCGGCGTCGTATTGGTCAGCGGGCGCAGCCGGCTTCCGATCCCGGCCGCGAGCAGAAGGGCACGCATGACGACATCCTACTCGTGGCTGAAGCCGGTTTCGTCGATCTCCCGCACCAGCTCCGCCGTCGTCAGCGGCAGGTTGCCGACTCTGGAGACCTGCAGCGCTGCGGCCAGCGAGCCGAGATAGGAGGCCTGCCAGATGTCGGCACCCGCGCGCAGGCCCATCGAGCAGGCCATGAAGAAGCTATCGCCTGCGCCGGAGACGTCCTTTGGTGAGGGATTGAATGCGGGCAGGCGGTCGGAGGTGAAGGTGCCCTCGGCCATGGTGTTGATCAGCGCGCCCTCGGCGCCGAGCGTGATCACCAGGTTCTTGGTGCGGGCCCGTTCGACGAGCCGTTCGCTGATCACGGCGAGGCCCGAGGTGAAGTCGTTCAGCGCGACCCGCGCCTCGCGCTCCGTCGGCGTCAGCAGGGTCATGCCCTTGAAGCGGGAGACGTCGCCGGTCTGCGAGGAGACCTGGCTGTCGGCCGCCATCATCATGCCCTGGGCGCGCGGGCACGATCGGCGATCGCGTCGACGAGATCCTGCGGCAGGCAGCCATAGTTGAAGCAGGAGAACAGCAGGAGATCGCAGCTCTTCAGCGCACGTTCGACCGAGGTCAGCATCTGCCGTTGCAGGTCCGCGTCGGAGGCGTGCTGGCGCAGATGGTTGACGCGCAGCAGCGTCTTGTTGAGGGCGCGGAAACGCTGCTTGCGGGTCGTCGGACGGCTCTGGTCGGTGAAGGCGTTGAAGTTGACGCCGTGCTGCTCCAGCGTGTTGCGCGCGAACCGCGCCGCTTCGTCATCGCCGACGAGGGTGAAGAACTTCACGTCGGCGCCGAGGCCGTGCGCATGCGCCGCCACCGCCCCGGCGCCGCCGACGAAGGTGCGGGTCATCAGCGGCGTCACGACGATGGTCGGATCCTCCTGGGACATGCCGACGGCATCGCAGGTGACATATTCGTCGATGATGAGATCACCGATCACGGCCACCCGCATGCCGGCGAGCTTGCCGAGCAGATCCTTCAGATTCGAGATCTCGAAGCCGTGGCGCTTGGGGAACTCCAGCGGCTTTCGCACCGTCGAAATGTCGATATTGGCGTCGCGCTCCAGGAGCGACAACGAGGCGAAGCGCAGCTCGCCGGACGAGAAGATCAGGCGACCGCCATAGGCGTCCACCGCGGTCTGCTCGGGGTTGGCGCGGTCCTCGAACTCCTTGCCCTTGACGACCACCGTCGGCTTGAGATGCGAGATGAAGTCGGAGGCGGACGTATCCAAGCGCACGGCATGGTGCACAAAGGCGATGGACCGCACATTTTCCAGCCGCATGTCCTGCGCCAGGGTCACGCCGGGCGTCGAATCCGGGTTCACGCCGACCACGAGCACGTCCGCTTGCTCGGCGGCGAACTTCAGGAGCCGCAGATGTCCGGGATGCACGACGTTGAAATTGCCTGACACGAATGCAATCGTCTGCCCGGATTCGCAGGATGCCCGGATCGCATGGCACGCCAGATCCATCCGCGCCGTATCACTCACCTGGTCCAAGGAATTCGCCTCCGGCTCGCTCATGCTGAGGTGCTGCGCTCTGTCAGTGCGCTGGCTGATTGATCGAATCGCAGACGGAAAAGCGCAAGGCCCGCTGGTGGGTTCGGCTTGGGAGAACCGCGTTCGACATCTCTGGCTTCAATCGTCGACATTGATTTCATTGTGAAAAGTCAATGCATTCTCATGATCGGTTCGGAGGAACGCAGCGCTTTCCCGTTTTCAGATCACCTCTTTATCAGGTGTGCGCAGCAGCACAAACCCTTCTGAGCTGTACCGTGCGTCCGGAACTTGAATGTTGTGTTGCTTTCCCGGGCAGCGCCGTATCGCGACTCGTTCCGAGCCCGTTACAACGACGCGGTGATAGTTGCGAGCATGAAGCATGTCGGCCTCTGGTCCTGCAGCTCGACTTCCTGATCCGCTGGGTGGCTTGAGTTCGCTGCTGCTAGTCTGTATCGCTCGCCTGGCGAAAAGGGGGCCTCGGCGGGCCGCTGAGATTTGAGAGACGAACCATGCTGAAACGGGCCGACTGGATGCCCGAAAGTGCTGCCTCGACGAGAGCTCTGCGCAGATACGTCGTGGTGGTCGGAAGCTGCGTCCTGACCGTGCTGACGCTTGCTGCCGTGCTCATGGTCGTCTTCGACGCACGGACCTTGCCCGACTATTTCTCTCAGATCGAGCGGTCGGGAGACCGCAACTGGTATCGGAATTTCGGCGGCCAGCACATCCCGCAGATCCAGGATCAGGATATCTTCTACAGCAACATCGGGTCCTCGGTTGCCTCCGCGAAGGCTGCGGACGTGGTGTTTCTCGGACCGTCCTTCGTGAGCTATGCGATCGACCGGTCGACGTTGCAAGCATCAGACCAACTCAATCGCCTCAAGCTCTACAACATGGCCTTCGTCGGAATTCGCGGCGGAGAGTTCTCACGCCGCGTGATTGCACGCTGGGACGTGCGTCCGCCGCTCTGGGTCATCAATGTCGACGATCAGTTCGCGCATTTCTTCAGCGCCGATTTGAACGTGACGCTGGGGCCGCAGAAGGTGCCGGTGGCGGCCGTGTCGCGTGACCGGCTGCGCGGCTATCTCACGGTCATCGGACGCAACCTGCGCTGGCGCCTCAAGGACCTCTCCGCGGCGGCTCGGACCGGGCAGTTCTCGGATAGCGGTCTCTATCGCAACGTCTCGAATGGCGACATGGCGCTGGACGTCAATCCCGGCTACGTGGCCACCAACAACAAGCCGATGCGGTCCGAGCGCGATCAAGCCTGTGACACCAATGCTGAGACCGTCAGCTATGCCAGGACGTTTTTGAAGGAGATCGGCGGCAGGGCCGTCTTCATGCTGGTTCCGCACAGCCAGTCCTGCAAACGCCAGGCCGAGCAATTGGCGAAAGCGCTCGATGTGGAGTTGATTGCCCCGCCGTTCGATGGGCTCACGACTCTCGATGGAGGGGGCCATCTCGACAAGCAGGGCGCTGAAAAGTTCACTCGCTATCTTGCGGCCGAGCTCGTCAAGACGAGGGCTTTCAAGGAGGCGGTCGGATCCCGTGGGAGCAGGGGAGACTGATGGCCTCGGCCGGCTCGGCTCAGTGATAGAGGTCGAACTGCTCGCCCTTCGAGCGCTCGAGGTCGGTCGCCAGAACATTCCGGTCGATCTTCGGGAACAATTTGGCGAACTCGGGCCGGTCGAGCAGCGCGAGAAAGGTTTTGAGCATGCCCCGTTCCGAGGGGTGCGCGGGATCGAAGAAGTTGCCGTCGTCCTGAGAGATCTGGGTCCGGCTCATATCGAAGAACTGAACACCCAGCACCGAAAACCGCTCGACGGTCGGCTTGCTCCGGAGCTCGCGCCAAAGCCCCGAATAGGGCCAGTAGGCCTCATCGGTATCGAGAAACGCGGCGGCGCTTTCCTGCAATGGATATTGAATCGCAACGACCGTGAAGCCGCGCTCCCGCGCCAGCCTTGACAGTCGCTCGATCTCGCCCATTTGGCGCTCGCTCAGATGGGGAGCTCCCGGGAACGAGGACGTCACATATTGAGCCCCGCGCGCCAAGGTGTCCGCTGCGATGGCTCGATAGGGAGGAGCCACCATGACCGAGCCGTCCTTGCGGAAGCCGAACTTTCCGCGAATCGCTTCTGTTCCGATCAGCCGGTTGTTGTCCACCTGTTCGAACTGGGGCGTCTTCACCGCCGACGTCAACGTATTCACGTCCAGGCCCGTCCGGATGGCGAAATCGGCGACGTCGTGCAGCTTCCGTCGATGCGAATCGATGCCCTGGCTGAAGTCCATCGTCCGCTGCTTCTGCCAGGCTTCGGCGAGGAAATCGCCGAACAGGAAGTAGTCCAACGCCACGATAACGACGCGCGGTTTGGCGATGATGGTCGCGCGGTCGATGAAATCCACCACATGGGTGAGCGGCCAAGCCGTCAGGCAAGCGTTGTAAGCGACATACGGCCGGAATATCTGCTCGCGCGCCTGACCGCAGCGCGAACTGCCGACCAGCAGTACCTCGGGCTGGACCTGCTTGATGCGCTCCAGCTTGTAGGGCGCATAATCCTTGAAGCCGCCGAGCCAGAGCAGCCGGTCATTGCCGGATTGCTCGGCCGCGATGATGGACAGCGGAACGGTCGCCCCCAGACGCCATCCGACCCATTCAAGGACGGCAAGCAGAGGCACGAAAACGGCGGCAAATAGCGCTAGCAAAATCGCAACATACCGCGTCACGGCTTCATACCCACTCGATGGTATTTTCAAGCTTCTGGATGCAACGAGCCTGGCCAGCAACTCGTGCCCCTGTGCTCGTGGTACACTCCGTGGCTGCCGATAGGCAAGCTCGCCGAGAAGCCGTCACTGTCAGTGGCCTGCATGATTGAGCGCGATGCGGCCAGGGTCGATTCGCGGAAACTCCGCCCGGAAATCAGGAGCGTCCAGCAGATGCAGCATCACCCTCGCAGCCCCGGCTTCGGCGAGATGGTACGCGTCGACGAAGCTGGAGCTCTCGTCGGCCATCGGCAGGCGCGCCAGATCGAAGAGCGGAATTCCGAGGTCTCGCAGCCAGCTTCTGGTCTCGTCAGACGCAAACTCCCGCCAAGCGCCAAACCCGAAAGGGCCGTTCTGCTCACGATCGAGCAATTCGACGCCAGCGCGGATGAACGGCAACTGAACGCCGATGAGCTTGATGCCGCGCGATCTTGCCATCTCCGCAAGCCACGCAATCGGCTGCTTCAGCCTCGATGACAGGCCGGGCGCGCGGGGCAGGGTCTGGGCCAGCGTCTCCGCGTTCATGAAGCGCGATCGGGCGTCGGCAATGTGACCTGCCGAGTAGACATAGGAGCCGTCGCTGCGGAACCCCTCCTGGTGGACGATGGATTGGGTCCCTACGAAGGTGCTCGGAGCACGCAGATAATCGCGAAAGGTCTCGGGGTTGCGTGTGGCGGTCCGCGCGAAATCGAGAAGGCTGGCCCTCAGATAGGTCAAGGAATGATCGTAGTGCATCCGTCGGGCCGTCGCGAACCATTCTTCCCAGCGGTCGGCGAACAGAAAATGATCCAGCGAGAGGATCGCAACACGAGGACGCAGCCGCCGGGTGGCTCGGTCGAACAGGTCTGCCAGCTGCCCTGTGGTCCAGGCCGTAAACGACAGATTGTAGAACCGGTATGGCGCAAACAGCGAGGCGCGAAAAGCCCCGGCGCGCGAGGTCCCGATCCAGACGATTTCGGGGTTTTCCTGCTCGAGCCTCGCGAGCTTGAACGCCGCATTGTAGCGCAGATCGAATGGGAGCACGATCTGGTCCGGATTGTCGCGCTGCGATTCAGCGAGAGCCTCCAGCCCCGCCGACGCGCCGAAGGGGCGCGCCAAGCGAAAAAGCCCGACTGGCAGCAGGTAGCCGGCAATGGCGGCTTGGCCAGCACTGATGTCACGTAGCGCCGCGTCAGGTCGGTTGGTCGCGACGATTTTGGCGACGGCTGCTGATCAGTCATGGGGCTGCCGTTGGACCGTTCCTCAGCGAGGCCAGTGCGACTCCTCGCGGTACATCACGTGTGGTCTATCAGAACTGGAAATAGAGGAACTGGGACGTGTCGCCGGCAATGATATTCATCAGCACGGCCGCAACCAGCGCCACCGACGTGCCGATCGCCCAGGTCAGCGACGGCCGCCATTTGAGATCGAGAATGCTCCACGGCCGCGGATTGTGGTAGGTCTCCAGCCCGACCTTCCATTGCTCGAACATGGCGTTCACATTGGGCAGCACGAGGCATGCCGCGTAGCCGGCCGCGATCGCGATCATCACGCGTGGATCAACCAGATTCGTGATCGTGATCTTCTCCGGCGAGGACAGCCCGATCATGCCCTTGATCAGCCGGACGGCCGCATTCGGGTTGTCGGCGCGGAAGAATACCCAGGCGAGAACCACGGCCGACTGGGTCAATAGCAGCGCAACGAAGGTATACCAGATGGTTCCGGTGTGACGGGCCAGCGCCGGCCGCTTCTCGACGAACTTGCTCCAGCGATGGTTCACGATCAGGAACAGCCCATGGAGTGCGCCCCAGATGATGAACGTGAAGCCGGCTCCGTGCCACAGGCCGCCGAGCAGCATCGTGGTGAACAGGTTGGCGTTCCGCCGGTGCTCGCCATGGCGGTTGCCGCCGAGGGGAATGTAGAGATAGTCGCGCAGGAACCGTGACAGCGAGATGTGCCAGCGCCGCCAGAATTCGACGATGCTCTGTGATTTATAGGGCGCATCGAAGTTGAATGGCAGCCTGATCCCGAACATGATCGAGATGCCGATTGCCATGTCCGAGTAGCCGGAAAAGTCGAAATAGATCTGGAGCGAATAGGCGAGTGCGCCCCCCCAGGCATCGATGAGATGAAGATGGCTGGAATTGGCGGCCTGGAACACCGGACTCGCCACCATGCCGAAACCGTCGGCGATGAACGACTTCTTGAACAGGCCGATGGTGAGGATCGTGAGGCCGATCGCAACGTTCTCGATCGAGATTTTTCGGCTGTCCTCCGAGCCGAACTGGGGCATCATCTCGCGGTGATGAAGGATCGGGCCGGCGACCAGATGCGGAAAATAGGTGACGAACAGCCCGTATTTGACGAAGCTCCGTTCACTGGAATAGCCGCCATAGACGTCCGCGAGATAGGCGATCTGCGTGAACGTGAAGAAGGAGATGCCGAGCGGCAGCACGATCGCCAGCGCGGGATATCTCGACGCCGTCAGCGCATTCAGGATCTGAATGCCAAAATTGGTGTACTTGTAGAACGCCAGCGCGCTCAGATTGAGGGCGATTGCGGCCGCAAACAATCCGCTTCGCGCCTTGCCGCTCTGGCCTGAGATCAGCAGGCCCATCGTGTAATTGAAAACGATGGAGACGAGAATAATCGGAACGAAGTGGATGTCCCAGTAGCCGTAAAATGTAAGCGAAGCCGCGGCAAGCCAGCTCAGACGAGCCACGGGCGAAACTACGAATCGCGCCAACAGGAAGTACCCGGCGAAGGTCACCGGCAGGAACAGGAACAGAAACTCAAACTGCGTGAAGAGCATACCAAGGTTTCTTGATGTTGCCGCGGGTGACGTTGCTTTACCAACGATTGCGCGGCGTGCCAAGTTGGAGGCCGCTGCAGGCCGCGATCTGCCGGGGATTGTCGGGAGATGTGTGGCGAGACACACAACCTGAACGGAGTGCGCGAGTCTCTTGGTGCTTTTCGGTCGGGAATTTTTCGGATATATCTCCGCTATCTTCCATCCGCACACCCCAACCGGCTTTCGCGTATCGGGCGTGCCTGCGCTCTTGGGTAGCAGTCAATGCGCGGGACGGGCGCACTATGGGCCGAGGCTAGTTTCATTTCCACGAGTTTCATTCTCAAGAGTTTCGTTTCGATGCGCTGGTTGCGAACATCTCGCACCTGTTCATGCGTTGGTGCCCGTTCGAGGATGGCCTGGTGCCCAGCCGTCTTTATACCCGCGTCAGGGTGGCGGCCGAGTCCAGTAAGGAATTGATGCATGTCCCTTGTGAGCAGGCTCCTGGGGCGGCCCTCTAGGCGCTTCGTCTATTTCTGCTTCCTCGTCGCGGGGATTACTCTCAACACTTTGCCGCCGCGCTTGGTGTTCCTGCTTCTCGTGATGCTTGATGTGATCGATTTTAAGGGACGTGGCCGGTTGTACCAGGCCTATTTTCCGTACGTGACCGCGCGTCTCGCCGACACGCCTGATTTCCGGTTCTCGTCGCGATTTTCCTCACCGTTTAGGAAGTCGTCAGCCCGGGTCTTGCACGGCATCGGAGCGTACCGCGAGGCATGCGCTTGGATCGGCGCCAATGGCTTGTCAACGTCGTCCCCTCAGGTCGGCTTTGCGCTGCTTCGGTCGCTGTTCGAATTGGGTGAGTTTGAGCAGGCGTATCGGGCCGCACTGCACATCAGAACGGCGAACGTCGAGCCGACGGCCCATCTTGCCCATCTGACGGCCATGATTGAGATCGTAGCTGATGACGAGGCGGCAGCCTTGCAAAGCATGGAGATGGCCTGCAAACTCGACGCCGGGTGGTTGCGCCCGCATCAAAATATCGCCGCGCGATCGGAGGGGAGATATTTGCCCAATGGGCTCGACATTGCGAGCGGCCCCTCGGGTCGTATGTTCGATCTGTGCAACTTCGCCGGACAGCGAGTCACACATGTTGGTCGCGGCGACGTCGGCCTGCGCCTGTTCGAGCGCGCGCTGAACTCTCGGGCTTGGTTGCAGCAGAGGGGCATTCCTGATGTTTCCGACGCTCTCAAGAAGTTGCTGGCTCAGCTCGACGTATCATTCGACGAGTTGAGCCTAATCCCGGAGGAGTGGACCACCCAGATTGGACATCTCGGCATGCTGGACATCCTCCTGCGTATGCGGGACCTCGGCTGGTGGTCGGGGCAGCCAGTTGTGGTGGTTCGGCCGACCCTGATCGCCAACGCCTCGTTCTTCCGGCTATTTGAGCGTCTCTGCAAGTTCGTGACCGTTGGCGAGGATGTTTCCGAGGCGACTGCCGAGGAACTGCTCTCGCTTCAGAGATGGTGCGGATTGAACTTCAACGCCTTTCGGCTTCCTGATGGCAAGGTGGTGGCATGGCAAGAGGCCGGCGCGCTCGCGATCGAGATGTGGGAGCGTAAAGGCGGGAGGCACCCACTGCGTGATGCGTGCGACAGGGTATATGGAGCGGATGTTGCTGCCGGCGGCAGCGATCCGATCCGGGGTCTGCGAGATCGATTCGGCATGAAGCCGGACGACTGGTATGTGTGCCTGCACACGCGCGATGCGGCTCATTATTTCGAATTCGTGGGGACCGGCCAGACGCATCGGAATGCGCCCATCGAGACGTTGCTGGACGCCATTCGCCTGATCACCTCGCGCGGCGGCTGGGTCATCAAGCTCGGCGGGCCGAACTCGCCGAAATTGCCGCCGATGGAGCGCACCATCGACTACGCGCTGAGCGAGTTCAGGTCCGATCTGATGGACATCCATCTGATCCGGCATGCCCGGGCGTTCATCGGGACGACCTCCGGATTGACCAATGTCGCGGTCAGCTTTGGCATCCCCTGCGCGATCGTCAACGCGATCACGACCGACGCGCAATTGTGGAACGAGAATGTCCGCTTCGCACTCAAGCCGGTGCGGCTCGCCGACGGAGCCATGCTGACGCAGCGTCAGCTGACAAGCACGCCTTGGCGCTGGCGGGTGTTCGATGCCGCCGTGCTGGGCCGCAGCGGGGCGCGGCCGGAGAACAACTCGGCAGAGGATATCCTGCACACGGTGGAAGAGGTGCTTGCGATCGCGGAGGGCCGGACGGCTGAATTCGATGCCGCCCATGATGCCGAGAGAGTTCTCTCGCTCTGGCGACGGGCACTCGCATTGCCCTATTATTATGGGACGAGCCGGCCCAGCCTGGGCTTTCTCACGCGGCACGAGAAGGAGTTTCTTCTCGACGCGGAGAACGCGGGCTGAGCCATGCGGCATCGCGCGGCATCTGGGAGCGTGTCATGTGCGGCATAGCCGGTCTGCTGAGACCTGGAGGAGCCGATGAGAGCGGTCTCTCAGGCACCGTCGCGCGGATGACCGCCGCGCTGGCGCATCGTGGCCCGGATGCGTCGGGGATCTGGACGCGAGCCGATGTCGGGATGGCCTTTGGCCAGCGCCGTCTTGCGATCCTCGATCTTTCGGAAGCGGGCGCGCAGCCGATGCACAGCGCCTGCGGCCGCTACACGATCACCTTCAACGGCGAGATCTATAATCATCTCGACATTCGCGCCGAGCTCGAAGCCGCTGGTGCGGCGCCGAACTGGCGCGGGCACTCCGACACCGAGACGCTGCTTGCCGCGGTCAGGCAGTGGGGCATCGAGCCGGCGCTGCAGCGTCTGGTCGGCATGTTCGCCTTCGCGCTGTGGGACGCCGAAGCGCGGCAGCTGGTGCTGGCGCGCGACCGCTTCGGCGAGAAGCCGCTGTTCTACGGCTGGAGCGGGGCCGATCTGGTGTTCGGCTCCGAGCTGAAGGCGCTCGCGGCCCACCCGCAATGGACGCCGTCGCTCGATCGCGCAGCGCTCACTGCGTTCATGCGCTATTCCTATGTGCCCGCGCCCGCGACGATCTGGAGCGGCGTCCGCAAGCTGCCGCCGGCTTCGTTCGTGAGCTTCGCCGCCGACGCGGCGCCGGGGAGCGCGCCTGCGCCCCAGGCCTATTGGTCGCTGCGCGACCGTGTCGTTGCGGCGCAGAGCGACCGTATCAGCAATGAGACGGAGGCGATCGCACGGCTGGAACAGCTGCTGTCGGCGGCCGTGAAACGACAGTGCCTGTCGGATGTGCCGCTCGGCGCGTTCCTCTCCGGGGGCGTCGATTCCTCGACCATCGTCGCCCTGATGCAGGCCCAGACGAGCCAGCCGGTGCGGACGTTCAGCATCGGCTTTGCCGAGGGCGGCTACAACGAGGCTGAGGATGCGCGCCGGGTCGCGCAGCATCTCGGCACTGATCATACCGAGCTCTATGTCGATGCGCAGACCGCGATGGATGTCATTCCAAAGCTGCCCCGCATCTACGACGAGCCATTCGCCGACTCCTCGCAAATCCCCACGCATCTGGTGGCGCAGCTGGCGCGGCGGCACGTCACCGTCGCGCTGTCGGGCGACGCCGGAGACGAGCTGTTCGGCGGATATAATCGCCATGTCTGGGGTGGTGCGCTGCAGGCGCGGCTCGGGCGCATGCCGATGCCGCTGCGGCGGGCCGTCGGTGCGGTGCTCGGGGCGATCGCGCCGGAGCCGGCCGATACGATCCTCAAGCTGCTGCAGCCGGTGCTGCCGACCCGCTTGAAGGTGCGGCATGCCGGAGACCAGGTCGCCAAGCTCGGCCGCATTCTCGCCGCCGACGGCTTCGATGGCCTCTATCGCACCTTGTGCTCGATCGACCAGGATCCGCTTCGCACGGTCATCGGCGGCGAGGAGGGGGCGAGTTGGGCCGGCGGGGAGATGCAGCACTTGCGCACGCCGCTCGATCCGCTCGATCGCATGACGCTGGCGGATTCGCTCAGCTATCTCAGCGACGACATCCTGCAGAAGGTCGATCGGGCCGCGATGGCGGTGGCGCTGGAGACGCGCGTGCCGTTCCTCGACAAGGACGTCGTCGAGTTCTCGGCCACCATTCCCGCCCGCATGAAAGTGCGCGACGGCCGCGGCAAATGGCTGGTGCGGCAGGTGCTGTATCGCCATGTGCCGGCCGAGATGATCGACCGGCCGAAGACCGGCTTCAGCATTCCGCTCGACGCGTGGTTGCGCGGGCCGCTGCAATCATGGGCCGCGGACCTGTTGTCGCCGGCGCGGCTGAGCCGGCAGGGCCTGTTCGATGCGGCGCGCGTCAGCCGCATGTTCGACGAGCATCTGAGCCGTCGCCACAATCATTCCTATTGGCTGTGGAACGTGCTGATGGCCCAGGCCTGGCACGACGAATGGGCAGCGGCCCGATAGCTCAGTCCTCGACCGTCGCCGGAACGGTCATGTCGCCCTTGCCCTTTTCGGCGCTGAGGATCCAGACTAGCCCGCCCATGCCGCCGACGATGAAATACACGGCGCCGAACAGGATGGAGACCACGGTGCCGTCGGCCGGCGCCAGCCCGGCATAGCCGAAGGCGACCATCATCGTCGCCTCGCGCACGCCCCAGCCGGCGATCGAGATCGGCAGCATCGTGATCAGCATGATCGGCGGGGTCAGCAGGAACAATTGCTCGAAGGCGGCGGGGGCCGCGATCGAGCGCACCGCGCACCAGGCGATCACGACGGCGAGCACGTGGATCGACAGCGACAGCACGGCGATCTTGACGGCGGTGGCCCGGCCGAAGATCACTTTGTTCGCAATGACGGAGCACGCGTAGACGTGGCGCGTCGGCCACCAGGCCTTCATCCATTGGGCCGGCAGATAGCCCATCACGAGAAAGCCGACGCCGGCCGCCAGCGCGGCCATATCGACCAGCACGAGCGCCAGCCGGCCGTGCTCGTCGGCGATCATGCCGTAGCTCCACGGCAGGCTCGCCACGATGATCAGCGCCAGCGCAATGAAGCCGACGGCGCGGTCGGTCAGGATCGAGTAGCTCGCCGCGCGCCAGCCGGCGCCGGTGCGTCCGATCAGCCACAGCCGGACCGCGTCGCCGCCGATCGAGGAGGGCAGGGTCTGGTTGAAGAACGCGCCGATCATGTTGTAGCGGAACGCCCTGAGGTCGGTCAGCGGGGCGCCGCACAGCGCCGAGATCTCGCGCCAGCGCAGCGCGCCGATGAAGATCTGCAGCAGCGTGATGGCGACCGCCAGCGCAATCCAGGCGATGTTGATCTGGCTGAGCCGCTCGCGGATGGCCGCAAAGTTGATCCCGCGCAGCGCCAGATACAGCAAAGCGAGCGACACCACGATCCGAAGGAGGAGAATCAAAAACGCACGCATGCGAGGATCGGCTTCGCTCTTGGTTGAGAGGTCCCAAACTTGAGAGGTCCCAAGCCGAGTGCGAGACGCGCAACTCCCGTCCTGGCAGGACCGGACCTCGGACGGGCCCAAGCCGACGCGACGGCCGACCCCTTGCGGTCCTGATGCCCCGGTGGCTAAACAGTCGCAGGGGTGGCGTCAATGGCCTCCGAAACGACCGGAATATCAATTTATGTCTCATGGCCGGAAGATTGCGGTAATAGGCCTTGGCTATGTCGGCCTGCCGGTCGCTGCAGCGTTTGCGCGCGCGGGCTGTCCGGTCATCGGATTCGACATCGATGCCGGCAGGGTGGCCGAGCTCCGGGAGGGGCGCGACCGCACCTGTGAGGTCGATGCGGCCGATCTTCGGCGCCCTGGACTGCGCTTTACCAGCGATCCGGCCGAGATGGCCGCCGCCGATTTCTTCATCGTCACCGTCCCGACCCCGATCGATAGCGCGCGCCGGCCCGATCTCAGCGCCATGCTGGCCGCCACGCGCACCGTCGGCACGGTGCTGAAGCGCGGCGACATCGTGGTCTATGAGTCCACCGTCTATCCCGGCGCCGTCGAGGAAGACTGCGTTCCGCTGCTGGAAGGCTGCGCCAAGCTGACGGCTGGCACCGATTTCAACGTTGGCTATTCGCCGGAGCGCATCAATCCCGGCGACAAGACGCATCGCTTCGAGACCATTACCAAGGTGGTGTCGGCGCAGAACCCTGCAACGCTGCAGGTCGTGACCGACGTCTACGGCTCGGTGGTCACCGCCGGCATCCATCGCGCGCCGTCGATCAAGGTGGCCGAAGCCGCCAAGGTGATCGAGAACACCCAGCGCGATCTCAACATCGCCTTCATGAACGAGCTGTCGCTGATCTTCCAGGCGCTCGAGATCGACACCGGCGACGTGCTCGCGGCGGCCGCCACCAAGTGGAACTTCCTGCCTTTCACGCCGGGCCTGGTCGGTGGCCACTGCATCGGCGTCGATCCTTATTACCTCACCTATCGCGCCGAGAAGGCCGGCTATCATCCCCAAGTGATCCTGGCCGGCCGTCGCATCAATGACGAGATGGGCCGGCGCATCGCGCGCGAATGCATCCGCGGGCTGTTGAAGCGGAGGGGACGCAGCGGCGTCGTCACCATCCTCGGCATGACCTTCAAGGAGAACGTGCCGGACATCCGCAATTCCCGGGTGATCGACATCATCAGCGAATTGCAGTCGTTCGGCGTCGAGGTGCAGGTCGCCGATCCCCTGGCGGATGCCGCGGCCGTGCACGAGGAGTACGGCATCGGCCTGACGGCGATCGAGGCACTACGTCCGGCTGACGCCGTCGTGCTCGCTGTCTCCCACGATCAGTTCCTCGCCGGCGGCTGGCCTCTCGTTCAAGGCCTGCTGCGCGAGCAGAGCGGCCTCGTGCTCGACGTGAAGATGAAGCTCGACCGCGCGAGCAAACCCCGCGCCATCGAGCTGTGGCGGCCCTGACGGAGCGACCATGGCAGACGATCCTATCCTCGTGACCGGCGCGGCCGGATTCATCGGCTTCCACCTGACGCAGCGGCTACTTGCCGAAGGACGCCAGGTGATCGGCATCGACAACATCAATGCCTATTACGACCCGAAGCTGAAGGAGGCGCGGCTCGAGATCCTGAAGACGCAGCCCGGCTTCACCTTTCACAAGCTCGACCTCGTCGATCGCGCCGGCATCCAGGCGCTGTTTGCTCAGCATCGCTTCCCGGTCGCGGTGCATCTCGCCGCCCAGGCCGGCGTGCGCTATTCGCTGGAAAATCCGCACGCTTACGTCGATGCCAATCTCGAAGGCTTCATCAACGTGCTCGAGGGCTGCCGTCATCACGGCTGCGGGCATCTGCTTTTCGCCTCGTCATCCTCCGTCTACGGCGCCAACACCAAGCTGCCTTTCTCGGTCAAGAACAACGTCGACCATCCGATCAGCCTCTATGCAGCCAGCAAGAAGGCCAATGAGCTGATGGCGCATTCCTACAGCCATCTGTACCGGCTGCCGGCGACGGGCCTGCGCTTCTTCACCGTCTACGGCCCGTGGGGACGGCCCGACATGGCGATGTTCATCTTCGCCAAGGCCATCCTCGCCGGGCAGCCCGTCCGGCTGTTCAATCACGGCCGGATGCGGCGCGATTTTACCTATGTCGACGATATCGTGCAGGCGATCGTTCGTTTGATCGGCCGTCCGCCACAAGGAAACCCGGATTGGGACGGAAACAAGCCGGATCCCTCGAGCAGCCGGGCGCCCTGGCGGATTTACAATATCGGCAACAATCACCCCGAACAGCTGATGGACGTGATAGCGCTGCTGGAGAAGGAATTCGGGCGGCCGGCGATCAAGGAGATGTTGCCGATGCAGCCCGGAGACGTCGAGGCGACCTATGCCGATGTCAGCGATCTCGAGCGCGACATCGGCTTCCGGCCGGCCACCTCGATCGCCGACGGCATTGAACGTTTTGCGAAATGGTACCGCGAGTATCACGGAATTTGACGGATTGATTTCATGACCGGACGCATCATTCCTCTCATCATGTGCGGCGGCGCCGGGACCCGGCTGTGGCCGGCGTCGCGGGAAGTCCGGCCCAAGCAGTTCCTGCCGTTGTTCGGCACCCGTTCGACCTTCCAGGACACGCTGCTGCGTGTCTCCGACGCCGACCTGTTCGCGCGGCCGATCATCATCACCAATGCCGCCTACCGCTTCATGGTGCTGGAGCAACTGGCCGAGATCGGCATCGAGGCCGATGTCCTGCTCGAGCCGATGCGGCGGGACTCCGGTCCGGCGATCGCCGCCGGTGCCGCCTTTGCACAGTCGCGCGACCCCGAGGCGGTCGTGCTGGCGCTGGCCGCCGACCACGTCGTGCGCGACACCGCGGCCTTCCTGGCGGCGTGCCGGGCCGGGCTTGCGGCCGCAGAGGCTGGCCGCATCGTCACCTTCGGCGTCAATCCGGAGCGTGCGGCGACCGAGTATGGCTATATCAGCCCGGGCGCGCCGGTATCCGGAGAGGTGCGGGCGGTCGCGAAATTCGTCGAGAAGCCGGATCAGCCGACCGCCGAGCGCTACATCCGCGAGGGCTATCTCTGGAACAGCGGTAACTTCATGTTCCGCGCCTCCGTGCTGCTCGACGAGTACCGCAAGTTCGATACCGGCAGCGTGCAGACGGTGACCGAGGCGGTCGCCAAGGCCGGCCGCGACCTCAGCTTCATCATTCTGAATGCCGACGCCTTCGCCGCGGCGAAGCCGATCTCGATCGACTACGCGGTCATGGAGAAGACCGAGCGGGCCGCCGTGGCTCCGGTCTCCTGCGGCTGGTCCGATGTCGGCTCCTGGCATGCCGTCTGGGAGCTGTCCGACAAGGACGGGCAGGGCAATGCCGCGCGGGGCACTGCCGTGTTCGAGGATTCCCGCAACTGCAACGTCGTCACGGACAAGGCGCTGGTCGCGCTGGAAGGTGTTGACGATCTCGTGGTCGTCGCCGCGCAGGACGCCGTCCTGGTGTCGCGCCAGCGCGATGCCAACGGCCTGAAGCGGCTGGTCGCCAAGCTCAAGACGGTCGCGCCTGAGGTGACCGAGGCGCACCTCAAGGTGCATCGCCCCTGGGGCAGCTATCAGTCGGTCGACAATGGCGAGCGCCATCAGGTCAAGCGCATCATCGTCAAGCCCGGCCAGCGGCTGTCCTTGCAGAAGCACTATCATCGCTCGGAGCACTGGATCGTGGTGCGCGGCGCAGCGCGGGTCACCGTCAATGAGACGGTGAAGACCGTGCATGAGAACGAATCGATCTACATCCCGATGGGCGCGGTTCACCGGCTGGAGAACCCCGGCAAGATCCTGCTCGAGCTGATCGAGGTCCAGACCGGCTCCTATCTCGGCGAGGACGACATCATCCGCATCGAGGACGATTACCGCCGCGAGTAGGGCACCGGCCTCCCCTCGAATCACGCGAGCCGTGCTAGACAGCCCCGGACGTCGTCCGCCGGAGAGCTTACTTGTCGAGCACGATCGGATCGCGCGCGTTCCAGAATGCGCGCCTGCAGAAGAAGAACCGCAAGCAGGCCGACGGCATGCTGCCGAAGGCCGTCGAGGCCTATCGGGCCGGCCGCTACGCAGATGCCCAGGCCATCTGCGGACAGGTGCTGGCCCTCGTGCCCGATCATTTCGAGGCCTTGCATCTGCTCGGCGCCTCCGCGCTCGACAGTGGCCGATTCGATCTCGCCGAGCAGGCGCTGACGCGCGCTATTGCCGTCGAGCCGCGCAATGCCGAAGCGCTCGCCAATCTCGGCCTCGTGCTGGCCAGCCTGAAGCGCTATGAGGAAGCCCGCGCCGTCCAGGAGCGCGCCGTCGCGTTGAAGCCGACCTTTGCGACCGCATGGACCGGGCTCGGCAATACGCTGATGAACATGCAGCTGTTCGAGCAGGCGGTGGCGGCGCATGACCGTGCCATCGCCGTCAAGCCCGATTATGCCGACGCCTATTGCAACCGGGGCATGGCGCTGCTGCTGATGCAGCGGAACGAGGAGGCGCGCCAGAGCTTCGACCGCGCGCTCGGGCTTTCGCCGCGCCACATGCAGGCGACGTTCGGCAAGGGGCTCGTCAGCATCAATCTGCGGCATTTCGATCAGGCGCTCGCGGCCTTCAACGCCGCGCTCGCCATCAAGCCGGGGGCGGCGGCGGTCATCGCGCAGCGGGGCCGGCTCTACGTCCAGATGGCCCGCTTCGACGAGGCCGAGGCCGACTTCGAGGCTGCTCTTGCCGCCGATCCGCGGCTCGAAGCCGCTCTGCTCGGCAAGGCGCATGTCGGCGTGCTCACCGACCGGATCGCGCCGGCGATGCTCGCCTGCAAGCGCGTGCTGGAAACCAACCCGTCGTCGGAGGTCGCGCTGCTCTGGCTCGGCGCCTGCTTCGCCCGGCAGGGCGACACCGCTACCGCGATCCAGCATTTCGAGCGCGCGCTCGAGATCAAGCCGGATTTCGAGGATGCCATTCTCAAGAAGATCTTCGCGCACGACTTCTATCCCGGCGCCGACGTCGCCGCGCATCAGGCGGTCCGGCGCGAGTGGTGGGACCGGATCGGCGCGCACATGCCGCGGTTTGAGCTCACCGGCATCGACCGCGATCCGGAGCGCCGGATCGCGGTCGGCTACGTCTCGTCCGACTTCCGCAGCCATTCGGCGGCCCTGACGTTCCTGCCGGTGCTGCGCCATCACGATCATCAGGCGTTCAAGGTGATCTGCTACTCGGGCTCGCCGCTGGTGGATGCCGTGACCGAGCAGTGCAAGGCGGCCTCCGACGGCTGGGTCGACGCCTGGCAATTGTCGGACGAGGAGTTGGTCGCGCGCATCCGGTCGGATCAGGTCGACATTCTGGTCGATCTCTCCGGGCATTCCGCCGGCAACCGCCTCACCTTGTTCGCGCGCAAGCCCGCCCCGATCCAGGTCACGGCATGGGGCAATGCGACCGGCACCGGCCTGCCGACCATCGACTACTTCTTCGCCGATCCGGTCACGGTGCCCCAGGCCGTCCGGCCGCTGTTCGCGGAGGAGGTGTACGACCTGCCGGCCCTGATCACGACGGACCCGCTGCCGGATGCGCAGCCGACGCCGCTGCCGATGCTGCAAAATGGCTACGTCACCTTCGGTGTCTTCAACCGTGTCGACAAGATCTCCGATCAGGTGCTCGGTGTCTGGTCTGCCTTGCTGCGCGCGCTGCCCGATGCGCGCATCGTGGTGAAGAACGGGGCGCTCGACGACAGCTTCTTGCGCGACGGGCTGATCGCGCGCTTCGCGGCCCATGGCATCGCGGAGCACCGGCTGACCTGTCTCGGCTCGTCGATGCGGCATGAGCACATCGCAGCCTTCGCCCAGATCGACATCTCGCTTGATCCCTTTCCGCAGAACGGCGGCGTGAGCACCTGGGAATCGCTGCAGGCGGGCGTGCCCGTGGTGGCCAAGCTCGGCAACAGCTCGGCCTCGCGCGCCGGCGGCGCCATCGTCAAGGCGGTCGGTCTTGACGACTGGGTGGCCGAGGACGACGAAGGCTACATCGCGATCGCCCTGAAGCACGCCGCCAACCCCGCTGCCTTGGCGCAACTGAGGGCCGAGCTGCCGGCTCGCGTGGCGAGCTCGCCGGCCGGCAATGTCGTGACCTACACGCGCAAGGTCGAGGAAGGCTACCGCACCTTCTGGCGGCGCTATTGCGCGGCGGGTACCTGAACCCGGTCGCCCCCATGCCCCGCGAATCAAGCATCGTGTGCTAGCCTCGCGAAGGATATTCGTAAGCGGGTCGTCCACCGGCCGGCTTGGTTGTTCGGGCGGCGTCACCTGCCGAATCAGTTGCGTCTGTTGCATCCGGCTCATCTGATCTGGAGACGATCCTTGGCTGGCAATGTCGGCTCGCGTGCGTTTCAGAACGCCCGGCTCGAGAAGAAGAATCGTAAGCAGGCCGAGCCGTTGTTGGCGGCCGCGACCGCCGCGTATCACGCGCGGCGGCCGGCGGAGGTGCGCTCGCTGTGTGCCCAGGTGCTGGCGCTGCTGCCGGATCACGCCGGCGCGTTGCGGCTGCTCGGCATGGCTGCGCTCGATTCCGGCGCGTTGAGCGACGCCGCGGCGGCCCTGGCGCGCGCGGTGGAGATCGATCCGCGCGATGTCGATGCGCACGCCAATCTCGGCATCGTGCTGTCCAATCTGGGACGCCATGCCGAGGCGCGACGGCACCAGGAGCGCGCCGTGGCGCTGGTGCCCAGCTTCGCTGCCGGCTGGAATAGCCTCGGCAGCACGTTGCTGCGGCTGCAGGAGCCGGAGCCGGCGATCGCCGCCTATGAGCGCGCGGTGACGCTGAAGCCGGACTACGCAGACGCGCATTGCAACCGCGGCATGGCGCTGCTGCTCGTCGACCGCAGCGCCGAGGCGCTGCAGAGCTTCGATCGCGCGTTGGCGCTCAATCCACGTCATATCCAGGCGCTGCATGGCAAGGGTCTCGTCGGCCTCAAGCTCCGCCATTTTGACGAGGCGCTCGCGGCGTTGAATGCGGCGCTCGCGATCAGGCCGGATGCGGCAAGCGTCCTTGCCGAGCGCGGCCAGGTGCATCTGCAGGCCGGACGGTTTGATGAGGCTAAGGCGGATTTCGACGCGGCGCTGGCGCGCGAGCCAAACCTCGAATCCGCGTTGCTCGGCCGGGCCCATCTCGGCGTGCACCAGAACGATGTCGCGCCCGCCATGGCCGCCTGCCGCAAGGTGCTCGAGCAGAACCCTTCCTCCGAGGCCGCCTGGACCTGGCTCGGCGGCTGCTATGCGAAGCAGGGGGACATCGAGGCGGCGCTGCAGCACTTCGACCATGCGCTCGCGCTCAAGCCCGATTATCGCGATGCGATCGCTGCGAAGATCTTCACGCTCGACTTCCTGCCCGACGCCGATTTCGTCCGGCAACAGGCCGCCCGCCGCGAATGGTGGGAGCGGATCGGGACGCGGCTTCCGCGCGCCGTGCTGGCGCCGCGCAACAGAGATCCCGAGCGGCGGCTGGTCATCGGCTATGTCTCGGCTGATTTCCGCAATCACTCGGCGGCCTTCACCGTGCTGCCGGTGTTGCGCCATCATGATCACGCTCAGTTCGAGGTGATCTGCTATTCCTGCTCGGCGCGCCAGGACGAGGTCACGGCGCGCTGCCGGGCGGCGGCCGACCGCTGGGTCGATGCCTGGCAGATGTCCGACGACGATCTGGCCGCTCGCATCCAGGCCGACAGTGTCGACATCCTCGTCGATCTCTCCGGCCATTCCTCCGGCAACCGGCTTACTTTGTTCGCCCGCAAGCCCGCGCCGATCCAGGTCACGGCCTGGGGCCACGGCACCGGGACCGGCCTGCCGACGATCGACTACTTCTTCGCTGACCCGGTGACCGTGCCGGCCGACGTGCGCTCTTTGTTTGCCGAACAGGTCTATGACTTGCCCGCGGTGATCACGACGGATCCGCTGCCAGTGATGCCGACCACGGAGTTGCCGATGCTGCGCACCGGCTATGTCACCTTCGGCGTCTTCAACCGGATCGATAAGATCTCCGATGCGGCGCTGGCGGTGTGGGGGCGGCTGATGACGCAGTTGCCGGAGGCCCGCATCGTCGTCAAGAATTCCGCCATCGACGACGTCTTCCTGCGTGACGGCCTGGTGGCGCGCTTCGTCGCCCATGGCATCCGGGCAGAGCGCGTCATCTGCTTCGGCTCGACGACGCGCGAGCAGCATGTTGCGCAATTCGCCCATGTCGACATTTCGCTCGATCCGTTCCCGCAGAATGGTGGCGTCAGCACCTGGGAGTCGCTGCAGGCCGGCGTGCCCGTCCTTGCGAAGCTCGGCTGCAGCCCAGCCTCGCGCGCCGCCGCCGCGATCGACACTGCGCTCGGACTCGACGACTGGGTGGCCGCGGACGACGACTGCTATGTCGCCATCGCCCTGAAGCATGTTGCGGAGCCGGCCAGGCTGGCCCAGCTCAGAGCCGAGTTGCCGGCGCGGGTTGCGGGCTCTGCCGCCGGCAATGTCGAGACCTACACACGCAAGGTCGAGGAAGCCTATCGGCTGTTCTGGCGGCGCTCCTGCGCCAACCCGGATTGAGTGCGTGCGGGGCTGCGAGCCATAGCCCCCAGTGGATGTCGTGCAAGATCTTGGTGGAGCCTCTCCGTGGCAAGCGATGTCGGGACCCGCGCCTTTCAGAATGCGCGGTTGCAGAAGAAGCACCGCAAGCAGGCGGACGAGCTGATGCCGCGCGCCGTTGCCGCCTATCGCGCCGGCCGCCCGGCCGATGCACAGGCTGTCTGCGGCCAGATCCTGGCGCTGCTGCCCGATCATTTCGATGCCTTGCATCTGCTCGGCGTCATCGCGCTCGACAGCGGCCAGCTCGAGCTCGCCGAGCAGGCGTTGACCCGGGCCGTCGAGATCGAGCCGCGTCACGCTGAGGCGCTGTCCAATCTCGGGCTCGCGCTGTTCAACCGCAAACGCTACGCGGAGGCGCGCAAGTGCCAGGAGCGGGCGGTTGCGTTGAAGCCCAATTTCGTGGTCGCGCTCACAGGGCTCGGCAACACGCTGATGCGCTTGGGCCTGCAGCAGGAGGCGATCGCGGCGCATGACAAGGCGATCGCGCTGAAGCCGGACTACGCCGACGCCTATTGCAATCGCGGCATGGCGCTGCTGACGCTCAATCGCAACGCCGAGGCCAATCACAGCTTCGATCGCGCATTGTCGCTCACCCCGCGCCACATGGAGGCGATGTTCGGCAAGGGCCTCGCCTGCATCAATCTGCGCCATTCCGATGACGCGCTCGCGGCGTTCGATGCCGCGCTCGCGATCAAGCCAAACGCTGCGCAGGTGCTGGCCCAGCGCGGCCGGCTGCACCAGCAGGCCGGACGTTTCGACGAGGCGATGCCCGATTTCCAGGCCGCGCTCGCGCTCGATCCGCGTCACGAGGCGGCGCTGCTCGGCTTCGCCCAGCTCAGCGCCATCAAGGACAACATCGCGCCGGCGATGGATGCCTGCCGCAAGGTGCTGGAGCAGAACCCGCATTCGGAGGTCGCCTGGACCTGGCTCGGCGAATGCTTCTGCAGACAGGGCGACCTTGCGACAGCCTTGCAGCATTTCGAGCGCGCGCTCGAGATCAAGCCGGATTTCGGCGACGCGATCACCGCCAAGGTCTTCCTGCTCGATTTCATGCCCGATACTGACTTCGCCCAGCATCAGGCTGTCCGACGCGAATGGTGGAGCAGGATCGGCGCCCAGATCGCGCGGCGGCCGACGCCGCTGCGCGACCGCGATCCGGAGCGGCGGCTCACCATCGGCTATGTCTCGTCCGACTTCCGGACGCATTCGGCGGCGCTGGTGTTCCTGCCGGTGCTGCGCCATCACGATCACGGCGCGTTCAAGGTGGTCTGCTATTCCTGCTCGCCGCTGCAGGACGGGATGACGGCGCAGTGCCGTGCCGCCGCCGACGTCTGGGTCGACGCCTGGCAGATGTCCGACGAGGAGCTCGCCGATCGGATTGAAGCCGATGAGGTCGATATCCTGGTCGATCTCTCCGGCCATTCCGCCGGCAACCGCCTGCCGGTGTTCGCCCGCAAGCCGGCGCCGATTCAGGTCACGGCCTGGGGCAGCGGCACCGGCACCGGCGTGCCGACGATGGACTACTTCTTCGCCGACCCGGTCACGGTGCCGGAGGCCGCGCGCCCTCTGTTTGCCGAGCAGGTCTACGACCTGCCGGCTGTGATCACCACCGATCCGCTGCAGGGCTGGCAGCCGACGCCGCTGCCGATGCTGCGCAAGGGCCACGTCACCTTCGGCGTCTTCAACCGCATCGACAAGATCTCCGAGCCCGCGCTTGCGCTGTGGGCGCGGCTGATGGCGGAGCTGCCGGACTCGCGGATCGTGATCAAGAACGGCGCGCTCGATGCGCCGCTGCTGCGCGACGGCCTCGTCGCCCGCTTCGTGGCCCACGGCATTGCCGAGGAGCGCATCACCTGCCTCGGCCTGTCGACGCGCGATCAGCATATCGCCGAGTTCGCGGAGATCGACATGTCGCTCGACCCGTTCCCGCAGAATGGCGGCGTCAGCACCTGGGAGTCGCTGCAGGCCGGCGTGCCCGTGATCTGCAAGCTGGGGCACAGCGCGGCGGCACGGGCGGCCGCAGCCATCAACACTGCGGTGGGGCTGCCCGATTGGGCCGCTGAGGACGACGACGGCTACATCGCCATCGCCCTGAAATATGCGCGCGGGCCCGAGGCGCTGGCGAAGCTGCGGGCGGAGCTGCCGGCCATGGTCGCGAGCTCCGCGGCCGGCAATGTCGAGACCTACACGCGCAAGGTGGAGGAGGGCTATCGCCTGTTCTGGCGCCGCCATTGCGCCTCCGCCTGAGCTATAGGCGCGCGGCACCGACGATCCGTCCATCCGGTGCCTCGAGCAGCACGGCCGCATCCTCGCCCTCCGGCATCGGCTCGTTGAGCCGCAGCGCGGCGCCGCTCCAATCGCCGAGCGCGCGCACCGAGCGGACCACATTGAGCTCCTCCAGCGTGCGGCCGCCATTCTCGCCGCGGCGGATCGCCGTCTCATGCCGCCGGTCGAAGCCGACCAGCACGATTCGTCCGCGCCCTTCGCCGCCGGCGATCTCCACGGAGAGCTGGTCGCCATTGCGCGCGAGCTTGACGCTGGCCGCCGTGGAGCTCGCAACACGAACGCGGTCGATCGCCGGTCCGATCTCGGCTCTGTTGGAGCCGACATGGCTGGTCAGGCCGTCGACCACGATCTCCGGCGTGTAGGAGCCGTCGCCGAAGCGGCTGCCATAGCGGGCCTGGCGATCGGTCGCGGCGGGCAGCGAGAATGGATCCTTCCAGCCGAGGCGGTCCCAGTAGGTCACATGAAACGCGAGCGGCAGCACGTCGCGTCCCTGTCGGACTAATTCATTGAGATAGGCATTCGCAGGAGGGCACGACGAGCAGCCCTGCGAGGTGAACAGCTCGATGACGACGGGTCGTTTCACCTCCGCCGCGGCCGAGGGCGACCAGGGCGCGAACGAGGCGAGCAGGATGGCGAAGTGAGCAACGTGGCGTAGCGAGGCGTGGCGTAAGGACATGGCGTTCTCCCGCGAGGTGGCATGACCTCCTTCGCAGGCCCGAGCCATCGCGTTACCGCTGCGCGGCGCCCACACGCAGCCGTGATACGATCGCGCGCTCAGTCCCGCGCCCGTCGCGATCGTTGAGCGGGCCGCGCGGCACACGCGAGGACGGCCGCCCAGGTCCTTCAAAACGCTCCGTTTTTTCTCGGGCTCCGATGTAACTTTCTGAATCAAATCGTGTCCTGAAAAAGGTTTCCGCGTTCGCCTCGCTTGAAGTGACATGCTAGGAGAGCTTCGACCGGCTGATTTGCAGTTCGTTAACTGTTATGGCCATTCCGTGACTTTGATGGGGTCGAGCGACATGAGTTCCAAGGGGGCGGGCCACAAGGCCGAGCTGAGGCAGGCGCTGCGAGTCGGCGTGATCGGAGCCGGCGTGATGGGCAGCAATCATGCCCGCGTGCTCGCAGGCCTCCCCGATGTTCACCTCGTCGGCGTCGTCGATCCGCTGCCCGCGCATCGCTCTCGCGTCACCGAGCTTGCGAACTGCCCGACCTTCGAGAGCCTCGATCAGCTCGCCGCCGAAGGTGTCGATGCGGTGACGATCGCTGCGCCGACCCATCTGCATCATGAGCTCGCGCTCGCCTGCATCGCCCGCAAGGTGCACCTCCTCGTCGAGAAGCCGATTGCCTCCACGGTGGAGGAGGGCAAGGAGATCGTCGCGGCCGCGCATCGCGCCGGCGTCACCCTGATGATCGGCCATGTCGAGCGCTTCAATCCGGCGGTGGCCGCGATCAAGAAAGCGATCGCCGGCGAGGACCTGCTGTCGATCGCCATCACCCGCGTCGGCCCGTTCCCGCCGCGCATGTCGAATGTCGGCGTCGTTATCGATCTCGCCGTGCACGACATCGACCTGATCCGCTGGTTCACAGAGTCGGATATCATTGAGGTGCAGCCGCAGCTGTCGAGCGCGGTCGCCGAGCGCGAGGACATCGCGCTGCTGCAGTTCCGTACCGCCTCTGGCGTGCTTGCCCACATCAACACCAACTGGCTGACGCCGTTCAAGGCGCGCAACGTCACCGTGGCGACGCGCGGCAAGTACATCATGGGTGACCTGCTGACCCGCCAGGTCACCGAATGCTTCGGCTTCAAGCCGGATGGCAGCTACTCGATGCGGCATCTGCCGGTCGGCCATGACGAGCCGCTGCGCGCCGAGCTGATCGCCTTCCTGCACGCCGTGCGCTCCGGCACGTCGCCCGCCGTCACCGGCGACGAGGGCGTCGCGAGTCTCGCGATCGCCACGCAGTGCCTGGAGACCTCCAGCCATCGCCCGGCCGAGGCCGCCGCCACCAAGCGCCGCGCCGCTGCCGGCTAGTCGCATCTCTGCTTCACCCATTTCCGCCGCTCGAAAAGTCGTCAGAGCTCATGAACCAGCATTTGCGTCATCAGCCCATTCCGTTCATCGACACCGCCGCGCAGCGCCAGCGGCTCGGCAAGTCGCTCGATGACGCGGTCGCCCGCGTGCTCGCGCACTGCCAGTTTCTCGGCGGCCCCGAGATCATCCAGCTCGAGAAGGAGCTCGCCGAGTTCTGCGGCGCCAAATATGCCGTGAGCTGCTCCAGCGGCACCGATGCGCTGCTGATGGTGCTGATGGCCCAGGGCATCGGCCCGGGCGATGCGGTGCTGTGTCCGTCCTTCACCTTCTGCGCCACCGGCGAGTCGGTCGCGCTGACCGGCGCCACGCCGGTCTTCGTCGACGTGCTGGAGGACACCTTCAACATCGACCCGGCCTCGCTCCGCCGTGGCATCGCCACCGCGAAGCGGCTCGGCCTGAAGCCGAAGGCGGTCATTCCGGTCGACCTGTTCGGCCAGGCCGCCGATCACGACTCCGTCGCCGCGATCGCCGCGGACGAGGGGATGTTCGTGCTCGACGACGCCGCCCAAGGCTTTGGCGCCAGCTACAAGGGCCGCCGCATCGGCACCTTCGGGCTTGCGACCGCGACCAGCTTCTATCCGGCCAAGCCGCTCGGCTGCTTCGGCGACGGCGGCGCCATCCTGACCGACGACGCCGGCCTGCTGGAGCGCCTGCGCAGCGTGCGCGCCCATGGCGGCGGCAGCGACAAATACGACAACGTCCGCCTCGGCCTCACCGCGCGGCTCGACACCATCCAGGCCGCGATCCTGATCGAGAAGCTCCGGATCTTCGAGGACGAGATCCGCGCGCGCAACGCGGTCGCCGAGCGCTACACCGCGGCGCTGGCCGACGTCGTGAAGGTGCCGCGCCTCGTCGAGGGCTGCACCTCGGTGTGGGCGCAATACACCATCCGCCTGCCGCGCGGCGTCGACCGCGACACGTTTGCTGCCGCGCTGAAGGCGCAGGGCATCCCGACCGCGATCTACTATCCGAAGTCGATGCACCAGCAGACCGCGTATCGCATCTTCCCGAGCGCCGACGGTGGCCTGCCGGTCAGCGAGCAGCTCTCGGCCGATGTCATCAGCCTGCCAATGCACGCCTATCTGGATGAGGCGACACAGGCCCGCATCATCGACGTCGTGCGCGGCGCGCTGGCCTGAGGCCTCACGCATCGTCACGTATCCGGCTCGCGTCGTTACGGTGAGCCGCGCGCGCTGAACTGATCTGCCCCACCGGCAGCCCCACACACCGGTGTCGTCCCGGCGAACGCCGGGACCCATACCCCAGGGCGCGGTTTGGGCCCCGCTGGTCGTTGGCCCTTTGCCCAACACATCAGCCACGGCGTATGGATTCCCGATCGGCGCCCGCCGCCGCTGCGTGTCGGCAGGCTTGTCCGGGATGACGGCGGCGGGTGAGTTCTAACCGGTGTCATTGGTGCGGACGCGGGCTCGTCATACTCGCCGTCATTGCGAGCGAAGCGAAGCAATCCAGGGCCGCGCGTGTGACTCTGGATTGCTTCGCTTCGCTCGCCATGACGGTGGTGAGACAAGCGGTCTCCATTCGCCTCCGAGTCCGTAGGGTGGGCAAAGGCGCGCCCAACTACATGCTTTTTGGACCGACCCATCCCGCGCCGTGCCCACCATTGCCCCCACCCGTGCGGATGCGCGGTGGGCACGCGACCGCCCTGCGGGCGGCCGCTTTGCCCACCCTACGGCGGCGCGGCTCCGATTCCGATTTACATCTCAAACAGCGATCGACATAGCGGCGCGATCTCGCGGCACCTGATGCCCGAGGCTTGCGATCACTTCGTCCCTCGCAACGGTGCAGAGGGCGCAGGGAATGCCGGGTGAAGGCCTCACCCATGGCCCGCCTGCTGAAAAGAATGCAGGCGGCAGGTACCACAGGTTCAGCCGACATTCCGGCATTCCCTGCGCGATGGGCTTCCGGCTGCTCCGCGATCTCCCCGGTGCCCGGCTCGTTGGCCACCGTATCGCGACAACGCGCTTCGCACGCCATCGCGGACCTCAGCATCGGGAGGCCAGGACCACGCGACTTGACCGTCCGTAACAGCCCGTTCGTCCGCACGCCCAGGAGGACATGCTGCGAGCTCTCACGGCCATCGCATCCCCGCCTCGCGTGTCGTGACGATCGCGCGCAACGCCCCTTGTGTTCAGAAATTCTGTCAGAATGTGCGAACGGGCGGTTCTCGCAAAACCGCCCGTCGCTGGATCTGAGCCCGTAACGCCCCAAACGCGGCAGAGCCTGTATCAGAGCGAGGGACAGCTCCGGTGATCTTCCTCAACCCGAACAGTTGCAAGGGCTTCGAGCCCATACAAGGCAAGGAAGGGAGTGGATGATGACACAGATCGCAAATGGTGTCGCTGGTATCGATGTGGCCAAGGACAAGGTGGACGGCTGCATTCGGAAACTCGGAGTACGGCAGACATTCCCGAGCAGTTCGCTTGGGCATCGCCAGTTGGTGGCCTTGCTTCGCAAGCACAAGGTGACCAAGGCCGTCATGGAGGCCAGCGGCGGCTATGAGCGCGAATGGGCCAAGGCGCTGCGCGAGGCCGGGATAGAGGTGCGGATCGTTGATCCCAAACGGGTTCGCAGCTTCGCCTTGTCGGCGGGTCGACTGGCGAAGAACGACACGATAGACGCAGAGATGATCGCCTGGTTCGCCGAGACGTTCGACGAGGCACCGAGCCAGATCTACGATGCTGCACGCGAGGAACTGGCGGGGCTGGTGAAAGCGCGCAAGAATCTGATGGATCTGAAAACCCGTTTGCAGAACCAGACCGAGCATGTTGTGCCGGGATTGGCGCAGAAGGCCCATTCCCAGGTGTTGAAGACGCTCGCGGCTCAGATTGCGAAGCTCGAGGCTGCGATCTTCGCCAGGGTCAAGGCGACGCCGGAATTTGCCGAGCGCGCCGAGATCATTGAAAGTGTGCCGGGGCTTGCCGTCATGACCTCCGCGCTCCTCATCGCAGGAGCGCCGGAACTCGGCAAGGTGAGTGATAGGATCGCCGCTGCCCTGATCGGTGTTGCCCCTTACGACGACGACAGCGGCAAGCGCCGAGGCGAGCGCCACATCAAGGGAGGTCGGCGCTGGGTGAGAAACGGCCTGTTCCTTCCCTGCCTCGGAGCAGCGACGCAGCATAATCCGGTGCTCAAGACCTACTATGAACACCTCATCGCCAAGGGCAAAGAGCCGAAAGTTGCCCTCATCGCCTGTATGCGCAAGCTGATCATCATCCTCAACACGATGATCGCCCGCGGCGAAAAATGGAATCCCAAGCAGCCGCGCGTTGCGATGAGCTGATCGAGCGCCACATGCGCTCGGTTCACGACCGAGCGCATGCCAAGCCAACAGGACGGCGAGCGGACGGGGTCAAGGCCTTCAGCCGCCGAAGGCGGGGGCGCGTCTCGCGCCAGCCTTGAGGCCGGCCGTTCGCCGGCCTACCTCAAAAGCACAGTTGCTCCTGCATGAGGCGGGATGGGCGGGAGATAATCATGATTTCCGTAAAATCGGAATATAATTATTTTTATCGGAATTCATTTGGGCTTCTTACGCTCTCGTCCGGCGGGACCCCCCCCCGCGGCGGCTTCGGCCGACCACCGGCGATTGACGGCCATTTCTTCGTGTCGTGATCCGAAGCGGCCTTGTCGAGAGAACCGCGCTGCCTTGCGCAATCCAGCTCTCGTTAACAAAATGACAATAGCGTCGGGAATGTCGGGG
Organism: Bradyrhizobium sp. USDA 4353; assembly: GCF_054063215.1. Lineage (NCBI taxonomy): Bacteria > Pseudomonadati > Pseudomonadota > Alphaproteobacteria > Hyphomicrobiales > Nitrobacteraceae > Bradyrhizobium > Bradyrhizobium sp. USDA 4353. Next base: position 3,877,569 of record NZ_JBSSGB010000001.1, read on the forward strand.
ATTGCTTGGAAACTGGACAATTGGCTCGCTGCGTGCTCAGAAGTTGGATGGTCAATGGCTCAGCAAACCGCAGACGCATATGACGCGCAGATGTGGACCTATCGCGAGCATCTGCGCGGATTGAACCGCCGGCTGGCGGAGGATTACGCACGCCGGAATGGTCCGCACGTGGTTGCGGCCATCGCGGCGCTCGCTGAGGCGGCGCCGGTGACGCTTGCGATAGCGCAGCTTCACGACGCGATTCGTCGCTCGCCGGCGAAAAATGTCTGGCCGATCCTCCGCAAGACGAGAGGCCAGCTCCTGCTTCAATCAGGTAACAGCGGTCAGGATTGTCCGTGGCCATGGCAGCGAACCAAGTCCGGCAATCTAAGTTACAGACTGTCGGGACATCTGCTGTTTTCGCCCTGGCCGACGAATGTTCGCCGCAGTGTTCGTAGCCTCTCCATCCAGCTGCAGCAGGTGATCCACAATACCCTGACAATACCGGACACAAGCGCGGTGTTTTTCGAAAGCTTTGTCGGCTCGATCCTGCCCAAGACCCGGCAAGCCGTTAGGCTGATAGATGAGATTAAGGCGCTCCAAGCGATCGCAATGCCGGACACCATTGCGGCCCTGGAGCGATGGTCCGGCGAGCCACGGCCCGGCTGCGCTGTCGAGCTACGGATTGAGCGAGGGGCCCTTGTCTACCGCAACGGTTCCGATCGGTGTGAGCTCGAAATTCCTGCCACGCTCACCAAGCCTCTTCTCGCTCCCACGACGCCCGATCGCCCGCTGGAACGGCACTCGGTCCAAGCCGGAACGTGGTCCTATTATCCGTGAAGATTAGTCAGCTTTCTGATGCGAACGCTAGTGCTCGACGTATATGTTGAGCGCACAGGGCGGTCGGCGCGGCGATCGTCATTGCTATTGAATATTGCGCGCCACAACTGGTCGGGTGGGTACGTCGTGATCGTACCAGGCTGCCATGAGTTACTCCGTGGTGGCTGAGTTTGTCCCCGGGCATCCACGTGGTTCCGGGCGCGCCTCACGACGTAGATGGCCGGGTCAAGCCCGGCCCACGGCGGCACGGAAGCAGACACAATAGGCAAAGCGCCATGTGCGATCGCGACCCAAAGCCTGGATAGGCCAGGGAAGCTGCGCGGATGGCCACACTTCGACTTCAAGCGGAATTCCTGCGTGTCCCCGCTTCAAACTCCGCCGCCAATCCTCTACAAGCCCCCCATGCTCGGACGTATCTTCACCGTTGGCGGCTATACGCTGCTGTCGCGCCTCACCGGTTTTGCTCGCGATATCATGCTGGCGGCGATCCTCGGCGCCGGGCCGATTGCGGACGCGTTCTTCATTGCGTTCCGGCTGCCGAACCATTTCCGGGCGATCTTTGCGGAGGGCGCGTTCAACGCCGCCTTCGTTCCGGCCTATGCGCATGTCCATGGCGAGAAGGGGCCGGCGTCCGCGAGCCTGTTTGCGGATCGGATCTTCACGCTGCTGCTGGCCTCGCAGGTCGTGCTGCTGATCCTCGCCTGGGTGTTCATGCCGCAGGCGATGACGATTTTGGCGCCGGGCTTCACCGACGATCCGGTGCAGCGGGACATGGCGATCACGCTGACGCGGATCACCTTTCCCTATCTGCTGCTGATCACGCTGGTGACGCTGTATGGCGGCATGCTCAACGTGATGCAGCGCTTCGCCAGCGCAGCGGCCGCGTCGATCTTCCTCAATCTTGCGATGATGCTGACGCTGGCGCTGGCGGCATTCTTTCCCAACGCTGGCCATGCCGCGGCATGGGGCGTGCTGATCTCCGGCTTCCTGCAGTATGTCCTGCTCGCCGGCGACCTCGCCCGCCATGGCGGGCTGCCGCGGTTTGCGCCGCTCAAGCTCGACGACGACATCCGTGCTTTCTTCAAGGCGCTGGGGCCGGCCACGCTCGGTTCGATGGGCACGCAGGTGGCGATGTTCGCCGACACCATCATCGCCACCTTCCTGCCCGCCGGCGCGATCTCGGCGCTGTATTATGCCGACCGTCTCAATCAGTTGCCGATCGGGGTGATCGGCATCGCCATCGGCACTGTGCTGCTGCCGGAGATGTCGCGGCGGCTGACCGCTGGCGATCACCAGGGCGCCATGGAGCAGCAGCGCCGCGCCTTCGAGTTCACCTTGTTGTTCTCGGTGCCGTTCGTCGCCGCCTTCCTCGCGGTCCCCGATGTGATCACGCGCGCGATGTTCGCGCGCGGCGCCTTCACCAAAGGCGATGCAGCGGCGGCCGGCGCGACGCTCGCGGCCTATGCCGTGGGCCTCATTCCCTTCGTGATGATCCGCAGCGCGGTCTCGACGTTCTACGCGCGCAAGGACACCGCGACGCCCGTCAAGGCCTCGCTCACCGGGTTGACGGCAAACGTCATCCTGAAGGTGCTGCTGATGGGCTCGCTGGCGCAGGTTGGCCTGGCGCTGGCGACCGCCGTCGGCGCCTGGATCAATCTGCTGCTGGTGCTCGGCTTTGCCGTGCACAAGCGCTACCTCGTCCTCGATCGCCCTCTCACGTCGTCGTTGTTGAAGTTTGCCGCGACCGGCGTGCTGCTCGCCACGTCACTTTGGCTGACGGTTTCCGTGGTTTTGCCGCATTTGGCCACACTCGGCCGTCTGCAGGACGAGGCCATGCTGGGCGTATTGATCATCGTCGGCGCGGTGATCTATGCCGCCGCCATACTGGCGCTGTTCGGCCTGCGCTGGCTCAAGGCGCTCGTGCGCCGCTGAGGCCGGCGCGTGGCATGACATACAACTGCGCGCGAACTGATGAGATCCTGCGCGCGTATCTGTTATGCCTTGCGCCACTGCGGCGCGGCGAATATTGTCGCGCGCGGGGAGATCATTCGTGACGCGACGGCGGCAAACTGCAAACTGGGCGAGGAGGGCGGTCGGCATTCTGGCCGCATATCTGATCGCGTTGCAGATGGTGCTCGCCGGCGCGATGTCGGCGCAGATGGCGGCCGCAGCCGCCAACGATCTCGGTGTGATCTGCACCGATGCTGATGGCAACGTCCACGGCCCCAGCACGCCGGACTCCGCGGTCCTGCACAAGGACTTCTGCGCGGTTTGCGCCTTCGCCGCCCATGCCGCGCCGGTGCCGACACTTGTCGTCGCCATGCTGGTGCGCAGCGCCAGCGAGCTGCGGCTTGCCAGCTTCGCCGCCTGGGCTGCGCGCGATTCCCGCCTCCGTGAACCCCGCCTGTCGCAAGGACCTCCCGCGAACGCCTGATCGCAGCTTGTCATCAGGTTTCGTTCGTCCAGAGGTTCATCATGTCCCGTTCCGTAACCGCGCTTTGCGCGGCGACGTGCCTTGTCACGTTGTCATCTCCCTGTTTCTCGCAAGCCCGCGAGCCCAGCAATCTGCCGACGGTCACCGTCGATCCGGCCAGGCCCGCCGTGTCGCGTCCGGCGAGGCCCGCCGGCAATGATCAGCCCGTGCGACGAGCGCGCGCGCCCCGATCGGCAGCCGCCCCGCAGACGGCCACGGCAGCTCCCGCCGGTCCCGCGCCGAGCCGGACCGCGCCGAATACGCAAACAGCGACCCAGCGCATCCAGCAGACGCCGGGCGCCGTCGCCGTCGTGCCGGATACCGCGTTCAAGAACGGCTCGGCGCAGGCCATCAAGGACGTGCTCGACTACGTGCCCGGCGTGTTCGCGCAGCCGAAATGGGGCGACGACACCAGGCTGTCGATTCGCGGCTCCGGCCTGTCGCGCAATTTCCATCTGCGCGGCACCCAGCTTTATCTCGACGGCATTCCGATCAACACCGCCGACGGCTATGGCGACTTCCAGGAGATCGACCCGACCGCCTATCGCTATGTCGAGGTCTACAAGGGCGCCAATGCGTTGCGCTATGGCGCCAACTCGCTCGGCGGCGCCGTCAACTTTGTCACGCCGACCGGGCGCGACGCCTCCGCGTTCGAGAGCCGGCTGGATGGCGGCGCGTTCGGCTTCCTGCGTGGCCAGGCCTCGACCGGCGGCACCTACGGCGCGGCCGACTATTTCGTGACCGGCTCGGCGTCGCGCGTGGACGGCTATCGCGACCACAGCTGGGGACAGTCCGAGCGCGGCAGCGCCAATCTCGGCTACCAGGTGTCGCCTGATTTCGAGACCCGATTCTATCTCAACGCCAACTCGGTGCGGCAGCGCATCCCGGGCGAGGTCACCAAGACCAGCGCGCTGAACTCGCCGCAGACAGCAGCCGCCAACAATGTGCTCAACGACTGGCAGCGCAACATCGACACGGTGCGCGTCGCCAACAAGTCGACGCTCCACCTCGACAACACCGATGTCGAGTTCGGCGTGTTCGCGGTCGACCGGCATCTGATGCATCCGATCTTCCAATGGCTCGACTACCGCTATCACGACTATGGCGGCTTCGTGCGCGCCGTCGACGATCGCGAGATCGGCGGCCATCGCAACCGCTTCACGGTCGGGCTGAACATTCAGAACGGCACCACGGACGCCAACCAGTTCGTCAACACCGGCGGCAACAAGGGCATGCAGATGTCCTCGCTGACCCAGAACCCGGAGAACTACACGCTCTATGCCGAGAATGCCTGGTACGCGCTGCCGAGCGTCTCGCTGATTGCCGGCGCGCAGTTCCTGCACGCGGTGCGCAGCCAGCAGGTCAATTTCACGCTCAACGGCGACGCGGCCGGCACCGCCACGTACGATCTCGCCAGCCCGAAGGTAGGCCTGCTCTGGGATGTCGACCCGAACTGGCAGGTGTTCGCCAACATCTCTCGCAGCGGCGAGGCGCCGAGCTTCGGCGAGGGCAGGGGCGCGCTGGTCCGCTTCTATGACGTCAAGGCGCAGACCGCGACCACCTACGAGATCGGCACGCGCGGCCGGCGGCCTGACGTCACCTGGGATTTCGCGCTCTACCACGCCGATATCCGCAACGAGCTGCAATGCTTCTATTCGTCGTTCGGCAATTGCAACGTCACCAATGCCGACAAGACGATGCATCAGGGCGTCGAGGCGGGCCTCGGCCTCAGCCTGCTGAAGGGGCTTGCGGTGAAGAGCGATACGCCGGACCGTGTCTGGCTCAATCTTGCCTACACCTACAACGACTTCCGCTACAGCAATGATGCGACCTGGGGCAACAACCGCCTGCCGGGCGCGCCCCCGCACTTCCTGCGCGCGGAGCTGCTGTACAAGCATCCGAGCGGCGTCGCCTTCGGTCCGAACATCGAGTGGGTGCCGCAATCCTATTTCGTCGACAGCGCCAACACGCTCAGCACGGAGTCCTATCTGCTGTGGGGCCTGAAGGCGACCTATGACGACGGCAAGAATTTCTCGGCGTATCTCGAAGGCCGCAACCTCGCCAACAAGGCCTATATCGCGACCACCAGCATCATCGATCGGGCGACGCCGACCTCGACCTTGTTCAATCCCGGCAACGGCCGCGGCGTCTATGCCGGCCTCCGCTACAAGCTGTGAGGAGGCGCACCATGCGCGATCACACCACTCATTCGCAAAGGACTGCTCTCGTGAAATCCATCCTGATCGGCCTCGCCGCTCTCTCCGCTGCGCTCGGCAGCGCCCCGGCGCAGGCCCATGTCGTCCTTGACAAGCCGGAGGCGCGCATCGGCAAGACCGTCAAGGCCGTGCTCGCGGTGCCGCATGGCTGCGAGGGCGCTGCGACGGTGCGTCTGACCGTGCAGGTGCCGGAAGGCCTGATCGCGGTCAAGCCGATGCCGAAACCGGGCTGGACCATCGACGTCAAGAAGGGCGCTTACGCGCGGGCCTATCATTTCTTTCACGGCGCGCAGCTCAGCGAAGGCGTCAAGGAGATCAGCTGGAGCGGCCGGCTGGAGGACAGCTACTATGACGAGTTCACCTTCACGGGCTTCGTTGCCGACACGTTCAAGCCGGGCGATGTGCTGCCCATTGCCGCGATCCAGGATTGCGAGAAGGGGACGGCGAATTGGGTCGAGATCGCCGCGCCCGGCCAGGATCCGCATGCGCTGAAATATCCCGCGCCGCTGCTGCGGCTGACATCCGCCGAGCCGCCGCCGCGCGGTGTCGCCAAGGGCGACATCACGGTGTCCTCGGGCTGGAGTCGCGCCACGCCCGGTGGCGCCAAGGTTGGCGCTGGCTATCTCACGCTCACCAATACGGGCCGTGAGCCGGACTGGCTGGTCTCCGTCAGCGCCGATATCGCCGAGAGCGTCGAGATCCATGAGATGTCGACACGTGACGGCGTCATGGTGATGCGGCCGATCGAGGAGGGGCTTGTGCTGCCGCCGGGACAGACGGTCACGCTGACATCCGGCGGCCTGCATCTGATGCTCACCGGCCTCAAGGCGCCGCTGGTCGAGGGCAAGTCGGTCGCCGTGACCTTGCAGTTCGAGCGCGCCGGCAAGATGGCCGTGCTGCTCGACGTGCTCGGCGTCGGCGCTCAGGCGCCCGGGCAACAGGACGGCGCCAAGGCGGAGCACGCGCATCATTGAGGCGGATGAGGGCGGCTCCGGCGCCGATGCGCTCCGGGGCTGCCTGATTGCAGCGCAGCATGATCCGGTGCTGCGCTGGCCGAGAGTTGACCGGTCGTGTTCCCCTGCGGCGGAGTTGCCGTTTGCGCGAGGCCTCGTTCCGCTGCAATATGGCGCCAACATCGCCAAAACGAAGCGGGACGAGAAACCAGATGGCAGCTCCAATCAAGTTCGGTATGGGACAAAGCGTTCTCCGCAAAGAGGATGACGCGCTGATTCGCGGCAAGGGCCGCTATACCGACGATCTCGCGCCATCGGCCGCCCTGCATGCCCTCGTGCTGCGCTCGCCGCAGGCCCATGCCAAGTTCACCATCGACGTTGCGGAGGCGCGGCTGCTGCCCGGCGTGGCGCTGATTCTGACCGCCGAGGACACCGCGGAACTCGGCGGCCTGCCGTGCCTGTTCAACCTCGAGACCGATCCGTTCACCGCGCCGCCTTACCCGATCCTGGCCAAGGACGAGGTGCGCCACGTCGGTGACGCCGTCGCCTTCGTCGTGGCCGATACGCTCGACCATGCGCGCGACGCGCTCGAGGCGATCAAGGTGGAGTGGACGACGCTTCCGGCCGTGACCGGCGTCGTCAATGCGATCAAACCGGGCGCGCCGCAGGTGTGGGCCGATCACAAGAACAACGTGCTGTTCGACGTCTCGATCGGCGACAAGTCGGCGACCGAGGCGGCGTTTGCGAAGGCGCATGCGGTCGCCGAGATCCGCATCGTCAATCCGCGCGTGGTCGCGAGCTTCATGGAGACGCGCGCCGCGGTCTGCGAATACGACACCAAGCGCGATCATCTGACCTTGACGGCCGGCAGCCAGGGCAGCCACCGCCTGCGCGACATCCTGTGCCAGAACGTGCTGAAGATCCCGACCGACAAGATGCGGGTGATCTGCCCGGATGTCGGCGGCGGCTTCGGCACAAAACTGTTTCCGTACCGGGAATACGCGCTGGTCGCGGTCGCCGCGCAGCGGCTGCGCAAGTCAGTGCGCTGGGCCGCCGATCGCTCCGAGCATTTCATGGGCGATGCGCAGGGCCGCGACAACGTCACGACAGCGAAGATGGCGCTCGCCGAGGACGGCAAGTTCCTTGCGATGGACGTCGATCTGATGGGCGACATGGGCGCCTATCTCTCGACCTTTGCGCCCTACATCCCGCATGGCGGCGCCGGCATGCTGCCGGGCCTCTACGACATCCAGGCCTTCCACTGCCGGGTGCGCACGATCTTCACCCACACCGTGCCGGTCGATGCCTATCGCGGCGCCGGCCGTCCCGAGGCGGCCTATGTCATCGAACGCCTGGTCGATGCCTGCGCGCGCAAGCTCGACATGTCGGTCGATGCGATCAGGCGCAAGAACTTCATTCCGCCGCGCGCGCTGCCCTACAAGACCGCGACCGGCAAGGTCTATGACTCCGGCGACTTCAACGCGCATCTGAAGCGCGCGATGGAGATCGCGGAGTGGAAGGATTTTTCCAAGCGTGCCAAGGCGGCCAAGAAGAACGGCCTCGTCCGCGGCATCGGCCTTGCGAGCTATGTCGAGGTCTGCGGCACGATGGGCGAGGAGACCGCCCATGTGAAGCTCGATCCCAACGGCGACGTGACGATCCTGATCGGCACGCAGTCGAGCGGGCAGGGCCATCAGACGGCCTATGCGCAGATCGTCGCCGAGCAGTTCGGCCTGCCGCCGGAGCGCGTCCATATCCACCAGGGCGACACCGCCCAGGTGCCGACGGGTCTCGGCACCGGCGGCTCGGCCTCGATCCCCTCGGGCGGCGTCAGCGTGCAGCGTGCGACGCACGACCTCGGCGACAAGCTGAAGCAGATCGCGGCAGAGGCGCTCGAAGCGGGGCTCGGTGACTTGGAAATCGCCGACGGCGTGATCCGCGTCGCCGGCACCGACCGGTCGATCTCCTTCGCCGATCTCGCCAAGCGCCCCGGCGTCGATCCCGCCAAGCTCGCCGGCAGCGCCACCTTCGCCAGCGCCGACGGCACCTATCCGAACGGCACCCATGTCGCGGAGATCGAGCTCGATCCGGCCACCGGCATCATCAGGATCGTCAACTACGTGATCGTCGACGATTTCGGCGTGACGCTGAATCCGTTGCTGCTCGCGGGGCAGGTGCATGGCGGCGCGGTGCAGGGCATCGGCCAGGCGCTGATGGAGCAGGTGGTCTACAGCAACTCCGATGCGCAGCTCGTCACCGGCAGCTACATGGACTACGCGCTACCGCGCGCCGCGGACGCGCCGACCTTCACCTTCGAGACCCACAACGTGCCCTGCAAGACCAACCCGATGGGTGTGAAGGGCGCGGGCGAGGCCGGCGCGATCGGCTCGTGCCCGGCCGTGGTCAACGCGATCGTCGAGGCGCTGTGGCGCGAGTACAAGATCGACCACATCGACATGCCGGCGACGCCCGAGCGCGTCTGGATCGCGATCCGGGAGCAGCATCGCCGTCACAGTCTCTGAGTACGGTATCCCTGAGCACCCTCCGATATCCGCCTCAATTCCGGAATAACCCGCCGGGACAGGGGTTGACCAACCAGGCGCGACCCGTCCAGGTGGGCTGGACGGGATTGTGACAACAAAGGAGCGAATTGATGAAGCGGACTGTCGTGGTAGCAGCAGCGTTGCTGCTAGGGGCCGGCGCCGTGATGGCACAGGAGAACCTGGTCAAGCAGAGCCAGGACATCATGAAGGCGAACGCCAAGAACCTCGGCGGTGTCCTGATCGCCATGGTTAAGGGCGAGAAGCCGTATGACCAGGCCGCCGTCAATGCCGCTTTGGCCCAGCTCGACGAGACCGCCAAGAAGCTGCCGACGATGTATCCGGCGAGCATGAAGGGCGCGAAGTTCGAGGGCGACTACAGCGCCTCGCCGAAGATCTGGGAAGACCAGGCCGGCTTCAAGGCCAAGATCGACAGCTTCGCCAAGGTCGTCACCGAGGCCAAGGCCAAGATCAAGGATCTCGACAGCCTGAAGGCGACCGCGCCCGGGATCGGCAAGGAATGCGGCGGCTGCCACGAGACCTTCCGTCTCAAGAACAGCTGATCTGACGCGAGTTTGAGGGGGCGGACGCGGGCTGCGCGTTCGCCCCCTCTTTGTTTGTCCGGCGTCGGCGTCCTATTCTCGCGGGCGCATCTCCATCGCAATCCTTCTCCCGCAGTCACGGAGCCACCATGCACCGCCGCCTCCTGCTTGCTCTGTGTGTGCTCGGCGTCGCCGGTCTTGCGGTATTCTGGTGGCTGACGCAGCCGTCGACGATCACGCTCGCAGCGGCGACGCGCGCGCCCGATCTCGCCAATGGCCAGGAGATGTTCAACATCGGCGGCTGCTCGTCATGCCATGCCGTGCCGAACCAGCCGGATCGCTTGAAGCTCGGCGGCGGCCTGCCGCTGGAATCGCCGTTCGGCACCTTCTATGCGCCCAACATCTCGCCTGATCCGAACGATGGCATCGGGCGCTGGAGCGAGGCCGAGTTCGTCAACGCCGTCCTGCGCGGCGTGTCGCCTGGCGGCAGTCACTATTATCCGGCGTTTCCCTATACCTCCTACGCCGCGGCGAAGGCCGACGACGTCAGGGATCTCTTTGCCTACATGAAGACGCTGCCGCCGGTCAGCGGCGCGTCGCGCCCGCATGATCTGCCATTCCCGTTCAACATCCGCCGCACCGTCGGGGTCTGGAAGCTGCTGTTCTTCGACGACAAGCCGTTCGTCGCGGATGCCTCGCGCTCGGCCGAGTGGAACCGCGGCGCCTACCTGGTGAACACCTTCGGCCATTGCGCGGAGTGCCACAGTCCGCGCAACCCGCTCGGCGGCATCAAGACCGCGCAGCGTCTCGCCGGCGGCCCTGATCCGGAAGGCCATGGCTTCGTGCCGAACATCACCCAGAAGGGGCTCGCGGACTGGAGCGAGAGCGATATCAGCTATTTCCTGGAGACCGGGCAGCTGCCCGACGGCGACAGCGCCGGCGGCTCGATGGCGCGGGTGATCCGCAATACCTCGCAGCTGACGGCTGAGGATCGCAAGGCGATGGCCGTTTATCTGAAATCGCTGCCGCCGGTCGAAGGTCCGCCGAAGCCGAAGAAATCCGCGAACTGAACCTGCGAGCTGAGCCGGCGCGCCGATGCTGGCTAGATCGGCTTGAAGCTGCCGTCGCTCTGGATCACCACCAGCGACACCGGCGGCGGGTTCTCCTTGCGCGCGCTGCCGAAGCTCACGACGAGCCCGCCGATGTCGAACTGGCCGACCTCGTTGATGATGCGCAGCAGCTCGGCGCGTGTCGGGTTCGGCCCGGTCATCGCCAGGGCGCGCGCCACCAGGCGCCCGGTGATGTAGCCTTCGAGCCCGATGAAGTCCGGAGTCTGGCTCGGATCGAGCGCCTTCATCGCCGCCTGATAGTCGGCGACGACGCGGCGATCGGTGTCCCACGGAAACGGCACCACCTCGGAGATGATGACCCCGCGGCCCTCGGAGCCGAGCTCCTTGGCGAGCGCGTTGCCGCCGACGAAGGACACCGCCGAGAAGGTCGGGTTGAAGCCCGAGCGATGCGCCATCTTGATGAACTCGGCGCAGGGGCCGTAGGTGCCGACCAGAATGACGGCTTCCGGCTCGGCGCGCCTGATGACCTTGAGCGCGGCGCCGACGGCGCGAGTGTTGCGCTCGAACGTGCCTTCGGCGGCGAGCTCCAGGCCGCGGCGATCGAGATAGGTCTTCACGCCGGCCAGCACGTCGCGGCCGAACGCGTCATCCTGATAGAAGATCGCGATCCGGGTGAGGCGCAGCTCCTCGGTGAGATGCTTGATCGTGGCTTCCGCCTCGGCCGCGTAGCTGGCGCGGATGTTGACGATGTTCTGGAATTCGGGAGCACGCAGGTATTCGGCGCCCGACACCGGGCCGATGAAGGGCACGTCGTTCGAGGCCGCGATCGGCGCGGTGGCCATCGCGGTCGGCGTGCCGACGGCGCCGATCAGCGCGAACACCTTGTCCTCATAGATCAGCTTGATCGTCTCGACGACCGAGCGGTCAGGATCGTAGCCGTCATTGCGGCTCGCGAGCTTCAGCCTGCGGCCATAGACGCCGCCTTTGGCGTTAAGCTCGCTGAATGCAGCGAGCAGGCCCTGGCGCGCGGCCTGACCCAGCGCCGCTGATGGACCTTCCAGCGCTGCGACCTGGCCGAATAAAATCGAGTCGTTGGTGACACCAAGCTCGTCCGCAACGGCCGAGGCGAGTGGAACGCCGCATGCGAGCAGGACGAGAAGAATGGAGTTTCGGAAACTTGCAAGCCAGCTCATTGCGATCTTCGCTGCACGGGTACGCCTGATGACAACTCAGCCTACACGCGTTGAATGAAGACCTCGCTAAAGAGGTACCGCCCGCTTGATCGCGTTTTGGGTGGCCTTGAAAAGTCAGTCATTAACCAAGCCAGGGTTTCTGGTACTCCACCACTGATCATCTTTGACCGTCTTTAACTTAGCCCGTTGACCATCGGCACACGCGTAGTGAGGGGCAGCCGTTTGGCGGGGGCCATATTGCAGGTTGAAGAGTACAGCGCACCGACGCTGCAGGAACAGGAAAGTGCTCGCATCGGTGGCGGGCGCGAGAGGCTGCGCGCGTCACTATCGCGATACCGTCTTTATCGACCTGCGATCATCGCCGCATGCGTCGGCGTCGTCCTGTCGATTGCCGGCACGGTTGCCGTCGGACGCTGGGAGAACCGGCTGGCGCGAACTGATTTCGAGGGCGTTGCCGAGGCGCAGGCGATCCTGGTCCAGAACGGCGTCAACGAATATGTCAGCCGCCTGACCGCGCTGCGCACCCGTTTCGAATCCGCCAACGACGACATCACCCGCAGCGAGTATCAGACCTTCAGCGCGCGGCTGTTCGAGGCGCATCGCGGCATGTTGCGTCTCGCCTGGCTGCCGCGCATCAAGCGCAAGGAGCGCGGCGAGTACGAGGCCGCCGCGATCACCGACGGCGTTCCCGCCTTCCGCATCAAGTCGTATCCGGACGGCACGGTCGCGCCCGAGAGCGACGAGTACTATCCGGTCTACTTCTCCACGGAGGCGAAGACCTCGCCGGTCTACGGCCTCGATTATTGGAGCATCCCCGATCATCGCGCGGTGCTGGAGCAGTCGCGCGACTACGACATGATCGGCGCGCTGCGCACACGACAGAACCTGATCAACCAGAACGAGCGCAACAACGCGGTGATGATCGGCATCCCCGTCTATGCCAAGGGGACGTCGCGCACGACGGTTGCCGATCGTCGCCGTAATCTCTCCGGCTTCATCGTCGGCGTGTTCGATCTGCCGATGCTGCTGCAGTCGGTGCGCGCCAACAATCCGAACAGTCCGGCGCTGCAGATCAACCTGCTGCCGCCCGAGCGCGTGATCAATGCCTCCGGCGTCGACCCGCAGCGCTGGCCGGCCGATCCCAATATCTGGTCGACCACCTTGCGCATCGGCGATGCCGACTGGGTGTTCCAGGCGGCGCCCGCCGGCGGACTGATGGCCAGTCACAACCGCGCCCTTGCGCTGTACGCGGCGGGCATGGCGACGACGATCTTCCTTGCGGTGTATCTCGCGCTGTCGAGCCGCAACGCATTGCAACTGGCGCTTGCCAATCGCCGCGTGCTCGAGCTGGCGCAGACCGACGCGCTGACGGGACTCGCCAACCGCGCCTTCTTCCTGGAGGAGATGGAGCGCATCAACGACGAGAAGAGCGGCCGCTTCACCGTCTTCCTGCTCGACCTCGACCGCTTCAAGAACGTCAACGACTCGCTCGGCCACGGCGCCGGCGACGAGCTGCTGGTGCAGGTCGCGCAGCGGCTGCGCTCGCAACTGCGCGACGAGGACGTGCTGGCCCGGCTCGGCGGCGACGAGTTCGCGCTGATCCAGGCGGGCTTCACCGACCAGCGCGCGGCCGCGATCGAGCTCGCGCAGCGCATCACCCGGCTGATCGCCGAGCCGTTCCAGATCGCCGGCCAGCGCGTCGAGATCGGCACTAGCATCGGCATCTCGCTGGCGCCGCAGCACGGCCGCGACCAGGAGCATCTGCTCAAGAAGGCCGACCTCGCGCTGTACCGCTCGAAATCCGCCGGCCGCAGCTGCTACACGATGTATGACGATGCGATGTCGGCCGAGCTCGAAGCGCGCAATACGCTGGAAGGCGATCTGCGTGACGCCATCGCGCAGTGCCAGTTCGAGGTGCACTATCAGCCGTTCTACGACGCGGACACCCGCCAGCGCCGCGGCGTCGAGGCGCTGGTGCGCTGGCGCCACCCAGTGAAGGGGCTTGTGCCGCCGGACAAGTTCATCCCGCTGGCGGAATCGACCGGCCTGATCGTGCCGCTCGGTGAGTGGATCATCGGCCGCGCCTGCGACGATGCAACGGCTTGGCCTGAGGACGTCAAGGTTGCGGTCAACCTGTCGCCGGTCCAGTTCAAGCAGGCGGAGCTGTTCGACGTCATCCAGTCGGCGCTCGCAAGGTCCGGCCTCGATCCGAAGCGGCTCGAGATCGAGATCACCGAGTCGGTGCTGCTGGAGCGCGCGGCGGAGAACGAGAGCTTCATCGACCGGCTGAAGGGGCTCGGCATCTCGCTGGCGCTCGACGATTTCGGCACCGGCTATTCCTCACTACGCTCGCTGACGGCATTCCCGTTCAACAAGATCAAGATCGACAAGTCGTTCGTCGCCAATCTGAGCACGCGTGACGAAAGCGCCGCGGTGATCTCGTCGGTCGTGACGCTGGCCCGCGGGCTCGGCATCCAGATCACGGCTGAGGGCGTCGAGACCGAGGAGCAACTGTCGCAGTTGCGCGCGCTCGGCGTCAACTTCGCGCAAGGCTATCTGCTGGGCCGGCCGATGCCGGTCGAGCAGCTCGAGCAGCACCTCGACATTGCCCGCAAGGCGTCGGAGCCTGATGAGGAGGAGACGCAGCCGGAGGCGGACGCAGCAGACAGCGGCGAGCCGCGTCCGGGCGCCGTGGTCGCGCTCATTCCGCGGTCCGGGGCGCTGCTATCCCTCGCATCCAACGGCTGAGCGGCGAGGCCGGCTCGGTGTCGCCCTGCAACGGCATCTGCGGCAGGCCGAGCATGGCCGCCTCGCGCGCGGCGCTCGGCGTGATGCCATAGGCGGCCTTGAACAGCCGGGTGAAATGCGCGTCGGTGCCGAGCTGCCAGCGCCGCGCCACCTCGCTGATGCGCAGGGAGCGCGCCCCGCTGCCGGCGAGATCGAAGAATGCGCGGTGCAGGCGGCGGCTGCGGATGTACTCCGCGATGCCGCCGATCGGCGCGAACAGCCGATAGAGCGACGCCCGCGACATGCCGAAATGCAGCGCCACGGCGTCGGCGCTGAGCTCGGGGCTGGCCAGCCGGGATTCGATATATTGCCGGATGCGCAGCAGCGAGGCATCCGCGGTGACGCTGCGATCGGCGTCGCGCCGCTCCAGCTCGCCGCGCAGGCAGGCCGAGATCAGCGACACGGTGCCGTCGACCACGGCCTGGCACTCGTCGAAGCTCATGCGCGGCGCGCAATCGAGTAGTGCGCCGAAATGCCGCGCCAAGAGCGGCGCCATCGCCCCGCTGCGCGGCAGGACAAGCCCGTGCAGATCATCGACCTGCAGCAGCCGCGCGTCGAACATCGGACGGGGAACGACCATGGTGACGTTCTCGAATGCGCGCGCACGCGTTTCGAGTGTCTGGGCCAGATCCAGCACGCAGAGATCGCCGGCTTCGACCTTGATCGGCCGCTGGCCGGCGACGCCCTCATAGCCGCCCCGCACGTAGAGCTGGATGATGACGTGGTCGACGCCGCTGCGCGCGATCGTCTCGGGGGAGCGCCGGAAGCGCTGGCCGCTGGCGCGGGCGGAGCCGAGCAGCACCGATCCCAGCGCGTAGGACAGGACATCGGCCCTGAACGGAGCCGGCTCGCCTGCGGCGAGCTCATCGACGTCGAAGAAGGTCGAGGTCGCTTCCCGCCAGGCTGCGATGTTGGCTGCGGTGTCCATCTGCTCGGCCGAGAAGCCGTAGCTCGGCAGCAGGGACGAAACGGCTTTCATCTCACTCTTCACACGACGTCGCCGACTTGATTGAGCTTTTGTCTCAACTTCTTGATCGACCGTATCCGACGGCCCGTTCGCCTTGACCCGGTGCCGCGTGGACCGGTTAAAGAACGCCTAACGCCAAGTTGCTGACGGAAAGCCGGGCCATTCGATGGTCCCCTCATTGCCCCCTCGCGATCGAAAGGTCCGGCTTTCCGAACGGCCGCGAGGTCTCCATCCGGCATGCGGCGGGGCCGCTCACCGGCTTTCATGACGAAATCATGCTTGTGCCATTTTGAGGATCTCGGCGCTCGTCGGTCACGACGGGCGCCTTTCTCTTTGCGGGCACCGCAAAGCGTTCAGCTCGCGCCGAAGGCCTTGAAGGTGATGATGGTGTGGGTGTCCTGGATGCCCGGCAGGACCTGGACCTTCTCGTTCACGAAGTGGCCGATGTCGGTCTCGTTGTCGACGTAGAACTTCACCAGCAGGTCGTAATTGCCGGCCGTCGAGTAGATCTCGGAGGCGATCTCGGCCTCGGCCAGCGCATTGGCCACGACGTAGGACTGGCCGAGCTTGCACTTGATCTGGACGAAGAAAGGAACCATTGCAGGCGGTCTCCGGAAGACGTTTCAGGCCTCAATATAGCGTTTTCCAGCGAAGTCGATACGCTTTCTCCGGCGGCGGCCCTGCTTGCCCGGCGCGGCCCGCCCGCGCTAGGAGAGGGGGATGAGCACCCCTGTCGCACTCACCATCGCCGGCTCGGATTCCTCCGGCGGAGCCGGCATCCAGGCCGACCTGAAGACCTTTGCCGCGCTGTCCGTCTACGGCGCTTCGGTGCTGACGGCGCTGACCGCGCAGAACACGACCGGCGTGACCGGGGTGCACCTGGTGCCGCCCGAATTCGTCACCGCCCAGATCGACGCCGTGTTCGACGATCTCGCGGTCGGTGCGGTCAAGATCGGCATGGTCGCGCAGGCGCCGATCGCCGAGGCGATCGCGGCGAGCCTGGCCCGCTGGAAGCCTCAGCAAGTGGTGCTCGATCCGGTGATGGTCGCGACCTCCGGGGCGCGGCTGCTGCCGGAGGACGCGATCGAGGCGCTGCGCAGCCGGCTCATCCCGCAGGCCGCGCTGATCACGCCCAACCTGCCGGAGGCGGCCGCGCTGCTCGGCGAGCCGATTGCTGATACCGATGAGGCGATCGCCGCGCAGGGCCGGCGCCTGCTCGCGCTCGGCTGTCCGGCCGTGCTGATCAAGGGCGGCCACGGGCAGGGCGTCGAGAGCACCGATTACCTGATCACCTCAGCGACCTCTATCGCGCTCCCGGCGCCGCGGGTGGCCACCAAGAACACGCACGGCACTGGCTGCTCGCTGTCGTCGGCGGTCGCCGCCGGCTTGGCCAAGGGCGAAGGCCTAGAGAGGGCCGTGCGCAACGCCAAGGCCTTCATCTCCGGTGCGATCGCGGCGGCCGATCGGTTCACGGTCGGGCATGGCCACGGGCCGGTGCATCATCTCTATCGGTTCTATTGAGGTCACACGGTTTTGAGACCTCGGGCTGCGGTCGATCCGCGTGATAGCAATTGATCATGCTACGTGGAGATGGGCCGCCGATGATCACGGACGGCGCTTGGGTTCAGGGGGATGACTGATGAGGACTTGGGTTCAGGGGGATGACTGATGAGGATAGGTATCGTCGCGGCTCTGGCTGTTACGCTCGCCGGCATCGTTGCGACGCCGGCGCTGGCGGAGCGCGCTTACACGGCCGAGGAGGAGCGCAACAAGCAGATCGTGCTCGACTTCTATGAGCAGGGTCTCAACCGGAAAGACTTTGCGGCCGCCTCGAAATATCTCGGCAAATACATCCAGCACAACCCGAGCGCCGAGGATGGCCCGGAGGGCTTCCGCAAGTTCATCGAATTCCTGAAGGCGAAGTTTCCCCAATCTCACAGCGAGATCACGAAGGTGCTGGTCGATGGCGACTTCGTCATCCTGCGCGTGCATGGCGTTCGCGAGCCCGGCACCCGCGGCAGTGCGATCGTCGACATCTTCCGCCTGAAGGACGGCAAGATCGAAGAGCATTGGGATTCGGTGCAGCCGATCCCGGAGCAGTCGGCCAACAGCAACGGCATGTTGTGAAGCGGCGGCGCCGCTCACTTCTCGTGGGCGGCTTCGACCTCGCGCGGATGTCCGTTGCCGATGCGCGCCCGATACTCGCCCGGCGACTCGCCAAACCAGCGGTTCGAGGCGCGGAAGAACGTGCTCTGGTCGGCATAGCCGAGCAGATAGCCGATGTCGGTCAATGACAGGCGTGGATCGGCGAGATGGCGCTGGGCAAGCTCCCGCCGTGTGTCGTCGACGAGGTCGCTGAAGGACAGGCCTTCCTCGGCCAGCCGGCGCTGAAAGGTGCGATCGCTGAGGCCCAGCGCAGCCGCGATCGCCGAGCGCAACGGGCTGCCGTCAGGAAGAAGCTTGGCGATCGCGCTCCGAGCGCGATAGGCGGTGTCGGTCTTGACCAGTCGCTCCAGCGCCTCGTCGGCGATGCGATCATGGATCGGCATCAGCTCGGGCGCCGCGGTCGTCAGCTTGCAGGCAAGATCCTCATGCGACACCAGGAAGCCGTTGAACGGGGCATCGAATTCGAGCGGTGACTGGAACGCCTTGTTGTAGGCCGCGATCGACAGCGGCACGGCATGCGTGAAGCGCGCCGCGAGCGGCGTCAGCGGGCGGTCGAGCATCCAGCGGCACAGATTCAGCAGATTGATGATGCCGTAGTCGTAGCGCTGCCGCGGGATCGGGCATTCGCCGCCATAGACGTCGGTGCGCACCCAGCGGCCGCCCTCGCCATCCTCCAGCGTGATCGCGACGGCGTCGCTGACCAGGCACATGTAGCGGATCAGGCGCATCAGCCCGGTCTGCAGATCCGGGCTCGACATCATCGCATAGCCCGCGACCCCATAATTATGCGGGCGTGGCGCTGCGACATTGACGAGGCCGATATCGGGATTGCCCGAGCGTTCGGCCGCCAGCACCCATAGCCGGCTCAACGCCTCCGTGGGCCAGCGGTGATCGCAATCCTCGAGATCCTTGATCGACAGGCCGACCTCGGCGAACAGCGCCGCTGCATCGAGGCCTTGCTCATCGAATGTGCTCGCGACGCCCCGCATCCAGGCTGACGATGTCGATCTGATCTGCTGCGCCATCCCCTTGGCTTACCCCTGGCTCGTCCCTGGCCTTCTGGAGCCAGTGCTTTGGCATCCTCGGATCATTGTGCAGGTGCACACGAGACTGCATAGCACCTGACATTGGCGATCGCGATACGAAATTCGTCGGAGCGGTCGCGCGGCTGGCGCAGGAGACAATCATGCCCGTTCTCAAAACCAACGATGGCACAGAGATCTACTACAAGGATTGGGGCTCCGGTCAGCCCATCGTGTTCAGCCATGGCTGGCCGCTGTCGTCGGATGATTGGGATGCGCAGTTGATGTTCTTCCTCAATCAAGGCTTCCGCGTCATCGCCCATGACCGCCGCGGCCATGGCCGCTCGGCCCAGGTCTCCGACGGCCACGACATGGACCATTATGCCGACGATCTCGCGGCGCTGACCGCGCATCTCGACCTCAAGGACGCGGTCCATGTCGGCCATTCCACCGGCGGCGGCGAGGTCGTGCACTATCTCGCGCGTCACGGCGAGAGCCGCGCGGCCAAGGCCGCGATCATCGCCGCCGTGCCGCCCTTGATGGTGCAGACGGCGGCCAATCCCGGCGGCCTGCCCAAGTCGGTGTTCGACGACTTCCAGACCCAGACCGCGACTCGCCGTGCCGAGTTCTACCGCGAGATCGCCGCTGGCCCGTTCTACGGCTTCAACAGGCCCGGCGCCAAGCCGTCCGAGGCTGTCATCCAGAACTGGTGGCGGCAGGGCATGATGGGCAGCGCCAAGGCGCATTACGATGGCGTGGTGGCGTTCTCGCAGACCGACTTCACCGAGGATCTGAAGAAGATCTCCTTGCCGGTGCTGGTGATGCACAGCGAGGACGATCAGATCGTGCCTTACGCCGACTCCGCGCCGCTGTCGGCCAAGCTGCTCAGGAACGGCACGTTGAAGACCTACAAGGGTTTTCCGCACGGCATGCCGACCACCGAGGCCGCCACCATCAACGCCGACCTCTTGGCCTTCATCAAGGGCTGACGCCCCGTGCGTCACATATCTTTCACGGAGATCTCCATGTCCAAGCTCGAAATGCTGACGCCGCAGAACTGCGCCGTCGCCCTCATCGACTATCAGCCGGCGATGTACCAGGGCGTGCAGTCGCACGACCGTCTCGGCGTGTTCAACAACATCCAGATCGTCGCCAAGGCGGCCAAGCTGTTCAAGCTGCCGACGGTGATCACCACGGTCGCCAAGGATTCGTTCTCCGGCCCGTTCATGCCGGAGATCACCGATCTCTTCCCGGAGCACGACATCGTCGACCGCACGGCGATGAACTCCTGGCTCGATGCCGGCTTCCGCAAGCAGGTCGCCGCCACCGGCCGCAAGAAGTTCATCATCGCGGGCCTCTGGACCGAGGCCTGCGTGCTGTTCCCCACGCTCGACATGCTGCGCGAGGGCTATGAGATCTACATCCCGGCCGATGCCTGCGGCGACCTCTCGCTCGAAGCGCATAACAGGGCGATGGATCGCGCCGTGCAGGCCGGCGCGGTGCCGATCACCTCGTGCCAGTTCGCCTTCGAGCTGCAGCAGGACTGGGCGCGCGCCGAGACCTATGACGGCATGATGGAGATCCTGAAAGCCCACTCGCCCTACGGCATCCAGATCCGCTTCTCGAAATGGGCGCTCGGCGAGCACGCTTCCGAAGGCGGCGCGAAGTAATCGGAGCATCGCATGAAGATCTATCTGCTCTCGCTCGGGGCAGGGCTGTTGGTCGGCGTGATCTACAGCCTGCTTCAGGTCCGCTCGCCGGCGCCGCCTCTGGTGGCGCTGGTCGGCCTGCTCGGCATCCTCGTCGGAGAGCAGGTGATCCCGATGGGCAGGCAGCTCCTGACCGGCAGCAGCATTGCTGCGGCCTGGCAGAAAGCGGCCTGCGCCTCGCACATCTTCGGCCTGCTGCCCGGCCATCACGGCCGGGCGGACACCACCCCTCACGCTGCGCCAGACGAGAAGGCCTCATGAGCGACCATCCCGATCTCATCCTGCATCGTGGCCTGTTCACGACGCTCGACCGCTCCAATCCCCAGGCGAATGCGGTCGCGATCAAGGACGGCGTGTTCACGGCCGTCGGCCACGAGCAGGACGTCATGAAGCTCGCCGGTCCGCAGACGAAGATCGTCGATCTCAAGGGCCGCCGCGTGCTGCCGGGGCTGATCGACAATCACCTGCACATCATCCGCGGCGGGCTCAATTTCAACATGGAGCTGCGCTGGGACGGCGTGCGCTCGCTGGCTGATGCCATGGCGATGCTGAAGGCGCAGGTCGCGATCACCCCGCCGCCGCAATGGGTCCGCGTCGTCGGCGGCTTCACCGAGCATCAGTTCGCCGAGAAGCGGCTGCCGACGATCGACGAGCTCAATGCGGTGGCGCCGGATACCCCCGTTTTCCTGCTGCATCTCTACGATCGCGCCATCCTCAACGGCGCCGCGCTGCGCGCCGTCGGCTACGACAAGGAGACGCCGCAGCCGCCCGGCGGCGAGATCGTTCGCGATATCAAAGGCAATCCCACGGGGCTGCTGCTGGCCAAGCCGAACGCCGCGATCCTCTATGCGACGCTCGCCAAGGGGCCAAAGCTGCCGTTCGACTATCAGCTCAACTCCACCCGCCACTTCATGCGCGAGCTGAACCGGCTCGGCGTCACCGGCGCGATCGATGCCGGTGGCGGCTTCCAGAACTATCCCGACGACTATGCCGTGATCCAGAAGCTGTCCGATGACGGCCAGCTCACGATCCGGCTCGCCTACAATCTGTTCACGCAGAAGCCGAAGGGCGAGAAGGACGACTTCCTGCGCTGGACGCAGAGCTCGTCCTACAAGCAGGGCAACGACTATTTCCGCCACAACGGCGCCGGCGAGATGCTGGTGTTCTCGGCCGCCGATTTCGAGGACTTTCGCGTGCCGCGGCCGGACATGCCGGCCGAGATGGAAGGCGAGCTCGAGGAGGTCGTGCGCATCCTCGTGCAGAACAAATGGCCGTGGCGGCTGCACGCGACCTATGATGAGACCATCTCGCGCGCGCTCGACGTGTTCGAGAAGGTCAACCAGGATACACCGCTCGACGGCATCAACTGGTTCTTCGATCATGCCGAGACCATCTCGGACCAGTCGATCGACCGCATCGCGGCGCTCGGCGGCGGCATCGCCGTGCAGCACCGAATGGCCTATCAGGGCGAATATTTCGTCGAGCGCTACGGCTATGGCGCGGCCGAGGCGACGCCGCCGGTGAAGAAGATCCTCGACAAGGGCGTCAAGGTCTCCGCCGGCACCGATGCGACGCGCGTGGCGTCCTACAATCCCTGGGTCTCGCTGGGGTGGCTGGTGACCGGCCGCACCGTCGGCGGCCTGCGGCTGTACCCGCAGCGCAACTGCCTCGATCGCGAGACGGCGTTGCGGATGTGGACCGAGAACGTGACCTGGTTCTCCAATGAGGAGGGCCGGAAGGGCCGCATCGAGGTCGGGCAGTTCGCCGACCTGATCGTGCCGGATCGCGACTTCTTCTCCTGCGCGGAGGCCGAGATCGCCGACATCACCAGCCACCTCACCATGGTCGGCGGCCGCGTCGTCTACGCGGCGTCCGACTTCAAGACACTCGACGAAGCCGTGCCGCCGCCGGCGATGCCGGACTGGTCCCCCGTGCGCCGCTTCGGCGGTTACGGCGCGTGGCTTGCGAAGGACGACACCGGCGCGGTCCGTGCCCAGGCGATGCAGATGTGCGGCTGCGCCAACGCTTGCGGCGTGCACGGCCACGATCACGCGCGGTCCTGGTCGAGCCAGCTGCCGGTGTCCGACCTCAAGAGCTTCTGGGGCGCGCTCGGCTGCGCCTGCTGGGCGGTGTGATGGCGGCATTGTCCGATACGCCACGGCCGATCGCAGCGGTGCTCGATTGGCCATGGCTCTGGCCGGCGGCGCGGTTCGCGCTGGTCTCGGCCTATCTGATCGGCGGCGTCCAGAAGCTCACGGACTTCTCCGGCGCCATCGCCGAGCAGGCCCATTTCGGCCTGCAGCCGGCTGCGCTCTGGGCCGTGGCCGCGATTGTCGTCGAGCTGATCGGCTCGCTGCTCGTCGTTATCAACCGCTTCGTCTGGCTCGGCGCCGGCGCGCTCGGCGTGCTGACATCAGTCGCCATGCTCACCGCCAACGACTTCTGGCACATGGAGGGCCATGACCGGTTCATGGCGCTCAATTCCTTCTTCGAGCATCTCGGCCTGATCGCAGGCCTCGTGCTCGTCTCCATCATGTCCTGGCGCGCGCGGCGCGCCTGATCCGGTTTCTCTTTGTCTGAGGTTGTCATGATCCGCTCCCGTCATCTCGTCGGCGCACTCGTCGCCACCACGCTGCTCGCCGCTCCCGCATTCGCCAAGGACACCGCGCCGCTGATTGGCGTCGGCGCGCAATACGACACGACCCACGTCTATGTCGCGCCCGACGACGTCGAGACGTTCGTGACGAGCTTCCTCGCCACCTTCGGCGGCCAGAGCACCAAGCAGGTGGTCGCGACGGTGACGCCGACGCCGAGCAGCACGACCTCGCAACTGTTGCAGACGCCGGTCGGCACGGTGTCGCTGTTCGGCTTCAAGACGCCGATTCCTTATCCGTTCGGGGCCGAGCGCACCGGCTATCTCGTCACCGACATGGACGCGGCGATCAAGGCGGCCAAGGCCGCCGGCGCCGATGTCGTCGTCGCGCCGTTCCCCGATCCGATCGGCCGTGATGCCGTGATTCAATGGCCGGGCGGCGTCAACATGCAGCTCTACTGGCACACGACCAAGCCGTCCTATGCGGCGTTCGAGACCGTTCCGGAGAATCGCGTCTATGTCTCGCCGGATCGCGTCGAGGCGTTCACACGCGCCTTCCTGCGCTTTGCGGACGGCAAGGTCGTCTCCGACGAGGCCAAGGCGCCCGGCGTCGAGATCGGCCGCCCGAACGATCACTACCGGCGCATCCGCATCGAGTCGGTGTTCGGCCGCATGACCGTGCTCGTGACCGACGGCCATCTGCCGTATCCGTTCGGCCGCGAGATGACCGGCTATGAGGTCGCCGATCTCAAGGCCACGCTCGACAAGGCCAAGGGCGCGGGCGCGACCGTGCTGGTCGAGCCCTTCACCGCCGACAGGCGCGAGCAGGCGCTGGTGCAATTTCCCGGCGGCTATGTCGCGGAGATCCACGCGCTGGTAAAGTAGCCGGATGGGGACGCGCGTGGGAAGCGCTCGGGCATGGACGAGGACGGCGGCAGCCGTTGCGATGGTCGCAACATCGTGCGGCCTCGCGGTCGCCGAGGACGACCGTCCCGCCATCCGCACCAACCGCTGGCAGGAGGACTGGTCCGCCCTCGCCAATCCGGCGCTGCGCACGCAGCCGTTCGACCCGATCAAGTACATCCCGTTGCAAGCCGGCGTGCCGCAGAGCTACGTCTCGTTCGGCATGACCCTGCGCGAGCGGTTCGAGAGCCTGGATGCGGCGAGCTTCGGCATCGGCGGCGCCAAGCCGGATTCTCACGTCCTGCAGCGCCTGCAGATCCATGCCGACGCGCATTTCGACGAACACTGGCAGGCGTTCGTGCAGCTCGAGGACATCAGAGCCTTCGGCAAGGCCAGCGTCACCTCCGTCGACCAGAACCCGCTCGATCTGCGGCTGGCCTTCCTGGCCTACGTCAACGCCACCGAGCAGGGCACGTTCAAGGCCCGCGTCGGGCGGCAGGATTTCGACTTCGACTTGCAGCGCTTCGTCTCGTCGCGCGACGGTCCGAATGTGCGGCAATCCTTCGATGCGCTGTGGGGCGATTGGGAGAGCGGTCCCTGGCGCTTCATCGGCTTCGTCAGCCAGCCCGTGCAGTACAATCTGGTGCGTCCGTTCGACGATGCGTCCAACGGCAAGTTCCTGTTCCACACCTTCCGGGTTGAGCGCCAGGTGCTCGGCACTAACGAACTGTCCGCGTATTACTCCTACTACCAGCGCGACAATGCGCGCTTTCTCGATGCATCGGGTCTCGAACAGCGCCACGTCCTCGACATCCGCTTCGCCGGCAAGCTCAAAGGCTTCGACTGGGATCTCGAGGCGATGGGACAGGCGGGCTCGGTCGGCGCCAAGCAGATCCGCGCCTGGGGCGCAGGCGCCCGCGCCGGCTATACGTTCGCTGATGTCGCCTGGCAGCCGCGCATCGGCCTGCAGATCGACGGCGCCTCCGGCGACCGCCATCGCGGCGACGACCGGATCGAGACCTTCAATCCGCTGTTCCCGAACGGCTACTATTTCTCGCTGGCCGGCTTTACCGGCTACACCAACCTGATCCATCTCAAGCCGTCACTGACCGTGAAGCCCACCGCCGCGCTGTCGTTCATGGCCGCGATCGGCCTGCAATGGCGCGCGACGACGGCGGATGCGATCTACGTCCAGCCCAATGTCGCGGTGGCCGGCACGGCCGGGCAGGGCAGCCTCTGGTCCGGCGTCTATGCGCAGCTCCGCGTCGACTATCGCTTCAACGCCAACCTCACCGGCGCCCTCGAAGCCGTGCACTATGACATCGGCGAGACGCTGCGCCGCGCCGGCGGCCACGATTCGAACTACATCGGCATCGAGCTGAAATACGCGCTCTGACCAACGAAGGCAGAATTCCATGGCGACCACCGACTCGCGCATCGTCCCGCTGCTGCTCAGCGTCAATGCCGGCTATGTCGACACTGCCGGCTTCCTGGCGCTGCAAGGCCTGTTCACCGCGCATGTCACCGGCAACTTCGTGACCTTCGGCGCGGCGCTAGCGCTTGGGACCTCCGGCGCGGTCGCCAAGCTGCTGGCGCTGCCGGTGTTCTGCGTGGTCGTGATCGCGACGCGGCTGATAGGGACCTTGCTGTCGCGCAGATGGTCCCGCGCCTTCGAGGTGCTGATTGCGGTCAAGCTGGTCCTGCTCGTGCTCGGCGCCGCGCTCGCGATCCATTTCGGCCCGTTCCACAATGGCGACAGCCAGGAGGCGATCCTCACCGGCATGGTGCTGGTCGCGGCGATGGCGATCCAGAACGCCGTGCATCGTATCCATCTGCCGACGTCGCCGCCCTCGACGCTGATGACCGGCACCACCACACAGGTGATGATCGATCTCGCCGACAAGATCTATGTCGGCGACAAGGGCCAGGCGCCGCCACCGGCGCGCCTCGCGCAGATGGCCATCAACGTCGCCGCCTTCGCGCTCGGCTGCGGCGCGGCCGCGCTGCTGTTCGTCAGGCTCGGCAACTGGTGCTTTGTGATCCCGCCGATTGTCGCTGCGCTGACCCTCATCGCGCGCATGGCTGGTCCGCAGCCGACGCGCTAATTCAGCACATCCCGGCGTGACGGGCGGCCCGGTCGTGCCCACGATCAGATGACGGAAATTTTAGGTCGGGCTCACGAAAAGTTATCGATCCGAAGAGGGCCTTAAAGGCTTGCCTGTTCAGAACCCTTTGCCCATTTTAGAACGAAACAGTTTCGTTCGTTTCGGAGAGCCGTATGGCTGTGCAGTCGTCCACCACCGAGTCCCCACCCCCGTCCAAGCCTGCCGACCAGACCGTCCCGGCGCGCGAGCGCGCGCTGAAGCAGTGGCGCGGCGACGCCGTCAAGGAGCTCCGCCGCGAGGCCGATCGCGAAACGGAGCGGCCGGATGAGCCAGCTCCTGCGAACGAGGAACAAAGTGAGCAGGGCGAAAAGCCGCGCAGAGGGCTGCTGCGGCGTCATCCTGTCGGCGCGGCGCTCGGGCTCGTTCTGCTGCTCGCCGCCGCCGCTGGCGGCTACGTGTATTACGATGCGGCGAGCCATTTCGAGAGCACCGACGACGCCTTCATCGCCGCCCGCCAGTTCTCGATCGCGCCCAAAGTTTCGGGCTACATCACCGCGGTTCCGGTCACCGACAACCAGCACGTCAAGGCCGGCGACGTGATCGCGCGCATCGACGATCGCGACTACAAGACGGCGCTGGCGCAGGCCGAGGCGCAGGTGAGGTCCGCTGAGGCGGCGATCCACAACATCGACGCCCAGATCGCGGTTCAGCAGGCACAGATCACGGCGGGCCAGGCGCAGGTCGAGCAGTCCCAGGCGGGGCTGACTTTCGCCCAGCAGCAGGCCGACCGCTACCAGCAGCTCGCCCGCACCGGCTCCGGCACCGTGCAGAGCGAGCAGCAATATACGTCGCAGCTCCAGCAGGCCAAGGCCGCGCTGACCTCGGCGCAGGCCAACCTGCAGGTCGCGCAGCGGCAGCTGGAATCGCTCAAGGCCCAGCGCGAGAGCGCCGACGCCAATCTTGCCCAGGCTCAGGCGCAACGCGACCAGGCGCAGCTCAATCTGTCCTATACGACGGTGACCGCGGCGCAGCCGGGCCGCGTGGTCAATCTTAGCGCCGCCGATGGACAGTTCGCGGCCCAAGGCACCGCGCTGTCGATGTTCGTGCCCGACGAGGTCTGGGTGACCGCCAATTTCAAGGAGACCCAGCTCGATCAGATGCGTCCCGGCCAGCCGGTGACTTTGGAGATCGATGCCTATCCGGAGCGCGAGCTGCGCGGTCATGTCGCCAGCGTGCAGTCCGGCTCGGGTCCGGCATTCTCGCTGCTGCCGCCGCAGAACGCGACCGGCAACTACGTCAAGATCGTGCAGCGCGTGCCTGTGAAGATCGAGATGGACGATCCGCCGACCGACGTTGCGCTGGGACCGGGCATGTCGGTGGTGCCGAAGGTGCGCGTCGATCCCAGGCCGTCGCTCTATGAGCGGCTGAAGGCCGTGCTGTAAGAGGTCCGTCATGAGCGAGGCTGCTGCTCTCTCCGCGCCGCGCGCCGGCAGTCCGTGGATCATCGCGGTGCTGGTGGCGCTGGCGACCTTCATGGAGGTGCTCGACACCACCATCGCCAACGTCGCGCTGCCCTACATTGCGGGCGGCATGGGCGTCAGCCAGGACGAATCCTCCTGGGTGGTGACGACGTATCTCGTCTCCAACGCGATCATCCTGACGGCGTCGAGCTATCTCGCCAAGCGCTTGGGTCGCAAGACCTTCTTCATCATGTGCCTCGGCCTGTTCACCTTGAGCTCGGTGCTGTGCGGCTTCGCCTGGAACCTCCAGGTGCTGTTGCTGTTCCGCATCCTGCAAGGGCTCGGCGGCGGCGGCATGGTGCCGGTGGCGCAGTCGATCCTCGCCGACTCCTTTCCGCCGGAAAAGCGCGGCCAGGCGTTCGCGCTGTTCGGCGTCGCCGTCGTCGTCGCGCCGGTGGTCGGTCCGACGCTCGGCGGCTATCTCTCGGACAATGCCTCCTGGCACTGGTGCTTCCTGATCAACGGCCCGGTCGGCGTTGCCGCGATGCTGCTGATCTGGGTGATCCTCAAGGAGCCGCAGGAGGTCACCGAGGAGCGGCGCAAGCAGGCGCATGGCTTCGACGTCATAGGCTTCGTGCTGGTCGCGACCTTCCTCGGCGCGCTCGAGCTGATGCTCGATCGCGGCCTGGAGGACGACTGGTTCGACTCGCGCTTCATCATGATCACCGCCGCGGTCTGCGCGACCGCCTTCATCGCTATGATCCCTTGGGAGATGAATCAGAAGAACCCGACGGTGGATGTCCGCATGCTGGCGTCGCGGCAGTTTGGCGCCTGCTTCCTGGTGATGCTGGCCACCGGCGCGATCCTGCTCGGCACCACGCAGATGCTGCCGCAGATGGTGCAGCAGGATTTCGGCTACACCGCCACCTGGGCCGGCCTCGTGCTGTCGCCGGGCGGCCTGGTCACGATGGCCATGATGTTCGTGGTCGGACGGCTCTCCGGTAAGGTGCAGCCGAAATACATGATCATGACGGGCGCCGCGGTCGTGGCGTTTGCGATGTACGATTTGACGCGGGTCTACGCCAATGTCGACTTCTGGTTCTTCGCGGAATCCCGCATGCTGATCGGCATCGGCCTGCCGCTGATCTTCCTGTCGATCACGACCGCGTCCTACAACGGCATTCCCCCTGAAAGAACCGACCAGGCCTCCGCGCTGATCAACGCCGCGCGCAACACCGGCGGCTCGATCGGCGTGTCCTTGGCCGCCAACATCCTGGCGCATCGCGGCCAGTTCCACCAGAACCGACTGGTCGAGAGCACCATCCCGTCGAACCCGGCCTATCAGGATACGCTGAACCAGGTGACCAACTACTTCGCCTCCCACGGCAGCTCGATGGTGCAGGCGAAACAGCAGGCGCTGGCCTGGATCGGCCAGACCGTCCAGGCGCAGTCGTCGCTGCTGGCGTATGTCGATGTGTATTGGGCGCTGATGCTGATCTCGCTGTCAGCCATTCCGCTCGCGCTGACCTTGCGCAAGGTCAAGCTCGGCGGCGGTCCGGCGATGGCGCATTGAGCGACGGCGCGTAGGGTGGGCAAAGGCGCAGCCGTGCTTTGTCGGCAATTGCCAATGGCCATGGCGCCGTGCCCACCATGCTTTCCGCGCACGCGGATGCACGGTGGGCACGCCGCCGCCTGACGGCGGCTGCCTTGCCCACCCTATACGACTACATGACGAGGCCGGTGCCTATGAATGCGCCCTCTCCCCTTGCGGGAGAGGGCATGTAGGAACGTGCTGCAAGCTCGGTTGGGTGAGGGGTATGTCTCCAAGAGTGTCGCTCGCGGAAAGATACCCCTCACCCAACCGCGTGCCTGGATGGGCCGGCGCTGCCCTCTCCCGCAAGGGGAGAGGGCACTGTATCTGGTCCAAACCGGCTACATAGGTGACAGAACAAACCGACGACATGGGTGACAGGTTGAGGTGATCGGCAGGAGGACTTGCCGATGGGCTGGAAGGAAACCTGCGCTGTGGACGAACGGATGCGTTTTGTGTTGGCAGTTGAAGCGGGAGAGAAGTCGTTTGCGGCACTCTGTCGGGAGTTCGGGATCAGCCGGCAGCAGGGCTACAAGTGGTGGCACCGCTACCAGGAGGAGGGTTTGGAGGGTCTGTTCGACAGGTCCCGAGCGCCTTTGCATCACCCCCAAGCAATCTCGGGGAAGATCGCCGAGCTCTGCCTCGAAGTCCGACGGGCTCATCCGACCTGGGGACCAGCGAAGGTACGCGCCTTTCTCAAGCGGAAGCGGCCCAGCACGACATGGCCCGCGGCCAGCACGATCGGAGCGCTGTTTGACCGCGAGGGTCTCACGGTGAAGCGGAAGATTCGTCGCCGCAGCCCTCCTTCGAGCTTTCCATTTGCCGATTGCGAGCAAGCCAACGATGTCTGGTGCATCGACTTCAAGGGCTGGTTTCTGACTGCGGATGGCACCCGTTGCGAACCGCTCACGCTGACGGACGCAGAGAGCCGCTGTCTGCTGCGGTGCCTGCCGTTGCAGCGTACCGACGGTGAGCATGTCTGGCCCGTGCTGGATGCGGCATTCCGCGAATTTGGCCTGCCGCTGCGGATGCGATCGGACAATGGCGCACCCTTCGCATCACAGGGTGCGGGCGGGTTGTCGCGGCTATCGGTGAAGCTGATCAAGGCCGGCGTCACACCGGAGCGCATCACGCCCGGCAAGCCGCAGCAGAACGGCCGCCACGAACGTATGCACCTGACGTTGTTGCAGGACACCGCGAAGCCGCCGGCCCGAACGTTGCGCGAGCAGATCAAGCGCTTTCAGAGCTTCCAGCGCATCTTCAACGAAGAACGGCCGCACGAGGCTCTCGACAACGCAACGCCAGCCGAGCGCTATCGTCCCTCGCCGCGCGCCTATCATGGCGTGCTGCGCTCACCCGAATACGAAGCGGACAGGGATGTCCGGCGTGTTCGCCACAATGGCGAGATCAGGTGGGGCGGCGAAACGATCTACATCAACCAGGCGCTCGCGGGTGAGCCGGTCGGCCTCTTGGAAACCGAGACGGGCTGGACTGTGAGCTATGGACCCGTCCTGCTCGGTACCATCGATCCAAAGAAGCACCTGCTCAGGCCGCCGAAGCGAAAGCGCCGTGGACTTGTGGACAACGCTACGCGTTGCCCACAGGGTCCACAGCGGCAAACGCAGCAAAAACCACAACAATTGAAGATCTGAACAAAACGAGAATTGTGTCAACTATGTCGTCGGTCAGATCTGTCACCTATGTCCCCGGTTGCTCATATCTAACAGGTCGCTGGGTGGCCCTGTGAGTGCAGAGCGAGGGCTACCATTGGGGGCGTGCCGCCTGAGATGGCTGCTTTGCCCACCCTACAAGGCGTGCTCACACCACCTCGTCCGCAATCCCATTCCGCAGCAGTCCGATCTTGTCGATCTCCACCTCCACCACGTCTCCCGGCTTCATCCACAGCGGCGGCGTCCGGCGGGAGCCGACGCCGCCGGGGGTGCCGGTGGCGATGACGTCGCCGGGCTCGAGCCGGGTGAAGGACGAGCAATATTCGATCTGGCGCGGGATATCGAAGATCATCTGGCTGATCGTCGCCTCCTGCACCACCTCGCCATTGAGCCGCGTCTGCAGCTTGAGCGGGCCGAGATCGTCGATTTCGTCTGCGGTCACGAGCCACGGCCCGAAGGCGCCGGTGTCTGGAAAATTCTTGCCCGGCGTGAACTGATGCGTATGGCGCTGGAAGTCGCGTACGCTGCCCTCATTGTAGCAGGCATAGCCGGCGATATGCTGGAACGCCTCACTGCGCGGGATGTAGCGGCCGGGCTTGCCGATGACGATGGCGAGCTCGCCCTCGAAATCGAGATCGGTCGAGACGCGCGGGCGGATGATGTTCGTGAGATGGCCGGTCTGGCTGTTGGCGAAGCGGCCGAACACCGTGGGGTTCTCGACCTCCGAGCGGCCGGTCTCCTTGCGATGGGTCTCGTAGTTGAGGCCGATGCACAGGATCTTGTCCGGGTTCGGAATGACCGGCAGGAAGGTGATCGCCGCGAGCGGATGCCGCGTCGCGCCGCTGGCTCCGGCAGCCGCCTCCTTGAGCGCATCGGCAGCGATCGCCGACTTCAAGTCGGGAAAGCGGTCGCGCAAGACGGCGCCGAGATCGGCGACTTCATCGCCTTCGACCAGTCCCCAGGATGTGACGTTGTTGATGGTGAAGCTCGCAAATTTCATGGGATGTCCTCTGGTCAGGTCGAGACCGCCGCGACGGCGGAGGGGGAGGTTGGTTCCTGCGCCGTCCGCGCGAAGCGCGCAATGGTGCGCTCCGGGAAGATCAGGGCAAACGCGGAGAGGGCGCCGACGATCAGCACGCCGGCGGTGAAGGTCATGGCATGGGCGTAGCCGAGCGGCGCGTTGCCGCCGGCTTCACCGACGATCCAGCCGGTGAGCGCATTCGAGATCAGCGCCGAGGCGGCGTTGCCGGAGTAGATCACGACGATCAGGCGGCCGCGCTGCACGGCCGGCGCGATGGCGCCGAGCGCGACGGGGCCGAAGATGGTCGTGAGGCTGGGCGCTGCGAAGGCGATGGCGACGCAGGCGAGTTGCAGCGGGCCCGTGGTGACGATGGAAAGCAGCAGCGCGCAGCCGGCGGCGAGCAGCGCCAGCCCCGAGGCATGGCCGAGGCATGCGCGCAGGCTGAAGCCACGACGCTGCAGAAATTGCGTCAGCCAGGAGCCGCCGAGCAGCAGGGGCGACTGGAACAGATAGATACCCGAAATGATCCAGCCGACCTCGACCTGCTTGTAGCCGAGGCCGAGCTGCAGGAACGGCGGCAGCCAGGTCGCGGACATGCCGACGATCCAGTAGGACGCGGTCGACATGATGATGACACCGATCACCGTCGCATCGCCCCACAGCACGCGCGCGGGCAACGCCTTGTCGTTGGCGACGGCCTCCGGCGCATGCGCCGAGTAGGGACCTTCGCCGCCGACGAAGAACCAGCCGATCATCCAAGCAAGGCCCACCAGGCCGCAGAACAGGAAACCGGTCCGCCAGCCGTAGTTGACGATCACATAGGTCAGGATCGGGCCGCCGGCCAAAAGACCGACGCTGATCCCCTGTAGCACCACCGCGCTCGGCACGCTGCGCCTGTCCTGCGGAAACCAGTTGTAGCAGGCATGCAATGCGGTCGGCAGGCCCGGGCCTTCGCCGGCGCCGAGGATGATGCGGCAGATCACGAGCACCGCAATGGAGCTTGAGAAGAAGATCGGCAGTTGCGTCGCCGACCAGATGCCGGCCATGATCAGCAGCAGCCACTTCACGGGAAAGCGGCCGACCACGAACATGCCCACCGCCATGCCGGACAGCGAGAACAGAAGGAAGAAGCTGCTGCCGATCAGGCCGAAATCCTTGGGGCTCAAGCCGAGCTCCTTCATCATCGGCACGGCCGAGAGGCCGAACACCAGCTTGTCGAAGAAGTTCAAGGTCTGGAACAGGAACAGCATGATGAGGACAGCGATGGCGCGTCCTCCCGCAGATCCCGTTATGGCTCCCGTCGATGTCGTCATGGCGCTTCCCCGTATGATTGATTGTTTTTGTCGTTAGTGCAGTCGTTCGTTCAGCTCGCTCAGCAGAGCCGCGAGCTCAGGCGCGTCCTTGGCGACGCCGTAGACGTAGTGGTCGGGCCGCACCAGCGCGGCGCTGCAGCCGTGACGCTCGAACCAGCGCGCGACGACGCCGCTCTCTTCGTGCAGGCCGCTGCCGCCGATGGTGATGGTTATGATTTCGGCAGGCGTGTTCGCGCTGTTGATCGGCGCGGAGCCGTCGAGGACGAGGCGCCAGCCCGTGCCAGCGATCGTGTCGAGCAGCGCGCGCCTGCCATCGCGGATGATCCAGGGCTGCGGAAACAGCGTGCCGTTGGCGGCATTCGCCTTCATCGCCAGCAACCCTGTCGTGAGCGGCGGTACGATCTCCTGGCGGGTGATGGTGCGCGGCACGCCGCCGCCCTCGGCGAGAATACGTTCATCGCGCGCCGCGGCAGCCACCGGATCCTGCTCGCAGATGACGCGGCCGATCGCCTTGATGCGGGTGGTGAGCTCGCGCACATGGGTGCTGCGCTCCGCCTCGTAGCTGTCGAGCAGCCTGTCCGGCGACTCCGTCCGCAGCACGCGGATGAGCTTCCAACTGAGATTGGCGGCGTCGCGCAGGCCCTGACACATGCCCTGGCCGATGAACGGCGGCTGCTGGTGCGCGGCATCGCCGGCGAGCAGCACGCGGCCCTGCCGCCACCGGCTCGCGACCAGCGCGTGGAAGCGATAGCTCGCCGCGCGCCACAGTTCGCCATCATCAGGGGAGAGCCAGGGCGAGAGCAATTGCCACACCTGCTCCGGTCGCTCCATCGCATGGCGATCCTCGCCAGGACGCAGCATGATCTCGAAGCGCCGGTGGTTTCCGGGACCGATGATATAGGTGGTCGGCCGCGCCGGATTGCAGAACTGAGCGGCGGTCTTCGGCAGCTTGCCGGCCCCGCTCTCGTTGACGCTGATATCGACCACCAGCCACGGCTCGTCGAAGTCGAGATCGTCGAAGCGGATGCCGAGCTTCTGGCGCACGGTGCTGGAGGCGCCATCGCAGGCGATCACGTAGTCGGCGCTGACCTCGCGCGTGTTGCCGTCTTCGCTGCTTAGAATGACGGTTGCGCGCTGCGCATCCTGCCGGATGTCGACCAGCGTCGTGCCGAGCTCGACCGTCACCGACGGACAGCGCGCGACGCGGTCGCGCATCACCTGCTCGACCGGCGGCTGGGTGAACACCATGCTCGGCGTGTAGCCGAGCGGGTAGGGCTCGCCGACCATGTCGATGCGGCGGATCAACTGGCCCTGCGCGCCGAAATGCTCCGAGGCCGGGAACGGCGCGACGTAGCGGCTGACCTCACTGGCGATGCCGAGATTGTCGAACAGCCGCATGATCTCGTGGTCGAGCGCAATCGCACGCGGCTTGTCGTAGATGTCGACGGCGCGGTCGATCGCCAGCGTGGAGATGCCTTCGCGGCCGAGCAGGCTCGCGATGACGGCGCCGGTCGGACCGAAGCCGACGATGATGACCTGATAATGCTCTGCTGACATGACGAAGCTCGTAGCTGATAGGATCAGGCGGCGAAGTCGACCGCGAGCTGCGCGGCCTTGACGTGATCGGCCTTCGGCGGCGCGATGCCCCATTGATCGGTGCGGCCGGGCGGCCAGACCCAATGCTCCGGCCCGCGCACGACGTAGTCGTCGTCGACCTGCAGCACCTCGGCGGTGTATTCGATCACCGTGCCGACGGGATCGATGAAATAGGCGAACACGTTGTCGCCGGGCCCGTGGCGGCCGACGCCCCAGGCGATCGGATAGCCGGCATCGATCATGCGGCCGGCGCCGCGCATCACGCCCTCCCAGGTCGGCATCAGGAAGGCGACGTGGTTGAGGCTGTTCACCTGGGCGCTGGCGATGACCACGGCGTGGTGATCGCTGTTGCAGCGGACGAAGGCCATGGCCGCCGAGCGATCCGTCAGCTTGAAGCCGAGCGCCTTCTCGTAGAACGCAGCGGTGCGATCGACATCTCGGCTGTTGAGATTGACATGGGCGAGGCGCTCCGGAAGCTCCGGCCGCGATGGCCTCGCCTCGTGCGTGACGTCGCCGTGCACGAAGCGCAGCACGCAGCCTTCGGGGCTGCACAGGCTCAGGACAACGCCGCCGTCGGGCGCCGCGTTCGGCGCGGGGGCTGCGATCAAGGTCGCGCCCTGCTGGATGGCGTTGCGCGCGATGGCGTCGAAATCACTCGCTTCGGCGAGACGGAACGTTACCGCCTTCAACTCGGTGCGGTCGCTCCGATGCAGCGCGACGACGTGATGATCAGTCCCTGTGGCGCGGAGATAGACGACGTCGTCCGCCGTGGCGACCCGCTCCAGCCCCCAGACGTCGCGATAGAACGCCTCGGAGAGGCCGAGATTTGGCGTGCCGAGGTCGACGCTGCGTAGAGCCGTGACCGGAAATCGGGTCATGGGCGAGTCCTCCGGCGCGATCTCTCGAGGGAGCGCGCGATGTTTCTTGTTCTCGAGCCGGTAAGCCGGCTGAGTTCTTTTATTACATAAAAAATCGAAATCAATCAGAATTTATAAATTTTATGTTCGGGAGCGAAGCTCTATACAAGAGCGGCGATTCCGAGGGAGATCGAACGTGGACGCGGTGATCGAGGCCGACGGGCAGGGCCCCTCGACCCAGGCAAGCCATGTGTATGACCGGCTGCGCGAGGACCTGCTGTCCGGGCGGCTGGCGCCATCGCGCAAGCTGCAGATGCGCTTCCTGACCGAGACCTATCAGACCGGGCAGACGCCGCTGCGCGAGGCGCTCAACCGCCTCACGGCCGACGGGCTGGTCGAGGTGCGCGAGCAGCGCGGCTTCTACGTCAAGGACATCAGCCGCGCCGAGCTCGCCGAGCTCACCAAGACGCGCTGCTGGGTCGAGGCGCTGGCGTTGCGGGAGTCGATGAAGGCGGCGACGCCGCAATGGGAGGAGCAGCTGGTGCTGGCGCAGCACCGGCTCAGCCGCGCGCCGCGCTCGCTCAGCGCCACCACCTTCGAGGACAATCCGGAGTGGGAGCGGCTGCACCGCGTCTATCACCGCGTCCTGATCTCGAATTGCGGCTCGCAATCCCTAATCACGTTTTGCAGCCAGCTCGCCGACCAGCTCTATCGCTACCGCCGGCTCTCGATCCGCAAGGCGTTCCCCTCACGCGCCGTCGGCGACGAGCACGCCGCACTCGTGCAGGCGGTGCTGAACGCCGATGTCGACGGCGCCGTCGCGCTGCTGACCGCGCATTATCAACGCACGGCCGACGTGATCCTGCAGGACGAGACGATCTTCCCGGAGCTGAAGGCGAAGGCGGGGACTGGACGATGATGTGATATCGCCTGAGCGCATGATGCTCTCATAGACGATTGCGACGGGGCTCCGGCTGCTCTGCGCGATGCTCGGCAACTGCCGATGATGACGATAACTGGGCGCCGCGATCTCAGTCTCACCCTCCCCTGGAGGGGGAGGGTCGATCGCACGCGAAGCGGGCGAGCGGGGTGGGGTGAAGCCATGGAAACCGGTGCGAGTGGAGAGATCACCCCACCCCGGCTCATACGCGCTTCGCGCCTATGAGCCGACCCTCCCCCTCCAGGGGAGGGTGACAGCGGGGCTGACCTCCGAGTTGCACGCTGCGGAACAGGGGACGTGCGCGAAGTTGCCACATGCGATTCCGCAAAATGACATCAAGTACTAACAGGAGCTCACGTCGCCGCCGACAGGAAGAAGTCGACGCGCCCTTCCACGAAGGCCTGGGCTTCCTTCTTCAGCGCGCGCATGTCCTCGCCGAGCAGGGCGCGGAACAACATCGAGAACACGACGAGATCGATGAAGATCTTCGCGGTCTCCTCGATCCTGTCGGCCGCGAAGGCGCCCTTGCCATAGAGCCCTTCCGCGCGCGCCAGTTCAGCCAGCACATGACCAACGTTGCGCGTGGCGCGCTGGCGCGCGGAGTCCTGGATCTCGAGCGTCAGCTCGGGGAAGCGCGGGTTCTCGGCGATCGCGGTGCGCATCAGGCCGATGGTCTCGTCGACGAAGGCGCGCTCGATCAGCGTCAGCGCCAGATTCACGAGGCGGGCGCGGAAGCTGCGGCCCTGCGGCACCAGGTTTTCGTACTGCGTGTTGTTCGCCGCCTGGCGGCAGATCACTGCGGCAAACAGCGCGGCCTTGCTGGGGAAGCGCGCATAGATTGTCGGCTTGCCGGCGCGCGCCGTCTGCGCGATCTCGTCGACGCTCGCCCCCTCGAAGCCCTGGGCGAGGAACACCGTCTTGGCGGCGGCCAGGATGCGCTCCTCGACCTCGCCGGCGCGTTCGAGCGAGGGACGCCCGACCTTGCCGCGCGCCGTCTTGGAAGCCGTCATCCGTTCCGCCATCGCCTTCTGTCGTGCTCCTCTCGGGGTTCCGCCTGTTTGGCACAGCGGCCGTCATTGATCAATCAACCCGGCGGCTACCGGTTCAATCGAGGTCCGGAATATCGGCTTGCGTCCGGGGTCATCCCTCTCCAGACTGCGGAAAACCATCGGGGGAAACCATGCATCGGAGACTCGTCCTGGCGCTGCTCGCCTTGGCTGCCGCCGCCGCGGCGGCGCCATCGGCGCAAGCCGAAACCATCGTCTTGAAATCCGAATTGAAGGCCGCCAACGAGGTGCCGCCGAATGCGAGCGCGGCAACCGGCACGGCGGAAGCGAGCTTCGACGTTGCGAGCAAGACGCTGACCTGGAAGATCACCTTTTCCGGTCTCAGCGGCCCGCCGATCGGCGCCCACTTCCACGGTCCGAGCGAGCCCGGCAAAACCGCCGGCATCGTGTTGCCGTTCAAGAGCCCGGAGCCGCCGATCACCGGCGCGGCCGCGCTCACCGATGCGCAGGCGGCCGATCTGCTCGCCGGCAAATGGTACGCCAACATCCACACCCAGGCCAACCCGGGCGGCGAGATCCGCGGCCAGATGGTCAAGCAATAGAGCGCGCGCTCACGCCGCGAGCTCCGGCTTGGCCGCGCGGCCGCCCGGCGCCGCGGCGCGCCGCACGTCGAGGAACTGCTTGAAGCGGTCGAGCGACATCGGCGGGGCGACCAGATAGCCCTGGCCTTCCTCCACGCCGCAGGCGAGCAGCGCGGTGACCTGCTCCGCATGCTCGATGCCCTCGGCGACCACGGACATGTCGAGCTCGCGCGCGAGCGCCACCAGCATCTGCACCACGACGACCGCCGACTGGTCGCGCGTGATCGCATCGACGAAGAACTTGTCGATCTTCAGGATGCGCGCGCCGAGCCGCTGGATCGTGGACAGGCCGCTATGGCCGATGCCGACATCGTCGAGCGCGATGCGGAAGCCGAACTCGCCGAGCTCCTTCACGACGTCGGTGGCCTTGGTGAGATCGGCGAGCTCCTCGCGCTCGGTGACCTCGAGCACGACCTGGCGGGTGGAGACGGAGGAGGAGGCCACCACCTTGCGCAGATCGTCGACGAATCCGTCGCCGAGCAGATGGCGCGGCGTGATGTTGACCGACAGCTTGAACAGCTTGTCCTGCCGCAGCTCCGGCTGCAGCTCGCGCAGGGCGGTCTTGAGGATCTGCCAGGTCAGTCTCTCGATGCGGCCTGAGCTTTCGGCGAGCGGGATGAAGCTCATCGGCGGCAGCAGCCGGCCGTCCGGCTTCTCCCACCGCGCCAGGATCTCGCAGCCGACGATGTCGCCGGTCCTGAGATTGAAGGTCGGCTGAAGATAGGGTTTGAACTCGTTGGCCGCGAGCGCGCGGTCGAGCTCGGCGACCGGATCGGCCGGGCGCTTGAGATAGCTCGCCAGCAGCAGGCCGAACACGCCGCCGAGCAGGCCGGCCGCCAGCATCATCAGCAGATAGGCGGTCTCACGGCGCGCGCTCAGGCTCTGCGGCGGCACATGGATCGTCGCCTGCAGCGGATAGCGATCCGACGCAATGGTGAACGCAACCATCTCGGCCGGCGGCTTGGCAGAAGCGTCGGGATGATAGCCCGCGACCTGCTCGCCATCCGGCAGCGTCAAGGTCACGTTGCTCTGCGCTCGCAGGCCCACTGGCAGCACGTCGAGCAGGTTGCCGTCGATGCGCAGGATCGCCACGAGGGATCGCTGCGCGTCGATGTCGTGCAGCACGCCGAAGGCGGCGCCGGTGAACTGCTCGACGCGGAACAGCCGCAGCTGGCCGTCGGTGGACTTGAACATCTCGTCGCGCCGCGCCCAGCCATTGTCGAATTCGAGCGTTTCCGAATAGGCCGCGCACTGCACCGTGCCGTCACGGTCGACGGTGCGGATGTCCTTGACGATGGTGCCTTGATAGACGTGCAGGCGCAGCGCCTGCAGCGCGATCGGGCTGCAATCCATCGGCCCCTTGGCGATCAGGCGGTGGAGCATCGCCCCGGCCGAGTCGATCGCGGCCTCCGAACGCCGCAGCGCGACCTTGCTGAGCTCGCTGAGCTGGCGCGCGGTCTGGTCGCCGATCAGCGCAGTCATGGCGAGATCGGCGCCCGTCAGGAAAGCTCCGACGCAGGCGACCACCGCTCCGACACGAAGCATGTGTTGTCGTTGCAATGCCATCGCGCTCGTGACCGCCCCCCGTATGACCACGGAGCATCGTTTCGCCCAACCTTCAACTTTCCGTATATGCACGCCAAGCTGCTGCGCGGCAGCGGTAAGCGGGCCCGCAGCTGCGCAAAGCTGGTTAAGGAAGTCCTAGCAGCGGCCGGCATGCACTCACGCGGCCTTGTCGGGCGCGCTCTCGGGCACCGCGCTCGTGGCGCGATCGGCCGACAGCAGCATCAAGGCAGTGAGCGCCGACAGGCTGAGGCTCGCCGACACGATCAGCACGCCACGGCCGAGCACGTCGATGAGAAGTCCGAACAGCAGCGGCGCGAAGGCCTGGCAGATCCGCGACGGTGCGCCGATCAGGCCGAGCCGGTAGGCGTAGTTGGCCGGGCCGAAGATCGCGAGCGGCAAGGTGCCGCGGGCGATAGTAAGAATGCCGTTGCCGGAGCCGTGCAGCAGCGCGAACGCCGCCACCGCGCCGCCGCCGAACAATCCGATGGTCAGGGCGCCGATCGGATGGGTGATGCAGGCAAGCCGGGCCGAGGCGAGCGGATGGAAGCGGCTGAGGAAGCCGGCCTCGAACACGCGCGCGGCGACCTGCGCCGGCCCGATCATCATGCCGGCGAACAGCGCCTGCGCCGGCGTGGCGCCGAACGCCTGCATCAGCCGCGGCAGATGCACCGCCATCGCCGCGGTCACCGTCCATGCCGCGGCCATCGCGAAGGCGATCAGCACCATCGGGCGGTCGAGCGGGATGGTCGGCTTGCCGGTCGGCATCTCGCCTGGCGCCATCGCTGTGGTCCGCGGCAGCGACAGATTGAGCGGCAGGCCGATCAGGAGATGCGCGATCGCCCAGGCGAAGCAGGTCTCGCGCCAGCCGATCGTCGCGAGCCCCCAGGTGCTCAGCGGCCAGCCGACGGTGGAGGCGAAGCCCGCGATCAGCGTGATGCCGGTGATCGCGCCGCGCGCATCCTTGCCGTAGATGCGCCCGAGCGCCCCGAACGCGGCGTCGTAGAGCCCGAGCCCCATGCCGACGCCGAGCCACAGCCAGGCGATCGCCATCACCCAGAGCGAATGCGACAGGCCGAGCAGCGCGAGCCCGATCGCCAGCACGATGTTGGAGGCGCACAGCACCTGCCGGCCGCCGACCCGGTCGATCTGCCGGCCGATGCGCGGGCCGAGCAGCCCGGAGATGATCAGCGACGCCGAGAACGCGGCGAAGAACCAGTTGTCGGAGATGCCGAGGTCGCGCGCGATCGGATCGGCGAGGATCGCCGGCAGATAGTAGCTCGATCCCCACGCCAAGGTCTGGGCGGTGCCGAGAGCGATGACCACGCCCAGCCGTCGTGCCTGCATTCCTCTTGCCCTCGTTGGTGCCGCGTCATGAGCAGCCGCATCCGGTGCGCCCGGCCGCTTTGGCTTTGGCGTCATCACCGCAGCAACTGTCTACCTCCGCCGGCGCCCGCCCGCCACAGCAGCCGGGCAGGGCTGCAATGCTCGCCACCCCGCCGCGGGTGCAGACACCGGTCTCGGGCAGTTGCAGCTCCACGCGCGCGGCGGCTGTCTTGTCGCCAGCGATGTCGGCGGCGATCGAGCGCACTTGCTCGTAGCCGGTCATCATCAGGAAGGTCGGCGCGCGGCCATAGCTCTTCATGCCCGCGAGATACAGGCCGGGCTCGTCGGCCTGCCCCAGCTCGCGCGCGCCGTGCGGCCGCACCGTGCCGCAGGAATGCTCGTTCGGATCGATCAGCGGCGCGAGCAAAATCGGCGCCTCGATCGCGGGATCGAGACGCAGCCGCAGCTCCGAGAGCATCGACAGATCGGGACGGAAGCCGGTGGCAACGATCAGCTTATCCGCGTGTACGCTGCGGTCGCCGCTCGCGCTGATCCGCAGCCGTCCATTGTCGCCGGCGATGCGGCTGACCTGAAATCCGCTCTCGACCGTGATGCGCCCAGATTGCACCAGTGCGGCAAAGGCCATGCCGAGCTCGCCGCGCGCGGCGAGCTCGTCGGCGCTGCCGCCGCCGAATGATCTCGCCGGATCGTCGGCACGCAGCAGCCAGATCGCCTGCGTGCCCGGCGCCTCCTCGGCGAGT
Source organism: Bradyrhizobium sp. USDA 4353 (assembly GCF_054063215.1). Classification (NCBI taxonomy): domain Bacteria; kingdom Pseudomonadati; phylum Pseudomonadota; class Alphaproteobacteria; order Hyphomicrobiales; family Nitrobacteraceae; genus Bradyrhizobium; species Bradyrhizobium sp. USDA 4353. The sequence goes on from NZ_JBSSGB010000001.1 coordinate 3,919,373, forward strand.
GCCGCGAGGTCGATCAGGGTGCCGATCGCCGAATGGCCGCCGCCGAGCACGGCTGTGGTCTTGCCGGCATAGCGGCTGCGCTGCGTGCCGCGTATGTCGGGCATGGCATAGGCGATGCGCGCCTGATGCTCGTGCTCGCCAAAAGCGGGCAGGCCGTTGCCGCCGGCGGGATTGGGCGAGAACCAGGTGCCGGAGACATCGATCACCGCATCGGCCAGCATCGCGGCATCGCCCTTGCCGTTGCGATAACGCAGCTCGAACGGCGCGGCAGCGCGTCCCTTCGACTTGGCCTTGTCGAAGCCTGTACGGCTGATCGCGGTGACGCGATGCGAGGTTTGGATGAGGTCGCGCAGCGCCGTGCGGGTCGCCAGCGGCGCAAGATAGGATTCGATCAGCTCGCGGCCGGTCGGATAGATCTCAGGATCCGGCGAATTCCAGCCGATATGCGCGAGCAGCCGGGCCGCCGCCGTATCGACATTGTACTTCCACGGCGAGAACAGCTGCACGTGCTGCCACTGCCGCACCGCATGGGCCGCCTCGGGGCCCGCCTCCAGCACGACCGGCCTCAATCCGCGCTCCAGCGCATGCGCCGCCGCGGCAAGCCCGACCGGGCCGGCGCCGATGATCGCGACCGTCTTCGCATCCTTCATGGCTACCTCCCGTACTTCTAGAATGATCGAATTAAAGGGCAAATCGTCAGGCAGCCGTGCTCGCAGCACCGCAGCCGCGCTCCTCGATGCAGCATTCGGAAACGAGAAAGCCGAGCAGCGCGCGCATCACGTCATACTCCGCATGACAGACCAGCGTCGTGCCCTCGCGCTGCTGCGAGATCAGACCGACCGCCACCAGCGTCTTGACGTGGTGCGACAAAGTGGAGGCGGGGATCTTCAGCCGTTCCTGCAGCTTGCCCACCGGCATCCCGGCATGCCCCGCCCGCACCAGCGCGCGGTAGATCTTCAGGCGCGTGGTGTTGCCGAGGGCTTCCAGGCGAGCGGCGGCGTCGTCGAGCTTCATGGCGTGGAGGATGCGGCAAGCCAAAGGCGGCTGTCAAACGATATTTCTAGAATATTAGAAATTATGGAGTGGCCAGTAGCCGTCTTCGCCGAACTCTGCGGAGCCGCGATGGGCGCGTGGCTGATGAGCTGGCTGCTCGCTCCGTCAGGGCGGGCTGGTGTTGCCGCCGTCGCGGAGCTCGAGGCCTGAGCCCGCGCGTCAGCGCCGCGGCTCGTCCTGCTCGTCGTCGTCGCCTTCGCGCTCGCGGCGGGCGGGCTCGTAGCTCAGCGTGCGGTCGTCGGCCTGGATATGGATGGCCGGGAGATGCGTGATGGCGCCGGGGGCGCGGCTCACCGGCACGAGCTCCGGCGCCGTCTCCTGGCTGGCCTGCGCCACCGCGATGATCCCACCGACACCCGCCAGCAAGACGGCCAACGTCAACGTCCTACGCATACCCACACTCTCCGAGTCATCCGTGCCCCGCTCTCCGTCGGGGGCATGGGCTAGTGTGTTGCATCGGCGCTGACGACAACCTGTCGTGCCGCGTCAGCGATTTGTCAGCTTGTTCCAGGCAGGATGTCGCATCACCGTGAGGCTCGACTCCGCATCGGTCTCAGGCGTAATTTGGACATCGCAAGTCCACACTAAAATCCATGCGGCCTCTTTAGCATTTGCGAATGCTCCGCAATCGACAATCGGCCGGCGCGGCGCGATCGTGACGAAGAGCTTCGACAACAAAGCGCCGGGCCCCGGAAAGATCATGCATTTGCCTCAAAGTGGACGGTTCATGCGCATCGCGACACTGGCGATGCTGATCTCGACGGCGGCCTCGGCGGCGACCGATGCGCGCGAGGACGATCGCGAGCGCCGCGATGCGGTGCGTCGCGCGGTGGAGGCCGGCGACGTGCTGCCGCTGTCGCAGATCCTGCCGCGGGTGCGCGGCCGGATCGCGGGCGACGTGACCGGCATCGACATCGAGCGCCAGCGCGGCCGCTGGCGCTATGAGTTCAGGATGATCGGCCGCGACGGCCGCATGCGCGAGGTCTATGTCGATGCGCGCAGCGGGGAGATCGAGCGGGTCGAGGAAAAATAGATGCGTGTGCTGCTGGTCGAGGACGATCCGCGGCTGTCGTCCGATCTGTCGCGGACGCTGCAGGCGGCGGGCTATCTGGTCGAGACGTCCGCCAATGGCGAGCAGGCCTGGTTTCTCGGCGACACCGAGGACTATGGCGCCGTCATCCTCGATCTCGGCCTGCCCGGCATGGACGGCCTGTCCGTGCTGAAGCGCTGGCGCGGCGCGGGCCGGCATATGCCGGTGCTGATCCTGACGGCGCGCGCGAGCTGGGCCGAGCGCGTCGACGGCATCGACGCCGGCGCCGACGACTATCTGCCAAAGCCGTTTCGCAACGAGGAGCTGCTGGCGCGGCTGCGCGCGATCGTGCGGCGGTCCTCGGGCCATGCGGCGCCGGTGCTGTCGTCGGGCGACCTGACGCTCGACGAGCGCCAGATGAAGGTCAGCCTGTCGGGCGTGCCGGTCGCGCTGTCGCAACTGGAATATCGCCTGATCGCCTATCTGCTGCGCCAGAGCGGGCGCGTCGTGCCGCAGCACGAGCTGGAGGAGAACGTCTACGGCCTCGGCCATGATCACGATTCCAACGCGCTGGAGGTGCTGATCCGCCGCGTCCGCAAGAAGCTCGGCGCCGACATCATCGAGACCCGGCGCGGCTTCGGCTACATGATCCCGGAGACGGCGGAATGAGGCTCGGCTCGCTGCGGCTGCGGCTGGTGGCGGCGGGCACCATCGCGCTGCTGGTCGCACTCGGCGTCGCCGGCGCCGGCATGGTGGTGCTGTTCAAGCGCCATGTCGCGCGCACGCTCGCATCCGATCTCGATGTGCATCTGCGCCAGTTGCTGAACGGGCTCGAGGTCGATGCCGACGGCCGCATCATGGTGGCGCGGCCGCCGGCCGATCCGCGCTTCACGGTGCCGCTCTCGGGGCTGTACTGGCAGATCTCCGACGATCACGGCCAGCTCCTGCGCTCGCGCTCGCTGTGGGACACGATCCTGCCGCTGCCGATCGACGAGCCCGGACCGAGCGACGTGCATCAGCACGAGCTGACCGGACCGGTGGGTGCGCGCGTGCTGGTCGCCGAGCGCGGCATCGTGATGAATCCGGGCAGCCAGATCCGCGTCCGCGCGGCCGTTGCCTATGATCTCGACGGCGCCACCAGCGCGGTGCGCGCCTTCGCCAAGGATCTGTCGATTGCGCTCGCTGTGCTCGCCATCATCCTGGCGATCGGCACCACCGTTCAGGTCAGTCTCGGCCTGCGTCCGCTCGCGGTGCTGCGCCGGCGCGTCGCCGAGATTCGCGGCGGCCAGCGCCAGCATTTGCCGCTGGAGGTGCCGACCGAGGTGGCGCCGCTGGTCGAGGAGGTCAACGCGCTGCTCGACGCGCAGAGCCGCGAGATTCTGCGCTCGCGCAGCCGCGCCGCCGATCTCGCCCACGGCTTCAAGACGCCGCTTGCGGCGCTCACCGCCGACGCCGCGCGGCTGAAGGAGCTCGGCCAGCTGGAGCTGGCGCGCAATGTCGAGGACGTCGCCGAGGCGATGAGCCGGCAGGTCGATCGCGAGCTGGCGCTGGCGCGGCTGCGCGGCAAGGCGCGCGGCGGGCCGGAGGCCGCGACCGAGCTGGCGCCGCTGGTGGACGCGCTGCTCGGCACGCTGGCGCGCACGCCGGCGGCCGCCCATGTCAGCTTCGATGGCGAGGTGCCTCCCGGCTTGCGCGTGGCGATGGATCGCACCGATCTCGCCGAGGTGCTCGGCAATCTCCTGGAGAATGCCGCGCGCCACGCGACGAGCACGGTGCGTATCGTGGCGAGCGCGAAGCCGCTGCTCATCGCGGTGGAGGATGACGGCCCGGGCATTCCGGACGCGCAGATCGGCCGCGTGCTGGAGCGCGGCGGCCGCCTGGACGAGCAGGGGCCGGGCAGCGGCCTCGGGCTCGCGATCGTGCAGGACGTGCTCGAAGCCTATGGCTGGCGGCTGCAGATCGGCCGCTCCGAGCTCGGCGGCGCCCGGATCACGATCGCCCCGGCGATCGTGTCGGTCGGCGGCGGACCGCGGCCTGCGCTTCCCGCGGCAAGTCCGGCGCGCTCCATTCTGACAGCCGGCTGACATCCCGCGTCAGCGGCGCGACGCTCCCGGTCGGCTATGGCCTCGATCCATCCCAGTCCGCGCTCGGCGTGCCGGCGGCGGGCTGCCCAATGGTCGAAGGAAGCTGATCATGCGTATTCGAAATTCCGCCAAGGCCTATGGCTCGGTTGCGATCGGCCTGCACTGGATCGTCGCGGTGCTGGTGCCGGCGGCCTGGATCTCCGGTCATCTCGGCGATATGCTGCCGCGAGGCTCCCATGATCTGGGCCTGTTCCTGCATGCCTCGCTCGGCCTGTCGATGCTCGGCTTCGCGCTGGCGCGTCTGGCCTGGCGCCTCGCCGATCCGCCGCCGGTGCCCGAAGCGACCAGGTTCGGGACCTGGACCGTGCACGCAGGCGAGATCGTGCATCTCCTGATCTACGGCATCATGTTCGCGATTCCGGTCCTCGGCATCCTCACCCAGTTCGCGAGCGGCGAGGCGCTGCCGGTGTTCGGCCTCGTCGAGATCGCCTCACCCTGGTCCGCCGACCGGGGCTTCGCCCATGACCTGAAGGAGATGCACGAGGCGCTCGCCAACGGCCTGATGATTCTGATCGGGCTGCATGCCGCCGCTGCCCTGCTGCATCATTACTGGCTGCACGACCGGACCTTGAAACGGATGGTGCCGGGACTGCGATGAGGAGGGTTGCGGTGATGATTGCTGCGGTCATGATTCATGTCATCGAGACGGTGGCCGACTCCGCCTAAAGGGACTCCATCAGCGATCCCATCGGAGGTCCCATGCCGGCCACGCCTCATGTCGAGAAGCACTTCACCGCCTCCGAGAGCGTCCGCGACGTCGTGATCGGCATGGCCGACGGCCTTACCGTGCCGTTCGCGCTTGCCGCCGGCCTGTCGGCGGCGGTCACCACGACCGACGTGATCGTCACCGCCGGCCTCGCCGAGGTCGTGGCCGGCGCGATCGCGATGGGGCTCGGCGGCTATCTCGCCGCCCGCACCGATGCCGAGCATTATGCCGCGGAGGAGAAGCGCGAGCATGACGAGGTCGAGCGCCTGCGTGGCCGCGAGATCGAGGAGGTCGCGGAGATCTTGCGCGGCTACGGCCTCGAAGGCCAGGCCCTGACGACGGTGGTCGAGTCCATCGCGGCCGACCGCAAGCGCTGGGTCGATTTCATGATGCGCTTCGAGCTCGGCCTCGAGCGCCCGGATCCGAAGCGCGCGCCGGTCAGCGCCGTGACGATCGGCGGCTCCTATGTGATCGGCGGCCTGATCCCGCTTGTGCCCTACATGCTGGTCCACGACATCGCGCCGGCGATGCGCATCTCGGTGGTCGCGACCGGCATCGCGCTCCTGATCTTCGGCGCCATCAAGGGCCACTTCACCGGCGTCAGCAAGATCAAGTCCGCCCTGCAGACCGCCCTCGTCGGCGGCCTCGCCGCCGGCGCGGCGTTCTGGCTGGCGCATCTGTTCGGGTAGGGCGGATGCATCTGAGTGCCGGGCAGCTTCGCCGCGTGCCCAGCGCGCGCGTCGGGCAATGGGCGGGTCCTGGACTCGTCAACGGGACGTGTCGGGATTGTTCCCTGAAGCAGAAGGACGAGTCAGATGATGGCCCGCACCACGACCATCGCGGCCGCAAACATGCTCAGAAAGAGCAGGGCAACACCGGGCGTGTCCCACTTCGGAAAGCGCTCGAAGATGCCGCTCTCCCGGTAGCGAATGAGTTCATTGATATTCATTGTCAGGATCAGGAGCAGCAGCAGCAGCGTGGTCAGCAGGATCGCGACGGGGGCGAAGCGGCGGAACACGTAAAGCGCGAAGCTTGGGTTCAGAAGAGGGATGCCGAAGAGAAGGGCCAACCATACGCTCGCGACGATGCCGTGATCGAAATCATGGGTTGTCAGGGCATCCCTATGGATCGTGAGCGTGATGCAAAGCAGGTTGGCGACCGCCGCGCCGGGCGGAAGTTCTGAGATGGGCCAGGAGGCACATCGCCCGCGACGGGAGCGACCTCAATTTTTGATGAAGGGCGGCCGTGAGAGTTGCCCTTGTGCTACTGTTCCATTGGACGTCGGAGAATGCCAATGGCTTGGTGGATTTTCGTAATCGTCTCGATTGGGTCTATACCGCTCGCGGGTGCCATGGCGCGCGAACGCAACAGATCATCCTGGCGATGGCTTTGGGCGGCCGTCGTGGTGGGACCGTTAGCGCCGTTAGCGATGCTAATACTCGGGGACGCGCATCGTCCGGCTCAAGTCAACTGAACCAAGTTGTTACGAGTAGTCCGGTTCGGGTCACAAGCGGCCCTCGAGCAGTCAAGCAAGGCTGGTCGGCTTCATACAGGAGGCAGACCTCAGCGGAGGCCCTGAGGCCGTCGGCGGGCTTATCCACCGGAGCAAGAGATGGTCACCTGACGGTGGGGATACCGAACCCGCCGCACCGGCAGATCAAGCCCGCACGGACATGGCCGCGCCAGCGGGCCTTTCGGATCGGTTAGCCTCGTGCCAAGATGTGCCATGATGCGCACGCTCCTCGTCACGGCTTCGATCACCTTGTTCGCGACCGTTCCAGCCGCGGCTCAACAGTTCGACGGCAAAGATCCCGTATGCCTGCAGATCTGGGAGTGGGGCGGCTCCACCACGATCTCATGCCAGTACCGGTCGTGGGAGGCGTGCAAGGTGGCGGCTGCAAGCCTGTCTGCCATGTGCCTGCTGAACCCTTATGTGCAACGCCCCACGGAGCAAAGTCCATCCGAGCGGCACCGTCGTTTGCCGCCCCGATAGGTGCAGTAGGGTGGGCAAAGAAGCGCACGCGGCACCGCCGCGTCGCATCGTGCCCACCGCGCGTTTCGGGCGAATGACGATGGTGGGGCCGCACGGGTCTTGCGCTCGCCGTGTCCCGACCCGGCGACCGACCTCGCCCAACTACGCACGGTGTGCAATACAGCGCCCTCTCCCCTTGCGGGAGAGGGCATGTACGGCCCACCCGCGCATGCGGTCGGGTGAGGGGTCTCTTTCCACGAGTGACGTCGTAGAGACAAACCCCTCGCCCAACCGAGCTTGTTGAGCCGTCCTACATGCCCTCTCCCACCCTGGCGAAGCTTCGCTTCGCCTTGGGGGAGAGGGCGCATTCACTGGCACCGCGGGGCGCATTCGCTGGTACCGCGCAACGGAATGACGGCACAGAGAGGCGGGCAGGCGCTTCTTTGAAAAATAAATATCTTGCTATTTTTCAGAATTCATGTTTTACTCCCGCCATCCCGTGCTCCTCGAGAGGGGCGCTTCGCGATCGTCACGGAACGTTGGGCGCGGGATGCGGTGGCTGCAGGCCTGTCGCAGCGTGGGGAGACCCGCGCGGACGAACGGCTAGCTTGCGGACGCAAAATCGCGTGGTCCTGGCGCCCCGATGCTGGCGTCAAGTCCGGGGGCGATGATCTCCGGGCGACAGTGGCTAGAAGCCGGACACTGGGGAGAGCGCGACATAAGCGTGAAAACCATCGCGCGGGGAATGCCGGGATGTCTCGGCTGAACCTGTGGTGACTGCCGCCTGCTTATTTTTCTGCAGGCGGGCCATGGGGCGGCCAGCTCCCGGCATTCCCTGCGCCCTCTGCTCGATCTCTGCTCGATCGGGGGCAACATCGCCAACATCACTCGGGCGGATGCCGCCGCGAGATCGACCTCGCACATCCGCAAAAGCTCGCCATGTCTGTTAAGCCCGCTCTCTGCAGCTCGCGTCCGCTTTGTCGCAGTGCGGCTTCCCATGGGAACCAAATTCCAGAGCGGCGGTTGACCTCTTGCAGGAGGAGCCCCATGCGCCGTCCCAAAATCCAGCCCATCCGCAACAAGCTCGATCTGACCGACAAGGTCCAGGTGCGCATCGTCACGCGCCGGCTTCGCGTCACCCAGGCTGAGCTCGCCGAAATCGTGGGCCGCATCGGCAACTCCATCGCCGCGATCTCGAAGGAAGTGCATCTGCAGCGGACCAAGACGTCCGTGCCGGCCGATGTGCCTCCCGCCGAAATCATTGCCTCCGTGGCAACGGAGAGCGCTGCCGAGACCGTTGCAACATCCGAAACACACTAGCCGGCTCGACCGGGCAGGGGGCATCCATGGATCAACTCACTGACAGGGCCGACGCCCTGACGCAGGCCGCTTTCAATTTGCGCAAGGCCAAGATCAGCGAGGGGCGGCCGTTTCCGCTCGGCGCGACCTGGGATGGCCTCGGCGTCAACTTTGCCATTTTTTCCGCGCACGCCACCAAGGTCGAGCTCTGTCTATTCGACGAAACCGGCGAGACCGAGCTCGAGCGCATCGAGCTGCCGGAATACACAGACGAGGTCTGGCACGGCTACCTGCCGACTGCGCGCCCCGGCACCGTCTATGGCTATCGCGTGCACGGACCCTACGAGCCTGATGCGGGCCACCGCTTCAATCCCAACAAGCTGGTCATCGACCCCTATGCCAAGCAGCTCGTCGGCCAGCTGCGCTGGGGCCCCGAGCTGTTCGGCTATCAGCTCGACCATGCCGACAAGGATCTCTCCTTTGACGACCGCGACAGCGCGCCGTTGATGCTGAAGTGCCGGGTGATTGATCCCGCCTTCACCTGGGGCACCTCGCGCAAGCCGGAGATTCCGTGGGAGCGGACCATCTTCTACGAGATGCACGTCAAGGGATTTACCAAGCTGCATCCGCTGGTGCCGGAGGCCGATCGCGGCACCTTCGCCGGCCTCGCGCATCACGACATTCCGGCCTACCTGCGCTCGCTCGGCATCACCTCGGCCGAGCTGCTGCCGATCCACGCCTTCATCGACGACAGCTATCTGGTCGAGAAGGGCCTGCGCAATTATTGGGGCTACAACTCGATCGCCTTCTTTGCGCCGGAGCCGCGCTACCTCAAGACGCCGCTCGCGACCGAATTCAAGACCATGGTCAACCAGTTCCACGCCAACGGCATCGAGGTCATTCTCGACGTGGTCTACAACCACACCGCCGAGGGTAACGAGCTCGGTCCGACCCTGTCGTTCAAGGGAATCGACAACGCCAGCTACTATCGCCTGCTGCCGGACAAGAAGCGCTACTACATCAACGACACCGGCACCGGCAACACGGTGAACCTGTCGCATCAGCGCGTGCTCCAGCTCGTCGCGGACTCCTTGCGCTACTGGGCGACCGAGATGCGGGTCGACGGCTTCCGCTTCGACCTCGCCACCATCCTGGCGCGTGAGCCCTATGGCTTCGACGAGGGCGGCGGCTTCCTCGATGCCTGCCGCCAGGACCCCGTGCTGTCGGGTGTCAAGCTGATCGCCGAGCCCTGGGACATCGGTCCGGGCGGCTATCAGGTCGGCCAGTTTCCGCCGGGATGGGCGGAGTGGAACGACAAGTTCCGCGACACCACCCGCGCGTTCTGGAAGGGCGATGGCGGCACCATCGCCGATTTCGCCAAGCGCATCTCCGGCTCCGGCGACCTGTTCAACAAGCGCGGCCGCCGCCCGTGGGCCAGCGTGAACTTCATCACCGCGCATGACGGTTTCAACCTCAACGACCTCGTCTCCTACAATGACAAGCACAATGAGGCGAACGGCGAGGACAATCGCGACGGCCATAGCAACAACCATTCGTGGAATTGCGGCGTCGAGGGGCCGACCGACGATCCCGAGATCGTAGGTCTACGAGAACGGCAGAAGCGCAACATGCTGGCGACGATGCTGCTGTCGCACGGCACGCCGATGCTGCTCGCCGGCGACGAGTTCGGGCACACCCAGAACGGCAACAACAACGCCTATGCCCAGGATAACGAGATCAGCTGGCTCGACTGGATGGGCATCACCGCGCCGGGGCGGCAATTGCGGGAGTTCACGCGAAAACTGATCGCGATGCGCAAGGCGTTTCCGATCCTGTATCGCTCGCGCTTCCTGGTCGGCTCGCTCAACGAGGAGCTCGACGTCAAGGACGTGACCTGGCTGGCGCCCTCGGGCGAGGAGATGGCGACGGAGCAGTGGACCGATGGCAATGCGCGCTGCTTCGGCATGCTGCTCGATGGCCGCGCCCAGGAGACCGGCGTCAAGCGGCGCGGCTCGGATGCGACCTTGCTGCTGATCTACAACGCGCATTTCGACGTGGTGAACTTCACCTTGCCGGCGGTGCCCGAAGGTCACAACTGGCTGGCGCTGCTCGACACCAACCAGCCGGATGCCCAGGTGCAGTCGCTGCCGTTCGGCCATGTCTACGAGGTCACGGGACGTTCGATGCTGGCGCTCGGCCTATCCTCCGAGCAGCAGCCGATGCGCGGCCTCCGTCACGGCCTCGGCGCGCTGCTCGACATCGCGGAGTCGCCGCTGGGCTAAGGGTTTTGGGTTGCATTCAGCCGTCGCTGAATTAAGATTGTGGAGTTGGAATTGCACAACTTGAATGACATTCAGATGATTTGAGGCCGGAGGCCGTCATCGACGTCCTCCGGCAGGAATTGCCAGGAGGAATCGATGGTTGCGAACGGCAATGGGCCGCGCGGACGCGCGGCCGCTGGCTTCTCAATGGTGACGTCGACGCTTTCCGGATCAGCTTCATCCCCGTCATCCTCACGCGCCGCGTCTGCGCGCGTGTTGGCGATGGCTGCGCTGATCGCGGGCAGCCTCGCTCCCGGATCGGCGGCGGCGCAGTCGGCGCCGGAGATTGCCAATCCGCAGCTGTTGCCGGCGCGCCCGCCGGCAAACCGTCTTCAGACCCTGATGACGTTCGCCGCGCCACCGCCGACCGCGTCGCGGGCTGATCAGCGCGATATCGTCTACGATCTGCGCGTGACCTTCACGGACTCGCAGCTCTGGAATCCGGCCGAGAGCCGCTTCGACAAGGTAAGGCTGCGCAGCTATCAGGGGCCGGGCGTCAATCCGAATGCGCCCTATGTCGCGCCGCAGATCGAGGTCTATCCTGGCCAGACCGTGCGCATGACGCTGCACAACGAGCTGCCGGCAGATACGACCTGTCCGACCCGCGGCGGCAGCGTCAATACTCCGCACTGCTTCAACGGGACCAACCTCCACACCCACGGCCTGTGGGTCAACCCGAACGGCAACGGCGACAACGTCCTGATCTCGATCAATCCCGGCGTCTCGTTTCAATATGAGTACAACATCCCGCCCGATCATCCCGCGGGGACGCTCTGGTACCATTCGCACCGTCACGGCTCGACCGCGCTGCAAGTGTCGAGCGGCATGGCCGGCGCATTGATCGTGCGCGGCACCCGTCCGCCGACACCGCAGGGACATGGCGATCTCGATACGTTGCTGCGGCCGACCAGCGCCCAGCCCTTTCCCGAGCGGGTGATGGTGTTCCAGCAGATCCAGTATGCCTGTCGCGACAAGAACAACGCGATCGAGCGCAACGCCGACGGCACCTATGCCTGCAAGCCGGACGAGGTCGGGGGTGTCGACGATTACGACCAGTTCGGCCCGGGAAGCTGGCCTGCGTCCGGCCGGTTCACCAGCATCAACGGCGCCGTGCTCGGACGTCTTCCGGGCGCCGAGGCCGGGCGCGTCGAGCGTTGGCGCATGATTCACGGCGGCGTGCGCGATACGATCGCGCTACAGTTCCGCAAGCGCGCCGCCGGGGCGCCGGAGCCGGCAGGCGTACGCGCCGCGGCCGCGCAGCAGTATGTCGATACGAACTGTACCGGCGATCCGGTGCCCTATCATCTCGTGGCGGCGGACGGGCTGACCATGGCAGCAGCGACACGCACGCCGATCGCGGTGTTCCAGCCGGGCTATCGCTGGGATGCGCTGGTCGTCTTTCCGTCGGCCGGCGATTACTGCGTCATCAATGTCGACACCAGTGCGTCGGGCAGCGTCAACCAGAACATCAAGCCGACCCAGCTGCTCGGCGTGGTCGCCGTCGCAGCGGGCACGGCGGTCAGCGGCGATCTCTCGGACTATCTGAAGGCCCAGCTCGTGGCGGCTGCGGCCGCCAACATGCCGGCCGATGTCCGCGCCACGGTCACGGCCGAGCTGAACGACGGCATGAAGCTGACGAGCTTCGTGCCGCACCCGACCGTCAAGGATGACGAGCTCTCGGGCACCCAGACGCTGACGTTCAACATCGACGTCTCGCAGATCAACGAGGTGTTCTTCGAGGTCGACGGCCAGCCCTATGACCCCAACCGCATCGATCGGACCTTGCCGCTCGGCGGCGTCGACGAATGGACCCTGAGATCCAACTTCGTCAGCCACCCGTTCCACATTCATGTCAATCCGTTCCAGATCGTCAAGATCATCGCCCCGGACGGCAAGACCGATGTCAGCGCGCCCGGAGCGATCGACAATTTCGCCAAGGGTCAGAACGGCCAGCCCGTGGTCGATCCGCAATATCCCGGCCTCAAGGGCGTCTGGAAGGATACGCTGTTCGTGAAGAACATCGCGCCGGGGCAGGCGGGGCAGTACACCTTGGTGGTGCGCACGCGCTACGAGCGCTACATCGGCGACTTCGTGCTGCATTGTCACATCCTCGATCACGAGGACCAGGGCATGATGCAGAACGTCCGAATCGCACTGCCGGACGGCAAGGGCGGCGTGACGCATGGTCATCATTGAGGGCTGCGCGCGTCTCTGCAGGGCGGCCATCGCCGGCTTCAGCGCGGGAAGTCGGATGAGAGCGGAGGCGCCGTCGAGATAGGATGGGCTCGGGAGATCCGGATCACGCCCCGCGCGCATATTTCGCGAGCCGCGCGTCCAGCACGCCGAGCATCGCCTCGCGTGCGGGATCGCGCGAGCCGCGTAGCCACGCTGCCGCCAGCGGCAGCCTGCCGGCGGTGCCGCCGCGCCTCACGCGCAGCGGCACGAAGCGGACGCCGGACACCGTCAGCCGCGAGGTCCAGCGCGGCACGATGGCGATGCCGAGCCGTGCGGCGACGAGATGCACGATGGTCTGCTTCTCGTCCGCGACCTGCGCAACCTCGGGCGACAGCCCGGCCTGCGCAAACAGCTTCATCGTGAGGTCGTGGCTGTGCGGCCGCGACCGCCGGTCCGGCACGATCAGCGGCTCCTCGGCGATATCGGTCAGAGACACCGAGGCACGCGCGGCCAGCCGGTGGCGCTGCGGCAGCGCCACCACCGCGCTCTCGCTGAGCAGGGCGCGGAATTCGAGCTTGGTGTCGCGGCGCTCCGGCGGCCTGATGAAGGCGAGGTCGAGCGCGCCGGAGAGGATCTTCGGCAACAGCCGGATCGTCTTCTCCTCCGCGATCTGCACGGCAAATTCGGGATGCGCCTCCCGGAAATCGTGCAGCAGCTGCGGCAGCAGGCCCGCGGCCGCGCTGTCGATGGCGCCGACCCGCAGCCGCTGCGTCTTGCCAGCGCGGGCGCGGCGGCGGAAGCCGGTCTCGACCGCTTCGACCCGGGCCAGGATAACGCGCGCGTCGCGGAGCAACGCAGTGCCGTGCTCGGTCAGCGCCACCGCGCGCGTGGTGCGGGTAAACAGCCGGGTTGTGAGGTCATCCTCCAATAGCTTGATCTGCCGTCCGAGCGCCGAGGGCAGCATCTGCAGCCGCTGCGCGGCCTTGCCGAAATGCAGCTCCTCGGCGGCGGCGACGAAGCAGCGGAGCTGGTGCAATTCCATCAGGCTCGATCCCGGGTCCGACGATTATATCATTTTTTTGTATAATGATGCGGGCATTGAAGCCATCCCATACACTCTTCTACCGTCCTCCGATCAAAGCAAAACGGATCTGGGGAGGGTGACGATGGCCGGAGAGCTCGAAGCGCGCGTGCTGCGCAAGATCACGCTGCGCATCGTCCCTTTCATCATGCTGCTCTATTTCGTGGCCTTCATCGATCGCGTGAATGTCGGCTTCGCGGCGCTGACCATGAACAAGGATATCGACCTGTCCGCCTCGGCCTACGGCTTCGGCGCTGGGATCTTCTTCTGGGGCTATTTCCTGTTCGAGGTCCCCTCCAACCTCGCACTCGAGAAGTTCGGCGCCCGGATCTGGATCGCGCGGGTGATGATCACCTGGGGCCTCGTGTCGGGTGCGATGGCCTTCGTGCAGGGTCCGATGAGCTTCTACGCGCTGCGCTTCCTGCTCGGTGCGGCCGAGGCCGGGTTCTTTCCCGGCATCATCCTCTATCTGTCCTACTGGTTCCCGGCGCGGCAGCGTGCCGCCGTGACCGCTTTGTTCATGGCGGCGGCGCCGCTGTCGACCGTGCTCGGCTCGCCGGTTTCCGGCGCGCTGCTGGAGATGGACGGCATCCTCGGCTTCAAGGGCTGGCAATGGCTGTTCCTGATCGAGGCGCTGCCGGCCGTGCTGCTCGGCTTCGTCGTGCTGGGTTATATGACAGATCGTCCAGAGCAGGCGCGCTGGCTCGCCGATGACGAGCGCGACTGGCTGGTGCGCACCATGACTGCCGAGCTGGCCAGCAAGGCCGCGATCGCGGGTCACAGCATCTGGCGCGGTCTCGCCGACATCCGCGTGCTCGCGCTCGCGCTGGTCTATTTCGGCACCTCGGCCGGCCTCTACACGCTCGGCGTCTGGGCGCCGCAGATCATCAAGCAGTTCGGCCTGTCCTCGTTCGCGGTCGGCTTCCTCAATGCGGTGCCACCGACGATCGCGGTCGTGGTCATGATCCTGTGGGCGCGGCATTCCGACCGGACGGCCGAACGCACCTGGCACGTCGTGCTGGCCTGCGTGGTTGCCGCCATGGGCCTCTGGCTGGCCGGATTGTCGACCAGCGTCGCCGCCGTACTTGCCGCGCTCACGTTGGTCAATGTCGGCATCTCCTCGTCGAAGCCGCCGCTGTGGAGCATGCCGACCATGTTCCTGTCCGGCTCGGCCGCAGCGGCAGGCATCGCCACCATCAACTCGATCGGCAATCTCGGCGGCTTCGTCGGCCCGGCCATGATCGGCTGGATCAAGGACCAGACCGGCAGCTTCGATGGCGGCCTCTATTTCGTCGCCGGCCTGCTGGTGATATCGGCGGTGCTGACCCTGTTGCTGTCTCGATCACAAAGCGCGAAGGCCGAAGCGGCCACGCAGTCCTGACCCCTCACACGGAGCTCTTCACATGCGCACCCATTCCATCGCCGCCATCCCCGCCGACGGCATCGGCCCCGAGGTCATCTCCGCCGGCGTCCGCGTGCTCGAGGCGCTGGCCAGGCGGGCAGGCGACATCAGCTTCAACGTCAAAACCTTCGACTGGGGCTCGGACTACTACAAGAAGCACGGCGTGATGATGCCGGCCGACGGCTTGGCCGAGCTGAAGACGTTTGACGCGATCTATTTCGGCGCCGTCGGCGCGCCTGATGTTCCCGACCACATCACGCTGTGGGGCCTGCGGCTGCCGATCTGCCAGGGTTTTGATCAATACGCCAATGTGCGTCCGACCAAGATCCTGCCCGGCGTCGCCTCGCCGCTGCGCAATGTCGGCGTCGGCGACCTCGACTGGGTGATCGTGCGCGAGAACTCCGAAGGCGAATATGCCGGGATGGGCGGCCGCGCGCATCGCGGCCTGCCGGAGGAGGTCGGCACCGAGGTCGCGGTGTTTACCCGCGTCGGCGTCTCCCGCATCATGCGCTATGCCTTCAAGCTCGCGCAGTCGCGACCGCGTAAATTCCTCACCGTCGTCACCAAGTCGAACGCGCAGCGGCACGGCATGGTGATGTGGGACGAGATCGCCGCGGAAGTGGCACGTGAATTTCCCGATGTGACCTGGGACAAGATGCTGGTCGATGCCATGACCGTGCGCATGACCTTGCAGCCGAAGAGTCTCGACACCATCGTCGCCACCAATCTGCACGCCGACATCCTGTCGGATCTGGCGGGCGCGCTCGCCGGCAGCCTCGGCGTCGCGCCGACCGGCAACATCGATCCGGAGCGGCGCTTCCCGTCGATGTTCGAGCCGATCCATGGCTCTGCCTTCGACATCACCGGCAAGGGTATCGCCAATCCCGTCGCGACGTTCTGGACCGGCGCCCAGATGCTCGAGCATCTCGGCGAGAAGGATGCGGCCATCAGGCTGATGTCCGCAGTCGAGAAGGTCTGCGCCGCCGGCATTCTTACGCCCGATGTAGGCGGCAAGGCGACGACCAAGGAGGTGACGGATGCGGTGATCGACGCGATCCACGGCTCCAACGTGTGAGACGCGGTTGTGGCCCGTACAATCTCGGCGTGTCCCGGGTTGCGCTTGCAATGAACGCTGCGGGGCGTATATCAGCGCTTCCGCCGCGTCCGCGCATGATAATCATATGCGTGTCATCGAGACGTGAGAACGCGGGCTGGGGAGAAAGGACATAACATGCGTCGTCACCGTCGAGCCAAGATCGTCGCAACCGTCGGCCCCGCCAGTAATTCTCCGGAGATGCTGAAGGCGCTGTTTCTTGCTGGTGTCGACACTTTCCGCCTGAATTTCAGCCACGGCACGCAGGCCGATCATGCGAAGGTCCACGCCGCGATCCGCGCCCTGGAGAAAGAGGTGCAGCGGCCGATCGGCATCCTGATGGACCTGCAGGGGCCGAAGATCCGCGTCGGCACGTTGCGCGACAAGAAGATCCAGGTCGAGGCCGGCGAGACGATTCGATTCGTGTTGAATGGGACCGAAGGCGACAAGACGTCGATTCCGCTGCCGCATCCGGAGATCTTTGCGGCGGTCGCGCCCGGTCACGATCTTCTGATCGATGACGGCCGCGTGCGCGTGCGCGTCACCGGGCTCGGTGACGACTGGATCGAATCCAAGGTGATCGTCAGCGGCGCGATCTCCAATCACAAGGGCGTCAACCTGCCGGGCACGATCCTGGAGCTGTCGCCGCTGACCGCGAAGGACCGCTCGGATCTCGCCTTCGGACTCGAGCTTGGCGTCGACTGGGTGGCGCTGTCCTTCGTGCAGAAGCCCTCGGATGTGATCGAGGCGCGGGGGCTGATCAACGGCCGCGCCGGCATCATGTCCAAGATCGAGAAGCCGGCGGCGCTGGATCGGATCGACGACATCATCCAGCTGTCGGATGCGATCATGGTGGCGCGCGGCGATCTCGGTGTGGAAATTCCGAACGAGGACGTGCCGGGCAAGCAGAAGGAATTGGTCCGTGCCTGCCGACTGGCGGTGAAGCCGGTGATCGTGGCGACGCAGATGCTGGACTCGATGGTGGCCACGCCGACGCCGACGCGCGCCGAGGTCTCCGACGTCGCGACCGCGATCTATGACGGCGCCGATGCGGTGATGCTGTCGGCGGAATCCGCCAGCGGGCAATATCCGCGCGAGGCGGTGGCGATGATGGACAGCATCATCAAGGCGACCGAGAAGCATAAGATGTACGGCTCGATCATCCAGGCGACGCAGCCCAATGAGGAGCAGACGCCGCCGCATGCGGTGGCGACCGCCGCGGCCGATCTCGCGTCTGCTATCCATGCCAAGGCGATCGTGGCCTATACGTCGAGCGGCACCTCGGCCTCGCGCGTCGCCCGCAAGCGGCCGAGCCTGCCGATCCTCGCGATCACGCCGAACGAGGACACCTCGCGCCGGATGTGCCTGCTGTGGGGCGCGCACAGCGTACTGTCGCAGGACGTGCAGAGCTACGAGGAGATGGTCGAGCGCGCGACGTTCTTCGCCGTGCAGGAGGAGTTCGCCGACAAGGGCGATCTGCTGGTCGTCGTCGCCGGCATCCCCTTCGCGCAGGCCGGAACGACGAACAATCTGCGCGTCGTCACCGTGCCCAGATAGCAGGCAGCCGAATTCCCTGTGCGCGCCGCCTGCTTGTCGCCTGATTGTCGCACCCCGCTGGTATCGCGGGGCAGTGATGAAGACATCGTGAGTCGTCATGCGAACGATGTCAGTCGCGATCCGGCAGGATGGGTTCTGCCGGTGCGGCGTTCGTCATCGCCTTGTCATCAGGGACTGTTAGGTGGGCGCGCATGGGACTCGAGACTGCCGGTGAAGAAAGCCCGACGAAGCGCTTTCGCACGTTGTTCATCTCCGACGTTCATCTCGGAGCCCGCGGCTCGCAGGCCAATCTCCTCGTGGATTTCCTGCGCCACCATGATGCCGATACGATCTATCTGGTCGGCGACATCATCGACGGCTGGGCGCTGAAATCGAGCTGGCACTGGCCGCAGTCGCACAACGATCTCGTGCAGAAGATGCTGCGCAAGGCGCGCAAGGGCGCCAAGATCGTCTACGTGCCCGGCAATCACGACGAGTTCCTGCGCGGCTATTACGGCACGCATTTCGGCGGCATCGACGTCGTCGAGAACATCGTGCACACCGGCACGGACGGGAAGCGCTACCTCGTCATTCACGGCGACATCTTCGACCTCGTCGTCCAGAACGCCCGCTGGCTCGCCCATCTCGGCGACAAGGCCTATGACTTCGCGATCCAGATGAACCGTCTGGTAAACTTCTTCCGCCGCATGTTCGGCGTGCCCTATTGGTCGCTGTCGCAATGGGCCAAGCAGAAGGTCAAGAACGCGGTGAACTACATCGGCGCGTTCGAGACAGCGCTCGCCGCCGAGGCGCGGCGCCACGGCGCCGACGGCGTGATCTGCGGCCACATCCATTGTGCCGTCATCCGCGACCAGGACGGCATCCGCTACATGAATTGCGGCGACTGGGTCGAGAGCTGCACGGCGCTGGTCGAGCATGAGGACGGTCGGTTCGAGATCCTGACCTGGACGGATCCGCAGCGGCAGCCGGCCCCGGTTCCGCAACTGGCGGCCCGCGCGGCCTGATACCGGCTCCCTTGCCTCGCGGCGAGCGGGCGCGGTAAAATAGGGGCATGACAGCTCATGCTCCGATCCTGCCCGTAACCGTCGCCGACATCGATGCGGCGGCGCGCGTCCTCGCGCCCGTCGCGGTGCGGACACCGCTGCTGCCGGCTCCCGTGCTCAGCGACCAGTTCAAGGCGAACGTGTTCGTGAAGCCGGAGGTGCTGCAGCGAACCGGCTCCTTCAAGTTCCGCGGCGCCTACAACAAGCTGGCCTCAATTCCGGAAGCGGATCGCGCCAAGGGCGTCGTCGCCTTCTCCTCGGGCAATCACGCGCAGGGCGTCGCCCATGCCGCGACGCTGCTCGGCATGCACGCGACGATCGTGATGCCGTTGGATGCGCCGGTTGCCAAGCGCGAGCGCACCAAGGCCTTCGGCGCCGATGTCGTGCTGTATGATCGCGACCGCGAGGATCGCGAGGCGATCGCCCGCGACATCGCCAGCAAGCGCGGCTCGACGGTGGTGCCGCCTTATGACGATCCCTACGTGATCGCAGGGCAGGGCACCGTCGGCCGGGAGATCGCCGAGGATCTGTCGGCGTTCGGCCTCTCGCCCGACACGGTAATCGTGCCTGCGTCGGGCGGCGGCCTGCTCGCGGGTGTGTCGACGGCAGTCAAGGCGCGTTTTCCGAACACGCAGATGGTGGTGGCGGAGCCGAAGGGTTTTGACGACCACGCGCGCTCGCTGCGCGCCGGCCACCGTGAGGCGCACGAGGCCAAGGGGCGCACCATCTGCGATGCGCTGATGGCCGCGATTCCCGGTGAGATCACCTTCGCCATCAACAGCCGGCTGCTGTCGGCGGCGGTCGAGGCTTCTGATGAGGAGGTCGGTCGCGCCGTCGGTTTTGCCTTCCGCGAGCTGAAGCTCGTGGTCGAGCCGGGCGGCTCGGTCGGACTCGCGGCGCTGCTGGCCGGCCGGCTAGACGTCGTGGGCAAGACGGTGGTGATCGTGCTCTCCGGCGGCAATGTCGATGCGGATCTGTTTGCCAAGCTGATCGCCTGAGACACTCAGGCCTCAGCGAAAGCCGAGGCCGCTCTTGGCGAATCCGCCGCCGCCCATCCGCGGTCCGGACTGCGCGACCTGCGGCGTCCCGGGGCGCATCATCGGCCGGCCCTGCATCGGCCCCGGGCCACGCGCCATCGACGGATGCGGCCCATTGACGCTCGGCTTGAATGGCCCGGAATTGCCCGGGAACGGACGCCGCGCTTCGCGGGTCTCGAACGGGCGGCCCGGATTGCGCTTCAGCGGATCGCGCTGGATCTTCGCAGCCGGAGGCGGGGTCACCGGCGGTACGATCCGGTCGCGCATCTTGTTCTGCGCGACTGGCCTGGGGTCCACGACCTTGTTGGGCCCGCCATTGACACCGGTGTTCTTGGCGAGGATGGCCGGCGGCAGCGGCTGACGCGGTGGCAGGCTATTGGCCGGCAGTCTCGGCTGCGGGCCGGGCTGGCCTTGGATCTGGGCGCCGGGATTGAACGGACGTGTGGCCGGCGCCATTTGCGGCGGCATCATCAGGCGGCTCGGCTGCAGCACCGGGATTGGCCGCGGCTGACCCTGCAGCCGCAGTGCGACCAGCGCATAGGGGCTGTCGGCATAGGATTCACGGAAGCTCTGATAGGCCGCCGGCGAGTTCGCCAGCACGGTCTGATGCCATGCCGCCGCCTGCACCAAGCCGGCAAGCAGCGCGCGGATGCGGTCGGCCAGCGGATCGCGCGGGTACATCTCGACGAACTCGCGATAATATTGCGGGCGGTTCTCCGACAGCACGTAGTCATAGGCCTGCCGCACGGAGCGGCTCGGCAGGTCGGCGGCCATCTGGACCACGGGCGCTTTCTCCGGCGCTCGAGCGGCCGCAACCAGCGAATCGCCGAAGAAGGTGAAGTCGCTGGTGAGCGATGAGCTCTCCCACGGCGTCTGCCGTCCATCGGTCGATTGGTTGACCTGGAGACGAATGCGTTTGAACAGCTGCTCGATCGGCAGGTTCGGTTGTCGTGCGAGGTTGAGAAAGGCTTGAGCATAAGGGCTGTGCTCGCCGCGTCCGTCGAGCGCCTCCTCGCCGGGCGAGGTGGAATAGCCGACGATGGATCCGTTCGGGGCATCGACGATGGCCAATCCGCGGCCTGCATCGTTGACAGCGGGAAACGGATTGTTGCGACAGGCATCGAGCACCACGATCCGCATCCGGCTCGGAATGGCATCGAGCGTGGCCATGAGGTCGACCAGGCGGATCGTGCTGCTCGTGAGATCGGAGGGAGCAGAGATGCGTGCATCGATCGGGATGAGGTAGTTCTCGCCCGCGAGCTGAACGCCGTGGCCCGCATAGTACACCATCGCCACGGCATTCGGCCCATGCGCTGAGACGCGGCTCGAAAAATCCTGCACGACCTTGAGCATCTCGTTCTGCGTCAGGTCGGTCGCGGTGATCACCTCGAAGCCGGCGGAGTTCAGCAGTTTCGCCACGGCATGGGCGTCGTTGTCCGGGTTCTCCAGCACAGGCGCATTTTGGTAGCTCGAATTGCCGATCACGAGCGCGACGCGCGGCTCTGCGCCCTGAAGCGTGGCGGCCGGCGCGTTTTCCATCGTGGAAGCCGACGGCGCAGCCAGCGCGCGCGGTGGCGTCTGCAAAGGATCGATGTCGCTGCTGGCTGCCCCGCTGGAGGTGGTGCCTGCCGCTGTCATCAAGGCCAGCATTGCCGAGATGAGCAGGGCCTTCCAGGTGAGTCTGTCGGCGCGGAATAGCGGAACGGACACGGGCGTTCTCCTCGAGCATGCGCAAAGCGAATGGCTTGAGGATCAGGCTTAGGCGGATCATCTCCCGGTGTACGTGATGCGCGTCACCTCAGGAGCAGGACGTCCGTCAGGAGAAGAACGCGATCTTCTCAGGCTGGGTCATGCGCCGGATCGGCGACAGCGGATCGTTGGCCGGTGCCTGCGGACGCTGCAGGAGGCCATTCGAGAGCAAGGTCGATCCCAGCGACGGCTCGTAGGTCGGTTTCGGTATCGCAGAAGCCGTCGGGAGTGGAGCCACAGCGGCCATCGCATGAAGCGGCTGAGCGGGGGCGACCTCGGCGCGTACCGGCGGGGCCGGGGGCGGAGCGGCAACCGCTGCCGCGATGGCCGCCAGGGTTTCGACCGTGATGGCTTCGGACAGCGGCGCAGAAGGAGGGGCGCTGGGCATCGGAGCCGGCGCCATCGGGGGAGCTTCCACGGGCGGAGCGACCGGAGCTGCGATTGGCTCTGGGGCCGGTGCCTGAGCCGTCGTCAGTGCGACCTCAGGCTCGGACTCCGCCGGCGCCGGCTCGCGGAAGCTGGCGACGATGTCGTCATCCACCGACGTCGGCTCCTCAATGTCGAAACCGAGGGTACGTGCTCGGCTGAACTCCTCGTCCTCGATCGGATCGGGCGCGCCCATCTCGGCCGCGACCAGCTCCAGGATGGCTTCGTCATGGGCCTGCGCCGCTGCCGCATCATCCAGCTCGGCCGTGGCCTGCTGCTCGATCTCAACCAGCGCCTCGGCGATCGAAGGCTCCGCGAGCATTCCAGGCGGCGCCACGGAAACTGCGGCCGCAGCAGCGGCCGCGGCGCTCGGATCTTCCACGGCGATTTCGACCGCGGCGTCTGCCACGGTGACCGCGGCGTCAACCGATGCCTCGATCGCCTCGATGGCGGCCACCGCTGCGACGAGCGGGGTGGTGACCGCCGGGGCGGCTTGAATTGTCTCGGCCTGCTCAGGCGCTGGCGCCTGGAGTGACTCTGGTTCCGCCGCTGCCGGCGACTCGGCCATTGGTGATGTTGCAACGGTCTCGATCGGCGCAGCCGCCTCGGCCACGGGCGCGACCGCCTCGGCTTCAGGCGCGGCGGCCGCCTGCCGCTCGTCCAGCTCGTTGAGCCGCGTCTTGATGATGTCGAACGCCGCGAGCAGCGCGATCTTCGGATCAGCGCTGGCGAGCTGCTCGCAAGCGGACTCGATCGAGGTGACCTGGGAATCGATCAGGTCGCAAATCCGCGAGTCGGCGCCGATCTCGCGCCAGCGCCAGGAGATCTCCTTGATGATCCGGGTGCCCTTGCGCACCGGAGCGAGATTCTGCTCCAGCGCCATCTTGTCGACCGCAGAGGCTGCGGCAAGGGCAGCATCCTCGACCGCAGCGCGGATCGCCGCCAGCGCTTCGGGCAGCGCCTGGCTATCTGCCTGCTCGAGCTCCTGCTGCTGCTGACGCTGTGAGGCCAGCGCATGCTCGATGCGCGCCACCGCGTCGAGCACCATGCTGGTGTCGGCGTTGCGGTTGCGCTTGGCGTATTCGCCCAGGAACCAGCGGCCTCGCGCCGTCTCCATGAAGGCGTCGCGGATCGCCTCGTAATCGGCCTCGTTCGGCTGTGCCGCGCGGGCGGATATCGGCGAGAGGGCGAAGACTTCATCGACCATGGCAAACCCATCGCGCAAATTGCTGCGCGTTGGCATAACGATCACCATGATATTGATCGAATCGCAATTGAATTGATGCCACTGTCCCGACAAATCTCCGCCACATCGCCGGTATTGGCGCGCCAGTTCGCGGGGCGGTTGGGGCTGTTCTATGGCGCGGTGTTCGCGCTATCGGGGACGCATCTGCCGTTTTTCCCCGTGTGGCTACGGGCGATCGGGCTGGACGCTTCCTGGATCGGCGTCATCATCGCGGTTCCTGCCGTGACGCGCTTCACCGTCCTGCCGCTGATCACCGCGCTGGCCGAGCGGCGGCAGGCCTTGCGCGGGGCGTTGCGGCTGACGACGTTCGCAACCGCGTCAGGCTTTGCCGTTCTCGCCGTTCAACATCAGCCCTGGCTCGTCTTTCTAGTCTATGTCGGGCTCTGCAGCCTGTGGACGCCGGTTGTGCCGCTGACGGATGCGTATGCGTTGCGCGGCGTCATGAGCTATGGCCTGAACTACGGTCGCCTGCGGCTTTGGGGATCGGCGGCGTTCATCGTGGGCACGCTCTTGTGCGGCGGCTTGGCCGACATCGTGCCGTCGTCCGAGCTGATCTGGATCATCGTCTCGGTGGCGTTGTGCGGGGCGGCCAGCGGCCTGCTGCTCCTGCCGCTGCCGCCATTGCCGCGCAGCACGGGACCCGCTCAGGATGGCCGGAGCCTGCTGGTCAGTCCGCGCTTCCTGTGCATCATTGCAGCCTCGGCGCTGATCCAGGGCAGCCATGCCGCCTACTACACGTTCTCCTCCATCGAGTGGAAAGCGCAGGGTCTCAGCGGGCTCACCATTGCCTGGCTCTGGACCATGGGCGTGCTCGCCGAGATCATCATCTTCGCGCTGTCGCCGCGTTTCACGCTCTCGCCCGCCATCCTGGTCGTGATCGGCGCCATCGCGGCGGTGCTGCGCTGGACGTTGAC
Source organism: Bradyrhizobium sp. USDA 4353 (assembly GCF_054063215.1). Taxonomy (NCBI): domain Bacteria; kingdom Pseudomonadati; phylum Pseudomonadota; class Alphaproteobacteria; order Hyphomicrobiales; family Nitrobacteraceae; genus Bradyrhizobium; species Bradyrhizobium sp. USDA 4353. Next base: position 3,943,621 of record NZ_JBSSGB010000001.1, read on the forward strand.
GGCGCAGGAGCCGCACGCGATGGGCCTTGCGGCCGTCCAGATCAGCCATGGCTTCACCTTCGGGCTGACGCTGGTCGGCACCATGGGGCTGCTGGTCCGCGAGGTGCCGGCGCATCTAACGGCGCGCGGGCAGGGCTATTACTCCGCCGCCAGCGGCGTGGTCGGCTCGGCGGCGTCGATCCTGTCGGGGCCCCTGTATGCGGCCTATGGCCCGGGCGTGTACTACGCGATGGCCGCCATGGCGGCAGCCGGCGGCACGCTGATGTGGCTCGGCCGCGCGCGCCTGTCGCTTCAGCCCCACAGAGCGGCGTCGGGCGGATAGACCAGGCTGTCCTCGTAGTACAGCCCGTGCGCGCAGTCCTCGGCCAATAGCAGCGGGCCGTCGAGGTCGACATAGCGGGCCAGCGGCGTCAGCAGCATCGCCGGTGCCATGGACAGCGACGTCCCGACCATGCAGCCGACCATGATGTCGAAGCCGAGCACGCGGGCGGCATCGGCCATCGCGAGCGCCTCAGTCAAGCCGCCGGTCTTGTCGAGCTTGATGTTGACGGCGTCATAGCGTCCGCGCAGGCCATCGAGCGAGTTGCGGTCGTGCACGCTCTCATCGGCGCACACGGGCAGCGGACGCGCCATGTTGCCAAGCGCCTCGTCCTTTCCGGCGGGGAGCGGCTGCTCGACCAGCGTGACGCCGGCCTCCGCGCATGCGGCGAGATTGGCTTCGAGATTGGCTTCCTTCCAGGACTCGTTGGCGTCGACGATGAGTTGCGACTGCGGCGCGGCCGCGCGCACGGCTGCGATGCGCGCCGGATCGCCGTCGCCGCCGAGCTTGACCTTCAGCAGGGGGCGATGCGCAGCCTTGGCTGCGGCCTTCGCCATGACCTCGGGCGCGGCGAGCGAGATCGTGTAGGCGGTCACGCAGGGCGCAGGCGCCCGCCGGCCGAGCAGGTCCCAGATGCGCCGGCCGCTGCGCTTGGCCTCCAGATCGAGCAGCGCGCAATCCAGCGCATTGCGTGCGGCGCCCGGCGGCATCGCCGTCTGCAGCGCGTCGCGATCGAGACCGGAGGCGATGGCGTCGCGCATCGCGAGCAGGGCGCTCAGCGCCCCCTCGGGCGTTTCGCTGTAGCGCGGATAGGGCACGCATTCGCCGCGACCAACGATGTCACCCTGTCGCAGCTCCGCGAGCACCGTGACCGCTTCGGTCTTGGCGCCGCGGCTGATCGTGAAGCTGCCTGAGATCGGCCAGTGGCCGATCTGGGCGTCCAGTATTGGAAAACCAGTAGAAGTCATTTGAAAGTCTGGCGATTTGTGAGCTGGAATGAGACGCTGGGGACTTGCGCGATGGGAGCGACTATGGCTGTTGATGGGGGTCTCCGGCAAGGTGGTGGCGACGCGGTGGGATTTTTCTCGTCAAGGAGCGGACATCGTCCGTTCCGAGGATGGTCGGCGTGAAGGGCGGCCCCGATCTGCAACGCAGCGGTGAGGGCAACGCGCTGTCGCTGCGTGCGACCGGCGCCTGGACCGCGCCGTTTGCGCCGTCGCTCGAGCGGCTGGTCGCCGAGGCCGAGAAGCTGGCGGGCAAGAAGATCGATGTCTCGATCGACGTGTCGCAGGTCTCCAAGCTCGATACGTTCGGGGCCTGGCTGATCGAGCGGCTGCGCCGCAGCTTCACGACGGGAACCGTGGAGGCGCGGATCGACGGCCTGTCCGCCCAACTACGCGAGCCTGGTGGATGAGGTCCGCCGCGTCAGCCTCGCGCCCGGGGACGATGCCGCCAACGTGACCATCACCGGCATGCTCGGGCAGATCGGCCGCAGCGTCGCCGGCATCGTCGGCACGGTCGCGGCGCTGATCGACATGCTCGGCGCCGTCATCGTCGCCAGCGGCCGAGTTGTCATTCATCCGCGCAGCTTCCGCCTGACCTCGACCATCCACCATCTCGAGCAGGTGTGCTGGCGCGCGGTGCCGATCGTCGTCCTCATCACCTTCCTGATCGGCTGCATCATCGCCCAGCAGGGCATCTTCCATTTCCGCCGGTTCGGCGCCGACATCTTCGTCGTCGACATGCTCGGCGTGCTGGTGCTGCGCGAGATCGGTGTGCTCCTGGTCGCGATCATGATCGCCGGTCGCTCGGGCAGCGCCTACACGGCCGAGCTCGGCTCTATGAAGATGCGTGAGGAGATCGATGCGCTCAGGACCATGGGCTTCGATCCGATCGAGGTGCTGATCCTGCCGCGCATGCTGGCATTGGTGATCGCGTTGCCGATCCTGGCCTTCCTCGGCGACATCGCCGCGCTCTATGGCGGCGGGCTGGTGGCCTGGTTCTATGGCGGCGTCGATCCCGAAGCCTTTCTGCTGCGCTTGCGCGATGCGATCTCGATCGATCACTTCACGGTCGGACTCCTGAAGGCGCCGGTGATGGCGGCCGTGATCGGCATCGTCGCCTGCGTCGAGGGCCTGGCGGTGCAGGGCAGCGCCGAATCGCTCGGGCGCCACACGACGTCCTCGGTCGTGAAGGGCATCTTCTTCGTGATCGTCATGGACGGCGTGTTCGCGATCTTCTTCGCCGCGGTCGGGATGTGAGCTGAGATGGCGCAGGAGGTGTCCGATCCGATCATCCGCGTGCGCGACGTCACCGTGCAGTTCGGCAAGACGCGCGTGCTCGACGGCCTCGATCTCGACGTGAAGCGCGGCGAGATCCTCGGCTTCGTCGGTCCGTCCGGCGCTGGCAAGTCGGTGCTGACGCGCACCATCATCGGCCTCGTGCCGAAGCTGTCGGGAAACATCGAGGTGTTCGGGGTCGATCTCGACGCCGCCGATCGCGCCGGCCGCCGGGCCGTCGAGCGGCGCTGGGGCGTGCTGTTCCAGCAGGGCGCGCTGTTCTCCTCGCTGACGGTTCGGCAGAACATCCAGTTTCCGGTGCGGGAGTATCTGAAGGTCTCGCAGCGGCTGCTCGACGAGATCATGGTCGCCAAGCTCGTGATGGTCGGATTGCGGCCGGATGTTGCCGATCGTTTCCCGAGCGAATTGTCCGGCGGCATGATCAAGCGCGTCGCCCTGGCGCGGGCGCTGGCGCTCGATCCGGAGCTGGTCTTTCTTGATGAGCCAACCTCCGGGCTCGACCCGATCGGCGCCGGCGATTTCGACGAGCTGGTGCGCACCTTGCAGCGGACTTTGGGCCTGACGGTTTTCATGGTAACCCATGATCTCGACAGCCTGTACACGGCCTGCGACCGCATCGCCGTGCTCGGCAATGGCAAGATCATTGCCGCGGGGTCGATGGCCGACATGCAGGCCTCGGAGCATCCGTGGCTGCGGCAGTATTTCCACGGCAAGCGTGCACGCGCCGTGATGGGGTAGCCTCAAGCGCCCCTGAGACGAATATTTGTGAGCGGGAGTGGGGACTTCCGCGACTAAGGTGATGGGGTGGGTGCCGCAGTCTGGCGCCAACCGAGAGCGCACGGAAGCGGCGGCTGGGATCGCCGCCGCGACGTGCCGGTACCGGAGTTGGTAATGGAAACGCGGGCGAATTACGTCCTGATCGGATCGTTCACGCTGGCGGTGCTCGCCGCGGCGGTCGGGTTTGTCCTGTGGTTCCAGAGCCTGCACACGACCAAGCAGCGCAGCCCGCTGCGCGTCGTGTTCGAGGGGCCGGCCGCGGGCTTGCGCAACGGCGGCAGCGTCAATTTCAACGGTATCCGCGTCGGCGAGGTCATCTCGGTGAAGCTCGACAATCCGCGCCGCGTGGTGGCGCTGGCGATGGTCGAGAACAACGCCCCGATCCGCAAGGACACCCTGGTCGGCCTGGAGTTCCAGGGCCTCACGGGCGTCGCTGCGATCTCGCTCAAGGGCGGCGAGGAGGCTGCGCCGCCGGCACCGCTCGACGAGGACGGCGTGCCGGTGCTGCGCGCCGATCCGACCCGGCTGCAGGACGTCACCGAGGCGATCCGCGCCACCTTGCAGAACATCAACAAGGTGGTGGCCGACAATCAGGAGGCCGTGAAGAGCTCGATCAAGAATCTCGAGGTCTTCACCCAGTCGCTCGCCCGCAACTCCGAGCGCATCGACGGCGTCATGAGCCGCGTCGACGGCATCATGGGCAAGGCGGACACCTTGATGCTGGGCCTCAATACGCTGGCCGGCGGCAAGGACGGCGGCGAGCTGTTTCTGACGGTGAAGTCGATCCGCGAGCTCGCCGAGGATTTCGACAAGCGCTCCGGCGCGCTGATGGCCGACGGGCGGCGGACGCTCTCCGACATCAGCCGCGCGGTGAACAATTTCGACCGCAACCCCACCCGCGTCCTGTTCGGCGCCAGCAGCTCCAGCCCCAGCAACGCCCAGGCCTCGCAGCCGGCCCCCGCCGCACCCGCCACCAGCGGTCGGCGCTGAGGCGCTGGCGAATAGCGGGTTCGGAGGAGCGAGGAGGGGGCGGGAGCTTTGCTGCAGCAAGCCGACGGCTGTCGGCTCGGCGCAGCTCTGTCCGCTCTGACGTGTAATCGTCGTCCGCATGCTGCGCGGGACTGAGCGCGGGACTCAGTGGCCATCTCTTAGTGTTGCCGGGAGTCAGCGCGGGCGTCGGGCTGACACGGGCAAAGCCGAAGACGTCTGCATTGCACCCCCAAAAGCGAAACGGAGGCCTCGCGGCCTCCGTTTGTTTGTTCATCGCTGCTTGGCTGCTCGCCATCCGCTACTCGTTCTTCGTCTCTCCCATCACGCCAGCCGGCCGGCGGCGTGGGCGAGGAGGGTGTAGACGAGGCCGGTCTCCGAGGTGAGCTGCGCGCGCAGCGCCTGCGGGTTGCGGTCGTCGCGGGCGACCTCGTCGAGCAGGCGCTCGAACTCGGTGATGTAGCGGTCGACCGTCTGCTTGAAGGTGCGGTCGGCGCGATACTTGCGGGCGACCTCGTCGAACGCCTTCTGGCCGGCGGGGGTGTAGAGCCGCTTGGAGAAGGCCTTGGTCTCGCCGCGCTGGTAGCGGTCCCACATCTCGGCGGCGAGCGTGCGGTCCATCAGCCGGGCGATGTCGAGCGACAGCGACTCCAGCGGATTGCCGGGCTGCTGCGCCGGCCCGCGGCCGCGCGGGGCGGGAGCCTGCGGCTGGCCGGCGGTGCTGCTGTCGGCGCGGTTGAGCAGGTCCGACAGCCAGTTGTCGCTGCGCTGGTCGGCGACCGGGCCCATCGGCGGCGCCTCGACCCGGCGCGGCTGTGGCGGCGGCGGGGCAGGCGGCTGCATGCCGAGATCCGGCGGCGGCAGGTTGGTGACGCTGGTCGCCGCGGATTCGCGCAGGCGCATGTCGGGACGGCCGCCGACCGCTGCGGCTGCCACCACCGGCACGACCGGCTCCTCTTGACGGATGACGGCGGCCGGCGCGGCAACCGGACGAGAGGCGCTGACGACGTCGAGGCCGCGGCCGTGATGGGCGACGATGCGGTTGAGCTCGGCCAGCGCCTCGATCTGGTCGACGATGACCTTGCGCATCTGCGCGGTGCTCTCGGCCGCCTCCTGCGGCATCTCCAGCACGCCGCGGCGCAGCTCGTTGCGGGTCGCATCGAGCTCGCGCTGCATCTCGGCCGTCATCTGCTTCATGCTCGAGACCAGCGAGGCGAACTTCTCCGCCGACTGCTTGAACATCGCATCGGCTTCCTGCGTGCTCTGCTGGTAGATCTCCTGCATCTGCGAGGTGGTGAGGCGACGCTCCTCCTCGGCATTGGCGCGGATGGCCTCGAACTGCCGGCTGAGCGCAGTCGAGCCGGCGCCCGCCGTCTCCGCCACCACGCGCGCGATGTCGCGCGCGCGCTCCTCGGCGGCCGCCAAGGACTCGTCGAGCAGGGTGGTGAAGCGCGTCAGGCGCTGGTCGAGATCGGCGGTGCGCAGGTCGATGGTGGTGACCAGCGATTCCAGCGTCGTCTTGCGGTCCGAGATCGACACGGTCGCGTCGCGGTTGCTCTGCTCGACGATGGCGGCGGCCTCGATCAGGGCCTTGCCATGGGCGTCGAACTGGCTCGACAGCGAGCTGAGATCCTCCAGCGCCCGCGACGTCTTGGAATTGAAGACGTTGAGCTGGTCTTCGAGGGTCTGCGTCGCCGTCCCGTTGCGCGAGGTGACATCGTTCATCGCGGTGACGAAATCGGCCACGCGGGCGACCAGCGCACGCTCGAGCGAGTTGAGGTTGTCGTGCGCTCCGGTCAGCACCTCCTGCAGCAGGATGTTGCCTTCGCGCAGACGCTCGAACAAAGCGACGGTGTCGGTGCGCAGGATCTTGCTCGTCTCCTGCATCTCGGTGACGGCCGCCACCGAGACCTGGCGCGACTGCTCGATCGCCGCACGCGAGGCCTGCTCGAGATCCTTCAGCGACTTGGTGATCGCCGTCGTCGCCATCTCGCCGGCCGAGGTGATGGTGCGGGCGACCTCGGAGCCGTTGCCGTTGACGGTGTGGGCGAAGGTCTGGCCGCGCACCTCGATCTGCTTCAGCGCCTCGGTGGTGACGCGATCGATCTCGATCGTGAGCTGGTTGGTCTTGGAGTTGAGCGTCTCGACCAGCGTACCGCGCTTGCCGTCGAGGAACTGCGACAGCCGCTCGGTCTGCTGCTGCACATAGGTGACGATCTCGTCGGTCTTGCCGGTCATCGCCGAGCCGAACGAATTGCCGGCGGCGAGCACGGAGCGCTCGATCTCGGTCGAGGTCGACTTGACGCGCGTGGAGACCTCGTTGGAGGCGGCGACCAGCGCACTCTGCGCGTTCAGCGCACTGCTCTGGATCGCATCCGTGGTGTTGGCCGCGACCGTGTTGATCGAGCGCTCGATCTCCGAGGAGATCGCCTTGAGCTGGCCGGCGGTGTCGGTGGAGGTCGCCGTCAGCACGCTCTGGGCCTCCCGCGCGCCGCCCACGATCACCGCGACCGACTCGGTCGTGGTCGTGGTCAGCAGCGCCTGGGCTTCGCGCGCGCTGCCGACCAAGGTCGCCGCCGTGTCCGCCGAGGTCGCGGTCAGCGACATCTGCGCCTGGCGTGCGCTGTTGAGGATCGAGGTCGCGGTGTCGGCGCCGACCGACGACAGCGTCCGCTCGACGTCCACCGCGAGCGACTTGACGTGCTCGGCCGCCTCGGTCGAGCTCGTGATCAGCTTGGACTGCACCTCGCGGGCGCTGTCGATGATCACGGTCGCGGTGGTGGTGCCGACCGCGGCCAGCGTCCGCTCGACATCGATCGCCAGCGACTTGACGTGGTCGGCGGCTTCGGTCGAGGCGCTGACGAGCTTGGACTGCACATCGCGTGCGCTGTCGACGATAACAGCCGCAGTGCTGGTGCCGACGGCCGCGAGCGTGCGCTCGACATCGGCGGCGAGCGACTTGACGTGGTTGGCCGCTTCCGAGGACGCGCTGATGAGGGTGGTCTGCGCCTCGCGGGCCCCGCCCGTGATCGCTTCCGCGGTGGTCGTTCCGGCGATCGACAGCGAGCGCTGCACGTCGACGGTCAGCGCCTTCACCTGCTCGGCCGCCTCATGCGAGGCCGCCAGCATGGCGCTCTGGGCTTCGCGGGCGCCGGCCGTGATCGTCTCGGCGGTCTCGGTGCCGGCTGACGTCAGCGAGCGCTGCACGTCGGCGGCGAGCGACTTCACGTGATCAGCCGCGTTGGAAGAGGCGGACACCAGCGTGTTCTGGACCTCGCGTGCGCCGGCGAGGATCGAGGCTGCGGTGGCCGAGCCGGCCGCCGTCAGAGCCTGCTCGACGTCGGTGGCGAGCGACTTGACGTGGGTGGCGGCGTCGGACGAGGCCGACACCAGGGTGTTCTGGACCTCGCGGGCGCCGGCGAGGATGGTGGCTGCGGTGGTCGAGCCGGCCGCCGTCAGCGTGCGCTCGACGTCTGCCGACAGCGACTTGATCTGCTCGGCGGTGTCGCTCGAGGCGGTGACGAGGGTGGTCTGAGCCTCGCGGGCGCTGGAGAGGATCGAATTGGCTGCCGTGTTGCCGGCATCGGTGAGGGCGCGCTCGACCTCGGCCGAGGTGGTCTTCAGCTGCGCGCCGACATCGGTCGAGACGGTGAGCAGCGCCTGCTGCGCGGTGCGCGCCCCGGTTTGGATGGTCTCGCTGGTGTTGACCACGAGGTTGGTCAGCGAGCGCTCGGCGTCCTCGACATGCGACTTGATGCTGGCCGACAGCAGCTCGGCGCGGGTCATCAGCTCGTCGCTGGCCTGGCGGCCGCTGCTCTCGATGCGGCCGGCAACGGCCTCGACGCGCGAGCCGAGCAGGTCCTCGAACTGCGAGACACGGTGGTCGATCTCGGTGGCGATCGAGCCGACGCGCGTCTCGATGCCCTGGTGGATGTCCTGGAAGCGGGCAGTGACGGCTTCGGTCAGCTCGAAGCTGCGGCCGTCGATGATGTTCGACAGGCTGACGATGCGCGCATCGATCGCCTCCAGCGCCTTGTCGGTGCCGTCGGTGAGCGAGGAGGTGAGGATGTTGAGGCGGGAGTCGATCGACTGGATCGCCTGCGCCGAGCCCTCTGTCAGTGACGAGGTCAGCACGGTCAGGCGCGAGTCGATCGCGTGCAGCACCTGGGCTGCGCCGTCGGTCAACGAGTTCGACAGCGTGCCAAGCCGGCCCTCGATGGTCGAGGTCACCGAGGTCGTGCGGCTGTCGAAGCTCTCCTCGAGCGTCTTGAGGCGGCCCCCGACGGTGTCGTCGAACGACTTGATCTTCGAATCCAGCGAGGAATCGAACGTGGTGATGCTGGCCTGCAGATTGGTCTCGAACTGGTTCAGCCGCTGGTCCAGCGTCGCCGTGATCTCGCCGCTGTTGGACGACAGCCGGGTGTCGAACGTGTCGACATAGCTCTTGAGATTGTCCGAGATCTCCTGGGTCCGCTGCCCCATGCGCTCGACGATCTCGCCGCCATAGGTCTTCACGGTGCGATCGAACTCGGTGATGTGCCGGGTGATCAGCGCGCCCAGGGTCGAGCTGTCACGCGCGAAGCGCTCGGCGAGCTCGGTGCCCTGGTTCTTCACCAGCTCATCGAACGCGCTGATCTGCATCGACAGCGTGTCGTGGGTGCTCTCGGTCTGGCTGACGACCTTGGCGACCAGCGAGTTCACGGTCGCGTCCAGCGACTCGCTCGCCTTCTCGCCGGAGGTGACGATGTGGCCGGACAGGCGCTGGCTCGCCTCGTCGATCTTGGTGACGAGATCGCCGCTGCGCAGCTCGAGCTCGAGCAGCAGCGAGTCACCGGAGGCCTTCAGTGAATCGTGGACCTGCTCGGTGCGCACCGAGATGCCGTCGACGATCGCCGCCGTGCGCTGCTCGAACTCGTTGGTGATGCGGTCGATGCGCTCGTTGAGCATCTCGTGGACGCGGTCCGACAGGTCGGCGAACTCGTCGTGGACGTGGCCGGTCTTGAAGTTGAGGCTGGTGGTCAGGCGCTCGGAGGCGTCGAGCACCGCGCGGGTGGTCTCGGCGCTGGCCTCCTCGAGACGATCGAGCAGGTCGCCGCCGCGCTCGCCGAGCGCGAGGATCATGTTGTCGCCGGCGTTGCTGAGTGCCGCCGTGATGTGGGCGCCGCGCTCTTCCAGAGCGCCGGTGATGCTCTTGGCGACCTCGTCGACGCGCGAGGCGATCGCATCCGAGATCAGCGCGATGTCGTGGCGCAGGTCGATCTGCACGCCCGAAATGGCGCTGCGGACCTGCTCGGCCTGGCCGACCAGGTTGTCGCGCTGATGCGCGATGTCCTGGAGCAAAGCGCGGATGCGGACCTCGTTGTCGCTATAGGCGCGCTCGAGCGCCGCGACCTCGTTGGCGACCAGCATTTCGAGCTCGCCCGCGCGCGCGATCGCACGCTCGACGCCGTCGCCCATCGCCGCGACCTCGCGGCGGATGGCCTGGCCGACGGTGACGATGGAATCGCTGACGGCGCCCTCGGGCTCGGAGAAGCGGATGGCGACCTGGGCCATCGACTGCGCGATCATGCGCAGCTCCTGGCCGCGCCAGGCGAGGCTCGCCAGGAAATAGAACAGCAGCACCGGCGCAAAGAACACGGCGGCAAGGCCGGCGAGCACGAGCGCGCCGCCGCTCTGGCCGATCAGCGCCTGCAGCGACGGCAGAAAGCCGATCGTGAGTAGCACGCAGCCGACGATCCAGATGCCGGCAAAGGCGGTCGCGAGCGTATAGACCCCACGCGACGGGCGACCCTTCTGGATCGCCTGCAGCAGCTGGCCGATGGTCTCGCGGTCGTCATTAGCCGGACGCCGCTTGGCGAGCGGCGGGGGCTCGATCTCGTCCAGGCTGCGGTTATCGACGCCCGGACGGTTCTCAAAGGAATCGAACGCCGATCCGCCGGTCGGCATGACCGGCGGAGCCCCGTCAGCGCGGACCGGGCCCTGGGTCTCCGCGGGCGCGGACGTGTCGCTGATGTTCAAAGCCTCCTGAATGGCGGACAGCGCAACTTCAGTCGGGTCTTTGACCTTTTTGGGGGTGTTCGCCATGTTGAGTCCGAGCCCTCGTCTTAATTTCGTTCCGGCAAGCCGCGTACGAGTACCCCCTCGCCGCGCTCGAACCGGACGTCATCCCTCGCAGGCACCAGGGGTGGCAAATTCCGCCGGGTGACCCACTCCATCCGGGGATCATCCTATTGGCTGTGCCTGTTGAAAGAAATGGCCGTGGTTAAGAGATTCTTAATCATCGTTAACAGCAGCCGCCGTTAACCTTTTGAAGTTCTGCGAATTCCCGTTTCCGCCGCGATTAGGGCGGAGCCGGGCCCAAATCACGGCAAACCCGCGGCAATCGCCTGGTAACGATACATTAACCATTGTTGTGCTTGGGTTACCACAGGGGCGCGCGGAGCGTGCCCATCGGACCGGATAGCCGCCATGATTCCCGACCTGTCACGGATCGAATGGATGCCCTCGCCACCGCTGGTGCCCGATGACGGGCCGATCAGCCTCGACCTTCTCAGGCGGATGACCCTCGGCGACAGCGCGCTCGAGCGCGAAGTGCTCGAAATGTTCTCCAGCCAGGCCGTTCGCCTGCTGGAGCGGCTGCAGGTGATGCCTGAGGATGCGGCGACCGTCGCCCACACGCTCAAGGGCTCCGCCCGTGCGATCGGCGCGCTCGACGTCGCCGACGCCGCCGAGGGCCTGGAGACCGCGTTGCAGGCCGGCGATCCGGCCGATGCGCTGGCCTGGCTCGCCACCGCCGTGGCGCAGGCGCGCGCGGCCATTTCGGACATGCTGGGCGCGGCCTGAGCCGCCATCCACGGCACTAGCGCGGAGCAGGGCGGTCCGTTATAGGACAGCCCGACCTCATTCCCTGCGCAGCACGAGCACACATGGCCAAGATCACCTTTGTCGACCACACCGGCGAATCCCGAACCGTTGACATCGAGAACGGCGCGACCGTGATGGAAGCGGCGATCCGCAACGCCATTCCGGGCATCGAGGCCGAATGTGGCGGCGCCTGTGCCTGTGCGACCTGCCATGTCTATGTCGACGAAGCCTGGCGCGAGAAGGTCGGCCCGCCGACCCCGATGGAAGAGGACATGCTCGATTTCGGCTACGACGTCCGCCCGAACTCGCGCCTCGCCTGCCAGATCAAGGTCTCCGACGAGCTCGACGGCCTGGTCGTCGCGACCCCCGAGCGTCAGGCCTGATCTTTCGCCTCTCGCAGGCATTCTCGCCACCTTCAGACTGTCGCCGCCCGGCCTCAAGCCGGGGGCGCTGCGATCGTCACACCGCGGCGGACCCAGGGCTGTAGCGCCGCGATCAGCTTCGGCGTCAGCGGCGCCGGCTTGCGCGTTACCTCGTCGATCAGCACCATCACCGCCGTGGCCGAGGCCACGCAGCGCCCGTCCGAGAACACGACCTGCTCGCAGGTCACCGACGTTCGCCCCAGCTTCACCACGCCCAGACCTAGCTCGATCGTACCCGGCCAGCGCAGCTCGGCGCGGAAATGCATGTCGAGCCGCACCATGATCCAGGCCAGCCCCTCCTGTGTGAGGCCATGGCGCGGGTCCTTCATCAGCGTCACCCGGCCGGTCTCGAAATAGGTCGCATAGACAGCGTTGTTGACGTGCTGGTTGGGGTCGAGATCGCCGAAACGGACATTGTCCGCGAGGTGGTAGGGGAAGTCCTCGAGCCGTGGCGCGTGGTCGTGGCGGGCCGTCTCTGTCACCGATTGATCTCCATCATTCCGTCGTCCCTTCAAACCTCGCTAGGCTTGATGCTGCAAGCGGCGGGCGCCGCGGACGGCCGGCTTTTGTGCCTTCCCTGCGACCGCCCCGTTGGCTACAAATTCGGAACCGCCATCTGCCGCCATCCTCCGAGCGGCGCCTCCAACGAGAAGAGCGACATGAGTGAAGCGATCAAGACCGATGTGCTGATCATTGGCGCGGGCCCCTGCGGACTGTTCGCCGTATTCGAACTGGGGCTGCTCGACATCAAGGCGCATCTGATCGACATCCTCGACAAGGTCGGCGGGCAGTGCGCCGAGCTCTATCCGGAGAAGCCGATCTACGACATTCCGGGCGTGCCGATGGTGACGGGGCAGGGCCTCACCGATCAGCTTATGGAGCAGATCAAGCCGTTCAGCCCGACCTTCCATCTCGGCGAGATGGTCGCGAGCGTCGAGAAGATCGGCGATCCCGGCTTCCGCGTCACGACCGATGCCGGCAAGGTGTTCGAGTGCAAGGTCGTGGTGATCGCCGCCGGTGGCGGCTCGTTCCAGCCGAAGCGTCCGCCGGTGCCGGGCATCGAGGCCTATGAAGGCACCTCGGTGTTCTATGCCGTGCGCAAGATGGAGCAGTTCCGCGACAAGAACGTCGTGATCGTTGGCGGCGGCGACTCCGCGCTCGACTGGACGCTCAACCTGCATCCGCTTGCCAAGCGCATCACGCTGATCCATCGCCGCGACGACTTCCGCGCCGCGCCGCATAGCGTCGAGCAGATGCGCGCACTTGTCGCAGGCGGCAAGATGGACCTGCGCATCGGCCAGGTCACCGCGCTCGAAGGCGCCAACGGTCAGTTGTCGGCCGCGACGATCAAGGGCAACGACAATGCGGTCGAGACCATCCCTTGCGAGATGATGCTGCCGTTCTTCGGACTGACGATGAAGCTCGGACCCGTTGCTGATTGGGGCATCGCGCTCGAGAACAATCTCATCCCGGTCGAGACCTCGGCGTTCGAAACCTCCGTGCCCGGCATCTTCGCCATCGGCGACATCAACACCTATCCGGGGAAGATCAAGCTGATCCTGTGCGGCTTCCACGAGGGCGCGCTGATGGCGCAGAAGGCGCACCGCTACGTCTATCCGGAGAAGCGGCTGGTGTTCCAGTACACGACGTCGTCGTCGAGCCTGCAGAAGAAGCTCGGCGTCAACTAATTTGTCGGCGGTGTGGAACTTTTCGCCGCAGCACCAACTCAAATGTGAAGAAATGTTTCCTGCGCGTGCCGGTTTCACCGGCGCGCCAGACCTGTTATGGGCTGGAACGATGCACGAAACGGCCGTACTGTGCGGCCATTCATTTTGTGACTTGGTCAAGGTGAGATGATGATGCGCAACGCGTTTCCCCGACTTCGGCTGCTGCCTGCTGTGACGACGCTCGCGCTCGGCGCGCTCGTCGCAGGCGGTGCGCTGCTGACGCGGCCGGCGCTGGCAGCAGAGCCGACCGCGGCCGGGCTGTGGCAGAAGGTCGAGGATGGCCGTCCCGTCGGCTGGTTTCTCTTCATCGATCATGACGGCGTGTTCGAAGGCGTAATCGCCAAGACGTTTCCGCGTCCCGGCGACAATCCCAACGAGGTCTGCTCGAAGTGCACCGACGACCGCAAGAACGCGCCGATCGTCGGCATCTCCTTCGTGCGCGACATGAAGCGCGAAGGCTTGAAGTACGAAGGCGGCAACGTCCTCAATCCGCGCGACGGTAACATCTGGAAGGCCAACATGCGGGTCACCCCGGATGGGCAGTCGCTGATCCTGCACGGCTATCTCGGCATCTCGCTGTTCGGCAAGGACGAGACCTGGACGCGTCTGCCGGATACCAACATGGCGCAGATCGATCCTGCGATCCTGGCCAAATATCTGCCGGCGCAGGCGACGACCGCCACCGCTCCGGCGACGAAGCAGGCGCCGATGATGAAGAAGCCGGCGGCGGTGAAGTAGTTCGTGGTCGAGTGGCTGATGCGTCCGCATCGCTCATAGACGTCGTGTCGCGATCTCGCGGCGCGTGGTGCCCGAGCTTTAACCTGAGCTGAGCGGTCGCCACTTACGATCCGAAGATAGTAACTCCGTCATGCCCGGGCTTGTCCCGGGCATCCACGTCGCTCTCAGCATGTCGACCGACGTGGATGGCCGGCACAAGCCCGGCCATGACGACGTGGAGAATCATTGGGCGCAAAGCTTCTATCGTCATTTGCGATAGCGCTGTTGTGTGGTGAGGGGCCGCTGAGCGCTTTGCAGCTATTGCTGCACGCCACCCGCCGGCGGCAGCGGTTGGCTCGAAATGCTCGGCTCGGCTGCGTCGAGGTTGAGCACCTCGGCGGCGGCCGGGAATGCGGCATCGGCCATCGCGGCGTGGCCCTCGGCGGTCGGATGCACGGCGCCGCCATAGACGGCCGACAGCACGCCCCAGCTTGCATCGTGGATGTCGGCCGGCTGCATCGCCGCCGGCAGCCCCTGGGGATAGGTCATCGCCGAAAAGTAGCTGTCATTGGCGTCGCGGATCCAGCGCGCGCGCGGCAGATAGGGGCGATATTCGCTGGCGCCGCGGCCGCACAGCAAGGGCTCGTTGGCGGCGGAGACGATGCTGGCATCGAAGCTCTCGCCATTGGCGGCGAAGCATTCGCGGTCGAACGGCGGATCCTGCGGCGAGCGCGCGCAGAAGCCGTGCTGCGCGAAGGCCGGCTGATGCGCATCGACGAAGGTCATGCGCTCGGTGCGAGGATCGCGGCACAGCACGCCCGCCGTGCACTGCGCGAGGCCGCGCAGTGCGGGCAGGAACTCGTTCTCGACGAAGCCTGCGACATTGGCGAGCCGCTGCGGATTGGCATTGAACGAGGGATGCACCTCGAAGCCGGCGGGGCCGCCAGGGCAGGGCGTGCCCGGGCCGCTCAGCGCCGGGTTGCCGTAGGAGGTGTAGATCACGTGCGAGAGATCGCCGACCATCGGCTTGAGCGCATCGCGCAGCTTGGCGAAGCCGCGCGGCAGATCGCGCGCGAGCTCGCCGCGGGACTCATCGACCGAGCCGATCACGCCGGAGCGCTTGAACAAGGTCCGTTCGGTCGCGGTGTCGACGATGACGTCGGCCACGAGGCCGGAGAAGTTGATGTCGTTGGCGCCGATCGACAGCAGCACCAGGTCGAGACGTCGATCCGGCTGGCGGCGCTGGGCGGCGGTCAGCGCCTCGCGCAACTCGCCGAGCTGGCCGTTGACGCCGCCGGCGCAGGTGGTCTGCGAGCGGCCCGGCAGGCACTCACGCGCGCGCTGGCTGCCGAACAGGCCGTCTGCGATGGTCGCGCCGGTGCAGGCGAGCGGGAGATAGGTGATCGCGACATGCGGATAGCGCACCGCGAGCGCCAGCGCCGTGCGGGTCTGATAGCTGTAGAGCGAGCGGTGGCAGGCGGCATTGAGCCACACCGCGCTGTGCTTCTGCCAGTTCTGCAACGTGTCCGGCGCCTCGCAGGCGCGGCCGCCTTTGAAGCCGGCGCGGCTCGGGCGATAATATTGCGCAGTGGGGCCGCCGAGATAGGAGCGGAAGCAGAAGCCTTCATCGGCAAGCGCGATCGGCCGGTCCGGATTGCCCTCGCCGGAGGCGATGCTGTCGCCGAGCCCGGCGATGAGAACGTCGCGGACCTGGATCCCGGTGGAGACCTGCCGCGCGCCTTCCGGGCTGGTGACGTCGACCCGGGCGACTGTCTCGCGGCCGTAGCGGACGCGCAGATTGACCGGCTCGGCGCAGTCGAAGGTGGAGGTCTGCGGCCCGTCGCCATCGTCGAACGACCAGGCACAGGTGGCGCCGACCGGCACCGGGCCGGTGAGGCGAACCGTGACCGGATGGTCGATCGGCGTCAGATAGCTTTCCCTGACGTTGTCGCGGGTGCACGGCTCGTTGACGCGGCCGGCGAGGTCGATGCACAGCCGGTTGACGATATTGCGTGCCCAGCCTCGGCCGTCGCTCTGGATGCCCAGGGCCTGCTCGGCGGCCAGGATCGAGCGGTCGCGCGTGCTCTCGACATGCAGCAGGAAGTCGCGCTCCTCGCGGAACAGGCGGAAGCGGTTGCGCACCTCCCAGCTGATCTGCAGCTGCGGCGATGAGCCGAACTGCGCAGCCGCCGGGCTGGCAGCGAGGGGAGCGAGCAGGCCGGCCAGCACGCAGGCGGCGAGCAGCGGACGAAGGGACATGGGGCTCATACGCAAGGATTCACGTCAGCGATGGGGCGGAAATAAGAGGACGCCGCGCGAGTTCAACCGGGTCAAAGGTCGAACGCGTGCGCTGTCTGGCGAAAGATCGTCGGCTCAGCCGTGTGATCGGCCCAGGGATCAACTCAGGGATCAACTCAAGGATCAACCCTGGGAGTGGCGCTTGATCCGCTGCGGGACGGCCGCGGGGGCGGTTGCGGCCGCGCGCTTGGCGGCGATCTCGTCGGAGACGGCGGTCTGCAGCCGGCGGCGTTCCTGCCACGGCTTGACGACATTGAGCCAGAGCTCCCGTACGCCCATGATCGAGATCGCCGTGGCGAAGGGGATCACGAAATACAGCACGCGGAATACGAGCAGGGTGGCGAGCAGCTGCTCACGGCCGAACTGCGGCAGCGCCACGAGCATCGCGGCGTCGAACACGCCGAGGCTGCCGGGCGCATGGCTGGCGAAGCCGAGCAGGGTGGCGAGGATGAACACCACCGACAGCGACAGGAAGTCGATCGGCGGATTCGAGGGCACCAGCAGGTACATCGCCAGCGCGCAGAAGCCGAGATCGACGACGCCGATCAGGATCTGCACCACCGTCAGCGGCGCGGAGGGCAGCACCACCTTCCAGCCGTTCTGGCCGAGCTGGCGGCGGTTCTTGCCGGCGTAGAGCCAGCCGAGATAGGCGAAGATGGCACCGAGGATGCCGATCGCGATTAGCTGGTTCACCGCCGGCGGCAACTGGTCCATCGCGGTGGCGGCCGCCGGATGCAGGGTCATGCCGATGCCGAGCACGAACAAATTGCCGAGCCAGAAGGTCAGTCCCGACAGGAAGCAGATCTTGGCGACGTCGATCGCCGACAGCCCGTAGTCCGAATAGATCCGGAATCGGATCGCGCCGCCCGTGAACACGGTGGCGCCGATGTTGTGGCCGATCGAATAGCTGGTGAAGGCGCTCATCGCCGCGATGCGATAGGGGACGTGCTTCTTGCCGATCGTTCGCAGCGCAAAATAATCATAGAAGGTCAGCGTGCAGAACGCGCCGACCACACACAAGGCCGCGAGCGCGATGTGACCGGGGGGAATCTCGGTCAGCGCCGTCAGGATGACGCCGCCGTCGACGCCCTTCAAGGTGCGCACGAGCGTGGTGATCGCGAAGGCGATGATCGCAAGGCTCGCTGCAATCCCCAGCCGCTTCCAGCCGATCCATTTCTTGAAGCCACGCGACAACGTGGTCAGCAGGCGCTGCATTCATCCTCCCGGCGGGGCGGCACTTGGGTCTGGAACACTTGGGTCTGGAACACTTGGGTCTGGAAAAGGAAAGAAACCATTGGTCGATGAGGGCGGGCAATCCGTGACAGCCTGTTCCTTAAGCTAAAACGTGCGCCTTGTGCAGTCCTTGACACAGCGCAGCTCCGGGTTCGCTTTGCGGGTCTGTCACACTCCAGTCACATAGCTGAGAGGCGGTCGCCTCAGTTCGGTCCAATTGGTTACCCGCGCAGGCTGATGCAACGGCGATGATCGAAACGTGTCGCCGGCATCGGGAGTTCCGAGCCGCATCGGCCACAAGTCCCGGAACAACCCCTCCCACAGCCGGTTAGCCGCGGGCGAAGCGAACATGGCCACGTCAGGTCGGGCGGGGACCCCGCCATGTTCCCAACCATGAGAACAGGTGGCAAATGGGACTCTTCACCAAGGACATCAAGACGATGAACGACCTGTTCGTTCATCAGCTGCAGGACATCTATTACGCCGAGAACCAGCTCATCAAGGCGCTGCCAAAGATGGCTGACAAGGCCACTGATCAGCAGCTCAAGCAGGGCTTTCTGACGCATCTGGAAGAGACGCGCACGCATGTGAAGCGGCTGGAGCAGGTGTTCGAGATGCAGGGCATTGCGGCCAAGGCGGTGGATTGCCCGGCGATCGACGGCATCATCGAGGAGGCCGAGGAGGTTGCCGGCGAGGTCGCCGACAAGACCGTGCTGGATGCTGCGCTGATCAATGCCGGCCAAGCGGCCGAGCATTACGAGATCACCCGCTATGGCAGCCTGATCGCCTGGGCCAAGCAGCTCGGCCGCAGCGACTGCGCCGCCGTGCTGCAGAAGACGCTCGACGAGGAGAAGGCGACCGACATGAAGCTGACCAAGCTCGCCGAGACCAGCGTCAATCTGCGCGCCGCTAGCTGACGTCTGCACCACTGATGAGGCAAAACGCCGCGCCTCCCGCGCGGCGTTTTCGATGCGAAGGTCAGCTCTTTCTCAGCGCAAAGTTGGCGCCGCAGAACGCCATCAGCGCGCCGAGGCAGAGCGCGGCGAGGCCGGCCAGCACGCCGGCCGCGGACGGCACCGGGCTCGGTCCGGAGATCGCCTGGCCGATGCCGGCCAGCATGAGCACGCCGACCACGACGAGGAAGTTGCGGGCGCGCTGCGGAATCTCGCCGGAGACGGCGCTGTGCATGATGTTGGCGATGAAATAGCCGCTATAGAAGCCGACGGTCGCGATCAGCCACCAGGCGATCGCCGAGCCCGCCGGCATGAACGCGCCCTCACTCTGCCAGAGGCCGCCGAGATCGAGCCCGTAGCGCGCGCCGAGCATGTGCACGGCCAGCGCCAGCAGCACGCCCGCGGCCATGGCGCCAGCGAGGATCAGGTGGCGGGGAAAATGGATCGTTTCGCTCATGCCCCGTTTGTAGGATAAGGCGCGTGACCTTCGCAACAGGACCGAGCCATTTCCGAGACTCTCACCACCGACGACGCCGTCATCAGCTACGCCTACAAGGCGTCGCTGATCGGCGCCGCGCAAGCCTTCGAGCTGACGGAGCAGGGCCTTTCGTGGCGGTTCGCCGGCCGCGGCGGGCTCTGGCCATACGCCGAGATCGCCGCGATCCGGCTGTCGTTCCGGCCGGTGTCGATGCAGGCCAAGCGTTTCCGCGCCGATATCACCCACCGTGATGGCCGTCGGCTGAGCGTCATCTCGACGTCCTGGCAGACCGCCACCCTGATGGCGCCGCAGAGCGAGGCGTACCGTGCCTTCATCCTGGCGCTGCATGCGCGGCTCGCCGCCAGCGGCAGCACGGCGCAGCTCAGCGCAGGCCTCGGCCGCATCACCTACGGCGCGGCGCTCGGCGCGATCGCGCTGTTTGCTGTTGCGATGGCCGACCTCCTGGTGCGGGCGCTGATCATAGCCGAGTGGACGGGCGCGCTGTTCCTGATCGGCTTCGCCGCGATGTTCGCCTGGTATGTCGGCGGCTTCATCACCCGCAATCAGCCGCGCAGCTACACGTTCGCGGACATTCCGGCCGCGCTGCTGCCGTGATCACGGCGTGACATGGTCGGTGTTCGAAAGTGACCGCGCGCCCCGTTTGGCCGTGCGAGGATGGTCAGCCGCTCTCGGAGATGGATGATGCAGGACCGCGCGCACCGTCTGCCCGATGCTGATGAGATCGCCGCGATCAATGCGCGGCATTTCGCCGACACGCCGCTGCGGCCGGCCGATCTCCTGTTCGTGTTCGGCACCCGTGTCGAGGAGGAGCTGCGCGCCGAGACCGCGGCCTTGCTGTGGCACCAGGGCTATTTCCGCCACGCCATCGTCAGCGGCGGCGTGACGCCGGGCGGAGATCTGTCGGAGTGCACGCTGATCAAGGCCGCCATGGTCAGGCGCGGCGTGCCCGCCGAGCGCATCCTCGAGGAGCACCAGGCGACGAACACCGGCGAGAACGTCCTGTTCGCGCTGCCGGTGATCGACGCCGCGCTCGGTCTCGCCAACATCGAAACCGTGATTTGCCTCGGCAATAGCTGGACCGCGCGGCGCTATGCGATGACGGTGCAGCGGCATTGGCCTGAGGTCGAGAAGATGCTGCTGACGGTCGATAGTTTCGGTGTGCCGCGCCATCTGTGGCACACGCATCCGGAGTTTCGCCGCCGCGTGCTGAGCGAATGGGACAAGATCGAGCCGTACAAGGCAATGGGCTTCATTGCGGAGTGGCCGTGATAGTTTGTAGGGTGGGCAAAGACATCGTGCGGCGTAAGCCGCGCGATGGCGTGCCCACCGAAAGATTTCTCAGCGAAAGACGGTGGGCACGGCGCGATCAGGCTGTCGGGACTAATAAGTTTATCCGGGCGCGCCTTTGCCCACCCTACGAATCAGAACTTCCAGCGCGCCGTCAGATACAGCGCCCTCTCCCCTTGCGGGAGAGGGCATGTACGGCCTATCCATTCACTCGATTGGGTGAGGGGTATGTCTCCGCGAACTGCGCTCGTGGAGAGATACCCCTCACCCAACCGAGCTTGCGGAACGTTCCTACATGCCCTCTCCCGCAAGGGGAGAGGGCGCAGTCATGAGCACCGGCTTATCGGCTGAGATCCAAAACACTGCGGTCATGCTCGATAGCTGCTAGGGCCTCACCACCAGCACCGAACACTTCGCGTAGCGCACGACATGCCCGGCATTGCTGCCGAGGAAATAGGTCCGCATCGCCGGGCGGTGCGAGGTCATGACGATCAGGTCGGCCTTGACCTTGGCCGCTTCCTCCAGAATCTCATGATAGATGCCGCCTTGGCGAACCGTGTAGCTGATGCGCTCGGTGGGGATGCCGGACTCCCGCGCCACGATCGACAGCGCCTCCTCGGCGGTCTCGCGCTGCTGCGCGTCGAAATCGGCCGGCACGTATTCGGCGAGCATCACCGGGGTCATCGGCATCACGTTGAGCAGATGCACGGTGCCCTGCCACGTCTCCGCCAAGGTGGCGGCTGTCGCGATCGCGGGCTTGGCTAGGTCGGTGTCGGCCAGATCGATGGGAACCAGGATCGATTTGAACATCGCGAGGCCTCCTGTTCGGTCCGCCGCATTACGCGTCGGCCGCCTCAGCCTGTCAATCGACCGAGCCCTGCTTGAGCAGCTTCGGCGTGACGAAGGCCAGCAGATGGCCGCGCGCGAAGCTGACATCGCCCCAATCATCGGTGTCGAAGTCGAAGATGGCGAGGCCCGATGTCGGCATGTTGCGCATCAGCTCCTGGCGGGCGTCGGCATCGCCCTGGCCGATCAGCGCCAGCGCCAGCTCGTGCATGCCGGGATTGTGGCCGACGACCAGCAGCCGCTTGGGATCGAACGCGGCGGCGAGGCGGATCTGATGCAGGATCTGCATCGGCTCGGCGGCGTAGAGCTCCGGCACGGATTCGACCTGCGGGGCGACGATACGGTCCTGCATCGCCGCCAGCGCGAGCTCCCAGGTCTGCTGCGCCCGCACGGCGGTCGAGACCAGCACGAGCTCCGGCCCCGGCGGGTGGCTCGCGATGAAGTCGCCGGTCATGGCGGCATCCTGGTGCCCGCGCTCGTCGAGACGGCGGTCCTGGTCGCGGCCCGAGGGCGCGTCAGTCTCGGTCTTGGCGTGGCGCAGCAGCATCAATCGGCGCATGGATTCCGGTCTCGAATCGGTCAGGATGGATCAGGCTGTACCACGTCTCTTTATCGCCATTAAAAGCGTCATGACGTCCGGCACAGGGTTCGCTAAGAAAACGCCATGAGCGAGACTTTCACAAGCGCGAACGATGACGCGGATGCCGCAGCTGCGATCACCCGCACAAGGCTGAACTTCGACCTCGACGTCGATGTCTGCGTGGTCGGGGCGGGGCTGGCCGGGCTGACGACGGCGCTGTGTGCCGCGCGGCAGGGCGCCAGCGTCGCGGTGCTGGAAGGCCGCCAGGTCGGCTGGAACGCCTCCGGCGCCATGGTCGGCACGGTGCTGCCCGGGTTCGACCTGGCGCTGCCGGACCTGATCGAGCGCGTCGGGTTGGAGCGGGCGCGGGCGCTGTGGGCGCTGTCGTGGGACGGGGCCGAGTTCATCCGCGCCCAGGCCGCGGCGATGCCGGGCATCGGACTGAGCGAGGGCGCGCTCGAGGTCTCCAACGTCGATGCCGGCGATGCGCTGATCCGCCGGCTGCAGATGCTGCATGAGGATTTCGATACCGAGGTCGAGGGCTGGCAGGTCGAGCGGGTCCGCAGCGAGCTCAAGACCAACCGATACTTCCATGGCGTGTATTACCCGCGGGCGTTCCAGCTCGACGGCCGCAAATATGTTCATGCGCTGGCGCGGTTGGCGCACAAGGCCGGGGCGCGGATCTTCGAGGACACGCCGGTGGTGAGCATCGACGCGTCCGGCGTGCGCAAGCGCATCGTGACGCCGTCGGCGCGGATGCGGGCCTCGCACATCGTGCTGGCGGGGAACATTCATCTCGGCGCCCCCTTGCAGAAGCTGTCGGACACGCTGCTGCCGGTGTGGCGCTATGGCGGCGTCACCGCGCCGCTCGGCGAGCAACTCGCCGAGGCGATCGTCTTCAAGGGCTCCGTCGGCGATACCGACGGCGTTGATCATTTCCGCATCGTCGACGGCAACCGGCTGATGTGGGCGAGCCCGGAGACGACCTGGGACGCGCGCCCGAGTGGCTTTGCCTCGGCCTTGCAGCGCCGTATCCGCACCGTGTTCCCGCAGCTCGGCCGAGTCGAGATCGCCGAGACCTTCGGCGGTGTCACCGGTCAGACCGTGCACGGCATGCCGCAGATCGGCCAGCTCCGCAAAGGGCTGTGGGTGGCGAGCGGCTTCGGCCGGCAGGGCATGAACACCTCGGCGATGGCCGGGCAATTGATCGCGCAAGGCATGTTCGCCGGCGACGAGCGATGGAAGCTGTTCTCGCCGTTCGAGCTGGTCTGGGCCGGCGGCGTCAGCGGCCGGGTGGCCGGCCAGGTCGTCAATCTCTGGGTCCGCGGCCGCTCTGCCGCGGCCGGCACCTTGGCGCGGCATCGCGAGCGGGCGAGGGCGCAGGAGCGCCTCCGCGAGATCCGGGCGGCCGAAGCGCGGCAAAGGGCGGCGCAGCGGCCGGGCTCGCGGCTGCCGCTGCGGCCGCAGCCCTCCGATCTCACCCGCCGTCCGGATGCCGGGGAGGGCGGCTAGCTCGCAAGAAAGTGAGCCGGAGGCCCCGCGGCCGACGTAACTTCGCGGACTCTCATCCGTAAATCCGGTAACCCACCGCCGTACGGAGACAACCATGATCGACCGACGCATGATGCTCACGACCACAGCCGGCCTGCTCGGCTTCGCCGCCCTGCGCTGGTTCGGCGGCTCCGCACCGGCCCGCGCCGCCGAGAAGTTCGAGATCGAGAAGACCGAGGCGGAGTGGCGCGCGCAGCTGACGCCGGAGCAGTTCGACATCCTGCGGAAAGAGGGCACCGAGCGGCCCTGGACCAGCCCGCTCTTGAAGGAGCACCGCAAGGGCACCTTCGCCTGCGCCGGCTGCGACCTGCCGCTGTTCTCGTCGGACACCAAGTTCGACAGCGGCACCGGCTGGCCGAGCTTCTTCAAGCCGCTCGACAATGCGGTCGGCACCCGCCAGGACAAGACCTATGGCATGGTCCGCACCGAGGTGCATTGCCGGCGCTGCGGCGGCCATCTCGGCCACGTCTTCGACGACGGCCCCAAGCCGACCGGCCTGCGTTACTGCATGGACGGCCTGTCGCTGGTGTTCCACCCCGCCAGCCCGTCGTCGACCTGACGAAAATTCCTCGCCTGAATTGTCGCGCGCGTCCGTTGAAGACCTGAAAAGCGGGTCTTCAGGACGCGCCGGCACCTGCGTGTAGCAGCCGAGCCGGAGCGCGACCGTGCGCGGCTGCCCCGGCAAGAACTGCCGGCTCGGCAATTGTTCACCACTTTCGATACCGCTTTTTTCACGTCGTTATTTTCCAAGTCGCTGATTTCACAGCGAAATGCCATCTGGCACGGTGATTGCGACACATCTCCACGAAAACGCGGCCCAGGGCGGACCGGCCGCCGGGTCAATGTGGAGAGAATGGTATGGGTATCTTCGACGCGATGAACACCTCGGTGAGCGGCCTGTCCGCTCAATCATTCGCGCTGCAGAACATTTCCGGTAACATCGCGAACGCCTCGACCGTTGGCTACAAGGGCATCGGCACTAGCTTCGAAGACCTCATCCCGAACGCCACCAACCCGACCCGGCAGAACGCCGGCGGCGTCACCGCCTTCGCCAAGGCGACCATCACCACCCAGGGCACGGTCTCGACCTCCTCGGTCGCCACCAACATGGCGATCAATGGCGACGGCTTCTTCAACGTGCAGAAGGCCTCGTCGGTGGTCGACAACGTGCCGGTCTTCACCGGCGTCACCAACTACACGCGCCGCGGCGACTTCCAGCTCAACGCCAACGGCAACCTGATCAATGGCGCCGGCTACTATCTGATGGGCGTCGCGGTCGATCCCAAGACCGGCAACGCCACCGGCAACGTGCCGACTGTGCTGCAGTTCGCCAACAACTTCGTGCCGGCCCAGGCGACCACCGCCGTTCAATACGCCGCCAACCTGCCGACGCAACCGAAGACCGGCGCCAGCGGCAACGCAGCGACCGGCACGCTGGTCGCGGCCGGCGGCCTCAACTCGGCCGACCTGTCGAACGTGCCGCTGCCGGTCGGCACCAACTTCTACAGCGATCGGACTCAGACCGTCACCACAGTGAACGCCAAGAACGGCTCACCGGTGACCGGGTCGACGCTGCTGTCCGGCGCGGCTGCGTCCAACTCGGTCGCCAGCGACTTTGTCGCTGGCGACACCATCACGCTGACAGGCAGCGCCGGCGACGTCGTCACCTTCACCTTCGTCAACTCCGGTGCGTCGGGCAACCAGATCAACGTGACCGACAGCGTCAACACGCTGATGGCCAAGATCGCTGCCGTCACCGGCGTCTCGCCGACGATCAGCGGCGGCGTCATGACGCTGCACTCGGGCAGCGGCGAGGATTGGAAGATATCCAGCCTCGCCAACGGCTCGACCACGACGGCCGCGCCCGGCTTTGTCTCGCTCGGCTTCACCGCCACGCAGATCAGCGCCGCCACCGGCTTCAGCCTGCCGCGCAACTCTGCCGCCGGCACCGGCATCGTGATCGGCAACGACCTGACCAATTTCAACAACGAAACCATCTCCGGCGGCGCCGTCACCACCTACAACTCCGCGGGCACGCCGGTGAACGTGCAGCTGCGCTGGGGCAAGATCGACAGCGCGACGCTGGGCACCGGCCACAAGGACGTCTGGAACCTGTTCTACCAGACCAACTCCTCCGCGACCGGCTCGACGGTGGCCTGGCAGAACGTCGGCACCAATTTCACCTTCGCCGCCGACGGCTCGCTGACCTCGCCGACGACCTCGGCGATTTCGGTGCCCAACGTGGTCGTCGACGGCACCACGCTCGGCACGATCAGCCTCAACATCTCCTCCGGCGCATTGACGCAATATGCCAGCACGGTCGGCTCTGCCACGATCAACCAGATCTCGCAGAACGGCTTCGCCGCCGGCCAGCTGCAATCGGTCGCCGTCAACAACAGCGGCATCGTGACCGGCACCTTCTCCAACGGCCAGACCATCAACCTGGCGCAGGTGACCTTGTCGCACTTCAACGGCACCAACTATCTGAAGGCGCTCGACGGTGGCGCCTATGAGGCGACCGACCAGTCTGGCCAGGCCATCATCGGCGCGTCCGGCAAGATCTCGGGCGGCTCGCTGGAAGGCTCGAACACCGACATCGCCGACGAGTTCACCAAGCTGATCGTGACCCAGCAGGCCTATTCGGCGAACACCAAGGTGATCACCACCGCCAACTCGATGGTGCAGGATCTTCTGAACGTGCTGCGCTAAACGCGCGGCCACGTGGCAGTTGAATTGACATAAGGCAAACGAACATGGGTTTGAGTTCAGCCCTCGCCACCGCGATGTCCGGCCTGCGCTCGACGCAGGCGGCGCTCTCGATCATCTCGTCGAACGTCGCCAACGCCAACACGCCCGGCTACGTCGCGCAGAACCCGAACCAGATCGAGGTCGCCTCCGGCGGCTTCGGCTCGACGGTGATGACGACAGGCGTCAACCGTCAGCTCGATTTGTTCGTGCAGAACCAGCTCCGCACCGAGACCTCGGGCGGAGCCTATGCCAATCAGATGGCCAATATCCTGACGCAGTTGCAGAGCGTGTATGGCACGCCCGGCGGCAGCGGCACGATCGAGACGGCGCTCAACAACTTCACCACAGCGCTGCAATCGCTGTCGAACAATCCAAGCAACCAGTCGGCGCAGTCGGTGGCGCTGTCGGCGGCGCAGGGACTGGCGCAGCAGCTCAACGCGACCACCAAGGGCATCCAGACGCTGCGCACCAATGTCGATCAGGACATCGGCAACTCGGTCACCCAGGCCAATGCGGCGATCAAGCAGATCGCCACCTTGAACACGCAGCTTCAGGGGCTCAGCCCGTCAGATCCGCTATCGGCGACGTTGCAGGACCAGCGCGATAACGCCATCGACACGCTGTCGAAATATGCCGACATCCGCGTCGTCTCGGACTCGACCAACGGCGTCAGCGTGTTCACCAATTCAGGCGTCCAGCTGGTGGGCGCAGGGCTGTCGTCGGAGTTCACCTTCTCCTCGCCGGGTACGCTCGATGCCACCTCGCTCTACAGCAGCAACCCGACCCAGTCCGGCGTCGGCCAGCTCAACATCAAGCTGTCGAACGGCGTGTCGCTCGACGTCGTCGCCAACAATCTGCTGAACTCCGGCCAGATCGCGGCCGACCTGAAGCTACGCGACCAGACGCTCGTGCAGGCGCAGACCCAGGTCGACCAGCTCGCGGCGACGATGTCGTCGGCGCTGTCCGACAAGACCACGGCCGGCACTGCGGTCACCGGTCCGCCGGCCGGTTTCGACGTCTCGACCACGGGCCTGCTCGCCGGCAACACCATCAATCTGACCTACACGGATTCGAGCAACGTCCAGCGCCAGGTCAAGATCGTCAACGTCAACGATCCCGCCGCGCTGCCGCTGCAGAATGCGACCGGCGCGAACCCATCCTATGTCGGCGTCGACTTCTCGCTCGGCATGGCCTCGGTGGTCACGCAGCTCAACAGCGCGCTGGGCTCGGCGCATCTGCAATTCGCCAATCCCTCCGGCACGACGCTGCGCATCACCGATGACGGCACCAGCCAGGCGACGGTGCGGGCGGCTTCGTCCACCACGACGGTGCAGACGCTGGCGAGCGGCAATGCGCAGCTGCCGCTCTTCACCGATGGCGGCGCGCTCTACACCGGCAAGATCACCTCGACCGGCATCCAGATGACCGGCCTGGCCGGGCGGCTCAACGTCAATCCGGCGCTGCTCAACGACGCGACCAAGCTGTCGACCTATTCGACCTCGCCACAGACGCCGGCGGGCGATGCGACGCGGCCGGACTTCCTGTTCTCGCAGCTCACCTCGGCCACCTTCAGCTACTCGCCGACGACAGGCCTCGGCTCGGCCGCGCAGCCGTTCCAGGGCACGGTGTCGGGCTATCTGCAGCAGTTCGTCAGCCAGCAGGGCAGCGCCTCCAATCTCGCGACCCAGCTCAGCCAGGGCCAGAGCGTGGTCGTGAGCACGCTGAAGGAAAAGTTCCACGCCACCGCCGGGGTCAACATGGACAGCGAGATGTCCAACCTGATCCAGGTCCAGAATACCTATGCGGCCAACGCTCATATCATGTCGGTCGTGCAAAGCATGATGCAAAGCCTGCTCCAGGCGTATCAGTAAGGCGCGTGTAAGATGACGATCACCAGTGTCAATTACGGAACGTCTCTGCTCGGCCTGTCCGTGCGGAACATCTCCAATCAGCTCGCCGACCTCTCGACGCAGCTCTCGAGCGGCGTCAAGTCGAACCAATATGCCGGCATGGGCCCGGACGAGGGCTTTGCGATCGCGGCGCGGGCGCAGCTGGCGAACATTTCGTCCTTCACGCTGACGATGACGCACGTCAACACGGTGATCGGCGCGGTCAACAGCTCGCTGCAATCGCTGTCGAAGATCAGCAGCCAGATCCAAACCGGCGCCGCGGCGACGCCGCAGAACCTCACCAGCACCGGCCAGACTACCGGTCAGCTGACGGCCTCGTCGAACCTGTCGGCGATCACCGGCATTCTCAACACCCAGGTCGGCGACCGCTTCATCTTCTCCGGCACCGCCACCGACCGGCCGGCGATCGCCTCGGCCGACGACATCCTCAACGGCACAGCCACTCAGGCCGGTCTGAAGCAGGTCATCGCCGAGCGGCAGCAGGCCGATCTCGGACTGAACGGCCTAGGTCGCCTCAATCTCTCGGCCTCGGCGACGATGCCGATTACGCTTGCGGAAGATGTTGCGGGCTCGCCGTTTGGCTTCAAGCTGAGCAACGTCAATTCGTCGCTGACCAACGCCACCGTGACCGGACCTTCGGGCTCGCCGGCCGGCATTTCGGTTGATCTCACCGCTGGCAATCCCAATGCCGGCGACCAGATCAGCTTCACCTTCAAGCTGCCCGACGGCACCTCGGAGGCGATCAAGCTGACGGCCTCGACGACGACGCCGGCGCCCGCCAACACCTTCGCGATCGGCGCGACGCCGGCCGCGACCTCTGCCAACCTCAATGCGGCGCTGAATACGGCGCTCACGACCCTGGCCAATACCTCGCTCGTCGCCGCCTCGGCGGTCACTGCGGGCGACAACTTCTTCAACACGGCAAGCTCCGTCTCCGGCACTGTCGTCAACAACAAGGCCGCGACCCCGGCACCGATCACCGGCGCGACCTTGCTGTCAGGCGCGGCGAGCACCAATTCGATCGCCACCAATTTCGCCACCGGCGACACGATCACGGTGAACGGACAGACGCTCACCTTCGTCGCCTCGGGCGCCAATGGCGCTAACCAGATCAACGTCACCGACACCGTGCAGACGCTGCTCGGCAAGATCGACGCGCTGAGCGGCACGTCGAACGCGTCCACGGTGAGCGGTGGCGTGATCACCCTGCGCACCGACAATGCTGCCGGCTTTTCGGTGACGAGCTCGAACGCCGGCGCGCTGTCCGCTCTGGGCTTCTCGGGCACGGTCACGGCTCCGACGCCGCCGTTGCGAGTGTCCGGCTCGCCGCTGGCGTCGGCGACCAGCCTCGTCAACGGCTCGGCCAACACCGTGAACTGGTACACCGGCAACAGCGGGCCGGGCTCGGCCAGGTCCAGCGCGACCATCCGCATCGACACCGCCCAGAGCATCCAGTTCGGCGCCCAGGGCAACGAGTTCGCGATCCGCAACCTCGTGCAGCAGACCGCGGTCTATGCCGCCGTCAACACTCCGCCTGCCGGCGCCAATGCGGGGCAGCAGATCGGCGCGCTCAGCCAGCGCATCGCCGCCAACCTGACGCCGCAGCTCGGCCAGCAGACGATCTCGGACATCCAGACCGACTTCGCCAACGCCCAGACCACGATGAAGGACGCGACGGCTCGCCAGACCCAGGCGAAGGCGGCGATGCAGGCCATGGTCGACCAGACCGAGGGCATCTCGCAGCAGGAGGTCGCGAGCCAGATTCTGCAGCTTCAGACCAATCTGCAGGCGTCCTATCAGACCACCGCGATGCTCGCCCAGCTTACGCTGGTCAAATATCTGTAAAACAACGGGAGAGGCGGCGGTTAGGCTTTCGTTAACCACGTCTCTTTAGCTTTTGTTCAGATCTGGGGCGAGAGCCTCTTTGTCTGGAGGCTGACGTGAGTGACGTGACGGACGAGCGGATCCACCTGGTGGTCGCCACCCCGTGTTTCGGCGGACAGGTGTCGAGCATCTATGCGAGCTCGATCTTCGCCCTGCAGCGCGAGCTGCGCGCCACCTCCAATGTCGGCCTGACCGTCCACATGCGTGATGGCGATGCGCTGATCACCCGCGCAAGGGCGAACCTGGTCACGCTGTTCCTCAACGATCCCACCGCGACGCATCTTTTGTTTGTCGATGCCGACATCGGCTTCACGCCGAAGCAGGTGTTTCGCCTGATCGAATCCGGCGGCGACATGGTCGCCGGCGTCTATCCGGTCAAGAAGGTCAATTGGACCAAGGCGCGCCGCGCCATCCAGTCCAACCGCATGGATGTTCCCGCCGCGTCGCTCGACTACGTGCTCGAGATCGACGATCCCGACCATGTCGCCGTCGTCAACGGCTTCACGCGGGTGCGCTATGCCGGCACCGGCTTCCTGATGATCCGTCGCCGCGTGATCGAGGCGATGATCGCGCACCCGGCCTACGCATCCTTGCAGTTCTTCCGCGAGCATTCGCAGGACGCGCTGGCCGGCAGCCCGAACCGCTTCGCGCTGTTCGAATGCATGATCGACCCGGAGACCGGCACCTATCTCAGCGAGGATTTCGCGTTCTGCAAGCGCTGGACCGATCTCGGCGGCGAGATCTGGGCCGACCTCGACAGCCGGCTCGACCATGTCGGACCGTCGGTGTTCCACGGCAATGTCGCCTCGCAATTCGCATCGGCCGTGAACGTCCCCACGGCCGCCGCAGACGCCGCGTGACGATCGCGCCATGACGCCGCCTGCAACCCGGCCGGAGCTTTCGACATCGTCCGCCGCCGATTGGCGCGGGGAGGGCGCAGCAAGCACAGGGCTGCGCGATCTCTTCGCCTTGCTCGGCGATCTCCTGATCGACGGCGGCGACACCCGCCTTTCGCTCGATCGTCCCTGGGGCCGCAATGCCTATGGCTGCGGGCCGTCGCCGGCGCCGGAGCTGCTGTGCTTCTCGTCGAGCACGGCCTCGCCGATTTCCGAGCGCGCCTATGCCCGCGCCGAGCTTGCGCGCGAGCGACTAATGCATGCGGCGATCTCGCTTCCGCTCAAGGAGGCGCTCGACCGCCGCACCGAGGAGATGCGCGGCGAGCTGCGCGTCCATCTGCAGCTCTCCGACGACATCGACATCATCTTTTCGCCGTCGGGCACCGATGCGCAGCTGCACGCGCTGGCGCTGGTGCGCGCGATGCTCGGCGACAATCTCACCAGCGTGATCGTCGGCAGCGACCAGACCGGCAGCGGCACCGCCGCCAGCGCGCGCGGACGCCATTTCAGCACGCGAACCGCGAGCGGCCTCGCCGTGACCAGGGACGCGTCGATCGAGGGTCTCTCGGGCGACGCGGTGTTCCTGCCGCTGCTCGAGGCTGCATCGATGCAGCCGCGCAGCGACGTCGACGCCGCGGTGATCGAGACCGTCGACGCGTTGGTGCGCGTTGGGCGCAACGTCCTGCTACAGGCGATGGACGCCTCCAAGCTCGGCTGGCGCGCGCCGGGACTGGCGTGCCTGGACGAGGTGGCGCGGCGCTGGCCGGGCCGTGCCCGGATCGTCGTCGATGCCTGCCAGATGCGCCTCGATCCGACCCGGCTGCGCGATCATCTCGATCGCGGGCATCTGATTCTGATCTCCGGCTCGAAATTCTTCGGCGGACCGGCCTTCAGCGGCGCACTGCTGGTGCCGCGCGATGTGGCAGCTATCATGCGCCGCGGGCCGGCGCTGGCGGCAGGCCTGTTCGGCTACGTCAATCGCAGCGACTGGCCGATGGCCTGGACGGATCTGCGGGCGCGATCAGTGCCGCGCGCCAATATCGGACAATGGCTGCGCTGGGAGGCTGCGCTCGAGGAGATCGCGGCCTATCACGCGGTGCCCGAGGTGTTCCGCCGCATGGCGATCCGGCAGCTCGGGGAGGCGATCGAGAGCCTGCTGATGCTGTCGCCAGTGCTGCGTCCGCTCGCAACCGGCGCGACCACCGATCAGGCGACCAGCGAATTCGGCTTCCCCACGATCTTTCCGTTCACGCTTCAGCGCGACGGCCATCTGCTCGATCTCGGCGAGACCCAGGCGGTCTATCGCGCGCTTCAGCAGGATCTCAGCGACCGCTTCAGCGGCCGCGATGCCGCCGTGGCCGGCCGTCAGTGCCTGATCGGCCAGCCGGTGCGCATCGACCGCGACGGTGCGCCGCCGGCCGCGGCGCTGCGGCTGTGCATCGGCGCGCGCGAGGTGACGGAGGCGTGGTGCGACGATGTCACCACCGCGCGCGTCAATCTCGAAGCCGACATCGACCGCATCGCCGACGTGGTCGCCAAAACAGAGCTGCTCGTCACTGATCTGAGCAGCCAGGATCTCAGGGATATCTGTCATGCCAACTGATTTGCTCGCTCTCGCCGAACCGGCCGGCGCAGACTGCGCCGAGCGCATCGGCATGGCCAAGATCGCCAAGGCCGCCTTCGACGGCCAGGATCTCAAGCCCCTATGGGCCGCGCTGCTCGGCAAGCTGCTCGACGGCACCGCGACGCCGGGCGAGGGGCTCGATCTCGCGCTGGTCGCGCAGCTGATCGGCGAGAAATCCTCCGGACTCGCGATCCAGCATGACGTGCTGCAGGCGCAGCAGCTCTATCGCGTGACGGGCAAGAGCCCGACGCCGCGGCTGCGCGTGCTCGCGCTGGCGGCGGCAACCGACATGGGCAGCAATACGCCGATCGAGTTTCTGCTCGAGGACAGCGATATCGAGCTGCTGCTGCTCTACGTCGTCCCGGGCGCGGAGCTTCCGGCGCCGCTGCCGGCGCACGACATCGCCATCGTCATCGCCTCCGATTCCGAGGATTGCCAGCACGCGCTGCACGAGATCAATGCCGTCGCGGCGCGCTGGCCGCGCCCGCTGCTCAATTCACCCGAGCGGATCTGGCATCTCGACCGCGACAAGCTGCACACGCTGCTCGCCGGCATCGAGGGGCTGGCGATCCCCGCGACTGTTCCGGTCGACCGTGAGCGCCTGGTTGAGGTCGCGGACGAGCGCGAGCTGATCGAGGACGTCAATGGCGCGCTCGGCTTTCCGATCATCGTCCGGCCGCGCGGCTCCCATGCCGGCGTCGGCCTCGAGAAGGTCGAGGAGCCGATCGAACTGTCGCTGTATCTCGACGAGCGCGACGAGCAGGAGTTCTTCGTGTCGCGCTTCGTCGACTATGCCAGCGAGGACGGACAGTTCCGCAAATATCGCGTCGTGTTCGTCGATGGCGTGGCCTATGCCTGCCACATGGCGATCGCGAAGCGCTGGGACATCTGGTACCTCAACGCCGGCATGGCCGCGAGCGAGAGCAAGCGCCTCGAAGAGGCGACGTTCATGCAGACCTTCGACATCGGCTTCGGCCGGCGTCATCGCAGCGTGCTCTCGGCGATCGCCGAGCGCATCGGCCTCGACTATTTCATCATCGACTGCGCGGAGACCAAGGACGGCGCGCTGCTGGTGTTCGAGGCCGACAACACGGCGGTCGTGCACAACATGGATCCGCCGGATGTCTTCCCCTACAAGCCGCCGCAGATGCAGAAGATCTTCTTAGCCTTTGCCGACATGATCGCAAAGCGCGCCGCCTCGCGGGCGGAGCAGGCGGCGTGAGCGACGCCGCGCGTATCGATCCGTCGCTGCGGAAGACGGACACGCTCGATCCGCAGGACTGGAGCGAGGTGCGCGCGCAAGGTCATCGCATGCTCGATGACATGATCGACTACATCGCCGGCATCCGCGACCGCCCGGTCTGGCAGCCGATGTCACGTGAGACGCGGCAGCGCTTTTGCAGTCCGCTGCCGCACGCGCCGACCGATCTCGCCGAGGTCTATCGCGATTTCAGCGAGCTCGTCGTTCTCCATGCCACCGGCAACGTGCATCCCGGCTTCATGGGCTGGGTGCATGGCGGCGGCACAGTGGTGGGCATGCTCGCCGAGATGCTGGCGGCCGGGCTGAATGCCAATCTCGGCGGCCGCGACCACGCGCCGATCGAGATCGAGCGCGAGGTGGTCGGCTGGACGCGGCAGCTGTTCGGCTTCCCTGAAAACGCCAGCGGCATCTTCGTCACCGGCACCTCGATGGCCAATCTGATGGCCGTGCTGGTGGCGCGCCGTGCCGCCCTCGGCGCCTCCGTTCGCAGCGAGGGTCTCGGCGAAGTCGGCCTGCGCCTGCGCGCCTACACGTCGAAGGCCGCGCATGGCTGCATCGCCAAGGCGATGGACATCTGCGGCCTCGGCAGCGACGCACTGCGCAGCATCGCGGTCGACGCCTCGCACCGCATCGATGTCGCAGCGCTCCGCGCCGCGATCAGTCGGGACCGTGCTGCGGGCCTGCACCCGTTTCTCGTCGTCGCCTCCGCCGGCACCGTGGACATCGGCGCGATCGACGATCTCGCTGAGCTGGCCGAGCTCTGCCGCAGCGAGGGCCTGTGGTTTCACGTCGATGGAGCGTTCGGCGCGCTGGCGATGTTGTCGCCGGAACTCGCGCCCAAGCTCGCCGGAATCGAGCGGGCGGATTCGATCGCGCTCGACTTCCACAAATGGGGGCAGGTGCCCTATGACGCAGGATTCCTGCTGGTGCGCGACGGCGCACAGCATCGCGACGCCTTCGCTTCGCCCGCGGCCTATCTACGCCGCGAGACGCGCGGCCTCGCGGCCGGCGCGGAATGGCCGTGCGACCTCGGTCCCGATCTGTCGCGCGGCTTCCGGGCGCTGAAGACCTGGTTCACGCTGCGGACCTACGGCGCGGACCAGCTTGGACGCATGATCGCGCAGAGCTGCGCGCTGGCGCGACATCTCGAAGCATGCGTGCGTGCCGAGCCTGAGCTGGAATTGCTGGCTCCCGTCAATCTCAACATCGTCTGCTTCCGCTACCGCTGCACGGATGCCGACGCGATCAATGGCGCTGTCGTCGCCGACATCCATGAATCCGGCATCGCCGCACCCTCGACCACGATGCTGGAGGGCCGCGTGGCGATCCGCGCTGCGATCGTCAATCATCGCACGCAGGCGCACGACATCGATCGGCTGGTGGCGGCGGTCCTGATGTTCGGCCGGCAGCGCGCGGCCGGCCTCTCGCCATTGATCGAATTGGAGGCGCCGCCGCTCGCGCCGTGATGGTAAACACCTCCCACCACCTCAGGTCGATCACCCGATCATGCGGATCACCTGATAGGACGGCGTCAACCTTTCCGAAGTTGGTTGACGCGTGGTGAAGACGCGCGCGCACACCTAAATCTGCGTGTGATTTCAACGCGTGCGCTCATCGGCTGCGGCCACGATACAACCGCATGCACAGCCGCTGGCCGGATTGAACCGGGCCGGCGCCACAACCGCTTCAGCGTTTGTTAGCCACTGCCATTCACCGTGACGCCGCTGTCCAGGACGCGAAGTCGACCTGAGCGGCAGCCTGATCTCGAAGGGATCGGGTTCTTGTTTCACACCAGAAGGGTATGAAAATGTCAGGTATCGTCCTCTCGGCTTCGGTGCGCCAGAATCTGCTGTCGCTCCAGTCGACGGCTCAGCTCCTCGCCACCACCCAGAACAACCTCTCCACCGGTAAGAAGGTCAACTCGGCGCTCGACAATCCGACCAACTTCTTCACCGCCCAAGGCCTCGACAACCGCGCTTCCGACATCTCCAATCTGCTCGATGGCATCGGCAACGGCGTGCAGGTGCTGCAGGCTGCCAACACCGGCATCACCTCGCTGCAGAAGCTCGTCGACAGCGCCAAGTCGATCGCCAACCAGGTCCTGCAGAGCGCGGTGGGCTATTCCACCAAGTCGAGCGTGACCTCGACGGCCCTGACCGGCGCCACGGCCACCAGCCTGTTGGGTGCCAGCAACACGGCGGTGACCGGCACGGCCGTGCTGAACGACAACACGACTGCCGTGGCGATCACCGGCAGCACCAAGCTGTCGGGCACCGCCGGCACCTCGTCGAACGACCTGGCCACCGGCATCACCTCGGGTGAGACGCTGGTCGTCAACGGCACGACCTTCAGCTTCGTCACCGGCACGTCCTCGACCGGCACCAGCATCGGCATCGGCGACACCGTGTCGAACCTGCTGTCGGCGATCCAGACCGCGACCGGCGTGAGCTCGTCGATCACCGCGGGTGCGATCACCCTGACGCCGCCAGCGGCTGGATTGACGCTCTCGGGCAGCAGCGGCACCTTGGCCAAGCTCGGGCTGAGTGCTGTCGGCGACGGCTTGGCTGGCAAGACGCTGACGATCGGTGCCACAGGAGGTGGCACCGCCACGAGCATCACGTTCGGGCTAGGGACAGGGCAGGTCAACTCGCTGAACGATTTGAACACAGCGCTCGCCGCCAACAACCTCCAGGCCTCGATCGACTCCTCGACCGGCAAGATCTCGATCTCCACCACCAACGACGCGGCCTCGGCCACGATCGGTGCGATCAGTGGTACGGCTGCTGGCTCCAGCCAGGCCTTCAACGGCCTGACGGCGGCGGCTCCGGTGGCGGATGCGACGGCGCAGACGCAGCGTGCGAACCTGGTCGCGCAGTACAACAACGTGCTGACGCAGATCAATCTCACGGCGTCGGACGCCTCGTTCAACGGCGTCAACCTGCTCAACGGCGACACGCTGAAGCTGACGTTCAACGAGAACGGCAAGTCGACGCTGTCGATCACCGGCGTGACCTTCAACACCGCGCGGTCTCGGCCTTTCCAACCTGACCTCGGGCACCGACTTCCTCGACAACAACTCGGCGAACAAGGTGATCGGTCTGCTCACCACCGCGAGCTCCACGCTGCGGTCGGAAGCCTCGACCCTGGGTTCGAACCTGTCGGTGGTGCAGATCCGTCAGGACTTCAACAAGAACCTGATCAACGTGCTGCAGACCGGCTCGTCGAACCTGACGCTGGCCGACACCAACGAGGAAGCGGCCAACAGCCAGGCGCTGTCGACCCGCCAGTCGATCGCGGTGTCCGCGCTGTCGCTCGCCAACCAGTCGCAGGCGAGCGTGCTGCAGCTGCTGCGCTGATCCGCGGACCTCTCAAAATCAGAAGGCGGCGGGGGAAACCCCGCCGCCTTCGCGTCTTGAAGGGCAGGGGACGAGGCGATGCTGCGCCTCAAACGAAGAGCCCGGCTCTGCCTACGCAGAGCCGGGCTCTTCGTTGTGCGCTGAGGCTGCGCGGCTCAGGCCGCGGAGCTGACCGGCTTCGCCTCTTCGGCCTGCTGCTCGGCGAGCTGTTCGGCTTGCGCCTGCTCGAGCAGCTTCTTCTCGAACGCGACGAGCTTCTTGGCTTCCTTCAGCGCCTGATAGAGATCGCCGTTGAGGATGTGGCCGTTAATGGCCTCGATGATCGGCCAGGCGCTCGGCACCGTCGTGATGATGTCGCGCAGCAGGTTGAAATAGGTGCCGTGATCCGCATCCGCGCCGGGCGAGATGTACATCAGTTGGACGGCGAGATAGACGAGCTTGGCCGGCGTGTCGGCGGTCTCCGGCGTGAGAATGTCCTTTTCGCGCAGGATCGGGATGTTGTCGCCGTCGATCAGCAGACGCGCCCGCTGGTCGGTGTTGGTGATCACGCACGAGCCGATGATGATTCGCTCATGCGGCTTCAGTTCGACTTTCAGGGCCATTCTCGTCCTCCGTTGCCGCGATCGGCGCGGCGCCGAACCTGCTCCGGCGAGGCCGCAACTCAGTGGGCCAGTCTAAAATCGCGCGAACAGTCTGCGCGCTCGATCGGTCGGCGCGCAGCGATCCTTTCCGAACATGGTTAACGCCGGGTAAATGCTCGGCCGGTTTGGTAAATGTCAGGTGTTTTCAATGTGATCGCCTGATCATTCGCGGAGCGTGATGCGCGTCGGCGGTACCGCATGCAGCCGCTGCGCCGCGCTGCTTCACCCTTTGTTAGCCACTCCCATTTACCTTGATCCACGTCGCCCGGTTGCGAAGTCGATGCGGGCACAACCGATCTCCGAAGAGATCGGTCGTTTGAGTCACACCAGAAGGGTATGAAAATGTCAGGCATTGTTCTCTCGGCGTCGGTGCGCCAGAATCTGCTTTCGCTCCAGTCGACGGCTCAGCTCCTCGCCACCACCCAGAACAACCTCTCCACGGGCAAGAAGGTCAACTCGGCGCTCGACAATCCGACCAACTTCTTCACCGCCCAAGGCCTCGACAACCGCGCTTCCGACATCTCCAATCTGCTCGATGGCATCGGCAACGGCGTGCAGGTGCTGCAGGCTGCCAACACCGGCATCACCTCGCTGCAGAAGCTCGTCGACAGCGCCAAGTCGATCGCCAACCAGGTCCTGCAGAGCTCGGTGGGCTACTCCACCAAGTCGAGCGTGACCTCCGCCGCTCTCACCGGCGCCACCGCCACCAGCCTGCTGGGCGCCAGCACGACGGCTGTGACCGGCACGGCCGTGCTGAACGACAACACGACCGCTGTCGCGATCACCGGCAGCACCAAGCTGTCGGGCACCGCCGGCACCTCGTCGAACGACCTGGCCACCGGCATCACCTCGGGTGAGACGCTGGTCGTCAACGGCACCACCTTCAGCTTCGTCACCGGCACGTCCTCGACCGGCACCAGCATCGGCATCGGCGACACCGTGTCGAACCTGCTGTCGGCGATCCAGACCGCGACCGGCGTGACCTCGTCGATCACCGCGGGTGCGATCACCCTGACGCCGCCGGCGGCTGGATTGACGCTCTCGGGCAGCAGCGGCACCTTGGCCAAGCTCGGGCTGAGTGCTGTCGGCGACGGCTTGGCTGGCAAGACGCTGACGATCGGTGCCACAGGAGGTGGCACCGCCACGAGCATCACGTTCGGGCTAGGGACAGGGCAGGTCAACTCGCTGAACGATTTGAACACAGCGCTCGCCGCCAACAACCTCCAGGCCTCGATCGACTCCACCGGCAAGATCTCGATCTCGACCACCAACGACGCGGCCTCGGCCACGGTGGGTGCGATCAGTGGTACGGCTGCTGGCTCCAGCCAGGCCTTCAACGGCCTGACGGCGGCGGCTCCGGTGGCGGATTCGACGGCGCAGACGCAGCGTGCGAGCCTGGTCTCCCAGTACAACAACGTGCTGGCGCAGATCAACACGACCGCGGCGGACGCTTCCTTCAACGGCGTCAACCTGCTCAACGGCGACACGCTGAAGCTGACGTTCAACGAGAACGGCAAGTCGACGCTGTCGATCACCGGCGTGACCTTCAACACCGGCGGTCTCGGCCTCTCGAACCTCACCTCGGGCACCGACTTCCTCGACAACAACTCGGCGAACAAGGTGATCACGTTGCTGAACACCGCGAGCTCCACGCTGCGGTCGGAAGCCTCGACCTTGGGTTCGAACCTGTCGGTGGTGCAGATCCGTCAGGACTTCAATAAGAACCTGATCAACGTGCTGCAGACCGGCTCGTCGAACCTGACGCTGGCCGACACCAACGAGGAAGCGGCCAACAGCCAGGCGCTGTCGACCCGCCAGTCGATCGCGGTGTCCGCGCTGTCGCTCGCCAACCAGTCGCAGGCCAGCGTGCTGCAGCTGCTGCGCTAAGGCTAAGGCGTTCTCACACAAGCAGCGAAGGCGGCGGGGGAGACCCCGCCGCTTTTTTTCGCCTGGTTCAAGGACTTGGCCCGTATCAATACTGGATTGGAAAGAGGAGCAGACGGCCGGGCCGCGCCGTAACCAGGCGTTAAGCAAGAAATTTAAAGTGCCATTAACCATGTTTTAAAAGTACCTGTTCTAGAACCGCCTGGTGAATAACTAGGAAGGTTTCACAAACATGTCCGGTATCGTTCTTTCGGCTTCGGTTCGCCAAAACCTGCTGGCGTTGCAAAATACTGCATCGCTGCTGGCCACGACTCAAAACAACCTGGCCACCGGCAACAAGGTCAACACGGCGCTCGATAACCCCACCGAATTCTTCACCGCGCAATCGCTCAACAACCGCGCGAGTGACATTGCGAATCTGCTCGACAGCATCGGCAACGGCGTCCAGGTTCTGCAGGCGGCGAATACCGGTCTGACCTCGCTCCAGAAGCTGGTCGACAGCGCAAAGTCGATCGCGAGCCAGGTTCTTCAGGCCCCCACGGGCTACACCACCAAATCCAGCATCACGTCCGCGGTGATCCCCGGCGCGACCGCCAACAATCTGCTGGGCAGCTCCTCGAATGCCTTCGCGACGGGTGCCGCGGTCAACAACGACAATACGACGCCGGCCGCGATTACCGGGACGACCCGGCTGTCGGGCACCTCGGGCTCGTCATCCAACGACCTCTCGACCAGCATCACGACCAGTGACACGCTCATCGTCAACGGCGTGTCCTTCACCTTTGTGGCCGGCTCAGTCTCCGCCGGAACGAATATCGGCGTCGGCGATACCCTAAACAACCTCCTGGCTGCGATCGATTCGGTAACCGGCGCCAGCGCGACGCCGTCCTCGGTGTCAGGCGGCAAGATAGTCGTTGCCACAGGCACGGCGCAGGATCTTAATATTTCGGGTACAGTGCTGGGGAAGCTTGGATTGGGGTCCCCCTTAACCTATCCGTTCTCTCGAAGTCCACCGGCGCTGTCAGGCCAGACGCTGACCATTGCCTCGACAGGCGGCGGTGTCGCGACGAACATCACATTCGGCACAGGCGCCTCGCAGATATCGACGTTGGCGCAACTCAACACGGCGCTCGCAGCCAACAACCTGCAGGCGAGCCTGAGCACGACCGGCCAGCTCACGATCCTCACGACCAACGAAGCGGCGTCATCAACGATTGGTGCGATCGCCGGCTCCTCGACCTTGACGAGCCAGGCCTTCAACGGCGTGGCGGCTTCCACCCCGGTGGCCGACACCAACTCGCAGACGACCCGCGCAGGCTTGATCGCGCAGTACAACAACGTGCTGGCGCAGATCAACACCACGGCCCAGGACGCTTCGTTCAACGGCATCAACCTGCTGAACGGCGATACGCTGAAGCTGACCTTCAACGAGACCGGCCGCTCCACGCTGAATATCACCGGCGTGACCTTCAACAGCACCGGCCTCGGCCTGTCGTCGCTGGTGGTCGGCACCGACTTCCTCGACAGCAACTCGGCGAACAAGGTGCTGACCACCTTGAACAGCGCCTCGACCGCGATCCGCTCCGAGGCCTCCTCGCTCGGCTCGAACCTGTCGATCGTGCAGATCCGCCAG
Organism: Bradyrhizobium sp. USDA 4353; assembly: GCF_054063215.1. NCBI lineage: Bacteria > Pseudomonadati > Pseudomonadota > Alphaproteobacteria > Hyphomicrobiales > Nitrobacteraceae > Bradyrhizobium > Bradyrhizobium sp. USDA 4353. The sequence goes on from NZ_JBSSGB010000001.1 coordinate 3,984,818, forward strand.
GACTTCAACAAGAACCTGATCAACGTGCTGCAGACCGGCTCGTCGAATCTGACGCTGGCCGACACCAACGAGGAAGCGGCCAACAGCCAGGCGCTGTCGACCCGCCAGTCGATCGCGGTGTCCGCGCTCGCTCTCGCCAACCAGTCGCAGGCGAGCGTGCTGCAGCTCCTGCGCTAAGCGCGACCGCGAACCCAACTCTTGCGAAGCGGCGGGCCTTGCCCGCCGCTTTTGCTTTTGCGCGTTGGTCGATGCTGTCGTTGCTGCATGCCGCTCTGTTCGCATTCGGTCTCCACGCGGCACATGCGCGAGGATGCGAGTCATGGCAGCATCGTCGATCGTTCGACGCGGCAAATGCACGGCGAATTTTTTCGAACAATTTGAAGCGGCGCGTTCGCATCATGTTAAGAGATCTCGCAGGCCCGGTTGTTTTCGGTATCTGCTGATATCGAGAGGCGAAATCCGCTAACAGCTGCTAACCATATTTTAAACGCGCGCAACGTACAAACTCCGTGCAGTTTGTTGGTGTCCCAGCGTCAGTCCGGAGTACTTGATGTCATATGCCGCTCAAGCCTATGCACGCACGTCGCAAACGACGGCATCACCACGGGAGATCGAAGCGCAAGCATTGTTGAAGGCGGCACGGCAGCTGCAGGAAGTTCAGGCCAATTGGAACGGTCCTGATCGCAACATGTACAAGGCGCTGCTGTTCAACCGGCGCCTGTGGACGATCTTCATGAGCGCGATGGAGGCGGATGACAATCCCAACCCGCTCGACATCCGGCAGAACATCGCCAATATCGGCGTCTTCGTCATGAAGCAGACCATCGAGATGCAGATGGATCCGGATCCGGCGAAGCTGAAGTCGCTCATCGACATCAACTGCCACATCGCCGCGGGCCTCTCCGGACGCAGCTGATCGGCCGGACGGACAGGGGCGGCATCGCCGTGGCTGATCTCACCAGCATCCTGTCCGCCTCCTCTAAGTCGAACGTGCTCAGCACGGCGCGCAGCAACAGCAAATGTCTCGCGGTCGACCCAACGCTCGATCAGGGCAGCAGGTCAGGAACGTGGTGACCGACGCCGCCCCCCGTCAGACCTATCTCGACACGACCGACGCGACCCAGAGCGGCTGAGCCCCGCAGGCATCACAGACCACCTCGTGACGGCGCCGCCCATTGGGCGGCGCGGAGATAGGCGAGTGCGGAGCTGTCGCCCCGCAATGTGTCTCAGGCGGTCCGATCGGTCGCCGTCACCCGCGGCACGTCTTCCTTTTGCAGGTCCTTCTGCATGTCGAGCGTATTGAAATAGGCACGACGGCGCAGCACGGCTTCGTCGGGATATTGCGCCACGACCTGGTCGTTCTTGCGGTTGACCACCTGGAACACCATCGCTGCCGCCGCCCGGTCGTAATAGGCCTGGTGCGACACGAAGAGATCGTTTGCAGCATGGGCGGGCACGTCGTTGCGCACCGGGACGCTGCTGTCGGCCGCGGTCACGGTCTGGCTCGGAGGAAGGTCCGTTGGAACAGCGCTCGCCACCGCCGGACTCGACGGTTGGATTAGCGGGGCCGCCGCAGGCGCCCCTACTGGTCTCACGCTGAAATCGGAACTCATGGCAGCCTCCTCATGGCCATCGAGTCAATTCCCATCCCCGTCCCGCTTGCAACTATGCCGATGACCAATCAACGTTATGTTAGGAAATAGGATGAACGTTGGGTTGTAGATCGTGCCGGCCTTTTAGGCTTATTGGAGCGTTAAACGGCGAAAGCCGTGCGGCCCGTTGGGCGGCACGGCTTTCCAATGGAGGGCGAAGGCGTCCCGGCGCCGCCGGCGTCAAAGCGTCCGGCTGACCGCGAGCGGGGTGAGGTGGCGCGCGCCGGGCGCGGCGCGGCGTCCGCCAGCGGTATAGGTGCTCGGGATGTTCTTTCGCTGCACCTCGGCATTGACCCCGCGCACGATCTTTTCCGAGATCGCATGCGCGGTCGCGAGCACTGTCAGGTTGACCTGCAGCATCGCTCGGAACGTGTCGTGGTGGCGGTGCAGCGTGGCGAGCAGCTCCGGCGCGGTCTGCTTCATGAAATTCTGGCTTGCCTTGAGGCGGCCTACCGCGGTGACGTAGTGACGCGAGAGCTCGGTCTTCTTCGGACCGAACGCCATGCCTTCGGCCAGCTTGCCGGCGCGGACCAGCTCGGTCTCCTGCTCGATGACCGCGATCAGCTCGCTCATGACGCTGACCATCTCGTCAGCGAGCGCGCGTGCCTCTGCCGCGGTTGCGGCGGCCGTGTAGGTCGTCTTCTTCGCCTGACCCTGTGCGCTCATTGAAAACTCCTGTCGGCGTGGGGCGCTGCGGACCCCGCGCGATGTCTACGCTTACGGTTACGGTGTGGCTGTGTTGGAGCTGCTGCCGGCGTTGTTGCCGGCGTTGTTGCTCTTGGCCTGCTGCAGGATGAGGGTGCGGAAGACGTCGTTGGAGATGCCGACGCCGCCGGCCTTGGCGAAGTTCTTCGAATATTGCTCGGTCAGCATCGAGCGCCAGACGCCGGTGCCCGGCGTATCGCCGAACGGACCGTCGCCCTTCACGCCGCTCGTCATCTGCGAGAACATCGAGTTGAGGAACATCGCCTCGAAGTCGGTCGCGGTCGCCTTGGCCTTGGCCTGCGCCTTGGGGGAGACCTTGGTCAGGGCCTCCGAAAGCTCGATATCGGTGCGCGGCGACGTCTTGGCGGCCGCGCTGGGCATGCTGAGCGGCGTGCGGCCGGCATAGGAGTCGATGAAGGAGGTAGCCATCACATCACCTCGATGTCGGCTTCGATCGCACCGGCCGCCTTGATGGCTTGCAGGATGCTGATCAGGTCGCGCGGGCCGATGCCGAGGCCGTTGAGGCCGTCGACGAGCTGCTGCAAGGAGACGCCGTCCTTGACGACCGCGAACTTCTTGCCGTCCTCCTGGACGCCGACGCTGGTGCGCGGCGTGACCACGGTGCGGCCGCGTGACAACGGATTGGGCTGGCTGACCTGCGGACTCTCGGAGATCGTGACGGTGAGGTTGCCCTGCGCCACCGCGACGGTGGCGACGCGGACGTCGCGGCCCATCACGATGATGCCGGAGCGCTCGTCGATGACGATCTTGGCGGCGAGATCCGGATCGACCTGCAACTGCTCGATCTCTGTCAGGAAGGCGACGACGTTGCCCTTGAACTCCGCCGGCACGCTCAACTGCACCGTCGAGGGGTCGATCGGCTCCGCGGTCTTGACGCCGAGGAAATCATTGATGGCCGCGGCGATGCGCTTGGCTGTGGTGAAGTCGGCATTGCGCAGCGCCAGCCGCACGTTGGGCAGGCGGTTCAGCGCGAACTCGATCTCGCGCTCGATGATGGCGCCGTTGGCGATGCGGCCGACGGTCGGCACGCCGCGCACGATCTTGGCGGCCTCGCCCTCGGCCTGGAAGCCGGAGATCGCGAGCGAGCCTTGCGCGACCGCGTAGACGTTGCCGTCGGCGCCGAGCAGGGGGGTGACGAGCAGGGTGCCGCCCTGCAAATTCTTGGCGTCGCCGAGCGCCGACACCGTCACGTCCATGCGCGTGCCTTGCGTGGCGAAGGGCGGCAGATTGCCGGTCACCATCACGGCCGCGACGTTGCCGGTGCGGATGGTGGCGCCGCGGATGTTGACGCCCATGCGCTCGAGCATCGCCTGCAGCGACTGCTTGGTGAACGGGATGTTGTTCAGCGTATCGCCGGTGCCGTTGAGGCCGACAACGAGGCCGTAGCCGATCAACTGGTTCTGGCGCACGCCTTCAATATTGGCGAGATCCTTGATCCGCGACGTCGCATGTGCGGACATGACGGTAGAGGCCAGCGCCAGCATGGCGGCGCAAGCGGCCTGAAACAGGCGCGTAGATCGGACGCGTCGCATCCTATGCTCCCCTCGAACTCTGCAAGTGATCACTTGGCCACTCCCATGACCGCATGATCGGCGTTAACTATGCGAGGGCCGTGCCAGCGCGATGCTCCCGGCTAACTCATTGATAGAGTGTGAAATCAATCGCGAGCCTTCTCGCGATCCCGGGCTACTCCGGAGGAACGAAGCTGCCGCCCCGGCAGAATTTGCCGGGCCATTTACGCACCGTTAACCACGACGCGGCCAATCTCCGCTCCGACACGCGAGAGCCTGCGGGGAGCCATTGATGCGCATCTACGGACCGAACGGCACGACGCTGGGCACGTCGACCAGCTCCACGCGAAAGACCTCGTCCGGCGGCTTCAAGCTGCCCGACGTCGGCACCACCCAGGAGACGCGCGCGACGCTCGCGCCAAAGCAGACCGCGAACATCGATGCGCTGCTGGCGCTGCAAGGCATCGAGGAGGATCCGGCCGAGCGCCGCAAGCGCTCGGTCCAGCGCGGCAAGCGCGCCCTCGACGTGCTGGACGATCTCAAGCTGTCGCTGTTGTCCGGCAAGCTCGACAGGACGATGGCGCTGCGGCTGCGGGACGCGGCGGCCGACCTGAAGCAGACCTCGGGCGAGCCGGGACTGGATGCGATCCTCTCGGAGATCGAGCTCCGCGTCGAGGTCGAGCTCGCCAAGGCGGGGCAGGGCTGAAGCGACCAAAGCGCGATGAGATCATCGCGCTTTGGGTTGTTGTTTGCGCATGATCTTTTCGGAAAACCGCTGCGCACTTTTCCGGATCATGCCTAGGCAGCCTTCGACGTCGCCTGTGCGTCGTAGCGCCGCTGTGCGGCCATGACGTCCTTCAGATGATGCTCGGCCCAGTCGCGCAGGGGATCGACGGCGGCGGCCAAGGTCAATCCAAGCGATGTGATCGAATATTCAACCGTCACTGGAACGGTCGCGATCGCGCGCCGCCGCACCAGCCCGTCGCGCTCGAGGCTCTTCAACACCTGCGACAGCATCTTCTGCGAAATGCCTTCGATCGAGCGCCGCAACTGATTGAATCGCAACGGCTCGTTGCGCAGCAGGATCAGGATCAGCACGGCCCATTTGTCGCCGACGCGATCGCGAGGATCTGTCGGGTGGGGCATTGGGCCGAATAGACGTTCGGGGCTCGCATCGGTTACTCCGGCGTGACCTGGTGATCTTAAAGTGCGCTCTTAACACCAGCATTCGTTCCGCTATCTAGTCACTATCGGATACCAAGGCGGCTCGTCCAGAGCCTCCGATCCGACCGAACGATCGCTCACGAAGGAGTTGCACCATGAAGATCGCCGTCGCCGGCGCCTCGGGCCGGGCCGGGTCGCGCATTACCGCCGAGCTTGCCAATCGCGGCCATCAGGTCACCGGCATTGCGCGAAATCCGGACAAGATCGAGAAGCACGCCAATGTCACCGCGGTGCAGGGCGATGCCAACGACCGCGCCGCACTTGCCAAGCTGTGGGCCGGACATGACGTCGCGATCAGCTCGATCCATTTCCTGGCCAGCGATGCCGAGGCGCTGATCGGCGCCGCCAAGGATTCGGGCGTATCTCGTTACCTCGTCGTCGGCGGCGCCGGCTCGCTGGAGGTCGCGCCGGGCGTGCGGCTGGTGACGACGCCGAACTTTCCGGCCATGTACAAGGCCGAAGCTGAGAAGGGCGCGGCGTTCCTGGATCGCCTCCGGCAGGAGACGGAGCTCGACTGGACCTTCCTGTCGCCCTCCGCGATCATCGATTTCGGCGCCCGGACGGGCAAGTTCCGGCTCGGAACGGACCAGCTGCTGGCCGACGCCGAGGGCAAGAGCTTCATCACCTTCGAGGACTTCGCGGTCGCAATGGCCGACGAAATCGAGCGTCCGGCGCACCGGCGGGCCCGTTTCACGGTCGGCTATTAAGGCAGTCCTTGGCGCCCCGCCGGCCGGCCGCAATTTGGGCTGGACAACGGCGGCATGGCGGGGCGCCCGTGTCGATGGAAATATTGTCTGTCACAAGAGGCCGCTATATAACGCGGCCGCGAACGGGCGTATTCCGTCCGCCGGTGCCGCGACCGGCGCCAGCACGTACAGATGGGCTGACCTTGGAAAAGTTGAAGAACTACAAACCTTCCGAAAAAGAGCCTTTCATGAACGACCGCCAGCGCGACTACTTCCGCGCCAAGCTGCTGGCATGGAAGGAGGAGATCCTGCGCGAATCGAAGCTCACCCTGCAGGCTCTGCAGGAGGAGAACGTGAACCACCCCGACCTCGCCGATCGCGCGTCGTCGGAAACCGACCGGGCGATCGAGCTTCGCGCCCGCGACCGCCAGCGCAAGCTGATCTCCAAGATCGACGCCGCGCTCCAGCGCATCGAGGACAACACCTACGGCTATTGCGAGGAGACCGGCGAGCCGATTTCGCTGAAGCGGCTCGAAGCCCGTCCGATCGCAACGCTCTCGGTGGAGGCGCAGGAACGCCACGAGAAGCGTGAAAAGGTCTACCGCGACGAGTAGGTCGCGGCGCGGACCTCGATGAGCAGGGATTGCGGCCGCCTGCCGGGAGCGGCCGCAGCGATCCGATATCGATGCGGCCACGCCGTTTTCGCGGCGTGATCCGATCTTGCGTTGCTGGGCGGCAGCACTTCGACTCCTCCATCAACCCGCTTGCCGCCTTTCTTCTTCCCCCAAGGAACTTTTCCGCAGTCTGGGAATTGTTCGCGGTTCCGTGTTGGAACGAGCCGCGGGGGACTATGCGGGAGCCGAACAGATCGGACGGTGCGGGCGGAGGCCTGCTGGCCGCGCTACAGCATTCATATGGCGGTTTGAGCATCAAGGGGCGGCTCTTGTTGCTGGCCGGAATCCTGTTCCTGCCCTGCGTCGGGCTGATCGCCTATGTGATCGTCTCCATGGCGCAATCGGCTGATGCCTCGATCCGTCGTGGCCTGTCCTACGCCGCTCAGACGATCTCCGGCGCGGTTGATGCCGAACTCCGGCGCTATCTCGCGCTCGCCGAGGTGCTTGGGAAATCTCCTGATCTCAGCGCGGCTGATCTTGCCGATTTCGAGGCGGAAGCGCGCCGCGTCGGAGCGGTCAGCGGCGAAGGCTGGATTATCGTCGCCGACGCCAACGGCCATCTGCTTCTCAATACCTTGGCACTTCCTGGCAAGCCGCTCGGCGAGCGGACGCCCGAAGGGCGCCGTTCGCAGGAGCGGGCCTTTGCATCGGGCCGGCCGTCGATCTCCGACATTTTCACCGGCCCGAACTCGGGCGAGTGGGTGGCAACCGTCGACGTGCCCGTGTTCAAGGACGGCAAGCCATTCCGGTGCCTGGCGATCGCCATGCCGGCCACGAACTACACGAGGCTGCTGGCCCAGCAGCAGTTGCCGGCGGACTGGCTGGTCGGCATCATGGACGGCCAGGGCCGCTACATCTCCCGCATCCCGAAGAATGCGACCACCACTGGGCAGCTGGCGTCGGCGGGGTGGCGGGCGACCTCCAGGGCCGACGGCATCGCTGAATTTCCGTCGATCGAGGGCGACCGCGTCATCAACGCCAACGCCCATCCGCAGCTCAGTGGCTGGACCGTCGGGGTCGGCATCAAGCAGGGGGCGTTCGCGCAGGCGATCTCCTCGACGGTGAAGACCGCGACGATCGCGGCGACCACCATCTGTGCCCTGGCGCTGCTGCTGGCCGCTGGCATCGGTCGAAGTATCGCCCGGCCGCTCGAAAGCATCGCGGTCAAGAGCACCAACCCCGGCGAGGCCGCACCCTCCGATCCACCGGAGGTGCGTGCGCTCAACGCACGTCTTGCCGCGGCCGAGAAGGCGCAGGCCGAGAGCGCGCGCATCATCCAGGAGAATTTCGCGATGCTGGCCAAGGCCAGGGACGATGCTGCGCGCACTGCCGAGCAGCTCAAGCTGGCCGCGAAATACGGCCGGCTCGGCACCTTCATCTGGGATGGCCAGGCCGGCACCAGCCGCTGGTCGGACGAGATCGAGGAGCTTTATGGCCTGAAGCCCGGCACGTTTCCTGGCACCTATGAGGCGTGGCTGTCGCTCGTCCATCCCGAGGATCAGGCGAATGCCGACCGGGACAACAAGCAGGCGCTGATCACTGGGGAGCTGGATTCGGAGTGGCGTGTGCAGCTGCCCGACGGCTCCATCCGATGGATCGAGGCTCGTGCCCGAACGCTGGGTGGCGAGAGCGGCAACGACCTCAGGATGATCGGAGTGAACATCGACGTCACCGCGGCCAAGGAGGCCGACCGCCGGCGCGAGCTGCTGGTGCACGAGCTGGCCCACCGTGTGAAGAACAGCCTCGCCGTGGTGCAGTCGCTAGCGCATCAGCTGCTGCCGCGGCACGACGCCAAGGTGCGTGACTTCACTTCGCGGTTGCACGCGCTCGCGACAGTGCACACCAGCCTCGCGGAGAACGATTGGCAGGGCGCCGATCTCGCCGGGCTGATCACCAGCCAGGTCGCACCGTTCGCCAGCACGCCGGATCAGCTCGCGCTGAGCGGCCCGACCATCCTGGTCCCGGTCGAGCTGACGACACAGCTGGCGCTGGTCATCCACGAGATGGCCTGCAACGCCAGCAAATATGGCGCGCTGACCACCCCGGACGGCCGTGTCGAGGTCGGCTGGTCGCTTGGGCCCGATGCGCTCCACATGAGGTGGCAGGAGACCGGCGGACCGCCGGCGACGGAGCCGCCGGTGGTTGGATTCGGCAGCCGGCTCCTGACCCGCACGGTGAGGCATCTGCAGCGCACCTTTGCCGAGACCGGATTGACTTGTCAGTTCGAGCTGCCGTGGCTGGAGACGCGCAACGAGGGCAGCATCGGCGCCATCAGCGAGGCGAACTGAACTGGGGCTGGGCGCCGACATCGCCCTGCCATCTCATCCTGCCATGACGTCTCACCGGGGATCGAGCGGTGGAGCGAGGCTGATGAGGCAATTGCGATGAGCGAGGTTCTCGTCACCGGCGGTTCGGGGTTTATCGCGGCGCATACGATCCTGCAGCTGATCGCAGCCGGCCATCGCGTGCGCGCCACTCTGCGCAATCTCGACCGCCAAAGTGAGATCCTGGCGATGCTCCAGCGCGGCGGTGCGTCTGATGCCGCCGCGGTGTCCTTCCATGCTGCCGACCTCACCCGGGATGACGGCTGGACCGCGGCCGCAGAGGGCTGCGACTACGTCCTCCACATCGCTTCCCCGCTGCCGGATTACGTGCCGAAGGACGAGAACGAGCTGATCGTGCCGGCGCGCGACGGCACGTTGCGGGTGCTGCGGGCGGCACGCGACGCCGGGGTCAAGCGCGTGGTGCTGACCTCGTCCTTCTCCGCCGTCGCCTATGGCCATAGTCCGCGGGACAGGCCGTTCGACGAGGCCGATTGGACCGACCTCGACGGTCCCGACGTGCAGCCTTATCCCAAGTCCAAGACCCTGGCCGAGCGCGCCGCCTGGGACTTCCTCGCCCGCGAGGGTGGCGCGCTCGAGCTTGCGACCATCTGCCCGGTCGCCGTGCTCGGCCCGGTGTTGTCAGCGGATTTCTCGCCGTCGATCGCGCTGGTCCAGGCGCTGATGCAGGGCCGGGCGCCGCTCGCGCCCCAGATCTATCTCGGGCTAGTCGACGTCCGTGATGTCGCCGACCTGCATCTGCGGGCCATGACCGACCCCGCCGCGAGAGGCGAGCGGTTCCTGGCGGTGGCCGGGCCGCCGCTGTCCGTGCTCGAGATCGCAGCCGTGTTGCGGAGGCGGATGGGCGCGGCGGCACGACGCGCGCCGCGGCTGGAGATGCCGAACTGGCTGGCCCGCATCGTGGCGCTCGGCGTTCCCCAGTTGCGTGACGTCAAGCCGCTGCTCGGATTGCGCCGCGCCGCCTCCGGCGACAAGGCGCGTCGGCTGCTCGGCTGGAATCCGCGACCGAATGATGAGATCATCACAGCCACCGCGGAGAGCCTGCTGACGCTCGGCCTGGTGCGGCCGTGAGGCGGTTCAAGCACCATCTGAGCGACCGGGGCGTGCGCTTCCGACCTGGTGCGAAGCAGCCACGACAAAGGATGAAGCGGGCAGCAAAAGCTGCGTCGTAACAAGCCGTTAACCATAAAATCTGAGAGGCCGCTTCGGGCGGCCGACAGCGGGAGTTGAACGATCATGGGAGCAGACGAGGTTCTGGCCGCCGCGCAACTGATCGTGGCCGCCCGCCGCGAGAGGACGAAGCTGGCGGCGCTGCCGTCTCACCTTCAGCCGAAGGATGAAGCAGCCGGCTATGAGATCCAGCATGAGGCTCACTGGCTGCTGGCCGAGCACATCGGCGATTTCGCCGGCTACAAGATCGGCTGCACCAGCAAGGTGATGCAGGACTATATTGGCATTCCGCATCCGTGCGCTGGCGGCGTGTTCACAGGCGGCGTGCACGCCTCCGGCGTCACGTTGCGGGCGGGGGATTTCGTTCGCGTCGGAGTCGAATGCGAGATCGCGGTGCGGCTCGCCAAGGACCTGCTGCCGCTGGACGCGCCGTTCACGATCGCCCATGTCGGCGACGCTGTCGGCGATTGCCATGCGGCGATCGAGATCGTCGACGACCGCTATGTGCAATGGGAGACCATGGGTGCCCCGACCTTGGTCGCCGATGATTTCTTCGCCGCAGGCTGCGTGCTCGGCCCCGCCGTCCCGCGCGACGCGGCGGGCGACCTCGGCGCGGTGCAGGGCCGAGCCTTCGTGAATGGCGCCTTGGCCGGGCAGGGCACCGGCGCCGACGTGCTCGGCCATCCGCTGCACGCGCTCGCCTGGCTCGCCAACCACCTCGCCTCGCGCGGCGACGGGCTGGAAGCCGGGCAACTGGTGCTGACCGGCAGCCTGGTCAAGACGATCTGGCTGAAGCCGGGCGACCGGGTGCGGATGGAGCTGGACGGTCTAGGCGTGGTCGAGGCGGCGTTCGAGTGACGGACGGACAGCTCCGACCGGGCATGTCTCGCGTTCCGGTCCAGGCGGGTCTATATTGGGGTCAGGAGACGTTCATGAGCGATATGGAAACCATCTGCCTCTCAAGATCCGTCGTTGTCGCTGCTGCTGAGCGGGCGGAGCGGGAGGGGTTGTCGGTCGAAGATTATGTCATGCGCGTGCTGCTGCGCGAGATGGAGCTCGACCCTGGCGAGAGGACCATCCTCGCTTACGATGCAGTTCAGCAGGGATCCGATTTTGTGCTGGATCGGGAGGACGGCGAGAGTGACGAGGCTTTTGCGGCGCGCCGGTCGGCACTCGGAATGTTGTTCTCCTGAGACATGCGGTCCGGCGACTACGTCCGGTGCAATTTCCCGTTCAGGGAGAGGCGAGGGCCCGGACCTTTCGCCCACATTGTTCTCGTTTTGGGCGTCGGCAGATCGGGAGACGGAGCCTACGCCGTCGTGGCCTACACGAGCATGCGAACGGCTTACGAAGGTGCGCGTCGGCCCCGCCAGCACCTGCTCGTCGATGAAGCACGCGCGCTCGCGCTCGGCCAAAACAAGTCCTTTATCGTCGACGTCAGTCGCATCGCTCGACTCCCGATCACGAGCGACTATTTTCCGGACCTCCACGATCAGCGCGTTCCGAACCTTGGTCCGGATCCGACCCTTGCGAACAAGGTCGTCGCCAAAATCCGGGAGCTGATCGCTGACGGATTCGAGGTGCTCCCGTCGACCTCACGACAAAACTGTAGACGGCCTCCAAACGAACACGGCCTCCGGCAGGGGAGCTACCGGAGGCCGCGTATACATTGCCCGCCGCGCCTAGGTTCGCATTGGGCAATGTGGGAGCTCGTGTTCAGGAGCAGGGCGGCGGCTGCGAGGTCATTGTCATGACCTGTGTCGCGCTCGGCCAATCCCTTGTCCGACCCTCCTGGAGGGAGGGATTTTCGTCGTGTCTCTTCGTCCTCGTTGCGATGCTCGACGGAGCCGTCGGCGGCTCTCTTGAACGACCGGGCGAGGGGCCGCCCGGTCCGTGACGTGGGAGTTCGCCTCAGAACGGCAGCAGAATGTCCATGACCTGCTGGCCGTAGCGCGGCTGCTGGACGTCGGAGATCTGGCCGCGGCCGCCATAGGAGATACGGGCCTGGGCGATCTTGGTCGAGTCGATCGTGTTGTCGCTCTGGATGTCCTCCGGCCGTACGATGCCGGCGACGATCAGCTCGCGGATCTCGTAGTTGACCCGGATCTCCTGCTTGCCTTCGACGACGAGGTTGCCGTTCGGCAGCACCTGGGTCACCACGGCGGCGACGCTGGTGGTCAAGGATTCCGAGCGCTGGATCGTGCCCTTGCCGTCGGAGGACGAGGTGCCGTCGGCGGTGAGGATGCGGCCCGGCAGGATGTTCTTGCCGGTGGCGCCGAGCGTCTTCGAGCCGACGAAGTCGGTGATGCCCGAATCCTCCTTGTTGGTGCGGCTGCGCTGGGTCTCGTTGGCGAAGTTGGCCTTGTCGGAGATGCTGACCGTGACGGTGAGGAGGTCGCCAACTTGGCGGGCGCGCTGGTCCTTGAAGAAGGAGCGGGAGCCGTTGCGCCACAGCGAGTTCGGCGCGTAGGACACCATCTCGGGCTTGGGCATCGGCATCTGCACCGGCTTGTAGCCCGGCTGCGTGGTCGGATTGTCGATCTCCGTCAGCTTCGGCCGCTCGCCGATCTGGCTGATACGGTCGATCGAGGAGCAACCGCCGGCAACCGACAGCACCGCGAAGGAGACCGAGATCAGCGCGACCCGCCGCAGACCCGAAACGCCCTGACCATCAAACTTGAACTTCGACATGAAACTTACTCGGCTTTCGAGGAGGCGTTGGACGGAAGGCGGCTGGCGACAGAGACGGGAGCTGTGATCTCGGCTTCGGAGGTCTGGGCCGGTTTGGCGACGGCGACCTCGACCGAGACCTGGCCGCGTCCGGTGACACGGCCGGTGATGGTGCGCTTGGACTGCAGGTTGAGCACGTTGACGACGTCGCCCTCGGTGCCCGACTCCAGCGCCTTGCCGCGCGTGGTGAGATAAATGCCCGCGGTCTGGTAGATCAGCGTCACGGCCTGGTCGCGCTGCACGAGGTCAGGCTTGGCGAGGTCGGTCGTCTTCAGCGCCTGGCCGGCGCGGGCCGGACGGCGCATCTGCATGCCCACGGCAAGCTCGCGGGAGGCAGGCTCGGCGCCGCCGAGCTCGACGCGCGGCCGGCGCTCCATCTGCAGGTCGCCGGAGCGGATCACCTCGTTGCGGTCGATGTTGCGCGTCAGCACGGCCGCCTCGACGGTCTCGATCGCGACGCCGCTGTAGCGCAGCTTGATGGGGTTGGCGCCGTTGCCCTGGCCGAGCTCGAAGGTGATGTCGAAGCGGCCGCTGCGCGGGTCGAAGCGGACATTGGTCGGCGCCAGCGCGCCGCTGCTCGCGGCGTCGAACTTCAGGTCCTGCACCGGCTGGTCGAAGCTGATGCTCAGATTCGCCGCATCACCAAGACCGTTGCGGTGATCCAGCGCCTGGGCGACGGCGGTGCTGATCTCCTTGGCATCGACGGCGCGGGCGAGCCGGGTGACCGCGACCTCCTTGATGTCACGGACGTCGACGCCGATCACTTGATGATTGCGCAGCGTCGCGATCACCTGCGCGGCCGGCAGGATGCCGGTCGTGCCGAGATCGGGAGCGCGGTAGACGGCGACGTTCGCCGCGACGCCGGCATTCTCGATCAGGTCGCCGACACGCACGATGTCGCCGGTGACGTTGACGGACGCGCGCAGCACGGGCGCCTTGATCTGGTCGTCGGCCTCGCCGGCGAAGGCCGACATCGCAGTCGAGGCCAGCAGCGCGGCAGCAAGAAGGAAGGGACGGGCGGTGCGGGTCATCATGGTGATCTCCCTTCAGCGCTCAGCGGAACAACGCGGTGGTGGATTGCATCATCTGGTCGGCGGCGGAGATGACCTTGGCGTTCATCTCATAGGCGCGCTGGGCGGCGATCAGCTCGCTCATCTCGCTGACGACGTCGACATTGGCCTGCTCCAGGCTGCCCTGGGTGATGCTGCCGAGGCCATCCTGGTTGGCGACGCCGTCCTGCGGCGCGCCGGAGGAGGGCGTGTCGGTGAACTGGTTGTTGCCGACCGGCTGCAGGCCCGCCTTGTTGATGAAGCGGGTGACCTGGAGCTGGCCGATGATGTTCGAGGTGGTCGAGCCCGGCAGCGTGACCGAGACCTGGCCCTGCGAGTTGACCGTGATGCCCGAGGCGTTCTGCGGGATCGTGATGGTCGGCTGCACCGGGTTGCCCTGCGCGGTGACGATGCGGCCCTGATTGTCCATCTGGAAGGTGCCGTCGCGGGTGTACTGGAAGGTGCCGTCCGGCATCAGGATCTTGAAGAAGCCTTCGCCGGAGATGGCGAGGTCGAGATCGTTGCCGGTCTGCGACAGCGTGCCTTGCGTCATCGAGCGCGGCGTGCCGACGGTCTTGACGCCGCCGCCGATGTCGATGCCCACGGGCAGGATCGTACCCTGGTCCGAGGACTGCGCGCCGACGCGGCGCATGTGCTCGTAGATCAGGTCCTGGAACGCCGCCGTCTGCTTCTTGAAGCCGGTCGTGCGCAGGTTGGCGATGTTGTTGGAGATCACCTGGACGTTGAGTTCCTGGGCCGCCATTCCGGTCGCAGCGGTGTGAAGCGCCTGCATCTTATGTCTCCTTCAATCTCTGCGGTCAGGCCGGAACGTCGGCGAGTTTCTCGATCGCGCTCTTGCGCATGTCGCTCTGGACCTGCAGCATGTTGGCGACCTGGGTGTAGGCACGCATCACTTCGACCATCTTGCTCATCTCGCCGACCGCACTCACGTTCGACTTCTCGATGTAGCCCTGCTGGACGGTCGACTTGGTGTCCTGTTGCGGCGTCACGCCGCCGGCAGCGGAGTAGAGGTTGTTGCCCTGCTTCTGCGCCTGTTGCGGGTCGGCGAAATTGACGATGCGCAGCTTGCCGCGGATCGAGTCGGTGCGGTTGACGCCTTCGACGACGGTCACGGTGCCGTCCGGCGAGATGTTGATGTCGTGATCGGTCGGCTGGAACACGATTGGGCCGCCGGTGCCGAGCACGGGGTCGCCGGCCGCGGTGACGAGCTGACCGATATTGTTCATGTGCAGATTGCCGTCGCGGGTGTAGCGCTCGCCGGCCGCGGTCTGCACCGTCAGGAAGCCGTCTCCCGTGATGGCGACGTCGAGCGCGTTGCCGGTGCGCTCCATCGAGCCCTGCGTGAAGTCGCGATAGGTGCCGCGGTCCTGGACGTAGGACACCTTGCGGGCGGCACCCGGAAAATTGTCTTCATGCGCGCCAGAGGAGAGATACTCCTCGAACAGCTGCTGATCGGCCTTGAAGCCGTTGGTGTTGACGTTGGCGACGTTGTTGGCAACGACGTCGAGTTGTCGCTCCAGCACCATCTGCCGCGACAATCCGATGAGAAGCGCATTCTCCACCGGTCGATCTCCCCTTTTAACGAATCCCGGTCGCGGCACCTCTCCCAAGGCGGTCTCGATCGGGTCTTCTGTGAACCGTTTGGCTCTCCCAAGCCGGCGGGTTCGCAAGGGGTACAGCGAAAGCCGTGCCAACTCTGAAATGTATTTGAATTCAGGGGGTTGTGTTTTCGGCCGCGGTCGAAACGCCCGGCAATAACGTCTCGCTAACCATAATTGCCCGGCAAGATTTTCCCACTCCGTTAATAAAAGAAAGCTTCCGTTAACCATTGTTACCGTAGCGTTCCCTCAACAAAGCGCAGATGCGCTGGGAGCGTTTGTTTCGCGTCATCAAGCTTTCTGGCGGCATCGGCTCGAATTTCCGGAAGGATCCGAAAGCTATGGCCGAGAACGAAGCCGGAGCAGCCGAAGGCGAGGAGCAAGTCGGCTCGCCCAAGAGCAAGCTCAAGCTGATCATCATGATCGTCGGTGCGCTGGCATTGCTCGGCGTCGGCGGCGCGGCCTATTTCTTTTTCTTCAGCCACAAGAACGACGAGCATCATGCCGAGGCGGCGCCCGCGCCGAAGCCGCCGGCCTTCGTCGAGGTGCCGGACCTGCTGGTCAACCTGGTCGGCAATCCCGGCGACCGCGTCCAGTATCTCAAGGTGAAGATCGTGCTGGAGGTGAAGGAGGAGAAGCAGGTCGAGACGATCAAGCCGACCTTGCCGCGCGTCACCGACATCTTCCAGACCTACCTGCGCGAGCTCCGGCCGAGCGACCTCAACGGCTCGGCGGGCCTGTTCAGGCTGAAGGAGGAGCTGACGAAGCGGGTCAACGTCGCGCTGGCGCCCAACCAGGTCAACGCGGTGTTGTTCAAGGAAATCGTGATTCAGTAAGGCACGGACGCGCAAGATCATGGCAGGCAACGATCCAGTCGACCAAGATGCGATAGCCGCGCAATGGGAGGCCTCGCTCGATTCGGAGGATCCCACAGAGGCCGCGGAAGCCGCAGCAGCTAACGAACTCACGGAATCGATGGCCCTGCAATGGGCCGCGATGGTCGAGGACGGCAGCCGCGACTTCGGCGCGACCAAGAACGGCGGCGAGCGCGTGCTGTCGCAGGAGGAGATCGACAATCTCCTTGGCTTCACCGCGGGCGAGGTCAGCCTCGACGACCATTCCGGCATTCGCGCCATCATCGATTCGGCGATGGTGTCCTACGAGCGTCTGCCGATGCTCGAAATCGTCTTCGACCGCCTGGTGCGGCTGATGACGACCAGCTTGCGCAACTTCACCTCCGACAACGTCGAAGTCTCGCTCGACCGCATCACCTCGGTGCGGTTCGGCGACTACATGAATTCGATCCCGCTGCCGGCCGTGCTCTCCGTGTTCAAGGCGGAGGAGTGGGAGAATTTCGGCCTCGCCACGGTCGACTCCACGCTGATCTATTCGATCATCGACGTGTTGTTGGGCGGCCGCCGCGGCAACACCCAGCTGCGCGTCGAGGGCCGGCCCTACACGACGATCGAGACCAATCTCGTCAAGCGCCTGATCGAGCTGGTGCTGAGCGACGCCGAGCAGGCCTTCCGGCCGCTGTCGCCGGTGCGCTTCACCATCGACCGGCTCGAGACCAATCCGCGTTTCGCCGCGATCAGCCGCCCCGCCAATGCCGCGATCCTGGTGCGCCTGCGCATCGACATGGAAGAACGTGGCGGCAACATCGAGCTGCTGCTGCCCTATGCGACCATCGAGCCGATCCGGCCGGTGCTGTTGCAGATGTTCATGGGCGAGAAGTTCGGCCGCGATCCCGTCTGGGAAGGCCACTTCGCCACCGAGATCGCGCAGGCCGAGATCGCCGTCGATGCCGTGCTCTATGAGGCTGACGTGCCGCTGAAGCAGCTGATGCGGCTGAAGGTCGGCGACACCCTGCCGCTCGACATCCGTCCCGACGCGCTGGTCGCGGTCCGCTGCGGCAGCACGATGCTGACGGAAGGACGGATGGGCCGGGTCGGCGACCGCGTCGCGATCCGTGTCACCAAGAATTTGCGCAAGCCGAATACGACGCTTGCGATGTTTGAAGGCGCCGAAGGCCAGAACAAGTTGATGGAGGCCCAATGAACCACTCCCTCGGATTGATCATCGAAAGCCTGGTGGCGGTCCTTCTGGTGCTGACCATCGGCTATTGCATGCTCTTGAACTCCAGGCTGAAGCGGCTGAAGGCCGACGAGCATTCGCTGAAGGCTGTCATCGCCGAGCTGATCACCGCGACCGAGATCGCCGAGCGCGCGATCGGCGGGCTGAAGCTCGCGGTGCGCGACGTCAACGACAATCTCGGCAATCAGCTCGCCGCCGCGACGCAGATGTCCGACCAGCTGCGCAAGCAGCTTGCCGAGAGCGACGGCGTGGTGCGCCGTCTGTCGCGCATCGCCAGCGCCGCGCGCCCGATCACCGCGCCTGAAGCGGCCCCTGAGCCGGTCGCAGCGCCTGTGCCTGCTCCGGTGCCGGCGATCACGACCGAGCCGGTGCGCGTCTCCGGCGCCAAGGCGGTTGCCGCGGCCGCCCAGGCATTCTCTGAACGTCGAAGGACTGGTGGCCTTGCCGCATGAATGCGTTCCGTAACATCCGCGTCATTCCCGTCGTCCTGATCGCGGTGGCCTGCCTCGCGGTGCTGAAGGTGGCCGGCCTCGTGATCGATGGCGGCTATGTGTTCGACTATGACCCGCAATCCTCGAAGCGGTCCTGGGCCCAGGAGAACCTGGGTTACCCGGGCCGCGAGGACAATGACATCATCACCGGCTCGACCCACGGCGCTCCGAAGGAGAAGAAGGAGGAGGCGCCGAAGCCTGCCGCTCCCGACACCAAGCCCGACGGCATCGTGATCAAGCCCGAGGAGAACCAGCAGCAGGTCTCGCCGGCGGAGAAGGCGATCCTGGAGCGGCTGCAGTCGCGGCGCCAGGAGCTCGAGGCGCGCCAGCGCGAGATCGACATCCGCGAGAGCCTGTTGCGCGCCGCCGAGCAGCGCATCCAGTCCAAGACCGATGAGATGAAGGCGATCGAAAGCCGCATCTCCGGCGCGCAGGCTGCGAAGGCCGAGGCCGACAATGCCCGCTTCAAGAGCATCGTCACGATGTATGAGGGCATGAAGCCGAAGGACGCCGCCAAGGTGTTCGACCGGCTCGAAATGTCCGTGCTGATCGAGATCGCCTCGCAGATCGCGCCGCGCAAGATGTCGGACATTCTCGGCCTGATGACGCCGGAGGCGGCCGAGCGGCTTACCGTCGAGCTCGCCCGCCGGGCCGGCGCCGACAAGCCGGAGGCGAGCGCCGAGCTGCCGAAGATCGAAGGCAAGATCGTGCCTGTGAGAAGCAATTGAGCCGCATGTTTAATGCGCCCTTAAACGCCGAATCCTAGACTTCCGGCGTGACGGGGCAGGCGTATCCGTCAGTCCTGCGGATGTCGAACTGGAAGCTTGTGACCATGGCGCGCACGTCTCCCCTCGGATTGCGGTCGAAGGCCCGTGCGCGCGTGCGCGCCGGTCTCGCGCTGCTGTCGGCGATCGTCATCGGTCTCGTGCTGTCGACCGTTGCGGCCGGCGCGGCGCCGGTTCCCGGCGAGGCCAGCCTGTCGGCCCAGAACGGCTATGCGCGCTTGGTGCTGAAGTTCAGCGAGGACGTCGGCGCCGACGTCACCACTGCGGGCTCCATCCTGCTGATCAGGTTCGACCGTGCCGCCAATGTGCCGATCGACCGCTGGGTCGACGCGGCCCCGGATTACATCTCCTCGGCGCGCGGCGATCCCGACGGCTCGGCGCTGCGGCTGTCGCTGTCGCGGAAGGTGCGCGTCAACACCATGACCGCGGGCGAGCGCGTCTTCATCGATCTGCTGCCGGACAGCTGGACCGGCCCGCCGCCGCCGCTGCCGGCCGAGGTCGTGCGCGAGCTTGCCGAGCGCGCCCGCGCCGCCGAGAAGGCGCTGCGCCTGCAGCGCGCCGAGGCCGAATCGAAGCGCCGGCCGCCGATCCGCGTCCGCGCGCTGGTGCAGCCGACCTTCGTGCGCTTCGTGTTCGAGATCCCCGATGGCGTCGGCATCTCCTCGGTCATGAACGACCAGAAGATGTCGCTGTTCTTCAACGCGCCGCTCAATTTCGATCTCGCCGACGCCAAGATCGTCTCGCCGCCCAACGTCGCCGCGATCAACCAGCGCATCGACGGCAGCAAGACATTGGTCGAGATCGGCCTGATCGGCGAGGTCGACGTCCACGCCTTCCGCGAGGAGAAGAACTACAACATCGACATCGCCTATCAGCAGCCGGACAAGAAGGTCGCCGCGGTCTCCTCCGATACGCTGCCCGGAGCCAAGGCGGCTGAAAAGCCTGCCGCTGAAAAGTCTGCCGCCGAGAAGGCCAATGGTGACAAGGCCAATGGCGAAAAACCAAATGGCGAAAAGCCCAGGGCTGCCGCACAGCCCGAGATCGTGCCGCCGACCTCCGAGACCATCGCCAAGGAGATGAAGGCCGAGGCCAAGCCAGCGATCGCCGCGCCGGCGACCGAGCCTGCACAAGTCGTGGCTCCCGCGGCTGCGCCGAAAGCGGACGCCGCGCCCGAGGCCGTCAAGCCAGAGGCCGCCAAGGTGGAGGCTCCGAAGACCGAGATGGCCAAGGCGGAGACGGCCATGCAGCCGGAGCCGGCCAAGCCTGAAGCAGCCAAGCCTGAAGCAGCCAAGCCTGAAGCAGCCAAGCCGACGGAGAAGCCCGCCGAGAAGCCCGCCAACGGCGCCGCCACGCTGGAGGCCCTGCGCGACAGCGAGGGCCTGCGGCTCACCTTCGGCTTCGGCCAGGTCACGCCCGCGGCGCTGTTCCGCCGCGGCGACACGGTGTGGATGGTGGTCGATTCCACCAAGCCGGTCGACGTCGAGCCGATCAAGGCCAAGGGCGGCGCCATCATCGGCGAGGTCAACCGGATGCCGCTCGACAAGGGGCAGGCGATTCGCATCCGCCTCAACCGGCCGCAGATGCATTCGCTCGGCAGCGACGACGGCGGCCGCAGCTGGACGTTGTCGTTCGCCGACAAGGGACTGACCAATCAGCAGCCGCTGATGGTGATGCGCAACGTCACCGATCCCGCGCTCGCCAATGTGATGATCCCGCTCGCCAACCCTGGCGCTGGGATGCTGCACCGGCTGACCGATCCGGACGCCGGCGACACGCTGCTGGTGGTGACGGCGCCGCCGCCGATCCGCGGCTTCATCAAGCGCCAGGACTTCGTCGATCTGTCGCTGCTCGATTCCATTCACGGCATCGCGGTGCGTCCGAACTCGGATGACGTGGCCGTCGAGATCGCCCCCGACAAGGTGATCCTGGGGCGACCGGGCGGCCTCACGCTGTCCTCGATCGGCTTCTCGCCGGAGCGGGCGCCGACCGCCGTCAGGCCGATGTTCGACATCGACGAGTGGCAGCAGAACCAGACCCAGCCCTTCGTGCCGCGCCAGGATTTGCTGATCAAGGCGGCGGCGAGCGCCGAGCCAGAGCGGCGCGCCCAGGCGCGGCTTGCGCTGGCGCGCTTCTACATGGCGCGCGGGATGTATCCGGAGGCGCGCGGCATCACCAATCTGATGATCTCGGACGACGATCCGCGCACCGACGAGACCGCGATGCTGATGATCCATGCGGTCTCCAGCATCCTGATGGGACGTCCGGATCAGGGCCTCAAGGATCTCGCCACCTCCTCGATCGGCAACAATTTCGATTCGCAGATGTGGAAGGGCCTCGCCTTTGCGCGGCAGGGCAAGTTCGCCGATGCGCGCGAGAAGCTGAAGAATGTTGAGTTCGCCATCGCCTCGCTGCCCCTCGACCTGCAGCGGGTGGTGATCGCGGATGCGATGAAGTCGGCGCTCGAGATCAAGGATTTTGCCGGCGCCGCCAAGCGCCGCGCCGAGCTTGACGTGATCGGCGTGCCCGCGGACATGAAGCCCGACGTCGCCGTGCTGCGCGGCCGTCTCGCCGAGGCGATGGCGCAGGAGAAGGATGCGCTCGATGAGTATCGTGTCGCCATCAACTCCAACGACCGCATGGCCGCGGCCGAGGCCAAGCTGTTCGAGATCAAGCTTCTGCAGAAGCGCGGCGAGATCAAGCCGGCCGATGCGCTGAAGGAGCTCGAGACCCTGCAGGCGACCTGGCGCGGCGACGCCATCGAGGTCCAGACCCTGCAGATGATGGCGCAGCTCTACGAGGAAGCCGGGCGCTATGCGGATTCGCTCGAAGCGGCGCGCCAGGCCACCCGGCTGATGCCGAACTCCGACATGGCGCGTCAGGCCCAGGACGCGGCGCAGCGGCTGTTCTCGCAGCTGTTCCTCAGCGGCAAGGCCGACGAGCTGCCGCCGGTCGACGCGCTCAGCATCTTCTACGGCTTTCGCGAGCTGACCCCGATCGGCCGGCGCGGCGACGAGATGATCCGCAAGCTCGCCGATCGTCTGGTCGGCATCGACCTGCTCGACCAGGCCGCCGAGCTCTTGCAATATCAGGTCGACCACCGCCTGGAAGGCGCCGCGCGCGCCCAGGTCGCGGCGCGCCTCGCGATGGTCTACCTCACCAACCGCAAGCCCGACCGCGCGCTGGAAGCGCTGCGCACCACCCGCATCGCCGATCTCTCTGGCGAGCTGCGCCAGCAGCGCCTGCTGCTCGAGGCCCGCGCCAACAGCGACATCGGCCGCCACGATCTTGGGCTCGACATCATCACCAATGTCGCCGGCCGCGAGGCGATCCGGCTGCGCTCGGATATCTACTGGGCGTCGCGGCGCTGGCGCGAGGCGTCCGAGCAGATCGAGCTGTATTACGGCGACCGCTGGCGCGATTTCCGCCCGCTGAATCCCGCGGAGCGCGGTGACATCCTGCGCGCCGTCGTCGGCTACGCGCTGGCGGACGATGCCATCGGCCTGGCGCGCTTCCGCGAGAAATATGCGCCGCTGATGACCGGCGAGGCCGACAAGCTCGCCTTCGACGTCGCCAGCAAGCCGGCCAGCGGCTCCAGCGCCGAGTTCGCCCAGATCGCCAAGATGGCGGCGGGCGTCGACACGCTCGACGGCTTCCTGCGCGACATGCGCGCGCGCTTCCCCGACGCCACCGGCAAGGGCCCGGACGCCGGCAAGGACGCCGCGAAGGCTCCGACGGAGGCGACCGGCGCCCTGCCACGCATCCAGGGCGTCAAGCAGGCGATCGCGGGCCGTTGATCTCGCGTCCGAGCCGGAGACTATTCAGGGGGCGATCTCGCCGAAGAAGCGCCCGCTGACACTCATCTTGGCTACGAGGTGCTGGCGCATCAACGCGTGCTGGCGGTCGGCGTCGGCCAAACTCGATTGTCCGACATGCGAAGCGTCCCCGAAAAGACCAGAACGTTGACGAGGAGCACGACGCCGCACAAGATCGCGCCGCAGCTCGCGAAGATGCGAAAGTATTTCCGGTTGTACGGTTCTAGAACGAAGGCCCCGGTGAACAAGCGGAAGAACGTGAAACGTTCATCCCTCAACCCGCCGAGTAAGCTCATCAGCAGCGCCCACATCGCGACCAGCCAAACGGGGGCCATGAACAGCAAGACAATCAGCGTCCATGTACGTTCTTCCATGACGAGGCTCCAGAGGACGCGTGCTCCGCTTTCGAGACTAGCACGGCTCGGAAGCGTGGTGCATGCGGCGCTGCCCGCCTCGACGGTCCCGAGCCGCCGCTACCCCCCGTAGCTCTGCACCAGGCTTCCCGCCACCAGCGACCAGCCGTCGACCAGCACAAAGAAGATCAGCTTGAACGGCAGCGAGACCACGACCGGCGGCAGCATCATCATGCCCATCGACATCAGCACCGAGGCGACGACGAGGTCGATGATCAGGAACGGCAGGAACAAGAGGAAGCCGATCTCGAAGGCGCGCTTGAGCTCGGAGATCATGAAGGCCGGCACCAGGATGCGCAGCGACAGGTCGTCGGGCGTTGCCGGCGGGGCCTCGCCGGAGAGGTCCACGAACAGCTTCAGGTCCTTCTCGCGCACGTTCTTCTGCATGAAGCCGCGCAGCGGCACCGAGGCCCGCTGGAGCGCATCCTCGACGGTGATCTGGTTTTCGATCAGCGGCCGGATGCCGTCGTCATAGGACTTCTGCAGCACCGGCCCCATCACGAAGGCGGTCAGGAACATCGCCAGCGCGATTATGACCGTGTTGGGCGGCGCGGTCGCTGTGCCCATGGCGGTGCGCAGCAGCGACAGCACCACCACGATGCGCGTGAACGACGTCATCATGATCAAGATCGACGGCGCGATCGACAGCACCGTCAACAGCGCGATCAGCTGGATTGCCCGCTCGGTGACGCCGCCGCCGCCGGCGCCGCCGAGATTGATGCTGATGTCCTGCGCAGCCGCGCTCCCCGCGAACGCGCCGGCGGCAATCAGGACAGCGATGAAGACAACTCTACGCGGGAGGCTGCGCGATCTCACTGAGAGGACTTCGGACGTCCGAGCAGCGAGGCCATCTCGTCCTCCAGGTTCTCGAAGCTCGTCTTGGCCGGTGCGGCTGCGGCGGGCATTGGCTCGCTGCGGGCGGGACGCAGCGGCGCGGCGGCAGCAGGCGCCTCGGCCGTCGGGCGCCGCAACGCCGCCTCAAGGCGCTGTGCCATCTCCGCGAGATTGGCTTCGGCGCTCTGATCCACGGGCGCGGGGGCCGGCGGAGCCGGAGGCGGCGGCGGGGCCGGTGGCACCGGAGCGGCCACGCGCTCGGGCCGCTCGATCCGCTCCGCCCGCTCGGCAGCGCGGACCGGCGGCAGCCGGGGACCTTCCGGCGGGCGCGGCGCTTCGGCCTGGCGCTGCGGCTCTGCGGGCCGCAGCGGGCGCGGCATCATCGGCTCGCCACGCGGCGCTCCGCGCTCGGGGCGCGGCTCCACCATGCGGGGCTCATCACCACCGCGCGGCTCGGCGCGGACCTCAGGTCGCGGCGCGGGGCGACGCGGCGGGATCGGCGGCTCGGGCGGGAAGGCCGGCGGCGGCTCGCGCCGCTCGGCAGCGGCCGGCGCGGTCCTGCGGACCTCGTCGATGAAGGAGGGACGCTGCGGCCGAGGCGGCAGCTCCGGAACCGCAGGCTCGGACAGCTCGACAGGCTCGGGCTTCGGCTCGTTGTCGCTCCAGGCCGGCACCTCCGGCGCGGGCGCGATGCGCGCGGCCGGCGGCTCGGCATTGATGCCGGGACGCTGCGGCAACTGCTCGCGCGCGGGCATGGCGCGCACGATGTTCGATTCGACGACGATGTCGCTCGGGCCGCCGATCATCAGGAGATGCTCTATGTTATCCCGGCGCACCAGCACCAGACGGCGGCGGCCGTCGACGGCGGCAGCATCGATCACGGCGAGCCGGGGCATGCGGCCGCGATTCGGGTTCGTGCCGAGGCGATTGCCCGCGAATCGACGAACCAGCCATGCGGCTAGGCCAATCAGTGCCAGCACGGCCACGAATGCAAAAAAGAACGTCAGCGCCTGCATCTCTGTCCCCGGCAAATACCGCGTCCTTTCGAAGTCTCCTGTGTCCAACGCGACAGCGTCAGTGAACGAGGCCTTCAGAACCGGAACCAACCCGTTAACGCAAAACGGCAGGATCTGCCGCTTGGTATCTTAATAACCCATGAATCGGCCGGGCCAAAACGACTTCTTGGCCGCGTCCTCCGTCCCGAATTGATGCATGGCTGCACGCCGGGGGCGCCACTTTCCTAAGAAATCGTCAAAACTCCGGGATCATCCCGGGGTGCAGCGCATCGTTTCTTAACTGTTCATTAACCATACGCACGGCAATTTCTACCTACCGAAAACGTCCGGTAGTCGGACACAACCGAGCGACGCCATGTCCATCAACGATCTTCCCGTGCTGTCGGCGTTGCGCACCAAGATGCAATGGCACCAGGAGCGCCAGCGTGTCCTGTCGGAGAACGTCTCCAATTCGGATACGCCCAACTTCAAGCCGAAGGACCTGGTTGAGCCGAAGTTCACTGCAACCGGCCAGGCGGTGGGCGGCTTCGCCGCGCTCCCGCTGACGCGCACCAGCACGGCGCATATCGCGCCGGGGTCGGGCGACAGTGCAAGCTTCGACCAGAATCGCAAGGTGGGATTTCAGACGAGGCCGGCCGGCAACGCCGTCAGCCTCGAGGAGGAGATGCTCAAGGTCTCCGCCAACCAGATGGACTATGCGGCCGCGACCTCGCTCTACGGCAAGAGCCTGCATCTGTTGAAGACGGCGATCGGCAAGGGCTGAGCCGGAACTAAGGACGGAGACCGACAAGCATGGCAAACGACTCCAGCGATTTCCTGCGCTCGATGAGCATCGCGACGTCAGGCCTGCGTGCGCAGGCCGGGCGGATGCGCGTCATTTCCGAAAACATCGCCAATGCCGATTCGACCGCCGCCAAGGCCGGCGGCGATCCGTATCGCCGCAAGGTCCCGACCTTCACCACGGCGCTCGACCGTGCGCTCGACGCCAAGGTCGTCGCGCTCGGCAAGGTGGTGCCCGATCAATCTTCGTTCCGCGTCAAATACGACCCCAGTAACCCGGCCGCGGACGCGTCCGGCAATGTCAAGTACCCCAACGTCAATCCGCTCATCGAGATGACCGACATGCGTGATGCTCAGCGGTCCTACGAGGCGAATTTGAACATCATAGGCGCCACGCGCCGCATGATCCAACGCACACTCGACATTCTGAAGACCTAGGACAGGAACGAAAGTCATGGCCTCCCCAATTTCCGCAGCGAATGCCTATGCGAATTCCGCCCGCGTGCTCGACACCAGCGGTTCGGGCAATGCCTTCGGCGGGCTTGCGCGCGTGCGCGATGTTCTCGGCAACGGCGCCGGGGCCGACAAGGGTGGTCCGTCGTTCAGCTCGGTGCTGAAGGATGCGATCGGCAGCGTCGTGGAGAGCGGACGCAAGTCCGACAGCCAGGCGGTCGCGATGGCCTCGGGCAAGGCCAACGTGATGGATGTCGTCACTGCGGTCGCCGAGACCGACGTGGCGGTGTCGACCCTGGTCTCAGTGCGCGATCGCGTGATCCAGGCCTATGAAGACGTGATGAAGATGACGATCTGAGCTCGCTTCCGAGCGGATCGGACGTGACGCGAGAGGGCACGCGTCACGTCACGCGAGGTGCGGCGCCGGCTGATGCCGGAGCCGCGTGCAAAGCAAGGGCGCCTGATCAGGTGCCGACGACCATGAGGGACGACAGGACATGACCGGAGCTGAAACGCTCGACGTCGCGCGCGACGCGATCTGGACGATCGTGATCGTCTCCTCGCCCTTGATGGTGGTCGGGCTGGTGGTCGGCGTGGTGGTGTCGCTGTTCCAGGCGCTGACGCAGATCCAGGAGCAGACGCTGGTATTCGTGCCGAAGATCATCGCGATCTTCGTCACGCTGCTGCTGGGGCTGCCGTTCATGGCCGACGCGCTGCATCAGCACATGATGCGGATCTCGTCGCGAATCATCGGCGGATGAGGCAATGTCCGGCGCGGCAGAGCCGTCCTTTGCAAGGGCGCTGCGACCGGTCGTGAGGGGCGGCGCGGGGGGGCGCTGCTGCTTTCGACCGGGCGTGAGCGGCCTTTGCGCTCGGCTCTTCTCTGATCGCCGCTCTCTGGTCACCACCTCTTTGGTCACCAGCGGGGAGGCGATCGATTCGCAGGCCGGCCTGCCGCTTTCGTCTGCGGCCGTCCGGACCGGGACCGCCGACGATGCGCATCGACATCTCGTTTCTTCCGACGCTGGCGGCCGCGTTCATGCTGGCCTTCGCGCGCATCGGCGCGATGGTGATGCTGATGCCCGGGTTCGGCGAGGTCAACATTCCCGTCCGCATCAAGCTCGCCGTCGCGCTGCTGCTGACGATGGTCGTGCTGCCGCTGCATCGTCAGGCTTATCAGATCGATCTGCAGGCGATCTCGCCGCTCGTGGTCATGATGGTGCACGAGATCCTGATCGGGATCGTGCTCGGTGCGACCGCGCGGGTCACGCTGTCGGCGCTGCAGGTCGCAGGCTCGGTGATCGCCCAGCAGATGGGGCTCGGCTTCGTCACCGCGGTCGATCCGACGCAAGGCCAGCAGGGGGTGCTGATCGGCAACTTCCTCACCATGCTCGGCGTGACCTTGCTGTTCTCGACCGACAGCCACCATCTAGTGATCGCGGCGCTGAGCGACAGCTACAAGATCTTCGCGCCCGGCGAGTTGATTCCGAGCGGCGACGTCGCCTCGCTGGCGACCAAGGCGTTTGCCGGCGCCTTCAAGATCGGGCTGCAATTGTCGGCGCCGTTCCTGGTGTTCGGCCTCGTCTTCAACATCGGCCTTGGCGTGCTGGCGCGGCTGATGCCGCAGATGCAGGTCTATTTCGTCGGCGCGCCGCTCTCGATCCTGATCGGCTTTCTCATCTTCGCGGCCGTGCTGACTGCGATGATGGGCTCGTTTCTCGGCTATTTCGAAGGCGTCATTCACGAAATGATGCCGCGGTGAGGGGAGCCTGACCGATGGCCGACGAGGGTGATTCCGAGGACAAAACAGAAGACCCGACGCAAAAACGCCTCGACCAGGCGCTCGAGCGCGGCGACGTCGTCAAGAGCCAGGAGCTCAACACCTGGTTCGTGATCGCGGCCGCGACCTTGGTGATGTCGACCTTCTCGGGCTCGATCGGCGCCGCCGTGCTGGTGCCGATGCGCAATCTGATCGCCAATTCCTGGATGATCCATACCGACGGCGCCGGCCTGCTCGCGCTGGCGCGCAGCCTGTCCTTCACCGTGATCGCCGCGATCGGCGTGCCGATCCTGATGGTGATGCTGGCCGCAATTGCCGGCAACATGATGCAGCACCGGCTGGTGTGGTCAGGCGAGCCGCTGAAGCCGACCTTCAGCAAGATCTCGCCGCTCTCCGGCGCCAAGCGGCTGTTCGGCAAGCAGGCGGCGGCGAATTTCGCCAAGGGCGTCTTCAAGCTGGTGCTGCTCGGCACGGTCATGGTGATGATCCTCTGGCCGGAGCGGCTGCGTCTGGAATCGCTGCTGCATCTCGACATCAGCGAGCTGCTCGGCGTCACCATCTCGCTGACCAAGCACCTGATGGGCTCGGTGGTCGCGCTGCTCGCGCTGGTCGCGATCGGCGACTACCTGTTCCAGTACCGGCAATGGTACGAGCGCCAGAAGATGTCGCTGCAGGAGATGAAGGAGGAGTTCAAGCAGTCCGAAGGCGATCCGCACGTCAAGGGCCGCATCCGCCAGATCCGCCAGCAGCGCATGAAGAAGCGCATGATGGCCGCGGTTCCCAAGGCCTCCGTGATCATCACGAACCCGACCCACTACTCGGTGGCGCTGTCCTATGAGCGCGGCATGTCGGCGCCGGTCTGCGTCGCCAAGGGCGTCGACAACATCGCCTTCAAGATCCGCGAGATCGCCAAGGCGCACGACATCCCGATCGTCGAGAACGTGCCGCTGGCGCGCGCGCTGTATGCCACCGTCGAGATCGACGAGGAGATCCCGGTGGAACATTATCACGCGGTGGCGGAGATCATCGGCTACGTGATGGGGCTGCGGCGCAACCTCTCGGGGCGCCCGCGATGACAACCGAGCAGGTCCCGGAACGGGCCGCAAAATACGGATAAACCATGGAATATCGGCTTGACGGGCTTGCGCTTGACCCGTCGATTCAGGCAGGTGGAAGCGGGAGCCGCGTGAACGGGCTGGGGCTCCTAGCCGACAGGTCGCGTCCTCACGCCATGAGCGCCGATAAAGACAACGAAGCGTCACCGGACCAGGTGAGCCTGCCGGAGCGGCCGCGCCGCAGCGGCAGCATTCTGCTGATCCTGCTGGTGGCGTTCGGCCTCGTCGCGGTCGCGATCGCGCTGATGACGATCGGCCGCAACCAGGCGCAGCCCTATATTCTCGGCCTGCTGTCGCTGCTCGCCACCGTCGGCCTGTTCAACCTGTTCGCCTTTGCCGCCGGCATCGTCCGCTTCGCCGACAAGGCGACGGATGATCCCGTGATGGGCGCGATCGCCGATCACGCCTTTGACGGGCTCGCGGTCACCGATGCGCGCGGCCATGTGGTCTACGCCAACGCCGCCTATCTCAGCATGACCGGCGCTGCGAGCCCACAGGAGGCGCGGCCGGTGGAGCGCGTCTTCATCGGCAATCCCGATGTCTCCGAGGCCGTGTTCCGCCTCCTGAAGGCGGCGCGCGAGGGCAAGCGGCAGCAGGAGGAGGTGCGTATCACTGCGGCCGAGGGCGGCCAGGGCCGTTGGCTGCGCATGCGCGTGCGCCCGCTCGGCCAGACCAAGCGCTACGCCCGCTACGCGGTGTGGTCGATCGCCGACATCACGCGGGATCGCGAGCGCCAGGAGGACGTGTTCCAGGAGCTGCAGCACGCGATCGAATATCTCGACCATGCGCCGTGCGGCTTCTTCTCGGTCAATCCCGAGGGCAGCCTTGTCTACGTCAACGCCACGCTCGCCAACTGGCTCGACTATGATCTCGCCGAGATCGGTTCCGGCGGGCTGAAGCTCGTCGACGTCGTCTCCGGCGACGGCGCCTCGCTGCTGACCTCGATCGTCGCGGTGCCCGGCGAGGTCCGCACCGAGGTGTTCGACATCGACCTGAAGATGCGCGGCGGCAAGACCATGCCGGCGCGGCTCTATCACAAGCTTGCCTTCGGCGCCGACGGCAAGCCGGGCGCCTCGCGCACCCTGGTGATCAGCCGCGCCCGCGACGAGCGCTCCGATCCGGAGCGCGCCGCCGAGGTGCGCTTCATGCGCTTCTTCGACCATACGCCGATGGCGATCGCGACCGTCGACCGCGGCGGCGCCGTGGTGCGCGCCAATGCGCGCTACGCCAAGCTGGCGCAGAGCGTCAGCGGCGATCCGGCGGCGGCGAAGTCGATCTTCCGCACCGTCAGCCAGCGCGACCGGCACCTCTTGATCGCCGCGATCAATCAGGCCTCGGAAGGGCAGGCGGACATTCCGCCGGTCGAGGTGATGCTGGAGGGCGCCAAGGAGCGCTTCGGCCAGTTCTTCGTCACCGCCGTCGACGAGGACGAGCGCGAGACGGAAGCTGCGATCGTCTACATGCTCGAGACCACCGAGCGGCGCGCGCTCGAGAACCAGATCAACCAGTCGCAGAAGATGGAGATGGTCGGCCAGCTCGCGGGCGGCATCGCCCACGACTTCAACAACGTGCTCTCGGCCATCATGATGGCCAATGATTTCCTGCTGAACGCGCACAAGCCGACCGACCCGTCATTCCAGGACATCATGCAGATCAAGCAGAACGCGACGCGCGCCGCGACGCTCGTGCGGCAGCTGCTGGCGTTCTCGCGCAGGCAGACCCTGCGGCCGCAGGTGCTCGATCTCGGCGACGCGCTGTCGGATCTGACCATGCTCTTGCGTCGGCTGATCGGCGAGAAGGTCAAGCTCGACCTCGTCCACGGCCGCGACCTCTGGCCGGTGAAGGTCGACGTCTCGCAGTTCGAGCAGGTGATCGTGAACCTCGCGGTCAACGCCCGCGACGCGATGCCCGACGGCGGCAAGCTGTCGGTGCGCACCGCCAATGTGACGGCCGAGGAGGCGGCGCAGGGCGGCTACAAGGGCATGCCGGTCGCCGACTACGTCAAGATCGAGATCAGCGACACCGGCACCGGCATTCCAGCCGAGATCCGCGAGAAGATCTTCGAGCCGTTCTTCTCGACCAAGGAGGTCGGCAAGGGCACCGGCCTCGGCCTGTCGACCGTCTACGGCATCATCAAGCAGACCGGCGGCTTCATCTATGTCGACAGCGAGGTCGGCAAGGGAACCGCGTTCCAGATCTTCCTGCCGCGCCACATCGTCGTGCCCGAGGTGCAGCCCGAGCCGCACGCGACCAACGGCGCCGCGAAGGAAACAGCTCCGGCCGCCGAAGCGCCGAAGCCGCGCGCCGACCTGACCGGGCAGGGGACGATCCTGCTGGTCGAGGACGAGGAAGGCCTGCGAGCGCTCAACGCGCGCGGCCTGCGCTCGCGCGGCTACAGCGTCATCGAGGCCTCCAACGGCATCGAGGCCATGGAGGCGCTGGAGGAGTGCAACGGCGAGCTCGATCTGGTCGTCTCGGACGTCGTGATGCCGGAGATGGACGGGCCGACGCTTCTGAAAGTGATGCGGGAGAAGAATCCCGACATCAAGATCATCTTCGTGTCGGGCTACGCCGAGGACGCGTTCGAGAAGAGCCTGCCGGAGAACCAGCAGTTCGCCTTCCTGCCGAAACCCTTCACGCTCAGCCAGCTGGTCGCGGCGGTGAAGGAAACAATGGCGCCGCAATAGGTTACCAGAGGAGCCGGACAAGGCGGGCGAGCGGGATCATCCCGCGACCCAGAGCCGCAGCCGCGCGGCTTCGTGCCGCCTTCCTTTTCGGCCCGGACTGCCCATCTTACGGGCATCCCCATTCCGGGGACTTATGGGAAACGAAGATGAGCTTCATGCAGCGCAAAAGCGGCCTCCTCAAGGCGATGGCCGTGGCCCTTTCCTTGGCGCTGCCGACGGTGCTCGCCGTCTCGGCGGCCGACGCCCGGATCGGCGGCGGCTCCAGCTCGGGCTCCCGCGGCACGCGCACCTTCTCCGCGCCGCCTCCGACCGCGACCGCGCCGGGATCGGCGTCGCAATTCAATCGCACCATGACCCAGCCGGGCCAGTCTGGCGGCTTCAATCAGGCTGCGCCCTCGCGCGGCGGCCTATTCGGTGGCCGTGCCGGTGGTCTCCTCGGCGGTCTCGCCGCTGGCTTCCTCGGTGCCGGCCTGTTCGGCATGCTGTTCGGCGGCGGCCTGTTCTCCGGACTCGGCGGCTTCGCCTCGATCATCGGCCTGATCCTGCAGGTCCTGCTGGTGGTGGTCGTCGTGCGGTTCGCGATGTCCTGGTGGCAGCGCCGCAACCAGCCGGCCTACGCCGCTGGTCCGACGCCTGGCCCCAATGACGGCCAGCAGAGCTTCCGCTCGGGCCTTGGCGGCCTCGGCGGCGGCCTGGGTGGTGGCTTCGGCGGCTTCGGCGGCGGCAGCAACCAGCCGCCGCTGCAGATCCAGCCGGCCGACTACGAGGCGTTCGAGCGGCTGCTCGGCGAGATCCAGTCGGCCTGGTCGAACGAGGATGTCGGCCGCCTGCGCCTGCTGTCGACGCCCGAGATGGCCTCGTATCTCGAGCGCGATCTCGAGCAGAATCAGGCCCGCGGCGTCGTCAACAAGGTCACCGGCGTGAAGCTCTTGCAGGGCGACCTGGCCGAGTCCTGGCGCGAGAACGGCGCCGACTACGCCACGGTGGCGATGCGGTTCACGCTCGCCGACAAGACCATCGAGCGCGCCTCGGGCCGCGTGGTCGAGGGCTCCGATCAACCGCAGGAGGTCACCGAGGTCTGGACCTTCCTGCGCCACCCCGGCGCCGACTGGCAGCTCTCGGCGATCCAGCAGGTCAGTTGAGCCGAGCGATAGCAACGAATATCAGGCGCCGCGGAGCGATCCGCGGCGCCTTTGTTTTGCGCCGGGTGCGGAATAATCCAGCCCCCAACGGGTTCCATGCTCACGAACGACATCGCGTCCAAGCGATGCGCCAGCACCCGTCCAAGAACAGGTCCACGAGGGAGGACAATATGACACCGCTCCGCAGCATCATGATCGCGAGCGCGTTGCTCGCCGCAGCACCCGGCCTGATCGCGACCGCATCCGCCGATAGCGCCGATATGAGCTTCTTCCTGACCAGCAACGGCCCGGGCAATGGCGGCAATCTTGGCGGCCTCGCCGGCGCCGATCAGCACTGCCAGGCCTTGGCGCAGGCGGCAGGCGCCGGCGCGAAGACGTGGCGCGCCTATCTCTCTACCCAGGCCGCTGACGGCCAGCCCGCGGTCAACGCCCGTGACCGCATCGGCAAGGGACCGTGGCAGAACGCCAAGGGCGTCGTCATCGCCAAGGACGTCGCCGACCTGCATAGCGCGTCGAACAATCTCACCAAGCAGACGGCGCTGAGCGAGAAGGGCGAGGTCATCAACGGCCGCGGCGATACGCCGAACCGCCACGACGTGCTGACCGGCTCGCAGGCCGATGGAACGGCGTTCGCCGCCGGCGAGGACCGCACCTGCCGCAACTGGACCAGCTCCACGCAAGGCGCGGCCATGGTCGGCCATTCCGACCGCATCGGGCTGCGCGACGACGAGCCGTCGAAGTCGTGGAACACCTCGCATCCCTCGCGCGGCCCCGACGGCGGCTGCTCCCAGGCCGATCTGAAGAGCACCGGCGGCGACGGCCTGCTATACTGCTTCGCGGCGAACTAACCGCGTCCCGTCTCCGTCGCATCACGTATGGGCGCATCACATCGAGGATGGCCCATGCGTTATGAATTGTACTACTGGCCGATGATCCAGGGCCGCGGCGAATATGTCCGGCTTGCGCTCGAGGAGGTGGGGGCCAGCTATCGCGACGTGGCGCGCGAGGAGGGCATCGCGGCCATGACCGCGATGCTCGAGGCGGAGAGCGATACGCCGCCGTTCGCGCCGCCATTCCTCAAGGCAGGTCGGCTCGTCATCGGCCAGACCGCGAACATCCTGTTCTTTCTCGGCGGCCGCCACGGACTCGCGCCGAAGGCCGAGGCAGGCCAGCTCTGGGTGCACCAGCTGCAGCTCACGATCACCGACTTCGTGGTCGAGATCCACGACACGCATCATCCGCTCGGGCCGACGCTGTACTACGAGGACCAGCGCGCGCCTGCCAAGAAGCGCACCGCCGAGTTCTGGAGCGAGCGCGTGCCGAAATTCCTCGGCTATTTCGAGCAGATCCTGGCGAGAAGCGGCGGCGCCTACGTCACCGGCCGAAAGCTGACTTACGTCGACCTGTCGCTATTCCAGATCATCGCCGGCCTGCGCTACGCCTTCCCCAACCGGATGAAAGCGTTCGAGCGCAACATCCCCGGCCTCGTCGCACTGCACGACCGCGTCGCTATCAGACCGAGCATCGCAGCCTATCTCGAAAGCGACCGCCGCATCCCCTTCAACGAGGACGGCATCTTCCGCCACTACAAGGCGCTGGATGCGTGAGGATCCAACACGTATGACGGCGCACGCCCGGGGGCGCCGCCGTCATACGAAGTTGGCCTGATGGTGTGGGGTCTTCAGGCGATGATGTCGACGCGCGTGCCCTGGCCGGGCGGCAGCGGCGGACGCTGAGCCTTGTTCTCGGCAGCGTTCTCGTCGCCGGTCTTGTCGGCCTTGAACGACTGCGTCTGTTGGCTCTGCGCCTGTTGCGTCTGCTGCTTGTTCGTCTCGGTCGAGACCGGCGGCGGTGAGGGCGGCGGTGAAGACGTCGAAACGCTCGAAACGGACATGGTCCAGCTCCTCGCTTGGTGTTGGGCCAAGCGTCACCATGTCCAACCAAGGAAGAGTCAACCGGATCGGTCGAATTGTCTGCAACTGTGAGTGGCGGCCGCCATTAGTGAACGGCACGCTGATCGCCGCGCAGAAACCGGCGGCACCCTGGTCCGCCGGTCTATTGATCCTTGCTGCGGGTGATCGTGATCGACGATTCCGTCTTGGTCCTGGTGCAGCGCATGTCGAGCCGGCGGTAGCGGCTGGGGACGTCGTCGCCGCGGAAGATGCCGAGCCGGCGGTAGCAGCGCGAGACGCCGCGCGCCATGTCGTCCTTCGGCAAAGTGAACACGATCGCCGCCGCGCTCGCCATCAGCTCAATGAAGGCCGGCGGCGGCTTGCGGTCGGTCTTGCCGAACAGCTGGCTGGAGAAATTCTTCGACGAGCAGCCGAGCGTCAGCTCGCGCGCCTTCGGATGGGCGAGATAGACCGTGCCGGCCGCGGTCTGGCCGATCTTGATGCCGTCGATGCCGTTCTTCAGCTCCTTGGCGACGTCGTCGCAACGATCCGCCCGCGCGGCCTGCGGCGCGAGCATCGCGCCGAATGCGATGAGGATGACAAAGCCGGCCGCGCGGCCAAACGAATAAAGATATGATTTCATTCCAAATACCCCCGCGCCATTGTCGCGTGCGCGCGGAAGTCATGCAAGCGCGATGCGCCGCAGCCGCACAACATCATCGGCGGGTGTGGCCGCGTGTCGACGGACCGCAGCCACCGTGCCGTGCGGCGCAATCGCTATGTCAGCAATTCGCTACGTCAGAACGTGCAGCGGCCCGGATGCGACAGTGAGACGCCCGGCGGCGCGACGCTCGCAATCATTGCCGTAGGTCTGGAAGTTACAGCCACACACCGGCATGTAGATCCTGTTGCAAAACGTCGGCGTGCGGCGGCACACACCCATCATGTCGAACCGGCCACATTGGCCGGCCGGAAACTCGCAAAACAGCCCGGCATTGCAGGGAATGCCGGCAAAGCCGCCGCAGGCCCGCCCGGGACCGACGGCGCCGGCTTGGCCAGGGAGCAGGGTGATCAGGGCGAGCGCAAAACTGATCGCAACACAGAGACCTCGTGACATGACGCCTCCAGAATGAAAATGAATAGGACAACAATCTCAGGTTACATTTCTTGGCACTCTCTTGCAATCCGTCTCGACGGCTTGGCTGAACCAGCCGGCATCGCTCTGTTGGCCGTTCTTTTCGTTCTGTGCTGAAGCTGCTATGCTTCAATCATGACAACGTTACTCGAGCAGGCTTTGCAGCAGGTTCAACGGTTGTCCGCAGACGATCAGAACGCTGCGGCCGGCGCACTGCTTGACTACGTCAAGCACATGCGTGACGTCAGCCTGTCTGATGCGCAGCTCGAGGAAGTCCGCCGCCGCCGGGCCAATCCCGATCGGAAGATCGTGTCACACGCGGAAGCGCGGGATCGCATCGGCAGGCTGGGGTCCTGATCCTTCAATGAAGCTCGTTTTCGATGATCAGGCCCTTGCCGATATCGAAGACATCTTCAGGTGGATCTCTCAGGATAGTCCCGCGGCGGCGAAGGCCGTCGTCGACCGACTGCTGGGCAGCATCGAGCTGCTGATCTCGTTTCCGCTGATCGGTCGCGTCGGGCGTGAGCCCGGAACCTTCGAGTGGGTCGTTCCGCGACTTCCTTATATCGTCGTCTACGAACTCCATCAGCAGGCAGATCAGGTGTTGATCACCGCTGTGTTTCACGGCGCGCAGGATCGTAGCCGAGATACCGAAGATTCGGAGTAGGATTGTAAACACAGCAGGGCGGTCGCCCCGCAGGCGCATGCAGCTTCCCTGAGCCGATCCCTTCCCATCAAACACCGCTCTTCAGGCCAAACTAGGCATGGTCCCGCCCCGGTGCCGCCATGCCGAACCATCTGTTGCGCCCCAACGCCAGGGTGATATCAGACCTGTCAAGACCGCTTTGGGCGGCCATCTTTAGAACCCCTGCGAGATTCGCCATGAACGCGCCCACCGCTTTCCCCGACCAGTCCAAGCCCGTCCCGCCGTACAAGCACACGCCGCTGTTTCCGCTCGGGCCGGACACCACGCCCTACAAGAAGATCACGACCGAGGGCGTGCGGGTCGAGAAGGTGCTCGGACGCGACATGCTGGTTGTGTCGCGCGAGGCGCTGCGGACGCTGTCGGAGGCCGCCTTCGGCGAGATCAACCACTTCCTGCGCCCAGGCCATCTGAAGCAGCTGCGCAGCATCCTGGAGGATGCGGAGGCCAGCCCGAACGACAAGTTCGTCGCGCTCGACTTCCTGAAGAACGCCAACATCTCTGCCGGCGGCGTGCTGCCGATGTGCCAGGATACCGGCACCGCGATCATCATGGGCAAGAAGGGCTGCAACGTCATCACCGACGGTGACGACGAGGCCGCGCTCTCCGAAGGCGCGCGCGACGCTTATCTGCGCCGTAACCTGCGCTACTCGCAGGTCGCGCCGCTCTCGATGTACGAGGAGAAGAACACCGCCAACAACATGCCGGCGCAGACCGAGATCTACGCGGAAGGCGAGGACGCCTACAAGTTCATGTTCATGGCCAAGGGCGGCGGCTCGGCCAACAAGAGCTTCCTGTTCCAGGCGACGCCGTCGGTGCTGACCAAGGACCGGCTGCTGGCGTTCCTGAAGGAGAAGATCCTGACGCTCGGCACCGCCGCGTGCCCGCCTTATCACCTCGCCATCGTCATCGGCGGCACCTCGGCCGAGCTGTGCATGAAGACGGTGAAGCTCGCCTCCGCCCGCTATCTCGACGCGCTGCCGACGCAGGGCTCGGCCGACGGCAATGCCTTCCGCGACCTTGAGATGGAGCAGGAAATCCACAAGATGACGCAGTCGCTCGGCGTCGGCGCCCAGTTCGGCGGCAAGTATTTCTGCCATGACGTCCGCGTCATCCGCATGCCGCGGCACGGCGCGTCGCTCCCGATCGGACTCGGCGTGTCGTGCTCGGCCGACCGCCAGGTGCTCGGCAAGATCACCAAGGACGGCGTCTATCTCGAGGAGCTCGAGCATCATCCGGCGCAGTATCTGCCGGAGGTCGAGCAGGCGCTCGGCGGCGAGGTCGTGAAGATCGATCTGAACCAGCCGATGAAGGACATCCTCGCCACCTTGTCGAAGAACCCGATCAAGACCCGGCTGTCGCTGACCGGCACCATGATCGTCGCCCGCGACGCCGCGCATGCCAAGCTGCGCGAGCGCCTCGACCGCGGTGAGCCGCTGCCGGACTACTTCAAGAACCATCCGGTCTACTACGCCGGCCCCGCCAAGACCCCGGACGGCTACGCCTCCGGCGCGTTCGGCCCGACCACCGCGGGCCGCATGGATTCCTTCGTCGACCAGTTCCAGGCGGCCGGCGGCTCGATGGTGATGGTCGCCAAGGGCAACCGCGCGCCGGCGGTGCGCGAAGCGTGCAAAAAGCACGGCGGCTTCTATCTCGGCTCGATCGGCGGCGCGGCGGCGAACCTCGCCGAGCATTGCATCAAGAAGGTCGAGGTCGTCGAATATCCCGAGCTCGGCATGGAAGCCATCTGGCGCATCGAGGTGGTGGACTTCCCGGCCTTCATCATCATCGACGACAAGGGCAACGACTTCTTCAAGGAGCTGAACCTCGGCTGAGGTCCGGCGGGGAGTAGCGTTTGTTGCAGCGGCCGGGAGAAGTTCCGGCCGTTGGTATGTGGGGCAGGGCGGGGCGTCGAGCTTAACACGTCGAGAGCTCTGACTGGATTTGGGAGCCGAGAGCTTCGGCCCGCACGGTGCGCTCCCCTCCCCCTTGCGGGGAGGGGTCGGGGGTGGGGGTCCGCGAATCCCGCTCTATCGAGGGTAACAGATTGCTAGGTGCGAAGCGGACTGGCTCTTTCGACGCTGATCTATCTAAATGTGCGCTCCGCGAAGTTCAGCGCCCGGAGACCCCCACCCCCGACCCCTCCCCGCAAGGGGGAGGGGAGCGCACTGCCATCGTGGTGGGCAGCTCGGCTCCGACGCCGAGTGAATGAGTTCACGGTGCCAGCAAGAAGAGGCAAGGCCGACCGGCGCATTGGGAGTTGAACGCAATGCATCCCCAACGCTTCATCGGCCTCGACGGCTTCTCGCGCGGCTGGGTCGCTGTGTCGATCGAAGGCGACAACCGCGACGTCGCTTTCCCCGCCGACGTCACCACCGCGCTCGCATCTACGTTCACCCGCGCCTTCATCGACATCCCCGTCGGCATGACCGCCGACGGCACCCGCGCCTGTGACAAGCTCGCGCGCGAAAAACTCGCGCCGCATCGCTCCCGCGTCTTCACGGGCGCGCGCCGCTGGCTGTGGGAGGACTACAGCGATCCCGACGAAGCCAACCTCGAAGCCACGCGTCGCGGCCAGCCGCGCGCCTCGCGCCAGCTCTGGCATCTCGGCCGCAAGATCATGGAGGTCGACGCCTTCGTCCGCGCGCATCGCGACCTCGATGTCCGCGAGGCGCATCCCGAGCTGGTGTTCCTGCGCCTCAACGGCGCGCCGCTGCCGTCGAAGAAGACGGAGCAGGGCGCCCGGCTGCGGCGCGACCTGTTAGCCGCGGCAGGCTTCTCCGGCATCGGCGATTGGCTGACCCGGGCCCGCCTGGGCACCGGCGCCAAGCCCGACGACGTGCTCGACGCCTGCGCCGTCGCGCTCGCCGCCCGCGACTGCGTAGGCTGCGTGCCGGAGGGCGAGCCCGTCCGCGATGCCCATGGCGTGCCGATGCAGATCTGGTTCTGAACGCGGCATGCGGCCGTGACGCGGCATCTGGCCCCCACAGCGGCTCCAGACTCCGCCGTCAGTCCGGGGCGACGCGCGCTGCGCGGCGAGCCCGGAATCCACTTCGCCGCGCAGTCCGCCGCAGGACGGAGTCCGGGCTCGTGCTGCGCACGCCCCGGAATGACGGAGGAGAGAGTGGGACGTCCGCGGAGCTGTCCGCCTCGAGCCGAGATCTTCAGCGTCTCCTTAATCCTGCACTCGGAAAAAAATAATTATCTTGCTATTTTCCGGAAATCGTGTTTTTCTCTCGCCATCCCGTCCCATGCAAGGGGCGTTGCGCGCGATCGTCACGACACGCGGGGCGGGGAGCGATGGCCATGATCGAGCCGCAGCGTGTCCTGAAGCGATGCGCGGACGAACGGCTCGGCGCGGACGGGAAGTCGCAGCGGCCTGACACCCCGAAGCTGGTGTCTCCCGCGCAATGCGCAAGCATTGCCGCGGCATGGTGGCCAACACGCCGGCGCACCAGGGCGACTGCGTATAACCGGAAAAACCATCGCGCAGGGAAGGCCGGGCGTTTCTCGGCTGCACCTGTGGTACCTGCCGCCTGCATTCTTTCTCGCAGGCGGGCCGCAGGCGTCAGCCGACGCCTGGCCTTCCCTGCGCCCTTTGCGTTGTCGAGGGGCATGACGATGCATCCCTCGGGCGTTATCAGCCGCGAGGTCGCGGACGCTTGTCCAGGCTGTTTGAAATGTGAAGCGGGGCTGCCGCGGCAAAAAACGGTGTCGTCCCGGCCGCGAGCCGGGACCCATACGCCGCGGCGGATGTGATGGGCAAAAAGCTAGTCACCAGCCTGCCTCGAACCGCTCCCTGGGGGGATGGGCCCGGCTCGCAGGCCGGGACGACGGCAGAGGACGTGGCGCTGTAGGGTGGGCAAAGCGGCCGCCCGAAAGGGCGGTCGTGTGCCCACCGTCTGTCTGCGCATTCGGAGGGAATGGTGGGCACGGCGCGGATGCCATCTCGCCCTTCATCAGGCAGCTTGGCGCGCCTTTGCCCACCCTACAGAATGATGCTCAGCCGCGGGCGCCGGTGAACGGGAAGCTGCCCATGAAGCCGATGCCCATCTCGCCCGAGATCGTGTCGCCGGCGACCTTGCCCTTGAAGTCGAGGGTCAGCGGCATCGGGCTGGTGATCGAGACCTTCCAGGCGACGTCGTCGCCGTTGACGGTGCCGTCGAAGATCTCGGCGGAATCGCCTTCCGCCGCCTGGGTGCCGGTCAGCGTCGAGCCGGAGCTTGTCAGGCTCAACGTCGCGCTGCGCTCGCCCATCGGCGTGTTCAGGGTCAGATTCCAGTTGCCGTCCACAGCCATCGATCGTTCTCCTGGCGTTGCCATCCCCCGCCGCGAAGCAGCCTTCGAGCGGGCCTTCGGGCGCCCCTATAGCGCATCTTGGCGCATAAGCCCAATGCGGCGATCAGGCCCTTGTTCAAGCCCTGGCGGCGCGCAGGCGGTTGGCGACGACGAAGCGGAAGGCGATGAACTGCAGGGCGAAGGCGGCGACCTTGGCGCCGCCGGCAACCACGGTGATGTAGAGCACCCACAGCTTGATGTCGCCGGTCATGGCGACCGCGACGGTGCCGAGCCCGAGCGCGAACATCAGCGCCGCCCAGGCGTAGCCGGCGACGGTGACATATTCCGGAATGGTCTCCGCGACGATCGGCGGCACGTAGCGCAGCATCCAGCCGCGCTTGAGCATGACGAGGCCGATGGCGAAATGGCCGATCGCGGGCTTGGCGAACATGAAGCGGGGATCGTTGGTCAGCAGCGTCACGCCGCCGAGCACGATCACGAGCGCGACGCTGGCATAGGCCATGAAGCTGAGGCTGACGCCCTTGATGCGGGCCCAGACCACCTGGACGATGGCGACGCCAACCGCGGCCGCGGTGGCCAGCACGACGTCATCGGTGGCGATGTAGAGGATGAAGAAGACGGCGGCAGAGAGGAAATCGGCCGTCAGCTTCGTAAACACGTCTTTCACGCACGTCTCCCTGGGACCAAACCGTCACGAATCCTGGCCGGACATTGCGGCAGCAGTCTGCGCGGCGATGTCTTTCGTCTTACGATACTCAGGATACCAGCGCGTGAAATAAAGTGCACTGTTGCGGGCGGCGAAGGCAATGGCGAGGCCGGTCCAATAGGGCAGGCCGGGGACGTACAGCGTCATCAGGTTGCCGACGATCATCAGCAGCGCAGACGCCGTCCAGGCGCCGCTGATGACGTAATTGGCGCGCAGAAAACCGGGAATCGCCGCGGTTTCCGGCGGCACGGCCTCGATCGCATATTGCAGGGTGAACGGCATGCGCAGCAGCATCGAGCCGAGCGACAGCGCGAAAATGCCGCAGTCGACCGCGAGCCGCACCGCCGAGGCGCTCATCTCCGGCTCGACCAGCTGGAGGTAGGCTGCTACGGCCGCGAACACGATCGCCGAGCCGAGCCCGAGAATCTTGACCGACCGCCCCTTGATGACGTCGAGCGCCACCACCGCCAGGCACAGCGCGGTCGCCACCGCCAGGCTGAGCGTGGCCGAGACCACCATCATCAGCGCCGCGTAGACGCCGTAGGGCGCGAGGATGAGGAAGATCGTCATCGGTGGCTCCTCCCGAACCCATCTTTACAATGGAAAGATGTGTACGGGGAGCAGCGCGCCGGGTCAAGCGAATCTTGACGGTGTCAAAATGTTGTGAGAAGCGAGGTATGACTGTTTTATTTCAATTGCTTACAAGCAATTCGGGCGCCGGCACGCCAACCGTGCGTCCGGCGCTCTGCGTTGGCCGTCCGTGCGCAAAGGATCCGGCGCAGGATGGCCTCCAGCCATCCCTAAAGCAGCTGGAGGCCGAGCAGCCCAGCCTGGCCACCGGCCGCGAGCCGGGCGGCACGGATGCGACGCCGGACGAGTACGCGGAAGGTGACGAACTGGATCGCGAAGGCCGCGATCTTGGCGCCGACCGCCACGACCGAGATGTACAGCGCCCACAGCTTCAGATCGCCGGTCAGGGCCACGGCGATGGTGCCGAGGCCGAGGGCGAACATCAGCGCGGCCCAGGCATAGCCGGCGACGGTGACCGCGCCCGGGATGTTGTCGGTCACGATCGGCGGCACATAGCGCAGCATCCAGCCACGCTTGAGCATGATGAGCCCGACCGCGAAATGGCCGATCGCCGGCTTGGCGAACATGAAGCGCGGGTCGTCGGTGAGCAGCGTGATCGCGCCGAGCACAACCACCAATGCGAGGCTCGCCTGGGTCATGACGTTGAGCGGCCGGCCCTGCATTCGCGCATGGACGAGCTGTCCGATCGCCACCGCAATCGCGAGCGCGCTTCCCAGCGCCGCGCTG
Source organism: Bradyrhizobium sp. USDA 4353 (assembly GCF_054063215.1). Taxonomy (NCBI): domain Bacteria; kingdom Pseudomonadati; phylum Pseudomonadota; class Alphaproteobacteria; order Hyphomicrobiales; family Nitrobacteraceae; genus Bradyrhizobium; species Bradyrhizobium sp. USDA 4353. Next base: position 4,027,655 of record NZ_JBSSGB010000001.1, read on the forward strand.
CCGGTGGCGAGGGTGAGCACGAAAAAGACGATGGCCGAGAGGAAGTCGGTGCACAGCTCGATCAAGGCGTGTCGCATGGATGTCTCCGATGTGTTCGGCGATGGCGGGTGTGTCGCGGAGATGGTCGTCGCAGCGCCGTGTCAGGCCGCGCCGACCCAGTTGCCGTGGAAGCCGTCGGGCACGCGGTGGCCGAGATGCACCAGCGCGGTTGGTCCGCTGCCGATGTCGGTCGCGTTGAACACCGCGAGGTCGGAGGTGTTCGTCCCGGCGCGCCAGACCACGGTGAGCAGCCAGCCACAGCCTTCGGCGGCGTCATGGCTGCACGGCACGAACACCGGCTCAGACAGGCTGTCGCCGTCCGGCAGCCAATAGGTGCCGCGGCGAGTGCCGGCGCCGTCGACATGGGCGAGGCCGGAGAGTGCGCCGAACAGCGGGCCACGCGGATTGGCGCAGGCGTACCAGCCATGGCCGCTCACGAGCCCGGCACGGCGGTCGTCGATGCGCGGGAATTCGCCGGTGAGATCGTCCAGATAGGTTTGCGTGAAGCGGTCGCTGCCGCCGTCGAGATCGAAGCTCCAGCGGCCCAGCCGCGCGCGCGACTTCGTGGGATCGGTGGGGCGGCCATCGGGATGTGGAAACAGCGGCGGCTCGTCGAACTGCATCACGTCGGCGACGATGCGGCCGCCGTCGTCCCAGGCGTTCATGATGTGAAAGACGTAGCAGGCGTCACCGCGAAACCAGACGATGTCCTTGATGTCGCCGCTCCGCTTCATCACACCAACATAGGCGCCCTTGTCCGGCTCCCACGCATAAGGCGGCTTGCCGGACATCGCGCGCTGCATGCTGCCGGTGAGCGGGAGGATCGGAAACAGGACGTGGTTCGCGGTGACGATGAAGTCATGCACCATGCTGGCATAGGGCGCCTCGAAACGATTGAGGCGCGTCAGTTGGCCGGCGGCGTCGATGGTGCCGTAGGACAGCGCCGGCGTCAGCGGGCCCGCCGCGTTGTAGCCGAAGAACAGCAGCTCGCCGGTCAACGGATCCGTTTTCGGATGCGCGGTGAAGGCGCCGCGCAGGCGGCCGCCGAAATCCTGGTAGCCGGTTGTCGCCAGCGTGCCGGGCTCGATCTCGGTTGGCAGATGCGCCTCCTCGAGCGCGAGCAGCCTGCCCGCATGCGCAATGATGTTGGTGTTGGCGACGCCGCCATCGGTGACGTCCTCCGGCGCGTCGGGCAGCTTGCGGCCGAAGCCGCCGAACAGCGCGCGGCCAGCCTTGCGCTCGGCCTCGAATTTCGGCGTGCGGACCCAGCGATTGCGATAGGAGGCGCGGCCGTTCTCGAGATGGAAGGCGTGCAGCATGCCGTCGCCGACGAACCAATGCGCGCCGGGCGAAGAGAACTGCGGGTTGGGGCCGTTGCGATAGAGCGTGCCATTGAGCTCACGCGGCAGCTCGCCGGTGATCGTCAGGATGGGCGCGTCGCATTCGAACGGGATCGGCCCGATGTTGTTGCGGGTCTGTGGTGCCGTCATCTCAAAGCCGTCGCTCATGGCCGTTCCTCCGGTTTATCTTTACGATGTAAAGATAAACCTATCGGGTGGCTGCAGGCCGGTCAAGCCGAATCTTTACGCTGTCAAAATTGTCTGTATAAGGAGGCTCATGACGACCAAGACAGAACAGGCTCGTGCACAACCGCGACGCGCCGCAGCCTCGGGAGCGAGAGCGCGGCCGCGCACGGCGGGCAGGCCGACAGGCGAAGCGGCGACGCCGTATCATCATGGCGCGCTGCGCGATGCGTTGCTGGAAGCCGCCGAGCGCGTGCTGGAGCGCGATGGGCTCGCCGGCCTCACCTTGCGTGCCGTGGCGCGCGAGGCGGGCGTGTCGCATGCGGCGCCGACGCATCATTTCAAGGATCTCACCGGCCTCGTCAGCGAGCTCGCGGCGATCGGCTTCACGCGCTTCAACGCCGCGATGAAGGCGGCGGGCGAGCAGCCAGGCACGCTGATCGAGCGCGCGATGGCGCGGGCGCATGCCTATGTGGCCTATGCGCAGGCCAATCCCGGCATGTACGGGCTGATGTTCCGCACCGAGCGGCTCGACTATTCGCGCCCCTCGCTGCACGACGCGGCGGAGGCCTCGTTCGCCGGTCTGGCGGGCTCGGTGGCCGCGCGCAGCGAAGGGCAGGCCGGCGGAGAGGAGCTGTCGATCGATCAGGCTGCGGCGATCGCTCGCGCGTGGTCGCTGGTCCATGGCTATACGATGCTGCTGCTCGACGGCCGGCTCGCCGACATCCTGCGCCGCTCGCCCGCGGGCACGACGGCCGATTCGCTGCTCGATGCGATGTTGCGGGCCACCGTGCCGAGGCTGCCGCCGGGCGCGTAGGTCGTCGCACCGGAAACCGGCGCGGGGATCATGCGTTGATCACGCATGGCACGATCACCCCGCGCTCCCTGGAGCAAGGCCAATCCGCGCAAGCGCGCCGGCAAGGCCTCCACCCATCTGACATCCGCCGAGAAGGCCACGGCCAAGGCCCGCGCCCGCCGCGCCGGCCGGCCCTATCCCAATCTGGTCGACAACATGCGCGTCGCGGCCAAGAAGGCGGGCAAGACCAAGACCAGCGGCCGCAAGCGGTCGGCTGCAAAGGCCACGACCAAGAAGGTCACGACCAAGAAGGCCGCAAGCAAGACGCGCGCGGCATCCTCGGCCAAGACGCGGTCCGCACCGCGCAAGGCGAAGCCGCGCAAGACGGCCAAGCGCAAGCGCGAGAAGGATCCACGCGGCGGCCTGACCGCGGCGGGACGCCAAGCGTTCGCCGAACGCGAGGGCGCGCATCTGAGGCCGGGCGTCAGCAAGAAGGTCTCGGAGATGACTCCGCAGGACATGCGGCGCAAGGGCAGCTGGGCGGTGCGCTTCTATGGCCGCGATCCGCTGCCGCCGCTGCTCGACGCCAAGGGACGGCCGACCCGGCTCGCGCTCTCGGCGCATGCCTGGGGCGAGCCGGTGCCGCGAACGGTCGCCGCCGCACGCAAGATTGCCGCGAAGGGCGAGCGGCTGCTCGCGCGCTATCATCGCATCAAGGACAGACGCGCAGGCAGCACAGGCTAGGGCAAAGCGAGATCGATCGCGCGGCCGCGCGTGCCCAAGACCTTCACCTTGTCCTTGCCACAGGCGAAGCTCCGCGCGCTCGCATCGGCCGCCTGCCGCGCCAGCTCGTTGGCGTTGGCATTGGCGGCCGCATCGACATAGGCGACGTGGCACACCGGTCCCGGCGGCAGCCGCGTCACCACCAGAAGCGGCTTGTCCTTCGGCCCCTTCTTGCCCTGGTCGTCATTGTCGGCGATCTGCCAGCGCTGGATGATCGCGAACGGCTTGCCGTCGGCCATGCGCCATTCGATGGTCTTGCCGGCGGAGTTGAACGGGCCGAACCAGGTCTGCGCGGCAGGCTCCTTGGCGGCGGCGCTGATGGTGCGCCCCACCGACACGGTCTGGCGAAGATCACCTTCGGTGACCAGCACGATAAGTCCGTCCTTGCCCGGGCAGCTCTGCGTCGAGCTGTCATTGTCCGGCTTGCCGATCGTGCGGCAGTCCTTTTCGGCCGCGGAGGTGTAGGCGCTGGCGACGGTCTCCGCGCGGGCAGGATTGAGCCAGGTCCAGCAGAGCAGGAGCGCCGCACCGATTCGGACCGTCGCGCGATGACTGAAGGATTCGGACATGCGGTGGCCCGTGATCGCCGGAACTTGCGCGCAAGATGCTGCAAACTGGGGACGGCGCGAAACGGTGCAGGGAAACACCTGACAGCGCCACGAAATTATCCTAGAACGACGGCCTCGCGAGGTCCATCTCTTCTCACAGATCATGCCCGTCATTCCCTCGACCAAACCCTATCGCATCGGCCGCTCCAAGACGGGGCTCGGTCTGTTCGCCACCCAGCCGATCAAGAAGGGCAGCAAGATCATCCGCTACTTCGGACCGCTCCTGGATTCGAAGAAGGCGGAGGACGACGCGATCGAGAACAAATATCTGTTCGAGCTCGACAACCGCTGGACCATCGACGGCTCGATTCGCGAGAACGTCGCCCGCTACATCAATCATTCCTGCAAGCCGAACGCGGAGTCCGACGTCAAGCCGCGCAAGAAGAAGATCTTCATCCGCGCCATCAAGAACATCGAGCCGGGCGAGGAGATCAACTACGACTACGGCACCGACTACTTCAAAGCCTATCTGAAGCCGATCGGCTGCAAATGCGACGCCTGCGAGAAGAAGCGGGCCAAGAAGAAGCTCGAGGCACGCGCCGAGCGCGCCAAGCAGAAGGCCAGGGACGAGCGCAAGGACGAGCGCAAGGCCGCCAAGAAGTCCAAGAAGACATCCGACAAGCCAGCAAAAGGGACGGTGAAGGCCAAGCCGCGCGCGAAGACGAAGGCTTCGACCGGTGGCGAGGCGAAGCCGCGCGGCAAGGCGAAGAGCCGACGGCCGGGCGCGACCGTCGGCAAGCGGGTGAAGACCAAGTCCACCGTCAAGACTGTGACCAGCCGCGCAAAGGCGGCCTGATCGACACCAACGGCTCAGGCCGGGACTGCTCTGGAGCTGCGGCGCAAGCCCATATATTGCAGCTCGGCGAACACGCCGGTCCCCACCGCCTGGGCCGCGACGAAGATCTCGCCGAGCACGTTCGGCGTGACGAGGCCGGAGAACAGCAGCGCGATGCTGCCGACGGTCCAGGCCGCATTACCGGCGATGACCAGCAGGATCAGCGGCTTTGGCGCCAGCGCGCGCGAGCCGAGCCAGCCGACGAAGCAGGCATAGACGATCAGGAACAGCCCGGTCTCGCGCAGCAGCGCATCAGGCAGTTGCATGAGCGCCGCCAGCGGCGAGGCGTCGAAGGTCAGCGCGAGGCCGGCCACGCCGCTGAACACGGCATCGGCGATCAGGGCGCGGCGGAGCAGGGTGGACGAGGCAATCATGTCGGTCTCCTTCGGTTTGGGGGCGGTTCAACGGAACCAGGCGAGGAGACGACGGCGCAGGCGCCTCGGGCACAGCGAGCGTGCCGCCCGGGTCTCGATCTCGGTGACCTGCGCGACGACGAGGCTGCCCGTGGCGTGCAGCAGCGGCTCCGGCAGGTTGAGCGAGCGCGCCAGCAGCGTCGTCACGAGGTCGGCCAGCCAGCGGCGGGCCGTGTTGAAAGCGAAGGTCTCGGGACTTTGCTGCCTGCTCATGGTCATCTCCTGTGGTGCAGAGGATGGCTGCCCGCGGGAGGCAGTTCGATTACCTCTGAGATCATGGAGGCGCTGACGTCTGCGTGATAGGCCTTGGCTCATGACACAGCTCGCTTCGGCGCGCGCCGACCGCGCCAAACCCGTTCATGTCGGAGAGCATCTGCGGCAATGGCGGCAGCGCCGGCATCTGTCGCAGCTCGATCTGGCGCTCGATGCCGAGATCTCGGCGCGGCATCTGAGCTTCGTGGAGACCGGCCGCGCCGCGCCGTCGCGCGACATGGTCCTCAAACTGGCGGAGCGATTGGACGTGCCCCTGCGTGAACGCAACGTGCTGCTGGTCGCCGCGGGCTACGCGCCGGCGTTCCAGCAGCGACCGCTGGAGGATCCGGCGCTGAAGCCGGCCCGCGAGGCGATGATGCTCGTGCTCAAGGCGCACGAGCCGAACCCGGCGGTCGCCGTCGACCGGCACTGGAACCTGGTGGCGGCCAACCGGATGATCGCGCCGCTGCTGACAGGTGTTGCGGAGCGGCTGCTGGCGCCGCCGCTCAACGTGGTGCGCGTGGCGTTGCATCCGGACGGCCTGGCGACGCGCACCGTCAACCTCGCCGAATGGAGCGGACATCTGCTGGAGCGCCTGCACCGGCAGTGCGAGGCGACGGCGGATGCCGAGCTGCTGAAGCTCTATGAGGAGCTGAAATCCTATCCGATCCCGGCCCGATCGGCGCCGCTGTCGGCTGACAGCGTCGCGATCCCGTTGCGCCTGCGGGTAGGGACGGACGTGCTAAACTTCTTCTCGACCACGATGGTGTTCGGCACGCCCGTGGACATCACGCTGTCGGAGCTGGCGCTGGAGACCTTCTTTCCGGCCGACGACCTCACCGCCGCCAGGCTGAAGGAGATGGTTACCTCGCTGTGACTCCCGCTTGTGCTGGCGTGGCACAGGCTCATCTTGGGCGCAACGCCAAGCGAACCGGAGCGACGCGCATGAGCCTGAAGCCGCTGATCATCGACGTTGTCTCCGACGTCGTCTGTCCCTGGTGCTACATCGGCAAGCATCGCATCGAGGAGGCGCTGAAGCTGGTGCCGGACGTGCCGGTGGAGCTGAACTACCGGCCGTTCTTCCTCAATCCCTGGGTGCCGCGCGAAGGCATCAGCCGCGAGCAGTATCTGACGACCAAGTTCGGCTCGGTCGAAGCCTACAAGGGCATCGCGGGCCGCGTGGTCGCGGCGGCGGAGGAGGAGGGGCTGAGCTACCGTCCCGACAAGGTCGCGCGCCAGCCCAACACGACCGACTGCCATCGCCTGATCCACTGGGCCGGCCAGATCGGAAAGGCGCCGGAGATGAAGCAGCGTCTGATGGAATTGTACTTCCGCGACGGCGGCGATCTCACCGACACCGAGGTGCTGGTGCAGGCCGCGGCGGATTGCGGTCTCGATCCGGCCGTCGTGCGCAAGATGCTGGCGAGCGAGGAAGACGTGGCGCGGGTGTCGGCGCAAGCGCAGGAGGCGGCCGAGAAGGGCATCTCCGGCGTGCCGACCTACGTGTTCGCGCAGAAATATGCCGTCTCCGGCGCGCAGGATCCGCAGATGCTGGCGCGCGCGATCCGGCAGGTGTCGGCGGAGGTCAATGCCGAGGCTGCGGAGTAGCCGTCCGGTTCTTGCCGACGGCGCGCATCGTATGGACTGCCCGCCGCGCGAGCGCCACGCTCTCGCGGTGGACGATGAGCGCGGAATGGATGAGCTCGGCGATCGGATCGCGCGGATAAAGCGGGATCAGCACGTCGCCGATCGCGAGCCGGCCGCGCCAGATCGGATTGATCATGGGATGGTCCGGACCCGCGGTGGAATCCGCAGAGGTGATCGCGGGATCGCTGCAGAGATGACGCGTCAAGTCCAAGGTGAGTTGGACCCCGGGCGAATATCTCGCGAAGCGCTCGTCGACGCCGAGCTTGAAGAAGAAGGCGCGGCCCTGGTGACGTAGCACGACGCCAGCGGCGATCGCGGCGTCGCCGACCAGGAGGCTGATGATCTCGCAGGCGCCTTGCTCGGCGAGATCGGGGGCGGCGCGCCGGATGAAGGCCGCGTCGCCGGCGTTTTGGATCAGCGCGGTGCCGCGGCGTCCCTTCCAGCCGCTGGCCTCCAGCGTCAGGAAGGTCTCGAGCGCGGCGGCCACCTCGTGAGGCGCGCGCGCGACATCGAAGCGGACCTCGCCATGCTCGGCCAGCCGGTGACGCAGCCGGCGCAGCTCCTTCAGCTTCTTGGTGCCGAGCGCATCCTGCAGCACCGCCTCGCCATCGCCGCTCGCATCGAGGCAGGCGCGCTCATAGGATTGCAGCAGGCGCGGACGCAGGCCGTCGCGGCGAAGCACGGTCTCGAATGCCTGCATCACCGGGCCTGCGACCGACATGTCGCGCAGCAGGATCGCGCGGGCGGGCGTTTGTCTTGCGACGTCGAGCAGACCTCCTGCGGCCCGCTCCGCATCGTCGCGATCGAGCAGCGGCGTGCACAGCGTGCCATAGGGATGGCCGCTGGCAAGCGCGGGCAGCGGCAGCTTGCAGGCCCGCCACAGTGAGGTGATCGGCATCAGTCCGGTGAGGCGCGATGGCTGTTCGTCGCTCCAGGCGCACAGCGCCGAGTTGCCGGTGCGGCCGCGCGCGGAGGCGTTCACTGCGCGCTCCCAGCCGGGCAGGTAATAGCCGTTCGGCTCCAGCGTGCGGCCGGCCAAGTCCTGCCAGGCTTGCGCCAGGACAGCGTCCAGAGGGACCAATCGCTGGGCTGGCGCCGGCATGCCCGCTTCGGCGCGTCGCTGCTCCGCCATGGATGGCGGATGTGCAAATGAGCGATCGATGATCTCGGCCACGTCCCGACGTCCCCTTGCTGCGCCTGTCGTCACGCAGCCCGGTCGAATGGTAGCGCAAAGCTGACAAGAGAGGCCTTGCCGATCGGCTCAAATTGATCCGGCCGGCTTAACGCCGCATTCACCACGAGCTCGACGCGCGATCAGCGGATCAGCGCGACATCGCGGAAGGCGCCGATCAGCGGCTTCTCGAGCTTGCCCTCCATGCTCTGGAGGATCTCGTACGCCTTGTCGCGGGCCATCACCGGCTTGTAGCTGCGATATTCGATCAGCGCCGAGAAGATGTCGGAGATGGTGAGGATGCGCGTCAGATCCGGAATGTTGTTGGCCATCAGCCCGTCGGGATAGCCGCTGCCGTCGAGGAATTCGTGGTGGTGACGAACCGCCTTGAGCACCTCCTCGGTGATCGCCGCATTGCCCTTCAGCGCATCGTAGCCCGCCGCCGGATGGGTCTCGACCAGCGCGCGTTCCGCGACATCGAGGCGGCCGGGCTTGTCGAGGATGGCGAGCGGAATCTTGGCCTTGCCGATGTCGTGAAACATCGCGGCCATGTAGAGCCGCTCCAGATCGGAGCTGTGAACGCCAAGGCTCAGACCGAAATCGACGGTGATGCCGGTGACGAGCAGGCAGTGCTGATAGGTGCCTTCATGATGGCGGCGGACGGTGGCGAGCCAGTCGGACAGGCCGTTCTCGGCGATGCAGTCGGCAATCCGCTTGCCGGCGCGCCGCGTCTCGTCGACATCGATCTCGGCGCCGCTCAGCACGGCGGCGAACATCGAGGCGATGCAGGAGGCTCCGCTGAACGCGGCCTGCCGGTCGTCCGTGGCGACGCTCTTCGCCGGTGAATGGGGGCGTGCATCGAGCAGCTTGCTGAGTAGTTGATTGCGGCTCGGTGTGGCCGAGAGAACGGTCGTGGCGCCGAGCGCGTAGGCCTGCACCGTGGACAGGCGCGATTTGTGATTGGTCAGGAAGATGCGGCGCGGAATACGCGCGAGCCGGTCGGAGATTTCCTTCAGGGCCGTGATGTTGTCGACGTCGCGCAGATCAGCGGCCACGACGATCGCATCGATGTCGCCGCCCTTGATGTCGGCCTCACCGATCAGCTCGGTCGTGAGAGAGCAGCGCTCGGCCAGCATCCCGCGCAGCAAAGCAAGCTTGGCCGAATCGTCTCCGACGAGGTGAACGTTCATGAAGAACCAGATCCAGTGGTCATTCCCGGCGTTAGCTGACCGCAATGTTGCGCAAGAATCGTTAAATTTGAGCCAGTCGTGCGCTCCTCGGTTTCGCGCTTGCGTTAGCTAATAACTAACGCTTCGCTGCCCGGGAGGTAGCGGGTTCCCGCGTCTCTCGCGACTTGATCCGCTGCGGTCGATTGCATCGCGCATCATCAGCCAGGAGTTGAATCACTTTGTTGGTAGGACAGCGGTGAAATTTTCGGAAACACAGTCCTGGCCGGCGGCGCGCCGGCGGTCGATGATCTCATCCTGCCGGATCGTCAGCCGGTAGGTCTGGCGCCGGAGCGGAGCGCCGGTGACCGAAATGATCTCCGCGCGGACGCAGGCCGTCCATGCATCGCCACGTTCCGTGCGCTGCGGGGCAGTGGCCTCGAGATCGCGCGGTTGCGTCGTGGCGACGAAGATCATGTCGAGGTTCTTGCGGACGAGACGCCCGACATCCGGGGGAGCTTCGGGCGGCGGAGGCTCGGGTGCCCGCACGCGCATGAAGGCCGGCAGCCGCGATTGGCTGTCTGCGGCGCAGCCCGAGAGGAGCAGAGCTGCGAGCAGCCCTGCCAATGTTGCCGTCCGCCGCATTGTCACCCCGCCGCCATGCGGCGCGGAAGCTATGAGGCGATCGCGGCAACACCGCGGGAGTCCTGTGCAGCAACGATGTCCAATTCCGTTTCCAATGTGCCGAGCAGCACAGATCCAGCCGCGCCAGGCGTGTAGTACTTGCTTCTGCAATGAACCGGGTCGCGAACCGGCCCGACCAACTGGCACGTCAGCAGCAGATTGGAGATCGCCATGTTTCGCCACGCTTTCAGGGCCGCATTGATTGCGGGCGGCCTGCTTGCCGGCCTGGCGCCAGCCTCGGCCGAGAGCAGCCGGCTGGCGCTAGTGATCGGACAGTCGGCCTATCGGTCAGTGACGCCGCTGCCGAATCCGGCGAACGACGCCAACGCGATGGCCAAAATGCTGGGAGAGTCGGGCTTCGAGGTGACCACGGCCGCCGATCTCTCACAGAAGGATCTGAACCGCGAGGTCGGAGATTTTGCCGCGAAGATCGCGAGCAAGGGGGCCGATACGGTAGCGCTGGTGTTCTATGCCGGCCACGGGCTGCAGATCGACGGCGAGAACTATCTGGTGCCTGTTGATGTCGATCCGCGCCGCGAGGCCGATATTCCGCTACAGGCGGTGCGCCTTAACGATGTTCTCAACACGCTCAACGCGGTGCCGAGCCGGATGCGCATCCTGCTGCTCGATGCCTGCCGCAACAATCCTTTCCCGGCCATCAACCAGAGCGCCGGCCGCGGCCTTGCGTTGCTCGACACCAAGAGCGGCGCGCCGGGCACGTTCCTGTCCTACTCGACCTCGCCGGGCGCTGAGGCTGAGGACGGCAATGGCGCCAACAGTCCCTACACCACCGCGCTGCTGCAGGCGGCACGCGAGCCCGGCCTGCCGATCGAGGAGGCGTTCAAGCGGGTGCGCGTCGCCGTCAACAAGGCGACGGAAGGACGGCAGACGCCGTGGGATTCGTCCTCGCTCACGGAGGATTTCCGCTTCGTGGCCGCGAGCGATGCAAGCGCCGCCAATGCCGGGCCGCGGCCGGTGATCGCCAAGCGCAGCGTCGACGAATGGAAGCGCAGCCTGCAAGGCAAGCCGATTGAGACCGCCAATGAGATCATCGTCGGCGACGGCAGTGTCGAAGCTTATGAGGCGTTCGTCACGCTCTACACTGCGCCGCCCTATGGCCCGCAGGCGCGGCAATGGCTCGATCTGCACAATCGCATGGCCGCGTGGAACGAGGCCGTGCTGATCAACACCGTCGCGTCCTATCAGGGCTTTCTCGATCGCTTTCCGGAGAGCGACCTCACGCCCACCGCACGCAAGCTGATCGAGCGCTTGCGCAACCGTCCGGTCGTGACGCCGGTGGTCGCGGCGGCAAATGCCGCCATCCCCGCGGTGGTCCCCGCAACGCCGCTGGTGCCGGCGAATGCTGCCGCCGGTCCGACCTGTCCGTGCTCGCAGACGCCGCCGGCGCGCAAGTCCGATACGCCCAAGCGTGTCGAGGAGAAGCCGGTCAGGAAACGCGACGAGGATCCGCCGAAGCGCGCCAGCCGCCCGTCGCGCCGTGACCCCGATGATGTGGTGGTCTACGCGCCGCCGCCACCGCCGCCGCGGGACTATTATGGACCGCCGGTGCGGGTGGTGCCGCCGGTCAGCATCGGGATCGGCATCGGCGGTGGCTATGGTGGTGGCTACGGGCGGGGTCCTTCGAACTATCCGACCCGGCGCGGCTACTAAGTCGACCAAAAGCGGCCGCTCTGGAGGCGGCCGCTTTTATGGCGCGCTCGCTCCCAAGCTCCAAAGGAGCGCCGCCGGCCCGCCATGCGCGACAGGTCCAATCGCCAGGTATTCCGGTCAATCGAAAGCGATGCCGATCCGCTTGTCGTGGCTCCACACGGCGTGGCCACGGCGCGTGAACCTGTCCGCCGGGATCACCAGCGTGAAGGCTTCGGGCAGGCCGACCGGGCTGACCACCTCGACGCGCGCGCCGGTATCCGACATGTTGCGGACCATGCAATCGACCGCGCCGCCGCCGTCGAACGCCAGCCTGCCTTGCTTCAGCACCCGATGACGGGGTGCAATTCGTTTTTCATCTGTCTCGCTCATCGCCTGCAACCCGATGCCGAATGGGATCACCTTTCGCGTCAAAAGCGCATAAAATAAATCAGGCCCGGGTTTCATCGCGATGAATCGGATCGACCAAGACCGGCCCCTCATCTTTACGCTTCGTTAAACTCCCGTGGCTTTGCGGGCTCAGAGCATCGCAAAGGCGCTCGACACCATTGCAACCGGCTTGCCGTCGGCGGCGCTCGTCAACGTGACCCGGCCGAAGCCCATCGTGCGGCCGAGCCGGACGACACGCGCATCGGCCAACACGTCGGAGGAGGAGGCCGCGCGCATGAAGTGCGTGGTCTGGTCGACCGTGGTCATCGGCCGATAGCCTCCGCTCGCGCTGACCATCGCGATGACCGTGGCGGTGTCGGCAAAGGCCATCAGCGCCTGCCCGCAGACGACGCCGTTGTCGCGGCACAGACGCGGCGAGAACGGCAGGCGCAGGATGGCGCCCGGCTCGCCCTGCGCGGAGGGCGCGATGTCCTCGACGACCAGCGCAAGATCCTTGATCCAGGGGGCGAACACGTCATCCAGCAGGCGCCGCGCCTGATCGAGGGTGAAGTCCGGTGTGTCGTTCGGCACGAGCGAGCGTCCTCCAGTTTCGATGCCAGTCTTGTTATCGGAGCGCGAGTCTCGGACGCAGCGGTCCGGGCGGTTTGCCGCGATCCGGCGGCTTGAAAAGGCCGGAGTTGGGAGCCTATGCTGAATGCCGGCAGGGCAACAGCGCGATGCGATAGCCTCGTCAGGCTTCGCCCCGGACCGGTCTTGTGCGGCCCGCTGTCGAGCTGATGGTGGGCCTCACATGCGCGGCCGCCGCTGCAGTGACGGCTCGGGCTCGTCGTTCCCCGGGGGCAGGGAGGTCCCTGGACCGCTGGGACAACACGCGCCTGAGACTTGGCGCAGGGCGGCGCAATGGTATAAGGCGGCCAATACCGGGGAGTAACCAAATGAAGAAGCTGATCGTGACGATGACGGTCGCCGTGCTGACGTGCTGGGCCGTGCCGGCAATGGCGCAGATGCCGAACATCAACCTTCTCGCCGACGGTCCTTCCAAGACCCCGGAGGAGAAAGAGGCCGAGGCTGCGCGGGACAGGGCCTACAGGGACACCATGCGCAAGATCCCGGACGCCAAGACAGCTTCCGATCCCTGGGGCAATGTGCGCACCGCCGAGCCGCCGAAAACCACGCCTCCGGTGAAGACGACTGCGGCGAAAAAGCCGAAGACCGGCGCCAGCACCAACTGACGCTTGGCCCGGGGAGGCGGCGCCCCGCTCGCAGAGCGGGAACGATGACGATCGGACTCGGATTCCGTGCAGCCTCGTCTATATTGACGGGGTGCAACGTGTTGGAGTTCGTCGATGGGGTTGCGCCCGCGGGACATTGCCAGCCGGTTGGCGGCCCGGCGCCGGAAGCCGGACGGTTACGTGCGCGACACCTTCACCCTGCCGCGTGAGGCCGCGCGAGCCAAGGCGCGCGACTACCTGACGCGCTATCCCAAGGCCGGCTATATGAGCGCCGTGGAAAGCTGGCGCGAACTCCCGGACGGGGCAATCGAATTCACGATGCGGCGATTGCCGAGCGCGGATTGAGCCGCCACGAGCCGCTTATTCCCGCTCGCCAAGCAGCTTTCGGGTGTCGCGGTTGATGAAGTGAAGCCGCGTGCAGGCCTTGCAGACCACGGTTTCATACGCGCATGCAGGATCGCCCGGCTTCGGCTCTTCCAGCCAATGCTGCACGTTCATTCCGGTTCGCGGACATTTGAAGATCAGATTACCCATACAAATTTAAGTGTCGGCCAGCAGGGACCCTGCCTACTTGATCTAGATCAAGAGTGCCTGCCGAAATGACAGGCAATGGCCTGTCTTTTGCGATCTAGGGTTGTAGTTTTGGGATCGTTTTCGACCCCTGATGGAGATTGCCGCGCAGAGCAGGCTCAGGCCTGATCCAGCGACTCGGCCACGATGCGGATGCGAAACACCGGCTGCCGCGTCTCGTCGAGCAGCTCCATCTGCCACTCGGAGTTCTCCGCGAGCTTGCGCGAGATGCTGCTGGCCATGTCGGCGCAGACAGTGGTCATCTCTTTCCAGGCGGCGTTGCGATCGGCACACTCGGTCCCATACTCGGACGCGCCTGAGAAGTGGCCGTTACGGATACGAAAGAAATAGAGCGGCATTGCCAAAACCGGTGAGCCCTGGCCGCCCCAGGCCGCTGGGTTTGATGAACGCGGCGTAAATGGAAGCGGAAAACCCCCCTGGATCAATTCCGGTAAAATACGGTCGACGGATGCGGCGGCTGTTAGTTGTTGCGGGTGCGCGAGAGTATGCCGCCTTGGCACCACGGATGCGCCGAAGCCGAGGCGAACTTCGTGTCCGGTCATGTCTCCGCGAGTAAGCGAGCCTCGGACCGCCGCGGTCCGAGGCTCCGTCAACGTCGTAGCTTCCCGGCGAGGGCAGTTCGGCAATGACATTGGTATAATAGCCGGCAACTTGCACGCGCGCCTTGCGTCAAATCAAGGGTTGCAAATAACAGGTCAGATCGGGTTTTACGCGGGCGCGTTGCGACCCGAATGGGCCGCCCTCCATGCGGTCAGCGCGGATCGAAAATCCGCTCCGGGACGACCGCGAGGCGGTACGCGACCTCCGTCGCGCCGTCCACCGTTTCCAGTACGACGTGGCAGGCCGGGCATCGCTTGTCACCGGCAACACCGCGTCGGGAGTGAAGCTCGAGGCTGCAGGCCGGCGTTGCACGAGCGGCAGTTGAGATCATCGCGTGTCATCGGCCATGATGATGCGCAACGAGGGCGATCCGTTCCGGCTCCGCGCGATGACAAATCGAGATGGATGCGGAGCTGCGACCTCGAACGTCAAAAGCCCCGGACATGGGGTCCGGGGCTTTCTTTCGACGCGGATGGTTTCAGGGCCGTGCGCCTACAGTGACGGAGCCTGCAGCATTGTCTCGGCAATCGTCTGCAGATGGCATGTCACATGGCTGCACATCACTCGCCAAATGAGCCGGTTGACATGCGCCAATCATCATCGGAAACGAACAAACAAATTCGGGGCTGAAAAATCCGTTGTCACGCTCCAAGATCCGATTTTCGTATCACAACCAAAAGTTTATGACAATGGCCGTGGTTTGCCGGGGGCTTTGCGCTTCGGGGTGCGTGAGGCGCGTCACGCAGCCGGCGGCTTGACAATTTTACCGAACGAGATTTGCTCGTCTTGCGGTTGTGTGCGGCGTGCGAGGGGCGGGAGCATCGACCACGAAGAGGTGCGTCAGCGGCCGGCTTCACCTGCTGATCATCATGCTATGCGTGATCCCCCGGCAGAATTGATCCCGAAGATCCGCTGAGTGGAACTTGCTGTGACACGTGTCGCATGTCTCGCCGTAAGAGGTGCCTACGATGTCTCGCGTTGTCGCTCGCCTGGTCGCAAAGTTGCGCGACGATCGTCGGTGGAACTCGCAAGTCTTCCATCGTCGTCTGCTCATTGGTTGCATGAAAAGCGAGCGGCTGCTTAGAGGATGAGCCGAACAAAAGCAGAAGAGATGCTGGAACTTCGTTCTTCTCAGGAGAACCACGGACGTGCGGTGTTCGCACGTCAGCGGAAGTCCGGTTGTTTCAAGGAAAACTTTTGACGCAGACGATCAGCCCGACGATGGCGGCGTTGAACTCAGCGAGATGCTCGCTCGGAATCCAGTACTCAAGATGGTCGCGCCCGCCGGCCTCTTGCACCTGATAGCGATCGATGAAGTCGCGCAACACCTCGAACCGCAGCACATGGCCGCTGCCGCTCGCCGGAACGTTCCAGTCGCGCGCGATCTTCACCGCGTAGTCCTCGGTCAGCACGGGATAGAAGATCGGTTGTTCGGGCAGCCGCGGCGGAAATGCGCGCATGCCGGAGGCCTCGATCAAAGCGAGCTCCTTCGGGCCGACAGGGCGCCACAGCGTGATGGTGTCGGTGGAGGCGGTCATGAGGATCGAAGTGGTGCGGGGTGGATCGGATCTCTCCCGAGGAAGCAGAACCCGAGAGCCGGCGCAAGCGCGTCGCGCATCCCGCAATTTTTAGTTGCATCCTGGCCTGCCGCGTTCGCGGCGTGAGACGCTGGAACTGTGCTGATGTCGTCGCGGCGCTCTGGCCGATGCTCGTCGAGGCGGCTGCGTTGGCACGTTGCCGAAGCTGTGAATGGGTGCGGATAGTCGAAAGAACATATTGCGAACAAAGAACAGATGGAGTACATTCACCTCAAGATTGCTGGCCGACCTCGTTAACCGTTTGTCCATCCCGCGAATCCCCGCCATAAGGAGCGCCAATGTCCGCCACCGCCCTGCGTATCGTCGAAGGTTCTTCCATGGATAAGAGTAAGGCGCTCTCCGCTGCGCTGTCCCAGATCGAGCGCCAGTTCGGCAAGGGCTCGGTGATGAAGCTGGGCAAGAACGATCGCTCGATGGATGTCGAGACGGTGTCGACCGGCTCGCTCGGGCTCGACATTGCGCTCGGCATCGGCGGCCTGCCGAAGGGGCGCATCGTCGAGATCTATGGGCCGGAATCCTCGGGCAAGACCACCTTGGCGCTGCACACCGTGGCCGAGGCGCAGAAGAAGGGCGGCATCTGCGCCTTCATCGACGCTGAGCACGCGCTCGATCCGGTCTATGCGCGCAAGCTGGGCGTCAACATCGACGAGCTGCTGATCTCGCAGCCGGACACGGGCGAGCAGGCGCTGGAGATCTGCGACACGCTGGTGCGCTCCGGGGCGGTCGACGTGATGGTGGTGGACTCGGTGGCGGCGCTGGTGCCGAAGGCCGAGCTCGAGGGCGAGATGGGCGAGTCGCTGCCCGGTCTGCAAGCGCGATTGATGAGCCAGGCGCTGCGCAAGCTGACCGCCTCGATCAACAAGTCCAACACGATGGTCATCTTCATCAACCAGATCCGCATGAAGATCGGTGTGATGTACGGCTCGCCGGAGACCACCACCGGCGGCAACGCGCTGAAGTTCTACGCCTCGGTCCGCCTCGACATCCGCCGCATCGGCGCGATCAAGGAGCGCGACGAGGTGATCGGCAACTCCACCCGCGTGAAGGTCGTCAAGAACAAGCTGGCGCCCCCGTTCAAGCAGGTCGAGTTCGACATCATGTATGGCGAGGGCGTGTCCAAGATGGGCGAGATCCTCGATCTCGGCGTCAAGGCCGGCATCGTCGAGAAGTCCGGCGCCTGGTTCTCCTATGACAGCCAGCGGCTAGGGCAGGGACGCGAGAACTCGAAGACGTTCCTCAAGGCCAACCCCGACATGACCGCCAAGATCGAGGCTGCGATCCGCCAGAACTCCGGCCTCATCGCCGAGCAGATCCTGGCCGGCAACGCCGAGCGCGACGACGGCGACAGCGAGGAGCCGGCGGAGGAGTAGGGTTAGGAACGCTGCGGGTGCCCGGGACGTCGGAGGTCGGCGGCCCGGAGCCCGCATGCAGTTGCTGATGCTCTGGTCAATCTGTGCATCTTAGATCTACGCGTCCCCTATCTGCGCCGATCAGCCTGCGCCTCCTGAGCCTGAGCCTGTTGGGCCGCGGCAGTCTCCAGATGGATTGAGCGTGTTTTTCCGGACACCGGACACGGTCTCCCATCCGAACAACTGACAGCGCGCGTGCGGACCGCATCCGCGCTGCTGGACCGGGCCTTCCGACGCCAGCTCTTGGCGTCGATATCCGATCGCGAAGGTGTTGGACCATCAGGCCGTGCCGGAGCCGACCGCATGACGCGCTTGATTGTAACGGCCGATGATCCCAGCGCCGGCGCGCTTCGGAGAGGCGGTTTCGCCGACCTGGTGGTGCCAATCCTCCATCGGTTCGTGTGGGGACCACTGCCAGCCGATGCCGAGCTCGCGGCCCATCTCCAGGAGCGTGCCGCGCGACGGAAGAGGGGTCATTGGTTGGATTTTGCCTCGCGTCGTGACTTCATGGCGGTGGGCGGACGGGGGCACGGTCTTCTCGAGCTTGTCGACCGTTGCGACAGCGTCGAGCTCTGGATCGCGACGCGGCCGAACGATCAGTTGGTCCTGATCTGGCTGTTGGATTATCTGCGCCTTCATGGGGAGATCGCGTCGAAGATCGTCCTGCGGCATCTCGAGGCGCCGGTCTTCGAGGCTTCATCGGGACGATCGGCCGGCCGGACCATTGAAGGTGTCGTGCTTACGAGAGACCATCTCGATCTTGGGCATCTGGCCTGGCAGGCGTTTCGGGCGCCGACGCCGCAAGCCTGGTTCGATCTGTTGAAGCAGGATCTCAGCATCCTGCCGCAGCTTCGGCGCGCGGTGCAGGAGATGCTCGACGAGCTTCCCGGTGCTGCGACGGGTCTCGGCGCGTCCGAGCTGAGAATGCTCGAATTGCTGTCGGCGGGCTACCGGCGCCCCTTCGACCTGCTGCCGCATCACCGGGAGCGCTTCCAACGGCGCGTCTACGACTATTGGGAGGGAGGCATGTTGCTCGACCGCCTGGCGCTTGCCCCGACGCCGGCCATCTCGGGCCTCGCCGAATGGCCGTTTTCGGTCGACATGCATGACAGCCGCGACCGCTTCGCGCGCTACCAGTCGAGCACGCTGTCGCTGACATCGCTCGGCAAGGCCATCCTGGCGGGCGAGCAGGATTACAGCAGCCACAACCCGATCCGGCGCTGGTGGGCGGCACCGAATTGACGAACGCCAATCTCTGGCGTTGGCATGCGGCGCTGATCGCTCCGGAGCTTGACGGACCTGACGGCGTTGACTGCCGCGAGCCGTGGCGCCCGGTTGATTGGGGTGCGCCCGAGGCGGCCTACTCCGCCGCCTGCGCGTAATCGTCGACCGGCGGGCAGGAGCATACCAGATTGCGGTCGCCATAGACGTTGTCGACGCGGCCGACGGGGCACCAATATTTGTCGGTGCGCGAGGTGCCCGCGGGGAAGCAGCCTTCGCTGCGGCGATAGGCGCGGGTCCAGTCGTCATCGGCGATGTCGTGCACCGTGTGCGGCGCATGTCGCAGCGGCGAGGCCTCGATTGTGAAGCGGCCCTGCTCGACCTCGGCGATCTCCTTGCGGATCGCAATCATGGCGTCGCAGAAGCGGTCGAGCTCGGCCTTGGATTCCGACTCGGTCGGCTCGATCATCAAGGTGCCGGCGACCGGGAAGCTCATCGTCGGCGCATGGAAGCCGTAGTCGATCAGCCGCTTGGCAATGTCGTCGACGGTGACGCCGCTGGTCTGCTTCAGCGGTCTGGGATCGATGATGCACTCATGCGCGACGCGGCCGCGTTCGTTGCGATAGAGCACCGGGAAATGCGCATCGAGCCGCGCCGCGACGTAGTTGGCGTTGAGGATGGCGATCTCCGTGGCGCGGGTCAGGCCCTCGCCGCCCATCAGCAGCATGTAGATGTAGGAGATCGTCAGGATCGAGGCCGAGCCATAGGGCGCTGCCGAAACCGGTCCGACCGGATGCGCGCTGGCGGCGTCCGTGGCGGGATGCCCCGGCAGGAACGGCGCGAGATGCGCCTTGACGCCGATCGGCCCCATGCCAGGGCCGCCGCCGCCATGCGGGATGCAGAACGTCTTGTGCAAATTGAAATGGCTGACATCGGCGCCGTAGTCGCCGGGGCGGGCGAGGCCGACCTGCGCGTTCAGGTTGGCGCCATCGAGATAGACCTGTCCGCCATGCGCATGGACGATATCGCAGATGTCGCGAATGTGCTCCTCGAACACGCCATGCGTCGAGGGATACGTGATCATGATCGCCGCGAGCTTTGCGCTATGCGTCTCCGCCTTGGCCTTGAGGTCGGCGAGGTCGACATTGCCGTTCGTGTCGCAGCCGACCACCACGACCTCCATGGCGACCATGTGCGCGGAGGCCGGGTTGGTGCCGTGGGCGGAGGAGGGGATCAGGCAGATCGTGCGATGGCTGTCGCCGCGCGCGGCGTGATAGCCGCGGATCGCCAAGAGGCCGGCATATTCGCCCTGCGCGCCGGAGTTCGGCTGCAGCGACACCGCGTCATAGCCGGAGATCCGGCACAGCCAGTCCTGGAGATCGGCGAACATCGCGTGATAGCCGGCCGCCTGCGCGTGCGGCACGAACGGATGCAGGCTGGCGAATTCCGGCCAGGTCAGCGGGATCATCTCGGTCGTGGCGTTCAGCTTCATCGTGCAGGAGCCGAGCGGAATCATCGCGCGGTCGAGCGCGAGGTCGCGGTCGGCGAGCTTGCGCAGATAGCGCAGCATCTCGGTCTCCGAGCGATGCGCGTGGAACACCGGATGGGTGAGGTACGGCCGCTGCCGCTTCAACTCGACCGGGACAGCGTCGCGCGCTTCCGCCTCGATGTCAGCGTAGGACAGCTCGCCGCCGAATGCGCGCCAGACGGCTTCGACGACATCGGCCGTCGTGGTCTCGTCGAGCGCGATACGCAACCGGCTGCCGTTGCGGCCGAGATTGACCCGCTCGCCTTCCGCCTGCGCGATGATCGCAGTGGCTTTGGCGCCGGCCTCGACGCTGACCGTATCGAAGAAGGCGTCGCTGGTGGGCGCAAAGCCCAGCTCGCGCAGGCCGGCCGCCAGCACCGCAGCCCGGCGATGCACCGTGCGCGCAATCGCCTTCAGCCCCTCCGGACCATGATAGACCGCGTACATTGCCGCGATCACCGCCAGCAGCACCTGCGCGGTGCAGATGTTCGAGGTCGCTTTCTCGCGGCGGATGTGCTGCTCGCGGGTCTGCAGCGCCAGGCGATAGGCGGGGGCGCCGCGCGAGTCGACGGAGAGGCCGACGATGCGGCCGGGCAGCGAGCGCTTCAGCGCATCGCGCACCGCCATATAGGCGGCGTGCGGTCCGCCATAGCCCATCGGCACGCCGAAGCGCTGCGCCGAGCCGATCGCGATGTCGGCGCCGAGCTCGCCCGGCGAGGCGATCACGGTCAGCGCCAGGAGATCGGCGGCAAGGATCGCCAGCGCGCCCTTGTCGTGCAGCTTGGCGATGGCACCGCGCGGATCGCGCAACGCGCCGGTCGTGTCGGGATATTGCAGCAGCCCGCCGAACACCTCGGCGCCATCGAGATCATTGGCGGGATCGCCGACGATCAGCTGCCAGCCCAGCGGCTCGGCGCGGGTGCGCAGCACCGCCAAGGTCTGCGGATGCACGTTGTGATCGACGAAGAACGCCTTGGTCTTCGCTCGCGCCGAACGCTCGGCCAGCGCCATCGCTTCCGCCGCCGCGGTGCCCTCGTCGAGCAGCGAGGCGTTGGCGACGTCGAGCCCGGTGAGGTCGCAGATCATGGTCTGGAAGTTGAACAGCGCCTCCAGCCGGCCCTGGCTGATCTCGGGCTGGTACGGCGTATAGGCCGTGTACCAGGCCGGGTTCTCCAGGATGTTGCGCTGGATCACCGCCGGCATGACCGTGCCGGAATAGCCCTGGCCGATCAGCGAGGTGAAGACCCGGTTCTGCGCCGCCAGCGCGCGCATGTGGCCGATCGCCTCGACCTCGCTCATGGCCGGCTCGAGCGTGAGCGGGGTGGCCTGCCTGATCGAGCCGGGCAGGGTCTGCGCCATCAGCTCCGCGACGCTTTTTGCCCCCACGGTCTCCAGCATCGCCGCGACATCGCGGGGAGACGGACCGATATGGCGGCGGGCGAAGCTGGTGGCGGCATCGTCGAGCGGCTTGAGCGGCGTGGTCATGAGCAAATCCTCTGGGCCTCGTCACGCCCCGCGGAGGCAGGGCATCCAGTATTCGTTGCGGTCGAGATCAGGCGGAGGGGCGCGGCGGACTGGAGCGCCCGGTCGAGCCGAGCGATGACTCTGGTCTATGCCGCCGCGCCGCGGCTCTCACGCCGTGTGCGCCTTGTAGGCGGCCTCATCCATCAGGCCACCGAGCTCGCTTTTGTCGGCGATTCTCAGCTTGAAGAACCAGGCCTTGCCGTCGGCATCGGTGTTCACCAGCGCCGGCTCGTCGACGATGGCCTGGTTGACCTCGACCACCTCGCCGGTGATCGGCGCGTAGACGTCGGAGGCGGCCTTGACCGATTCGACGACGGCGGCGGCTTCGGTCTTCTTCAGCGCGCGGCCGACCTGCGGCAGCTCGACGAACACGACGTCGCCGAGCTGCGCCTGGGCGTAGTCGGTGATGCCGATGGTGGCGACATCGCCCTCGATGCTGAGCCATTCATGGTCGGAGGTGTAGAGCGTGGTCATGGACGTCCTTCAGCGCTTAAGGGGTCAACGTTTGTAGGTGTTGGGGACAAAAGGCGTGGCGGCGACGCGCAGCGGAAGCCGCTGGCCGCGCACATCGGCGAATAGCTGGGTGTCGAGCGCGGCGAGGGCGGACGGCACGTAGCCCATCGCGACCGGCGCATTCAGCGTCGGCCCGAAGCCGCCGGAGGTCACCTTACCGATCGGCTCGCTGCCGTTAGCAGTAGCGAACAGCACCGCCCCCTCGCGCACCGGCGCGCGGCCCTCGGGCCGCAAGCCCACGCGGCGTCGGGCCGCGCCACCGTCGAACTGCGCCAGGATCTTCGCCGCGCCCGGAAAGCCGCCGGCGCGGGCGCCGCCTGATCGCCGGACCTTCTGCACCGACCATTCCAGCGCCGCCTCGACCGGCGTGGTGCCGGTGTCGATGTCATGGCCGTACAGGCAGAGGCCGGCTTCGAGCCGCAGGCTGTCGCGGGCGCCGAGTCCGATCGGCAGCACGTCCTTGTCGGACAACAGCGCTTCCGCCAACTGCTCCGCCTTGTCGGCCGGCACCGAGATCTCGTAGCCGTCCTCTCCGGTATAGCCCGAGCGCGAGACGTAGCAGGCGAGCCCGTCGACCATGCGCGGTCCCGAATCCATGAACCGCATGGTCTCGGCCTCTGCACAGAATTTTGCCAGCACGCTCGCCGCCTTCGGCCCCTGCAGCGCCAGCAGCGCCCGATCTGTCAGCGGCTGCACCTCGCAGACGTCGGACAAGCCGTCGCGCAGCAGCGCGATGTCCGCCTCCTTACAGGCGGCATTGACGACCAGCACCAGATGCTCGCCGAAATTCGCCACCATCAGGTCGTCGAGAATGCCGCCTTCGGCATTGGTGAACTGGGCGTAGCGCTGCCGGCCAGCCGGAATGCCGATGATGTCCTGCGGCACCAGCCGCTCCAGCGCGGCGGCGGCGTCAGCCACCTTGCCCGATTTCGGCAGCAGCGCGACCTGGCCCATGTGGGAGACGTCGAACAGGCCCGCGCGGCTGCGGGTATGGAGGTGCTCCTTGAGCACGCCGGGCGCGTATTGCACGGGCATCTCATAGCCCGCGAACGGCACCATCTTGCCGCCGAGGCTGACATGCAGCGCATACAGCGGCGTTCGCTTTAAAGGGGAAGAAGAGGTTGCAGCAGCCGGTTCAGCCATCAGGGGTCCTCGCGCGGTTCCTCGGGACCAGTCCCGAAAAACACCGAAGCCCCATCTGTCGCTGTGCCTGAGAGTATTATCCCGTCGGCGGACGCTTCCCGGGACCAGGCCCGGCCAGCGTCTCTTTCCAGATGCAGTTGAAGTCGCGAGGGTCCTTTTGCCTGAGAGTTTCCGGGGCGGTTGCTCCTTCGGCGCCGGCCCTTGAAGTTCAACCAGAACCTCAGAAGACCAGTCTCTCCCGACGCGACTGTCGTCAGTGCGGCGACAAAACACCAGCTCACCCGAGCTGTCAACGCGTCACCATGGCTTTCAACCAGCTTTAGGAGCCGTGCAGCAACCCCATGATGTTTCTGCACAGTTTCTGGACACGTGAAGGCCGCTTGTCTAAAAGCAATGCCGCCGAATTCCCGGACTTCTTCGATTGGATTGCTATGAGCGGCGTCAACGAGATCAGGTCGACCTTCCTCAATTTCTTCGCTGCGAACGGCCACGAGATCGTGCCGTCCTCGCCGCTCGTGCCGCGCAACGACCCGACCTTGATGTTCACGAACGCCGGCATGGTGCAGTTCAAGAACGTCTTCACCGGCGTCGAGAAGCGGCCCTACAACCGCGCCACCACGTCGCAGAAATGCGTCCGCGCGGGCGGCAAGCACAACGACCTCGACAATGTCGGCTACACCGCCCGGCACCACACCTTCTTCGAGATGCTCGGCAACTTCTCCTTCGGCGACTACTTCAAGGAGAACGCCATCGAGCTCGCCTGGAAGCTGGTCACCAAGGAGTTCGGCCTCCCCAAGGACAAGCTGACCGCGACCGTCTATATCGACGACGACGAGGCGTTCGGGCTCTGGAAGAAGATCGCGGGGCTCCCTGAGTCGCGCATCATCCGCATCGCCGGCTCGGACAATTTCTGGCAGATGGGCGACACCGGTCCGTGCGGCCCGTGCTCGGAGATCTTCTACGACCATGGCGACAAGATCTGGGGCGGCCCGCCCGGCTCGCCGGAGGCGGACGGCGACCGCTTCATCGAGATCTGGAACCTGGTGTTCATGCAGTACGAGCAGCTCGAGGGCGGCGTCCGCAATCCCTTGCCGAAGCCGTCGATCGACACCGGCGCGGGCCTGGAGCGCGTCGCCGCGGTGCTGCAGGGCAAGCACGACAATTACGACATCGACCTGTTCGTCGCGCTGATCCGGGCGATTGCGGACCTCACCAATGCCGACCCGCAGGGCCCGCAGAAGGCGTCGCTGCGCGTCATCGCCGACCACCTGCGCGCCTCGTCGTTCCTGATCTCCGACGGCGTGCTGCCGTCCAACGAGGGCCGCGGCTATGTGCTGCGCCGGATCATGCGCCGCGCGATGCGCCACGCCCAGCTGCTCGGCGCGCGCGAGCCGCTGATGCACAAGCTCGTGGGCGCACTGACCCGCGAGATGGGCCAGGCCTATCCGGAGCTGATCCGCGCCGAGGGGCTGATCAAGGAGACCCTGCGGCTGGAAGAGACCCGCTTCCGCAAGACGCTGGAGCGCGGGCTTGCCATCCTCGACGAGAAGTCGGCCTCGCTCTCCAAGGGCGACATGTTCGACGGCGACGTCGCCTTCACCCTGTACGACACCTACGGCTTCCCGCTCGACCTGACGCAGGACGCGCTGAAGTCGCGCGGCATTAGCGTCGACCAAGCCTCCTTCACCGACGCGATGGAGCGGCAGAAGGCGAAGGCCCGCGCAGCCTGGGCCGGCTCCGGCGAGGCGGCGACCGAGACCGTCTGGTTCCCGCTGCGCGAGAAGCTCGGCGCCACCGAGTTCCTCGGCTACGAGACCGAGACCGCTGAGGGCGCGGTGACGGCGCTGGTCAAGGACGGCGCCGAGGTCGACAGCCTCCAGGCCGGCGAGAGCGGCGCGATCGTGTTGAACCAGACGCCGTTCTACGGCGAGTCGGGCGGCCAGGTCGGCGACACCGGCGTGCTGACCGGCGAGGGCGTCCGCGTCCGCATCACCGACACCCAGAAGAAGGCCGGCGATTTGTTCGCGCATATCGGCACCGTGGAGCAGGGCACGCTCAAGCCCGGCACCGCGCTGCAACTCGACGTCGATCATTCGCGCCGCTCCGCGATCCGCGCCAATCATTCGGCCACCCACATCCTGCACGAGGCGCTGCGCCAGGTGCTCGGCGACCACATCGCCCAGCGTGGTTCGCTGGTCTCGCCCGACCGGCTGCGCTTCGACTTCGTCCATCCGAAGCCGATCACGGCGGAGGAGCTCGCCCGCGTCGAGGACATCGCCAACGACGTCGTGCTGGAGAATGCCGAGGTCACGACCCGGCTGATGGGGCTCGACGATGCCCGCGAGGCCGGCGCTCGCGCGCTGTTCGGCGAGAAATATGGCGACGAGGTCCGCGTCGTCTCGATGGGCCATGCCGCGCGCGACCACGGCGCCAACGCGATGGGCTGGTCGGTCGAGCTGTGCGGCGGCACGCATGTCAAGCGCACCGGCGACATCGGCCTGATCGCGGTGACCTCCGAAAGCGCGGTGGCCTCCGGCGTCCGCCGCATCGAGGCGCTGACCGCGCGCGGCGCCCGCGCCCATGCCAACCACAATCTCGCGCTCGCCAAGGCGGCCGCGGCCGAGCTGCGCACGACGGTCGACGAGGTGCCGGCGCGCATCACCGCGCTGATGGAAGAGCGCAAGAAGCTCGAGCGCGAGCTGTCGGATGCGCGCAAGAAGCTCGCGATGGGCGGCGGCGCGGCGGCGGGCGGAGCTGCCTCCGGCATCCGCGAGGTCGCCGGCATCAAGCTGATGGCCCGTGCGGTCGATGGCGTCGAGGTGAAGGATCTCAAGTCGCTGGTCGACGAGGCCAAGAAGCAGCTCGGCTCGGGTGTCGTTGCCATTGTCGGCCGCAGCGAGGACGGCAAGGCCGGCGTCGTGGTCGGCGTGACCGCCGATCTCACCTCGCGCTTCAACGCGGTCGAGCTGGTGCGTGCGGCGTCCGAGGCGCTGGGCGGCAAGGGCGGCGGTGGCCGTCCCGACATGGCTCAGGCCGGCGGCCCCGATGGCAGCAAGGCTGAGGCTGCGCTGGCCGCGATCGAGAGCGCGATCAGCAAGGCTGGCTGATCGTGCCGCCGCTCGGGCCGGGCGAGGGCGTTCGCGATCCCGATCGCATGCGCGATCCCGATTTGCGGGACCGGCTCTACGAGCTGCTCGAGCACGACCATCTGCCGAGCACGCACGGCTCGCGCCTGATCCAGCTGATCGTGCTGGTCATCACGCTCGACGTGCTGGCCGTGGTGCTGGCGTCGGACCCGGACATCGCCGCCAGCTTCGGCTGGCCGCTGCGGCTGATCAAGATCACCGCGCTGGTCGTGTTCGCCGCCGAATATGTCGCGCGGCTCTGGAGCGTCGCCGGGCACATGCCGCGGCGGCAGTCGCCGTGGCAGGACCGGCTCGCCTACGCCTTCTCGGCGCTCGGGATCATCGATCTGCTGTCCTTCGTGCCGGCAGGAATCGCGCTCCTGCTCGGCGACCGCAGCCTGGAAGCGGTGAGCATCGTGCTGCCGTTCCTCAAGCTGGTGCGCTATTCGCCGGCGCTGCGCTCGCTGTTGTCGGCCGTGCAGGCCGAGCGGCGCACGCTGGTCGGCTGCCTCGTGATCCTGGCCGGCGCGGTGCTGCTGTTCGCCTCGCTGCTCTACGCCGTCGAGCGCGACGTGCAGCCGGACAAGTTCGGCACCATCCCGCATGCGATGTGGTGGGCGATCGTGACGCTCGGCACCGTCGGCTATGGCGACGTCGTGCCGGTGACGCCGCTCGGCCGCATCATCACGGTGGTCGCGATCATCTGGGGCTTCGCGATGATCGCGCTGCCGGTCGCCATCATCTCCACCGCCTTTGCCGAGGAGATCAAGCGGCGCGACTTCGTCGTCACCTGGGGCATGCTCGCCAAGGTGCCGCTGTTCTCGCATCTCAACGCCTCGGAGATCGCCGACATCATGCGCCTGTTGCGCGCGCGCACGATCGAGTCCGGCGAGGTGCTGGTGCGGCGCGGCGATGCGGCGTCATCGATGTATTTCATCACCGCGGGCGAGGTCGAGATCGCGCTGCCGACACAATGCGTCAAGCTCGCCGACGGCACCTTCTTCGGCGAGATCGCGCTCCTCCACCGAACCAAGCGCTCCGGCACCGTGACGGCGACCCGAAAGACACGGCTGCTGGTGCTCGACGCCCAGGACTTCCACGCCTTGATCGCCCGCATGCCGGCCCTCGCCGCGCATGTCCGAACCATCGCCAAGGCCCGCATGGCCGACTCCGGCGACCTCGCCCTCGCGGAGCTATCGCAGGCCGAGCATGAGGAGGAAGCCTGAGATCAAACGCCGTCACAACATGGTCAGCTCCTCTCCCCGTAAGAACGAGGAGAGGGAGCTGACCTCGCAAAATGAGCCGAAAGTTGCTATGTTTGAGTAGGCAGCCCCTTCGGGCCGTTTTCCGGGAACAACCCCATGTCGCAAACCAAGATCGGTGTCGTGCCTTCTGCGTTGCCGCCCAGTGATGCGGAACTCGCGGAGTGGAATGGCTTGAGCCGCGAGGAGCAGATCGCTCGCTACCGAGAGTTCTTCGCGCATCCCGATTGCGAGAGGTTCACCGACGAGACTGCCGAAGATATTATCGTGGCCGCCCGGCAGCGCGCTGCGGCGCGCCGTGGGTAGCTATCGCCTGACCATTCGTGCGCGCGCGACCAGCTCGCACAGATCTACGCCTACACAGAGACGCATTTCGGTTCTTATCAGGCGGACGCCTACGCGTCCGGACTGATCAGAACTTTCGAGCTGCTCTCGGACTTCCCTGCAATCGACCAATCAGCCGACGAATTTCGAGCGGGACTGCGACGGTTCCGTTTCCAAGCACACGTCGTCTACTACACGGTATCTATTGAAGCGGTCGAGATCCGAGGCGTTTTGCATCACGCGCGCCGGATCCGATCCAGCCTGTTCGATTGACGGCGTAGAGGCGCCTTACGCCTTCTCCTTCGCGACCGCGGCGTCCTTCAGCTTGCCGATCGCGTCCTTCACGGCCGGATCCAGGCCTTCGCCGCCGGCGTCGTGGTGGGCGTAAATGGTCTTCAGCATGCGCGGGTCCCAGAACTTCTTGATGTGCTCGGCGACGCCGGCGACCTCCTTGTCGCGGCCCTGGCTCTGGAAGAATTTGCCGATCTGGTTCGCCATGTAGACGAGGCGGTCGTGGGTGCTGCTATGCGACATAGGGCTTGTCCGTCTGAGGTGATTGCGCGCGCGCCTCGGCGCTCGCCACGATGCGGTCGGGGTGGGTAAAGATTTCGAAGCCGTCGTTGCGCGCGACGGCAATGAGGGTGATGCCGGCGGCCTCGGCCATGCGGATGGCCAGCGCGGTCGGCGCTGAGACCGCGACCAGCACGGGCGCGCCCATTGCGGCGCCCTTCTGCACCAGTTCGACAGAGACGCGGCTGGTCATGATCACGAGGCCTTCGCTCGCCGCGCTGTGCGTCTGCGCGAGGTGGCCGGCTAGCTTGTCGAGCGCGTTATGGCGGCCGACATCCTCGCGCAACGCGACGATGCCGCGCGCGGGAGTCCAGAACGCGGCAGCGTGCACGGCGCGGGTTTCGTGATTGAGCTTCTGCAGCGGCTCGATCGCGGCCAGCGCCGTCATGATGTCGCGCGGCGTGAAGCGCCGGCCCTGAGGAACATGCGCCGCCGGCCGCACGGCTTCGGCGAGGGAGTCGATGCCGCACAGGCCGCAGCCGGTGGGGCCGGCGATGTTGCGGCGGCGCTCGGCCAGGCGTTCGGCGAGAGCGTCAGGCAACCACATCCTGAGCTCGACGCCATCATTGAGCTCGACGATGTCGAGCGAGACGATCTCGTCGCGGCTCGCGACGAGACCTTCGTTGAGGCTGAAGCCAATTGCGAAGTCGCGGAGGTCCTGCGGCGTCGCCATCATGACGGCCTGGGTGCCGCCATTATAGGTCAGCGCGACCGCGGTCTCCTCCGGCACGCGGCGGTGGCCCTCGGTGAGGGCACCGTCGCGCCAGACCAGACGATCCGCGATGCGCACTGCATCGGTCATGCTACTCCGCCGCCTCCACGATCGGAGCGATGCGGCGCGAGTTGCGGGCCTGCTCGTCATAGGCCTTCTGCCAGTCCGACGGGCCGTTGGACTGCGACACCTGCACGGCCGTGACCTTGTACTCGGGGCAGTTGGTCGCCCAGTCCGAGTAGTCCGTGGTGATGACGTTGGCCTGAGTCAGCGGATGGTGGAACGTGGTGTAGACCACGCCCGGTGCCACGCGCTCGGAGATCAACGCATGCAGGGTGGTCTCGCCGGCGCGGCTGGTCAGCCGCACCCAATCGCCGTCGCGGATGCCGCGCTGCTCGGCATCGTGCGGATGGATCTCCAGCACGTCCTCGCCATGCCACACCACGTTGTCGGTGCGCCGCGTCTGAGCGCCGACATTGTACTGCGACAGGATGCGGCCGGTGGTGAGCAGGAGCGGGAAGCGCGGGCCGGTGCGCTCGTCGGTCGCGACGTATTCGGTGACCACGAACTTGCCCTTGCCGCGGACGAAGCCGTCGACATGCATGATCGGCGAGCCCTCGGGGAACTTCTCGTTGCAGGGCCACTGCACCGAGCCCATCTCCTCGAGCTTCTGGTAGGAGACGCCGGTGAAGGTCGGCGTCAGCGCCGCGATCTCATCCATGATCTCGGAGGGGTGTTTGTACGTCATCTCGAAGCCCATCGCCTTGGCCAGCCCGATCGTGACCTCCCAGTCGGCGAGGCCGTTGCGCGGGCTCATCACCCTGCGGACGCGCTGGATGCGGCGCTCGGCATTGGTGAAGGTGCCGTCCTTCTCCAGGAAGGTCGAGCCGGGCAGGAAGACGTGGGCGTAGTTGGCGGTCTCGTTCAGGAACAGGTCCTGCACGATGACGCATTCCATCGACGACAGCGCCTGCACGACGTGGCTGGTGTTCGGATCGGACTGCAGGATGTCCTCGCCCTGCACGTAGAGGCCCTTGAAGGTGCCGTCGATCGCGGAGTCGAACATGTTGGGGATGCGCAGGCCCGGCTCAGGGTTCAGCTTGACGTTCCACATCGCCTCGAACTGGTCGCGCACCGCGTCGCCCGAGATGTGCCGATAGCCCGGCAGCTCGTGCGGGAAGGAGCCCATGTCGCAGGAGCCCTGGACGTTGTTCTGGCCGCGCAGCGGGTTCACGCCGACGCCGCGGCGGCCGATATTGCCGGTCGCCATCGCGAGGTTGGCGATCGCGATCACCGTGGTCGAGCCCTGGCTGTGCTCGGTGACTCCAAGGCCGTAATAGATCGCGCCGTTGCCGCCCTTGGCATACAGCCGGGCCGCGCCGCGGATGGTTTCCGCATCGACGCCGGTGAACTGGGCGACCGCCTCGGGGCTGTTCTTCTCGAGTGCGACGAACTCGGCCCAATCCTGGAACTCGCTCCAGTCGCAGCGCTCGCGCACGAAGGTCTCGTTGACGAGGCCCTCGGTCACGATGACATGCGCCAGCGCGGTCAGGATCGCGACGTTGGTGCCGGGCAGCAGCGGCAGATGATAGTCCGCCTTGATGTGCGCCGACTTCACGAGATCGATCTTGCGCGGATCGACGACGATCAGCTTGGCGCCCTGGCGCAGCCGCTTCTTCATGCGCGAGCCGAACACCGGATGCGCGTCGGTTGGGTTGGCGCCGATCACCATGATCACGTCGCTGTCTTCGACCGAGTCGAAGTCCTGGGTGCCGGCCGAGGTGCCGAAAGTGGTGGCGAGCCCATAGCCGGTCGGCGAATGGCAGACGCGGGCGCAGGTATCGACATTGTTGTTGCCGAAGCCGGCGCGGATCAGCTTCTGCACCAGATAGGTTTCTTCGTTGGTGCAGCGGGAGGAGGTGATGCCGCCGATCGAATCGCGGCCATACTTCGCCTGGATGCCGCGCATCTTCTGCGCGGCGAAGGTGAAGGCCTCGTCATAGGAGACCTCGCGCCAGGGCTGATCGATGGTCTCTCGGATCATCGGCTTGAGGATGCGCTCCTTGTGGGTCGCATAGCCATAGGCGAAGCGGCCCTTGACGCAGGAATGGCCGCGATTGGCCTTGCCGTCCTTGTAGGGCACCATGCGCACGACTTCCTCGCCGCGCATCTCCGCCTTGAAGGCGCAGCCGACGCCGCAATAGGCGCAGGTGGTGACCGCCGAATGCTCGGGCTGGCCGATCTCGATCACGCTCTTCTCGGTCAGGGTCGCGGTCGGACAGGCCTGCACGCAGGCGCCGCAGGAGACGCATTCGGACCCCAGGAAGCTCTCGCTCATGCCCGGCGACACCCGGCTGTCGAAGCCGCGGCCGGAGATGGTCAGCGCAAACGTTCCCTGCACCTCTTCGCAGGCGCGGACGCAGCGCGAGCAGACGATGCACTTGGAGGGATCGTAGGTGAAATAGGGGTTCGACTCGTCCTTCGGCAGCCAGGCCGGATTGGCCTCGCCGCAGGCATCGGCGAACACGTGGTTCTCACCCTGGTTGCCGTAGCGCACGTCGCGCAGGCCGACCGCGCCGGCCATGTCCTGCAGCTCGCAATCGCCATTGGCGGCGCAGGTCAGACAGTCGAGCGGGTGGTCGGAGATGTAGAGCTCCATCACGCCCTTGCGCAGCTTCTTCAGCCGCTCGGTCTGGGTGTGGACGACGAGGCCCGCGGCGACCGGCGTGGTGCACGAGGCCGGCGTGCCGGCTCGGCCCTCGACCTCGACGAGGCAGAGGCGGCAGGAGCCGAACGCGTCGACCATGTCGGTCGCGCACAGCTTCGGGATCTGCGTGCCGGCCTCCATGGCCGCGCGCATGATCGAGGTGCCCTCGGGAACGGTGATGCTCTGGCCGTCGATGGTGAGCGTCACCATCTTCTCGGACTTGGAGAGCGGGGTGCCGTAATCGGTTTCGTGGATGAGCGACATGGCCGTGTCCTTATTCCCGAATGTCTATTCCGCAGCCTGCAGGCGCGGTTGCTGAGGACCGAAATCCTCGCGGAAGTGTTTGAGCGCCGAGAGCACAGGGTAGGGCGTGAAGCCGCCGAGTGCACACAGCGATCCGAGCTTCATGGTGCCGCAGAGGTCCTCGACGAGAGCGATGTTCTCGGCGACGCGCTCGCCGCGGCGGATCTTGTCGATGGTCTCGGCGCCGCGCGTCGAGCCGATGCGGCAGGGCGTGCACTTGCCGCAGGATTCGATGGCGCAGAACTCCATCGCGAAGCGCGCCTGCTTCGACATGTCGACCGTCTCGTCGAACACGACGATGCCGCCATGGCCGATCAGGCCCTCCTTGGCGGCGAACGCCTCGTAGTCGAACGGCGTGTCGAACAGCGCGCGCGGGAAGTAGGCCCCCAAGGGCCCGCCGACCTGCACCGCGCGGACGGGACGGCCCGTGAAGGTGCCGCCGCCGATGTCGTCGACGAGCTCACCGAGCGTGATGCCGAACGCGGTCTCGAACAGACCGCCGAACTTGACGTTCCCCGCGATCTGGATCGGCATCGTGCCGCGCGAGCGCCCCATGCCGAAATCGGCATAGGCCTTGGCGCCCTCGTCGAGGATGAAGGGGATCGCCGCGAACGACAGCAGATTGTTGACCACGGTCGGCTTGCCGAACAGGCCGTGATGCGCGGGCAGCGGCGGCTTGGCGCGAACGATGCCGCGCTTGCCCTCGAGGCTCTCCATCAGCGCGGTCTCTTCGCCGCAGACATAGGCGCCGGCGCCGGTGCGGACCTCCAGGTCGAAGTTGTAGTTGGAACCCGCGATCTTCTCGCCGAGCAGGCCGGCCTTCTTGGCGATGTCGATCGCCTTGGCCATGGTCGCGATCGCGTGCGGATATTCCGAGCGCGTGTAGATGTAGCCCTTGGTGGCGCCCACCGCGATGCCGCAGATGGTCATGCCTTCGATCAATACGAAGGGGTCGCCTTCCATCAGCATGCGGTCGGCGAAGGTGCCGCTGTCGCCCTCGTCGGCGTTGCAGATGACGTATTTGCGGTCGGCCGCGGTCTGCGACACCGTCTTCCACTTGATGCCGGTCGGGAAGCCGGCGCCGCCGCGGCCGCGCAGGCCCGACGTCGTAACCTCGGCGATCACAGCATCCGGCGACAAGGTCAGCGCGCGCGTGAGTCCCTTGTAGCCGCCATGGGCGCGATAGTCCTCGAGCGACAACGGATCGATGATGCCGCAGCGGGCGAAGGTGAGGCGGGTCTGCCGCTTCAGCCACGGGATCTCCTCCGTCAGGCCGAGCGAGAGCTTGTGCGAGGTGTCGTCGATGATCGCGTCGAGCAGCGACGGCACATCGTCAGCGGTCACAGGGCCGAAGCCGAAGCGGCCCTGCGCCGTCTCCAGCTCGACCAGCGGCTCCAGCCAATACAACCCACGCGAGCCATTGCGGACGATTTCAACATCGACCTTGCGCTCCAGCGCCGCCTTGTGCAGCGCCTGGGCGACTTCATCGGCGCCGACGGCGAGCGCGCCGGCATCACACGGGACAAAAAGACGCACGCTCATCGCTGGGCCTCCGAGACGAGAGCATCGATCCGGGCCTCATCGAGCCGGCCGACCAGCCGGCCGTCGAGCATCGCCGAGGGTGCGGTGGCGCACAGGCCGAGGCAGTAGATCGGCTCCAGCGCGACGCGCTCATCCGCCGTGGTGTTGCCCATCGCAATCCCGAGCTTGGCTTCGGCGCGCGCGGCCAGAGCATCGCCGCCGGCGGCCTGGCAGGCCTCGGCGCGGCACAACTTCAGCACGTGACGGCCGGCCTTCTTGGCCCGGAAATCATGGTAGAACGTGAACACGCCGTAAACCTCGGCGCGCGACAAATTGAGAGCGGATGCGATCATCGGAATGGCATCCTCCGGCACGTAGCCGAACGCCTCCTGCAACGCGTGGAGGATGGGCAGGGTTGCTCCCTCCATCTGGCTATGTTCGGCGATGATCTCGGCGCCGCGCGCCGCATCCCAACTTTCATACACCGGCGTCATTTTGGGCGTCATCCTGATCCCGATTCTGCGTTGCAAGCGTTTCGCATATCCAAATTGGAATTGCTCAAGATATCAATAAAGCAGTCCCGTGCTGCGATAGCGAAACGCAATCGTGAGATAGCTAGAAGTTGACGAAAAACCGACCTTCTCGCGACCGGCTTGCGGCCGCGTTTTACCGTGTCCGTGACCCCCTCGCCGTGATAGGGTTTCGGCATGGCCTACACCGCCGAAAGCGTGCGGAATTGGGCCCTTCAACCCTGGGAAGGCCGACCTCTTGATCGACAAGCTCGAACTGCTGCTGGCCCTCGCCAAGGAGCGTCATTTCGGCCGCGCAGCGGAGGCCTGCGGCGTCACCCAGCCGACGATGTCGACCAGCATCAAGCAGCTCGAGGAGATCCTCGGCGTCATGCTGGTGCAGCGCGGTTCCCGCTTCCAGGGTTTCACGCCCGAGGGCGAGCGCACGCTCGACTGGGCGCGCCGCATCGTCGGCGACTTCCGCGCGATGCGCCAGGAGATCAACGGCCTCAAGGACAAGCTGTCGGGCGAGATCCGTATCGCGGCGGTGCCGACCGTGCTCGGCATGGTGGCGTCGCTGACGACGCCGTTCCGCGCCAAGCACCCGGAGGTCCGGTTCCGCATCATGTCCTGCACCTCGGCCGACGTGCTGGGTCTGTTGGAGAACCTCGAGGTCGATGCCGGGCTGACCTATATCGAGAACGAGCCGATCGGCCGCGTCCGCACCATCCCGCTCTACAACGAGAGCTACCGGCTGCTGACCGCGCCCGACGCCATGTTCGGCGATCGCGACCAGGTGACCTGGCAGGAGGTCGGCCAGGTGCCGCTATGCCTGCTGACGCCGGACATGCAGAACCGCCGCATCATCGACCGCGCGCTGAAGGCCGCCGGCAACGAGGTGACGCCGACGCTCACCTCGAACTCGCTGCTGGTGCTCTACACCCATGTGAAGACCGGCCGCTGGGCCAGCGTGATGCCGGCCAAGCTCGCCGAGACGTTGGGGCTTGCGGACAAGGTGCGCTCGATCCCGATCATCGATCCCGTGATCAACTACCAGATCGGCCTCGTCATCCCCCAGCGCGACCCGATGACCCCGCTGATCGCCTCGTTGGTCCAGATCGCACGCGAGGTTGCGCCGACCTTGCAGGCGTAGCGCGCGACCAGCGTAGGCGCTTTCCACGGGTAGGCCTCACGGCCACCAACGAGAAGCGGTGCACGCGGCCCCTGGATTGCTTCGCTGCGCTCGCAATGACGGTGCCCAACAGTTTCGGTCCGTGCCTTGGCCCGTGCCATCGGCAGCGATGGTCCATGGCTCTTTCCACGCGTCATTGCGAGCGCAGCGAAGCAATCCAGGATCTTGCAGCACGATCTCGTGCTTCGGTTCGGATGAGATCAGCCCACGCGCGTTGATCGCCGTCGTCAGGCTGGAACAGCCCGCAGCAGCGGCTGTTAGCCCAGGACAGTTTCATCGCTTCCGGAACCGCCATGACCGACCTCTCCATCGACGCGCGGCTGCTCGCGCCGGACAACAACCGCAACCGCTCGAACACGCCGGTCGTCGCCGTCGCGGCGGCAGCCTTGCTTCTCGGTGCGCTGGCGCTCTCTGCTGCGATCACCTGGCGGCAGGGGGCGCTGTTCCTGGTCGGCGGTGCGCTCGGCCTGTCGCTGTACCACGCGCTGTTCGGCTTCACCTCGGCCTGGCGCGTCTTCATCGTCGCCCGCCGTGGCGCCGGTCTGCGGGCGCAGATGGTGATGCTCGCAATCGCCGTCGTCCTGTTCTTCCCGGCGCTCGCCCATGGCACGCTGTTCGGCCAGCCGGTGCACGGCGAATACGGCGCCGTCGGCGTCGGCATGCTCACCGGCGCGTTCCTGTTCGGCCTGGGCATGCAGATGGGCGGCGGCTGCGCCTCTGGCACGCTCTACACCGCCGGCGGCGGCAACACGCGGATGCTGGTGACGCTCGCCGCCTTCCTCGTCGGATCGACGATCGGCGCGCGGCATCTGCCATGGTGGAGCGCGCAGCCCAACATCGGCGCGGTGTCGCTGATCGACAAGCTCGGCTGGATGCCGGCGCTGATCGCCTGCCTCGTCGTCATGGCCGGCATCTACGTGTTCACGCTGCAGGTCGAAACCCAGACCCACGGCGAAATCGAGCCGGGCGCGCGCACCGAGCTCACCGGCGCCAGACGCTTCCTGCAGGGTCCTTGGCCGCTGCTGTGGGGCGCCGTCGCGCTCGCGCTCGGCAATTTCGCCACGCTCTATCTCGCCGGCCGCCCGTGGGGCATCACATCGGCCTTTGCGCTGTGGGGCTCGAAGATCGCGATGGCGTTCGGCGTCGACGTCGCGTCCTGGGGCTATTGGCAGGGCGCCCGCGCCGCCTCGCTGCAGCAGAGCATCTTCTCCGACGCCACCTCGGTGATGGATTTCGGCATCATGCTCGGCGCGCTGCTGGCCGCAGGCCTCGCCGGCAAATTCCATCCGACCTGGCGCCTGCCGCTGCCGTCGCTGCTCGCCGCCATCGTCGGCGGCCTGCTGCTCGGCTACGGTGCACGGCTCGCCTATGGCTGCAACATCGGCGCCTATTTCAGCGGCATCGCCTCGGGCAGCCTGCACGGCTGGTGCTGGTTCGTGGCCGCCTTCATCGGCAACATGATTGGCACGCGGCTGCGCCCGCTGTTCGGGCTCACCGTCGAGCGCGGGCCGGTGCCGGTAGCGAAGCCCGCCTGAGGCGATCTTGCATTAGCCGATGCGCAGTTCATATTGCGCGGCGTGCGGTTCATAGCGGCTGAGCAGCTTGCGCGCGGCCGGCGGTACGACGGCTTGCTTTGATGGTCCGGCGAAGCGGACGACGGCGTCATCATCGGCGAAGCTCATGATCGTCATGAACTCCACTTCGGTGTCGAGCGGCCGGCGCAGTAGCTCGATGCCGAGGAATCCGGGAATGGCGCGGTCCTTGATGTCCGGAAAGATCGTCGAGCGCAGCAACGCCTCATAGGCATCCGCGTCCACGTGGGTGGTCCAGCCGCGCCAGATACGTTTGAGCATTTGATGGTCCCTCGACGTGATGATGTCGGTCGAGAGGATCGCGCACATCGAGGTCGTCGACTTGGCGAAAATTGCGCCGCCGGGCTTCGTCCGGCGGCAGGATTTGCTTCGATAGGGCGCACGATCTCTCGCGTGTCGTCCCGGGCAAGCCGCGACGCCGCGCTAGCTAGCGCGTCGTGGCCCCGGGACCCATACGCCGCGGCGGCTGAGATGCGATGCTAAGCATCTTTGATCATACCAACCGCGAGGGCACTGTCAGATACAGCGCCCTCGCCCCTTGTGGGAGAGGGCATGTGCGGCCCGTCCACGCGCGCGGTTGGGTGAGGGGTCTCTCTCCGCAAGCTGCACCCGTGGAGAGAGACCCCTCACCCAACCGAACTCGCTGCACTGTCCTACATGCCCTCTCCCACAAGGGGCGAGGGCGCATTCACAGGCACCGCGCTATCTGCCCTTGTTTGACTGCCACGGCGATCACCTAAATCGTTGCCCAGCACCGGGCAACTCACGCCGCGACCGAGATGCTCGCCGTGGCCTTGTACGCGTCGCGGGGCAGGGTGACGCGGACGACGGTGCCGTGTTCGAGGCGAGAGCGCAGGCGCATCGAGCCGCCGTGGAGCTGGGCGAGCGAGCGGGCGATGGCGAGGCCGAGGCCCGAGCCGTGATAGGTCTTGGTCATCTGGCTCTCGACCTGCTCGAACGGACGTCCCAAGCGGGCCAGCGACTGCGCGGGGATGCCGATGCCGGTGTCGGCGATGATCAGCACCACCTTGTCCTCGAACACCCGGCTGCGCATCGTGACACGGCCACCTTCGGGGGTGAACTTCACCGCGTTGGACAGCAGGTTGACCATGATCTGCTTGGTGGCGCGGCGGTCGGCGATGACCGGGATGCTGCCCTCGATGTCGGCGTCGAGCACCAGGCTCTTGTCCTGCGCGCGGCCGGAGACGACGCGCAGCGACTCCGCCAGCGTCTTGGCGAGGTCGAGCGGCTCCATGTCGAGCTTCATCCGGCCGGCCTCGATCTTCGACATGTCGAGAATGTCGTTGATCACCTCGAGCAGATACTGACCGGAGGTCAGGATGTCGTGGCAGTATTCCTGATACTTCTCGGAGCCGAGCGAGCCGAACATGCCAGAGCCCATGATCTCGGAGAAGCCGATGATGGCGTTGAGCGGCGTGCGCAGCTCGTGGCTCATATTGGCGAGGAATTTCGACTTGGTCTGGTTGGCTTCCTCGGCCCTTGTCTTTTCCTGCGAGTACTTCTCGGCGAGGTCGGCGAGCTCGATCGCCTGGCGCTCCAGCGCCGTCTGCGAGCGCTGCAGGTCGATGACGGTGGCGCGCAGGCGCAGGTCGTTGTCGACGAGCTTCTGCTCGTGCTCCTTGATGCGGGTGATGTCGGTGCCGACCGAGACGTAGCCACCGTCCTTGGTGCGACGCTCGCTGATGTGCAGCCAGCTTCCATCGTCGAGCTGCGCCTCGAAGGTGCGGCCGCCCTTCGCCTGCTGGCTGTTGTCGTGCAGCCTCGTGCGGATCTCCGGCATCTTGCCGACCTCGATCACGGTCTCATAGGAGGTGCCGGGAGTGACGGCGGAGTCCGGCAGCTTGTGCAGCTTCTGGAAGTGCGAGTTGCACAGCACGAGGCGGTTGTTGGAGTCCCAGAGAACGAAGGCCTCCGAGATGGTCTCGATCGCGTCGCGCAGCCGCAGGTCGGCTTCGACCGTCTTCTCGACCAGGCTCTTCTGCTCGGTGACATCGACGGCGATGCCGATCAGGTGCAGTCCGGAATCCGTGGTGCCCTGCGAGAGCTCGCAGCGCACGCGCAGCCAGATCCAATGGCCCTCGGTGTGGCGCATGCGGAAGCTCTGGTCGATCTGGCGGATGTCGCCGGCGACGAGCTGGTCGGCGATCGCGAACAGGTCGATATCGTCAGAGTTCACCAGCGCATTGACCTCGCCGAAGGTGAGCAGGTCGCTGCGGTTGTCGAGGCCGAGCATCTCGAACATCGAGTTCGACCAGAAGATCCGGCCGCGCGACAGGTCCCAGTCCCACAGGCCGCAGCGGCCGCGGTTCAGCGCGGTGTCGATGCGGCCGCGCACGGCATCGTTGATCAGGTCGCCTTCGCGGGCGCGGGTCGACTGCCAGTGGAAGGCGAAGCCGAGGATCAGCACCACAAAGCCCGTGGTTGCTGACAGCGTGATCGACAGCGCCGCGTCCGAGCCCCAGATCGGCTCGATCTTCTCCTGGATGATGACGACGCGGCCGGGCAGCGGCTTGATCAGCTGCGAGACGGCGAAGGCCGGACGGCCGTTCGGCAGGGTGATCTCGGTGACGGCGCCCTGCAGGCCTGGCGTCGCCAGGAGCTGCGCGGTCGAGATCAGGTCGAGGATGCGGTCGTTCTCGCCGAGGCCGGCATCCACCGGAACCCGGGCGAGGATCCGATGGTCGGCGCCGGTCACGATCACATGGCGGCCGGCCGCGACGCCCCAGGCGGGGATCAGGTCGGGCAGCAGCATCTGCAGATGCTCGATATTGGCGATGCGGTCGGGCCGCATCGCCAGATGACCGATGCGGTCGGCGAGCAGGTCCGAGATCGCGGCGAGGTCGCGCTTGGTCGCGCCGCGCTTCTGCCGGCTGTGATCGAGCACCTGGACGAAGGCGCCGAGGCAAATGGTGACGAGAAAGGCGATGATCAAAGTGGGGACAGCACGACGCAATACCGGCTCAGCAGTCAGCAGCCTTTGATAGGCCGGTTTCGCGATCGATTGCGCCAACCCCTTGATGGAATCAGAAGATTGGACGCACGCGTTCGCGGCATGCGCACGCGCCATGCTGTAGACCCCCGAAACTTCCTGGATTACCCGAATTTCGAAAGAGCCCCAGCCGCTTCCGAATCAAGTTGATTTGAATCCAGATTTGTCGGGCTGTCGAGAGTCAACGATTTGGCAAAAGCTAATAAATCTTATCCAATGCGGAGTTGCGGTGACAAAAAATCGGCGAGATGAGTCCGAAGCAAGAACACTGCGTGACTCCAGGGCCTCAGCCGTGCGGCGGCTCGGCGTGGCTGATGACGCGCTTCACGGTGGGGAAGGCGCGCCGCAGGCCGCGCTCGATGTGATCGACATTGTCGTGCACCCTGAGCACGCTCATCGACGGCGCCGCGCGGCAGTGGAAGTTGACGATCTCGCCGGCCTCGGTGTTGCGGACGCGGACGTTGTGCACGTCGTACATGTCGGTCTCGGCGGCGAAGCGCTGCAGCGCCTCGGCGATCACGGCAAGGCGCTCCGCGGGGACATCGATGCCGAACGGCAGCTCGGGCTCGAGCGGCTCGATATGGGTGTCGACCTCGACATCGGCGCCGAACTCGTCTCGGATCGAGCGCTCCAGCTCGTGGGCGATCGCGTGCGCGGCGACCAGGCTCATGTCGCCATCGACCTCGAGGTCGATCGCGACGATCAGCCGGCCGCCGACATCGTGAACGGTGACGTGGTGGATCGCGAGCCCGGAGTTGCGCGCGATCACCATGATGCGCTCGCGCACGCTCTCATTGCTGAGCGCCACCGGCACCGTGGTGAAGGTGACGTCGGCGCCGGACAGGCTGGCGTCGACGGCCGCCTGCGCGTCGCGCTTGATCTCGTGGACGCGGTCGATCGGATAGGTGCGCGGCACCTGCACGGTGGCGTCGACGAAATGGGTGGCGCCGACGAGCCGCACGCGCAGACGCTCGACGTCGACGACGCCGGGGACTGAACGGATCGCAGCATCGGCCTTCTCGGCGGCGCCGTCCGGCGCGCGGTCGAGCAGTGTCTCGACGGTTGAGCGCGCGAGTCTGAGACCGAGCACGGAGATCATCACGGCCACCGCGACGGCGGCGGCGGAGTCGCCCCACCAGAATCCGAGCGCGGTGAGCACGAGGCCGGCGATGACCGCGATCGAGCCGAGCACGTCGGAGGCGAAATGCAGCGCGTCGGCCGCGAGCGCCTGGCTGTGGGTCTCATGCGCGGCGCGGTGCAGCGCGCGGGCGCGCCAGAAATTGACGG
Source organism: Bradyrhizobium sp. USDA 4353 (assembly GCF_054063215.1). Lineage (NCBI taxonomy): Bacteria > Pseudomonadati > Pseudomonadota > Alphaproteobacteria > Hyphomicrobiales > Nitrobacteraceae > Bradyrhizobium > Bradyrhizobium sp. USDA 4353. The sequence continues at coordinate 4,069,103 of NZ_JBSSGB010000001.1, forward strand.
CGATGTCGACCAGTAGCACCACGAAGGGGATCGCCGACAGCGAAGGCGGCGGCGCGGCCTCGCGCAGACGGCTTACGGATTCGACCAGCACGCCGCCGGCGAGCACGTAGAGCAGGGCGATGACGCCGAGCGCTGACAGGCTCTCGAGCTTGCCGTGGCCGTAATGATGCTCGTCATCGGCCGGCCGGTCCGATACCCGAACGACCATCCAGGTGATGACCGTGGCGACGACGTCGACGCCGCTGTGCAGCGCCTCTGAGATCAGCGCGAGGCTGCCGATCAGAACGCCGACGACGAATTTCGCCGCCGCCATGCTGGCGCTCGCCGCGATCGAGATCGCGGCGACACGGGCTTTCCCGGGATGGATGGGGGAGACGGCATCGCTCATGGCCGCGGATGTAGCAGCCGAGGCTCTGCGGTGAAAGCCGGGATCGCGCGGCATATGTGCATGAGCCGCGCACTGTTTCGATTGCTTCTAAATGTCAGGAGGTCGCGTTCACAAGGTCACCACGATCTTGCCGAGATGCTTGTTCGCTTCCATGTGCGCGAACGCCGCGCCGATGTCATCGAAGGCGAAGACGCGGTCGATCGGCAGGCGCAGCGTCCGGGTTTCCACGGAGCTCCAGATGTCCGCCTTCACCTCGTCGAAGATCGCGCGGATCTCTTCGATCGAGCGGGTGCGGAAGGTGACGCCGACATAGCTGATGCGGCGCGCGGCGTGGAGATCGAAGTTGAAATCAGCATGGGTGCCGCCGAGCCGTCCGACATTGACGATGCGGCCGAGCACCTTTGTCGCGGCGAGATTCTGGTTGGCGACCTGGCCCGAGACCTGGTCGATGATGAGGTCGACGCCTCCACCATTCGTCGCCTCGAGCACCTGATCGACCCAGGCGGGATCGCTGGAATCGATCGCAAGGTCGGCGCCGAACTCCGTGAGCCGTCCACGGCGCATGGCATCGGTCGAGGAGCCGATCACGAGAGAAGCGCCCTTCAGCTTGGCGATCTGCATCGCCATCAGGCCGACGCCGGAGCTCGCGCCCTGCACCAGCACGGTCTGTCCGGGCTGCAGCGCGCCGTTGGTCACGACGGCGTTGTGCATGGTGGTCAGCGCGATCGGCAGCGTCGCGGCCTCGTCGAAATTCATGTTCGACGGCGCGTGGAACAGCCGGCCGTGATCGGCGAGAGTGTATTCGGCGAACGCGGCGGCGCCCGAGCCCATCACCCGGTCGCCGATCTTTACGCCCTTCGCATCAGGTCCGAGCTCGGCCACTTCGCCGGCCCATTCCATGCCGAGCACGGTGCCGACGCCGCCGGCGGCGCCATGCACATGACCCTTGGTCATGCCGAGGTCGGCGCGATTGAGGCCGCAGGCGCGCACGCGGATCAGAACCTGCGTGCCCTTCGGGGTTGGCTTGGCGATGTCGGTGATCGCGGCGCCCTGGGCGCCATAGACATAGGCTTTCATCGCAACGGAATCCTGTCGGAGTGAACGAGCCGCGACCCGAACGTTGCGGCCCTGTGTTGCGCACCGCCTAGCAGGCGGCGCGCTGCTCCGACAAGTCTGCGGTGGCGACGGAACGGTTCCGTCGCCATGTCTCCCGCTCAGCATGTCTCCCGCTCAGCATGTCTCCCGCTCAGGCGGCGGCAGACGCTTCCGCCTCGTCGAACGCCGAGGAGACGTCGCGCATGCTGATCACGCCGGCGAGCGCGAAGTCGACGATGACGGGCAGATGGCGGATGTGATGCACGTTCATCAAATGGCGGACGTGCTCGAGCGAGTCCTCGGTGCTGCAGGAGATCAGCCGCTGCGGCGAGATCAACTGCGACACCTTCATGGTGACGCCGGCAGCGCCGTGCTCGGCGATGGCGCGCACCACGTCGCGCTCGGTGAACATGCCGGCGGCGGTATTGCCCTCGGTGCGGACGACGTCCTTGACGACGAGGGCGCTGACATTGCTGGCGCGCATCAGCTGCGCCGCGACGCCGACGGTCTCGTTCATTCGCACCGTGATCACGCGCGCCGTCTTGTTGCGCAGGATGTCTCCGACCTTCATGGCACCCTCCCGTTGGTTAATCATTGATCGCCAAACTCTGGTATACGTTATGCCAGATGTCAATGCGGTCGGGCTGTTTTTTGTCAGCCGGGTCACCGAAAAAACACGTCAGTCACGCTGCCCGAGCTGGGCGGCGTGGCTCGAATGTTCTGTGCAAAAAAAGAGGCGCACCTGGGTGCGCCTCGTGAAGTCGCGGGAAGAAAGCGGGGGGGCTCACGCCGTTCGGACGTCCTGCGCCGCCGGCTTGGCGACCGGCGCCTCCTTTCCGAGGATGAAGGCGCGGCGCAGTGGCTTGATCACGAACAGCGCCATCAGCGCCGCGGTCGCGTTCAGCGCGACGCCGATCACGAACACGGCCTGCCAGCCATACTTAGCCGACACCAGGCTCGCGAGCGGGACCAGCAGCGAGGCGGTGCCCTTCGCGGTGTAGAGCATGCCGTTGTTGGTCGCGGCGTATTTGCTGCCGAAGGTGTCGCCGGAGGTCGCCGGAAACAGGCTGTAGATCTCGCCGAACACGCCGAAATAGACGGCGGTGGCGAGCACGAAGACGATCGGGTTCTGGCCGTAATTCGACAGCGTCAGCAGCATCACGGCCGCCGTGCCGAAGGCGATGAACATGGTGTGCTCGCGGCCGATCGTATCCGAGATCCAGCCGAAGATCGGACGGCCGAAGCCGTCGAAGATGCGGTCGAGCGAGATCGCAAAGGTCAGCGCCGCCATCTGGAAGCCTGCGAGCGACACCGGCTCGTTGGCGATCTTGAAGTCGTGCGCGATCGGCGCGATCTGGGCCGCGGTCATCAGGCCGCCGGAGGCCACCATGACGAACACCAGGTACATGATCCAGAAGATCGGCGTGCGCAGCACCTGCGGCGGCGTGTAGTCGATCTTGCTCTGCGGCAAATTGAGCTGCTTCTTGCGCGCCGGCGCGGCGTGGGTCGGCGGCCGCAGGAAGATGGCGAGCACGAACACGATCAGGCCCTGGCCGATGCCGAAGGTGAAGAACGCCGACTGATAGCCGCTCGAGGCGATCATGCTGGCGATCGGCACGACGGTCAGCGCCGCACCCGCGCCGAAGCCGGCAGCGGTGGCGCCGGCGGCGAGGCCGCGGCGGTCGGGAAACCATTTCAGCGCGTTGCCGACGCAGGTGCCGTAGACCGCACCAGCGCCGATGCCGCCGATCACGGCGCCGGCGTAGAGCAGGGTGAGAGAGTCGGCATAGGAGTTCAGCACCCACGCCAGCGCAATCATCACGCCGCCGAACATGATCACGACGCGCGGACCATATTTGTCGACGAACCAGGCTTCGACCGGCACCAGCCAGGTCTCGGTCACGACGAAGATGGTGAAGGCGAGCTGGATGGCCGTGCGGCCCCAGTGATACTTGGCGTCGATCGGATCGACGAACAGCGTCCAGCCATATTGCAGGTTCGCGATCATCGCCATGCAGACGATGCCCATCGCAAGCTGGACCCACCGGAAGCCGCTCGACTGCGGCGGGGTGGGCGGTGACGCCTCTGTGCTGGAAACCATGAATCCTCCCAAAGCGCGCTCTCTTGGAGGTTGCGGCTGCGACCAGCGCGCCCTCATCTGCGCATCTGCTCATCCTGGTATAATATATTCCAGTCTGCAATATGGCCTGCGACAGCGGGTGCGACATGCTGCTTTGCAGCGAGACGCGTTTGCTCGACCAACCAAAAGAAAACGCTCGGCAAAATGCCGAGCGCCGCTTCCATGGAATCGTTCTATTTTATTTTTGCTGCGCTGCGAAGCAGCACCTATTGCAGCATCGACTTCGCCACCACCACCTTGCGCCAGGGCTTGAGCACCGCGATCGAGAGGATCGACGCCAGGATGTTTGCGCCGGCCGCGATGATGAAGACGCGGTCCCAATCGCCCGACGACTGCTGCATGTAGTTGGCGATCGGCACCAGCAGTGCCGCGGTGCCCTTGGCGGTGTAGAGCAGGCCGGCATTGGTGGTCGCGAACTTCGTGCCGAACGTGTCGGTGCAGGTCGACGGGAACAGCGAGTAGATCTCGCCCCAGGCGAAGAACACGAAACCGGAGAGGATCACGAACCACACCGGATCGTGGCCGAGCATGTAGAGCGCCCAGATGCCGATGCCTTCCATGCCGAAGGCGATGAACATCGTGTTCTCGCGGCCGATATTGTCGGAGATCCAGCCGAAGAACGGACGCGTCAGGCCGTTCAGCACGCGGTCGATCGTCGCCGCGAAGGTCACGGCGGTCATGGTCATGCCGATCAAGGTGACCGGGATGTTGTCGACCTTCCAGTCGCCGGCGATCGGTTTCAGGTTGGCCGTCACCATCAGGCCGCCGGCGCCGACGATCACGAACATGAAGTACATCAGCCAGAAGATCGGCTGGCGCAGCACCTCGGTCGGATTGTAGTTGCGGCGGCTCTGCACCAGGTTGGTGTTCTGAGCGACCGCGGGCACCTGGCCTTCCTTCGGAGCAAACAGGAAGAAGGCGAGGATGACGATGATGATGCCTTGTCCCAGACCGAAATACAGGAAGGTGGTCTGGAAGCCGGAGTCGCGGATCATGGCCTGGATCGGAGCCACGGTCAGCGCGGAGCCCGCGCCGAAGCCGGCCGCGGTGATGCCGGCGGCGAGACCGCGCTTGTCGGGGAACCACTTCAGCGCGTTGCCGACGCAGGTGCCGTACACGCCGCCGGCGCCGATGCCGGCGATGATCATGCCGAGATAGTAGCCGTTGAGCGAGGTGGCGTAGGCGTTGATCATCCAGCCGATCGCGCAGAGCACGCCGCCGACCAGCACGACGATGCGCGGGCCGTATTTGTCGACGAACCAGCCTTCGACCGGCACCAGCCAGGTCTCGAACAGCACGAACAAGGTGAAGGCCCACTGGATCGAGGCGCGATCCCAACCGAACGTCTTGGCGATATCAGGGACGAAGAAGGTCCAGCCGTATTGATAGTTGGCGATCATCACCATCGCCAAGACGCCGACCACCAGCTGCGTCCAGCGATAGGCATCGCTTACTCTTGCAGATGCGGGCGCCCCCGCGTGAGCCAAGTCCGTCATGCTTCCTCCAGGCTGTCTATTTTTGTCCTAACAGCTAAGCGGAGTTTGGTATAACATATGCCAATAGACAAGCTGATTTCCGCGGAGCCAGTGGTCTTGCACTGCGAAGCCGGTCGAAAAAGACCTGCAATAGCAAGGCAAATCGTTGCAGCGACAATACGACGCGGCAGCGGAGAATTGTAGATCAACTATCGGATTAACGTGTGGTTTAAGCGGCCGCTGCGCGCAACCGGCTCCATCCCTGGTTGAGGGGCGACCAGAACAGCGCGATCAGTCCGAGCGCCATGATGGTGCCGACCAGTCCGTTGGAGAAGAACACGGCCAGGGATCCCTGGGATCCCAGCAGCGACTGGCGGAACGCTTCCTCGGCCTTGTCGCCGAGCACGATGGCGAGCACCAGCGGCGCGAGCGGGTAGCCGCACTTCTTGAACAAATAGCCGAGCACGCCGAACGCCAGCATCAGCACGACATCGAACGTGCTGCTATGCACCGAATAGGCGCCGATCGCGCACAGCACGAGGATGAGCGGTGCGATGATGCTGAAGGGGATGCGCAGGATCGCTGCGAAGATCGGTACGCAGGTCAGCACCACGAGCAGGCCCGCGAGATTGCCGAGATACATCGAGGCGATCAGGCCCCAGACGAACTCCTTCTGCTCGACGAACAGCATCGGACCGGGCTGCAGGCCCCAGATCAGCAGGCCGCCGAGCAGCACCGCAGCAGTGGGCGAGCCGGGCACGCCGAGCGAGAGCATCGGCAGCAAGGCTGCGGTGCCCGCGGCATGCGCCGCCGTCTCCGGCGCGACGACGCCTTCGATCTCGCCATGGCCGAAACTCTTGCCCCGCTTCGACAGGCGCTTGGCGATGCCGTAGCTCATGAACGAGGCCGGGGTCGCGCCCGCGGGCGTGATGCCCATCCAGCAGCCGATCAGGCAGGAGCGCAGCGAGGTCCACCAATAGGCCGGCATCTCCTTCCAGGTGTGCAGCACCACGCGCAGATTGATCCTGGCGTTGCCGCCGCGGAAGCTCAGGCCTTCCTCCATGGTCAAGAGAATCTCGCCGATGCCGAACAGGCCGATCACGGCGATCAGGAAGTCGAAGCCGTTGAGCAGCTCGGTGATCCCAAAGGTGAGCCGGAGCTGGCCGGTGATGGAATCGAGGCCGACGGCCGCGAGCGCAAAGCCGATCATCATCGCAGCGAAGGTCTTGAACGGCGGCTCCTTGCTGAGGCCCACGAAGCTGCAGAAGGCGAGGAAGTACACGGCGAATTTCTCGGCCGGGCCGAATTGCAGCGCGAAACTCGCCACCAGCGGTGCGACCAGCGTGATCATCATCACCGCGAACAGTGCGCCGACGAAGGACGACGTGAACGCCGCGGTCAGGGCCTCGCCGGCCTTGCCCTGCTGCGCCATCGGGTAGCCGTCGAACGTCGTCGCCACCGACCATGGCTCGCCGGGGATGTTGAATAAGATGGATGTAATGGCGCCGCCGAACAGCGCGCCCCAATAGATGCAGGACAGCATGATGATCGCCGAGGTCGGCGGCATGCTGAAGGTCAGCGGCAAGAGGATCGCGACGCCGTTGGCGCCGCCGAGCCCCGGCAGCACGCCGATGATCACGCCCAGCACGATGCCGAGGATCATCACCATGATGTTGAAGGGCTGCAGCGCGACGGCGAAGCCGTGAAACAGATTGGCGAGCTCTTCCATGCCGGCAAAGTCCTGCAACCCTTCAGCGGATGATTGTTGTTGTTAGAGGCCGAGCCATTCCTCGACCGGTCCCTTGGGCAAGGGGACCATGAACCAGCGCTCGAAGATCAGATACGTCACCACCGGCATGCCGATCGAAACCGCCGCGACCGTGAGCCAGCCATATCTGCCGAGCCACCGCATGAACCAGGCGATGAAGATCATCGATGCCAGATAGAGCCCGGTGAAGGGCAGGGCGCCGACATAGATCGCGGTCGGCACCACCACGCTCATCACCTGGCGCAGCTGCGACCATTCGGCGAACAGCCCGCCATCATCCTCGCGCAGCGCATTGCGAAAGTTCATCGCGCTCGACGCCACGATGAAGAGGCCGACATAGAACGGGAAGAAGCCGGCGCGCGGCCCCTCGGCACCCCAGTTGATTCCCGCCTTCACGCTGCCGACGATCACGATGATCCCGAACAGCGCGATGGCCAGCGTGACGCTGAGCTCGACCGCCTTGTGGCTCGGCCCGGCGGATCGTCCAGGACTGCTCATGCGCGCCGCTCAGTTCGAGGCCAGGAAGCCGGCGTCCTTCATCAGGGTCTCGTGCCGCTTCTCCTCGGTCTCGACCCATTTGGCGTAGTCGGCGCCGGTCATGAAGGTGGTGTTGAAGGCGCCGGTCTTCATGAAGTCCTGCCAGTCCGGCGTTTCCCGCACCTTCTTGAACAGCTCGACGTAATACTCGACCTGATCCTTGGTGGCGCGCGGCGACATGAAGATGCCGCGCAGCATCAGGTACTCGATGTCGAGCCCCTGCGACTTGCAGGTCGGAATATCCTTCCAGGCCTTGCCGTCGGTGATCGGCTCGTCATAGCCCATCGGCTTGGCGTCGAACACGCAGAGCGGCCGCACCTTGCCGCCGCGCCATTGCGCCACCGCCTCGATCGGATTGTTCACGGTGGAATCGACGTGGTTGCCGACGAGCTGCACTGCGACCTCGCCGCCGCCCTTGTAGGGGATGTAGGTGAACTTCGCGCCGGTCGCCTTCTCCATGGCCACCGTGATGATCTGGTCTTCCTGCTTCGATCCGGTCCCGCCCATCTTGAGCGTGCCGCCGGCCTGCTTGACCGCGTCGATATAGTCCTTGGCCGTCGCGTAGGACTTGTCGGCATTGACCCACAGCACGAACTCGTCGAGCGCGAGCATCGCGACGGGTGTGAGGTCCTTCCAGTTGAAGGGGATGCCGGTGGCGAGCGGTGTCGTGAACAGGTTCGACAGCGTGATGATGATCTTGTGCGGGTTGCCCGCCGACGCCTTGACGTCAAGAAAACCTTCGCCGCCCGCGCCGCCCGACTTGTTGATGACGACCAGCGGCTGCTTCATCAGATTGTGCTTGGTGACGATGCCCTGGATCGTTCGCGCCATCTGGTCGGCGCCGCCGCCGGTGCCGGCGGGAACGATGAACTCGACCGGCCGGACCGGTTCCCATGCCGCGAGAGCCGGAATGGACCCTGCGACCACGACAGCCGTAGCCGCAACAGCAACGCGCGCGAAACGCTTCATCGACGCCTTCTCCCCTTCATTCCCCGGCTCCGGCGGCTTCTTTGTTGGCCGCTCCGTCCGGTCGAACCGCTACTCTGTGTTGAACCCGGTCGTCCTCATGTTCCAGTCTGCGTGCCCCCGGTCCGCTTCGCACGGTCTCTCCCGCGCGCCCGCCTCATGCAGCCAAAAGTTGCGTTGGCGGCCAGCGGTGTGCAGCAGCAGGGGTCTGCGCAGCAAATCGATCGATTTGATTTTGGTATGAAGAGGACGCCGACCGCAATTGAGCAGATCGGCTGGGATGCCTCCGGCGCGAATTTGTCGCAGGCAGCAGGCGTGCCGAAAAGCAAAAGCCCCGGCGAGCCGGGGCTGTTGATTGGGTATCTCGCTACCGGATTGCGCGCCGGTGGCGCGCGGCGTCCTCAAAGGCCGAAATAGGGCACGTCGCCGTTGCGGTTGGCGGCGCGGGCGCTGGCCATCAGCACGCGATCGAGAGCGGCCAGGAAGCGGCCGAACAGGGACACGGGCTGGACGAGGGGGAGGGCGACGGTCTTGGACATGATTTGTCTCCTTCAGTAGGGCGGTACGACGTTCTGACTGAGGAGAATTTACGTATACCAGATGCCAGATACAATGATCGATACTGCATAGCGATATGAGATTTTTGCGCTGCAGCACCTATGTCACAATTGGGATTTCTTATTGAAGCCGGCATTCTTGTACAGAAAGCGCCGCCCAAAGTCGGCGACAAAGGTGTCAAGATACCTATGTGGCCCGAACGCCAGGCACCAACAATACCGCTTCGACGCGGGAACCCTGCAGGACGGAACGCCGTTGATGGCACCGAAGCGGGACGGCGCCCTGGGTGTGATCGTACATTTCACCGGCCGTCTCAGGATGGAACAAATTATCGGCAGATTTGAGGGCGAAGGAAGAACCATGCGCGCCTTGATCCTGGCAATGTCCATCCTGACTGTCGTCGCGAGCGCTGACGTCGCGAACGCCGGTCTGAGCAGCTCACCGCGTGAGGCGACCGAGTCCGCCGATCCCGCGGTCGCCGCTCCAGAAGCAAACCGGCAAGATGCAAACCAGCAGACCGAGAGTCAGATCGGCCTCACCAAGGCGAAGCGCCGTGCTGTGCAGCGCAGCCTGACCCGGCTCGGCTTCGACACCAAGGCCAACGGGACGTTCGACGACCAGACCCGCGCCGCCATCTCGCGGTGGCAGGAGGAGCGCAGCTATCCGGCGACCGGCTACCTCAACGCCGCTCAGCACAAGGTCCTGATGGCCGCGGCCACCGAGGCTGCCAAGTCCGACCGCCAAGCCCGTCGCAGCGCGGGGCGGGCGCGGGGCCAGCGGACGGTGGGAGGCCCCATCGGCGCGATCGGCGGCGCGATGCATCGCGTGGTGGGCGGAATCTTCGGCAGGTAGTCGAGCTGCCCGACTTTTGCCCAGCAACGCTGAAATGCGCTCACTCGTAAATCTTGCCGATGAACAGGAATTGCGCGAAGCGACGCCAGAGATTGTCTGCGGCGATCCCCTGAGCGATTCCAAAGTCGGTAGACGCCGCCCAAGCGGCGGCTGCTTCGAGGTAGGTTTCGATCCGCGTATTCTCCCACCCTCCCGCATCGGGCCCCCATGGGGAGCTCGGCTGCACCTTTTCACTCTCGACCGCAGACACCCGATCGGCGACGAGAGCGTGAACGAACGCCAGAAATGAATTGGCGTCCGTGACGGCTTCCCATCTCGCTATCAGCTCGTCATTCGCGTCCGACACTGAGGAATTCCCTCGCTTGAATTCGACGCTTTCGTGGTCGCGCCTGAGACTATCGAGCGTTCTTTCGCACTCTCCGACGGAGTGATCCACAGCGGTGCCGCGCTCGCGAGATTTTCAGCCGTAAGCCGAGAGGATCTCTAAAATCGGTGCCGGCTTGGCCAAGGTCGACTGGACACTGATCGCGCAGATCATCGATGCCGAACTCGAGGAGAAGGATCACACGCTGGTGGAATATCTCGCATGAAAACGCTCGGTGGACTCGGCGCTCGATACCTCGCGCCACGCTAGGCTTGATGGGGCGCTGCGGCTGCCTATCGAAACATCGGGAAATCGCCAACTGGTCCAGCCGGATCTCTTTTGGGCGGCCCCAGCACGTCGCCCAGACCTGGGTTGCCCGACTGCGCGATCGCGCAGACTCTGGTCTGCAAGGTCTCGGTTTTCTTGTGGCCAGCCTTGAGCATGCCCGCGACGTCAGGCGGAATTCTGCAATTGGTCGAATGAGCTTCGACATATTCGATCATTCTGAGTTCGGCCTCAGAGAAACTGCGAATCAGCTCACAGCAATTACGGGACAGTGCATTTAACTCGCCACTCCGGACGGCATCAATCACGCGACGCCCGGTATTGGTCGTCTTGCGCTTAATGCATTGCCTAAAGCCGAGGACTTGTCGAGGGATCGAATTGGTGTGCTTGCACGAGGTGCAGCGCGCGAGTCATGGCTCACCTCGGCACGGCTTCCGCCATTTCGATCGGCTGTCGGTCAACAGGCACTTGCGACGCTCACGGATCATAGATGATTTTGGCCTTGATGCCCAATCTGGCGGCGGTTGCGTCGACTTCGTCTTGGCTTTGAGGATAGGACTCAAAGACGATGTTCGCCTTGAAAAGGCGTGGATAATATCTCGGGTTGAGCGTCCAGAGGATGTCGCGGTCCACCCCTGTCTCTGCGTAGAGGCTCGCTACTCTCCTTCTGACGTAGTTGCTATCGGCCGGCGAGGCGAACGACGGGGCAATCGCCCTCTCTCGGAAATACTGAGCTTCGCCCGCCGATGAGTAGTCGACGGTGTCGTTGCTCTCGCCACAAGGGCGACGCCGCAAGGCTCTCGGGCCATCCTCGCGTGGCGTCTTGAGGAAGGCACAATACGGATCGGTCGGGTCGCCGCTTTGCGGATTATGCCAAAGCACCAGGGCGTCCTTGATCACCAACGTATGGTCGGGAGCGGTCATGATAAACTCGGCACAGGCCGAGAAACAATACTCGTAGACAACGACGGTCGCTCGCCGCTCGCGAATGAGGCCGGCAAGCTCGAGGGCTTTGCTCACCCGTCCACCCGTGCTGCGGATGACGAAGAACCCACCTGGCTCGAGCGCCTTTGTCAGCGAGACGTCTAGGTCTGGAGCGATCTGCCCGTCGAAGCACATGATGTATCTGTCCGGGCTGAGCGTCATGGGATTCTCCGGCCAGACCGTCCGGCAGTATCCGACGGCATAGTAGGAGCTGTCCCAGCTCATCGCGTCCTGTGCACACGCTGCGTGCGCGAATAATAAAAGCCAGACGGACAGCAGGAAAGTCAGCCGCCAGCCATGTCGTAACCAGTGGGCCACCGAGACGGCTCCTTAACGGACTCTGCATTTTGGCTTCCTATTGTGATTTCATATCACCCGCGGGACGAGACATCAAAGATCGCTGTAATCGAGGCGATTACGAGCCGCCGGCCCACAGGCGACTGCGCCGCGTCCGGGCGTTCTTTGGTTCATAAACGCTCAACAGTCGCGATCGACGGCCGCAACCGGACCAAGGTTATCGTCGATCTGCGCCGGAGAGGCCAATCCTCAACTGCGATAACAGAAAGCCGCCGGTGACGCCGGCGGCTTGATGTTGATTAGGAGGGGAGCGGCGATCGCGCCGCACCTGTTTAAGGCGTAACTAGCTGCCTTACTCCGCCGCTTCCTTCCGCGGCGGATCCAGTGCGCCGGAGTCGTGGATTTCGGCGACCTGGTGGTCGCTGAAGCCGAGGACCTGGCGGAGGATCTCGTCGGTGTGCTCGCCGAGCAGGGGAGAGCGGGTGACGTCGGCCGGGCTGTCCGACAGCTTGATCGGGTTGCCGACCGAGAGATATTTGCCGCGGGTCGGGTGGTCGACCTCGACCAGCGTGCCGGTCTTGCGCAGCGACTCGTCCTCGGCGATCTCCTTCATCGACAGGATCGGGCCGCAGGGGATGTCGAACTCGTTCAGGATGTCCATGGCCTCGAACTTGGTCTTGGTCATGGTCCACTGCTCGATGCGGCCGAAGATCTCGTTCAGGCGCGGCAGGCGGGCGGCGGGCTTGGCGTAGTTCGGGTCGGTCTTCCAGGTGGGCTCGCCGATCACGTCGCAGATCTTCTCCCAGACCGGGGCCTGGGTGATGAAGTAGATGTAGGCGTTCGGATCGGTCTCCCAGCCCTTGCACTTCAGGATGCGGCCCGGCTGGCCACCGCCGGAGTCGTTGCCGGCGCGCGGCACGGCATCGCCGAACGGCACGCCCTCGCCGAACTGGCTGTATTCCTTCAGCGGGCCGTGGTCGAGGCGCTGCTGGTCGCGCAGCTTGACGCGGCAGAGGTTGAGCACGCCGTCCTGCATCGCTGCGGTGACGCGCTGGCCACGGCCGGTGTGGGTGCGCTGATAGAGCGCGGTGACGATGCCGAGCGCCAGATGCAGGCCGGTGCCGGAATCGCCGATCTGCGCGCCGGTGACCAGCGGCAGGCCGTCACGGAAGCCGGTGGTCGAGGCGGCGCCGCCGGTGCACTGCGCGACGTTCTCGTAGACCTTGCAGTCCTCGTAGGGGCCGGGACCAAAGCCCTTGATCGAGGCGACGATCATCTTCGGGTTGATCGCCTGGATCTTCTCCCAGGGGAAGCCCATGCGATCGAGCACGCCGGGGCCGAAATTCTCGACCAGCACGTCGCACTTCTTGATCAGCTCGGTGAGGACTTCCTTGCCCTTCGGGTTCTTGGTGTCGAGCGTGATCGACCGCTTGTTGTGGTTCAGCATCGTGAAATAGAGGCTGTCCACGTTTGGAATGTCCTGCAGCTGGCCGCGGGTGATGTCACCCACGCCCGGACGCTCGACCTTGATCACGTCGGCGCCGAACCAGGCCAGCAGCTGGGTGCAGGTCGGTCCGGACTGGACGTGGGTGAAGTCGAGAATGCGAACGCCCTCGAGCGCCTTGGTCATGTTGTTCCTCTCCGTATCGAATGGTCATCCCGCATGGGCGGGCAGGTGATGTCTTGCGGGTGGCCTTACTTCTTCTTGGTCAGCACGCTCTGCGGATTGAGATTGCCGATACGGCCGCTCTCGGAGCCCGCTGCGGGATCGATCACGGCATTGATCAAGGTCGGCTTGCCGGAGTCCATCGCCGCGTTGACGGCGCGCTTCAGCTCGTCGGGGCTCGTCGCGTTGACGCCGACGCCGCCAAAGGCCTCCATCATCTTGTCGTAGCGCGCACCCTTGACGAACACGGTGGTCGCGGGATCGCTGCCCGCCGAATTCTGGTCGGTGCCGCGATAGATGCCGTCATTGTTGAAGATGACGACGCAGATCGGCAGATTGTAGCGGCAGATGGTCTCGACTTCCATGCCGGAGAAGCCGAAGGCCGAGTCGCCCTCGATCGCCAGCACCGGCTTACCGGTCTCGACGGCAGCGGCGATCGCCGAGCCCATGCCGATGCCCATCACGCCCCAGGTGCCGACGTCGAGCCGCTTGCGCGGCTGATACATGTCGATCACGCCGCGGGCGAGGTCGAGCGTGTTGGCGCCCTCGTTGACCAGGATCGCGTCCGGACGCTCCTTGATGATGGTGCGGAGCACGCCGAGCGCGCCGTGATAGTCCATCGGCGAGTTGTTGTTCATCAGCCGCGGCGCCATCTTGGCGACGTTGTCCTCGCGCTTCTTCTGTACCGCGCTCAGCCACTCGACCGGCGCCTTGGCCCAGTTGCTGCCCATCGCCTCGGAGAACGCCGTGACGACCGAGCCGATGTCGCCGACCACGGGGGCCGCGATCTCGACGTTGGAGTCCATTTCCTTCGGCTCGATGTCGACCTGGATGAACTTCTTGGGTTGATCGCCCCAGCTCTTGCCCTTGCCGTGCGACAGCAGCCAGTTGAGGCGGGCGCCGATCAGCATGACGACATCGGAATCCTTCAGCACCGTCGAGCGCGCCGCGCCGGCGCATTGCGGATGCAAATCGGGCAGCAGGCCCTTTGCCATGCTCATCGGCAGGAACGGCACGCCGCTCTTCTCGACGAAGGTCTTGATCGCCTCATCAGCCTGCGCATAGGCCGCGCCCTTGCCGAGGATGATCAGCGGACGCTTGGCGCTCTTGAGCACGTCGAGCGCGCGCTTGACCGAGTCGGGGGAGGGGATCTGCGCCGGAGCCGGATCGATCACCTTGACCAGCGAGGCGTGGCCTGCCTGCGCGTTCATCACCTGGCCGAACAGTTTGGCCGGCAGATCGAGATAGACGCCGCCGGGACGCCCCGAAACGGCGGCGCGGATGGCGCGGGCGAAGCCGATGCCGATGTCCTGGGCGTGCAGCACGCGGAACGCCGCCTTGCACAGCGGCTTGGCGATCGCGAGCTGATCCATCTCCTCATAGTCGCCCTGCTGCAGGTCGACGATCTCGCGCTCCGATGAGCCCGAGACCAGGATCATCGGGAAGCAGTTGGTCGTGGCATGCGCCAGCGCGGTGAGGCCGTTGAGGAAGCCCGGCGCGGAGACGGTCAGGCAGACGCCCGGCTTCTTGGTGAGGAAGCCGGCGATCGCGGCGGCGTAGCCGGCGTTCTGCTCGTGGCGGAAGGACAGCACGCGGATGCCTTCAGCCTGCGCCATGCGGCCGAGGTCGGTGATCGGAATCCCCGGGACGTTGTAGATCGTGTCGATCCCGTTCAGCTTCATCGCGTCAATGACGAGATGGAAGCCGTCCGTCAGCTCCTCGTGGGTCTCCGCCTCGGTCTTCATGGCTGTCTGCGGCATGCGCCTCTCCCTGGTCGTCTATGAAGGCGCATTCCGCGTCTTCTGTTTGAAGTTAGCTGAACAGTTCTTGACCGTGCGTCTCGACATAGGTCGCGAGGCCCAGCGTGTGATCACGGGCGCGCTTCTCGGCGAGCTCGGTGTTGCGTTCCTCCAGCGCCTCGATGATCGCGAGGTGCTCGGGCAGGGACGCCGCGATACGATCGGTGCGGCCGATCGTGAGCTGGCGATAACCGCGCACATGGAGCAGAATGTCGTTGGTCATGTCGACCAGCACCGGCGACTCCGACAGCGAGATCAGCGCCTGATGAAACGCGATGTTCGCCTTGGAATATTCCTCGATGTGCTCCTGCGGCGGACGGTCCTTGCCGAAATCCTTGAAGTAGTCGCGCAGCGCCGTGATGTCCTTCTTGCGCGCGATCGTGGTGATGAGGCGCGCCGCCATGCTCTCCAGCGCCGCCCAGGCGCGGATCATGTCGACGATCTCGCTCTTCGTCCGGCGCACCACGACGATGCCACGGCGCGGCACGGTCTTCACGAAGCCGTCCTGCTCGAGCATCGCGATCGCCTCGCGGATCGGCGTGCGGCTGACACCGAGGCGTTCGGAAAGCGCGCGCTCGTCGAGCATGACCGGCTCGGGCGAGGCGTAGATGTCCATCTTCAGAATGGCTTCTTTCAAGGCCTCATAGGCCTTATTCTTGAAGCTCGTCTCCGGGGCGATGCGAGCGATCGCGATGTCAGCCTCGGCCATGATGGGCAATGCCTTGTTCGTTTTCTCTGTCGACACGACCGATCTCCTCTCCTTGGGAGATCACTGTGTACAGCATTTTGCGTCCAATATTTTTGGCATGCCAGATGCCAGACTGTCAAGGTGAGCGATTTTTCAGCGTTTCCACATCTTCGATGCGCTTGACAAAGTTTGCTTCTGGCATACCAAATGCCATAAACCACCAGCAATCCCCCAGGAGGAAGCCCCAATGTCTGACGCCATCCCCAACGCCAAGGCCACGATCCGAGACGTGCTCGATCGTGTGAAGGCGGACAAACGCACCGCCCTGACTGCGCCCGAAGGCAAGATCGTCTGCGACGCCTACGGGATTCCGGTGCCGAAAGAGGGATTGGCGAAGTCGGCCGGTGAAGCTGCCAAGCTCGCCGGCGACATGGGTTTCCCGGTGGTGATGAAGATCGTCTCGCCGGATATCCTGCACAAGACGGAAGCGGGCGGCGTCATCGTCGGCGTCAAGACCGCTGACGATGCGCAGAAGGCGTATGAGACCATTCTCGCGAATGCGAAGAAGTACAAGGCCGACGCCAAGATCGAAGGCATCCAGGTGCAGCAGATGCTGACCGGCGGTACCGAGGTGATCGTCGGCTCCATCACCGACGGCTCGTTCGGCAAGCTGGTGGCCTTCGGTCTCGGCGGCGTGCTGGTCGAGGTGCTGAAGGATGTGACATTCCGTCTCGCCCCCGCCACCAAGGAAGACGCTCTGTCGATGCTCGACGGCATCCAGGCGCACGAAATGTTGAAGGGCGTGCGCGGCGGCGATGCCGTCAGCCGCGAGGCGCTGTCGGACGTCATCGTCAAGGTCTCGAAGCTGGTCAGCGATTTCCCTGAAATCGTCGAGCTCGACCTCAACCCGGTGTTCGCCACCAAGAACGGCGCGATCGCGGCCGACGTCCGCATCGTCGTCGATTTCGACTACAAGCCCCGTCCGGCGCCACGCTCGAACGAGGACATCGTCACCGCGATGAACCGCATCATGAAGCCCCAAGCGGTCGCCGTGATCGGCGCCTCCGCCGAGGACGGCAAGATCGGCAACTCCGTGATGAAGAACCTGATCAACGGCGGCTACAAGGGCCAGATCTACCCGATCCACCCGAAGGCCTCCGAGATCCTCGGCTACAAGGCGTATAAGAGCGTCAAGGACGTGCCGGGCGTGATCGACACGGCGGTGTTCGCGATCCCCGCCAAGTTCGTCGCCGGCGCGCTGACCGAATGCGGCGAGAAGCAGATCCCCGGCGCGGTGCTGATCCCCTCGGGCTTCGCCGAAGCCAACGAGCCTGAGCTGCAGGCCGAGATCGTCGAGATCGGCAAGAAGTACAATGTCCGCCTGATGGGGCCGAACATCTACGGCTTCTACTACACGCCGGCCAATCTCTGCGCGACCTTCTGCACCGCCTATGACGTCAAGGGCCACGCGGCGCTGTCGTCGCAGTCGGGCGGCATCGGCATGGCGATCATCGGCTTCTCGCGCTCGGCCAAGATGGGCGTCTCGGCGATCGTCGGCCTCGGCAACAAGTCTGATATCGACGAGGACGATCTGCTCGCCTTCTTCGAGCAGGATCCGAACACCAACCTGATCGCGCAGCACTGCGAGGACCTCAAGGACGGCCGCGCCTTTGCGGAAGCCGCCAAGCGCGTCTCCAAGAAGAAGCCGGTCATCGTGCTCAAGGCCGGCCGCACCTCGGCAGGCGCCAAGGCGGCCTCGTCGCACACCGGCGCGCTGGCCGGCAACGACAAGATCTATGAGGACGTGCTGAAGCAGTCCGGCGTCATCCGCGCCCGCAGCCTGCGCCAGCTGCTCGAATTCGCCCGCGGCGTGCCGGTGCTGCCGACGCCGAAGGGTGAGAACGTCCTCATCATCACCGGCGCCGGCGGTTCGGGCGTGCTCTTGTCCGACGCCGTCGTCGACAACGGCCTGTCGCTGATGACGATGCCGCCGGATCTCGATGCCGCGTTCCGCAAGTTCATCCCGCCGTTCGGTGCCGCCGGCAACCCGGTCGACATCACCGGTGGCGAGCCGCCGATCACCTATGTGAACACGGTCAAGCTCGGCCTGTCGGACGAGCGCATCCACGCGCTGATCCTCGGCTATTGGCACACGATCGTGACCCCGCCGATGGTGTTCGCGCGCAACATGGTCGAGGTGAAGAAGGAGATGGAGGCCAAGGGCTTCGTCAAGCCGATGGTCGCCTCGCTCGCCGGCGACGTCGAGGTCGAGGAAGCCGCCGAATATCTCTACCAGAACGGCATCCCGGCCTACGCCTATTCAACCGAGCTCCCGGTCGAGGTGTTAGGGGCCAAGTACAAGTGGGCGCGCGGCGCGGGCCTGCTCTAAGTCATCGTGACGCGAATGCCGCTCCGGCCTCTCGCCGGGGCGGCACTTTATTTGATAGCCTGACGAAGCAAGATCCGTCCGTCCTGCAACGACGCCGCCTCATGAGGGCCGCGCAGAGAGGCGCCACGTGATCCGTCGCAAGACGATCGAGCCACGCGCAGATGCCGCGGCCGAGCCCCGCGACGGCGGCGTGCAATCCGTCGGCCGCGCGCTGCAGATCCTGGAAATTCTCGCCGAGGACGACGAAGGCTATCGCCTCAGCGATCTCGCCGTGCGCGCCGGCCTGTCGACCTCCACTGTGCATCGCCTGCTGACGACCCTGGAGAAGCGCCGCTTCGTCCAGTTCGATCGGCTGGAGTCGAAATGGCACGTCGGCGCGCAGAGCTTTGCCGTCGGCGCCACCTTCACCCGGCGGCGCAACTTCGTCGCGCTCGCGATTCCCTATCTGCGGCGGCTCCGCGACCAGTCGCGCGAGACCGCGAACCTCGCCGTCGTCGACGATGAGTCGCTGATGGTGCTGCTGCGGCTCGACAGCCGCGAGATCATGCGCTCGCTGACCAAGGTCGGAGGCCGCCTGTCGATGGTCGCCTCCGGCATGGGCAAGGCGGTGCTCGCGACCTATTCCGACGACGACGTCAACGCCATCATCCACCGTCAGGGCATGCCGCGCCTGACCGAAAAGTCCATCATCCGCGCCAGCGACCTGTTCCGCGAACTGGAGCTCATTCGCCGCCAGGGCTACGCCGTTGACGACGAGGAGGCGAGGCTCGGTCTGCGCTGCATCGCCGCCGTCGTCCACGATTCCTGCCGCGAGCCGCTGGCCGCGATCTCGGTGTCGGGCCTGGCGAGCCGGCTGACGGAAGAGCGGGTGCCGGTGGTCGGCGGCATGGTGCGGGACATCGCGGCGGAGCTGACGGCGGCGCTGGGAGGCGCGAAGTCGCCGACACCAGACGTGAACTGAAGAGGGGACGACCCGATATGCCTGCCTAGCGTGTGGGCAGCCGGACGGGTCTATTTGAGCTTGCTCCCTGCGTGTCCTGGCGCGACCATCCCACTGGTAATCGCCAACAACTCCAGCGAGACATCCGGATGACCAGGCTGAACCGCTTCTCCGTCGCCCTTTTGCACACAATGACGCGCCGGTTGGCCGATGTCGCCTCCGGCCGCGTCGCGCCCGACCTCGTGCTCACCGGCGCGCGGGTGCTGTCGACCTATTCGGAGCGCATTCTGCCGAGCCGCGAGCTGTGGATCACCGGCGGGCGCGTCGCGGCGGTGAAGCCGGCGGGCGCGCACAAGGCGCTTCCCTCAGGCTTCGCGATCTACGACGCGGCCGGCGGCATCATCGCCCCTGGTTTGGTCGATCCGCACATCCACATCGAATCCTCGATGGTCACGGCCTGCGCCTATGCGGAGGCGGCGCTGCTCAACGGCACCACGACGATCTTCTGCGACAGCCATGAGATCGGCAACGTGATGGATGTCGCCGGCGTCGAGGCGATGTTGGAGGATGCGCGGCAGGCGCCGCTGTCGATCTTCCTCACCGTGCCCTCGACGGTGCCGGCGACGTCGGCCGCGCTGGAGACCGCCGGCGGCGATCTCACGCCGGACAAGATCGCCGGCCTGTTCGACCGCTGGCCGGAGGCGGTGGCGCTCGGCGAGAAGATGGACTTCGTGCCGGTCTGCATGGGCGACGAGCGCAGCCACGCCATCCTCGCCGCGGCGCTGCAGCGCGGGCGGCCGGTCTCGGGCCATGTCTATGGCCGCGAGTTCGTCGCCGCCTATGCGGCGAGCGGCGTGACCGACACGCATGAGGCGATCGACCGCGACATCGCCGACGACCTCTTGGATGCCGGCGTCTGGATCTTCCTGCGCGGGGGTCCGCCGACGACGCCGTGGCATAGCTTGCCGCAGGCGATACGCACCATCACCGAGCTCGGCGCCTCGCACAAGCGCACGGCCGTCTGCACCGACGATCGCGATGCCGATGACCTCATGCTGTTCGGCCTGGACTGGGTGGTGCGCGAGGCGGTGAAGGCCGGCATGTCGCCGGAGCAGGCGTGGTCGATGGGCTCGCTGCACGGCGCGACGCGCTTTGCGATGGATGGCGAGATCGGCGGCCTCGGCGGCGGCCGCCGCGCCGATCTCGTGCTGCTCGACGACGGCCTCAAGCCGCAATCGACCTGGTATGGCGGCGAGCTCGTCGTCGACAAGGGCAAGATCACCGCGCGGCTCGATGAGGCGCTGTCGCAGCGCTATCAGTATCCGAAGGCGGCCTATGCGACCGTGAAGCTGCCGGCGCAGATGAAGCTGACGCCGGAGCTGCCGACCAAGGCCTGCATCGTCAATGCGATCAAGACCGCGCTGCCCGGCATCACGCTGATCCATGAGAAGGTCGCGATCGAGCCGGCCAAGGATTGGGAGACGCTGTTCGCGCGCCACGGCCTCTGCTTCGTCGCGGTGATCGAGCGCCACGGCAAGTCGGCCGGCAACGTCGCGCATGGGCTGTTGAAGGATTTCGGCCTGAAGCGCGGTGCCGTCGCCTCCAGCGTCGGCCATGACAGCCACAACATCATCGTCGCCGGCACCAACGAGGCCGACATGCAGACAGCGGTGGCCGCCATCGGCGCGCAGCAGGGCGGCGTCTGCGTCGTCGCCGACGGCAACGTGCGGGCGATGGTGCCGCTGCCGATCGCGGGGCTCTTGTCGGACAAGCGCATCACCGAGGTCGCTGATGAGGTAAAGCTGCTCAAGACGGAATGGGTCGAGGCCGGCTGCACCATTCCCTACATGGGGTTCAATTTGATTCCTCTATCGGTCATTCCGGAAATTCGTATCACCGACAAGGGCCTCGTGCTGGTGCCGCAGATGGAGCTCGCGCCGCTGTTCGAGTAGCATGTTGTTAGGACGTGTCAGCGCCTTTCCATCCTAACTAACTGAGGCATCCGGTGTTTTGCCGAGCATGCCGCATCGTGGGAAAAATCGACGACTGAATTGAGGTCGACGGCGTCAGCAGCGATCCTCGCGCATCAAATAACGGGAGGCGCGAGATGGCGAAGATGCGGGCGATCGATGCTGCGGTGCGGATCTTGGAGAAGGAGGGCGTCACCTGCGCCTTCGGCGTTCCCGGCGCGGCGATCAATCCGCTCTATTCCGCGCTGCAACGGCGCGGCTCGATCCGCCACATTCTCGCCCGCCATGTCGAGGGCGCCTCGCACATGGCCGAAGGCTACACCCGCGCCAAGGCCGGCAATATCGGCGTGTGCATCGGCACGTCCGGGCCCGCCGGCACCGACATGATCACCGGCCTCTATTCGGCCATCGCAGACTCCATTCCGATCCTCTGCATCACCGGCCAGGCGCCGCGCGCGCGGCTCTACAAGGAGGATTTCCAGGCCGTCGACATCGAGCAGATCGCCAAGCCCGTGACCAAATGGGCGGTGACGGTGCGCGAGCCGGGCCTCGTGCCGCGCGTGTTCAGCCAGGCCTTCCACATCATGCGCTCGGGCCGGCCGGGCCCGGTGCTGATCGACCTGCCGCTCGACGTGCAGCTCGCCGAGATCGAGTTCGACGACGAGACCTATGCGCCGCTGCCGGTCTACAAGCCCGCCGCGAGCCGCAAGCAGGTCGAGAAGGCGCTGGAGATGCTCAACGCCGCGGAGCGGCCGCTGATCGTTGCCGGCGGCGGCATCATCAACGCCGATGCCAGCGATCTGCTCGTCACCTTCGCCGAGACCGTCAACGTGCCTGTTGTCCCGACCCTGATGGGGTGGGGCGCCATTCCCGACGATCACGTGCTGATGGCCGGCATGGTCGGCCTGCAGACTAGCCATCGCTACGGCAACGCGAACTTTCTTGAGTCCGATTTCGTCCTCGGCATCGGCAACCGCTGGGCCAACCGCCACACCGGCTCATTGGAGACCTACACCAAGGGCCGAACCTTCGTGCATGTCGACATCGAGCCGACCCAGATCGGGCGCGTGTTCAATCCCGAGCTCGGCATCGTCTCCGATGCCAAGGCCGCGCTCGAGATGTTCATCACGGTTGCGCGCGAATGGCGCAAGGCGGGGAAACTGCGTGAGCGGCAGGCGTGGCCGGCGGCGTGCCAGGACCGCAAGCGCACGATGCTCCGGCGCAGCGATTTCGACCAGGTGCCGATCAAGCCGCAGCGCGTCTATCACGAGATGAACAAGGCGTTCGGCCGCGACACCTGCTATGTCAGCGTCATCGGCCTGTCGCAGATCGGCGGCGCGCAGTTCCTCAGCGTCAATCATCCGCGCCACTGGATCAATGCCGGGCAGGCGGGCCCGCTCGGCTGGACCCTGCCGGCCGCGCTCGGCGTCCGCGCCGCCGATCCCAAGCGTGAGATCGTCGCGCTCTCCGGCGACTACGACTTCCAGTTCCTGATCGAGGAGCTCGCGGTCGGCGCCCAGTTCAATCTGCCCTACATCCATGTCGTCGTGAACAACGCCTATCTCGGCCTGATCCGCCAGGCGCAGCGCGGCTTCTCGATGGACTACCAGGTGCAGCTCTCGTTCGAGAACATCAACGCGCCGGAGGTCGGCGGCTATGGCGTCGACCACGTCGCGGTCGCGCAGGGCCTCGGCTGCAAGGCGATCCGCGTCACCGATCCGCGCCAGGCGCAGGCGGCGTTCGCGACCGCGCGCGAATGGATGGCGGAGTACCAGGTGCCCGTCGTCGTCGAGTTCGTGCTCGAACGCGTCACCAACATCGCGATGGGCACCGAGATCGACAACGTCGTGGAGTTCGAGGAGGTGCTCGATCTGCCCGTCGACGACACCCCGGCCGAGCCGCCGCGCACCTTGCAGCCGGCCTGATCGCATCCGCCGCTCTCATCCGAGGACCAGACCATGCCGCGCTTTGCCGCCAACCTCACCATGCTGTTCAACGAGCTGCCGTTCCTCGACCGCTTCGCCGCCGCCAAGGCGGCCGGCTTCGGCGGGGTCGAGTATCTGTTCCCCTATGAGTTCGACAAAGCGGAGCTGCGCGAGCAGCTCGCCCGCCACGGCCTGACTCAGGTGCTGCATAATCTGCCCGCCGGCAACTGGGCCGCCGGCGAACGCGGCATCGCCATCCTGCCCGATCGTGTCGACGACTTCCGCGACGGCGTCCGTCGCGCGATCGAATATGCCCGCGCGCTCGACTGCCGCCAGCTCAACTGCCTCGTCGGCATTGCGCCGGATGGCGCCGATCCGCGTGAGCTGAACCAGGTGCTAATCCGCAACCTCCGCTTCGCCGCGACCGCGCTGAAGGCGCAGGGCATCAAGCTTCTGATCGAGCCGATCAACACGCTCGACATCCCCGGCTTCTATCTCAACCGCACCGCCCAGGCCCTGCAGCTGATCTCGGAGGTCGAGTCGGACAATCTCTTCGTTCAATACGACATCTACCACATGCAGATCATGGAGGGCGACCTCGCGCGCACCATGCAGAAGCATCTCGCCCGCATCGCCCACATCCAGCTCGCCGACAACCCCGGCCGCCACGAGCCAGGGACGGGCGAGATCAACTACCCCTTCTTGTTCCGCCACCTCGATGCCATCGGCTACGCCGGCTGGATCGGCTGCGAGTACAAGCCCCAGACGACGACGGAAGCGGGACTCGGCTGGTTGACGGAGCGCGCGCTCGTTTCCACGAACTGAGCTTTGCATGTGTAGTTCGGCTCGGGTTACATTGCTGTTGCCGTGCCTCCGTGCCAGGCAGACGACGAGCGAGCTTTCTCCGCAGCACACGGTGCACTCCCTCTCCCCGTTCTTCACGGGGAGAGGGCTGGGGTGAGGGGCAGCCCCAGGCGAGCTGTGTATGTAAGCCCCCATTTCACCAGCGTGATCCAGAGCGCCTTTACCGCTGTTCGCTGCGCGCACCCTAGCCATCGCTGGCGCAGGGCCGGTACAGCGCTTGGAGCTGCGCGCCGCGAAGGAAGATCATGCGCGAGGTCATGCCGCCACGGCGCGTGATCCATTTCTTCACCGCCGCTGGGTAGCGGTCATAGAGCATCTGTGTTGCTTGGGGGTTGGGAATAGGCTTTCCATCCGGCCCAGGATTGTCAGCGACCTTGAACCCGAATGCGGCTCTCGGGGTCACACAGATGTTGTCGTGAGGAATGTAGGACAGAACGAGCGTGCAGGCGCCGGCGCAGATCCCGTCGATGATGACGGACGCGCCAAAGTTGCGCAGAAGCTCGAATCTGTCGACATAGTTGCCGATCCGTCCGCCCGGATCGAAAACAATGCGCACGGCTGCATGGCTCGTCCCCGTGCTCCCCAGCACGAGCGCCGCGACCAGGATCCCCCTCAAAAATCTCATCTGTCCCCCACATCCAACTCCATCGCCACACGCGATGGATGGCCGGCCCTACCGCATTCCTCTCGGAGCGTCCACGGGCAAGCGCAGCGGGGCTCACCGCGCGCGATCGGATGAATCTCAATGGCGCCAAGCATCCGCACCGATACGTCGATCCCTGACGATATCAGTGGTGCCGTTCAGAAGATCGTAGTCGTCGGCAGAGCACCGGCCGTGATGCAGATCTTCACGCGAGGTCAGGTCTTGAAGCCGAGGCTCGAGCAGTACCACCAGATGTCATTGGTCCGCCAACCCATCTTGATCGAGGCCGAATGGCAATCGGCATAATCCTTGAACTGGTACACGTTCTTGCAAGCCGCAAAGGCGGGCCACACGCCGCCGGTGCAGCCGAGGCCTGTGGCCGGGCTTTGAGCGGGCCCCGCGTGCAGCGCACGCCGGTCCTCCGCATTGGCGGGCGCGACCGCAGCCGCCACCAGAGTCAGAGCCAAGACGAACAAGACTTTCATCGTCATCTCCTCTCGGTTGAGCACAATCACGAGAGGTATGGTAGCATGGCGTCTACCGCCGGAACAGTGAGCTTCCGAACTCGACCTGTGACGTCTGAAGCCCGCCGGTGTTATGACGACAGTGCATATAATTAGTATCTGAATCTGTGCACTGTCACCGAATAACGGTGGCCCCTCGCTTGGTAAGTTGGTTCAGGTCGCCGGCCCGCCGTCGAGGGTCGCAAAGTAGCGCGTCGGCGTGGCCCCCATCGCCTTCTTGAACATGACGATGAAGGCCGTCACCGATTCGTAGCCCAGCTCGCTCGAGACCCGCTGCACCGTCGCGCCGCCGGCGAGCTCGCGCAGGGCGATGACGAGGTGCAATTGCCGCCGCCACTGGCCGAAGGTGAGCCCGGTTTCCTGCACCATCAGCCGCTTCAGGGTGCGCTCGCTCACGGCGACGTGGACGGCCCATGCGGCGAGCGTGCGGCGGTCGCTCGGATTAGCGATCAGCGCCGCGGTGATCGCCGCGATCTTGGGATGGCCGGAGGCGGGCAACTCGAGCCGCTCGATCGGCATCAGCGCCAGCTCGTCCAGCAACACCCGCACCAGGCGGCTCATATGATCGTCGGACACGGCGTTGCCGGATGCGCCGGCCAGCCGGAGGATCATCTCGCGCAGCATCGGCGACACAGAAAGCGTGCAGCAGCTCTGCGGCATCGCGGCCGCGCCGGGCTCGACGAACAGGTAGCACAACCGGGCATTGGACGTGACGCGATTGCTGTGCGGCACGCCGCCGGGAATCCAGACGCCGCAGCCCGGCGGCACGATCCAGAGTCCGCTTGCGGCGGTGCAGGTGACGGCGCCATGCAGGGCCAGGATGAGCTGGCCCTGCCGGTGCTGATGCTCCGGCACCTCGGCGGCGTAAGCGCTGAAATCGAGATGGACGGCGGTGGCCGGCCCCGACCACGCCTCCGGGTCGAGGTCGTCGTCGCAGCGGCGCAGCTGCAGGGATTGGCCGGATTTAGCGATCATATGGCATTATCTCCAAATTCCGCCGCGGCGGCAATTCGCTACATGGGGATCGAACAACCCTGTGGAGACTGCCATGCGCATTGCTGTCGTCGGCGCCACCGGCCGGATCGGTGCCAAGCTCACCCGCACGCTGCTCAGCGCGGGGCATCAGGTGAAAGCGCTATCGCGCGGCGGTCCTGGCCTCGACGCGCTCGTGAAACTCGGCGCCGAACCATGCCTCGGCAGCTTCGACACCGGCACTGGGGCGCTCGACACGGTCTTCGCGGATGCCGAGGCCGCGTTCCTCATGGTCAAGACCGATTGGAGCAACATTCACGGTCATTATCCGGCCGTCGCCCGCCGCTTCGTCGATGCGCTGCGTGCATCGCCCGTGAAGCGCGCGGTGAGCCTGACCGCGATCGGCTCGGAGGTCGAAGGACGGACCGGGCATTTCGAGAGCTTCTACCATCTGGACCAGACGCTGAACGAGCTCGGCACCATTGATCTCGTCCACCTGCGCGCCGGCTGGTTCATGGAGAACATGCTATTCTTCAGCGGGGCGGTGGCCAGACACGGCCGCATCGCCTGGTCGCTTAATCCCGATGTGAAGCTGTCCTGGATCGCGACGCAGGACATCGCCGATATCGCCGCCAAGGAGCTGACGCAGCCGACCGGCGAGCACCGCGTCATTCGCGAGGTCGGCGCGGAGGATCTCACCATGCTGGAGGTGACCGCGATGATCGGCAGGCAAATCGACCGTCCCGTCGCTTATCGGTTGGTCGACCGGCGGCGCAAGGAGATCGAGGCCGAGTATCTCAAGAGGTTCGGCACGCCCGCACAATGGCTCGACGACAGCCTGACGCTTGACGCCCTCAACGACCGCCGCGTCCGCTTCCATAGCGCCCGCCCGCCGCTGCCCACGACCATGGAGGCTTTCATCAGGGACACCTGGAAGCCGCGTTATCTGCAGTCATTGGCGAACGATGGCGAGCCTGAAACATTCCAGACGTGGACCGCGAACCTGGACGCGTGAGACGCTCTTCCCACGGCAAAGAGCATGATCGAGCGCTATCGCGGCGCGGGTTCGGCGAAGTGACGTCGGAAGAATGCCACGACATCCGCGTGGAGCTTGCGATGGAAGTCCACGCGATCGAAGCCCGGCGGATCGGTGCATATCGTCGGAGTGGCCTCCACTTCCTTCGGCGTGCAGGTGGCCAGGAACGAAAAGTGCTTGGCGTTTGGGACGACATGCCGCTCTGCCTTGACCGGAAGGCGCTGACTGATCGCGGCCGCGCAGCACCCGGACAGACCATCCGCGCTTTGCGCCGGGTCAGAGCTCCACAATTGGACCGGAGCGGATATTCCGCTCAAACCGTCATCTGCAAACACGAACACGGGGTAGGGATCGATGATGACCGCGGCCTTGATGCGTGGATCATGGACGATCGGTTGGTCCGGCTGTTCACCGCTTTCGAGTTCTTTGCATGCGCGCAAGCCGGAGGTCTGGCAATTGGGCAAGCCTTTCCGCAATTCGGGACGGCCGCCGATGGCGACAAGGCCCGTGTAGCCTCCGAAGGAGAAGCCGTAGAGTCCGATACGCTCGGGATCGAGGCGGGACGCATCCGGCCAGCCATCTAGCATATAGTCGACCAGCCGCTTGATATCTGCTGGCCGTTCAACGAGGACGGAGAGACTGTCGGTGCGGCTTGTATCGCGCCAAGTGTCGCCGGGATGATTGAGCGCTGCAACCACAAATCCGGCATCCGCCAACGCCGCTGCCGTATCGTGGTGACCGCCGAACCATCCTCGCCTGCCGTGCGATATCACGACCAGCGGAAGCTTTTGCCCCGCGACCTGACACCCCGGCACGGCAAAGAACGTTGCTCCGCGCGCGTCCATTTCCTGCGGAGCCTCGACGCAGGGAGTCCAGACCAATAAGCGGATCGCCGGACCCGCCGCGCTGGCAGGAATATCAAAGTTTCTCACTCCGGCCGCCTGCGCCGCAGACATTCCAATGAGGATCACGAGCGAGAACACGCTTTTGCAAAGCCTTGTCTTCATCACGTTCGTGCGTCTCCCATTTGTGGAGGACGGCATCATTCGGCCGTCGAGGACTGTGTCCCCGTTGCTCGTCGGGCAAATCACCTGCGTCGATTTGCGCGATCCTAGCAGGAAGCCTGGTCTCCAGCCGTGCTGGAGGGCGTGCGCGTTGGAAATGATTTCGCAAGGCAATTCAATGGGAAGCCATTGAAGACGCCGAAAGGCAGAAAAATTCGTCTTTCGTTTTGTCAGAAATCGTGCATCATGTCGCCATCCCGTTTCGCCGAGAGGGGCGTTGCGCGCGATCGTCACGACACGTGAGGCGGGGATGCGGTGGCCGTGAGGTGTCGCAGCATGTGCTTGCACGTGCGGACGAACGACACATCACGGACGCGAAGTCGTGTGGTCCTGGCCTCCCGATGCCGAGGTCAAGGCCGTGTCGAGGGCGTTTGCCCTTGCGCGGACGACGGGGTCAATCAGCCGGTCCCCGAGGAGAGCGCGAAAGAAGCGTTAAGACCGCCGCGCAGGGAATGCCGGATGACCGGCTGAACCTGTGGTACCTGCCGCCTGCATTCTTGTTCGCAGGCGGGCCATGGGTTGCGGCCAGCACCCGGCATTCCCTGCGCCCTCTCGATTCATCGAAGGGCCCTGTCGATCGCAGGACTCGGGCGTGATCCGCCGCGAGACGGCGAACGCGCGTGCGCTGTTTGAAGCGTGGATAGTCATGAGACATCTCTCCGCCTTGGGCGCAGAGCGCCGGCCTCTGTCTCTGCTGCCGTCGCGCTATTTCGTTCCTGCTGACATGATGAAGTTTCGGCCATCTGGAACCGGAACCACAGGCGATCTCCCGGTGTTGAGCGGGCACCTTGAACACACTGGAGGAGAGAATGATGAGGACCCGTCTTGCCGTTTCGCTGATCGCCGGCTCGCTGCTGGCGTCGACCGCTGCCTTCGCCCAGTCCACCACCGTCGAAGGCGCCGCCAATGGCGCAGCCGCTGGTGGTGCTGTTGCCGGTCCGGTTGGCGCCATGGTTGGCGGCACCGTCGGTGCGGCCGTCGGCGCTGGCCTGGAGATCCCGAATGCGGTGATCAACTCGATCGACGCCGAGCGTTATCCGTCCGTCGTGGTGCGTGAGCGCGTTGTGGTCGGCGAGCCGCTGCCGGATACGGTCGAGCTGCGGCCGGTGCCGCGCTACACCGAGTATCGCTATGCCGTGGTGAACGATCGCCGCGTGATCGTCGATCCGCGCACCCGCCGCGTCATCAAGATCATCGAGTGATCTGACACTGTGACCATGAGGGGCCTCGCCGCCGTCGCGGCGGGGCCTCTTGTCACGCCGTCTGGGGGCGGAGCTGCCGGATGAGCCAGTCGATCGCCGCAGCAAGACCAAAGCCTGCGCAGGCCGCCGCAGCGTCGACGATGAAATCCTCCAAACGCGCGTGCCGTCCGGGCGCCACGAACTGGGCGAGCTCGAGGGCTCCTATCAGGACGACTGCGATCCCCGCCGTCAACAGCCGATGGCCGCGATAGGCAAGGCCGAACGCAAGCCCGACCAGAATGAAGGCGAGGGCGTGCTCGCCATCTTGCCCGAGATGGGAATGCGGGCGATATTTTGGTGGGCCCAGCGTAGCGAACGCGACCGCTGCGGCGAGCAGCCAGGCCGACAGGCGAATGACGATCTTCATGCCCCGCTGCATAGCATGGTCCGGGCCAACAGCCGCCTTCAAAGCCGCTCAAGGCAACGGTGTCGTTAACGCGGCTGCTGGAGCGGCCGGGGCCGTCTCATCGTACCGAGCCGCGGGCGGTCGCGGGGCCCGATCGACCGCGAGCCCTGACCGCGCGACAGGCGCGGTGCCGCGATACGGTCCGAGTGACGCCGGAGCAGCGAGAGTGGGTCAAGGGCGGAGAGAAGATTTCATGCGTCGCAGGCCGCAGCGCAGCAATGAATCTTCTCTCCAGAGCGGCCGCGGCGACGCAGCCATTGCTATTTTTGCCGCCGTCTCGACAGCCGGCAGGGGGCCGATCATTTTTCTAAGCAGCGCCATGAGCTTGAGCCTGATCTTTCGCTCGGCGCCGAAGGGAAAATGGTCCGATGCGCCGGTTGAATGCCATCCTGAAATCCGCTCCTGGCCGCGTGCGGCGCGCGGTGTCCAGGTTCGTGGCCATCGCCGCCGCGAGCCTGCCTGCCGCCGGCGCCTGAGCGCCGGTTCCGCCTGCTGCATCAAATATTTGCGTCGGCCGCTTGATATCGGTCAACAGCGGACCGCGAGGCGCGGTAACATCAGCTTCGAGCACTGCTTCAAGGGCAGGGAGGTTGCATGTCGCGCTATGTCATCCATTTCATGAAGGACGTGCTGGGCGAGAACGGCCGCCAGTGCGAAATCTGCCAGAGCACGCTGGAGGTTGAGGCCGAGAGCGAAGGCGAGGCGGCGGAGATCGCCAAGCAGGAATTCTGCAAGACGCAGAATTTGCGCGACTGGTCGCTGCACGCCGACCGCATGCAGGTGAAGGCGGCGGATTTCCCGTCCTGACGGAAAGGCTCAGCGGGCCGGCGCCTCGGCCGAGCCGGGGCCGAGGGATCGCTGGACCATCACGGTGTCTGACCAGCGGCCGTAACGGTAGGCGACGCCCGGCAGCAGGCCGACCCGTTTGAAGCCGAAGCGCTCGTGGATGCCGAGCGAGGCGGTGTTGTCGGCATCGATGTAGCCGATCATCTGCCGATAGCCCGCGGCGGCGGAGGCATCGATCAGGGCTTGCATGAGTAGCCGGCCGACGCCGCGGCCGAGATGCTCGTGATGGACATAGATCGAGTGCTTCACGGCGAAGCGATAGGCCGGGCGTTTGCGGAACTGCACGACATAGGCATATCCGACGACCTCGCCGCGAAACGTCGCGACGAGATGCGGCAGGCGATGATTGCGCAAATTCTTGCGCCGCTGCTTGAGATCGTCAGGCTCCGGCGCGCCGGTGCCGGCCGCGCTGTCCTCGACCCCGCGGCGGATGTGCCGGCGGTAGATCGCAAGCATCGCCTCGACGTCCTCGTCACGCGAGGGCCGGACGAAGACTTGCGGTTCGGTCTCGAGCGCCGGGATCGTGGTGTCCATGGGGGGAATTACTCTGCGCAGACATAGGTATAGAGCCGGATCCGCCCAGCCTCGTCGATCTCCTTATACAATCCCTGAATCTCGACGTCGAAGCCCGGGAAGGTATTGAACGCGCGCTCGAACATCTTGAGGTAATCGATCATCGGCTTGGCGCGCTCCGACAGCCGCTCGCCCGGCACGATGGTGGCGATGCCCGGCGGGTAGACCACGAAGGGCGTGGTCGCGATCCGGCCGGCGATCTGGTCGATCGGCAGGTAGTCGACCTCGTTGCGCATCAGCGCCCGCGCCGCCTCGCGCGGCGACAGCGCGATCTCCGGCAGATGCTGCGGCTGGAACTGCTTGGCCTGCAGCGCGCTCACCTCGGCCTCGCGATAGAAGCGGTGCATCTCGCCGCAGAGGTCGCGCAGCCGCACCTTGCCGTAGCGGCCGAAGCGGCGGCGGGTGAACTCGGGGATGGCGTCCTCAAGCAGCACGTTGTCATCATGCAGGCGCTTGAAGGCGACGAGCCCGCTGATCAAGGTGCCGGCCTTGCTGGCCTCGACCCCCGGCGTCAGCAGGAAGAGCAGCGAGTTGAGGTCGTTCTTCTCGGCGACGATGCGGTTCTCGCGCAGATATTGCGCGACGACGGGCGCGGGGATGCCGTGCTCGGCATAGCCGCCAGAGGCGCGGTCGAAGCCGGGAGTGAGCAGGGTCAGCTTGTTCGGGTCGGTCATGGCGAAGCCGGGCGCGAGATCCGGAAAGCCGTGCCACGCTTCGCCCGGCGCGAGCTGCCAGAGCGAGGCATCGGTGGCGAGCTGGTCGGTCGAGATCGCCTCCCAGGCGACGTCGTGGCGGCCGCCGGGGCTCGCCGCATCGGGGATCGAGACCCGGTCGGGCACGAACGGCTCGAAGAACCAGCGCCGCGCCGGATCCTTCTCCTTCTCGTCGAACTCCCGGCGCATCGCCCGGATCTTCTTGCGCAATTCGATGCCGAGCCGGATCGTGTCGTCCCACAGCACCTCGCCGGAGCGGCCCTTCATCATCTGCGCGCCGACATCGAGCGAGGCGAACAGCGGATAGAACGGCGAGGTCGAGGCGTGTTGCATGAAGCTTTCGTTGAAGCGGCGATGCTCGACGCGGCGGCGCTGGCCCTTGATGTGGCGGTCCTTGATGTGGATCTGCGACGCCTGGGAGAAGCTCGCGAGCTGCTTGTGGGTCGATTGCGTCGCGATGATGCCGGGCGCATCGGGGCCGAGCTCGGACAGGCCCATCGCGAAGCGGCCGGCATAGAGCGGGTGGAACTTCATGAAGCCCGCCCAGGCCTCGTCGAACATGATGTAGTCGCAGAGGTGCCCGATGCGCTTGAGGATCATCTCGGCGCTATGGATCGTGCCGTCATAGGTGCACTGCTCGACAACGGCGACCCGGAACGGCCGCTCCTTGCGCCAGGCGTCGGGGTCCTTGACGAGGGGATTGTTGCGGATCTGCTGCCGCAGATGCTCCTCGTCGAGCAGATCCCAGCGCATCGGCCCGATCAGGCCCCAGGCGTTGCGGACGGTGGAGACATAGATCGGAACGCCGCCCGAGATCAGCAGCGCGCCGTGATGCGCGGCCTTGTGATTGTTGCGGTCGAACAGCACGAGGTCGCCGTCGGTGACCAGCGATCCCAGCACCACCTTGTTGGAGGTCGAGGTGCCGTTGAGCACGAAATAGGTCTTCTCGGCGCCGAAGATCTGCGCCGCTTCCTTCTGCGCCCGCAGCGCCGGGCCCTCATGGGTGAGGAGGTCGCCGAGGTCGAGCACGGAATTGTCGAGGTCGTCGCGGAACACGGCCTCGCCGAGATGCTCGACGAATATCCGGCCGATTGGGCTCCTGCTGTAGAACACGCCGCCATTGTGCCCGGGGCAGGTCCAGAGCTGGTTGCCTTCCTCGGCATAGTCGACCAGCGTGCCGAAGAACGGCGTCTTCAAGGTCTCGGCATATTGCTTCAGCCGGCTGATCAAATTCTTGGCGATGAACGCCGGCGTCTCCTCGGAGAGGAAGACGTAGCCGTCGATGAAGTCGAGCACCTCGACCGGCAGATCCTCGAACCGCTTGCGGCGAATCAAGAGGATGATCGGGAAGTCGAGGCCGCGGCGGCGCATCAGATTGATTAGCGACGCCGTCTTGCCCTCCAGTCCCTTCTTGCCCCAGTCCACCACCATGCAGCCGATCGCCGCATCCGTCTGCACCGCGATCTCGGCATCCTCCAGCTTGCGGGCGCGGACGACCTCGAAGCCCGAGCGCTGGATCTCCTCGATGATCTGGTTGAAGCGGACGCCGGCAAGGTCGTCGGTCTCGAACACCGGCGCGGCGAACAGGAAGGTGAAGCGGCGGAAGTAATCCATGGACGTCTTTCGAGCTGGGTGGGGCAGCCACCTGTCAACGCGTTCGATGACAGTTGCATGACAATCGGGCCGTCGGCCGCAGCCGGTTCTGCCGATGGCCCAGCTCCGTTCGCGTGCTGTCCCTCGGCGGCAGTGGCCCGGCAGCGCTTGCCACGGAGGTGAGCCGGTGGCAATCGTCCGGGACCGAGCAACGCCAAAAGGACAGATCGTGCTCCCTGACTGGATCAATTCGGAGTGTCCGGCGCCGTCCGAGGTGCACCGAACAGCGGCCCTTGCGCGCCAGGCGCAACTGACCAAGCCGCTCGGCGCACTCGGCCGGCTGGAGGAGGTCGCTGTCGAATTGGCGGCGCTGCAGGCCGTGGAGCGGCCGGGTGCGGATCGAGTCCCCGTGGTGCTGTTCGCCGGCGACCACGGCATCGCAGCGCAGGGAGTTTCGGCCTATCCGCCGGAAGTGACGGTGCAGATGCTACACAATTTCGCTGGCGGCGGTGCGGCGATCTCGGTCCTGGCGCGGACCCTGGGCTGCCCATTGGAGGTGGTCGACGTCGGGACGCTGGCCGACGAGGCGGTGCGCGGTGTGGTCGTCGACAAGCCGCGACACGGGACGCGCGACTTCAGCGCCGAGCGGGCGCTGACGCCGGACGAGGTGGCGTTCGCCTGCGAGGCCGGGCGTCGGGCGGTCGCACGGCAGGCCGACCATTCGCCTGATCTCGTGATCTTCGGCGAGATGGGAATCGGCAACACGACGTCGGCGGCGGCGATCGCGGCCGCGCTGCTGTCGTGTGCACCCGCCGACATCGTCGGCAGCGGCACAGGCCTCGATGCCGATGGGCGGGCGCGAAAGGCAAAGGTCATCGCTGATGCGTTGACGCGGCATGGTCTGGCTCCGGGACAGCCCGTTGCGGAGGTTCTCACTGCCGTCGGCGGCCTCGAGATCATCGCGATGTCCGGCGCGATCATCGCGGCTGCGCAGCGGCGATGGCCGGTGCTTGTCGATGGCTTCATCGTCTCGGTCGCGGCGCTGGTGGCGGTCAGGCTCAATCCGTCGTGCCGGCCCTGGCTGCTGTTCTCGCATCGCTCCGCCGAGCGCGGCCACGCTCTGGTGCTCGAAGCCCTCGGCGCCCGTGCGCTGATCGATCTCGACCTGAGGCTCGGCGAAGCCTCGGGCGCGGCGACCGCGCTGCCGATCGTCCGGCTCGCCTGTGCGCTCCACCGGGGCATGGCGACCTTCGCGGAG
This sequence comes from Bradyrhizobium sp. USDA 4353, assembly GCF_054063215.1. NCBI lineage: Bacteria > Pseudomonadati > Pseudomonadota > Alphaproteobacteria > Hyphomicrobiales > Nitrobacteraceae > Bradyrhizobium > Bradyrhizobium sp. USDA 4353. Next base: position 4,103,922 of record NZ_JBSSGB010000001.1, read on the forward strand.
GCCGCCGTCTCCGGGCGCGAGGCCTGATGCGGCTCGACCTGCTGCGGCATGGCACCACCGGGCGCGATGGCTATCTCGACGGCCGCACCGATCCGCCGCTGAGCGAGGCGGGCTTCGAGCAATTCCGGCGGCAGACGCAGAGCAGGGCATGGCGCCGCATCGTGAGCTCGCCCTTGGTCCGGGCGCGTGCGGCAGCGGAGGACTATGCCCGACATGCTGGGGGCGAGTTGCACGTCGATCCCGATTGGAGCGAACTGCATTTCGGACGATGGGACGGACGTAAGCGCAGCGACATCATGAGCGACCCTGAAGGGGCCGCCTCGCTCGAGGCCTTCTACGCTGATCCGGCCGTCGCAGCGCCGGACGGAGAGAGCTGGGGGGATCTGCAAACCCGGGTGTCGCGCGCGGTGGACCGCATCCTTACCACGCCCGAGCCTGCGCCGGTCCTGGTGGTCACGCATGGCGGCGCGATCCGCGCCGCGCTGGCGCATCTGCTCGGCTGGCCCTTGCACCAGCTGTGGAGTCTGCGCATTCATCCCGGCACCCGTCTCACCCTCGAAGCCGGGCAGGGCGCGGACGGCGCGCCGTGGGCCGAAATCGTCGAGATCGTCCAGCCATGAGTGTGCGTGAATTCTGGATCGCCCTGCAGTTCCTGACGCGTCTGCCGACACCACGCGTGGCGGAATCTCGGCCCGATGATCTGGCGCGGGCGTCGATGTGGTTTCCCGCCGCGGGCCTGGTGATCGGCGCCTGTCTCGCGATTCTCGCCCGGGTGTTTCAAAGCGCTGATCCGTGGATCGTTGCGCTTGCCGTCCTCGTCGGCTGGATCTGGATCACCGGCGCGCTGCATCTCGACGGGCTCGGCGATGTCGCCGACGCGTTCGGCGCCTCGCATGGCAAGCCCGAGCGTTTCGTCGCCGTGCTCGGCGATCCCCACGCCGGCAGCTTCGCCGTCGTTGCGATCGCGCTGCAGATCGCTACGAAGCTGGTGTTGATCGCGGAGCTGGCAACCGGGCCGACGGCCTGGGCGCTCGTGCTGATCCCGGCCTGGGCGCGCTTGGGGACGTTGGTCTGCAGCAAGACGCTGCTGTCGCTGAAGCCCGGCCTCGGCGCCAGCGTCTCCAACAGCGTGGGCTGGAATGTCATCGTCGGGTGGGGCGGCTTGCTCGCCGTCGGCGCGCTCGTGGGGGCAGTTCCGAGCTTGATCGCCATCGCGCTGATCCCGGTCATCGCCTTCTACTGGCAATGGCGTCTCGGCGGCATCACCGGCGACTGTCACGGCGCGAGCATCGAGGTGACGGAAACGCTGCTGCTCGCAGCCTGCGTGCTCGGCTAGCCGGCAAGCGCGTCCGCGAGCCGCTGCCACTGCGCTTCATCGCCCGGCAGTCCGAAACGCAGCCAACTCGGCTGCGACGGGAAGAGCCTGACGTGAATGCCGTGACGCGCGAGGCGCTCGGCGATATCGCTCGCAGTGGCGGATGCGACCAGCCGGAACAGCGGCGTGCCGCCGATGGCCATACAGCCAGCTTGGGATAGAAGCGCGTCAATGCGCACGCAATCCTTGGCGAGGCGCGCGCGTGTCTGATGCAGCCACGCCTCGTCGGCCAGCGCGGCCGCTCCGACGGCGAGCGCTGGCCCCGACACCGCCCACGGCCCGAGCTCGTCGCGGATCTGCTGTATGATGTCGTCGGAGCTGATCGCAAAGCCGAGGCGGATCCCCGCCAGACCGTAGACCTTGCCGAAGGAGCGCAGCACGACCGTGCCCGGCGGCAGATCGGCCGCGAGGCTTGCTTCAGGAGGATAGAGGTCCACGAAGGCTTCATCGGTGATCATCAGGCCGTCGCGCCGGCGCAACGTCGATGCCAGGCGGACCAGCGCATCGCGCGGCTGCAGGCGGCCGGTCGGATTGTTGGGATTGACGATTACCGCGACATCGGCCCCGGCGAGCGCATCGAGGTCGTCGACCAGTTCGACCTGATGGCCACAGCGGCGCCAGCACAGCGCGTGCTCCTCATAGGTCGGCGCGAGCACGGCGACGCGCGAGCGCGGACGCAGTCTTGGGAGCACCTGCAGCAACGCCTGCGTGCCCGGCGCGGCAACGATCGTCTCGCAGTCCGAGACGCCGTAGCGCGCCGCGGCCGCGGCCAGCAGCGCGCGCTCCTCGGCCTTGCTCGGCAAGCACGCCCAACTGGCGGGCGCAAGCTCTGCCAGAGGATAGGGAACGGGATTGATGCCGGTCGACAGATCGATCCAGGGGCGCGGCGCATCGGGATAGCTGCGGCTGATCGCATCGAGATCGCCGCCATGAACGATGGCTTCCGGTGCCTCGGATCGCGTGCTAGTCGCTTTGTCGTCCATGTCTGTCCCTTAGCGGAGATCGATGTTCGTCTCTCTCGCGCTCGCGGCGCTCCTCATCGAGGCGGCCGCTGGTTACCCGCAAATCCTGGTGCAGCGCATCGGCCATCCCGTGATGTGGATCGGCGCGCTGATAGCATGGGCCGACCGCCGCTGGAACGGGGACGGCGATGGCTTTGCGACGCGCCGGGCTTACGGCCTCGCGCTCGTAGCCCTGCTCGTGGCCGGGATGGCCGCCATCGGCCTGGCTGCGACCTGGCTCTTCACGGCGGCCCTCGGCGATATCGCCGCGACGATCGTCCTCGCTGTGCTGGCGAGCAGCCTGCTGGCGCAGCGCAGCCTCGATACGCATGTCGCCGCCGTCGCGGAGGGACTGGAGACCTCAGGCCTCGACGGTGGACGTCGCGCGGTGGCGATGATCGTCGGGCGGGATCCCGAGCGGTTGGATGAAGCCGGCGTGTCGCGCGCGGCGATCGAGAGTCTCGCCGAGAATTTTTCGGATGGCGTCGTCGCACCATTGTTCTGGCTGTTCGTCGGCGGGCTCCCGGGCATCCTGATCTACAAGGCGGTCAACACCGCCGACAGCATGATCGGACATTTATCTGAGCGCCACCGTGCGTTCGGCTGGGCTGCGGCGCGGCTCGATGATCTCATCAACCTGCCGGCCTCGCGGTTGTCCGCGGTATGGATTGCGGCGGCAGCCAGCTGTGTTGCCGGCGCGTCATCCGAGGCTGCCCTGCAAACCGTCGCACGCGACGCCGCCAAGCATCGCTCGCCGAATGCCGGCTGGCCTGAGGCCGCGATGGCGGGGGCACTGGGACTACGCCTGGCCGGGCCGCGCGTCTATCACGGTGATCTCGTCACCGATTCCTGGATGGGAAACGGTCGCGCCGATCTGAATGCCGCCGACATCCGGCGCGCATTGCGGCTCTACCGGCTGGCGTGCCTGGTTCAGGCTCTCGTCATCGGCGGCATTTTCCTCATCCAGGTGCTATGAGCTGCCACGCGGGATGGGCGCGCGCGCCAGCGCAAGAAGGCCGCTGACATCGACATGGCGCTCCAGATGCACCGCGAGCGCATCCAGGGTGGCGTCGACGTCACGCTCATAGGCGAGGCCGGTCGTCGTCGCACCGAGTTGCCGCAGCCAATGCGCGCGCAGGCCATCATCGGCGAACAGGCCATGCACGTAGCAGCCGGCGATCTGGCCGTCGGCTGCAACAGCGCCGTCGGTGCGGCCGTCGGCGAAGGTCAGGAAAGGGCTTTCGGTGGCTGGACCTTCCGTGCGGCCGATATGCATCTCGTAGCCGCGGAACGATACCTGATCGTGCATCAGCGTGCCCTGGACCTCGCGGAGCGCCTTGTCGTCCGTGAGAGTTGTGGTGACATCGAGCAGTCCGAGGCCTTCGACAGAAGCTGGCTCTCCCTCCCGTCCGTCGGGGTCGCTGATCGCCTGTCCGAGCATCTGATAGCCGCCGCAGATGCCGAGGACGCGGCCGCCGCGGCGCAGATGCGCCACGAGATCGACGTCCCAGCCTGTCTCGCGCAAGGCGGCGAGATCGGCGATGGTCGCCTTCGAGCCGGGCAGGATGACGATGGCGGCATCACCGGGGATCGGCGTGCCCGGCCGCAGGAAGTGCAGGTCGATGCCATCCTCGAGGCGAAGCGGATCGAACTCGTCGAAATTGGAGATGCGGGGATAAGCCAGCACGACGGCTTTGGGGCGTTGTCCACTGCCTGCGCCGCGCTCCGCGAGCCCCAGCGCATCCTCCGCGGGCAGACGGCGCGCGTCGGGAAAATGCGGGATGAGGCCGAGCGACGTCCAGCCGGTCCGTGTCGCGATTTCGCTCATGCCGGATGCAAACAAAGCGGGGTCACCACGAAACTTGTTGACGAGAAAGCCCGCGACTAGGCTGGCATCCTCCACGGCGAGCACCGCCTTGGTGCCGACGAGGCTAGCGATCACCCCGCCGCGATCGATGTCGCCGATGATGACGACCGGAGTTCGCGTCGCCTGCGCGAAGCCCATATTTGCGATGTCGCCGGCGCGCAGATTGATCTCGGAGGCCGAGCCTGCGCCTTCGACCAGCACGACATCGGCATCGGCAGCCAAATGATGGAAGCTGTCGAGCACGGCGCTCATCAGCTGCGGCTTCATGGCTTGATAGGCGGACGCCTTGGCGTTGCCGATGACGCGGCCCTGCACCACGACCTGTGAGCCGATCTCGCTTTGCGGCTTCAGCAGCACCGGGTTCATGTGCACGGTCATCGGCCGCCGGGCCGCGCGCGCCTGCAGCGCCTGGGCGCGGCCGATCTCGCCGCCGTCGGCGGTGACGGCCGCGTTGTTCGACATGTTCTGCGGCTTGAACGGCGCCACTGTCAGCCCGCGCAACGTCAGCGCGCGCGCGAGCCCGGCGACGATCAGCGATTTGCCGATGTCGGAGCCGGTGCCCTGGAACATGATGGCGCGCGCGCTCATGGTTTAGAACTCGATGCCTTCCTGCGCCTTCACGCCGGCGGAGAAGTGATGCTTGACGAGAGTCATTTCAGTGACGAGATCGGCCGCCTCGATCAACTCGGGCTTGGCATTGCGTCCGGTAACCACGACGTGGAGATCGGGACGGCGCGCGACGAGCGCCGCCACCACGTCCGCGATCGGCAGATGATCATAGCGCAGCGCGATGTTGAGCTCGTCGAGGATCAGAAGCCTGATGGCAGGATCGGCCATCAGCTCCTTCGCCTTGGCCCAGGCGCGCTCGGCTGCCGCGACGTCGCGGGCGCGATCTTGTGTTTCCCAGGTGAAGCCCTCGCCGAGCGTGTGCCACGACAGCTGATCGCCAAAGGCTGCGATCGCCTTGCGCTCGCCGGTCTCCCATGCGCCTTTGCCGAACTGCACGACACCGATGCGGAAGCCGCGGCCGAGCGCGCGCAGCATCAGGCCCCACGCCGCCGTCGACTTGCCTTTGCCTTTGCCGGTGTGGACGATCAGCAGGCCCTTCTCGACGGTCTTCGACGCGACCTCGGCATCCTGCACCGCCTTGCGGTTCTCCATCTTCGCCTTGTGGCGCGAATCGTCGGCGCTCTCGGTCATCGGTTCGTCCTCTTGTTCATTTCAAGGTGAGCGGCAGACCGGCCGCCATCAGGATCACGCGATCCGCCAGCGCCGCGACGTCCTGGTTCAGCTGCCCCTGAGCATCGCGGAAGGCGCGCGCCAGCGCGTTGTCCGGCACGATGCCGAGACCGACCTCGTTGGAGACGGCGACGATCGGGCCGCGCGCCGTTCTGAGCGCATCGATCAACTCGGCGCAAGCTGCTGGAACATCCCTGTCGGCAAGCATGACGTTGCTCAGCCACAGCGTGAGGCAATCGATCAGCACCGGCGCTGGCTGTTCCGCGCGCTCACGGATGAGGCCGGCGAGATCTTGCGTCGTCTCCAGCGTCTGCCATCCCTCAGCACGTCGCGCCTTGTGATGGGCGATGCGCTCGGCCATTTCGTCATCGAAGGCTTGCGCAGTCGCAACATAGATCCAGGGCGGCGGCTCGGCGGTGACCAGCGCCTCGGCATAGCGGCTCTTGCCCGAACGCGCGCCGCCGAGCACCAGGGTCAGGCGCGGCAGAGCGGGGTGCGGCGGGGCAGGGGGCATGGGGACGATTCCGATTGACGGGCTTTGGCCCGACCCGTATCTAACAGATGACGGTTCTCCGAAAGGAGAGATTTAGGGAACACGGTGCGGGTTCGCGCCTTAGGCCGTGGCTGCCCCCGCAACTGTAATCGGCGAGTGTGAGGCCAAGACACCACTGGGCAACCGGGAAGGTGGTCTCACGCAGCGACCCGAGAGCCAGGAGACCTGCCGTCGACATTGCTGTTGGCCGACCCGTCGCGCGGGGAGTCGCGATGCTGGTTCTGATCCTGCCGAGGAATCGGCGGGATGCCGTCGGATGCAGCGCATCGTCCGGTCCTCTGGGGAGCCGGCAAGCGACGGAGGCGGCCATGAGATTCACGCGTACCACGACATTTGCCATCACGAGCTTCATCCTGCTCGCGGCCCAGCCTGCGTTCGCGCATCACATGATGGGCGGCAAGCTGCCGCAGACCTTTGCGCAGGGCCTGCTCTCCGGCCTCGGCCATCCCGTGATCGGCCTCGATCATCTCGCCGCCATCCTTGGGGCCGGGATCGTCGCCGCGCTGCTCGGACGCGGCTTCGCCCCTGTGCTCGCCTTCACCACGGCCATGATCGCCGGTGTCGGCCTGCATCTGGCAAAGGCCAACATTCCCGCAGCCGAGCTGCTGGTCGGCCTGTCGACCGCCGTGATCGGCTTGGTCGTGGTGATGCGCGGCCGTTTCGGCGTGCTGCCGGTCGCCGTTCTGTTCGCCTTGACCGGACTCGTGCACGGCTACGCGCTCGGCGAGTCGATCGTCGGCGCCGAGACCACGCCGCTCGGCGCTTATCTCGCCGGCCTGCTGGTGATTCAGAGCCTCATCGCCGCCGGCGCATTTCTCGGGACCAAATTGCTGTCTGCGAAGGCAGACGCGGTCGCGCCGCTGGCCTTGCGGATCGCAGGTGCAGCCATCGTGCTGGTGGGCGGCGTCGCTGCGGCCACGGCTGCCGGCGTGATCGGCTGATCGATGTCATCATCAGAGATCGGCGCGACGACGCTGTTCGTCTGCGTCACCTGCCGGGCGCAGGTCCCCGACGCGGCTTCATCTGATCAGCCGCGTGCGGGGGCCCGTCTGCTCTCCGCGATCGAGGCCGTGCCCGCCGAGCAGCGCGCCGGCGTGACCTTGGTCGGTGTCGAGTGCCTGTCCAACTGCAATCGCGCCTGCACGGTTGCGGTGACGGCGCCGGGCAAATGGACCTATGTGCTCGGCGCGCTCGATCCGGATCTGCATGCGCAGGATGTCCTGACATTCGCGCAACTGCATCAGCGCCACGAGGCCGGTCTGCCGGCGTGGCGCGAGCGTCCGGAATACATCCGCAAAAACACCGTTGCGCGCGTGCCTGCGCTGGCGACGCCGAACTGAGAAGAGGTCGCCATGACCAAGTCCTATGCCAAAACGCCCTGCACGATCGTCACCGGTTTTCTCGGTGCCGGGAAGACCACGCTGGTGCGCAACCTGATCGAGACCGCCAATGGCCGCCGGCTGGCGATCATCGTCAACGAGTTCGGCGATGTCGGCATCGACGGCGATATCCTCAAGGGTTGCGGCGTGCCGGATTGTCCGGAGGATCGCATCGTCGAGCTCTCTAATGGATGCCTGTGCTGCACCGTCGCGGATGATTTCGTGCCGGCGCTCAAGAGCCTGCTGGACCAGAAGGAGCCGCCCGAGCACATCGTGATCGAGACGTCGGGGCTGGCGCTGCCGAAGCCGCTGGTGCAGGCATTCAACTGGCCGGAGATCGCAACGCGCGTGACCGTGGATGGCGTCGTGGCGGTGGTCGACGGCCCCGCCGTCGTGGCGGGGCGGTTCGCCGACGATCCCGAGGCGCTCGCGGCGCAGCGCGCGGCTGATGATTCGCTCGATCACGACAATCCGCTCGAGGAGGTCTACCAAGATCAATTGCTCTGCGCCGATCTCGTCGTGATGAACAAGAGCGACCTGATGAGCGACGAGGAGCGCAAGGCGGTTGCGTCCGAGATCGCTGCGAAGGTGCAGCGCGCCGTCAAGGTGATCGCGACCGAGCACGGCCAGCTCTCGGCGTCCGTGTTGCTCGGACTTGGTGCTGCCGCGGAAGACGATCTCGCGGCCCGGCCGTCGCATCACGACAACGAGGCCGAGCACGATCACGACGATTTCGAGAGCTTCGTGCTCGATGTGCCGCCGCAGACCTCGCCCGAGGTGCTGGTCGACCGCATCGCCGCGGCCGTCGATGCGCATGACGTGCTGCGTGTGAAAGGCTTCGTCGAAGTCGCCGGCAAGCCGCTGCGCCTGCTGGTGCAGGCCGTCGGCAGCCGCATCCAGCATCAGTTCGAGCGTCCGTGGCGCTCGGACGAATCGCGGCAGGGCCGGCTCGTGATCATCGGCGAGCGCGGGCTCGATGCGGCCGCGATCAGAAGCGTGATCGCAGGCTAGGCGAGGGCGATGCACCTTCTGGCGACATCCGGCGCAGATCTGGACGACCTCGAACAGGCCGTTGATCTCGCGCAGTCGCCAGCCGACATCGTCGTGCTGTCGTTCTCCGACAGCGATCTGTCGGCGCTGGGCGAGGCCTGGACCGGGGCGTCGGCCGAGCTGCCGACGCTGCGGCTGGCCAGCCTGAAGCGGCTGAAGCATCCGATGTCGGTGGATTTGTACATCGACAACGTCATTGTCGGGGCCCGCGCCGTGGTGGTGCGCTGCCTCGGCGGGCTCGATTATTGGCGCTACGGGATGGAGCGGATCGCGGCCGTTTGCCGAAGCCGCAAGATCCTGTTCGCGGCGCTGCCCGGCGACGACCGCGCCGATGACCGCCTCGATGATCTCTCGACGCTGCAGAAGGATGCGACCGCGCGGCTCTACGGCTATCTGCACGAAGGCGGCGTCGGCAACGCGCTAGAGGCGTTGCGCTATCTTGCCACGCTGCTCGGCCGCGCGATGCCATTCGCCGAGCCGGTTGCGATCGGCTCGATCGTCGGCTTCGTGCCGGATCGCGGCGCCGTTGCCGTCGACGACCTCTTCCAAAGCGATGCACGCCCCACTGCGCTGATCGTGTTCTACCGGGCGAGCCTGCTCGCAGCTGACACTGCGGCCATCGCGGAGCTGATGCGTGCGCTGGCACGCGAAGGTCTGGCGGCCGTGGCCGTCGCGGTCACCAGCCTGAAGGATCCGAGCATTGCCGATGCGCTGGTGCGGTTGATCCGGCAGCGGTGTCCGGCGATCATCCTGAATGCGACCGCCTTCTCGGCGCTGCGCGATGACGGCACGACGGTCCTGGATGTCGCTGATGTCCCGGTGCTGCAGATCGTGCAGGCGCAGAGCACGGAGGAGGCGTGGGCGTCCTCGTCGCGCGGCTTATCGCCGACGGACCTCGCGATGAATGTCGTGCTGCCCGAGCTCGATGGGCGGCTGCTGGCGCGGCCGATCGCGTTCAAGGGCGAGATGCCAGTCGATCCGCGCCTGCAATTCGGCGCCGCGCGCTATGTGCCGCAGCAGGATCGCATCGGCTTCGTCGCGCGGCTCGCCGCGCGCTGGGCGCGCTTGCGCGCGTTGCCGGCTGCGGAACGCCGCGTCGCGCTGATGTTGTCGGATTATCCCGCGCGCGGCGGACGGCGCGGTTATGCCGTCGGCCTCGACACCAGCGCAAGCGCCGCAGGGATCGCCGGGCTGTTGGCGGAGGCTGGCTATGACGTGCGCGATGCGCCTCCGGCTGCTGACGCGGTCGAAGCCCTGCTGCGGGACGAGGCCGATGAGATGGCCGTGCCGCTTGCGTTCTATCAGCGCGCATTGGCGCTGTTGCCTGACGATCTCCAGCGCGCCTTGCAGGAGAGCTGGGGGGACGCGGACGCCGATCCGGCGTTCCGCGATGGCGCGTTTCGGTTTCCCGTGCTGCGGGCAGGCAAGCTCGTCATCCTGCTGCAGCCGGATCGCGGCAGCCGTGCCGATCGCAAATCCGGCTATCACGACATCACCGTGCCGCCGCGGCATGCCTATGTCGCGCTCTATGCGCATCTGCGCGAGGCCGAGACGGTCGACGCGCTGATTCATCTCGGCGCGCACGGCACGCTGGAATGGCTGCCGGGAAAGGCGCTGGCGCTGTCGAGCGCGTGTTGGCCCGAAGCGGTGCTCGGGCCGCTGCCGGTGATCTATCCGTTCATCGTCAACAATCCCGGCGAGGCGATGCAGGCCAAGCGCAGGCTCGGCGCGCTTACGCTCGGGCATCTGACGCCGCCGCTGTCGCAAGCGGGTCTGCATGGTCCGCTGCTCGAGCTGGAAGGGCTGGTCGAGGAATATGCCGAGGCCGACGGTCTCGACAAGCGACGGCTGAAATTGCTGGAGGACGAGATCATCGCGCGCGCCTGGCAGAGCGGCCTCGCCGCGGATTGCGGGCTTGATCGGACGATGAGCGGACGCGAGGCCATCGCGCAGCTCGATGCGCAATTGTGCGACATCAAGGAGCTGGCCGTGCGCGATTGTCTTCATGTGTTCGGCCAAGCTCCCGAGGCCGCCGCGATCGGTCTCCTGGTGGACGCGATGACGGCAGCCGCAGACCAAGCTGGCAGCGCTCTCCATCGCACGGACGTCGAAGCTCGGCTTGAGGCGAGCGCGGCGGCCGAGCGGAGCGCGCTGCTTGCGGCGCTCGATGGTCGCCGCGTGGCGGCAGGTCCTGCCGGCGCGCCGAGCCGCGGGCGGCTCGACGTGCTGCCGACCGGGCGCAATCTCACGGCGATCGATCCGCGGTCGATCCCGACGCGGACGGCTGCGTTGGTCGGCGTACGCGCGGCCGATGAAGTCATTCGGCGCTATCTGCAGGACCACGGCGACTATCCGCGCTCGCTGATGCTCGATCTCTGGGCCTCGGCGTCGCTGCGCACCGGCGGGGACGATCTCGCCCAGGCCTTGGCCTATCTCGGCGTGCGGCCGCGCTGGGATCTCAATTCCAATCGCGTCACCGGCGTCGACGTGCTGCCGCTGGCGAGGCTCGACCGGCCACGCATCGATGCGACCCTGAGAATCTCGGGCCTGTTCCGGGATCTGTTCGAAGCCCAGATCGCGTTGTTCGATCTTGCGGTGCAGACGGTGGCGGCGCTCGACGAGGATGACGCCGACAATCCCTTGGCCGCGGCCCGCCGGCGTGGCGAGAGTCTCGCGCGCGTGTTCGGCGGCGCGCCCGGAAGCTACGGTGCCGTTGCCGCCGATCTCGCGCTCGGCATGGCCTGGGACAGCCGCGCGCAGCTTGGCGAGGCCTATCTCGACGGCGCGAGCTACAGTTTCGGCGGCGAGCGCGAGGGCGTGTCGGCGTCTGACACGTTCCGCGAGCGCGTCCGCAGCGCCGATGCGCTCGTCCATGCGCAGGACGACCGCGAGCGCGATCTGCTCGATGGTGAGGAGGTCGCCGATTTCGCCGGCGGATTTGCAGCGGCCGCCGCCTCGCTCGGCGCGGCGCCTGCGCTGCTGCATCTCGACACCAGCCGGCCGGAGGCGCCGAAGGCGCGGAGCTTTGGCGAGGAGATCGCCCGCGTGGTGCGCGGCCGCGTCGCCAATCCGCGCTGGATCTCGGGCATGCTGGCGCATGGCTATCGCGGTGTCGCCGAGATCGCGCAGGCGATCGATGCGCTCTATGCGTTCGCGGCCACATTCGACACCGTTCCCGAGCATCTGTTTGATCTGGCGCATGGGGCGCTGCTGCGCGACGAGGCAGTGTTGGATGCCATGGTCGCGCGCAATCCCGCGGCTGTCGCCACGATGGCTGCTCGCTTCGAGGACCTGCTCCGCCGGCGGCTGTGGGTGCCGCGTCGGAATGCGGTGGCCGACGAGCTCGCGGTCGTGCGGTCGCGCCTCACGCAGACGGAGAATGTGTCGTGACCGCCGCGATCGAGATCAAGGGCTGGTGCCCGGGCGCGCGACGGCCGATGCCGAGCGGCGACGGATTGATCGTGCGCGTTCGCCCTCACGGTGGCGTGTTGTCGGTCAGCGCCTTGCGTGAGCTTGCCGCAGCAGCGCAGCGCTTCGGCAATGGCGAGATCGATCTCACCCGCCGCGCCAATCTGCAGATCCGGGGCGTGCGTCCCGAGACGCTGGCGTCGCTCTGGGAGCTGATGGCCTCCCTCGGCGTGCTGGACGACAGTGCCGAGCTGGAGGCGATCCGCAATATCGTGATCAATCCGCTGGCCGGACTGGATCCGGCCGAGGTCGTCGACATGCGCCCGGTCGCAGCCGCTCTGGAAGCGTCGCTCGCGTCTGATGACGCGCTGCAGGGGCTGCCTGCCAAGTTCGGCTTCGCGCTCGATGGCGGCGGCAGGCTGCCGCTGACGGATCTCGCTGCGGATATTCGCCTCGTCGCGTGTGGCTCGGCTGATGGTCGTCACATTGCCGTCGGTCTGACCGGGCCCAATGGCGTCGAGTGGCTTGGGTCGACGGCTATCGCTGTTGCTGCAGTCGTAGCGGCGAAGCTGGCGCGGTTCGTTCTGCAGCACAGCCCAACGCGGCGCTCGGCGACGCTGCCGGCAAACGCGAGCGCGATGGTCGCTGCCGAGCTGGGCCTCGATGCAAGCGAGGCGATCGCCTCAGGTGCAGCTTCGCCGCGGCTGGGTCTCATGCCGCTGGCCGCGGACACAAAGGCCGTCGGGCTCGGCATTCCATTCGGCCGGATCGGCAGCGAAACCTTGGAGCAACTCACCGCGCTGCTCGCATCATTGGATGTGTCCGAGGTTCGTCTGTCGCCATGGCGCGCGTTGTATGTTGTTGCGAAGACTGATTCAGCAGCAAGGCTGGTTGCAGATGCGGCTCGGCTCGGCCTGATCGTCAACGATGCCGATCCCTTGATGCGCATCGACGCCTGCTCGGGCGCCGGCTGCTGCACGTCGACGGCGCTCGCGACCCGCCAGCATGCCCGCGTGCTGGCGGTTGCGATGATCCGTACCGGGTTCGCCGGCACGCTGCATGTCTCCGGCTGCGCCAAGGGCTGCGCGCGCTCCGCATCCGCTGACGTCGTGCTGGTCGGCGGCGGTGATCACTACGACATCGTCCGCAACGGCACCGTGAAAAACGAGGCCTGCGGCGTGATCGATCCGGCGGATCTGGCGGCCGCGGCCGATGGACTGTTCAAAGTGCGGGAGAAGGCCCATGTCTGACCTGCGCGACTACATCAAGGACGGCGCCGAGATCTATCGCCGCTCGTTCGCGACCATCCGCTCGGAGGCCGATCTGTCGCGCTTCCATGGTTTGGAAGAGAAGATCGCCGTGCGCATCATTCATGCCTGCGGCATGGTCGAGATCACCTCCGACATCGAGATGTCCCAACAGTTCGCGGCCGAGGCGCGCGCCGCGCTCGATCGCGGCGCGCCGATCCTGTGTGATGCCAAGATGGTCGCGCAAGGCATCACGCGGCCGCGGCTGCCGGCTGACAACGAGATCATCTGTACGCTCGATGACCCCCGAGTGCCTGCGCTCGCTGCACAGCTCGGCACGACACGATCCGCCGCGGCGCTGGAGCTTTGGCGGCCGCATCTCGGCGGCGCGCTGGTGGCGATCGGCAACGCGCCGACCTCACTGTTTCATCTGCTCGACATGCTCGACCAGGGCGCGCCGCGCCCGGCGGCGGTGATCGGAACGGCGGTGGGCTTCGTCGGCGCGCGCGAATCCAAGGAGGCATTGGCCGCCGACGGCCGCGTGCCCTATCTGATCGTCAGGGGACGCAAGGGCGGCAGCGCCATGGCGGTTGCGGCCGTGAACGCCATCGCGAGCGACGTCGAATGAGCCTGCTCGACACCATCGCAGGCTCCGCCAGCGCCCGCACGCTCTATGGCATCGGCGTCGGGCCCGGCGATGTGCGTTATCTGACCTTGCGCGCGGCCGGCCTGATCCGCTCTGTCGACGTGGTGGCGTTCTTCGCCAAGCGCGGCATCGAGGGCAACGCGCGGCGGATCGTGGCGCCGCTGATGGAGGCCGGCCGTCACGAGTTGCGTCTCGAATATCCGGTCACCGAGGAGGTGCCGGTCGCCGATCCCTCTTATCAGGCGCAGATCGGCGACTTCTATCGCCGCGCAGCCGACAGCATCGCGGCGCATCTGGCCGAGGGCCGCTCCGTCGGCTTGTTGTCGGAGGGCGATCCGTTCTTCTATGGCTCGTTCATGCATATGTGGCGGCGGCTCGAGCGTGACCATCCGGTCGAGGTCGTCCCCGGCGTCACCGGCATGTCCGGATGCTGGACCAAGGCCAATGTTCCGATCACCTGGGGCGATGACGTTCTCTCCGTGCTGCCGGGCACGTTGGCGGAGGATGTCTTGCACGATCGGCTGACGCGCTGCGAGGCCGCGGTGATCATGAAGGTCGGCCGCAATCTCACCAAGGTGAAGCGGGCCGTTACGCAGGCGGGACTGCTCGCGCGCGCGATCTATGTCGAGCGCGGCACGATGGAGGCGCAACGCGTGACGCCGCTGGCAGAGGTGGAGCTGGATCGCGGCCCGTATTTCTCGATGATCCTGATCCCCGGGCAGGGGCGGCGGCTGTGACGGGCAGGCTCACCATCGTCGGCGTTGGTCCGGGTCGGTCCGAGCTGATGACGCCGGCGGCCTCGGCAGCGATCGCGGCTGCGACGGATCTGATCGGCTACGGTCCCTATCTCGACCGGGTGACGATCCATCCCGGGCAGATCCGCCACGCCAGCGACAACCGTGTCGAGCTCGATCGTGCCCGACATGCGCTCACGCTGGCGAGCGACGACCGCAAGGTGGCGGTGGTGTCGGGCGGCGATCCCGGCGTATTCGCGATGGCGGCCGCCGTGTTCGAGGCGGTCGAGACGGGGCCGGCGGAGTGGCGCGAGCTCGACATCCGCGTGGAGCCCGGCGTCACCGCGATGCTGGCGGCTGCGGCGGAAGTTGGAGCGCCGCTGGGCGGCGATTTCTGCGCGATCTCGCTGTCCGACAATCTCAAGAGCTGGACCACGATCCGGCGACGCCTGGAGGCCGCAGCCGGCGCCGACTTCGTCATAGCTTTGTACAATCCGCTGTCCAAGGCACGGCCGCATCAGCTCGGTGAAGCCTTCGCACTGCTGCGACAGATCAAGCCGGCCTCGACCGTGGTCGTCATGGTGCGCGCCGCCGGCAGCGGCGAAGTCAGCCGGATCATCACGACGCTGGGCGAGGTGGATCCCGCGAAGGCCGACATGCGCACGCTCGTTCTGATCGGATCGACGGCGACGCGTCTGATCGCGCGCGATGAGAAGCCGCCGTTTGTCTACACGTTGCGCCGTGAAGTCGAGGACGGCCGATGAGCAAGCTGTCCCTCCAGCCAGGTTACCGCGGCCCGCGCGCTCTCCAGCGGCACGCCATGCGGCTTGTCGGGGCGCGCGATCATCACCACGGGGATGTTCAGCCGCCGTGCGGCGGCGATCTTCGGATAGGTCGCTGCGCCACCGGAGTTCTTCGACACGACGACAGCGATGCGCTCCTCGATCAAGAAGGTCTCTTCCTTGGCTTCATCGAACGGCCCGCGATCGAACACGAAGCGGATGTCGGGCGGCAGCGCGATGTCGCCGGGCGGATCGATCGTGCGCGCGATATAGTGGTGCTGCGGAGCTGCGGCAAAGGCGGCGAGCTCCAGCCGGCCCAGGCTGAGAAACACGCGTGCAGGATCCTGTCCGAGGGCCGACACCGCGGCCTGCGGCGTAGCAACGTCGATCCAGCGATCACCATCCTGGCGCGGCCAGGCCTCGCGGCGGATCGACGCCAGCGGCAGCGCGAGGCCCTCGCAGGCCGCGACGGCATGCCGCGACATCTGGTCGGCGTAAGGATGCGTCGCGTCGATCACCGCCTCGACGGCATGATCGCCCAGCCACGCCTGCAGTCCCGCAATGCCGCCGAAGCCGCCCATGCGCGTCGGCAAGGGTTGCGGCTTGGGCGAGACGGTGCGGCCGGCGAGCGAGAGCGTGGCCTCGAAGCGGCTGTCGCCGGCGAGCAACCGCGCCAGCTCCGACGCCTCGGTCGTCCCGCCGAGGATGAGAATACGCATGCGGGGCAGGGTCCATGGTGAGTCCGGCTGCAGCTTGCAACGCGACGCGCTGGCTGTCCATCGTTGGGATCGGCGAGGACGGCATCGATGGCCTCACGGCCCATGCACGCCGTCTGATCGCACAGGCGGCTCTCGTCGCCGGCGGTGCGCGGCATCTCGAGCTCGCAGCAGCGTTGATCTCCGGCCAGCGGCTGGCCTGGCCGAGCCCGCTGCATCTTGCGTTCGAGCAGATCGCGGCGCGCAGCGGCGAGCCGGTCGTCGTGCTCGCCAGTGGCGACCCTTTCAACTATGGCGTCGGCAAGCAGCTGATGCAGCGCTTCGATGTGGGTGAGATGCTCTGCATCCCGCAGCCCTCGGCGTTCAGTCTCGCCGCCGCGCGGCTCGGCTGGTCGCTGCAGGACGTGGCCCAAGTCACGCTGCATGGCCGCGCGCTCGAAGGCATCATCCGCCATCTCTCGCCCGGTGCCCGCATCCTGGCGCTCGCCTGGGATGGATCGACCGCGGCCAAGCTCGCAGCGCTGCTGACGTCACGCCGGATGGGGCGCTCGCGGTTGACAGTGCTGGAGGCGATGGGCGGACCGCAGGAGCGGGTGCGTCGTGCGTCGGCGGAAGCGTTCGACCTGTCGGATATTCATCCGCTGACGACCCTTGCGCTTGAAGTTGAAGCCGACCCCGGTGCGCCGTTGATCCCGCTGAGCTCGGGCCTTGCCGATGATCTGTTCGAGCATGACGGCCAGCTCACGAAGCGCGATGTCCGGGCGGTGACGCTGTCTGCGCTCGCGCCAAGGCCGGGCGAGCTGCTGTGGGACGTCGGTCTGGGATCGGGGTCGGTCGCGATCGAGTGGCTGCTGCGTCACGGCTCGCTGCGTGCAATCGGCATCGAGGCGCGAGAGGAGCGTGCCGATCGCGCCCTGCGCAACGCGCTTGCGCTCGGCACGCCCGACCTGAAGCTGGTGTTGGGGCGAGCGCCGGCGGTCCTCGCGGATCTTGAATCGCCTGATGCAGCTTTCATCGGCGGCGGGATCTCGGAGCCGGGCGTGTTCGACGCCGTCTGGTCGAAGCTGAAGCCGGGCGGCCGTCTCGTGGCCAATGTCATTTCGCTCGAAGGCGAGGCGCGGCTGATCGATCTGTTCGGCAAGCATGGCGGCGAATTGGTCCGCATCGCGGTGTCGCGCATCGAGCCGGTTGGGCGCATGCATGGCTGGCGATCCGCGATGCCGGTCACGCAATGGCGGGTGACCAAGCCATGATCGCGCTCGGCATCGGCTGTCGCCGCGACGCACGTCCCGCCGAGATCGAGGCGGTGATCGCGCAGGCCCTGAGTGCCGCGCGTCTGGGAGCTCAGGAGATCGACGTCGTTGCGACCGCCGCAGACAAGCTGCAGGAGCCCGGCGTGATCGATGCGGCGCAGCGGCTGGGTCGGCCGCTCCGAGGCCTTGCTCAGCATGACCTTGCGGCTGTCGCCGATCTCGCGATCACACACAGTGATCGCGTGCAACGTCTCAAGGGTGTCCCCTCCGTAGCTGAGACTGCGGCGCTCGCCGCTGCGGGGCGCAACCCGCGTCTCATCCTGCCGCGCATCGCCAATGCATCTGCGACCTGTGCGCTCGCCCAGGGCGAGGGTGCTCCGGAGGATCGCCGATGACGGTGCACTTCATCGGCGCCGGCCCCGGCGCGCCGGACCTGATCACCTTGCGCGGCCGCGACCTGATCGCGCGCTGTCCCGTGTGCCTCTATGCGGGCTCGCTCGTCCCCAAGGCGCTGCTCGATCATTGTCCGACAGGCGCGCGCATCGTCGACACGGCGCCGTTGTCGCTCGACGAGATCGTCGCGGAGTTCGTGCGGGCCACCTCGGCCGGCGAGGACGTCGCGCGGCTGCATTCGGGCGATCTGTCGATCTGGAGCGCGCTCGGCGAGCAGCTGCGGCGCCTCGATGCGCTCGACATTCCCTACACGGTGACGCCCGGCGTTCCCTCGTTCTCGGCCGCAGCCGCCGCGCTCGGCCGCGAGCTGACGCTGCCCGGACTGGCGCAATCGGTGGTGCTGACGCGCACCTCCGGCCGCGCCTCCGCCATGCCCGAGACGGAGCAGTTGGCGCTGTTCGCGCAGTCGCAGGCGACGCTCGCGATCCATCTGTCGATCCATGTGCTCGACAAGGTTGTCGACGAGCTGCGTCCGCATTACGGCGCGGATTGTCCGGTCGCGATCGTCTATCGCGCGAGCTGGCCGGAGCAGCGCGTCGTGACCGGGACGCTCGCCACCATCGTCGAGCAGGTAGCGGCGAGCGCGATGGAGCGCACGGCCCTCATCCTGGTGGGCCGCGCGCTCGATCCCGAGGATTTTCGCAACAGCGCGCTGTACGATGCCGACTATCAGCGGCGCTTTCGCGGGAGGGGCGAGTGAGCCGGCCCTTGGCATTGTCCGACCAGCCGCCCGTCGCGATCGAACACCGCGATATCGAGCGCAACAGCGTCGTTGCCGAGCGCGCGGTGCGCCGTCTGCCAGGCGGCGCGCGCGACCACCTCGCCGGCTGCGAATCCGCATCTGTCAGCCTCCTGCAGCACCTGGAGTGCCGTGTTGGCGCTGCGCGCGGTCGTGACCAACGCCTCCGGCGCGCCGGCGTCGCTCAGCGCCGTGGCCAGCCAATCGGGATCCACCTCGCCGGCGCGCGAATGCAGGTCGAGCAGGCCCTGGCCGAGCTTGGTCATCTTGGCGAAGCCGCCAGCGACGGTGACACGCGCGACGGGATGACGGCGCAGATATTTGAGCATGCCGCCGGCGAAGTCGCCCATGTCGATCAGCGCCGCTTCGGGGAGGCCGTACAGCTGCTGCACGGCCTTCTCCGACGTGCTGCCGGTGGCGCCGGCGATATGCGGCAGGCCGGCGGCGCGCGCGACATCGATGCCGCGATAGATCGAGTGAATCCACGCGGCACAGCTGAACGGCACGACGATGCCGGTAGTGCCGAGGATCGACAGGCCGCCGATGATGCCGAGCCGCGGGTTCAGCGTTTTCCTCGCGAGCTCCTCGCCGCCTGGAATCGAAATCTCGACGATGACGTCGCGCGTGCCGCCGAGCGCTGCAGCAGCTTCGTGGATCGCGGCCGTGATCATCTCGCGCGGCACCGGATTGATGGCCGGCTCCCCCGGCGGCAATGGCAGGCCCGGCCGCGTCACGGTGCCGACGCCGGCGCCGGCGCGGAACGTGATGCCGGAGCCCTGGGCTGCGCGTCGCACGGTCGTCTTGATCAGCGCGCCATGCGTGACATCGGGATCATCACCGGCGTCCTTCACGACGCCGGCAGTGGCGCCCGCATCGCTCCCCTCATGCATCGCCACGGCGAAGCTGACGCGACGTCCGCCGGGCAGGGCGATCTCGACCATGGCGGGACAGCCGCCGGTGATCAGCAGCTCATAGCCCGCACGTGCAGCCGCGGTGGCGCAGCTGCCCGTCGTCCAGCCACGCTTCAGCGGTCGTTTCGGCGCATCAGCAGGTCCCGTCATGCCCGATCGCATAGCACATTTTGCCCGGACACGCCGGTGCTCTGGCCATGACCACTGCGCGCCCCAAGGGAATCATCATCGCTGCTCCGCGCTCGGGGGCGGGCAAGACGACGGTGACGCTCGGGCTGCTGCGGGCGCTGGCGATGCGTGGCTCCGTCGTGCAGCCGTTCAAATGCGGGCCTGACTACATCGATCTCGCCTTTCACAGCGTTGCGGCCCAACGGACGAGCTACAATCTGGACAGCTGGGCCATGTCGGCGGCGCAGCTGACGGGGCTCGTCTCCGGCGTCGCCACCGGCACAGACATCTGCATCGTCGAGGGGGTGATGGGCCTGTTCGATGGCGCGCCGCAGCCGGGCCGGGCCGGCCGCGGCGCGGCGGCGGATCTCGCGGCCTTGCTGGGCTGGCCGGTGGTGCTCGTGCTCGACGTCAGCGGGCAGACCGAGACGGCCGCGGCGGTCGCCCTGGGCTGCGCCCGGTTCCGCGATGATGTCGAGGTCGCCGGCGTGATTCTCAATCGCGTCGCCAGTCCGCGGCATCGCGCCCTGATCGAGCCGGCCTTCGCGCGCATCGAGATCAGCGTGCTGGGCGCGCTCGGGCGCGACGCGCAGCTGACTTTGCCCGAGCGGCATCTCGGCCTCGTCCAGGCGCAGGAGATCACGGCGATCGAGACGCATCTCGACCGTCTCGCCTCGTCCATCGCCGCATCGGTCGACCTGGAGGCGGTCCGTGCCCTTGCGCGGCCGATCAGCGCGGTGGCCGAGGCTGCACCAGCGCACGGCTTCGGCATCGCGCCGCCGGCGCAGCGCATTGCGCTTGCGTCGGATGCTGCGTTCTCGTTCTGCTATCCGCATCTCCTCGACCATTGGCGCAGATGCGGCGCGGAGATCCTGCCGTTCTCGCCACTGAACGATGAGCCGCCCGATCCGGCGGCAGGCGCGGTGTGGCTGCCGGGCGGCTATCCCGAATTGCACGCCGGCCGGTTGGCGTCCGCAGCAAGGTTCCTCGACGGCCTGCGCGCCATGGCCGCGCGCGGCGTCCCCGTCCATGGCGAGTGCGGTGGCTACATGACCTTGGGGAAGGGGCTCGAGGACGCCAATGGCGAGCGGCACGCAATGGCCGGGCTGTTGTCGCTGGAGACGTCCTTCGCCAAGCGACGGCTGCATCTCGGCTATCGTCACGCGATGCTGCTGGCCGATTGCAGCCTCGGTCGCAAGGGCTCTTCCATTCACGGCCACGAGTTCCACTACGCGACGATCCTCAGCGAGGCCGACGATCCGCTGATCGATTGCCGCGATGCCGCCGGCCGCGCCATCGCCGAACGCGGCTCGCGTCGCGGACGTGTGACCGGATCGTTCCTGCACGTCCTGAGCGGCGAGGGCGCATGAGCGATCGGAGATCAACGCCACCGCAATTCGATACCTCGTTCAGGCAAAGCTTTGCCGAGCTGGTGCGCTGGCGCCGCGACGTCCGGCGCTTCCGCACAGATCCGGTGAACCCGGAGCTGATCGAGCAGCTTCTTGCGCTCGCCATTCATGCGCCATCCGTCGGCTTCTGTCAGCCCTGGCGCTTCGTGCTCGTCGAGAGTCCCGCGCGGCGAGCGGCAATCATCGAGAACTTCAAGCAGGCGAACCAATCTGCGCTCGCCGGCTATGACGGCGAGCGCCGCGCGCTCTATGCCGGGCTCAAGCTCGAAGGCCTGAGCCAGGCGCCGGTGCATCTCGCCGTTTGCGCGGATGAAGGGGCTGAGACCGGTCATCGCCTTGGTCGCGCAACAATGCCCGAGACGCTGCGCTACTCCGTCGTTGCCGCGATCCAGACATTCTGGCTTGCGGCGAGGGCGGAAGGATTGGGGGTCGGTTGGGTCTCGATCCTCGATCCTGCGGCCGCAGGTCGGGAGCTCGAATTGCCACCCGACTGGACGCTGATCGCCTATCTCTGCATCGGCTGGCCGCAGGAGGAGCATGACGATCCCGAGCTGGAACGTCACGGCTGGGAAGCGCGGCTCGATCCGGATGTGGTCAAGCCGCTCAGGCGTTGATCAGGACGCCATCGCGAGCGCAGGTGCTTCCACGATGAGCGGCTCGGCGCTCGGCCGTGCCGGCACGGCGAGCTGAAACCGCGTGCCGTGCACCGTCACGGTCAGCGGGATGCCGCGGAAATCGTCGTGGAACGCACTGACGCGGCGCTGCATCTCCGCTGCATCGATGTCGGCCGGCATGTCGCACATGTCAGCATACATCCGCTTCGTGCTCTTGGTCCCGCTCCAACTGATCGGAAGGGTCGGCAGTGCGCCGGCATCGCAGGCGAGATCGCGCGACATCCGCCAGAACAGATAAGCGAGGCGTACGAATGTCATCTGCTCGAGGCCGCGGACATCTACGCCGGGCGGGATGTCGAACGTCTCGACACCGACGATGGCGCCGCAATCGACGCGGGCTTCCATCACATGCGCGGTCGCACCGAAGCACGTTGCGCCGTCATACATCGCAAAATGCGCCGGCGCCCAGCCTGGATAGTTCGGCGGCGCCGGATGGAAGTTGTAGGCACCGTGCCCGAGAGCCTGAAGAATGTCGGCGGGAACGATCACGCCGGTGGTGAAGGCGAGCAGGCGGGATCTCGCGAGCACGCTGCGCTCGATCGCGCGCAGGTCCTCCAGGCTGACCGCGCAGCGAAACGATAGTGCCGGATTGTGCGCCCTGAGGAGCTCCGTCAGCGCGAGTTGCTGATCGCGGCTGCCGGTCAGGAGGATGATCGTGTCGAGCATGGTGTGGCTCCAGTGTTGGGCTCAACGCCCTCGGGCGATGTTGGTGGGAAATCGCGCAGCGTCGGACGCGGCGATCGCGCGGAACAGGTTGGGCGGCAGATGCTGTCCCGGCGTCACCTCGACCACGCGATTGGCGGCGAGAAGGGCGGCCTCTCGAGCCAGACGCGCATCCTCTGGCCAAGGACAAAGCGAGAGCTCGAGGCGCGAGAAGCCGCCATGATCCCTGGTGAACGCCTGGGTGAGCGCCTCGATGCTTGCCGCAGTGATGCGCGCATTGGAGGCTTCGGCGCCGCTCAGGATGACCGTGACGGCCGTCTTGCAGGGCTGGTTGGCCTCGATCACCAGCAGGGGATCGCGCGCGCCGGCGCGACCGGCGCGCCGGGCGGACCGAACCATCTCGGCAAAGCCCGCATCGGGACCGAGGTCGGCGGTGGTCGGTGTGAGATTGTGAACGATCGCCGCACTGCGGGCTCCGGTCTCGCCGGCGATGGAATGATAGGAGCGGGGAAGCCAGACCGTATCGAGCGGCAGCTGTGACGAGACGAGGCTCCAGGCTTGATCGATGAGATAGCCGTCCCAGACGTCAGGGTAGGAGGAGGCGATCTCATGCCACGTGGTCAGCATCATCTCGGCGGCTCGCGATCGGCCGAAATAGAGCGTACGCGCGGACATCTCCCAGCCATTCCACTTGTGAACGGCGAAGTCGCAATCGGCGAGCAGCGGCAGCGTCGGTGCCGCCTGCAGGATGACGTCGGGATCGACGAACAGCAGCGGTGCCGCATGCCGCTGCCGCATCTGATGGATGAAGCTGGCCTTCTCGGCCGCGCCCACGACGCCTTGATCACGCGTGGCGATCGGCTCCAGCGTGAACGGAAGCCCGAGGCGCTGCAGCGAGCGGCGGAGATGATAGATGTGAAGATCGCCGAGAGTGTTCGGATGACAGGAGACGACATGCAGCGCATCGGCCGGCAGCGTGAGGCTCGGCAGACGCCAGGCGAGTCCTCCCCACCATAATTCGTGCGGTCCTTCGGCGGAGGCCGCGACCGTGCCGAATTCGGTCAGCTTCGATTTGAGAAAGTCGAAGGCGGGATTTTCCCCGAACGGGATCACGACCGCGTCATGCGTCGCCAGCGAGCGGTAGAGCAGCTCGGCTCCGGCGCCGGTCGGCGGATCGATGACCACGACGGTGCGACCGCCGCGCGGCGAAACGCCATCGCTCCATGAAACGAGCGGGCCGAATGTTCGCGACAGCCATTGCAGGCGGCGTCGTTGTTGCTGGCTGACGCCGCAGCCGCGGAGCGCCTCCATGGCATCATCATCCGTGCCGTTTGAATGTCGTCCCGTCATGCCGCGTCCTCCTGAACATCAAACGGATGACGCGTGCCAATCAGGCGCGTGGATCACGTCCGATGACGTGGATCATGCCGAGTGTTCGAGTGTGTCTCGGTGTCCCGACACGTCATGCGCGCTGTTTGTTTCGAAACATTGCCCGACTGCTGCATGACGTTGCTGCAAGTGAGGCGGGCCGAAGTTTTTTAACAGTGGTTGATGACGCGCTCCGCTCTCCAAGACAGAGGGAGTCGGGCCGGCATCGCGCGTTATCTCAACAGAAAGGCGATTGCCGTCGATATCACTGCTTGAGTGAGTTGTTAGCTGGGTGACAAGCGCGAAACATCGCGAAATGTTTCGCTCGATTTTGTTTCTGAGATGTAACTCATAGGCGCGCAGCATTGCGCGGCCGATACGTGATGTCGATCGCGGTGCCTTTCAGAGCTGTCAGCTCATACAACGGACGAAACTGCATGATCAGGCGCACAGCGATGCAAAAAATCGTCATGCGATTCAAAAATCGAACAGGCGACAACTGACAGCGCCGAAAAATGCGATAGCTTCGTCGATGTGATTCGGAAAAATTTGCCGGGTGCGATCAGCGCTCCGCGCGGCGTCCGGATCGTACGTAGCCGCTTTTGTCTGATGTCCAGCGGCTTGCTCGAAGGTCGCGTTACTACGTGTTGTCACTGCGTCTTCTGTTGAAATCGTCTTCCGGAATGAATCCTTGGCCATGCCGACCTGCGGCTCTGTGCTCCCCATGATGTCCTGGCACGCTCGCAATGTGCGGCAGAATTTGCCCGGCGCCCGGCAAAACATTCCACCTAAGCATCTGAAAAATAACGAAAATACTCCGCCTGTTTGTTCCGGTTGCGGCGTTCAACGATCGGAAGCCGTCTGCGAGCTGCGCATTCGGCATTGCGGGTTGGAGATGCGGAAATGAGCTACGCGCTGGACGTCTGGGCCCCGGCCGATGGCGTGTCTTCGAACGAGCCGGCAGCGGCCGAGATCGCCGTGGTGCCGTGGAGCGAGACGGCTCCGACCGTTCCTGACTGTGAGCCCGTGGTCGAAGCCGCCGTGTTCGACGAGGACAAGGAGCTGCTCGACCGGCTGGCCACGGGAGAGGAGCTGGCATTCCGTCTCCTGGTCGAGCGGCACGTCGACCGCGCCTATGCGATCGCGCTGCGCATCGTCGGCAATGCCGCCGATGCCGAGGATGTCGTGCAGGATACGATGCTGAAGGTGTGGACGCATCGCGGTCGCTGGCAGCACGGCCGCGCGAAGTTCTCCACCTGGCTGTATCGTGTCGTCAGTAACCGCTGCATCGATCTCCGCCGCAAGCCGCGCACCGAGAATGTCGACGTCGTTCCCGAGGTCGCGGACGGCAAGCCCGATGCGGTGAGCGTAATCGAGCGTGCCGAGATGAGCGACATCCTCGAAGCGGCGATGCAGCGGCTGCCGGAGCAGCAGCGGGTGGCCGTGATCCTCTCGTATCACGAGAACATGAGCAACGGTGAGATCGCCGAGGTGATGGACACGACCGTGTCCGCCGTGGAGTCGCTGCTCAAGCGCGGGCGTCAGCAGCTTCGCGACATGCTGCGTCGGCACGAGCGCGACATCCGCGGCGCCTTTACTGATTGCTGAATTTACTGATTGCTAACCATGACATTCCCGGCGCAGGAGAATTCGCGCCTGATTCCCGCGAGTCCTTCCGTTTGATCCATCAGACGGGGCTGATCCGCACCGTCAGTCCTTCCACGATGCGGCGTGTCTTGCCGATCACCCAGGAGTTCTCACCGTGCCCGCCATTTCGACCAACGTCGCCGCCAACTCGGCCGTCCGCTACCTGAACATCAACTCCGCGCAGGAGACCAGCTCGCTCTCGAAGCTGTCGAGCGGCTCCCGCATCACCTCGGCCTCCGACGACGCCGCCGGTCTTGCGATCTCCACACGCATCTCCTCGGATATCACTACGCTGCAGCAGGCGGCGACGAACGCCTCGCAGGCGACCTCGATCCTGCAGACCGCCGATGGCGGCGCCTCCAACATCAGCGACATCCTGGCGCGCATGAAGTCGCTGGCATCCGAATCCGCCTCGGGCACCACCGTCGACAGCAGCAGCCGCAGCTACATCCAGTCGGAATTCTCGCAGCTCATCAGCGAAATCGATTCGATCGCGACCGGCACCCGTTACTCCGGAACCAGCCTGCTGGACGGCACCAGCTCGTTCTCGGCGGGCGTGTCGGTGCTGGTCGGCTCCTCGGCCAGCGACACGATCAGCATCCACCTGTCGAGCCTCACCTCGACCGCGCTGGGCGTGACCTCACTCGACGTCAGCACCCAGACCGGCGCGACGGCGGCGCTGACCGCGCTCGATACGGCGATCAGCAACGTATCCCAGGCGCGAGCCGATATCGGTGCGCAGGAATCGCGCTTCAACTTCTCGGCCGACTCGATCTCCACGCAGACGCAGAACCTGCAATCCGCCAATTCGGCGATCAAGGACGTGGATATCGCCTCCGAGCAGGCGAAGCTGTCCTCGGCGCAGGTGAAGACCCAGGCCGCCGTGTCGGCGGAAGCCGCCGCCAACCAGATCCCGCAGTACCTCTTGAAGCTGCTGGGCTGAGCCGTGACCCGCCGGACCGGCGTCGTGCCGGTCCGGCGATGTTCTTGGAGGATGTGGACGAATGACCGTGAGCAGCGCCACCTCGAGCACCAGCGGCACGACGTCCTCTTCCTCTTCGTCGTCGTCGAGCTCCAGCAGCTCGCTCACGACCTCGGGCACGAGCACCACGAGCACGATCGACTGGAGCGCACTGATCAGCTCGGCCGTCGATGCGAAGCTCACGCAGGCGACCCAGATCTCCACCAAGATCACCGCCAACGAAGCCAAGATCACGGCGTATCAGACGTTGCAGACCGACTTGAAGACGCTGTCGTCGGGTCTGGCGTCCTTGGCGACGTCGGTGGTCAACTCGCTCGCGACCAACGTGTTCGCGACGCGGTCGGCCACGATCAGCGCGACGGGGGACGTCAGCGCATCGTCAGCGCTCTCGATGTCGGTGAGCAACGGCGCCGCGACCGGCAGCCATACGCTGACCATCAGCCAGATCGCCACCGCGCAGAAGGTGACGGGAACGGCGCAGTCGAGCCAGACCGACGCCCTCGGCTATTCCGGAACGTTCTCGCTCGGCCTCTCCGGAGGCTCCACGGCCGACATCACGGTGACGAGCAGCATGTCCCTTCAGGACGTGGTCAGCGCGATCAATGCGCAGTCCTCGACTACGAACGTCGAGGCGTCGATCGTCCAGGTGTCGAACGGGTCGTACCAAATGGTGCTCACGGGCACCAAGGACGCAGCCGACATCACCTATTCCAGCTCATCCGGCGACGACATCCTCAATAAGCTCGGCGTGACCGACAGCTCGGGGGCGTTCTCGACGGTGCTTCAGACGGCACAAGCCGCCGAGTTCACCCTCGACGGCATCAGCCTCACCCGCGACACCAACGACATCACCGACGTGCTCAGCGGCGTCACCTTCGATCTGTTGCAGGCGACGCCGTCCGGGACAACTCTCAACGTCACGATCGGCACGGATACGAGCCAAATCTCGTCCGCGCTGCAGACCTTCGTCACCAACTACAACGCGTTCCGTGATGCCGTGGTGGCGCAGCAGGCGACGAATTCCGATGGCACGGCCTCGTCGAGCGCAGTGCTGTTCGGCGACGGCACCATGCGCCAGATCATGAATTCGCTCCAGGCCGTGCTCGGCACTTCGGTCGGCGGCCTGACGATGGCGGATCTCGGTCTCTCGTTCAATGAGAAGAACGAGCTCGAGCTGGACACCAGTACGCTGTCGACCATCCTCAGCACCAACCTCAGCGGCGTCACGACGCTGCTGTCGGCTCAGACCAAGACGTCGTCGAGCCAGCTCAGCGTCGTCAACACCGGAACGTCGCCGCAGTCCTTCACGCTGGACCTCACGGTGGATTCGTCGGGGACTCTGACGGGAGCGTCGGTCGGCGGCGACAGCTCGCTGTTCACGGTGAGCGGGAGCACCATCGTCGGCAATTCCGGAACCATCTATGCCGGCATGGCCTTCACCTATAGCGGCTCGACCTCGCAATCGATCACAGTGACCTCGACGCAGGGGCTGGCGACGCAGATCTACCAGATTGCGAAGACGGCTTCGTCCACCAGCGGCTCGTTGCAGACATTGATCGACAATCTGACGTCCCAGGACGAAACGATGCAGTCCAAGGTCAACGACATCGAAAGCGCCGCCGCAACCTTCAAGACGCAGCTCACGGCACAATACGCCAAATATCAGGCCGCCATCGAGAGCGCCAACAATACGCTGACCTACTTGAAAGCCCTTCTCAACGCGAGTTCGAGTAACTGATGACCCAGAGTTCGATGGCCCAATTCGCGAGCCAGGCCTATCGCGGCGCAGCCGTAGCCGTCCCGCCGTTGCGCGCGGTGATCATGCTGCTCAATGGGGCCGTGAGCTATCTGCAGAAATGCCTGCAGGCCCAGGAGGCGCGCCGGTTCGAGGAGGCGCATGCGCACCTGACGCGCGCGACCGCGATCCTGCGCGGATTGAGCCTGCACCTCGATCCCGCACGCGGCGGCGCAGTGGCGGACCGGCTGTTCGAGACCTACAATGCGCTGATCCTCGCCGCCTTGCGTGCCTATGGCCGGCCCCACATGCGCGAGAATTTCCGGCGCATCATCGACAGCCTGCTGGACCTGCGGCAATCCTGGGAGGCGGTCGACGCGGCTGCGCGGGGCGCGCGCGCTCCGAGTGATTCGGCCAACCGGCGGTAGTCCCGGCGAATCAGACGAGGTTGCATCGCGGAAATTTCGCGAAACCGAGCAGAAATGGGCTGCATTGTCGGCCCCTTTGGGTAACCGGTGCAGCCTCTCGTGCATACGCATCCCGGAATTTACGGGTTTTCGGACGCAAGTCCGGCGCTCGCTCGTCCCCATCGGCCGATATCAATTTCGTTCGTTCGCTGAATGCTTTATGAAGCATCCAGAGAGCGCTGGATCGAGCGGACGATGGACGTCAGGGAATTCGAGGATCTGATCGATCGCCTGGGGGAGGACATCTCCCAGTGGCCCGCCGCGCAGCGCCAGGCGGCGTCTGACCTGCTCGCGATCTCTGCCGAAGCTGTCCGATTGGTCTCCGAGGCTCGCCTCGTTCGCGAGGCGCTGGCCTCGCCGCCGGTTCGAGCGCCGGCAGGCCTGGCAGGCCGCATCCTGGCCGAGGCCCAGCGTCTCACGCCTGAAGAGCCGGCAAGCGCCGCAGCCGACGCCCATCAGCCTGGCTGAGGTGGGGGCTGCGGCTCGTCCGCGAAGCCTGTGTGCTGCGCTTGCGGTCAGCCAGTTCTCACACGCCGGCCTCCGACACCAGACTGTAGTCAGCCTCCGATGCCAGAGATGATGCCGCCGCAACAGGTGGCAGCCGCGTGCAGATCTTGCAATAGCCAAGCTCTGCACCCGGCGATTTTTGCCTGCCATGCCCAATTGCTCGGCGGCAAATTCTGCCGTCAAATCAACTAATTCGACCAACTAATTGTGCGCCTGAATTCGGCTCTCCGGCCGTTTGATCAGCAAACGCCTCCATGACGATCGGAGGTGCGCTGTGTCCCACCGCCGTCGGCGGTGCGAGCCGGAGTTCAGCCCATGACAGTTTCCGCGACGAGCTCGTCAACCGCAACCACCGCCACATCGACTTCCTCGTCGAGCGACTCGCGGACGACGCTCAGCTCGACCGATTTTCTCCAGCTTCTGACGAGCGAGCTGCAGAACCAGGATCCGCTCAACGCCACGAGCGTGACCGATTTCGTCAACCAGATGACGTCCTACGCCAATTACACGTCGCAGCAATCGCTCAACACCAGCATGACCTCGCTGGCCAGCTCGTTCTCGAGCCTCGTGACGCTGAACTCGGTCAACTACATCGGCCACACCGTCGAGGCCAAGACGGATACTGCCGTGCTCTCCAACGGCTCGGCAACCTACGGCTATTCGCTGTCGTCGGCGGCCTCGAACGTCTCGATCGCGGTCAAGGATTCCTCGGGAAACACGGTCTGGTCCGGCACCGGAACCGGCAACAAGGGGACCAACTCGTTCACCTGGGACGGGACCGATTCCAGCGGCAATCAGCTCAGCGACGGCGGCCAGTACACCATCTCCGTGACCGCGACCGACTCCGCGGGAAATTCGGTGCTCAACTACACCACGGTCACCGGAACGGTGACGGGGATCGACACCTCGACCAGCACGCCCTCGCTCACTGTCGGCGGCGTTTCGGTCAGCGCCAGCAACATCATCGGCGTCACCTCCTGACAGCAGCATTCGGAGTAAGCACATGAGTCTATCTGGAGCCTTGTCTTCGGCGATCTCGGCGCTCAACGCGCAGAGCTCGTCGCTGGCCATGATCAGCGATAACATCTCCAATGCGGACACGACCGGATACAAGACCACGTCCGGCCTGTTCGAGCAGCTGGTGACGGCGTCGAGCAGCGCCAAGTCGTACTCGTCCGGCGGCGTATCGGTGTCAGGCCGATCGAACATCACGCAGCAGGGCCTGCTCGCCGCCACGACCAATGCGACCGATGTCGCCATCCAGGGCTCCGGCTTCTTCGTTGCAACCAGTTCCACGGGAGCAGGCGGCGAGACGGTCTATACGCGCAATGGCGCATTCACGACCGACAATGCTGGCTATCTCGAGAACAGCGGCTACTACCTCGAAGGCTGGCGCACCGATGCGAGCGGGAACGTGACCGGTAACGGTCTCGAGCCGATCAACACCAAGGTGGCGCTGACGAATGGCGGCGCGACCACCAAGACATCGCTCGCGGCCAATTTGCCGGCCGATGCGGCCAGCGGCGACACGTTCAGCAGCTCGATGACGGTGTACGACTCGCTGGGCCAGTCGCACACGCTCAACGTCACCTGGACCAAGAGCGCGACCGCCAACCAATGGACCGCCGATATCGCGCCGGCCACCGCGTCGGACGGCACGGTAACCAGCGGGACCTATACGATCAACTTCAACTCGGACGGCTCGCTCAGCACCGTTTCCTCGACCAATCTGGGGATCAACTGGACCAACGGCGCCGCGGCCAGCTCGATCACGCTCAGCTTCGGCACGACGGGCGGCGGTACCGACGGTCTGACGCAGCTGGCGTCGGGCAGCACGACGCCGAGCGTCTCGAATTTCAGCGCCGATTCCGACGGCATTTCCTTCGGAACCTTGAGCAGCATCGCGGTTGGTAAGAATGGCCTTGTCGAGGCGACCTATTCGAATGGACAGACCGTCCCGATCTACAAGATTGCGGTGGCGACCTTTGCCGATCCTAACGGCCTCGTGGCCCATAGCGGCGGCATGTACACATCGACGGCGACATCGGGGAATGCGACCTTGCAGGCGTCCGGCGAGAACGGTGCGGGGACGATCTACGGCAGCGAGCTGGAGTCGAGCACGACCGACACCACAGGTCAGTTCAGCAACATGATCTCGGCGCAGCAGGCCTATTCGGCGGCATCGCAGGTCGTCTCGGCGGTGAACAAAATGTACGACACGCTGATCTCGTCGATGAGGTGATCATGGCCGAGCTGAAGAGGGAGCGGATCGGCGAGGGCGAGGCTCTGCTGAAAAAGCTGCGCAGGCTGAAGCTGCGCACTGCGGCCGCCGGAAAGGACGACCGCGCGCTGCTGCTGGCGCTGATGGACGATATCGAGACGGTCCGGCGCAAGCTGCTGCGCGAATGCGCGCAGCTCGAGGAAGAGTTCAAGGTCGCCGCCGTTCGTGTGACGGCCTTGAACACCTACGCAAAGGTTGCGCAAGCGAGCCGCCGGCCGCTGCGTCAGCACTGAGATTGGGAGCGACAGGATGAGACACGCAATCCAGGCCGATCAGCCGGCCGCGACCGAGAACGAGGTGCGGACGTTGATCGCGCTGATCGACGAGCTGATCACGGTGGTGATGGAGGAGAACATGGAGCTCGCCAAGGGTCTGCCGGCCTCGCGCTCCAAGCAGCTCGACGACAAGAACAGGCTGGCAGGCCTGTTCGAGCAGAGGGTCGCCGAATGCGCCAGGCGGACGGCGAGCCTGAATGTGCGTGACCGTGTGCTGCGCGAGCAGCTGATGGAGCATATTCTCAACCTCCGCCTGGCAATGGACGAAAATCTCATGCGTCTGCGGGCCGCCATCGAAGCGAGCAACCGCCGCATCGACGCGATCATGCAGGCCATCCGGGAGCAGATCGCAAGCGCCTCGCCTTATGGTGCGAGCGGGCGGCGCACGGCGCGTGCGACCTCCTGCGGAACGAATCTCAGAGCATGAGCGATCAAGCTGCGGGAGGTGGGCGATGTCGCTCGATATAGCACGGCTGGTCGCGTTCAGCGGCATCTCCGCCACTGAGCTGCAGATCAGTGTAGCCTCGTCGAACATCTCGAATGCCGACACCGAGGGCTACACAAGGAAGTCGGCCACCCAGGTGGCGGATGTCACCGGTGGAGTGGGAACCGGGGTCTCCATCACCGGAATATCGAGCAGTGTGGACAAGCTGCTGCTGAAATCCCTGATCGGGGCGAACTCGGAGCTCGGGGCGGCTGACAGCACCAACAGCTATCTAACACAGCTGCAGCAGCTGTTCGGCAGTTCGTCGACATCGGGCACCTCGACCACCGGCACGTCGCTGGCAAATTCGCTGGCGTCGCTGGAGTCCGCGTTGTCGTCGCTGGCAAGCTCGCCGAGCAGCGTTTCGCTGCAATCTGCCGTCGTCAGCGCGCTGGATGATTTCGCCGGCCAGCTGCGTAGCACGTCGAGCGGCGTCCAAACCCTGCGCGGCAATGCCGACAAGGATATCGCCTCGTCGCTCAAGAGCGTGAACGATGATCTGCAGCAGATCGCGGATCTCAACGTCGAGATCCGCAAGATGGCCGCGTCGGGTCAATCGACGGCGGATCTGGAGGACGAGCGCAACACGGCGCTGCAGGATCTGTCGTCCTACATGAACGTCAGCTATTACACGGCGTCCAACGGCGACCTCCAGGTCTACACCTCCTCGGGACGGGCGCTCGTCGACAGCTCGGCGCACAAGCTGAGCTATACGGCTTCGGCGAATGTGTCGGCGTCGACGAGCTATGCCTCCGGCGGCCTCAGCGGCATTACGGTCGACGGGGTGGACGTCACGTCGCAGATCACGTCCGGCAAGATCGGCAGCCTGATCACGCTGCGCGACACCACGCTTCCTGCGGTACAGAGCCAGCTCGATCAGCTTGCATCGCAGCTGACATCCGCGCTGAACAGCGTCACCAACGGCGCCTCGGCGGTGCCGCCGCCGACCAGCCTGACCGGATCGGCGAGCGTCAGCAGCACGACGGCGATGTCGGCGTCGGGCACCTTGCGCATCGCGGTCGCCGACCAGGGCGGCAATCTGGTCTCCTACCAGGATCTCGATTTGTCCTCCTACGCGACGGTGGGGGATCTGGTCACCGCCCTCAACGGCATCTCCGGAGTCTCTGCGTCGCTCGATTCCAGCGGGCATTTGTCGATCAGCGCCACCTCGTCGTCCAACGGCATTGCGATCAACGACATGACGAGCGCGATCGGCGGCAGCGGATTCTCTGACTATTTCGGCATGAACGATCTCGTGACCGGAACCGGCGCGTCCAATTTCGCGGTCAACAGCAGCATTCTGAGCGGGGCTTCGGGCCTGCCGACCGGCACGCTGGATGGCTCTGCGACATTGACGACCGGAAGCCAGGTCCTGACATCGGGCTCGGCCTCCGTCATCAACCAGCTTTACGACGCCTTGACCGGCTCGACCAGCTTCGCGTCGGCCGGCGGCTTGAGCGCGACGACCGGCTCCTTCGCGGATTACGCGGCTGCGATCGTCGCCAACGTGGCCAGCAAGGCCTCTCAGGCCTCCAGCGCCTATACCGCCAAGTCCACGGCGCAATCGAGCTATGCCAGCTCTCTGTCGTCGCAGTCGGGCGTCAATATCGACGAGGAGACGGCCCGGGTCAGCGCGCTGCAGAACAAATATGCCGCGGCTTCGCAGCTGATCTCTGTCGTCAACAGCATGTTCTCGTCGCTGCTCACCGCCGTGCAGTCGAACTAGTCCGGAGCGTACGCCATGACGATGCGGGTCGCGACCTTTGCGAATTCCGACCAGATGATCTCCGGCGCGCTGCGTACGCAGGCGACCATGAGCACGCTTCAGGTCCAGGAATCCTCGGGGCTGAAGGCGCAGTATCTCGCCGGCTACGGCGCCGACACCCAGCACATCGTCAATCTTCAGGTCTCGGTGACGCGGGCGCAGTCCTATATCGATGCTGCGACCCTGGCCGACAGCAAGGTGCAGGTGATGTATTCTGCCGTGGGACAGGTGTCGGATATCGTCAGCCAGTTGCGGACGGCGCTCAGTGCTGCGAGCTCCGGCAGCAGCACGGGGACGACGTCGGCCATCAGCTCCGCGCAGCAATTGCTGCAGCAGATGTCCGGCATCCTGAACACGCAGTATGACGGGCAATATCTGTTCGCCGGTGCGCGGACCTCGACGGCAGCCGTCGACACCTCGGCCTTTGCGTCCGGCACGGGATCGCTGACCACCGCGGATACGAGCTATTACCAGGGAGACAGCGAGCTTGCTTCGGTCCGGGTCTCCGACGGCCAGTCCGTCACCTATGGCGTGACCGCCGACAATTCCGCGTTCGAAGAGGTGATGCGCGCCCTGAAATTCGTGGCCAACAGCTCGTCCCTGTCGGGAACCGACATCACCTCGGCGCTCACGCTGGCGGATCAGGCGGTGGACGATGTCGCCACTGTCCAAGCCAAATTGTCCGACGCCGCATCCCGGATCGAGAGCGCGAAGTCGCAACAGACCGACTTCAAGAGCTATGCCGAGAGCCTCGCGACCGATCTCACCAGCGTCGATGTGGCGGCCGTCACCGCGCAACTCTCGACTTACCAAGCGCAATTGACTGCATCCTACAGCGCCATTTCCAAGATTCAGGGACTCAATCTCGCGGATTATCTGCGATAAGGCGCCGGCACGCCCGACGCTCCGTGCGGGAACTTCCGCAGCTGTGATTGAAACCATGATGCGTCGAGAAGGTTTGTTGACGGGCCAACCGTCGGCGGACCTTTCATGGATCAAGCAACTCAGCCTCGAATCATCGGCCACGGCTTGCGGCCGGTGGCGGACAATGTCTGGATCGTCGATGCCGGCCGGATCAACGCCGCCGGCCTGCCGCTTCCCGTCCGCATGACGGTCATCAGGCTGTCGAGCGGGGATCTGCTGCTGCACTCGCCGACCCGTTTTTCCCATGCCTTGCGCGAGGAGCTGGAACAGCTCGGACCGATCAAATATCTGCTCGCGCCGAACGTCGCGCATTGGATGTTCGTGCCGGATTGGCAGGCCGCGCTCCCCAATGCCCGGGTATACGCCGCGCCCGGCCTGGCCGATCGGCAGCAGGTGCGCCGCAGCGGCCTGCGCATCGATCGCGAGCTGACCGACGTCACACCCGACGAGTGGTCTGAAGACCTCCAACTCGTGCTGGTCACCGCGCCGATGTTCACTGAGGTTGCGGTGTTCCATCGGCCGAGTCGGACCCTTGTCCTGACCGACCTCGTGCAGAACCTTGCGCCCGAAGGCCTCGGCATCCTGTCTCGTGGGGCTGCGCATCTGCTCGGGATCACCGCGCCGGACGGCAAGGCTCCTGCTTATCTCAGGCTGCTGCTTCGCCTGGGTGGTCGCGCCGTGCAACTCGCTGCCGCCCATCTGGTCGCGCTCGCGCCAGAGCGCGTCATCTTCGCCCATGGCCGATGGTTCGAAACGGGCGGCACCCAGCAATTGCGACGTTCGCTCGGGTGGCTGCTGGATGGCTCGCCCGAGGCCCGCCGGCTGATGCGCGATCTCAGGGGGAAACGCGTCGTGATCACGGGCGCCTCCAGCGGCATCGGCCGCGCGACGGCGCTTGCTCTGGCGCGCGAAGGGGCGAGCCTGGTCTTGGCAGCGCGGCGCGAGGACGTGCTGAAGGACGTGGCGGCCGAATGCGAGACGTTCGGTGGACGCGCCGTCGCGGTCGGGACCGACGTGGCAAACGCAGATGCTGTCAAGCAACTGGCGGAGCGGGCGGTGCAGACCTTCGGCGGCATCGACGTCTGGATCAACAATGCCGGCACCGGTGTTTTCGGCGCTTATCAGGACGCCGACATTGCGCTCCACCGCAAGACCATCGAGGTCAATCTGCTGGGCACGATGAACGGCGCTTATGCCGCCCTGCCGGTGTTCCTGCGGCAGCGACGGGGCACGCTGATCAACAACATCTCGCTCGGTGGCTGGGCGCCGACGCCGTTCGCGGCGGCGTATACGGCGAGCAAGTTTGGCCTGCGCGGCTTTTCCGCCAGCCTGCGCCAGGAGCTCGCCGCTCACCGCGATATCCATGTCTGCAGCGTGTTCCCAGCCATGGTGGACACCCCCGGTTTTGTGCACGGCGCCAATGTCTCCGGCCGGAATCTTGATCCCGGGCCGCTGTTGTATCGCCCCGAAGATGTCGCCGAGACGTTCGTTCAATTGATCCGCGCCCCCCGCGATGAAGTGGCCGTCGGCTGGCCGGCGCGGCTCGGCCAGATCTCCTATGCGCTCGCTCGCTGGCCGACCGAACGGCTCATGAGCACGGCGTTCCGCGTCCTGCTGTCGCGCGCCAAGATCGCGCCGCGCAGCTCCGGCGCCGTGCTTGCGCCGATCCCGGCCGGCACAAGCGTGAGCGGCGGCTGGCTCGCACGCAAGAAGCTGCCGCCCGCCGGACAGCTCAGCAAGATCGGCCTCGCCGTCGGACTTGGCGGCGTCGCTCTGCTCTTGGCGACACGAAGCCGTGCTGCGCGCCCGCTGCCGCGCAAGCGTTCGCATCGCTGATCTGGAGGCATCATGCTGGGGAAGCTCACCTGGTCGGCCATTCCGTTCGGCCAGCCGATTCCGCTGATCGCCGCAGGCATCGTTCTCGCCGGCGTCCTCGGCGTGCTCGTCTGGGTCGTCGTCAAGGGCTACGTGCCCTATCTCTGGCGGGAGTGGATCACGAGCGTCGATCACAAGCGGATCGGCGTGATGTATATCCTGCTCGCCTTCGTCATGCTGCTGCGTGGCGGCACCGACGCCATCATGATGCGCACACAGCAGGCCGTGGCGTTTCATTCCAACGGCTATCTGCCGCCGGAGCACTACAACCAGATCTTCTCGGCGCACGGCACGATCATGATCTTCTTCGTGGCGATGCCGTTCGTGATCGGGCTGATGAACCTGATCGTGCCGTTGCAGCTCGGCGTCCGTGACGTTGCATTTCCCACGCTGAACTCGGTTGGATTTTGGCTGACCGCGTCGGGTGCGCTGCTGGTGAATGTCTCGCTGGTGGTCGGCGAGTTCGCCCGCACCGGCTGGCTGCCGTTCCCGCCATTGTCCGAGGTGACCTATTCGCCGGGGGTGGGAGTGGACTACTACATCTGGGCACTGGAAATATCGGGGGTGGGGACGCTGGTCGCCGGCATCAATCTGGTCACGACCGTGCTGAAGCTGCGCACCAGGGGCATGAGCTATCTGCGGATGCCGATGTTCTGCTGGACCACGCTCGCCTCCAATCTCCTCATCGTCGCGGCGTTTCCGATCCTCACGGCCACGCTGACCATGCTGATGCTCGACCGCTATTTCGGCTTCCACTTCTTCACCAATGAAGCTGGCGGCAACATGATGATGTTCATGAACCTGATCTGGGCCTGGGGGCATCCCGAGGTCTACATCCTGGTCCTGCCGGCGTTCGGCATCTATTCGGAGGTCGTCGCGACATTCTCGAGCAAGTCGCTGTTCGGCTACCGCTCGATGGTGCTGGCGACGATGGCGATCTGCGTCATCTCGTTCATGGTCTGGCTGCACCATTTCTTCACGATGGGCGCCGGACCCAACGTGAACGCGATCTTCGGCATTGCCAGCATGGTCATCGCGGTGCCGACCGGCGTGAAGATCTACAATTGGCTGTTCACGATGTATGGCGGGCGGGTGCGCTTCACCACACCGATGCTGTGGTCGGTCGGCTTCATGATCACCTTCATGATCGGCGGGCTGACGGGCGTGCTGGTCGCAGTGCCGCCGGCGGACTTCCTGCTGCACAACAGCCTGTTCCTGGTCGCGCATTTCCACAACGTCATCATCGGCGGGGTGCTGTTCGGTGCGTTCGCGGGGGTCACCTATTGGTTTCCGAAGGCCTTTGGCTTTCGTCTCTATGAGAGCTGGGGCAAGGCGGCGTTCTGGTTCACGCTGATTGGTTTCTACGCCACCTTCATGCCGCTCTATGTCGTCGGTCTGCTCGGCATGACCCGGCGCATGCAGCATTATGACGTCGCCGAATGGCGGCCCTGGCTGGCGGCGGCGACGTTCGGCACGGCGCTGCTGGCGATCGGCGTCATCCTGCAGATCCTCCAGCTCGTCTTCAGCATCCGCGATCGCGCGCTACTGCGCGACACGACCGGTGATCCCTGGGATGGCCGCTCGCTGGAATGGGCCACCTCGTCGCCGCCGCCGGTGTTCAACTTCGCGGTGCTGCCGAATGTGACGGGGCAGGATGCGTATTGGCGGATCAAGGAAAACGCCAAAAGCCAGCAGCTACACACCAGGGACAAGGACTATCAGGATATCGAGCTGCCAAGGAATTCCCCGACCGGTTTCGTCTGCGCGTTCTTCGCCACGCTGATGGGCTTCGCGCTGATCTGGCACATCTGGTGGATGGTCGCGCTCGGCGCAATAGGGGCGTTCGCGACATTCGTGGTGTTCGCCTGGCGCGATCACGATGAGTATGTGATCCCGGCTGCGGAGGTGGCGCGGATCGATCGCGGGATGATCGAGGCGCGGCAGGGACTCTCGTCGGCGGCCGGCGACGCCTGAGAACGCGAATGGCCGGTGCGGGCGGGGTCGCCGCCCGCACCGGCCGTTTCACATCACCAGCGATGATGCGTGCTGATCACGCCATGGCCGTGCCGGTGGCCGAAGTGCCGGCCGCCATACAGGCCATGATGATGATGACCCCAGCCCGGGCCACGGTAATAGCCGTAGCTGTGCCGCCACGGCCGCGGGCCGTAGGAATAGCCGTAGCTGCGATACACCGGACGCGGCGCGTAGGTGTATCCGTAGCCGCCATAATACGGACGGGAGCCGTAATAGCCGCCGTAGCCGTAGGGGGACGAGGCGTAGCGATATCCGCCGTAGTATGGGTAGGGCGCATAGCCGCCGCCATAATAAGACGGCGCGGCGACCGCCGAGCCGATCACGGCGCCGGCCAGGAGACCCGCGCCGATCGCGGCGCCGCCACCCCAGCCGCCATGCCAGCCATCATAGTGGACCTGGACCGCGTTTAAGCTCTCGGTGCCCGTCTTTGCCGCGGCAGAGAGCGACGTCAGCGGTGCGGCGGAGGCGGATTGCAGCGTTGCAAAAGATAATGCGCCGGCGAAGGCGAGTGTCGCGGCGGCTTTCAAGGTGACCATCCTGGGTTCTCCTGTTGATGTCAGGGGCGTTGCTCAAGCCGGATGTGGGGATCTTCGTTGCAGCTGTCGCGGCGGACCGATTGTCGCGCCACATGGGCCTTACGGAACGTCGATGTCGTTATCGACAGGAATGGCGGCGGCCGTCATGGCCGAGATAAGTGCCCGAGCGCGGGTCGTAGGAGCGGTAGCGCTGGGCGCAGGAGATATCGGCGTCGCTCGCCTGGGCGCGGCTGTTGGCAATCGCGCCGCCGATGATCGCACCGGCCGCAAGGCCGCCGAGCACGGCCGCACCGGAGCCATTGTGATGGTGGCGATAGCCGTACTGATAGCCATGGCGGCGGCCGAGACCGGGGTGCCAATCATGTCCGCCGCGCCAATGGCGGTACTGAACCTGCTGAATGCCGGCCGAGTCGTTCACGGCAGATGCCGGCGCCGGATTGTTCGGCATCAGCGGGGCGGCGGCGAGTGGCGTCACCGCGGACAATGTCATGGTGCCGATGGCGGCGACCGTCAAAAGTTTGCGCAGCTGCATCTGCGTGCTCCTTTCTCGTTCTTGAGATATGAGGAGCAACGTTTCGCCACAACTGCCCGTTCCGCGTCATGCTGCCGCCTCAGCGGTGGCACAAGGTCGCAATCGCGCCACAACGTCGCAGCGGCTCACGCAGCCGCTGCGACGTGTTGTGCGCGTCAGCGCGGCGGGATGACGCCGTTCGACGGCGGCGTGGTTGAGTTGCGCATGCCGGGCGGGCTCGATGCGCCCTGGCCACCTCGCTCGACATGGCTCGGTCCGCCGCCACCCGCGCTGCCCGATCCGGTGCCGCCGCTCGATCCTCCGGCAGATCCGCCTGCGCCAGCGCCAGCACCACCGGCTCCGCCCGCTCCGGCGCCACCAGCGCCCGCACCACCAGCACCCGAGCCGCCAGCCCCGGCACCCGCGCCGCCGCCGGCTCCACCACCTGCGCCGCCGCCCGCACCGCCGCCAGAGCCACCGCCGCCGCCTTGCGCGAAGGCTGCACCGACCGAGCCAGCCGCGATCACGGTCGCGGCGAGTAGCGTGAGAATTGTCTTTCGCATTGTTAGCGCTCCTTGAGGTTTCACCAACCACCAATGGAGCCCGTCACAGCGCGTTCCTAATTCTCGTGAGCGCGAACGTCACAGCATAGTTCGATCCCGATCCGGAACCGCGCGCGTCTCGAACTAATCGATCAACGCATCGAGCAGCGCATCCGGACATTCCGCCATCATCGTATGTCCCGCACCGGGCAGCACGATCGTGCGCGCCTGCGCAATCGCCGCGGCGAGCGCCTTGCCGGCCTTCACCGGCGTCATCATGTCCTTCTCGCCGAGGATCATCCGCGTCGGCACCTTGATCCGGGCCGCCGATGCCAGCGCATCCTGATAGGTGTTGCAGGCGGAGAGATCGTTGAACAGCACGCCGGGCGCGCAGCGCTCCAACGTCGCCTGCGCGCCCCCATGCATCCACAGGCCCGGCGCGCGGCTGCCGCCGAGCTCCGCCGCAAAACCGAGGCCCCAGATCGAGACCATGTCGATCGCGGCATGATCATTGGCTTCCGCGGCCTTCAGAAGATCCGGCCCCACGGTCATCGTCGCCGCCGTGCCGATCAGGCTCAGCGCCGAAACGTGATCCGGATGACGCGCCGCGGTGTCGAGCGCGATCAGCGACCCCATCGAATGGCCGATCAGATGGGCAGGCTTGGCGTTCACCGCCTGCAACAGCGCGACGGTCCAGTCGGCCATGTCCGCGATCGTCGGCAGCGCCGGTCCAGCGGAGCGGCCATGACCGGGCAGGTCGGGCGCCAGCACGGCAAAGCCGTGATGCGCGAACCAGCGGCTGTGCAAGGCCCAGACCGAATGATCGAAGCCGGCGCCATGGATGAACACCACAGCGGGCAGGGACGAATCGAAGGCGCGGCCGCCCGTGGCGACGAAGACGTCATGATCTCTGATGGACAGCTGCATGGCTCACACCTTCTGCGAGGCGCGCAGCGCCTGTCCGAGATCGTCGATGATATCAGAGGCAGCCTCGATGCCGACCGACAGCCGGATCAGCTCCTCGCCGATCCCTGCGGCCGCGAGCTGCGCGGCGTCCATCTGCTGATGCGTGGTGGAGGCCGGATGAATCACCAGCGTCTTGGCGTCGCCGACATTGGCGAGATGACTGATCAGCTTGAGGCTCTCGATGAGCTTGCGGCCCGCGGGGCGGCCGCCCTTGATGCCGAACGAGATGATCGAGCCGGCGCCGCGCGGCAACAGCTCCTTTGCCAGTGCGTGGTCCGGATGGTTCTCCAGCGACGGATGCAGCACCCAGTCGACGGCCTTGTTGGTGGTCAGCGCCTCCAGCACCGCGCGCGTGTTCGCGACATGGCGCTCCATGCGCAAAGGCAAGGTCTCGACGCCCTGCAAGAGATGGAAGGCATTGGTCGGCGACAGGCAGGCGCCGAAATCGCGCAGGCCTTCGGTGCGCGCGCGCATGATGAAGGCCGCCGTGCCGAACTGCTCGTCGAAGACGATGCCGTGATAGCCGGCATAGGGCTCGGTGAGCTGCGGGAATTTGCCCGAGCCTCGCCAGTCGAACCGGCCACCGTCCACGAGCGCGCCGCCGATCGCGATGCCATGGCCGCCGAGCCACTTCGTCGCGGAGTGCATCACGATATCAGCGCCTTGCGCGATCGGCTGGCTGAGATAGGGCGTTGCGAACGTGTTGTCGATCAGGAGCGGGATGCCCGCTGCGTGCGCGATGGCTGAGACCTTGGGAATGTCGAGCACTTCGAGGCCGGGATTTCCCAGCGTCTCCCCGATGACGAGGCGTGTGTTGGGCTTGATTGCTGCGCGGAATCCATCCAGGTCACGCGGCTTGACGAAGCTCGTGGTGATGCCGAAGCGCGGTAGCGTGTGCGCGAGCAGGTTGATGGTGCCGCCATAGAGCGAGGAGGAGGCGACGATGTGATCGCCGGCATTGAGGATCGTGGCGATCGCCAGATGCAGGGCGGCCTGGCCGCTCGCGGTGCAGACGGCGCCGACGCCGCCTTCGAGCGCGGCGAGCCGCTCCTCGAGCACTGATGTGGTCGGGTTGGAGATGCGGGTGTAGATGTGGCCGGCGCGTTCGAGATTGAACAGCGCTGCGGCGTGCTCGGTGTCGTCGAACACGTAGGACGTGGTCTGATAGATCGGCACCGCGCGGGCGCCGGTCGCGGGATCCGGATGCTGGCCCGCATGCAGGCTCAGGGTCTCGAAGGCAGGTGGTTTCGGCGGCGGCATGCGGGTCTCTGCTTTCGTCTGACGATGGTCCTGCTTTCTGCCATAGAATTCACCGGGCGTCAGCGACCGGTGGCCTCATGGTTCGAGACGCGCCGCGCGGCGGCGCTCATCATCATGAGGTTCTGGCACCCAACGGGGTCCTGCACACCGACCATGAACACGCCGAGAGGCGTGTTCATGGAGAGGGGTGAGAGTTCGCACGCGGAGCAGGGAGTTCGCGGGCAAGTGCTGTTATCTCTCCAACGTCCCCGTATCGTCCCCTGCTCGGCGGGCGTCTCAAAGGATGGGTGCGAGCACGGATCGCCCGTCCAGTAGGGGCGACATTGTCACGCCGCCCCCCGGGGATCAGAATCTCAGCCGCCGAAGCTCTTCGGAAACAGACCCGCGGCAGCGATCTCGGCGATGGCGAGCCGGGGGCTCGGCTTCTCGCGCTCCTTGAGCATGGCCGGCAGCTTCTCGCCCTCGCCCTTGCGGCCGACCGCGATCGCGATCTCCACGGCGAAATCGTCGGGCACGCCGAGCGCGGTCTGCGCGGCGGCGACGTCGAAGCCGCTCATGCCGTGGGTGGCCCAGCCGGACAGGGCGGCTTGGTTGGCGAAGTTGGCCCAGGCGGCGCCGGCATCAAAGGAATGCGTGCGGGTCGGCGCCGGCTCGGTCTTGCCGGCCGGGATGAAGGTCTTCTTCGACAGCACATAGACGAGGGCTGCCGCATGCTGCGCCCAGCCGCGGTTGAACTCGATCAGCGGCGCCAGGAAGGTGTCGAACGTAGTCTGGCCGCGCAGCGCGTAGAGGAAGCGCCAGGGCTGCGAATTGTAGGAGGAGGGCGCCCAGCGCGCCGCCTCGATGAAGGTGAGCAGCTCGCTCTCGGGCAGCGCCTCATCGGTGAAGCCGCGCGGCGACCAGCGGTCGACGAAGAGGCGGTGCGCGGGGTGCTCGGTGATGCGGTCGGTCGGCGGGGGAAGATGGGCGGTCACGGTGGTCTCCTTACGTGCAGATCGTTTGATCCGCGGGGGTCATAAAGCATCGGCCTTTGTGGCCGAAG
Source organism: Bradyrhizobium sp. USDA 4353 (assembly GCF_054063215.1). Lineage (NCBI taxonomy): Bacteria > Pseudomonadati > Pseudomonadota > Alphaproteobacteria > Hyphomicrobiales > Nitrobacteraceae > Bradyrhizobium > Bradyrhizobium sp. USDA 4353. Next base: position 4,147,390 of record NZ_JBSSGB010000001.1, read on the forward strand.
GGAAAAGCTTGCCCAAAATTTCACCTCTCCCCAGCGGGGAGAGGTCGGCGCGCCAGCGCCGGGTGAGGGGGCTCTCCAGACGACGGCTCGCACCTCGATCCCTCACCCGGATTGCATCTGCCGATGCAATCCGACCTCTCCCTTCGGGAGAGGTGAAAGCCGCGGCGCTCGCGTGCCACAATCGATGCGTTGCGTCCTTTATCACGGCGCTCGTGGTGTCCAGATCGCCAACGCAGATGTGTCCACCTTGGCCGGCAACACGCGTTCGGCGAGAAAAGCGTCGGCGATCTTCTGCTGCTCGGCGAGGCCGGCCGCGGTCACCGCGCCGACCTGGTAGGAGCGGTGGCTGTTGGCCTCCTCGACGGTGGCGGCATCGATGCCCCAAAGCGTGGCGAGCTGGCTCGCCGCCGCGGCCGGATTGGCCTTCACCCATTTGCCGGTCTCGACCAGCCTGCCATAGATGACGTTGAGCGCGTCGCCATGCTTGGCGGCATAGTCGGCCGAGGCGAGGTAATAGCGCTTGTAGCTGGCGAGCCCGTCGCTGCCGTCGGCGAGCACGCGGGCGCCGGACTGACGGATCGTGCTGGAGAGGAACGGATCCCACGCCACCCAGGCATCGACATTGTTGCTGACGAAAGCGGTGCGGCCGTCGGCCGGCGGCAGATAGGCCGGGGTGATGTCCTTGAAAGAGAGGCCGGCCTTGGCGAGCGCCGACAGCAGCAGATAGTGGCTGCCGGCCCCCTTGGTTACCGCGATCTTCTTGCCCTTGAGCTCGGCCAGCGTCTTCACCGGCGAGGCGGTGGCCACAAGGATCGCCTGTGCGGAGGGCGAGGCGGCTTCCTCCGCGACATAAGCGAGCTTGGCGCCCGCGGCTTGCGCGAACACCGGCACGGTGTCGGCAACGTCAGCGCCAAAATCGATGCTGCCGATGTTGATGGCCTCGAGCAGCGGCAGGCCGCTGGAGAATTCGTGCCAGGACACCTTGATGTCGAGCGGCGCCAGCGCCTTTTCCAGCTCGCCATTGGTCTTGAGCAGCGCGATCAGCGTGGAGGATTTCTGATATCCAATGCGTAGCGTCTCGGCCGCTTCTGCGCGCGGCGTGGCGAGTGTGCCGAGCAGGGCGACGCCCATCATCAGGATGCTGCGGCGGGCGAAGGCCGGGAGCCGCTGTTGGCGCGAGCCGCCGAGGGAACGTGTCATCCGAAAATCTCCTGACGTATGATTGTATGCAGATGTCACCGGATCATTCGCAGGATCAGTTGCCTCATGCAATTTTGCAGATCGGCGCGGGTGGAGACGAAAGTTCTTCATTCGGCCGGCCCGCGAGAAGTTTGTTTTCTTCGCAGGAGAGCAGGGCAGCCGTTCGCGTGCTCGCGACGCGCGCGGCGTCCGAGATGTGTCTGCCGTTCGTCCCTCCCGGGAAGAGAGGGCGCAGGGAAGGCCGGGCGTCGACTGACACCCATGGCCCGCGTGCAAAAAGCAAAGCACGCGGCGGTCACCACAGGATCAGCCGGACATCCGGCCTTCCCTGCGCGATGGGCTTACGGCTTATACGCGCTCTCCCCGGTGCGCCGGGCTTTCTGGCCACCGTCATCCGCGAGATGCGCCAGGCATCTTCGCAGACTTGATACTAGCGTCGGAGTATCAGGACCACGCGACTTCGCCGTCCGGCTCCCCTCGTACGTCGGCGCGCCTGAGGCACGCTGCGACGAGAACCGGCCACCGCATCCCACCCAACGTTTCGTGACGTTCGCGAAAGCGTCCCTCGATCAGGCGGGATGAGGAGATAAGATCATGATTTCTGGAAAAAAGAAAGAAGAATATTTTTGGATGGAGGACTGGACAGGGCAAATCAGCTTGGGATTCTTGGTGGAAATCGAATTTCGGCGCGGGTGTCGCGGGTTCGAACCTCTCCCCGCTCTTTGCAGGGACGCGACGAGCTTCGCTCGCGCTGAGAGGTCGGATTGCGCAGCAATCCGGGTGAGGGGCATGCACATGCGCAAGCCCGGATCGCCGTCTATCGGACGGGCACGTCGATGCGAGTCGTGCTGCACATGATCACTGTCCATTAGGTCTGAGTGCGAAAGCTTGCTGCCAAGAAGTCGTACCACCCGTTTGGTTGCCCCTCCCCGACCCTCTCCCCGTGAAGAACGGGGAGAGGGAGTGCACCGTCGGTGCGGGAAGAACGGGGAGAGGGAGGGCACCGATCGCGGTTAGCCCCGGGACAACATGTTGGCGCGGAGGTGGCGCGGACTCTTTGCCTTCTCCAAGTACGCACAGAACATGTCCGCCATCGCGTCGGCATAGGCCGTGATCTCGGCGCGGCTGCGTGGGGTGTCGGAGAAGTGCTTGCCGACCTGGCTCAGTGTCGTCTTGATTAAATCGGTCGCCCGCGCGCGTTCGGCCGGGGTGACGCCGGGCAGCGCCTCGCGCATGAAGGCCTGCATGGTGCGTCGGCTGCGCGCCTGGGCCTCTTTCGACTCCGGCGCGTCGCGGTAGAGCGGGGCGGCGTCGTCGAGGGCGCGGCGGATGGCGGCCTCGTCGCATTCCGATTGCAGGAAGGCGTGGACCAGCGCGCGCAGCCGCGCCAGCGGCGGGCGGCTTTGATCATTCAGGATGCCGGTGAGCAGCGCCGTCGTCTGCTGCCACTCGTCGCTCTGCAGCCGGAACAGGATCGCCGCCTTGTTGGGGAAATACTGATACAGCGAGCCGACGCTGACGCCGGCCCTCTCGGCGACGCGCGCGGTGGTGAAACGCTGTGCGCCCTCGGTCGTCAAAACCTGAATAGCGGCCTGCAGAATGGCCGCAACGAGGTCGGTCGAGCGCGCCTGTTGCGGCTGTTTTCTCGCGGAAATCGGGGCTTTTCGAGCGGAGGCCATGGCGCGGTCCGGAATGCGATTAGCGAATGCGAATGATTAGTCGTATTTTGATCGGGACGCAAACAAGACCCCGAAGTTGGAGACGATCAATGATTACCCTCACCACTCAACCGGTGGCACCGCTGCTGGATCGCCTGCTGTCCGAGGCGGCGCTGCTGCGGCCCGAGACGAGCCCGGTCTTCGCAGGCATGGCGGCCCGCGGCGAGCAATTGATGCGCAGCAAGTCCGGCCATGTCGAGCTCTATTCGCAACTGAAGGATTTTCCGCTGCCGGTCTCGCGCGACACCGGCATGTTGCTCTACATGCTGGCGCGCAGCTTCCGCGCGCGCACCATCGTCGAGTTCGGCACCTCGTTCGGCATCTCGACCTTGTTTCTCGCTTCGGCGCTGCGCGACAATGGCGGCGGCCGGCTGATCACCACCGAATTCGAGTCGTCAAAGATTGCGCGTGCGCGCGCCAACCTCGCCGAAGGAGGCCTGCTTGATCTCGTCGAAATCCGCGAGGGCGACGCGCTGCAGACGCTGAGCACGGATCTCCCGGAGACCATCGATCTCGTGCTGCTCGACGGCGCCAAGCCGCTGTATCGCGATGTTCTCGATCTGCTCGAGCGCCGGCTCAGTCCCGGCGCCTTCATCGTCGCCGACAATGCCGATCATAGTCCGGACTACCTTGCGCATGTCCGCACAACGGCCAACGGCTATCTGTCGGTGCCGTTCGGCGATGAGGTCGAGCTATCGATGAGAGTGAGGTGATCGCCGCGCGTCGCAGTTGGACCCACGGCAGGTGCGACGAGTGCGCGGAAATGGGCGGCGATGTCGGCGCGCCGCGCCACCCAGACCTGGTCGCCGAGCCGCGCCAGCATAGCCAGAATCGCCTCGACGGCGGCAAACCGCGCCGGCCGGCCGGAGATGCGCAAATGGAAGCCGATCGTCAGCATCGAGGCCGCGCCGCGATCGGATTCGGCCAGCAGCGTGCGCATGGCCGCCGCGACGTAGTCGGAAAAATCCTCCGGCTGCACGAAGCCGTTGGGATGGAAGAACTTCATGTCGTTGGTGTCGAAGCCATAAGGCAATATTAGCAACGGACGGCCTGCGGCTGTCGTCCAATACGGCAGGTCGTCGTCGAGCGCATTGGAGTCGTAGCCGAAGCCGAGTTCGGCGAGCAGGTCGCGGGTCCATGGGCTCTGGCTGCCGCGGGTCATGAAGCCGACCGGCGTCACGCCAGTGGCGCGTGCGATGACCTCGCGGGTGCGGACGATGTCGCGACGTTCCGCGGCAGCGTCGGCATAGAGCGCGTGCGGCAGCCAGCGCCAGCCATGGACAGCAGGCTCGTGGCCGGCCTCGACCGCGAGGCGCGCGAGATCGGGCACGCGTTCGACGGCGCGGCCGCACATCATGAGCGTTGCCGGCATGCGCTTGGCGGCGAACGCGTCGAGAAAGCGCCATAGGCCGACGCGCATGCCATAGTCGAACACCTGTTCCTGCACGAGGTCGCGGACGCCTGACGGCAGGGTCGGCTGCACCTCGCCGTAGCGCTCGGTCTCGGCATCGCCCTGTTCGACGGCGAGCTCGGCGCCTTCCTCGAAATTGATCACCAGCGACACCGCCACGCGGGCGCCATTCGGCCAGATGATGTCGGGGCGCTGGCGGCCGTAGCCGCGCAGGTCACGGATGATGGTCATGGAGAGCTCTTTCCGAAGCTGCGGCTGACGCCGCCGAGCGCGTCCGCGCAGATCAGCCCGATCAAGGTGAGCACCACGATCACGCCGGAGACAGCGGCGACGCGGACGTCGAGGCTGCCTTCGAGGATCGCCCACAGCTTGATCGGCAGCACCTCCGTGCGGGCATCCGCCAGGAACAGCGACACCGGCACATTGTCGAAGGAGGACAGGAAGGCGACGAGGCTGCCGGCGATGATGCCGCGGCGGATCAGGGGCAAAGTGATGCGGCGGAACGTGTACCAGCGACTGGCGCCGAGGCTCAAGGAGCAGGTGACGAGCACGGGATCGAGCTGCTGCACGGCGGCGCCGACCATGCGGATCACGAACGGCACGCAGACGATGGTGTGGCCGAGCACCAATGTGGCAAAGGACAGCCGGATGCCGATCACGTTGAACACCAGCAGCAGCGACAGGCTGAAGGCCATCGCGGGCAGCACCATCGGCGACATGAAGAGGGCGTCGAGCAGGCGGGCGATCCGCGATCGGCTGCGCGCCAGCGCCAGTGCCGCGGCGCTGCCGAGCACGGCCGAGAACAAGGTCGTCCACAGCGCCACCTTCAGGCTGGTCAACGCCGGCGTGAGCAGCTCGGGCGAGCGGAACAGCTCGACATACCAGCGCGCCGACCAGCTCGGCGGCGGGAATTTCAGCGTCATGCCCGAGGTCAGCGAGATGATCAGCACGACCAGCGTCGGCGCAAGCAGCAGCAGCACCGATGCGGCTGCGATCGCGCCGACGACGCCGCCATAGAGCCGGTCGGAAAGGTCACGCCGCATCGACGCCTCGCGTCAGCCGGCGCGACAGCGCGCCGATGGCGGCGACGATGCCGATGACCGCAGCAGTGAAGATCAGCGACAAGGCAGCCGCGAACGGCCAGTCCTGCACGCCCATCGACTGCTGGTAGATGTAGCTCGGCATCAGGATGATGCGGCCGCCGCCGACCAGCGTCTGGGTGATGAAGGCGGTGGCCGCGGCCGCGAATACCAGCAGGACGCCCGCGATCGCGCCGGGCAGGGTCAGCGGCAGGATCACGGTGACGAAGACGCGGAGGCGGCCGGCGCCGAGACCTTCGGCGGCCCGGGCGAGATTGCCGTCGAGCCGCAGCAGGCTGTTGATCAGCGGCAGCACCATCAGCGGCAGTTGGATTTGCGTCAACGCCAGCACCAGCCCGCCCCAGCTGTAGAGCAGGCGGGCCGGGCTGTCCCACAGGCCGAGCGACAGCATCGCCGAATTGACGATGCCGTCGCGGCCGAGAATGACGATCCAGGCGAAGGTGCGCACCACAGTGCTGGTGAGCAGCGGCAGCAGGATCAGGAAGGTAATGATGGTGCGGACCAGCGCGCCGCTCGCGGCATAGACCAGTGCCAGGGGATAGGCGAGCACGAGCGTGCACAGCGCGACCTCGAGTCCGAGCATCACGGTGTCCGCCAGCACGCGCAGGCTGAAGGGATCGCTCAGGAAGCGCACATATTGCGCCGGCGACAGCTCGGCAAAAGCGGGCGTGCGGAACAGGCTGATCGCGACCAGCGCGATCAGCGGCAGCACGAAGGCGCCGAGAAACACCACCGCCAGCGGCAGCGCCGGCGCGAGCTCCCCTCGGGGACGCGTGGTCGACATGCCCACTAGATCTTGACGTCCTTGTTGAAGCGCGTGATCCATTCGCCGCGCATGTGCTGGAACCTGGTCCAGTCGAGCAGCACGTTGTTGGCGATGAGGTCGTCGACGCTCTTGGCGACCGTGAGATTGGCGCCGGTCAGCGCCACGTTCTTGTTGGTCGGCATCATCACCCAGGGTGCGGCCTCGATGCCCTTCTGCGCCTCCGCCGACATCACCGTGTCGAGATAGTCGAGCACGAGCTTCGGGTCCTGGTTGTTCTTCACGATCTGCGCGCTGGAGCGGATGATGACCGCGCCCGATTTCGGCTTGGCGAAGGCGACGTCGACGCCCTTGGCCGCGAGCAGCGCGACATTGTTCCAGAAGTTGAAGGCGATATCGATCTCGCCCTGCTGGAACAAAGCGGCCAGCGCACCGGGCGAGGCGGCGATGGCGCCGACATTGGGCAAGAGCTTCTTGATCGCCTCGAAGGCCGGCTCGAGGTTGGTCTCCGAGCCGCCATGGAGCTTGGCGATCTCGACCATGAAGGCGGTGCCGAGCGAGGAGCCCATGCCGGTGATGCCGACGCGGCCCTTGTATTCCGGCTTCCACAGATCCTCCCACGAGGTCGGCGGCGTCGTGATCTTCTTCGGATTGTAGGCGATGCCGATCAGCTGCACCGTGAGGACGGGTGCATAGCCGTCGGGATGGCGGAACGGCTGCGGGATCTCCGCGAAGCTCTTGGAGGCCTCGGTCGGGAATTTCTCGATCACGCCGCTGGCGATCGCCGGGATCAGCGGGCCCTCGTCGAACAGCACGACGTCAAACGGCGGCGCGTTGCGCGAGGCCTGGATCTTGCCGATCTGGTCGACGCCGAGCAGTGGCGTGAAGGTCACATCGGCGCCCGTCGCCTTCTGGAAGGCGGGGCCCATCACCGCACGGAACGCCTCGTCGAAGCTGCCGGGATAGGTGGTGGCGACGATCGAGCTCGCCGCGCGGGCGCGCGTGGACGACATGACGGAGGGCGCGGCGAGGGCCGCGGCGGCGGTGGCGAGCAGGCGTCGGCGGGACAGCGTCATAACGAAACTCCTCATGCTCTTGCGATGGACGGCGAGGCGGCAGCCTCGAAGACGTGGACCTTGGTGATGTCCTTGATGACGAGCCAGGCGGCGTCGCCCGGCCGGCCCGACCAGGCGGCGCGCGACTGGCTGACCTTGATGGCCTCGCCCGAGGCGGTGACGCAGTCGATCACGCTGACGGCGCCGAGCGGCATCACCACGCGGATCGTCACGGCGATGGCGCCGGGCTGCGCGTCCGATGTCAGCGTCAGGTTCTCCGGCCGGATCGAGACGGTGACGTCACGGCCGGCGGCCAGCCGTTCGCCGCTGGACATCGCGAGCGCACAGCCCGCATCGAGTGCGATGGTGCCGGGCTGCGCCGAGGTCCTGCCGTTGAGGAAATTGGCGTGGCCGATGAAGCCGTTGACGAACAAGCTCGCCGGCGCATCGTAGAGCGCATCGGGCGTGTCGATCTGTTCGATGCGACCCTTGTTGAGCACCACGATGCGATCGGCCATCGACAGCGCCTCCTCCTGGTCGTGCGTGACCATGATCGAGGTGACGCCGCAGCTCTTGAGCAGGCTCTTGATCTCGATCTGCATGTCGAGCCGCAGGTTCTTGTCGAGCGCGGAGAACGGTTCGTCGAGCAGCACCAGCACGGGATCGATGGCGAGCGCGCGCGCCAGCGCGACGCGCTGCTGCTGGCCGCCAGAGAGCTGGCGCGGGAAGCGATCGCCGAACGCCGTCATCTGCACCCGGGACAGCATCTCGGCGACGCGCTGCTTCACGATTGCCGCCGGCGAGCTTCGTGCGCGCAGGCCGTAGGCGACATTCTCGGCGACGGTCATGTGCGGGAAGAGGGCGTAGTTCTGGAACACCATGCCGATGCGGCGGCGATTGGCGGGCACGCGGTCGACGCGCACGCCATCGAAGCTGACGGCGCCGCGGCTCGGCTGCAGGAAGCCGGCGATGATCTGAAGCAGCGTGGTCTTGCCGCAGCCGGATGGGCCGAGCATGGCGATCAGCTCGCCGCGCGCGACCTCGAGATCGATGCCGTCGAGCGCGATTGTGCCGCCGAAGCTGTGGCCGATGCCGTTCAGCGCCAGCGTGCAGCCGCGCGCCTCGGGCGTTGTGGCTGCCTCTCTCGTCATGACGCTGCTCAACATGCATGTCTCTCCGTTGGCGCGGGAGGTCAGCAAGCGCCGTGCCACGGCGGCCACTGGCGCAAGTACCTGTACTGACTGAGCGAAATTTTCGTCGCCAAAAATTGGCGCCAATCTGATGCTATTATTGATTACACATTATGCGCCGTCTGGTGAAACAAGCGGCAGCGCGGCTGCTTTCAATTTCAGCCGCTTCGGCTAGAAATGACCGCATGATCAAGACTCGCGGCAAAGCCGATCGCGCGGCGCAGAAGACCTCGACCCGGACCACGGTCCGGCAACGGCCGGCGCCGCGGCCGGAGCCGGACCCGGTCGATCCGCGCCGGATGGACGACGATCCTGTCGTGCAGGGCATCCTCACGGCGATCAGCCAGAAGCGGCTGAAGCCGGGCACCAAGCTCGGCGAGGACCGGCTGGCGCGTGCGCTCGGCACCACGAGGATCCACATCCGCCAGGCGCTGGCGCATCTCGCCTCGCGCAAGATCGTCGTGCAGTTTCCGAACCGCGGCGCCTTCGTCGATCGGCCGACCTGGGAGCAGGCGCGCGAGATGTTCGCCGCGCGCCGCGTCATCGAGGCCGCGACGGTGGCCGCCGCGATCGACCGGCTCGACAAGCAGGGCAAGGCGCTGCTGAAGGCGCATATGGCGCGCGAGGCGGCCGACGATCGCTCGGACCGCTGGGCCTCGCTGTCGCTGACGGCGGACTTCCACATCCTGATCGCGCAGCTCGCCGGCAACCATGTGCTGCTCGACATGGCGCGCGAGCTGATCCTGCGGACATCGCTGGCGATCGCGACCTTCGAGCAGCCGGGCGCGCCGGACTGCTCGCCGGATTCCCATCCCGACATCGGCGAATTGGTCTTGGCGCGCGACAAGGCCGCAGCGGTCGCCGCCATGACGCATCACCTCGAGGATATCGAACGGCGCATCCAGCCGCAGCCGGGTGCCGCGGAGGTCGATGAGCTGACCGCGATCTTCAAGGATCTCGGCGTGGCCGCGGCGCGGCACGACGGTTGAGCCGGCTGGCGGAGTTCATCCCATGACGCGTCGACGGCCGCGCATCCTCCTGATCAATCCCAACAGCTCGGCGGCGACCACCGCGATGATGGTGTCGATTGCGGCGGCGGCGTGTGGCGATCGCGCCGAGGTGGTCGGCGCGACCGCGACGCGGGCGCCGAGCATGATCGTCGATGCCGAGGCGCTCGCAGCCTCGGCCGGCGAGGTGGTCGAGATCGCGCGGGCGCAGGGCGGTGCGTGCGAGGGCATCATCGTTGCCGCCTATGGTGATCCCGGTGCGGCCGCGATCCGCGCCGCGATGGCCTTGCCGGTGGTCGGGATCGGCGAGTCGTCGATGAGGGAGGCGGGGCAGGGCGGGCGGCGCTTCGGCATCGCGACGGTCACGCCGGGATTGGTCGAGAGCATCGGCGGGCTCGTGGACAGCCTGAAGCTGTCGGCGCAGTTCACGGGGACGCGCTTGACCGAAGGCGATCCGGCTGCGCTCGCTGCCGATCCGGCGCGGCTTGCTGCTGCGCTGGCCGACGCCGCGCGGGCCTGCCTCGCAGACGGCGCCGAGGCCGTGATCATCGGCGGCGGGCCGCTGGCGCAGGCCGCCGATCAGTTGCAGCCGCACTTCGCGGTGCCGATCATCAAGCCGATTGCGGCGGCGGTCGAGCAGGTGCTGGCGCTTTTGCCGGCGTGATCAGGGCCGATAGCTCGCCGCCGGATGCGGGGCCGCGAGCCGGGCGCGGCCGAACATCTTCTCGCGCAACGTGCCGGGCTGATACGCCTTCTTGTAGCGGCCGCGCCTGGTCAGCTCAGGCACCAGCATGTCGGCGACATCGGCGAAGCTTTCCGGCGAGAGCGCGAAGGCGAGGTTGAGGCCGTCGACGCCGGTCTGCTCGACCCAGCTTTCGATGAGATCTGCCACCTTGGCCGGCGAGCCGACGAAGACCGGGCCGATGCCGCCGATGCCGATGTGCTCGGCGACCTCGCGCACGGTCCAGACCCGGTCCGGATCGGCGCGGGTGACGTTGTCCATGGCGCTGCGGCCGGCGTCGTTGAGGACGTGGCGGACCTGCTGGTCGAGCTCATAGGTCGAGAAGTCGACGCCGGTCCAGCCGGACATCAAGGTCAGTGACGCCTCGTGGTCGATGTAGCGGCGGTAGTCGGCGAACTTCGCCTCGGCCTCCGCGTCGGTCTCGCCGAGCACCACGGTGGCGATGCTGAAGATCACGATGTCGGTGCCTGCGCGGCCGGCCTCGACCGCGGCTTGGCGGATCGCGGCGACGCGCGGCGCGATGATCTTGGCCGAGGGGCCGGACATGAACACGCATTCGGCATGCCGGCCGGCGAACACGCGGCCGCGCGCCGACGTGCCGGCCTGGTACAGCAACGGCGTCCGCTGCGGCGACGGCTCGCAGAGATGGATAGCGTCGAGCTGATAGTTCTCGCCGTGATGGCTGACGCGGTGGACCTTCGCCGGATCGGTGAACACGCCGCTGTCGCGATCGCGCTTGACGGCGTCGTCCTCCCAGCTGCCTTCCCACAGCTTGTAGACCACTTCCATATACTCGTCGGCGATGTCGTAGCGATCATCATGGCCGGTCTGGCGCTGTTTGCCCATGCCGCGCGCCGCGCTGTCGAGATAGCCGGTGACGATGTTCCAGCCGATGCGGCCCTCGGTGAGGTGATCGAGCGTCGACATGCGCCGCGCGAACGGGTAGGGCGGCTCGTAGGACAGGGTACAGGTGACGCCGAAGCCGAGATGCTCCGTCACGGCGGCCATCGCCGAGATCAGCATCATCGGGTCGTTGACCGGCACCTGAATGGCGTGGCGCAGCGCGGCGTCGGGATTGCCGCCATAGACATCGTAGACGCCGAGCACGTCGGCGAGGAACAGCCCGTCGAAGCGGCCGCGCTCCAAGGTCTTGGCGAGATCGATCCAATAGGGCAGGCGATTGTAATCAGAAGAACGGTCGCGCGGATGCCGCCACAGGCCGGGCGACTGGTGCCCGACGCAGTTCATCGCAAACGCATTCAACCGGATGTCCGCAGCCATGATGTCCCTCGATCGTGTCGTGCCGACAGATGACACGCTTCGACAGCGGTTTTCAATCATGCGTACGCGCACGGCCGCTTGCGGGCTGCGCACGGCCATGGCTATGGTCTGACACGATCAAGCGCTTGCGAAGCAATGACGGCGCGTGGCCTGCAGGGTGGGAGGATGAAGGTGATGACGATCCGGATGTCGGCGCTGGCTGCGCTTCTGCTGACGACGTCAGCCATGACGACCGCGCAGGCTGAGGATTTCAAGGCGAATTGCGCCGCGCTGGCCCAGGGCTTTTCCGGCAGCGGCCGCGTGGTCACGGCGGAATTCGTCGCCGCCGGCGGCGTGCAGCTCGCGTCCCCCGCGCCCGCGGGTGTCACCAGCCCGGCGCCGGATCACTGCCTGATCCGCGGCAAGATCAACGAGCGCACCGGCATCGACGGCAAGCCCTACGCGATCGGCTATGAACTGCGATTGCCCGCGACGTGGAACGGCAAGTTCGTCTTCCAGGGCGGTGGTGGCGTCGACGGCGTGCGGCGGCCGGCGCTCGGCCTCTTGACCGGTGCGACGCCGCCGAATGCGCTCTCCAATGGCTACGCCGCGGCCTCCACCGACTCCGGTCACCTCGAAGAGCCCGGTCCGCTCGGCCCGTATCTGTTCGGCCTCGATCCGCAGGCGCGGCGCGACAAGGGCTACAGCTCGATCCCGCCGGTGGTTGCCGCTGCGCAGGCCGCGACCGCGAAGCTCTACGGCAACGCGCCGCGACGCTCCTATTTCGCCGGCTGCTCCAATGGCGGCCGTCAGGCGATGGCCGTGACGCAACGCTTCCCCGAATTGTTCGACGGCGTCATTGCCGGTGCGCCGGCCTATCGCGTGCCGCTCGCCGGGATCGACGTGATCGCGCAGGAGCAGATGCTGCTCGCGATCGCGCCGCCCGGACCGGACGGCAAGGCCGATGTCGGCAGTGCGCTGACCGATGAGGATCTGAAGCTGGTCGCCGACGGCGTGGCCGCGGCATGCGACGGCGCCGATGGCGCCAAGGACGGCATGGTGCAGGACGTCATGGCCTGCCGCTTCGATCCCTCGGTGCTCGCCTGCAAGGAGGGCGAGAGCGCCCAATGCCTGTCGGCACCCAAGCTGAAGGCGATCAAGCTGATGTTCGACGGCAGCCGCAATGCGATGGGTGGTCTGATCTATTCGCGCTGGCCCCACGATCCCGGTCTCGCCGCGCCGGGCTGGCGCGCCTGGAAGCTCGGCACGCCCAAGGTCAGCCCGCCGAACGCGCGTAATCTGACCTTGATCGCCGGCGGCGTGCCGTATGATTTCATGAGCCCGCCGGAGACCCCGACCGATCTCGTCGCCTGGGTGCGCAATTTCGACATCGACCGCGATGTGTCCAAAGTAATGAAGGGGGCAGGCGGATTCGATGCCGGCATGGAGTATGAGGCGGCGACCTCGACCGATCTCGACACGTTCAAGGGCAAGGGCGGCAAGATGCTATTCTATCACGGCACGGCCGACCCGATCTTCTCCGCGCTCGATACGGTCGACTATGTCGACCAGCTCAAGAAGAAGTACCCCGACACGGATGGCTTTGCGCGGCTGTTCCTGGTTCCCGGCATGAACCATTGCGGCGGCGGGCCGGCGACCGATCAGTTCGATCTGCTGACTGCGCTGGACAATTGGGTGGAAGGCAAGGCCGCCGCGCCGGAAACCATCCGCGCCGCCGCGCGGGCCGCGCCCGATGTGCCATGGCCGGGACGCACGCGCGATCTCTGCGCGTTCCCGAAGGTTCAGACCTACAAGGGCAGCGGCAGCCTCGAGGACGCGGCGAATTTCGAGTGCCGCTGACCAGATCGTGCATGCCGCGCGAGCCGCGTGCACGATCGCTTGAGGGGTGGTTGACCGGGCGCGGATGAGTCCCGATCTATCAGCCAGCGCCGGCCTGTCCCGCAGCGTCGCGGCTCTTCCTCACTCCTCACACCGTTCCCGCATGGTTGCCGTCAAGACGCGAGCCTTCACCATCCTGTACGAGTTCGAGCATGCGCAGACCGAGTTGATCGGCAAGTGCGTGGCGCTGAGCGATGGCAAGGCCGGAACCGTGGAGCAGGTCTATCTCGACGAGCTGCACGGCTTGCGCATTGCGATCACCGGTCATGAGGGGCGCTGGCCGGTGTCCACCATCAAGTTCGCGGAGCGCTGACGGGCGCACGCCCTGGCGCGATCAAACGCTGGCGGGTGACCCGCTTCAGCCGCAGGCCGACAAGGGCGTCATCATCGCGCTCCGGCAGGCATGAGCGGGGATCAGCTTCGCTTGCGCTGCTGCCGCGAAAAGCCCTGGATGAGCCGGCGCAGCTCGGGATGGTGGACGCGGCGCGCGGCTTCTGCGGCCGACACCCAGATCAGCTTGCGCTGGCCGCGCTCGGGGAAGCGGCCGTGCTGCTTTGTCACCTTCAACGGATAAAGCTTCACCTCGCAGGGGATCTTGCGCTTGCCCTTGCGCTTCCGGTGCTTGAAGCGGCCGAGCGCCTGGCGGCTGATCTTGCCGCGCAGCCCGGCCTCCTCATAGGCCTCGATCGCGGCCACCCGGTGCGCGCGCTTGCGCAGCATCGGTGATCCCTTCGGCACCGACCAGCGCTGCTTGCGCCGCGTGGTGATCAAGAGGATGCTGAGCTCCGCAGCCTTGATACGAAAGGGCAGGGCGGCAAATTGCTTGTTCTTCATGGGACCCCCTTTCACTGCGGTGTGAACCGGGCGCTGGACAGTTGGTTCCTCTGCGCGACGGCTCGCCCGAAGTCAAGCCGTGCATATCAATTGAGACGTCGCTGTCCGGGCGCTGCGGTTAACGTCCCGCGCCGGCCGGGGCGGCCGGCCCCAACGAAAGCACCTCAACTTTCCGATTCACTTATGTGGATGCAGGTGCCGAGTGATCATCTAGGGTTGTGTCTGCGTATAAATCGAAACCGGGTCCGCATTTGCATGGAAGTCGAAATTCCGAAGAAGCGAAGACGTCGCGTCAAGCAGACGATGACGCTCGGTGAGCGTCTGTTGCAGACGGCGCGCGAGGCGCGCGACATGGCCAAGCGTCTGCCGCCGGGCATCGAGCAGGCACGACAGCTCAGACGCGCGCGCGAGGCGGAAGCGATTGTCGAGCTCGAGCGCTTCCTGACCACGCCCGCGCGCAGCACGCCGCCACGGCCACGTTGACGACCGTGCGCAGCGGCGGTGAGGCCAAGCAAGAATGTCGCAGCTGCATCAATTTGCTGCACGCAAGCACGATTTGATGCAGCCATCGCTCTCACAACGCGCTTGACAGGTGAGATGTTCTAAGAGACCGTAATGTCCACGCGTTGGGCACAGCGGCCCTGAGACGCGAGCACGATCAAACCATTTCCAACGCCGCGCTGATTAAAGCGTGTTTGGTTGGTGGCGAGGGCGCCCTCGGCTTGACAGCCGACGGGCGCTTTTTTGTTCTTGGGACGCGGGATGACACGGACGACGTTTCGCATCGGGGTGATGTTCTCGACGACCGGCTCGTACAGCGTCGTCGCGCGCTCGATGCTGAACGGGGCGCAGCTTGCGCTGGCCGAGGTCAACGCCGCCGAGGGGCCGATCACGCTGGAGCCGGTCGTCGTCAATCCGTCCGGCGATCTCGGGCAGTATCGTGCGCTGGCGCGCGATCTCCTGAGCTCCGGCATCCGCCAGGTGGTCGGCTGCTACACCTCGTCGAGCCGCAAGGAGGTGATACCCTGCTTCGAGAAGTTCGACGGGCTGCTGTGGTATCCCTCGCATTACGAGGGCTTCGAGAGTTCGGACAACGTCATCTATACCGGTGCGGCGCCGAACCAGCATGTGCTGCCGCTCGTCGATTTCCTGGCCGCGCGGGTCGGCACGCGCGCCTTCTGCGTCGGCTCGAACTACATCTGGGCCTGGGAGAACAACCGCATCTTCCGCGAGGCGCTGACAGCGCGCGGTGGCACGGTGCTGGCCGAGCGCTATCTGACCGTCGGAGATACCGAGTTCGACCAGGTCATCGCGGCGATCCTGGAGCAGCGTCCGGATGTCGTGTTCAACAATCTGATCGGCACCAGCGCCTACGCCTTCTTCCGCGCCTTCCGCGCCGCCTGCCGCGCCGCCGGCATCGACCAGGCCAACGAAATTCCGGTCGCGAGCTGCACTCTGTCCGAGCCCGAGCTCAAGGAGATCGGGACCGAAGCTGTCGACGGCCATCTGTCGTCGAGCGTCTATTTCTCCTCGTTGAACTCGCCGGAGAATGCCGCCTTCCTGCAGGCCTATACGCAAGCGTTTCCTGATGGCCCCGTGGTCTCGGCGGATGCCGAGGCGTCCTATATCGCCGTCAAGCTGCTGGCCGCGGCGTTGGCTCAAGCGGGCAGCGATGAGTCGCGGCTGGTGCGCTGCGCCGTCGCCAATCAGCGGCTGCTGGCACCGCAGGGCGAGGTGCGGATCGATCCGCAGACCTATCACGCCTGGCTCACGCCGCGCATCGGCCGGTCGTCGACCGATGCGCAGTTCGAACTGCTGCTCGAGGCGCGCCAGCCGATCGCGCCCGATCCCTATCTCGTCCAGTCCTCGCCGCGCTTCGCGACCTCGATGCGTCCTCCGCTGCTCCGAATGGTGAAGTCATGACCTTCCGACTGCTGCAGAACTTCAAGGGTGGCCGCGCGCTGGTGATCACACGGCGGGCGGGGTGGGAGACCACGTTGGAGACGACGCTCGCCAAGCTCGGCGTCGCCTGCGAATACCCTGACATCATCGAGGGCCGCGCGCAGCTCGACACCAGCGCCTTGCTGCCCGAGCGCGACATCCTGTTCATCGACGGCGATCTCGAGGGCGCGGTCGCGCTCGAGGTCAATCCGGCGTCGAGGCTGCCGCCGGTGCCGGTGATCGGCCTCGTCGGCGTGGAGGCACCGAGCCGGCTCAAGGCGCTGGTCAATCTCGGCGCAACCTCGTTCCTGCGCAAGCCGGTGCATGGCGGCGCCGTCTATACCGCGCTGTTCCTCGGCATCAACCAGTTCCTGCTGCGCACCGACATGTACGAGAAGCTGCAGGACCTCGAGAGCCGCCGCCGCGGCCGCAGGGCCGTGATCCGCGCTGTCGTCCTGCTGATGCAGGAAACGGGGCTCAACGACGACGATGCCTATTCCGCGCTTCGCCGCGACAGCATGCGGGCGCGGCAAAGTCTGGAGCTCTATTGCGAGGAGTTCCTGAAGAGACGGGCGATGCCGCCCGATACGCCGGAACGCCGGAGCAGCATCACGCTGCCAGGCGGCAACAAGCAAGCGATGTAGGAGCATCACATGACCAGATCTGGAATGCGGGGGCTGCGTGCCGCAGCCCTCACGGGGACGCTTGTCTTCGCGTCAAGCGCATATGCGGCCGAAGCGCCGATCAAGCTCGGCGTGCTGGAGGACCAGTCCGGCGATTTCGCGGCTGCGACAATCGGCAAGGTGCACGCCATCCAGCTTGCGGCCGAAGAGATCAACAAGGCTGGCGGCATCATGGGCCGTCCGCTCGAACTCGTGACCTACGACACCCAGTCGGACAACACGCGCTACCAGGAATTCATGCGCCGCGTACTGCAGCGGGACAAGGTCGACGTCGTGTTCGCCGGCTTCTCCTCGGCCTCGCGCGAGGCGTACCGCCCGATCGTCGACCAGTTCAACGGCTTCGCCTTCTACAACAACCAGTATGAAGGCGGCGTCTGCGATGGCCACATGGTGGTGACCGGCGCGGTGCCCGAGCAGCAGTTCTCGACGCTCATCCCTACATGATGCAGACCTACGGCAAGAAGGTCTACACGCTCGCCGCCGACTACAATTTCGGCCAGATCTCGGCCGAGTGGGTGCGCAAGATCGTCAAGGAGAACGGCGGCGAGATGGCCGGCGAGGAGTTCATCCCGCTCGGCGTGTCGCAGTTCTCGCAGAGCATCCAGAACATCCAGAAGGCCAAGCCCGACTTCGTCGTGACCTTGCTGGTCGGCACCGCGCAGGCCTCGTACTACGAGCAGGCTGCGTCCGCCAATGTCAACCTGCCGATGGCCTCGTCGGTCAACGTCGGCCAGGGCTATGAGCACAAGCGCTTCAAGCCGCCGAGCCTGAAGGACATGTACGTCACCACCAACTACATCGAGGAGATCGACAGTCCGAAGAGCAAGGAATTCCTGGCCAAGTTCAAGGCCAAGTTCCCGAACGAGCCCTATGTGAACCAGGAGGCCGAGAACTCCTATCTCGCGCTGTATCTCTACAAGCAGATGGTGGAGCGGGCGAAGTCTACCAACCGCGACGAGATCCGCAAGGTGATCGCGATGGGCGACGTCTGCATGGACGCGCCGGAAGGCAAGGTCTGCATCGACCCCAAGAGCCAGCACATGTCGCACACCATCTACCTCGCCAAGGTCGGCGCCGATCACTCGATCTCGTTCCCGAAGGTCTGGGAAGACATCAAGCCGTATTGGCTCGGCGACGCCGGCTGTGACCTGACCAAGAAGGATCCGATGGCGCAGTACACGCCGTCGAATCCGCCGCCGAAGCCCTGATCGGCGGAAGCGGCCGCTCCGGCGTCCCCTCACGCCGGAGCGGCTTGCTCTTCATCGCCTCTCGCAACTGAACCCACATCGATCGAAGACATGGACATCGCAACCCTGGCATTCTCTGCGCTCTACCAGTTTGGCGACGCGTTCGCCTTCCTGGTGCTCTCGGCCTGCGGGCTCGCGGTCATCTTCGGCATGATGGGCGTGATCAATCTCGCCCATGGCGAGTTCATCATGTGCGGCGCCTATGTGACGGCAGCGACGGTGCATGCCGGCCTGCCGCTGCCGCTCGGCATTCTCTGCGGCACCTTGGCCTCGGCCTTCGTCGGCGTGCTGGTCGAACTTCTGGTGATCCGGCATCTCTATGAGCGGCCGCTCGACACCATCGTCGCCACCTGGGGCCTCAGCCTGATCGCGACGCAGGGCACGTTGATCTTGGTCGGATCGACCATGGCCGGCGTCGGCACGCCGTTCGGCAGTTTCCAGGTCGGCGCCTATTCCTATTCGATCTATCGCATCGTGCTGTTCGTCGCCGCGCTCGCCGTGCTCGGAGCGCTCTATGCCTTGTTCAACTGGACGCGGTTCGGCGTGCTGGCCCGCGCGACCATTCAGGTGCCGCATATGGCGGCCGCGCTCGGCGTCGATACAAGGCTCATCTACAGCCTGACCTTTGCCTGCGGGGCTGGGCTCGCGGGTCTCGCCGGCGGGCTCTACGCGCCGACCATGACCCTGGTGCCGACCATGGGCGCGACCTTCATTATGGAGGCCTTCGTCACCGTCGTGATCGGCGGCGCGGACGTGTTCCTCGGCACCGCACCGGCCGGTGGCATCCTGGCGATCGTCAAGTCCGTCATGACCTCGTGGCAGGGCCAGCTGTTCGGCCAGATCGGCCTCCTGATCGCCGTCATCATCGTGGTCCGGGTGCTGCCGAAGGGCATCTCCGGCTTCGTGCTGCGCGAGCGCACCTGAGGAGGACGCCGTGACTGGACTTGCTTCCTTGTTTCGCCGCCTCGAAGGACCGCAGACGCTCGGCCGCGGGCCTGCGTTCTGGGCGCTGTTCGCGCTCGTGCTCGCCGGCGCACTGGCCTATCCGCTGTTCAGCGACGGCTACACCGTTGGCAACACCGTCTACTTCTTCGTCTGGGTGTTCATCGCGCTCAGCCTCAGCCTGATCTGGGGCTATGGCGGCTCGCTGTCGTTCGGACAGACCGCGTTCTTCGGCATCGCCGGCTATGGCTACGGCATCCTCACCATCAATTTCGGCGCATCCTATGGCTTCACCTGGATCGCGCTGCTGCTGGCTATCGGCATGGCCGCGCTGGTCGCCGCGCTGCTCGGCTATTTCATGTTCTTCGGCCGGATCGCCGGCGTCTTCCTCGGCATCGTCACGCTCGCCGTGACCCTGATGCTCGAGCGCTTCATGGCGCAGACCGCCGGACCCGAATGGCGCATCGGCGCCGCCCGGCTGAACGGCTTCAACGGCATGAGCGCGATGCCGCCATTGACCATCCCGTGGTTCGGCGGCCCGATCGTGCTGTTCGCCGATGTCGGGCTGTATTACGTCGTGCTCGCCATGCTCGTGCTGGTCTATCTCGGCTTGCGCATCCTGATGAACTCCTCGTTCGGCAATGTCATCGTTGCGATCCGCGAGAATCCCGAGCGCGCGGAAATGCTCGGCTACGACATCCGGAAGTATCAGCTGATCACCTTCGTCATCGGCGCGGCGCTCGCGGGCCTCTCCGGCGTGCTCTATACGGTATGGGGCCAGTACATCACGCCCTCCAGCATGGGCATGACGGCGGCGTCGCTGCCGCTGATCTGGGTCGCGGTCGGCGGCCGCAGCGATCTCACGGCGACCGTGATCGGCACGCTGGTCGTGCTCTCCGGCTTCCAGGCGCTGACGATCTACGGCAGCCAATATGCGCTAGTGTTCATGGGCGTGCTGCTGGTGCTCACCGTGCTGATCGCGCCCAATGGCCTCGTGCTCGGCGTCATCAAGGGGATCACCAAGCTCGTGACCCGGCGCAAGCAGGAGGCCGCGTGATGGCGCTCCTGCAATTGCGTGACGTCAACAAGCATTTTGGCGGCCTGCACGTGACGAACTCCGTCAATCTCGTGCTGGAGCAGGGCGAGATCCACTGCCTGATCGGACCGAACGGCGCCGGCAAGAGCACGTTGTTCCGGCTGATCCTCGGTGAGCATCATCCCGGCAGCGGCCAGATCTATTTTGCCGGCGAGGACATCACCGCGCTGAAATCCTTCGCGCGCATTCGCCGCGGCCTCTCGGTCAAGTTCCAGGTACCCGGCGTGTTCAAGGGGCTGTCGGTGCGGCAGAACCTGGAAATCGCGCTGCAGAGCCGGCTGCATGGCGCCGCGCTCGACAAAGAGATCGATCGGCTGCTCGCCTTCCTCAATCTCGAAGCCGAGCAGGCGCAGCTCGCCGGCAATCTCAGCCATGGACAGAAGCAGTGGCTGGAGATCGGCATGGCGATCGCGCTGAAGCCGCGGCTCCTGCTGCTCGACGAGCCGACCGCCGGGATGTCGCCGGAGGAGACGCACATGACCGGCGAGATGGTGCGGCGGCTGAATGCGGCGGGCATGACCGTGCTCGCGATCGAGCACGACATGGCGTTCGTGCGCCAGGTCGCGCAGCGCGTCACCGTGCTGCATCTCGGCCAGGTGTTCGCGCAAGGCTCGATCGACGAGATCGTCGCGGATGAACGTGTGGCGGCGATCTATCTGGGACAGGCGCATGCGTAAGGAAGTCATCCTCACCACCGTCGGGCTCCGCGCCGGCTATGGCGGCAAGCCGGTGCTGCAAGGGCTGGAGATCGAGGTCCGCGAGGGCGAGATCGTCGCCGTCATCGGCCGCAACGGCGTCGGCAAGTCGACCTTGATGAAGAGCCTGATCGGACTGGTGCCTGCCATGAGTGGCTCGATTGTCTATCGCGGCGAAGCCGTCGAGCATCTGCCGGCGCACAAGCGCGCGCGGCTCGGCATGGGCTATGTGCCGCAAGGCCGCGACGTGTTTCCGCGGCTGACGGTCGGCGAGAACATCGCGGTGGGAGCTGCGATCAAGGGCGGCGGCATTCCGGAGGAGGGACGGCAGCGCGTCATCGGCGCGTTTCCCATCCTCAGGGAGCGCTGGAGCCAGCGCGCCGGTACGATGTCCGGCGGCCAGCAGCAGCAGCTTGCGATCGGCCGCGTGCTGATCGCCGATCCCAATCTGATCCTGCTCGACGAGCCTTCGGAAGGCATCCAGCCCAACATCGTCCAGGACATTGCCCGCAACATGGTCGAGCTCAACCGCCGGACCGGCGTCACCATCATCCTGGTCGAGCAGAACCTCGACATGATCCGCGCCATGGCGCAGCGCGCCTACGTCATGGACAAGGGCCGCATCACAGCTAGCCTCGCGCGCGATGCGCTCGACGACGCCGCGGAGATGCGCCGCCATCTTGCTGTTTGAAGAAACGTGAACAACGAGCACAAGGAGAACGAGCATGGCCTGACAGTCGGAATCGATCATGGCCCGCAAGGGCGTGGCTAGGGGGGCGCGCGGCGCGCATCACACCATCACCGAGAAGGACCAGGGCAAGTATCACTATGTCTACGGCCCCTATGTCGAGCCGGTGCTGACGATCGATCCCGGCGCGGTGGTCTCCGCCGAGACGCATGATGCGTTCGAGGGTGCGATCAAGCACGAGACCGACAGCCCGTCGAAAATCCTGAACTTCCCGTTCCTCAATCCGCAGAACGGCCCGATCTACGTCAACGGTGCCGAGAAGGGCGACACGCTCGCGGTCTATATCGAGAGCATCGTGCCGCGTGGGCCGCAGCCGCGTGGCACCACGGTGATCATGCCGGAGTTCGGCGGGCTGGTCGGAACGGGGAACACCGCGTTGCTCAATCCGGCGCTGCCCGAGCGCGTGAAGAAGCTCGAGATCACGGCCGAGAAGGGCACGGTCTGGAACGACAAGATCACGCTGCCCTATGAGCCGTTCATCGGCACCATCGGCACCTCGCCGGAGATCGAGGCGATCTCCTCGCTCGTCCCCGACTACTACGGCGGCAACATGGACCTGCCGGATGTCGGCACCGGCGCGGTCATCTATCTGCCCGTCAACACCAAGGGCGCGCTGCTCTATCTCGGTGACTGCCACGCCGCCCAGGGCGACGGCGAATTGTGCGGCGTCGCGATCGAGCATCCGACCGTCACGACGGTGCAGGTCGACCTGATCAAGAACTGGACCATCGCTTGGCCGCGGCTCGAGACCAAGGATGTCATCATGACCATCGGCTCGGCCCGGCCGATGGAGGACGCGGCGCGCATCGCCTATCGCGAATTGTGCCGCTGGATGGCCGCCGATTACGGTTTTGAGGAGATCGACGCCTACATGCTGCTGACGCAGGCAGGACGCGTCCGGCTCGGCAACATGGTCGATCCGAAATACACGCTCGGCGCCTCCATCAAGAAGCACTTCCTGGTCTGAGAGCGAAGCGATGTCGTTGCAATACAAGGTCGCGACCGTCCAGTTCGAGCCTGTTCTCGGCGAGAAGGAGCGCAATATCGAAGGCCTGCTCGCGATGTGCGAGCAGGCGGCCGCGTCCGGCGCGAAGCTGATCGTGACGCCGGAGATGGGGACGACGGGCTATTGCTGGTACGACCGCGCGGAAGTGGCGCCTTATGTCGAGAAGGTGCCGGGCTCGACCACGCACCGCTTCGCAGCACTGGCGAGACGGCATGATTGTTACATCGTCATCGGCATGCCGGAGGTCGACGACGACGACATCTACTACAACAGCGCGGTCCTGATCGGCCCGGATGGCGTGGTCGGCCGGCACCGCAAGACGCACCCCTACATCTCCGAGCCGAAATGGGCCGCGGCCGGCGACCTGCACAACCAGGTTTTCGAGACGCCGATCGGCCGCATCGCGCTCCTGATCTGCATGGACATCCATTTCGTCGAGACGGCGCGGCTGATGGCGCTCGGCGGCGCCGACATCATCTGCCACATCTCGAACTGGCTCGCCGAGCGCACGCCGGCGCCGTACTGGATCAGCCGCGCCTTCGAAAACTCCTGCTACGTGATCGAGAGCAACCGTTGGGGCCTGGAGCGCACCGTGCAGTTCTCCGGCGGCAGCTGCGTCATCGCGCCCGATGGCAGCCTGCCGGCCGTGATCGACAAGGGCGACGGTGTTGCATTCGCCGAGATCGATCTCGCGCTGGCTCGGGCACGCCGTGTGCTCGGCGAGCCGGTGTTCGCGCAGCGCCGGCCGGAGTTGTATCCTGAGCTGCTCACCAATACCTACAGCTGGAACCCGCGTGACTTCTTTGGGCTATATGGCCATCAGCCCTGGCCGGTGGGCAAACGCTCCCGCGTCAGCGTGGCGCAATTCGCGCCCACCTCCGACGTCGCGGCCAATCTCGCCCGCATCGCCGAGCTCACGGCCGCGGCGAAGCGGGAGGGCGCCGAGCTGGTGGTCTTCCCGGAACTTGCGGCAACTGGACTGACCCATCCGGCCGAGACCGCCGAGCCGATCCCGGGCCGCGTCACGGCTGCGCTCACCGAGATCGCCGCGGGGCAGGGGCTCACGCTGGTCTGCGGCCTTGCAGAACGAGACGGGAACACCATCTATAATTCAGCCGTCCTGGTGCCCCCCGACGGTAAAATCAGCACGTACCGCAAGACGCATCTCACCACGGCCGAGCGCGACTGGGCCACGGCGGGAGACGAATGGACCGTGGTCGATACGCCGATGGGGCGGATCGGCATCCTGATCGGCCACGATGCGGCGTTTCCGGAAGCGGGCCGGGTGCTCGCGTTGCGCGGCTGCGATCTGATCGTGTGTCCTTCGGCAGTGAAGGGGACCTTCAGTGCGGCGCATGCGGGGAGCGAGGTGTCTCAGCCGCCGCCGATCCCGACCGGGGTGGATCCGCACCATTGGCACCACTTCCGGGTTCGCGGCGGCGAGAACAACGCCTACTTCGCATTCGCGAATGTGTGTGACGCCGCGAATGACGATCGCGGGCTCAGCGGCGTGTTCGGTCCGGATACGTTTTCGTTTCCGCGCCGCGAAGCGATCGTCGATCGCGGCGAGGGGATTGCGACGCTCGAGATCGACACCAGCAATCTCGACAGCGTCTATCCGACCAACGTCGTCCGCCGGAAGGATCTCGTCTGCATGCGCATGCCGCACTCCTATCGTGCGCTGGTGCAATCCAAGGCGAGCAATTTCTGAGCTTGCGCGCCTGTTCCGTTCCAAAATGGAACGGATGCGGCGTGTGACGGCGCGCAGAGTGGGGTGAGACAGCGCTGTCCACATTTCTTCACAGCCGTCGCAAAAAGTTCTTGCACGGGATGCGGCGTCGCACTATCTCACCACCACGCCAGCCGGACATCACTGATGACTGAGGCCCCGAACTTCCGGGACCAACGTTGTTTTCTCTGATGTTTCTTCTTCCGACTGGCTCTTGAGTTTTTCTTCAGAAAAGCTCTTGACGGTCTCTAAAAATCAGCTATTTGAAGCGCCCCGGCAACGGAGACTTCGACGGCGAAAGAGACCGAAGAAGGTGCACTAATTAGTTCGGAGCGACTGAGTTCGCGGACTAACAAGTGCGGGCTGTTTGACAAGTGAAGATGAAGAAAGAGAAACGTGGACGGCGGAGTCCTTGCGGGTCTCGGGATTGAGGGCTTCGGCTTTTGGTTCTGGGATCGGACGAGAAGACTTCGGCGGACAATGTTTCAAAGGTAACACCATGGTCTTTGCGCTGTGAAGCGCGGGACTGATTGGTGGGACCTCGTCAAACGTTGTGATCAGCCGGTTCAAAGCTTCAAGTTCAACTTGAGAGTTTGATCCTGGCTCAGAGCGAACGCTGGCGGCAGGCTTAACACATGCAAGTCGAGCGGGCATAGCAATATGTCAGCGGCAGACGGGTGAGTAACGCGTGGGAACGTACCTTTTGGTTCGGAACAACACAGGGAAACTTGTGCTAATACCGGATAAGCCCTTACGGGGAAAGATTTATCGCCGAAAGATCGGCCCGCGTCTGATTA
Source organism: Bradyrhizobium sp. USDA 4353 (assembly GCF_054063215.1). Taxonomy (NCBI): domain Bacteria; kingdom Pseudomonadati; phylum Pseudomonadota; class Alphaproteobacteria; order Hyphomicrobiales; family Nitrobacteraceae; genus Bradyrhizobium; species Bradyrhizobium sp. USDA 4353. The sequence goes on from NZ_JBSSGB010000001.1 coordinate 4,172,453, forward strand.
GCTAGTTGGTGGGGTAATGGCCCACCAAGGCGACGATCAGTAGCTGGTCTGAGAGGATGATCAGCCACATTGGGACTGAGACACGGCCCAAACTCCTACGGGAGGCAGCAGTGGGGAATATTGGACAATGGGCGCAAGCCTGATCCAGCCATGCCGCGTGAGTGATGAAGGCCCTAGGGTTGTAAAGCTCTTTTGTGCGGGAAGATAATGACGGTACCGCAAGAATAAGCCCCGGCTAACTTCGTGCCAGCAGCCGCGGTAATACGAAGGGGGCTAGCGTTGCTCGGAATCACTGGGCGTAAAGGGTGCGTAGGCGGGTCTTTAAGTCAGGGGTGAAATCCTGGAGCTCAACTCCAGAACTGCCTTTGATACTGAAGATCTTGAGTTCGGGAGAGGTGAGTGGAACTGCGAGTGTAGAGGTGAAATTCGTAGATATTCGCAAGAACACCAGTGGCGAAGGCGGCTCACTGGCCCGATACTGACGCTGAGGCACGAAAGCGTGGGGAGCAAACAGGATTAGATACCCTGGTAGTCCACGCCGTAAACGATGAATGCCAGCCGTTAGTGGGTTTACTCACTAGTGGCGCAGCTAACGCTTTAAGCATTCCGCCTGGGGAGTACGGTCGCAAGATTAAAACTCAAAGGAATTGACGGGGGCCCGCACAAGCGGTGGAGCATGTGGTTTAATTCGACGCAACGCGCAGAACCTTACCAGCCCTTGACATGTTTGGGACCGGTCGCAGAGACGTGACCTTCTCTTCGGAGCCCGAAACACAGGTGCTGCATGGCTGTCGTCAGCTCGTGTCGTGAGATGTTGGGTTAAGTCCCGCAACGAGCGCAACCCCCGTCCTTAGTTGCTACCATTTAGTTGAGCACTCTAAGGAGACTGCCGGTGATAAGCCGCGAGGAAGGTGGGGATGACGTCAAGTCCTCATGGCCCTTACGGGCTGGGCTACACACGTGCTACAATGGCGGTGACAGTGGGAAGCTAAGGGGTGACCCTTCGCAAATCTCAAAAAGCCGTCTCAGTTCGGATTGGGCTCTGCAACTCGAGCCCATGAAGTTGGAATCGCTAGTAATCGTGGATCAGCACGCCACGGTGAATACGTTCCCGGGCCTTGTACACACCGCCCGTCACACCATGGGAGTTGGCTTTACCTGAAGGCGGTGCGCTAACCAGAAATGGAGGCAGCCGACCACGGTAGGGTCAGCGACTGGGGTGAAGTCGTAACAAGGTAGCCGTAGGGGAACCTGCGGCTGGATCACCTCCTTTCTAAGGATGGCTCTTCAGTCTGACCTTCGGGTCACGATCCTCGGATCGCGCACTATCGAGCTGTTTTAGAAACATCAGGGGCCATCAAGATCGCCAGATCTTGGCTGAGCTCCATTGGCGGGATTTCGCCGTCTTCGTTTCTCTTTCTTCGCGGACGAACACGCTGCCTGGGGCTTGGCGCTGTGCATCATCATGGCGCGTGAGCGTACCGGGTGGTTGACTTGATCCGAGCCTCTCAAGCGTTAGGGCTTGTAGCTCAGTTGGTTAGAGCGCGCGCTTGATAAGCGTGAGGTCGGAAGTTCAAGTCTTCCCAGGCCCACCAGCCTTCGCGCCTGACGGCGCTTCGGCTCGGCAAGCCAGCCGATCGAGCCCGGCCATTTCGACCTGATGAGGTCGAGGATGCGCGAGGGCTGTCACGCCGAAGCCCGATAGGGCGTAGGCGGACTTGATTGGCCAGCAATCGTCTCGACGATCGAGCGCGAGCTTTCGTCTTTCCGAGTATGGGGCCTTAGCTCAGCTGGGAGAGCGCGTGCTTTGCAAGCATGAGGTCGTCGGTTCGATCCCGACAGGCTCCACCAGCCTTCGCGCCTGCGGCGCTTCGGCTCGGCAAGCCAGCCGATCGAGCCTGTGCGTTTCGACTGAATGAGGTCGAAGATGCGCGAAGGCTGCCGCGCCGAAGCCCACTTGGGCGTAGGCGGGCTGTATCGAGCGTGTTCAATTCGTCCGCGAGACAACATTTCGCATTGTCTGGTCCTCACCGGGACTACAGGCAACTGCGGGTTATCTGACATCGTGAAGAGGAGATCGATCCGAGTAGGGTCGTGCAATGAGCGCCACCGCGCAAGCGGTTCGCGTTCGACTTTGCACCGACGCCTTCACTATCTCCGGGTCATTTCGGCGCAGGCTGGAAGCTGTGAAGCATCCCGTCTGTTGTAAATGACTCTGTTGGCTGCGCTTGACCGCACGGCCATCGGTTCGATCTTAAGAAGCAAGCTGGTCTTTCTAATCAGTGTCCTGCAGCTCATCTGACGCTTGTCCCTCTGGGGCAGGTGAGGTGGCTGACAACATTCTGCCGAGTGTGTGGACATTGATAATGAGAGCAATCAAGTGCCTTAAGGGTGTTCGGTGGATGCCTTGGCGCTGAGAGGCGATGAAGGACGTGCTACGCTGCGATAAGCCGTGGGGAGCTGCGAAGAAGCTTTGATCCGCGGATTTCCGAATGGGGAAACCCACCTTCGATAGCCGGAACTCCAAGACCTTGGTCTTGGGGTTGGA